>CAVVFQ010000008.1:0-962805 GCA_963747545.1 uncultured Acidobacteriaceae bacterium | reverse complement strand
AAACATCGGGTGAAGGCGCGCCGGCTGCGGGAGCGCTGGCGGATTGAGCGCTCTTAGCGGGCGTAGGCGTGGCAGTTTGACCTGAAGCCAGCGCGCCTACGAAAACAAGAACCAAAGAGAACGCGAGATTAAGAAATGCTTTAGACCCCGTTGGCATCAACACACTTTCCTCGACACCCTCTGTTTGTCATGCACTATGACAAGTCGAATGTTGCGGCTCAGGCAGGTGAGTCACAGATCTCTCGCCGAACCTGCGCCCGTGGTTGCGAAATGCTCGTCTACTCCCGACGGCTGGTTCTTCGTCTTAGCCGGCGCGAAGTCAAGGACCACGCGTGACGGCACATCGCCGTGCTCGAGCCGGTCGAAGACCTGGTTAATCGAAGACAGGGGCTGCAGTTCGATATCGGCCTTCACCTTGCCTCCCACAGCGAAGGCGAGCGCTTCGGCCATATCCTGGCGCGTGCCGACGAACGAACCGCGGACGGTGATGCAGTTCGCCACCACATCGAAGAGCGGGACTGGAAATTCTCCTGGGGGCAGTCCAACCAGGACGCAAGTGCCACGCTTTCGGGTCATGCCAACGCCTTGCTTGAACGCGGTGAGCGAAGGCGCGGTAATCAGGACACCATGAGCTCCACCGCCGGTCGCCTTCTTTACTGCGGCTGCCGGGTCTCCAGTCCTGGCATTGATCACGAAATCGGCGCCGAGGCGCGTGGCATGGGCCAGCTTGCCATCGTCGATGTCGATGGCGCAGACGAGTAGTCCCATGGCCTTCGCATATTGGATGGCCAGGTGACCGAGCCCACCTGCGCCAGAGATAGCGATCCATTCTCCGGGCCGGGCTTCAGTCTGCTTAATCCCCTTGTAGGTGGTGATTCCAGCGCAGATCAACGGAGCGGCCTCCACAGCTGCAAGACTGGCAGGCACGTGGGCAACGTAATCCGGGTCGGCGAGGATGTACTCGGCAAAACCACCGTTAACGGTGTAGCCGCCGAACTGTGCCTGGGGGCACACCGTCTCCCAAGCCGTCAAGCAGTACTCGCAGTGACCACAGGCCGAATAGAGCCACGGTACGCCCACGCGGTCGCCTTCCTTCACTATTGTCACGCTCGATCCAACCGCCGAGACCAGACCGATGGCCTCATGGCCGGGAATAAACGGGAGTGTGGGCTTCACCGGCCAGTCGCCATGCGCCGCATGCAGATCGGTGTGGCATACGCCGCAGGCCTCTGTCTTCACCAGAATTTGACCTGGCCCAGGCGTGGCGATCTCCCACTCCTGAAGCGCCAGGGGTTGCCCGAATCGCTCGACCACTGCGGCCTGCATAGTGCGTGCCATGGCTTCCTCCTGTTTTTGGAACGGGTACCTGTCGATGCACAAAACCCTATAGCGATTCCCGATGACGCCGCTGTTCAATACTGCTCACATTCAAGAAATCACTCGGGCGAGTTGCATAACGGAACAAATTCACTCGCCATCTGTTGTTTCGAAAGAGTAGCGTTCACAGGCCGAGTATCTGCTGAAAGGCTTGAGCAGTTCTGTGATGCGGATCACACGATGATGTGTGCTGAATCACGCGCGTCTCAAAACAGGAAGGCCGGTTCAGACTAAGGAAGAAGGCTAGGCCGCAAGTAATTGCAAGAGACCACTCTTATCGGCGATAACCAGGGTGGCGCCGCGAACTTCGACGAGTCCTTTACGCTTAAAATCGGCGAACAATCGAGTCACGGTCTCGCGGGAGGAGCCAATCGTCTCCGCAATCTCTTCGTGCGTAAGGGTCAGTACAGCTCGGGTCTCGCCGTTGCCCGAAGCATGCCCGGCGGCAAAATCGAGTAAGAAACGAGCCAGCTTTTCTTCCACTGATCCCGAGAGCCCGAGGCAGCGGACCTCGCGATAAGTTGCGTAGTAGATGTCGGTCAAAGTCTCCGCAACTTTAAGCGCGACTTCACCGTGCGCCCGGAGAAACTCGAGGAAAGGTTTCCGCGGAATGAAGTTCGCCTGGATAGGCTCCTGCGCTTCGGCTGTGGCCTCATAGGGCTTTCCCGAAATTGTACCGGGCAGACCAATCACTTCACCGGGATCCGCTATGCGCAGGATTAATGACTTGCCGCTGGCGGAACTGGCGGACAACTTCACCCGGCCATTACAAATCACAAAAACGCCACGGGGCTCCTGGCCTTCGACAAAGAGAATCGCACCCTTCGGATAAATCGCAGCGGACGATATTGCGTCGAGTCCTGCGAGCGCTGGTGGGGACAAGTTGCAAAAGAGGCGGTCGTGATGGAGCGGACAGGCCAGGCAATTCTCAATGATTTCGAGGCCGTAAGGCGTCTTCATAGCTTCGGTGGCGTCATTATACGCCGCTCTTTTCTGGGTATCAGGGAGGTCAGCCGGGTCTGCTCGGTAGAGCGCTCTGAGTCCTTTAAGGAAATGAAGTTCCAGATCGGGCCTTGGCGTCGCGGACTCTTTTCGTTTTTCGGATGGTTGTGCAACTCGCGCTCGCGGCCGCTGCTCGGCGGCGATTATCTCCGCCCGAACGTTTTCTACTTTGGGCGTTGCCGGACTGCGGGCTGGGTGCGACGGCTGCCCGTCAAGTGTCGGCAAACCCGCGCTGGCCGCGCGTTTTCAGGTGCAGCGGCGGAGTTGTCTTTAGTCACCGGAATAGATACGACCCTTGGTAAACCGCCACCGCGCCAAATTTCAAAACATCCGCGACGTCTGGAAATCCAGATGCTTCATTCCCTCCCGAATGAGCGGCGTTCCTAAGAACGCTCTCAGCCAGCAAAAAATCTTCCGATTGGATTCGAGGTCGAAGCAACCATGCCGAAAGTAAGTATGCCCAAAGCAACGGCCGCTATTGTCAGTCTGCTTGTCGTCGCGAGCGTCTTTGTCTTCTCTCAGTGGATCTCGGCCCGGCTGGGCGCGAATAGCATCGTCTCCGCTGTTTCTCTTTTTCTAATTCTAGTGGTAACTCTAGCGGGAATGAGCTCGCTGCAGGGCAGGCGGCCGCGTACATCGGGGAAGCGAAGAATGCGATATGGGGGGCCGGCGCTGCTGGTGCTGCTCGGATGCGGGTCGTCCTGGGCGAGTTTCAGCCTGACCTTCCAGGGGCTGGTGCAGACGCTCAATACGGGAGGCAGCATCACCTTGACCTCGCCCTCGGGCATCGTCGTGGATGCGGCGGGGGATGTCTACGTGGTGGATACGGGCAACAGCCGGATCGTGGAGGTGAATGCGCAGGGCGTGGCGTCAGTGGTCACCATCACCGGCCTGGGTACGCACTGAGCAGTCCAAACGGAATCGCCATCGACGGCTCGGGCAACCTCTACGTTGCGGATACGGGAAACGGCCGAGTGGTTGAGATCACGGCGGCGGGAGTGGGTTCGGTGATCAGCACCGGCGGCCTGACGCTCGGTTCGCCGAAAGGCGTGGCTCTGGACCAATCCGGTGATCTGTTTATCGCCGACACCACGAGTAACCGCATCGTCGAAGTCACCGCCGGCGGCTCGGCCGCGGCCCTTTCGATTGCAGTCTCTTCCGGCTCCTCGACGCTCAACACTCCGATAGGTCTGGCGGTGGGCGTGACTGGCAACCTCTACATCGCCGACTCCATCAATAACCGCATCGTCACCGTGGCGGCGGGGTCGACCACCGGGGTGGTTGCCCCGATTCTGGGCGGCGTGGTCCTGAGCAGCCCAACCGCGGTCGCTGTCGATCGCATGGGCAACGTATTCATCGCCGATACCGGCCACGACCGCATCGCCGAGATCGACACCAGCTCAAATGGAGACGTGCTGTATACCGGCTCGGTCACGCTGAGTGGACCGTTGGGCGTCGCGCTGGACGTGTTCGGCACGGTCTACATCGCCGATACCGGTGACAGCCAGGGGCTGGTGGTCGACCCTTCCGCCGACGCGGATCTGGTCGTCAGCGACCCAAGTTATTCGCTGAACAAAACGGCCGTGGGCTTTGGCCACGTCCAACTGGGCAGCTCGACTGCCGTAACCCTGACGCTGCCTTTCACCACGACTTCTCGGGCGGTCTGGGGGCTGTCGCAGTATTGACCGCCGGCCAACAGAGCCTGGACTTTACCTCGGGCACGGATACAACCTGCAACGCTTCGACGGGCGCGAGCTCCAGTTGCTCGGTGGAAGTGACGTTCCTGCCCACGGCTCCGGGCCTGCGCAATGGCGCGGTGGTGCTCTATGACACGGACATGAACCCGATCCTCACCGTCCCTTTGTACGGCTGGGGAGATGCTCCGGTGGCGGCTTTGTCTCCGAATACCGGAAGCGTGATCAGCACCGGCAGCCTGATCCTTTCCAATCCGTATCAAGTGGCGCTCGACAGTGCGGGGAATATGTATGTCGGCGACTACACCGGCAAGAACGTGACCAGGATTCCGGCTGGCGGCGGCAACGCCACCCTGGTAGCTCTCGGAACCCCGGGCGGCAGCGCCGTGCAGAACATTACCGGAGTAGCCGTTGATGGGGCGGGCAATCTTTTCATTGGAGATCATCAAAACAGCCGCATCCTGGTGGTCACGCCGGGTGGCGTGGTTTCCGTACTGAGCATCACCGGTCTTAGCCCGACGCTGGGCTTTCCTACAGCATTAGCCCTTGATGCCGCCGGAAATCTGTATATTGCCGACTTCACCAATGGCCGGATTGTTCGCGTCTCCACCCTCGTGGTAGCGGGATCGACTTCGAGCGGCCTTGGGGCGGTCGTAGGGACGGGCGCCTTTACTTTCACCGGCAGCACGCTTACCGGCATGACGGTGGATGCCCAGGGAAATGTTTACGCCGCCGCCCGCACCGAGAACAGCAGCAGCATCATCAAGGTCACGACGGCGGGCGTTGCCTCGGAGCTGAGTTTTCCCGGCATCACGCCGGCGATCAGCAATCCGCAAGGGGTGGCCGTGGACGCGATGGGAAACATCTACGTTGTGGACACCGCGAACAATCGAATTGTGAGACTGACGACGGCGGGCGTGGCCTCTGCCCTGAGCATCAGCGGACTGCCGGCTCCCTCGACCCTGGGCGCCTTGCTCTTTGGAGTAACGCTGGATCCCTGGGGAAGCCTTTATATTCCCGACTGGACCAACAACCGCATCGTGCTCGCGAACGTCAGCGGCGCAGTTCTGGCGTTTCCGAACACCGACGTGGGCGCGGCCAGCAGCCCGAAGACCGCGACCGTGGCGAACCTCGGCGACCTGCCCTTAGTTTTTGCCACGGTTCCAAGCTATACGGCGAACTTCTCCGAAAACGACGGGGACGAGAACCTGTGCGCGCTCAGCACATCGCTCCTCGCCGGGACGCTCTGCGACGTGTCGGTTGAGTTCACGCCGCAATCGGCGGGAAGCCTCAGCACCGGCATCGTAGTCACCAACAACAGTCTGAACGTCACCTCGACCACGCAAAACGTCGCAGCAAGCGGTACCGGCGTCGTCGTGGCCGACACCACGGCGGTGGCGGTCTCCACCAACCCGACCGCTGCAAACATTGGGCAATCGCTAAGCGTCAAGGCCACGGTGACCGACACAACGACGGGACATACGGCAACCGTCCCCACCGGCGGCGTGACGTTTATGGATACCGTCGGGTCCACCTCCATCTCGCTGAATGGCGGCAGTGCCGTCACGCTCAACGGCGCAGGCACGGCGATTCTCGCCGGAGTCACGCTGAGCGGCGCGGGCGTGCACACCATCACCGCCAACTATGTGGGCGTGACCGGATCGTTTGCGGAGAGCAGCAGTGTCAGCACGCTGACCATCAGCAAGGACGCGGCGACAGTCGTGGGACCGGTTACGCAGCCGGTGCAGGTGGCGAGCGGCACGGCAGGTTCGGTGCCGGTCAGCGTTACTGGACCCTACAGCGTGGTCGCGGTGCCGACCGGATCGCTGACCTATAGCGTTCTGAATTCATCGAACACCAGCGTGGCCTCGGGAACGGCGACGCTGACCGCAGGGGAGACGGACTCGGCCACAACCATCCCCATCGCTAATTCACTCGCAAGCGGAAACTACACGGTAAGCCTGACTTATGGCGGCGACAGCAACTATGCCGCGATCACCACCGCGGTCACCGTCGCGGTGGCCGTTGGCCCGGCCGCGCCGACGATTGTCTGGACAGCGCCTGTCGGCGGGATTACCTACGGCGCAACGCTAAGCGGCATTCTGAATGCGTCCGCGGTCAGCGGCTCGACCTCGGTGGCGGGCACTTTCACTTACACGGCTACGCTCGAGGGCGGCAGCGCAGTCGCAGTCACGGCTGCCACCGTGCTGGGCGCGGGCAGCTATACGATCACCGCCACCTTCACGCCCACCGACACAACCACCTATGCCTCGACCAGCGCGACTATCGCTCTAACCGTGGCCAAGGCGACGCCGGCATTGGCGCTGACCTCCTCTGCGGCTTCGGTGGGAGTGGGAAGCGCCGTTACCTTCACGGCGACGCTTACCTCCTCGGCCGGCGCGGCCAGCGGTTCAGTCAGCTTCTATGACGGCACGACATTGTTGGGCACGGGTACGCTGGCTATGGGCGTGGCGACCTACACGACCACCAATCTCCCCGTCGGCGCGCTTTCGATTACGGCAGTGTACGGCGGAGACACTAACTTCTCGGCCCTGACCAGCGCAGGCCTCACCGAATCGGTACTGACAGCCTTTACCGTGACCGCTCCGACCACGCCGGTCCCGGTCGCACCGGGAGGGACCGCAATCATCGACCTTACCATTCCCCCACTCGGAGGCGCATTTGACAGCATAGTCACGCTCTCGGCTTCCGGACTTCCGCCGGGTGCAACCGCCACCTTCAATCCGCCGACGGTTACGCCGGGGAGCGCGGGCGCTCCAACCGTCATGACCATCCAACTCGCGACTCTGGCAGCTGGCATTCCTGCCAACCACAACCGACTTCCGCTGGCGCCGTTCAGCCTGGGTGTTGTCCTGTTTGGCGCGGTGCTGGGACGCAAGCGCATTCCAAAAGGACTGGCGCTGGTTCTGGCGCTGGCGAGTCTGGGAGTCGCGACGTTGCTGCTCACCGGGTGCGGGGGCGGTTTCGCAAATACTCCCTCGACGCCCGCCGGAAACTACACGGTTACAGTCACGGGAACCAGCGGATCGTTCCAGGCCTCGACGACGGTGACGCTGGTGGTGGAGTGAGCATGATTTTCAGTCCGCGAACCGGACGCACCAAAGTCAGCAAGCCAGAGTCAGCAAACGAGAGTCAGCAAACCAGCAGCGAACAAGATAAGGACGAGGATAAATTCGATGAAGAAATTAGCACCAATAACAATAATAATAATGAAGACGGCCGCTTTTCTGCTGCTGGTTCTCGGATTCGCAGCGATGGCTCCCCTCCCGGCGGCGGCACAGAGGGGCGACTTGGTGGATGTGGGTGTCGACTATAACTACGTCCGGACGAATGCGCCGGCCGGAGACTGCGGATGCTTCGCGATGAATGGCGGAAGCGGCTGGGTGGGCATCAACATCAGCCACTCCCTCGGCATCGTCGGTGAAATTGCTGGTCAGCATGCGTCGAACATATCCAGCACCGGCGCGGACCTGACTCTTACGTCGTATCTGGCGGGTCCGCGCTACACCTGGGGGAGCGCCCACCACTTCGCGCCCTTCGCTCAGGCACTGCTCGGTGGAGCCCACGCCAGCGGAAGTCTAGCTCCGGGTAGTCCTGGACTTGCGGGATCAGCCAATGCTTTTGCCCTGACAGCGGGCGGCGGATTCGATGTCAGGCTCACCCGGCGCATCGTCTTGCGAGCGTTCGAGGCAGACTATTATTTGACGCGCTTCGATAACGGCGTGAACGATCATCAGAATAATCTTCGTATCGCCGCGGGCGTGATCCTACGGTTTGGCGGAGGCAACTAACCGAACCCGAAGCTCCCGGCTATAGCGGGGCATGGTTTATATATCGCGGCTATATATCGGTCTTCTGCTCAGCGTGCCGGATGAGAAACCAGCAGGGACGATCCCCGTAATGTGGGAAAAGACTGTGCACGCAGGTCTGCTGCACTGGCGGATCGAAAATGATCTCGGCCTTCCCGTCTTTGTGTGCTACCTCGTAATAGTGCTCGACGCTCACGCTGCCAAAGGGCTGGTGATTTGTGGCCAGACGGTATCGAAACACGCAATAGTCCGCACCATACAAGATCCCGAGCAGACACAATCCAGCCACCAACGATCTCCGGGCGACTCGCTGGAGCCATGGGCCGCTTTCTTTATCGGACTTGTTACCTTCGACCGCGTTCACCCGCTGAATTATACCCGCCCGCTAACTGGCCTATAGATCGGAGCGTTGACAATTCTTCACAAAAAAACCCGCCTCATTTGCCCCTCTCACACGTCGAATGGGTACAGGGTAGATGATAAGATTCAGCAGAAAGCCGTAATCGTGAGAGCTATTTTCCCTGATCAATCTGAGGAGTGCAAGTGACGGAACAACGACCTGACGCACCTGTTGCCAGGGAATCCGAAAAGCAGATAACCGAGAATTCCGTTCCGAAGAGCCGCTGGTGGATCTGGGTGATCGTGGCCGCCGCTATTGTGGCCGGCGCGTGGTGGTGGCGCAGCGGGTCCGACTCTGCCGCGAAAGCCGGGGGTGACGCGGCATCCCGGCCGGTTCTGGTGACGACAGCGACAGCGCATCAAGGCGACATCGGAATTTACTTGAGCGCATTGGGCGCAGTGACGCCGGTTTATACGGACATGGTGACCAGCCGGGTACAAGGCGAGATTACCCAGGTCTACTATCGCGAAGGGCAAATGGTTCAGAAGGGCGACCCGCTCATCGAAATCGATCCGCGCCCTTATCAGGCGGCATTGACGCAGGCCGAGGGACAACTGGCGCACGATCAGGCGGTTTTGACCGAAGCGAAGATCGATCTGGAACGCTACAAACAAGCCCTCGATCGCAATGCCATCGCCAAGCAGCAATATGACGATCAGGAGCAAGTCGTGCTGCAGGACGAAGGCACGGTGAAAAACGACGAGGGCCAGCTCGCGAATGCCAAGGTCAATCTGGTGTACACGCATATCACCGCACCCATATCGGGGCGCGTGGGACTGCGGCTGGTCGATCCCGGAAATATCGTGCAGGCCAACAGCACCACTGTCCTGGTGGTGATCACTCAGCTTGAGCCGATTACAGTGATCTTCAGCATCGCCGAGGATTCCCTCTCCCAGATTCAACAGCAATTGCGCAAGGGGAAGAAACTGACGGTGGACGCTTTCGACCGTGAGGGAAACACGAAACTGGCGTCGGGCACGCTGTTGACGCTCGACAATGTCATCGACCCAACCACCGGAACCTTGAAGCTCAAAGCCATCTTTGACAACAAGGACAACGCTCTATTCCCCAGCCAGTTCGTCAATGTGAAACTTCTCGTCGACACGCAACACAACGTCACTTTGATTCCTACTCCCGCGATTCAGCGCAACGCCCAAGGCGCTTTTTCCTACGTGATCAAAGACGGCCAGACGGCCTCCATCCGAACGATTACCCCCGGCACTACGGATGGATCGCTGACCGCCGTCCAGGGTCTTGAACCTCAGGAAGTGGTTGCGGTGAATGGCTTCGACAAGCTGCTGGATGGGGCGAAAGTTACCGTCCGCACGCCTGCGAAAGCGAACGGCGGAGCCTCGGGCCAGCAACCTCAAACTGGTCAGAATAACGGGAGCCAATCCGCTCCGTCGGGAGCCTCTAAGGGAGGCACCGGCGGCGGGCAAAACGGAGCCTCGCATCAGTGAGTCCCTCTCGACCATTTATTTTGCGACCGGTGGCGACGTCGCTCTTGATGGCGGCCATCTTGCTCGCTGGCTTCGTCGCCTATCTCCAACTGCCCGTTTCTGCTCTGCCTGAGGTCGATTACCCCACCATTCAGGTGATTACGTTTTATCCCGGCGCCAGTCCCGACGTCATGGCCTCGGCGGTAACCGCGCCACTGGAGCGGCAGTTCGGTCAAGTCCCTGGCCTCAGTCAGATGACTTCCACGAGTTCCGACGGAAGCTCCATTATTGTTTTGCAGTTTTCGCTCGAACTGAACATCGATGTCGCCGAACAGGAAGTGCAAGCCGCCATCAACGCAGCCCAGACCTATCTGCCTTCCGATCTGCCGGTCCCGCCGATCTATAGCAAATCGAATCCGGCGGACACGCCGATTGTCACCCTGGCGCTCTCTTCCAAATCAATTCCCCTGCCGCAGGTCGAAGATCTAGCCGACACTCGCTTCGCGCAAAAAATTTCTCAGCTCCCAGGAGTGGGACTGGTCAGCATCAGCGGCGGCCAAAAGCCGGCCGTCCGTGTGCGGGTAAATCCCACGGCGCTTTCCTCCTACGGCATCAATCTCGAAGATGTGCGCACCGCCTTGCAGCAAACCAGCCTCGACCAGGCGCTGGGCAACTTCGACGGCCCGCAACAGGACTACCAGATTCAATCGAACGACCAGCTCCTCACCGCCCCCGAATTCGCGCAAGTCATCATTGCTTATCACAACGGGTCGCCGGTAAAGCTCTCGGACGTGGCTACCATCAGCAACGACGTGGAAAACGTTCGTCAGGCTGCATGGATGAACGAGACTCCCGCGGTCATCGTCAACATTCAACGCCAGCCCGGCGCGAATATCATCCAGGTGGTTGATCGCGTTAAGAAGCTGCTTCCGTTGCTCAAGAGCAATCTACCCGCCGCCGTTCAAGTGGATGTACTGACCGACCGCACCACTACGATTCGGGCTTCGGTCAAAGACGTCGAGTTTGAACTCATGCTCACCGTGGCCCTGGTGGTCATGGTGATTTTTCTGTTCTTGCGTAATGTTTCCGCGACCATCATTCCGAGCGTTGCCGTTCCTCTCTCCATCGTGGGCACATTCGGCGTGATGTATCTCGCGGGCTTCAGCTTGAACAACCTCACGCTGATGGCGCTCACCATTTCCACCGGCTTCGTGGTCGATGACGCCATCGTCATGATCGAGAACATCATCCGCTTCATCGAAGAGGGAGATCCGCCGCTCGAAGCAGCGCTCAAGGGCTCGGAGCAGATCGGTTTCACCATCGTATCGCTGACCATCTCCCTGATTGCTGTATTGATTCCGCTGCTCTTCATGGGTGACATCGTGGGCAGGCTTTTCCGCGAGTTTGCCATCACCTTGAGTGTGACCATTCTCGTCTCGGCGGTGGTTTCGCTCACCCTCACGCCGATGATGTGTTCGCGCCTGTTGAAAAGTACGCACGGGCAAAAGCAGACACGTTTCTACGTCGCTTCAGAGCGCGCCTTCGAAAGCATCATTGCCTTTTACGGGAAAACCTTGCAGTGGGTGTTGAAGCGCCAGACTGCGACTCTGCTGGTGGCCGCGGGCACGCTGGTGCTCACCATCGTTCTCTACATCATCATCCCGAAGGGTTTCTTTCCAGTGCAGGATACGGGCATTATTCAGGGCATTTCGGAGGCGGCGCAGTCCATCTCCTTCCCTGCCATGGCGGAGAAGCAACAACAACTGGCCCATGTGATCTTGCAGGATCCCGCGGTTGAGAGTCTTTCTTCCTTCATCGGCGTCGACGGCACCAACACGACGTTGAACAGCGGACGGATCCAAATCAATTTGAAGCCCCTGGAAGAACGCAAAATCAACGCCTCCGATGTCATCCGGCGACTCCAGCCCAATCTGGAAAAAATCGAGGGCATTACGCTCTACATGCAGCCGGTGCAGGACCTCACCGTCGAAGATCGCGTGAGCCGGACGCAATATCAGTACACGTTGGAAGATCCCAATCAGAGCGAACTGAATTATTGGACGGCCAAGCTCATGGCCAAACTGCAGGCGATTCCGGAACTCCGCGACCTGGCCACCGACCAGCAAACTTCCGGTCTCGCCGCCTCCCTGGTGATCGACCGTGTCACCGCTTCCCGCATGGGCATCACGCCGCAGGCAATCGATCAGACGCTTTACGATGCGTTCGGGCAGCGGCAAGTCTCGACGCTCTACACGCAGCTAAACCAATACCACATCATTCTTGAGACGCAGCCCGAATTTCAGAAGAATCCTTCGAAGTTGCAGGACATCTACGTTCGTTCTGCCTTGGCTTCAACGGCACTCACGACCGGCCCCTCTACCACACAGACAGTCACCGCGACGACGGCATCGGGCAATTCCGCTTCTTCGGCGGCGCCGAGCCCTTCCGCTTCCCCGAATACCGCTACCAGTTCGGGTTCAGCAAACCCCACCGCCGTGACGAACGTAAATGGCGCCGCGGTTCCCCTCAGCGCATTCACCCGATTCGAAACGAAGAGTAGTCCCCTGTCCGTCAATCATCAGGGACAATTCCCCGTCGTCACTATCTCTTTTAATCTGGCGCCCAACGCGTCGCTGGGCGAAGCCACCAAAGCCATCGACAAGGCGCAGCAGGAAATTGGCATGCCGCTGAGCGTACAGAGCGCGTTTCAGGGGACCGCCGCATCGTTCCAAGCTTCCTTATCGAACGAGCCGATCTTGATTCTCGCGGCCCTGATCGTGGTTTATATCGTGCTCGGAGTTCTCTACGAAAGCTACATTCACCCCATCACAATTCTTTCGACCCTGCCCTCGGCCGGAGTGGGCGCAATTCTGGCGTTGTTGATTTGCGGCCAGGAACTCAGCGTGGTCGCCCTCATTGGAATCATTCTGTTGATCGGCATCGTCAAGAAGAACGGAATCATGATGATCGACTTCGCGCTGGAAGCGGAGCGCAAAGACGGCAAGAAGCCGGAAGACGCGATTTATGAAGCGTGCCTGCTGCGTTTCCGTCCCATCATGATGACCACCATGGCCGCGTTGCTGGGTGGGTTGCCCCTTGCCCTCGGCACTGGAATTGGTTCGGAGCTTCGTCGCCCTTTGGGCATCTCCATGGTGGGCGGCTTGATACTGAGTCAGATTCTTACGCTCTATACGACTCCGGTCATCTACATTTTCTTTGACCGGCTCGCGCAACGTTTTTCTTCCCACGCGTCGGAAACCGGGCCTGAGGCGGTCCCGGCGGATTAATTACGCAGATTAAATCACGATGAGTCTTTCTTCTCCATTTATTCGGCGGCCCGTAGCCACCACCCTCCTGACGGCGGCAGTTGCGCTGGCAGGAGCCGTGGCCTTTCGCGAGTTGCCGGTCTCGGCGCTGCCGCAAGTCGATTTCCCCACGATTGCCGTGGGCGCGAGTTTGCCCGGAGCCAGTCCGGAGATCATGGCGTCCTCCATCGCTACTCCGCTGGAACGCCAATTCGGGAGGATTGCCGGGATTACTGAAATGACGTCGTCCAGTAATCTCGGCACCACCAGCGTCACTCTGCAGTTTGATTTGACCCGCGACATCAATGGGGCCGCGCGCGACGTACAGGCAGCGATCAATGCCGCGCGCAGTTACTTGCCCGCTAATCTCCCTGGCAACCCCACTTATCGCAAGGTCAATCCGGCCGATTCACCGATCATGGTCGTGGCTCTTACCTCATCTGTGTATGACCGCGGGGTACTGTACGACGCGGCCTCCACCATCATGCAGCAGCGGCTCTCGCAGATTGAGGGCGTCGGGCAAGTGAGTGTGGGCGGCAGTTCGCTGCCGGGAGTGCGCGTGGACGTGAACCCGACCCAACTGAACAGCTATGGTCTCGGCCTGCAGGACGTGGCCTCGATGCTGAGCCGGCAGAATGCCAACAGTCCCAAGGGGCAAATCGCTGATAGCGAGACCAGCGCGGACATCGTGACCAACGACCAGCTTCTGAAGGCGGTGAATTACATGCCGCTGGTGGTCGGTTACCACAATGGCGCCGCCGTCAAGTTGTCCGATGTCGCGACCGTTCAGGACTCCACGGAAAACATCCGCGCGGCCGGTTTCACCAACGGCAAACCTTCCGTCCTCATCATTATTTATCGCCAGCCGGGCGCCAACATCATCGAGACGGTGGATCGCGTCCGCGCCGCGATTCCCTCACTGAAGGCCTCCGTCCCGTCCGCCATCGACACGGAGGTCGTCATCGACCGCACCCAGACCATTCGCGCTTCCGTGCACGACGTCGAGCGCAGCCTGGTCATCTCGATCATCCTGGTTATTCTGGTGGTGTTCTTCTTCCTGCGAAGCGTCCGTGCCACCTTGATTCCGGCCGTTGCGGTCCCCGTTTCGCTGATCGGCACATTTGGCGTGATGTACCTGTGTCACTACAGCATCGACAATCTTTCGCTCATGGCGCTCACCATTTCGACCGGCTTTGTGGTGGACGACGCCATCGTGGTCATCGAAAATATCACGCGCTATCTCGAGCAGGGCATGAAGCCCATGCAAGCGGCGCTCAAGGGCGCCAGCGAAATCGGATTTACGGTTCTGTCCATCAGTATCTCGCTGGTCGCCGTGTTCATCCCCATTCTGATGATGGGCGGCATCGTCGGCCGCCTCTTCCGCGAGTTTGCCGTGGTCCTCTCGGTTGCCATTCTGGTATCCCTGGGCATTTCGCTAACCACGACGCCGATGATGTGTTCCCGCCTGCTCAAGCATCAAGGCGATGACGAGCACGGCAAAGTGTTCCGCGCCAGCGAGCGCGCCTTCACTCGGGTCCTGGGCCTCTACGAGCGGAGCTTGGGCTGGGTCCTGGAACACTCCCATCTGACACTGGCTGTTCTCGGCCTCACCATCGCGCTCAACGTCTATCTTTTTTGGATCGTCCCCAAAGGATTCTTTCCGCAGCAGGACAACGGCATTATTTTCGGCGGCATCCAGGGCTCGCAGGACGTTTCTTTCCAAGCGATGCAGAAGGCTACGGAGCGCATCGTGGATGTGGTCAAGACCGACCCAGGAATCGCCAACGCCATGGCGTTCACGGGCGGCGGTGGCGCCACCAATAGCGGCTTCATCTTCGTGGGTTTGAAGCCGTTTGACCAACGCCACGGAATAACCTCCAGCCAGATCGTTGACCGTCTGCGTCCTAAACTGCTTTCGGTGCCGGGCGCAAACACTTTTGTGCAGGCGGCGCAGGACCTGCGCATCGGCGGACGGGGAAGCAGCGCGCAATATCAGTACACCATCCAGAGCGACAATTTACAGGATCTGGTGCAGTGGGGACCAGTCCTTCTGCTGCAGATGCGGAAATTGCGGATGCTCACCGACGTCAATACCGACCAGCAAAACAGCGGTCTTCAGGCCATGCTTACCTATGACCGCGACACCGCTTCGCGACTCGGCATTACTCCGCAGATGCTCGACAACTCCCTCTACGAAGCCTTCGGCCAGGCGCAGGTTTCGACCATGTATACGGCCATCAACCAATACCATGTGGTGCTCGAAGTGGAACCGAAGTATTGGCAGTCGCCGGTGAACTTGAACGACGTTTACATCCGGGCCGCGCAAGGGAAAGTGATTCCGCTCAGTGCCATCGCGCATTATGAGCCGAGCACTGCTCCACTGTCGGTGAATCACCAGGGGCAATATCCCTCGGTCACCATTTCCTTCAACCTGGCCCCGGGTGTGGCTCTCAGCGACGCTTCCAGGGCCATCCTCGACATGCAACAGAAGATGGGCATGCCCGATACCATTACCGGTATGTTCTCCGGCACGCTTCAGGCCTTTCAGTCTTCGCTGGCGACGCAACCTTTTCTTATCATCACGGCTCTGATGGCTGTCTATATCGTGCTGGGCATTCTTTACGAAAGCTACCTTCACCCCATCACGATCCTTTCCACACTGCCCTCGGCGGGAGTCGGCGCCGTGCTTGCCCTGTTGATCTTTCACAAGGACCTGAGCATCATCGCTTTGATCGGCGTCATACTGTTAATTGGCATCGTGAAGAAAAACGCCATTCTAATGATCGACTTTGCCCTGGCCGCCGAACGCATCGACGGCAAGAGCCCTCGTGACGCCATTTTTCAGGCTTGCATCCTGCGCTTCCGTCCCATTCTCATGACTACCATGGCTGCGATGTTTGGCGCTTTCCCGCTGGCTTTTGGAACAGGAACGGGCTCGGAACTTCGCAATCCTCTGGGCATCACCATTATCGGCGGACTGATTCTGAGCCAAATACTCACGCTTTACACCACGCCGGTCGTTTATCTCTCACTCGATCGCATGAGAGTCAAATGGCTGCGCGCTCACGGAAAGCTCGAAGCGCAAAGACAACTCGAGTCCTTCGGATGACAAGTTCTTATGCGCCACGCGAACCCAGGGTCAGAAGAGGTGAAGCGCCGGTCGCGCCACTCTCGCCGTAGAATTGGCAAGGAGTCCGAGACACCGATGAAGATGAATATAAGCAACAAAATTCGCGCTGCGACCGCGCTTCTTTGCTGCGCGCTCCTGCTGCAGGGCTGCGTTGTCGGTCCGCATTACAATCGTCCCCCGGTCGACACACCCGGGACGTTCAAAGAGGTCTCTCCCGACGACCTCAAGAAAATGGACGGCTGGAAAGTAGCGCAACCACAGGACAGCGCTCTTCATGGCAAATGGTGGGAGATTTTCGGCGATACCCAGCTCAACAAGATTGAAGAGCAAGTTAACATTTCCAATCAGAACGTCGCCTCTGCCTTCGCCAGCTTCATGGCGGCGCGCGCGCTGGTGCGCGAGGCTCGTGCGCAATACTTCCCGACTCTTTCCGTCGGCGCCAGCGCCACTCGCCAGCGCACGACCATTGCCCAAGCCAATGGCGAAACTACCGGCACCACTTTCAACGAATTCTCTCTACCCTTCGACGCTTCCTGGACGCCCGACCTTTTTGGCCGAGTGCGAAACCAGGTTCGCGCGGGTGTCGCGAACGCGCAGGCCAGCGCCGCCGACCTCGAGAATACCCGCCTGACGGCGCAAGCGGAACTGGCGGTCGATTACTTCCAACTGCGCGGGCAGGATGCTCTCAAACAACTGCTCGATGCCACCGTGGTGGCTTATGCCGAGTCGCTGAAATTGACCCAGGCGCTGTATGAAACCGGTATCGACTCCGACGAATCCGTCGCGGAAGCTGAAACTCAACTGGAAGCGACCCGAGCGCTAGACACGAATCTTGGCATTCTGCGGGCGCAATACGAGCACGCGATTGCGCTCCTGGTCGGTCAACCTGCTTCTTCTTTTTCGATCGCGGTCGAGCCTTTGAAAACTCCACCGCCGGCGATTCCCTTTGGCGTACCGTCGCAACTTCTGGAGCGCCGTCCAGACGTCGCGGCATCCGAGCGCCTGATGGCTCAGGCTAATGCGCAAGTCGGCGTCGCAGTAGCCGCTTATTATCCAACCCTGACGCTTAGCGCTTCCGCCGGATTTGAAAGCGCGAAGATCTCCAAGTGGCTTACCTGGCCAAGCCGGCTCTGGTCCGCCGGTCCGTCCATTTCTGAGACGATTTACGATGGCGGTCTGCGTCGAGCCACGGTCGAACAGTATCGCGCGCAATATGATGAGACGGTCGCCAACTATCGCAACACAGTCCTCACTGCGTTTCAGCAAGTCGAGGATAATCTTGCCGGCCTCCGCATTCTTTCCCAGGAAATTCAGGAACAAGACGTCGCGATTTCGTCCGCCCAGCGCAGCCTGAAGCTGGCCACCGACCGCTACCGCCTGGGCATCGATCCCTACCTCAACGTCATTACCGCCCAGACGACTCTTTTTAGCAATCAACAGACAGCCGTGACTCTGCGGATCACGCAAATTGTGGACAGCGTGCAATTGATCGAGGCACTCGGCGGAGGCTGGGATGCATCCACGCTCCCCACTCCACATCAGATTATTTCGAGGCAGGCGCAGTTCTCAGCGGGTACTGCGGCGCAATCCTCCGAGAGCTCGCCGCCGGCCTCATCGAACCCTTGATCGGTTCGAGGCCATGCTGTTGGGAATTTGCGTTCAACGCGCCGCGCTCGAACCTTCCCGCCGAATCAGCAAAGCGAGCCGGGGAAACAGGAAATGTCCGCCGGCGTCATCGATCACATTTACCTGGCAGGTATAAAAACCAGGCTTGAGCGATGTCAGCGGCACGTCCAGCTGGAAGACGGCGGCCTTGCGGTCGCGCGCGTTCAGTTCCGTTAATTCCACCAACGAGCTTTCGTAAGCTTTGGCTTTGCCCTGGAAGAAGGCGACGTTCGACAGGAGGCGAATGCCGGGCTTGTTGTCTTTATCCTTATCTTTATCTCTATCTTGACCTTGGCCTCTTGCGGAATCCGTGCCTCGCGCGGGCTCCGCGGCAACCGGCCGCGCCGGGTCATACACCTCATAGTAGAGAAACAGGTGTTGCGCGGCCGAAAAAACATGCGTAATGTTCGGAATAATCTCGGAGCCATCATGCACCAGCGGATTCAGATTCGCGGTCTTCCTTACTGTTTCAATCTGGTTGGCTAGCACCACTGAACTCATCTTCAGTGGCAGTGCCTTCAACTCCGGCACCTCGATGTCGGTTTCGAACGACCCCATGCGGCCGGTCTGATTCTCGCGCACCACAAATTTCAAGTGATACTTGCCGCTCAGCAGGCTCATGCCGGTGTCATACTGCACATTCTTTTTTTGCACCTCCGCCGCTGTGCTGACCGCGAGTTTCACGGTGTCGCGAATTCTGTTCAAGGGGTGGCGTTCGTTATCGAGCACCATGCCAATCACATCCAGCGTGGCCTTGTCGCGGTCGCTGCTGCGGACGAATGGAATCTGCGAGCCCGGGACCACCAACGAGATGGGAACGAAAAACTTGTTGCCCTCCAGGCGAAAGTAGGCGACGCCCAGATACAGCGGGAAATCCGTGGCCGGCAGCTCAGATGAAAGTTCCTCCTCCAGTTGTCGCTCTTTGTCGTCGGCGGTGGAATGTTTGTAATCGGCCGGCGCGTAGTAACCACGGCGGAAGTCGAGCTTCACTCCCGGAAGATTGCTCTTCACCACGATGCGCCGATAACGCCCGTCGCGCGCGGGATTTGTGCTGTGATAGCCGAGCAGGTAGTAAGTTGATGTATCCTGCTGCACTCCCTTGAAAATCTTGCTGAAGTCGTTGGAGTCGAGAAAAGCGCGGCCGCCGGTGTCGCTCGCGAGCGTGACCAGCGTTTCCTGCGTGGTGAAATTGGAATTCAACGCATTCAGTGTCGCCTGTCCCGAATATGCCGAAACGCCGCGCAGGCTGGCGTTTTGCGCCTCTCCACCGGCCACCAGCGCCTGCAGGCCGCGCATGTCCATGGTGTAAATCGCCAGGTTGGAACGCACGGCCGCGTTCACCGCCGCGCGCAGTTCCGATTGATTCTCGATGCCGGTGCGGTCCATGCCGCTGGAAAAATAAATCAGCGATTTCTTCTGCTGGACATGCGAGAGCTTCTCCGCCACCGAGCGCAAGGCCTCCAGCCGCCGGTCGGTGTTGAAGATGTTGTATTCGGTATCATCGGCGGTAAAAGGCTGACCGGTGTCGGGCGTTCCCTCGGTCGTTCCGGTAGTGCCTTCCTCAAAACCCTGGCCGCTGCCCGTGCTGAACGCGTCCAGCTGTTTTTTCAGCAGCGCGTGATCGGTGGTGAAGTCCTGATTCACCAGCAACGAACTTCCCAACGAAACAATCGATACCAGGTCGGCGGGCAACATTTGCGTATCGACATAGTGTTCAGCGGAGGTGACGGCGTGGTCGATTTCATCCGGCTCCATGGCGGAGAGATCAAAGAACAAGACAATCAGGCGCCGGTCTTTGAATTGGGCTGACAGATCTGTAGCAGAAGACGCCGGACTCGTCGGCCCGGATGCCGCCTCAGGCAGCGGCTTTGCCTGCGCCACATCCTGTGCGGGCAAGGCATCGACGTTCTCCACGTCGAAGGAAACGATTTTCTGCGGCTTGTTGTCCTCGAGAATCGTGAAGTCTTCCGGTTTCAATCCCGGCACAAACTTTCCGTTTTTGTCCTTCACCGTCACGTTCACCAGGACGAGATCCGATTCCGCGTGGAACACGTAATCCGATTGCTGCTGCGAGGGCGAGGCTGCGCACAAGAGTACGAGCGTCAACAGCACCGCCACAGCTCGATTGGAGAATCGGTTCGGATTGCGAGTCATTGGAACCCCATTCACAGCGTGCTCCTCAGAACCGAAAGCGCGACGTAATCGTGAACTGTCGCATGGCGCCAGCCGCCGTCACCCGGCCAAAAGTGGGTGAATTGAAGTTCGTGTCAATCGAGGAGTAATTCACCAGATTGAAAACGTTGGTAGCCTGCGCCCGGAACTCCAGCACGCGCGCTTCCTTCAAAGGAAAGATCTTCGTAAATGCCATGTCAAACACCTTGCTGCCCGGGCCGATGATGCTGTTGCGGCGCGCATCGCCATAAGCACCCGTGGGCGGCGCAGCGTATGCTGCGGTATTGAACCACGCCGCAATCGAAGGGTTACCCAGACTCACCGATTGCCCCGGAACCAGGTTCGGCCGCAGCGTGCCATTTGTTCCCCCGTTCACGTTGTCGACGTCGCCGAGCAGTCGCGGGGTAAACGGCAGCCCCGAGGCGATTGTCCAGTCGCCGCTCCATTGCCAATCGCCAGCAATGGCGCGCCACGGAGTGTTTCCCGTTAGCCAGCGCTTGTCGTGGCCAAAGGGTAGCTCCCACAAATAATCAGCGGTGAATTTATGAGTTTGATTGAAACTGGAAAGCCCGCGTTCCGCGGACAGATCGAGAGGATTCTGCGCGACATTGGCCGCGCCTCCGCTCGTCGAGCCGCCGCCTCCGGCCGCTCCCGTGCCTCCCCCACCCAGTCCCGGAGTACTTGCCGCCGAAGTTGCTCCGGCGCCGATCGAAGACGCATCATCGAGCGACTTGGAAAACGTGTAGGTGCCCCCGATTGCGAATCCTGAAGCCAAGCGTTTGCGCACACGGACCGATAATGCGTTGGCCTCCTGATCCGCCACCGAGTTCTCGTAGGTGAAAGCGTCCACGGTGGGAATCAGAATTCCGGTCGGGGTTCGGTTGGGCGCTTCCAGAATGTCGAGATTTGTCCCCTTAGTCCCCGTGTAGTCGAGATTCAGCAGCAGGGTGGGGCGAATCTGCTGTTGAACATCCAGATTGCGAATCTGCACATAGCCCATACGGTAATTCGGATTCACCGCGTAATTATTGGTGATGCTGCCCGCGGGCGGCTCGGGAAATCCGCTTTGCAGGGTCAGTTCTCCAGCAGCGCTCTGAATGTTGGTTGCCGTGGTGGCGAATGGCGGCTGCACGGCCAATTGTTGGGCAATGCTCTGATAGGCGCCGGTGTTGTAATTGATGCCGTATCCGCCGCGCACCACCGTATTCGGAAGCGGCTTCCACGCAAAGCCGATTCGCGGAGCAAAACCCTTGCGATCCGGACGCACCAGGCTGTCGGGCAGGCCGTTGTAACCGGGCTGAACCGGCGTCACGGTGTATGGTGGCGTCTGCGTCAGCACCCCGGGAGAAAGTAAAAGGTTAGCAATGCGATTGTTAGTTTCCGTCAGCGGCGAAACATACTCGTAGCGCACTCCTAGATTGAGCGTGAGATTCGCGCGCATCTTCCACTCGTCTTGCGCATACAAATCCCAGTAATTGCCGCGGAAGTACTCGCTCTGTCCGAACTGAACGGAAGTTTGCTGCGGCAGGCCGAGCAGAAAGTCCGCAAAATCGTATCCCGTCCCGGGCACCTGCGTTCCGCCAATGAACTGAGCGGTATTGGTGCCGGTGAAGACGAACGAGCCGCGCGGGTTGCTGTCGGTTTCCGTATTCACCTGCACGCGCCGGAAATCTCCACCCCATCGCCAGGTGTTCTTGCCGTGATTCCAGATCACATTGTCGGAGAAAGTATAGGTCTGGGGTCGCGCAAGCAAAGGAGTCGTGTCCTGAAGACTGGCTAAGTCGGTGAAAGAAAGAGTCGGCAGTCCCCAGTCGAAGGGATTCTGTGAAACTCCGGTGATTCCCACGTTGCCGGTAATGTTGGTATTGAAAGCGTACAGATTTTGGGTGCGCGTGCGGCTGCGGTTAAAGTCGGCGCGAACAATGTTGGTGAGCTTCCCGATGCTGCGCGTGTACGACACGGGAATGTCAAAGCTGCGGACGGTCGTGCTGCCGCCCACACTCGGGAACGGATTCGTCAGATTGGCGCTCGACTGGTGGTAGTGGAAACCGATCTGCAGGCTGTTGCGCGGAGCGTTGCGGCCTCCACCTCCGCCGCGCCGTCCGCCTGCGGGCGCCGCGCCAAAGCTGTGGTTCACGCGCACGTTCAGGTCGTCGCTGTCGCTGGTGGCGGAGGTCACGAAGTGGAAGTTCTGGAAGCTGCCCGGCAAGTTCGGCATCGGAATATACTTCAACAATCCCGCCGCCGCCGAGTTCATTTGCGGAATCGTGTTGCAGGTAGGATTACAGGGGAAGGGGACGTTGGTTGCAGGATTGAAAATCTCGACCGCCGCTCCCGAAGGGTAGGTGGTCTGAGAAAAGTTTCCTTGCCGCTCCAATTGCGTCGGCACCGTCGAAAACTGATCAAAAGGATTGTCCCCGTGCTTGCCGTTGAAGTTGATGAAGTAAAAAGTCTTGGTACCGCCGTGGTAGATGTGGGGAATGTTCAGCGGTCCGCCCACGGAGCCACCGAAACTATTCTGCAAGTACGAGGGCTTTTCCGTTGGCGCGCCGGTGAGAGCAAACGGCGAGGCATTGAGCGCCGAATCGCCGACGCCGTAATATAACGATCCGTGCGGGCGATTGATGTCAAACCCCCGGCGGCCGAAACCGCCGGCACCAAATCCTCCCCCGCCGCCGCGACCACCACCCGCACCACCAAATCCGCCGCCCCCGAATCCCCCACCCTGCTGGCGGGCGTCTTCGAAGCGCTGTTGCATTTGGTCAGCGCTCATGGCATTGAACGAATTGGAAGTGTTGCCCGAAACCGCCACGGATTCCGTGGCACTGCCCGACGCAATCCCCGGAACCGGCATGCCGGCGGGAGCCACGTCGCCCATCGAACCGCCAGCTGAGGCACCGGCAGCATCCTGTCCCGCATCGCTCTGAAACACCGAGAGACTCTGAAAGCCGCGCCTCCCGGCATTCGGCCGCCGCTGCTGACTGTTATCGTTTACGTTTGCGTTAACACTGCGCGCCTCGCGCGCCCGCGACAGCAGGACCAGTTCGAAATTCGCCTGCACGTCCGGATGGGTTGCGTCCACCACCACTTCCTGCGCGCCCGCGGCAAATGCCGCCATCTGCACGCGGACGGTGTAGTTCCCATCGGCGGGAATCCGCAACCAGTAGCTGCCGTCCACATCTGTCGACGTACTGACCTGTTCCTTGGCGGTCGCACTCGTCGCGGAAATTCCAGCACCGGGAATCGGCATATTCCCGGATTTCACCACGCCGTGGATAGTTCGTCGTGCAGGCGCGGGCGCAACCGCCTGCCCTCCCAACTGCTGCGGGTGAATCACGATAATCTGAAACAAGAAGAGGACTGGAAAGACGAACTCCGGGCGCAGTCTGCCCTTAAGCACCAGAATGCGAAAGCCGATATTCCTCATAGCATCGCGCAGACGTCCGGAGCCGTCTTGCTCGAATCATACCGCCGAGGCTTGCGTGGGAACGTAGAGTTTTGTGAGTTGATCGGCGGATGGATCGGTTCATAACGGAACATCTTATACAGGTAAGGGATCCGACTTCCCCGCTCCCTCGAAGTGCTCTTCGATCTCTTCCAGGGTCTTCCCTTTTGTTTCCGGCAGGAACACTGCAGCCGTGATGAAGTAGATTACCGTGCACCCGGCAAAGCCAAAAAACATGGTCGAGTAGCCATGCCTGCCGACCGTGGGCAGGAACATCGCGGCGATGGTCGTCGAAACTGCCTGGTTGATTAACAGGGCGACACTCATGCCATTGGAGCGAATTCGCGTCGGCATCAACTCCGAAAGCGCCAGCCACACGCACACTCCCGGGCCAATCGCGAAAAACGCCATGAAAACGAAAAGACTGATCGCGACCAGCCAGCCATTTCGAGTAGTCGGCACGGGAGTAATCAGCGCATTGTCAATTCTCAGCGGAGCCTTGCGTGCGGCATCAAGATCGCTGAATGGATTGGAAAAAAATGCGACTACCTTATTGGCAGGCACGCAGCTTTCGCGCGTGATCTCAATCGGCTTCGCGGCCGTGTCGTCGGAGCGGGCAACCTTGGTGGCAGCGCGGAAATCTCCATACGAATAGATGACAACCAGAGAGGTGGGCCGGTTGCCGATCGCCTTGCCAGCATCTCCGCTGGCGCCTAGCAGCGTAGCCGCAGCCTTCTCGTCATACAGCAAAGTAACTTTCTGGTCGCTATCGACCATTGACTGCACTGCATCCCGAGAATCCACGCGCAGCTTTTCCGTCCGGCGAAAGAGCACTCCGGTGCAAAGCAGCGACACGATGATGCCCGCGCTGCCTACCGAGAGCAGGAACTTGCGCCCCTTGCGATCCACCAGCAGCACGCCGCCGATGGTCATCAGGAAATTCACAATCGTGAAGAGAACGTAGCCCCAGTGAGCCTGGACATCGGAAAGCCCACTCTGCAAAAGAATGTTGGTGTTAAAGCCAATGATGGAGTTGACGCCGGTCGCCTGGTTACACGCGAGAATGACGCAGGCCAAAACAAAGGGAATCACGTATTTCCGCCGCAACAGCGACTCTTTGACGTTGACCTTGCCTCGGGTCGAAGTTTTCGCCTTCTCCGCCGCCGCGACCTGCTCCATTTCCGCGAGTTCGACAGCCGCTTGCGGTTCGGTGCGCGAGCGGAGAAGCGCGGCGTAGGCGGCATCCCGCTTGCCCCGCAGAAACAGCCAGCGCGGCGACTCCGACACCATGAAACTGCCGATCACAAACAAGATGCCGGGAGGCAGCGAAACCCAGAAGATGCTGCGCCAAGCCGTGTCTTTGAAAGCGAAGAGTCGCGCCGGATCGCCCAGCTTCGCCACCTCTTCGACCCGAAAACTGAAGTACATGCCGACGATGGCCGCGGTCACAATGCCGAGTGTCAGCAGCCATTGGAAGATACCCGTCCCCTTGCCGCGGCTCGTTGCCGACAAGCACTCCGCCAGGTAGAGCGGGACAACCACACCGATCAGCCCGGCACTGATGCCTTGTAACAGGCGCCCAAGAACCAGCGACTCATAGCCATGCGAGAGCGCAATGACGGGGATGCTGAAGACAAACAGCAATCCGCTGAGCATCATCAAAGGCTTGCGCCCGATCCAGTCGGCCAGCGCACCCGCAAACAGGGTTGAGATCACGCTGCCCAGCAACACGGCAGCAACGACGATGGAAAGCTGGCCCGCGTTCAACCCGGAGGTCGCCTCCAGATAAGGCAGGGCGCCGGCAATGATGCCGACATCCACCCCGTACAGCAATCCGCCCAGTCCCGCCACCAGCAGAAGGAAGCGGTTATAGCCGGCCTTGGAGTCGCTCATCGCAGTCGCAGTCCCTTTCGCATTTAATAGGTGACCCTGAGCCCAGCCGAAGGGGAAGGCCCCTGCACCTAGGTTCCGAGTGCACCAGAGCGCCGCTCGCCCTCTTTGGCTCCGTGAGCATTCTACGTGCGCGTACGCAGGCACCGAAAGAGATAAAGACACCTGACTCTAGCCAGTGAACAGCAAAACGGATCGGTACGCCCGGTAGAGCTGTCAGTTCTACCAGTATGTAGGGGCGAGAAACTTGCTTAACATTTGTTTGTCAGTTCCCGTTCTCATCAACAAAGCGGAAATCAGCCCGCGCCAAATTCAAGAGGGACAGCCACCGAAAGGACAACTTATGAAGAAGAATCGTAGATGGATCGCAACCTGCATCGCATTGCTTTGCATTGTTTGTGCCGGATTCGCATATGGCGAGTCGGACGGCAGCAAAGTCAAAATCAACGGACTGATTACCGGACGAAACGGAGACAGCCTGACGGTGAAGACTCTTAAGGGGTCGACAAATGTCGTGGTGGTGTTGACGGATGAAACCAAGGTTCAAACGCCGAAAGGCTTGTTCCGGCACGCGGAGCAGTCAGTCACTGCTTTGATCCCGGGGCTGCAGGTTGCAGTCGAAGGTGTCGGCACCGAAACCCGGGTGGTTGCGAGCAGCATCAAGTTCTCCAACGGCGACTTACAACTCGCCGAGACCATTCAGGCTGGCCTAAACCCGACGCAGCAGCAGCAGGCGATTAACAAGTCCAACATTGCGGCGAACCAACAGGGTATCCAAGGCAACCAGCAAGAGACTGCCGCCAACAAGGTACAGATCGCCTCTAATCAGGAGCAGATTGCCTCCAACCAGGAACAGATCACGGGCAATCAGCAGGAAATTCAGGCCACCACCCAGCGCTTCAACGAGCTTTCGGAATATGACACATTGGGGAAGGCAACGGTCTACTTTACCCCGGGAGGCTACACCATTTCAGACAGCGATAAAGCCGCTTTGTCACTGTTGGCGGGAAGCGCGATTGGCACTACGGGCTACATTATCCAGGTAAAAGGCTTTGCCGATTCCTCGGGCAATGCCGCCATGAACCAGCAATTGAGCATGGATCGAGCCCAAGCGGTGGTCGCGTACCTGCTGCAGAACTGCAGCGTTCCTCTGCGACACATCGTGGCGCCGGGCGCGATGGGCATAGCTGATCCTAAGGCACCCAACGAGACAGCGGAAGGACGGGCAGATAACCGTCGCGTGGAAGTCAAGGCGTTGGTGAATCGTGGAGTGGCGGGAGGAATGTAGGCGGTCAGTTTGCAGTGAGGCTTTTTGGCCTGGGCGCCTGTTACTTGTAACAGGTGCCCGTAAATACGCTTGCCAGTAGCATCCAGTCGACGAACAACCATTGCGCCGGTTGTTAATCGACGAGGTGTCCGATTGTTCCGCCTAATCCGCAGCCTCGTTCGCCCCTACCGGGGGACGCTTTTGATCATCCTGGCGGCCATGCTCGTCCAAACCGCGATGAGCGTGGCAGGGCCCTGGCCGCTCAAGATCATCCTCGACAACGTGGTTGGTTCTCACAAGCTCGCTCCGTGGCTCGACGACTTCCTTCGGCCCATTTTGAGCGGCGGCAGCAAAATGCAGATCGCGGCTGCGGCAGCGATCGCGGCCGTGCTGATAGCGGTGCTGGGGGCGATCGCATCCTATATCTCGAATTACTACACCACCAGCGTGGGCCAGTGGGTGGCAAATGATTTGCGCCTACGAACTTACCACCACCTTCAGCAACTGTCGCTCAGCTATTACGACAGCCACCAAACCGGGACGCTTTTGAGCACGATCACTTCCGACGTCCAGACGATCCAGGGTTTCGCCTCTTCGTCTACGTTGGGCATCGTTGTCGATCTATTCACGATCGTTGCCATGCTGTTTATTATGTTCCGGCTCAATTGGGATTTCACACTGATTGCCGTGGCCGTGACACCGTTCATGCTTCTCCTGGTGTCGAGGTTCAAGAAAGCGGTTAAGAAGGCGACCCACGAAGTCCGCAAGGAGCAAAGCAAGATGGTCGCGGTGGTGGATCAGGGGCTGCAGTCGATGAGGGTCGTAAAGGCTTTCGGGAGGCAGGACCTGGCGGAACAGGAACTCGCCGAAGTGAGCCAGGCGACCGTGGATGCGTCGCTGAAAGCCCGGCGGGTGAAGGCGCTGCTGTCTCCGATTGTGGCGATTACGGTTTCACTGTGCACGGCCGTGGTGCTGTGGCGAGGCTCAGCGCTCATTATTGCCGGGGTCATGACCGCAGGCGCATTGACTGTTTTTCTTTCCTATCTGAACAAATTCTTCAAGCCCGTGCAGGACCTGGCCACCATGACCAATGCCATCGCGCAAGCGGCGGTCGGCGTTGAGCGCATCCGCGGAATTCTGGATGCTGACAGCATCATTCCGGAACGTTCTGACGCGCGCGAGCCACAAACTCTGAAGGGCGAGATCGAATTCGATCATGTAGCTTTCTCCTACGACGCGGACGCTCCGGTTCTGACCGATGTCAGTTTCAAAGTCAAAGCGGGACAAATGGTGGGAGTGGTTGGGCCCACGGGCTGCGGGAAATCCACTGTCGTAAGCCTCATTCCACGGTTTTACGACCCCACTGCCGGTGCGGTCAGAATCGACGGTGCGGATATCCGCGAATACAAGCATCTCGCGCTGCGGGACCAGATCGGCTACGTGCTACAAGATCCCGGGCTCTTCGAGGGATCTGTGCGCGACAATATCGCTTTCGGCAAGACGGGAGTGACTGAAGCGCAAATCCTGGAAGCCGCAAAATTGGCCAACGCGGATGAATTCATCGCGAAGATGCCTCACGGCTACGACACCATGATCGGCGAGCGTGGACAAACGTTATCGGGCGGTCAGCGGCAGCGTATCGGGATTGCCCGCGCCATCATTCGCGACAACCCCATCCTCATCCTGGATGAGCCGACGGCCGCTCTCGACACCGAGTCGGAGAGCCTGGTGATGGAGGCGCTGGAGCGACTTATGAAGGGACGAACTGTCATTACGATCGCGCACCGGCTCAGCACGATTCGCGATGCCGATAAGATCATCGTTCTGAAGGGGGGAGTCGTCGCGGAAGAGGGTTCTCATGCCGAGTTACTGGCTCGCGGGGGCGTTTACGCTGAACTCTATCGCATACAGTTCAGCGCAAACCCGGCGGCTCCGGCTCCGGCTGCGGCATAGGGAACAGAAGAATTGGCGGTGCACGACGATCACGGGAAGCACAAGATCGCAGAACGAGTAGGCCGATTTGGCGAGGTTTCTCCTCTACAAGACGAACCTATTGAAGTCGCAACGCACCCTTAGGAGGAGCCAAATCTCTTATGCGTCAGCCTCAGGCAATGGCGTTAGCGGTTGAATTTCCATGACGTGCAATCCGCACTCGGTTTTGGCCGTGCCCGGCCAGCGTCCCGCCCGAGGATCTTCGCCCGGCCGGATGGCCCGCGTGCAATGCGTGCAACCGATGCTCGGATAGTTCTGGTCATGGAGCGAGTTGTACGGGACGCCGTGTTCGTGCAGATAGTGCCAAACCTGTTTCGAACTCCAGTCGGCGATCGGATTCACCTTCACCAGGCCGAATTTCGCGTCCCACTCGATTTTGCGGGCGCCCTGCCGAAATGAAGTCTGGTCGCGGCGAATGCTCGTGATCCAGGCCGCCAATTCCCTCAGCTTGCGGCGCAGCGGCTCGACTTTTCGCAGGTTACAGCATTGGTCGGGATCGCGCGCCCAGAGCGCCACACCGTGCACCCGTTCCTGCTCTTCGGGCGAGAGCAGTGAAAATACTCTCTCAATTTTGATTTCGTATTTTTGTTCGATTCGATCGATCAGGCTGTAGGTCTCGGGAAACAGGAATTCGGTGTCAATGGTGAAAAGGCGAAACTCCTTGCGCACCCGCGAGGCCATATCGATAAGCACCATGCCCTCGGCTCCGAACGCCGACGAGATAGCCACATCGTTGCCGAACGTCTCAAACGCCCAGGAGAGCACCCGCTGCGGATTCCAACTTTCCGCCGTCAACTGCGCTTCTTCGATCTTGAGTTTCATGCCATGGGCTCCTCACCCGCTCGGAGGCTCGGCGCCTGCGAGGGCGATTCTTTGAAAAGTGACACGGGAAGCAAACCGTCCTTGCCCAGCGAAAGCTGCGGAATCACAAGTTCCTCCACCACGGCAGCGGGATCGGCAAGACGCACAACCTCACCGACGACCAGCAGCGTGGGAGCCGCGAGTTGCGGGGCGCGATGCAGATCAAGCAGGGTAGTGCGATGCGTTCGCTGATATTTCGTGGAGGCGCGGGAGATCACGGCGCAAGGTGTCTCAGCGGGCAACCCGGCGGATGTCAGCCTCTTCGCGATGTCAGAGTAGTTTCGCCCCGGCATATAAATCACCAAGGTCGCTCCACTGGCGACAAACCTGCTCCAATCCGTGGCATCTTTCCCGGCAGCGCGATGCGCTGTAATGAGCACCAGCGCGTCGGACGCGCGACGATGCGTCAGCGGAATCTGGGCCGCGGCCGCCGCACCCAGAGCCGAAGTCACGCCCGGAACAATCTCGAACGGAATGTCGTTTGCCCGCAGCGATTCGATCTCTTCGCCGGCCCGTCCGAAAATCAGCGGATCGCCGCCTTTCAGCCGGACAACACGCAGCCCCGAGGCCGCCAACTCGACCATCAGAAAATTGATCTCGCCTTGCAGGATTTTCTTTTTTCCGCAGCGCTTGCCCACGTTGTGAACCTGGGCAGTTGACGGGATCAGCTTCAGTATCTCGGGCGTGACCAGGTCGTCGTGCAAGACCGCGTCGGCCGTTCGCAGCAAGCGAAGCGCCTTCACCGTCAGCAACTCCGGATCGCCCGGTCCTGCGCCCACCAGATAAACCTTCCCCTTCATGCTCCCTCGCTTTGCGTGGTCAACTTCTCGTGCTTAATTCTGGAATCTTGGCCAGCGCCGCTTCGAATGCTTCCCTGCTCGCCAGTGAGTGGAGTAACTCCCACTTGGTCTCATGATCCAGGTCGCTGGCCAGAATCAGACGTCTGGTCTCGCCGAGCTGTTCAACCCACTCCGCGTATCCGGGACCGAACTGCCGCTCCAGTTGCCGCCGAAGTTTCTGTGCCAGCGACGGACTCTGCCCCGCGGTTGAAATCGCGATCTGCAAATCGCCGCGACGCACGACCGCGGGGTAAAAGAAGTCGCAATACTCGGGAACATCGACAACGTTGCACAGCACTCCGCGCCGCTGCGCCTCGCGATAAATGAGTCCGTTCAGGCGTTCGGACGCCGTTGCCACCACGGCGAGGAACGTGTCGTCGAGATCATTCTCGGAGAAGGCGCGCAGCTCTAGGTCGATCTTCCCCGCGTCGGCCCACTCGAGGACCTGGCCACTCGCCTCAAGCGCAACCACATGGATGCGCGCGCCCGTCTCGATAAGCCCGCCAATCTTCGGTTCGCCGACCTTCCCGGCGCCGACGATCAGGCACTGCCTCCCCGCCAGCTTCATGAACATTGGGAACAAGTTAGTCACCGTCTCCTCCCGCGGATTGCGCCAATCGTCCAACACTCACGGGCGGTGCATCGCGCATAACTGCTTCCACCGGCTCGCCCGCAAGAAACTCGCGCAACTCCGTGTCGGTGTGCCGCGCAAGGAACTGACGCAAGTTCTCGTTTGCCTCGCGCGTCGCGAGATACCGCTGCAGCAAGCGTTCGATCGCGTCCGGAACCTCTGTCGCCAGGCATCGGTATCCCACGGGCCGAGCAGTCGCCTGGTGCAGACCGAGCGCGCCGCCCAGGCAGAAGTAATAGGCATCGACGAGACGTCCATCGACTTTCATCTTTTTGCCGTCGATGCCAATGTCGGCAATCCAGTGCTGTCCGCAACTGTTCGGGCATCCGGTGACGTGCAGTTTCAAGTGCTGATCGAAGCCGGGCAGACGTTCTTCCAGTTCTTCCACCAGCCAGCGCGCGAAGCTCTTCGTCTCCGTGATCGCCAGCTTGCAGAATTCCGTGCCGCTGCAGGCAACGGTCCCGCGAAAGAAGGGCGAGCCGCCCACCCGCAATCCAATCGCGTCCAACTCTTTGGCCAAGTCTTCGGCAACCAGCTGCGGAACGTTCACGATGAGCAGGTTCTGCATGTTGGTCGCGCGCAGTTCGCCGGCGGCGAAGCGATCGGCGAGATCGGCGGCCGCGCGCATTTGATCGGCGGTAATCCGCCCGCGCAGCACGGCGGCTCCCACGTAGCAGAGGCCCGGTTGTTTCTGCGGGTGAATTCCCACGTGGTCGCGATAAACGTCCGCCGGCGGTGATTCGTCGACTGCGGGATCGAAGTCAAATCCGACCCGGCGCTGCAGTTCTTCCAGAAACTTTTCCGCCGTCCAGCCATGGCGCAGGAATAGAAACTTCAGCCGTGCCCGCTCGCGATGCTCGCGCAGCACGTCCGAGTCGCGGAACAATTCGGCAATCCCCTTAATGGCGGGGAGCACCTGATGCCAGCGGACGAACGCATTCAATCGCGCTCCCAGATAAGGTTCGGTAGAGAGCCCGCCCGCAACTCGCAGCGAGAAGCCTACTTCGGGCGCCCCGTGCAGCGTGCGAGTCACCGCCGTCAAGCCCACATCGTTGATCTCCGGATACGGGCACCACACGCGGCATCCGGTGATCGAGATTTTGAATTTGCGGGGCAGGTTGTAGAAATCGGCGTTTCCCGCCAGCATGCGTGACGCTTCGAGCGCCAAGGGCGAAGCATCGCAAATCTCGTCCGCGTCCACACCGGCGACGGGGCATCCAGTGACATTTCGCGTGACATCGCCGCAAGCGCTGGCGGTGTTCAGCCCCACCCGCGCGAGGGCATCGAGCAAGTCGGGAAGCGCCTCGATGGTGACCCAGTGCAGCTGAATGTTCTGGCGCACGGTAATGTCGGCAATTCCGTGAGCGTACCGGCCGGTGAGATCGGCGATGGTGCGCAGTTGTTCGGAGCTTAGAAGACCATTGGGGATCCGTATTCTCACCATGAAGCACTGCAGTGCCCGGCCTTCGCCGCCCTGACCGCCGGTGACGCCGGCCCCGTCGCCCTGCGTGTAGACACCCCACCAGCGAAAATAGGTACCCAGCCATTCCGGTGGAATGGACGAGAATCCCTCGCGCGCGAAGCGGCGAATTTCTTCCAGCCCTTCCCATGGATTCTTGGAGCGCTTAAGGCGCTCGACACGCTGCGCCTTGGTTTCTGTTGCTGTGTTTGTCATCGCCTGTTTGTCCTCGCCTGTTGACCCCGTCTGTTTGTCCCCGAAAACAAAAAACCCACCGCCAGTCTGACCTGGCGGTGGGTTATGAGTGCCGTTATTTGAACTAATTCTCTAGGTCGGCAACCTTCCCGCGCCAGTGCACACGAATGCGCAACAACAACAAGCGCACATACACATCGCGGAAAGATTCTGCTTCATCATCACCTATATCCTAAGGCTGACCGAGTCCTCCGGTCAATAAGCTTCGCTACTGATATGCATCAATATTTTCGATTTCAAGAATCGTAAATTCCGCAGCGCCCAGTTCGGTGGACTTCGAGTGTGGATTTAGAACAAAAAGCCGATTCAGATTCCCACGATGGGAATCGCGAAAACAATGCCTTCCAACAAGCTCGTAACCCTAACCAGCAGAAAGACAAGCACAAATCCGAAAGCTCAAACGCAGTGGCAGGGGAAGTGCAATAGAAGAAGCGGGCAGCCACTGCAAAATGTGAAAGTTCTAAACCAACCTCGCTAAGTGGGGATAGCGAAGCTTCACTCGAAGGGAAGCGCAAGTCATGCTAACGGATTGGGCGAAAAGACCATCGACAACAGAACAGAAGATGTATCCGCGAGTGGCGCCTCGGGAATGGGTGCCGAACTGGTTTGCGGCCTACACCAATTCGCATCACGAAAAACGCGTGGCGGCGCAATTTGCCGAGCGCCAGATCGAATCGTTTTTGCCCCTCTATGTAGCCCGCCACCGTTGGAGAAACGGCTGCGACATGAAACTCGATCTGCCACTGTTTCCCAATTATGTGTTTGTGCGTGTCGATCCCCGGAAGCGGGTGAGCGTGCTCGAAGTGCCGGGTGTGGTGTCTCTGGTTGGTTTTGGACGCACCCTGGCGCCACTGCCGGATTTCGAAATCGAGGCGCTTCGCTCCAGTATCGGACGACGGAAAATTGAGCCTCATCCCTACCTGGTCATCGGCGAGCGGGTCCGCATCAAGGCCGGACCGATGGCGGGGATGGAAGGAGTGGTGGTCCGCCGGAAAAACAATTTTCGAGTTGTGCTGACGCTGGACGCGATCATGCAATGCGTGGCGGTGGAGGTCGATGCGGACGAATTGGAAGCGGCGGCGAAGCAGGCCGGGCGAGTAGTCCTGCCGCGGGACTTCGCGGCCCGCTCCAAAATATGCCCCCAATCGTCGCAATAGTTTCCAAGATAATGGTCTCCAGGAAATCAATCTCCGACTCCGGAAGCTGCAGGCGCGCCGAATCGTCCAGGCTGGGAAGCGAAGCTGACGCTGCGCCGGCCAGACCGATGCTCCGCTGCCTCCTAGCAACGGCGCTCTTGCATCTGCTCGCGCTGGGCAGCCTCGGATGGACTCAAACCACTCTGCAAACGCCCGCGGCGGACGATCCGCAATGCGTGGAAAATAACTGTCCGGCGCCCCCCGGAGGGTCCGACAGCAGTTCCAATCCAAGTGCCGGAAGAGGTGGAAACCAAGCGCCGCCTCCGACTGACACGCCGCCGGATAACACCGGGACCGACAACCCCCGGCGGTACAGCCCCCAGCAGCAAAACCAGAACGCGGAATCAACCGGGCGTCCAGCGCGGCAGTTCCCTCCGAAAACGGATGCGATTCCTGAACCCCCGCCCAGCGAATTTGAGGAATTTGTCGCCAGCTCGGTTGGGCGCAGGTTGCCCATTTATGGACACAACCTGTTTGATCACGTCCCCAGCACCTTCGCGCCCCTTGACCGGATTCCGGTCACCGACGATTACCAGATCGGGCCGGGAGACGAAATCCTGATCCGCGCCTGGGGACAGATTGATCTGAACGGCAGGCTGCTGGTCGACCGGGGAGGCGAAGTCTTCCTGCCCAAGGTGGGCACGCTTTCCGTGGCCGGATTGAAATACCAGCAACTGCCCGAGTATTTCCGGACCGCGATTGGGAGGGTATTCCGTAATTTCGATTTGACCGTCAGCCTCGGGCAGCTGCGATCCATTCAAGTGTTTGTCGTCGGGCAGGCTCGGCGTCCCGGAAGTTACACCGTCAGCTCACTCTGCACTCTGGTCAACGCGCTGTTTGCCTCGGGCGGACCCTCGGGCGCGGGCTCCATGCGGCACATCCAGCTGAAACGGGACAACCGCGTGGTCTCGGAATTCGACTTCTATGACCTGCTCTTGCAAGGCGACAAATCCAAAGACGCGAGGCTGGCGCCGGGGGATGTGATCTACATTCCGCCCATTGGTCCGTCCGTCGCCATCGCGGGCAGCGTGAATGTGCCCGCGATCTACGAACTGCGGGAGGGAACGACGCTCGCGCAGGCCATCCAGACGGCGGGAGGCCTGGCGTCCACCGCGGACGGACAAAAGGCGGTGGTCGAACGCATCGAAAACCACTCCACCCGCCGGGTGGAAGAATTTCCTCTGGCTGGACAGGGTTTGGAGAGAACCTTACGAGATGGGGACGTGGTCCGAATCTTCTCGCTTTCCCCGCGTTTTGAGAACGCCGTGACCTTGCGCGGAAACGTCGCCAATCCCGGGCGCGTGGAATGGCATCGCGGTATGCGCCTGAAGGATGTGATCCCCAACCAGCAGGCTCTGGTCACTCGCGATTACTGGCGCGCCACCAACTGGGTGGCCAACGCCGGTGAGAGGAGCGATCAGCAGACCAATCGAGACTACTGGCGGGCGACCAGCCCGCCCGCCAACCCCGGTGAGCGAGATGCGTCCCAGAGCACGCCGGGATTTGCATCCGCTGCCCTTCCGATGGTGAACGCGAGCGAGCGCGGTGACCGCCGGTCCGGGCGTCAACCGGCTTCGGCAAACGCGGCGTCCGCAGCCACGACCGAGAAACTGCGCAACCAGATTGCACGCGACGCTCCGGACATCAACTGGGACTACGCGGTGATTCAGCGCATCAACCCGCAGGACCTGACCACGCGGCTGCTGCCTTTCGATTTGGGAAAACTGGTGTTGGAGGCAGACGAGTCGAACAATCTGGAGCTTGAGCCCGGCGATATCATCACCATTTTTTCGATGACAATCCGCTGAAGAAAGGGCTGCGGGTTCTGGGCGTGCCCGTGCTTGGCCCAGTCGCGGCCCTGTCGAAAATAGTCGGCAAGCAACGAATCGACGAGGTCTTGATTGCAATTCCATCGGCTACCCCGACCGAGATGCGCCGGCTGGTCGAAATCTGCAAGGAGTCGGGCGCTGTCTTTCGGACCGTCCCGCAAATGGCGGAATTGATCACGGGCCGAGTGACCCTGCAGCAGGTTCGGGAAGTTTCGCTTACCGATCTGTTGGGACGCATCCCGGTCGACCTCGATCTGGAATCGGTGCGCGAGCATATACGGGACCGCGTGGTCATGGTGACCGGTGCCGCGGGATCGATTGGGTCCGAACTCTGCCGGCAAATCAGGACTTACGGGCCGAAGCTGCTGGTGTGCCTCGACCAGAACGAAACCGGGATTTTCCACTTGCAGCATCAGCTGGCCCAGGGCGGCGGGAGCGAGCGCAAGGTGTTTTGTGTCGCCGATTTCTGCCATCCGGAACGCATGCGCAAAATATTTCTGACCTACGGGGTCGAGATTATTTTCCATGCCGCCGCGTACAAACACGTGCCGGTAATGGAAGACAACGTGGAAGAAGCGGTCAGCAACAACGTTTTCGGCCTGCTGACGTTGCTGAACGTGGCCGAGAGTTCGAATTGCGCGGCCTTCGTGATGATCTCGTCGGATAAGGCCGTGAACCCCACCAATGTCATGGGCTCGACCAAGCGGGTGGGAGAATTGATTCTTGCCGCCTGGCCGGGGGAGCGGATGCGCTCGGTGTCGGTGCGCTTCGGCAACGTCCTCGGATCGAGTGGCAGCGTGATTCCTCTGTTCCAGGAACAGATCCGTCAAAACCTGCCCATCACCATCACTCACCCCGAAATCACGCGCTTTTTCATGACCATTTCGGAGGCGGTCAGCCTGGTATTGCAGGCCTTCGCGATTGGCCGTAAAGGCGACATCCTGGTGCTCGACATGGGGCAGCCGGTTCGGGTTGCGGATCTGGCGAAAACTCTGGTTCGCCTCTCCGGCAAGGCGGCACAGGAGTTCGAGTTTATCGGCCTCCGTCCGGGCGAAAAACTGTTCGAGGAACTCTTCTACCCCGACGAACGGGTCTTTCCCAGTGCCTGCGCAAAGATCGCCTGTACGGAAAGTGTGAAGCTCGCCTGGCCGGCGTTGAAGCGCCGCCTGGACGAACTCTATGTCGCCGTGTCGCTCGGCGAGCGGGCTTCGATCCTGGCCCAAATCCAGCAGATCGTGCCGCAATTCTCCTACGACGGCGATCCGGCCCGGCACCCGGAGAAGATTCCGCTTAGCCCGAGCCCGAGCGCAGACGGGGCAGACGGGTATGAAGCACAAAGAGAAGCGATCGTGCCCCGTCCCGCAGAAGCGCCAGCGCATGTGGATCTGCCGCGGTCACCCCATCGAACCTGGCGGGTGAGCCCATTCCTGGGACCGGTGAGTGGGGGGTCCGCGGACTAATTTATTCTGCCCGCGGTGGCTGGAGGTCCCGATCCAGATAATGACGGGAAGGCAGGTCGCGCAGCCATTGTGCCGAGGCTTCCGGAGTGATGTCCCGCTGCGGCATGCCCAGCATCTCATACCCAACCAATAAACGTTTTTCGTCGCGATTGGAGCTCATCGCCGCCATAATTGCCATTTTCATCGACGCCCGGATCCGTCCTCGGCCAAGCTTGGGTATCCGTCAGGCTGGTTGCGATGCCAATGCCAAGCGCTTTCAATGATGGTCTTCAAATCCGGGAATCTCGGCTGCCAGCCCAGCTGCCGTCGAATTTTCTCTGAGCTGGCGATCAGCACCGCCGGATCGCCCGCGCGGCGCGGCGATTCGATCACCGGAATCGGATGCCCGGTGACTGCACGCGCCACGTCGACCACCTGGCGCACAGTGAAGCCTTGCCCGTTACCCAGGTTGTAGGTCAATGGGCGCTGACTCGGTGGATTGGAATTCTCGATCCCATTTTCCAGCGCCTCGAGCGCCAGCAGGTGCGCGTGCGCCAGATCGCTGACGTGGATGTAATCGCGGACGCAGGTGCCGTCCGGGGTGGGGTAGTCGGTGCCGAAAATTTTCACATGGGGCGCGCGGCCGAGAGCGACGTCGAGAACCCTGGGGATCAGGTGTGTCTCCGGTTGGTGCGCTTCCCCGTGGTCAGGACGAGACGCACCGGCGGCATTGAAATAGCGCAGGCTGGCATAGCGCAGGCCGTAAATCTGATGGAACCAGGAGAGCATTCGCTCCACCAGCAGTTTCGATTCTCCGTACGCATTGGTCGGATGGAGGGGATCGTCCTCCTCGATCGGGGTGCGCTCAGGATTGCCGAACAGGGCAGCCGTCGACGAGAAAACAAACCGCATTACCCCGGCGGCGAGCATCGCTTCGAGTAGAGTCAGCGCGTTCGCGGTATTGTTGCGGAAGAATTTTTCGGGAGCCTTCATCGACTCGCCCGCTTCAATCAGAGCCGCAAAATGCATGACGGCATCGATCGCGCCTGACCGGAACAGCAGGTCAAGCGAGGCGCGATCCGCCAGGTCGCCGACCACTAGCTCAGCATTTTTCGGAACTGCCCCGCGATGCCCGCGACTCAGGTTATCGAAGACGACAACCTGGTGTCTGGCCTGCAACAGTTCCGCGGCAACCACGCTGCCGATGTAGCCCGCTCCGCCGGTGACTAGAATCCTCATTGCCTGCTCGCTCATTTTCCCCGGGCTGCTTCTTTGGGTTTCTTTCTGTGTGTCATCGATGAATACTCATGGCAATGCGCACGCGCAATCCCTTAACCTGATCCTTTAACCCGGAATCCATGTTACGTGTACAGGGCAAATAAAACGTTGTCAAGAAGGCGATGATTGCTTCGCCGATAAGGCTCGTCACAAAAAAAGTCCCGGAGTTGCGTCCGGGACTTTTTCTTTTTGGTGAGGCAGAGTCTTGAACAGTCAGAGTCTTGAACAGGCGGAGTCTTGAACAATCAGTGCGAGACGGCTGCGAACAGCGGCGAGTGCATCAACGACTGGAACTTCTGGTCGTCGCTCTTGAAATGCACCATCACGTTCGAGCTGTCGGAATCGACGGTGGTTGCGTCAATGGCAGTCTTTTCGATCGGGCTGGCATTCATCTTCTTGTAAAGCATCGCGCCCTTGACGAGGGTAGACAGGGTCGCCGCCGTTGTCGAGTCGGAGGTAAGAACGCTGAGATCGAAATTCACGCCGCTCTGGAAATTCATGGTGTAGTTGGAAGCCAGAATCCGCTTCTTGAGCGTATCGAAGTCGGCAATCTTCGCGGCCTCGCCCATCGCCGAGAACATGATGGCCTGGGTTCCCTTCTGGTCGAGGACGCTCCATACGGTCGCACCGTCAACGGCGGACATCTGGTCGCTCATCACGGGATTGGAATCGAGCGAAGGGCGCTTGCCGTCTCTGGTATCGAGCGCGCTGTGCAACGAGTCTGGAGTGCCGAAGGCCAGCGTGTTGTCGTCGGTGAAAGTCATCACCAGACCGTTATCCATCGGGTAAATGATGGCCGTACCGTACTTCACGCCGGAGATCTTCTTCAGTTTCAATTTCTTGATAACCTTTTTGGCGGAGAACGAACCCTGCGCCACGAAGACGGTTTGAATGCCCTTATTCTCGGTGCGGAAGGAGGCGACATTGAGCTGGTCGAGATCGCTATCGATGTCGATGCCGATGTCTTTCAGCGCGCCCTCGGTTTCCTTTACATTCTCGGGCATAACCTGTTGTTTGAGCGCCTGCGCGGTGGGGGAGTCCTTGAGTGCGCGGTAGTCGAGGCCGAACAGTTGCTGAACTTCGGAAGGCACCATGGAACGCGCCGACGATGCGATCGGCATGGCGTAGCCCGCCACTGCGCAGAGAAGCAAAACCGCAAAGCAAAACTTTTTCATAGAATTCCTCAAAACGAAGTCGTCAAAACGAGTTTATCAAAATGTAGGTCTGCCAAGTTTAGATGCGAAACGCAAACCGCGCGTTGGAGATTCTTGGCAGACTTCAAACTGCTGTGGTCCTATTCTAGTCCCTAATTCCGCAATGCAGAACCGTAACTAAGGTGCTTACCCTCGGTATGGTCCAGGAACGGTCGAAGCGCGCAACCTTGCGTGGAAAACGGAAGACTCGCCGTGAGATCCCTGTGCCCGCCGTCATTTTCTTCCTCTTCTCTCCCTCTTTCTCTTCCTCTTCTTTCTGGAATTAACGGGGATCACCGATACTCAAAATCTTTTACTTAAAGGACCTATGTTCAAAATGTCACGGAATAAGGGCTTACGATTGTCAATCGAGGGTGATGCGACTCAGATCGGTCCTTGATAGCGGCGCAGCCGGACCGCTGCGGCGAGGAATGCCGCGGCGATTGCCAGGCCGATCCACAGACCCGGGCTGGCCAGGAATATCCCCGGAGTGATGTGTGTCATTGGACTCGTGGGGAAGGTGCCTGGCGTTTCGACGGCCATCGATGACGCGGCGCCGATGAATCGAGCCCCCACCAAAGCAGCGAAATGCGCAGTTTGGAAGACAAGCTTTTCGAACCCGGCAATCACGACTACGGGTAAGACCGCCCACAGCAAGGTTGCGCGCCGCGCCCATCCCGAAACCAACAGCAGCCAGCAGTACACTGGCGCGGGCCAAAGCGTGTGGGCAGTAAAAAGATGGTAGAGCAGCAGCAGCCACATCCGGATAACCGACAACTGCGTCCATAGCGTCGCGGCATTCATACCGCTAGCCTGCAGTACCGCACTATTCAGCAGCAGCATGATGAGCTGCATGGCAACGGTGATGGCAAACGTGATCAACGGTAGAACCAGGAACGGAATACTCGCCTTCGCAAGCACCGTGGTGAGATCGGAAACCGGCAGCGACTTCCAGAAAAGGATGCTGCGATCGCGGCGCTCGCCATACAACGCGTCGGCACAATAGAAAACAGCAACGAGGATCATGGTGCCCATCATCACACCCGCCGTCGCGTCGTATGGCGAGGCGAGGTGCGCAGAATGGAGCGTCGTCAGACTACCCATCCAATGCGTCCGACCGATCATGCTGATCAGGAAGCCAAACAGCGCCACCCCGGCGGCAGCTAGCGGCGCCAGGTAGATGAACCGGTACTCCCACAATTCCCGCCGCACCGACCAATACAGCAGCCGAGTCGCGGATATGGCCGCAGGCGCGATCTCCTGCGAGTTTAGGGGAGAATGTGGCTCCGCGTTCGATTGAGTATTCATCGAGCTGCTCCTTCATAATTGCCCCGTACCTTACCGGCCTGATTGCCCGGCGTATTTCTCGGATTATCACTCAACAGGGCAATGAACAAATCGGCGATGCTGGGCGTGCGCACGTCGCCAAGGGCGGCCAGTTGCTGACGATCGAGTTTTTGATGATCGGCACGATCACACATAAAATCGAACAGAAGGATGCTGCGACCGAGCGCCTGGCGCTCGTACATCGGCTGCAGCGCCCGTGCCCTGGCAATCTGCTCCGGATGCACCATCACTTCCAGATAGCGCGACTCCAGTTGTTCCATGCTGCAATCGAACACAATGCGGCCGCGGTCGATGAACATGACATCGGTAAGCACGTCCTGGATCTCTTCCACCTGATGCGTCGTCATCACGATGGTGCGGCTGCGATCGTAGTAGTCGTTGAGCAGCGAATCGTAGAACTGCTTGCGATACAGGATGTCCAGGCCTAGCGTCGGCTCGTCCAGCACCAGCAGTTTCGCGTCAATGGCCATGACCAGAGCGAGGTGCAGTTGGGCCACCATGCCCTTCGACAATTCTCTGACTTTGCTGGTGCGCCGGATGGTAGTCTTCGCCAGAAAACCGTCCGCCTTCGCGCGATCGAATCGCGGATGCACGCCGGCGACGTAGTCGAGCGCCTGCGAAACCCTGATCCACCGCGGCAGCACCGCAACATCCGAAATAAAGCACACATCGCGCATCAGAAGATCACGCTCGGTCCAGGGGTTGCGTCCGAGCACCCGCAGTTCTCCCTGATACGGAGTGAGGCCGAGAATGGCGTTGAGCGCGGTGGTCTTGCCTGCGCCGTTCGGTCCGATCAGTCCTAGGATGCGTCCCTCTTCGACACGCAAATCGACGCCGTCGAGCGCAACGGTTGTGCCGAAGGCCTTGCGCAGGCCGCGTGCTTCGATGATTGTCCGAGCTTGGACGGTCATGACTTCGGCTCCTTTTCTTCGGCATTCAACAATTCTTCTGCTTTCAGTCCGAGCCGCTGAATGGTGGCGTGCACCCTGGGCCATTCTTCCGTGAGAAACTTCTGGCGTTCACCCTGCAGCAGCAGATGGCGCGCGCCCGCATTGATAAACATGCCGCGCCCTCGCCGGCTCTCGACCAGTTGCTCGTCGACCAGTTGTTGATAGCCCTTCAGAACCGTGAGCGGATTGACCCGATATTCAGCCGCGACGTTGCGCACCGACGGCAGCGGATCGCCTTCCTTGAGCACGCCGTCGAGTATCATCGCGACCACCCGGTCGCGAAGCTGGCGGTAAATCGGTTGACTGTCGTTCCACTCACGATCCATCATGGGTTCCAGATAGCTCTTACCAGACCTTACCAGAGATAGCGCACGCCTCAGTTCATCCTGTGCAGGTCGAAGTGTGCGTGGATCGGCTTGTCCTGCATCATGAACGTCCAATCCTCGGTGTGATGGTTGGCGTCGATGAAGGTAAACACCGAATGGTGCATGTGGTAGTCCGTGCTCCCGCTGATGTCCTTCAACTCGAACTCCACCGTCTTGCCGTCGGGCGACATCTTGCCGGTCATGCGCGGCCGGTTTCCCGCGTCGCAATAGTGAACCAGCGTGAGCTGGTCTCCGTCGACGTAAAGCATCGTCACCGGATGGTCGTACTTGGTCGCATCCAACGGCGTTCCTGCCTCCTGCAACTCGTGCACCAGGGCATTTCCCCGCGAGGTTACACGCAGCGAGACGTGGAGCAGCTTGCCGCCTGATATCTGCGGCATTTCCAGGACGTTGACGGGGCCTTCCCACTCTCCCGCCAGGCTCTTCATGGTTGTGAAGGACTTCTGCGCCTCGGACGGCACAGGAGCCACGGACGACTTTTGCGCGTCAGACTGCGCGAAAGCCACGGTGCAGAGCGACATCAGCACAACGGACAGCATAAAACGATGAGATTTCATGTTTTCTCCTTCTTGTACTCGGGCTTGTACTCGGGCACAACCGACCAACCTCAAGTCAATCTAGTGTTATAGTTAACTATAACACTACACAACATGTCAAGCTCTTTCTCATTTTTGCTTGCCCGCTGTCATCCGCATAAGGACAAAGGGCCCTAGCGGGCCGGTGCCGCCAGATGTGCGAAGTTCGCAGACTGGGTTTAGCGAGTTCGAGGGCTGGCGCTTCCTCGAGTTGCAGGGATTCGAATCGCTGAGGAGTAAGTTTCGACTCCGCCTGCGGCGCTGAGCTAGGCGCTGGCCATGGCGGCCAGGAGCGGTTGCGCAGGCGCGTCCGCGAGCAATAATCTGATGGTTACGCGTGCGCCGTGCGGCTTCACGTTTTCTATTTCCAGATCTCCGCCACGTTTCTTGACGATGCCATAACAGACGCTTAACCCGAGTCCGGTTCCCTTGCCCACGGGCTTGGTGGTGTAGAACGGGTCGAGCGCGCGGTTCAGATTGGCAAAGCCGGGGCCGGTATCCTCGACTTCGATCACCGCCCGTGGGCCGCTCTGGTAGGCGCGAATGCTGATCTGCTTGTTGCCGGCCATTCCTTCCAGGGCGTCGTTTGAATTGTTGAACAGGTTGAGGAGAATCTGTTTGATTTCGTCCTCGTTGACGGCCAGCAAGGGCAAGTCCTGTGCGATGTCGAGTTTGACCCGGACATTGCGGGTGCGGGTATAGTATTCGCGAAGCGCCAGCACCTGCTGCACGACCGGAGAAAGCTGTGTAGCCTGAGTGTCACGCTCACTTTGTCGCGAAAAGCGGAGCAGGTTGTCAATGATCCGTTTCATGCGGCGGGCTTCGCTCACCAGCTTCGCGAGTTGATCGCGAGCATGCGGTGCCGCGACCGCATCGCTGATCAATTCGCCGTATCCCATGATCGCGGTTAGAGGGTTGTTGAGTTCGTGCGCGACTCCCGCCAGCAGTTGCCCCAAAGCTGCCAGTTTTTCCGACCAGACCAGCTGCGTGTGCAAGTCCCGCAACTCTACGGCTAGCGCAAGGTCGGCTGCGAGCATTTCGATGTGGGACAATTCGAGCGCATGGACGGTACTCGTGTCTCGTGGCGCAGCCAAGCGGATGCAGCCGAGGCATGCGCCTCCATCGGAGCACAGTGGAATCAATAGCTCTTCGCGGAGTTCTTCGCGAGGCTCTTCGCGGTTCGGGCGCGCCGCCGGGCTTTCGCTGAGGGCAAACGGAATTGCTCCGTGGCCAGGCAGCAAGTACGAATTCTTCCCCATGGGCTGCGCGGCAGAACACAAATTCTTAATAAGATCGAGCGTCCAGTCTCCAGAATCGGTTTGACCCTGCAGCTTTCGCAAAGACTCTGTCGACAGTCCGCTGGATCCTGCCACACGTAACCTGCGCTCGGCATCTTCGAGTTGGACCACGGCCACACTGAAGTTGCTGACGTCAGTGATCGCCAAAGCGATTTCCGGGCAGATGGTGTCCAACTCCGCGCCACTCAACAGCCGGGATGTGATGGCGGAGAAGCGTTCCAGTTGACGATTGAGTCCTTCCGCCTTGTATTGCATGCGCGCGATCGATTCCGACTTGTCTTCTACCACCGCCAGAATCATGCCGAGAGCGACGAAGAGCTTGGGCGTGTGCCACAGTTCCGCTGGAATGATCAGGTGCGGAGTGAGACGATCGACCAACACTCTGATGGGAAACGAGGCTCCCCAGCTGAAGAATCCCCCGGCGATGGTGAGAATGGCGGGCGACGGGCGCCAGTGGTTCCGGCAAATGAAGACACCCGCGAGACCGAATCCAACGACCAGGAGAGCGATCGTCCCTTCTTCAAAGGAGCCGCGCAGCGCGGCACGAATCGCCCACACTCCGGCAAGCGAGCACAGGAAGGTCGCGGCCTCCAGGTACAACGACATCTTCGCGCCCACCCTGAAGAAGAAGCACGCCGCCCCACCGAAGCAGGCTGCCAGGCATAAAACATAAGGCCAGCGCTCATGCACGTCGTAGCAGGTGCAGACCACGTAGAGCACGGAAGGCACACCCACAACGAGCAACAGGAGCGCCCGCTTCGCGCGATCTTCAGCCACCGAAGAGACGGAGACCAGAAAAATGACCACTGCGGCCTGCAACGATCCGGAATCGAGGGCCAGCAGAAAAGAATTGGCGGGGACGCGATCGGGCTCCAGCAATTGGGCCAGGAAATGCGTGAACACCAGCGTCCAACCCACGGTCCAGAGTGTCAGACGGGCGCTGCGCGCGTGGCGCTTCAGGCATACAAAAATAATGACCAGCACGCCTACGATCAAAAAGGTCGGAATCTTCTCGAGGACACCCATTCAGCAATACTCATGGGGGAGAAGCGTTGGCTCAACAGTCACCAACAGTAACCAACCGTAGAACCATTGGTCAACGCCAGAACGTGCCATTGGCGTGGCACCAAAGGTGGGCAGGATGCACGTTGGTGCCATGGTGGCGCAGCACGACGCCGCTTGCCCTGCTGTGCGCCAGCGAATCAAGGGTCGGAATCAAGGGTGGGTGGGAGTGCCGGTTTCTTTAGGGACTTCTTTCTCTGCTTCCTTAAGAGTCCGAACTAGCCGGAGCAATACGTCTGCAGCCTTGAGTTGGTCTTCAAGGGATAGCGTGGTCCTGCTGGACTTACTTTTCAGGTAGCCATAGTTCTCAGTCGGCGCACCTGACGCTTGGGTGACGTCGATGTTCACAAAGGTTCCACCGAGCAGCCCTGCAGTGTTGGTCTCGGCAATTGAGTCTCTCGGTATCCTGATTTCGTACGTTGTAGCCAGCGTCATCTCGACTTCCGCAGGACAATTTTTGTTTTGCGGATTTGCTCGAACGCTGCGAACTGTACCCACATCGACCCCAGCAATACGAACCGCAGCACCCGCGCGAAGACCACCAGCATCGTCGAAACAGGATTTGATGTCCTGGTGGAAATACCGCGGCCGGTCAATAAACAAACCGCAGACGGCAGCGAGCCCCACAACAACTATCAGTACGAGAATCGACTTTCTGTGCATGGTTACGCCTTCAGGGTTAGCGCCCTCTTTCGTGTGTCTGCGACGAAACTCTCGTCCTTTGGAGAATCTTTCTTCAGCGAATCGAGATTGATCTCCACATTGGCGAGTGCACCTTCGAGAGCGGCTCTTGCCAGAGCCACGGCGGTCGTCAAGTCGGACTTCATGTTCGGGTTGGTGATCGGCTTCAGCCTGGTTGCGATCTCGGCCACCTCGACCGCTTTTTCGGCGACGCCTAGCGGAACACTCGTCGCCTGTTTGAGCGCGGCGCTGATCGCGGCGTCACCGCCCGAGGATTCTTTCGCCGCCTTGTAGGCCTTCATGACGACGTTGTAAGACTCGGCATCGGCGTCGATTGCGGACTTCAGTTCCTCGCGAAGCTGGCCGAGTCGGGCGATGGCTTCGCTCAGCTGGCTTTCATACTGCAGATACGCTTTCTTGCCGCGCGACATGGACGCAACCATGCTTGCCAGTCCGGCGGCCATGGCTCCGCTGGCGGCGGCGGCGCTGCCTCCTCCGGGAGTGGCGGTGGGAGCCGCTAGTTGCTCGATGAAGGGCTCGACCCCGGCGCGCAGTCCGCCGACCGCCATCTTGCCGCCCATGACCGCGGCGAGACGATTCTCCAGAATGAGCGAGGAATCAAAATGTTCCACTTGCAGGAACCATTCCGCGGCTTGCTCCAGCGCCTTCTTTGGAATCAGGCCGACGATCTCGCTCGAAACCGGGATGACGCCGTAGCGCGCGGCTTCGCGTTTCACGTATTCGAAGACGCGGTTGATGGGAGTCTGCTCGAAGTCGGTCAGATTCATTGAAACCTGGGCCAGGCCGCGGACCAGGAATCCTGCGCCTTTGACGAAGCGCAGGCCGCCACTCGAAAAACGCACGGCCTTGGCGATTTTTTTTGCGATGTCTACGTCGGGCGTATTCAGGAAGACGTTGTAGGCAATCAGAAACTTGCGCGCTCCGACGACGGTGGCGCCCGCCGTGGGATGCACTCGGGGCTCGCCGAAATCAGGCTTGCGCGCAGGGTTGGTGGCGATGTCGGCGCGGATGCCCTCGAACTGACCGCGGCGAATATTCTCCAGGTTCTGGCGTTCAGGCGTGCTGGCGGCGGCTTCATAAAGATAGACTGGGATCTGAAAGCGTTTCGCAATCTGGGCTCCGACGTGGCGCGCCATGGCGACACAGTCTTCGATGGTGACACCGTCGATCGGGATGAAGGGCACGACGTCGGCTGCTCCCATGCGCGGGTGCGCACCCTGATGTTTCGTGAGATCGATCAGCTCGGCGGCTTTGCCTACGCCGCGAATGGCCGCTTCCTGAATGGCTTCGCGCTCGCCCACCAGGGTGATCACGCAGCGGTTGTGGTCAGAATCCATCTCGCGATCGAGGAGATAGACGCCGGGCATCTTCATGGCTTCGATGATGGCATCAACTTTGGCGGGGTCGCGGCCTTCGGAAAAATTGGGGACGCATTCGACTAGCGTGCTGGGCATGGCCTGAAGGATAACGGGCGGTGGTCGGGTGAGGCAACTCGCGATCGCGTTCTCGTTTGAGGATATTGACTCCGCGCCCATGAAAGTTAGCGCCGCGCGGTAGAAAAGATTGTGGTGTCTCGGGGACTTCGTCGGGTGCTAGAATCCGGATTCACAGTCGCAGCAGCCAGAAACCACGAGCGCAAAAGGGTAGCATGCCTAAGTATGTGATCGAGCGCGAAATTCCCAACGCCGGCAAGTTGACTCCGCACGAACTCCAGGGCATCTCGCAGGCGTCCTGCGGTGTTTTGCGGAAGCTTGGGTCACAGGTCCAATGGCTTGAAAGCTTCGTCACCGACAACAAGGTCTACTGCGTCTACATCGCGCCGAACGAAGAGACGATCCGCGAGCGCGCCCGCCGGGGAGGCTTTCCGGCCAATCGAATTTCCGCGATTCGGTCGGTCATCAGTCCGACCACCGCGGAAGGGTGACCGCTGACGACTGTGCCCAATTCACATCGGTCATCCTCCGGCAAGCCTTCTGCTGCCAGGCCTTCTTCTGCCAGAGCTTCCTCTGAAAAGCCAAGAATCGGCGTCTTTGACTCGGGCGTCGGAGGCCTCACCGTACTGCGCGCGCTGCTCGACCGCATCCCCAACGCCAGCTATCTCTATTTCGGTGACACGGCGCGCCTCCCTTATGGATCGAAATCGGCGTCCACGGTCGCGCATTACGCGGTCGGGGCGGTGCGCTACTTGCAGGCTCAGGGAGCGGAGTTGCTGGTGATCGCCTGCAACACGGCGACGGCGCTGGCGCTCGACGAGATCAAAGCGGCGGCGGACGTGGAAGTTGTCGGCGTGGTTGAACCGGGAGCGGAAGCCGCGGCGGTGGCCAGCCGGAAGCGGAAGGTTGTGGTCATCGGCACGGATGCGACCATCAGCAGCCATGCTTACCGGCGGGCGCTTGAAGCGCGCGAAGTCACGGTGCGTGAGAAGGCTTGTCCGCTGTTTGTGCCGCTGGTCGAAGAGGGCTGGGTGGAACATCCGGTGACCGAGCAGGTGGCGCGGATTTATTTGGCGGAAGCTTTTTCGGACGATGCGAACGATGCCGACGTGCTGGTGCTGGGCTGCACGCACTATCCTCTGATCAAGCCGCTGCTGCGGCGCGTGGCGCCGGAGCACGTCACGATTGTGGACTCGGCCGAATCGACTGCGCTGGATGTGGCGCGTCAGCTGCAGATCGCGCCACCGTCGTCTCCAGCCGGGAACGAGCTTCGAGGAGTTCCCCAGCTCAAATTTTTTGCCACGGATTCGGCGGAGAAATTCAGGAGGATGGGGACGCGCTTTCTGGGGCTTCCAGTGGAAGATGTGTTGCATGTGGATTTGAAGGAGTAGGCGGCGACCGTGTTGCGCACGGCTGGACAGCCGAGGGCGGCTGTCCCTACGCTGGCTCGGCGTCAGTACAAATGGAAATTGACTTCGACGTTCACTTGAACGGCGACCGGTTTGCCGTCTTTCAGGGCGGGTTCGAAGCGCCAGTTCTTCACCGCTTCGATCGCCTTTTCGTCCAGGCCCAATCCTAAAGTTCGGACTACTCGGATGTCGCGCGGCTTACCGTCGGGGCCGACCACCAGCCACAGCACGACCACGCCCATGTGTTTAACTTTGCGGGCTTCTTCCGAATATTCAGGGTCCGGCGAATAAATCGCTTTCGGGGCCGAAACACCACCGCCCACACGGAACGGTCCGCCGCCGGTACCGCCGCCACTCCCGGGGCCATACCCAGCACCCGATCCCGAACCCACACCACCGCCATTACCGGAGCCAAGGCCACCGCCGGAGCCCGTTCCATTCGAAGCCACGGTCGGCAGATGCGACATGGGGTCACCCAAGTCCGGCAGGTTGGGCTGCTGCAGCTTAACCTCCGGGGGAACCAGAATCGCCGGGTCGACTTCGAGTTTGGGATTCGGGTTGCGTATCACCGCCGCTGGTGGAGCGAGCGGTTGCATGGACTGCTTGGGCAAACGGCCCTGCGAGGCCTGCAATTTGTCGCGATCACCACCGCCGCCGCCGCCGCCGCTCTGGGTCTTCGAGGGCTGCAGAACGGGAAGGTCATCAGGCGCGATCAATTCCACGACCGCCTTCGGCGGGGGAGCGACGACCCTCCGTCCCCAGAGCGCGACTGCGACAATAATCGCAACGGCCAGCACGTGGACGAAGGTCGAGCCGGCGACTCCGCCTCTCTTATAGTTGTAGAAGCCCCAAATGTCGCGCACCGGGACGGGCTTCGAGGTCAGGACCAGCGGAGGAAGTTTCTTGGGGAAGAAGAAGTCGTCGACGTTGCGGAACAGGGATCGCCAGATGGGCTCGTCGAGAGTCTCATTCTGCAGAAGAAGATGCAGCTCAGGCTCAGGAGCTAGCGCTTGCGGATTCTCTGGTGTTTCAAGTTCTGGCATATCTTCTCGAGTGCCAACGCTAAATTCGCGGTACGGAATCCGCTCCTTTAGATGCGCGAGCGCTGCTCAAAGGTCGCTTCAAAAAGAGGCGAGCCTTGTTTAACGAGCCTTGTCTAAAACGGACGAACCTCTCCGCCCGCCGTTCCCCGATCAGTTTAGATGCGTGCAGGCGTCAATCTACAGAAAATTGTACACGCTTTTTCGAAATGAGAAACAGTACTTTTCGAATTCGTCCGGAGTCCGGCATCTCCAAATAGACGTGTCCTTCCGCGCTCCCTATATAATGAAAAGATTCAATCAGTTGGGAGAACCCTGCGAGTGCCTACGGAGCTGAAATCCACCATCAATTTGCCCAAGACCGGCTTCCCCATGAAGGCGGGTCTGCCCCAGAATGAGCCCAAAATACTGGCGCGATGGGAGGAGCAACGCATCTACGACCGCATCCGCGAAGTGCGCAAGGGCGCGCCTACCTATGTGCTGCACGATGGGCCTCCGTACGCCAACGGGCCCATCCATTTGGGCACGGCGATGAATAAATGCCTGAAGGACTTCATTGTGAAGTCGAAGAACATGGCCGGCTTCGACTCGCCGTACGTTCCGGGATGGGACTGCCACGGGCTGCCCATCGAAATCAAAGTCGATCAAATGTTGGGCGGCAAAAAACTGCAGATGTCGGCGGTTGACGTGCGCAGCGCATGCCGCAAGTACGCGGAAAAGTTTCTTGATCTGCAACGCTCCCAATTCAAGCGCATCGGCGTATTTGGCCGTTTTGACAACCCGTATTCGACGATGACGCCGCAATACGAAGCGGCGGTGCTTGACATTCTCTATCGCTTTCTGGAAAACGACTTCGTCTACAAGGGGCTGCGGTCAGTCTACTGGTGCGTGTTCGACGAGACCGCATTGGCGGAGGCCGAAGTCGAATACGAAAATCACACCAGCCCGACGGTTTGGGTGAAGTATCCGTTCGCGGGCGACCCGGCGTCGATCGATGCGGCCCTGGTTGATGCGGTACGGCGGGGCAAGAAAGTTTCCACCATCATCTGGACCACGACTCCGTGGACGCTGCCGGCGTCGATGGCGGTGGCGTTTCATCCTGACGAAGAATATGTAGCGCTCGAGGCCGGCGACGACGTTTTTATTGTTGGTGCGCGGCTCGCGACCGTGGTGCAAGAGAAGACCGGGCTGCAATCAGCTCGCGAGATCGCTCGCTTCCCGGGCCGCAAGCTGGAATATGCCGAGTTCAGGCATCCGTTTCTGGATCGCAAGATCATCGGTGTGCTGGCGGATTACGTCACCATGGACCAGGGCACCGGCGTGGTGCATACGGCTCCCGCGCACGGCGCTGAGGACTTCGTCACTGGTCAGAAATATAAGATCGATCCCACCTGCAACGTGGATAAAGCGGGCATCATGCGCAACGGGCTGCCGGAGTATGAGGGCAAGCGCGTGTTCGATGCTAATGCTCCGATCGTCGAATTGTTGAAGGCGCGCGGCGCGCTGATGCATTCCGAAAAGATGGAGCATTCGTATCCTCATTGCTGGCGATGTCATAACCCGGTGATCTTCCGCGCCACCGAGCAGTGGTTCATCGGCATGGAGACGCCGATGAAAGATGACAACCACGGCGAAACCATGCGCAGCCGCACGCTGGCTGAAATCGCGAAAGTGAAGTGGGACCCGGCGTGGGGTGAAGAGCGCATCTCGAACATGATCGCTACTCGTCCGGACTGGTGCATCTCGCGGCAGCGGGTGTGGGGCGTTCCGATTGCGGTGTTTCTGTGCGACAACTGTGGCAAGCCGGTGAATGATCCGCATATCAATCGCAAGGTGGTGCAGTTCGTTGCGCAGCGCGGCGCCGATGCGTGGTATACGCCGGAGACGGACGCGATTCTCTCCTCCGGCCATAAGTGTGCGCACTGCGGCGGCACCAAGTTCAAGAAAGAAACTGACATTCTCGACGTGTGGTTCGAGTCGGGATCGAGCCACGCCGCCGTGCTTGGCCACGAACCGAATCTGCCTTGGCCTGCCGACCTTTATCTGGAAGGCGGCGACCAGCACCGCGGATGGTTCCACTCTTCCCTGCTCTGCGCCATCGGCTACGAAGGCAGCGCTCCGTATCGCATGGTCGCGACCAGCGGATGGACGCTGGATGAGCAGGGCCGCGCCATGTCGAAGTCGCTGGGCAACACGGTCGATCCGGTCGAGATCGCGGATACGCTCGGCGGCGAAATCGTGCGCATGTGGGTGGCCTCGGTCGACTTCCGCGAAGATGTTGCTTGCTCTCCGCAGATCATGCAGCGGGTTGCGGGAATCTACCGCGACATTCGCAACACGTTTCGTTTCATTCTTGGGAATCTCGATGGCTTCGACCCGGCGAAGGACGCGGTCCGGTTCGACCAGATGCAGCCGCTGGATCAATACATGCTGCGCCAGGCGGTGGAAGTGTCAGCGGACGTGCAGCGCTCATATGAAGAGTTCGCCTTTCATAAGATCTATCAGCGCATCAATAATTTCTGCGGCGTGGAACTGAGCGCTTTCTACTTCGACGTGTTGAAGGATCGGCTTTACACTTCGGCGCCCAAGTCGGTTTCGCGGCGAGCGGCGCAAACTGCCATCTGGCGGATTGGCGAGGCTCTGGTGCGGTTGCTGGCTCCGATCATGAGCTTCACTTGCGAGGAAGTCTGGCAGTATTTGCCACCGGTCGCGGGGAGGCTGGAGAGCGTGCATCTGACGACGTTCCCGGAGTCGGAAGAACTGCTGGGCACGGGCGACGCCGCAATCACTCCCGATCCGCGGCTGGCTGAAGACTGGAAGACAGTGCGGGGCGTGCGCGAAGCGGTGCTGAAGGCCCTGGAAGATGCGCGTAATCAGAAACTGATCGGAGGCAATCTGCAGGCGCAGGTTACGCTGACTGCGGTTGATCCGGTGTTCTCCGTGCTGAAGCGCTTTGAGAACGATTTGCGCTATCTCTTCATCGTGTCCGCCGTCGAAATCAAAAAGGGATCGGGCAACGGCGACTCGCCCGTCGTGGTCGAGGTCGGCAAAGCTCCGGGACTGAAGTGTGAGCGCTGCTGGAATTTTTCTACGCACGTCGGCGAAGACACGACCTTTCCCACGGTGTGCGAGCGCTGCAGCGCCGTTCTTAAAGAAATTGGCGGGGCGTGACCGCAGCTTCCGCAGACGCGATAAAGTATAGAGAGGAAGTTTTGTCGGTCATGGTTTCCGGCCCAGTTTTACTGCTATGCGCAAATATCATTTCCTGATCGCGTTGTCCGTCATCGCTCTGGACCGCGTCACCAAGTCGACAATCGCTCGCAGGCTCTCTTTGCACGACAGCATTCCGGTCATTCCCGGATTTTTTCGCATCATCCACGCGGAAAACCCGGGAGCCGCGTTTGGCATTTTTGCGGATTCTCCTTCGGAATGGAAGATCGGGCTGCTGATTGCGTTCTCGGTGATCGCGCTGCTGGTCGTGTCCCTGTTGCTTTGGAAGAACAGCCACACCATGACCTCCACCGGAATCGGGCTGTCGCTGATTCTTGGTGGTGCGATCGGCAATCTCTGGGACCGGCTGGTGAGCGGGCACGTGGTGGATTTTCTGCTCTTCTATATAGGCCCACACCAGTGGCCGGCCTTCAATGTGGCCGACAGCGCGATTGTCGTGGGCGCGGGGCTGCTGGTGTTTGAGATCGTCTTTACCAAGTCGCCCAGCCAGCAGTCGGCATGAGGGTCGATGAATTCCTAGGGCTGTCTGAACAGCGGCCCTGGGCGAACTTGATACGGAGCTGCTTACATGACCAACCGCCAATACGGTGTGGCCAATCCCCAGGAAGTCGCCGGCATGAGCGGCAAGGAAATGCTGCAGGCCGTTATCGATGGACGCTTGCCGCAACCGACGATTGCGAAGACGCTGTCGTTTTGGCTGGTCGAGATCGGCGATGGCTTTGCCGCCTTCGAGGGCGAGCCTGGTCCGCATCTGCTCAATCCCATGGGCACGGTCCACGGCGGCTGGGCGCTGACCCTCATCGACAGCGCAGCTGCGTGCGCTTGCCACTCGCTGCTTCCGCCCGGATCCAGCTATACCACCATCGAAACCAAAGCCAATTTCTCACGGGCAATCAAGCATGACGCAGGCCGCTTGCGCGTCGAAGGACGCGTCGTCTCCCAGGGGCGCCGGATCATGTCCTCGCAAGCCCAACTGCTGGCCCAGGATGGCCGTGTGCTGGCGCATGGCACATCCACGATTATGGTGCTGGAGAGTAGCCGCTAGGCGGAAGTGACCTGCTACGGCGTCCCGTAAAGCTGCCGGTACACGCTGGCATTGCGCAGGATGGCTTGCACGTATTCGCGGGTTTCGGTGAAGGGGATGGACTCGACGAACTCCTGCGGATCGCGGTAGTGGCCCTGTCCGAGCCAGTCGCCTACTCGGTCGGTGCCGGCGTTGTAGGCGGCCAGGGCGTATTCGAACTGTCCATTGTACTTATCCACCATATCTTTGAAGTAGCGCGTGCCGAGTTCTATGTTCACGGCGGGCGTGAACAGCTGCGGCGCGCTGTATCCCTTGAGCTTGACTTGCTTGGCTACGCTTTTTCCTGTCTTTGGCAGAAGCTGCATCAGGCCTACGGCGTTGGCGCGAGAGAGAGCCAGTACATTGAATTCTGACTCCTGCCTGATCAGCGATGCAACGAGATAGGGATCGAGGCCGTTGAGCTCTGAATATTTGCGCAGATCGGTCCAATAGGCTTTGGGAAAAAGCGCTTCCCAGTAGGGGCGGGGCAGGTCGGGAATATCGACGGCGAAATAGTTCGGCGTCGTGTGCTTCATGATCTCAATGCCACGATCGTAGCGGCCGCCGTCCTGATATACGCGGGCCATTTCGGGCGGCGCCCAGGTTCCATCTTCCTGGCTGGCGGCAGCCTGGAGTTCGCGAACCGCGGCATCGGCTAGCCCTCCGTTCGAGAGCAAGCGCGCCCGCGCGACGCGCAGGTTGTCGTCGGGAGCATCGCTTGCGGCGATTTTTCTGGCGTTAGAAAGCGGAGCCACGCGGTCGAGAAGGTCGAAATGGGCCAAGTCCTCCTTCAGCGCTGCTTCCTTTGCCGGTCCCTCCTTGGGCGATGCGTCACCAGCGCTCGGCAACGTTTGCAAGCGCTGGCGGCCTAGCTCCGCATAGTAGTAGTTGTGAAAACGCTCGGCGAGTTTCTGATAAAACGCCCGCGCCATCACGGTGTTCCCTTCTTCTTCGGCGATACGCGCACGCCAATAAAGGGCGTTCGGAACTTCCCCGGAATCGGGATAGAGCGCTATTTGCTGTTCGAACTCCAGCCGCGCTTCATCGGTTTTCCCCTGCCGGAAGGTCAGCCACGCCGCCTTCCAGTGCGCGGAGGAGGCGTGCGTGCCATTCGGGAAGCGCTGCTGCAACTCACGGTAGTAATCAATGGCGCGATCATAGTCGCGCTTCAGCAGGTACATGTTTCCGGCCGAAAGCAGCGCTTGTTCGAGCCACGGGCTCGATGGACCAAATTGCCGAAGCTCGTCCAGGGTGCGCTGCACGGCCTCTTCATCGCTATTAGAACGGGCGGTCTCACTCAGCAGGTAGAGACGCTGAGCTTCATTGTCGCCGGTCTGCGTTCCCATGCTGGTCAGAAGATGGCGGGCTTCATTGGAACTGCTGCCGCCGTTTTTTTCCAGCGCTTCTGCCAGCGCCAGCTGCACTTCAGGACGATCCGCCGGACCGACTTCCGCGACCAGATCGTGATAATCATGAGCTGCGTCGCTATAGCGCTTGGCTTTGAACAGCAGATCGGCACGTGTACGGCGCTCGGCTAGAGAGCCGGAGATCCCCAGCTTACGTAATTCCACTCCTGCGATGTCGACTTCGAAGCTGTTGGGAAGGTTGAAATAAATGTTGCGGAAAGCGCTTGCCGCCTTCTCATTTTCACCGGCGGCTTCGTAGGCGCGGCCGATGGCGAGTTCAATGTCGCTGCGCACCGGGGCACGATCCTTTTCCAACAGAGCCGCAGCCTCCTGCGCGCGGCCATCCGCGATCAGCGCGTTGGCATAGACAAGGTGGGCATCGCGAATCAAGAGCGAATCGGGAAAGTTCTTGCTGAAATCGGCAAGGGTGGAGAGTGCTTCGGCGCTTTGTCCCGTTTTTAGGTAGGCATCGCCGAGGTAATAGGCTACGTAGTCCCCCAGTTCGCTGGCGCCAGCCTTGGCGCGGTTGAACGGGTCGATGGCTCTGGCATAGTCGTGATCGAGGGTTCGGGCATAGCCGATGACCAGCCAGGCCAGGGCCGCGGCATCGGCATCAGCATCATCTTTGGCGTGACGGCGCGCGTACGCTTCCACTCCGGCATAGGCGGTGGGAGTGCGATCCTGCAACAATTGCTCCGCCATCGGGCGAAGACTCGCGGAAGCGACAAAGGCCTGCCGCACACGGCGCACCCGCGGAGACATGACTTTGTGATTTTTCTTAGCAGCGACTTTGCGCGTGCTGGTGCTGGTCGAGGTGGCGGCCTTTTTGTGGGCAGGCGTGTTTTTGGACGAAGCTGGTTTCGACGCTGTGCTTTTCGATGCTGCACTTTTCGGCGCCGGGCTTTTCGGCGCTGTGCTCTTCGACTCCGCGCTTTGAGCGGGTGCGCTTGCAGCGGGAGAGGCAACTGGCCCCGTCTCTGCCGGCGACTGAGACTGAGCACTTGCGGGCTGCAAGAAACCGAGCCAGAGCAGGGAAAAAAATCCGGCGAAAACCGCGACTGCAAAACGGCGCACTCAAACCCTACCTACTGCCGAAAGTTGGCACCCATGATGGAGAGATCGTCTTCTGCGAGACTTCGTACTATCTCATTCTGAAAGTAATTGCCGGAAGCGGCAACCGTGTTGCCGTAACGTTTCTGGTACGTGGCCCGGCTTTTTTCGATCGCTTCTTTCAGACGGTCGTAGAGATCTTTGTTCTTTCGTCCTTCCGCGACCTTGGCTTGATTATAGAGTTTGACCTCGTCGACAAGCAGGCGGGCAAAGCGCTGGGCTTTGCGGTGAACGTCTTGATCCTCGGCCGAGAGAGCGGAAGCTGGAGCCTCGGGCGTGGTTTCGAGCGCCGTTTCGGGCGTTGTTTCGAACGTCGTTTCGAACTGGGCACGACCGATTGGCAGCGGCTCGGCCAGCGCAGCAGCCTCAACGGCCGCGCTGGCGACTGGCGCCGATGCTGATGCTGCTGCCGCCTTGGCGTGGCCAGGAGCATGCGCCGCGAAGGGATCGTTGAAAGCCGGCGCCGCGTTCACTGGCGCCGAGGATACCGGCGCCTGAGCGGTCGGGACGGCAGCGCTGTCCGCGTGCGCCTGCGCTTGCTTGCGGAGCGAGCTGACCTCCAGCCATGCACTGGTGGAAAGCACGAGCAGTTCGAGCGAGCCCGGATCGAGCAAACCCGACGCATCGGTTCCGGCATCAGCGTAGACGAGCGCCGCAACTTTGTCTTTCAAAATCAAGGGGAGAATACGGCCGTCTCCGTTGGCTGGCTTCCCAAAATCCCGCAGGAAACGCGAATCCATGTCGTCAACCGGCGCGCTCGTTACCACGCGGTCACCGATGGCTTGAGCCACGGCGTGGGCTTTCCCATCGAGCTGGAAATCTTTCACCCCATCGCTATTGGCAAAGCCGCGTGCCTGCCATCCGGTGGCATGGTTTCCTTTTACGACAAAGAGAGCGACTCGGGCGGCATAGCGGGCAGTGGTATCGAGCAGGGCGCGCAGAATCTCCTTTTGCGAGGAGCCCAGCTGAATTTCGGCGACAGCCTTTGCCAGATCAGCCGGACCGGACGCGAGAGCTGCGTCGCCGGCGGTTGGCTTGGCGGCCGCAGGGTGGGAAGCAATCTCTTCCATCACCTGCCGGACAATCTCGGTGCGCAGCTGGGCCGCGTGGCTGTCCAAAACCTGGCCAACCACTCGTTCCACAATTGGTTCAATCCAACCGTGCTCCTTCATTCATGCTCCCAGGCAAAACTAATTCGCAAAACTCTTTGGGGGGCGAAGGGGGTAACCCTTCTAACCTCTTATTATATGGCCGCTTGCAGGCGTTCTTGGGGCACTTTGGTACTTGCCCTACTGGGTACCTGAGGCAGCCCACCGCCAAGGGTGAATCTTTCTGGCCGGGGGTGAGCCAAAACAGCGCAGCGAAAAACGCGGCCACCAAGTACAATAGCACTTAGAACGTCGGTAACGCTGTCGGAAAAATCTGCATCAAGTTACGAATGAGTACCATCCAACCCAACATAGAGCAACCGGTCAGCGAAGAAATGGCGCTGGTCCGGCGTGCCAAGCGCGGCGACGATTCCGCGTTTGAAGAGCTAGTACGGCGCTATGATCGCAATGTTTTCCGCATTGCGCAGCATATTACGCAGAACCGCGAGGACGCTGAAGATGTGGTTCAGGAAGCGTTCCTTAAGGCGTATGGCAACCTGGCCAAGTTCCAGGAACAGTCCAAGTTTTATACCTGGCTGGTGCGGATTGCGGTAAACGAAGCGCTGATGAAGTTGCGCCGGAGAAAACCGGAACGCACGGTTTCTCTGGACGAAGAAGTAAAGACCGAAGACGACTCGCTGCCCCGTGAGGTTGCGGATTGGAGCCCCAATCCGGAGCAGATGTACAACCAGGGGGAGTTGCGTGACATTCTGACGCGCACGATTCAAGGATTGCCGTCGGGATTCCGGACGGTGTTCGTGCTCCGTGACGTGGAGGGCCTCTCGACAGAGGAGACGGCCGAAGCGCTGGAGTTGAGCATCCCGGCAGTGAAGTCGCGGTTGTTGCGCGCGCGGTTGCAATTGCGCGAGCGTTTGAGCCGCTTTTTTCAGAAGAAGGCGAGTGGAGATGGCGACCAGTGAAGTGTTCTGAATTTCTAAACGAGCTGACCAACTACCTCGATGGCGCACTGGACGCCCGGACCAAGTCCGAACTCGACGATCATCTGGCGTGGTGCCACAACTGCTACGTGGTCTGCGATACCACTCGCAAAACCATTGAAATCTACCGCGACTCGGAGCTTTACGAGTTGCCTGACGATCTGCGCACGCGGCTCCGTTCGGCCATCATGAGCAAGTGCTCCGCGCACAAGAAAGCCGATCCGCCCAGCAGTTGAAGGCTGAGCCCGCTCTTCCCGTCCTGCTTGCCTTCCATATTCTCCATTCTCCTGATTCTCCATTCTCCTGGACTTTCGCGTCGGTCCACCCGATGCGTGCAAGTGTCTGATTCCGCTCACCTATTGGGAGTGTCTTGGGCGTCACCAGACTCCGGAACCCTTTTCCGTGGTACTGGAATCTAAGTTTGTAGAGCTCATCTTAAGTAAGGCGAATGGGATGGGCCAAATTTATCGCTCTTAATTCTGTGGAGGTTGTCCGATGTTTTCGAAGTTGGTCGATGCCATATTTGGCTGCAGGCACGCTCGCTATAGTTTTCCGATCACGGTGCGCGCCGGTTCAGGTCGTTACTCAAAGGGTCAGCGCACGGGCACCTACGTCGCTTGCCTGGATTGCGGCAAGGAGTTCCGCTACGACTGGCAGGAAATGAAGATCGTAGGATCACAGTCCAGGGGCGCGCGCGCTTTGGTTACTAAAGAAGCCGCGTAAGATCTGCCGTTTCCTGGCCGCCGTTCCTTCGCGGCGCGGGCCAAAACTGAACATTCATCGCGAGCCTCCCGCAATTCCCGCTTCGGCTTCTCCCGTCCCCGGCTCAGGCGCTCTGAAATTTCACTCACTCCCAGGCCTACACGAGCGCTGCTTGCGTCAGTCGACGGCCTTTCGTCGTTAGTCGTTAGTCGTTCTCGAACAAAAGCCTAACGACCAACGACCATCGACCGACGACTGTGGCCGAGACCGGCCGTCGTTCGAGAACACCACGGACAAAGTGGGACCCTCCTATTTTTTTCATACAATCTTCACAAATCACTGTGTTAGATTTGCCCTTCTCACATCAATTCGATATTTCCTGGAGGAAACTGAATTGGGCAAGGACATGGTCCCCAAGAAAATCTTCTTCACCAAAGGTGTGGGGAAACATCGGGAGCGCCTCACTTCTTTCGAACTCGCATTGCGCGACGCCGGTATCGCGGCCCAAAACCTGGTGCGGGTCTCTTCCATCTTTCCGCCCAACTGCAAACTGGTCCCGCGATCGCAGGGGCTCACGTATCTATCTCCGGGAGAAGTCGTGTTCTCGGTGGTTGCCGAAAATTCCACGCACGAGCCGCACCGCCTGCTGGCCTCTTCGATTGGCGTGGCCATTCCTGCCGATCGCAACACTTATGGATACTTGAGCGAGCACCACTCGTTCGGTGAGACCGAGGACGCCGCCGGAGATTACGCCGAAGAACTCGCCGCCGAAATGCTGGCTACAACTCTCAACGTGGAGTTCGACTCCGATCGATCGTGGGACGAGAAAAAAGAAATCTATCGCATCTCGAACAAAATCGTCCGCACCGCTAACGTGACGCAATCGGCGGTCGGAGATAAGCGCGGGCTATGGACCACGGTGATTGCGGCAGCCGTGCTCATCTTTGATTGACGGCTGGAACCACACCTAGGGACAGCCGCCCCGGGCTGTCCAGCCGAGCAAAGCTCGGCAGCGTCTATTAGGGCAAACCGAGACACGTCAACAGGCGTTTCTACTTTGCGATTTGCTTAATCGTCTTTCTTGCCGCCGGCTTCTTCTTCAGCCGCTCCAGCACGGCTGCCACGATCAGCGGGAGTCCCACCGTGGCGTCCACGAACACTTCCCCAAACTTTCCACCTTCCGCGGGAGGCACAAACTTGCCCCACGAAACCGCCTCGCTGTAAGGACTGCCCGACAGGCCGCCCCAATACACCGGCTCTGGGCAGATGCGCAGTCCATAGTGATAGCGCTTCAGCGGCAGGTCTTCCCCGCCCCGGCGGTGGCGCAATTCAATGAACGGTCCAAACTGCTGCGACCAGTTGCGCGGAACGCCTCCGCCGATGGTGAAGATTCCGAGGCGCTTCTGGCTGAGCAGCGTGGCGGCAAAATACTCCAGGTCTTCGAAGGGATCGAAGCGGAAGCGCGGCTTCCCTTGCTTTTCGCGCTCGCGGTTGGTCAAGGCATAATCGAGGCCCAGTTCGGAATCGGAGAACGCGGGCACAAATACGGGAACATTTTTACCGTAGGCGGACTTGAGAATGCCGCGCTCCTTCTCCCGCTTGGTCAGATGCGCTCCGATGGCGCGGTTCAATTTGTACGAGCACATCACTTCATCCGCGTCCCATCCGCCGAATACGGCGCCCATCACGCGTTCCACGTCGTCGAGGTTCTGCTCAGGTTCGAGCGTGTCGTAGACGCGGTTGTATCCAGCTTCGTAGAGCTGCTCGTCGCTGAAGTCGGGGTTGTAGCGGAAATGCGCGCGTCCGGTTGCTTCGACCAGGCCATGCGCCATCAGTGCTCCGGTGGAAACAATGGCATTCACCAAGCCGCGATCGATCAACTCGGCAATCACCAGGCCCTGCTTGGCCACGGTCATCGCGCCCGCCAGCGTCATGACGACGAAACATTCCTGATCGCGTGCCATGGCCTCAAGCACGTCGGCAGCTTCGCCGAGCTGGCGGCCGGTAAAGGCCGTCTTCGACATCGCGCGCACCAGGTCGTCGATGGATCCAATCTTGCCGAGATCGAGCGGCTCCAGCGGAATCAGACGATCCGCGACCGGGTCGTGCAGTTTGCGGTCGATGCCCGCGCCTTCCTGATGAGGGCTTTCGTTATGATGGCCTGGTCTAACGACACTTTTTGGCTTCAAGAAAGAACCTCCAGAATCAAAACTAATTTTGATCGCAGAAACAATTTACTAGAAAGCGAGCGGATTGCGTCGACTCGCTTACTGACCCCGGACAAAGCTCTTTACCACAGGGAACACAGAGAGCACAGGGGAAATCAGCCCTTCCCTGTGCTCCTCGGTGTTCCCTGTGGTGAAGACTTTGACTTATTTCATCACCAACATCGTCCGCAACGAACATTTTGATATCCTAGAGCGCGATCACTCGTCCGTAGAGATGCGCCTTGCAGCGTCTCCAGAGTTGGAGAGAACGTGCCAGACAAATTTAATGTCGCCCTGATCCAGATGTCGTGCGGCCCCGAGCCCGCCGACAACTTGGCCAAGGCGCTTGCTCGCGTTGCGGAGGCGTCACGCAAAGGCGCGGCCGTCGTCTGCCTGCCCGAATTATTCCAGACGCAGTATTTCTGCCAACGCGAAGACGCAGCTCTATTCGATCTTGCGGAACCGATCCCGGGCGCCACCACTGAGAAGCTCGCCGCCGCTGCCCTGAAGAATAAAGTCGTGCTGATCGCGTCGCTATTCGAGAAGCGCGCGCCCGGTGTCTACCACAACACGGCTGCGATCTTTGATCGGGACGGGGTTCTCGCCGGCATCTACCGCAAGATGCACATTCCCGACGATCCGCTCTACTACGAAAAATTTTACTTCACTCCGGGCGATCTCGGATTCAAAGCTTTTGATACTTCCGCTGGAAAACTCGGCACGCTTGTCTGCTGGGATCAGTGGTATCCGGAAGGCGCGCGGCTCACCGCGCTGCAGGGAGCGAGCATTCTTTTTTATCCGACGGCGATCGGATGGCATCCGGCGGAGAAGGCTGAATTCGGCGAAGCGCAACACGACGCCTGGCGCACCATCCAGCGGGCGCACGCGATCGCGAATGGGATTTATGTTGGCGTGGTGAATCGCCTCGGCTTCGAGACCGGCGACATTCGCGGCAATTCGGTGCCCGGCAAAGGCCTCGAATTCTGGGGCGGATCGTTTTTCTGCGACCCCTTCGGCCGCGTGCTGGCCGAAGCTTCGCATGACAAAGAAGAAATTCTGCTCGGCGAAGTGGACCTGCATCATCTGGAAGATATTCGGCGCAATTGGCCCTTTCTGCGCGACCGGCGCATCGATAGTTACGCTCCTATCACCAGCCGCATGCTTGACGGAAAGTGAAATTCTCGAATCTTGTGATCTCGACTCTCGTCATCCCGACCCTTGTCATCCTGAGCGGAATGGAAACTTCGCGAAGTGAAGTTTCCATGGAGTCGAAGGCCCCCTACACCGTTCCCCGAATAAGGCGCGACTTCCTCTGCGGAGAAGTCCGGCAATGACGCCTCCCCGCGCCAAACTTCCGCCCGCAGCACAGGGATACCGCATGCCCGCCGAGTGGGAGCCCCACGAATCCACATGGCTCGCCTGGCCGCATTTTCGCGGCGACTGGCCGGGCAAGTTCGAGCCGATTCCCTGGGTCTACGCCGAGATTGTCCGCAACCTGGCGCGGCATGAACGGGTGGACCTGATCGTCAACGACGCGAGTTGGGAAAAGCGGGCGCGGGCTGTGCTCGAAAAGGCGGGCGCGCTTTCCAGCAACGTTTCTTTTCACCGCTGGCGCACGGATCGGGTGTGGACACGCGACTCGGGATGCATCTTCCTGACGCCTCCCGCCGGCCATCAGCATGATCGTGTCGATCGCGGGCTGCTGGCGCTGCACTTTCAGTTCAACGCCTGGGCCAAGTATCCGAATTACAGTCTCGACGAAACCAATGGAGAGCGGATGGCGAAGGCCGCCGGCGCTCGCGTCGTCCGACCCCTCTCGAAAAAGCACCGCGTGGTACTCGAAGGGGGATCGATCGACGTCAATGGTCGCGGCACTCTGCTCACGACCGAGGAATGCCTCCTTTCGACCACCCAACAACGCAACCCGCCGATGGACCGCGCCGCCTATGAGCGGCTGTTCGCCGACTATTTCGGCGTGCAGTCGGTGATCTGGCTCGATAGCGGAATTGCCGGCGATGACACTCACGGCCACGTTGATGACATCACGCGCTTCGTCGCTCCGAATACCGTGGTTACGATGATCGAGCGGAACGAACGGAACGAAAATTACGCGGCCCTGCATGCCAACCTTGGCCGCCTGAAGAATGCTCGCACGGCCGATGGACAGAAACTGGAGATCGTTGAGATTCCCATGCCGCGTCCGGTCGTATTCGAAGGCCGCCAGTTGCCTGCGAGCTATGCTAATTTTTATATTGCGAATGGCGCGGTGCTGGTGCCCGTCTTCAACGATCCGAATGATCGCATTGCGCTCAACACACTCGCTGAAGTTTTTCCCACACGCGAGATCGTGCCGATCTACTCCGGCGATCTGATTTGGGGATTCGGCGCGTTGCACTGCATGACGCAGCAACAACCCGCAAGAATGTAGGGACAGCCGCCCTCGGCTGTCCAGCGAGGCAAAGCCTCGCTAAGCACCTAAGCGCAAACCTTGAGCAAGGCCGAAAACCAGGCGAGCCTTGCCCGCCCGGACAGCCGAGGGCGGCTGTCCCTACGTGAGATCATTTACACTTTTACTCGTGAACGCCGAGATCATCGCAGTTGGGTCTGAGTTGCTTACTCCCCATCGACAGGACACCAACTCGCTCTACCTGACCGAAAAGCTAAACGAACTGGGCGTTGAAGTGCGCTTCAAGTGCATTGTGGGCGACGACCTCGAAGGGCTGACCGCGGCGGCCAAACTCGCCATGCGGCGTTCGGACATCATTCTTTTTAGTGGCGGACTTGGCCCCACCGAAGATGACCTGACGCGCGAGGCGGTGGCCGCTGCGCTGGGTTTGACGCTGCAACGCGATGCCGGGATCATCGCTAGGCTCGAAGAGCGTTTCGCCAAGCGCGGTATCAAGATGTCGGCCAACAATGCCAAGCAGGCCGACATTTTGAGCGGGGCCACGGTGTTAGCGAATCCGATGGGGACCGCCCCCGGCCAGTGGGTTGGCGGAAAATATGATGGCCAGGAACGGCTGCTGATGCTGCTCCCCGGCCCTCCTTACGAACTTAAGGCGATGTTTGAAGCGGAGTGCATCCCGCGACTGCGCAGCCGGGTTCCTGTACGGCACATTGCCACGCGCACGCTCAAGATGGCGATGATTCCGGAATCGCAAGTGGACGCGCGGGTCGCGCCCATCTACAAAACTTATACCGATGTCGAGACCACGATCCTCGCAGGCGGCGGTGAGATTCAACTCCACCTGCGCTGCCGGAAGGATTCGCAAGCGGACGCCGAGGCGCGCGTCGAAGAACTCGCCGAGAAAATCGAAGACGAGCTTGGCGACGCCATCTTCTCCCGCAAGGGAGAAACCATTGAGCAGATCGTCAGCTATCTGCTGCAGATGCGCAGCATGACGCTGGCCGTGGCGGAATCCTGCACCGGCGGCCTGCTGGCTGAGCGCATCACTTCGCTCAGCGGCAGCTCGCGCTATTTTCTTGGCGGCGCGGTGGTGTACTCGAACGAATTGAAAACGCAATTTGCCAACGTTCCCAAAAAGCTGATCGACCAACAGGGAGCGGTCAGCCGTGAAGTAGCGGCGGCGATGGCGGAAGGCATCCGCAAGCGCTGCCTCGCAAGCTACGGCGTTGGAATCACCGGCGTTGCCGGCCCGGGCGGCGGCACGGAACAGAAGCCCGTGGGCTTGGTTTACATCGCACTCGCAGGGGAAGAAGGCACGCAGGTCGTGGAGCGCAATTTTCCCGGTGACCGCAAACGCATCCGGCAATTCGCAACCCAGCAGGCGTTGGAGATGATCCGCCGGGCGCTCTTGTAGGGATCTTGTACTAACGTGTGGTGACGGGGCTCCGCCCGATAACCACGGGCCAGAGGCCCGTCACCACACAACCAGAGCGATGCAAACGTCATGCGAATATTCATTGGCATCGATCTTGACCCTGACGTTCGCTCCCGGATTTCACGCTTCCCGGGCGCTCTTGTAGGGATCTTGTACTAACGTGTGGTGACGGGGCTGCGCCCCGTAACCACGGGCCAGAGGCCCGTCACCACACAACCAGAGCGATGCAAACGTCATGCGAATATTCATTGGCATCGATCTTGACCCTGACGTTCGCTCCCGGATTTCACGCTTCCTTGAAGGCGTCGAGAGTTTTGCGCCCGATGCGCGCTGGGTGCGTCCAGAATCGCTGCACATCACTTTGAAGTTCATCGGAGAACAAACGCCGGAGCAGGTCGCCGCCATCACGGAACGATTGCGGAAGGTCGAATGCGGAGCGTTCGAAATTCGCGTGGGCGGATACGGATTCTTCCCTACGTCGAAGGCTCCACGCGTATTCTGGATCGGGATCCAGGGCGGCACGCAGCTGCCGGAATTGGCCGAGCGCATCGATACGGCCATGGCCGAACTCGGCATTCCGCGTGAAGAACGGGTTTTCAGTCCGCATCTGACTTTGGCGCGGGCCGGCGCCGGGAGAAGATCGGGCTCACCGAAACGGCAGAAAAGTGACGGTCCCAGCCCAACCTTCGCAGTTCTCGAGAAGCGGCTCGGGGCATTGTCCGAGCTCGATTTCGGCACGATGGCGGCCCGCGAGTTTATTCTTTATCAGAGCCAGCTTTCGCCGGGAGGATCGAAGTACACGAAGCTGCAGCGGTTTCCGAGACGAGCGCTCCAGCGCAGCTGAGCGCTCCATAGTAGACGAACATGAGCCCCTACCTCATCACCGCCGCCGTAGGTTATCTGCTGGGATCGATTCCGTTTGGTTACCTCCTCGTCCGGATTTTCAAAGGTGAGGATGTGCGCGTGAGCGGCAGCGGCAACATTGGCGCAACCAACGTGGCCCGCAAATCGCCAGTACTCGGGGCTGCAACTTTGCTGCTTGACGCCGCTAAGGGCTTGGCTGCCGTTCTGCTGGCGCGCGCGCTGTTCAGCGGCCCCCATCAGCCGCTCCTCATGACCACCGCCGCGTTCTTTGCCGTGCTTGGCCATCTTTTTCCCATCTGGCTTAAATTCCGCGGCGGCAAGGGCGTCGCCACCAGCCTCGGAGCTTTTATCTTGCTCACGCCGAAATCTATTTTGTGCATGGTGGTCTTGTTCTTGATGATCGCCGTCGCCTTCCGCTATGTCTCGCTGGGGTCTGTTGCCGTGGCGGCGGCGTTTCCGCTGCTGGCGTGGACACTCCAGGAATATGCGGACTCGCTGCAACTGGTTCTCATCGCCATGGTTTCAGCGCTGGTTATCTGGAAGCACCGGCAGAATATCGGCCGTCTCGCCACCGGCACGGAATCGAAGTTCGGAACAAATTCAGGAAAAAAGTCCGAAGAGTTGGGAGCAACCCGCCGATGAGCCGCATTGCCATCATCGGGGCAGGCGCCTGGGGCACGGGACTGGCAATCGTTCTGGGACGCAAAGGCACGCACGAGATTCGCCTATGGGCAAACGAACTGGAAGTTTGCGAGAGCATCGCGAACGATCGAATCAACCAGCACTTCCTGCCCGGCTTCACTCTGCCAGAATCGATCCATGCGACCAGCGATCTGAGCACCGCGCTCGATGCTGCGGAGATCGTGGTCAGCGTTATGCCTTCGCAGCACTGTCGAGCTCTGTTTAACCGTATGGCGCCCGCGCTTCGGCCGGAGATGCTTTTCGTGAGCTGCACCAAAGGGCTGGAAAACGGAACTCTGCTGCGCATGACGGAAGTGATTGGCGATGTACTGCGAAGCCGCGAGTTCAGCCCTCGCATGGCAGCGCTGAGCGGCCCGTCATTTGCCAAAGAGGCGGCGCGGGGCGATCCGACGGCGGTGACGGTGGCGTCCGTCGATGGCGAGGTGACGCGGGCTGTGCAGCAGGCGTTTAACGATTCGCGCTTTCGGGTTTATACCAACGACGACGTGATCGGGGTCGAGCTGGGCGGCGCGCTGAAGAACATCATCGCCATCGCCGCCGGCGTCTGCGACGGGCTCGGCCTTGGCCACAATTCGGTAGCGGCGCTGATTACGCGAGGGCTCGCTGAAGTGGCGCGCCTGGTCGTGGCCTGCGGCGGGCGCCTCGATACCATGGCCGGGCTCGCCGGATTAGGCGATCTGGTTCTGACCTGCACCGGAGATCTCTCGCGCAACCGCAGCGTCGGCGTGGAACTCGGCAAAGGCCGCAAACTGCTCGACATCATCGCCGGCATGCACGGAGCAGTCGCCGAAGGAGTTTTCACCACCAAAGCCGCGGTCGGTCTGGCGCAGAAGAAGAACGTCGAAATGCCGATTACCGAGCAAATGTTCGCCATCCTGGAAAACGGTAAGTCGCCGCACCAGGCCATCGAAGACCTCATGACCCGCGCGGCCAGGGCGGAAATTTATTAATTGCGGACAGAAAGGCAACCTGTAGTAGCCTTTTGGAAGCGGCCTTCTGAAAGCGGTCTTGATACCGGCCCGACGTTGAGAAACGCCGAGAAACTTACACCTTTGAAGACTGTGCTCCTTGTCGACGACGTGAATGAACTGCGTGAGCAGTTGCGCGATTTTCTGGAATCGATGAACATCCAGGTACTTGAGGCAGCAGACGCGGTGGCGGCAATAAGCATTGGAAGCTCTCATCATGGAAACATCGATCTGTTGTTGACCGACCTGAAAATGCGGGGGATGTCGGGGTGGGAATCCGCCAACGAAATCGCGAGGAAAAGGCCCGCCATGCGCGTTCTTTACATGTCCGGCGCAATCAGCCCGCAGGAATGGAATGATAACCCGGAAAAGCCGGCTGGCAGTTATTTCATTCAAAAACCATTTAAGCTGGAGGAATTAAAGGCGCTCTTGATGGCCATCCTTGCGGAGTGAAAAAGGCTATTTGCGTTGGGGGAATTCCTCAAGCTATTTTTCGTACCCCGCTCTGATGTGTTAGCCTGCACAATAAACATGGTCGCTACCGCCGCGCTTCCGGTATCCGCAGCTCGCGAGTTCGAAAGTACGTCTGCATCCGAGAGCCAGCCTCGTGCGTTGCCTATCGAGTTGGCAGTGGTCGTTCCGACTTTCAACGAACGAGACAACATCTCTCTGCTCGTGCCTGCGCTGGAGAAGGCGCTACCGGCAATCCAGTGGGAACTGATCTTCGTAGATGACAATTCTCCGGACGGAACCGGTGAGTGCATCCGGAGACTGGCGGCGACCGACCGCCGGATCCGAGTTCTTGAACGTATCGGGAGGCGCGGGCTTTCATCGGCGTGCATCGAGGGCATGCTGGCCACTCCTGCGCCCTACATTGCAGTCATGGACGCCGACCTGCAGCACGACGAGCGGGTTTTGCCAAAACTGCTGGAATTGATGAAATCGGAAGATCTGGACATCGCAGTTGCGAGCCGAAACCTTGCCGGCGGCAGCTGCGAAGGGTTTTCCGCCTGGAGACTTTGGCTAAGCTCAATGGGATCGCGAATGGGCCGACTGGTGTGTCGATCCGAGGTTTCCGACCCGATGAGCGGTTTCTTCTTGGTGAATCGCGCATTTTTTCGCCAGACCGCCCATCGGTTGAGCGGAGCAGGCTTCAAGATCCTCGTGGATTTGCTCGCATCCAGTCCGCGGCCTGTCCGGGTCGGAGAGGTACCCTATCATTTCCGCAGAAGGCAACTCGGTGAGAGCAAGCTCGATGTACGCGCGGAGTTGGAATATCTCTATCTGATTCTGGATAAAACAATCGGGAGGATCGTTCCAACCAGATTCGTTCTGTTCGTTCTAGTCGGCTCGGCGGGACTGGTGATTCACCTTTCCACCTTGGGCCTACTCTATGGCTGGGAGAAGACAAGCTTCAAGGTCGCGCAATTGGCAGGGACAATCGTGGCTATGACTTTCAATTTCCTGCTCAACAATGTGGTGACCTTTCGAGATCGCCAGCTTCGCGGATGGCGATTGGCAAGCGGGCTCCTCACATTCTATGCTGCGTGTTCCCTGGGTGCGGTGATCAACGTCAGCTTCGCGCAGTCCCTTTTTCACCTGGGCTTCGCCTGGTACGTCGCGGGGCTTGCGGGAATGGCAGTGAGCTCGGTTTGGAACTACGGTGTCAATCTGGTTCTGACGTGGCGCCGCAACTCCTCCTCAGCGGCTTCTGCCACGCGGTCCTGAGTCCGCGTACGACGTAATCACTTCGTCTCCACCAAAAGCTTCCTCTAGCGAATTGTCGTCGCGCACAATCACAATTGCGCCTCTTCCGGACAACGCGTAGCATCTGACCCAGTATGGCGACTTCTGCGGCCACGGCGAGCCATCCACCCAAACTGGTTTTTGGGGAAACATTCAGCCTTGCCTATGACACCTTCTGCAGCAATAAGGTGCGTTTCTCTCTCACCGCATTGGGAATGGTCATTGGTACTGCTTCCCTCATTCTGGTGGTCACTATCGGGATGACTGGGAAGCAATACGTCTTAAACCAGATTCAATCGATCGGTGCCAACATGATCGATGCTGAATACCAGGGTGGAGGCGAGGACACTACGCCCGATCGCTTGACCGTGGATGACATGTACGCGGTTCTGCAACGCGTGTCCGGAGTCGTGGCCGCTTCTCCCGTAGTGCCGCTGGACAACCGGATTCCGATCGGGGACGGCAAGGAGCGTGACGTTCGCGTGCTTGGCGTTCTTCCGGAATACAGCTCGGTGCGCAATCTGGTGATTGTTTCGGGAAGATTCTTCGACGCGCAGGACGAACAGGCGCGCAACAAAGTCGGCGTGATCCAGCAGAAACTTGCCGAGCAACTCTATGGATCCGTGGACAAGGCTGTAGGGAAAGTCGTCAAGCTGAGCGGGCTGCCTTTCACCATTGTCGGGACGTTCCGGGAACGCGTGGATACCTTCGGACAGTCGGAAGTCACCGACAACTCCATGGTGATTCCCTACAGCGTAAGCCGATACTTTAACAACACGCCCTATGTGCAGCAGCTCTACTTCTCGGCGGCCGATCCTTCGATGGTGATCCCGGTGACGGATCAAATTCGTGAAGTGATCCGGTCCCGCCATCGGCCGGAATCGAATTACGTCGTCCAGAATCTCACCGCGTTGCTCAGCGTGGCCGACCGCACGGCAAACGCCTTGACGTTAGTGTTGTTTCTGATTGCCGCAGTCACGTTGCTGGTGGGCGGCATCGGCATCATGAACATCATGTTGGCGACGGTCACTTCGCGGATTCACGAAATTGGCATTCGGAAAGCGATTGGCGCCACCAACGCCGAGATTCGGTTTCAGTTTCTGTCGGAGGCAGTTCTGATTTCTCTGATGGGCGGGTTAGGCGGTGTCGTCGTCGGACTGGCGCTGCCCTTCTCGGTGCGGTTCCTAACCGACTACCGCATCCCTATCTCGGGACTTTCCGCGATCGTGGCCATCGTCGTCTCCGCCGTGGTGGGTATTCTTTTCGGAACCGTGCCGGCCGCGCGCGCCGCCAAGATGGACCCGGTGGAGAGTTTGCGGTACGAGTGACATCAAGGTGGTTCAGAGCGCGAGAAGACGTTGGTCTGAAATTGCTTGTCAGGTCGACCGCCGCGAGCAAGTCGGAAATTATCTGGCCGGTCAGACCGACGAAATAATTTGGCAAGGGGACATGCCAGGAGATATCTCTCGAGGAGAACCAACATGAACAGTGTCGACTCTTTGTTACAACGCAACAAAGACTTTGCTGCTCGGCAGTCTGCTGCGGGCACACTGATGCCCTCGCTTCCGCGGGCGATGCCGAATGTAAGGGCAGTCATCATCGGTTGCGCTGATATGCGTGTTGATCCGTCTCATGTACTTGGAATTAAGCCGGGCGAGGCCGTCGTGATACGTAACATCGGCGGTCGAGTCACACCGGGGTTGTTGGAGCAGTTGGGTCTGCTCGGGCGAATCGGTGAAGTTGCCGGAGAGGTCCCTGGAGGCGGCGGGGAGTTTCACATCATCGTGCTTCATCACACCGATTGCGGCATCACTCGCCTGGTAGGTAGCCCCGCTATGCTGGCGCACTATTTTCAGATACAGGAAGGGGAACTCAAGACAAAGGCGGTTACCGATCCCCGCGCTGCGGTTACCGTCGACATTGCTTCGCTCCGCGCGATTCCGGCGTTGCCGGACCAGTGGCTTATATCAGGCCTCGTCTATGACGTGGCAACCGGACTTGTTGAGATCGTCATGCCTCCGGCGCCGATTCGCACCGCACAGATATCGAGACCCGTAGCATAGGGGTGTGCCAACCCTCCTATGAAGAAAATTGAGCCAGAAATAAGACGATCTCACGGGACGGCCGTTTCTCTCACCTTACCGTCCCGAACGCCGAGGCAAATTCTTATTGCAGCGCGGTCGGGCCTGAACAAGTCCGGCCAAGACGCCGGGCAGAGTTTGGGCGTACGCCGAAAATCAAGTAACATGAACCACGAATGAAGTCTTCCGCCGGTCTGCACTTCAAAACCTATCTGCTGATCTTTCTGATGGTGGTATTTGGACCCTTGGGCAACGTGCTGCTCGGCAAGGGGATGAAACGCATCGGCGCGGTCAGCATCGGAACGCCCACGGAGGCGATTAACGTCCTTTCCCACGTCCTCAGGTCGGGCACGATCTGGCTGGGTATTGGATCCCTCATTGTTTTTTTTGTGGCCAACATGCTGGTGCTCTCGTGGGCCGATTACAGCTACGTGCAACCAGCCTCTTCGGTCGCCTACGCCATGTCGGCCCTGCTGGCTCACTTCCTGCTGCGTGAAGTGGTCACGCCGCTGCGCTGGATGGGAGTGCTGCTCATTTGCCTGGGCGTTCTGGTGGTTGGACACACGCCTCCGCGTACCACGGAGCCCGGCTAAATGCTGGTTTTTATCCTCTATCTTCTGGTGATTGGCGCGGGGACCGGTGGCGAACTCTGCGTCTCCCGTGCCATGAAGTCCGTGGGCGAAGTGAAGGATTTTAGCCCAGTCGCGGTCGTGGCCGTCATCATCCGCGCATTGCGAGTTCCGTGGATGTGGGTCGGGTTGGGCCTGATGGGAACTGCATTCTTCTCCCTGCTCGCGGTGCTATCGAGGCAAAACGTCAGTGTGGTGGTCCCGGTAACAGCCTTGAGCTACGGTGTCGGCGCCGTGGGAGGGAAATTCTTTCTCGGCGAACAGGTCACACCAAGGAGGTGGGCAGGCGTGCTGCTGGTCTGCATCGGCGTCGCCGTAGTAATCATTGGGCGACGGTGATGTGGGGACAACTTGAAAGCGAACACTTGGCGAAGATTTCCCGTGCCGATGGCGCCGCCACCTCGCGAATCCCCATCTGGGTTGTGCATCCTCAAAAAGACCGGTACGATTGATATCCAGCATAAATAGCCAGCAGTTTGCGCCGTGCCTTGGTTCCGCGGAGTCACAAGCCTGTGCGATTCGATTGGCCGGAGAACTGCAAGCTGATTTCAGGAAGCGATAGAGGTGCACGCACTTGTGTGGAATCGTTGGCTTCACCCACAAACGATGGGTACCTGATTCCGATCGAATTCGGAGCGCTACCGCCACGCTGCTTCATCGTGGACCTGACCAGCGAGGTGTGTTCGAGTCAAACCTGTGCTCCATGGGCGCGACTCGGCTCAAGATTATAGACCTCGGTCTGGGTGACCAGCCGATCCTCTCCGAGGATGGCGATGTAGCCATCGTGTTCAACGGCGAGGTCTATAACCACCAGGAACTACGACGCGAACTGGAAAAACTCGGGCATCGCTTTCACTCACACTGCGACACGGAAGCCGTTCTTCGAGCCTTCCTCGAATGGGATACCGCCTGTTTTGCGCGTTTGCGAGGCATGTTTGCGATCGCGCTCTGGACCAAATCGACCAAACGGCTGGTGCTGGCACGCGATCGCATGGGGATCAAGCCGCTCTACTTCGCGCGGCATGGAGACGACTTGTTCTTCGGCTCCGAATTAAAAGCAATTCTGGTCCATCCCGAGATTGAGCGGCGATTGAGTTTGGACGGCCTCGATTGCTATCTGTCGTTGAACTACGTGCCCTGTCCGTGGACTCTGGTAGAAGGCATCGAAAAGCTTCCTCCGGGGCAGTGGCTGGAGTGGCGCGACGGCGAGGTTTCTACCAATTCCTACTGGCGCTTGCCGCTCGGAGTCACCCGCGATTGGACGCTGGAGTCTGCACGGGAGGAATTGGACGCTCTTCTGCGGCAGTCGATCCGTGAGCACCTTGTTTCCGATGTTCCGCTCGGCATGTGGCTGAGTGGAGGCATCGATTCTTCTACGATTCTGCACTACGCGGCGACGGAATCGGGCCGGCCGCTCAAGACCTTCTCAATCTCATTCCAGGGGAGAAGTTTCGACGAAACCCGATATATTCGCGAGGTTGCGCAACGCTATCAGACCGACCACGAGGAACTGGATCTGAATCCGGAGGCCGACCTGCGGGGTGCGATTGAAGCGTTCGCGTATTACTCGGATGAACCGTCGGCCGACGCCGGAGCGCTTCCGGTCTGGTTCCTTTCCAAGCTGAGCCGAACCAAGACCACGGTTAGCCTGAGCGGCGAAGGCGCGGACGAATTGTTTGGCGGCTATCTGACTCATCGAGCGAATCGTCTGGCCGCGCTCGCCCGGCGATTGCCGCGAAAGGCACGCCAACTCGCACTCGGCGCATTAGGGGCTTGGCCGGTTTCTGACGAGAAAATCAGTTTCGAATATCAACTGAAGCGATTTCTCGAAGGCTCCCTCATGACTCCCGAGCGCGCGCACGTCTACTGGAATGGAACCTTCAGTGAAGCGCAAAAGCGGGCTCTGGTGGGCGTGGAACTTCCGCCCGCTCTCGACGGCGTTCTCGGCGAATTACACGGCCGGCTAGGGGCGCACGACGATCTGGCGCCCTATTTGTGGTTCGATCAGCGATATTTTCTTCCCGACGACATTCTGAACAAAGCAGATCGCATGAGCATGGCGCATTCGCTCGAAGTGCGGCCGCCATTCCTCGATCACCGGATCGTTGAATTCGCTGCCACCCTGCCCGCGTCTCTGAAAATTCGTGGTTCGAGGCAGAAAGTTCTTCTCAAGGAATTGATGCGAGATAAGCTTCCACCTTCGGTTCTTCAACGAAAAAAGGTCGGATTCGACATCCCGGCCCACGATTGGCTTCGGGGTTGTCTGCGTCCGCTGATGATGGAAGTTTTGCTGGACGATTCGTCCGATCACGCAAAATTATTCCGGCGTGAGGTGATTGAGACTTATATTCGCCGCCACCTGGAGAGACAAGTCAATGTCGGATATCACTTATGGGGTTTGATGGTGCTGTTTCTGTGGATGAAAAAATGGGGGATTCAGGCAGCAGCCCCGCAGGAGACGAGCGTTTGGATACGGGAAAAAACTGGCACCTATATCTAGGAGTTTTGCTGGTCGCCGGGGCCGTCTACTTGGGCTGCATTATTTCTCCTCCATCCCTAATGGATGACGTGGACGCAGTGCAGGCGCAAATCGCGCGCAACATGCTGACTTCGGGCGATTGGGTGACGGCCCGCCTGGATGGCGTGCTGTACCTGGAAAAAGCTCCTCTGGTGTACTGGGCGATTGCGGCTAGTTATGTGGTTTTCGGCGCGCATGACTGGGCCGCGCGGATTCCAATTGCCTTATCCGCCGTGGCCCTCTGCGGGTTGACGATGGCGTTTGGCGCTTGGGCGTTCGGCAAGCGCGCAGGGTTCTACGCCGGCCTGTGCATGTCGACATGCGTTGGGCTGTTTCTGTTTACCCGGATCTTGATCCCCGATGTCATGCTGACCTTCACGGTCGCCCTCGCCATGTGGGCGTTTCTTCGCGCCTTGGACGAGGAAGAGCCACATCCACGGTTTTGGGCCTTCGTGCTGGCCGTGAACCTCGGGCTGGGTCTGCTGCTAAAGAGCTTGATCGGAGTCCTGTTTCCGGTCGCGGCAATTGCCATCTATCTTGGGATCACCCGCCAGCTTTTTTCTGCCTCGGCTTGGCGACGGCTGCATCCCTTCACCGGACTGCTGGTCGTCCTGCTCATAGCCGCTCCCTGGCACATTCTGGCGACGCTGCGCAATCCCCCTTATTTCGCCTTCACACTCCACAGCGGGCCGGGGGAATATCACGGCTTTCTTTGGTTTTTCTTCATCAACGAGCAGTTGTTGCGCTTTCTGAATCTGCGCTATCCGCGCGACTACAACACCGTGCCACGCCTTTACTTCTGGCTGCTGCACCTGGTGTGGCTGTTTCCCTGGAGCGTGTATTTTCCAGCGGTCGCGAAGCTCTCCTTCAAGCCCAAATCCGAATACAACGACCGCGCCGGCCGAACCCGCCTTCTGGCGCTCTGCTGGGCGGGCTTTGTGCTGATCTTCTTCACTTTTTCCACCACCCAGGAATATTATTCGATGCCCTGTTATCCCGCGCTGGCTCTCCTCTTAGGCTCGGCGATGGAGACGGAAGGTGACTGGATACGGCGCGGTACGCGAGTGCTCTCGGTGGTCGCCGCGAGCGTTGGGCTGGTCACGCTGACTTTGTTTTTTCTCACTCGTCACATGCCTGCCCCGGGAGACATTTCACAGGCGCTCAGCCACCATCCCGGCGCTTATACGCTCTCCCTGGGCCACATGCAGGATCTTACCCTGGGATCCTTTGCTTATCTTCGGACGCCCCTGCTGGTGGCCGCGATTGCCTTCTGCATCGGGTCGTTGGCAACCTGGAAATTGACCGCCCAGCCTGCATTTCTAGCCACGGCATTCATGATGATACTGTTCTTCCACGCCGCCCGCCTTGCCATGGCTGTGTTCGATCCCTTTCTGTCGTCGCGTCCGCTGGCGGAGGCAATTATGAAATCGCCCCCAGGAACGCTGATTGTTGATCACCACTACTACACATTTTCATCCATCTTTTTTTATACCAACCGCACCGCGCTGCTGCGCAACGGCCGCTTCAATAATCTGGAATACGGCGCCTACGCTCCCGGTGTGCCCGATGTGTTCATAAACGATTCGCAATTCACCAATCTCTGGCTTAAGCCGGAGCGTTCCTACATCGTCGCCAGCCAGAATGTGGTTCCTCAGCTAGAATCCTTGGTGGGCGCGGAGCATCTCAATCTAGTTGCGGCGAGTGGCGGCAAGGTCGTTCTGACAAATGATCCGATTGCCGTTTCTCACGGCGAACCGCCCAAGGCAGCCGTCTTGTTCTAGAATGTTTGTTACCTTAACAGTTGAAAGAAGCGGGGCATAGCGGAAGCTGTTTGTGGTCAATTTCCAAGAAACTTACTACGCGGAGGCGACATGAGGGTTGCGGTGCTGGGAGGCGATGGATACTGCGGTTGGGCGACTGCTTTATATCTGTCTAAGAAAGGACATTCGGTTGCCATCGCGGACAACTTCGCGCGCCGCCAATGGGACCACGAACTCGGTGTGCAAACCCTGACCCCGATCCGCCCGCTTTCGGAGCGTCTGAGCGTTTGGCAGGATCTCACCGGCGAGACCATCCAGCTCTTCGTCGGCGATGTTACAGAGTACGACTTTCTGTCCTCCGTCATTCAGGATTTCGCACCGGATGCGGTGATCCATTTCGCCGAGCAGCGCGCCGCTCCCTATTCCATGATCGACCGCAAACATGCGGTGTTCACTCAGGTGAACAACGTCGTGGGGACGCTCAATCTGCTGTTCGCGCTGCGCGAGTTTCAACCCGATTGTCACCTCATCAAGCTCGGCACCATGGGTGAATATGGCACACCCAATATTGATATTGAAGAAGGCTACATCACCATCGAGCATAATGGGCGGCGAGACACATTACCGTACCCCAAGCAGCCCGGCTCCTTTTACCATCTTTCGAAGGTGCACGACAGCCACAACATCATGTTCGCTTGCAAAGCGTGGGGACTGCGCGCCACCGACCTCAACCAGGGCGTGGTGTATGGAACCATGACCGATGAAGTTTGCATGGGCGAAGCGCTCATCAATCGCTTCGACTACGATGAGGTCTTTGGCACCGTGCTCAATCGTTTCTGCGTTCAGGCAGCCATTGGACATCCGCTCACCGTGTACGGTAAGGGCGGTCAAACCCGTGGATTTCTGGATATTCGCGACACCGTACGGTGCGTCGAGATCGCGTGTTTGAATCCAGCGGCCCAAGGTGAGTGCCGGGTCTTTAACCAGTTCACCGAACAGTTTTCAGTTTTGGAGTTGGCACACATGGTGCAAACTGCCGGGGAAAAACTGGGCATGACGATTGAAGTCGAGCACCTCGCCGATCCGCGCGTCGAGGCGCAGGAGCACTATTACAATGCGAAACACTCGAAGCTGATCGAACTCGGGCTGGAACCGCATCTGCTTTCCGACTCTCTCTTGGATTCGCTGATGAATGTGGCATTGAAATATCGCGACCGCATCGACCCCAACGTAATGCTGCCGCGAGTCAACTGGCGGCAGCCCCGTAACGAGCGTCGGGTGCAGACCAGTCGAGCACCCGCGCCCCTAGTCGAAGCTTCTCTTGAGACCGTGGGCGCGCCTGCCGGGAAGAGCAACGGAAAGCGTCGCGGTGCCAGTAAAGCACGCGCCTAGTCGTGTGAATGACAAGCCGGGGCTGATGGAAAAACCTCAGCCCGCCGGCTCCGCATTTGTTGGAGTCACCGGCACAAGCCTGCCATCGCGGATGTAGTACTGGCCATCCCGCCAGCGGATGCTGTTGCGCGCAAAGCTGGCCACCCAGATGAAGAAAGCCATGGCGTCCCATACCGGGATCAGCCCTAACTTTTTCCAAAGCACGTTATGTTTCAGGCCCCAGATGCCAACCATCCAGGTCATGGCAAATCGCAAGCCAAGGTAAGTTCCGAGGTAACCGAGCGCAACTCCCGCTGAGGGGTGGACCGCAATCGCCAGCAAAGACCAGGGCAATCCCTGCGTGAGAAGCAGGCCAAGGTGTCCCCAGGGACGCATGTGGCGCATCACCACGATCCAGCGCAAACGTTTATGGAGAAGGTCGCGCAGGGATTGATAATCGGCAACGGTCAAAATGGTGTACGGCAAAAGTTCAACTTCGTAGCCCTGTTCGGCGATGAGGCGGCCGACCAGCAGGTCATCGGCAGGACGGTCGTCAATCGCACCATAGCCACCGAATCCAGCCAGTCGCGTGCGCGTGGTGGCGATGGTTGGCCCCAACGCAAACTTCACTCCATCAAGCTGACGAGCAACTAGAATGCCGACGTAGAAGTCGGAAAACATACCGATCGTCTGGAGATTTTCGGTGAACGTTTTCTCCTCGATCGGAACGTAGAAACAGGTCACCGCTCCAACTTTGGGATCGGCCAAAGGAGCAACCACCGTGCGCAAGTAGTCGGGCTGCACTCGGACGTCGCTATCGCTGATTACAACCACTTCATTCTGCGCTTCGCTCACCAGGCGGGCCAGCTTTACGACCTTGTCGTTCGATCCTCTTCCACCTGAACCGAACAACACCCGAATGCGGCGTTCTGGAAAATCACGCGCCAGCTTCTCCAGGATGGGAAGAACCGGATCGTCCTTCTCGCCAACACAAAAAAGCAGTTCGTAATCCGGATAGTCTTGCCGGCAGAAGCTGGCATAGTTTTCATAGGCGTCGGGATCAAGTCCCCGAACCGGTTTTAGGTTACTCACCGGCGGAGTGAAGGTATGATCGGGTACGTTTCCACGCAGGGTGCGGCGGAAGTATTGCCAGGAGCTGTAAAGGGCGATCAAATAATAGACAAATGGAATGGCCGCGACCACCAGAATCGAAAGACGGATGCTAGAACCCATCAAGCCCCTCGTACCGAAGTCAAACAACCCTGCTGCAACGATCGTTATTCAACGATCGTTACGTCCTGACAGTATACGGGTCCCACGAACAGCCGCCCACTGATTCTGGTTTTTCCCGACACGAACCTCGGGACGAAAATCTGGACCCTGTTACTTTAGACAGTTGTGGATGTTGTCCAATTGGGCTCACTTCGTTAGCATGGTTGTAGCCGGCCAGTCTCGCGCTCAAATGACATTCCGTGCATCTTCTTCGTCTTTCGCGCCCTTTCGGGAATTGCGATTCATGACGAATTTGTAATGCCGAGAACGCTGAGGAAGATACATGTCAGCCCAGCGGAAAATGATCGTAAAATGAACCTATTCCTTCTTGCCATACGCATGCGAATGAGATTTGACAGTATTGGGCAGAGATCAGCGTCCGCCCCGTTTCGCAAAGCGGTCGCGAGCGCATTCCTGCTATGCATGGCGATCTGTTGCCTGCCCGGTACTTCTGGAGCCGCCGATTCTCGCCCCTGGGTTATCCACGTCTCGGTGAGTGACGAAAAGAACCTGCCTGCGGCTGATGCGACGGTTGAGGCTCGGATCGGCGATCAGCTGGTAAGTACCGCCAGCACAGATGCCGCGGGAAAAGTGACGTTCACGGTCACCGTCCCTGGGACCTATGCGCTAAGCATTCAAAAGAAGGGCTACCTCCCCAGTGAGACCGGTTTGGAAGTCAGCGAAGGCAGCGCCAAAGATAACAATGGCGATAGTGATATCGCGGTCGATGTCGTGCTCAGTTCCGTTGCACTGAGTCAGCAAAGCGTGGAAGTCAAAGGCGAGGCGTCCAATCCGATAACCGAAACCTCAAGCGGCGCCACAACCCTGGCTCCCTCGGCTGCCGCGGACACTCCATTACGCCCAGCGACAGTGGCGGATGCACTGCCGCTGATACCTGGAATCGTGCGCGGCCCAGACGGGAGCGTGCGAATCGCGGGGTTCGGCGAGGACCATAGCGCCCTGCTGGTGAATTCCGTGGATGTGACCGATCCCGCTACCGGGGGCTTTGGACTTAGTGTCCCGATCGACAGCGTGCAGACCATCGAAGTGTCGGAGATGCCCTACCTTGCGGAGTATGGGCGCTTCACCGCGGGTGTAGTCGCGGCGGACACGCGCCGCGGCGGTGACAAGTGGGATTACAGTTTGAATGATCCGTTTCCCGACTTTTTCATCCGCAGCGGGAGCCTGGACGGTGTCAGGGATGCCGCTCCTAGATTCAATGTGGGCGGCCCCATCATCTCCGACCGCCTGTACTTCCTTGAGGGCGCCGAGTACCTGCTCGACAAGCAAGAGGTTCACACCTTGCCGTTTGCCCAGAGCCTCAGTACCTCGACGGCGTTCAACTCTTTCACGCAAATCGACGCCATCGTTTCTCCCAACCAAACACTAACCGGCAGCTTCCATTTCGCTCCGCATACGTTGCAGTATGCTGGACTGGATTACTTCAATCCGCAGCCGGTAACGCCCAACGCCGATTTCCACGAAACGACCGCCACTCTCACAGACCGGCTGGCCATCGGCGGGGGGCTCTTGCAGAGCACGGTATCGAGCAGAGTGGTGAGCAGTGGCATAACGGCGCAGGGAACGGCCGACATGGTACTGACTCCGATCGGAAACCAGGGCAACTACTTCGGCCAGGAATCGCGTCGCGCCACTCGTTTTGAATGGATTGAAGAGTGGACACCGCGCACCCTTCATTTCGCCGGGCAGCACACCTTCAAGGTTGGAACGGTGGTCGGCCATAGCGAAAATGTGGGCTACTTTAACGCCCGTCCGGTTCTGATCAACAACGCCGGCGGCCAACTCCTGCAGCAGATCAATTTCTCCGGAGCGGGAGCCTACGACCTTTCCGACATGGAGCCGGCTGCATTTGCCGAGGACCACTGGGTGCTCAATTCTCATCTGGCGATCGACGCCGGTCTCCGCCTCGAAGCTCAAACCATTACCTATACCACGCGCGCTGCGCCACGCGTTGGTTTCGGGTGGACTCCTGATTCGGGGAAAACGGTGGTTCGCGGCGGTATCGGCGTCTTTTACGATTCCGTCCCGCTCGATGTTTATGCATTCAACAGCTATCCCGAGCAGACGATCACCACCTACAACTTGTTCGGCGTTCCGGTCGGACCGCCGGTGCAATACATCAACCTCACCGCACAGGCGGCGCAATCGACTTTTCCGTTTATCGACAGTGCGCAGAAGAGCGGTAACTTTGCTCCCTACAGCGTAGCCTGGAATGTCGCGTTCGAGCGCACGGTGAGTCGCTTTCTGCTGCTTCGTGTGAAGTACCTTCAAAGCCACGAACAGAACATGATCACTTTGCAGCCGGAAGTCGTGCAGAGCCAGAATGCGTTTGTGCTCGGGGATTCGGGCTCGGCGCACACGCGACAAGCGGAGTTCACGGCGCGGATTGGAGGGGTTTCCAACCGCCAGTTTTTCTTTTCCTACGTCCGGCAATATGCCGAGGGCGACATTAGCGATGCCAACTCGTACCTGGGAAACTACCCTTTCCCGGTGGTGCGCAATAACCTCATAGCAAGTTTGCCCAGTGAAATTCCCAATCGGTTTCTGCTGTGGGGCTCGTACGCTTTTCCGAAAAAAATCGTGGTGACGCCACACGTGGAGCTTCGTAACGGTTTCCCTTACCAGCCAACCGACGTATACCAGCAGTACGTGGCTGCAACCTACGGTCCCCAATATCGCTTCCCAAGATATTTCTCTCTCGACCTGCGAGTTTCGAAAGACATTCAAGTCGACCCGAAACACGCCGTGCGCCTTTCCTGTACTGTCCACAATCTGACCAACCACTTTAATCCGCTCGAGGTGCACTCGAACATCGCGGATCCGCAGTATGGCGAATTCTTTGGGACCAATGACCGGCGAGCTGTGCTCGATTTCGACGTTCTCTTCTGATTGTCACCCTGAGACGATCGCGCCCCTTTTTCAAGGAATCAGCTGCTTGCAGCGTTCTTCCGGCTCTGGCGAGAGAATACGGCGAATGAAGCAAAAATCACCAGCACCGGGTCCATGGGTTGCCGAAAGGAAATCTCTGGATGAGTGAGATAGTAAGCCACCGGAAACGCAAGCAAGATCCAAACATACGGCATCGTTGCAGTCCATGAACTCTGGAAGGCTTTGTATAAACCCGTCAAAGCCACGACTGTGAAGATGGAGCAAAAGAAAATATTCGCCAAATCGAACGGTTCTCCGCGCAGGTATTCCGGGTCGAGGCTCCAGAAGCCGGTCCACATGAAAACGACGCGGCGAATCGAGCGCCACAAGTAAATTCCAGGATGGTTCTTAATGAATGCAACAGCCTCCTGACGGGCCCTAATCATGTAGCCCAGCTCACCCAGTTGGCGGAATGCACCCAACTCCGCGTTGTTAGCGGCAGGATGGTAAGAGTCGTTCCACCAGTGCTGACCATTTCCCAGATTGCCGACACGAACTTCCATCCAAAAGTTATCCTTCAGGAACACGGGTTGTTCGAATACCCGATAATTGCGAACCAGCCAAGGTGCAAGAACGGCAAGGAGCGCAAACGCGGCGGTTGCCGCAGGCATCTTCCAGTTTTTTCCGTTGCGGTGCAGCCGATAGCAAACCCAACCGCCCAGAAACGGCGGAACCGCTAAGACTATGGGGTTAGTGAGCGCCGCCACCCCCCAGAGAAATCCAAAGCCTGCCCACATCCAAAGCTGAGTACGGGTTTCCAGATACGAAGCGATCCAAAGCAGCAAGGTGAGAAGCAGAGCGACGAAGCTGTGATACCACATCGAGTTGGCGGAGAAGTAGACGGCATAAGGGAAAAACGCCCAAATCCAAACCGCCGCAATAGCCGTTCTAAGACCGAAGCTGTTTCGGGCCAGGAAAAAAATTGGAATGCAAGTAAGAGCTGAAACCAGGCTATTGAAGCTCAAAACCACTAACGCCGCAGCCTTGGTATAAGCTCCAAACCATGAGAAAACAAAACTCATCAGATACGGAAACACTGGAGTCATCAGCGCCGTAGGCCCAGTTTCGATCCAATACGGATTGCTGAATCCATGGCCGTTGGCAATGGAGTTAGCAATCTTTCCGATTTCGAAGCCGAACTCCCAGTGATCGCGGTCGGGGACCAGAAAATCCTGATAGACGAAAGCCACAACTACCAGGCGCAGCGCCAAACCTGCCAGAACGGCCCAAATCAGGTGAGAGCTCAGGTGCGAACCACGACTGGAGTCGGTTTCCGGCGCCTTGAGTATTATCGGTTCACTGGTCATCATGCGGCGGTTAGAGAGCTGTGGAGCTGTGGCGAAGCATTCCGCTTTTCTCTGGAGATCCTCGACGCTTTGCGGACTTAGATATCTGCTCCTTCATTTTTCCTTTCCTAAGATATTACACGAGTCTCCCGGGCCGATAGCCGATCCATTTGCCGACTCATCGTAGTGGGCTCGCCGGACCGCCGGGCGCGTGTTTGGGGGTGTATATATAACATCCCTCGTGTGCGAGACTCAATTCATAAGAGGTCTGCAGCACCGCAAGCGTCTGCGGGATTATAAACGGGTCGTCGTCCCCTTTGAGGAAGTCAAGCGAACAACAAAGCTGTACGGCGGCAAGTTCGCCCCGGCTGAGCCGGTCAAGGAGAGGCGCCGCGTCCAGCTTGCCAAGTTTTACCAGGTTGGCGCTGTTGAACGGATCGTATTCGTAGGCCTTACCTGCTTCGTAGCAACGAAGCAGTGATTCGCAGAACGCCGGTCCCGGATGATCTCGCAGAAACGAAACCTCAGAGTGAAACTGCTGTTGCTGCTCTGGCAAGTCCGAAATAGCCTTACCGAAAAGCGGGGCCCCGGCGGCCCAGGTCGGCACGAACGACAGGAGCAGCGCTACTGGCGCGCCAACTTTGACCCACGTGTGTCCGTCGCCGATTTGCCCCCGCCAGACCTGATGCATGAGGAGCCCCACGATCATCGAGAGGGATAGGTATATGTCGAAGTAACTATTCACCCAAACCCCGATTACACCGCCGGAAGCAGCACCGACGAGCAACGAAGCGAGGAAGAGGATGGCCAGAACCCGAGGTCTCTTGTCCTTCCACCTGCCGGCAAGCGTTGCCGCGCTCCAGATCAAGGCAGCTATCATAGCCAGCGGCACCGGCCCAAAACCATACTCCAAAAACTGGAGAATGGCTTTCTTGAACAGATACGACCGTGGGCTCAGGATATTCGATACAAAGAAGGGTCCGCCGACCATAGTATTTGCATAGATCGAAATACCTACGAGGACAGCCGAAATCGACAGGTATTGCAGAACCCTCTTCCCGCCGACGAATGCCAAATCGACCAGCACAGCCAGCGGAAACTCAACCAGGCTGTGCTTGATGTTGCCTCCGACCACGAACAGCAGGGCCGTCAGCACCAAGCGGGAGAATCGTGGGGGCCCAAAAATGTACACCAGGAAACCGCATAAGAAAAAAACCTGCGCAAACATCTGCGGATCGTTATAGCCGATGTACTCGTTCGCCGCGATGCAGAAGACCGCCGAACAAAAGAGACCGCTGAATAGGGCCGAACGATAGTCGCGGTTCAACTGCCAGACGACGAGGCCAACCAGCAAGCAGGATACGGGAAGGGAGACCAGAGCTAGCATTCTGCCAGCAGCCAGATAACTAAGACCGGTTCGATGCAGCCAGGCAACTACGTAGAACGATAGCGCCGGATAATTCACGGTCGTCCAGCCGTATTTGTGGCCGTAGAGCGGCAAATGATGATCCGCAGTGACCGCGTTGTAGACATTCCAGCCTTCGTTGTAATTGCCGACCTGGACCCCGGAAAAGGCCCGCAGAACTGGATAGACCAGCAGTGCCCCTGCGAGCAGGACCAAGAGGGCCAACGATCCCCATTCGTAGACCGGAGTCCGCAGTCTACACGGCGATTGGTCGCGGCCAGAAGCCGGGGGCACCGCGTACTGATTCGTTGTTTCCAGCTGCATGTCTGCAAGATTACATGATGCGATTCCCACAGTCGCTGCGTGTGGGCTGAAAAGGGCCGCCGAGCCCTGAAACAAAAAAGCCCCCGCCCACAATCTTCCTGGGCGGGGGGATGGCTAAGCGGTTTTAAACTCAGAAGAGGATCAAAGGCAGCATAGGGAGTTTTGACGCGTTTAAAACTGTCAAAAGTTACAGGGGTGTGCCACGCGCCATTTGGATGTACAATCTCAACCGCTCGTGAAAGGGCGGCTGGTATGCGTTCTTCCCTTGCTAATCGCAGTAAGCCCTTCCGGTGTGTCACCCTCATCGCCCTCGTCGCAGTCTTGACTCTGCTGTTATCTGGCTGGAGTTGCTTTGTGGGGTTTGAGAGCTGTCAAGGTGTGGGACAAGCTCAAATTATTTCACTTTCGCCGATTAGCATTCCTAGCGACGTGAATTCGGTTCCATTGACAGTGGTGGGAAAGGGCTTCACTCCCCAGTCACAGATCACATGGAATGGAAGCACATTGGAGACCACGTTCATGGACTCACGCCACCTTCAGACCACGATCACTCAGGATACCTTTGACAACTTTGGCGGCGGGAGTAGTGCGAAGATTTCAGTGAGGTCTCAGGCTCTGGGGTGTCCGATCAACGGGAATCCTGCCGCGTTGGTTCTGGTCATCAAATAGGAGAGTGTGGAGGGAGTGATTGGTTGCTGCCAGGAGTCCTGGCATTATATTTTTTAGTGCTGATCTTGGCATTCCTTTTTCTGGCTATGCAACTGCACGCCGGCGACGAGTTGTCGCCCGTCAACAATCCCCGCTAGGTTCTGATGTTCTTCTGCGCATCACTGTCCATTTTGACAGGTTGCCGGGGCGGCCACTGCCTATACGCTTGCCCCGTTAAGCTGGAGGTCAGGATGTCGATCAACGAGACGAAAACCTGTGCCCACCTACCCTGCCGTTGCGTGGTACCGGCAGGACAAAAATATTGCGGTCAATCGTGCGAGGATGCGGGATCAAAGGAAGTAGAGATTGCGTGTGAGTGCGACCTTCCACCTGTTTGTGCCCTTACAGTCACGGAACAGTCGGTCGCTTAGCAGGATGTCTTCAAGCCGCGTTCTCTTGGTAGAGGATTTCGTTCGCTCCCGCCAATCTATTTGCAAGGCGTTGGCGAAATGGCCTCATTTTGCAGATCGTCTCCGAGGTTTCCGACGGAGCAGAAGCGGTTCGGTCCCGCGAATGCCGAAATGGGAGGGGATATGGAGATCACCCGAAGAGAGTTGTTGAAGACATCCGCAGCGATTGCCGCCGTGGGAGCCATGAGTCGTGTGGCCAGAGCGGCAGATGATCCACTGCCATCATGGAATGAGGGAATCTCGAAGAAGGCCATCCTCGATTTTGTGCACGTCACCACCGCCCGATCGAGTCCGAACTTTGTCCCGCCGGAGGACCGCATCGCGACTTTCGACCAGGACGGTACAACCTGGGTCGAGCAGCCCTTGTACTCGCAACTGATATTTTCCGCCAGCCGCGTGGCTACTCTTGCCCCTCAACATCCGGAATGGAGTACAAATCCGTTTCTCAAAGGATTGCTCATCGGCGACGTGGAGGCGATGGCGAAGGCCACCAGCCAGGACCTCGAAACCATCGGCGATGCGACCGAAATCAGCATGCCCGTGAGTGAGTTCCAATCCCTCGTGCAGAAGTGGATGGCGACTGCGAAGCATCCGCGCTTCGACAGACCATATCCGCAGATGGTGTACCGACCGATGCTGGAGGTAATGGGGTATCTGCGCGACAACGGGTACCGGACATACATTGTCACTGGAGGCGGACAGGAGTTCGTGCGCGTATATTCGCAGCAGGTGTACGGCGTCCCGACGGACCAAGTAATCGGGTCCGCGCTGGAAACTCAATACGAATACGACAAGGACGGGAAACCCTTCCTGGTGCGGACAAAGACGCTTTTACTAAACAACAATAATGCGGGCAAGGCGAAAGATATCAACCTTTTCCTTGGCAAGCGGCCGCACGCCGCGTTTGGCAACTCAACCGGAGACCAGCAGATGCTGGAGTACACCCAAGGGGTCGGCGGAGCCTCGTTGGAGATGCTGGTGCTGCACGACGACGCGCAGCGAGAATATGCCTATGGCCCCGCCCAAGGGCTGCCCGATACCCATGTCGGCAAATTCACTCAGGCTTTGTACGACGAGGCCAAGGCGAAGGGTTGGACCGTGATCAGTATGAAGAGCGATTGGAAGCAGATTTTTGCATGGGACAAGTGAGTCGACACAATTAGTGGCTTTTCTGTTAACTGGCATAATACCGCGATTACAATCGTTGATCCAGCCAGACCGTGTGAAGCGTGGGCAATGTTTCATTCACCCGGTAATTTGCGCTCTTGCGGAGGGATTGCACTCTGCGAGCATGGGCCGCCGCCAGGGGCCACACAAGAGCAGCCGGAACCGCTGTTATACCTGCACTGATCCCCCGGGTGGTCGGGCTGGTCACAAACTGGATGACCACATCCGGGAAACTTCGGGATCTTGCTGCATGCGGAGGATTGGGAAAATTTGTGTGATTGTTCCCATAAGCTGATCTCCGGAGCTTCGAATCGCAATTCTTCATGACTCAGCACATGAAGTTCGACCCCCTGAGGACCTGTGACCTCCTTCACGCCTCCGTTCACATCTAACGAATACGGGCCTGAAATCGTAATTCTTGTGTCGCCTGATTTCGCTTTGCCCGGAACGAAGTTGATTGACACTGCGGCCCTGCCGTCCGCCGCTCGGGTGACCGATATATCGCCCGCAGTGACAATGGTTACGGTTGCGCCACTGTCCCGTTTCAATGTCTCCTGAGGGAGCGCGACGTTTGCCGTGAGCAGCGCGCATACAGCTATTGTGAAACTCCAGCTCAGATGTGTTTTCATTCGACCCCTGGGTAGCGTCATTTTGAAATCCTTATCGTTGAAGTGTGGCATGAATCGTGCCCCGAATCCATTCTGATCGGCATGTACAGCATTCACCGTACGCATCGGAGACTCGTCATGCGCTACGCTTCTCACGACCGCTGCTCTGCCGCGCTTATTCATGGGGTGGGGATTTCTGTGTGTCGTTCTTGCTGTCGTCCTTGTGCCCAAAATCCGTGCCGAAGTGAGGCTCTGACTCCGTGCCGGAAATTTTGACCGGGATTTCAGTTCCCGCACCATTCTTGCTGAAAAATGGGTCCGCCGGTTTCAGCAGAATTGACTTCCATCCTGTCACCATCTGCGAGAGCTTGGCGTCCATGCGCACATTGCCGTGGAAATCGAATTGCTTTCCGTCCAGGCTATATGTGCCTGTGAGATCGACTCGGGTGCCAGGGACCCGGAATTCCAACTGCGAAAATGAAACGAGGCCATTGTCGAGGTCGAACGTGCCCGTCAGGTCCGAGTGTGCGGTGTCGGGAATATTGTCCTGATCGAGCTTGGGCTTGCCCTGACTTCTCCTACTGAGCGCGTCGATCTTTCCCTGAATTTTGTCGTTCGTGAATTGTGCCCCGGACACCTCAAAGTTGCCGGCCAGCTTCAAGCGATTGGCAACATCGGGCTCCCCGGGCGGCAGGTCAAGCTTTGTCTTCAAACGAACCATGCCAGTCATGATCGGCGGATCGGTGTGTATCGCGAGTTTCAGCAAGTCTTCGATTTTCCCTTTTTCAATAACGACGTCCAGTTCCACACGGTGGCCTTGGGGATCTTTTGTCCGCACCACTGAGCCATTTGCCACCAGCCAGGAAGTTAGAATTCTTGCCTTCACTGGCTGGAGGTATGTGTCTCCGTTAGTTCCGTCCACGATGGCGTGAAAATCCGTATGCAGAGGCACGGCTCGGCCGCTGGTGGCAATGCGAAAATCAGGGGTGTCGGTTGCGCCATCCACAACAATTTTGTCAAGAACACCAGCGTATTTGCCGGAGGACGACAGGATCCCGCCGATGCCCTTGATCGTGCCCAAGTCTGCATGGCTGAACGAATAGGTTCCGCTCACCGGAGTGTCGCGCGGACTGTCTGCCTGCCATGGGCCAAACGATCCGCTGGAGAGGACCTTCCCCACCGGCTTGGGATTAGTCAAGTTCGCGTCGAAATGCAGTGGTGAACCGGGCCCGATCGTCGTCATTTTCAAACTCTCGATATCAAATTCCAGCGGCAGTTTGCCCGGTTTCAGGGTATTGACGATCAGTTGCGCTTTGTCGCAGACGAATCGATCCACAACGATCTCTATCTTTCCCCCCTTGGGCTCCATCTTCGTCATCTCGTCGCGGTGCTCCCGTGGCGGCAAGTTCAATCGCAATCCTTTTACGTACACCGTGTCGACATGCATGGGAGAGTGAAAAAAAGCCAAAATGCCCATGCGAAACTCGAATTCTTCAACATTGATAATCGGCTGAACTCCGGGTTCATGATTGTTCGGGTCAGTCTCCCCGAAAATTCTGAGTCCACCGCCCGAGACCTGGAGTCCCTTAGGCAAAGAGACGTGGAAAGCATCCAGCTCAACTTTGCTTTTGAATCTGGTAGACAAGGTTTCGATCACTGCCACGCGCAGGATTGGCTCGGCGCGCGAGATCGCAATGGTCGCCGCGGTAAACACGATAATCAACGCCAGGGCGATTCCGCCGACCCAGCGCCAACGGCCGCCCGGCCGATTGCTGCGAAGCGGGTTTTGTTCGCTATCTGCCATGAGGAACGGGGTGCTCGAAATATCTACTGAGGCTGAGACGCAACCCCCCATCTACCTTACGCTCAACAATTACAGTCCGCAGCGGCGCTATGATGCAGAACACACGCCTGAGGTTGTGGATTCGTACCCGAGGAAACACTGGCTTCAAGAGGTGCATTAAGTTAGGAGCGAACAGTCGGGAAGGTTGGACCGGTGAGAAGCTAAACGCCGCACCGAAGCTTTTCCCCGTTGCACGAAAAAAACGGGACATGAGCAAACGGTGCCCGGAGACGGCATCGAACCGTCACGTCCTGTTAAGGACCCGGGAGTTTTAAGTCCCGTGCGTCTGCCAGTTTCGCCATCCAGGCATGCGGAGGCAGCTAATACAATCCACCGTACTTGTTGCAGCTTCGGGCGCCCTGCTTGAACGCGGACATCTACGGCGAACCTTTGGGGTCCTTGGCAGGCGGTCCGATGTACACGTCGGCAGCCATCGGCGGCAAATCTGTTGCGTCCCAGATGCATTTTTCTGTCTCTGTACTCTGGACACCAATTTGTCCCGCTCTTTCGCCGTCGCCCACCCAGGTCACACGGAACCGGGCTCTGCTGCTCTTGTGGGTGATCGTAACCATCTCCCCAACCTTCAACATTCCTTGAACGCCTTCTAACAAAGCCCCTTGCCGGCTGACATTGCGCGTCGGAACCATGAGAAGGATCGGGCGTCCGCCGGCATCGACCCCGGCGATTCGGACATGCAGTTTCGCCTGCCTCCGGGGCTCTCGGCGTTTCCCCAATATTGCACCTCTCCTATCACGGAGTGCATCAACCGCGGAAATTATGTCGCAATCACTAGAACGTTGTCAGTAATAACTGGTCATCGCCCGGCAATGCGGCGAATGTTAGATCGGCTCCACCCGCAAGTCAATCGAATCCGGAAACCGCGATCTGGCCGGCTACTCGAGGCTGGCTAACTCAAACGGGACGCGCTACACGCAGTGGCATCCTAGTGCGTCTCACCGCAAAACATGCCGGCTCGCGGTTTCAGTCCGCCGATACGGAGGCTGTTGTTGCGACCAGCGCAGGCACCTTCTCGGAGGCGGCCGCCTCCACAGGAGTCTCCAGCCATTTGCGCACTGTGGGCAGCGCGCGGCGCATGGCCAGTTCACCGACGCGGATCAATTGGTCGGCGCGTTTGAAGTCGTCATAGTCGAAACCCGCGACATCGGGCTCGATCACCAGATCGGCAGCGCTTCTCCACACCGAACTCATCGTCTCCTGCGCGATGGCGAACGATTGTCCGATGACGTCAAAGTAATGCCGGGGTGCGCTCGTCTTCGACCACTGCCCTTTCAGATGCACCCCCAAAACCCGCTCCGCGCCCATTTCACGCAGAGGAACCGTCGGCACCGGATAGGAGAGCATGCCATCCACCAGCCAGCGCCCACGAATTTCTACCGGCAAGAACATTCCCGGATATGCGCAACTCGCCCGCACCGGATCGATGATCGAGCCGGACGTAAAGACAGTTCCCTTCCCAGTGTTGAAGTCGGTGGCCGTCACACCCAGAGGAATCCGCAATTTTTCAAATGTCTGTACCTTCAAGGTGCGCGAGAGAAACGCGGCCATGCGGTCGTTGGTGGCAAACCCGTAGCGCGAGAGCGTCCAGCGCGCGAAGGTGGTGAAGCGAACTTTATGGGCGATTTCTTCCAGTTCCGCGATCGTTAGTCCGCTGCAATACGCGGCGCCCATGATTGCGCCTACGCTGGTCCCAGCGATCATCCGGACCGGAATGCCTTCTTCTTCGAGAACCTTGAGCACTCCAATGTGGGCTATGCCGCGGGCAAAGCCACCGCCCAAGGCGATGCCAATTGCCGGTACGGGCTTCGCTTCGGTCGGAGTCGACCTGCGGGACAATTCGCGGCCGAAGGCTTGTACAGACCGGATTACTTTGTCCAGACTCTTCATCGGAGTCCCACACTCCTGGTTTGCCGATCCCGGCTTGCCGAGACCGCACACCTTACTTCTATATATATAAGATGCCACGCAGCCGTCTAAAGGTACAACCCACGTTGGTGCTACTGGGAGTTACTAGAGAGTCCATGCCGAGTTACCCGATGCTATCCAGCCCTATGCTGCACTTAGCTAACTCGTTTATCTTCACCATTTGGCCTTGTTGGGAATCCCTCCGCGCCTACCTGGGTGCGCCCGGCTGCTAGGCTTGCAGACGGCTGCAGGGCTAGAATCCAGACTTCACGAACGACGCAAAAGCTGAACGAGCGAATACCGGACAACGCGGAGGAAACTAACGATGGCAAGCTACATTGGCGCCATTGATCAGGGAACGACCAGCTCGCGGTTTATCGTGTTCGACCGTTCCGGACGTATCGTGAGCACCGCGCAAAAAGAGCACGAGCAAATCTATCCCCAGCCGGGGTGGGTGGAGCACGATCCAGAAGAAATTTTGCGCCGCACGGATGAGGTTATCGGGGAAGCAATGGAAGCCCGCGGGCTGCAGCCGCAAGATCTGGCTGCGATTGGGATCACCAATCAGCGCGAAACCACTGTGGTCTGGCACAAGAAAAGTGGTAAGCCCGTGCATAACGCGATTGTCTGGCAGGACACGCGCGTGGCTCCGGCGGTCACCGAGTTTGCGGCGCGTGGCGGACAGGATCGGTATCGTACAAGGACCGGCCTTCCGCTTGCCACTTATTTCAGCGGCCTCAAGATTCGCTGGATCCTCGAAAATGTTGCGGGCGCGCGCGCACAAGCCGAGGCCGGCGACCTCCTGTTCGGCAATGTCGATACTTTTCTGATCTGGCACCTCACCGGCGGTGTTCAGGGCGGAGTCCACGTGACCGACGTGACCAATGCCAGCCGCACACAACTGATGAACCTCAACACGCTGCAGTGGGACCGGGAAATCTTGCAAGACTTCGGCATCCGGATCGAGATGCTGCCGAAGATCGTTTCCAGCAGCGAAGTGTATGGCACTGCGCGCCACCCGGCCGTCGCGGGCGTCGCAATAAGTGGCGATCTGGGCGATCAGCAAGCCGCGCTCGTCGGCCAGGCCTGCTTCACTCCAGGCGAAGCAAAGAACACCTACGGCACAGGCTGCTTCATGCTGATGAACACCGGCGAAAAGGCCGTGCTCTCGCACTTCGGCCTGCTGACGACGCTGGCGTATAAGTTTGGCGCGAAGCCCGCATGCTATGCGCTTGAAGGGAGCATCGCCATTACCGGCGCTCTGGTGCAATGGCTCCGCGATAATCTCGGCCTCATTGAAAAGAGTTCCGACATCGAGGCGCTTGCCCGCACCGTAAGTGACAACGGTGGCGTTTACTTCGTTCCCGCTTTCTCCGGTTTGTATGCGCCCTATTGGAAGGACGATGCACGCGGCGTGATTGCCGGCCTGACGCGCTTCGTGAACAAAGGCCACCTCGCCCGCGCCGCGCTCGAGGCGACCGCATTCCAGGTCCGCGAAGTCGTCGACGCCATGGGAAATTCCGAAGACTCTGGCATTAGTCTTGGCGTCCTGCGAGCCGACGGTGGCATGGTCGGGAACGATCTGCTGATGCAATTCCAGTCCGACATTCTGGCCAAACCGGTAGTTCGTCCCCTGGTGAAGGAGACCACGGCCCTGGGTGCAGCCTACGCGGCCGGACTGGCGGTAGGCTTCTTCCGCGATACCGATGAACTCGTCGCCAACTGGGCAGTCGATAAACGGTGGGAGCCGACGATGGATGAAGAAACTCGCGAACGCCTTTATCACTTCTGGAAGAAAGCGGTGACCCGCGCTTTCGACTGGGTAGAATCTCCGTAGGTGGGTAAGGGCCGTGTGGTGACGGGGCTTTGCCCCGTTCAAGCGGGGCGTAGCCTGCCCTGAGCGGAGCCGAAGGGCCCCGTTCAAGCGGGGCGTAGCCCCGCCACCACACAAGCATTTGCGCTGAAATGCAGCCATGAATCGAACCGAAATGTGGCGATGTATCGAAGCCCACCCCAAACCGTGGGACATAATCGTCGTGGGCGGCGGCGCCACCGGCGTCGGCGTCGCGATTGATGCCGCGTCGCGCGGCTATGACGTTCTGCTGCTGGAGCAGAGCGACTTCGGCAAGGGAACCTCCAGTCGCAGCACCAAGCTGGCACACGGAGGCGTGCGCTACCTGGAGCAGGGAAATATTGGGCTGGTTATGGAAGCGCTCAAGGAGCGCGGACTGCTTCTGCAGAACGCTCCCCACATCGTGCACGACCTCGCGTTCGTGGTGCCGAATTACGACTGGTGGGAGGCTCCGTTCTACGGTCTCGGGTTGAAGCTCTATCAGTTGCTTGCCGGCAAATACGGATTTGGCGTCTCCCGAATTCTTTCCCGCGAAGAGACTCTCAAGCACCTGCCCACGCTGAAGACCGAAGGCCTGCGCGGCGGCGCGGTCTACTACGATGGTCAATTTGACGACGCGCGGCTGCTCATCCACATGGTGGCCACGGCTTTCGAGCAGGGCGCCGCGTTGCTGAACTATGTGGAAGTCACCGGCCTGACGAAAGACGCGCAAGGATTCGTAGACGGGATCAGCGCGCGAGATTCGGAAACCGGTAACGAATGTCGCGCCAGTGCCAAAGTTGTGGTCAACGCCACCGGCGCTTTCAGCGACCTGCTGCGACTCAAGGCGGAGCCATCCGCTACTCCAATGATCGTTCCCAGCCAGGGCATTCACCTGGTGTTCGCGTCGAGTTTTCTGCAAGGCGACAGCGCAGTCATGGTTCCCCACACCAGCGATGGCCGCGTACTATTCGCGATTCCGTGGCACGGTCACACGCTGGTCGGAACCACCGATACGCCCGTTGCAGAGGCAACGCTCGAGCCCGTTGCCATGGAGCAGGAGATCGAATTCATCCTCGCGACCGCCGGCCAGTACCTGGCCAAAGCGCCCACCCGCGACGACGTGCTGAGCGTCTTCGCCGGTATCCGACCGCTGGTGCGCGCCACGGGCGTGACCAGCGGCATTTCCAACACATCCGCATTGTCGCGCGATCATGTCATCCACATCGATCGCTCCGGCCTGGTCACCGTCTGCGGGGGGAAATGGACGACATACCGGCGTATGGCCGAGGATTGCGTCGATCAGGCGGCAACGCTCGCGCAGTTGCCGGAGAAACCGTGCGTGACGCACCAACTGCGGATCCATGGCTCCCCCGATGCTTCGAAAGAAGACGCTTCGAGGGAAGACTCGGCGAAAGAAGACGCGGCGAAAGAATTCCCCTCACTCTCTGTCTATGGCTCGGATGCGTACCAGATTCGCAAGCTCATCGAAACAGACCCTCGGCTCGGCGAACCGCTGCATACGGCTCTGCCCTACTTGAGGGCGGAGGTAGTCTGGGCGGCGCGCCACGAGATGGCCCGCACTGTGGAAGACACGCTGGCCAGACGTACACGAGCGCTCTTCTTGAACGCGCGCGCCGCTCTCGCCATGGCTCCCGCCGTAGCGGACTTGATGGCTTCAGAACTGGGATGGGACGAGCCTACCAAGGCGAAACAGTTAGCGGCCTTTCGCGAGGTTGCTTCGAACTTCGCGCTCCAGTCTGCAACCACGTAGCGCCGGCATCTTGCCGGCTGTCCCGAGAGCGGCGCGGCGGACAGGGACCGCGGCCACTACATCTCTGGACCATTCCATACAACTTTTCGGAAGCTTCCGGATTCAATAGTATGTAGGGGCGTGATTTTACGCTGGAGGAGATCTTGAAAATATCGCGGTTGTTCGGTGAAACAATCGGTTCATCCTTGGCGGCGCGCGCCGCTCTTTTGTTGTTCGTGCTTGGCTCGGCAGCTATGGTTTGCGCCCAGAACGGCGCCATGAGCCCTTATCAGGGCGAACAGGACGGCGTCAGCGCCGGCGGAAATTGGCTGGAGTTCGCTTCCATCGACAAAATGACGGGCGCAAAGAGAGTGCGGTTCCAACTCCAGTCGAACAACTATTTTAAAGAGGATGCGGAGTTCAAGCCCAGGGTGAACCTTACCTGCGATAACGGCAAGCTCAAGTTCGCGGACTTCAATCCTGGAATCAGACTACCCATGCCCAACCGTCCCGGCTTCTGGGGGCAGCCCCAACTGTCGGTCCAGGTGCGGGTTGACGATGCCCACTACTCCAAGGGCTGGAATTGGATGCGTGGTCGCTTCCTCTCCATGGACAAAGGCACGGTTCGCGGCCTGATCGGGGCCAACATTTTCAACATCGCGCTTCCCACCCGGAGCGGCCGGCAGATTGCCGAATTCTCTCCCAGCGGGCTGAATCTGAATCGAGTCAAACAAGCCTGCGATCTGACGCCAAAGAAACCGAGTTCGGACTAGGGTCGAGCAGACGTCGCAAGGCCCAAGGAGGGGCATAGGGAGTATGAATAGAGCATTCGCTCTTTTCATGACCAAACTCCCCGACGGTCTCAACAACCGCGCGGACAATTTGAGGGTTGGCAGCGGAATTGTTTTTCTGCTCAGCAAAGACTAGCAGCGCAATTTGGCCCGCCGATGCTGCATCCCCGGCCGCTCCCCCGAATCCAATGATGATTGATAGTTGATGATATCGTTGGACTCGCATCGGGAGGCGCATGAAGATCGGCATCACCTGTTATCCGACCTACGGCGGCAGCGGAGTAGTCGCCACTGAACTGGGCCTGGAGCTGGCTCGCCGGGGCCACGAGATTCATTTCATCTCGTATTCGCAGCCCATTCGCCTCACCGGACCGGAACCCAACATTCATTATCATGAGGTCGAGGTCACCCGCTATCCGCTGTTTGAATATCCTCCCTACGATCTGGCGCTGGCGACCCGCATGGCCGAGGTCTCGCAGCTCTACGAACTCGATCTGTTGCACGTGCACTACGCGATTCCGCACTCGGTGAGCGCGATGCTGGCCAAGCAGATGCTGGCGGCAACTCCGCCGCGCAAGCGTCTGCCGTTTGTGACCACCCTGCACGGCACGGACATCACTCTGGTCGGCCTCGACCGGTCGTATCTTCCGATTACGCGTTTTTCCATCGAGCAGAGTGACGGCGTAACCGCAATTTCGCACTATTTGCGCAACCGCACGCTCAACATTTTCGACATCAAGAACCACATCGAGGTCATCCCAAACTTCGTAAACTGTGACGAGTATCTGCGCAAACCGGAATGGATGGAAAAGCGCAGCGAGTATGTCCGCGACGACGAGCGGCTGCTGGTGCACCTTTCGAACTTCCGGCCGGTGAAGCGCGTCCTCGACGTAATCGAAATTTTTGACCGCGTGCGCAAGAAAATTCCTTCCAAGCTGTTGCTGATTGGCGACGGACCCGATCGCTCGCAGGCGGAATGGCTGGCGGTGCAAAAAGGCATTCACGAGCACGTACTGTTTCTCGGAAAACAGGATCAGATCCGCGAAAAACTGGCCATGTCGGACGTGATGTTGATGCCGAGCGAACTGGAATCGTTCGGACTCGCCGCGCTCGAAGGCATGGCCTGTGAGGTCGTCCCGATTGCCACCCGCACCGGAGGAGTGCCGGAAGTGATCGAGCATGGTGTGACCGGTTTCATGGCCGACGTCGGCGACGTGGAGACCATGGCGCGTTACGCCATCGAGCTGCTGGGTGATGAATCCGCTCTGCGCGCCATGGGCAAACGGGCGCGCGCCGCCGCCATGGCGAGATTTTGTTCCAGCAGGATTATTCCGCTTTACGAAGATTTTTACCGAAAGGTGCTGGAACAGTCGTCGAAGTCGTCATAAGCTCTTCCGGATTGGGCAGAATGGGCAGCCGCAACCGGATCAGCGTACCCCCGCCTTCGCGACTTTCAATGATCATCTTGGCGGCATTGCCGTAAAGCACCTTCAGACGCTCGGCGACGTTGGCCATGCCGATTCCCATACTTCTCAAGCCTTCCTCGTGCTCGAAATCTCGAACCGACTCTTGCGCCGAGTCCATGCCCACGCCGTCGTCCTCCACTTCAACCACGAGCCGGGACTTGATGACGCGGCTGCGCAGCGTAATGCTGCCGCCTTCCACTTTCGGAGAAAGTCCGTGCTTGATGCAGTTCTCAACCAGCGGCTGCAGCAGCATGCTGGGAACCATGGCCTCGAGAGACGCTGGATCGAGGTCCTTGACGACTTTGAGCTTGTCCCGTCCAAAGCGCACGACTTCAATGTCCAGATAATTGTCGATGAACTCCACTTCTTCGCGCAGTGCAATGAACGAATCCGTGCTGTGCAGCAAGCGGCGAAGAATGGTCGCGAGTTTCAGGATCATCTCCCGCGCCGTGTCAGGATCGAAGCGCACCAGCGATGAAATGGAATTCAGCGTGTTAAACAGGAAATGTGGATTGATCTGATTCTGCAGCGCTGCCATGCGCGCCTGCAGCAGCAACCGTTCCTGCTCCTCCAGTTTGATCTGGAGGCGAACGCTGTTAAAGATCTTCAGCTCCGTGCCCACGACCATGACCACGGTCAGGTAGATCGCGCTCTCCACCAAATACCCGTCGAGAGTTCCCGCGACGCCCTTGATCCACAGTTCAGGGCTCTCCAGGCTGAAGATGGAACTCGGCGAGAAGTGCCAGATGGCCGTCTGCAAAAGACGCAGGCCCACGATCGTCGCAAAAAAAATGATCTGCCAATCGAACACGCGCGGCCGCGGCAGATTGCGGCGAATCATGCGATAGAGGGTGAGATCGATAAATGGAGAAAACGACCAGATATCTTCCTGCTCGGGCGCAAACCGGCGCAATTGCCCGGCGACAATTCCGGCAAAAACATTCAGCGGCATGGCCGCCCACTCACCGTAAAATGCGGCGGGCAGCGACATCAGCGCTCCGCCCAGCCCTCCCGACAGTCGCCCGCCGATTACGCCCAGCAGCAGCGAGGTTTCGAGCGACAAGTCGCCAGCCAGGAAGCTCTTGACGCTGCATCGTATCCAGACGCCCAGCGCGATGGGGATCGCCATCCACAATGCCAGATAAATTTTGTGTCGCGTGGAACGCTGCTCGCGGAAAATCAGACTCTTGAATTCTTTGGAGCGCACCAGGGCGCTCGACAAAGCTGCGGCCACGCCCAGCTTGATCAGAAGATTGACGAGTATCAGCCGCGGTTCCAGCATCGAGTGTCGTCCTGAAGTGTCATCCCGAAGTGTCGTGCCGAACTGTCATCCTGAAGTGTCATCCTGAGCGGAGGCGAAACTTCACGAAGTGAAGTTTCGGCGGAGTCGAAGGACCCCTACCCCTCATCAAACTGCCGCTACCCCGAGCTCAGGCTCCGATTGTATCCGCTGCCTGCCGCAAAAGCTGCTCGACATTACATCCAGCCGGAACGCCGCCCTGCGCGAAGTCGCGACTGCCGCCTCCGCGGCCTCCAACCGACGACAGCACTTGCTTCAGCACCGCGCCCATGTCGGCCTTCGATCCGGCCGAACCGCCCGGAGTCTGAGCAAACACCAGACCCGCCGGATCACCGGTGCTAGCCACCAGCGCGATCGCTGGCGTCGCCGCTCGCGTCACCTTCTGCGCAAACAGCTTGGCGAAGGAGATGTCGCGATCGGAAAACACCCGCACGATGATCTTCCGCCCATTCCTCTCGGGCTGCGAATGGAGATCGGCCAGAGCCATCGACTCGGCGAGTTCATCGAGCGCATCTTCCTTTTGCTTGCGCAACAGCTTGTTCTCTTCAAGACTCTTGCGGATCTGCTCCGGCACATCCCACAGCTGCGCCGAAAAAAGTGCAGCCGCTTCGCTGAGGGCGCCGTAGTCCCGCCGTGCCATCCGGACTGCGCGATCGCCGCAGACAAACTCCACTCGTACCCCCTGACGCACCTTCTCGCTTTTTCGCAGCAGAATCGATCCGATCTGTCCGGTCGCGCTCACATGAGTTCCGCCGCAAGCCGACAGGTCGAAATCCGCGACTTCTACAAGGCGCAGTTCGTTCCGCTCCGTCGCCGGCGGCTTACGCAACCCAAGCTTCTCCGCATCCGCGCGCGACACGTAGCGAATCCGCAGAGGACGATTCTCAAACACAACCTGGTTGGCACGCTTTTCGGCTCCAATAATCTGATCCGAACCTACCGACGGAGTCGCCAGATCAATCGAGCAATAATCTTCTCCCATGTGGAACGAGACCGTAGGCATCTGGTAGAGCTCGACAAACGCCGCCGAAAGAACATGCTGGCCGGAGTGTTGCTGCATGTGGTCGCGACGCCGTTCCGGATCAATGCTGCCGCGCAAACGAACGCCGACCGCCGGCAACGTCGCCGGAGCCTGCAAATAGTGCAGCACCCGCCCGTCCTCCGCATCCGCAACTTCCGCGACCCGCAGGCGTTCTGCGCCCTCCAGCGTGAGCCATCCCGTGTCATGCACCTGACCGCCACTGGTGGGATAAAACGCAGTTTCGCGCAGGATGACCGCCGGCCGCGATTGCTCAGCCGAAGGTGATGTAACCTCTTCGACCACCGAATCGAATTCGTGCATCTCGGCGTTGTCGTAGTAAAGACGCGTGGTCATAAACTTTGTCAGTGGAGAGCCGGGCGCCCCGCCCGGCCACCACGACTCTGGACGCAAGGCGCGCGCAGAAAAACAAATAGCCAGGCACCGGCGCTCCACTGCACACGAAAGAGCCCGTTACCGTTGCTTCCTTCCGGACCTGGCGGGGTTGGCGGGAAAACGTCGCGCGGAACCGATGCCTGACCCTACATCTTAACAAGAGATCTCGACTTGTGGAGCGCCGGGCGCCCCGCCCGGCCACCATAGCCCTGGACGGACGAGACGCTCGTCGCCTCGATAGCAGACGCGCACACCAGGCAAGCAAAAGAAAAGGAAGAACGCGCTCGAGCCTTTCGACTATCATCAACTCACGCCATGTCTGACTCCGAATGCTCCACCTTCAACCGCCTGAAAGACCGCGAAACCCGCGCCCACGCGGCCTGGACTTCTTTTCTCTACCGCAACGAAGTCAAGCCCAAGCTCTCCGAGAAGGCAAAGCGGAAGCATCAGAAAGAAGAAATGGAAGCCTATCAGCAAGCTCACAAAGCCCGCCTCGCTCACGTAAAGACCTGTCCCACCTGCATGTCGAACGTGTAAATTTACCGGGTAACTTTCCCTGTGACTTCTGCAACCGTTGTGATTAAATCTCTTTTCTCGAAGCTTATGAAAATTCCAATCCTCATGAAAATCATTCCCCTGGCGCTGCTTCTAGCCACGACGCTAACCGCCGTGTCACAGTCGAAACCCAACTACGAGGTCCTCGCAATCCGTTACGCCACCATACCCGACTTCCCCGTTGCAGAATTGGTGGCGGGCGCCGACGCCGCGCGCAAGCTCGATATCGCCATGATGGTCTGGCTGATCCGCGGCAATGGCCGCAACATCCTCGTCGACTCCGGCTTCTATCACGACCGCTTTTTCAAAGACTGGCATGTGACTGACTTTATCAAGCCTTCCGACACGCTGAAGCGAGTCGGCCTGAAGCCCGAGGACATCACCGACGTCATCATCACGCACATGCACTGGGACCACGCCGACGGCATGGATCTGTTTCCCAACGCCCGCATCTGGATTCAGAAAGACGAGCTCGAGTACTACGCCGGAGAAGCCTGGCAGTCGAAGCACACCCACGGCGGCATCGATGAGGACGACGTGCTCACGCTAGTGAAACTGAACACGCAGGGACGAGTGGGCCTGGTGAATGGCGATGCGCAGGAGATTCTTCCCGGCATAACCTGCTACACCGGAGGCAAACATACGTATCAATCACAATATGTAGGCGTGCAAACCACCGCCGGAATCGTCGTGCTGGCCAGCGACAACATGTATCTGTACGAGAATCTGGAACGGCATGCGCCAATCGCGGCCACGCTCGATGCCGCATCAAACCTGCGCGCGCAAGATCGCATGAAGCAAATCGCCGCCCGCCCCGGCCTCATCATTCCCGGCCACGATCCGGCGGTTTTCGCCAAGTTCCCCAATCCCGTGCCTGGAGTCGCCGAAATCCGGTAGTGGGTCAATATGACCTTGCGAAGAAAGACAACCCTCAGCGCACCACCAGCACTTCCCGGATCGCATCGCGCGCCAGAAAAAACTTGATCGAAGCGAAATCGCGGAAGAGGTTTTCAATGTGCCGGTTGTTGAACACGCGCTGCAAACGCGGAGATTGCTTATCGGACGCAGGCCGTCCCGGCGCTGCGAACTTCACTTCCTGCATCTCCAGCAGGTCGGTGGCGCTCACGTGATAGCGATAGCAGATTGAGTCCGGGCCCGCGTCGCGCGTGTGAAAGAAGGCCAGCAGTAATCCCCCCGGCTTCATGATCGACCACAGACGATCGATGGTCGGTTTCACCAGGCTCTCTTCCATGTAATCCGGCAGATTCCAGCACAGCACCACGTCGAACTGAGAGTTTTCGTAGACCAAATTCTCTTCCATGAACCTGCGGCTGTCGACGACCCAGTTGCCCGCGCCGTCCTGAATGCGCAGCGCCGGGTCGAGCGAGGAGCGCAACAAATCTTCGCTGTAATTCTTGTGGCCCTTGCCGGTGAAAAAGCGGATGTTGTGCGGAGAAGTCGAGCCCAAGTCGAGCACGCACAACGCGTCTTCGGAATCGGAACTGGTATTCAGCAGCCGCGAAATCTCACCCATGCCGCTCGACCGGCGGGTTGGTTTCTGCGGAACTGCGGGACCTGCAGTCTGGTTCGAAGAGCTGCGAAAGAATTTCATCACGTTGTCAGAGACAGATGCCATGTAAGAACAATCCGTGCGCCAGCGAGCGTCGCTCCGCCCGCAAGTCTCACCCAGCGAATCCTATGAAGAAACGGCGCCCGCCTTGCCGGCCTCTTTCTGAATGTCGACCTTCCCTTTCAGGAACGCTCCCTCTTCAATGGCGATACGCTGCGTGGTCAAATCGCCAGTTACCACCGCCGACTTTCGCAATTCCACGCGATCGGAGGCGTTCACGCTCCCATCCAGTTTGCCCTGAATGATCACGGCCTTGGCGCTGACGTTGGCCTTCACATTTCCATTCGGCCCGACCGTCAGACTATGGTTGCGAAGCTCAATGCTGCCTTCGACGTTGCCATCCACGTACAAGTCTTCGGATCCCGACAGCTCTCCCTTGATTACCACCGACTTGCCGAGGTGGGCGAACTCTCCAGTCTGCGGAGCATTCATGCTTTAGCCTCCATCTTCTTTCTCGCGCTGTGCTCGCCGCGAATGAACCGATTGTAAATCATCCGCCCGAATGCGGTTCGCTGCACCCAGAAATCATCCTCTACCCGGGCCTTCCCGCAGCGATCGCAAGCGTGGATTCACGATGCAACCCCGGGTTTGTTACCATCGTCGCAACGAGATCAAAGTGTCCAGTCGAATGATGGTGGTCATTAGCTCGATCTTGCGCAACTCCATCGCCCACGCCACTGCCTGGGTTTTGCTTTTCTCCGCCGTTGGTTTTGCCGCGCAGACCGCAGCAGTTTCTCCGTACAAAGATCCAATGGAACTGATGCGCAAAGCCGTGCAGAACGAAATTAAGGCGGCCCATGACGACACCGCCCGCTTCTTGTTTCGTGGCACCAAGACCACTCCCAAGGGATCGACCACCAGACTCTATGTCGAAACCAAAGACGTCACCGCCGGCTTGGTGATCGCCTATAACGGCATACCTCTGACTCCCGAACAACGCCAGGTGGAAGAGGCGCGTGTCGAGCGTTTCATCAACGATCCCGAAGAACTGAAAAAGAAGCGCGAACAGGAGCACGACAACGCTGAGCGTACCTTGCGCATCATGCGTGCGATGCCCGATGCCTTTCTGTTTGAGTACGCGGGAGAAGAATCGGGATCGGAAGGCATTGGCCGGATCGGCGCGCCTCTGGTCAAATTGAAATTTCGGCCCAACCCCAGCTTCCAACCGCCCACGCGCGTGGAAGAAGTCTTGACCGGTATGCAGGGTTACGTGCTGCTCGACTCCACCCATTACCGCCTTGCCAGCATTGACGGCACGCTCTTCAAGGAAGTGGGTTTCGGCTGGGGAATTCTCGGACACCTCGATCGCGGCGGCCGTTTCGTGGTTCAGCAGCAGGAGGTCGGAGACAATCTCTGGGAAATTTCAGGCATGACCTTGAGCTTCACCGGAAAGATCCTGCTGTTCAAGAACCTCTCCATCGTCTCGACCGAGATCTTCACCGACTTCAAGCAGGTGCCCTCCGACCTGACGTTCGCCCAGGCGCTGGAACTGCTGAAGAAGGAATCCACCGATGGCGGAGATTCCGCCTGCAAATTTGTCCGCCCGTGAATAACGAAGAACTTTAACTCAATTGCCTTGAAAGGGCCCGGCTTCAGCCGGGCCGCTACGAGCCTGATTGACACTGGGCTTTAGCCCCTGAGGGAAAGCCTTATACATTCTTAATTGTTCCCGCCGCGAAACGTTTCTTCGCGCACGGTGAATTTCCGCACCACATCCTCGCGCACCTGGTAGCCCGTCCCCGCCGCGTCACTGATGGCGATCATCCCATCGGCGCGGACTTCGACCTCAGGTTCGATGATGTCCTCTTTCCAGTAACGTCTCGATGCCGACACATCCCCCGGCAAGCGGAAATTTTCGAGCGTCGAGAGAGCGATGTTGTGGGCCCGCCCCACTCCCGATTCCAGCATGCCCCCGCACCAAACCGGCACATTGTGCCGCAGCGCGACATCATGAATTTTCTTCGCTTCGCTGAATCCGCCCACCCGACCCACCTTGACGTTGAGGATTCGGGCGGCGCCAATCTCAAGCGCAAAATCCGCGTCGCGCGCATTCAGAATCGACTCGTCCAGACAGATCGCCGTCCGAATGGATTTCTGCAGCCGAGAATGCAGATAGATTTCGTCGTTCCACAACGGCTGCTCGATCATCAGCAAATTGAAGGCGTCGAATTTGCGCAGGTGCTCAACCTCGTCGAGCGTGTAAGCGGAATTCGCATCCACACTGAGCACGATATCCGCCCAGCGCGCGCGTATCTTCTCCAGCACATTTAAATCCCATCCCGGCTTCACCTTGACTTTGATTCGCCGGTATCCCGCCGCCAACTCAGTTTCGATCTTCTGCAGAAGCTGTTCCGGCGAGTCCTGTATGCCGATCGAAACGCCACAGGCGATCTCGCCCCGCGTACCTCCCAGCAACTTCCAGAGCGGCTGCTGTTTCTGCCGCGCCTCCGCATCCCACACCGCGTTTTCGAGGGCGGCCTTCGACATGCGATGGCCGCGGACTCTGCCAAACCGCGCCGCACAATCGCGCCCGGCCGATAATTCGCCCTGCAGCAACAACGGCGCCAGGTAATGCTTGATCGTGGGCCACGCGGTTCCAATCCATTCCGGACTGTAATACGGATCTTCACCAGCGACGCACTCGCCCCATCCGCGCACGCCATCGGCCTCGACACTCACCAGCAAGATGCGCCGGCTGTACGTACGGCCAAAGCTGGTTTCAAAAAAATGCACCAGCGGCATGTGAAGCTCACGCAGTGTTACGGATTCGATTTTCATAGTAAGTTTGTGATCCGTATCAGGGCATCGCTTTAGCGACGCCACAAATTTTTCGGCCGCCGAGGGCCGCCCTAATACCGCCAGCCGTCGTCCCACTCTCCCAGCAAGAAGCGCCCATTCCCGCGTTCGTCGCGCTCATAGCCAAGCACACTCAGTCCGTCGCCAAACGCCCGAATGAACTGTTCCCGATTGCTTTCCTGCACCGCGAGCGCCTGCGCGCGCGAGGCCGCCGCAGCCTTCCATTCGTAGATCTCCGCCGGCACCTCGATAGTCGCGCGACATTCGAACTTCGTGCGCCGAGCACCCGCCAGCACCGCTTCCACCCGCTTCGATTTCATCCACCACTCCGCCACCAGCCGGTCGGTGGGCAAACCGCCCTGCAACGGCGACGATGTAATCCCATACTGGTTCACGTTGTAGCGTCGCGCAATCGCACCCAGTTTCTCGATATTCAAGTACGCGTTCTTGATCTCCAGCGGATCGAACGTCCACTCCATCAGCTCAAAACCCCGCGCCAGAGCATCTTCACGCTGATAGAGCTTGATCCGTCGGCCCAGCCCGCTATTGCGATACTGCTGGCGAACGGCCAGCATTTGCGAGTGCAAATAGCAGCGCCCGTTCCGCATTCCCGGAATCGCCAGCGCAAAACCGATCAGTTCTCCGCCGTCGTTTGTTGGGTCGAACGCCCCAATCACCTGCCCGCCGATCTTCGCTGCCACCACGAACATCCGCACCGGAATCAGGTCCGCATCCGAAAACTTCCATACTTCTTTCTGCAGCGCAAAACACGCCTGCATCTCCTCAAGCGTTTCGCACTTGCGGATGGTCGGGCCAACGATGGTCACGTCGACGGTTGCCGGGGTTGTCGCGGTCACCCTTGTTTTTCCTCCTGCTTCGCCGCTTGCCACAGTGTTTCCAATTCCTCCATCGACGCCTGCTGCGGACCCCGCCCACCCGCTCGCAGCCGCTCCTCCATCCACTGAAAACGGCGCTTGAATTTGCGATTCGTTTTCCTCAGCGCCGACTCCGGATCGAGCGACAGATAGCGCGCAATATTCACCAGCACAAAAAACAGATCGCCCACTTCATCTTCCAGACGCTCGCGCAACTTCGGCGGAACCTGCGGCTTTCCCGATCCCGCAATTCCCTTCCCGGCCGACCGCGCGTTGAAAGCGGGCATGGGCACAGCCTTCAGCTCATCGCGCAATTCCGAAGTCTCTTCCTCGAGCTTGCCAAACAGCCCTTCCATCTCCGGCCAGTCAAAGCCCACGTGCGCCGCCCGCGAGCTGAGTTTATAGGCCTCCATCAGCGCGGGCATTCGCGACGACACGCCCGCCAGTACGGATTGGAGGTCGTCAGTCTGCGCGGAGTCACCCTCCTCTGCCTTCTTGCCTCCGTCGGCGGCCAGGCGTTTTTCTTTCTCTATCGCCTTCAGCGCCTCCCAGTTGCGCAGCACTTCGGCGGGAGTGTCCGCTTTCACCTCGCCAAACACATGCGGATGCCGATCCACCAGCTTGTTAGAAAGCCGGTCCAGCACATCGTCCAGCGAGAAATAGCCCGCCTCGCGCGCCATCTCGGAATAAAACAGCACCTGCAACAGCAGGTCGCCCAATTCGCCGGTCAGCTCCGCCCAGTCGCGATTGTCGATTGCTTCAAGGACTTCGTAAGTCTCTTCCAGCGTGTAGGGTTTGATGGTGTCGAAAGTCTGTTCGCGATCCCACGGGCATCCGCCCGGAGCCCGCAACCGCGCCATGATCTGAACCGCTCGCTCGAATCGTTCGCCAGTGTTGGGCATCCTGTTCAATGTAAATGACGCGAATTAAGCGAGCAATGCCAGCGAACGCCCGTGTGGTGACGGGGCTCGGCCCCGTCCACGCCGAGCACCGCTCGGCAACGCTCTTCGCCGGCGACGATCCGTCAGCGTCTCGCGCCTACCGCAGCGAGCGAACCAGCAATTCCGTCTCATCCGAAATAATCGCATCCACGCCCCACGCCGCAAACTCGCGCATGCCCTCGGCGCGATTCACCGTCCAGACCATAATCCTCTTCCCCGCGGTATGCACCAGTTCGACCAATTCCCGATCAGCCAAATCAAAACGTGGAATCACCCACTGCGCCGTTGCTTCGCGCCAACCTCGAAGCTGAGCCGCAGTCTCACAAAGAAATCCCAGCGGAATCGCCGGGTCAAGATCGTAGGTCGCAGCCAGCACCTCAGGAAGAAACGAAGAAACCACGTACCCCTTTTGCGGCGGATGCTTGCGTAATTCCGCGAGCGTCTGCGACTCCAGCCCCGCAACCTTCAACTCGATATCAAGAAACGCCCGATGAGCAAACTGCCGCAAAACGCCTTCCAGCGTGGGCAACACCAAGCTTTCCGACGCCGTGTTCGCAATCTTCATCCCGCCGACCGAAGCATCGTGGCAAATCAAAGCCTGCCCGTCGCCCGAAAGCCGCACGTCAAATTCAAACCCGTCGCAGCCATGCTGCAAACAAAGCTCGAACGACGCCAAAGTATTTTCAGGAATTTTGCGCGAGGCCCGCGCCCCGCGATGCCCCAGCAGAATAGGTTTAGAGATTTGCATTTCTCGGCGCACTCGGCGTCTCGGCGCTCAGGACGCTCTCTCAGTCCAGATCGAAATCGCGGATCGGCCTGCCCGTGTCCGGCGTTTCTTTCGCCTTCTTCACCGCCTCCTGGAATTTTTTCTCCAGCAACTCCGAGGCATGCTTTTGCGCTTCCATCGATTGGCGGAAGATTGAATCGCGCCGGCTGTCCTGTTCTTTCATGGCGCGCGCCGCTTCTTCCATGTCGTTGAAGGTTTTCGGCTTGACCGGCGCAGTATGCGCGATGACGTTGCGCGTCGCCGGGTCGATCTTCATCACCGCGCCACAGCAAGGGCAGGTTACGTCAAAACTAGATTCACTTAAATCGGATTTACGTTTCACCACACGCGATCATACCGCATCCAGGTCATCGCGGCGTAAGGCGAATCGGCAGAATGTGGAACAGATACAGCATCTCCCAACCCAGCAGCACGATCGACACCAGCACCACCAGTACCGCCAGAATCTCGCCAAAACTCAGGCCGCCCTTCTCATGTTCGAAACGGCGCGCCCCGAGGCTCAAAATATTAATTGTGGCAAAGCCAAACACCAGCGCCCAGAGAATGTTGTAAACCTCTTCGCGGGGTGATCGCAGAATAAACATCGCGGGCAGAACACCAACCGCCAGCGCGCGCGCCACATGGCCAGAGAACCCTGGCCAGCCAGCCTGTCCCATCGCCAGAAATAACGGCGAGCAATTCCGGAATAACGAAGCGCAACTCCGGGGCGCTGCCGTGAAGGGTCGAAGAAGTCTCATGTTAGAAGTTGATAGTACCGCGTTTGCCTTCCCCCAGTCAGCCAAGCCGCTAAACAGGCACCTTCCAAGTCACTGCGGTTGATTTTCTCGGGACGGTCACAGAGGATAGTACCCGATATAGTTACGCGAGACCGTAAAACCGGAATCATAAAAAATGATCGTCAACTTCGCGAGGCGGGCGCACAACCACAACTGGGAACTCGACCCGGTCACCAGGTCCCTGCTCGATACCGACTTCTACAAACTGCTGATGCTTCAGTTCATCTGGAAGCATTACCCAAAAACCCATGTGTCGTTCTCGCTCTCGAACCGCTCCACCTCCGTGCGCCTCGCCGACATGTTCCCGCGTGAGGAGCTTATCCATCAGATGGAGCACGTTCGCGGCCTCCGCTTTCGGAGGTCGGAACTTGTCTGGCTCGCGGGCAACACTTTCTATGGCCGCCGCGGCATCTTTGAACCCGCCTTCCTGGAATGGCTGGAGCGCGATTTCCGATTGTCGGACTACCAGCTATCCGTCGAGGACGGACAGTTCGTTCTCGCTTTCGACGGCCTTTGGGTCGAGACGACAATGTGGGAGCTCTATGCGCTTTCCATTCTTGACGAGCTCAAGACCCGAGCCGGTTTGAAAAAACTGCGCGAGTTCGGTCTCGACATCCTGTATGCCCGGGCAAAAACAAAACTCTGGGGAAAGATCGAGCGACTCCGCGGCGTCCCCGGCCTTGCCGTCGCCGACTTCGGAACCCGCCGCCGTCACAGCTTCCTCTGGCAGGAATACGTGGTCAACGCCATGGCGGCGAATCTCGGCGCCGCCTTCACCGGAACTTCCAATGCATTCCTCGCCCATAAACATGATCTGGAAGCCATTGGAACCAACGCGCACGAAATCCCCATGGTCCTCGCCGCACTCGCGCCTGACAATGACGACGCCGCCGTCAGAGCTTCCCAGTACCGAGTCCTCGAGTTGTGGCAAGCCACCTACGAAGGCGCTCTCCGCATCATGCTGCCCGATACTTTTGGCACCACGCAATTTCTCGACAACGCGCCGGACTGGACAGCCGATTGGACCGGCCAGCGCATCGACAGCAAAAATCCCTACATCGCGGGCGACGAATATATCCAATGGCTCAAGGCGCGCGGACGAAACCCGCAGGATAAGCTCATCATCGCCTCCGACGCACTCGACGTCGATGAGATCCTCGGCCTGCACGCCTATTTTGGCGGAGCGCCGCCGAGCGGCATCAACGTCCGCACTGCGGCACACGACTTCCGCAGCGCCGCCGATTTCCACGACCCGAAAAAGTGGACTCCTGGCCGCCGCATTCGTTTCAGCGCAGGCTGGGGAACTTTGCTCACCAACGATTTCCGCGGCTGTGATCCCGCCGGCGGCAGCGACTTTGACCCCATCAGCCTGATCTGCAAGGTATCCACCGCCGAAGGCAAGCCCGCCGTCAAACTCTCCGACAACTACGCCAAGGCGCTGGGCACGCCGGAAGAAATCGAACGTTACCGCCGCATCTTCGGCACTGCTGGAGTCAGCAACATCCCAGTCATCACCTGAGCAAAGAAGATGGTGCCCCACTCATTCGCGTTCTGTGCGAATGAGTGGGTCGCAAGACGGCCACCAGTTAAATACAACGACCTAAATCATGCAAGAATACGATTTTCTCTACGGCACCGCCTGGAAGGAAGAACGCACATCAGACCTGGTCGAACTGGCGCTGCGCATGGGTTTTCGTGCCATCGACACCGCGAACCAGCGACGCCATTATTTCGAAGAAGGAGTTGGTCAGGGATTGGCCGCCGCTTATCGCACCGACTTGGTCACGCGCGACGATCTTTTTCTGCAAACAAAATTTACCTATCAGCGCGGTCAGGATCACCGTCTGCCCTACGACCCTGCAGCGTCGCTTTCCGTCCAGGTCACTCAGTCGATGGCCAGCTCGCTCGACCATCTCGGCACGGACCACGTTGACAGCTACGTGCTCCACGGGCCCGCCGAGAGCGACGACTGGACCGACGATGACACCGAAGTCTGGGAAGCGATGCGCAGAGAGCGCGATGCCGGCCGCACCCGCCTTCTCGGAGTAAGTAACATTTCTCTGGACCAACTGCAGCAAATGGCAGCCACGCGCGCTGAACTTCCCGCATTCGTGCAGAACCGCTGCTACGCCCGCCTCGGCTGGGATCGCGAAATTCGAAAGTTCTGCCGCGAACACAAAATCGTCTATCAGGGATTTTCGCTGCTCACCGCGAATCGGGAGGCGCTACACCATCCTCTGATCTCGGGTCTCGCCGAAAATGCCGCCGCCACACCCGCCCAACTCGTATTCAGCTTCGCGCGCAGCATCGGGATTCTGCCCCTCACCGGTACGTCCAGCGCCGAGCACATGAAGCAGGATCTTGCCAGCAGCGACCTAAGACTCCCGCCAGAAGCCGTGCAAGCGATCGAGTCTCAAGCCGGCTAGCTCTATTCGCGTGGGGACAGCCGCCCTCGCCGGTCTGCGTGGGGACAGCCGCCCTCGGCTTTCCAGCCGAGCGAAGCTCGGCGACTGCCACCAGCAACCGCGATTCTCGACTCGCTCCACTCACTTCCCCTGCGCCACCGCCTCGCGTTCTCCCACCTGCTGCCTCCACATCGCGTAGTACAGACCTTTCTGCTCGAGCAGTTCAGAGTGCCGTCCAAATTCCACGATGCGTCCACGCTCCAGCACATAGATCCGGTCGGCGTGCATCACCGTCGACAGCCGATGTGCAATCAGAATCGTGATCGCCTCCTGGTTGGCTGCAACTTCGCGTATGGTGCGGCTGATTTCCTCTTCGGTCAGCGAGTCCAGCGAAGACGTGGCTTCATCGAACACCAGCAACTGCGGATGCCGCAACAGCGCGCGAGCAATCGAAAGCCGCTGCTTCTCGCCTCCCGAAACCTTCACGCCGCCTTCGCCGATCAGCGTGTCCAACCCGCGGTCAGCGCGCGATAGCAAACTATGCGCGGCGGCCTGATTCAAAACCTGCATGCATTCCGCGTCCGTCGCCTCCGGATTCACAAATAGCAGGTTCTCGCGAATCGAGCCCGAGAACAGTTGCGTATCCTGGGTCACAAATCCGATCTTTTCCCGCAGCAGATCCAGATCCACGCGATTCGAAGGAATCCCGTTGTAAAGAATCTCGCCTGCCTTCGGAGCATACAAACCCACCAGTAGCTTCACCAGCGTAGACTTCCCTGCTCCCGACGGCCCCACAAACGCAATCGTATCGCCCCGAGCCGCGCTGAAACCGATCTCGTCTAACGCCAGGCACGCAGAACTCTGATGCTGAAAACTAACCCCCTCAAACTGCAGCGTCATGAGTTCCTCAACCGGCTCCGGATTAGCGGGCTTGGGATCGCGGGGAGTATCAAGAATCTGCTGAAAATTCTGCAGCGAGACTTCCGTCTCGCGATAAATATTGATGACGTTCCCCAACTCCTGCAACGGAGTAAAAATAAAAAACGAATAAATCATCAGTGCGAAAAACTGCCCGATTTCGATCTCCTGGCGGAAAATCAAATAGAGCATGAAAAACAGAATGCTGGTGCGCAACGTATTCACCGCCGTCCCCTGGATAAAACTCAAGCTGCGCAGATACTTTACTTTCTTGAGCTCGAGCTTCAGAATCTTGTCCGTGATCCCGTTGAGCCGCCCCACTTCCTGATGGGCCAATCCAAGGCTTTTCACCAGCTCAATATTGCGCAACGATTCCGTTGTCGACCCCGCCAGCGCCGTGGTTTCGGCAACAATCGTCTTCTGCATCTTCTTGATCCGCTTGCTCAGCACCGAGCTGATAATTCCCAGCAATGGCACCGTGAGCAAAAACATCGGAGCAATCGACCAGTGCACATAGAAGGCATAAATCATGACGAACACGATGCCGATCAGCGAAATGAAAAGCACGTTGATAGCGGCGGTAATAAAGCGCTCCACGTCGCTGCGAACCTTTTGCAACTTACCCAGCGTTTCGCCGCTGCGCTGGTCTTCAAATACCTGGTAAGGCAAATCCAGCGAATGCCGGATTCCGTCCGAGTACATTTTCGCGCCCAGTCGCTGCACGATCACATTCACGAAGTAGTCCTGGAAGTTCTTAGCCACCCGCGACACAAACGCCACGCCCACCGCCGCCAGCAGCAAAAGTCCCGCCCCGTGGATAAACTGCGCTTGCGTGTACTGGTGAGGTTTCGTGGCGTATGTGTCGATCACATGACGAAAAATCAGGGGATCGAGGAGGGAAAAGATCTGATTGGTGGCGGCCAGCAACAGCGCGACCACAAACAGTCTCCAGTACTCCTTGGAATACTGATAAAGAAGATTCATAGGCGTCAGCGCGCGCACAAGCGCGCGATGGGATTTAGATGGTACGCCAACGTTTTCGACTCACGAAACCAAGAGGCCGGCGCGGACGGGCAAGGCGCCCGTCTCTCCATCAATTTTGAACCATCGACTTGCAGCCATGCCTCAAGCCGTCCCGGTGTTAGCCAGCGCTTCCACCGCTTCCCAGGTGGTGCCAAACGTCACGAAGAAATCCTTGACCTTCGAAATTTCCATGATCTTGCGCACCCGCGGCTTCATCCCCGTCAGCACCAGGCACCGTCCCGTTTTCTGATGTGACACGTACGCTCTCACCAGCGAGCCCAAGCCGACCGAATCAATGTAAGGAACGTCCGACAAATCCAGAATCATCGTCTCCGCGCTCTCATGGCACACCGCCCGCTCAAATTGCGGAGCAGTCTCCGTCGTGATCGGCCCGCGCAGCAACAGAATCCGCTGGTCGTCCGCCACTCCTTCATAGCGCTCGACGGTGAGTTCCTGCAATCCCATGGCTGCCGATTGTAGGACACCCGGTCCGCTCTGTCACGCACCAAAAAATGTATTCCCTCGGCCACTCCCCGCGCCCAGCGCCTTATTGCGGTTTCTTGTCATCGCCATAGATCGAATATTGCCCGTCCGGATGCTTCAGCTTCACCGTGATCTCCATCTCCGGCTTGTTGATCTCGTAGTCTTCCCCAAAAGTCTGGAAATGCGGCGCCAGCACCTGCACCCGCAGCCCGCCATACGGAATCCCATCCACGTTCGTTTTCCCATCCGCGTCCGTCTTCAACTCCATCTCTGCCTGGGTCTGCTTTCCCTTCCGTTTCACCGGATGCAGGACGATCTCCGCATTCCTCACCGGCTTCCCATCGGAGTCGCGCACCACCACAAACCGCAAACTAGACGTCGGCCCTTCATCATCCTGAGCCCAAGCCAGCCCCACGACGCCCAGCCCAAGCACGATCACCAACGCCATCACCATCAAGAAACTTCTTCTCATACGCAATCTCCTCCGAACCACCAAGGACTGACGACTGACGACTAACGACCACCGACTACTGTGGTGGCGGCTGCTGCTGCTGTGCCGGCGGTTTCTTGTCGTCAGCCTTCGTCGCGTCTCCGTTGTTCCCATACGACGAGTACTGTTTGCCCGGGCGCTTCAGCTTCACCGTAATCTGCATCTCCGGCTTGTTGATCTGGTAGTCCTCCCCGAAAGTCTGGTACCCCGGCGCCAGCACCTGCACCCGCAACGGACCATACGGAATCCCATCAATGTTGGTCTGCCCATCGTTGTCCGTCTTCAACTCCAACCCGCCCATCGCCTGTTTTCCCTTCTTAGTCACCGGATGCAGCACCACCGCCGCATTCCTCACCGGCTTGCCGTTGTAGTCCTTCACCACCACAAACCGTAACTCCGACATCGGAGTCTGATCATCCTGATCGTCCTCATCCTTCTGATTCTTCTGCGCCCACGCCCACCCCGTCATGCCCACCCCAAGCACCAGCACAACCAAAACGATCAGCGCACTCGCGATCGAGAAACTCTTCTTCATAGCAGCCATTCTAGTGGGTACTGTCCGCGTCCGTCTCGCTCACTTCATCCCTCTAACCACATAAGGACCCAGTTTTGTGCCGGAAGCGAGTGTCATCTGAAACTGTGGATTATATCGGACTCGATGGCGCAGCCGTAACGGCGCCGTGGTGGCTCAGTTTGAATTTGTTTTGAAAAAGCACGGCTTCAGCCGTTGCGGAAAAATCGCCCGTGTGGTGACGGGGCTCCGCCCCGTGCTTTTCTACGAGCGCCCCGTGCCCTAGGTGAGACCCGCTCGTCCCCTAAGCCCCCACCAGATGCTTCAGAGCCGGACGGTTATGGATAATCAAGGTCGTGCCCTTCAGCTCCGCCATCGCATTTCTCCTGAACTCCGAGAGCAGGCGGGTGATGGTCTCGCGGCTGGTGCCCACCAGTTGTGAGATTTCTTCATGGGTCATCGCCAGGCGGACGCGCACTTTCCCATGGCTGACCTCTCCGTCCGCCGAGGTGTCGAGCAGGAACCTGGAAAACCGTTCCGAGACCGAGTGTGACAGTCCGATCGTGCGCACCACGCCATAGGAATCAGAGCAGTCCCGGGCAAGATGCTGGGTGGCGCGGAGAGACGCGTCAGCATGCTCCTGGAGGAAGCGCACCATGTCTTCGCGTCCCACGAAGTTCAGTTGGCAGGGCTGCATGGTTTCAACCGTCAACTCGTACGGCTTGCCCGTAACCACGGCGTGCAGACCCAGAACTTCACCGGCTTCAGCGATGCGCACAATCAACGTTTTGCCGTCACGCGAAGTGGTCGAGAGCTTGGCGCGTCCCTGGCAGAGAACGAAAATCCCACAGGGAGTTTGTCCCTCCACAAAAACCACGGCGTGTTCAGGAAACACCGCAGCATGTTTTATTTGGTTGAAAGCCTCGATCGAGTCCGGCGAAAGATCGCAGAAAAAACTGCGGGAACGCAGATGACACGTAAGACAGCTCTCCACGCAGTTCAACCCCGACATCATGGCGTTCCTCCATCTCCTCGCAGCAAGTTGCGTTTCCCAGGTCGACGAGTAACGTTTGACAAGCATCGGTAAATTGAAACCTGTGACCGGCCAGACCGCCCCTTGCTTGAAGATGATCACGGAGTGATCGCATTCCGACTGCCACTGTGGACCGTTCCATTTTGGGTCGGAAACTCAATGTTTGCAGCATCTCTTCCGTCCGCCGCAACCGAGACTTAGCCGCAGCGCTGGCAAGGCTGCCGTCAGTTAGGCGATGCTGGCAGCTTCAGCGCTCAGCCAGACCGCTCAACCGGCGCGACCGAGTGACAACATCAGCCGGAGCGCCCTCCGCTTCCAAACAATCTGCGGAAATGTGCAATTTTGAACAGTCAGACGATGGCCGGGGGACATATTGTACGAGAACGGTTGCGTAAGGCTGGTTACTACGGCGTCCTCGAAAAGGCGGACGGCCCTTCCCCAACTGGGGCAGACGTGGGTTATGTCGACCGGTCGGCGGCGTTCGACTCAGGTCTACCCCAGTTTTCCATGTTCCATGCTGCAGACGCTCACAGCGAAGCGGCGGCCAGCCCTCACAACCGGAAATTCGTATGCTAGCGTTCATTTGCCGCCGCTGTCGCCGCAACCACGCTCATCGTTCGCGAAAGCGCAGTGTGTTTGAGCGCGTGCTCTTGCCCTTATTTTTACTTCGGCCAGTGCGTTGTGAACACTGTTACCGGCGTCAGTATGTGATGGTGTTATGCGAGGTGGGCGCGCGTTCGCAGCAGGCAGAGCGTTCTCAGCGAGGTATGCCCGCCTGAGGTATGCCCGCCTAAGGTTGCCTCGAGCGGTTCGCCGATCTATCATGGTCCAGCTAATTTTGTAAATCTCAGGAGGACAACATGAAAAAGCTGATGACAATTTGTTTGGCTTTGGCCCTGGCCCTGCTCACCTTCGGGGTAGCGGCGGCTGCGAACAACATGCAGAACGACAGCATGAAGGCGGATGCGTCCAAGAATGCGATTGATATCAAGGGCAAAATCAGCGCTGACGGCAAGACGTTCATCAGCGACAAGGACGGCAAGACCTGGACCATCATCAACCCAGAAGCGGTAAAAGGACACGAGGGACACCACGTCATCCTGAACGCGCATGTTTATCCGGACAAGATGGAAGTCCACGTCATGTCGCTGCAGATGGCGAAGTAACCCCAGAAGGCTGGCCAAAATGAACCTCCCCCGATATTGGCACGTTTCCACAGTCTTGCTGCTGGCCGCTTTGCTGCTGGCCGCCCTGGCAGCCTGCAATCAAGCGCCGAGCTCGCAGCAAGTGGAGCAGAAAACTGCGCAAGCCACGGCGGAGGTCAAGCACGACGCCGAGGCCGTGGTGGCAGGGGTACGCGAGGGCTGGAACCACGACAAGCCCCTCGATTTGAACACCGCCACAAAAGAGGAATTGCTGAGCCTGCCCGGCGTGACTGCGGCAGAGGCAAACCGCGTGATCGCCGGGCGTCCCTATAGCCGAGCCGACGAAGTGGTCACTCGGCGCATCATGCCAAAGGCCGAATACGACAAGATCGCAGACCGCGTGACCGCGACGAAATGACATCCGCACAACCGAGGCGCACAACCGCAACAACCCCGGCTCCAGCGTCTCCGTAAAGGATGGGCTTCTAGTCTGATCGTATTGATTATAGAAGACTTAAGATAACTCTAGCTTTAAACGCTTGACAACCACCCACTCACATTCCTATAATTAGCACTCGTGAGCCTCAAGTGCTAATATCTTCGATTCCGAGGCAATTCTGGATTCGTTTCGACCCTAATCAACCACTCTTGAAAGGAGTACGCAACCATGGCAACTAAATTCACCCCGCTGCACGACCGCATCTTGGTCCGTCGGGTAGAAGAAGCCGATACCACCCGCGGCGGGATCATTATTCCCGACTCCGCGAAAGACAAACCGCAGGAGGGAGAAGTCATCTCCGCCGGCAAAGGCAAGATCAGCGAAGAAGGCAAGGTTCGTCCGCTCGACGTGAAGGAAGGCGACCGCATTCTGTTCGGCAAGTATTCTGGCACTGAGATCAAGATTGACGGTGAGGACTTCACCATCATGCGCGAAGAAGAAGTGCTGGGCGTGCTCTCGGGCGCGACCTCATCGGCGAAGAAAGAATCCGCTGGATCGCGCAAGTAGTTTTCCGGGTTGCTTGCTCGAAGCGCGTAGCTCGTAGCTCGCAGCCAACCAAATTCGCAGGCTAAGCCTGCACCAAAATTAAATCTAGGAGCAAACAGTTATGGCAAAGCAAATTATTCACGGAGAAGAGTCGCGACAGGCCATTCTCCGCGGCGTCAACATACTGGCTGACGCTGTGAAGGTTACTCTTGGCCCCAAAGGCCGCAACGTGGTCATTGAAAAGAAATTCGGTGCGCCCACCATCACCAAGGACGGCGTTACCGTAGCGAAAGAAATCGAACTCCCCAACGGCATCGAAAACATGGGCGCGCAGATGGTCCGCGAAGTTGCTTCGAAGACCTCCGATGTTGCCGGCGACGGCACCACCACTGCTACCGTTCTTGCCCAGGCAATTTTCCGCGAGGGCGTTAAAACCGTTGCTGCTGGCGCCAATCCAATGGCCATCAAGCGCGGCATCGAGAAAGCGGTTCTGGCCATCACCGGCCGGCTCGATAAAGAAGGCAATCGCGAAAAGGGCGAACTCGACAAGTTCTCCAAGCCCGTCACCGGCGACATGATTGCCCAGGTCGGCACCATCTCGGCCAATAACGACGAGACCATCGGCAAGATCATTGCCGAGGCCATGAAGAAGGTCGGCAAAGACGGCGTCATCACCGTCGAAGAGTCGAAGACCCTCGAAACCCAGCTCGACGTGGTCGAAGGCATGCAGTTCGATCGCGGCTATCTCTCCCCGTACTTCGTCACTGACCCGGAGCGCATGGAATCAGTGCAGGAGAACGCGTACATCCTGATCCACGAGAAGAAAATCAGCTCGATGAAAGACCTGCTCCCATTGCTCGAGCAGATCGCCAAGGGCGGCAAGCCGCTCCTCATCATCGCTGAGGACGTGGAAGGCGAAGCGCTGGCGACTCTGGTCGTCAACAAACTTCGTGGCACGCTGCAAGTCTCGGCCGTCAAGGCTCCCGGCTTCGGCGACCGCCGCAAGGCCATGTTGCAGGACATCGCAACTCTGACCGGCGGCAAGGCCATCACCGAAGACCTCGGCATCAAGCTGGAGAACGTTACTCTGGCCGATCTCGGACAAGCCAAGAAAGTCACCATCGACAAGGACAACACGACCATTGTCGAAGGCAAAGGCAAGCCCGGAGATGTCCAGGGCCGCGTGAAGGAAATTCGCAGCCAGATCGACAAGACCACCAGCGACTACGACCGCGAGAAGCTGCAGGAGCGGTTGGCCAAGCTGGTCGGTGGCGTGGCGGTGATCAAAGTTGGAGCCGCAACCGAAACCGAAATGAAGGAAACGAAAGCCCGTGTGGAAGATGCCATGCACGCCACCCGCGCGGCCGTTGAAGAAGGCATTGTCCCGGGCGGAGGCGTGGCGCTTGCGCGCTGCGTTGCGGCTCTCGACAAGCTGAAGCTGGAAGGTGACGAGCAGATCGGTGTCAACATCGTGAAGCGCGCCATCACCGAGCCCTTGCGCCAGATCGCCGAGAACGCCGGCGAAGAAGGTGCAATCGTGATCGGAAAAATCAACGACTCGAAGGACAACAACTTCGGCTACAACGCCCTGACCGGCGAGTACGAAGATCTGGTCAAGGCAGGCGTGCTCGATCCGACCAAGGTAGTGCGCACCGCACTGACCAACGCCGGTTCGATCGCGGCGCTGATGTTGACCACCGAAGCCCTGGTAGCGGACATTCCGGAAAAGAAGGAAGCTCCGATGCCGGGCGGCGGCCACGGCGGCGGCGGCATGGACGGAATGTACTAATCGCGTAGCGCCGGCGTCCTCGCCCGCGAAACGCCGAAAGCAAAATAAAAGCCCCGCTCGAATTTCCAATTCCAAAGAGCGGGGCTTTTCGTGTTTCGTATCAGGGTATCGCTTTAGCGATACCGTAAGTTCGTCACAATCAGAATCCCCTTTAGGGGCCGGGGCACGCCAATTCTCGCGCTTTTCGAGAAGTGGCTGTCGGACGGCACGCCGTGAAAAGCCGTTCATCCCATCTTCTGCGCGATGGTGATCGTGGAACCGTCCAACTTCGAAGGCGAATTCCTTCATGCCGAGTACGCAACGTTAGGATGGTATAGAATGGCCTGATCATTGCTGCGAATCCCGGTTAAAGGGGGAGGCTATGCGATTCCGATTTGCGCTCACTGCTGTTTTGTTTTTGTCCTTTGCGTCTCTTCCGGCATTTTCCCAATATCAATGGGGCAGACCACACCCGCCCAAGGCCGGTGCCTGCTTCTACCAGGACGCTGGTTTCCGGGGAGACTACTTTTGCATGAAGCAGGGCGACCGCTGGGCCGTGCTGCCCGGCGGCTTCAACGACAAAATCAGTGCCATCCGTGTATTTGGCGGGTCGCGGGTGCGCATCTTCAACGACGTTAATTTCCAGGGCAGTAATCTCCGGATCAGTCACGATCTGAACGACCTGCGCCGCGTCAGTCTTTCCGACAACCCTACCAAGAATTGGAATGATCGCATCTCTTCCATCTCCATCTACCGCGATCGCGATGACTGGGACAGAAGCCACCCTTGAGTAGGAGAATCTTGAAGACAAGGAACTTGGGAACAGCCACGAAGTTTCTAGCCATTTTCGAGACTGAATATCTCGTCTGTCCTGAATTCCTCCATACCAGAAATGAGGGTGCCTCATCCTAACGTCGCGTCTTTTGCGACGTTAGGGTGGGAACGACACCGGTCGCGCGATGGGCGCGTGCGCCACTTGTCACGCTTCTTTCCGGTTTCAGGCTTGACGCGTCCACCATAGATTGGACTTATCCCTGCTGACAAGAAGGCAAAACGTCGTCTCGTAGCGTACACGAAGAGCCACGCGTAGAATCATAGGCACATGCCGGCACTGAACCCTAAAATATTCGAGTGGGCACGGGAAACCGCCGGGCTGTCACTAGATGAAGCAGCTCGCGCGATAGATCTCAAGGAAGCTCACGGCGTGTCCGGTGCCCAGAGGCTAGCAGCGCTTGAGGCCGGGAATGAGGAACCCTCCCGACCCCTGCTAGTAAGGATGGCCAAGGCCTATCGTCGCTCGCTTCTCGTCTTTTATCTGGATGGACCTCCGAAAACGGGGGACCGGGGAAAAGATTTTCGGACGCTTCCTGGCGGTAAGCCCCCACTCTACAACCCCGTTCTCGATGCGTTGATCCGGGATGTCCGTGGACGCCAAAGCGTAATTAAGTCCCTACTCGAGGATGAGGAAGCGGGGAGACTACCATTTGTCGGCTCGGCAGACATGAATGTTCCAGTGACTGAGTTGGCGGAGCGCATCGTCCGGCAGACCGACTTTGACCTGGCCAAGTTCCGCCGGCAGGACTCTGTCGAAGACGCGTTCGCCTATCTTCGTCTCAGGTTAGAGGACACGGGTATTTTCGTCCTCCTCCTGGGAAATCTCGGCAGCTACCACACCAACATCCCCGTCGATACCTTCCGTGGCTTCGCTATGGCGGACGAGATCGCACCAATAGCGATCATTAATGACAATGACGCGCCGTCTGCGTGGTCCTTTACAGCGTTGCACGAAGTGGCTCATCTCTGGCTCGGCGACACTGGTGTTAGCGGACGGGCAACCGGTTTGGCAATTGAGCAATACTGCAGCGATGTCGCTGCAGAGATATTGCTTCCGCCGAGAGAAATCGATGAATTCGTCAACGTCGGGAGACTATCTTTTGACAAACTTGTCGACTCCATCGGCAAGTTTGCGGGCAAGCGCAAAATCAGCCGCGCCATGGTGGCCTACAGAGTATTCCGAATGGGCGCCATTACACACAAGACATGGGGCGGCCTGAATGAGCGGTTCAGGCAAGATTGGCTCGAACGAAAGGAGCGAGAAGCGTTAAAGCAGACGGCGAAAGAGGGGGGCCCCAACTATTATGTTGTTAGACGGCACCGGATAGGAAAAGCTCTTCTGGATCTCGCCAGCCGCTCTTTCGGTGAGGGCCTCCTCACTTATACGAAAGCTGGGCGCCTACTAGGGGTGAAGGCTCGAAATGTGGAGCCCCTGTTGTCGGGCGAAACCCCCAGTCGAGGGGCCGACTAGTGCTATACCTTCTCGACGCAAACATCCTCATAGCGGCGGCAAACACCTACTACGGCATCAGCCGCGTCCCTGAATTTTGGGGCTGGCTGCAGCATCAAGCTGCATCCGGACATGTAAAACTTCCGATCGAAATGTATGAAGAGGTATTAGAAGGGCGCCAAAAGGACGACGAGCTGCTCGACTGGGTCAAAGATGACAAAAATCGTCCTGCGCTCATCTTGGATGAGATGTTAAATCCGGAGCTCGTCCGACGCGTTGTGGCCGAAGGTTATGCGAATGATCTTGCTGATGATGAGGTCGAAAAGATCGGCCGCGATCCGTTCCTGATTGCTTACGCGTTCGGGAATGCTGAACGATGCATTGTGACAACCGAGGTTTCGAAGCCAAGGAAGCAACGGCACAATCGGCACGTGCCAGATGTATGCCAAAGTCTAAAGGTGTCTTGCTGCGGCCCCTGGGAACTAAACGAAAAACTAGGCTTCAAGACAGGGTGGCAGGCCGAATAACAACTCGCTCCCATCCGTGCCGGCTCCCGATTCCACCAATAACCCTTGACAACCCGTCATATAATAGAACTAACAACACAATTAAAAGCGAGATACGCGCGGCCTATCCACCGATAACTCCGCGCCAGCCGTGACCTATTCCGGCAGAGAAGGACGCAATCCCACCGACCCATGCCGAATCAAGACTTTACCCATAACTATCTTCCTTTCAAGACTTTGCCGCACAGCGCGATGCTAAGTCGATGATTCCAATATACCGAGTAAGTAGGGGGGTACCCTACCAACATTAGTCAGCCTCACCCAGGAGCAACTATGTCATCCTCAGCAGCACCTCGTTGCCGACACATCAAGGTCAACGGAACCCAGTGCGGTTCGCCCGCCCTCCGTCACAAGAATTTCTGTTTCTACCATCAGCAGAATCGCCCCGAGCGGGTCGATTGTTACTACAACCCGGAAGAATACCCAACCGGCGAAATCACATTGCCCGCTTTTGAAGATGCGCACTCCGTTCAGACCGTCATCCGCCAGGTCGTGCAGATGGTCCTGCAAAAAAGACTCGAACAGAAAACCGCCGGCCTCCTGCTTTATGCGCTCCAGATCGCCTCTTCGAATCTCAAGCGTATGGAACTCGAAAAGCCGCAACCAGAGCAGGTTGTCACCGATCTCGAAACGGAGACGGAATCAGAAACTCCCATGGCGTCCCTTAGCCAAACCAGCGAAACCCCGGCGAGCCCGCAACCCCGCGTCGAAAACATCGAGCGGAACGGCACCGACGGAAGTCTTCCTCCCGGAACAATCCAGGCCTGTCACCAGCCCGGACCATTCGCTTTTCGTCGTGTAGCGCGGGCGCGCCCCTGGCCAACAGCCCCTAAAGGGGATTCTGATTGTGAAGATCTTGCGGTATCGCTAAAGCGATACCCTGGTACGAAACGCGAATAGCTCCGCTCTTGCGAGCGGGGCTTTGGTTTGCTTGCGGCATTTCGCGGACAGGAATGTCCGCGCCACACATTCGGAATTAGGTGTGCTCTTTTTGGCGTGAAAGGCAAGGGTCATTGCGCGATCGTTGTGGTTCCCACCCCGGCGCAAAGGACGCGCGAGGATGCGGGCGCCCTCGCCCGCGTGACCGTGAACCGCTATCCCATCTTCCGCGCGATGGTGATGGTGTTCCGTTACAATGTCGGCTCTTGGCGCGCTCGCAGGGAGGGTCGATGGCCAGAGGCAAAATTTTTCCCGCGGTAAATCGCACTTCTGTTCTGGACGCGGTGCGCACCACTTTGGCGGCTGTGGCTGCCTTGCTGCTCGCTCGTCTGCTGAAGCTGCCGGAATATTATTGGGCGCCGATTTCGGCCATCGTGGTCGTGCAGTCCGCCATTCCTCCGCATGAGCTGGCTTGGCAGCGCTTTGTAGGGACGGCGCTCGGCGCCCTGCTGGGCGCGGCGCTCGCTACGTTCTTCCCTCCGACCGCAGTGGTCTATGCCGCGGGAATTCTTTTGTGCGGGCTTCTGGGGTGGTTATCGCGCGTGAAAGGCGCTTACCGGTTTGCTGGAATTACCCTGAGCATTGTTTTGCTCATTCCGCATACGCACGACCCATGGATGGTCTCCTGGCACCGGTTTCTGGAAGTGTCGCTGGGAATTGCGGTCGCGCTGGCGGTGACCACCGCTTGGCCTCTAGTGCAGAAAACGCCGTGAGCGGACTGCCTCCACGCACCCGAAGCATGGGCACGCGGGCGAGGTCGCCCGCGTCCACACATGCTGAAGGCTATTGGCTGGTTTCGGTGAACACCGCCGGAGCAGTGATTCCGGTGGCAGAGCCGTCGATGGTGATGGTGCCGGCAGACGAAGGAAGCGTATAGAGCGCGGTCGCCTGTCCATTGGTGCCAGTGACAACGGGATTAGTGGCGAAAGTGCCTCCGGCCCCGAGGTCGGAAAAGAGGACGCTGTTGCCCGAGATGGGATTGTTGTACTGGTCGGTCACGAGCACCGTGAGCGCCGACAGTTGCGTTCCGCGAAGCGCACTCTGACCATTGCCGGCTGTGATGGCGATGTTGGCAGGCGGTCCGGCAACGGAATACTCGAGCAGGAATGTACCCTTGATCCCCGGAGAGGTGAGAGTGACCGTCACGTTGCCGACGGTGGTGGGCAACTGCAAGGTCGTGCTGGCCAAGCCACTGGCGTTGGTGACCGCAGACGTCTGACTGAGAATGGCACCGTCGTTGGCGCTGAAGTTGATGGTAACGCCGGGGACGCCATTGCTGTACTTGTCCACCACCTTGTCGACGATCGGGTGGGCGAGGCTGGAACCGGCGGCGGCGGTCTGCTTTTGTCCGGTCCAGTAAACGATCTGTAGAGCGGGATCGGGAACAGCGGTGGCAGTCGCGGTGCCATTCCCGAAAGTGACCCCGGAGAGCGCCCCGGAAATTGTCAGCGTATAAGTACCGGATGTTTTCGAAACGGTATAAATAGTAGAAACGCTGCCGCTCAGATTGGTAATGGCCGAAGGCGGATTAAATGAGCCGCCCTTACCGCCATCGCTGAAAGTGACGGTGGCGCCAACGTCGGGCAGTCCGGTATATGGGTTCGAGGCCTGGACCACGATGGGATTGGATAGTGCGGTGGCAACGGCAGCACTTTGGGCGTTGCCGCTGGTGACGTTGAGCACGTGAAACAATCCGTAGGCCACAAGGCTAGTGTTGGTGCCGACATAGACCTTGCCGTTGTCGACGGTCTGAGTGATGAAGTGGCCAACGGGCCCCAGCGCGTCGCGCTGGCCGGAAGCTTGGGCGGATGTATAGAGCAGTTGGAGGGAACCGGCATTGAAAGCGCTGAGTGCATCATCTTCGACGGCCCACAAAATGCCGTTGCTGTTGCCGTTGGCGGAAACGGACGGCGGGTGACCGCCGGCATAACTGGCGGCACTGGCAATAGGAGGAGTGACGAGTAATCCACCGGACAGCGGATAGGCCAGTACAGGAGATCCAACGGGAGTGAAGTACACGGTGTTGTTCCAGTAGGCGGGGCCACCAAATTCGATGTCCTGGAGCGTGCTGCTGGTTGTCCCGGGAATCATTGGGATCGGGGGCTGGAGAATCTGATCCGTGCCTGTAGTGGAGAACCCTCCCAGCTGGTCGCGATCGATCACATAGATGAAGCCCTGTTTACCGCTGGCGATGAGTTCATGGCCCTCGAGCGAAGGGCCGCTGGTTTGATCGGGAAGGATGAGAACTCCGGAGGAACTCAAGTCCAGATCCCACGCGTTGAGGAAGACCACATCCCACGGGGTGAAATAATCGTCAACCGTGAGACCGGGGCCCAGCTTTAACACGCTGTTGCTGTAGGTCTGGCCACCTTGCGGGACATCGTACTCGGTGCCCGAGCTGGATTCGGCGGTCTCCACGAAGATGTTGCCAGCTTCGTCGGAGGCGATACCGTTGCCGCCCTGCCAGATGGAAACATACCCATAGTAGGGCGAGGTGTTAAAGACATAGGATTGCGAGAGAGTGGCCTCGTCATAGCCAAGGAGCCATCCGGTGTTGCTGTCGTTGCAGGAGTTGGAGCCGAAGCCCAGGTAGAGGACACCATTCAGCAACAAGAGACCGGGGCGATTCATCTGGTGGAGAGCGTTGAAGACAGTTGTGTGTTTTGTTTTGTAGAAACTGCCGCTGGTGGTGGCGGCCTGGATGGGGACGGGGGTCGTTATATCAAGGCCGGTGGTGATGTCGAGAGCGTGGAGGTTGAGCTCGACCGTACCGCTGTTCACCGTCTTGGCGACCAGATACATGATCGGATTGGGTGTAGTGTTGGGGTCGATGACCGGGGTTCCGACGATGCCTTCCTGGTTGTAACCCTGGCTCGTGCCGCAGGGCAGCGTGCTGGGGCCGGAGACCGGTTTGACCTGGGCGGTGAGGATTCCTGCAGCAGGGTTGGTGAAGTTGACCCACCAGAGCTGAGCGCCAGTGTCGGCGTCAATCGCGTAGACCGAATCCGCCATGGTGGCCACGTAAACGACGTTGTGAGACTGACCGCCGATGGTCACGCCGGGCATGTAGAGGGGCTGAGCCATCACCTGATAATCAAGCGGAGCGGTGAAGAGCTTACCAAAACCGTTCTTGTTGACGTTGGTTGGGGTGAGCAGCGTTTCGGCGGTATTCGCGCTGTCGCGGGACTTAGCGCCACGATTGGTTGTAAAGGGCACCTGCGCGAACGACGACGACAGCAATGCGATACAGACCACGAGCAGCATCACGCAAAGATTGCGGGCGGGCACAGCGGACGCCGGATGCGTGGACCCCGAAAAAGCACCGGAGCGGATTCTCCCCGTGTAGTGTGACAAAAAGTGGCGCATCGCTTGTTTTCCTCCAAAATTTAACCGCCAGTGGTTCACACTGGTAATAGCACTTGGAACACCGCAGATAGGGCACCCTGTGAAAGCAACACTTGAATGCAACTGCAACACCAGTGAGGTTTTATACACCGGAGGGCGCGGAGTCACAATCCCACCTTTGGGTCAGTCGCAATGTCTTGCATGTCTTGTGCTTTTTTGTTCAGAGCAGATGGCGCTTTCCTATCACGAGCGCTGGAATCAACTTTTCCACGAGGCGGTGAAATTCGGGTATCGAATCGAAGACATCTCGACCGGACCACGAAACGCCCCTAGTCGCGAGGGGATGGCAGGGGCAGTAATGGGAAAAAGTTTACCCACGCCGCGGTGAGTTCCCTTCCTCATTGGTGGCACATTTGGGCGCTTCCCCCGCGAGCTCATGTGTAATCAATGGGATACAGACAGTCCGAACCTCCGGGATTTGGACTCCACGTTGCTTCTTTAGAGCTGCGATAAGACCGCGACGGTCGCCAGGGGAATCGAGCGATTGGTTGGATATCGGCAACGAGTGTGGAGTTGTGTCAATATTCAGGGAACGGCATCAGGGCTTGTATTTCCCTACAACAAGCAATTCCCTGCAACAGGACGTATTTAGGCTGGCGTGGCAGCCGGAAAAAGCATGGTCAACAAGAAAGTCGTCATCATTGGAGGCGGACCGACCGGGCTGGGCGCAGCCTATCGTCTGCACGAACTCGGTTACGACAATTGGGTGCTTTACGAAAAGTCTGATGAGGTTGGCGGACACTCTACGTCGCATCTGGATCCACAGGGATTTGTTTGGGATGAGGGCGGACACGTTATCTTTTCGCACTATCCCTATTTCGACAAACTGATCGACGACATGCTGGGGAAGGAAGTGCACGAACGGATACGCGAGAGTTGGGTGTATTTGAAAGATGCGTGCGTACCTTATCCGTTTCAGAACAACCTGCGGTACTTGCCGAAGGCGATGCAGGTAAGTTGCCTGATGGGCGCGGCCAAGGCGGCGGCCAGCCGCAACGGTGACGCGGCGAATTTCCGGGAGTGGACGCTGAACACCTTCGGCGAGGGGATCTCCGAGGCCTTCATGTTTCCTTACAACTCCAAAGTCTGGACCACACCGCCCGAGCGCATGTCGAAGGGATGGATCGCCGAGCGCGTGTCGGTGGTGGATTTCAAGCGGCTGCTGGAAAATGTCATCTACGAAAAAGATGACGTGGCCTGGGGCCCGAACAATAAGTTCCGCTTTCCGCTGCACGGCGGAACGGGAGAAATCTACCGCCGCATGGGGCGACTCTTTCCTGACAAGGTGCGCACCGGGAAACAGCTCGCCGAGGTGGACTCGGCGCAGCGCAGAGTTTCCTTTACCGACGGCACTGGCGACAGTTACGACGTGCTGATCTCAACCGCGCCGCTCGATTTGCTGACCGTCATGCTGAAGCGCACCGACACGAGACTGCGCGAGGCCGCGGCGCTTGCTTGAACACAACGATCTGCTGGTCCTGGGGATCGGAATGAAAAAGAAGATCGACACCGGCAAATGCTGGGTGTATTTTGCGGACCCGGAAATGCCATGCTATCGGGCCACGTTCTTTTCGCATTACTCGCCCAATAACGTCCCCAACGGCGACACCGAGCAGTACAGTTCGCTGATGTGCGAGATGTCGGTTCCACTGGGAGAGATTGTGGATATAGAGCGTACATATGAGCAGATGCTGGCTGGACTGATCCGTTTGAAAATCCTCGACGAATCCGACCGTGCGCGCATCATTTCGCGGTACCACCGGCTGGTCAGGTATTCCTATCCGATCCCGACGCTCGACCGGGATAAGGCGCTCGCCATTCTGCAACCGGCCTTGATGCAGCAGGGGATTTATTCGCGGGGACGCTTCGGCGCCTGGCGTTACGAAATTGGAAACATGGATCACTCAGTCCTGATGGGCGTGGAAGCCGTCAATCACGTCGTCAGTGGAGAGAAGGAACTGGTCTTTTATAGTTCGTAATATTGTTCGTAAACATAATAAAGTTCGTAAGGAAACCAACTTAGTTATCGGAACAACTATGGGAAACGAACAATCACAAGCAGCGCCGCAGGTAAGCATCATCATTCCCTCCTACAAAACGGCGCCGCTGATCGCCGCGTGTCTGGATTCGATTCTGGCTCAAACCTTCCAGGATTTTGAGGCCATCGTGGTCAATGATGGTTCGCCAGATACGGCGGAACTGGAGAAGGTGCTGCAGCCCTACCTAGATCGCAATCTGATCGCAACCCTGATCGCATCGTGTATATCAAGCAGGTTAACAAGCGAGCGGCGGGTGCGAGAAACACGGCGATTGCAAGAGCGCGTGGCGAGTTTCTGGCATTCCTCGATAGCGACGACACGTGGTTACCCAACCATCTGGAATCGCAGATGAAGCAATTCGCGGCGGAGCCGGCGCTTTGCCTGGTCTATGCAAACGCTGTCATGGTTGGAGACCCCACACGGCACATTGAATTTATGACGAAGTGCCCGTCCGCCGGTGAAGCCGGTTTTGAGGCCCTGGTGGTGGAACGCTGCCAGATCCCGGTCTCGACCGTGGTGGCGCGCAAGGCAGCGATCTTGAAGGCGGGAGGGTTCGACGAAAGCCTGGCCCGCTGTGACGACTACGACATGTGGCTGCGTACCGCGTTTTACGGCGGCAAAATCGGCTACAACCGGCAAGTACAGGCACGTCTGGCCGACGGGCGGCCGGGGTCGCTGAGCGTGTCGCCCGCCCGGATGGCGGAAGCGTGCCTGGTTGATCCTCGAGAAAACCGACCAGAAACTTCCTTTGACCTCGGCGCAGCGGAAACTGGTGCGGGATCGGGCCGCTGAGATTCGCGCGCAGTACTTGCTCGAAGAGGGCAAGAACCATCTCTCCGCGGGAGATTTTCCCAAGGCTCGTGAACGCTTCTCCCAGGCGAACCACTACTTCCATAAAACAAAATTGAGTCTCGTACTCTTCGCGCTAAAGGTAGCGCCGAATGCGACCAGCCGTCTCTTCACATTGTGGACGCAGCGGCATAACGGAGCGCCGGCTTGAGGCGAGCAGCGATGCAGTTCTCCCGCCTTTCCAACAGACGCCAATGATACGCAAACTTGCCTCCGGCTCAGCCATCCGCGCCGTCAATCTACTCGCGACGGCGTTGGTGTCGATGCTCATCATGCCGTTTGTGGTTCATGCGCTGGGCGATCGCATGTACGGCACCTGGGCGCTGGTGGCGACAATCATTGGATATTACGGAACGCTGGAGTTTGGGTTAACGCCGGCGATCAACCGGTACATGGCGCGGGCGCTCGGGGCAAAGGATCACGAAGAGGCCAACCGGGTTTTCAATACAGCGCTTCGGCTCCTCTCGGGTGTGGGGGCTTTCGCCCTCGCGGTTACCGTGTTCCTCGCTTTCCTTGCGCGCTGGCTGGCGAAAAACCCGTCGGACGCCGAGGTGCTCTGGAAGCTGATCCTGATTCTCGGAGTCTACTCGGCACTCCTGTTTCCCACTCGAGTCCTGCAAGGAGCACTCGAGGCGCAACTGCGCTACGACAAGACCGCCGCCATCGACTTTTTGTCTCTGGCTTTGAGAACCGTGTTGCTGATCGTGATTCTGCTTCGCGGGTACAAAATAGTCGCGCTGGCGCTGGCAACCGTGGCCTCCGGGATCCCGGGAATCGTTCTTTACATTTATTTCATTTCCAAGGATCTCCCCTTCCTGCGATTCGAGTCAAGATATTGGAGTCTTGACACCGCGCGTAAATTATTTTCGTTCGGCATCTACAGTTTTGTCGCAGCTACTGCGAACATCATTCGGTTTCGGATTGACGCGCTGGTGGTGGCATCCTACGTGGGCTTAGCGGCCGTTACCCATTACCGGGTGGGCAGTACGCTCACTCAGTTCTTCATGGGGTTGATGGAAGCATTGTCCGGCTTTTTTCCCGCCGTGTTCAGCCGGCAGGAGGGTGCGGCAAACTTCGAGGGGTTGAAAAAGGCCTACTTCTTTGCCACCAAGGTGACCATCTGCGTCACCAGCTTCATGGGTTTCGGGCTGATTGCGTGGGGCAAGCCTTTCATTCAAGTCTGGATGGGTCCGGCGTATCTGGACGCTTATCCCGTGCTCGTGGTCCTCACAGTTGGGATGATCGTAATGTTTTCGCAGATAGCATCGCCTTACTTGCTCTACAGCCTTGCCAAGCATAAATACACAGCCCTGTCGAACTCCCTCGAGGCGATCGCCAACCTGGCGCTGAGCATAATCCTGGCAAAGCGCTATGGGATGATTGGCGTGGCCCTTGGAACCCTCTTCCCGATGGTGCTCGCCAGGTTGTTTATTCAGCCTGTGTATGTTTGTCGTCTGGCGAATATCCCGCTCGGAGAATACGTCCAACGATTTGCCAAGACCACGGCGGCGGTAGCGGCGTCGCTTGTGATTCCCCTGATTTTGGCCCTGAAATTTGCCGCGCCGAGCTATAAGGTTCTGTTTTCAATTGGAATTCTGTCTGCTATTTTGTACGTTGTGCCGCTGTGGCTATTCGAGTTCAGCGAAGCCGAAACAACCATGCTGACGCGAGCCATGTGGCCGAAATTCGCGGTTAAAACCGCCAGGGAGTAGCGCAGGAGACGGAGGCTTTGGTGTCTGTAATCGACCGGCTAGCATACGGTGTCAAGCACATCCTGGAGTTGGATATAGCGGGGCCCGATCTCGTGTACTATCCGGACGACACATTCGTCGTCTCCTATCCAGAATCTGGCAACACTTGGTCGCGGTTCCTGATCGCCAACCTTCTCCAGTCCGACCCACCTTTGACGCTCCTGGACATGGAACGATTGATCCCGTCCGTCAATAACCAGACGCGAGGGTTCTTCAAACGCATGCCAAGACCGCGAGTTATCGGGGATCATGGGTCCTTTAACCCACAGTACAAGAACGTGATTTATATCGTCCGTGATCCGAGAGACGTGGCGATTGCAGATTACAACTCTTTTGTCCTTAAGAGCGGGATCGTTAAGAGCGGGACCGGTGATGACAGCTACCCCATTACAAAGTATGTGAACGAATTTGTGAGAGGGGCAAGACCGGGAGTTGGGTCGTGGGGAGAAAACGTCGCGAGCTGGTTGGCAACTCGTGGTAATTCTCCGCGGTTTTTGTTGCTGCGCTACGAGGACATGGTGTCGGAAACAGCTCGCGAGTTGGGTAAAGTAGCGTCCTTCCTCGGGATGCAGGTTAGCGCAGACCGTTTGGCCGAAGCGGTGAGTCGAAGCTCAGCCGACAACATGCGCAAGCTGGAAAAGATGCAGGGCGATAAGTTGGCGCAAAACAAGCAGGTGACGGGGGGATGGCAATCAATCCTGCCTAAACCTGCAGTCGCCGAGATTGAGTCTGCCTGGGGCCCGTTGATGGCAAAGCTAGGGTATGAGTTGTCGACTTTGCAGGCGGTTGAAACCGGAGCCATGAACGCGGCTTTTTAGCGGGCTCAAGAAAAACTGACTACTTTGAAGACTGTGGGAAACCTACGATGATCGGTGAATTAAAGTACGTTGCGAAATATGTCCTGGGGAAGGATCGTGCCGGCCGTGATTTCTCCGTGTTTCCTGATGACACTTTCCTGGTTTCTTTCCCCAGATCGGGCAACACGTGGTCGCGATTTCTGATCGGAAACGTAATCCAGCCGAACGAGCCCATCACCTTCCTGAATGTTGAGCGAGTAATACCCGACACAAGCTCGCTGCTTTCGAAAAGCTACCTGGAGCATATCCCCAGGCCGCGAATCCTGAAGAGTCATCAGCACTTCGACCCGCGATACAAAAAGGTGATCTACATTGTCCGCGATCCGCGGGACGTGGTGCTTTCCCACTACAACTGGCAGAGGAAAAGGCAGGAAATCGACGACCAGTACCCATTCGATCAATATATTTCACGTTTCATCGCGGGTGATCTTGCCGGCTGGGGCTCATGGGGCGAAAACGTACTGAGCTGGCTGGCCACGCGGTATAACAGCTCCGATTTCCTGTTGCTGCGTTATGAAGCAATGCTCGCTGAGCCCTTGCGCGAGTTGGGCAAAGTCGCGACCTTCCTCGGTGTCGAAGCCTCACAGGAAGCGCTCGCCACGGCGGTGGAACGGAGTTCTGCCGATAATATGCGGAAAATGGAAAAGACCCAGGGTGATGAATGGGTGTCCACGAAAGGACGACGCAAGGACATACCCTTTGTAGGCAAGGCAAAGCGCGGGGGCTGGCAATCCCAGCTTCCTGAAAGTGCGGTTGAAGCGATCGAGTCAGCTTGGGGTCCACTGATGCAGACGCTCGGGTATGAGCTGAGCCGGCGTTCCAGCCCAGCCCTGGAACCTCCTTTCATAGACCTCGGGAACTGGGGAACGCGGCATGACCAAAACAACTTGTAAACCGCAATGAACAGCGTTCAAAACCCAGCAGGCCATTCCGGGAGTGCCACACCAAGAATCAGCGTCATTATCCCTGCCTACAATACTGCGCCCTTCATCGCCGAGACCTTGGACTCCGTCTTCGGCCAAACCTTTCGAGACTTCGAGGTGATCGTCATCAACGACGGTTCGCCCGATACCACATCGCTTGAAGCAGCGCTCCAGCCTTATATAAATCGTATCGTTTACATCAGACAGGAGAACCGGGGTCTTTCAGGAGCGCGGAACGCGGGCATACGTCTCGCCCGCGGCGAACTGCTTGCCTTCGTCGACAGCGACGATGTCTGGATGCCCGACTATCTCTCCGCGCAGGTAGAGTTTCTTGACAGCCATCCCGGCGTTCATGCGTCGATCACGGACGTGCTGCTTTTCGGCTCGTGTGAGCAGGAGGTGGTATGGAGGACATTGAAAGAGGGCACTGATCCTATCCTCAACTTCGAACAAATGCTGAAGCGCGAAGGCGGACAACTTCCATCCGCCATGGTGGCTCGGCGAGGGAGAGTGCTCGAGGTCGGAATGTTTGACGAGCAAATACGCATCGGCGAGGATGTCGAATTCTGTGTGCGACTGTGCTTCCCTGAGGGAACCATTGGCTACCTCGGACGAGTGCTGGTGAAATACCGGCAGCGTCCGGGCAGCCTGACCAGTGATCCCAGAAACCGGAAGTGGGTGGTCGCTGAGGGGCAATCCTTACGCGTGTTGCGCCAAAAGCTGCCGCTCACGGAAGCGCAGCGCGCGCTTTTAGACGATGAAATTGCGGCTACTGATGCAGCGTTGGCGCTCAGCGATGCCTTTGATCACTTGTCAGCTGATAGATTTCAGCAAGGAGAACGGTGCCTGGCCGAGGCCAATACCTACTTCCGCGACCCGCGGATTACGTTAACCCGATTCGGCCTCAAGGCGTTTCCGCGGTGGACATCTCGCGTAGCGATCTGGCGCCGGAAACGGCAGGGCAGATAGCGTTTCCATTCAGACAAAATCTTGCATTCCCGCACGCGTGAGCTGCGTGCTTTTTGTTGCCTACACTTGGGGCGTAAGGTTGCAAGCTGTTTCACACCCATCCGGCGCCGACGGGTGTTTTGAAGTAAAATGGTATTGATCTCGTGTTTTCAATGTCTTAGAAGTGCGCCTGGACTGGCTTTCGGAAGGCGAATTGCTCATACTCTATGTTCCATATGAAGTTGGTCATGTTTCAAAACCGGCGTACCGGAATTAGTCGGCTCCGTCGTTGTTTCCAGCTGTTATCTGCGACCCCAGCGGGTAGCTTGACGCGCCACGGCGTATCGGGCGAGCTTAGATTTTAGAGACCCCTCAAGTGATTTTGCTTTCAACATAAATTCTTGCTTAGAAGATCCGGGAGGAATACTGCATTGGACGCAACGACCAGTCATCTTATCGCCCCACATGGGGGAGAACTTGTTCAGCTGCAAGTGCCGGCCGCGCGCGCCGCGGAGTTAAAGGCGCATTCGAAGGATTGGCCTTCATGGGACCTGACCGCCCGTCAGCTTTGCGATCTGGAACTGCTGATGAGCGGCGGCTTTTCGCCGCTCCGTGGATTCATGAACCGTGCCGATTACGAGGGCGTCTGCCACAACATGCGACTGGCGAACGGAACGCTGTGGCCCATGCCGATCACGCTCGACGTCAGCGAAGAGTTCGCCAAGAAACTGACGCCGGGCTCGAGCAAGATCGCGCTGCGCGATCCCGAAGGCGTGATGCTCGCCGTGCTCAGCGTTGAAGACGTCTGGCAGGCTGACCGCAAAGCCGAAGCGCAGTCCGTGTTTGGTTCGACCAGCGCCGCGCATCCGGGCGCCGACTACGCCATCAACAAGTCGAATCCCTGGTACGTAGGCGGGAAGATTGAAGAAGTGCAGGCTCCCGCGCATTATGATTTTCGCTCGCTGCGCCTAACGCCTGCCGACCTGCGCGCCGAATTCGGACGGCTGGGCTGGACCAAAGTCGTGGCGTTCCAGACGCGCAATCCCATGCATCGCGCTCACGTCGAACTGACCATGCGCGCCGCCAAGCAGGTCGAGGCGAATCTGCTCATCCATCCCTCGGTCGGCATGACCAAACCGGGCGACGTCGATTATTTTGTCCGCACCCGCTGCTACGAGTTGCTGCTCGCGAAGTATCCGCATGGCACGGTCAAGCTGTCGATGCTGCCATTGGCGATGCGCATGGGCGGACCGCGCGAAGCGATCTGGCACGGCCTGATTCGCAAGAATCATGGCTGCACCCACTTCATCGTCGGCCGCGACCACGCCGGACCAGGAAAAGATACCGACGGCAAGAATTTCTACGGTCCTTACGACGCCCAGGAACTGTTCAAGAAGCACGAGGCGGAAATGGGCGTCAAAATGGTTCCCTTCCAGATGATGGTGTATCTGCAGAACGAAGACCGTTACGTTCCGGCCGATGAAGTGCCACAGGGTGCGAAGGTGCTCGACATCTCGGGCACGGAACTGCGCCAGCGCCTCAATGAAGGGCGCGACATTCCGGCGTGGTTCACCTATCCCGAAGTGGTGCAGGAACTGCGCCGCAGCTATCCGCCACGGCACAAGCAGGGCGTCACCATTTTCTTCACCGGGCTTTCGGGATCGGGCAAATCGACGATTGCGAACGCTCTCATCACCAAGTTTCTGGAGATGGGTGGACGTCCGGTCACTTTGCTCGATGGCGATCTGGTGCGCAAGAACCTGTCGAGCGAACTCGGCTTCTCCAAGGAGCATCGCGACATCAACATTCGCCGCATTGGCTATGTCGCTTCCGAGATCACTAAAAACGGCGGCATCGCGGTGTGCGCCCCCATCGCTCCCTATGAGGCGACGCGCAAAGCGGTGCGGCAGATGATTGAACCGTTCGGCGGATTCATCCTGGTGCACGCGGCGACTTCGATCGACGTGTGTGAACAGCGCGACCGCAAGGGGCTGTATGCCAAGGCTCGCGCCGGCATCGTCAAGGAATTCACCGGCATCTCAGATCCGTACGAGTCGCCGACCGATGCCGAGGTGGTCATTGACACGGCCAAGCTCAGCCCCGAGGAAGCGGCGCAGACCATCCTTCTGCATCTCGAGCGCGAGGGCTTTGTCGGCGCCAATGGCAACGGGTAAGGGCAGTTCCCGGTTTTCAGTTCTCGGTCCCAGATTCCAGAGGTTTGACTCGATTTTGTTTTCCTGAAAACTGGGGACTGAGAACTACCGCCCGCGATGCCAATAAAGTCCATTATTTCACTGGACTATATGCGATAATGTCCCCTGGAATAGGCTCTCAGAGCCGGTTTTCAGTTTTGTCAATTCCTTAACCTGAGTTTGCTCCACTGAGAACTGCGCCGGGAACTGAGAACCATTGAAGAAACGGACATGGAATTCTTGCTGCTAAAGGTGCTGATCGGGTTCGTCGTCGGAACACTGATCGGGTTGACGGGTCTCGGCGGCGGCGTATTGCTGCTGCCCTCGCTCATCTTTGGACTGCACGTTCCTCCCATCATTGCGGTGGGCAGCGATGCCATGTGCAACTTCTTCACCAAGATTCCCGCCACCATCATCCATTTGATCAAAGGCACGGTACGTAGAAAAGTAGTGCTGGCGATGGCGGTCGGGAGTGTTCCCGGCTCCTACCTCGGCGTGAAGTTGCTGGTGCACCTGCGCGAACTTCACGGCGCGGGTGTCAACGATTTCATCAAATCAGCGGTGGGACTGTTGCTGGTCATAATTCCGGCAATGCTTCTGTTCCAAAGACGGATCGAAGACCGTCTCATTGGACGCCAACCCACGATGCAATCTTTTGCCTTCATGAGTGTGATTGGATTGGTCGGAGGATTTCTGGTTGGCATCACTTCGGTCGGGTCGGGCAGCATCATTATGATGTTGCTTCTATTGTTTTATTCTTTCCCGCCCAAGATCATGGTCGGAACCGACATTGCTCATGCCGTGATTCTGACCGGCGTTACCAGCCTGTTGCACTTTCGGGCGGGCAACGTCGATGGGCACTTGGTGGGAGCGATACTGCTCGGCTCGATCCCGGGCGGCATACTCGGCTCGTATCTAAGCACGCGCGTCCCGGTACTGTGGCTGCGCAGAATCCTGTGTGCGGTTTTGTTGATGACGGGAGCTAGAATGCTGTGGGCGTGAAAGACGGCATTGAATCATTGAGCTGTTACCTGGACCTTCACTACGGAGCACGAAACTGTGACCTCCTACTCATCCTCATCCACAGAGACTCTCGAACGTATTCATGCCGCGCTGGAAGCGGCGCGGACCGTGCTTAATCGCTTCACTCCCGGCGCTATCGAAGCCGAATACAAAGTTGGACACGATCCCGTTACTGAGGCTGACCGCTCGGTCGACGACGTTTTGCGCAAGATGCTTCTCCGCGACGGGGAAGGCTGGCTCTCGGAAGAGACCGTGGACGACTTTACCCGCCTCGACAAACACCGCGTCTGGGTGGTCGATCCGCTCGACGGCACGCGCGAGTTCGTGCAAGGTATTCCTGAGTTCTGCGTTTCGATCGGCTATGGTGGAGAATGGAATTCCGGTCGCGGGCGGAATCTGTAATCCGGCAACCGACGAACTCATCCTCGGATCGCGCGAAACCGGCGTGACCTACAATGGCAAGCCTGCAAAACCGAGCCAGCGCAAGGATCTGCATGGCGCGCTCGTCCTCGCCAGCCGCAGCGAAATGAAGCGCGGCGAGTGGAAGCAGTTCGAGGCGGACGATTTCACTACTCGTCCTATGGGATCGGTAGCTTATAAACTGGGCCTGGTAGCAGCGGGGCGCGCCGATGTTACTTTCACACTGGTTCCGAAGCATGAGTGGGACGTCGCGGCGGGAGCGGCCCTGGTGCTGAGCGCGGGTGGGTTCGTGCGGACTTTGGAGAACACCGATCTGAAGTGCAACCAGAGGAATCCGTTGCTTTCGGGCCTGATCGCGGGCGGCCCCTACCTCGAAGCCGAACTCATGACCCGGTTGAGCGGCCAGGTTCACCCAGGGGGCGGGTAACCGGCGGACGGGAATTTCCGGGGAACGTATTTTGCGCGCAAAAGCCAACTCCATCCAAACAAATCCGGAGCCGACGACGGCGGTTTCGCTGCCATTGCCATCCCGGGGGAGTTCCCGGTGAAGGTGCTATGGGTCAAGCACGGCAAACTTCTACCCGTCGATACCGGGGGGAAAATCCGTTCGTACAATCTTCTCCGCTTTCTCGCAAGAGACCACGAAGTCACTCTGCTCTCGTATTACGGAGGCCGGCACGATGCTGATTATGAGGCAGCGCTGCAGAAGGAAATTCCCGGGTCCCAGGTGATTTACACGGCGGCTCCCGACTCCAACGCGATTGAGCGTGGAGTGGACTACCTGTACCGGTTCCCGAGGCGAGCACCTTATGCCGTGTCGAAGTTCACTCATCGCAAGGTCGCAGGCCACGGTCGCCGAATGGCTCGCCAGCGGACGCTTCGAGGTTGCGGTATGCGATTTTCTTGCCGCGTCCGCGAACTTTCCGGCCCGGTTACCCATGCCTTGCGTGCTGTTTCAACACAACGTGGAAAGCTCGCTTTGGCAGCGCATGGCCGCAGTGGAATCGAATCCGATAAAAAAACTGTCGTTCGCCATTGAGTCGGCCAAGATGACCCGTTACGAGCGCGCGGCACTGGGAAGGTTTCATCACATCATCGCTGTAAGCGAACACGATCGCCGGCAAATGCTGCAAATGAATCCGGCCTGCGAGATCACGGTCGTTCCAACCGGTGTGGACACGCAGAAATGCAAGGTCGCGCCCCCATCGTCGGCGAAGCCGCCACGAGTGGTGTTCACTGGATCGATGGATTGGGAACCGAACGTCGACGCAATGGAATATTTTTGCTCCCAGATATGGCCCAGGGTTCGCGCGGAGTTTCCGGACGCGATTTTTCAGATTGTCGGGCGGAATCCGTTCGCGAAGGTGCAGCGTTTGGCTTCCGAATCGGTCGAAGTGACCGGCTCCGTGCCTTCGGTAGCGGAATATCTCGAAAGGGCTTCGGTGGTCATAGTCCCGCTGCGCATTGGAGGCGGAACCAGGCTCAAGATTTTTGAGGCCATGGCCATGGGCAAAGCTATGGTATCGACTTCGATTGGAGCGGAAGGACTTGAGGTAGAGAGCGGGCGCGATCTTATTCTGGCCGATGACGCCTCTTCGTTTGCGGATGCCGTGATCCTGCTTCTTCGCGATGCTGAAACGCGCCACAAGTTTGAGCACGCCGCAAGAGAATTGGCCGCGCAGTTTGATTGGTCCCGCATCGCGCCGAAATTTGCCGAAGTCTTGCACAAAGTTACCGCGGGCTTGCCGGGAGAACCTCGCCATTAGCCATGCCCTTGGTCACTTTAGCTTCCCCGTCACTCCGCCTCATTGAATTAGAATCGACCCGCGGCACTTGTTCGCGACCCTGGAGCCAATGAAAACGCTCTTGATATGCCACGATGGCGCTCAATTAGATGAGGTGCTGTTGGCCCGGTGGCTGAGTTCATTCTCTGATCTAGTGGGGATCGTTATCATCCAGGAGCCCCCGAATCGAATGTGGCGTCGCATAAGGCGCGAGATCAAGCGAATTGGGGTCCTTCGTTTCCTTGACGTGCTGGCATTCCGATTCTATTACCGTATTTTTCTGGCTGGCAAAGACCAGCGCTGGGAGCGCCAAGAACTGCGCGAGAAGTGCCTTGTCTATGGGGACATCGCCGCGAGCACCGCGATTTTAAAAACGCCGAGCCCGAATACCCCGGAGACGGAAGCATTTATCAGAAGGCTAAGCCCCGACCTTGTTCTGGCGCGTTGCAAGGTGTTACTGAAAGAGAGTGTTTTTTCAATTCCGGCCAGGGGAACGTTTGTCATGCATCCCGGGATTTGTCCCGAGTATCGAAATGCGCACGGATGTTTTTGGGCGCTCGCCAATCGTGACCTGAATAAGGTTGGCATGACGCTCCTCAGAATCGACAAGGGTGTCGATACGGGGCCGACATTCGGCTACTACAGCTATCCGTTTGACGAGGCGGGTGAATCGCACATCGTGATTCAGCATCGAGTGGTACTGGAAAACCTCGATGCTCTGCGCGCCAAGTTCCTGGAGATCTTTAATGGCACTGCCGTCCCACTCAACACCTCGGGACGGCCGTCCAGCGCGTGGGGGCAACCGTGGTTGACCAAGTACCTGGGTTGGAAATCGCGCGCGCAAAAGGTGCCTCAATGAGAGCTGCTTGTCTCCTTTATCATGACGTGGTCGAGAGCACCGACTGGGATTCGAGCGGTTTCACCGGTCCCGGAACCGCGAAATACAAAATGAGTCGCGCCGAATTCGAAGCCCATCTGGCGGCCATCGCCAAGGTACGCGACGAGGCTTCGAGCACAGCACACGACCTCGCAAACTCAAGTGATCGGACGCTTCCGTTTCTTCTGACCTTCGACGATGGCGGTGAAAGCGCTGCCACGCGCATTGCGGGCCTGCTTGAGAAATACAAGTGGCGCGGACATTTTTTTGTCACTGCCAGTCAAATTGGCAAGAAGGGCTTTCTCAATGCGGAGCAGATTCGTTTCCTGAGAAAAGAAGGCCACGTGATCGGCAGCCATTCGTTTTCTCATCCCGTGAGGATGTCGCGCTGCAGCGAAGAGGAATTGACGGATGAATGGACCCGGAGCATCGAGATACTCTCGGACATCCTGGGCGAACGGGTTGATACCGCCTCCGTCCCAGGAGGCTATTATTCGGATCGGGTTGGCAAAACAGCCGCTGCGGCAGGGGTTCGAATACTGTTTAATTCAGAACCCACGACGGCGCTTCAAGAGGTGAAGGGGTGTACGGTGGTCGGCCGCTACAACATCTTTCGAGGAACGCCGCCCCGCGTTTCCGGAGACTTGGTTTCACTTCGTTCCCATGCGCGTGCCAGGCAATGGCTGTATTGGAATTTGAAGAAAATCGCCAAGAAGAGCGCCGGCCGGCCTTACCTGGCCGCACGACAATGGCTCCTGCGAAAGGGATGAGCTTCTCAGCCGCGGGTAACGCATGGGCTACCGTGTCATACTGGTCGGGCGGCCTGGTTCGGCAAACAGGCGACAAAAGATCTTTCTAACCAGTGCGGTTCGAGGCTGTAGGGATAGGGTGTAGGGATGACGATGTGTTGGATCGGGTTGCGAGTCTCTGTCTTTTTGCCTTGCGTTTCTATGGTTGCTGATGGCGGCTCCTCCCACAAATACGGGAGCTCCCGGGCAACAGGGGACCGGCACAGAAAGCCGGTTTGATGGACCGGCGGAGCTGCCGCGCATTTATGTTAAATCTTCCCTGGCTGACACGCCAGCTCCCGGTCGTGTCCGGTTAGTCAAGCGCGGCGACGACCTGCAGAGGGCGATCGACAATGCGCAATGTGGCGACATAGTGGAGTTGGAGGCGGGCGCAACCTTCAGCGGCCCGGTCGAGTTCCCGCATAAGGAATGTGACGATTCTCACTGGATCGTGGTGCGAACCAGCGCACCGGACGAAAGTTTGCCTCGCGAGGGCACGCGCGTCACTCCCTGTTATGGAGGTGTTCCATCCCTGCCGGGACGTCCCGATTTCCGCTGTACTTCTGTTAGCAATGTGATGGCCAAGATTGAGTTCGAGGGCAAAGCCGGTTCCGGACCGTTGCGTTTCGCAGCCGGAGCAAACCACTATCGCCTCATCGGATTGGAGATCACGCGTGGTAGTCCGGGAGCAACGATCACCGCGCTGGCTTTTACCAAGGACGATGACAGGGCGGATCACCTCATCTTCGACCGCGTCTGGATGCATGGCACAGCCCAGGATGAAACCACCCGCGGTATCGCTCTACACGGCATGACGTTTGTCGCGGTGGTGGACTCGTTTCTCAATGACTTTCACTGCACCGCGGTGGTCGGTGCGTGTACCGATGCCCAGGCTCTATTCAATGGAAGCTATGGCGGCCCCTACAAGATCGTGAACAATTTTCTGGAGGCGTCTGGCGAAAACATACTGTTCGGAGGCACGGCCGCAGCGCAGACTCCCTCCGACATCGAGATTCGCCATAACCATCTTTTTAAGCCCTCTGATCTGGAGGAAGGGCGAACCCGGTTTTGTCGGTGGCCCGGACGGCCATGCTTTCATTGTGAAGAATAACTTTGAATTAAAGAATGCCCAACGAATATTGCTGGAGGGCAACGTTCTCGAAAACAGTTGGGGCGGGTTTACCCAAACTGGGTTCGCCATCGGGCTGAGTCCAAAGAACCAAGCGGGGACCGGCAACACCAACCTCTGCCCAATATGCAGCGTCACTGATGTGACTATCCGCTACAACCGGATCACCAACGTGGGATCGGTGCTCATTATTGCGAACGACCTCTCCGATAATGGGGGTGTAAGCTCCGGAGGCGAGCGCTATAGCATTCACGATCTGGTGGCCGACAAAGTGCACTCCAAGGACTACCGGGGATTTGGCAATTTCCTGATGCTGATTTCGAAGGCGCCACCGCTTCACGATGTTCAGATCTCACATGTGACCGCCTTCGTTCCCGGGCCCACTCATTTTTATTCTGCATCCAGGCCAGGACGGCATCGAGAACTTCGGCTTGACCAACAGCATACTTTCCACTACCTCAGAACTACCATCCGTGATGTCCGCCGGTGGAGGCCCTAAGAACTGTGCTTATCAGCCATCTGGTCCGGCCTGTGTCCGATGTGTTTGAGCACTGTTTTGCCAATGGAAATGTCACGCACAACATCATCATCGGCAGCAAAGAGAAGTGGCCCCAGGGCAATATAGACGCCAAAGACGCACAAGCTGCCGGACTGGCTGGTTCGGTCCCCGGCGAAACCAGTTTTCGGCTCTGCCGCGACGCGGATGAAAAAAGCCACTGTAAGAAGATTTCTCCCGGAGTGGGCGCGGCTAGCGACGGCAAGGATATTGGCGCGGATATCGACGCTATCGAGAAAGCTACCAGTGGCGTGCTCTGAATTGCCCGTCGGTGCCGGAGTTCCCCGCCTCTGGTTACTGCGCGGTTTTTTGCCAGGGGAAACCCTTCAGTAACCTACTGCTGGCTGTTTTGGCTTCCGCTGCTTTCCGCCTCGTTTCCTTGACCCTATGGTAATCGCTGTATCGTCCACAATACCCGTCCCGCAGGGCTTTTCGCCTGCCCCGTACAGAAGCACCAGCGGACACTGGCCGCGCGCGAATCTGTACATGCCGCAACCGAATGTACTAATGCGTACCCAATGCCCTTCCGGTATCTAGCGACAATTACCCGGTCTGGATAGATTGAGCATGAGGACAGTCGACTAGTCCCCCAATTTCTAAAGGTCGAGGGCTCACACATGTTTGAAGTAAAACATGCTCTTTTAAACTGTCATTCCAGATTTTCGCCAGCGCGGGCACAACGCCTGCGCGTTTTGACACTCCTGCTGGTGGTCGCGTTGATGACCACTGTTTGCGACGGCGCGGCCCAAGCACAAACCATCGACTTACCGAAGGACTGGACCAAGAGCCTGAAACTGTCGGGAAATCTCCCCGCTGGCACGGTCAATGAGGCTTACAACGCGGTGCTTTCAGTTGACGGTGGAAGGTCACCTTACTTTTTCTTGGTGTATGAAGGCGCCCTGCCCCCGGGCATCAGTTTGAATCCAGGTACGGGGACACTCTCAGGGAAAGCTCTAGCCGCAGGCACCTTCCGTTTCGAAGTGGTAGTGATGGAGCCGTTTCTCCACGAATATGGGAGCAGCGCGTTCGCGATTGTTGTCGGTGGGGGCAGCGAGAATGTTACAGTCAATGTGTCACCAACCAGCACAACTTTATCTTCAAATCAACAGCAGCAGTTCACCGCTGCGGTTAGCGGAACTTCCAACACCGGGGCAAGGTGGTCGGCAACGGCAGGCTCAGTCAACGCCAGCGGCCTCTATACAGCACCGGCGGTGAGCGCGAAAACCAATGTGGTCGTGACCGCGACCAGCGTTGCCGATTCGTCACGGTCGGCCAGCACCGCAATTACCGTTGAGCCGGCTACCAGCCAGGCGCTGCAAATCACCACCAGCAGTCTTCCTGCCGGCCAGCAGGGGGCCAGTTTTAGCGCAGTCTTCAACGCAACTGGCGGAACCGCGCCTTACCACTGGAGCATTTCCGCAGGCACGCCTCCGGCGGGAATCACGATGAATACGAACGGGGATTTTGCCGGGACGCCGACCGCAGTGGGCACCTCCAGCTTTACGGTAGCGGCCACCGATGCCACCAACAAGACCGCAACCAGCAATTTCAGCATCGCCGTCCTAGCCGGCGGGAATTTCGATGGTCCCGCGGAACTGCCGAGAGTAACGGTTTCCAGTGCGATGGCCGACACGCCGGCGCCAGGCAGCACGCTTTCGGTCGCGGCGGGCGGAAATCTGCAGGCCGCTTTAGACAACGCCAACTGTGGAGACACGATTGCCCTGCAGGCCGGGGCAACCTTCACGGGAACCTTCTATTTCCAGGCCAAGAATTGTGATAACGCTAACTGGATCATAGTTCGCACCAGCGCTCCCGACAGCTCTCTGCCCGCCGAGGGACAGCGGCTCACGCCTTGTTACGCGGGGGTGGCTTCCCTGCCGGGGCGTCCTCAGTACGCCTGCAGCACTCCACGTAACGTACTGGCCAAGCTCGTTGCTCCAGACGCCGGAAACGTTGTGGTGAGGTTCCAGTCTGGAGCGAATCACTACCGGTTGCTGGGATTGGAGCTGACACGGTCGACCGGGACCAAGGGAGCACCTAGCCTGATATCGCTGGCCCAAGGAGGCAGCGCGGAGTACATCGTGGTGGACCGGAGCTGGCTGCACGGGACGGCTAAGGATGAGACCGACGAGGGGTTCAGCCTTGATGGCACGAATTATGTGGCCATTGTGGATTCCTACTTCAGCGACTTCCATTGCACTGCGATGACCGGCGCCTGCACGGACTCGCATGCGATGAGTGGAGGCCTTGGGCGTCACCAGGATGGTCCTTACCTGATCCAGAACAACTTCCTCGAGGCCTCGGGCGAAGCCATCTTGTTCGGAGGTGGTGGGGCGACCGTGACTCCGACCGACATCACCATTAGCTCCAATCACTTCTTCAAACCGTGGCAGTGGATGAAAGGGAGTCCGAATTTCCAGGGCGGAGATTCGGGCCACCCGTTCATTGTCAAGAATCACCTGGAACTCAAGAATGCGATACGGGTGCTGGCGGAAGACAACCTCATGGAGAATGTCTGGGGAGGTTTCAGTCAGACCGGATACGCGATTGTGCTGACCCCGAAAAACCAGCATCTGGCGACGGGCCAGGATGTGTGTCCGGTGTGTCAGGTGACCGATGTGACGGTTCGCTACACGCACATCGCACACGCCGGAGCGGGGATATGCATGGCAACTTCCATTTCCGGAAACGGCGCGAATGGAGCCGCAGCGCTGGCGGGAACCCGCTGGAGCATTCATGACGTGGTCATGGATGATATCAGCACCCACTATGCGGGCTCAGGCAATCTGTTCGAAGTGATGAACAACTGGCCAACCAACTCGCTGAACACCGTTGCCATCAACCACATTACGGGGTTTCCGGATCCCACCAGCCACCTCATGTTTATCGGGAATAGAAGTTCGAATGCGCCAATGTACGGATTCGTCTTCAGCGATAACATCGTGACCACCGCTGAGTACCCGGTATGGGGCACTGGAGGCGGTCCAACCAGCTGCGCTTACGATGGCACGCCGGCTTTCAAGATCTCCAAATGTTTCGATACCTATACCTTCGCCGGCAACGTCCTGATTGGAACGCCGTCAGCCTTTCCACCAGATTCTTGGCCAACGGGCAATTTTTTCCCGTCCGATCCGAGCTCTATTTTTGTTCAGTACAACAACGGCAACAGTGGAAACTACCAGCTCCAGTCCAGCAGTCCATACCTTAACCAGGGTACGGACGGTCGCAGCCCGGGAGCTGATATCGTGGGGTTGGATGCGGCTCTGGCCGGAGTCGAATAGGCGCAATTGACTTTCAGCGCACCGGCAAGTTTGAAGAATAAAGGATAAAGGACAGCCGCTTCCCGGGGGGCCGGTACCTGGGGCGGATGTGGACGGCCTGGACGCCGCGCTCGAACGCGTCGAATCGGGCGCCCAAACCCTGACAGAGTCGTGTGCTATAGTTTTCCCGTGAGCCTCCCCTCTCGGTCAACTATGGACTGTGTCTTCAAGTTGAGCCAGGGTGCGCCGATTGACGCCGGCGCCCGGGAGTAGGCGCTATGGCGCCTTCAGCGGACCGCGGCCCTTTCTACGGGCGCGCGCTCCTGGCTCTTACCTGCCGGCTGCGCGGGTTCGACACGCTGGGGGTACTGAAAGAGATTGAGGGTGCTCCCTTCCGCTCTCGGGAAGAAATCCGTGAAAGGCAGCTCTCCGACCTGCGTGCGCTTCTAGCACACGCCGAGACCCGCGTCCCGTACTACAGGAGTCTGTTTCGCGGTCTCGGAATCCGCAGTCAGGACATTCGCAACTGGGATGATTTCGCTCAACTTCCAATCCTGACGAAGGACATTATCCGGGAAAAACAGCATGACCTGATCCGTGAAGATGTACCGCTGGAAAGGCTGCAGCCCCATTTCAGCGGTGGATCCACGGGCATACCTCTGAAGTTCTTTCGCAGTCGCGATTACATGGTGGCCAGCGATGCCGGAACATACCGGAACCTGCAACAATGCGGCTGGCATCCGGGAGAGATGGTCGCTTTCTTCTGGGGCGGGAACGATAAGCTGTATGCCATGTCCCGCCTGGAATTCGAACTGCGGCAGTTCGCGCGGCGAACTTACCAGTTCGACCCATTTTTTTCGGGAGAAGCAGATATGGCCGACTGGGCCAAGCGCTTCCGACGGGTGCGGCCTCGAGTGATCCTCGGATACAGCTCTACGATCGCACGTTTCGCCGCCTTTCTCGAACGCCAGGGGCAGCCAATCAAGCGGATGGGCGAGCCGATCAAGGGCATTTTCACGACGGCGGAGAAACTTTACCACGCGCAGCGTGAAGTGATTGAGCGCGTGTTCGGGTGCAAAGTGCTCGACTGTTATGGATCGAGCGAAGTGCAGAATATCGCCGCCGAGTGCCCCGCGGGCAACATGCATATCAACGCCGACTTCGTCGTGATGGAGGAGGACAAGTCGCTCGGTGACGGTCCCAGCAATGACGGCCCCAGACCGTTCTTGCTGACCTCGCTGCGCAACTGGTCCATGCCGTTTATTCGCTATCGCAACGAAGACAGCGGCTATCTTTTGCCGGAAGTATCGCCAGGCGGTTGTTCCTGCGGCAATCACTTTCCGCTGATGCGGCTCGATATCGCGCGCACCAGTGACAACTTCGTGTTTCCGGATGGTCGTGTCGTTCACGGAGAGTTCTTCACCCACCTGATGTACGGGAGTGAAGGGATCGCGACTTTCCAGTTCCATCAGACCGCGCCGGATGAAATCATCCTGTCGATTGTGCGCGGCCCGGGCGACAGCAAGGCCCGGCAGGAAAAGATCCGGGAATCGATCCGCCAGATACAAGCAATCTCTCCCGGCCACAACATCCGGGTTGAGGTACGCGAGGTGGCTGAGATTCCGCTGTCTTCCGCCGGAAAGTACCGCTTTACGCGATCCGATGTGCAGACGACCGTGCCGGGAGACGCTGTGCCGGCCTCCCGAACATGACGGCAAACCCTGCATCCCATGATGCATTCACGGCCAAAGTGGGGATTACCCGCCTTCCGTCGTGCTCTTATCCATCGCCGGACCAGGCCGAGAATCCAATTTCCCAAGCTTTGCTCCGCCTGGCCGACACGATGGACTGGTCCGATGAACGCGGCCCCTTCGGGAGGGTTGTCCCGCGGGGCGCGCGGGTTCTGATCAAGCCCAATCTCGTCCTCCATCAGAATGAAGGTTCCGGCGGAATGGACTGCCTGGTGACTCACTTCTCGCTGATCCGGGCAGCGGTTGAAGCGGCGTTGCAAACCGATGCCGCGGAGGTGCTGGTCGGTGACGCCCCGATTCAGGGATGCAACTTCGACGCACTGGTTGACAATTCCGGTCTGCGAAGCTGGGCGCAAGCCCAAACGGCCCTCGATTCCAGATTCAAAGGTGTGCGCGATTTTCGGCGGACGATCGGTGTGCTAGTCCACGGAGTGCGGGTCGCGGCCGAGGACGTACAGCCCAAAGATCAGTTTGTCCTCTTCGATCTTGGTCGCCAAAGTTTGTTGGAGCCGATCAGCGCGGACGGAAACCGCTTCCGCGTGGCCTGGTACGATCCACGGCTCATGGCCAAGACGCATCATCGCGGCGTCCACCAATACCTCGTCGCCAAGGAAGTGGTCGAAGCCGACATCATCATCAACCTTCCCAAACTGAAGACGCACAGAAAAGCGGGCATCACGTGCGCCCTCAAGAACCTGATTGGTATCAACGGCAACAAAGAATACCTGCCGCATCACCGCGTCGGCGGATCGCAAAGCGGAGGCGATTGCTACCCCGGCAACGGAGTCGTGAAGCGTACCCTCGAATACCTCAGCGACCGGCAGAACCTTACTTCGTCTTACGCAGCAGGTATGCTGTGGCGACTTCTCTTTGCCGTTTTTGCCCGCACCTCGAGGGCTCAGGGAGACCGCACGGGCACGGATGGCTCCTGGTCCGGCAACGACACCATCTGGAGAACCTGCCTGGATTTGAATCGCATCCTTCTCTACGGCCGGAGTGATGCAACCATAAGCGATGAAATTCAGCGCCGTGTGATCCACATTGCCGACGCCGTAGTGGCAGGCCAAGGCAATGGACCGCTGGCGCCCCAACCCCTCAACCTCGGACTTCTTCTCGGCGCCAACAACGCGGCCGCCATGGATTGGGTCGGCGCGCGTTTGCTTGCCTATGACCCGGAGAAGATTTCGCTGGTGCGCCACGCCTTCGATCACTTCCATTGGCCGATTGCGGATTTCCCCAGCAGCGCTGTCTCGTTGGCCGGAGAATTAGGAGAAGGCCCTCCGGCACGCGTGCTGGAGACGATTCGGCAGCCTGTGGTTCATCCCATTGGCTGGCGCGACGCGGCAGCCGAATGGCCGTCGGGACAGTCTGGATCGCGCGGCGCTTCCGGCGTCCAGGAGGCCGCGCCGGTCACATCGGAGGAAGTCAATTCTATGGATCAGTGGGACGCTTGAACTAGCACTCTTCACAAAGCGTAGCCAAATATGCGGAAGGACAGGGTCGGCCGCGTTTAGACACTGGCGAGAACAACTTATAAAATTACAGGCTGGTCATGAATACGACACCTCAAGCGCTGGCGGAGAGCCGAGCAGGCCAGGACGCAAGCCACGGTCCGGGTTCAAATGGTCCACGCTCAAGAGCTCCGGTGTTCGTGCTCGGTTCGGGGCGTTCTGGGACTAAATTGTTGTATCACATGCTGCTTTCCTCCGGGGGTTTTGCAATCTACCACGCGGAGAGCAATGTGTTCAATCTCCTGGGGCTGCGTTTCGGCGATTTGTCGAAACGCGCGAGCCGGCGCCGGCTGCTTGATTCATGGCTACGCAGCAGTTTGTTTTACCGGTCTGGCCTCACCCGCGAAGAGATTGAACCGCGGATCATGGAAGAGTGTCATGATGGCGGCGACTTCCTCCGCATCCTCATGGAGGCAATCGCACACAAGCAGGGTGTGGAACGGTGGGCCGAGTGTACGCCCAATCACCTCCTCTATCTGCCCCTGATCAAGAAGCTGTTTCCGGATGCGCTCATTGTTCACATTGTCCGTGATGGAAGAGATGTCACCGTCTCGCTTCAACGGATCGGTTGGATCAGGCCGCTTCCGTGGGACCGCCGCAAACGAGCGCTGTTTGCACCCGCAATCTTCTGGTACTGGCTGGTCAGCAAAGGCCGAAAATACGGCAAGCGTATGGGCGGAGATTACATGGAAGTGCGTTACGAAGACCTTGTGCGAAATCCGCGGCCTACGCTGGCGCGGATTAGCGCCTTCATCGAACACGATCTGGATTACGATCGCATTCAGGCGAATCCGCTGGGCGCGGTACAAAATCCGAATTCGTCGTTTCGAGGTGATGGAAGGGAAAAGGAAACCAATGCGCTGGGTCGCTGGAAAACGGTGTTGTCGCCCGACGAGACCGCCAAGATGGAGAGCATGATCGGGGATCTGTTAACCGAACTGGATTACCCGTTGGCAACTCCTGCCGATCAAAGGCATCGCAATCTGCCCATAAGCTTCATGCGCTGGTTTTATCCCATTTATTACGACGTGAAGCTCTGGCTGAAGACTTACACGCCGCTGGCCAGAACGGCCGCCACCGACGTCATGGTGATCACCGATCCTCCCGAGGATGGTGACGCTTCTTAGGCGTCGATTCCCCGATACACCTTCAGCCACTGCCCGCGCACTTCCTCCCATGTGTACTTCGCCGACTCGCGGTGAGCATTCTGCGCCAGCCGGCCAGCAAGCGCCGGATCGCGGAGTAAGCGGACCACATTCGCGGCAAGAGCTGCTTCGTCTCCGACGGGCGAGAGAAGGCCGGTCTGTTCGTGCTTGACCAGGTAAGGCATGGACTCGGGCGAGGTGGTCACCACCGGCGTCCCCGCGGCGAAAGCTTCGATGACGGAAACCGGCATGTTGTCGAGCCAGGATGCATTGATGAAGATGTCAGCCTGATCGTAGTACTTCCCAATCTCCGTTCGGGACGCGACGCCGGTGAAGTTCACGTCGGAGAGATGCAGAGTCGCCACCAATTTGCGCACGTCGGCCTCGAGCGGCCCACCGCCCACAAGATCCAGCTTGGCTTCGGGATAGGCTTCCTTCACTTTGGCAAATGCGCGCACCACCACGTCGACGCTGTAATAGGGCGAGAACCCGCGCGTGCACACCAAGTGCGGACGGAGAGGACTGCGATCACGGTAGTGGAATTGGGACAGGTCCGCCACATTGGGAACGACCACCGCATTCAGCCCGAACTCGTGGAACACGTCCACCAGATAACCGGAGGGAACGACGATTTCATCGGCCCGCGATAGAACGAACGATGCTGACCGGAAGCGCCGCAGGTGATCGCGCGCTTCCCCGCTCCGGTAGTTGATCACAGACTTCTTGCCGCGAAGTTTGGCGAACAACCAGGCAGGCGTGGGGGCTAACAAGAATGACCAGTAGGACGCGGAGAAGATGTGGGCGATATCGACGTCTCTGAAGCCCCCGCCAAAGGTGCAGGAAGTAGATGGGCTCCCGCAGAATTGTGCGGAGGCCGGGAATGCCCTCGGCCCAGGCAAATGCTGTTGGCAGAGGCGGGTCCACGGCGATGAAGCTCAATTCGAGTTCCGAGTCGTCCCGCCCCAGGCGCAGGAGCAACTCGGCCTGGACCGACTGTCCGCCGATGTAGCGCATGCTGGGCGCCACAACCGCGACTTTCAGCCGCTTGCTGACGTTTTTGTATCCGGGCACGTTCATGCTCACGAAGTCCCGGGCCGCTTCTCTTGCAGAAGAGTTTTGTAGAGATCCTGGTAGCGATTCCGCACGTGCTCGAGGCTGAAATTCTCCGTTGCGAATCGGCGGGCATCCTGGCCCAGTTGTTGCCGCAATGAGGACGACGATCCCGCAAGAATCCGTTCGACCGCATCGGCGAACCCGGCCTCATCCCCGGCCGCGACCAGTGCTCCGCGTTGCTCGTTCACCAGTTCTGGATTGCCGCCGACGCCATAGGCAACGACGGGCAGGCCGGCCGCCATTGCTTCCAGAATCACATTGGACAGACCTTCAGAATCGGAGGTGAGCACAGCGACGTCCAGCGAGGCCAGCACGGCGGGAATGTCGCGGCGATCGCCGAGGAAAGACACATGCGCTCCCAGTCCGAGAGTTCGCGCTTCCTGTTCGATTTCCTGGCGCAGGGGGCCATCGCCCACCAGCACGAATTCGACATCCGGCAGATGCTGGTGGATTCGGGCCGCGATCCGCAGAAATCCTGAATGATTCTTGTAGCGCGCATTCATGCGGGCCACCATCCCTACGCGCAGCACCCCAGTCCGCGGCAGCGCTGGCGGCGCGGTTATGAAAGCCTCGGAGGGAAGAGCGTTGCCGATCACAAAGAGTTTGCGGCGCGGCAGACCAGCGGCGGCGAGCCGGTCGGCTCCAGCGATCGAATTGCAGACGACCGCATCGCACCAGCGGAAGGCTTCGAACTGCGCGCGAAACTGCGCGGGCGTCAGCAAGTCTCCCAACTGACGATGGCTGCCGATGACCACCGGCACGCCGGCAAGCCGGGCCGCGGGAACCAGCGTCAGATTCGTGTAGAAATCGAAGGCATGCGCAATTTGCACCTGGTTGCACCGCAGATGCCGGCTCAGACGCCAGCGAGCCCGTAGCGACCTCCACCCGTACAAGTTCCCGCCCAAGCGGAATTCGGGGACATTGGCAAAGCCCTCTGCAAAAGGACCTTGCCGCAAAATGCAACCGAGATGAAGTTGGAATTGTTCCGGGCTGAGATTCTGGGCAAGGAGAACAAACTGGCGCTCGGAGCCGCCCGTCTCGAAGCTATTGATCATCAAAAACAGGCTTGCGGGCTGATGCGCGGAACCACTTCGCCGTGATCTGGCATCGTTCGCCGTTCCCTCCAAATCACTCCCCCACCGGGGCCGGCGCCATCTTGAGAGAGGAAGCGGCAGTCGTTGCTTCCGAATTCACGCTCGCCGAATTCACCGTGAGCGGGAGCGGAAACAATCCTGCCGATTTGGTGAATTTTTCGAGGAAACTGCGGTGCCACAATTCGAACATCAACAGACGCCAGAGGCGGCCGCTGACTTCCTGCCCTTGATGCAAGTGGGCGTTCATGAGCTTGCGAATTCCGTCCGGATCGAAATAGCCGCGCTGAAGGGAACGTGGCTCCAGCAGAATCAGGAGCAGTTCTTTGAGTTCGTTGCGCATCCAGTGTGCGAGGGGCAGGGCAAATCCCTGCTTCTGGCGATCGAGCGCCTCGCGAGGAACGCCCACACGTTCCGCCAACTTGCGGAGAATATATTTCTGCTTGTTGCCACGCAGCTTCCAATCGGCGGGCAGGCTGGTGACAAATTCCACGAACTCATGGTCAAGCATGGGGACCCGAACTTCGAGAGAGTTCAGCATGCTCATGCGGTCCACTTTGGTCAGAATGTCGGCTGGCAGATAGGTCTTGGTGTCGACATAAAGAAGCTCGCTGAACGGATCGCTCGCCAAAGCCTTGGGGAAATAGCGCAGCAACGCGTTCTGGGGATCATCGCCTCGGCGCAGCATCTGCCGAAAGTCATCGGACAACAACGGAGCATCGCGCTCGAACGTGGACACAAAAGAGAGTCCATCGACATATCGTTCCCGCCAGGGCAAGGTAACGTTGTAGCTGAATCGGCGGCCGCGCGTGCCCGTCGGTAGAAGCGGAAACACCTGGTTGCGATAGAACTTGCGCGCCCACTCCGGAACATACTCGAAGAATCGGCGGTTGGCATGAATGCGGTAGCGGTCGTAGCCAGCAAAGAGTTCGTCTCCGCCATCGCCGGAAAGAGCTACCGTCACATGCTGGCGCGCCATCTGCGAAACGTAGTAAGTCGGCAGCATCGAAGAATCCCCGAAGGGCTCTTCGAGCGAGCTGGCGAGATGCTGGGCGGTGGCGACGACGTCGGGCTCGAGGATCATCTCATGATGATCGGTGGCGAATTTCCGCGCCACCATGCGGGCATACTCGGCCTCGTTGAAATCGTCCTTTGTGAATCCGATGGAAAAAGTCTTGACCGGCCCCGAGCTGGCACGTGCCATTAGAGCGACCACGGTGGACGAGTCGGTCCCACCGCTGAGGAACGCTCCCAGAGGCACATCGGAGATGAGGCGCATGCGGGTCGCCTCAAGCAAACGGTGTTCCATTTCTTCCAGGCATGCTTCCTCGCTTTTCGGCGAATACGTACCGAACTGCGGCAAGTCCCAATACTGGCGGACGCGGATCTCGCCGTTTTCGAACTCGAGCAGATGCCCGGGAGGAAGCTTATGAATTCCGGTGAAGGCGGTAATGGGATCGGGCACATATCCGTAGTAGAGATATTCGAGCAGGCCCTGCGCGTTCACTTCCGCCAGTTCCGGAGCCACCGCAAGGATTGACTTGATCTCGGAAGCGAAGTACAGGGTGTCCTTTACCCGGGCGTAGTGCAGGGGTTTCTTTCCCAGCCGGTCGCGGGCGAGGATCAGTTTCCGTTTCCGTTTGTCGTAAATGGCCAGAGCGAACATGCCGCGTAGCTTGAGCACGCAGTCGGCGCCCATTTCCTCGTACAGGTGAATGATGACTTCGGTATCGGTTTTCGTGTAGAAGTGGTGGCCGCGGCTTTCCAGTCCCGCACGGAGTTCCTGAAAATTGTAAATCTCCCCGTTGAAAACCACCCACGCGCTGCGGTCCTCATTGAACACAGGCTGGTGGCCGCCGGAAAGATCAATGATGCTGAGACGGCGCATCCCAAGTCCGGCGCCATCCTGGACGAAGATGCCTTCGTCGTCCGGACCGCGATGAATAATTAAATTGCACATCTGGCGCACGAGGGCTTCGTCGATGTTGCTCTCTCGCGTCGCGCAAACGGCCCCAGCAATTCCACACATTCGTTTTTATCCTCTCACATCGACCGTGTCGCATCGACAGCGACACTTTCCGTGGCTGCCGCGAGCGGCCGCTCCATGAAACGCTTGAACCGGTAATCCCGGTAGTCTCCGGGATTCCCTTCTCTTCCATCACACGCCGCCAGAATGATGTTCGTCATCTCGCGCGCGGTCACGAAGTGAAGGGTTTCGTTCCGCTCCCGGGCGCCCTCGACCAACTCTTGAAGAAACTTGCGCATCGGCGCCCCCAGCACCTCCTCCTTCTGGGTGGGATCCATGCCGTGGCAATGCAACTTGATGAACAGCCAGTCCGGCCGTCCACTGTACATGGATTCGCGCTTGCTTCCAAGCCGAGAGCCGCTCTAAAGTCATGGCCCGGCCTCTGGTGATTGCCGCAGATTCCAGAGCAGGCCGTCCAGACCGAAAGCTTCGCTTGAAATCAAATATTAGCGGCCCCTCGACCATGAGCGGAAATATGTGCGGCTTGCGACCTACCTGGAGGTCCTTGCCTCTCCGCTGCGGGGCGCGTTGATCGAGGGGCAGCGTGCACTCGTACAACGAATTGATTCTTGCAATCTGCGCTGGATGAAGAGCCGCCGCCGGAAATGTGAAGTCGGCGTAACAACCGGTCTCGGCAAGAATCTTCATTTCTGAATCCACGCCGCAGAAACGCCCACCGGCACAATTGGCCAGGGCGAAGTCGCCGTGAACGAAAGCGTAGCGAGGCTGATCCGATCCTTCTTCCACGGCGAGGCAGTGGTGTCGGTATGCCAACCGATCCCTGAATTCCGTCAGCAGGCGGCGCGTATTTTCTGCAGGTATCGGGACGAGAAAACCCATGGTGCAAGTGCACTTCCAGTTCGCCCCATCCGTTATGGCAAAGCTCCGCCAGAAGCTCGATCAATCCTTCGTCGTATTGCTCAGCCGGATAAAAATAGGTATGGACGAAGGGGCGGCCTTCATGATCCCGATAACGCTCCGCCATCCTGGGATATTCCCGGCACCAGGATTCAACTCGCTGTTCCTGCTCCACACGAGGCGCGCGCTTCTGTCCGTCGGTCGGGTCGATCCCAGGCTCGAAGTGGTCTGCCAAACCCAGGATCAGGTGCACTGGTCCCCGAGGAACAGGGTGCAACCCCTGCCAGACCATGCCGGGCAGTACCTTGCGCGCGTATCCGAGCTTCTTTCTGAAACTCATGTTGTGAAACTCACCCTCTGAAACCAACATCGGCTACCCGCCGCCCGATCACTCTCCAAGCCTGCGTTGCAATGCAAACAACGCAAGATCGCCTGCAAGTCAGCGAACAGGCGTGATTGCTCCTTCTCGTCCATAATTGCCATAAACCTCCAGGAAATGCCGCGGCTTCTTTGGTAGCGGAGACAGTCCGGGCGCGGCGTCTTGATCTTTGTATATATGTAGCAGAACTGCTGTAAAGGCCACCGCAAAATAGGGGAAGTACTGGTAAGCCTCCGGAGCGAATGACGCTCCCACAACGAACCCAATGAGGGAACTGTGGAGCGCTCCGACGAACAAGACCATTTCGGGTTCGAGTTTCTTCTCCGCCTTGCGCAAGACGCGGAGGTTCTTGAACGCCCGTCTAAAGAACAGCAAATACAGAATCAGGACTGGAATGCCGCCTTCGACAGCGACCTGGAGATAAGTCATATGCACTTCGTGCCAGGTCAGCGAGTAGGTCACGAAATTTCGCAACTCCGATGCCAAAAATTGGATAGTTTTCGATGCCATCGATGGCACGCTCCATGAGGTACATCCGGTCCTCGTACGATCCGTACGCCGACTTCTCGGTTGCAGTGTTCCCGGAAAGCGCAGCGAAGCGATCGTAAAGTTTGCCGCCCGCAACCGCCAGGAGTAAAACGCCGATGAGTCCGGTCGCGGCGATCAGGTAAAGCCGCCGCCCGCGGACGCCGAAATGCCAGAGAGTCACACAGCCAGATATGATCAGATCGATGAACCCCGCCCGCGAAGCGGTGAGAACCAGCGCCGCGCCCATGCCCAGCATGCCTATGATCCAAGCCATCTTCGTGATGCCGCTCCGGCTGGTTAAAAGGAAGGCCAGTGCAAATGGCAGTGTGATCACGATCGAAAACGCCAGATCATTGGGATTGGAGTAGATTCCGCCCAGCACGCCCTCCAACCGGGGATGGTTGTGGCCCTTGATGATGGATACAAAAGAAATCAAGGCTACGGAGGCGGTTTGAATGCAGATAATTTGTTTCAGCCGCGGAAAGGTCGTGATCAGCAGGAAAGTCAGGGTCCAGGCGATAAAGACCTTGGAAAAATCTATCGTATTGGAAATCGCGCCACCCTTCCACACCGGGGACAAGAAGCCGTCCAGGAAGAGTATGCCGATCATGGCCAGGAGCAGTTTTCCTTCGGTGGGTACATCCTTGAATGTGCGCTTGGTTCTACCCAGACTGCTGAATAGGCCCCACATGGCAAGCAGGGCGGTGATCTTGGCCAGCGGCAAATAACCGAGACCGGGAATCCAATCCTGCGGGCGGGCGCAATAGACTACGTAGAAAGCGCTGAGCCAGAAGAAGGCGCTTTTGGTGGGATCTACAGCTTGCGCGATCCTCCGCATGCGCGGGTTGTCTGTCGCTGGTACGGTTGCGTTATCGCCGATGGCCACAAATTCCTCCCTTCTTCATGTTCTTCATGCCCAGCCATGGAGCAAGCTGCAAGAGTTGATAGTTGCCGCTCAGCGTTCGCACTTTGCGGGAGAATTCGCGGCTTTCGCCCAAGTCAGGCGAGTCCCAGGCGCGGGCGCGGGAGTCGAAGATTATGCGAGACCCCTTGCGCACGATCTGCATGGGCAACAGGACGTCATCGAGGATAGTGCCTTCGGGCAATGGCGATGTGCCGAGCAAACTCCGGCGGGCGCAGTAGATGGCGCCGGTGGCGCCGACGACGGAACCGGAAGCGGACTCCAGTTCGCGAATCTTCTTTTCGATGCGCCAGTACAACCCCATTCCCTTTCCGGTCTCTCCGTTGATGGGATCACCCAGCATTAATTCGCCACTGGCGGCGCCGACATCGGGGTCGGCGAAATTCTCGACCAACAGACGCAGAGCGTCGGATTCGATGTGCTGGTGGGCGTCGGTAAACAGCAACACTTCCCCGGTCGCCAGTCCGATCGCATCGTTGAGGCCGGCGGCTTTGCCTTGGGATACCGGCTTCAGCAGAATTCGCAATCGTGTTCGCAGTCGAGAATCGCGGGCATAATCGGCAAGAAAAGTCGGGCGTGCGATCGGTGGAACCGTCGGAGACGACGACCACTTCCAGTAGTTCCTGGGGATAGTCGAGGGTCAACAGGTTCTCGAGCTTGCGTGCGATCACAACTTCTTCGTTGTGCACGACCATTACGGCCGAGACCGCCGGTGCAGATTGGCTTTCGACTAGGCCGCGGCGCACCGGACGCGGCGACCATCGGCTGCGCATCCACAACCACACCGGATAACCCAAGTAGGAGTAGCTGACCAGGGCAGCGGCAATCCAGAAGACGTATTTCATCTTCGTCATTACGCTCATTATTGTGCACCCCGGCGCAACACAACAGTCTTGATGGTCAGGAACATGATCAGTAGATCCAGACCAATCGAATGGTTTTTGATGTAGAAGAGGTCGTACTGAAGTTTTTCGCGCGAATCTTCGACGGTGCTGCCGTATTTGTACTTGATCTGCGCCCATCCGGTGATTCCGGGCCGCACCATGTGGCGCACGCCGTAATAGGGGATTTCCTCGGAGAGCCGCTTGATGAATTCCGGGCGTTCGGGACGAGGCCCGACGAATGCCATATCGCCTTTGAGCACGCACCACATCTGGGGAATCTCATCGAGGCGCGAGGTGCGGAGGATCTTGCCGACGCGGGTGACGCGGGGATCGTTGTTGTCCGCCCACTGCGGGCCATTCGCGGCTTCGGCATCCTGGCGCATGGTGCGGAACTTCACCACCTTGAACAAGCGCCCGTTCTTGCCGACTCGCGTTTGGGTGTAGAAAATGGGGCCCGCGGAGTCGAGGCGGATGGCAAGCATGATCAGCGGAAGTAAAGGCAGGGAGAGGATGAGGCCAATCAGCGAGATGATGACGGAGACCACGCGGCGAACCGCGATGAAGCGCGCGGCTGCGGCGAAAGCCCGTCCCAAACACCAGCCAGCTGGGAGAGAGATTCTCGACCTCTATCTTGCCGGAGATTTTTTCCAGCCAAGTAGCAGCCTCCTCGATCTTGACTCCTTTCATGCGCAGGTCGAGCAGTTCTTGCATGGGGATGGTGCCACGGCGATCGGGCATGGCGACGATGACGCGATGGACTTTTTGTATGCGATCGACCTCCATCAGGTGGGCGGCCACAGAGTCGCGGGTAACCGCGCCTTCCATTTTGCCCGTCCAACTGACGATCTCGACGCCGATTTCGGGATTCTGGCGCAGTCCCTGCACCAGTTGCTGCGCGCGTTCACCGGTGCCCAGGACGTAGACGCGCTCGACCAGAATAGGGAGCTGGATCAGCCAGGTAAAACCAAGGCGCCATCCGAAGAGAGCAACGGTGAGGGTAAGCAGGCCAACCGCCGACGAACCGCTCCCCGACAAAATCTCCGGCCGTACGTAGGCTACACCCGCCAGAATGAATGCCAGCACCCCAAGAAACATAAGCAAGCGGAAATAGAGTTCCCCTTTGGTATGGAGGCGCGCCGTGTCATACAGGTCAAGCCAGTGTGAACAAAGCAATACCAGCGCCGTGGCTGCGAAGATCTTGTACCAGCCACGCTCGTCGATGAGCACCTTATAAGTATTTCCGCCAAGTTCAATCCATGCTCCGAGCAGGAGTGAGGTCCAGACGATCAGGGCCTCGCCGACGAGCAGCACCAGACTGCGAATTGGATAATAAACACTGAAGAGGCGGATCAACGTGGCCTCGCTTGACCTCAGGCGTGGCTGCTCACGGCCTCGCCGTAGTAGTACTTCGAACGTGCCAGGCCTGCGGTCGAGGTTCCATTGAGCACAACCCCGAGCAGCAGTTTGTCCGGGAATTCTTCGCGCGCACGGCGAGCCAAATCGGACGGCGTCACATTGGAACGCACGACCATGAGAATGCCGTCGCAGGAACCGGCGACCAGGGTTGCATCCGACACGGGAATCACAGGCGATGAGTCGAGAATTACCCAGTCAAACAAGGGCTCGACGCGCTGCAGGAACAGTTTCAGACGGCCGTTGGAGAGCAGTTCAGGGGCGTTCGTAACGGCCCGGCCGCCCGGCATGAAGAACAGGTTTTCCATGGGCCCGCGCTGCATGGCGGCGAACTCGTCGCATTCGCTCAACAGATAGTCGGACAACCCGGGCGACTGGGGCGCTCCCAGGTGGCGGTGCATGCCGGGGTTGCGCAAATCGGCGTCGATGACCAGAACGCGGCGCCCGTGCTGGCGCACCATGACCTGCGCCAGATTGGCAGCCACGAAAGACTTCCCTTCTTTGGGGAGAGCGCTGGTCACCATGAGGCGTTTCAGCGGCATCTTCTCGCGGATCTGGTAGAGACGGGAACGCAGGGTGCGGAACTCTTCCGCCCCGACGCGGGTGTCTTCTTCCTGGAAGAAGAGCATGGTGCGCGGATCCGGTTTCCATTCCGTCTGCGGACAACGGGCAACGAGCGATTCGTAATTAAAGCCAGATGCCATGGATGGCATCACGGTGGCTCCCATAGGGTGCAGCGAGGCGGGGTTCTCGCGCGGCTCGTCGCTTTGCAATTCGGGTTGGTCGAAAGCGGGCTCGATGTGCGTCCCCGTGGAGGTTGCTCGTTCCTGCTCAGCGCGTTTCAAAGCGTCATGGATGCGGCTCATAGTTTCCTTTCCTTGGGGAGATCCTGTTGTTCTGATTGGCGCAACCGGTCGGCCAGGGTTGCCAGCGTGCGTAAGGCTTCGACCAGATCAAACTTCTCGGATGATGGGGGCGCCGGTGCGGTCATGGCTGCGGCAGCGTTTCCGTCGGCCAGATCGAAATCGCGGGCGACCGAATCGACGACTTCGACAACCACCGTCTTCTTCTGATCGACGAAGGCGCTGACCAGGCAGTGCTCGCAGAGCAGATTGATGACGCGCGGAATGCCCAGCGAGTAGCGGAAAATGGCGACCGTGGCTTCGGGGTCAAAAATCGGCTCGCCGTTCGAACCGGCGATGCGCAGACGCTGCTTGATATACGACTTGGTTTCCTCAAGATTGAAAGGATGGGTTTTGGCGCGCAGCGTCAAGCGCTGACGCAACTGGCGTAACTGGGGCTGCTTCAGGCGCTGTTCGAGTTCCGGCTGCCCGACCAGAACGATCTGCAGCAGCTTCTCGGTGAAGGTCTCGAGATTAGTGAGCATGCGGATTTCTTCGAGCACTTCGTCGGAGAGGTTCTGCGCCTCGTCGATGACCAGTACCGCGGTTTCACCGGCACGATAGCGATCAAGCAGCCAGTTATAGAGGCGCTGCAGCAGCTGGCTCTTCGATTTGGTATCGCAGGGAATGCCGAAATCGGCCATCATGAAATCGAGGAGCTGCGGCACGTCCAGGCGCGAGTTAAAGATGAAGGCGGTAGCGACCTGCTGCAGGCGCAGCCATTCCATCAATTTATTGATCAGCGTCGTTTTGCCGGTGCCGACCTCGCCCGTAAGCAATACGAAGCCTTTGCGGCTTTGTATGCCGTAGGTAAGGCAGGCCAGCGCCTCTTCGGTGTGCCGCGTGAGAAACAGGTAACGCGGGTCCGGATTGACGTTGAACGGATTGGCACGAAGTCCAAAAAATTCTTTGTACATAAGCTTGCTCTAGACCTCGACGTTCTCGTGTTCTTTGGGTGATGGCGGACTACGTCGACCCCAGAAACGGCGGCGGCCGTTGCCATTGCCGTTGTCGGCCGCATGGTCGTCGTCCTCACCCAGCCAGGGCACGGAAATCAGGAGGGGCAGATCCATGATGACCGCAGCATCTTTTTCGGTGCGGATGGACTTGTCGCTGAACTCCAGCCAGATAGCGATGAGCAAACCGATCGCTAGACCGGCGCCAAATCCGCCGGCGGCGAAAAGCGGGCGGTTGGGGAAACTGGGATCCTCCGGCAGGTTCGCGGTGGCCCCAACGTACATCCGCTCGCCCATGGGCGCCGACTTCTCCGCGATGCCCTTCTCCATGCTGGTGCCTAGTTCGGCGGAGCTTTTCTTGGCTAGCAGATCCTGGTAAGTTTTCTGCGCGTCATCGTTGTCGCGGATGAGCTTCCTGTATTCCTCCTCGACGCCCGGGATGGCGGTGTGGCTTTGCTTCTCGCTGATCGCGCTCTGCAGTCTCTTCTGGTCGAGGGTAGCCTGCTCGATCAATTCCTGGTACTGGTGCACTTGCAGGCGAAGCTGCTTAATCTCCGGTGGTTCGGTGGAACTGGCTTTCTCGCTGCCGTCAGCGGCGCCGGCGGCGGCCTCGGCTGCGTTGATCTCTTTCAGCTTCTTCTCGACCTCGGCGATGTCGGCCTTGGTCTTAATCACGTCGGGGTGATCGTCGGTATAGCGCGCCTGCAATTGCAGTAATTGCCCCTGCAACTGGGTCAACTCCTGTTGGAGCGTCTGCGGATTCGTGCTGGACTGCGAGGTCTTCCAGGCGGCAATTTGCTGCGCCAGCATGCTTTCGGTATAGGCCTTATCCTGCTGAGCCCGGCTCAGGGTCTGGGTGGTGGCATCGAGTTGCGAATTCAGCGACAGCAGGATGCGCATGTTGTTGTCGACGTCAGTCGGCAACTCGCCCATGTGTTTGCTCTTGAAGGCGGCAAGCTTGGCGTCTTCGTCTTCAACCATACTTCGGGCCGCGTCGACCTGATCGCCGAGAAACTGCGTCGTTTGGTCTGCGACAGTGAGGCGAGATTGCAGGTTTTGGCTCACAAATTCCTGGGCCAATGCGTTGCTGACTTTTTGTGCGCGGACTGGGTCCGTGTCGGAGTACTGGATGACAAAACCGGGCAGCGCCTCGCTGTTGGCGGAAGACTTTTTCTTGGCGCTGGGTGCGGCGGCGGCGCTCATCGAGGTTATCACCGGCTCGACATCGATTGTTTGCTGGATGCTGGAGATGAGCTTGTCCTCTTCAGGTGATCCGGACTTGGCCAGGCCATTGTCAACAATCATTTTGCCTAGCTTTTGGTTCACGATTTGCTCGGTGAGAGTCTGGACACGCTGGGCAAAATCGGAAGTGATGATCGGCGCGACATAGTTCTCCGGCACCTTCTGCCCCTCCACCAGCACCGTAGAGGTGGCGGTATATTTGGGCGGGAAGAATGGTGCATAAGAGACCAGGTAGCCGGCAAGCGGGGCGAGCAGCGCCGGGATCAAAATGACTTTAAGGCGCCGCCGTAGCATCGCCAGATAATCGTCCATCGTCAGTTCGCGATTTTCACTCATGCTATTCACCAATCCGGCCGCCCCAGGCGGCCAAGAAATTATTCGATACGAGTCGGAGTGGGGTGCCATTCCACACCTATAGCGCCAGCGTTTCGCTCAGTGGTGGTGCAGTTTCCACTCGGGCAAAGCGAGGTGGGGAAAGTCGCCCCCGTGGCAAAGCTCACATCGCTGAAGCGATAGGCGACAAAGAAATCGTAGGTACGTCCCAGATGCTTGCGTAAGACAAAACCCGCCGAGCCCTCGTTATAGCTGCCCGTATTAACGCCCACCGTCGGATTCTCTGGAGTCTGTAGTCTCTTGTTATTGGAGTAGTCCACATCGCCATAGAAATCCCATGTCCGTCCCACTGGGCGCCTGTACCCGAGCTGAGCCACCTGGGTGTCGGCACCGGCGAAAAAGCCCGAGCCTGGCGAAGTAAATTTCTCGTAAGACGCCATCACCGACGCCCGGCCTATCTTGTAGCGCAACAGAAACCGCCCGCTCACCGACCAATTCTTGATGTACTGACCCTGCTCTTCCAATTCGGTATACTGCGGGCCGACTCCAACACTCAGGCTCAACCTGCCGGTGATGAGGTGGCTCCAGCGCAGATACAAGACATCGTTATAAATCTGCCCGCCGGTAATTATCGGAAATTGAAGCAACTGAAAAGCGTAGACCACGCCGATCTGATCGTGACGGGAAAGCAGGTGGCTGTAGCCGCCCTCAACGGTGAGCTGGTCGCTGTTGATCAGGCATCCATCCCCTGAGCACCCTGAGTCGTAAAAATGAGCGTTGGCGAATCCGACCGCCATCGTGATTGCGGAGACCGGGTTGAGGGCCTGAACCGCATCGAGGATCGCTGTGTTGGAAAGCCTCGGAATGTTTCCTACCGAGCCGAACTGGCCGCTGCCAAAGGTGCCGGGTAAACCGCCAATCTGCGCTCCGGTACCGGCTGCCGCTAGCCAGACCGAACCCCGGGAGACCACCAACGGTGCCGATTTGGAAGGAACCATCGGGCAGGTAATTGAAGGCGTCGCGAAGCGTTAGCTGGCCAGTTCGCCAGCGCGTCACGGCATCCAGGCCGACGGCTTGCAATTGCTGTACGTCAAAAGGACTGCTGTAGAACGCTCCGCCACCGAGGTACTCGAGAAAGAGATCGCTCTTGGGCCAGAATTGCTGGAGATCGAACGCTCCGAGAACGCGGGTGATCGATTCCGCACCGGTGCTGCCGATCTGATTGGCCCCGTTGCTGTCGCCCGATTCGCTCACCTGCAAAGCTGGCGAGAAGAAGCTACGGGTCGCGGTATGCAGATCGAGCCCGGGAGTGTCCAGGCCAGAAACCGGAGGATTCTCCGGGTTCAGCACGGGCGCGTTCTGGCCGAATGCCGGCGCCGGAGTGGTATCGGGCTGGGACTGGGAACTATTCTGGGAAGCAGCGGAAATACTCACGCCGAAAACCAGCAGCGCCAACCGGATTGTTCGCATTCTTAACATGCTTTTCACTCGTGAATCATTTACCCGGGAGCCGGACGTCCCTTACGGGACGACGATGGTATCCCCCGGCTGCAACACATAGTTCTGTTCGATCTGTTCACCTTTCAGCAGCTTGCGATAGTTCACCGGCAATTTCTGTTGTTTGCCATTCTCGGTGCGTAGGACGTAAATGCGTTTCGTGTCGGCAAACTGGTTCATGCCGGCATTGGACAACGCTTGGAGAACGGTCATGTTGGGGGACATCGACATGGCCCCTGAATGAGACACTTCGCCGGTAAGGTAGACCCGCTTGCTGTTGATGGCAGTCACCACCACGGTTACGCGCGGGTCGGCAATGTATTTTTTCAGCTTCTCCGTCAGCGAGTCGGCCAGCTGCTTGGGCGTAAGACCTGAGGCCTGCACATCGTCGACCAGGGGAAGAGAAATTTTTCCATCGGGACGCACCGGCAGGGTGGCGGTCATTTCGGCTTCCCTCCAGACGGCGATGTGGAGCACGTCCTCGGGGCCGATCACGTACTCGGGTCCGGCCAGGCTGGCGGAGGCCGCTGCGGTCATTTTGTCGGAAGCGGTCTTGTCGGAAGCGGGACTGGCTGGCGGCGGGGCTGGCGGATCCTGCGCCAGCGCGATGCTGCTGATCAAGACGAGTGCCGCAACCGTCGCTTTCCATGCTGATTTCATATCTTCTGATCCTCTATCCTCTCAGGTTTGCAACCTTGAACCTTTGCCGTCAGGCTCCGTACCCTTCGTACCCAATCTGCTTCAACTTGTAGAGCAATGCTTTGTAGCTGATCTGCAACTCCTCCGCGGCCCGGCGCCGGTTCCAGCGGGTGCGAGTCAAAACCTGAAGAATCAGTTCCCTCTCGGCTTCGCGGGAAGCTGCGCGCGCCGCATCTTTGAGAGAAACCTTGTCGCCGCTATCGACGCGCCGCAAAAGCGAGCGCAATCCTCCCATGGCGAGCGCTTCATCGCCGAGCGCGACAATGGCTCGAGCCGCGTCTTTCAGTTCGCGAATGTTTCCCGGCCAGCTATATTCCATGAAAAAGTTGTGGGTCTCGGAAGTGAGCACCGGCACGGCACGGCAAAAATCACGGGCAGCGGCCGAGAGAAACCAGTCGCGCAGAACAGGAATGTCCTCTTTTCGCTGGCGCAAAGGCGGCAGCCGCAAACAGACTCCGCTGATTCCATAATAGAGGTCTTCGCGAAACTTGCCGGCCTTGACTTCGGGCTCCAACTCACGCGAGGTTCCGCAGATGAAGCGGGGTACGCGGCGCCGCAGGTCGTCATTGTCGTTGTCGTTACCATTGCCATGCAAACCGATCTGGCGGACCAGCTCCTTCTGGGCCACCGCCGTGAGGTCGCCCACTTCCTGCAGATAGACGGTGCCACCTTGACCGTCGCGAGCGGCCAGAATTTCTTCGCTGGCCTCAAGTCCTTGATAGACCTGAAAAGGCTCCGAGGCGCGGCTGGAAAGAGCATGAATTCGGGCCGCTGCCGCCGCCTTGCCGGAACCGTGCTCGGCCACGACCAGCATGGGCACGTCATTCTGCGACAGTTCCCGGATCACGGCTTCGACCGTGCGCATGCCGGCGCTGACGCTTTCCAGCCAAACCCGGGCCCCGCCGTTCAGCGGCGTTTCGATCGTTGCCGGGATTTCTGTTCGCTCGAAAACCATTCTATTCAGCTTCTCTCTTGGGCGGCCAAACATGTGAATCGAGGTGCTGGATAAAGACCTATCCATGCTAGAGCACATGCGCTGCCAATCCAATCAGAGTGGGGCTGAGTCACGGAAATCTATATGTGCTTATTTTTCAATTACTTATGAATAGCGCCGACGCTATCGATATGGGTCACACGTTACCACATTGCGGACAAATGGGAAATGTATTGCCCACTTTTCTAGGTAATCTTTGGGGTTACTTTCCACCGCACTTGGGGATTAAGTCCGAACTCGGTCGCAAGTACCAGCGCCGGGGGGAATGTGTCTTCAAAACCGCCCCCGGTCAAAATCTTTCAAGCCCCCATTCGTGGCGATTTTCCCGGTAAGCCGATGAATCCGCGCGGAAAATAAAGTGCCAGAACTTGTCGGTACAGGTGGGTCCGAATTGATATAACAGAGATATACTTAAAAAGAGCGGCGAAATTCCCGCGCCCTTTTCCAATTGAAATAGTAGGTGGAGCGCCGGCGTCCCGCCCAGCCTCAAAGTCTTGCCTTTCTTGAATATTCTAGAATTTCTAACTTTGTTTTGAATACTTTACGAAAGGGGGAGTGGGGGGTAGGTCTTGACGGGAAACGCAACTGCCAACTGCCCATTTTACGGGTGATGGCGCTGTCGCAGGATCGAATGTGGTGACCGGGCTCTGCCGATTCCGCGGCCGAAGGCCCGTCGCCACATAAAGACAGAAGCCCGGGCGGAGGAGGTTCGCGCAAGGGCCACTTCTGACTCCAGATCCGCAATGCGGTTTTTAGTGGTTGCTTTCACTTTGCACGGGGACCATCCTTCGCATATTCTCAGATACGAGCGCGCTCAATGATTAACTTAGTAAATGAGTAACATCGTAAATGAGTAACTTAGTAGAGGTGGCTCCGCCTCCTCAAAACACGAAGGAACGCTTGCCCTCCAGTCCACCAGGATGGCAGGCAGTGGCGCTGCTGTTGCTGATCGCCTGGCTGTACGCCTCGATTCTCTAGCGCCTTGTCTCTGCAGTGGGTCGGTCCCCACAGCGACCCGAATTTCTCGCACGGGATATTCGTCCCCCTCTTTGCTCTGTTTGTTCTCTGGCAGGATCGCGAGAAACTGGCCGCTATTCGCCCGGCTCCCTCATGGATGGGTCTTCCGCTGGTGCTGCTGAGCATGCTGGTGCTGATTCTGGGAGTGCTGGGCGCGGAATTATTCTTCTCGCGCGTTTCGCTGCTGATCCTGCTCGCGGGCCTGATCATTCTGTTTCAGGGATGGACATTCTTTCGCGCGGTGCTGTTCCCGTGGGCTTTTCTGATTCTGATGATCCCAATCCCGAACCTGATCATTAGCCGGGTGACCTTTCCTCTTCAGTTGCTCGCTGCAAATTTGTCAACTGCTCTGCTGCGAATTGGTGATCGTCGTGAACCGGGAGGGGAATATAATCAACCTTCCTCATGGGCGGATGGATGTCGCGGAAGCGTGCAGCGGAATCCGATCCCTGCTGTCGCTGGTCACACTGGCGATCATCTATGGCTATCTGATGGAGACTCGGAGGTGGGTGCGGGTAGTGCTGGTACTGTCAGCGGTGCCGATCGCGGTGGCGGCCAACAGCGTTCGCGTTTTTGTCACCGGCATCCTGATCGAGAACGGGTACATAAGCGGAAGCGGAGGGGATTCCGCATTTCATGATGGGGTTGCTGGTATTCGTGGTGGCATTGATCATGTTGTTTGCTGTGCACCGCGTGATCTCCCTCATCTGGAAGCCCGGACCCGTTATTCCGCGCAACGCCACGCATCTGGAAGAACGGCGCGTTGGCGAATGTCAGCACGAAGGCGGGGTCTTTTCGTTTTGGGGTTGTGGCTGTGCCTATGTTCGCCACGGCGATCGGCTACTGGCCCATTCGAGCAGCCCTTACGTTCCGCATGTGGGTTCCCTGCCCTCGCAGATTGGTGGTTGGACGGCAATCGACATCCCCATCGACCAGCAGACGCTCGATATCCTCGGACCGGGCGAGTATCTGCTGCGCGATTACGAACAACGCGAGTCAGCCGGAATCGTCGATCGATCTGTACATCCCATTCTTTCCTTCCCAGAAGGCTGGAGATACCATCCATTCGCCCGACCACTGCCTGCCGGGCGCGGGATGGATTCCGATTTCGCGGGAGGTGATTCGGCTCGAACAGCCCGACGGATCTTCGATCCCCGTCAATCGCTACGTGGTTTCAAAGATGGGAGAGCGGCAACTGGTCCTCTACTGGTTTCAGGCTCACGGCCGCGTGGTGGCCAGCGAGTGGTGGGCCAAGTACTATCTCATCCGCGATTCGATTCGATTAAATCGCAGCGACGGCGGGATGGTGCGTTTGATGACGCCGATGCTTGAGGGCGAGTCTGCCGATGCTGCTCAGGCGCGCATGATGAAGCTGGGCTCGCAGCTCCTTCCTTTGATTGACAATTACATTCCGCGCTGATCAGGCGTGAACCCGAATCTCGTTGGATTTCTGATTCCTCATCTCTGCGAATGCCTGGGGCAGAAAACGCACCAGGTCCGTCGCCACCATGCAATTCTCGCCGACGGATTCACTGGCCAGGTCCCCCGCCAGTCCGTGAAGGTAGACAGCGAGAGCGGTTGCTTCGAGCGCGTGCTGCGGATGCTGCGCGATCAGGCCGGCGACCATTCCGGTCAAAATATCTCCCGTGCCTCCGGTGGCCATTCCCGGATTGCCGGTGGGATTCACCCAGACCGTGCCATCGGAGGCGGCGACTAACGTTCGATGTCCCTTCAGTACGACGATCAACTGATGCTCGCGGGCGAAGTTTCGCGCGACTTCCAGCCGGTTCGCTTGAATTTGCGGAATGCTCAGGCCGGTTAAACGCGCCATTTCTCCGGGGTGCGGAGTTATGACTACGGTCCTTCCGCGGCCGCTGAGCTGATCGGCCGTTCCTTCGAAAGCATTGAGAGCGTCGGCGTCGACGACTATCGCCTTGTCGCCACGGGTTACGATTGTGCGCACGAATGTTGCGGTTTCGGAGTTGCGCGAGATACCTGGGCCAATGGCTAGGGTCGTACGTTCGAGTAGCGCATCGAGGTTGTGTCCGACCGCGCGCAATGAAATTGTGCCCTGTTCGGTTTCTGCCAGCGGCTCGGTCATCAGTTCAGGATGAAAAGCCGCCACGGTTGCGAGCACGGATTTTGGCGTGGCCACTGTCGAAAGACCGGCGCCTGCCCGGAGCGCAGAAAATCCCGCCATCGCCGCCGCGCCCGCTTTGCCTAGCGATCCGCCGATCACCAGCACGTGTCCGTAGCTGCCCTTGTTGGCGTCGCGCGCCCGAGGCCCAAGCAGCCGAGCGAAGTCGGAAGGCGTACTCAGATTTAGTCCGAGCTGCGAGATGATGGCTTCTGGCGGTGAACCGATGGGCGCAATCACGGTCGGCCCGCTGGTTAGCCCGGCGAAAACGTGCGCTGGACGCGGAGCGGTGAAAGTCACGATGGCATCGGCGCGAGCTTGACCAGCCAAGCTGGCGCGGGGCTGCGTGACATCGACATCGGCATCGGCGCCCGATGGAATATCGACGGCAACGATCGCAGCCGAAACCGCATTCATCTTGTCGATCGCGGCCGCATAGAGTGGGCTGACCGGCGGACGAAAACCGGTGCCGAGGATTGCGTCCACCATCACGTCCGCAGCGAAGATCTGCGCGGCATCGGACGAATCCAGGCCACTCGCCTCGCGGACTATCGCGGGCGCAATGTTCAGCGGCCGGAGAGCGCCCAGCATCTTCTGAAACATGATCGCGGCATCCCCGCGAAGCTCGTCCGGATCACACAACAGCAGAACGCGAACCCCACGGCCCGCTTCGACGAGCTTGCGGGCCACGACGAATCCGTCGCCGCCGTTGTTGCCCTTGCCGCAGAGAATACCGACGCGCTCCGCTTGCCTGTAATGGGAGAGGATGAAGCGGGCGACGGCTGAGCCAGCGTTCTCCATCAGAGTGATGGAAGCGACGCCGAACCGTTCCGAGGTGACGCGATCGATCTCGCGCATTTCCGCCGCGCTCACGATTTTCATGGGACGACCATCATCTAGGAGATGATATCTTGCTCGGGCCTTCGTTGACTTGCCATGTTGCACCGAGTTAGATTCGACGCCTGGATCGAAGACGGAGTGGTTCGACGACTTAGCTCGACGATAATGATCGGACAGACCATCTCGCACTATCGCGTGCTGCAGAAGCTGGGTGGCGGCGGCATGGGTGTGGTTTATGAGGCAGAAGACGTCACTCTGGGCCGGCGCGTGGCCTTGAAGTTTCTTCCTCCGGAATTGAGTTCTGACGCGGCAGCGCTCGAACGTTTTCAGCGCGAGGCGCGCGCAGCGTCCGCCCTGAATCATCCCAACATCTGCACCATCCACGAAATCGGGCAGCAGGACGGCCAGTACTTCATCGTGATGGAGTTGCTGGAAGGCAAAACACTGCGCGACCGCATCCTGGGACGGGCTTTGCCGACGGAAGAATTACTGACGCTCGGGGTCGGGATTGCGGAAGGGCTCGATGCGGCGCATCGGAAAGGCATCATTCATCGCGATATCAAGCCCGCGAACATCTTCGTAACCGAGCATGGGCACGCCAAGATTCTGGATTTCGGGCTTGGCGAAGGTAGCGCCCGGGCAGAGCAGTTCGGCGGCATCGGTGGGCGTGGCGCCGACGGTGATGAGCGAATTGCACCTGACTAGTCCGGGAACAGCAGTGGGAACGATCGCGTATATGTCGCCGGAGCAGGCGGCGGGCGACGAGTTGGATGCGCGCACCGATCTGTTCTCATTCGGGGCAGTGCTGTACGAAATGGCGACGGGGCTGCCGGCATTTTCCGGGAACACGTCGGCGATGGTGTTTGATGCGATTCTGCACAAGGCGCCGGCGTCGGCGGTGCGATTGAACCCGAATCTGCCGGTGGAGCTGGAGCAGATCACCAACAAGGCGCTCGAAAAAGATCGCAAGCTTCGCTATCAAAGTGCTTCCGAAGTGGGAGTAGATCTGAAGCGGCTGAAGCGGGAGGTGGAGTCGGGCCGCACCGGTGCTGTGCCGGCGTACACGGGGACAATGCAGGTCACGCCGCCACAAGTTCAACGGAAAGTGTCGTGGAGAACGATTGCGATCGGCGCGGCCGCGTTGCTGGTGGTAGGCGTGGTTGCCTGGCTGCTTCGTCCCAGCCTGCCACCGCCGCGGATCACCGGGTCAACCCAAATTACCCACGACGACTTGCCGAAAACATTTTGGGGGCAGGTGAGTTCGCTGGTGCTTACCGACGGGCCGCGCCTCTTTGTTCAGGAGTCCGTGGGCGGGCATTTTGTAGTGGCGCAGGTTTCGGCCAGCGGTGGGGAAACGGTTCCGATCGCGACCGCGTTCCAAAATGTCTGCCTCGACAATATCTCGCCCGACAGGTCGGAACTCCTCATCGGCACATTCACCGGCACCGAATTGGAACAGCCTCTGTGGGCGTTACCCGTTCTGGGAGGATCACCACGCCGCCTGGGCAATGTGGTTGCGGCGGATGGAACCTGGATGCCCAATGGCGATCTGCTGGTTGTACACGGAAGCGATCTCCAGGTCGTCAATCCCGAGACCAATGCCGCGCGCAAGTTTACAAGCCTACCCGATTTTACGTACTGGCTGCGCTGGTCGCCGGACGGTCGCGCCTTGCGGTTTACGGTCAGCACGTCGACGGGTGCCTACCAAATCTGGGAGGTGGCGGCCGACGGCACCCGCCTGCATCGCTTGTTGCAAGATTCGCACGATCCGGGCAAGGGCAACTGGACCCCGGACGGGAGGTATTTCGTTTTCGAAACGCGCAACAACAACAGAACGGATCTATGGGCGATCCAGGAAAAGGGAGACTTTTTTCATAGGGCAAATCACGTGCCCGTGCAGTTGACCTCAGGCCCGCTGAGTTTCCACGCTCCGCAGCCCAGCCTGGACGGCAAACGAATCTTCGTGATCGGCGAGCAACGGCGCGGGGAATTGGAGCGCTTCGACAGCAAATCGGGTCAATTCCTGCCTTATCTGGCGGGAGTCTCGGCCAGCGACGTCAGCTTCTCGCGGAACGGCCAGTGGGTGGCCTACGTAACGTATCCGGAAGGTGTCCTGTGGCGCAGCCGGATCGATGGAAGCGAAAAGTTGCAGCTCACGCGTAAACCATTGGACCCGGGTAACCCGGTATGGTCGGCGGACGGGAGCAAAATTCTGTTTAGTGGGTTCGTTACAGGCAAGGATGAGGGAGCATACGTGGTCGCAGCCGAGGGAGGCGCACCGCAGCAACTCTTTGCCGGTCGGGGTTATTACCTGGTATTCCCCCAGTGGACCCCGGACGGCAAGTCGATCGTCTTTCAAAAAGACCAGCCCAAGGACAGCGGCAACGACCAGAACGAAGTCGAAGTGCTGGACATCCAGACCGGGAAGGTCTCAGTCCTTCCCGGTTCCGAGAACTTGATTGTTCCGACACTTTCGCCAGACGGGCGCTTCCTGGCCGCGACCACTGCCGACCGGTTGAAGCTCATGCTTTTCGACTTCGCGACTCAGAAATGGACGGAGCTGGCCAAGACCGACATCGGCTTTGTGAACTGGACGCGCGACGGCAAGTATCTTTATTTCGATTCCGGGTCGGGGCTGGACCCGGCAATCTCCCGTTTGCGTATGGCAGATCGAAAGCTGGAGCGGGTGAGCGGGCTGAAAGATTTCCGGCAGGTGGAATTTTCGCTCTATCCGTGGAGCGGCCTGACCCCGGACGGCGCTCCTTTACTGTTGCGCGACGTGGGAACGCAGGAAGTCTACGCGCTCGATTTCGAGGCGCCGTGATCGTGGGCACGGCATAGCCTCGCTGGTCATACCCATCCGAAAATGCACCGTTTACAATCGGGAAGGATTTCGAGGAGTCTCGCCGTCGAGTCGGCGCGCTATGAAACTCTCCGTTGTGATGCCGGTCTATAACGAACGCGCCACGCTCCGGGAGGTGGTCCGGAAGGTTCTCTCCGTTCCCCTGGAGATCGAGCTGATCTGCGTGGACGACGGCTCGCGCGATGGCTCGCGCGAGATCCTGGGCGAATTGCACGCTCAGTATCCGCAGATCCGCGTCGTTATTCAGCCGCACAACATGGGTAAGGGAGCGGCACTCCGCCGCGGCATTCAGGAGGCGACGGGCGACTTCGTCATTATTCAGGACGCCGATCTGGAATACGATCCGGCGGACTACGCGCGGATGATCGACCCCTTGATCCAGGGAAAAGCGGATGTAGTTTTTGGCTCGCGCTTCATGGGCGGCGCGCCGCATCGTGTGTTGTACTTCTGGCATTCGGTTGGCAACCGGGCGCTCACGCTGCTTTCCAATTGCCTCACCAACATCAATCTCTCCGACATGGAAACCTGTTACAAAGTCTTCCGGCGCGAGGTAATTCAGTCGATCCCGATTGAGGAGAATCGTTTCGGATTCGAGCCCGAGATTACTGTGAAAGTTGCGCGACGAAACCTGCGCATCTATGAGGTGGGAATCAGTTACTGGGGGCGCACCTATGAGGAGGGCAAGAAAATCGGATGGAGAGACGGCTTCCGCGCCTTGTATTGCCTGTTCAAGTATTCCCTGAAAGAACCCAGGGCAAAGTCCGCTCCGGTTAACTCCGCCCCGGCCCTCGCTGAATCCGCTATCCCACGCGATGGCAGGGAGTCACGTTCTGGTTGAACTTTTGCGCGGGCGTGTTAATTGTGGGAAGATTTCTGCTTTAGCCGCCCGGCGAGGGGGTCCGCAGTTCGTTTGGTCATTCCTGCGGTCTTGGCAGGATCCTTGGCGCCAGTTCCACCAAAGTTGATCGGGGGATTCTTATCCTTTGAGGGCATCGGTGCGGGCGCCGTTCCCGGTGACTTTCCGGCGGATCGGGGCGCGGAGGCCTTGGCCGTCTGTTGCTCCAGGTTCTGCAAATCCTTCGAAGTGGAGGTGGAAGCCGTTGTCGGAGTCGGGGTCCCCGGGGCGGACAGATTACTTTTCGGCGCCTTTTCATAGGCTGCATGTTGGACGCCGAATGCGTCATTCTGCTGCCCCATGCAGCTCATGCTAATGCCCGCCATTAGAAAAGCAACCGCCAACGAACTTCTCATCTTCAATCCTCTACTCCGAGCGACCTACTATCTATTCGATGCACGCACCCTGCCACACAAGGATCGTATCACTCCTATTCTAAACCCAGCGCCACGGAAAGCCACTCCCGATAACAAGATGCACTACCGGGTTAGACAGTAGAGTAGGTCCTCTGCTACCCTGCCGCCGACAAACGACAGCTGGGTCATATGCAATTCCCTGCACGTTGGAGCGGAGTTCCGTGGCATTCGCCGGACGGGTCTTCCCGCGAACGCGGCTCGAGAACCACAGTCCTAGCGCGAAGCCAGATTATTCCTTTGTTTGCAATAGCTTATAGGCCATGGTATCCGTTTCTTCGCGTTTGCACGGCAGTTCATCGCGGAAACAGGAATTGGCCCGCTATAGATTGGCCAGATGCCGCACCCAGAAGGGACTTTCGCAATCTATGGCTCGCCGCCGCCAGGAGCGACACTGGAATTGCCGGAGCTTCGGATTTCTCCGGTGGCCCGAAATCCCCCGCCCGCCGCGGTATTCGGCGACGGTACACAGAGGTCGCATTGAAAGGTCATCGGTCGCTTCGTGGCTTGGTCGCTTCGCTGGCTGTTGCTGGCCTCCTGTTGCTGCTGACCGGATGCCAAGGGCTGACCGGAGGTTCGACCTCGCACCGGCACGGTCGGGCTCGGAAGCGGTAGCCTCAGCTTCGGCTCAGTGCCGGTCGGCAGCAGCAAGTCGATGCCCGACACGATTACCAACAACACTGCCTCCTCCGTTACCATCAGCGCGATTCTGGGAGCGGGTTCCGGATTCCAGGTCACTGGCATCGCAGTTCCATTGACTTTGGCTGCGGGACAAAGCGCTTCCTTCGACGTCAACTTCCAATCTACGAGCGCCGGGGATCCGACCGTCACGATTTCCTTTGATGGTCCGAATGCACAGCCCTATGCTTCCCTCTCCGCCTCTGCAACTGCGGTAACGCAGGGAACACTTTCACCAAGCCCTTCGCCGGTGGCCTTTGGAAACGTCAGCGTTGGAGCCAGCCAGACCAGCACCGTCACTCTTCAGAACAACGGTGAGAGCAGCCTCAGCATCACCTCGGCGACGATGAGCGGCGCCGGATTTACCATGAGCAACCTCGCCTTGCCACTCGCGATTGACGCCAGCACGTCGGCTTCGGCGACGATCACGTTCGCGCCGACCGGCACCGGAAGCTTCAGCGGCAGCGTCACCTTCGCGATCACCACGAACCAGACAAACACGACGGTTGTGCTCAATCTTTCGGGCACGGGAGTTACCTCTGTGACGCCGGGGGCGCTGACTGCGAACCCCACCAGCCTGGCGTTCGGCAGCGTCCAAGTCAGCAACAGTACGAGCTTGTCCGAGACCCTGACCAACACCGGCGGATCCTCGGTCACCATCTCGCAAGCGAATGTGACGGGGGCCGTCTTCTCGGTCAGTGGATTGACCTTGCCGCTCACGCTTACCTCAACCCAAAGCGTGACCTTTACCGCCACCTTTAAGCCGACCAGCGCCGGTGCCGTGAGTGGAAGCTTGTCGGTGGTGTCGGACGCATCCAACTCACCGCTCAATATCGCACTCTCCGGAACCGGGACGGCTGCCGGGACCTTGGCTGTGTCTCCAACCAGCCTCAGCTTTGGCAACGTGACTGTCGGGGTGGGTTCACCGCTCACCGGCAGCCTGACCGCCACCGGCGCATCCGTCACCGTTGCTTCCGCAAGTCTGAACAACAGTGAGTTTGTGCTCTCGGGAATTTCGCTGCCAGTAACGCTCGCCGCCGGCAAATCTGCCGGTTTCACGGTGACGTTCACACCCCAGGCGAGCGGAGCGACTTCGGCATCCTTGTCGTTCTCGAGCAATGCCTCGAACTCGCCCGCCGTGCAATCGATGACGGGCACGGGGACGGCGGCAGGTCAGCACACCGCGGACCTCACCTGGACCGCCTCCGCTGACGCGGTGAGCTACAACATCTACCGCAGCACCGTCTCGGGCGGTCCCTACACCATGATTAACACCTCGTCCGTCAGCACCACCGCCTACACCGATAGCACGGTCGTCTCCGGCGATACTTACTACTACGTGGCCACGGCCGTGAATGCCAGTTCGGAAGAGAGCGGTTACTCAAACCAAGCCACTGCCGTGATCCCGACTCCGTAACGCACGCGATCAGGCGAATCCGCTGCCCGAGGTCATGCGACGATAGACGTTGTGCCGCCCAAGCTGCCCGTGGTGAATCCGACGACGATTTTCAACCCAGTGATAATGATCGCCGCGATCGCAGAACTGCCCGCGACCGAGCGCTTCCCGGCGCGCATCAATTCGGATGGAGAAATCGCGGGGCTTCCCGACATGCTGGCATTATCCACGCTGAATGCGGGATGCGTAAAAGAAGAACGAGCGCCGTCGCACACACTTCATACACACTTCGACTGGTAAGGCTGCTGGGATCCTTGCACTTTCGAAAAGCACTCTAATCTCCACGAGACGGCCGAGCGGCCGGTCGAAGGCTGCGTATTTGTGCGGCCAGGCGCTCGGTGAAAATCTGCGCGCCTTGCGGGTTGAGATGATATCCGTCCATGTAGAGATCGCGCGAAAATTCGCCCGGCACTGACGGAACCCACACGGGCACGTTGACGCTCGCGCCTACCTGTTGAATATCGAGCGAATAATTTTCTTTGAGCGCTGGCGGAAACAGTATGATGATCTGCACACCATGCGACTGCGCGAGAGCGGCGAGTTCGGGCAGCCGCTGCTGGGCGGCACCGACTAGTCGGTCGCGTTCGGTGATATGTGCGCCGTGGTCCGCGATGCGTCCGGCAAGTTCGCGGAAGTGCGGCACAAGAAGAATCATCACGGCCTGGCGAATGAATCCCTTGTCGCCGAGCCAGTTGCTGAAGTGAGCAAAGAAATACGTGCTCGCGGTGGTGCGGTCGAGTCTTGTCTCGCGCACAACCAGCGGGAGATCGTGCAGGCTCATCTGCCGCCGCGCGAACGACTCACCGAGCGTGAACGTCGACGCAAGTTGTGCGGGATCGATGGTCAGAATGATCACGCTGGGGTGTGAACCTTCCTCGAGCAAGCGGCGCAGGCCGAAGTACCAGTCAAGATAATGCGTCTGCTCGATGACGAGGCGGCTCACGGCGTAGTCGTTGGCAACATCGTTTCGGAGTGCGTCGATCTGCACACCCTCGTTGAGCAGCGAGTTGCCGGCAATCAGGATCGTCGGGTGGCCGTCGTCTGTGGGGCTGAGATGCATGGCCAGGGCCGTCTCGCCGCTGATGCGGCGTTGAATGCGGCTCAGACGGGCGAGAATGCGGGGCGATGAAACTTCGAGGCCGGCGCAAATCAGAAACAGTCCCGACAGCAGCAGAATGATCCCGGTGCGCGAAGTCATGCCCGGCTTGGCCGGCACTTCCTTGCCATTCGCGACGGCCGTCGAATCTGGGTTCAAGTCAGAATTGGAAATAGATGAAGGCATTCGCCTGATTCGCTCCCAACAACGCGATCACTACGGTGCATGCCATGCCAAACGCAACGCGCGTCTGCACCGATGCAGAACCGAACAGATATTCGTCGCCCGACTCTTCGAGCCAGATATCCAACAGAAAAAGCGGGATTGAGAACAGCGCCAGAAAAACGAAAGCCGAGGGAAATTCGGGTCTCCAACTCCAGACCGTAATTCCCTTCAGCATCGCCCACGCCGCGCCCAGCGATGGCGCGCGGAAGAAAATCCAGGCCAGGCAGACAAGGTGGAAAATCAGAATGCGCTTAAGCCACTTGGGCAGCGCGATTCCGGCCTCGCGCCCGCGCGTGAGTTTGCGTTCAATGGCAAGTGCGCCGCCGTGGATTGCGCCCCAAATCACGAACGTCCAATTCGCGCCATGCCACAAGCCGCCGAGCAGCATGGTCGACAGCAAATTGCAATAGGTTTGCCACTCGCCGTTTCGATTGCCGCCGAGCGGAATGTAGAGATAATCGCGCAGCCAGGTGCTCAGGCTTATGTGCCAACGCCGCCAGAAATCCTGGATGCTGTCGGCAAAATACGGCTGGCGGAAATTCACCATGAAGTGAAAGCCCATGAGTTGCGCGCAGCCGCGGGCAATGCTGCTGTATCCGCTGAAGTCGCCATAAATCTGCCAGGCGAACGCGTACGTGCCCAGCAGCACAACCGGCAAACTCGGCGCGCCAAATGACCTGCCAAACGCCGCATTGGCGATGAGCGCGCAATTGTCGGCGATCACGCACTTGCGGAACAGTCCCTCGAGAATCAGCAGCATGCCGTCGAATGCCTTGTCCGAATCCCAATGGCGCGGCTTTTGCACTTGAGGCAGAAGATGCGACGGGCGCTGGATCGGTCCGGCAATCAGGTGCGGAAACAGACTGATGAACAACCCATACTGCACAAACGACCGCGAAGCAGGCAGGCGTTCGTAGTAGACGTCGACAATGTACGCGACTTCCTGAAAGGTGTAGAACGAAATTCCCGGCGGAAGAATAATGCGCAGCAGAGGCAGTGAAACCTGCAGTCCAAGCGCCGAGAGCGATGCGTGCAGCGAGTCGGCGAAGAAATTGAAATACTTGAAGAATCCCAGAATCGAAAAATTAATAACGAGCGACAGGATCAGCAGCGAGCGCTTCACGCGCTTGTCTTCGGTATCGGCGATCTTGATGGCGATGAAATAGTCGATCAGCGTTGAGCCGATCATCAGGCAGAGAAAGCGCCAGTCCCACCAACCGTAGAAAAAATAACTGGCAACGAGCAGGAAGACATTCTGCTGGCGGAATTCTAGGCACCAGTAGCACAGAACGGTCAGTATCAGGAATACGAAAAAAATGGGCGTATCAAAAAGCATGGGACGTTATGATGGGTCCTGGAATGCGGGCAAAAGTCGCAAGGAGCACGAAACCTGTCGCGAGAAGAAAATACTTTCCGAACTTGCTAGAAGCTAAGTGGTAGTGTCGCATGTTGCCTCTCTTCGTTGTGCCATCTCCGTGGACGAAAATACGCTGCATCGGTTGCGAGAAATGGCGCGACTTGCCGAAATTTACGTACGCCGAGTGTAAGGACAAGGCCGAGAGACTAATAGAATTCGCAATGCGAAGCGGGTAAGAAGGCCGTGGACTAACGCGATATTTTCGTGCACGGGATTCGCCTTGTCAACACCTAAACAAAGAGGGTAATCGATAGTTGACGTAATCCTACTCCTGAGCCACCGCTAAACCCATCGCTTCCATTGACTTGTCCTCGCAAGCCGCCTAGCATAAAGCGATTCCGTGGTCGAAGGAATCCCGTGAAGCCATCCGATCTCATTGTTTTCGGATTGCCAATCCGGCATTGTCCGGCGCTTGTTCTGAATCCTCGATGGGACCGGGATGTGGCGTTCAGGCCCCGGTCGCGCTAAAGGTGGCGCGCCGAATGCGACCAGCCGTCTCTTCACATTGTGGGCGCAGCGGCATAACGGTGCGCCGGCTTGAGGCAAGCCGCGATGTATGGCTGTGGGGAATGCGGAGGCTTCGTTTGGTTGTCGTTGTCTGTCGAGCGTTGTGCCTAACTCCTCCTGCAACTCGCAGCCAAGAAACGTGCAATCTGATCAGATGCAAATCCCGCAGTTCTCCTGGCTTTCCAACGGACGCCAATGATACGCAAACTTGCCTCCGGCTCAGCCATCCGCGCCGTCAATCTACTCGCGACGGCGTTGGTGTCGATGCTCATCATGCCGTTTGTAGTGCACGCACTGGGCGACCGCATGTACGGCACCTGGGCGCTGGTGGCGACAATCATTGGATATTACGGCACGCTGGAGTTTGGGTTAACGCCGGCGATCAACCGGTATATGGCGCGGGCGCTCGGGGAGTAGCTCGGAGACTTTCGAGGGGAAGTAAGATGGGACTGCAAAGCGCCGTGAAATCGTGCTCTCAAGGCTCGGGTCCGACGAGAACTATGGGCGACCAGAATGCTCGAATTTGATTTTGATCTCAGTGAACACGAGCGGGAACAAATGCAGGCCATCAAACCCGAGTTTTGGTTCACTCAAGTGGCCTTCCGTAACGCAACCTCTCCGCGACATCCCGAGGCTGCTACTCTCGACGCGAACCACAACTTGAAAACCAAGATGCTGTTGCCCTGGATCAAAACGAGAGTACAGAATAAGCGGGTTCTCGATTTGTTCTGTGCGAACGGGGCGTTCTCATTCGAAGCAGCTCTGGCCGGCGCGCGCGAAGTCGTAGGATTGGAATTCAGCGAAGGTCGTACGGAGTGCGCTCGATTCATCGCCAGCACTCTTCCGGGAAAAGCCAAGTGCGCTGTGCCGCGATTCGTAACCGGAGACGTATATGAGTTGAAGAACCTGTTCAAGGAGCCGTTTGATGTGGTGCTGTGTCTTGGCGGGCTTTACCACATTCCGGACCCACCCTACGTTCTGACTCAGATCCGGACCGTTACGGCGGGAACGCTGATTGTCCAAACCTCCAGCGTGCTGCCTGGACGATCGAACCAGGCTCAATTCGTAGTCCGGCAGGATCAGCAGCACCGCGGGTTGGCAAGTATCGTTGGTGGGCGCGGGGCATGGCACTACACGGCGTCTTGTTTTGAGAACATTCTCCGGCACGCCCGATTCAAGGTGCTGGAATCGGCCCGTCCGCCCTTGTTCTCGCGCAAACGATTTCCCTGGTACTGCGCTCTGGCAGAACCTGTCTGAGTTCGATTACGGTTTCTTGACCGCCATCCTGGCTAACATGGGTCCATCGCGGACGTGCTGCTTTTCGGGCACGGGAACGGCGGCCACTCAGCACACCGTGGACCTCACCTGGGACGCCTCCGCTGACGCGGTGAGCTACAACATCTACCGCGGCACCGTCTCGGGCGGCCCCTACACTCATGATCAACACCTCGTCCGACAGCACCACTACTTATACCGACAGCACGGTCGTCTCCGGCAACACTTACTACTACGTGGCCACGGCCGTGAATTCCAGTTCGGAGGAGAGCGGATACTCAAACCAAGCCACGGCCGTGATCCCGACTCCGTAACGCCGGGTTCAGTATGGTCCTATGGCGGACCCGGGGTAAGCTGAAACCTGCTTCGGGGGTTACTGCTATGCGAGTTACTGATGTTGCATTTTCGTGCAACTGTCGCAAAAACTATCATCTTGACAGCATGTCATGGGGGAGATCAAATAGCGTAGGTTCATAAGATCGCTTGGCCCCCCGTACTCCCCTTTCCAAGTAGGTTGAGTTTCGTGAATCACAAGGGAGTAATCGATGAGCAACAATAGCGCGAAATGGTGGCTGGCCGTTGTCATGCTTTGCTGTCTGTCTCCTGTGGCGTCTGCAAAGCACTGGAATCCTCCTCCGCCGCCGCCATGCAGAGGCCGTGATTGCAATTGGAAAACGGTCCCGGAGGGTGGCTCGACTGCAGTCTACCTTTTCGGAACTGGGCTCACATGCTTAGGAGCTATGCTCCTGCGGTCCAAGATGGCAAAACCAACGCAATCGTAAGTTCAGCTCGCGGGTTAAACCCGCGGCTTTTGCCCCATTACAATATCTGCGATGCGGTTCCCTGCGTGTCCGTCCCAAAGGGGTGGCACGGTTCCCTTCTTTGCTTTGCCCGCCAGCACTCGCGATAATTCCCTGCGCAGCTTTTCCGGATCGCGGCCCACCAAAACATTCGTCCCCATAAGAACCGTGATTGGGCGCTCGGTATTCTCGCGTAGCGTTAGACACGGGACGCCGAGGTAAGTGGACTCCTCCTGAATGCCGCCCGAATCCGTGATCACAACCGTCGCGCGCGATTGCAATCCGAGAAAATCAACATAGGGAAGAGGATCGAGCACACGCAATTGCCCGGCATTCAACCCAAAATCGGCGATTCGTTGCCGCGTCCGGGGATGGGCGGGAAATACCACAGCCAGATCGCGGTTGACTTCGAGCAGCGACTCCAGCACTTGCTTCAGCGTCACGCTGTCATCAACGTTTGCCGGCCGGTGCAACGTAACCAGGGCGTAGCGCTCAGGCAGCCCCTCCACCTTTACCTCCTGCGCTGAAGGCAACAAGCGCACCAGGGAATCAATCATCACGTTGCCGACGCGGAAGATCTTCTCCGCCGGGATTCCCTCTCGCCGAAGATTCTCGTCCCCGTCTTCCGACGGCGTAAACAGCAAGTCGGCGAGCTGATCGGTGACCAGCCGGTTGATTTCCTCGGGCATGGTGCGATCGAACGAGCGCAGTCCGGCTTCGACGTGCCCGATTCGAACGCCCAGTTTGGCACAAACCAGCGCGGTGGCGACGGTCGAGTTGACGTCCCCGTACACGAGGACAAGGTCGGGCTGGCGATCGAGCACGACGGGTTCCAACCGGATCATGATCTCGGCCGTCTGCTTCGCGTGCGAGCCTGAACCTACCGCCAGGTTCACATCGGGAGCCGGTATGCCCAGTTGTTGGAAGAACACGTCGGACATGTTGACATCGTAGTGCTGACCGGTGTGGATGAGGGTCTGCATCACGTTCTCCCGCCCCTGCAAAGCATTCAGGACGGGCGCGACCTTCATGAAGTTAGGACGAGCCCCAACGATGTGAAATATGTGCACCAAGTCTCCATGTAAGACGAACAACCAGCTTAATCTATCCGGACAATGGCGCAGGATGCTTCACGAGCATTTGGAACTCAGTGCGCCGAAGGATCCATAGCAGCGCCACCACCGCGATTACCGCAATACCAAAGAAGACGATCCCTCCATCGTGATGGAGTTTTCCGTCGAGGAACCCGGGATCGACCCGAGTTCCGAGTTCGGCGATGGTGAAGATGCGAAGTCCGTTCTTGGCAACAGACAGGGGAATCGCCGCTACGATGAGCAGAGCCTTCCGCCACCACGAGCGCAGAAACAGATGAGCCAAAACCATGGTCGTGACAACGAGCATCAGACTGGATCGAATGCTGCTGCACTCGCGCGCAACTTCAATATTCAGTCCTGGGATCGACAACCTGATTCCATCCTGAGTCGCCGGAACCCCAGCCGCGCGAAACATGATTCGCGCCGCGACCGCAGACTGTTGTTGCAAGAATTCGACGATCCAGCTCAAAGCAAAGGCGGGGATGGGGACCACCAAAAACAGAAAGCAGAGCGGAAACAGAAACGATTGAAAAGCTCCTGCTCCAAAACACAATATGACGCTGGCGATCCACCAGATCACAAGAGCAAACATGCCCATGGTCAGTCGAACATCATCAGGCGAAGCGACCATCCCCCATCTCGTGTAAAAACCGATCACCAACGCCAGAACCAGCAGAGCCGTGCCGAGACCGAGGCCGGACTGCCGATCAATCCGGAGGGCGATTGATTCCCCGTATTTCAAGTCCATGTAAATGAGCGCGGCGCTCAGGGGGAGAATTAAAAGGACGTGGGTGTAGGCGTCGTTCGTCAGCGCGAGCCCCAGCGTCGCGATCAGAGGATGCCACCAAAACAAGATCGAAGTGACAGATAAGAAAGCGAAGCCCGTAACTTGAGTTCGTGTCGTCATACTCGCGATCTGGGTCCTGGATTCAATCTAACACTTGCGGGCGGGTTTTCGGTCCCTCGAAATGGGTGGTATTACTTAGAACGACGGACGCATGTTCCCAAAAACCGCATCCTCGTAGTGGCCGAAAGGACATGGAACCGACAGCGTTGTATTGGCCTATTGGCCCGGGTCTTGATGCACTGCCGGAATCTGTCGCTCTAGAAGGAAAGCTTCCACACTGGATGACATGCGACTCCCCCAGTCCATCATCCGGTCTCTTTCTGTCCGCATAGTCCACTTTCTAACAAACGGCATGGCGATCCTGTTCCTCGGGATGGTGCCCGTATGTGCCGCCGCAGCTACAGCACAACTTGCGTGCGCACCCACGAGCTTTCGATTTGGCGCTGTCGTGGTCGGTCAGACCGAAAACTTGCTTGTCACTTTGACGAATAATGGACAGACGAGTGTGACGATCTCCGAAATTACCGCGAACAACTCGGAATTCGCCGCGGCTTCCTTGAGCCTGCCGCTGGTCTTGCTCGCGAGACAGAGCGTCGATCTGACTGCAAGCTTCACTCCCACGGCGATAGGGTGGACGCACGGCACGATCAAATTCTCCAGCGACGCATCCAACGCTAGTCTTCCGCTTGCGGTGGAGGGTACGGGCGTGAGTAGCGAAACCGTGACCGCCAGCCCATCCATCGTGTCGTTTGGCCAAGTGGCAATAGGAACCGCTCCCACCGCAGCTGTCGTGCTTACAAATGTGACCTCCTCGGCGGTAAACCTCTCCGCGCTCCAGGCAACTGGCGCCGGATTCTCGGTGAGCGGACCTACGTTCCCATTAACTTTAGGCGCAGGGAAAAGCGTTACGTTGAACGTTGCCTTCGCGCCACAATCGGCCAGTTTAGCCGGAGGCAGCCTGTTTGTTTCAGGTCCCAGGGTGACCGTACCTCTCTCGGGAACCGGCGCAGCTCCCGGTCAACTCACCGCCAATCCCGGCACCCTGAATTTTGCAAACGTCCAAGTGGGCAGCAGCCAGGCGCAATCTGCAACCCTGACCAACTCGGGAGGCTCCAGTCTAACGGTGTCTCAGGCCACTCTCCCCGGCACCAGTTTCACTTTGGGTGGTTTAGCCTTACCCCTGACCCTGGGAGCGGGTCAAAGTGCCACGGTGTCAGTAGTCTTTGCCCCTCAATCGACGGGCAGTTCAAGCGGCAACATAGCTTTCACTTCCAATGCCTCCACGCCCGCCGTCAATCTTCCAGTGTCTGGAACGGCTGTGACGCCGGGGACCCTGACTGCGAACCCTACCAGCCTGGCCTTAGGCAGCGTCCAAGTCGGCAACAGTACGAGCGTGTCCGAGACCCTGACCAACACCGGCGGATCGTCGGTCACCATCTCGCAAGCCAATGTGACGGGAGCGATCTTCTCCCTCAGTGGATTGACTTTGCCGCTTACTCTTACCTCAAACCAAAGCGTGACCTTTACCGCCACTTTTACCCCGACCGGCGCCGGTGCCTTGAACGGAAGTCTGTCGGTGGTGTCGAACGCATCCAACTCTCCTCTTAGCGTCGCGCTCGCCGGCACCGGAACAGCCACGGGCCAGCTAGCCGCATCTCCAACCAGTCTCAGCTTTGGCAACGTGACTGTCGGGGCGGGTTCACCGCTCACCGGCAGCCTGACCGCCAGCGGCGCATCTGTCACGGTTGCTTCCGCAAGTCTGAACAGCAGTGAGTTCGTGCTCTCCGGAATTTCGCTGCCAGTAACGCTCGCCGCCGGTCAATCCACTCCTTTCACCCTGACCTTCACGCCCCAGGCAAGCGGAGCGACTTCGGCATCATTGTCGTTCTCGAGCAACGCCTCGAACTCGTCCGCGGTGCAATCGATGACGGGCACGGGAACGGCGGCAACTCAACACACCGTGGACCTCACCTGGAACGCCTCCACTGACGCGGTGAGTTACAACATCTACCGCGGCACCGTCTCGGGCGGTCCCTACACCATGGTCAACACCTCGTCCGACAGCACCACTACTTACGCCGACAGCACGGTCGTCTCCGGCGACACTTACTACTACGTGGCCACGGCCGTGAATGCCAGTTCGGAGGAGAGCGGATACTCAAACCAAACCACGGCCGTGATCCCGAGTCCGTAACGCACGCGAAGGAGAATCCCGAGGTCACGCGCCGATAGACTTTGTAGGCGACGACCGAGACTCCTGTGCGGGCAACTCCTGCAAATTGATCAGCCCGACAAAGGGTCGCGGGCTCGGAGTGAATGGACCGTCGTTCGAGCCAGCAGATGGGACTGCCCGGGAATTCCCGTTTAACAGGGAACAATGCTGGGAATTTGCGACTCGTGGTCCAAATTGAACTAATGGCCAGCACCGCGTTTTATGTAGGTTTATTTTGCTATTCCAGACTATCCGGTCAGGTCCCGATCAGGGATTTATCAGGGAAACGCGCCGCCCATGATCTATACCAAATGATCAACCGCCACGGGAGGCCCCAGCCGCCTCCGCTACTGATGTCAATCCAATGAGCCAAAGCGTGCGTGGCATGTACTCTGACACTTTTCTCTTTCCCGAGTTAGGCATAATAGTGTCGAGCAGCATGGGTGGCTCCTTTGCGGAAACAGTCCAGGCAGCGGGATCGGGAGAAGGCCTTGAAAATGCCTACCCTTGGCCAGTCGAATTCCGTGTGGAGCGGAGTTCTAAAGGATCCGATAGCGCGGAAGGCGCTTGACCAACTTAAGCGCGACGGATTCGATATTGGACGCCTGAGTCCGCGCGACCCAACTTTCAATAAAGAATCGTGGGCAGACTCCATAGCTGCCATACCACTCCTCGAAAATCGGCCTACTCGGCGCCATATTCACCGCCACGACAGCCTACGAAAACACCGGCCTCTTGTAAGGGTGTTACGCAATTTCGCTCGGCATTGCGACGATCCGTTTGCCTCGGTAAGTTTGATCACGACAAGGGATAGAGAGCTTCAACCCGGTGAAGATTTGGGTGATCTTGCGGCCAGATCTGCGAGTTTTGTTGAAAAGTTCCTTTCATGGGATTGGTGTGTAATAGAAAACAATCGCAGAAATGCCCTGATTGCCGAACTGCGTTGGACCATCCGGCGCCGCACCGGTAAGCCGCACGACAGAGAACTTTCCACGATTATTGACGCTGCCTATCGCGCAGCTGGTCGTACGGGGCCTTGCCTGGATAATACGACCTTGGACCGCATTGAAAAAAGGGTGAAGGAAACCCGAGTCAAAGCTGTCGGACGCTTGAATTTCTACGCCGGGGTGAGCTCAACACCTAAGAACAAGTCCACGCGAAATCCCCAAAAGAGACGCTAATGCGTTGAATAGGTTTCGGCCCCGCATCGGTATTCTTACTGCGGAGAAGCCTGATGCGACCACGCCCAGTCCAAGACAACGCTGTAGTTGTTGCTGGATCCGTCAGTGCGCGATATGAGCGTTGCCACTGGTCTGACGGAGAGTCGGACCGCACAGATCGAGCGGGGCCGGGGGAGCCTGTTAGCGAAGCTGAGATCGTAGTACTTCGCGGTTTCCATTGCCGCTGTATGCGGCAGACCATTCCCGCAGCTCCCGAGTGGCTGCAACAGGATAGGAGCCCACAGCCTGCTCGATCCGAGTACGAAACTTTCGATTGAAAGAGGAGACCCACGATGAAGAGACACGCAGTTGCTACTAGAATCTCGAGGCCGTCTCCCGACGGCAGTCCCGATGAGGTCGCCGCCAGACCCCGGTTGTCCCAGGGCTTTGAAGCCGTGGCCGGCGTCAAGAAGTCTTTGGTGACCGCCCCCGTTCGCGAACCCGTTCGGCAGTCCGAAGAAGTTAAGAGATGGAAGCGGGAAATGGTGCGCCTAGCGTACAACCTAAGCAAGAGAAAGAGGTGAGGTGAAATTTCGCAATGAGATCTTGGTGCTGGGCCAAGCTTGGCCGGTTGTCGGGCCCTCGGGGAAAACACAAATGCAGAACGACAATATCCGACTTTTGGTTGGGTCACAAGACATCGCTTTCCCTAATGAAAACGACCTTCATGATTATAGCTTGGACGACGAAGAAGAGGATGACGGTAGGCGGAACCTTCCTTTACCAAAGAGTTCGAACTGTCTATCGAACCGACTCATTCCTTCGGCCACCATATCGAAAACACCGACGCTTATGCTACTCCGCATCGTGTCTGGTATCCCACTGCAGAGGAAGCTGATGGAAATACACACAGTCCGTGACAAGTCCGTACCCGCGTCGAAAAGTCAAGTTGGTTATTGCTCGCCACCTGAAGCGACACGCTTCCAGAAGGGCATTTCCGGAAATCCACGCGGGCGCCCGAAGGGCAGTTTGAATGTGGCGACGGTACTGACGAGGACGCTTCGCGAGAAGGTCGCCATCAACGAGAACGGCCGGAGAAGAACGGTAACGAAGCTAGAAGCGGCGCTCAAACAACTGGTCGACCAGGCCGCTGCTGGCGATCTCAGAGCGCTTCGTCATTTAACTGCCCTTGCCCACGACGCCGAGGCGCAGCAAAACGCGCGCGATTCCCAGCAGCAAGATCTCAGCGAATTGGATCGTGAAGTGATGCAAGGGATTTTGCGGCGATTTCAGGTAACCGAACAACAACGGAATTCATCCGAAGGAGACGACTCATGAAATGAACTTGCATGTCCTAATTCGAACGGCCAAGAAGAAATTTCAGACCACGCAAATGGTTCTCCTCTAGCCACCCCGGTGGGCGGCACTCTCACCAGCCGACAGCCCGATTTCATCATCATCGACGAGCCGTTGAAGCCGGACGAAGCTGCTTCGCAAATCCGGCGCCGGGCGGTCAACGCCTTGTACGATACACGCTCTACAGCCGCCTTTTGCAGCAATTTCAGATAACTGGAGAACAACGGAATTCACCTGTAGGACATGGTCGAAAATGAATTTGAACGGTGACAACTATTGTGCGAGGTGCCGTGGTTATTTTCACCGCATCAAAGACGCTGTCCTACCCCGAGGAGAAAACCAGGCGGCCGATCTTAAAACTTCCTCGAGTTGCTCGGAGTCTCGCGCCTGCCTCTTGGCGAGAAGGTGGCCATCAACGAGAACGACCGGCCAAGAACAGTACCGCAGCTGAGGCGTCGGTCTGACAATTAGTAACGTGACGGGTGCTGGGGATCTCTGAGCGATTTCGTCATCTCACTCCCCTTGCGCGATTTTAGCTCACCGAAGGACAACAAAATTCACCCGAAGGAGATGATCCACCATGTCGTCCATGCGTTAAGTCCTTCCGAGTATCAAGTGTTTTGCCGTCGGAATTGCTATACTTTCATGCATGGCACTTTCCTCGCGCTTAATCCGGACGCTCCTTTCTTCCACAACTGGCACAATGAGCTGATCGCATCGAAGCTGCAGGCCTGCCTCGATAGGGAAATCACGCGGCTTATCATCAATCTGCCCCCAAGAAACCTAAAATCTCACGCCTCCAGCGATTTGTTTTCCGGCGTTTGTGCTCGGACACAAGCCGAGCGCGCAGATCATTTGCGCCAGTTACGGGCAGCAACTTGCCGATAAACTCTCGCTGGATTGCCGAACGTTGATGAACAGCGAGTACTATCGGGGGCTGTTCCAAGTTCGGCTTTCCCCTCGGAAGCAGTCCGCGCAGGAGTTTATGACCACCGCGAATGGTTTTCGTCTCGCCACATCGGTAGGCGGCGTTCTCACGGGCCGAGGGGCCGACTTCATCATCATCGATGACCCGTTGAAGCCGGATGAGGCCGTTTCGCAAACCCGGCGCCAAGGCGTCAACGACTGGTATGACGACACGCTCTCTACCCGGCTGAATGACAAGCGCACGGGCTGCATCATTATTATCATGCAGCGCCTCCATGAAGACGACTTGGTCGGGCACGTGATCGAGCAAGAAAAATGGGAGAGGGTACGACTGCCGGCAATCGCGGAAGAGGACGAAACCCACCAAATCGTCTCCCCTGGGCGGACGCGGACCGTGCGGCGCCGAGCTGGCGAAGCGCTTCACCCAGAGCGGGAGCCATTGGAGGTCCTCGAAAATCAGCGGCGGACCATGGGGGAGTACAACTTCGCAGGCCAATATCAGCAACGACCAGCGCCACTCGGAGGCGGGTTGGTAAAGGCCGAATGGTTTGGGAGCTATAAGCCTGGGGAGGAGCCAGCACGCTTCGACGTCGTTGTCCAGAGTTGGGACACCGCGAACAAAAGCGCCGAATTGAACGACTACAGCGTTTGCACCACCTGGGGGCAGAAGAATAAAAAGATCTACCTCCTTTATGTGCTGCGAAGACGCATGGACTATCCCGACCTAAAGCGGGCTGTGCGCCAACACGCCGAGCTGTTTCATCCGACGAATATCTTGATCGAGGACAAAGCATCCGGCACGCAGTTGATCCAGGAACTGATCCGCGATGGAGTCTACGGCGTCACGCGCTACGAGCCCACGATGGAAAAGATAATGCGGTTGCACTCGATCACCAGCACAATCGAAAATGGATTCGTATATCTGCCCACCGAATCGAATTGGCGCGCCGCCTACGTGCAGGAGTTGACGACGTTTCCGAGCGGGAAGCATGATGATCAAGCGGATTCCACTTCGCAGGCACTCGATTGGCTCAAACAGGGAGCTCGCGTGTATGGGGTGTTGGATTACAACCGACAGGAAGAGATGGCCGAAAAGTTGGGGTTGCCTGCAGGCTACGAATTCACGCAGTGCAACGAGGGCGAAGAGTTTCTCGCGAAAAGCAAGTCAACCGGACACGAGATCCGGCGGACGGATAAGGGTTGGGTTAACGCCCGCTCGAACGCCTCGGCGGCGCAACCAGAAGCCTGTCCGAGTTGCGGCTCCACTCTGATCGCCCCGCTCCGTGGACAAAAGCGATGTCAACAATGCGGCCATCAATGGCCGCCTAGACCCGGCGTTCAACAAGTGCTGACTAGAAGAGACGCCCTCAACGAGACGGATCTCTGGGCACCAAGAGGCACGTTTGGCAAGTTTTGGAAATGGTAGCCGCAGCGGTGAAGGCCTGCGTGCGCGGCCGCAAAACGGCCGCACGAATTGTGCCTGCGAATTGATGTTCGTCCTTTCTGGGGTGACGGAACGCAGCGCCTTCCGCCGAGTTTCAATTGCGAAAGAAAGAACATTTTGAACTCATGTTCCGCGCCACGATGGTGGTGGGTCGGACTCCATGACATCATTCGCAAACGACGAAGGATGAGGTATTGTTCACTACGGGGCGCCGTTTACCCGTGCTAGGGTCATGAGTCTTTTGCCATGATCTTCTGCCTAGCAACCAGGCGCTGCATGAACTTGGGGCCTTCCTTCTTGTAGGCCTGGACGCCCTCGGACAAAAGCAGTTCGCAAACCTTCGAAATGCTCCTCGCTTCACTATTTGCGATTCCCTGAATCTCGTTCTTCAGATCGGGTGAAACTCGGAACGCCAAGAAACCCTTCTTCGTCTTTCTGCACGACGGCAACAACAACGGCGCCCCGGTCACTGGCTTGAGCCAGGCCACGTTTGACCCAACCACACGCACATATACCGGAGAGGTCACAGAGACACAGGCGGCGTCATTACCACCGAGGCGAGCGTTTTTCTTCATGATGCTGAGATTGCTCTGACCCTAACCGCGAAATCTGGCTCACAACTCCGGACAGCAAGGTGCCGCACCCGCTGCAGTTTGAGTCGTGATCCACCAGAATGGCCAAATCCGGTGGCACCTTTCGAAGACTGCACCAGTCGATTGTCGGGGCGCCGCGCCACCAGAAATTTCGGTGAAGGTGCGTTGTGGAATCGTAGAAGGAAACAATTTGCCCAAACTATGTCTCTGCCATGCACCCCTTCTAAGTACCTGATCTCGCGTCGGTCACCCTTGCGCTCCTGCCCTCAACTCCTGCCCGAGGTACTTTCGGAACCTAGCTGACCTAACTCGAATTCGATAACGTGCAAGCACCAAAGCCGCATCGTTGCAGACTCTGAAGTTCAGCCCGCTTGAGGCATTTGGCCACTTGTGTATCTGGCCAGATGCCGCGCCCGACTGGGACTTTCGCAATCTATGTCTCGCCGCCGCCAGGAGCGACACTGGGATTGCCGGAGCCCGACTCTCAAGGGCTCCAGGTGACCTTAAATCCCCCACCGTCTTCCCGAAGACGGCTAGCAGAGGTCGCATTGAAAGGTCATCGGTCGCTTCGTGGCTTGGTCGTTTCCCTGGTTGTTGCTGGCCTCCTGTTGCTGCTGACCGGATGCCAAGCGCTAACCGGAGGTTCGACCGGCACCGGCACGGTCGGGCTCGGAAGCGGTAGCCTCAGCTTCGGGTCAGTGCCGATCGGCAGCAGCAAGTCGATGCCGGACTCGATTACCAACAACACTGCCTCCTCCGTTACCATCAGCGCGATTCTGGGAGCGGGTTCCGGATTCCAGGTCACTGGCATCGCGGTGCCATTGACTTTGGCTGCCGGACAAAGCGCTTCCTTCGACGTCAAGTTCCAATCTACAAGTGCCGGAGATCCGACCGTCACGATTTCCTTTGATGGGCCGAATGCGCAGCCCTATGCTTCCCTGTCCGCCTCTGCGACTGCCGCAACACTGGGAACGCTTTCACCGAGTCCCTCGCCGGTGGCCTTTGGAAACGTCAGCGTTGGAGCCAGCCAGACCAGCACCGTCACCCTTCAGAACAGCGGTGAGAGCAGCCTCAGCATCACATCGGCGACGATGAGCGGCGCCGGATTTACCCTGAGCAACCTCGCCTTGCCACTCACCATTGACGCCGGGACAGCGGCTTCGGCGAAGATAACTTTCGCGCCGACCGGCACCGGAAGCTTCAGTGGCAGCGTCACCTTTGCCATCACCACGAACCAGACAAACACGACGGTTGTGCTCAATCTTTCGGGCACGGGAGTTACCGCCGTGACGCCGGGGGCGCTGACTGCGAACCCCACCAGCTTGGCGTTCGGCAGCGTTCAGGTCGGCAAGAATACGAGCATGCCTGAAACGCTAACCAACACCGGCGGGACGAGCCTCACCATCTCCGCCGCCGCCGCGAGTGGTGCCGGATTCAGTTTGAGCGGCATGTCTTTGCCTTTGATACTGACCGCGGGCCAGAGCACTTCATTCACCGTACTTTTCTCTCCGACGACGAACGGAGCCGCCAGTGGCAGCGTGAGCATCACTTCCACGGGATCGAATCCCGCGTTGGGCATTCCCCTTTCTGGAACTGGTGTAACACCGGGAGCCTTGGCTGCGAACCCCACGAGTCTGGCCTTCGGTGGCGTTCAGGTCGGCAGCAGCACGAGTTTGTCTGAAACGCTGACCAACACTGGTGGGACGAGCCTCACGATCTCGGCCGCGACGGCCAGCGGCACTGGATTCAGCTTGAGTGGTTTGTCTTTGCCATTGACACTGACCGCGGGCCAGAGCACTTCGTTCACCATGCTTTTCTCTCCGACGACGAGCGGCGCAGCTAGTGGCAGCCTGAGCATCACTTCCAACGCCTCCAGTCCCAACCTGAGCATTCCACTTTCTGGAACGGGCGTGACACAAGGCGCCATGGGTGCCAATCCCACGAGTCTGGCATTTGGCAGCGTTCAGGTCGGCAGCAGCACAAGCTTGTCCGAAACCCTGACCAACACCGGCGGTTCGAACCTTACCATCTCCGCCGCCGCCGCGAGTGGCAGCGGATTCAGTTTGAGCGGCGTGTCCCTGCCTTTGACACTGACCGCCGGCCAGAGCAAATCTTTCACAGTACTTTTTTCTCCGACCGCAAGCGGCGCCGCCAGTGGCAGCGTGAGCATCACTTCCAACGGTTCCAACCCCAATTTGAGCATTCCACTCTCTGGAACCGGCGTGACACAGGGAACGCTCACGGCGAACCCCACGAGCCTCGCCTTCGGCAGTCTTCAGGTCGGCAGCAGTGCGAACTTGTCTGAAACGCTGACCAACACCGGTGGGACGAGCCTCACCATCTCCGCAGCGGCCGCGAGTGCTGCCGGATTCAGTTTGAGCAGCCTGTCTTTGCCTTTGACTTTAACTGCGGGCCAGAGCACCTCGTTCACCGTGCTTTTCTCCCCGACCACGAGCGGCGCAGCCAGTGGCAGTGTGAGCATCACTTCCAACGGATCCAATCCCAATTTGAGCTTTCCACTTTCTGGAACGGGTGTGACACAGGGAACGCTGACGGCAAATCCCACGAGCCTCGCGTTCGGCAGCGTTCAGGTCGGCAACAGTGCGAATTTGTCGGAGACCGTGACCAACACCGGCGGGACGAGCCTCACGATTTCAGCCGCGACGGCCAGCGGCACTGGATTCAGCTTGAGTGGCTTGTCTTTGCCATTGACACTAACCGCCGGCCAGAGCAAGTCTTTCACGGTACTTTTTTCTCCGACCGCGAGCGGCGTCGCCAGTGGCAGCGTAAGCATCACCTCCAACGGATCCAATTCCAATTTGAACTTTCCACTTTCTGGAACTGGTGCGACGCAGGGTGCATTGACGGCGAATCCCTCGAGCCTTGCGTTCGGTAGCGTTCAGGTCGGCAGCAGCACGAGTTTGTCTGAAACACTGACCAACACCGGCGGTTCGAGCCTCACCATCTCCGCCGCCGCCGCAAGTGGAAGCGGATTCAGTTTGAGCGGACTGTCCTTGCCTTTGACACTGGCCGCCGGCCAGAGCAAGTCTTTCACAGTGCTTTTTTCTCCGACCGCGAGCGGCGCCGCTAGTGGCAGCGTAAGCATCACTTCCAACGGATCCAATCCCAATTTGAGCATTCCACTTTCTGGAACGGGTGTGACCCAGGGAGCGTTGACGGCGAATCCCTCGAGCCTTGCGTTCGCTAGCGTTCAGGTCGGTAGCAGCACGAGTTTGTCTGAAACGCTGACCAACACCGGTGGGACCAGCCTTACGATCTCGGCTGCGACTGCTGGCGGGACTGGATTCAGCTGAGTGGCTTGTCTTTGCCTTTGGCACTGACCGCCGGCCAGAGCACTTCATTCACCGTACTTTTCGCTCCGACCACGAGCGGCGCTGCCAGTGGCAGCGTGAGCGTCACTTCCAACGGATCCAACCCAATTTGAGTATTCCACTTTCCGGAACGGGAGTGACACAGGGAACGCTGACGGCGAATCCCACGAGTCTGGCATTTGGCAGTGTTCAGGTCGGCAGCAGCACGAGTTTGTCCGAAACCCTGACTAACACTGGCGGTTCAAGCCTCACCATCTCCGCCGCCGCCGCGAGTAGCAGCGGATTCAGTTTGAGCGGGCTGTCCTTGCCTTTGACACTGACGGCCGGCCAGAGCAAATCTTTCACAGTACTTTTTTCTCCGACCGCAAGCGGCGCCACCAGTGGAAGCGTGAGCATCACTTCCAACGGCTCCAATCCCAACCTGAGCATTCCCCTTTCTGGAACGGGCGTGACACAAGGCGCCCTGGGTGCCAATCCCACGAGTCTGGCATTCGGCAGCGTTCAGGTCGGCAACAGTGCGAATTTGTCTGAAACGCTGACCAACACCGGTAGGACGAATCTCACGATTTCAGCCGCGACGGCCGGCGGCACCGGATTCAGCTTGAGTGGCTTGTCTTTGCCTTTGACATTAAGCGCGGGCCAGAGCACTTCGTTCACCGTGCTTTTCTCTCCGACGACGAGCGGCGCCGCCAGTGGCAGCATAAGCATCACTTCCAACGGATCCAATCCCAATTTGAGCATTCCCCTCTCTGGAACTGGCGTGACGCCGGGGACGCTGACGGCGAATCCCGCGAGCCTTGCGTTCGGCAGCGTTCAGGTCGGCAACAGCACGAACTTGTCCGAGACCGTGATCAACACCGGCGGATCGCCAGTCACCATCTCGCAAGCAAATGTGACCGGGGCCGTCTTCTCGGTCAGTGGATTGACCTTGCCTCTCACGCTCACGGCAAACCAAAGCGTGACGTTTACCGCCACTTTTTCCCCGACCAGCACCGGCGCGGCGAGCGGTACGCTGTCCGTGGTGTCGAACGCATCCAACTCACCGCTGAACATTACGCTTTCCGCAGCCGGGACGGCTGCGGGGACGTTGGCTGTATCTCCAACCAGCCTCAGCTTTGGCAGCGTGACTGTCGGGATGAGTTCGCCGCTCACCGGCAGCCTAATCGCCAGCGGCGCTTCCGTCATGGTGTCTTCGGCAAGTCTGAACAACAGTGAGTTTGTGCTTTCCGGAATTTCGCTGCCGGCAACGCTCACCGCCGGGCAATCTATTCCATTCACCGTCACGTTCACACCGGGTGCGACTGGAGCCACTTCGGCGTCTTTGTCGTTCGCGAGCAATGCCTCGAACTCCCCCGCCGTGCAATCGATGACCGGCGCGGGAACGGCGGCAACCCAGCACACCGTGGATCTCAGCTGGACCGCCTCGGCTGACGCGGTTAGCTACAACATCTACCGCGGCACCGTCTCGGGCGGTCCTTACACGATGATCAACACGTCGTCCGTGAGTACGACCGCTTACACCGACAGCGCGGTCGTCTCCGGCGACACTTACTACTACGTAGCCACGGCCGTGAATGCCAGCTCGGAGGAGAGCGGATACTCGAATCAAACTACGGCGGTCATTCCGACCCCCTGACCTGGTGCTCTGCGGGGTTTGAAGCAACATTGCAATGCGCCTCTCACGAAGCTTTTGGAAACAAGGTGGAGCTTGCGCGGACTGCGAAAGACCCCAGCCAGGTCCGAGCCACTCGGGGGCCGATGCAGAGAAACGCACCAGGGTGCATGGCCGCTTAGACCAATCGCAAAAGCGGTACTTTGTCCGCGGTCATGATAGACGCGTAATACGAGGGAATGCGTCCAAGCCCGAGTCGAAGCTTAAGATTCGCTCGATTCCATTTTGTTCTATTACTGATAGGTGCACCGCGTCACGAGGCGACCGGCGCATTACAAATCAGTGGGAGTTGCAAAGATTGGCGTAGAACACTTAGGGCAGACTTTCGGGATGGGGCACATTTAAAGTTACCCTCACCGTTGATGATTTGTCGTTGATTGGAAGTCAGAATCAGAGATCGGAAATGAACACCTACTGGATGTTACTCGCCACCGACGAGAACACGTTGTTCGCGTTACTGCCGACAAGTTTGACGGTGCCAATCACCAGGACCAGAATCACGGCCAGCATAACGGCGTATTCGGCGATGTCCTGACCTTCTTCGTCCATCCACAGGAAGTGCAAAAACTGGAACATAAACCCTCCGGGGCTGCCTGACGAGAACGGATCACCCCAATTGTCGAGAACATAATGCCGAGCGTGAAAAGATTTGTCAATGAAGTCCGTCTACTCCAAAGCTCGCGGAGAGCAATCTTCGCGGCTTCATTCTTCGCTTTCGCATCGACGTCGCGAGCGGGACACCGGCGCGGGGATCGGATGCGGCTGGGCACTAGGGCCGGAAGAGGAACCATCCAGACAAAAGTCATGGAGTAAACCGGCATCGGGGTGGATGAAGCGGAAGCGACAATTACCAACTGCAGATGTGAGTATAGGTCTCCAGGCTGGAAAAGGCTCCCTCACCGGCCACCGTCGCGCGGTAGCCATCGACGACATTAACGTCTGTCAGAAACCACCGCTTTCGAGTTTCGGTGTTTCCCCGGATTTCCTCAAGTGCGGGATCAAGGTCGGGGTGTGTGGTGACGGAAAAATCTGCTAGCGGAAAAGAAAGTCCGTCACCAGTGGCCTTCAGGAAGGCTTCCTTCCGCGTCCAGCAGGCGAAGAAGCCTTGAACACGGAGACGATCCGGCAACGCCTGAAGTCCGGCGCGTTCGCGAAGCGAGAAGAATCGCTCGGCTAGTGAGTTTGTGTCGACGTCGTCGCGGATTTTTTCGATGTCGACGCCTAGCCTGCGCTCACTGCCAACTGCAATCAGCGCCATGTTCGCCGAGTGGGATACGTTGAACTGCAGCGCTCGTGGATTCTGCTCGGCTACGAGTCGAGGCTTGCCGCCAGGCAGATACTCAAAACGAACGTCAGCCGCTGGAATTTGAAGATAGCCGGCAAGCAACTGCCGAAGGCTAGAGCGACATCGGGTAAAGTGCAGACGGTCCTTTTTGAAGTGAAATCGGCTGGCACGCGCGATTTCATCCGGAGAGAGAATGCTGACCTCGGAGCCCGCTGTCTCCCGTTCGTCAAGACCCAGTCTCCAGACGTCCACGCGTCCAGCAGGAAACGCCGGTGGCGACGCGGCTTGTGACCACGAAGTGTCAGGGCGTCGCTTCGAGTCATTGTTTCGGCTCACCTTCCTTCCCGTAGGTTTCAGTTCCATGACGTCATTTCTCTGCTTCCAAATATCAATGGCCGAGATTTCCAAGTTTCTGGAGGTCTCGATGGGTTAGCAGCCGGCTGTCGCTTAGGCCATCTCAAGCGGTTATTCATTCATCTTTAAGCCATCTTGATGGCCATATACCTAACCGCTTTGACAGGACTCGATGGCTACGAAAGAATCCGACCCCTTAACTCTTTCACCGAGGAGTGCATCGGTTTGCTCGTTCGCTCTGTTTTACTTTCGCTCATCGTTGCCACCGAGCTCGGGGCAGTTTGCCAAGACGTTCTTCCACCAGAGCGAGGCGCCGCTCGAAATCCGTTGTCTCAATCGCGCGCAACTGAAGGTTCAGGAGGGGAGCGAGATTGGCCGCGACCCTCGGGTTCATCTTGCCTGCGTATACATCCGCGATCAACTGAGCCACCGTGTCCCGCACAGCAATCACGTTGTCCAACGTCGGCAGCGGGTCTGCGTTTTCGCCGCCTTCGTGACGCTTGCTTCTGCCCCCGATGCGGCCCAGTTCAGAAGCTTTATTGGGATTGGCATGGAAAAAGCATAGGCCGCCTGCCGTGGCAGCTGCCTGGCATGGCTTGCCCGACTTCGCAACGGCTTTACAATGATGGTCCTTTCGCACGGCCGACATATTTAGGTACCCCTTCCCTTCTCGCGTTCATGACTACCGTCTGCTTCATTTCTTATTGGAAGGTAAACTGCGCGCATAAGTTCCCAAAGGCGTCCGCAACCCTCGGCGCTCACCGTCCGGAGTAAGGCTTCGACCAGGGGCCCACCACCTTCTCCCATCTGATCTCTAACGTCGCTGCCGAACTCCAGAAACCCTCCGGGATGATGAAACGTGCTGCCATCGTCGAGGGTGAGCACAATCTCCTGAGGCAATCTAGCTTCTAGCGCCTCGAGCCGTCTTCGTATGCTACTTAAACTCATAACCATACTCCCTAGCGACTTTACAGTCGCCATTACCCCTCTTCGAGGTCCGAAGAAGGGCCTATTCATTCGGCTTAAGCGCATTCTTGCCACGTAGTTTTACAACAGAAAAGACCCCACAATCTACCACAGAACCACAATGTTTGAGCTCTGCATTGGATGCGCTTTTTCGCAGCCAGGGTAGCTAGTGCCCCTCTCCCGACCCGGATCAGTTCGGAGGGGCAGACCGGTGGAGCTCACAACTTCGTCTTGCCCGACAGAATGGCTCTTCCTTCGTCAACAATCTGGCGAATTCGTTTCAATTGCGAAGGGAAAGAACATCTTGAGCTCAACCTCCGGCCCCGATAGTGGCCGATATACTCCGTGGCATCATTCGCAAACGACGAAGAATGAGGTATTGTTCACCACGGGGCGCCCTTCACCCGTGCTAGGGTTATGAGTCTTTTGCCATGACCTTCTGCCTGGCAACCAGGCGCTGCATGAACTTGGGGCCTTCCTTCTTGTAGGCCTGGACGCCCTCAGACAAAAGCAGTTCACAAACCTGCGAAATGCTCCTCGCTTCACTATTTGCGATTCCCTGAATCTCGTTCTTCAGATCGGGTGAAACTCGGAACGCCAAGAAACCCTTCTTCGTCGTCACGACAAAGACTATAGCCGGACAAGAAACTAGTGGACAACCCAAAATTAGGTTGCATTTGTGCGCATCACTTGTTATCATTTGTTATCACTTCGATGTGTACATACCGGAGGGTTCCATGAAAGCACGTCAAGAATACGCTCCACGCAAAAATCACACGAGCCACCAATTACGAGAAAACTTACGGTTTGCCCGGCAGCTGTTGGGTGGTAGGCTGCCGCCCCGAGCGGCTGAATCCCTGAAGACCTTGTCTCAGGATTTCAACTTTTCGTTGAGCAAAGGCGAACTGCAATTCATTGATAGTTGCTGGTATGTCACGCACACAGGCCTCATTCGCTTGGCACGCCGCAAGAAATGCACCGGCATCCACGTCGAAGCAGTCGACGCACTCTGTGATTCGGCGGCAAATCGGTTCGTCCTAAAGGCAACGGTCTTCCCTTCCAAGGGTTCCTCGGGCTTTGTCGGCTACGGCGACGCAGATCCGTCCAATGTCTCCTCTCTTGTGCGCGGAGCCGAAATGCGCGTAGCCGAGACTCGTGCCGTCAATCGCGCCTTGCGCAAGGCCTACGGCATCGGCCTCTGCTCGGTCGAGGAAATCGGAACAATTTCGAATCCGGTTGAGAAAGTCCCTCCCCAGAACACGAATGGCAATGGGAACGGCGGTGGCCCGAAAGTTCGCGACCGTCTGTGCCAGATTATCCGCCAGCACAAGCTCGATCCCGAACTTGTAAAGGCCTACGCCGTCGACTTCTGCGGCACAAAAACGCTCAGAGATGCCAACCGCGACCAGGTCGAGAACTTCGTCCAGCAACTCGCCGACTGGGCCGAGAAGGACCGCAACGCGCTCGTCTGCCAGCTCAACAGCTACGAACGTCCGAAGCAGGAGGTGGTCGCATGAAACGCCAAGTCCCTGGCATAGCCGAAATAGCCCGCGATTCTCGTCCGGAGGTTCCCGACGGCATCTTCCTCGTGCGGGTCGATGGCGCCCAGTTCCGCTGGCATGCCCACAAACCGTTCTACGTCCTCCGCCTCTCCATTCTTGAGCCCCGTACTCTTGCGGGGCAGCCCATCGTGGGTCGTCTTTACTGCACCCAGAAGGCGATGTGGAAACTGGGCTGGTTTTTGCGGGACTTTCTTTATGACCCGGAACTCCTGGCCCACGAACAGGTCGATGAGAAGGCTTTGCCCGGATTGCGCGGCGTCGTCAAGATCAGCCACACCGTCATCAACGGTATTTCGCTCATCAACCTCGACGGCTTTGCCCCGGCAAGCCAGTGGGAAGAACTGTCCCCATCCCCGGTTTCGAGTGCTTCGCGCACGAACACGGATGAGGCCACCCGATGACCTACTCCTACACTCAGATCAGCCAGTACATCAGCTGCCCGCGCCGCTACCGGCACCGCTACCTTGATGGTTGGCAAGAGAAAGACAAGCGCGCCGCCATGCTCTTCGGCCGTGCCTTCGAACAGGCCGTGGCCGCCCTTTTCCGCCATGAGGATCCGGCCGCTGCGCTGTTTGAACAATGGAGCGTGTGCGAGGACACGGGCCTCACCTACTCGGGCAACGACACCTGGGACCGGATGCTGCAACAGGGCATCCAGCTGCTCGAGCGTTTCGCGCAGGACGGCCGCGTTCAAATTGTGCGGCCGGGTTCCGCCCAGCAGATTCAGTTCAACAAGACACTCGGTTCCGGGAACAATTTTGTAGCTTACGTCGACGCCATTGGCGAACTCGACGGCACACCCTGTTTGTTGGAGTGGAAGACTACATCCGCGCGTTACCCAGAAGAACCGGCCGGCATTTGCGCGCTGGATCCGCAACTCGTCTGCTATTCCTGGATGACCGGCATCGACGAAGTTGCCCAGGTCGTTTTTGTCCGCAAGCGCCTGGTTGAAGTTCAGTACCTCCGCGCCACCATCTCCGACGAGCAGCGGCAGGAGTTCGCAGCCTTGGTTGAGGACACCGTCCGACGGATCGAGTCGGGACTCTTCCTGCCGCATAGCGGCATCCGCTTTCCACAGAATCCGTGCACAACCTGCCCCTTTATTGGGCTTTGTCTCGATAGGCGTGGCATGGTTGAAGCCGCCCTTGTGCGCAAGCCAGGAGTCGACCTTGGTCTGTTTGACGAACTTGTTTACTAGGTATCCGCCGATGTCGCCAAAGCTCAACCGCAAACGAGCACTGTTTGTCCTCACCAAGATCGACGAGATCCTGGCGTGGGAAAAGCAGAAGGAAGCAGAGCGCGATACCCGTTTTGTGGATCTGGGTAGGTATCTGTGTGAAGTGCGTGCGGGACAGTACTGGAGGCTGGAGAATCTGAAGTCGTTTGACGAGTTCCTGGCGAGGCGGTTTCCGGAATCGAGAAGGAAGGCGTACTACCTGATGTCCATCCACGAGCACCTGCCGCCGCAAGCGAGGAAGGATCTCAAAGAAATCGGCTGGACGAAAGGGAGAGAGTTGGCGAAGGTGGCGCGCCGGGACGGTCAGGACTTCGATTGTGCACCCTGGGTGCACAAAGCACGCTCAATGCCCAGGGAAAACTTCAGGCGGGAGGTGGAGAAGGAACTGACGGGAAAAGAAGAGGAATCGTCGGGACTGATCTACTTCAAGGTCTACAAGAGCCAGATTCCAGTGATCGAGCAGGCGATCGAAACGGCGGCTCTGATGTTGGGCACGGACAAATCGCGCGGGTACTGCCTCGAGATGATCTGCGCTGACTTCCTTGCGGGCGCCCACCTGGACAGTGGCAACCCGGAAATATTGCTCACCTCGATTTCGCGTTACTACAGGTTCTTGCCCGTCGAACATCAACAGGCTTTCCTCGAAAACCTGCCTGAGAAAGTTTCCTGAGAGTGACTCGCACAAAAACCGTTCCTTTGCGGCTAGATCCCTTGTCGTACGAGAGTCTGCGTCGGCAGGTTCTGCGTCGCGACGACTGGCGGTGTCAATCCTGTGGCACAATGGCGAATCTCGAGGTGCACCACAGGGAGTTCCGCAGCCATTCGGGAGCCGACGCAGAGGAAAACTTGATTACACTGTGTACGGCATGCCACGAAAGGGTGCACGGCCGCTAAGGCCCCAGACGGGTTCCCTGCTTACCAATGGCCGATATCGGAGTTCCTACCTCCCTGCGTGAGTTTAGTGGTGTCGATTACCAGGAAGTTCGCTCAAAAACCCCTCTTCAGTGCAAGATAAGGAACTAAAAGGACTTCAGCGAAGCCCGGGACTGGATCATCATGGCTGAAAACCGCCTCCACATTGGAATTTCTCAGGGAGCGCACGTAGCCTTTCAAATCGGTGTCTCCCGAGATTATCGAAACAAATGCCGCAGGGAGATCCGTCGTCATGCGGACCCACCCAATTCCCGATTCGCCTTTGCAGGTTGGAACCGGCAAACCAACCTGGTCTGCATAAAGCATGTAGCAGAAGTCAACTCCCGCACGGGGGCCGAGGCTGTGGTATCCCCAGGTGCGGGCATTGAAGTCGAGTAGTTTGTATTGACCGTCTCGAGGGTCGAGTTTGTACTCCAGTTCAACGAGCCCGTAATAGTTGCTTGCCCGCAAAAAACGTTCGGACGATTCTTCCAGGATTGGAACATCAACGGTCTCGACGTAAGTACTAGATCTTCCGAATTGAAGCGGGTGCTGGCGCCGGCGTCGCGCAACCATTTTGCCCACTGCCTCGCCATTTCGAAAAAACGCGCAGTAGGAGAATTGCTGTGTCCCTCCGCCAGGAATCAACTCCTGCACCATGACTTCACCCGAGCCCACTAGTTTTGACGCCTTCTGAAACAGGGTTTTCAACTCTGCATGGGTGTTGGCGCGCCAGGCCTTTGCCCCGGTGGCATAAACAAAGTGCTCTTTAATCGCGGGCTTGATCGCAAAGGGCGGAGTAAGACCATCGAGTGCGGCCAGTTGATCAATATTCTCAGGATAGTGCGTGGCCGGCGTCGGAATGCCGAGTTCGCGCGCTAGCCGGTATGTGTTGCGTTTGTCCCAAGCCCACTGCACGCTGTTCCACACGGGCGTTGGTACGCGAAATAGGCTAGTCAGTTGAGGACGGTTGCGGGAGAAAGCGGCCACTAGCTCCTCCCGGGTCGGATACAGGACCCATCCCTGCAAGCCCAAGCGCTCTCCGACCTCGATCAATGCATCGACCGCTTTCCGCTCAGTTCGCAAGTCCGGCACCCTCACAAAATGTGAGCAGTATTTTGAAAAACGGGAGATCGACATTTCGTCGTCCACAACGCAGACGGGCACCCCGCGACGTCCGAGGCTGCGGACGATACCCAGGCCCTGGTAGTCACCGCCCACGACCAGCGCTCCAATGATCGGTTCGGCAGCAACTGCAATGGCAGAATCGGGAAGGGGCTCGACTAAGGCACTCATGGGATCAGGTTTCCAGTCAGTTCTTGCTAGTGATGGAATGCACTAATTCGTTGGCGGCAAACTCAGTACCAGAAACAAATCCGACGAGCGGTCCGAAACTCCACGCCGCAGGCTTGCCGAGGAAGTGCAGTCCCGGAATCGAGCTCTCTAGACCGCGCTTGAGCAGAGGGTAGCCGTCTATATTCTTGAGCTGTTTCAACAATGACGGGGACAAGAATGGGTAGCGCGAGATATCCACACGGAAGCCAGTCGCAAGAAGCGCATGATCGACACGTCGTCCTGTACCGTCGTCAAGTTTCAGGCTGAGCTGACTACCCGTTTCGACGGCTGACACCACCTTGCGCCCAAGCGTTACTCGAACGTCCGTCAATCGAGGCCGAAGCCAGCCCGCTACCGCCGGCCGAATTGCCCGGTAGGCCGTTCGGTTCTGGATCCACCGGGGGAATCTACGGAATACGTGCGGCGCTGCGACCAGACGGCTGATGCCGGCCGGACCGACGTCGCGCGAAGAATACAGAAGCTTGGAAATTGCCCCTAGATGATGCAGGCGAGGGTGCAACCCAACCCAGTTGAGAACTGTTTGGCGTGCGATCACCTCGACGTCGATGCCTGCTTCCTTGAACAGAGCTGCCGATTCAAGAGCGCTCTGTCCCGCGCCGATGACGGCTACACGCTGGCCTCTGAACTTGGTGAGATCGTTGTGGTCGCTCGAGTGAGACGCCAACGCAGCGGATGTGCGGTCAAACTCCGGAGGGCGGCTGACGAAATCGCTGATTCCCGTCGCTACTATCACGCGCCTCGATATGAACGACTCCCCTTCTGCTACGGTTATCTTGAATCCGCGTGCGCCGGTTTCAACACTGCGGATGCGCCTTCGGTCAACATCTGGAACCGCCTGGCGTTGATACCATAGACCGTAACCCACGAACCGCTGAAGCGGAATTGGCTTCGATATATGATTTCCGTTTTGACGACAATACTCGTCCAGCGTCAGCTCTTGCCTTGGATCTGCGATGTGCGAAGCTCCCCAGTTTGATCGGAGGCACATGCCCGCCGGCATCTGCTTTTCCCAAAATGACATGGGTTCGCCGAATACGCGAGTTTCTATGCTAGCCGCCCGCAGGTAAGCAGCCGCGGACAAGCCATATGGACCGGCTCCGATGATCGTCACATTGCAATCCGCCAACGTACTTTTCATCCGCGCTCTTTGCCTTCGACCCAGTCAGCTGGCAAAGTGAGATCTGTCTTGCCGCTGTTTTCCAAAGTGAAAACAAGACGGCCATGGTTTTCACTCGCGAAGGCTATACGGGCTCGCTCTTTGCCCAAGCCTTCGATCTCCCACCCGTAAAAGTTCTTGACCAATCTCATTTCTGCTCGCTGTCTCCACCAACGGTTTACTTCACCGGGGGTTGTGATCCACAAACTCTTTTCATCTCTCAAGCCGTCCAAATGATCCAGCAATGCTTCGTAAACGCCCCGCTCCCTCGGCTTCATGATGTAATCCGGATGCACAATGAAGTTCATGAAGCCGTGCTTTCCCATGATGATTCCAATTTGCTGTTTCCAGATGTCGATCGAGTAATCATTGAGGATATTAAATAGCGTGTAGTCCTGGATAGTAGTCACGGGAAGTTCCAGAATCTCCCCCAAGAAAAACGGCATCACCGTACAGCAGCCACCATGCTGGGGATCTAGGCGCGCGACATTTGGAACTGACATGTCGTAAGAGAATTTCAACACGTCATACCAGAGCTGTTTGCGGTACAAGACCCCGGCGCGGAAGCCATCAGCTGCATACTCCTTACCATAAGAATTGATCTTGGCAGCACGTTTCAGGAATTGCTCCCGGCCGCTGTACAGGTGACCATCGTGGTTCAGGTCATGCACAACCACTTCAAACCCACGCTGACGGATAGACTGGAGGTATTCCGGGCTAACGTTATAACGATCCTCCGGAATGACTTGAAATGATGCCTTCATCCCGAACGACTCATCGATATCCATCAGCGTTGGGCAGAAATCCCTGCCCACCTTCGTTTCGACGTCGTGGGTCATAATAGCGCAACTGGAAGCACCCTCAGGCCAGAACCAAATCAATGGAATTCGCTCGACGCCACTTGCTCGTAGTGACAACAACAATAACTGCTCAAGAAGGTTGTCCACTGAACAATCGAGCGGCCACCGCGGGAAGTGTTTCTTTTCCCAGCCCCGCAGATAAAATCGTTGCAGATACCTTCGCACACCGACTCCAAGAGCAGGACGCACAGAATAGTACATTCTTGCTAAGACCGATGACGAGCCGTGCCGCCAGTCGCCCACATATACCTCATTGCGAAGATTCTCGACTACCTCCGATGGATCAAACGCCAAATAGGCCGTTCCGTCTTCGATGACAACGTCGCGAAGCGCGTCGTGAAGCGGATCAGTAGGAGAATGTGCAGTTTGATACCCACAATAACTACCGTAGCAGGTGGTCCCCGGTCCAAATTGGAAATAACCGCTGGTGGAATCCAAGGGCCCCTTGGGCAAGAATCGACCGAACCCTTCAGGACAGCGATAGTACTGCATCAAACAATCAATCATTTTCGAGGTTCCAATCGGAGGGTTCCAGTCGCGTTGCAGCCGATACGAATTTTTCCGCATCCGCGGAAAGGTTTCACCTTAGTCTTAGATCAGCTACAATCGGGACTCATGAATCAATCCGCGGTCAGTAAGCTGCTCTGCCTTTGTGCTCGAAGCTGTTAAGGGAGCAACACCGTAACTATGGATACAGTTGTCAACGGACCCGGGATTCTTTCCTCGAAAGATCCAGACGTTGGGCAGAGCATCCACGAGCTGGCCACGCGGCTTTTTCCCATCTGCCGAAGCCTCACTGGTCCAGGCGTGCGCGAAACCCTTCGCATCTTGCAGGAGTCGATCCCGATCCAGATTCACGAAGTGCCCACGGGCACGCCAGTCTTTGACTGGATAGTTCCGCGCGAGTGGACGATCCGCGATGCGTTTATCGCCGACTCATCCGGCCGCCGCATCGTCGATTTTCAGCTCAACAATCTGCACGTCGTCGGGTACTCCACTCCAATCGATCGGCGGATGAACCTGCCTGAACTTAACGAGCACCTCTTCAGCCTGCCTGACCAGCCGGATGCCATTCCATATGTGACCTCGTATTACAAGGAGCGATGGGGATTCTGCTTGACGCATCGCCAGCGCCTGCAGCTCAAGCCGGATGTCTATCACGTCCGCATCGACAGCGAACTGAAAGACGGCTCGCTCACATACGGCGAGTGCATCATTCCTGGCGCCACCGCGAAAGAAGTCTTTCTGTCTACTTATGTTTGCCATCCCTCAATGGCGAACAATGAATTATCTGGCCCGGTAGTGACCACCTTCGTGTGCCGGTGGATTCAATCCCAGCCGCGTTTTTACACCTACCGGATTGTTTTCATTCCTGAGACGATTGGCTCCATCACGTATCTCAGCCGCCATTTGGACTATCTCCGGAAAAATGTGGTCGCGGGCTTCAACGTCTCCTGCGTGGGAGACGAACGCGCATTTTCTTATGTGAGTTCTCGTTACGCGAACACTTTGGCCGACAGAGTCGCGCGCCATGTCTTGAGATCCATGTCCCCCAACTTCATAACGTTTTCCTATCTCGATCGCGGCAGTGACGAGCGCCAATACTGCAGCCCTGGAGTGGATCTCCCTCTGGTCACACTGTGCCGCAGCAAGTACGATTGCTATCCCGAATATCACACCTCGCTCGACAATCTCGAATTGACGACACCGCGTGGTTTGGCAGGTGGATATGAGATGGTTCGCCGTTGTGTGGAGGCTTTGGAGGGAAATTTCCGTTATAAGGTGACTTGCTTCGGTGAACCTTGCCTGGGTAAGCGCGGACTCTTTCCTACCCTGAGCCACAAAGGCTCCAACGATGGCGTGAAAACGATGATGAATTTTCTCGCCTATGCCGACGGCAGCAACGACCTAGTCAGTGTTGCCGATCTGATTGGAGTCTCGTTCTGGAGCCTTCTCCCGATCGTGGCGGAACTGAAGGCAGCGGGCGTGATTATGCAAGTCGAGTAAGCCGCCACCGTTCCCCGTAGGCGAATCATCTGGTTGGCCACTGGGCTGCGACTCGACAAGACTCAGACTTCGCGCCGTTTCTTACCTCACGCGCCTGACGCCTTCTCCAGAAGCTTCCGCAAAAAACCGCTCGCACGTTTCGTCAAGCCAAGCTGGTAGATCAGTTCGCCCCGTAAACATCCGCTAATGAGCGGAAACGCGCCTCGTCAAGGTCGACCGGCGGTAACATTCCAGAATCGTCCCAGCCAGGCCCCAGACTTTAAGTTTGCAGGAAAAACGTTGCGACGGTCTCACACTAACCATCCATTGAAACGTCCACCTCAAAAGCCTGCGGAACAGATAGAGCGGAATCCCAGCGACGAACCACCGCGTATCGTGGGGAATCCCGAAGGCTCGGATATCTGAGCGCGCTTTATCAAACCACCAGCCCAAGAAATACTTCTTTTTGATGCGGTTCGGTGGTACACCGTGGTAGAGGACAGCAGATGGTTCATAATGCAACCGCTCTCCCGCCGCGAGTAACCGCTGACCAAACTCGGCGTCCTCACTTTTTTGCGGATTTCCGCTGCCCGGCTGAGGCCCTAGGTCGATTCGGAAGTTGCCGTGCTTCGAGAAGACCTCTTTGCGAAAGGCCATGTTGTTACCGAAGGGCGCCTCCGTTAACTCGATCGCTTCCAGGCCGCGGTCGAAGATTGCGAGCGGGGCAAGAGCATATCGGCCGTCTACTGACAGCCAGCACGGCGGGGAGAAGCTGCGGTCGGGAAGAACGCGTCCCCCTACCCCGGCGCATTGGCCCTTGCGCAATCCAACGGTCAGGTTCTCCAGCCAGGTGGGTTCGACGGTTACGTCGTCGTCAGTGAAGGCCACCACGTCGCCTCGAGCCCTTCGAATGCCAGCGTTGAGCGCATGAGACTTCCCTTGCATGGGTTCGAACAAGTAAACAAAACGCGAGGGATAGCGGCGGGAGAAGTCTTCCACCACATTCCGCGTCTGATCGCTTGAATTGTTGTCCACGACCAGAATTTCCCATTCGACGGGACCAGCGAACCTAGATGATGCAAGACTCTCGAGCGTCTTTGCCAAATCCTGGCAGCGATTGTACGTGCATAGAATGACGCTGATTTCCATCGATCCGCACTACGGTGCTACCCTTCGTCTTTATTGATCCTACTTACAGCTGGCTCTTCTTGGACTCGCAATAACACGCTCTAGTATCATCGACCGAACGGTCGCTTGCCTCTTCAACTACGCGGGACGCTATTCTTACGATGCTGGAATGACATTATTGCACTTCGATCCTTTACGCCCTTCCTGTTTAACATAAAATCCATAACTCCAAGAAGTGTCGACGCATCGAATTCGTAGGCCTCACTTCCACACACTTTAACAAGGGAGGCTTTGACAATATCTCTTCTTCGCTTCCATACTTTGCACACTATTGCAGTAAATAAATAGATCTCTCTCATTGGAAAAGAAAAGCTTTTGCTTATTGTTCGTAGCATGTTCCGTGTACTGTAATAAGACAATGTTGGGTGATACGCTTCACCCGACGAGGCGCCTCCTTTATGAAAGACGATCGATTCGGGGACAAAAGTGCAGCGAAAACCCCTCTGTCTAGCGCGTACACACCAATCAATCTCCTCGCCGTACACAAAATAATCCTTATCCATTAGACCAACTTCTTCACACACCCTCCTACTTATCAACAAGGAGCAACCTTCGAGTCCTTCGACATCGCTGTAGTTGTTGAACTGCCCCTCATCACGCTGATGCCAGCCGATAAGATCGGTCTCGCCTCGAAACCAGTTAATTGTCATTCCTGCGCAGCGGATTATATTTGGATCGTCGTACTCATATATTTTGCTACCGGTCATTCCTATACCGTTGTCTTTCTCGGCAGCTCGAACCAAAAACGTCAGCGACTGTCGATCAACGAGCGTGTCGTTGTTAAGGAGCCACACATAGGCCGACCCGCTTTTCATCGCCTGTCTTATTCCCACGTTGCAGCCTTCAGCAAAACCCAAGTTTTCCGAATTGCGCATGATCTGCACTTTCGGAAACATTTCAGCTATAGCTTTAGGCGAGCCGTCCTCAGAATTATTATCGACAACAATTACATCAACGTTGTGGTAATCAACTTTCAGCAACGACTCCAAACATCCTTGGATGTGATCCATGCCATTCCAATTTGGAATGATGACAGTCACCTTCGGTTCAGCGACTCTCACGTCCGGAACCCCTGTTCTTGACAACTGCATCCCTCGACTTGGTTCTCTGCGGGTCCGCTCCTGATAAGCCTTGAGTTCAAATTGAGCTGTCATGGAGTGTTAATCTGATGGCAAAGGCGATCCGCATTCATTCTCTCGCATAGAGAGCGGTACTATAGTCACTCTCTGCTGTGCCTTTGTCTTGAGATAGTCATAAACCCCAGCTGCATCGTCTCTCCAGCGCATCCATGACTCCGGAGCTACGTGGAAGCAGACGATCTCAACATCCGGCTCCATTAGATGTGCTAACGTGATTAGGGCTGAACTCACGAATCCGGCCACAACTTTCGGTTTGACCCCTTGAACGATGAGATCATACTCGATGATACTGGAGGAAGGCCATAACTCGCAATGTAGCTGCTCCCTAATGCGAGCAATGCATGAAGCGCTCTCGCGTGGGTGCGCCACATAAATGATCTTTTCTTTAGCAAAGTATTTCCTGATCTTGGAGAGGAAAGCGAAATGGACGTCTATCTCAAAGTAACCTTCAGCTATGCATTGACCAAGAAAGATGACGGTGTCAGGCATGTGGGTGTGTCGGAGCGGCACCACGTTTCGTAGATAGCTATAGTTGTTTCGAATCAGCCGATCACCTTTGCGCACATCTAGATCGTAAATTGTAAAGAAAGTGACACGCGGCGCCTCCGCGAGATACCAATGCCAGTACTTTGTGCGAAGATGCGTTTTTATTGTCTTGGCGACGGATGTCCAGGAGGCACCGGTTTTGGTTGGCGCCTTGCGGTCACTGCTGTCGGTCTTGTGCCTCCGGTCATTGATTAAGATCGTATCGGTTCCATCATCCAAGAGGTATAGCGTGTTGTGTTTGATGGTGTTTGCAATGTGCCTCATGAAAGCGCTTTTCTTCAGCGTAATAATGGCCGAGGAATAATTTATCGACATCGCGCAGTCGTGCTGCCAATTTAGCCATTGTGCGCATCCGCTGAAAATGGACGTAGCGATAATACCATCGGCCACCGATACGGCCCAGTAATTGGTCCACCCGGGGTCTCCCATAGATGAAGAGGGATGGAAAACTCACTGTAACCCAATCGCTCACTTTTATTAGGGGCATGAACCGGTCGTTATAGAGATTTGTAGGCCTTATCACAACCAGATGGTTGTTCGTCAGTTGAAGTGAATGTACTGCCTCAATTGCGTTGAGCAACTGATACGGCGTGTCAACGACGAATAGGTTTGGTTTCGTCGTGACTTGCTTCATTGTTGAGGCCTGTTACTGCAACCCATTAGCACGTGGGCTAGATTACGATAATATGTTGAAATGCCCCATGAATAGGTTACGACGCACACCGCTCAGATAGCTGCATGACCAGAAATCGTTTCCGTGCGGCCTGCTGCCAGATCCTTAAGCCACCCGTATGACCTTCGGCTTAAGTTGATTTGTCTTCGCGCCGCTGCCTGTAGTGGCTCGCGGAGTCTATCCGCGTTTTGCCAAGCTCTTTCGATAGCGCTATGGAGTCTTTGAGGCAAAGCCGGCTCGTTCAAGAAAACAGTCTGACAGCCTTCGCCGAACTGATCTTCCAAGCCCAAAAATTTGTTCGAGAAATAGGCAGATTTCGCGAGACCGACCACGGGAATCCCTTGTGCGAGCGCGAACACGGCCGCATGATAGGCGCCTGTAACGACCACCCGACAGAGTGCCGCCTGCTTGATCACTTTCAGAGGTGTATCAAGCGTTCTCCCTCCGTCAGACTGGTCATCAAATCCGATCAGAAGCTGCTTAATGGTCAGGTCATCTCTGGAGTATTTGTGCATTGCAATGGGGAGGGGAGTTATGGGGATACGATGCTGCCGGGCAAATTCTTGCAGAACCGGCCTAATACTTTAAATATCATCATCATCGGTGCTTGCTGACCCGGCAAAGCGCAAGTTGATTCCCAGGCTTTGGCCGGCCTCATCGGATCTCGCCTCGTACGCCAACTCCAGAGCTTCATCTCCCGTGGTCTGTACTTTCGATTCAGGAACACCCAGGGACCGGAGGATAGCAAGTGATCCTCGACCTCCTCTTAACGTTATAAAATTGACCAGCGGAAGGACCTTTGCGGCCCGCTTTAGAACGAAGGGGTCACTAAGAGGTCCGAAACCTTGACCAAGCATGACGACAGGAACGTCTCTTTGAATGGCCGCCTCGAGCAAGTCCAAAATATCCAAGTTCCACCCTTGGCAACCATCATAAAAGCCGCCTGCGCCACAAATTAGCAACAGGTCTGCATTCTGCAACGCACGTGTAAAGGCCTTGACGGCTTCGGCGTCTGTCGGCCGGTCCCGACGTTGGAGCCTCCGAGTCACGAAGCGCCCTTAGAAGATGTCGGACATCGCGATCTAACGGTTCTCTTGAATCTCGTCAGCAGGTTCACAAACCATCTGGGCGCTAAATCGGTGTATCTTCCCAGCAAAACACCGTTTGCGAACCATAGCGCCCTTCCGCGATTGTCCAATGGCCTTGCCGCTGGACAGAACCGGGCTAAATTCTCGGCTGAATCAGTGAGCACCTCAATGCGAGCGTTAGGAAATAAATCGTGTAATCGATTTACAGCCACTTGCAGCATCGAGATATCGCCCGTATTGCCGTATTCTGTGACACCCTTCCCTAAGCCGGTTTCTATTAGGATGCGTTCAACCACGCAATTCCTCACAGCTAAGATGTTCGTTCATGGATTCGGTCACTTTTGTTGAACTCATTTTCCTAAGATGGACTGATCCTGGACCCACGAGCGGCCGTCGTATGTCTTCTCCACGTCACTGATATTAACCCATCTGCGCCTTTTCCAGCTTTCCTCAGCAGCGACCAACACATCGGACAAGTGGCGATCCTCGGACCAAGTCTTGGGGTACGGCGCAAGACCCGAGAGGGCATCTGTGAATGCACGCATTTCGTCAAAATAAACTTGTTCGAAGTTAAAGGATCCAAGCGAACGTAGACCTGGGGGCTTCATCACCTTCCATGTGTCCGTTTCCAAATCGAAACGGCGCAGCTCGTGGGCAGCCATATCGAGCGTAAAGCTGTTCTTTCGGCATGCGATGCGGGCCATTCTGAAGGGGGCGGTTTGGTGTAACTCAATGATCATGGTTCCGAAGAGGCCAGACTCGAATTGCAACATCAAGACGTAGGTATCATCAATATCCGTTACCCATTCGGCGTTACGCCCATAGGTACAGGAGACCGACTTTATCCGTCCAAAGACCCAGCGGAACCATTCCAGCTCAAAAGGAACCATCTCTCTTGCGGCGCAAACAGAACGCCTACTTCCTGCATAGAACTCGCTGTAGGGTTCCCACGGATGCCAAAATGGCAAGTAACCCCCATAGTGGTAGTGGACAGTGTTGATGTGATTGGAGCCCAATTCGTTCAGTTGTTCCCGCAGCATCCCAAAGAGCGGATAGAATTGCCAAGTACCCGACGGATAACTGCGGACGCCGGCTTCAGCCTCCTTGGAGGCGAACCATGCCGCTTCAGGCGTCAACACGTTCATCTCGCTGAAGAATGGCACCCTAGCCTCAAAACTGCGCTCGTAATACTCGAGGTGCTGGTCAGGAGGGACCGAAATCACAAGCGCATCTAGTTTCTTGTCTAATAAAGTTTCGAAGCTAGACACGACGGGAGCATTGAATATTTTATGTGATTCCGCAGTTCGATCGGAGCGGGTGTCGAACAGGATCACTTCGCACCTCAGGGCCAAGAGATCTCGGGCACGCCGCTTTCCCATTGATCCCAAACCTATAATGCCAATTCGCATCATTGATCTCCTACTTTAAGATCTCCTACTTTAAGAACCTTCCCATCCATTCGGTACTCCAACTGCGCCAGTTGATGGGTCCGCTTCCAATACTCTTCATTCACCATCGAATTTATCCCAAGCAGGTCTGGTCGACGACGCAGCAACGAAACAATCTGGTCAATCCCAAAAACGGCACTTTCCTTATACAACTCCATGAATAGAGCTTCGAAAAATGCCAAATCTTCAGGATAGTCAAGGGTGAGGCGCGCCGTTTCATGCACGTGTTCAGGCCTTAATGGCTTGATGCTAGCTGCTCTGCACAAGCCCGTCCGAGTAAAATAATAGATAAAGCCAGTGTCATTCTGGTGCGTGAGATGATTTCTCCAAACTGTGCGAACGGCAGATGCCCGTATTGCCTTTGACCCGAGGCCCAATGGAAGGCCCTCGGTGAGAACGATGTCGAGTTCGGGCTCCGCCAAAAGACGATCCATGCACAGATCCATGTACATCGTATCGCTACAGGGGTCGTCTCCGTCGGCCTGTATCAACGCGTCGAATTCAAATTCAGCAACGGCGGAATTGAAACGATCAATGATGTTGTCGCAGCTGCCTCGAAAAACCCGCGCCCCAACTGATTCAGCGACCGATGTTAAAGGATCATCGCTCTTGTCATTGGTTGTGCATAGAATCACGTCGCGCGGCCTCAGATACCGTGACGCAAATAACCGGTCCAATAGATGTAAGATCGCGGGTCTGCCCATTATCGGCATCAACGCTTTGCCGGGCATACGCTGCGACGATAAACGCACAGGCACTAATGCACCGATCTTCATAAGAATGAATTACTACCCTCGCTAGTGTCTAACTGTTCGATGCGTGAGTTGGGACGTGCAAATCGGCCAAAAAACAAAATGACACGTTAATCGATACAGCATTGCAGTGGAGGCGAATCCCGGTGAAGTCGTGCACAGCGGCTTTGTAGGCACTGGTTAAATGATCGAAAAACGGGTTTTGTTGGATCACCTTCGAACGATTCGCGTACGCGCCCTGTGGCAACAACACCTGAGATCTTTCGCATGGCCATCTGCAGCCCCTCGAAGGTTTGATCCAATTCTGCTTGTCCATGCGAGTAGGTGATGGTGATCCAGGGCATTAGCACTCCCCAAGAGATCAATTCCTCGTGAAAAGATGTGTTAAGTTCCGGCCAGGGCGTGCCGTCGGGACGGGTGCAAACGATCTGCGGGTTGCAATCGAAGCCAATGATTCGTACATAATCTGCAACTCCTTCAGCACTGGCCAGAGCACGAAACCCATCAACCAGTTTCTTGCCCAGGGACCAGATGTGTCGGCTTATATCAACACGAAGACATTCCTCCAAGGTCGCTTTGCATGCCGCCAAGCCGACCGTCTCTGAACTGTGTGTCTGCGAAAGTAGAAAGACTCGGCGTTTGTCATGTTTCAATCCGCCCAGCTCCATAAGCTCCCGTTTGCCCGCCAGCAGAGAAAATGAGTATCCATTGGCATACGCTTTGCCGAAGCAAGCTAGGTCGGGATATACGCCTCGTAAGTGGTGAGCTCCTCGGATATCGAACTTCACACCACTAATCATTTCGTCGAAGATGAGGACGGTTCCCTCTCGGCGTGTAAGTTCACGTAGTTGTCGCAAATAATCGCCTTTGGGCTCATCGTTCTTTAGCGGCTCCAGGATTATCGCCGCAATTTGACCTGGAAACTCTGCGAAAAGCCTTTCCAGGGCCGGGATGTCGTTGTAAGGAAATTTCAGGGTAAGTCTCGAAATCTCTTCCGGAACTCCTGTATTCATTGGCGTCGTCCCGACGAACCAATCGTTGATGCTAAAGAATGGATGGTCGGCGCAACAGGCTACGTATTTCCTGCCAGTATATGCACGAGATAGTTTGATTGCGGCAGAAGTCACGTCCGAACCATTCTTACCAAACTTGACCATCTCGGCCACAGGCAAAAGGTCCACCAGATATTCGGCCAATTCATATTCCAAAATCCCGGGGCGGGTGAAATTGACTCCAATGTCAATTTGGCGTTTCACGGCGTCGTTGACTGCAGGGTAACAGTGGCCCAAAACGATCACACGGTTTCCCATAGCCCAATCCAGATAACGGTTGCCATCGATGTCCCAACAATAAGCCCCTTGGGCGCGAACCACGATCTTGGGTGATCGTGAAGGGAACTGGTCCTCGCCTTTGCTGTATGTATGACTGGCTCCGGGAACGAGTTCATGAAACCGTTGGTTAATCCGGTCACCTTGAGCGAAGTTGTCAATCTTTTTATTCATGGTCTTGCCAATCTCTTGAAGATCTATTTGCGGGATCTAGCGGGCAGGGTGCCGCTTTTCGAGCCTCACAATTTGGAGGCCTGGAAGCTTGCCACGTGCGGAGGTCGCCGGCGAATCGCCCATTCTCACCCCAACAACTTTCCAGGGTAGAAAGATTGGACCTGAAAACTGAAGGCGTTGACCATCCTCAAGCTTGCGTGTGTAAGTACCTAATCCTCCGTTTTCTGGGGGGGGCAGATCAACGTCAATCACAAAATCACGGCTTACAAACTGTTTGCAACCCTTGGCCTCACAGGCCTTTCGAAAACGTGAAAGACTATAGACATTATAATTACCAGGATTCGGACAGTCCTCTGGCCACGTATAGTCCTTTACTTCGATGTTTACGTCAACATTGAAGTCCGTGAACATCGAGGTTGCAAACAACCAACCTCTCGTTACCGAGAGCAATTGATCCAGAAGCGCATCATAGGATTCAAGGCTGCTGAATGTGTGAATTGCGAGAACCAAATCGAATTTTTTCCCGCCGAAATAATCCTCAAGTTTATAGAAATCTCCGGCCTTAAGGTCTAACTCAAGACCCTTGCTATTAAAGAATGGACTGCCGATTGGGAAGAGCACCTCGCCTGCGATGTCCACCCCAGACCAATGGAAACCCGGGATCATTTGAGATAAGTGAAAGATGTTGGCCCCAGCGCCACAGGCTATATCAAGTGCCTCCCCTTGGGTCGGGCCTATCAATGACCGAATAAACTCCCCCAAGTAGGAAGTACTCCGATATGGTTTTGCGAACTGGCGCTGGTGGTAATCAAAATCTTGTTGGGCGATTTTCTTCCACCTTGCGATTTCGGTTTTATCCAGTAACGTTTTCATAGGCATCTCATTTATGGACAGAGTCTAGTACTTGGCAAACCTGGTCTATTACCTTGTGTTGTGCGTCTTTGGACAGCCCTACCGAACAAGGCAGGCTCAAGGCTTCTTTGCTTAATTGTTCGGAGACTGGCAATTCCCCCGTGCGGCTTAGGGCGTGTGCCGGCGATTGGTGGATGGGCTGCCAAAGGGGACGGCATTGAATTTTCGCAGCGGCGAGAGACTGGAGCAAATGACGGGAATCGGTGCCAACTCGTTCCTCTTTGATCAGCACGGTATACATCCAAAATGTGCTCTTCGCCCATGACGCCTGTCGCATTGGCACGATGCCCGAAATGTTACGTAACGCCAAGGAGTAGCGATCGGCTATTTCCCGCTTGGCAGCAACATACGCGTCCAATTGCTCCATTTGCGCGCAACCGATCGCGGCCTGGATGTTCGTCAGTCGATAGTTATAGCCAATTTCCTTGTGAATATACTCAATAGGATCGTCTTTTGCCTGAGTGGTCAGGTATTTCGCCTTCTCAGCCCATTCTTCGTTTGAGGTCACGAGCATGCCACCGCCGCCGGTAGTGATGATCTTATTGCCGTTGAAACTCAAGCAGCCAATGTCCCCGATCGAACCCAACGGGCGCCCCCTATATGTTGCGCCAAGGCCCTCTGTTGCATCTTCGATGACCTTCAGGCCGAATTTTTGCGCCGCAGTTAAAATGGGGTCGAGATCGACCGGATGACCAAGGATATGGACGGGAACGATGGCGCTCACGCGCCGGCCTGTACGCTGGTTATAAAGCGCTCCATTGCTCCATCGGCATCCTTTTTCCAGAAATTCGACTACCCGAACTGGATCCATCTGCCAATAGTCGGGTTCCGCATCCACGAATACGGGCCACGCGCCGACATACCGAATCGCATTGACGGGGGCGATAAACGTCAAGGTGGAAACAAGCACCTCATCATCAGGTTGAACACCTGCCACAAGAAGCGCAATATGAAGCGCTGAAGTGCCGTTCACCGTTGCAACGGCACGCCGGCAGCCGCACTGGTGGGCAACCATGTGTTCGAACCGGTCTACAAAAGGCCCGGCCGATGAGACCCATCCGGTTTCGAGACACTCCTGGACATACTTCCATTCGTTGCCGCGAATTTCCGGCTCTATTAATGGGATAGATTCACCAGTTGCCGGAGCTTGGAAGAACGTAAATTCAGTCATATTGGCTCATGTTTGCATTATGAGCAGGATGCCCGATCCAGGATAAAAGACAGCTTCAGCGGCGAGCTCTTGGTATCTGCTCAGGAGCGGTCAGTTACGATACTTCTGATCTGCGAAATTATCAACGACATTCTCACGAACCAGGTGCGCAATCTCCGCTATACCCTCCTCCACTGTACGGGTGGTCTTGAATCCAAGCTGATCAGTAATTCTCGCGAAGGATACTCGGTAATCGCGAGGGTCTTCGGCCTTGAAGACGAACTCAATTACGGCATCCGGGGTGTAGGGCTGAATCATTGCGACCAATTGCTTCTTTTGGAAATTCTGGTCGGTTGCGCCCACATTGAATACGCGCCCCCCCACCAGCGCCGGCGAAGAATTCAGAACGAGGTCGATGGCGCGAGCGGCATCGCGTACGTGCACATAGGGGCGCCAGAATTGCTCACCGTATACCTTGAGACGCTTCTTCGTAAGCATCTCCATAGTGAATTCGTTGACTGTAAGATCGAAGCGCATGCGTGGCGACACGCCGTAAATTGTCGCGAACCGCAAAGGCGTCGGGCACCAATGTTCGCTGCGGCCGCTTTCCAAGAGCGCGGTTTCAACGGCCACTTTCGTCTCAGCGTAGAGAGATACGGGGCTCAGCTCGGATTCCTCGTCCACATATTGACTGGTGTTCTTCATTTTTCCGTAATTACTGCATGTAGAAGCAAAGATAAACCGCTCAACGCCTGCGCTCTGGCTCTCGGCGATGAGGGCTAGCGATGCGTCAAGATTGGTAGAGCGGGCTAGGTCGGGTTCGCGGGAGCAAGCTGGATCGCCCACAATTGCCGCCAAGTGAACGACTGCGTCCCGATCTCCGACAGCGGTTCGCAAAATCTCGCGATCGCGAATATTTCCACGGATGAATTCAAATCCTGGATGCGCCCATACGCCAAGGAGAGACTGGCCGCCATATGCGAGATAGTCGAGAACGCGAACCTGATGGCCAGCCGCGAGCAGAAAGGGCGTGAGCGTTGAACCTATGTAACCGGCGCCGCCGGTTAACAGGATTTTCATAGTGTGATTTCCATGGATTAGCCCGCAGTTAGGCGAATCGGCAATCGCCGTACGGGTAAATTAGAGGTGGTTCTAGAACATTAAACTGATCTTTGTAATCGGACCGACGTCCCTCACGAGATATCGCGACAAGATGATCGAGAGGGAGGCACTGTACCACTGAGGGGAGCTGTGGGATCAAAATACCCCGTTGCGAACGTCCTCCTGGGCCTTGGCGTAGTCTTCGTGATGTCCTATGTCGAGCCAGTACTCCATGATCGGAAAGCTTACGACGACTTTTCCGGCTTCAATCAGTGTTTGTATCAGTTCAGTCATGTCGAAACGCTGCCCTGAGGGAATGAAATCACAAGCCTCAGGTTCGAGGAGATAAGCGCCCGCATTGATGAAGAAATTGAACGAAGGTTTTTCCCGAATATGGTTGACACGAACTTCGTCCAATTCTACGACGCCAAATGGTACTTCGACGTCATACTTGCGCACCCCCACTGTAAGCAAAGCATGGTGCTTGCGATGGAAGTTGAGCATCTCCTGAAACGGGACACCGGTGATGATGTCCCCGTTGATGACAAGGAAAGGATCGTCGGCCCGTTTCATCAATTTCACCCCGCCCGCGGTGCCGAGCGGATAATCTTCCTTAAGGTAAGTTAGTCGGACGCCAAAAGCACTACCATCGCCAAAGTATTGAACAATGCTTTCCGGTAGATAGTGCGTTGTCAGACTGATGTCGCGAATTCCCGAGCGCCGCAGCTGCTGGATTGTGCGCTCTAGAAGGGGTTTGTCGCCAACCGGTAGCATCGGCTTAGGCAATTGTTCGGTGAGGGGGAGCAGCCGCTTCCCATATCCGCCAGCCATGATGACGGCGGAGAGGGCCGTGCCCCCACGTTGTGCAAGATACCTCCGGAGCAAGAACCTGATCACGCGGCCTGCGGCATCTACCACCGGAAGATGGTTGATGTCATTTTTCACCATGAGTTCTAGCGCTTCCGTTGCGCACATCGAGCTGTTGACGGTCAGCGGCTCTCGACTAGCGATGTTCTCGCACGGAGTCTCCAAAGTCACACCCCGTAGAATCGCGCGGCGAATATCGCCGTCGGTCAACAGACCAATTAGCCTCCGGTCAGCGGTGCATAGAACCAACGCACCAGTCCCGGCTTTATCGAGTTGAGCAACAGCGTGCGCGATCGAAGCAGAGGGAAGGAGCGTCACCATCTCCAACAGCTCGGATGCGTCCGCCTCAATTTGACCGTGCACAACAAGATCGCGACGAAGCAACAAATCCTGTAACACGCCCTGCTCATCAACTATGGGAAGATGATCAATGTCATGGTCGTTCATCAAATGAAGAGCTTGCAACCGCGTTGTGGATGGAGACGCAACGATTGGATTTCTAGTTGCGATGGCGTTGCAAGGGGCATCCATGGGTTTCGCTCTTATCACGGCGCGGCGCAGGTCGCCGTCCGTCAATAGTCCGCGGAGTTTGTATCCGGCAGAACAGATAGCCAACGCGCCAATCCCGGCCGCATCCAAGCGGGAAATAGCCTCGGAAATTGTCAAATCCTCTGAAATGACAAAGTTTGCAATCTGTTCTTTGGTAATTGTCTTAAGCATGGGTTATCGGGCCGGGGCGACGTCTTGTGATAACTACTTCAACTGCGGTTTGGGCAGTAGGAAAGAAAATCAAGACTGATCAGGAAATAGGACTTCGGCAGCTGCCATTCAAAATGAGAGGCGTTTTCCGAACGGTGAAGAACCTCGAACCAGAGGCCCATCTGCCGCCTGTCGATGTTGGTTTGGATTCAAAACTCGGCCTTCGGCTTTTAGATCGCCGTCCACCCACCGTCCACGACTAGATTGTGGCCTGTCACATAGGAGGAAGCATCCGAAGCCAAGAATACCGCCGCGCCTGCGATATCGTCCGGCTTAGCCATCCTTCCGAGCAGTGTTTTGCGAACGTATTTTTCGACGAACGGAGCGTCCTGGTTGTTTTCAACACCGCCGGGCGAGATGCAGTTGAACCGAATCCCGTCCTTGGCGTAGTAGGACGCAAGATAGCGCGTAAAATTGATGATACCGCCTTTAATTGCTGCATAGGCTGCAGGCATGGTGAGCGCCGTCCCTTCGTAAATTGAAAAATCCGGGCCGACCATTCCATAGGTGGAACCGAGGTTGATGATTGACCCGCGTTTTCGGGATCGCATTGCTTCCGCAGCCTCGCGACAGCACAAGCAATAGCTGGTCATTTGACTATCCACGGCGGTGCGCCACGACTCGATCGAAACTTTCTCAAAGGGGAGACCCCAATCTTTGGACTTCGGGTAAGCACTGTTCACCCACACATCGAGCGCGCCAGCCTGTGACAAAATTTTGGCTATACCGGCCGAGATGGAAGCCACATCCAAGATGTCCACTGCAACGGCCGAACATCGCAGCCCTTTGGCCGTCAATTCTGCGGCACATTTTCCGGCTGCGTCTTCATTGATATCAGCGATGAAAGTGTGCGCTCCAAAGGTCGCGAGACCTTGCGCCAGCGCGTAACCGATCAAACCAGCTCCACCGGTCACAACCGCAACACGGCCATCCAAATTGAAAATATCCTTCATGTTAAAGAAACCTCTGAGTAAGTCAGCACGCGGCTGCTGGCCAGGATTCAGCCGGCGGTCGTAAGACCCTGCGTGTTATTTTTCCAGTCTCGGGATTGAGCACACAGACCGTTGTTGTCCCGTAAGCATTGTTTACCGCCGCGCCCACCGCCGACAGTGCCTGAATCGGAAAAGTGTCGTCGTTCAAGACATACTGCCAATAGTGGAAAGGCTCCTCGACATCGAAATTGTCATAGTGATATGTGCCAGCGGTTGTACGCATAGCCAGCCATGGTTGAGGGCCGAAAGACGGCGTGTTTGTGCGAACTTCCAGCAAATGTTCACGCTCGCCGATTTTTCGAACTGACATATCCAATTCGCACGGGGATTGTGGGGCGAGCTCGAGTGCACCCCGCATTGCATCGATGGCTTCAGCAAACTTGAACTTTACGTCCGGATAGTCCGGCACCACTGCGGCCAATAGTTCCCGGACGTGCTCTACATCCGGCCGGATATCCCGGAAGTCATGATTGGTGAACGCGAGAACTGCAGGTTTTCCAGATCGAGCTTCGTCAAAGGCTCGGCGAACATCGTTTTCCTCCAGCAGCCGGAAGCGCGTGCCGACATTAAGGCACCGACCAATCCAGCGGCGACAATCGCCCGGGGTCTGGTAGTCGTCCGGAGCCGGGTGGTAAGGTGCCCAGTTCCTGGGAGCCCGCCGCCAATCTCCCAATCGTCCACCGTCAACATTGAATTGGGCACGGTCGGCTTCGTTTGGCACCACGGACTGGTTTGAATAATCAAAAGGCACAAACTGCTCCAAAAACCAATGGCTATCGGGACGAATAACATGAAACCCGGGCCGATTCGCTACCGGAAACCACTGACGGTCAATAATTCGGCGAGTGATTACTTGGGATAATGCATTCGACGAGGCCCACCAATGTGTGGCGCAGCGGTGAGCTTCCCCGCGCGGTGGATGGGGATGGAAATGGAAATGGATCCCGTCTTGCGGAGATCCAGTTTGACGAAGGATCGCTTGGTAATGGTCGAACACATTGTGATAACCAATGTCTCGCCGTCGCGGATTGATATCGTAATCGACGTGGTCGACACAGAACCAGTTGTATATCCAGCCGCCACCCGAGGAATCGCGCATACGAATTCGAAACGACTCGGACATCGCATCGCGCAACATCAGGTCGATTTTGTCCCAGGTATCGTTGTAGGCTAGCAAGTGTGGTGCTGTCATCTTTTGTATGGCTGCCTCAGCCCCCCCACAATCTACCTTGCCTTCCTGGAGTCGCCGCAAGAGTTCGACACTGGGTTCAAATTCGAGGTGAAAGACCTCGCGAATACGCTCGAATGTGGCGTCGATCGATTCGTGGAGCGGTCCTTCAGTATCAAGGCAATGGACGACGTAAACTGTTTTCGGCATTTGGCTCACTTATTTATCGGGGATTTTGTGCAAGTTTTTTTCTGTCAATGGTTTTTGCCGGCACTCCGACGGCCGTGACGCCGGGGGACACATCTTTAATTACGACCGCTCCCGCACCGACGACGCTGGCGGCACCAATGGACACTCCTTGAATGATGCATGCCCCTGTGCCGACATGCGCTCCCGAGTCGACATGGACGGCGCCGGAAAGAACTGCGCCCGGGGCAATGTGCGCGTGGGCGCCCACGACGCAATCGTGATCAATGATGGCGCCGGTATTGACGATGGCATTGGACCCAACGCTGCTTCCGGGCTGAAGAATGGCCCCCGCCATAATTTGGACTCCATCTTCAATGTGCACTTCAGGAGCGACGATCGCCGAAGGATGTATCACGGTCGCGAAGTAATACCCTTCATGGGTGAAACGATCGTAAATAGCCCGGCGGCTTGCAGTGGAACCGGTGCAGCCTACACCATTCACCAGCCGCACGTCGCCCGGCGCATGAAGCAATACTGCAGCGTCGCTGCCGAGACACCTGACTCCGAGCAATGGAGGGGCTGTTGGGTTCAAGTCAACGAACCCGAGAATACTCCTGCGGCACAGTAGAAGCGTACTGACCAGAACCTTGGCGTGTCCTCGTCCCCCGATGACGATCACTGGCAATTCCAAAGTGTCCATCCGTCGATTACTGCAGGTGGCTCCAGTTGAGGACTTGATCGGCAATCATGCCGGATGCAAGCCGGCGGCCGAGGACATAGCCGATTTCGTCTGGACGAATTCCGGTGCCGGGCCGCTTCGCGTCCAGGTCCGACTCGGTAAGCACATGACCGCTCGGCAATTGCCGAGTGGTTACCAGGCTTCGGCGAAACTTCTTTCGTTTTTCGACCTCCGCCGCACTCACCGTTCGTTCGCTGTCTCCGAGCGCTGTAATGATGTGTCTGCCCTCTTCGACAATGGTCTTGAGTTGTTCAGGATTGGCGGAGATCATGTGATCCCACCCTTCCATGTCCTGATCGAGAGTGAAATGTTTCTCGATCATGCAGGCGCCAAGTGCGATGGCAGCGAGTGGAATCGCGGTCCCCAATGTGTGATCGCTAAAGCCTACCGGCACACCGAAGGCTTGCTGCAGAGTGGCCATATTGCGCAGATGAATGGTGTCATATTCGGGAGGGTAGATCGACACGCAATGCAATAGGACAATCTGCTCATTGCCTTCAGCACGCACTGTTTCGACGGCTCGCTCAATTTCGGCCAACGTAGCCATGCCTGTGGAAATGACCACAGGGCGCTGTTTACGCGCGACGTACTTCAAGAGGGAAAGATGAATGATGTCCATCGAAGCGATCTTAAAGAACGGCACATCAAGCTTCTCAAGCAGGTCTGCTTCCTCGACGGCGAACGGTGTCGAGCAGAACGCGATGCCGCGAGACCTGCAATGCGCGGCGGCTTCGACATGTTGCTCCGAGGTGAACTGGTAGGCGGTCACCATTTCGCGCAACGAGCCGAAGTGTTTCTTCTTATCGGAGTAGGACGTATTGCGAGCATACTCTTCTTCCGCGATGAGCGATTTGTCGGTCCAGGATTGAAACTTCACGGCTTGCGCCCCCGAATCTGCGGCTGAATCAATTAAGCGACGACAGAGATTCATGTCGCCATTATGATTTGAACCGATTTCCGCGATGATATAAGGTGGATATCCCGGTCCGACCGCAACGCCGTTAATTTTTACTGGCTTCATATCGAACTCCCGCATAGTCCTTCCACATCCACTTCAACGCAGGTTGCGCGACATCCCACCACCAGACAACCTGCGGCTCCAAGGTGTTAAGGTTACGAACGTAGTTCTCCAGGTTTTTCGGCTGCGAAACCACCTGTTCGGAAAAGAGTTGAACATCGGCGGCGGCCTCTTCTACCTGTGCCCAGCGATCAGGCAGCACATTCTCCATTGGTGAGGCCTGAAGCAGGTAATAATGTTCCCGTACTTTCTTTGTGTCGCGGATCACTTGGTTCTCGTCGAAAGGAAAGCGAATGGGAGCCATGTTTGCCCGGTGCTGCCGGTAATCCATTCGCACAATTGGGTCGAAAGCCAGCCTCGCCCCCATTAACCAAGCCTTGGTAGCCAGGAACCAATCAACCAAGACGATGCCCGCGGAAAGCGGCAAACACCGCCGAAGCAACTCCGACCGATAAGCCGAATTGGAAAAGCCAAACACATTATTCCGCGGCAAAATGTTATCAGGAACGGCTCCTTCTGGTAGCGTAAGAATCGTCCCCAAATCTTGCCGATATTGATCCACCAGTCGTAGAGCACATGCGGCGAGTTCGCAAGTCTCCAAGGCTGTCCGTGCTGCCGCGACCCGGCTCGGATGCAAGATATCATCACTATCCACCAAAACCACCGCATCAAAATCTTCCACGATTTGTGCCAGGGACCGTTGCCGGATTCGCGCCGGAGTGTTGCCGGGTTCCGACGGTACCCAGACCACCTCCAAATGTGCGCCGATCGCCGTCTCGACTGCGCCGGCCTCAATCCCGTCGAGGCCTATCCAGAGTTGAAAGTCCTGATCCGTCTGGGCCCGCACCGAGCGGTACCAGTCCGGCAGGTACATCTCGACGCCTGGGTAAATTGTTGTGTAAACCGCTATTCGCTGCATTGCGCCAGACATGCTCAGATCGTCGAAGCCCGGGCGCTCAGGGACACCACGGCGGTAGTGCCGTCCGGCAGCTGCCACTCATAGGGCACAACAACCGCTGTCGAGTGGCGAGCATATTGCAAGAATTCTCCTCTATAGCCGTATTCAGCGAGATCGCCCACAACGTTAAAGGAGGCCACATCCTGATATGAAATGATCATTTCACTCGGATCAGCACCCTGCACTCTCATCTTTACCGTGTAACTCTGTGGCAACAAGGGAATGGAACGGAAAGTGCACGAAATCTTACCGGCGCTTTCAAACGAAATTGGTCTATGCCCATCGAGAAGCATATTCGCGGTAAAGCAAGAACCGCCAACTCCGACGATTCCCAAAGTGATAATCGGCCTTGCAATACGCTTGTCGGCTTCGTAGGAGATTTCTACGACCAAATCCTCACCGGGACAAAACTGACTGCTTTCCTCCCCTCGGCCGTTTCTTAACAAGACCTTTTGAATTGTCAGCCCGTAATTCGGATTCGAGCAAGAAAACGATTGCTCACTAGAAATATTGTTGAAGTAGTCTTCCACAATTTCGTCCGCCTGTCCGTCCTTGTGTAGTCGGCCATCTTTCATCCAGACGCACCTTTGGCATAGACTTCGGACAGCTTCCATATTATGGCTGACGAACAGGACTGTTCTTCCACTTTGGGCAAAGCTCCCTATCTTTCCGAGACACTTCTTTTGGAAAGCAGCGTCGCCGACTGCGAGCACCTCGTCGACGATTAAGATTTCAGGTTCTAGGTGAGCTGCCACCGCAAAAGCTAGGCGGACATACATTCCCGAAGAGTAGCGTTTGACCGGCGTGTCGAGAAACTCTTCGACTCCTGAGAACTCGACGATCTCGTCAAATTTACGGATGATCTCAGCACGGGTCATTCCGAGGATAGCACCGTTCAGAAAGATGTTCTCCCGTCCAGTAAGTTCCTGATGAAATCCAGTGCCGACTTCGATAAGACTGGCGGTCCGGCCATCGATGCGGATTCTTCCCTCGGTCGGAACAGTAATCCGGCTCAGGATCTTTAACAGGGTGCTCTTTCCCGCACCGTTGCGACCGATGATGCCAACGACTTCACCCTGTTTGATCTGCAAAGAAACATCCTTTAATGCCCAGAAATCCACCTGCTGCATCTTTTTTTGCCGGCTGGACCGAAGCCACGTGAGGGGCTCCCGGATCGCGCCCTCAATGGCATGGCGCAGGCCGTCACCTTTGGCCAGTTGATGGCCGATGGTGTACCGTTTTCCAAGATTTTCGATGATTATGGCAGGATTGGACATGGCAGGAACTGTGGCTTGTGTCTCAGCCTCGCTCATATCACATCGGCAAAGGTTTGCTCGGTCTTTCTGAAATACCAGATACCGGACGCAACGAGGACGATGACGTCAATCACCGCGATTGCGAGCCCCGGCCAGTAAATGCCGCTTCTCGCGCCCAACAGGCACCAGCGGAAACCATCGATGACTCCCACCATGGGATTGAGCGCGTAAAGGAGGCGAAAGCGCTCTGGAACAATGCTGCTCTGGAAACCGACTGGCGAGATATAAAGACCAAACTGGACGATGAACGGAACAATGAACCGGAAATCACGATACTCGACCATTAGGGCGGCGATCCACAATCCGACTCCGAGCGTTGCTCCGAACGCTAATAGCACAAACAATGGCAGAAATAACACGGCCGCAGTAGGCGCGTAGCGGTACCATATCATCAAGGCAACAAGGAAGAATCCGGAGATCAGGAAATCTACAAAGCTGGTGATGACGCTGCTAACGACAATGACCAGTCGCGGAAAATACACTTTGGAAATCAGGTTGGAGTTGACTACGAGGCTGTTCCCGCTTTCGGCCATCGCGGTAGAAAAAAACTGCCAGGGCAGCATCCCGCAAAGAACCAGCAGCGGGTAAGGCACCCCTCCGGAAGGCATTTTGCCCAGCTTCCCAAAAACCACCGTAAGCACAATCATGGTCAGGAGCGGCCGGATGAGCGACCAGCCCACTCCCACGAAGGTTTGCTTGTAGCGCACGAGAAGATCGCGCCAAGCGAGGAAGTAAAATAACTCCCGGTAGCGCCAAAGATCTCGCCAATACTGCCGCTCGGTGTGGCCGGCTTCGATGAGTAATTGATTCATGCGCGGTGCATCCGGTCTCCGGACGTGGGTTTCATACTGGCTGGGGTCGTGGAACTGGCTGCGAGATCTCTCGTGACCAGGGAAAGCGGGGCTTGGTGTTGTTTGGATAGGTGAGCTCTATTCTATGATCTTCGAATTTCTTCTGACAGCGCACTCCGCGAAAAAACCACGTGCGCCGAAGTTAACTTCAAGGTGAGTCTCGAAAGCTCGAGTAAGTTCGTTCCGTTAAACTTCATGCCGAGTCGTCGTCGGTTCGCAGATGTTGATACCTTCCTGACCGACGTGGCTCGAGGAGGTCACGTATTGCCTGGTTCTGCGAACAAGCCTCTGTACCCAAGGTAGACGGTAAAGAACAACCCCCACAGCCGTACCAGTCGTATTGGTAATCAAATCGCTGATGCTCGAATCACGCGTAGGTAGAAAGTACTGCAACGTTTCGATCGTGAAACTCACAGCGAATCCCAGTGTGATGACGAACAATGCCGACCGCTGGAGAGCCTTTACGGAGGAAAAATATGCCATGAACAGAAAACCAACCGGTATGAAACCAGCGACATTCACGGCGATGTCCTTCCAGTAGCTCCAACGTCTCCAAGCAGCCCCTGAGTCGTTGAACCCATCCCACAACGGCCGAAACAACGATCGATGCAAAACGCAATAGTGGTCCGGGATTAACAGGTCGGTTTCTGGGTCCGTTTTGTTATGGACGGTCGTGCCTTCGCGTTCGTTGAACAGATAAAGAGCGGTTGGACCGTCTCCGCCCGAAGAGTCACTCTCACCAATCTCGCTCTCGAAATGTCTCTTCACCTCAACTGGCAGTAGTTCCCGGTCGTAAATCGCTAGTCTCGAGATTTCACCGCTCCAACTCTCATCAACAGTTGAATTCCCAACCACAAGCCGTCCAGTCAAGTCCCTGCTCGTCACTCCCAGAGTCGAAGACCCTCCAGCCAGAACACCATTCACATAGATGGTTGTTCCATCCGTTCCAGATGCAATCGTTATCTGGGTCCGTTTTCCTTCGTAGAACACACCGTCAACTTCGAGCCATGGTCGTTGGGGAGTACCCTGTTCATCAATCGTGTATCGCTGGATAGCGAAGCTGGTACCCTGCTGTCGCAAAGAGAAAGGTGTACTGGCATCGGGTGAACTGTCAAATGCCAGGATGACACCCCCACGCGACACCGACTCAGGTGTCAACCAAATCTCCAGGCTACACGGTCCGTGACTTACTGGAGAAACCAAGCGGAATGCGTCCCGGCTGATTAGCGTTCCATGATGTCCAAAACGCAAGCCATTTTCGCTCTTAAACCAGTTAACCGCGTTTCTAGGGGCATGGAATGGCCACAGTCCGGCAACCATTACAACACACAGGACAAGCAAGCTTAAGGCCTGAACGATCGTCACGTAAGTGCTGCTGCCTTTGCTATCCATCGGATTCGAAAGCAGGACCTTGTCAGCCGAAGAGCAACTGTCGCGGTTCGCCGGCTGCTCTAACCGATGTGCCTGTACAAGACCCTGCCAAGAGTGGGCAAGAGTGCATTCGGCGTAATTGAGAAGAGCTCATGTATCGCTTGCGCAGTCCACCGTGACGCGGCTCCTGACGTCCCAGCTTGCGGATAGCGAACATATGTTATCAACTTCTTCGTCGTGCCAAACCGGTCCTTGAAGGTAATCAGTCCCTGGTTGTCAAGGTCGGACCGACCGAGATGGATCTCCTGAGCGCCGGACGCCTTGCTTTCCTCGATCAATTTCCAAAGCAGGAAAGGCATGCCCCCAAAATGATGAAACCTTGCGTCTGAACAACCGTACTTGTTCACTACCGACGATCGATGCCGCAGCGACAGAAGCGCCGCAATGGGTATATCTCCCTTGCGAGCAAGCCTGATTTCGACTTTGTCGCCCATATACTCGACCAGGTTTTGGAACCATGCGCGGGGCTGAGGAGGCACTCGGTGACGTTTTCGTGTCATCACCAAAATGCGGTAAAACTCCTCAACTAGCTGCCTAGAGCGCCCTCTTTCGTAAGAAATTCCCGCCCCCTCTGCATGGCGAATCCGGCGCTGAACTGAATCTCTGTGCAGGCTGCGGAAAATCCTTTCCACTGTTGGACTCAGATCGAGAGTGTGCAAACAGTATGCTTGTTTAGGGGTGAAGATACTCGATTCCTCAATGTACGACATCGGCCGCAGCTCGACATACCTCCATACGCGGCGATCACATTCCTCTCGCAGCGCGTTCATGAATTCGGAAAGGCCGCCCCGATCATTCAACAAAGGGTCACAGTAGTCTGCAAACGGCAGCGAAACCCAACGGGTTCCAGTTATCCAACTCGACACGCGACATAGTACGAGCCCATTACTCAGTTGCTGGCCCGGTGGGGTGCTCGTCAGAACAAACGGCTGATAGTTGTATGTACGACTCAGCGCTTCGAGCCAACCTCGTTCATGGAAAACCGACGCTCGGGGATGGCTAGCAACTAGAACGTCCCATCGGTTGTCCGAAAGCGGGTTGATGATGTGGAAACTCACCTCTTCTTGGTAGGGCAATGTTCTGCCGCTTTCACATGAGACTCATCAAGATCCGATTTGCTGGGGCGCACCACTGAGTTCGCCGTTACACTACTGGCCTGCATTTCCGCCCGCCTGCTCCCATGCTTTTCTCGCGACTCGATGCGAAAGAGCATTTTGTCCCAGAAGCTTACCAACCACCATTTGAGATGTGGCATGAAATGCTGAGCACCGATCGCGAGGTCCCAGCCAACGAGCATCCTAAGCCAAGAGAACTTCCAGGATATCCGTGGCGGATCGAGCCGTTTTCCCAATTCTTTGGCTTTCTGCTGCGCCTGTTCCACGATGTCTGGCCGTGCCGAGTAAAAATAGACCAAGTTCGTTTGCAGGTACTTGACACAAGCCGTTCGCGTTCTTTCGCTGTCCTCCAAGGACCGAATATAGTCGATATGCAAACCCATCGAGCGCCAAAGCGAATCCATCTTCTTATTAGATCGGCCGATGTAATTCAGGCCTTTCCTGCCGGAGTATCGGTAATATACTTTGGCGCCAGGCACAAATCGGATGCCATCGCTCGCCATTAGTACACGACAGAAGTATTCTCCGTCATCGTCGGCCGACAAACTCGTCGACCATGGGCCCGCTGCTTCTGTCAACTTGCGACTCACGAGCCACGACGACGTCTGAATAAAAAGATTCTGTCCCATCTTACGAATAAGGAACTCCGGCCTAGAGAGGTCAACCCAAAGGGCTGATGGCGTGAACTTAGCTCGCTCAGGTCGATAAAAGAATTGCCCCCACGGCGAGGAAAAAAGGGTCCGGTTATCAGGACATTCGCAAACGGCCTCCATTTGCTTCGCAATCTTCTCTGGTGCTAGCAGATCATCGGCATCGAGCCATTGAATGTAATCTCCGTGGCAATGTTCGAAAGCGTTGTTCCTGGCTGCAGAAGCTCCTTGATGCTCTTGGGAAATGACTTGGACCAATTCGGGTCCGAATTGGCTTGAAATTTCGAGCGTTCGGTCAGTGGAGCCGTCATCCACCACAATAATTTCTTTGGGATTCCACGTTTGAGCCAATGCCGAGCGAATCGCGTCGGCAATCCATTTTTGGGCGTTGTACGCGGGAATGAGGATCGATACCAGAGGTTTGCCAACGGATCTATCTACGGTATCGAGAGTGAATGGATGGATCATAGAATTTCCTCCCGCGTCCAGTTAGGGGAAGGCTTTTCTGTTGTCTCGAGATGTGGCGTAACTCGCATTGCGCGTCACGGAAACCCTAATTCAGAACACCTGCGCACTCCGCACAAGTCATGTTTGCCAGCCAAGTATGCGAATGCGTCGAGGATACCGGCGGCGGCACGGTCGTAGTTAAAAGTTTTCACGGTTTCGCGAGCGCACTGCGAAAAAGATTCCCACTTCGATTCGCTCGACAGCAACTCGCTCGCAGCCGAGACCCATGCCTCCACGTCGAGCGGCAGGACAAAACCATTACGCTCGTTCAGAACCAGTTCGTCGGCTGCGGCGGTCCATTCTGTCGTGATCACCGGTGTGCCGGCAACCATCGCTTCGTTAATGACCACACCCCAGCAATCACCCGACGTGGGGAGCAATAGCAGGCGGCTCTGGGCATAGTAGTCCGGCAGAGCTGAATGTGGGATGAAACCGGCGAATTCGGCGGAAACGCCGTGTTGCTGGAAGATCTTCCCTCATCTGCGCTTTGAGAAGGGCGTCTCCTTCTCCGATGACGAGCACTCGGCATTCTCCCAATCGGGCCTTGATGCCCGCGCACACCTTGGCAAAGAAGGCTGGATTCTTGACCTTTACGAGGCGGCCGGAGAACATCACGTCGAAGCGCCGCTCCGGCCGCGGGCCCGCAAGCCGCTTTTCAAAGTAGTCGTTATCCGCCACTAGATGGCTGAGGAAGCACTGCTCTTCCTAGGATCCCGCTGTTGTAGTGTCTGAACATCTCCAGCGTCCGCCGGCTCGTTCCTATAAACGCGTCTCCAAACCGGTTGTAAACGACCCTTCGAGCCCATCGTCGCAGACCGTCGACATCCCGATCCCGTCCCAGCCAGCTATCGTCGAGCAGGGCGATCTTCGTTCCGAGCAACCGGCACAACGCCACGGCCAGCCAAGCACTGGGGTCTTTGATACTGGCAAATACCAAGCGCCACACGTGGCCGTAGCCGTAGCAGGAATGGAACCATCCCCGGATTGCAAAAGCGTTCAGTGTCGCCTGCAGTGAGCGTGATGGCTTTCAGAATTGTCTTTGGGTGGCTCCCCATCTTGAAGGTCCAGAGACGACGCTTCTCGTTGCCCTTAAAGTAAGCAATCTGAACAGCCACCCCCGAGTCGGTCGTAAACGCGCTCGAAAACAGGCTCCCGCCAGGGAGTCGGGATGTCACTTATTATCGCGTAATCCATCGTTAATCAAGGCTCAACGTTTATGACTAGGAGAACTTTAAAGGAACGAATGCTTATTCGCTAAGCCTGGGGCATTTGAGAGAAAATAGCGTCCATGATCAGGGCTGTTCTGCGGATTTCGGCTCCAGGAATCGGGTCGGGCCCGCCTTCCCGTATAGCACGATAAAAGAGTTCCATTAGTTTCCTCATGCCAAAGTCCATCTGGAACTCCTTCCGGGCGAACTGGCGAATGCTGACGACTGTGTTGTGTGCCTGCTCTCGCGCATGTGATAACGGCGCCAGAAAATAGCGCAAATAGCTTTTGTGCGCCGACGGCCGGATGCGGACCACCGTTCGATAAGTGTTGTCGAGCACGAGGTTGCCCGCTCTACCAAAGAGACGGAGTTCGTTCGATGCGGCACCAAACTGGGTAGTGAACAGGAAAAAGGCGGTGGTACCCCGCTCATCCCGGAGCACTGCTCGCACCTCGTCCACTATGCCCGCGTGGTTGTGTTCGACGAGATAAGGGCTCGAAAAACTGATGGAGACGAGCGCTAGCGAATCGCCATCGAGGAACTCGGCAATTTTGGAGACGCCATGGCTCACAAGATTGTGCAACAGCGAGCCCGGCAGGCGACGGACCCAATGGCGGGGGTCGCCGAGAACGGCTCTGCCATACGTGGGATCGTCGTGCGAGAAGCACTGGATACACTCTACGTGAACGGGCGGACCGCCCAAGAAGCCGTCGTGGACAAGTTTGCGCAGACGCAATGCCTCCGGACTAAACTGGAGGTTGTGACCCACGGTGATGCGTCGGCGGCTCACATCCGCCAGCTGCAGCAGTTCGTCCGCCTCTGCCGCGTTCAGCGTGAAGGGTTTCTCGACATAGACATGGCAACCGGCCTCCAAACACAACCGAGCCAACGGATAATGGGACTGGGCCGGTGTGGTGATGTGGACCGCATCAACTCCACCTGCGTGGAGCATCTCCGCCGCATCCGTAAAGGCCTGAGAGACACGGAAGCGGTCGGCAAGCTGGCTGGCCATTAACTCGTCCGTGTCGCACACAGCGACCAACTCGCAGTCTGGCAGATAACGCAGTTGATCCGCGTGCTGGTCTGCAACCATGCCGCAGCCGATGATCGCCACCCGCGTCTTCCGTGGCTCAGCCATTCTTCTGGTACTCGAAGTAGCGCTGCAATGCCTCTTGCATCGGCACACGGCATTGCCAGCCCAAACGCTCCTTCAATTTCCGATTTGAATAACTGTGCCCCTTCCAAGCAAACGCGCACGCTCGGCGATTGAATACGGGCGGCAATTGCCCTTTAGACTGTTTGGCGTAGCGTTCCCACGATGCGGAAAGAGCGTAAGCCAGAGCGTAGGGAATCGGCACAGACAAGAAGCTTCGCACCTGTTTTTTGTAGGCCCGCAGAAACACTCGGCTCCTGGGCAACTCATCGTCGACCACGTTGAAGACCTCGCCCTCCGCTCCTTTGACAAGCCCGGCGAGCACAATGGCCTCCGCGCAATTGCTCACGTAAGTCAATGGGAGACGTCCGCCCCCCCCCAAATGCATGAAAAAGCCAAACGTGTCCATGCCCACAAAACCCGGGATCGCCTTTTTGCCCGAGCCAAAGACAATTCCGGGACGTACGATGGTAACTGGCACACCAAAGTGCTCCTGGTAGCGCTGAACCAACTCATCCTGTTTGAGCTTGCCGTAAACGTAGGCGTCATGGCGCTCGTCCAAATTGTCTTCCAAAGGACAGGTCTCATCCCACATTGCGCCCCGCTTACTTTGGAACCTGGAATAGACGGCAAATGAGCTGACATTCACGAAGCGCTTGAGTCGCCCGTGCTCGACCAAGGAATCGAGTAGATTCCGAGTGGTGACAACTGAACCCTGAAAACACAACGGAAAGGATTTCCCACGACCGGCCACCAGATGATAGACCAGTTCAACATCCGCCGTGAGCTGGCGGCATTCCTCCTGGGAAAGCAGGTTGGCCTCGACTATCTCGCAACGGTTCGCGTGCTCGGCAGGGATCTCGGCGTGCAGCAGGCCGAGATCACTTGACCCCCTGACCCCGCAACGCACGTTTTCAAAACCCATGCGTAACAGGGCACCCACTACCCTGGACCCCACGAAGCCGGCGGCCCCAGTTACAAGCACGCGGACACTTCGATCCACAATCCATGCCTTGTCGGGCGTAGGTTCCTGAAGCGTGGAAATCACTTTTGAAGAATCTGACGAGCGTTAGTGTACTACTGCCTGGACACACTGCGGCGGTACCGAGACGCCGAATTCGCTCGCGCCGTAGTCTGGGGCTGCACCGACGAGCACCCGCACGCCATCTGACTTGCTGTAAAGCCAAATCGGCGCCCCATTGCTCCATGTCATCGGAGATGCCAGGGTGATTGTGCCTGCCGGACTGTTGTAGGTTCCATAAGAGACCGCGGTGATTGGGACGACGTTAGTGACAGTCCCGATCGCGATCCAATCTGGCTGCATGGTCCCGCAAAGTCCGGCGGACGCTTTGGCGAGCGAGCTTCCCCAAGTGCCGTCCTGCAAATACAAAGCGTCGGCCACGGTCAAAGTCGTCGATCCGTTGCCCGCGTTGGTGGCGGTGGTAAGGTACGTTCCTCCGTCAATCGTCGGTGAACTAGTTTGTTCGCTAAGATCAGGTAACGTCGTGCTAGATGGATTCGTTATATCAGGATTGTTGAACGAGGGATTCCCAGTTGCCGAACAACCAATGTTTCCGTTCCCGTCAGTGCTTGTCTGCGATCCCGTACACCAGTTATGGACGGCATTGATTTCCGGCCAGCCAGTTGAGGGAGTTCCTTTGTCCAGAACGTCGTAGTGAAAAGTTGTATAGCCAGCACTGAGATAAAAGATGTTGTTGACGAGCCAGTTGCCAAGCCCAGAACCGCATCCACCAGCTGTCGAACTACCGCACCCCTGATAGATAGAGACAGCCGATTTTGGCCAAGGACAGTAACTCAGGTTACAATTTCCGGCCCCATAGGTCAACGCCCAGGGGTAGCCGTAACCATTTTGGTAAAAGGTGTTGTTATAGACGCGGTTGTAGGTTCCGCCATGACCACCGTTGCCCACACCAGAAGAAAACTGGTACTTAAACAAGATGCCGGGGTTCATCGAGGCATACAAAAAGTTATACCGAACAATGTTTTGAGGAGAGGCAATAGTAAGGTCTTCGGCGCCATCATTCGCCTGATTGACGCCAGCGTATCCCAGCCGGTTGCCTTCGATAAGGATGTAGGTCCCCGTACGGGTATCGTCCGTACTCGTCTGAAAATTTCGATGGCTGAACATCCCATTGTAGGATGAGTAATTCGGGTTGCTTGAACTGTAGGTATACGAGTTATAAGAGCCCGTGGTGCTGTTCTCCGCGCATCCGCTCGACCATGGCTCGTTGTGCATCACATTGTTGCGGACAACCAGATAAGAGCCGTAGGTGCTGAGGAGCATGTGCGGACCATGCGACATGACGTTGTTCTCGAACGTATTGTAATTGTCGCTCTCGACCCCAGCCGTGTAGTCGCTCCCTATCCAAACGTCATCGTTGCCGCCATCGGTGCAGCCCAATCCGCCATTTCCATGAGCCTGCCCGGTGACGGTGAAAGTGTTGTTGTGAATCCAGTTGTGCGTGACCCACTGGGGACTGGCCTGCGTTGGCGATGTGACTGCGGTCATGTACAGCAACGAAGCTGCGAGGCCATTTCCACCATCGGTGTTGTTGAACGCATTGTTGACGAACTCGTTGTGGTTAGCGCCGTTCTCCACGCGGGCCACGATAGTCGTGGTATTGGTGAACGTGAAGCCATTTATGACGATGTAACTGTTGCCGGATAACTCTACGTCTGGATTGCCGCCGGAAAGAGCTGGAGTCTCACCCGTATAGGCGATAAAGATGATACGGTTCGATATGCCAGTCCCTGAGTGGACGGGTTGAATAGTCACGGCGCCGTAATTTCCGTCTCGGAAGTAGACCGTATTTCCTGCTGCTGCGTTGCTATTCGCTGTCGCGACCGAGCAGGCGTTTGCCCCGGATAAAGGCGTAGAGCCTGTGCAGCTCGACCATGCCGCCGCTCCTGTCGGACTGACCCAGTAGGTTTGGGCACGTGCAACGCCCGGCAGCGTGAGACAGACAAAAAGCAGGAACATCGTGCAGATGCACGTAGTGGTCAGTTTTTGGGGGATAGTCATAACAGCAAAATACCAGTCATAGAACTGACTAGACAAGACACGTTAGTACACTGCGGGTGTCGGTCAAATGCCTCATTCGATTGCATCTATCGCCAACCAGACCCTTTACTTTTGAGTCGTACGGAGGTCGCAAACAGGACAGTGATCAGGGCCTGTCCTCGACCTGTACGACGGTTCACTCCCCGGGGCGTTATTTTGCGGCAATTCGGGCGACGTTTCGAGCGCCTGCCAGTGGTGCCGCTGCGGTAAGACTCGTATGTCGCGTCACGGGCGGACACGGTGCGATTTTGGATCCGTTTGGAGCGTAAGATCGGTTTATATGACAATACAAAAGAGGTCAAGGTTAGCACCGCGGTTAATGGCTCCGTAAGGGAAGTGAGTACTGCCTCTGTGTAGTTACAAATCATGGTCGTGAGCAAGAAACAAATCGCCAAGCTAGCACCATCGTAATCCCACTGCGAGAGCAGCTTGGAATTTTCGTGCGCAAGACAGCACCCAGAAAGTGTTGAAAGCAAGTCCCACCGCGCCCAGTTCCAGCAGGATATCCAGATAACCATTGTGGCCATGAGGAATGTCGTAGAATTCCCGACGTTGGGTGGTCCAGAAACTTGCGAAACCAGCGCCGAAGAGCGGCTGACGCTTTACTACAGGCACCAGTGCCGCCCAAACTTCCGTGCGGCCGGTCAGGGTGTCATCGCGGCCTAGAGACGATGTGAAAGTGGCGACATTCGAGCCCCCCAAGAAAGGTGTCGATGTCCCGAAACAAGTTATGAAGATCACCAATGCCAGCACGATGAGTTGGGGAACCCTAAGCTTCAGCTTGCGAAACGCCAGCAGAGCTAGAAAGGAGGTAATGCCCACGGCTAGGGCAACGATGGACGTTGCCGAGTAGGCGTTGTCCGCACCTTTGAGAAGAAACAGGGAAATGAGGAGAACGGAAAGGTCGGCCCATCCTATGTAACGTCCCGCCCCCACGGCTGGCTCTCGCCAATGGCGGTACAGCGCCCAAAGTAGGAAAAGCGCTCCGATCAGGCACAGGCGACCGAGGCTGTTCTTTTGAAGCGTGACCCCTATCCACATGCCAATACCGGACCACTGTCCATAGGCGCGCCCCAGCGCCGGATAGTACTTGATCAACAAGAGTGAAAACGGCATGAGGATGTACGTTGAGCGGCGGAGGAGGCTTTGAAAAGCCTGGCGAGGATCGGCCTCGGACATGATGACCAGCGCCATTATCACGACGATCACCTCACGCATCCAGCGTCTGAATGCGATTAGCGTGATATCTGACCAGAAGGTGCTGACGAACATGTAGAGCAACAGGGCCAGAACCCACCCTTGTCGGCGCAATGAGCCTAACCAGTCAAACCGGCGGCGGGCGAGCACCACCATGGCCAAGAGACCCAAGCCCGTCAGCACAAAGCGGTCCAACTCGCTACCGGATTCGTTGCTGTCGCCCCTTACGCTGAACCAAACTCCCAAGGGTTTTGTGGCGATCGCCAGCATCCAGGTAGTAGGAATCCACAAAGCAGTCGAAACACGACGCGATGCACGCCGCTCCAGTTGGAGCAGGAACAGCACAAAAGCTGTGCAAAGCAGGAGGGCTACTGTGGGAGGCATAGGCTCACTTCACCGGCGGTCACGGAGTGTTCGGCGCGAAATGCCCAAAATGGAAAGATGCAAGTTGCAGCTGTGCCCAATTTAGTCTCGCGATGCGCCATTCATGTGTTCTAGCTAATGTACTTGTCACCAACAAGGTTGATTCCGCAGGCCGCTAGCAGCTTTCCGACGTGATCGAAGCTCCTCACCAACTGCGTGACGAAGACATGCGAGCCCATCATTAGGCACACAGGCAATGCAACCGTGTACATGGGCACGGCTATAACTGATTTCAAAATGCCGTGCGGATTACCTCCAGGCCCACCCAAGGCAACCTTTCCTCGAAGCAGCGCCCGACGCAGTTGAAACGCCACCTTGGTGCGTTCCGGAGGTACGGGTTCGTGGCACAAGGCCGCCGCGGACCAAACGAACACCCGCCCGCGTGACATCGCTCGACGAAAAAGATCTTGATCTTCGCCGCCGGCACCAAACTGAGGTCGGAACGGTCCGTCCAACTCCAGTAGAACCTCTCGCTTGACCAGAGCGTTGTTAGTAGCCGCCGCCCGCCAGTCGATGACCTCGCCGGTTTCAAAGGCTGGTCGCTGGAACACGCCCCCATTCACCGCCCAGAATGGTGCACTTTCCTCGAACCTCGGAACAACAGGGCCTACTACTCCATCGACATCGCACTCGATGAGGACTTCGTAAAGCCTCCGCAACCAGTCGCTCGATGGCTCTTCGTCGTCATCGACGAATGCCACAAGGCCGCCGGTCGCCATGGCCACTGACGCGTTCCGAGCGAGTGCAATGTTCTGTCGAGGCTCGACTCCATAGGCGATTGGGACGCTCGACCGCTCTGCCCACAACTCGACAACACTCCGGGCTGACTCATGTGCGTCGTTGTCCACCACTACGATCGAGAAATTGAACAGACCATTCGTAGCCTGTTGATCGAGGCATTGGAGCAGTTGTTGCAACTTCCTCGGCCGCTGGTAAGTGCAGACACAGACTGAGATCAGCGCTACGGGCCGCGTCACGGTGTCAGTGACCATCAGCAAGCTCCTCTGCTCCTAGTCCGCCGCACGGCAACAAGTAGCCCGGTCCGTTCCCAGCCAAACAACCAAGGGCCACTGCAGGACGCATAACCTCGCTCAGGCTGGCGATTATCGCCAATTCAGTGACCCGCTCAAGTGTCTTGATGAGACTGTTTGTGGCAGACCAGTGCGTAGCGAATCGAGAATGGCAAAGGTGGCGACGCTGGTCAGGACCAGCGAGTCGAGAGGAATAGGGGATGGGCGCCCCTCGCAGACGACACGCAAGAACGCCTCGACCTCCTGCTGATGACCCTTGCCTGACAACTTGATTCTGCGGCTGGAACCAGCGGCGTAATGCTCACCCAGCCTGAAATCTTCAATCACGAAACTTTGGCCGCCACCGAAGATTTCGATGCGCTCCTTGCTGAGCAACTTGTCGCCGCACGCGATATAGCTGATCTGGCCAACCGACCCATTCTGAAAACTCAGCGAGATAACAACATTGTCCTGGTCGGGCATCTGCGCGTTGTCAGCGGCCACCGACACCGCATAGACACCGACCGGCTCCGAGCCGGTGAGAAACTGCATCAGGTCCACAAAGTGGCACACCTCACCTAGGATTCGTCCGCCGCCCTGTTTTGTCTGTGTCCAGTGCTCCTTTGGCAGGAATCCCGCGTTGACACGGTAATTGATGACGAGTGGCCCCGACACGTGCTGGAAAACCTCTCTGGCCTGGCGCGCGAGGGGTGAGAAACGCCGGTTGTAGCCGACCATAAGGCGGCAATCGCTTCGTCGCCCGGCAACCTCCAGGACCTCCTCGAGTTCGTCTTCATGAAGTGCGAGAGGCTTTTCGACGAACACGTTCTTGCCAGCTTCGAGTGCCGCCCCCGCGAACGCGGCGTGCGTGTCATGCCGGGTGGCAATAAACACCGTGTTGACCGCTGGGTCGGCGAGAACGTCGTGCGCGTCGGTCGAGTGGGAACGGAAGTGGAATTTCTCGCCTACACTCTTCGCGGTGACCCCGCGCGAGGTCACCACGGAAACCAGGTCACCGCCGTGCCCCGCGAACGGTATCAGGAATTTCTGTGCGAAACTGCCGGCCCCGATGAAGCCTATCCCCGGCCTGGCGGGTGAGGCAGGAGCCGCCTGTGGCACCACTTCCGACCGGATGCGTCTCCAGTGCTTCGGGGTAGCTGAGAAGGATACCCAGGTGACGTTCCGGGACTTTCCCGGTCACGATCTCGTACGCCCTCCCGGCCTGCTCGATTTCAAAGGTATGCGTGACAAGTGGTTGCACATCCACGCTCCGGTTTTCGAGCAGCTTGACGAACGCCTCCATGTTGCGGTTTTCCGTCCACCGCACATACCCGTACGGGTAATCCTGACCTTCCTCCTCGTAAGTGGGGTCGTAACGTCCCGGCCCGTAAGAACAGGAGATTTTCAGCTGCAGTTCCTTCTTATAGAAATGCGGCTCCCGCGGGATGTTCATGGGTACGGTCCCCACGATGACGATGACGCCTTTTTGCCTAAGGACGGCGGTGGCCAGTTCCACTGGGTCCGTCGATTGCGTTGCCGCAGTAATAATTACGGCGTCGAAACCACGCCCGCCCGTGAAAGCAGCTACGGCGGACTCCATACCGGTATTCGACCTCGTACGCGCGGCATGACAGCTGGCCTTTTCGGCGAGCGCAACCATGGACTCCGCGGTGTCCACACCAAAAACCTGGCATCCGTTCGCCCGCAGGATTTGCGCGGTTATCTGGCCAAGAAGCCCTAGGCCGATCACGCACACATACTCCCCGAGCCCCGGGTTGGCCTGTCGGACGCCTTGCATAGCGATCGCTCCGAGCGTGGTAAACGCGGCGGCGTCCAGACCGACTGTTGCCGGCACTTTGACGACCAGGTTTTGCGGTACCGTAACGACGCCGGCGTGCGAAGCGTAGCCGCCTCCACCGCACGCCACGCGGTCGCTGGGTTTGAACCGTCCCTGGGTATCCATCGAAGCGAGAACCGTGCCCGCACAGCTATAGCCGAGTTCTTTCAGGGTTTGCAGCTTCGTACGCACCCGCGTCATCGTTTCCGCAAATCCGTCCTTGCGAAAACTATCGAGCACCTGCCTTACGAGATCGGGTCGCTGCCGGGCCTTCCCGAGAAGCGATGCCTGAGCGGTCGAGACCGTGGAGCGCTCGGTGCCGGCACTGATGAGCGAGAAGTGGTTGCGCACCAGCACAAACCCTGGGGCAAGCGCGGGCGGCGGAACGTCGGCCACGGAGAGTTCGCCAGTCTTGAAATTCTGAATGACTTGCTTCATGAAGAATGGTGCGTCTCCACCACACTCCCTAAGTTTTGTCCGTGTTTGGGAGCGGTGGCGCTGTTATGAACCGACGGCACGCCAACGCCACGCTGGCGACCAGAAACTTCTGCCCAAGCGCTATTCACACACGTCGCGATCCGCTCGACATCGGCGGCTTTGATCGCGTAATTGCAGGGAATCACAAGCACCGTTCTGGCGATCCGTTCAGCTTGAGGACAATCACCGGTGTAACCGTAATGTGTCGCTGCGATCGCGGCAATGTCTTTGTATGGTCTAGCGGTGCTTATCTGATTTACCCGCAAGGACAAGGTCAGTTGATCGCATTGCTCGGAGGTCGTAACGCGCAGCGGGAACTGAAGGCGGTTGAAGTACGCGCCCGGTGTTTCAGAACAGAGCATGTCAGCATCAACGGTCAGATTTCGGTCGTAGTAATGGGCGTTCGACCGCTGTCTTTCCGATCCAGGAGGCCAGCCGCGACAGCCGTCGGACGGTCATGTCCCGGTCGGCTTCATAGATCTGCCTTGCCACGAGCGCGGGATGGGACTTAACCTGACCTTCTCACTGTAAGCGTCCCACAATCGAGACCCAATCAATCCCCATAACGGCTTGGTGCGAAGCGCTTGACCGCAAGTATGTGCTCACCACGTGGACGCACTCGTCCGCGCGGCTTGGGATCGGAAGTTGCTGATGAGTTCCGAGAGTTGAGACTCGAGATTGTGTCCGGCTGCAGTACACTGCCCCACCCTCGCCGACTGACACGTATTTGCCTGAGCGAAAACTGAAGGCAGCGGTCTCGCCAAAAGATCCGGCGAGGCGGCTGTGGAGCCGAGAACACAAAGCCTGCGCACAATCTTCAACAAATGGCTTGCCCGGCGCCGCCTCTCGCAAGCGCGGCATATCGCAAAGATTTCCGAACATGTGGACCGCCACGACGGCGTCCACTTCGGAGCTCTTCGCAGCCAGGTCGGTCCGCTGAAAGGCAATATGTCTCCGGATCGACATCGATGAAACGAGCCCGGCAACCGGCGGCGGTGATCGCGCTGAAAACAACCGGACAACAATACAGAGGGACGCCAATCGATGCACGTGGGGGTAGAGCAAGGGACTTCAGGGCTAAAATGATCGCGGCCCTGGCTGATCGGACTGGAAGACATGAGCCCAGACCGGGGATGGGGATGTACGACTGTTTGCCCGAATGTCGAGGCGACCAGGCCGTTCGTAGTCCATGGATCATGTCAACGACACTATAGTCCCAGTGTTCGGTCGGATGGAGACTGAAGATGTTACCCATTTGGAACCAGCTTCTTCTGATTCGATATCCACATAACTCACTTCAATCCAATGAATATCGCGCGGCATCAGCATCCAACCTTGATGCTGTAATCTTTCAGCCTTTGCCCTTCCTGATCGACAATATCTCCACCTCGGAAAAACCGGACGCCTGTCGAATACACCCACGCGCGCCAGGGCCGCAGAGAGTACTTCCACATGTAGCCCTCCGACAGTGTGGCCCCGATACGATTTCTTTTCATCAGATTGATACCTTCCTGCTTCGATCCCTTCGGTGGGTTGATCCTGGCCCCGAAGAAATCAAACTTTCGAACCCCGAGGCTGCGAAAAAGACGGATGGCCTCCCATTGCAAGTAATTTCATTGCCCCTTGATGCTGCTGATGGATGTTGCCGCCATAGATCCAATAAGCACATCGTGTACTAAAAGCAAACAAAGAATAGCTCTGAGCAATACCTTGATACTCGGCCATGAGGACCTTACCTGTTCTCGCCCACGCAACGAATCGCTTGAAAGCGTCCCGGTGCATAAAAGCAATCTTCGAACGGAGAAAGGTCTCACGAATTAGATCGTACGCTGGATCCAGAAACTCCGTTCCCTCCCGAATCGTACACGCCGTCCTTTCGCGCACTATTAATGTTTTGTCGTGTAGTCTTGTCCCGATACTTTCGCCAGAGAATGTCTTCCGGCTGCTGCAGATCAATCATATAACTACCGTACGGAGCGGATTCGGCACCGTCCGGGTAAGTCCGGAAGAGTGTGTTGTTGGTCGGCGGGATGATGACATCGGCGCGTATTTTTTGGAAATACTGAACCACACTGTTCAAAAAGCATTTTTCCTTCGCTCATCAAGACCCGCAACACACGGAATCGTCTCAACCCGGAATCGCACCATTCGCAATCCAGCTTTCCGAATGATCGTATATGGCAGGACACATCGCAGCGTTCCTGATTCATCAATCCCCCCCAACCAACCGTACTCGTCACCCACGGCCCGGAGGAACTCCTCTTTGGCGAAGACTGGCAGGCTCAGATCCCATTGGATCTTGATGGGTTCCGCCCTGATGGCCCTGTCCGGAACGTTGGCAGCCGGGAGGCAATTCGACGCACGCTGCATAGCCGGCGTCAGCATGAGAGTTGTGGCTCCTGACAAAAGACGCGCGAGAACGTCGTCACGGAGACAGATCGTTCTTGAAGAAAGGCGAGAAAACGCCGGATCGCCTCGGAATCTACGAAATCCTTGGAATGCCCAATCGCCACGATGAGCCTGCGTTCTTCCTGCCCTGCCTCCCTTTCATCGAGAACTAGCTCTATGCCCCCACGCATTTCCTCAAAGGTCATTCGGCAGAAATCCAACTTGCGGGGATAGCGGAAGCGGAGAAAATCGCGCCAGCGGTTCGGCAGCGGCGTGTCATGGCCGGAGTTGCGCGCCTTGTTTTGCAGCTTCAGGCGCTTGCGGCCGAGCATTTGCCAGAACGGTACCATTTGCGTGTGAATCGGGATTTCCCAGAGCGTGCCATCGGGGTCGGGCGCGTTCACGTCGCGGCCAAAGCGCCAGAAGGAGTCGTTTTCGAGCGCTGGCCGATAATCCAGCCCCAAGCTGTCTACTCGGCCCCCCTTGAACACTGAAGAGTCGACCTGGACGCCGTGCCGCGTCAGCACGTTTGCTATTACGGGAGTGGGCTGCATTGCCCAGAGGCCGCTCCGGAAGGACAGGGGAGTGAAACTCGGGTCGTCCAAACCATAGCGTAGATATCGGATCGCCCTTGAAACAATGGCGTCCACGCGGTCGGGCGGCAAGGTACAGATGTTTCGCTCGCTCCAATCCATACGCCAACCCCCATCCTCATACCGCGCGTTGGCCCACCAGGGATGGAGGTGGAGAGCGATTTCGTGGCCGGCTGCGACGCAGTTCACGCAGTTGAACCGGCACCGAGCAATATCAGGATCCGACTGGATCTCCTCCATCCTGGAGAACTCGACGGCTTCCGCGAAAACTACGAATGGCGCGTGAAACTCCTGGAAAAGCTCCGCTAGACGTTGCGTTGGATCGAGCACCAGATCCCGCAGCGAGCCTATGCCGTTGCCGTAGATCTCGTAGTCCAGCGTGAAAACACACTCAATCATGAGGCCGCCTAGTACGCACCGCCAGGTTTCTCCCTGCAGAAAAACACTAATTCATCATGCATCTTCACCAAAGAAAACCCGAGCGGACACAAGATCGCCTCAATTTCTTGCCGTTCACCGGGATAATGAAGTTCCAATGCAATTCGCTGCGTCTTCTTCAATGTTTCGGATGCGCCTTTGAGAACCTGTGTTTCATAGCCTTCTGTATCTATTTTTAGAATGTCGATGCTCGGCATGTCAGATAGTTCGGCATCTAAAGTCACGCATGGAACTTTCAGGGCTCCGAATTCATTGACTCGGCAATTAACTGACATCCGTCCTTCGGAAAAGGACAAAACTCCTTGCTTATCGCCTACGGCAGCATTTACAACGCGCACGTTCTTTAGTCCGTTGATTTCTATGTTCTTGGCTAATCGTGGGAAGACATGGGGCGACGGTTCGAATGCAACCACTAGTTCTGCATGTTGCACCATTGCTTGATAGAGCGAAAATGCTCCGATATTGGCTCCCACGTCTACAACGCATCGAGGGCGATTCATTGCGATCGCGTCATAACAGCGTTCATGCCAGATTTCCCAATACGAAATGAGTTCCACAGAAGCAACATCAACACAGAGCTTGAGGTGCTTTAAGTCGAGCATGACCTCTTTGGACGCAGTCTGCCTGCCCAATTTCGCGTCCGCCCACCCTTTGAGACATGAAGCCGTGAGCAAAAACGACCTGACCGTCACAGGGTCAGTCATAGCTCTCAGAGTTCGTCTTGCAGCGCGTTTTGGTCTAAAACCCATGTCTCTCCTAAATTATGGGCGAGGGAGATTAGCCCATGTCGCACCAGCACGTTTGCTATAACGAGGGTGGGCTGTATTGCCCAGATGCTGCTCCGAAAAGATACGGTTGTGAACCTTGGTCGTCCAAACCATCGCGCAGGTAACGGATCGTCCCTGAGACGACGCACTCGATCATGCACTCTCCCGCACAATTCCTGCGAATCGCTGGTCGACTTCGTCGATACCGTCGTCGCTCTCGGACGCCTCCAGAAGCATGACCATGGCCAGAAGCATCCACGCTTGTGACCATCGCATGTACGATGTCCGATCGGTCCACGATCTTTGGACCCTATAGTAGAAGAATCCCCGATCATCCCACATGTGAATCAACGCCCACCGCAGTATGGATTGCGCCACTGCGAGGTTGCTGGAGTCCATTTCCCTGAACGACAAGAGCGTGATAATGCTTTGCGCGACGCAGTGGATGTCGACCGGATATTTCCTGTCATGAAAGTAGCGGACGGAGCCGTCCTCTTGAAGGAAATGACTCCGGTAGAACTCGAAGCCACGCTCGATGACCGCATCAAATTCAGTAGTCGAAGCATATCGAGAGATGGCCTGCAGCGCACACAGATTGTATCCAGTATGAAAGTTATCAATCCACAGTTGTGACGATGACTCGCCGTACGGCCAGGAGCCATCTGGGCGCTGCTTTGTCGCAGAGCAGCGGGCGACGTGGAGTGCGGGATGAAGGAATTTATCGTCGTTGGTGTGTCGGTATGCACGGCACAACAAGGCAGCGGCAAGGAAGTTCGCATTGTGGACTTGACTGCTGAGCGAAGGGACGGGATAGCTAAAACCAGCGGTATCACCTTCACTCCAGTAGAGCTCGTTGAGAATGTACTCTGCCGCGCTTACAGCCACGTTGAGACAATGTGAGTTCCCGCCGTGGTCAAAGGCATCGAAAAGCGCGTTCGCGACAAACGATGTGCAGACCAGGTTAGGCGCTCCCGAGGGGACGACAATCGTGCGCGTCTGCCAGGGGAAACTGTATCCCCAGCACCAGTAATCGGTTCTTGGCGATCTCAGATCACACAGGCGCTCGATCATTTTCTCGACGTCATTTTTCTGAGAAGCCGCATCAATTTTTTCCAGGGTGACGAATGCGGAAAGAAAGAGGGCGATGGCTTTGGGATTCTGGGTTTTGGGAATGTGAAGCAAGCGTCGAAAGTTGACCGGGCTTCGCTTTAACGCCTGTGTAAGGACCAGCCGCGGCAAGCGGTGATCCAGGAATGGCAGGGTGCGGAACAGAGGGCTGTTGAGAGCGTCGTAGGGATCGTCGCCGGCCCAATCGTTCATCCGACAATAGGCGACAAGTTTCAAAATCGCCGCTCCAATATCAATCTCCATCGCCGGTGAATTGACCCGTGGCACCACTTGATGAGTATCCATTTATGAGTTCACTACAATTGCTGCCTTGCGACGCTTTTACGTTGAGCCAACGCCATGGCAGCACGGCGCAAATGACTGTTAGCGTCTTGATTCCGCAATCACGGCGATATGGTCGACAATGGTGCTGAGAGCGTTGCGTTTCTCTCCAACGCTTCGAATACCGATAGCGCGATGGACCAATTTCAATTTCGCGCGTACCTCGCCTGCATTTTGCAGCAGAACGAGCCGCCCGCTTTTGGCCAGGTATTCATCGACCGCGCCTGTCTTGCCACGAAAAATGCTGTATACCGGCACGCCAAGCGCCGCAGCCTCGCGGTTCATCGTTCCGCCGCCGCTGATGACGACATCAGAGAACCAGATCAGATCAAGACCATCCACCGCCTGTTTCGGAACAATCACTTTTCCCGAGTCAAATAGCCTAGGGAACTGCGTCCGGAGCTCCACTTCCTGTTTCGCGGTACGTGGGACCAAGACGACCTTGATATTGGGCGTTTGTGAAATCACCTCAAAAACCGCGTCGAGGAGGACTTCGCTCTCCGGGTTGTGGTAGTGAGCCTCCGTCGCAGGAGGACGTAGAGTGACCATCAGTTCCTGATTGGTGATGCCGAGGATCCGCTTGATTGCTGGATCGGGCCGGAAGGATGGAACGTAGACGTCCTCTTTAATACCGGGGTACCTTAGAATTCGATCGGTGCGCAGCTTCAGCGCGGTCCCTGGAATGACGTCCGGCAGCATTGCCCAAGCGTCGCCTAAGAACCATGCCCAACGTGCGTGTTCGTAATCCATGATGGTGATGGTGGGAATGCGCAGCAAGGAGGCGAGGACGAACATAGAACGCGACCCGTGCGATACAGCCAGTTGCGGCCGCTGCCGCAGTACGAAAGGTAGGAGCTGTATCGCGCGAACCGCGGTGCCTGCCAGCTTCGCTGCCGTATGCTTGCCATAGTGATGTCCGATGCTGCGATAGTTGAGTTTCATCAGGTCGGCGAGTTCTCGCACCTGGAAGCAATCGCGGGCGGTGAAGACGACAGAGTATCCTCGAAGCTCCAGTTCCTCGGCAATTGGCTTGAAGAACGGCACGTGCGGCGAATTGTCGAGATCGATCCAGATTTTTTTCGGGGCGGTTGTTCTCGCGGCGGAGACCGACCCCACTGATGCGGCGCTCTGATGATCTACCGATGCTTCTTGTAACCTGGACATCTCAGTCTTTCTTAAACTGTCACGGACGAAGTCTCGACCGAGGAAGCATGATCGTGGCGCAATCGCATAAACGAAGCGACTACCTCAACCATGCGCCCGGCCGCTTTGCCATCCCACATTTTCCGCAGCTAAGCTGTATCCTTTACCGCGGTCGAGGGGCTATCGGACGCCAGGTTTTCTTCGCTGATGCTTACTTGTTCCGGTGGTTGCAGGCGAGCGTTGTCGGTTGAGATCGCCTCTCGCAGGAGACTTACGAACTGGCGAAGGGGTTCGCAACCTCGGTGCAGAAGAATGACCGCTACGACATAGAGGGTGAGAAAAACGACTGAAGTCGTTAAGAGACGCACTAACGCTCCGGTCCAGTTTGGCAGTTCCGCCAAAGAGGGGGCTTGACGGATCAAGAATGCACACCCACACCCGGCCAGTAGTGACGCTACAAAGTATCTCCACGTGCTGCGAACCACTGCGCTGACTTCAAGCTGAATCGGCTTGCCTGCATAGCGAAAGGCGGGAATAAACAATATCCAAAAGGAAGCCGACCAGGCTACTGCCACTCCCGTCGGTCCCCAGGGCAGCGCCAACACGAATAACGCGCCAGTTACGACAAGTTCGATTATTGTCCAGCGCAGATACCGCCCCGGTGTACCAATGGAAAGGTGAATCATTACGATTGCTTTATAGATCAGCAAAATTCCGATTCCTGGAGCGAAAAAGGTAAAAATCAAACCTGCGGTTCCCCACGCGGGTCCTAAGATTAGTCTGATGAGATCTCTACCGACGAACGTAAGGGCCCCTGCAGCGCCCATACCCACCAGCGCCAGCGCCGAGAGCCCGGCAAGGAAATGCCGTCGATATTGAACAGGGTCGCGAGCCAGCCGGCTTAAAGTGGTGATTGCAACCGGAAAGGTGGAAAAGAATTGGTTTACGGGAAGAATAAAAAGATCATAGGCCTTTTTGTAGAACCCCAACGACGCCGGGCCAAAGCGCCATCCCACGAGGAGGTTATCGATGTTGCGTGTCCAGTAGTTGACGTTGGTTGCAGCGCTGACATGCATGGCAAAAGAAACCAGCGGCACGGTGCCCTCGACGCGGCGGGGAAGCCCCGGCACCCACCTGCAAAAAACCCAACCACAAATCGAGGCAGCAAGCGGTTCCGCAATCACACCTCCGACCAATGCCCAATAGCCCCATCCTGCCAGGGCAAGCAGAACCGCTGTCGTCACCGAAACCACACGACTCGTAATCTTGATTCCCGACTGAGTAACAAAGCGCATGCTGCGGTCCAGGAGCGCGAGGTGAACGACCGAGGTACCCGTAAACAAAATCGAAAGGGATGCAACGGCAGCAACACGCGAGATACGCAGGTCAGCATAAACCTTAGCCAGTATCGGCCCGGAAAGGGCGAACCCCAGCGTCAACAATACCGATATACCCAAATTGATCCAGAAGACATTGCTCGCGACATCATGGTTCATATTTTCCCGTTGGAGAATGGCCTCCGGAAAACCGATGCGCACGATCGTGGCGAGAAATATGCTGAACGTTGTGACCACCGCGACCAAACCGAAGTCAGCGGGCACCAACAGGCGAGCGAGAACAATCACGCCGGCAAATTGGACCAAATACGAACTGGATTCGGCGAGGAGGCCAACGCCTGCTCCGCGGATAGCGACACCGCGCAACTGATTGGCACCGCCCGAAATTCGTAATATTCCGTCAGAGTCGAACGGTTTCAAGCGCAGTCTCTTTCACAGGAGAGTGTGCCGCGTGGAGTGGAAGAAGAAGCCGGAAAGGCCATCAGTACTAACAAAGACGAACTATTGCATCGAGGAATGAACAAACGCCTAGCCATCTGGACCGGGATGCCCGGGCCCGACTTAGCGGACAAGCAGCCCGGTCTTTTTTTCGACAAATCCGGCAACAGCTTTCGCCACTGCGTGCTGCTGGTCGAACGTGAGTTGTGGGAACATTGGCAGGGAGACGATCTCGCGTGCGACTTTCTCACAAATCGGGAAGTCGCCTTGTCGGTGGCCGAGGTGTTGATAAGCCTTTTGCAGATGGAGCGGGACGGGATAGTGAATCCCCGTTCCGATGTTTTGTTCCTTCAAGAAGGCCATCAACACTTCACGATCATCGGTGCGCACAACGTAGAGGTGGTACACCGCATGGGACCATGATGGTTCGAATGGGATTCTAACTGGATTGCCGACGGCCTCGAACAGCCGCTTGTACTCTTCTGCTCGTTCATACCGTTCGTCGTTCCATTTCGCCAAGTGATTCAACTTGACGTGAAGGATTCCAGCCTGAATTGCATCCAGGCGGCCGTTGTAGCCTTCTATATCGTGGTAGTACTTTCTGGCTTGGCCGTGGTCGCGGATCATGCGGATTTTGGCGGCGATCTCTTCGTTGTTGGTGGTGACCGCTCCGGCTTCACCGCAGGCACCCAGGTTCTTGCCAGGATAGAAACTGAAACCGGCAGCATCGCCCATCGAACCGGCTTTGAACCAGCGATTCCGCTTGCGCGAGAAATACTCGGCACCGTGGGCCTGGCAGGCGTCTTCGATCACGATCAGGTGATAGCTGGCCGCCAGTTCGAGGATGGCATCCATGTCCGCCATCTGCCCATAAAGGTGCACGGGAATGATGGCAGTCACTGGGCGGCCGCTGCGTTTGCTGATGAGTCGGCCGTCCTCCTGCGTGCACTGGTCTTCCAGATAGGCATGCAGTTTCACGGGATCCATGTTGTAAGTGCGTTCGTCTATATCGACGAACTCGGGTTGCGCACCAGCCTGTGACATCGCCTCTGTGGTGGCGATAAAAGTGTTCGGAACGGTGATCGCAACGTCGCCCGGCTTGACTCCGGCAGCGATCAGCGCGAAGCGGAGAGCATCCGTCCCACTGTTGACTGCAACCGCATGTTTCGTTTGGCAGAAGGAGGCGAAGGCCCGCTCGAAATCTTCGACCATCGCGCCGCCGATGAAGCCTGCTGTTCGCAACGCCTTGTGAAAAACCGCTGTCAGTTCCTGTTCGAGTTCGACGTGCGGTGTAACCAGATCAAGGAAAGGAATGCCCTTTGACTCACTCATGTGATCGACTCCAGTATTAAATTTGACGGAAGATTTTTGCCGGGTTACCGGCAACTATGGTGTTGGCGGGAACGTCTTTTGTGACGACTGCGCCCGCTCCTACGATGGCATTTTCACCAACACAGAGGTTGGCGAGGATGGTGGCGCCAGACCCGATCGATGCGCCTTTCTTGACGACCGTTTTTTCGACTTTCCAGTCGGCTTCGGTCTGGAGACCTCCGCCGGCAGCGGTGGCGCGCGGGTAGGAATCGTTGATAAACATCACGCCGTGACCAATGAAAACGTTGTCTTCGATGGTCACGCCTTCGCAGATGAAGGTGTGGCTGGAGATCTTGCAGCATTTACCAACCGAGGCGTTTTTCTGGATCTCCACAAACGCGCCGATCTTGGTCTCATCACCGATTTCGCATCCGTAGAGATTGATGAACTTGGAAAGCTTGACGTCTCGACCGAGCCTTACACTCGGCGCAATGCTCAGGAATTCATCCATAAGAGTTGTCTGTGACAGATCGAAAGGTCGCACCTTGCTGCCCTCGTGCGGCTGCAAGTCCGGGCGGATTTAGACGTAGACGAGTTCGCCGCGCTTGGCGAGCGATTTACTGGCCGCTTCCAGCATGCGAACGACCTTCCATCCCGCGCAACCGTCGTTGAATGGTTTCTCACCCTTCTTGATGCATTCCACAAAGTACTCAAGCTCCAGGCGTAACGCCTCCACCTGTTCGACCTGCGGCGCCCACATGTCGCCTGAGCGGTAACTGACGAGCAGGTGGTAGACACCTTCCTGGCTCTTCACATCCACGCCTTTGTCGTAGATCTTCAACTTTTCGTCGGCCTCCAGGTCGTTCCAGACCAGCATTTTCTTTTCGCCGCCGATCAGCGTGGTGCGAACCTTGACCGGCGAAATCCAGTTCACGTTGACGTGAGCGATCATCTTGTCCGGAAAATATGCGGTAATGAACGCAATATCTTCGTGCCCGTTGAGGTGGGCTTGCCCGGTGGCCGAGATAGCCTCCGCATCTTTATGCAGCAGGTGATTCATGATCGAGAGGTCGTGAGGCGCGAGGTCCCAAATCACGTTGCAGTCATGCTGAAAAAGCCCGAGGTTCACGCGGGTCGAATCGTAATAGTAAAGCTTGCCGAGCGCCCCCTCCTTGAGTAGTTTCCTTATTTTGCGGACCGCGCCCGTAAACAAGAATGTGTGGTCGACCATGATCTGGAGGTTTTTCTGCTCCGCTAGGTTGATCAGTTCCTCTGCCTGCGCTGCGTCGCTGGTAAACGGTTTTTCCACGAACACATGCTTGCCGTTTTCCAGCGCGACCTTGGTGAGTTCGTAGTGCGTCCACACCGGCGTGATCACCGCGATGGCATCCACGTCAGGGGATTTTGCCAGTTCGTTGGGGTCGCTATAGACGGGGACCCCGGGGTGTGCCGCCTGTATGCGCGTGCGGGCCGCGGGTGCCTGATCGCATATTCCAACAACCTGGCAACCCTCCAGGGCGCGCAGGTTGCGCACGATATTCGGCCCCCAATAGCCATAGCCGATTACACCAAACCTAATCATAAGATTCCACCTTGATGACTACTCATGTCTAACCGAGAAGAAAGGGAGACAATTTCTATGTGAACGATGAACTTGCCTTAGGGAATATTTAAAAGGGGAATTGCTCTGAAAGGTATCTGGAGCGGCTAGCAGGCACCGTTGCCGGCGATCACTGCCTTTGGTGTCCGTAGCAAAATCTTCAGATCGAGCCAAGGGGAGCAGTTCCGCGCGTAGCGCAGGTCCAGTCGCACCATGTCGTCAAACCCGACGCGACTCCGCCCCTGGACCTGCCAGAGTCCCGTAATTCCCGGCTTGGCTTCAAGCAAGCGACGGCGATGCCAGGTCGCGTAGGACGCCACCTCGTAAGGTACCGGGGGGCGAGGCCCGACCAATGACATATCGCCTCGCAGCACATTGAGGAATTGCGGCAATTCATCCAGGCTCGTGCGTCGCAGGAAGTTCCCCACCGGGGTGATCCGAGGATCGTTGGTGAGTTTGAAAATGCCGTCCCCGGCGCCGTTCGTCGGCTGCTTGGCCGCCTGACCAGCAATTAGTTTGCGTACGTATTCCTTGTGTTGGCTGGCGTCGTTATTTACGAACATCGACCGGAATTTCAGGAAAGTGAACGCCGCTCCGTGCTCTCCAATGCGCTGCTGACGGAACATAATCGGCCCCGGTGACGTCAGCTTGATCGCTACCGCAATTACGAAAAACACCGGCGACAACAGAGCCAGCAGCGACAGGCTTCCCAAAATATCCATGCCTCGCTTCAGCGCTCGGCCCAGTCGACTGGCCCCGTCGCGCTTATGCAGATCAGGATAGAGTGTCGGGTTACTCTGACGTTCTGGATTGTTCGAGTCCCACTCCTCTGGGAACAAGTGAAATGAGAACTTGATCTGGCCGAACTGTTCGGTCGTGAGTCGCCCGCGGAGCACTTCACTGATCCGGGCAAGGATCGTGCTAAGGATGAGATTGTTTTCGAGTGTTATCTCCGTGAACATCACGCCCACGGCAGAATTCTCCTCATACCAACCCATTATGTCGGTTTCGCGCGTGGCGCTGTGCAGCGCGGACAGAATGTCGAGCAGAACGCGCCCACTTTTCTCAGTCGGTTGGGTGCGCCCTGTATCCATGAGCATCAGGACAAATGGACGCTGCGTACGCTCGCTGCGTTTTCGTTCCAGCGAGATCATTCGACGGAAGACCTCTTCAGCAAGGACTTCCTTCAGATCCAACCCGTTCTGGGTTTGAACGCTCTTAGCAGATCGCGGTCTTGCCGTTGTTGACGACACGGATACATCTCCTCGGTCTACCGATGGCAACAAGGCCACCGTAGCCTTACTGACAGATTGAGTTAAAGGGGGGGAGATTGAGCTAAGGGGAAGAAGAAGCGGAGATTCAGTCTTCGGCTGCACCTGACCGAGATTCTTCACCATCCGAGACTGCCGAGCTGTACCGTGAATAATAATACTTGTTATCGTTCCTGCTGCAACTGTTCACCACGACGCCAAGCATTATGGAACTGTCGATCGCTTCCACCGCCCGCGCCAGCTGTTTCTTTTCGCACACGCCCTCGCGGATCACAAGCAGCGCTCCGTCGGCCAGTTTCATCCAGAGCGGTGTATCTGCCAGCGGAAGGACCGGAGGCGTGTCGATAATAATCCAATCGAAGAATGCTTCCAGCTGTTCAAGCAACTGCTGGAGTCGACCCGATTGCATGAGCTCGATTGGATTCTCCGGTGTCACGCCGGCAGGAAGAAACCAGAGGCCGGAGCCCTGGAGCTTGTAAACAACTTCAGGCAACTGGCGCTCTCCTCGGAGCACCTCGCTCAGTCCCGGCAGGTCGCGGCGAAAGCCAAAACGGCTCGCTAACTCGGGGCGTCTCAAATCGCCATCAATCAGTACACTATGCAGCACCTTGCTCCGGGATTGATTGAGCGCGAGGTTGGCTGCGATCAGGCTCTTTCCTTCTTCTGGGATGCTGCTCGTAATGACAATGCGCTTGAGTTTGCGTTTTTCGCGCAGGTGCCGCAGCTTCAATCCCAGCACGCGAAACTTTTCCGCCGCCATGCCGCCTTGATCCGTCAGACACACCAGCCGGGCGTCCGCCGTCAGCGCCGGCAAGAGCGGCTTCGCCGAAGTAAACGTCTCCGCCTGAGGAAACTCTGCTCTCGTCGTCGTCAGCGGCAATTCGGAAAGAGCTTGTTTGTGATCAATTTCCTGTTCAACCTTTTGCAGCAGCTCCGCGACCGAATCGGCATTTGTCGGCACGCTTCCGCCCGAACGCTCGGCCTCTGCTCGCTGCAACGCTTCAAATATATAGCTCACGTGGAGAAAACCCGTTCCTACTGCAGCCGGCCCTTCGTCTCTGATTGATGCATTCGGTCTCGCACGTCAAGAAGGGTCTTAACCGCCTGCAGCAGCTCTTTCCGCTCCTCTTCTATTGATACCCGGGCTCCGACATTGTTCCTCGGCTCCACGTCCACCATGCCGAGCCGCAACTCCCGCGCAACATCGTCAATAATCTCGGAGGTGATCGTGGGCGCGTGTTTGGCGTAGCCCGCGAGCAGCGCGTTTTCGCAAATGGTGTTGATTAGCCTCGGAATTCCCCGCGAGTGGTTGAAGACAGCCTCAATCGCAGGTCCGGAAAAAATCTGGATGGCTGCAGGTGCCCCGGCGATCTTAAGACGGCGGCTCATATACGCCCTGGTTTCGCTTGGATTGAGAGGGGCGAGATGACAGCGCAGCGCGATCCGTTGCTTTAGCTGCCGGAGTTCATGGGAATCGAGCTTCTGATCGAGTTCGGGCTGACCCGCCAGCACGATCTGCAGTAGCTTCCGCTGCGACGTTTCGAGGTTAGTCAAAAGCCGGATCTCTTCTAGTATTTCCGAAGACAGGTGGTGAGCCTCGTCCACAACCAGGATCGTGGTCAATCCTTTCTGATATCTCTGCAAGAGGAAGGCATTCAGCACATGGATCAGCTCGTCTTTGGCCTTGCCAGCAACCGGCAACCCGAAATCGAGCGCGATATAGCGCATGAATTCCACAGGCGAAAGCGTCGGATTGAAAATCAAAGCGAAAGCGACATCGAGGCGCTGCAGCAACGCCAGCAACGAGCGCAGAATGAGCGTCTTTCCTGTGCCCACCTCGCCCGTCAAAACTACAAATCCGCGGTGCGCCGTCACTCCGTAGTACAACGAAGCGAGCGCTTCGTTGTGTCGCGTCGTGGGAAACAAGAACGACGGATCGGGTGTGATTTCGAACGGGTTCCGCTGCAGGTTGTAAAAACTTTTGTACATGATTTCCGATCGTTTCTAGCCGTACAAATACGTTACTGCCGATCCTAACAGGATGATCCCGACGATCACTACGGCCGCCATGCCCGCGATCCAGACACCGCGTCGGTGCGACGACAATTCCTTAATGCTTTCGATCGACGGAATTTCCGCGATCACGTCGTAGGGAACGAGCTTCTTGATTTCTCGCTCAGTATAGATTTTGCCGCTCAGCTTTTCCTGGCCGAAAGCGAGGCCCCCGCCAAAGAGGAGGCCCACCGCCAATCCCGCGCCGCAGAGCAGCAGACGGTTCGGCTTGTAAGGTCTCACAGGAAGGTTCGGCGGGTCCAACATGCGGAAATGCTCACCCTGTTGCGTTTTCTCCAGGTCGGTCGACATTTCCGACTGGTTTTTCTTGGCCAGCAGCGATTCGTAGTCTGTCTTCGACTGATCATAGTCTCGCGTGATGTCGGCAAATTGCTGTTCCATCACCGGGGCCATATTCAGCCGTCCCTGGTATTGGGTGATCTTGTTCTGCTCGTCTTTGATCTCCGCCTCGCGATTCGCGATTTCGAGCCGGTTGGCCTTGAGCTGACTTTCCAACTCCAGCATCGGTCCGGTTTTCGGATCGGATGACGCTGCGGCGACCGGGGCCGGAGTGGCGTCAGTCGCCGGACTATTCATTTCAGCGACGATCCGTGCGCGTATCTTCTCGGTCCGGGCAATTTGCTCTTTGGTCTTTCGGACGTCGGGATGTTTATCGGTGTAGTGAGACGTCAAATCTGTCAGTTGCGCCTTCAGTTGATCCAGTTCTTTGTCGATCTCGGCAAGACCGATGGGTCCGTTCGCGTCGCCCGACTTCGCACCGCTGTCCATGGAGCGATATTGATTGATCAGCGATTCCAGATAGGTGTTTTGCTGTTTGGCCCGGTTCAGCGAGTCCTGGTTCGCTTGCACCTGATTCTGAAGACCTGCGAGAATCTGCAGATTGCTCTGAACTTGGTTTGGTAACTCGCCCAGATGCTGATCTTTGAACACACGCAACTTCGCTTCTTGTGCAGCCAGTTTTGCACGCGCCTGATCAAGCTGATCTTGGAGAAACCTGGTAGTGTTTTCTGAACGCTCCTGCCGCTGCTCCAGGTTTTCCGTGATGAACAAGTTCGCGAGCTCGCTGGTCGCCATCTGCGCCATCTTCGGATCGCGACTTGCGTAATAGATATTGAAAGCGGAAAGCTTCCTGTCATCGCCGTGCGACAGTTCGATTTCGATGTCCTTGCGCATCATTTCTACGAGTTCGTCGGGTCCCTTGTGCTTCCGCTCCTGCGCGTAGAGACCGAGAGAATCGATAATGCGGAGAAGACGGGTGCGGCTCAGGATCTGCTCAGTAATGCTATCCAGCTGATGCTGAATGTCGCTGTCAATATTCGAGACAACATACTTCTCCGGTACGGATGGCTGCTCGACCAAAATGAGCGTGCCCGACCGGTAGGACGACGGGATGAACCAACTCGCTCCCCACACCAGCAACCAGCCGCAGAAGAAAGGTACCAGAAATTGCCATCTTCGGCGGCCCACGATTCCCTTGATCTCGCCAAACTCGATGGGAACAGTTGAATCTTGTAGTTCTTCTTCCATATTTACACTCTAACGCTCACATTCCTAAAGGTTTGGCCCACTGGTACGAAAACGTCACAAAAAATCGATTCTGGTTCGCATCAAGCGTCTGGGGTGGGCTAGTCAGGGTGGGGCCCGGTACTCCAAACTGCTCTTGAAAGTTATGTGTGTAGCCGAGCCCGAGTCCGACGCTCTTCCCTACGTTGCGCCCTAGCGAGATACCCGCCGAAGTTGAATTGATTGAACTCGCGCTGGTAGTGAAGGGTACGGTAATCGACTGGTTCGTCCCGTGACTGGCGGTGATCGCAACCGTCCAACCTGGGACGAGCACGCGACGGAAAGTGCCGTGCACAGTTTGCAAATGGACCGCACCCAAAACACCACCGCCGTCGCTGATGCTTCGCGTGTACCCCGCAGACATGCTGGTACGCGCGCCCTGCCAGCCACCTTCCGCTCCACCGCTGACCGACCAACCGCTCGATTGACTCGGCTGCGTCGCACCGGTAACCAAACCCTGGTTCTCCGAATACTGAGGTCCGATGAAGCCAGTCAGTGTGAGCCGCTTCCAAAGGCTCAGTGTGTTCACCACGCGGAAGCTATGCACCTGCGTCTCACTGCTGCCGGGATTGTAGGTGATGCGATCGAAATGGTAACTTAGGCCGCTCCAGTCTTCACCAAAGATCCGATGCAGCCAGAATGCAGTTCCTGACGCGGTTTGAGAATCCGTCAGCTGGGTTCCCGCCGGGACGTTGCTGAAATTCAAATCATAGAATGACCCGCTGGCTCCAACCAGATCGTTCAAGGCAAAGTGATAGTTCCCCTCGACCGTCGTTACACTCGATCTCTGCGTGGACAAAGGCGTAATCAGACTGGCGTTCGGCCCGCCCGGACCGGCAACGATGTCGGCACCATTCCCCGCGTCGAAGAATCCGGTGATCATGGAGAAGTTTTCGGCGACCCGCAGGTTCACGTGCGGGCTCAGCCGGTACTGCGAATCAAAATTCAGGCTTTGCGAATCCTGGTTCTCGCTGGCGAGGCTCTGATTTATGGTCAGCCCGCCGGCGTACCCAAGCGTCCAGCGCATTCGAGACGATGATTCCTCAATCTTGATGTTGGGGAAGATCGATACGCTCGTATTGCTTTGCGCCCCGCTTGAAAGTAGCAGCGGATTGTCATCGTAGGTCGCACTCACATTCACCCCGCCTCGCAGGAAATTCGATCTTTTCATCTCGGAGAGGAAAGCCGAAGAAGTTCCTTGTCCCCCGAGCAGTGCCGGTATACGGGGTAGATCGCCGGTGGTGTCCTCGGTGCCGCCTTCCTCCTGCATTCCTACTACGGCCGAGAGAGCTGCGAGCCGGAGCCGTTCTGTCACTAGCGCTATCGTCGCCGGAACCTTGGGTCGGCGGGTTCTGCGAAGGCTGGTCTTGCCCTAACGAGACACCCTGAAACCCGGCCAATAGCCACAGGAGAATCAAACAGCGTCGAATGCTCATAACCACGACTACGGAACCACCAGCGTATCGCCGGCTTGCAGACGGATGTTCTGCTCCGGATTTTGGCCTTTGATCACTTCTTTGTAGTTGAAGGGGATTCGCTTCTGCGTTCCATCCGGAGCTTGTCGAAGAACGTAGATCGACTTCTGTTTCGCGAAGTCTTTGAAGCCCCCGGCCATCGCAATGGCATCGAGCACGGTGGTCGCGCTCGTCAACAAATAGGCGCCAGGTTTGGTCACCATGCCCATGATGTTCACCTTCTGACTCTTGCTATCGGTAACGATGACCGTGACTTCCGGCTCGGAAATATAGCTCTGCAGGCGCTTGGTAATCTCTTGCTCAAGCTGTAGCGGCGTTTGACCGCTCGCCGTAAGTTCGCCGACCAGAGGCAGAGAGATTTTTCCATCGGAACGAACGGGAACCGAACGCGTGATCTCCGGTTCTTTCCAGACGTTGATTGCCAGCACATCGTTGGCGCCAATCACGTATGAACTGTCTGAATGTGCCGCCTGCGAGGCTTGCCCCGGCTTCGCCCCCGCTTGCTTGTCGGCGGCGGGCGCCGCCGGAGGTTGCGACGGGGAATTGGATTGCGCGAACGCTCCTATAGACACCAGCACCAGAAGCGTTAGCACTGGACTGATTCGACGGGCGGTCATGGGTTGCATCATAGGCAATGCTTCTCGGCCTTTCCCTGGTTTGACTTCGCTGGTAATCCTAGTCGTTCAATTTCTACTCGGTCCAATCACAACAGCTCCCAAAGGAATACTACTTCGTTTGACGCATAGCGAAGATCCGCTCAGGGGCCATCGGCGGGACCAGGCCATACTCCTGGATCTTGTAAAGCAGCGCACGATAGCTGACATTCAGTAATCGAGCTGCCGCTTTCCGGTTCCAGTGCGTTTGTTCGAGAGCGCTGGCAATCGCCCCACGCTCGGCTTCCCCTTTTGCGTTTCTTACCAGCAACTTCAGCGATTTTTCTTCCGCGATGTGAGGGTTCGAAGGGTAACCGCCGATTTTCGCGTGCCCGTTCCCGTTTCTAGTCCCATTCACACCCCCATTGGCGGGCCCGCTGGCCGAACACGAATGTAACACCTGCAGTGCGGCTGCCTCATCGCCGTGCGCCAGGAAGCGTTTGGCAAAGTTCTCCAGCTCGCGCACGTTGCCAGGCCAGGAATATTGCTGGCATGCATCAAGTAGTGCGCTTGAAAAACGCGGGGCGGGTACACCATAACGCCGGGTCAGCCGGTTCATCAGGTGTCCCAGCAGCATCGGGATTTCCTCGTGGCGCTCCCGCAGAGGTGGCACGCGCAATTCGAAAACGCTCAAACGGTAGAACAACTCTTCCTGAACTCTCTTCTCCGCCGCCGCCAACTCCAGGTCGTTGCACGTGGCCGCGATGATACGCACATCGGCCCGGATCGGGTTTTTGCCGCCGCACCTTACAAACTCTCCCGTCTCCAGCAGTTTCAGCAGCCGCCGTTGCACCGCACTCGGCATAGCATCGAATTCGTCCAGGAAAATCGTTCCCTTGGCGCACTGCTCGAACTTTCCCGGCGTCGATTCCGGCTGCCGGTTCGCGGAAGTATGTTCATAACCGAACAGTTCATTCTCCAGCAGATCGGAGGTGAGCACCGCGCACTTCACCCGCATGAAGGGAAAGCTGGACCGAATTGAAAGCGAATGGATCAGCTGGGCAGCCGTCGTCTTCCCGCTCCCCGCTTCTCCGGTGATCAGCACCGGCACGTCGGTCTGAGAGAGTAATTCCGCTTGCGTTCGCAGCCGGCGCGTGGCCGGGCTGGCCGCAATGAAATACAGCTCTTCGCTGATTCGCTCGATTTCTGTTTGGTACATGTTTAAGGTTTACAGCTGGAAGGAAAATCTCGGATGGCTTACCAGGAAATTTGGTTTATTTGCGGATTGCATCCAGTTTTCAAACGGGCTCGACGTCGTATCCATCGATTCGCACGGCCATCGACCTTTGAATCGCATCGATGGAGATGATCAGGCTGTGATCGCCGTTCTCCGACAAGAACACGCCCTCCACGCCGTCCATCGCTCCGCCGCGTACCCGGACCCGCTGCCCAATCTTGAGAAAGGGATACGAACGCCAGGGCGCCGTCTGCGTCAAGACCTTCTGAATGCTTTCAATCTGATCATCGGGAATCGGCAGGCTCGACCCGCGCGTCCCCACAAAACCGTGAACACTTTCCACCTGGTGCACGCGCGTCCGGTCTTCCGCGCTCAAAGCGCTGCGGATAAACACATAGCAACTGAACAGTGGCACTTCTACTTTTTTCTTGCGATCACTCCAGCGATGCACCTGGATCGTGGTCGGCACAAACGTCTCCATGCCTTGCTCGCGCAATCGCCGTTCGATCGCTTTTTCGTGGCGCGCTCTGGTGTGCAACGCGTACCAGCGCAGTTGTTCCTGTGCTAGCCACGGGCTCGGCCCGCTGCCCACATCGTGGCTCTGATTGGCACTACTCATAGCTTCGCCCTCTGGGTCCCATTGTGTTGGGACCACTCGTCTCCCATAGGAGACACGTCACCATCGTCGCGGGGGAAGGGGTATCTGGTCCTACAAGGGGGGAGTTACTTGTTGCTTAAACTTATGGTCACTTGCAAGAACGTGCAAGTGGTAAGACTACTTAGAACACACCGACCCTGCCTATGTGAGGGCCGGTCGTCTCCTGACCAAGCTATACGGCTGGGAGACATTATTCCATGGCACAGCCGTGGTAGACGCACTCGCGGGGCCGAAGCGTTCCCTCGTCGGACTCGATTGATCCATCGCTGGAATTGCTTCTATCTTATTGCCATTGTTGATGTTAGTGTATGTCTTCCTGTACTCAACTAACTATCATATCGATGACGAAACTGTACGTGAGTGCTCGCATCGTCGTGCAGCCGACGATGCTGCACTGGAGGGCGGGTCCCGGTAATGCACTTTCTTGCATATGTTGCAAGCCCTTGCTTGCCGGTTGGCGAGTTTAGTGGTACAGTCTCGACTGTAGCAAGAGACTGTGGTCGGGTTTTTTGCCTTACTTCACCCTTCCCCCCCCGAGGCCACGGTAGCGACGAACGGACTGCCTTCTTGGCTCCCCTTCCGGCTCGTACAACTAGAATGTCAGGAGGCCCGATGCCGCCCCATGAAGGAATGGGTTCGGACTTTGTCAGTGTCGTAGTTGCCGACAGCACACGGATACATACCCAGCTGTTGGCGGACGCTCTACGCAATGATCGCGGTCTGCAGGTCGTGGCCGAGGCCTCGAATTCCGAGGAGTTGTTGGCGGCGATTACGCGCGTGCCCATCGACGTCGTGGTCATCAGTCACAATTTGGACGACCAGCCTGGCCACGGCACCCAGGTTTTGCGGCAGATGCGTGCGCTCCGGCCGCAGATCAAGGGCGTCATCTTGCTCGACTCGTCCAAGCCACAGGAAGTTCTAGAGTGCTTTCGCGCGGGCGCGAAGGGTATTTTCTCCAAGCAGGAGCGACTGGAAAGCCTTTGCAAATGCATTCGCAGCGTCCACGAGGGACAAATCTGGGCGCGGAGCGTCGATCTGGATCACGCGCTCGAAGTATTCGCCAATTCGCCGCGCGTCCACGCCACCAATCACCAGGGGATCGAACTGCTTTCCACGCGGGAACGCCAGGTCATCCAGCACTTGGCTGGCGGCATGACCAACCGTGAGATTGCGCACGCTCTCAACCTCAGCCCGCATACGGTCAAGAACTACCTGTTCCGTATTTTTGACAAGCTGGGTGTCTCCAGCCGCACCGAGTTGCTCTATCTCACGATGAACAACGCGCAAGCGCGACCACAAGGCGCCGCCACCGGAGAGAGCCACTCATTCTCGGCGATTATCGAAGCCGCCGAGGCCGGTAACCCCTGTGCACAACTTCGTCTGGCCGAGCATTTTTCACAGATCAAAGATCTTCAAGACAACGGAGATGGGCAAAACGCGGGCTTCCAAGCCGCCTCCGTTTCCGCCTACATGTGGTACTTACTCGCCGAAAAAGCGGCCACGCCAATGCTGGGGCAAATCGAGGAAGGCAAGAGAAACATCAGCCAGACAATGTCTCCTCAGCAGGTATCGGAGGCCGAAAACAAAGCCGCCGCGTGGTTGAGAAACAGCAAGAAAAACTCCGCCTTCGCCAGAGGCAGCGAAGTAGAGGCCGGCCGTCAAAAGACCGGCGGACAACGCAGGCACGCCGCCGCGCGATAGAATTTCTCTGGGATTCTTGTATTAAAGTGCAGCACAGAGGCGTTGAAGCAGACGCTAGAATGCTTCGCGTTGCTTTACAATTTCCCCATGGCGATCCCCGCTGAAATCCACGGCCAGCGTTACATCAGCCTCGCCACCTTCCGCAAGAATGGTGTCGCGGTGTACACGCCCATCTGGTTTGCGGAAGACAAAGCCAAGCTCTACTTCATGACGAATAGTAAATTGGGAAAGTGCAAGCGCATCCGCAACAACCCGCAAGTCAAGATCGCCCCCTGCACCATCCGAGGAAAAGTCACCGGCCCCGAATTCCCCGCAACCGCCCGCATCCTGCCACCGGAGGAGTTTGCTCGCGTCCGCCAGGCGATCAATGAAAAATACTGGCTCGCACGTCTTCCATTCCTGTGGCGCAACACCGACACCAGCGTCGAGATCACCCTCGCAGCCGGCGCCTAGCGCTTAGTCCGCACTGCGGAAGCTTCCGTCTTCGCCCGGGTATAGGCGAACTGCAGCTTCCATGCCCGGTCGCCAGACTCACCGGATTGCAAGGGAGAAAACTTCCAAGCGCGAGCCGTTTCCAGTGCGAGGCGCGAAAAATACTGGCTCGGACCGGCGGATTCGAGCTTGGCCTCCGCCACATTGCCCGCCGCATCCACTTCGACTCTCACACGAACCTTGATCGTGCCCTGAATCGTATGGCGTGCGCTTGGCGAAACCTGCGGCATCACCCGCCGCACCACACCGCTCTGATTATCAGTGTCTGCAGCCTCAGGGTTCGCAGACGATTTTTCGTCACCGAACTTGGACTTGGCCTTGGCCTTCCCGGTCGTCATTGGACCCGGTTTTGGCCTCGTCTCTGTCGGTAACTGCGCGGACTGTGAGCCTTGGGTCGCCGCACCCTGCTGAGCTTCGGTCGACTGCACTTCCGCGCGCGAACCCGATGGTTTCGCTCGTGTGATGAACAAGAAGGCAACAACAAGCACTGCCGCCAACCCCAATAAGTAGGGCCATTTTTTCGATGCCTTGTGCTGGCCCGCGACCACAGCCCCAGAGGTCGCCCTTTCAGGCCGCACTGACGCTGTCTTCCGACCCTTCCCTTCTAGCCGATCGCTTATTTCAGCGACCGTCCATCGCTGCCCGGCATCAACCCGCAAGCAGTGCCGAGCAATCTCGCGGAATGGCTCCGGGATCGTCTCCGGCACTTCCGGCGCGCCCGGCCGTGCACGATCCCATATCGGCAAGTGCTGCGTCAGCACCTCTGTCAATGTCATCCCCAACTGCCAAACGTCGGTCGCCGTCGAAATCGCTCCCGTCGCCGCTTCCGGTGGATCGTACGCGGTCGTCGCTCCCGTGCCCCTCTCGCCCGGCACGCAGAGAGCGTCACTCGACAGCTTCACCTCGTCCCCGATGGCCAGAATATTTGAAGGTTGCATGCGCCCATGCACGTATCCCTTTTCATGCACCCATTGCAAAGCCCGCAGAACCGGCGGAAGCAACCCTCGCGACTCCTCTGGTGTCAAGGCACGCTCCGGCAAAATCTGCGAAAGATTTTCCTCCGCGTACTCCATCACGACGTAGAGGAACTCCGCGCCACCCAGCTCGCAGCGTCCCGTCGCGAAGATACGGATCAAATTCGGGTGCGTCAGTTCGCCAGTGGCCTTCCATCGGAGGAGTTGATTCTCGGCATTCGCGGGGTCGGCCGGAATCAACTTGATCGCAGCCTTCTCGGGATCACCCACACCGACCGGCGCAACGGTAAGGAACACAACACTATGATCGGAACCACCTAAGTAGTTCTGCAACGGAAATTTCTCATCGACCGTGCGACCTTCCCATTGTTTCCAGGTCTCGCTCATATCCGAGCCTCAATCGCCCGCAATTGTAAGTGACCGCACGCCAACTGGATCCGTGATTTGTGTAGTTGTCGTAGTCGTTAGGACACTGCTAAACACCACTACTGCTTGACAACCAAACCATGACAATCAAGGTAGTGTATCGCAACACTCCTGCACCGTTTGCCCTAACGGTTCGGCCATGATGTTTTGGTTATGGATTGCGAGCCAGGTTCAGTCAGGCATTATCGGGTTATGCCGAAAAAAAACGTCCCACGCTTCGGGAATCCGAAACGTGGGACGGACAAAACATGCGCGGCGACGGCGCGCAAGGTGCAACTTCTATGGGTTGACTTTCTGCGACACCACACCCGACGTGCTGGTCGTGAAGTCCAAGTTGCCGCCGTACACTGCGGTGATCGAGTCCGTTCCCTCCGCCAGCGTCGACGTAGCAAACGTCGCCTTGCCGGCGCTGAGCGTCCCCGTGCCCAGCGTCGTGGTGCCGTTCTTAAACGTGACCGTTCCGGCGGGCGTCCCTACCCCCGGCGCCACCGCCGTCACTGTAGCGGTGAACGTCACCGTCGTACCCGATGTGGAGGGATTCAACGAGGACGCGATTGTGGTTTTGGTGCTCGCCTTGTCCACCACCTGGGACAGCACGGCCGACGTGCTGGTGGCGTAGTCGGTACTCGCCACATACACTACCGTGATGCTGTGCGTTCCCGCCGCCAGCGCCGCAGTACTGAACGCCGCTACTCCACCCGAGAGTGTCGCTGACCCTAGCACCGTCGCTCCATTCTTGAAGTTCACCGTGCCGGTCGGAGTCCCCGTCCCGGGGGCTACCGCCTTCACGGTGGCGGTGAACTTCACCGTCTGACCGAAATGGGATGGATTCACCGACGATACTACTGTGGTTGCAGTGGCCGCCTCGTCCACCACCTGGGATAGCACGGCCGACGTGCTGGTGGCGTAGTCGGTACTCGCCACATACACTACCGTGATGCTGTGCGTTCCCGCCGCCAGCGCCGCAGTACTGAACGCTGCTTCTCCCGCCGAGAGTGCGATTGACCCTAGCACCGTCGCTCCATTCTTGAAGTTCACCGTACCGGTCGGAGTCCCCGTCCCGGGGGCTACCGCCTTCACGGTGGCGGTGAACTTCACCGTCTGACCGAAATGGGATGGATTCACCGACGACAATACTGTGGTTGCAGTGGCCGCCTTGTCCACGACTTGCGACAACGCCGCCGAAGTACTGCCGCCGTAGTTCGAATCACCGGAATAGACGGCGGTGATCGTATGCGTCGCCACGGTCAACGTTGAAGTAGCGTAGACCGCTGCGCCACTGCTATTGACGGCAACTGCGCCCAGGACGGTGGCTCCAGCCTTGAACGTGACGGTGCCGGTTGGTATGGGCGTCGCGGTGTGCGTAATGGTGGCGGTGAGCTTGACGGTTTCGCCGAAGCTCGACGGGTTCGCCGAGGACGTCACCACTGTGGTCGAGTCAAATCCCACCTCCTGGGAAAGCGCACTCGACGCGCTTGCCAAGAAGTAGGTCGAGCCCCCGAAGGTGGCGGTGATCGAGTGGATGCCGATCGCGAGCGCTGCAGTGGCGTAGGTTGCCTTCCCGCCACTGAGTGCCTTTGTGACCAGGACGGTCGCGCCATCCTTAAAGGTCACGCTCCCGGTCGGTGTGCCCGAAACTGCAGGCGTCACAGTAGCCGTGAACGTCACCACTTTCCCAGTGCCTGACGGGTTCAACGACGACGTGAGGCCTGTGGTCGTTTTGTCCGTGATCCCAAAGGCGACCGTTTGGGTGGTCCCTACGTTGCCGGCTTTGTCCGTACTGTAAAAATTGACCGTGTCGGCGCCGTTCGTCACGACGGTAAAGGCTCCGGAGTATGTAATCCATGATCCGCCGTCGACCTGGTAGACGGTACTCGCGATGCCCGAGAGATTGTCGGTCGCGGTGAGAGTGACCCCCACTTGGTTTTGGTAATTCGAGCCGCTGAGCGTGCCGCTCAATGTAGCCGTGGTAACGGGCGGCGTTTTGTCGATGCTTACCCATATGTAAGGCTCGCTCGAGAAGTTGCCGGCCTTGTCCTCGGTGAAGTAGTACACGTAGCTCTGGCCCTGCGCGGAGATGGTAAACGGAGCAGTGTAAACGCTGCAGGTGGAAACTGAGCCGGGATAGCAGGATCCCGAGTTGATGGCGTAGTACGTCGTTTTGATGCCCGATGCTCCTGCACCGCCGGGATCAGTTGCCGTCAGCGTGACAACGACAGATTTGTCGACCCAAACGGTACTGGATGTGGCGGGGTTAGTGGAGGCGGTGATGGTAGGCGCGACCGTGTCATAGCAGATAGGCCCATAGGTTTGAGTCAAGGGGTCGCCCTGGTTGTCCCAGGCTTCCACCTTGGCGGTATGGCAGCCCTGTCCCGACCCTCCCTGGCAGCCGAATCCGCCGTTGAACGAAAGGCAACCCGTTGTTCCGAAGGCGTACTCGGGACCGCTATAGAAGGAGTTGCCTTCGCCGCCGCCGGGTTCGCTGTAGGGGTCGGAAGGAATGGAGTCCCAGCCCTGCGTGAAACCGGCGACGCCAGGAGGAGGAGTTGTGCCGCCGGATCGGGTATTGACGGTAGTAACTGTCCAGCTGACTTCCTGGTCGGTGTTGTACCAGGTGTTCGTAGTCGGCCCGGAGTAGGTGATCACAGGTTCGCCATAGGCCGGAATCAGGTTGTAGTTGATGGCCCAGGCGAGTTGCAGCATGTTGGCCGAGCCCCAGCCAGTAACCAGGTCGAAGCCCGGACCGGCGCAGTAATACGCCAGACCATAGTTCGCCGTAACGTTATTGTCATTGCAGCCGCTGAGCATGTCGTAGAAGGGATCGTGAGCGGCGCCGATAAGGCCGGCATCATAGATAAACGGACTGGCGAGACCGGCCGGGGTGCATGGGGTTGTGCCGCCTGAACCGCAAATGGGGCCGATGTAGTTGAGGTAGGTATTAAATTGGGCAAAGAACCCGGCCAGCTCAGGCGCCACGATGCTGGTGCCGCCTTCGTCCTGCCATGACCCGCCGGAGTAGTACCACTCACCCATGACATCCGGGTTCGCAGTCAGCGAAATGTCGGGCACCACGCGGTTCGTGTTGCCGGTGACTTTGTACTCCGTGGTGCCGACCCAATCGTAGTAGGGAGACTCTACGCCGGTCGGGTAGGAGGAAGACGTCTGGCTTTGCCAGTAGGGCGCACCAAAAAGGACGCTTACGCCGCCGGTGCTACCACCGTGGTTGTTCGCGCAAGCACCGCCGTCGTTTGTCCAAAATTCGCCCTGCCAGCCGATTTCACTCACATAGATCCCGGAGTCGTTCAGCGTCAACTGTGTGCCGCCCGCCGCAAGGAAATCGGGATCGGAGGACGGGTAATCCACTGCGGTCGCGTCCCCGCAGCCATCGCTGGCGCCGTTATCGCCGGAGGCCGCGATCAGCGTCCAGCCCGAGCCCAACATGCTGTTGAAGAGGGGATGCATGGTACCGGTCGCATATGAGCCTGAGAATCCTACATTCTCCACAAAGCCGTAGCTGGTTGAAACCACCTTCGCATAGTCGTCGCTGACAATGTCGCTGAAAGCGTCGTAGTAGGTGGCGTAAGAGCTGTCTGCCATTTCGTACTCATAGATGTGCGCGGTATTAACCTGCTTACCTGAATTTGAAAAACCGCAGGAGTTGGACATGGCGCCCGCGTACTCGACGTCCAGGGGAGCTTCGCCGTCCACTGCTGGGGCCGATCCATCGACCAAGATGTTGCTGAGGTTCCACTCCATATAGCAGGGGCCGCTACCGTCAGCGGCCTGATTGATGTAGGCACCGAAGAACGTGGTAACGTCGCTGTAGTTGTAGGCTCCATACCCGACCAGCGCGATCGAGGAGACCGCCGGCGAGCCCGTGGTGTCGTTATGCACGTTGCAGCAGTGGCTCAGTTGCTGAAGAGCGTTGTAGTCGTAGGCCTCCGAACTTTGAATATTATCCGGATCGGCGGCGTAAGTGCCGCTTTTATCATCCAGGGGGAAGCTATCGTTGGTCTTCGAGCTGGAAACCGACCCGCCCTCCACCGGTTTGCCGCCGCCTTGCCCGCTGAAACCCTCGGCATAAGCCGGGCCGGGAACATAGTCTGCACCCTTTACCGTTGCCTTGGCGGACCCAATCCTGTGGACCCTCTCGATGTTGTTGAGGCCCAGCACGGTGTGGAGGATGCCGGAGAGACTGGCCGGTATCGCCGGGTTTAGATCATTGGAAAAATCCACTTCGTCGCCAACCTGGTAGTTATTGATGGTCACGCCGAAGGCCTTTTCGATCACGCCGGCCGGAGCTTCCACGTCCACCGCCAGCCGATTTGGATAGCGCCTGGTCACGGTGAGGCCCTCGCTCTTGGCCCAGTCAACAACAGCCTGCTCATCCTCGGCCGCCGGCGCAAAGCGCGCGTTCCATTCGTCGGGGGTTAGAAACTGGTGAAAATTGGGTGACCCCTTGGTCACCAATTCCTTGATGAATTCCTCTTCCTCGGCCATGTGCGGCGCTTGAACAGCCAGCGCCAGGCGCAGCATTTGATTGGGATTGTAATGGCCAACCAGCGTAGCCGAGCCGTTCTGGACTTTCGTTGGCACGTGCCCAGCGAGCGTGACGCTATCGGAAGTTTGGGCCGAGGCTGGCCATGAGGCGAACACGCACAACGCGACGATCAGCAGGAATGGACGTGTCCAGGCGCTGTTCGCGGAACTGGTCGAATGGCAATATCGCATGCTCTTCTCCTTAGTGCTTCCCACTTCGCGTGGGGCGGTGATGGCGGATGTGTTCGTGAGTAACCGTAAACGTCACTGCCGGTATAGTGCGGTTAGCGCCTGGTCCGTTACAGAGCTGGTCCGTTTTCGAACAAGCCACGCCGCCCGATCCAGCAGCCTCTCTGGGATTCCAATGGTTTTCCAATTTCTATTCCCCCCCGGAAACCACTGCCGCGAGTGGTCTCCCATCAAACCGAAGCGACTCGCCCAAGAGTTTCTCAGGTGTATTAGTAGAGAGTTGGAAATTTGACCCGAAACTCAGGTTGGCTACACTGGGGAAGCGTAGTGGCCTACGCTGACTCCGGCAGCTTAACCCATTCCAAAACTATGTCAAGTTAATAATCGTGTCCCTGCGAAAAAGATTTCGGAGAAGATAAAACTTTTGCACTTTCCGACGCAAGACATCTGCATCGGGGCGAACGTGCTTTGGTCGGGCGAAGCACCTTGCCGCATGACGTTTACGATGGCTCCTGGGTCCTGTTACCATCGAATGTTGCTCTGAGCTCGCGGATTATTTCTTAGGCAAGTAAATTTCTCTTCGGAGGCATGATGGCCGTAAAAATTGGCATTAATGGATTTGGACGTATCGGACGCAACGTCTTGCGCACCGCGCTGGCCGACAAGAACCTCGACTTTGTCGCGGTTAACGATCTTACCGATCCCCAGACTCTAGCCCACCTGCTCAAGTACGATTCGATCCTCGGCAACCTGCCGAACAAGATCACCGCCGGCCCCGACAGTATTTCGATCGACGGCAAGACCATAAAGGTTTTTAAAGAGAAAGACCCCGCGGCTCTGCCCTGGGACTCCGTCGGCGCTCAGGTCGTCATCGAATCCACCGGCCGGTTCACCGACGCCAGCGAAGCCAAGAAGCATCTGCGCGGCTCCGTGAAGAAAGTCATCATCTCCGCACCGGCAAAGAATGAAGATCTCACGGTTGTGCTGGGAGTGAATGAAGAGAAGTACGATCCCGCCCGGCACCACATCGTCTCCAACGCTTCCTGCACCACGAATTGTCTGGCCCCGATCGCCAAGGTCGTGAACGACACGTTCAAGATTGTCAGCGGCACCATGACCACCATCCACTCTTATACGAATGATCAGGTGATCCTCGACTTTCCGCACAAAGATTTGCGGCGGGCCCGTGCCGCGGCAATCAACATGATCCCGACCTCGACCGGAGCAGCCAAGGCGCTGAAACTTGTCGTCCCCGAACTGAGCGGCAAACTCGATGGCTTCTCGATGCGCGTCCCCACGCCCAATGTTTCGGTCGTGGACCTGGTTGCCTTCGTCGAAAAGAAAACGACCAAGGAAGAAGTGAATGCCGCGCTGAAGAAGGCTTCTGAATCTGGCCCCCTGAAGGGCTATCTCGGATACGAAGAGAACGAGTTGGTCTCCTCCGATTTCAAAGGCGACTCCCGCTCCTCCATCGTCGATGCGCCCATGACCCTGGTGGTCGCCGGCAACTGCGTCAAGGTGATCTCCTGGTATGACAATGAATGGGGATACTCTTGCCGTGTCCGCGACTTGATCAACCTGATGGCGGCGAAAGGTCTGTAGGATGTTGCTGCGCTCGTGCCTGCGCGCTAGCGGCTAATCACCAGCGACTAACGACGGGGTTCCTATGTCCAAACTTTCCATTCGCGATCTTCCTCTGAACGACAACCGCATTTTCATGCGAGTCGACTTCAACGTCCCGCTCGATGACGGCCGCGTCATGGACGATACACGCATTCGCGAAACCCTGCCCAGCATCGAGTATGCCCTTCGTCATGGCGCGCGCCTTATCCTCGCGTCTCACCTGGGTCGTCCCAACGGCAAGCCCAATCCAAAGCTGAGCCTCAAGCCGGTCGCCGAGCGTCTGCGCATGGTGCTCGACAAAGAACTGTCACGCGGCGAGAACGTCGGCTTCTGTCCTGAGTGCGTCGGGTCCGAGGCCGAGGAAATGGCGCTCAAGCTGGAGAAAGGCCAGGCGCTGCTGCTTGAGAACCTCCGCTTCCATGCCGAAGAAGAGAAGAACGACGAGCATTTTTCAAAACAACTCGCCAAGCTCGCCGAGTTTTATGTCAACGACGCATTCGGCACCGCCCATCGTGCCCACGGTTCCACGGTTGGCATCACCCGGTTCGTGCAGAAATCCGCCGCCGGTCTGCTGATGGAGAAAGAGCTGCAATATCTGGGTCGCGTCCTGCAGAACCCCGAACGCCCCTTTGTTGCGATTCTCGGCGGCGCTAAGGTCAGCGACAAGATCGGCGTCATCCAGAACCTCCTTGGCAAAGTTGACGTTCTCATTATCGGCGGCGGCATGGCATACACCTTCCTCAAGGCGCAAGGCGAATCCGTCGGCAAGAGCCTGGTGGAAGAAGACAAGATCGAACTGGCCCGCGACCTTCTACAGCAGGCCAAAACCCACAAGCTCAAGTTCCTGTTGCCCACCGATCACGTTATCGCCGACCGCGTCGAAGCCGGCGCCCTGACCAAAATCGTCAGCCACGGCGAACCTATCCCCGCCAACATGATGGCTCTCGACATCGGCCCGCAATCGATCGAGGCGTTTTCCGAAGAGGTAGCCCGCGCCCGCACCATCGTCTGGAACGGCCCTATGGGTGTGTTCGAAGTGCCGCCTTTTGCGAGAGGCACCTTCAAGATTGCCCAGGCTGTGGCAGAAAATCCCGGAGCCACTTCTATCGTAGGCGGCGGAGATTCCGTAGCGGCCGTCAAGGCCGCCGGTGTGGCCGACAAGATCACCCATATTTCAACCGGTGGCGGCGCCTCACTGGAATTCCTGGAGGGCAAAAAGCTGCCCGGGGTCGAAGCGCTGACGGACAAGAAATAGGCGTCAGGTCTCGGGTGTCAGGTCTCAGGCGTCAGGTCTCGGGTGTCAGGTCTCAGGCGTCAGGTCTCGGGTGTCAGGTCTCAGGCGTCAGGTCTCAGGTGTCAGTTCTAGCTTTCGGTGTTTGGCTCGCAGCTCTATGCTTCGTATCAAGGCAACGCTTTCCCGGCAGCCCCTCGCTAGGTCCGCTAGCTTCGAGAAAGGTGCTTCATGAGAAAAAAACTCATCGCCGCCAACTGGAAGATGTATAAAACGCCCGACCAGGCCCGCGACTTCTTCCGCGACTTCCTTCCTCTGGTCCACGGCCACGGCCGCGACGAAATCGCGGTTTGCCCGACTTACCTCGCGATTGATGCCGCTGTCCACGCCGCCAAGGGCTCGAACGTGGGTATCGGCGCGCAAGATCTCTACTGGCAGAAAGAAGGCGCCTTCACCGGAGAAATCTGCGGCAGCATGTTGGTGGCGGTCGGCGTAACGAGCGTCATCATCGGGCACTCCGAACGCCGCCAGTATTTCGGTGAAACCGATGACACGGTCAACCTCAAGCTCAAAGCCGCCATCGAATCCGGACTCACCCCTCTCGTCTGCGTAGGAGAGGTCCTGGAAGAACGCGAGGCTGGACTCACCGACGACGTACTGCGCCGCCAGTGTCTCCGCGCCTTCCACAAAGTTTCGGCGAAGAAAGCCGTCAATCTGGTGGTGGCCTACGAACCAGTCTGGGCCATCGGCACCGGAAAGACCGCAACCCCGCAAATGGCCGCCGACGCCCACGGCATCATTCGAGCACAAGCCGCGGAATCCTTCGGCCAGGAATTCGCCGACAAACTCCGCGTTCTCTACGGCGGTTCGGTCAAACCGGAGAACGCTCATGCCCTGATGTCGGAAGAAGAAATCGACGGCGCCCTGGTAGGCGGAGCCTCGCTCGATCCCAAATCGTTCGCGGCCATCGTGAGGTATTAGAAGTCTGAGACCGTCAAAGCCTGTCGCCCGCGGCCAGAAAAAGCTACTAGTTACCAACTGGTACCCGGGGTCCACATGGCGCACCCCGCTCTATGTGATGGGAAGCCTTGACAGTCCCGCCGGTGAGCAGCACAATGCCTACACAATTTCTTGCAGAGCCCGGAATCGCGCCTTTTCGGGGGAAATCCGCAAGAAATGAGGGGGCGCACGTGGAACGTTTGAAAGGCATCGTCAAGTGGTTCAACAACGCCAAGGGATACGGCTTCCTCGGCCGAGAAGATGGACCGGATGTATTCATCCACTACAGCTCAATCACCACCGAAGGCTACAAGAGCCTGCAGGAGGGCGACAAGGTGGAGTTTGAGATTGTCCAGGGACAGAAAGGGCCGCAAGCGGCCAATGTGACCAAGGCCTCCTGATCAGAGGTCGCTTTTCTCACGCCGGTTGCAGGGGCCAAGCCGTTCTTCGCGTCGACGGCCGCGTCGACGGCCACGCCGACTGTGTCTTCCCGCTTCCTGGCGGCGCGGCTCTTCTTCAGCGCTACAATCTTCTCTTGGGTTGGCAACGCTTAGTCGATAACTTTGATTGATAACTCTGATTCGATAAATCCGATTCGATAAATCTGGATGGACAACAAAGCCATTGCCGGACTTCTGTACGAGACTGCCGATCTGCTGGAGATCGACGGGCAGGATTCGTTTCGCGTTCGTTCTTATCGCAACGCTGCTGAAGCCATCGAAGCGCTGCCGCAACAGGTGGCCGGTCTGATCGCGGAGCCGAAGAAACTTCTCGAAATCCAGGGGATTGGCAAGGGCATGCAGGCCAATCTGCTACAGCTTTTCAAGGATGGACGGATTGAAGCGCACTCCGAGCTTCTGAAAAAGTACCGGCCCTCGATGCTCGAACTTCTCAAGATTCAGGGCCTCGGACCGAAGACGATCGCCTTGATCTGGAGCGCCTATCAGGTGAGTGATCTTGAGGGCGTGGAGAAGTTGGCGCGCGAAGGTAAGATTCGCACGCTGCCGCGCATGGGCGAGAAGCATGAACTGAAACTGCTCAAGGCGATCGAGGACTATCGCCGCATCGCGGGACGCTTTCTGCTCGACACCGCCGAAGAGCTGGCCGAAAAACTTGTCGAGCATCTGCTGTCGGCTCCAGGCATCGAAAAGGTTACGCCCGCTGGATCTTTGCGCCGCGGGCGCGAAACCGTTGGCGACCTCGACATTCTTGTCACTGGCAAGGGCTGCATCGAGGCGGAGTCACGGCAGACACTCATCGAACATCTGTTGCGCTTCCCGGGCCTGATGGACGTCATCGCGCAAGGCGAGAACAAGGTCAGCTTCCGCCACCGTAACGGCATGCAGGTGGACGTGCGGCTGCTGCCTCCGGAATCTTTCGGAGCGGCTATGCAATATTTCACCGGCTCCAAGGCGCACAACGTAGCCTTGCGGCAGCGCGCGCTCAAGATGGGCTTCACGCTCAACGAATACAGCCTGGCCAATGTCGAAGACGAGAAGCCGGTGGCGCGCAAAACTGAAGAAGAAATCTACGCCAAGCTCAAGCTCGACTTCATCCCTCCCGAACTGCGCGAAAATCTGGGAGAAATCGAAGCCGCCGCCGCGCACACGCTGCCTGTGCTGATTGAACTATCCGACATCCGCGGCGATGTGCACATGCACACCGTCGAAACCGACGGCCGCAACACCATTGAAGAGATGGCTGAAGCAGCTCAGGAACGCGGCTACGAATACATGGCCATCACCGATCACTCGAAAAATCTTGCCTTCGCTAACGGCCTAACCGACGAGCGCGCGCTGGCGCACATCGAAAGAATTCGTGCGGTCGAAAAAAAGATGAAAGGGATTCGCATTTTCGCCGGAATCGAAGTCGATATTCTGGGCGATGGCGCGCTCGATCTTTCCGACTCGGTGCTCGAGCAGATGGACATCGTCATTGCCAGCGTGCACTCGCAATTCAGTCAGGATCGTGCCGCCATGACCGATCGGCTGCTTAAGGCCATCGCCAATCCCAATACCTCGCTGATCGGACATCCCACCGGACGGCAGTTGCTGCGGCGCGACGCTTACCAGTTCGATTTCGACGCGATTCTTAAAGCGGCGGCCAAACACAAAGTGGCGATGGAACTGAATTCCTATCCCGAGCGGCTCGACCTCAATGATGTTCATCTGCGAATGGCCAAACAGCATGGGGTGAAGATCGTGATCAACACCGATTCCCACCATACTTCTCACATGGAGAAAATACGTTACGGAATCACGCAGGCACGGCGGGCTTGGCTCACCAAAGACGACGTGCTGAACACTTTGCCCCCGCAAAGATTCGCGAAAGCGATGAAGCACGGCTGGTAGGTGGGGCAAACGCAGGGAAATAAATTACGTTACCAACCATTCGAACCTACCAGCAGATTCCTTCATAGGTCCGAACGCCTTCTGGACGCCCCGACCTATCCAGGTGGATGAGGTCAATCACAATCTGCTCGGGCCGCAGGTGCTTGGCAAGCTGCTCTTTGCTCGCCGATTTGTTGCCGAGAATCACGACTTCGGCGGTGCGCAGGACGCCTTCGAGATCGGCCGAGAGCACGGAGCCGATGTGCGGGATGACCTCCTCGATGTACTGGCGATTGGAGCCGGCGAGGCGGCCGAGGGAAACGTCCTCGTCCCACACTTTGACCTCGAGACCCTCGCCCATGAGTCGTTTGATCAACTGCACTTGCGGACTCTCGCGGAGATCGTCGGTACCGGCTTTGAAGCTCAGGCCGAGCTGCGCAATCCTCTTCTTTCCGGTGCTTATCACCATTTCCACGGCGCGATCAACGTGCTCCGCGTTGCTCGGCATCAGCGATTCGAGCAAGGGAAGCTTGAGATCAAGTTCTTTGGCTTTGTAGGTGATGGCGCGCAGATCTTTCGGAAGACAAGAACCGCCAAAGGCAAAACCCGGCGAAAGATAAGCGGGGGAAATATTCAGCTTGGTGTCGGATGTGAAAATCTTCGTGACCGCCTGCGCGTCGACGCCCAGATGCTTGCACATGGTTCCCATCTCGTTGGCGAAGCCGACTTTCACCGCGTGATAGCAGTTGGAAAAATACTTGACCATTTCCGCTACGGGAATAGTCGTCTCGTACAGCGTGCCGGGAGTGCTCTTGTAAAGCTCGCGCAGCGGCGCGAGATGTTGGGTGTCGCTGGCTCCGAGAATCGTGTAGGGCGGGTTCAGGAAGTCGGCGACGGCGCTGCCCTCGCGCATGAACTCAGGGTTATAGCAAACGGTGAAATCCTGCCCGCACTTCTTCCCACTTTCTTTTTCGAGGATGGGGAGCACCACGGTTTCGGTGGTTCCGGCCAGCACCGTGCTGCGCAGCACAAAAACGTGTGACGATTTTTTCTGGCGAATCGCGGCGCCGATTTCTTTCGCTACATGCTCGATGTGGCTGAGATCGAGCTTGCCATTTTTCAGGCTCGGCGTTCCCACGCAGACGAACGACACTTCGGAATTCAGCACGGCCGCAGTGGCGTCGGTGGTTGCGTGCAGCAGTCCGGCGCGATGCGCCTCGGCGACCATTTCGGCCATGCGGGCTTCTATGATCGGAGTGCGCCCCGAGTCCATCGTCTCGACTTTCGCGCGGCTCACGTCGACCCCCATGACGTTGTGGCCCATGGAAGCAAAGCAGGCGGCCGACACGGAGCCGACATACCCCAACCCAAAAATGCTAACGGACAAACCCAAGCGAATTCTCCTGGCCCTTAAGTATCCGGGGACTACGCGGTGGCCCTATGAACTATACCAACCCCCTCGGTGAGTGGTAGCAAGCCACCCTCCACTGGGACGTCGGACAACTTCAACGGCAGGCTCCAATATGCGTATTTTCAATCTGTTAGATAACATTCTTAATGCGGCCATCTAGATCCATCCCGCGTCGGGGCAAAATGTGGACAACTATTTCCGCAGGGTGGGAACTCTGTTGGATCAAATTGCCACTACTCCAAATCTACCGCGATGGGTGATCGCAGAAATCGGCCAGGGGTGCCAAGAGTAACGCGCGGGTCGAAAGCGCGTTTTCAGCATGCGTGTTTTCAGCATGTAAGATAGGGGAATCTGTGGCTTCTGGATGGCACAGCAAGTTGGCGCGCGTTTCCCGGATGGACTGGGAAGAGGTACGGGTGCGCGTGGGGCAGGAATTCCACAAGCAGAGCGACCTGCTGATGCACAGGATAGGCGTGCGGACCGGGGCGATTCGCCTGAATACAGATCGGCCGGCGCGACCGGGACAATTCTTTTTCTCTGGCAATGAAGGGATGGAGCGCACTGAACTGCTGCGCAAACATCTGCCCGGCGAAGCAGCTAAAATTCTGCGCGAGGCCGATGAGATTTGCGACCATCGTTTTCGCCTGTTGGGCTACGAAAATCTTGCCTTCAATCTTGCCGGCAGCCGAAGTGCCGGCGGTAACAATTTCGGCGGCAAGAATTTCAAAGACATCGACTGGCATCTCGATCCGGTGCACGGCAAGCGCGCGCCGCTCGATCCCTGGTTCAAGATTCCGTTTCTTGATTTCGCGGTGGCGGGCGACCACAAAGTCACGTGGGAATTGAATCGCCACCAGCACCTGGTCACACTAGCCAAGGCCGGACTGCTGAGCGGGGACGAGAAATACGTTCGGGAGCTGATGGCGCAGTGGCGAAGCTGGGTCGAGGCAAATCCCTACCCGTTGGGGATCAACTGGGGAAGTACGCTGGAGGTTGCCTTCCGCAGCTTGTCGTGGATTTGGGTCGATCAGTTGCTGGCGCCAGCGTCCGAGAGTGCGGAACTTCGTGCCGAGTTCCGCTCGGAACTGGCCTCGGCGCTCGCCTTTCAGGGGCGCTACATTGAGCGCTATCTGTCCACCTATTTTTCGCCGAACACGCATCTGCTGGGCGAAGCGGTGGCGCTGTTCTTTCTGGGCACTCTGTATCCGCAAATGCCGGGGGCCGCGCGCTGGAAGGAATCTGCCTGGAAGATTGTGCTGCATGCAACGGAGCGGCAGGTACGTCCCGATGGCGTTTACTTCGAGCAATCGCTGTATTACCACGTTTACGCGCTCGACTTCTTTCTATATTCGCGGTTACTGGCGGCGCGGAATGGAATGGAAATTCCCGCGGCGTATGACGCGGTGCTGGGACGAATGCTCGACGTGGTGGCGGCGCTGGCGCAGGCAGGGCCGGCGGAAGGCTTCGGCGATGACGATGGCGGGCGGCTATGGAATCCGCGGCGCAACCGGACGGAGCAGATGACGGACCCGCTGGCATTGGGTGCGGTGATGTACTCGAGGGAACTTTCTTCCGCGCCGCTAACGGAAGAAGCGATCTGGTTGTTTGGAAACCAGGCCGTTGAGAAACTCGCGCCCGCGATCCCACAAATGTTCCCGGGTGCGCGATCAGTAGCCTTTCCCGACGGCGGCCTCTATGTGCTGGCGGATTCGCAGCCGTACGCGCAGGCGATGGTGGTGGATGCCGGCCCGCAGGGCGAGGGTCGCTCAGGGCACGGGCATGCCGACGCATTGAGCGTTCGGCTCACCATGGATGGACGGCGCTGGCTGGTGGACGCGGGGAGCGGCGTCTACATTTCGAAAGACCCGGCAGACAGGGACACGCTTCGAGGAACGGGTGCCCACAACACAGCGCGCGTGGACGAAGTCGACCAGGCGGATGCCGATGAGCCATTCTCCTGGACTCACATTCCGACTACGCAGGCGGAGAACTGGGTCGTAGGAAAAAGCTTCACTTACTTTGTGGGCAGTCATAATGGATATGCGCGGCTGGCCGATCCGGTGTTGCATCGGCGGCACGTGCTGAAAATCGCGGGTGGCGTGTGGCTGATACGCGATCTTGCGCTCGGTCAATCGGAACATGAATTGGAGATACGTTGGCACTTTGCGCCCGATCTCGAAGTTCGAAATGCCGGGTCTGGACGAGTAGAAGTATCGAAGGCTGGCGCTCTGCCGGGTGAATCCGGCTTGAGCCTCATCGTGCCGGAAGAAACGGTCTGGCATACGGCGACGGAAGTCAGCAGAACTCTGCTCTCGCCCGCTTACGGCGCGTTCGAACCCGCGCCGTTGGTGCGATGCCATGCGCGGGTATTGCTGCCGGCGGAGACGGCGACTGTGCTCGTGCCGCGCCACGGCGCAATTTGCCATGAGGGTGAACCACGCCTGGCCAGCATGACGCAGGCGGCAGTGCAGGTATACGAACTCGACTCTCATGACGAAAGCCAAGGATTTTTCTTTGCCCTTGGCGACGAGGCATGGAGCTTCGGTCCATGGTCTTCGGACGCGCAAGTGCTGTATTGCCGCATTGAAAGAGAGAGGCTCGCACATCTGGTCGTGATCGGAGGAACCTACGTCATGTGGCAGGGAAAGCCTCTGCTGAAGGCGGCGGCCCCATCCGAATTTTTCGAATGGCGCAGGCAGGATGCGCTGATGAATGCAGCGCCAGGCAGGGTTTCGGTTACGTCTGTGTTCGACGACCTCACGGGCGATTCACCTTCCTCGTCGGCGGCCTCGGAGCAGGGCTCGTCAAAGTGTGATTCGGCGAAGCCTGATTCGTCGAGGCACGATTCGTCGCCCTTTGTGGAGAAACACTAAATGTGCGGGATAGCTGGGATTCTTGAATTTGGACGGGGCGCACGGGCGAACCCTGCAGCCTTGCGCGAAATGTGCCGAGTAATCAGTCATCGCGGCCCCGACGACGAAGGTTTTTATGGTGACGGCGCGGTAGGGATCGGCATGCGGCGGCTCAGCATTGTCGATGTGGCGGGAGGCCATCAGCCGATTTCGAACGAGGACGGCTCGCTCTGGATCGTATTTAATGGCGAGATCTACAACCATCTTGCCTTGCGCGAGCAACTCATCGTGCGCGGCCACCGCTACAACACGCACAGCGATACCGAGACCGTCATCCACCTCTTCGAAGAGTACGGCGCGGACTGTGTGCAGCATCTGCGCGGCATGTTCGCCTTTGCCATCTGGAATCGCAACACGAAAACGCTCTTCATCGCGCGCGACCGCCTGGGCATCAAGCCGCTGTACTACAAATTGACCTCGGAACGACTGTTGTTCGGATCAGAAATCAAGGCGGTGCTGGCGCATGGTGGGATTCCTCCGGAGTTCAATCGGGCGGCGCTGCCGGAGTATTTGGCGTTTGGATATTTATCGGGCAAGGAGAACTTTTACGCTGGAATCCTCAAGCTGCTGCCCGGACACACCATGACCGTTGGCCCGGATGGCAAAGCCGAAATCCGGCAGTACTGGGACCTGGATGCATCGAAGCCGCACCAATCGCGAGATGAGAATTACTACGTTCAGAGTTACCGCGAGTTGCTGGAGGGCGCCGTCAACAGCCACCTGATGAGCGACGTGCCGCTGGGCGTGTTCCTGAGTGGCGGCGTGGATTCGAGCGCGGTGGCGGCGCTGATGACGAAAATACGGCGTGAACCAATCGAGACCTTTTCCGTCGGCTACACCGAGCAGACTTACAGCGAGCTGCCTTTCGCGCGCACGGTTTCGGACCACATCAAGTCGCGGCATCATGAAGTGTTGGTCGGCGAGCGGGAGTTTTTTGGGGCTCTGCCGCATTTGATCTGGCATGAGGACGAACCGATCGTGTGGCCGTCAAGCGTGTCGCTTTACTTTGTCGCCCGCCTTGCTCGCCAGAGAGTTACGGTGGTGCTGACCGGCGAGGGCGCGGATGAAACCCTGGCGGGCTACACTCGCTATGCTTTCACTTTGAAAAATGCGGCCATGGATCGAGCGTACCGCAGCATCGTCCCGAGTTCTTTGCGGCGGGGGTTGCGCAACGCGTTCGCGAACTCTTCCCTGCTGGGAGCAACCCTGCGCCGGAAGCTGGAACATACGTTCTTAGCCAAGGATGGAAATTCCTGGGCTTCTTTCTACTTCGACAACTTCTTTTCCGCCTTCGGCGAAGCCGAGCAGAGCGGGTTGCTGACCAGCGAGTTCGCGCAGGAAGTCGCACCCAGCACGGCATATAAGAACGTCATGGATTACTGGGAGCGCTCGGCGGCGGTTCCACCAGGGGACGAACTGCTGCAACGGTTGCTCTATACCGATATTAAAACCTACCTGGTGGAACTGCTGATGAAGCAGGACAACATGAGCATGGCCGCATCCATCGAAAGCCGGGTGCCATTTCTCGACCATGTGCTGGTTGAATTCGCGACCCGGATTCCACGCGAAGTGCAGATCCATGGACTAGCGGGCAAACGAATTCTGAAAAAGGCGGTAGAAGATCTGCTGCCAAACTCGATCCTGTACCGGCAGAAGCTGGGATTTCCGACGCCCTGGAGCGGATGGCTGGCTGGACCGCGGCTGGAGAGGATTCGCGAGATGCTGCTGGAACCGCGCAGCCTGAACCGCGGATACTTCCGGCGCGAAGCGATCGAGCAGTTGTTCAACGAACAGCGCGCGCAGCATCGCGACAACTGCGATCGCATCTGGCGCTTGCTCAACCTTGAGTTGTGGCATCGCGTTTGTCTCGAAGGCGAAGCGCACGACGAAGTCGGCGAGCCTGCCATGAACATGGCGACGGCGCGGTAGCGGACAACCTTGTGCCACAAATTCCTGCGAAGCAATGTCAGTGCTATCCTCGTTACCTTATGCGCACCTTCCGCTTGATCTGCTTCTTTCTCGCGTTCACTACACTCCGCGCTTTTGGCCAGCAACCTTTCCTCGACGCTCATCAGTGGAGGGCGCTGCGAGACGAATCAAGCGGTGCCGCTCCCTACGAAAACCTTCGCTACCTGACTGGATTGCATCGAGTACCGGCAACTCCAGAATTTGACCAGGCGGCGCAATTTGTTTTGCAGCGTGCTCGCGAATACGGCCTTGCCGATGCCCATAGCGAACAGTTCCCCATAGACGGCGCCAAGCAGTATGGCCTGATGCGCTCGTACCTGGCGTGGACGGTCGAAGAGGCTCGGCTATGGGAAGTGCATCCCGAACATCTTCTTCTCGGGGATTGGAAGACGGATCCCATCCGCCTCGCCGACTACAGTCACAGCGCCGACGTGGAAGCGGAACTGGTAGACGTGGGCAATGGCGCGAGCGAAGCCGATTACTCGGGCAAAAATAAAGATGTGCGCGGCAAGATCGTTCTGGCCGACGGCGTTCTGGCGCGGGTGCAGGAACTGGCGATCGCACGGTACGGCGCGGTGGGCATTGTCAGCGACATGCCCAACCAGACCACGGCCTGGTCTGGACTCGACACAACTGTGGTTCGGTGGGGCCACCTGAATGCGCGTCAACCGTCCGGCTTCGCCTTCATGGTCTCCCGCCAGACCGCCGAAGCGCTGCGGTCGCGCTTGCGAAGCGGCGAACGCGTCGTTCTGGGTGCCCACGTCAAAGCAACCGTCGGCCCCGGTCACTGGACGGTGGTAACCGCCACAATTCCCGGCACGGACCCCGCTGCGGGAGAAATTGTATACAGTTGCCATCTCGATCACGAACGTCCGGGAGCGAATGATAACGGGAGCGGCTGTGTGACCATCCTTGAATCCGCGCGTGTGTTGGCGCGTTTGATCGATTCGGGCCAGTTGCCGCGGCCGAAGCGCACTCTGCGCTTTACCTGGGGACCGGAGGTCGAGGGCACGATGGCGTTTCTCGCCAGCCATCCCGAGATCGGGCAGCGCTTGCGTGCCAGCATCCACATGGATATGGTCGGCGGCGATCCTTTCAAAAACAAGTCGGTGTTCCATGTCACGGGCACTCCGTGGTCGCTGCCAAGTTTTGTTACGGATGTGGGTGAGGTGTTTCTCGATGCGATTCGCATCGCCGCCAGCGGCTACGCGGGGGGCGAGACATCTGATGACACGGGCATTGTGGAAACCCGTGCCGGCGGACCAGGCACCCGCAATGAGCTTATCGCCGATGTAAAACCCTATTCGAGCGGCAGCGACCACGATGACTACGACTCTTCCACCATCGCGGTCCCGTCACTATATCTTTGCGATTGGCCAGACATCTACATTCACACCGACCACGACAGCCTCGATCAGATCGATGCAACAAAGTTGCGTCGAGTGGCGCTGCTGGGAGCGGCTTCGGGATACGCCTACGCAAGCGTCTCTGCACAACAACTCCCGACCTTGCTTCCGTTTCTCACTGCGCAGGCCGAGACTCGCCTCGCCCAGGTTTTTGGAGCGGCACAGCAGTTAGTGGATGACCCTCAACTCGAAGCGGGCGTCGCCTGGTACGAAGCGCGCAATCTGGTGAATCAAACCTTGCAGCGTGAGAGCGCAATGCTGCACTCCGTTGTCGAATTTACGGGCGGACCCGCGGAGGCGGATGCCGACGGCGCCAAGGCCCTCGCGGAACAGGCCTCAACTTTCCACAATTGGCTCGACAAGCAAGCGAAGCTGCGTGGAGCAAAAGGAACGCCGCCCAGCGCGCCCTGGGCCGGCGACTCGGCGGCGCAACGCGTGCCTAGCCGCGTGGGAGAATTCGGTCCGCTGACTTATCAGAACGATAACGTTCTGCTGGCGCGCCTGGGTAAAGACCGCTACGAGAAAATCAAGTTGATCAACAGCGAAGCGACGCCGATGCTGAACGTACGCGACCAATCCGAGCTTTATGCTTACGAGATCGTTAACTTCGTAAATGGAAAGCGGACCGTCGGTGAGATACGGGACGCGGTGTCGGCCGAATACGGGCCTTTGCCGGTGAATCTTGTCGCTGACTACCTAGAGGCTTGCGCTGAAGCGGGGGTGATTCAGTGGAAGTAAGTCGCGTGATAGATGACCGAAGGATAGTCGCGCCGCTACCGTTCCACGCGAAACACTTTGCACTTAGATAACTCTTACCTGCATGTGGCAGCAAGATCAGTTGCAAAGCGGGCGCGAGAGCACTAGAGTACCTCCAATAAGGACAGTTCGCTGGTGGAGTAACTGGGGTCGCGCAGGAGCCGAGTTCCCCAAAAGCTGGAAAGGATAGAAGATTGAAGATCTCGCAAAAAGGTCTTTACGCGCTGCAAGCGATCATGACCCTCGGCCGCCGCTATGGAACGGAAACCGTAAAGATACGCGACATAGCCCTTGATAGCGACCTGCCGGAAAAATTTCTTGAGTTGATTCTGCTGGAACTCAAGAACGCGCGCATTGTGGAGAGCGTTCGGGGCGCGAAAGGCGGCTATCGGCTGCGCCGTCCGCCAGCGGAGATCAAACTCAGCGAGATCATTCGTCTGGTTGACGGTCCACTTGCACCCTTTGGGGATGCGGATCAGCTCCGCAGCTTGATCGTCACCGATCCCGACCATCGCGCGCTTTACGGCGTGTTTTTGGAAGTGCGGGATGCCGCGGCCAAGATATTGGAGAGCACCTCGGTCGCCGACATCGTCGGGGGGGCTTCTAAGCCCCGTAAGAAATCAAGGCCGAAAGCAAAGAAAGTTACCACCCTGTCGATTGTCCACGAGGGCGCAAAAAGTAAGTAGCTCGCTCGTCCCGCGGCCGCGGACGTCAAGCGAGAACCGACTCGTACTCGCCGTATGCGCCTTTGAAATCGGTGATTTCGTGGGTGCCTTCGAAGTGCCAGATCCTGGTCGCGACTTCATCGATAAGGTCTTCGTCATGCGTGACCAATAGCACCGTTCCCTGGTAGCGCTGCAGCGAAATGTTGAGGGCATTGATCGATTCCAGATCCAGATGGTTGGTCGGTTCGTCGAGCACGAGCACATTCGGCTTTTGCAACATCAGTTTGCAGAAGAGCAGGCGCGCCGCTTCTCCGCCGGAGAGTACGTCGGTACGCTTTTCGGCATCATCCCGCGGAAACAGCATCTGGCCCAGTATGCCGCGAATTTCTTCGGTTGAAGCGGAGGGATCCCACTGATGGAGCCACTCCAGAACCTTGATGCCGGGCTCGATCAGCGCCTTGTGATCCTGCGCAAAATATCCGACTGAAGCTTCGTGACCCCAGATAACTTTTCCGCCGTCGACGAAGGGGCCATCGTAACCGCTGGTTTTTCGCAGTTCGGACTCCGAAACCGTCGGCGAGTTCGCCAGAAGCGCGTTTACCAGGGTGGTCTTGCCAGAACCGTTCCGGCCCATCAACGCGATTTTTTCCCCGCGAATTACGCTTGCCGTGAAGCCGGAAATCACTTTGGCCTCTCCGTACGACTTGGTAATGCCTTCGATTTCCAGAATGTGCTTGCCGGAGGGCCGCTTCTGATCGAACTTCAAGTACGGACGCTGGATGTTGGACCTCGCCAGCTCGGTAACCTGCAGGCGCTCGACTTCCTTGCGCCGCGACTGCACCTGGCTGGAGCGGGTTCCAGCGGCGAAGCGGGCGATGAATTCGTTTAACTGCGCGATCTTCTTCTCACGCTGTGCGTTTTGCCCTTCGATCTGCGAGCGCACCTGCGTCTTCGCAATCACCATATCGTCATAGGTGCCGGTGTAGGTAATGATGGTTTCGTAATCGATGTCGGCAATGTGAGTGCAAATGCCGTTGAGGAAATGGCGGTCGTGCGAGATTACGATCAGCACGCCCTCATATTGATTGAGAAAATTCTTCAGCCAGTGGATCGAGTCGAGATCAAGGTGGTTGGTGGGCTCGTCGAGCAACAAGGCCTGTGGATGTCCGAACAAAGCCTGCGCCAGCAGGACGCGCATTTTCTGGCCGCCCGGTATCTCCGACATTTTCCGCTCGTGCATCTCGTCGGGAATATCGAGGCCTTGCAGCAAAATCGCAGCGTCGGTTTCAGCGGTGTAGCCATCCTCTTCGCCGACGATGCCTTCGAGTTCGCCGAGTTTCATACCATCGGCGTCAGTCATCTCATGCTTTGCGTAGATGAGTTCGCGTTCTTCGAGAGCAGCCCACAACCGCCGATTGCCCATGATGACCGCGTCGATCACCCGATACTTATCGAAAGCGAATTGATCCTGGCTCAGAACGCCAAGCTTGCGCGGACGAACGACGGTTCCCTTCTGCGGCTCAAGCTCGCCGGTTAGAAGCTTCATGAAGGTGGATTTACCGGCGCCGTTGGGGCCGGTAAGGCCGTAGCGCTTCCCCGGAACAAAGCCGGTGGAAACCTCGTCGAACAGAATTTTAGCGCCGTAGCGCATGGACACATTGCCAACTGAAATCATGGTATCTAGGGAACTGCGGGAATCGGTCCTAATCGTATCGGAGGAAGACGCAGCTGCTGCTATTAGAATATCACGAGCTCGCGGCATAAGAATCAAAGTCATAACCACAGGGAGCACGGAGGTCACAGGGGAACGAAAAACCGCTCGCCGCCGCTGACCGCGTATTCGTGTTAGCCTTTTCAAGCAAATGAACGACCCTCGGCCTTCTTCCGTTAATCTTCAGGCAATCGCGCGGCAGGTGATGCAGGCCGCGGGCTTTCAGCCGGATTTCCCGCCCGAAGTTCAAAAGCAATTGGCGGATATCCGCGCGCATCCGCCGCAACTTGTGGCTTCCGACAAGGTTCACGACCTGCGCAATCTTCTTTGGTCATCGATCGACAACGATACCTCTAAAGATCTCGACCAGATCGAAGTTGCCGAACGCTTGCCCAATGGCGACGTGAAAGTGATGATCGGCGTCGCCGACGTTGACGCTTTTGTTGGTAAAGATTCTCCCATTGATCAACACGCGGAAAGGGAGACAACGTCGGTCTATACCGGCGTAACCATATTTCCCATGCTGCCAAACGAACTCTCGACTGGCGCGTCTTCCCTGCTCCCAGACGTGGACAGGCCGGCGGTGGTCGTCGAATTTGTAGTCAATGCGGGCGGCGCGCTGAGCGGCGGCACGGCATATCGAGCCATAGTCCGTAATAAAGCACAGCTCACTTACAACGCGGTCGGTGCATGGCTGGACGGCACGGCGGCGGCTCCGCCCAAAGTGGCCGCGTCTTCGGATCTTCAGGCCCAGCTCAAACTTCAGGATCAAGTTGCCCAGGCACTTAAGAAACTGCGCTACGAGCATGGCGCGCTGAACCTTGACACCAGTGAAGTTGTTCCTCTGCTGTACAACGAGCAGGTGGTCGATGTGGTGAAGGCGACGAAGAACCGTGCCACGGACTTGATCGAAGACTTTATGGTCGCCGCCAACGGCGTGGTGGCGCGATTGCTGTTGAACGTTTCTTCTTTGCGCCGCATCGTGAGAACGCCCGAGCATTGGGACGGCATCGTCCGGCTCGCGGCCTCGGCGGGTGAAACGCTGCCCGCAACGCCTGATTCCAAGGCGCTCAACGATTTTCTAATCAAGCGCAAAGCCGCTGATCCCGACCATTTCGCGGACCTCTCGCTGGCCGTCATCGAACTGGTTGGACCGGGAGAATATGTTCTGGAGCGTCCGGGCGATACTCCGGAAGGACACTTCGGACTTGCGGTGCAGGATTACACCCACTCGACGGCGCCCAACCGGCGCTTTCCCGATATCGTAACTCAGAGGTTGATCAAGGCTTCGCTCGACGGAAAGCCTGGGCCCTATTCCGATAACGATCTCGCGGCTATCGCCTCGAACTGCACTCAGAAGGGCGATGCGGCGCGGAAAGTGGAGCGTGAAATGTCGAAGCGGTTGGCGGCGATGGCGGTAAGCCGCCGGGTGGGCGAAACCTTCGATGCGATGGTCACCGGAACGACTCCGAAGGGAACATTTGTGCGCGTGATGCAACCGCACATGGAAGGACTACTGGCACAGGGAGCACAAGGGTTGCACGTTGGCGATAAGCTCCGGGCGAAGCTGGTGCGGACGGATGTGCAGCATGGGTTTATTGATTTTGTTAAGGCATAGAACCTGACATCTCTTAAATGAAGAAACATTTCGGGACACTCAGGAGGGACACATGCGAAATATGATTGCGTCTGTTTTCGCGCTGTTTCTATTCTCGCTGCCGGCGGCCGCGCAAACGCCTGAATTTTCCAAGACCGTAAAAGAATTCGTCCGGGTGAATGCGCCCAAGGTCATTCTGACGCACGTGCGCGTGATTGACGGTACGGGCGCGGCGGCGGTGGAAGATCAGAACGTAGTCATCGAGGGCGGAAAGATCCGGACGATCGAACCGGGTGCGGAGGTTGCCGGCTCCGCGGATACCACGGTGGTCGATCTCCACGGCTACACGGTGATGCCGGGTATCGTCGGCATGCACAATCACCTCTTCTATATCGCGCGACCGAACCTGAACAGCCAGTGGAAGTCGGATGCGCCGCTGCTGGTGACGCAGATGACGTTCTCCGCCCCGCGATTGTATCTCGCGGGCGGTGTCACAACCATGCGCACCACTGGAAGCGTGGAGCCGTATGCCGACTTGAATCTGAAGCGCGACATTGACGCGGGCAAACTCCCCGGTCCGCACATTGATGTTACCGGTCCGTATCTCGAAGGAGCGGAGAGCTACTTCCTCCAGATGCCGCACCTGACGGGCCCGGATGACGCGCGACAAACGGTGGATTACTGGGCCGATCGCGGAGTGACGTCGTTCAAGGCCTACATGAACATCACGCGGGCCGAACTCAAGGCCGCGATTGACGCGGCGCACAAGCGCGGGATCAAAGTCACCGGGCACTTGTGCTCAGTTACGTACAAAGAAGCCGCGGAGCTGGGCATTGACGATCTGGAACACGGATTTTTTGTGAACACGCAACTTGATCCGGGGAAGAAGCCCGACGTCTGCAGCGACAGTATGGGGGAGTTCACTCTGGAGCACATGGCCCCGGGTAGCGCCGAGGCCAAAGACCTGATCGATACGCTGGTGAAGCATCACGTGGCGATCACGTCGACTTTGCCGGTGTTTGAAGGCGAGGCCGGTGGAGGACGTCCGCCGATCCGGCAGCAGGTGCTGGACGCGATGACTCCGCAGGCGCGCGAGGCGTTTTTCTATCTGCGCCAGCGCCCGGCGTCGCGGCCGGCTCCCAAGACGGATGGAGCGATGCTGTTCAAACGCGATATGGAGCTGGAACGGGCGTTCGTGGCCGCGGGAGGCCTGCTGATCGCGGGTCCGGACCCAACCGGCGATGGAGATGTTGTGCCGGGATTTGGCGATCAGCGCGAAATTGAGTTGCTGGTGGAGGCTGGTTTTTCTCCGCTGGAGGCGATCAAGATTGCCACGCTGAATGGGGCGGTTTACCTGGGCAAGGAAAAGGAGATCGGATCCATTGCGGCGGGAAAGAACGCGGACCTGGTGGTGATCAAGGGAGACCCGTCGAAGCAGATTTCGGATGTAGAAAACGTGGAGATCGTGTTCAAGGATGGCATCGGTTATGACTCGCGGAAGCTCCTCGACTCTGTGAAGGGGCATTACGGGGAGTACTGAACCATTCGGCCACGCGTTTCCGGAAGTTTTGGCGCGAGACTTTGGCGCGAAACATTGACGCGAAACGTTGACGAGAAATGATCAGCCATTCTTCTTTTCCAGCTCGGCCCAGCGGGCGTAGAGAATATCGAGTGCCTCTTGCGCCGCTTCGAGCGCGGCCTGGGCGCTTACGAGGCGGGGGGCATCCATCGCGTTGGCCGGATCTTCTAATTCTGTGCGTTTGGATTGCACCAACTGCTCGGCTTCTTCCACTCGCTGCTCGATGGCGGCGTATTCCCGGGCTTCCAGGTAGGAAAGTTTCTTTTTTGTTGTTGTGGTCGCTGCTGGTGTAGGGCTGAACGACGTTTTTGTGGTCGCCGGAGCGGGGCTGAGCCCCGCCACCACACGAGCCGTGGTTGGCGCGGCTGACTTCGTGCGCTGGGCTTGCCATTGCTCCCACTGGCTATAGTCGGCGAAGGTGTCGGCGCCGCCTTTTCCGTTTAGTCCTAGCACGATGCTGGAGACGCGGTCGAGCATATAGCGGTCGTGCGTCACCAGGACTAGCGAGCCGGGAAAGTCGAGCAGGCTCTCTTCCAGAATTTCGAGCGTGGGAATGTCGAGGTCGTTGGTGGGTTCGTCGAGAAGAAGAATGTCGGCTGGCTGAAGCATTAGTTGCGCGATCAGAACGCGGGCACGTTCGCCTCCGGAGAGGCGTCCGACGGGCTGGCTTAGTTGTTCACCGGTGAAGAGGAATCGCGCCGCCCATCCGGCTACGTGAATTACGCGATCACGATAGACGACGGAGTCGCCGTCGGGTGCGAGCGCTCGGCGCAGAGTTACATCGGGATCGAGGGTGCGAGTCTGGTCGAAGTAGACGATGCGCAACCAATCGGCGCGGCGAATCTCACCACCGGTCGGAGCCAGGTCTCCCTGCAACAAGCGGAGCAGTGTCGTCTTGCCGCTGCCGTTCGGGCCTACCAGGCCGACGCGCATCCCAGCGGTTAGGATGAAGTTGAGGCCTTCGAATAATGCACGGGTTCCCATGGTGCAGGTGACGTCCTGCAGTTCGATCAGGCGCTTCGTCTTGCGGTCGGTTGCCGAAAAATCGATTTGCGCTGTGGTACTGCGCGTTCTCTGATTCAGATCGGCTAGTTCTTCCATGAGTTCGCCGGCTTTGTTTATGCGGGCTTTCGATTTGCGCGTTCGGGCTTTCGCTCCGCGACGAAGCCACTCGATTTCTCCGTGAACAAGATTCTCGAGCGCTTCCTGGCGTTTGGACTGCGCGTGCAGGAATTCTTCTTTCTTCTCCAGAAAGGCGATGTAGCCGCCGCGGACGCGGAGCGAGCCGTCGGGATAAATGCGATTGAGTTCGACCATGTCGGTGGTGACATTCTCAAGAAAGTAGCGGTCGTGGCTCACGATGACGCTGGCGAAGGCGGCTTGCTCAAGCAGGTCTTCAAGCCAGGTGATTCCGGGAAGATCGAGATGGTTGGTCGGTTCGTCGAGCAGGAGGATGTCGGGATGCTGCACCAGAGCCTCGACGATGGCGAGACGTTTCTGCCAGCCGCCGGATAACTGGGTTGCTTGCGCCTCGAGATCTTCAAATCCTGCGCGTCCGAGAGTTTCGGCGAAGCGGGCGCCGCGCTCGGAGCCGGAGACGCCGCACCCATCGAGAGCGCTCTCGATCACCGAACGCACCGTGGCTCCGGGCTTAAATCGCGAGTCTTGCTCAACACAGGCTAGGCGGGTTCTCTTGCGGAACGACACTTCCCCGCTGTCGGGAGCGACCTCGCCGGCCAGAATTCGCAGAAGGGTAGACTTGCCGGATCCGTTCGGGCCAATCAGGCCGATGCGATCTCCGTCAGAAATGGTGAAAGAAACATTCTGGAAGAGCGGGTTTGCCCCGAAGGTTTTCGTAATTTCTTGTGCGTTGACGATGGGCGGCAATGATTTGCGGTCTCCTGAACGGTGGGTATCTTGAGGATATCAGCTGAGAGGGCAAGGCTCGGCTCCCTCGTCGAAGCAGCTGCCTCAGCGGCTAGAGCCGACTCCCAGGAGCGATTTATCGCAGCGGTGAGTGCCGAGACGATGGCCGCAGTGCTCACTGGCGCCAACCCTCGTGGAAAACATCTTTTCATCGACTCGCTGCCCACGAAGGAGAATGAATTGAAGAATGCAATCGAGTATTTCGGTGGACGTTTTGTGAAGCTGGGCGAACTGGCCGACATCCGGGGCGAGCACGGCGAGAAAATCAAAGTCGGGTCGCACGGGTTCGGGCGCCACTCGTTCGTGCTGATGTGCTTGAACAGCGACATACCCGTCCACGATATCGGCACGCTAATCGGCGATTCGGCTCACGTCGTCGAGCAGCACTACAGCGAGTGGATCTCAGCCCGCGCCGCTCGGCTCGAAAGCAGAATGATGAAAGTGATTGAAGCTAACCCGATCAAGTGGTGACACCGAAGGTAACCATCGTTTTGTGACTAGGGTCGCATTGTGATGCGATCTGCCTAGTGATACTCTCTATTCGTGATACGGATCTTCCATTCCGACAAACCCGCTACCCGTAGCGCAGCCTTATCATCCTTTCCGTAGTTTTTCTTGCTACACCCTGATCCCAATTCAACGTTTTGAAATGGGAGAATAGGTGTGTGAGTGGAGCAAGCACTAAGCCCCATCGAGTATCTGACCATTCCTGAAATCCGCGAGCAGGTTCTTCCGCTCGACCGGCACACTCTTCAAGAACTTTTCATCAACCAACCCGGCGTTCTTGTCGTCGGCCGCCGCGAGACCGTCGACCCTCGCAAGGTTGGAGACGGGCAGCCTTGGCGCAAGCATCGAAGGCTACTTGTGCCGCGTGCCGTGGTCGAACGCGTGAAGCGCGAAATGCTCGTGACATCAGGAAAGGGAAAATCTAAATGTTGACGAACGAACAATTAATCGTCGGTGAAGAGAGCTGGCATTGCAATGCTGTTTACCACCTCAGGCGGTCACTTCGTGTGGTTATCTTCGCATCTATGCTCAATGCTGATGTTGGGTATTCTGAAGCTGATGGAAGTAGCACAGCGCAGGGGGCAAGCGCGTGACGAAACTCATCGACAAAAAGGCTCCACGCGGGAAGTTTCGAATCACTGCCGATAACTTCGGGCAGTGGCGCACGAAGCACAGCGACATTCTGGTCGGCGACTTCGACGCCATCGACGAGGCGCGAGCCGCAGCCCAACCCGCGCGGAGTCGCCCATGGTTCGAGCACTGGTCGGTGATCATCTGCGACGACAAAGGAGTCATCTTATGACCGAAGACCGACAAGGCGGCGCTGCTGGCAGCGGCAAATAACGAGCACGCTCACGGGGACTGATCCGTCAAGGGCGAATCCTGTTCCTCGCGTGTGCTGGGAGGTCGTCGGGTTACAAACCCAGCGATCCCTTCCGTCGGGTCGTCTGCTCACTTGATTTCTGACGGGTCGCTTGCCAGTCTAGGTCGACTGAAGGTGAATCACCCGACAACCGCGATTTGCGGGGCTTCTTGGCAATCCGGTGCGCCAGCTGTGTGCTAGATATGGAGATTCACTCGGTCTGTGAGCGCGCCTGTTGCACCATTTCGACCAAGACTTTCCGAGTCTCTGCCGGATTGCTCACTTCTCGCAAGAATGCAATACGAGCGCCCCGCATACCATCTTGCGTTTTCACCCGCACCTGAAAACCGAGGCGGTCGACCGTGGTCATCGTCGCTTCCTGCGACTCAATTCCCGCGAATTTCCCGGCAAGCAAGACGAGCGCATCCTTGTGGTCGGCATTCATGTGCTGAATGATCTCGGCCATTGACTCAGCAAGAGGGTCGGGCTGGCTGCGGATATACTCAGGGGCAGATACCCAGCCCATCACCCCGAAGCCCCCCACATAATAAATGTCCATCACATCCATGCGATAAAAAGAAAAGTCTTCAAAATCCACCCAATACTTGCTGTTGGCGTGACGCTCCAGGTACAGCTTGCGCACCTCAGCCAACTCGTTGTTCGGTACCGGAAGAACATTTCCCAACAGCGTGACCCTCGATGCGCCGAGCGGTTCGCCGTCGGAGTCTTCCTGGGTAACAAGCAAGCTAGCGCGGGCGTCGGCCTGCAAGTTCTGCGTATGCATGGCCATGGTGCTGATCAGGAAGATAGGACGGCCGTGATCGTCCAACCCGTAGGGCATCACTGATCCGAACGGAAACCCCGGTTGCTTGCGTGAAAGGGTCGAGAGGCTTCCGATGCGGGCCATGTACACCAAAGTTCGTGCTCGCTCGGCAAACGAAGGCTCGGGAACCGTGGGCTGGTCACTCGCCGCGCCGGTGCCCGCGTGTTTTCTGATAGAGGGGGAAGTCATGATTGATACCTCCTGGAATCTTAGATCGCTCTTTGAGGTTGTGCGCAGCGTTGCTGGGCATGGCCGATTATCGCCTCGTTGCGGATCCGAGAATCGGCGCGACCCGGGAACGGCGTGGCACTGTCCGCCTCGTTTCGGTGCGCGCGGCGTCCAATCGAGGCGCGAGCGCGGCAAAGAGAGGCGTGGGACGTTCCACCTCAACTGATCCACATCGTCGAAGAGCGCGATGTCGGTCCGAAGCGTGGCAAGAGTGCGAAAGAGTAGCGGACAACCGTTACTGACTCTTAGGCCGCTCCTACATCCTCGCGCGTGCTGAGACGAGCTAGCGTCAATCTCCAACGTCCGTGCAGAGGGAAAGGCTCAGCCCGGCCCGTCTCATATAGCAGCAAAAGCGTCTTCGGCCGAAACCCTGCTGCAGATGTGAAGCGTAGGCGACCAAAATTCACGCAGAAATACTTGCGCCAAATCGGGATCACTGCACCGGGTCACTGGCTCCGAATTAAAGTTCTCTTCATCATAGTCACGAGCGAAATGGCAGGCGTTGCGCTCACGATCTGTTCAATGAATGCAAGTGAGCCGTGTGAAGAGAAGGAGTAGTGATAGTCCAATGGCGGCAAGGCCGTTGGCCCGGATCGCACGACAGCTTGCCGCCCAAGGGAACATTAGGGTTTCGAAGAGCGGCATAAATTTATCGGGCCAAAATAGCGCTGCCAGTCCGAATGCCAGACCCAGTTGGACGACGAAGCACAACTCCAAAGTATTCACGGTAAGGATTCCAATGCGAGAACCTCTTTTCATTGGAACGTGACCGAGGCACCGAGGGGAAGTTACGAAGGTTTACTTGCAAATACTCGCATCGGACGGTACGCACAGGCGCGCTCGGAATGGGACGCATCGATGCAGCCAGCTTGGCTCAGAGCAGCTTGTCGGATAAACAGATCGAAGACGTCGCGACCATCTCCATCAGGCGTACCTGACTTTGTTCAGAAGCCGCGTTCTTATTCGTAACCTGATCAGACATGCGTTTCCCGCGCGCAGATGCGCCGTCGATTGTCGCCAGGTTTGGCGGAGAGGGTTCGTGCACCGAGTGGTGGCCCGAGAGCCTGACAGGCGTGGCCTTCCCAGTGCAGAACTCCGACCGCCAGGCTGACGCCCGCCGGTCTCTGCAGACTAACCGGAGACCGGCGGTACATCGGCGCTGGAACACGCTCAGGCCAGCCGTCGCCCAATTTACTTCTCGAACACTTTTTCGATCTGCCCAACCTTCTTCTCAACTTTGCCGGTGTTTTTTTCGACGTTGCCTTCGGCCTGTAAGTTAGGATTATTCGTGACTTTGCCGGCCGTCTCTTTGACTTTGCCTTTCACTTCATGAACAGTGCCTTTAATCTCATCCTTCGTACTGGGGTTCATCTGTTTTTCTCCTTACGGTTGAATGGCATAGATCAGCAGATCCTCTATGTAAAGATCTCGTTCCCGCATTCGAAGCGTGTTCTTCCCTACAGTTTCAGCAGTCTGTCAAAAAACGAACGATAACGCTGTAGGGCCACGCGCAAGTCCTCAGTGGACACGTTGTCACCGCGGCCCCACTGCTTTTCCAAGCCCGACCGCTCGTTGGCGAAACCCTCCGCGAGTCGCTGCATCACCGCAGCTACCAGTTTGTCTGCTTCTTCGACCGTGCGGCGTGGTTCGTCCACGAAGCCAGTCTGTACCTTGCTCCACTGCGATCGGAAATCTCCCATCTCCGATTCGGAAAACAAGGGCAGGGGCTTCGAGACGGCGGTGGCTTTATCCGGAATTTCCGTCTCTTGGCCTTTCACCAGCTTGGGTCCGTCGGGCTGCTTTTGCGCAATACCGAAGCTCGCCAGGTCGGCCGTCGTAAGCTTCTCCTCTTTCTTCTTTAGTAGTTCAGCCATTAAGCCACCTCTTTCTCTCTCTTTTCAGTTATTGGTACTTGCGAGTCGCCAGTATCAAACCTTGCGGTTCGGAAAACTGGTCAGAATCGATCGGTTGTAAATCAGTGCTGGGAAGTCGTCACGTTCACGATACTAAGGACATCCCACCAAAACTGTGCAAAAAGGAACAGCCCAGCAACAACAGATGCGAGTCACGGCGAATTGGCCCGGCCCTTTGCGGTTAAACCTTCTTGAGCAACGGTTGGTGGATTCTCGTACGACCGTCATCATCCCGCTTGACGACCGCGTCATCCTCATTCGCCCGCTCCACTGTGCCGAATTCTCCATTCGGCTTTCCGAAGTTGCCCAAACCCTCGACGCGATCTCCGGGACTTAGTTCCTGGCCGGTGGCAGTGGGTTCGGAGAGCGGTGGCCGCTTGGCACGGTCTGAGTCAGGGACAGCCCCAGCGTGTGACAGCGGTGGTTGGGGCGCTTTACGCAGTTTGGGTACCGGCTTCTGGGTGCCATGGGTCATGGTGTTTTCTTTTCCACGAGGTCAGCGGACCGCGCTCCGCCGCGACTGTTCATCGGCTCGGCAAATACAAGCGTAGGCCTGAAACGAATCGCTTGTCCGGTCTAAAAGGCACAGTTCTGACATTTAGTTTGGCCGAACCGGGCGAGCATGCCGCTCAACGGGAGCGAGATCGGCCTCTACACAACAAACATGGCTATGCCAGCCGCGAACATTGCCACTGTCGTGGTCGCCACGACGATCCATCCCAAGCGGGAGCTCGGTTGGCCCTGCATCAGTTTCTTGTCCGAAGCGACTAGCAGGATTGCGACGAGAAGGAAGGGCGCTAACAATCCGTTGATGACCGCCGTCCAGTAGAGCGCTTTCACGGGGTTAATGCCTATGAAGTCCAGTCCGACACCCACACCCGTTGAGAGGAGAATGAGAATGTAAAATGCGCGTGCCTGCTTCAATTTCTTGTCTAGGCCTTGGCGCCACCCAAGTGTTTCCGCGAAGGCGTATGCCGCCGATCCCGCCAGCGTCGGAATAGCAAGAAATCCGACGCCGACAATGCCGATGGTGAACAGTGTCGCAGCGAACTTGCCGGCGAGCGGCCGAAGGGCTTCGGCCGCCTGGCGAGTAGTCCCGATGTGCGTGATGCCGTGGCGGTTGAGGGTGATCGCAGTGGTCAGGATGATAAAAAACATGACTATATTCGAGAAAAACGCGCCGACTCCCACATCAAAGTTCCTCAGCTCAAGTTCTTTGAGGGTTGCTCCTCTCCGTTTAGCCAGCGTACTCTGCCCCTCCACCTTTTCCTCTTCAACTTCTTCACTCGCCTGCCAGAAAAACAGGTACGGACTGATCGTAGTGCCTAGAATCGCTACGAGCATCGACCATTCATCTCTAGTATGCGGTATCGACGGTACGAGGGTGTCGCGTGCCACTCGGCCCCAATCAGCCCCCACCACAAACGCGGTGATCGGATAGGCGAAGAGCACGAGCACCAGCCACTTGAGCACGTTCGCTATCTGGTGATAATGGAGCCGGACCGTTGCCCACGAAATCAGGACTGCGAAAAATACTACCAACAAGTGTGAATTGATCCCCGACAGCATTTCGGCCGCATCCGCCATGCCGGCGAGGTCCGCTGCGACATTAATCGTGTTGGCCGCGAGCAGGGCCGTAACAGCGACGAGTAGCAACCAACTTGGAAATCTCCGCTTAAAATTCGCAGCTAAGCCTTGTCCCGTCACCTTGCCGATGCGGGCACACATCATTTGAACCGCGGCCATCAGCGGCCACGTCAGGAGGGCGGTCCAAAGAAGCTTGGTTCCGAACTGGGCGCCCGCAACAGAATATGTAGCAATGCCTGATGGGTCATCATCGGCAGCGCCGGTGATAACGCCGGGGCCAAGCGACTTCAACAGCAATCGCATCCGTCGAGATAGGGCGAACGTCGGCACGAAAGAGTCGATGTGAAAACTGCCTACGAATCACAACGTGAATGAGCTCACAATCCTGCACGGCGCGCCGGCAAATTCGAAGCGCCAAAGTGGTCTAATCTGATCAGACATCCGTGTTGGCCACATCTATCCTGTTACGTAGTGAAGAACTGAGACGACCGTTGTAAAGGTCAGTCTAGCTTCCTCTTACAAGTGAGGCACATCATGGAAACCGTATTGATCGTTCTGTTGGTAGTATTTTTGCTCGGTGGCGGCGGTTGGGGCTACTCTCGCTGGCGCGGCTAGAATGGAAACGCCAGCACACTTATCTCAGGTCACCGCCTTCACCGCCTTCCACGCAATGAATCATGCGGTTGCGGCCAAGACCCATATCGAATGTCCAACAACAAAAAAACCATCCTAAGGAGAAGACAATGTCAGATCAAGAAAATCGCAACCCACAATATACCGATGCACAGAAGCCCGGCTCGGAGCAGAAGCCTGGAAACCAGCCGAAGCAGCCAGTGCAGCAGAACCCGAGCGGACAGCCCAAGAGTCCGCAGTCGGAACAGGAAAGACACGATCAAGAGAAGAAAAAACAGGCTTAGGCGTCAGGGCGGCGGTTCGATTGGTATCGAGCCGTCATCCCGACAAACGTCGAAGTGGGTTTTAGCTTCAAAGCCGCTGACTGCCGGTCAGAACGCCAGTGTTCAGAAACGGGTTTGCTACATGCAGCGATATGGGGGCTCTTACGCCAACGACAGTCGGTCCCTGCGAGCGTCGTAAGTCCGGCTACAAAGCTCGGCAATCGTTGGTACCAACTGTCGGCTTGCTTCCAGCTTCGGTACAAAGGCATCTACCAAGGCCAACGCAAATGTTGGTACTTCGCCGCCAGAAAGCAGTATCACCATCAATTTCGGACTTACGCGTTTTATTTCGACGGCAACCTTGTGTCCGTTCAACCCGGACATCTCGTAGTCGAGGAGCACTGCATCGCACTTGCACATTGTCACAAGTCTGAATCCCTGTTGCACCGACGCTGCCGTGAGAACTGCGTACCCGGACCTTTCGAGCAGCGCTTTCTCGTAGCACAGGAGCGCTTCATCATCATCGATGCACAGGATTGTTCCTTTCGGGGTCGGACTAGTTGAGATCACCTTGGCCTCCCGCCAACATCAGGCCACAACCCACGCGTGTCTTAATCCAACTCGCGAGTCCGACGCCAATCAGCGATCGCTTGGCGTAACGGCAGAGATATTGGATACGTCGCAATGGTGCTCGACTGCACAACAGTCCGTCTGGTCAAAAGTGCACACTTCGTCGTTTTCAAGATCGGCAGGCAGCCCTAGTCTCTGACGATCTCGTTCCGGGCAGATTTTATGCCGTATCAGATCGGCTGGGGACCTTTAGTCGCAACTAGCAGTTGCAACAGAGTAGCCGCATTGCGAACACTCCCCGCGATGGTCATGAGTGATTCAGACAAAAGCGGATGTTGCTCTGCCAGTGCATCGAGATGCGTGCTGACGTTGTAGAGTTGATCGACTTCGCGCAAGATCGCTTGAAAAGGCATGGGCACACCGCTCTCTCGCTGAACCGCCTAAGCGGGGAGAAACTTCAGATGGACTGGCTTAGGTCAGAAGACTGAAAGAGGAGAAGGAGGTAACCACCCCGGCGTGACTATAGCACGCCAGAAAATGGTTTGCTTGCTCCAAATGACCTGTGATCGGTCGGCCTTTCGCGGGATGTTCTAGTCGTGGAGAACAATATTGAGAAGTGAACTATGAACCTGTAGACCGCTCTCGCCATAGTCAACGAAGCCTAACTCCCTGAACCTGTTCATGAAAAAGCTAACCCGCGACCTCGTAGTGCCCACCATCTCTGCTAGGGACTCCTGACTTATCTTGGGGATCACAGTCTCAGGCTTTCCTTCCTTGCCAAAATGAGCCAGCAACAGCAACATCCGGGCCAGTCGTTTCTCACTGGAATTAAAAAGCTGGTCAACCAAATCCTCTTCGTAACGGATGTTCCGTGTCAGCAAATAGGCAACGAACATGTCGGAAAACGCGTGTTCCCGGTGAAGCACTTCCATCATGGACTTCTTGTCAATTTTCATTACGGAGCAATCGGTCATGGCGATTGCAGAACAAAGGCGAAGGGGCTGCCCGGCGAGGCAACCTTCTCCGAAGAAATCGCCGTCTTTCAGAATGCCTATTGTGGCTTCCTTCCCGATCTGCGACACAACGGTGAGTCTTACCTTTCCTTCCTTTATATAAAAAACAGCATCGGCCGAGTCGCCCTGAGCGAAGATCGTCTGCTTTTTGGGAAAAGCTTCGATCCTTCTACCACCATTGATGGTCGAAAGGAATGTCTTGGTATTGAATTTGCTGAGTTTCTTGGACGCTACCACTGGTGTCATCATGGCCCCTCCCTCAAGAGTTCCCGAATGCGAGCAGGCAACTCCCTATGATGCAAGGATGAATAAGTGCGCAAGAAGGGCGCGAATCTTTGCCAGCAAAACTGCGATTCGCTCGATAGAAATAATGATTTCACCCCTGACAGTCGAAAGTCAACCGTTTCCGCTAAGGGGTCCGCTGCTGACCACATTGGCTATATATGCACTTGTTTATGATGGGCTTACTCGGATAGGTGATTGATTGTGGTCCTAGACAAGCGTTCACCATTGCCGGCCCCATTGTTGGTGAAAATGGTTCTTTGCCGCCAGTCTCGGATCTCATCCCTGTTAATCAGGAACCAGCAAAATTCTCGCAGACTCGCGGCGTGCCTCAGGATGTCGTGCTCATGGGAGACCGAGTACGATACGACCGGACGAAGGGAACGCGATCCTAATTGACGGTATCCCAATCGATGGTTTGGCTGGCATCGGTAAGGTCCATCGCGGTCAGGAAATCCGACATTCGAATGCCGGAGTCCAGCAATCGAACAAAATCAGCAGGGGTGATGCCGTGGCGCTGGGCGATCTCCAACACTTCAACGATGGCACATTCGATATCGTCCCGGTTGGGTTGTTCGGATTGTCCACTATTATTCATTTGTTCCCTTTTCCAAAAAGATCTGCACTTTCATAAAACGAGCCGGCATGGACTGGCAATGTAAGGGTGCTCGAATGATGCAGCTTAGTCTGGTCAATAGTGCACACTTTTGACTAGTTCCCGATTGGCGAGGATGACAGGCAACAAGACTTGTCCAAAGGAACGCAGTCTAACCGCAGTCGTGACTTTCGTCGGCAAAGCTACCCTTCTCGCTAAAGAATCAGACTGTCAGTTTGATCTTCACCGACTCCAACGAACCATCATCAGACCCGTCAATCCGGTGGCGACGATTGAAGTAAACGGTGATTGAGGTCAAGACCGCTAACCAAGCGTGGCTTCCGACAAACCGCGGAGGGTTGTTCCACAAGTAACGGAATGGCCAAATCGCGATTAGGCTACTTGCACAGCCAAAGTACGGTAACCGTGCCAAACTCGCTCAGGCGCCAATTCACACTCCCTCGGCGAGTTAGCTTCCAACGCCAGTGCAATCCGGAATCTCCTTTTTTGACCACAAGAACGGCCCTCACGGTCTCCCGTGGAGCCACGGTTGGCGTAACATCCTGCAAGCGGTGGCGCTGAACGAAGGGCTGCGCTGCAAGAAACGGATCCGCGTACGCGCCTGCACTATGCGGTGCCGGTGCCACAACAGTTGCCGCAGATCGCGATTCTCCCAGCTCGGCACCCAGATCTGGGGAAAGCGATCTTCCAGCAACAAGCGCAGAATCAGCTGCGCGTCCTGGCGATCCGTCTTCTGCTTCCGCACCCGCTTGGTGCGGATCTGGGGTGCATCCCCAATCCGCAACTCAAACTGCAACTCTCCCAGCAGCCGTTCAAACCAGCGTGCGTGCCCACTGGCTTCCATGCCCACACGCACAGTAGCACCCCGGCTTCTGAGATCGCGATAAAACGTTTCCACGTGTCCCGAATGCCAAGCACTTCTCCCCGAGCCTGCGCGAGTATGCGATCGAGCACCTGCTGCAGCTCCTCATCCGCGTAAGCGTCTAGGTGTGTCATTGGGTTTGTCATTTGCTCCCTCGTTTCCCCCATTGCACTAATGTCGCGTGCCAATTTTGAGGGTCAGTTGGGCATCGCACATACGCAGACGAGTTTTGTTCGTTCGCAGGCAATTTCGGCGCCTCCTTAATGAAAGTAGGGAATCGCTTTAGCTGTTGGTCACGTTTCGTGCGTCTTGAAGCGGTCAGTTTTGCTCAGTACCAGGGTCGTGTCCAGCATAGTGTTGATAGGTCTTCGAGAGGGGTTCGCCATGCCCGACCAGACTGCCGATTTCGCACCCCATCACGGGAGAGTTCAATCCCAGCCTAGCGGGCGGACGAATACCGCAGGGAAGAGAGTCAGCAACAAAATACTTCTATCGATCTCCGATAGCGACTACAGCTCACTTCGTCCTCATCTCGAATACGTCAGCTTGCCAAACCATCGAGTCCTACACGAGGCGGGTGGAAAGGTGGGATTTGCGTATTTCCCGAATCGAGGTTTGATTTCTCTTGTAGTCGTAATGGAGGATGGAAAAACCGCCGAAGCTGGCATCGTTGGGAATGAGGGCTTTACGGGAACACCGGCGGCGGTTGGCCTGAGCAGGGGCCCGCTTCAAACGGTGGTACAAATCACGGGGGATGGATTTCGGGTAGAGATCGGAGCTTTGCAAAGCACTTTGGAATCCGCTCCACACCTTCAATTGATGTTGAGCCGCTATGCAGTCGTTAGGGGAATGCAGGTGGCACAAACAGCCGCGTGTAATCGGCTGCACGATATTGAGCAGCGCCTTGCACGGTGGTTGCTAATGACTCAGGACAGAGTGGATTCGGAGTCGCTGCCCATCACACATGATTTTCTCGCAACGATGCTAGGGACAGATAGACCTACCGTGAGCTTGGCAGCTGGTGTGTTGCAGAAGAAGAAGCTCATCGAGTACACCCGTGGTGCGGTGAAGATCCTGAACCGTAAGAAACTTGAGGACTCCGCCTGCGAGTGCTACCAGGTTATCCGACAGTACGATGGCGAGCTGGGCTTGAAATAAGTCCGGCGGGGCACATCGCCATTCGGTCGCGCTGAAGTACCTCACGGAGTGTTGACATCTATATTCCCAAACCTGAGCAATTGTGAGCAGTCACCACGTCGCCACCGTATGTAAGCTGTCAGCAGATATGAAGGAACTAGGCGGCCCAACTGGTCGTTTTGTTCCTCTGGTGGCGCAGCCGTATATTCGTATACAGGAAAGCTCGTTCATCCACCCGCTGCGCCACATCTCACTTTTTTGAACGGTCGTTCACACATCGATTCAAGTTGACCTGCCTCGATTTTTCTCATCCATGTAGAAGTGCGGATCGCAGCGTTGCGGCGAACTCTTTGGGCGTGCTATAGCCCAAACTTTCGGGGTCGCTATATTCCTCCTGCCAACGCGAGATCCGGGAGAAGCCCCGCTAAAAGCCTCGAAACAACAGCCCTTCCAGGGCCATGCGTCGCACCTGCCAAAGGGCTCGCTCCTCCCCGTTCACTTTCAGCCTGCACTCGCCTTCGTCACCGAAGGTCGCGGTCACGTCAAACATTGGAATGCCTTTATCCTCCCGCACTAGAATCGCGTGCTCGGCAAGCGTGAATACTACCGCCCGGTGCATATCTTTGGCCTTCAGGAGGACCGTAAAATCGTCGCCATTCGCTGCCACCGAAAACTCATACGGGGAATTATTCGGACGCAGGGCGTTACGGGTCTTAACGTCCTCTTCGACTTGCAATCTGAGCACCTTGAACACTTTCGGCAGAGCGCACGAGGAACGCTCAGTTACCCAATCGAACTTCGACGTATCCTTCTCCGCTTTGTCTACTTTAACAGTCATGCTTCCACCATGGTTTCATGATGTTGGACTCTGGATCGGCGTAGACAAAATCTTGGCTCCATTCAGAGAAACAGTAAAAATCTGAACTTCCCTGCCTCACATCATCCGCCGATCCTCTGACACTGTTCGTCTTCGAATAGTCCAACCCTCCGAAACCCTGTGAAAGGGCCATGTTCTATCACATTTGAGACGTTACAGTTCGCGGATTCGTACGGCTGGTCAAAACCGCACGGTTATGAAAATTAATTGTGAAACTGGCAGCACCTGTTCAACAAACGAGCGATGGCCTGACGGTACCAGTTGACAGCCCAAGCAAGCCACAGTCGCAGGCTCAAGACGCGCTCCTTGACAAATTCGAGAGGATTGGTGACAGACACTCTGCAAAAAATCCGAGGAGTGAGCAATTTTGAACAGTCGAACAATGACAGGAAGCCTAGTGTTCAGCGAATCGGGAGTTGGACCTTGTCTAGCGGATATGGTCTGTGGAGGCTCGGGATGTTCTATTCCATTTGGCTACTCGTCGCAGCGCTGGCGGGTTGGTCCGCTGGCAAGATCACAGGCGGCCACGGATTCGGGTCAGGGACCGACATTCTTCTGGGACTCACCGGTGCCCTCTTGGTCCGCTGGTCTTTTGAGAACATTGGTGTGTCTCTGGACATCACCTACCTTCTTTTATTCTCGATCTGGGGAGCGGCCGCGTTGCCGGCGGCTTTGAGGTTTGGGATCAGACTCCACAATCGCTCAAGAAACGGCTCCCGAGTCCAAAGCGATTAGTGACAGACCATGATCCATGTTGGACTCGCGCGCAAGAATTTCCGGTCCGCAGTGGTCAGCGGAACAGGAAACCCGGAAGGAGGAATTCCGAATGTCTCGCCCCCTGGTCACAAATAATTGGAGAAAACTGTCGAAAGCGTCTCGCAATGAGCGCGACCCGAAAAAGTTTGTCCGCATCCTAAAGCAGCTGTATGACGTGATTCCGCGCGGCCACGATCGGGTCGGCAGCTGGCGAATTTGGTCAAGTCCGCGGAACGTTTCACCAGTGGCCACCTGTTGTTCTAGAGGTGCGTCTTCCTCCAACGTCTAGCCTGCTTATTGCAAATGCGGCCCGCGGGCAAGAGCCTGGGACAATGTTCCATCCATCGCACGCTTGAGTAAAGTTTGCACCTCGTCGGCCGATAGCTTATCGAGTTGTGCGAGGAGCGCCTCGCGGCTGGTGGTAACGACGGCCGCTGCGCGGGGTCGCCGTTCCAGAATCGGGGTCTGCGCCTTCAGCCCCTGCGCTTCCGCCGCTTCCACCGCCGTCGCCAGTCCTGCGATCGTCGGTTCCTCGAACACCGTCCGCACCGGCATCTCCAGCCCGAACCTCCGCCGGATCCGCGCCATCACCTGCAGCACCAGCAACGAATGTCCCCCCAACTCAAAAAAGTTCTGCTCCACTCCCACCTCTTCCACCTTCAGCAGTTCCTTCCAGATCTCTGCCAACCCCCGCTCCGTCTCCGTGCGCGGTGCCGCCATCCCCTGTTCCGTTAACGGTGTTCCTGCTGCCGCCCGAAGCGCTTTCCGGTTCACCTTCCCACTCGGCAACAGCGGAAATTCCTTCACCTCCACAAACCGGGCCGGCACCATGTGCTCCGGCAATTTCGCGCGCAGATGGCGTCGCAACTCCCGCCCATTCAACTCCTCCCCATCTCCTCGCACCAGATACGCCACCAGCTTCGCCTCGCCCCCTTCTTCCACCCGTTCCACCGCCGCCTCCCGCACCCCACTGTGCCCCACCAGTACCGACTCGATCTCCCCCAAATCAATCCGCATCCCCCGCAACTTCACTTCCCCGTCCACTCGCCCCAGATACTCGATCTCCCCGTTGGAGCGGAAGCGCCCCCAGTCTCCGGTGCGATACAACCGCTCTGACCGGTCGCGCTCCAGCCAATTTGCGACGAAGCGTTCGGCCGTCAACTCGACGCGATTGAGGTATCCCCGGGCCAATCCGTCCCCGCCAATGTAGATCTCTCCGATGACATTTGCCGGTACAGGATTGCGATAAGAGTCCAATATGTAGATGCATGTGTTGGCAATGGGACGACCTATGGGTATTGGCCCTTCCTCCTGGCCAGTTACGCGATAGACGGTGGACCATATCGTGGTTTCGGTCGGACCGTAAACGTTCCAGACGGAATTACCACGTGCGATCAGGTCTTTCGCCAGCTCCGGCGCTAACGTCTCGCCTCCACAGAGAATTTTCAAATTGGAGGAACCTTGCCATCCCGCCTCGAGAAGCAGGCGCCAAGTGGCCGGTGTGGCTTGCATGATCGTGGCCCCGCTCTCGGCGATTAAATCTCGCAGGCGATACCCGTCTACAACATCCTCCTCACTAGCGACGGTCACGCACGCTCCCGAGATTAGCGGGAGATAGATTTCTAGTCCCGCGATGTCAAAAGAAAGAGTGGTCACCGCGAGGAGCAGATCTTCGGGGCTCACGCCCAACGTACGCTGCATGGAGCAGAGCAAGTTGACTATGCTGCGGTGTTCAATCGGAACTCCTTTCGGTTTTCCAGTTGAGCCCGATGTGTAAATGACGTAGGCAAGGTTCTGCGGACGGCAGCGGTTCCCAGAATTCGCGACTTCTTTTTGTGTAGTTGCGTCCCAACCTGCGTCCAGAATGACCGCATCTTTTCCGAAGATCTCACGTCGCAAACTCCGTTTCGTAAGAACCAGCAGAGGTTGGACATCGGCGAGCATGAAGCTTAACCGCTCGTCCGGCAACCTTGGATCGAGAGATACATAGGCGCCACCGGCCTTTAAAATACCCAACAGGGCAATCACCATTGCCGGACCCCTATCGACGCAAAGGCCCACACATACGTCCGGCCCCACCCCGCGCTTTCGCAAATACCCTGCAAGCTGATTCGCACGTTGGTTCAGTTCCCGGTAGGTCAGGCGGAAATCTTGAGACGTTAGGGCGATGGCGTCTGGAGATCGTTCAACCTGTAACTCGAATAATTCGTGAACGCACGCCTCCGGAAAGGCGCTCCCCGTGTTGTTCCATCGCTCTAGAATCTGCACGCGTTCCTCTGAGGTTAGAACCGGCAGCTCCGAGAGTCTCTGATCGGGATTGGCAACGGCTCCATCGAGCAACAGTTTCCAGTTGGCGGCCATGCGAACAATGGTCTCAGCGTCGAATAAGTCGGTGCTGTAATGGAAACGAGCCAGTACTTCATCGGGGCGTTCGTCCAATTCCAGGTAGAGGTCGTACTTCGACGCTCCTGTGTCGATATCCATCTGGGTAAGACGCCAGGCGGGATCGACTTCCGGCAGGGGCGGCTCGAGGGAGAACAATGCCTGGAATAACGGATTACGGCCTGGATCTCGCGGCACGCGCAGCTCGCGAACCAGGTGTTCAAAAGAGACACGGTCGTGGTCCAACACATCGATGGTCAAAGCGCGTGAGTGCTGGACAAGGGCGCGGAAACTGGGGTTGCCTGACAAGTCGACGGGAAGGACTACGGTGTTGAGAAAATATCCGAGCAGGGGCAATGTTTCCGGGAAATTGCGGCCAGCGGTAACGCTTCCAATGGGAATGCGCTCTTCGCCGGAGTAGCGGTAGAGTAATGCGGAGAAACTCGCCAGCAGCACGTGGAATAAGGAGACCCCTTCGGCGCGGCAAAATTTTCTCAATTGGCTCGTCAGGCTGGAGCTCAACCTGAACGGGTACATCGAACCGCGAAATGACTGTGACCGTCCGGGCGGGTGGTCCGTGGGCAAATAGGTTTCGGGCAGCGGACCATGAAGCTTTTCACGCCAGTACTCAACGTCTTTTGATAGGACTTCGCGCGTGAGCGTGCGGCGTTGCCAGATGGAATAATCGGGATACTGAACGGCAAGCTCCGGTAATGGAGACGGCGCGCCAGCAGCGTACGCCTTGTAAAGAGTCGCCAGTTCGGGGAGAAAGACGCGATAAATCGCCACACCGTCGAAAATTATGTGGCTAAGGGTCAAGTACAGCCGGTAATTCTCGTCTCCGAGCCGCATCAGACGAGCGCGGAACAGGGGAGGCCGCACCAGGTCGACAGGTTTCCTAGCCGCTTCGGTTGCAATAATTATGGCCGCCATCTCTCTCCGCTCTTCAGAGACCATCCGAAGATCGATGACAGGCAATGAAATCGAGAGCTCCGGCATGACCACCTGAATGGGCTCGCCATCGACAATTTGGAAGCAGGTTCTCCATGCTTCATGCCGACGCAATATTTCATTGAAAGCTTGTTCGAAAGCCGCCGGGTCGAGAGCTCCGGTGTAATGAATCGTCACCGGCTCGTTGTAAAGGGGGACATCGGGAACCAGCTGCGCGTGCATCCAGACTTGTTCTTGCGAGTAGGATAGGGGCACTGGCTCGTCTGGCTTCCGCGGAGCAATTCTCTGACGTGTCTCGAGCCCCAGTTCTCCCCGCAGACATTTTTCCAGTAACACCCGCTTTACGTCTGGGGAAGCCATCTTTTCCTCACGACGACGCTACCTCGGAATGCTTGGTCTGCACGGGAGCAGGTTTGCCAAAACGAACGGGCAGAGCCGTCAATCCGCGTAGGCCCAGGTTGTGTCGCCACATCAGGGAAGCGGCCGGATCGAGCTCAAGGTTTGGCAGCCTGCGCAAGAGTGTTTCGAATGCAATCTGCCCCTCCATACGCGCCAGGGGCGCGCCGAAACAAAAATGAGCAGCCCATCCGAATGCGAGGTGGCGATTATCCGCGCGACCGAGATCCAGTTGGTCCGGATCAGCAAAGCGTTCCGGATCGCGGTTGCCGGCTCCCATCACCGCGATCACCGCCTGTCGCTGACGGATCTGTTTTCCTCCCAGCTCAACGTCCGCTGGAGCGAGGCGCGCCGTATGTTGGCTGGGGCTCTCGTAGCGCAGCAATTCTTCAACTGCCGAGTGAATCAGGGAAGAGTCTAAGCGCAAACGTTCCATCTCAGCCGGGTTGCGCAATAACGTAAGCACGCCGTTGCCGATTAGGTTCGTGGTAGTTTCCTGTCCGCCTACCATTGTGACGATGAGGTTCGCAATGATCTCTTCTTCCGTGAGTTCGGCACCTTCCACCTCGGCCTCCATCATTGCGCTGACTAGTCCTTCGCGCGGATGCAGGCGCTGCTCCTCCATCGCGGAGCGAAAATACGAGCACATGCTTTCCACACTCCGCAACACACGCGGAAACCGATCCGGGTTGTGTTGGAAGTTGCCGAGCATCTCGGCAAAGTCCGCCGACCACTCTTTCAGTTGCTGATGGTCCCCCGCCGGAACACCGAGCATTTCGGCGGTGATAATGGCAGGGGCGGGACTGGCGAAGTCCGCGATAACATCCATTTGCCCTTTCGGGACGACCGCATCGAGCAGCCCGTCCATGATTTCCTGAATGTGAGAACGCAACCGTTCCACGCGCCGAGATGTGAAGGCTGCCGAGGCAAGCGCCCGCAGCCGGCTGTGGTCGGGAGGATCCATAAACAGCATTTGCCGTGCCATTACCTGCGCAATCGGGTCCAGCGCGGCCAGTCCCATCGTGTTGAGGTGTTCGGGACTAGGTGTGCGGTTCGCCGAGAAGTGATGGAGCACGTGGACCACGTCCGCGTATCGGGTCACTACCCAGGCGTGGAGAAACGGATCCCAATGGACGGGATCCTCGCTCCTTAACTGCTGGTAAAGGGGGTAAGGGTTGGCCAGGACCTCGGGGTCGAGCAGACGATACAGGCTCAGGACTTTCTCCGTCTTGCCCGAGCCGACACCGGTCTGCGTGGTTGCCGACATACTTAGACCGCGTCTCTTAGCGCGTCTCCCGAAGAGGCAAGAATCCGTTGTGCTTCATTTTCACTCATTGCGGAAACCTTGGCGTAGATGAGCCTTTCGATTTCTGCCGCCATTCCCCTGACGGTGGGCTCTTCAAACAAGCTGCGCAGCGAAAGTTCTACTCCGAAACTGTCCTTGATTTTGGCGATCAACTGCGCGCCCATGAGCGAGTGTCCGCCGAGCATGAAGAAGTTGTCCTCGCGACCAACATGATCCACCCGCAAAAGAGCAGACAAGAAACCGGCCAGATGGTTTTCTATCGGCGATTGCGGCGCCTCGAACGAATCGTCGTCGAGAATGTTTGACGCGGTGGGCTCGGGGAGCTCCGAGCGAACCACCTTCCCACTTGCCGATCGTGGCAGCTCTGGCAAGACGACAAATGTCGAGGGCAGCATGTGGTCGGGAAGATAGTCGCTGAGGAAATGCCGCAGATCGCTGGACTTGATGCGTTCAGGGGTCGCCAGCACGAGATACGCGACCAAGCGCCTGTTTCCGGATTGATCCGTATAAGCAGTCACCAAGCAATCTTTGATGTCGCGATAGCGGCGGAGCACAGCGACGATCTCCTGCGGCTCTATGCGAAACCCCATGATCTTGATCTGTTCATCCATTCGTCCCAGGAATGCGATTTGACCGTCCGGCAGATAGCGGCCGACATCACCAGTCCGGTAGAGACGCGCGTCTGGATCCTTACGAAAAGGATCCGGCAAGAATCTCTCCGCGGTTAGCTCGGCAGCATTCAAATATCCGCGCGCGACGCCGGCTCCTCCTATCATCAGTTCGCCGGAAGTTCCAGCTGGAACGGGCTGCAGTTGCTCGTCGACGATGTGAATGTTGACGCTATCAATTGCGCGTCCGATCGACGGCGCCTCGTGCATTTCCTCGTCGGGTTGAACTCTTCCCGAGGTGGCGACAACTGTGCATTCCGTTGGCCCATAATTGTTAACGAGATCAAAAGGCAAATCCTTGTTAGGCCGGCGTCGCAGCGTGTCTGCTCCGGTCAGCAAAACCCGAAGCGCGCTCTCGGGCGGCCAATCGAGGTCGATCATGCGCTCAGCCAATGCAGTGGGAAGAAAGCTGATCGTAATTCCCTGTGCCACGATCCAATCGCGCAGAGCCTCGGGGTTTGTACGGAGCGTTTCATCAACCACGTGCACGCTCGCACCAGCCGCCAGATAAGGCCATAGCTCCCAGACCGAAGCATCGAACCCGGGGCTGGCATGCAAAGTGGCCCGATCAGCGGCCGTTACATTGAATGCCCGCTGGTGCCAGGAAACCAGGTGCAGCAGATTTGCGTGAGTTACCTGCACGCCTTTCGGGCGACCTGTCGAGCCCGAGGTAAAGATGATGTACGCGAGGTTGTCAGGCTTGGAGCTTGTGACTGGCGGAACACCGGAATCAGGAGCGCTATCCGGACCATGTTGATCCAGCACAACCGGCCTCCAGGCACCTGCGGGAAGGTTGCTGGCCAAACAACGTTGAGTCAGGACCAGTGGGGCCCCGGAATCTTCCAGAAGCATTGAAATTCGATGGGTCGGATAAGTCGGGTCCAGGGGGACATAAGCACCCGCAGCCTTGAGGATCCCCAGGGCTGCCACCACCAACTCGATGGAGCGATGCATGCAGATAGCGACGGGAACTTCGGGCCCGACTCCGGACGAGCGCAAAAAATGCGCCAGTCGATTGGCGCGAGCGTCCAGTTCTCCGTAGGTGATCTTATTACTACCCGATGTCAGCGCGATCGCGTCGGGTGTCGCTTGCGCGTGCTCTCGCACGAGATCCTGTACATAACGAGCTACGGACATGCGTCTTCCTCCAACGTCTAGCCTGCTTATTGCAAATGCGGCCCGCGGGCAAGAGCCTGGGACAATGTTCCATCCATCGCACGCTTGAGTAAAGTTTGCACCTCGTCGGCCGATAGCTTATCGAGTTGTGCGAGGAGCGCCTCGCGGCTGGTGGTAACGACGGCCGCTGCGCGGGGTCGCCGTTCCAGAATCGGGGTCTGCGCCTTCAGCCCCTGCGCTTCCGCCGCTTCCACCGCCGTCGCCAGTCCTGCGATCGTCGGTTCCTCGAACACCGTCCGCACCGGCATCTCCAGCCCGAACCTCCGCCGGATCCGCGCCATCACCTGCAGCACCAGCAACGAATGTCCCCCCAACTCAAAAAAGTTCTGCTCCACTCCCACCTCTTCCACCTTCAGCAGTTCCTTCCAGATCTCTGCCAACCCCCGCTCCGTCTCCGTGCGCGGTGCCGCCATCCCCTGTTCCGTTAACGGTGTTCCTGCTGCCGCCCGAAGCGCTTTCCGGTTCACCTTCCCACTCGGCAACAGCGGAAATTCCTTCACCTCCACAAACCGGGCCGGCACCATGTGCTCCGGCAATTTCGTGCGCAGATGGCGTCGCAACTCCCGCCCATTCAACTCCTCCCCATCTCCTCGCACCAGATACGCCACCAGCTTCGCCTCGCCCCCTTCTTCCACCCGTTCCACCGCCGCCTCCCGCATCCCACTGTGCCCCACCAGTACCGACTCGATCTCCCCCAAATCAATCCGCATCCCCCGCAACTTCACTTCCCCGTCCACTCGCCCCAGATACTCGATCTCCCCATTGGAGCGGAAGCGCCCCAGGTCCCCCGTCCGGTACAGCCGTTTCGACTCCTCCGGCGCGATCGCGTTTTCCACAAATCGTTCCCTCGTCAGTTCCGCTCGATTCCAGTACCCCAGCGCCAGCCCCTCTCCCCCCACATAGATCTCCCCCCGTACCCCCACCGGTACCGGATTCCCATGCCCGTCCAACACGTAGACCTGCGTGTTGCTGATCGGCTTGCCGATCGGTACCATCCCCCCCTTGTCCTCCTCTACCACTTCGTGCCACGTCACATCCGCCGCTACTTCCGACGCTCCGTAGATGTTCAACAGCGTCGCTTCTGCAAACCCTTCCCGGAAGCGCCGCACCAGTTCCCCACTCAGCACCTCTCCGCTGCACGTCCACAGCTTCAGTTTCGGCACCCGCTCGTGCAGTTGCGGACCATGATCGAGCAAGGCCCGCAGCAGCGACGGCACCACCACCATCCGCGTCACCCCCGCTCCCGCCAAACTGCGCAACAGTTCTTCCGGATCCCGCACCACTTCTGCCCCCAATATCACACTCGGAACCCCCGCCAGGAGCGGTCCGAATATCTCCCACACCGAATCCACAAACCCCAGATTCGTCTTCTGGCAGCACACCTCCCCCGCCTGGAACGGATACCGTTCCCACATCCACCACATCCGATTGATCGCTCCCCCGTGCGTCCCTTCCACTCCTTTCGGCTGCCCACTCGATCCCGACGTGTAGAGCACGTAGGCGCGTTGAATGCCTGACAGTTCCAATGAAGGGTTGTGAGCAGACTCATTCTTGATAAGTTCCGCCTCGGAATCGAGTGCAATCACATTCCGAACCGAGTCCGGGAGTTTGTTCCTGATTCCGTTGTGAGTAATCACGCATGCGACCTGGGCATCCTCGGCCATGAACCGGAGACGCTCCGTGGGATAAGAGGGGTCAAGAGGCACGTAGGCAGCTCCCGTCTTGAGCACCGCCAGGAGAGCAATCACCATCTCCGGAGAACGCTCAATCGAAACTCCCGCTAGCATCCCCGGCTCCAGTCCCTTTTTCATCAGGTGGTGGGCCAGCTGGTTCGAACGCTCATTGATTTCGCGGTAGGTCAGTTCCGTGCCTTCGAACCGCAGGGCGGTGGAGTTCGGTCTACTGGCCGTCTGGCGTTCAAAAGCAGTATCAATGCGAAGAGTCGGCAGATAATCGGCAGCGGTGTCGTTCCATTCCACCAGTATCTGCTCGCGTTCACCGGGATTCATCAGCTGCATCTGAGACAGAAGCTGGTCCGGGTTCTTCAGGGCGGCATTGACCAAGTTCCGGAAGTGCCCGAGTGTTCTAAGGATGGTCGATTTCTCGAACAGGTCGGTGTTGTACTCGAACCGGCAGTGGAAGTCGCGGTCTTCGTACAGCTCCACGGACAAATCGAATTTGGCAATTCCCGTCTCGAATTCCAGTTCCTCCATCTCGAGCCCTGAAATCTCAAATATCTGCTTCGGGATGTTCTGGAAGGTAAACATCACCTGGAACAGGGGGGTAGTGTCCATCGAGCGTTCCGGAGCCAATTCTTCGACTAGCTTCTCAAAGGGAACATCCTGGTGAGCATAAGCTTCCAGGGCACAGCTGCGGACCTGCCGCACGAGCTCGCGGAAGGTGAGGTTGTCGGTAAAATCGGCGCGGAAGACCAGAGTGTTGACGAAGAAGCCGATCAGATTCTCGATTTCTATCTGGCTGCGGGCAGCAGTAGGAGTGCCGACCAAAATACTCTCCTGGCCGGTATAGCGCCACAGCAATGCCTGGAACGCCGCCATGGAAACCATGAACAGGGTAGCGCCTTCCTGTTGCGCAAACTTCTTTAGTTCTCCGAGGATCTGGCTATCGAAGATCAGTTCCTCGGTCGCTCCATGCCAGCTGTGAATTGAGGGGCGCGCATGATCGACCGGTAAGTCGAGGATGGTTTGGGCACCCTTCAGTTTGTTTTTCCAGTAACTAACTTGCTTCGCCAGTGTCTCGCCGCTGATGGACTCCCGCTGCCACTGTGCGTATTCCGCATACTGCACAGGTAGCTCAGGAAGTTGGGGTCCTTCCTGGTTTACGAAACCTTCATAAGAACGCGCCAGCTCGCGGAATAGAATCGAGATCGACCAGCCGTCGGTAACGATGTGGTGCATCGCGAGCACCAGGAGATGCTCATCCCGGTCCAGGCGCACCAGAAGGGCCCGCAGCAACGGCCCCTGCCTAAGATCAAACGGTTTTTTACCTTCCTCGCTGGCAATGAGCAACGCTGTTCTCCGGCGGTCGCCCGGAGGCAGGTGCGTCACGTCCACAATCGGGACCTGTATCTCACGATCGGACAGAACAATCTGTCTTGTTTCTCCCTCTACCATTTCGAAAACGGTTCGTAGAGATTCATGCCGTCGGACGACCGCGCCAATCGCTGATGTTAAGGCGCCGACATCGAGCAGGCCGGTGATCCGGAAGGCGCGAACCAGGTTGTAGGCTGCGGCTCCCGGTTCCAATTGATCGAGAAACCAGAGCCGCTGTTGCGCGAACGAAGCTGGATAGTTCGCTTGGGTTGTCATGCTTCTCCTCGGTAACGTTTACTGTTTACTCGCGGGACTGCCATTGTAAGTGGCTACCTTTCGATGTCGATCCTCAATGGAAGGTTTGGGATGCCAAAAAAATGTTCGCGATCTCCTATCCGCACATCCAAAGTCGCGCCCACCGAGTTTCCTCCACGGCTGAGTCCCAAGGTGGGAGCCTGATCTTTGCGAGAAATCCTTGAGCGAGAAAGAAACGAAATCGCAGAACTCAGCATCTCACTTTGACCCTTTGGACTCAATGTGAAAAGTTTTACACAATCGGGTCTAGCGTGCTACTGATTCCTCAGGAGGACGCCGAATGCCGCTCTCGCCAACCGTCTCAGCCGAAGTGGGTCTTGTCTTTCCAAGAATTCGTGAGCCTGCTGAACATTGCCTCCACGGCTCGGAGTCATCGAGGAACGTGCGGCATTGCTGTCCCCGATAGTAAACTATGACAGGTAAGGCCGGACCATTGTGTGCAAAATTGCACACATTACACGGAGAGCTATCAGGCAATATATTATATTGTGAACATGGAGCCGTCTGCCTTGACGACAAGACGGAAGTGAGTGGAATTCAGACCGGCTTCTGTTGAGGGTCTGGGCGATCGAGATGGGTTGGGAGGTTCGAATCCATGCTTTACGGGACCCGTAACTTCGATAGCAAGGCCGCGCAGGAAAAGGAACTGCTGGCCGATCTACTTTTGCAGACCGGTTACAGCGAAGTGTATCCCGCTTCCCTGGCGCAGCAGAGGTTGTGGTTTCTCGACCAACTGCAGGGCAAGAGTTCCGCTTACAACGTTCATTTAGGGCTATGGTTGAGGGGACCGCTCGATCTGGATTCGCTCCGGGCCAGCCTGCAGGAAATAGTCAATCGCCACGACAGCTTGCGCACGGCATTCAAATTGGAACGAGGTGAGCTGCGGCAGATGGTTGAACGCAAGCTCACTGTGAATCTTCAGATTGACGATGTCACGCATCTGCAGAAACAGGAAGAAGCCTACTCCGAAGCCTATCATCTCGCCGAGCGGGAAGTAGAGGTGCCTTTTGACCTGCGCGAGGCGCCCCTATTTCGCACGCGCATCATTCGCGTCACCGGCACTGACCATGTGCTGCTGTGCACGATGCATCACATTGTCACTGACTCGTGGTCCATAGAGATCTTGGCTCGGCAGCTGGCGGCGGTCTATAGCGCGTTTTCTGCGGGAAAGCCTTCGCCGCTCTCCGATCTTCCCATCGGGTATGGCGACTACTCGGAGTGGCAGCGTCAATGGCTAGGAACCGAGCCGGTCCACCAACAGCTGACATATTGGAAAAACCGGTTGGAGAACGCACCGCCCGTCCTGGAGTTACCGAAGGATGGCCCGCGACCTCCTGAACAAACCTCTCGAGGTGCGAGCCAGTTAGTCCAGTTAGCTGATCAGGTCATTACGGGTGTTAAGCAGCTGGCAGCTCGCTGGCAGACGACTCCTTTCATATTGCTGCTCGCCGCTTTCAAGATCCTGCTTTACCGCTACAGCGGGCAACCCGACTTGCTAGTAGGCGTTCCTGTGGCGGGTCGAAACCGAGTGGAAACAGAAGGGCTCATCGGGTTTTTTGTAAACACATTGGTCCTGCGCGATGATCTGTCGGGGAACCCACGGTTTCCCGACCTGGCAGCGCAGGTGCGCGAGACCACGCTGGACGCATTCGCGAACGCTGATGTGCCATTCGAGAAAGTGGTCGAGGTACTCAAGCCGGAACGTAACTTGAGTTACAACCCGATCTTCCAGGTTATGTTCTCGATGATCAAGTCCGCCGTGCGATCCCACAGTTTTGGCAACTTGACCGCCTTTCCCTATGTGGTATCTCCGACTACTTCGATCTTCGATCTGAGCGCGACTCTGATTGAAGGAGTCGACGGGCTGTGGTGGGTTCAGATCGATCACAACACCGACCTGTTCCACTCGAAGCGTGTTGGCCGGATGTTGGAGGATTACATTACAGTCCTTCAAGGTATTGTTGGCGACCCGGAAGCTCGAATCCTGGATCTACCGCCGGCAGGCACCGACTGGGATGGGGTCGCGCGCACGTCGTTGCCTGTCTCCGTCGTCCGCAAGAGTGTAGGTGCCAGTAAGAGCACGGGGAAACAGCAGAGACTGTCATCTTCACTGCCCGAAACAGAACCGGAACGGCGCGAAGAATTTACAATCGAACAAAAACTTCTATTCGCGATCTGGAAGGAAGTGCTCGGAGTACCCGAAATTGGGGCGCACGACAATTTCTTTGACGTGGGAGGCCACTCCCTGCTCGCGGCTCGGCTGATCGCGGAAATTGAGCGTGCCACCGGCCGCAAGATCCCGGTATCAGCAGTGTTTCGCGCGCCGACCATTGAAGCCTTTGCGCGTCTACTCGAAGACGATTCGATTGCCGCACCCGATTCTATTCTCATGAAACTCGGTGAGGGGGGCACCTCGATCCCATTCTTCGCGGTCGCAATACCGGGAGTTGATGCACTCGGGTTCGCACAGCTTGCTCATCAGCTCTCACCGCTTCATCCAGTCTATAAGCTTCAGGCCACTGCTCCGGTGATCATCGAGCGGCCGTTCAGCAAGACAGAATTGGAGCAATTGTGCAACGACTACCTCCGCGGCGTGCGGTCGATCCAGCCACGCGGCCCCTACTGCCTCGGAAGCATGTGTGGATCAGTGGTGGTCGCACAAGAGATGATTCGCCAGTTGGAATCCGAAGGTGAAGAGGTAGCCTTGTTCACCATTCTCGATACCTGGGTCGTGGAGAATTCCCTCATTAAATCGCTGTGGGCCCTCAACCGTTACGTCCAGCGATTTCGGGAATGGCGCGCCCGCCCCTTTGACGAGCAATTCGCGACCCTGCGCAGAACGATCGCGAGGTGGGTCGCATCGGGCAAAGAGGTCAGCGGGACGAGTTGGGAACGTGCCATTTGGCCCGGAGAAAACTGGCAACCTCCCCGTTTTCGCGCGCCGGTGCTGCTGTTTAGGAGCCCGCGTCAACCGTATTATCGCCCACGAGACCCCGAAATGGGATGGGGCGCCCGCTCTCTGGGCGGTGTCGAAATCTGCGAAATCGAATGTCGGCATATTGAAATGCTGCGAGATCCACATGTGCGTCTAGTAAGCGAAAAGCTGAAGAAGCGGCTGTATATGATAATGCGAGACGATGGATCGGGCTCGGCTTCGTTGGCCAAAAAGGATCAACCGTCCTCGTCAAAGTCTGACGCCTGGGCGGGATCGACCGCATAGCATGAACTCGCATAGCATGGATATGGATAAGGATGCAATCGGAATGAGCGCTTCTCCAGAAATAGGAGATCCGCAGTTCACCGCACTGCCAAAAGAGATTGACGAAGAGGAACGCCGGAAAACTCCAATCGAGCCGGCACCGACTCGCGCACGTCCCATCAAAGTTATCCATCCACCTAGCTTCTCGATCGGCGCGATCTTCACTGGCCTGAGGACGTTGGCTCAATACTCAGACCTCCTGTACACACTGACTTTGTTTCGGCTGCATGTTCGCTACAAACAGTCGGCTCTTGGTTGGGCATGGGCGGCACTCCAGCCGCTCGCGCTGATGCTCATCTATACGATCATCTTCACGCGCGTGACCACGGTTGCCACCGGCGGAATCCCCTATCCGGTATTTGTCTTTTGCGCACTGTTGCCTTGGATATTTTTTTCCGGCACCATCTCCAACGCCGTTAACGGGCTGGTTCTGCATCCCAACTTACTAACCAAGATGTATTTCCCGCGAGAGATCATCCCATTGTCGTACATGTTCGCGGCCCTTGTAGATTTTGGCATTGCCTCGATCCTTCTTGTCGTTTTGTTGAAGTATTACCACGTTCCGCTGGGGTGGCATTTGCTGTACGCGCTCCCGATCGTTCTGATTCTGGCCGGTTTCGCGGCAGCCATCGCATTGTTCTTCTCGGCGGTACAAATACGTTTTCGCGATGTCGGGCTCGCCATGCCGTTTCTATTGCAGATTTGGATGTTCACCGTTCCCGTCGTGTACTCGCTGCAATCGGTTCCCGTGCGGTTCCGGAGCTGGTATCTACTCGATCCGGTGGCACCTTTAATCGAAAGCTTCCGCGGGTTGGTGATTCACGGCACGGCGCCGAAGGTTGGCATGCTCGCTTTCTGCGGAGCGACGACCGTAGCCGTTCTCGCTCTTACCTATGCTTTTTTCAAATCATCGGAAGCGACCATGACGGATGTTATTTGACATGATTGACCTCAGGTTCGATCGGGTGTCGAAGAAGTACGAGCTCCGCGGCAGTGGGAACTCTCCAAAGCGCTGGTACAAGCGGGGAATAGCGAGAAGGTCAGGGGAGATGTGGGCGCTTCGCAACCTGAGCTTTCAAGTAAAGGAAGGAGAAGCGCTTGGCATTGTCGGGCACAACGGCGCCGGGAAAACCACAATCCTGAGAATTCTTGCCGGAATCACCGCGCCCACCGCGGGCGAGATCACGATTCGCGGAAGACTGGCCGCGCTGATCGAGGTGAGTTCTGGTTTTCATCCTGAGCTTACCGGTATCGAAAATATCTATCTGCATGGAGCGATGCTGGGCATGCGACGCTCAGACATACGCCGCAAGCTGGACAGCATCATCGAATTCGCCGGCGTGGGCAGGTACATCGACGTGCCCGTGAAACGGTATTCATCGGGCATGCATGTGCGTCTCGGATTCGCGATTTCCGCCCACCTCGACCCCGATATCCTGCTGCTCGACGAGGTCATGGCAGTCGGAGATGCAGCTTTTCAAGCAAAATGCCTCGACCGTATTTCCGAGCTCCGCAAAACTGGCCGCACCATCGTGTTCATTTCCCACGACCTCGCTGCCGTGTACCGGCTGTGCGATCGAGCTTTGCTGCTGAGTCATGGTTGCATACTCGCCGATGGCCCTCCGCGACAAGTTATCGACCAGTATCAGCACATCACGTTTGGCGGGCAGGGTACGACCCTCGGGGGAGAACACGATGAGCTAAAGCCGGTGGAATGTACCCGAGTCTCGTTCTCTTCGCCCGACGATACCATTCGAACCGGCTACCCGATGGTGGCACGGCTTGACTATCTGGCTTCGCAACCCGTTTTCGATGTTGTGTTCAGAATTTCGATTTACTGGCCAAGCGGTTACCTGTGCGGTCAACTGACGACTGAATCCCTGGGCGGTGGCTTACGCCTTGAACCGGGTACTGGTGCGATTGAGTTCCAATGCCCCGTGCTGCCAGTCGTCCCCGGGCTCTATCGTATTGACTTGGCGATCGAGGCAAACGGCCAGGAAGTTGACGTGCGGCAACGTTGTGCGACTCTTCGCGTCGAGCCCGGAAGAATCGCCTACGGAGATTTTCACATCGAAAACACGTGGAAGGTAGCAGAGGCTTCGTCCGACACCAGCCCTTCCAGCAAGAAGAATTGATCAGGCGACATGCGGAGAAACGATTTTGACTATTGGACCTCAGTAATGAGGTAGCATGGTGCGGTTGAGCGCGGCGTTCACCAACGTTCCGGCATATGCCAGGTCGACATCCAGGGCCGTGGTAAATTTCATCCCGGATCTCCAGCTGGCGGGAGCTTCGGGATGTATTCCGGAGAGGATAACAAATCCGCTTCCCCAATAATCCTCAACGATGGCCGACTCTCCATTCGGGTACTTGCCGACAACCTTGCCCCATCCAGCCAGCTCGGGGCCATCCTGCCAGTAGATGTCGAGCGCAGCCTGGCCGGGAAACGAAATACTCACGGCCTCTTTGTTGATGCCCTTATAGTAATCGGCGTAGAAATCGAACCACACTCCAGAAGTGAGATCCAGACCGTTGTAAATGGAAGAGCCTCCGAAGAAGGAGCCCGCACAGAATCCGAGATAGTTCAAACCGTCCTCGACTGCGGCGCGAACCGTCGCGGTCGCCTTTGAGGAGAGATTATCTCCGATCGTGATCGAGTTTCCCCCCGGCACAATAAAGAGCTTGTAGGCGGCTAATTGTGCCTGCGTCATACCGTCGAGCTGACTTGAATTAACTGTGTTATATGCCAATCCGGCAGTGGTAACGACGCTTTCGACGGCCGTCACATCGGTCGAACTGGTGCCCGTCCCGTTGAAGATAAGAACCGAGACTGACTTAACCGCGCTCGCTTCGGATTCGCCTGCCGGGCCACTGGGAACCACAGACTTCCAACCAGGCGAACCAACACCGTCCAGCGAGCTCGCGCCCAGTGGGGTCACACCAAGCGATCCGCCGAAATAACGGACCATAGTTTGTCCGGCATCGTTAAACAGAATGAGATCGGGATGGCCATCCCCATTCATGTCCTGCATTCCTGCCGCCGTCCAGCCGGTGAAATCGCCGACCAGTTCTTCAGTCGCAGTCACCGTCGTGCCATGGGGGCCTCCCAGATAGTGCACTACGATCTGCCGCGTCGAGGTGTTCTGCAGAATAAGGCCCGGGTGGCCGTCGGCATTAATATCCGCCACTCCGACAACCTTCCATCCCGTTGCCGAGAGGGGGCTGATTGTTTCGCGATCCAACCAGGTAGTTCCTTGGAGACCGCCATAAAAATAGACATCAACCTGGCCAGTCGCTTTATTGACAAAGATCACATCGGCGTTGCCGTCGCCATTCAGATCGGCGACCGCTGCGGCGGCCCATTGCTCGCCGGGTGTCGCCAATGCACGCGACCCAACCAACGTGGCTCCGCCGGTTCCGCCGTAAAAGAGTACCGCCAGCGCGCCCGTCGAGTCGTCGAAATGGACCATGCCCTTAGGATGTTTGGGACCGAATTCGGCCACGCCGAGTAGAGACCATCCCGCAGCGCCCTTGGACATGATGGTGGTTGCACCCTGCAGCCGTGTTCCCACCAAGGTGTCGGAGATGATTCGGCCGGTCGACAGCTGCACGTTGTAAAGGTGGTTGGTGTGCCCAGGCGTGCTGGCAGTGTCTTGACAAACCGAGAACGCCGCGACCGAAGCGATGATTGCCATCCAGCGGAGTATTTGCCCAAGGAAAGAATGCATAAAATGCTCCAAACGGTGCATGGATAGATGCGACCCTGCCTAGACCTTGCTATTCCCGTGCCCTAGCTTGTCTCTGTTGATCTGGTCGATTCTAACGAGAAAAGCGCGGAGGGGGAAAACACAGAAGTACATGCCAGAAAGCACGGTGGGGCATGCCAAAAAACACACCAGGGCATGCTACCGAGAGACAACCGAACGACCCTCCCATCGAAGACCGTAAGAACCGCAGCGCCGATGTGGTGGATGACTGATGGACTCGACAGCGGATCGGTGGCTTCGAATGGAACGCAGCTCGCCTTCGGTTCCCCGGTTGCAATTTCGATCAGGTCGTAGGCCGACGCTTAGCTGCCGAGACATACCCTATTAAATTAGTCGAGTATCCAGGAATACGACGAAAATGGACGACCTTTCACGAGGAGTGATAGCGACGATCAAGGCTGAGATCAAAAGGTTAGAGAAGGCCCGTGAAGATTGCACGGATGGCGGCGTTCAGAAACACATCGACGCATGATCGAAGAGCGTAAAAAGAAGCTGGCCTCCGGAAGTCCGCGTGGATCTTGATCTCGCGGCAATTGCCGTTCCCACTTCGACACCAGAGGTGCGCAATCTTGAACAGATTCTGTATTGGGGGTTTTGTAGTGTGGGGTGTGCTTGGGAGATCGTTCACGTGGCAACCCAAAACATCGGGTTGCCTCTTTTGTCACAGGGGAAGGTGGCCTTCGGCATCAACCGCGTGGCTCATTATTTCTATACATCCCCTAGCAGATCCGGCGCCGCCGGGTTTTGGGAATTCCGTCGTGTACTCTTGCCGGGGAGCAAACACAAAACGGCGACCTTTCTGGGGAATGACCGTTACAACGGGCCTGAGCGAATATGGGCGCATTTCGCATGCGCCCGAGAGTTTTGGGTTCATAGACTGCGTACGACAAAAATAATCAACAGAATCACGACAATCGTTCCTACCAAACCGTAACCGAACATAGTCCCTCCAGTCCAAAATGTGAGATCGAACCAATTGTGCTGAAAGATGATGAGCTTTCGCTGGTCAGTTTTGCTCACGGCTGCTGATTTGGAGGACTGGCCTTGTAGCCCGTCCTGGGTTTCATTGCATTCGGCTGCGGTTGAGTTGGCGTTGTGAGCTTTATAGCTCAGACGTTCAACTCCCAGCGGCGTATCGTGCTCTACATGCACCCAACATCTGTTGTCATGACCAAATACAGTGCTGACGTTCCCTCAGTTTCCGAAATCTGCGCCCGCGTTCATGAGCGTGTTGAGAGTGTCATGGTTGAGCGGCGGAAGAAAGCCATGGACAAATCACAAGATCAGGATCGGGGCAAAGGCGCGACAGAACAGGACTCGCAGAACCAAGGGGGCAACACCAATATGCAAGGTCAATTGGGGCACCGTGATGAGGATGCAGAATTGAAAAACGCTGATTCTGAGTTGTCGGGGTGAGATCCGCTGTCTGCTGTGCCACCCTTACCCGAGCTTCGTACCAGTAGAAATGAGGATAATGTGTCCAAACACTTTGAACGGTGGAAAGAGTTAGCGGTCCTGTGCCTTCGGGAACAAGATCCTGAGAAGTTGACGGAAATCGCGAGCGAAATGAACCTCGCTCTTACACAGAAGACATCGCATCTCGATCCTCCGCTGGATGGGCCATCGCCGGGTCCATGAAGAGAGCCGACTCGACGACGTTCTGAAAGGAGTGACGGGGTAGGCCTGTCAACGGGAAGTGTGCAATTTTGAACAGATTCCTGACTTGAGCGGTCATATGCTCAATCCAGCTTACAAGTCGAAGTCGTCGCGATCTTCGCGGGAGGCAATCCATCACGGGTTGCCTCTTTTGTTTCTTGGAAACAGAAAATTATTGAACTGGCAGCGAACAGGTGGAGACGGCAGTCAATTCTCAGCTAGTGCAATCTGATTTACGCCAGATGGCGAAACAGAGCGGCACAGGGAAGGGTTACTTCATACGGAGCGTGCATTGTTCCCCGCTAATTAATGAAGGGACGGCCCTTCAACGAGGCCGCCCCGTATGGCGAACAATCCCACTTACACTGCTGCGAGGACGTTATAGAAGCTCGAGGTGACGGATTCAAACGTCTGAACCTTGGGCGTTCCATCGATCGCTCTTGCAAATGTTCGCAACACTTCGGGATAAACATTGGTGTTGTAAGCATCGGCGCTGGCTTTGTTCTCCCACAGACTGATCGAAATCGCATCCTGGCTGCCAGGATTTGACAATGTGATTTCGTCCTTGAACCCCTTTTGTTTGCGAAGTAAAGGGAGAATTTCGTTCTCAAGGGTACGGGTATAGTCAGAAAGCATGTTCGATTTCAGATGAAAAGTGACATTGCGTGCAAACATTATCAACCTCCTAAAGGTTGTTATCGCTAAGAGTAGAGAACTTCAGATGGACTGACTTAGTTTCAGGGAACCTGAAAGAGGAGAAGAGTGCTCACTCCATCCAACTGTTGCATTCAAGTGGCCCTCAGCATCAACCGCGCAACTTATTGTTTCGACACGTCAAATATCAGATATCGGCGCGCCGAGCCTAAGGTCCCGTCGTGTACTTTTGGCGGGCAGGTAGCACAAACGGCAGCATTTCAGGGACTGAGAGTCACAACCGACCGCGCGGTCTTGACCCCGGGTTGCTGCCGCTGCAGCCTCCGGTCGATCCGGCGAAAGATGCGTTCGCCGCCACTATGGACAAACACTATTAGCCCCGCGTCCATAAAGGATCTGCACCCACGGACGTCCATGAATCGAATGTGAGCGCTTTTGATCAGACACTGAAGTTCATGACCAATAGAGTGTGTCCTATCGCACTCTGGATGCTCCAGGTTCCTAGGCCGGAAGCTCGACCGGTGCACAACGCGCGAGAGTTCTGCGTAAGGATCGGAAGCAAAAATTAAATCGTAAGTGACATTGCAAACTGCCACCCGTCGAGAATCTTAGGAGGATTCTATGAAAAACATATTTCTGCTGATAGTTGCAACGGTTCTGCTGGTTACCTTGGGATTCGGACAGACTCCCGCGCCGAGCAGCAACACCGACCAGGCCAGCATCAAGGGATGCCTTAGTGGCTCCGACGGTAATTACACCGTAGCGGAGGATGGCACAACTCAAACTTACAAAATCGCAAGCAGCACCGTAGACCTGAAACCACATGTCGGCCATGACATCGAAGTCACCGGGGAAAAAACGACTGCTACGAGTTCCGGTCTCTCCGACAACAGCGTTGCCGTGACCGGAGTGAATATGATCTCCGACCACTGCGCGACGCCAACTGCTAGCACTACGACAGGGGTCGACACCACCAACGCAGCGGCTGCCAGCACTCCCGCCGTGGTCGACACCACCACTACTACTACGACGACTGCCAGCACTCCCGTTGTGGCTGATCCCGCGCCGGTTGCGACTGCCAGCACTCCCGTTGTGGCTGATCCCGCGCCGGTTGCGACTGCCAGCACGCCCGTGGCGGCTGATCCAACGCCTCCGCAAACTGCAAGTGCTCCTATGACGAAGACTGCCAGCGCACCCGACAATACCGAGCAACTCCCCAACACCGCCACTTCGCTGCCTCTGCTCGGACTCCTCGGTCTGGGCCTGGTCGGCCTTGGCCTGCTGAGCCGGAGGTCGCGGACAAACCAACGGTGAAGCCTTGAAGCATGGGGTTCGAGATGGAAAGAACAATCCCCGGAGCGGGCGAGCTGAACGAGTCGAAGGTTTCGATTGCGGCGTTATCGAAGGATCGAGGCCGCACACGGCAATGGCTCGCCCTTTTCTTATCCGGGATTGGGCTGTTGTTGCTGCTTTACGTGTCCTGTCAGTACTGGCAGATGTACGCCGGTCAAAAAAAGCTGGCACTGGAGTGGCAACAGCAGAACGCTCGTCCGGCAAACGTCCTGGCAAGCGATGGTGGCGCTCTTGTCCGCCTCACTATCGCCAGGATTAACCTGGATGCCGTGATCGTGGAAGGCACTTCACGCAAGTCACTCAAGCTTGGTCCGGGCCACATGCAGAACTCGGCTCTTCTCGGATCTTCCGGAAACTCAGTTGTTGTCGCCCACCGGGACACTTTCTTTCGACATCTCGACGAGTTACGGCCGGGGGATGAGATTAACCTCCGACTACAGGGGGAAGTTCACCTATTCGAGGTTACAGAACGTCGTATCGTCGATCCTACCGACCTTTCGGCCTTACGGAAGTCTCCTACGGCGCAGCTTACGCTGATCACCTGCTATCCGACACACTATGTTGGACCAGCGCCGAAGAGGTTAGTGGTTGTGGCGCGCTGGATGGCAACCAGTAAAGGCACGGGTGAGTAGAATTCGAAATCGCTTGGCCAATCCAGGTTTGGCCAATCCAGAGTACTGACGGCAATCTACAGCGCACGCGTCGCTCAAATCGAAGTTTCTGTCTCCCCGGGATGAGCACTCTTGCTCAGACGTATGACTCGCGGAGTGTTATTGTGGCGATGTGCTTGCCCCTGAATTCCCGAGCATCCGGAAAGCCGCTTGCCGCTTTGCAGGGTTGAATTATGGTGAAGCGAACTACGCCAACCCGAGTTATTTCTTTTCTTCTATTGGCTGCTTGCGGGGCCTCGTGCCAGAAACGCCCTTCAGCCGACTTGCTTCGGGCATCACAGTTTGACGTCTCAAACTCACCCGAAATCCATCTCCAGGCGGTGCCTACACTTCCTGATGCCCCGTCGTCAGTTCGGCCTCCAGCACAAGCAGATGGATTTCACCGGTTCGTCAATGAAAAAAGCTCGTCTTTAACCCTTAGCGCGGCAAGCGTCATGGGCGCGATGCGCGTAACGGAGCTGGGACACGTCACACCGCGGCCGCAACCCAACTTAACGGCTCATTATCAAGCGGCGTTTATTCAGAAAGATTCCAGCAACTTCCCAAGTAAGGATCCGTATCCGTCGTTGTTCAGGCTGGACCCGCGTTATCTCCCTTCGACCAGCAGCAGCTTTATGGGCCGAGCCACTTACGCAGCTTCGCGCATTTTTATCAAGCGCGACAACTCCGGAAAGGGAAGGCTGAACACATCGTATTTCCTCGGGGTACTGTCTTCGGTTGCTAGCGCCGCCGCCAGGCGTCCATATTGGGCGCGATCCTCTTCGGGCGCATTCAACAATTTTGGTTCGACGATTGGCGGCGACGCGGGGATGAACGTTTTCCACGAGTTTGGGCCAGGCATCCGGCAAGTGGTGAAGAGCCTCACACCGAAGTTCGTGTCCAGGATCGAGGCGCGAGTCACCCGCGACCAGATGTCGAGGAATGTCGTCTCCATCCCGGCAAGATGATGTCCGGTCGCTAGTCCATCTGACTATTCCAGCGGGCAATCGCCGAAATTGCCACCAGGATCCGCCATAGTGAGCACTACTGACCAGCCTGGGGCCCTCCCTGTCCCTCATGATCGATAGTGCCGATATCTACAGTTAGGAGGGCCTTGTGGTAAAGCGAATCAGCCCCGCGAAGAAAAGACTTGGTTTCAATCCCCACGCCTTTCTTTCCACCTCGGGAAAAGCAGGGACATGCTGTCTTTTCAAAGGAAAAATACGATCTTCGCTCAAGGCGATCCGACCGACGGACTGTTCTCGAACCACCTTCAGAGCCGGGCGAGCCCGCTGACAAAGAGCGTGCCCGGAGGCCACCACTCTTCCGGTCCTAAACCACGAAGGAAATGAGTGCGTCGCAGCCCGAATATTCCTGGCGCGAATCGGACTCTCGAAAGAGCACATTCGATCCAGCGGCCGACAATCTTCACGGTTCCTAAACTGCCGGGAGGCGGCAGGCCTCTCACTATTGAAGGCTTAGGTTCATCGCGCCGTGTTTATTGAAATGGATTCGCAGCACCTTTTCTTTCCCGCTGGCAAACGTCCCCACCACGGTACCCGACTGGTCATATGAGTCCACACCAGAGACCATCCGTACCCGGACGCGATGCCTCCCGGGAGCCAACTGCATCGCATGGGATTCATGGCCCTGGACGTCGTGAAATACGACCAGGCGCTTCTTGTCGGTTCCTTCCGTCAGCTGGGTATAAATCGAGTGATCGTCCACCCACACCGACAGACGGGCCTCCGCGAAGTTATGGTCCACCTCGATGTCCAGAGTTGCTGGGGAAACCAGTGAGCCTGCATCGGCTATTTTCACGGATTTCCCTGTCGGCGTCGGCGCTGTGGCCACGGCAGCGGCCGGGCTCCCAGCTGGCGCCGTCGACATCGCCGCCGTTTTTGCCGGGTCGACCTCCCCGGCAGGAAGCCGTGGCTCGGCAACTCTTGGTCGCAATCGTAGAGGGCGAAATGAAGCAACCCAGAGTCCAAAGACGAGAAGTCCCACCAAGAGCAAGGCGCCGACGAGAGACTTTTTCTGGATCGTCTCCAGCAGGTTTTCCCCTGTACGGTGCCGCCGCGGCAGAGGGCGCGCGCTTAACAGCATATTAGCTGCGATCCCCGATTTACCCAGGGTCGCTCTGGCTCTTTCCATCACCGTTTGGCCTGCGCCTGCGTCCGTGGGCGAACCTGGCAGCTTTGACTTGCTCCATGGTTCTCGTCCCTCCCGAAGTTCCTGGATGTCCAGCACCATCTCCATGCCGCGTTGATAGCGTTCGGCGGGATTTTTCGCCATAGCTCGAGCAATGATGTAATCGAGTCCCTGCGGTAACTCAGTATCGAGGAGGGTCGCCGGCATAGGTTCGCGGTTGACTACCTTGAACGAGACCGTAACCGCGCTGTTGCCTTGAAACGGCCTGTAGCCGGTCAGGACCGTGTACAGTACCACGCCTAAGGAAAACAAGTCTGATCGCCCATCCACCTCTTCGCCATTCAACTGTTCAGGCGACATATAAGCGGGTGTGCCGAACGCACGTCCCGTCGGAGTGTGGGGGGCGCGGTTCAGTTTAGCCACTCCGAAGTCGGCAATCTTGGCATGGCCGTCGTCAGTCAACAAGATATTCGCGGGCTTTAGATCGCGGTGCACCACGCCTTGACCGTGGGCGCAATCCAATGCTTCTGCCAGTTCGAGCGCTAACTGTAGTGCCGCCTCGAGCGGCAACTTATCGTCGTGCCGCGACAGCAGCTTGTCGAGGGATTGCCCTCCAACAAATTCCATTACGATGTAAGGCGCCCGTGTCTCTGGTTCCTCGCCCACGTCGAAGATGGTTACGATTCCTGGATGAGACAGGCGGCCTGCAGCTTCTGCTTCCCGGAAGAAACGCTCGCGATACTCAAGTTCCTCTTCCGGGGCCTGGCCGGCCAGAGAAACGGTTTTTACCGCGACGACGCGATTGATCTTGGGATCACGCGCTTTGTAGACAACACCCATGGCTCCCCGTCCCAGCTCGGCCAGGATCTCGTATCGCCCAAAGCGTTCGCTCCTGCGATCATCCATAGGTGTCATCTGGTTTCAGACTTTCGTCGTGTCTTCTCAGCCCGACGTCGCTTCCGTCTTTTCATCCGATGCGGTAGTGGCAAGTACGCCGATCGTTTTCGTTATTTATCGCCGTGTATGACACCTGACGTGGTAATTAACTTCAGCGCACAAGTCTCCCTCCGCCCAAGGAATAGAGTTTTTGGACTCTATCTATCATTGTCCGCTTGGCGGCCGAATCGTTCCAAGTTACTGACGTGTTGGATGCTGGGGGCCGTCGGAAACTCGTGCAGAACAGCACAGGCGGGACAGGTGGAATTTTTCCCGGCACATTTCGGCAGTACCGTCGGTGAGCATTATTGCTCAGACCGTTTGAATTCTGATTTGCTAGGTTAGATCACTTCTCTCGCCGATTTGGTGAGATTCACATTGGTGTGTTCGTAAAGAGCACTGGAGGCTCACATGCTTTGGACCATTTTCGTTGTTCTCATTATTTTGTGGCTTTTGGGTTTTAGTTTGCATATCGGCGGGAGTCTGATTCACTTGCTGCTGGTTGTGGGATTAGTGATTCTGGTCATTAACTTACTGAGCGGACGAAGCGCAGTTTGAAGAAAGACTCTGCGTAATTTGGCCGGCGCATGCGCTGGGCTCGGATGAGGCGTTGAGAAGTGAGCTGTAGTGCACAGACTTGGCGGCGCCTCCGTGGAATCCTTTCATTGACGCGTCGCCGTTCAATCCACGCAGCCCGCAGCGGCAAGGTAGGACCGGGCAACCGACGGATGATCTGGCAAGGTGGTTCAAAATGCGCAACGTCCGTTTGCTATCTCTAGCTTTTCTGATATTGGCCATACCCGCCACCTCGCTGGCGCAGTTCGGCATGTCGATCACAATCGCTCCGCCCGAGTTGGTAGCCTACTCGCAACCCATTTGTCCGCAGAGCGGTTATCTGTGGACGCCCGGCTACTGGGGTTACGGCGGGGAAGGATATTTCTGGGTGCCTGGAACGTGGGCCGAGCCGCCCTCGGTAGGCCTGCTATGGACTCCCGGTTACTGGGGGTGGGGTGGCAACGCCTTCGCCTGGAACGAAGGCTACTGGGGCCCCACGATTGGCTTCTACGGCGGCGTCAACTATGGCTTCGGCTATGGCGGTTTCGGCTATCAGGGGGGATATTGGAATAACGGATCCTTCAACTACAACACCTCGGTAAATAACGTGGACATCGCCAACGTTCACAACACTTACGAAAAGAACGTGCTCAACGAAAGGGCGGGAAACAATGTCAGCTATAACGGGGGAACCGGTGGAACGACCGCTCGACCGACCGCTGCAGAAGAGACCGCGGCACACGAACGTCATACTCCGGCAACAGCGGCACAAACAAGGCATCAAGAGGCCGCCAGCAAAAACCACGAGCTATTGGCGTCGGTGAATCATGGCAAGCCGCCCATCGCGGCAACATCCAAACCGGGTGAGTTTACCGGCAAAGGCGTGATGGCAGCCACTGGTGCTGCATCCGAGAGCAGGGCAGAGGAGACTAAGGCGACCGAGAACAGGGCAGCCGAGACTCGCGCGAATGAGAACAAGGCGTCCGAGAGGAAAGCAGCGTCCACTCGATCGAATGAGAATAAAGCAGCTGCGAATAAGGCAGCCGAGACTCGCACGAATGAGAATAAGGCGTCCGAGAAGAAAGCAGCGGCCACTCGATCGAATGAGAACAAGGCAGCTGCGAGTAAGGCAGCCGAGACTCGCACGAATGAGAATAAGGCGTCGGAGAAGAAAGCAGCGGCTACTCGATCAAGCGAGAATAAGACCGCTGAGAAGACAGCCGAGACTCGCTCGAATGAGAACAAGGCGTCGGAGAAGAAAGCAGCGGCTACTCGATCAAGCGAGAATAAGACCGCTGAGAAGACAGCCGAGACTCGCACGAATGAGAACAAGGCGTCCGAGAAGAAAGCAGCCGCTACTCGATCGAACGAGAATAAAGCAGCTGCGAATAAGGCAGCCGAGACTCGCACGAATGAGAATAAGGCGTCCGAGAAGAAAGCAGCGGCCACTCGATCGAATGAGAACAAGGCAGCTGCGAGTAAGGCAGCCGAGACTCGCACGAATGAGAATAAGGCGTCGGAGAAGAAAGCAGCCGCTACTCGATCAAGCGAGAATAAGACCGCCGAGAAGGCAGCCGAGACTCGCACGAATGAGAATAAAGCGTCCGAGAAGAAAGCAGCCGCAGCTCAATCAAACGAGAATAAGACCGCCGAGAAGGCAGCCGAGACTCGCACGAATGAGAATAAGGCGTCGGAGAAGAAAGCAGCCGCTACTCGATCAAGCGAGAATAAGACCGCCGAGAAGGCAGCCGAGACTCGCACGAATGAGAATAAAGCGTCCGAGAAGAAAGCAGCCGCAGCTCAATCAAACGAGAATAAGACCGCCGAGAAGGCAGCCGAGACTCGCACGAATGAGAATAAAGCGTCCGAGAAGAAAGCAGCCGCAGCTCAATCAAACGAGAATAAAACCGCCGAGAAGGCATCCGCTACCCGTTCGAACGAGAATAAAACGGTCAATTCGGAGAGTGCAGCTCATTCGCAACCTGCAGCAGCTCGTCAACAGGCTGCACCCCGGCCTGAGGCTCGCCCCGAGAGCGCTCCTGAGAAAAAATCACCTGGACGAAAGGAGTAGCGAATTGACCACGATGGATTGTGTCGGGGTTGAAGCATGATCGAGGGCGTCGCCGCCTTATTGCCCGCCCTGCTCATTCAACAGGACCGCGGGCCTGGAGTTTCCATCAGTGCCCTGGACCAGCCCCGCGAGGCAAAGTTCAGCGTCAGTGCCGTCGAAGTTTCATAACCCGGTCGCAGGGTGCAGGTATTGGCCCCACCGCGGGCGGTTGTTCCATAGAAGTTTCCGTCCTTGCCCTGAACCAGGGCCGCCGAGGGGTATTGGCCGCCCGTGCCGCTCAGCGTCGTAAACGAGCCACTTAGACTGATTCTGAAAACCGAGCCACTCTCCGTTGTCCCGTACAAGTTTCCATCGGTGGCCTGGATCAAGGCTCCCAATGAGTTGGAACCGTCCGCGCAGCCGCTCTCCGAGCAAAAGCTGTGAATCGTGGTCAGTGCGCCGCTGGGGCTGATCCTGAAGACTGTGGCGTTGCTGTTGGCCCCGCCTCCGCTCGTAGTCCCCGTAAAAGTTCCCGTCCGTGGCGCGGACCAGACCTGCCGTGGAGTAGGCGCCGTCGGTCCCGTCGAAGCTGAGCAGCGTGGTGAAAGTTTGTGCCGCGATTTGAGATGCCGAGGCACACAACCTGAGTGCCGCTAACGTCATAGACATTCCAAGTTTTCCAACGGGGGACATTTGTTTTTTCCTTGGACAAAGCTAGTTGTCAACTGTGAACATAGCCGCAAAGCCTGCGAAGTGAAATCGGCGGCGCGAATCGCGTGAAAGTTTGTGAAGCTAGCGTGGGTAAGGTTACCTTTTGTTTCTTTAGTTGGCGCTATATAATCAATAAGCTACGTGTTTTCAACGCTGGCAGGTTATCCGCTGCGCCACCCAAAAGCAAGAACAACACCTCGACCTACTGCGTGATGACCTTCAGTTTTAGGTCTTGAGTCGCTAGCTCCAAATTGTCTAGCTTGCCGAGGTCGCGCCAATAATATTCATCGGCGCGGAAGGCGAGAATTTTTTCTTGTTGAGCAGCGAGACGCAAATAAGAAGCAATTATCGAGAACGCGCCATCTTCGGTCATCATGGCCAGCAGACGCGGAGAAATCACGTGAATGCCGGAGAAGGCCAATGGGTGGGCATGCTCGGATGGTCGAACAATTTCGGGTTGCTCGCCTTCGGATTGCCGGCCGCAGAGCTGAAGCTGATCGTCTAGCAGATCGTCGAACAGCAGGTAGCGAGAGGTCTTGCGGTCCTGCACCGCCAAGGTGGCCAAAGCGCGGGTTGCGGTATGAAATTGCACCATGCGGCGAAGATCGATGGTGCTGAGGACGTCGACATTGTGCAGGATAAAGGGGTCTTCATCCTTATTCTCATCTTCATTGCGGCGGGAATCGACAGAACTATCTTCAGGACGATCGGCGAAGAAATACGCCGCCTTTTTCAGGCCGCCACCGGTGTCGAGCAACATCTCCTCGCGCGAAACTTCGATGCGCATACCGAAGTTGTCGTTGGTTTTCAGGTACTCGACAATCATGTCGGCGAAGTGGTGGACGTTGACGATCACCTCGCGAACTCCAAAGCTGCGCAAGCGAGAGAGCGTGATTTCAAGCATGGTGCGGCCGTTGACTTCGACCAGCGCTTTGGGACGATTGTCGGTGAGCGGCCGCAAACGAGAGCCCAGGCCCGCGGCCAGAATCATCGCTTTCATCTTCATTGTTATTGTTACGCTTTCACCGTTACGCTTTCACCGAACTGGCGCTTTGACCGATCTGGCTTTCGCCGGGCCAGCTTTCCTGCTCGCGATGACGGACGACCACTTCCACTCCGTTCCTGCCGCGCAAATGTTTCGCCAATTGCTCGGCCAGGTAGACCGAGCGATGCTGGCCGCCGGTGCAGCCGAATGACACCATCAGGTGTTTAAAGCCGCGACGCTGATAGGCGCTTACGCTGGCGTCCACCAGTGAAATTGCGCTGGCGAGAAACTGCTGCACGCTTTCCTGCTGATTGAGGTGGTCGATGACGGGCGCGTCTTTTCCGCTGAGTGTTTTGAAGCGCTCTTCGCGCCCTGGGTTGGGGAGGCTGCGGCCGTCGAAAACAAATCCGCCGCCGTTGCCGGTGTCGTCTTGCGGCAGGCCTCGATGAAACGAAAAACTGAAAACGCGGACGGTCACATTTTCCGATTGGGACGTCGAGGTCAGGCCCTGCAACTTATTCGATGCCACCATGCTCTTGAATGCTTCCATCAGCGTGGGGAGCGCTATGGGCAACTCGACGTTGTGAAGCAGCCAGCGCAGGTTTCTCAGCGCGTAGGGCACGCTCTGCAAGAAATGCTCTTTGCGCTCATAAAATCCGCGAAAACCGTAGGCGCCCAGCGCCTGCATGATGCGGACATAAACGTAGGCGTAGTAAAACTGCATGAACACGGCGCGATCGAGATCGAGGAAACCGGCCAGGCTGTCGAGATAATGATCAAGCAAATGCTGGCGTAGATCCGGGGGCAGGTCGGCCTTGGCATCGTACAAAAGAGAAGCGATATCGTATTGCAGCGCGCCTTTGCGGCCGCCTTGATAGTCGAGGAAGAAGGGCTGGTTGTCGTTTGGAGCTCTATCCACGATTTTGCGCAACATGATGTTGCGGGACTGGAAATCGCGATAGAGAAAATAATCGCGGCCGGCGCTCAGTAGGAATTTGGTCAAGCGGCTGAAATCATCTTCCAGCGCCTGTTCGTTGAAGGGAACGCCGGCGAGCCTGAGGAAGTAATATTTGAAATAGTTTAAATCCCAGGCGATGGACTGGCGATCGAAGCTGGCGCGCGGATAGCACACTTTGTAGTTCAAGTCGCGGCCTGCTTCTACCTGAAAGCGCGGTAACAACGCGACAACTTTTCGGTAGGCCGCTACTGCTTCGGGAGCGATGGTCGCGCCGTCGCGATGCTCCGAGAGAAACTCGTAAAGTGTGGTGCTGCCGAGGTCTTCTTCCAGATAAGCGCCGTGGCTTAAATCTTCGGCATAAATTTCCGGCACCGGCAGACCATGCCGGCGAAAGTGGCGGGAAAATTCGAGGAAGGCGACATTTTCTTCGCGCACGTCATAGAGAATGCCGATCGCGCTGATTTTGCCGCTATCGAGCCGGATGATCTTGCGCCCCGATCCTCCGAGTTCTCCCTGCAGCGGCTGCAACCGCTCAACCGGCGAGTGGAAATGCTGCTCGAAAAGTCTTTTGAGAACTTCCATGAACTGTGTCGCTGCCTTCCTGTGGCTGCCCCTAAAGATAACATCCGACACACGGTCGGGTGGAGTACGCGATATGAGGCTCACTCCGGTAGTTGAAACGGGGAGCGAGCCACGTGTACGATTGCGGCCGGCAAACAGCAGGTCCTTCCCCTTCGGCAAGCTCAGGGTCAGGATGACAATTTCTTAATTGGTATCCCCTACCCGGGACACGCACTACTTGACCGGAATATGCCCTAGGCAGAGATTGATAAGGAACTCCAGAACGGGAGACAATCATGCGCTGGTACCACTACTTGGCGTACTTCTTCGGAGGCGCCTTCCTCGCAAACGCAGCGCCTCATCTCGGTAATGGCATGTCGGGCCATGCCTTCCAGAGTCCGTTCGCGACCCCGCCGGGAGTGGGGTTGTCGTCCTCGACGATCAATGTCCTGTGGGGACTGTTTAACCTTGTTGTCGGCTATCTGCTGGTGTGCCGGGTCGGGAACTTCGAGCTGCGCAAGACGCGGCATGTCCTTGTGCTCGGGGCGGGCATCTTGGTCATGTCGGTAATGCTTGCCCGCTCATTCGGCCGGTTCCACGGTGGGTTGTGACGCGGAGGTGCAACCTGCACGCGCGGAGGATGCGGGCGCGTAGCCAAAAGCGATAAACTCGTTGCAGGAGAAGTTATGACTGACGACCAGAAAACCCAATCGACGAACGACGCGCATGCTGGGGACATCACGAGACGCGACTTTGCAGCCATCCTGGTGGGTGCGGGCCTGGCAGCAACTGCAACGGGACAGTCGGCTGTGGGCGTTGAGTTGGTCGAAACGGATGTCGAGATCAAGACACCGGATGGAACCTGCGACGCCGCGTTCATCCGACCCCGCTCCCAAAAGCCCGGTTCCTATCCGGGAGTACTGATCTGGCCGGATGCATTCGGTTTGCGGCCGTCGATGCGCGGCATTGCCCGGCGGATTGCTTCTGAGGGTGACGGATATTCCGTTCTTGTGCCCAATCCTTTTTATCGCGTGTCCAAAGCACCTTTCACGGATGCTTCCAATTTCAACTTCCAGAATGCGGACGATGTGGCGAAACTCAGGCCGCTGATGGCGTCGGTCACCGCGCCTGGCAACGCCGAGAAGGATGCGACCGCCTACGTTGCCTTCCTCGATGCGCAAAAAGAAGTGAACAAGGCAAAAAAGATCGGAACCCAGGGCTACTGCATGGGCGGAGCGCTGGTCATGAGAACTGCCGCGGTGTTGCCCGATCGCATTGGCGCGGGCGCGTCATTCCACGGCGGAGGCCTGGTGACGGACAAACCCGACAGCCCGCATCTGCTCGCGCCGAAGATCAAGGCTCGTATGTATATCGGGATTGCCTCGAACGATGACGAGAAACAGCCCGACGCCAAGGACAAGCTGAAGCAAGCTTTTGCCGCCGCCCAGGTTACCGCGGAAATCGAAGTCTATGCGGCCCTGCATGGCTGGTGCGTGCCAGATATGCCCGCCCGCGATGGCGTGCCCATCTATAACAAGCCGGAAGCCGAGAGCGCCTGGGGAAAACTCGTATCCTTATATAGGGCGGCGCTGGGCTAGTCGATACAGGCCACCTGATCCAGTGTCGTTTGGTTGTGAAGTGTTGGTCGACCCTGCGGCCGCAAAGGATGCGATCGGGCATGGATCAAGAATTCTGTAAGTTGCATTTCGGGGGCGATATGAGAGTGAGATTCGAAGTGGCGGCAGTGGTGATGAGTCTCGCCTTCACTGTCGCAGCCCAGAGTGTCGCAGCCCCGAAGGAGATGCACATGCAAGTCGTCCATGCCCAAGGTTCTTTCGACGTCAAGATGATTCCCGCCCAAGCGACCGACTTTGAGAAGGCGAACGACATTGCTCGAATGACATCCGAAAAGACCTGGCACGGTGACTTCGAAGGCACCAGCCATATAGAAATGATTACAGGCTCGACCGCTAGCACCGGCTCCATGGCCTACGTTGCTATTGAGCGCATGACAGGCAAGCTTAACGGCCGACAGGGCAGCTTCACTTTCGCGCACCGCGCCAGCATGATGAAAGGCGACGCGCCCTCTGCGGGAGACCTGAGCGTGACGGTTGTACCCAACTCCGGCACTGGAGAACTGACCGGACTCACGGGCTCGCTCATGATCCATATCGACGCTCAGGGTAAACACACCTGGACCTTCGATTATTCGCTCCCGTAGCCATCCTCGCGTGCAGGCGCGCGTCAATGTCTGAACCCGTCAAATAACACAACAGCAGACACAATAACTATTCCGACCCTAACTCTTCCGGGACTATTGTTGCCGGCGGCGCTGCCCGCCGGCCTTGCGCGGCGCTCTCGGCGCGTTGGGGGCCACGGCTAATACCTTTTCGATTTCTTCGCGCAGCCAGCGGTTTGCGGGATCATTCTCCACACTCTCGTGCCAGTACAAGTGTGCTTCGAGGCGGGGAGCTTGCAGTGGGAGCGGATGCACCTGATTCATGAGGCCTATGTTCAGCAGCTGCGCCTGCCGCTCCGGCAGGGTCAAGAGCATGTCCGTCATGCTCACTACCATGCTCGCTGTAAGGTTGTGCTGGTTGCGCAGAAAGACCTGCCGGCGAAGCCCGCGCCGGCTAAGTTCGACATCAATCAGGCTGGGACCGTGGCGCCGCGAAGAGACCTGAATATGGCGCTGCGCGAGGTAAGTATCCAGGTCGAGCTTGTCTTTGATTGCCGGGTGACCGTGCCGGGCGATGACCACGAAGGGCTCATTCACGAGCCACTTGTGCCGGATACGGTCGCTCATCGTCATAGGTATGTCGATGGCCAGATCGACCGAACCGCTTGCCAGCTCGGTCTCCAGGTCGCGGCGCTTGACCCGCGACGTGGTGATCGACATTCCCGGGGCGGCATGCGTCAGGCGTCGCAGCAGGGACGGAAGAATCAGCGCCTCGGCATATTCCCACAGCGACAGGTGAAAGTTCCGCCGCGTGTGTTCGGGAACAAAATTACGACTCTGGGTGAGGTTCACCTCCAGGATGTGCAACGCCTGCCGCACTTGCTCAATCATGTTGCGCGTGAACGGCGTCGGCACCATGTGCGGTCCCTGGCGCACGAAGAGCGGGTCCTGCAGAAGATCGCGGAGCCTCTTCAGCGCATGGCTGATGGCGGGTTGGGTAAGGTTCAGTTGCTGGCCTGCGCGGGTGATGTTGCCCTCGCGATAGATGGCTTCCAGCACCACGAACAGGTTCAGGTCGACCTGACTTAAATGCACGCCGCATATATTACAGGATTCACAGGATTCATTAGGAGAATTCTGCTGGAATCGCTAGGCTAGGGTGCCTGCGTGGGCGAACGCTTAGCGCCTAGCGCATATCTCATATCTATTCTATGGACTTTTCTCGGTCACCGAGAGCCCAGAGCTACGTCCAGCGCCTTTCGGCGTTCATGCAAGAGCATGTCTTGCCGGCGGAGCCTGAGTATTTTGCGCACGTGCAGAACCTTCCTGACTGGCGGGGGTGGAAGCATCCTGCCGTGATGGAAACTTTGAAGGCCAAGGCGCGGGCCGCGGGGCTATGGAATCTGTTCCTCCCCGACGGGGAGTTTGGCGCTGGGCTCTCCAATGTGGAGTACGCGCCGGTGGCGGAAATCACGGGCCGCTCCTGGATTGCCCCCGAAGTTTTCAACTGCAACGCACCTGACACGGGCAACATGGAAGTACTGGTGAAGTATGGATCAGCAGCGCAGAAGCAAAAGTGGCTGACGCCGCTGCTGGCGGGCGAAATTCGTTCCGCGTTCTGCATGACCGAACCTGACGTGGCTTCTTCGGACGCCACGAACATGCAAGCCACGGCACTCATCGAGGGAGATCAGGTCGTCCTCAACGGCCGGAAATGGTGGAGTTCCGGAGTTGGACATCCGCGTTGCCGGCTGCTTATCTTCATGGGCATCACCAATCGGGCCGCTGCCAAGCATCAGCGTCATTCCATGGTTCTGGTGCCGATCGAAACTCCGGGCGTCAAGATCGAGCGCATGTTGTCCGTGTTTGGATCCTATGACTCGCCGTTCGGGCATGGCGAGGTCAGCTTCACCAATGTTCGGTTGCCGGTTGACCAGATCATTGCCGGGCCGGGCCGCGGTTTTGAGATTGCGCAGGGGCGACTGGGGCCGGGTCGCATTCATCACTGCATGCGCACGCTGGGAGCGGCCGAACGCGCGCTTGAACTGATGTGCCGCCGCTCGCTGCAGCGCGTGGCCTTCGGCAAACCTCTGGCCGAACTGGGCGCCAATGCCGACGTCATTGCGAACGCCCGCATCATGCTGGAGCAAGCACGTCTTCTTACCCTCAAAGCCGCATGGATTCTCGATGAAGTCGGCACCAAGGGCGCGCGCAGCGAAATCTCCCAGATCAAGGTCGCGGTGCCCAACATTGCCCTGGAGATTATTGACCAGGCGATTCAAATCCACGGAGGCGCGGGCGTTTCCGAAGATTTTCCACTGGCCGAAATGTTTTCCGCGATCCGCACGCTGCGCATCGCGGACGGGCCCGATGAGGTGCATCGCGCTTTGATTGCCAAGTTGGAGCTGCAGAAGTACAAGCCCCGGAGCGCGGCATCGGCTGAGTGAAGACGAGTTCTCAGTTCTCGGTTCTCAGTTCTCAGTAAAGGCCCTTGCGACACGGCCGCAAGGAGTGGGCTACCCCATCGATTTTTTCAACTCTCGGTGTTCATGCTTGGGAAAGGACTTAAAGAATGACTTCACCATTGCTGGGCGAGTTCATGGGAACGCTGGTTTTGATTCTGTTGGGAAATGGGTGCGTCGCTAACGTCTTGCTCAAGCACTCCAAGGCACAGGGCTCGGGGTGGATAGTCATCACTACCGGCTGGGCGTTTGCGGTAATGTCGGCGCTCTTCGTCGCCATCGCGTGCGGCAGCAGAGAGGCTAACATCAATCCGGCGGTCACGCTTGGACTTGCCGTCGCCACGGGCAGCTATTCCAAAGTTCTGTCGTACTCGGTGGCGCAGATGCTGGGAGCGTTTGTGGGGTCGATTCTGGTCTGGGTCCACTTCGGACCGCACTGGAAGGAAACTGAGCAGCCCGAGCTGAAACTCTTGTGCTTTTGCGGCGTGCCCGCGATTCGCAACCTGCTGGCCAATACGGTCAGCGAGATCATTTGCACTTTTGTTCTGGTCTTTGTCGCGGGAGCGATTTTTTCGCACGCGCTGATTTCGTCCGGCTGGGTGGGAACTGCCGGGCCCTACCTGATCGGGTGCCTGGTTTGGGGTATCGGACTTTCTCTGGGAGGAACGACTGGTTATGGCATGAATCCCGCTCGAGACCTGCCCACTCGGCTGGCTCATACCGTGCTTCCGATTGCCGGAAAGGGAGGCTCGGACTGGAGCTATGCGCCGGTGCCGTTTTTTGGTCCGCTGATTGGCGCTTCGCTGGCTGGGTTGTTCATACGCTTTCTTCACTTGTGAGGGTGAACGTACGGGGACGTTCCACTAGCGGCCGCTGAACTTTGGCGGGCGTTTTTCTAGAAAGTGTGCCACACCTTCTTTGAAGTCCTCGCTTCGGAGACTGGCTACCATTTCCGCTACGGAAAGATCGAAAGACTCGGCCAGAGACTGGAACATTGACGCGTATACCTGCCGCTTGATTACACCCGTGGAGCGGGGGCTGACGCCGGCGGCCAACTTGGCGGCCTGATCGTGAACGGCTGCGGAGAAACCATCCTGGGGAAAGATCCTGTTGACCAGCCGCAGATCGAGCGCTTCGGAGGCGGTGATGGTGCGGGCGGAGAAGAGCAGGTCCAGGGCATCGGATAGACCGACGATGCGGGGCAACATCCAGGCCATGCCGTATTCCGCGATGAGGCCGCGCTGGGCGAAGACGGTGCTGAAGCGGGCATTTTCCGCCGCCCATCGCAGGTCGCAGTAGAGTGGGATGACGAGGCCGAGGCCTACCGCCGGGCCGTTAATGGCGGCGATCACGGGCTTGGCGACGCCGAGAAAATAAGAATACTTGCGCTGAAAGTCGGGGCGTAGCCCTTCCCGCGCGGCGTCGCCGGCCTGAATTCTGCCGGCGACATCTTCGGGCAGGCCCTGGGTCGCGACGGCGTTGAGAAGCGACATGTCCGCGCCGGCACAGAATCCGCGGCCCGCTCCCGTTAGCACGATCACGCGCACGTTCTGGTCGCGCTCCGCATCCTCTACCGCGGAACGCACTTCGCGTTCCATGGTCGCGGTCCAGGCATTCAGTTTGTCTGGACGATTCAGGGTGATGGTCGCTACTTGATCCGCGACTTCGTAGATCGTCTCCTGCGATGGCATCCGCCCGCCTCAGAACGTGAAGCGCAGACCGAGTTGGATCTCGCGCATGGGGAAGGCGGAGGTGAAACCCAGCGGCGTGCTGGATGTCGCCGTCCCGCCACCCGCAAGCGCGGCGCCCGGTTTAATGCCACGCACGTTGAAGGTCGTGAACGCCGAACCTGGGACACCCGGGATACCCGTGTTAAAGCCAAAAAGCGGGCTCACTTCGTTGTTTACACTGGCATAGTTTGTATGGTTCGCGATGTTGAATCCTTCGGCAGTGAATAGGATGTTCGACTTCTCGCCCAGTTTGTGCTGCCAACTGAGGCGCGCGTCGAAGTCGATGTAGTCGGGGCCCAGACCCGTGTCGCGCGGGGCTCCGATGGGGCGTTCGTTAGTGGTGTGATTGTCGCCGTTCACTTCTCCTCCGGCGAGCAGGTTGAAAGGGTGTCCGCTGTGAGCCGTGAAGATTGGGGCGAGCTGGAAACCCGACAAGATACTCTGTTTCCAAGGGCTGTCGAGCACGCCCGCGACCACCAGTTTATGGCGCTGATCAAACTCGGAGAGGCTCCGATCTAAATTGAGGTTTGTCGGATCCTGCGGCCCGTAGTCGGAGTTGAAGTCGGTGGACGTGTCGTAGCCTTTACTGAAGGTGTAATTCCCGAACACGGTGAAGTGCTCGCGGAAGCGCTTTTTAACTTCCAAGATACCGCCCTCGTAGAGCGCGTATGCCCCAGAAGTATATTGGTTGTTCTGTACCACCAGCGGATTCACGAAGCATTGGGTGACCAGAACGACGGGGTCATCACAGGGCAAGCCCTCAACACCTCCCAGCGGGTCGGCCCCTGCGGCCGTCGTATTCCAGTTGCGATAGGAAACGGTCTGGCCGTTGGCCAAAGTCACGGTGGTGAATGGTGCGCGCAGCAGATTGGTATCGATGGCGACTGGGATTCTCTGGGTGTGCGAATAGATAAAGCTGGCGGAAATTGAGAACCCGGGTCCGATTTCACGCTCGATTCCAAACGAAGCCTGCTGCGCGATCGGGGGACGATAGCCCGGCTGGTTCACAAAAGCCACCTGCAGCGGAGCGATGGGACCGCTATTGGTAACGTTGATCCCAAACGGGCGCACATCAGCCGGTGTAATGCAGGCAGCATTCCCTGGGGCCGGGGTGGTGCACGCGATCGGGTTGCCCGGTGCTCCGTTCTGAAAGAGTGTCTGGAAAACACCGGGCGCGCCTACCAAAGGTGGCGCTCCTGGTGGTAGCTCTGAAGATGGAATCCCACCGAGTGGATCCACATAAATTGAAATTTCGCGGTTGCACGGGCTGGTGCCGGTGCCGGGAATTATTATGGTGGTGAACTGTGAGACTCCGCAGATCGCGGACAGGTTTTGGACCTGGCCGGCTGGGGTGCTGTTCTCGACCGCGCTCCTATTCTTGTTCAGCACACCGAGGCTCAAGTCGACGTCGGGGATCTGGGAGTCGACTGGTCCATAGAAGATTCCGTAGCCGCCGCGGATTACGGTCTTGTGATCGTTGAAGAGGTCCCAGGCGAAGGAAACGCGGGGAGCAAAATCCTTGTAATACGTCGTCAAAGGGGCGAATTGCGAGTCTATTTCGTAGCGGAGACCATAGTTCAGAGTGAAGTTCGACGTTATCTTCCAGGAATCCTGCGCGTACAACCCGGTCAGCGGCCGGTTCCAATTCCCGTAGTCCGGATCTCCGAAACCCTGCTGGTAGACCTCAGGAACTCCCAACGACGCCGATTGCAACGGGCTGAGGCTGGCGTCGGCAAGCTGCGGGCTGAGCACAAGTCCGGCGGGAAGCGAGCCGAACACAAAGCGACCCGGGAAAAAAGTGTGCGATTCAGTGTGATTCCCGCGGAGAACTTCGTCGACGCCGAACTTAAGGGTGTGGCGGCCTCGGATGATGGTGAAATTGTCCGCGAATTCGTAGCGGCGCAGGATAGTGATGTTGGGTATGAAAATGTTCGTACCCAGGTTATTGATAAAGCTGGGAATCTGGAGCCCGACCTGTCCCGGCTCGTTAGGAATTACATTAAAGCTCTCGTAATTCCACTGCACCCGGGCCTCGTTCTGGGCGTTTGGACTGAACTGGTGATACCAGGCGGCCTGCAAATTATTATCGTAGGCGTGGGTCGAGCTTCCCGCCGAATATGCGGTCAAAGACTGCACATCCGGCGACTCTTCCAAATCGTGTCCGTACCTGTAGTTAACGGAGATGTTGTCTTTCTCGCTAAAGCGGTGATCCAGACGTCCCGACGCGAGGTATTCCTTCGTGGTGTAGGGGAAGATTCCGCCTTGGGTTTCAAACTGGTTTACCAGGAAGCCATTCAGCGCACCTTGGGTCGGCGAGATGAACGGGTTCGTGCCGGGGAGCGGGTTCACCGTCAAAATGCTCTGGAGGGCAAAAGCGCACACCGGCGAAAGCAAATCTGGAACCCCGTTGATGCAAGGTATGGGATTCGGGTTAGTGGAAGTGGCTAGCGCGGTAACAACTGCTTGTTGCTCATATCTCGGATCACTCGGCGCAAAGGGGTTACTCGTTGCCGTCGCCGAGGGTCCGGCGAAGATCGAACTATTCGTCAGCAGGGGCACTGAATTCTGTGAGTTCTGCAGCAGACCTTCGAAAGAAGCAAAGAGGAAGGTTTTGTCTTTCTTGATAGGGAGGCCGATGGCGCCTCCAAACTGCTGGCGGGTGAGCGTATTCTTGATCGGCTCGCCGACGGAAGTCGTGTTGAAATTAGCAAAGGTCGGGTCCGGCGCCAGCGCCGAACTGAAGGCGAATGGGTCGCGAGCGTCCATCGCAGAGTCGCGGAAAAAACCGTAGAGCGTGCCATGCAAGTTGTTGCTGCCGGACTTGGTCACGATATTGATGGAAGCACCGGTGGCTGTCCCCAGTTCCGGAGCATAGTTGCTGCGATTGATTTGGAATTCCTGCACAGCGTCCTGGCTCACGGTGAGGCGCACGCCGCCGCTATCACCGGAGGTCTCGCCGCCATCGACGGTGATGCTGTTTCCTCTTCCATTGCTGCCGTAGAACGACAATCCGCTTTGCGGCGTTTGCTTGACTCTAAAATCCTGGTCGCCCGCCAAACGGGTGGAATCGGCGACGCCGGGAGCGAGCAAAGTGTAGGACAGATAGTCGCGGCGGTCGATCGGGAGATCCTCGATATAGGTTTGGGTGATGGTATCCGATTGGCTTGATCGCTCCGTGTCGACGGTGGGCAACTCGGCCGACACTTCGACGGTCTCTTTTCTCGACGCCAGTTTCAGGCGGAAATCGAGAATCGCCGTTTGTCCCACGGTGATCGCCAGGCCCTTTTGGATCTCGGTTTGAAAACCGGAGATCTCTACCTTCACGTTGTAGGTGGCCGGAGGCAGGGCCGGGAACCGATACTCGCCACTGCTGTCGGTAACGGTGGTACGCTGGATTCCCTTCTCGGCGTTCTCCGCGACCACGGTTGCCTTCGGTAAAACGCTGCCGGAAGCGTCCGTCACCGTCCCTTGTATGCTCGCAGCCGCGCCTACGCCTTGAGCGTGCGCGGCGCTCAGCATTGTCAACAAGATCAGCAGGCATGCAAAACCGAATCCGGCTGAGCGTATCCGCCCCTTTGTATTCCTCATAAAGTCCCCCGTTGAACCGGTAGATAATACTTCATCTCGACTCTGGCTAGCTCATGTCATCACTGGTTCACACATCATTGGCTCACACATCAGCGGTAGATATTCTGGGTGAAACTCAAATTGATATCCGGCAGATTGTCGAGCTGTGGCGTATCGACAAGATTGGTTTGCGGCGTTTGAATGAAAACAGACAACTCCCCACGCTCGAGTCTTTTCGGAGCGGCGCATCTTCACAATGGGCGCGAGCGTATCCGCGTTCGCGAAATTCATCAAATGAATTGTTTTGATGATCATGTATGCTTGCCGGGAATGTCATGCGACAAGAAAAATTCGAGTATTTGCCTGTTTGCCTCTTCGGGCTGGTCAGTGAGAAACAGGTGACTCGCGTTCTCGAGCAGAAGGAGCTTCGCGCCTGGAATCCGCTTGGCGATCAACTCCCCGTTGCCGGGTGGTACCAGCTCATCTGACTTGCCATGGATGACCAGCGTGGGCGCTGTGATCTGGGCGATTCGGCTGTAGCTCTCCCACGCCAGGATCGCCTGCAGTTGCGCCATGTAGCCTGCCGGAGTTGGAAACCAGGGCTGGCGCACCCGGATATCTTCGTAGATTTTTTCTCGCGGCGTGGCCGCATCGTAGATGTAAGGAAGGACGGCATCGCGCGCTTGCTCGGGCGTCATGCCGCGCGCGAACAGGACGTCGATCACCTTGCTCTCCGCGCGCACTGCCAACGGGCCGCCGGGTGAAGTGCAGCCCAGAATCAACGACCGCGTCTTCGCCGGATACTGCAGCGCGAACTCTTGCGCGATCATGCCGCCCATGGAAACTCCGAAGACGTGGGCATGGGGAATGCCGGCGGCATCCAGAACGGCGGCTGCGTCCGATGCCATGGTAGCGATCGAATAAGGTCCGGGGGGAACGTCGCTTCGGCCCACGCCTCGATTGTCGAATGCGATGGTGCGGAAGTGCTGCGCAAGCGCCGGGCGTGTGCGATACCACATGTCCGACGTGTAGCCGAGGCCCATGATCAGCAGGACGGGGACTCCTTGGCCTTGTTCGTCCCAATAAATCTTCACGCCTTGATTCTCGCCGAATGACATCGGAGTCCACCCTCTTACTGGATGCTTGTGTGGTGGCAAGCTTGTGTGGTGGCGGGCCTTTGCCCCGCAACGGGGCAGAGCCCCGTCACCACACGAGTAACCTAGGCCACTTTCAGCATCAGCTTGCCTGAGTTCTCGCTTTTGAAAAGTTTGAGCAGGGTTTCGGGAAAGGTTGCGATCCCTTCTACGATATCCTCGCGCGACTTGAGCTTGCCGGCCGCCATCCATCCCGCCATTTCGGCTCCGGCCTGCGCGTAGCGATCGGCATAGTCCATCACCAGCATGCCCTTCATGCTGGCGCGATTCGTCAGCAGAGACATATAGTTGCTGGGCCCTGCCATCGGGCCGGTATTGCAGTATTGCGAGATCGCCCCGCAGATCACAATCCGCGCGCCTCGCGCCAGGTTGGCGAGGGCAGCCTCGAGAATCGTGCCGCCCACGTTGTCAAAATAAATGTTGATGCCCTCGGGGCAATGCTGCCGGAGCGACTTCTTGACGTCTTCGGACTTGTAGTCGATGGCCGCATCGAAGCCGAGCTCTTGCACGATGTAGCGGCACTTCTCCGCTCCGCCTGCGATACCAACGGTACTGCACTTCTTTATCTTGGCGATCTGTCCCACTACCGCGCCCACGGCTCCGGCCGCGGCCGAGACCACAACCATCTCACCGGGCTTCGGCTGACCGGTGTCGAGAAGCCCGAAATACGCGGTCATGCCGGTCATGCCGAGCACGCTTAGATATGCGGGCAGCGGAGCAATTTTCGTGTCCACCTTCGTTACTCCACGGCCGTCGGTGCGCGCGTACTCCTGCACTCCGAACACTCCGGAGACGTAATCGCCCACGGCGAAGCGCGGGTTGCTGGACGCGGTCACGATTCCTACACCCAGCGCGCGCATCACTTCTCCGATGCCCACGGGCGGCATATAGGAACGCACGTCGTTGATCCACATGCGCATCGCGGGATCGAGTGAGATGTAGAGCAACTTGACCAGTAGTTCGCCCTCTTTCGGCTCCGCCACCGGTTCTTCGGTGTAGGTCCAGTCGGTGCGCTTCGGCATTCCTACCGGACGCGCCGCCAGTAGAAATTTGTGATTGGTGAGTGCCATGATTCCTCCTTCGCTAGATCCTGCTCGAACCAGAGTTCTCGGGTGATGCCAGACGGGGCAAGCCCCGTCTCTACCCTTTTGTTTCAGACCGTATAACGTTCGTTCGCCAGCAGCCGGCCTGCAATCTGGCGTCGCAGTGCGATCGCATTGACTGGATCGTGACTGGCGTACCCGCGTACGCGGGAAAGATATCGCCGCAGATCGTCGCCCTGGGCGCAGGCGCTCAGCGCGGTTCTCGACGAAAATTCGACTCGGGCGATGGCATCGCGCAAATAGACGGCGCTGGCATCGGCGGCATTCGCGCCGCCACCGGTCGCGGCTAGTTTCCGGCTGCGCAGCAGGCTCGACTCCATGGCGAACACTTCCATGATGATGTCGGACAGATTCATGATGACCTCCTGCTGTTGTTCGAGCTTTGCGCCGTACTTCTCGTGCGCTACTCCGAGCGTTAACAGGAATATGTTCTTCGCGCCGCGGACCAGGCTCAGCTCTGCGTCAGCCACACCTAGATCCGGCTCCGTCTGATTCAGGACGGCGCGAGCGGCCTCCAGCAGAGGCAGCTGCCCGCGGGTCGCGCGCTTCAGCGGCATGCCCGTAATCACCAAACGGTTGATTTCGCTGGTCCCCTCAAAAAGACGGTTGATGCGCGAATCGCGATAGGCGCGCTCCACCGCATAGTCTTTATGGTAGCCATAACCGCCGTGGATCTGGACCCCTTCATCGACCACGTAGTCGAGCATCTCGGAGGAGTAGACCTTGATCATGGAGCACTCGGCGGCAAATTCCTCGATGGCCTTCAGCTCTTGAGAGCCGTCGGCAGACTCCGCCGACGCGCCGTGCATTTGATTTTCAATCAGTCCGACGACGCGACAAGCCATCGACTCGGCCGCATAAATGCGGATCGCCATTTCCGCCAGCTTGTGCTGAATCGCGCCGAACTCGGAGATAGTCGTGCCGAATGCCTTGCGCTGTTTCGCATACTTCAGGCAAGTCGCGAGCACGTTCTTGGCGGCTCCAACGGCGGCTGGACCCAGTTTTAAGCGTCCGATGTTCAGAATGTTGAAAGCGATCACGTGCCCACGGCCAATTTCTCCCAACACGTTTTCTACCGGCACCGCAACGTTGTCGAGATATACGGCCGTGGTGGAACTGCCGGTGATGCCCATCTTGTGTTCTTCCGCGCCGCTGCTCACGCCGGGAAAATTTCGCTCGACCAGAAAGGCGGTGAACTTTTCTCCCCCTACCTTGGCGAATACGGTGAACAGATCGGCCGCGCCGCCGTTGGTGATCCACATTTTCTGGCCGTTCAAGATGTAGTGTTTTCCATCGGGCGAGAGGTCGGCGCGCGTTCGTGCCGCTAGCGCATCCGACCCCGACAGCGGCTCGGTGAGAGCGTAGGCGGCCAGCATTTCGAGCTTGGCCAGCTTGGGCAGATATTTGCGCTTCTGCTGCTCGTTGCCGAAATAGACGATGGGCAGCGTGCCGATGCCGGTGTGCGCGGAGTGCCAGCCTCCATAAGAACCGTCGCGTCCCAGACGCTCGGCCGTCACCATCAGCGATGGCAGATCCATGGCCATGCCGCCATATTCCTCGGGGATGGTCATCGCGGTCAGACCGAGTTCCACCGATTTCCGCAGCACGGCCATGGCTGCGCCGGGTTTCTTTTCGCGGATCGCGGGCAGATTCGGTTCGACTTCGTTGGCCCAGAATTCATCGATCATGCGGCCGACGGCGAGATGCTCCTCGCTTAGATCCTCGGGCGTGAAAATATCCTGGGGCGCCGAGTCTTCGATCAGAAATGAGGTTCCTTTTGTCGTCTTGCGCGGGGTGTCTGTTAATGTCGTCATAAAATACTCCTATGCCGCCTTTTGAAATTGAGGATCTGAAATCTCTGAAACGGTTCGAAGGCCGCGAATTCCCCGCGACCGACTGGTTCGTGGTCACGCAGGATCGCATCCAGAAATTCGCCGACGCCACAGAGGACCGTCAATGGATTCACCTTGACGCGGAGCGCGCCCAGCGTGAATCGCCTTTCGGCGGCACCATCGCCCACGGCTTTCTCACTCTTTCGCTGCTGAGTTACTGGATGAAACAGGCAGTCCAAATTCGCTCGGGCCTCGGCATGGCCATCAACTACGGACTGAATAAAGTTCGCTTTCCCTCGGCGGTTCACGCCGGTTCGCAGATTCGTGCTCGCGTCACTTTGCTTGCGGTGAAGGAGTCGCCGGAGTTTGTGGACGCCACTTTTCTCATCCGTGTCGAGAGTCACGGGGCTGACGGGCAGCCTCCCGGCAAACCCTGCTGCGTCGCCGAGTGGCAGGTTCGCTATTACCCGCAGTGAGCTTTCCAGTGAACTCCGCGGTGAGTGTCCACTCATATCGCCCTGCTTTCCGCGCAGCGCCATGACGCGCGCAGCAAGGTATGGATTCTCGGCGGCATCGACGCGAAGCGCGCGTCCTTCGTTAATCCCTGGGCGTAGCGGTAGTAGATTTGCTGAATGATGACGGCAACTTTGAAGCGGGCAAACGTCAGGTAGAAGACCATGTCGCGGGTGTCGAGGCCATGATCGTGTCCGCTTGCGGATGCGTAGCGCTCGACTATCTGCGCCCGCGTCAGCGTGCCCGGCAGCGTGGTGGGCGCGCTGCGAATTTCCTGAAACTCCTCCGGGTCCTGAGGGTCGGCCCAGTACGCGAGGGCCGTCCCCAGATCTGTGAGTGGGTCGCCCAGCGTGCACATCTCCCAATCCAAGACGCCGACGATCTTGGTTTGGTCGGTGGGGTCGAGCACTACATTGTCATACTTATAGTCGTTGTGGATCAGCGCGGTGCCGTGGTTGACCGGCATGTGCGCTGTGAGCCATGTGGAGATGGGTTCGACTTCGGGCAGGTCGTGCGTTTTTGAATTGGCGTAGCGCTCGATCCAACCCTTGACCTGGCGTTCGAGATAGCCTTGCGGCTTGCCTAAATCAGCCAGGCCGATTGCGGCGTAGTCGAGTTTGTGCAGACGGGCGAGGTTATCGACGAAGGCTTCGCTTAATCGCCGTGCTGTGTGCGGCGGAAAAGGCATGTCGGGAGGAGGATCGCGACGCAGGATCATTCCGCGAATTGGCTCCATCAGATAGAAAGGCGCGTTGAGAATCGAAAGATCATCGCAATAGAGAAGTGCCTTCGGCGCGACCGGATAGGCGGCGTGCAGTTTCGACAGCACACGATATTCGCGTGCCATATCGTGCGCGGAACGGACCTTGCTGCCGAAGGGCGGTCGCCGCAGCACGACTTCCCTGCTACCCGCTCGCTCGTTACCCAGCCGCAGCAGGTAGGTGAGATTGGAGTGGCCGCTGGGAAATTGTTCGACCGAAACGGGGCCACTGTGGCCGAAGTGCTCGCGCAGAAACGGCTGCAGGCGGGCGAGATCGAGTTCTTCGCCGGTTCTTACCGTTCCCGCTTGATCGCAAAGTGCCACCATGTTCGCAATTCCTGTATTCGCTACCGGTACGTCAGCAAGCCGTCGCCGTCGAGATGCGGGTGCGCGTTGAACGTGCTCAACGTGAAACGCTCGCCCGAAGCTAGAAATTCACTGAACGAAGCATTGCGCGACATCCACGTTAGTTGCAGCGTGTCCGCGGCGGACAGGTGGAGGGCCCGGCGAGCGGCCGCGCCAATCGCTCCCGCCGACGTGAAGATCACTGCGCTTGCCGCCGGAGGAGTGTCGCGCACCATTTGCGCGAGCCCGCGGTCGACCCGCGAACAGAATTCGTTCCAGGGTTCGATTCCGGCGGCCGAGACTTCTCCCGCCACCCACTTGCTGATCACCGCCTCAAACAACCTTTGAAAAGTCCTCCGCCGGGCGCCGGACTGGGCGGACTCGCCGGATTCGCTGGATTCTTGATACGCACGGTGCAATTCGTTGATCTCGGCATTCGCCTGCAGCAGTTGCGGAAGACATTCCCGCAGCACCGCTTCGGCTTGATATTCGTCGAAGTCGCTCATGACCACCGTCTCGGGAAAATCCACGCCGGCCGTGCGATACGCCTCGGACACAGTCCGGGCGGTCTCCCGTTGCCGAACTCGGGGACCTGAATAGACGCCGCCAAAAACCACGCCCCGGCTGGACCAATATTCGCCGAGTAATTGGGCTTGCGTCTCGCCGTTCGCGCAGAGCTTGTCATAATCCTGCTCCAGAAAAGACGCTTGCCCATGGCGCACCAGGATGATTCGGCTCACGTTATCCCCTGCACATTCACTACGCGGCCGCGGCCTGGTCTTTGTCGAACTCGGCGAACGTCTTCCCTGCTTCCGCCAGATGTTTCAGCAGAGGAGCCGGCGCCCAGAGTTCTCCGTGCTGCTGGTGGAATTCGCAGATGCGCTGATAGACCTTTTGCAATCCCACCGTGTCGGCGTGCCACATCGGCCCGCCTCGATACGCGGGAAATCCGTAGCCGTTGATATAGATGACGTCGATGTCGACGGCGCGCAACGCGTATCCCTCTTCGAGAATCCGCGCTCCTTCGTTCACCAGCGCGTATGTGCAACGATCGACGATCTCGGCGGCAGAGATTTGCCGCTGCGGGATCCCTGCCTCGGCGCTCCACTTCCGCAACAACGCGGTCACCTCGGGATCGACGCTCGTGCGGCGGCTGTCGTCGTATCGGTACCATCCCCTGCCCGTTTTCTGACCGTAGCGGCCCATCTCGCAAAGACGGTCTTCGGAAAAGGGCTGCCGGATTCCCGGTTCTTCGAGATGGCGATATTCCTTGCGAATGCGCCAGCCTACGTCGAGTCCCGCCAGATCGCCGACCGCGAGCGGGCCCATGGCATTGCCGAATTCGACCAGCGCCTGGTCGACGGCCTCGACCTCCGCTCCTTCTTCGATCAGGAACTGCGCTTCGCGGCGATACGGGCCGAACATGCGATTGCCGACGAAGCCGCGGCAGTTCCCTACCAGCACTCCGATTTTGCCCAGCTTCTTGGAGAGTTGCATGCAGGTGGCAATCACTTCTTTGCTCGATTTTTTCCCGCGAACAATCTCGAGCAATCGCATAACGTTGGCCGGACTGAAGAAGTGCGTTCCGATCACTGCCTCCGGCCGCGACGTGGCTCCGGCGATTTCATCGATATTGAGGGTCGACGTGTTGCTGGCCAGAATTGCTCCTGGGCGGCAGGCTCGGTCCAAGTCGGCGAATACGGTTTTCTTCAGCGCCATGCCTTCGAAAACCGCTTCCACGACCATGTCTACCTCGGAGAACGCGTCGTAGTTCAGCACGGGCTTGATCATTTGCAGACGTTCGTCCACGAATGCCTGAGTGAAACGGCCGCGCTGCACTGAACTGGCGTAGTTCTTTTTTATTTTTCCCATCCCCACGTTGAGCGTCGGCTCATCGACATCCTTGAGCAGCACAGGAATGCCGGCGTTGGCAAAGACCATCGCTATGCCTCCGCCCATGGTTCCGGAGCCGACGACCGCCACGCGGTTCACGGGGATCACCGGAGTTTCCTTGGGAATGTCGGGGATCTTCGCCACTTCGCGCTCGCCAAAGAAAATATGGATGAGCGCTTTCGACTGATCGGAGAAAAGGCATTCGGTGAAGAGCTTTGCCTCGAACTGGCAGCCTTCGTCGAACGATAATCTGGTTGCCGACTCCACCGCATCGATTGCGGCCAGCGGAGCTTTCAGCCCGCGTTGTTTCTTTCGCGCCGCGTCGCGCGCCGCCGCAAAAATTGGTGCGTTCTCGGCCGCCGTTCCCAGCTTCTCTTTGCGCTCCCGCGTTTTGGGCGCGGGCTTGGCGGCGATTTCGCGCGCGAACGCTACCGCTCCAGCGAGCAGGTCGACCTCGATCAAGCGGTCTATCAGTCCTAGAGTCGCGGCCTCGCGCGCGGAAATCGGTTTGCCCCCGGCGCACATTTCGACGGCCTTCGCGACACCTACTAATCGGGGCAGACGCTGCGTTCCGGCAGCACCTGGAATGATTCCAAGATTCACTTCCGGCTGGCCCACCTGCGCCGTGGGCGCGGCGACCCGGTAGTGGCCGGCCATGGCGAGTTCCAGTCCGCCGCCGAACGCGGTGCCATGAATCGCCATCACCACCGGCTTGCCGCTGTCTTCAATGCGAAGCAGTAGGGGAAGCAGGCTCCTGCGCGGGCCGCCGGATGTCATTTTTCCGAATTCTTTGATGTCTGCGCCGGCGACAAACGTGCGACCGCCTCCGATTACGACGGCCGCCTTCACGGACGGATCGCCATTCAATTCATCGATTGCCGCCCAGATACCCTCGGGCACGCCCGGACTGAGAGCGTTTACCGGCGGGTTGTCGATGGTGATGATGGCGACATCATTATCTTTAGTGATCTTCACGAGGTTGTTCATAGGGCATCCGAAGGAAGTGTTACGACTCCAGCTTGATCTTGATATTTCTTGCGCAAATCTCTTTTTAGAACCTTGCCGGTCGCGGTCTTGGGCAACGCCTCGCAAAATTCAATCGACTGCGGACACTTGTAGTGAGCCATGCGCGCCCGGCAGAATTCGATCAATTCCACTTCGCTGAGTTCGCATCCCGGCTTCGCTACCACCACCGCTTTCGGCACTTCTCCCCACTTCTGATCGAGCACGGGAATCACCGCGGTTTCAAGAACGCCGGGGTGCGCCAACAAGACTTTTTCGACGTCGAGCGAAGAAATGTTTTCTCCGCCGCTCACAATGATGTCCTTCTTGCGATCCACGATCAGGATGTAACCGTTCTCCATGATGACGGCCATGTCGCCGGTGTGAAACCATCCGCCCCTCAAGGCTTCGGCGGTGGCTTCGGGTTGCTGCCAGTAACCCAGCATCACACCGTCACTGCGGGCGATGATTTCTCCCATGGTCACGCCGTCGCGCGGCACGTCTTCGTCTTCGGCGTCAACCACGCGCAGCTCACAACCGGGATAGGCATAGCCGGTCATGGCCTGCAGCACATATCGCTCGTCGGGCGTGCAGTGCATGTCGGGTTTGAGCTCGGCAGTGGACAACCCGGGCGCGCATTCCGTCAGCCCGTATCCCGAAAAGCATTTAAATCCTAACGTCTGCTCGACCTCACGGATCAGCGTGGGATTCGATGCGGCGCCGCCGATGACGGCCCATTGCACACTGCTCAGGTCGTATTTGGAACGCGCCGGCGAGTTCACCAGCACCGTGGCCATAATCGGCACCAGGCTCAGCCCGGTCACTTTCTCGCGCTGCACCAAGCGAAACACTTCTTCCGGCAAGAAGCGCGGAACCATGACATGCGTCGCGCCCACGGACGTCATCGTATGGGCGGCTCCCCAGCCGTTGGCGTGGAAGAGCGGGATGGTATGCAGGCCGACGTCCTCAAAGCGGGCGCGATGGTACAAGGCGATGGTCATCGCATGCAGGTATACGTTGCGATGCGTGAGCATGACGCCTTTCGGGCTAGCGCTGGTTCCGCTGGTGTAGAACATCTCGGCCACGGAGTTCTCGTCAAACTCCATCAGATCTTTGCGGTAGGGCGTGGCGGAGGCCAGCATTTGCTCGTAGTTTTGATCGGAGAGCCACGGGGCTTGCGGCGCTTTATCAATTGTATGGAGAGCGAGTTGATGAAACGAGCGCACCGTCTTCAGGTCTTGCCGGAACGAATCGACGAGACCGACGAACTCTTGTTCCAGAAATAGCACCGTCGCTCCGGAATCATTCAGAATGTAAGCGAGCTCGGGCGCGGCCAGACGATAGTTGAGCGGAAGCAGAATGCCGCCCGCTTCCAGAACTCCGAAGTAGGCTTCGAGCAGGCGATGGCAGTTCAGGCTGAGGAATGCCACGCGATCGCCGGGCTTCACTCCAGCGGCGCGCAACGCTCCCGCCAGACGACCCACGCGATCACCAAACTCGGCATAGGTAAACCGCAGGTTGTCGCACACTACCGCCGTCTTTTTGGGAAACTGCTGCTCGGAGTAGCGGAGGAAGCGAACCGGGGTCAGCGGAATATTCATAAAAATTTATTCTTACCAGGCCGTCTGGCCTCCGTCGACAACCAGCACGTGGCCGGTAACGTACGCTGAAGCGTCCGAGGCCAGAAACACGGCTGCACCTTTCAGATCGTGATCGCTGCCAAAGCGGCCCAGCGGGATTTTCTCCAGCAGGGAATCTTTACGGTGCTCGATGATCCATTCCGACATATGCGTTGGAAACCATCCGGGGGCGATCGCATTCACTTGGATGCCGTGCGGCGCCCACTTGCAGGCCAGATCCTTGGTGAACGCTATCACGCCTCCTTTGCTCGCATGGTAACCGATCGCCTGCAGTTCCGCGGAGGCTCCGCCTAAACCCGCCACGGATGCGATGTTGATGATTTTGCCCGAGCGCTGCGCCACCATGGCCTTGCCCGCCGCCTGGCAAAACAGGAACGTGCCGGTGAGGTTGGTGGAGAGAACTTTATCCCATTGCTCTAGCGTCATTTCTTCCACGGGAGCACCCCACGACACACCGGCGTTGTTGATCAGAATGTCGATGCGGCTGAACTTTGCGAGCGTTGCGTCCACGACTTGCTGAATCGCTGCCTTGTCTTTGACATCGCATGCGAGCGCGAGCGTCTGCACGCCCAGACTGCGCAACGATTCTGCGGCTTCCTCGCAGCGTTCCTTCTTGCGGGCGCAGAGGACGAGGTTCGCTCCCATTTCGGCCAGGCCCTCGGCCATCTGGCGGCCCAGCCCCATGGAGCCACCGGAGATTATGGCTACGCGGCCGGTCAGATCGAAAAGCTTTTTGACATTCACTTTGTCGTTCACTTTGTCGTTAACTTTGTCGTTCACTCGATGTTCACTTCGAGAGCGCCCTTTCTGCGATGCGGTGCTGCGCAAAAGTGATAGTTAATATCATGTTAGAGTCGCTAACGTCAACAAACTCGCCTGCTGATGATCTACCGCATGCGAAGCACCACTCGGCCCGCGACTTCGCCGCGGCTCAACTCTCCCAGCACTGCTTGCACCTCCGCGAGCGGGCGCGTTGACACCTGGCAATGGACCTTTCCGGCTGCTCCCATTTCCAGAACTTCTCGCAAATCTTCTCGCGTGCCCACGGCCGAAGCCTTGATCTGGATCTCGGCGGCGGCCATCAGAATCGGCGGAAACGAAATGTCTTTTGCCGGTAACCCCACGGCCAGCAGCGTCCCGGTCGGGCGCACACAATAGAATGCCGTGTCGTAGGCGGACTTGGCTGCCGAGGTGACGATGGCAACGTGCACTCCGCCGACGCGGCGCATTTCCTTCACCACGTTGGTGGTTGCGGCGTTGAGCGTTCGAGCGGCACCCAGCGATCTCGCCAGCTCGAGTTTTTCTTCGGAAATATCGATCGCGGTCACTTCAGCTCCCGCTGCCCGGCCAATCTGGACCGCTATATGGCCAAGTCCGCCTACGCCGAAAACGGCGAGCCGCTGTCCGGCACGAATCGTGCCCTGCTCAATCTTGGCCTGCTTGAGAGCGCGATGAACCGTGACTCCCGCACAAAGTAGCGGCGCGGCTTGCTCGGAGGAAAGCGTGTCGGGAATCTTGACCACGTGGCTGGCGGGAGCCTTGGCATATTCCGCATATCCGCCATCGACCATGACGCCGGTGATGCGCTGACGCACGCACAGATTCTCGTTGCCTTCGCGGCAAAATTCACATTGCCCGCATGTCCAGTGCACCCAGGGCACGCCAACCCGGTCGCCGATGTCTATATTCTGCACTTCATTCTGCACTGCGGCGCCCCGCTCCACCACGCGGCCTACGATTTCGTGTCCGAGGATCAGCGGTTTCTTTACGATGCCGGCAAACTGCGTCCAGTCGCCATCGGCCACGTGCAGATCGGAATGACAGACGCCGCAAACCTCCACCTCGATCAAGACCTCGTTCGCGGCAGGCTCGGGCCGGGGCACATCCTCCAGCGATAGCGGCGTCTTGAATTCGTGCAGAACGGCGGCCTTCATCGAATTCCCCTAGCAGTCATGTCCTAATTAATAAAGATGCGCTGGCGCGATCCCGGAAAACCTACGGCCGGATGCCGCGTAGGAAAAACTCCACCGCGCTCCGCACCCGCTCCGTAAGCTTGTGCGGACCGGTCAGATCCACCGCCCATTGCCGCACCACCGTGCTGTAGAGCCCTTCCATGAATTCCGCCAGATGCACGACCGGAAACGCACGGGTCACTTCGCCTCGCTTTTGCCCCTGCGTCAGGATTTCGCGGAGCAGGCTGGCGGCAGCTTCCTCGTGTCCCCGCAGTTCCGCCGAGCGCACTGGATCCATGGCACCCGACAACACTACGGCTTGCCACAGTTGGCGGTCAGCTTCCACCTCGCGCGCCATGGTCACGTAGAGCCGCCGCAAACGCTCGCCCGTCCCGGCCTGGCTCGACAACTCTGAACGCAGCCGCTCGCAGATACAGGCATAGCCGCGTTCTCCGACCTCGCGTAGGACCGCGTCTTTGCTGGGAAAATAACGGAAAAAGGTGGGCTGGCTGATCTCGAGAGTTTGCACGATGTCGTCGATGCGGGTGTGCTCGTATCCGTGCTTGCGAAACAGCTTGATCGAGGTGTCGATAATCTGCTGGCGCAAGCGCGCTTTCTTTCGCTCCCGAAGTCCGACCTCGAGTTGCGGTCCTATTGTCTCCGCGGCCGCACTCCGCGTCGCGAGCGCACCAGGCATGGTCTTTTCCTCCTGCATCGATTACGGGCACGTCCCAAAGCAACGTCCGTAAAATGTGAGGGTAACTATAACAAAAGAGTGACTAACGTCAAGCAGGGGCGGCGTCACGCACCGACGTCATTTGTGGCGGTTGAAGATGTCGAAGGCTCGGACGGAATTCCAACGCAAAGAGCGCCGGGTTACCGGCGCCCACCCTCTTTCAGGAAAGTTCCTTCCTGCAGTTCGGTAAACGCCTGTCGCAGTTGCTCCTGCGTGTTCATCACGATCGGACCATACCAGGCAACGGGCTCTTCGAGGGGGCGTCCCGATACTAGGAGAAATCGGATTCCATCATCGCCAGCCTGCACGGTGACTTCGTCACCGCGATCGAAGAGGACGAGCGAGCGGTTATCGGCCTCTACGGGAGGAGCCGTGTCCAGCCACTTGATCGCCTCGGTCGGCACCGCGAGCGGACCCGACGCGTTGCAGAATTTTCCGCTGCCCGCGAAAACATAAGCGAAGGCATGACGAGCCGTCTCCACCGGGAGGGTCTTCCTTTTGCCGGGAGAAACCGACACGTCGAGATAGATGGGATCGGCGGCAACTCCGACCACTGGACCAGTCTTTCCCCAGAAATTTCCGCAGACGACGCGCACGTGGGTGGCGTCGTCATCGGTGATTTCAGGTATCTCAGCAGCCTTCACTTCCTGATAACGGGGCGTGGTCATCTTGAGCGATGACGGAAGATTGCCCCATAACTGAAACCCGTGCATGCGCCCGGCGTGGTCTCCCTTGGGCATCTCCTGGTGAATGATGCCGCTGCCGGCGGTCATCCACTGCACATCGCCGGACGAGATGACGCCGCTGTTGCCGATGCTGTCGCCATGCGCCACGGTGCCGGCGAGCACGTATGTGATGGTCTCGATTCCGCGGTGAGGATGCCAGGGGAAACCCGCCAGATAATCTTCGGGGACATCGTTGCGGAAGTCGTCCAGCAGGAGGAACGGGTCGAACTCCTTTGTGTTTCCGAAACCGAATGCGCGGCGGAGGTGCACGCCCGCACCTTCGAGAGTCGGTTTCGATTTGATCACCCGTTTAACAGGTCGGATCGACATAGTGAACTCCGATGCAAAGTGTCACGCCTTATCCATCAATCGCTCGCCGGGACAAAGGTGTGTCCGCTGAAGTCTCCGGGAGAAAGTTCGTCCACATAACACCAGACCCATGTTTCTCCCGGCTCATTCGAGCGCATGAGCGGGTGTTTCGTGTGATGGAAATGCTTGGTGGCGTGCTTGTTCTTCGACGAGTCGCAGCAACCTATGTTTCCACATTCGAGACATAGCCGTAAATGGACCCACGTGTCGCCGAGTTTCACACATTCTGCACAAACGTGCTTGTCGGTGCTGGTGATCTTGATCTGATCGAGATGCTTGCATAGCGTCATTGTGTTTCTCCGTCGTCGCTTGCTGACCTGCCGCCCGTCCTAACCGGCGGCTCTATATTTCGGCGAGCGCGCGGTGCACTAGGCTCACGGAAATTGCTCCTTCACCCACCGCCGAAGCTACACGCTTTACGTTGCCTGCCCGCACATCACCGACCGCAAACACACCGGGAAGACTGGTTTCCAGCATCTGGGGTGCTCGCGCCAGCGGCCAGGCGGGAGAGCCGTTGGCGCCGGTGTACCCATCCAAATCCCGTCCCGTGAGGATAAACCCCTTGTCGTCCATAACAACGCAACCGCGCAGCCAGTCGGTTCGGGGTGATGCGCCGGCCATGATGAACAAGTGGCGAATTTCGTGAATTGAAGTTTGCCCCGTGGTCTTGTCGATCCAGCCGACACGCTCTAATTGAGTGTCGCCGTCCAAACTCACAATTTCGGTTTTGTAATGCAGCTCGATCCCAGGATTTTCAGAGATTCGCTGAATCAAGTAACGGGACATCGTCTCCGCCAATCCTCCGGAGCGCACCAGCATATGGACCTTGCGCGCCGTCTGCGATAAATAGACGGCGGCCTGGCCGGCGGAGTTGCCGCCGCCGACTACGATCACTTCTTCGTCTCCGCACAACTGCGCTTCGATGTAGGTCGCACCGTAATACACACCCTGCCCCTCAAACTTTTTCAGGTTGGCGAGCGCCGGCTTCTTGTAGTGCGCCCCGGTGGCGATGACGATGGCCCGCGCCGAGAGTGTGTTGCCGTCGTCCAGAACGAGCTTGTAGGGACGGCGATCGCAGTTCAGCTTAACGACGCTGTGCGCCACCATCATCTTCGCGCCAAACTTCTGGGCTTGAGTAAGCGCGCGTGTCGCCAGCTCCTGTCCGGAGACGCCGGTGGGGAAGCCAAGGTAATTCTCTATTTTGGAACTGGATCCGGCCTGTCCACCGGGTGCTTCGGTCTCGATCAAAAGAGCATCCAAACCTTCCGAAGCAGCGTAAACAGCAGCTCCCAGTCCGGCAGGCCCGGCGCCTACGATGATCAGATCGCGCACTTGCGTGTTGTCGACGCTGACGTTCAGCCCCATGCAGTCGGCAAGCTCCTGAATGGAGGGGTTGCGCAATGCGCCGCGGACATTACAGATCACGATGGGAACGTCTTCCAACTTGACGGAAAAACGGTCGAGCAGTTCCTGCGACGTCTTGTCCGTGTCAAGATCGACATAGGTGTAAGGATGGCCGTTGCGTCCAAGAAACTCGCGCAGGCGTAGAGTGGCTGCGGAGTGACGCGAACCCATCAGGATCAGGTTTCCCAGCTGGTTGGTGATGAGCGCCAGGCGGCGCAGGATGAACGCCCGCATGATGATCTCGCTCAGTTCCGCATCCCGCCCGATCAGGGAGTGCAGGCCCTCCGAGCTAAGCTCAAGAAACTCACCCGGTTCGGTGACGCGCCCGAGCACCAGGCATCGCTGCCCGGAGATCAGGCTAAGTTCTCCGGTAAACGATCCGGCGCGGTGTGTGGTTATGATGCGCTCGCCGCTCAGGCCCTGCTGCACGATCTCCATGCTTCCCGAAAGCGGGACAAAGAACGGGACCCTCGTATCCCCCGGACGGAACAGGACCTCGCCCGATTCGACTCTGCGCAGCCGGCCGCCCGTGCGGATCCTTTCGATCTGCGGCGGCGTCAAATCCGGGAATATCTGGGTGTTGGCATCAAGTGCGCTGGGTGTGGGGAAGGAAGACATAGATTTCTTCAGATCAAGCAGCAGAGGTCAACTAGTCAAGGATAAACCAACCGAAGCCGCCATCAGTAGATGACGCAGACGGCCGTCCCGCCGTAGATAGCTTTACTCCGCTGTCATCAGGCTCTCCGCAAATGACCACTCCTCATCGACCCACTGCGCCTGGCAACGGAAACCGGCATCGCCCGCTATCCGGACGATCTCGTCCGTCGAATATTTGTGGCTGCTCTCCGTCCAGATGGTCTCACCCTCCAGGAATTCGACGTCGAGCCCCACCGCCGCGATCCGCACCCTCTGCCGGCGATTAGAGCGCAAGTGCATCTCGACGCTGCGGGCATCGTGATTGATTCTGGCGAGGTGCGAGAATTGTCTCAGGTCAAAGTCCGCATCGAGCTCGCGATTGATGCGGCCGAGCAGGTTGAGATTAAACGCCGCCGTCACTCCGAGTTCATCATCGTAGGCCGCGAGCAGTTGTGCGCTGGATTTCTGCAGGTCCGTTCCCAACAACAACGAGTCGCCGGCTTGCAGGATTCCTCGTATCTTTTTCAGGAATTCCACATCCGCGGAACGATCGAAGTTGCCGATCGTGCTTCCCAAAAACAATACAAACAGATGCTGGCCGACCTTCCGGCGCGCCGCTACCTCGAGCAGGCCGGCCAGGTATTCGCGCTCCAGGCCGACAATGCTAATCGACTCGATATCGCTCAGTTCCCTTTCACACATGGCCAGCGCCCAGGGCGATATTTCGACCGGGTAATACGATGTACGTTGTCTGCGGCACAGCTCTTCGAGTAGCCAGCGCGTCTTTCTGCCAATGCCGCTGCCTAACTCGGCGACCGCTACCGGAGTGGCCAGACGATCGACAATCTCGCTCGCATGTCGCCGCAGTAGGCGCTCATCCGCGCGGGTCAGGCCGTATTCAGGAAGACGGCTGATCACATCGAAGAGCGACGAGCCGACGTCGTCGTAAAGATATTTGGAGGGCAGTTCCTTCTGCCCGGGGCGCGTGAGTCCGGCAAGAACCTCGGAGCCGAAGTCGTAGGTGGCGTTGCCGGCAATGGCGCGAACGAGCATCATTTTTCCATCCCCCTGATCAGTATCGGTATCAGCGTCGGTTTCAGTATTAGTGGCTCACGCAACGGAATCCTGTGTACACGTATTGGTAGTGCGCCTGAAACCAGTTGCGAAACGTGGGCCGGAGCATGCAGGCGGCGGTGCGCGCCGAGGCCCCTTTCATCACGAAGTGCTTGCCGTCGAAAAAATCCGCTGAATAACCTCGATAAAATGAGAACGGAGTAAAACCTTGAAACGCGGCAAACGGCGTGGACGTCCATTCCCAACCGTTGCCCAACATGCCGTGGACACCGAACGCGCTCCGGCCCTCGGGAAACGCGTTCACTGGCACCGGGTCCCAGCGGCGTAGATCGAAGTTGCCAAGATTATCATCGGGCGGTTCATTTCCCCAGGGGTAAGTTCTTTCGCTGTCGCTGGTGTTGCCGTACGCGGCGCGATGCCATTCCGCTTCCGTGGGGAGCGACTTTCCCGCCCACCGTGCATACGCGCTCGCTTCCGCGTGGCTTACATAGACGGGCCAGTCGAGCAGGAGCGGCATTTCATCGAACATGGCCCGGTAGAACCAGCGATCACCCGTCTTCTTCCAGAACACGGGATGAGAAATCCGCTGGGCGGTTCTCCAGTTCCAGTCGTCATTATTATTATTAATATCGTTGCTCCAGAAACTGCGCGTCTCATAGCCACCGGCGGCCATGAATTCGAGATACTGACGATTGGTCACTTTGTATTGATCGATGGCAAATGCGGGGACGTCGATGGAGTGGGCTTCATACTCATTATCCCAACCGAAGTTCTCGTCCTCATGGTCGCGGCGAAGGCCGAGGGTGGCAACACCGGCGGGGATTTCGACCATCTGGTGAACGAGCGGAGCGGTTTCGAGATTCTGTGCGCCGGCTTGCCGCACCTTCTGGTTAAGGGGCAACTGATGCAGCATGTAGGCCAGGGTCTCGACATGCATCAGGCGATGCTCAACCGCCACGTTAAGTAAAGTGTCCAACCCGATGGCACCATGGCTAATAGAGTGCTGCTCTTTGGCGCTGGCGCTGGCCAACTTGTTGTCCAACGCAGCTCTCACTCTGGTTACGTAACCCCGCACCTCGCTCAACGAAGGCCAGTCGGAGGGCTGATCGCTCGGCAGTCCGCTGCCTACGGGATCGATGCCAAAAGCAAACAAACGGTCGAGTGCCGGATGAGACTTCTCACTGTCACTCTCACTCTCGATCTTATTCTCAATGCCAAAGAAGTTCTGGGCGAGCAGGTTCCAGTCGAACGCCTCGAGGTGTCCCACATAGAAGATGATGCGATGACGTTCCGGGATGGGCCGCTCATAGAGGGATTCGGTACGAACCAGGCTGAAAAGCTCATCGCTTCGGCGGCGGGCGTCGGCGACCCGTTCCAGAAGCCTCCGATGAACCGCGACTCCATTTTCCGTGGCAAGCATTCGGTTTCCCTCACACCTAAGCTGCATCACTCAGCGCTGGCCGCATGAACGGTCAGACCATCTGGGCTCTACGCTGCATCCCAGTCGGAGTTGTTGGCTAATGCTGTTGAATTGAAAAGACCGGCTCCAGTTTGGATGACACGACATAAGGCTTGGTCGCAGCGAAATAAATCTTTCTCTGTGGCGGTTTTTTGGTCGTTTCCAGAGGTCAAGATGGCGGGCATCCAGGAAGGCAACGCGATCGCCGCAGGGACTTGTTCCGACCGGTGCACTTCGACTATTCTCAATTTTCCTCTGTATGGCCTTCTTGGAGCAGTGTGAGCGCCGGCGTTTTGCACGCCTCACGGCGGCCGCTGCCCTGGAAGCGGAAAAAGTGTGCGGGAGTTAAACCATGAAGAAACGGAATCGGAAATCACGGACTCGGACTCCGAAATACTTGACCAGGAAGTTGGGGCTCGGCGTCCTGGTCCTGGCAGGCCTGGTGCTGATTCTCGCACACAAGGACATTCCACGGGTATGGGCTCGCACGGGGAGCGAGAGCAGGCCCGTCCTCATCAACGAGGCTATCGACGATAGCCAGTTGTTCAGGCTTCGGGGCAGCACGCGCCGGGAAGCCAACGCTAAGAACGACCGCGGGCGCGTGGAAGACGGCTTCCCGATGGAACATATGCTGCTGCAGTTGAAGCGGGCGCCGGAGCTGGAGCAGGAATTCGATCGATACATCGAGAGCCTCACCGACAAGAACTCGCCCAATTTCCGCCACTGGATGATGGCGGCGGAGCAAGGGAAGAAGTACGGCGTGGCGCAGCAAGACCTCGACTCCATCACGAGGTGGCTGGAGTCGGTTGGCTTCACCGTCAATTACGTTTACCCCAACAACATGGTGATCGACTTCTCGGGCACGGCGGGCGAAATCCGCAAGGCCTTCCACACCGAGATCCATTACCTCGAGGTGCGGGGAGAGCAACACTTCGCCAACATGAGCGATCCGAGAATTCCCAAAGTGCTCGCGAGCGTCGTGGTGGGCGTGGTTTCCATGCACAACTTCAAGCCTCACAAGATGAGCGAGCATGCCATCCCCAGCTACACCACCGGCAGCGGCTACCCGCTGGTGCCGGGGGATTTCCAGACCATCTATAACCTGAATCCTCTTTACCGGGCTGGGATCAACGGCACCGGGCAGACCATCGTGGTGGTCGAGGACAGCGATGCCTACCCAGCGACCGGCACTAACGATGTAAACACTTACCGCAACACTTTTCTCAGCAAGTGGTCGGGCACCTTCACAACCATCCACCCGACCGAGACGGGCAACACCTGCACCGATCCGGGCGCCACCGAGGACGACTCTGAAGCGGACCTGGATGCGGAGGTTGCCAGCGCCGTCGCACCGAATGCGGCCATCGTAATGGCGAGCTGCACGAGCGGGACCACGTTCGGCGGTCTGATTGCCATCCAGAACCTTATCAGCATGAGCAATCCTTACCCCATCATCAGTGTGAGCTACGGCGTGTGCGAGGCTTTCAACACTCTGCCATCGAACGCGGCGTTTAATACGGCCTTTCAGACCGCCGCGGCGGCGGGAGTTTCCGTGTTCGCTTCTGCCGGCGATGCGGGCGCGACCGGTTGCGGGCCGGACCTCACGAATGGGGCCGATTACTCCGAGACTGGTATCGGCATCACGGGCTGGGGTGAAACACCCTATAACGTCTCGGTAGGCGGCACAGACTTCGAGGACACGTACAACGCTAAGGAGGTCGGGACTCCTATCAGCACCTACTGGAGCTCGACCAACACGGCCACCTACGGCTCGGCAAAGTCTTATGTTCCGGAGATTCCGTGGAACGATTCCTGCGCGGGCATCCTGCTTTCCAACTACGAGTCCGGCTCGTTCACAACATACGGCACCGGCGGCTTCTGCAATAGCGCTACGGGCGAGGCAGACTTCCTATCCACCGGCGCCGGCGCCGGAGGCCCGAGTGCCTGCGCGACCGGTGGAGGAGACGCCAACCAGACCGCCGATCTGGAGGTGGACGGCAAGTGCGCGGGGTATGCCAAGCCCACGTGGCAGCAAGGCATCTTCGGTAATCCTGCCGACGGGGTACGGGATATTCCCGACGTTTCGCTCTTTGCCTCGAACGGGCTCTGGGGGCATTACGTCATCGTCTGCTGGTCCGACCCCAAATATACTGCCGACGGCTCGGCTCCCTGCACCGGTGCTCCGAGTGCCTGGAGCGGTTTTGGGGGAACTTCTGTCGCTGCGCCGATGATGGCCTCCATCCAGGCGCTGGTGAATGAAAAGTGGAGCTTGACCAAGGTGGGCAATCCTAACCCGACGTACTATGCCATCGCCAAGAGCGAGTTCGGCGCTACCGGCGACAGCGCCTGCTACTCCATCAACCAGCCGCCGAGTCGAGGCTTGGCATCCGCGTGCGCGTTCTATGACATAACCCAGGGCGACAACGACTTGGACTGCCGGGACAACACCGCCGCTCACAGGGTAGGTTGTTACCTGCCATCGGGCGCCAATGGGGTAATCAGCACGCAAGCGCTGTCCACGCCGGGCACCGTTGTCACGGGAGGCACTGGCTACACCACCGCTCCTACATGCACGCTGGGCGCACCGAGCAATCTCAACAAATACCTCTCGCCTGCGGGGGGAACGATCTGGGCGGGGGGAACGCAGGCGACCTGTACGGCTGCGATAGCGGGCGGAGCTGTGACCGGCATTACCATCACCGGCGGTGGCCAGGGATATGCAGGAGGCGCGAGTTGCACGCTCACGGGCGGAGGAGGGACGGGCGCTACTTGCTCGGCTTCGCCGACCGTCGGGACTGCCGCGCCGGCGTATCAGCCGGCGTATGGCGCGACTCCGGGATGGGATTTCGCCACCGGAATCGGCAGCGTCAATGCTTACAACCTGGTTTTCAACAGTGCCTGGGAATGAGAGTTGGGCAGACCGCAGAAATGAAGCGCGGATCAAAAGCGAGGACCAAAAGTATGAAAGGCACAAGGGCGACGGGTTCGCGGCTGGCGGTGGTGCTCGTTGTTCTGGCTATGGTTGTGGTCACGACGGTTTCGATGACGGGCCAGGAGGCGCAGGTGAATCCGGCGAAAGGCATGCCCTCGGATTGGACTCACCGTCACGTGGTGTTCTCACAACCGGGCACGGCCGATGAGGCGATTCGCAACGGCACTTACGAGCGCTGGCTCAAGATCACCAGCGATCCCCGCTACGTTATTCAGCAGCAGAACCGCAGCGCAAACGCTTCAGGTGACGCCGTCGAACGTTCATCCTTATCTGGGGATGTATCCGCGGCGATGCGGGCGGCGACCGAGCCGAGAGTCGAACCGGCTGACGCTTCGGTCGAGTTGCGCGAAGACGACGAAGCAGTCGAAATGAGCTTCGAAGAACGAGAGGCCGCTCAGGCCGGCAACCGGCGGCTGCCGTCGGGGCTGGTCAGTGCCGTCATTCCTCCTAGTGTCGAGCCTCCTGCTGCCGAACCTCCTCCTGTAGATCAGTCCGACGCGACCCTCTGGCCTGGGTTCCTTCTGTCGGGGCCGGTTCGGCGTTGGGAGCCGCCGAAGAAGAAGCAGCACAACCGCATTAAGAAAGACTGGAGCGAAACCCTGGGCAACAACGGGACCACGGGCATGGGTGAGTTCCCGGCGGTATACACGACGGGCGCGACCAGTTGCACCGATTTTGCCGTCTTCAACACGGGCCTAGCTGGGACGTCCACGCAGGCGAACATCGTCGCGTATGACAACCTCTATGCGAGCTGTAACGGCGGCACTCCTACCGTCTATTGGGCCTATAATACGGGCACGCTGGGTGGCGTGAGTGGGGATATCACCAACTCGGTCGCGCTCTCACTCGATGGCACGCAGGTGGCCTTGGTTCAGTTCGTGCCATACCCTGTCGCTGCCTCCGGCACAGCAACGGCCAACACTGGGTTTATCCCGACCGCCCTTAGCACCATCAAGGTGGGGGCAACCACCTACACATGGGAGACCACGGCCAACATCACCACGGTCAACCAGATGTCGACCAATGGGATTACTCTTGAAACTGAGATTGCGCAGACTTTGTATGCAGCGCTCACCGGCAGCCGTGCCAACTGCCCCACGTCAAACACGACGTGCATCGCAACCACACAAACGGCTAACAGCAGTGTTACGGCAGCAGTCTCGGGTGAAACCGTTACCGTCACGGCCAGTTGCGGCGTCGGCACCTGTGGGAACACTGTGGTTTTCACTCAGAGTAGTAACGCGACCGGAATGAATTTATCGCCGACCACTGGCGATCTGGGCGGCGGCAGCGGAACCGCCGGAGTTGGCGGCGCACAATTGGTGATGCTGAAATGGGCAGCGGGCGGGACGCTCACCAGCCCGACCACGCTGACCTCTAACTCCGCGTATCCGACCTGCACGGCACCCTGCATGATCAGTGTGCCTTTCAGCGGAACCCCGACCGACACGTACTCCGCGCCCTACGTCTCTTACGGGCCGGTCGGGAAACCCAGCATCCTCTACGTGGGCGACGACGCGGGGAATCTCCACAAGTTCACGAACATCTTCTACGCGTCAGGCACTCCAGCAGAGGCAGGGAGCCCGTGGCCGGTGACGGTGAATGCCAACGCTTCACTCGGCAGCCCGGTTTACGATGGCATAAGCACGAACGTCTTCGTGGGCGACTATCTCTCCGGTTCGTCATCGCCGTGCGAGCCTTCGGTCAGCGAAACCGACGGCGCTTGTGGGTACCTCTACTCCATTAATTCTTCGGGAACCGTCACCAAGTCGAAGCAGTTGGACTACAACCTGGGGATTCTGGACAGCCCTATCGTCGACTCAAATGCTGGGATGGTCTATGTGTTCGCCGGGGATGATGGTTCGGCCAACTGTGCCGGGTCCACACCCTGCGCCGCGGTCTACCAATTCCCGGTGGGTTTCAGCGCCCCCACCACGCCGACCGAAGCGACGGTGGGGACGGGTTATGAATTCATGCTGTCGGGCACCTTCGATAATGCTTACTTCACCTCGTCTGCCGCGACCGGGCACCTCTACGTGGTTGGAAATACCGGGCCCGCGAACAACACGTTGTATCAGGTATCCATCAATAGCGGTGTGATGAGCACCACCACGACCGCAGGCCCGGAAGTGTCCAACAACTACTCTAACGGCCTCTACTCCGCCGGGCTTCAGGTCAGTGAGTTTCCCTCGGGCGCCAACGACTACATTTTCCTGAGCGTGCTGTCCTATGGTTACCCGAGCGCCTGCGGCAATGGCACCACGCCCGGCACGGGCTCGGCCGGGATGGGCTGCGTGATTGGTTACAACGTGGCCAGCGGCACGATCAGCGGGAGCACGGCGGTGACCGGGGCGATCGCTGAGGCGGGCGGCACGAGTGGAATCGTGGTCGACAACGGCACAGCGGGCGCACAGAACATCTATTTCTCGACGCTCCTCAACCAAACCTGTACGACTTCTACCGGCACGGGCGGCTGCGCCATACAGACCTCGCAGTCGGCGCCGTGAAGAAAAGCCAGGAACGCGAGCGTCAGGTGAGGTACTTCACAAGTACAACTTCGTTCTGGGCTTCGTTGTAAACCAGATCATCCACGATGGCTTTGACCATGGCCAGGCCCAGGCCGCCCGGCCGGAGCCCTTTTGTTTCGCGGACAGCAGTGGATGCCACTGGTCCTCCGGGATTAACCATCGCGGAGTGGCTCAGGCCTTCGAAGCGAAAACCGGGCCCGGGATCGGCGATGCGATAAAACAGCAACCGTGGAGTACGAATGCAGGAAATGCGGACGCGGCGCGACGGATCCAGACCCCCGCCCCACTCCACCGCATTCATCAGCAGTTCGCGAAACGCCTGCGCCACCGACTCTGCAAGCTCCAAAGTCAGGTCGGTATCCAATTGGCGGACGAAGTGATCGATGCGTTCGGCGGAGTCTCGTGTGCAAGGAATGGACAATTCGAGCCACTCCGGTTTTGCCGACAACACTTCTATGGCAGGATCTGATTCCGTGGTCAGAGCCCGCATTACCAGATCCGAGAGATCGATTGCGTTGAACGGTTTGCGAAGGTAATCGTAGGCGTTCTCGCGGATGGCGCGCAGCAGGCTCTCCGATGTGTCATCGGCCGTGATCACAATAACCCGGAGATCGCTCCTGATCTGACGCAGACCGGCCAGGACCTCGAGACCGTGGACGTCGGGTAAGCCCAGGTCGAGCAGAATGAGGTCGAAGGAGCGCTCCTTCGTACGCCTGAGACCTTCGCCCGCCGTCTCGCAGAATACGATGTCCACCGGTTGGGCACGAAGCGCATGGCCCACAAAGTCGTGAATCGAACGATCGTCATCTACAACGAGCAGTTGTTTTCGGTGGGCAGGAGAGTTAGTCGCCATAGTTGCAGATCTTTTCACCTCGGTATGGGGCCCACGGTGTTATGCACGATGTGGGGCGCAATCGGGGTTCACGCCCTTGAAGTCGGCGCAGAATAGTACTAACATTGTCGGCGCGCTCGCGCAATGTTCGCTCCCCCACGCCGCACTTCGGCGTTCCAAAGCGGGCGACACGTCCCCTAACGTGTCCTTACAATAATCGCGGCAATGCCGCAGGAAGGACCACATCTCTGATGGTGCGCAAGGTTGTGAAGATGCGCCAGAAGGTACAAAAATCGCTTATGACTGATCCGAAGAAAATCGCTGTTATCTCTGATGGTGGCGGCGCGGAGCAGGGCGCCGGCAACGTCGATAAGATCCGCGACATCCTGTTTGGCTCGCAGATCAAGAATTACGAAGCCCGGTTCGCTCGCCTGGAAGACACAATGGCGCGTGAAACCACCGAACTGAAGGACACAATGCGCCGCCGTTTCGAGTCGGTGGAGGGCTTTTTCCGCAAAGAAGCAGAGGCTCTTTCGGGACGGCTCAAAGCCGAAAAAGAAGAACGCAATGAAAGCCTGAAGAGTATTGCTCGCGATTTGAAGAGTGCGAGCGACATGCTGGGCAAGAAAATTCTTGAATTGGATAATAAGACGGCCGAGGAACAGAGCGGTCTGCGACAGGAACTCATGCAGGAATCTCGCAAGCTGCTGGAAGAGATCCGCCAGAAGAGCGATGGGCTGACCGCGCTGGTCGAGCGCCGTGCCGACGAATTGCGCGACCGTAAAGTCGACCGCGCTGCCATGGCGTCACTGCTGACGGAAATGGCCGTGCAACTGAGCGAGGATGGCGTCGAGAGCGGTAAGCCGGTCAAGGCGGCGAAGATTGCCGGGCAGTAATCAGCGAGGCCCGGCATGAGCACAGCGCCTTTACGGGACCTGGAGCAAGAGGGCCGGCTCAACGGCGGCGGCTCCGGCGGCGATTACGCTCGGCTGCGGGAACTTCTTGTCGGCCCGGAACAGGCGCGTCTGGAAGAACTCCAGCGACGGCTGGATGATCGGCAGTTGCGCACCGAAGACCTAAGCCAGATCGTCGCTGAAGCCATCGCTTTACGCGCTCGGCGAGACCGTTCGCTGCAACAGGCACTCAATCCCATGATTGAGGAGGCAGTACGGATCTCGGTCGCCCGCGATCCGGCCGTTCTGGCCGACACTCTCTTCCCTGTCATTGGCGAAGCGGTTCGCAAGTCCGTGGCCCATGCCCTGCGGGGTCTGGTCGATTCGATCAATCAGACACTGGAACGCAGCGTTTCTCTGGAAGCCTTCAAGTGGAGAATCGAGGCGCTGCGCACCGGCCGGAGCTTTGGCGAGATCGTACTGACGCGCAGCCTGCGCTACCGTGTTGAGCAGGTCTTCCTGATTCACCGTGAGACTGGACTATTGCTGCAGCACGTGGCCCGAGCGGACCAGGTTATTCAGGACTCTGACCTGGTCTCCGGAATGTTGACGGCGATTCAGGACTTCGTCCGAGACTCCTTTACGGGAACCAGCGGCCATGAGATCGAAACCATTGAGTTGGGAGAGGTCAATTTGTGGGTGCAGCATGGGCCGAAAGTAATACTGGCCGCGGTGGTCAGTGGCACGCCGCCTCCGGAACTGCGCGATCTGTTACAGCGCAAGCTGGAACGGGTCGAGGCGGAATACGGTTCGTTGCTGTCTTCTTTCAATGGAGATGCAACCGCGTTTGCTCAAACACGTCCGCTGCTCGAAAGCTGCTTACTAGGCCGGCAGGCTCAGAAGTCCACGAAGCGCTCCAGATCTTTTTTTATAGCATTCGCGGCCGCGCTGCTGGTGGCGATCGGGCTTTTGATCTTCTTCAGCGCGCGGGCCCATCGGCGATGGGATCACCTAGTGGGGCAGTTGCGGAAAGAGCCCGGAATCGTCCTGACAGGCGCGGAGAGTTCCTGGGGAAAATATCAGCTGGTGGGTCTGCGTGATCCGCTCTCCACCGACCCTGACAAACTCATTCTTGCTTCCGGCATCGATCCTAGGAAGGTGGCTACTCGCTGGGAACCCTACGTATCTCTCGATGCCACGTTCACGCTTTCCCGGGAATTTCTGGCGGAGAAAAGCGCTCTTGAACAAGCGGTCCTGCGGTTTCCGCTGAACTCGGCTCAGCTTTCGGCGGAACAGCTGGCGAAGCTCGATGACATCGAGGTGCATATCTTCAAGCTGCAAAATGACGCGGCTATTCTGGGGCAGAAATTCGCCATTGAACTGCAAGGTCACACCGATCCAACCGGAGACGAAGCCAAGAATGACACATTAAGCCAGAAGCGTGCAGAAGTCGTGATGAAGGCTCTGGTAAGCCGTGGCGTGAGCGCGGAGATGTTGCGGATAGTCGCTTTCGGTTCGCGGCAGCCGGTGCGGCGCGCGAGCGCGTACCTCACCGAGCTCAATCGCCGCGTTACCTTCCGTGTGATCACCGAGAACGAGGCTTCGCGGTGATCAAGAAGAAAATCTGCATGGTGGGAGCTTTTGGAGTAGGCAAGACCAGCTTGGTTTCCCGTTTCGTCCACAGCATTTTTTCCGAGAAATACCAGACCACCGTGGGCGTGAAAATCGACAAGAAGGTAATGCAACACCCCGCCGGAGAAATAACTCTGATCCTCTGGGACCTGGCCGGAGAAGACGCATTAACCACGGTGCGCCCCGCCAACCTGAAGGGTGCCGCGGGCTATATTCTGGTCATGGACGGGCTGCGGCGAAATACGCTCGCAGTTGCCATCGATCTCCACGCGCGCGTCAGTGACGCTGTGGGAAACGTCCCGTTTGTGTGCGTGGTCAACAAGGCCGACCTGCGCGAATCCTGGGAAATCCAGCCGGCTGATCTCGATGCCCTGGTCGCGCGCGGCTGGACCGTGGTCGAAACCAGCGCGAAGACCGGCACTGCTGTCGAGGGACTATTCCGTACCCTGACGGACGCGATGATGCAGGAGCTACATGTCGATGACTCCACCGCCGACGCCGTTGCAAGCTGACCATTCCGTAAACGATGTAGCCGCCCTTCTGCTCGCGTCGATGCAGGTGGCCGCCTTTGAGGTGCTGCCCGGCGACTCATTTCGTCTATTTTCGACTCCACCCGAATGGCTTGGCGATCTCTTGCCCGGCATTGAAACCAATCCTGAAGTGGATCTTGTCGAACGTTTTCCCCTACTGGAGGCATTTCTCCCCGAAGCGAGAGAGTCTTGGCAAAGAGTTGGTCAAAGTCGAGCCTGTTCCGACCTCTGGTCTGAAGCACTCGCCGGCGGCGGTGAGATGCACCTGCAGGCTTGGGCTCTCAAGATAACCGGACGACCGTTCCTTTTGATCGAGGCAGCAGACATTCTTTACCGCGAGCGGCAGCAGGTTCTTCAGTACGCGCACGAAACGGCGCTGCAATATGACGTCATCGCCCGGCTGAATCGTGAGGTGCAGCGCGCCACGCAAGCCAAGAGCGATTTCCTGGCTACGATGAGCCATGAAATCCGCACTCCCATGAACGCCATTCTCGGCATGGCCGATGTCCTGGCGGAGACTTCACTTACTACAGAACAGCGGCGCTGCGTAGATATTGTCCAGCGAGCCACCAGCAATCTTCTTGATCTGCTGAACGACGTTCTGGACACGTCGAAAATTGAGGCGGGCCAGTTGTCGCTCGAAGCGGTGCCCTTCCGGCTGCGCGACGTTGTCTCAGAAGCGGTCGAACTGGTTGGCATTCGGGCCGCCGAGAAGGGTTTGAGCATCGAGCACGAAGTTATGCCAGAGGTGCCTTCCTGGCTGAGTGGAGATCCGATGCGGCTCCGACAGGTGTTGATCAATCTCCTCCGCAATTCGACGAAGTTTACCGAGAGGGGCGGGCTCGCACTGCGGGTCGCGCTCAACCCCGACGGTCGCGGGCCCAGCTCACTGATTTTTGCCGTGTCAGATACCGGGATCGGTATTCCAAAAGAGCAGTTGCCAAAGATCTTCGAGAGCTTCGTCCAGGCTGATTCTTCGACAACCCGCAAATACGGTGGCACGGGGCTGGGATTGACCATCTGCAAGAAGCTGGTCGAGGCCATGGGCGGCCGGATCTGGGTGGAAAGTACGGTTGGAATTGGCAGTACTTTTTACTTTACGGCTGAGTTTGCGGTCGCGGCCGCACCGGTTGCGCAGAATTCAACCCCGGCTGAAGTTACTGCTGTGCCGGTCGGAGCCTTGCGCATCCTGGCGGCGGATGATTCCGACGATAACCGTTCCGTGATTCGCGCATATCTGAGTAAGTTGCCTTACACGCTCGACTTCGTGGAGGACGGCGCTTCCGCCCTGAAAAGTCTCCAGAGCGGCGAGTATGATCTTGCGCTGATCGATGTCCACATGCCTGTCATGGACGGATATGCGGTGGTGCGAGCCTTCCGGGAATACGAGCGGGCTCAGAAGCTTCCTGCGTTGCCCGTGTTGGCATTGACCGCCGATGCCTTCAACGATGCGGTCGAAAAAAGCCTGGCTGCCGGCTTCACCATGCACCTGGCCAAGCCGATCCGCAAGGCGACTCTTTTGGAAGCGATCGCCAGACACGCGCATGCACGCCCCGAAGCGCCTTCAGCGGCGAAACTCGAAGTCGTGGTCGACGAAGAACTCTCGGCGATCGTACCGAAATTTCTCAATAACATTCGACGGAACTCGCCGGTAATCACGGCGGCGCTGGCCCGCGCAGACTTCGATTCCATTCGCTCGCTTGCTCACAACATGAAGGGGACGGGCACCTCGTTTGGGTTCCCGCGCATAAGCGAGATCGGTGACCAACTGGAGCAAGCGGCCAAACGGCAAGATGCCGACTCGGTTCGCAACGTTGCCGCCAGTCTGGCCCATTTCCTCGACTCGGTCGACATCCGGTACAGATAGCGTACGCGTTAGCTCGCGCTATTCCCCGAAATCAGAAACCGAGGACCTGCTTTGTTTTCGTCTGCCCGGCAGCCATGCGGCTGTATGCATCCACAGCTTTCTCAAACGGAACGATCTCAATCTCTGGCAGTTTTAAAATCCCCGTTTCAAAGCCAGGGCGGAGCTTGCCGGCGATCTCCCCTACCTGTTGCGGCGTCAGTCCATAGCTGTCGACGCCAAGCAGCCGGGAGAAGTTGTGATAAAAGTCGACGAGATTGAAAGTGACGCGCGAATCTCCCCTGCTTGAGATAGCCACATGTCGCCCACCATACCCGAGTGATCGCAGCGCGGGCTCGAACATCGGGCCGCCCACGGTGTCGAGAACAGCATCAACGCCTTTTCCGGCAGTCAATTTCAGGACTCTTTCACGAAGGTCTTCGCTCTTAGTATCGACGACCGACTCGGCGCCGGGAATGGGATCGGATGCGGTATCTGCGCCAATCACGCGCGCTTGCTTCCAATTCGCAATCTGCGTGGCTGCCTGTCCCACAGCGCCCGCGGCGCCAACGATCAGAATGATTTCACCAGCCTGGATTTGAGCTGCATCCACTACAGATGCCCACGCTGTAATGTAGGGAACTCCGATCGCTGCCGCTTGCGCGATAGTCAGCGACTTTGGTTTGAGCGACAGCGTCTCCACTGGGACAACGACATACTCAGCGTGAGATCCATCACGGACGATACCGAGATTCGGAGCACTACCCCAGACCTCTTCGCCTTGGTGGTGCTTCCCTTCCACAACAACGCCGGCAAAGTCCCGGCCGGGAGTCCGCGGGAGAGTTGTTTTCTTGAAGCGTCCCGCGACATTCCCGATATCGCTGGGGTTGATCGCTGCCGCCTTCACGCGAATGAGCGCTTCGCCCTCGCCCGCTTCTGGAGTCGGAACTCCCTCGATTCGCAAGACCGACGGCGGTCCAAACTCAGCAAAACGTAACGCCTTCATCAGGTGTGTGCTCATGAAATCGCTCGCACGCCGACACGGATCGAGATTTTACCAGCAGCCGATGCGAGCTGTCAGGGCTGGGTCTGGATACCCAACCAGAGTTTTGCTAACATAGCTCTCCGCATCCTGGACGCCCTGCCTTTCATCGGAACGTCGATAGTTGATTTGAGCAAGGAGTATCTCCCATGACAAATGCAGTGAAGTTTGACAGCGAGATCACTGCACTCGTCATCGATCCGTATGTCGTCGATCCGTGCGACGATTTCATTCCCGAAGGTGGCCGCCCACTTCGGCTGACGCGCAGCGCTTAGAACGTGTGACTGCAGAGGGCCAGCGCTAGTGCGCGAGATTTTCTGACAGGAGAAACGCTATGAAACGGATCGCTTTCTTGCTGCTTGCGATAGCAACCCTGGCTGGCATTGCCGCCTACGCGGCGCACGCATCTGGACAGTCCGATGGAGAGGCCGCCCCGATCTTCGGAATCACAATTCCCCCTGGATACCGTGACTGGAAGTTGATCTCCGTGGCCCACGAGGCAGGCGACAACAACGATTTGCGCGCCGTTCTGGGCAACGAGGTAGCGATCGCGGCCTACCGGGAAGGCAAGCTTCCGTTCCCGGACGGCACAATCATTGCCCGGCTCGCCTGGAGCTATGTCGCGTCTGAGGAAAACAATAAAGTCTTTGGCCGTGCGCAGTCTTTCGTTGCCGGGCCCCCGATTAACGTTCAGTTTATGGTCAAGGACTCAGTAAAATACGCTGCGACGGGTGGCTGGGGGTTTGCTCAATTCAAAGACGGCAAACCTGACCACGAGGCGAAGCTCAATACCTGCTTCCCCTGCCACGTGCCGGTTAAAGCGCGAGACTTTGTCTTCACGCGTTACGCGCACTGAGGGTCAGAACCACAGCAAAAGGAATGAGGCATAACCGCACACAAATCAACTGCAGCACAAGCCAAAAATTCGAGAACGGACACTCGGGGCCCAGGTTTCCCCCGGTGTTCCCACAAAACGCGGCTAAGTCATAACGGTGACACCTTGTTTTTGAAACTGATTTGGGAAGAATCTATCTTTACCTGAGGATATGTAGGCTATGACAGGCTGGTTCGCGCGCCCCGTTCTACACGTAACGGATGTTGATGCCTCACTTCTCTTTTACGTTAACCGGCTTGGCTTCACGAGCCCCTGGCGCTACGACGAGGACGGCAGAGCGTACGTCGCGCAGGTCGAGCGGCAGGGCTGCGCGCTTATCCTGGCCGACACGTGGCCGGAGAAGATTGGCAAGGGGCTGATGTTCATTTCCCTGAACGTCGAGCCGCAGACGCGCGAGGCCGCGGTCGCCGCGTTGGACGCGCTGCGCTCGGAACTCGAGGCCAAGGGCGTTCCGGTCAAGGAGGGTTTGTGGGGCTACCGGCTCCTGGTGGTCGATGATCTCGACGGCAATCAGCTCTTCTTCAACTATCCGAACGAGACTTCGTCCGGCAAGATTAGAGGTGAAGCATGATCGTGCAGCCGCGCCACCAGGGCCGGCTCCACGGCATACATGCGACTACGACGTGATTGCGCACAAATCAACTGCGGAACAAGGCAAGAAATCCTAAGCGACTAAGTGAGGGGACCGCTATGGCACAAACCAGCGCCACACCACAAAACAGCAAGCAGGCAGCTGATGCCGATGTTCCCGGTGAGACCGCTCGTGCATCAACAACGCTCGCATTCACTCGCCGCCGCTTTTGCAGCGTGGCAGCGGCAACCGTTTCCGCGGGTTTGTTAGATACTCACGGTTTTTGCAGGGGAGAGAAATCTATGACCGATGGCATCGTTGGGATCGCACAACAGACGGCCGGGACGAACTCCGATATTCGTTCGTTTAACGTGAATGTTCCAGAGGCGGAGCTTGCCGAATTGCGCAGGCGCATTAACGCGACAAGGTGGCCGGATCGGGAAACGGTCACGGATGAATCACAAGGCGTGCCGCTGGCGACGATGCAGGAACTCGCACGCTATTGGGCGACAGGTTATGACTGGCGCAAGTGCGAGGCGAAACTGAACGCCCTGCCGCAGTTCATCACCGAGATCGATGGACTGGACATTCATTTCATTCACGTTCGTTCGAAACATGAAAATGCGTTGCCGATGATCGTCACGCACGGATGGCCCGGCTCGGTCATCGAGCAACTGAAGATTATCGATCCACTTACCAATCCTACGGCACATGGCGGAAGCGCATCGGATGCTTTCCATCTGGTGATTCCGTCGCTGCCGGGGTTCGGGTTTTCAGCAAGACCCACCACTTCCGGCTGGGGTCCGGAGCGCACTGCAAGCGCCTGGGTAGTGCTGATGAAGCGCCTTGGGTACACGAAGTTCGTGGCGCAAGGCGGCGATTTGGGCGCGGGCGTCTGCACTATGATGGCCAAACACGCACCTCCGGAATTGCTTGGGATTCACACCAATTTCCCTGGGACTATTCCATCCGACATTGCGAAGGCGCTCCAGTGTGGCGACCCTCCCCCATTCGGCCTGTCCGCCGACGAAAGACATGCTTACGAGCAACTGACCAATCTATTTGCGAAGAAACGTGCCTATGCACAGATGATGGCGACTCGCCCGCAAACGCTGTACGGATTGGCGGATTCGCCCGTCTGCCTGGCAGCCTGGCTGTTTGACCATGGTGACGGTTATGGACAGCCGGCGGCGCCGATCACCTCGGCGGTGCTCGGACGCGCGGTTAATGGATACTCTGCTGGTGACCTGACACGAGACGATGTACTCGACGACTTCACACTCTATTGGTTGACGAACACGGCGATTTCCGCGGCTCGTTTCTATTGGGAACTTCACCTCAATCTTTATAACGCGGCGAATGTCTCGATGCCGGCTGCGGTGAGCGTCTTTCCCGGCGAAAACTATTCGGCTCCGCGAAGTTGGACGGAGCGGGCATATCACAAACTCATTTATTACAACAAGGTCGACAAAGGCGGGCATTATGCGGCCTGGGAACAGCCGCAACTGTTTTCGGAAGAGGTTCTCGCGGGCTTCCGATCACTGCGGGAGAGGTAGACATGAAACCCTGGAAAGCAGTTTTGCTGATTCTGTGTGCTCTTGCGGTTGCAGCCGCGGGATACGGACTGCATCTCGTGCGACGAGGCTTCAGCGCACTTGCGACACCATCAGCGATTGAGGAGTTCGCGGCCACAACGGCACGCGAATTGGCCGTGCCATCCGCGTATCGCCAACTTCGCAATCCCATCGTGCCTTCAACGGAGAATATTCGGGGAGGCATGGAGCATTTCGCCTATCATTGCTCCCCGTGCCATTCGAATGACGGAGCGGGCCAGACGGTATTCGGCAAGGGCCTCTATCCGAAACCGCCCGATCTACGTGCAGCCGGGACGCAGAACAAGAGCGATGGCGAGCTCTACTACACAATTGAAAATGGAGTTCGTTTGAGCGGCATGCCAGCCTTCAGCGGAACGCACACTGTCCCGCAAACCTGGCGCCTGGTTTTGTTCATCCGGCACTTGCCTCAGATCACCCCCGAGGAAGTCAATGAAATGAAGTGGTGGGACCCGAAGAGTGAGGCGGATCCAGCGCATTTCTGAAGGGCGCGGAGCAGGCCGGCAAAGAACTGCCGCAATGAGAGTAACGCCTCGAAGCAAGAGTAATTTTAGTTGCCGATCGGAGCAATCATGAGCACCGCAAGCGACGCCGCTACTTTCCGGCGCGAACCGGAACTTCTGGGGCAAACTGTGGTCGTGATCGGCGGCAGCGCCGGCATCGGGCTCGAAACCGCGCGACGAGCACGCACTGAGGGGGCAAAGGTCATCCTCACTGGCCGGAATCTTGAACCTCTCCAGCGTGCCGCAAACGAGCTCGGCGCACTGAGCACTGCGGCGTTCGACGCCACGGACTCCTCTGCTCTCGAACGCTTCTTCCTTGACCTGCCAGGCACCATCGACCACGTGATGGTGACCGCCGCCGGGCCGCACTATGGCCCCTTGCTTGAGATGGACTTGGAGCAGGCGCGCCGCGACCTCGACGGGCACCCCTTGCTGATGCTTCAGGTCGCCCGCAACGCCGCCCACAAAGTGAGACCCGGAGGCACTCTTGTGTTCATGGGCGGGACCGGCGCACGCCGCCCAAGCATTGGACTGGGCATGGTGCCGGCCGTCACCGCCGCGCTCCCGGCCCTTACCGCCAGCCTGGCGCTCGCGCTCGCGCCCGTCCGAGTCAACCTTATTGCCGCGGGTTTCGTTGACACTCCGTTGTCCGCAACGCTGCTCGGCGATGAACTCGAAAACCGCCGCAAACATCTTCGCGCCACGCTTCCCATCCGGCGAGTCGTCGGACCGGCTGACGTTGGCGCGCTCGCGGTACACATTATGATCAATACGGCTCTCACGGGCGCGACCTACGACATTGACGGCGGGCAGCAATTCGTGGCCGCCTAGCGAAAGCAGAAACCATGGCAGCCCTCCATTTCCACCAGACAACCAGCTTGACGCCTGAGCGCCGGCTAATAAAGGAGCGGCTCGCTCACGGAATTGTTCTACGTGGGAATCAGCAGGGTAAAGCCAGCGGTGGCGATGAGCGCAACGGCCCAGATCAGGTCCAGATTCACCCAGGTTTTTCGCAGAACTTCGAGCCCGAGCTTCTCATAGACGACGAAGGCGATCAGCCCGGTGACGAGGAGATATCCGAGCGTGTGGACAAGCAGGGCGATGGACGCGGGCCAGGGTCTGGCAAAACCGAGCGCGTGGAGGTGGTGGGCAGAATCGCCGTCGGCCGCGTGGAGCGCTGACATCTTCAGCAAGATGGGCAGCAGCATAAAGCCGGCACCGTGAGCGGAAGCCATCAGGAAGGACCAGATGCAGAGATCGCGAAAACCGATTTGCATTCCTCCCCAACGGGGATGGCTTTTCCGTATCAACGGAAAAAGTCCAAAGGCAAGAAGAACGCAAGCGGCGGCGATCTTGACGTAACGCAAGGGCAGCACTGCGCCAGCAATCGCGGCTGCGGCTACGACGAGTCCGATGGCTACGAAATGTCCCGCGGCAATCGGCACGAGCGATTGCCATACTGCAGCGGCGCTCTTCTTTTGCATTCCAAGAGCGACAGCAAAGAGCCAGCCCATGCCTGGATTGAGGCCGTGGTAGGCCCCGAGCAGAAATAGCGCAGCCCAGGGCCAGAGCGGAAAATGGTTCATGAGTAGCAGTAAGAGTCTGACGAGGCGTCGCCACCCTCCAGACGGACCTGATGGCCGCGGAGATCGCCGAATTCAAGAAAGAATTTTGGGTCGATCTCCATGCCGCCGTCGGGCTTGGCGTCGAGCTTCACCATCCAGCTCTTAATTCCGTCCGGATAGAACTGCGCGTCCCACGGTGCATACAGCGAGTTTGTGAAATAAACCCGACGGCCATCGCGGCTCACCTCCACCATTTGCGGGCCACCGTTCAACGGCGTGCGGGGATTCTTCGGATGTCCGGCGCGGCGCACTATACCACCCAGATGCACGGAACCTGTCTTCTTCGGATGAAAAGGGTCGGACACGTCGTATTGCAGAAATTCTCCGGTTGCCCAGCAGGAAACATAAAGGAAGCGGTCGTCGAGCGACAGATTGATGTCGGTGATCAGTGGCGGCACGGCCTTGAATCCTTTGAGCAACGGTGGCAGCTTTTCCGGATCGGCGGGCTCGGCGGGAATGTCGATCACTTTCGTGACGCCCCATTTTCCATTGTCGCGATGCCAAACCCAAATGGAAGCGGACAAATCTTTCAGCGAGACCACTACGCCTAGAAATCCGTAGGCGCGGCTGGGATCGTGGGCGGGACGAAGCTCCAGAGCCATTTGGTACTCGGCGCCCAAATCCAATGTTTGAAGGTGACGGCGCTTGCGCAGGTCCCACACGTGCAGCGCGTGGCCGTAGCCACCCTTCAACAGAATTTCCGGGTTCACTCCTTTTTCCACCATGTTGGGCGTTCCCCACTCGCTGGAAATCATGGTGTCAAAGCCCAAATGCCACCAGAAGTCGTAGGCAAGAAATTGCGGCCCGCGGTCGATTTCCCATTTCCCCAAAATCTCAAAGCTGTCCGGATCCATGACGAAAATTCCGCCTGGCCCGTCTCCGGTAGCGGAGCCGAGCGCGCTGCAGAAGATCCCCTCAGGTCCGCAATGCACTGTGTGCGGCCGGCTGTAGCCGGCACGTTCCGCGAGGACGTTGGCTTCGATTACCTTGATGATCTTCGGCTTTCGCGGGTCGGGCTTCGTATCCACAATATGAATTCGCGAGGACTTGATGCCGGGCACGATCAAGTAGCGGCGCTCGGTGTGTGGATGCGGCATGTACGGGCAGAGGCACGCGCTGCAAGCGTTCCAACCGAAGTGGTGCAATTCGTCGCCGGGGTTGGGCATATCCACGCGGCCCACAAGACTGGCGTAAGTCTTGGACGCGGGGTCCACATCGACGACACCCAGAGCATCGGGACGTCCGTTATTTTCGGCGTTGAGCATAGCCACAAATGCCAGCTTTTCCGGGGGCGCCTTCATCGCCATTTTCGGTGAAGGGTAAAAAGTGGGATCAGGTTTCCAAAGTTCCACGTGTGATCTCCTCTCAAAGCTTTGCCGTTGGTCGATGGTCGTTCGCCAACGTCCAGCGACTATTTCGTTATCTCCGCATACGTGAATTCGCGCGTCCAATCCGCGGATTGTTTGCCGTCCACTTCGACGTAGATTTTCGTAAGCGCATTCACCGGCCCATCATTCTGCGGAGGTTGCAGGATCAGGTCGCGCCCCATCGACCAGGTTACGCGCCTCTCATCGAGGTTCCCGAAATAATAATCCACTTTGCTTCGATCGATACCCTTATAACCGGTCGCCGTGGTCCGCTCCACGAGGTCCTTATTCTTATCTGTGAGCGGGAACTCCTTGCCGTAGATATTCGCGAGGGAAACGTCGAGAGGGAGCCAGCCGTAGTTGGGCGCGAAGAACTGGATCCAGCAGTGATAGCTTCCGTCGATTTGGATGCCATTCAAGGTGGGCTTCAGCAGCGAACCGTAGACCATGCGAGTGGGAATGCCGGCCGCCATGGACAGCGATGCAAAAAGCGAATGAAAATCCGTGCAGTTTCCGGTTTTTGTCCGCAGGCAATATTCCGTGCTGCCCACCGAGGAGGCCTTCAGGTGGTCGGGGTCCTTCACCCAGTAATCCACGTTGTCGAGCGTCCAGTTGTAAATCTTTCGAGCGGCGAGAATGGGGTTGGTTTCGCCTCCGACAATTGAAGCGGAAAGGGACTTAATCTGGTCGTTGACGATGACGTGGCTTGAAGGTTGGAGATAGGCGAAGAGCGCAACCCGTTCCTGATCGGTCAGCGGACGGGTCCTGGTTGCGTCGATGTCGTTGCGAATCTCGGTGCGAGTCAGTCCAAACGCTTCGCGGATGGTGATCGGGCCTTCAGCGGGCGCGTTGACTTCCGCATACCCTACGCGATTTCCCCAATCGTCCCGGTAATAGTGGACCGGAAAATCGGCCGCGACACTGAATTCACGAATCACAGACGCGGCGTCTTCCTGCGGAACGCTGAACCACATGCGCACCGTCCTGGCTCCCTTTGGTACTTGCACCTTGAATTCATTTCTTACCTGGAACGACGCTTGCTTTGGTTGCGCTGGCTTGGACACATCGCCGCGGACGGAGATTCCTACGGCGACGATGGCCGCCACGAAGCTCAAAAAGATGGGCTTGATTCGACGCTGAGAATGCATGGCTTCCTTCCTGGTGCAGATAAGCATGCACCTATGATGAGCGGCGTTGGAAAAGGGATTCGCGACACGACCGACCGGCGTCGAGGGATCTACCGTCAGGTGAAGCCGCGATTGCAGTGGATAAGCATGCGCGTCCAGGCAGCTGGGGAAGATCGTTATAGCCCATGGCGGCGGGCGCCGTCAAGCCAGCATCGAGTAGGTGGAGGGTTGGGTTGGAAGACACATTCCCCGGCGGAAGTGTTCGCGCAACAAATCCAGCCACGGACTCTTCCGATCGGTGGGGCGATCGATGGGGTGAGAGTAAACGCGTGGTGAAGACTGCCCCGGCGATTAAGTAAACGATAGTGACGCAAGTCCACATCAACGCACCGGCGCATTGTTGGTCTTCTAGAGCAGATAGACCGAAGGAGCGGGGCGAAGACAAAAATATCGGGTAAACCACCCGGTCGCAAAAGACCAGAAATCCGGAGAGAATATCGCACGGCAAGGTAGCGAGGAATAGATACAAGAGTATCGACGAGTCTGGCCATTTCAAGTTGTGTGGCGATGGTTGGACAACCGGACTCCAAAACAAAAGTCCGGTCGCGAGAAACGATGCTTGCTCAATTCCGTGCCACGTTTGCGATCGCAATCCGAGCACAAATAGCGCAGGGATATGCCATGCGACAAGCGTGCAGGCGGCTGCCAGCCAGCAAATTACAGGATGGGTCAGCGCGCTCAGCACGTGGCGCACTCCCGCTGAATGGGACAGCCGACCCATTACTTGCGCCAACCGATGCGGCGGCCTGTAAAGCAATGTCTTGACAGGTGCGCCCAGCAAGATCAAGGGAGCGGCAAACGTCATGAGCAGAAGGTGTTGAACCATGTGCGCCGTCAGCATTTCGTGATCGAGCGCACTCAGCGGCGACGCGATCGCCAGCCAGATGAGGAACAGGCCGAGCATAAAACCGGCGCCACGCCAGGCCCGAACGCTGTCGAGGTTAAGCCTGCGAAGGTCAAGCCATCCACGGATGTATACAAGGGCGACGAGAATTAAACTCGCAGAAACCAAAAATGACTCGACCGAGGCGTGATGAGTGTGTGGCATGGCTTCGTGCCTTAGGGTTGAGTCGCCGACTTCGGTTTGTTTTCGCTAAGCGCGAGGTCCAGTGCCGCATCACGTGCCGGATTTTGTGTGGCCGGATGGAGGGTTTCAAGGAATGCGACAAGCGCCGTGGTCTCTGCCGGACTCAAGTTGTTTCCATACGCAGGCATGTTGCCGCCGCCCTGGATCACCTGCCGGATGAGCTGGTCGTGCGTGAGCCGCACCGCGACGCTATCCAAAGCAGGCCCTCTTTGTCCTCCCGTATTGCCGAGGGAGTGGCAGTTGCGGCACTGCTTGACCTGAAACACGAGCGCACCCTGCCGCTCGAGGGCGGTCGTTCCATGTATATATCGGTCGGGTACCGGATCGCCGCTCCAGGCGTTCATATGCGGACTCCAGGGCGTGAACTGAGCCATGCGCGTAAAGGTGCCGAGCGTGATGGCGATCATCAGCACGGTGATAACCGCAATCGGCCGGCGCTTCCAGCTTTTTTCTCCTTCTCCGGAAAGAAAGGGCAGAAGAAGCAAGCCAATAATCACCAAGACTGGTCCGATGAGAAGAAATGGCGTTTCAAGCGATGGAGGAAGAAGTGAGAGTAGCGCATAAAGCCACAGGAAAAAATAATCGGGCTTGGGCGCAGTCTGGATGATTGTCGGATCGGGCTGCCCGGTGGGCCCGAACGGGCCCAGGTAGTACGCGCACGCGGCAACGGCCAGGATGATGAACGCCGCAAAGAACATGTCTTTCCAAATTGCATAGGGGACGAAGGGTTCGCCGTCGCTCGTGGTTAACGCGTGGTATTGGGTCTCGTAGGTCGCCCGCTTTACGATGCGTCCCGGCATCGGCCATTCGTTGATGCCCAGCTTCAACACCATCAAGACATGGAGGCTGACGAACCCGATCAGCAGTCCGGGAATCACGAATACGTGCAAAGCAAAAAACCGGGAGAGAGTTGCGCCTGCAATGATCGGGCCGCCCAGCATTAGCTTCACAATAAAGGGACCGAGAATGGGAACGCGGCTGGCAATCGACGCTCCGATTCCCAGCCCCCAGTAGGCATCCTGATCGAAGCGCAAGACCTGACCGCTGAATGCCATGCCAAGAGTCATCAACAACAGAAAGACTCCAATGATCCAGGTTAGTTCGCGGGGAAATTTGTAGGCTCCGAAGAGAAATACCTGCACCATATGAATCAGGACAATGGCGACCATGAAGTTGGAGCCCCATCCGTGCATCGCCCGGATGAACCAGCCAAGTGCAACCTGATGATTCAGGGCCTGCAGGCTGCTCCATGCTTCGCCCGCGGAGGGCACATAAATAAGTGCCAGCAGAATTCCGGTCACCAGTTGCAGGAGAAAGACTGTGAGCGCGGCGCTGCCGAAGACGTAGAACCAGCTCGCCGTATTTCGCGGCACTGGATGCTCCGCGGCCTCGCGAATGGGTGCCGCGAGTTGCAAACGGTGGTCTAACCACTCGCCGATCTTCTTGATCACGCGCATGGCGCCTTCTCCGATGACAGGCTTGCTACTGGGTCGCCGGGCGTTGGCAACTGTCCAGCATTGATCGTGAGCACACCGTTCTCGATCTTGTACGGATACTCGAAGAGCCCGCGTTCCGGCGGCCCTGATGCGCGTGAGCCATCGCGGTAATACGCGCCGCCATGACAAGGACACATGAAGAGGCCGGATTGGGGAAACCAACGGACAGGGCAACCAAGATGTGCGCAGTTGATGGCAAACACCTGGAATTGATCGCCCGAGATGCGCCGCACCCAGCAGGCGGTGTCTACGGTTTTTCCGTCTGTAGGCATCACGAATGGATTGCGAAAAGTAGCCATCCGCGTCTGGCCTTCGGGAAAGTTGGCGACGCCGCCCAGGCTGACCCACGACAGATACCCCGTCGCTTGACCACGAGTTACGGATGAAAGAAGAAAGCGCACAACCGGTACGGCAACCACCATGGCTGCGAATGCGTTGAACAGAATTCCGAGCTTCATGAGGAAGCCGCGCCGGGAAAGCGTGCTCTCAGTCGGCGGGACACTCACAGGCTTAGTCGTCATTTTGATTTCTCCAAATGCTGCGCATCATTCGAAGCAGAATAAGGCTGCCCGGGGTTCGACACGCGGCGCGATGCCAACCAGGCAACCACATCCGTGATTTCCTGGTCTGACATGGGCTTTTCGGGAACATCCCCGCGCCAGTCGGGCGCCCCCAGGTCGGGTCTGCCCGTGATTACAATCGTGCGGAGTCCTTGATCGCTGACCAGCGCCAGAAATGAACCGTTGCTGATGGCACTGCCTTTGGATGCACCCCGACCTTCAGCTCCGTGGCAGGATGCGCAATATGTTCCGAAAGCGATCTCGCCACGTGCAGAATCCCCCGCCGTTCTTGCAGCGTATGAAGGGGGATTCGTTCCGTCGAGAATTCCCTTGCGTCTCCAATGCGAAAAGATTCCGCTCGTAATCGCGTTAATCTGATCGTCCGTCAGAAATCCTCCGGCACTCTGCGCGAACGCCGGCATCGAGGTTCCACGGACCCCGTTGGCGACGACGTTGCGCATCGCGCTTTCATCGACGATGGCGAGATATACCGGATTGGCTAGGGCAATCGACGCTCCTCCACGGCCTTCCGCGCCATGGCAGGCGGAACAGTTCTGGGCGTAGAGAGTGCCGAAGTCCACGACCTGATTCGGTGCCACTGGCTCCGAACCCTTCTGAGGTTGACCACTTGGGGCGCTGCAAGCCGAGAGCAGTACAAACGGTAGAACGGCGAATGCAGACAGATACCGGATGCGGCTCATCGGCGCTCCTCTCCACTGCCGCGTGGTGGAATAAGTCCGGGAGCCTCGATTCCTGCCCGTAGAGCAAACGACACATTCTCTCGCGTCGGGATGCTCGTCTGGCGCATGACTACCAGGCCCGCCACGATTCCAAAGGCCACTTGCGAGGCAACGAACCAGAACCAATCAATGTGGCTGGCGAGCAGTGGATTCAGCAGTCCAAGAATTGTGTACAGTAGCCCTGACCACAGCACCGGGGCAATGAGTCCACCAAGCACAATGGGACGGCGTGGGAACATGGGCAGCATCGCGCCATAGAGCAAGCCCACAAGAATGGACACAACGCCGTGCAGAACAAAGGCAATCGCGAAAGCGCCCGCATGAAATGAATACAGCTGTGCGGGCCCGAGCCCTAAGGATTCTCGATAGAGCACCGCGGCGAGGAGATTGATGGGATACCAGATGCTTCCAACTTTGAGCACGCCATAGGCGCAAGCCAGTACAGCCATCGCGACGCTGCCCGCCAATCCCCCTTTCACACCTGCCGAAATAGGATATGTGTGGACCGGAAGCCATGCTCGCTGTTGATCCGGCAGGACTGGAATGCGTTCCACGACGCGGCGATCGGTAGTCAGGCGAATGTCTTCGGGAATCACTGCGACAGCTTCTTCCTGTTCATGCGGAAAGACGGCGCGAAACCATCCGACGCAGCCCGCCAGCGCGAGGACGGCTCCGAGAATGCTCACCGACATGCTGGTCACGAACCCCGCGAAAAGGAGGGTCGCCCCGAAGGCCAAGATGAAAGGCCATGCTGTTGGCGCGGGCACCTCGATCGTGCGGGGAGTCCGACAGGTTTCGTTCGATTGCTCCGTTGCCGATATGATCGCCATGTCTGCCTCAGCGCCCGAGAACGTAAACTACGGTAAAAACCACAACCCATACGGCGTCGACGAAATGCCAGTACATCGAGAGCACGTCGATGCGACCAGAATGCTTCTCTTCCACACGACCGCTAAGTCCGAACACCGCAACAGTCACGAGCATGACGAGACCTGCGGTGACGTGAAACGCGTGCAGCCCGACAAGCGAGTAATACGTTGTCCCGAACAGGTTGGTCGAAATCGTCAGGCCGTGTTCGTAGATCAGCCGGTGCCATTCCCGCCCTGTGCCATAGAGGAACAATCCACCAAGCGCGATAGTGAGCAGCCAGAATCCAAGGAAAGCGAATCCAATGCCGCGCGCCAGACACTTCGCCGCTAAATGAATCGTCAAGCTGCTGGACAACAAGCAAATCGTGTAGAAGATCGGCGTTTCAAGGACCTGGCGCGGTGTCGGCCCGGTCAGACTCTTCCCTAAGTAAAAGAGATAGGCGACGACGAAGATCGTGAAGATCGCCGATTCGGCGACGATGAGACTGGCCATCGCCACCTTTCCCCGAGACGGCAAACGCCACTCGGCTGCTGTGTTCGGAAATGAAGTTGTGACTGCGCTCATATGATTTCGCCTTCACTCATAGCGGCTATCGGGGTCTTCAGGATGCTTCAGGTCCCACAAAGGGCGGCGGCTGGCGACCGTTGGAACGGTCGCAAAGTTATACGCGGGGGGTGGCGAACTGATGGACCATTCCAGGGTCCACGCGTCCCACGGGTCGTTACCGGCCCTGGCTCCCTTGAAATAAGAAATTACGAGGTTTGCCAGAAACACGAGAATCGCGAGCGCCTGAATGAACGCGCCGATAGTAATGATGAAGTTCAAGGTGTCCCAACCGCGGCCGGGCTCATAGGTATAGATCCGCCGCGGCATCCCCAACACTCCAGGAATGTGCATGACGTCGAACGTCAGGTGAAAGCCAATCAGGAACAGCCAGAAATGCCACTTGCCCAAACGCTCGCTCAGCATTCGGCCGGTCATTTTGGGATACCAGTAGTAAAACGCTGCGAAGAGCGCGAATAGAATCCCGCCCACGATCACATAGTGAAAGTGCGCGACGACAAAATAGGAGAGGCTAAGCTGCCAATCGAAAGGCGAGGCGGCCATCATGATGCCGGTCAAACCGGCTATGAGGAATTGGAATAGAAATGCGATGCTGAAGAGCATCGGCGTCTTGAATTGGATCCTTCCGCCCCACATCGTGCCGATCCAGTTAAAAATCTTGATTCCCGTGGGGATGCCAACCGCCATTGTGGTGAGGGTGAAAAAGCTGTTGGCGTAGGAGTTCATTCCGATCGTAAACATGTGGTGCGCCCAAACGCTCATGCTCACGAACGCGATGCACACTGTTGCGGCAACCATCACCGGATATCCGAAAATCGGTTTGCGCGAAAAGACGGGAATGATTTCCGACATAAAAGCAAAGCAAGGAATGATCAGAACGTAGACTTCCGGGTGTCCAAAGATCCAAAAGAAGTGCATCCAGAGGACCGCCGATCCGCCGGCCTGGGTATCGAAGAAATGGCCGCCCAGGTACCGATCGACGAGCAGCATGATTTGGGCGGCCGATAAAGGTGTAATCGCCAGCAAAACCATTCCTGCCATCACAAGGTTCATCCACACCAACAGGGGCATACGATTGATCTTCATGCCGGGGCATCGCAAGCACAGAATTGTCGCAATGATATTGATGGCCGTTCCGATGCTCCCAAACCCGGAGACGAGCAGAGCGAGAGTCCAATAGTCAGAACTATGACCAGGCGAGAAGGCCCGTGCGCCCAATGGCGCGTACGACCACCAGCCCACATCCGGTGCGCTTCCGGCGCCGTACAAGCCGCTTCCTCCCAGAAAGCTGAAATAAAGAAGAAGTCCACCCAGAAACGATAGCCAAAAGCTAAATGCGTTCAGGCGCGGAAATGCCATGTCCCGCGCGCCAATCATCAATGGGACCAGGTAATTCGCAAATCCAAACAGGACGGGCATGGCCACGAAGAAGATCATGGTTGTCCCATGCATGGTGAACATACGGTTGAAGACTTCGGGTGAAACGAAGTCGTTGTGCGGACGCATGAGCTGAATGCGAATGATGAGGGCCTCGACTCCACCGATCGCGAGAAACAATAGAGCTGAGAGAATGTAGAGAATTCCCAGCCGTTTGTGATCGACCGTGGTCACCCACAGATGAAGCTCGTCTACCCAAGGCCGGGTTTCTGTCTGGGTGCCGGGAATGGTGATCGCGTTCGAGACCATAGGTATTTTCCTGAGCGTCTTTTCCTTAGCGTCTAGCGCAGCGTCTCCATGTAACTCACGACAGCATCCAGGTCCGCATCGCTTAGTTTCATGGCGGGCATGAGCGAGCCGGGTTTGATTGCACTGGGGTCCTGGATCCAAAGACGGAGATTGTCATGAGTGTTCTTCGCGGCGCCAGCGGCAATCGTGGCGCGGCTCATCAAATGCGTCAGGTCGGGGCCAAAGCGTCCATCCGCAGCGGTTCCGGCCACCGTATGACAGTTCATGCAGGCATTGCTTTCAAACACTCGCTTACCTGCGCTTGCGCCTGCGTCTTCGACAGCAAGACTCTGCTGGGAGCGAACCCATGCGGCAAAATCCTCCGGTCCATCCACCGAAACGCGCAGCAGCATTTTCGCGTGCTGTGTTCCACAGTACTGGGCACACTGGCCAAGAAAGATACCTGTGCGTTGCGGATCCATCCACATTTTGTTGGGATGGTTCGGAATGAGGTCGGTCTTGCCAGCAAGCTCCGGCACCCAAAAGCTGTGGTCGGTATCGGCCGAAAGCAACTGCAGAAACGTTGGCGTCGGATGATCGGGATCGCTCACCGGGATGTGCAGTTCGTTGGCAGTGACGATCCCCAGTTTCGGATATCGAAACTCCCACCAGTATTGATGTCCAATCGCGATGACGTCCAGAGCGCCCGCCGGCTCTGCAGCATCCTGAACGGCATGGATGACTCGGGCAGTCGCCAGAAACAGGACAACGACAATCAGAATTGGAATGATCGTCCAAGCCAGCTCAATCTGCGTGCTTCCATACACCTGAGCCGGCTCGCGGCCGGCGTCCCCTGCTCGACCACGGAACTTAACAACGGAATAGACCAGTAACGCAAAAACGACGACAAAAATGATTCCGGTTATAACAACTACAAAGGCGGACAACTCAGCAATTGACTTGGCTGGGGTTGAGGCGGGAGCGAAGATATTTGTGCCGTTAGAAGACGAGCCTTTTGGCTCGCTTGCCCACACCGTCAGAGCAGTCCAACAGAAAAGAAGCATCGTCTGCGCCAGGAACCGCAACGTCGAAGATTCTCTCGGCATCGATATCCTCTTCTTCCGTTCTTCGCTCCCGAAATGCGCGCTATCACCAGACTTCGGAATCTCTCCTCAAGTTGTCACTGCAAAGCGCGCGCCAAAATTCTTATTGTCCGGCATTTTAGTTGATTGAAGAGCAAGCGTGCTACCAAAGAGGCAGGCCCTCGTATTTACTGCATCGCAGCCACGGTAAAGGCCAACACTCACGAAATCCCGATCACAACTTCGGGAGGCGACTACACATGCCCGGCGGCAGTGTCATCCCTGTGCCGCTTGCGTCAAGTGTCATCTGTGTCGTCACGCAATCTTGGGAACCGGGCTACGACCGATGTAGATGTAGCATCGCTTGCGCTTGCGGATTCATGGCAGCGGAATTGCATGGACCCGGTGGAAAGGTTAGCCCATCCGTGACCTAAACGGTGGGAGTGAACTGCGCGGTACGGATACTGGGTCCACAAAAGAATTCAGGAGGCTTTCATGTCGAAAAAAGTCGCAGACGTATTGTGGGAGATGCTGGCGAAGGCTGGTGTCAAACGCTGTTACGGAATCGTCGGAGACGCTCTGAATCCTATAGTGGACGCCCTGCGCCGAAATGGCGCCATCGAGTTTATTCCTGTTCGTCATGAGGAATATGGAGTATTCGCAGCGGTCGCGGAGGCCTATTTCACGGGTAACCCAGTGGTGGTGTGCGGAACTGCGGGGCCTGGAGTTGTCCATTTGTTCAACGGATTGATGGACGCGCGGAAAGAAGGAGCTCCCGTTATCGCCATCGCCGGGGATGTAGAGTCGAGCATTCTTGACACCTCTGCCCTCGAGGAACTGAACCCCTATAAGTTTTTCGAGCTGGCTTCTCTCTATACCGCACGGCTGGTTAATCCGGAGCAGGCGCGTGCGGTCATCACCACCGCCATCGTCACGGCTGTTGTGGAAAGGGGTCCCACCGTTCTTGCCATACCTGGCGATATCGCGTCAGCCGCTGCTCCGGACGAGCCCACCGACTTCACCATTGCAGGCCCAGCGATCCTGCGACCTTCCGATACCGACTTCGACAAATTGGTGAGGATGATCGATGAAGCGAAAACGGTGGCGATCTTTGGAGGGGACGGTTGCCGAGAAGGTCGCGACGAAGTGGTTGACCTGGCGCGCAAGCTGAAGGCCCCCGTCGGCTATGCTTTCCGCGGGAAGCAGTGGCTGGAGCATGACAATCCTAACGCCGTTGGCATGACCGGGCTGTTGGGTTATGGGGGCGCGTACAACGCAATCCATGAAGCCGACCTCTTACTCATGCTGGGCACGGATTTTCCGTTCTCAGAATTTCTTCCCGGCGCCAGTGTGAAAAAGGTTCAAATTGACAAGAACCCGAAGCACATCGGCCGCCGTACTGCGCTGGATCTCGGTCTCGTCGGCGATATCAAGTCGACGGTCAGTGCATTGCTTCCCGCCGTGTGTGAAAAGACGGATGGAGAATTTCTTGCGAGACAGATTGCGCACACGGAATCCTTCCACAAACTGCTGCAGCACTATGTCGAGAAGGGACCGGGGATAAAGCCGATACGTCCTGAATTCCTCGCCGCGACGCTAAGCGAGCTCGCTTCGGATGACGCAATGTTTTTTGCGGACACGGGTACAGCCTGTATCTGGCTCGCGAGGCATATCTACGGTGGAAACAACCGGAGGCTCTTTGGTTCGTTCTCGTGGGCGTCTATGGCCAACGCCGCACCGAACGCGTTCGGATGTGCTCTGACATATCCCGGCAGACAGTGCATCGCGTTATCCGGCGATGGAGGCTTCACGATGCTCGGACTCGGAGATCTCCTGACGCAGGTAGAACGGCGAACTCCCGTGGTTCAAGTCATTCTCAACAACGAGAAGTTCGACTTCGTTCATATCGAACAACAGGAGGCCGGCTTCATTCCGTTTGGCGTCGAGTTCAAGAATCCAAATTTCGCCAAGGTTGCTGAGGCAATGGGCGCGAAAGGGATTCGTATCGAGGAACCCGGGGACGTTCGGGAAGGTCTGGCTGAAGCTCTCGCGTACAAGGATGGTCCCGTTGTTGTCGACGCAGTTGTAGATCCCTTCGCGCTTGCCATGCCGTCGCATTCACCCTTCCACACCGTCAAGGGGTTCACCCTCAGTTTCGCCAAGCAGGTGCTGAGCGGCAGGCTCGATACGGTGATCAAGGAGATGGAGCGAAACGTGGGAATCGTCTGAGCCGCCGTCCGACGACTCTCGCAGCTCTCGAAATGCAATTGAAATGTAGCCGAGCAGCCTTGGATCGCAATCGGCGCATAGTTCGGCGCATAGTAAGGATATGTTGAACATGACCAAACCCATTCTGGTGGTAACCACCCGTTATCCCAAAGAAGTTGAAAACCGTATCGACCGCGATTACACTGCCCGGCGAAACCCGAACCAGCTTCCATTTAACCAACAGCAACTGCTGTCCGCGGCTGACGGCGCCGACGCCTTGTTTATCACGCCGGCGGACCGGTTGGATTCTGGGTTTTTCCAGAAAGTTTCGCCCACCTTAAAAGTCGTCGCCACGTTCTCGGTGGGTTATGAGCATATCGATCTGGAAGCCGCTGCTCGCAGGAACATTCCGGTCGCCTACACCCCCGGTGTCAACAATGAAGCAACCGCCGACATCGCCATGCTGCTTTTGCTGGGTGCTTCGCGGCGCGCTTACGAGGCTCAGGAATTGGTTCGAACGGGAGCGTGGAAGCAACCGCTGGGCACCGACATGCTCCTGGGATGGCAAGTCGGTGGCAAAGTTCTCGGCATTTTGGGAATGGGGCGCGTGGGGCAGTCCGTTGCGCGTCGAGCACGAGGATTCGGAATGAAGATTCACTATTACGATAGGTCGGAGTTACCCGCGGAAATCGCAGGCGACGCCATCTACCACAAGGACCCGTCAGATATGCTTCGCGTGAGCCAGTTCTTGAGCCTGCACGCCCCGGAGACTCCTCAGACCCACCATTTCCTGAACGCCAAAGCCATAAGCCTTCTGCCTCCGGGGGCCATTATCGTGAACACGGCTCGCGGCGGATTGGTGGTCGACGACGACCTTATCGCCGCTCTCAAGAGCGGGCGTGTTGCCGCCGCCGGACTCGACGTCTTTGAAGGCGAGCCAAAACTTCGCCCGGAATATGTTTCGCTGAAGAATACATTTCTATTGCCGCATATCGGCAGCGCCACGATCGAGACCCGTACGGCAATGGGCATGCTGGCGCTGGACAATTTCGACGCGGTGCTGAACGGCCGGTCTGCGCCGACCCTCGTCCCTAATCACGTTCGGGAAGTTGCCTGAGCCACATTCGCTCACTGCATACCTGAACCGGTAAATGCCCCACGTTCAGCTTCCGGGCTCTCCGTCTACGTCGACACCGTGTTTCAAAGCGGGCAAGCATGCAAATCCGGTTGACGTCAGCGGCCGCTGACATCCTCGAGTTCCACCCTCGACTCCAAGGCTTTGCGCTGCTTCCGCATTGCGTCATCCGATACAATCTATCCGGCGTTGTCAGCCGGCGCTTGATCGGCGACAACAGAATGAAGCTCGCGACATTTTGATTTTGACTTTCCTTCTGATTGAGGCGCGTCGTTATGAGCACGCAGGATGTGCCAACCGTATTCATTGTCGATGATGATAGCGATGTGCGCGAGTCTCTCCAGGAGCTGCTGGAGTCTGTCGGCTTGCCTTCTAAGTCTTTCGGAACAGCACAGGAGTTCTTGTCTAATCCGCGCAGTAATGACGACGGTCCCAGTTGCCTGATTCTTGACGTGAGACTTCCCGGCATCAGTGGCTTGGACCTTCAGCACGAACTGAAAAGAGCGAAAGTAAGTATTCCAATCATCTTTCTCACAGCACATGCAGATGTTCCGATGTCGGTCAAGGCCATGAAGTCAGGTGCGGTTGAGTTTCTCACCAAACCGTTCAGGCAACAGGATATGCTCGATGCGGTTCAGCGGTCGCTCACTCGGGATCGCATCGTCCGCGAAAAGCAGCGCGACGCTGCTGAACTGCGACAGCGATACAACACATTGAGCCTTCGGGAGCGCGAGGTGATGAACCTAGTCGTTTCCGGGATGCTCAATAAGCAAATTGCGGCAGAACTCGGTGCCAGTGAAGCCACGGTCAAAATGCATCGCAGCCAGGTGATGAAAAAGATGCAGGCCAAATCCTTGCCTGAGCTCGTCAGAATGGCGGACAAGCTTAAGTCCAACACATAGTCAACTTTGCGTGAATCCATGTTTTCCTCGCCGGAATGTCGATGGTAAGGATCTAATCTCCTAAAGTCTGGTTCGCTCAGCCTAAAGTTTGATTGCTCCGAGTGAAGTGATGACGTTAAGCTGCCCACATGTCAGTGGACCGACTGTCAAAGTTAATAGCGATCATTGATGACGACGAGGCCATGCAAGATTCACTGCGCGACCTGATGGAGGCGGCTGGGCTGGTCGCACGGTGCTTCGGATCCGCGGAAGAATTCCTCGAATCCGATTTGCATACTCGAGCTGCGTGCCTGATTGTTGATGTCCGTATGCCGAAGATGTCTGGCCTTCAGTTGCAGGCCACGCTGAAAGAAGAGGACAGCAATATTCCGATCATCTTCATCACGGCTCATGGAGATGCCAGGATGAGAATTCGAGCGATGAGAGAAGGCGCAGTTGAGTTCCTCGCAAAGCCGTTCGATCATCAATTGTTGCTCAAAAGGGTCCGAGCTGCTCTTGATATGTGAGCGACCTCGGCTATTGCGCTTGGAGAGCCGTAAGTGTAGAGGTTTCTGTGGCAGATTACGCAACAGTCATGAACCCTGTGCCGGATCAGACCGAACGTACGTTCGAGCGGATCATCGGCAATAGCGCTGCCCTCGAATCTGTTCTCGAGCAAGTCGAGCAGGTTGCGTCCACAAATTCGACTGTCCTCATCGAAGGGGAAACCGGTACAGGAAAGGAGCTCATCGCACATGCCATTCACAACGCCAGTCAGCGCTGCGGGCGGGCCCTCATCAAGCTGAATTGCGCAGCCATTCCGCTGGATCTCCTGGAGAGCGAATTGTTCGGTCATGAGAAGGGTGCCTTCACCGGTGCCATCACGCAGAAGATCGGACGCTTCGAAATGGCCGATAAGGGCACGCTGTTTTTGGACGAAGTGGGCGACATCCCTCCTGCATTGCAGCCGAAGTTGCTGCGTGTGCTGCAAGAGCAGGAATTCGAGCGGCTGGGCAGCGGTCGTACGCACAAAGTCGATGTCCGGCTGGTGGCGGCAACCAATCGGGATCTGATCAAGATGGTAGCTCGCGGGCAATTTCGCAGTGACCTGTATTATCGTCTGAACGTCTTCCCCATCTTGCTGCCGGCGCTCCGAGATCGCCGGGAGGACATTCCTGCTCTGGTCACGCATTTCATGAAGATGTTTAGCCGCCGCATGGGGAAGCAAGTCGACGGCATTTCTCAGGAAACCATGGCTGCCTTCCAGTTTTATTTGTGGCCCGGCAACATTCGCGAGTTGCAGAACTTAGTGGAGCGCGCGGTTATCCTTTCGCGAGATGGCGTGCTGCCGAACCCACTTCACAAAAAGCAAACAGAGCTCATGATCCCCAGTCTGCATCGCGCCCGAACTTTCCACTCACCAATGACCTTGGAAGATTCGGATCGCGCGTTGATTTTGGACACGCTTGAGCAGGCCGGCTGGATCGTAGGTGGACCGCGCGGCGCAGCGGCGAAGCTCGGCCTGAAACGAACCACGCTACTGGCCAAGATGAGAAGGATGGGGATCTCGCGACCGATCGATCAGGAAGGGACCGGCGTTCCCGGAGTCGCGTAAAAAGATGGCCAGATTTGAAAGTAGAACGGGCAGCCGCACATGACATCCGGCCGAGGTCAGGTTTGATAAAATCCCCAGCCATGGTTGCCCATGCCGATTCGAGGTTGCCTTGCGCCATGTGCACATCGAGAGTCCGGGACTTCCACGCTCCGCGATCGTTTCTAGTTTGCGTGTTAGCGCTGTGCTTCGCGTTAAGCGCGGCTCACGCATTGGATCCGAACAAGCTCCTTACTCAATACGCGCATACTGCATGGCGAATACAAGACGGATTTTTGCCGAACACTCCGTTTTGGATTTCACAAACAAAAGACGGGTATCTCTGGGTGGCCGGCAACAGTGGCGCGTTGCGTTTTGACGGCGTCCGCTTTACTCCCTGGTCCGCTCCGATCACTTCTCCACCAATTCGCCGCCCTGTTAGTGTGCGAGCGGGAGAATTTTGGATCGCCACTCGAACCGACCTCGCTCACGTCAGGGACAATGTCGTGATTTCCCATTACGATCTTTTGGGAATTCAAGCCATCTACGGAGATTCCGACGGATCTGTGTGGACTCTTTCTTACCCTAATCCGGACCGACGTCTATGTCAGGCAACGGATACGAAAATCCGCTGCTTCGGGAAGGCAGAGGGTATAACGATTAACGTCCCGAATTCATTCATCCCTGATGGAAAAGGAGGATTCTGGATAGGAGGCGACACCTCATTACTCCATTGGAAAATGGGTGCAGCCTCTGAGATCTACAGCCCTCCGCACCTTCAAACAAACGTAGGGCAGGACGGCATCAAAAGTCTTCTTGAGGATTCCGACGGTTCCTTATTGGTCGGAATTATGGCGGCGGGGCCGGGACTTGGGCTTGAAAGACTCCGCAATGGTGTTCTGAAGCCGGTAGTTCTGCCAAACTTTGACGGAAGTAAACTCTTTGTCCAACGCATCATGGAAGATTCTGATAAAAACATCTGGATTGCAACATTTGGGAATGGCATCTACCGCATTCACGGCCAAGCGGTCGACCATTTTGGACGAGCGGACGGCTTATCCAGCGACACCGTCTTTGATTTGTACGAAGGCGACGACGGTATAGTCTGGGCGGCCACGTCCGATGGCATTGACAATTTTCGGGATCTTCCGGTCACTACCTTTCCGACTTCCACAGGGCTTGGACCAACCGGTGCCGCTTCGGTCATGGCCACTAAAGACGGGACGGTCTGGGTGGCAAATCTCGGCGCGCTCGATTTTGTTCGGGATGGAGTCGTTTCCTCAGTTCGCGTGCCTGGACAGCAAGTTAGTTCATTCCTCGAAGACCATCGGGGCAACATTTGGGTTGGCGTTGACGACGCGCTCTTCATCTACAAGGATGGGCGCTTCCGGCGTATTCCGGAACCTGATCATCAGCCACTGGGTTTGGTGGTCGGTATCACAGAGGATGCCGACGGCAATATTTGGGCGGAATGCAAAGGCGCTCAAAGAAGACTCATCCGCATCCGCGATTTCAAGGTACGCGAGGAGTTCGCCGAGCCTCAAGTTCCGAAGGCTAAGGCCGTCGCGGCGGACCCGAAGGGCGGAATTTGGCTGGGCACACTCACAGGTGACTTGACGTTTTTCCGCGAAGGTATCGCGCATACATTTCCCTTGAACCTGAAGGGCAAACGGTGGGCATATCAGATTGTGGTTGCTCCCGATGGGTCAGTGATGACCGCGTCTGGTGGTGACGGACTGGTGATGCTCCGCGCCGGGCAAGTTCAGCGCCTGGGCAAAGAAAATGGGCTTCCTTGCGACGGCGTCACTGCCTTCGCCGTGGACGACAACGGAAACCTATGGCTCAATATGCCCTGTGGATTTACCGAGATCGCAGCCCCGGACGTCCAACGATGGTGGACTCATCCAGACACCATGGTTCAGGCACGAGTATTCGGTACGCTGGACGGAGCTCTACCAGGTTCCGTGTCTTTCAATCCGGCCGCGAAATCTCCCGACGGACGCCTGTGGTTTGTAAACAATGTGGTTCTTCAGATGATCGACCCGTCACGGCTCACCGGTCGCGGGACTGTTCCGCCGGTCTATGTCGAGGCCGTCGTCGCTGATCGAAAGCAATACAAACCACAAGAAGGTCTTCGACTTCCGCCTTTGACTCGTGATCTGCAAATTGGCTACACATCACCGAGTTTTCTCATTCCGCAAAAGGTGACGTTTCGCTACAGACTTGACGGGCATGATCGCGATTGGCAGGACGCAGGCACTCGCCGCGAAGCTTTTTATACGGATCTTGGTCCCGGCAAATATCGGTTTCGCGTAATCGCGTCCAACAACGACAACAGCGGGTGGAACGAGCAAGGCGCGACACTGGACTTCGTGATTGCTCCGGCCTTCTACCAGACTGGATGGTTTCGCTCTCTCTGCGTTTTTCTCTTCTTGGCTGTTCTTGCCGGACTTTATCGCCTTCGACTCCGCCATCTAGAGCGTCAGCGGGATGCCCTTCGCAAGAGTGAAAAAGAGCTTCGCGATGTGATTGACACCATTCCGGCGACTGTGTGGAGCGCTCTGCCCGACGGCTCGAATACATATGTTAGCAGGCACTTTGCGGAGTACTCGGGATTATCGGCGGAACGGACGGCCGGATCAGGGTGGCAAGGGGTAATTCACCCTGATGATCTTGAGCGGCATGAAGGTAAATGGATGGAAGCGATTGCTACCGGCAAGCCTCATGAAAATGAGGCTCGTTTCCGCCGCTCGGATGGGCAATACCGCTGGCATTTGGACCGCGGAGTCCCGCTCCGGGATGAAGATGGAAACATCGTCAAGTGGTATGGGATCGTGACCGACATCGAAGATCGCAAGAGCGCCGACGAGGCGCTTCGGCGAAGCCAGTTTTATATCAGTGAAGGGCAGCGCGTTGCCCATATGGGAAGTTGGGCCTTCAGCGCAGCTGGATTCGAATACTGGTCCTCCGAACTGTTTCGGATCTACGGTCTTGATCCGGGTGGCAAGCCGCCGACGGTAGAAGAATATTTGGCTCTCGTACATCCGGAAGATCGTGCCTTCATGAAACAAGGCATTGCGAAAATGTTGGATGACCATCTTGCATTCGATTTCACAAAACGAATTGTGCGGCCTGACGGAGAGATTCGTCACATACGGTGCGTGGGGGTTCCGGTCAAGCAAGGTGGGGCTTTCCACGGTTTCCTTGGAACAGGGATGGATGTTACCGAGCAAGAGCGACTAACGGAGGAACTGCGCCTGAGTGAGAACTATCTCAGCGAAGGGCAGCGCCTCGCTCATATGGGAAGTTGGGCTTTTAACCCCTCCGGTTTTTTTCAGCACTGGTCTCAGGAGTTGTTCAAGATTTACGGCCTCGATCCGCAGAAGGGAGCCCCCACACTTGAACAGTACCTGGCCACCGTGCACCCGCTAGACCGGGACTTTATGGCTGACACCATAAAAAGAATGATTGCGGAACGCTCTGGCTGCGATGTAACAAAACGAGTTGTTCGTCCCGACGGCGAGCAACGCTACATTCGCTGCGTCGGAATCCCCGTGGTTGAAGGCGAAATCCTCAAGGGGTTTCTCGGCACCGCGATGGATGTCACCGAGCAAGAACTGCTGACCCAGGAGTTGGAGCGGCAACAAGCATACCTTGCGGAAGCGCAGAAGCTGACCCACACAGCCAGCTGGGCCTGGCGCGTGTCGGATCGGAGGACGGTGCACCTTTCTGATGAGTTCTACCGGATTTACGGTTTCGACCCAGCCCAGGGAGCGCCGACTTGGGAAGAATATTCCGAGCGCGTCCACCCGGACGATCGCCTTAAGTGGATGGGCGAGGTCGAACGGGTTATCGCGGAAAAAGCCAATTACGATCATGAGTGCCGCATTCTTCTTCCGAACGGAAAGGTGCGGTGGATCCGCACTGTTGGCCATCCCATCTTTTCCGATTCTGGAGATCTGAAGCAATTCGTCGGCAGCTCGACCGACATTACGGAGCGAAAATCCGCCGAGCAAGAGAGGGAAAGACTGCGACAACTCGAGGCGGATCTGGCACACACCAATCGAGTAAGTACATTGGGGGAAATAGCAGCATCGCTGGCACACGAGATCAAGCAGCCCATCGCCGCCGCCATTACCAGCGCCAACAGCTGCGTTGAATGGCTGTCACACGAACCACCCAATCTTGATCGGGCCCGTGCGGCAGCAGCCCGAATCGATAAGTATGGAAATCGTGCGGCTGAGATCATCGACCGTATACGTTCGTTCTACAAGAAATCTCCTCCACAACGCGAGCCGGTCGATGTGAACGGAATTATCCACGAAATGCTCACGCTGCTGGAAGGTGAGGCTAAGCGATCCTCAATTGCCATGTGCACAGACCTTTGCGCCGGACTCTCCAAAATAATGGTAGACCGGGTGCAGTTGCAGCAGGTGTTCATGAACCTCATGCTCAACGCCATCGAATCCATGAACGACTCTGGCGGAGAGCTTACGCTGAAGTCGGAACGGCAGGACGGTCAGATCCAGTTCTCGGTCAGTGACACGGGCGTGGGGTTGCCAGTGGAAAAGATGGATCAGATCTTTTCTGCGTTCTATACGACCAAGCCCCAGGGCAGCGGCATGGGGTTGGCCATCAGCCGTTCCATTGTGGAGTCACATGGCGGGCGGTTGTGGGCAAGCGCCAACAATGGAGGGGGCGCAACTTTTCATTTCACCCTACCGATCCAGGCCACGGAGTCATCACCCTTGGTTGCCTAGGCATTTCGGTCCTCCTCTCTCTTAATCAGGAATCTCCTAATCCAAAACTCTTTCTTGTGCCCGTCTGTTAGCCATCTGGTTATTAATGCGTGTTTACTACCACCCCCCTCCCCCCCTTGCGTGTCGAATCATGCGTTTACGGGGCGTTGCGGCGCCAAAATCTAGAGTGCTAAGGACTTATTTTCAAAATATTCCGGAATAAGGACTTAGCTTGATTTTTGCCTCTAATTCTACGAAACTTCAGGTTTTTCGGCTTTGCCCGGGATTGCTTTTTTGCGGACCATGTCTACTTATCAGTTAGTAGCCAGGCTGTCCAACACCGACAGGATCGCCCTGAAGGGGATTCGGCATCTTCAGTTCGCACCGCGGAAGTTCCGCACCACGGATATTGTCCGTTATATGTGGAGTCGCTGTCAGTGATGGTTGTCACAGATGATCGTGATGGATGTTCCGATGGACGATATGTTATGTGGTCGGCAGGTTCAGCTTGTTCAAGAGCGCGGTGTTCCGACGTGCCGTAGTCATCGCATCTGCTTATCTATTTTTTTTTGAAGCTGGGCGTACTCGGCCTTGGCTTGCCGATAGACGGGAAGATCGGGGTCGGCGTCTTTCCAAATGTTAAGGAATTCTTCGTAGGATTCGCGGGCAGACGCGTTATCGCCCATCATCCTCTGCGCCCGACCGAGTTGAAGCCGGGCCAGTGGGCCGATGATAAATTCCCAGCACACGCCGGGATTGTCAATCAGCTTCTGGAACTCGCCCGCTGCCGATCGGCCATCGCCTGACTCCAGATAGGCCAGACCACGGATGTAGGCCGGGTAGAGAAAGTCGAACGACTGGGTGAAGGCCAGATCGTACCGGACGGTTTCGCGCAGCAGATCGATGGCGGCTTGAGGGTCGTGCTGATGCAACTTGCCGGCGGCGCGAACTGTGGGAACAAGATACCTCTGCACAGTGGTGTCCAGTGGCGCCTCCTGGCTGACTTCGTCTGCGAGCCGGTTCGCTTCGTCGGTTCTACCCGACCGCGCGAGCGCGAGAGCCAATACCATTGTGTTGCTGCGATCCAATTTGCTCTGAAGCGCCTGGTCCTCGATTTTGCGCGCTTGCATTACCCTGCCCGCCTCTGCGTTCTGAAGGGCCGAAGCAACCAGGGCCCAGGAAATAAGATATTCCTGGTCCGAAGAAAGCTTGGATACCTGCAGACGTAAACGTTCTGCGGAATCAAAGCGACCCTGCTGAGTTTCAACCTGCTCTTGGTAGACCTGGATTCGAACGGAGCCATCCACGTTGCCATCGAAGATCCGGTTGAGAGTGCGCCGATCACCATCGATGAGTGCCAGCCGCAATCTATCGACCCTCAGTAGGAGGCTGTCAAATTTAAGGGCATCCGCTTGAGCCAGCCATGACCTCGCCTGATTCAACCTGCTAGCGCTTATGTTGGCAGAGGCCGCCCAGGAAAAATAGAGTGGACTTGGCTCCAGCCGCGCCGTTTCATCCTCTACGTCGGCCGCGCGCTTGAGCTGGCCAAGTTTACGCAGCGTGTTCGCCAGATTCGTATGAAAGAATACGTCGCGAGGAAAGAGTTCCAGCGCCCCAACTAGAACCGAGTAGGCCTTGTCGAGTTCGCCGGTCACGGAATCGTAATACATATACTCGATATTCAGCCTGTTCTTTTCCGTCATCCGGTCGCGCAATTGGTAGGCGCGCGTGTATGCAGATACCGCGAGGTCGCGATGGAAGAGAGCTTCGTTGGCTGCGCCAATCCCTTCGTATGTGAGCGTAAGCTCAGGGTCAAGTTCGATTGCCCTCTGGTACAAGGGGAGGGCTGCCTGCGGGTTGCCAGTCAGGAAGAGCCTGGTTCCCTCAGTGCCGATCTGGAGTGCTTCCAGGGAGGCGCTGGTAGCTTTTTCCAGAGGTTGATTGAAGCGGGCCAGCGATTCCGCCGGCTCCCCGAGCTTCCCGCGAAGGCGAGCGGCCGTCGCTCCCAACTCGTGGACTACCTGATTGCGAGCGCTAATGTCGGTCCCTTCCTTAGCCAAGGTCGCTCCTGATCCGCAGTCGAGTGCCCTGATCTCCAGGTGATATCCGTTACCGGCGTCGGCGATTGACGTGGAGATCACCATCTTGCTGTTGGTCTTACTACAAATCTGGCGCGCGATCTCCTGGGTGATCTTGGTCGTCGGCGCAAGTCTCATTTGCCCCATGGTGGAATACGTTTTACCCAATCCCAACTGGTTGAGGTATGGCGTCTGCTCCAGTTCATAGCGCAATGCAGTGTTCAAAGCGTCGTCGAAAACAGGATCGTTCGTTCGGTTGTCGAGGTCGGCCAGCACGATTGTGTCGGTGGGGGTGAGAGTGATGCGATGGCGGTGGACTTCGTAGCGCCAGAGACTGAGCGCGCCAACCGCAAGCAGTGCGCATGCGGCCAATGCCCGTCTCCGCCACTCTCTTATTGGATGTGCATCCGGGGTGATCTCTCCGTGTGGGGTTACTGGCAACAAATCCAGGTACTCTATCGGGAGCATCAATCGATAGCCACGCCGTCCCAACGTCTCGATATACCGAGGATTGTCCGCGGAATCCCCCAGGGCGCGGCGTAGGGTCTTGATCGTAGCGTTGATGCTTTGGTCGAAATCGACGATCGTATCATCGGCCCACAGCCGGCTCTTGATTTCCTCTCGGGTGACAATCTTGCCCTCACGTTCGACGAGCATCCGCAAGACCTGAAACACCTGTTCTCTGAGGAGAACCTTATGGTTAGGATCGGGCGTCTCAGTCGATCGCAGTTCTCCCGTGCTAAGGTCGAGCTCAAAGGCTCCGAAGAGAACATGTTCTGAGGGGGTGGGCATAGGAACCCTGCGCAAAAATAAAGAATAAGAACTGTATCAATGCGACCCGGAATTGTCGAACAAAGTGGTCAAGGCCGCTCGGATATCTACTTAATAATCAATAACTTGCCGATTTCACTCCGATTTCATCGCAAGGTCACCGCTGCTCCATTTACACCGGTTTTGCAATTGGAGTAAACAAGCTTGCGTCGCGGTGATTTGATCTAAACGATATGGGGTTTGCTCCATGCCCAGGGGCCAAACGTCCAAGGTGATTGCCATCATCGATGACGATGAATCGATGCAAGACTCTCTACAGGACTTAGTCGAGTCGGCTGGGCTCGAGGCGAGGCGCTTTGGATCAGCGGAGGAATTCCTTGGATCTGATTTGCATCGTCGCGCGGCATGCGTGATCGCTGACATCCGGATGCCGAAGATGTCAGGGCTGGAGCTGCAGGCCAGGCTTAAAGAAGAGGAGTGCGATGTCCCGATCATCTTCATTACTGCTCACGAAAATGCCAGGATGCGGATTCAAGCGATGAGAGAAGGCGCGGTCGAGTTCCTCGCAAAACCGTTCGATCATCAATTGTTGCTCGAGACGGTCCGAGCTGCACTTGATATGTGAGCAAACAGGTTATAGCAGTCGCTTGCGATGCCTGGGAAGGAGTATTTCGTGGCAGATTACGAAACAGTTATGTACCCTGCGGGGAACCAGGCCGAACGTAGATTCGATCGGATCATCGGCAATAGCGCCGCTCTGGAATGTGTTCTCGACCAGGTGGAGCAGGTTGCACCCACCGACTCGAGTGTCCTGATCGAAGGGGAAACGGGCACAGGAAAGGAGCTCGTCGCACATGCCATTCACAACGCCAGCCAGCGCTGCGGACGCGCTTTCATAAAAGTTAGCTGCGTGGCTATTCCGCTCGACCTTCTCGAAAGCGAATTGTTCGGTCATGAAAAGGGCGCCTTCACCGGAGCCATCGCGCAGGAAATTGGGCGCTTCGAAATGGCCGACAAAGGGACGCTGTTTCTGGATGAAGTAGGCGACATTCCGCTGGCGTTGCAGCCGAAGTTGCTGCGCGTGCTGCAAGAACAGGAGTTCGAGCGACTGGGCAGCGGTCGCACGCACAGAGTGGATTTCCGGCTGGTGGCGGCAACCAATCGGGATCTGGTGAAGATGGTCACTCGCGGCCAATTTCGCAGTGATCTGTATTATCGTCTGAACGTGTTTCCCATCTTTGTGCCAGCGTTAAGAGAGCGCCGGGCAGATATTTCCGCGCTGGTGACACACTTCGTCAAGCAATTCAGTCACCGCATGGGAAAGCAGGTCGACTCGATTCCTCCGGAAACCATGGCTGCCTTCCAGTGGTATTCCTGGCCCGGCAACATTCGCGAGTTGCAGAACCTGGTGGAGCGCGCGGTTATCCTTTCGCGGGACGGTGTGCTCCCAAACCCGTTGCACAGAAGGCGAGTGGAGGTTATGCCCCCCACTCAACATCGTTTGCCTGCTTCCCCATTATCGATGACCTTGGAGGATTCCGATCGTGCCCTGATCGTGGAAACGCTGGAGCGCGCGGGCTGGATCGTTGGTGGACCACGCGGCGCAGCGGCGAAATTGGGGCTGAAGCGAACCACCCTGCTGGCCAAGATGAGAAGGCTGGGGATCTACCGTCCGATCCATCAGGAAGAAACGGACGTGCTTACCTTGGCTCCCGCAGGCATACGACGGGAAGATGCTCGTCTTTAAACGATGGGTTTGGCGATCGTGAGCAACAGAGTTTGAGCTCTGCGCGAGGGAGTTTGATCAAAAGCCAATACTTCAGTCGTTCACATGATCGTGAGCGAATGCCCCATTTTTTTCTTCTTGGTCCGCAAGTACGACAATGCATAAGGGCTGGGCGGTGCTTCGCAGGCAATTAAGTCGACGACTTCGATTCCGCCCTTTGTCAGAGCTTCAACTTTTTGCGGGTTGTTGGACATCAGGCGGACCTGCCCTACATTAAGTTCATGCAGTACAGCCACAGCCAGACTGAAATCACGGCAGTCGGCGTCAAAGCCCAGAGCTTCATTCGCTTCGATCGTATCGAGACCCCGGTCCTGTAAGGCGTAGGCTTGTAGTTTCGCCATCAGCCCGATGCCGCGGCCCTCCTGGTGCAAGTAGATGACTAGACCGAATCCTTCTTCCGCAATGGTGGACATCGCGACTTCCAACTGACCTCGGCAATCACAGCGCAGAGATCCAAGCGCTTCACCGGTGAGGCACTGCGAGTGAATGCGTAGCAGAGGTACTCCGTCTTGCAGATCGCCGAGCGTCATCGCCAAGGCAGTTTCCCGCTCTTGATTGGCCGGGCTTGTTCGTTCAAAGCCTGCTCGTTCAAAGCCGATCAGGTCGAAGACACCAAAAACCGTAGGCAGGTGAGTGGAGGCCACCCTACGGACGCCGCGATGTTGTGCGCTCTTATCCTTGTCCATACCGTTTCAGTAAGCCGTCATCGCTCCTCTACATTTCTCAGTCAGTGCAATTTCATCTCCATTAGCAATGCAGCCAAACTGTTCGACGAGAACATGGAAAAGTTATTCGGGTGTGCGGCCAATCGCATTCAGGAGTTCGTCGTTGGCTTGCAGGATGTCCAGCTGTGACTGCAGCAGGAGCGCCTTAGCATCAAACTGTTGGGCGGTTGCGTTAGCCGCCTGCGAATTCAGCGCGGCCCCTTGCAACAGTCTCTGCTGCATTACGCGGTAAGACTCGTCGCGCAGAGCCACGACTTCTTCGGAGACCTTCAACATCTGATGCGTCCGATCAAGCTTGTTGTAGGCTGTTTCGACTTCAAGTTCCACCTCATCCGTCAACCTCGCGAGGTTCTCTTTTGCTTGAGACAACTGCGCCTTCCGTTCGTTAACTATGGCATTCTTGCGACCCGAGTCGAACACGTCATAGCCGAAGTGGACACCGAAGGTGCCGAAGTTGCGCGCAAGGAACGGGACATTTTCCTGGTAGCTGTAGCGGGCGAAGGCCTCCACATCGGGGACCCACATATCTGTCTTCGCCAAGCGGACAGCGGCCTCGGCTTTCTGCACCTCAGCACGAGCCGCAAGGATTTCCGGGTGCGAGGCCATGGCTGCGCTAACACACTCCTCACGCGGACAAGTCTCCTGAAATTCAGGAAGAGCAGCGTCCAGATCCAAGGCGGTGGTTAGTGGCAGGCCTGTCAAGTCGTTGAGCTTCAGCGTTAAATCCGACAGCTGGAGGTCGGTAGTCAGCAGCTCTTGCTTGGCCTGCAAAGATTGCGCGCGGCTGTCGATCAAGTCTTGTTCCAGCGTACTGCCGAACTTCACCTGCTCGACGCGCTCGCCCTGGAGATCCTCCGACGCCTTTATTCTCGCCTCAGTGGCGCTACGATGTGCCTGAGCAATCAGGATCCTGTAATAGACCTGATGGACTGCAAGGGCGACGTCGTTTCCGGTAAGTTGTGCCTTCGCGCGCGAGGCCGTTAACTCAGCTTGAGCCAGATCGTTTGCCCGTCTGATCTTCAGCAGAGTCGTCAACGGCTGAGTGATCTGGGTTCCGCTGGTCGTAAAGTTTTGGCCACCCTGGTTGATGATCGCGTTCGCAGGTGGAATCGGCGTTCCCCCGGCGACGCCGAGGCTACCGGTCTTAATCTCAATCAACTCAGTATCTGTCGCATGCAGAAAGCTGCTGTCATTCCGTATCGATGGAAAATACGAACTCCTCGCGGCCTCTTTTGCGTGTTGTTTCTCCTCGACCGTGTAGCCGGCAATGCGAATGTTGTGGTTGTGGTTAATGGCCAACTGAACGGCTTCGTGCAATGTGATGTGGCGCGGAGGCGCGGTATTGCCCGTTTCATCGGTCTCCGCCAGGCAGGGCGAGAAAGAGATCGCCATTAGTAGCGTCGTTGGTAGTGCCGTTCGTAAAAAGAGTGCAGCGTTTCGTCTCATTATTTGGACTCCTTCGCGGAGGCTGGTATGGCTGGTTGCGCACTCAGGTCGCCATAGTCCAAAGGCCATCGGCGCAGCAAAGCGACAAAGATCAATGCGCATGCACAACTCCACGCGATCAGTAGAAATCCGTCGTTAATGCTCAAGCTGTAAGCCTGTAGACGCAGCCGGGCCGCAGTCAGATCGATGGCGCGCGCTCCCGCGGCGGCCATGCCGGACGATTTCGCGTAAAGACCTGCGGTCAGGGCGTGAACGTTCTGATCGGTGATCCAGTCGCTACCGCTGACGTGAAGTCCGAGGAGGTTCGAGTGCAGCTTTTCGCGTTGCGCCACAAAGTGGCCCATGTAGATGGCGCCCGCGGTGCCGCCGAATATACGGATGACGTGAAAGAAGGCCGAAAAGGTCAGGACCCACTCACCCTTTGCCAAGGCTCCGGCGAAGATTGCTTGCAGCACGATGCAGCCGACAAGTCCGATGAATGCAAAAGCCTGCCCCACGCCGGTGAGCAGTTCCGTGCGATAAAAGTTCTCCGCTGCCCACGTGCTGCTGTACTGAGAATTGAACCAAGCAGCAAAGGCCGTACAGGCAAGGCCAATGGCGAGGAGGAGACGGGGATCAAATTTTCGCAGCAATAAAAGCGCAGCCGTGAACGCGAGGGGAATAAGCGGGAGAGCGCTCCAGATGATCGCCGGTCCAATCTGGTCGGTTTCGAAGCCGCGGATGGCTAGCGCCTCCGGGATCAGAATGATGGTCGTGCAAAGGGTGAAGCGGAACCAGAAGAGCAAGGTTCCCAGCAGCACGGTGTTCCACTTCAGCAAGTAGGGCAGTGCCACCAGACGATTGGGACCGAGCAGCCTCCGAACCAGCGCACACAGCAGGAGGAACGCCCCGCCGGCGAACAAAGCGTTGAATACTCCGGAGCGCCACCAGTCGAGCCTTTCACCTTGTTCCAGGGCGGCCAGCAGCATAGCGAGGCCCGCGCTGGCATACAAAAATCCCGCGAAGCTCGGCGCTTCCCCGGATTTCTTCGCCGAGGGTGCCTTAGGTATCCCGTAATAGATACAAATCATCATGACGGGCGTGATGACCGCCGAATTCCAAAACATCCAATTCGAGGAAAGATTGTCTCTGTACCAGCCGTAGAGCGAAGGCGCGATGTTTACCGCGCCGTCCACGAAGGTTGCGTACAAGGCGATTGTGAAAGGAAGGTATCGAAGCGGAATGTTGCGAAGCGCGAAGGTGAGCGTGAGTGGATAGAACGTGCCAGAGGTCAGGCCGCTCAGAAGCACCATGGCAATCACCAGGCTGTAACTGTGAACCAAGGGCAGAAAGATAAGCAGCACGGTGAAGAGCGCGGCGGCTATGAGCAAGATGCGCCGCGGTCCCATCAGGCCGCCGAGATACACAGTGAACGGGCCGATAAACATCAGGCCGATATCGAAGGCAGTGCCAATCCATGCGCCCTCGTCATAGCCAAATCCATGGGCGCCCTTGAAATCGGCCAAGCCGAGGGAGATCATGCGACTGGTGAGAGTGACAACTCCGGCGCCCGTAACCACGCCCAGAATCCCCAGCAGCGGCCTGGTTGAAACCTCCGCAGGCATCGCGGCGGCGGCAGCGCGCGCGATCTGTATCGGAGACGGACGAACTGCGATCGTCGAAGCTGCCATAGGCTCTAGCTCACTGTCTCGTGCGCACAGTTGCAATCACCGACAGTCCGGGACGCAGTTTCGTCGCGAAGGTCGAATCCTCCAGCGCGATCTTGACCGGAACACGCTGCACGACTTTTGTGAAGTTGCCGGTGGCGTTGTCGGGAGGCAGCAGAGCGAACTGTGATCCGCTGGCTGGCGCTATCTCGACCACTTTGCCGCGAATGACTTGCCCGGGATATTCGTCGATGCGAAGTTCGGCAGCGTCACCGACCTTCACGTTGGTCAACTGCGTTTCCCGGAAGTTCGCCTGCACCCATTTTGTGAGAGCAACGAACGAGATCACTTGCGTGCCGGGCGAGACAAGTTGTCCGGGCCGAACTTGGCGTTCGCCAACGGTGCCGTCGCCCGGAGCGTAGATCTTGGTGTAACCAATGTTCACCGACGCAACCGCAAGGTTCGCCTGCTTCGCGAGCAGATCGGCCCGAAGTTGCGCCTCCTGCGATTCGAGGACGGCTTTGCTGCGGCGTTCGGCTTCGGCACCGAGTTCACTGCTGCGCAACATGGCTTGCGCCTGATTGAGGTCGGCATCACGGCTGGAAAACTGGGCGGAGAGGTTTCCGTCGGCGGCGACGGCGGCCTCGAGGTTCTGCTGCGTAGTCGAATGACTCTGATACAGACCTTCCTGGCGTTTACGTTCAGAGCGAGCACGAATCAACTCGGCCTGTACAGCTTCCTTGCCAGCTTCGGCTGCTGCAATCTGCGCCTTGGCCTGATCGATGCCGGCCAGCGCTTTACCGATGCGCGCATCCTGCAACTGCCGCTGGCGAAGATTTCCCTCAATGCCCGCGCGCGCAGCCGCCACTGCGGCGTTGGCTTGATCAACCTGTGCCCGATAGTCATCGTCCTGCAGCTCGACGAGGAGGTCGCCCTTGTGCACCTGTTGGTAGTCAGCCACATCCACAGCACGCACGATTCCCGCTACCTTGGTACTGAGTGGAGTAACGTCGCCGCGGACGTAAGCGTCATCGGTGACCTGTTCGACCTTGCCGCCTTCCCACGCATTCCAGTTACGTGTGATAGTGATCAAAACAGCCAAAGCGAGAAGCACCACGAGAACTGGCGTTAAATAGCTCTGCCACCCGGCGCCTCGGCGAGGAACGGCCTCATCTGCACTGACCTTTGGCGGCACCGGTTGCGATATGGGTGTCGCAGATCCAGGGGACACTGGCGAGGTAGACATCAGACTTGCTCCTTCGGCAACAAGAGATCTCGAAGCGCTGGAGTTTCCATGACTCTTGTTTGAGCAACTGCATTTCCAATCGCAACGCGGACCCTCATGGCCGCAGGTCGGTGATTTTGTGCTCAGAATCGCCATAAATTCGCTCTTCCCGCTGGAAACCGGCGATGGTCCGTTTCAATTACCTGACGGGCGTGACACCTGACACTTGACACTTGACACTGTGCAAGGGAGGACTCGCTCTGGGGTGAAGTTTTGTTGGGAAACAAACTCCTTCAATCGCTAGGGTCTTCTAAGTGCGATTGCCATCCGAAACCGCTGGCCGCTGTTTTCACGAACCGGTCAGTTCGTAGGTCCGATTCGCTACCGGTGAGAGGGTTCGTTGACCACGTCATTCTGTTGACTTTGGCTTTCCTGTCATCGCCATGACACCGGCTGTTCCCGTCCGCGCGTGGATGCTTGGATCTGTCCCCAAACCATTGCCGCGTAAATGCTCGCCCCTGTCTGCACTTTCTCGCCGCACTGCCGTTGGGTGCAAGTGCTGCGCGATGGCAGTGAAGTTGCTCACCCAGGCCTGGCGTGCTGGAGCGCCCGCAAGCTTCCGGCTCGCTCGAGCAATCTCAGCCGTCGTAAGGTGAAATGACGATGCAAGCGGCGCTCATGGTTCCTTGTTACATTGACATGTTCTATCCACACGTCGGCATCGCCACCCTCGAGTTGCTCGAAAAATTAGGGGTCGACGTCGTATACCCGAAGGAGCAGACCTGTTGCGGCCACCCATGGCCAACAGCGGCTGCTATGAAGAGGCGCGAGCGACTGAAGAGCATTGCGCTCGAGTCTTCGGCTCCTTTGATTGCGTGGTCACTCCGTCCGGCAGTTGCACTCATCATATCCGGAACAAATTCACCGCAGCGGCGGACTCACCGGAAAAGCAAAATCTGGTCCGAAATACCTACGACCTGGTTGAGTTTCTTCACGACGTTCTGAAGATCCGGGAGTTCCCGTGGGCAAAATTCGAGCATAGGGTCGCACTGCATACCAGTTGCTCTGCGATTCGTGGACTGAACATGGCATCGATGTCCGAACGTGTGCACGACCCGGTCTTTTCAAAGCCAAAAGCTCTCCTGAGTGGCGTTCCTGGCCTTGAGTTTGTCGAGTTCGAGCGCGTGGACGAGTGTTGTGGCTTTGGCGGCACCTTCGCGGTGGCCGAGGAGGCGGTCTCCGCAAGGATGGGATACGACAAGCTGGCTTTCATGCAGAAGGCGTCGCCCGACTGCATTATCTCTTCGGACATGTCGTGCCTGATGCACCTGCAAGGATGTGCACGCCGGCAAAAGCAAGATATCCCCTTCTTTCATCTCGCAGAAATACTGAATGGTGTGTCTCTAGGGGTAGGTCAATCACGAGTAGGTCAATCATGACTAGGCCAATCGACCAAGCAGAAAATGCCGAGCAATTTCTGGCCGACACCATCCACGAGCAACGGTTCGATAAGCTGCTCTGGGCGATCAGGATGAGGCGCGATGCCGCGGCCCGGCAGGTCCCTGAGTGGGAGGAACTCCGGACACTGGCGTCTGAAATCAAGGAGCATACTTTATCGAACCTCTCCGACTACCTGATTCAGTTTGAGGCGAAGGCCACCGCCAACGGCGTGACTGTGCACTGGGCCAGGGATGCTCACGAGCACAACCAAATTGTCTATGACCTCCTTGCCCAACAAGGAATCGACGCGTTGATCAAATCCAAATCCATGCTGACGGAGGAATGTGAATTACGTCCATTCCTTGAGAGGCGAGGCATTCGCGTCACCGAAACGGACCTCGGTGAGCGTATCCAGCAACTCGACGATCAGCCTCCAGCGCATATCACCGGCCCAGCGATTCACAAGACGAACCATGACGTGGCCGTCCTGTTTTCGCAAAAGTATGGATCGGATCCCAACAATGAAGATACTGCTTACCTCGCAGGTGTGATGCGTGAGAACACCCGGCCAGACATCCTTAGGGCGCGCGCTGGCATGACGGGCGCAAACTTCGTCGTTGCGGAGACGGGAGCCATTGTGGTGGCAACCAACGAGGGGAATGCCGATCTCTCTGCGAACACCCCACCGCTACACATATGCTCGGTCGGCATCGAAAAGATCATTCCTACCACGGAAAGCCTGGCAGTCTTCATTCGCTTACTCGCACGAAGCGCCACTGGCGACCCGATAACCCAGTACACTTCGACGTTTCGCGGACCGCGAAAAGGCGCGGCCATGCACGTCATCCTGGTCGATAACGGAAGATCGGCGCGTCTCGGGATGAAGCGTTTCTGGCATTCCCTGAAATGCATTCGGTGCGCGGCATGCATGAACACTTGTCCGGTGTACCGCAGGAGCGGTGGGCTGAGTTACGGCTCCACTTATATGGGACCAATCGGCATCATCATGATGCCTACCTTTGAGATTCGGAAGTACAGCGAGCTTCCCTTCTCCTCAACCCTGAATGGAAGCTGCACGAATGTGTGTCCGGTCAAGATCGACATCCATGAACAGATCTACGCGTGGCGCGAAGTCATGGAGGAGAACGACCAGATCCAGGAGGTAAAAAAGGAGGCCATGCGGGTTGCCGACAAGGTGCTCAGCCATCCGGCGCTCTACCAGATCGCGACAACCACACTCTCAACCGCACTGGAAGTCCTTCCCCGCTTCGCGATCTACAACCGTCTGAACGTATGGGGTAAGCACAGGGACGTCCCGGAGGCTACCAGGGAAACATTTCACGAATGGTATAGAAATCATCGCCCCAAGGCGAACGAGGTGCCTGCACCATGAACTCCACTCAAACGCTTTCGAGGAACACGATTCTGGACTCAGTGCTAGCGAACCAACCGCCCGCGCAGTCGATGCCCACGATCCCCAACTTCCACACGAACAAGCCTGCCGACCTTGTGGCCGCCTTTTGCGAGTCCATCGCTCGCATGGCCGGAGTCGTTGTTACCGAAGATGTGCCTGATCTGGATTCGTTCCTGCGCGCCAAGTTTCCGGATGCCAAGGTCATCTGTTCGGCGATCCCGGAATATGCCGGGACGATCAAAGCTGCAAGCCTCAACCATTGGTCGGAGGCGAGCACAATCGACGTCTGCATAGTGCGGTCGCCGATGGGTGTTGCCGAAACCGGTTCTGTATTGCTCTCCGACATCGAATTGCAAGTGAACACGATCGCCTACCTGGCGCATGATCTCGTGGTACTGCTTGACCCGAAGCAGATCGTCCCGAATATCCATGATGCATATCAACACCCGCACTTCAAACTGAGGCCCTACAGCGTTCTGATGACGGGTCCATCCGGTTCCGGAGATATCGGTGCGATTGTCGTTCATCCGGCTCAGGGCGTGAAGAGTCTGACAGTCGTCCTCTCGCCAGCTCCGAATGCCGGTAAGCGCGCGGGGTGAATGCAAATTCGCGCTGTGCAAGACATCGACGCGCAGGATTGATCGAGGTTCCACCAACACGACATTCATAAAGGAGAACTTACATGCTAAAAGGCTTCAATTATCCACTCACCCCGAAAGGCAAATCGACGCTGAATCCGCTTCCGCCCTGGTACTACTCTTCGGACTTTCTCAACGTCGAATTCTGGTCGGAGCCCTCTGCCGTGGCGGCGGTGTTGCCTCCCGAGCTCGACCCCGATCGCTCCGCCAACGGTCACGCCAATGCTTGCTTCTACGATTGGCAGTTCAGCGGTAACGACGACGAATATCTTGACCCCCAGCGTTATCAATACCGCGAGTTCTTCATCCTCGTAGATGCGTTGTACCAGGGCAAGCCAGTCTCTTACTGTCCGTATATTTTCGTGGACAACGACGCGGCTGTCGCTCGCGGTTGGACGCAGGGCTATCCCAAACGCTTCGGCCGGGTCTTTCAGACAAGGTATTACGCCGCGACCGGAAAAGCGGGACCCGCGCTCGCCCCGGGCTCCAAGTTTGCCGGGTCTATGACGTCGGCCGGGCAACGCCTGGCGGAGGCTATTGTCACGCTGCGAGAACCGGTAAAGGACATGTCGCTACTGAAACAGAAGCCTGTCGTCAACCTCCTCCACACACCGCGTCTTGCAGCTGACGAGCAGGACCATCCGGCCGTTCACGAACTGGTCGAGAACATTCCTCACGACGTCAAGATCGAGCAAGCGTGGATCGGTGAAGGCACTTTGACGCTGCCAGTCTGCAGAAACGAAGAAATTTCCGACCTGGCGCCCGTTCGTTGTGGAAAGGGCATGCGGGCGTCTCTGGCATACGTCGTCGACGATCTAAAAACGCTGAAGGATTTGAGAAGGTAATATTGCGAGTGACGCGGGAAAGGAATGACCATGGCAAAGAGAGTGGCTGATCTGCTGGTAGACGTCTTGGTGGGAGCAGGCGTTGAGCGAATTTACGGCGTCCCGGGCGATTCGCTCAATGGCATCACGGATTCGATTCGCACCCGCGACAACATCCAATGGGTTGGCGTGCGCCATGAGGAGGCAGCCGCGTTCGCGGCGGGCGCAGAGGCGCATCTCACCGGCAAATTGGCGGTATGCGCCGGAAGCTGCGGGCCTGGAAACATGCACTTGATCAATGGCCTTTACGATTGTCAGCGCAGCCGCGTTCCGGTTCTGGCCATCGCGGCGCAAGTTCCGAGCGCTGAAATCGGGAGCGGGTATTTTCAGGAAACGAATCCGGTGCAGATCTTCGCGGGGTGCAGCCATTATTCCGAGCTGATCTCGCAGCCCGAGCAGATGCCGCGTGTCCTCGAGATTGCCGTCCAGACTGCGATTTCAAAGCGTGGCGTTGCCGTCGTTGTGATTCCAGGGGATGTGGCTTTGCGAGACGCGGTTGAGCAAAAACCCCGTTTACTTTTTGCCGAGCCGAAACCGACCGTGTGCCCGTCCGATGACGAACTGACCAAACTCGCAGAAGTTCTCAATCGCTCAAAGAAGATAACCATCCTTGGGGGCGCCGGGTGCGCCGGAGCTCACGGCGAATTAGTTGAGGTCGCGGGCAAACTACAGGCTCCCATCGTGCACGCCTTTCGCGGCAAGGAGTTCATCGAATATGACAACCCGTTTGATGTAGGCATGACCGGCCTGCTCGGATTCTCATCCGGGTATCACGCAATGATGACCTGCGATACGCTGCTGATGATCGGCACCGACTTTCCCTATCAGCAGTTCTTTCCGAAGAACGCGACCGTGGTGCAGATCGATGTCCGAGGCGAGCAGCTAGGGCGACGCAGCAAAGTTGATTTCGGCTTCGTGGGAGACACAAAGGCCACGCTGCGAGCGCTGTTGCCAAGGTTGCAGCAGAATCAATATGAAGCGCATTTGAAAGAATCGCTCGAGCACTATCGTAAGGCACGCCAGGGTTTGGACGAACTCGCAAGCGGCGATTCCGGCAAGAAACCTATCCATCCACAATATGTCGCAAGCGTGATTGACAAGCTCGCATCCGAAGATGCGATCTTCACCTTCGACGTGGGAACGCCAGTCATCTGGGCGGCGCGCTATCTCCGGATGAATGGCAAGCGCCGGCTTGTTGGTTCTCTCAATCACGGTTCCATGGCCAACGCATTACCGCAGGCCATCGGCGCGCAAGTCAGCCATCCTGGCCGGCAGGTGATCTCGATGTCCGGCGACGGCGGCTTGGCGATGCTCATGGGCGAACTGCTTACGTTGCACCAGCACGATTTGCCGGTGAAGCTGGTCGTTTTCAAGAATGATGCGCTCTCCTTTGTGGAGCTGGAAATGAAGGCGAGTGGATTTCTTGATTTTGCGACCCACCTCAAGAATCCCGACTTTACAAAGATTGCAGAGGGAGCGGGTATTCTAGGTCTAAAAGCCGAAACCCCCGATCAGGTAGAACCAGCAATTGCACAGGCACTCAAACACGATGGGCCCGCATTAGTCGAGGTTCAGGTGTCACGTCAGGAACTCGCGATGCCTCCGACGATCACGTTCGAGCAAGCCAGAGGCTTTGGTATTTTTATGCTGAAGGCCGTTCTCAGTGGACACGGCGATGAAATCATAGATCTCGCGAAAGTGAACTTGCTTCGCTAGCCGAACGGGGAACAGCGAGAAAGAAGAAAGGACAAAGCCGGATATGTTCCAATGAGCACTCGATAGCAGGCGCCAGTGCGACTATAGTGCGCTATTGCGAGTCACGGGTTATTTTGTCGGGGAGAGTCTCGATAAGAAATCCATCTTAAGTTCGCCTTCATAAGTTTCGGCGCCGGCCTTCAATGCTTCCTTCACGCGGGCTTGCGTCACCTCGCTAGCGACACTCATATCGGACTCATGGGCTTCCACCAGAAGCCCCTCTGCCATGGAACTAAATGCTCCGGTATCGACAGCCGCCTTGGCGTGAGCAATGGCGTGCGCAGGAAATGATGCGATGCGGTGAGCCAGCTTCTCGACAAAAGGTGTCAGCTCATCCGCTGGCAACGCTCGATTGATATAGCCGTAACGTTCCGCCAGTTCTGCCGAAAAATCATTGCAGCCCATGAGCACCTCCAACGCGCGCCCCCGCCCCATGAGCCGTGGCAATCTTTGCGTTGAGCCCCCGCCCGGAACCAGCCCAATCGCTACCTCTGGTTGGCCGAAGATCGCTTTGCCAACCGCAGCAAAACACATGTCCATGGCCAGCGCGATCTCACTCCCTCCTCCCCGGGCCCGCCCTTCGACTTTGGCAATCGTTGCCTTGGGCATGTTCCTGAATCGTTCGCCGATCGTCTGCGTGAGACGAAAGCTGGGTGTATGGGACACCACTTTGGAAGCGGCTCCAACCCGGCCCAAACCAGAGTGCGCTATGAAGAAATCCGGAAGCGCGCTCTGTACTACCACAACCCGGACGCTGTCATCGGTCTCGAGCTCCCTGCCGAGTTTGTCGAATTCCTGCGACAGAACTTCATCAAGAAGATTTATCGGCGGATGATTGATGCTGACGAATGCGATTCCAGGATCAAAACTGAACCGGAAACATTTGTAATCAGAATATTGCACGGGAATAGCTCCATTTCGGCGAATAGATACTGATCTGCACGCTCTCAGCCGTTCTCCACGGGGTTGGTCAGGATACCGATCCCCTCGATCTCCACTTCGTAGATATCGCCCGCCTTCATGAAGACGGGTGGCTTACGTGCCGCTCCGACGCCACCCGGCGTCCCGGTGATGATCACATCGCCTCGCTCCAGGCTCATCGCGACACTGATCATTGCAATCAGCACCGGGACACTGAAGATGAGCAGGTCAGTCCGCGAATCCTGCATCACGCGGCCATTCAGGCGGCCCTGAATGCGTAATCCGCGGGCTCCCTGCGGTACTGCGTCGGTCGTCACCAGCCACGGGCCGAACGATCCGGTGCCATCGAAATTCTTGCCCATCGTCCATTGCGGTGTGCGAAGCTGAAAATCACGCACGGTCGCATCGTTGAACAGCGAGTAACCCGCCACGTGCTCGAGAGCCTGTTCCTGGGGGATGCGGCGCCCCGGCTTGCCGATCACCACGGCCAACTCGGCTTCGTAGTCGAGCGCAGTTGATTCACGGGGCCTCCGGATAGGGTCCTGATGACCGACCAGACTCGACGCGAAGCGGGCGAAGATTTCCGGATAGTCCGGCTTCTTCAACCCGCTCTCCGCCAGGTGATCATCGTAGTTGAGACCGACGCACAGAATTTTCGGCGGTGCGGGTACCGGCGGCAGCAGACGGACGGCCTTCAGGTCGACTGCCGGCGATTGTCCCAGGGTTCTGCCGATGCGCAACAGGTCTGTGCCTTGTGCGATCAGTTCTGGTAGAGTGCCTGGAAATCCACTGTCTGACTGCGAGAGGCCGTGCCAGCCCGAGCCTTCATCCGCGGCAATTCCGGGGACTCCACGTGTTTCAAAATTGACGATGCGCATACGGCTATCCTTTAGCTCGCCCGCGGACGACTCAGCTCCTCGAGCAGGTAAATGAATGACTCATACACTTTGCCTGTAGTTTGGCGCATACCTAACTCGCAAGTCCGATTTGCAGAAACGAAGCAGGTGTCGTCCCCGGAGCTCTGGATTTGCACGATTGTGTCGCGTGTAGCGGAGTGAACCAACTCGGGATGCAGCAGGCCACGGTCGCCAGCGGTTCCGCAACAAGTGGTTCCCAAAGGAATTTCAGCGCTGTGAGCGAGCGCGCCGGCGATTTCGAGGAGGGTCTCGCTGAGGCCGAGGTGCATCGTCGAACAAGTGGGATGGACCAGGATTTTTCGAATTGTTTTGTGAATGTTCAGTGAGGGCAGAAGATCTTTGCACCAGCCGATCGAATCGATGATGGTGATAAGTTTCAGCCGATTCTTACGTTCATCGTCGAGATGCTCTAATATGTCGTCTTTGAGACCGAGCGTGCACGAAGCCGCGTCCACCACTACTGGCAATTTTCCTCCGTCGCTCCAGCGCCACAGCGCATCGCTCATCTGTTCGGACATCCATGTCTGCCCGCGCTTGTAACCCTTGGAGCTCCACGGCGTCGAGCAGCAAAGACCTCTTACGTCATCGGGAATCCAGAGAGGCTTGCCGGCGCGTTCAGAAAGAGCCACGAACGTTTCAGGAAGAGCCAGCGATGCGGGCTTGGTGTTGTCCCTGCCGAAGATGCGATTGATGCACGCCGGGAAATACGCGGCTGCCGCGCCCTCGCGTCTCGTGCGGGGAAGGTCGGCGGGAGCGGCGTGCGGCATGGGGCCGGCTACGGTGGGGACCAGATCGTTGCTGACAAGGCTGCGAGCCACATCAGTCAGGGCCTCAAGCAGATCGGGGCTGGTTATTGTTTGCACCACGTCGGCCGCCTTGACACCATGACGCGCCAGCTTCTCCATTTCGGCCCACTTCCTGGCCACATCGAGCGCAACCTCCTCGGCGCCCGGGAAATGCTGCATCTTCCTGAAGTGTTTGATCAGGGCTCCTGTATTGATTCCGATCGGACAGACATCGGCGCAGGTACCGTCGCCTGCGCACATCTCGATAGCGTCATATTCGTACTCATGCTGCAGTTGGGTCAGCAGCTTCGACCATTCGGGCTGCCGTGACATCTCACGACGAAGAACGATACGTTGTCTCGGGGTCACGGTCACGTTACGGCTTGGGCACACCGGTTCGCAGAAGCCGCACTCAATGCAATGAGAAGCGGAATGAACGTCTTCGATCGCTGGAGTGGTCTTGAGATTCTTCAAGTGAATCATCGGATCGTGGCTCAGCAAGACATTTGGAGCCAGGATTCCGCGCGGATCAAGGAGCTGTTTTGCTCGCCACATCAGGTCAGTGAGTTTGTCGCCCCATTCCCGCCGCACAAAGGGAGCCATGTTGATTCCGGTTCCATGCTCCGCCTTCAAAGAGCCGTCATATTTATCCACCACCAACTCAACCAGGTCACGCATGAAACCGTCGTACTGCTTGCGGCTAGCGTCTTCGCTGAGTCGGGCAATCATCACGAAATGCAGGTTTCCGTAAGCAGCATGCCCCGCGGCCGAAGGTTCGTATCCGTGTTTGGCAAGAAGACCGAGCAAGTCACGAGTCGCATTCGCAAGTTGCGCAGGTGGAAAACAAACGTCTTCGATGATGAGGTTTGTGCCTTGCGGACGCATTTCACCGACGATGCCGAGGAGGCCATCACGAATGTGCCATGCCAGCTCGATGGCTTCGGTTTCGCGAACGAATTCAAGCGGCTGCAGCATTTTCACGTCGCGCAGAGCGTCTTCGACCCTCTTCTCGATAGCAGCAAGTTCCTGGTCGCTATCAAAACCGAATTCAACCAGTAGTGCTGCGTTCTTCGGATCGAGATCTTTCCAATACTTTGGCGTGCCTTTCATCAATTTGGAGGCTGCGGTCAGGGATGAAGCGACCATCAGTTCGACTGCCTGCGCTCCCAGTTCGACCAGCTTTCCGACCTGTTCGACCGCCGCGTCGATGGTGTCGAATGGAAGCCATGCCACCGTCGTTTTTGCGGGGAGGTGATAAGTCTTGTAGACGGCCTCGGCCACGAAGCCGAGTGTGCCCTCCGACCCAACCATCAAGCGGCGCAGGATTTCTACTGGCGTTTCACCGTCCAGAAACGCATGCATGGCATATCCGCAAGTGTTACGGATGCCATACTTCCGAACAATTCGGACGCAGAGTTCCTTGTCTGCAAGAATCTCCTCGCGGATCTTCGACAGTCCTGCCGCTATTTCCGGCTCGGATGCGGCAAAGCGTTCCTCAGCGCTCGGGTCTTCGGTATCGATAATCGTGCCGGTTGTAAGAACGATTTTCATGGCAACGATCGAATGGTACGAATCGATCGCTGGCCGGCAACGCATACCACCCGCGTTGTTGGCCAGTACGCCACCGATTGTTGCGGCGTTAAAGCTAGCGGGATCCGGGCCCATGCGGCGGGCGTAAGGTTTCAACACTTCGTTAATCCGTCCCAGTGTAGTGCCAACATTGCAACGAATCCGCTCCCCGTGGTCCTCGACTTTCCAGCCGCTCCAGTGTTGTCTCACATCGATCAAGATGCCGTCGCCTTGCGATTGGCCATTCAAGCTGGTCCCGCCGGCCCGGAAGGTCGCGTGGCGACCTTTGCGAACGCAATATCGAAAAATGGCTGCTACGTGATCGATGTTCTTTGGTTGTACGATCACTTTCGGGATATATCGGTAAGGGCTAGCATCCGATGCATAGCGCACCAAGTCGCTGATACGATGCCGCACAACATCCTCGCCAAGTATCTCGATCAGCTCTCCCCTAAGCTCTTCCGGAGTTCCCCCAACAAGCTCTTCGTCTACAGCATCCGAGCAGGGTGGTACATCCGGACGACCGAGGCGTGTGGGGTCTGCTGATAGGAATTTACGCATGATTTTCTCCGTTCGCGACGGATTGCATGATCTGACCCATCTCCATCGCATTGCTCGACGGAATTTCCTGAAGGGATATGGCTAGCTGATCGGTCGCGACACCGGTGAGGTTCTGAAACATCGACCACAATTGTTTCAGCGTCTCGGTCTTGTCCTCATTGGTGTGGCCGCTCCGCAGAACACAGTTCAGCGCCGCGGCTGGAGCCTCTTTGCCCGCTGTATATCCCGAACCCTTGGGATACGAGAGGAAGACCACTCGAACGAAACTGGCAGGAACCTTCATGATCGAGGTGTGTATCCGTGTGATTTCCTTGGCGATCTTCGCCTTCGTTTCGTCGGACACGAATCCATCTTCGGTGATAGCGGTGTACAACGGCATTCGCTTTACCCTCCAAACCAGACGCCCACAGGGATAACCGCTTTGGCTACAAGCGCCAATTACCTAAAACTGAGGTTTAAGGGAACGGCACAGTGTCGCTTCTCCGCGGACTTACGAGTACCCGTTTGGAACAAAGATCAACTCCTGTTCACAAACTCTTCAATGCCGAGGCCGGAGAGTTCCTTTCCATACCCAGAGCGCTTAACGCCTCCGAAGGGCAGCTCTGGAAGGCTGACATCGGGATAGTTAATGAAGACCATGCCCGTTTCCATACGACTCGCCACCCGCTTGCCTCTTTCGATGTCTGAGGTGTAGACCGATCCGCCGAGGCCAAATGGCGCATCGTTGGCAATCGCAATGGCTTCTTCCTCGTCTTTGGCTGGAAAAATGAGAGCGGCAGGTCCGAAAAACTCCTGCTTGTAGGCGGGGTTGTCGGGGGTCCACGCCTGCTCATCGGTATGCTCAGGAACGTCTTGAGTACTTCTCCCGTTGCCGGATTGACGCTGCGGTATGGCACGCTTGGCTCCTTCTTATCTCGAACCGATTCCTCAAACCGCCTGCTACCGCGAGTGTGCAAGCAGCGTGCCAAGTCCGTGATCCTGAAGACGATTGGTAAATGATTGAGATTTAGAGGGTAGCAATACCAGGTGGAGAACAGCTTGATCAGCCAGCGATGAAATTGCTGTCAGTGTCAATAACGCGTCAATTCTAGGCTGGGAGGTAGAGTTTCGAGTCACCGAGCCCGTTCATGAGATTGGCTCAACCCATCGAAACCAAACGGGAGGTTTGGTTGCGGGGGGTGGATTTAGCGTCGGCGAGGGAGCCCCTTTGCCGAGGCCTCGGATCCTGGTGGTTCACGGAACGGCTCCACAGCAATGCGCTCGTAACCCACTTCCAGCACGGTCAGGTTTTCCGTACCGCCCGGCAATTGCAGGACTACGCTGTCACCCGCTGCCGACTTCATCAACGCGCGCCCCAGAGGTGACACCCAACTGATGTGGTTGCGGTCGAGATCGATCTCGTCCGTGCCCACGATGCTCACCACTCGCGATACTCCCGCGGCATTGGCATAGCGCACGGTCGCTCCGAAGAATGCCCTCGTTGCTGCCAGCCCCGGTCTCGGAGCTTCCGGGTCCACTACTTCCGCGGCTTCGATTCGCTTCGTGAGAAAGCGGATTCGCCCATCGATCTGCCGCAGGCGCCGCTTGCCGTACTGATAGTCGGCGTTTTCACTGCGATCGCCGTTACTGGCAGCCCACGCCACCACCTCCACCACGGCCGGGCGTTCCCTGGTGAGCAGAAACCGGTGCTCATCTTTGAGGCGATCGAGCCCGCTCGGCGTGATGTAGTTCTTGACTGGTGGCCCGGGCTCATCCGCTTTTGGATTTCTGGTGAAGCCTTTTCGCATTTTGTTGTCTTTCCAGGGCGAATCCAGTGGGTGCACCAATGGCGGACAACTCCTGCCGCAGATGCCATAGCTTACACTGAAACCACATGCTCAACCGGGGCTATGCCTATACCACGATCATCAGCAGCAAATATCATGGACGAAGCCTGCTCTCCCACTTGGCAAGCCTTTATCCACACTCAACCCCACAAGCCTGGCAACAAAATCTGAACAACCACGAAGTCACCGTCAACGGCATCACCGCCGCCGGAAGCGAATCGCTAACTTCAGGCCAAACCCTTGTCTGGAACCGTCCACCCTGGATCGAACCAGACGCTCCTCAGCACTTCGAAGTCCTGTTGAATGACCCGCATCTGTTGGCCGTCAACAAACCCAGCGGGCTGCCCACCCTCCCCGGCGGCGGCTTTATGGAAAACACCCTGCTGCGGCTGGTGCAAGAGCAAACCCCGAACGCAAACCCTGTCCACCGGTTGGGCCGAGCCACTACCGGCATCGTCCTTTTCGCCAAAACCCCGCAGGTGGCCTCTAAACTATCCGCAAACTGGAACACATCCAGAATTCAAAAAATCTACCGAGCGCTGGCTCAAGGCATTGCACAACACGACGCCTACGAAATCCTCACACCCATCGGCCTTGTACCGCACCTGCTCATCGGTTCCGTGTGGGCCGCCAACCCAATTGGCAAACCGTCAAAGTCGTTGGCGAAGGTGATCTCACGCACTGCCAGCACCACAACATTTGAGGTAAGCCTAAATTCGGGCCGCCCTCATCAAATCAGAATCCACCTGGCATCTATCGGCCATCCCCTGGTAGGCGATCCTCTGTACGGCTTAGCCGGCCAGCCTCTTGAAAATCTCCCCGGCCTCCCGGGCGATGGAGGATATTTCCTGCACGCCCAATTTCTGAATTTCCAGCACCCCATCACCGGAGAACAAATCAATCTTGAGGCAGCTTTGCCGTCTGGATTCTCATCGCATCAGTAGGTTCACGGCGGGATTCAAATCAAGTAATTTGGGGTCACTTCCGTCAGTCCCCGAATCTTGTCCGGGAGAATCAGGATTCCGGCAAGGGTGATCGCTCGGGTTGCGGTTGCGGCTTTCGCCTCAGGACCAACGCCGAGAACAGCGTGATGACGAGCCCAATCGGGAAGGGATGAATGAACGTGAGCACTGCGTTGAAGAATGGGTTTTTGTACAGCTCTTTGTATTTTCTGACCTGCTGAAGTTTTTCCTGGACGGCTGCCGGGCTCGCCCCCGAGGCGGTGAGCTTCTGAACCAGATGAGCGCCATATGCGTCCCAGAAACCAGGCAGGAAGTTGTAGTAGATCACTTCCCAGGTTACGACATAGATGATGCAGGATATCAGCGTAATGGAGAGGCCGACGGCAAAAGCCTTTAGAAAGGTAATCTGACCATCGCCGATGTTGTCCCGGTAGGTTCGGATGCCGACAAACACCATCAAGAACGAGAGCACGATAGAGGTGTTGCCGATGATCGCACCGCGGTCGAAGCCAATCCTGCCGCCGAAGGTCACCAGCGCTATCATCATCAGCGAGGAGATAGCGCCGGAAATCAGCCCGAAGGTGACGATGATCTTTCTCATATCCTCGTAATGTCGTTTATCCGATCTTGACCTTTCGACGTATGCTGCCGGCCCGATGCTCATACGGACTCAGCGACCAGGCACATCAGCTGGCGACTTGGATGCGGCTGGGATAACTACGATCAGGTTATCGCCTGCTCCGGGGTGAGTCATCCCAAGATAATCGAGCTTCGGTTGGGCGTCGAACCCGATGTCTTTCGTTGTCATGTTCGGCGCATAAAACATCAAGTGCGGAGGGAAAATGCGAGTGCCGTGCTCAGGGATGGCGCTCAAGCGGTTCTGGCTGGACATCATGTAGAGGAATCCCGGTTTGCTCGGATACTGGTAACGGCCTTCCTTATATCCGTTGGCGACGTCGGCCTTGATTTCGGCCTCGGACTTGCCGTTTGTGCGCAGCTCTTCACCGTGCATGTAGACAAGCAAGAGAGTGCGGCTGCCTTCGGCGTCGAAGCACTGCGGCTCAATGGTCGTTTCTGCGGGCTTTACGAAATGCCGGCCAACAAAACAGCTGAAGCCGTTAGTGCCTTCGCGCGCTTTCTCGTAGCCTTTGGGGCCGAGAACATAAACTGTGGCTTTACTGGAGACCTCGGCCGGGGCGGCGCTTTCAGCGAGTGTGATCTGCTGGTCACGTGGCATGGAGGCGTCGTAGACCCGGGGGAGTTCCTGGGCGGTTGCGGGCGCAGGGCTTGAAAACAAGCCGATCGACAGAGTACCCACGATAAAGACCTTCATCGAATTCAGAGACTTCATGTTCGCTCCTTTTTTCAAAAAGTTCATGTTTTCATAAACTTCATGTTTTCATAACCTTCGTGCCGCTCGTATTGAGCCGCCGCTCAACATACCGCATGAGGCGGGGTCGGTGTCGTCATCCTTTTGGCTGATTTTGGCGGCGGAGAGAAAAATCATTCGTTTGGGTGAATGGTTATTGGCGCGAACCGTGCTCGTGCACGAGTAAATCAGGGGAGAAGGCCGAATTCCTTGCCGAGTTGCACCGCTTGCGTTCTTCGTCTCGCCCCGAGTTTGTCGAAAACACGGCTGGAATGGGTCTTCACCGTGCTCTCGCTCACAAAAAGCTTCTCGGCGATTTCGCGGTTGCTCAGGCCCTGGGCGATCAGTTCAAGGATCTCAAGCTCACGGCGAGTGATATGGAGGTCCTCACGTTTTCTTTCGTCAGGGATGAACGGTCCCTCGGCAGCGACAGGGACCTCCCTCACAACAATTGTCTGGCGTTTTGCCGTCAGCTTGAGGCCAAGCCAGATGCCAAGCACGGCAAAGGTCGCGGCGATCAGTCCGCCGTAGATTTCGATGGAATGTTCGACGACCAGGAACTGATACTCGGTCCACTGGAGCAGAGCAATCAAGATTCCACCGATCAACCCGTACATGAGGACGTGGCGCTTCATAAGTTGGCTTGGTGGCCCATCTTTGCATTGCACCATTCCCACGGAGGGTGCCCCATCCTTGCGTTTTTTGCAAGAGCCTGCCCTGAGCTTGTCGAAGGGGTGGGCGGCGATGCTGCCGGCGCAACTCTTGTCCGTTCTATACCGCCCGTTGTGTATGCCATCGTCGCACCCGCCCTTTTCGCCTACGCGAAGGGCTGATTGGATAAGAGTGAAGGCTCGATTCGAACCCATGTAGTCTTTGTTTGAGGACGAAGACGCTGGGAAGAAAGGAGCCTTCGATGATGATTATAGGATGTGATTTCCATCCCAGCTGGCAGCAAGTGAGTTGGATGGACATGGAGACTGGGGATTGCGGGGAACGGAAGCTGGTGCATGCTAGCGGCGACGCCAGGATGTTCTATCAGCAACTGGCGGCGCCGGTGCTGATCGGCATGGAGGCCACGGGCAACAGCCAGTGGTTCATCGAACTGGTCGAGGATCTGGGGCATGAGATCTGGATCGGAGATGCAGCCCAGATCCGAGCCAGCTACGTGCGCAAGCAAAAGACGGACCAGCGCGACGCGGCACATATTTTAAAGCTGGTGGTGGAAGGCCGATTTCCGCGGCTCTGGACCCCGGACCGGGAGCAGCGCGATCTGCGACAACTGGTGCTGCATCGGCACAAGCTGGTGGAGATTCGCAGCCGAGTCAAAAACGAACTGCAACACCTTTCCTTGAATAAGGGAATGCAGCGCAAGCGTAAGCTGTGGAGCCAGGCGGGGCAGAAGATGTTGCGCGAACTTCCGTTAAAACCCTGGGCGGCGTGCCGGCGGGAAGATTTGCTGGGACTGCTGGCCACGCTGGATCAGCAGATCGGCAAGTTGGATTGGGCGGTGCAGCAGGCGGCAGAGGAAAATCCGCAGGCGAAGTTGCTGATGACGCAGCCGGGAGTGGGACCGAACACGGCACTGGCCTATGTTCTGACGATCGGCGATGTGAGTCGCTTTCCACGGGGCAAGCAGGTGGCCAGTTATCTGGGGCTGATCCCGCGCGAAGAAAGTTCGGGCGGACGGCAGAAGCTGGGTGCGATCACCAAGCAGGGCAACCGCATGTTGCGCTCGTTGCTAGTGGAGGCGGCGCAGATTACGGTGCGCTTCGACCCGGAAATGAAGAAGCAGTATTTGCATCGTTGTCACCAGAAGCCGAAGGGAGTGGCCAAGGTGGCAACGGCGCGCAAGTTAGCCGTACGACTCTACTGGATGCTACGCACACAAAAGCCGTATCCAGAGATCGTTCGCATCGAGAGCAGCTCGCGGGTGCCCCTGGTCGGCGCAAGCTAGACCGCAGAACTGATTGGGCGCTCTCGCATTCCGCACGAGGCGGGATGTTCGCATAGAAGAATCATGGTCGACGTTGGGGCCGAATCGATGGTTGGTGGAACGATCTTCGGGAGAAGATCACCACCGATAAGTGATTAGCGTGAGATTTCCAGAGTCTTGGTCCTCAAATCTCTCTGGCAAAAAAGCGGTGCCAAAAACACCGTCAGGATACTTTTGTCCTTGACACCGCCTTCACTCTTATCGAGGGGCACCCGCAGCTGTGGTGGCTTCTGCAGTTTGAAGGCCGGGCCGCCCACCCTTAGGTTTCCGGAACGGCCCGGCGTTCTGTTACGTTCAGATCTCGCGCATGACAATCATCAAAACTCCAACCTCTTACTTCGCCTGCGCTAGCTTCGTAACAACTGCGGCAACTTTATCGAGTATCTGGTTCCAGCCCTCCAATTGACCGCTATTTTTCGCGCTCTCCATGGGTTCATTTCCAGTGTGGGTGAGTTTCGTCTGGCCGTTTCCGAGATCCTCAAAGATGGTCACGTCGTAGGCACCGTCTATGGCCTCATGTTCTATTCCTAATTCCGCAGGCTCAATCTTGTTTCCCTTAGAGTCGGAAAAGTACATCAAGGAAACGATCTTCTCGTGCGGAACAATCTCATGGTATTCAACCGCATTCCAGAACTCCTGCCCATCCGGCGTCTTCATGCAGAAGAGAGATTTCCCCCCAACGCGAAAATCCATCTGGCAAACGGGCGCAGTAAAACCCTTCGGTCCCCACCACTGCATCACGTACTTCGGGTCTGTCCACGCCTTCCAAACCAACTCGCGTGGGGCATCAAAAACTCTTGTGACAACCATCCGCTCAATTTCGCTAACCGTGTTTTCTGTCATCTCTGACCTCCTCTTTCTTCATTTGATTTACAACTACATCCAGTTTGTCGAAGCTCTCTTCCCAGAATCGGCGATAGCTAATCGCCCAGTCGCGGACTGTCTTGATCGCCTCTGGCCTAAGCGTGCACACTCTCTCTCGTCCACGCTTCTTCTTGATCACAATCCGCGCCCGCACCAGGTAGGCAATATGTTTTGAAATCATCTGCTGTGAGAGTGCAAACGGTTCCGTCAATCCATGCACAGAGGCAGGCCCATGGGAGAGTCGTTCGATCATTGCCCGCCGCGTTGGATCAGACAAAGCCGCAAACGTTGTACCTAATTTATCCACAACCATATGGTAGTGGATTATCTGTCAATGTCAAGCGGGGATTTTGCGATGCCTGATTTCTGTTCAGTGATCCGTAAGTCCCGGCTTCTCAGGTAAGTCGACGTCGGTCCTTGGTCCCCCGGGAATAGCAGTGCGTAGTCAAGGGGAGTGCATTCCACCACCTCCCCTGGGACCTCATAGTGTCCTGGGAGTTTTGCCCGGACCGTGAGATCGGCGCCTCGCTCTACCAACAATTCGACGAGCGGAAGCCCAGCGTCCTCTCGCTGTGTCGCCGCATGGAATATGGGTGTTTGGCCACCAACGCCGGCTTCGTCCAGCAGCGCTGGTGCATTGACGTCAGCGCCACGATCCAGCAATAGCCTTGCCACATCGAGGTTTTGAAATTCGGCGGCCACGTGGAGCAGCGTTCCACCGCGCAGGGTGAGCATGCGAGCTGCTGTAGTGCCAAAATCGAGTTCAGGAAATCGATGGTGGATCAGACCTGGATTTGCGTCCAGCAGACCGACCAGTTCGGTCATACCGCCGCGAATCACCGCCAGCACCGCAGGAGACGCATGCTTGGATTTTCCCCCAGCGCGAAGAAGGATCTCAATGCAGGTAGCCAGCACTTCAGGATCTCGGACGTAGGTGCCCAGCAGATAGTCGAGCGCCGTGCCTGGGTGCGGAATGCCTCGTGACTTCCATATCGCTTCGCTGCCGCAATTGGGATCTGCGCCATGCTCTAACAGCCAGCGCAGGGCCATCGGGTTGAGCGTCTCGCAGGCGGCAAAGAGAATGGGATAGTCGCCATGCCATGCTGCGTTCACGTTTGCGCCATGGGCAACGAGCAATTCCATCATCGGAATTCGCTCGCGGTCGAGTGCGGCGCGCATCAGGGGTGCATCGCCTCCCTGATGGACGTCTGAACCGGCCTCGATCATCCATTTCGCGATGGCCAGACGGGTCCGGTCCGGTCGTAACCGCGGCACTCTACACTCGGCGACCCACGTGAGCGGTCCGTCCTTGGCATAGCCCAACGGAGCCTTATGCAACGCCGGATTTCGCGACATCATGGATTGGACAAGGGAAAGATCGTTGCGGTCGATCGCATCTCTAAGCTGTCCAGCTTCTTCCAGCGAGTCGACGTGCGCTTTCAGTTTGGACCAGCTGAGGAACCCATACTGACGAGCGATTTGAAGCTGAGCACCGGTGAGAGAGCGAGCATGGCCCGTCTTTAACAGGTCCTTAGCTTGATCCTTCAGGTGACGGAGGCTCGGGCGATCCGGAAGGGGGCGAGCAGCCTGGGGGATTTGGTTCGACATTGCGAACTCCTTTCATCGAGTGCCCGCCGTCCGCAAATTCGGGCTGAAAGAAGTATCGCTAAACCAGATTGAACTGCAGGTGGGCTTCTACCCTTTCCGCGGACCGGAAGCGTCCCTCACGCTCATTAAAGCTTACCATACGACCCGCGGGGTCTTACTCCCCCTGCTCGCTAAGCGCGGAGCGTTTTGCACGATTCTGGATGACGGGCCAACCTTCATTAATCCGACGTGCCGGCGTTGACCGGCAGTTTTCTGGCCCGGTTACACTGGAAGAGGCACGGTGCCGCAAGTAGCTCCTTCAAAATGATCTCTTTCTCAAACATCAATAAGCAGTATGGCAAGCAGTTGCTCTTCGTGGATGCTTCATTTCAGTTGAATCCCGGGGAAAAAGTTGGGCTCGTCGGTCCCAATGGGGCGGGCAAAACAACGCTATTCCGTATGGTGGTCGGCGAGGAAACTCCCGACGAGGGCACGGTCTCTGTCCCCAAAAAGTTGACGATCGGCTACTTTCGCCAGGACGTCGAGGAAATGCAGGGACGTTCGGTGCTGGACGAAGCGATCGCAGGCAGCGGACGCGTCGGCGATCTGCACCACGAGCTCGAAGCCTTGCAGCGGGAAATGTCCGACCCCGACAAGGCGGATGACATGGACCGCATCCTTGATCGCTTCGGTCACGTTCAGGAGGAGTACGAGCATTTAGGTGGTTACGCGCTCGAATCGCAAGCCCGTGAAGTGCTCCACGGTCTGGGGTTCAAAGACGATCAGATTGACGGCGACGTGGGCGCTCTCTCCGGCGGATGGAAAATGCGGGTTGCGCTGGCGCGCGTCCTGCTAGGAATGCCGGATGTATTGCTGATGGACGAACCGACCAACCATCTCGACATCGAATCTATCATCTGGCTGGAGCAGTTTCTCAAGTCATTTCCCGGCGCGTTGCTGATGACTTCACACGACCGCGAGTTCATGAATCGTCTGGTCTCAAAGATTGCAGAGATTGACGGCGGCGAAATCATCACCTACTCGGGGGACTACGACTTCTACGAGCGCGAAAGGGCGGTGCGAGAGAGCAATCAGCAGGCCGCATTTGCCCGGCAGCAGTCCATGCTTGCCAAAGAACAGCGCTTCATCGATCGTTTCCGGACGCACGCCGCCAAAGCGGCCCAGGTGCAGAGCCGGATTAAGGCTTTGGACAAAATCGAGAAGATCGAACTGCCCAAGAAACGCGTGGTGGTGAAGTTCGACTTTCGTGTCCCCCCGCGATCCGGCGAACGGGTGGCCGTCCTTGAGAATCTGCACAAGAGTTACGGACCGCGTGTTATTTACGAAGGGTTCAATCTCACCATCCGCCGCGGAGAACGCTGGGCCGTCATGGGCAGAAACGGCGCGGGCAAGACCACGCTGCTCAAGATGATTGCCGGAGCCAGTGCTCCAGATGCCGGAAGCGTGCGGCTAGGCGCCAGCCTGCACATGGGCTACTTCGCGCAACAGTCTTTGGATGTGCTCAATTCCGATCTCACCGTCGCCGAACAGCTGCAACAGGATTTTCCCCAGGACGGTCTCGGGGTATTGCGGAACCTGGCGGGAGCATTCCAGTTCTCCGGCGAAGATGTGGACAAGAAGATCCGCGCACTCTCCGGCGGAGAAAAATCGCGGCTGGCAATAGCACGCATGCTCCACAACCCGCCGAACTTCCTGGTGCTCGACGAACCTACCAACCACCTGGATCTTGCGACCAAAGAGATGCTGGTGGATGCCCTGAAGGATTTTGAAGGCACCATGATCTTCGTATCGCATGACCGCATGTTCCTTCGCGGTCTCGGGTCACGTGTGCTGGAACTGGGCGGTGAGAGCGGCACGGACCGCAATCCCACGGTTTATCCTGGGTCGTACGTTGAGTACGTGCAGAAGCTCGGACATGAGGCGCCTGGGATCTATTCGTAGGTTTTGCAGGGCTTTTGTGCAACGACTCGCGCCGGGTGGGTATCGACCCGGTTTTCTAGTCACTGTTTCGCGTAACGAAGGGCAATACATCCTGATTTTTTGAAGATGTGTGATTCAACAAGTCTTAACCGCAATTTCTCTTGCAGGCTCACACCTTCCAACAGCCGTCGCCCTTCTCCTGCAAAGATTGGGTGAACGACAAAACGTTCAGACACGTCGCGGCTGTAGATACCAGTCCTCGGCGACGTCCTCGGCTTTGGCGAGGCTCTCTTCCTTCGTGCCGGTACGGCGATTCTTGCCCGCAATCGTGTAGTGTTCCGCCATCTTCTCCCTCGTTCTAGCGAGCGATTTCGCGAAAATCTGTAAATCACGTGGAGTATAAATCTCGGCTGAACTGCCCTATGATAGAACTGCAGTCAGGCAGCCACGCGCGGGCGTGGCGGAATGGCATACGCAGCGGACTTAAGGGAAAACTTGAGTGCTCGCCTGGGAAACCGGCGATGCAGAACTGCTCAAATTCGGGGAAACCTAAAATGGCAATCCCGAGCCAAGCCCGGAGAGACCTCAACCGGGAAGGTGTAGAGACTAGACGGGCAGCACCTAAACTTCGGATTTTCCGGAGGACGGTGAAGGGATAGTCCAGACCGCAAACCTGGCGTGAACCCTCCAAGGGCCTCACCTCCGGGCGGCGAAAGCCGTAGACGGTATGAAAATCCGCAGGGCTTAAACGGCCCATGAGGGTTCAACTCCCTCCGCCCGCACCACTTTAGTAGCCAGGTGGTGATCTGCTCACTACCACATATGGGGACAGCGAAACGCAGTCTCGCGGATGAAGGTGAAAACCTGATTGATGATATCGGCACGCCGCTCGGGGTGCAGCAGCGCCTCATGCGGCACGGGGACATCAAGACGACCAGAATACCTATGGCTCAGCATTTGAGAAGACCAAGCGCCGAGCCAATAGCCGGGTAGCAGATCTTGTTTTGCCGCCCGCAGGGCTCGTACTCTTTGCGGTGCAGTACTTCACTGTTGTTCCACTGATCAAAGTTGCGGAGACCTACGAAGCGGCGGGGCACGAAGCGCACTCCGGCGCGTCTCATGAAGACGAAGGCTGGCAACCCGCGGAGGGGTGGGAGCGCACATCCTTCACAGCACTTACCACGGTCCTCACGGGTATCGGCTTTGCGGCGATGCTCTTCGGGGTCATGGCTCTCGCCGGGAAGACCATCGACACACGGCACGGTGCGCTGTGGGGAATGGCGGCTTTTGCCTGCTTCAGCCTGGCTCCGGCACTTGGATTACCGCCTCAACCTCCGGGCGTTGCTGTGGCAGACTTGCATCAACGCCAGCTTTGGTGGGCCGCGACGGTGATTGCGACCGCTGTCGGCATTTGGTTGGTCGCTGGGCAGAGGCGAAGTTGGCTGCTCCGAGCTTGTGGGACAGTGTACTTCTTGCTGCCACACTTGATTGGTGCACCCGTGGCCACAGGTCAGAGCGGTGTTCCGGCTGAACTCGTCCGCCGGTTCACAATCGCATCGGTGGCGACGATCGGTATGTTTTGGCTTCTGGTCGGCATGCTAGGCGGCTTAATCTACAGCCATAGTCGGGTGCACCGGTAGGCTTTGCGCAGTGGTTGTCGCGACTAATGAGCGGCCAGAAGGTAGATAATCTTGCGCATCATGCTGTAGCGGATGCGAGGATTCTGGACGGTTGGTCGGCCAACCTTACCTTACCGGATTAGGTAAGAGTGCGCGTCAACCGTCCGCAATTGGCAGCAAGGTCCAGATAAGGCTTCTGATTTCTCCTCACCCCTGCAGTTCAGGCTGCTGTTGCAGCGAAGGCGGATGGGGACGATGGTTACTGTTGGCTGTGCTGCTGTGGCCGCTCGAGGATGGGACCTTCATCCTGTTCCGAGTCGGAGGACGGTTCAGAGATTTGTTCGAGGCCAGTTTCATCGAGGGCTGGGCGAAAGCGAACATCGACGGAGAGACTCTGGCCCGCGCGACCTTTGTAGACGCCGCGCACGGGAGGCACATCACCATAGTCGCGTCCGTAGGCAACACGAATGTGACGAAGTTCGATGGGCTTTCCCAGGGTGGGATCGAAACCGACCCAGCCGCATCCGGGCAAGAAAACCTCTACCCAGGCATGCGAAGCCTGGCCGCCGATGACTTCCTCCTGCTTGGCACCGGGCCCGGCGCTGCCGGTTACGAGATAGCCGGAAACATAACGAGCGGGAAGTCCCCGCATGCGGATGGCACCGAGCAGGACGTGAGCGAAATCCTGGCAGACGCCGGCGCGTAAAGTGAGCGAGTCGGCGACCGAGGAATGAACATGCGTCGCGCCTTTCATGTAGGCGAAGTTCCGATGGACAAAATCGGAGGCGGCCTGGGCGAAGCCATCGACGGTGCCATCGCAGGCTTGCTCGGCAGCGCTGGAAATTTCCGCGAGCTGCGGAAGGTACGGAACGTAAGCGCTGGGAGCGACCCAATCGAAGTGCTCTTCGAAAAGGCTGGAGCGCAGGGAATCGAATTCTGACAACGCCATGCCGCTGGGCTCGGGGGTAGGCGCTTCATGGACCAGGACTACGGATTCGGCTTCGATTTTGAGACGGCGATGCCGGGGCAGAAGGTTGAACAGGTGGATCCAGTTACCGAAGCCATCTTTATAGGAAGAGCCGCGTGAGACGGGATGAGTGACGAGGCGGAACGACAGGCAGCTTTGCTGATCATCGTGCATGGGGCGGAGACGGACTTCGTTGTAGCTCTCGTAGACGGGACCGTCGTAGATGAATTCGGTGGAGTGCATGAGATGGTAGCGGTTCATGCCACCACCTCGTAATGGAAGTAAGCGCGCGGGCAATGGCCTCGCCGATGCCGTTGAAGTTATGGATGAGATCGCTGAGATAGCCGTGCAGGCCGCCGCGGAGAATATCGTCGATGCGGTCATAGCGAAGCCGTTCCAGAGCTTTGCCGGTGAGGCGCTCGGCTTCATTGGCGTAGGAACCCGGTCCGGTGTTGCTGATGGCGCGCAGGGCAGCCTGGGTCTCAGTCATGGAAAAGCGGATGGAGCGCGGGTGCTGAGCATGAAGAATGAGCATTTCGGCAACCCGCGCCGGCTCGATGGCTGAATGGTACTGGCGATGATAAGCCTCGTAGGCGCCAACTGATTTCAGGACGGCCATCCATTGATGGTTGTCGGGAGGGCCGACGCCGGAAGTGGGCTCCAGCAAACTGCGATACTGCATATCGACGAGGCGGGCCGTCATTTCAGCGCGCTCCAGGGCTGAGCCGATGCGCAGAAACTCCCAGCCCTCATCATGCGGCAGAGTGGCGTCGGTGACGCCGTGAAAACGATGGCTGCCGAAAATGACGCGGCCGCAGAAGCGATGAGGGCCGGCGGCGGTTTCTTCCTGTGGATTGAAGTTGCCGAGCGTGAAGTAGAGGCCGTTGAGGTCTTCCCACATCTCGCGGGAAATGCGGTCACGGATGGTGCGGGCGTTTTCCCGAGCTTTGGTGACACATTGCATAATCGAACTGGGATTGTTCGGACTGAAGGCGAGGAATTCGAAGACGTTGTGGGCGTTGGGCTCGCCGTGGAGTTGGCGGAACAAGGCCGCTTCACCGGCCATGGAAAGAATGGGATCCCATCGGAGACCGTAGGGCTGTTGGGCTTGCTCAAGCAGGGTGTGGAATGTGACATCGAGAATGCGCGCGGTATCCTCGGCGCGTTCGATGTAGCGGGCCAGCCAGAACAGGGAGTCGGCGATGCGGGAGAGCATGTCAGCACTCTCCCCGCAGCACCCAGGTATCTTTGCTGCCGCCGCCTTGAGAAGAATTTACGACCAGAGAGCCCTGCTGCAGCGCCACGCGCGTCAGACCTCCGGGAACGATGGTGACTTTTTGACCGTCGAAGAGGCAGTAGGGACGAAGATCGACGTGGCGTCCGGCCATGCGCTCGCTGGCGGCGTCGTAGGACGGAACTTGTGAGAGGGGGACGATGGGCTGCGCGATGTAGTTGCGAGGCTCGGCGAGGATGCGTTCTCGAAACAGCTCGATCTGAGAACGATCTGCACTGGGGCCCATAAGCATGCCATAGCCCCCCGATTCTCCAACACTTTTGATGACCAGTTCGGGCAGATGGGCGAGGACATGCGAGAGGTGGTCGCGCCGGTCGCAAAGGTAGGTTTCCACGGTGCGGAGAATGGGATCTTCGTTGAGGTAATAGCGAATCAGGGTGGGGACGTAGGCATAGATGGCTTTGTCGTCGGCGACGCCGGTTCCGGGAGTATTGGCGAGGGCGACATTGCCAGCGCGGTAGGCGCCCATGAGACCGGGCACGCCGAGCGCGGAGTCGGAGCGGAAGCAGAGCGAGTCGAGGAAATCGTCGTCGACGCGGCGGTAGATGACGTCGACACGTTTGAGTCCGTTGATGGTCTTCATGTAGACGACTACGCCGTCTACGACTAGGTCGCGCCCCTCGACTAGTTCTATTCCCATCTGCTGAGCGAGGAAACTGTGCTCAAAATAAGCGCTGTTGTGGATGCCGGGGGTGAGCAGGACGATCTGCGCCTCGCCTTCCGCGCGTGGAGACAGCGTGCGCAGGATGCGGGAAAGTTCCGAGGGATAGTTGTTCACGGGGAGGACTTCATGCTCCTGGAAGGCCTCGGGGAAGGTGCGCGTCATGACCAGGCGATTTTCGAGGACGTAAGAGACGCCGCTGGGCGTGCGGACGTTGTCTTCGAGAACGAAAAATTCGCCGGTGGCGGAATCGCGAACCAGGTCGATGCCACAAATATGGGTGTAGATGCCCTGCGGGACCTCGAGGCCAATCATCTCGCGCCGGAAATGACGGCAGGAGTAAACGAGTGAGGCCGGAATCTTGCGGTCCTTGAGAATGAGCTGCCTGCCGTATAGATCCTGCAGGAAAAGGTTCAGGGCTACGACGCGCTGGGTGAGGCCGCGCTCAATGTGGGCCCACTCGGAGTGCGGGAGAATGCGGGGAACCAAGTCAAAAGGGAAAAGGCGCTCGGTACCACGGCCGTCGTTATAGACGGTAAAAGTGATGCCCTGGAGGAGAAACGAGAGATCGGCCAATTTGCGGCGCTCTCCGAATTGGGCCGGAGCCATGTTGCTGAACCTTCCGAAGACGCGCGCATAGTGAGAACGCGCGCGGCCCTTGGAGGCGAACATCTCGTCGTAAAACGGGCCTGCTGCATAGCCATCGAACAGGCCGGAGCCGGCGAGACAGATGGGTGCCGTAGCCATCGCGATACGGTATCAAATTTGGGGGTAGGGGTCGGGCTAAAAAACGCATTGGACGGATCGGAAATTTGGAAGGCGGTTCAGCCGTGATTTTCCCGGTCAATAGAATCGACGCAATGATGTCGGGACCCGCAAACCAGAGTGGCTCCTCGCTGGTGACGTTCACCCAACCTGCGACTTCGTAGAGTCAGGTACTTGCAAGGCTAGCGGAAAAGGGGATTCCTGACGGACGTCCGATTCCAGCGCGCAGCCGGGACTGATTGAACCGAGCGAGCGTCACGGGCACGTTTCAGTGCGACCTTGGCGGGACTTAGATCATGATCGTTGGAGCGCAAGTGTTCGTCGCGCTCAGGTCGCCATTGCGATACCTGCTCGCGGTTCTTTCGAGAGCCAACAAACTTAAAGGGCTTTTGTGCCGTGGTTGCTGGCCAACAGCGCCTTGCCGGCGATCAGGCCGAATCCGGTGCCGCGCGCAAGTTTCTCCAATGCGATGAGATCCGCTTGCCCCTTTTTGCTCCGCCCTTGTTTCATTTCCAGTTCCGCAAGGGCTAGCTGAATTTCAAGTTCGACTCCCAAGAAATGATGAGCACGAGCGCTGTCGAGGGTGCGCTGCAGTTGGGCGCGCGCCTGTGACAGATGGCCGATGGCCAGTTCGACACGAGCAGCGGCGAGATCGAACTGAAGCCGGTTGAGTTGATTCGTACTCTTCGCGGCCAGCGCCTGGTTCGCTTGTTTCTCCTTGGCCGCTCCCACGGACTTGCCCTGGCCCCGCAACGCATCTATCAAGGCGGCGGCGGCGCCGAGCTCATCGTCGGCTTGACCGTCCTGATGAAATTGTTCTTTGCACTTGCGGATCACAGTTTCTGCGTCGGCGGCATGCCCTTCCTCAAGCGAGAGCCGCGCCAGGGCCAGTTCCGTTTCCGCCACGGTTTGCTTTTCTCCCGTCTGTTTGCGCAGTGCCAGCGATTCTTCGTAAGACTTGCGAGCGGCTGCCAAATCACCGCGATCGGCAAGCACGTCGCCGATTCCAGCGAGTGCGTATGCAATGGCGCGTTTGTCGTCAATCTCATTGGCGATCGTTCTTGCCTCCCGATAGCTAGCAAGCGCCGCTCGGAGATCGCCACGCCTTCGCGCCACTTCGCCAAGGTCAGATAGCGTGAGCGCAACGCCGTCCTTGTCTCCCATTTCCTTGTAACCCGGAATCGCGTCTGAGAGAGAACGCGCCGCCTCCGTCAAATTCCCGCGAGCCAGAGAAATATCGCCCAGGTTACTGGAGGCGGTCGTAAGGCCCTCAAGATCGCCGACCTGACGAAACACCTTGATCGCTTCCTGGTACATCGCCTCCGCTCGGTCCAAATCTCCCCGTTGATAGTAGAAGTCGGCGAAATCGCACGTTTCACGAGCTGCATTATTGCGATCGCCAACTGCTGCAAAACTTTCGCGGGCATTCTGACACGCTTGAACGACTTCCGCAGTGGAACCGCCATTGGTGATCGTCTGACAGAGAATGCCATACGCGTGCGCAACAAGTAGTCGCGAACCCTGAGCAGTCCCCTTTTCAACTGCGCGCCGCGCGGCAGCCTGCGCCTTGGCGACATCGTTATTGACCCAGGAACGAGCCTCGATATAGTCGATGCGAGGATCGTCACTCGAAGGAAGCGGCAGATGCCGAAGAGTATCCAGGGTATGCAACGAATCTGTGGGATTCACCCATCGCTGTTCGTCGGCGAGTCGAAGACCGTAGTCCAGATTGTCCGGGAACTGCGTAAATAATTGCCGATAGGCATCGATGGCTCGTGCCCGATCTTGGGTCGCGGCATAGTACTGACCGTCGATCAGGAGACGATCTTCAGACCCCAGATGCCCATAAAGAGCACGTGCCCGCTCGATTTCTGCGCGAGCCACTGACGTGTAGCCCAGATGAGTCCATGCCTCGGCCAAAGCAGCGTGCGCGAGGGGATAGCCGGGATCGGCGGCGACGGCTTTCGTTAGCAGATCGCGGGCGTGTCCATAGTCGAACGCCCATAAACGCTCCTGGCCCGCCGTATAAAACCGTACCGCCTCTTGATTGGACGGAAGAGCGGCGCGAGCCTGAACGCTAGCTTGGGTGGAGGCCGCGCTTAGCCCCAGGCTTTGTCGAAGAGCCTCACCGGCCTGCGTGGTCAGTTCAAACAGATTCCCCTCGCTGCCGGTGAATGATTTCTCCGCAATGGTCTCGCCGCGGATCGTGTCCTGCACGCGAACATCGAGGCGGATCCGTTTGTCCGCTTTGCCCGGAAGAACGGTATAAGAACCGAGAATCACGATATCCGCCCCGGGGTTCGTTCTCAGACGGTCCAGAGTTGGTTTGGCGAGACTATCTTCGTCGGCCAGGGGCAGTTCGTGCTTGACGCGGGCAACGTCCTCACCGGGCACCATGCGAAGGTCGCCATTGGAGGCCAACTCGGTGCTGAGCATTTCTGAAAAAGCCGGCGACAGCCAGTTGTCTTCCGGGTGGTCTGGCAGGTTGCGGAAACCAAGAACAGCCACAGAGCGGCGAATTCGCGGTGGAGTCTCCGCGCCGGGAGCCTCCACTTTGCTGGCAGGGAGAGGTGGTCGTGAACGAGATATGTAAATCGCGACGCCGACAAGAAGCACCGCCAAGGCCACCGTTGGCCAGTACTTTCTCCTACGGAGGGAGGGCGCGGCTTCGATCGTACCGATGGGACTTGAGACCGCAGATTCTTTCGTTCCCGGCACGGTTGGTGGGTGTGGGTCTGGCGAGCGGACAGGGTCCAAAACTGTGACCGGGGCCAAGAAGCGATATCCACGCCGCGGAACGGTTTCCACATAATGCGGTGCCTCGGCATCATCTTTCAGCGAGTCTCTGACTTTCCGGATGGCTACGCCCAGGCTGTTATCGAACTCAACGAACGTGTTTTCCGGCCACAGACGTCGCCGGACTTCCTCGCGAGTGACGATCTCCCCGGGCCGCTCCAAGAGCATTACGAGCAGTCGATAGGGAAGGTCCTGGACCTTCACGCGGTTGCCATTCCGCGCAAGCGACTCCTCATCGGTGTTCAATTCGAACGGACCGAAGCGATAACGGGTCCCCTTTGGCACCAGTCCCGGCATGCGCTGCCCCAAGTCGGAAGATGGTAGCACGTCAGCTAACGCAAAGCTGCAGTTAATGGCCGCCCGTAAGTTGATATGGGGTGGGCACTTCTTAGTTAAGGAAGACTTAAAACGCAGTTTCATTGACCCGCGGCCGGGATTCGATCACATTGGCGCTCGCATGCGGGGGCTCTTACGCGGATTCAGAAACGCATAAGGACAACCCGAGAAACTCCTACAGCCGACACGAGAGAGGACTCTATGCCGCAACATCGTACGCGCTCTTCCAGGCAAACGCAGATTCTGACCTATACCTCCACCTCCGCGCTCGCAATCCTGCTCGGCATCTTCTCCTTTTCGTTCCGCGCCAGCGCCCAAGCGACCGAGACAAGCTCGCCACCGTCGGCAACCGCCGCCGTCCTGCCTAACCTTGTTCGCTTCAATGGGCGCGCCGCAGATGCCAGCGGCAAGCCGCTCTCCGGCCTGGTTGGAATTACCTTTGCTTTATATGAACAGGAGACAGGCGGCCCCGCTCTCTGGCTGGAAACTCAAAATGTTCAATTGGATGCGAACGGGCGCTACAGTGTCTTGCTCGGTGCCAGCAATCCCAATGGACTGCCCAATGACGTATTCAGTTCGGGACAGGCGCGCTGGGTGGGCGTGCAGGTGTCCGCCCAGGCTGAACAGCCGCGGGTCATGTTGTTGGCGGTTCCCTACGCTATGAAGGCCGGTGACGCGGCAACGCTTGGGGGACTGCCGCCCTCTGCCTTCCTGTCGGCAGTGACGGCGGCAGTCAGTTCACCATCCGTCACAAACCTGCCCTCCGCGCCATCCAGCGCCACAACCGCCGCCACCGCTGCGGCTGCGTCGAGCGTCACGACCAGTGGCGGGACGGTCAATGCGATTCCGTTTTTTACCACCGCCACCAACATCCAGAACTCAATCCTGACGCAGACCGCCGCTACCGCCATCAACGTTGCAGGCAAGCTGAACCTGCCCGCCATCGCCGCGGCAACTGCGACGGCCGGCAGGAACTCGCGGCCAGAAGACTTCGCGGCCTCAGCATTCAACAGCAGTTCGGCCGCAGCGGTCGCGCAGACCTTCCAACTGCAAGCTGAAGCCGCAGGTAACAACACCGCCGCACCATTTGGCACCCTCAACCTGCTCTACGGCTCCGGCACAACAGCACCGGCCGAGACGGGATTGAAAATCAACAACAAGGGCCTGATCACATTCGCCACCGGTCAGACTTTCCCGGGAACAGGGAAGGGCACCATTACCGGGGTCACGCCCGGAAGCGGGCTGACTGGAGGCGGCACCACCGGCACGGTCACAGTGAACCTGGATACGACCAAGGTTCCAGAGCTCACTACCAACAACACCTTTTCCGGGACGGAGCAGTTCAAAGCAGCGGTGGGGATTGGCACAACGCCGATGGCGAATGGCTACACGCCGCTGTCAATCGGCACGGCGAGCACGTTCGGAACTTGGTTTGCACTGGCGAACACCAGCACTGGGGGCCATACCTGGAACTTCATTTCCGCCGGTGCCGGCAATGCGGAAGGTGCGGGCAATCTGGGCATCACCGATCTGACCGGCAAGAGCACCATCTGGCTCGAGGGCAACACCAACGTCAGCGGGGTAGTGAACGCGGGCAGCGTCTCCGCGACTGGAAACTTAGGTGGCGCCACGCTCGTGATCACTTCCACCGCGGGCGCTTCCATTATTGATGCCGACGGCTTCGGGCAGAACGCCGGCGGTCCCACTCCCGGACTTCGCTTTGGCGGCGGCGGCAGCGGTGAAGGCATCGCCTCCAATCGAACGATCGGTCTCACCAAGGATGGCCTCGACTTCTACACCAATTTCACACGCCGCATGTCGGTCCTGCAGAACGGGCAAGTCGCGGTTGGGTCCGCAAGCGCGGGAGCTCAGCTGGGAGTGACTGGCACCTCCAACGCGTATCCAGGAATTTACACGCAGGGCGGTTCGGCGGCCAGCGGTTCGGGCCAAAACGGCAGCGACGGCATTGACGCCTATGGCAACAGCGGCGACGGCGCTGGCGAAGGCGGAGCTGGCGGGGTCTTTGACGGCGGTACTGGTGGCAGCTCAGGGTTCAACGGCGATGGGATTGTGGCCCACGGCAGCACGGTGTGCACTGGTGGTCTCTGCATAACGAGCTACGCCGGCAGTTTCCAGGGCGAGATTTATGTCTCGGGCGGTGTCGTTGGGTCCGTTGCTGCCATGCATATAGATCACCCGCTCGATCCCGCCAACAAATACCTCGACCACTCTGCCATCGAATCGTCGGAGATGAAGAATATCTATGACGGTAATGTCACAACCGATGCCAGCGGCGAAGCAGTGGTCGAATTGCCGGACTGGTTTGAGGCGCTCAATCGCGACTTCCGCTATCAACTCACTAGCATCGGCCAACCGGCGCAGGCTTGGATTGCGTCGAAGATTGCCAACCATTCCTTCACCATCAAGACCGACAAACCGAATGTCGAAATCTCCTGGCAGGTAACCGGCATCCGGCAGGACGCGTGGGCAAACGCGCACCGCATTCCGGTGGAGACGCCGAAGCTTGGCCGCGAGGCGGGCCACTATCTCCATCCCGAACTCTACGGCGCGCCGGAAGAGATGAGCGTCGAATGGGCGCGGCATCCTGAAACGATGAAGCGACTGAAGGAAATGCGCGAAAAGAACACTGCCACCGCTCGAGCTGCGAATGTGGGGCGCTAAGAATCCGGCCGGTTGTCTCAGGGGAGGAGAGTTTGTGACCCGAAATTGCATTCGAGGAAGTGTAATTGTAACGGCGCTTTGCTGCATTGCTTCAATGGCGTGCTCGGCTGCGGGTGTTTCACTGCCAGCCCAAACGGCATCTGGTTCCAAAGTTCGCATCTATTTCGTTGCCGCCGAAGAAGTCGACTGGGACTACGCTCCCGGCGGTGTCAACAAAATGATGGGCATGAAGTTCGAGGGCTACTCGACCGTATTCACCGAACGGGGACCGCACCGAATTGGAACCGTTTATCGCAAGGCCGTGTACCGCGAATATAAAGACGACACTTTTACCCGGCTCAAGCCGCGTGCCCCCGAGTGGGAACACGCCGGCATTCTCGGCCCCATTCTGCGCGCCGAAGTTGGTGACACTATTCGCATCCTCTTTAAGAACAATGCAAACCGCCCGTACAGCATGCATCCGCATGGTGTCTTCTACCGAAAAGACTCCGAGGGAGCGCCCTACGACGATGGCACCTCCGGAACCGATAAAGAGGACGATGCAGTTCCTCCCGGCAAGACTCACCTCTACACGTGGGAGGTTCCTGAACGCGCCGGACCTGGGCCGAACGACCCTAGCTCAATCGTCTGGCTTTATCACTCCCACACGAACGAGTTGAAAGATGTAGAGAGCGGTTTGGTAGGCGCGATGATCGTCACACGACGCGGCATGGGAGATGCCGATGGCAAACCGAAGGATGTGGATCGTGAATTCGTCTGCCTGTACCTGCTATTCGACGAGAATGTGAGCTGGTATCTCGACCACAATATTAAGACGTTCACAACCGACCCGAAGGGCGTCAAGAAACTCGAATTCGCTCCGGTCGACAACGAAGGCAGTTTCTCAGGTGTCGGTTCGGGATTCACCGTCGCCAACGCCAAGTTTGCCATTAACGGCTACATCTACGGCACCGGACCGATGATGACCATGAAGAAAGACGAGCGTGTCCGCTGGTATCTTGTCGCACTCGGAGAGCAGTTCAGCGTTCACACGCCCCACTGGCACGGCAACGTGGTGTTGCACGACGGCAAGCGCACCGATGTTGTTCCGCTCATGCAGGCACAAATGGAGACCGTGGACATGGTTCCCGACAATCCCGGGATTTGGATGTTTCATTGCCACATTGACGACCACATGGATGCAGGAATGGTCACGTTGTACAAGGTCGAGCCGTAATCTATACCTCTCGATACCCCTAAATTCCGAAGTTCTTTCAAAGGGTTAAAAAGGGACGGCATTCAAATGACCAAACTCTCTAACTACCGAGTGCTCATCTCCGGTATCGTTTCGCCCCTGGCAGCCTTTTTCTTGTACGCGCTCGTGTATGCGACGCTGACGGCGATTAGTGCCGATCGCGAAAAGGATTGGCTGTTTCGCCTTTCTTTGTCGACCCTGGCGATGACCTTGCCGTTGCTCGTCACCTTGGCTCTCACGACAAAAGACTGGCGCCAGCATGCGCTTTCTCTATCCGCGAAAGTAGGTGTGGCCCTGGCGATTCTGTCTCTTGGTCTCGCTTGGAAACCTGTTCACGACGGCATCCTCCGCTCGAAGCAGTCCCGCAACCAAGCGTTGCGAGATGTGGCCGCGCCCGCCTTTGACACCCTGGACGTTTTCGGAAAACGTCAGCGCTTGGAAAATCACAAGGGCGAGGTCGTGCTCGTGAGTATTTGGGCAACCTGGTGCGGGCCCTGTCGGGCGGAAATGCCACGTATCGACCGGTTGTACCGCGAGCGGAAAGATCAGGGGTTCGCTGTATTCGGCCTGTCTGACGAGGATGTCAATGTGCATCGGAAGTATCTGGAGCAAGTACCAGTGAGTTATCCCCTTCTGACGGTCAGTGCGGGCGTTCCGAAGTTGTATCGAGAAATCGTGCGCTATCCGGCGCTTTTTCTGATCGATCGCAAAGGACGACTTCAGCCCGCACCGGGTCCGGACCAGCCTTTCGAGAAACTTGAGGCGACTGTTGGCGTGCTGTTGAATAGCGTTGTCGATTAGTCGCCCTTCGATAAACGCTGGAAGAAGATGGACATTGTTTTTTCCGCAGCTACGGTCGCCTGGATGGCAGTGTTCGGGACATTCCGAGCACGGCCGAGGCAATTCATCCCGGCGCGTGGAGTGCGGAGTGGATGAAGCCCGAACCGATGCACGCCGTTGAAATCCTGGAAGCACCGGATTCCATTGGGCCGCCCGACCTTCGCATTGAGATCAAATGTCGCCCCTAAGAACTAGGTAATTACGGAGGCACTGATGCAATCCATGGCGAGCGATCAACGCTGGTTCCCGCGGCGAATGCAGAATAGAAACATAAAACCTTCAATAATTTTCGCAATTACGCTCGTCTCTTGTTATGTGGTGATCGCGGGCGGCAGAACGACACCCCTGACCGCAGACCCCCTGACAAATCTTCCTCTCTATCCAGCAACCGATTCTCGGCTCCATTTAGGTAACGAACCCACCCGTTTGGCCGAGTCGAAGGTCTGCGGGAGCAAAATGCAAGCCGACTTCTATACCGTTTATGACTCCACGGTAGACGTCACGCTCGGTTGGTACAGTGCTCACCTTCCCGGCTTCAAGAGAACGCACGCTTACGCCGCCAACCGCTCACAAGATACGTTTTACAATCCCGAAGGGACCTTGGCTGTTTCTGTGACAGGAAGCTCGGGCAAAGCAGACGAGAACACGGAGACATATTCGGTGGTCTACACACGCTTTCAACCCGCCCTTACCGAGAAGGCGATCGTCGGCCTCAATCAGCAGAGAGTGATCTGCCAGTAAACCGCCTGCTTTGAACGACGTGGTTCCAGAGCGCCTGCCTGTCAAGCTATCGCCGGCAAGCCGTAGAGGTGAATCTGACGATAACTGAGCAACTATTTCGCTGCATTTTTTTTTGCCCTTGTGGCCGCGACAAGAGTCCTCGCGATAAGAGGATCCGCGCACGCGCTTGACTGGAGGACTTCTGGTATCTGGTATCGACGCGTCCAAGTCTCTATCGGTATTCGCAGGAACGGAATCCCTTAAGTCAGAGTTTATGTTATGCAATTCGCCTGTTTAGCAGTTACGCTCTGTGAAACGGGAAGCTACCCAGAAACGTGCTTCGAGGAAGTCGGCCGGAGTGGTACCGTGAGGTCTTAGTGCTGTATCTGAAGCGCCCACGAGCGAAGTGTTGGGAGTTGAGACGCTGTGGAGGGGCGCCTCAGATACAGCGACTTGAAGGAAGCCGCCCCGGGGACTATGGGATTTGTATTTGGATGAGCCGGTCTTGATCGTTTGCGAGTTTGCCGTTGCGGTCAGAGCGCTTGGGTTTCAGTAGCGGGTCGCAGAGAGAATGGGTGTGGGGCGGCGCATCGGAGAGTCTAGATCGCAGCACCATACTGCATTCTGACAAGTGCGAGACAGAGAACCAGTGTGCGTGCTGATGCACGAGCGAGATTCGACGTTGGAGTTGTCGATTCATGTGGCGCACCGGCTGAGATGAGGCGGGGATCGGAGGAGCAGTTGCGCAGCGGAGAGGCGTTCGACCACTTGCATGATTCCGCCGCAAAGCGGACATTGCCACAGAGAACGAATGGGCAACGCGGATGATGTGGCGTCTGCTGCTGGCCGATCGGATGACTGGAGCAATCGGGAACAGAGTGGAAGAAACTCCGCTCGCCGCCGGTTGGCGAGAAAGCCGAAGTTGCGAATACGCATAAAGCCCCGCGGCAACAGGTGAAGCAGGAAACGGCGCAAGAACTCATCGACGGGCAGGGTCATGAGCCGCTTCTTGTTGCCGTGAGCAGAGTCGCGCCAGCGAAAGGTTACGTTGCCCTCGGAGAGAGCCACCAACCTGTTGTTCGAGATGGCGACCCGATGGGTGTATGCGCCGAGATAGCGCAGCACATGTTCTGGCCCGCCGAAAGGCCGTTTGGAGTAGACGACCCAGTCGTGGCGGAATAATACCCGCAACCAGGAGGCGAAGGCTCGCGGTTCCGTGAGCGGCAAGAGATGTCCGTGGAACTGGAGTGCGCCGGACTGAAAGGCGTTCTTAAGCCCGGCGACAAACTTGCCGCGGAAGATTCGGCCGAGCACTTTGACGGGAAGGAAGAAAGATCGGCGTGAGCAGATCCAGCGGGAGTGGTCCGGAGCGAGACCGCCGGCAGCCAGCACGCAATGGACATGAGGATGATGTTGCAACCGCTGGTTCCAGGTATGGAGCACGCTGAAGAAGCCGATCTCGGCTCCCAGGTGGCGTGGATCGCGGGCGATCTCCAGCAGAGTTGCAGCACTGGCGCGAAAGAGTAAGTTGTAGATCAGCCGTTTGTTCTGCAGCGCGAGCGGGCCCAGTTCCCGCGGCAGCGTGAAGACGACGTGCACGTAGCTGACGGGCAGCAACTCCCGTTCCCGCGCTTGGAGCCAATGCAGGCGTGCATTGCCCTGACACTTGGGACAGTGCCGATTGCGACACGAGTTGTAAGAGATGGCGGAATATCCGCAGTCCGAGCAGTGATCGCGATGCCCGCCTAGCGCGGCGGTGCGGCAGCGAGCAATGGCCAGCAAAATCTTCTGATGCTGCCAGGTGATCCAGCGGCGACTGCGCTCAGCAAACAACTGCCCCGCACAACGAACGATGTCGGCCACCTCCAGAGGAGGCCGGTTCATGCGCTCGGTGTCGGTTCTCCCTGTTCTCGAATCGTGAGTGCATCCAGCGGACTGCCGGTGGCGCTGAGATGTCTCCGGGAGAGATGCAGATAGATCGTCGTCTCCTCCAGGTCGCGATGCCCGAGCAGCATCTGGATGGTGCGCAGGTCGGCACCGGCTTCGAGCAGATGCGTGGCAAAGCAGTGGCGCAGCGTGTGGGGATGAATGTGCTTGTGTTCAAGCCCAGCGCGTTGTGCGGCGTTCTGACAGGCAGTCCACAGGACCTTGGTGGTGACCGGATCACTTGCGGTATGCCATCGATTGCCGGGAAACAGCCAGTTCGTCGGCTTGTGTCTGAGCCCGCACCAATAGACGCGCAGCGCATCGAGCAACTTCGGGCTGAGCATGACATCGCGGTCCTTGCGACCTTTGCCGCCCCGGATATGGATAACCATCCGCTGGCTGTCGATATCGCTGATCTTCAGGCGCGCCACTTCTGCGCGACGTGCGCCCGTGGCATACAGCGTCATCAGCAGGATGCGATGAAAGGGAAACTCGGCTGCGTCAATCAGACGCGCGACTTCGTCTTGGCTGAGTATCTCGGGCAGGTGCAGAACTTTCTTCGGATACGGCGTCTCGGCGATGCTCCAGCCTCTCTTCAGAACCTGAATATAGAAGAAGCGTAAAGCAGCCAGCCGCAGGGCCACAGTGTTCGGGCTGAACTTTAACTTAGTGAAGAGCGCTGCCTGATACTCGCGAATGTGTTCGGGCCCAAGCTGATCGGGTCGGCGGTGGAAGTAGCGACTGAAGTGCTGAACCCCGTGAAGGTACGAGCGGATGGTTGAATCGGCGAAGTTGCGGCGTCTTAGTTCTTCCAGCATGAGCTGACGTAGATGGGTCACAGAGAGTTCCTCCTCTGCGACACAAGCTAGCTCAGATCACCTCCACCGTTGGCCAGCAACACGCGAATGCGTCCGCCGTAACGCGGCTTCGTTCAAGTCGGCTTCTGGGAAGTGATTCGCGATTGCTCCCCGGTGCAGAAGGCACATAACCTACAAAGCATCCCAGCAAAATGTGCGCTCTATTTGCGCTCTGTTTGCGTGTCTAACGGTGCTTTAGAGGCTTAAAGGTGTCATCCGGGGCCTGCTAAGTTGTTGAACAAAATCAGGACAGGGGGCGCAAGATTACGGAAATAACGCAGGAAAAAGGTTGGTTGCGGGGGGTGGATTTGTTCCCCAGTCGCTCACTGATTCCTCGGAAGTTGCTGATTCTACGATGGTCCGAAAGGCCAAAAACGGCTGCAAAGGCAACTTCTTCATTCAGTTCTCATTCAGTTTTCCGTCGTTGTGTAGATCTGCAGGGAATCGGGCACGATCTCCGCTCCGCAGTCAAAATAGGCCCAAGAGGAATGTTCCGCGCCGTGGAACTTCAGCGGATTCAGGATCGCCTGTTCTCATAGCGGGGCTGTGGGGCTAAACGGATTGAGGAAAATTGTCTGCTATCAACACGTTTCCTCCTGTCAGTTTGCCTTCTGCCGTTGAATAATGTCGTAGCAGTCGCAAGCGGCTTCCGTAAGCTTCGGTTTATCTAGGATGGTCACGTTTCCTCTCGTTACGTAATCATTCCTGCCTTCTGCAAAACGCTGGCGGCTACGCTGACACTCGACCTGCGAGCGCCAAGCATTTGACCTAAGAACTCTTGCGTCAATGGCATTGTCACGCCGCCAATCCGGTCATGGCTCATCATGAGCCGTCTCGCTAATCTTTCCTCAACATCATGCAGACGGTTGCACGCAGCAAGTTGGGTTGACTGCATGCGCCAAAACCATCGCGACAACGCTGAATCTGCCGCTCTAGTTGCGGACATTGGGGCTAGATTTTTCCGCAGAGTTGGCACGTCCACACGGTAAGCCGTTGCATCCCCTTGAACCACGACTCTAAGGGGGCAGGTTTTGAATCCGAAGACCACAGACGAACCGACAAAACCTTCTTTCCCGATTAAGCCAACCTCAACACTCTTTCCATCCGGCAGAACTTGTGAGCACGGAACCCATCCCGTTGTTCAGGAACTAGGCAGACTTGATGACTTCACCTGCTTCAGGCATCACATGATGAAGGTTCAAGCGAACCGTCGCCCGAAGGGCACGGCGGAAAAGATGCTAGAGGTGAGCAATCCGGCAGAGACTCGGAAGGCCTTGGTCGAAATGGCGCAACAGGCGCGCTCACAGACCGAGTGAATCTCCATATCTGCCACACAGCTGGCACACCGGATTGCCAAGAAGCCCCGCAAATTTCGGTTGTCGAGTGATTCACAGTCAGTCGACCTAGTGTGGCAAGCGACCCGTCAGAAATCACGCGAGCGGGCGACCCGACGGAAGGGATCGTTGGGTTTGTAACCCGACGATCTGCGGCCACCGAACCTCAGGCACTGTCCCATTACTGTCCCCAATGCGCTACATCAGGTGACTTGGTATCGTCCAGCGCGTCGGGTCGTTATTGAAAACAAATGAGGTTAGGGTGGAATTGTTCGCTTTCGCGAATTCGTAATCGGCAGGTCATCAGTTCAAGTCTGATCGTCGGCTCCATCCTAACCTCTTGGAAAAAATCAGTTTACGGATTCGGGCATTGCACCCGATGTCCGATTTGGTGTCCCCAAATTCGTGAGCAGCTATTTCCGCTTCGAACTTGCCGATGGCTGCAACAACGTCTTGGGTTTGTGGCTTGATGTAATAGCCAAGCGTGACGTTGACATTTGACTGGCGAAGTATGGCCTGAATCACTTTATCGGGAACTCCAAGCCGGTAGAGATTTGTTCCCAGGCCACGGCGTGCCGCATGCCAACCGTGCCAAATCGGCATTCGTTGGTCGCGTTCATATTTATGTTCCTGCTTCAGGTGCTTCTTGCTGTTGTTCAGGCAACAATGCTGGCAGCGATTTAACGCCGGCAGCATGTGGCGATTGAGCAGATTATTTGTCGAGATGCGCGTCCCGAGGCTGGTAGCGAATATTGAACCGATGTGTAAATGTTGCGTATCCCGAGCCTCAGATCTCATTGATTATGTTCCGCGATGCCGACTCGAAGCTGACGAGAAGAAGAATGACCCCCATAGATCCTGCAACCGTCGTAGCCGTTGTCCAACAAAAACAGTTGTTCCAAGGAAAGGTCGGACGCGAACCCGCACTTTCGCTTTTTGCGTAAAAGGCGCGGTGGACTTGAACAAGGTGACCAGGTTCGAAGGGGCTCCCCCTCGGGTTCGGACTACGACTGGGCGCTTCTTTTCTTTTTCTTGAGAAAATGTGCAACGAAACAGTAGACAAAAACTGCAAAGCCACTCAGCAATAAAATCAGTCCAACGTAGAAAAAGAGATAAGCGGCAAGGGGATGCCTCCAAATCAAGCTCACGCCTTCCACCAATAGGCCGAGAACCAACAGACTCCCAGACACACGCACGAGTCTAGGGTTCAACGGTTCGTCCACTCTCATCATTGGTCGGTCTCCTGAGCAGTTGCTCGCTTTCTAAAGGTTCTACTTCGTCTCTCTGTCCTCGGCACTAGTTAAGAGAAATAATTGTACAACGCGAGTCTCGCCGGCACTGTGTGTTTAGGAAGTGTTCTCTCCAGGCTCGATCGTGTCGATCTGCGGTGGCATCAGTCCCCACAGTTCCAAGCTGCGACGGCTCTTGAGCAATTCATGCGCACCGGGGCATCCTCCCGGCCCACGTCAAGTAGCGCCGCGAGCCGAAAAACGCCGCACTACTGAGAGACCATCTATCGACGTAGAACGGTGGAATTTGCCCTCTTCGCTTCGAGCCGCTGGATCGTCGCCCGCAGCCACGTGCCGAGCGCTTCCTCAATCTCCTGCTGCGTCCCGGTTCGGTACAACGAGTCAAGAGTCTCACCGCTCGGCGACAGCGGGATATGAATGCAAGGGGTCTGTTCGGTCCGCGCGTTCTCTGGCACGAACTGCATCAGGAGGCATTCGCTGCAGGGTTCACGGTCCCTGGAGTTAAAGTTCATGCAGGTGGGGGAATCTTCGAAAATGAAACGGGCGCGCCAGGATTCGCGGGGCAATCGTCCGTACCCGCCTTGCTCAAGAAACTCCAGTTCGAACTTCAGTACGTCTAGCAAGTTGCGATTATCCTTCGGCATAGACTCACCCTCATTATTATTGTGGTCCTGCGAACAAGGTGGCGCGGTGACGGGCGTCACAGGGTGTGGTGAAGGCCATCACGCGGTCCGGGCGAAATCGCGGTCACCTGCTGAGAAGATTCTCATAACAGGCAAGCGTGACCTGGGTCACAGAACCTCACCTCTCAGAAAGTTCAATATTGCGACATGTTTGGATGTATTCTCGTTGCGATGTTGCCACAAAATTTCTACTGGAGCTTGAAGATGAAGAGAATCAACTTCAAAGTGTTTTCTTTTGCAACAGTACTGGCTGTGGTCCTAGGCCTTTCCTTATGTGCGCACGCACAAAGCGCGGCAGACCTCTTCAAATCGAAGTGCGCCGGCTGCCATGGTGCTGACGGGACGGGTTCGGCGATGGGGAAGAAGATGGGCGCCCACGACTTCACAACGGCCGATGTGCAGGGAATGTCGGACACGCAGCTCACGGATATCATCACGAACGGCAAGAACAAGATGCCGAAGTATGCGTCCCTGAAGCCGGAAGACATCAAGGGGTTGGTAGCTTATATCCGAACGCTGAAGAAATAGTCCTCCGTTACTGTTAGCGAAGTCCATCAGAAGATTGTTACGGGCGGCGGATTACCCGCGGCACGGATGTAGTGTGGTCGCGCCGTGGACCATGAGAAGTTAAGAGTTTTAAGACACTAAGACAGAGTGGCGGTTCCAAATGAATCTGCGAGAACGCATCCGAGGTTGGTCGCAGCCCATTTATTTCCTGGGGCAGAATTCCATCACGCTTACGGGTGCGGTAATCACGACGAGCACCGCGCTCACCACGATTGCGTTCTGGTTTTATGACGTATTCATGCCGGGGCCGCCGCATCCCTATATCGGCCTTTTGGTCTTCCTGATTCTTCCAGGAATTTTTGTCCTGGGTCTGCTGCTGATTCCACTTGGCATCTGGCTCAGGCGGCGAAGCCTTCGCGGGAGCGGAAAGTTGCCGGAAGTCTACCCCGCCATCGATCTGCGCTTGCCCGTGGTCCGGCGCACTCTTGACTGGGCCGCTTTCGCGACCGTGCTCAACCTTCTCATTCTTGGTACAGCCTCCTACCGCGGTGTGCAGTATATGGATTCGGTGAGTTTCTGTGGGACGACGTGTCACACCGTCATGGCCCCGGAGTATTCGGCCTATCAGAATTCGCCGCACTCGCGCGTGGAGTGCGTTGAGTGCCATATCGGGCCAGGAGCGGGGTGGTTTGTGCGATCGAAGCTCTCCGGTCTGCGGCAAGTGGCTGCGGTAACCTTTCATACCTATTCTCGCCCAATTCCTTCCCCAGTAAAGTACCTTCGGCCGGCCCGCGAAACCTGTGAGCAGTGTCACTGGCCGCAGCGCTTTACCGGCGACAAGTTCCTCGTGAACACCAGCTACAAGGAAGATGAGAAAAACACGCCGCAGACAGACGTCCTGCTACTAAAAGTAGGTGGGCGCACTTGGCAAGGTTCGGTCGGAATCCATGGGCACCACCTCGCCGATAACGCGCGCATCCGCTACATTTCAACCGATCAGGAGCGCCAGACCATCCCCGTCGTGTATTACACCGACGATCAGGGCAAGACAACCGAATTCATTTCCACCGATACGAAGCCAACCCAAGAACAGTTGGACAAGGGAGAACATCGCACGATGGATTGCGTGGATTGCCATAACCGGCCCACGCATGAGTTCGACTTGCCCGAAAACGCAGTGGACAAGCAAATGTCTCTCGGGCACATCAGCCCAGTGCTGCCCTATATCCGGAAGAAGGCGGTCGAGGTTCTCAAAGTGAATTATCCCACCCGCGATGTTGCGCGGCAGAACATCATCGCCGAAATCAACAACTTCTATCGCGCGAATTATCCGCAGATCTATCAGACACGGCGCACGCTGGTGCAGCAAGCAGGCGACGAAGTGGCAGCGATCTACCTGCGCAACATCTTCCCCGACATGAGGGTGACCTGGGGCGTTCATCCGAACAATCTTGGGCACAACGATTCGCCGGGCTGTTTCCGCTGCCATGACGGCAGTCACACGAGTGCCGATGGCCAGACCATCACCAACGATTGTTCTGCGTGCCACCAGGTTCTGGCAGCGGGGGAAGAAAACCCCAAGATACTGATCGACCTGGGAATGAAGTGAGCATCGGAAGGAGACGGAATCCAGAAACCTGGGACTCCTAACTGCAACCCTGATCACGAGTTTAAGGCTGACTTGGAAGTTCGCCAATGCGTACCGCTCCGCCTTCTAATCTTCGGCTTGCGTGACTAACAAGCACCCGTGACGCGAGTCACGGAACTTTCTCCTCAAAGCCTTCAAGATTGCTGTGGACGAAGTTCGCTTGCGAACTTTGGAGTCTGGGCTTCCGGGAAAAGATGCGACGCACGACTCTTACGATACGACGATTCGGTCTTTTCTTTCTGGCCTTAATTCTCTTGGCCGGCCTTCTTTCACTCGGCTCCCCAGCACACGCACGCGCCAGGGCACAGGCAAATTTACCGCAACCGCTGAGGCAGGACGAAAGTTGCCTGGCCTGCCACGGCCAGGCAGGCATGAAGTCGGACAGCGGGAAAAGCATCTCGATTGATTCCGCCAAACACGCGGCCAGCGTCCACGGCATTTTGAGCTGCAGAGAATGTCACACGAGCATCAAGGACTATCCGCACCCCGCCAAAGTATCGAAGGTAAAATGCGCGACTTGCCACGGCAACGAAGCTTCCCACGTGCCCAAGAGTGTGCACAGCGCGCTCGGCGACGGAGCCTGCCAATCCTGCCACGGCGATCACCACGAAATGGCCGCGGCAGCCCAGACCGCGCCCGCAAAGTGCGCGCAGTGTCACGCCGATGAAGTGAAGGAATTCCGTCAAGGTATCCACGGACAAGCGGCCACGGCCGGCGACCCGGATGCGCCGACCTGCATGTCCTGCCATGGGCCCGTCCATCAGATTCAGACCTCGGGCGATGCGGCCTCAACTGTCGCCAAGAAGAATCTGCCCGATACTTGCGCTTCATGTCACAGCAACCAGCAGTTCCTCTCGCGGCACAAGATTCCATTTGCGCGTCCCGTGGAGCTGTACAAACAAAGCGTGCACGGACGTGCGGTGGTGGATGGAGACGGGGCCGCGGCAACCTGCTCGGATTGTCACGGAAGCCACGGCATCCTGCCCTCGCAGGATGCGCGTTCCAAAGTCAACCATTTCAATATCCCCGCGACCTGCGGACAGTGCCACGCCGACATCGCCAAAACATATTTGGAGAGCGTTCACGGACAAGCTACAAAAAATGGTGTGTCTGGCGCGCCCGTGTGCGTCGACTGCCATGGCGAGCACCTTATCCTGGGCCCGAAGGAGGCAGGATCGCTGGTGAACGCAGCGCGCGTTTCGATGGCCACCTGCGGCCGCTGCCATGCCGATGAACGCCTCGCCTTGCGCTACAATCTGCCCGCCGACCGTCTTCCATCCTTCGCCGACAGTTATCACGGTCTCGCCCTGCGCGGCGGATCTCAGAGTGTTGCCAACTGTGCGTCCTGCCACGGCGTGCACAACATCTTCCCTTCGAGCGACTTCCGCTCAACCGTGAATGCAGCCAACCTTTCCAAGACCTGCGGCAATTGTCACGCCGGTGCGGGCGATCATTTCGTCATCGGTCCGGTACACGTCCGCATTTCGACCGGCCCGGCGCATCCCATAGTCAAGTGGATCCGCTGGACCTACCTCGTGCTGATTCCGCTGACTCTGGGTTTCATGATCGTGCACAACCTGCTGGACTTTCTGGCCAAGCTGATCCGCCGCCAGCCGCGGCACGAAAGCGATGCGCAAGTCTCGCGCATGAATCGAAATTTCCGCATCGCCCACTGGGGCGTCATCCTCAGCTTCCCGACTTTGGTTTTCACCGGATTCGCCCTGAAGTATCCCGAGGCCTGGTGGGCGCGTCCGCAACTGCTTTGGGAGGGTCATTTCGCATTTCGCGGAGCGGTACATCGCGCCGCTGCGGCTCTGCTGATCGCATCCACCGTTTACCACGTGATTCACCTCGCGGTAGTCCGGCGCGACCGCTTGTTCCTGAAAGCCATGCTGCCCCAATTCAAAGATGCCACCGATATGCTGCAGGTGCTCTCCTACAACCTCGGCCTCACCAAAATCGAACCACACTTCGCAAAATTCAACTACGCAGAGAAACTGGAATACTGGGCCTTCCTGTGGGGCACTGCGGTGATGACCGTCTCCGGCGTTCTGCTATGGTTCAACAATTTCACGCTGCGCTATCTCCCCAAGTGGGTGTCGGACGCGGCCACCACGGTGCATTACTACGAGGCGCTGCTCGCGACTTTCTCGATCGTGCTGTGGCACTTCTACATGGTGATCTTCGACCCGCTGGTCTATCCGATGGATACAGCTTGGCTGGATGGCAAGGCCCCGGCCGATCATTACCGACATTCCCGCCCGGAGTACTATCGCGCCCTGGAACGAGCCCACCTGGTCGAGTTGGCCACGGAGCCTCCCGATAGAGGGGGAGAGCACGGTGCTGCCGATCCAACCGACAACCCACCCACTAATCCTTAGAAGGCACCCGGCCGGTTGGGAAATCGGCCCTGATCGAGCAGTTTCCTCCACGCCGTGATGCTTCTATGCGGTGATAAGGGATTCCAAGGCAACGCGGTTGGGGATCACCAGCGTAGAGCCGCTCTGCTCGATAAGATGCTGCTTCTTGAAACCCGCGAAGAGCCGGCTGACTGTCTCTCGCGAAGTGCCAATCATTTGCCCGATCTCTTCATGAGTCAGAGACATCTTCATCTGGCTGGGGTTTCTCGATTCGGTGTTGTGGTCGAGCCATCCCACGAGCAATCTGGCAAATTTTTCGCTGGCGGAGTCAGAAAGGATCAGGTCACGGATTTCGCGGCAAGTAGAGGCGTAATCCTGGCTGATGTGCTGGGTCACCCACAGGGCAAGCTCACCGTGAAGACGCATGAGGCGCAGCAAATCGCATTGTCGCAAGAAGCTGATCTCGCTGGGTTCCAGAGTCTCAGCGGTTGCTTCATATTGGCGTCCAGAAACTACAGAAGCAACGCCCAACGGGGAACCAGTCTCGACCATCCGCAGAATCAGTGTTCTGCCATCGCTTCCACAAATGGAGAGCTTCACGCGGCCTCGCCGCACGATGAAGATTCCCCGTGGAGCTTGCCCTTCCGCAAACAAGACAGCCCCCGTTGGGTAAGTGGTTGTGACTGCTTCCTGCTCCAAGACATCGGCCAAGGTGGGAGGAAAATCGCAAGAGGTCTTGTCTGCTGGTACAACTTTCTGAGCGCTGTTTACGATATGAGTCGCCATGAGTGCCTCCGTTTACAGTCTTATGGCAAGTCCGTCACCAATCGCTGCCAACCAGTTATGTTTCGCCCGCGAAGCGCCAAGCAAAACAAACTAAACGGGTTACTTGGCCTTGGAAGAATATGACTGGTCCTGACGGGAGATGATGAGCAAGGTCTAGTGGGTGTTTTCCCGCACTGATGTGTGATCCCCATCACCAGTCGGTTGGTCGCAGGGCACGGACGCTTGGCTGGCTAGACTCGGGAGCGCTGTCGTTCACCCCAAGGTTGAATGGATCGTATTCAGAAGAGCATTTCGGCTGAAGGGCTTTTCCAGGAGAGTTACGCCGGGTTTCAACACTTCACGGTTTGCCATCAGCTCGCCAGTGTAGCCTGACATGTATACGATTTTCAGTGTTGGGTGAGAGGTGCTCAGGTGCTCGGCTAGTTCCGGGCCGCTCATCCGGCGCATCACGACGTCGGTCAACAACAGATCAATCGGATCCCTATGCGAATTGACCCATTCGAGCGCGGACTTGCCGTCATCCGCCTCGATTACGCTATACCCGTGTTCCTCGAGAAGTTTTCGAGTCAAGCTGCGCATGATCTCGTCATCCTCTACGAGCAAAATCGTAGTGCCTTGCCGTTTCGGGCTCACGGTCTCCGTTTCAACCTTGGATCCGACTCCAATCTTGTGTTCCGCGCTCGGGAGATAGATCTTGAACGTTGTTCCCTGACCGGGTTCACTGTAGACCATTATGTGTCCGGCGCTCTGCTTCACGATGCCATACACCGTGGCCAGGCCCAAACCAGTTCCTTTGCCCGCCTCTTTGGTGGTAAAGAAAGGCTCGAAGATGCGCGACAGGGTAGCCTCGTCCATGCCGCTGCCGGTATCGCTGACTGCAAGCATGACGTATTTTCCTGGCACCATTGCCTGATCTTTTTCTGCGAAGCCCTCGTCCAAGGTAATCGTGCTGGTTTCGAGGATGAACTTGCCACCACGCGGCATGGCATCACGCGCATTCACCGCGAGGTTGACCACGATTTGGTCAAGCTGGCCAGGGTCGGCCTCGACCACCGCCGAGGTCATTCTAGGCAAAACGAGAATCTCCACATCGTCTCCCAGCAGCGGACGGAGGAGCTTGCTGATCTCTCTTAATCGCTCGTTCAAATCGAGCACGCGGGATTGGATGGCTGACGTCCGGCTGAAGGCCATCATTTGCCGGGTCAGCGACGTCCCCCGCTCCAGTGCTTTCCTGATGTTTTCGACGTAGAGCGAGGGCTCGGCGGCGGCATCAATGCGATCACGCAGGAATTCTGTGCAGGAATTAATGATCGCCAGGATGTTATTAAAGTCGTGCGCCACTCCTCCCGCAAGCCGGCCGATCGCTTCCATCTTCTGGGCTTGGCGAAGCTGACTTTCCGACCGCTTCTGGGCAGTGATGTCGCGTGCGATGACCGACGCGCCCACGACATCGCTTGCGGCATTGCGCAAGGGAGAAACGGAAAGGGAAACGTCCAGGCGGCGCCGGTCTTTGGTTATGCGCACCGATTCGTGATGCTCGATCCTCTCGCCTCGCGCAACTTTTCGAAGAATCTCCGGGATTTCCTCCGGCCGATCACTGGGAATTAACAGGGATATGTGCTTTCCAACGACCTCTTCGGGCGCGTAACCATAAATACGCTCGGCTCCCCGATTCCAACTGGTAATCGTCCCATCCAGGCCTTTGCTGAGGATGGCGTCTTCCGAAGAATCAATAATCGAAGCCAGCTTCGAGCGGTATTCTCCCAGTTGCTCCGCCGTTCTCTCATGCAGCTCTTCGTTCGCCCGGCGCAGTTCTTCTGTGATTCGCTTGCGATCACTGATGTCGCGGATCGCGCTCAGCACGAACACACCTTTTTCCGTCGAGATCGGGCTGAGGCTGATTTCTACTGGAAACTCCGAGCCGTTGCGCCGTCTCCCATAAAGATCGAGATCCGCGCCCATCCTCCGTGTTTTCGGGGTTTCCACAAAGTTCTCGCGATGATGGTGATGTTGGCGGCGATAGCGCTCGGGTACCAGCATTTCGACCCTTTGTCCAATCATTTCGTCGCGCAGATAGCCAAATAGCTCTTGTGCCTGAGAATTAACTTGAACGATGCTTCCGTCGCGATCGACGGCGATGACGGCATCCGGAAGGGCCTCCAGGAGCTCCGTGGAAAGGAGGTTCTCAGCCATGGTCTCGGCTGAGAGCGAAGATGCAAGCTCGTTATGATCGGAGGAAGGACGCAACGCACAGCTCCACGGTTCACCAGCGATATTCAAATCTATGCCGGAACTCGAGCCCTGTAAAGGAGCAGGGGTGTAGACTCGTACTCGAAGAGGACATTGCAAATGAAGGGTAATCCTAAAGTAATCAAAGAATTGAATGATGCTCTGCGGGAAGAACTGACGGCGATCAACCAGTATTTTCTGCACGCGGAAATGTGCGAGAACTGGGGCTACAAGAAACTCGCCGACTACATCAAGAAGCAATCCATTGACGAGATGAAGCACGCCGAAGTGCTAATCGAGAGGGTGCTGTTTCTGGATGGAACTCCTTCGATGGAACCTTTGAAGCTGACCGTCGGCGGAAACGTGCGCCAGATGATTGAGAACGATCTGGCGCTGGAGCTCGGGGCGGTGAAGCAGTACAACTCGGCAGTGCAGATCGCTACGCAGGAGAAGGACAACGGCAGCCGAGATCTGCTGGTGAAGCTGCTGAAAGACGAAGAGGAGCATGTGGACTGGCTGGAGGCCCAATTTCACCAGATCAAGGAAGTGGGCTACGAGCGCTATCTCTCGCTGCAGTCATAGTCACCGGACCGAGGGGTGCCCGATCGGCCTGCCATTCCATGCTTCGCGGAAACTGCTGGCGCCGCCAACCGAAAAACTGACGATGTGACTTATCGCACTGCACTAGCAGTCATCCGTCACTGCATCGGCAAAACCGAGCGTGGTAAGTTTTGACTCGGCCCGAGCTCCCGGCATTCGGGAAAACACGGAATCCGTTTTAGACCGAGGGCCTGACCTAGAACCAGTTTTTATCCTCACGTCGAAAGGAACACTACCATGTTTGCACGTATTCTTGATTTTGAAGTGAAGCCGGAAAGGAAAGAGGAGTTCGTGAAGGTCCTAAAGAACGAAGTCCTGCCCATCCTCAAGAAGCAAATCGGCTTCTTGGAGATTCTGCCCTTTTTCCCCGAGAAGATGAGAGAGGGGAAGGTAATCACCATCAGCGTATGGACGACCAAATCGGATGCCGAGCGGTATGAGAGAGAGTTCTATCCCAAGGCTCTGGACATCCTGACACCATTCCTGGCCACGCCGGTTCAGGTCAACTACTACAAACTCGAGACCGCGGTCTGCGAGGACTTCGTCGAGGCGCTGGCCGTTTGAAGTGACTGACGATTGCCCGAAACCCCGGGGCACATGCTCCGGGTTTTCATTTTCTTCGGCGGGCTAACGCTTCGCCGCTTCAGTGTTCTCCGCGGATCACGGCCAGACACGTGCGCGGAGAACTGTTGTCCGGCGCCGCAGAAACCCCGGACGATCGCAAGCAACCCAGATCGTGCCAGAAACCGAAGTCCGCGCGCAGCAGGACTGCCTTGATCTTCCCCCACTTTCGGTAACCATGCAACCTCAGGACCCTCGAGTTGATGGCGGCGAATGCCGATAACAGCCTTATTCGGGCTACGCCGACATCTCTCTAAGACATGCTTATGCGCACTCCTCTCAGTCGCGTGCTCTTGCCTCTGTTTCTAGTCGCACTCATCTGCGCCCACAATCTCGCATCCGGCCAGTCCAGCCCCTCCGAGGAATCTGCAAATCTCGCATATCGCAGCACTGTTTCAGAAGTGCGTCTCGTGTTTTTCGCTGCAGACGAAAACAATCACACCGTTGAGGATCTTCAGAAGGACGATTTTGTAGTGATCGACGATGAGAGGGTAATTCGAGACTTTCGTAGCTTCAATCGCTCAGCACTCACCAAACTTGACGTCATCGTGCTGATCGATTCCAGTGACTCGGTCCTGTCGCACTTCCGTCAGGAGATTGCAGATGTTGTACAGCTAATCTCACAATAGCCGTGGAGTCCGCAAGACAATGTATCGGTTCTTTCTTTCAGCGGTACGGAAGTGCGTTCCATCTGCTCCGGAGACTGTCGTCGTTCATTCACAACCGACGAAGTTGCTTCCCTGCCCAGCGGTGGAGCGACACCGTTATTTGATGCGGTTGAAGTTGCCGTGGGCTCTGTCTGTTGGTCTGGATCATTGCGCGGCGGATGTTCGACTTTACCACGGCTGTAGTGGTAAGTTTGCTGCTGATCTTCGAACCCAACGTGCTCGCCAATGGTTCGTTGATCATGACCGACGTGCCGGTCACGTGCGTGCTGTTGTTCGCGGTATCAGGATTTTATCTGTGGATCAGGCATCGTACCGAGCCGTTCCTGCTATTGACCGCGTTGGCTACAGGCCTGACGCTCTTAGTAAAGCAGTCGGGAGTGGCACTCCTACCCATTCTCGGAGTGCTCTCAGTATCCAGAGATTACGCCCGCCCGTATAGAATGCACACTTCCCCAGATTCGTTCATGCCAAATGTTTCCATCCATCCTGAGGGTACGGACGCCGAGCCGCAGGGCGGTTCAGGCATTCAGGCATGCAACTCCGGACTAGTGTTCCAAAGTCGTATGCCCGCGCCGCTCGCATTTTTCCTCGCCTTCGTCCTCTGCGCCACGTACATGCTGTCGTACTTGAAGACGGGTTGGCTGCCCGAAGACGACGGTGTGCTCGCACAAAGTGCCTTGCGAGTGCTCCACTCGCAATTGCCCCATCGCGATTTTGTCGAGACCTATACCGGCGGACTCAGCTGCCTTAATGCGCTCGCTTTCTGGATGTTCGGAGTGAATCTGGCTTCATTGCGGATCATGATGTTCATTTTCTTTCTCGCCTGGCTGCCCGCCGTTTTCTACGTAGCCTCCAGATTCCTGTCCGCGATCCCGGCAGCCGCGGTCATGGTTCTGGCGACAGTTTGGGGAGTGCCGAATTATCCGACTCCCATGCCCTCCTGGTACAACCTTTTCTTCGCAATATTCGGAGCCGCAGCGCTTCTGCGCTATCTCGAAACCGAGCATCGCCGCTGGTTATTGCTGGCTGGTTTATGCGGTGGGCTTTCACTTCTGGTCAAAATTACCGGCCTCTACTACGTAGCCGCATGTTTAATATTCCTGATTTTTCGCGAGCAGATCCTCAATGGAATCACCGGCGAACCGCAGTCACGGCCGGCGTGGGCGTATCGTGTCTTCAGCATCGCCGGACTCCTGGCGTTTCTGGGGATGATTGTCCTGCTCTTGCGGCACCGTTTCGATGACCGAGAATTCGTGCATTTTTTCCTTCCCTCGGCGACGCTGGTTGGATACCTGATCTGGCGCGAGTTGCACCAGCGAAACTCAGCCGAAGACAGCCGCCGTTTTGCCTCCCTGTTCGGGATGGCGACGCCATTTGTCATCGGTTTTGCGATTCCAATTTCTTTTTTTCTTGGGCCGTACGTGATGTCCAGAAGTCTGGGAGTACTCATTCATGGTGTTTTCGGTCAAGGAATGGCTCGTGCCCAGGCATTGGGTCTCCTGGTGCGTCCCGGGCATGCCCAATATCTATACATTACCCTTCCGCTCGTGGCCTTGGTCGCTGCCGGAGCCTTCTGGAAGCGGAACCTCGGTCCTTTATTTGCGATTCCGGTTGCCGGTGCCGGCGTTTTACTGCTGCTCGTTGCGTTGCGCAGCGCAGGTGTTGCCCAAGTGATCTGGCTCTGCGCGGCACTATCCACACCTGTTTTTGTGATCCTGGGAGTGGCGGTCATCATGCTTAGACCGTCCTTTGCCGATGACCTGACGCCGCAGCGTCAGCAGCAAGCGATGTTGATGCTGGCTTTGGTGGCGGTTTGCAGCCTTATACAGTTTCCGTTTTCCGTAAAGATTTACTTCTGCTATTTTGCCCCGTTGCTGGCACTCGCGGTGGTTGCGGTAAGCAAGACGACAAAGCGCCTTGGAAATCCGCACGTGCTTGCCTGTCTGCTGGTGTTCTACACGTTGTTTGCGGTGACCAGAGTTGCACCCTCGGTCATCTATGACAATCAAGGTTTCAAAATTGCGCCGACACTTGAAACACTGAACCTTCCGCGTGCGGGTGCATTGAGGGTGGCTTACCCGCAGATCTATGAAGCGGCGATCAGGACCGTACTGGAACATGCCGGCTCGGGTCCAGTGCTTGCCACTCCAGAGTGTCCGGAAGTGTACTTCCTCAGCGGCCTGAATAATCCTACCAACACCGATGGCGCCCTCTCAGCGAACGACATCCTGCGCGCGATTCAAAATAATGATGACATGACGGTGGTGGTGATCAATGACTCGTCGGTCTTCGCGCAATCCACGCTCACTCCCGAATTGATTGGTGCCGTTTCAACGCGTTTTCCGCAACGAGTCCGAATCGGCAAGTACTGGGTATTCTGGCGCTAACTGTTCTGTCGATGATTCCGTTGGGGTACTGTGCTAACCGGTAGCGCCCGGGTTCCTGGAAAGTCCCGTGAAACCACAGTCGTTTTGCTTTTGCAGGCGTGGGGCTCGCCAACTTCCGCGGTTGTGATCGACGTCACATTTGTCTGTGACCGCGCATGTCGTCCTCCCAGCTCTGTGCGGTTAAGGTGGGGCAGGGTTAGAGGATTTTGTGTTGTCCGGCACCTCGCGGGGGCAAATTCCGCGGTGTCTGAGAAGAAAAACGCAAATCTCTGATTTCATTGGCCGTGGTCGAGGCGATGCTTTCCTGCAATGTGCTGGAAACAGACGGATAGAAACTGATTTCCGCGGACTACAATGTGGCACATGGAATGCCCTGAGTTTTGCTTGGAGTTTCTGGTTGTGCCTTAAATAGGAATGCGCAGATCAAAGGAGAGAGCGACGAATGCCAGATGAAACAGTCAAGCAGAGAACTGGCGGATCCGCTTGGCAAGCGAAACAGGCATACGTAATGGCCGCTGTTTGCCTGCTGGTAGGTCTGGCGATCGGCTACCTTTTCCGCGGGTCCCAGTCTCCCGCGCCGTCGGTGGCGGAAGTTGCCGGCAGGCAACAGACCGCTATCCCACACGGAATGGGTGGGCACATGCCCAGCATCGAGCAGATGAAACAGATGGCCGACACGAAAGCAGCGCCGCTGCTCGAAAAACTGAAGAGCGATCCGAACAACAGCGACCTGCTCATACAGGTCGGGAAAATTTACAACTCTACCCACCAGTTCAAGGAGGCGGCCGCTTACTACGACAAGGCCTTACAGGTCGATCCAAAGAACGTTGCCATTCGCACCGAGATGGCTTCCTGCCTATATTACAGCGGCGATGTGGACGGGGCGATCAGCCAGCTTCAGCAGGCGCTGCACTACGACCCCAAAGATGCAAATTCTCTATTCAATCTCGGCGTGATCAAGTGGCAGGGAAAGCAGGATAGCAAGGGAGCGTTAGCGGCTTGGCAGGAGTTGCTGAAATCGAATCCGCAGTTGAGCGCAGACCGCAAAGCCACCGTGCAGAAACTGATGGCCGATGTCCAGACGCAGGGCAAGAGCTAGCGCCCTGTCTGGCGCCGTAAGATGGAAAAAAGGGAGCTCGCGGAGGATTCCGCCGGCAAATGAAACGAATCTGAAGGAGCACTGAGCAAATGACGGATACAAGTCAAGCAGCTTCTACCAAAGAGCAATGGACGAGCGTGCAAGCCTACGTGTTGGCGGTCATCTGCCTGCTGGTGGGAATCGCCGGCGGCTGGTTTATCCGTGGATCGCAAAGTCCAGCAGTCGCTGGGACTGGGACAGCGAGCGGAACCACCCCGGCAATGGGGACTGCCGAGGCCGGCGCTCAAACTCCAACGGAGGCGCAGATGCAGAAAATGGCAGACACGCAGGCTGGACCGTTGATCGAGAAGCTCAAGACGGATCCGAACAATGCCGGACTACTGACAAACATTGGCAACGTCTATTATGACGCCCACCTCTTTCCCACCGCCATCGATTACTACCAGCGCGCGCTGAAGGTAGAGCCGGCCAACACGGGTGTCCGTACCGACATGGGGACGGCCTATTGGTTCACCGGCAACGCCGATGCCGCTATCGCGGAATTCCAAAAATCCCTTTCTTACGAACCGGACAAGGCCAACACGTTATTCAATCTCGGCATTGTCGAGTGGCAGGGCAAGATGGATATCGACAAGGCTACCGCTGCTTGGCAGAAGTTGTTGGCGACGAATCCGAACTATGAAAATAAAGACAAGGTTTTGGAGCTGATGGCACAGGCGAAAAAGCATTCGGGCCTTAAGCCGGGCACACCCGCGCAGTAAGCAAAGCAACCAACAAATTTCCGCGTCGCCCTCGGGTCCCGAACCTTATTCTTGTGCGGCTGCAAAGCAATGCTGCGGCAGGAGTCGAACCACCGCGATGGACGCAATCTCTGAGCAACAGCGTGCAAACACAGAGGCTGCGTCAAATCCATCCACTATGCTGCTTGCCCGCCGGTTGTTCGCCATTCTCGGTCTTGTGGCCTTGACGTATGCATTGTTGGCGGGTCTGCGCACGCTAATCGATTCCGACTTGGGCTGGCAGTTGGCGACCGGCCGATGGGTTGTGCAACACCATCAGGTTCCGTCGACAGAGGTCTTCTCCTACACTGCTCAGGGAAAGCCATGGATTTACCCTGTGGGCTCGGGATTGCTCTTCTATGCCGCGTATCTCCTGGGCGGTTATGGATTGCTCTCATGGCTTGGTGCTGCCGCTTGCACCGGGACAACCGCCTTGCTGCTGCGGCGAGGTTCCGCGATTTCTGCCGCATTGGCCATCCTCGCGATCCCGCGGATCGCGTTGCGCACTACTCCTCGCGCCGACATGTTTACGGTGGTGCTGTTCTCCGCCTTTCTGACGCTGCTCTGGCAGCAGCATGAGACCGGCCAAGCGCGGCTGTGGCTGCTTCCTGTATTGATGGCCGCCTGGGTGAACCTTCACCTCGGTTACCTCGCCGGTTTCGCACTTGCGGTCGGCTACCTCCTGGTGGAAATCCTGGACATGGTCTGGCCAGGCGCTACCCGGACAGCGGCACTAAAGCGCCTGCGATCTTCGTGGCCCTGGCTCGTTGCCACGATTCCAGCCACGCTGATCAATCCCTGGGGATGGGGAATTTATCGCGCTCTGTTACGTCAGGAAAGCGCGATGGCTACCCACTCCCAGACCATCGTCGAGTGGATGCCCGCCCGGTTGAACTGGACGAGTCTTCCAGGAGCGCTCTCGCTACGTGATCCCAACGGCGCTTTCATCCTGCTATTATTCGTCGCCGCTTTCGCTGTGGCGGTCGCAGTCGCACGCCGGCAACTAGGCGCTGCGGCTTTGCTCATTGGCGCCTCGGCTTTGGCGGTCAGGCATATCCGCTTCCAGGCCCTGTTCTCCGTGGCGGTGGTAATTATTGCAGGCGCCGTTCTCACACCGGCGCTTACCGCCCTGCAAAAAAGAATTGGCGATGCGCGCGTTAGCTCCATGCTCGCAATCACTGCCGCTTCTCTCGTAGTTTTGCTCGCGTGTCTCCGGTCAGCCGACCTCGTCACCAACCGAGCCTATCTCAGGACCACGGACCTGGAGTCGTTTGGCACGGGACTGGATTGGTGGTTCCCAGAGAATGCGGCAGCCTTCATCGAGCGCGAAAACCTGCCCGCCAACCTATTCAACAGCTACAACGAAGGCGGCTACATTACCTGGCGGCTCGGTCCCAAATACCGCGACTATATTGATGGGCGGGCGATCCCGTTTGGGGTGGAGTTGTTCTCGCGCAACGTAAAATTGCTGGGAACGCCTCCGGAATCGCCACAATGGCAGCAAGAGGCGGAGCGCTACGATATCAATACCATCATCGTCCCGCTCGGACGCTACCAGGCCTTGGAGCAGTTTCCGGTGTTGCGACCGTTCTGCGAGGGCGAAACCTGGCGCCCGGTCTACCTCGACGAAGTCTCGGCAGTCTTCTTGCGGCGCCGGCCGGAAACCGAAGCTATCATTCAGCGATTGCAGATCGATTGCTTCACCACACCGGTCCCGGCAATGCTGCCAACCGACAATGACGGCAAAGCTTTCAATCAGTGGGCGAACGCGGCCGCCGTTCTACAAGTCCTGGGCCGCAATTCCGAGGCACTTGCTGCCACCACCAAAGCTCTGGCCATCTTTCCAGAAAGCGCCTACGTTCACTACACGCGTGCCAATTTACTCGCGGAAGCAGGCAATTTACGTGGGGCCGAGCAACAGTACCTCACTGCCGCCGCGCTTGAGCCCAATGCCGTGAGCTGGACAAGACTGGCCAAACTTTACGAGCACCAGGGCCGATTGGACGATGCCATCGGAGCCTGGGAACACACCGCCGAGCTCGCAACCGACCCCTACCTCCCGCTGCTTTCACTTGGCTATGATTACCTTGACGCGCATCGTCCCAAGGATGCGCTGAACGCATTTGACAGAGCCCTGGCCAACGTTCCAACTCAAGCGATGATGGCAGTCGACAAGTCCTTCTATGCCAACTTGGCGCACGGACGTGCGGCGGCATGGAGCGCACTCGGAGACGTGCCACGTGCGATTACATTCGAAGAGGAGACCGTCAGACTCACTCCCGACAGGTCCGACGATTGGTTGCTGCTGGCTCGGTTATACGACAGCCAGAACCGAATTGCGGATGCGCAGCGAGCCAGAGAACGTGCCGCGACAGCTCTCCATGACCGAGAGCCTGCCGACCATTGACTCTCCAACCATGAATGGATCATTTCACACTCACTAAGGCCGGATTCTGGGCGGCCCGGGCCTCGCCGTCGGAGCTCCCACCAGCTTGTGTGCCACCCCATGACAAACCAGGCCACAAGAGTTCGAGGCCCGGCTGTAACGAATAAGCGTCGTACCGTTTGGTGCCACCACCTTGAGATCGAAGTCGACCAAGCGAGCCCCTGAATCGCTAACTGCCTGCGCCCCCATTCCGTGTGCCGTGTGGCAGACCGAGCATGAGAAACCGTCTTGCCTGACGTGACGCGCGTGTTCGCTGAAGCTGGTGTTGTTGAAAACCCGGGTGAGGTCATGGCACTTCGCGCACAATGCGTAAGGTCCACCGTTCGCTCCTCCGGCTGCGCTCGTATTCGGATTTTGAAAAAGATTCGTGACCGGTTGACCCGGAATCGAAGTTTGGCTGAACTCGTATCGGCGCTCCAGAATATGCGAGAAGCTCGAGCCGTGCGGGCCGTTCGGCCCAGTGCCGCCGAATTCCCGGTTGTCGTCGCTGTTGTGGCAGTCCGTGCACAGGATGCGGACGCCCATGCTGCGCCCCGGCGTGTTGCCATCGAGGTTCAGCATGTTGGCCCGCAAGCTGGGCTGCGGAAACGGGCTGCTGCTATCGTGCATCACGGGATGGCTCGAGCTCGCGATGACGTTAAACTGCGGAATAACATTCAGAGGATCGCTCCCGGAAACTTCTCGTACCGGCGCGTACCCGAACGTTGAACTTACGACCTTCCCTGTGCTCGAACCATGGCAGCGCAGACAATTCTCATATTGATTAACCGCGGGATTGAGAACAGTCACACCGTCGCCGGCGCTGATTCCCACAACCCGGCCCTGCGATGAGCGCAGAGCTGGCGGCCCAGCGAAGTTTGCGAAGCGCTCCGAGGAATGCGAATTGTGGCAGTCCACGCAGGTGGCGTGACGGTTCTGATTTAATAGCGCACTTTCGTTGGCCCGGTGCGGATGTTTCGCCTGCGGGAACGAATGCCCGATCTTGGGCAAGGAAATTTCAGCGAGCACATTGGGCGCGGCGGGAGAAATATTCGGGCCGCCCCCATGGCAACTGATGCAAGCCTGGTCGTACGACCCGCGCAACAACGAGGCCGGACTCTTGGCATTGTGCGAGGTATGGCAGGATAAACACCCGTTCCGTGCCACCGTGGGATACGGGCCAAGGGTTGCCTTCTGCGCAGTTGCTTCCCTCGCCACAGAGTAGGTGTCGACGGATACTTGCCCGGCGACTCGGTTGGGTGCGGTCGCATGAATGCTGGTCTTCCACCCTTCCAGCGGGTTTACATGATCGCTATTCTTTCCGGCGGCTTGCGGGCCAGTGCTCGCTCTCGCGGACTGGGCAGACACACTCATGCCCATCCCCGTCCCTGCCGGTATGGTGCTGTGGCACGCCAGGCAGAGCGCGCTGGCGGAGTTGTTGATCACCAGAAAGCTTGAGTTGGGGTCGATGTTCTGCACATGAGGGTTGTGACAGCTCGTGCATTCAACGTTGCCACTAATGAGCTTCACGGCTCCAGTGGCGTCAGCCGTGTGGGGCGGCGTGGCCGTGAGCGACGAGACCAGGTCTGCCGGATTAGCCTGCAGCGGGAGCACAAAGCTGAATGGGTGCACCGACTGCAAGTTTGTCCCCAGAATGTCGGTGCTGATCATGCTGCCGCTCATCGGCACCTGGCCCCAAGGTTGCAATGTCCCCACCGCGACCGTACCGTCATGGCAGCTCAGACAAAGACTACTGTCAGAGCCCAAAGGTGGTGACGGGTTGGTCTGATTCACCATCGTGGCACTCGTGTAAACCTGGTACGACTGAACACTCGATAGTTGCTGGCTCCAAAGCGGAACCGGCAAGGTCGTCAGTCTGCTGGAGTGCGGAGCATGGCAATACATGCAGGGGGCGGATACGGTTCCCGTGATCGGGGATGAGCTTCCCGGCGACAGATTATGGGAGCCGAGCACATCCGCGGTAATCTGCGCCTGCGCAGTTAAGCTGGCGGCCAACGCTACGATCACGCAAACCGAGAATAATTTCGCCCTCACTGCCTGACTCCTTCGGCCGGGTTCGCCAGTCCAAAGTAATGAAAAACCTGAACCCGCCGGTTGTAGGAATCCACCACGAACACACGATCATTCCGGTCGATGAATAATCCCGTGGGCAGCTGAAACTCTCCCAACCCCGTGCCCGGCTGTCCGAAGTAATACAATAGATTTCCGTCACGGTCGAAGACCTGAACCAGGCCGCTCAGCCCCTCCACGACATAAAGATGGCCTTCGGAGTCCACCCCGATCCCCTTGGCGCGAAACAGTTCGCCCCGTCCTTCGCCGATCCTCCCAATCGCATAGCGGAAAGCACCAGAACGATCCAGCACCTGGACGCGGAAATTCATGGCATCGACGACGATCAGTTCGTCACCGTGCAATCGCAGTTCCGTTGGAAAGTTGAATTCCCCGTTGCCCGCGCCAGTCTGGCCGATGGTCTGCAGAACGTTTCCCTGCATGTCGAGCACGAAGATTTTGTTCCGCAGAGTGTCGGTCACATAAATCCGCTGCGCTTCCGAATCTACGGCGATTCCGGTGGGTCGCTTAAAAAAGCCTTCGCCGCCCTTCAGGCTGCCAATCACGCGCTGGAATTTTCCGCTGGGCTCGAAAACGAAAATCTTGCCCGATTCCGAATCCGTCGCGTAGATATTATCCGACGCATCCACGGCAACGCATTGCGGCGTATTCAGCCCGTCCTCTTCTTTTTTTCGCGAAATGAATTTGTAGTTGTGTTGTGCGAAATCAAAAATATGAATGCCGCCCGCTGCGGGATCGGTCACGATTATTCTGTCCTTTGAATCGGACACCACGCCGTAGGGACCCTCGAGCGCATGAAAATCCGGCTCGCCCACCACCATGTCGAGCAGGCGTGTCCAGAAGCCATGCTTGGTTTTCACTTCGAGTTCGGAACTGAAGGCGCGTTCATATAGGAGTTTGCGTCCGCCCTCAAGTTCCAGTTGGGGTACCATCGCCGGAGCTTGCGATTTTGGCTTCGATCGTCCCAGCGAAGCCGGACTCAGCGCCAGCAGGAACGCGCAGGCTACTACGATGTTCCTGACCCGGTTGCGTCCCGGAGCAGCCGTCAGAAAATATTGAACCATCGCTTTATACCAAAGTAATACGAGCCTACCATCGTTGGCGGACCGCCGGAGACGCTGAATCCCTGATTTAATTTGAGGTAACCTGCTTGGAAATCCACCTTGCGGACGTGGTACACCACAATGAAGTTCAAGTATTGACTGCTATTGCTTGAGATGGTCTGGGTGCTTTGCGTGTCGCTCAAAGATTTCGAGAACGTGCCTGAGATAGTGAGCCCGCGAATGGCGCCCGATCCGATTCCCACCGCGTACGATTTGCCGGTAAAGAGTACAACTGATTGCGGGGTCACGACCGGTAGGGGCACTGGCGATGGCACTAGCCCCGTAGCGGTCAATAGAGCGTTCCCACTGGATTTCGAGTAGGAACCGCTCACGCTCATCACCGGAAAGCTAAGCGATGTCGAGAAGCTCTGGCTGGACGAGGCAGAACCCGGCACGTCGCTCAAAAGGCTCTTCGCACCACTTGCGTTAACCACCCAGAACGACCTGCGCCCGAACCTTCGGCTCAAACTGCCCGAGTAGCCGTCGCCGGAGCTAGTGTACGCGGCCAGCACGGTCTGTGTGGCCTGCGAATAGTTGAAAGCCCCGGATACGGTCCAGCGCTCGATCCGGCGTGTATAGCTGACCGAGCCGTTCAGGCCCAGCAAGCTTTCGTTAGTGGTATTGACCGAGGTTTGGGTGAGCCCTATCGTGCCCGTGAACTGGCCCCCGAGCAGATCGTGGAAATAAGTTACGCCCCCATAGTATGAATCGGATATAAACGATTGCCCCAGAAAACTCTGTTGCTGGCGATTGGCGAAAGCGTGTAAGTGCAGATCGAGCGAAGGTATGTCGTAACTGGCAGAGGTGGTCAGGCCCAGACTATTCGACGACGACTGTTGTGACACGTCTTGCGGCGGCAGGCCCACCGAGAGCAGCGAGCTTAATAGCGATCCCTCCAGGTTATTGGTGTAATAGACATTCGAGCTTACATTCAGGTTCCTGATGGGAGAGAAATTGACGCCGCCGCTGGCGGTATCGATGGTAGTGGTATAGGTGTCGCCTTCCGAATCTGCGCTGATGCTGCTTCTGCCGACTCCCGCTGTAAATCCCCCATTCCATGGCAGCTTATGTCCGACGCTGAACGAAAGCGAATTGGAGCTGGAATTCGCTTCTTGCGCTGGCTCCCCCGTAAGGAACTCGGGCGTCACCGTCTTCGTACCAGTGTACTGATAGCCGCCGTTCATGTTGAATCCCTTAAGTTGGTATCCTGCCATGGCAGAAAACGTGTCCAGATGCTCAGTCCCTTGCTCATTTGCCCCGTATACCGAAGAGGCGTTGTTTCCGTCGGAGAAGCTGAAATGAAGGTTGGGTAAGTCCGCCAGATTGACACCCCACGTAGCCACGAAGTTATCGCTATTCCCGTGGGTCGTGTAGTTGGCCAACCCCGGGACGGCAAAATTCCCGCTGCTGTTATAAATCTTGGAATAGCTTATCGAGCCGGGAAAATGACTGCCGCTGAAGATTCCGGCACTTGCGTTCACGCCGCCTGCGGCCGTAATCGACTGAAAGTCGGAATCGAGTCGCGATTGGTTGTAAAAAGGTTCAACATTGAATGAGAGAAAATTCGGGTTGTAGTAAGACCCGTGCAGATCAGCTATGCCCGATGGGGTCCAGCCATGATCGGACCCGGCGGAGTTGGAGTAGTCGCCGGTATATCCGAACGCGATCGTACTGTTCAGATTCATGCTGGTGTCGCCGACTGTCACCTGCGCCGGCGCCCACATCGTTAGCGCCAATAGCAGTACCGCCGGAAGTATCACCCATCTCGTCACGGCCCCACGACTCTTTCTCGCCGCTTAGAAACTACAGCTTTTCGATCTTGGCGTTCTTACTCAACTTCCTCGCGAGCGTGGAACGAAGTTGCTCGGTCTTTTCTTTCTTCAGCTGCTCGCGGATCGCATCCTTCACCGCGGCAAACGTCTGCATTCCGGCAGGAATGTGAGCGTTCAGCCGCAGGATGGAGTAGGCATTAGTGTCAAACTCGATGATGTCGCTCACCTGGCCGGGCTGCATCGCCAGGGCGGCCTTCACGATCACCGCGGGCAGTTTCGCTCGGTCCGCCGCCTTGTGGTCGCCCATCATTACCCGGAAATCGTCCTCGGAAATTTTTTCCGCCAGTAGTCCGAATTGTTCATAAGTCTTGGTCGCCTTTGCCTGACGCAGCGCATCATCCGCATGCTTGTGGGCTTCCTTCAACTGTTCTGCACTCGCGTTCGGCGGAGGCAGAATGGAAATGCTCTGGAAAGCGAATGATTCCGGGATCCGGAAGCGGTCGGGATTCTTATCGAAGTACGCTTTGGCTTCCGCCACCGAGGCGACCGCCTTGTCCGTCACTTCCAGCTTCAGAAGGTCGTCGATCAGCAAAGAGCGCTCGATCTTGGCCCGCAATGCCTTCCCATCGCCGTTGAACTCCTCCTGCAATACCTGTTGATACTCGGCCGGGGAACTGAACTGCTTGCGGAAATCCGCGGTGGCACGTTCCATGCGGGCAGCAGGCACGGTCATGTTCCGCCGCTTCGCCTCCTGGTAAACCAGTTCCTCGAAGACCATCATCTGCGCCGCGCCTTGGCGGATATCTGGCTCCATCGCTTTGGGAAGGCCGCCGTTATGCTGGCGGGCGTAGGGGAACATCACCACGATCTCGCGCGCTAGGTCACGGTCCGTCAGCACTGCGCCGTTTACCCGGAGAAGCGGCCGGCCCACCGGCTGCAATGAGACGCTGGCACTCTCTGCCTGTGGCGCCAGGGTAGGGGCGTGAGATGCGACTTGAGCCAAGGCCTGCGCCGCCACCGTCAAGAGCGCCACCACTAGCAGCGTGCGAACTGGCAACTGGGACTTCATAACTTCCTCACTTTAAAATGGGGGAGGAAATTTCCTCCCCCCGTATTGAACAAGCCACAAACACACTAGACGGTCGGTACGGTCATCAAGCCGTGCATTTCGTTCGACTCACCGCCGTGGCAGTTGCGGCAGAACTGCGCTACCGAGTTGCCATTGGTATTCGGAGTGTACTGGCCCCTGACAAAGAACATCGTGTTCCAGTTACCCTTTGTGTTGGCGAAAACGGTCATGCTGTGCTGATCGTGGCAGGTCGTGCAGGTAACCGCGGTTACCGTGGTACCAAAGGTAGCCAACGGGCTAGACGAAGCGTTCCAGAAGGAACCAAGGTAGTTTCCCAGGAACGCGCTGGAGGCGGTCCCGTTCATATTGATCGCAACGGTGTTGCCGCCGGTGCAATCCCAGTTGTATCCGCCGCCGCAGCTGACGATGGCAGACCCACCCACCGGGTGGTCGTTGTTATATTCGCCGTGGTTGACGCCAGTGCCGCCCCCGGAAGGAGCTTGCGCGCCAAGCAGAGTCGGCGCATGACCGCCCACGATGGGCAGGGTCTCAACCGTCGTTCCCTGCATCATCCCGACCGTCGTCAGCACGCCGTCGTGGCAGCTAAGGCAGAAAAGAATGACGGTGTTAGCGTCGTGTGCGCTCGTAATGCCCCCATTGACCGGCAAAGTGACCGGGTATTTCGCCGCGCCGTCGCCGCTGAAGTCAAACGTCTGGCCAAATAGAGGAGTAAGGTCCTGGCCCCACAGGGCAAACTCGCCGTTTTGTGTGTCTTTAGAGGGACCCACAAGACCGTTGCCGAGCGAACCGCTGTGCGGAGCGTGGCACATGACGCAGCCACGACCGTACCCATTGTGTGCCCCGAGGACGTCATTGCCGAACAGCGCTGGCGGGCCCGCGAAGGCCGAGCTGGCGGCAACGAGAACCACGAGGATTACTAATGCAAGTTGCTTCATTTTTATTGCCTCCTAATTAGGTTCATTGTTTTGATCTCTGACACGGAGCTTGTCTGGATCGTCAGATCTCACTGAGGTAGCGGCAACCACGCTGCCACTTGGGCGTCCATGTAAACCTAAGATTTACAAGGAATTAAATGTGGAAGCTCGTTCGGATATCGGGTGCGGCTAGGGGCAAAGCACGCTTTGGGTGGGGGGAAAAACCCGATTGGGGTGGAGCAATGTATCGCAACACTAATGCGCCGCAGAATCCTCTTTCGCAGCTCCGTTCGCCGTTGCCTGAGATTGCTGGGCTGCCGAGGGCTTTTGTTCGGGTGCAGGCGTGCTTATAGGCGTCTGCTCTCCGCCTTCACGGCGCGCCTTCTCGGCCGCCGCCTCAGCGTCCGTCACGTAGCGAAACACCTGCACGCGGCCCGGGAAGGTCTCCGAGACGATGACGCGGTTCTGCTTGTCAATGGCGATTCCCCACGCGCCCATGAACTGGCCGGGATAGTATCCATGCCCGCCGATGTAGATGAGCAGGCGGCCTTGTCTATCGAACACTTTGACTTTGTCCTGGGCATCATCGACCACCCAGATGTGACCGTCGCCATCAATCGCAATTCCCTTGGGCCGCTCGAGATCCGCCGGCCCGTCGCCGTTCTTGCCGAACATGTCGATGAAGCCGCCGTCGGCATCGAACATCTCCACCCGGTTGTTAAATGTGTCGGTAACATAGACATTGCCATCGCTGTCCACGGCCACACACTCGGGAAGGGAGAAAGTTCCGGGATCAGTCTGGTTGTGCTTCTTGCTGGGCTTGCCGATCTGGCGCAATAATTTGAAGTTGTCGGCATCGAAGACATCCACGACATCCTGCCCGGTATCGGCCACATACAGGAACCGGTTCTCCCGATCGAGGGCAATGCCCCCCGGGCGAACCATCACGTCGGTTCCGATAACCGATTCCTGCTCGTGCTTGGGGTTGAATACCAGGACGTGATGCAGCTTGGCATCGGCGACAAAGAGGCGATCGTTGTCGTCCACCGCCACGCCCGTGATCAGGGCGAAGTGCGCCTGCTTGCCGTTCCCGATCAACTCGACGTTCTTCGTCTCTGGGTCGAAGATGAAGACAGCGCCAACGGCCTGGTCGGCCGCATAGATTTTGCCCTTCGAATCGAATCCCACTCCGTAGGTACGAATGAGTTGAAATGGAAGGCTATCGATCTTGATGTCGTCTAGGTTCTGCGAGCCGGCCAGACGATCCATCCATTTCTGCTTGGGCTTCTTCTTGTCAAACAGTTTGGAATCAATTTTTTCCCCGGTGAAGAGATCCACGAACTTCACCCGCGTGATTGCCGGTGGGTTCGGCCATACGATCTTGCTGATATCGAAATAGGCCTTGACCCGCTTGTCTCCCGGCTTGACCGCCGGAGCAGCGGGGGTCGTCTTCTGCTTATCGGCATGGAGGGGCACAGACAAAGCCAATACCCACGCCAGCAGGCTAATCAGAGCTACCGTGAATTTCCACGTCTGAGCAGAACTTGTCCGACATTTCAACATGTCACTTGCCTCCAACCTGCACGTCCGACAGATTCAAGCCATTGACATGGCAGGTCTTGCAGAAGTGCATATTGTTCTTTTGATCCTTTACCAGCATCCCTTCCTCAGCGCCCGCGTGCGGTTGGTGACAGGTCAGACAGTCGATCGGAATAGTGGTGTTGGTTTTCGGATTCAGACTGTTGACAACCGGGTGGTGCTCGGTCGGGTGCCCTATGCCGTATTTCAGCGGCAGGACCACTACCTTGTTGAAGTAATTGTCGGGCAGCTTCACTTTGCCATCAAAGATCGCGACCAGGTGCTGGCCTTCCACTTCCTTCGGATCCGCGTCGGGACCGTGGCACTCGAGGCACAACCCGTTAGTGGTGCTCGCCCGGAGCAGGTGATCGTTTTCGCCGCCATGAGGTTCATGGCAGGTTCCGCACCCCTGTTCGAACGCCGGCTGGTGATGCACGCGTTTCTTCGCGAGATCGCCAATCTCACTGTGGCAGCCCAGGCAGATCTCAACCGCATTCGATTTAGGAAGACCCGGCTGCCGGCTGGCATGAGGGCTATGGCAGTCGGTGCAATCGCCTGCCGCTCCCGGATGCTGCACTTTCGCTTTCTCGATCTGCTCGGTCTTATCGGGGTGGCAGGTCACGCAAAGCGACTTGGCATCCTGTGTCAGCACGACTTTTCCGTCTTTTGCGGGAGCATGGCAAACTTCGCACTGTTTGTCGGCAAAAGGCGGATGCATGAACTTGGCCATCAGCTTGGGAACGTCTGATTGGTGAGGGTCGTGGCAGGTCAGGCAATCCGCTTTGTCGAAGGGTTGGTTCTGGTGAGCCTTCCGCAGGTCCGCACTCTTCGCATCATGGCAGTCTAGGCAGAGGGCCGGCGTCGCCTTGGTCAAATGGAAATCAAACTCGGTCTTTCCCACTTCGCCGGTCCTATGCGTGACGTGGCAGGTCTCGCAGCCCATGTCGAGGGCGGCGTGCCGGCTACCCTTCGCCGGGACATTCAATCCTGTCTTGTGACAGCTCAGGCAGAGGTTCTCTTTCTGGTCGCCCGAGGTCGCTTTCAGCAACTGGAACTTGTTGTCGGAAGTATGCGGGTCGTGGCACTTGAGGCAATCCCGCACCGCCGGGCTGTGCACCGTACCTTTTATGTCGCTTGCTTTCTTGTCGGCATGGCAGGTCAGACAAAGAGAAAGGGGGGTGGTAGTGATCAGCTTGACGCGGGTGACGTCCTTGTTGACCCGGATCTCGTGACAGCTTAGGCAACCCATCGCAATAGCGGAGTGGACCGCCTTGCCTTTGGACTTGTTTTCATGGCACTCGAGGCACCTGGCGCTGTCGGTCCTCGGATCAAGAGGGACAGGGTGAACGGCGGCGGTGGCGCGCGAAATCAGCAGCGCAACCACGGCAAACAGAATCACAACAACGACAGCAAAGGGTCGGTCGCTCCGATTCGCAACCTTCTTACGGGACCAGATGCGATGGGAAAGCACTTTGAAACGACCTCCGAAGTAAGCGTGTGCACGAACACCGCCGTATCGCCAAAAAGATTGTTGCGAAGCGCAACGCGTGCGTAACTGACTGAATAAACACAGGTTGATAAACATCTTCGATGTGTTTCGGCACCCTCTCGCCATAATGGTGAACCGAAAACGGGCCTTCTGCCACAGCGTCGTCGGTGAAATGCCCCACCGGGGCGGTAGTGTCCCGTTCTGCAAAACACTCGCGGTCGCAGGAACGCTCAAATGTCGCACCCGTGTCACATCGGAGCCTATTGGAAATCGAGATGGGAATGCGTGGTAGGCGCGTAATCACTGGCGTCTGTGATGTTCGTCACTTTGGACGGCCTTGGACGGAAACCACCCGGCGGACAAATCCCACGAACTAGTGAGGTGCGTTACGGCCGCTTCTTGATGTGTGAAATCTCAGTCGAACTGCGTGGGGCTGCGTGATTTAGCCCAAACCGGCGCTTGTGGTCAAAGCCATCGCGTCCAGTAAGTCGCGCCATATCTTTTGTTTACAAGACTTCTCTCGTCTGGCGCGGAACTTGCACTTCAAGTACGGAGATTGGGGAAGGGATATGGCTCTAGATTTTCACGCGGTCGCTCACAAAACGTGGCGCACCATTGCTTCCATCCAGACCGGCGTAGTTCTCTTGATTCTCGTCGTGATTCTCGCGGCAGCCGGAACCATCGTGCTGCAGCGGCCGGTTACCGAGCCCGACGAGATGCAGAGCGCCTACTCCCCGCAGGCGCTCCGGATCTTGGACGCGGTCGGGTTGACCGACGTATTCCACACCTGGTGGTTCCTGGGACTGATGCTGCTGGTCAGCCTCTGCATCGTCGCCGCTTCCATCGAACGCTTCCCCAACTCGTGGCGCTTTTTTTCGCGCCCGTATAAATATCCTGATGAAAGCTTCCGCCGCGCGTCCCATCCACAGAAATCGCTCGCCATCGCGGATGAGGAAACGGGTTTGGTGGCGGCGGAGCGTGCCCTGCATTCGCTGGGATTCAAACCCGAGCGGGTGGTGCGCGAAGATCACTTCGGAATTTTCGCCGAACGGTACCGCATCTCCGAGTTAGCGGTCTACATCGTCCACGCCAGCCTTCTGCTCATTTTCTTTGGCACGATCGTGGACGGTCTTTGGGGGTGGCGCGGCACGCTCAACCTGAATGAGGGGCAGACATCGAACATCGTTGATTTGCGCGACGGCACCACGCGCACGCTCCCGTTTGCCATTCGCTGCGATTCCGCTGGTCAGGAAAACTACAAGGACGGCACCCCGAAGAAGTGGTGGTCCAATCTGACCGTGGTGAAAGACGGACAGGATTTAAGCAAGAAACAAATTGTCGTCAACGATCCACTTCTCTACAACGATGTCCGCTTCTACCAATCGAGTTATGGCCCGAATGGCAAGGTAGACAAGCTCATGCTCGTCGCAGCGCCCAGCAACGATACTGGCGAGACGCAGGAAATCGGCCTCGCGGTGAACGACACCGTTCCCCTGGACGCCGATACCACAGTGCGCTTCTCCGAATTCATCCCCGACTACGCAGTTCGCGATGGGCATGTGTACCGGAAGTCCAACGAGTTGGAAAATCCGGCAGCCCACCTGGTGGTGACTTCAAAACGCGCCGGGAGAGACTTCGATGTGTGGATCCCAGCGCTCGACGAAGTGGCCGACAATACAAAATCGCCGTGGCTGTTCCAGGCCACCGACCTGAAGATGGGCCACTTCACCGGATTGCAGGTTTCGCACGAGCCGGGTCAGGGGGGAGTCTGGTCAGGCGTGGTGCTGATGGGCGTTGGACTGGCATTTGTGTTCTACGTGGTGCATATGCGGTTTTGGGTGGTACCGGTTTGCGATCCAAAGACGGGCAAATACTCACTGTGGATCGGGGGAAGCGCGAACCGCAACCGCGACGCGTTTGAGCAGCGCTTCGGCAATCTGGTGGCGTTGCTGGAAGAAGAACTGAAAACCATTCCCAGCGCCGCTCCGCGCGAACAGGCCGCTAGCGTAGTTGAGAACTGTCGTTGAGAACTAAAGCTGAGATCTAAAGTTGAGAACTGAGCTGGGGAACTGAACGAACTCACTGGAGGATGTTAATGGCACGCGCACAAGCAGAACAGCAACAACCGACAACCGGCATGACCCTAGTCGTAATGGTCGGATTGGCCATCGCGTTCCTGCTGTTGATGGCATTTCTGAACGTGATCAAGAGTGGCAACCTTTTGAGCGAGACGAACCTGCTCTTCGCCACACTCATTTTCTACTCCGGCGCGGGCGCGTTGTATCTGGGATTTGGAGTCACCGGCACCGAGTCGTACGTGAAGTTCGCATCGGTCGCTACTGGGCTGGGACTGATCGCCAACACCGCAGCCGTTGCCCATCGCTGGTATGAAGCTGGACACGCGCCATTTTCCAGCGTTTACGAAATGCTGCTTAGCTTTGTGTGGACGCTCGCCGTACTTACGCTGGTGGCCGAAAAGAAGTATGACGTAAAGGTCATTGGCACGGTCACCATGCCGGTAGCGATTGTGGGCGTGGTGCTGATGCAGTTGCTCAGGACCGAAGTCCATCCCCTCGTGCCCGCGCTGCAATCGACCTGGCTGCATGTGCACGTCACCCTCGCCATGCTGGCGTATGCCGCGTGCGCTCTGAGCTTCGCTCTGGCAGCGATGTTCCTAATCCAGGACAACGTGAAGACCGAGACCTTTCTCGCCGTGACCAGTGCCAGCACACTCGCCATCTACGCAGGCGTCGTCCTGACGCGCTTCGAGAAGGGGGGCGGGCTGAGTCTGGTGGCTTGGGATCCGGAACGAAAATCAGAAGTCTTCCTCAGCAGGGGCGTGCGCTTGTTCGTCACCGTCCCGGATCTCGGCTGGCTGATGGCGCTCACGCTTTTGGTGGTGGCGTCGCCGCTGGTCTTCTACGGCCTGGCACGCTGGAAGAAAGACGATGCCTTCCTGACGGTTGCCAATCGTGCTGTCTTCCTCAGTATTCTCCTCCAGGTAATGGCGCTGGTCATGTTTGTAGTGCGTGCCAGTGACGCCCGCTATCCATCACTCGACGCCGACGGCCTGTTCCCCACGAGCCTCGCCTCCAGTCCCTTCATCCTTTCGGGTCTGGTAGGCGGAGTATTCGTCTCATTGCTCTATCTGCTGCTCCTTTGGCGGCGGCCCGATCTGGAGCGTTTGCTGCCCAGCACCGACAACCTTGACCGGATCACCTACAAAACCATCTGTCTCGCCTTCCCCCTGCTAACTCTAATGATCGCCTCCGGAGCGTATTGGGCAAACCAGACCTGGGGTTCGTACTGGAGCTGGGATCCGAAAGAAACCTGGGCGGCGATCACCTGGTTGGTGTACGCCCTCTATTTGCACATGCGCGTCACTCGCGGATGGCGTGGACGGCGCGCGGCGTATTTCGCCATCGCTGGTTTTGCGGTGGTGATGTTCACCTTTTTCGGTGTGACTTACTTGCTGCCAGGGCTTCACGCTTATGCCTAGCCTGAGATGGAGGGTCTCGAAATGAATTCCGTACGCGTCAATTGGCAGCTCAAGGCAATCTTGCCAATAGTGTTCGTACTGCTGGCAGGATTGCTTCTGTTCATTGTGGCCACCGTATCTTTTCGCGACCCGGAACGCCACGCCGTTCTGATCGTCGCGGGAGCGGGAGCGGTCGCTATATGCGCGGTGTCGATCGGAGCGCTTGCATATTTCATTCAGCGGCCGATGGTCGAATTGCAGGAGAAAATCGCGCTGGTGAGTGAAGGGAACCTGAACGTCGCGGTCCGCTTCTCCACGCGCAACGACGAAATCGGCGACCTCGGTCGCAATTTCAACCACATGCTGCAGCAGTTGCGGGAGAGCCGGGAAGAAATCGAACTCCTGCATCGCACGCAAATGTCTCGCGCCGAGCATCTCGCAACGCTCGGCGAGCTGGCCACAGGCTTAGCCCACGAAATTCGGAACCCGCTTGCCGGAATCGCGGGCGTCATCGAAATCATCGGCCGCGATCTGCCTTCGACCAGTCCGGCGCGGGCGGTAGTAAAAGATGTTCGCCTGGAAATCGCGCGCATCAGCCGCACATTGACCGATCTTCTGGAAACGGCGCGGCCTCGTCGGCCCGAGATTCGCCGGAGCAACCTCAATACGACCGTGGAACACGCCGTGATGCTGGCTCGCCAGCAGGTGTTCTCGAGGCCAATCAAGATCGAGTTGCTGCAGGCGCCCGATCTGGCTGAAGTCGAGCACGACAGCGATCAGATTCACCAGGTTGTTCTGAATCTGCTGCTCAACGCAGTGCAGGCCATGGAAGGCGCGGGCACGGTTCGTGTCGAAATCGGTTCACGAGATGATTGCGCCGTGGTTGTCGTCAGCGACACCGGCAGCGGTATCCCTCCCCAGCAAATAAGACATATTTTTCGGCCTTTCTATACCACCAAAGGCAATGGCACGGGTCTTGGGCTTTCTCTTGCCCGCCGTATCGTGGAAGAACATCACGGCCGTATCGAAGTGAGTAGTGTGGTCGGAAAAGGAAGCAATTTTGAGGTAGTGCTTCCCTTTCGTGTGCCCGCCGCTCAGGCCGCCGCTTCGTAGGAGTTCTCAGTCCTCAGAAAACTCAGCGTCCTCCGGTTCTATCAGTTTTACTGGGGGATTAGAACCTGGAACGGACACATTCTTTCACCAAAGCAAGCCGCTTCCATTTCGTAGTAAATTAAACACCGATGCCTGCCCAGAAAATTATGATCGTGGATGACGAGCGCCTGGTGCGCTGGTCGCTCCGCCAGAAATGCGAAGAGTGGGGCTACCACGTGGTCGAAGCCGATTCTGGCGTGCCCGCGCTCAAACTCGCGCAGCACGAATCGCCCGATCTAGTCCTCCTCGACGTGCGCATGCCCGACCTCACCGGCATCGAGGTGCTTGATCAACTCAAGAAAAATGGCGACGCACGCGCCGTCATCATGATCACCGCCGATCCTCAACTTGACGATGTCAAAGCCGCGCTCAAACTCGGCGCTTACGACTTTGTGGGTAAGCCGATTGATTTCGATGAGCTTCATGTCACCATCAAGAATGCGCTCGAAGCTACGAGCCTGCGCACCGAGGTCCAGACCCTGCGAAGTGAGGTGCGTCGCGGAGCCGGCTATGACAACGTCGTAAGCGTCTCGTCAAAGATGATCGAACTCATGAACTTTGTCCGCAAGGTTGCTTCCAGCGAAGCAACCACGATCCTGATTCAAGGCGAAAGCGGCACTGGCAAGGATCTCATCGCAAAAGCCATCCACTACGAAAGCTCCCGCCAGCAGAAACCTTTCGTGGCTATCAACTGCTCGGCCATCCCGGAAACGTTGATGGAAGCCGAGCTCTTCGGCCACGAAAAAGGTGCGTTCACCGATGCCAAACAGATGAAGAAGGGCCTGTTCGAAGCAGCCGATGGCGGTACGCTGTTTCTCGACGAGATCGGCGAACTCTCTCCCCTGCTACAAGCCAAACTGCTGCGCGTGCTGGAAGACCAGGTCATTCGCCGCGTGGGCGGCCTCAAGGATATGCAGGTGGATGTCCGCGTAATCGCCGCTTCCAACCGCGATCTCGAAAAGGCCGTGCGCGAAGGTGAGTTTCGGCAGGATCTCTATTATCGGCTGGCTATCATTGCGATCTTTATCCCACCTCTGCGCGACAGAAAAGAAGATATTCTGCCCTTGGTTGACTTCTTCATCGATCGCTACAACCGCAGATTCAAGAAGTCGGTTCGCGGCATCACCGATGACACCCGCCGCCTGATTCTCAGCCATAACTGGCCCGGCAACGTGCGCGAGCTGAAGAACACCATCGAGCGCGGCATGATCCTGGAAGACGAACCGCTCCTGCGTCCGTTGTATCTTCCCTTTTCTGTGGGCGATTCGGGCGGCCGCACTGTATTTGAACGAACTTCGCCTGCCGACGGCGGACAGACATTGCCCAACGGCCGCACGTTGCCGCGGCTTTATATCCCGGAAGGCGGGACATCTTTGGAAGAGGTAGAGCGCGCAATGGTCGAACTGGCAATGCGCCAAGCCAACAGCAACCAGACCCATGCCGCTAAGCTGCTCGACATCAGCCGCGACGCCCTGCGTTACAAACTAAGAAAGTTTGGCTTGATTCGCAGCGATGAAGAAGGCGCGCAGACCGGCGCGGCAGAAGATCAGCCCTGAAACGCCGATGCCGCCGAAGTTCAGCACCTACTTTTCGTTCTCCGAATTCAACGGGGGCAAGCGTGCGAGCTTTGACCAGTTTCGCGCAGAGCTGTCGCAATTTAACGGTCCCGCAGTCGTCTACGTCTGCGGCGTGGCGAACTCCGTCCTGACCGACTGGCAGGGACACTACCGCGCCGAGGCCCATGAAGAGCTCGTGAGAAACTCCTTCGCTCCGCAATTCGCCGAGCGGATTATCGCCGAGGGGAGGGACCCAGAGAATCATCGTGGTGTTTACCACCGGCGGCAGCTATTGTTCGTTTCCAAGCAGGCAATTCTTATGTGCCCGGAGACTGGCGGCAAGGATCCCAGGGTCCCTCCTTACGGCGGCGAGATGGGGCGGGTACTGCTGATGGCAAACGATCTCTTGCCAAAAGGTTTGACACATTCCGGGCCGACGCTGCTCACACCGGGTGAGATGATCAACGTGATGTCGGAGCTCATTCCGATAGGAGAGGCAAGCGGGACCTTCAAAGCGATAAACAAAATCGTGAGGAGCCGTCTGATGGTCGACCGGTTCTTCCCGAAAGCTGGCACTGAGATCCGGAGGACCTTCGAGGAAACAACAGGAGTCACCCTCGATGAGTATTTTGCGCTTTGCCTGGCAACCTGTGTCGATACTCTGACCTCGACCTCAAGAAGTATCAGGCGGACCCTGGGAGTTTCGTTCTCTCTGAAGGATGGTACAGAACCACCCCGGTTTCTCCCGCGGTCCTGGCCAGCTTCCTCGCTGAAATCTCGGCGACGAGGGAAGACTTCACCCAGTCGATAAGCCAGCGAAAGGACGCCGCAAGCGACTTCACCTGCTTCAGAAGCAAGCCCGTATTCCGCGAGAACCAAGACTACTATCTCATCGACTCCCTCTACCTAGCAGAGAAGGGCGAAAGCGGAGTCTTTTGGAGCATTAACGAGGCTCTCCCGAAGACAGCGCGGCTACGCTTCCATCAAGACTGGGGACTGGCGTTCGAGGCATACGTGAACTGGCTGATCGCCGAGTCCGCCAACGAATTACTGAACCACATTTATCCCAACCCAGAATTTTACGACACAGGCGAAGAGGTCTGTGACGCTCTCGTCGTATGCGGAGATTCGCTGCTTTTTGTAGAGTCACAGGGCGCAACCTTCACCGCGAATGCGAAGTACGGCACCGACCCCGCTAAGCTGCGCGATGAAATCGAAACCAAATTCGTCCAAAATCGAGAGTCCGGAAAGGGCATAGGCCAACTGGCCGCCAGAATTGCAGCGGTATTCGACCGCAAGCGTCCGCGTGCGATTCAGGGACTGGACACCTCCAAAATTAACAAAGTGTTCCCGGTCCTTGTGACGCGCGACGATATCGGGGCGGCTTTAGTCATAAACGCATACTTGGTGTCGAGATTCCGAGACCTGTTCAATCGCGAGTCGGTATCGGTGACGGTGACGCCGCCCCACGTTCTCTCAGCTCAGGACCTCGAAATGATTTGCGGATACCTGCGAGAGGCAAGCCTTGCAGACCTGCTCGATGAGCGATACAGAAATGATAAAGGTATGCTTTCAAGCTTTTGGCTGGTCGACAACCCCATTATCGATCGGATCGGTGGACGCGAATGCAAGCCTTTCGCGGATGCAACGCATACCTACTTCCAGACCGTGGCGAAGACCCTTTTCCCTAACGGAGGGGCTGGCGGGTGAGGAACGGCGACTGTGGGTCGCCGATCCCTGCGCCCTCCCCGCGAAAAGTACCTGATCCGCTTGAGTAATGCCACCTTAACGTGAGGAGCATCCGCAATCCGCCTGGCTCCGTCTCTCCGGCGCAAGAAAGAGACCTAAGAGTTTACGCGACGGCGTAAGTCTCAGAGGTCTTGGCCCGGGTAGATTTCTTCGAACGGGATTCGCCAGCCATATCGAGAACGATCCGCCCATTGACCTTCCCCTTCTTGAGACGGTCAAAGATATCGTTGATCGACGCCAATGGTTGCTCCTCGATGGTCGCCTTCACCTTGCCTTCGGCGGCAAACTGCAGAGCTTCCTCGAGGTCCTTGCGCGTGCCCACAATCGATCCCCGCACGGTCTGGCCATTCAGCACCAGATCGAAAATGGAGACTGGGAATTCGCCCGGAGGCAGGCCGTTCAGAACGCAAGTCCCGCCGCGGCGGAGCGTTCCGAGCGCCTGTTTGAATGCCGGAAGAGAGACGGCTGTCACCAATGCACCGTGAACACCTCCGGTTTGCTTCTGGATCGCCTGCACCACATCTTCTTCCTTCGCATCCACAGTTACTTCGGCGCCAAGTTTGCGGGCCAACTGTAGTTTCTCCGGTCCGATGTCAATGGCGGCTACATGCAGGCCCATGGCCTTCGCATATTGGATCGCGACGTGACCGAGCCCGCCCACTCCGGAAATCACAACCCACTCTCCGGGGCGCGCTTGCGTCTGTTTCAAGCCCTTGTAGGTGGTGACGCCAGCGCAGAGAATCGGCGCGGCATCAATGAATGACAGTTTGTCAGGGATCCGGCCCAGGTAATCGGCCTGACCCAGGGCGAACTCGGCGAACGAGCCGTTTACCGTATAACCTGACATCTGCTGCTCTGGACACAGCGTTTCCCAGCCGGTAAGACAGAATTCACAATGCCCGCACGCACTATGCAGCCATGCGATTCCGACGCGGTCGCCTTCCTTTAAATGCTTCACGCCCGGGCCCAGCTTGGCCACAAACCCTGCACCCTCATGCCCTGGGATAAAAGGCAGAGTCGGTTTGATCGGCCAATCGCCATCTGCTGCGTGCAGGTCGGTGTGACAGACGCCGCTCGCTACCACCTCGACCAGCGCCTCTCCCGGCCCTGGATCTGGAATTGGAACTTCTCGAATCTTTAACGGCTCGCCGAATTTCTCGACGAAAGCCGCTTTCATAGTCTTTGCCATATTATGTCTCCTTCGAAACCACGGTTTAATGGATTGCTTACAGTCCTGCGGACTCCGAATCACTTTGTAACGAAGTGGCACCCGCTGTATGTGACTTGGCGCACAGGTGTGTGTGCGCCGGCGCCTAACCCTTGGCGTGCCGCTTGGCTCGGTCGATATACTCCTGGACTTCTTGTTTCTGCGGATAATCCGGGTTCCGCCGCAACAGTTCCTCCCAGGCTTGCACGGCTCCCTTGGGATCAAACTTGCCTTGCCACCGAACCACGCCCAGGTTGAACAGAGTTCCCGGATGATCAGGCCGATACTTCAGAGCCTTCTGCAACTCGGCAATGGCTCCATCGGCATCTCCCGTGTACCAGAGGGAGGTCCCGAGATCAGTTAGCACATCGACATTCGCTACTCCTTACTGGGATCTGGTGCCGGCAAGCGCCGTTTCAGGCGTTTGCAGATGGAACAGTCGCTGGACCGCAATGGTCATTTGTTCCTGCTCCACCTTCTCTGGAAGTTCCTTGAGTTCTCGAGCCAGGGACCCTGCAATCCTCTTCGTCATTCTGGACATGACTGCGTTTAACATTTCGTCCTGGTCCTTGGAAAAAGGCCCGTTCTCTTGTCGGAAGGAATCCAGTTCTTGCCGGCAAATCTCGTCCAGTCGCTGGCGCAGTGCGACGATGGTCGGCACCACGCGCTCTGCCATCAGCTTGCGGCGGAAGCCTTGCGCCTCGGCCTCTAGAATCTTTTGTGCGTCCGCAGCGGCAGCTTCACGCTCGCCGGCATTGTGGTCGACCACGTTTTCGAGGTCGTCAAGGTTATAGAGGAAAACACCCTTCACATCGCGCACAGCGCAATCAATATCGCGAGGCAACGCGATATCCACGATCACCAGCGGTTGATCTTCGCCCTCACGATCGTTGCGACCGCGAACCAGCATCTCGGCTTCCTCGCGGCTCAGAATTGTATGCGGACAAGAAGTCGAGCTGATGATGATGTCGGCCTCTGCCATGTGTTGCCAGCGCTCCTCAAAGGGGACCGCGACTCCACCCAGCTTCGCGGCCAATTCGGCGGCGTGCTCGAGTGTGCGATTGATCACTTTGACAGAGCTGGCGCCGTGGTTGAGCAACCCACGGGCTGAAAGCTCGCTCATCTTGCCCGCGCCTAACAGAAGCACTTTCTTGTTTTCCAGGGTCCCGAAAATCTGGCGTGTGAGTTCCACTGCGGCGTAAGGAATGGAAACCGCCGCATTGCCAATCGCCGTTTCAGTGCGCGCGCGCTTCGAGACGGTGAGCGCCTTCTGCATCACAGCATCAAGAAACCGGCCCGTCACGCCAACTTCTTGCGCCTGCTGCCAAGCCTGCTTCACCTGCGAGATCACCTGAGGCTCACCGACCACCATGGAATCGAGACTGGAAGCAACGCGGAAAATGTGCAGCAGCGCCGCTTCATCCAGCAATCGGTAGAAGTGCTTCGACTCGCACAACTTCAGCCCATACACGGAGCCAAGAAACCGCATCACTGAGTTGGCGGCCAGGGTCACGTCGTTCACCCACAGCAAGAACTCCGTGCGGTTACAGGTGGCCAGCACGATGACTTCTTCGATACCCTCCGCTTGGGACAATTGGACCAGGGCTTGATAACGCCGGTCTTCGCTGATCCAGAAGCGCTCGCGGACTTCGACAGGGGCCGTGCGGTAGTTCAGGCCAACGACCATGAGTGAGGGTTCCAATGTCTTTCTCCTGCAGTTCACTCATAGTAAAAGCACCCGCCGTGCCAAACCGTGGCTCTTCTGGCAATGGGCGATTGCCCTTTGTTGTCAGATAGTTAGGACGGATGATGCTTGAAGGAGCGGGGTTTAGCAATGGTGGATGCGGAGTCTCACGCTCGATTGGCGTGATTTGACCCCCTGTTCTCGATAGGGCAGGCAGCAGCTTTAGCTCGCTGCAACAGTCCGATTCCCCAGGATTGCGGTTCCCTGAGGCTCGTTTCAAGCACTTCTTCTAAGTGGCGCGGGGCAGCCCCGGTTGGTTCGAAGGCACCAGAGAGCGATGACGCCGAGCACCCTAAGATTGGGAAAAAGTAGCGGGGCCATCGGTGGAGCGCCATAGATGAAGTTGTCAAATGCGTGAATCGACGGCCCTCGCAGATTACCCGCCGCGTGCAATACAAAACCCCACAGGCCCACGCCCGCCTCAAGCAAGAGAATTGCTATGCAGAGGTCGACGTACTGGCGCGACACTCGCATGAACAGCGGAACGGACAGGAATCCGACCGCAATTGCGCTCGCCACTACAGGCACCCCATTCCAGGAGATTGAAGAACCCATTTCCGGCATGATCGGCGATGCTGAATACGAAATTTCCTATGAACCCGCCCAGCGTCAGCAACAGCAGCGGTCGAGCCCCTTCGAGAAGAGTGATGCCAATGCAACCGACGCGATCACGGCAAGAAGCAGAATTGTAATGCCGACAGTTCGTCGCTCCCCTTGGCCTTGAGCGCGGAGAAGACCTGTGCCCAGCCAACTCTCCACTGGCGTTCTGAGCCAGAAAAGAGCGAGAACCGCAATCGCGAGTGCCATGAGCGGCAATCCATTGCCGCCGGCGAGCAGTCCGAGTGCTCCGCCCGTGGCTAGCGGCACAAACAACAGACCCCAGGCGCCATGCTCACGGGGAGCGATCAGAGAACTTATTCGCCGATTGGGGGGGCTGCGAGTTGGCTCGCCGGATGGGCCACGTCAATGCCTAGTGTCCAATTTCAATCAGCGCGGGCGCGTGCTTCGGCCCGGCATTCTTCGTCCCGGGTTCGTAGACGCAGAACGGTTCCTCATCCAGATAGTTGCCAGTAGCGGCAAAAGCACGCGCACGGCAACCCATGCAAACATTGCGGAACTCACAACAGCCGCACTTTCCCTGCAGGTTGTTCACGTCGCGCAGTTGATTGAATACGACCGAGTTCTCCCAAATGTCGGCAAACGACTGTTGTTTCAGATCTCCTGCCAAGGCCGGCAAGTATCCACAGGGATAGACCTCGCCCTGATTCGAGATGAAGCAGACGGCGGTTCCAGCCAAGCATCCCTTAGTCATGGCGTTCATGTCGGAAGGATGAGTTCCAGGGTGTCCCACTGCCTTCCCGATGCCATGAGGCTTCAGTTCGATGCCGGTTGAGCCGGGCATCGTCATGTCTGTCGGGCCGATATGTGAATGTTGCGCAGCTTCCCCGATAGATATCGGGACTGGTTGTGCAGCCTGCGCAGCCGCCGCTGCGGAATGGTGTTCCGCCGCGCGTCGTTGGCGAACTACGCGGAAGTAGTGGGGCGCGCAAGTCGCTTTCAGCTCGATTCCGCCTTCCAGGGAGCGATCGTAGAACCAGTTCAGCATGCGCTCGTACTCTTCCGGGGGCACCATCTGCTCGGTTGCGATATCCACACCGCAACCCACCGGCACCAGCAAGAATGTGTGCAGCGCATCCGCTCCGATCGACTTCGCCAGTTCAAGCACCTGCGGAAGCTGATGGGCATTGTGGCGGGCGATGGTCGTGTTGATCTGCACTGACATACCAAGATTTTTCAGATTGCGGAAGCCGGAAATAGCGGCGTTGAATGCACCGGGAATGCCGCGGAAGGTATCGTGAGTGAGCTCATCAGCGCCGTCTAGGCTGATGGCAACGCGCTTTGCCCCGCTGTCGACGATCTGCTGCGCGACTTGCTTCGTTACGAGAGTGCCATTCGTAGCCAGCGCCACGCGCAGGCCCTTGTCCGTGCCGTAACGCGCTAGTTGGAAAATGTCTTCACGGAACAGCGGCTCGCCGCCGCTCAATACCAGGATTGGATTGGATACGGCGGCGATCTGATCGATGATGTCGCGCGCGGTTTCAGTTGATAGATCAGAGGGAGAACTCAGTTCTGTAGCGCTGGCCCGGCAATGGATGCAGCGGAGATTACATCCTTTGGTCAACTCCCAGAAGATCAGGCGGGGTTTGTTTTGCGTTCCATGAGTTGAATGATGGTCGTTGCCATTCGATGCAGTCATGTGTGCCGTCCTTCTTACTTGAACTGGGCATTCTCGCCCAACCACACGGCAACGATAAAAGAGAATGAATTTCCTGGCGGTGACTCTCGTCACCCGAACTTGTGATCGCGGTCACAAGACCTAACCCCTGTTGAATGAGGTTATTGGGCGCGATCACCTTCGTGAACTCTAGTTATGGTTTGCGATGCCGCGCAGCGCTGCCGTGTCGCGAATCACCAAAGTTGAGCCTTTGGTCTGCACGATCTGATGCTTCTTCATGTCCGCGAACAGCCGTGTAACGGTTTCTCGCGAAGTTCCGATCATCTGCGCAATTTCCTCGTGGGTGAGTCTAATCTTCAACCGGGGCTCGGGTTTAGCGGCTTCTCCGTTCTTGGAACTCCATTCCAGGAGCAACACCGCCAGCTTCTCGGCGGCGGAACGGGACAGTCCCAGCGACCGCATTTCATTACAAGCATTGTGATACTTTTCGCTTAACTGCTCCGCTACTTTGAAGCAGACCTCCACGTCTTCTTTCAGAAACCTGAGAAAGTCATCGCGCTTGACGAAATTGACTTGGCAGGGATCGATGGTCTCCGCCGTCACTTCGTAAGGTTTGCCAGAGATAGTGGCGCTTAACCCCAACACTTCCCCGGGTTCAGCCAGCTTTACAATCATCGTTCTACCGCCAGGAGAGTTGATGGAGAGCTTCACACTACCTTTGCAGAGCACAAAGATGCCACGTGGCGTCTGCCCCTCCACAAACAGCACAGCCCCCTCGGGGTACGCAGTGGCGTACTTGATGTTTTCGAAAGCCTGGAGCGCGCCGGCGGGCAGGTTGCAAAAGATACGATCCGCACGCAGCTTGCAGGTAATGCAGCTTTCTACGATCTCCATTCCGTATGGCGAGAGCATGTACCAGCCTCCTGAGTCTGAGGTCAGTGTCCGTCGGGATGAATCTCTTGGCTGTGCTGCAGGGCACACGCCATTGTGATCTGGCTCACAACCGCCTTCTGTGACGTGGATCACGCGTGTCTGTGACATGTCTTGCTGCGCTGCTGTCCAACTTGGTCCATGCTTGCAGCCAAGTGGTGAAAAACAGGAATTACAGGCACTTATTCGCACATAACGACAGGTGGATGATCATGAAGCGCAAGTTCAAGACCATGGATGCAAACGAGGCGGTCGCATACATCGCCTACCGGGTTAACGAGGTGATTGCTATCTATCCGATCACGCCGTCTTCCAACATGGGCGAATGGGCCGACGAGTGGTCGTCTCAGTGCATCCAGAACATCTGGGGTACAGTGCCCCATGTGGTCGAGATGCAGAGTGAAGGCGGTGCTGCCGGAGCGGTGCATGGCGCGCTGCAGACAGGCTCGCTGGCCACTACGTTCACCGCCTCGCAGGGTCTCCTGCTCATGATCCCGAACATGAATAAACTCGCGGGAGAACTCACGCCCACAGCGTTCCATGTCTCGGCGCGCACCTTGGCCACACACGCGCTCTCGATCTTCGGCGACCACTCGGATGTCATGTCCTGCCGAACTACCGGCTTCGCGATGCTGTGCTCTAACTCCGTGCAAGAGGCCATGGACTTCGCACTGATCGCCCACGCCGCTGCGCTTGAGTCGCGCATTCCTTTCTTGCATTTCTTCGACGGCTTCCGCACGTCGCATGAGGTGAACAAAATCGAAATGCTGGCGGAAGACGATATGCGCGCGCTCATCAACATGGATCGCGTCTTCGAGCATCGTCAACGCGCGCTGTCTCCCGACCATCCCGTCTTGCGCGGTACCGCTCAGAATCCCGACGTGTTCTTCCAGATGCGTGAACGGGCAAGTTCCTACTACGACGCTTGTCCCAAAACCGTTCAAACCGTAATGAACAAGTTCGCCGAGGTAGTGGGCCGCTCCTATCACCTATGTGACTACGTGGGTGCGCCGGATGCCGATCGCGTGATCGTGATGATGGGCTCAGGCGCCGAAGTCGCTCACGAAACCATCGAATATCTCAACGCCCAGGACGAAAAGCTTGGACTGCTGAAAGTCCGGCTCTATCGGCCCTTCCCGGTGCAGGCGTTGCTAGAGACCTTGCCGGCCAGCGCCCGGAAGATCGCCGTTCTCGATCGTACTAAAGAGTCGGGAGCCATTGGTGAACCGCTCTATCTCGATGTTGTGAACGCGCTTCATGAAGGAGTGAAAGCCGGTTACACCCCCCGGCAAGCTCCGCCCGCGGTCGTGGGCGGACGCTATGGGCTCTCCTCGAAGGAATTCACTCCGGCCATGGTCAAAGCGGTCTACGACAACCTGAAAGCGGATCAACCCAAGGATCACTTCACCATCGGCATCCAGGATGACGTTGGCCACACCAGTTTGTCATACAACTCCGAGTTCTCCACCGAGCCGGACAATGTTGTCCGGGCAATGTTTTACGGCTTGGGCGCCGACGGCACGGTAGGCGCTAACAAGAATTCCATCAAGATTATCGGAGAGAACACCGACAACTACGCCCAGGGTTATTTCGTCTACGATTCGAAGAAGTCCGGTGCAGTCACCATTTCCCACCTTCGTTTCGGGCCACAGCCCATTCGCTCCAGTTATCTGGTCTCCAGCGCCAACTTCGTCGCATGTCACCAGTGGATTTTCCTTGAGCGCTATGACATGCTCAGCGCCCTGGTTCCTGGCGGCACATTCCTGCTCAACAGTCCATTCGGTGCAGATGAAGTTTGGGACCATCTGCCACGTGTAGTGCAGGAGAAGATCATTTCGAAGCGAGCGAAGCTTTACGTGATCGATGCCTATCAAGTGGCGCGCGACACCGGTATGGGCAGCCGCATGAATACGATTTTGCAGGTCTGTTTCTTCGCCATCTCCAAAGTCTTGCCGCCCGACCAGGCAATCGAGGCGATCCGCAAGTCGATTCGCGATACCTACGGCAAGAAGGGCGAAGAGATCGTCCAACAGAACATGAAGGCGGTGGACGAGACCCTGGCTCACCTGTTCGAAGTGAAAGTCCCGAATGAACTCACCAGCACGATTGAGGTGCCTCCCCCATTCTCACCTTCAGCACCCGAGTTCGAGCGCGATGTCTTGGGCATGATGTATGCCGGACGAGGCGACGAATTGCCGGTTAGCGCATTTCCAGTGGATGGCACTTTTCCCACTGGAACCGCGAAATGGGAGAAGCGCAACCTGGCACTCGAAATCCCCGCCTGGGATTCGAAGATTTGCATACAGTGCGGGAAGTGCGCCATGGTTTGCCCGCATTCGGTCATACGCATCAAGGTTTACAACTCGAAAGAACTGGAAGGTGCGCCGGCAACCTTCAAATCCACCGAAACCCGCGACAAGGAATGGCAAGATCTCAATTACACGATTCAAGTAGCGCCGGAAGACTGCACCGGGTGCGGCATCTGCGTGGAAGTTTGCCCTGTCAAGAACAAGACCGAAACCCGTCTCAAAGCGATCAACATGGTGCCGCAGCCTCCGTTGCGCGTACCCGAGCGCGAAAACTGGGACTTCTTTCTCAAGATTCCGGAACTCGATCGTCGCAATATTAAAGTCACGAACATCCGCCAGCAGCAAATCCAGGAGCCTCTGTTCGAGTTCTCCGGCGCCTGCGCAGGTTGCGGAGAGACTCCATATCTCAAGCTGATGTCGCAGTTGTTCGGCGACCGCGCCATCATTGCCAACGCCACGGGATGCTCGTCGATTTACGGCGGCAATCTCCCTACTACGCCCTGGACCAAGAATGCAGCCGGCCGCGGACCTGCCTGGTCCAACTCCCTTTTCGAAGACAACGCCGAGTTCGGACTGGGCTTCCGTCTCTCTATCGATAAGCAGACCGAGTTCGCTCAAGAGTTAGTCCGGCGCGTGGCGGGAACGATTGGTGAGGAACTCGCGACCGCGCTTCTCACTTCTCCGCAGAAAGACGAAGCGGATATCTATGAACAGCGCCAGCGCGTGGACCTGTTAAAAGAAAAATTGCACGGAGTCGATTCCGCCGAAGCCAGGCAACTCCTTTCCGTGGCCGACCTGCTCGTCAAGAAAAGTATCTGGATTGTTGGCGGAGACGGCTGGGCCTATGACATCGGCTACGGTGGCCTCGATCACGTCTTAGCCAGTGGGCGCAACGTCAACGTGTTGGTACTCGATACCGAGGTCTACTCGAACACCGGAGGTCAGGCTTCCAAATCCACGCCGCGAGCCGCAGTGGCAAAGTTCGCCGCTGGCGGCAAGCCCGGCCCCAAGAAAGATCTGGGACTGATCGCCATGAGTTACGGCAACATCTATGTCGCCAGCGTAGCCATGGGCGCGAAGGACGAGCACACTCTGAGGGCCTTCCTGGAAGCCGAGGCCTATAACGGGCCGAGTCTCATCATCGCGTATTCGCACTGTATTGCTCACGGCATCAATATGACCACTGCGATGTCGAATCAAAAAGCGGCAGTCGATTCCGGACAGTGGCTGCTCTATCGCTACAACCCTGAACGCACGGCCCAAGGCGAAAATCCACTGACCCTCGATTCGCGGACGCCAACGCGCAAAGTTGTGGATTTCATGCAAATGGAAACGCGCTTCAAAATGCTCACCAAGAGCAGGCCAGAAGACGCCAAGCACCTTTGGGCTGAAGCCCAGCAGGATGCCATGACGCGCTTTCACCTCTACGAATATCTGGCACAGCGGAAGTTTGACGGAGAATCGATAAAAACCGAGTAACCCGAGAGAAGCAGAACGAACATGCGGGAGAAACTATGATCGACCTCAGCACAACTTACATGGGGTTGCAGCTTCGTACGCCTTTGGTAGCCTCAGCATCGCCCTTGTCCCAAGAGATCGACAGCATCCGCCGCCTCGAAGACGCGGGCGCGTCTGCGGTGGTGTTGTATTCGCTGTTCGAGGAGCAGTTGCGGCAGGAGAGCTTCGAGCTTGAACATCATCTGGCTGAAGGGACAAACAGTTTTGCCGAAGCCTCAAGTTTTTTTCCCCAGCCCGACGAATTCCATCTGGGACCCGAGGGATATTTGAATCACATCCGCAAAGCCAAGGACGCCGTGGAAATTCCGATTATGGCCAGCCTCAACGGTGCGACCCTGGGCGGATGGGCCAAGTATGCCAAGCAGATCGAACAAGCGGGAGCCGACGCCATCGAGTGCAATATCTACTTCATTCCGACGAACCTCGACATCGCCGGTTCCGACATCGAGAAAACCTATATTGACATTCTTCGGGAAGTAAAGATTTCAGTTCACATTCCGGTTGCGGTAAAGGTCAGTCCATTTTTCAGCAATATGGCCAATATGGCAATGCGGCTGAACGAAGCTGGCGCCAATGGCCTGGTGCTGTTCAATCGCTTCTATCAGCCAGACATCAACCTCGATGAGTTGGAAATCCAACCGAACGTATTGCTCAGCACTCCACAAGCGCTGCGGCTTCCGCTGACCTGGATTGGCATTCTTTACAGCCGCATCCGGGCCAGCCTGGCTGCAACGAGCGGTGTGCATGGCCCCGAGGACGTCATAAAACTGCTGATGGTCGGTGCCGACGTCACCATGCTCTGCTCCGTGCTGTTAAGAAACGGCATCAGCCATCTTCGGGATTTCGAAGAGGGCCTCCTGGCGTGGATGGAAAAGCACGAATACGAATCCGTTCATCAGATGAAGGGCAGCATGAGTCAGATTCGCTGTCCCAATCCCTCGGCTTTCGAGCGCGCGCAATACATGAAGGCGGTCAAGAGCGTGCAGCACGTGAAGGTCACCGTCCGCGAAGCCGGGAGAACTCTTACCCGCGGCTAGAATCTCTTTCGCCATGGCACGTCGATGACAAGCCGATAAATCACCCGACGGGTGAGATTCACTTAGTGCGGTCAGACCCTTGACAGACGAACAGCGGGCACAAGCCGGCGCTTTGCCGACCGGCTCTGTGCTTGTCGGCAGATGTTCGTCCGACAGACTACTTGGCTTGCAGCGATTCAACGTACGTGGTCAGGTTGGACACGCGTTGCTGCACTTCAGCCTCGTGTCCGCCGCTCAAACTAAAAAACAACGCTCCCCATACCGGCATCTCCTTGGACCCGTGCGCGGGAAGCGCGCCTTCGCCGTGGATGGCGGCCGTGACTTTCAGAGCGGGGAATTTCCCTCCGTGGTTCTTACTCAACACGGTAAGGTCGGGTGGCGGAACCTTCAGGGCGCTGGCTGCGGGACCTCCGCCTTTGCCATCTGTCCCATGGCAAACGGCACAGTATGTCACGTACATTTCCTTGCCGGATGCAGGGGACGTAGACGTAATCGGAATACGCTTTATGGTTGTCTCGTTCTGGCCTTGTGTCTGATCCTGCGCGGCAATCGTGCAGGTGAATACCATCAGGGTAGCAAAAACTAAGATGAGTTTTCTTGTAGCCATCGCATTTTCTCCTTTTTGAATCTAACGCTTGCTCTCTAAACTACGCTCATACTCAGAACTATAAGGCGACAACACCGCTGCCTTCCGCCGCGCCGCCCGCTATGGCGTCGAGATCTTCCAATCTCGACCGTTCCGGACCAGCGCAAGCGTGGATTTCGTCGGGTCTCCGTGATAGAAGTCAACCTCATACTTATTGATCAGGGTTTGGCGTTCCCAGAGATTGAAACTCTTCACGAGCGGACCGCCCGCGTCGAACACGTCTCCCAGTTGATTGGGCACCCATTTCCAGTTGTATTCGACGATCGCGTCGTTGACTCCGCTCATTTCTATGTCGGCGATGCTCACAAATTGCCGTTGGGCGAGCGGAGCCTCATACAAGAAGGTGCCATAGGTTTCTCTTGATTTCTTGAAACCTTGGAGACCGGTCACCAGGCGCTCTCCTGCGGGTGTAATTGAGACTAGTACGGCGCCGCGTGGCGCATTGGTTAACTTAACAATCCCGGCTTTTTCCAGTAGTCGATAATTTGGATCCCCAGGCTTGTCGTCGGTGCTGGGTTTCACGAGACCCGTGCGGAAATGGATAACGGCGGGTCCGAGTCCCTGAAGCGTCGCTGCTGCTACCACGCTCGCCCGCTGCGCACTAAGAGGCGTTTGTTCGCGGATTTGCAGCAACACATATGTTGCCAAGCCCACAATCGCCGCTAACAGACACATCATGAGCAGCAGCGGCAAAAACGATGAGCGTCGTTCCATTTCAACTTCGGCTTCGAACATGGTAGCCACCTTAGTAGACCGCAGCGATTTCTCAATCTGTTCTTATTCCTAATCCACCACGTTCCCGATTGCTGTGATCTGCAACACAATCGATTGTGTCCTTCTCCACGATGAGGTAGGTGAGGTAACAGTTACCAACGACGTGCGCGCCCTCACGTACGTCCGTGATCTCTGTCACATCCGAACCTACCCTCGCGCAGCATAATGAGCGTCAGATCTTGGTGGTGGGTTTCACCATCTTGAGCATGGAGAGTCCATGGCAAAAGGACGTGTTTCGATCGTCGTTGAGCGCTGCAAGGCCTGCGGCTTCTGTGTGGAATTTTGTCCTACCCACGTGCTCGCGCTCTCTTCCGCTTTCAATTCCAAGGGTTACCATCCCCCGCATGTCGTGCATCCGGAAAAGTGCAGTGGTTGTGACTTATGCGGGATGTATTGCCCCGATTTCGCTATTTGTGCCACCAAGGTCGATCCCGCGAAAGCAGGTAGCAAATGAACGCTGATTTTCAAACATCCGCCCTACAAAAGGCTGACCCCCGCGGTGTGCTAACAGGCGTGCACTTCATGGACGGCGACCACGCCTGCTGCGAGGGCGCGTTGGCCGCCGGCAGTCGATTCGCAGCCGGATACCCTATCACTCCGTCCACGGAAGTGGTGGAACGCTTTGCCTCGCGTGTGCCGACCGTCGGTGGAACGTTTATCCAGATGGAAGACGAACTCGCGGCCTCCATCACCCTGCAAGGCGCTGTGTGGGCTGGAGCCAAAGCGTTTACCGTGACCTCCGGCCCCGGCTTTTCTCTGATGATGGAGCACATCGGCTACGCGGCCATGACCGAAACACCGTGCGTTTTCGTGGATGTGCAACGCGGAGGGCCATCCACCGGCCTGCCCACGCTTCCCGCGCAAGCCGATATGATGCAGGCGCGTTGGGGCTCGCATGGCGATTACGAGATCATTGCCCTCTGCCCCAATTCTCCGCAGGAATGTTTCGATCTGACCATCAAAGCCTTCAACCTAGCCGAGGAATTTCGCGTACCCGTCATGTTCATGATGGACGAGGTCGTGGGCCACATGAGTGAGAAGGTTGTGATTCCTCCCGCCGACCAGATCCAAGTCGTACCGCGCTGCCATACGCGCAAGCCGGTTGAGGATTATCTCCCTTATGGCACCAACGGCAATCAGGTTCCAGAGATGGCCCATGCGGGTGAAGGCTACAACTTCCATGTCACGGGCTTGACCCACGACGAACGCGGCTACCCGAACATGACGCCGCCAATTCAAGACAAGCTGGTTCGTCGTTTGCAAAGCAAAATTCGCAATGCCGCCGACCGAATTGCTATGTTCGAGGAAGAGCAACTCGAGGGCGCCGATGTGGTGGTCGTTTCCTACGGAATCACATCGCGTGTGGCGCAACGCGCCATAGAGGCCGCTCGTGAGCGGGGTCTGCGCGTCGCTAAGTTGCGCTTGATCACCGCTTGGCCGTTCCCCGAGAACAAGATCCGCGAACTCGCAGCGAAGGTGAAAGCGTTCGTCGTTCCCGAACTCAATCTGGGCCAGATGGTGCGTGAAGTGGAGCGAGCCGCGGCCGGTCAGGCCAAGACATTCGCCGTATCACATGCGGGCGGCGGAGTTCACAATCCCGAAGACATTCTCAAGGTAATAGTGGAGGCTACTCGATGACGGACGACTTGAACACCGATATCCTCGATCCAGTCGTGAATCCGGTCGAGCCCTTCTTGCGCAGCGATCGCATTCCTCACATCTGGTGTCCGGGATGTGGCATCGGCACAACTGTGAATTCTTTCGCCCGCGCGCTCATCGACTCGAAAATCGATTTGCAATCGCTCGCCCTGGTTTCGGGCATCGGTTGCACCGGACGGGTAGCGGGTTACGTCAAGCTCGATTCCTTCCATACCACGCACGGACGCGCCATCCCGTTTGCCACCGGGCTAAAGCTGGCCAACCCCAAGCTGAATGTAGTCGTTTATTCCGGCGACGGAGATCTGTCGGCGATCGGCGGCAATCATCTGATTCACGCTGCACGCCGCAATATCGACCTGAAAGTCATCTGCGTGAACAATCTGATCTATGCCATGACTGGCGGCCAGACCGCGCCCACCACGCCGGATCATTCGACGACCTCCACAAATCCTTACGGTGTGTTCGAGCCGTCGTTCAATTTGCCGCACCTGGTCGAAGCGGCGGGTGCGGTTTATGTAGCGCGCTGGACCACATTTCACGTGCGACAACTGACGCGCGCCATCAGCGAGGCGTTTCAGAAAAAGGGTTTCTCCTTTATCGAAGTGATCTCGCCCTGTCCCACGCTGTATCAACGGCGCAACAAGCTGGGCGACGGTCTCGACGCCATGAAGTACTACAAAGAGAAGAGCAAAGTCCGTCACGGAGCGCCCACCAGTGAGGTCGGCCTGACCATGACCGGGGAAATCATCGTGGGCAAATTTGTGGACCGCGACCGCCCCGACTACCAAACCATGATGCGATCGCAATTCCACGAATCGCTGGGTGAGAGATTCGTCGAGCAAACGGAGATGGTATGCAGCTGACAGAAATTCGTATCGCAGGCTTCGGCGGTCAGGGAGTGATTCTCTCTGCCATCATTCTGGGCAAAGCCGCTTCGATTTATCAAGGCGCTTTTGCCACCATGACGCAAAACTTCGGCCCGGAAGCCCGGGGCGGCGCCTGCAGCGCGCAGCTTATGGTTTCCGATTCGCCCATCCTGTACCCCTACGTCACCCAGCCCGACATCATGGTCGTCATGTCGCAAGAAGCCTATGTGCGCTTCGGCTCCGAGGTGAAGGACGGCGGCATCCTGATTGTCGAACAGGATCTGGTGCGCGTTTCAGATATAAATAAGGAAATTCAGGTCTACAGCGTCCCGGCAACTCGCATCGCGGAAGAACTCGGAAAGCGTATGGTATTGAATTCAGTGATGGTCGGATTCTTCACTGCGGTTACACATCTGCTGGACCCCGATGCCGTCGGCAAAGCAGTCGCGGCCTCGGTTCCACCAAGCTTCCGGGAAATGAATCTGAAGGCTTTTGAAAAAGGGTTGGAGTGTGGGATCACCGCGCTAACCGCCACCGCGAATCGTGCGGACGCCGAACTGCAGGTGCAGTACTCGCCCGAGTAAATCTTCACCGTTGGACTCTTCCGCTTTGGACGTTGTCAGATTCACTCCCAGACTGTCGTTTACGGCGTCCGGGTCCGGAGTGTTGAGCATCTAGACGCGGGCGTGCTGCTCCATCTCATAAAGCGAGGAGGAGAGGAGATGCCGCCTGTCTGCGAATCGGCGGGGGCGTCTGCCGAATTTAGCCGGGCACCTTCATCTCCCCCTCACGCTTTTCAGCCGTCGCCAAAGTCATGAGAGCGGCGGCGTGTGAAGAGGAACAGCCAATGACTACTTCTGCAGGCTGCGAACGTACGCGACAACCGCTTTCACTTGATCAGGAGGCAGGCTCTTGATCGCGGCCGGATGCTTCGGCTTCTCAGTGACAAACTTGGCCAGGTCGTCATCGGACTCCTTCTTTACCTCGTCCGAAACCAGACTCGGAATCTTGGCAGCAGGCTTGCCGGTTGCATCCGCCCCGTGGCAGACAGCACATTTTGTTTTGTAGATAGTGGTTCCGTCTTCTGCGGCCCATGACAGATTGGGAATCAGGATGAACAGGGCTCCCGCGATTGTCATTACCAGCATCACCAGCTTTGTCGTCTTCATGATTTCGTTCCCTCTCTTATAAAGTTCTGCAACCTGACCAACACAGCGATTGGTCCGGCCGTCGAACGTGCGTTGCAAAAGTAACCATTGATAGAAGCCCTTCGGAGCTGCGTAAGAGAACTGAGCAACTCGTGGCTAGTTGAGAGTTTCAACGTTGCCAGCGACAGCTTCAGTGTTCCAGATCACGCTAAACCGTGACCTGGTGGAAGAGGTAACGTCCTGACCGTCGAGCACCCTGGCCGCCATTTTCAAGCGACTGCCAGACTGTGATCTCGAACACGGCTGCAGTTCCTGCACAGCATCCGGATCGCATGCCTTCGCCGCCGTCGCTCCTCACGGCATTCGGTGATCTGCGTCACAGCATCGTGGGGGTAAGAAGGCCACAATTGCGTTAGAAAAGTTCTGAAGGAGGTAGAACATGAAGACCTCGCGCATCATCACTTCCCAGAGAAAAAGGGTAGCCAAGAAAACTCTGGTTGAGCTCTTGAGCTCTTGTATTGGTGGTTTCTTTTTGAGCGACATTCTGATTTTCACGGCTGTTGCGCTGATCTTGACAATCGCCCCAGCGGCAGGGCAGAAGTCCGAACCGGCCGTTTCGGTTCCGAAGTATGTCCGACGGCCAAGTCACTTCCAAAGCAACAGTGGAAGAAATCAACCTTCATCTTCCGCGATCAGGATGGCACGCCGATCTGCTAGCAGTTTGGAGCGGATCGGCTAGCAGATCTGCGGCGGGGTCGAAGGCGGACAGGAGGAAGCTTATGTCAACGCTTGCACAGATACACCGTCAGAAGCGGAGTGTTGGATTCAAGCACGTTTTAGTTGCCACAGACTTCTCGCATGCGTCACGGCGAGCGCTCGCCTATGCAATTGCGATCGCACGGCGATATAGTTCCGCACTCTCTATACTGCACGCAATTTTGCCCGAACCGCGAGACCCCATCCCACTGGAAGCGTTGCCCCGCGAACTGAACCGCCGCCTGCTGGAAGCGGAACAGGAGATGAAGAACCTTAGCGAGGAAGCTCAGATTGATGATCTCAACCATCACGTGCTGCTTGATCGAGGTCGAGTGTGGGATGTCCTTGGTTCGGTGATACAGCGCGAGAGCGTTGATCTGCTGGTGCTGGGGACCCACGGTCGGAGCGGACTGAAGAAACTCGCACTGGGCTCGGTCGCGGAACAGGTCTTGCGCTTGGCTCCGTGCCCGGTGCTCACAATTGGTCCGCATGTCCCGCCTGCGAGCTCGGGCCCGGTCGAGTTCAGGCGGATCCTATTCGCAACCGATTTCGGCGCGGCTGCCAACAAAGCCTTTCCTTATGCTTTGTCCCTGGCAGAAGACTGTCAGGCTAAGCTTGTCCTCTTGCACATGGTGCCCCCGATGCCGGTCGCTGATCTCGGCCCAGCAGCCTACGGGCCGTCTTGCTACGCTGCTGAGGAATATACGAATTGGCAACGAGCTACGCGAGACGACAGCATGAGAAAGCTGAGGAAACTGATTCCACCCAGTGCGGAACTGGCGGCGGAGCCAGAATATGTAGTGGGTTTGGATTTCCTCCCAGAAGGTATCCTGGAGATAGCCGCGGCACATCGAATTGAGTTGATCGTCATGGGTGCGAACCGAACAACCTCGCCACGAATGGCCGCGCATATGCCCTGGGCTCTTACCCACGAGGTCATATGCCGCGCCAAGTGTCCCGTCTTGACTTGTGTGGCGTGAGTAGACAACCGCGCGGCGATGAGTGTTCATCGCCGCGCGGCCATTCCGCTTCGTTCACTCCTCCAATCCACTTACGGCTCAATGGCAACTTTGAGGACGCCGTCGCGGAACAAGCTAAGGACTCCGTCGTATAAGAAACCCCAAGGGGAATTCATGACAACTTGGAAGATTACGCTAATAGCGAGTTTGATAGGAACAGCGGTCGGGTTCTGGAACTGGAAACTTGACTTGACGAAAATGGTCTGGCCCGGGCATCTCCAGCTTGCAGGCTTTTTCTTTACCCTCATTGCCACCGTTGCGGTGCAACTGATCTGGCCAAAGGACACGTCCAAAACATAATCCAAGTCATGAATAGAATACGCTGTGGAAATTGATGGCTCACTAACATCCTCTACCCGATGGCCTTGACCCTGCGATAATGTGAAAATGGCGCCTGTTTTCTTAGAAGAACGCTGGCTCCCGAAGTCTGTACTCTGTCTGCGCGATTACAATCGTCACAAATTTCTGCGCGACCTGATCGCCGGAATCACGGTCGGCCTCGTCGCTCTCCCGCTTGCCATGGCCTTTGCCATTGCCTCAGGACTCACGCCGCATGCCGGTATCTACTGCGCGATTGTCACCGGCTTCCTGATCTCCGCTCTCGGCGGATCCAAGACTCAGATCGGCGGACCCACCGGCGCCTTCGTCGTCGTTGTCGCCGGCATTGTCGCCGCTCACGGCGTCGACGGTCTCTTCGTGTGCACCGTGATGGCTGGCGTCCTCCTCGTCATCATGGGCGTGACCGGACTAGGTACTGGCGTGAAATTCATCCCGCGCCCCGTGGTCATTGGATTCACCGACGGCATCGCCGTCCTTATCGCCAGCACGCAGATCAAAGACTTCTTCGGTTTGCATCTCGACAAAGTTCCTGGAGTGTTCTCGCTGCGTACGGAAGCGCTCGCCCGCAATTTTCACACGATCTCTCACGAGGTTACCGCGCTCGCCGTGTTCACGCTCCTGAATCGAAGTTCGTCGTCGCCAAAGACTAGAATCCTCCCTAGTAGACCGCACCCAGGATTGTGCTTACCATCACTAACAACGGTGACTTCGCGCACGGCGCAGGTCCCGCCTCAGAATGGACAATGTCGTACAGGTGAGGCTAAATCAGCCTTCGTGCTCCGAGGTTGACTTATGACGCCGACAACGCTTTTCGTTCTTGCTCTTCTCTTCATGGTGGTCTGCTTTGTCGTTTTCCGCACGATTCCTGTGCTGCGAACTTACTTCCTGTATCGCGGCAAGTGGCTCGTAAACTGTCCGGAGACGCTAAAGACGCAAGCGGTGGATGTTGCAGCGAGAACGGCGGCTGCGAGTTCGTTTCTTGGCGGGCGTACTCTTCGCCTGGATCGATGCTCGCGCTGGCCCGAGCGCCAGGATTGCGGTCAGGCGTGCCTCAAACAGATCGCAGCTGATCCGGAAAACTGCCTCCTATGGAATATCGTGTCGAACTGGTATCTAGGGCGGAGCTGTGTCTGTTGTCATAAGCGTTTTGGTGTACTGCATCGTCTCGATCATGCGCCGGCCCTTATGCGGAAAGATCACACAACGATCGAGTGGGATCAGATCCGTCCCGAGCAAGTCCCCGAGATCTTCTCCACTTCAAAGCCCGTATGCTGGAACTGCCACATTTCGGCGACGTTCCGGCGTGTGCATCCTGAATTGGTTGTGGACCGGAAGAGGACATCTGCTGCATGAGGAGGCGGGATTCGCACACTCGGCACCGCTTTCCGCGCAAATCGTATCACTGGCCCTGTGATGAAGATCACAAAAAGCCGTGACTTCAAGCACGGTTTCCAGAGCCTTCTAAGAGGAGAATCTATTACGCACAGGAGTTATCGAAGCTGTGCAGATGGAGGTGCTTTATGAAAACCTTAGAAGTTGGCAAGCGGATTGCGCTCAACAACATATTGTTTGCTACAGATTTTTCCCCTCATTCCAACGCGGCGTTGCCTTACGCCTTGGCGATCGCCCGTCAGTACGGTGCGAAGTTATTCGGTGTCCACGTTGTGCCTTCGGAGGATTACCTGTTCACCGCGCCGGAAAGCTGGCCGGCTCATATTCAACAAGAGGAACAATTGCGACAGGAAGTAGACGCCCGTCTGGAGGCGCAACTCCGGGGAGTACCGCATGAGGCGCTTTTCGGGGTAGGCGATGTCTGGAACGTGCTCTCCCAGCTTGTCGGCAAACATGACATTGACCTGCTTGTGGTTGGCACTCATGGTCGCACCGGGGCCCGGAAATTGGTGATGGGCTCCATCGCCGAAAAGATATTCCGGCAGGCTGCTTGTCCTGTCCTTACGGTTGGGCCCAAAGTCATCCACCGGCAGAGAAGTGAGGCCGAGTTCAATCAGATTCTTCTCGCAACCGATTTCGGTGAGGAGTCGGTGGCAGCCGCGCGTTATGCTATTTCTCTTGCTCAGGAACACCAAGCACGCCTGTCATTGCTCCACGTTTTGGAACGGCCTCATGTGGGGGCGGTAGATCTCGAATCCAATTCAGATTTCATAGTGCGTCGGCTACAAGAACTGGTCCCCAAGGATGCCGAGCTGTGGTGTCATCCGGAGTACTTTGTTCAGTTTGGTCCTCCGGCGGAACGGATTCTAGAATTCTGCGCAACGCGCGGAGCAGACATAATCGTAATGGGTGTCCGGCTCACGCATGGAACAGTGAGCACGGTTACACACCTGGTCCACACCACCGCGCAGCACATTATGGCGCATGCAACCTGTCCTGTACTTACGGTTCGCGGTTGAGCCAGCGTCGCGGTACTTGAAGCTGAGGAGGCTTGAAGAGAATCTATCCTCAACATGACGGTTCTCGCCGCGGCAAGGGTGGGGGCTGAGGAGCTTTTGTGGGTTCGACCGAGGCTGGTCTCGTGGAACGACCGCCGAACAAAGAGAAACCGACACTCCCCGCGAAGTATGGCTTGGATGCTCTGTTCGCTCCCAGTTCGGTGGCCGTCGTCGGCGCGACCAGCCGTCCCGGTACCGTAGGCCGAACCGTCCTGGAAAACCTGCTGCACGGCAGTTTCCACGGCAAAGTGTATGCCGTCAACTCGAAGCATGAGGAAGTGCTGGGGCTCAAAGCGTATAAGAGCATTCGCGACCTCCCCCGACCTGTGGACCTGGCGGTCGTTGCCACTCCGGCCGCCACGGTCCCGCAACTCATTGGAGAGTGCGTGGATGCCGGCGTGAAATCCGCGGTCGTGATTTCGGCCGGATTCAAGGAACGTGGTGCGGAAGGCATTGCCCTCGAACAGCAGATTCAAGAGCAGTTGCGCCGCAGTTCCATGCGCTTGATTGGCCCAAACTGTCTGGGCATCATGAACCCGACGATCGGGTTGAATGCCACCTTCGCCAAGGATGCGCCACAGGCGGGCAACGTCGCTTTCCTGAGTCAAAGCGGAGCGTTGCTGACCGCGATCCTCGACTGGAGCCACCGCGAAGAAGTCGGTTTCAGCGCAATCGTTTCTACCGGTTCGATGCTGGATGTTGGTTGGGGCGATCTGATCTACTACTTCGGCGACGATCCGCACACCAAGAGCATCCTGCTCTACATGGAATCTGTCGGAGATGCGCGGTCGTTCTTATCTGCAGCTCGCGAAGTCGCACTCACCAAGCCCATCATCGTGATCAAAGCCGGGCGTTCGCAAGCGGCCTCACGCGCGGCCGCCTCACATACGGGAGCGCTCACCGGCAGCGATGAAGTCTTGGACGCAGCCTTCCGCCGCTCAGGAGTTCTGCGGGTGCACAATATAGCCGATCTTTTCTATATGGCGGAAGTACTGGGCAGGCAACCCCGCCCCAAAGGTCCGCGCCTCACGATCCTTACCAACGCCGGTGGACCCGCCGTCCTCGCCACCGACTCGCTGGTGGCGAATGGCGGAGAGCTGGCGGAACTTTCCTCAGAGAGTTTGCGTCGCCTCGATGAATTCCTGCCAGCCCACTGGAGTCATAACAATCCCATTGATGTTCTCGGCGATGCTGATTCTGAACGCTACGCTCGCGCCCTCGAAATTGCCTCTCGAGACCCAAACAGTGATGGCCTCCTGGTGATCCTAGCCCCGCAAGGAATGACCGATCCTCTACAAATTGCAGAGCGTTTGAAGCCTTACGCCAAAGAATACGGCAAGCCCGTGCTTGCCAGTTGGATGGGAGGAAACAGCATCGCCGCCGGCGAAGCTGCCCTGAATTCGGCGGGCATTCCAACCTTTTCTTTTCCGGATACCGCAGCCCGTGCCTTCGCCTACATGTGGCAGTACACCTACAATCTGCGCGGACTCTACCAAACTCCCGCGCTCGCTGAGGGCTCTGGGATGACGAGCGCATCCCACTATCAGGTCGAGCAAATCATTCAGAACGCACGAAGCAAAGGTCGCACTCTGCTCACTGAGTTGGGATCGAAGCAGTTGCTGTCACTTTACGGCATCCCAACAGTTGAGACCCACGTCGCGGCCAGCCCAGATGAAGCGGCCGGGCTGGCTTCGGAAATTGGCTTTCCGGTCGTGCTGAAGGTCTTTTCCGAAACCATCACGCATAAGACGGATGTTGGCGGAGTCAAACTGAATGTGCAAGACGAGGCGTCGGTCCGCGCTGCTTATCGCGCCATTCAGTCCTCCGTAAAGGAGAAAGCTGGCCCGGACCAGTTCTCAGGCGTCACGGTGCAGCCGATGGTAAAGCTGGATGGCTACGAATTGATCCTGGGTAGCAGCCTGGACCCACAGTTTGGGCCGGTCATCTTGTTCGGCTCTGGTGGCCAGCTCGTCGAAGTATATCGCGACCGCGCCCTCGCGCTTCCTCCACTGAACACGACGCTGGCCCAGAGAATGATGGAGCAAACACGAGTGTTCACTGCACTTAAAGGAGTCCGTGGACGCAAGCCGGTCAATCTGGCCTCTCTGGAGCAACTGCTGGTCCGCTTCAGTCAGCTCGTGCTCGAACAGCGCTGGATTGCGGAAATTGACATCAATCCGCTGCTGGCTTCACCGGAACGCCTGCTGGCCCTCGATGCGAGAATCGCGCTGCACGGTCCCGCCGTAACACTCGACCAGTTACCTAAGCCCGCCATTCGTCCGTATCCCTTACACTATCTTTCGACCTGGACCATGAAGGATGGGAATCAGGTAACTATCCGCCCGATCCGCCCCGAAGATGAACCCCTGATGGTCAAGTTTCACGAGACGCTTTCCGACCATAGCGTCTATCTGCGCTATTTCTGTTCCCTGAGCCTGAGCAGACGTGTGGATCACGAACGACTGTTGCGCATCTGCTTCGGTGCCTACGACCGCGAAATAGTGCTGGTCGCCGAGCGGACCGGTCCCGGCACCGGAGAGCGCCGGATCATCGCAGTCGGGCGAATGAACAAACTTCATGCGGGCAATGAGGCGGAAGTCGCCGTGCTGGTTTCAGATCAGTATCAGAAACGTGGTCTGGGAAATGAGCTGCTCCGTCGTGTCATCCAGATCGCCCGCGATGAAAAACTAAGCCGCGTGTCCGCGGAAATGTTGCCTGACAATATGGCGATGCAGATCATCACGAAGCATCTTGGCTTTCGTGTTCGCGCCAGCGAAGACCCAACGTCAGTTCGGGCCTTCCTGGACCTCTAACCGATTCCCACGATTGTGTATCTTGACCGTAAGCGTCTGACCAACACACCTGTTCGACAGGCGGGGTCTGTGTTGAAGTGTCCGGATGACGGCAAAAACAGAGTTGTCAGTGCACAAGCGACGGACCCGTGCGGAAGTTCAGCAGTTGGTGGCCGAGTTTGTGAGCAGCGGTATGCGGCGGAGCGAGTTTTGCCAGAGTCGAGGTTTGAGCTTCAGCACACTGGATCGCCATCTAAAGAAACTGCGTTGGAAGAGAAGACGTAAGCCAATTTCCTCGGCCGGTCGGTTGATGCCGGTGGAGTTGGCGGCCAGGAAATCGCCGGCGCAGAACGAACCGAGTTGCGGGCTGGCCGTGATGCTGCCCGGCGGGCGCCGGATCGAAGTGCATCCTGATTTTGATACGAGTACGTTCGAACGCTTGGTGGGCATCTTGGAGCGGGCGTAAGCCGTGTTTGGACTGGGCCCAGCCACACGGATCTATCTGGCTGCGGGAGTCACCGACATGCGCAAGGGGTTCGAGGGGCTGTACGGTCTGGTTCGGGATCGATTGTGAGCCTCTGAGCGGGCACCTGTTCTTGTTCTGCAACGGCCAGCGCAATCGGCTGAAGGTCCTCGTGTGGGACGGAAGCGGACTCTGGGTCTGTGCCAAGAGGTTGGAGAAAGGGCGTTTCACCTGGCCACAATCCGGTGATGCGCAGGGCAAGGTCGTTCTGAGTCACGAAGAGCTATCGCTGTTGTTAGGTGGGATCGATCTGACTAAAACCAAGCACAAGCGGTGGTACCGGGCATCCCCCGAGGGACACGCTGCCGCATAAGTCGCGTGGTTGTTTGAACCTTTCGATCGACTCTGGTAAATCATTAACTCATTGTGAGCTTGGCTTCCATTCCTTCAGCACCAGCCGATCTGGAACTCATCGCACAACTGAGGAGCAAACTGCAGTACGCGGAGCTGCGGATTCGGGTACTGGAAGAGCGACTGCGGCTGATGCGGATCGAGAAGTACGGTGCGGGGGGAGAAAAACTCTGCGCAATTAGAGCTGTTCGAGCTCGAGCCTGTCCTCAGTGAGGTGATCGAGCAGGTAGGGAGCAAGCACGCCTCAGTGCATCGCTTGATCAAGAAATCCGTCAAGCATCCGGGGCGCCAGGAGTTGCCGGCGAATCTTCCTCGCGTGGAGCGGGTTCTGCCCTGCACACCGGATCAGCGAGTGTGCAAACGGTGCGGCAAAGAAACGGTGGTGATCGGCTACGAGGAGAGTTCCCAACTGGACGTAGAACCGGCGAAGTACTTCGTACTGGTCACGAAACGAGAGAAGCGCGCTTGCCGGGCGTGTGAAGATCTCGGCGTCATCTCAGCGCCCCTACCGCCACGGATCATCGAGAAGTGCCTGGCGAGTGACCGGATCGTCATCGAGACGGTCGTCGGCAAATATTGCAATCACACACCCCTGCATCGGCAGAGCATGATTCTGGAAAGGGACCTCGGCTTGCAAATCAGTCGAGCGACGCTGGATGGCTGGGTTCTGAAAGTCGGCGAGTTGCTAATCCCCTTGGTCGCGGCCATGAGGCGAGAATTGATCAGCGGAAGTTACATTCAGGCAGATGAAACCCCAGTCGATGTGCAGACAAGCGAGAGCCGAGGTAAGAACCACCAAGCGTACCTCTGGCAATACAGTCGCCCCGGAGGAAGCGTGGTGTTCGACTTCCGTCTAGGCCGTGGCCGTGATGGGCCGAAGCGGTTCCTGGGACAGTTCGAAGGCATTCTCCAAACCGACGGGTACGCGGCGTATGACCAAATCGGTGGGCCGAGAATGGTACACGCCGCTTGTTGGGCTCATGCAAGAAGGCAGTTCTTCGAAGCAGTGCAGTTAAATCCCCGAGATCCGGTTGCAACCCCGATTGTGGCTCAGATGGACGAACTGTTTGCGGTCGATGCAGAAGCTCGCCGCAAAGCGCTGACTACTGCGGCACGCCATATCAGGCGTGAGGAAACAGCGAGACCTCTCCTCGATGATATCCGCAGCAAGATCGAGGCAGCGCAGCCCGCTGCTTTGCCTTCCGGCTCGCTTAGCAAGGCCTGCCAGTACGCGCTCGCACTCTGGAAGAAGCTCACTCGCTTCTTGGAGTATCCCGAATTAGAGCTAAGTACTAATCTGGCGGAGAACTCCATGCGTCCGGTAGCTCTTGGCCGGAAGAATTGGTTGCACATCGGCAGCCCACAGGCGGGACCGAAGGTTGCGGCGATTCTCTCGGTCGTGGAAAGCTGCCGCCGGCTGCAGGTCCCGGTGCGCGATTACTTTTCCACGATTCTGCCCGGGCTTGCCGATCTCCCGATCCGGTGCCTTCCAGACCATACCCCCAGTGTGTGGGCGCCCGGCATTCATAGACTCAGGCGACCTGGGTATTAGCGTGAAGTGATTTTGCGACCAAAAACATGGTTTTCTGTTTGCCGACCACCGCCCAGAAATCGTCTGTGCTGAGCCACTCTTAGAGAATGCTCTCGGACCCGTCCGATTTGGCGGGTGCCGCCGAGTCGGTTTGTCGTGCCTGTCACAACGATGCGTGAGCACAGTCACAGCCAGAGGATATAAGGCAGGATAGTCTTTCTTGCGCTTCCAGCGAAATAGTGGCGGCTGCCAGTCTTGCACAACCGGCACGAGAGGACTATGTGAATAATGACTCGGCAAGGGTCGCAACTTTGCGGCGAGCTTCGGCCATCTTTATTTTTCTCGCGCTCAGCGGATTGATTCCATGGCTGGCACGCTATGGCGTGATCTCGCAGTGGATCCTGTTGCTCCACATCATCGTCGGCCTTGCAGCCATCGTCCCGCTCGCGGTGATTTTCATCAAGCACGGTGGCGCGGCCGATCGCGACAAGCCCGCCCGCTGGTGGAGCGCCGGACTGTGGTCCGGAATAGGCTGGGCGGCGCTGGGCCTCAGCGGCTTATGGCTGGTGGGCAAGGGAATGTGGGGAGTCTTCGTTCCCTATCGGATGCATTCGATGCATCTCGTGGCCGGAATCGCTTTCGGAATCGCAGGGCTCATCCACATCGTTTACGGTCTTGCACGAAACAAATTCCCGCGAGACCGCTATGCCCAATTGGCGCGCCCGTTGGCCATGTGCCTTCTGACTTTTGCGGTCGGCGCCGCGGCGATCGGGATCATCCGCAGGCATGGAACTCTCGCCATCGCAAATTTCGTTCCCTCCAATGCCCGCACGGATACTGGCCGCGTGATCCCAGCCAAGCTGCTGCTGGGTTCCGAGTCCTGCGGCGCCTCCAGCTGCCACAGCACGATCTATGAGGAGTGGGTCCCCAGTGCGCATCATTTTTCTGGAACTGATCCATTCTACGCAGTCATCAAGGCCAACTACATCAAGGCGCAGGGCGTTGGCGCAGGCAAGTATTGCGCGGGTTGCCACGAGCCGATTTCGCTAATCTCGGGGGAAAACATCCACGCCCAAGCTTCACCGGCATCGCAAGCCGGCAGTTCCTGCGTTTTTTGCCACGTGCTGCGCCATCCCGACGTTAAAGGGAATGCCAACTATGTTGCCACGGCTCCGAATCCGTACTTGTTTGAATTCTCGTCCTCGCCCGCGTTGCGCAAGGTGTCGCAAGCGCTGATTCGTTTGCATCCGGAACAACACAAGCTGGATTACGACGCACGACATGCCCAGCCCATTGAATTCTGCGGCACCTGTCACAAGCAGTATCTGGACAAACGGGTGAATGGCTGGGGATTCGTGCAACTCCAAAACCAGTACGACGATTTGAAGAACGGACCTTGGTACACAAATGAGGACAAGCGGCTGAGTTGTCAGAGCTGTCACATGCGCGAAGTGACGGCCGAAGACCCCGCCCGCAATGCGAAGGGCGTAATCCACGAGCACCGCATCCTGGCATCCAACACTTTCGTGCCTGAGATGTTGCACCTTCCGGGCGCCGGCCAACAGATTGAACTGGTTAAGCAGTGGCTTACTGGCCAAACCGTTATTCCGGAGATCGCCAAGGTCTGGCCAGCGGGCCCGATCATTGCTTTGGAGCTGACGCCGGAAAGTTCGCTGGCCGAGGATCAGATGGCCGATATTCGGGCCCTGGCCATCAATACCAAAGTAGGCCACGCGTTTCCTACCGGCCCACTGGACGTGATTCAATCCTGGCTGGAGTTCACTGCCACAGACGCCAAGGGCCAGCCGGTGTTTTCCGCCGGAACGCTGGACGGACAGGAACGGCTGCAGGGGAAAACTGTGGAATACCGTTCGTTCCTGCTCGACCGCCAGGCCCATGTGCTTTACAACCACGCGCTGTGGGACGCCGTGGGCGCGCGCGACAAGCGGATGATCCTTCCCGGCGCCAGCGATTCCGCAGAGTTTCAGTTTCATGTGCCGCGCGGCGTCGCCGGACCGCTGCACTGTAAGCTGCGGCTGCTCTATCGCAAGTTCAACCCGGATTCGCTCACGGCCATCTTCCCGAACACCACTCCACCACCGGTGCCGATAACAGAAATCTCCTCGTTCAGCGTTGATCTTCCTGTGCAAGCTGCGGTTCAACCTGCTGTGCGATCGGCCAAGCGCGCCGCTGTTCCCCGGCAGCCGCAACGCGATCTTTCTGCGCGCCGGCTTCCCACCAGCCCAGTGTTAGGAACCGCCAGGTGATTCGCCGGGAATTCTTGCGCTGGCTGGCAACCGCACCACTAGCGGGAGCCGCTGCTCGATTCGAAACGCTGGCGAACATGGACGGCTCGCCAGCACCCGCGAAACCGGCCAGCATTTGTTTTCGCGACGTAACCGCACAGGCCGGCTTGCACTTCGTCCACTCCGGCGGCGCGCGCAATAGCCTGCTCCCGGAGGATATGGGCTCAGGCCTCGCATGGGGTGATTACGATAACGACGGATTTCCCGACCTCTACGTCGTGAATCAGCCCTCAAGATTCGGTTCCGGGAAGAAAGACGGCACTGGAAACCGGCTGTTTCACAACAACGGAAACGGCACATTCACCGACGTCACCGAGCATGCCGGCCTCGAATTGCATCACTTCGGCATGGGCGCCTATTGGGGAGACTATGACAACGACGGGCTGCTCGACTTGTTTGTCACCGGCGTAGGTGGGTGCCACCTTTACCACAACGAAGGCAACGGCCGGTTCCGTGACACTACGAAACAAAGTGGTGTACACGATCCACTCTGGAGCACCGGCGCGGTGTGGGTGGATTTTGACAATGACGGCTGGCTGGATCTCTACGTGGTGCACTACGTGGATTATCCAGCGGACGCCTCCCGACTGCATTTTGCCAAGGAGAGTCAGTACGGCGTCGTTATTCCGGCTACCCTGAATCCCCGCTCGTTCCGTCCCCAACCCAACCGGCTTCTGCACAACAACCGCGACGGAACCTTCAACGACGTCACCCAGCGGGCGGGAGTTGCCGACCCGGAGGGCCGCAGCCTTACCGTTTGTGCCGCCGACTTCAATCTCGACGGTTGGCCCGAGCTCTACGTTGGCAACGACCTCAGCATGAACCGTTTCTTTTTGAACGAAAAGAATGGCCGCTTCTCCGATCGCAGCACTCAAACTCTTACTTCGGAGAACAAGGGGACCATGGGGCTGGCGGTCGGCGATTTTAACCGCGATGGCGCCCTCGACTTCTTCGCTGCTCATTGGCTTTCATTGGGAAATTCTCTCTATCAAAACCTCTTCTTGGGATCGCACGAACTTGGTTTCGCCGACGCCGCCGAGTTTACCAACCTCGCCTACATTTCCCTGCCTATGGTCGGATGGGGCTGTACGTTCCTCGATTACGACAACGACGGCCTTTTGGATTTATTCGTGGTCAATGGAAACACGCTGGAGGACACACGGAACCATGAACTGCTGGTCCCGCAAAAGCCTTTTCTGTTTCACTACGACGGCGCCCAGTACCAAAATGTCCTGGGGAGCGTCGCCCCCGGCCTTGACCGGCCGCTGAACGCGCGCGGACTGGCCGCCGCGGATTTCGACAATGACGGCGATGTCGATCTGGCAATTTCCTGCAATCGCGGTCCGCTGATTTTGCTGCGCGCCGATGGCGCCGAGGGGCGCAATTGGATCAAGGTCAGTCTCCAGGGCAGGAAGAGTAACCGCCAGGGAATCGGCTCGCTGGTACGCGTTTTCTCGGGTGGCAGCGTCTGGGTGCAAACCATAGGTAGCCAGGGATCGTACCTGTCGCAACACGCCACGCCCCTGCATTTCGGGTTGGGTTCCGCCACATCGGTGGATCGCATCGAGGTGGTTTGGGCCAGCGGCCGCCGCCAAACTGTTGACCACCCTCGCATCCGCCAGCACCTTCATCTAAGGGAAGACTGAAAGACTGGCTCTTCCGAGCAGCAGAACCGACATCAGGACCGATCGCGGCCAGATCGTGTCAGCCTCGGGATCAAGATCAAAATCAAACCGTAGAACAAAAGCGAAGCCACAAGCGACGTGGCATTGCCGAAACGAAGATCCTCGAACAGAAGTTTGAGTGTCCCAAATGCTATGGCCAAGTATGCAACCCACAGCAATTCCGCGCGTTTCAAACGCGAACCGCCGAAGGCGAGAATGAGAGCGACTGAGCAAGTCACCAATGTCCTGACAACCGAGAGACGCGAAGCGTTCAACATCCCGGTGGCGGAACCTAGCCTCGCACCCACGATCACTGCCAGCGCCGCCGCCGCCGCAGCCACCAGCAAGCAGGGGACGATCCAAAGCAGCCGCGGTTTCCATTGATCGGCCGAAGCACGCCATCCGATTGCGTAGCAAAGACCGGCCGAGACTGCGACCATCGACGCGCCTGCGTCCAGTGCCAGCGGTACACTTCCAGCTAGAGCGTTCCCCACGAGATTCACGAGGCCGGAAAGGATCGCCACCGCTAGCAGGTAGAATGAGACGTGCAAGCCAAGGCTGAGCTTGCTTGTTCGCACGTACAAGCAAGCCGCGGTTACCGCAGCCAGACACAGGAGCGGGACCTGAATGCGCAGAGGAAAAAGCATCAGGCTCCCGGCCAGTAGAAGCGCAACCGCGTAGGTAGCGCACACCCGGCGATTTAGATTGTGTGCGTCGGCCACGAACCGCGACAGGGCGCCCCAGTAACACACAAAGGCAACCAGCAGAAAGAAGCCGCCGACGGCCGTTACAGAGCCCGGGCTCGCGCGTAGCGTGCCAAACGTCGCCAGCACCAGCACCACAACTCCCTGCAACATTTCAAAGATGGTTAGCCGGTGGCGTAAGCCAAAGCTGCGCAGGCCAATGCTTCCGCCGTAGATCGCAAGCAGCGCCAGGCACAGCACCTTGATGGTCGTGGCGCCTACAGGGAGATATTCCGAAGGAGCGCCCTCGGGAGAAGTCATCAGATAAACCAGCAACCACACGGCGAAATCTGCTGCCATCGCCGGGACGACTCGCACCGTGAGTCGGCGTCCGAGGCAAACCACTACCTCGGAAGCCAGGGCGATAGCCAGCAATCCAACTGTAAACGGCACCAGGTCTCGGGTCGCGACCATGATTGCGAGAGCCGTGGCCACCGCCGCCAGAGTTGCCACCCACGGAATCGCCTGCAGGTTTTGCCGCCATGCCAGTGCCAGAGCGAGCACCACAAACGCAACCAGCACTGCGGCCGTGAAACCGGGTGGCAATACTTGAAAACTTACGGTGGATTCCCACAACAGAGGCGAGAGAATCAAGGCCGCGGTGATTGCGTAAGTGACGCTGGCAAAGTCATTGCTGGCATGAGTCCTGACTGCCCACACCAGCCACATGCCCGCGTATACGATGGCGACCGCCAGCAAGGCCAATTTCGGGAGTGTTCCCGACTCAGCGACTGCGCGCAGAAGATACGCCCCCGCAACTCCCAGAACCGCTTTGCCGAACACGGGCAGCACCCCGCCCGACAGGTTCGGCGCCGGGAAGCCCCGTCCCGACTCTGGAGGCGGCGATTCGCGCCGCGCAACGCTCGCCGCTGCACGGCCGGCACGAGTCACATCCTCTGGCTGGTTCTCCAGTGCGGAAACGCGACGTTCCAGTTCCCGCACCCGCTCGTTGAGTCGCTCCACATCCGATGCGATTACGCCGAAAGCTTGTGCCATTCGCTTCTCCGCATCTGCCCACTGAAACTGATGCCGGGCCTAGCTGGTTCCGTGTGCCGGAACCGGGCCGGAGGCCGGAAACGAGGCTGACTCCGGCCAGGGGGGCAGGAGTTTCACCAGGAACCACAGAATGAAAAAAGGAAGAATCATGAGCGCGATCGCGGTCAACAGACCTTCCCGCGTGGCGAAGGCCATCTTGTACGTGGTGTACCCGAGAAAACTCTTGGAGAAAAGCTGGCCGCCTATCACGACGTTCCAGCGCATGGCAAAAATGCCGATTACGGTCAGGCATCCCGCCAGCCCGTAGATCCGTTTGCGTGCGGCGTCGGTAAGCTTGAGGACCTGCACTAAGCCCAACAGCACAATCGGCGTGACCGTCCCCAGCAGGATCTGGACGATCACCTGGGATATCCACAGTCGCGTGTGCACCATGAAATCGAGGCTGCGGAATGATTCATCGGCTTCGTAGATTCGCTGCAGCAGATCCAGCATCTCCAGGCTGAAGTCAATGATGAAGGTGTACATCAGATAGCGCGCGATGGTGTCCAGGCAGCGCATGTCGATTCGCTGTCCACGCAACCGCGTCGTAAGCATGTAAAGCAGCATCACCGCAGCAATCCCCGACACCATCGCCGAGAAAACAAACACGATTGGCATCAGCGGCGACGACCACCAGGGGTTTGCTTTTATCGAACCGAAAATGAAGCCAACGTATCCGTGCAGAAGAAATGCAGAAGGAATTCCAATCAGCGTGATGAAATATCCCAGCCTCTCATCGATGCGCAGCGAGCGATCACTCACATTGTTAGAGCCGAGAGTCAGCGCACGATAGAGCAGACGCCTCCAACCTCTCGTGGTCTGCGACAACACAACAACCTCATGGCGGTAGTCGAGCCAGATCTCGAGCAGCAACACACCCATCAGGTACCAGAGATAGACAAAGCCGAACATTGCCATGGCGGAGGACCGGTGCGGCGTCAGATACATCTCCAGCGAGCGTTCGGGATGTCCCAGGTGCAGTTGCAGGGGCAGAGGCGCAACCAACAAGAAAGCAAGTGCCGTGAGCAGAGCTAGTCGGTAGGTCGGTTTGACTGCCTCCACCCGGAACACACGTTCGAGCGAAGCCAGAATGAACGCGCCTGCCACCAGTCCCGTGATGAACGGATAGAGGACGATCAGGATGCTCCATTGGAGTTCCACTTCGTTCGGATACATGAAGCCTTCCACCGGTATCTGCACGAGCCTCCTTACTGCACCCCGGCTCATCAAAGCCGAACTTATCGGACGGAACTTATCGCACTGAACCATCCATGCCGTTGTAAAAAACTTTCGCCCCGGTCGCCATGTGGGGTTTCAAAACTTGAATCGTATGCGTCCTCAAGAATTCGTGAATCGGATCTTTCGGATTCTTCAAGTCTGCCAACTGCCGCGCTCCGGTAGGGCAGACCTCGCAACAAGCAGTCGTGAGTCCCTTGGTGATCCTGTGATAACAAAGCGTGCACTTCTCCGCCGTGCTCGTCTTGGGATTGATAAACCGGCACCCATAAGGGCATGCCTGGACGCAATAGCGGCAGCCCAGGCAGTAGCTCTTGTCCACCAGCACGACTCCGTCTGGCGTAACAAAAGTCGCGCCCACTGGACAGACTTGTGTGCAAGGAGATTCGGCACAGTGGTTGCAAAGCTTGGGAACAAAGAAGTTTTTGCCGCCGTCATCGGCGTCTGGCGGAAAGCCGTTCTTGCCACCATTGGGCGATTCCACCTCCGGCCGTTCGATCTTCCAGTCAGCCACGTGGTAGCGCTCAATCCATGTACGGAAATAGCCTTCCGGAACGTCGTTTTCCTCGGCGCAGGCACGAACACAGCTGCCACAACCGATGCACTTCGGGATGTCGATCAACATGCCCCACCAGTGCTCAGTCAATTTGTAATTCGGAGCAGCTTCTGGGGTACCCGCGAGGACGAACTTCCACGCCACCGCAGCTGCGGGCAACAGCACCAGCAATCGACGGCGGGTGATTTCCATTATTTCTTCCCTTCCGCTGCAATTTTTGTTGTCTTAGTCTTCGTCTTCTCTGCCTCAATCGTTCCGGGTTCAATCTTTGGGCGGTGCGGCTGATGACAGGTGTCGCAGGCGACCCCTCCAGCGTGCTCGGCCGTAGCAACCTGCGGAAAGTTCTTGGGCTTGGCGGCGTTGGCCTCATGACAGCGAGCACATACGATGGCTGTATCCAGCTTGGCAGGTTGTATTGAGCCGGGATCGTCCGCGTGCTTTGCCTGGGCCCCGTGACAAGCCTCGCAAGCGACGACCACATGCTTACCAAGCTTTTTCTGATCCACGACGTCGGTGTGGCAGGCTTCGCAGGTGTCGTGCCCGGCAAACACAATGGGTCGCGACGCGATCTCGCCAATCGCCGCCCCGCGATAGTGGCCATACTCCCCAAAACTGCGAGGTACCACAGCCGCCCGCAGTATCACGAAGGCCACGAGTGCGATTGCGATCACGCTGGCCAGACGAATGAGATGTTCGATGTCCTTAAACAAAGTCGCGTTCCCTGCGCCCTCTTGCCCGGCGCGATTGCGCACGAAACTCCGCAATGCTCTTTGATACCCGAGATTCTTCCCGGGAGCGATGATCGAGGTCACAGGACGCTGTGATGGTGCTCACCCCGGTTCAACGCTTCTGATTAACTTTTGTGATATCGCTCAAAGGCGCGGAAGCACGGAAGCCCGATACGCAGTCATGAGATTTGTGCATTAGATCTAAAGGTTCTTACGTGTTGCGGACAGGCGAGGCCTCCTCCGCTGTCAGCCTTCTTCCTTCAGTCTTCGCCCACCAGCTCCGGTTCCGTCGGCACGCGGGTGTGGGCGTAGGTTTCGTTTTCCTGCGCGTCGACCACGGCGAAGGCAGCAACGTTGACGATATCCTCTACGGTCGCACTCCGCTGCAGAACGTGAACCGGCCGGCTCATCCCCATTAAGATGGGCCCGATCGTTTCGCCCCCTGCGATTTTCGCCAGCAACCTACAGGAAATGTTGGCCGAAGCGAGATCCGGGAAGATGAGCACGTTTACCCCTCGCTTCAGCGAGCTGAACGGATACTGGCTCTCGATGATCTCCGGGGACAAAGCCTCATCGGCCGTGATTTCTCCATCCACGATGAGCGTGGGATCGGCGAAGTGAAGTAGTTGCACCGCCTTGCGGACCTTCGCGCAGATGGGATGGTCCACGCTGCCGAAACTCGAGAATGACAACATGGCAACGTGCGGGATAATGTCGAAACGGCGCGCCGTGTGGGCCGTGCAAAGCGCGATTTCGACCAGGTGTTCAGCCGTGGGCTCGATATTCACGCTAGTGTCGGCAAGAAAGTAGATGTCTCCCTTGCGCGTGATCATCGCATAACAACCCGAAACCCGGTGTAGTCCCTCCCGCATGCGGACGATTTGTAGCGCGGGACGAATCGTGTCGGCAAAGTGCTGGGTCACGCCGGAAACCAGCGCATCCGCGTCTCCCATGTGAACCATCATGGAACCGAAGACGTTGCGGTCATGGATGAGAAGACGGGCTTCGGTGAGGGTGACTCCGCGCCGCTGGCGCAAACGGAAGAGTTCCTGAACGTAGGCTTCGTGCAGCGGAGAGCCGTCCGGATCGACCAGCGTCATGCCGCTGAGGTCGACTCCCAACTCTGCGGCTTTGGCCCGAATTGCCGCCGTCGGCCCCAATATGATGGGCCGCGCGATTTTTTCCTCTGCCAGACCGGAGCAGGCGCGCAGAATTTTCTCGTTATCGCCCTCAGGAAATACAACTTGTTTGGGCTGCGCTTGAGCCTTACCCACCATCATGCGGGAAATTTCGTGCGCCTTGCCCAGCCGCCGTTCCAGTTCATCCCGGTAGGCCTTGAGATCGACCGGTTGTTGAGCCACCCCGCTCTTCATGGCAGCGTCCGCCACGGCCGAAGCTCCCCACACCAGAACGCGCGGATCGAAGGGCGTGGGAATCAAATAGTCGCGGCCGAAACCCAGGCGCTCGACCCCATAGGCGCGGCAGACCGAGTCAGGCACATCTTCTTTGGCTAAGTCCGCCAGGGCGTGCGTGGTTGCCAGCTTCATCTCTTCGTTGATGGCAGTTGCGCGCACGTCCAGGGCTCCGCGAAAAATGGAGGGGAATCCGAGGACGTTGTTGACCTGGTTGGGGTAGTCGGAGCGTCCCGTCGCGATGATGACATCGCTGCGGCAGGCTTTTGCCTCGTCATACGTTATTTCCGGATCCGGATTTGCCATCGCGAAAACGATGGGATCTGCCGCCATCGAGCGCACCATGTCCGGCGTGATCGCACCCTTCACTGACAGTCCGGCGAAAACATCGGCGTCCTTGAGCGCTTCGGCGAGAGTGCGTAATGCCGTGGGTTGGGCAAAGCGCTCCTTGTAAGGGTTCATGCCTTCTTTGCGGCCGGTGTAGACCACGCCCTTGGTGTCACACAGGATGATGTTTTCGCGCTTCACTCCCAATCGGACATAGTGTTCAGCGCAGGCAATGCCAGCCGCACCCGCACCATTGAAAACCATGCGCACTTGGCCAATATCTTTGCCGGCCACTTCGAGGGCGTTCAACAGAGCCGCTCCGGAAATGATTGCGGTGCCATGTTGATCGTCGTGGAAGACGGGAATCTTCATCGTCTTTTTCAACGTCTCCTCGATATAGAAGCAATCCGGCGCTTTAATGTCTTCCAGGTTGATGCCACCGAAAGTTGGCTCGAGCAGCTGGCAGAGCTTGATGATCTCGTCGGGATCGTGGCTTTTCACCTCGATGTCGAAAACATCCACGTCGGCGAAGCGCTTGAACAAGACGGCCTTGCCCTCCATGACGGGCTTGCTGGCCAGGGCTCCGATGTCGCCGAGACCAAGCACGGCAGTGCCGTTGCTGACCACTGCGACCAGGTTGCCCTTCGACGTGTATTTGTAGGCGTCCCCTGGATTCTTCTGGATCTCAAGACAAGGATCGGCCACTCCGGGCGTATACGCCAGGCTCAGGTCGCGCTGCGTGCGGCACGGTTTGGTGGGGGTAACTTCAATTTTTCCCGGTCGCGCACCCTGGTGGTAGTCCAAGGCCTCCTGCTTGCTGACTGGCATAGCTCTCCTCCGCCTCTTCCTTCTTTATGGGCTCCGCCACGCGAAACTGAGCGCCGCCCGAACCGCCTCACTCAAGAGGCTCGGGAACGAGGGTATTGCCTGATTTCTCTGTCGAATCCAGCAGTCTTGCAGCACACGAGCGCCCTCTCCAGTTGGCGGGACGGCAATCTACATACCCGCCGCCACACGGGAGAGGCAGAATCCTCCCGCGATGGCATTCCCAACAGGACCGCGGATCTGGTTCGGAGGTAGACATCTGATCGTCAACTTCCTTGCCGAAAGTATTTCAAGGATTCTCGCCGGAAGCTGTGACCACGATCACAAAGACCTGTTCGCTAAAAAGAGACGTTACAACGCATCCAATCTGATCTTTGCCTAAGGGAAGTGGCGCGCGCATCCTGCTGACCTCGGTCTTCGGGCCTTATGCGCAAGACGACGAATTCGGCAGCCGCTCTACCAAGAGAGACGCAACTTCAAGACTGGGCCGCCTGAGAATTTGTTGATCAAGTGCCGAAATCACGCTGGCTGCGGATTCAATCTGTCAACCATGTGTTTGCTCTGACACTTACTAGGCTGGCATCGACCAGAACAAAGCCCATCCAACCAGCCTACTTTTGTGCATAGACCGTCCCGGAAGCATGATAGGGAGGATCAGAGATAAGGCGAATGTATGCAACCAGCGCCTCGATCTCTGCCTTGCTCAGTGTATAGCCGTAGGGGGGCATCAGTGCCGACTTGTTGAGCGCAGGTCCGCCGTGACTGATGATGGCTGTCAGATCGGCGTCGGTCATTTTATTTAGCGTGTCGCCTTCGGTGAACGGGTGCGGCTTCACCTCAAGATTGTCGTAATTGGAAACCCGTTCCGCGCTCGATTCGGGATTGTGACAGCGGGCGCAATACTTGTTGTCGAGTTGGAATCCAACCATCTGTTGATATCCCAGAGCAATTTCTTCAATCTTGAGGTCGACCGGTTTCTGCGCTTTAGTAAATGTGTGAGCGGCAAGTGAATATCGGCCAGCTATGCTGCCCAGAGTGACGTTCGAACTGAATTGGCCGCTGGAATCGGTCAGGCCGCTCGGAGGGTCGAAGCTGGCGCCCGCTGGCCCGCTGAATTCGACCAGGGCTCCGGCGACGGCGTTGCCTTGTTCGTCGTTGACCTGTACGACCAGAGGCTGAGCGAGGACCGTGCCGGTTGCGCCGATCTGCTTGCCTCCACTCAATTCGACCAGTGCGGCGCCGAACCCGGTTGGCTTCAATGAGGAAGCTGGTCCCGATTTGTGTGTGCACGCTGCGCTTAAGAGAATCAGGGAGAGTACGAAGAGTTGCCGCCAACGTCCGGTTAATGTCATTGTTATTTCTTCGCCTCCTGCCTACCGGCCCCCTTTTGCATCATCAGGAAAGCGGTCAGAGCGCGGGCATCTTCGTCATTCATGTTGCGGTTCGGTTCGATGGTATCGGGCCGCATAGCCTGCGGGTCCTTCAGCCAGTGGTAAATCCATGCGGCATTCAGGCGCGAGCCCACTTGCGTAAGCGATGGCCCTATGTAGCCCTTGTCGACTTTTGTATCAACAATGTGGCAAGACTGACACGCATATTTGGAATAGAAAAGCTGTCTCCCCTGTTCCACTTGCGCGGCCGGATAGCCGCTGTCCGGCATGGAGTCGCGGTCGAACTCGGGAGTCTGATAGACGGTCATTATGTAGTCGGTCAGTTCCGCGGCATCGCTATCGGAAAGGTTGAACCTCGGCATGCGCCGGATAAGCGCCGGGCGCAGCGTGCCAGGATTCTTCAGGAATGCCAGCAGCCACTGCCGTTGCACCGAACTGCCTTCCCAGGTCAGGTCGGGTGCCAGGTCGCCGCCGCGTCCGTTAATGGCATGGCAGGTGAAGCAGGCCATGTCGTCCATGAGCTTTCCGGCCTTGCCTGCGGGCTGGTAGTTCGAAGGCGGCTTCGACGGTACGGTCAGTGTCATGGGCAAGTCGTGTGCCCGGTCGGTGAGCGCAAGGAGTGCTGTGGTCAAAGCATCGATTTGCGCGGGCGCCAGGCTAAACTGCGGCATCTTCAGTGCCGCTCCAAACGAACGCGGCTGCCGGATCTTGGCCGCAATGTAATCCGGTAGAGCGTGCGTCATCCCCGGCAGGAAAAGAATCTGCGTCAGCGGCTTGCTCCCGATGCGAGTCAATTCGGGAGCGAAGTTATCCGGCTTCTTGATGCCGTTGATCTCGTGGCATGAAGCGCAGCCGTACTCGGTGACCAGGCGTTTGCCGTGCGCGATCTGTTCCGGCGTGGCGGCGGCGAGATGCACACTTGCCAGCAGATCGGAATCCGTCTTGTTTCCGAGGAAGGCAGTGAGCAGCGAAAGTTGCGGGTCGGTGAAGCGATAGTGCGGCATAGCCGTTCCCGCATCATAGACACGCGGGTTGCGCAACCAGGCTCGGAGCCATTCCGGTTTTACTTTGTTTCCGACCCGGGTCAGTTCCGGACCGATATCACCGCCCACGACATTCCCGGCGGCGTTCTGAACGGCATGGCAGGAGGAGCAGAACGATTCGCCGTACAAGCTGGCGCCAGCCGTCGGATCAGGCGCCTTCAGGTCTTTCGTGCCTGACTCCGTGTCTCCCGCGAGTGGTGTGCTGTTGGCGATCAGGAAGGCCGAAATATCGCTTGCGTCGGAATCGCTCAATTTAAAATTCGGCATGGTCGCCGTCACCGCATAGGCCTGCGGATCCTTCAGCCACGCATAAATCCATTCCCGTGTGGTCTTGTCCGCGATGTGCTCAAGCGAAGGCGGATCATCGGTCGGCTTGATCGCGCTGCCGTCGGGCAGTTTGATGGTATGGCAATGGACGCAGCCATATCGTCCCAGCAAAATGCGGCCTGAGTTTAGTTGTGGTGTGCCGGTTAGAGCAGCGCGATGGCATTGTCCGCAGGAAGATTGGACATACCGCGCCGGCAAGATCGGCTGCTCCCATGCCAGCGTACTCCGGTGGGCTTCTTCGACCGTGGTTGCAGGGCCTTGTCCACGGTGACACATCACGCAGCCGTATTGATCCAGCGTATGGGGAATCGCAGGGTGCTTGCGGAACGGTTGCGTGCTGACGTCCGCAAGGCTCGCTTCCTTCAATCCGACGTGGCAGCTAGTGCAGCGATCAACGACTCCAAGCTGCGGCAGCCAGATCTGCTGGATTCCATCGTGGTCGTGGAAGCGACGTTCCAGCGAGACCGCATCTCCGCGGCCCCGAACCAGCGACAGATACTTCTTCTGATAATGACGCCATTCACTGAAATGGTTCTTAGCCGGTGCAATGGCCAGCGAAATCAATAACAGCAGGCCGACCACACCAAAAGCGCGCACCGGATGGCCGAATAACGTCTGCCACAACGTAGAGAACTTGTTCTTTGATGATTGCAAGTTAGCTTCTCCAGGGCAACACCCAGGACCAACCCGGGCCGCGGAAGAAAGTGCCAACCGCCGTGAGCACAACCAGTTCGAACAGGAACCAGGTCATGATCCAGTAGGAAAGGGGTCTGCCGGCCAGATATCGCCGGAAAGCGGAAGTGGACTGCGGAGAACTCTGTGCCGCCACCATCATGAACCCGGTGACGATGAGGGTCGGTACCAGCGCCACGTAAACATCAAACACAAGTAAGAACACGGAGAGCGCCGCCGCGCCCAGGTAGAAGATAACGACTCGGCGCTTGCGATCCTTCAGAAACAAGCCTTCGGCCTCGATGTTGATGTTGAAATACGGAATCACAATCAGCGCCATCACTACCAGTCCGGGAACCAGCACACCCGCGACCACTGGCGGAAAGTAGTGCAGCATCTCCTGCAATCCAAGGAAGTACCAGGGTGCTTTAGCGGGGTTGGGAGTATGCGAGGGATCGGCAATGCCCTCCAGGGGCGCGTTGAACAGCAGAGCTATGCCGACCAACGCAATCGCCAACACTTCGATGGCGACGACGGCGCGGAAGAGGACTTCCGGATAGGTCTGCACCTGATCTTCGTCCGTAGCCTTGACCTGAGCCGAGGTTCGTCGGGTGACGAAGACAACTCGCGTCGGCGATTTGCGAGCGTTCGAGTCCATGCCAGCGATGAAATCCTTTGGATCGCTCATGATTATTGGACCCCCTTCGCCGCGGCCGGAACCGCATTCGTCGCAACCGTTTTTGGTTCGCTCTGGTGCGCGTAGAGGCCGCCATCCTTACGAATGCGCCAGAAATGTATGGCAACAAAAAGGATCGCAACCAGCGGCAGAATCATGCAGTGGAGCACGTAAAAGCGCAGCAGAGCATTGGCGTTGACCATGTTGCCGCCGAGCATGAGGAAATGAATCTTGTTGCCCATCACTGGAACAGCCGAAGCAATGTTCGAACCCACCGTGATCGCCCAGAAGGCCAGCTGATCCCACGGCAGCAGATAGCCGGTGTAGCTGAGAAAAAGAGTAATCAGAAGCAGGATGACTCCAATGACCCAATTAAACTCGCGCGGCGCACGGTAGGCGCCGCGGTAAAACACCTTGAACATGTGGGCGAATACCAGGAACACCATGGCATGCGCGGACCAGCGATGCAGGTTGCGCAGAAACAAGCCGGAGGAAACTACGAACTGTAAATCCTTCGTGTCGGCATAGGCCTGCGGCACGGAGGGGTGGTAATAGAACATCAAGGGAATACCGGTGCCCACCAGGATGAGAAATGTTCCGAAGGTCAGCGTGCCCAGATACCAGGTCGCGCTGAAACTCAGCATGCGGGTCCGCACCTTGGTGGAAAAAAGATGCAGGAATACGTTCTGCTGCACCGCGAGCGCTCGATGCAGAGTGCTTGATCCGGTGCCGCTGCGGAACACCGAGCGCCAGATTCGCGTGCCACGCAACTCCTCGAAATAGTTGGTGATTGTTTTCGCCACGCTTACACCTTCTTAAACGTGTTGGGCTCAATTTGCTTGGAACGGTCCACGATCAAATCTCCCTCATCGCTAAGCGAAACTTCGAGCCAGGGGAGCGGCCGGGGAGCGGGGCCTTCGATCTTCGCTCCGGGGATTTTGTTGGCTTCGAAAACATAAAATTTGCTCCCATGACAAGGACAAGCGATAATCCCCAACTCCGGCTTCCACGCGGTCATGCAACCGAGGTGGGTACAAACCGCACTCAGCGAAAAGAAGCCCTCTTGCGCACGGATAAGATAAATTCCAGAGTTTACGTCCAGCGTCACCGAATCGACCGCGTAGTTCTCCGGCTTGCCGGCGTTGATAATCGGAGAAGGTTCGTACAAAACATTCGGCGAGAGAAACTGGTAGGAGAAGGCTGCCGTGCCAGCTGCGGCGATACTCAACGATCCCAGGCCCAGCTTCACGAAAAAAGAGCGGCGGTCGAACTCTTTCTCTTTTCCTCCGCCCAGTGCCGCCGGGGCGTTCTTGTTCTCTTCAGACATTATTTTGCCTCGAACTTCTACCTCGGGCCTCCAGCCGCAACTGGCGATTTAGGTCTGAGTGGTCCATCGATCGCTTCAATCGAAATCAATCCGGTCGGCTCGGCGGAAGCCAGGTTGTACGACTCCATGGTGATGGTGCCGACGGGACAACGCGCGGCACAGAGCCCGCAGCGAATGCAGCGCGTCTCGTCCTTCAGCATGGCGGAGCCGGTTACGACGCCGAGTTCGTCGGCCGCCACTTCATCCAACTCCACGCCGAACAATTCCTGGTGCTCGCGAATCTGCTGCACCGTCTCCGGCTCGAACTGGATGCGACCGAGTGAAACCAGCGACAGGCAGTTTTCCGGACACACATCCACGCAACCGCCGCATAGAATGCACATACTCCCATCTTCGGGAACCCCCTCGAAGACGGTATTGACCCAGCAGTGCAGGCAGCGCTGCGCTTCCTCCATCGCGGACTGTGCGTCGTAGCCAACCTCGACTTCGGTTACCCCGGTGCGGCGCTCGAGCGGCAGCATTGGAATCGGCGGGCGCGTCAGGTCTAACAGCTCCAGCGGCATGCTGTGTCGCTTGAAGACCTCGACTTCAACAATCGGTTCGGGATGCTTGCGTCCGCGCAGGAACTCATCAATACCGACTGCGGCGCGTTTGCCGTCGGCCACGCTGTCGATGATTAGACGCGGGCCGAACACGCAATCGCCACCAGCAAAAATTCCGCTCGCCGAGGTCATCAGCGTTTGCGGATTTACCGCAATCAGCCCTCGAGGAGACTTTTCCACCCCATCTTCAGGCTTAAGAAAGTCCAGGTTAGGCGCCTGGCCAACCGCCATAATAATGGTGTCGCACTCCAATTGCGTTTCACTGCCTTCGTAGAAGGCAGGATTGAAGCGTTTGTTCTGATCGAAGACCCATTTCGTCTTCAGCGTCTCGAGCGCCACAACTTTGCCGTCTTTGCCGATCATGCGCTTGGGGCCTAGGCCTGGATGCATGATGATGCCTTCCGTCTCCGCCTCTTCGATCTCTTCCAGCGCCGCCGGCATTTCTTCACGCTTTTCCAGGCAAACGAGATGCACTTCTTGCGCGCCCAACCGGAGCGCAGAGAGAGACACGTCCACCATTTCTTTTGTGGCAACTGCGCTTACATTCTCTAGCGATGGCTCCAGGTCTTCGACTCCAGCAACATGCTGCCGCACCACTTCGCGAGCCGCCGAACGCGCCACGTCCATGGCCACGTTGCCGCCGCCGATCACAATCACTTTCTTGCCGATGGTGAACTTATACCCGAGATTCACGTTGAGCAAAAAATCGATGCCCTTGTAGACGCCATCCAAGTCAACCCCAGGAATCGTGAGATCGCGGCTTCGATGCGCGCCCACCGCTACCAGCACCGCATCGAAGCCCTGGCGGCGCAGGTCGGAAACCGTGAAGTCGCGCCCAGCGGCCTGATTGAGCTTAAGAGAGATGTCGCCGGTCGCCAGAATTTCGCGCACTTGCGCTTCCACCACATCGCGAGGCAAGCGGTATTCCGGAATGCCAAGGTAAAGCATTCCCCCAGCGACAGGCGCGGCTTCAAAAATCGTGACCGAGTAGCCCATGAGAGCCAGGTCATGAGCCGCTGATAGTCCAACCGGGCCGCCGCCGACCACCGCGACTTTGAAGGGCAGTTTGTTCTGGCCACGTCCCGCATTGATGTCGACAGGATACTTCGATTCGGGGCCGTGCCGCTCCGTCAGAAAACGCTTGAGAGCGCGTATGGCGATGGGCCGGTCGATATCTCCACGGCGACAGGCAGTTTCACAGGGATGAGCACAAACCCGGCCGCAGATGCTCGCCAGCGGGTTAGGATCGCGGGCAAACTTGTAAGCTTCCTCAAATCGCCCTTCCGCAATGAGCGCGACGTACCGGCCTGCGTTAGTGTGGGCCGGACAAGCCATCATGCAGGGAAAGTTGGTGTTCAACCAATCCCTGTCCACACGCTTGTCTTTGAAGCGCTTCAGCACGATGGCAATCCCCAATGCGCTCGTTGAATGGAAAGCATTCTACTCGAAGAAGGAGGGAGCGGGCGTTGCCACCGCTCCCATTCTTAACTATTTGCTCAGTGTGAAGTCCGCTTTGCCGCCGCCCGCCACAGTTACCGGCTTGGACTGATTCTTGGCGCCTTCATGCCATGCAATCACGGTGTAGGTGCCGTCCGGAACATCTTTGATCTTGTAATTGCCGCTGTCGTCGGTTTCGGCAAAATAGGGAGTTGGGCTGACGATGATATATCCCTCCATTTCAGGGTGTACGTTGCAGAGCAGTTGCACAGCCCCCACCTTATCGAAGGTAGAAGGACGCTTGTCACCCTTAGGCCACGTCCCGAGATTTTTTCCTGCCTTCTTGTCCCCCGCGACAGCAGTCCAGAAAACGTTGTGTTGCACATTATCGCTATTCAGGAACTCAACCGTTGTGCCCAGTTGTACGACCATAATATGCGGCACAAAGACCAGTCCCTTTTGATCCATGACCGGGTGCTCCTTGGGTGCGGGAAACGTTTTGCCCGCAATCGTGTCAACGTAAACTATCGACTGGCCTTTCATGCCAGTAACTTTTCCCTCGATATCGCCGGCCCACGCTGCGGTGCACAACGCAGCCATCACTACCGTCAAGATGAATCCCTTGCTCCTCATTGCGTTTTTCTCCTTAATTGATTTGTAGTTGGTAATTACCAAGGAGCGTATCAGAACAAGAATTTCGCATCCAGATAAACCGTATTGTTGCCGCTCGCATTGCGACCCGAGCCATCATAGTTCGTTGAGCCGCCATTGAAGCGTGTGTACCCGGTGTATTGAAAGGCGAGTTGCAGATTCTGCCACGGCCAATACGACAGGTTTCCGATATAGCCGGCGCTCCTCGGGTCGCCGTTGGCACTGCCCGTCGTCGGCGAATACAGCACGCTATCGATCGTGCCCTGGGTAATGAACCAGGCGAAAGTGCCCGAAACGCGATTGCCGAAATGGTATTCGGCGTTGGGCATAAAAGTGTTGAGATGGTGGCCGCCCGGTGATGCCAGCGGACCCATATCACCAACGGGGACACTGGCGCTCGATGCCAAATTGGAATTTTCGCGGATATACGTGCCGCGCAGCGATAGTACGTCATGCCGGAATAATGTCCGATCATATTGCGTGTCTACGGCCCAGTCCGTGTACGAATCATAGACGTTACCTATCCCATCATTGATCCCGTTGTTGGTGCTCTTCATGTGGATTCCATAGGTGCCGATCTCAAACTGCGTCGTCCCGGTCGATTCCTGCCAAGCGACACGCCAGTACGGTGCTACCCCCACGATGTTGTGTGTGTATCCAATTCCCGGATTTGGCTCAGGACCGCCCACGTGTTGCGACCGATAAAGTTCCATGTTCACATATAGATGACTATCCCACATCGCGTAGCCACCGAATCCTGCGACGTCCTGCGCCAAACCACCATTAATAATGGGAGTGGCGGTTGGAGTGGGTGCCACGTTGCTGGCGATCCACGGGAAACCCCAGGCCGGCGTGCTGTTCCAAAGATCCTCTACGGTCGGATTGTTGTTGAGATCCAAGCCGTAAACCAGTTCTTTGCCGCTCAGCTTTGTCTTATTCGCATAGCGGATATCTGTATTGTCGCTAGTGAAGTGGTCGGATTGGGTTTCGTAAGTGACTTGAAGAAAGCTACCTACGTTGCTGGTCCATGCCCCAGCCAGAAACAGCGATATATCTTGAGGAAGTTGAAAATTGCCGTTCTGAGTCGCCGGTACCGGTGAATTAGTTGAGGTAAATGAGGTCTCCAACATTACGGAAAGTGGCAGCGAAGCGAGAAGATCAAGCGCTGCATGCGTTTTCTTTCCCTCCGATGTCACGGTTTTAGTCTGATCCCCTCGATCCACGTACGCGAGCAGCTTGAACCTTCGTCCGGCAGGGTTCAGTTCCGGAGGATTGTAGTGGCAGCCGCTGCACGCCAAACCCGTCTGCCTCGCATAGCTTGGAACCGCCAACGCGCTGGGCGGATTCGCTACGCCAAAAAACATCAGCATTATCGTGGTGACAAAAGCGAAAGGCGGGGACACCCGACGCCGCATATCCATAGATTGACCTCCTTGGCGGTCAGAGTTTTGAGTCGTTATATTGCAATCATTAAGGGTCTGAGAGATGTGCGCCAGTATCAGGGACGGTACTCACAGTTCGCAGCGACATCTGTCACAAGCACGTGTGATTACGATCACAGTTCCAGAAATGGTGAACGCACCCCTACGATGGCGGGTTTTGTTCGCAGTCGCCTGTCGATAATGGTTTTGTGTTTGGGTCGCTGTGTTCTCCGAGTCGCTTATTTTCGGGCGGCGAATCGACCGGACCACCGATCTCCTGGGCGGAGTAGGTCGCAGGTTCCGCTTCAGAAAGTCTACGCAGAGATTGATCCCATGCCACTACCGAGAAACACAAGATCGTATTCGCCGCGTTGCATGCCGTTATAACGGCCGCGCTGCTGCCGCAGCTTCTGACTCCCACTGCTAGGATATCGGCAGCCTCTTCGCTTCAAGGCACACCGCGTGACCGAACGTCTGATTCAAGACATTTAGTGTCGAGTTCAACCAAACTTCGGTCTGCGGGTCATCAAATCGCAAGGACGCGATTTGATCTGCCCGTTCCGCTTGCCTCTTGAGCAGGGCGATGGCTTGATGGTGTGACAGCGTTGGCGGTACAGATTCTTTTCTAGGTGGGACTCTTCTTGCGGTCACAAGCCCTGCGCCTCCATATAAGTGTTGCCAGAAGGTAGGCAAACCCACGCGGAAACGTGCCCTAGCCCGGACGGGTTCACGTCACCAGATAATTTCTGCTTGACCAGAGGCGATTTGTGAGTTTCGCAGTATAGCGAGCCATCGCCCCTCTTAACAACCTTACATTTGTCTGCCATACAGCGGGAGTGTAGCACGCTACCGAGCGTCGGTTCGCATAGGTCTCTTTCGCCGTTGTCCTTCGACTTCGCCCCGTCTTGATTCGCACGTCCCCTCTTGTTCTCCTGTCAATGCGCCCTTATTTCCGAAGAGTGGAGCGGCACTTCTTGGAAGGGCAATTTGGCGGCTTCTCGTATCCACTACAATACCTTCCCATGTGCGGACGCTACCGGCTGTCGCGGCGAAAGCAGATTATCGAGGAGCACTTCGACAGCATCTCAGGAGACGAAGACTGGAGTCCCCGCTACAACATTGCCCCCACCCAGTCGATCCCAGTCATCCGCCAGAATCCGACGGAGCCCGTCCGAGAACTGTTGCTGTGTCGATGGGGACTCATTCCATCGTGGGCGAAAGACTCGTCCGTCGCCGCCAAGATGATTAACGCCAGATCGGAAACGGCAGCCACGAAGCCCGCGTTCCGCGATGCGTTGAAGTCTCGCAGGTGCCTCATTCTCGCCGATGGTTTCTACGAATGGAAAAAGACGAGCACATCCAAGCAGCCGTATTGCTTCGAAGTGAACGGAGGGGAGTTGTTCGCGTTCGCCGGGTTGTGGGATCGCTGGAAAGACCCGAGTGGCAACTGGGTCAAGACCTGCTCGATCCTGACCACGACCCCGAACGCGGTGACCTCACCCGTCCATGACAGAATGCCCGTCATTCTTGATCCAGACGACTACGACGTGTGGCTCGATCCGGGGATGAAGGATGTGGCTGCGGCGTCCGATCTGCTGAGACCTTACGATGCTCGGCTGATGCGGTGCTATCCCGTCAGCACGCGGATCAATCACGTCGCCAACGATGACATGGATTGCTCGAAACCTGTGGAATTCGCCCAGACTCAGAATCGGCTATTCTCTTAGCACCAAGACCACTAACGAACGCATGCAACGAGAGTCCAACCTGATCGCGACCATCAGAAAAGAGCTTCCAGACTTCGCGAAAGCGTGCGCGGATGACACGGAACTGGTGTTGCTCCACCTAGACGCCTTGCCGCCGACTACCAAGAGGATGAATACGTGCGGCGAGCGCCTGTTAGAAGGGAGATGCCATTATTCTTTTCTGAGTATCCTGCTTCACCTTACGCCTTCCTTCGTGGCGTGAACATTTCTACTCCAGATTTCCCAATTACGTCTTTCGAAACTCAGTTTAAGTCAGGTTCGCCTCAACTTGGCAGCCGTGAAAATTCGATACAAATGTCGCCCATCGCGTGGTACGCTGCGTCACAATCGAGCGTCAATGGAGGAATGACATGGAAGCGTGGGGGGCGATTTTTCGTAACTTGTACACAGGTTTCCTGCTCCGGGACTTCGCGGGCAAGATTGTGCCCGGTGTTTTTCTCCTCTTTTCACTCGCGGCTATGTTCCGCCGTCCGGCCAGATTGATTGCGTACATAAGAAAAGAAATTCCAGCCCATGCCCTAATGTTGGTCGCCGGATTTGCATGGGTAATGACGCTTGGAATCCAGAGTGTCTCAGAAGGAGTGGGAATTTGGAATTACTTCATTGAGCAGCCCAGTTCTCAGGCTCAGGCCCCACAATCTCATAAGGTTGGTTTTTTCCGAAACCTTTTGACTGGTGGTAACGACGAAGAGTTCGACCGAGACACTCTCCGCGTAGACGATTTCCAAGCGAACGCTACAGAAGATGAAAAACAGCAGTACGAACGCTTTGTCGTGATTAAGGAAGCCTGCGGAAATTTGTTCGTGGTTATGCTCTTGTCACTGCCTGCGTGGATGTATGTTTGCTTGTCCAACAAACCCCAGATTGTGCAATGGGTCAACAAACCCAAGATCGTCCAATGGGTCCAACCACTTGCTTCGAGGATTCCAAGTCCCAGACTTCTGCTGGTCGGAGCTTATGGCATTTTGCTTCTGATCGGATTGCATCGAATGCACGTTCAACACGCCACACGCCAGTATTTCTTTGCCGACAAAATCGCGGCCAAGCACGCTTCAGAACAAGCAAAAAAGCTAATTGACGTTCATCTCGATCTCGAAGAGAAACAGCATTAGGCTCAATCGAATGCCCGACCCAGTAAGGTATCCTCTGTCAATTCCATTGACACTCATCCCTTTCGCGCCTAAACCATCAGTAGCACCCTGCGTGTCACTGATCTTGTCGGCTGTTTCAGCCCAAGCCGTCGATTAGGTGGTGTACCTTGCCGTTCACTTCACCGCACGTCGCCCAAATGGGATGGCCCAAACATTGGATCGTGAGGATTTCGGTAGCCGCTTCGTAGCGCCAAGTAAATGTGAATCCTTGTTCCGTAATCTGCCCAACGTCCCCCTTCAGATTGATGTTGTCTCCAGCGGCTTTCGTTTGCATTGCGAGCCATTTCTGCGAGGTAATGTTGCTGAATACCTGAGCCGCGCACTGTCCCATAAGCGAATCCTCCGTTGGCCGTTGTTTATTGCCCAGCGCCTGCGGCTTTAGAAGTAGGCAACACTGAAGCATCTGCCGCCTGATCTTGGCTCACTAGCTTCTTTCCTAAGTAAGCTCCGTGACCTAAACCCATTAAAACCATCAGGGCACTGTCAATGTCAGGAAGACCCTGAACGTTGTTGGTATGAATCCGGCTCGCCACCGCGATCAAGTATGTCACGATAGCAATTAACGTCCACGCGATCATCTGTACTTTGGAGAGATCGGGGAACCCGGTATCGTCTTGGAGAATTGCCCCAACTCCGCTTGTTTCAGGTGTGGGTGCTGGTTTCGTTATTCGTCCACTACTGACGTACCCCACAGTGATTCCTTTCGCAACTGTTGCGGAAAGAACACTCATTCCCATCGCGATTAGAACGTTCTTTGGTATTTCGGAAATTGGATCATAGTTGCCAGCCGCAACCTTCATTGAAAAGATTGCTGCATACGAAAAGATAAGGACCCCTGTCCAGAGCCAAAACTGAAATTTCGACGTGCTGGGTCGACCATCTGCTCCTTGAACCGAGACTTCGCCGGCAACGGCTTCAACACCATCTTCCGCCCCAATAATCCCAACTCGCCCCCGCTGCCGATTCCGTTTCCCAACAGCGACAACGTACTCGAACTCAACCTTACCGCCGAAACACTCTCGTTTTCCAAGAGCCTCGGCGACGTTCCCAATCGTGGGACCGTGCCGCAGAATGACATCCATCTGAACGGCATCCCCTACGTGCAGCAGATCAATGACATCACGATCCGCGGAGAGAGCACACCCATTCACTTCGAACCCGGACTGTGGATGCACGTACCGACCACGCAGGTGCCGAACGCGCAGGAAACTGTGACGCGCATGGCATCGATTCCGCACGGCACCACCATCGACGCGCAGGGATTGGTCACGACCTCAGCCGCCGGCCCGCCGACCATTAAAGCCGGTCGACATCACGCCGATCGTCATTGCGACGGGTCAACCGGTGAATCCGAAATTCCCCAGCCAGACCGCCGCCAACAACAACACGCCCCGCATCCCGCAAAACCTCACGCCCTTCAGCACACGCATCACACAAGCGATGCTGGACGACCCCAACAGTCTTCTGCGGAATCAGATCAGCCAGCAGAAGATTCTGACCACCACCACAGTTTTCATATCCACTAATCCGGCGTTGCCCTTGTTCGGCGGAGGCACCGACAACATCGCGTTCCTCCTCGGACAGCCGGCAACACCGCCGCCCAGTCCCAACGCCGATGCGGTGCAAATGACAGCGGTCTTCTGGATTGAGGGGGTGGAGGAAGTGTTGCACATTCCGTATTACCGCGCGGGTTCTCCGCCGCTGTTCTTGAAGGCCAAGGCCAGCATCCCCGGACAGCCCTTTAGGGATAATGTTGACGGTTTTCGCCATCAGCTACCTCGGTGCCGCGATTCTCGGTACGGAGATTCGAGCTAGAGCCTCGGTGGCCGAGCAACAATTCCCTTGGACAGAGAAGAATCGGCCGACAAGACGAAAGACTGTATTGGAGTGGCTCGTTGTTCAGGAGCGACTAGTGGCCTATGGCTATACGCCCGACCAAGTCCGGCAAGTCTACGAGTTGTATCAAAGCATGCCTGAGAATCCTAATTTGGATTTGTCTGAGTCGTTGCTAGAACATGTTCCTGAACCGGGTCCGATTCTAAAGCGGCCAAGGGGTCGGGCCGGGCGATTTTGCTGGAGGACCCCAACACAAAGCACAGCCCGACAAAGTAACGCCCGAGAAAACGATGGGTGAATAGAGGTGTGGGCCCTGTAGTGCGGTCGGATAGCAACTGACCTTGGCGTGTACAGGAGAGGTTGATCGAGGTCAAAACTGCTGGTCAAAAGGTATACCTGTGCACCAGCGACCAACTTGCCGAAACAGGGGGCGAAAGGCCGCATAAAATGAAGCCGCGGCAGACACCCTTTTTGACCACCGGGTAGGAGCTAAGAGTGGGCGTGCCCACGGTTCGGCTGACAAAATTTAGCGGCGGTCGTCCTGCGACGGCCGCCGCCTGCTTGTTTCGAACTATGGTTTGTGTGCCACCGCCGTCTTCCAGACCGGCGACGTGGGAGGAATTTCAATCGTGTCTGCGGGAACCAGCGTGTTTACCGACACGTGCGGCCAGCTCAGGCCTTTGAAGTTCAACGTCACGTTCTGTGTGTACTGAATTTGGGTGAAAGTGACCGTCACATCGATGCCGGGGAACTCGATATCGTTGGGTGGTGTGACTGAGAAGGTGGCAACGCGCTTCCGGCAAACGCGGAGAGTGGGCCGAGCGGCGGAGGGACAGGCGGTGGAGCGGGTTTAGTGTAGTCCGGGCGAAGTTCCCCGAAGAAGAAATCACTGGGTAGACTGATGGTTGCTCTGGGTTTCGAGTCGCTCATTGTAGTCCTCCATTCTTGGCAAGTTTTTCTCAGCCAAGGCTTAAGGCAGATCGATTGATTCGCGGATACGGTGATCCCCAAGTGGAAATGCCGCAACGACTGCAGCTTGGTCTGCGCACGGTGCCTCAATGCGCGGAAACAAGCGATTCACTGATAAGGGGAAGAGACGCTACTACCGGGGTTTACAGAGCATAGAGCATACGCTTGAAAGCCCTCGGGCGGTCAGTATTTTATTTCTCGTTACGATTTCCGAAAACTCGATCCGGGTCTGATTTCTCGTTGTGAGCCAACTGCCAAGAAGAATGCCTACGATGGGGCCTACGATAGCCCAGATGTTGAGAAAACCCTGAAAGCGACTCATGATCTAGCTCCTCACTGCGCTTCACTCTTCAATCTTCGGCTCACAATTCTTAGCTCGATTCGGCCCAGTACACCCTCGCTTCTACACAAGACCTTCGAAGAAATTCTTCCGGCACGTTCCGTGCGAGAGTGAAGCTCTACTGAGGATCGGGATCGGAATCCTTAGCAGCTTTCCTTGGTTCGTACGGAGATTTTCCCTCTTCCATGTTATGCCGTTGGTTCACCGAGCGAATGGCTTCATCGATGGTTTCTTCTTCTTGCTTCAGCTTCCGTGCCGCTCTCTTGGCAACTCTGTTCTTGACTCTCTTTTGCATAGGCCAACCCGGTGAACTGAACCTCAGCCCGAGAACACATTATCAATCTTCTTCATGATCTGCTCAGCCCATTGGATTGATGCCGCAATCAGCTTGTCCGTTCGCGGGCTTCCCTGAGGAGTACCGAAGAGGTCATCTGCCGTCTGCATGTGCAGGCTGGCAAGAATCGCTGCCATGATTCCGATCACCCGTTTTCGGCCCTCATCCATTCGCGAAGGATAGCATATTCGCCTTTTGTTCGCTACGCTGCGTGAAGCCAGCAATTTCGGCTCAGCGAGCGGGGCATTCATCCAGTGAGCCTCGACGAGAATGCCGCCGCCGCAGTGGTCACAAAGGCCGTATTGGGACTTTGGAATCTGATTTGAGGCTGAGCACACCAGCACCCGAAGCTCCGCAGAATCAGGCCCACTGATCGCGGTGCGGGGTGACGACGGACGGACGGCATCGCGGGGAAATCCTCAAAGCCCGTGATGCAATAATTGAAGCCCAAGAGGCAGCAGTCCTGAAGAGCAGGCAGGGCTACAAAGGCTACATCATTGTGGCACGGTTATACGAGCTACAGGCTGGGGGATTCTCGTCGGAATTCTCCGTCGAGGAGCATGACGCGAACGGGTTCATGGAAACTGAGTTCTTTTTGCCCGACACATTCCCCACGCAGGAGTCCGCGATTGAGGCAGGAATTCGGGCTGGACGACAAAAGATTGACGCTGGCTTCGAGCGGGGACGTGCGGTTGTGAACGGCTGAGCGGGCACGGAAATACCGAGCTTGCGTAAAACTGTGCGTAAAGAAAACCCGAAATTTCGGCTGGGAAGTTGGGTTTAGAGTCACCGAGCCAGTTGTGAGATTGGCTCAACCCATTGAAACCAAATGGAGAATTTGGTTGCGGGGGGTGGATTTGAACCACCGACCTTTGGGTTATGAGCCCAACGAGCTACCAGACTGCTCCACCCCGCAGAAAAATCATATCAGCGTGGTGGAGCAGGGTCAAACCGGCTCGCGCGCTTGACTCAGCGGCTCAGCTTCTTGCGCTCGCAGGCATCCACGATTTTCTTCGGATCGATCGCATCCCGGTCAATCTGCTCTTCGAGAATTTTCCCGTCTTTGCCGATCAGGAAGTTGACGCGGCGCGCGGCTTTGTATTTGTCAACATAGATCCCGTACTCGCGAGTGACCTCTCCACCCCAATCACTCAGTAGCGGGAAGGTAACTCCGATCTGGTCGGCGAAGGCTTTATTGGCGAAGGGGCTGTCCATGCTTACACCCAGAACCTGGGTGTCGGCGGCTTCCAGCTGTTTAAGATTCTGCTGGAAGGCCTTCATTTGCGCGGTTCAACCACCGGTGAACGCAAAGATGTAGAAGGCCAGGACGACGTTGCTCTTGCCGAGATACTGGCTTAGGGAAACTTCTTTTAGATCGCTGCCATCGAAATAGTGCAGCTTAAAGTCGGGAGCAACGTCGCCGACATTCAGTTTCAAGGGTGCCGGCTCGGGCTTGCTGCCCTGCGCCTGGTTGCCCTGAGCGTGGATCTGCGGGCAGACCATCGCGGCTGAGATTAGCCATGCTGCCAGCATTGTTGAAACACCCCTTCGTTTCATGGAAGCTCCTTCGGAGAGATTAGCTTCAAGCGTACCCTGCGGCTGGGAATACGGTCAAAGCGTCGATATGCAGTCCCAGCGGCAATACCGAGACACTTCTTCGGACTCTGTGTAATGACTGCGTACAATGATAGTGGGAACCCTGATCGGACGAGATGAGCCTCAAAACTCTAAACGACATTTTTTTGGCAGTCTGCACAAACCGCCGCGACCGTGTCATGCTGCAAAGAGTGGCCCTGGGCTGGGTTCCGATCTCTTCCGCCGAGATTTATCGCGGCGTCGTGGGCGTGGCTCGCGTGCTGGAATCCTGGGGCATCGGAAAAGGCGATCGCGTCGCCATCCTCAGCGAAAATCGCCCGGAGTGGACAATAACCGATTTCGCGGTGCTTGCCCTCGGCGCTGTGACGGTTCCGGTTTACGCCACCCAAACCACCGAGCAAACTGCACTCCTCCTCAACGATTCCGGGGCGCGCGTCATCGCAGTGTCAACAAAAAACCAGTTGGAAAAGGTGCTGAGCGTCCAGCGGCGCACGCCGGTGGAACGGATTCTGGTGATGGACGCGGTCGAAACTGCGGACGCGGTTCTAATGAAGGAGCTGATGCTGCAGGGACCGGCCGACTGCGATCCCGAGTTCGATGCTCGCGCTCAGTCGATTGGCCCCCATGACTTGGCGACAATCATCTACACCTCAGGCACGACGGGGACTCCGAAAGGAGCCATGCTGACCCACGGCAACATGGCGTCGAACATCGCGTCTTCGATGGAGGTGTTTGGCATCGGGACAAAAGAAGAAGAGGTGAGCGTATCGTTTCTCCCACTTTCCCATGTTACGGCGCGGCATGTGGACTTCGCACTGCTCTATCGCGGAGTGGTGCTGGCCTATTGTCCTGACATCGCAAAACTCGCCCAGACTCTGGCGGAAGTGCAACCCGACATTTTTATTGGCGTGCCCCGCGTGTACGAAAAGATTCGCCAGCAAGTGATCGCCAAGGCTGAGGGCTTTCCTAAGAATGCAATCTATCGCTGGGCGCTTTCGGTGGGGCGCGCTCACCGCGCCGAGACTCTGGCCGGAACGCGTCCTGCAGCACTCTCCTGGAAAATGAAAATTGCGGACCGGCTCGTTTTTTCCAGAGTGCGCGCAGGGATGGGTGGAAAGGCGGAGGAGTTCATTTCCGGAGGCGCGCCGCTGGGTCTTGAATTGGCCGAGTGGTATGCCGATATCGGTATTCCCATCCACGAGGGGTACGGACTGACGGAAACTTCTCCGGTGATTGCGGTGAACACGCCCGCCGCAAACAAACTGGGGACGGTCGGCAAGCCGCTGGCGAACCTCGAAGTTCGGATTGCCGAGGACGGCGAAGTTCTGGCCCGCGGGCCTTCGATATTCAAGGGCTATTGGAATCGTCCGGACGAAACACAAGCCGCGTTTGTGGACGGCTGGTTCAAAACGGGCGACATCGGGCACCTCGACAGTGACGGATTCCTGTCCATCACGGATCGCAAGAAAGATCTGATCAAGACTTCGGGCGGCAAGTTCATCGCGCCGCAACCGATTGAGAATTCGCTGAAGCTGAACCCGCTGATTGGGACCGCTGTGGTATTCGGTGACCGGAGGAAATTTCCCGCGGTGCTGATCGCGCCGCACTTCCCTGCCCTGGAAGATTGGGCGCGGGCCAACCAGGTTGAATTTGTCTCGCGAGAAGAACTCGTGGCGGACGCCAAAGTGCAAGCCATGTACGAAGGAATCATCGAAGACCTGAATGAGAATCTTGCACGCTTCGAAAAGCTGAAACGTGTGCTCGTCATACCAGAAGAGCTCTCGGCGGAGGATGGAACGCTGACGCATACCTTGAAAGTGCGACGACGGGGAATTGAGGAGCGGTACCGGACTTTGATTGATCAAATGTACGCAAAGGCGGAAGCGGAAACAGTTTCTGGATGACACCCCAACCTTTACAATAAAGAGATGACGGACTCACTCGTTATCGCTGGCAGGCAATTCCGTTCCCGCTTAATCGTTGGGACGGGCAAATACAAGTCTTTTCAGGAAACCGCCCGCGCGCTCGAAGCCAGCGGCGCCGACATGGTTACGGTGGCCGTGCGCCGGGTGAATCTCGATCGCAGCAAGGAATCGCTGCTCGATTACATCGATCCGAACAAATATTTCCTTCTACCGAACACCGCCGGCTGCTATACCGCCGACGATACCATCCGCACGGCGCGGCTGGCCCGCGAGGTTGGGCTCTCGGACTGGATCAAGCTGGAAGTGATCGGCGATCAGGCCACGCTCTATCCGGACGTGCAAGCAACGCTCGAAGCCACAGGTGTGCTGGCGAAAGAAGGATTCACGGTGCTGGCCTATACCTCGGACGACATCGTGTTCGCCAAACGGCTGGTGGACGCGGGAGCCGCGGCGGTGATGCCTTTAGGCGCGCCGATCGGCAGCGGGTTGGGGATTCAGAACGCGGCCAACTTGCGAATCCTGCGCGAGCTGATCACGGGAGTTCCGTTGATTGTGGACGCGGGCGTGGGTACCGCTTCCGACGCGGCCATCGCCATGGAACTGGGTTACGACGCCGTGCTGATGAACACTGGCATCGCCGGCGCCCAGGAACCGGTGCTGATGGCGGAAGCGATGAAGCACGGAGTGCTGGCCGGACGGCAGGCATACCTGGCGGGACGAATGCCGCGGAAACTTTATGCCACTGCCAGTTCGCCGCTCGAAGGCGTGGTCAGATAGAGACGGCGCAGCCACCCACAAAAAGCATTGTCATCCTGAGCGAAGCGAAGGACGTATGCGTTGACGCGCCCCAATACATTAGGTCCTTCGCTTCGCTCAGGATGACAGAGTTTGTCTACGTTGCAACCTTGCTCGACAAAACCCTAAAGCATCTTGACGCTGTCCACGTGGATCTTGTCGCCCTCGATCTGCCCGGTCACGGCAACATGATGTCCCTCGTGACCCTTGAGGGCATCGGGATTGTCCACCGCCAGGACCTTCTGGTCCTTATCGGTGACGATGACCGCGTTGGCGCCAGCAGCAATGCATTTCTTCGTGCACGCTTCCGCGCCCGCGTTGGCTCCTTTAGCGCCACACTTGGAATCGCTGACCCAGCCATTCACGGTCTGGGTATCGCCGGCAAATGACACCGAGGCGACCAGCACAATCAGCGCGCCGGTAAGTAACCCGGCAAGTAACAACGAGAGAAGTTTCCGCATGTCACCCTCCTTAAAATTAGAAGACTAGTTCCCACACGTGCTCCTTGATCCCTGCACTTTATCACAAAAAGAGCAGAGGCTGGGCTGCGCGAAACTGGGTTGCGAGAAAGACGACCGTTCTTAATGCTCGTTCCTGGCGCGGCCGGTAGGTGGTTTCTGCGGAGGATCGGGAGCAACGTAGACAACTTCTCCGCGCCGCGTGTAGTGCAGTTGCTCACGCGCTTCCTTCTCAATGGCGGCCGGATCGGATTTGAGCGATTTGATCTGTTCGACGTACTGGGCGTTTTCCACCTGCAGGCGCTCGACCTCACTCTGGAGCGACTGCAGTTCGGCGTGCTTCTGGCGATAAACGACCATGCCATTGGCTCCGAACATGGCATGCAACAGCACGGCTACGATAAGAAGGATAGCGGCCGCGGTTCCCAGACGACGCCACTCAAGGACGAGCCATGACCAGACCGGACGCGTGCGTTCGACCCAACGCGCTGCCGCAGCCTCGGCCCTGGGAGCCTGATCTTTGGCCTGGTCCTTAACATGACCAATCGCCTGACCCATCGCCTGATCAATCGCCGCGCGCAGACCTTCCTCCCCGCGTGGAAGGATGCGAATTCTCGGCTGTCGTCCTGGTCGTTCTTTTGCTAACTGAAGATCCATGCTTTGGCTGCCACACTCAATTTTGCAAGCTCTTCCCGGCTGCGCGCTTCGCTATACACGCGCACCACAGGCTCCGTACCCGACCGACGGTAGCAAACCCACGATCCGTCGGTGAGAACGAGCTTCAGTCCGTCGGTCCTCACCACCTTGGCAACTTTGATGCCATGGAACTCGCTCGGATCACGACGTAACTTCTCAGTAAACTTCTGTCTTGCTTCCGGCGTCAAGCGGAAGTTCTCCCGCAAAGAGTAGAAGGAACCAAGTTCGGCAAATAGGTTGGCCAGTTGCGTGCCGACCGAGGTGCCTCGGCGCGCGACCATCTCGCAGCACAGCAGGCCGGCGAGCACGCCGTCTTTCTCCGGAACGTGCCTGCGGATGGAGAGGCCGGCGCTTTCTTCACCACCGATGAGGATCTTGTCCTGCTTGATGAGTTCACCAATATATTTAAAGCCCACCGGAGTCTCGTGCAGTTCGACTTTATGTTTTTCGGCAAGCGCGTTGATGAGATTGGTGGTGACAACCGACTTGCCGACTCCGTTTTTCCAGCCGCGGGTTTCGACCAGATAGTCAAAGAGCAGAGCAATGATGTAATTGGGCTGAAGAAACGTGCCGTCCTCGTCGACAACTCCGAAGCGATCGGCGTCGCCATCGGTCGCAACGCCGATTCCCGCGCCGATTTCACGCATCTTGTGACGCAGGTCTTCGAGCAGGTGATCGTCGGGATCCGGGGCGTGGCCGCCGAAAAGCACGTCGCGCGTGTCGTGGACGGTGGCCACGGTAATACCGGCCTCGTGTAGAAACACGTCCGAATAACCCCGGGCAGCGCCCCACATCGGATCAAAGGCAACCTTGATACCGGCCTTCTTAATGACGTCGAGGTCAACGATTTCGCGCAGCCGCGAGAGATACATGCGGCGCGGGTCGATGGATTGCGACTCAGCAGATTGAGACTCAGCTTTAGTTGCGTGCGGCGTTCTTGGATTCGTGTCGAAGGCCGCGATCTCGCGCTCGATGGCCTGAGTGACTTCGGGAAGCGCGGGCGCACCATCCGGAGTCGAAAATTTGATGCCGTTGTATTCGGGCGGATTATGCGAAGCGGTAAAGTTGATGGCCCCGTCGGCTTTCGACTGGATGACGGCATAGGAAATAGTGGGTGTGGGAGTCGGCTCCGCAATCACCAGCGGCGTAATGCCGTAGCTAGACAGGATGTCAGCGGCCGTGGCACAGAAACTCTCGCCGAGGAAGCGCGGATCGCGCCCAACAATCACTTTCGCCCCGCTCGGCCTCCGCGACGACACGTGGCGCGCGATGCCGTGTACGGCGAGGTGGACATTGGCGAACGTGAACCCTTCCGCCATCACCGTTCGCCATCCAGATGTGCCAAACTTGATTTGCGTTGCCACCGGCTTGCCTCGTATGCTTCGAGTGAAACTCGGGCTCTTCGATTCTGATTTCGATTTTATTTAGGCTTTCGATTCTACTTAATATGACCGACAAACGGCTCGTTCTGACCACTTGCGGCTCGCTCGAAGAAGCCCGGAGCATTGCCCACACGCTGGTTCAACGGCAACTGGCAGCCTGCGTCAACATCGTTCCCCAGATTGAATCCGTGTATCGCTGGCAAGGCAAGATCGAGTCGGCAACGGAGTGGCTGCTGGTGATCAAGACGACGCTGGACGTCTTCGCTCGCGTGCGCGACGCTCTGGGTGAGCTGCATTCCTACGAACTTCCGGAGTGCATCGAGATTGCCATCGAAGATGGAAGCTCGGCGTATCTGGAGTGGATTGGAAAGTCGGTGCGCTGAGGCGGGTTGAGCAAATTGGCCGACGCCCCGAACCTAAGAATCCGATTTGCGCGCAACAGCTATCAACCGCTTGGCTTCCAGATCGTAAGCGGAGCCTTGCAGGTCTCCGAACAACTGCACTTGCTCGAACCCGCAGTTCAACAGGCGATCTTTGAGTTCGCGGCCAGAATAGATGGTGTGTTCAAAACTGAAGCTCCGTGAGTGGCCGTCTTTCATCAGGATCCACTCCGAGTAAACACGGCACCAGTCATCGCGAAGTTGAGGACGCTGCACCATCAACGATCCGTCTGCGAGCTCGGTGCTGATTGTGTTTTGCCAGGTTCGCGCCAGCCGCTCTTTGCCGACCACCTCAATCACCAGCACGCCCGTCTTTTTGAGGCTCTGATGAATGTTCCGCAGCACCCGAAGGTCGTCTTGCTCATCTTTGAAATATCCAAATGAGGTAAAGAGATTGCACGCCAGGTCAAACGTCGCCGGACGAACAAAACTGCGCATATCTTCCATGATCCATTCGATTGAGGCGCCCGCTTTGGTTGCATGCTCGCGTGCTCTGTCCAGCAGAAATCGGGTCCGGTCAACCCCTGTGACCTGAAACCCGCATTGCGCGAACTCCACCGCATGGCGCCCTGGTCCGCAACAGAGGTCGAGCAGGCTGCCTCCGCCGCATCGGGTGAGCGTCATGATCCGGCTGACCTCTTCCTTGGCAGCGGCAAACCGCTCCGCAGGAAACATGTAGGGATAGAAATCGCGCCAAAATTCTTCGTTTTCGAACCACTCCATAGGAACGAAGTTTATAACGGTCGCCGCGTGACTGGAAGTTTCATGCCGACGTGGAGATGTGAAGATGTGAAGATGTGAAGAGCGGATCCACGAAACCCCGGCCACCACAAGCACGCCCGTGTGGTGGCGGGGCTATGCCCCGCCAAGACGTCGCAACGCCCCGCCACCACACAAGCCCGCTAGATCGCCGTCAACGCCTGGTCAAGGTCTGCGAGAATGTCGTCCACATCTTCGATACCGACGGATATTCGCACCAATCCGTCGGTGATCCCGATTTTGCGGCGCCCCTCTTCGCCGACTGCAGCATGCGTCATGGTGGCGGGATGCGAAATCAGCGTCTCAACTCCGCCCAGTGACTCCGCTAGCGAACACACGCGCACCTTGCGCAGCATTTTGTTGGCGTTCGCGAGCGATCCGGTTTCGAATGCGATCATTGCTCCAAAGCCCGACATCTGCCGCTTGGCCAATTCGTGCTGCGGATGATCCGGCAGCCCGGGATAGAAAACCTTCTGCACTTTTTTATGTTTCGAGAGATAGTCGGCGACCTTGCGGCCGCTGCGGTCGTGCTGTTCCATGCGGACGGCCAGGGTCTTGACGCCACGGAGGATTAGCCAGCACTCGAAAGGCGATAGGATGGCGCCGGAGCATTTCTGAAGAAAAGCGAGTTTCTCCGCCTGCTCCGGTTTGGTGCAGACCACAACGCCTCCCAACCCGTCGCTGTGGCCATTGAGAAATTTCGTGGTGGAGTGGACAACCATGTCGGCGCCGAGCTCGATCGGACGCTGGAAATACGGCGACATGAAAGTGTTGTCGACGACGACCTCGACATCATGCCGGTGACTGACTTCACAGATGGCGCGGAGATCGCACAATTCCATCAGCGGGTTAGTCGGTGTCTCCAGGAATAACAGCCGCGTGTTCTTCTGCAACGCGCCCTCAACCTTGTTGACGTCGGATGTATCGACGTAGGTGAATGTAAGACCAAAGTTAGCGAGGACCTGATCGAACAGGCGCGGCGTCCCGCCGTAGAGATTGTGGCCCGCGACGACGTGGTCGCCTGCCTTGAGCATGGTAGCGACGGCGTTGATGGCCGCCATTCCGCTGGCAAAAACGCGCGACGCCGTTCCACCTTCGAGCGCCGCCAGGTTCGTCTCCAGCCGGTCGCGCGTCGGATTCGACACCCGCGCGTATTCGTAACCTTTATTTTTGCCGATCTCTTCCTGAACGTAGGTGGAAGTCGGATAGATGGGCGCGGCGACAGCGCCGGTCAGGGGGTCGGGCTCTTGTCCAACATGAATAGCACGGGTTGCGAAGCCCGATTGTTTAGAAGTCAAGTGTTCTCCTGGGGTAGCGCTTTGGCTCTTGGCGGTCTGTTATGAAACATGAGTAGAGACGCGGCTTGCCGCGTCTTCTGCCGCCAAGCGAGACGGGGCAAGCCCCGTCTCTACCGAAAATCTCGAACGCTCCAAGCCACGGGCCAAGAACGAACCGAGCGTCTTCAGATCCCGCCTTCAAATATCTTCTTCGACAAATACCGTTCAGCCGAGTCCGGAATCAGCGTGACTACTCGCTTCCCTGCCCCGAGCCGTTTGGCAATTTCAACCGCAGCGTACACATTGGCGCCGGCGCTCGAGCCTCCGAGTACGCCTTCGCGCGCCGCTAGTTCTTTCACCATGCCGAAAGCCTGGTCGTCGGTCACCATCATCACTTCGTCGCAAACAGAACGGTCGAAATTCCCCGGAATAAAGCTGTTGCCGATGCCTTCCACCTTGTGTGGACCGGGTTTTCCTCCACCGAGGATCGAGCCTTGCGTTTCCACGGCCACCGCATGCACCTTCGCGATCCGCTCTTTCAAAAAACGGGCGACGCCGGTAAAAGTTCCGGCGGTTCCGCAGCCCACCGTGATGGCGTCGACGCGCCCCTCCATCTGCTCAAAGATTTCGCGGGCGGTCGTCTCGTAGTGGTAGTCGGTGTTGGCGGGGTTATCAAACTGCGCGGCCAGGAACGCCGAAGGGTCAGTTGCCAGCAGGTCTTTCGCGGCCTGGATAGCGCCTTGCATGCCCTCGGCCTCCGGAGTGCGCGTCACCTCGGCGCCGAGGGCTCGCATGATGATGACTTTTTCCTCCGAGAATTTTTCCGGGACAAACAGACGAACTTTGTAGCCGCGGCTCACCCCGATCAGAGCGAGCCCGATGCCGGTGTTTCCGGCGGTGGCCTCGATCACCGTACCGCCGGGCTTGAGTTTGCCTTCGCTTTCGGCGTGCTCAATCAAGCCAATGGCAGCGCGATCTTTCACGCTGCCTCCCGGATTCAGGTATTCCAGCTTGGCGAAAATATCGGCCGAGCCCGGAGGCGTCAGCCTCTTCATCTGCAGCATCGGCGTTTCGCCGACAAGTTTGGAAATATCGTCGCTAAGGCGCAGGCGCGAATTTAAGGTTGTTAACGGCACACTTTAGATTATGGAACTGGAGCGGCAGCGTCAATGAATGGATTTTGTAATTTTGCAATTTGGTGACCGGGCAATTCGAATTGTGTGGTGACGGGGCTCTGCCCCGTAAAAGCGGGGCAAAGCCCCGCTTCCACACAAGAGAACTACTGCGCCCCGGAAGCGGGCTCGGTTCCGGCGTAATACCCGCTTTTGGTGCGGACGGTGAGCTTGCTGCGGCTGTGCGAACGGGCATCCACTTTCACTTGACGATAACCACCCTGGGTTTTCGGCGTCGTCGGCTTATACCCGATCGTGTATTGGCTGCGAATATCGTGGGCCACGGTGCGGCTGATGGCGTCAACTTCGTCCAACGTTTGAGGAAAGAAAGCGATGCCGCCCGTTCTTTCCGACATGAGTTGCAGGGCGCGTCTGGCGTGCTTCGGATGCTCTTCCTTCTCCAGGATGCCAATCGCGTAAACCGTTGGTCCGCCGTCGCCCTGCAGACGCTGCACCGCCTTCTCCAGAGTTTCCTGGCTCTCGTTGTCCTCTCCGTCGGTGACCACGAAGACGACTTTCTTTTCAAGCTTGGCATCCCTTTTCAAGTGGTCGGCGGTGACTGTGACCGCATCGTAAAGCGCCGTCCCCCCGCGTGCCTCGCTTTTGTCCAGCCCCTCTTTCAGCTTCTTGATATTGGAAGTGAAATCTTGGTCAAGCCAGAAGTCGTCGTTGAAATTGACGATGCACACCTCATCATTCGGATTCGACGAGGTCACCAGATTGAGCGCGGCGGCGTTCACTTTTTGCCGCTTCTCGCGCATGGAACCAGAGTTATCGATCACGATGCACATGGAAACTGGAATGTCTTCACGGCGGAACGAAGTGATGGTTTGGGGGTGGCCATCCTCGAAGACGCTGAAATCACCCTTATCGAGGCTGGTGACGATGCGTTGCTTGTCGTCGACAACGGTGGCGTGCAGCACCACTTCTTCGACCTGCTTGCGGAAAACAAAGACGCCGCTGTCGGCCGCATCCGGATTCTGGGAGTCCTGTGCGGGAGCAGTGCCGGCCGGTGCTGCCTGGGAACCGGCAACCGGCGCCGCAGGCGATTCGTTCTGGGCCCTGCCTTCCGCTTGAGAGGTCGCCAGCAACAGCGTCGTCAGAAGGAAGAAAATCAGCAGGAAAGCTTTATTCCGTCGGCGCATAGTAACCCGTCTTAGCGTAGACCCGGAGCGGCGGCAATCCTCTTGGCGGTAAGAGTTTCACTTTTATTTTACGCCATTTGCCATCGCGCGCTGGATTCTTAGGACGGTATCCGATGACATACTGGTTGCGCAACTCGATGCCAATTTTCGTGGAGACGTCCGCTAGGTCGTTCGGGTTATCAATGGTAAAAGCCCGGCCACCGGTCAGTTCGGTAACATCGCTGAGCAGGGCAGGTCCAAGCCGCTCCTCTTCTGTCGGGAAATAATGATCGTAGATGCCGATTGCATAGATCAGAATGTCGGCCTCTTTGACCATGGAACGGATTTCGCTCTCCGTATAACGGCTGTGATTGTCGCCGCCGTCAGAGATGATCAGCAAAGCCTTCTTGGGATATTTAGCCTGGCGCATTTTTGTGACGCCGAGGTAGATCGCATCGAGCAGCGCCGTGCGGCCTCTGGGAACGCTATAAATGAGCCGACCCTGAATGTCATCCACCGAGCTGGTGAAATCGGCGATCTCCTCCGGTTTATCGGCGAAGGTGATCATGAAGAACTCGTCTTGCGTGTTGGCGGTCTTGAAGAACTCGATCACCGCCTCGCGCGCGCGCTCGATCTTGCTGCTCATGCTCCCGCTCATGTCAAAGATCACACCGATCGACACCGGAGCATCTTCACTGGAAAAGGTCTTGATCTCCTGCTGGTCTTTGCCTTCGTAAAGATTGAAATTCTCGCGGTCGAGGCCAGTAACCAGCCGGTTTAACGGATCGGTGATGGTCACCGGCACCAGGACCATGTCCACGTCTACTTTGTAAGGCTTGGTGTGGGTTTTGAACGCCGGATCAATCTCCGGCTCTTTCGGTGCGGGCGGGTTAACGCGGGGCTGGATGTGGACATCCGCAGTCGAAGTCTGGGCGAAAAGCGGGAGTGCGCCGGACGCAGCAACCACCAGAAATACAACGAAGGAGAAGCGAGCCGAGAACTGTTTGCTGTACAGCATAGGCCCCACTATATCCGCGATTGGGAGGGAGGCAACCCGCATCCCGCAAGGCGGGCTACAACAAGCTCTATGAGCCGGATAGTAGCACAGTCTTGAAAAAGTGTTGTCATCTTTTTGGACGCGACCCTTCGAAAATGGAGCGCCGCGCGCCCTCGCCCGGCCAGTGGGGCTCTTTGAAAGGAGGTGATTCACCTCGCCTGCTACAATTCTGCCTTCTCCTGATGGCGATTATTTCTCCATTTCGAGCCTGGCGCTACGACCCTCAGCGCGTTCCGATCCAACAGGTTGTGACCCAACCCTACGACAAAATCACCCCCGCCATGCAGGAGCGCTACTACCAGGCCAGCCCCTATAACCTGGTCCGGATTATTCTCGGGAAACCTCTGCCGGGCGACGGGGACGCCGAGAACGTCTACACGCGCGCGAGGGCGTCCTTCCATAACTGGCGCCAAACCGGCGTTTTGCGCCGGGACCCAGAGCCTTCCATCTACCGCTATTCTCAGACGTTCCTGCTTCCGGGAGGCGTTCCTGGAAAAGGCATTCCCGGAGCCGGGGCGCGCCTCGAGCGGCGAGGCTTCATCGCTCTTGGCCGGATCGAGGAATATTCCGCGGGCATCGTGTTCCGCCACGAACAGACGCTGGCCAAGCCGAAAGCCGATCGCCTGGACCTGCTGCGCGCGACTCAGGCCCACTTTGGTCAGATTTTCATGCTCTACAGCGGGGCGGGCAAAGTCGACGCCCTGCTCGATTCGGCAACCGCCAATAATAAAGATGCCGACATCGAAGTCACCGACGAGTACGCCGTCGTGCACCGCGTCTGGAAGATTTCTGACCCCTCGGTCATCGCCTCCGTGCAGCAGCAGATGCGGGATCGAAAGCTGATCATCGCCGATGGCCATCATCGCTACGAAACCGCGCTCACCTATCGCGACCAGCGGCGAGCCGAGGCGGAGACCGGATCGGGCCTTCCCGCTCCCTACGACTCGGTGATGATGACGTTCGTCGATATGGGTCGTTCCGATCGGAGTCGGCCTGATGCGGCTCTTCCGGATCAAGACCGCCCGGGCCTGGTAATTCTGCCGACGCACCGGCTCGTGTTCGGCCTTCCATCTTTCTCGGCTGCGCAATTCCGGGCCGAGGCAGAGAAATTCTTCCGCGTGGATGAGGTCGATGCCGGAATCGATGCGCCGCGAGCTGCCACCATCCTGCAACAGGCAGGACACACCGGGGCGGCGCTGCTCGCGGTTACCGCCGAGCGTGCATTTCTGCTGCACGACCTGAAAGACATTGACGCCAGTCTGTTTGGAAGCCTTTCTCTGCGCCAGCGAACGCTCGACGTGGTGCAATTGCACAAGTGCCTGCTGGAAGGTGCTCTGAAGATCTCGGAGGAAGCCATTCGCAATCAGGAGAACGTTTCCTATTGTCGCGAAGCCGCCGAAGCCTTGATGCAGGTGCGCAGCGGAAAAGTCCAAGCCGCGTTTCTGATGAATCCGGTGCGCATCGAGCAGGTTCGCGACATCGCTTTTGCCGGCGAAGTGCTGCCCCAGAAGTCCACCGATTTCTACCCCAAGTTGCTGAGCGGGCTCACGATTTATGCGCTGGACTAGCGAACTGCAGTTCTCGGTTCTCAGCTCTCAGTTCTTAGTGAGAAGCGGGGAATTGAGAACTCGGGTTTTCGCCATCCTGTTGGCGGCGATAACGCTTCTATTCGCGGTGCCCGCTGCGCTGCACTCTGCCAGCGACCAACACATTTCTGTCTACTCTCCCGTCGCCGTCTACTCGCTCCCGGTGCTGGAGCGCGCGGGCCACGAGTATGTCGGCCTGCTCGAACTTCTGGAACCGCTCGGCCGCGTAAGCAGCCAATTGGACCACCCGCGTTGGAGGCTGCGCTATAACGCTGTGGATGCCGAGTTTGCAGTGGGAAAGACACGCGCCCGGATTCGCGGACGCGATTTTGATCTTACGGCTCCCTTCCTCATCGAAAACTCACGCGGATTGGTTCCGATAAATTCGCTGAGCACGCTGCTGCCCCGGTTTCTGGGACCGGCGGTGAATTTCCATGAAAGCGCGCGCCGGCTGTTCGTCGGCGATGTCGGTGTCCAAACCAGTTTTCGCCTGGACGCGAGCAACCCGCCGCGCCTGTTGCTCACTTTCACCGCTCCCGTGAATCCGACGATCTCCACCGAACCGGGCAAGCTGAGAATGGTGTTTAAGCGGGACCCGGTCGTTTCCCCCGGAAGCGAGTTGATTTCCTTCGACAACAATGTCATCAGGCAAGCCACTTACTCAGAGAACAACGGCGACGCCGAAATAAATGTGGCCGCAAACCAGCCGCTGCTGGCAACCTTCAGCAACGACCGAAGGACGATCGTCATTTCGGCTGTCCCACAACCGCCCGCCGCGCCGAGTGTTGCGGGGTCACCGAACGCTGGGTCGGCGAACACTGGGTCGGCAAACACTGGCGCGCCAAACAATGCGTCGCCGAGTCCCATACCCGAGAACAATGGAACCGAGAATCCCGCGCAGACCGCGCCCTCTGCAAGCATCGCCCCTGGCAATAACAACGCTGACGCTGGTGCCAATTCCAATTCGAACTTTCATCGCGTTCTCGCCGTCGTCGATCCCGCGCACGGCGGCGACGAACGGGGCGCGGCTCTGACCGATACCCTGGCCGAGAAAGACGTCACGCTCGGATTTGCCCGCCTGCTGCGCCACGAACTGGAAATTCGCGGCTTCGCAGTTCGGTTGCTGCGCGACGGCGACACCAGTTTGACTCTCGATCAGCGCGCCACGGCCGCCAACGTCGCCCGCGCCGGAATCTACATCAGCCTGCACGCCGATTCACTCGGCAGCGGCGCGCGCATCTACACTGCGCTGCTTCCCGTGGAAGGGCCGAGCAATGGAGTGTTTCATCCCTGGAATGCGGCCCAGGCGCCGGCCCTGCCCGTCAGCCTCATCGTCTCGGCCGCAATTCTGGCCGAGATAAAGAAGAAAGAATTCCCGGTGAGGGCGTCTTCTGCCTCGCTGCGCCCGCTGAACAACGTGTCCATGCCCGCAGTCGCCGTGGAACTCGCGCCCGGACCGGATGGCATAGCCGACCTGACCTCGGCCAACTATCAACAACGCGTCGCGTCGGCCATTGCCGATGCCGTGGTTTCTGTTCGCGACCGCCTGGTGGTGCAGCAATGACGGTGCGGCGTGCCAAACTCGGCAATGCGTTTGATATTCGCCCGGTGTTGCATTTGATTTCGGGTGGCGCAGCGGTTTACCGCTGCGATAACTGCGCCATTTTGACTGCGGCTTTAGCCGCTGAGGTCACACGATCATGATTCCCCGCCATCTTCTGATCGGAGTAGCCGCGCTGCTGTTGCTGGTGGTGTCGATGGGCATCTACCTTCGCCACATGCGGCGACAGGCGCGGGAATTCGATTCGCTTGCGGCCGACGAGCTGCCCGTCGCTCCTCCAGCCTCCGGCCCGACGGAGACGGTGACGCTCTATGTAGCAGACGATGCGGCGGGCATGCTCCGCGCGCGTTCTGCACAGATTCCGCTTCCCGGAGGACGCCAGCAGCGAGCGGAGGAATTGTTGCGCGCGCTGTTGCGCATCTACCAGCAACCCGGCGCTCCGCATCCGCTGGCTCCGGCCGCGGACATCCGCAGCATCTTCCTGGTCGATCCCGGAGCGGCCGTCATCGATCTGAATGCCGCCTTCGCCGACCAGCATCGCTCCGGCGTTCTCAGCGAGCAACTCACCGTGAATTCGCTGGTGGAGACGCTCGCCGTCAACGTTCCCGGGATTCAGCGGGTCAACATCCTGGTCGAAGGGAAAACCCGCGAAACGCTCGCCGGACACGCCGATCTGACCGAAACATTTGATGTGACCACGGTTGAGCAGGCGGGCAGTCAGTAATTACCCTCCCACGACTTGTCATCCTGACCCTGAGCTCGTCGAAGGGGAAGGACCTATGCATCCCGCCTGCGCCACCATCGGCGTCGCAGGGAATTCAAGCGTCGCTTGGCAGCTGTCACAAATGACAGTTTCAAGACAACTACTTTAGTAGTGAACTGCTCAGCCATGACTGCCCGATTCAAGTCTCGATTGGTGCTTCTTGCGCTTCTCATCGTATCCCCGACATCCGTCGTTTCAGGACAAACGCTCTTCCCAACCCCGGAACACCAGAAGATGGACTACTTTGCCGGCGACTGGAAGCTGCAAGGCACGATGAAGCTTAGCCCAACCGTCCCCGGCGGAGATTTCACCTCGACCGAACACAGCGAGTGGGTGTCGGGTAACTTCTTTCTCCAGACCCACTCCTCAATGCACTCCGTCATGGGTGATGTTCGCGGCGTGAGGGTCATGGAGTACAACGCCGATGACAAGGTATATACCTACAACGCCTACAACAGCCTGGGGGAGCATCAGATGGCGATCGGCCACATCCTCGATAACATCTGGACCTGGACCTCGGAGGCAAAAATGAATGGTGTGCTTGCGAAAGGACGCTACACCATTACAGTAGTCTCTCCCGTCGTCTACACCTTCAAATACGAAACGCTTACACAGGCTGGCGCGTGGGCCACCGTTATGGAGGGTAAGGCCACCAGAAACCCATAAAATGCGAGGTTCCAACTCGACAGATCAAATTGTGCATTGACCATCGGCCATTTCTCGATGAGTGTAATCGCCTGATTTGGCGAAAAATCGCGATGACACTCATTGACCCAATCCCCGCCTGCCTTCTCACCTGTCAGTTCTCCCAGTTGCCTCCCATCCGGGCGGCAGTCAGCATTCTGTTCGGAGGACACGAGCCGTGTTTGCATTGGATGATCCCGTCTTCGCCTGGGCCGTCGCAAAAGCTTTACTGATCGTGATTGTCGCTTTCGGCATTCTGATTTACGCCGCGTGGGCAGTGACCCGGCAAAGGCAGAACGCCACGCATATTGGAACTCTGAAGGACGGCGCTTTGAAGTACGACGGTTCCGTTGAGAGGGCGAGGTTCCGCTCATTGCCAGCGGAGCAGACGGAAGAAGCAGAAGCGACACGCCATATTCTGGCTCGCGGCTTGGGAGAAGAGATCAATGTCCGCGAGCCGGGGCAGCCCGCTGCGGCCGCATAGCGTTAGGCCAGCCGCGTCCTACTTTTTCATCACAAACGGCCGGTGTGCACCATCACAGACACAATCCCGTCGACTGCGATAGTGTTGTCCCAGAGTGCCACCGGCACCAGTGCGCTCTCCCATCGAGGGCCCTGGAAGCTGCCCGAAAGCTAGCATAAGCGGTTCTTTGACAATTTCAGACTGTCTACCGGGCGTGACCCTAAGAGTAGTCCAAGGGGTAGCCCGCTGCCGAAATCCTGACCCTGAGCGAGTCGGGGGGAAGGATCCGACGGCCGAGTATCCGCTAAGTCCTTATTCCAGAATACTTTGATATAAGTCCTTAAGATTCAAAGACCAAAGTCAAAAAATCTCCCTAACCCTATGATTCCAGGAGACCGGGGGGGAGGGGGGTACCGGTACTAACCGGTAAACATTTCCGCATTTCCATATATCCCGTCGCAATTTCACAACTTCATACAAGGAGCTACCAAATGCCCTCATATCCGAAGAATATTAAGCGATGTCAGCATATCAAGGTCAATGGCACGCAATGCGGTTCCCCGGCCCTGCGCGAAAGTAAACATTGCTACTACCACATTCGCTACCACTGGCCCGAGTTGGAGGCTTTGCAAGACAACAACGAGTGGCGCAAACCATTGCCCACGCTTGAGGATGCAAATTCCATACAAGTGTCTCTGGCCAACGTCATGGAACGTCTGATCTTGCAGGAAATTGATCACAAGACTGCAGCGTTGATGCTCTATGCGTTGCAGACGGCGTCCATGAACCTGACCCGAACCTCCCTGGAACCGGGCCTGCCGACGCTGGTAGTGATTGATCGTGAGTCGGTGGCCAATCGCCCGCTTGGCGCCTCGGCATGGTCCAGGATCGAGGGACGCGACTACGACGATCTAACCGAAGACAATCTGAGCGAAGAAAGCGATCGCCAACCGGCAGACGCGGAGCGCTTGCAGTAAAAGCGCTGTGCGTGGCAAACGGCGTGCCCGGCAGACGGGTGCCCACCTTTACAGTGCCACTCCGGAATGTCACGGGAATAGGCTCGCTGAGAGCTGACAGCTGATGGCTGACAGCCGATCCGTCTGCCGGCTGTTAGAATTCCGTCGATGATCTTTCGCAGCGATAACCGCACTCCCGAGCAGGTTCGTCCCGTCAATATCATCCCCGACTTCATCTCCACCGCGGAGGGATCGGCGCTGATTGAGATGGGCAACACGCGCGTCATCTGCACCGCATCGGTCGAAGAGACGGTGCCTCCGTTCCTGCGCAACTCTGGCAAGGGATGGATCTCCGGCGAGTACGGAATGCTGCCGCGCTCGACGCTGACCCGCACTGCGCGAGAATCCGCCAAGGGAAGGCAAAGCGGGCGCACGCAGGAGATTCAGCGCTTGATCGGACGCTCGCTGCGCGCAGTCGCGGATTTAAAGCGCCTGGGTGAACGCACCATCTGGATCGATTGCGACGTGATCCAGGCGGACGGAGGCACGCGAACCGCTTCGATCACCGGAGCATTCGTCGCGCTGGGCCTGGCTCTACAGCGTCTGATCGAGGCGGGAACTTTGACTGCGGCTCCGATTAAGGATTTTGTGGCTGCCATCAGCGTCGGTATCGTGGATGGCGAGGTTCTTCTCGATCTTAACTATGAAGAAGATTCGCGCGCCGATGTGGACATGAACTTCGTCATGACCGCGGGCAATAAAATTGTTGAACTGCAGGCCACCGCCGAGCACCAGGTGTTCGACGACGCTCAACTGGCGAAGATGATGGCGATGGCGCGGCAAGGCATCCAGTCGCTGATCGCCAGGCAGCAGAGTTTGCTGGGAACGCTGGCTCTGCGGCAGTGAGGCCCAGGACCCACCACGGAGACACGGAGGCACGGAGAAAAACTTTGAATCTGTAAAGACCGAGCTCTGCCCATCTCTTGAATTCCTCCGTGGCTCTGTGTTTCCGTGGTGGGTGTGCTCTTGGGAGCGTCTGTGGTTTAGAATTGTCCGTTGCTATTGCACTGTTAGGAGGATTTATGAAACTTACACCCGGCAAACTCGCCGGAATGAAGGCCGTATCGAATGAGCGTGGCGTGATCGCGGCCGCTGCCATGGATCAGCGCGGCTCGCTGCAGAAGTCTCTCGCCAAGGAAAAAGGGTCGGCTGTTTCTGACGCGATGATGGAGGAATTCAAGACGCTGGTGACCGAAGTCCTGACGCCACATGCCAGCGCCATTCTGCTGGATCCGGAGTGGGGGTTGCCGGCTTCGAAGCGGCGCGCGAAAAATGCCGGCCTGCTGCTGGCTTATGAAAAAACCGGCTACGACAAGACGGGACCGGGACGCCTGGGCGATCTGCTGGATCACTGGTCGGCGCGCCGTCTGAAGGAAGCGGGCGCGGACTGCGTCAAGATTCTGCTTTATTACACGCCGTTGGATCCGAAGGACATTAATGACAAGAAGCACGCCTGGGTCGAGCGGCTGGGCGATGAATGCCGTGCCAATGACATTCCGTTCTTTCTTGAGATCGTCACCTACGAAGAAGGTGCGGACGAGAAGGGCCTCGACTTCTCAAAGAAGAAACCGAAGGCGGTCACGGACAGCATGCGCGAATTCACTAAAGACCGCTATGGCGTCGACGTCCTGAAAGTGGAAGTCCCGATCAACATGCAGTTTGTGGAAGGGACCAAGTCTTTCAAAGGTCAAAAAGCTTATTCGAAACAAGAGGCGATGAAATTTTTCAATGATGCGGCCGCGGTCTCGACCAAGCCGTTCATTTATCTGTCTGCGGGCGTCAGCAATTCCGAGTTCACCGAGTCGCTGGAGCTGGCGGCGGAGTCGGGCGTGAAATTCAACGGCGTGCTCTGCGGACGCGCTACCTGGAAAGAAGGCATTCCCGTCTATGCGAAACAAGGGGCCGATGCTTTCCGGAAATGGCTGGAGGATGAAGGCGTGAAGAACATCAACAACGTGAACGCTCGCCTGAAGGCCGCAACTTCGTGGTACTCGATCTACGGCGTGGAACCGGCGCTGGCGCACGTGTAGATGCCGACGTCCGAACGCAAGACCGCTCTAGTCACCGGCGCCTCGTTTGGCATCGGGATGGAACTCGCTCGCATTTTCGCGCGCGAAGGCTACAGCCTGGTTCTCGTCGCGCGCAGTGCGGATAAACTCCGACAACTCGCATCCGAACTGGAAAAATCGCACGGCGCACGGTCGCTCATTTTGGCAGTCGACCTGACCGAGCCTGGAGCATCCGCGTATGTGCTCGATCAGACTACGCGTGCCGACATTCAGGTGGATGTGCTGGTCAACAACGCGGGATTCGGACAGTACGGCTTCTTTGCCGAGAATGACCTGGAAGAATGTCTGCGCCAGATTCAACTCAATGTGACCACTCTTACCCACCTCACGCGCCTGTATCTTCCGGCAATGATCGAACGGGCGAAGATTGAACGCAAGAGCGGCCGCATCCTGAATGTGGCCTCCACCGCGGCGTTTCAGCCGGGACCGCTGATGGCGGTATATTTCGCAACCAAGGCTTATGTCCTGCATTTTTCAGAGGCGCTGGCTAATGAACTCCATGGGTCGGATGTTACCGTAACCTGCTTGTGCCCAGGCCCGACCGCCACGGAATTCGCCAAGCGGGCGCAAATTACTGATCTGCGCCTGCTGAAATTCGGCTCGATGGATGCGCACACCGTTGCCGAAGACGGTTATCGCGCGTTGATGGCCGGAAAACCGGTGGTGATTTCAGGATTCAAGAATTGGCTGGTGGCGCAATCGGTGCGTTTTTCTCCGCGCCGGTTGGTAACTGGGATGGTCAGGAAAATGCAAGAAGCAAAGTGAGGATTAAGAAACGGGCGTCTTCCGGCTTTCCAGCGCCGCCTGCACGCGGCTGTGTTTGCGGCTGTAGGTGAAATAGACGACTAATCCGATGATCAGCCAGACAATCAAGCGCGCCCAGTTGATCCAGCCGAGTTTGTACATCATGTAGCCGTTGAAAATTATGCCCATGACGGGCACAAACGGCACCCACGGCGTCCGGAAGGGTCGAGGTTGACCGGGGTTCGTGTAACGCAGTGCCATGATTGCGATGCAAACGATCACGAATGCCAGCAGGGTTCCGATGTTCACCATTTTCCCGATATCGTCGATCGGAGTCAGACTGCCGACGATTGCCGCGAGCAGGCCGACGAGCATGGTGTTCTTCCACGGCGTCCGGAAGCGCGGGTGAATATCGGCAAAGAATTTCTTGGGTAAAAGGCCATCGTTGGCCATCGAATACAGCACGCGGGTCTGGCCCAGAAGCATGACCAGCATCACGCTGGTGAGGCCGGCCAGCGCTCCGAGGGTAATGATGTTGGATGCGCCGGTAAGCCCTCTATCCAGGAAAGCCCGCGCAATGGGCGCCTCAATGTTGACTTCTCGCCACGGCACCATGCCGGTCAGAACCGCCGCTACCGCGATATACAACACGGTGCAGACCAGCAGCGAAGCAATGATGCCGATCGGAAGATCGCGCTGCGGATTCTTTGCTTCCTGGGCGGTAGTGGAGACGGCATCGAACCCGATATAGGCGAAAAAAATGTAAGCCGCTCCGGCGCCGATTCCAGAGAATCCGTAGGGCGCGAAACTCGCCCAGTCCGTTCCCCAGTTGACGGCGCTGATGTAGTGGACGCCGAGCCCGATCACGAAAAGGACAACCCCAACCTTAATGGTGACGATGGTGGCGTTGAAGCGAGCGCTCTCCTTAATGCCAATCACCAGAATCGCGGTAATCACCAGGGCGATCACGAAGGCGGGCACATTGACCCCGATTTCGTATCCGAACAGATGCGGCGCGTTCAGCAGATCGTGCCCTTTCTGCAACAACTCTGGCGATTGCGCTGCCATGATTGCGGTGACTTTATTAAGGAAAGCCTGCGTGCCGGGCACCAGCGTGGAATCGGACGCTAGCGCCATCTGGCGGGCGACAATCTTCTGCGCCTGGCTGAGTCCAGTCCAGTGGTCGTAGGCCAGCCACAGCGGCATCTTGATGTGAAAAATATTAAGCAGTTCGATGAAGTGATTCGACCAGCCAGAGGACACCGTGCTGGCCCCCATGGCGTACTCGAGCGTGAGGTCCCAGCCGATGATCCAGGCAATAATTTCGCCCAGGGTAGCGTAAGCATAGGTATACGCGCTGCCCGCCAGAGGGATCATGGCCGCAAACTCCGCGTAGCACAGAGCCGCGAAAGTGCATCCCAGCCCGGAGAGCACGAACGAGAGCATCAGGCCGGGCCCAGCGTAGTGAGCGCCCAAGCCGGAGAGCACGAAGATTCCGGCTCCGATCACCGCGCCGACACCGAGCGCCGTCAACTGAAACACACCCAGCGTGCGTTTCAAACTATGCGAGCCCGTCTCTCGCGCTTCCTCCATCAGCAGCTCAAGCGGCTTTTTCGCAAAGAGGTCAGTCATCAGTAGCGTCTCTCCTGTCAGGTTAAACAGAATTCGTCTGGGATCGCGGCCGCCAGATGTAGTACACCGGGATGCCGAGCAGCACGATGAACAGTCCCGGCCAGGTGTATTGCGGTTTGTAGCGTAACAGTACCACGTCAATAAACAAAGCCATCACAATGTAGATCACGGGCAGAACAGGGTATCCGACGGCTTTGTACGGACGCTCGGCATCGGGATGGGTGCGGCGCAAGACGAACAGTCCGACGATGGTGAGCACGTAGAAAACCAGCACCGCAAAAATAATGTAGTCGAGGAGTTGTCCGTAGCTGCCGGAGATGCAGAGGACGCACGTCCAAACCATCTGCACCATCAGCGAAACTGCGGGCGTCTTGTAGCCAGGATGGAGGCGGGCGACGCTGCGGAAGAACAGACCATCCTTGGCCATGGCGTAGTAGACGCGGGCGCCGGAGAGAATCAGACCATTGCAGCAGCCGAAGCCGGAGATCATGATGGCGACGGCCATGATCGATCCGCCGATGGAGCCGAACATCTGGGTCATGACGGCGGTGGCCACGCGGTCCTCGCGGGCGTACTGGATGCCTCGTTCGAGCAGCGTCGCTCCGGTCGGACTTCCCACCAGCGGCAGCGCACCCAGATAAATAAAGTTGCAGGCGACATAGAGAGCGATCACCACGCCGGTGCCTAGCGCCAGTGATAAGGGGAGATTGCGGCTGGGATTTTTGACCTCGCCGGCGGTGAAGGTCACGTTGTTCCAGGCATCGGCGGAAAACAGCGAACCGACTTGCGCAATCGCCAGCACGGTTAGGGTCGAGACCAGAACGCTTGCTCCCATGCCTCCGCTCACGTCATGCAAAGCACCGAGGCCGGCGTTGCGCCAGAAGTTTGCGCCGAAGTTCGCGGCAACCGCCTGCGCGTTCCGGCCTAGAAAGATTCCGAAGAGGACCAGGCCGAGCAGCGCTGAAACTTTCGCGGTGGTGAAAATGTTCTGAATGAGTGCGCCCGTCTTCACACCGAAAATATTGATGACCGAAAGTACGATCACAACCAAGATGGCGGAGAGGTTCTGCGTATTAAGTCCGACATCCATGCCGCCTAGCATCATGGGGCCGACCGCAAACTTCGGCACTTTCCACAGGTGGACAATCCAATGAGTGGAGGAGACCGCGGGCCAGAAGATTCCGAGGAATTTGCCGAAAGCCACGCCTACGGCGGCGATGGTGCCGGTCTGAATCACTAGAAACAGAGTCCAGCCATAGAGAAAACCCCAGAGCGGGCCGAGCGACTCGCGCAGGTAGACGTACTGCCCGCCGGCGCGCGGCATCATGGCGGCCAGTTCTCCGTAGGTGAGCGCGCCGACGATGGTGAGAAAGCCGGTTACGAGCCAGGCGCCGATGAGTAGCGCCGGCGAGGTTACCTCGCGCGAAATTTCAGCGGAGACTATGAAAATGCCCGAGCCAATCATGGAGCCCATCACCAGCATGGTCGCGCTGGTGAGGCCGAGACCTTTGACTAGCTCTTGATCCTGATGAGTGTGACGCTCCCAATCGCTGGGAGTCGGAGCGAGTTGCGAAGCGGGGACTGGGGGTGGAACGCTTGTGCTCACGAACCTCCTAGGTGCCTTGTTGAAAAAATTACTTCTTCGCCGCGGGCTGACCTCAGCGGTTACCGCAGCGCTGAAGCGCTGCGCCACCCAAAAACCTATGCCGCGGCGCGCTTTTCAGCTTTGGTTTTTTCAACTTTACCCTAGAACCCTTAAAAATTCTTCTGCTGATTTGCGGGGATCCAGTAACAAGTCGGATATCACCGCCACGGCGTCGGCTCCGGCATCGATGACGGAACGGGCGTTGGCGCGGGTGATTCCACCGATTGCTACCAGCGGCTTGCGCGTCAGTTCTCTTGCCCGGCGAATGCCTTCGAGCCCGACGACTGGGTCGGGGTTGGCCTTACTGATGGTCGCAAAGATGGGGCCGATGGCAACATATTCGGCGGAGGTTTTATCGGCTTCCGCGAGCTGCTCGGGATTGTGCGTCGACACTCCGAGCCAGCGAGTGGGCCCGATTATGCGGCGCGCGGATTCGGGAGAGAGATCATCTTGCCCAATGTGCAGGCCATCGAAGCCAGCCGCCAGGCAGAGGTCGGCGCGGTCGTTCATGATGAGCTTGACGGTTGCTCGGAGGCGCGCCTTGAGTTCACGAGCCTCGTCGAGCATTTGCCGGGCGTTTCCAGACTTGTTGCGGTATTGCAGCAGGGCGCAGCCGGCGGCGGCGAGTTGCTCGGCGGCGGCGAACATTCTTGCGGCAGCGGGGAAACACGCAGCGTCGAGAATCGGGTAGAGTCGCGGTAGTTGCAACATGGGTTCAAGCGTAGATACGACGCTTACTGCGTCAAAGATCGCGGCAGCGGAGACGCGGCAAGCCGCGTCTCTACCAATATGACGTTAGCGTGCCGGTTCTTTTTTCGCCAGAAATCTCTCGATGAAGCCGGTATCGAAATTGCCGGCGCGGAAATCCGGATCCGCGAGAATTCTCCGGTGTAGCGGAATCGTGGTGTAGATTCCTTCCACGATAAACATTCCCAGGGCGCGGCTCATGCGCGAAATGGCTTCGCTGCGGTCTTTTCCGCGCACCACGAGTTTCGCGATCAGTGAGTCATAATAAGGGGGAATCGTGCCTTCGGCGTAGGCGGCCGTGTCGATACGCACGCCCGTCCCTCCCGGCGGGTTGAACGTGGTGATCTTGCCCGCCGAAGGCGTGAACTTTTCCGGATGCTCGGCATTGATGCGGCACTCGATGGCGTGTCCGCGATGCACGATGGGGCCGTGCAAAACATCAGCCAGCTTTTCGCCGGCGGCGATCATGATCTGGCTCTTGACCAGGTCTACGTCCGTAACCATTTCTGTGACCGGATGCTCGACCTGGATGCGGGTATTCATCTCGATGAAGTAGAGGCGCCGCTCCTGGTCCATGAGGAATTCGATGGTGCCGGCGTTGGTGTAGCCAATCTTGCTTAGGGTCTTGCTGAGGACGTCGCCGATTTCCTTGCGCAGCTCGGGGGTCATCCGCACCGACGGTGACTCTTCGAGCAGCTTCTGGTGGCGGCGCTGAATGGAGCACTCGCGTTCTCCGAGGCTGACGACGTTGCCGTGCTCATCGCCCAGCACCTGGAACTCGATGTGGCGCGGGTTCTCGACGTAGCGTTCCAGGTAAAGGTCGCCGTTGCCAAAGGCGGCCGAGGCCTCCGACTGCGCCTGCCGGTAGAGCGCGGGCAATTCATCTTCGTTGCGCACGATACGCATGCCGCGCCCGCCGCCTCCGGCCGTGGCCTTTACGATGACGGGAAAACCGATTTGCCGCGCCCATTCCTGCGCTTCTTCAGCAGAAGCGACCACTCCGTCCGAGCCGGGAACGATCTGAACTCCGTATTGTTTCATGGCGGCGCGAGCCTTTTCCTTTTCGCCCATGAGCCGGATGACATCGGGAGTGGGCCCGATGAACTTGATGTGGCAGGCTTCGCAGACTTCGGCGAAGTTGGCATTTTCCGAAAGCAGGCCATAGCCGGGATGGATGGCATCGACGTTGGCGATTTCGGCGGCGCTGATCACTGCGGGAATATTGAGATAACTTTGCGCCAGCTGCGGCGGGCCAATGCAAATCGCTTCATCGGCAAAGCGCACGTGGAGCGAATTCCGATCCGCCTCGCTGTAGATCGCCACCGAGCGGATGTCGAGTTCCTTGCATGCGCAAATGACGCGCAACGCAATCTCGCCGCGATTCGCTACCAGAATTTTCTTGAACATGATGTGAAAGCTCTCAGCTGTCAGCTCTCAGCTCTCAGGAAAATCACTTGACTGCACAGCACTGGATTTCGCTGAGAGCTGCGAGCTGAGAACCGAGAGCTTATTTCGCCGGCCGGACGGTGAACAATTCCTGGCCGTATTCGATGGGCTGGCCGTTGGCGACGAGTTTCTTGACCAACTCTCCGGCCACGTCGCATTCGATTTCGTTCATCAGCTTCATCGCTTCAACTATGCATAAAACCTGGCCCACTTCCAACACGTCGCCGACCTTGACGAAGGGCGGAGACCCGGGCGAGGGCGACTCGTAAAAAGTGCCCACAATCGGAGAGCGCACAATGTGCAAGCCCTCCTCAGGTTGCGGCGCACCGACGTTCGCTGTCAGATCGATCCGGCCAGCCGCGGGTCCAGAAGACGGAACCGGGATGGGCGCGGGGTGAACGGCGATGTAGCGGGAGTCTGGCAGCGACGCCGGTAACGGCTCGGCGGCGCGCTTGATCTTCACTTTGACGTCGCCGCGCTCCAATTCAAATTCGGCAATGTCCTTTTCGATTAAGAACTCGATGAGTTCTTTCAGCTCTTTTTGATTCATGGATAAAGGCTGGCCTGCTTGCTCTCGTTATGTCCTTTTGTTGGTAGAGACGGCGCTTGCCCCGTCTTGCTTGCCCGTTGCTCTGCGGCGGGAGACGCGGCAAGCGACGCCTCTACGGGAAATTGGACCGCTAAATAATAATCAATTCTTTATCAGTCGGCGTCAGCACTTCGCAGCCCGAAGGGGTAACCACCACCACGTCTTCGATCCGCACGCCGCACTCCCCGGGAACATACGCGCCGGGCTCAATCGTAATGACCATTCCCGGCTCCAGTTTCTGGGCTTGTCCTGCCGCCAGCCGGGGAGCTTCGTGTATCTCTAATCCTAAACCATGCCCGGTCGAATGGGTGAAATACCGGGCCAGCTTGCGCTGGCGAAGCACACGTCGCGCCGCGCCATCTACTTCGGCGGCAGTGACTCCCGGTCGAACCGCCGCGATGGCAGCCTGCTGCGCTTCCAGAACCGCTTCGTACAGCTGTCGAGCTTCTGGCGACGGCCGTCCGACGTGTACAGTTCGCGTGCGATCCGAACAATAACCGGCGAGTATAACACCAAAATCGCACACCACGAACCCGCGCCGGGGAATGCGCGCGGCGGAGGCCCGGCCATGGACAATCGCCGAGCGCTTTCCGGAAGCTAGTATCGTCGGGAAGGACATGGCTTCGGCCCCGGCGCATCGAGCTTCGTATTCCATGGCGCCGGCAACTTCGACTTCACTCACCCCCGGCCGAATTTTCTTGCGCGCTATTTGGAAGAGACTGGCTCCGAGTTCAACCGCCCGCCGGATGCGCAGGATCTCGGCAGCATCCTTCACCATACGGGCACGCTCGACCAGCGGTGGCGCGGAACGGAGGCGAGCTTTCATCCGCCCTTTCAGCCCTTTCAGGACAGACGCTAACCGGTCACGCATGCCGGCGGTGATGGATTCCGGTTCGACGCCCACTGATACTGGCGTCGAACTCGGTTGGTGTGCAAGCAGCCACTCCGCAGCGGTCAGCAGCGGGGACTTGCGCGTTACTACAATGTTCACCTTATTAAAGTGCGCACCACTGACCTCTTCTTTTGCTTGCATGCGGTAACGGCCATCCGTAAACAGGATGCAATCACGATCCGCGACCAGCAAAACCCCGGCGCTGCCGGTAAAACCACAGAGATAGCGGATATTCGGAAGATGGGTCACCAGCAACGAGTCCAGATGATTCTGTTCGAGCCCAGATTGCAGACGGCTCAGGCGGCCGGGGTAGTCCATGGGAGGAGTGTAGCAAGAGGCAGGTGTCAGGTGTCAGGTCTTAGGTCTTAGGTCTTGGGTCTTGGGTCTTGGGTCTTGGGTCTTGAGAAAATCAAATCCCCACCCGATGCCGGGTCAACAATATTCTTCTGCGGAGCGACCTTGATTCTCCTAAGACCTGACACCTGAGACCTGACACCTGGGCTCAAAAGCGAAGCCGCCGGAGTCTCGGCAGGTTCTCCGAGAAAGCCGGCGGCTTTTGCTGTTTTAACTTCGCGCTTAGGTCTGAATGATGCGCGGAGTAATGAAGAAAATCAGCTCCTGGCTCTGGGTCTGCACGGTGCGATGTTTGAACAGGTTGCCCAGGTACGGGATATCCCCGAGTAAAGGCACCTGCGATATGGCCAGCGAGTTCTGGGTCTGGATGACGCCGCCAATCACCACGGTTCCGCCGTCCGTCACCAGCACTTGGGTGGTAGCCTGCTGCGTGATCAAGGCCGGATTGTTATTCAAGTCTTCGTGGCTATAGTCGGGCAGGGTGTTTTCCACATCCACGTTGAGGAAGATGGTACCTTCCGACGTGATCTGCGGAGTCACCGTCAGTCGCAGGAAAGCATCGACGTAGGTGGTGGTTGGCGGAGAGCCTAGCGAGGCTGCCGTCATGATCGGTATTTTCACGCCCTGTTTCACCACCGCCTGAATGTTGTTCTGGGTGACGATACGCGGACGGGAAAGAACCTTGAGCAACCCACGCGACTCGGCCATGGTGAGAATCATGTCGACGCGCATGTTGTTGGTGGCGTTTACAAATGACAGACCGCTGCTCGGTCCGGTTACGCCGAGGTTGGAAAACAACGGAATCGAAGTCCCGGTGGCGGGAGTGCCCACGACGGGGTACAGCGGATTATTTACCTGCGGACCGACGAGGATCGGCGAAGCGCCAGTGCCCCCAGTGCCGGGCGCGCCGCCAAGGCCAGTGGTGCCATTGCCCCAGCCAAAGCCGAGCTGCACACCGATGTCGCGAGCGAAGCTGCGGGTGGCTGCGACGACGCGGGCTTCAATTTCGACTTCCTGCGTCTTGCGGTCCATCTGCTGGATGATGCGATCAATCTGCGGCAGAACCGCGGGTATGTCGGAGACGATGATCGCGTTGGTCCGTTCGTCAGCCACTATGTCGCCACGCTGACTCAGGAATTTCTTGACCGGGATTAACAAGTCCTTGGCGTGAGCGTAGCTGAGGAAGCGGGTGATGCTGATTTTGTCGACCGCCAGCGCCTCCGCATCAATCTGAGCGCGCCGGTTGTCGGCTTCCTTCTTCAACGTTTCCACGGTGGCGATGCGCAGTACATTGCCATCGAGTTGGCGGGACAGATCGTTGTTCTTGAGCACGATGTCGAGCGCCTGATCCCAGGGCACGTCATCGAGCACGATGGTTAGATTGCCGTGGACGAGCGGATCGAGCACGACGTTCAGACCGCTGATCTCGTGAATCAGACGGAAGAAGTCTTTCAGATCCACGTCCTTGAGATTGACCGAGATGGGCTCGCCGGTGTACTTGGCACCCTTCTCAGCCGGCTTCTGCTCCAACTGAACCTTCTGCTCGGCGGCCAGGTTGACGGCCGGCTGGATGGCCGGAGCGCTGGCGGCAGCTTGCCCGAGAGCGGCATTAGTGTTGGTAGCGACCAGTTCCGAGGCCGTCTTGTCGGCAAATCGGCCTGCGGCTTCCTGAGCCTTCACGGCCGGCTGGACAGCTTTGTCGTCAGCATCCGCTTTGCCGTCCTTGACCGAGTACTTGGGCTCGACCAGGGCAAAATTGACGGGCGCCTGGGTGTTATCCGCTGCGGCCGAGGCTTGCGCCACTGCCGCCGTGGGAGCTGCTACCGCCGGGGCCGAAGCCAGCACCAGTTGCGGCGCTGCACTCGCGGTCACCGATTTTACGGCGGGCGCGGGCTGGCGATGGGCGAGCACGGCGTCGTGAATCGCGAGAACGAAGCTGCCGTCCGGGCGGGCCACTAATTCATGCTGGCAGCTATCGGCAAGATCGACGACCACGCGCGTGGTGGCCGGGGTTCGCCCGTCCATCCCGATGCGGACGTCTTTCACGCCGTCGCTGCCAACGCTGATGCGGCTCTGCGCCGTGGCCATCACGGTGTTGGGAAAGTCGACGACGATGCGCGCCGGAGAATCGAGAGTCGACACTTTGGGCGCCAGTGCGCCCTTAGCTTTGAACTCGACCCGCAATCCGTCCTGGCTGTGAGTGACCGCGAGCCGCTGCAATGCAGCGGTCGTTTCTGTATCATTGGCCACCCCCTTGCCCGTCGTGTCAGCCGCGGCGGCGAACGTTGTGACAACGAACGCCAGCAGCGGAACCAAGATGCCCAGCAGTTGCTTTCGCATTTCCCTATCCCCCCATGCGAGGCCGTATCGCCTCCATGTGTTTCCTAGAAAGTCTTTCTTCGAAGTCCTTTGTCTCCAGGCCTACACTGCCGGAGTCGTAATCTTCTTCACTACTTCCCGCGTAAACGTCTTACCCAACCGGTCTTGCAATGTTTCCTGGAAAACGATGGAATCGCCGGTGATTTTCACCACGTAGCCGTTGAATACCGGATCGTTCTCCCGCAAGAAATACGCTTTATTCAGACTGTTACTGACCACGGCGATGAAACCGGCTTCGGAATGCACCACACCACGCAGGTTGATGGTTCCAATTTCCAGACACTTCTTGCCGGTGCTGCAGCCCGAACCGCCGGCGTGGCTCACCACCGGACTGATGAAAGGATCTCGTCTCCCGTTGGCGTTGTACTTGCTGTCCGGGACGACCTGCTGGTCACTCGCTCCGCTCTCGCCTTCTGCGCTTCCCGCAGCCCCAATGTTGGCTACGTCGGCAGCGGCTGGCGAATAATCCTGCGGAGCCGCGGCGGTTGTCGTCGGCGCGCTGACGAGCACTGCAATGCCCCTCGAACCGTTCCTTCGTTTCGTAACCGCCGGCTTCGCAGCCGGCTGCGCTGAAGATGACTTTGCCGGAGTAACCGCTGCCGGGTGCGGCGCTGGGGCTTTCGGCTGCGTGCCCAGAGCTTCATTCGACGCGGCTGTGGCATGGTTGCTCACGGCGTTCATGGTCTCGCGCGTGTTTTGGATAATCCTCGGACTCTGGGCCGAAGCCAAGCCCGCGGCCATGACCGAAACCAGAATTGTCGTCGTTATCGTGATCGCTGGCTTCATCTTCATCGTGTCCTCCTACTTCTTCACCGGTGGTCCGGGCTTGCTGGCCGCAACCACCGTCGGATCCAGGTCATGACTGAAATAGGTCGTGGTCAGGCATGTGGCCACAACCGTCTCACTGGGCGCATACTGATAGGTATGCTTCGCACCCGCAGCATTCGGCTTGCGGGTGGTCGACACCAGCAGGTTCGAAACGTTGATGATGCGTTCTACTTTGCCCAGCCGGTCGAAGAACCCGAGCATCGAGTAATACGGACCGTCAAACTCCACTTCGAACGGCACTTCGGTGTAAAACTCCTTGTTAACGTAGGGCTTCGACGTGTAGCGGCGGATTTCCACTCCCGACTTGCGCGCTTCTCCGCTCACCATGCGCATGAAGTTGTCCACTTCTTTTTCATCGGGCACGATGCGCCGCTCGATTTCGAGCTGCTGCTTCAAGCTGGCCAGTTGGCGCTCGATGTCGGCCAGCTTCGGCCGATAGGCTTGGAGTTCAGCGTTCTCGCGCAGTTTAGCCTGCAGCTTGATCTGGGCCGCCGCGTTTTGATCACGCTGCGACTTGAAGATCGTGTAGTAGAGGCCACCCGTCGCCACCACCGCCGCCAGCAGCAGAGCTCCCAACAACTTCACCCCTGTTAATTCGCCAAGATTCATAGTCGGTTCCGCCTTTACGACTTCGCCTTTTCGCAGGTCAGAGTGAACTGAAACGCCTGCATGTCCTTTACACCTTCGTCCTGAAAACTTTCTTTGATCTCGATGTTCTTAAAGAAACCGGTCTTCTGCAGATTGGAAATCAGGTTAGCAACGGCATCGCTCGACAGGGCCGTGCCGTCAATGGCGACGTTCGGGCCCAGGTCCTGCATGCTGTTCAACCAGACCGCTTCGGTGCCGTTGACGGTATCCGCCAGCATGGACAGTAGAGGCACCGGGCCGGTTTGGTTGGCGCGCAGCTGGTCAATGACATCCACCCGGCGTTTGTAGGCCTCAGCTTGCTTCTGGCGCGCCAGGTACTTGACCTTGATGTCGGCTAGTTCGCGATTCTTCTGCTCCGCCACCCGGGTTTGCACTTCGATCGCTTTCTTTTCGCGGTCGAGCTGGTACCAGTACCCGCCATTGATTGCGCCCGCAATCAGCAGCACGGCTGCGACTTGGACAGTGGGCCCACCCAGGTTGCCAAACTCGAAGCTTGGCATGCTGAAGGCGGGGCCTTTCTTGCCTTTCGGTTTCGGAGAACCCAGCAGATTGATTCGGATCATAGCTTTTCAAAGCTCCTCAGGGCCAAACCCACGGCCACTGCTAACTGGCCGGCGTTCTGTTCGACCAGCTCCGCCCCGGCACCTTCCGCCGGAGCCAGCACTCGCTGAAACGGGTTGAACAACTCGACCGGCATCGAGAACTCCTGGCGCAGCGCTTCCACCAGGCCGGGAACCTTGGCCGAACCGCCGGCCAGATAGATCTTCTCGATGTGCTCGCCCGCGGCGCTGGCGCGGAAGAAGTCGAATGTCTTCTGAATTTCCAGGACGATAATTTCGGTGACCTGTTGCAGAATGGGCGTCTTGGCGTCGTCGTGCACCGTACCCACCTTGTGACCCAGCTTGAGCGATTCGGCATCGTCGAAACTGAGATCCAGTTCCTTTTGCAACGAGTCGGTGTACTGATGGCCGCCCACCGAAACATCGCGCGGGAACAGCGGCGTCGTGCCCTTGACGATGTTGATGTTCATCACGCTCGCACCCAGGTTGAGCAATGCCACCACCTGCGTCGGCGCCGGCTCATAGTTGTACTCGTAGCAATTCTGCAGAGCGAGCGCATCGATATCCACAATAGCCGGAGTCCGGCCCGCCATCGAGAGTACGTTGGTGTAGTTCAGAATCTTGTCTTTCTTCACCGCCACCAGCAGCACATCCATCTGCGGGCTGGTCGCGTCGTCGGAGAGAATCTGATAGTCGAGGTTGACATCCGCGAGATCGAACGGAATGTGCTGCGCGGCTTCCTTCTGGATGGTCTCGGCCAGTTCCTGATCGCTCATCGAGGGCAGCGAAATTTTCTTTACGATGACCGAGTGTCCGCTGACCGCGGTGGCCACCAACTTCGACTTGATCTGAGTGTCGGTGAACAGCTTGGCGATGGCGCTCGAAACCGTGCCCGAGTCCACGATCATCGAATCGACCACGATGTCGGGCGCGATCGGTTCCAGTCCAAGGTGCGCCACCTCGATTCCAGCGCGAGTTCTCCTGAGTTCGACGGCCTTGATGCTCGAAGAGCCCACATCCAGACCCACTATCGTTTTCGATCCCATGCCAAACATGTGCCCGCCCTTCTCCTGCCGAAATTCGCTTACGGAGTTCCGGCAGCTTTTCCGGCTGCCTTGATTTTTCTTTTGCCCTGCGATTCCGTTTCCATGGACTTCTCTTCCATCCACTGATCGAGCTTCGATTTTTTGAAGCGCCAGCGATTGCCCAACTTGAATGCCGGAATCTTTTGCTCGTTCACGTACTTGTAAAGCGTGTCCGGACTCACTCCCAGATACTGCGAAGCTTGGCGAATGTTCATTACTTCTCGCGAGTCGGCCATTTACCTTTTCCCTCTCCCACCGAATCCAACTCCCAGCCCCGCCTTTTCTTTCCGGCAACGCTGAGGAAATTGGGAGAACCAAGTCCTCGATTCAAACGCGTTCGAGTGTATTTTGGTGTGCTGAGCATATCCCAACCGGTAGAGAGGGTCCCTCCACGTGAATCTCACGGTTTTGTTGGGTTTTAGGGGGGTTTTCTGGATTTCGCAAAAAGTGGAGTTGCAGGTCTTATCTATATGCTGTACTCGTGCTCTCTTCGATGACTATAGGTAGTGGATCGCGCGCAAGAACAGCACAGGTCACCCGAATTGCGGTAACTAAGGTACTAGAGACGGTACGGAAGTACTTGGACGGGCGCGCAAACCTCTGAAAATGAACACACGAAGCTCGCACATGATTTTCAGATGTTGCGTTACTGGTGCAACTTTTCGCTTGCAAGTATCGAGGGATCGGGCTGCGGGGTTCGATTTAGAGGTACGATTTACTTCGAGGAACAAAGAACGCGACTTGCAGTGCCGCTCGACGCGGCCAGCCTTCACTGCTGCTCTCCGATTACTGTGATCTTGGTATCGGTGCGAAATTTCTTGTAATCGCGATAGGTCTCGTCAACATCCTCGTCATAGCTTTTGAAGAGGGCAACCCGCGCGTCAAAATGGAGCTGCACGTGTTTCGGCAGCCAAACTTCATCGTTCACTCTGGTCAGTTCAACCAGCACTCTTGTTCCTTTGTGAATCCGGGCGAGTACCCAGCCAAACCGAAATGGTGTCGATGGCGGTGATGTCTAGTTTCACCCATTGCGCCTCGGTCTTGTCGATCCAGACGTGGCCTTTGAACTTGCCGAGCATCTTAGCTTCGCGCTGCTTTGGTTCGTAGCCGGGACGCGTTTCGCCCTCCAGCACCCAGGTGTCGTGAGCGTCGACAACTTCGGAGCCGATCAGCCGGAAGTTGAAGGCGTCGGCGATCTCGAGCACAAATTTGCGATCCTCTTCGCGGTCCTTCTCTTCGCGCTCCAGCCGTTTGCGGCGATCCTCTTCGGATTCGTTCTTGCGTTTGTCGATGATCTTCTGAAGCTTGTCGTCTTCCTTTTTCGCCTCGTCGGCCGACAACGGCTTGTCGTCCTTGGCAGTCAGTCGCTCGACTGGCTCTCCGTAAATTTCAAGAACCTCAGAGGTTCGGGACTCGATTTTCTTTACCTCGCCATGACCGCCGAGTTTATGCTCTTCTTCGCGCTCAATGTAGGTGTAATCGCGCTGCTGCTTGTCGTTCTCCATATCCTTCTCTGCGGCACGGCGCAGAAGTTCCCGGATCTGGTCCGCAGGCACGGTGCCGGTGGCATCGGGCGTCAGATCGATGGGCTTCAGAACGGTGGGCGTTGGCGATGGTGAAGGAACGGGAGAGGCTGAAGCTGAATCCTGTGCGAAAGCACAACCCGCCGGCAGCGCAGCCACGACGATGAGTTGGGCACACAAATGCATAACAGATGTACGCAGCAAACCGAGATGCAGTTCCTCGAGAAGCCTGGGTGGTTAGGGCTGTTTCTCCGCCCGCTCCAAACAGCCTGCGCGGAAAGACCGCCCATCCAGCCGATGCAACCGCTTCGCCTGGGCGCGCGTGATCAACGGATAATGAGAAATCGTCAGCAGGTACTCGGCTACGAACCATACCGGCTGGTCCGTGGTCATCCAGTGCAGGGGATCGAAACGGCGCATGTGGACGGGCCGGGAGAACGTCCGTAGCGTTCGCTCTCCGCGCAGATTGAAATAGGTGTCGAAATAACTGAGCGCCAGTTCGCGCAACGAACGATAAACCGGTTCGCGATAGCGGCACCCGGTGTAATTCGATTTCGCCAGCGCGCCCCAATGTCCGCCGATCTGATACAGGGCGATCACGTGGTCAGTATCGTGTTCCGCTTCCAGATCGAGAATGAGCGGAGGGTATCCGATGACGCGCAGCGCCGCCGCGGCAAACAGCGCTCCCTCGTAGCAATGCGAAGTATTTTCGCGCAGCACCCGCCGCGGGGACCACGCGCTATCAGCCAGGTGGTAGGGCATGTCGTCGAGCAAACGCTGAATGCCATGCGGAGTCTTCAAGCCGCGCAGCTTGCGGAGTTCGGCAGGGGTCAGGCCCCAGGGGTGGTTGTTCGTCATCCCAACTTTCCCGTAAAGACACTGCTCGCCGCGTCTCGCGCTGATGGCGGAGTCACTTGAAGGTAGCAGGATCGGGTGAGGGTTGGGAATAGAGGAACGGTGCCGCGCCTGAGCGAACGTCAGCTGGAAGACGACGGCGTTGCGACATTTATTCTGTATCCGGTCTCACGGGGCGCCCTCGTTTACTTGGCGGGCGCGGCAGCAGCGGTCTCCTCCATCTGTTCTTCGCTCTTGCGCCAAGTGGAAGTCGGATCGTATTCCTTCAGGTTCTTGGCGGAAGCGTCGGTCTTCTTTCCGAGATCTTTCTCGTAGACAACTCCATCCTGGTTAACGATGAAGGTCATAACGCCTGACGATCTGTACTCCGCTGGATACGCGACGAAAGCGAAGCCCTCGGTCATTTTTCCATTCGCGACGTAACTCTTCGCGCCGCCTGGACCACCCTTTCCCTGGCCGACGAGGATGTGAAAATAGTAGCCGCGGTACGGCGTGGGAGCGCCTTGTTGGCTCTTGGCGTAACTTGCAGCGGCTGACCCCACCAGCGGCCCGATTGGGCTCTGCGGTTCGCCATTGGCAGCCTTCCAATAGAGGCCATCGTGCCGTCCTTCATCGCTGAAGATTTTCTGAGCGTACTCGCCGTTGTGCTGCGCCGCATATTCCTTTTGCGCGGTTACGAGTTCCTCACAGATACGGATGGCCGACATTTCATTCCAGCCGATGCGCCGATACAAAATTTCCTTCTTGGCCATTTCGGTATCGAAATACCACGCATTGCCTTTGTGCAGGAGCGGTATGGGCGTGGGCCAATTGTGTGCGCCCACATATAGAGTGGTAGTGCCATCCGGTTCTCTCACCAGCCGGTGCATTTCCTGAAACCTTTTGACGAAATTGGCGCGGTTCTCGGCATCCTCGGCTTCGTCTCCCGAGGAAACGATTTGCTTTCCGTCGGGCCCGAGGATTTCGAGCATCGCTTTTTGGTCGTTGCTCTGCGCGGCGGCGACGAGCGCCTGGCTCGCTTCTTCCGCCGATGAGAATGTTTTCTGGCCCGCTTGCTGCGCCATCAAACTGGCGGGAAAACACGCCGCCGAGAGGATAGCGACCGCGGCTAGTTTAAGAAGATTGGCCCCATGAAATTTGTTCAAGCTCAACATAGTTCGCCGCATAATAGTCCGCCGCATATGGCTCATCTCCATTTCCAAATTTTCAAACTAAACTTTCAAACCATCGGAAGATAACGAACCTGCGATCCAGTTTCCTTCCACCGTTCCAATCAACGGTGTTGGTCAACAGTGCTGGTTAACGGCGCCCGCCGCCACCGCCGTGAGAGCCTCCGCCACCGTGAGATCCGCCGCCGCCCATGCTGGCGCTTCCGCGCGATGAGTAGGTTCTGGTCTCCCCACCGTGGTCATAGCCGCTGAACGCGCCCGAATGGACGCCGCTTTCACCGCGGGGTGCAGCAAATCCTCGAGCCGCCTGCTGGTTTCCCTCGAAAGGTTTGGCCGTAGCCCCGGGACGATTGAAAGCCTCGCCGTGTGCGCCGCCGTAAGCTCCGCCGTGCTCTACATTCCTCTCTACGCCCCGCTCGCCTCCGCCCCGGTAGTAGGTGTTCCGGTTATAAAACGTTCTGCTGTGGGAGTAGTATCTGCCCCCGCCATACACTGCGTATCGGTTATGCCAGTCGAATCCCCAGTGGCCCCAGCCCCACCCGAAACCACCGTACCAGCCGATTCCAAAGCCGATTCCGAATGAAAAATACGGCCCGCCAAACCAGATTCCGGGATACGGATACCATCCCGGCCAGGCCACGATGGGATATCCATAAATCAGCCACGGGTCGTAGGCGGGGACGTAAACGACATCGGGGTCGGCAGGCTCAATCTCAATGTTCGGTCCGTCATCTTTGATGACTTCGTGCTGGGGGTTCTTAAGAGCGCCGGCGTCTTTCGCCTTGCGGCGCATCACTTGCACCGCATCCATCACATCCTGCTGCTGGTTGTAGTAAGCGTCGCCGAGAGATGATGTCCAGGAAAGATTCTTGTCCATATTTCCCAGAACAGACGGGAAGGCCGCGAGCGCCTTCACGCTCGGGTCCCAGGGTTGCTGGTCGACAGCTTGACCCAAAGCGTCGCCTTTCAAATCAGGATTCGCCTGCACCCATCGGTTGGCTTCGACGACTTGCTCGGGAAACGTGGATGCCGCCAGGATCTGCGCCACCAGCGAGTCGGGGTACAGGGCAATCGGAGCCACTAATCGCTGCAATTGCTCGGGAGTCTGCTGCGCGTGGGGCGGCGCCTGAGCGTCCTGAGCATCTTGCGGTGGCGCGGCTTGCGCATCTTGAGTAGGGGTGTCTTGCGCCGACAGACTCACCGGCAAGGTCGCGAACAAAAGAGCGAATGAGAGTAGAAAGGCTAAACTCTGCCTGCTGGATCGAAGTACTGAAAACTTCGCGGTATCTGCGAAAATGTTCATGTTTTTGGAACCTCCTCTTGGGTCTTTACTACCCGAGGCCCACTGCTATAAGAGATGCAGACAATACAATTTAGGCTGCAACTTTACGTTTCTAGACAAAACCGCTACCGTAATAATTCTCCTAACTCGCTAGGACTGTCAACCAACACATCCGGAGGCACCTCTTGCAGCGTGTGAGGAGCGAAGCCGTAGGTCACGCCGCACGTCCACAAGCCGGAATTCTGGCCGGTCAAAACGTCAACCGACGAATCTCCAATGATCAGCGCCTCATCCGCCGCGACATTCGTTTCCTCGAGGATGGTCCGCACCCCGAGCGGGTCGGGCTTCTTGGTGGTAAAGCTGTTGCCGCCGTATACACTCACAAAGAAGTGTGCAAGCCCCAGCGCCCGCACGATGTCGCGCGAAGGATTCACTGGTTTGTTCGAGAGTACGGCCATCTGCCGCTGCACGCCATTCCAGTTAACCCGATTCGGCAAATTCGCCAGTCTCGCCAGCAGCTCGGGGACGCCCTCATAAACCGTGGTGTGATCGAGCTTGTGCACACGGTAGTAGCCAAGAAAATACTCCAATGCCGTTCGAAGTGCCGCCTCATCGTCCGTGTTGTCGAGTGCGCGGCGCACCAGGGCCGGAGCGCCGTCTCCGACATAGCTGGCAATGACATCGCCATCAAGCTCGGGACGGCCCATATGGCGGAGCATGGCATTCACGGAGTGAATCAAATCCAGACGCGAGTCAATCAGGGTGCCATCCAGATCAAACACCAGCAAGCGTATGCGATGCGGATCGAAGGGGAGCTGGAGGCGAATCATGAGTGTTCAGGATAGCGCAGCTCTCGGCTGTCAGCTCTCGGCTCTCAGCTCTCAGCTCTCAGCTCTCAGAAAAGGCTGACCTTCTTACCAATGGACAGTCAATAGTGTGCCAGATGCTCTGGAAAAACCCTGAGACTGGACCTGAGGAGATCCTGCTGAGAACTGATAGCTGAGAGCTGAGAGCTGATTTACAATGATGCGGGCTGGAACCCTGTGGGGTGAAGAACGCGGAATGGCTACGACCAAAGTCGATCCCAAGCTCAACGATAGCAACCTCGCGAAAAAGGCCGGGACTTATCAGGGCCTGACGAGTCAGCAGCTGATTGACGCGTACCGCACCATGTTCACCTCGCGGCGCCTGGACGACCGCGAGATTCTGCTGAAGCGACAGCAGAAGGTCTTCTTCCAGATCTCGGGTGCGGGCCATGAAGCCATGGGGGTCGCCGCGGCCTTTGCGTTGAAGCCGGGATACGACTGGTTCTATCCTTACTATCGCGACCGCGCGCTCTGTCTCGCCCTGGGCGCGACTCCGTATGAGATGCTGCTCGGCGCTGTGGGCGCGGCCGACGATCCTTGCTCCGGCGGCCGTCAGATGCCGTCGCACTGGGCCTACAAGCGGCTCAACGTTGTTACCCAATCGTCGGCCACGGGCACGCAAATTCTGCAAGCGGTGGGATGCGCCGAGGCTGGCCGCTATCTCGCCAGGCATCCGAAGGCCGCCCAAAAAGCCGAGGGCGATTACCGCCAATTCAAGGATGTGCAATTCCGGAGCGATGAAATCACCTACGTGTCGCTGGGCGACGGCACCACCAGCGAAGGCGAATTCTGGGAGGCGCTGAACTCGGCCTCCAACCTCCGTCTGCCGGTAATTTTTTGCGTGGAAGACAACCAATACGCGATTTCCGTTCCCGTCGAAGTCCAGACCTCGGGCGGCAACATTTCGCGCCTGGTCTCCGGCTTCCCCAACTTCCATTTCGAAGAGATCGACGGCACCGATCCGGTCGTCGCCTATGCGGCGTTCAAGCGTGCGGCCGACTATTGCCGCGCCGGTCATGGTCCTGCGTTTGTGCATGCCCATGTGATCCGTCCCTATTCGCATTCGCTTTCCGACGATGAGCGTCTTTACCGCCCCGACGCTGAGCGTCAGGCTGATGCCGCGCGCGATCCCGTCCCTCGGCTTCAGATGTTTTTGTTGCGGGAGGGAATCCTTGACGAAAAAGGAATCAACAAAATCGAGAAGGAAGTCGAGGAACAGGTCCAGGCCGACGCCGACCGCGCGCTCGCAGCCGCAGTGCCGCAGCCGGAAACGATCTACAACTTCGTGTATTCGCCCGATCTCGATCCTACCTCCGCGGCGTTCGAAACACGTCCCGCGATTGCCGTTCCCGAGACGACTGCGGACGGCAAGAAACCCGCCTCGCAAAATAAAACCATGGCGGACCTGATCAACACCACTCTGCGTGACGAGATGCGAAGGGATGAGCGCATCGTCATCTTCGGCGAAGACGTGGCCGACGCCAGCCGCGAACAGTATCTGAAGCAGAAGCTGATCAAGGGCAAGGGCGGAGTCTTCAAGCTGACCTCCGGATTGCAGATGGAGTTCGGGGCTGACCGCGTTTTCAATTCTCCGCTGGCCGAAGCCGCCATCGTCGGCCGCGCGACCGGCATGGCCACGCGCGGATTGAAGCCCGTGGTTGAGATCCAGTTCTTCGATTACATCTGGCCAGCGATGATGCAGTTGCGCGACGAACTTCCGATCATCCGCTGGCGCTCGAACAACGCCTTCTCGGCGCCGGTGGTGATCCGCGTGGCGATTGGCGGTTATCTGACGGGCGGCGCCGTTTACCACTCGCAGTGCGGCGAGAGCATCTTCACCCATACTCCGGGATTGCGCGTCGTGTTCCCTTCGAACGCACTCGACGCGGCGGGCCTGCTGCGCACGGCGATTCGCTGCGACGATCCGGTTTTATTCCTCGAACACAAGCGACTCTACCGCGAAACCTATGGGCGCGCGCCCTATCCCGGCCCCGATTACATGGTGCCGTTCGGAAAAGCGAAGACGGTGCAGGCGGGAACCGACCTCACCGTCATCACCTACGGCGCGGTGGTTCCGCGCGCGCTGCAGGCGGCGCAAAAACTGGAGCGCGAACATCGCGTCAGCGTGGAACTGATCGACCTGCGCTGTCTGAATCCTTTCGACTGGGAGGCGATCGCCGCGTCGGTGAAAAAAACCAACCGCGCCTTGATTGCCTACGAAGACTCGCTGAGCTGGGGATACGGCGCAGAAATCGCCGCCCGCATCGCCGATCAACTGTTCCATCACCTCGATGCGCCGGTGAAGCGAATCGCGGCTACCGATACGTTCGTCGCTTATCAGCCGATTCTCGAAGATGCGATCCTGCCCCAGGCCAGCGACTTGTTCCGGGCGATGAAGGAACTGGCGGAATTCTGAAGATCGGCGCTTAGCTTCTAGCTTTTCCCGGAGAGAAGCGGTCGCTTTTTATGGGCGGGGAGGTATGCAGTCTCAATGCTCGCACCAGCACGGGGCGACGCAGCACGGTTTCCAATAAATGCCGGGCTGCGGCTACGCCTTCGGCGGCGCCGTCGAGCGCTGAGTATCCGGCCACTCGCAAAGCTACGCAACGGTCTTGCAGACTGACCTCGATGGGCGGAGCGTTTTCATTCTCCTTTCCGTTTTCTTTACTGCGGTGGCTGTTGCGCGGGTCGAGCGCGTTTGCCAGACGCAAAATGCCGGCCAATTCCATGGCGATGCGCCGATCCGGCAATTCCAGCAGTTGCATCGTCTTTCCCTGCGGACGCGGCAATGCTCCACGATGATAGCGCGCCACCACGGCGGCCAGTTCCAGTTCTCGCGCGCTCCAACCCAGGGGGCGCGCCAGCCCGCGGATCATCCGAAACGAAGTCTTCTGGTGATTTTCCTCGCCCTTCGATTTGCCGACGTCATGCATGAGTGCCGCCGCCTGCAGCACGGCTCGCCAATCATCATCCACCTCCGGCGCCTTCGAATCTGGCGTCTCCAGCTTTTCCGCGCTTGTTGTCAGCAGACCGGCGTCCTTCAGCCCGTCGTACAAAAGAAGCGTCAGTTGGGCCACACGCTGCGAATGCGCAAAATCAGGATCCTGATATCCGGCCCATGCTCGCAGACGGGCCATTGCCGCTGCGCGCAATTGCGGGCCTGCCGGCAACTCCGTTCGCCAGGCGCGCCACAGGGACTCGCGGCCGACCATCTTCTCGCGATAACGCTCAATCCGCTTTGAGCGCTCCGCATTCAACTTCTCGCGCCAGCGCTCGCGGTGTTCGATATCAGGAAACGCATTCACCTCGACGGCCAGCGCCCAGAGCACATCCAGATCATGCACCTCGCCGAGCAGATCCTGCAGTTCCTTCAGGTCGCTGCCCCACGCCGCATGCTGGCGGGGCAGAAAATTTTCCACCGTGTAACGGAAGCGTTTGATGCCGATGCGCAGTTCGTGCCAACTGACCTGCGACCGCGTACGCAGAGCGCGTTTGTGCAGATCATAGGCGGCTGTCCACTTTTCAAGCGCCAGATGCAGATACACGACGCTCCCCGGACGCACCCGCGACGCACGACGAGGCAGAGTTCTCGACCACTGGCGCCACTGCTTGCGGTCAAACTGATTGAGATCTTTGAAGGCGCGCTGTTTGCATTCGGCTTCGCGTCCGTGCACATAATCGAGCAGCCGGGTCGCAACCGGATCGGCCGAAGCTGGATCGGCCGAAGAACGATCGGCCGCCACCGGGTCACGTGACGGGTTATCAGCGACCCCGAGCTTTTCGATCCATTCCTGCATCACTTGCATGTCGCGCAACTCACCGAGCGCCTGGAAAAGCTTCTTCCCAGACTTCTTCATGGCCTTCCAGGAAGAGTCGGGATCGATCGCCATCAATCCGTCGGCGAGAGAACGGCAGCGCCGCAGAGCCACGCGAAGATCATGCACCGGATCGGCGTCGAACCCCGCGGCCGCCCGATCGCACTCCACCAGCACGCGGTCCATCCAGGCGCGCAGGCCGAGCTTCGGTTTGGGGCTCGCAGGCCTCAGACTTTGCTTCGGAATCGGCTTCGGAATCGGCTTCGGAATGGCCTTCAAAATCGGACTGGCTGCCACCGCGGTTCCTTTCATTGACGGGTCGTTGACGGGAACCATTGTCGTCTCTTTGCGAGGAATCGCCAAGCGCCGGGTGGCCGGTCTGGACGCCCGGTGGCCAGCTTAGCTTTGCCGCGTTGGTTCTTCTTCGCCTTCTCGCCGTTTTATTTGATTTCTCCAGGTCGGTCCGAATTTCTGCCACACCAGGCGGAGGGCCTCGTTCCTCATGATTGTGTCATCATCTTGCTCGACGCCGAATTCATCGTACTCACGTCCGTGCTCCTTCGACCAGGCGGTTGCCCCGAGCGGACGGCGGTCTACGGAGTCGGGATCGATCACCACCTGGGTGGGTTCGGGGTTGAGGGTGGTGTGTTTCAGATTGGCGGATGCGGTCTGCATGGCGTAGAGCATCAGGGCGGCGGTCCGGTGATCCAGTGCCTGGAGCCGGAGGAGGCGCACCACATCGGCCAATGCTGCCTGGATGGAATTCGCGTCCTCTAGCGTGGGCATGATGGTGATGGGGCCTTCGACGAACTCCTGGATTCCTTTTTTGCTCCAGCGCCGGTGGTAGTAACAATGGGTCTCGTCGCGCAGGGCTGGCGATCCGCACTGGATTCCGTTGGTTTTCAGATGTTGGCAACGACGAACGCTTGGTGGGTATAGCGGCATTTGTGCTCCTTGTTCTAGCTGTCAGCTGTCAGCTCTCAGTTCTCAGTTCTCGGTTCTCGGTTCTCAGTTCCCGGTTCCTGGCTTCTTCTTTTTTTCGGCTGGGGTACCCCCTCCCCCCGTACCACCTTGCTAAGGGCTTTGGAATCATTGTGTTGGTTGATGTCGGATCTGCCAGGTCTTTGAGTTTAAAGGACTTATTGGTAAAGTATTCTGGAATTGGGAGTTACGGGTCTTGGCGCATATACGCCGGGTCGTTACCCTCATTCTCAGCTTCTTGCTCAACTTCAATTTCGTTTCGTGGCTCACTTGGGGTCTCCGGAAAACACGCACCAAAACTAAGGGCGTCGCCGGTGGCCACGCCCTGATTTCCCGCTCCGAGTTGTACGCCGTTCTTAGATGGCGGTTTTGAGGCTTTTAAATTTTGCCCATTTTAGAATGGCATGGTTCTTGGGATTTGTCTGTGACGGACGTCACAGTGCGTTTGTGATGAAAAAATGGTGCCTTGAACGGGCAATGGGGGCGAGTAGGGGTCCTTCGGCTTCGCTCAGGGCAGGCTCTTCGACTCCGCGGGGAACTTCACTTCGTGAAGTTCCCTGCTCCGCTCAGGATGACACGCTGGACAGGAGTTGGTTTGGGCCCTGCCGCGAGAGACGCGGCAAGCCGCGTCTCTACCACAATTTTATCTTAGATGCTCAGCACCTTCTCGCGCTCTCGGCATGAAGGGCGTCGGCCGCGCCCTGATTTCCCGCTCCGAGTTGTACGCCGTTTTTAGCTGGTTTTGAAGCTTTTAAATTTTGCCTATTTTAGGATGGCATGGTTGTTGGAGGCAGTTGGTACGCAGTCGCTCGGCAACCGTCAGCTTGAAATCCATCCAGCTTTGACGAGCAATTCGTGCGCAACATCGGTCAATGGGCGATTCTCGTTTGTGATGGTGAAATTCTCTAATTGCGCACGCTCAAGGATGGTGTTCAGTTCCGCGACGCGAGCAACATAGTCCCGCTGCGAAACTCCCGATTCCCGCAGCCTGACGCGTTGCTCCATCGCTTCGATACTGGCGGTAAGACGGCAGACTACCGCGGTTGAGGCCGAAGCAACGCCACTACAGAGTTCTAGTTCGGCCCGGTCTTCAATTGCACGCGCCAGTAAGAGTCGTCTCACGCCAAGGGAGGCATAGTTTTCGCAGACGGATCGAAGATTGCCGTACATCACGCCATCGCTGCCTGCTGCAGACGGAAGATGGGCAAGACCGAGCGCGTCCAAGTCGATCGCCGCATGGGCAATACCCTGCAGTGCAAGGATATCCGACGCTTCACCCAGGACACTCGTCTTACCTGCTCCCATCGTGCCCGTAATAATAAGCAACGATTCCATGGCACCATAATAATCGAGCCGGGCACGCTAACTGGCGTAACATCGCGATGACACTCAGTGATCGCGATCTGGTCGTTTGCGCCAGACCCTACTGCAACAGGCCAACTTCCTGGATTGAGCCGCTCTTCTTCACTACCGTGATTGGCTCCGAGGTTGAACTTTCGTAGACCGTAACCGGCGGTCCTGATACCGGACAGCACGGTGCGATCGAATTCCCCGAGTACACGGCTGTGATCGTGTTCGCGCCGGGCGCCAGCTGTGACGCATTGAGCGGCAGGCTTGCGGCAGATTCCGTGGCGCTGGTGGGCGTGAGCGGTCTCTTTGCGAGCGAAGTTGACCCGAGCATGAAATTCACCGTTCCACTGGGCACGCCACCGCCTCCGGGATTGGCGGACACGGCGACCGTCAGCGTGGTCGACTGCCCTGGCCATAGAGTGTGTCTACCCGCAGTCAGTTTCACGATCAGTGAGTTGTACTTTGCGGCTCCCGTGTTTTGGTAGGCGCCAATGTCGATGCTCGGGCCCGGCCACCAGCCGGTAATCCTAGGATTCCCGATGAAATCCGTGCGGCCGTAGATGGAGTCTGGGGAACTGCCCTCGGGATCACACCAGCCCACGCTGCACGGGAGACTGGTGCTGCCGGCGCCGACGGCCGGCGAATTAGGGAGGGTGTCAAAGTTTGGCGGCGCGGCGTCCAGATGGACGAAGAGGGGATCTGCGTTCACGGAATTGGCATCTTCTCCGCTCGCGGCTTGCCAGTTTGAAAAACTCGGGTAGCTGCTGAAGTTCCCCCACCAGATGGATGTTCCTTCTACGTAACCCGCGGACGAGTGGTAGAGGTTCCAATTGAGCGTTGCGGGCGGCGCGGGGTAGGCCGGCGAAAACGGGGCGTAGCTGTAGATCCAGGTATTGAATGTGCCGGCGTAGACCAGGTTGTTTTCGTAGATGTCCCCTTGCGCGTTGCCTACCTGGTTCTGAATCTGGAATTCGGCGGTCGAGCCGCCTTCAGAATAGTTGCCCGGTTGCGTGGCGTTGTTATACAGAGTGTTATTGACGAAGACGTCGTGGTAGCTGCTGCCTCCTCCATTGCTGTGGCCGCCATTTTTGGTCGCGGGCGCATAACCGCCGATGGAGTTACCGCAGGCGTTGGCATTGTAGAAGAGGTTGTTGCGCACGGTCACATACCTGCCGTAACACGGGAACTTGCCTCGGGCGGCCGTGCCGGTATTGTTGGGGCCGGACCACTCGGTGCCGTTTTCCTGACAGACTTGATTTTCGCTGGTGGTCTCGATGCCGTAGTCGACCTGTATGATCACGTTCCGCTCGAACGTGACATAGGCGCAGCCGTCACAGTAGAGTCCGTCGGCGTCGTATTCATAGCCCTCGCCGGGATTGGTGATGCCGCTGATGTTATAGACCGTGTTACCGCTGATTTCCCCGTACATCGCCTCGTCGTAGCCGACGGGGCCTACGCCTTCATAGCCAATCGCGTCGATGCCGATGTTGTCATTGTCGTGAATCAGGTTGTTGGTGATTTTGAAGTAGGTGACGTTTCCATCTACGTTCACGGATTCGCTCTCGCCGGTTCGCAGGTCGTAGACTTCGTTGCCGCTGATGACCAACTGCGTGATGGGAGTCTTCGAAGTGCCGTAGACGGAGATGCCGAAAGCGTTGCCGTTGGCTTCCGCTTTGGTGGTGATGTGGTGCACGCGATTGTTCAGAATCCGGACTCCCGTGCCCGAGCCTGTGATCCAGACGCCGGTGGGGACGTTGTTCTCGTTGCTGGTGGTGTAATTGCGGATTTCAAATCCGTTGACGGTGATGTAGCTTCGTTTGCCCACGATGTTGATCAGACCGCGGGTGCCGTTCACGGTTAATCCGGCGCCGTCGATCACCGCGGTCTGGCCGGGATAGCTCTGAAATGTAATCGGCGCTGACGCCGTTCCTGACGCGGGAAAGTTCACGGACTCGTTGTACACGCCTCCGAATACGTACACGGTCGCGCCTGCCGAGACCGAATTCGCCGCGTGCTGGATGGTCAGCCAGGGGGAACTGATGGTGCCGGGATTGCCGTTGCTGCCGGTTTTCGACACGAAAAAGGTAGCGCCGATCTGCCCGGCCATTGACTGGGCGAGCAGCAGGACGGTGATTAGGGTCGCGGCGTAGGCGATGCCTGGAATCCGTAGCGATGTCGATGCTTTGCGTGGCATAAAGCATTCTCCCTGGAAGGAACGACCTCACGCAATGAGAGTGCGCGGGATTCGGAAACTTACGAATGCTTACTTTTACTTTCGTTTTTAGGGGATGTCAAGGGAAAACGAGGATGGTCGAGTCCTAGCCGGACGGGACAGGTACGTGGCTTGCCGCGAGAGACGCGGCAAGCCGCGTCTCTACTATAATTTTTTTAGTGGCTCAGCACCTTTTCGCGGTCCTTCTCGCGCTCCTCGGCGTCCCGGGCTGCCGGGCGCGAGGAGCTTGGCAGCGCGAACTCCAGCACCTCGTCGATGGTCTTCACGTAGTGGGTGGTTAATCCCAGCAACTGTTCTGGCGTCAGATCTTCCTCGACGTTGGTTTTGTTCTCGGCGGGGAGAATCACGTCACGCACACCGGCGCGTTTGGCGGCTAGCACTTTCTCCTTGATGCCGCCGACTGGGAGCACGTTGCCGCTCAGCGTGATCTCGCCCGTCATCGCGGTGAGCGGACGAACTTGCTTGCCCGACAACAACGATACCAGCGCGGTCACAATGGTGACGCCGGCCGAAGGGCCGTCTTTCGGGATGGCCCCCGCGGGCACGTGAATGTGGATGTCATGATTGGCGAAGAATTCTTCGTCGATGCCCAATTGCTTGGCGTTCGAGCGCACCCAGCTTAAACCGGCTTGCATCGACTCGCGCATGACGTCCTGAATCTGACCGGTGATGGTCAGGCCGCCTTTGCCTTTCATCTGGTTGGCTTCAACGAATAGAACGTCGCCGCCCGAGGGCGTCCACGCCAGTCCTACGACCACGCCCGCGCGCTTGGTGCGCTCGGCGATTTCGCCTTCGCTGCGGACTTTGATGCCGCCCAGAAATTCCTGCACGACCTCTTTGGTGATGACCAGCTTCTCGGTCTTCCCTTCCGCGATCCGGCGGGCTTGCTTGCGGCAGATGGTGCCGATGGTGCGTTCCAGGTTCCGCACCCCGGCCTCGCGCGTGTAATGGCGGATGACGTAGCTGACCGCTTCTTCGGGAAATTCGATCTGCTCTTTGGTGATTCCGTTTTCCTCGATCTGGCGCGGAATCAGGTACTGGAAAGCGATGTGAATCTTTTCTTCTTCGGTGTAGCCCTGCAGTTCGATGATCTCCATGCGGTCGCGCAACGGCTCGGCAATCGGATCGAGCATGTTGGCGGTGGTGATGAACAGGACTTTCGAGAGATCGAAAGTTACGTCGAGATAGTTGTCGCGAAAGGTGGCGTTCTGCTCCGGATCGAGGGCTTCGAGCAGCGCCGACGCGGGATCGCCACGGAAGTCGCGCCCTACCTTGTCGATTTCGTCGAGCATGAAGACCGGATCTTTGGTCTCCGCGCGGCGGATTCCCTGAATGATCTGGCCGGGCAGGGCCCCGATGTAGGTGCGCCGGTGGCCACGAATTTCGGCTTCGTCGTGCACTCCGCCGAGCGACAGGCGGGTGAACTTGCGTCCCAGCGCGCGGGCGATGGATTTTCCCAGCGAAGTCTTGCCTACGCCCGGAGGCCCGACAAAACAGAGAATCGGCCCTTTCATGCTGGGCTTTAGCCGCCGCACAGAGAGGTAGTCGAGGATGCGGTCTTTCACTTTCTGCAAGTCGTAGTGGTCGGCATCGAGAATTTCTTTCGCCTTCAGGATTTCAATTTCCCCACCCGAAGTCTTCGCCCAGGGCAGCACGGCCAGCCACTCGATGTAGTTTCGGGTGACCGAATAATCCGCCGCCATGGGGGACATGCGCGCCAGTCGGCCGAGTTCCTTGAGGGCTTCTTTCTTCACATCGTCGGGCATGCCCGCGGACTCGATCTTTTGTTTCAGCTCTTCGGTGTCGCGCGCGCCCTCGTCCTGCTCGCCCAGTTCCTTTTGGATCGCCTTCATCTGTTCGCGCAGGTAATATTCGCGCTGCGTCTGCTGCACGCGATCCTGGACTTCCGACTGAATCTTGTTGCGCAGTTGCTGGACTTCGAGTTCCTTGGCGAGATGCTGATTGATTTTTTCCAGACGCACGCGGACGTCGCTCGTCTCCAGAGTCTCTTGCTTGTCCGATGTGGAGAGTGAGGGCAGCGACGACGCGATAAAGTCCACCAGCCGTCCCGGCTCTTCAATGTTCATCGCCACCGTCGAGAGTTCATCGGAGAGCGTGGGCGAACCGGCTACGATTTGCTGGAACAAAGTCAGCACATTGCGCTGCAGGGCTTCAATCTCGGAATCCTTGGGCGGAATCGTCTCCGGGATGGTGGTTACGCGGGCGCGCATGAAGGGCGAAAGCTGGGCAAAATCGGCCAGCCGCACGCGCTCCAGGCCTTCGGCAAATACGAACAGGCTCTGGTTGGGCATCTTCACGACTTTGTGCACCACCGCCAGAGTTCCGATGGCGTAGAGATCGGTCGGTTGCGGCGTGTCTACGCGCGCCTCGCGCTGGGCCACGACGACGATGGTCTTGTCTTCGCCGAGTGAGTTGATCAGCTGCACAGAACTTTCACGTCCCACGGTCAGCGGAAGGACGGCATGGGGGAACAGGACCGTATCGCGCACCGGCAGAATGGGCAGCGAACGCTCGGTCGTTTCGTAGGTGGTGAGCTCGGAAGAGATAGGATCGCTCATTATTCGTCCTTAGAGTATTTGTCCTTGAGTGTCTTTCACTCAACGTTGGATGAACTAAACTGGCAAAAAGATGCAAACTGTCGGGCTAGGTTGTTGAATTCTAAACCTTCTTTCGCCTTTTGCAAGGCTTGGAATGCTTCGGGGCTCACTCCGGTAACGTGGCACCCGGCCGGACTCCGGCTCCGGGTACTCAAGGGCAGCCAAGCGCGCTTCAAATCCGCCGCTTTGTCGTCCCGCTTTCCATGCTAAACCGCAAGGTTTCATGCGCGCAGTGCAGTGCCTCACAGCAGATTGTGATGAAAGGAACTTGGTGCGTGCGTTTCGCATTGACCGCTCAGCCCTCACCTCCCGGCATCTATAATGGCCGCATGACAATTTCGGCGAGAAACAAATTGCGCGGTAAGATCGAAGAAATTCAGCTCGGCGATATCATGGCTCATGTGGTAGTCCGCGTCGGCGACAATCTGATTGAGAGTGTCATCACCCGCCGCAGCGCGGACGAACTCAAACTGAAAAAGGGCGATACCGTCGCTGCTGTGGTCAAAGCGACCGAGGTGATGATTCAGAAGGACTGACCGGCCTTTACTGCACCTCTTCACTCGACCTCCACAATTTTCAGCGTCGTCACCTGCCTCACCCATCGCGCCATTCGTTTTTCATCGGGGATGACGATGCGGTATGGCCCCTCTTTGGCGTCGAGCGGCTTGCCGTCTTTCAGGAAAGCCAGAACAATCTGTTTGTCGGTGAACGCGGGGTCAATCTCGGGCAGGGCAATCACCACGCGATAGCCGTCGGCAGCTTCCACCAGCAAACACAAAGCCATCTGTTTTCCCTTCAGGGCTTCTCCAAACCAAAACCCCGCTCGCTCGAGCAAGGCCTTTAGTGGGACGCCCTCAAAGGTCCCGGAGGCGCCGGTGGTGACCTTCACGCGCGGCAAGGCCTCGATGTCGGCCCGTGACAGGACAGTCTGTTTTCCAGTTTCGTTTTGAATGGTCAGTTGCTGACACAACGCGAGGGCAGAGTGCAGCGTCAGGATAAAGAGCAGGGCGGGAAGAAACAGGCGATTTTTCATGTCACACTTCTTATGTCACACTTCTTTTCGTCAGACTCGAAGAATCATTACCTCGGTTGCCTTGATGAGGGCGGCTGCGGTTTGTCCTGCCTTGAGTTGCATTTCGCGGGCGGAAGTGGCGGTGATGATCGATGTGATTTGCTGGCCACCGATGGAAATTTTTATCTCTGCCATCAGACCGCTGATGCGCACCGAATCGATGCGTCCCACTAACTGATTGCGTCCACTGACGCGGCGGAAAATCTGCTCCCGGTCGCTCTCGGTCCTGCCTCGTGTTCTGAAGAGCAGTTTGTCGACCTCGCTGCGCGGAATCCGGTGGTGTCCTCCCGCGGTCTGGATGCTGCGGATCTTCTTCTTGTAAATCCACTGCTTGATGGTGGGAAAGCTTACGCCCAGCTGCAGCGCTGCGTCCCGAAGTTGCAGCAGGTCTTCGCCATTCCGTCGAGATTTACCCTTCTTCGGCATCGGAACGAAATCGTACAACCGCCTCCGGGCACGGTCAACACGCTGTGCTCCGGCCTCAGTCTAATGCAGAACTGACGGATGAATGTCTACATCTGTGTAGATTTTGACATCATAACCGTATTTTATATACACTCCGTGATTCACTCACTTCAATTGGAGGCTCCATGCGCGATGCTGCCCGGTTTCTCGTTGTCTTCGTCCTCTGTCTTGCGATGGGGGCGTCCCCGGCGTGGGCCCAAACGGGAGCGAGCCTTTCCGGCGTGGTGACGGACCAAAACGGCACAGCCCTTCGCAATGTCGCGATGAAGATCAAAAACGTCGATACAGGTGCAACGCGCACGGTCACAACCGACGGATCGGGGCGCTATCAGGCGTCCGGCCTGCCTGCCGGGCTTTTCGAGATTCGAGCGGCAAAACAAGGGTTCGCCGACGAAACGCGCATGGGAGTCAGCCTGGCGGCCGGCCAGGACACGACGGTCGACATCAGGATGCAGCGGAGCAGCCCCGACGCCTGCGCGAGCGGGCACGAGTTCGCCACCACCGATTGCACGCTGACCTGGCACGGCATCACGGTGTACGGTGCGTATGACATCGGCGCCGGCTGGGTGAGCCACGGGTTACCGGAAAGCGGCTATAACTATGAAGGCGAATCTCTGGTGAACCGAAACGGCTATCAACATCGATTCGTCGTCGCACCGAACAACCTGCAGCAGACGGGTTTTGGCGTCAGGGGCAAGGAAGAGTTTCTGCCGGGATGGTTCGTTGTGTTCAACGCTTCGACTGGCATCAATCCGCAGTCCGGCTTGCTCGCCAACGCGTCGCAGACCCAGATCGTCAACAATGGCCTTCCCCGAGCCAGCTATTCGTATGCCATCGACGGCGCGCGGGCGGGCCAACCCTTCAATGACGAATACTATGGCGGTGTATCGTCCAAGATTTTCGGCACGCTGACCTTCGGTCGGCAGCGCTCGCTGGGCACCGATGCGATGCTCCAGTACGATCCGGCCCAAGGCGCCTATGCCTTTTCGTACATCGGGTATAACGGCACGATGGCCGGCGGCGGCGACACCGAAGACTCTCGTTGGGACGACGCGCTGAAGTATCGCCTCACCGTTGGCCCAGTCCATTTCGGCGCGATGTATAAATTCGCCGATGGGTCCGCCGGCTGCTACGACCCCGCAGCAGCCGCAGGGAGCCTATGGACCGCGACCTCCTGCATTCCGCAATCCGCGCACAACAACGCCTGGGGGTTCGACCTCGGCGGAACCATCGGCCCAGATAGGGGCAAGTTCTCCGCCGACGCCGTCTTCCAGCATTACAACCAGGCGATCAGCGTATTGAACCCATTGCTGGGGCCGCAGAGTCCGGCGACGCCGCATCTGGGGTTTACGCAGTCGCTCACTGACAGCATCGATACCACCCCCATCAACGGCGGCGACGGCCTCGGCCCCAATCTGATCTCGACGGACAACACCGTCTATGGCATCGTGACCGAAAACAACGCAGTTATGTTCGCTGCCAAGTACGTGTGGGACCCGTTCAAGTTTTTCGCCGGCTACGAATACATCTGGCAGAACAACCCGGCGAACCCGCTGGGCGTGGGCGCGTCGGACGAGGGCGGTTACATCATGAGCGGGGTCGAAGACAATAATCTAGACACCGAGAAGTTGGTGAACATCTGGTGGACGGGTGCGAAGTACACCTACCGCCGCAAAACCGACTTCACTTTCGCCTGGTATCAACAGCGGCAGAATGACTTCCGTCTACCGCCGGCCTGCTCGCCCACAGCCGGTTTCCGCGCATCCTGCGCGGGCACCCTCAACGAAGGGTCGTTCTACATCGATCATCATTTCACCAAGCGTTTCGACGGTTATGCCGGACTTGCGTATTCCTGGGTGACGGGCGGCCTGGCTATCGCCATTCCTCATGGCCCGGGCGTGCCGTATTTGTCCGACAACAACTGTGCTCCGACGGTGGGTGCTCGATTCGCGTTTTGATTGCGGTCGGCGGCGGTGGGCTCAGTCGAGAGAGCCGGGGATTGGATTGTGATTCGTCAAAACCTCGCGGCGGTTCAAAATCGCCGCGACTGCATTCCATCCGACAAACCACATTCCTATACGGTTCCCGTTCCGAGAGCCACGGCATGAGAGATATAATGTCCGCTGGATGAGGAAGGTTCTATGTACATTCCACGCCTTCTGGCCCTCCCCTTTCTAATTGCGGCATATGTTATGCCGCAAGCAGCGCAGGTGTCTTGCCCACCAGGTTGCGCAATTATGCTGGGGGGGCCAGCGCCAGGCAATGTGCGCAAACTCCGTCCTTTTTCGTTCATGACATTTACACATTCACGCGTCAAGTGCGGCGGACCGGATCGTTGGCAAAGACTATCTCAGGACGCAGCCAGACTCCCCTACTTTCAGTCTCAACTGCCCTCTCACGACGACGCGACCAAGCGGGTACACCTCGACCTCGCATGCTTTACACCGCCGCCAGAATTTCGGCTCACGCTTCCGAATAAATCCCCAGCACCTTGACCAGATCCGAGATCTCGCCCAGATGGCGCAGGGCATTGCGCAGGGCTTCATCGTCGCCGCGGAGCAAGTCCACAAAAAACACGTATTCCCAGGGACGGCCGCGCATGGGCCGCGATTCGATCTTGCTCAAGCTGATGTCGCGCAGCGCGAACACGCTGAGCGCCTTGAACAGCGCGCCTGGGATGTTCCTCACGCTGAAGGCTAGAGAAGTTTTATCGGCGGGGCGAGTTGCCCGCGGCTTTCCCCGCTTAATCTGGAAGAAGCGGGTGAAGTTCTTCTTGTCATCCTCGATCCCGGCCTTGAGAATCTTTCCTTTGTAAACTTCGGCCGCGCGCCGGCTGGCGATGCCCGCCGCATCGCGCAAACCTTCCGCGATCACGTGCTTCACGCTTCCCGCGGTGTCGTAGAAGGGCACCGGCTCCAGCTTCGGATTCCGGGCAAAGAGGTCGCGGCACTGATCGAGGGCTACGGGATGCGAGAACACGCGGCGGACGTCTGCAAGCCTGGTGCCCGGCATAGCGATCAGGTTGTGCACGATGCGCAGGCGAAACTCGCGCACGATGTGAACGTCGCGGCTGAGCAGAAGATCGAAATGTTCGGCGACCGAACCGGCGAGCGAGTTCTCGATTGGGATGACGGCGCCGTCCACCGCGCCCCGCTTGACTCGGTCGAAGACCTCCAGCGAACGCGCGCACGGGACTACCGACGCGCGCGGCAGCATTGCTTCGGCTGCTTCGTGGCTGAAAGAACCGAGTTCTCCCTGGATCGCAATTTTCATCGAGTCCTTTCTGCAGAAACACAGCTTGCTCCGTCTCCGCTGGCAGCGTCCCGGGCGCTGCCGGAGACGCGGCAAGCCGCGTCTCTACCCAAAATTCACAAACGCGCTCAGCCCACCGGCGATCGCGCCAGCTCTTTCATCATAACCAGCGCATCCAGGTGGTTTGCATAGTAGCCCGCGACCGTCTTTTCCACGAAGTAGCCTTTCTGTTTGTAGAAACGGATTGCGGCGTCATTATTCATCGGTGTCTCCAGCTCCACGGCGAGCGCGCCCGCATGCAACAACCGATCTTCCGCGGCCCGCAGCAGAGCCGACCCGACGCCTTCCCGTCGCGCGCCCGCAACCACATCGATGGTGATAATGTGCCCAGTCTTCCGCCGCGTCTCCGCCACAATAAAGCCTAGAATGTTGGAACCGCGAACCACAGCGCTGCCGTTGCCGGGAACCTCAGTGCCTTCGGCTTCGGCCACCAGGGTAAACGAACCCGGCCGGCGCATATAGAAGGCCATCTCGGGTTGCGAGTAGGCCAATCGCGGATCGAAGCAAGCCTGGTCAATGCGCCACAGCGTGTCGAAATCGGCTTTCTCGAATTGTCGGATTCGGAACGGCACGCCGCCATTGTAGCGGGATTGCAGCGGCGGGGTAGGGGGCATCCATGCGCGGCAGGTTTTTTCCGTTTCCTCCCCTTGCGCGGTTGCATCTATTAGAAGTACGATTTCTCCCCAGAGAGGCACCGTGGGGCGTTTCATTCTCATCGACGTTGTCGCAGCGCTCGCGCTCTCTTTTCTGTGGTACGCCTGGTTTGTCCGATACAACCGGCGGCGCGCCAGCAACGTGCTGCAGTGGGTGCAGGCGGCATGCCTGGGAAAAGGCAGCGTCGTCGATCTGCGATGGCAGGCCAGCAGTTCGCGTCTGAAGGCCACGCTGAATCTTTCCTCGCGCTGGTTTGAAGACGCGCGGCTGACCATCCGTCTGCTGCCTCGTCCGCTTCCTGTACAGTGGGCCCTGAGCCGCTGGCGCCAGCAGCAGGAAACACTCACCTTCGAAGCCAACATGGGATTTCCGCCGGGCTTTCATCTCGACATTATTCGTCATCGCTGGTCGGGCCACTCGGGAGCGAAAAGCTCGGTGGAGAAAATCTCAAAAGGCACGCGCGCCTGGACGATCAGCCGCCCGGGCCCGGTCGTTCTCACCACAAAGGAAGATTGGCCGGTCGAACTCAGCCCGGTGGTCAATGCGCTGGCCTCCTGGCGCGACAAGGATTTCGTCGGCGTTCGCTTCAACTCCACTTCGCCGCACTTCACCGCCACGGTCGCGCTCGAAAATCTCTCCAATCAAGAAACAACCGCAGCTTTGCTGGGCCTCTTCCGCGAACTCGCCGCCAGCTCTTCCGCCAAGCAGCACTAAACCGCATAACCATGACCTGCAGAACCAGGGTCATCCGGTGATCCCAGACGGGGCAAGCCCCGTCTCTACACTGATACGGGGCTGAGCCCCGTCACCACACGAAGTAGTTTTCCCGCAAGCTGTGACGTCGTGCCCTTTCAAAACAATCGAAACTGAGCCGCCACCGGAAATCGTTTCCCGTTGACGCGAATCGGGAGGGGGCGGACAATGACAGCCGTTCTTAGGGGCAGAAGCGAAATAGCAGTTTGCGCGGCAGTTAGCGGAATTCGCACGCAATTTGCTTTGCGCGGCACAGTGAGGAGGGACGAAGGAAAGTATGAGAACATGGCCGGATGCCGATTCAAGCGCTCTCCAACAGCTAAGACAGATCCTGAAAGAGAGCGGCTATTGTGAAGCGGGAATCGCTCCCAAGTTTCCCGACGTGCCACTGCACCTTCCGGCCGAATCGCCGCCAACCCAACTGAATACCCTGCTTCGCCTTTTTCACTTAGCCGAACCCGTTAGCGCAGAGAATGTTGGCGCGGCACTTCATCCGCTGACGGTCGAGGAACTGGCGGGTGCTGGCTTCATCCAGACGGACGGAGAAAATGTCCGCGCGAATGTAGTGATTCAGCCCTATCAGGATTTACTTTTCGCAATCGATCTACTTACCCGGGAGACTCAACCGGAGAATGCCCTGATGCCAATCTCGGGCTCTTCTTTGGATGTCGCACATCTCATGGTTCGCCGTCCCGTGCGCACCAGTCTCGATCTGGGCACAGGTTGCGGCTTCCTGGCCGCGCTGGTGGCGCAACAAAGCGAACACGTTCATGCCGTTGATCTCAACCCAACGGCGGTAAAGTTCGCGGATTTCAACTGTCGATGGAATGGTCTGCGGAACGTCACCTGCCTCGAGGGTAGTCTGATTGCGCCTGTTCGCGACCGGCGATTCGACCTGATCGTGTGCAATCCGCCTTTTATGATCTGCCCCGTTTCGAGGGCGTTCGCAGGCCAACTCAGGTTTAAATACTCAGGTCAGGAAGGAGATGAGTTCTGCATCAAGCTGGCGCGGGACGTCTCGCAATTGCTTCAGGAAGATGGCTATTTTCACATGATGTTTGAATGGCTCGAGCTGGAAGGGGAAGATTGGACGACCAAGCTTACGAAATCGTTTTCGGGCACAGGCTGTGACGTCTGGGGAATGCGAATGTACTCTCGAACGGCGGAGGTGTACGTGACGGACTGGGTTGCAGACGTCAACGTCAAAGAGAACCCAAATTTCGGGAGCCCAGACTTCGACGCCGAAGCTTTACGCCAGGAAGGCCTCAGGAGTTTCCAGCAAAGGAAGGTTGTGAGCGTTGGGACTGGTCTGCTCACCATGAGGCGCTGCAGCAGGCGTCCTAATTTTCTGTGGTTCGATGAAGCGCCGGAGGATCAGTCTGAACCTTATGGGGAGAGCCTCGCCGCGATTTTCGATGCTCGGATACACCTTAGCAACCGCAGCGACGCTCTCCTGCTGGAAGAAAAGCTCATGGTTTCGGCTGATGTCGGGATGATTCAGAAAGCGCGTTTGGAGAAGGGTCATTGGGAGGTTACGGAATCAGAACTCAACTGTTCCCGGGGACTGAAATATGGCTACAGCGAGGCGAGCCCTCTGCTTTTGCGACTGGTCGCGCTTATGGACGGGGAGCGCACCCTGCAGCAGATATTCGAACATATATGTCGCGAAGAAAAACTGGCTATGCCGGAGGTCGTTGCCAAACACTTGCGGGAAATCCGGGAACTCATCTGGTTTGGATTCCTCGTACCGGCGAGCGTCGCGAAACAGCTCGCGCCGGTCTAATCCAACTCGCCACCAACTCGCCTTATTCCGGTTCCGCCACGAACCGATACCCAACGCCGCGCACGGTTTGCAAATGCTTGGGGCGCGATGGATCCTCTTCAATGTAGCGCCGCAGCCGCACCATGAAGTTGTCGATGGCGCGCGTGTCGGTGTCTTCGCGTAATCCCCAGACATCTTCAAGAATCGCCCGGCGCGAAACCACGCGACCTTCGCTCCGCACCAGATAGCGCAGAAACTCCGCCTCCATCACCGTCAGATGGATGGTGTTGCCCAGGGTGCGCAGTTCTAGTTCTTCGAAGTCGATGGTCTTGCCGGCAAAACTGAATGTATCGCCGCCAGCTCTCCGCTCGCCGGAGGGCGCCGGACGGGGTTTGTCACCGTCGTTGCCAGCGCCAGCGCCATCGCCCACTGGGTCGACGTCCTTCATCCATACACTGCGCCGCAGCAAGCTCTCCAGCCGCGCGATCAAAATCGCCAGCTCAAACGGTTTCGGCAAATAATCATCCGCTCCCGCCGCGAATCCCTGCAGCACATCTTCCGGGCGGCCGCGCGCGGTCAGCATCAGAATCGGCACATAGTTTTTTTTCTCGCGCAGCAGGGCCGCGACATCGAAGCCGCTCTTGCCCGGCAGCATCACGTCCAGAACCACCGCGTCGAAGCGCTCTTTTTTTTCGACCAGCCTTTCCAGAGCCGTCTCGCCATCCCCGGCAACTTCCACCGCGTGGCCTTCAGCTTGCAGGTTGAAGCGCAGGCCCTGCGCCAGATGCGCCTCGTCCTCCACCACCAGCACCCGGCTCATGCGATTCTCCGGGGCAATTCCAGGGTCACAGTGGTTCCCTTGCCCGCACCTTCGCTTTCGGCGAACACCCGGCCGCCGTGCTTGCGCGCGATCGAGCGCACGATGAACAATCCGAGGCCGGTGCCCTTCGCTTGCGAGAGCGAGCGCTGCGACACCCGATAAAAGCGCTTGAAGATACGTTTCAGTTCCTGCTCGGGAATCCCCACGCCGCGATCGCGCACCCGGAGCACCAGCCGCTCCTCATCCGGCGCTTCCAGCTCCACCGAGATGTGCACGCCATCGGGCGAGTACTTGACCGCGTTGTCGAGGAGGTTCGAAACCGCGGTGCGCAACTCCTCGGGATCGCCCAGCACGCAGGCTCCGCCGCCGTTCGGCGTGGATGTGGATGAGGATGAGGATAAAGAATCGCGATAATCGAGATCGTTCGCCTGCAGATGATGGCGCGCCCGCGCCAGTTCGACACACTCGCGCACCAGCGTGTTGAATTCCAGCGGCAGGCGCAGCACCGGGCCTTTCTTGTGCACAGCTTCTCCCGCTTTCAAGACCTGTTCCACGGTGTGCAGCAGGCGCTCGGTATCGAGCAGCATCAGCTCATAGAACTGCCGCCGCTGCGCTTCTCCCACCTCGAGTCTCTGCAAAGTTTGAAGATAGAGCTGGATGGACGCGATCGGGGTCTTCAACTCATGAGTGACCGCGTTGATGAAGCTGTCATGCTGCTCGTTGCGGCGAATTTCGCGGACTAGAAAAATGGTATTGAGGACCAGACCGGCGGCGATGGCGCCGAAGAAAATGATACCCAGAAAAACTCTGACCCCCTCGCGCCAGTTGAGGATGGTCCAGCCGCTGCCGACCGCGACCGCCAACGCGGCCAGGCAAACGCCAAGAGAGAGGAAAAAATAAATCGCCTTCTGACGGCTGATGATCCGCACAGGGAGATTGTAGCGGGACGGGTGTCAGGTGTCAGGTCTTGGGTAGAAGGTCTTCTGAGGTTGTGAGTGGAATCGCGATGTTTCGCCACCTGAGACAATCGCTAACGGTCGGGCGATGACACAGAGAAGCCACATCATAGCCACTAAGAACCCGACCTGCACATACTTGAAATATGCGCAGGCATAGGACGCTCATGATCGGCACACTTCGGAACTACTGTGGTAAGCTCGCTTCGAAATCGGGAGAGCGGCAGACCGTATGGAAAAGTCATCTCCGAACGGAATTCGCATTGTCCTCCCCGGCTCGTCTGCCGCTACGCCACTGCCTTCTGGATGGTCGCTCGGACAAGAGGCGCGACCCCTGTTGACGGTTGTCAGTCCCGAGGGAGACCTCCACGTTACATTCGCTACAGGTCCAATCAGGGGGACGCCGGAAGAGACCGCAGGGTCGGCATGGCGGCTCTTCGACAGCAGCTTTGATTTCCCGGTGCTCCAGAAAGTTGAAATGCCGGGGAGCAGCGGGTGGGACGCGATCTCTCAAATCGTGTATAGCGTCCCCGCTGCCGAATCACGAAGTGCGGTAGCCATTCTGCGCACCCTGCGAGACAGGGCCTACCTCACTTTAATTCTTGGGTCGAAAGGTTCGCTGAGCCGCCGGGGTGCGCAAATCAGCGAATTGATGGAGAACTGGAAACCGGAAGGTCTCACCGCCAAGAGCCTTGCCGGCTCGCAGCGCCGGACCTGGGAACCGAAGATGAGTACGGAGATGGTGAGTTTCCTTCGCAGCGCCATGGAGCAAATGCACGTCCCCGGCGCGGCAATCGCTGTTGTGCAAGGGGGGCGCATCGTTTTCGCGGAAGGCTTAGGACTCCGCCGAATCGGTTCAAACGAACAGGTTCGACCAGAAACACAGTTCATGATCGGGTCGTCAACGAAGCCGCTTACGACCCTGATGATGGCGCGACTGGTAGCGGCGGGGAATTTCGAGTGGTCCACGCCGGTCACGAGACTTCTGCCCGATTTCGCGCTGGCGGATAGCGAATTGACAAGCAGGTTGCAGATGCGGCACACCGTGTCCGCCTCCACCGGAATGCCGCGACGCGATCTTGATCTCGTTTTCAAGTTCAAAGGAGTCACGGCCGAGCGGCGGCTAGCCGAGATGAAGGAGATGAAACCGACAACCGGCTTCGGGGAAACCTTTCAATACTCCAATTATCTGGTTGCTGCGGGCGGCTACGCCGCGGCTCGTAGCTTTCGGCGGCAAGGTTCGCTGGACGATGCGTACCGGCGGGCCATGCGTGAACTCGTAGTTGACCCGCTCGGGATGAGCAGGACCACGTTCGATGCACCCGGAAGTGAAGCGGCAGCCTCTCCTCATTCCATCGACTTCGAGGGCAAAAGCGTTTTACTAGACCCGGTGATGGAGGGGTTCGTGAATGGCACTGCACCGTCCGGTGCGGCATGGTCAACGGTGATCGACATGGCCCAGTACCTTCTGCTTGAACTAAACGGGGGCAAGCTGCCTAACGGACACGAGTTCCTTCCGGAAGAGGCGGTACAGGCACGATGGAGCGGCGGAATCAAGATCAACGAGAAGATGACCTATGGGCTGGGCTTGCTGCGGAGCGACGAAGAAGGGCTGGATGTTCTCAGTCACGGTGGCAATACGCTAGGATTCTCGGCCGATCTATATTTCCTACCCAAGGAGGGGATGGGCGCAGTCGTGCTGACGAATTTGCGTGCCGCCAATTTATTTCTTGCAGCGGCTCGCGCGAAGGTATTCGAGTTGCTTTTTGACGCGCCGCCAAAAGCGGAGAAGATGATCGCAGCAGGCGCGCAATCTGAGAGGGAGGCCGTGGCGGGAAGGCTGGCTCGCGTGAAGACTGATGCCACCTCGCTTGCCCGGCTGGAAAAAATCGTGGGCGAGTACGATAGTCGCGAGCTGGGACCGCTGGCTGTACGAGGGAACAATGGCGAATATCGCGCTGAATTTGAAAGCTGGAGCAGCGCCTTGGGAGTCGAAGAGCAGCCCAACGGAGGCTTCCTTGTGGTGCTGACCGGCCCGCCGTGGGTGGGCGGGGTTCGCTTGCAAGTAGTGAATGACGGACGGACGCTTGTGCTTGATGGCGGCCAGAATGTGTACACGTTCGAGAAGCGGTAGCGGTTCTGCCAACGCTCCGCGTCTGATCCCATCACGCGGAAGGCCAGGCCGGGAGAGGAGTCGGATAGCTTACGTAACGCGGCGATTACACCATGAAGGCTCCCGACGCCGACCACGGTGGGCGGTTCGAGAGCCTTTCCTGAGACCTGACACCTAAGACCTGCGACCTGCTGTTTAGTCGTTGCCCGCAGCAGCCGCCATTGCCCCAGCGGCCTTCAGATCCCGAACCAGGGCCGGTTTGGGCGGCAGGTTATCGATCTTGACCTTATACACGTGCCGTGCCAGTCCCAGTTTTTTCAACGCCCAGATGCCGTACCAGTTCATGTCGATCTCATACCAGCGCAAGCCGTGCCGCGCGGAGACCGGATGCGCATGATGATTGTTGTGCCAGCCTTCACCAAAGGTCACGAGAGCCACCAGCAGGTTGTTGGTGGAAAGATCCTTGGTGGCGAAGCGCCGCGTTCCCCACAGGTGGGTGACCGAGTTCACCATCCAGGTGGCATGCAGTCCGACCACCACGCGGGCGAACACGCCCCACAGTAGCCAGGGCAATCCGCCGATGGCAAAAAGAATGACGCCCAGAATAACGTTTGAGGTCCAGTGATACTTGGTGAGCCAGACGTGAACTTTATCTTTCGTCAGGTCGGGGACGTAGCGGGCGAGGGTGGTGGTGTCGTGATGCATGGACTTGCCGGTCAGGATCCAGCCCATGTGCGCCCACCACTTGCCATCGACGGGCGAATGCGGGTCGCCGTTCTCGTCGGAAAACTGATGGTGAATGCGATGCGTCGCCACCCAGAAAATTGGTCCGCCTTCGAGCGCCAGCGTTGCGCACCAGGTCAGGAAATATTCCACCCACTTCGGTGTCTTGTATCCGCGATGCGTGAGGAGCCGGTGATAGCTCATTCCGATGCCGAGGCTGCCCGATACCCACCACAAGAAGATGGCGACAAAAAATGCTTTCCAGGTAAAGAAAAATAGCGCCGCGATTGCGCCCACATGAAACAGGCCCATGGCGATTCCGGTGACCCAGTTGAAGCCGTCACGGCTCGTCCGCTCTTTGCGATTGATGCCGTCTCCCGCTTCGTTCATAGCCTGGGTTGCCGCTTCGCTCATCGTCTCCCTGGTTGTCTGGCTCATCGTTTTTCTCTCCCCAACCTTTTCATGAGGTCCGAACTAGACAATAGCAAAAGTCCGCGCACTACTTTGTAATACTTCTGTAATCCTCGCTGGTTAAAGGGGTTACGAGCGTAATGCGAGGCAGGTCGAAAGACTTGTGAAGCCGTTCAAGGGCTCGATCTCGCGCTCGATCTGGGTGGCGCGGCTGCGCCCGATAGCTGGATCGTTTGGGCGTTTACTTCACGGATGGTAAGGGCACGAGAGCGCACCTCAGGCGCTAAAGCGCGGATACATTTTCAACGACTTAACGGCACGAGTGAACTCGTGCCCTTCCCCTTCGTGGAGAAGTTAGAGTCTTACGCCGTGCAATTTTCGCGTGCACGTTCTTGCTTGTCGGAGTATCGTTGAGCGTTTCACGTGCTCCGGAGCAGGAGGTGTGCGCTGAAAAACAAAGTTGTGCTTCTAGGATTGCTGTCTGTTGCCTTGGCATTGTGGGCGCAGAAGGATCAGCCCCCGGCAAAAGCTTCCGAATATAAAATTCCGCCCGAGGCTGCCGCCAGGGAAAATCCCGTGAAGCCCACCGCAGAATCGATCGCCAAGGGCAAGAAGATGTATGGCATCGACTGTGCGATGTGTCATGGCGAGAAGGGCGACGGCAAGGGCGATATGGGGTCGGACTACAAGAACATGCCCGACTTCACCAATCCAGACACGTTGAAAAACCGTACCGACGGCGAACTTTTCTACATTACCAGGAATGGCAAGGGCGACGATATGCCGCCCGAGGACAACCGCGCCAAGGACGAAGAAGTCTGGAACATGGTGAACTTAATCCGCTCGTTTGCCAAGAAGTAGCGCTAAAAAATAGCACCGAAGGAGCGACGAAAGCGGATTCGGGGCTACGCGGCGCTGCTGCCTTTCACTTCCACCCCCGCCCATTTTTCCAGAAGCGTGAGCGTTGAAGCATAGTCCAGATCCTGCTGCCCTTCTTCGGCCGCGACGTCGTAGACCTCTTCCACCGCTTCGAGTCCGGGCAGGCGCACCCGCGCCTCTTTGGCGGCGTCGAGCGCCAAGCGGATGTCTTTCAACATGAGCCGCAGCGGAAAATTGGGCGAGAAGTCGCGCTTCAAAATGAATGGAGCTTTGTAGTCCACCACTCCTGAGCGCACCATGGAAGCCTGAACCAGCGGCAGCAGTTTTTCCACGTCCACACCCAGCTTGGCGGCCAGCGTGAGCGCCTCGGCAAAACCTTCGAAGATGAGCGCGATCTGCAGATTCATGACCAGCTTGGTGGCTTGCCCTTTGCTGGTTTCACCCATGCGGAACACCTGCTTGCCCATCGCCTGAAAAAGCGGCTGCAAGCGAGCCAGCACAGCGTCGTCGCCTCCCGCCATAAAAATCAGGTTTCCAGCTTCGGCGGCGACCTTTGAGCCGGTCATCGGCGCGTCGACATAATCGACACCGCGCACCTTCACGCGCTCCGCGAAGCGTCGCGTGGCGGACGGCGAAATGGTGCTCGAATCGGCGATAATCATGCCCGCGGTCAGAGCCTGCTCGACGCCGCCCGGGCCAAACAACACGCCCTCGACCGCCTTGGTGTCGGAGACGCACATCCACACCACTTCCGCGCCCGTCGCCGCATCCGCGGGAGAAGCCGCGCTGCGCGCTCCTTCCACGTCCTTGCTACCACTTCGGTTCCAGACTGCGACCTCGTGTCCGGCTTTGACCAGGTTGGCGGCCATCGACCGTCCCATAATTCCCATGCCAAGAAAAGCGACGCGCATCGGCGTTGACTCCTCCCAAGGTATTTTGTCTAGGCTTTGGATTATAACTTTGGATTGTAAATTGGATTATAAATACGACCGGCACGGCGACGGTGAAGGAAAACTAGACGGCTGGCAGGGGGCGGGGCAGAGCCCCGCCACCACACAATCTCTAAAAAATACGCCAATCCGAAGAACATGGCCGGCCGCGTTTCGATACCGGGTTCCAGAACATCTATAATAACTAGAGACTTGAGCGAAGAAAGCGAATAAGGTGTCAATAGTTGGAGTTGGCAGCGGGCTGGTCGAATCATACTGGTCGAAGTGATGTTACAGTCCTCATTGAAAAATCCCGCTTTGCGCAAGCGCGCGAGTCAGTTCACACGCCTGGTGCGGCACTCCGCGGTAACGCCGCGCACGGGTGAGACTCACAAACCGAAACTGGTTTCGAACGGCGAGTTCGGCGTCACCTTCATTGGGCATTCCAGCTTCTTCCTGCAGATTGGCGGACAGAACGTCGTCATCGATCCCAACTTCGCGCGCTGGCTGTTCATTCTGAAACGTCTGCGTAAGCCGGGGTTGAACCTGCGCGACCTGCCTCCGATGGATGTCGTCCTGGTGACGCACGCTCACTTCGACCATCTGCATCGCCAGTCGCTGCGGACCATTGCGCGCCAAACCCGGCGCCAGACCGGCGCCGCGCCGACGCTGGTCGTCCCGCACCACCTGTTCGATCTGGTGGCGGATCTCGGCTTCGAAGAAATTGTTGAATTGGAGTGGTGGAACGCTCACCGCCACGGCACGCTCGACATCACTCACGTCCCCTCGCGCCATTGGGGAGCCCGCATCATTAAGGATTCGCACCGCGGTTACGGCGGCTACGTGCTGCGCAGCGGCAAACACTCCGTATATCACGCCGGCGATACCGCTTACTTCGCCGGCTTTCGCGAGATTGGACGCCGCTTGTCGCCGGAACTGGCTCTGCTGCCCATCGGCGCCTACAACCCCGAGCAATTCCGCAACGTGCACACCAGCCCCGCCGACGCCACCAAAGCCTTTCTCGATCTCAAATCGCGCTGGATGGTGCCCATGCATTATGGGACGTTCCGTCTGTCGCATGAGCCCATTGAAGAGCCGCTTCAATTGCTGGAGCAAGAAGCGACGGCGGCTGGGGTGAAGGACAAAGTGGTCGTCCTCGAAGAGGGCATCACCCGCTTCTTCTGAGCCTGCCCCTCAACCGACGTCGGGAGTATGCTCCACTTATGGTCGAACTTCCCCGCGACAAGAAAATGGACAAGAAGGAAATCAACTCCCCCAAGTTGACCGAGCATTTTCTCTTCTGGGTTTGTGGCATCGGTGGTTTGTTGCTGGCGGTTCTGTTTGCCCATTTCGTCTACCACGTTTTTTGAAGCTGTGGGATGAGTGAGATCTCCGGTTGCTCACTTACTGGCCCTCACGAAAGCGCCGGTGGTGGCGTTGATCACACCAATGCCCTTCCGGTCGGTCTCGCTGGTGCCGTAAATGACATACCAGACGGGCACGCTCGCCTTCGGGTCCTTGAGCAACACGTACATGATGGGCTGCTGGGCATCCTTCTTAAGGATGGCATCGCCGCCGTGTTGCTGCGCGATGGCGAATGCCTTATCGGTATCGCTTTTCAGCAACAAGGGCAAAAAGGCAAGGTTAGCGGCTGCAGCATTGTAGGGACCTTCATTTCCCTCGGCTGACACTCCGAACGGAGGCGCATCCGGCCGACGGCTTCCCGAGCAAACGATGGTCTTGGTGGCGCGGCGACTGGGCGAGGCGAAGTATCCTCGCCAGACGGCCGATTTTCCGTCCTGGCCCGTGGTTTCCGGGGTAAAAACGGATTCCAACCGCGCCGGCTGGGCATCGGCTGACCACTTCAAGGCTAGACCCATCATTCGATTGAAGGCCTCCTGACCGGTGTAAAGCACCGGCGTCGTACTCTGCGGCGGTGCGGTCGCTGCTGGCTTTTCGGACGGCTTATTCTCGGTTGACTCACACCCTGAGGTCAGGATTGCAAAACTCATTACGCTGAGCGCAAATGCGAGACGATAGAATCTCATGCTCCGTTCCTCCACGAGTATTTTCGACACGTATCTTTTGAATGGCCCGAATTGTACCGCTTGCGAGTGGTTTTGCAAGGGCCCCGGCGCGTCGTGAATTGTCGTCTCAACCTTGACCCAAGCCGAAGCGGAGGGATCTGCATTTTGCGTGGCTGTTGCGCAAGGGAACGTCGCGCTCGAGATTTTCTTGATGTTTTGGAAGGATTTAAGACGGCCTCCAACCCCCAAAAGATGTCGCTCGGGCGTAACCCCCAGCGGGTTTCTGCATCCAACTAAACAGGCGCTTTTGCATGCTATACTGCGCTCAGATGGGGTGGCTGGATCGCTCGCGTCTCTGCCCGAATTTTTCGAACCGAGTTTTCGAAACTGAGGTTTTCAACACATGGCCCGTAGTTCTCGTCGTTCTCTGTTCCTGATAGTTTTTGTCCTGGCTACGTTCGGTTTGCTGGGAATGCTGTTCGCGCAGCGCATCAGCCCGGCAGCCACGCCGAGCACCGACTCCGACGTCCGCGATAGTTTCAAACAGTTCACCCAGGTCTATGAAACGATCGAGCAGAACTATGCCGACCCGGTGAATCCCGACAAGGCGATTTACAACGGCGCCATTCCGAGCATGCTGCACCAGCTTGATCCCCACTCGAATTTTTTCGACCCGAAATCCTATTCCCAGCTGCGCGAGGAGCAGCGCGGCAAGTATTACGGCGTGGGCATGACGGTCGGCCCGCGCAATAATAAGGTTATCGTCATCGCGCCCTTCGTCGGCACCCCGGCTTATCGCGCCGGCATCCGCCCGGGCGACATTATCGCCGCTATTGACGGCAAGCCCACCGACAACATGAGCACCTCCGACGTGGCCGATCTGCTCAAAGGACCGAAGGGCACCACGGTTCGCATCACCATGTTGCGCGAAGGCTCCGATCATCCGCTCGAGTTCAGCGTCATCAGAGACGAAATTCCTCGCTACAGCGTGGACCTGCACTTCATGATCAAGCCGGGCATCGGCTATATGCACGTCTCCGGATTCCAGGAGACCACCGAGCATGAAGTCGCCGAAGCGCTCAATCAGATGGGCGACCTCAAAGGCTTGATTCTCGATCTGCGCCAGAATCCCGGCGGGCTGCTCAGTGAAGGCGTGGGCGTGGCCGACAAGTTCCTCAAGAAGGGACAGTTGATCGTTTCGCACCACGGCCGCTCGTCCCCGGAAAAGCCTTACTACGCCGCTCACGGCAATGGTGGTAAAGATTATCCCCTGGTGGTGCTGGTAAATCGCGGCACTGCATCGGCCGCCGAAATCGTAGCGGGAGCAATCCAGGATCACGATCGCGGCCTCATCGTCGGTGAGGTTACCTTCGGCAAGGGGCTGGTTCAAACCGTGTATCCGCTCGCCGAAAACACCGGCCTCGCCCTGACCACCGCCAAGTACTACACTCCGAGCGGACGTCTGATTCAGCGCGATTACTCGAATCTTTCTCTCTACGATTACTATTACAACCGCGAGGGTGAAGAGAATAATGCTAACCACGAAGTCAAGCTCACCGATGGCGGACGCACCGTGTACGGCGGCGGCGGGATCACTCCGGATGTGAAGCTGCCTCCTTACAAGTCCAACAAATTCCAGGACTCGTTGCTGCAGCACTACGCTCTGTTTAATTTTGCCAAGCACTACGCTCTCACTCACAAGATCACGCAGAGCTTTGAAGTGGACGATGTGGTGATGCAGGACTTCCGCAAATTTCTCGACGAAGAAAAACTGTCCTATAGCGAAGGCGAGTTGATCGAGAACAACGATTGGCTGCGCTCCAACATCAAGAGCGAACTCTTTGTGGATGCCTTCGGCCAGGAAGAAGGATTAAAAGTTCGGGCCGAAACCGATCCCGAGGTAATGAAGGCCCTGGACCTGATGCCGCAAGCACGCGCGCTGGCTGACAATGCCAAGAAAGTGGTCGCGGAAAGAAACTCGGCCCCTCCGGTCACACGCTGAGAAAATTGTAGGACGCAATTAAGGCCCGGGCTACCGGGCCTTTTGCTTTGCCCAAAGCGAGCAGTTCTCAGTTCTCGGTTCTCAGTTCTCAGAAAAAACCAGCCCGGACCCGTTGAATTCCACTGAGAACTGGGAACTGGGAACTGAGAACTTCGCTCTTGAGTACGGCCTCCGAAAGCCCTAAAGTACAGGAAGCGAAACGCGCGGAGGCGCCCGTCTGCCAGCGGAATTCATGCTTCAATTCGGGGTCTGGATTTTCGTCCCCGAGATTTTCGGCCCCTGGATTCCCGCGGTGCTGGTGGCGATGGTTGCGGGGGTGCTGGACTGGCGCTACCGGCGGATTCCGAACTGGCTTACGGTATCGGGCTTTGCGGCCGGACTGACTGTCAACACGATTCTTTACCGCTGGCCGGGACTAAAAAACGCGCTGCTGGGGACGGCGTTGGGTCTGGGGCTGCTGCTGCCTTTCGTAATGGTCCGCAGTCTTGGCGCCGGAGACTGGAAACTGGCCGGCGCTTTGGGAGCCTGTCTCGGTTGGCGGCAACTGCTTTCCGTGCTGGTGGGCACGATTCTGGTGGCGGGAGTCATGGCGCTGGCGAAGGTCATCTGGAAAGGGCGGCTGAAGCAGACGCTGTTGAATATGGCGCATTTGCTGGCGGCGTTGTTCAGCCTGCGGATGCCGGGATCTGAGGTATCGCTCGACGATCCCCAGTCTACAAAGATTCCGTTTGGCGTGGCCATGGCGGTGACGGTCTTGTTCTATGGAATGGGCAGGGCGATGGGGAAAATGTGATTTCTAATTTGTGATTTGTGATTTGTAATCCATTTTATGATTTGTTATCCCGACCCTGAGCGAAGCCGAGGGGGAGGGATCTGCTGTTTGCTGATGATGAAGATCAAACAAGTCGCTTGCCAACTCGGACGCACGGACGGCGCGGAGATTGCCGAGGTCGCGCTGGTGCTGCCCCTGGTGTTCATGCTTCTGCTGGGCATCGTGTGGTTTGGACGGGCCTTTAATATCTACTCGACCATCCAGCAGGCGGCGCAACAGGGAGCGATTACCGCGGCGCGGGATTCGTGCGCAACCTGCGGCAACGCCGCTGCCCTCACTGCCACTGTGGACGGTGTGATTACCGCGGTGATGCAAGCCTCCAATCTCAATGCCAGCCAAATCCAACTACCGCCCGCTGCTCCAAATTGTGCTGCCGGACAACCTTGCGCGGCGTGCCCGTCGCCGCCGTTTCCGCCAACACTATCTACCGGCCTGTGTTCATCGACCGCCAACATCTATGTCTGCCAAAATGTGCAACTGAATCCGACGGCCGGCCAGCCCCCGCAATGCGGAACCGTGGTGAGCTTTCAATATCCATTCACGTTCTACTTCCCCGGCACTTCGCTCAACCTGCAGCAGATTACCTTGTCGGCCCAGGCGCAAAGCAGGATGGAGAACTAGATGGTGCGCGTTCTTAGAAAAGATCGCTTCGGAAGGGTCCGCTCCTCGAAAAACGCGCGGACTGCGGTGCCTGGCGCACTCCGTCTACTGAGGGACGTGCAGGGCGCGGCGCTTTTGGAATTTGCCGTCGCACTGCCGTTGCTGATGGTATTCATCGTGGGCATCTTCGATTTCAGCGGAGCTTTCAACCAGAAGCAGAAACTCGAGCAGGCCGCGCAGGAAGGCGCCATCGTGGCCGGGGCCCAGCCGATGAGCGACATTCAGTCGACCACCGCCAACCCAGCCTCTCTGCAACTGGTGGTCACCTCAATTCTCAACTCGCTGGCCGGCAGTGGAGTCTTGCCGAATGCGGGCACATCTTGCACGCTGCCCCCGGCGGTCACAGCGCCCACTCCGCCGGGCCTCACCTGGAGCTACACCATTTCCGGGTGTTCCAGCGGTTATCCCGGCGACAACCTAGTGATCGCCATCAACCGCGGATCGATATCTACATCCGGCTCGCCTTATTCCGTCGGCACCAGCGTTCAGGTTACATATCCATATCATTGGCGATTCAATAGTGTGATTCAATTGCTGCTTCCAGGCGCGAGCTATGCGGCTACCACGCAGTTGAACGAGAGTGCAACGGTCCACAACCAGATGTGAGGATGCTTGCGACGCCATCGAACTCAATTGGCAACCGCCTTCAGGCGCGACTCGCTACGCAACCGTGAGCACGGGGTCGTGATCACGCTGGTCGCAGTCTTCATGCTGTTTGTGGTGGGGGCGATGGCCGCACTGTCGATCGACCTGGTGACCATCTACACCGCGCGCAGCGAGGCACAACTGGCGGCCGATAGCGCGGCCCTGGCGGCGGCGCGTGCGCTCGCCAACTCGGGGGTGACTTCGGACCCGAACTCCCTTGGCGACGGTTTGATGACGAGCGCGTGGACAAACGTCGCCCAAGCAGTCGCTCAGGAGGTCGCGGAGCAGAACCAGGTAGGAGGAGTCAGACTGAACGTCGGCCAGATCACTCTTCCTGCCAGTCCGGGCGGAACCAGTACCAATCCGACTGTCACTATAACTGTACAAGTAACCAATTTACCGACGTTCTTCGCGCGTATTTGGGGAACCAAGTTCACTACGGTCAGCGCGTCCGCCACCGCCGAAGCTTACAACCCTTCGGGAAACGGTTTGGCTCAGACGACGATTCCTGTCGCGCCCATGTGTGTGAAACCGTGGCTGCTGCCGAACATGGATCCGAGCAATGGGGGCAATCCGATTTTTAGTACGACCACCGGGGCCATTAACCCCGGATCAAATCTCCTGGGATGGACTTCCAGCAACCCCGTTAACGGCGTGCCCATGACTCTGGCTTGCCCGGGCGGCAACTGCAGCGGAACACTGCCCAACCCGGCGGCTTGGCAATACTATCCCGGGGATACAGCAACGACCTTCCCTCCACCTTCGGCATACCCCGACTGTGCGCCAGCGATGACCACTGCCTATGAGCAAAGCATTGCCGGTTGCGTGCAGACTCCCATCGCATGCAACAGCAGCACGCCGCTCATCGACACTTCCAACTACGGTTTTAATCGAAATCGGGAAACGGAGCGTGCCGTCAATTGTCTAACCCATGCGAGTGCCAACCAGGGAGATCAGGTCGACCCTGCGGACGCGAACGCGCCTTTTCAGTTCCTCGCGGGTAGCGACAATCCGATTGCGGGTCTGGCCGGAAGCGACGTGATGGTCAGCGATTCGCTGGTCACGGTGCCGGTATTCAATAGCACCACGGGCGTGGCGCCGACCTCCCCGGTGCAGATCGTGGGATTCGTGCAACTTTTTCTGAATCCGAATGGCGTGGCCGTTCCAGGCTTCGGCCCGAATCGCGGCAAGGTAAACACCACCGTCATCAATATGGCCGGTTGCGGATCTGTCTCCTTCGGACAACAGCCGATTCTCGGCAACGGCGCGTCTCCCGTGGCGGTGCGGCTGATCTCGCCTTAGTGAATCGTCCCCTTGACTAGAGACGTCAACGTCAAGGATGGCGCATCAGGCCGAATTTGATCCTCGATCCCCGCAAACTACAGATCCCTCACTTCGTTCGGGATGACAATATTGAGAGGGGCGGCATGACAATATTGAGCGGGGGCGGGATGACAATTTTGAGCGGGGACGGGATGACAGTCCTTGAGCGGGATAATGCTCGAGCGGGATGACGAGCCTTGAACGGAATCAATGGTTGACCGGGATGACGAGGCTTGAAGGCGGCTAGAAGATGCTGGGATCGCGGCGCGAGAGGATGACGCGCTCGAGGCTTAGATCGTTGCCGACAAAAATGAAGTTATAGGCTGAGCCGTTCAAGAGCGATGCCAGCACGTCGCGCGCGGGAGCGGGACCAAGATCGGCGGCTACCGGTTCCTGCTCGGCTCCGGCGGGAATGGCGATCTCAGCCTGGGTCTGGCGCTGCACTTCGAACAACACCTGCGCCAGCGTCGCTTTCTCGGAGCGGATGCTCAGTTGTCCGTTGGCAAAGGTCACGGTTAAGGGCGGCTTCGGCGCTTGTACCTGCATTACGGAGACGGGGGGCGAGGATGGCGTTGGCTGGGCAACTGGGTTAGAGAATCTCGCGGTCGGAACATTCATGCCCGCGGCAGGCATACCTGTGGCAAGCGAAGCATTCTGAAGCCTTGCGGCGGGCGGCGCATCTGGAGTATTGGCTCCCGCTGTGACCACCGGACCGAGCTTCACCACGATCACATTCTGCAGAGTCGAGATTCGATACGACTGGGGCTCCGCTAGATCGAGCACGATCCGCGTAATTGGGGGGTTGTCGAAAAACAGGCCGGCGCGAATTCCCTTCAGCGCACCGCGATTGACTTTCAGGGCGCGCAACTCGGCGGCCGGGAGCGCGCCGGGGAAATCCACAATAATACGATCTGGTCCGGTAATCGCCTGGGTATCGGGCGCCACCGGCCCTCCGGAAGTTTGGATTTCCACTTCCATGGCAGGGCCGCTGCCACGCACTGCGACATGCTGGACGCGAGCGCCGTTCTGCACACTCTTCGCTGCGGGCGTCTGCGCCAGCACTGGTGCGGACAACCATGCCGCGATGGTCAGCAAGGCTCCGAAATAGGAGAGGCGTGGCATGGGGCTCTACGCAAAGTCTAGCAGTTATGGGGCTGGGAATCCGACCCAGAAGTCGTAGCACTAATCGCCGGACGGGCAGTGGCCCAGAAACAAGGCAAGGTAACTGCCGGGCGCACGGAAAAAGATGAAGGATGATTAAGGTAACGACTAAGGACGGCCGCTTACGCCCTGACGGGCCGCAAGGTCTTTCGATAACGCCACAGAATCAATGACAAGCCAGAAGCGATCAAAACCATGGTCGGGGGCTCGGGAACCACCGGCGGCCTTCGTTTGGGAATGCAGTGTCCGTTAACAAAGTGGTCGTCAGCGGAGCACTTGGCAACAATCGGCACCCCCAAAGGCACGTACGGAAATAAGAATACGCCGGAGAAAAGCTGAGGCGGAGCCGGATTGCCGATGGGCAAATCGGGCGCATTGAGCATGGGCCGGACGGGGAAGGGCGGTCCGGGTTCGAACGCCGCCACGGGCTGGTCCATAACATCCTCGGCAGGCTCTTCGCTTGAAACTTCGGGCTTGGCGATGTCGGAAATCTGGTTGCCACAACGGGCGCGGGCGGTGATGTTGCCGTCGGTGAGCAGCAGTTCGCCGAGGTGCAGCCGAATTCTTCTGCGGGTCCAGAAGACGGAGTCACGAATCCGATAAGAAAGATAAACTTCGCGGGCCTGGGAGACGGGCACGAGATGGGCGCGGCTGAAATTGAAGTGGGCGTAGTGCTGGCGAACAACATAGTCGCGCAGCGCCGCATAACGGAGATCTTCGGGATCCTTCACGCCTCCGGGGATCACCGAGTACGGATAGACGCCGGCAGTCCGCGCGGGAGATTTGGGGAGCCTGGCGGACCGCGCCGCCATCAAAGCGAGTTCTTTGCTGACGTTGCCTCGGCTGACGTTGCCTCGCGGCGCAGAAGAGTAGGGCGAAACCCGGGAAGTACGCCCGGAAAGCAAAGCGAAGTAGCGGGCGGCGTTCTGCGAGAACGCGCAGACGATGAGGGTGCCGAAGACCAGAGCCGCCAGGGAACGCTGTATGCGCAGGCGACGACGATACCAGCTCCGCCTCCGTCGCACGATCTTTCCAGTCGTACCGTCGTCCAAAAAAGCGCTCCTACCTGGCACGGGCCATTGGGCGGCTGGGAGAAAGCCAACTAATCAGAGAGCAGTCCGGCATCCAAACCGTGTCCCGGAAATGGCTCGGAAACAGCGACTTAGAAGCAATGACACCTCATCCTAGCAGAGTTATGCAAGGAATTTCATTCAAATTGAGACATCGAATGTCTCCACTTCGCCATCAAGTTCAAAGTGGAACCCGAGCCCGAAAGAACCCACCGGTGTTCGAAGCCGGAAGAATTAATCTAATCGGTAGCGTTGGGGACTGGTCCAGCGCCATAGTTAAGGGTTCCATGCTGCTTTCCCAGCATCCGCAGGCGGAGCCGATCGAGCGCCAGATAGACCACCGGCGTTGTATAAAGTGTGAGCAACTGGCTCAGGATCAGCCCTCCCACAATGGTGATGCCGAGGGGCCGGCGCAGCTCAAACCCGGTGCCCGTCCCCAGCGCCAGCGGTAGAGCGCCGAGCAACGCAGCCATCGTGGTCATCAGGATGGGACGGAAGCGCAACATGCACGCTTCAAAAATCGAGTCGATTGGCTTCTTTCCCTCCTGGCGTTCGACCTGAAGAGCGAAATCGATCATCATGATGGCGTTCTTTTTTACGATTCCGATCAGCAACACGATGCCGATGATGGAGATGATGTTGAGGTCCTCTTTGAAGAGCAGCAATGAGAGCATCGCCCCCACACTCGCCGACGGTAGCGTGGAGATGATGGTCAGAGGATGGACCAGGCTTTCATACAAAATACCGAGAACGATGTAAACCGCCAGCAGCGCGGTCAGAATCAGCACGGGCTCGGTACCAAGAGATTGCTGATAGGCCTGCAGCGTGCCCGCAAAAAAGCCCTGCAGCGTGGAAGGCGTGCCCAGTCGCTTTTGCATCTGGGTGATGGCCAGCGTGGCATCGCTCAACGACTTACCTGCCGCGAGGTTAAAGGATACGGTGACCGAGGGGAACAAGCCGGTGTGGTTGATGGCCAGTGGCGTGGTGTTGGCTCGCCCCTTGGCCACCGCGATCAGCGGAATGTTGCCGCCGGAAGACTGGAGGTAGATGTCTTTCAATCCCTCCGGGCTCTGCCAATACTGGGGAGCAACTTCGAGCACCACGTAATACTGATTCAGCTGCGTATAGATAATGGACACTTGCGATTGGCCGAATGCGCCGTATAGCGTCGAATCCAGCGACTGCGCGGTCAGTCCGAGCTTGGCCGCGGTGATGCGATCGTAGTTCATCAACTGGTCAAGGCCGCCATTCTGCTGGTCGGAGCTGACGTCCTGCAGGCCGGGCAGGTGCTGCATCTGACTCAGCAGGATCGGCGCCCACTTGGAAAGATCCTGCACGTTGTCAGATTGGATGGTGTATTGGTACATCGCATTACTGGACCGGCCACCGATACGCAGATCCTGCGCGGCTTGGAGAAACGCGGAAGCTACCGGCAGACGATTTAATTGGGGACGCAAGCGGTCGATGATCTGCGAGGCGCTGACCTTGCGCTCGGCGAGCGGCTTGAGCGCAATGTAGAGGGAGCCGGTATTGGTGGCGCCACCGCCGCCGGTGAAGGCAATCACATTTTCGACCGCGGGATCGTTTTTGATTACGGCGCCGATCTGGCGAATGGAGTTATCCATTGCTGGGAAGGATGAGTCCTGCGGTCCGCGGACGCTGCCGGTGATGGCTCCCGTGTCCTCCACGGGGAAAAAGCCCTTGGGTATCTTGATGATGAGCACGACGTTGAGCGCTATGGTGACGAAGAGTACGAACAGGGTGAGCATGGGATGGTCAAGCACCCAGTGCAGGCTGTCGCGATACAACGACAGCACCCAGTCAAAGAATTTTTCAGTGGCGGTGTAGATGCGGCCATGTTTTTCCGCGCGCTCGTTTCTCAGCAAGTAGGCGCACATGGTCGGAGTGGTGGTCAGCGAAATAATCATGGACACGAAGACGGCCGTCGAAAGAGTGACGGCAAATTCGCGGAAGAGACGGCCCACGATTCCGCCCATCATGAGCAGGGGAATAAAGACGGCAATGAGGGAGATGCTGATGCTGAAGACGGTGAACCCGATTTCTTCGGCGCCCTTCAGCGCGGCGGCAAAGGGCGCCATGCCGTTTTCCAGATGGCGGGCGATGTTTTCCATCACCACGATGGCATCGTCGACCACGAATCCGGTGGCGATGGTCATGGCCATCAGGGAGAGGTTGTCCAGGGTGTATCCGAACATATACATCACGGCGAAGGTACCGACCAGCGAGACCGGCACGGCGACGGCGGGAATAAGGGTGGCGCGGCCATTGCGCAGGAAGACAAACACCACAGCGATGACCAGGGCGATGGAAATGAGCAGGGTCCTTTCAACGTCACTGACGGAGGCGCGAATGGTGATGGTGCGATCGAGAACGATGGTGGTATCGATGCCGAACGGAATGGTTGCCTGGATAAATGGAAGTTGCGCGCGGATGCCGTTGACGGTGTCAATAATATTGGCGCCGGGCTGGCGGAAGATGACGATGGTGATCGAGCGCTTGCCGTTTAAGTAGCCGGCGGCGCGGACGTTGGCGACTGAGTCCGTCACTTCGGCGACATCGGATAAACGGACCGCCGCGCCGTTTTTATAGCCGACGATGAGCGGCTTGTAGTCTGCGGCGTGCGAGATCTGGTCGTTGGCAAGGATGTCCGCGGTCACCTCGCCATCCGTGATTTGGCCCTTGGCCAGGTCGGCGTTCTGCAGGCTCAGCACGGACTGCAAATTCGCCAGGGTTAGTCCATAACCGGCCAGTTGCGTGGGATTTGCGTCCACACGCACGGAGGGCAACGCTCCACCTCCCACCGAAACCTGCCCTACGCCCTCTATCTGCGACAGCTTCTGCGCGAGGACGGTGGAGGCTTCGTCGTACAGCTTGTCGGGACCGTACTTGTCGGAGGTAAGGCCGAGGATCATGATCGGCGAATCGGCGGGGTTGACCTTGCGATACGTCGGATTGCCGGGCAGGTTGGCGGGCAGATAAGTTCGCGCCGCATTGATGGCCGCTTCCACATCGCGCGCGGCGCCATCAATGTCGCGGCTAAGGTCAAACTGAATGGTGATCGAGGTGCTGCCGAGGGTACTGGAGGAGGTCATCTCCGTGACCCCCGCAATATGACCAAACTGCCGCTCCAGGGGAGTGGCGACGGATGACGCCATAATTTCGGCGCTGCCTCCAGGCAAGCCTGCACTGACTGAGATGGTTGGAAAGTCGACCTCCGGCAGCGGCGCCACCGGCAGCACTTCGAACGCAATCGCCCCGGCCAGTGCAACCGCCACCGTCAGAAGCGTGGTAGCCACGGGCCGCAGAATGAAGGGTGCGGAGATATTCATGCGGGTCCCCCCAGTTCTCCGCCTCCGGTTTCCGGCTGGGCCGATTTCGGCGCAAAGCGATGCGCGAGATTGTCAAAGAAGATATAGATGACGGGCGTGGTGTAAAGCGTGAGCACCTGGCTCAGCAACAATCCGCCCACCATGGCGATGCCCAGCGGCCGGCGCAACTCGGAACCGAAACCAGTTCCCAGCGCCAAGGGCAGCCCCGCCAGCAGCGCGGCCATGGTGGTCATCATGATCGGGCGGAAGCGGAGCAGACAGGCGTCGTAAATTGCATCGGTGGCGTTCTTCCCGTGCTTGCGCTCGCCTTCCAGCGCGAAGTCGACCATCATAATGCCGTTCTTTTTCACAATACCGATCAGCAGGACGATGCCTATGATTGCGACCACGCTTAAATCCTGGCGAAAGATGATCAGTGCGAGGAAAGCGCCAACGCCCGCCGACGGCAGCGTGGAGAGAATGGTAATGGGGTGGACAAAGCTCTCATACAAAACTCCAAGCACGATGTATACCGTGACCAGCGCGGCCAGAATGAGCAAGGGCTCGTTGGCCAGCGAAGCCGTGAATGATGCTGCCGTACCCTGAAAACCGGCCTGCAGGCTAGGAGGCATGTGCATGTCTTTCTGCGCTTTGTCGACTGCGGTGATCGCCTCACCCAGCGCGGCATTCGGCGCCAGATTGAACGAGACGGTGATGGCTGGAAATTGCCCCTGGTGGGTAATGGCCAGCGGCTCTGTCGTCGTCTCGAAGTGGGAGAAAGCGCTCAGCGGCACGGCATTGCTCATGGCTGAACTGGTGGCGCCGGCGGAGTTTGCTCCTGAGCTCGGCGTCGAGGCGCCCGGCGAAAGCGCGTTGGCGGGAGGCGTCAGGGTATTGGCCGATGGTGTGTAGAGCGCCGAACCTGTCACTGCATTGGACCCCGCCGAGGACGATCCGGAGGACGCGAAAGAGGTAGAGGCTCCGGCACCGGATGCTCCGGAAGACGCATTGGACTGAATGTAGAGATGGTTCAGCTTGTTCGGGTCCTTCTGAAATTGCGGCTCACTCTCCAGCACAACGTGGTACTGATTCACCTGCGTATACATGGTGCTGATTTGCCGCTGACCGAAGGCATCGTACAGAGTGTTGTCGATGGTTGTGGGCGCGATGCCGAACCGCGAGGCAGTGACCCGGTCGATCACCAGAGATACGGCGCTGCCCCCCAATTGTTGATCGGTGGCGACGTCTTCCAACTCCGGCAACTTCTTCAAGCGGTCGACAAAACGGTTGGTCCAGTCGTTGAGTTCATTGGCATCGGGGTCTTCGAGCGTGTACTGGTATTGCGTGCGGCTCACCCGGTCATCCACCGTAATGTTCTGCACGGGTTGCATGAACAGTTGGATTCCCTGCACCTGGCTGACTCTGGAGCTGAGCCTGCGGATCAGGTCCGACGCACTGATCTTGCGCTGGTCGAGTGGCTTCAGATTGATCGACATCCTGCCGCTGTTGGTGGTGGTGTTGGTTCCATCGGCGCCGATAAACGACGAGAGGCTTTCGACGGCCGGATCTTCGAGGATTACTTTGCCCAACTCCTGTTGCTTCTCCGACATGGCCTGGTAGCCGATGGTCTGCGGCGCCTGCGATATGCCCTGGATGACGCCCGTGTCCTGCACCGGGAAAAATCCTTTGGGGATGATGATGTAAAGGAAAACCGTGAGCAGCAGCGTGGACACCGCGACTATCAGCGTGATGGTCTGGAACTGAAGCACAACTTTCAGCGTGCGGCCATAGAACGCGATCATCCCCTCGAAAGCACGCTCGGTGAATTGATAGATGCGTCCCTGCTGCTCTTTTGGGTTGTGCCGCAAAATACGCGCACTCATCATGGGCGTGAGCGTGAGTGAGACCACTGCCGAAATGACGATCGTGACTGCCAGGGTCACGGCAAATTCGCGGAACAGTCGTCCGACCACGTCACCCATAAACAACAGCGGAATCAGCACGGCAATGAGCGACACGGTCAGCGAGAGGATGGTGAAACCGATTTGCTCCGCACCTTTGAGCGCCGCTTCCATGGGCGGTTCGCCGTCTTCGATGTAGCGTGCGATGTTCTCGATCATCACGATGGCATCGTCCACCACGAAGCCGGTGGAGATGGTCAGCGCCATCAGCGATAAGTTATCCAGGCTGTAGCCAAGGATATACATCGCCGCAAAAGTACCGACTAGTGACAGCGGCACAGCCACGGCCGGAATGATAGTGGCGTACAGACTTCGTAAGAATAGGAAGATGACCAACACGACCAGTCCGATGGTCAACATCAATTCGAACTCAACATCGGCGACCGAGGCTTTTATGGCGGTGGTGAGGTCGGTGAGCGTGGTCACCCGAATGCCCGTGGGCAGGTTGGCTTCAAGCTGCGGCAACAGCGTCTTGATGCTCTTGACCACGCTGATGGTGTTGGCTCCGGGCTGGCGTTGCACATTCAGGATGACGGCGGGAGTCTGGTTCATCCACGCTGCCTGATTACTGTTCTCGACGCCATTGACGATTTGTGCCACGTCGGTCAGCATCACCGGTGCGCCATTCCGGTAGGCGACCACAACCCTCCGATAGTCGTCGGTGGTGACCAGTTGATCGTTGGCGTCGATCTGGTAATCCTGGCGCGGCCCATCGAAGTTGCCTTTGGCGGCGTTCACGCTGGCCTGGGTTAGCGCCGTGCGCAAGTCTTCCAGGTTGATGCCGTAAGACGATAGAGCCGTTGGGTTGGCTTGTATCCGGACAGCGGGCTTTTGGCCGCCGCTGATGGTGACCAGGCCGACGCCACTGAGCTGCGAAATCTTGGGTGCAAGGCGCGTGTCCACCAGATCTTCGACCTGGGAAAGCGGCATGGAACTTGAGGTGATGGCCAGCGTAAGCACAGGGGCATCGGCTGGATTCGTTTTACTGTAGACCGGCGGCGCGGGCAGAATGGATGGCAAAAGACTCTGCGACGCGTTGATGGCAGACTGCACCTCTTCCTCGGCTACATCAATATTCAGAGCGAGGTTGAACTGCAGCACAATGACGGAATTGCCGCCGGAACTGGTGGAGGTCATCTGGCTCAAACCCTGGAGTTGGCCGAATTGACGTTCCAGTGGCGCCGTCACCGTGGTCGACATCACGGTCGGGCTTGCTCCGGGATAAAACGTGAGCACCTGAATCGTCGGATAGTCGACTTCCGGCAAGGCGGAGACCGGCAGTTGCGTATAACCAACAATGCCGACCAGGAGGATGGCAGCCATCAGCAAAGAGGTGGCAACCGGCCGCAAGATGAACGGACGAGAGGGACTCACGGGGTGCTGCTCCCGGTCGTACTGGCCGCGGCCGGCTTGGTGGGAGCCGGGTTCGAAATGACGACCGCGGTTTTGTCCTGCAGCTTATCGAAGCTGCTGTTGGCGACAACGTCACCGGGATTGATGCCGTCGACCTGCGTTAAGCCGCCGTCTGTGACTCCCGGCTTTACGCTGCGCATCTGAGCGATATTGTTTTGAATCACGTAGACGAACGATGCCTGGCCGTTTTGTTGAATGGCTGATGCCGGAATCAGCGTCACCCCCTGCAACGTATTCACCAGCAGCCGCGTGTTAACAAACTGGTTGGGGAAAAGCGCATCATTCTTATTATCGAAGATGGACCGGGCCTTTACTGTCCCTGTCGTAGTATCGATCTGGTTGTCGAGCGTCAACAGCGTCCCGCTGGCAATCTTCTTCTGCGCAGTACGATCAGAGGCATCAACGGCGAGCTTGGCCCTTTTCTGCAGACGCGCTTGAACTGGGCCTAGACTATCTTCCGGGATTGTGAAAATTACAGTGATAGGCTCGAGCTGGGTAATGACTGCGAGGGTCGCTGACCCGGCAGACTGTACCACGTTGCCCGGATCCACCAGCCGTAAACCCACGCGGCCGGCGATGGGAGCGGTGATGTGACAGTACTCGACCTGAATCTGGTCAAATTGCACCGTTCCCTGATCATTTTTTACTGTGCCCTCGTCCTGCAGTACGAGCTTTCCCTGGTCATCTAAAATTTGCTTTGCAATCGCGTTGCGCGCCCATGCGTCACGGTAACGCTCCAGATCCATGCGGGCTTGTGCCAGTACGTTCTCGTCTCTCTCAAGCGCTCCTTGCGCCTGCAAAAGAGTCGCGCGGTAGGGACGCGAATCGATGTCGATCAGAGGGTCGCCCTTACTCACCAGCTGACCCTCTTTAAAGTGCACGGCGACGACTAGGCCATTCACCTGGCTGGTAATCGAATCGGTGTAGACCGGAGTCACCGTACCGATTGCGTCAAGGTAAACGCCGATGTTGCCTTTGCTAGCTGTCGCGCTGGTGATCGTGATCTTCGCCGGTGCGGGCTTGGCTTTTTTTGCGGTGTCGAGGTGGCGCCATACCAGCACCACTATGAGCACAACCACTAGCAACACCAGAATCCATATGATGATCCGCGCCACGTTATGCCGGTGAGATTCCGCACCGTGAGCTGGCAGTTGATGTTTAGAGTCGACGAAGGGATGCTCATTAGTGTCAACGGCCAATCGGATCTCCTTTTCCAGCTCCGAATCCCGCGCATGGTATTGCTCATGAGCGACCACGCAAGTGTACGAAATCTCGGGCCAGTTAGTCTCTGTGCCTGGGAGAATCGACTCGTTTAGGGGGTGTTATGCAGATTGTTGGAGGATTGGTGGAGCTAGTCGGGATCGAACCGACGACCTCATCGTTGCGAACGATGCGCTCTCCCAGCTGAGCTATAGCCCCACACGGCGGCGGGTTTTACTTTTTTTGATTTTATCAGCCGTCGTTCGATTTCGCCTATTCGTCGCCAGCATTTAAGCCATCGCAGCATTGCAGGCTCTCGAAACAGTAAGTATCTGCGAGCGAAGGCTATAATTTAGAGGTGAGTTCTTTAAAAGTAAAACAAGTGGCGTCCGCGGATTTCCCTACGCGCTGGGGGCATTTTCTGATTCACGGGTTTACGACCAGGGCGGCGGCATCGGGAGAGGGAGCCAAGACGGAGGAGGCGGTCGCGCTGGTGATGGGCGAGGTGCACTCCGGGTCGCCGCTGGTGCGCATCCACTCCCAGTGCCTGACTGGGGACGTTTTTGGCTCGCTGCGCTGCGACTGCCGCCAGCAGCTTGAGATGGCACTCTCGATGATCGCCGAACTGGGGGCGGGCGTTCTGATCTATGAGCAGCAGGAGGGACGCGGCATTGGACTGATGGCAAAATTGCAGGCCTATGCGCTCCAGGACAGCGGATTTGACACGGTGGAAGCGAATGAACGGCTCGGCTTCAAGCCCGACCAGCGCGAGTTCCTTATGCCGGTCGAGATTCTGAAGGCGCTGGACATAAAGCGGGTCCGGTTGCTCTCGAACAATCCTGATAAAGTCGCCGCGCTCGAAAACGCCGGCATCCAGGTGACCGAGCGCGTGCCGTGCGAAGTCGCGCCTACGGAGCACACGGTAGAATATCTGAAGACGAAACAGGAAAAGCTGGGGCATTTATTCAGCGGACGACGCGGACAGCATTAACGCAGCAGCTTCTTGATTCCTTCTCGATTCTTCACCGGCAGGCCGTGCAAGGCAGCTCGGGCCAGCGCCACATAAACCTCGCGTACTCCGGGATGCTTCTTCAGCACGGTCAGATGTTTCGCCACGGTCTCCGCGTCTCCACGAACCAGCGGACCGCTGAAGGACTTTGCTGGACCGAGGCGCGAATAGTTTGCCAAAGTCTGGCGGATGATGGGCAGGCTCTTGCGGCGCGCATCTTCGCGCGCGAGTCCGGCGGCATGGGCGGCTTCTTCTAGCGTTACCAGGAATGCCAGCAGCAGCGGCGAAGTCAGAGTGGCCCATGCGTGGTACGCCGCCTTATTCCTTGCGGGCAGTGAAAAGCTCACGCCTCCTAAATCGTGGACGATCCGCCGTGCGACTCTGGTAGCTGCCTCATCGCCTTCGATGGCAAAAGGGACACCCGTCATAGAAGGATGATCGGAAGGTCGGGCTCCGTCGACGAACGTCATCAGCGGATGCACGGATGCGACCGCGACGCCTGCCTTACGCAGAGGGTCGAGTTCGCGGCTGAACAGGGCTCCGCTGGAGTGGAAGGCGAAGCGAAACTTGTGCTTTTTACCAACTGCCTTGTGTGCCGTCAGTTGATCGGCCAGAGCCGAGGCGGCTCTCCGAATCTCGCCGTCGGGGACGCAGAACCACAACAACATCGCATCCAGCGTGGCGGAGTGTGTAGTAACCACACGCGCTCCCACCTTCGCGGCGAGCGAGCGGGCGCGCCTGCGTGACCGTGCGGAATCGCGCGCGATGATTTCGGTAATAGTGAAACCGGCGTGGTGCAGCGCGACGGCCAGAAAAGTCGCGAGGCGTCCAGCTCCGATGATGGCCACGGTCGGCTTTCCGGTAATTTGCTTTCGGGTGATTTGCTCTCGGGCCATTTGTTCTCGGCTCACGGGCGCAGCATACCTTATATTGTTGTCATGGCGAAATCGGCTGGAGCGAAATCAAAACAAGCTCGCGTTCTCTCTTCGCGGGTCAGTTACAGGGGCCCGGTGTTCAGCGTCACCACGGACGAGGTGGAGGAGCCTGGGGGCGTGCGCGCGCGGCGCGATGTGATCCGGCATGCGGGCTCCATCGTGGTTCTGGCGGTTGATGGTCTGGCTAAAGACCGGGCGAAACCGGGGCGCAAAGCCGAGCCACGCATCCTGCTCGAACGCCAGTATCGGCACGCCGCGCAGTCGATGATGTGGGAGCTGCCCGCCGGTCGCATCGACGACGGCGAAACCGCGCTCACCGCCGCCAAGCGCGAGTTACTGGAAGAAACCGGCTACTCCGCACGCCAGTGGAGGAGAATTTTGCACTTCTATGTAAGCCCTGGCTTTCTAGACGAAACCATGACCATCTACCTGGCGCAGGACCTTGAGGCCGGGGAGGCTCAACCGGAACCGGACGAGAGGATCGCCGTCAGATTTATTCCTCTATCGGAGGCGAAACGGATGGCGCTCGATGGCCGCATACGGGATGCGAAAACCATCTGCGGGATTCTGTGGCTGGCTCAAATGGCGCGACCGGCACGCTCGTAGGCTCCGTAGAACTCGCGTTTATGAGAACTATTACCTTGACCTGAAAACCGGAGCTTGTCACCATAGAATATCCATACGGTCATGACATAAAAGTCAGGCGAGGGTTGCGATGAAATTTGGCGTTGTCATTTTTCCTGGATCGAACTGCGATCACGATGCTTTCTGGACGGCCGAACAGGTGGCGAAGCAGAAGGCAACCTTCCTTTGGCACGACTCGCATGACCTTGAGAATTGCGATGTGGTGATTGTGCCTGGAGGTTTCGCTTACGGCGACTACCTGCGCACCGGCGCCATCGCCAAGTTTTCGCCGGTGATGGAATCCGTCCGCAAGTTTGCCGACGGAGGGGGACTGGTTCTTGGCATCTGTAACGGCTTCCAGATTTTGTGTGAGGCAGGGCTGCTGCCGGGAGCGCTGATGCGCAACATCGGCTTGAAATATGTCTGCAAGCCGGTGCGCGTGCGGGTTGAGAACAACGAGACTCCGTTTACGAACACTTGCCGCAAAGGCGAAGTGCTCACCATCCCCATCGGGCACATGGAGGGCAATTATTTTTGCGATGAGGCTACACTCGCCGAACTGAAGCGCGACAACCGCATCGTCTTCCGCTATTCGAATGCGCAAGGTGAAATCACGCTGGAGGCGAATCCCAACGGATCGCTGGAAAATATCGCCGGCATCTGCAGCCCGGGACGAAATGTGCTGGGCATGATGCCGCATCCCGAGCGCGCCGCCGAACCCGAACTTGGGGGCATCGATGGTTTCAAGATTTTCGAGTCGCTGGTGGGAGCGGCAGTAGGTCTCAGGTCTTAGGTGTCAGGTCTTAGGTCTTAGGAAAATCAAAACCGAACAATCTCTCCGTGATCGAGGTCACCGTGGAATTTTTGTGGCTGATTTAGCTTGGTCACGAGGAATTCTATGTCGGACAGTTATCGAGATCTGATCGCTTGGCAAAAGGCCAAGAGGGTGGCTTTGGATGTGTACCGCTTTACTCGTCGTTTTCCGAAAGACGAAGTCTATGGGCTGAGTTCGCAAATGCGACGCGCGGCCGTATCAGTTCCCAGCAACATCGCAGAAGGGAAAGGTCGCTATTCGCAAAAGGAATTTGTGCAATTTCTGTTTCACGCGCGCGGATCACTATTGGAATTGCAGACCCAAATCTCCATAGCCCGGGATCTCGATTACCTCGACTCGATTGCATTTAAGAACCTGGAATCGCAAACCGAAGAACTGGGCCGAATTCTAAACGGTCTAATCAATCGTTTCCAAAGTCCAGGAAGAAGGGCTTCCTGAGACCTGACACCTAAGACCTAAGACCTGCCTCAGTATGCCCAACGGAGCAATGTCGCTCCACTCGTGAATCCCGCTCCCACTGACGCCAGCAACACCAGACTTCCCTTCTTTAATCTGCCTTCCTGGCGCGCGGTTTCCATGGCTAGAGGAATCGTCCCGGCGGTGGTGTTTCCGTAAGTCTCTATGTTGATGATGACGGCTTCGGGACGCATTTTGAGGCGATCGGCAGTCGCGGTGATGATGCGCTTGTTCGCCTGATGGGGGATGAAGGCATCGATTTCGCTCCCCTTGATGTTGTTGCGCTGGAGAATCTCTTCGCAGAGCGCCGCCATTTTGCGCACCGCGAATTTGAAGACCGCTGCTCCGTCCTGATGAACGAAGTGCATCTTTTTGTCGACGGTCTCGCGGGTTGAGGGATTCAAGCTTCCGCCACCGGGCATGTAGAGCGAGCAACCGCCTGATCCATCGACTTCGTGGATAAAGTCAATGAGCCCGACGGAGTCGTCTTCCGCGGGTTCGAGCAGAACCGCACCGGCTCCATCGCCAAAGATGACGCAGGTCGCGCGATCGGTGTAGTCGATGATTGACGACATCACGTCGGCGCCGATCACGAGTACCTTCTTATGCGATCCGGTTGCCACGAACTGCGCTCCAGCTTGCAGGGCGTAAACAAACGCCGAACATGCGGCTGAGATATCGAATCCCCAGACATTGTTTGCGCCGAGCTTGTGCTGGACGAGACATGCGGTCGAGGGGAAAAACATGTCGGGCGTGACCGTCCCTACAATGATCGCGTCGAGGTCGGAAGCCTGAATGCCGCGCTCGGCGAGCGCCTTCTTCGCCGCCTCGACCGCGAGATCGCTGGTCGCGACGCCTTTATCTACGATATGACGTTCGCGGATGCCGACACGCTCCATGATCCACTGGTCGTTGGTATCGACAAGTTTTTCGAGGTCGGCGTTGGTAAGAAGGCGAGGCGGAACGTAGGTGCCGAGAGCGCTGATCTTAACGCGCTGAAGCTGGCTCAATGAGGTCTCCTGCGATGCTTGGTGAAGTATAAGGTGCGATACGAAGTGAATTAGTTATTCTCAACGATGTGCGCGAGAACGGCAAGGTCTCAGGTGTCGGGTGTCAGGCAAAACAAAATCAAGTCACTTCACCGTGGTGACGACTTTCCTGATACCTGAGACCTAAGACCTAAGACCTGATCACTAGGGCAGTCTCGCTGCCAGTTCCCCTAACAAAGGCAATTCGAAGCGCTCGCCCTGCCATGCTTTGAGTGTGAGAACAATCCACAGGAACAACATGGCCAGCGAAATCAAGATTCCAAAGAGCAGAAAAAGCATGGCGGCAGCGAGATTCGAGAGGAAGAGTGCGGCGATGGTCAGCGCGAAAAAGGTTCCCCAGAGCAAAATGCTCTGCCAGGCATGAAAGCGGACAAAGCGGCTGTGACGAAATTCCGGCAGCAACAAGATCACCGCGCCGGCCACGAAAGTGAGATAAGCGACCGCCGCGACCGCCCGGTCGATTGCCCGTTCGGGGGCCGGAAGCGGGGTCATCGACCTTCCGCAGTGCGGACAGAAGGCGGCACTCGCCGGCATTACCGTTCCGCAGTGCGGACAGTGCACGGTATCTGGGGCGGGAGTCGTTGAGCTGCTCTCCGAACTCTTCTCCGGAATATTCGCTGCGCTAGGCAAGTCGGCGTCCATTCGTTTTCTTTCGGCATTCTTCGCAAATTCCATAAATCTGAAATGTGTGGCGAGTGGTGAGGTAACGATGCTTGTGTCCGATCTCCTGCTCGATTGCTCCGACTTGCTCCGAGAAAAATTCGACCGAAGCGCCGCATTCGGTGCAGACCATGTGGTGATGACTGCGGCGGTTGTACTGGTGCTCGTAACGCGCGATGCCGTCGTGAAAGGCGACTTCGCTGGCCAGACCGCAACCGGCCAGTAGCTTCAGCGTCCGGTAGACGGTGGTGAATCCGATGCGCGGGTCGGTTTTCTTGACCAGTCGATGCAACTCGTCGATCGAGAGATGTTCACGCGTTTCCAGGAAGGTCCGTAGGATGGCGTTGCGCTGTCCAGTCTGTTTCAAACCGACGCGTTTGAGATGCTGCAGGAAAATTCCTTCGGCTTCGCGGATGTTCTCCGGTGAGATGGTTGGCTGATCGTCGATTCGTTTCTGCAGCATGTTGGGCGGCGCGAACACTAAAGATGATAATGCAATCCCAAGGGTTCGAACATGATACTGGGCGAGTCTTGGTTGCGCCAATCGAGTTCGCCGGCTGCGGCCGGTCTGGGTTAGTCCATTTGCGCTCCCGACGGAAAACACCCACCACGGAGACGCGGAGACACGGAGAAATCTTCAAGTTCCTGATTCATTTTCTTTTCATACATCCGCGGGCTTGATCGGCACAGCCATGATTGTAGCCAGCATGGTTGCAACCGCCTTCTCTTTGCCGCCGTTGATGGCAAAGGCATCCGCCGTACAAACTGTCAGCGTCCGCCCGGCTTTCTTGACTTGCGCTCTGGCCACGAAGACCTCACCCGCAGCGGGCGCCAGGAGGTTCACCTTCAGCTCCACCGTGAGGACCTCTTTATCGTCTGGCGCCACGGTTAAGGCGGCATAGCCGCAAGCAGAATCCAGCACCGCAGTGATCGCACGACGAAAATGGCAGGCAAATCTCCACACCACCTTGAACCACTGCCGTGAGTTCGGCCCCCAAAGTGGACATGAAGGCCTGCTTGGAAAAGCTCTGTCGAACGCGTTGCTCGTACGTGGTCAAGCATCTCCTCTGTTAGGCCGGGGGGTCCCGTCGGTCACACTTTTCGCAATGATAAAGCACCCGGCAGGTGGAGAACTCCCTGTTGCGTGCTTGCAGAGCGGTGAAGGGTGTAGGGGTCCTTCGACTCCGCAGAGGCTTCACTTCGTGAAGTCCCTGCTCCGCTCAGGATGACAGTTACGCCAAGAGGTGACGGTTGTTTGCACCGGGCGCGAATTCTGAGATGACTCCGGTAATTAGCGGTTCGGGGGGCGTGTGGGTAAAGTTCACAAATGGGCAAAAGCATGAAACGGGCACTGATTCTACTTCTGGCGATATCGACCTTGGCGGCGGCGCGGGACAAGAAACCAAAGGTTCAGCCGGGGCCGTATGTATTCACCAGCAAAGCGTCTGCTCAAACGCTCAAGGCGCTGATCGTCCAGGAGAATCTGAGCGAAGGCTACACGCTCGATTCCGACAAGCAGTTTCAGTTTCGCTTCTCGATGCCAGGGCAACTGCCCACGATGGATTCGATGATGACCATCGAGGGTATTTGTAAGGGCATGACCACCAGAAAGGTGTGGTCCTACTCTTTGGTGGAACTCAATGGCACGACGAAGATAGTTGTTCAGCCTTTCTGGGAATATCCGGACGAAGACTGCCAAAAGCAAACTCGTCAGTTTATATGGGGCCGACCAGAGGAGATTGCGGCATTTCAGGCAATGCTAGACAAGGCTCCCATTTCGAGTGCGCAGGCTCCAACTGCGACTTCACCAGCAACTGCTCCCCCTTCTACTGCAACTTCGGCAACCGATCAGCAGCAGAGCACGAAGCAACATGTGGCCTGTGTCGAATTGGCGAAGGATAACCCCAACATCACTTGCAAGTGAGCAGGCGACCACACCCCATGCGGGACGCTTTTGTGGGAGGGATACGGCACCCGACACCTTCAGGGCATGGAGGGCGTTTTAGCCAGGATCGATAGTGATCAGACCGCTACTGACAAACTGTCTGCCCTGGCGGACCGCGTCCACAGCAGGTAGCAGGTCGCTTCCGACCCTTGATTTCAAGACGTAGCCCAGCGCCCCCAGGCTAAGAGCTACTTGCACCACGTAGGGAGAGGACTCCTGGCTCACGAAGATTATTTTGGATTCCGGGGCAAGCTTGCGAATTCGTCGGGCCGCTTCGACACCATTCAGCCCCGGGAGTCCGATGTCGAGGAGAATCAAATCCGGTTTCAGTTCTTCCGCTTGCCGAACCGCTTCTTGTCCGTCGGACACTTGGGAGATGACCTGTAATTCGAGCCTTTTTCCCAGCATCGAGGAGATTAACTGCCGAAAGGGTTCGAAGTCCTCCACAACGAGGACACGAACTGGTAACGTTTCCAAGCAGCACCTCCGCGACCTCTCCCGAAACGATTTTGGCGAAGGGGCCCGATTCTTCATTCAGTTTACCAGCATTATGTTTACGGTGTAAACATAACTATTGTGGGCCGGAGACCTGGTACCGTAGTTACGTACTTCACAATCGGAATTGAAGAAGCAGCCAGAGGCGATCGTCATGCCGCGCGCGCATGGGGCACCCGACATCGTTGATACTCAGCTCTTGAAGGGGCGCTTGATTTCTACGCTTTCGGCATCGCTAAAGCGATGACCTGGCACGAACCCTGAATTTTTCCGCTACCGGAGACGAGGCAAGCCCCGTCTCTACACGTGGTTGTCAGGCGCGGGAAGCGCCCCTACAATCTTTCAGTAATGTCTTCTACTACTGCTTCTCTGCCCGAGATTCCACTGCCTGAAATCCGTCGGCGCAATCCTGCGCTTCGGATTCTGTACTACGCCGTTTGCTTGCTGCTGCTGGCGCTTATCGCGGGCGTCTGGGGGCTGTACTGGTTTGCGCGCCGTCCTCTGCCGCAACTGGATGGCAGCGTCCGAGTGCCGGGAGTTTCGTCCAAGGTGCGTGTGGTGCGCGATGAACACGGCGTCCCGACGATTGAGGCGGCTACGCTCGAAGACTTATTTTTTGCCCAGGGATACGTGACCGCGCAGGACAGGCTATGGCAGATGGACATGATGCGGCGCGCCGCCGCCGGAGAACTTTCGGAAGTGATCGGCGAAGACACGGTGACGATGGACCGCGAAGAGCGGATCCTGGGGCTGCGGCTGGCGGCGGAGGCGGCGGAGAAAAATGTCTCCGCGCGCGACCGGGTTTATTTTGAGGCTTACGCGCGGGGAGTGAATGCGTTTATGGAATCGCATCGCGACCGGCTTTCGCTGGAGTTCCGGCTCATGAAGTACACGCCGCGACCGTGGACGGTGACCGATTCCATGCTGGTGGGCGCGCGCATGGTGCAGGACTTGAACCACTACAGCAATCCGCCGGCGCTGACGCGGGAAAAGATTCTGGCGAAACTGGGGCCGGAGCTGACGGCGGACTTGTATGTGAATTCTTCATGGCGGGACCGTCCGCCGACCGATCGGCGGCGCATGGAAGATGAACCGGCAGCCAGCAGCGAGGACGAGGATGATGACGATGACGACGAGGAGATTGAGCCGCAGGGTGGGAGCCGGTTGATTTCCGCGCTGCCCGTGCGTCAGGTCCCGCGGGATTCATCGACGGCCCTAGACGGGGCAGGCCGCGTCTCTACGGAAGCGGAGGAGGCGGAGTCGTTTCGGGCGGGGTCGAATAACTGGGTGGTTTCAGGGCAGCATACGGTTTCGGGGAAGCCTTTGCTGTCGAACGACATGCACCTTGACCACCAGATGCCAAACCTTTGGTATGCGGCGCGCCTGAGGACAACAGCGGCGGCCGCGAATATCGCCAACTTCGACGTGGCTGGAGTTACTTTGCCGGGAGTTCCATTTGTGATTGTGGGCCACAACCAGCGGATCGGGTGGGGATTCACCAACGTGGGGCCAACGGTGGAAGACGATTTCATTGAAGAGTTCAATGCACAGGGGCAGTACAAGACTCCCGCAGGATGGGTCGATGCGCAGCACCGGCAGGAAACGATTCACGTCAAAGGAAAACCCGACGTGGTGATAGACGTGATGACCACGCGGCATGGACCGATTATTACCGAATTGCTTCCCGGCGAGACGCGCAAGATTGCTTTGCGCTGGACGCTACAGGACGGCGAGGGGCTGGTGTTCTTCGACGTGAACACAGCTCAGAACTGGGATGAGTTTCGGAAGGCTTTCTCGACTTTCGGTGCTCCGGGACAAAACGTGATGTATGCCGACGTGGATGGCCACATCGGTTATCAGGCTACGGGACGCGTGCCGATCCGAGGGGCGGGTGATGGGAGCCTGCCGGTGAGTGGCAGCGATGATGCGCACGAGTGGAAGGGCTGGATTCCTTACGACGAGATGCCGCATGTTTATGATCCGCCGGAGGGAATTCTGGCGACCGCCAACGGGCGGATTGCTCCCGACGGCTACAAGTATTCGATCAGCACGGAGTGGGATGCGCCCTGGCGGACGGATCGCATTTACCGGGTGCTGGAATCGGGAAAGAAATTTGCGCCGGCGGATATGCTGGCGCTGCAGATGGATGTGTCGTCTACTTACGACCGGTTCTGCGCCGACAAGTTTGTATACGCGGTTGATCATGCTCCGAGCGCCTCGGCCCGGGCAAAGCAGGCAGCGGACATTCTGCGGGATTGGGATGGACGGATGTCGGCGGATTCGGCGGCGCCGACGATTGAGACGAAGGCTCGCCGGGAACTGGCGCGCATGCTGCTGGAGCCGAAGCTGGGCGCGGCGGCGGCGGGACCGAATCTTAATGCGAAATCGGCTGCGGACTCGGGCGAGCTGAGTTGGAAGAGCTATCGCTGGGCGATGTCGTCGGTCTGGCTGGAGAATGTGCTGACCAAACAACCGGCGCGCTGGCTGCCCCCGGGATTCCTGGACTACGGAAGCCTGCTGACGGCGGCAGTTGAGAATGCGATCAAGCAGACGGCGCTGGCGGCAAACCTGCCTTCAAGCAATACTTCGCAGGCCGACCTCAATCAGTGGAAGTGGGGGAAGAATTATCCCGTGGAAATCGATCATCTGGTGCTGAGCCAGCTTCCGTTGATTGGGCGCTTCACGGGGCCGGGATCGCATCCGCTGAGCGGGAGCACGGTCACGGTGAGGGCGGGGGCTCGGGGATTTGGGCCGTCCGAGCGGCTGACTTGGAACTTTGCGAATTTTGATGAAAGCACGCTGAACCTGGTGACGGGGGAGAGTGGGATTTTTCTCAGTCCGTATTACATGGACCAGTGGGCGGCGTGGTACGGGGGCTCGACGTTCGTGTTTCCATTCTCGCAGGCTGCGGTCGAGCGGCATCGGGTGCATGAGATGATGCTCGAGCCGAGGTAGGCTGCACGGTCCGCTGCCCAAGACCCACGGTGTCATCTTGAGTTAAGCCAACGACCTGTACATTCCCTTTCCGCGAGCGAGTCCATAGGACCTTCGCTTCGCTCAGGATGACAAGCTGATACTTTGGGTCACTTCGCTTCGCTCAGGATGGCAAGCTGAACTTGTTGGTTTTAGAAATTGACAATAACGACGCCGACGAACTGGCCGATCAGGTTATTGATCTGACCGGGGTTATTGGGATCGTTCGGGTTGTACTCGAAGACATCGGTCTGGTCGTCGTAGATGCCAAGGGACCCGCCCTGGACCACATACACAACGTCTCGCGTGGGGATGGGCTGGATACCGGTCACGTCTCCGTTTGCGGGAGGAATTAAGACGCCACCTGGCGGAACGGTCCCCACCCGCGTACTCAGCGTGTTGTAGATAGAGAGGCAGCCGCGGACTTCGGCTCCGGGCGGCAGCGGGATAGGCGCAAGCACCTCGGTGCAGGTGTGCGAGCCGATGAAGAGCTGTCCGTTGGCGCCTAACGCGATTTGGTTGTGGTATCCGTCGGTGATAATGAGCGGCGTGGTGTTGACAACCGACATGGTGGAGAGGTTCACGATGGTGAGCAGCCCGCATGATTGTGATGCAGTGGTCTCCCCGGTGCAGGGCTGCTGCGGGGCTCCGCCGACATAGGGCGGAGTGCCGGCGATATACATGGTCGAGCCATTGACCAGAGCTTCGCTGCCGGCTGCCAGGCTGGAGCACTTGATTGGGTTTGAGCCGGCAACCGGAACACAGGCGGGAACGGAAGCGACCAAAGTGTTCGTGAGCATATTGAACTGCTGCACGCCGGCCTGGATTCCGCCGCACTCGGCACCGCAGCTCAGCACGTAGGCGGTGCTGTCGTCGCTGCTGAAGAAGGCTGCAACCGGGCGATCGAAAACGCCGGGACCGCCGATGAGGGTCACCACCGGGTTGCCAATTCCGATTTGCGACGGCGTGATCACTGAGACGTAATCGGAGTTGTCGCTGAAACCAAGGACTCGGTCGCCACCGTTGTCGATGGAAAGATAGTGAACGGCGGGAACATCGGCTTGCCCGATGAAGGAACCATTGTTCAGCGAGATAACTTCCACCAACCCTGGAGACCCACCCACCAGGGTGGCAGCGGGCACGGCAACGTAGGCGGTCGAACTGTCGGGCGAGACGACGAAGCTCTCAGTCATTCCGGGCAAAGTTAGGTGGCCTGCGGAAGACTCGCCGGCGTTGTTGATGATAGTGAATTGGTTGTCAGAGGTTTGCGTGCCGTTGCCGCTGAAGACCAGGGTCTCGGTCAGGTTGGGCGTAACCACCATCATCCCCGGAGTGTTGCCCGCGGAGATCGCGGACGCGTGAGCGCGCTCATCGATTTGAGCATTGAGGACGTACACGCCCGCAGCCAGAGTACCGGCGGAAACGCTATTGGAGATGAAAGCACGAAACTGAAGACCGCTGGTTTGTTGGCTGGAAGGGGAGGAACCGCCGCAGCTCAGCCACATCAGGCTGGCGGGCAGCAGGAAAAATGAAAGAATCAGGGCTCTTTTCAAACCTGGGACTCCAACCTCATGAGGGATAATCACTTGGATGCAAGAACAAGGATTATAGCAAAGGGAAAAGTGCCAGGTTTCAAGGTTTCAAAGTTTCAAGATTCCGGGCACAGTGTCCGCCTTGAAACGTCGTGGAAATGCGATGGGGTATGATCCCCGGGGTGACGGTTATGTACGAGAGAAGAAAGATGCGCGCCACGATCTTCATTGTCCTCACAGCCATCACAACCGTCTCCCTCATGCACGCGCAGAGCACTACGCTTGACCAGGCGGCACGGGGTATGGTTATTGAGCGTGTTCTGCAAGAAATCGCTGCCGGGTACATCTATTCGGAGAAAACTCCGGACATTGCCCGAGAGATTCATAAGCACGAAGAAGGTGGTGCTTATGACACTGCGAGCGGCGAAGAATTTGCCCGTCGTTTGACTAAGGACTTGCAGTCCGTCGCGCATGACCTGCACTTCGAGATTGATTATTCATCCGATGTTTTACCACAGGAGCCTACAGCCCCAGCAGCACCAACGCGCGAAGAGCGGTTTGATGCTGGGAAGGGCGACAATTACGGTTTCCAAAAAATCGAGATACTCAAAGGAAATGTAGGATACATCGCTTTTGACAACTTTCATCGGGCGGAAGCAATTGGTGACACGCTTGCGGCCGCAATGGATTTTGTCTCGAATACTGACGCTCTCATCCTCGATCTGCGCAATAACGACGGCGGACGCGCAGATGCAGTGGCTTTACTGGTGAGCTATTTCGTCGAAGGGAATCCCCAACCGCTTGTCGGAATTTACTGGAAACCGCTGTCGAAAACGGTGGAGTCTTTCACCTCTCCGTCGATTAAGGGAAGGAAATATTTGGACCGCAATGTATACCTTCTCACCAGCAAGGACACCGTCTCTGCGGCCGAGGCGTTCTGCTATAACATGAAGAGTCTTAAACTGGCGACTCTGGTGGGGGAAGTCACTGCCGGTGCCGCCAACCCAGGCGGCATGAAACGAATTGATGACCACTTTTCGTTGTTTCTCCCGACCGGTAAAGCGGTCGACCCAGCTACTGGCAAAAACTGGGAGGGCACTGGCATAAACCCTGACGTTGTTGTCAGTGCAGCCGATAGTCTGGGGAAAGCCCACATTCTTGCCCTCAAAGCCATCCAGGAGAAGGCCGATGCGAATAAGCGGCAAAGGCTGGAAGAGATTGTCCGCAAGCTAGAGGGAAAGAACTGATACCAAAGCCCCCTAAAGAGACTCTCGAACATATCAGAATAAGATCTTCATGCAGCCGAGACCAACTATCCCGAAGATGAGACCGTCTCTAGTATCCTAAATTGGATGGCACAGAATCTTATTGAACGTCTGAAGCAATCGCCTGTGCTCTGCGACGGAGCCATGGGCACGCTGCTCTATGCCAAGGGCATCTTCATCAACCGCTGCTATGACGAGCTGAACTTGTCGCAGCCGGAGCTGATCCGCGGTGTCCACCACGACTATCTGCAGGCCGGCGCTGAGATTGTCGAAACCAATACCTTTGGCGCCAACAGCTTTCGCCTGGCGCGGCACAGCATGGCGGACCGGGTGCGCGACATCAACGTGGCGGGCGCTCACGTGGCTCGGGAAGCGGCCAAGAGCTTCGATGTTTGGGTGGCGGGATCGATCGGCCCACTGGGGGTTCGCATTGAGCCGCTGGGCAAGATTTCGTTTGAAGAAGCGCGGACGGCGTTTCGCGAACAGGTCGCGGCCCTGGTCGAAGGCGGCGTCGATTTGCTCATGCTGGAAACCTTCGGCTACGTCGAAGAATTGCACCAGGCAGTGCTGGCCTGCCGCGACGTGAATCCGAAGCTGCCCATCGTCGCCCAGGTCACGATTGACGAAGACGGGAACTGCCTCGATGGTTCGGATCCCGAGGCGTTTGCCGCCCGGCTGACGGAATGGAATGTCGATGTGCTCGGCATCAACTGCAGCGTGGGACCGGTGGCCATGCTCGACGCGATCGAGCGGGTTCGAGCTGCGACTTCCCTGCCGCTGGCGGCGCAACCGAATGCCGGCATGCCCCGCTCGGTCGAAGGACGGAACATCTATCTCTGTTCGCCGGAATACATGGCGAGCTACACGCGAAAATTCGTAGCCGCCGGGGTACAGCTGATCGGCGGATGCTGCGGCACCACGCCGGAACATATCCGCGCCATGAAATCGGCTTTGCGGGTGCGCGAAGCGCGCGGCAAGACGGCGATTACGGAGGCGATTCATTCGGGAGTAGCGCCGTCGGCTCCCGCGAGTATTCCCATGGCGGAGCGCTCCGGCCTGGGCGCCAAGCTTGCGGCCGGGGAATTCGTGACCATGGTCGAGATCGTTCCGCCCAAGGGCATCGATATCCGAAAAGAGATCGAGGGCGCGAAGTTCGTCAAGTCGGTGGGTGTGGACGCGGTAAATATTCCCGACAGCCCGCGGGCCTCGGCGCGCATGAGCAACCAGGCCCTGTCGCTGCTGATGCAGCAGGCGGTTGGCATTGAGGCCATCCTGCACTACACCTGTCGCGATCGAAACGTGCTGGGGATTCAGTCTGACCTGCTGGGGGCGGCGGCAACCGGAATTCGCAACCTGATCTGCATCACCGGAGATCCTCCGAAGATGGGCAACTATCCCGATGCCACGGCAGTGTTTGACGTGGATGCCATCGGACTCGTGAATATCGTCAGCAACCTGAATCGTGGACTGGACCTGGGCGGAAACCCGATCGGCGCTGGGACCAGCTTCGTCATTGGGGTGGGCGCAAATCCGGGGTTGCCGAACCTGGACGAAGAGATCAAGCGCTTTGAATACAAGGTGCAAGCGGGTGCGGAATACGTGGTGACGCAGCCGGTGTTCGACCTTACTCTGCTGGAGAACTTCCTGAAGCGGATCGAACACTGTCGCATTCCAGTGGTGGCCGGAATCTGGCCGCTGGTGAGCGCGCGCAACGCTGAGTTCATGAAAAACGAGCTGCGGGTTTCCGTTCCGGATGAAATTCTGAACAGAATGACGAGGGCGGCAAGTCCGGAAGCGGCTCGCGAGGAAGGCGTGGCGATCGCCCGCGACATGCTGAGGGCAGTCCGCGACCGGGTGCAGGGAGCGCAGATCAGCGCTCCGCAGGGCCGATATACCTCGGCGGTGGATGTTTTGGAGGCTCTCGGCTCGAAGCGGCCGGCTGCTGTTTAGATTTGGGAACGCCCCTGCCTGAGAAATTTACAACATTAGACAATTTCGCTGGACATTTTCCACCGCAATCGGCATTACAATAGGTGCAGGAGCAATTGGATTGGTGAAGTTTGAAGAATGCCTCGAGCGTCTCGAGAAAATCGTTCAGGAACTGGAAAAAGGGGAGGTTTCCCTGGAGAAGTCGCTGACGCTGTTTGAAGAAGGCATGCAACTTTCCGCAACCTGCAGGAAACAACTGGAGGAAGCGGAAGGAAAAGTAGAGATTCTGTTAAAACAGAACGGAAAGCTGCAAACTGAACCGTTCGAGCCCCCGGCCGAGAAAGCGTTGCGCAAATAAAGCAGTTCGCGCTCGGATCGGATTTGACAACGCCTGTGCTAGCACTTTGCTGTCGCAGCCAAGGCCACCGCGAAACTGCGGTGACGTCAGGGGGATTTATGGTAACACTCAGCGTAGTTCTCTATCAGAATGACCCCAGAACTGCGGAAACTCTGGCGGTCAGCCTTTCCCAACATTTCGATACTGTTTATCTGGCCGGCACTTGCCAGGAAGTCCGTCCCGCGGTTGCCCAACACCGCGCCGGAGTGGTGGTGCTGGATCTGGAAACCTCGGGCCCGGACGAAGTCGAACGTTTGCATCAAGAGTTCCCTCGCCTGTGCATCGTCGGCACCCATCGGTTGGCGGACGACAAACTATGGACCGAGGCACTGAGCCTGGGAGCGTCCGACATATGCGAGCCGCGCATCGATGACGTGGTGCGCTCGGTGCTGCAGCATCTCCCGCGCCGTTTAGCTGCCTGATACCAGGTCTCAGGTCTTAGGTGTCAGGTCTCAGGAAAAACAAAATCACCGGGAGTTTGCTGAGACCTGACACCTAGGACCTGAGACCTGCCCTTGTTATACTGCCGTGCCATGCTGAAAAAAGTTCTGGAGCAGGGACGCGAGGCTGCCGACGTCGCGCTCGAGCAGCTCTTGCCGCCTGTGACGCAGTATCCGGCCTCCATCCATCGAGCAATGCGGCACAGCGTGTTTGCCGGCGGGAAACGGCTGCGGCCGATTCTCTGCATGGAGGCGGGGCGCATGATCGCGTCGTCGTCGGCTGGTTCTGGAGGCGCTGGTCGGCGAGACACTGCTCCGCGAAAGACTCATCGGCGAACTGGATCGCCGCCTGCGGGCATTGAACAGGTGGGTGCGGCGCTCGAAATGCTTCACACTTATTCCCTGATTCATGACGATCTACCGGCGCTCGATAACGACGACCTGCGGCGCGGGCGTCCCACGAGTCACAAAGTCTTCGGCGAAGCAATCGCCATCCTCGCAGGAGACGCCCTGCAGACGCAGGCCTATGAAGTGCTGGCCCAGCTCATTTGCCCAGCCGAGGCGCGGGTTGCGATCATCCGGGAAATCGCCCACGCCACCGGGACTATCGATGGCATGATTGGCGGCCAGGTGGTTGACCTCGAAGCCGAGCACAAGAAACCCGACCTTGCCACGCTCGAATACATTCACCGTTCGAAGACCGCGGCGCTTATCACCGCCAGCGTGGTCAGCGGCGGAATCTACGCCGGGGCAACCGGCACGGATATCGCCCGCCTCCGGACGTATGGACAGTCGGTCGGTTTGGCGTTTCAGATCGTGGACGATGTGCTTGACTTGACTCAGACCTCCGAGCAACTGGGGAAGACGGCGGGCAAGGACGCGGCGGCAGAGAAGGTAACTTATCCTTCGTTATTCGGGATCGAGGAATCGATCCGCAAGGCCGACGCGCTGGTCGATCTGGCATGCGCGGAGCTTAACGAATTCGGTTCGGCCGCGTCTACACTGAAGGACCTCGCTCGCTTCCTGGTCGAGCGCAAGAAATAATTGCCTAGTCGTTTCCCACCCTCGGGACCTGTTGCCGTGGTCGCGATTCTTTTCCTCGCCGCCGTGGACTCTGCCCAGACATCACTTCCGTGGCGCTACGATTTGCGCCCGGGAGATCACCTCATTTACCAGTACACATTTCAACGTCAAACGCAGAGCCAGGAAGACCGGAGCCGGACCGAGGCACACTTCCAGACTCACGTGCTCGTGGTCGGGGAAAGCGCAGAATCCATAAGTCTCGGCTTCCAGCGCAATCGTGAAACGGCAGAACTAACCGAGTATTTCTCCAAGGGCAAAGACAGACTCGCCAAGGAGCGGGTTGAATTCCAAAAGCGCATGCAAAAGCGTCCTTCCCGATTTTCCGAAGCGATGGAGATTTCGCCGGCCGGAAAACCACGCTACTCCTGGGAAGTAGCGCGAGAAAGCTACAGCCATCTCCTTGGCGTGTTGCATGAAGTGATGAATCTTCCGCCCATCGTGGTAGCCAAAGGAGAGACTTGGCGGGATAGCACTGTGGCGGGAATGGATTTCCGCTGGGTGAATGATGAGTCCATTCACGGCAAACTGTGCCGGCACATAGAAGGTGCGATGGCCGACGGATCGCTCAAGCTGAGCTACTGGTGGTCGCCGGAATCGGGCGTGCTCGAGCAGGTGGCTCTCGATGGAAACTACTCGCTTTACGGCGGCACGGCGCACGAAACGGCACGGATGGAACTACAGTCGCGCGTACGGGGCGAGCAGATCGCAAACTGGCTCGACTCGGCGGACACGCGCCAGGGCGCACTGCAAGCCCTGCTGCTCACTCCCGGAACGCCGATCTCCTCCGAGCAGCTTTCGCCGGCTCTTACTTCCGACGAACCGGCTTCGCGCGCGCTCGCGCTAGCCGTTGCTTCCCGGCATAAGATCGAAGTGCCACCCGGCATTCTCGGCAAACTGCGGCAAAGCGCAAGCGGGGCGGTTGCGACCCAACTCGAGCAGAGTCAACTCCGGTTGCTGGGTGAAGATTCCTCCAATTCCGGAAACCCGCCGACAATTGTGGATGAATGCCACCGCGCCCTTGCATCGAAATCACCTCCGGCAAAGTTCGGCACCATAATCGAAGTGACGGCGGCCACCAAGGATAATCCCCAGATGCCGTACCTGTTACGAATCCCACTCACCTACCGCGAGGATCGACCATCGCCGCTGCTGGTTTATCTGAGTGGCGGTGCGGGGCTCGCGATTGATGGAGTGAATGCCGCGGACGACATCGTCTCCCAAACCGATTACCTCGTGCTTTATCCGCAATCCGCCGGCTACTGGTGGACGCCGGAAGCCGCTCGCCGCTTTGACGCCGTCTTCAACGACGTCGTGCAGCGCTACAACGTCGATCGCGATCGAGTTTATGTAACCGGCTTCAGCAACGGGGGAACTGGCGCGCTCTACTTCGCCTCGCTCTGGCCACAGCGATTCGCCGCCGTAGTTTCGCTCATGGGCGCAGGCCTATGCATCGACCAGATCAAAGCCGGCTTGCCGAATCTCAAGAACCTTCCGCTGCTTTTCGTCCACGGGGAGAATGACCCAATTATCGATCCGGAATGCTCCAAGAGCACACAATCGGCGCTGATCGACCTGCACCCGGCGATTGAACCTCAGTTGAAAATTCTGCCCGATCGCGGACACGACATCACGCTGGAAACTGACGACGGCCTGGCCCTGGCTTTCTTCAAGGACAAACTGCGCAATCCGTTCCCGCGCAGCGTTGACTTAGTCGAGTTCGACGTACTCGCCGCCCGAGGCTATTGGGTCGAGATTCTGGACGGGAAGCCCGGCAAGTCCGATATAGACGCACGCGTAAAGCCCGACAACACCTTCGACATCCATAGCCACGACGTTAAGAGCATTCGCCTGCACCTGCGACCGGAATTGCTGCCCAAACCGGGAGACCTTCGCGTTGTGTGGAATGGCAAGAAGATATTCAGCGGGGCGCTACGCGATTATTGCTCCCTGCTGCCCGTCTCACCCGGAGACCCGAAACTCGATTATGCCGATACGCGTGACCTGACGCTTCCCTAGCTACCCGTAAGAAGGCCGGACGCCGGCACTTCCGGCCCTTGAATCTTGCCCCGGCCAGCAGTAGAGTTTTAATGCTCTCGCGTTCTCCCGCCCTCCTCCTCCGCACCATGAAACCGCGCGTCGTAGCTGTAGTGCATGTGCAACTAAAGGCGGTGCTTGGACGAGTACCACCATATGTGGTGTTTTATTACTTGACCCGCCCCGGTATTCGCCGTTAGAGTTGGTCGAAAGCGTGGGTGACGTACTGGTTCATGGGGACGGCACCACACAATGCGGCCAGCGAGGAACCCGAAGAGTTAACAGCAGCAGTTAACGCTGAAAGCTAACTCACCGGAGTCCCCGCGATTTGCAGCGCATTCCAGCCAGCGCGTACCGAGACCGCGGACGGCAATTTCATTGTCCGCCCACGAAGGAGTCACTTTGCTCAAACTTAAGAAGCTGCAAATCCTGGGATTCAAGTCGTTCTGCGATCGCACGGAACTGAAATTTCATGGCGAAGGCATCGCCGCCATCATCGGGCCGAACGGCTGCGGAAAATCGAACATCGCCGATGCGATCTCCTGGGTGCTGGGCGAGCAGTCGGCGAAGACACTGCGCGGCACGCGCATGGAAGATGTGATCTTCGCCGGAACGCGCGACCGTAATCCCACAGGGATGGCGGAAGTCTGCCTGACTTTGATTGACCCGGAAATTTACGGCGGGCCGGATATGAACGCGCCCACCGAGATCGAGATTCAAGACGACCTGCTGGTGGAAGAAAATTGGGATGAGGCCGAAGTGCGCGCCCAGGCCGCCGCGGAAACGGAACGGGCCGTCGAAGAAGCTCAGCCCGGAAAAACCGAAGAGCTGGACGGCGGAGCCGCGACTGAAGCGTCGACTGGCGAGACTCCAACTCACGATGCGCAAGCCGGCGACAACGCGGTTGCCGTCGCGGGACCGCTGGTAGTTCTGAAAATCCGGCGGCGCAAATTCAATCAGCAGCAGAACCACGCCGGAGAGATTTCGGTGACGCGCCGGTTGTTCCGCAGCGGTGACAGCGAATACTTGCTCAACGGAAAATTGTGCCGGTTGCGCGACATCCAGGAACTGTTCATGGGGACTGGTCTGGGACCGGAGTCGTACGCGCTGATTGAGCAGGGGCGCATCGGCCAGATTTTGAGCAGCCGTCCGACGGATCGCCGCGCCATCATTGAAGAAGCGGCCGGGATCACGAAATTCAAGACGAGGAAGCGTCTCGCCGAGGCGCGTCTGGAAGACGCTAAGACGAATCTGAATCGCGTGAACGACATTTTCGAAGAAGTCACGCGACAAATGAACTCGCTCAAGCGCCAGGCGAGCAAGGCGGAACGCTATGCGAAGCTGCGCGACGAGATGCGCGCCAAGTTGCGCGTGGTGCTTGCCAGCAGGTTCACGCAGATGGACCAGGAGAGCGTGACTCTCGATACGCAGATCAATCAGCTCGGCGAAGAAATTCGTCAGCAAAGCGAGAGCGTGCAGCAGGCAGAAGCCGAACACTCCGAGCGGACGCAGCGCGGATATGCGATTGAGACCGAGACGCGTCAAAATCGCGACCGTCTCAACCAGATCGCCATTGAAGGCGATCGCGGCAAAGCGCGGGTCCGCACCAACGAGGAGCGCTGCGCCGAACTGATGGTTCGCACCGCGTCCGCGGAAGTGGAAGTGGCGCAGGCTCAAAATCGGCTCACCTCGCTTGAGGAAGAACGCGATGGCCACCAGCAGGTGCTGGACTCAGCGGCTGCGGATCTGGCTGCGGCCCAGCAGGAGTACAACCTCAGCCAGCAGGAAGCAGCACACGCGGCGATCAATCTTGCGCTGCTGGAAGGCGAGCAGGAGTCGCATCGCACGGCCATTCTGGAGGCGGTCGGAGCAGCTTCCAACCTGCGCAATCAGCTCACGCAGTCCGAGGAACGGCTGGCGGGCATAGGCCGCGAAGAGCAGCGTTTGCGGAGCGAGATCGCAACCGCTTCTTCGCAATCGGAAACTTTTGGTGGACAACGCGGCCAGATTGCGCTGGAATTCGAAAGCGTTTCGCAGCGCGCCGGCGGCCTGACCACTGAGATCGCGAACCTGCGTGAGGCCCTGGACACCAAGCGGTCAGCCGAGCACGACACCAAGAAGCATCTTGACTCCATTCGTGCGGAATACGCCACGGCGCTGGGCAAGAAGGGTTCGCTCGAAGCGGTCATCGCCGAGCACGGCTATTCCACCGAGTCGGTGCGGCGGCTGTTTCAATCGGGCGCAATGCAGGGAGGAAACACTCCCGCCGGTGTGCTCGCTGATTTTCTTGAGGTCGAACCCCGCTATGAGCGCGTGGTCGAAGACTTTCTGCGCGACGAACTGAACTTTGTCGTGGTCAAGTCGTGGGACGCCGCTGACGAAGGCCTGCGGCTGCTGCGCTCGGACGTCAACGGGCGCGCGACATTCCTGGTGCATCCGGAAGATTCGCAAGCAAAGTTTTCGTTTGTCGCGGACGAAAGCCATCACTATTCGCCGCTCAATGACACCGTCCTGCCACTGAAAAACTCGATTCGTGTGTTGAACGGATTCGGCAAGTCACTGGAAGTGATTCTGCCGAAGTTGGGCAACGGCTACATCGTGCCCGATCCTGCAGTGGCGCGCGAACTGGCGCTCTCCAGCCCGGACGCGTTCTTTCTCTCGCAAACGGGGGAATGCTTCCACAACGTGACCGTCACCGGCGGCAAGCAACGCAGTGAGGGGCCGCTTTCGATGAAGCGCGAGTTGCGCGACGTGCTGCGTCTGCTCGAGGAGTTGGAGCGAGCTCTGCGCGAGAAGGAAATATTCGCGCTCACCTTGGGACGCGAAATCAAGGAATACACTTCCCTGCTCGATCGTCTGGAGGAGGAAAAGCGCGAAGCCGAGAAACAGGCGATGACCTCAGGGCATCTGCTGCAACAATTGGAAGCAGAGATGTCGCGGGTGCGCGAACGGATTGCGATCAGCGAACGCGAACTGCAACGTCTCGCGGCAGAACGACAGGAGCAGGAAAGCTTGGTCGCAGCGCGGCAAGCGGAGCTGACTACGATTGAGGAAGCGCGCTCGCAATTCGAAATGCGGCTTGCCGCCGGGCAAGATCGTCTCGCTGCTCTGCGCAGCCACCGGGACACAGCTGCCGAGACCACGTCGCAGCGCGCGGCTCGTGTCGCTACGCTCGAGGAGCGGCACCGTTCGGCTTCGATCCTGCTTCAACGCATCGAGACACTCGTGTCGGAGATGCGGGAGCGGGCGGGCGTGCTGCAAAAGCAGATGGAGTTGGCGAGCGCTGAGATTGCGCAGCGGCAAAACGAAAACTTGCAATTGGCCGAACAGCTCGTCCAATTTGAGGCTGAGCGCAATGCTGGAGAAGCTCGCGAAGGCTTGCTGCAGCTTGAGTCTGAGCAGGTGCGGGCACGACTCGCTGAAATTGACGAACTTCTGCACAGCACGCGTCAGCAGCTTGATCTCGCGCGCGACCGACGGGGTGAGCTAGCGGCCACGGCAGCCAAGCTGCAATCGGATCTGCAACACCTTTCCGACACCTGCCTAAACGAACTGGGCATCGAACGTCCGGCGCTGATGGCCGACAGCACAATTCCGCTGGTTGCCGGGGAAGAGCTTGCGGCTGAAGATCAGGCGCACCGTGAAATGCGCGCCCGCCTTGACGCCATGGGTCCGGTCAACATGATGGCTCTGGAAGAGTACAAGGAAACGGCGGAGCGCCACCAGTTCCTTGAAACGCAACGGAAAGACCTGCTCGACGCCATCACCGATACGGCCGCCACCATTCGCGAGATTGATCAAGTCTCGCGACAGAAGTTTGAAGAAGCGTTCCACAAGATTAACGAGAACTTCCAGGGTACGTTCCGCAAGCTGTTCGGCGGCGGACACGGCTTCATGCGGCTGACCGACCTGGAAAACAGCGCGGAGAGCGGCATTGACGTGGTGGCCTCGCCTCCGGGAAAGAAACTGCAGAATGTGTTGCTGCTCTCCGGCGGCGAAAAGGCGCTCACTGCGCTGGCGTTGCTGGTGGGAATCTTCCAGTACACGCCGAGTCCGTTCTGCATTCTCGACGAAGTCGATGCTCCGCTGGATGAATCGAACATCGCGCGCTTCACTGAGCTGGTGCGCGAGATGAGCGTGCAGACCCAGTTCATTCTGATCACGCACAGCAAACGGACCATGAGCATTGCCCCCGTGCTCTACGGCGTGACCATGCAGGAGCCGGGGGTATCGAAGCTGGTGTCGGTGAGGTTCGGGGCGGCGTAGCTCACCTTGTATGTGGTGACGGGTTGAGTTCGACCCCGCGGGGCACAGCCCCGCCACCACACAGTCTTGGTCACTCCTCACATGTCGCTCCTCACATGTATACAATTGATGTATAATGTGTACACTATGGCTGAATCTTCAGTTCTTACTCTCCGCCTCGACGCCAAACTCAAGAACCAGCTTGACCGTTTGTCGAAATCGATGAACCGGAGCCGCTCGTTCGTGGCGGCCCAGGCGATCCAGGAATATGTCAACGTGAATGAATGGCAAATCGCCGAAATCAAGAAAGCAATTGCCGCGGCCGACCGCGGTGAGTTTGCCACTGATAAGGAGGTCGAGCAGAGGCTGAAGCGTTGGACGCGTCGTGCACGTTAAGTGGCTGGAAGTTGCGCTCGACAGTCTGATTGCTGAGGCCGAATACATTTCGCAAGACAGTCCGGCTGCTGCTGACCGAACCGTCGTGGCAATATTGAATGCGGTCGAAATTCTCAAACGGTTTCCCGCCTCAGGCCGGCCTGGGCGGGTAGCCGGCACTCGCGAGTTGGTGGTTTCCGGCACGCCATATATCGTTCCCTACCGCGCACGCGGCGACACTGTCGAGTTGCTGCTTGTCTTTCACGCTACCCGCAAGTGGCCCAGCCAGTTTTGAACCGCCGTGGCGAGCCAAAACTTCCTGCTGTCCGTTCTTGACGGACGAGCGCTTTCCTGCTTGCAAACCGCGAAAAGCTCGCTGCCTTTTTTTCCAGAGCCTTCCTCAGCTTTTCCACACAGCCGTCCCTTGAAACCCTGCACCGGACACGGCTTCTGACTTACACTTAAAGTGTCAACACTTTTCGGATGCAACGGGTTTGGCGCAACCTCACCTGGGTGAGGGAAAGCGTTGACAAATTCTCCACGACAACTAGAATACGCAGAGTTTTCTACCGGTGAATTAATACATGAGCCCCGAAATTCTGGATTCCGTTCTGCTACGAACGGACTACTCCGAATTGGAGTTGCACGCGAGCGGCAAAGTCCGCGACGTATACGGCCTCGATAGCGACCATCTGTTGTTCGTGGCTACCGACCGTATCTCAGCTTTCGACTACGTTCTGGCGACCGGAATCCCGCACAAAGGCCGGGTTCTGACCCAATTGTCGCTGTTCTGGTTCGACTTTCTCAAGGACATCGTCCCTAACCACTTCGTCACCGCCGACGTGAACCTCTACCCGGCGGCGATTCGCCGGCACGCGGACGAACTCCGCGGCCGCTCCATGATGGTGATGCGCGCCGAGATGTTTCCGGTCGAGTGCGTGGCGCGCGGATATCTTTCCGGCTCCGGATGGAAGGAATACAAGGCGACGGGCTCGGTGTGCGGCGTCAAGCTTCCGGCAGGATTGAAAGAGTCCGACCAACTGCCGGAGCCCCTGTTCACGCCCGCGACCAAGGCCACCACCGGACACGACATCAACATTTCGTTCGAAGAAATGTGCAAGCTGGTCGATCCCGAGCTGAGCCGCCAGCTTCGCGACCTCACGTTACAGATCTACAAGAAAGCCGCGGATTATGCGCGGCAGCGCGGCATCATCATCGCCGACACCAAGTTTGAATTTGGACAAACCGCCAAAGGCATCACCCTGGCGGATGAAGTGCTCACACCGGATTCCTCGCGCTTCTGGCCGGTCGACAGTTACCAACCGGGCAAGGCGCAGGATTCCTACGACAAGCAATATGTGCGGGATTACCTCGAGGAAATTCGCTGGAATAAACAACCGCCCGCGCCAGCCCTTCCCCAAGAAGTTGCGCTGCACACAAGCAAGAAGTACCTCGAGGCGTATCGGCAGTTAACGGGACGCGAGTTGGAGATTTAGCCCGCGTGCGATTGGCGTCATTGAATTCGATCTTCGAGCTTCGGATCACTGAACTTTCGATCACGGAACTTCGGATCCTTGAACCATGAGCATGGCGGACTGGATCATCATTGCATTTCTGCTGTTTTCCGTGGTTGGGGCAGCCGCCGAAGGCTTCTTTCATGAGGCCTTTGGTCTGGCCGGCCTGGTCGTGGGATACTTGCTGGCCGCCTGGCAGTATCATCGCGTGGCGGATTGGTTCGCGCCTCATTTGAAATCGCCGTGGGTAGGCGAGATCGCCGGTTTCCTGATTATTTTTTTCGCGGTCCTGATCGTTGCCGGCTTTGCCGGACGGACCACGCGGTGGGCGATGAGGAAGGCCGGTCTGAGTGCGATCGACCGGGCTCTGGGAGCGGTTCTGGGTTTGTTGCGGGGCGTCCTGGTGGTGGCTGTGGTGCTCACCGCCATGGCCGCTTTTGCGCCCGCAGACAAATGGCTGGAGGGATCGGAGTTCGCTCCGTACTTCCTGGTGGGGGGAAGGGCTGCGATCTGGCTGGCACCGCCGGAATTGCGGCACCGTTTCTACGAGGGTTTGGATTACATGCGGCAGGCGCATTCGGCAGCAGACAAGGTTCAGCCGCCATCGCCTGCAGCGTCGAAGTAGTCTTCTCGTCATTTGTCAGTGAAAGAATTTTCAGTTGTGAACGTGAGGAAACGAGGCAGCAAGTGAAAGATCAACTGGAAGCACTTATTCTTCAGATGTATAAAAGCAATATCCTCTACTCGGAGGCGGTGCGCGAGTTTAAGAAGCGCTTCATCATTACCGTACTCGAAGAGAACCGAGGCAACCAGTGCAAGGCGGCACGGCAATTGGGCATGCACCGGAACACGCTGAGCCGAACCATGCAGGAGTTGAAGATAGATGTTCGTCCGTTGCGCGCCGGCGCCAAGCGTCCGCCCCGCAGCGCGCGTCCGGTGACGATGGAGAGAAAACAGGCGCGGTAGGGCAGGTGTCAGCTAGTGCAGGTGTCAGGTCCCAGGTGTTAGGTCTCAGGAAAAGGCGTCGGTTCGAGAAATTTAAACAAAAAGGGCGACCCTGATCGGGCCGCCCTTTCTCTTCTTCGCTGACTTCCAGTCAAGTTTTCCTGACACCTGACACCTGAGACCTTCATTTCAGTGTGCGGCTGGCTTCTTATGGACGGGCTTCGGCGCCGATTTCACCAGCAACGCCCCGTCGTTCATGGTCATGACAAACGGCTTGGCCACGTAGGACACCGGCGTTCCTTCAAACTGGAAGTCCGTATCCTCTTTCGGCATCTGAATCCTCGTGAGTGCCGCCGCCATCGTGAGATCAATGTCGGCACGCTTGGCGTCGATATCATCCGAACTGCCAGCGAGTTTCAGTTCGGTGGGGGCATCGACAGTTTTGCCGTGCTCGGTAATTTTGCTGGGTGGTTCGATGCTGATTACGCGGGCGACCATCTGCAACGGCTTGCCCTTCAGGGCGGTCCAGACCGTGTCGGCGTCGGCGGGCGCGCCTTCGGAAAGAACGAGTTGCCACTCCGCGAAGCTCATCTCCTCAACTTTCTTGCTCTTCACCAGATCCGCAGCTTGCTCAGCGGGAGTCGGCGGCACGTACTTCTTGATCGTGAAACCGGCCGGGGGCAGAGTTGTGGTCGATGTCTGTGCCAGCAAATCGCTCCATCCGTCTTCGCCGCCGTGATACTTGTTGTACTTGCTCTTACCGAACTTGGCGATCTGATCCTTGCCCGCGCCCTGCGCCAGGTTGGAAGCGCGCGCGATGAAGAAGAGTCCATTCACGTCATCTTCCGTCGGCCCCGCTGCCAGATAAGCGAGCGCCAGGTCATAGACGTCCAGGAGGTTGGCTGGATCCGCTTCCACCGCCGCCCGCAGATATTTTTCCGCCTTCGCGTAGTCCTTGGCCTGGAACCCGGCTAGCCCCGCCGCGCCGTTAAAAATCGCCGTTGTCTGCGCCTTCAATTTGTCCCAATCCGCAGCCGGAGTGCCATCCGGCTTGGTCGCCGTCTGCACGCACGCCAGGCCTTTCTCGCCGTACTGGCCGGCATCGGCAAAATTCTGCGCCGAGCTTTGGCCCGCTACCGCCATCGCCTGCTTGGTGTACGCCAGCAGCGCCAGGGCTCGGATGTTGCATGCGTTGGCCGATAAAACCTTCTGCGCTGTTTCCAGCGTCTTCGCTTGGTTGCCGGTCTGCTGGTAAGCGCCCATCAGAAGTTCCAGGGCATCTTCCTTCATCACGCTGTTGGGATACTGGGTCAGAAACGCTTCCAGGCCGCTAACCTTGGCGGGGGCGTCCTTCTGCTCCACGGCGCCTACGTACGCGTTATACTCGGCCGGGTCTTTGATCTCCTTTTTCTGGGGCGGTGGTGCCGGAGTTGGCGCGGTGCCCTGCGGCACGGGCGCGGCGCCTTGTGGCACGGGCGCGGCGGCGGTTTGAGCGACGGCGGTAACTGCGGCAACCAGCAACATCGCGAGAAAAATCTTCTTCATTCCTGTGGCTCCTTAAACTCTTCGGGGAAGATGGAGATTGACACTCTTTTATTGACACTTCTGTTCGGTTTCTGCCACTGGTATTACTGACAATGACTCCCGATAATCATGCGCCGGCTGTCGATACGCAGCGGCTTAAGATTATTCCGGTGAGCGAATTATAAGGATGTAGTCCCGCTAAGGCAAGCGTCAGTCGCTCCAGGCCCGTCCTGAATCGGCAGCGATCCCCCGTCTCAAGTAACACTCACCACAGAGGCACGCGAGATTCAGTGAATCCGGGGCAGCCAGTTAGAGCGGTAGCCAAGTCCCAATTCCCTTCTCTAAAGCGCGCTCGTAGATCAGCGGCGCCACAGCGATGTCGTCGAGCGCGAGCCCTAAATTGCAGGCAATCGTACGCTCTTCCGGCTTTTCCCGGCCCGCCTTGCGTCCGGTGACAAGCTCTCCCAGGTCTGCGTGGATGGCAGGGATGTCCTGAAAGTATCCGAGGTCGCGGTAGTGATGAAGCTGGGGCACATCGTCGGTACAGAATTTATCGGCTTCATGCAGCGCACTGGGATGCCAGTACGAATCGAAATCCAGCAGCGACGCAAATGCGCCTTCCAAAAGCCAGCCGCGTTGAATGGTGGCATGCGGCTTGTGCAGAATCGGGCCGGCCGTGACCACGATATCGCTTGCAACCACCGCCTGTTTGGGGTCGCTCACCGGGACGACTTCGATTCCATGCCGGCGGCTCATTTCGCCGGCGTAAGCAAGGGTCCGATCCGTATGCTTGTCGTAGGCATAAACTTTTTTTATTGGGAACGACGCCTTTAGCGCTTCCAGATTGCTGCGCCCCTGCACTCCACAACCGAGAATCCCGACACTTTCCGACTCGGACCGTGCCAGATATTTTGCTGCAACCGCGGTGGCGGCGCCGGTGCGCTGCGCGGTGATCCACGTGCAATCCATGAGCGCGACGGGGACACCGGTTTCATGATCGTTCAGGATAAGCAGACCCGTAATGTAGGGCAATCCGCGCTCGCTGTTGCCGGGATATCCGCCAACCCACTTCATGCCCGCAGCTTTCTGCGCCGGGATGGAAGCCGGCATGGCGTGGATAAACGCATCGGGCATGGTGTGGATGGCGATTTTGGGCGGCATCTCGACGCGGCCTTCGCCCTTCTCCCGAAACATACTCTCGAGCGCGGTGATGATTTCCGCCATGCCCAGTCCGGCGTCGGCAACGTCGGAGCGCGAAAGATAGAGGAGTTCGTGGCCGAGGCGCGATTTGATGGGCGAGCTAATAGGTTCCTCCGAATAGTGCTTAGCGTTTCCTGTCGCTCACTTTCTCAGCGAGCGCGGCGGCGTCATCGAGCATTTTATCGATGCGGCGGGCTTGAGCATCCGGAGTTTTGTAATAGAAGATGCCAAACAGATGTCCGCGCCGGCGAGCCGCCGACATGCTTTCCCAACCTTCCCGCGCCCGCGGATGGCGAGCGAAAGCTACCTGCAGAATGGGTGGCAGTTCGCGTTCCGCCTCCATGACGTTGAGCAGGCGTTCCGCAATTTGTCCCGCGCGACGGACGCGGGCTTCGGCGGTCTTTGGTTCAGTGATCCACTTGGCAATGTCGTTGCGGGTGGAGTGGTTCAACCCGTCATACCAGCGGCGAAGCGCGCGGGCTTGATTGAGAATTCGCTGGAGCGGATCGGGAATGGTTACCATCCGTTCTTCGCGGTCTAGTTCCATCTGGAAACGGGCGACGCTGCCTTCCGCGGCTCGGGCTCCCTTCTGCATCTGCTTGTTGATCAGCAGAAAGTGCCAGCCCTCCCGGGTGGGCATCAGCGAACTGCGAAAGGCGAATCCGTTGATTTCGCCTTTTACTTTAATCTGGCTACGCAACCCCCAGACTTCGGTTGCATCAAAGGGGACGCGGATAATGATCCAACGGAGGCGGGAGCGCAGGCGCTCGAGCCGGGCCTCGAAACGCCTTGGGGGGTGCGCGGATTTGGCATTAGAGGCCTTGGGCATGCTCGGAAACCGGCGCTTGCATTTTAATATGAACGAACGGGCGCAAAGACGTTGCCCGTAGGAGTTAAACTGTAGGAAAGGACATTCTGGAGAGCCATAGTGGTTTGCCCGAAGTGCGGCGAGGTTAACTCAGACAATTTCCGCTTTTGCGGCATGTGTGGAACCGTGCTCGAAGCCCGGCGGCCGGTGGGCGCGCCGACACCGGGCCTACCCATGCCGGTCACGCCCAGGGCGCCCGCACCAACTCCGGCGAACACGCTCGGACCGCTGCGATCTCCGGTGCCGCCGAGCGGCGGTCCTTCGGTGCTGGGGTTGAATCAGCCCATACTTAATCAGCCCATGTTCAATCAGCCCAGCATGGACTCGCTGCGGGAAACGGCGTTCTCCGGCTTGGATTCTTTCTTTGAGCCCGAGCAAGAAAAGACGGGCGGACGGCGACTATTACTGCTGTTGGTTCTGCTCGCGGCATTGGGCGGAGCTGGCTGGTGGACGTACACCAACTATCTTGGCGCTACCCAGAGCCGAAAGCCAGAAGCGGTGACGTCGAGTGCGGACGAAGCTCGGGCGGAGAAGCCGGCAGTGTCGAAGCCGGCAATATCGACAGCAACGAAACCGGCCGCCAAGGATGCAGCTCCAGCGCCCGATGCGGGCTCGTCGCAGGCGGTGGCTCCGGCGACAGGAGCTCCGCAGAACCAGCCTGAGAGCGGAAGAGCGGATCATCCCGACGCTACACGCAAGACCGCTGACGCCGGGGCTCATCAGCCTGTAGCCGCGGTGAAGCCGACTCCGGCGAGTCCGACGCCAGCCGCGATCGTGCGTCCCGAGAAAAGTCCGGCCAAGATTGCGACCGCGCCCGTTGCGGCTGACGCCGGCGACGCGGACTTCCGCAAAGGCGAGGCCTATCTCTATGGGCGAGGCGCGCCGGAAAATTGTGACGAAGCAGTGAAATACTTGAAGGCCGCTTCGGCTAAATCGAATGCCAAGTCGCGAAGCGCGTTTGGAACCATGTATGCCACCGGCCATTGCGTGCCGCGCGATTTGCCGACATCGTATTTATGGTTTGCTCAGGCCCTGCGGGTGGATCCGAACAATCAGATCCTGGAAAAAGACTTGAACGCGGTCTGGAACCAGATGACGCCGCCGGAGCGGCAGCTGGCGACCAGAATGAAACAGTGATTAAAGAGTATCGGATCATCGGGTGATCGGGCCATCGGACGATCTGTTCGCCTAATCTTTTCGCGCGCGGGAGCTACGTGCGCTTCGTGATGACGAAGTGCGTGGTGTTGGAAGTAGAAACGTGTTCGGTGCATTGATAGCCGAGCTTCGCCGCGTCAATGCCTTCCAGAAGGCATTCTCCTGAACCGAGTAGGATCGGCGACATGGCTAAGTGCATCTCGTCGATAAGTCCGGCGCGAAGGTATTGCCGGATGGTTGCAACCCCGCCGCCAAGCCGGACATCCCGACCGTTCGCAGCGTCAACCGCTCGCTTGAGCGCGGTGTGAATGCCATCGGTGACAAAGTGGAAGGTCGTGCCTCCGCTCATGTCGATCGATGCGCGCGGGTGGTTGGTAAGCACGAAAACAGGCGTGTGGAACGGCGGATTGTCGCCCCACCATCCCTTCCAGGCGTCGTCTGGCCAGGGTCCGCGGAGCGGTCCGAACATATTTCGACCGATGATCCACGCTCCGATGTTGTGGAATCCGCGTGCGACGAAGTCATCGTCAATGCCCGTAGCGCCACCATCTTTGCCATGTATCTGTCGAAAGGTGCGCGTGCCGAAGACCCATTCGTGCAGGGCCGGGCCACCGACGCCAAGGGGATTGTCGAGATTCTGATTGGGACCGGCACCGTAGCCGTCGAGGGAGATTGAAAAGCAGTGGACACTGAGCTTGGACATGAACTCGCGCGGCCTGATCGTTTACTCGTCCGATCGTTTACTCGTCCGATCGGTTTACTCGCCGCTGGTTACTCGCCCGCTGGAACCAGGTTCAACGCCTTCTTTATCGTGCCGCGTTCGATCATGATTTTTTCCTGCAGCAGCGTGATCGCATAGATCAACTGCTCGGGACGCGGCGGGCATCCGGGGACATAGACATCCACGGGAATGACCTGGTTGACGCTCTGCACGAGTGCGTAATTGTTGAAAACGCCGCCGGAAGTCGCGCACGCGCCCATCGAGATAACCCACTTCGGTTCCGGCATCTGCTCCCAGAGCTGACGAATGACGGGAGCCATTTTGTTGGAGACGCGGCCGGCGATGATCATCAGGTCCGACTGCCGCGGCGATGGCCGGAACACTTCGGCGCCGAAGCGCGCGATATCGAAGCGCGAGGCGCCCATGGACATCATTTCGATGGCGCAGCAAGCGAGGCCGAAGGTCATCGGCCAGATAGAGTTCTTGCGCATCCAGTTGACGGTCGAGTCGAGCGTGGTCATGACAATGCCTTCGGGCACGCCGTCTCCGTAGACTAGTTCCTTGACTACCTTCTTGCCGTTTTCGACGTCCACGTAGGGGCCGAAGCTGAGTTCTTGCGGCATGGGTCTATTTTAACCGGAGAGAGGCCGAGTGGGGCAGCGGAAACGAGCTCGCTAGCCGCCGACAGTGGCGGCGCGCAGAAGTGCCTTTTCCGCCGACTGGGGGACTTGCACAATGACGAAGTAGTCTTCTGGGTAAAGATAGTCCTCGCCGGACTCGTCGATCACGCGAATCTGGTGGAGCTTTGCCGCTGCCTCGTCAGAGACCAGCTGATAGAGCTTGCGCAACTCGAGCGAGGCAGCGTAGCCCTTGTTCTTGATACAGACGACGAATCGAGCCTCAGTTCGCTTCATTGGACGATCTTACACTCCTAGGTTTTTCTCCGCGCTCTCTGCGTCTCGGCGGTGAAACCTCCTACGGACTCAGCACGATCTTGCCGAACATCTGGCTCTTCTCCATGTACTCGTGAGCGGTGCGGATTTCCTTCAAGGGAAAAATATGGTCGATGACCGGCTTCAGCCGTCCGGCAAAAACGTGCCCCAGAACTTCGTGGAGTTCGCTCATCGTGCCCATGTACGATCCGAGCAACGACAATTGGCGCGAGAATAGAAACCGCAGGTCGAGTTCGACTTTCGGCCCCGTCGTCGCACCGCAGGTGACGAGGGTGCCGCCGGGCTTGAGCGATCTCATACTCTCCTGCCAGGTAGCGGGCCCAACGTGCTCAATAACGATGTCGACACCCTCGAAGTTGGTGATCTTGTGGACTTCCTGAGAAATCTTCTGCTGATAATGGTTGATGACGAAATCGGCGCCCAGTTCGCGGGCACGCTCCATTTTGCGCTGGTCACCGGCGGTGGTGATGACGCGCGCGTGAAACAGTTTCGCGATCTGGATGGCGGCAATCCCGACGCCTGAGTTCGCCCCCAGCACCAGCACGGTTTGACCGGGGCGGATGGCGGCCCGTCCCGTGAGCATGTGCCAGGCGGTGAGGAAGACGAGCGGAACGCTGGCGGCTTCGTTGAAATCGAACGCGTCGGGAATCGGTATGACGTTGACCGCCGGCACCGCAATCAGTTCACAGTTGCCGCCGTCGACGCGGTTCCCAAGCACGGTGAACTGGGGGCACTGATTCTGCAGGCCGGCAACGCACTTTGCGCAGTGATTGCAGAAATGCATGGGCGCGACCAACACGCGTTGTCCGGCCTTGAGATCCGTGATGTACTCGCCGACTTCAACGATTTCGCCGGCGACGTCGCTGCCCAGGATGTGCGGCAAGGTAACCCCGGGCAGACCGTTGCGCACCCAGAGGTCGAGGTGGTTAAGAGCGCAGGCGCGCACCCGAATGAGGACTTGATCCTTGCGCGGTCTGGGATCGGGGATGTCTTCGTAGGTCAGAACCTCCGGCCCACCGAATTGATGAATGCGAACGGCTTTCATGAGCGCTCCTGAGAATTTCGTATTGCGACGCACCGCTTAGGACAAGATACTAAACCGAAATGGACCAAACGCGGCGTGATCGGCCACACAGCAATGAATTTCCGCAGATCGTAGAGTGTACATCGCAGGCCATGTCTGGAGGGTGTTTCCAGCGGGTACTGGACGCGGCCTGCGAAGCCGCCGAGTGGCTACATCAGCCATTGCAGTTCGAGTCTGCCGCCCTCCGTGCAGTCACTCGCAAAGTGCCGACATTAAGGTAGTGGGCTAAGTGGCCCACTATCCTACAAAAGTACCCTTGACAGAGCGCCCCGACGGCGCGACGATGGAATTGCAGGCCGCGTCATTAAGTACCCACTGGCGAAACACCAGTAGCCCCGGAGTGATGATCCGGGGCTTTTGATTTTCGGTCACACTTCGCAGTGACATCCACAATTGACCTTCCCCGCTCCGCGACCCATAATCAACGCTATGGACCTCTACGAGGAAATCGTCCGCCTGCGAAAAGACGGACGCCGCGGTGCGGTGGCGACCATCGTCAACGTGCGCGGATCGATTCCAGCGTTCAAGACCGCGAAGATGCTGGTGCGCGACGATGGCTCGATCGTCGGAACCATCGGCGGGGGCTGCGTTGAGGCCGAGGTTTGGCAGGCGGCGCGCGAAGTGATGGAATCGGAGAAGCCGCGCACCATGACGTTTGATCTGAATCAGAATCCCAAGTACGACACCGGCCTCGTTTGCGGCGGTACGCTCGAGATCTTTGTGGAGCCGGTTCTGCCTCCGGCCGACCTTTATATTTTCGGCGCAGGCCACGTGGCGGCCAGCCTTTACAAGGTTGCACGGATTGCCGGCTTCGACGTCACCGTAGTCGACGATCGCGAAGCCTACGCAAGCCGAGAACGCTTTCCCGAGGCGCAGCAGGTGATCGCCGAAGATTTCGAGAAGGCCGCGGCGCAGATTACGCCGAGCGAGTCTTCGTACATAGTGATCGTCACGCGCGGACACCGCGACGATATGCGCATGCTGCGCTGGGCGGTGCAGACTCCGGCGCGTTACGTCGGGATGATTGGGTCGAAGCGAAAGACCATCACCATCTTCAAAGAGCTGCAAGCGGAAGGCCTGCCCGCGCATCTATTCGACCGGGTGCACGCGCCGGTCGGGCTGGATATTGGGGCAATCACGCCGGAAGAGATTGCCGTGTCAATCACGGCGGAACTGATTGCGAAGCGTAGGAAGGTCGAGCGCGAGCTGCCGCACATGAGCTGGTTCCATCGGCGGGAGCGAGAGTCCGAGATCGAGCCGAGGACTTAAGAGTTTTTCGCCGCCGAGACCCGGGGTGCGCCGCGAATTCAGAGCTGTTACACCCGCAGAGCACTGGCCGAGCTTGCGCTCGGCTTGGACGGGCGAGGGCGCCCGTCCCCACACGAACGTCTTGGCGGTTATGATTTCGAGATGCCCAAGGAAATCGAAATTAAATTTCGAATTGCGAGTCTGCGCGCGCTGAGTCGTGCGCTGAAACGTGCAGGCTTCAAACAGCTCACCCGCTCCACCCACGAAATGAACTCACTCTACGATCTTCCCGGCCAGAAGCTGCGCAAGCGGGGCGAGTTGCTTCGCCTGCGCAAGTACGGCGAGACCTGGGTGCTGACCCATAAGACGAAGGGCACGGCAGGCGTCCATAAAGTCCGCGTTGAGCTGGAAACACGCGTGGAGAACGGCCAGCAAATGGACGCCATCCTACGCGCGCTCGGGTTCAAGCCAACCTTCCGTTACGAGAAATATCGCGCGGAGTGGAGCGACGGCAAAGGACACGTCGTGGTCGACGAGACTCCTCTTGGAAATTTCGGCGAGATCGAAGGGCAGCCGCGATGGATCGACCGCACGGCGCGGGCGCTGCGGATCGCCCGGAATGATTACATCACTCAGACCTACGCCCCTATGTTCTTTGAATGGAAGCGGCGTACGCGAAGCAAGGCCACGGAAATGACATTCAAGGCGATTAGCGGAAAATCAAAAGGCGTTTAGCCGGCATGAACGGGGCGGAGCCCCGTCACCACACGAGCAGAGATCTCCAAGGCGTATCGGCGAGGAATAGCTCCACTAATTCGCCCCGCAGCACTTCTTATATTTCTTGCCGCTCCCGCAAGGGCAAGGGTCGTTGCGCCCGACTTTTTCCCCTGAACGCACGACCTGCTGCACTTGCATGTCGCCGGCACCGGCCATGCGTGCTTGCTCCAGTTCCTTCTTCTTCTTGCGCTGGAAGGCTTCTTCGATTTCGTCCACTGAGGTAGCGATCTGGCGCGGCGGGCGTCCGTTGCCGCCTCGACCGCCAGTGATGATTGAAGGCACGCCGGGATCCGGCCCTTGGCCGGACAAGTCTCTATCTTTAGGGCTGCTTCCGCCACTGGCCATCGTTCCCGGGGCGGGCGGCCGCTCCATGACTTGCATCAGATACAGGTAGCGAACCGTCTCTTCCTGGAAGCGCTGCATCATTTCTTCGAACATGTCGTAGGACTCGCGCTTGTATTCAACCAGCGGATCGTGCTGCCCGTAGCCGCGCAGGTTGATGCCCTCTTTGAGGTGATCCATCGAAAGCAGATGATCTTTCCACTGCCCATCAATCACACTGAGCATGATCATGCGCTCGTGGTAGCGCATGGCCTCGGCACCGATCAGCGCCTCTTTCGCGTCATAGCGCTGTTTGAGTTTGTCGAAGATGGCGTCGCCCAATTCCTGGCGATTCATCTGCTCAGGCTTGAGGCCTTCGGCGTAGATGTCGACGCCGAAATGAGCGAGGACCGCGTCCCGCAGAGCCTTCAGGTCCCAGTTGTCTACGTGCTCTTTCGGCGGACAGTGGCGCTCCAAAATATCGCCCAGAATGCCGGATACATAGTCTTCGACGATGAGATCTTTCTGGTCGAGACCTTCCAGCAAGCGGCGGCGGAGGCCGTAGACCGCCGTGCGCTGCTTGTTCATGACGTCGTCATATTCAAGCAGGTGCTTGCGGGCCTCGAAGTTCTGCCCTTCAACGGCTTTCTGCGCGCCTTCGATGCGCCGCGTAATCATGCGCGATTCAATGGGAACACCTTCCTCCATGCCCAGGCGTTGCAGCAGATTGGAAATCCATTCCTTGGCGAAGATGCGCATCAGGTCGTCTTCGAGCGAAAGATAGAAGCGCGAGGAGCCGGGGTCGCCCTGGCGGCCCGCGCGTCCGCGGAGCTGATTGTCGATGCGCCGGGCTTCGTGGCGCTCGGTGCCAAAAATGTGTAACCCGCCCGCCGCAATCACGTCCTTATGTTCCTGGTCGGTATCGTTCTTGTAGCGCGTAAAGATTTCGTTCCACTGATCGGTCGGGACCGCATACTCATTGCCGGCGTAGTACCAGACGGTGCGGTTCGGATCGTCAACCTCGGCTTCGATTTTGCCTTGCGCGGCGCGGATCGGCTGCGCGATGCCTTTCTTCACGCATTCCTGCTTGGCCATGAATTCCGCATTGCCGCCAAGCAGAATATCGGTGCCGCGCCCGGCCATGTTGGTGGCGATGGTGACCATGCCTTTGCGTCCGGCCTGCGCGACAATCTCCGCTTCGCGCTCGTGATACTTCGCGTTCAGGACGACGTGTTTGATTCCCTTCTTCTTCAGCAAGTCAGAAAGCCGCTCCGACTTTTCGATCGAAGTTGTGCCCACCAGGACCGGCTGGCCGCTGTCGTGCAGCCTTTGAATTTCGTCGGAAGCCGCGAAATACTTTTCTTTTTCCGTACGATAGACGATGTCCGGATTCTCTATGCGCAGCAGCGTTCGATTGGTTGGAATGACGATGACTTCAAGCCGGTATATCTTGTCGAATTCTGGCGCTTCGGTTTCGGCCGTGCCCGTCATGCCCGCCAACTTCTTATACATGCGGAAATAATTCTGGAAGGTGATAGTGGCGAGGGTCTGATTCTCGCGCTCGATCTTCACATTCTCCTTGGCTTCGATCGCCTGGTGCAGCCCATCAGACCAGCGGCGGCCGGGCATCAGGCGCCCGGTGAATTCGTCCACGATCAGCACTTCGCCGTCTTTGACTACGTACTCGACGTCGCGCTTGTAAAGCGCGTGCGCTTTGACGGCAGTTTCTACGTGATGCTTCAGCGCCCAGTTTTCCGGGTCGGCGATGTTGCCGATGCCCAGCAGCTTTTCAACTTTTACCCAGCCGTCGTCGCTGACCGTGACGTTGCGGTGTTTTTCGTCGACCACGTAGTCCCCAGTCATGATCTTAGGCTCGCCCGGCTGCGTATCTATTTCTTCGCCCTTTTCGAGCTTGGGGATGATGCGATTGACTTTGTAGTACTTGTCGGTGGACTCTTCGCTGGCGCCAGAAATAATGAGCGGGGTGCGCGCTTCGTCGATCAGGATGGAATCGACTTCGTCGACGATCGCGAAGTTATGCACGCGCTGCACGCAATCGCGCAGGTCGAACTTCATGTTGTCGCGCAGATAGTCGAAACCGAATTCGTTGTTGGTGCCGTAAGTCACGTCCGCGGCGTAGGCGGCCCGGCGCTCCACGTCATCAAGGTCGTGGACGATCACGCCCACCGTCAGGCCGAGGAAGCTGTAGAGCTTGCCCATCCATTCGGAATCGCGCTTGGCCAGGTAATCATTGACCGTAACCACGTGCACGCCGCGTCCGCTCAGCGCATTCAGATATACCGGAAGCGTCGCGACCAGCGTCTTGCCTTCGCCGGTCTTCATCTCAGCGATCTTGCCTTCATGCAGAACCATGCCGCCGATCAACTGCACGTCGAAGTGGCGCATGTTGAGCACGCGCCGTCCGGCTTCGCGGACGACGGCAAACGCTTCCTCCAGTAATTCGTCGAGAACGGTTTTGAGCGTCTGGTTGCGCTCCTCTTCGACTTCTTTTTGACGGTCGCTATACTGGAGATTCTGGACGTCGGTATTCTGTAGATCGGTCTTCTGGAGATCGGTCTTCTGGAGATCAGTGTCTGGGGAATCGGGATTGGCTGCGGGTTCCTCGGCGATCGAGCCAAGCCGCTCCTGAATGCGAGCGCGAAACTCCTCAGTCTTGGCGCGGAGTTGGTCGTCGGAAAGCTTCTGTATCTCCGGCTCGAGCGCGTTGATAGCCTCCACCCGAGGCAGCAGCCGCTTGACCTCGCGCTCATTCTTGGTCCCGAAAATCTTGCCCAGCAAGGTGTTGATCAAAACAGAAGCCCTTCGGAGGACACTCGTCCTAACCTATCAGTAAAAGCCTAGCACATTAGATGCGCGAGGAATGGAATTGGCTTTGGCGGCCTAGCGTCACTTTCGCGACGGGTGACGGATCGCGCGTTAGAATCAGCTCGGTTCCTAGTTTTCCCCAGCTGTCTTTAGTATATTCACCTCGGACATGCCCGCCTTCTATCAGCGATTTCAGGAATCGGCCCGTAAGTTCCCCGACAACGTTGCCCTGGAGATTCAAAGAAACGAGACAGTGGAGCGGGTCACCTTCGCGGAGCTGACTCGCATGTCGGAGAGCGTTGGGAACTGGCTCTCGACGCGGGTTGCGCGCGACGCGCGCGTGGCGATTCTGGCGGCGAACCATCCCCGCTGGGTTGCCGCGTATTTGGGAATCATCGCCGCCGGCCGAACAGCGGTTCCGCTTGATACCGCTTTCCAGGTTGAGCAAGTGAAGAAGTTACTGATCGATAGCGGGGCCTCCCTGTTGTTCTGCGACGTGAAGCATCTTCCGGTGGCGACCGAGGCGGTCGACGGGCTCAACATAGGCCTGGTGATGACGTCGGCGGCAGTCGAGCAGAATTTCACGCCGGCAACAGCGGGCGAAGCCGTTTTCAAAGCCGATCTCGATGCCATCTTTGCCGCCGGCCCGGCCGGGTTTCAACCCATCGTCCCGGCTGAGAACGACCTGGCGGCGTTGCTCTACACATCGGGCACCACGGCCGATCCGAAGGGCGTGATGCTCACCCACGCCAACCTTGTGGGTGAGGCCAATTCCGTGCTCGCGATAATCAAGATTGACTCTACCGATGCCCTGCTGGGAATTCTCCCCATGTTTCACGTGCTCGCGCAGATGGCCAATCTTTTCCTGCCTCTGTTCAATGGCGCGCGCGTCGTGTACCTGGAGACGCTTAACACGACCGAGTTGCTGCGCGCTTTGCAGGAGCGCGACATCACCGCGTTTTGCGTTGTGCCTCAGTTTTTCTACCTGATTCATGAGCGCATTTTCAAAGAGCTGAACAAGCGCGGCAAGTTCACGCTGCGGATGGTGCGCGCGCTGATGGCGTTCAACCGCGGACTGCGCCGGTTCAGAATCAACGCGGGCAAACTCTTTTTCGGCAAGATTCACGCCACCCTCGGTTCCCGAATGCGCTATCTGGTCACCGGCGGATCGCGATTCGATCCCGCCATCTCCCGCGATTTCTACTCTTTTGGCATCGACGTCTTGAATGCCTACGGGCTGACGGAAACCACAGGCGGCGCTTTCATCAATCCTCCGGGGCACGTGGTATTTGGTTCAGTGGGACGGCCTTTTCCCGGAGTCGAATCCAAAATTGTGGATCCTCAACTGCTGGAAGACGGTGCGCCGCCCGTGGGTGAGATTGCCATCCGCGGCGCCATCGTGATGAAGGGATATTGGAATCGTCCCGAGGCGACGGCCGAGGTGCTTCGCGACGGCTGGTTCTACACTGGCGATCTGGGCTACTTCGATTCCTCCGGCAATCTGTTCATCACCGGGCGGCGCAAGGAAATCATCGTCCTCGCCAACGGCAAAAATGTCTATCCCGAGGAGATTGAGGCGCACTACCTGCAGGCGCCGTACGTGAAAGAGATTTGTGTGATGGCGCTGGAGACGCGTCCGGGAGATCCGACCTCAGAGCGGCTGCATGCCGTGGTCGTGCCCAACTTTGAACTGCTGCGCGAGCGCAAGATCGTCAACTCGAAAGAGGCGATCCGCCTCGCCATCGAGGCGCTCTCGCACAAGATCGCCTCCACCAAGCGCCTGGGGAGCTATGACATCTGGCAGGAAGACCTGCCGCGCACAACGACACGCAAGTTAAAGCGTTTCCAGATTGAAAAGAAAGTTCGGGAGCTGAAGCAAAGCGGCGGCGATGATTCCGACGCGGGCGCGGAGAAAGAGAAGCCGCTGACCGGCGAGGAGCAATTGTGGCTGCAGCGCGAAGATGTGAAACGCGCCCTGGCCGTAATTCAGGAGTCGTCGCGGGAGTCGTCGCCGAACCACCTCGACACGATTCGTCCCAGTCAAAATCTCGAACTTGATTTAGGACTCGATTCCATGCAGCGCGTTGAACTGCTGACCGCGCTCGAGCAGCAGCTTGGCGGCGAAGTGCCCGAGTCGCAGCTGGCGGAAATTTATTCAGTGCGCGACCTGGTTGATGCCGTTCTCGCCAGCGCGAACCGCGGCGAGGGCCAAGCCAGAACCACAGCGCCGGCATGGTCGACAATCTTGAGCGAGCCGGCGACCGATCCCGATGTCCTCGCTCTGGCTCGTCACAATCCTTTTGCCGAAGTCTTTTTCTTTCTCCTGGGGCGGCTGATCTATCTTTTCGCTCTCGACGGCTTTCACCTCAAACTGCGCGGACTGGAGAATCTCCCTGAAAAAGGCCCGTATCTGATCTGTTCTAATCACCAGAGCTATGTCGATCCGCTGGTGATGGTGGGGGCGATGCCCTGGGGCCTGTTTCGCAACACCTTTGCGGTGGGCACGAGCGACATTTTCGGTAAAGGATTCATGCGGCGCCTGGCACGATGGCTGCGTGTAGCGGTCGTCGATCCCGACGCGAACCTGGTGTCGGCCATGCGCGCCGGATTTTTCGGCCTCAGTCAGGGACACATTCTGATTCTTTATCCTGAGGGAGAGCGCACCGACGACGGCAGCCCGAGAATATTCCGCAAAGGCGCCGCGATTCTCTCGATTCATGCGCAAGCTCCGATTGTCCCGGTCGCCATCGAGGGTTTTTACGAAGCCTGGCCGCGCCACAAGAAGTTTCCCAAGTTCACCGATTTGCAACTGGTATTCGGCAAGCCGATTCAACCTCCGCCGCTGAGTGCGGCGAGCGAAGCGGCGTATGACGAGCTGACGTCCAAGCTGAAGACCAGAGTGGTGGCCATGTGGCAGGAATTGAGAAACAGTCGTTAGTCGTTAGTCGTTAAGCCCCTGCGCTCTGGGCTCGTCCGCATATGATTTTCGCGAAGGCTTCCACCACGCCGGCGTGGAACCTCTGTCCTGCTCCCGCCACAATCTCCGCCTCGGCCTGGTCGGGCGACAGCGCCTTGCCATCCGCGCCGCTGATCAATTTCTGATACGCATCCGCCACCGCCAGAATATGAGCCTCGATGGGAACGTTGACCGAACGCGCTCCCTGCTCGTGCAAGATCTGCTGCGCGATGATGATCGGAATCACCCGGCGCAGCGAATTGCCGACTTCCTGGGCGCGCGTATCGGTCTTGCGCTGCTTGCGGAAACTTGCAACCACCTCGTCGCGGCTCATGTCGGCGGCTTTGTACAGAATGTCGTTGGTGATCCCGATTTTGCTCAGGTCCCGCAGCAACACAGCCGACCGCAGCAACTCGACGCGATCCGATCCCAAGCCCATCGACTCGGCGATTCTGGTCGCCGCCTCCACCACCCGCAGGTTCCCGCCTATGCCAAGCTTCCCGTTGGCCATGAAATGTTGCAGCACCAGCAGGAGCCCGCTGAAACTTTCGCGGATGTCGGCGGTCATCGCCTGCTTGCGCTCGTAGAGTGTGCCCATGAAGTAGCTGGCAACCACCAAAACGCCGGCCCAGATGGCAAAGTTGAACAGCTGCTCATCGGGCAACGACAGCACCTTGTGCTCTGGCATCATCTTGTTCAAGAAGTTGAGCAGGAGGACCAGGAATACACAGGCAAAGGCGGTGAGTGTGGCGTGGCGGCGTCCGAAGTGATACGCCGAGTACAAAGTCGGCAGAAAATAAATGCAGAGAGCCATGGGCAGCGACTGGGCGAAGAATTGCATCATCGCAGCAATCAGGAATAGCGATAACAGCAGGAGGCTTTCTTTGGCGATTTTACTCATCTTTTTTCGTCATGTCGGGGGATCCGTCTGTCTAGCTTTCTTGGCGCGAGTAGAAACGCCCTGCAGTCATGTTCAAGCAAGGGCTCGTGGGTGCAAAGTTACGGGGGTAATCGGGATTTTTTCTCAAAGCGAATCCAAATTGTCATCTTGAGCGGAGCGGGGACTTCACGAAGTGAAGTCTCCGCGGAGTCGAAAGATCCCTACATGCTCGAACGTGCCGCCACCGGCTGTAACAGGCTTGAGTGGGGCAGTTCGTTCCCAGCAACTAGTTCGCATCGCACCCCAAAGAGAACCGCAGGGCAGCACATACCTCATTCATTCGTGCGGAACTAAGCTGGGCCACACGTTTCCCCAGGCGCTGTTGCGACACCGTAACTGCATTGTGCAGATTTACCGCGCACGGGGACTTCATGCCGTCCTCCTCGTTCAGAACGACTTCCGACGGTACGCCGCGAATTGTGGAAGTGACAGGAGCAACCGTGACTGTGGATAAATAGGCGATGGCACTGTTGCGGGTGAGCACGAGGGCCGGTCGTTTCTTGTCGGGCGCGGCGAACTGGTAGAGCCGTACTTCTCCTCGGGATATGCCTCGGGCTATGCCTCGGGATATGCCTCGGGCTATGCCTCGGGATATGCCTCGGGCTATTCTTCCGGCCACGTGGCCTCCGATTCCCAACCCGGCGCTTCCGCGTCAGCTTGCGCCTGTCGCGAGTAGCCCTGGCGGTCGCGTTCTTCACTGGCTCGCAGTTCCAACCGACGGAGATGTTCCCGCAGGGCGTCGCGCACCAGGGCGGACCGGTTTCGCTTAGTGCGCTTCGCGGCTTGGTCGGCGGCCTGTAACAGCCTTTTATCCAGCACGATTTGAACGATTTGCATATGTGGAGTCTGTTCCACAGTATACTCCACATAGGAGGGATTTCAAAGCAGACTGTTACATTCCACCAACTGGCGGGCAGGGCGCTGTTTTCATCACAAACGCCCGGTACACCCATCACTGACAGCGAACCGGACGTCGGCCACAATGGAGATCGACCTGTTCTGTCGGGCCCGAGCTGTGCCCGTCTCCACGACGGCCCTCGAAGCATCTCCGACCCGCGGGCTATTGGCTCTTTGATAACTAAACGGCGCTATATTTGAGCCGGTGAGCCGACCTCAAAAAGCCGCTGAATCTATGGATTTCAAGAGAAAAGAGCGAGAAATCAGGCTAAGTCCTTATTTCGGAATATTTTGAAAATAAGTCCTTGGCGCTCTAGATTTTGCCGGCAAGACTCCCGCTAGCCTCCTGATTCCAATAGCAGGGGGGTAGGGGGGTGGTGGTAAACATGCATCAATACCTCAAAAGTTAACAACCCAAAGAGCCGGCTGCAAAAGGAGAATTCCCTAAGCGCAATTGCCGACCCGAAAAGCATGTAGGGATCCTTCGACTGCGCAGAGACTTCACTTCGTGAAGTCGCTGCTGCGCTCAGGATGACATTGAGTGGAGTGCGGATGGCAGCGGGACGGTGCTGGGCACTCGCCATCTTCGGAATTCATCACAAACGCGGTGTGATGGGGTGCACTTACAAGTGGCGCTTCGATGGGGAATCATGGTAATCGGGATATTGCCGCTTTGACGGCGGCCTTGTCCTTGATTGCTGCGGTTAGACGCGGTGAACCGCGTCTCTACGGCGGGGCTAGTCTTACTTAGTTATGTTTTGTTTTCTTTTTTTCATACTTCATGCGGGAAACAGGAGCTTACCAATGTCTTTATATCCGGAGAATGTTGCTCGGTGTCAGCATATTAAGGTCAACGGGACGCAGTGCGGATCGCCGGCGCTGCGCGCGGAGAAATATTGTTACTTTCACATGCGCTGGGCTTTGAAGAGCATGGAAATCGACGAACACCTGCAGCGGGAGAGATGGAACGTGACGTTGTCGCTGCCGGAGGATGCGGATTCGATCCAGATGGGGCTGGGCGAGGTGATCCGGCTGATGATGACGCGGCAGGTGGATCATCGGACGGCGGCGCTGACTTTGTATGCGCTGCAGACGGCTTCGGCCAATCTGAAACATACGTCGCTGGAGCCGTTGCAGCCGACGCGGGTGGTGGTGGATCGCGAGAGCGTGGCGCGGCGTCCGCTGGGGGCTACGGCGTGGTCGAAGGTCGAGGGGCGCGAGTATGACGAGGTGCTGAGAGACGATGAGGAGGACAAGGAGGACGCGGAGATGAGGAGTGCGGCGGTCCGGCTGGTGTGGAAAAAGTTCGGACCGCGCTGGATGGACATGGTCAAAGAGCCCGAGATGCGCTAGGAAGGGTGTGGGTGGGTGGAAGGTGGGGGCTGGCGATCATCGATCCCACTCATCGCAAAGTGCGCGATGAGTGAGGCACCCCGTTGCGGCGGGAGAATTCCCTGAAGCGCAATTGCTGAGCGAGAAACACGCAGGGGTCTCTTCGGCTTCGCTCAGGGTGACAATGGTTTGGTGCTGGATGCCGTCCCTCGGCGGCTAAAGCCGTCTGGTTCCGCTCCTAGATCGCAGCGATAAACCGCTGCGCCACCCAAACACCCACGCCTCCCAAGATCTGCGCCGGCATTTGCTTTTCCGCGCACCCTTCGGCTTCGCTCAGGGCAGGCTCTGAAGCCGTGCCCTTCCACGGATCGCTGGTTATCGCAGCGCTGAAGCGCTGCGCCACCCAAAATCAAAGGCCGAGCGTAGCGCCGTCCGAAATGAAATCCAGCCTCGGTTTTCGCAGGCTTGCTAGCGCTTTTGGGTGGCGCAGCGGTTTACCGCTGCGATACTGTCGCGATTGAGGGAAGGCTTTCGCCGCTGAGGTTCGGCAGATGGCAGCTCCGCGCAGAGGCAGCACTGGATCCGGCACTTACTTCATCACGGCGGGCACATTTCAGAAGCAACAACTGCTCCAATCCGACAGGATGGCGGAGTTGTTTCTTGATGTTCTGCAGGGTTACCGACCGCAAGAGAAGTATCTGCTGCATGAATTTGTGCTGATGCCCGATCACTTTCATCTTCTGATTACACCGCTCTTGACGCTGGAGCGGGCGCTGCAACTCATCAAAGGAGGGTTCTCGTTTCGGGCGAAGAAAGAGATCGGATTTCTGGGTGAGATATGGGAGAAGAGTTTCTATGATCGACGGGTCCGGGACTGGGAGGAATACTCAGCATTTCGTCGATATATTCATCGGAATCCGGTGAAGAGAGGACTGGCGACCGTTCCTGAAGAATACCCTTATAGTTCTTCACGAAACGGTTTGGCGCTGGATGCCGTCCCTCAGCGGCTAAAGCCGTCGGAGTTGGGCTCCTAGATCGCAGCGGTAAACCGCTGCGCCACCCAAAGGCAGGCGACCGAGAAGCACGCAGGGGTCCTTCGACTGCGCAGAGACTTCACTTCGTGAAGTCGCTGCTGCGCTCAGGATGACACGGAAGTTGAGTTGGACGATGCTGAGTTGGACGATGTGGCACCGTCACTTTGCTCGGGGATGCGTCTGGTCGTAAACGTTCATCACGTGCTTGACTGAGAGCTGGGTGTAGCGTTGCGTGGTTGCGAGGCGCTCGTGGCCTAGCAGTTCCTGGATGGCGCGCAGGTCTGCTCCTTCTTCTAGCATGTGGGTGCCGAAGGCGTGACGCAGCGTGTGCGGATGCACTTCTGGGGATAGTCCTTTGGCAACGGCTATGCGTTTGACTATGCGGCCTACGCTGCGGGTGGTCAGGCGTCCGCCGCGCTGGTTGACGAGCAGGGCGGGGCTGCCTTTCTCCGGCTTCGTCTTTAGTTTTAGATTTAGTTTTAGCGTGGCTAGCAGTTGCTGGCGCCACGGCAGGTAGACGGCTAGGGCCGATAGCGCGGAGCCTCCGAAGGGGACGAAGCGTTCTTTTTTGCCTTTGCCGCGGATCAGGATGGCTTCGTTGCTCATGCTGATGTCGTCGAGATTGATGCCGACCAGCTCGGAGTTGCGAATGCCGCAGCCGTAGAGCAGTTCGAAGAGCAGACGATCGCGCTCGGGAAACGATGCCACCTCGGGCATTTTGCCGTCGAGCATGTTGTTCATTTCTTCGATGGTGGGGACGCGTGGGAGTTTCTTGGGCAGCCGGGGCGTCGAAACCAGCTTGGCTGGATTCTGCTCGACTACTCCTTCTTGGGCCAGCCAGCGATAGAGCGAGCGCACGGCGGCCAGGGCTCGGGCTACGGAGGTCTTGCTTAATCCTTTGTCGTAGAGGTGGGAGAGGAAGCCGCGGATGGCGATGTGGTCGATCGTCTTCCAGGCGCGCGGGCCGACATAGGCGGCGAAGGCGTCGAGATCTCCGGTGTAGGCCTTGATGGTGTGGTCGGAAGCGTTGCGCTCGCGCAGGTGGCGCAGGAAGTCGTCGGTGGCGCGCTCGACGGTCGTTCGCGCGACGATGATGCGAGCCTGCTTCACAGAGTGCTCCGAGGGTCGGAGAGCAATCCACCACGGAGACACTGAGACACGGAGAAAAGCGAATTCATAGCTTTTTTCCCTTGCTCGAAAGTGCTCGACTGGTTCGAGAAACAGGAAAAGGTTTTCTCTGTGTCTCCGTGTCTCCGTGGTGGGTTCATGCTTTCGCTTTCGCCCGCGGATGGTGCTTTGCGTATACGCTCTTCAGGCGGTCGAGGGCTACGTGGGTGTAAATCTGCGTCGTCGAAATATCGGAGTGGCCGAGGATGGTTTGCACGGTGCGGAGATCGGCTCCATTTTCGACCATATGCGTCGCGCAGGAGTGGCGGAGCATGTGCGGGCTGGCGTGGCGTCCGGAGGAGAGACTCGCCTTGCCCACCAATTGCCAGATGCGCTGCCGGGTCAAACGCCGGGCGCCCGTGCCCACAAACAGGAGCGACGAAGTCTTTTTTTTAGAAATCGACTCTCTGGCATTTTTCAAGTATTGCTGCAAGGCTTGCTGGGCGGGCACTCCGAGGGGAACCATGCGCTCTTTGTCACCCTTGCCGCGGACCAGGATGTATCCCATGTCGAGTTTCAGGTCTTCGAGACGCGCGTCGGAGACTTCGGAGACGCGGACACCTCCGGCGTAGAGAAGTTCGATCATCGCGCGATCACGGAGGGCGAGCGCTTGCCTTAGCACGGTTTGATTGCGCGGCTTTGCGTCGGGGAGCGCTGTTTCGGAGAGCATGGCTCCGACTTCGGAGCGGCTCAGCGCTTTGGGCAGCACCTTCCACTGCTTCGGCAGGTCGATGTTCAGAGTCGGATCCTTGTCGATCTTTCCATCGAGCAGCAAATGGCGGTAGAGATGACGGATGGCTGAAAGCTTTCTTCCCACCGAGCGGCCGTCGAGCGAATTGGAGAACAATTCCTGGATGTATTGACGCACGTCTTCGCGCCGCGCTCCGCTCAGAAGAATGTGGCGTTTCTCGAGAAACTCGGCGAACTGCGCGAGGTCGCTGGTGTATGCGGCAATCGTCAACTTCGCCGAACCGCGCTCTACGCGCAGGTAGTCGAGGAAGGCAGAAAGAGTCCGCGAGTTGGCGTCTGAGGCCATGAGACGAGTATGAGATGCGGGGAGGAACCCGCAAAGTAACGAGCGGGATGCGGGGGAACTACCAGGTCAGAGGTTAGAGGTGGGATTGCAGAGGTTAGGATCAAGAGCTTCGCAGCAGCGGTCGGTTTTCGCTTCTGCAATCTAACTTCTAACTTTTGACTTGGTTGGCAGTGGATTGCAGGACATCGACTGCGTACAACACGCCTTCGGGCGTCTCTTCGTGCTTAAAGTAGGCGAAGACGTCGCGGCCGGCGGCCAGGTGCTCGTGAATGCGCGCGACCATCGCCTTGCGCTCTTCGGCGGTGTAGGTGGGCTTGCGGTAGCGATAGTAGGCGTAGTCGGCGGTGACCACGTCGGGCGTGTCGCGCTCTTCGGTCTCGGCTACGCAGAGGGCGATATTGCGCTCGCGCAGCGCATTCCAGGTCGCGTCGGTCAACCATGATTCGTGGCGGAACTCGAAGGCGGCGCGCACGGTTCGGGGCAGGTGCTTCAGAAACTCGGCGAGTACCGCCTGATCTGCCTTGAAGTTTGGCGGGAGTTGAAAGAGCAGGGGGCCGAGGCGCTTTGCTCGCTCCAGAGCTTCTAGCGTGCCGAGAAAACGCTGCAGGAATTCTTCCGCGTTCTTCAGGCGCTTGATGTGGGTCAGCACCTGGTGCGCTTTGATGGTGAAGCGGAAATGCTCGGGGGTTTCGGCGATCCAGTTCTGGACGGTCGTCTCTCTTACCAACTGGCGGAAGGTGTAGTTGACTTCGACGGCGTTCAGTTTCGAGGCGTAGAAATTCAGGAATTTTTTCTGCGCGAGCTTCTCCGGATAGAAAGCGGGCTTCCAGGTTGGATACGCCCATCCGGAAGTACCTACGTAGAGATGCGGCATAGGGCCCTCAGCGGCTGAAGCCGCATTCTAAACAACGCCGTCACCGCAGCGCTGAAGCGCTGCGCCACCCAAAACCGTCACCGCACTGCTGAAGCGCTGCGCCACCAAAGATCTCTTGAACAGAGAGAGCGGGACTCGTGCCTGAGAGTGCGAGATCGAGCTCCCCGCAGCCCACAGGCACGAGCTCCGGATTATAACTTGCGACGCTTGGCGGCGGGCTTCCCTTTCGGCTTTGTGTTTGTCTTCTTCTTGATTGGGCGTGGCCGCGCTTCGGCTTCGGCGGCGATGCTGACGGCTTCCCTCTTCTCTTCTTTTTTCTCTTTTTCTTTCGTCGATTCGGGAGCGAGTCCTGCCAACTGCGGCAGCTTCTGTTTCAGTTTTTGCACGGGCTCGAACAGGTCGCCCAACTTCTCCACACGCGCGAGGACGTCTTTCGCCTCGAACACTAAACGCTCCGCATCTTTTTTCTTCAGCGCCTGCTCGACTTCGTCCCAAGTGACTGGCGTTGAAACCGTAGGGTGCTCGCGCGCTCGCAGGGAGTACACCGAGATGGTCGTTTTGTGGGCGTCGTTCTGGCTCCAATCGACGAGTACTTTATTGGTGCGGACGGCCTTTTTCATATCGGAAACGACCAGGTCGGGATGCTCCTGCTCGAGCAAGCGCGCCAGGGCGTGGGCGAAGGACTTCGTCTGCTCGTAACTGGTGGGCATGTTTAACGGCACATAAATCTGCATTCCCTTGGAGCCGGAAGTTTTTGGAAAACTCTGGAGGCCGAAGTGATCGAAAATCTCACGCACCCAGAGGCCGACCTGAGCGCACTGCACGATGTTGGCTGGAGGTCCGGGGTCGAGATCGAAGACGATCATGGTCGGGGTCGCGATGTCTTCGGCGAGCGAGAGGGACGGATGCAACTCGATCGACGCAAGGTTCGCGATCCACACCAGCGTGGGCAGATCGTTGGCGAGGAGGAAATTGATGGTGCGGTGGTTGCTCTCGCTCCAGATGGGGGCGGTCTTTACCCAGTCGGGGCGAAACTTGGGCGCGTTCTTTTCGAAGAAATATTCGTGGTCGACCCCCTCGGGATAGCGCTTCATGGTGAGAGCGCGTCCGGCTAGATGCGGCACCAGGACGGGCGCGATGCGGGCATAGAAGTCGACCACCTGCCCTTTGGTGAAAGCGGCAGCGGGGTAGAGGACCTTGTCCAGATTCGTCAGGCTGAGCTTGCGACCCTGGACTTCGACGATGGTGGGGGCGGACATGGAGTGACGAGTTTGCGACTTCGAAAGCGCATTCCAGTATAGATGCTCCCGTTGACTTGTCATCTATATTTCTAGTATTATCGAAATATGGTCAATGCTACCACCAAGATTCGAGTGAACAGTGAGCACGTCGCACGCTATGCCGACATGTTTTCCGCCATGGGGACCGAGCCGCGACTGCGAATTATGCAGTTGCTGCTCTCCGCACATCCCGAGGGGCTGGTGGTCGGCGAGATTCAGGACGAACTTGAGATCCCGGGCTCCACGCTCTCCCACCATCTCGACAAGCTCAAGAACGAAGACCTGGTGCGGGTGGAACGCCGGGGCACGTTTCTCCGTTACACCGCTAACACCGAAGCACTGCGGGAAATTCTGCAATTTCTCTACGCCGAGTGCTGCACTCGCAACCAGGCGCTTAAACCGCGAGACCTTGTCCAACTCTGTAAATAGGAGAAGCCATCATGCCCGAAGCAAATATCGATATTAAGGAAGTCGTAAAAGAAAAATACGGACAAGCGGCCCTGCGCGTTACAACCGGCGGCAGCAGTTGCTGTGGAGCTAGTCCGGCCGGCGGGATCTCCTGCGATCCGATTACCTCGAATCTTTATGACGAATCGCAAGCCGGGCAGATTCCCGAGCAGGCGATGCTGGCCTCGCTCGGATGCGGCAACCCAACGGCCTTAGCCAAGCTGAATCCCAGCGAAACCGTGCTTGATCTCGGGTCGGGCGGCGGCATCGACGTGTTGCTCTCCGCTCGGCGCGTGGGGCCGAACGGCAAGGCATACGGGCTCGACATGACCGACGAAATGCTCGCGCTGGCAAACGACAACAAGCGCAAGGCGGGCGCGGAGAACGTCGAGTTCCTGAAGGGCGAGATGGAAAGCATTCCCCTGCCCGACAATGCGGTCGACGTCATCATTTCCAACTGCGTGATCAATCTTTCCGTCGACAAGGACCGAGTGCTGCACGAGGCGTTTCGCGTGCTCAAGCCGGGCGGCCGGTTCGCAGTCTCCGACGTGGTGACGCGCGGTGAAATTGCGGCTGAGATCCGGCAGAATGTACTTGCGTGGGTGGGTTGTGTCGCCGGGGCTTTGGAAGAGAATGAATATCGCGGCAAGCTCGCCGCTGCCGGTTTTGAGCAGATCGAGATTGAGCCGACGCGAATCTATCGTGTTGACGACGCTCGCGAGTTCCTCTCCTGCTCGGGCATTGACGTGGATGCAATCGCGGCGCAAGTCGATGGGAAGTTCATGAGCGCGTTCGTGCGCGCGGTGAAACCGAAACATGCGCAGGAGGCGTGCTGTGGTTCGACGTGCTGCGACTGAGGCTCTGGGCACGGCTTTTCTGCTGATGGCGGTCGTGGGCTCCGGAATCATGGGCGAGCGGCTGGCGGCGGGGAATGTCGCCATCGCGCTCCTCGCCAACACGATCGCCACAGGAGCCGCGCTGGCCGCCTTGATCCTGACGTTCGCGCCGATCTCGGGCGCGCACTTCAACCCAGCTGTCACGCTCGCCGTCGCTCTTGACGGTGGAATCTCGTGGCGTGAGGTGCCGTCGTACCTAGTCGCGCAAATGGCGGGGGCCTTTGCTGGCGTCGGCGCTGCGCATTTGATGTTTGGCCTTCCGCTATTCTTTGCGGCCCGGCACGAGCGAAGCGGTCCAGCTCAGTTGTGGAGCGAGTTCATCGCGACGTTCGGACTGCTGTTGCTGATCTTGGGCTGTTCGCGCACACGTCCTTCCGCCGTCCCATGGGTGGTCGGAACCTACATCACCGCGGCGTATTGGTTTACAGCGTCGACGTCGTTCGCGAATCCAGCAGTCACCCTGGCTCGCGCCGCCAGCGATACTTTTGCGGGGATACGACCGGGCGATGTGCCGGGGTTCGTCGGCGCTCAACTTGTGGGTGCGGCCGCGGCGACTTTCCTGGCGCGTTGGCTGGTGCCGATGTCCGAGGCGAGGCCCAGCCCCTGAAGGGGCGTCTTGTTTCGAAGTTTCTCGGCATCGCTAAAGCGATGCCCTGATACAAACCTGATTTTCGGCCTTACGAATCGGAGATTCAGCATGGAGACTCACTACAACGTGCTGTTCCTGTGCACGGGAAATTCGGCGCGGTCAATCATGGCCGAGGCGATTCTCAACCACATGGGAAAGCCTGTGTTCACGGCCTACAGCGCTGGAAGTCATCCCGCGGGGACGGTTCGTCCCGAAGCCTTGAAGGAGCTTACGAGGGCTGGAATTTCGACCGAAGGCCTGCGCAGCAAGAGCTGGGACGAATTCGCGCGCACTAGCGCTCCTGAGATGCACTTCGTCTTCACGGTTTGCGACAACGCCGCCAAGGAAACTTGCCCGCTGTGGCCGGGACAGCCCATGACCGCGCACTGGGGAGTTCCCGATCCTGCCGCCGTTCAGGGAGACTCCGCCGAAATCGATCGCGCTTTTCGCGACGCGTTTTTTGTTCTCGACCGGCGCATCAGCCTTTTTCTTGCTCTGCCTCTGGCGGCTCTTGATCGTCTCGCGCTGAAGAAAGAAGTGGATCGCATCGGGCGGCAGTGACGGGGTCTGTGCTTGAAAGGGATGGTTGCTTTGGTCTAGTGTGTTTGGTTGGGGATTTGCGCCGTCTCTCCATTCGAGCAAACATTCGAGGGAAACATGATTCGCATTTTCTGTGTTTTTTCTTTGTTGCTGACCGCTGTACTCGGTTTGGCCCAGACGCCAGCTTCCTCCGGGGTTCCGCGGGAGATTCCCGCGTTCGACGTTAACGCCATTGATAAGACCGCCGATCCCTGTGTGGACTTTTATCAATACGCTTGTGGAACCTGGATGAAGAACAATCCGATCCCTGCGGACAAGTCGCGGTGGGGGCGATTCGACGAGCTTGCGGAGCACAATCTTTATATTTTGCGGGACATATTGACCGAGGCGCAGGCTCCGGGAAAACACACTCCGACGGAAAGCATGGTGGGTGATTATTACGCCTCGTGCATGGATGAGGGTGCGATTGAGAAAAAGGGGACGGCTCCTCTGACAACGGCGCTCGAAGGGATTAGCGGGATCAAGACGAAGGCGGATCTTATTCGGCAGGTTGCCGCGATGCATCGAAATTCGACTCCGGCACTGTTTGCTTTCTACCCGCAGCCCGACATGCACGATTCGATGGAAACCATTGCGTATCTCGACCAGGGCGGGATCACGCTGCCGGATCGCGACTACTACATAAAGGAGGATGCGAAGTCGGTGGAGACTCGGCAGAAGTATGTGGAGCATGTGCAGAAGATGTTCGAACTGGCCGGGGACAAGCAAGAGGTGGCGGCGGCTGAGGCCAAAGCCGTTTTGACCGTGGAGACGGGGCTGGCGCAGGCGTCGATGGACCGGACTCTCCGGCGTGATCCCAAGACTCGCGACCATAAGATGACGGTTGCGGAAATCGCGGGCGCGGCTCCGAATTTCGACCTTACCGTCTATTTCGCGGATAACGGCTCGCCGAAGTTCACGTCCCTTAACGTGGGCAACCCCGATTTCTTCAAGCAGGTCAACGAGCAGCTGAACACCTTGCCACTCGAAGACTGGAAGGTGTACCTGCGCTGGAAAACGATCAACGCATACGCTCCGCTGCTGACCAACGCTTTCGTCGAAGAGGATTTTCTGTTCAACGGCAAGTACCTGTCGGGACAGAAAGAGATGGAACCGCGCTGGAAGCGCTGTGTGAGGTCGACCGATACGAGCCTGGGGATGGCGCTGGGCAAGCTCTATGTGGACCGCACCTTCGGCGCCGAAGGCAAGGAGCGCACCTTGAAGATGGTGCAGGGTATTGAAAGCGCCATGCGCGCGGACATTGGCCAGCTGACCTGGATGTCGGACGCGACTAAGAAAAAGGCTTATGAGAAGCTCACCGCCATCGTCAACAATATTGGCTATCCCGACACTTGGCGCGATTACAGCAGCGTGGTGGTTACGCCCGGCGATTATGCGGGCAATGCGATGCGCGCGGGCGCGTTCGAGGTGCAGCGGTTGTATAAGAAGATCGATCAGCCGACGGATCGTAAGGATTGGGGGATGACTCCACCAACGGTTAACGCTTACTACCGGCCGCCGATGAACGATATCAACTTTCCGGCGGGAATTTTGCAGCCTCCTTTTTACGGCAAGTTGATGGATGACGCGGTGAATTATGGCGGCATCGGGGTGGTGATTGGACATGAACTCACGCACGGCTTCGACGACCAGGGCCGGAAGTACGATGCGGAGGGCAATTTCCGCGACTGGTGGACGGCGGAGGATGCCAAGGAATTTGAGCAGCGCGCCGATTGCACGGCCAACGAGTATTCGAGTTTTGTTTCGGTGAAGGACGACAAGGGCGACATTAAGCTCAATGGCAAGCTGACGCTGGGTGAAAATACGGCCGACAACGGAGGACTGAAGCTGGCGTACATGGCATTGCTGTCCATTATTGGCGATACACCGGTGAAGCCGATCGATGGATATACGGCCGCGCAGCGATACTTTCTTGCGTATGGTCAGATCTGGTGCCAGAACGTGACGGAGCAGCAGGCGCGGAAGCTGGTGTTGATCGATCCGCATTCTCCGGGACGCTGGCGGGTGAATGGCGCGGTGCAGAATTCGGCCGCCTTCGAGCAGGCTTTTGGCTGCAAGGCGGGACAGCCCATGGTTGCGGAGAACGCCTGCCGCGTTTGGTAGCGCCGAGCTCCGGCTCGGTAGGGACAGCCTAGTGCGGCTGTCGGCTGTCACTACGCGGACGGGCGAGGGCGCCCGTCTCTCCACCGACGGCTGGTTTGACAATCTTCCCTGGCTCCACGTAACTTCGAATTTCTTGATCTTGTTTCGTGGAGGCAGGATGAAATCCCGCTTAATTTCTATACAAACAATGGTTGTCTGTTTCGTTCTGTGCTCGCTGGTTCTGGGCCAGGATCTGGCCTCTTTTGAGAAGCGGATTACCGTGAAGACGCTGGCCAACGGGCTGACTGTCATCGTTTGCGAGCGGCCGGAGGCTCCCGTGTTTTCTTTTTTTACGCATGTGGATGCGGGGTCGGTGCAGGATCCCATGAACAAGACTGGGCTCGCGCACATGTTCGAACACATGGCATTCAAAGGAACGGACACGATTGGGACGCGCGACTATGCGGACGAAAAAGTTGCGCTGGCTAAGGTCGAAGAGGCTTATGCGGCCTATATTGCGGAGCGCGACAAGCCGGTGGACCGCGACGAGCAGAAGCTTAAGCAGTTGGAGCAAAACTGGAAGGACGCGATCGCGGCGGCCGATAAGTTCTCCGCTCCCTATAACAATGAGTTCGGCAAGATTGTGGAGGGTGAAGGCGGCGAGGACATGAACGCTTTCACCGATTACGACGAAACCGGCTACCACTACTCGTTCCCTATCAACCGGCTGGAATTGTGGGCTTATCTGGAATCGGAGCGCTTTCTGCATCCGGTGATGCGGCAATTTTATAAAGAGCGCAACGTGGTGATCGAAGAGCGACGTATGCGGGTCGACAGCAACCCCATTGGGCGGTTGCTCGAGCAATTCACGGAAGAAGCATTCGCGGCTCATCCTTATCATCGGCCGACGATTGGATGGATCTCGGACTTGAATTCTTTTTCGGCGACTGACGCGCAGAACTTTTTCGACAAGTATTACGTGCCTTCGAACATGGTGGTCACCGTGGTTGGAGACGTCAAAGCGTCGGAGGCGATGCCGATTATTGAGAAATATTTCTCGCGGATTCCAGCGCGACCCAAGCCGGACACGGCGACCACGGTTGAGCCTCCGCAGAATTCGGAGCGGACGGTGGTGCTGCACGAGCAATCGCAGCCGCTGTATCTGGAAGGCTATCACCGGCCGGATTACCGCAGCCCGGATGACCAGGTGTATGACGCGATCGCGGATTTGATGTCGAACGGACGGACTTCGCGTTTGTACCGGGCGCTGGTCCGCGACAAGCAGATCGCTTCGGACTCGGCGGGATTTACCGGGTTGCCGGGAAATAAATATCCGCACCTGTTTGCGTTTTATGCGTTTCCGATTCCGGGGCACAAGCCACAGGAGATGGCCGACGCGATTCATGTGGAGATTGAACGGCTCAAGAAAGAAGATATTTCGGATGAAGAGCTGAAGATGATCAAGACGCGAGCGCGCGCAAATTTGATTCGCTCGCTGGGGTCGAACGAAGGGCTGGCGTCGGAGCTGGGGCTTTATCAGGCGCGCTATGACGACTGGCGGGAACTGTTCCGCTCGGTCGACCGGATTGAAAAGGTGACCAAGGCGGACATACGGCGGGTCGCGAATCAGACGTTTGTGCCGGATAACCGGACGGTGGGGATTATTGAGTTCGCTGGCGCGCCTCCGCAGGGAATGGGTGCGGCGCCGCAGGGAGGTGGACAGTGAAGCGCGTCGACTTTTCCCGCATTGCTGCGGTCATTCTCCTGCTCCTTGTCGTTTCCGTTAGTGGCGGTCTGCGCTTGTGGGCGCAGGCGCAGCAGTCTTCTCAGCAAACTCCTCAGCAGCCATGGCAGCAGATACCGATTCCGAAGTTGCCGGCGTTTCATCCGGCGCAGCCTAAGCGGATTGAGTTGCCGAATGGCATGGTGATTTTTCTTCAGGAAGACCACGAACTGCCGACTATTGACGGCACGGCTCGCATTCGTGGCGGCGAGCGGCTGGTTCCGGCGAACAAGGTCGGGCTGATGGATGTTTATGGCGAAGTGTGGCGCACTGGGGGCACGAAATCGCAGACCGGAGATCAACTGGACGACTTTCTGGAGCAGCGCGCGGCCAAGGTCGAGACTGGCGGAGGCACGGACTCGACTACGGTTAGCTGGTCGTGCCTGAAAGAAGATTTCGACGACGTGTTTCGCGTGTTCGCGGATTTGCTGAAGAATCCGGAGTTCCGCGCCGACAAGATTGAAATCGCGCAGAAGGGGATGTACGACAGTATTTCGCGGCGCAACGACGATCCCTCGCAGATTGCGGGACGGGAAGCGGCGAAGCTGGTGTACGGGGCGAACAGTCCGTATGCGCGCGTGCCGGAATATGCGACGGTGGCGGCGATTACGCGGCAGGACCTGGTCGCGTGGCACGGCACGTACGTGCATCCGAACAACATTATTCTTGGCGTGGTTGGCGATTTTGACTCGGCCAAGATGGAGGCTCGTCTGCGCGAGGCTTTCGCGGCTTGGCCTAAGGGACCGGCGGCGAACGATCCGGAGATTAAGCCGGAGCCGGCGAAACCGGGATATTACCAGGTCGACAAGACTGATGTGAATCAGAGCAATATTCAGATGGTGGCGCTGGGGATTACGCGCAAGAATCCGGATTACTTCGCGACCTCGGTATTCAATGAGGCGTTTGGCGGAGGATTTTCGTCTCGACTGTTTGGCGATATTCGAACCACCAAGGGACTGGCGTATGCGGTGGGCGGCGGAGTGGGCTCGGGGTGGGATCATCAGGGGATGCTGCGGCTGATGGTGAGCACGAAGAGCAAGACCACGATTGAATCCATTCAGGCGCTCGATGAGGAGATCGCCGAGCTTCCGAAACGTCCTATCGGCGATGAGGAAATCAAGCGCGCCAAGGATTCGATTCTGAATTCTTTTGTATTTCGGTTCGATTCTCCGGAAAAAGTTTTGCAGGAAAAAATGGCTTACGAGTTTTATGGCTATCCGCTGGATTTTCTGGAGAACTTTCAGAAGGGGATCGAAGGCGTGACTAAGGAAGACGTGGCTCGGGTGGCGGCTAAGTACATCCACCGCGACCAGATGGCGGTGCTGGTGGTGGGCAACGTTGCCGAGTTCGACAAGCCGTTGTCGTCGCTGGGGACGGTGAACAAGGTGGATATTACGATTCCGGCGGCGCCTTCGGGGCTGATGCCGGAGCAGGGGGAGCATCCGTAGAGGGTTTGGTTTGGTGCGTGGCATTTCTGCGGCGGTTTTGGGGACGTTATGAATCGGTGCGGTAGTACCTAGCGCAACGCTAGACGTCGCACGCGAGCGTCTCGACGGCGGTCTGCGGTGCTGAGGATTTTGCCCGGCAGGCTTTGTACTCCATCACGAAGGCATCGCACGCTGCTTCTTCCTCGACGGAATTCCGTCCCCGGGTTTTCCTGGCATTCAAATATTCTGAAGCTCTATCCACAAGAAGGGCTCTGCCCGCTGCCAAGTGGACCGATGACTCACTCAAGACCATGTTTGCTAACTGGCACGGGTTCATGAAACCAGAATAGCAAGCAGCAGGGAGCAGTCTTCAAGTTACGAACGGGCGGGAGACTCACGGGTGCGGGATCCGCCGGCGGCGATGCCGGAGCGGGGGGGAGCATCCGTGACCTGACCCCCACCCCCCCTATTTTTCGCAAAATATTCAAAATAAACGACATAATGTAAAATATTCAGGAATAAGGAGTTAGCCATTTGTGCGAGAAGTCGTTTGGTCCCGCGTCGTGCAGCGCTGCCGAGCGCCCGGCGGCGCGCTCTCAAGACGATCTGCTGAAAAAGAAGTTGGGACGCTTAGTTGGGACCCAGTGAAAAAGGGTGGGGGCGTATGCCCACACCCTTTGATTTCGATTTTTCGCTCTATATAACTATTATATCAACTTCAAGCGGGGTGGCCCGACAGATTTTCGAACTTTATTTCCCTTGCCTATACAAGGACTTACCGGGAAAAACGTGGAAACCGGGGGTTGACAACAAAATTCGGGTGGAAGGTGGCGGGCGTTTGGGGGTTTGTGGTTCCGACCGGCCGGAAAGCGCGACAGCTGGGGGCAGACGCAGGGAGGTTGGGCGCGGTGACCAGGCACCGTCCAAGGGTGATGAAAGATTCAGAGCCGCAACCGCGGTGGAAGCCACTTCTCGAAAAGCGCGAGAAGTTGATTGGATAAGAGCGAAGGCTCGATCGAACCGGGGGTAGTCTTGGTTTGAGGACTAAGGCTTCTCGGAAAGGAAGGAGCCTTCGCATGATGATTATAGGGTGTGATTTTCATCCCAGCTGGCAGCAAATTGCGTGGCTGGACACGGAGACGGGCGAAACCGGCGAGCAGAAGTTGGTTCATGCCGGCGGGGAGGCAGAGCGCTTCTACCGGCAGCTGCCAGGTCCGGCACTGATGGGAATGGAAGCGACAGGGAACAGTCACTGGCTGGTGGATCTGCTGAGCGAGTTGGGACACGAGTTGTGGGTGGGAGATGCGGCGCAGATCCGGGCCAGTTACGTGCGGCAGCAGAAAACTGACAAGCGGGACGCGGCGCACATTCTGAAACTGGTGGTGGAAGGGCGGTTTCCGCGGATCTGGATGGCGTCGAGTGAGGTACGCGATCGGCGGCAGTTGCTGTTGCATCGCTACAAACTGGTCCTCATTCGGGCGCGGGTGAAGAACGAACTGCAACACCTTTGCCTGAATAAGGGCGTGCAGCGCAAACGCAGGCTGTGGAGTAAGGCGGGACAGCAGGTGTTGCGCGAGTTGCCGTTGAAGGCGTGGGCGGGTCGTCGACGAGACGACTTGCTGGGGCTGATGGCGATGCTCGACCAGCAGATCGATCCGCTGGACGAGGCGGTGAAAGCAGAAGCGCAGCGAGACAAAATGGCGCTTCTCCTTCAGACCCAACCCGGAGTCGGACCCATCACCGCACTGGCATACGTGTTGACCATGGGAGATGTCAGACGCTTTCCGCGGGGCAAGCAGGTGGCGAGTTATCTGGGTTTGATTCCGCGCGAGCATTCTTCGGGCGGACGGCAACATTTGGGAGCGATCACCAAGCAAGGCAATCGCATGCTGCGAATGTTGCTGGTGGAAGCGGCGCAGACTGCGGTGCGTCTGGATCCGGAGTTTCGCAAAGAGTATTTGCATCGCTGCCATCAGAAGCCGAAAGCGGTGGCCAAAGTGGCGGCGGCACGTAAGTTGGCCGTACGACTTTACTGGATGCTGCGCACGCAAAAGCCGTATCCGGAAGTCGTTCGCATCGAGAGCAGCCCGAGGGTGCGCCTGGTCGGTGAAAACTAGACCGCGAATGTTGATTGGGCGCTCTCGCATCCCGTAGCGACGGGATGTTCGCATGGAAGAATCATGGCCGACGTTTTGGCCGAATCGATGGGTGGTGGAACGATGTTCCGCCGGGAAAATGATTCAGCGTGAGATTCCCAGAGCCTTGGTCCTCAACCTCCTCTGGCAAAGCAAGCGGTGCTCGTCACTGCCCAGGATATCTTTGTCCTTGACAGCGCCTTCGCTCTTATCGAGGCGCACCCCCAGTTGTTTTGATCCATAGTTAAGGGACAAACTGGCGTTATACTTCGTTCTTACTTAAAGTGGCCCACCCGCCACATCCCACTGATTGACTCGCACCCGACCCGCCTCACCCAGGAAGTAGGCGCGGAAACTGCTCCAGCGCCACAGTTCCGGGGAAGCCACCAATCCGCGCTTCACTGATTGCGATGCATGTAGCGGAGTTTCTCGATGCGCTTGTGTTCGGTCCATACGTTGAAGTCGTAGAACCGCTTCTGCCAGACATGCTGTGGAGCGTGGTCGAAGAGGACGGCTTGCGCCGGGCTGCGTCGCCTTCTCTGCTGTGCCAGAAGGCGGCGCGCAAATCCGAGTTTAAGAGCCTGCATCACTGTCGAAGGAGTCTTTACCTGCGGTTCGCTGATCAGGAGGTGAATGTGTTCGGGCATGGCTACGTAACCGACGACGACGAACTGATAGCGCCTGCGTGTCTGCTCCAGCACGGTGAGAAACAGGTCACGGCGGCGGGAAGTTCCGAGCAGGGGCTGCCGCCGATAACAACTGCAAGTGATGAAATGCAAATCTCCGGCACCGTAGTAGCGTCTTAGATTGCGCCGCATGGCCACAGGGTACGGGCGCGGGGAGGTGGGCGCGGTGACGGCGCGCACCGTCCACTGGTGATGAAAGATTCGGGGCCGCAATCGCGGTGGAAGCCACTTCTCGAAAAGCGCGAGAAGTTGATTGGATAAGAGCGAAGGCTCGATCGAACCGGGGGTAGTCTTGGTTTGAGGACTAAGGCTTCTCGGAAAGGAAGGAGCCTTCGCATGATGATTATAGGGTGTGATTTTCATCCCAGCTGGCAGCAAATTGCGTGGCTGGACACGGAGACGGGCGAAACCGGCGAGCAGAAGTTGGTTCATGCCGGCGGGGAGGCAGAGCGCTTCTACCGGCAGCTGCCAGGTCCGGCACTGATGGGAATGGAAGCGACAGGGAACAGTCACTGGCTGGTGGATCTGCTGAGCGAGTTGGGACACGAGTTGTGGGTGGGAGATGCGGCGCAGATCCGGGCCAGTTACGTGCGGCAGCAGAAAACTGACAAGCGGGACGCGGCGCACATTCTGAAACTGGTGGTGGAAGGGCGGTTTCCGCGGATCTGGATGGCGTCGAGTGAGGTACGCGATCGGCGGCAGTTGCTGTTGCATCGCTACAAACTGGTCCTCATTCGGGCGCGGGTGAAGAACGAACTGCAACACCTTTGCCTGAATAAGGGCGTGCAGCGCAAACGCAGGCTGTGGAGTAAGGCGGGACAGCAGGTGTTGCGCGAGTTGCCGTTGAAGGCGTGGGCGGGTCGTCGACGAGACGACTTGCTGGGGCTGATGGCGATGCTCGACCAGCAGATCGATCCGCTGGACGAGGCGGTGAAAGCAGAAGCGCAGCGAGACAAAATGGCGCTTCTCCTTCAGACCCAACCCGGAGTCGGACCCATCACCGCACTGGCATACGTGTTGACCATGGGAGATGTCAGACGCTTTCCGCGGGGCAAGCAGGTGGCGAGTTATCTGGGTTTGATTCCGCGCGAGCATTCTTCGGGCGGACGGCAACATTTGGGAGCGATCACCAAGCAAGGCAATCGCATGCTGCGAATGTTGCTGGTGGAAGCGGCGCAGACTGCGGTGCGTCTGGATCCGGAGTTTCGCAAAGAGTATTTGCATCGCTGCCATCAGAAGCCGAAAGCGGTGGCCAAAGTGGCGGCGGCACGTAAGTTGGCCGTACGACTTTACTGGATGCTGCGCACGCAAAAGCCGTATCCGGAAGTCGTTCGCATCGAGAGCAGCCCGAGGGTGCGCCTGGTCGGTGAAAACTAGACCGCGAATGTTGATTGGGCGCTCTCGCATCCCGTAGCGACGGGATGTTCGCATGGAAGAATCATGGCCGACGTTTTGGCCGAATCGATGGGTGGTGGAACGATGTTCCGCCGGGAAAATGATTCAGCGTGAGATTCCCAGAGCCTTGGTCCTCAACCTCCTCTGGCAAAGCAAGCGGTGCTCGTCACTGCCCAGGATATCTTTGTCCTTGACAGCGCCTTCGCTCTTATCGAGGCGCACCCCCAGTTGTTTTGATCCATAGTTAAGGGACAAACTGGCGTTATACTTCGTTCTTACTTAAAGTGGCCCACCCGCCGCAGTCGGTGTAAGCATTCGGTTCGCCAATTACGTTTACAATCAATACACTCAATGCCAAAACGAAGGTAACTGTTGACGAAATTAGCGGTGGTTCCGCTGTTGTGAAATGAAACAACTAAGGGGTGGAAATTCGACGAGACCGATTGAGTTGGTTTGCATGAAAACAATGCTATGCCCCGAGTGCGACTTCAAAATAGAGGTGCGTCACACCCGTTTTCCACATTTCGCATGTCCCCGTTGTCAGTGCGAGATTCGCATTTCGCGGAACTATTTGCTCTGCGTGCGGTTGTTCGGAACGAGCCTAGCATTTCTGACGTGTTACCTCGTTGGTCTGCGGGGAGTGAGTCTGGTCCTAAGTGGGGCAATTTTATCGCTTATAATGAGCGGCATTTTGACGATTTTGGGGCTTGTAATTGCGCCACCGACAATCGAGAAGCACATTCAGGATGGTAGTCTGGGTTTGAGGTGACTTGCTTTTCGACGGGTCGCCGTCGCTCGCCCCGTTCGCACGCACGCTGGCCCGCCCCGCTCGCGCGCGCGTCCCGGCCCCTGCAGATCAAATTCTTGCGTGGGGAATTGGCTCGGAATGGGGGAGGGAGCATTTTGCCGTCCGTATTCACCACCCCGCGCGTTGTTTGATGGGATAGGAGGTAGGAGATAAAAAGTCCGTCCTCGATAGTAACCAAGTAGTAATAACAGGCCGGGGCGCGCGCGCTGGTTGCGCTCGTCGCGAGGGACGCGCGCCCGGAACCAGACACCTTGCCTCGGACGGTGACCTTGTGTCCGTCGAGATAGCGGTATATTGTTGCGATTACGGTTCAGGCCTGTAGATTCCCGGTGATTATCATGGCAAGAAGGTACCAAGAGTGGTTACGGGATGTGTATGACCGACAGCGAAACACCATCTTCCCGGATACTGCGTTCAACGAAGGTCGATTTTGGCGTAATCTGTTCAAGGGAGGACAACCCCTAGGTGGTATTCAGGTCGCTGGTATCCTGGTTCTTGTGGTTTGGGTCGTAGCTCTTGTCGTTGGGATCAGTATTGAAAAGAACGGGAGCTCTTTTTGGGAGAACATTTCGATAGCATTCGTCAGATGGCTCCTGGCTATTGGCCTATTAGCGGGATTTCTGATGGTTTTCGGTCTCGCTCGTAGGTGGGAGCGTCGGCGTGCGATGAAGCTAAAAACAAGAGCGGGACGCCACTCCACAAATACCAGCAACCACACCAACAGATAGAACTCCAGAAAGCATGAAAGCAGTTTGGCTTAAAGACATCATTCGTCTTTCGGCTGCGACAAAATTAGGGGCAAGCGCAGGTAGCCCAGCCACGCACCGAAGCTGAATCCAATCGCCGCGTAGAATGGCAGCGAATAATGATATTGATCTGCACAGCGAACGCTTATGTAGGGTGTTTCCAAGGAAATCTCTTTGCACCCTGCCGACAAGAAATATGCAAGTGAGTCTCCGGCATCGCCGAATAGAGCACTTCGCGGTTGAATGATGATTCTGCGAAGCAACAAGACTCCTGAAGGCAGCCACACAAACCAACTAAACACCGAACGCCACGCCCTATATACGAAAAAGCCAACAAAGGCACCTACCGACAGATTGAACCAGAGCCAATTGCTGGCATAGAAGACATCTGCTCGCGAGGCGTAGTGCGCGCCCAGCGAGGATCCGCCTCTATACATAAGGCCCGCGATAACACCTGATGCCGACACAAGTGAAAACTGGCATCCCAAGACACAAATTACGTATCCGCTGATATCGAGTAGTCGTGCTGGTATTTTCATGCCCGCGTTCGTCTAGTGGTAAGCGGCCTTGCAGGTCGCACTAGTCGTTCCCCTCCCAGTTACGATTGCTAGTCCTGCCCCGCCAGCTTGTGCGCCCGCACCAGCGGACGTTGTACTGGGATTCAGTGTTGGATCCTTTACAACCGGTGGCCCTTGCTGGGTATATACGGAAACTCCGGACTCAGGAACGTGCGCCTCATCGGCCTCAAATCCGCCCCACTGACCGGTCTTGTAGTCGCACATTGCGTCCCATTGCGTCTGCGTGAACCTCGATGAGGGAGGGCCAGGAGGACCCGTAGGACGGGTAAGGAAAGCCGTAGGTACCGGACCCGGCGTCGTATTTCTCAGGTCTAACGACAAGAGGTAGAGGTTCAACGATTGGCCTGGGGGTGGCCCTTGCGAATACCCTTGCAGCGTTTGGTCGAACTGTTGGAGGGTTCCGCCTGCTCCACAGTCGGCGCTGGTACAGGTATAGTTCGTCCCATTAGCCGCGTAGGTGATCTGGGTCACGTTGCCGTTGCCATCTTGGAGAATTCCCGTGATCGTGTCGTACGCGTCCCAGTGGCCGCCCGCCGCTGTGCATTGGGCCTGATTATCACCCCCAGTATCACCCCCAGGGTCACCGTCACCCTGCTGGTCGACATTGGGGGGGGCACTTCGAGAGTTGGGATCTTCATCGTACGTCCCGTCCTCCCATACGCACCAAAGCCCGTTGGGATCGGTGTATCTCAGCGGGTTGTTCAGTACGTAGGCATAGCGGTTCCAAGTCTGCGGATTGGTCGGGTCGGCAGCACTCAAGCCGGCTGGATCGGGCGATAGCCAGCGGCCTTGCGAGGATCTATATTGCCGCTCTGGAAAATAGTACGTGGTATTACCCATGGTTCCGTCGTTGAGCTGCCCGGTAAACGACTGCGGAGAGCCGCTAGCATAGGCGTACGCCTCCCCGAACGGCGCGTGGGCCCCACTTAGGCCTTCAGTACCGCCGGTATAGGAAAACCATGCCCGAATTGTGCCCAGCCAGTCGGCTAACTGCACCCCAGTGTCCCCGCCGCCTTGGCTCAAAACCGACCCACCCGGAAGCGGAAACTCCGAATAATTTGCCGTTTGGCCGACGGCTCTAAACCTGATCTTGCCGATGTACACGTACGAAACTTCGTAACCGCCGTTGTCCAACCACTCAACCTTGTGGCCAAAGGCATCGTAGGTGAACGTCCAAGTTTGCCCGTGACCGGACCGATTTTTTGTACCAAGTGGAATGTTAGTGTAACGCCTGTTTCGACCTTTGTCCGTAGTCGCCGCCGGGGGTGTGGAGATGTGGGAAACGTTCTTTGTTTTCCACATCTCCATGCCCCGGTTTTGGCAAGATAGCTTGTGGTGCCGGTGGCCTGTAGCCCAGCGCCGAATGCGGCCGCTCCGTGTTATATTCCACGCGCCACCTCTCCGTCAGAATCTGGGCCTCCTTCAGCGAGTAAAAAATCTCGCCGTTCAAGAACTCATCTCTCAGCTTGCCGTTGAAGCTCTCGCAATACCCGTTCTCCCACGGACTTCCGGGCTCGATGTACAACGTCTTGGTCCCCAGCTTTCCCAGCCACTTCCGCAACTCCTCAGCAATGAACTCCGGCCCATTGTCGGACCGAATGTGCTCCGGAATCCCGCGCACCAACATCACATCTGCCAACGTCTCGATCACCTGCAAACTTCCCAGACGCCGCGCCACCCGCAGCGCCAGGCACTCTCGCGTGTACTCGTCGATCACCACCAGGATGCGCAGCGTTCGTCCATCGTGCGTCATCGCTTTCACGAAATCGTAGCTCCACACGTGGTTCACCCGCTCCGGACGCAACCGGATGCACGAACCATCGCCCAGCCACAACCGCCCTCGCGCCCGCTGTTTCTGCGGTACCTTCAGCCCTTCGCGTCGCCAGATCCGCTGCACTCGATCCTTCCCCACCGGCCATCCCGCATGCTGCAACAACGCCGTGATGCGCCGGTAGCCGTACCGCCCATACTTCGTGGCCAGGGTCAGGATCGCCTGCGTCAGCTCGTCTTCGTCCGTGCGCCGCAGCGGCTGATAGCGTTGTGTTCCCCGCCATTGCCGCACCACTCGGCACGCCCGCCGCTCACTCACTTCATACTCTTCGCGGGCATGCTCCACGGCGCACCGACGTCGCTCCGGGCTTAGAAGTTTCCCTCCGCAATATCCTTTAGGATCTGCTTGTCCAACGACAGCTCCGCCACCAGTCGCTTCAGCTTGCCGTTCTCTTTTTCCAGTTCCTTCATCCGCTTCGCCTGGTCCATCTTCAAGCCGCCGTATTCCTTCCGCCAGCGGTAGAACGTCTGCACCGTGATCGCGGCTTCTTTGCAGGCTTGTGGGGTGGTTTTTCCGTTCGCAATGCTGACTTCAATCTGCCGCAGCATCGTCACGATTTGCTCGGGCTTGTACCTCTGGATGGGCATGACCGTGTTTCCTCCAAGTGGATTCTCTCTCATTCCACCTGGTACAAATCTCGCCGGTCACGTCATCTCCTATCCCGGGAATCGCTTGACAAGATTCTCGCGCGGGGGTATCGTAGGCGAACAAATGGCGAAACTGCGCCGCGCCTATGGCCTCACTGCCTTTGCTCCCTGATGCCGAGTCTCACCCCGAGTCTCATACTAAGTTGATCGGCATTGCCCGGCTGGCGGCTGCGGGGGAGTCGCTGCGCGAGGGGCACAACGTCGAGTACTTCACTTTGGGAACTCGATCGCTGCTCAACCGGGTGGTGAGTGGCCGGCGGCTGCCTTTTACCTGGGCTATCAATCCTTATCGCGGGTGCGAGTTTGCCTGCAAGTACTGCTACGCGCGCTATACGCATGAGTTTATGGAACTGCGCGATGGGGTGGAGTTTGAACGAAAGATTTTTGTCAAACAGCATGCGGCGGGGCTGCTGCGAGCGGAATTGAAGAAGGTGAAACATGGGGAGGAGATTGCTATTGGTACGGCTACGGATCCGTATCAGCCGGCGGAGCGGCGGTTTGAGGTTACTCGGGCGATTCTTGAGGAATTGGCGCTGCACTCCGGGCTGGAGATTGGGATTGTGACCAAGTCGAACCTGGTTACGCGCGACGTGGAGATTTTGCGGCGGGTCGGGGAGCACAACCGGATCTTTGTGAATATGACGGTGACCACGGTGGATGCGGAACTGGCGCGGAAGTTGGAGCCGCGGGCGCCGCGTCCGGATCTGCGGCTGGAGGCGGTTCGGGAGTTGAATCTTGCGGGGGTGGATGCGGGAGTGATTTGCGCTCCGGTGCTGCCGGAGATTACGGACCGGGCGCGCGATCTGGAAGCGCTGGTTAAGGCGGCTGGTGAGGCGGGGGCTAAGTTTATCTTTGCTAATCCGCTTTTTCTTAAACCTTGTTCGGCGGCGGTGTTTCTGCCGTTTCTCGAAGAGCACTTCCCTCACCTGGTGCCGTTTTACCGGACGCGCTATGCGGATCGGTCATTTCTTCCGAAGGGGTACGGGCAGCGGTTGTCGCAATTGGTGGCGGCCTTGCGGCAGAAATACGGAATGGGGAATGAGCATGCGCGGAGCAGCCGCAGAGTGCATATGCAGGTCGCGCAGATGGAATTGTTTTGAGGTGGCTTGGTCGGGGGCGCTGCAGTCACCCTCAGGCGCTAAAGCGCGGACACATTCTCGACGACTTAACGGCACGAGTAAACTCGTGCCCTTCCCGGAACCCTGCCCGAGCTAGAGTTCTCCGGTGATCCCGGACGGGGCGGAGCCCCGTCACCACACTAGCAAAGTCTGCCAGCCTATAATGATTGCTCCGGCATGGCTTCTCCCACGCAGAATGTTCCTCCACAATCCGCATCGCGGTGGCGCGCTCATCGCTTCTGGCTTCGGCTGAGCGATGGGATGGCGCTTAATCAGCTCTGGTCGCAGTTTGAAAAAGACGCGCGCTCGAGTTATCGGCTGTACTCGGCGGGGCTGGACAATCTGGAGGCGGAGCCCTCGCGATTAAGACGGGGCTGGCATATCGCCAAGGCGGTGTTCTGGGCGATCCTGGAAAAGCTGACTCCGGCGCGACGCGTGCTGCTGGTGGTGGCGCTGGTGCTGCTGTTCTTCCCTTCTGGCGGGGCTAGTTACAGCGACAGCAATAATCATGTCGAGATTCATGGGCTGGACTTGCCTTTTTGGGGCGGGCTGTTGATGTTCGTCGTCTTGCTGCTGGAGCTGGCGGATCGGGTGGTGATGAAGCGCGATCTGGAGATCGCCAAGGATATTCAGAGTTGGTTGTTGCCGGGCGCGCCGCTGCAGATTCCGGGATACCAGGTCGCTTATGCGACGCAGCCGGCAAACACGGTGGCGGGTGATTACTACGATGTGATTCTGCGGCCGGGGCGGACTCCTGGTGAAGACCGCATTCTGTTTGTGGTGGCCGACGTGGCGGGAAAGAGCATTCCGGCGGCGATGCTGATGGCGACGTTCCAGGCTAGTTTGCGGACTTTGTCGACTAGCGGAGTGGCGCTGGCGGAACTGGTGGCTAGCGTGAATCGCTATGCATGTTCGAACAGCATGGGTGGTGGGCGCTTCACGACCGCATTTTTCGCGGAGCTGGATCCGGCGACGGGGGACATCGTTTATCTCAACGCGGGGCATAATGTTCCGATTCTGCGGAGGAAATCGGGTGTTTTGGAGCGGCTGGACGCGGGAGGCGTCCCGATTGGAATTTTTATGGAATCGATTTACCAGGTGGGAACGACTCGACTGGAGGGCGGAGACTGGCTGGTGATTTTTACCGACGGCGTGGTGGAAGCGGAGAATGCGAAGCGTGACGAATACGGCGAGCCGGCGTTGATACGGCTGGTGGATCGCGAGTCGGGGGCGGCTCCGGCGGAATTGCTGCGCAGTTTGATGGCGGAGTTGGATCGGCACGTGGGGAACACTCCGCAGCACGATGACATTACTTGTTTGCTGCTTAAGCGGGGGTGAGTTTTCACCGCCGCGACGCCGAGGGCGCCGAGGCGAGGCTGGCAAAGTCAAAAACTTTACCACAGGGGGCACTGGGTACACAGGGGTGCACGGAGTAAAAATCATCCGCTTTATTTCGTTTTTCTTTGATTTTACTTGGCGTACTCGGCGTCTTGGCGGTGGAAATTTCTACAGCGGCTTCACTCCGGCGAAGTAGAGGAGTTGTCCGGCGTCGAATTGGGCCTGGCCTGGGTCCTGGGAAATTTTCTGGACTTGCTCGGCTGCGGAATCGGCTTCTGCCGAACGACCTACTCGGCGCAAGGCTTGCACGTAGACCAGAACGTTCACATCGTTGGGATCGGACTTCACGGCGTGCTCCAGGTCGGCGATGGCGACATCGGACTGCCCCTGACGCAGCGCCAGGACGGCTAACCCGGTCAGCGCCTGGCCGTCGTCCGGATTCAGGCGCAGGGCATTCCGGTAACTCTCGGTTGCCTGATCGTAGAGGTGCAACTGCAACTGCGCCTGACCAGACTCGGCCAGCGCGGCAGCCTGAACTTTGGGATCGCTCGACTCGTGCAGCGCCTCGGTGCTATGGGCGAGCGCTTCCTGGGAATGCCTGACGTGCAACTCGTACGCGCCGAGCGCGAGAATTTGTTCGACCGAATATTTGTGCATCGCCTTGGCAGTGTGGAAATGAAGGAGAGCCTCTTCGGGCTCTCCCGCCTTGGCTAGAGCGAGCGCGAGGTTGCTCTGGGCGGTGTAGTTGCCTTCGGGAGCCACGGACAAGGTGTAGCGCCACAAGGTTTCATTGTCGTGCCAGTAACCAATCTGACGATACGTGAGACTTCCCATCACGAAGAGAACGGCAACGGCGGAAGCGGCGAGCCAGACGGGGCGGATGGCGTACTTTGAGGCCAGCTCACCGAGAGTCCAGACGACCGCGATAAACAATCCTATAAACGGAAGATAGCCGTAGCGATCCGCCATGGCCTGCTCACCCACCGTGACGATGCCGATCATGGGGACTAAAGTTCCCAGAAACCAGAACCAGCCGACGGGCAAATAGCGGCGGTCGCGATAGTGGATGGCCAGCGCGGAGAGCGAGAGCAGTATCGCCGCCGCTCCCAAGACCTGCCAGGCGGGCAGCGAGTTCACAGGGCGCGGATATAACGGAACCAGCTTGGTCGGCCAAAACGCCTTTCCGATGTATCTCACGTAAGAGATGAAAACGTTCTGCCAACGCAAAGACATGGAAACTTCCTCCAGCGTCCGCACGGAGGAGCCAGCGCGCTGGGCCATCACGGTGACGACGGAATCGGCCGCGGCTAGAACGAAGAGAGGCCACTTTTCGAGGACCAGAAATTGGAGCGAGCGGGGAGCGGGAGCCGCCGGTGAACCGTCAGTGGCGGAGCCGGTGATCGCAGATCCGAAGTTCATTCGCTGGAGCGGCCAGTAATCCCAAAGCAAAAGCACAAAAGGCAGAGTGACGATCTGCGCTTTCGCCAGCAGGCCAAGAGCAAACAAACCGCTTACCAGCCAATAGAGATAGCGTCCGCCGCCGCGCGCATAGCGGTCGTAGGCATGGAGGGCGAGCAGGAAGAACAACATGCTCAGCACGTTCTTGCGCTCCGCGGCCCAGGCGACGGACTCCACGCTCGTGGGGTGCAGGGCGAACAAAGCAGCCACGATGAGGCTGGACCAGATAAATCCGGTGGCCCTCCACAATAAAAGGAAGAGCAGCACGGCGCTGGTGGTGTGCAACAGGAGACTGGTGTAGTGGTGGCCAAGAGGATTGAGGTGAAAGATCTGGCAGTCCAGGGCGTGCGATAACCAGGTCAGAGGATGCCAGTTTCCGTCGCGAAAGGTCGAGAACGACCATTTCACGGTGGTCCAGGTGACACCACTCAGGACGTGGTTATTCTTCACGATGTAAGACAAGTCATCGAAATCGACGAACTGGTTGCGGACGACGGGGTTGTAGAAAACGAGCGTGGCAGCCACCAAGAGGAGCGCGTAGATGACGACGTTTTTTTCGCGGGACGAGGGCATGTTGGATGACTTCGTTGGCTGCCGATGACAATTTTATCGCGATCCGAGCAGAGTTCGACGATGCTGTGCTGGGCTTGATCAATCGATGGTAACTGTCGTTCACCTATCAGGCGGGGGGGAAGTTCGCCGCAGCGGCTGAAGCCGGTTCTGGAAACAGGTCCGGTATCGCAGCGGTACACCGCTGCGCCACCCAAAATCGAATGCCGGTCCGAGGTGGCCGGGCGGGGGCGCCCGGCTCTCCACTAACACACCTAGGCGGGCATTAGTTCGCGGTACATCTGGTGGAAGGCGTGGACACCTTTTTCCTGCTTCACGCTGTAGCGGCCGCTGTGGTAGCTGCGGGAGTGGAGATTTTTCTGAACGATCTCGCAGATACGCGTGTCTTCGACCTGAATTTCTTCGCTGAAGGCTAGAGCTTTGCGGGCAGCTTCGCTCTCCAGCTCTTTCTCGGGCAAATACCATTCGAAGATAGCCAGCGTGCGCTCGGGGCCGAGCGGCAGGATGATGTTGAGCGAGATGTTGTCGGGATAGCAGTTGAGCATCCAGTTGGGAAACATCCAGAAGTAATCGGCGGTGAGGGCGTTGTCGCTGTTGCTGTTGCTGTCGTTGTTGTTGCCGTCTTTGTCTTTCACGGATTCCGGGTAGCGGCGGGGGGAGTCGTCGCCGGGCTGGGCGCCGCGGATCGGGGTCCATTGACGAACGTGCTGGTGATAGGGCTCGACGGTGTAGGAGCTGTAGTTGATCTCGCGATTGAGGGAGGGATGGACACTGGGCACGTGGTATCCCTCAAGATAGTTGTCGATGTAGGTTTTCCAGTTGCAGTTCATCTCGTAGGTGCGGCGCTCGAAAAACTTCATGTTGGCGAAATCGAACTTCTCGGCCTGGGCGGGCAATTCGCCCAGAAATTCCTGCAGCGAGCCAGCCTCGGGATCGAGATTGACGAAGATCAGGTTGAACCATTCCTCGAGGCGAACCGGGACGAGGCCGAAATCCTGGGGATCGAAATCTTCTACGCCATCGAACTCGGGGGTAACGAGAAGAGCGCCGTCGAGGCGGTAGGTCCAGCCGTGGTAGCCGCAGCGGAAGAGTCTGCGGTTTCCGCAACCGGAGGCGGGGTTGCCGGCGCGATGGCGGCAGACGTTATGAAAGCAGCGGAGGACGCCGTCTTCGCCGCGGGCGATGAGGAGCGGCTCTCCGATGAGGTCAAAGGTAAAGTAGTCGCCGGGGCGCGCGGCCTGGTGAATATGACCGACGACCTGCCAGGTGGAGCCGAAGAGCTTCGTCTTTTCCTCTTCGTAGGTGGCGGGACTGAAATAGAGGGACGCGGGCAGAGTGGAGGCGCGAGCGATGTCGCGATCGGCATTGACTTGAAGATTCGGCATGGGCGCTCCGCGAGGGCTATTCTAGCGCAGAGGAGGAGCGTTCGGGCGCACCGTCGGGCAGTTACCATGGGAATAAACGCTGCACGGTTCTTGCCCGCGATCGGTCGCGTTTGGTTGAGAATGGTTGAATCCATGAGTTCGTCTTCCTCAGCCGCGGTGGCGACGTGCCCGGAACGACCGGGAGTTGCGGCTTCGTCCGGGTTGTCTCCGGCGTTGTTTCGATCCAAGTTATTTCAATCAGCGGGACAACGCAGTTTGCTGTTGTGTCTGCTGTTGACCGTGGTTGTGCTGGTGGCCTACAACCCGGTGACGCGCAACGGGTTCGTCAACTATGACGACAATGGGTACGTTGCGAAGAATCCCCACGTGCGGGCAGGCCTGACGTGGGAGACGGTGAAATGGTCTTTCACCACGTATCAGCAGGCGAACTGGCATCCCCTGACCTGGCTTTCCCACGCTCTTGACTGCGAGCTTTTCGGCCTGCACCCGGCCGGGCACCATTACATGAGTGTGTTGCTGCATGCGGCGAACGTTGTATTGCTCTTTCTGCTGCTGCAGGACGCTACCGGATTCCGCTGGCGCAGCCTGATGGTGGCCGCTCTGTTTGCGCTTCATCCGATCAACGTCGAGTCGGTGGCCTGGGCGGCGGAGCGGAAAAACGTGTTGAGCATGCTGTTCTTTTTGCTTGCCCTCTATGCCTATGGCGGGTATGCGCGGAGAATTAATCCCGGCAAAGCTGATGTTGGGAAAGCTGCGCTTGGCCGATACGCTGCGGTGGCGGGCTGTTTTGCACTGGCGCTGCTCAGCAAGCCGCAGGTGATTACGTTTCCGTTTCTGCTCTTGCTGTGGGACTACTGGCCGCTGCGCCGGATGGGCACTCCTCCTGTGGCCGAGGCGGCGGGAGACGCGAACCGGCCCAGATTGTCATTGTCGTCATTGTCATCGTCAGTGGGATGGCTGGTGCTCGAAAAGGTGCCGCTTTTTTTGCTTTCTGCTGCGAGCGCGATAATAACCATGAAGGCCCAGAAGGCGGGAGGCGCCGTCCAGACTTTTTCCCAGTTCAGCCTGCTCTTACGGCTGGAGAATGCCGCGATCTCGTATGCACGCTATCTGGGAAAAGCGTTCTGGCCATCGAAGCTGGTGGCCATGTATCCGCACCCCGCCAAGCTTTATCCTGGCTGGCAAGTGGGTGCGGCCGCGGTGTTATTGCTGCTGGTCACGGCTTTGGTTTTGCGGGCGCGCGAGCAGCGGTACCTGGCCGTCGGATGGTTCTGGTTCCTGGGCAGCCTGGTGCCGATGATTGGGCTGGTGCAGGTTGGGGTCCAGGCGATGGCGGATCGCTACGCCTACATCCCGTTCATTGGCTTGTTTCTGATGAGCACATGGCTGGTGGCGGACTGGGCCAAAGCTCACAAGATTTCAGCCAAGTGGGTGGCCGTGCCGGCGGTCTGCTGTGTGCTGGTGCTGGGGACGCTCACGTACCGGCAGGTTGGCTACTGGCGTGATAGTGAGTCCTTCTGGTTGCGCACATTGGCGCTGACTCAGGACAACTATGTCGCCGAGGTAAACCTGGGGGACTTTCTATCGAGCCAGAATCGAGACGAAGAGGCGGCGGCGCACTTCCGCGCCGCGCTGGCCGTTTATCCCGAGGGCATGACGGCCAACCTGAATCTTGGCGCCTATGAGGATGGACGGGGCAATTTGCCAGCGGCCATCGAGCACTATCGGATGGTGGTTGACCACGCGCACGATGTGGGCATCCGCGCTACAGCTTGTGGCAATCTGGGATTCGTGTATCGCAGGATGGGGGACACGATGCAGGCGAAGCAGTGCTTCGAAGCGGCGCTGCAGTTGGCACCGGATCGGGCCCAGCCCATGATCGGCCTGGGCTTGATCGCCGAGAAAAATGGGGGCCTTCCCGAGGCGGTTCGCTGGTATGCGCGCGCGCTGTTGGTGCAGCGGGACGATGTGGTTTCGCTGTTGCTCGCCCACGCGTTGCAGGAGGAGGGACACGCGGACCAGGCCAGAGAGATTGCGGAGCTGGTGGCCTCCTCAAATCTTCCCGACGCGCGGAAGGCAGCGGAGGAGCTTCTTGCCGGGAAATGAAGTTAGTCTTATTACCATAGGCATTCGGTCTTCGAGGTTCAGTCTCGCGGATCGTTCATAGCTGAGTCAGAATCGTTATGCGCGCGGCGGAAGTTGTGGTGGACGCAGTGGAAATCTTTACCACAGAGGACACAGAGGGGCACAGAGGGGCACAGGGGGAATCTATGAGTCCGTCTTCTTCTGCGGCTACAGTCAGACAGCTGGAGCAACCGGGAATCCCGGCTCCCTCTTCCTCCGAGCTGTTTCAGTCGCCGGCGAAACGCACGTTGCTGTTGTGCCTGCTGTTGACCGTGGTTGTGCTGGTGGTCTACAACCCCGTAACTCACAACGGGTTCGTCAACTTTGACGACCCTGGATATATCACGGGCAATCCCCACCTGCGGGCGGGTTTGACCTGGGCGACGGTGAAATGGGCTTTCACCACTTATGAACAGGCCAACTGGCATCCCCTCACCTGGCTTTCCCACGCTCTCGATCTTGAACTTTTCGGCCTGAAGCCGGCCGGGCACCACTGGGTAAATGTCTTGCTGCACGCGATGAATGCCGTGCTGCTCTTTCTCCTGCTGCAGAGCGCGACGGGATTCCGCTGGCGCAGCCTGATGGTTGCGGCGCTGTTCGCGCTGCATCCGATCAATGTCGAATCGGTGGCATGGGCAGCGGAGCGGAAAAACGTTTTGAGCATGACGTTTTTTCTGCTCGCCCTGTATAGCTACGGCTGGTACGCGCGCCGGCCTGGGCTGGGTAAGGCCGGGCTGCTCCGATATGCGGCGGTGACGGTCTTTTTCGCGCTGGCGTTGCTCTCAAAGCCACAGGTAATCGCGTTTCCATTTCTGCTTCTGCTGTGGGATTACTGGCCGCTGGGCCGAATCGGCTCGGTTGCCGCCAATTCCACGGGGCCAGGCGGAGACTCGCCCACATGGCAAAGCGGATGGCTGGTATTGGAAAAGGCGCCGCTCTTTCTGCTCTCCTTCGCGAGCGGCCTGGTGACGATGAAGGCCCAGAAGGCCGGAGACGCCATCCAGACTTTTTCCCGTAACAGCCTACTCTTCCGCTTGGAGAATGCGGTCATCTCGTATGCGCGCTATCTGGGAAAGGCGCTCTGGCCGTCGAAGCTGGCGGTGCTGTATCTGCACCCCGGGATGTATCCCGCATGGCAAGTGTGCGCGGCCGTTGTTCTGTTGCTTGCGGTCACGGCCTGGGTCGTGCTGGCGCGAGACCAACGGTATCTTGCGGTCGGATGGTTCTGGTTCATGGGCAGCCTGGTGCCGATGATCGGGCTGGTCCAGGTGGGCTCGCAGTCGATGGCGGATCGCTACGCCTACATATCTTTCCTGGGTTTGTTTGTGATGTTGACGTGGCTGATCGCGGACTGGGCACAAAGCCATCGAGTGTCCACCGCATGGCTGGCAGTTCCCGCGGTCGGTTGCCTGCTGGCGCTGGGGAGCGTCACCTACCGGCAGGTTGGCTACTGGCGCGACACCGAGTCGCTCTGGCGACACGCGCTGGCGTGCACGGAGGGCAGCTACGGCGCACATCTCAACTTCGCAAGCTATCTGCTCAGCGAGGACCGCGTCGAGGAGGCTGGCGCGCAGTATCGCGCCGCACTCGCCATTCTTCCCGGTGCTCCGACCGCCACTCTGGGGCTGGGCGACTATGAGGACCGCCGCGGCAATCTGACGGCGGCCATCGAGCAGTATCAAATGGTCGCTCACCGCGCGGCGGACCCGCGCACGCGCGCTACCGGGTACGACCGTTTGGGATTTACCTATCGCAAAATGGGGGACTTGACGAAGGCGAAGCAGAGTTTCGAAACGGCGCTGCAGTTGGCGCCGGGCCGGGCCAGGGCAATGACCGGGCTGGGCTTGGTTGCCCAGGAAAGTGGCGACCTGCCCGAGGCCATTCGGCAATATGCGCGCGCGATCGAAGCGGAGCCCACCGACGTTGGGTACCTGCTGCTGGCGCAAGCTCTACAGTTGCAGGGACGCTCCGAGGAGGCGAAAGCGGTTTCCGAGCGCGCGGCGCAACTATCGCTGAATCTTGCCGAGGCGCAGAAAACGGCGGAGTGGTTTCTCTCCAAGAAGTAGAGTGCGTTTTCGTCGGAACTGCGAGGGCGGCGGAAAGTGGAAGCGGACATGGGCGCAAGAAGAGCAGACTGGAGCGTTCCAGAAATAGTAGATGCGGTATCTGGCGGGCATCCTGCGGGGAAAATAGAGGTGCGGAAAGACTGGCAAAATTTGTCAATCGGAGTCCCTGAAAGTGTCATACTGGAAGAAAAGAGGGTAATCGGGGAGGTGACTATCCCGCAGAACGCCGCTGAAAACACTATGGTTCCTTCCGGAAGGACATCTGACTTTCGTCACTTGGGCCTGTGGCCCTAAGAGTGCGATAGTTCAAGCGAGTTGGTCATCCAACCAAAACCATCAAACGGAGACGAGGACAATCTAAATGCGGAAACAAAAGGGCTTCTCACTGATCGAATTGCTGATTGTGGTGGCGATCATTTTGATCATCGCCGCGATCGCTATCCCGAACCTGTTGCGCGCCCGTATTGCGGCGAATGAATCGTCCGCAGTGGCGTCGCTTCGCACCATCAACACAGCTCAGATTTCTTACTACTCTAACTACCCGACAATCGGCTTTGCGGCCGTACTGAGCAATCTGTCGGGTACTTGCACCGGCGCCTCAGTGCCTACCTCGGCGGGCTCTTGCATGATCGATACGACGCTGGCGACGGGCACCAAGAGCGGCTATTCGTTCTCGGTTGCTGGCACCACGAGCGGCTACGCAGCTTGGACGAACCCGGTAAGCGCTAACCAGACGGGCGTCAACTCCTTCTGCTCTGTTCAGGATGCAGTCGTGCGCAAGACCGGCACCGCTTCGATCAGCACCTGCCAGGGAACTGAGACCCCGCTTCAGTAAGTTTGGCTTAGGCAAAGTACCTGGGGGAGGGTACCAGCCGGAAAAAAGCAGAGGAGAAATCCTCTGCTTTTTTTATTTTGCAGTATTTTGTTGTGGGGAAATGGCTGCTGCTCCCAGATAAGGCTCTTGCGATGACACAAAATGTCATTTGCGATGCGGGAAGAGGGACACACCGCCAACCAGGAACGAGGCGCGACGTGCATTTGCAAGGTCTTAGCGGTAGGTGGTGGCGATCATCAAGTCCGGTATGAAACGTGCAAGACTTTGAACATGGAACTGGGTCGGATGTGTTCATCCGGGAAGGGAGATGCGATGTCGATGTCAAAGACCAAAGGATTCTCTCTTATCGAACTGCTGATCGTCGTGGCGATCATTCTGATCATTGCGGCGGTTGCGGTACCCAATTTTCTGCGTTCACGGCTGGTTGCCAATGAGTCGGCCGCAGCGGCGGGGGTTCGAACGGTGAACACAGCGCAGATCTCGTATTATTCGTCTTATCCCACGGTGGGTTACGCGAGCGCCCTGTCGGCGCTGGGAGGCACCTGCACGGGGACGACGGTGCCTACCACGGCTGGCGCCTGCTTGCTCGATTCGGTGCTGGCAGGGGGCACAAAGAGCGGGTACAGTTTCGGGATCAGCAATACAAACCCTGCGCCGAACGCCGCCTACAATGTTATTGCCGCGCCGATATCCGTGAACTTAACGGGAGTCCGCTATTTTTGCTCCTTCGCGGACGCGGTGATACGGGTCAGCGAGGCGACGATCACGACCTGCGATAGCACGATCCCTCCGCAACAGTAGCGGGCAGTTTACCTTCGTAACCGCCTGGACAGGCAGACTCAGCCAAGCGCGCGAGCATTGCTTATAATTCTCTTCATTAGAGTTAGAGTTAAACTCCAGAGAATTAAATTCCACGCCAAGTCCAAGCAAAGGGCTTGGCATTGCGCGCACAACCATGGCAGCGATTGAAATCCTCGATCTGGAAAAAAGCTATTTAGTCGGATTCTGGCGGAAGCGCCAGAAACTTGCGCTGCGCCCGCTTCGTCTGACCATCGAAGAGGGGGAGGTGTTCGGCTTTCTCGGTCCGAACGGCGCGGGCAAAACGACGACCCTCAAACTCTTAATGGGGCTGGTGTTCCCGACCGGAGGAAGTGCGCGGATTCTGGGGATGGAGATCGATGATCCTCTGGTGAAATCGCAGATAGGATTTCTGCCCGAGCAACCCTACTTTTACGACCATCTGAGCGCGAGAGAACTGCTCAATTATTATGGGCAGCTTTCCGGGGTTCCGGCGAAAGGGCGTTCTGCACGGGTGGAACAGATGCTGGCGCGGGTGGGACTGAGCGATTCGGCAGGGGTGCAGTTGCGGAAGTTCTCGAAGGGCATGTTGCAGCGGGTGGGGCTGGCGCAGGCGATCCTGCACGATCCGAGGGTGGTGTTTCTGGATGAACCGATGTCGGGACTGGACCCGATGGGGCGGCGCGAGGTTCGGGACCTGATCCAGCAACTGCGGCACGAAGGCAAGACGGTTTTCTTTTCGACGCACATTCTGTCGGATGCGGAAGCGCTTTGCGACCGGGTGGGGGTCATCAACCAGGGTGAGTTGCGCGGCGTGGGGGCGGTGGCGGACTTGACCTCCGAGAAGCAAGGGAAAGTTGAGATTATTTTTTGCGCGCAAAAAGTGCCGGCGGGTTTGACCAGCCTGGGAGCGGAGGCGCGGGTGAGCGGCGATATGGTGAACGCGGTATTGCCGGAGGAGCAGCAGGATGCGGCACTGGAGGTGCTGCGGAACGAGCGCCTGAAACTGATTTCGCTGACCCCGGTGCGCAGTTCGCTGGAGGAATATTACATTCAGAAACTGCGGCCCACCGAAGGCCGGAAAGAAGAAAGCCGGAAAGGAGTGGGGGTATGAATTCCGATGGCATGAATGCGCGGATCGGTTACATCGCCTTCAACACTTTTCGGGAGGCAGTGCGCGACCGGGTTCTCTACAATCTGATCGCGTTTGCGCTGCTGCTTTCAGCGGCGGCGATTCTGGTGGGAGAAATCTCGATCGACATCGAGCGACTGGTGGTGGTGAACCTGGGGCTGACGGCGGTGTCACTCTTCGGGGTGGTGATCGCCATCTTCATCGGGATTGGCCTGGTCTCTAAAGAGATCGACAAACGCACGCTCTACACGGTGCTGTCGCGCCCGGTTCGCCGTTGGGAATTCGTGGTGGGCAAGTTCTTTGGGCTTGCGGGAACGCTGGTGGTGAATACGTTGTGCATGGCAATCGGCGTGTTTCTGGCGCTGTTTTATGTGACGCACAGGTTCGAAATAATGGATGTGTGGGTACTGGTCGCGCTCTACTTTATCGTGCTGCAGTTTGTGATCGTGTGCGCGCTGGCGCTGTTTTTCTCGTCCTTTTCGACCCCGCTCATGTCGGCGGTTTTTACTTTTGCGATGTTCGTAGTCGGAAATCTAGCGGAAGATTTGCGGGGGTTTGCCAGAAGCACGCAGGGATTGGGGGGCTGGCTGGCGACGGCTATCGCCTATCTGGTGCCGAATTTTTCCGCTTTGAACGTGATCAGCCAGGTGGCGCATGGTGATGCGGTATCCGGCCGGCTGATTCTGTTCGACAGCGTATACGCGCTGCTGTATTCGGCGATGGCCATCTCGGGAGCGGTGCTGATCTTCCAGCGCCGAAATCTGAAATGAGAACGAGTGCGGCGCGACGCTTCGACCGGGTGGCGATCGCGGTGCTGTTGTTTTCCATGGCGGGCGCAATGTCCGCGCTCTACGCCGTCGACCAGATGCGACGGGAACCGGTGGCGCAGGAAGCGCTTTATGTGAGTTCTCCAAAGGTGCTGCGGCGCTTGAGCCTGGGCTATACCGGCCTGCTGGCCGACATTTACTGGACGCGTGCGGTGCAGTATTTCGGGGAAAAGCATCGTGCCCATTCGCGGGATTACCGTTTGCTGGCGCCGCTGTTGGAAGTCGCAACCGAACTGGATCCGAGACTGTTGCCGGCGTACCAGTTTGGGGCCAGCTTTCTGGCTCCGAAACCGCCCTTCGGCGCGGGGTTGCCGGGAGCGGCGCTCTCGCTGATGAAGTACGGAGTCGAGCACAATCCCGACCAGTGGCGGCTCTACTACAACCTGGGATTCCTGTACTACACCGAGTTGAATGACTACGCCAAGGCGGAGGATGCTTTTGCGCAGGGAGCAAAGCTTCCCGTGACCCATCCCTTCATGCCGATTCTAGCGGCACGGATGGCGCAGCATGCGGGCGAGTTCGACACGGCGCGCATGTTGTGGTCGACGACCTATGAGAGCTCCAAAGATGAACTGATCCGGCAGAATGCGTCGGCACATTTGCTTGCTCTGCAGGTCGACGAAGACGTGACGCAGCTGGAGCAGGCAGTCGACAAATATCGCCAACAAACCGGACGATTGCCGGCCAGCATGGGCGATCTGGAGCGCGCGAGGCTTATCCATTTACCGGCCGACGGGATGGCCGTCGACCCGAAGGGACGGCCGTACAAGCTGATGCCGGATGGGCGGATCGAAGTGCAGGATCCGGGGAACTTTCTTTTCATCACAAAAGGGCTGCCTCCGGGGGCGAAGACGCTGGAACAGAGCGACGGCCCGGGTCATTGAGGCATTGAACCATTGAGGCATTTAGTCATTTAGTCATTTAGTCATTGAATCATTTAGGCACCTTGCTTAATGGTTCAATGATTCAATGGTTCAATGATTCAATTCTGGAACGCGCTCCGGAATCTGTGGGTTTTCGTGCGCGAATCGACGCCTGAGCGCCGGCGGAAGCGCTATGGCGACATGGAGTACGACTGGGAGCATCGCGTCAACACCACCAGCGGGACGGTGGGCTGGCGGGCGCGGCTGCTGGGATCGTTTCATTCCGCTTATCAGCCGACCGAGCCGGCTCTGTTTCAAGAGATGATGGCGAGCCTGCCCGTCTTATCCCCGCAATTCGAGTTCGATCAATTCACTTTCCTAGATCTTGGATCGGGCAAGGGACGTACGCTGTTGATGGCTTCGGAGTATCCGTTCAGGAAAATTGTGGGGGTGGAGTTGATGGCGGAGCTGCATCGCGCGGCGGAGGAGAACATTCGCGCGTACCGTTCCGCGACGCAGCGCTGCGCGCTTATTGAGGCGGTCTGCGCGGACGCACGCGACTTCGAATTTCCGGCGGAACCGCTGGTGCTCTATCTTTTCAACCCGCTGCCTGAGCGCGCATTAGCTGAAGTTCTCGAGCGGCTGGAGAAATCGCTGGCGGACACTCCGCGCCCGGTTTGGGTTGTCTATCACAATCCTTTGCTGGAAAATGTCCTGGCCGCGACCGGCTTTCTGGAAAGAGCGGGTGGGACATCGCAGTATTCGTTGTACCGGACGATTCGGTAGTCCGCTTGCCCGGCCGAGCCGCCTTGCCTACTCTGGGGGCCATTCATAAGGAAACATCTTGCCGGCAGCTTCCGGGCTGAGCTTCACGCCCAGCGTTTCGGCGGCACGGGCCAGGACGGGATCGCGACCCTCCGCCAGGTCGGCCACGGTTGGCAAAATGACCTCGTCGGGCGTGACGCCAACATGCTCGAGACTCTTGCCGTCGGTCATGATGATATCGGCGTCGGTGATCTCGGCTCCGACTCCAGCATCGTAACTGTAGAACTGCGCCTCCATAACCATACCGGCGCTGAGGTCCCCGAGCACGGCGCCGCGTTTCTCGATCTGCACGACGCGCGCAAAGACCTCGGAGGCCGAAACAGAGCCGCTGTCCACGAGCACCAGCAGCCTTCCCGCGAAGGCATGACCGTGCGCCTTGGCCACAACCGGCTTGCGTTCGTCCCGAGTCACGCGGTCGCCAATCTTGATTTCCTTGTCGAACACCCCGCCGAGCAAGAACTTGAGTGTATCTACGCTGCCACCGCCGTTTCCTCGGAGGTCGAGGATGAGCGCTTTGTGTTTTCGAGCCTCGCCGATCAGGCCATCAACTTTCCACTCGTTGAAATAGAAGTGCGGGAACTTGAGGATCATTAGTTCATCGCCCATCTCGACCACCCGCGGAAGCATCCGGCGAAACCGATCCATGTCGCGGATCTTGGCGCGGATATCTCTTCCACCGCCCAAGTGGTGTTCATCCAGTGTGGAATGGTGCTCGCTGATCTGGGCGGCTATATTGGCGGTGCGTTCCTGGCCGTCGGGATCGCGCAGCACCAGGCGCAGGGAAGGCTGGGGGCGCAGTTCATCAAAAAAGTACGTGATTTTGACGAAGGTTTTTCTGGTCGGAGCGTAGCCATTGATGCCCAATATTTCGTCGCCGGGTTTCACCCCTTTGGCTTTGGCGTCGCTGCCGGGGCGAACTCGGATGACATAGCAGCGTTCTCCGATCAACTGCGCTTGCCAACCGTAATCGTGGTGAAGGGCGGGTGGCGGCGGCACGAGGAGGGTGTGGGAATCATTAAGCGAGTCGAGGAGAGCCGCAATATCTGAGAGCGCCTTGTTTCCAGAATCTGCCTGATCAATCTTTTGCTCCGTCTCACGCACTTTGCCATCCCAGTCGAGCCCGTGAAACTTCGGATCGTAGTAGTGTTTTCTTACGTCGGAGTCGATCTCGTGCAACATGGCCTGTGCCCGCTTCCGTTCGAAACTGGTGATCGTCTGGCACCATCCGGAAGTTAGTAAAAAACCGCCGATAACAATGAAACCCAACGCGCAGACCCTGGCCTTTCGTCCGTTCACGACTGTTCTCCTTGTGTTCCCGCACGTAACCACAGAGGCAACACGAAGCGAGGGAATAACCCCTCCAACACAGAGTCTCACTTCCAGCTGGAATCAGGGGCACGCAAACCAGCCCAACAAGGTGTGGCCTCGGATTGTTTCCCTCGGCGGGACTCCTGTCAAGAGAACGGTCCAGCGCGAGCACTGAACATTTACTCCTCTGTAATGGTCGGCCAAGGCGAGCGGCAGTAGAATTGAGATTGGGACAATCGGCTTGAATAGGCAACGCTCTTTCTTTTTGACGACGTTTTTGTGGCTGATGCTGGTAAAGATCGCCATTCCCGTACAGGCGGAGGACATCCATCAACTCGCCCGGGCGGTTGATGACCATTACAACCACCTGCGGAGTTTGCAGTCGGACTTCACTGAAATCTATCGTGGAGACGGGCCGGAACGGGTGGAATCGGGCACCTTGTGGCTGAAAAAACCACGCAAGATGCGGTGGGAGTATCGTTCTCCGAATGAGAAGCTGTTTATCAGCGACGGCCAAGCTGTGTGGTTTTATCTGCCGGCGGAACGGCAACTCAGAAAGACGACCCTGAAGCAACTGGATGACCTGCGGTCTCCATTGGCGTTTTTGCTGGGGAAGACGAAGCTGGAGAGTGAATTACAGGGGCTCTCGAAGGCTGTCGATCAATCGCCTCTGGGCGCGGGTAACGTCTTGTTGCGGGGAGTTCCTAAGGGAGCCGGTCTGCAGAGCGTGGCGGGACAGGTTAGCGAGGTGCTGCTGGAGATTACACCCTCTAACCAGATTGTCCGCATCGTATTAGTGGAGGCGGACGGGGCGACGACGGAGTTTCGCTTTGCGGGCTGGAAAGAGAATTTGGAGTTGAGCGACAGCCGGTTTGAGTTTACCCCTCCGCCGGGGGTGGAGACGGTGGAAGGCGGATTGGGGCCGTAGTTTCGGCGTGGCCAGTCCCCGAAGGGGTTGCTTTCCTGGCGCGCTTTCGGCATCGCTGAAGCGATGCCCTGATACGAGGCGGCTGTCGGGTGGACGGGCGGGGCGCCCGTCTCTCCACTTTGCGGATTGGGGTTACCGGCGTACACACGGGTGTACGGGTTGCGGTAACCGCTTTGGGAACAGAGTGTTAGACTTGTTTAGAGATGAGCTGACCAATGGCACAATTCCTGGTCAAAGTCGCCGACGAACAGGGGCATCTGCGGCAGCAGGTGGAGCATGGGTATTCCGAAGCGGAGGTCCACGACCGATTCACGCAGCAGGGATACCTGGTGTACTGGGTCAAACCCCGGACGATCCTGAGCGCGGGCAGAGGGCAGCGCGGCAAGCTGCGGCAGTCGACGTTTTTGATCTTCAATCAGCAGTTTCTGACGCTGATTAAGGCGGGGCTTCCGATCCTGACGGCGATGGATCTTTTGATCAAGCGGCAGCGGGACAAATCTCTGCTGCAGTTGCTCGAAAACGTGCGCGATCGGGTAAAGGGCGGCGAGTTGATGTCGGATGCGTTTGCCGCTCAGCAGGTGTTTCCGAAGATGTACACGACCACGCTCATGGCGGGCGAGAAGAGCGGCAACATGGAGGAGGTCCTGAACCGGTACATCCAGTATCAGCGGATGGTGCAGACCTTCCGTAAGAAGCTGCTGGTGTCTTTGGTGTATCCGGCGGTGCTGGTCACGATGGTGACGGTGATGCTGATTTTCCTGATCACCTACGTGGTGCCAAAGTTTGCCGACCTGTATAGCAGCCTGGAAGTGCAGCTGCCGGCGATCACGGTGTTCATGCTCTCGATCGGTGTGAACGCGCAGAAATACGCGTGGGTGGTGCTGGTGGTGGGGACGGCGGCGGCTTTTCTGCTGATGCGGTGGAAGCAGAGCGATCGAGGAGCCGAACAGATTGACCGCTTTCTGCTGTCGCTGCCGCTGATCGGGGAAATCCGGCTGAAGTACCAGGTGGCGAATTTCTCGCGCATTCTGGCGACGCTGCTGCAGGGCGGGCTGCCTTTGGTTCCGGCGATGGAAACGGCGGGTGAGTCGATGAGCAGCCGGCAGATGTTGAACGGGATCACGGAGGCGGCGGAGCGGGTGAAAGAAGGACAGAGCCTGGCCCATAGTCTGGAGGCACAGAAGTTGTTTCCCGACCTTGCGGTGGAAATGCTGGAGGTGGGCGAATCAACCGGCGCGCTGCCGGCGATGCTCGGTTCAGTGGCGGAGTTTTACGAAGAGGACGTGCAGACAGCTCTGGGGGCAACCATGGCGCTGATTGAGCCCATGATCCTGATCATTATGGCAGTTTTTGTGGGCGGGATATTGCTTTCGCTGTATATGCCGATCTTCAGCTTAGCGGGGAACGTGCACTGAGGGCAAGGTTTCAGAGTTTCAAGGTTTCAAGGTTTCAGAGTTTCAAGGTTGCAAGGTTTTAAACCTTGAAACTTGGCTTTACAAGAGGCTGTAGACTGGAATGGGAATGGCGGACAAGAAAACAGTGCTGGTGGGCGGCGGGAACGGCGGGAAGCTGGTGCCGGAACCTGCGTCGGTCCCGGACGAACTGGCGCGGGCGCGGGATATCGCGCGGCGCTATCGTTGCGAGTTCGTCGATCTGAGCGACTTCCAGTTGCACCACGATCTGTTCGAGAAGATCCCGGTGCACCTGATGTTCCGCTATAAGTTCGTGCCCCTGGACGAGACGGCGGACGGGCGGTTGGCGATTGCCATTGCCGATCCCAGCCAGTTGATGATGATCGACGAGATCAGCCTGCTGCTGGGCAAGCGGATCGTCACCAAAGTTTCGACACTGAAGCAGATCTCCGACATCCTGCAGAAGACCGAGCAGTCTAAGCGCGTGCTGGAAGACGCGAGCGAGGGATTCACGCTCGACGTGATCCGCGAGGACGAAGCCGGGAACGACGAAACCATTTCGATCGACAAGTTGACGGCGACGGCGGGCACGGACATGAGCCCGATCATTCGCCTGGTCGACACCACGATTTTTACGGCGTTGCAGCGGCGGGCGAGTGATATCCACGTGGAGACGCGGGACGACTCGGTGGTGATCAAGTTTCGCATTGACGGCGTGCTCACGAACGCCATGCCGCCGATCGGCAAAGAGCATCACTCGACCATCATTTCGCGCATCAAGGTCATGAGCGAACTCGACATTTCCGAGCGGCGCGTACCGCAGGACGGTCGCTTCCGGGTGAAGTACAACGGGCGCGCCATCGACTTCCGCGTCTCGATCATGCCGTCGATCCATGGCGAAGACGCGGTGCTGCGCGTGCTCGACAAGGAGTCGATGAGCGAGAAGTTCAAGAAGCTCACACTCGAAGTGGTGGGGTTCGACGAAGACGACCTGCGCCGCTTCCGGCGCTACATCAAGGAACCGTACGGCATGGTGCTGGTGACGGGGCCGACGGGCAGCGGCAAGACCACGACGCTCTACGCCGCCGTCAACGAGATCAAGACCGACGAAGACAAGATCATCACTATTGAGGATCCGGTCGAGTATCAACTGCGCGGCATCACCCAGATTCCGGTGAATGAAAAAAAAGGTTTGACCTTTGCCCGCGGCCTGCGGTCCATTCTGCGCCACGACCCCGACAAGATCATGGTGGGCGAAATTCGCGACAACGAAACCGCGCAGATCGCCATCCAATCGGCGCTTACGGGGCACCTGGTGTTCACGACTGTCCACGCCAACAACGTGGTCGACGTGCTGGGGCGCTTCCTGAATATGGGGGTTGAGCCCTACAACTTTGTATCGGCGCTGAACTGTATTCTGGCGCAGCGGCTGGTGCGGATCATCTGCGATTCCTGCCGGACGGCGGTGCATTATCCAAATGACGTGCTGGAGGCGAGCGGCCTGGACCCGAAAGTGTGGTCGCAGGTTCCTTTGTACGAGGGGCAGGGTTGTATCGAGTGCGCGGGCACGGGGTTCCGGGGACGGACGGCGATCCATGAACTTCTGGATTTGACCGACCGCATCCGCGAGATGATTCTGGAGCGAAGACCGACATCGGAGATTAGGAAAGCTGCCCGCGAAGAGGGCATGCGGTTCCTGCGCGAATCCGCGCTGGACAAGGTGCGCGGTGGATTCACCACTCTGAAAGAGATCAACAAAGTCACCTTTATCGAAACCATGCGTTGAGGCTGGTCACAACTGCGCATGACCGGCAGGTTAGTCCGGGCATCCGCAGAGGTACCTGTTCTCTCCGTAAAGGTAGGGAATATCATCAGACCAGGGCTATGAATCCCATTTCCAAACACGTTCGCCGTCCGACGCTCGCCTGTGAAATCGCGGCCGACCGCGTGCTCGCGGGGCGGGGCGCGGATGCGGGGCGGATGGTGGAAATGGCGTCGGCGCGGGAGTTGGCACCGGGCTCGGTCGTGCCCGATTTGATGGAAGCGAATCTGCGCGACGGCACGGCGGTGCGGCAGGCAATCGAAAGCGCGCTGGGCGGAGTGGGCGCGCGGTCCCGGGACGTGATCGCGATTCTGCCCGACAGCTCGGTACGCGTGGTGCTGCTCGACTTCGAAACCCTGCCCTCGAAGCGGGAAGAGGCGGAAGCGGTGGTGCGCTTCCGGCTGAAGAAGTCGCTGCCTTTTGATCCCGCCGACGCGCGCGTCTCGTATCACGCGCACCCGACTGGGAAAGGTGTGCAGGCGATCGCGGCGGTGGTGCTGAACACGGTGCTCGAGGAATATGAGTCGGCGTTTCGCGACGCGGGCTACAACCCGGGGATGGTGATGCCGTCGATGCTGGCGTCGATTGGAGCGGCGGACGCGGACCGGCCGACACTGGTGGTGAAGGTGGACGCGCGCACGATCAGCATTGCGATTCTCGACCAGGAGCAGTTGCTGCTGTCCCGGACTCTGGAAAATGTGCGGGGCGTTACCATTACCGGCGATCAACTGGCGGAAGAAGTCTATCCCTCGGTGGTGTTTTTCCAGGACACCTACAACCTGAACATTGAGCGCGTGTATGTGGCTGGTCTGCCGGAAGCCGGTAGCGCCGCGCCGGCGCTGCAGAGCCAGTCGGGCGCGCGGGTTGAGGAACTGGTGGTGGCGTCGCAGATTGGGTCCAGCACGGGTACGGTTCCGCGCTGGCGGATGGCGGGAGTGGTGGGAGCGTTGATTTCTTAAAGAAGCTGCTGGCTTCTGGCTTCTGGCTGCTAGCTAAGAGCCAAAGAACCAAGGGCCAGAAGCTAGAGGCTAGAAGCTAATATGCGATTGGATATCAATCTCGCGACCCGGCCTTACGAGGATGCCCGTACGTTCTGGATGCTCTGGGGATTGGGAGTGGGGCTGCTGGCGGTGTTCACGCTGTTTCTGCTGGGCTTCGCGATCAAGGGTTGGACAGAGGCGGGTAGAGATCGCCACGAAATCGCGCGTATCGAGGCCCAGATCGCGGCACGCGACAAGGAACGGGCTCTGGATCAGGCTGTACTCGACCAGCCCGTCAACCGCAGCACCCGGGATCAGTCGCAGTTCTTGAATGGACTGATTGATCGCAAGGCGTTTTCGTGGACGCGCGTGTTCGAAGATCTGGAACAGGTGATGCCCACGAACCTGCATGCGGTCGCGCTACGGCCGGAATTGAACGAGCAGAATCAGATGGAACTGGAAATGAGCGTGGCGGGCGACACGCGCGCCGCAGCCGTCGATCTGGTGCATCGCATGGAAGGCTCGAAGCATTTCCGGGGAGCGCAACTGGTGCAGGAAGGGCAGACGGGAACAACGGGATCGGCCGTAGCCGCTTCGGTGATCGCGATTTATGTTCCTGACGTCACGGAAGGGAGCGGAAAGTAATGCCAGACTTTCGGGATTCGCGGCGCAAGTTGAAAATTGCGATTGGAGCGATGCTGGCGGTCGATGTAATAGCGGCGGCGGTTCTTTTTTCTCCGCTGGTGGGCTCGCCGGAATCGCGGCGGATGCAAATCTACCAACTCAGGGCGGACCTGACGAAGAAGACCCGCGAGGTGGAACCGTTGCGCGGCATGGACGAGAAGATCAAACGGGCGAAGGACCAGATCAGCGGGTTTTACAAGAACCGCTTTGCCGCCAAGGATTCCGAACTGCTCGATGAACTGGGGAAGCTGGCGGCGGAGAATGGGGTCCGCGTGCAGAATGCGAAGTACAAGGAAGAAGAGCCGGAAAGCTCTGGTGTAATTCCGGTGGAAATCGAGGAAGGCGTTTCCGGAGACTACCTGCAACTGGTGCGCTTCATCAACACACTGGAACGGTCGAAGATGTTTTTTACGGTGGACAGCGTGGAGTTGGCGGGCGAAACAACGGGGCCGGTGCGGCTGGAAATCAAGATACACAGTTATCTGCGGTCGGGTGCCTGAGTGAAACTGGGAATCGAAAACCGGAAGCAAGTGATCTGGCTGACAGTGGTGGGCGGGATCGCACTGCTGACGCTGGCCTACGAGTTCTGGCCGTCGTCGCCGGAAGCCGCGCCGGTAGCGGCGCAGCCGACTTCGGCCGCGGCGAAGCCCCGCACAAGACGCACGGCTTCGGGGAAAATTGTGCCGGTGGGCGAACTGCGGTTGGATCCTACGCTTGATCTGAGCCTGCTCAGCCAAAGCGAAGGGATCAAGTACGCGGGCAACGGGAGAAATATTTTTGTGGTGGGGTCGGTGGCCGTTATTGAAAAACCCAAGGGTACCGGCGCCACGGATAAAGACAAAGCCAAAGAGGCTGCCGGCATTCGCCCGCTACCGACAATTCCGCCACCGCCGCCCATTACGCTGAAGTTTTTTGGCTTTGCCAACCGGCCCGGGGAGACGAAGAGAGTATTTTTGTCCCAGGGTGAAGACGTTTTTATCGCCTCTGAAGGGGACATCGTCGACCGACGCTATCGCGTCCTGCACATCACGCCGACAGCGGTGGACGTGGAAGATGTGCTCAACAACAATCGGCAGAGTCTGCCCTTGACGCAGGGATAGGGATCGAGATTTGTAATTGGTAATTTGTAATTTTGTTGCGGATCAACATTATGCGGCGCGGTGGTTTCAGGTCGGGCAATTTACGAATCAGAAATTGCAGATTACAAGTTCGCTCGCGCGGCTACATGCTGATCACGCTGATGTTGGCGCTCGCGCTCATCGCGGTTGGGCTGCTGGCCGTGCTTCCCGAGATTGGCCAGCAGATCCGCCGTGACCGCGAAGAGGAGCTGAGACATCGGGGCACGGCGTACATGCGCGCGATTCAACACTTCTACAAGAAGTTTGGGCGTTATCCATCGAGCATCGAGGAGCTGGAAAATACCAACAACGTCCGCTTTCTGCGCAAGCGCTATACGGATCCGATGAACCGAGACCCGGCCACGGGCAAAGAAAAGGACTTCAAGCTTCTGCATCAAGCGGACATCAGCTTAAACAACGGACCGGTGTTGGGACAAACGCCGGGGCAAGGTGGACTGCAGGGACAAAGCGGATTCGGCGGAGCGCCGGGAGGGTTAGGCGGGCTGCAAGGCGCGCCGGGCGGCTCGGGAGCGCAAGCGGGTGGACCGCAGACTTCGCCGACGGGCGACTCCAGCAATTCATCCGCTGGCAATGCTTCCTCCGGTAATGCTTCGGATGCTTCGGGAAATCCGAATTCAGCTGGATCGTCGTCTTCCGGTTCTGGCTCCGGCTTTAACGGGCCGACGTTTGGCGGCGGTCCGATGCTCGGGGTCGCAAGCACGAGCAAAGCGAAGACGATTCGAGTCTTCTACGGCAAAAGCCATTACAACGACTGGCTATTCATCTACCTGCCCATGGCCGATCGCGGTGGCTTGCTGACGGGGCCGGTGAATCCTAATATGCAAACCGCGATGGGCGGACTTACTCCTGGATTGGCGGGTGGTGTACCGGGGCAGGGTGGATTGGGACAGGGTGGATTTGGACAGAGTGGATTTGGCCAAGGACTCGGACAGGGACAAGGACAAGGATTGACGCCGAACGGTGGACCAAACCAAGGCCTTCAGCCGCAAACTCCGCAGACCCCATCGCCAGCGCCCCAGCAGTAGAGTTCGGACGTCTGGGCTTCCCGCGATATCAATATCGCTATCGCTGCAAAAATCCTAGCAATGGAAAAGCCCCGCATTGAATGCGGGGCTTGACGCGAAACCAGAAATACTCAGACGTCGAGTATTCGAAGCAGAGATTCAACGCAGAGCTTAAACGTTGAGCTTAAACATTGAGCTTAAACGTTGAAAGAGGAGCCGCAGCCGCAGGTGCTCTTCACGTTCGGGTTTTCGAACTTGAAGCCGGCGCCTTCCAGAGTCTCGACGTAATCGACATGCGCTCCGCCCAGATACATCAGGGAGGTGGCATCGACGTAAACCTTCAAACCCTCAAAGTCGAAAACCTTGTCCATCATGCCGGCGCCGTTCTCGAAGGCCATGGAGTATTGGAAGCCGGAGCAACCGCCGCCGACCACGGACAAGCGCAATCCAGAAGGGACGGGCGTCTGCGTCGCCATGATTTCTTTGACCTTGGCAATGGCGCTGGGGGTCAGAACTGGGGCCGCAGTCTTCGGTTGGGCATCGGGCTGGGTGTTGGGTTGGACTTCGTGCTGGGCTTCGTGCTGAACTCCGGGAGTGGTGGTGGTTGCCATCTGTCTATCTCCTTGTGAATACTTATTATAACAAAGCTTGCAGGCGGCTCGGCAAGGCTTTTCGAGAGCCCGTATTCCCTCTCATACCTGGTACTTAGATGCTTTGCGCAAGCGATTAGTCGCGGACCTCTTGCCAACGGGTCTATAATCATCGGCAGCAGGGGGCCTGTACCCGAACGCCAGCGATACCACGTAGTTTTGCTGGGGCGCCGCGTTACGACTTCGGGAATCGGCTCGATCTCAGTTCCGAGGTGGCGTATGACTCCTATGTTTGGACTGCTGGTCGTGTGGGGTGTTCTGACCGCGGTCTTGATTGTTCTCCTGATCTATAAAAGCACCCTCAGCATGCACGAAGACGATTCCATCTTCCTCAATGACACCGAATCGCAGATGCATAAGGACCAGGCGGAAGTTCTGGTCAAGATGAAAAAGATCACACCGATCGTCCGGGTGCTGGGCGCCTTGTCCGGAGTGATGATCCTGGTGATTGCGGGATTGTTCATCTATCAGGGACTGAGCAACGCCACCACGCTGCAGTAGGCGGGAAGCCCGCGGATTCGCGGGCATCCCTGCCGACCTGAGCCCGGGGAGAACTTTGTAAATTTTTCTCGCCCCTACTCAATCTCCTACTCGGCAAATCCGTCAGGCTGCCTTCGCCTTCATCCCCTTGATGTCGTCGAGCAGTACTTTCTCGTGGCCTTCCGGGTTCACCTTCTCGTAGACCTTGCGGATCACACCTGTGGGATCAACCACGAAACTGGTGCGCTCCCAGAACTTCATTCCCTTCCATTCAGCCTGTCTAATGCCGAGCGTCTTCATGAGATCGGATTTGGTGTCGGAGAGCAGGTCGATGGTAAAGGCAAACTTGTGGGAGAAGTTCTTGTGCGAGGTAACGTCGTCGGCGCTCACGCCAACGACCTTGATCCCAGCAGCGTCAAAATCAGCCTTGGACGCGGTAAACGACTTGCCCTGGACGGTGCAGCCCGGCGTGTCGTCTTTCGGATAGAAATAGATGACGAGCCATTGCCCGGCGAAATCGGAGAGTTTGGTGATCTTGCCGTCCTGGTTGGGCAGCGCGAAATTCGGGAACGGATTGCCAGCGGAAAGCATGGGGAGAATCCTTTCTAAGGTGGTTGTGAGCTGCAATTATAGGAGCGGCTCTTCCGTGTGAAATTTCCTGTGAACTTTTCTGTGAACTCTGCGTCCTGGTGGTTCACGCTTCCGGTTCTTCACCACAGGGGACACAGAGGTCACAGAGGGTACACGGGGAAAGCCTTGCTGTCTGTGCTACGCGGCCTGCATTAATTTCTTCATGCGTTCCGCCATCTCTTTCGGGGAGACATCTTCTTTGTGCGTCGCAATGCCCCAGAGATGACCGAACGGGTCCTGGATGAAGCCGGAACGATCTCCGTAGAACTGGTCCTGGACCGGCTTCAGGATTTTCGCTCCCTCCGCGACCGCTTTGGCAACGACTTTGTCGCAATCGGGGAGATAGACATAGAGGCTCACCGGAGACGCTCCGATGCTCTCGGCGCTGCGGTTCCCCATCTGAGGGTTTTCGTCGGCCAACATGATGCGCGAGTCGCCGATCTGCAGCTCGGCGTGGCCGACGCGGCCTTCAGGACCATCCATGCGCACGACTACGGTTGCCCCGAGAACTTTCTTGTAGTAATCGATCGCTTTCGCTGCGCCCTTGATGACGAGGTAGGGCGTAACGGTGTTGTATCCCTTCGGAATGTAGCTGACTTTTTTCATGATTGTTCTCCTCTGGTGTTCCGCTCAATCGGCTTGAAGACGATGAGGTTGAGGTTAAAGCGCGCTGACGGTGGCCCACGGTCGCGCCGTTCGTTGTCGCGTTGTCGCGTCGCCCTTAATGAGAACACAAGTCCGCGGGACGCTCAAGCCGGACTTCTGGGGCGGGGCGGCCCGTCTTTATGGGTCTGAAAAATCCCGAGCTGGAGGCAACGGTGGAATCCCACTCATGGCAAAGAGCGCACTCTCGGCAACCGAAAAAGGCCCCGCCCAAAAATGAGGTTGAGCGGGGCAAAACGCTGTTGATGGATCTAAGCGAGCTTAGAACGTGTTTAGCGCATCGGAAACTGTCAAAAGTTACAGGGAGCGACGGGGATCCGAAAATGTGCAGCCAATAGTTTCTCGGGGTGGCCGGCAGTCATCATTGGTGAGATGCACCACTTTTGAGGAATTGACAACTTTCTGATAAAGATGATGATTGCGTTAAGCGTGAATGTTGTTTCACGGGACAAGTACAAAAATAAGGGTTCTACCTAAAAAGGCTGGTGTGGCGTGTCCATAGTCCGGGTTCTCGTCGTCGATGATTTCGAAGCGTTTCGGCGATTCGTCCGTGTGGCACTGGGACTGAGGCCGGATTTGCAGGTGATCGGTGAGGCGTCCGACGGATTAGAAGCGGTTCAGAAGGCCGAAGAACTACAGCCGGACTTGATTGTGCTCGACATCGGGTTGCCGTCACTCAATGGAATTGAAGCAGCTCGACGAATCCTCAAATTTTCCGGTAAATCCAAAATACTGTTCCTCAGCCAAGAAACTTCAGGTGATGTGGCGCAAGAAGCTTTTGACTTGGGAGCGCAGGGCTACGTGGTTAAGACGCACGCTGGAAGCGAACTGCTAGCGGCTGTGGAAGCAGTTCTTCAGGGTGGGCGGTTTATCAGTGACGGATTGTCGGGTCACCGTTTCACCGACGCTCCGGACGCGGCAGCCCCCGACGTCGGCCGCAACTCGGCTCTCCCATCGCTGGTGCCTAGAAAATCGAAGGTCGCACGCAGCCACGAGGTTGAATTCTATTCTGACGATGCAGGTTTTGTGGCTGGCTTTGCTTATCGTATTGAAGCCGCTCTAGCGGCCGGGAATGCGGTTATCGTGGTTGCGACCGAGTCACATCGCAAGAGTCTCCTGCAGAAATTGCGCGAAGATGGAGTCGACACTGCGGCCGCCATTAAACAGGGGCGCTATCTGCCTTTGGATGCCGCCGAGACGCTCTCGACATTCATGGGAAATGACCTGCCCGACCCAGTACGATTTTTTGGAGTGGTGGGTAATCTGATCGCGGCAGCTGCCCGGGCTACGGCGGGGGAACAGTCCCGGGTTTCAATTTGCGGGGAATGCGCGTCAATCCTGTGGGCGCAAGGCAAGGCGGATGCGGCCATTGAGGTGGAGCGGCTCTGCAACCGACTGAGCAAACGATACGAAATGGAAGTTCTTTGTGGCTTCCCATTGAGCGGCTTTTACCGCGAAGAAGATAAGCAAGTCTTCCACAGGATCGCGGCGAATATTGAACCCTTATCCGCGCGACAGGGGGAGACTCTTACCCGGCTGCCCGCACTGATTCGCTTCCCGGGCACAAAGGCACGCTAGCGTGGATCGTGGTACCACGCTTAGGTTGCGTCTCGATTGAAAGTGTTCCCTTCAGGAGTTTCAGCCGCTCTTCCATGCTGAGGAGTCCAAGCCCTCGACTCTGCCTGGCCGCTTCGCGATCAAATCCTGCGCCGGAATCCTTAACAGTTAGATGAGCTTCATCCGACATTCCCAGCAACCGCACTTCGAAGCGTCGAACCCCGCTGTGTTTGGCCGAGTTATGGAGGGCCTCTTGCAGTACTCGGAAGAGACAGAGAGAAATGTCAGACGACAAAGGGCTGGGTAAATCCTGGGTTTTGAAGTCAATCTCCACTTTCTGCTGTTCCCCGAACTCCCGGCAGAATGCGCTCATGGCCGCGATAAGGCCCATGTATTCCAGTCTTGGAGAGTGCAGTTTGTGCGCCAAGGCTTGGACATCCTTCGATATCTCCAAGGTGTGCCGCCGCAGCTCGTCCACGCGGCCACGAAGTTCAACCGCATCATCGGGGAGGTCGTTCCTGAGTTGTTCAATCCCAATCGCCAACATTGCGAGACGCTGGTTGGTATCGTCGTGAAGTTCTCTGGAGATGCGGGCGCGTTCTTGCTCCTGTGCCTCAATCAACCTGGACCTCACGCTGGCGAGCGCCTCTTCCGCGAGTTTGCGCTCGGTGATGTCCTCCACAAAGGCAAAGACCAGCGGGAATTCCCTCTCACCATTCTTCAAAAGAGAGACATTCAGACGTCCCCAAAGCCGAGTGCCATCTTTCCTCACATAGCGTTTCTCCAGCGAGTAATGGTCGATGGCACCGGCACGCAACTGCTGAAAAAGAGCGTGATCGTCGGCGGAATCTTCCTCATTAGCAAATTGGGAACAATGCATGCCGCACAGCTCGCTTTTCGGGTATCCCAGCATGGAACAAAGCGCTGGATTCGCCAGCAACACCTGCCCCTCGAGACTCTCCACCGCGACTCCCAGTGACGCTTGCTCGAAAAGACATTGGAAAAGCTGTTCACTCTCGACTAGCAATAATGGCGAGGTCATAACGACTCCAGTAGTTCAAAAGGTATTCAAAGCTGACACTAGGGAAAGCCGGAAGCGCACGTTCTTCACCGGCGAGAATCAGACAACAGGCTTTCACCAGCCGTCCCCCAGGATTGTATCTCAGGAACGTTACACTGGACCGCCGCGATGCGGGAAACGACTCTTCGCGCACCCGCCTCTACTCGATTCCCAACTCCTTCGCCAGCGCTTTCCACTTGCCATCCACCAGCGCTCGGGTCTTCGCGTCCATCACGATCTCGTCTGGCCACGGACGAGTGAAGCCCTCGGTTGACCACTTGCGGGTGGCATCTATGCCCATCTTTGATCCGTAGTTTGCCAGGCGCGACGCGTGGTCCAGCGAATCTACGGGGCCGAGCGTGAATTGGATGTCGCGTTCGGGGTCGATGTGGTTGAGCACTTTCAGGGTTACGTCGGCGATATCCTGCACGTCCACATCTTCGTCTACCACGATGATGCACTTGGTGAACATTGCCTGACCCAGCGACCAGATGGCGTTCATTACTTTGCGCGCTTGTCCGGGGTAGGACTTGCGGATGGAAACCAGCATCAGGTTGTGGAACACGCCTTCTATGGGAAGGTTGATGTCGACTAGTTCGGGGATGGTGAGCTTCATCAGCGGCAGGAAGATGCGCTCGACGGCTTTGCCCATCCAGGCGTCTTCTTGAGGCGGCTTGCCTACTACCGTGGTCGCGTAGATCGGGTCTTTGCGGTGGGTGATGCAGGTGACGTGGAAGACGGGATACTCGTCTTCGAGCGAGTAGAAGCCGGTGTGGTCGCCAAACGGGCCTTCGGTGCGGAGTTCGTCAAGATTGACGTAGCCTTCGAGGATGATCTCGGCGTTGGCGGGGACTTCGAGATCTATGGTCTCGCATTTCACCAACTCGACCGGCTTCTGCCGGAGGAATCCGGCGATTATGTACTCTTCTACTTCGGGGGGCGCGGGGACTGTCGCGGAGAACGTTAGCGCGGGGTCGGTGCCGATGGCTACGGCTACTTCCATTTTGCCGGCGGGACGGTCGCCGGGCGCTTGCATCGCGCCTCCGGAGGAGCGGGCCATGATGTCGACGGCGGCGGTTGCCGGGCTTTGCCCGGCTGGACAGCCGAGGGCGGCTGTCCCTACGTTGGCTGGAACGGGGCGAAGCCCCGTCACCACACGAGCTTGATCTTCGGCGGCTTGACGCAGGTGGTCGCGGTAATGTTCGGCGGCTACTTTTTGTCTTTGCCAGTGCATGCCGGTGGTTTGGCCGTCATAGATCTGCATGCGGTACATACCTACGTTGCGCTTGCCGGTTTTCGGATCGCGCGTGATTACGCAGGGGAGCGTGATGAAGCGTCCGGCATCTTTTGGCCAGCATTGCAGGATGGGGAAATCCAGCAAGGAAAAGTTATCGCGCTTGATCACTTCTTTGCATGGGCCGGTGGGTACGGTCCTGGGGAAGAACTTGCCCATCTCGGCCAGCATGGGGAGCATCTTTACTTTGTCGAGAAAGCCTTGCGGAGACTTCACGTCCATGAAGGCGCGGATGCGATCGGCTACTTCGTCGAGAGAATCGACTTCCAGCGCCAGGCGCATGCGGCGGGCTGATCCGAATTGGTTGATTAGAAGCTTTGCTCCGGGATAGCCTTTTACGTTTTCGAAGAGCAGGGCTTTGCCGCCGACTGTTCCCTGCTTGTCTTTATTTGTCGAGACACGACTTTTCGAAACACGATCGGCAATTTCCGTAATTTCTAAAATCGGATCGGCTTCGGTGCGGACTCGCTTTAGTTCTCCGGCATGGTCGAGCGCTTTGATCCAGTCTCGCAGATCGTCGTAGGCCAAAATTCCTCCTGGCAAGGACAGACGATTATATGACGGCGTCGGCGGAAACCTTTACCACAGAGGACACTGGGGTGGCACAGGGATCACGGGGGAAATCCTATTCCACTCTTTCACAATTCGCACTCTGCGACTAGGATATGGAAATCAATTCTGACTAGCGTCAGTGTTTCACGAGGGGCTAATGATCCGTTTTAAAGTGAATGGGAACTTGAAGACGTTTGACGGCGATCCTGACATGCCGTTGTTGTGGTATTTGCGCGACGTGGCTCTACTTACGGGGACGAAGTTCGGCTGTGGCATGGCATTGTGCGGGGCCTGTACAGTGCACCAGAATGGCGCGGCCATTCGCTCCTGCAGCACGCCCATGAAGGAAATTGGCGGCACAGAGATCACTACGATTGAGGGCATCGCGCCCATGCATCCGGTGCAAGAGGCGTGGATGGAGATTCGGGTGCCGCAATGCGGGTATTGCCAGACCGGGCAGATCATGCAGGCGATTGCACTACTTAAAGAGAACAAGAGTCCGAGCGACGAGGACATCGACACGGCTATGGCGGGGAATCTGTGCCGCTGCGGGACTTATCAGCGGATTCGGGCGGCCGTTCATCAAGCAGCGAAGCAGCAAGCAGCAGGGCAGCAGGCTGCGAAGGAGACGGCATGAAGCTCATTGAAAATGCCAGCCGTCATGTCAGTCGAAGAGGATTTCTGCAAGGCGCATTGGCCAGCGGCGTTTTTGTGCTGAGCGTGCGCTTCGTTCCCACGCCGCTCTGGGCGACGGAAGGTGAAGCGGCTGCGGCTCCGTTTGAGCCCAGTTTGTGGATGTCGATCGCTTCCGATGGCACGGTCACGATCGTTGCGCATCGTTCGGAGATGGGATGCGGCAGCCGCACGGCGTTGCCGCTGGTGGTTGCCGACGAACTTGATGCTGACTGGTCGAAGGTGAAGATTGAGCAGGCGATTGGCGATCCGAAATATGGTGAGCAGGATACCGACGGATCGCACTCGGTCCGCAGTTCTTTCGACCTGATGCGGCAGGTGGGCGCTACCGGGCGCGTGATGCTGATCAGCGCTGCTGCCACGCAGTGGGGAGTTTCTCCGAAGGAGTGCACGACTGAACCCCACTTCGTTGTGCATCGCGCCAGCGGACGCAAGCTGAGTTATGGCGAAGTTGCCGCGGCGGCGGCCAGGCTGCCGGTTCCGAAGAAAGAAGATGTCCCACTCAAAGAGCGTTCCGAGTGGCGCTACATTGGAAATGAGAGCAATGCTCTGTTCGACCTTCCGGAGATTGTCACCGGCAAAGCGATTTTTGGCATGGACGCGAGCATGCCGGGAATGGTGTACGCGTCGGTTGAGCATGCTCCAGTGCTGGGACAGAAGATCAAGTCGTACGATGACAAGGCCACCCTCAAAGTGCCCGGCGTTCAGAGGACGCTGACTATTGAGGCTTTTCAGCCGCCGCATATGTTCAAGCCTTTGGGCGGCGTCGCCGTAATTGCGGACAACACCTGGGCAGCATTCAAGGGGCGCAAGAGCCTGACGATCGAATGGGACAGCAGTCCGAACTCGGTGTACAACTCTGGACCGTATCGCAAAATTCTGGAAGCGACTTCCAGGAAGCCTTGCAAAGTGGTTCGCAACGTCGGCGATGTTGATGCGGCGTTTGCCCAGAGTGCGAATGCCGGCGGAAGGATTATTGAGGCCGAGTACTACACTCCGCACCTGGCGCACGCTTCGATGGAACCGCCGGTGGCCGTGGCTGAGTATCGCGACGGAAAGGTGCTTGCATGGGCGCCGACGCAGAATCCGCAAGCGGTGCAGGAGACTATTGCCGGCGTGCTTGGCATTAAGAAGGAGGATGTTACTTGCCATGTGACGCTGCTGGGCGGAGGGTTTGGGCGCAAGTCGAAACCTGATCAGGTGGCGGAAGCTGCCATTCTTTCGAAACAACTGGGCAAGCCGGTGAAGGTAGTCTGGAGCCGCGAAGACGACATTCATTTTGATTATTTCCACTCGGTCGCGGCGATGTACATGAAGGCCGCGGTCGGGGCGGATGGCAAGCCAACGGCGTGGCTGCAGCGTACGGTGTATCCGCCGATCAATTCGACTTTCGACGCATCCGCAACTTATGCCGACGATGAGATGGGCCTGGGATGGAACAACCTTCCTTTCGATATCGCCAACCATCGCGCGGAAAATGGGCCGGCCGATTACCACGTTCGCATTGGATGGATGCGCAGCGTGGCCAACGTTTATCATGCGTTCGCGATTGGCTCCTTTGCCGACGAACTGGCGAAGGCGGCCAACAAAGATTCGGTTCAGTATCTTTTGGATCTGATCGGGCCGCCGCGAATCGTCAGCCTTCAGCTGACCGGCGACGACGCGGAAGAGAACAAAACTTATCCGCTGGACACGGCCCGGCTGCGGCGTGTGGTCGAGATCGCGGCGGAGAATTCCGGTTGGGGCAAACGGCAAATGGGTAAGGGGCGTGGCATGGGGATCGCGACTCACCGCAGTTTCCTGACTTATGTTGCCACCGTGGTTGAGATCGAAGTCGACAGCCGGGGGCAGGTGCACATTCCGAATGTTTGGACAGCGGTTGATGCGGGCACGATTGTCAGTCCTGACAATGTCCGCAACCAGTTCGAGGGCGCGGCCGTGTTTGGAACCAGCCTGGCGTTGTTCGGCGAAATTACGGCTACGAATGGCGCCATCGACCAGAGCAATTTCAATAATTATCAGATCACGCGGATGAATCGTGCTCCGCGGCATGTTGACGTGCAGCTTGTGAAGAGCGAAGCGCCGCCGGCCGGGGTCGGTGAACCCGGCGTACCGCCATTTGCGCCTGCTCTGTATAACGCGGTGTTTGCGGCGACGGGTAAGCGGGTGCGCGAGTTGCCGCTGTCGAAGACGAAACTGGTGTGATTGGCCGCGGTCTTCAATCTCTACGGGAAATAGGACTCTCGGAAAATATACGATGCGAAAATTGCTGGCGCTACTCCTTCTGCTCACGGGATCTTTCGGGACCGCGCAGGAGATTACCGTGGCGGCGGCGGCGGATATGAGTGCCGCGCTTCCTGATCTCGTCGCCGCCTACGCGAAGAAGACGGGGCAAACGGTAAAGCTATCGTTCGGGGCGTCTGGCAATCTGACCAATCAGATACGAAACGGGGCGCCGTTTGATGTCTTCTTCTCGGCTGATGAAGAATATCCTCAACAACTGATCGCCGAAGGACTTGCGTCGGCCACTCCTTACCGTTATGCGGTCGGCCGGCTGGTGCTGTGGGTGCCGAGCGACTCTCCTCTGGACTTGTCGAAGCTGGGCATGACGGCATTGCTCGATCCTTCGGTTAAGAAGATTTCGATCGCGAATCCCGCGACCGCTCCGTACGGGCGGGCAGCGGCGGCGGCGCTGCGGCACTTTGGAATTTACGATCAGGTCTCCAGCCGGCTGGTCGTGGGAGAAAACGTGTCGCAGGCGGCGCAGTTTGTCGAATCGGGCAACGCACAAGCGGGGCTGGTCGCGCTCTCCCATGCGCTTGCACCGGCAATGAAAGGTAAAGGCCGCTACTGGACGGTTCCGCTTGATACGTATCCCACGCTGAACCAGGCGGCCGTCGTGCTCTCGCGATCAAAGCAGGGCGATGCGGCGCGTAGGTTTCTCGAGTTTGTGCGCAGCCCAGAGGCCACTGCCCTGCTCGCCACATACGGCTTCAGCCTGCCGGCGGAGGCGCATCCCCACGGAGAAGGAATGAAATGAATTGGGAGGCGTTCTGGTTGACGGTGCGTCTCGCGGCCATCGTCTCGACGCTGCTGATCGTGATCGGGATTCCCATCGCCTACTGGCTGACCTACTCGCGTTGGCGCTGGAAATTTCTGGTTGAGGCGGCGGTCGCGCTTCCGATCGTTCTGCCACCGACTGTGCTCGGTTTTTATGTATTGGTGGCGCTTGGATCGCGGAGTCCGCTGGGCCGCTGGTGGGAATCGCTCACCGGGCACACGCTAGCTTTCACTTTCGAAGGGCTGGTGATCGGGTCTTTGTTATACAGTCTGCCCTTCGCCGTGCAACCGTTCGCGGCTTCGTTCGGCGCGATTGACTCGCATCTGCTGCGCGCTTCGGCATCGCTTGGACATTCTCCGGTGCAGACTTTTCGGCGCATCGTGCTTCCCCTCTCAAAAGCCGGGCTGGTCACGGGGTTTGCGCTTAGCTTCGCGCACACGCTGGGGGAGTTTGGGGTGGTGCTCATGGTCGGAGGCAACATTCCGGGGGTGACGCGCACCATCTCGATTGATATCTATGACCAGGTGCAGACGGCAAACTATTCCAGCGCGAACCAGACGGCACTGGTACTGCTGGTTATCTCGTTTGTCGTGTTATCGGTCGTCTTTTGGTTGAATCGGTATGGCTTAACCCGGCGTCCGTGGGTGGTGGGCCCATGGAAGTAAAGATCATTATTCCCGCACCACAATCCTCGCTGCCGACATCTGCGCAGCCAATTTCCTCCGAACTGGAAGTGCGCATTCGCAAACGCTTTTCGAATCCCGAGGGAAGGTTCAACCTGAATGTTCACTTCCGCGCGCTGGCCGGCTTCACCATTCTGTTCGGTGCTTCGGGTGCGGGAAAGACCACGCTGCTGGATTGCATTGCTGGATTGACCGATCCGGACGATGGACGCATTGCGATTGGTGGTGAAGATCTTTACGACTCGGAGAAGAAGCGGAACGTGGCGGCCTGGAAACGGCGCATCGGGTATGTTCACCAGGACCTGGCGCTGTTTCCTCACCTGACCGCAGAGGAGAACGTGGCTTATGGCCTGCGCGGACTCAGCGCGGCGGAGCGACAAACGCGCAGCCGCGAGATTCTTGGGTTGTTCCGCATTGGTCACTTGCGCGACCGGCGACCGGCGCAAATTTCGGGAGGCGAACGCCAACGCGTCGCACTGGCGCGCGCTCTGGTGACTCAGCCTCGCGTGTTACTGCTCGATGAGCCACTGGCGGCGCTGGACCGTCCGACGAAATCGGCTCTGGTCGGCGATCTGCGAAGGTGGAACCAGGAACATCGGGTCCCGATTCTTTTCGTTACCCATAATGGCGAGGAAGTGTTTGCCCTGGGCGACGAAGTCATTGTGTTGGACGGGGGAACAATTGTGGCGCAGGGACAGCCGCATGAAGTGATGCGCGCTCCGCGGTTGGAAACCATCGCGCGGCTTTCGGGATTCGAAAATATCTTCAACGCCACGGTGTTGGCGCTGCACGAAGAGCGCGGGACGATGACATGCAAGTTGGGTAGCGGCGAAGTTGAGTTGGAAACGCCGATGGTTCGGGCAGAGGTGGGCTCGCGTCTGCGGGTGGGCATTCGTGCCGGCGATTTGCTGCTGGCAACGGAAAGCCCACGCGGGCTGAGCGCTCGCAACATTTTGCCGGGGACTATCCGGCAATTGGAGCGAAGAGACGTCATTATCGCGGCCACGGTGGATTGCGGCGGCACGGAGTTCGAGGTGCACCTGACGCTGGCGGCGCGGGATGCGCTTGGGCTTGATCTGGGGAAGAGCGTTTGGGTCGTGGCTAAGACGCATTCGTGTCACTTGATGCGGATGTGAATGGTTCAATGGCCGCGGGGTTCTGCTTGGACGGGGCTGAGCCCCGTCACCACACGACTAGACTCACTGCTGCAGCGCAATCACCGCGATCCATTGGCCGTTTCGTTCTTCATGATAAGCGATCGTTCCGCCTAGACGTTGGGCAATCTCTTCGGGCGGGACGTCGCGATGGTAGCCGAAGAATTTTTCCTTGATGCGCTGCCACGCTTCCCAATTGTCGAAGGGCGGATGCGGCGGCTGGTACTTGGTGGAGAAGACCAGAGCCACATCGAAGTGGGCGCGAGCTTTGGCCGCCAGGTCGATCTGGAAGGCGGAGAAATCCTCGATGCGCAACACGCGGAAAGGCTGGCTGATGTAGCCGAGCCATGGGCGCGTGAGTTCGTCGGACGCAGGCCAGGCGGTTAGAACGCGCTCACCGGAATATCGCATCGCCAGAAAACGACTGGCGTCGGCATGCATCAGGATGTAATCGCGATAGGCGAGATTGTCTTCGAGAGAAAACCCGTAGGGCGGATTGGTGAACAGGCCGACGATAAATGCGGTTGCGACCGCTCCGACAATTAATTGCCAATGCCGCGCGCGACGCCAGAGAGTCGAGACTAACACCAGAATCACGAGCGGGACTACGGGCAACATGTAGCGGGCGAGCACGGCTCCGCCCACGGCCGACATGAAGGCGAGGTAGGCCAGTATGACGGCGAGAAATGCGGCTTGCGTGGAGAACGGGATTCGCGGCCGGGCAGCGGTGTTCGCTATTTTTTTTTCGGGCTTCGGCATTTCTATTTCTATTTCTACTTGGGGCGGACGCAGCATGGCCAGCAATCCCGCCAGGGTGAGGAGGTAGAGACCGAAGTATCCGAAGAGTTGCCAGAGCCTCATTACCAAGGCTATTGGAATGCGGAGAGGATTGAGGGTGGCGGCGACGTTGTAGCGAAAAAACTCCGGATTGCCCAGCAGGAAACCCGTCTTCGCGTAGTGATAGGCGTACCAGGCAGCCAGCGGCACGATGGGAAGCAGCAGAAAAAACAAGCGAGGGCGCCGGTCGCCCACGGGCTGCGGAAAAGGCAGCTTCTGGGCGAGGACCGCGCCCTCAGCGACTAAAGCCGTATTCGAAGCGATGTCGTTACCGCAGCGGTGAACCGCCGCGCCACCCAAAATCAAGTGCTGCACCGACTTTTTCCATGACCTGCCACTCGAAATAGTTTCCTCGCATCGCGGGCGAATAACGTAAGCGAGCAGGTCCCAGCCGAAAAGGGCTAGTGGGGCTAGGATCGCAGTCTCCTTCGCCAGCGCCGCCAGCGAGAACCAGAGCGCTAGCTTCCACGGGCGGGCTTCGACATACGCGGCTAATGCCCAGAAGGTAAATCCGGCGGCGGGCAAGTCAACCTGCGCCATGGAACTCTGGGTGAAGTATACCGGGTAAATCGCCACCAACGCGGTCGTCGCCCACGCCACCGGTAGATTCGCAGCGCTACGCGCTAGTCGAAACAATCCGAGGAGCGTGAATGCGCTCAGCGCCAGCATGGCGGTGCGCGTGACTAGCGGGGAATATCCCGCGACGCGCCAGGCCAGCGCCAGCCAGGCCATGACCAATGGGGGATGCGCATTCGACGGCGTGGAGCGCGGAATGAGCGTGCCGTGCAGGAACAGATCGCGCGCGGCGGGAACGTAATAGCCCGCTTCATCCCAGAAATAAGGAAGGCGGAGAAGGGGCGCATGCAGCAGCATCAAGCCGGCAAAAAAGAGCGCGAAGAGAAGGACCTGCTGCGCCCAGGCGGAGGCTGCTGGTTGAGATTTTGTTTTCACGTCAGACAGTGCATCAGTGAACGGGTCCACCGGGAGCGCGCGGATCGAGTTTGATCTCACCGAAGGCAGTCTCGTAATTGGCCACGTTCTGCTGCAGGAGCGCCATGAGCGCCTTGGCCTGTTGCGGGCTGAGGTAAATCCCCTGAAAGTTTCGCAGTTCCACCTGCGTCTCGGAGCTTTGCTGCATGGTTCCAAAAACGAGGAAGAAATCCCAGACATTCACGCGGATCTGCACGCTGTTGGAGTAGGAATCGCGGTAATCCTCGGTTTGCACGAATTTCACATTCGGTTGGTTCGTGGTATGCATTCACGCAGTGTAACGCCTAACCGGCGGCGGAAAAAGCATCTTCCGCGTTGCCGTCTCACCTCAGCGGCTAAAGCCGGCGGTGACAGAGTCCGGCTATCGCAGCGGTGAACCGCTGCGCCACCCGAAAGCAAGAACAAGACCGACTTCTTATCAGACTGGTTTTTCTCGGACTGCGCAGCCCAAATCTAGACTGAGCAGGTCGGGTCCGCTTAAGCATCTCCTATCGAAGTCACCATCAAAGTCAACGGCCGCGGGCGGGGGCGCCCGCGCTACACAGGATCATTGAATCATTGAATTAACCCTCCTTTAACACTAGCGCAACATTGCAGCAACACGGTCGCTCTAGTGTTAGCGGGTGTGTCAAGCGAATCTCTTTCTGAACTGAGTTTCTTTGAGAGTGCGTGGGCCCCCGGTGCTCGCTATGGTTGCTTTGGAAGCGGCAGACAAGCCGCGTTACCCCGATCTGATCTACGTCGTGGAAGATGATCCGGATGTGTCTCGCCTGATCGAGCACAATCTGCGAACCGCGGGGTATGAAGTCTCCACATTTTTCTCCGGGGCGCCGGTGGTTCCGATGGCAGCCATGGTGCAGCCAGCGCTGTTTCTTCTGGATATTATGTTACCCGGAATCAGCGGCTTCGATCTGTGCCGGCAGATCCGGCAGCACGAACGACTGGGCAAAACACCCGTGATTTTTCTTTCCGCCAGAACTCAGGAACCGGACCGCCTGCAGGCCTTCGACGCGGGTGGCGACGGATACATCACGAAACCCTTCAGCCCCCGTGAATTGATTGCGCGCGTGCGAAATGTTCTCCGGGCACAGCCGGAGACCACCAACCGCGAAATTATTCAAGTGGGAGGGGTGGAAATCGACATCGCTTCGATGACGGTGAGCGTGCAGGGCAGAAGAGTGCTTACCACGGTGCGCGAATTCCGGCTCCTCGAATATCTGGCGCGGCATCGCGGGCGGGTGTTTACTCGCGACCAGTTGCTCGACGCGGTGTGGAAAGAAGGGTCGTTTGTGACCCCACGGTCGATTGATGTGTTTGTGCGGCGTCTGCGGGAGAAAATCGAAGAGGATCCGCGGCATCCCCGTTATTTGAAAACGCTGCGCGGAATCGGCTATCGGTTCGAATCCGGACGCTGAGAGCCCGAGCCGGTTTGCGCGGCTGGCTGTCACCGGTCACCAGCGTAATCTTACCCTCGGTTCCGGCCAACTCTATAATTCGGCTGTGACCAACCCATCGAAAGCCGGCGTGGCTGTAGTCGCGATCTTTGGCCTTGCGTTTTTCGGCTTCGCTGCAGCAATCGGCGTAGTCACGTTTGCGCGGGGTCCACTCCAAGGCAGCCTCGCGGCAGTCCTGGTTTTTTGCTCAATCTTTGCGGTCATGGGCGGCAGCCTGATTGTGGCGGCCGTGCAGATAAATCATAAGATCAACGAGCAGGTTGCGGTCGAGGTACGGAGTCCGGGCTCGCCCTGGTTATGGCGTAGTGATTGGGCGGCCAGCCGGGCTTACGGCACTAACACTGGGAAAGCCATTGGCCTCGCGCTGGTCGCTGGCCTGTGGAACCTGATCTCAATTACCGTCGCGGCAGGAACCCTTCCGCAATTCCTGCGCACTTTCGATCCCAAGTATCTGGGACCTCTTTTTTTTGTTGCCGTCGGCGTGGTTCTGGCTTTCTTCGCGGTCCGCGCTGCGGTTCGCCGTGAACGTTTTGGCAAAGCCTATATTCAGTTTGCCTCACTTCCCTTTTCTCCGGGCAAACCGCTGCGCGGCACCATCCAACTTCGCTTCAATACCACTACCAGACACGGCATCAACCTGCGTCTGTCATGCGTGCGGCAGATCATAACTGGCGGAGGAAAGAATCAGTCCACCAGTAGAGTTGTTCTGTGGCAAAGCGATAAGAACGTATCCGAGCAATCGATCACGCCTGGTCCGATGGGCGATGCCGCCATCCCGGTGGACTTCGCCATCCCCAGCGATGCGTACGAAACCGATCGCGATGATCCCCGAGACCAGATGCTGTGGAGCGTGCATGCCGAAGCAGACACACCTGGTGTCAACTTTTCCGACGACTTTGAAGTACCCGTGTTTCGCCTGACGCCGCAGCCCGAGACGGCCGGCAGTATCGGTGATCGCGATGCGACAGCGTCAGCCGGCTTTCAGAGCGACGCGGAGGACGTGCCGCGACCGGACAATCCGAAAGTTGTGGTGGGTGTGGGCGCAACCGGCGGCACGGAATTTTATTTTCCGATGTTTCGGAATCCTGTCCGCATCCTCGTTCTGACACTGTTTACAGCAGCGTGGACTGGCGTCGTTTATTTTCTGGGGCACTCGCATGCTCCGGTATTGTTCCCGGTCGTGTTCGGTCTGTTTGATGTGCTGCTCGTCTATGGACTTTTGCAATCGGCGCTGGGGTCGTCGCGCATCGATGCAGGCAACGACAAAATTGTTTTGTCGCGCACATTTGCGTGGATTGGAACGACGCGTGAAATCCCCTACTCCGAGGTCGCCCAGATTCTGGCTGCGACGGCAGCGCAAAACACGCCGCCTTCCTACTCGCTTCGTTTGCAGACCAAGAGCGGCGAGAAAATAACCCTGGCCGATTTGATTGACGACCGTCAGGAAGCCCGCTGGGTGGCCGCACAACTGGAAAAACTGGCGGGGTTGAAGCTCGACACTCACGTTCAAGTGGACATGGGTTTGGGAGGATATGGACCGCCGCCGCAACGCGGAATTCAGCGCCCGGCAGTTGCTCCACGTGTTCGCGCCGTATTGGCCATCGGATTTGCGGTGTTTTTCGGCGCCATCTTCTTCCTGACCGGCCGGTCGCTCATGTTTAAAAATCAAGCTGCGCGCCCGCGGACTCCCCGTTCCGTAAGAGTCGCCAAGTCCCCGGTGCAGCCCGTCAACTATTCGCCACTCACTGACACCGATGTGCAACGCCTGCAAGGAATGCCTGAGCAGGCGCAGGCGGAGGAACTTCTGGAACGAGCCATCCGGCACGATTCACGAGCGCTCGACTTGTTCGAACAGAACATCGGCATTTGGCTCGGTGGCATCAAGCTTACCGAGCACATGAAGCAACTCGAAAGACGTTCGCAGTTTTCCACGGACCTGCGCGTGCGCCATGCCAACGCCGATCTCAACCTTGCGATGGACGGCTGGTCGAAGACCGACAACTCCGTCGACCTGCTCATCGCCAAGGCTCAATCGGACCCCGGCTATCGCCAAGCTGCGGTGTATTTCATGGGAATGATGGCTGGCCGCGGAGTCGGCTACGATCGCATCTATCCAGTCCTGGTTGAGTACGCCCGCAACGATGCTGACGCTAATGTGCGGCAATGGGCCGTCGAAGGAATGCGCTATTTGGGAACCGACGAAGCCCTCGACGTACTTTTCGAATCGTTTACTCACGATCCCTCCGACGCAGTGCGCAACCGCGCCGGCTGCAATATCTCCGACTGCGGCAATTTTATGCGTAAGCAGCGCATGCGAATGGCGCCGAAGTTCATCGAACTGGCAGAAGATCCCCAGACCAACCCGCAGATGCGCAACTGGAGTTTCATGGCTCTGCGCGAGATCACCGACGAAAATCTGCCCGCCGACGCGGCAGCCTGGCGGGACTGGTACACGCAGCACGGCGCAGAGAAAATGGCCGAGTGCGAGCAGATGGACTGGTGGAAAGTCCGGGGCGACGAATAGTCTGCCGCCAACCGGAGTCTTCGGTTGTTGTTGTAATATCTCGATTGCAGTATCTTTCTCCGCCGCTCCTGCCATCAGATCCGCGACAACTTTATGATTTTCCGAGGAGGGAAACTCATGACCAGGCGGTCGTTATCATTGTCATTGTCATTGCGGTTGTCGCCGACACTCATCCTGCTGCTGGCGCTGTTTGTTTCTTTGGTTGCGGCTGCTCAGTCTCAGCCGACCGATGCCGAAGGCCATCAGTGGTGGCAGCATGCTGTTTTTTATGAGATCTATCCGCGCAGCTTTGCGGACAGCAACAACGACGGCGTCGGCGATCTCAATGGCATCAGTTCCAAGATGAGTTACCTGCATGAACTGGGCGTCGACGCCGTCTGGATCACTCCCTGCTATCCCTCGCCGCAGGTTGATTTCGGCTACGACATTTCCGACTACCGGAATATCGACCCCATGTACGGAACTCTCGCCGACTTCGATCACATGGTTGCCGAAGGCAGGACGCATCAGGTCCGCATCATTTTGGATTTCGTGCCCAACCACACCTCGGACCAGCACCCGTGGTTTTTGGATTCGAAATCCTCGCGCACCGCCGCGCACCGCGACTGGTACATCTGGCGCGATGGAAAAATGCCCGGTCAGCCTCCCAATAACTGGATCTCACTTTTCGGCGGCTCGGCATGGAAGTTCGATCCCACCACCAACCAGTACTACTACCACTACTTTTACGTGCAACAACCGGATCTGAACTGGCGCAATCCGGCCGTCGAAAAGGAAATGCTCGATACCACGCGCTGGTGGTATAAGCGCGGGGTTTCCGGATTCCGCCTCGACGCGGTTGACACTCTGTTTGAAGATCCGGAACTGCACGACAATCCTGTTCTTCCCGGCAGCAACGCGCAGGGCGATCCCAACATGGATAACAAAAACAACACGAACCTTCCCGAGGTTCACGAAGAGTTGCAGAAGCTGCGCAAAGTGGCCGACGAATTTGGGGCTGTGCTCATCGGCGAAACCTGGACCTCCAACGTCGCGGAGCTCGATCGCTACTACGGCCAGAATGGCAATGAACTCCAGATGCCCATGGACTTCATGTTCATGATGGTTGACCAGCTTTCGCCGCGTGAATACCGACGGCAGATTGCAGCGGTCGAGAGCGCCCACGGATGGCCCGTGTTCGTGATCAACAATCACGATAGAGTCCGCTCCTACGACCGCTATGGAGATGGCAAGCACAACGACGCCATCGCCAAGCTGATGGGGGCTTTCTACCTGACGCTGCGCGGCACTCCCGTCATGTATTACGGCGAAGAAATCGGCATGGAGAACAACGATCCCACGCGCAAGGAAGATGTGAAAGATCCGATCGGACGTACGGGATGGCCAAAAGAAAAAGGACGCGACGGCGAACGCACGCCCATGCAGTGGAGCAGCGCCGCCAACGCCGGATTCAGCGAGAAAGATCCGTGGCTTCCGGTACCGCCGAGTTATCGGACTCACAACGTGGCGACGGAGTCGAAGGATCCCGACTCTGTCCTGAATCTCTACAAGAAAGTTCTCGCGTTGCGCCACACGAACGTCGCGCTGCTTGAAGGTGCCTACACCGCGCTCAACGAAGATGATCCGAATGTGATGTCGTACCTGCGGAGCTACAAAGGAAAAGCCGTGCTGGTGGCGCTGAATATGTCAGCCACGCCGCAAAAAACTACCTTCGATCTTTCCAAGCAGGGATTCGGCGGCTCTGCGCTGAGGACGCTGATCGCGTCGTCTGCTTCGGCAACTGGTAGTGAAGTTACCCTGGAGCCCTTCGGATTGCTGATTGCGGAAGTTGGCCAGTAAAGTTGACCAATGAGGGGAATTTTCCTGACGCCTTGCGGTAGCGCCGCCGGTCTGCGTATTGTTACGGAGTGAAATTTCCGCGATGCAGCGGCATCCTGCTCCACTTCACTTCCCTGCCCGGACGTTTCGGCATCGGCGATCTTGGGCCCTGCGCCTACGAATTCGCGGATTTCCTGTTCGCCTCCGGACAGAAGTTATGGCAAGTGTTGCCGCTGAACCCCACGGGATACGGCGATTCTCCTTACCAGTGCTTCTCGGCTTTTGCCGGCAATCCGATGCTGCTTAGTTTGGAGCGCTTGCTTGAGCAGGGCTTACTTCGAAAGTCAGACCTGGACCTGCCGTCGCCGGCGTTTCCCGAAGACTTCGTCGACTACGGGCCCGTGATCGAATTCAAGATGGCGGCTCTGCGGCGGGCGGCGCGGGTTTTTTTTGCCGACTGTTCGCGCGCCGATCGTGCGGCCTTCGACCGTTTTTGCGAGAGCGCCAGTCCGTGGCTCGACGATTACGCGCTCTTCATGGCCTGCAAAGATGCACACCACGGGACCATGTGGACCTTATGGGACCCGCAAATTCGCAGGCGAGACGCACATGCCGTGAGCGAGTGGTCGAGGAAACTGGCGGCGGAGCTGAAAGCTTACAAGTATTGGCAGTTCGAATTCTTCCGGCAGTGGGAACGCCTCAAGACTTATTGCCAGCAGCGCAGCATACGTTTCATGGGTGACATTCCGATTTATGTTGCGCACGACAGCGCCGACGTCTGGGCTCATCCTGATCTTTTCTATCTCGACGACCAAGGGCGTCCGACGGCCGTCTCGGGCGTGCCGCCGGATTATTTCAGCGCGACTGGACAGCTTTGGGGGAATCCCATTTATCGCTGGGACTTGCTCGCCGCCAACGGATACAAATGGTGGATCGAGCGCTTTCGCGCTTCGCTGGCGCTTTTCGATATGGTTCGCCTCGATCATTTCCGCGGTTTTGAATCTTACTGGGAGGTTCCCGCAAATGAGACGACCGCCATTCATGGGCGCTGGGTCAAAGGGCCGGGAGAAGATTTTCTATCGGCACTGGAGAACGCCTTTGGGGCGCTGCCGATTGTGGCGGAGAACCTGGGCGTCATTACTCCGCCGGTGGAGAAACTGCGGCAACAGTTCGGTCTGCCGGGCATGAGTCTTTTGCAATTTGCGTTCGGCACTGATCCGCAGGGTCCGTCGTTTCGTCCGCATAATTACAGTCACGATCTGGCGGCGTACACCGGCGGACATGACAATGACACGACGGTGGGCTGGTGGTCGAGTTCGGGCGCGGGCGACAGCACACGCACTCCGGAAGATGTGCGCAAAGAGCACGAGGTCGCGCGTGCCTATCTCAACTTTCATGATGATGACGATTCCGAGATCAACTGGGTAATGATCAGGGCGGTGCTGGCGTCGGTTGCTGACGTGGCGATTGTCCCCTTGCAGGATGTGCTCGGCCTAGGCAGCGAGGCGCGCATGAATCTTCCCGGCAGTGTCAGCGGAAACTGGAAATGGCGTTATCGTCGGGGAGCGTTGGGCGGCGAGTTGAGTGCGAGACTCCGAGGCCTGGTAACACTCTACGATCGGTAGGAGACCGCGAATCCCCACGACCGGGGTGGCACTCGCCCAGATTCAGCATCGGAAGTGTTTTCTTTTGTTACCCATACGTATCACAAGAAATCGATTCCCCTTCCGCGAAGCGCAGGGTCCGAAGGCAGTCCTCCGAGATCGAGCCCGCACTTGGAAGTCGCCAGAAGCTGTGCCAGACGGGGCATGCATGCATTTCGAGTTCAGCGTTGGACAAAAGATATTGACATTGCGAAAACCAATTGTGGTGTATAATCCGTGCGCATTTGCGCTCCAAGCAGGAGTTGCCCACGAACTCATGCCGAGCGAGCGATGCAGTTTCCCAGTTCGTCTCTTCCCCCCGGACTGACAGAGGGAACGCGATTCGACACGATTCGCGCCTGATTGGCGGGATTCGCTTGCCTAATTCGTTTCCAGCTATTTTTCGTTCTCGACCAGGAGAAATCTTATGCTGCGTGCCCGCGTCTGTTTCCTATTCGCGTTGCTAATCGTTTCCATCTCTCTCGCCACCGGAACTTTCGCGCAAACGCCCGCCATCAAGGTGCTGGGCAATGACACGCTCACCTTCGAAGAGGCAGGCGGCGGGGTTGGGAGTGGGCAGGCGGCATTTAAGTCTTCCGCGTCGGGCTTGAATTTTCAGTTTTATGAGAGCCGGGCGTCGATTGACATTGCTCCGGCGGGCGCCGCGGGAGGCGAGCCGATACGTTTTAGTTTGTCGGGGGCGAGCCAGAGGCCATGCGTTTCCCCGGAAGGAAAATTGCCGGGGATTGTGAGTTACTTCTCGTCGCGCGACACGAGCGCCTGGCGGACCAACTTGCCGACCTGGTCAGGCCTGCGCTATGAGGGGATCTATCCGGGCATCGATCTGGTGTACTACGGCAATCGCGGCCAACTGGAGTATGACTTTGTGGTGGCTCCGCGGCACGACCCCAAGACGATCGTGCTCGACGTCAGCAACGCGCAAGAAGTCAGCATCGCCGCGGGCGGAGAGTTGAATATCAGCGGAAACGGCGCCAGCCTGCGTTTCTCTCGGCCGGTGATCTACCAGTTGGCGGCAGATGGCTCGCGCGAACTCATTGCCGGCAGCTATGTGATGAAGAGTGCAGGCCGGATTGGTTTTGACATTCCGAACTGGGACCGCAGCCGCCCGCTGGTCATCGATCCGGTGCTGGTGTGGTCGTCCTTTCCTGTGGGTTCGACCACGAGTGATGCTTACTATGCCGCGGCCGTCGATGGCAGCGGCAATGTTTACCTGGCTGGGCACACCACCGGAGGGATAGTAATTGAGAAGATCGGTTCCGACGGCGCTACCCTTGTTTACCGCGACGTCATTACGAATACGCCGACTTTTAACGCCGTGCCCGAGGACATACGAGTCGACTCGGCCGGCCTCGCTTACGTTGTGGGGTACTCGACCGCGAATTTCCCGACCACTACGAATGCGTACCTAGAGTCTGTTACCAGCGGGAACCATGCGTTCGTCGCCGTCGTGAACGCGGCTGGAACCGCACTTACGTACGCCACCTATCTGGCGGGAACCACCAACGCCACCGACCAGGCGAATGGAGTGGCTCTGGATTCGGCGAAGAATATCTATGTGACTGGCTATACCAACTCCACTAGTTTTCCCACCACCACAGGGGTTTATCAGAAGACGAACTTAAGCGGCGGACAGACCGCTTTTGTGGCGAAGATTAACCCGACGCTGTCGGGCGCGGCCTCACTGGTTTACTCCACTTATCTGAGTGGACCCACAACAGCCTCGACCGAGAATGCCATCGCGGTCGATGGTACTGACAATGCTTACGTCGTGGGAAATGCCGGGTCGGATTTTCCGACCACAGCGGGCGCTTATGCCTATGACGGAGAAGACGTGGGGTACGGCGGTGTTTTCGTCACCAAGTTAAACCCGACGGCGACAGCGTTGGTTTACTCCGCCTATCTCGGGTATGGCAACACGAATGGAATTGGCGGAATTGCCGTCGATGGATCAGGGGACGCTTACGTGACGGGAACCGCCGGCGTGGAAGACTTTCCCACTACCGCTGGCGCTTACCAGTTGACCTACCCTTCAGGTTTTGCCAGCGAGCTGAATGCCGCCGGCAGTGCGCTGGTCTATTCCACCTTTCTGGGCGGCGCCCTGGAACTCACCTATCCCACGGATATTGCGATTGAACCCGGATGCGCTTCCGCTTGCGATGCGTTCATCACGGGATACACAGGAGAGGATGATCTCTCGGTGACGCTCCCGATTCAGAGTTTTAATGCCACCTGGGTAAATGGTGCGGAAAACGACAATGTCTTTGTTACCGAATTGAATGCCACGGGAACGGCGGCCGTTTATTCGACTTACGTCGGCGGCTCCACGAGCGACAGCACCGCTTACTCCGCTCACTCTCCAGCCGTCGCGGTGGACGCTAGCGGCGATGCTTATGTGGTGGGCCAAACCAGTTCGACCAATTTCCCGGTTACGCTCACTGCGACTCCATACCGAAGCGCTTTTGCGCTGGAAATCGGGGCAACGGCAGCGGCTACGGCGGTGGTGTATCCGTTGACTCTGGCCTTGCCGACGAACCAACCCGTGGGGGTGCCCAGCGCTCCGATGGTGGTTAGCCTGCAAAATTTGGGCAGCAACGCCATGCCTATCACCAGCATCACGCCGTCACCGGCCTCCTACACAGAGACGAACACCTGCGGCACCAGTCTGGCTGGGGGCGGCGAATGCGCCATCACCGTCACCTTTACGCCAGCCACAGCCACATCCATCCCCGGCACGCTCACGATTGTTCAAGGTGGTAATAACAGTCCGAATAAGGTGACTCTGACGGGAACCGGCGTGAGCCAGCCTTTCCTGACTCTGAGTCCTACCAGTTTGACTTTTGACAATCAACCTGTGGACACAGCGAGTCCGTACCAGACAGTTACGATCGGCAATAGTGCCCCCACCAGCCTGACGTTGAGCAGTCCGGCATTTACCGTCTATGGCAACTTCGCCCAGACGAATAACTGCCCGGCGGCGCTCGCTCACAATGCCACGTGCACGGTGAATATTGCGTTTCTACCCACGGAGAATGGGTCGTTCACCGGACAACTGTACGTGAACAGTAATACCAGCAGCTTAGTCCCCTTCACCTACGTAGCCTTGTCTGGTAACGGTGTGGTCGGCACCCCGACGCTAACCTTGAATGCGGCCGGCCTGGTGTTCAATGCGCAAGACGTCGGTACCCTCAGTACCGCCCAGAGCGTATCTGTCACTAATACGGGCAATGTTCCGGTATCCATCTTTGGCTCTTCGATTACCGGGACGGCTTACACGGACTACACAGCGACCAACTGCTTCAATACGAACTTGAACCCCGGAGGAACATGTCCTATAAGGGTGACCTTCGATCCGACCACAACCGGAACTCGAGCTGCGACCATAACCATGGCGGACAGCACGACGGTGGGCACGCACAGCTTCACCGTTACTGGCACCGGCGTGGCCCCAACTCTCACTTTGTCGATTACCCCTCCGACGGTGCCGTTTGCCGCGCTGGGTGTGGGAGGCACGAGTACAGCATTCCCCGTCCAGGTCACCAATACCGGTGATGCTTCCGTGGTCATCGAACGCGTGTACGCCACCGGCGATTTCCGTCTGAACTCGACCGGCTGCGTGACTACCGTGAGAGCCGGATACGGTTGCACCACCCAAGTGGAATTTACTCCGCTCGCCGCCGGAGCGCTGACCGGCTCGCTGATCTTCGAGGACTCCGCCACCGGGAGCCCTCAAAGCGTCGCTCTTACCGGAACCGGCCTCGTCGCGGCAGCGGCAGCGATTACGACGCCCGACAGCCTCGACTTCGGTACACAGGCGAATGGCACCACTACGCCCACCGCGCTTACGGTAATTCTGGATAACGTCGGCAACGTGCCTTTGGACATCTCAAAGGTTTCCCTCGCAGGAACCGACCCCGGCGATTTCCAGATTTCCTACCAGGGTTGTCTCGCCACTATCGTGGTTCCGGGCCGCAATTGCGAGGTGCAGGTCACCTTTACTCCAGTCGCCGCCGGAGCCCGCGGCCCGGCGACGCTGAACTTTACGGATGCTGCCGGCACGCAAACGGTAAACCTAACCGGTACAGGGGTAGCCGCTACCGAAGCGCTGAATTTAACCCCAACAGCTCTTACCTTCGAGGCGCAGCAGAAAGGGGTCCAGAGCCCCTATCAAAGTGTCTGGCTCATTAACACTGGAACTGCGGCGGTCACTCCCTCAGCCATCGTTTCAGCCAGCACCGACTACGAAGTGAGTGGATGTGTTGGCACTGCGATACAGCCCAATACTTCCTGCGAGCTTTACGTCTACTTTACCCCCACGGTGACAACCGCAGATAACTCGACCTTGAAAGTTACCAGCAATGCCACAGGCAGTCCGCAGACCATTACCCTCACCGGCACTGGCGCGGCCGCGGCGGCCGTGATGGAGCTAGCGCCGTCGGGCCTCGCCTTCACCAGTCAGGTGATATCCACCGCGAGCGCCGCTCAGTATGTGGAGGTAACGAACACCTCGACAGCAGCGGTGGCGGGCATCACCATAGCCACGGCTGGCACCAATGCGGCCTACTTCACGATCAGCAGCAACTCTTGCGCTGCGACGCTGGCCGCCGCGACCTCATGCAGCTTCTACGTCAGCTTTAAACCCACGGCAGCTGGTGAGGCCACGGCGTCGGTCAGTGTTAAGTACACCGGCGGTTCCGAAAGTGTGGCGCTGGCCGGCTTTGGCGTTGCGGCCACCACTTCGGCGCTGCTTCTTGAGAGGGCGCTGGAGTTCCCGAGCGAGACTCTCACTTTCACCAGCCCGAACCAAACAGCTGTGCTCGAAAACACCGGCAACTCGCCCCTGACCATTTCCAGCATCGTGAAGGGCGGAACCGACCCGGGCGACTTCACAATGACGAGTTGTTCGACCACCAACCCGTTAGCCGCCGGTTCGAATTGCAACATCAACGTAACCTTTACGCCGACCGTGGCGGGAGCACGTTCGGCCACAGTCACGATTACGTATACCGGCGCTACCGGCAGCCCCGCGGTGATCACGCTTTCGGGCATGGGAGTTGCCGCCTCGCAGTCTCTGGCAGTCGGTCCCGCCACCATCACATTCCCGCCGCAGGTGCTAACCACGACCAGTACTCTCAGCCCCTACGTGCTGCTCACCAATACGGGCACGTCACCGGTGACGATCAGCTCTGTCGCGCTGACCGGCGACAGTGACTTTACGATCACCAGCCAGGGTTGTCCGATCTCACCCAGCACCCTGCAACAGGGGCCGATCAGCAACACCTGCGCTGTGTATCTGTCCTTCACGCCCACGGTAGCAGGCGCGCGCACGGCCACAGTCACCGTTACGGACAGCGCACCGAGCAGTCCGACCAAGATCACGCTCAACGGAAACGGAGTTGCGGAAACCAAGGTTCTGACGGTCACGCCTACCACCTTGGCCTTCGGACCTCAGGTAAGCGCAACCACGAGCAGTACCCTGCAATACATCACCGTCACCAACACGGGCAACTTTACCGTTACCTTCACCAATGTCACGATTACTGGCAACTACGCGCTTGCCTCCCAGGGGTGCACTGGCCAGATTGCCCCGGGTAGTTCGTGCAGCATCGGCGTGAGCTTTACGCCGACGAGCGCGGGCGCGAAAACCGGCACCGTAACCATCACCGATAATGCCACCGTGGCCACGCAGAAGGTCACTTTGTCGGGCACGGGGATCGCAACCACTTCGGACATTCTGCTTTCGCAAACGGCGGTGGTGTTCGATGCGCAAACGGTCAGCACGGCGAGTTCCCCGCAGGTCGTTTACTACTACAACCAGGGAAACACCACTTCAACCATCGCTAGTACTGTGCTAGCGGGCACCAATCCAGGGGACTTCTCCCTGAGCGGTAGCAGTTGTACGGCCAGCACGGCGGTTGGCACGCTGACCTACTGCACGCTCCGTATTACTTTCACGCCGGCTGCCGCGGGAGCGCGCAGTGCAACCCTCACAGTTGCAGACTCCGACCCTGGCAGTCCTCGCGTGATTAACCTCTCCGGCACGGGAATCAGCAGTAGTGTTCCGGAGGTTGGCCTCTACCCGGCAAGCCTGACGTTTGCAAGCACAGCGGAGGGTTCAAGCAGTGCCGCGCAAAACATCACGCTTACCAATAACGGCTCGGCGAAGCTCACCATCTCCAGCACGGGCATCACCTTCACGGGCACGGACCCCGGCGACTATTCAGAAACCAACAACTGCCCTATTTCGCCTGCCACCCTGGCAGCCGGTTTCAGTTGCAACATCGCGATAACATTCTCACCCAAGGGAACCGGGGCCCGGCCCGCCAACCTGACGGTGGCCGATAGCGCGACCTCGAGTCCTCAATCCGCGACCCTTACCGGTACGGGCGTGGCGGGCGCTGTGGGAGTGGCAACGCCGTCGCCTACCAGCCTGGCGTTCGGGAATGTGGCGCTGGGCACACCGAGCGAACTGCCGATTACCGTAAAGAATACGGGCACCGCAGCGCTGACTTTCGCGAGTCCCAGCGTTGCGATCACGGGTACAGTGTCTTCGGACTTCTCGCAGACGAACACCTGTACCGGGTCTCTCGCTCCCGCCGCCACCTGCACCATTAAGGTGACTTTTACGCCAACAACCATCGAATCCCAGACGGGAACCGTGACCATCACCGACAACGCCACCAACAGCCCACAGGCGGTGCCAATCACGGGTACCGGAGCGGAGGCTGCGGTGGACCTCTCGCCATCCGCGCTGGCGTTCCCCAGTACGGTAGAGGGCACCACCAGCGCGCCGCTGACGGTGACGGTGGAGAACTACGGCGATGCGAATCTGACGCCGATCACTGTCAGCGTTGCAGGTCCTTTCGTCATCTCGGCCAATAAGTGCGTGGCCCCGCTTGCGCCTGGATTGACTTGCACGATCTCTATCGAATTCAGCCCGAAGGCAGCGGGGGCATTCGCCGGAGCAGTGACCATCATCGACAATGCAGGAGACAGCCCCCAGCAGATCGAGTTGAGCGGGACTGGAACCTCGTAGAAACTTCCTGTCGACGAGGTGCGGAGTTCGATGCTCCGCACCTCGTCGCTCTAGAGATCGAGCGTCTTAGATCGAGCCTCTGCAGGTCGAGCGTCGGCGAAATGGTGATCAAGTCGCGATTGTCTACGCAGTGGGTTCCGTGAGGGTGTTCTAGCGCAGGGACCAGTCGCCGGGGATCCACACGAAGCCATGATTCAGGTTACTTGCGTCAACCCACCAGCCGGCGACGGCCCCTTCCATGTTGCTGGTCGAAGGGCGCGTACCCTGGCTGGCACCGGTGCCAGCGCCCGGAGCATCGAACATCGTGAAGTTGCCGTTGGGAAGACGCGCGAAGCCGTGCGACGCATAGCTCGCGTCGAGGAATTCTCCCGCGACCGCCCCGAGCAAATTGATCGAAAAAGCCGCGCTACCCTGCACTGGGCCCGTGGCTGCGCCCGGAGCTTCGAAAGTGGTGAAGTTGCCGTCGCGGGAGCGCACGAAGCCGTGAGCCACGATCTTCGAGTCATAGTAGTATCCCGCGATCGCGCCCTCAATATTGATGCTTGCACTAAGGGTGAGCTGGACGGCGCCGGGCGCGTCGAAAGTCATAATATTCCCGTCCCGCTCACGCAAGAAGCCGTGAATGACGCCGCTCGCATCGGAATAGTATCCGGTGATCGCGCCCTCGAGGTTTAGGCAGGTTTCCTCGCAAACCATGGTGTAAACCGAACCCGCTGGATCGAAGGAGGTAATCTCGCCATTGCGTGACCGCGCAAAACCGTGTTGCACGTTGCTCGAGTCAATGTAGACGCCTGCGGTTGCGCCTTCCAGATTCATGCTAAGTACGAGGGTGCCCTGGTTAGCGCCCCTGCCGGCATCCGGCGCTTCGAACGTGGCGTAGGAATCGTCGGGGTAGCGCACAAAGCCGTGATACACATGGCGGGAGTCCTCGAACTCTCCCGCGATCACGCCCAGGTCGTTGATGCTGTACGCGACGGTGCCCTCGTTGAGCCCGGCCCCAAGGCCAGCTCCGGGAGCATCAAAGGAGATAATGCGGCCGCTCGGAGTTCGCAACAGGCCGTGAGGCACAACCTTCGCGTCCGTGTAATAACCAACGATCGCTCCCAGATCGTTGTTGGCGTTTGCGAAAGTGCCACAATACGGCGCGCACGCCGGCGAAGATACTGTACCTGCGCGAGGAGCATCGAACTCAACGAGTTTGGGTTCTTGACCGTAGCGGTGGTTGTCTGGCTGTTCCTGTGCAGGCAACCGAACTGAGATGGTCAGCGCAGCGAATAGGGTCATCCTAGTGATGGACGCCAACATCCTGGATTTCATGTTGCCTCCTCTGTGTGCCGACTGGGAGCCGAAGGCCGGTTCAGTCGAACCACTGTTGAGGGGGGAAGACAGGTGGGTACGGCCGAGAGGTCAGACGGCGCTTTCGCGGTATCAGATGCGCCGCCGCCTGTGCACAAACGATCATTGGTGCGAAAGGGGGGACTCGAACCCCCACGGGTTGCCCCGCCAGATCCTAAGTCTGGTGCGTCTGCCAATTCCGCCACTTTCGCAATCGTTGAGCCGCAGTTCGCGGATCAACCCTGGGCACGAATAAGTTTAGATGTGAACCCGTGCCGGTTGCAACGTCGCATATGAGCGCGGGAAACCCATAGTTTCTTGACTCGAGGCTCGTTGAAACGCGTTTTGCATGCCCTTAAATGAGTGAGATTTCGCCCGACGAAAATGTTTTGCGTTTCGCGATGATCGGTGTAATCTTCGCAGCGTAATTCTCGCAACGGAGAAAACGAGCCATGTGTTTTTCAGCCACCGCGAACTTTGTGGGCAGTGGAGTTCTGGCCGCTGTCGGCGTGGTTACATTGACGAAGGTGAAGCACCGGCGCGAAGTGCTGTTCGCTACGCTGCCCATCCTCTTCGCCATTCATCAGTTCATCGAGGGATTCGTTTGGCTGGGGCTGGATAGGAACCTCTCGCCTGCGGTGGCGCACGACATGGGAGCGGCGTTCATGCTTTATGCGCAGGGACTCTTGCCTTTTCTGCTGCCGCTCAGTGTGCTGCTGTTTGAGCCGACCGCGAGGAGCCGCGAGCGCATGCTGCCGTTTCTGGTGCTCGGCGGAGGAACCACGCTTTATATTTTGTGGGCGCTGACGGCGTATCCATTGGAGCTGTACGTCAAGGGAAACAGCATCGTGTACATCAATCAAGCGACCAATAATATGGCGGTTGCGGTGCTCTATGTGATTGCAACTTGTGGCTCGCTGTTTTTCTCGAAGATCAGGATGATGGTAATCTTCGGCGCGGCAAACCTGGTGATTCTTCTGGTGGTGATGGCGTTCAAGCGCTACGCGTTCACCTCGCTTTGGTGCGCTTACGCGGCGATCGCCAGCGCGATCATCCTTGGCTACTTCTGGAGAAGCAGCGGAGAGCGGCCGTTCCTCTATGCGTAGGAAGCGGTTGGCGGCTAAGCCAAATTCAAGTGCCTAAGCGACGAAGAGTTTTTCAAGCTCCAAGACGGGGCAAGCCCCGTCTCTACCCCGCCCTGAGATTATGTACTGCGGCGGAATCCTCCGGCCTCGCGACGCTTTATAATAGAAAGATTCGCTAGCGGGTTTTGATCCATCTGTAGTGCCAGGGGAAGATGTCGACAGAAAGCATTGTGGTTCGCGGGGCTCGGGTTCATAACCTCAAGAACATTGATTTTGAGATTGAGCACAACGCTCTGACCGTGGTTACCGGTGTCTCCGGTTCGGGCAAATCGTCGCTCGCTTTCGATACGATTTATGCCGAAGGGCAGCGGCGCTACGTCGAGTCGCTGTCGGCATATGCTCGGCAGTTTCTGGAGCGGATTGAGAAGCCGGATGTTGACCTGATCGAAGGGATCGCGCCTGCGGTCGCCATCAAGCAGAAGAACTCCACGCGGAATCCGCGGTCTACCGTCGCTACCGCTACCGAGATCTTTGATTATCTGCGGCTGCTCTTCGCCCGCGTTGGACGCACTTATTGTCTGCTGTGCGGACAGGAAGTGAAGAAAGATACGGTGGACGAAGTTGTGGACCGTCTGCTGGCTTTGGGCGAGGGCACTCGGCTGAACGTGTTCTTTCCGATTCAGACGCACGTAGCCGCGGCCGAGGAGAAGGGACCGAAAAAGTCTCGCGCTAAGAAAAAGCTGGCGGAATCTAATCTGCCCTCCGACGCGATCAAGGCGCGGTTGTTTGATCTGCGCAAACGCGGATTCAACCGGCTGTTTCAGAACGGCCGGGTCTTCGAGTTCTCGACCCCGGAATCGCTGCTTGACGTTAATTTTGCTGAGCCTGTTTTTGGCTTGGTGGATCGGCTTGTCGTCTCGGCAGATCAACGCTCGCGCATCGTTGATGCGGTTGAGATCGGCTATCGGGAAGCGGGCGAAGTGATTTTCGAAACCGCGAGTCGGAGTGGGGATGGCGAGGGGGAAGGTTCTGATCGTCATCCTGTGCGACTTCGTTTTTCGCAGCGTTTCGAGTGCAAGAACGACGGCAGCCGCTACGAAGGGCCGAAGCCGCGCCTGTTTTCTTTCAATAATCCTTATGGCGCATGTCCACGGTGCCAGGGGTTTGGCAACACCATCGATTTCGATCTCGACCTGGTCATCCCCGACAAAGGCAAGACTTTGAATGAGGGCGCGATCGAGCCCTGGACTAAGCCGAAGTACCGGCCGCTGTTCACTGAGCTTAAGCGCTTCGCTCGCGCGGCTGAAATTCCGTTGGACGTGCCTTGGTACGAACTGGAAGCCGAGCAGCAGCGGCTGATTGTCGATGGGGGGCGCGGGTTTGGCGGGGTGCGCGGATTCTTTCAGCATCTTGAACGCAAGAAGTACAAGCTGCACGTCCGCGTGTTTCTCAGCCGCTATCGCGGATATTCGCTGTGCTCGGCTTGCGGTGGGACGCGGCTGCGCGCGGAAGCTCGTCAGGTAAGAATCGATGGCAAGAACATCTGCCAGGTGTGCGGTATGACGGTCGAAGAGGCCGCGCGCTTCTTCGGACAACTCGAGCTTTCGACCGAGCAGGCTGCGATTGCCGAAAAGCTGCTGATCGAGCTGCGGGAGCGTCTGCGTTTTCTTAACGAAGTCGGGCTTGAGTACCTGACGCTTGACCGCCTTGCCTCGACGCTATCGGGCGGCGAAGCGCAGCGCATTCAGCTGGCTACTTCTTTGGGCTCGCGTCTGGTCGGCACGCTGTACGTGCTGGACGAGCCTTCCATCGGCCTGCACAGCCGCGATACGCACCGGCTCATCAAGATTTTGCATGACCTGCGCGACTTGGGAAACACCATTCTTGTAGTGGAGCACGATCCCGACATTATGCGCGCCGCCGACCGCATTCTCGACCTCGGTCCGGGCGCGGGAGAAAACGGTGGAAAAGTTGTCGGGGCCGGCACCTACAACGAGATCATCAAGATGCCGCACTCGCTGACCGGGCGCTATCTCGCTGACGAACTTCACATTCAGATTCCTTCGCGACGCCGGCAGCCGGGGCCGCACAGACTCCGTATCACGGGCGCGCGGGCGCACAACCTGAAGCGCATCGATCTGGAAATTCCGCTCGGTATGCTGGTGGCGATCACCGGCGTTTCCGGCTCGGGAAAATCTTCGTTGCTGCACGACGTCCTCTATCAGGCGCTGGCAACGGGTAAGCGGCAGACGAATGGCAGCGCTTCCTCCGCCATTTTGTGGGACAGCATCGAAGGGGACGATTATCTCGACGAGGTCGTGCTGGTCGATCAATCGCCGATCGGGCGTACTCCGCGGTCGAATCCGGTCACGTATATCAAAGCTTTTGACATTATCCGCGAGCTATTCGCTTCGCTGCCGGAAGCGAAGAAGCGCGGCTTCCCTGCCGGGTATTTTTCTTTTAATGTGCCGGGCGGGCGCTGCGACAACTGCCAGGGTGACGGGACGGTCACGGTCGAAATGCAGTTTCTGGCTGACGTGGAGCTGATCTGCGACGAATGCAAGGGCACGCGCTACAAGCCGCAGGTGCTTGAAATTCACTACAAAGGCAAGAACATTCATGAGGTGCTGGACCTCACGATTCGCGAAGCGCTCAAGTTCTTTGCCGATGTTCCGCGACTGACGGAGAAATTGCGCGTGCTTGACGAGGTCGGGCTGGGCTATCTGCGGCTTGGCCAGTCGGCGACAACGCTCTCGGGCGGCGAAGCGCAGCGCATGAAGCTGGCTGCGCATCTGCAGCCTGGGACTCGTCCGGCGAACCACCATGCGGAGGGCGGTGACGGACCTAAGCGCAAACGCCGCATGCTTTATATTTTCGATGAGCCGACTACCGGCCTGCATTTCGACGACGTCAGCAAACTACTTTCTGCTTTCCGCCGTCTAATCGATGCGGGAGGTTCGATCGTAGTCATCGAGCACAATCTGGAGGTCATCAAGACCGCGGATTGGGTCATCGACCTGGGTCCGGAAGGCGGCGATCGCGGCGGAAACCTTGTCGGCTTCGGCCCGCCGGAAGCGATCGCGGAGCTGAAGGGCTCTTACACTGGACAGTACCTGAAGCAGGTGTTGAACGGAAATGGCGTGCGCAATGGTGGCCGGTAGAAATCCCTCAGCGATTAACGCGGACTTTTTCCGCGGCCTGCTGCTCGTGGGCTTGCTGACCGCCGGCGCTATCGCGCAAGACCACACCACCGTTCGCCATTACAAGGTACCCATCGATGACATGCCTCCGGAAATCGCGCAGGCTGAAGATGCCATCCAGAAAAACGATTTCACCGGCGCGGAAACGCTGCTGAAGAAGGCCATCGACAAGGATCCCAAGAACTATCAGGCGTGGTTCGATCTGGGATTTGTTCTCAACCACCTCGACCGCATTGACGACTCGATCCACGCCTACCGGCAGTCGGTCGCCGCCAAGCCCGACGTATTTGAGACGAACTTGAATCTGGGCTTGATGCTGGCCCGCTTGAACAGTCCGGAGGCCGAACGTTTTCTGCGCGCGGCCACTACGCTGAAACCCACGAGCCATTCGGCAGAGGATCACGCTGCGGGAAATCACGCTGCGGACGGTCGCACTGCGGACGGTCACACTGGGGACAATCACGTCGAAGAAGGGCAGGCCCGCGCCTGGCTCGCGCTCGGACATCTGCTGGAAAATCCCAAGCCGGAAGACGCGTTCCAGGCTTACCGCAAGGTTGCCGAGCTTATGCCGAAAGATCCCGAGCCTCATTTATCGGCCGGGCTGCTGCATGAGCAGCGAAAAGAATTTTCGGACGCTGAGGCGGAATACAAACAAGCGCTGGCGCTTGACGCCCACTCGACGGAAGCCGCGATCGGCCTCACCAACATTTATATGAAGTCGGGCCGGCTGGGCGATGCCGAGCCGCTGCTGCGCGGGCTGGCCGCTGAGCGGCCCGATGACGCCGGCATTCATCTCCAACTGGGGCGCATACTCGCGGCGCAGGGGAAGAAAGACGACGCCATTGCGGAAATCCAGATTGGCGTGAAACTTGCGCCCGGTGACTCCGACGCGCAACGCGATCTCGCCGACCTTTATGCGAGCGCGGGGAAAAATGATCTGGCGGAAACTGCGTATCGGGGCTTGGTGACTGCACATCCGAATGACGCCGAGCTGCATCGGGGGCTGGGGAAGGCGCTGCTGCTGCAGAAGAAATTCCCGGAAGCCGAAAAAGAATTCCTGGCGGCGGTCCGGCTGAAGCGCGATTCGCCCGACGCCTACGTCGATCTGGCATGGGCGGCCAGCGAGAACAAGAACTACGACCTGGCAATTCGAGCCCTCAACGGGCGCGCACTGATCAGTGCGGAGATGCCTGCGATCTGTTTTTTTCTTCGGGCCTCAGCTTATGACCACTTGCGTGACTACAAACTGGCGGCAGTCGATTATCATCACTTTCTGGATGTTGCTAAGGGGAAGTATCCTGATCAGGAGTGGCAGGCTACCCATCGCCTGATCGCCATTGAACCGAAGAAGCCTTGACTGCCATGCGGCGACTTGCCTTCACCATTCTGCTGCTCGCGCTGGGCGCGGCCTACGGCGCCGATAAGAACGAATCTTTAGCGGGACTCAAAGCACGCTTCGAGAGCGCGCACCCCGAAGATCGGCCCGACATTGGCATACGGATCGCACAGTATCAGCTTCGCAATGCGGACAAACTCTATGCGAGTGGCGACGCGGACCTGGCGCGCGCCGCCGTCGATGACATCGCCACCTATTCCGAGAAATCGCGGGACGCCGCCATACAAACCAAGAAGCACCTTAAGAATGTCGAGATCGATGCCCGCAAAATGGCGGAGAAGTTGCGCGACATCAAGCGCACTCTTGCGTTCGACGACCAGGCTCCGGTGGAGCAGGCCATCCTCCGTCTTGAAGATGTTCGCACCAGCTTACTCAAGGAAATGTTCGCCAAGGACAAAAAGAAGGAGGCGAAATGACGCGGGGCAACTACTGGCGCTGGCGCACGACATTCGGACTGGCGCTGATGATCGTTGTGGTGCTCGCGCTCCGCTTGCCAGTTGGCTCGCCGCTTTGGGCCCAGAGCCGCCGCGACCCGCTCAATCCGCTGGAGATCGATCAACTTCGGGACGCCATGCTTGACCCGGAGCTGCGGTTAAAGCTTTACGTGCAGTTTTCCCGGGATCGTATGACGAAACTTGAGCAAATGCGGAGCGACCCCAAGACGACCGAGCGCGCCCGCCAGACCCATGACATGCTGGAAGATTTCCTCGCCGTCTACGACGAACTGAACGACAACGTCGACATGTACGTTGGCCGCAAGGACGATATCCGCAAGCCGCTGAAAATCATCATCGAGGCCGACGTCGAATTTCAATCCAAGTTGCGAGCGCTTAAGGACGCAGCGAACGCCAATGCCACGGAGGCGAAGCAGTACGAATTCCTGCTGACCGACGCGCTCGATACCGTCGACTCCAGCGTCGAAGACCACCGCAAAACCGTTGCGGAGGTCGACGAGTACATGAAGCGCAAGAAGAAGAAATAGAGCGGCGGCATTCAGCGTGCTACTCTTCCCTCAACGTGTCCGCAGCACTCGGCGAAATCTTTCACGAAGCCTATCGCGAACTTCGTCCGCACACGATCGTGCCGGCGATGCATGTTCGTTTTTATTCTTTTGTCTCCATCAACAACACCATCCGGATGCGGCAGGGAGAGCTTTATATCCGCATCTCCGATCTGCTCGAAGGCGCTCCTCAAACCGTGCTGCACTCGATTGCGCACATTCTGCTGGCCAAGCTCTATCGCAAGCCGGTTGATCGCACTCATAACACCCGTTATCGCCGCTATGTCGCCGGCCACGACGTTGCCGCCAAGGCGCGGCTGGTGCGACAGTTGCGCGGACGCAAGCACATCCGCTCCGCCCGCGGTCATCACTACCACTTAGAAGAAATATTCGAAGACCTCAACCGCCGCTACTTTCACGGACTTATGGGACGGCCGCAACTCACCTGGAGCCAGAACCACGTCCGTCGCAGCCTTGGCCACTATGATCCGGCACACAACGCCATCGTCATCAGCCGCGTGTTCGACGACCCGCGCGTACCGCGCTACGCGGTCGAATACATTCTGTTCCACGAGATGCTGCATTTGAAGCATCCGGTTAGACTGCGGGGGAGCCGGCGCTGCGTGCACTCGCGCGAATTCCGCGCTGAAGAGAATTTGTTTCCGGAGCTGGCGCAGGCGAAGAGATTTTTGCGGGTTATCTGAATTTTTGGGAGCTACGCAGCTAATCACAGCAAAAAAGACAAACCCGAACCGCGCGGGTTCGGGTCTCGGGAACTGCATAACCTGTCCAGTTACAAGAAAATTATCTCCGGCCACCGGCATGAAGTCAATGTTACCGAAGGGGACTCCCTGTCCTGAGTCCCCAAGTCAATCCCCCCTACCAAACTGGGAGACTGTGGACCCGACGGGATTCGAACCCGCACCATATAACTGGACAGGTTAATGTGCTCCCATTACACCACGGGCCCTGCGGCCAGTTTCGCGGCGCTTGACGTTTCTCGCAAGATCATGTGTCACACCTGAATTGTGACAAATACACGGGCGTTCCCACGGGACCCCGTTCAATGCCCCATTCTGCCGTGTGATGCAGATCGCAACCACCCGTGATTCCCTGCGTTGACCGCTCCCCACCCGAAACCGTATCCTATTGATATTGAAATTGAATTTCATTTTCAATTAGGAAGCTGGACCCTAACTTAATGCTTCAAGCATTCATCATCACTCTGCGCGAAGGCGTCGAGGCGGCGCTTATTGTCGGCATCACTCTCGCCTATCTCGCGAAGATCGGCCGCAATGATCTGCGCAAGTCGGTTTACGCGGCGCTGGGCGCAGCTTTTGCCGGATCGATCGGCGTGGCCGTCGTGCTCTCCCGTTTCAAGTTGAACGAGGACATCTTCGAAGGCTGGGTCATGCTGGTGGCTGCCGTCTTTGTCGTCACCATGATCGTCTTCATGATGAAGACGGGGCGCAAGCTCAAAGGCGAGATCGAAAACAAGGTCGGCTTGTTCGCTCGGGGCGACGCTTGGATTGGCCTCTTTATCTTCGTCTTTCTCATGGTGCTGCGCGAGGGCGCTGAAACCGTTCTGATCCTCTCCGCTGTCACGTTGAATTCGAGCGAGCTGATGAGCTTTATCGGCACGGTGATGGGGATCGTTGTCGCCATTGTGTTCGGCGTAGTGTTCGTCAAGGGCAGCGTCAAGATCAATCTGCAAAAGTTTTTTAAGGTCACCACCGCGATTCTTTTCCTGGTGGCGGGGCAACTGGTGATCTCCGGCCTGCACGAGCTCTCCGAGAACGGCGTGCTTCCGTCTTCCCGGCAGGAGATGGCGATCATCGGGCCGATCGTGCGCAACGATTTTTTCTTCTTCGTCACGATTCTTGTGCTGGCGGCACTGATGGTGCTGTTTGAAATGAAGAGTCGCCAGCCGGTCGAGCTGCCGTCCGCCGGCGCGGCCCGCCGCAAAGCGCTCTGGACGGCCCGCCGCGAGCGTTTCTGGATGGCCTCGGTTTACATCTTTTCGTTCATTTTCATCGTGATGGTTACCGCCAGCTTCATCTATGAGAAGAGCGCCAGCGCACTGTCCCCCTCGACGGAAGTTACTTTTGTCGACGGCAAAGTCTCCATCCCGCTGACGCAGATTTACGATGGCGAACTGCATCGCTTTGAAGCTCAGGAAGGCGGAGTCGAAGTGCGCTTCTGGCTCTATCAGAAGCCCGACGGAAAAATCGCTACGCTCTTTGACGCCTGCGAAATCTGCGGCGGCGTGGGCTTCTATAAAGGGGCACAGGGAGTGATCTGCAAGAATTGTGCCGCTCCCATTAACCTGCAGTCGGTCGGCATGGGCGGGGGCTGCAATCCGATTCCACTGAAAGCGCAGGTGACCGGCGACGCCGTCATTGTCTCCGAGGCTGACGTCGCGGCGGGCAGGCGCTACTTCGAGCAGAAATAATGTTTCCTCGCATCGTCTACGAATCGTTTCGCCACCAGGCGCGCCGAAAGCTGCTCGCGGGCATCGCGATTGCGCTGGGCGTCGCGGTGGCCACCGCCATGATCGCCGTCGCGACCGATATTGGCGACAAGATCAATCGCGAACTGCGCAGCTACGGCGCTAATTTGGTGGTTACTCCGCAGGAAGATACGCTGGATGTGGAAGTCGGCGGCGTCAACCTGAAGCCACCTAGCGACGGCGCGTTTCTCAACGAGGCTGATCTCCCGAAAATTCGCGGTACGTTCTGGCACCACAATATCGTCGGCTTTTCGCCCATGCTACCGGTCACGGTGAAACTGGGCAGCGGCGGCGACGCGCCTGACAAAGATGTCACTCTACTTGGCACTTACTTCAATAAGGCGCTCACCTTTGGGAAGGACGACTTCACTACCGGTGTACGGATCACGCATCCGTGGTGGAAAGTTTCGTGCGGGGATGGCACGGATTCTCCCAACTGCGGGTGGCCGGGCGACAACTCTCAGAATGTGCTGCTGGGCGAACGCCTAGCGGCGAAGGTTAACGGGAAAGCCGGTGACACGATCGAAGTCGCCGGCCGCAAGCTGACTGTCTCTGGCGTTCTTTCCACCGGCAGCGTCGAAGACGACCAGATCGTCGCGCCGCTTGCGCTCGCGCAGCAGATACTCGGCAAACCGGGCGCTGTGCGCCGCGTTTACGTCAGCGCTCTGACCAAGCCGGCGGATGCGCTCTCCCTCCGCGACCCCAAGACGATGACTCCCGAGGTTTATGACCGCTGGTACTGTTCGCCTTACGTGGAGTCGATTGCTTATCAACTGCAGGAAGTCATTCCGCATTCGCACGCGGAGCAGATTCGCCAGGTCGCGCAAAACGAAGGCACGGTGCTCTCACGCATCAAGGGACTCATGCTGCTGATTACTTTCGCCGCGCTTTTCGCTTCCGCGCTTGCGGTTTCGGCGGCCATGGCCACGGCGATTTATGAGCGGCGGGTCGAAGTCGGCCTGATGAAAGCTCTGGGCGCGGGCAATCTTGCGGTCTCTGCCATCTTCTTTGCGGAGGCATTGCTGCTCGCGCTGGTCGGCGGCGTTGCTGGATTTTCCGCTGGAGCGCTGCTTGCCCACGAGATCGGGCGGTCGATTTTCAACTCGCGGATTTCCATTGAGCCCGTGCTCTTCCCGATCATCATCGCCATCGCCGTGTTCGTGACCTTTGCCGGAAGCGCTGCCGCCATTCGCCGCGCGGTGAAGTTCGATCCTGTCTTCGCGCTGCGAGGTGAAGGGTGAGGACGACACAGGTAGCCGACCGCCGCGCTCGAGCGTCGCATACTTCGCCGTCCGTATCGATGTTTGCGCGCATGCTGCTGCGCGCCGCGGTGTTGCGTCGCCGGCGCGCGGCATCGGCTCTGCTTGCCATGATTGTGGCCGCCGCGGTCGCCACAGCGATGATGAACCTTTACGTTGACGTGCAAGCCAAGCTGCGTACGGAGTTCCGAAATTATGGCGCCAACATCGTTATTGTCGCGAAGGAGGGCCAGTCGCTGCCCGCCGACGCGCTCGCCAAAGTTGAATCCGTTCTCGGCGCGAAGACGCTGGCGGTTCCGTTCGCGTATGCGGTCGCGCGTACGCAGAATGGACAATCTGTCGTCGTCGTTGGCACCGACTTTGCGCGCGCCCGCCAGTTGAACCGCTGGTGGAAGGTGAGTCATTGGCCCGACGCACAAAACGAAGTACTGGTCGGCATGCGCGCCGCCACCGTGGTTAGCCCCAAAGGTGGCCCCAATCGCCAGCCGTTTGAACTTACCTTCCAGGGAAAAGCGATCGAACTCGCTCCCGCCGGCATGCTGCAGACCGGCGCGGGCGAAGACAGCCGCATTTATCTCGATCAATCTGAATTCCAGAACTGGACGGGGGTCGCGCCCTCCACCATCGAAGTGGCCGCCAATGGAACCGCTGCGGAAATTGAAGCGTCGATTCGCCAGTTGGCGCAGCTTCTACCCTCGGCTGAGGTGCGTCCTGTCCGGCAGATCATGGAAGCTGAAGCCAACGTGTTGAACAAAACGCGCGCGACCATTTACGCCTCCGCCACATTGGTCGTGCTGACGTCCGCTCTCTGCGTGCTGGCCACGCTCATGGGATGGGTCTTTGACCGGCGGCGTGACTTCGCTATGATGAAGGCGCTGGGCGCGTCTGAACGCCTGATCAATGGATTCTTTGCCGCGGAAGCCGCGGCGCTCGGCACGGTGGGCGCGATTCTGGGCTTCTTTATCGGCATCGGCGTTGCGGCCTGGATTGGACGCGTCAACTTCCACGCGCCGGTGGTTCCGCGGTTTAGCGTTTTTCCGTATGTGCTCGTGGGCAGCATTGCCGTGGCGCTTATTTCGGCTGTTCTGCCGATTGTTCTGCTGCGGCGCGTGCAACCGGCTATTATTTTGAGGGGAGAATAGCGAAAGCGATTGAGTCATTGAATCATTGAGGTATTGAATCAGTGTTTCGATGGCTCAGTGATTCAGTAAGAAAAAGATCAGCATGATTCGACTTAAGAACGTTACCAAGAGTTATCCGGCCAGAGCGGAAGAAAATAACGGCGGCCTTAACCTTATTAAGGCGCTTGACGACATTTCTCTTTCCATCGCGGCCGGGGAGTGGGTTGCGATGATGGGGCCATCCGGCTCGGGCAAGAGCACCATGGTCAATCTGATCGGATGCCTGGACCGGCCGACGAGCGGCGAAATCTGGCTTGATGGAAAAAATGTCGCCGGCCTCAGCTCCTCTGAACTCAATCATGTCCGCGCCGAAACCATCGGGTTTATTTTTCAGCAGTTTCACATGATCCCGTATCTGACGGCGGTCGAGAACGTCATGCTGGCGCAGTACTTCCACAGCATGACCGACGAACGGGAGGCGATCGATGCGCTCGATCGCGTTGGTCTGAAAGACCGCGCCGGGCACCTGCCTTCGCAGCTCTCAGGAGGCGAGCAGCAGCGCGTGTGCATCGCGCGCGCGCTGATCAACGATCCTAAAATTGTGCTGGCCGATGAGCCCACCGGCAACCTGGACGCCGCGAACGAAGAGATCGTGCTGCGCCTGCTCCGCGAACTGCATCAGCAGGGACGCACCATCGTGATGGTGACGCATGATCCCGTGGTGGCGCGACTGGCCGACCGCCGCGTTGAATTGCATCACGGCAAAATCGCCGCGCAGGAAGTTTTTGCCATGGCCGACGAGGAGCAGTTCGACGAAGTGCTGGAAGAATTATTTGCCCTGGAAGAGAACGGCGAAATCGCCGAGGTTGGACGGATGGAAGTCCACGGCGCTTTGCCAGTTTCCATCGCGGTGGAGAAAATGGCCGCCATGGGACTGGTAACGTCGCGCCCGCACCCTCCCGAAGCGCACGATCACAAGCCCTTCGTCAATCCCTGCCACGACGCGCTGAAGCCGGCCGGCTTTTCGACGGGCGACGGTTCTGCGATCGTGGAACTCACGGCGCGTGGGCACCAGCGCGCAGCCGACATCATCCGCCGCCATCGCCTGGCCGAGCGCCTGTTTACTGATTCGCTCGCCATGGACAGCGAAAGCGAAATCGAGCAACAGGCCTGCAAGTTCGAGCACATCCTTTCGCCCGAAGCCACCGACAAGATCTGCACCTTCCTCAACCACCCGCTTACTTGTCCGCATGGCGCGGCGATTCCTCCGGGGCCGTGTTGTGGACGGCGGGCGGAACCGCGGCAGACGGCGGGCGCGTTATCAGATCGGCGCTGAGTTCGATTTTCCCGTGTGGAAGCGGGGCTCCGCCCCGCCTGGACGGGGCAAAGCCCCGTCCCCACACAGGTGACGCCGCGCGCCGCTACTTTTTTCCGAAGAACTTTCCGAATCCCAACCGTACCTCCACTGTATTTACTCCCGGATTCGGCACGGTCAGGCCGGCGTTCGAAATATGCAAGTAGCGGACATCGAGCGACCACGCATGCTCGCCGAAAAAGTACATTCCGAAGGCCGTGCCGGGCGTGAAATTTATTTCCGAAGTTCCATGAGGCACATTATGGGTGGTGAACAGCACACCGCCATTTAACTCGAGAAATGGGGCAACATGCCCGCGGGTGGCGAAAATCCATTTGAAACCTACCGGATTCACTCCCGCTCCGTAGGCGGTGTTGGCTCGCTGGAAAACAACGAACGCCGGCACGGCGTCCACCGCGAGTTCGAAGCGTCCGCTGAGAAAGCTCGGCAGGTGGGGCTGCGTCAGGATCCAGCCATAGCGGATTCCGGCATTCCAGACGTTGGTGTCGCTGGTGCCGCCGGGAACCGAGTGTCCGCCGCCCGTCCAAACCTGAAGTTCAGAACCGCCTTCCTCGGGGCGATCCTGGGCCGCGGCAAGAGAAACGGTCAGGCAGAATGTCAGAAAAAGAAAACCTGCTCCCCGAATGGATCGTGTCATAAGTAGGTTCAATGTCGAAACAGAACGATACGCGAAAACTGGCGATCCGTGAACCCCGGCCAGGACAAAAATCGGGCCGGCCCCAAAATCTTTACCACAGGGAGCACGGAGGAACACAGGGAAACCACAGGGGCGATGGGATGGCGGCCTACAGACCGAGACCGCCATCGACCGCCAGCACCTGGCCGGTAATAAACTGTGGAGCCGTGGCAAAGAACATCACGGCCGCGGCAATGTCGGCCGCAGTCCCATCGCGCTGCATGGGTGTCTGTTTCGCCATTTTCTTCATGAATGCCGCCGCCGCTTTTTCTCCCAGATCAATCATGCCCGGGGCAACCGCATTCACCGAAATCTCAGGCGCCAGCGCCTTCGCCATCACTTTGGTCAGCATGTGCAGCGCCGCCTTCGACGAGCAATAGTGGGCATGCGTCGCCCAGGGACGCAGGCCGCCCAGCGATCCCATATTAATGATGCGCCCCCGGCGCTTTCTGAGATGCGGCAACGCCTCGCGCGACACCAAGAAGGGCCCACGCGTGTTCGAAGCAAACATCGCATCCCACTGCGCGACTGTGATCTTTTCAAACTCCACGGTCTCGTAATTCGCGGCGTTATTCACCAGCACGTCGATGCCGCCCAGCTCTGCTGCCACCTCCTTTACCATTTCGCGGACGCTCTTCTCATCCGTGACATCGCAGCGCACGGCCAACGCTTCCACCCCATGCACGGCCAGTTCTTCCATCAGGGTCCGTGCCTCGCGCGCCGACTCGCGATAAGTGATTGCGACATCGGCACCGTTTTCGGCTGCGGCTAAGGCAATCGCGCGGCCGAGGCGCTTGGCCGCTCCGGTTACCAGCGTCGTCCTTCCAGAAAGTAGCCGTCCGTTTGTTGTCATGCCGAGATTCTATAGCGGATCGGGAGTTGCTGTTGCTGCATGCGGGCGGCCGAGCTGCGCTCGGCTGGACAGCCGAGGGCGGCTGTCCCTACGCAAACCCCCTACGCAACCCTGGACGGGGCGAAGCCCCGTCACCACACGAGCATCATCACGCGAGATTTTACGGCCGTCCGTGCCTTGGAAACCCTGCACCGAAACTGCTACACTCCCTCGCATGACGCAGCCTCGCGAGGTCGTCATTTATTCCCGCAAGGGGTGTCATCTCTGCGAAATCGTTAAGGAACAAATCGAAAAGCTGCATAAGCGAGGCGGCTTTACCTGGCGTGAGATCGACGTGGACTCCGACGCCGAAATCCGACGGCTTTATAACGATGAGGTCCCCGTGGTGTTTATCAACGGGCGCAAGGCTTTCAAGTACCGTATGGACAAGCAGGAATTTTTGCGCAAGCTGAGGGCTTGAGTTGCCCTCGTTCCGCACGGCTTCTCTGACTTCTACTGTCTTGCTTTTAATGTCTGACTTTTAACTTCCGCACTCTCCCATTACAATCAGCCCCGATGCTTCGCACCCAACTCTATGCCGATCCCACGGGACGGTTCGTGCATGATGTTGTTCTCGAAAGCTGCCGGCGCTACAGCGGCAAAACGGCACTGGTCGATACTTCGTCTGATCGGCGTTTGAGTTTTGGCGAATATGGCAGCCTCGTCGAATCGCTTGCCCGCGGCCTCATCTCCGCCGGTCTTGCTCCGGGAGAAGTGGTTGCTATCTTTCTGCCTAACTCGTGGGAATTCGCCATTACCTATCACGCGGCGACGCTTGCTGGGGGCATCCCCACGCTGCTCAATCCCGCTTACCGCGAGCGCGAGATCCGCTATCAGCTGGAAAACTCCGGCGCCGCCATGCTGGTCACCGACGCTCCACTTCTGGAGAACGTGAACCTTGCGGGACTTCCTGCGCTGCGTCGCGTCTTCACCACTCGTCGCGAATGTGCGGGTTGTGAAGACTTCGCTCGCCTGCTGCGGGGCACGTCGGCTAAATTCCCGGAAGCTCTTGAGAGCTCGAAAGAAACTATCGCCGCGCTTCCCTACTCTAGCGGCACCACCGGATTGCCCAAGGGCGTCATGCTTTCGCATCATAACCTGGTCGCGAATGTCTATCAGGTGCTGGGCCCGAATGCCGTGATGCTCACACCCGATGACGCCATGCTCTGCTTCCTGCCGCTCTACCACATCTACGGACTCACGGTGGCGCTCACTCTTTCGCTGACTCTTGGTTGCAAGCTGGTGCTGATGCCGCGCTTCGATGTGCAAAAGCTGTGCGGTCTTCTGATTGAGGAAGGCGTCACCATGATGCCGATGGTTCCGCCTGCTATTAATGCGCTGTGCCAGGCCACCGAGGCCGGCAATTTTCCCAAGAATCACAAAGTGCGATGGATTAAGAGCGGCGCGGCACCGCTTGCTCCCGAACTTGCCCGGCGCATGACCGGCCTCACCGGCATTAGCGTTGTGCAGGGATACGGAATGACCGAAGCTTCGCCGGTCACGCATGTCGGCTACATGGCGCCACCCGAAATGTATCGTCCCGCATCCATCGGACAACCGCTGGCCCTCACCGAATGCCGCGTTGTGGATATTGACGGGAACGATGTCGCGCCCGGCGAACCAGGTGAACTCGCCATGCGCGGGCCGCAGATCATGCTTGGATATTGGAAAGAACCGCAAGCCACCGCCGCCGCTCTTCGAGATGGCTGGTACTTTTCGGGCGATGTTGTGCGCGCGGACGCCGACGGCTTCTACTATGTGCTCGACCGCAGCAAAGAGATGATCAAGTACAAGGGGTTCCCGGTCGCTCCGGCCGAGGTTGAAGCGCTGCTGCTGGAACATCCCGCGGTGCGGGATTGCGGCGTGGTCGCTCGACCTGACCTCGACGCTGGAGAAATTCCTTGCGCGTTTGTTGTCTTGCGCGAGGGCTTTGCGGGCTCGGACGCGCTTGAGAAGGAGCTTTGCGGCTTTGTCGCTGATCGGCTTGCCCACCACAAGCAGCCGCGCGAGATCCGCTTTGTGGATGCGGTGCCTCGGACGGCGTCGGGCAAGATTCTGCGGCGGGAGCTGCGGAAAACTTTTTCTTGATCCGCCGCAGTCTTACCTCAGCGGCTAAAGCCGACGGGGGGAGGAAGCGCTTATCGCAGCGGTGAACCGCTGCGCCACCCAAAGGCAAGTACAACCCCGGTGAAGCGCTGCGCCACCCAGACATCGAGTGCAACGCCGCCGACTTTTTCGGCAGTTTGATAAGGCCGAGAGACCCGCGCCTAGCGAGACCGCCCTGAGCGCAGGCAGGACGGGGCAAAACCCCGTCACCACACGGGACATCGCGCCCCTTCCGCGCGGTGTAAAATCTTTTCATCCCCATGACCCTCACCGGCTTCGTCGCCAAATCCGCGTTTCGCAACAAGCGACGTAGTTTGCTGACGGTCGCCAGCATTGCCTTCTCTCTGCTTCTGCTTTGCATCATGCTCTGCGTCTGGCGCAGCTTTTACATCGACAAGGGAGCGCCTGACTCCGCGCTTCGCATCATGACGCGGCACAAGGTGTCGCTCGCCAACTTCCTTCCTATTTACTATCGCGAGAAGATTCGCGCTGTTCCGGGAGTGGTGCATGTCGTGCCGATGACCTGGTTCGGGGGCACTTATAAGGATGACAAGCCTGAGAATTTTTTCGCTCAGTTCGCTACCGACCCTGACGAATACTTTGACGTTGCCGCCGACAAGGTCATGCCCGCCGACCAGCTTGCCGCTTGGAAGCGCGACCGCGCGGGCTGCGTGGTTGACGCTGACCTGGCCCGGAAACATCACTGGAAGATTGGCGACCACATCATTCTGCAGGGCACCATCTTTCCCGCGAATCTTGACCTGACCCTGCGCGGTATCTACACCATCGATCCGCCCAACAGTGCGCTTTACTTCCACGCCAAGTATCTGGAAGAGTCCGTCGACTGGTTTAAAGACACTGCCGGCTTTTACTTCACTCGCGTCGACACACCGGAACACATGCCGGTGGCGGCCCACGCCATCGACGACATGTTCCACGGGAGCCCGGTGCCTACCAAGAGTGAGAGCGAACAGGCTTTCAAACTCGATTTCATCAACACTCTGGGCAGCGTCAAGGTGTTCATCCTCAGCATCTGCGGAGCCGTATTGTTTACCACGCTTCTGGTGTGCGCCAACACCATGGCCATGTCGATCCGCGAACGCACCCGCGAAGTGGCCGTTCTGCGCACGCTTGGCTTCACGCGCGAGAGCATCCTGAAATTGCTGTTAAGCGAGTCGGTCGCCATTGCGGTGATGGGAGGGTTGGTGGGCGTCGCACTTGGGACCATCGTCATTAAAGCGATGTCGCGCCCGGGAATCGGGTTGCCGGTGTCGATGCACATGACGATCGCCACCGCGCTGGTAGTCATGGCGGTCGCATTTCTCGTAGGCCTGGTCAGCGGCCTGATTCCCTCTTACCGCGCCTCGAACCTCGCCATTGTCGACGCCATGCGCCACATTGGATGAATCTATTGAGTCATTGAATCATTTTGGCATTGAGTCATTTGGCTGAATGATTCAATACCTCAATGATTCAATGACTCAATGATTCTCTACGGACACGGATACGGCGTTCCCGGAATCGCCGGTGTGCCGGGGATGACGGTGGCGGGCGTGCCCGGGCTGTCGCCGATCGGGGGCGTGCCTGGGATGATGGTTGGCGGTGTGCCGGGCGTGCCCGGGGTGTAGCACGTGCCGCGATCGTAGACATATGGCAGCGGGCGCGGAGCGGGCATGGGAACTGCGGCCGGGTGCTCCTGAGCTTGTCGAACGGCATCCGCAACCTGATTCTCGGATAAGGTCAGGGACTGCGGCAGAGTCATTTCCATGGGCGAGCCGACATCCACGAAGAAGCCGTGACTGTGAAGGAGAATGGCGAACATCACCGCCGCGCCGACGGCCAGTCCAACCCCTGCGCCGATCGCAATCCTGGGTGTGCTGGAAGAGATCGTCGTTCCGCCGAGCGTAGCACTCTGCGTGCTGTGAAAGGCGCTGCCAATCAGCGCGCCGAGGCCTCCGCCGGCTATGGGCGCGAGAATCGCGCCGACTTTTGCCCCGTCGCCAGGATCTCGCCAAGCCGTGCCCTCACCGCTTTGCACGTTCAGTGGTCCGGCGATATTGGCGACGTAGCCGTCGGGGAAGACCACCTTGGCGGAGGTCATCCTCATCTCAGCGCGGTTGCCGTTGCGGGTGAGTTTGTCGACCTTGCCCTGGATGAAGGTTCCGGGGGGAATCAGGACCTGGTCGCCGACGGTGACGGGGGCGGTGGTTTGGGCGTAGACCACGTCTCCACTATGCATTGTCTTACTTGAAACCGGATTGGTGAGCACCAGCGCAAACCGGGTTCCGGCCGGAATGGTTACGGTGGATGGTTGGGCTGTGGGTGTGGTTGTGGTTTGTGAACTAGCTTGTGAACTGTTTTGTGAACTCGGCGGCATGGATTGCGGTTGGTGATCGTCTTGACTTTGATTTTGTGCAAGACAGGTGAATGGGATGAGGAGCATTGAAGCGACAAGGACAGCTTGCTTCGCTTTTGTTTTGGCCAGAGTTGAAAAAACAGCCAGGACCGAAACGACTCTACTTAGGTGGTCTTGGTTCGGCATTTGGTATCTCCCGTGGAAGGCTCTCGCGTGGCGCTTGCGATTCGTGATTTTAGGAGAGGAAGCCTGCTTCCGATCGGTTGGACGTGTGGGTTGAGGAATGGTATCGGGTCAGGTTGGTAAAGCTTTGCATAGATCAGGTAGGGATTTGTAAAGGCCGCAAAGGAAGCTGGATTTGAGGGAAAAAGCAACGCTTCGATTGGGTAAGAGAACGCGTGAAGGCAACAGCGAACTTACTCGAACTGGCGCGGCGAGCCACTCCAGGTGCTAAACTCACTTCGCATGCGGACGGACCTTCTGCCCCTTTGCGACCAGCATTTTCGCACCATGGAGCCTGTGATCGCTCCGTACAACGCCGACTATTCGATTGAATTTTTTCGCTGCACTGACAAATTCTGTCATCGCTGTTTCGGCGAGCGCATCGGCTACACCACGCCCAAACGCGGGGATGCGCCCGTACTCACCCCCAACCAGCCCAGTTGCGAGCGCCACGGGCGTCCGATGTTTATCATCAGCCTCGATCGGCAGCACAATCACGTCACTTATGCATGCCAGGAGTCGGGGTGCACGGAGCGGGTGGTGCGGACTTAGCACGTTGGGGACGCCAGGCGATGCTAGCCAAAACCTGCCGAGCGTTGCTCGGCTTGGACGGGCGAGGCGCCCGTCCCCACACGACCTTACTCCCCCGCCAGCCATGCGTACTGCGCCGCCGTTAGCGGCACGACGCTGAGTCTTCCCTGCCTCACTAGCGGAGACTCGGCGAATAATTTGTGCGCTTTGATTTCCGCTAGTGTTTTCGGCTGTGCGATCGGCTTTCCAACTTTGATCTTTACTTGTGGAGTTTTGGGATCGCTCGCTTCCACCGACACCACTGACGCTGTTCCCACCGCGCTCTTCTCGTCTCCGGTGTGATAAATGACCAACCGCTCCCCGGGCTTCATCTCGCGGAGGTGCTTCACCGCGGCGGGATTCGTCACGCCGTCCCAGATCGTCGTCTTCTCGCGCTCGAGATTCGCGAAGGAATAAACCGTCGGTTCCGTTTTCAGAAGATAGTCCATGAGCAGGTATTGTAAACACAAAACCATACACGGGAAATAGATCGGAGCATATCCTGCTTGCACTCCCCGGCAACCTTGCTATAATTCCGCAATGTTTTGGGGGCTGAGAAATCCGTGACCAGAAGACCCATCGTTTGGCTGTTGGGATGCGGCTTGGTTCTCGGACTCCTGGTCGCCTTCGCGGGACACCAGACCGTGAAATACACCTCGACGGACTCGTTCTGTAATGAGGCTTGCCATGCCCACCCGCACGCCGCCGACTACTGGGTTCAGTCGGCGCACTACTCGAACCGGCACGGCGTGGTGGTCCACTGCACCGAGTGCCACCTGCCCCCGGGCGGGCTGCAGTATCTCACGGAAAAAGCGCGGCTGGGCGCGCACGACGTCTATTCTCAGCTGTTTCGCGACGTTTCCAAAATCGACTGGGCGCGGGAGCGCACGCTCGATCGCGCGGTCACGTTTACTTACGACGCCAGTTGCGTCCGTTGTCACAGCAACCTGTTCACCCAAGGGCTCTCCAACGTGGAGGACACGCTTCCTTCCGCGGATCAGAAGACCGACGCTCGGCAGATCCTTGAGATGAGAATCGTCGCGCGCAGGATGGAAGGGCACCTCTACTATCAGCGTAATCGGGACAAGGTGCGCTGCATCAATTGCCACTTGTTTGCCGGTCATCGAATGGAGAAGAAGATGGAGCCGCTTGCTATGGCTGAGGTCGAGGATTCGCGATTCCCACTTGTCGCGTCGGGCTTTCGGGATTACACGGAAGCTGTACCTGCGTCGGCGGTCAAGTTCCACATGATAGCAGTGCCGGGTGGAACGCTGGCGGCGGGGAGTTCGGAACTGGGCGCCTGCCGCTTGGAAGATGCAGGACCAGTGAACGCAGTCAGCATTAGGCCGTTCTGGATGGGACAGGCCACGGTCAGCAGACACGACCTGGAATCATTTTCTGCGCAGCATAAGTTGAAGCCGGGCACTCCGATGGCGCAGATCGCTGACGCTTACACACGATGGTTATCGCAGACGACGGGAAAGAAATATCGCCTGCCGACAGCATCGGAGTTGGAGTATGCCTGTATTGCGGGCGGTACCATGCAAGGTTGGGAGCGAACTGACAGCCGGGCGGACTTCCGCGATCCCAGTTTGGCCGTGGTCAATGCCTGGGACTTCTTCGACCTGCCGGGAAACACGGCGGAAGTTCGCGCTGACACTCCCACGGATGAATTTGCTTCTGCCGGCGCCAGCTTCAGGGTGGTGAGGGAAGTTGAGGAAAAACCGGTGACCCGCGCCAGCATTGAGCTATTAAGCGTCGAGCGGCCCAGCAACCAGCGATGAAGGCGTCGACGCAATAGAAAGAGTTGGGACCAGAGTTGAGACCAGAATTGAGACCTATGACAGATGCACGCGATCACGAACTGGGGATGGACCGTGCCATCACCCGCCGCGATTTTTTGAATGGGGTCGCTATGGGGATCGGCAGTCTGGCACTTGGTTCTTCGCTGACCGGGTGTGCGCGGCACGGCGCCTCGGATTCCGGCGCGGTGCAGGATGGCGCGGGCTATAGTCCTCCGTCGGAGAACGGGATGCGCGGCGATAACACGGGGTCATATGAAGCCGCGCACGGCTTGCGTGACGGGACTTTCTGGCAAACCGCCGGCCGGGCGACCCCCACGGATGCCACTTACGATCTGATCGTGGTGGGAGCGGGTATCAGTGGACTGGCGGCGGCTCATTTTTTTCGCAAGCAAGCCGGGGCCAATGCACGCATCCTGATTCTTGAAGCGCACGACGATTTCGGCGGGCACGCCGCGCGGAAAGAGTTCCACGCCGGAAACCGAACGCTGCTCGGTTACGGCGCGCAGTCGATTGAAAGCCCATCGCTCTACAGCGTCGAGTCCAAGGGTTTGCTGGCCGACCTGGGCGTCGATGTGCAAAAGTTCTACCGCTTCTATGACCAGAGTTTGTATTCCTCGCTGAAGCTGGGAAGCGGGATGTTTTTCGACCGGGAGACGTTCGGAGAAGATCGTTTGGTGGCCGGCTTTGGGAAGATTCCGCACCGGGAATTCTTCGCCAAGGCTCCGCTTTCCGAGCAGGCTCGCCGGGACATCGTGCGCCTCTACACCGAAAACGTGGACTACCTGCGAGGCCGCACCCCCGAACAGAAGAAGGCCATCCTGGAGAAAACCAGCTATGCCGATTTTCTGACCAAGATTGCGAAGTGCACTCCGGACGTAGTCCCCGTCTTCCAGACTCGCAGCCACGATCTGTTCGGTGTGGGCATCGACGCCGTTTCCGCCTTCGCGCTCTACGAGGAAGGCGATGACTACGGTTACGGGTATCCGGGCCTGGACGCCGTGTTGGGACACGCCGGCGATCGCGGCGGGCATAAGCCGGATCCTTACATCTTTCATTTTCCCGATGGCAACGCCTCCATTGCCCGCTTACTGGTGCGGGACCTCACTCCAGAGGCAATTCCGGGACACACCATGGAAGACGTGGTGGTGGCCAAGACCGACTACAGCCGCCTGGACCGCGACTCTTCTCCCGTGCGCATCCGCTTGAACAGTACTGTGGTCAGAGTGCGGCATGACGGCGAGCTTCATAACGGAGACCCCGGATCGGCGCGTGAGGTGGAGGTAACCTATACAACGAATCGGAAACTATTTCAGGTGCGCGGACGCCGCTGCGTGTTGGCTTGCTACAACGGGATGGTTCCCTATCTTTGCCCCGAACTTCCCACGAAGCAAAAGGAAGCGCTGGTGTATGGCGTGAGGACTCCACTGGTGTATTCCCACATTGCCATTCGCAATTGGACCTCATTCCAGAAGCTGGGCGTGAATCAGATCGCGGCTCCGGGAAGCTATCACGTATTCGCCGCTATCGACTTTCCCGTAAGCATTGGGGAATACAAATTTCCCAACCGTCCGGAGGAGCCGATGGTGGTGTTCATGTTGCGCACACCATGCCAGCCTGGTCTGTCGGAACGTGAACAGCATCGCCTTGGGCGAGTGGAACTTTTCGACACACCCTTTACAACTTTCGAGCGAAATATTCGCGACCAACTGGGGCGCATGTTGGGCCCGGGAGGGTTTGACCCCGCGGCGGACATCGAGGGCATCACAGTTGGGCGCTGGGCGCACGGCTATGCCTACGGATATAACTCGCTGTTCGATCCCCACTTCGCCGAGGGGGAAGCACCCAACGAGATTGGACGGAAGCCGTTCGGCCGCATCACGATTGCCAACTCCGATGCGGGCGCCACTGCCTATATGGATGTCGCGATCGACGAGGCGTATCGCGCCGTGCGGGAACTTTCTCAGTATCAAAGCTGACGGCTTGCCTGCTCTGCTACATGCGATTTCATCTTCTTCTCGGAGGCTGCGGAAAAAGTGCCTTCCGGGCCGCAGTCTGACCTCAGCGGCTAAATGATCTGGGACCCGGCTCAACGGCTCACTATCCCACGCTTCTGAAACGACTTAGCCAGCATCATGGGTCGAGACCGAACGTAATCTGGTATTTCCTACACGAACGGGAAAAAATCTTCTTGATGGGAGAATCGACAGGGGCCGTGGAATGCCCTTCTGACAAGGACTTAGGGGCTTTGGCCATCGCGATGCTCTGGTTTGTTTCTTAGCACCGTGCAGCCCCACTTGGCTTTCTGGTCATCTAACTCACATGCAAGCTTGCGCAAACCCGTTCGAGGCTTGGACCAGGGACTCCTGCACCAGAAGCTCGTCCATCAGAGCCTCATGGAGCCTTGCGAGGCTGTGTGCGATTCTGTTCTTTTGTCTCGGTAGCATTCCGCACGCGCAAGCTGGAGCCACACTACTTCTGGAAGAGCCGTACAGCTACGATGGCGCTTTCGCGGGAACGGGCCACGTGGCTGTGTACCTCAGCAACGTTTGTTCGGAGTCCCCGGTAATTCTGCGTCGATGTGACGCGGGTGAGTCCGGCGTGGTGCTGAGCCGATATGACGGCGTTGCGGGATACGATTGGATCGCGATCCCCCTCATCTCCTACTTGTATGCGGTTGACCGGCCGGAAGCCGTCCCGCTGTTCGCCGACGAAAAACTGGTTGCCTTCCTTAGAGATCAATACCGCCGCGACTACCTGGAGGCGCTGGCTCCCGATCGCGCCGACGGCGCGACACCCGCGGGAAACTGGTATGAACTGGTTGGGTCAGCTTATGACCGGACAATTTATGGATTCGAGATAGAGACCAGCCCGGAACAAGATGCGCTGCTGATCAGCAAATTGAACAGCCAGCCCAACCGCCAGCGCTATAACTTCGTGAAGAGAAACTGTGCCGATTTTGTGCGCGAGGTGATCGATTTTTATTACCCCCACGCGCTGCATCGCAGTCTGATTGGCGATCTCGGAGTCACAACTCCCAAGCAGATCGCAAAAATGATGGTGAAATACAGCCACCACCATCCTGGATTAATGAGTTCGGATTTCCTGGTGCCGCAGGTTCCGGGCTCACTCAAACGCAGCACACCCGTCCACGGAATATTGGAATCGGTGATGGCGGCCAAGAAATATATGGTGCCTCTTGTAGTGTTGCATCCTTACATAGGTGGCGGCTTGCTGGTCGAGTATTTTGGCCATCGACGTTTCGATCCGGCGCGAAATGCCCTTGTCTTTAGTGTGGATAGTGTCGATTCTCACGACCGGTTGAGTCCGCCCATGACTCGTGACGAGCGCCTTCGCTACCAGAGTCGATTGGACGAAATGAGCCAGGCCGCTTCCGTGATTGATCCCGTGAAGGAAGGAAAGAACGAAGGAAAAAACAAGGAAGTGAAAACCTGGGAACGCTTGCAAGCGAGCGCCACCCCTGGAATCGACACCTCTGGACGGCCTGTCCTGCAGTTGCGTGCGGGGGAAGCGTTGGCGCAAGTGGGTGTTTCGCGAGATAACATCCTGGTCGTTTCTGATTCGTCTCAATTAGCCGCGGGACTTCTGGAGGCGCGAATTCGCCAGGAATTGCGCCCTGCCGCAGCCCGCAAGACTTCGCCCAGTGACGTGGAAAGAGATCTGACGCTGTACCAGCACCTGCTCTCGCTTCCGCCAAGAGAAGCCGGCGTCACACCGTCCTCCGCTCCAGCCACGGCTACCTTGCAGTAGCTGGTGGCGTCTTTGTTGGTGTAACGCCGGGCATCCTCGCCCGGCGGCGATCTTGCTGGACGGGCGAGACGCCCGTCACTCCACTTTGTTCGTTATTGATGTTGCGGGGGGTAGTTTTGAACGGATCAGGGATTCCACTTGAGTCCAAACCCTGGGATCGCACTCAACTTCGGTGTGAGACTTCATGAAGAGACGGTCGTACCAGGGATACTGCTTGCAGTCGATCGGATTGGTTTTGTAGTCGAAGCGGAAATTTCCGATGATGTGCGTGCGCGACGGATCGGCAGCACGGATCTGGGGTTCGCCGTGCAGAAAACCATTCAGTTGATAAAAATTTGCGGCCTCGGCTACGTTGGGGGGAATGACCTGATCATTCTCGCCGGGCTTGGCGACGCTGTCCACCTGAACGGTGAGCAACACCGGAATGCCTTCGCTATCCAGTTGTCGCGCCAGCGTAATGGCCTCGGAAGCACCCCAGCTGTGTCCGTATAGGACGATGCGGGCGTTCCTCTTTTCCTCGGCTGATAGTGTGCCGTTGTGGTCGGTATCCACAAGTCGAACGACGTCGGCGTAGGCCCTTTCCCGGTGATGATTCTCAATCACCTCTACAAAGACGCCCGATCGGTAGTCATGGCGCAGATGGGCAGCGATCTGCACGACGCTATGGACCATGTCATCGTACTTGACAAATCCGCCGACGAACCCGATCACGATGACGGGCGTGACGATGACGGGCACAGTCGTCACCGCGTCGGTTGCGCTGGCAGCGTTCGCCGCACCGGCGTTAGTGACGGCAGGGATGAGGCAAAGAATAAACGAAACAATACGGATTAAAGTGCGGATATAGGGACTCCCAACCTGTTAGATCATAACAACAAAGGGCGGCTATTTTTGATCGTTGTCCCTCCCGTGCCGAAACGATTCTGATTTCACATGACGGGCCCATGAAAAAACGTATTTTCCCCGAGTCGAAGCGTCGCAAACGGGGTTACTATTCGATAAAAGCACAATCCCGCAGTGGCAAGGAGCTCCCCCCATGAATCCTCGTCGCCTCTTGTTTGTCTCCAGCGCAGTTCTCGGCGTAAGCGCTTTTCTGCTCAACCTCAGCGCTTGCGGAAGCAGCAGCTCGTCGGGGAACCCTCCCCCGACGCCGGGCACGATCGAGCGCGTGGTAATCATCTTTCAGGAGAACCGCTCGCCGGATAATCTTTTCCAGGATCCGGCCCTATACAATCCGCCGCGTAGCGCAGATATTGCCCAAAGCGGCCTAAACTCGCTAAACCAGAGCATTCCCCTCACCCCCATCGACCTGGGCACGAACGGCTCCGACCCTCAGGATTACGACCTCGACCACTCCAATCTCGCCTTCGTTACTATGTATAACGGTGGCCTGATGAACGGGGCCGATCAAGTCAAGTGCTCTGTCCCTATCCCCCCTCCCGTGATCACTTGCCCTCCCAACCCGCAATACATGTACGTCAAGCCAACCGACGTTCAGCCCTACTTCGCCTTGGCCGAGCAATACACGTTCGGCGACCGCATGTTTCAGACCAACGAGGGCCCCAGCTTTCCCGCACACCAGTTCATTCTTTCCGGTACTTCGGCTCCCACTGCGACCAGCGACCTGTTCGCGGCGGAGAATATGAGCACCGGAAAAAGCATCGCGGGCTGCATAGCCACGGCTGGAACTACGGTGGCGTTAATCAACCCGTTGGGCGTTGAATCCTCGTCCCAATACCCCTGCTTCGAACACCAAACCCTCTCCGATCTACTGGAGGCCGCGAGCATCTCCTGGCGCTACTACGCCCCCTCTGCAGGTTCCATCTGGACGGCCCCCGACGCCATTAACCATATCTGCCAGCCGCAGACCGTCAACAACACGCTCACCTGCACCGGCCCGGATTGGGTGAATAATGTGAGCATCCCGGAGTGGAACGTCCTGGAGGACATCGCCAACGGCCAGCTCCAGCAAGTGAGCTGGATCATCCCCGATGGCGCGCAATCCGACCACGCCGAAAGCAATGACGGCACCGGACCCTCGTGGGTAGCCTCCATTGTCAACGCAATCGGCAACAGCCAATATTGGGCAAACACCGCCATCATCATCACCTGGGACGATTGGGGCGGCTGGTACGATCACGTCGCGCCCAAGGTCATTGACGACGGCGTCAGCTGGGGGTCGGGATATGTGTACGGCTTCCGTGTTCCGCTGATCGTGGTCTCGCCTTACGCCAAGGCCGCTTACACTTCTCACGTCACCCATGACTTCGGCAGCATCCTCAAATTCATCGAGACCACTTATAATTTGCCTTCGCTCGGCTACGCCGACGCCCAGGCCGATGATCTTTCCGATTGTTTCAACCTCATGCAGAAGCCCATCACCTTCCAGCCAATCTCCGCGCCTCTCGGTGCCGACTACTTCATCAACAACAAGAGGCCGCACATCGACCCCGATGATGACTAGGGATGATGACTAGAACTGGACGGGTGGCCCACTCAAGCCTGGTTTTGTCTTGAGCGTGGCAGTTCCGCGAACGTGACACCGGAGAAACGAATGAAAATCAAAGTGACCAGCTTATACGTGGACGACCAGAACAAGGCCCTGCGCTTCTATACGGAGGTGCTGGGCTTTGCCAAGAAGGCCGATTTCAGTAATGGCCCATATCGCTGGCTGACCGTGGCCTCGCCCGAGGAGCCGGACGGCACCGAGTTGCAGCTGGCGCTGAACAACAACCCCGCGGCCAAAGCGTATCAGCAGGCGATGTTTCAACAGGGCCAGCCCGCGGCCATGTTCTTCACCGACGACGTCAAGGGAGACTACGAGCGGATCAAGGACCGCGGCGCCGAGTTCACGATGCCGCCCACCGACGTCCCCGGCTCGACCATTGCGAGGCTGAACGACACCTGCGGCAACCTCATTCAGCTCACCCAGCTGGCGGGCTAGCTTCGCGGTTTATCTTGTAACCCGGCGAGGCATTTCAACGAAATAGCAGGCGGGCTGCAGACTTTATCGACTCTAACTTGTCATTTGAACGGAACTCCGATTTCTGGTTGAATACCCCACGGGGAATCATCATGAAAATCTACAATCTCATGGGCTATTTGATTATTTTTTTCTACATGCTGGCCTGCATGTACTCCGCTCCGGCTCACCTGGGACCATGGAAAGGGTTGTTGATAGGCACGGGTTATTTTATTTTCTGCTGGTTTCTCGGTGGCTTGTATTTGGCCGACGTTCTTCATCTCGGAATCGCCCATCGTTCCCTTGACTATAAGGACTGGTTCATCAAAGCCGTCGCGATCGTGAATAACACGTTCGCGATCTATGTAAATCCAATTACCTGGGTGAATCGCCATCGATTGCATCACAAAAATTCGGACCATGATGGGGACCCCAATAAAGTTGGGAAAGATGGTCTTTGGCGGACCTTATATCTCTGTCTATTGCCCTATCGGTGTCAGGAGAATCTGGGCACCGACGAGATCCTGAAGTCGCGGACCTTCCGGGTGGTGGGGAGCCCGGTCTTTGCAGTCGTTGCGCAAAGCGCCAATTTTTGGCTCTTATGGAAGCTCGTTGGAAGCCTGACGTTCGCGCTCGTGATGTGGTTGGGCATCCGGATTTTTGGTTGGTGGATCAATATGATTCAAAACTACTGGACCCACACTCGAACATTTGGATACCGGCGCTATCACGATGAGCGTGACAACGCCGTGAACATTGGCGAATGGCTGCCGGTCACGGCGACCTTCAGCGCCTGCCTGCAGAATAATCATCACCACTATCAAACTCTTTTGCGGCTCAGCCACGACGAATCCGAATACGACTTTGGGTTTTTGACCGTCAAAGTCATGAAGAGTCTCGGGTTGGTGAAGGCAACGACGAGGGGCGCACAGATACCCGCGGACGTTCCACTAGCTGCACTAGATTTTTAGGCCGCCCTTTTTCTTCCCCATAAAGGGTTCAATTGTCTGCCCAAGAAAGCTCGGCGAAATTTCTTCGCCGTCCAGTCCGTAGCGTTCCGGCCACTCATCAGGATAGTAGTAAGTCCCAAAAATCTTATCAATCCACGGAAAGTGAATCGCAAAATTCTTATCGATGCCTTCTTTTTGAGAAGTATGGTGCCAATGATGATATCTGGGCATCACCAGGAACTTTTCGAGCCATTTTGCACTGGGACCAAAATTGCAATGCGTCCAGGTAGCGTGAAGGGTGACAAAAATCAAATAGGCCAGGATTATCGATTGCGAAAATCCAAGCATGAGAGGAACAAGGATAAATCCGCGCACAAGGGTATCGTCCACGAAGTGGGAGCGTGAGCCCGCGATCCAATCAAGCGCCTTCGAAGAATGGTGAACGGCATGAAAACGCCACAGGAAAGGCACTTTGTGCAAAGCCAAATGAATGAAATATTCAGCAAGGTCCGCAACCACCACGGCCGCGAAAAATTGCAAGAGCCAAGGCATTCGAGCGATAAATTCTTGAAGAACCGGAACACCCAAATATTTAGTGGCCTGGATGGCGGGCAATAGCACCAGAAAAGACAAAATTTGTATGGGGAGATGAGTGGACATGAAATAGACCACATCCAAAACCCACTCTTTCCTGAATGTTCCTTGTTTTGGATACTGCGGCCAGACTCTTTCGAGGGGCACGTAGATGAGTGCCATCAAGAACAAATCGAGCAAAAACCAGTCCAGGCCGATTGCGGGCCCACTGTGAAAAGTGCCGTTGATTTGTACGCTTGATCCCCCCAAAGCCGTTGCCGCGATGGCTAGCAACATCCCAGTCAATGCCAAAGTCTTTTTCTTGCGCTTAATCGAAGAAATGATTCCGAATAAAATTGCCCCCACGATGAGGCATTGGATCAAAACGCGGATAGCGTGCATTGGATAATGCTGGCGCAGTTCAGGAGAACTCAGTAGTTGAGGAAAATGCAGGCACAAAACTCCTCCGAATGAAAGAAATCCAAAAAAGGCTGACAATATCCCGCTCCACCAACCAGTTCCAAAGCCAGTAGACTCGGCATCACCAAAGAATTCATTGATCTTTTGCTCGATCACGATGTCTCCTAGTTTACGTCCCTCGATTCATGCCAGCTATTGGAAAGATAGCAACGTGACGCTTTCGGTGAAAAGATAACTAACGTTCGGCGGACTCGACGCCAGCCTTTGAATATGACGGAAGAGGCCTCCACTTGGGGAGGTTGTTGCGGGCTACGCTGAGCGCAGGTAAATTAGGAGCGAGAATTGGAGCCGTACATGAAAAGGCCTGTCCCGGTGGAATCCGCCTCGGCATTAATCGACGACAAGATCAAGAAACTCGGAGACTGGCGCGGGCAGACGCTCGCGAAAGTGCGCGAAATCATGCACGAGGCAGACCCCGAGATCGTCGAAGAGTGGAAGTGGATGGGAAGCCCAGTCTGGTCTCACGACGGGATCATCGCGGTCGGCAACGCCCACAAAGATAAAGTGAAGCTTACTTTTTCCCATGGGGCGAGCCTCTCAGATCCTGACAAGCTCTTCAACGCGGGCCTCGGAGGCAACGCGTGGCGCGCGATCGATTTTTTCGAGGGCGATGAGATTAATGAGCGCGCTCTGAAAATTCTCGTCCGCGCCGCCGTTGATTACAACCAAGTCAAATTGAAGAGGAAAGCGCCTGCGGGCACTCGAGCGAAATTACATAAAAGTAAGAAGTGATCGAGGTCAGTGCACAGGTTCTGTGGATAGATTGTGGACCAGGAAGCTGCGCGAAAATCGCTGTAAACCATTCAAAAGAATGGCGGGGACGACTAGACTCGAACTCGGGCTCTGCCGTGACTCAGGCAGAAGCAGCAATCGCCACCTCCCTCCATCAGTAAACACCAGCCGACCTGTCGTTACTAATCCGGTTCTGCGTCAGCGTACTACTCATTGAACCCGATGACACTCTTTCCGGACCAGTTCGCGATCTCGCTTGTCGAACTTCGCTTCCTCTTCTGAGTTCAAAAGGCGAAACGCCGCAAGGAAGTCACTGTGCCGAATCCCGCCGATCCTGCGGATTTACGCGGCTATTCTGCCCGCTGGACAGGCGGCAGGGAAGCAAACGTCGATCACACCGACCACCGTCCGATTTGGCAGATTCGCCTTATTCTTGTGGCGGTTCTGAGAACCTTGCGCGAAAATAGCTGCGGCGCGAAGTGCAATTGCTATCCAAAGAGCGCCTGCAGCGTGGCAGACACTCGAAAGATTCCTGTTCGATGGACGGTGAAAACGGTTACCGCGAGCGCGATCATTCTCGCGGTCGTCGGTGCAATCTTTTGCTCTTCAGCGATTGCGCTTGCTCCGAACCGCCGAATTTCACAGTACGCGCACACAGCGTGGCGCATTCAGGATGGATTTTTCAGCGGGACCCCCCAGGCAATCACGCAAACTGCAGACGGATACCTGTGGATTGGAACAGAAGCAGGACTGGTGCGCTTTGATGGAATCCAATTCGTTCCCTGGACACCACCGAACGGCGAGGCGTTGCCGAGTTCCCGGATTCATTCGCTGCTGGGCACAAGCGATGGAAGCCTGTGGATTGGAACTGCGAGAGGATTGGCGCGCTGGAGTGAGGGGGAGCTATTCACTTTCCCCGGGGAACCAGCGTTTGTCGAGACCATCATACAAAACTCTGAGGGCACGGTGTGGATGACCCGCAGCCAAGTCCGGGACGCGGAGGGCGCACTTTGCGAAGTCGCCGGCAACGCATTGCGCTGCCACGGAACGGCGGAAGGAATTCCGTTTGCTTATGCCCAGCCATTGTTCAATGACGTCCACGGGAACTTCTGGATCGGCAGCTCGGTTGGCGTTTGCCGCTGGAAATCGGGCGCCGCGAAGATGTACATCGTCAAAGCCCTGATGCGTGTCCAAGGCCTGGCTGGAGTCAGCGCGATTGCTCCCGGTAACGACGATTCAGTCCTCGTGGGCATGAGGCAGCAGGGGAAAGGACTAGGACTCCAGGAATTGCGCGAAGGAGTTTGGCGGGATTACATCTTGCCTGGATTTGACGGTCCGGAGATGCACGTTTCGACATTGTTACGCGACCACGAAGGCGACCTGTGGATCGGCACCGCCAACGATGGACTTTACAGGGTTCACGCCGGCCAGGCCGACCACTTCAGCAGTGCCAACGGCTTGTCGAGCGACGCAGTCCAGGGTTTTTACGAGGATCGCGAGGGCGATCTTTGGGTGGCAACTTCCAGGGGCATCGACCGCTTTCACGATACTCGAGTCGTGAGCTATTCAATCCACGAGGGACTGACTTCAGAAGACGTGGATTCGGTACTCGCCTCCCATGACGGCACAATCTGGATTGGGAACTTAAATGCGTTGGACGTGCTTCGCCACGAGAAGCTGAATGGAATCGGGCCGCGGAAAGGGCTGCCGGGGACGTTGATCACCTCTCTATTCGAAGACCGGAGTGGACGTGTGTGGGTTGGAGTGGATAGTGGACTCACCGTTTACGAGAACGCGCGATTTCGCTGGGTCAACAAACCTGACGGTAGTTCTCTTGGAGTCGTCACCGGTATTGTCGAAGATGTTGATCGCAACATTTGGGTGGCAACGACGCAACCCGCTCTTTTTCGTATTCAGGATCGGGTGGTCCGTGAAGAAATCCGGCCGCCACGAATTCCGCGCGTGCTTTCTTTGGCGGCCGATCCAAAGGACGGCATCTGGCTAGGATTATCGAACGGGAATTTGGCCCGCTACAAGCGCGGTCAGTTGGAGATGATGACGACAAATCGTCCCGGCAGTTTTTCTGTTCGAAACCTGCTGGTAGACACCGATGGTTCCGCATGGTGGGTAAGCCAGGCAGGTTTGTTCCGCTGGAGAGAAGGTAAGGTGGGAAACCTGAATACTCACAACGGGCTTCCATGTGACGATATTTTCGCCCTGGTGAGGGATAGCCAGGGTTCTCTTTGGCTTGATACGCGATGCGGACTCGTCGCGATCGATTCCGCCGAACTCGAACGATGGTGGCGCCAACCGGATCTTAAGTTGCGAGTGAAAACCTTGGACGTCTTCGACGGTGCGCAGCCTGGTCTGACTAACTTCCGGCCGGAAGTTTCGAGAGCGCCCGACGGCAAGCTGTGGTTTGCCAACGAAAACATCTTGCAGGTGGTTGATCCCGAGCATCTAGACGGGAACGACATTGCGCCCCCCGTGGTTGTGGAACAGATCATTGCAGACCGAAAGAAGTATGCTGTGAGCGAAAAGCTTCAGCTCCCGGCTCGAACTCGGGATATCGAGATCGACTACACCGCGCTAAGCTTGGTGGTACCGGAAAAAGTGAGGTTTCGCTATAAGCTTGAAGGACGGGATGCGGACTGGCAGGATCCGGAGAATCGTCGCCGAGCTTTCTACAGCGATTTGCCTCCCGGAAGCTATCAATTCCATGTAATTGCTTGCAACAATGATGGGGTGTGGAACGAGCAGGGCGCGAATGCTCGCTTTACAGTTCTCCCGGCCTTCTATCAGACCGCATGGTTTCGGGCGTTAAGCGTTTTGGCGGGCGTTGGAGTCCTCTGGTTGCTCTATGCTCTTCGAGTGCGCCTTTTGTCCGCGAGTATCCAGGCCAGGTTCGACGACCGCCTTGAAGAACGGGAGAGGATCGCGCGCGACCTGCATGACACACTCTTGCAGGGAATTTTCAGTGCTTCGATCCACCTTGATGTTGCGAATAGCCGCTTGCCCACAGATTCCCCGGCAAGGTCTTCGGTGCAACGCGGCATGGAGTTATTGACGCAGGTGAGCAAAGAAGGCCGCAATACTTTGTTGGCCTTGCGAGCCGCGTCGTCTCAGAGTGATCTGGAAGAAGCCCTTTCGCGGCTTCGCGGCGAATTTTCTCTGCCCGCGAACGTTGACTTTCGGGTTATTACTGAGGGCGAAGCCGAACTCTTGCGCCCACTCATTCGGGATGAGGTCTACCTTATCGCTCGCGAAGCTGTGATCAATGCGTTTCGACACTCCAAAGCGAGCGCCATTCAGGTCAAGGTGGACTACATTTCACGCAACTTGCGGGTCTCGGTCCGGGACAACGGTTGCGGCATCGATGAAGAACTGTTGAAGTCAGGAAGAGAAGGACATTGGGGGTTAACTAACATGCGGGAGCGGGCGGAACGGATTGGCGGCCGATTAAAGGTGTTAAGTCGGGGTAAGGCTGGAACAGTTGTGCGACTTTGGATTCCAGGCAAGCTGGCTTTCGAGCGCGCGCCCTCGAACCCATTTTGGAGTTGGCTAACCAGACTGTATCCTTGGCGGTCGCGGCGAATCATCGCGAAATCGGGCGAGGAGCCACCGAAGTGAACGATCCCGAGCGTATCCGTGTTCTTAGCATCGACGATCACGCGTTAGTGCGCGAAGGGATTGCTGCGCTGATCAACAATCAAGCTGAGATGCAACTGGTAGCCCAAGGGTCAACGGGCAAGGAAGCGATTCAACTCTTTCGGGAGCATCGACCGGATGTCGTGCTCCTCGATGTAAGACTGCCGGACATGAACGGAATTGACGCCATGATCACGATCCGAAGCGAGTTTCCAGAAGCCCGGATCATCATTGTCACATCGTCGGAAGGTGATGTTGAAATGCAGCGCGCTCTCGAAGGTGGAGCGGCAGGCTACATCGTCAAGAGCATGCCGCCCACGGTCTTGCTGGAGGCCATTCGTAAAGTGCATACCGGCAAGAAGGCAATCCCTGCCGAAGTAGCTGCCCGGCTTGCTGACCACTACAGCGATGAAGGGCTGACAACCCGCGAGATTGAGATTTTGCGGCATGTCGCCGACGGCAACCGTAACCGGGATATCGCCGAAAAGCTTTTCATCTCGGAAGGGACTGTCAAGGTTCACATCCAACACATCATGGCCAAGTTGGGGGCCAACGATCGCACCCAGGCAATCACGATTGCCGTCCGCCGCGGCATCATCCATCTTTGAGACCCAATCGGAGCCTCCCAATCGGGAGTATTGCAGACTACGACTATAGTAGTACTTTAAAATTTCAGATCCGGCAGATTCGCCTCCCGCGAATGCTCGATAGTCTCTCTATCAGGCACTGCGGAGCAGTTGAGGAGGCCACTCTTGCGGCGGTTGTATTCCACATTTCCAGGGAGCTTGCCCGGAGCCGGTCTGTTGCTCTTGCGAATCGCAATCGGCGCGGGACTGTTGACTCATGCTTTCTCGTGGTTGATTGAGCCGCAAACCTCTGAGAATGGAATGTGGGCGCCGGGCTTGCTCGCGCTCGTGATTGGCATCTCCTTTATATTCGGTTTCTTGACCCCCCTGGCGGGTTCCATTTCAGCGCTGGCGGGCATTGTGATTCGCTTGTTGCATCCGGAGTGGAGTGCTTCGATGACAGGCTTGTTAGGTGTGAGCCCGCTGGTTATGGTCATTGCGATCACTTTGCTGGGTCCAGGAGCATTCTCACTCGACGCCTACTTCTTTGGACGCCGTAAGATCATCGTTCCTCGCGTAACACATACCTAGGGAAACTTTGATTAGTTGTCCGAAGAAAGTTTGAACCGCAGAGGAACAGGGGTTCCACAGCGAGCCACGAAGCATTTAATCAAAGTTTCGCTAGGCTTTTTCTGGTCCTCTCCGTTTTCGCCACTCCCTGTTGTCATAGCCAAAAGTGGTATCTCACGCATCTCCCGCAGCATTACCGAAAAAACTTCATATCGTGAGATGCCCTGTGACGGCAAGAAACCGCATAGTACCTCCAGCGAACACGAAGATTCCTGACTGCATTATCGCGATAGCGACAGGATGAAGCGAATAGTCGCAGATCGACAGTAGTTAGAGGAGGATGTCATGAAGAAAATGCATGCAACAATAAACGCGACGCTGAGGCTTGCTGGTGTTGTTCTCGCGTCGCTGATTCTTTGCAATATCACTTTGGCCCAGCAGCCGCCAGATAACGTCCAAGGCGACTGGACAATTTACTCCACGAGAATCCAGGACGGTCAGATCGAAGTGAAGCACATCCAGATTGCACAATACGGAAACAGAATCACTGGATACTTCCAAGGTCCGAACCAGTCGGGGCCGATTCAAGGAGAGATCAATGTCCATCACATACGCTTCAGTACCGTGACTCGCAACGTTCTGACGTTCATGGGACAGATCTACGGCGATAACATGTCCGGGACGTACGGACTTCACGGCAAGCATGCGCCATGGCAGGCCCAACGCATACCGCCGATCGCGCAGGCAGTTCCACCCGCACCTGCAATCAACTATCAGCCTGTCTTGACGCCCGTTTCCGCGCCCGAGCCGCAAGTTGCTCCGCAGCAAGTAGCGGATTCCGCCGGGCAAGACGGTTCCACGGTCCAAGATAGCCCCAACCCCGGCCCGACCCCTGCGCTCCTGACATCGGATCAGCTGGACGCGCTGGTTGCACCGATCGCGCTGTATCCCGATGCGTTGGTAGCCCAGGTACTCGCAGCGGCTACGAATCCGGACCAGATTACATACGCAGATGACTGGCTGGCACAAAACAGAAATCTGACCGGTACGGCGCTTGGGCAGGCTGTCAACGAGCAATCCTGGGATCCAAGTGTCAAGGCTCTGACACAGTTTTCTTCTGTGCTGGATAACCTGGCACATAATCTCTCGTGGACGTCGAGCCTCGGGCAGGCGTTCGCCAATCAACAGTCCGATGTGATGGGGGCAGTGCAAGCGATGCGCGCGAAAGCGCAAGCGGCAGGAACGCTGCAATCGAATTCGCAGATTACGGTCACTCAACCGGCGTCCACTACGATCGTGATTCAGCCGGCGAATCCGCAGGTTGTCTATGTCCCGCAATACAACCCGGCGGTGGTTTACGGCGCGGCCGTGGTGGTGCCGATGTACGTGGCTCCGCCGCTGCCGGTTACTTCCTTTGGCCTCTACTTTGGAAGCGGTATCACGATTGGCGCTACGTTCGGTGGCGGCGGTTGGGGTGGAGGCTTTGGCTGGGGCTGGCACTCCTGGAATGTGAACTGGGGCGGCGGCTGGGGTGGGGGCGGCGGTTCGACCATCATCTACAACCACACCACCTATATCAATAACCACACCTGGAACAACACGAACTACAACGGCTATCACCCCTGGGCAAACAATTCTGGCTATCATCCTGGCGCCGACACTCATTACGGACCAAACGGCGACTATCACCCGAATGGCTATTACGGGCCCAACGGTGACTTTCATCACGACGTTCCCGGTACTAATCCGCACGACCAACCAAACGGCGGGCACAACGGAGATCACGGGCTAATCGGCGGCAATGGTGGCGTTCAACATCCATCTGGAACACAGCCTCACGCTGACGGCAGCTCCTGGGGAGACCGTGGTCCTAATGGTGGGCACAACGGCGATCACGGGCTAATCGGCGGCAATGGCGGCGTTCAACATCCATCTGGAACACAGCCTCACGCTGACGGCAGCTCCTGGGGAGACCGTGGTCCTAATGGTGGGCACAACGGCGATCACGGAATGATCGGCGGCAATGGCGGTGTGCAGCACGCGAGCACAGCTCCGAACAACGGCGGACAGATGCTCGGTCAAAACCGTAGCGGATATACCCACCCTATGGGTACCGATCAGAATCGCTCCCGCCTCAGCGGAAACGGCTCAGCCAACCGCATGGAAAGCAATCGCGGCCGCGACAGTATGGCCGCACGACATCCCCAACAGCACATGGCCCGGATGCACGCCCCGGCTGTGGGCCGCTCGGGCGGAGGTGGGCGCCGTCGGTAAGGGGGGCTGGAAAATCGGCCATGCAATATCAGGCACTCATTAAACAAAAAAGACAAAGCAAAACTTTCATAAGGAGACTGGAAATGGAATCGAATGCGAACAAAACGACGAAGAAGTGGAAGCGGGTTGTAATCGGAGTGCTGGCGCTCGCCGCCTTTGCCCTGGTGGTTGTACAACTCAAGACAAGAAGATTGGTGTTTGCTGAAGACAAACAGATGACGTTCTCGTCATCGACCGAAGCCGGTGAAGCGCTGGCCAAGGCGGCGAAGGCCGGCGATGAGGCTGCTTTTGCGGAAATCCTCGGACTTGACACCGCGGTCCTGCTGCACGCGGGAGACAAAGAAGCAGATAAGGCTGCGTTAGAGGCCTTCGCATCAAAGTACGAGAAGATGAATCGTTGGGTCGACATGACCGACGGCAGCCGCGTGCTCTACATCGGAGCGGACAATTTTGCTTTCCCAGTGCCGCTGGCGAAGAATGCCTCCCGCCAGTGGTATTTCGATGCTGCCGCAGGCGCTGAAGAGATCAGGGCTCGTGACATTGGGCGCAACGAACTACTGACGATCGACGCTTGCTCCGCGCTCGCCAGCGCACAAAAGGCTTATTTTGCCGCCGGCGGTAATCCGGCTGAATTCGCCCAGCGCATCATCAGCACTTCGGGCAAGCAGGATGGGCTCTATTGGGCCGCGTCAGAGCAACAGGTTTCTAGCCCGCTGGCGAACCTCGGCGAATTCGCCGGGCCGTCGCTCGCGACGCTCTCCCCTAATGAACATCTCGTCATCGATGGCTACACGCTGCGCATTCTGACTGCTCAAGGCGACGCCGCCCCTGGTGGCGCCCAGAACTATATTGTGAATGGCGAGATGACGGGCGGCTTCGCTATCCTGGCTACTCCTGTCAAGTACGCAGAAACCGGCATCATGACTTTCATGACCGGCCGCGATGGCGTGATCTTAGAGCGAGACTTAGGTCCTGACACGGGCAAGCTCGCAGCCTCCATTCAGGAATACAACCCGACTGACGACTGGTCGGAGGTCGAGTAGTGCTTCTGCCTGACCAAACACGGGAGACGCGAAGGAACGCGTTTCCCGAGCCCCTACAGCGCGGACACTGACTTCGTGTTCCCGTCAATCAAGATGAGGGGGCAGGTGCCCTTGGCTAGTGGCCAGCGGCACGGATCTGAAGACGGTGCAGACCATGCTTCGTCACTCGAAGTCAGAGACGACGTTAGATCTGTACACGCAAGGGGATAATGCCAACAAGATTGCAGCTCAAGAGAGCTATCTTGGGTCGGTCTTGGATCGGCACGCAATTGCCGGAAGCAGCTAAACCATTCAAAAGAATGGCGGGGACGACGAGACTCGAACTCGCGACCTCTGCCGTGACAGGGCAGCGTTCTAACCAACTGAACTACGTCCCCACTTTGTTTTCTTACCTTTATCGGGAACCCGCGTCTTTACTGGCTTTCCTCAGGTTCAATCGATTCGCCTGCGTCGCCTGTTTCAACTCCGTAGAACCAAATTCCGAGGTTAATGAACACCATGGACACCAAGCTAAACCACTGTCCAAAAACTATGCTGCAGGCAAACGCCAACCCAGAGCAACTGTCCCTGCCCCGAGAATGAATTGTAGCAGAGCCGATTCAGATCAGTACAGATTCTGAACGAATGTGGTGAGCTTGAGGAGCATGTTCTTGGCCCCAGCCCAACAGACTTCGCACCTGAATTCCTGCAGCGCGGTTATGAGTTTCAAATCCGTATATTACTGTTCGGTCATGCTGACTTCGTGATCGGGGTTGGTTGCAGATTTGGCGTCAGAATCGTCAGTTCGCCGACGAGTTCCCTCTTCGCGGTACCACGGAGTTGGGCGTGATCCATCATCCAAACCTCGGGAATCGCGACCGGGTGCGATATGAGCGCTGTGTTGAATGCAGTCCGGCGACCAGAATCGTTTTGCGGCCGCATAGTCACGCTTGTTGAAGAGTGTGTCGAACGCTTCCAGAACGACGGCCTTGTTTTGTTCGGGTGCAGTCTTCGGCATGTCGATTCCTTTCGCGCCTAAGAGATCACTTCAATTGCATCAATCCGCGAGGGATAAAACGCCAGGTACGCTTTAATGCTGGCAACTGCCTCATAAGGTTTTTCGTAAGTCCAAACGGCGTATTCCGATTTTGATCCGCCGACGGGAATGCTGTAGTACGTACAATCCCCCTTGTACGGACAATAAGTGTAATGCGTGGTCCGAACGAGCAACGACATGTCTGCGTCGTTGCGCGGCAAGTAATAAACAGGCGGATATCCCTTCTCGTCGAGCCGAACCGCTTGCGCCGACTCAGCGACGATCCTTCCGGCGACCGTCACACGCACCTTGCCCTCAGCCGGCGAAATGGTAATCGGATGGTCCGGTCCAGGAATTCTGATCTCCTTGCCTTTGCTCGTCTTTGTCTCCATTGCGCACCTCACCTACCAGTCACAGCTTCGAGCCGCCATCCACTGGAATGCTCGCACCAGTGATCCAGCGCGCTCCATCGGACACCACAAACGCGACTACGTCGGCGACATCTTCAGGTTTGCCAATTCGCTTCAATGCCTGCATCCCCAACGTGACCTCGCGACCCGCTTCTGTCTTCGTGAAATTCGACATGTCCGTATCGATCACTCCGGGTGCAACAGCATTTACGCGTATGCCACTTGGCCCGAGAATTGCGGCCCAGTGCTTGACCAGAGTCTCAATTGCTCCTTTGGTAGAGGCATAAGCAAGAATTGAAGGGTTTTGCAGACCGGGCTTGCCTACCACCGTACGAGCTACCGCAGAAGAGATAAGAACGATGTTTGAGCCATCACCAAGAATTGGCAAGAGTTGCTGCACCAGGAAGAACGGACTACGGACGTTCGTCGCAAAGAGCTTGTCAAAATCCTCAACTGTGTAGTCGGCGATGAGTGCCGCCTTGCTGATTCCAGCATTGAGCACGAGCACATCCAATCGATCACCGGCGATTGAGCGCACCTGCTTCGCCAGCAGCTCAGCTCCGTTCGGCGTTCCTAGATCCGCTGAGATCGCATCTGCCCGTCCGCCTTTCGCTTGGATCTCGGAGACGAGAGATTCCGCCTCGTGCGCCGAGCGACCATAGTGGACAAGGACGTGGGCCCCGTCCCTGGCAAGTGCCGTGGCCGTCGCGCGGCCAATGCCGCGTGACGCCCCGGTCACGAGTACTGTTTTGTCTTGGAGGGTGGACATTTTATTTTCCTCACAGTTCAACTCGTCAATGGCACGCGACTGGGGCGACCGACTCCGACTCTGAGCGCAGAACGATAGAGTGAGGAGTTTCTTCAGGCATTCATTCCGCCGTCCACTGTAAGATTCGCTCCCGTGATGTAGGAGGATTCCGGACTCGCGACAAACGCCACCATTGCAGCGATCTCCTCAACATGCCCATAGCGGTCGAGAGCGGTGGCGGCCTTCTGCGGTACCGCCCAATCACCCGAAGCCGGATTCAAATCAGTGTCGATCGGCCCCGGTTGGATGTTATTGACCGTGATACCCCGTTTCCCTACCTCTCTAGATAATGCCTGAGTGACCCGGCGCCACTCCCACGGCACTCATGTGGAGAGCTAAATATCGCAGGAGATTCTAGGCTCGTTTGCTTGGAGCGATGGGGAATCCAGAGCGGAACGCCACATTGAGAGTGCTTATCATTCGCTTTATCGCCGGCTCCAGTGGGAGTCCCACTTTCGCAGCTGCCTCGACATGGGCGGGATGTACGTAAACCGTCACAGCGTCACGCACAACTTCCGCAGCTGCATCGATGTCATCGATCCTGTACTCTTTCTTTCGCACGCCATCCGCGAGAATCATCGCGACCAGCCTTGTCATTCTGGCGGCATAATCGTGAATAAGGCCCGGACGTTCGTCGACCACACGTCGATAGAGCTGATACACCTCGGGATCTTTCGTAAAGCGTTCAAGCTTGCGACGGTGCAATGCCAGCACAAAACCTTCTAGCCGTTCAGACGCAGCCCCTTCTGAATCGACGAAGGTGCGAGCTAGCTCCTCCTCGTCTTGCATGGCTTCGCCGACGATCGCGTCGAACACGTCCGCCTTGGAACGGAAGTGGCGATAGATCGTGGTATGAGAGGTTCCGAGTGCGCGAGCAATGTCGACCACGTTGGTCTTGGCTTCACCGAAACGTCGCACCTGATCACGTGCAACATCGAGAATCTTCTCTGAAGTCAGCGTTTCGTCAACCACGGCTTTGTCGATCTTCATCTCTTTATCTCTTATCTCTTTGCCCCAGCACCCAATTCCAATTATAGCGAACAAAGTTCATTTTGTGAATCTTGAACGGCGTGAGGGCCATCTCATAGGTAACACGGAGGAAATGGTCATGAATAAGCTCGGCAATGAGCAGCAGGTGGCGTTCGTTACAGGCGGGTCAGGATTTGTGGGAGGGCGGCTTATTCAGGCGCTTGTTGCCCGAGGCTGGCAGGTTCGTGCTCTCGTACGCGGTCAGAAGGCAGCGGCGAGCGTAGCCGCCCTGGGAGCAGTTCCAGTCCTTGGAGAGCTTACGGATCAGGCCGCTCTCTCGAAAGCAATGGCTGGCGGCAAGGTGGTCTTCCATGTAGCCGCCCTTTTTAGAATGTGGGGTAAACAGGAAGAGTTCAACGCCGTCAACGTGGATGGCACGCGCACGCTAGTGCAAACCGCGGTCGACACGCCGTCGGTGCAGAAAGTGATCATGGTGAGCGCCGCCGGCGTAGTTCAGGGCGATCCTGAACCGCAGGTGAATATCGACGAACGCCTCCCCGTTCAGCAACGAAGCTTCGCACCCTACAGCGCTTCGAAAGCTGCCGCCGAACAAATTCTCCTGAGCGCAAACGGGCGGCGCGAAGGCTTCCAAACCGTGGCACTCCGTCCCTCGATGATCTGGGGCACTGGCATGCCGATGCTCGATCGGATGGTGGAAGTAGTCAAAGCGGATAATTGGCAGTGGCCGGATGGAGGAACCCATGCCATGTCAACCTGTCACATCAACAATCTGGTCGACGCGCTTTTGCTGGCGGTGGAACGGGGCCACGGCGCCTACTTCGTTGCCGATGCTGGAGAAGTAACGCTCAGGAGTATAGTCAGCGATCTGCTCGCAACCCGTGGCGTCAAGGCGGGAGACAAGTCTGTCTCTTTCGGCATGGCCTGGATGCTTGCAGGCGTAATGGGCTTCTTCTGGAACCTTTTCAACCTGAAAGGTGAGCCACCCGTAACGCGACAGATGCTCCGCCTGATCGGAAAACCATTCACTGTCAATATCAGCAAGGCGCGGCGCGAGCTTGGGTATGCTCCCCGTGTGAGCTGGAAGCAAGGCATCGCCGAGATGCAGTCTTCTGTATAGGGTTCAGGGGGCGAAGCGTTGTTGAAGTGCTGACGTGCAACCCTATATTCCAGCATTTGGCAGGCGCAACCCATGACGAGATCGCGCAATCGTTACTATCAGGGTCCCGTAAGCGAGCATTTCGATGGGACTCGCTTCTTCAATCCCGGTCAGCCCTCAACCGATAGAGGGCTAGTCGACGTTCTGCGGTGGCGACTCACGAGTGCTGCTGCTCGTTGGCCAAAGTCTGTTCCAGTGACACCAGCAAAGCCAGATGAGCGTGTTTCGGGCTTGCGTATAACAATGGTGGGACACGCATCCACGCTCATTCAGGTGGCGGGTGTAAATATCCTCACTGACCCTGTTTGGTCTGAGCGAGCAGGTCCCTTCTCGTTCGTGGGACCGAAACGGGTAACCAAGCCCGGCATCGACTTCGATGACCTGCCGCCAATCGATGCGGTGCTCCTCAGCCACTCTCATTACGATCATTTCGATGTCGCTACGTTGCGGAAACTTCATGCTGTGCACTCACCGCTAATGGTGATGCCGCTCGGCAATGATGTAATCGTTCGAGCAGCTGTGCCTGGAGCCAGATGCGTTACCGGCGACTGGTGGGATTGCATGGTCATCCAGCAGGGCATTACGACGACGCTAACACCCGCCAATCACTGGTCCAATCGTTGGCTAACTGATATACGAATGGCACTATGGAGCGGCCACTACCTTTCAACGCCAACTGGTTCCGTCTGGTTTGCGGGCGATACTGGGTACGGCGACGGCCGCATTTTTCAGCAGATACGGAAGCACTGTGGTCACGTTGATCTGGCGCTCATTCCGATAGGCGCCTATGAGCCGCGATGGTTCATGGCGGCGCAGCACGTGGACCCCGCCGAAGCGGTTCAAATCTTCCGTGATATCGAAGCAAGCCAGGCGCTGGGAATCCACTGGGGCACCTTTCAACTCACGAACGAGAGCCGCGAGGCTCCCCGATTGGCACTCGCCGCGTCTGTCTCGGCGGCTGCTGTCCCGTCTGATCGTTTTCTTGCCGCTCAACCCGGAGGAGTTTACGACTTTAGGTGACTGTGAGAGCATGAGCCGATCTTCTTGCCAATTCTTCTGATCTCGCTTCGAAGCCATGCATGCGCGGCATCTGTATTGACTCGCGGATGCCAGATCATCAGGTATTTGAAGCCAGTGATCTCTTCCGGCGCCTTGTGCACCTTGATTTTGCGATTTGCGGCCTCCAGTCCTGCGAATCGCCGAGGTGCGGTAAGAATCAGTTTGGTTCCAGGAATACACCGCGTAGCCGCTCCGAAATATGGCAGGGTAATCACAGTTCGACGGCGATGACCGTGCGCTGCAAGACGCTTCTCCGGTATATGTTGCGAGCCTTCGACGACATCGACGCCAATGTGTTCGGCTGCGAGGTATTGCTTCAAAGTGAGTTGGCGATGGTAGGGAGCGTCTGCTGCCACAATGCAGACAAGTTCCTCCTCATAGATCACGTCGGTCAGCAGCGTCGATGGCACATGACCTTCGTCGCCGATCAATGCGAGATCGAGCCGACCGTGACTCAGGTCCTCGAAGACATCTCCTCTCCAACTTGCGAAGGTGAAGCGAACCTGCCGCGCCACCGGGAGAACCTCGCGACAGAGAACGGGCGCGATGATCGAGGTCGCATTGTCCGTCGCCGCAATCCGGAAGGAACAATGTTCTGTCACGGGGTCGAATGCCGAACCCGAGATGAGACGGTCCAATTTCGGCAACATGATCTCGAGCTCTTGCAGAACACGTTCCCCTTGCGGCGTTGGTTCATAGCCCTTTGCCGTCCGCACCAGCAGATCATCGTGAAACGTATCCCGCATTCGCTGCAATGCGCGGCTCACCGCGGGCTGGCTCAGTAGCAGCCGCTTGGCGGCACGCGAAACATTCCGCTCTTCGGCAAGTACCGAGAACACAACAAGAAGATTTAAGTCGGCCTGACGTAGCTGCGTTACACGCATAATTAATATTAGCACTATGCATTGGACGGATAGCTATGTCAGGTTCAATCTCTCTTTAGCGACGGCCTTCAAGTTCGAAGGAGCCGCCAAAAGGAGAACCACCATGAGAAAGGCAGCTATCGTAACCGGAGCATCCCGCGGCATCGGACGTGCCGTCGCCCTTCGCCTCGCAGCCGACGGATTCGGCGTCGCCGTCAACTACGCCGGCAATGCAGCCAAAGCAGAAGAGGTAGTCAACCAGATCACCAGTGCCGGCGGACGTGCGCTCGTAGTTCAAGCGGATGTTGCTAATCCCGAAGACGTCAAGCAGCTCTTCGAGAAGACTCTCAAGGCCTTCGGACAGATCGACGTCGTGGTCAACAACGCAGGCATCATGCCTCTTTCGCCCATCGCCAAAGGTGACGTGGAGACCTTCGACAACGTTATTGCCACGAACCTCCGGGGAACCTTCCTCGTCCTATCGCAGGCGGCGCAGCACGTAGCTGAGGGAGGCCGTATCATCGCATTCTCCAGCAGTGTCCTCGCGAAGAACTTTCCTGCCTACGGCCCTTACATCGCCTCCAAGGCAGGCGTCGAAGGCCTTGTCCATGTCCTCGCCAACGAGCTTCGCGGACACAAGATTACGGTCAACGCCATTGCACCTGGACCTGTAGGGACGGAGCTCTTCCTGAACGGCAAAACTGAAGACCAGATCAAACAGATCAGCAGCATGGCACCGCTCGAGCGGCTCGGTCAGCCCGACGATATCGCAAACGTCGTCTCCTTTCTCGCCGGGCCCGACGGCGGATGGGTCAACGCTCAGGTGCTTCGCGCAAACGGTGGCTTTGCATAAACAGCAGACCCCCAGTCATCCCTTCCATTCCCATAACCCGAAGAACAGGAGAATCGATATGAAAAACGTTATCGTCATCACAGGAGCTTCGAGCGGCTTTGGCGCCCTCGCGGCACGCGCTCTCGCCATCGCAGGTCACACCGTTTACGCCAGCATGCGCGAGACCACTGGCCGCAACGCTGCACAGGTAGAGGCTGCGAAACAGTTCGCCGCAGAAAACTGCGTAGATCTTCGCACGATCGAGCTGGATGTGGCCTCTCAGGAATCAGCCAACCAGGCTATCAAGACTATCGTCGAGAAAGACGGCCGTCTCGATGTCGTCATCCACAATGCCGGACACATGGTGTTCGGCGCGGCGGAGGCGTTCACTCCGGAACAACTTCTGGAGGTCTATGACACGAACGTGCTTAGCACGCAACGCGTCAATCGTGCCGCGCTGCCGCAACTGCGCAAACAAAAAAAGGGTTTGGTGTTATGGGTTGGGAGCAGCAGCACTCGCGGTGGCACGCCACCGTATCTTTCACCCTACTTTGCGGCGAAGGCGGCTATGGATGCGCTCGCTGTCAGCTATGCCGCAGAGTTGAATCGCTGGGGCATCGAGACCTCGATCATCGTTCCCGGAGCCTTCACCTCCGGCACGAATCACTTCGCCCACGCCGGTGCACCAGCAGACAAGGCGCGTCAGGCCGAGTACGACAACGGCCCTTACGCGCATCTTGGGGACGACATTATGAAGGGGTTCGCTGCCACCGCGCCTGCCGATGCCGATGTGGCCGATGTCGCCAAAGCTATCGTCAGTGTGGTGGACATGCCCTTCGGTAAGCGTCCATTCCGAGTGCATATCGATCCCGCAAAGGATGGCGCGGAGATCGTAAACGGAGTAGCAGATCGTGTTCGCACCGAAATGTACCGCAACATCGGTCTGTCGGACCTGCTCACTCCGGTTGCGTTTTCGCTCTTGCGCATCCAATCCTGAGTTTGAGAAGCTTCTCCAGAATATCCGGGGGTGTCTTGATAGAGGAGGATGAATGGCGCAGGTATGGTTAGTCACCGGCAGCTCTCGTGGTCTGGGCCGCGCAATCGTTGAAGCGGGCCTCGCTGCGGGCAATAAAGTGTTGGCGACAGCTCGGCACATTAAGTCGCTGGCTGATCTGTCGGACCGATATGGAGATCAGGTCAAGCTCTTCGCAATGGATGTGACCGACGAAGCAGCAGCAGCAAACGCGGTAACGGCGGCGGTCGATGTATTTGGCTCGCTGGATGTGGTCATTAACAATGCGGGATATGGCAATCTTTCGTCCATCGAAGACACGCCTCTATCGGAATTCCGGGCACAGATCGAAACCAACCTCTTTGGAACGATTATTGTGACGAAGGCAGCTCTTAGGTATTTTCGCGAAAAAAAAGCAGGCCAGTTCATTCAGTTTTCATCGGTGGGCGGAAGGATTGGCCCTCCGGGACGTGGGCCTTATTCGGCGGCGAAGTGGGGTGTGGAAGGCTTCTCCGAGGTGCTTTCGCGCGAAGTAGCACCGCTCGGCATCAAGGTCACCATCATTGAACCCGGTGGCTTTCGCACAGACTTCGCGGGCAGTTCCACCGAACTGAGCGAAGGTCATCCTGAATACGATTCGACGGTTGGAGCTACTGCAAGATTTCAGCGGAACTACAACGGCAAGCAGCCTGGTGACCCCAAAAAGGCAGCTCAGGCGATCGTCCAGTTGACGCAAGAACGGAACCCTCCGTTGCGACTCTTGCTCGGCAGCGATGCGTACGCCGCCGTGGAGAAGAATGATCTTGCGCGATTAGAGGAAGCACGAATTTGGAGGAAACTCAGCGTCTCCACCGATTTTGAGACGAAGTGAAGAAGCGGCAAATATTAAGCAGGAGAATCCGAACCGCGGCAAGGTGGTCAATGGTTCAAGTACTCAGCATCATTTCCTTACTTGGTCTCACTTGACGATCAGATTGCGCGAATCAGCCGCATGAAGGCGTCGATCTTCTTCGTAATTCGCGCCCGGTCGGGACCGAGATTTTGCTCTAGGCAAATTCCGCAAAAGAACGTGATGATTAGGTCAGCCAGGGATTCATTGTCGCCGGCCTCTCCACGTGCAGCGGCTAGATTGTCGATCAGGAGCTGGTGGGCGTTCGTCATATTCGCAATCATGATCTGGCGGGCTTTGGGGGGAAGATCCGCAAACTCGCGCATGGAGTTCACAGAAAAGCACCCTTTCTGTCCCCAACTCCCGTAACAGACCTTCAGAAAGCTCTCGACGTTGTCCCAACCCAAAGGCTGCTTCGTCAGGGCTCCGCGTGCTGTCAGCATGTCAAAATATTGGCGCATGCTTGCGACAAACAGGTCTTCTTTGTCTTTGAACTCTGCATACAAGCCGGATTTGCGAACTCCCGTGGCCTGCTCAAGGTCCTGAACACTCGTCTCGGCAAGGCCATGCTTCCAAAAGACGGGGATCGTTTTGTTGAGGACATCTTCTCTGGTGAACAGTTTTCGTCGTCCCATTGCAACATTATCGGTCAATTCGACTGCGAGGCTTGCAAATAAAGGACCGAATGGTCCATTATTACAAAGAGAGCGAGATTGTCCGGAGGACCCATGGCGCCCAGCCGTAAACAACAGGTCATCGATCTCCTGAAGTCGCTTGAGACCAGAGATTCAGTCCCGTTCGCTTATGTCAACCCGAACAAGTACATTCAGCACAACCTACAGGTGGGACCCGGTCCGGCAGGTGTCGCCGCCCTCATCAAGAATCTGCCGCCCGATGCGTCCGTCAATACGCTCCGCGTCTTTGAGGATGGCGACTACGTCTTCGCTCACACCGAGTACAACTTCTTCGGGCCAAAAGTTGGCTTCGACATCTTTCGCTTCGAAGATGGTCTGATCGTCGAGCACTGGGACAATTTGCAGGAGACCGCGACCCAACCTAGCCCCAGCGGGCACACGATGATCGACGGTCCCACGATCGCCTCCGATCTGGACAAGACCGATGCAAACAAGGTGCTCATGCAGCGCTACATGGACGACCTTCTCGCAGGCCGTCGCGAGACTTTTCCGAGCTACTTCAACGGTACCGAATACATTCAGCACAACCCCTGGGTGGCCGATACAATCCCGGGGCTGATTGCGGCCTTAAAGGCTCTTGCCGCCAAGGGGCAGGCCGAAGTATACAAAAGCGTGCACAAGATACTTGGCGAGGGTAACTTCGTCCTCGTCGTTGCCGAGGCTACGTTTGGTGGCGTACCCACTGGCATTTACGACCTCTTCCGCATTGAAAAGGGTAGAATCGCTGAGCACTGGGATACGCTCGAATCGATTCCACCTCGCGATCAATGGAAAAATAGCAACGGTAAGTTCTAGTGCGGTGCGAGGCAGAACATATGCTTCAAGGCATGTTTGGAAAAAGATTGGCGCAGCATTTTTCTCTGCTGGAGTCTCGCTCACTTGTGCTTGGTCTCAAGGGAAACTCTCAGGTTGCGTTGACACGTATGCGAATGCCGAACGGCTTTCCTGGACCCACTCCACACATTCCACCAGAAAACGCTTTTTCGATATCCGTGCACCTGCACCGTCCCGACAGCATTAAGGGCTGGGGAACGTGGCTTGAGGGACGCTTTCATCGTGTCACCGAATGGGATGCCGGCGGGATTCAGATATTCGATATGGAGTCGGAGCCGGTCGCACTGCGAACTTCAGGTTTCGACTCGGTTCACGTCTATATACCCCGGTCAGTTATCAATCGATTCAGTGACGAGAACGAGCAAAAGCGCATTCGCAACTTGCATTGCACCCCGGGAACCAAGGATGATGTGATTCTTCATTGGGCCCGGATGATGTTGCAGTTCTCTGATCGTCCGCTTCAGCTTCCACGCTTAGTTATCGACGAAATGATCATGATGTTCTGCGCTCATCTGAGCCGCACATACCAGGGCCGGAGCCAGCCGCCGGAGGTTGTTACCGGGGGGTTGACGATCTGGCAACAGGATCGAGCGATCGAGGTGTTGAACGAACATCTGGATGGCGATCTGGCGCTTGCCGATCTTGCAAAAGAGTGTGCGCTATCGGCGAGTCGTTTCATGCGCGCATTCAAAAGGTCGTTTGGTGTTCCCGTCCGGCGCTATTTGCTCTATAAGCGAGTTGAAGCCGCAAAGTCTCTGTTGTTGCGCTCGAACCACTCTTTGCTAACAATCGCGTTGGAAGTCGGATTCACTGACCAGCCAGCTTTCAATCGAAGCTTCCGTGAGATTGTTGGAACTTCGCCCGGACGGTGGCGAAGAGCAAACGCACCAATGCCGAAGGCGTTCAACCTCCCCGCGCCTGAAGAGAAGTAAAGGTCGTCGCTCGCGTTTCCCCCCACTAAAGCCAAACAGAAACGCCAAACTGCGGCACTTTCAATCAAGACTTCAATCAAGACAAGGATTGACACTTCCAAAACAATGGCAGGCGTGGTTGGTCACGAAGGGGTCCTTCTGACCCTGCTCTGTCTCGCGACATAGAGCCAGGATCGCGAGCAACGGCGAATTTTCAACCTGCCGCTTGTCCGCAATTCTTGTGAACGTTGTTGTGGACGGCGACACATGGGTTCTTCAGATCGATAGGAGACGAAAATGGGAAAAACATATAAGGCGGTGGAGATAACTAAACCCGGGACTTTTCACCTAGTCGAGAAGCCTGTCGTCGGGCCGGGTGAGGAACAAGTACGTATCCGGGTAGAGGCTTGCGGTGTATGTCACTCAGACGCGGGCACCGTTGAGGGACAACTGCCCGGCGTCGAGTATCCGCGTGTGCCGGGCCATGAAGCAATTGGCCGCATCGAGGAGGTCGGCCGGCGGGTTACGACCTGGAAGGTCGGCCAGCGTGTAGGAGTCGGGTTCTTTGGTGGCGAAGACGGAACCTGCGAGACCTGTCGCCGCGGCGACACGGCATATTGCCAGAACCCCATTATCACTGGCGTGACGAGTGATGGCGGCTACGCGGAAATGATGATCGCAGAGGCACGCGCACTGGTCCTCATACCGGATGAACTCAAATCAGAAGATGCGGCCCCGTTGGTCTGCGCCGGCATCACGACATTCAATGCGCTCCGCAACAACGGACGTGCTGGCGATACCGTTGCTATCCAGGGTATTGGTGGTCTGGGGCATCTCGGCGTGCAATATGCCAAAAAGATGGGCTTCCGCACCGTTGCGATCGGCTTCGGTCCAGACAAAGAACATCTCGCGCCCAAGCTGGGAGCTCACATTTACGTCGACGCCAAAGCTGAGGATGTGGGAGCCGCGTTGCAAAAATTGGGCGGGGCCGACGTGGTCCTGGCAACCGCTCCGAGCGGAGCAGCAATCGCCAGCCTGCTTCCTGGCCTCTCCGTTCGCGGGAAGCTCGTTGTGGTTGGCGTCTCAGGCGATCCAATTCCGCTCAACGGAGTCCCGCTGATTTTTGGGGGCCGCTCTGTCATAGGAAGCCTGACAGGAAGAGCGATCGAGACCCAGGACACTCTTGATTTCAGCGTACTCACTGACGTTCGCCCCATGATCGAAACGCTTCCTTTGGAAAAGGCCGAAGAAGCGTATCGGCGCATGATGTCTGGTGACGCGCGATTCCGCATGGTCCTCACGATGGCCTAACAGGCTCGCAACGCTGCTGCAGAGCGGCCGACAACCGATGTGCGAAGGAGACTCAGATGAATCAGTTCCAGGAAATCTTCGACAAGCAGAAAGCATATTTCGATTCGGACGCGACCAAGTCTTACGAGTGGCGCATCGACCAGCTGACACGTCTTGAGAACTTGTGCAATGAGAACGCCGAGACTCTTGAGGCTGCGATGAGCAGCGACTTCAAGACGGCCAGTCAGGAAAAAGTCTTCGAGATTATGGCGCCTGTAGGAACCGTCGCCTTCGCGAAGCAAGAGCTGAAAGAGTGGATGAAGCCTGTAGATGTCCTCGTTCCGAAGGCCCTCCGGGAGAGCGGGCATACTGCCAAAGTCTATCGGGAGCCCTATGGCGTCACCTTGGTGATCGGACCATTCAATGGCCCACTGACGCTGCTCTTCGACCCCGCTGTCCAGGTTATTGCGGCTGGCAATCCATGCATCCTCAAACTCTCCGAGGGTTTGCCCGCCACCAGTAAGGTCTTGCTCGATCTCATTCCAAAATATTTCGATCCTCGCGCCGTCACTGCCGTCACCGGCAGCAAAGATGAGGTGACGGAGCTTCTCAAGCTGCCCTTCGACTTCATCTTCTTCACCGGTAGCGTCAAGGTGGGCAAGATCGTCATGGAAGCGGCGGCAAAGAATCTGACTCCCGTCCTTCTCGAACTGGGCGGCCAGAACCCGGCTTTCGTTGACGCGACCGCAAATATCACGGATGCGGCCAAGAAGATTGTCTGGGGTGCGACGGCTTGGGGCGGCCAATGGTGCACCTCGCCCGGATACGCCTACGTGCACGAATCAATCGCAGAGGAGTTTGTAAGAGAATCTAAGAAGGCCGTGATCGAGTTGTACGGAACCGACCCCAAGAGCAGGTCCGACGACTACTCGCGCATCATCAGCCCGAAAGCCGTTGACCGGTTCGTATCCCTAATTGATCAGAGCAAGGTTGTGGCCGGAGGTTCTGCCGACCGCGAAGCGCGCTACCTCGATCCCACGATCTTGTATCCGGTCACGTGGGACGACCCGATCATGGAGGACGAAATCTTCGGGCCGCTTCTTCCTATCCTCACCTACAAGGAGATGGATGCGGCCATTCGCGAGGTGAAGAAGCGTCCGAAGCCCCTTTCCGGCTTCCTCTTCAGCCGAGATCAGAAGGCGATCGACCACTTCCTCTCGAGCTTGTCGTTCGGCGGGGGCGCGATCAATCAGGTAAATATTCACCTGTTTATCGAAACCATGCCCTTTGGCGGGGTCGGATATTCCGGCATCGGTCACTACTACGGCAAGGCCGGGTTTGATGCTCTCACACACGCGAAATCGGTTCTCATTTCGCCGCCCGACGTGGCCATCGAACACCTGTTCCCGCCGTACACGGAGGAAAAGGTCAAGGCGCTCAGCCAGTGGTTTGAATACTAGGCCGCAAAGATCCCGGAAAAGCTTATTGGGACAACACCGTCCTCAACAGTATCAAGGCGAGCGGCGTGTGACTGAGCGAGCCAATTGCAAGATAATGCGAGTTATGTCGCAGGGGCCGAGCTATTCGTCGATGGCGGTTTCGCACAGGGATAGCCCGCTCCAAACATTCGCGCGAAAGGAAGAATGGAATGGCAATTCAAACAATCGAAGTACAACGCTTCAGCCTGACAACGTCACGATCATTCGAGGCAGTCGTAGCTTCATTGAAAGCTGGTGTCGGCCGACTGGATCTTGCCGCCTTTGCCAGTGCATCCAAGTCGCCGGGCACCTTCGCTGAATTGGAAGAAGTGATTAATCGAGACATGGGCAAAACCCATTTGATGTTGTTCCTGGAATTTGATCATGGGGCTGTTCTCCGAAAGGAGACGGGACTCAACAAACCGAAGATAGTGCGGCTCGTAATCGGTAATCCCTTGGTCATGAAAGAAATGGCCAAGCATGTTCCGGACGCGGGTTCCTACGCACCCGTCACAGTCTTAGTTGATGAACGTGAAGACGGCATTCATCTCTCCTATGACAAGATGGTCAGCTTCTTGACTCCCTACGGGAATCAACAAGCACTGACAATCGCTCACGATCTGGACCGCAAGATTGTGAAGCTGCTCAACGATGCAGCCGTGGAGTGAAAAAAGAGCGAGAGAGGTAGGAAATGGTTTTAGCAGGAATCAAAGTACCCGACACAGTTCTGGTTCGCGATGCGATTGATTTGTCACGGAGCGCGTCAGAGCCATTTCTCTTCAACCATGTGATGCGCTCCTGGCTATTCGGCGTATTGCTTTCAGAAAGCGCTGAACGGGCTCCGGATGCCGAGTTGTTGGCAGTAGCCACGATTCTGCATGATCTGGGCTTGACTGACCGCTATACGGCGGAAAATCGTTTCGAGGTGGATGGCGCCAATGCGGCGCGCTCGTTTCTGAAGCGGCGAGGCATCTCGACGCAGCAGATGCAAGTTGTTTGGGATGCGGTCGCGCTTCATACCACACGATCTATCGCTCTTCACAAAGAGCCCGAAGTGGCTATGACCCATTCGGGAATAGCGGCGGATGTTCTGGGAGCAGGCCTTGATCGAATTCCGCAAGACAAACAAGGCGCGATCCTAGCCGAATTTCCGCGCCTGGCACTAAAAAACAGATTCAAAGAGTGCCTTTGCAACGTCGCTCGCCGAAAGCCGGAGTCCACCTTTGACAACATCCTTCGGGATTTCGGCGTTCGATATGTCGAGGGGTACACATCCCCCAACTTTGCCGATGTCGTCGCGAATGCACCATTTTCCGAATAGACGACCTCCCGATCGTCGAATTGCGCACACGTATCCTGAGCCATCGCTCGAAACGAGTAGTTGACCTGACGCTCGCCACCGTCGGGCTTGCTGGAATCACCGTAGCCTCGTAAGCCAGGGATAATGACTGAGTAATTGCGCGCAAGAAACACCACTCGGCGAGTATGGGAACGTTGCTTGAGTGGTCGGCAGTCTCGCAACCGACGGCAGAGGAAGTGGAGGAGAGGTCACATGACGCTGTGCCGCTAGTTTTTTCGGATTTTAATCTTGAGAAAACCTGGGAATATCGAAGGAATCTTCAGCTGGAAGATGCCGCAAGGCAATCCGCCCTTTTGGTTTTCTGGTCAATTCGTCGGTTCGGGCGATCGTCACAGGTAGACCCGAAACTCTTGGAGCGCGAGATTCCCAATTTCTCCATGTGAAAGTAGAAAGTGGAGCGCTTCATTCCTAGACGAGCGGCAGCCCCGTTCGCACCGGCAACAATGCCGTTCGTCTTTTTCAATGTTTTGCAAATGTGATCCCGCTCAGCCTCCTCAAGGGTAATGGCTTCCACAGGCTCACCTTCGGAAGCTTGCTTCAATCCTTGGAGAGGAGGACGTAGGGTTTTCCCGGTCGTCAAGATGACGCTGCGCTCGATGAAGTTCTGCAGTTCACGAATATTGCCCGGCCAGGAATAATCACGCATTACGTCCATCGCCCCCACCGGTATCTCATCAATGCGCTTTTGCATCGTTACTGCGTACTTGTTAACAAAATGCCTTACAAGTAACTGGATGTCTTCTGCGCGATCGCGCAATGGCTCCCTCACCGAATACGCACGAGGGAGGGCCGCAGGCATTCTATTGCGTACTCCCGCCGGATTCGAACTCAGCAACGATCCCTGGAGCTATGAATTCAGCGTGGAGGACAGAGGTCGAGGTGTGGGAGAAAGGCTGAACATCCCATGAGCGTAGCTTTTCTGTTTCCTGGACAAGGGTCCCAAGTTTCCGGCATGCTGCACGCCCTACCGGATCATCCTGTCATCGCGCGGACACTGGATGAAGTGAGCGAAAGCCTCGAACAAAATGTGCTGCGACTCGACTCGGCAGCGGCGCTACAGTCCACTGTCTCCGTCCAACTGGCGTTGCTGGCTTCCGGAGTAGCGGTGGCACGCGCTCTTATCGCAGACGGTGTCAGGCCGGAAGCAATAGCGGGAATGTCAGTGGGAGCCTTTAGCGCCGCGATCGTGGCTGGCGTTCTGAACCTTGCCGATGGAGTTCGGCTCGTGAAACAGCGCGCCGAGATGATGGTAGAGCTTTATCCCACGGGCTATGGGCTTGCCGCCATTGTCGGCTTGAACGAGGAACAAGTCTCAATTCTGGTTCAAGAGGCTCATTCCGTGCGGACACCGGTGTATGTGGCCAACATCAACGCTCCTCGTCAAATTGTTATTGCCGGCTCCAATGACGGCATGAACAAGGTGTTGGAAGGTGCCCGAGAGCGCGGCGCCCTTAAAGCAGTTCGCCTCGATGTCTCCGAACCTTCGCACTGTCCGCTGCTGGGACCTGTAGCGGATGCCCTAAAAAAGAGTTGGCAGGAGATGCACTTGCAACAACCGAAGATGGTCTACGTGGGCAACGTGACTGGAAGAGCATTGCGAAGCGCAGCGGCTATCTCAGAGGACTTCGCCAGCAATATTGCGCATGGTGTTCGCTGGTACGATGCGACGACTGTCTTGGAGGAGTTAGGCTTTCGCCTGTTTCTCGAGATGCCACCAGGTCACGTTCTCAGTCACCTCGCAGGGGAAGCTTTCCCAGACGTAGAAACAGTGGCCGTCGGTGAAGTTTCGCTCAATGATGCCGTGCGGTTGGGAACATCCAAACTCCGTCCAATCTTGTGACCCCATCTTGTTACCCCATCCTTAGTTACCCCGGACACTTCCCTTCCGCGTTGATTTCGCCAAGAATAGAGGCTGATCGTGACTGATGTCCAAAACAACCCGAGCGGGCTTACTCTGGCGACGACCACGATGGCCAGTGCGATCGAGCGTTACTTTAATGTGGCACTTTACCTGCTTGTGCTCACTGGCTTCGGCACTCTGGCTTCGACCGGAGGGCTGGATCTGCCGGCGGTGATTCTGGTGGGGCTGGCGCTGGCGCTTCGCGGATTCCAGTTGCTGACGCGGCGTGAGTTTGTAATCGTGGAGCGCTGGACCAATATCCTGACGCTGATTTACGTATTCGTCTTTCTTGCCGACTACTTCTTCGTTTCACGCGGCTTTCTGGGAGCTGTCGTTCACCTGGTGCTCTTCCTGATCGTCGTCCGGCTGTTCTCGTTACAGAGGACGCGCGACCACTATATGCTCGCGGCCCTTGCGTTTGGGATGGTGCTCGCGGCCGCCGTGCTCACGGTCGGAAGTGTCTTCTTGTTTTCTTTTGCCGGCTTCCTGCTGGTTGCGGTCATCACTTTTGTGCTGATGGAGATGCGGCACTCGGTCGCCGCAGAGCAAACGCCCGCACAGGGTCCAGGCGACTCCGCTCCGGGTTTTACTTCGCCGCGCCTTACTTCTCCGGGCGTCACTTCTCCGGACATTACTTCTCAAAACCGGCGCATGGCCTACGCGCTGCTGGCGATTGCCCCGGCGCTCATGCTGATGATTCTGGCTGGCAGTTTCCTGATCTTCTTCTTTCTTCCCCGGATTTCTTCACGCTACCTCAGCGCTTACACTCCGACGAGCGATGTTTCGACTGGTTTCACGGATCGCATACAACTAGGCCGCATCGGCCAGATTCAGCAGTCCAGCGCGGTCGTCATGCACATCGAGATTCAGAACGATCTGCAAGGCGCTTACGACCTCAAGTGGCGTGGCGTCGCGCTCAGCAATTTTGACGGCAGCGCCTGGTCAAATTCGTTTGGGCAAACCGTGCTGCGACCGTCCGCGGATGGGAGCTATAGTCTGGCGCCTGCGGCGGACCCGCGGGGCCGGCCGGTGGTGGCGAGCCGATCGATTCATTATCGCGTGCTGATGGAGCCGATTGGAACCAACGTTTTTTTCCTGGCTGACCGACCCGAGAGTCTCGCTGGAAATTTCCGGCATGTGAGTATGGACGCCGGGGGAGCGGTCTACGATCTCGATGCCGACCATCCCATCAATCGGTACGAAGCCGAGTCGCAATTGGCCGAGATCGACAGTGACGAGCTTCGTCTGGCGGCGAACACCGCGCCCGGAGGTATGGACGAGTACCTGAAACTGCCGCCGCTCGACAGTCGCATTCCGAAGCTGGCGGAGGAAATTACAGCGCAAGCTCCCAGCAACTATGAAAAGGCGGCTGCGGTGGAGCAGTATCTATCCTCGCACTTCGGATACACGCTGGAACTGCCCCGCACTCTGCCGCGCGACCCATTGGCCAATTTCCTGTTCGAGAGAAAGCATGGTCACTGCGAATATTTCGCCAGTTCGATGGCGGTGATGCTGCGCGCGCTGCACATCCCGTCGCGCATGGTTACGGGATTCCGCGGCGGCGAATACAACGATCTCACCGGCCAGTATGTGATACGGGCCAGTGACGCCCATTCGTGGGTTGAGGCTTATTTCCCCGGTTCCGGTTGGATCAGTTTTGATCCAACTCCGGCAGGCAGCGGGTCGACGCGGACCGAGTGGTCGCGGATGCAGCTCTACGTAGATGCAGCGGCATCGTTCTGGCGCGAATGGATCATCAACTATGACGTCAGCCACCAGCGTGCTTTGGGCAAGGATGCGACTACCGGCAGCCGGCAGTTCTATGACGAATTTCGCCAGTGGATCTGGCATTGGTATCGTGATCTGCTGCGGTTGGCGCGGCGCACGCACCAGCACATCGTCAATTTTCCGGAGCGATGGCTGGGCGGAGTTGCCGCGATCGCGGCGGGGCTGATTGCTCTGTTCAATCTGAGGCGGGTGGTGGGCGGGCTCCGTGCTCGTGATCTGCGAGCGCATCCGGAGCGCGCCCCGCGTGAATCGGCTGCTCTTTGGTATGACCGCATGGTGGGCCGCATGGCACGGTTAGGCTGGCGCAAATCGCCGTCGCAAACTCCGCTGGATTTTGTGGCGGCCATTCAGGAAGCGGCGCTGCAGAAGAAAGTCGCCCGCTTTACGCGCGCTTACGAATCCGCACGCTTCGGCGAGTCGGTAGACGACGCCCGAAGTTTACCCGAGCTTTTCAAGGAGATTACTGCCGCCGAAACCGGGGGTCTGGAAAAAACGCCGGAGCACACCGCTGCCGGCTAGAACCGGTAGCCGACGCCGGCTCCGACGTTGTAGTTATGCTGCCGACTGCGCCCGGTAACAACATTCAGGTCGGGATTTCCGGAGTAGAAATCGCGCGCTTCGAAGCGAAAGCCCCAACTATGCCAAACCCATACATCCAGCCCTGCTCCGAACTGGAGTACACCAGAATTAGAGTTGCTCCCAGGGTTGGGCCCGTTGTTGTATTCCAGATTTGAGGATGGCCGAAGGAGGCCATAGCCGCCGCCCACGCTCACCCAGGGCGTAACCGAATCGGCGGAAAAAAAGTTCACCCGCACCGAGGGAGTGACGAACAGGGCTGAGATGTCCTTGGGAACCGTAGCGTAGTAGTAATTCAGGTTCATTGGAGCAACAATGGCCACAGGCAATTCCGCATAAAGCCCGAAAATCTTGCGCGTCATGAGCAGTCGGGCATAATCGGCCACAACGGTGCCCGACGCGTTACCGAAATGAATCGGGAAACCAGTACTCGGCACGGTTTGTGTGCTGACGAAAGTTACCCCCACCGTGGCGGAAAGCTCGTTCACCTGCGCGAAAGCGCCGGACACGAGAAGTAAAAATGGCACAAGTAAAACCGCGAGACGTTTTGCCGACATCTCTCCTCCGGTATTGAGGAATGTAGTTTTGTTTCAATAAGATTAGCACGGGTAGCCCGGATCGGCGGAAAAGATGACGTATTCTCTTTGGTGCCGGTTCAAGCGTCCGGGTTCCGAGGTGCGCGCGCAGGATGCTAGAATCGTTATAGCGCCTGTTCCCCGCTGATCATTTCTGATCTGCCTGTAACGATGCCCATAGAGAAAAGCATATCCGCGAGTTCGGGGCCGGTTCCGGCCAAGGTAGGTTTTGTGAGCCTGGGCTGCCCCAAGAACCTGGTCGACAGCGAGGTCATGATGGGCATGCTGGCCCAGGCGGGCGCCGAACTAACTCCCGACGCGGAAGACGCCGACGTCATCGTGGTGAATACCTGCTCGTTTATCGGCAGCGCGCAACAGGAATCAATCGATACCATCCTCGAAATGGCGCGCCACAAAACGACCGGCGGCAAGGCGAAGCGACTGGTGGTGGCCGGCTGCCTGGTCGAGCGTTTTCGCGATGAGATTCGAAAGAACATTCCGGAAGTGGACGCGGTCGTCGGCACCGGCGAGCTGGAGAAAATTCTCGCGGCTGCCGGAGTCGCGGAAACACCGCGCGCACCGTCTCCGTTTAATATTCTGACGTCGAATCTCTCGACCTCGAATATTGCGACCTCGCGGCCGGAGGGCGATCATCGCCGCGGACAAGGACGCTTCGCGCGCGATTCATGGGATGGCGCCGTTGCCGATCTGCCCAACTATCTTTACGACGACCACACGCCCCGCGTGCTGACCACGCCGCGATCCTCGGCTTATATCAAGATTGCCGAAGGCTGCGATCATCCGTGCAGCTTCTGCATCATTCCACAGCTTCGAGGGCAGTTCCGGTCGCGGCGTTTCGAATCGGTTATCGCCGAAGCCGAGCGTCTGGCGCAATCGGGCGTGCGCGAAATTACGCTCATCGGACAAGACACCACCTGCTACGGCGAAGATCTGGGACTGAAAGACGGTCTCGCTCTGCTGCTGGAGAAACTCGCGGGAGTGGAAGGCCTGCAGTGGATTCGCTTCCTCTACGCGTATCCGAACAAAATCACAGGGCGGCTGCTCGCGACCATCGCCGCTCACGACAATATTTGTTCCTACATGGATGTGCCTTTGCAGCACGCCTCGGCTACGGTTCTGAAGCGCATGAAGCGTGGAGGCGGCGCCGACCTGTTCCTGCGCTCAATCGAGAAGATGCGCCGCGTGATTCCGGATGTTACTTTGCGGACTTCATTCATTGTCGGCTTCCCGGGCGAAACCGAAAAAGAATTCGAAGAGCTTTGCGGCTTTGTGAAAGACGCCGCCTTCGACTGGATGGGCGCCTTCGGCTACTCAGACCAGGAAGGCGCAGGCGCCTTCGATCATGGCAAGAAACTTTCCTCACGCGAGATCGAAAGCCGCCGCAAGTCGCTGATGTCGATCCAGAAGAAGATCAGCCGGACAAAGAAGAAATCGCTGATTGGACGCGAATTCGATTTGCTGCTGGAAGGGACTTCGACGGAGTCCGACCTTCTGCTCGAAGGACGCACCGCGATGCACGCGCCGGAGATTGACGGCAAAGTCTTCGTGAACGATTATCCCGAGGGAAATGAGCCGAAAGAGGGAGAGTTTTATCGCTGCCGCATCACCGCGGCGCACGATTATGATTTAGTGGCGGAAATCGTTTAAGGTCAGAGGTTAGAGGTGAGATTGCGGAGGTTAAAACCAACCGGAGCAGAGATGTTCTCCCCTCTACGATCTGACCTCTGACTTCTGCAATTCGCTTATGCCACGAAAGCGCACCATCAAACTTCGGTGCCCGATCTGCAAAAAGCCGACGAAGACCGCTGACGCCGACTTTCCTTTTTGCAGCGACCGCTGCCGCCTGATCGATCTTGGCAAGTGGGCGAGCGGCGGGTACGTGATTTCATCGCCGGTTGCTGACGCCGACGAAGCGGTCCGGCAAGACAGCCCCGACGACCAGGAAGACCAGTCGTGAAAGCCGCCCCCAAAACCGCAACCGTACTGCCGCCTGAGCCGGTGCGCGGGCAAGATACCCGCGCGACTGCCGCCGAGGGCGCAGGCGCTACGACAGGCTGCGACGTCCTCTTCCACCGTAGCGCCGGCGTCCCGCCGGCTGTTATGGGGGCGTCCCGCCCACGCTTCGGCGATGTCACAATCCGCGATCGGGGCAGACTTCCTCATTGGGAAAAAGACAGCGCCACCTACTTCATAACGTTCCGGCTGGCGGATTCGCTACCCCAATCCGTTCTGGATCGTATTGAATCCGAACGGAAGTCGATCATGGCGACCGCTGCTCAGCTCGGGCGGGCGCTAAGTTCCGACGAACACCGGAAAATCCTGCGGCTCTCCTCTCCCGTGATTGAACGCTTTCTCGATAGCGGCGCGGGCGCTTGCCATTTGCGGAATTTCGCAATCGCAGAGGAAGTGGCCAATGCGCTGCGCTACTTTGATGAGAAGCGCTATCGGCTGTTTGCATGGTGCGTCATGCCGAACCATGTGCATGTCGTGGCTCGATTCTTCACGGGAACGACTCTGGCGACGGTGTTACATTCCTGGAAATCGTTCAGTTCCAAGCATGCAAATCGGATTCTAGGATCACACGGAGTTTTCTGGCAGAGGGAGTATTATGACCACCTCATTCGACACGAGGAGGAGTTCGAACGGGCTATTCGGTATGTGGCGGAGAATCCGGCTAAGGCAAAACTGAAGGATTGGAAGTGGGTTTGGGTGTGCGGGCGGGATGCCCGCACGACTGCCGCCGAGGACGGCGGCGCTACATGAGCGGCGCGGCGTCGTCTCGTCCTCCTATCTGGGCCACGCTGGTTGCGACTTTCTTCGGCGCGGGACGCCTTAGACCTGGCCCCGGCACCTGGGGATCGTTAGCCACGGTCATATTGTTGGCATTGGCAAGTTCGGGAATACCGGCCGCGAGCCGGACCTGGGCCACGATCGTCGCGGCCGCGGTTGTTACGCTGATCGGGATCCCCGCCGCTACGCTGGTCGCGCGATCCTCTGGGTTGAAGGACCCGCAATTCGTGGTCATTGACGAAGTTGCGGGGCAACTGGTCGCACTCATCGCTGTCCCGTTGGCTTGGAAAACCTTTCTCGCGGGCTTTATACTCTTCCGTGTCTTCGATATTTGGAAGCCGTTTCCGATTCGGCGACTGGAGCGTCTGCCCGAGGGCACCGGCATTGTGGTGGATGACCTGGGAGCGGGGATCTACGCGCTCATCGTCATGCATCTCTTGTTGCACTTTGGAGTTCTAACGAAGTAGTCGTTAGTCACATGACCTTAATCGCATAACCTTAATCAGATAACCGGGCTCTCCGCCGGAACAAATTCATGAGCATCTCCGACCGCCTGCTGGGAAAGAAGAACGTCAACGGCAAGCCGCACATCGAAGCGGTTGCGCCGAGTTTCGCTTTGCCCGGGGGCGAGGTTCGTATCATGGGGAAGGGCTTGCGTCCGCCCGAACTGCGCCGTCCGAGCGTGCACTTCGGCGAGATCGAAGGCTCGGTGCTAATCAGTTCCGACGATTTCGTGGTGGCCCGCGTGCCCGAAGGCGCGACCTCGGGCACGGTCACGGTGAGCACGGACGTGAGTACGAGCGGAGCGGGCGCCGGCGGCCATATCAGCAACCCGCATTCCATTAAGGTTGCGGTGCCGGTTGCCGATAATCTTCATCCGGTTACCAATCCCGCGATTGATCGCGATGGCAACATCTACGTGACTTTTTCAGGATCGCGCGGGCAAAAAGTTCCAGTCGCGATCTTCAAGATCGATACGAACTACAACGTGAAGCCGTTTCTCAGCGACATGATGAACGCCACCTCGATTGCCTTCGACCGCCAGGGCCAGATGTACGTTTCCTCGCGGCATGACGAGGCCGTGTACCAGGTGGCGCCGAACGGCACCATGTCCACCTACGCCGAAGGCATGGGGGTGGCGACCGGCATTGCCTTCGATGCCGCGGAGAATCTCTACGTCGGCGACCGCAGCGGAACTATTTTCAAGATCGCCCGCGACCGGCAGATTTTCGTTTTCGCCACGCTGGAGCCGAGTGTTTCCGCCTATCACATCGCCTTCGGTCCCCATGGAGATATGTTCGTCACTGGCCCGAGCACCTCCAGTTTCGATTGCGTGTACAAGGTCGACCCGCACGGAACCGTGTCGGTGTTCTACCGCGGTCTGGGGCGTCCGCAGGGCCTGGCCCTGGATGTCGAGGGCAATATTTATGTCGCCGCCTCTCTCGGCGGAAAACGCGGCATCGTAAAGATCACTCCTCAAGGAAAGGCCAACCTCGAAGTCTCCGGCCAGGGCTTGGTCGGTCTAGCGTTCGCTCCCGGCAAGTCGGCCATCCTCGCCACCAATGGCGCCGTCCATCACATCTCCTGGAACATCCAGGGACGGCCACTGCCGCCGGAATGACGGGCTTTATAAAAGGGCAATCGGATAATTTGGAGACTGATTCCGGTTTTGCGGAAACTGGCCCACTATCGGTTTGACCGCGAATTGACCAGTTCGTACACTGTTTCTAGCTCCTGCGTCTATGCCTGAGATCAGAAGGACATTCCTGTCACAATTCGTTCGACTGGGGTTCGCTTTGAGCCTGGCGGCGGGGCTGGGTGTGGCGTCCAGTTGGGGGCAGAACCAGACGCAGGTTGCGCTCGAAACCAGCGAGACGCTGTTTACCGTGCTGACCGCGATCAACACCTGCGGCTATGACCAGGAGTTGAGCGTTTCCGATCCGCTGCGCACCCAGATCCGGTCGGAAGTTGCCAAGGCGGTGGAGAATACGGCCGGGGCGCAGGAAGTGATCGCTCCGATGTGCCTGTTCTACCGGCAGCACCAGACGTCGGAGCCGAGCCGCGACCTGTCGCAGTATGTGTCGTTGGCGCTTTATCTGGAGGATCCTCCGGCTTTCGCGCTCAAGGTGAAGCAGGCGGAGATGCCGCCCGATGCGGAAACGGTGGCCGGCATGGTGCCGTTGATGCAGGCCTTCTACGAAAAGATCGGGTTGCATGCTATCTGGGAGCGGCATCGTGCACGCTATCAGGAGTTGACCGAGGTCTATCACTATCCGCTGGCGAAGATGACGTTCGACACCGAGATCTATTTGAAGTATCCGTCGGCGGGCTACCTGGGGCGGGAGTTCACCGTGTATCTGGATGCGATGGGCGCGCCGGGGCAGACGAACGCGCGCAACTATGCGGCGAATTACTACGTCGTGATTTCACCGACGGCGGGGACATCGATTAAGCTGCAGCAGATCCGGCACACGTACCTGCATTACCTTCTGGATGCGCTGGCGCTGAAAAACGGCGACTCGTTCAAACGGCTGGAGCCCTTGCTCGGAACGGTCGGGAACGCCCCGATGGATGATGCGTTCAAAAGCAATATCTCTCTTTTGGTTACGGAATGCCTGATACGGGCGATTGAAGAACGAATGGCCAAGATTCCGGAGGCGGAGCGGGTCAAGAGCATCGAGGAAGCGGACAAGGAGGGGTACATCCTGACGCCCTATTTCTATGATGCGCTGGGTAGATTTGAGAAAGATCCGGCGGGCATGCGCAATGCCTACGCGGGCCTGCTGGGCTCGATTGAGGTGGGGAAGGAAATGAAGCGGGCATCGCTGATCGAGTTCGCAAGCGCCGCAGCTCCGGAGCTACTGCATCAGACAGGTAACAAGAACGAGCACCTGCTGCTGAGTGCGGAGCGCCGGCTGGCGGCGGGCGACCCGGAAACGGCGAAGAGACTGGCGCAGCGGGCGCTCGATGAGCAGACCGGGGATCCGGGACGCGCGCTCTTCATTTTGGCGCAAGTGGCCACCCAGAATCGAGATTTGGAAGGCGCGCGCAAGTACTTTGAACAGGCGTTGCAAACGGCGCATGAACCGAAGGTGATCGCGTGGTCGCATATTTATCTGGGCCGGATTTTTGATTTAAGGGAGGACCGGTTCGCTGCGGTGGATCAGTATCGGGCGGCATTGAGTGCAGCCAATGGAACGCTTCCCGAGGCGAAGTTGGCAGCGCAACGAGGACTGGAACAGCCGTATGAGCCTCCGGTAGCGAAGCAGCCCGAGTAAAGGCGGAGAGCCGAGGACGGCTGTCGCCACGGGATGAAATCTGACGTCCAAAATTTTGCATTACGGGAGACAGGCATGAAGCGAGCAGCAGTCATTTTAGGAATAGTGGGTCTGGGGATAATGAGCGTCGCGGTTTGGGCCGGGGCGCAGAGCAGCGCACAGCAGACGCCGCCAGCGGCCGGGCAGGCAGCACCGGCGACGGGTGCGACGACGGGTACAGCGGCGACAGCGGCGGGTGCGGCGGCGGCGCCAGCGGCAAAGCGTCCACCGCAAACCAAGACGCAGCCCGAGTTTGATGCGTGGAAGGCGGCGGCGGCAAGCCCCGACCCGGCCACGATGGAGAAGGCGGCGGACGATTTTGCCACCAAGTTCCCGGACAGCGAAGTTCGCGTGCTCCTGTATAAGAACACGATGCGCCTCTACCAGAACGCCAACAACGCCGATAAAGCCGAGGCCATGGGCCGCAAGGTGCTCAGTTTTGACCCGGACGATCCCGAGGCTCTGGTAACTGTTGCCGAGGTGGTCGCCGAGAAAACGCGCGACACCGATATCGACAAAGATCAGCGCTACGCAGAAGCGATCGCGATGGCACAGAAGGCCGTGCAGACGGTCGATACGGACGTCCAAGTGCCGGCGGGCACGCCGCAGGAAAGAATTGACATGTACAAGGGGCTTCTGCGCTCGCAGGCGTATTCGATCATCGGCACCATTGAGTTCAAGAAAGAGAATTACGCCGCAGCGGAGGCGGATCTGCAGAAGTCTATCGACGCATACGCCATCGACCCGGATAAAGTGGTCATCCTCCGTCTGGCGCTGGCACTCGATAAGCAGCAAAAATATCCGGAAGCGCTCAAGGTGGCTAACCGCGCCGTGGAACTCACGCAGAAAGAGGAAACCAGCGTGGTTGGAAGCGCGGCGCGCCGGGAACGCGACCGCTTGCAACAGCTTACTGGAGGCGCAGCACCGGCTCCGGCTCCAGCTCCGACCGCGGCCCCGGCTCCGGCTCCGGCCCCGCAACCGCAGGCCCCTCCGAAGAACTGACGGCCGTTGCTGTAGAGACGAGGCTTGCCTCGTCTCTCAGACGCGGCAAGCCGCGTCTCTGCAAAAATAAAAACAAAATGAAGTCACGCGAAATCATGGCGCTGGAAGAAGGCTTGGGTTATCGCTTCCAGCGCCGGGAACTGATCGAGCAGGCGCTTACTCACAGCTCGCAAGCGCGCGAGGTGGAGGCGCTGGGCGCGGACGGCGGATTGTCGGGCAGCGGATCGACTGGCAGTCGATCGTCCGGCATTCGATCGTCTAACATCGGAGCGAGCGGCGATAACGAAAATCTCGAGTTCTTAGGAGATGCCGTGCTCGGGCTGGTCACCAGCGAGGCGCTCTTCCATCGCTTCCCCGAATTCCAGGAAGGGCAACTTTCGAAGCTCCGCGCACATCTGGTCGGGCAACGACATCTGCTGCGGGTGGCTGAGCAACTTGAGATTGGCCATTACATGCGTCTCGGTCGCGGCGAAGAAAAGAGCGGCGGCCGCAACAAGGCAAGTCTACTGGTGGACGCACTGGAAGCGATCCTGGCGGCGCTCTATCTCGACGGCGGGTGGCCGGTGGCGCGGGACTTCATTGTGCGCGTGATCGTGGAGCCGGAACTGGCGCACATGAAGCTGGAAACCAGTGCTATGCCGGTGATGGATTTCAAGTCCGCGTTGCAGGAGGCGTTGCAGGCCAGAGGAGGACCGCAGCCGGTTTACGCGCTGGTGAAGGAGGAAGGTCCTGAACACAAGAAGACCTTCACCGTCGAGGTAAGACTGCCGGAACCTGCGCTGGGGCAACCTGCGACGGGACAAATAGTGGGACGCGCCCAGGGCGCGACCAAGAAGCGGGCAGAACAGGAAGCAGCAAGGCAAGTTCTGGAGCATCTGGCCACGTTGCCGGGTGCGCGACAGTCGAATGGTGGGAGGGACGCCAGCGGGTCGTCGTAAGGCATCTAATTTCTGTAGAGACGCGGCTTGCCGCATCTCTGACCGACCGCGACATTCGGAACGCGGCACGCAGGAGACGGGGCAAGCCCCGTCTCTACAGAAGAATGAAGAATTATGTCGTGGAGCGAGAAGATTTCCGTGGGTGACTGGCCCGCGGCCGTTCAGTCGGTCGCAGGAGCGATTGTGACCGCCATTTTTGTGGTTACCTTCCTGTTGCAGGCATTCACGATTCCCTCGGGCTCCATGGAGCACACGCTGCTGGTCGGGGACTACCTGCTGGTGGATAAATTCTGCTTCGGAGGCGGCGTGACGGGGTGGAACCGTCTGCTGCCCTATCGCAAGATCCGGCACGGTGACATTGTCGTCTTCCATTATCCGGTAAACCCCGCGCAGGACTTCGTGAAGCGAGTGGTGGCCTTGCCCGGAGATCGGCTGCGGCTCATCAACAAACGGGTCTACATCAACGGCGCTCCGGTCGAGGAGCCTTATGCGCAGTACATCACGGCGGTGCGCAATTCCTATCGCGACGACTTTCCGCGCACCGAATCTCCCGACTACGCAGTGGATGCGAAATGGTGGAAAGAAATGCCGAAACTGGTGGAAGACCACCAGTTGATCATTCCCGAAGGCCACTATTTTGTGATGGGTGACAATCGCGATGACAGCCAGGATAGCCGTTACTGGGGATTCGTGCCGCGCGACAATATTATTGGGCGCCCGCTTTTAATTTACTGGTCGTCGGGAAATTTGAACAACGATCTTCCCGGATCGCCAACCGTGGGTGATAGACTTTATCACCTTGCTTACGCGGTGACTCATGTGTTCCAGATCACGCGTTGGGAGCGAACGTTCCGGCTGGTGCACTGAAGGTCGACCGTCGTTGGTCGTTAGTCGTTAGCAAGAAGGACTCGCGAACGACTAACGACCAGCGACTAACGACATGGGAAGATGCGGCGATTAAGTTCGCTGATGAAGATGGGCAGTAAGAAATCCTCTTGAACGGAAAACTAAGGTGCCGACAAAAGAAAAAGTCATAGTTGATAAGAACGGCAAGGACGAATCGGTGGACGAGAAGCCTCGCGAGACCACGGTTGAATTCCTGGCGTCGCTGGCAGGAGTGCTGGTCACCGGCCTGTTCATCATCACGTTTGTGCTGCAGGCGTTTGAGATTCCCTCCAGTTCCATGGAAGACACTCTGCTCATCGGGGATCACGTGTTCGTGAACCGGGAGCAGTTCGCTGCGCCAACACGCTGGATGGGGCCGCTGCTGCCCTATCGCGATGTCCGTCGCAACGACATTGTGGTGTTTTTGTCGCCAGAGGAACAGGGTCTGTTCGTGGTGAAGCGGATCATAGGCGTGCCGGGCGATCGCATTCATTTGCGGGATGGCGTCGTCTATCGCAACGGCGAGAAGCTGGTTGAGCCGTATGCCCTGCACCAAGACAGATATGCACGGGAAGGCTACGACCTCTACCGGGAGTACCGCGACAACTTTCCAGCGGTGCCGCCATCGGACGATGCTCAAGTGCGAAATGAAGAGTGGCAGAAGGAAGAGCCTTCGCACATCCAGGGCGGCGATATCGTCGTGCCTCCGGACAGCTACTTTGCCATGGGCGACAACCGCGACGTGAGTTACGACAGCCGCTACTGGGGATTCATTCCGCGGAAGAACGTGATCGGGCGGCCCATGTTCATTTACTGGTCATTTATTACACCGGCCGATCAGTACCAGATGCGCAGCGCGAGCGACCGGATGGGGTTCCTCGCGCACATCATCATTCACTTCTTTGATCAAACGCGCTGGTCGCGCACGCTCAGGATCGTGCGGTGAAGTTCCTGCGCTCCAGGCGCGGGGCGGCTGCGGTCGCGGCTCTCGTGCTGATCCTGTTTCTGTTCCGGCCGGCCGTGTTCCACTTGCGAAACCGGATTGCCGGTTCCATCGGAAGCGCTCTCGGCCGCCGTGTGACGCTCGACAACGTGCGCTTGCGTCTTCTGCCGCGGCCGGGCTTTGATCTTGAGGGGCTCGTCATTTATGACGATCCCGCGTTCAGCGCGGAGCCCATGATCCGCGCGCAGGAAGTTTCCGCCCCCATCCGATTTCGTTCCCTGTTCCGCGGACGAATCGAGATAGCCACGCTCAGCGCAACTGAGCCCAGCATTAACCTGGTGCACAATGACCAGGGCCGCTGGAATCTCGCAAGCCTGCTGGAGCGCAACGCGCAAATTCCCGCGGCTCCTACCGAGAAACCCGCATCCGAGCGCCGCCCCGCGTTCCCCTATCTCGAGGCCAGCAATGCTCGCGTTAATTTCAAACTGGGCCAGACAAAGAAGTCCTACGCGCTGATGAATGCCGACGTGGCGCTCTGGCAGGACTCCGAGAATTCATGGGCCGCGCGCATCAAGGCCGAGCCCGTGCGGACGGATTTTAATCTCACCGACACCGGGCTGGTGCAGATCAATGCAACCTGGCAGCGCGCTCAGAGCTTGTGGTTGACGCCGGTGCAGCTCACCATGCAGTGGCAGAAGGGGCAACTCGGGCAGATCACGAAACTGCTGAGCGGCAAAGACCGGGGGTGGCGCGGCGGAGTAAATTTCACGGCGAACCTGTCTGGCACTCCGGAAGCGCTGCGGATCGAGAGTGAGACCGCGATCGAAGATTTCCATCGCTACGACATTCCCAGCAGCGAGAACGTGCGTCTGGCAGCCGCTTGCTCGGGAAAATACAGCGCGTCCACAAACACAGTAGGCGACCTGCTCTGCGAATCACCGGTCAACGGCGGGATGCTCAGCCTGAAGGGAGGTTTCGCGGTAGCCACACCAGTGCCTGTGTACGACCTCACACTGGCGATCGATCAGGTGCCGCTGACTTCCGCGGTGCGATTGCTGCGGCAGGTGAAAAAGCAAGTGCCCGGCGACCTTGCGGCTAGCGGACTGCTGAATGCTGAGTTCCACGCCGCGCGCAACGGACCTTCCGTTCCCGAGGACGCACGATACGGATTGTTGCCGCAATGGACCGGCACGGGGTCCGCATCCAACGTGCGCATGTCATGGCATGCGAATGCCGGGAACTCGGGAAAACATGAAATTGACCTGGGCACGATTCCGCTGGCCCTGCCAGCAAATGGGACTTCGCAAGGTGCCAAGCCCGGTCGTCCGAAGGCAGGACAAAAAGACCAGGAGCCCGATGAACCTCACTTGCGGATCGGGCCGGTCGCGCTGGCGATGAACGCCTCCACTCCGATGAACGCGGGCGGGTGGATTTCCGCTTCCGGCTATCGTTTTTTTCTGCGCGGCGACGTCGAACTGAAAGACCTGTTTCGGCTGGAGGATGTTTTGGGCCTGCCGGTAGCGCGCCCGGCGGCGGCGGGCGAGGCTAAGCTGGATGTGAGCATCTCCGGGCCCTGGCAGGGATTTGCGGCTCCGACTGCCATGGGAACCGCCCAGCTGCGCAACGTGCGCGCCGAGATGCGCGGCCTGAACACGCCGATTGAGATCAGTTCAGCCACCGTGTCGCTCGCTCCAGATGCGGTGGTGATGCAGAAACTTTCCGGGCGCGTTGGAAACACGCATTGGAGCGGCGGGATTACAGCGCCTCGTCATTGCGCGGCTTCGGGCGCGGCTCCGAACTGTGTATTCCAGTTCGATCTCACGGCCGATCAGCTCTCGACCGGAGATCTTGCCGAATGGTTCGCGCCGCGACCCGCTAAACGCCCGTGGTACCGCATCTTGAATTCCAATTCCGGCTCGGACACGCTGGGCCTCGCGCCGCTGCTTGCGATTCAGGCGCACGGCAAGCTGCATCTCGGCCAGTTCGGATTGAAAAAGGCGGTCGCCACACAACTGGCGACGCTAGTGGAAGTGGATCGAGGGAAGATCACATTGACTGGTCTGCGCGCGCAACTTTTGCAGGGCACACATCAGGGAAATTGGATCATTGATGTCTCGAATCGTGTCGCATCGACTGATGACGCCTCGGCTCACGAGGCGCCCACCCTGCGGTATCGCGGCGCCGGCACGCTACAAGACATTTCCCTGGCGCAGGTGGGCGCGTTATCGAACGTCACGTTGAGGGATACGACGAGTGATACGTCGAGCGGTACCACCGGCGATGTGGTGAGCGATGCGATGAACGGCGCGTGGATTACCGGAACCGCCGACGGGAAGTTCGAGGTGGAAGGATCCGCCGACAACTTTCGCGAGCTGCTGGCGCGCTCCGACGGCAAGCTGCAGTTCGTGATGCGGAACGGCAGTCTGCCACATGTTGAAATTCCGGGCTCGCCCGTGCCTCTGCCGGTGCACAGGTTCGCGGGAGAACTGCGTCTGAAAAAAGGAGTTTGGGAACTCGCGGAAGGCAGACTGGAATCGCACGATGGCATTTATCAGGTGAGCGGAACGGCTTCCTCGGGCGGCGGCCTCGACTTCAGGCTGACGCGTGGCGATGAACAATCGTGGACACTCACTGGGACGCTCGCCAAACCGCACATCGCGCCGGGCAGTCGAACCGTGGCCAAGCGTACGGAAGCGGACGCGAAGACGGTCAAGCCGTAGGGGTAGCTCTCAGCTCTCAGCCTTCAGCTCGCTCGGGCGGCCAACCGACGTGCCCAGGAGAATCCAGAGTCCGAGCACGAGCCACTCCCAGCCGGAGAAATGTCCGGGCACAAAGGGCGCAAACTTCATCAGTATCATCGCCAAACCAACCAATGCTCCTAGCAGAGCGATCAGGCGGTCGGCGATTCGTGGCCTCATCCCTCGGGTTTCGACGCAAAGATAGGCGGCGCACACCGCGAACCATCCGGTTGCGCAAGCGACGGATCCCACCTCGGAGATCGGAACCAGAATCGCGCTGCCGAGAAATATGCACAAAGCGGTGGCGACGCCAACCGAGACGACGGCTGCGGCCGGTGTTTGATTCCGCGGATGCACGCTGCCCAGGCGCGTATCCACCAGGCCGCGGCGTCCCATGGCGAAGATCAAGCGGGTGGCGGCGATAAAATTTCCGTTGAACACTTTGAAGAGCGAAAGCAAGGCGGCGCTCAGGATGATGCTCACGATGTAGCGCGAGCCGACGGCATGCTCGAAAGCGACCGCCGTCATGAATGGTGCGCCGGTCAGCGTACGCCAAGGCGCCACGAAACCCACCGCCGCGATCACAATGATGTAAAACACGGCGCCGACGACGATTGCCGCAAAGATGGCGCGCGCGAATCCCTGGGAGCGAAATTGAGGATTGGCTTCCTCGGCCGCCTTGGTCACCGATTCGAACCCCGTCATAAAGTAAGGGACGATTTGCAGAACCAGCAAGATGGAGACGAACGGAGTATGCGTAAACAAAGGCGGGAAATTGGCGGGCGATCCGTGGGTAACGCCAATTGCGACGAAGACCACGAACAGTGCCAGCGTACCGAAGGTGGTCCAATTCTGAAACGTGGCGCTCAGCCGGATTCCACCATAGTTGACCGCAGTGACCAGCGCCGTGAGGGCGAGCCCGATAACTAGGTGTGGCAGGTAAACCGGCTTTCCGGCGACGCGGTATAACTCGATGGAATTGAGCGCGGGAAAGATATAACCGGCGATGCGGCCGACGGCCACGGCTTCCCACGGACAGACAATAAAGTATGCCAGCATCATCATCCATCCGGTGTAAAAGCTGACCGGCCGCGGGAAAACGCTGGCGGTGTAGGCGATCTCGCCCGCTGCGTCGGGCAGGGCCGTTACCCACTTGCTGTACACATAGCCGATGGGCAGCAGAAGAATGCTGCCAATCGCGAAACCCAGAATGCCGCCGAGCGGACCTCCGCGCAGCAGCCAATCGTCCATGACGACCAGCCAGCCGACTCCGACCATCGTTCCCCAGCCGAGAGAAAAGTAGTCGGTGATGCGCAATTTGCGGGCTAGTTGGGTCATTCTCGGTGAATGGCCGTGAGGGTATCGACGTTGCCGAGCTTTGCTCGGCTGGACAGCCGAGGGCGGCTGTCGCTACGCGTATTTCGGGAGGGAGGCTTCATGGGCGCGAATTATATCGCATCGCGCCCGTGAGGCTGACGCTTCAGGCGACTGCGTAGCGCGGCGATGAGCATTCCTTCGCCCGCAAGATGCAGATTGCTTCTTTCAGAGAAGAAATCTCAAACGCCGAGTTCAGGTGCGTGGCTTCCAACATTCGCCGGAAGAAAACGGGCGGGTTCACCAGCTTCAGTTTCGCCGCGTTCTGCATTGCCCAACGACGCACCAGCAGCAGGGTTCCCAAACCGCCAGCATCCAGTTGCTCGACTTCGGAAAGATCAAGCACCAGCACGCGGACACGTTCGAGTTGCTCAATCCGGCGCCGAAATTCGTCGAGCGCCGCTCCGCGGACCATGCGTCCCGAGCAGTTCACGACCGCCACGTCATGCAAGCATTCGACTTGAAATTCGAGTTCCATATGTTTGTACATACGAACCAGCCTTGGAAAAAGTTCCGTTATCTCGTGTCGTTGAATTAGACGCGGTGGAAGGGGAAAGGTAATCGCCGAAAAGCAGCTAGCGGACATCACATTTTCAAATTCGCTGAATCTCCAGGGCAGCTAGCTCATCAATGATCTCGTCACGTCTGAGTTGCACGATTTAACAAATCCTTAACATTCGACAGGAGAAAAGCAATGTCTAGTACACCGACGACCGCTGATGCCGAACTGATTGTGAAATTGTATGACCTGCGCCGCGAAGCTGAACTGCGAAAAGCGCGTAACTGGTGGCTCGGTTTCTGGCCGGATTCCGCGGACGACATCGTGAAAATCGCATCCGCGTCAGGAACCCAGGAGAATGCATGGCTACGTCAAGCGGGCGGATACTGGGAGATGGCTGCTTCCTTTGTGTTGCATGGCGCGCTCAATCGAGAACTCTTTCTGGAGCCCAGTTTTGCCGGCGAGATGTTTGTTTTTTACGGAAAGGTTGAGCCATTTATCAAAGAGCTGCGAGAGAAGACGCAGAACCCCGGCATTTTCGGGAACGTGGAAAAACTGATTGCGACCTCCGCAGGAGCGCCTGAGCGTTTGAAACAGACGCAGGGACGTCTCGCCACAATGCGTAAAGCAGCGCAGCAACCCAAGGCGGCCTAGCCGTTCGAGGAGCAAGGCGCTCTTACCTGTTGTCATCCTGAGCGAAGCGGAGGATCTCATGCTTGGCGAGTTCAAGTACAGAGGTCCTTCGCTTCGCTCAGGATGACACTTTCTTGTCTTGTACCGTGACAACTCTTGCTTTGCGCCACTACAACCCCGCTTCAATTCTTGATCTTGGATCAAGGAGATCGCGCAACGCGTCGCCGATAAAGTTGAAGGCGAGCACCGCGAACATCACCGTCACCGCCGGGAAGAGCACGAGATGCGGAGCGTCGAAGAGGTGAGAGCGCGCGTCGTTGAGCATCGATCCCCAACTTGCGGTTGGCGGCGGCACGCCTAATCCCAGGAAGCTCATGGTTGCTTCGGCCAGAACCGCGCCCGCCATGCCAATCGCTGCCTGCACAATCACCGGCTGAATAATGTTGGGCAGGATGTGCCGGGTAACGATGTGGAAATCCCCGGCGCCGAGCGCCCGCGCCGCTTCGACAAATTCGCGTTCACGCACGGCCAGCACCTGCGCACGCACCAGGCGGGCGTAGCCAACCCATCCTCCGATGGAGAGAGCGAGAATGAGGTTGAAAATGCCGGGGCCGCGAAAGGCCACGAAAGCGATGGCGATGAGAATGCCGGGGAAGGAAAGAAAGGCATTCATCAGCACGACGTTGACGAAGCGGTCGATGCCGCCGCCGTAGTATCCGGCGAAACTGCCGATGATGAGGCCGAGCAGAAGCGAACACGCCACCACGCTGCTGCCGACGAACAAAGAAATTCGGGCTCCCCAGATCAGGCGGGAGAGGATGTCGCGTCCGAGTTCATCGGTGCCGCACCAATGCTGCGCCGAAGGCGATTGCAGGCGGTTGGGGAGATCGATGTGCGCTGGATCTTGCGGAGCAATCCAGGGCGCGAAGATTGCGGCGAAGACGAAGATGGAGACCAGCACGACTCCAACGGCCGCCAGCGGGTTGTGGCGGGCTATACGGGGGAGCGAGATGGCGAGAGTGGACATTATCCGTCACGACTACCATATCTCAAGCTGAAATTTACGGTAACTCGCGACCATTTCAAAATCGATGCGGTTCGATGTGATCAGGCAGGCACCGTGCGAGCGGGCCGTGAGTGCGATGAGCACGTCGAAATGCAGATCGCGCAGCTTAGCGCCGGTAAAATCGCGATCCGCGCGAATTTCTCCCAGTATCTCTCCTGACTCCAGCCAATTCTTTTCCGTGGGAGTCAGCGTGGGATGATTCCTGCCGAGGGCCCGCAAAAACTCCCGTTCCGCCGGTTTCACGACTCCACGCCACAGTTCGGCCATTACGACAGCAGAGTTGCGGATGATCCCACTCAAGGCCGCGATTCGCCGCCGATAGCGGCCCGTGCGCAGGTCGTCGACCAGAACCGACGTGTCGAGGATGAAGACGTCACTCATCACTTATCACTCATCGAGGCCGGCGAAGGAGAGCTTGCCTTCGTATTTCTTCATCAGGGCCTTGAATCGCTTCAGCGCGACAAGCTCACGAAGCGCAATATGGACGGCTTCAGTGCGGGACTTTACGCCGAGGAGTTTCTTGGCCTCGTCGGCCAGATGCGTGTCTAAGCGGATGGACGTCATGGTCCCAGCCATAATATTCTCCTCATTTTGGTGTATATACAGAATAGCTTTCATGTATATATGCGTCAAGGAGGGCTTGCAGGCGTCCGTTTTTAACTACCCCCCCCCCCCCCCCCCCCGATTTCTTGCTAAAATATAGATTCCACAAGACTTACCTGCAAAATATTCGGGAATAAGGACTTAGCTCGCCTCTTTTTTTCATTCCCATCAAATCTGCGGTTCAGCGGCTTGTTTCATTGTGGCGCATTGCAGAGTCGGTGTCTGTGATGGGGTGCACCGGGCGTTTGTGATGAAAAGTCAGGCGTCGTCAGATTTTGCGATGCCTCGTCATGTACCTTTTGTGGTACAGTGGTATTGGAACCATTTGACGATGTCTGATGTGAGACCGCCGCGGAAGGTTGAGCTCGTATTCTTCAAGAAAACACGGGCAACGCCCACAGACTATCTGACGCTGGCGCGCAAGCGGCAAAAGGAGTTGGAACAATGAGTAAGAGGAATATGGGATCAAGCATTGACGATTTCTTGAAGAACGAAAACATCTTTGAGGAAACACAGGCGCAAGCTATCAAAGAGGTCGTGGCCTGGCAACTCGCCAAAGCCATGAAGAAGAAAAAGATTTCCAAGGCGCGCATGGCGGTGTTGCTGAAGACGAGCCGATCCCAGGTCGATCGCATTCTCGATCCGAAACGCGACATTACGCTGGGAAGTTTGCAGCGGGCGGCGGCGCTGGTGGGGCAGCGGGTGGTGGTTGAGTTGGTGTGAGCAGGCCCGGGTTAGCGCCCCAAGGGAGGGCGCCCTTTGTTTTTTGAAGGGTGGGATTCCACGGTCGTTTCCCGCGTGGGATTTTTGCTGACTCCAAGACAGAGTGCGGGGAAATTACTTGCCGCTGCGCAGCCTTACCGCAGCGGCTAAAGCCGATCGCGACAAACTAGCCTGTTATCGCAGCGCTGAAGCGCTGCGCCACCCAGGTGCAACACCAATCCTACGCGGGACACTTCCGTGGAATCCCACCCTTGCGCACAGAACGCGCAAGGATGGGGCACCCGTCGTTTGGGGGTTGGTCCGGAGTTTACTGCCTGATCCTCGGATTCACCGCCGAGTACAACAGGTCGGTCAGAAAGTTTACGGCTACATAGGTCAGGCCGATCGCCAGAATGCATCCTTGCACCAGATAGTAGTCGCGGTTGCCGATGGCTTGGATGGTGAGACGTCCTATGCCGGGCCAGGAGAAGATGGTTTCGGTTACGATCGCTCCGGCTAGCAGGGCGCCGAATTGTAATCCGAGGACGGTCAGAATTGGGATCATGGCGTTGCGGAGGGCATGACGATAGACTACGGTGCGCTCAGGCAGGCCTTTGGCGCGGGCGGTGCGAATGTAGTCCTGGCCTAACTCCTCTAACATTGAGGTGCGCACCATGCGGGTCAGGATCGCGGCCAGCGCTCCGCCCATGGTGATGGCGGGAAGCACAAGATGCGCGAAGCTGCCAGAGCCGGAGACGGGGAGCCATCCTAGCTTGACGGCGAAGAACAGGATCAGCACCGGACCCAGCGCAAAGTTTGGGAACGACAGGCCGAAGAGGCTGACCACGCTCAGGGCGCGGTCATCCCATTGATTGCGTCTTCGCGCTGAACGCACTCCTGCGGGAATGGCGAGCACAATCGCTACGAATAATGACGCCAGGGTTAGTTGCAGGGTGTAGGGATAGCGCTTTGCGATCAGCGTGGTAACTGCCTGATTGAAGCGCAGCGACTTGCCTAGATCTCCGTGGAGCACGCCTCGCCAGTAATTCAGGTATTGCTTGCCTAGCGGGACGTCGAGACCGTAGGCGTGTCTTGCCGCCTGGATGTCTCCGGCGGCTGCGCCTTCTCCCAGCATTTGCTGAATGGGATCGCCGGGGACGAAGTGGATCAGGAGGAAGACGGTGGAGACGACCAGCCAGATGACCGGCAGGGTATAGAGCACTCGGGAGATGATGTAGCGCGGCATCGGGTTGCCAGAACTAAATTGTCATCCTGAGCGAAGCTAAGGACCTATGCATTCCGGTGCCGCAATCGAATCCATAGGTCCATCGCTTCGCTCAGGACGACAATTCATATCATAGTTGCCAATTTGCGTAACTACTTTAGTCTCCGGCTCGCTCGACTGGGGCCGGCGACACCGTGGCCGGCTGCGTCACCGGCACGGGCTCGATGCGAACGGTCGCTATGCGATGGCCGTCCATTTTTTCTACTACGAAACGGCGCCCTTCATAATCCAACGCCTCGCCGCCAGCGGGCACCTTTTGCAGCCTGGAAAGCAGAAAGCCGGCTAGAGTCTCGAAGCCTTCGTCTTGTGGAAGTTTCAGGTCGTATTGGGCTTCTAGATCGCGAATGTTGACGGCTCCGTCGAGCACGAGCGGGGCGTTCGCGTCTGTAACCGCGGGCTGCGCGGAAGCTACGTCGAATTCATCTTCCAGTTGGCCGACCAGCTGCTCGAGCACATCCTCCACGCTGATCACTCCCGCGGTGGAGCCGAATTCATCCACTACCACTGCCAGATGCCGCTTGCGTTGCTGGAATTCACCGAGCAGTTCGAGCAAGGACTTGGTTTCGGGCACAACCAGCACATCGTGCATAACCTGGCCGATCTTCATCTGGGAAATGCGCTGGGCAGCGGGAAGGGCAGCGGCGGATGCGAGGCGCAGCCGCGTCCAGCGCATCAAGTCCTTGGCGTAAAGGACGCCGATAATGTGTTCGGGACCGCGCTGCGGATCATAAACGGGGACGCGCGAGTGCTGATCGTCGACCACGCGCGCCAAGGCTTCGTCCAGGTTGAGGTCGGCGGGCAGGGAAAAAATTCTGGTGCGCGGCACCATCACCTGGCGGGCGGCAATGTTGTCCAGCTCCAGCGCATTGAGCAGCATCTCTTCCTGGGCCGAGGAGAGCTGTCCGGAGGTACGGGCTGCGGTTACGATGAGCCTGAGTTCGTCGGGGGAATGAACCGAGCCGTGGCGGATCTCGCGGGTGCCGAAGGCGCGCAGAACAAAACCAGCGACGCGGCTCATGCCGATCGTGAGGGGGCCGGTGATGGTCAGGAAAACGTCCATCGGCGCGGCGACCGCCAGGGCGACACTCTCGGCCCGTTGCAAGGCGAGCGATTTGGGCACCAGTTCCCCGAGGATGACGTGCAGGCTGGTGATCATCACAAAGGCGACCGCGACGGCGATGGCATGAGCGTAGAGGGTGGCGTGCGGGATGCTTCCGATCCAGCTCTCAAACAGTCGCGCGAGAACCGGTTCGCCGAGCCAGCCCAAGGTCAAGCTGGCGACGGTAATCCCCAGTTGCACGCCGTTCACGACGCGGCCGAGTTGCTGATGGAGTTTGAGGACGATGCGGGCGCCCGCGCGGTGGGCTTCGATCAACTGCTGGATGCGGGTTTCGCGCACGCTGACCAGCGCAAACTCGGCCGCGGCGAAGAAGGCATTGGCCGCCACCAGGAGCAGGATGACGAACACCCGCAGCAGCACGTATGCAATCATGGAATTCTAATTCTAACATTCCAAAGGGATAATCGATGGGAGATCGAAATTCCACGGAGCTGGATCGCGGGCATTGGGAGCTCACGGCAGTACAATCAGAGCGGAAAATGATCGCTTTCTTTTTTGTCGTCCGTCGGTCTAAGCAGATGCACGGCGGCGACTAGAAAAGCGGCTTGCCGCGTCTCTACTCGAAGCGAGAATCTTTCGGGAACTATTTCGGTGGTTCTCCCGTAACAACAAGTGAATGCCAGTTCTGAGATTTGAAATGAAGCAGGAGGCGGTTGTGGAAGGCAATGGTAACGGCACTGCCAGGAAAAAGCGGCGTAAGCGAATCATTATCTGGAGCTCGATAGCGGCGGCAGTTGTGGTTCTGGGTGCTGCAGGCGCGCTGATTGCATACAGCGGCGGCACCAAGATCGACCCTTCGAAACTGGCCAAAGTCGAGAAGGGAGACCTGGCGAAGAGTGTGGTCGCCACCGGCAAGATCGAGCCCATCACCAAGGTGGAGGTCAAGTCCAAGGCCAGCGGCATTGTGAAAAAACTCTACGTTGACTACGGCGACAAAGTTAAGAAGGGTCAGGTTCTGGCCGAACTCGACCGCGAAGAGATTCAGGCTCGCGTGGATCAGGCGCGCGCGCAATTGGAAGGGTCGAGCGCCAGCTTGAACGGCACCCGCGCCGACCTGGAGCGCGCCAAGGTGGACGCCGAGGGTCCCGACGTCCCGCTGCTCAAACGCGCATATGTGCGCGCCCAGGGTATGGCGAAGGAGGGAGTTGTTTCCGCTTCCGCGCTCGACGATGCGGAGAAGAATTACGAGATGTCGCTGAACAAGCAAAATGTGGCTAAGGCGCAGTTGCAGGTTTTGCAGGCCAAGATTGGTCAGGCGCAAGGGCAGGTGTCGCAGGACCGGGCTAACCTGAAGCAACTGGAAGAGCAATTGGGTTATACCACGATTGAGTCTCCGCTGGATGGAATTGTCCTGTCGCGTGACGTGGAGATTGGCGATGCGGTGAGTTCGATTCTGGTGCTGGGTTCCACCGCGACACTGGTGATGACGCTTGGCGACACCAGCGAAGTTTACGTTAAAGGCAAAGTGGACGAGAGCGATATCGGCAAGGTGTACCTGGGACAACCCGCCCGGATTAAAGTGGAATCGTTCAAGGACAAGACTTTCACCGGCAAGGTGACAAAGATTTCGCCCATGGGCGTGGAAAAGGATAACGTGACGACTTTCGAGGTGCGCGTCTCGATCAACAACCCCGAGGGCGTGCTCAAAGCCATGATGACAGCCAACGCCGAGATCATTCTCGAAGAACACAAGAACGTGCTGCAGATTCCGGAAGGCTCGATCCTTTACGACAAGGACAAGAAGGCATCGGTCGAGATACCGGATCCAAAGGCCAAGGAAGGCAAGAAAAAGATTGCCGTCAACATTGGCATTTCGAATGGCGCCAAGACTGAGTTGCTGCAAGGGCTGAAGGAAGGCGACCAGGTGGTGCTGCAGTAGGAGAGCAGGTCTCAGGTCTTAGGTATCAGGTCTCAGGAAGAGCGCTGGAGTCCTGAGCGAAGCGGAGGACTTATCGACCATCTGGGTGCGGGCAAGTGCATAGGTCCTTCGCTTCGCTCAGGATGACAAACTGGAATTGATGACAAAGCAGATTTGCGGAGTCAAACTCTTATGACCAAAACTTCCTTGATTCAGCATCGAGCGGTTAGAACGGTGATCTTTATCTTGGCCACGTCGCTGGCCGGTTTCGCCTCGGTCATTGGAACCTTCGATCGGTCGTTTCAGGTGAGTGGTCCCGTCGATCTCGAAGTGCTGACTCGTTCCGGCGACATCATTGTCCGGAATGGCGCTGCGGGCACGGTCTCGATTCATGCCAAGATCACGGGCAATTCCTGGTTTGGCGGCGACCACAAGGCGGAGGTGCAGGAGTTGCGGAGCAATCCTCCGATTCACCAGAGCGGCAACAGCATCCGTATTGACTACGTCAACCTTAACAACATTTCGGTCGACTACGAAATCACCGTCCCGGAGGATACCGCGATTCGCTCCCATACCAGCAGCGGCGATCAGACGGTCGAAGGACTGAAGGGCAATGTCGATCTGGAGAGCGCTTCAGGCGACCTGAAGCTGGCGCGGCTGACCGGTGAAATGCATTTCCAGACGGGATCGGGAAACATCCGCGGGCGGGAGCTTTCTGGACCGGCGCGAGTCAAAGCCGCCAGCGGCGATATCGAAATCGAGGAAATGGGCGCGGGCGATGTGGACATCCGCACCGGGTCCGGCAACATCACGGTAAACGGCATCAATGGTGGGTTTCGAGCTGAGGCTGGCAGCGGCGACATTCGCGGTAAGGGCTTGCCCAAGAATATCTGGAGCGTCCGTACCGGCTCGGGAAACGTCACCCTCAATGTGCCCTCGGACGCGGCCTTCGACGTCGACATCTCTTCGAATTCCGGAACCGTTACGCTCGGCCATCCCGTGAGTACGACCGTCCAGGGCCGCATCCAGGAGTCGCGGAAGAGTGTGGTGGGCAAGGTGGGTGGCGGCGGTCCCATGATTTCCGTGCATACGGGTTCGGGCGACGTGCAGGTGGACTAGAACAGCGATTGGCAATTAGCTCTATCCGAAACGGAGCCGAGACTAGTTTGGCCAAATGCTAATTGGTAAGTGCTGACCTTGACGTGCCATCATGCGGCATCCGATACTTCGTTAAGTTCCTGAAAATTTCGGAGTTTGACGAGGTAAAGATTGGCACGCACCGCGATTATCACCATCACCAGCGATTTCGGACTCAACGATCATTTCATCGGCGCCATGAAGGGCGTCATCCTCGAGATTGCGCCCGAGGCGCAGATTATTGACATCAGTCACGCCGTGCAGCCCTTCGATATTCTGGACGGCGCGCTGACCATTTCGCAGGCCTACTCCTACTTCCCTTCCGGCACCGTGCACATGGTGATTGTCGATCCCGGAGTGGGTTCGGCGCGGCGGCCGGTGATTATGACTGGCGACCGCCACCTGTTTGTGGCTCCTGATAATGGCGTGCTGTCGCTGGTCTACGATCGCCAGGAGCGAATCTCCGTTCGCCATGTCACCGCCGAGCATTATTTTCTGCAGCCGCGCAGCAACACTTTTCACGCACGCGATATTTTCTCGCCGGTCGCGGCTCAACTCGCGAAGGGAGTACAAGCCGACCGCTTCGGCGAAGAGATCACCGATTATGTCCGCTTTGGCGCGCCACGGCCCAAGCCGGTGGATGAGCGCACGCTGCGCGGAGTCGTACTGAAGGTCGATCGTTTTGGCAATCTCATCACCAACATCACGCCCAAGGATGCGCCGCAACTTTTCGTGGACGCGCCGCCCGCTTTCAAGATCGCGATTGGAAATAAGGGGCAAGCCACGCGCATGTGCGCAAACTACGCGGAAGGCACTCCGGGCGAAGTCTTCGGAATCCTGGGCAGCATGGGTTTTCTGGAGGTCGCTGCCAATCGCGGATCAGCGTTCCAACTGCTGGGCGCGGGTAAGGGCAGCGAAGTGAATGTGGTGATGGGGTGAGGAGAAGCGAACGTAGGGACAGCCGCCCCGGCTGTCCGGGCGAGCGCCAGCTCGCCGGGGTTTGGTCTGTTGCTGCTGACGTCCGTTCATACTGGCGATCGAGAGCGTGGCGGGGCTTCGCCCCGCCGGACAGCCGGGGGCGGCTGTCCCTACGCGTTCTTCGCTCCGGGATGAGCGTAGCGATCCATCTCCGCTGTCCACTTCAAGAAGCGCCACAGGCTGGTTCGTTCCGTCCATAGAAACGTCCAGAATTCGAGGAATCCTATCTGGGTCATTTTGACGCCGGTGAAGGTTTCGATGCGCCATAGAAGAAGCGGACTGCGCCAGGGGGCAATCCGGTGGCCACGGGTGGAGTTCCAAAGAAAGCGCAGCATCGGCCGCATTGGCATCAAGTATAGCGCGGGATATGGCGCACGAAAACCCAGCGAGCTGCGCTCGCCTGGACAGCCGAGGGCGGCTGTCCCTACGTAGGCGCAAAGCGGTGGCCTGATACGAACCAACTTCTTACTTGGTGATGTCGACGCTGGCGCGGGTGTTTTCCCACTCCATGCGCAGGGTGCATTTGCTGCCGGCCTGGTCGAAGGCGATGGTGAAATTCTCCACCGGCGCCGCCGTTTTCGAAACCTGCATCGGCACGCGGACCAAATCTTCCTTCTCGCCGGGATAATCTGTTCCCCACTCGCCAGTCTTCTTGCTGATGACCAACCACCACTCGCTGGCCTTCGGGACGGTGAAGATGGTGTAACTGCCGGCCGGAACATCCTTGCCACCGACCTTCAGGTTCGCGTCGGCGACGAAGGTTGTCGCTTCATTCGCGCCGGTGCGCCAGATCTCTCCGTAGGGCACCAATGCCTTGTCACTCGCCTCGCCGAAAATCTTTCTCCCTTTTGCGCGCGGGCTGGAATAGTCGATCTTGATGGTTTTGCCATCGGACAACTTGCAGGCGGCGCTGGCCGGCGGACTGGGCCGTTTGGATTTGTCCTCCGCCATGTTCATTTGCGCCGAGGCAAGAGTTGCGATTGCGAGAAGTGATGCTGCGATTAAGGCAAATTTTTTCATGATTGGTTCTCTCCTGAGAGCAGTCGGCAATTGCAGAGGTCAGATTGCAGAATTGAAAAACCCTTGCCCCCGATAGGCGCCGGAGGCCGAGTCTTTAACCTCTGCAATCTGCCCTCTGACCTCTGCAATTGCTGATTTGCTGCTTCGCCAAGAATTATACCCATATCCCCGTTACAATTTGTCCATGGCCGTCTTCAACGAAAAGCAGGAGGAACTCGAGCACTACGAAATCCGCATGGGCGTGCCCCGCGGACGGCTCGCCGTCACCATGGACCTGGTCACCGACGCCATGGCCCTGGTCGGTCAGCATGGCGTCTACTGCCAGAGCCAGCGCTGGCCGGGCAAGCCGGTCATGGATGTGCAGCTCATCATGAAAAACCTCACCGACGCCAAAGAACTGATTCAGAGTGTGATGGAAGAACTCAAGCCCAAAGCCTGAGGGCAGCGATTGGGTAGAGGTCCGGCTTGCCCATCTTGGCGGCTGAGACGGGGCAAGCCCCGTCTCTACTCCGAAACTGAAGTCACTTCGAACCCTGCCAGACGGAAACGGTAAATGGCGGGAAAGACTTACAATCCAGAGTATGGAGCGCAAGATTTTCTGGGCCTCGTTCACTGTGCTCGGGCTCGCTGCCGATTTTATCCTGCCGATCTGGTGGGCTCTGGGGGCGACCATTCCGATCGGATACGCGTCCTGGTGGATCGCTTACCGCAGCGGCTGGTTTGAGTGATGCCTGGCGGGAAGCGAGCTGCGCTCGCTGGACAGCCGAGGGCGGCTGTCACTACGCGACTCCGCTAGGGAGCGATTGCGCTTTGCTGGTGCGCGATTCATAATTGCCTACCGCATTTCTCACAGGGGTAAGAAATGAAAATCCAATCATGGAAGTTCGCTGCCGTGCTGTGCCTCGTCTTCACGCTGACGCTGGCTGGCGTCGCTCAAACTACTGCCGCTCCGGCGCCAACGACTTTGACGGCCGAAGAGCGGGCGGCCGCGCTCGCCAGCCTGCAAGCTACGCGTGACGCATTTCTGAAATCGATCGCTGGACTATCGGAAAAGCAGTGGAGATTCAAACCGGCTCCGGATCGCTGGTCGGTCGCCGAAGTGGCGGAACATATTGCCGTGTCGGAGTCCTCGCTTCTGGCGTTGATACAGACCAAGTTCATGACGTCACCGGCTGACCCGTCCAAGCGTGCCGAAGTGGCCGGCAAGGACCAGATCATCATGGAGAAGGTTCCGGACCGCAGTCGCAAAGCGCAGGCACCGGAATTTCTGAAGCCGACAAATCGCTGGGCGACTGAGGCAGAACTGACCAAGGCCTTCGAAGACAGCCGCAAAGCGACAATGGACTATATCCGCACTACCGACGACGATCTACGCGACCACTTCGGCCCGCATCCTATATTGGGGACGCTCGACGCCTATCAGTGGATCTTGTTGATCTCGGCGCATTCCGAGCGCCACACAAAGCAGATTGAAGAAGTGAAGGCGGACGCGAATTTTCCGAAGGAGTGACGGCGGCCGGAGTGAGACTTAGCGGTAGGGGTCCTTCGACTCCGCATGAGGATTCGCTTCGCGAATCCTCGTGCTCCGCTCAGGATGACAAGGCGCCGGAGAGGCTCTCTGTTCTCTGTTCCTATGCCAAGCGGTACTTCCCTGCCTCGATTGTTTTCTGCGCGATCTGCTGGCGCAGCGCAATCGCGTTGAACGGTTCGTGCTTGGATAAACGACGCACGATCGCTAGCTGCGTCCGCAGCATGTCGCCTTCGGCCACGTCCGCAATGACCTTCCTGGCCGCGGCTTCGACCTTTTCGAGAGCCTGCGTCAGATAGACTCGGGTCATCGCAATGGGTAGTTCGGCTGCGGCTTCTCCTTTTAGTTCGACCATTTTCTGCGCGCGCAGCACGGCCGACTCCATGGCGTAGATCTCGATCGTCATATCGGCGATCGCGCCCATCACTTCCTGCTGGTCCTGAATCGCCTGCATATATTTCTGCGTCGCCGCGCCGGAAACGAACAGGCCCAGCTTCTTTGCCTGCGCTACCAGTTTGCGTTCTTCAGCGAGCGGACCTTCGATCTCTTCGCCGGCGGACGGCCCGCTCAGCACTTCGTCCATCAGCTTTTTGATCGCGGGAATCAGCGGCAACTGGCCGCTCATGGCGCGCTTCAGCAGGAATCCGGTGATGATCAGCCGATTGATCTCATTCGTGCCCTCGAAGATGCGGTTGATGCGCGCGTCGCGGTAGGCCCGTTCCGCCGGATACTCTTCCACAAAGCCGTATCCGGCATAGATCTGCAGCGTCTCGTCGACGACGTAATCGATCATCTCCGAGCCCCAGACTTTCAGGATCGAACACTCGACAGCATATTCCTCAATCGCCTTGCGCTGTTCTTTTGAAGCGTCGGGGCTGGCGGAGTCGATTTCCGAGAGCAGTGCGTCCATCATTCCGACCGTGCGGTAGACGAGCGACTCGCCGACATAGATCAGCGTGGCCATGTTGGCGATCTTTTCCCGCACCAGGCCGAATTCGCCGATCGTCTTGCCGAATGCCTTGCGCTGCTTGGCGTAAGTTACGGCGCTCTCGAGCGAAACTCGGGCGCCGCCCACGCACATGGCGCCGAGTTTGAAGCGTCCCACGTTCAGAATGTTGAAAGCAATGACGTGGCCCTTGCCAATTTCGCCCAGCAGATTCTCGACCGGCACCTTACAGTCGTTCAGGATGACGGGGCAGGTGGAAGATCCGCGAATGCCCATTTTGTGCTCTTCGCCGCCGGTGGAAAATCCCGGGAAAGTTCTTTCCACCAGGAATGCGGAAAACTTCTCGCCGTCAATTTTGGCGAACACGGTGAAGAGATCGGCAAAGCCGGCGTTGGTGATCCACATCTTTTCGCCGTTCAGAATGTAGTGCTTGCCATCCGGCGAAAGCACGGCGCGGGCGCGGCAATTGAGCGCATCGGAGCCGGAAGTCGCTTCCGATAAGGCGTATGCACCGACGATTTCTCCCGCAGCCAATCGCGGCAGGTACTTTTTCTTCTGCTCTTCGGTGCCGAAGTAAACGATGGGCAACATGCCAATGCCGGTGTGCGCGCCCCAGGTGGTGGCAAAGCCGGCGTACTTGGCCATGTGGTCGGCGATGACGGCGGCGGTGACTTTGTCCATATCGAGACCGCCGTAGACCTCGGGAACCTCAACTCCGCTGAGGCCGAGGTCGCCGGCCTTTTTCAGCAGGGCGCGCGAGATCGAATAGTCCTTATGTTCGATCTTGTCGGCCTGGGGAAGAATTTCGTTGACCGCAAACTCTTCGGTGGTCTGCCCAATCATCTGCTGCTGTTCGGAGAAATCTTCCGGGGTGAAAACATCCGCCGTCTGCCGCTCTTCGAGCAGAAAGCTGCCGCCGAGAATCTTGGTCTTGGGGACTGCAGTTATCGTAGCCATTGCTTAGACCTCTAAATTTGGTTGCTAAATCTAAATGAAGACCGCTGAGTGGACACAGAACAAGCAACAACATGTATTCTAACGCGGGATTTCCGCAAATAGATATCCCTGCGCGGGAGCGCGAGCAGCGGGCGCGCGGCGCCTAGGGAGCATCGAAGAGGGACGCGCTGCTATATGCCCAGGTGCCGGGACGCCGCTCCAGGCACGAATCGTATTGCTGTCGCAGCAACCGGTAGATCAGGGACTGGCCGGGGTCAGATTGCCCCTGCATGTGCCGGCGCTCCGCCAATAGTTGATTCGCCAAGGCGCTGCAATCGTTAAACTGGTAGGGCGTGCTGCAATTAAAGCCGTTCCAGGCGGTGCCCTTTGCGCACGAGTGGGCTTGTGTCAAATAAGCGGGCGACTTTTTGTGCAAGAACGAGAAAACACCCTTCTTCTCGGGCTTCGCGCTGGATTCCGGCGCTTGAGTGCGTGCCTTCGATGCAGCCGATGCTTGACCAGTGCGCGCGCTTGAAGGGGCGGCAGTGCTGGAACCGTGGAAGCTTCCGGAACTGCTTGCCGAGCTGCCGTGCGAGCCGCCTCCGGAGCTTGATCCGCCTCCCGAGGAATGTTGAGCTAGAAGAGGAGTTGCTGAAACCAACAGGGTAGCCGCCACGACGAGGCCGGAGAACCGCATAAAGCACCTCCCACCCGACTCAGGCGAATCGGGGGATCGCTGCCGTTCTACTTACTCAGACGCTAATCTAACCCGGAAGCATACTCCAAAATAGCATCCAGTAACATAGAGATTAGTAAAGTTTGCATAAAAAGAGTCACGACAGCTTTTCGAAAATGCCCGCCGCGCCCATGCCTCCGCCAACGCACATCGTTACCATGCCATAACGGCCTTTGCGGCGCTTCAGTTCACGAATCACACTAGCCGTCAGCTTCGCGCCGGTGCATCCGAGGGGATGGCCGAGGGCGATCGCTCCACCGTTCGGATTCACGCGCTCGAGATCTAGCCCGGCTTCCTGGATCACCGCCAGCGCCTGCGCCGCGAACGCCTCGTTCAGTTCGATCACGTCAATGTCGGAGAGCTTCAACCCGGCCAGCTTCAACGCCTTGGGGATGGCAAACACCGGCCCCAGTCCCATTTCTTCCGGCTTATATCCGGCGGTGGCGAACGCGACGTAGCGTACGAGGGGAGTGATGCCCAGAGCCTTCGCCCGCTCGGCCGACATCACCACGGCGGCGGCCGCGCCATCTGACGTCTGGGAAGAATTTCCCGCCGTGCTGACGCCCTTTATGTGGAACACGGGTTTAAGGGCGGCCAGAGCCTCGAGCGAAGTATCGGCGCGCGGACCTTCGTCCACTTTGAAGGTGATTTCCGTGCGTTTCGGCTTCGATCCATTCGGAGTGGTAAAGCTGACCGGCACGGCTACGATTTCGTCCTCAAACTTGCCGGCCGCAATCGCCGCCAGCGCTTTCTGATGGCTGCGCAACGAGAACTGGTCGCTCTGTTCGCGAGTGATGCCGAAACGCGTCGCCAGTCGCTCCGACGTGAGGCCCATCGAAAGATAAGCGCCCGGGAAATGATCGACCAGCCAGGGGTTCGGCGAAATCTTGTTGCCGCCCATGGGGATCATCGACATGGATTCGGTGCCGCCCGCCACCACCACCTCGGCGCGGCCACTCATGATGCTCTCGGCCGCCATGGCGATCGCCTGCAAGCCGGAGGAGCAGAAGCGATTGATGGTCACCGCCGACACCTCTACTGGCAGCCCCGCACGCAGCGAGGCGATGCGAGCCACGTTCATGCCCTGCTCGGCCTCGGGCGTGGCGCAGCCCATGATGACGTCTTCAATTTCCTTGAGATCAAGCTGGGGCACGCGATCGAGTGCTCCCTTAATCGCAACGGCAGCCAGCTCATCAGGACGCGTAGCCCGCAGCGTACCCTTCAACGCGCGGCCCACAGGAGTGCGGACGGAGGAAACTACTACGACTTCTCGCATAGATCAATTTTAACTCTTAGGAGTGTTTTGTGTGGGGACGGGCGCCCTCGCCCGTCCAGCCCGAGCGCAGCTCGGCAACTGCTAGACCGCGGACAGCTGAGCTTCCGTCACCACGATCCGGGCAACCTTGCGCGACCGCGGTTTCTTGCGGATCACGATCTCGACGTCGCGGTCCAGCGCATTGAGAAAATGCAGCAGGCGCTCAACGGAAAAACCTTCCAGATGGTAGTTGACCAGCGCGGAAATCTTCGGCTGATTGATGTCTAACAACCGTGCCGCCGCCGTCTGCGACAAACGCCGCGCCTGAATGATCTGCTGGATCGCAAGCGCAAGACGCACCTTTGTCTGCTTTTCAGCGGCATCGCGCAGCCCCAGATCGGCAAACACGTTCCCCGAACTTCGTACCAGTGATTCGCTGTTTCTGGATTCTCTAGTTCGCCCGTTTGCCATATCGTGCCTGGTAATCCTCGCTAGCCATCTTGAGCCGCCGCGAAATCAGTTCAACATCGCTCTGGGCTGTTTTTCTTCCCCGCGGCGACTTCTTCTGGAACGCATGCAGCACGTAAATCGCATGCTCGAACTTTACCGTGTACACGGCCCGGTAAGTATCGCCGCGGTGGTCGGCGACGACTTCCAGAACACCCGGTCCTTCGCCCTTCCACGGCTTCGCTTTCGGGTGCTTGCCGCCAAACTGCGCAACGCTGAGGGCAGTTCCCATTTCGTCCTTCACGTCCTCGGGAAACTCCATGAGGTCGTCCTTCGCCGGGCCGACCCAAAACAACGGCTTTTCACCGGGAACACTTTGCAGTCGGACCATAGTCATTATCCCAGTTCTGGGATGTCATGTCTAGAGTTACTTTGGGAGTGGAAGCAGTAGTTTACAGGCTGCTGGGTGCGGGAACGGGACTGCCGCGCGCGTACGAACCTCACGGCTCCACCTTGGAGGACTTCAGGTTCACGACCTGGGTCGTGCTGGGGTCGACGCTGACGTGCTCGGCGATATCGGCATGGCGCTCGGGAAAATCGAGGGCGTAGTAGCCGTGGTCCGCGCTCGGTGGGACGGCGAACAGTAGGTAATTTCCGGGAATCACCCCTGCGATTTTGTACTGACCGGCGACATCCGTTTTGGCGGAAAGGGTATAGCGCGGAATCGTGCGAAGTTCCTTTGACTCAGGGACCAGAAGGACGATTAGCCCGCGCGCGGGGTTGTCGCCGTCCGTCACCTTGCCGTGAATTGTGCTGGTATCGCTGGCCAGAGTGACATCGCAATCGAGGGTTGTCCCGACCGCCAGCGTGAACTCGCGGGACGCGTAATCCCAGCTGTTGCAGATCGCCTTCTTGACGTAAGCGGATTCTTCTCCCTGGGCATCTGAAACAGTAAAGAAGAATTCGCCGGGCGGTATGTTGGTGATGACGAATCGTCCGCTGGAATCGGCGCCTGGGGCTTCATGCAGAAGATAAAAGCCCGGCCCGAAGGTTTCCAGCGTGATAAGTTTTCGCGCCAGCGAAAATCCCTGGGGCCCCTCGACGCTCCCACGCACTTCGGCGGCGCGACCGACTTCGATGTTGGCATGTACGTTAGAGTCCACGACACGAACCGATGCAAAACCCAGCTCCTTTTCGACGCCCGTGTCGACTGTTTTCACGCTGAGCGTGTAGTCACCCGGAGAGACGGGCGAACACTTGAAAGAATGGTCTGATTCCATCTCGACAGTTGGCCCTACAGCTTCTGAAAACGTGTATCCCGCTGCATCCGTTCTCTCGCAGCTGACCTCAGCATTTTTGAGCGGCGGTCGCCCCGCTCCGGAAAGAACCTTGCCGGTAATTGAGTAGGTGCCTTCCGTCGGGACGGTCAATCGAACGTCGTTGGTGGTCAACTCGGGGCCGACCTTCAACACTTGCGCTTCGTCCAGCGACGAGGTTCCGGGATAGAACGTGTTGCGATACTGCGCGCCGCCTGTCGGACTCTGCTTGAGTCCCATGGCTCCCTTCGGATGCTGGATCAAACCGCCGGCGCTGACGAGGTAGGAACCGGGCGGAAGATTCGGCAAGCGGAAGTTGCCGAGATCGTCGGTGATGGTCCGACCAGCTGCGGAAACTTGTTTTCGTGCACCTGGCTGAAAGTTGATGCGCAGAGCGAAGACCTCAAGACCCTGCACTGCTTCTCCGTCGTCGTCGGAGACTTGCCCGGCGATCACTGCTGTCGGGTGAAGGCGCAGGGTCAGACTGTCCAGTTTTTCTCCGGGCTTGAGAGTGATGAATTGGCCGTGGTCATCCTCTTGCTCTTGCGGAGAGAATTCTGAGAAGCCGTTGCGCCAAACCGAAACGCCATAGGTGCCCGCAGGAAGATCGGGAAACACAAACGTGCCGTCGGTTGCGGTGCGCACGATGCGCTCGGGGCCGGCAGCCTTCGCGGTATCGGGATCGGCTGGGTAGAGGTCGACTTGTGCCTTGGGGACGGGTTCTCCGGTGTCGGAGCGGTAGACGTGTCCCGAAATTTGCCCCAGCGCCGACATCGATTTGGAGGGTTGGGGATTGTCTGTCGTCTGGGCTGCTGTGACCATGGCTAGGGTCGACAACAGGATCAACAAAGGAAGCGAGGCGATGCAAAATGCACAACTCGCGGATCGGCGATCGGGCTGTGAGTTCATCTCCGTCACACGCAGCGGTTCAGCTTCCGCCCTTCTTCAACTGCTGCTTCCATCCCAGCACGCGCGCCTTGTTGCCTTCGGCCTCGGCTTCGGGAACCATTCCCTTTTTCTGATACAGGATCGAGAGGCTGGTGTGCGCCAGAATGTCGTCGGGATCGATAGCCGAGATTTGCTGGGCAACGACGATGGCTTCGTCGAAGCGGTTGAGGTCCTGCAGGGCGCGGCTCAGTCCATGCAGGGCGTCGGTGAACTTCGGATCGGCCGCCACTGCCTGCCGGTACTGTTCGACGGCCTGCTCGTGGTGGCCTTCGAGAACCAGATCGAGCGCGGCGTAGTAGTGGTGCTCTGCCTGCTGGCGGGCAGTTTCTCGGCAAGCCTCGGAGCTGGCCGGATCGTCAGGTTTAAGATCGGGCATAGGGATGGACTTACGTGATTCTAACAAGGCGACGCGCTCAGATGATTCGCAGAGACACGACACTTAGTCTTTTCGAGAAGAGAGGCTAAGGGGTCCGCTTAAGGATGAGGCTCAGCGGCGCTACTCCTTGCTTCCATGTGCCGGTGATCAGAGAATGCCGCTGGTCCATGGTGCCGTCATAGATAGCGGGAATGCTGCTGCTTTCGAAGTGCAGCGCGTGCGCTTTATAAGTTATGGCAGTAATCTGGATACCCGAGGTCTCCTGGTCGGGGTAGTCGATGGTGCCACTGAGGCTTCCATCCTGCGCCGCGGAGATGTGCACCACGATGCGCTTCTTCGGCTGGGCGCCGGGATCGAGCGTTCCTTCCCAGTCTCCAACAATGCCCGACCGATTCTGTGCCTTGGTGAGAGCAGGCGCGATTCCCAATGCGAGCAGCAGCGCCAGGGAAAGACAGAACGATGATGAGCGGTGTCTTTTCATAGTCGATCTCCCTACTTACGAGACTGTCGCGTTCCCAGGAACTTCGTTTCCGGCTAATCTCGGCCGCGATCATCGTCGGGACTTCCATGGCCGGTACTCCTACGTAGTGTACGACCAGCGAGGAAATCGCAGGCTACGGGGTTACGACTACGGCTTCCAGCGCAACACCGGTTTGCGCGCCGCCGCAGTCTCATCGAGCCGGGAAATGCGCGTGTTGTGGGGAGAATCGAGCACGAACTGCGGATCTTCTTCCACTTCTTCCGCAATCGACTTCATCGCCTCGATGAAGAGATCCAGCTCTTCTTTCGGCTCGCTCTCGGTCGGCTCGATCATCAGCGCGCCCGCTACGATCAATGGGAACGCCGTCGTGTACGGGTGAAATCCGTAGTCGATCAGGCGTTTCGCCAGGTCCATCGTCTTGACGCCCTTCTTCGACTGCACTTTATCGCTGAAGACTACTTCATGCATCGACGGCGTCGAGTAGGGCAGATCGTAAACGCCTTCGAGTCCTTTGCGGATGTAATTGGCGTTGAGCACGGCGTCTTCAGTCGTCTGGCGCAGGCCATCGGGGCCGTTGGCAAAAATGTAGGCAAGAGCGCGGATGAACATGCCGAAATTTCCATAGAACGCGCGTACTCGACCCACCGACTGCGGACGGTTATATTCGAAGCCCAGCGTGCCATCCGGCTTGGTGATGACCACCGGCGTCGGCAGAAACGGCTCGAGAATTTTCTTTACCGCTACCGGCCCCGATCCCGGACCGCCTCCACCATGCGGCGTGGAAAACGTCTTGTGCAGGTTCAGGTGCATGACATCGACGCCGAAATCGCCGGGCCGGGTTTTCCCGACCAGCGCGTTCATGTTGGCGCCGTCCATGTAGAGCAGGCCGCCTTTGTCGTGCAGGAGGTCGGCAATCTTGTGAATCTCCTGCTCAAAGACGCCGAGCGTATTTGGATTGGTGACCATCAGCGCGGCGACGTCTTCATTCATCTGCGCCGCCAGCGCCGCAACGTCGATCATGCCGCGGTCGTTCGACTTCAAATTTTCAACCGCGTAGCCTACTGTAGCCGCGGTCGCGGGATTCGTGCCGTGCGCCGAGTCCGGGATAAGGATTTTCTTGCGCGCGTTCCCTTTTGACTGGTGATATGCGCGCACCATAAGCAATCCGGTGAGTTCGCCGTGTGCGCCAGCCGCGGGTTGCAGCGTGATCGCGTCCATGCCGGTGATTTCGAGCAGGCAATCGCTGAGCGTTTTGATGATGCGGAGAGCGCCTTGCGAAATCTTTTCGGCCTGATAGGGGTGTCCGTTGGCGAGGCCTTCGACGCGCGCCACAAATTCGTTGACCCGAGGGTTGTACTTCATGGTGCAGGAGCCGAGCGGATACATTCCGAGATCGATGGCGTAATTCCAGGTCGAGAGGCGGGTGAAGTGGCGGATAATTTCGATCTCGCTCACTTCCGGCATGTCGCCGAGATCTTTTCTTTCTTGCGAACCGAGAAGCGCCTTGGTGTCGACTTCCGGAACATCGAGTGGCGGTAACTTCCAGGCAGCTTTACCGGGCGACGACTTCTCGAAAATCAAGCCTTCGTTCTGGCTGATGTGACGCGTGGCTTTGCGGGTGATGTGCTTCATCGCGTCACCTCCTCGGGCTCGGAGTCCTTGCTCAGCACCGAGCGCTCGCTTTCGGCGACGAGGCCAACTGCGGTATCGATCATGGAACGTGTGGTCAGTTCCGTGCAGCACCACAGTGCCGCGTGGCCCAGTTCCGGATAGAACTTTTTCAACGGCAAGCCGCCGACGATTTTGTGGCCCAGCAGTCGCGAGTTGATGGCGTAAGGGTCTTCGCTGGTCTGGACCACAAACTCGTTGAATCGTGGTGCGCCCGCGAACAGCACCTTGGCATGTTTGCCGAATTGGCTGGCAGCATACGCGGTCTTCGCCAGATTCTGCTTCGCCAGTTCGCGCAAGCCGATCTTGCCGTATACGGTCATGAAGATATTCACCATGAGCGCGACCAGCGCCTGGTTGGTACAGATGTTCGACGTCGCCTTCTCGCGCCGGATGTGCTGCTCGCGCGTTGCCAGCGTCAACACGAAACCGCGCTTGCCGTTTTTGTCGACGGTTTGACCGGCGAGGCGGCCCGGCATCTGGCGTACGAATTTCTCTTTCGTGGCCAGCACGCCGCAGTAGGGACCACCGAATCCGAGCGGCACTCCGAACGATTGCGCTTCCATGGCCACGATGTCGGCGGTGCGCGGCGGCTCGACGATACCAAGCGATACCGCTTCGGCGATCGAGACAATCAGCAGCGCTCCGCGCTTGTGCGCGATCGCGGCGATGGCTTCGACGTCTTCGATCGTCCCGAAGAAATTCGGCGACTGAATCAGGACGCATGCTGTGTCGTCGCCCACTGCCTTCTCGAGTTCCTTGAGATCGATCCGTCCTGAGTCGGTGAACGCAACCGTCTTCAACGGAATTGCCTGGTGCGTCGCGTAGGTGTTGATGACTTCCCGATACTCGGGATGCAAGTTGCGCGCGATCACCGCTGAATTCCTTCCGGTGATGCGGACCGCCATCATCACTGCCTCGGCGGCGCCGGTTGAGCCGTCATACATCGAGGCGTTGGCCAGGTCCATGCCGGTGAGTTCCGAAATCATGGTCTGGAACTCGAAGATGGCCTGCAGCGTTCCCTGCGCAAACTCCGCCTGGTACGGGGTGTAGGAGGTGAGGAATTCGCCGCGCTGCACCAGCGCGTCGATGACCACCGGGCGGTAGTGGGAGTAAGCCCCGGCTCCGAGAAAACTGGCGTAGCCTTCGCCGTTTTCTTTGGCGCGTTGCTTGAACCAGTCCACGATTTCCGACTCCGCCATTTGCCGGGGGACGGCGAGATCGCGCGTCAGGCGATACTCGGCGGGGATCGGCGAGAAAAGATCGTCGACGGAACGGATCCCGATCGCCTGCAGCATGGCGGCGCGATCTGCGGGAGATTTAGGCAGATATCTCATAGGAACCCATATTGGATGTGGGATGCGACCGTTTCGGTGCGATTGGTGCGATTGCAGAGGTCAAAGGTCAGATTGCAGAAGTAAGAACCTGCGCTTCCAGCGAGTGGGTGGGCGACGGGGTTCACCTTTGCAATCTGACCTCTAAAATCTGCCCTGTTTTTCAGTGTCCCGCCTCTTCGCTCGCGAATTTTTCGTAATCCGCCGCTGAAAGCAGCGCATTCATCTCCGCCGGGTCCTTCAGTTTGATCTTGAGCATCCAGGCGGCGTGCGCGTCCTTATTCACTTGCTCCGGAGCCGTGGCCAGACCCTCGTTCACGGCCGCCACGGTGCCCGAAACCGGCGCGAAAAGATCGGAGACGGCTTTTACCGACTCTACCGTGCCGAAGCGCTTACCGGCAGTGATCTCCGTCCCCACCTTGGGCAGTTCGACGAACACTATGTCGCCGAGCGAATCCTGGGCGTAGGTTGTGATGCCGATGGTGCCATCGGCGGTGATCCACTCATGTTCTTTCGTATACTTGCGGTCGGTCGGGTAAGGCATTCTAGCTCCTGGCTCCTGGTTTCTGGTTCGTAGCGCCGGCATCTTGCCGGCTGTCCCGAGGGCATCTTGCCCTCGGCGCGGCGGCCGAGGACAGCCGCCGGGACGGCGGCGCTACGACTTCTTTTGACGCTTGTAAAACGGCGTCGGCACTATTTGGGCTTTCACGCCCTGTCCTCGGATTTCTACTTTTACCGTGGTTCCGATCGCAGCATGAGCGGGCGGAACATAGGCTAACGCTATATTTTTTTTCAGGAAGGGTGCCGGAGAACCGCTGGTGACGTACCCGATTTCGCGGCCGCCCTCGTCCAGAACCTTGTATCCGTCGCGGGCGATGCCCCGATCGACCATCTCGAGACCGACCAGCGTTCTTTTCACGCCCTCGGCTTTCGCTTTTTCGAGCGCGGCGCGGCCGATAAAAGCTGGCTTCTCCATCTTGCAGAAACGGTCCAGTCCCGCTTCCCACACATTGATCGTGTCGGAGATTTCGTGTCCATAGAGAGGCAGCTTGCCTTCGAGTCGCAACGTGTTGCGCGCACCCAGGCCGCAGGGGATGGCGCCGAATTCCTTTCCGGCGTCCAGAATCTCGTACCAGATGCGTGCGCTGGTCTCCTCGTCGGGCGGAATGTAAATCTCGAATCCGTCTTCGGCGGTGTAGCCGGTGCGGCCCATCAGAATATTCTTCATGCCGCATAAAGCTCCGCGGGTCACCCAGTAGAACTTCACCGCGCTCAGGTCCGCATCGGTCAGCTTTTGCAGCGTATCCACGGCCTTCGGACCTTGAATCGCAATCTGCGTGAACTCGTCGGAGAGATGCTCGACTATGCAGTCAAAATGCCGCGTGTTGTCACGAACCCAGTTGAAATCCTTTTCGCGGGTGCCCGCATTAATCACGAGCAGGTACTCGTCCTCGCCGAGACGGTGAACGATCACGTCGTCAACGAAAGTGCCTTGCGGATAGAGCAGCGCCGAATACTGCGCCTGCCCGATCGCCAGCCGTGACGCGTCATTCATCGAGATATGTTGCACGGCGGCCAGCGCTCCGCGCCCGGCCAACCGGATATCGCCCATGTGGCTGACGTCAAAAATGCCGACGCCGGTGCGCACCGCCATATGCTCGGCGACAATGCCGCATCCGATCGAAGAGGGGTATTCGACGGGCATGTCCCAGCCGTTGAAATCGACCATCTTCGCGCCCATCTGGCGATGGACGGCGTTCAGCGCGGTCTTGCGTACGTTATTGCCGACTATGGGAGTGGTTTCGACTACGGACAAGAGAACCCTCGGTCAGGTGTCTTTCAGGCAGTGGCTGGGCCGCCGGAATCTGTGACTGATTAAGTTAACACAGGGGCAGGTGTCAGGTCTCAGGCGTCAGGTCTCAGGAAAAAGCGACACCTTGGGTTACCGGATTGTCCGTTGCATCGCTCTTCCTGAGACCTGACACCTGACACCTGAGACCTGTTGTTGGGTGACTTCCGTTACGTTCCTTCCCTGCCCGTAGCGAACTAAACTCGAAGCATGTCCACTAAGCCAGCTATGGGTAAAACGGCCGTCCTCTGCGCCCAATGCGAAAAGACTGAAGCGGGCTGCGAGTGCGACAAATACTGTGTGTATTGTCAGTCTCAACTGGACGTGCGCCTCTGCACCGACGGCCTGCTTTACTGCGAAGGGTGCCGGACCGCCTGCGACTACAAACCGGCAAACTGAATCTGCCTCAGGGGCTAAAGCCCGGATTTCTTAGCCTCAATCGGCACGGCTGAAGCCGTGCCCTTCCCCGCAGTGCACGTGATCGAGGTTCCCGTAGAGACGCGGCTTGCCGCGGCTCTGGCGGCGGAGACGGGGCGAGCCCCGTCTCTACAGGCGCGATCACCTAGATCACCACCGCTTCCTTGTATTCTCCGTACACCTTGCGCATCGCGTCTGAAATTTCGCCCACCGTGGCATTTGCCTCCACCGCCGCGAGGATTCGAGGCATGAGATTTTCTCCCGATCGCGCCGTGTCTTCGACGGCACGGATCGCAGCTTGCCATGTCTCGCGGTTGCGCTTGGCTCGCAGCGCTCGCAGTCGCTCCACCTGTTTCGGCTCCTGCGCCGGATCAATGCGCAGAATCGGCACCGGCTTTTCGTCTTCGGACTCGACCTGGAACCGGTTCACGCCCACCACCACCGCCTGCTGTCGATCGACTGCCTGCTGATATTCGTAGGCCGCGTTCTGGATCTCGTGCTGCACGTATCCACGTTCGATGGCTTTGAGCATGCCCCCCATGGCTTCGATTTTTTTCAGATAGTCGTCGGCTCGCTTCTCGATTTCGCTGGTCAGCGATTCGACGTAATAGGAGCCTGCCAGCGGATCGACGGTTTGCGGCGCGCCCGACTCAAACGCGATCACCTGCTGGGTGCGCAAGGCGATCCGCGCCGCAGCTTCGGTCGGCAAGGCCAGCGCTTCGTCATAGGAATTGGTATGCAGAGACTGCGTTCCTCCCAGAACGGCCGCCATGGCCTGGATCGCCGTCCGCACGATGTTGTTTTCCGGTTGCTGCGCGGTCAGCGTGGAACCGGCGGTCTGCGCGTGGAAGCGCAGCATCCACGATTTTGGATTCTTCGCTTTGAAGCGGTCGCGCATGATCTTCGCCCACATGCGGCGCGCGGCGCGGAACTTCGCGACCTCTTCAAGAAAATTGTTGTGGGCGTTGAAGAAGAAGGAAAGCCGCGGCGCGAATTTATCGATATCGAGGCCCGCGCGAATTGCCGCTTCCACATAGGCGATGCCGTTGCCCAGCGTGAAAGCGACTTCCTGCACGGCCGTCGATCCCGCCTCGCGCATGTGATAGCCGGAGATTGAAATCGTGTTCCACTCGGGCACATTCTCGTTCGTCCAGGCAAACAGGTCGGTGATGATGCGCATCGCCTGCTGCGGCGGATAAATATAGGTTCCGCGCGCGATGTACTCCTTGAGCACGTCGTTCTGCACGGTGCCGGAGAGTTTGCGAATGTCCCTACCCTGCCTCCGCGCCACGGCGACGTATAACGCCAGTAGAATCGACGCCGTGGCATTGATGGTCATCGATGTTGAAATCGCGGTCAGGTCAATGCCGTCGAACAACCGCTGCATGTCTTCGATCGAATCGATGGCCACTCCGACTTTGCCAACTTCTCCCATGGCCAGCGGATTGTCGGAATCGAGGCCAATCTGCGTGGGTAAATCGAACGCTACCGATAGCCCTGTCGTTCCATTGGCGAGCAGATACTTGTAGCGCTTGTTCGACTCCTCGGCATCGCCCATGCCCGCGTACTGGCGCATGGTCCAGAGGCGGCCACGGTACATGGTGGCCTGGACGCCGCGGGTGTAGGGAAATTCTCCGGGATACCCCACGTCGCGGTCATAGTCCAATGCCGCAAGATCGGCGGGCGTGTAGAGAGGACGCACGGGGATGTGAGAAGACGTCTCTTCGCCCGGGAGGCTGGCTTCCCGCTTGCTTTGGGATTCGGGCGTCTTGAGATCGGTCATATTCTCAGGTCTCAGGTCTCAGCTTTTGGCTCGTCTTCTTACCCGCCAGAATGAGCTTAGCCCGAACCAGGTGAAGGAAACCGTGAAGCACACCGCGAGGACCAACCGGCCCGGTCCCGCTGCGTGGCCGGCCTGATACTTCCCATATTCGCGTATGCCGGCTAGCGCTCCGATTCCGGCGATTGCCAGAAACATAAATCCCGTCACTTCCAGCCAGAGCTGGTGCAGGACCCGTCCGAAGGACTGGGCGGCCGCACGGATCCCCGCCAGAATCGCGCGTCCCGTCCGGCTGCGCTCCAGCCACTGGGCGGCGGCACGGAGGATCTGCTGGATTTTTCTTGCGGTTTGGCCGTCGACCATTGGTCGTTCACCATCAGTAGCCGGACACCATTAGAAGTCAGCTACCGTCAGTCGATTTTAGCAGCGGCCGGGCGTACAATGACGGTTGGGCGGCGTCACAAACACCTGTGATGTTCGCCATCAGCGGCGTCCGATTCCAGGGGGACTCGTGGATCAGCAACTGAAGCAGCTCATGAAAGATCTCGGAGAAGCGATCAACGAGTCACTGTCCGATTCCGAACAGATCGCCGAAGTCGTTGCCCGCATCAAGGAAGGCGGCTACGACATTTTTCTGGTTCTCGAAGCCACCATCGGCGTCAGCAAGCAGGGCGAACACTCGACCGACAAGACTTCCCTGGTCTCCACCCTCAGCACCAACCCCGAACTCAAGATCAGCGATCAGGATATGAAGTTCCTCAAGTCGCTCCGCATCAAGATCAGCGAAGAAGCGGAAGACGACGACTAGCACTGGTCTCCATGTATGTTCTTCCTGTGAAATGCTAACCTGAGGATGCTGCGGGAGACCCAACTATCCAAAGTCACCAGGTTCCTTTGCCTAGAGATCGTCGGGAGTCAAGCCGGTGTGTTTCGCAATTTTGGCTAACATGCGCGGACCAATTTCTTCCTGGTCGTGAAATCCGAACATGTAGTTGCCAAAGTTGGGATGGTGCAATTTGACGTGCGATCCGCGTTGAGAGACTACGGTCCAACCTTTTCGGAGAAGTGCCCGCATCACTGCTTTTGCCTTGGCACACGGCCATTGACTCAAGCCGAGACGGTGAGGATACTGATGGATTCTGGAATGTCCTTGGACCTTTCTACGTCGTCCGCAATTGCATACAGTGCCAATGCGTATGCCTTTGCTTTCGCTTCGCCCTCGGACGATCCATATGCCAGGGCGCCTGGAACCTCTGGAATTTCAGCTATCCATCTACCGTCGGTTTCTCGTTCGATTTCAAAATTGAATCGCACGTGGCGGCTCCTGTCGCTCCCTGGTGGCTTGCGGTTTGTCATGTGGTCCACAGATTACTCTACCAGTCGTTGGGGTGCGCATTACGCGGGTAATGTGGCAACGACATCACAAGAGTACTCCTTCCGCGGATCTCAAATCTACCAGTGGTACGCTGGGTAGTGCGCTATCTCTTTTCGCTTTCGCTCACCGCGTTTGTGCTACTTGCGCTGACCGCAAGTCTACCGGCGGCGGCTGCCGCTCACTCGACTGTCACCAAATGGACGGTCGTCACCCAACCCGCCCGCCTGGTCAACGGAGCACCGGTGCTTTTCCGCGTCACCACGCCGAAGCCGGTTCGCACGCTTTCGGCGAACTGGCTTGGACACGAGATTGCGTTCAGTTTTGATGCGAGCAGCAAATCATGGTTCGCGCTCGCCGGAGTTAGTCTGGACACCAAGCCGGGAACTTACCCAATCGAGCTTCACGCTGAAGTTTCCTCCGGGCCATCTGCCGGGTCCTCTGCCGGACAAGCGCTCTCATTCGAAAAACAACTTCGAGTGGCACGCCAGAGCTATCCGCGCCACGCGGTGCTGACAGTTCCCGGACGCTACACCGCGCCCAGTCCCGAAGACCAGCACCAGATCGAACAGGACAAGGAAACTAAGGCCGAAGCTTTTAAAACCCTCAGCCCGGAGCGCGAATGGGAAGGGTCTTTTGCGGCTCCGGTGACTGCCGAGATCTCCGATGTGTTTGGATCGGAGCGCGTCTTCAATGGCTCCGTGCAAAGCACGCATTTTGGGCTCGATTTCCGCGTGCCAGGAGGAACCTCGGTCGCGGCCGTGAATCGCGGACGCGTCATCCTGGCGCGACCAATGTTCTACGAAGGCAACTTCGTGGTGATCGACCATGGGCAGGGGCTGCTGACGCTCTATCTGCATCTGTCGAGCTTTCTGGTTAAAGAAGGCGACGAGGTAAGTAAAGGGCAGCCGATCGGACTTAGCGGAGGCACGGGGCGCGCTACCGGGCCGCATTTGCATCTGGCATTGCGCTGGCAGGGAGTGTATCTGGATCCGCAGGTGCTGCTGAAATTGAATTTGCCGTGAGGGTAGGGGTCCTTCGACTCCGCAGAGCAATTCGCTTCGCGATTTGCTCTGCTCCGCTCAGGATGACAAAATGAGTTCGTTTGCGAGAAGCCAGGAGCTAGAAGCTAGAAGCCTGCTGCAGCGCATCTTCGGCTTCCCAGACTCCGTCACGGAAGGTGACGCTTCTTCCTGAGATCGCGGGAATGCGTTCGCCCGGGACGATAATGCCGACGAGGTTCAGCGGGTCGGCGGCGGCGATGACGACGCGCTCGGCATTTGCGTTCTGGGGCAGCTTGCGGTGGGCGCGTAACGATTCGACGGCCACAGGAAGTGCGAACTGCTCTCCAAGAAATCCATCGACGAAGCGGCCGCCGCGCACTTCGCCGCGATCTTCGAGACGGCGGTAGCCGATCTGCAATTCACGCCAGCGCGGCAGATTGGTTTCGCGCACCAGCAGGTCGCGGAAGACCACGCCGTAGCGGCGCAGCAACATCCAGCAGCAGGACTCCACGCTGCGGTCGCGATCGGCGCCTTCGGTGTGCAGGAGCGACCAGCGTCCGGGCGCATGGCGCGGGCGACGCATTTTTGCCAGGCTGCCGCCCGACGCGCTCTTCGGCGTGACCAGAGCGCGCAGATTTTCGAATCCGTCGGCGGTCACCAGACCGGCCGCGACAAGTTCCCACAACCCGGTTTCGACTTCCGCTTTGAGCCGACCCGTGGCCCGCACCATGTCGGGGAAGAACAGAGCGCCTCGATGCTTCAAGAGTTCGAGCAGCGCCTGCGCCGCCGGACTCAGGAACGACGTTGCCGAATCCTCGGCCCCGGGATGGTGCGGACGAAGCCAGTCGGCATCTTCGCGGACGAAAAAGGCAATCGGCGCGACTCGCGTCGGAATCACTCGCCGCCGGGTTTCGTGACCTGTCTCATCGGTTCCGGTTGCTTCCAGAGTCGCCGGATGCGGCGACAGGCGGCCCCATCCCACCGCCCCGGTCAGACACAGCTGATCGAGGTGCGCGGGATCGTAGTCCGAGATTCGACGTGCGAGCACAAATCGCTCCCACGCGCTGGCGGGAATTTCGAACCCCTGCAACTGGCGGATCACTTCGAGTGTGCCATGCTCTCCACGCACCTGCGTACCCGGAGCGAGATGCTGCCAGCGTAAAAGCCAGGTCATGAACTGCGCTGCTCTTACCGGTTCTATCTGCTTGCGTAAGGTTGCGACCGTCAGACGATGGATGCGGGCCAACAGACGGCGATCGCACCACTCGGTTTCGGAAGCGATCGCAGCGCTGCGAAAGCTGCCGCGCAGAATTGTTCCGCTCGATTCCATGCGCAGCAGAGCTTTTTCGATCTCGGTCGCCGGCAGTCCCAGCAACTCGCCGATTTCTGACGCGGTGGTTGGGCCGAGATGCGGCATCCATCCCTGCACGGCGGTCAGCAGAGCATCATCAAAATTCAACGCCTGTGTGGTGGCGGGGCTTTGCCCCGCAGGGACGGGGCAGAGCCCCGTCACCACACGATGGATTGCACGGAACCATTCGACTCGCTCGGCGGCTACCCAATAGCGTTTGCCCGCAGCTTCGGCGACGACAGCGCGATTCTCTCGTTGCAGGCGATCGAAGAATCCGCTCCAACTGGCGGTGGACTGGGGTTTGACTTCCTGAGAGCTGACAGCTGAGAGCTGAGAGCTTCCCTCCGGCGCCGGCACCATCACCAGCGTATGGAGCACATCCTGCAGTTCGTCAGCGTCGCGCACATCGGGCCATGCCTCCTGCTGCACCTGCGCAATGGCGGCGGGATCGAGAGCTCCTACTTCTTCTAGCACCGATGCCGGCAGCACGCGCCGCATTTCGACGGCTCGCGCGCGGCGCTCTTCGAGGGGCGCGTCATCGAGATAGGCGTATGGATTCGCATTCAGAATCTCGTGCGAGAATTGCGACGGCACCGGTGTGTCCACCGCGAGGCAACGAATCCTTCCCTGCTCGATTCCGCGCAAGACCTCAGCCAGGCCTTCGATGTCCAGTGCCTCGGTGAGCACGTCTTTCATTACCTCGCGCACCAGCGGGTGGTCGGGAATCTGAATGTCTCCAGCAATGTTTTCCTGGCAGGCGGCTACATCGGGAAAAACCGAGGCGAGCAGATCGTCGGAGCGCATGCGCTGGATTTGTGGCGGCACTTTCTTGCCGCCTTGAAAACGCAGCAGAGCCAGAGCGCGCGTCGCATCCCATCGCCAGCGGGTTTGAAAGATCGGAGACGCCAGCGCGGCCTGTTCTAAGATCGGCGGCATGCTCTCGGAAGCCAGGAACTGAAAAACATCGGCCAGGGGAAAGCTATGCTGCTCGGCGAGCGCGATATTCAGACCGTTGTCGGTGGCGGCGGCCTGCAATTCGAAATTGAAGCCGCGGCAGAAGCGCTTGCGCAGAGCCAGTCCCCAGGCTTTGTTGATGCGTCCGCCGAAGGGGGCGTGGATGATTAGCTGCATCCCGCCGCCTTCGTCGAAAAATCTTTCGGCGATGATGGTCGTCTGTGTCGGAACATCGCCCAACACTGCGCGGCCTTCGAGCGTGTACTGAATCAGTTGCTCGGCGCCGGACAGATCGAGCCCGCATTCTTCTTGCAGCCAACTCACGGCGCCAGTTACCGCGGGCAGGTTGCGCCATCCTTCTACCGGAACCACGCCGGGCAGACGGTCGCTGATCTCTTTACGCAATTCGCCTAGCTGCTGCGAAAGTTCGGCGGTGCGCGCGGGAGCTTCTCCTCGCCAGAACGGAACGCTGGGTGGAGTGCCGTGGGCATCTTCGACCAACATGCGCGACGATTTCGCTTCCACCCGGCGGATGCGCCACGACGTGTTGCCGAGCAGCATGACGTCTCCAGCCATGCTTTCCACGGCAAAGTCTTCATCGACGGTTCCCACGACTCCACCATCCGGCTCGGCCACTACCGTGAACAAAGCGTTGTCAGGGATCGCGCCGCCGCTGGTGATGGCCGCCAGGCGCGCGCCTCGGCGGGCTCGCAGCTTGCGGTTGATGCGGTCGTGATGCAGGTATGCGCCGTAGCGTCCCCGCTGCGAAGCGATTCCTTCGGAAAGCATGGCGAGCACGGCGTCGAAGGTTTCGCGCGTGAGATTGCGATAGGGGTAGGCCCGCTTCACCAGCGCGAATAATTCGTCTTCATCCCATCCGTCGTCGGTAGCGCTGGCGTCCTCGCCGGCTCCGTTGCCAGCTTCATTCTGTTCTGATGGGTGGGGGCGTGACGCCCCCGCGACAGCCGCCGGGACGGCGGCGCTACGAGATGCCGCGCAGCAGGCTACGATCTGCTGCGCCAGCACATCGAGCGAAGCTTCGGGGAAAATCAGGCGGTCGAGATCGCCCCGGCGGATCGCTCGCACGAGTACGGCGCACTCGGCCAAGTCGTCGCGCGTGGTGACAAAAAAACGTCCTTTCGGGACGGCGCCGCGCCAGTGGCCCGAACGGCCTACGCGCTGCAAAGCGACCGCAATCGAACGCGGAGAACTGATGTGGCAGACGAGGTCCACGGTTCCGACGTCGATCCCCAGTTCGAGCGATGCGGTCGCCACCAGCACCTTTATCTGGCCTTCTTTCAACTTGCGTTCGGCTTCGAGACGCAGCTTGCGCGACAGGCTTCCATGATGCGCGGCCACGTTCTCCTCGCCCAGGCGCTCGCCCAGTTGATGAGCGATGCGCTCGGCCAGGCGCCGCGTATTCACGAAGACGAGCGTCGAGCGGTGAGCATTCACCAGTTGCACAATGCGCTCGTAAATCTCATCCCACATTTCGTTCGAGGCGACGGGGCCAAGTTCGGAAGACGGGACTTCGACTCCGAGATCGAGCTTGCGCTTGTGGCCAACGTTGACGATCACGGGAGCGGGACGTCCGTCTTGTGTGGTGGCGGGGCTCGGCCCCGCCGGTACGGGGCAGAGCCCCGTCACCACACGATGAGGGTCCGCGCTTCCGGCGAGGAAATGCGCGACTTCTTCGATCGGCTTCTGCGTCGCGGAAAGGCCGATGCGCGCGGGCGGACGCTCGGTCAGCGCTTCCAGGCGCTCCAGCGAAAGCGCTAGATGCACGCCGCGCTTGTCGTCGGCCACGGCGTGGATTTCGTCGACAATCACGGTCTCCACGTCGCGCAGAATGGCGCGGCTTTTTTCCGCCGTCAGCAGGATGTAGAACGACTCGGGCGTGGTGACCAGAATATGCGGCGGGCGCTTCAGCATTAGGCGCCGGTCTTTCATCAAAGTGTCGCCGGTGCGCACGGCGGTTCGGATCTCGGGCATGAGCAGGCCGCGATCGCCGGCCATCTGCAGAATTTCTCCTAGCGGCACTTCGAGATTCTTTTGAATGTCGTTGCCGAGGGCTTTGAGCGGAGATATGTACAGAACCTCGGTGCGATCGCGCAGATCGCCCGCCAGCGCCTTGCAGACGAGGCGGTTAATGCAGGCAAGAAATGCGGCCAGCGTCTTGCCTGATCCGGTGGGAGCCGAGATCAGCGTGGTGTGGCCGGCGAGGATGTGGGGCCAGCCCTGCTCCTGCGGTTCGGTCGGCGTGGAGAAGCGCGCGGTGAACCATTCCTGAACCAGCGGATGAGCCCAGGCCAGCGAAGGAGAGACTGCGGACGGCATGGGAAAGATTGTAGCGGGAATTTGGAGTTTCGTAAAATGTTCGCCTTGCCTTGGGCGAAAACCACCTCCGATTGCCCGACTCGGTCCGTGACCCATAGCTTGGCAAGGTAAGCCCGTTCAACAAACGGCTTACATATGCTATGATGTAAGCCATATGGAAGCCATCTTTACCGTGGTCAGCTCGAAAGGCCAGATCGTGATTCCCGCCGCCCTGCGCGAAAAACTGGGGATCAAGACCGGGACGCGTTTGGCCATCCGCAGCGAGGAAAACCAGCTGATCCTGCAGCCCATCACGGACAAGTTCATTCGCAGCCTCCGTGGCCGCTACCGAGGCACGCCGTCACTGGTCCAGGATCGGGAACGTGAGCATCGGGTTGAGAAAGATCGCCTGACACGATGAGCAAGACCTACGTGCTCGACGCCAACGCGCTGCTGGATTTTCTGGTGAACGGACCGGGCGCCGATCGCGTCGAGCGCCTACTCAAGAGTGCTCAACCGGCCGCACCGCTGCTGGTTTCGGCGGTCAACTGGGGAGAGGTCTTCTATATCTCCTGGCAACGGCACGGTGAGGAATCGGCCCGGCAGACATTGGCTGATCTTTTGCAGCTACCCATCCGAATTGTTCCCGTTGATGTTGCCCAGGTTCTCAAAGCGGGGGAATTGAAGGCGGTCCACAAAATCCCATACGTAGACTGCCTTGCAGCCGCACTGGCTGCGCTGAATCAGGCTACTCTCGTCACTTCCGACCGCGACTTCGAGAAACTCGGACGCCATTTTCCCGTTCTATGGATCGCCCACTCATAGACTACATCTTCGCGCAACTCTGGAACTCTCGCGATGGGGGACTGGGTAGTACTGCGGTTTCGCATTGCGCACGGACGGGTTATGGCACGGTTTCGGTCAATCAGTTTCTGGCTACGTCATTGAAGGGTAACAAGACGGAATACGACTTCATGGGAACGGTTCAGGAGACGTGCAGCCGGTCGATCTTTCCGCAGAATGGGAATCCTCCATGCTGGTGGCTGAAACGGCATACATCGCAGTGGGAGTGAAGCGGAAAGCATTAGGGAGCGCCTACATTCTGCTAGAGCAGACGCAGCGGTAGCACCGACGCGTAATTCCGGAAATCCTGATCGGTGGTGAGAATGGTCCAGCCCCGCCGGTGGGCCGCGGCGCAGATTAGAAAATCGACCGCCGATCCAACGATGCCTTTGGTGCGGCACTGGTTGTTCATGTGGGCGGCTTCCTCGTAGTCCGAGGCTTCGAGCGCGTACTCCGGGAATGCCCGCAGGTAATCCCGCAGCTTGCGAAACTGCGATTCCTCGCCAATGCCGGAAAGCAGCTCCTGACGGATCGGCCCGAGCATCTGTACGCGTCCTTCACGAATCAGTTCGGCGAGAGCCTGGGTCAGTTGGTGCTCCCGATCGCTGAGATTCTCGGGCCGCCGCAGGGCCAGCGACCAGACGGGCGTATCAACTAATACCATCATGATTGGTGATCGCTGCGAGACCGCCTCGCGCTCTTGCTCGGATTCCTGTTCGAGTCTTCGCTGGGTCCGCTGCCAGCCTTCCGCTGCCGCTCGGCCTTGTAGTCGTATGTGGGATCCACGGAGAAAGTGCCAAATGCTTCCAGTATCCGCATCTGCCTGCGCTTGCGGACGTACTCATCCAGGGCGGCATTGACCGCTTCTTTTTTGGTCTTGTGTTTTCCGGCCCGCCGCGCCTCTTCGATAAGCTGATCGTCCAATGCGAGGTTGGTTGGCATGTGTAAACCATTACACAATGTAATGTGTACCTCAAGACAAAACAGCAGCGTCGGACTAGGCAAAGTAATTTACACTTGACAATATGTAAAGTTTCATTTACTTTATGTAAAGAGGTGCTTACGTATGACCATTAATCTACCGTTCCGTTCCCGCTTCACTCGCCCCGTATTTCTCTGGGCAGTGGCGGCCGCGCTAACAGAGCTCCTGGCGTCATGGCTTCTCGTTCACACGGGGAGTCCGCGATGGGTGGGGCTGCTCCCGCTTCTGCCGTTCATGTGTTTCTTCTGGGCGTTGGTGCGCAGTGTCCTGAAAATGGATGAAATGCACCAGCGCATCTGCCTGGAGTCGGCATCCATTGCGTTCCTGTTGACGCTCATCATCACTTCCGTTTTCGACGGCATCGAGCAAGCCGGAATCGGCCGCGCACCGTGGAATGTGATCGGAGGCCTGATGCTGCTGCTCTGGGCTGGCGCCTACGCGCTTTCAGCCTGGAGGTACCGATGAAGCGGTCGAGCACCAATGATTGCAAAAAAACGGATTGCCCGCGAGTTGGTGCGCGATGAAAAACCGCCTTCGAGTTCTCCGGGCAGAACGCGAGTGGTCCCAGGCAGACTTGGCTGGCCAGCTTAAGGTCTCGCGCCAAACCGTGAATGCAATTGAAACCGGGAAGTACGACCCGAGTTTGCCGCTGGCTTTTGCCATCGCGCAACTCTTCGGGCAACCCATTGAAGCCATCTTTGAACCCGGCGATGCCAAATCTGCCGGCTTACCACCACGCCAGCCTGTTCCCGGTGGCGACCAAAATATTCACAATAAACCAAAATAAACCAAAAAGGAGATTCACCTCATGAACATGCACAGGGAGTTACGCTTGGGATTCTTGGCGGGTCTGCTGACGATGATCGCATCTACAGTGGTCCTTAGCGCCATGACAATTGCTTCCGTCTCGGCCGCGATCGGTGACTGGGAAGGAAAGATCGATACCGGCAATGGCAGCTTGCGAGTGATCGTGCACATTTCACAGTCGGCAGATGGCAAATTGACCGGAAGCCTGGACAGCCCGGACCAGGGCGCCACCGGGATAGCGATCGGCACGGCCACTTACAACGAGCCTGATCTACACTTTTCAATCGAAAGCCTGGGAAGCAGCTATGACGGCAAGATGAACCGCGACAACTCGGAAATCACAGGTTACTGGAAGCAAAGCGGCCTTTCTCTGCAACTTGTGTTCAAGCGCCGGGGTAAGTAACCACGGCGCGCAACCCTTGTTCTCCCGTTTGAATTTGTCGGGCCTGGAGCGCGCGGGTATTCACCGCGCGCTCAGGACAATTTAAATGTGGTGGCGACGAACACGACGTGTGACACACGTGCGTTTTGGCAACACGCAACGTCACCGGCGGGCTGAATGCTAGAATCGCGGCGATGCCCAAATCGTTGCCCAAATCATCTGCTACGGCTCGTGCCCGCAAAATTAAACTCATTCTCTTCGACGTTGACGGCGTGCTTACGGACGGCAAAATCTGGATTTTCCCGGCGCCCGGCGGCGCGCAGTCGGGAACTCAGCCGAGTGTGCTCGAACGGTCTGCGGCTCATGGCGGACAAGGCGGATTCGGCCTCCACAGCACCAGCCTGATCGAGGCTAAGGGCTTCCACGCGCACGACGGCACTGCCATTTCGCTCGCCCGCCTGGCGGGAATCAAGACAGGGATCATCACCAAGCGCATCTCCGAAACGGTAGCCCTGCGCGCTCGTGATCTGAAGATGGATCACGTATATCAGGGCATTCAGGACAAGGCGTCAGTATTCGCGCAGATTCTTGAAAAAGACGGAATCACGGCCGCCGAGGCTGCTTTCGTGGGCGACGACGTGATTGATCTGCCGGCAATGCGCAAATGTGGATTGGCCATCGCGGTGAAGAACGCGCGGCCCGAGGTGAAAGCCGAGGCCCACTGGGCTACGTCCCACGCTGGAGGAGATGGCGCGGCTCGCGACGCGGTCGAATACATATTGAAAGCGCAGGGCAAATGGAAGCGGGTGGTCGAGGAATATATTTCGGAGAGAAGCTGAGGCTCGGTGTTCGTCGGTCGCCGGTCGCCGGTCGTCGTTCGCTGTTCGCCAGAATCGTTTGCTTGGCGAAAAGCGAATAGCGAACGACGAACAGCGGGCAGCAAATTCACCCACCGGTTGCTTGCTTGGGGCGTGCTCGGGTTTGCAACCGGTGGGTGCTTGTTCTCCCTACTCACCCTGTTGTTTTCAGGAGCAATGGCTTTCCAAACCCCGGGTCACGGGGAAAGTTTCGCCGAGCCTTCCGATTTTTGCCGCGATTTCTCCTAACCCATTCCCGGCCAGCAGGTTACCGGGATCTAATCGGGGATGGCCAGGGTCTTCGCGGCCATCAGTTCCGCGAAGCGTGGATCTTTGCGCAGGCTGCTGAACTCATTGTCTTTGTATACGTCCTTGAGGTCCTTGTAACCATCTTCCTTTGCCTTCTTCAGATAGTGCAAGGAACGGTCGGACTCGCCCATCTTGGCGTAGAGTTTGGCAACCACATACTCGTAGCGGGCGCGGTCCTCGGGAGAGGGTAGCACGGCCTGCACGCCCGACTTCGAGGTTCGTTCAAAAATGTCCGGATCCAAGTTAAGCGCCTTCGAGTAATCGACTATCGCCGGTTCGTATCGCTTTTGCGCAAAGTATGCGGCACCCCGGTTGTTGTAGTAAGACGCGTAGTCGTTGCTGAGCGCGATCGCTTTGTCATATATTTTGACCGCCTTGCCAAAATCTCCGATCGAGTGATAAAGAACGCCCGTTTCGTAATAGACCACGCCCAGATTGTTATAGGCGTCGGCATACTGGTGATCAATGCGGATGGCATGCTCCAGGGTCTTCCTAGCATCGCGCAGACGGTGGAGCTGCAACTGGCAGATCCCGATCCTGTTCAGCAGCGAGGCGTTACTCGGCTCTCTTTTCAGGGTGGCCTGGTAGTAGTCAACCGCGTCGAGCCAATCCTTCTCCTCGCGCAGTTCGTCACCGCGTTCCTCCAGTTGCTCGGGCAACACCCCGGGAGCGGGTGGTTCGGCCCGGTGCTGAGGCGGAGGCCCGACCTCCAACTGTTCGGTGCTCTGAGCCTGCGATGGGAGAACGAGAAGAACAGCGGAGAGAAGCGACACAGAGCTGATGCGGATCCAGGAAAACATATACCACCCCCGGCCGGACCTACAAAACTTCACAGTTTCGTAGCAGTTCAGCGGTACAACCTTACATTCCTTGCAAGTTTAAGGCCGCGGACCCTGGCTTTCGATATTAAGGCGCTCTGTATTATGACTGCACGACTACTGGGGCGGCGTGCTCCCGCTGCCCTTAGAGGGCGCAGGTGCGTTCTTGTCGTCTTTCTGGGGACTGTCCCCTTTAAACACGTCAACAATCTTGCCGAAGAAGCTCTTCTTTTTCTTGGCCTCCTCATCAGATTGGACACCGTTGGCCGGTTGCGGGTTCCCGGCTGTTCCGGGCGGAGGCAGCGCTTTCTCGGAATTTCCGCCAAACATCCGGGAGAAGAACCCCTGTACACCCCCGCTCTGGTCGCAGGTGTCGCGAGGCTCGGTCCCGGCGACGAAGGCAATGGTGTAATCGTCGGGGCAGGCAGGCGTCGCCAGGCGGTTGGTGATTTTGTCGAGTTGGACATCGACCACGCCTTGGGGCTGGGAGAAGGGCTTCACGTCCTCATACTGGGGCAGCGTCACCGCCTTCTTCATGAACTCGGCCCAAATGGGGGCGGCGGTATGCGCGCCTTCGAGGTGGATGTCGCTGTAATCGTCGTATCCCACCCAGACGATGCAGAGCAGATTGCTGGTGTAGCCGGCGAACCACCCATCGTGCGAGGTGCCGGTTTTCCCTGCCGCGGGAGCGGTGAATCCGCGGGACCGCACACCGGCGGCGGTGCCGAAATTCATGACACCTTCCAGCATGTCAGTCATGATGAAGGCGATGCGCGGATCGAGAACCTGTTTCTTTTCGGTTGCGAAGTTGACGACGATGTCACCCTTGGAGTTGCGCACGGAATTTACGAAAACGGGTGAAAGTCGTAAGCCGCCGTTGGCAAAGCTGGTGTAAGCGGCCGTCATGTCAACAGGGGTCGCGTCGTAGGCGCCGATCGCCATCGCCGGCGTGGCTTTCACCGATGTGATTCCAGCGGACCGGGCCAGATCCGCGACTTTGTCGTACCCGACTTCTTCCGCCAATTTCACGGTGGCGTTGTTGAGCGAAAGCGCCAGCGCGTAGCGGAGAGTGATGTCGCCGTGGTATTCCTCTTTGTAGTTGCGCGGCTCGTAGATCTGATCACCGTAGGCGAACGTCGAGGGCTGATCGGAAACCGTGGATGCGGGAGTGATCACGGCGGTCGAGCCGTCGATGGCCGTATTCATGGCAGCAGCGTAGACAAACGGTTTGAAGATGGAGCCGGTGGGACGCTTGGCGAGCGCATGGTTCAACTGGCTCGTTCCGTAGTTTCGTCCGCCGACCAGCGCCTTGATTTCGCCGGTGTGCGGATCCATGGCCACTAGCGCCACCTGCGCCTGCGGGCCGGGCATGACCGTAGTTTCAAACTTCTTTCCCACCTTGGTTCGTTTGGTGCGCATTTTCGTGACTTGGTCGTCCACCAGCTGCATGCCGGTTTCGACCGCTTGCGCCGCCGCTTTTTGAAGGTCAGGATCGAGCGTGGTGTAAATGCGATACTCCTGCTCGTTGATCTCGCGCTCGTTCAGCCTGCTGACGACGGTGTCGCGAACCATATCCACGAAGTAGGGCGCATCGCTGGCCTCAACGTTGGGCGGGGCGAGTTTGAGCGGCGTTGCCTTGGCTTTATCGGCCTGCTCACGCGTGATGTCGCCGGTTTCAACCATGGACTCGATCACCAGATTGCGTCGGTCGAGGGCGCGTTCGGGATGGCGATAAGGCGAAAGAAAACTGGGTGCCTGGATCAACCCAGCCAGCAGCGCGGCTTCGGGCAGGGTGACGTCTTTCAGATCCTTGTTGAAATAGGAGCGGGAGCCTTCGGCCAGGCCCGAGATGGTGAACGACCCGCGTTGTCCCAGATCGACGCGGTTGGCGTAGAACTCGAAAATCTGTTGCTTGGAAAATTTCTGTTCCAACTCCACCGCGATCAGCATTTCAATGAGCTTGCGCTTGAAGGTTTTCTCCGGGCTCAGAAAGAACGCCCGTGACAGCTGCATGGTGATGGTCGAACCGCCCTGTTGATGACGCTGATGGGTGAAATCGACCCAGGCGGCTTCCGCCAGCCGCATGAAATTGACGCCGCTGTGCTGAAAGAAGCGGCGGTCTTCGATCGACGTCACCGCTTCCACCACGATCTTGGGGATATCGTCGTACTTCACTAATTGACGCTTGGAGCGTTGCTCGGCGTCAAACAGCGAAGCCAGCATCTGGGGCTCAAGTTCATAGGCGGCGAGGTCGCCGGAGACGCGGCTGTTGATGGTTGAAACCACTCCGTCGACCACGGTGATGGTGGCCGGTTCGGGACTGTGGTAAGACTCGGGACCGGGCAGAACTTCAATCGAGCCGCCATGCAAATGATAACTGCCGAGCGAAGATTCGTCGTCCTTTTCGGAGTAGCCGGCGTGGCGCAACTCGGCGGCCAGCTCAGGGACCGTCGCCTTCATTCCGATCTTCACCACCCGCGAAGCTGCGAAGATCTTCGCCGAAGTGGCGAACGCCGGACCGCGGAAGCGCTGCTCGATGATGCGGTCGTACTTTACATACCAGTAGGCAAAAAAGCCGACCACCACGAGCGCTGCCGTGAGGAAACCGAGCAGGGCAATGCGCATGAGGGGATCGCTGGCCGACAGGCGGCTTTTGGCGCGGCCTTGATCACCCCCGCTGCTTCGAGACCTCGGGATTTTCAGCTTAATGGCCATGGAGAGCGCTGTGCATCATGCACAAGAGCAATTCTCAGTCCGTAACTGATTCTGGAGCCAGGGTGCGTTTGTGATTGATTCTAAATCACCAGGCAACCCTTACAACCACTTGGATGCGTGTCAAATGATGGACAGGGTGTGGGTAGGGCAGTTTCCTGGGTAACTGCCACCTGGGGGCGGAGCCCGAACCCGATTCGTCGAGGTGGTGAGCGCTAACGCCTGAAATTCAGGTCTTTATTGGATGCTGTTTGCGATGCTCTCATAAAGTAGCTGGATTCTGTGGCTGGTTTAGGGTTCGTTCTCGCTCTTCGAGAGCAGCAAAGATCTCTTCCATGATGGTTGCGAGCTTTTCGGGGTCGGTTTCGTTCGAAGCGGCGGCGACGAGTTGTTCCCAGGTCTTATCGGGTTGCTTCGGACCATCGCTGAGCATAGACCTTCTTCCGGCGGAAACGGAGAGTTTTACCCGCTTGAACATCACTACATCTGCGATGGGTCGGGCAGCTTTGGAGCATTCGCCAGCACCTTCATCTCTAATCCCTTTAGCGTACCCAACGAATAGGCTGCAGATTCGCGTTCTTGAATGCCGGAGTCGAAATCCAGCATTTCACGAAGGCGTGCTATCACCATACGTTTGACGTCTCTGATTCTTTCTGCAAACTCGTCAAGTTGTATTTCTACCAGACCAGCTTCGGAGAGCGATCTCCAAACCTGCTGCTCTTCGGTTTCCTCATCGGATCGGCTCACAGCTCTAACCCTCGTTTTATTGACCGGGCCTGAGACTCCTGCTCCGGGTCAGTTCCTCACCGCACTATTCTTATCGCACTATTCTCATCGCACTATTCTCATCGCACTATATTGTGATCGTGATCTTGATCTTGCCCCTGGCTCCCCACGTGTTTGTATCTGAGGTATGTGTATGCCAGATACTGGTTCAGGTCCGCCCAGAAAGACTGGTCCCGTTTGCGAGGATCCAGCCCGGCCCCGGCCATCGAAAGGAGCCGCTCCTCGCACCTCTCTCGCTCATCGTCGGTGACCTCATTGATCTTGCGCCACGCCTGCGGCTTGGGACAGCCCGAGATCCTGTGCTCCGGGATCACTCGCCCGTCCTCAAGAATGAAATCCCGCCAGACCAAACCCCAACGCACTTCCTTAAGAACATTCGTTTCGAAGCCGGTGGTGGAAGGTCCGGTGGAAGACTTGAACGAAATGATCTGGCCTTCCTCGGGGGGCCAAGTCGCTTCGGTACGTGGTTGCTTTGCCGTGGAATTCATGGTTCGCGCACCGGTGGGAATTACGTTTAGTTGCCTTCTTCCGGATTGGGTTTGCGGCTGATAATCCGAGATCCATCCGTCATTGGTCTCGGCCAATCGCTGCGAGACAAGACCCGGTCAACCGCCTGCTCTACCCTCAACATAAAGCTGGCGTCAGGATCGGGCACGCCGGTTGACGTGGCCAATGCCAGACCAAGAGTATTCGGGTTCGGGTTGGCAACTGGCTCGAACTTTGGCGCTGGTTGCGGCAGTTGTCTAAGATAGCTGAGCCAGACCAGAGTGACCGCGTTGTAGGCCGTGCTCTTCAATAGGCTGATAATCGCGGCTTGACCGTTGCCATACCACATCACAAAGCTGACCAGGATCAGCTCAACGCTGGCAAAGACTCCAAATCCCAGCGCTATGCCGAATACCTGTTGCCGCGAGCAATTTCTGAAAACCCGGCAAAGAAGCATCAGGAGCAGGAAGAGCCCCACCTGCATCAGGCGCACGCTGCGGTCAAAGGCAAACACCGCCGCCACCACTCTGTCTCCACCCGTTTCGCTGCCCGTCCATGCACCCAGGATTGCGAGCAGAAAGAGCAGACCGCACGACCACCGGAATATGGTGGTTCCTAAAATCTGAATGCCTCCGTACTCCCTGAAGAGGCTGCGCAATATTTCATCCATCACCGCGACCGTAAAGATCACGCTGAGGGCGTTTCCGGTCCAGTACGCGTCGAAGTAGCTCTCCGGGAAATACCGGTACACGACAAATAAACATGCCGACTTGAGGGTCTGGAACAGGATGTAGGAAAAGAATCGGGGGAAAACTGTGTGGAACTTCAGCCGGAGCATGCAGATCAGAAGGGCGATCTGCAACAACGGACCTGCGACCCAGTTCACATCGATTAACCAATTCATGGCATCAGGGACAGTTAACGTTCGCAAGCATACCTATCCCTCGACCGCTCCGCAACATTTATTTTGGGGCAGCCCGGCGTCGATTTTATGAATTCAGCTCGCCGATGTTTACTGGTTACATTTGCCGCGGCACAAGGGCATCGGGTCGCTACCATCAGCAACTATCACAGTTTGCTCTGCTCGAACGGCAGAATTGCCAGGCGGCGAGACGCTCGTCGGGATTGCGCTGTACAACCCAACCAGTGCCACAACAATTAGCACCACTTCCAGTACCTTGTTCATTGGGGGAGTCTCCTTCACGCATACTTCTGCGCGTTGCGAAGTATATGCCCACTGGGCGCTTTATGAACAGCAGGACTTGTGGATATTCGCTTTTTTTTGAGGATGCTTCCAAGGACCCGGTGAGTGGTGACGTCAGTTGGTGACGTCAGCGGCATGCCCGGTTGGGACGGCAGGAATCAAGAGAGGCCGCGTGAGTGCTGGATGCTGAGTGCCGACAGCTGCCCTAGTACACGCCTGTGTTCTTCGACGAAGGATGGAACTCAAGCTCGGTCGAGTAGCCGGGCAGGTCGAGCTGAACACTGTACTCGACATCGATGCTGAGACTGCCGTTGCCGACTCCGCCGTTGCGCACAACATGGACCTGCTTGGGCGTCAGTTCAATATCGTAGTCGCGGGCATGCTTGATGACGGCTGCACGAATATCATCTTCCGTGCGCGTGCTGTAGGTCGACTGTACGGATTCGTTCTTGATTGCATCCTGCAGCTCGTAGTTCGAGAAATACGGCGGGATGAGCCTGAAGCACACGAACAACGCTGCCCCTATGATGCCTAAGCCGAAGATCAATTTCAGACTTGCCATAAGAAACGATCGCCAAATCGCTGGTTGCGACTTACAACTGCGAGCGTTCCGTCCTGCGCAGAGGGCTAGGCTCCAACCGCCAGCAAGCGGCCGAGACCAGTCACCATGATTGACGCAGTCCCCGGAAATACTCGGTTATGACAGAAATCTTAACGTCCTCCTTGTTCAGAGTCGAGCGCCGAACGACTTCCACGGTGCCTTCGGTAACCTTCTTTCCCACATTGATTCTAAAGGGGATACCAACCAGGTCCGCGTCTTTGAACTTCACCCCTGGGCGTTCGTCCCGGTCGTCGAGCAAAACATCATAGCCGGAGGCTTCGAGCTGCCGGGCAACGTCCTCCGACGCGCTGCGGATGGCTTCGTCTTTGGAGTTGGTCGACACCACGATTACATCGAAGGGCGCAATGGAAGGCGCCAGCCAGAAGCCGTTTTCGTCGTTATTTTGCTCGACTGCCGCCGTCAGAATGCGCTCGATGCCGATCCCGTAGCTCCCCATGATGGGCGCAACCTCCTTGCCATTGCGGTCAAGCACGCGCGCGCCCATGGAGTCGGAATACTTGTAGCCGAGCTTGAAGATGTGCCCGATCTCGACGGCGGTGTCGATGCGCAGAGGAGCGCCGCAATTCGGGCAGGCGTCGCCCGCAGTCACGCTGCGCAGGTCGGCGTAGGCCGTGGGATGAAAATCTTTTCCCGGCGTCAGGTTCTTGAGGTGATACTCCTCTTTGTTTGCTCCGCCGATCAGGTTCGTTCGCCCTTTGAGCGCTTCATCGACCAGCAGAATCGGCTTGCCAGGCTCATCCATATTTGCAGCCCAGTCGATTCCGAGCGGACCAAGGTACCCAGCGGGCGAGTGGAACAGCGCGCGAATTTCCTCCTCCTGCATGGGACGCGTCTCTTTGCCGCCTACTGCCGTCGACAGCTTGGATTCGTTCATCTGATGATCGCCGCGCATGAGCAGCACCAGCGCCCGCTGACTGGTCTTGCCCGTCTTCTTGTCTTTTTCGGTGATCATCATCGCCAAAGTCTTGATGTTGTGCACGGGCGATACGCCGAGAAACCGCGCCACGTCTTCAATCGTCTTCTGTCCCGGAGTGTGCACCTCAACCGGAGTCCCGTCGCCCTCTGCCTTCAGCTCTTCGACTGGAGCAAGCTTCGACATAGCCTTCTCCATGTTCGCCGCGTAGTTGCATTTCTCGCAGCTAACCACCAGATCCTCGCCCGCCGGAGTGCGCACCATGAACTCCTGCGACTGCGATCCGCCCATGGCGCCCGAGTGCGCGTCGATCACCATATACTTCAGGCCGCAGCGATCGAAGATGCGGCAATAAGTGTCGTGATGCTTCTGATACGAAACATCGAGCCCGGCCGCATCGATGTCGAACGAGTAGGCGTCTTTCATGATGAACTGACGCACCCGCAGAAGGCCGGACTTGGGCCGAGGCTCGTCGCGAAATTTAGTCTGAATCTGATACCAGATCTGCGGCAGTTGCTTGTAGCTGCGCAGTTCCTTGCGCGCGATATCGGTCATGACTTCTTCGTGAGTCATGCCCAAACAAAGGTCGGCGCCCTTGCGGTCTTTGAGGCGAAACATGTTTTCGCCCATCACCGTCCAGCGCCCGCTCTCCTCCCACAGGTCGCGCGGATTCAGCGCGGGCAGGTAGAACTCCTGGCCGATCTTGTCCATCTCCTCGCGGACGATGCCCATGATCTTCTGTGTAGAGCGATTGCCCATGAACAGAAACGAGTAGATCCCAGCGCCCAGTTGACGAATGTATCCGGCGCGGACCAACAGCTTGTGACTAGCGACTTCGGCGTCAGCCGGAGCCTCGCGAAGCGTAGGAATAAAGAGTTCGGACCAGCGGTGCATGGTTATGGTTTCCAGTCGAGAGAGAATCTTTTTAAAGAGAATCATCGATTGTAAACGACGGGATTGTAAAACGAGAGGCGCGGGTTGGGTGGCCGTGATGGAGTGCGCAGGGTCACGGCGTTGGCTTATATTCAGCAGATGGGAGCCAATCGCACTAGCCTCGATCTTGCTGCCAGGCCAAAATCGCAAGGATTCACGGCAATCGGTGTCTTCTTGTTCTTTGGAGCCGCCATGGCGAGTCTTGCCGCGACCACCTTGCTTTGGCGAGGCACGGCTCTTGATCGTGTCTGGGCTCTCAATCCGAATGCGTACCAGCACCTCGCGCCGCTGGGCGGTGTCGTAGGCATTCTTTTCCTTGCGCTCGGAGTGGCCCTTATCACGGCAGGAGTCGCATGGTTCCGACGCCGCCTCTGGGGATGGAGACTAGCGGTCGCAATCATCGCCTCACAGGTTCTAGGGGATGTCGTCAACTGTGTCAGAGGCGACTGGCTGCGCGGCGGAACCGGCGTCATTATCGCTGGTGCGTTATTACTGTTTCTTTTGCGGCCCGGAATGAAAGCCGCGTTTGGCCAGAATCTCTTTCATTGAGGGCGATCCGGGTCAAGGAGTAATAGAGATTTTTCGCCAACGATCCGACGCGCTCAGCTTTCGGCGACGAAAAAAACCCCGCCCGGATGAGAGCTTGGACGGGGCTGAAAGAAAGGAAGCAGCCTAGGCTCGCACACCCGCGAGCTGCACCACCGACTGTTTCTTCACGGGAGGCGGATCCCACTTGCCGGTCAGCGCATCGGACTGCGGCGAGTAGAGTCGCATGGTCAGATTGAACGCAGCCTTCGGTGCGGGAAGCCAGTTGGCTTCTTTGTCTTTGCCCGGACTGTCGCTCTGAAAATAGAGATCGAGCGAGCCGTCCGCGTTGTACTTGAATGGCATCCAGCTGCTCACGGCGAAGCGGTTCAGGACGTTCCCGACCTGGAAGCCGTCTGCGTCGTAGAGGGTGATCGACCAGAACGCGTTCACCGGTGGCGTCGCGCCCTTCTCGAAGTGGATCGTGTACTTGTTCGCTCCGTCGAGTGGTTTGCCGTTTTCGTCAGCGAGATTCAGGGGGTATATGGCGTCCTCCGGGAGATTCGCCCCCAGGCCAAGCTGCGTCACAATGGCGCGTTTCAGGTAGTAGTTTCCGTACACGCCCATGGTGTCGGTGTTCATTGACCAGAAGTTTGCGACCCTCGCGACGGTTGGCAATTTCCACTTCATGAGCTGCAGGCCCTGCTCCGGCGCGCTCTCAACGCCCTTGCGCACGGCCGGATCGAGTTTGGAAATGTCGAAGTCCTTGCCGGGTTCGATGCCGATGCGTTTCATCTGCGCAATGATGGGCTCGTCGGTGAGGTGAGGAGGATGGAGCTTGAGCAGTTCGGCCGCATAAGAAAAGTAATCTCCCGCGGACATGGTGTCCACCTGCACCATCGGCGGCGTCTTCATATCGACCGTCGGGTCGATCTTCACTGACACCGGGTCGGGTGCCTTGCCCCAGCGCGAGAGCGGCGCGACCGTGTAACCGGCCTGAATCTTGCGCACCGCGGAGTAGTCCTCCGCCCCGTCCGTTTTGGTGCGGCCGATGATCCAGACGTAGGGAGTTGGGGCTGAGATGCGGGTGAACCCGTCGGGAACGCTGCCGCTCCAGCCGGGCGGGGTGACGAGGAAATTGCCGGCCTGAGTGCCGGTCGTCCGCCAGCCGGGCGACGCGAAGACATCTGTCCACATGTCGAGCATGGGCAGAAGATAATACCGGCCGCCCGTGTCAGGCGCGGAGACTACCAGCGGTTCCTTGGTGAGATCGAGCCAGGCGATGGAATAGAGCGTGTCGAAGTTTGAGCGCACGACTCCCTTGAAATCCGCGGGGGGATAGGCGGGAACGTTCACGAACATATTCATCGGGCCTTTGCCGAATTCTTTTCCGGGTTCGATGTTGGTGAACTGTTTCCGGGTCACATCCATGGTGATGAGCGAATAGAAGAAGAGGTAGGCATCGACGGCGATGGCGCGCGCCTGGTCCTCCGTCAAGGCGGGAGCGGAGGAGGGGCGAGTCAAAGAAGAGTGCTCTGCAAGACCAGTTGTCATTTGGATGACTCCTTTTCGCGTGGCGAAGCCAGACTCGTGAATACTATGGGCGTGGCCTACCAGCCACAACTGTCAGAATTGACCATTCACAAACTTCGGATCGCCGGGCGCGAGAGATGGATTGGGAACGGGCGTAAGAACCGGAAGGGATGGTTGATGTTAACAGGCGTGGGTGTTGAAAAAGTCACTGAGATTGGCAGGTGAGATTTAGCAGAAGCATGTTAGAAGGAGGAATCCACCCATGCTTTGCTGGATTTCTATCGTCGGAGGCCTGCTGATCATGATGGGGCAACACGACCGCTCCGAAGCGCTGTTCTATTACTTCCGCCTGGAAGATCAAGTTCCTGAGACCCACCTGCTGCGGCTCATCGAAAAACACATCAGCTTTGCCTTTGTGCGCGAGAAGCTGAAGGACAGCTACAGCGAGACCGGCCGGCCGTCGATTGATCCGGAGCTTCTGCTGCGTATCCTGTTGATTGGCTACTTGTACGGCATCACCAGCGAGCGGAAGCTGGTGGAGGAACTGCGCATGCACCTGGCATGGCGCTGGTTCACCGGTCTGGGCTTCGATCAGGAGATCCCGCATCACTCCACGTTCTCGAAAAACCGGCATGGACGGTTTCAGGAATCGAGGCTGTTCGAGGAGTTGTTCGAGCAGATCGTGCGGCAGTGTGTGGAAGTGGGATTGGTGCAGGGCAAGCACCTGTCGGTCGACGGCAGTTTCGTGGAGGCGAATGCAGCGAAGGAGAGCCGCATTCCGCGCGAGCAGTTAGCGGAAGCGGCGCAAGTGAACCAGACCGTGCGCCAGTACCTGGTGGAACTGGAGCAGCAGAATCCCCCCGAAGAGCCGGTGCATCAGCAAGACCAGGTCTCGACCACCGATCCCGATGCGACCTACGCGACCAAGGGTGGAACTCCGGCCCGACTGGGGTACTACGACAACTATCTGGTCGACAACCCCAGTTGCGTGATCGTAGGGGTGCAAGCGACCGCGGCACGGATGAGTCAGGAAACGGTGGCCGCGCAGGACATGCTCACACGTTTCACGCAATGGCGAGGACAAAAGCCAGAATCGGTGGCGGCCGACACAACCTACGGGAACGGGGAGTTCTTGCAATGGTTGGCAGATCGGAGCATCACTCCTTATATGCGAACCCGCGACAGCATCCACAGAAAGAACAGCCCGTTCTACGGACCCGACCGGTTCACGTATCAACCCGAAAGCAATAGCTATCGCTGTCCTGCGGGGCAGCAACTGAACTATGGTGGCCGCAACCAGCGGAACCGCACCCATGCCTACATCGGGACTCGCAAACGTTGCGGAGAGTGTGCGCTAAAAGCGCAGTGCACCAGTGGAGCGTTTCGCTTTCTTGCCATCCACATGGATGAACCCGCCCGGCAACGCGCCCGGGAGTTGGCGAGCACGCCGGAGTTTGCCCATGCACAGCGGGAAAGAAAGAAGGTGGAAGCCTTGTTCGCAGAACTCAAGAATCAGATCGGATTGCGCCGCCTGCGTCTGCGGAGATTACGGTTTGTGCGGGAGCAGTTCTTCCTGGCGGCGGCTGCCCAGAACCTCAAGCGACTAGTGCGGTTCCTCAGCCAACCGATAACACCCACTGTGGAACCCGCCTCTTAGCTGAGGTGAGAAGAAAGAACTCGTCGCCGTAATCATCGCAGCCAAAAAGACATTCCGATCACGCACTTTTTCAACAGCCACAGGCGTTCACACTCACAACAGGAATCTTCTAAGGAGGTCCTAGCCAGCATGAGGCGTGCCCCTAATCCGGCTTCGCGGTGAAGATCAGAAAATAATCCATGCCGTCGGCTTTCACGAAATCCTGCGAGTCGCGCAGTTCGTATCCAGCTTGGGCGGCTTCGCGAACGACCACGGCTTTACTCACGCCGTGATTTTCTCCGTTGCCATTGCGATCAATAATGCCAATCTTGGCTCCTGGTTTAAGCGATGCGCGAAGGTTCCTGAGTAGCACAACCGGATGGGCTACCTCGTGGTAGGTCTTGAGCAGCAGCACGGCGTCGATGCTGTCGGCTGGGACCTGTGGATCGTCGGGTTTGCTGAGGATCGTCTTTATGTTCTGGAGTTGCTCTTTTTTCGTGCGCTGGTCGATGTACTGAATTGCCTCCGGGTTGATGTCCACAGCATAAACCGTGCCCGAGCCCGTGACGCGGCGAGCCGCGAGCACCGTGAACCAGCCAGATCCGGCACCGATGTCGGCAACGTTTTTGCCGGGCTCAATGCCAAGCATATCCATGACGCGGTTGATCTGCAGGCGCTGATCGCGCCCCGGAGCATCGAAAATGGAGAGATCGCCAGTGTAAGGGCTGCTAGTCTTGCGTTGTGTCGATGGCGCCGCGGAATCGGCCTGGGCACGAACCGGCGTCGTCCACCACAGACCTGCCAACAGCACCGACATCGGCCCAATCCATCGGAGCGCTCTGCCAAGAGATTTCCAGTTCATTATTTCCCCGAGTGCGTGAGCCGAACCATTAGTGATATCGGGATTCTACGCCAACTATCCGATTAGGAGTTTCGGGGCTGGCTCAATGAGCATAATGAGGATGTTCCGACAATCATCTTTCGCAGGGTGGTGACACACGTTGGTATGTCATTGAAGCTGCGTGTGTTGCCTCTTGAGACGCAATTGATGCGTTCTGCATTGACCAGTTCCGCGAGACCTGCAATCTTTTCGCCCATGGTCCGGACACTTCTCGCCATTCTCGTAATGAGCTTTTCAGGAGGTATCTGCCAAGCGCAGGTGTCGTCCCGTACGGTAGATATTCGAGTGCGTGCGCTAGATTTCAAAACTGGTCGGCCACTCAAACATCACCGGATCGCGATATGGTTGTCCGACAGCGCAGGCGAGATTCAATCCCACGTCTCGCAAGAGATCACCCGTAGCACAGGCGAGGATGGGCGTGCAGCTTTTCAACTCACAGAACCATTGCCCCCAAACATAAGGGTCGACACGGATATGTTGCCAGACTGGAACTGCGCGACGACATGGCGGCTTGCGACTGGCCTAATCTTGGAGCGTGGCATTGTTGGGGAATATGCAACAGACGCCGAGTGTAAGGAAAAGGGACCACCGCCAGCTGCATCGGCTGTTCCGGGAGAGGTTGTCATCTTCGTCCATCAGCTCGGCCTCTTTGGCAGGCTTCATCGCTTGTTCTATTAACCGCAGGAATTGCCCTCCGCAGAACGCCGCGACAACAATAGCTCCTGATTGGCGTAAACAGGCTTTACACTCAAAACCGTATGAAGAGCACTCGTAAATCGCGAAAGGCGAAGCCGGCAGAAGCCGAAGTCATCCCACGCCTCGCCGACCACGGGCGGGACGTGTCACGGTTCTTCAGCACAAACGTCCAGTGCACCCCATCACTGACAGCCAACCGCCTCATGCGCGACAATGTTCCCTGCTGTGCCGCAGCCGAGGTGCGCCAACCCCATTCCAGGCCACCCCGGCCGCGCCAAGCCAGTCGCAAGTAACTCTTTGAGATGATTATTCACTTGACACAAAGGTGGATTAGCGCTATAGTTTTCTCATGTCAAAGCGAATTCATCCCAAGCCTGTCAGCCTCGCGGAAATCTTCATAAAGTTTTCGACTGACGAACAATGCCTCGAATACATCAAGGGGATGCGCTGGCCGGATGGTATCGTGCGCTGCCCTACCTGCGGCGATAAGAACATTACGAAGTACGAACGTCCGGTGTCGCCCACCCGAAAGACGCGCTCCAAGACTCGTAAGGCTGAGAAGGCCAACCGTCGCGCTTGGTTCTACATCTGCCTGAACAAACACTGCCGTCAGCAGTTCTCGCCGACCAGTGGCACGCTGTTCGCAGACTCCCATCTCCCGCTGATTACTTGGTTTCACGCAATCGGCTTGATGCTGAACGCGAAAAAGGGAATCAGTGCGAAGCAGCTACAGCGCGATCTAGGGATCGGCGGATATAAGACAGCGTGGTATTTGAATCACAGGATCAGGGAAGCGATGGGCAGCGGTGATATACCGAAGCTCGGTGGAATCGTTGAAATCGACGAAACCTACGTTGGCGGGAAAGTGAGCGGCAAGGGAATTTCGTATGCCAAGAAACAGAAGCAAGTAGTCATGGGCGCGATCCAGCGCGGCGGAGAGCTTCGCTTACAGCACATCACTGGCGCGACGGTCGGCACGTTCCGCGATTTCATCAAGGCTACTGTAAGCGAAGATGTAGAGCGCGTGATGACCGACCAGCACCCTGCGTACCCTGCGGCTCTCGGACAGCTGGTAGATCGCCATGAGACGGTCAATCACATAATCCACGAATATGTGCGCGGCGACGTTACCACGAATGCAATCGAGTCTGTGTTTTCGCTGTTCAAGCGCGGGCTAATAGGCCAGTACCACAAGCTCTCAGCGAAGCACTTGCAACGGTATCTGACGGAGTTTGAATATCGCTTCAATCGCCGCAATCAGGGCGACGTGTTCATAGAGACCGTCCGCCGTTTGTGCGGATTCAAGCCGTTGCGATTTACTGATCTGACTTCTGATCCTGAGTCTTCGGTTCCTTCTTAGGCTCTTTCGGGGCACGTATTTCTGAGGTTTTCTGCGGAGGCTTTTCCAGCATCCGTCCGAGAACCTCGTCGAATTGGCCTTTGTCTGTTTTCATTTTCCTTTTAATTCCTTGGCCTTTTTCGCTGCCAATTTCTTGATCGACGGTTCTGCTGGTAGTTTTTCCGGCATGGTGCCCCCAATATCCTCAATAGCTTTGCGGACTTTTCGGCCGACTTCCGCGTGTGTATTGATTGCAGCTTGCTCGCCCTTGATAGACTCCAGTCGCAATTTCTCTTCGGCCTGTGTTATTCGAAATTCGTTGGCCGCTAATTCTGCTCTTCCGATACAGTCTAGCAAATCCTCATTTGAGGGAATGCCTTTGATCTGTTTTAGAGCCTGGACTCCACGACCACCATAAAGTCCCTTGTAGCCCGCATCTTGGAAAACCCCAAACATTGCGCTGCGAACACCCGCATCTTTAGCAGCGCCGCCCAATTTTCGATTGGCATCTTTTACGCGATTCCGGAGCAGAATTCTGCGTTCCGCTTCGGTTAATACTTCTTGCGATTCTTGTACGAGAGTTTGGGCTGCAAAATATGATTGAGCCGTTGCAATTTCGGGCTTGCTGCTATCGCCGTTCATCGCTATGAGATAGCTGGCATACCGCGTCAGGTACCAGTTTTCAATGTTTCTCTTTGCCCCACTTCCGACTTCGACCATGTCTGTGAATTCACGGAAATGGTTGTTTGAAAGAATCCCAGACTTGTCGCATGCCTCAATAGCACTGCCAATGACCTTTCGGAAATTGGTCCAATCGGCATATGCCAAGATCACCATTAACTCTCGTGCTTTCCAGTATTCGGTACCGTTGGGGGCTATATTCTTGATTTTCTCTAGAGACTCGACAATGTAGGTGAGAGGATTGTCCATCGGGAACTCCTAAGTTGCTGTCGCAGTGCATTATAGCATCGAGAGAGAAAACTAAGTATTTATAGTTTCCCTTATTGAAAGCTAGTTTCCCATGCGATATACTCTATTTCCTCAGAGGAAACCTATGGCCTTAAGGGACAATGTTCAGCGCCTGATCAGCAAAAAAGAGCAGGAGATAGCGGAACTAGAACAAAAACTACGAGACGCGAAAATCTATTTACAGGCTGTGCAGGATTCCATCAAGGTACTGCCTAGGGAAGCGATGGATGCGACTCAGCCAAGGGAACTACGCCCCGGTACTGCCGTTGCAAATGCTCGCGACTTGATAAAATCGGCAGGGCATCCACTCCATGTCACCGATATTCTCAAGGGGCTCGGGAAGTCACCTGACACGAAGAATAAGCTATCGTTGAGCGGATCATTAGCCGGTTACGTGCGAGACAGGCAGATTTTTACTCGCCCAGCCCCTAACACTTTCGGACTTCTTGAATTTGAAAATGGCAAGCCAGACCTGCCTGAAGACTTTGGGAAGATGTGATTCTGATAGGAAAGCGGAGGGCGTCTAGCAGGTGCTACGGGCGGCCTTATAAGCCGCAGATCGTGCTGAGCGATTGGGGTCCGATTCCCCCGCCCTCCGTTCAAATTCTGGACCTTTTGATTATACCTCCACTCGGCAAATCGCTGAGAAATTGAGCTGTCCTTTGGTACAATCCCCGCCACTATGTCTCTCGGTTTGACGCTGACAGAACGGGCGCTTTTGATAATCGCCGATTTCCTATTTATCATCGCCACGCAACTCGATAAAGAACTCAAGGCGCTACCGACATGGGTAGTGTGGCTATTCTCCCCTGTGTTCATTCTTTTCTTTTTGTGGTGCTTAAAGTGAAGCCTCGGTCACGCCAATTCTCTCCGATCTAATGATACAATTCCCGCCTTCCCCAGAAACGGAGAACGTAAAATGTCTGTGTTCATTGTTTCCTACGATCTTCGCAAGCCGGATTACAACTACGATCCGTTGTATGAAGCGCTGGATAAGATCGAGGCCAAGCATATTCAAGATTCAGTCTGGGGTGTAAATACGTCTTCGACCGCTACGGATGTATTCGATTATTTGCGGCAATTCCTTCACAATGAAAAAGATCGCCTTTTCGTCGTCCCGTTCGATAAGGCCAAAAGCTACAAAGCCAAGAACTCAATTACTCCATTAAAGGAAATATAAGCGGCTCGGTTTCCGACTCCGCGTTTAGCGTATCCTCACACCTCTGGCTGTCCTAGTACTTTGCACAAAACAGCCAGAGCCTGCTTTTCTTCAGGGGTGTCCCCGCGAAACGTCAGTCCATCATTCAACCAAAATACCTTCATTCGCTGCGCTCCTGTCACGGCATTTTTATGGTACCATTTGTGTCAAGTGAATAATAATTCTCTTTGATGAACATCAGTCGAGGCAATGGGCAGGCGTCAAGAGCGGTCAAAACTATGAATTTCGAGAGGATCAGGCGATAAAACGAGCTAAGTCCTTATTCCGGAAGATTTTGAAAATAAGTCCCGTGCGCTCTAGATTTTGGCGTCGTCGATCCCCGTAACCCTATGATTCGAGTAGCAGCGGGGTAGGGGGGTGGTGGTAAACACGCATTAATACTTTAGAAGTAAACATTCAAGAAAAAGCGCCTGCACAGAGGAACTCCTTGATGCGTTCTTGCCGCGGTGGAAGATGCAGGGGTCCGACTCCGCAGAGACTTCACTTCGTGAAGTCCCTGCTCCCTCAGGATGACACACTGAATCACGAGCGGGTACGCGCACTTCGCTCCAACTGGTTGATTTCACGCAGGATGGCTGAAATCAGCCACTCGGTTTCCCGCAACTTTTCTCCCCCGTTCGCGTTTAAGCGAGTAGGCACTTCAGAAGGAAAAGAAAGCTGAAGGACCTGGGAGGTTCACCATGAAATACCTCAGATATGTAGCACTGCTTGCTTTACTGGCCATGCCGCTAGCGTATTCGCAGGCGCAGGTCAGGGTCGGAGTGGGAATCGGCGTCGGCCCGGTCGTGGTGGGTAGCGCGCCGGTCTGCTCTTACGGCTATTACCCGGACTATCCGTACGCTTGCGCACCCTACGGATACTATGGTCCGAGCTGGTTCTCCGGCGGGGTCTTTATCGGCGCAGGCCCCTGGTACCACGGCTGGGGACATCCGTATTATGGCCGGCGCTATGCTCGCGGTTTTGCCGGACCTCGCGGCTTTGTCGGTCGTGGTCCGGTAGGAGGCGGTCGCGGTTTTGTGGCACGCGGTCCGGTTGAAGGCTCGCGCGGTGGGTTCCACGGCGGGGGATTCCGCAGCGGACGCTAACAAATTGAACCGGAAATTGACGGACGGCTGGCATGAAAAATCTGCCAGCCGTTTTTCTTTGTTTTCTAGCAGAACCGCAGGAATTAGAGCTAGGGTTGACAGACGCCGAAGTCCTTGGTCACGTCTTTTGCTTCCCATCCCAGCGTCTTGTCGGCGCCCTTCGACTTTACTTTCTTGCCCTGCACCTTCATTCGGTCGCCCGGCTTAATGGCTGTGGTGTTGCCGGAAAGCGCGTAAATCTGGCGGTCTTTTTCGTCGGTGATGCTCGTCCCGTTCGTTCCGGAGGTAACGCATCCCGTAACCGATCTCTTCTTCGAATAGTGAATGGCCACTAAGACCACGACCACCAGGGCCGCAACCGCCCCCACGATTGGGCCCACGACCGGCCCGCTGTATCCTATTTTTCCGCCCTGAGCCTTCGCGGGCGCGGCGAGGGCCACACCGAGCGCGACAATCAGAACTGTCGAGATGCATTTTGACTTCATACGTTTCTCCTTGAAGTTCGGTTGCTCGACTTTCTGCCGCGTGTCCCGGGTCTGCGGGGCGCAAGTGTATCTTGAACGTCTTCTCTGAGCAAGCGCTGGCATGCTTCGGTAGTTGGTCAGGTTGGAATTAGCGGAAGTCGGGGCCGCTACCCGAATTGCGCTCGATTGGACAGCCGGTGGCGGCCGTCCTTACGTGTGCCTGATCGTGTTATCATCTTGCCCGTGCTGGGCGGACGCACTAACGAGCAGTGGATCGCGCAATACGGATCCAGTCATCAGCATCCAGTGAACCGGGTGTGTCACACGCTGGGCATCCCTACCATTCTGCTTTCGGGCCCCGTCTTTATCGCCAGCATTTTTTTCCACCGGCTGTGGCTGTATGGGCTGGCGCTGTTCCTCATCGGCTGGGTTTTTCAATTCATCGGCCACGCCTTTGAGGGCAAGGCGCCTGAGTTCTTCCACGACTGGCGATTCCTGTTCGTCGGCGTGCGCTGGTGGTGGGCCAAGATCCAGGGCAAAGCCTGATCGGTGCGCGGGGCGCCTTGGCCTCCGGACTCTCGAATGACGTCGGCGAGTTGACTGGCGGGCTTTTGCCCGCCTGGACAGCCGAGGGCGGCTGTCCCTACGTAAGGCGTGGCGGACGGTTGCGTCCGCCCTACGTTAGCTTTTGAGAACTACGCTGCCAGACGCTTCAAAATTTCCTTACCTAGCTTTTGCGCCTCGCCGAAAAACTTCTGGTATTCGACGAAGATACGGTTCAGCTCGAGTGACTGGTCGGCGGTGAGCTTATGGCGTAGCAGCATGTCACGGACGTGTACGGGATTGGGCAGGGTTGCGTCTTCGGTCAGTTCTTCAAGAGCGGTCGCGGGATTGTAGTGGTACATGCTGGCATTGTATCGCCCTCGTCGGTTGTCCGCTCAGTGACCGTCGTCAGTGACCAGTCTTGGCGGCTGACGCCCGCAGTGTTGGATTCAGGTTTTTTTGCTCATTGACCCGGCGCAGCACTTCCTCTACGGTCGCCGCCAGGCGATCGGAGCTCTTATCCAGTTCCAGAGTAGACTTCTCGAAGTAGGCGGCGGCGCCTTCGTTGATGAGCTTTTCTTCGTTCTTCTGCGACAGGCTGGTTAGTACGATGACGGGAATGTCCCTGGTGGCCGGATTTGCTTTCAGGGCTTTTAGGACGTTCGGACCGCTAATCTTGGGAAGCAGCATGTCGAGGAGGATGACGTCGGGGAGCTTGTCATTGGCTACTTTCAGCGCTTCCTCGCCGTCGGCGGCGGTGCTGACCTCATAGCCAGCTCTGGACAAGGCGCGCTCGTTGGCCATTCGGAGAAACTTGCTGTCGTCGACCAGGAGCACTTTGGAATTCGCTGGCACGCGGAAACCTCTTGTGGGTTCATCGGCGTGGTGGACGGAAAACTTGAGGAGTCGGTAACGCGGCCCCTGAAGGGGTGTTTGATTTGGGGGAATTACGGTATCGCTGAAGCGATACCCTGATACGAAACATCGTGCACGAAACTTAAGGGCGGCTTGCGCCGCCCCTACGTATTCAGCTTTGAGGTGGACGGGCGAGGACGCCGTCGCTCCACCGCGAACTACGTCCCTTCGTTCCAGCTGGCCAGGTATTCTTCCTGCTCCGAGGTCAGGCGGTCGATCTTGATGCCGAGGGACTCCAGTTTGAGCTTGGCTACGCGTTTATCGAGGTCAACGGGAACTGTGTACACCTTCTTCTCTAACGACGCGTAATTCTTCACCATGTACTCGAGCGAAAGCGCCTGGTCGGCAAAACTCATATCCATCACCGAGGCGGGATGGCCCTCGGCGGCGGCCAGGTTGATGAGGCGGCCTTCACCGAGCAGGTTAATGCGGCGTCCGTCTTTCATGGTGTACTCGTCGACGAAGTTGCGGGTGGTGCGCTTTGAGGACGACAGTTTTTCGAGCGACGGGATATCGATTTCAACATTGAAGTGGCCCGAGTTCGAAATGATGGCGCCATCTTTCATGTGTTCGAAGTGCTGCTTGGCGAGCACGTTTTTGTTACCGGTAACGGTGCAGAAAACGTCGCCGATTTTGGCGGCCTCTTCCATGCTCATCACGCGGAATCCGTCCATGACCGCTTCGAGCGCTTTGGTCGGATCGATTTCGGTCACGATGACTTCGGCACCGGCGCCGCGTGCGCGCGAAGCGAGGCCGCGTCCGCACCAGCCGTAGCCGGCGACCACGAATTTCGACCCGGCGAGCAGGAAATTGGTAGCGCGGATGATGCCGTCAATGGTCGATTGCCCGGTGCCATAGCGGTTGTCAAAAAGATGCTTGGTGTCGGCGTCGTTGACGGCCACGATCGGATAGCGGAGCACGCCTTCCTTCGCCATGGCGCGCAGGCGAATCACACCGGTGGTCGTCTCCTCGGTGCCGCCGATCACGTTGGCGAGTTCGGCGGTGCGTTTGGTGTGGAGCACGGAGACCAGGTCGGCGCCATCGTCCATGGTGATCTGCGGCTTGTGATCAACCGCCGCCATGATGTGCGCGTAGTAGGAGTCGTTGTCCTCACCCTTGATGGCGAAGACGGGAATGCTGTAGTCGCGCACCAGGCTGGCAGCCACGTCATCCTGAGTGGAAAGAGGGTTTGACGCGCACAGGGCCACGTCGGCGCCGCCGTCGCGCAGCGCGATCATCAAATTTGCGGTCTCGGCCGTCACGTGCAGGCAGGCCGAAACGCGCACGCCTTTGAGCGGCTGGTTCTTAATGAATTCCTTGCGGATAATCTGCAGCACCTTCATCGACTGGTTCGCCCACTCGATGCGTTTCTTGCCCAGATCGGCCAGTTCAAATCCTTTAACGTCGCTGCTAATCGATGTTGTCGTCGTAGCCATTTTTCTCCCTATCCCCGGTGCCTCAAAGTCAAAAGTGAAAAGTCAAATTGAAGAAGCGAAACCCGCCTTGGATTGTCAAGAGTCGAAGTCGAATTGCCTGGGCTTTGCTTCTGCAATTTGACTTCTGACTTTTGACTTTATTTTCTGGCTCCGGCCGTTTCCCGCTTCAGGCCGGCGTCGGTCGCCAATTTGGCGGACTTGTCGGTCGCTTCCCAGGTGAAATCCGGGTCGCTGCGGCCGAAGTGTCCGTACGCTGCGGTCTTACGGTAGATCGGACGGCGCAAGTTGAGTGTCTCGATGATCTCGCGCGGCTTCAGCTTGAAGTTCGCCCGTACCAACTCCGGAATCAGATTGGCATCAATCTTCTCGGTTCCGAAAGTATCCACCAGGACGCTGACGGGATCGGCAACACCGATTGCATAGGCGAGTTGCACTTCGCAGCGGTCGGCAAGGCCGGCGGCCACGATGTTCTTGGCAATGTAGCGCGCCATGTAGGCAGCAGAACGATCCACTTTGGTCGGATCCTTTCCGCTGAATGCGCCGCCGCCGTGACGTCCCATGCCACCGTAAGTGTCGACAATGATCTTGCGGCCGGTGAGACCGGAATCGCCCATGGGGCCGCCGATAACGAAGCGTCCGGTGGGATTGATGTGGTACTTGGTGTCTTCATCGAGCAGGTTGGCCGGAATCACGGTTTGGATGACGTGCTTCAGAATGTCAGCGCGCAGTTCGTCGTTGCCCACACTTTCAGAATGTTGGGTGGAGACGACCACCGCATCGACGCGTTTCACTTTACGTTGCGCGTCGTATTCCACCGTGACCTGGGATTTACCATCGGGCCGAAGATAGGGGCAAGTGCCATTCTTGCGAACTTCGGCAAGTTTCTGGCAGAGTTTGTGGGCGAGTGAAATGGGAAGGGGCATCAGTTCGGGGGTTTCGTTGCAGGCGTAACCGAACATCATGCCCTGGTCGCCGGCGCCGCCGGTATCCACACCCATGGCGATATCGCCAGACTGCTTGTTGATGCTGGAGATTACGGCGCAGGTGTTGGAGTCGAATCCGTACACGGCGTTGTCATAGCCGATGGACTGGACCACGCCGCGGACGAGATTTTGAAAATCAACATAGGCCTTGGTGGTGATCTCACCGGCAATTACGACCAAGCCGGTGCAGGTCAGGGTTTCGCAGGCGACGCGGCTGTTCGGGTCATCACGAAGGCAAGCGTCGAGAATGGCATCGGAAATCTGGTCGGCGATTTTATCCGGATGTCCCTCGGTTACGGACTCCGAGGTAAATAGAAAACGATTGTTTACAGGCAATCTGGTATCTCCTCAAGGTGAGACTTTACTTGCGAGCCTTTACTTCCGATTAGGGAGGTTTACAGAGCTCCGGGCTCTTGACCAAGTTCGGCTAAATCTTGGCTTGGCTTAACGCTCATTAAAACGGTACCAGAGATGACCTGCCAAGCGCAACGGAATTGGCCGGTGACGGAGGGCCCTGACATTGAGTGGGAGCGTGGCGGCATTGAACGGTGGAGTGGGGCGGCAAATGGCAGAAAAGAAAGAGACAAACTTAAGGCGTTGAGGGCGGTTCCGGAGCATTCGGTACTATTCCCCGCGGACCAAAAGTAACCGTCTTGACCTCCCCGAATTCTCCGCCGACGTCGAGCTTCCGTCCGTTGAATCGAAAGTCAACGGCACCGGCGTTTCCGGCCTTGACGATGATTTCTTTGCGGCCTTGCACCGCTCGCTCGGTGCCCGCAGCCATAAGTCCGGACGAGATCGTTCCGCCATCGGCGGTGATCGAGATCCAGGAGTCTTCGCGGGTCTGGACGACGACGGTAAACTCGCCCGGAATTACCGCGGGAGCGACGGTCGCTGACTGAGATGTCTTGGGGGCCCCAGTCCCAGCTCGTGGGGCCGCTGGCGTCGAAGCGGAGGCGTTCGGACCGGCGCCACCAACTTTGCTCGAAACTTCTTTGCTTGATACATCGCTCGATACGTGGGCCGATACCGGGCCCGGCACTTGATCTGACGAGTGCTCCGCTGGCATCTGGGCCGCGGAGGTGGTTGGAGTTGGCCGACCTGACTGTCTCGTGTGTTCCCGCTGGTGACGGCTCCAGAGGGAGAGAGCCAAGGCGACTACGAGTAGAACCGCGGCGAACACGCCCCAGGGCACTTGGCGAGCAGGGGCGCCAGCGTTGGCTTCCAGGCGGCCGACGTTTTCCGCATTCTTGCTGGCGCCGTCGTCTTCCGCTTCCTGCGCCGCGATTTCTGTCTGAACGGAGGGCGCGTCGCCAGATGCCAGCAAGTATTCAGCGACGGTTTGATCTTCGTCAAGGCCTACGAAGCGGGAATAGGCGCGGACGAAACCCTTGTTGAAGATGCCTCCGGGCAACTGGTTGAACTTATCCTCTTCCAGGGCTTGCAACATGCGCGTCCCGATCTTGGTGGAGACGGAAATCTGCTCCAGCGTGATCTTGCGCTTCTCGCGCTCCAGTTTCAGTTTTTCGCCAAAGGAGGGCAACCCAGTCTCTCGCTTTCGTTGGATGGCGAACGGAATTTTACCCTGTCGAGAAGCAAGATCATAGGGTATTCCGGCCCCTGCCGACAAACTGGTCACAATGTGTAAGACTGGTTGCAGGGCCTGCGGGAGCGGCAAGTTGCCGTGTCGGATACCGGTTACCATCGTACGTTGCCCGAGTAGTGCGACCAAACCTATAATTTTGTATCCATCCACTCGAACGGGGAGTTCATGTCGGAGGCAGCGGGCACGTCGCCAATTCGGCTGTCACAAGAGTTGACCATCTTTCATGATGTCGCCAAGGCGCTGACATCGTCGCTGAATCTTGATTCTATCCTGCAGACCATCATGGAAAAAATGGCGGAATATTTCCGTCCGGATACCTGGTCGCTGCTGATGGTGGATGAGGAAAAAGATGAGCTCTATTTCGCCATCGCGGTGGGGGAGGCGGCGGAGGTTCTGTCAAAGGTACGTTTAAAGGTGGGTGAGGGCATCGCAGGTTGGGTGGCCAAGCATGGACAGGCGTTGATCGTGCCCGATGTGCAGCGGGATCCGCGTTTCTCATCTCGGCTGGACGAGATGACGCGTTTGCAGACTCGCTCGGTCATCTGCGTGCCGCTGCGCTCGAGGCACCGCGTGCTGGGCGTGATCCAACTGGTCAACGCGAACGTGGAAATGAGTGAACAGGAGTTATTCTTCCTGCAGGCGTTGTGTGATTACGCCGCGATTGCGATCGAAAATGCGCGGGCGGTCGAGAAGATTCAGGAACTGACCATCACCGACGATTGCACGGGCCTGTTCAATGCGCGCCATCTGCACAAGACGCTGGAGACCGAGGTCTACCGCTCGGCGCGCTTCGGCTACCAGTTCAGCGTGATCTTTATTGACCTCGACCATTTCAAGCAGGTCAACGACACCCATGGACATCTGGTGGGGAGCCGGCTGCTGGCCGAAGTCGGATATCTGGTCAAGGCGCAGTTGCGGCTGATTGACTTCGCTTTCCGGTACGGGGGAGACGAGTTTGTAGTGCTGCTGCCACAAACCAGCAAAGATCAGGCGGTGGTGGTGGCGAAACGTCTGCAGGATTCCCTGCGCACCGGAACCTTCTGCAGTGAAGTGGGTTTGAACCTGAACCTGCGCGCCAGTATGGGACTGGCGACCTTTCCGAACGACGCACAAACCCCGCATGACATCATCCGCCAGGCCGACGAGATGATGTATATGGTGAAGAACACGACGCGCGACAATATCGGCGTGGCGTCGCGCGGGCTTATGGAAACGTAGTTTGCGTAGGGACGGCCGCCTCGGCTGTCCGGGCGAGCACAGCTCGCCTGGGGTTTTGCTTTATCCTGTCTGTCGTTGTCTATGTCTATCCTTCAGTTCAAAGGCCGCGGGGCTCTGCCCCGCTGGACAGCCGAGGGCGGCCGTCCCTACGTGAGTTGGTACGGATTCTTCTGGGCGCGATACCAGAGCCAGCGGTACTCTCCGCACGACGACACAAGTCCTTTTCGAACCGGGTTATCCAGAATGTACTGAACTTTCTCATGGAGTTTTTCCGATTTCCGCAGCACCCGATCAAACGACTCTGTTTGCCACACTTTCCCGGCGCGGCCTAGCTGACGATTAATTTTGTGGGCGGAAGCGCCTTTGATCGACTCCATGATTTCGGCCAGTGAATAAACCTCACGGGCTTGGTCGTTCCCCAGGGACGTGAAAATCATGTGTACGTGGTCAGGCATAACGACGACCACTTTAACGTCAATCTTTATGTCAATGTCGTGCAGACAAGACCCTAGTGCGATGTCGCGAGCGATCTCGGGAAGAATCCAACGCAGGTGGGTGCAGAAGGTCAGGAAATGGGGCTTGTTGTCGCGCTGCAAGTGTGGGAGATTGCGGCGGTGGCGGTGGAACGTTGTCGGCATACGCGGCCTCAATAGCATCGAGAATGCGCTGACCGAATCTGGAGTGCGGTGACGCGCGTCACTGCTCGCGTGTGAGATTACGCCAGAGGTTGGTCCACGGCGGCGAGGGGCGAGCTGCGCTCGCCTGGACAGCCGAAGGCGGCTGTCCCTACGTTACTGCTTTTGCCTGTTCTGAAGTTCCGCGGGCTGCTCGGTTTTCGGTTGTGCCGCGGCGGGTTCGGGTTTCCAGGTAGACGCGTTCGCGGGCGCGGATGGGTTCACGCCGAAGTCCCACACATAGAGGTTGATCCCTTCTATTCCCATTATCTCGGCGACGGCGTATTCGCCCACCACGAGCGGGTCGGTGGGGGTGAGCTTGACCCAGCCTCCGGTCATGGCGGTGGCGGTGGCCGCTACAAAACGCTCGTCGGTTTTCATCTTTCCGCCGACCGCGATCTTGAGGGCGCCGGCAACACGCTTGCTGCCTTTGATGTCGATGCGAATGATCTTGAAACGGTCGGTAAGCGCAGGCGGAGAAGACTGGCCGGCGGCGGCCTGCGCGGTTGCGGGCGCTGGGTTGCTATTGTTATTGTTCAGGTCAATATTGTTCAGGTCAATGTTGATATAGAGCGAAGGCACGGCGGTATGGGACTGAATCTTCGCGTGCGCGCCGGGAAGTTCGATGGTTTGCTTGACGCCGCCCAGTGGATTGATCGCTGCCCGCAGAATATTCGACTTGGTGTTCTTATCCAACTCGCCGCCCGATTGCTGCAGTTCGGACAACTGCGGCTGATTCTCGTAGGTGTCAAGGAGGAAGATGCCGCCCTCATCGGGGAGGCGCAGACCGGGCGCGACCTGCGGTGAGCGGCCTTGTTCTGCTTTCCGTTCGGCTTCCAGTTCTTTGTCGAGTTCGACCGCCTCGGGAGCGAGGTTGCCAGGCTCGCGTCCTTGCTCAAACTTCTCGGTTGCATCCCAGTCAATCAGCGACTTCGGAACTTCCTCCCATTCGCCGCGTTCGGCGCTGAAATAGCGGACGCGGTCGCCATGAACCTCATACTTGGTGACGGACTGGTAAGAGCCATCTTTCAGAACGAGGCGGTGGGCCTGGGCCGGAGCGGGAGCGGGAACCTGGGCCAGGGAAAGCCGGGACTGAGAGACGATGACTAACACAACGGCTCCCGCCGCGAGTAGCCCCGCTCCTCCGATGAATGATTTCACGCCGCCCAACATTAGCATTAGCATTATCGGTCTTTTCCAGCGCTTCCAAAAATTAGATGCGGGCGGTCAGGGGCGCAAGCGGCGAACCGGCAATTGAAATGCCGGGCGAGGACGCCCGGCCCTCCACGTTGTTTCGTTACTTCCCTGCCGGCACGTACAGCGCGGGGATATTCTGCTTGTTCACCATCTCATTCAAAGCTGCCAAGTCCTTCGAGATCAGTTCGCGATACTGCGCCAGCAGCGGTTGCGCCTCTTTTTCCAGACTCTGAAAAACCTCGTACTGCTGCTTCGTGGGCGCGGCATCGGCGGACTCGAGGCTGCCGAGCAGCGAGTGCAGTCGCTCATCGATCAGCACCGGATAGTTCAGATTCGACTCCGAGCTCTTCGAGTTCACCTGGATCAGCTGCGACTCCAGATCGTAGCTTTTTTTATCGAAGTCCTTGGTCGCCGAAACCAGAGACGCGTAACGCTGGTCGTCACCAAAACGCCGTGCCAACCCGCGCGTCTGTGTGCGCACTTCGCGAATGGTCAGGGCCGCCCCGTGAATCTCCGTCACCAGCGCCACAATCTTGCCTCCCAACTCAGCCTGCTTCTCCACGTCTTCGTTCGATGCCTTCACCCGCAGATCGAGTTTCAGCTCCAGCGGCGCCGTATACGATTTTCCGTCCGCCGTCAGCCGCACCTGATACGAGCCCGGCGGCACCATCGGTCCACGATTGCGGAATTCCGCCCCCGGCTCTCCCGGCAGCGGAGTCGGCCCCTGCGCGCGCAAATCCCAGGCAAAACGGTTCACGCCTGCGTCGGTCGGAATCTTTTCGTCGGGAGGTGTCTGGTCGGGCCATTCGGGCGGCGTTTCCGCTTCTTTTTTCTCTTCGTTGGAGTAGCGCCGCACTACTTTTCCGGAAGCGTCCAGAAATTCGAGCGCCACTGTGCCCTTCGGTGCGGTTGGGAAGTAGTAATAAATAATCGCGCCCGTTGGCGGATTGTCGCCCACTGGCTGGTGCCGCTCGAAGAAATCGGGCCAGCGCAGGCGATAGGTCAGTCGAGGCTTGTAGAGCGTGGTTGCGGTCGCTGTCTGCGTACCTGCCGCGCGCAACGGCGTGAGGTCGTCGAGAATCCAGAAAGAGCGCCCATGTGTCGCCACCACCAGATCGTCATTTTTCACGATCAAGTCGTGAATCGGAGTGTTCGGCAAGTTCAACTGCAGGGATTGCCAGTTCGCTCCGCCATCGAACGAAACGTAAACCCCCGTCTCCGTGCCCGAATAAAGGAGATTCTTGCGCACCGGATCCTCGCGCACGGCGTGGGTATAAGCGCCATCCGGAATGCCGCTGACGATCTTGGTCCAGGTCTTGCCGAAATCTGTCGTCTTGAAAATGCACGGCTTCAGGTCGTCGAGCTTGTGCGTGTCGACCGCCGCATAGGCCGTGCCTGCATCGTGGGGCGAAGCTTCGATGAGACTGACCAGGCTCCACTCCGGGATTCCCTTGGGCGTCACATTCGTCCAGTTTTTGCCGCCATCGCGCGAAACGTGAATCAAGCCATCATCGGTTCCCGCCCACAACAGATCTTTCCGCACGGGCGACTCGGCGATTGTGAACACGGTGTCGTAATACTCGACCGAGGTGTTGTCCTTGGTGAGTGGGCCGCCGGAAGAAACCTGCTTGCTCTTATCGTTGCGAGTCAGATCTGGACTTATCGCCGTCCAGCTCTTGCCTTCGTCGGTAGTTTTGAAGACGCGCTCGGCGGTGGTGTAGATCAGCTTGGGATCATGCGGCGAAATCAGGATGGGCTGCGTCCATCCCAAGCGATATTTCAGATCGCCAACGCCGTGACCAGCAGTATCCTCAGGCCAGACCGTGATGTCCTGCTCCTGGTTGCTACGACGATCGAGGCGAGTAACCGCGCCGCCTCCCGAGCCCGCATAAATAATGTTCGAGTCGCGCGGATCGGGTTGAATGTAGCCGCTCTCGCCGCCGCCCGCATCGAACCAGTGTTGACGGCCGATATAGCCTTCGTCGGTGCGGCTGAGGATGCCGATGGTTGTGTTGTCCTGCTGTGCCCCGTACACCTTGTAAAGAAAATCGTTGTCCGCCGCGACGTGGTAGAACTGCGCGGTGGGCTGGTTGTACTCGGTGGACCAGCTCTTGCCGCCATCGACCGAGATGGTGGCCCCGCCGTCGTTTCCGTTGATCATTCGATTCGGATTCTGCGGATCGATCCAGAAGCCGTGGTGATCGCCATGCGGAGCCGGCAGCAGGCTCAGACTCTTCCCGCCATCGGTCGAACGAAACGCGCCGGTATTCAGCATGTAGACCGTGTCCACGCTCTTCGGATCGGCAAAAATGTGCGTGAAGTACCATGCGCGCTGCGTGAGCCGCTGGTCATCGTTGACGCGAGACCAGGTCTCGCCGCCATCATCGGAACGATACAGTCCGCTCTCTTTCGACTCGATGAGCGCATAGACGCGATTCGAATCTGCGCCCGAAACGCTTACCCCGATGCGCCCCATAATGCCCTCGGGCAAGCCTTTCGCTTCGAGATGCTTCCAGGAATTTCCGCCGTCGGTTGAGCGGTACAAGCCGCTGCCCGGGCCCCCGCTTTCAAGACTCCACGGCGTGCGCTGTATCTGGTAAAGGGCGGCGAACATCACGTTGGAATTATGGGGATCGACCGCGAGATCGATGGCGCCGGACTTATCGTCCTTGTAGAGAACCTTGTCCCAGGTCTTGCCGCCGTCGGTGGTGCGGAAAACGCCGCGCTCCGTATTCGGCCCGTAGGCGTGACCGAGCGCGGCGATCAGCACATGGTCGGGGTTACGCGGGTCGATCCAAACGCGGGCTATGTGCTGCGTGTCTTTCAATCCGATGTGCTGCCAGGTCTTGCCACCATCGGTCGTTTTGTAGACTCCATCACCATACGAGATATTGCCGCGCAGGCAGGACTCGCCCGTCCCCACATAAATCACATTCGGATTCGATTCCGACACCGCGATCGCGCCGATCGACGAGATCATGCTCCCGTCGGAGATGGGCTGCCAGCTTACGCCGCCATCGGTGGTGCGCCACACGCCGCCGGCAACTCCGCCAAAGTAGTAGGTGAAAGGACTGCCGGGAATTCCAGTCACAGCCAGCACGCGGCCGCCGCGAAACGGCCCAATGTCGCGCCACTTCATTCCCTTGAACTGCGCTTCGCTATACGGTTGCGCCGCGGTCGAGATTCCGAGCGTTACGACCAGAACACACCACACCACCAGACTGCGAACCGTCATGGATCACTCCTGTATTACGACCTTGAGTAGTTGAAGACCGTTAATAATAACTCATCGCTAAAGTAGCGAATGCGTGGCGGTTCGCTCAATACGAATAAAGAAACTCCAGCGCCTCCGGAAACCGCGCTGCCCATGCCGCTTCGTTGTGTGTGGCGCCTTCTTCGATGCGCACCTTCAGCCGTTGTTCGTCCAGGCCAGCCGCGCGCAGGATTACTTCCAGTTCGCGCACGTCGTCGACAATCTTCGCATCTTTCTCCGCATTCCCCGTTTCCCGCGTCCCCATCCCCAGGTACATGCGCGCCGGCCAACTGCGGGAGCGACGGCTCTCTCGCAGAATTTTTCGGTTGGCCACGAACAAAGATGGACTCTCGATCAGTAGTCGTCCAAACACTCCGGGCGCTGCCAGTTGTGCGTAGAGCGTGATCAGGCCTCCGAGAGAGGACCCGCCTAGTCCGGTATTCTCTGGTCCCCTCAAGACCGAGTAGCGTTCTTCGATCAGCGGCATCACTTCACGCTGCAGAAACTCGGGGTAGCATTTTCCCTTCGCGTTCAGAACTCTGGGATCTTTTGACTTGTAAGGAATGTATTCGTTGGCCCGGTTCTCCGTGTTGTCAATGCCGACGATAATGAGCGGCGGAATTTTGTGATCGGCGATCAACCGCGCCGCGGTCTCGCCCGCCCGCCAGTCGACTCCGGCAAAAGCCGTCAGGGGATCGAAGAGATTCTGTCCGTCATTCAAGTACAGGACCGGATAGCGGGTCGCGCCCCACCCATCGTACTCGGGAGGCAACCAAACCCTCACCAGTCGCGTGTTCCCGAAGATCTGGCTGCTGAGTTCGTGCAGCCACAGGTTGCCCGTCGAAACCGGCAGGGCGGTGGCGGTAGGTTTCGTTTTGATTCTCAAGGTTCGCGTTGTGGGCTGGGGCATGAAGTGAATCGAGCTTACAGCGGTCAGCTCTCAGTTTTCAGAAAAAACATTCGGGCCCGGCCCAGGTTCACTGGCTTCTGTCGCGCTTCCACCAGATGAGCGCTGCCAAAATCGTCGTCGTCGCAATCAACGCCAGCGAACTCAAACATAAAATGCACCAGACTCCGAGCACGCGCCCTTCAATGTAGGTCAGATACAAAGCAAACGCCAGGCCCGCGGCGGCAGCGCCGAACAGCATTGCCGGAGTCTCGCGCCGCTCGCGATATACGGTCGCGAGGCCCGCTAACGCGGCGTACCCGAGCATCCCAATCAGCGCGACCGGGATTCCGAAGATCGACGAATATTCGCTGCGGTTCACGATGTCGCAGTTGAACGCTTCCCTGATGTCGCAGTATGCCGTCTTGGAGGTTGAGTAATGATGCTGCAGCGACACCGATGACACCACGATTCCGCACACCGCCAGAACAGCGACGAGGCTCATGAGGCGCCGCGTGAAACTGGTCACTGAAGCGGGCACCCCGTCCGGTCGCTCAGCGCTTCGAGAGAGAAAATACGCTCCACTCGTTCGCCGGTGGGTGGGAATTGCCAGGTGGGGTAGTGCTCGATGTTCGCATCGATGCAAGCCTGCGATCTGCCGTGTGTCTGCCCTTTGATGCCGCACTCCACGTAAGGAGCGTACTCGAACGACGCGCCGAATTTTTCTTTTTGCTCCACGCAATGCGGACACCACCAGGCGCCATACATCTTGACGCCGCGCTCGGTCAGACAGCGCGCGAAAGCGTCGTGCTTGTGCTGCATGCGGTTGCCGAGATAGTAGGCCAGCCCGAACGCGGCGGCGATCAGGACTGCATAGATCGCGATGCGCCGCCATTTCCGGCTCGCGGCCGTTGGTGCCCCCAGCTTTTCCTTTTGCCGTTCTCTTCGCTCTTGCGACATGGATTTTTTATATCACGATTGTTTGGAGATCAGAGATCGGACTTGCCCCGTCTTAAACCACGACCCGCAAGGCCGCGGGCAGGACGTCGATCGTCCGGCACTCCAGCGTCAGTACCTCGCCATCCACCATCACATCCATCGGCCGGTCGAGTTGAAACTCGACGCGCCTTACAGCGTGCCGTTCCGCCATCGGATGCCGAGTGTGCGTGCCGTCATAAAGCGTCGCCAGGTTCCAGATCAGCCCCAGTCGCCCAATTGGTCCCCAACGCACATACTCAATCAATCCGTCGTCGGTGACGGCGTCGGGCGCGATCATCATTGTGCCGCCGGTGAACTTGCTGTTGTTAAACGTCAGAAATAAGCAGGGCCGCGAATCGAACTCTTGTTGCATGCCTTGCTCGCCTTCAAACCGCACGGGAAACGGGCGCCGATTCAGACGCGCCAGACAAAGAAAAATCGATAACAGATACCCGAACTGCCCCAGCCCCTGAAACTTCCGATGCCGTAGGGTCGCCACATCCGCCGCAAAACCCACACTTAGCAGATTGGTGTAGTAGATCGTGCCATCTTTATGGGCGAGCCTAAGAACATCGCAAGGCCGCGATCGGCGAGCTTCCAGCGCCTGCATCGCGTGCTCCAATCCGTCCTTGCCGGAAACTTCGCCCGTAAAATCGCGTAGAAACGAATTGCCCGTGCCCAGCGGAAGGAAGCCCAGGGTCGCGACTGCATCTTCCTGCTTACCCGCTCCTGCTGCGAGCGAGTCCGGAAACAGCCCGTTGACGATCTCGTAGGAGGTACCGTCGCCACCCACGGCTAGAAACTTCCTGTATCCGCGTCGATAAGCCGCGCGAGCAATCTCGGTGGCCTCCCCAGCCGCGCGAGTCTCGGCCGTCTCCAGCGCAATCCCCGCAGCCCGCAGGCGATCAAGCGCCGATCCCACGCGCTGGCCGCAACGCCCGCCACCCGCAGCCGGATTGATAATCGCAAGAAAAGTTTCGTTCACAGATCAGGTCTCAGGTGCCAGGTCTCAGGTTCAGCGGGGATCTTCTGGCTAAACCTCCACGACGGATTTCCGTTCCGCGCCCGCGTAAATCTCCGCGGCCAACTCTCCGCGCTTGATCTTCAGCGACGCCGTCCGCGGAAAATCTTTCTCCCACAGCAGATACCCGCCCACCCGCTTGAAGTCGGCCAGCCGCCGGTTTCGCGCAACCATCTCTTCGAAAAAACGATCGTCGAACTGCTGATTCTGTTCCAGCCGCACCACCAGCACCAGCGTCTCGTTGCCCAGCGTCTTCTGCGGCCACAAGTAATTCGCCGCAAATACGCAGTATTCCTTCACCGGCAGACCATCAAATACCGCTTCTATGTCCTCTGGGTAAATATTCTTGCCGCCGGCGGTGACGATCATATTTTTCTTGCGCCCGACGAGTTGCAGGTGCCCAAGCCCATCTAGTCGTCCTTGATCGCCCGTCAACAGCCAGCCTTCGACGATGGTCTGCGCTGTCTGTTCGGGATCGTCCAGATAATGCGACATGACCGCGCGGCTCCGCACCGCCACTTCGCCAATCCCGTCGCCATCCGGATTCAACACGCGCACCTCGCTGCCCGGCAGCGGCTTGCCCACTGTATCCGCGCGAAATGGTTTCAGATCGTTGAGCGTCACCACCGTGCACGCTTCCGTCAGTCCGTACCCGCACGCCACCGGAATTCCCAGATCGTAGAAGAACTGCAGCGTCGAAGGATCCGTAAATGCCCCGCCAACAAATAAGGCGCGCAGATCTCCACCAAACGCCTTGTGGACCTGTGGCAGCAAACGCCGGCTGACCTTCACGTGCGGACGCCCGCGCGTCAGCGTCTTATTCAGCCCGATCAACCGGTCCAGCATCCACCGCTTGCCGGGCTTCAGTTCATCAAACTTGGCGCGGAGTCCGCGTTCCAGATTCTTCAGCACCATCGGCACCAGACTCACATAGGTAATGTGATAGCGAACAAACGCATCGCGCACAAACTCCGGACGCAAAGTCCGCAGATGAACCACGCAGGCTCCGCAGACGAACGGACCGATAAAACCCACCATAAAATCAATCGCGTGATTGGTGGGCAGAATACTCAAGTAGCGCACACCCGGCCAAAATGGATACCACGCGGTCAGGGCAGTGCACTGCTCCAGATAACTGTCGTGCGTGAGCACGCATCCCTTCGGACGGCCGCCCGTCCCCGACGAATACACGATGCAGGCCGTGTCCTCGCGCTGCCGCGCGATAAACTTTGGCTCGCCTTTTCGCTTGAATTCTTCCCAGCGGTAAGCGCCGCGCAAGTCCGCTCCCGCCGGCGCTTCGGTCACCAGCACGATTTCCACGGTGAGTTTTGCGAAATCCGGTGACTGCGTGATCGCACGCCACAAGTGGTATTCGACCACCAGAAATCGTGCCTTCGAATGCGCCAACAGTTGCAGATGCTCAGCCGCGGTCAATTTGTAATCCAGCGGAACCAGCACGCCGCCCGAGAAAAAAATCGAATAGGCAGAAATCAGCCACTTCGACTGGTTGGTCATGATGATCGCCGCGCGGTCGCCCGGCTTGAAATCGGCGTCCTCAAGCGCGCGGCAAAGCGGGCGCGCCATTTCCTTAAAGTCGGAGTAGGTGAGCCGTACCTTCTCGCGGTCGCGATCGGCTTCAATCAGGCAGGTTTCGTTCGGCCAGCGATCCAGGGCATCTTTGAGCGCGGCACCCAGGCTGGCATATTGTCGGAGATCGAGCATTCAGGTCGTTATCTCACCACGGAGACAAGGAGACACCGAGAAAAACACGAGTTTACCAGACCGTAACCATGGGAAGTGATTCTAGAGCCGAGCCTGAATCCGATTTGCCAGCGTACGGAAATCTGACACGCCCTGCAGTTCATAGTCCGGCAACTCGATGCGGAAGTGATGCTCGAGGCGGGTGAGCAAGTCGAGCGCCTGCAGGCTGTCGATTCCGAGCGTCTTGAAAAAGTCGTCGTCGGGCGTGAGCTTTTGCCGCGGCACCTTGAAATGCGCAGCCGCAAGATTCAGGATTTCGTCGAGCGTGTGATCAATAGTAGGCGCAGACATAATGGGACAATCCCTCTAATTACAGCTTAAGGCAAATACGGCTGCACTCCCTCATTCTCGACAAACTTGCGCAGCCCTTCTTCGACGGCCGGACGCGAATAAAGGTCGCAGAAAATATCAATCTCCCGCTTCAACTCTTCATACGGAATCGGCTTCACAAATTCCTTCGCAGCAGCTGCCGTTCGCCGGTCAAATTTTCCCACTTGGCTGGCCGTCGCACGCGCCACTCGCAACGCCTCGCCTTCAGCGGCAATCTGGCTGACCAACCCTATCTGCTGCGCCTTCATCACGTTGAAGCTGCGTCCGGTGAGCAGCAGGTCGCGGACGACAGCGTTGCCCAAATCGCGCTTCAGACGGGGAATCCCGCCGAATCCTGGAATCAGCCCGAGGCGCAGTTCTGGAAAGCAGAATCGCGCCATGCGGTCGGCAATAATAATGTCGCACACCAGCGCAAGTTCGAAGCCGCCGCCAAAAGTCACGCCGTGCACCGCGGCGATGGTCGTTAGCGGCGCCGCGTCGAGTGTGTTCATGACGGCGTGAATGCGCTCCAGGAACTCGCGCACGCCACGCAAGGCTACAGTTTGTTCCATCTGCTGCCCGCGTTCAAATAACTCGCGCAAATCCGCGCCCGCCGAAAAGCCAGCCTTCAACGTCGAGTGGATGATCAACGCCTGCGCTTCATTTGCCAGCCCGGGCAGAGCCGACGCAAATTTTTCCAACTCTCCCAGGGTGAGCGACCCGATCTCGTTGCATGGATCGCGATGCAATGCCAGCTCGATCGCTCCATTCACGATCTGCCACGAAAGCGTCTGCCCTTTGAATTCTTTCATGCCGTCTTCGCCGCCTGGTCTTTCGAGGTCTGATTCTGCGAGGCCTGACTCTGCGAGGCCTGATCCTGCGAAGCCTTATACATCGCGTCGATCTCGTCGCCAAAGCGTTCGGCAATCAAGTCGCGCTTCAGCTTTCCGTTCGCAGTGAGCAGCCCGCTCTCGATGCTGAACGCCTCCTCCACCAGATGAAACGCCCGCACCTGCTTGTAATGCGGCAGGCCTGGATTCACGAGGTCGAGCGCCGCCTGTGCTTTTTCACCGGTTACTTTGCCGGTGATCAGCGCCGCCAGATATCCGCGCGCGTTGCCCACAAGCACGACCTGACTCGCACCGGGCAACTCCTGCAGAATCTTATCCTCAATCGGCTCCGGCGCAATGTTGTGTCCCGACCCAAGAATAATCAGGTTCTTGAGGCGGCCGATAATCTTCCAGTTTCCGTTCGCGTCCGCTTCACCCTGATCGCCAGTGTGGAACCAGCCATTGCGCAGCACCTTTGCCGTCTCCTCCGGACGATTCCAGTATCCGGGAAAAATATTCGGCCCGCGCACCACGATCTCTTCATTCTCCGCAATCTTCATCTCCACGCCAGTAATTGCCGGCCCCACGCGTCCCGCCACCACCGCACCGTCCGGATCATCCAGGGTACAAAGTCCGGTGGTCTCGGTGAGTCCATATCCCTGGAGCACTGGAATGCCAATCATCATAAAAAACAGCTGCGTCTCCGCACTCAGCGGAGCCGAGCCGCAGATCAGCGCGCGCAGCTTGCCGCCGATCATCTTTTTTCGAATCGTCGGAAACACCAGCCGGTTCGCCAGCCCCAGCCAAAGTCCGTCTCCGCGGCGCACTTTACCTTCCTGCCGCCGCACCCACGCGCCTTTCGCCCTGGTGTACACCTGCAGCGGAAGTCCGCCCGTCTTCCAGAGTTGCTCGTCGACCGCTCTGCGCATGCGCTCGAGAAGCGCGGGAACATTCAGGAAATAATCTGGCGCGGCCAGCCGCATCTCAGCGGCAATCTTGCCGAGATCCGTATTCAACGTCAGCTTACTGCCGCGCAGCAGACAGGTCAGCATCATGATCCACGAGCCCGCAAAACTGAGGGGCAGATAATGAAAGACAACATCCTGTCTCGAACGCTTCCCCGTATCACCCGGTATCGGTTGACTCCGCATGAGCTGATCGAGCCGCCCCGACGTGCAGCCCAACATGTGAGCGATGTTGACTGCGTTCAGCATCACACCCTTCGCCTCACCGGAGGTGCCCGAGGTGTAAATGATGGTTACGACATCTTCTTCAGCCACCGTCAGCGCAGGATTCTCCACCGGCTCGCGCGCTGGAGTGAAAACATTTTCGAAGCAGAAAGTCGGTGGCGCTTCGGGCCACGCGTCCACGATTGCATCGGCCAGCGACTTGTCACCGCAGGCTATCACCGCCGGCCAGCAATCTTTCATCATCGCGACCAGTTCGGCCGGGGCCTGCCGGGCATACAGCGGCACCACCGTCAACCCTTCCATCATGATGGCCAAATCCATCGCCACCCAATGCAGTGAGTTATGCGCCAGCAGCGCGCAACGATCACCCTTCTTCAGGCGCAGGCGCCGCAAATAAGCGCGCGCCACCTTCACCTGAGCCAGCACTTGCCGCGCGGTGAGCGGAACCGCCTGCCCATCGCGGAGTTCCTGCAACACGACGGCATCGCCGCTGCGCTCGAGGTTCGCAAGAATTTGTTCAAGGAATCCCATGTTGATATGAAGTGGAAAATTTTAGAAGCGCGGTTACCCGTATGCCGCCACCAGTTGCCTCAAGCCCTCACTCATCGGCGGCAAATAATCCTCCCAGCTCCATTCGCCGCGCCGGGTCGGAAACTCCGGATACCGCCGTTGCACCTCTTCCTCGAAATACACGCCCATGCGCGCCATCAATTTCAAATTTCTCACGACCGTCCGCGCGATTCCGTCGGCAATTCGCTCCCCGTCGCGATCCAGAATTTCGAGCGCCGCCAAAGTTCGCGCCTCAAGATCCGGATCATCCACATTCATCAGCAACTCCTGATGCGCGCGCTCGTTCATCAGATTGCGAATGCGCTCATCCATGGTGATCCCCGCCGACGCCACCAGCGCCGGCATTGAAGTCACTATCCCGTGATAGCGCGACGACACCATCAAGCGGCAGGCGCGCAGAATGCTGACCAGTTCATACATGTTGTAATCGTCCGAGGATATTATCGGAACCCCTCCCAGTTTCTCAGAGATGCGCCGGCACGGCCGCGCATCCATGCGCTCGGTCGCGGCCATGATCACAAACACATTCTTCTTCTGGCGAAACGCCGCGACCGCATTTGCGATCGCACTCAAATAATGCTCGTAAGCCCGATCCGCCTCGGGCCCGGCATTATGAAAATAGGGTCCGCGGTAGTGGCTCTCCTTATAGGCCCCGGTCAGGCTGCGCAGCGCGGCCTTCGCCACCGACGCCTTGACCGGCCACTCAAACGGATTGATCGGACACACCACCAGCACCGGCGTCTTCCCATCCCAACCGAGGTCGCGTAGCGCTTTCTGCCCATACTCCGAGCCCAGCGGCTCGAATGTCCATGCTGTGTCCGTACCCAATTCCGTCGGTACACCCAATTCTCGCAGGATTTTCCGCGACTCGTCATTGCGCGTGATCACCAGCGAGTTTTTGCAATAGCGCCCGCACATCTTCGCAACCACGGGATCCATCTGTCCCGCCTCGGAGCCGTAGCCGACCGACAACTTGTTCTCCGCCGCCGCAATGCCCAGCGATCCGATCATCATCGTCGCCAGCGCATTGGCGAATTTTGATTTGAAAGCCGAACCTTCACACGCCACCACGCCGTGATGCTTGGGCACTTCACTCGCCAGAAAGGGCGGGAAAACATCCGGCAGCCGCACCTGCGACGTGCCCTCGAAATATCCGCGCGACCGGTCGAAATTAAATGTCATCATGCTGAAGTCGACGTTCTCCGGCCCAAGAATCCGCCGGATCTGCCGCAGCATCTCTTCTACACGCACATCGGAGCCGGTATTGCGCGTCCCGTTATAGCCGGCAAACAGCAGCTTCAGTTGTTCGCCCGGCTGCCACGGCTCGCGCTTGCCCATCATCCACTGAATTTTCTTGCCCTCGATGATGCTCGATACCCACGCTTCCAGAACGAAGTCCATCATGCCGCAGAGCCTCCCGCCCTGGTGCTCTCGGGCCAGGCTTGATAAGGGTAGGTGAAATTGTGCTCGCGGCTGAAGCGGAGCAGCGGAAAACTGTAATGCGAAAACGGCACGGGCTTGCGTCCCAATTCCGTCGTGACGCGCGTGTTGTCGAAGACTGTGTTCCAGGTCAAATACGGCAGAAAGACCTTCATCAATGCGGCCCCGTGGCCCGCGGGCCCTTTGCGGTTGGCCAGCGTGTTGACAATGGAGCCAAATGGCTTTTCGAGAATTGGCAAAAACACTGGCCCGCGCTTGTTCTGCTCAGAGGCGAGCGCCTGGGTCAATTCCTGAAACGACTGAGCGCCATTGCCCGAAGAAAGATGATAGGTATCGTGCTCGGGATTGGCCTTCATGTGCAAGGTCGAAATCGCGTCGGCAACGAAATCCACATTCACAATGTCAATCTTGTCATGGGGACGAAACGGCAGCACCGGCAATCCCGCCAGGAACACGAACGACCGCACCATATCGAATTGCGTCGTTTGCGGAAAGCGGCTGTCTCCCAACACGATGCTCGGCCTGAAAATCGTCAGCGGCACGTCCGGGAGCAACTCGCGCACCATATGCTCGCAGAATTTTTTTGTGCGCGCGTAGGGATCGTAATCCGAGCGTTCCCAGTCAATCGACCGGTCTTCCACCACAACTTCGTGGCTGCGCTTCCCTGCCACCGCCACCGTGCTCACGTTGGAAAACCGCCGCAGGCCGTGATAGTACTGCGATCGCCGCGCCAGTTGCAGCACCTCGAGCGTCCCGCGCAGGTTCACATTCAAGCAACTTTTTTCCGACTTCCGATTCAGCGAAGCCGCGCAGTGGATCACTGAATCGGTGGTGTGCACGAGTCGGTCGTAATCGCCTGGGTCCAGCCCGAACTGTGGCGAGGTCAGGTCGCCGCGAAAAATCCGGATCTTCGCCTGCAGGTATTCGTAGAATTTTGGAAACGGCAAATGTAACTGGATGGCATTCCAAAGCCGCAGTTCCGCGTCACGCGGATCGCGGCCGCGCACGAGAAGATTCACCGACGCGTCATGCTGATCGAGCAGATTAGCGGCGACATGGGCGCCGATGTACCCGGTCCCACCGGTCAGGAATATTGCCACGTTGCTCCGTTCGTCCCCGTCTTCACATTTTCTGGCGTTTTTGAAGGTGGCGCAGGCGAAGGCGGCATGTGCAGCACCCGCGGTGCGCGCGCTTCCAGCGGTCGCCCTTCAATCAGCGGATACGTCCATCGCCGCAATGCCGGAATATGGATGTCGATCCAATACTCCCACCAGTCCAGCCCCGCCGTGTCATATCCGAAAATTTCTTTTTCTTCGGGCGTCAGGGCCTGCGACAATTTCTCTACATTATCCGCAACAAAATCATGTTCGTTTTGCAGGATAAACGGCTCGAAGAGTCCCACTAATTTTTCCACGCGCTCGAGGTTACGCTCGGTTTTCGCCAGGGGCTTCTTCATCGCCGATGGCAGCGGAGCCATCACCCGCTGAATCGACTGGATAATCATTCTCTGCGCCGGCGCCGACATCCGGTTATAACGCTCTTTTGAAACCGGAATCGCATCCATGCGCAATCGCAGCCAGTACTCGAGACCCTCCTGGGCCCGGTAGTGGCGCCGGTGGCCGAGGCTCGTCAACTCAATCGACCGTCCCATGTCGCAGGGATTGGTCACCGACGTCGCGAGTTGATACATCGGATCGTGCCGCCGCTCCACCAGCGCCGCGCCAATCAGCGTCATCCCCGCGCACACGGCATCCACCGGAATAATGTCCAGCCGCTTGCGCTGGTTGGAAGGTAGCTGCCGAAAGGTCGTCCCCAGCAGATACGAAAGCGAGGCCGAAGTGTTGATCCCTTCATTCCACCCGCGAAACGGCTTCGTCACCGAAGTCTCGACAATCGATGGACGCACAATCGCAATCGGAAGGCCCGCGCCATGTTTAGCAATCAGCGATTCCGCCAGGCTCTTGGTAAACGTGTAGGTGTTTGGCCAGCCCAATTCGTTAGCGCGCCGCGTGGCTTCTTCCGTAAGATAGTTTTTCAACCACCGAACCCGGTTCTTGCGGATCTGATTTTCCAGCGCCTGCCCGCTCAGCCCTTTTGCGGCATGCTCTTTGCCGAGCGCCTGCTGCTTCAGTTCCTCGGTAACTTCCGGTCCTTCCGCCCGCGCTTCCGCCGACTCCACCAGTTCATGAAGACGACGCCACTCTTTTTCCGAGTCGAAGTTCTTCAGGTGCGCGGGAGTGTAGTTCAAGCGCACGCGCTCACTGACTCGCCCATCGCGCTGCCCCGCCACATAGCAAGTCGAAAGATGCAGCAACGCCGCGTGATCGGACGCGCGAATAAATTCGATCAAGTGCGACACCGAATCCACGTTCACCGCCAACGCGTCGCGCAGATCGGGATTGAAATCCGTCAACCCCGAGCTGTTGATGATCAGATCGAGATCCGCACGCAGCCGCGCCGCGGTGTCTGAATCCATTCCCAAGCCGGCCTGCGAGACATCACCCTCCACCACTTCAGTTTTTTCCTTCAGCAGCGCGCCCAGCCGGTCACCGTATTTTTCAAACAAGGGATCGAAAACGGGCGACCCTTCAATGATTTTCTCGAAGCGCTTCTGCGCCGAACTCGATTTCTGCCGCCGGATCAGCAGATACAACTTTCCGATTTCCGGCAGATCCATCAACGTGTTCGCCAGCCACACTTTGCCGATAAACCCGGTGACGCCGACCAGCATCACGCGCTTGCCGCCCAGAGCCTTGCGCACCGAAAACGGCTCCGGGTGCCGCTTTTCGTTGAAATACACAATTGGACGAACCCGCGGCGCTTCCACTCGCACCGCCGGAACAATCGCCGAGGCCAGCGCCTTCGGACCGCGCAGTCCGAGCGCTCGCACCCATCGGGCCGGACTCTGCTGCCCGTCTGGACCATCTTCACGAATCCGGGCAAACAATCCCCGCGGTCGGATCACCGGACTGAGCAGCCGTCCGGTGGCAACGCCGTCGCGGAAATCGAGGCGGTTGGCTATAATCCAACGCACTCCCAGATACCGCGCCAGCGGCCGCATCACGTGCTCCAACCCCTGGCTCACCAGCACCACGTCGACGCCGGTCGCCTGCAACGCTTTCAGGTGCCGCACTCCTTCTTCTTTGAGCAGCGGCTTCAACTTGTATTCGAATTCTTCCTCGCCCAGCAGGTCGAGACGGTCGCGTGTGATCCCGCGCAGCACGGCGTGGACGATCCGAGTCGCGGCGACGCGGTTCGCGGCATATAAGAATGGCCGCAGCAACGCCATCAAAAGCACCAGGCTGCGGCGCACGGCTCGCGCGATATAGGTCTGGCTGTTCCAGGTGAAAAAAGCGATTGGTCGAACCGTGGTCAGTTCCAGCAGACTTCCCTCCACCCGCCAGTAAACGGGCGACGAAGGCCGCGGGCGAGGAGGCTGAGAAACAGAAGCAGCAGCGCGCGGGGACGACGGCAGAGCCGCAGCCAGCGGGCCCGAGTCAGGCGATGTGCCTGTCCTTTCTCGTTCTCTTTCTCCTTCGAGATTGTCCACAGGTTCCACGAATCAATATCCGGTTGCGCCTTGTTCAGAGACACCTTTTCACGATAACTTTTTCTCGGTTCCCAGTGTCCCCGGGAAAAGCGCGGGATCATCTATTCTAACCTCTCCTTCCGAAAGCACGAAGAAGAACCGCAAGCCCATCCCCGCACGAGTTTTGGGCAAGGTTGCGGGCTGATGGCATGACCGCAGAACTAGTTCACTTCGCCCGCGCCAGTTCACGAATCTGGTTCAGGTACTCCACATACACAGGGATCGGAATATCCGGCGAGTCCCCATCATTCAGAAAATGAGACAGTTTAATGTCCATGGGAATCGAACTGATAACTTCGCGGAACCGCGCCATCTTCAAGTACTTCACTCGCCAGATCTCGAGCATCAACGAACGAAACTCTTCGCTGATAAAGCCGATCCTGCGATCTCCGAGATAAATGCCGTCGAAATGTCTTGCGCCGAGCGCCTTACGAACGGGATCGTCGGGCAGAGAGAATTCATATATGAGGTGAAACACATCCGCCACATCGCCCCATAAAGTTTTTTCTTCAAATGCACTGAAGCGGAACGAGGTCGCGCCGCGCTGTTGAACCGCCCGCGCGTGATCGCTCGGGCTGAGCGCGTGACGCCCCAGTTCCGCGCGAAACCATTGCAATCGTTGCGTGGCAAGGTTGTGCCGCAGGAATTCGACAGCATAAGCGTTCGGCAAGTAGATCCTGGGATCGCCATCGAGGCGCGCCAGCCACGGACTCCAGTCGTGCTGTTCCAGTAAGTCAAGTAACTCAGTCAGGTCCGACACAGTAACATCGGGCTGATACTTTACCGCCTGCCAGAAATGTTCAGCCGAGTCGTAAGTCGCGCCATAAAGCTGGATTCCTTCTTCAATCGGATACCAATTCGACAGCACGCGTCCGGGGATCGATGGCGACGCGCTCCAGCAGTTCAGCGAATGCTTCCATTTCTCCTGCACAGCCAGAAACGCCTCACCGTATCCCGGCGGGATCGGCTCAGTCACGCGCGCAAGTGCCTGCCGCAGTTCTTCGCTGGTGTGTGTTATCAGCGTCTCCAGCGGCCGCTCGTCTTCCATGGAGATCACCCGGCTTTCGATCCCGCGCCGCAGCAATTCGCGCGCCAGTTGCCGGCGCTGCTCTTCATCCAGGCCGCCCGGGGTATTCCAGCGTTGCGTTTGCGACTCGATATACGGGAATAACTCGGCCAGCGACTTGAACTCGATGAAAGCATGGAGCGCGAATGTAACCGGGCGGCCATTCTTTACGATCGTAGTTGAAGGAGTAACCAGTGACTGCAGAGAAACTGCTTCCGCGCACAGCAATGGACTCACACTTACAAATGTCATAGCTATACACAACATGAACCGGACCACCACTCGTATCTTACTTACACGTCCTTCCACAATCACCTCCACAGCTTATTACGAGCAACTTAGTAACAGCCAATCAAAACGGGAGACTTACCCTGCCCGCTCTACCCAGCAGACATCCCAGTACCTCCCGAACTTCCGGCCATTCTCGCTGAACAAACCGACCGCCTTGAATCCGAATCTACGATGCAGAGCCTCGGTCGCCGCGTTCGGCAAGACGTACCCCGCCACGAAACGATGAATGTCCTCGCCCCTCAGCGTCTCAAACAATGCCGCATACAATCGCGTTCCGATGCCCTTCCCCGCCGCCTTGGGCGCACAATAAATCGTCGTCTCCACCGTCGTCTCGTACGCCGCCTTTGGTCGAAACCGTGTCGTACCCGCGTACCCGAGAACAATCGCATTTTCCTCGGCCACCAACAATCGATGGCGTCCCGTCGGGCTAAACTGCGCAAACCATGCCTCCCGCCGCTCCACCGTGTAAGCTTCAATGTCGAACGTCACCGGAGTATTCAGAATGTAATAGTTATAAATCTCGGTGATCCGTGCCAGATCCCCACGCTCCGCGATCCGGACCTTAATCTCGCTCATTGGCGCCCTCGCATCTGACTTTCGCAGTCACCAGATTACCCAGCCTACGACTGCTGCTGCCGCAATCACCCAGGCCGAGTTCACACGAAACCGAAGCAGTGCGATCAGACTTACGGCGAACACTACCAACGATATCCGGTTTACGATGCAAGCCCTCCCTAACTGCCACGCCACCACCGCCATCAACGCGAGCGAGCCCGCAACCACTCCATCGAGCGCGGCGGCCGCGGCTGCAGATCTGCGCAGCCGCGGAATCAGCGGGCCACTCACCGCTACGAGCACGAACCCCGGCAGAAAAATTCCGGCCGTAGCCACCACCGCACCCAACCATCCCGCTACCACGTATCCGATAAACGTCGCGGTTGTGAAGACCGGACCGGGCGTAAACTGCCCCACCGCGACCGCGTCAATCAGCTGCTTCTCGGTCAGCCAGTGCAAACGCTCCACAAATTCGGTCTGAAGAAATGCCAGCAGAACATAGCCGCTGCCGAACACCACCGATCCGATCTTCAGAAACGACAGGAAGAGCCGCGCCAGCCCGACCGGAAAAGCCGCGCCCACCGCCGTGACCGCCATCGCTGCGGCCACAAGCTTCGGAATCCCGGCCGCACCGAGCAGCCGGTTCTTCATCGCCAATGCCGTCGAGGATACCAATCCGGCAAAAACCAGCACCAGCACGGGGCTGACTCCTAAGAGACTCAACCCCGCCGCCAGCACGGCAATCACCGCCAGCAGCGCCGTCCGCACTCCCGTCCGCCCCAGCTTCCCCAACGCCTGGATCACGATCGCGACCACGGCGGGCTTGATCGCCGACAGTACGCCTTCCACCTTGGGCAGCGAGCCAAAGCGCACATAGGCCCACGCGATCGCCGACACAATGAGGGCCGCTGGAATGATGAAGCTGCAGCCCGCTACGATCAGGCCGCGCCAGCCGCGTTTTAGTTGCCCGATGAAGATTGCAACTTCGGTCGAACTCGGCCCCGGAATTAAATTCGCCGTGGCTAGACGGTCGAGAAATCCGGCGTGGGTGATCCAGCGGCGCCGGCGCACGAATTCTTCTTCCATCATCGCCAGATGCGCCGCTGGCCCGCCAAACGCGGTCGTGCCCAGTTTCAAGAACACCAGGGCGATCTCCCCCAGCGACGCCTCCCGGATTTCCGTGGACTCAGCCATTGACTGTGTGGCGCGGACACTCTTGTCCGCGAACCCTCCGCCGGAGCGGAGAATTCGAGGGTACAGCAAATTTGCCCTTGATTGATGGAGCCATGCTGGCCGATGGAGACCCGGACGTCGCCGCCCGACTGGACGAGGAGGCGCCCGTTCCTCCACCGCATTACTCATCATGGCTTCGCGGAACTAGCTGTGCTCACTCGCCAAATACCGCACGATAGAATCCGCCCGCCAGCGCTCCGCCGACAATCGGAGCCAGCCAGAAGAGCCACAATTGCGAGAGCGCCCATCCGCCCACAAAAATCGCGGGGCCCGTGCTCCGCGCCGGGTTCACGGAAAGATTCGTGACCGGAATTCCAATCAGGTGAATCAGCGTCAGTCCGAGTCCGATGGCGATCGGCGCAAACCCAGCCGGAACTCCTCTTTTGTCGGTCGATCCCATGATGATCATCAAAAAGAAAAACGTCAGGACCACCTCTGCCACGAGGCACGACAGCAATGTATAACCGCCCGGCGAATGCTCCCCGTATCCATTCGAAGCGAAGCCCCCGGCCAAGTCAAAGCCTGTCTTCCCGCTGGCAATTACATAGAGCGTGCCCGCGCCGGCGATTCCGCCGAGCACTTGCGCCACCACGTACGGTAAAAAATCCGACGCTGGAAATCGCTTCCCCACCACCAGTCCCGCCGAAACCGCGGGATTCAAATGGCATCCCGAAATGTGCCCGATAGCGAACGCCATGGTAAGCACGGTGAGTCCGAAGGCTAACGCCACGCCTAGAAATCCGATGCCCAGTTGCGGGAATGCCGCATCCAGCACCGCGGCTCCGCATCCGCCGAATACCAGCCAGAAGGTTCCGAAAAATTCCGCGATGGCCCGTTTCGATAGACTCATATCTCCTCCTCGGTAAAAGCTGTTGGTGAGCGTAGTTGCGAAAGTTGACCTGCGAAAGTGCCAGCGATTGTACCGCAATCTCATGGGGATGTTGCCAGTCTGTAAGATGGAAGCGTGAATATGCTGACGCTATTCGGGCTGTTCGCGGTGACCGCGATGCTGGTCACTTATGCGTTGGAGAGCCGCAGCACCTGGTTCATTCTGGCGTTTGCCTTTTCGTGCGCGCTCGGTTCTGCTTATGGATTTCTGCAAGGCGCGTGGCCGTTTGGAGTGGTCGAGGCGATCTGGTCAGTCGTGGCCGTGCGGCGCTGGTATCAGGCGCAACGGTAAGAGAGTTGTGTAGTGACGGGGCTTCGCCCCGTCAGGGCGGGGCAAAGCCCCGCCACCACACAGTCAGAGTTTATTCAGGCCGTCTAGTGCCGCTACTTTATAGGCTTCCGCCAGCGTCGGGTAGTTGAAGACGGTGTCGCGAAAATATTCGATGGTCGCTCCCATGGTCAGTACCGCTTGTCCGATGTGCACGATCTCCGCCGCGCGATCCCCGATAATGTGCACGCCCAGCAACTTGAGCGAGTCCGGATCAAACAGAATCTTCAGCAGTCCCTGATCGTCGCCCAGCATCTGCCCCTTCGCCAGTTCCGAATAGCGCGCCAGACCGCTCTCATAGGCTGTCTTGCTGAGCGTCAACTCTTCCTCGGTGGCGCCCACCATGGAAATTTCTGGAATGGTGTAAATGCCGTACGGAATCAGATTCGCCATCATCCTGCTGGGCTTGCCGAACATGTGACAGCCCGCCAACCGGCCCTGTTCCATCGAAGTGCTGGCCAACGCGGGGAAGCCAATCACATCGCCCGCCGCATAAATGTGCGGCACCGCGGTTTGAAAATGCTCGTTCACCGCCAGTTTTCCGCGCGCTTCCGCGGTCAGACCGGCCGCCTCGATTTTCAACTTGTCGCTGTTGGCTTTTCGTCCAATGGTGTAGAGCAGCGCCTGCCCGCGAATCTTCTTTCCACTCTCCAGTGTCGCAAAAACTTTATCGCGCTCTTCGTCGAAGCCAACCGAAACCACTTTCTCCCCTACTCGGAAAACCGTTCCCAGTTGCCGCAACTGAAAGCACAGGCTTTCAATAATTTCCCGGTCGACAAAATTGAGCAGCGTCGGACACTGGTCGATCAGCGTCACCTTCACCCCCAGCGCTGCGAACATCGAGGCATATTCCAGGCCGATAATGCCCGCGCCTACCACAATCAACTCGCGCGGTATTTCCTCCAGGCAGTGCACCTGATCGGAATCGAAGATGCGTTTCCCATCCACCGGAATTCCATCGATATGGGCGGGGCGCGTGCCGCAGGCAATCAGGATCTTCTCTCCTCTAACCTGCTGCACTCCGTCGTCCGACACGATCTCGATGGTATGGGGATCGGCAAAGTGCGCGTCGCCTTCGAGCGCGGTCACGTAATTGCGCCGTAATTGCGCCTTGATCACGTCGACTTCCCGCGTCATTACCGCTTGCGCCCGCAGCACCAGGTCCGACATCGCGATCCGGTCCTTCACCACGTAGCCGCGCCCATAGAACGACCGCTGCCGCAAGCCGCTCAGGTAGAGCACAGCCTCGCGCATGACCTTGCTGGGGATCGTCCCGGTATGAACGCAAACCCCGCCCATGGTGAGGCGCCGGTCGATGATCGCGACTTTCTTGCGCATTTTCGCCGCGCAGATCGCGCCCTTCTGCCCCGCCGGACCGCTTCCGATCACTACCAGATCGTATTCGTTAGCCTGCATATCGCACTCGCCGCAGCACGAAACTACCATTTTCTATCTCAACGCGGAAGTCATCTTTGGTATCGGGCCGAGAATTAAGACTATGTTAATAATTGATAAGGTGTGGCACGGGACGCTTGTCCGCGAACTCACCTCAGGCAGAACGCGACTATTGTCTGCCCATGCGGACCTTGCTTCTTCTCCAACTTCCTCAGCAGCTTGGGTTCCAGGTCATCCGGATCGATAATCATCTCGCAGGCGGCGATCTGTTCATCAGTCGCGCCGTGATAGCAAAGCTCGCAGACCCCCAGGCCGCCTTCTGCTCGCACGGGAGGACCAAACGTGCGGCACATCATCGGCCTCGCGTCGTAGAGATCGCACAATCCGGTCTCGGGATCGAGCACCGGGCAAGGCTCATCATTCGCAAATTCCGCGAAGCGCGCTTCCGCCTCCGGACCTTCATCGACCACGCCCGTTTTCGGATCGCCGGGAAACTCTGCCGACAAGCGTTGAATCGAATCTCGCGCCCGCTCGCGGATCCGCCCCGCCCGCTGCGGCTCTGCCTTTTCCAGGTCAGCCAACCCTCGCTGCAGGCGCAAGGCATCCAGTTGATTGATGGCAAACACACCGACACAGCACTGCGTGCACCCGGGACGACACACCAGCCACTCGCCGCTACGGCGCGTAGCATCGGCCAGAGCGGTGTCGACGATCTGGATCAGGGCTGAATCTGCGGCTGGCAGTCGCCGTTGCGGCGGTCGTTGTTGCGACAGTCGTTGATTTGACATCCCGGAAGAATACCCCAACCAGCGATGATAAAGTGCTTGCCATGAAACACAAGAAGCGAATGCCTGAGTTCATTGCCTTTCTGCTCGTTTTGTTCTGCGCCGCGGGAAGCGCACCCGCGCAGGCCGTGGGCCAGCAAACCGAAACCGACGAGTACACCCGCTACGAACTGCTGTCGCCGGAGAGCGCGAGCTTCGCCATCCACTACGAGGTGACGGCCACCACCGCCGGAGCAAAGTATTTCTTCAATCCGATCCGAAAGGGCAGTGTGGCCAGCGGAGAGTCGGTGATGGACGTCATGACCGGACAGCCGTTGCGGTTTGAAGTGGTAAGTGGCGAGCAGGCAGCAACCGACCCGCTGATGAAAGGGGAGGACACGTCGGTCGATTACATCAAAGTATCTCTGGCGCGCCCGGTACCGCCTGAAGGACAAGCGCGATTGCTGATCCTGAAAACGTATAAGGATGCGAAGAGTTACTACCGCGAGGGGGACGCAATCGTCTTCAATCGGCCGCTGGGCATTCCGCGGAACAGTGTCGTGCTGCCGGCAGGATACGAAGTGGTGTCCTGCAATATACCTTCGCAAGTTGTAACCGAAGCCGACGGCCGAATCGGGATCAGCTTCATGAATGGCAGCGGTGCGGAAGCTCCACTGATAGTGAAAGCCAAGCCAGGCGCGCAGACCGGCGCCACGGCCGCACCGCGAGCGCCGGGTTCAGCGAAGAGTTGGGAATCTCCGTTCGAGGGCGAGACCGAGCAGGAGCGCCTTGCCGAGCGCGCGCACCAGGACCGCGAGATTGTTTACTTCCTGCAACAGCCGGAGACCCATGCCTTCCGTCTGTATCACGATTACACCGAGTCGAAGCCGGGTGCCGATCGATACTTCAACGTCGTCCGCAGCGGCAGCAAAGTTTCCGATCCGTCCGCTTACGTTTTGGACACGGGCGACAAGTTAGTGACAAAGATCATGACTGGAGCAGAATTGACAGCCGCAAAAATCGATGCGGGAGAACCGGTAGACGCAGCCGCGCAGGTGGTGGTGATTCCTTTTTCTCCAGTGAAGGCGGGCCAGAATATACGCCTGAGAATTTCAGAAACCTATACCGCACCGGCGAGCTGCCGCCTGGAGGGAGACGAACTGGTCTTTGACCGGAGTCTGGGACGTCCGCGCAACGCCGTAGTGCTGCCCGAGGGATGGTACGTAACCGCCAGCTCAATTCCCGCAACCATCACACAGATGGCAGATGGCCGCGTTCGGCTGGATTTCTGGAATGGAAGCCCCGGCCCGGTGGACGTGCTGATCAAAGCGAAACGGCGCGCGCAAGGGCATTAGAGGACAAAACATTTCGGCACTACTTAGCCGCGCCTTGCGCTCCGGCGGCAAATACGCTTTGATAATCCCCATGAAAATCTCGCTCATTTTTCGCCTCCGGTGGCTTGTCCTCGTCCTGTCGCTGGCCACGGTAATCGCCGCCAAGGAATCTCCGAAGAACAAGTATCTGCTCTTCGTTGGCACTTACACCGAGAAGGAGAGCAAGGGTATTTATGCCTACCGTTTCGATGCCGCATCGGATGAACTAACTCCTCTGGGTGTAGCGGCGGAAACGAGCAATCCCTCGTTCTTAGCGATCGACCCGAGTCGCCGCTTCCTGTATGCCGTAAATGAAGTGCAGAACTATAAAGGCGCCAGCAGCGGAGCGGTAAGCGCCTTTGCCGTCAATCTTGGAACTGACGGTCGCCAGACCGGCATTTTATCTCTCCTGAACCAAGTCCCCTCGCGCGGCGCTGACCCGTGTTACATCGCATTCGACAAGAGCGGTGAGTACGCGCTGGTGGCCAACTATACCGGAGGAAGCGTCGCTGTATTTCCGGTTCAGGAGGACGGCCACATCGGCGACCCTTCCGCGTTCGTTCAGCACCGAGGGTCGAGCGTCAATAAAGAACGACAGGAAGGCCCGCACGCTCATTGGATCGAAACCACTCCCGACAATCGTTTCGCGATAGCTGTCGATCTAGGCCTGGATGAGTTACTCGTCTACCACTTCGATGCCAGTAAAGGCTCGCTAACTCCAAATGATCCGCCCTATGCCAGCGTCGATCCCGGAGCGGGACCGCGCCACCTGGCCTTTCATCCCAATGGAAAATTTGCCTACGTCGTCAATGAATTACAGTCCACCATCACAGCTTTTAGCTATGATCCGGGCCGAGGCGTCCTTGAGAAACTTAAGACAGTCTCGACGCTTCCAAAAGGATTCTCCGGGAGCAACGATACGGCCGAAATTCGGGTCCATCCCAACGGCAAGGTTCTATTCGCCTCCAATCGCGGACACGATAGCATCGCCGTCTTCTCCATCGACAGCCGCAGCGGAGCCCTGACTCTTGTGGATCACTATCCGACGCAAGGGAAGACGCCGCGTAACTTCGAGATCGATCCCAGTGGGAAGCTTTTGTTCGTCGCCAACCAGGGCAGCGACAATATCGTAGTTTTTCGAATCGACTCCGACAACGGAAGGCTGACCCCCACTGGCCAGACCCTCAATGTCCCGTCGCCAGTGTGCCTGAAGTTCATGGCCGCCGAATAAGGCGGCGCATGCGGAGCCCAAAAAAAGGGGCCGCTCTTCTCGAGCGGCCCAATACTTTTAAACCTTGAAACTCTTCAACTTTGACGTTAGTCTCCCGCCACGGGCTCACCAACCTCGGCACTCTTATTCGCGGCACCGTTCCCATTGGCGGGAGCGATCGCCGCAGTGATCGCGCCCAGCGGAATGAATCCACCTTCATTCGACGTTGCCGGCTTCTCTTTCAGAACGACTTCCCGATAGAGCTGCGCCATGCGCGCGTCGTAGGCCGCGTCGTTCTTGACCTTATTGGTCTCGGCCTTCTTGTCGCGGGCCCGCGCTTTTTCTTCGCGCGCTGTCTTCGCGATCCCCAGATTATCCAGATCGTGCTGCACTTCGTGGGTAACGATCTCTTCTCGCAGGTAGAGCGCGTGCTCTTTGTCTTCCATGTTGACTTTCTTGCCGCCCGCGAAAATCTCGTGACGTCCGTGCTCCTCATACCACTTGGTGAGCGTCGAGGTCATGTGCATCTTCTCGATAATGTTGCGCCAGCCCACGCCCGTGTTGTAAGCACAGAAACTGATCTCGCCTTCCTGCGTCGCATAAGGAATGATGCACTGCTCGGTGCGCCGGAAGTCGTAGTTGAACAGATCCTGGAACCACATGCCGGCGATGAACAGGAAATTCCAGCGATCCTGACGGCGCTTCATCACGTCGTCAATGGTCCGGTCCGGACCAACTTTGCCGTAGTTCCTTCCCGTCGCATTGAAGTTCTTGTCGAACTTCCTCAGCAGGTCAATCATCTTGAAGTGCGTGGGCGATTGGAACGGGTCGTAGTTCTTCATCAGGCAAAGCGCCATGCCAAACGCCGTCCAGAATTTCGAACGCGCCGCGTCATTGACCTTGGCGATGTCCTTGGCGAGCTGGTCGCCCTTCAGGAAGGCCGTCACCGGGACCGCTTCCTTGGTTTCCTTGTCGATCATCATTGCCATGCCGGTGCCGCAATTGGGATGGCATCCGCAAGAGAGCTGGCCCCAATCGTTATTCGTATCCTGGGAGTGCAGGACGTCGGCCCAGTCGGAGAACGTGCTCATGAAGCTGATGGGGAACCAGTCGCGCGTCGGTTCGCCGAAACCGGTCTGATTTTTTACGTCGTGCGCGAGGTGGGCTAGGGTGTAGCGCTGCGCCTGGCGACGGTCGTCGGTGATGGCTTCGTCGCGGCCAGTAAATGAAACTGGCTGGAAGCTGAGGAAGCCGATCTTTTTGGGATTGTCGAGCGCGAACTGAATGATGCGTCCGACTTGTTCGTTGTTGATGCCGTTAATGATGGTTACGACCGGAACGATTTCGCAGCCGGCGCGATGGAGGTTGTCGATGGCCTTTAATTTCACATCGAACAAATTGCCCACGGCGCGATGATCGTTGGCCGCGTTGCCGATGCCGTCGAATTGCAGGTAGGCGTAACGCATTCCGGCTTCCACGGCTTGCTGGCAGAATTCAAAACTCTTGGCGAATTCGATGCCGTTGGTGGCGGCCTGCACGCTGTTATATCCGACTTTGCGGGCATAACGGACGGCATCGAGGAAATACGGTGACAAGGTTGGCTCGCCGCCGGAGAACTGCACAGACATTTGCCGGCGCGGTTTGATGGTGATCGCGTTGTCGAGCACGGTCTTGATTTCTTCCCACGTCAGTTCGTGGACGTAGCCCACCTGGTTCGCGTCCATGAAGCAGGGATCGCACATCATGTTGCAGCGGTTGGTGAGATCGACAGTGAGCACCGAGCCGCGTCCGTATTTCACGGTGGAAGAACCGTGGTGATGGAGTTTTTCGTCGTTGTGGGCCTTGATGTCGCGGCCGGGGAAAACTTCTTCGAGGTGTTGCGAGAATTCGGTATCGATCGACATCAGGTCTTCGAAGTGGCCGTGCTTGACGCAGTCCTTAACCATCCAGATTTTGCCGTCGCGTTCGATGATCTGGGCCTTGATTTCTCCTACTTTTTCATTCATCAGAACGTCGACGGGAAGATGGCCGTCGAGAATCTGCTGGCGAATTTCAGGCACGCACTTGGGACAAAGCGAATCGGTGGAGCGCGGCCAGCCCAGCGGCGGCTTCGATTTCTCCCACGATTTGAGCAGCGGCTTGTCGGACCACTTCGGAGTCGGCGACGCATTCGGAGCGATGCGGTTCAGGCGTTGAAACACAGCCCATGCGCCAGTCGCGGCAACCGTCACAACCTTCTCTACATATTTGATCGGCTTGTGCATTCTGCTCTCGCTTTCCTCTAGCTCGGGAGATTAGAACTGTCCCCACGGTCCCGCGTACGGGAACCTGTGCAAATAGACCTTTTCCACGGAGAAACCTGCCTGTGAAACCCAAAAGTTTCGATGCCCTGGAATGGTCACATTGATGCTATTGAATCCGTGACATTTAGGCACGAAGAAGGCAATGAAGGGGAGAAAAACGGGGTTAAGCGGGGAAATGGGGGATTTTTTGGGGGTAAGTTGTTGAAAAGATGGGGACATGGAATGGCGTGCAGGGCTAACGGCAAAGGTCCTTCCCGGACGACCCCAACCCGGCGCGACTTAGTTCGCGACCAGACTGTGCACTTCTGCGATGTAGCCTCCCGGAAATTCCACAATCGCGGTTGCTCGGTCGCTGGTGGAGTAAGGCACCGACAGAATCTTCACTCCCGCCGCCTTGGCCTTCACGAGCGTCGCAGCGAGATCTTTCACCTCGTATCCGGTTATCTCGTGTCCGAACGGGTACGGCAAATGGCCGTCCGTCACCAAAACCTGCATATTGCCAAAGCGTGATGTAATACGGATGCGCCGATAGGTCTCTCCCCGGCGTCCGATCTCGCCTGCGTCTGCCTCCTTGTCGTCCGCGACAACCTTGCCGCCGGCGAAGGTGACGAAAGAACGCACAAAGTTATCCGCCTGGTCTTTCGATACGTAGACGCGGTTTTCGGGAATGGTTTCGAGCGGTGGGTTTGTGGATGGCTTGAAGTGCCAATAGAGTTGCATTTTTACGCCGCCGGGCCATTGGATGATCGCGTCGATTCCAATGGGGTCTTTGAAAGGTTCGACAATCACCTCTGCTCCAGCGGCTCGAGCAGCCTTGATCGCCTGGTCCATGTCTGCGACCAGATATCCGGTCCGCTCATCTCCAAAGGGAAACGGCACTGGCGTCTGATAGGCAAAGACCGAAATTGCGCCTACCGGGGATAGCACGGCCTGCATTTCTGTACTGCTCGAAACGGGGGTCACGTTCGCTACGCTTCGCTTCAAAGAGCTGCCGCCGAAGGTGGCAACGAAGCTGTTCACCAACGCATCGAAGTTCTCCGGCGCGACATAGACGTGTGTCGTATCGTATTCCGGCCCCACGGCAACAGATCCGCGATCTGCCGGCTGCACCTTGGTGTCCGCCGCGAACGCCCCGAGCGCCATTAACAACAGGATTTCGAGGAAAAAGCGAGTACGCATTAGCCCCGTGACCTCCTCTTTGTTGTTAGACGGACAAGCATAGCCCCGAATCCTCGCTTGTCAAGATTGTTGACCTGGCTAGCTTGGCAGCGATTGCGTTGGCTGGCTACTTCGCCGGCAGCAGATCGCCCGCGGCGAAGACATAGGTAGTCGTCTTATCCAGCTTGATATTGGAAACCTTCGACGTTAGCGTGACCGCTCCGTCACCATCGCGCGTGGACTCTACATTCTTCATCAGCATGCGGTGCTGCGAAATGTTTGGCCCGGGCGCGAGGCCCGCGTCCCTGTTTCTGTCCGAGTCACTGCCTGGAAATGGCGGTGCAGTCGGATTCCTCGGGCCGGGGTAGGCGCCAGCGCCATCCCAAGTTTTCGGATGGTTGGCGGCGTCGGGCAGGCCAGCCGAGGCATCCGGATTCGTCCCCATCACTACGGGGTAATACCAGGCGGTCAGGTAAACCGTTCGCGTGAGCGAAAGCGTGATGGGTGCCGCGCCATTCTTCCACTGCGCGGAATCCATGCGAACGGCGAGGCGGGATGGGTCGGTTGCAGACTTCGCTACTGACTCCGTGACTTCGCCGGACAAGAGGGCGTCCTGCGGAACTACGACGCCGTTGATCAGGGTAGCGACCGCGAGTTTGGCCTGGACCTTGGTTCCGACCGTGGTTTTGCCGGCTGCCACGTTTTGCCGCATGGTCGCGGGAAGTTCGAGCGCTGCCTGAGAACCAACCGCCGCGGGCGCAGGTTGCGAGGACGGTTGGGCTAGCAGCGACTGGGAGAGCAACGCGGAGCCGAGAACAGCTAACACCGCGTGACGGAGGGCGATCGTTTTACTGAATGCTTTGCTGAACATCTGTTCGTCCCCTTTGCTGGTTGACGAAGCGGGACTGCCCTTTCGGAGCGCGGGAAAAATTTGGCTTACACAACCACCGGGATTAACATTATTGTACTCGTCCGTCGGATGTTTAACGGACTTCATGGCGAATGATCTGTCAAGCAGGCTGTAAGAGAATTTGCAGGGCGGCTCGGCTCAGCGGCGCCGCTCCGGGTCCGGGGGTCGCCAGCCTTCTGAATGTGCGTGAATTTAGCTTGGAGTACGAACTACTTCTTTCGCAACGGCTCGCCCAGCGAAGACGAATCCGCAAGCACCTGCTGGAGATGAGCGCGCATGGCTTCTCGCGCCGTCTCCGGATCGCGCTGCTCGATGGCCGCCAGGATGCGCTTGTGATGGAACTGTCCGCGCTCCGGACCTCCTCGCACATTGAAAATGCGGCTGCGCTCCTCGCGCAGCAGACCGACTATCGAATCGAGGAGTGAGAGAATCAGCGGATTCGCAGCCGCTTCTGCCAGCGCCAAATGGAAATCGAGATCCGCTTCGATGTAGGCATCGGGGTCATGCTGATTGCGATCCATTACGATGACGGCTTCCCGCATGGTGCTCAGCAGTTGATCCTCGATTCGGGAAGCGGCCAGACTGGCAATCTCGGGCTCGAGCACCGCCCGCAACTCGGTCAGGTTCGCCAGCCCTTCCTGCCGGTTGATGCGGATCATTAGATCCAGCGACTGCCGCATCGCCCGCGAAGTCCGATTCGTCACGAAGGTGCCGCGTCCGGAATAGGCTTCGACCAAGCCCTTCTCACGCAAGGTCTTCACCGCTTCGCGCACTGCGGTGCGGCTCACCCCAAAGCGTTGGGCAAGGTCGCGCTCCGCCGGCAACTGGTCCCCGGGCTTCAGCGCACCTCTCAGAACGGAATCTTCCACCTGTTGCACGATCTGCTCAAACAGGCGGGAGGTTTTTACTGTTCGGTAGAAAGGCTTGGAGTCTGTGGAGTCGACTGCGATTGGCATTTGACCCTCGTAATCTACGACCATGTACGGGGGGAAGTTGTCAAAAAATATACTACAAAATTGTGAGGTACTACAAAATTACGTATCTTTACTGAATCCAGACCGTCTTGATGTTCATAAACTCGCGGATCCCATTCTCGGCGAGTTCACGCCCGTGACCTGAGTACTTGACGCCTCCGAATGGCAGACGCGGATCGGACACCACCATCTTGTTCAAGAAGACCATCCCGGCTTCGAGTTCGTTAATGAACCTTTCGGTTTCCGCGGGATCGTTCGTCCATGCGCTGGCGCCGAGCCCGAAGCGGCTGTCGTTGGCGATCTGGATGGCATGATCCACATCTTTCGCGCGAAAAATTGACGCCACCGGACCAAAGAATTCTTCCTTGTAAGCGGGCGAATCTTTCGGGATGTTGGTCAGCACCGTGGGCGCGTAAAAGTGGCCGGGACGATCGAGGGGATGGCCACCGGTCAGCACCCGCGCACCGGCGGCCACGGTTTTCTTCACATCGGAATCAAGCGAGGTGACCGCGTCCGCGTTGGCCAGCGGACCGAGCTGCGTGCTCTCCTCGAACGGATCACCCACGCGCAACTCCTGCATGCGCTTGACGAACTTGCGCTCGAACTCGTCGGCAATTTTTTCCGCCACAATAAAACGTTTGGCCGCGATGCACGACTGCCCGTTGTTCTGAATGCGGGCGTCGACCGCGGTGGCGACCGCCGCATCCAGATCCGCGCTCGGCATCACGATGAAAGGATCGCTGCCGCCCAGCTCCAACACGACTTTCTTGACGCGTCTGGCCGCCGACATTCCCACTTGAATTCCTGCCTGCTCACTGCCCGTTAACGTCGCGGCCATCACGCGAGAATCGTTCAGAATGCCATCGACGGGCCCGGAGCCGATCAAGAGCGTCTGGAAAACGCCTTCGGCAAAACCGGCGCGGCGAATAGTGTCCTCAATCTTAAGCGCGCACTGCGGAACGTTCGAAGCATGCTTCAGCAGCCCGACATTGCCCGCCATCAGCGCCGGAGCCACAAAACGAAACACCTGCCAGAAGGGAAAGTTCCAAGGCATGATGGCCAGGATGGGACCAATGGGCAAGTAACGAATGAAGCTGCGTTTCGCTCCAGTTTCTACGATTTCGTCCGCCAGAAATTTCTCGGCGTTGTCGGCGTAGTAGCGACACCCCAATGCGCACTTCTGCGCCTCGGCCACGGCGGCCTTCAATGGCTTGCCCATTTCGAGCGTCATCAAGCGGGCGCACTCGTTCTTTTCTTTTTCCAAAATCTCGGCCACGCGCATCATCTTGCTTGCGCGATCCGCGAACGAGGTCCGCCGATGGTTTTGGAACGCGGAGGCGGCGAGCTGCAATTTCTGATCGATTTGCGCCGCGGTAAGAGGCTCGAAAGTCTTGAGGACTTCGCCGGTCGCAGGATTGGTGGTCGCGATTGCCATGCTGATTTGTTTCCCTTCGTTTGGCGGCTGCGGCTTGATTATCCGATCAACCAGCAGCTGCTGGCGGGCAGCTGCATTGTGGTCGAACCACAATACCAGTCGACGGGTAAGCCGCGTCAAGGCTATATGTCACGCCTCATCACGCCGGAGAACGAACGCCATCCTGATGCACATACTTGATCACTTCCACGTCGGACACCGCGATTAGACCATCGTCCACCATCTGATCCAGCGCAGGCAGCAGCTTGCTGATGTTCTCGTGCGTATCCACGACCGACACCATGATGGGGCGATCAGAGGACCAGAGGAGGTGGGCGCGGTGAATCAGCGTGCTCGCACCATAGCCTTCAATACCGCGGTAGACCGTCGCTCCGGCAATGTCGAGTTCCCTGCACTTCTCGACGATCGCCTGGTAGAGAGGCTTGCCATTCCACTTGTCGTCTTCGCCGAAGTGAATCCGGAGCATCTTGGCCTTGCCTTCGAGTTTCATGCGCGTGTCTCCTGACGGCGCTCGGTTTTTTCGTAGTTATGCGTGTACTTGATGACATCCACGTCGGAAAGCACAACCAATCCCTGCTGCACCATTTCGTCCAGGATTGGCATGAACGCCTTAAGCTTCTCCTCGGTATCAACGATGGAGAGCAGGATCGGCCGGTCATGCGAGAGGCTCAGAGCGGCATCCTTGTGGATTCTCCGATTCGCGCCATAGCCCAGAATGCCGCGGTAAACCGTCACGCCAGCAATGTCGTGAGCTCGCAAACCACCTACAATCGCCTCATATAGAGGTTTGCCATTCCATTTGTCATTCTCGCCGACGTAAATCCTCATCAACTTGGCCTTGCTTTCGCTCTTGAGCGCAGGTTTCTCGGGTGCAGCCGCTTGCTCTTTTTTTGTTTCGGCCGGCTTCACGATGGTCGTATCGTGCATTTCAATCAACCCGCTTCCCACCATCGTTTGCAGTTTGGGCAGCAACTCCTCCACTTTCTGCGCAGTCTCGATGAACTCAACCTTAATAGGCAAGCGGGTTGCCAGATCCACCAGCCGGGTCGTGTGCAATTTATGGTCGGAGCCAAATCCGGCAATGCCGCGCGTCACGGTTGCGCCCGCCACGCCCCGGAAGAAAAGAAAGTCCAGGATGGCGGCGTAGGCCGCACTCCCGTGATACTGCTGGTCTTCTGCCACATAAATCGCGACCTTTTTTGCAGGTCCAGATGTGAGCACTTTTTTCTCCTCCGGTCTACTTTTAGAGTCCTCGCTGGCTGATAAACAATTCGGCCGCACGCCCTAGCATCCCACCACCTGCGTGATCTCCTTGATTGCATCCGCCTGCATCTGTCTTCATGGGATCGCCCTCCCGGCCACGACACCGGCCCAAACCGCAGCGAAGCCAACCACCACGCTCAACGTGATATTGAGGAAAGAGATTAACAATTGGCCGTCCTGCACGCTGCGCAGCGTCTCATATTCGAATGTTGAAAACGTCGTATAGGCGCCGATGAACCCAATCGGGATCAGGTATATCCAATTCGGACTCCAGCGCATCTTCTCTTCCAGTAGAGTGAGGATCAGGCCGATGAGAAACGATCCAGAAATATTGATCACGAAGGTTCCGTATGGGAAGCGTGTGCCCATCTTCCCTCCGATGTAGCTGCCCAGCCAGAAGCGTGCGATCGCGCCCACGAAGCCACCGATTCCAACCATTAGGTACTTGAGCAATTCGTACCGTCCTTTTCTGTTTTGCTGAGTTTCTGCATGAAGCCCGACGGACGCAGAAACGCACGCGTCCTGCTCACTTTATGCGCTCAGCTACTCAGGAATCTCTTGGAATCAGAAGCGGAAGGGGGCCGGCAGACCAAATCCCTACCAAGAGAATTCCTTCTTCTTCGTAGGAGTCATCTGCCCGATTCGGGCGGTTAAAGGTGAACTCCAACACCCAGAGGAATTATGACAACCCGCCAGCATGAAGTCAATCGACCCGAGCATGGAAGTTGCCCTGCGTCCCTGATCGGTCGAAAACTTGCCGAACTAACGAAATACTCAGGACCAAACTGTATTAGGATTCAAGGAGTTGCGGGAATATACGAGATGCAAACAGAATCCATACATTTTCCAACTACACCCATCGCTTTGAAGATGGCTGTCTCGATTGGCATCGGCATGCTGGCAGGAATGGAACGCGAATGGTCCAACAAGGACGTAGGGGTCAGGACATTCGCCATCGTTGCCTTGTTGGGCATGATCGCCTCGGTCATCGGACTGAACGTCGCTATTACCGCGTTTGTCGGCGTGTTCCTTCTGGTTGCGGCCATGAACACGCGCAGTATTCTTGCCGACCAGTCGTTGGAGATTACTACTTCCGCGGCGCTTCTAGTGAATTACTTGCTAGGTGTTCTTGTCGGCCTTGGTCATATCTTCACGCCGGTTGCGGGAGCGATCGTGATGACCATGCTTCTCGCGTGGAAGACCGAACTAAGTCGTTTTGCTGGAGGTCTGCAGCCTTCAGAAATCCGGAGCGCCGTGCTGCTGGGCTTGATCGGTTTTGTGATTTATCCGGTTCTGCCCAATCGCTACATTGACCCGTGGCAGTTGTTCAATCCCAGCGACGCGTGGATCAGTGTCATCGCAATTGCCGGGATCGGATTCCTGAATTACGTGTTTCTCCGAATCTACAGTACGCGCGGCCTCTATCTGGGCGCGCTCTTCGGGGGCCTGGTAAACAGCAGTGCGACGGTCGCCGAATTGGCTGCCAGAGCGCAGGAAACAGGCATGGCCGCGCAAGCAACGACTCTTTGCTTGATTACAACGATTGCCATGTTCGCAAGAAATCTGATTCTTGCAACCCTTTTCTCGCCGCGCTCCCTCAGTGCCACTTTGGTGCCGCTCCTTGCCATGACCGTCGTTGCCGCTTTATGGATATGGCGCGACCACGCTATTCAGGACAATGTTCCCGGCACTTTGACACTCACGTCCCCCATCTCGTTGACGAAAGTTCTCCGGTTCGGAGTCTTATTCATCGCCATTCAAATTGCCGGGACTCTGCTCACGCGAACTTTCGGCAGTTATGGAATGCTCGCCACGGGCATCTTTGGCGGCCTGGTAAGCAGCGCAAGCACGACAGCTGCGGCTGCCACGATGGCAATGCACGGAAAGATCAGCGCCGCGCTCGCCGGCAGCACGACCGTACTCACATCTTTAGCCAGCGCTGCCGTCAACCTCCCGATTGTCTGGCGGACGACCCGGAACAAAGCTGTTATCGGAAGGTTGGCCCTGGAGATGGCGACTGTAGTCTCCATTGGACTCGTGGCCGTCACCGTCGACCGGATTTTCCAATTCTCCGAATTGCTGGTTCGGAGATGAGGATTCCCGATTCCCGACTATAGAGGTTCGTCCGGAGCCTGAACGGAATGTCGTATCACTGGACGGCGGTCGGGGTTTCGCTATAGCCCGGTCCGATCCAGGATGGGGCACGCTCCAGGCACTCCCGTATTTCCTGGACGTACGACGTGACAATTGGCGTGGAATATTTCGGATGACAAAATTCGAGGCGCATGCCACGGCCTACGAAATGCAGTTTCAGCATGGAACCGCCCCAAGTTGATCCGGCGATGGCAACCAAGGTCGGTTCCGGGCAGTATTCGGGATGACCCGAAATCAACGCCTGGCTTCCTCCCAGCATCACTGCCGTATAGCAACGGTGCTGAGTTCGGATCTGCAGGACGCTATACGGTTGTAGCTGGTCGAGGAACACGCCACCCTCGATTTCGGAGCGGATAATGCTGCCATTCACGTCATCGCTCAGATTGGGATGTGGCGCGAACAATGCTTATCCTCACTTTTGCCGTAAATAGTAGGCTTAGTCCCCGGAGAAGTCAAAAGCACTCTGAAATCGCCTCTACCACGACTTTCTCCTAAACGTCCCGTTGTTACCGAATGCGGGCAAACGTTTGGCGAGCGTCCGGCAGCTCTTCCACATCCGGATTGGGTGGAGTTTATCCGTCACTCGACCGCAGCTTGCAGTACGGACATGACAGGATGGCGACGAACGCGACGAAGGCAGTGGAAATCTCTTGCGACGACGAGTAGTAGACGGAGAATGGGCGCTAAAAGTATTATGGCCTGCGACGAATCCGCGTGGCAGGCTCTGCACTTCGCTCCTTGCGTCGTCGCGCAAACATGATCGCATCGACCGCATGCGGTGCCCGCTCTCGGCCGCTCTCGCGGCGGGAGGCTTAACGGATGAGATGCAGTCGCGCGATTTCGCTCTTGGTAAGCGCCCTCGCCGTAGTTGGGCTTGTCTCGCCGCAGGCTCTTGGCGCGCAAGCCGTGACACCTTCGATTTCCATCGACATCGTCATTCAGCACGAAGTGCCGATGAAGACGCGTGACGGCGTTATCCTCTACGCCGACATTTATCGCCCGAAGTCTTCCGACAGGTTTCCTGTCATCCTCATGCGCACTCCTTATGACAAAAGCGTCGACTGGGCCGTCTCACCCGTGTTCAAGATGGTCCCGCGCGGCTACGTTGTCATCATTCAGGACGTGCGGGGCCGGTACACTTCGGAAGGGGAATGGTATCCGTTCAAGCACGAGCAAGCCGACGGCTTCGACGCGGTCGAATGGGCAGCGGCGCTTCCCTACTCGGATGGCAAAGTGGGCATGATGGGCGCCTCTTATGTGGGCGCGACGCAGATGCTCGCGGCCATCGCCCAGCCGCCGCATCTGGCAGCGATCGCCCCCAATATGACGGCCAGCAACTATCACGATGGTTGGACATACCAGAGCGGCGCGTTCGAGCAATGGTTCGATCAGAACTGGACGTCTCAGCTGGCCCAGAACACGCTGCAGCGCTTCATCGGCCAAAATACCAATGCGCTCGTCGGCGCCCCTGCACTTCCGCTGGCCGACTATCCTGTTTTCAATTTCGGCCAGTTGCCCGCGGACGCGCAGCTCACAGCGGCTCTCGCGCCCTACTACCTCGACTGGCTGGCGCATCCTGATTACGACGACTACTGGAAGCAGTGGTCCATCGAGGAACACTTTTCAAACATTGCCGTTCCCATGCTCCAGGTGGGTGCCTGGTATGACATCTTCAATGCCGGCACTCTGCGCAATTACATGGGAGCCAAGGCTCATGGATCCACCGACGCAGCGCGTACGCAGCAGCATCTGCTGATCGAGATCGGCGGCCATGCCGGTTTCGGGCGCCGCATCGGCGATGTCGACTTCGGGCCTCATGCCATGGAAAACGGATACACCGACGTCATCCTCGACTGGTACGATTTTCTGTTTAAGGGTATCAAGAACCAATTCGCCACGGACAAACCCGTCAAGCTGTTTGTGATGGGCGCGAATGAATACCGACAGGAAGACGATTGGCCGCCGCCGCAAGCCCAAACTACGAAATATTTTCTGCACTCGGCCGGCAAGGCGAATTCGCTCCGTGGCGACGGCTCCCTCTCCGTATCCGCTCCCAAATCCGAGCCCTCGGACACCTACCTTTACAACCCAGCCAATCCCGTGCCCACAGTTGGCGGCCCGCTCTGCTGCGACGAGGTGCACATGGAGCCTGGCCCTCGCGACCAGCGTTCAGTAGAGAATCGCGACGACGTGCTGATCTATTCGACCGGCCCGCTGCCAAGCGACTTAGAAGTCACGGGCCCAATCACTGCCGATCTCTTCATCAAATCTTCGGCTGCGGATACCGACTTTACCGCGAAACTCGTCGACGTCAGCCCCGACGGGTTCGCGCAGGATCTCACGGAAGGCATCCTCCGCATGCGCTATCGTGGTTCCGCGGAGCATGCCACCTTGATGAATCCCGGGCAGATCTACGAAATCTCCCTCGACCTCTGGGCCACGAGCAACCTCTTCCTCCGCGGGCACTCGCTGCGCCTGGAGATTTCCAGCAGCAATTTTCCCCGCTTCGATCGCAACCTCAATACGGGTGAAGAAATCAAATTCGCCCGCACCTCGGTTGCTGCCAGCAATACAATTCTCCACGACGCGCAACACCCTTCCTCGCTCGTGCTTCCGATTATGCCGTCGAAGTAGTTTCGTGCAAGGAACCTTCCCGGCCGGCCCCACGTCGACCTTATAAATGTTGCGGCATTCCCTGAGATATACTTCGAAGGACTTCAGCTGCTTACAGGTTGAGGACTTCTCTGCATGGCCGTTGGCGTTCGCACTCAGGATCTGCGCAAAGTCTATAGCTCTTCTCCGCCGTTAGGTGCTGCTGGTGGTTTTGTGGCGCGCGCCGATGCGAAAGGCGGGAAGCAGCCGAAGACACAAATTCCGGCTCTTGACGGACTTTCGCTCGAGATTCTTCCCGGAGAGATTTTCGGCCTTCTTGGTCCAAACGGCGCGGGCAAATCCACCACGGTCGGAGTGTTGACTACTCGCGTGCGGCCAACGTCCGGCCAAGCCTGGATTGGCGAGCACGAGGTCTGGAAGGAACAGGCCCGGGTCAAGCATCTGATCGGCGTCGTGCCGCAGCGACCCAATCTGGATTTTTCTTTGACTGCCCGCGAGATCCTCGTTTTTCACGGCGCCTACTTCGGAATTGGCTCCAAGCTCAGAAATGAGCGCGCCGACACGTTGCTTGAGAAGTTCAAACTCACTGAGCGCGCAAACCAGATGGTGCGGGGCTTTTCCGGAGGCATGATGCAGCGGCTTTCGATTGCTCGCGCCATGATGCATGATCCGCAAGTTCTATTTCTCGACGAACCGAGTGCCGGACTCGATCCTCAAACCCGGATTCTCCTGTGGGAGATCATTCGCGAATTCCACCAGGCCGGAAAAACCGTCCTGCTGACCACACATAATATGGAAGAAGCCGACGCGCTGTGCCAGCGTTTGGCCATCATCGACCACGGCCGCGGGATTGCCCTGGGTACGCCGGTGCAGTTGAAGGCATCGATCCCCGGAGGATTCCTGCTGCGCCTTCGTTTTGGGAATCGGACGGCGGATCTGCTGCAGCGTTTACAGTCGCTGCCGGGCGTGCGCGAGGTGCGAGCTTTGGACGGCGCGGACAACACAGGCGCCGACGTCTATGCGGACCGCGGCGGTTCTCTCATTCCCGAAATCGCGAACCTGGCTGCGAATTCGGGCGCGGAACTGTCGGACGTTCACATTTCCGAGCCGAGTTTAGAGAATCTCTTTCTGCACCACACCGGAAGGAGCCTGCGCGATTGAACTGGAAAACATTTTTCGCGATGCTGGCGCGCGACGCTCACGTAGCAAGGCGTAACGCCATTCAACTCCTTCTGCAAACCTTTCTGCAGCCGTTGCTTTTTGTTTTCATTTTCGGCCGGGTGATGGTCGGAAGCGGCTATATGCCTGCCGCGTACAAGAGCCTTCTGCTGCCGGGCATCATCGCGATCAGCATGGTCTTCACCGGAATCTGGGCAGTGGCCATGCCGCTCATCGCCGAGTTTCAGTGGACCCGCGAAATCGAAGACCGCCTGCTCGCCCCGATCGACGTTGCCTGGATTGCGATCGAGAAAGTCATTGCCGGAATGCTGCAGGCGGTGGTCGCCGGCCTGATCGTAATCCCGCTAGCCTGGCTCGTGCTTCGACCGGGAGTTGAAATCAGTATTCACGCGCCGTTGACATTCGCTGTGATCATTGTGCTGGTAGCGACCTTCTCCGCATGTGGAGGACTGGCCCTGGGGTGCAGCATCAATCAGCAACATATCGGGCTGATGTTCGGCATGGTAATTACTCCCATGATTTTTTTTGGTTGCGCGTATTATCCCTGGAGCGCGCTGAAAACCTTCCCTATCCTGCAAAAGGTTGTGCTCATCAACCCGCTGGTGTACGCCAGCGAAGGACTGCGCGCCACCTTGGTTCCGCAGTTTCCGCATTTATCGATAACGGCTGTGCTGATCGCGTTGCTTTTCTTCGACGTACTGCTGCTGGTTGTGGGGCTTTGGCAGTTCGAAAAGAAGGCGGTGAGTTGAGCACGCTTGGCGCCACGAGCTAGACGGTCTTGATGTGCTCGCCGGAATTGACCTCGACTTCGCCGCGCAATTCCGTCCCCTCCGGAGCATCGCAGGGCATGGTGAACCTGAAAATGGAGCCCCGGCCCGCCAGCGACTCGACCCAGATCTTCCCCCCACAGCGTTCGACGATCTTCTTGCAGATGGCCAGCCCAATTCCGTTGCCCGCATACTCGGTTCGGGTATGCAAGCGTTGAAAGACAACAAGAATATTTTCTCTGTGCTCGGGCGCAATGCCGATCCCGTTATCGCTCACGCTGAACACCCACTGCTGACCTGCTTTTTCGGCCTGCACTGAAATTGCGGGCGCTTCCTGCCCGCGGAATTTGATCGCGTTTCCGATCAGATTCTGCAAGACCTGCATGATCTGCGAGCGGCTAGCCCAAACCACGGGCAGCGCCGCATGCGTCACCACTGCGCCGCTCGCTTGCATCGCCGGACCCAGACTCTGCAGAACCTCTTCCATCGCCGCGTCACAATCGACGCGTCCGCAAGCGGCGCCAGTCTTTCCCACTCGCGAAAAGGCCAGCAGATCCTGAATCAGAGTCTGCATGCGCAGAGCTCCCTCACAGGCGTAGCCGATGTATTTGTCGGCGTTCTCATCGAGTTTGCCGCGGTAGCGTTCGGCGAGCAATTGCGTGTAAGCCGCCACCATGCGCAGCGGTTCCTGCAGATCGTGCGACGCGATATAGGCGAACTGCTGAAGGTCGGCGTTGGAGCGGGCAAGCTCTTCGACTTTTCGCGCCAAATCCTCTTCTGCCTCCCGGCGCAACCGAAGCAGGCGTTTTTCCTGCAAAGCGCGCCGGATGGTTTCGGGCAGCCGTGCCAGGCCATCTTTCAAAACGTAATCCGTTGCGCCCTGCTTGATACACTCCACCGCAGTTACATCTCCCAATGCGCCAGAAACAAGGATCAGCGGAATGTCCAGCCCTTCGCGCCGCAGCGCCCCCAGCGCTTCCATGCCCTTCCATTGCGGCAGGTTGTAGTCGGCAAGCACCACATCGGGATGGTGCAAGCGCAGTTGCCGCTCACACTCGGCCTCGGTCTGCACCACCACTACCGAAAGCGAGAAGCCGCCTTTGCGCAGCGCCTGGGCCACGAGTTCGGCGTCCAGTTCGTTGTCTTCAACGTGCAGCACTCGGAGCTCGCCCGGTTGTGGTGCGCGATCGTCATTGGGGGGATCGCTGGGCGTATCGCTGCGGGTCATGAGCCAGCCTTTACCGGTTGCTGGGCAGGTTCCCTCACCGGCGGCTGATTGATGACCAGCCAGTACAGCCCGACGGTCTTGACCGTCTCGCGGAACTGGTCGAAGTCGACTGGCTTCTGGATGTAACTGTTAGCCCCCAGGTTGTAACTGGCCACCAAATCCCGCTCTTCCTTCGACGAGGTCATGATCACGACCGGAATAGTCCTGGTCCTACGATCACCCTTGACCTGTTTCAGCACTTCCATTCCATCGACCTTGGGAAGTTTTAAATCCAACAGTACCAATTTGGGGGGATAGTCGAACGATCTCTCCGCGTAGGCCCCGCGACAGAAGAGAAAGTCCAGGGCTTGCTCGCCATCGCCCACAATGAAAATGTTGTTGGCCAGCTTCTCCCGTCGCAGCGCGTGCAGCGCCAGATCTCTATCGTCCTGATTGTCTTCCACCAATAGTATGTCGAGTTTTCCTGGATTCATGATTGGCCTCCGGCCGCAGCTCCATTACTTTTCGATTCCGCTTGTTTTCCTGCACCGAGCGTGAAATAGAAGGCTGCGCCCTTGTCCAGTTCCGCCTCCGCCCACACTCGGCCCTTGTGCTTGTGAACGATGCGTTGCACCGTGACCAGGCCTATGCCCGTGCCTTCGAATTCATTGGTGCTGTGCAATCTTTGGAAGACTCCGAACAACTTGCCGACGTATTTCATGCTGAAGCCGATGCCGTTGTCGCGGACCATAAAGACCAGTTGCCCGTCCGCTTCTTTGTGGCTGACTTCGATGACGGCCCGCGCGCGGGGACGGGTGAACTTGAGCGCATTCGCCAGCAGGTTTTGAAAGATCTGTTTGACCAGAACCGGATCACACTCCACCGCGGGCAGATCGGCCACAATCCATTCCACCTGCCGCCCTTCGCTATCCGGCTGGAGTATCGCTATCACTTCGGCGACAATCGCGTTCAATCCGGCTGGCTGCGCACGCAGCACATGACGGCCAACCCGTGCCAGATTCAGCAACTCGTCCACCAGCAGGCCCATCTTTTGTGTTCCCGACTGAATGCGCTCCAGGTAATGTTGTGCGCGAGGATCGAGAGTGGCGCCGAATTCCTCCACCAGTATCTTGGAGAAGCCGCTGATATGCCGCAAAGGCGCCCGCAGATCGTGGGATACCGAGTAACTGAAAGCCTCCAGTTCTTGGTTGGCAACTTCCAATTGAGCCGTCCGCTCCGCGACTCGCTGTTCGAGTTCATCGTTAAGCTTTTGGATTTCCCGTGCATCGGCTCTGCTCTGGGTAACGTCGCGGAAAGCCGCCACTCCACCGCGTACTATGCCCTGCTTGTCTCTTAGGGGGCCAGCGCTAACTTCGATCCAGATGCCATCGGGGAGTTCCGGATTGCGCACAAACATCTCGGTTGTGCTCACCTCCCCACGAATGGCGCGAACCAGGGGAATCTGCTCACTGGGGAAAGGGGTCACCGCGTCGTTCTGGAACAGGCCGTAGTGCTCCGTCCAATTCTGGCTGGGGAGATTCGTCGCGCCCATGCCAAGGATCTTTTCCGCCGCGGCGTTCCACAGGACGAACTTGCCCTGCTCGTCCGCGGCTGCCAACCCCTCAGTCATGCTGTTTAGCACAGACTGGAGCCTGAGCGTCTGCTCTTCCAGCTCCAGCCGCGAGCGGGCCAATTCTTCAGCTTGTTGGAAAAGTTGTTCTGCCTGACCGGCCATGGCAGCCTCCCCTCGCTTGCGTTCCGTGATGTCGCGCGCAATTTTGGAAGCGCCAACAATCGCACCGCTGCTGTCCTTGATCGGCGAAATCGTCGCCGAAACGTCAATGTGCGTGCCATCCTTTCGGACGCGGATGGTTTCGAAATGCTCGACGCTCTCACCGCGGCCAATTCGCGCCAGAATGTCGAGCTCCTCATTCGCGCGTTCCGGCGGTATCAGCATCCGCATCGGTTTGCCCACGGCCTCTGCCGACAAGTAACCGAACACCTTCTCGGCGCCGGGGTTCCAGGCGGTGATGATCCCGTCGAGGGTCTTGCTGATGATGGCGTCGTCGGAGGATTCGACCACCGCCGCCAGGCGCTCGCGCACTTCCTCCGCCCGCTTTCGTTCCGTAATGTCGGCGCGTATCGCCATGTACTGGCGCGGTTTGCCTTCAGATGTGAGAAAAGGAACGATGGTCGTATCCACCCAATAAATCGACCCGTCTTTGGCGCGGTTCTTGATTTCGCCGTGCCAGACCTTCCCCTCGGCAATGGTGTGATACATCTGCTGGAAAAAGTCTTTTGGATGGTAGCCGGAGTTGAGAATGCGGTGATTCTGGCCGATCAGTTCCTCTCTGGAGTATTGACTGATAGCGCAGAATTTGTCATTGACGTAGGTGATCGTGCCCAGGACGTCGGTGATCGCCACGATGGCGTGCTGATCCAAAGCGAACTTCTGGTCGGCCAGTTCTTTCAGCGCAGCCTCGCTGGCGGTGAGGCTTTGTTTGGGTACCATGAATCCGGCGTCGCCTCTCTGTGGAGTTATCGGCAAAGGCGTTGCCGTCACCAGCATATGAAGAGGTTACTGAGGGTCGCAGTGGAAGCCCGGGAACGCAGATTACGATCCGTAAGATCCGTTCCGGTGTGATCGCAAGGCCCGGGTTAAGAGATCCGCCTTCATGCGCTCGAGCCGGAGATCGACGGTCTCCGGCTCACCCAGGCTCGGGACCACTACGATGGCAAACCTCCGCCCCAACCCGCCCGCAGGCTGGCGCGAATCACTCCCAGCAATTCCTCGTTGTCGGCAGGCTTCTGGAAGAAGGCGACGGCGCCCGATTCGAGAGTACGTTTTTCGTTGCCTTCGGGATCGCGGGCGGTGAGAACGATCACCGGAATCGCCGAAAGCGCTGGAAACTCTTGCAAGTGTTTCAGCACGGCAAATCCGTCGCCCGCTGGCAGCCCGAGATCGAGGATGATCAGGTGGGGCCTTTCTTTCTGAGCCATGGCGATGGCGGAATAACCGTCACAAACATTCACGGTGTCGAAGTTATTGGCCCGCAGACGCAAACTCAGGGCCTGTCTGAGATCGGGATCGTCATCCACGACCATGATCTTTGCTCGATTCATGGGCTGCTGGTCGATGTAACTCTCAGTCTGCATTTTTGTGGCGCTCCTTTTCGGTGAAGTCTTGCTTGTTCCCAAGGCCTAGTTGAATGATTCCCGTGACGTAATCGGCAATGCCCCAGACTTGCTGTTCCAAGGTTCTCGAGTCGGCGGCGGGCGGGCCGGGAATCTTCTCAGCCGTTACCCGCAGAGTGCCCCCAGTTTTCATTCTGGGCAGGGACCCGATTTGATCGCGGATGCGGTCCATCAGGATGCTGACCTGCTCCATGTGAGTGGAGGCGACTATGTAGAGCGTTTCGACGGGGCCGCTGCTTCCGGTGACTGGAAGAACCAGATCCTTGTCCACGAAGATGCAAAGGCGCAGCCGTTCCAGGCACTGCTCACAGGTTTCTTTCCAGCTTCCGCGGAGAGATTTGGACAGCGGAGTCAGTTCCACGCGCACCAGCACCAGCGACTCCCGTAAGTGTCCCTGATAAGTGGTCACTGGGAACAGGAGCTTGGCGAGGGAATAGAGCGGCAAGGTGAACGAGAATGTGCTGCCACTTCCGGGTTGGCTTGCCACCCACATTCTCCCGCCGTGCAGGGTAACAATTTCTTTGGCGATGAACAGTCCCAGACCGAGACCGGTCCGGCTGTTGTCAATCGAGTCCGGATCCTGATAGAGACGTTCGAAAACCAGCGGAAGCGACTCCTGCGGGATGCCCCGGCCAGTGTCGCTGACCGAGAGGTAGACGGCAGACGGGTCAGTCTCCACCATCGAGGCCAGCACCGCTACCGAGCCATCAGCGGGGGTGAACTTGATGGCATTGTCAATAAGGTTGATGAAGATCTCAAGCGTACGGTCGGGATCCGCATAGACGAGCGGGATGGTTTGATCGAGCGTCGCCTGGAGACCAACATGTTTTTCGGCGGCGGTCGGCCGCATCATAGCCACCGCCTGCTGGATCAGTTCGCCGATATCGACACAACGCTGGTCGATGCGCAGCTTGCCGCTATCGGCCCGGGTGGCTTCCAACAGGTCGCGGATCATGGCGTGCAACTGATTCACACTCTTGAGGATTGTCTTGAGGTGGTCATTTTGGTCGGGCTGCATGGCGCCGGCCAACCCATCCAGAAGAATGGTGACGTACTGGTGAATGCACGTCAGCGGCGTACGCAACTCGTGCGAAACGTGGGATAGAAAACGATTCTTGAATTCGAGTTGCGCCTGGCGGGTAACTTCCAGAGAGCGCAGCAGCCCCTGCCGTTCGACGGCATAGTGCAGGGCCCGGTCCAGTTGCTTACTGGTGATATCGCCTTTCACCAGGTAGTCCTGAACGCCCTGATGCACCGCTTTGATGGCCAGCGCCTCATCGTCCTGACCAGACAGAATCACAATGGGCACGTTCGGAGCCTTCTGCATGATCCGGCGAAAGGTTTCTGCGCCGTGGCTGTCGGGAAGGTTCAGATCAAGCAGCACCAGCGAGGGTGTTTCCGCTTCCAGACACGCGAGCGCGTCGGAGAGCCGGGGAACGCAATTTACATGGACCTCGGACTTGCCCTCTACCAGACGCAGGCGTATCAGGTCCGCGTCTCCGGGATTGTCTTCAACCAGCAGAATGTTCGCAGCTTCGTGTTCCATTATTTTCATTTTTCCTCTCGTGGCAGGCTCGCGGAGCCGAACCAGAATTCTTCAATCGATTGCACCGCCAGTAAATAATCGTCCAGATTTCCGGGCTTGCTGAGGTAGCAGTTGGCGCCCAGTTCGTAACTGCGCGCTATATCCAACATCGAGCGCGAAGTACTGAACACCACGATCGGGATGGTGTGCAGATTTCTGTCGGCTTTCACCTCCGTTAACAGCGCTCGACCGTCCTTCCGCGGCAGGTTAAGATCGAGGATGACTAAGTCGGGACGAACCGCGTTCGCATACTTGCCCGCGCGTTGCAGAAACGCCATGGCCTCCTCGCCATCCGGTACACTTCTGATTTGGCTTTGATGCCTGCCCCCGGCCAACGCCTCCTGTGCAAGGCCGACGTCGGCCGCGTTGTCGTCCACGAGAAGGACCTGAGGCAATCGATTCATCGCCCAGGCTCCCCCCTTCTCATCGTGACGGCTGGCAGGCAAAGTGCACTTGAAAGTGGGACCACAAGCATCGTGAAAACCTCAGCCATACTTCCGCCAGGACCGGCGAAAGGCGTGCAGATCCCAGCCAATGGGTTTGCGCCGTACGCTTTCCCCACATGAACACAGCTATCGGCACCGCTCCGGAGGGCTTGAACCCAAAAGACAAGGCGCGGCTCGCAAGAGAACAGACGCGAAGCTTCTATTTGGACATGTCCTCATGGACGTACTAGGAAAGCGCAGGAACGCTGACGGATAGGACGAGCTTGCCAAACTTATGTCCCAGCGTAATGCCCAGGCTGGTGCCACTCGGAGTATGATTTTGTAGCACCTACGCCCTCCATGACCAAGCCGCGTTTCCTGCTCTCGGTGACCAACGAAGATAACGATTTCCAGATCGAGCAGGTGGAAGCTGCACGCCACGCTGCCGGCAAGGCCGGCGTGGACCTCGAGGTCCTCAGCGCGCGGGATGACGGCATCCTGCAAAGCCAGCAACTGCTCGACAGAATTCAGTCCCCGGTCGATCTTCGTCCGAACGCCATCGTCTTCGAACCGGCAGGGGCTACTGCGCATCCTCAGGTGGCTCGCGCTGCCGCCACTGCGGGCATTGGCTGGGCCCTGCTGAGCCGCAATGCCGAGTATCTCAACGAACTCCGCTCCATCTTTCACGTGCCCGCTTTTGTAGTTACTCCCGACCATGAGAAGATTGGCCGCATCCAGGGGAGGCAACTTGCCGCGGTGCTGCCGGGGGGAGGAATGGTCCTTTATATACAGGGCCCCAGCCAAAGCCTCGCAGCCAAGCAGCGGCATGCTGGCCTGCTGGAAACGATGCCGGCAAACATACAGTTACGCGTTCTCAAGGCCCACTGGACCGAATCGAGTTCGAACAAAGCCGTTACTGCCTGGCTCTGCCTTTCCACGTCTCGCGCTGCGGAGCTCCGAGCGGTGTGCGCCCAGGACGATTCCATGGCTCTTGGCGCCCGCAAGGCGTTCGAGCAGTGCAAGTCAGAGCTGCGCGGATCGTGGCTGAAGATGCCGTTCATGGGCATCGACGGCATGCCGAAAACCGGCCAGGCATGGGTTCACGCAGGCCTTCTGACGGCCACCGTCTTCAGCCCTCCGACGGCCGGGGTTGCGATTGACCTGATGGTTCGGTCCATGCAAAGCGGAACCATGCCGCCCGTCTGCACAACGATCGAACCCAGGTCCATTCCCGCCATCGAGGAACTGGCTCGAAACACGCGCGGGGCCTCAGCCCCGTAGCGCGGCGCTCAGCGCATCGCAAACGTGGTAATCTGCTGGCCTGCCTTTGGTAGTAGCGAAAAATCAACACCATACCTCGTGATGTGCTGCCCTCGGCGATGGCAACCTCGCACAATGCAACTGCGCAATGTGACTTTATCCGGAGGCTTTATGAACTTGGCGTTGAAGATGTTAACCGCCTTAGCTGTAATGATTCTTTTCGCCAGTGCAATCTCGGTAAAGGCATCCGCCCAATCCCAGGCGATCGTCTCACGCACGTCGCAGGTAGACGGCGTCAAACTGCACTATCTAACGGCCGGCCATGGTCCGGCAGTAATCCTGCTGCACGGCTATACCCAGACGTCGCGCATGTGGAGACCGATCATTCCGCTTCTGGCCGCGAAATTTACGGTGATTGCCCCCGACCTGCCCGGAATCGGCGATTCCGAGATTCCGGCGGATGGTCTGGACATGAAGACTGCTGCTATCCGCATCCACTCCCTCGTCAAGTCACTCGGAGTCGGGAAGGCAAGGGTCGTCGGGCACGACATCGGGCTGATGGTCGCCTACGCATACGCCGCGCAGTTTCCCTCGGAAACCGAAAAGCTGGTGGTGCTGGATGCATTTCTCCCAGGAGTGGCCGGTTGGGAAAACGTATATAACAACCCCGGGATTTGGCACTTCCGCTTCAACGGGCCGACACCGGAAGCGCTGGTCCGCGGACGCGAGCGAACATATTTTGACTACTTCTGGAACGACTTCGCCGCCGACAAGACCCACTCGATTCCAGAAGCCGACCGCGCGGCGTACACGGCAGCCTATGCTCGCCCAGGGCGCATGCGAGCCGGTTGGGCATATTTCGTTTCCTTCCAGCAGGCGGCCAAAGATTTTGCGCAGCTCTCTCAGACCAAGCTCACCATGCCCGTCCTGGCAATTGGCGGCGAGAAGGCAAACGGAGAAGTGCTCGGTCAGCAAATGAAGTTAGTCGCAACCGACGCCACCATGGTCGTGCTGAAGAACTGCGGCCACTGGGTCATGGAGGAACAACCCAAGGAAACGACCGACGCCTTGATGAAATTCCTGTGAGGGCGGCGCAGTTTTGATTCGATAGCCGGCGATTTACTCTTCGGCGATTTACTCTTCGTCCAGGTATTCGCCGGGCACGTCGTCTTCGGGCACCTCACGGGTGTGAACTTCTCTCCCCTCGCGTTCTCCGGCGCGTTCCACGCCCGATACCACCCCAGCCTCGAAGGCGTTGCCTTCCTCAAGCAACTCGTCAACACTTTCTGAATCTGCGCTTGCGACGTTAGACAAGCCCTGCAGATCTCCTGATTCCTCGCCCGAGAGCGATGCGGGTATATCACGCGAGAATCCGAAGCCCTCCGGCTCCCGGTTTCTCTTGCCAGTCTTTTTGTTACGCACGTTCGCGGTTTTCCTGCTGATCGTCTTCTTCGAGCTCTTCCTTTTCGCTGCGGCTCTTTTCGGTGCTGACGCCCGCTTCGCCGATTTCTTAAGAGTCTTCCGCTTCTGCACGCGTTTTTTTGCCGGCGTCGACTTCCTGCCGGCACTTTTCTTCGATTTCGTCGATTTCTTCTTGTTTTTCTTTTTGGGAGCCATTCGCGCAGTCTAGCACCGTCGGATGCGTGCGGCAAAACCGGGGCGGGCGCTCCCTTAGACCCTATGTTTCTTTCGAATGTGCATAGATCAGATGACGCACCTCTGGCTCGCCGGCAACGTGACTGTACAAGCGCTGTTCCAGGTCGCGGTCCGCCAGGGTCTGCCGGTCGTGTTGGCGCAGATGTTCTCCCCAGGAATTCACCAGGAATATTTCCAGATAGTGATCCACCGACTCAATATCGCGAAAGATTCCCCACCGATACGCTCCATCGCGACGCCGTATGCGTCCATATTGATTGATCGCTTCCACGAACTCTGTTTCCCGTTCTCGAATGACCGTATATTTGACCGTGACCAGAACCGGTCCTTCTCCCTGGAGGAGATCAGCCCCAAGGTCCTTGACCAGGACGGGCATGCGCCAGTGGTTCCATGGGCTCAGATCCGCAGGCGAATCAGGAAGTCTCGCGACCAGCGCGAACAAGGTAGTGCAGATTGTTCCAACCCCGGCATAGACCAGAGCAACACGGACGCCCGCGCGTTGGGCTAGCACGCCCCACGCGGCGCTCCCAAGAGCGAAACTTCCCTGATAAACGAGGATGAAGATTGCAAGAACTCGCGCTCGCACCCAATCTGGCGCCAGATTCTGGACCAGAGCGCTGATCAGAGAAATGAAGAGGACCCATGCCGCACCGCCAATCAGCATGACGGGAGCGAGTGTGCTCAACCTCTGTAAGCCAGCGGTCGCTACGATTACGATCCCCAGGATCACTACGCCGGCCGAAACAACAACTTCCGCCGACCACCTGGCACGGGCCGGCTGCATTACCAAGCGCCGGCAATTGCACCAACCCCAAAGCATCCGAGCAACAGCCCATAGCCGATTGCCGTCTTATTCACGCTCCGAGCAACTGTGGGCAGCAACGCAAAGAGCGCGCTGGAGAAGAACATGACTATGCCGGTTCGAACGAATACGGTGAGGATGGCGGGCGAATGGCCGACGTAGCGAACGGCGGCGACCGTGGCTCCGGTTAACGTCTCAGGTGGCGTGGCTCGCTTGCGAACCGGCCTTTTCCACCTCGCAACCACCAGAATCACGCCGAAAAACGACACGAAGTTCGCTACAAAAGCCGCGGCGACGCCTGCGGCGGCGATGACTACGCCCGCGAGTGCCGGACCGACCGCTCGAGCTAGATTGAATTCGATCCCGTTCAGCGCAGAGGCTGGCGCAAGGTCTTCCTTGGGCACGAGTTCAGGGAGAATTGCCCGCCACGTCGGGGCTTCAAAGGCATCACCCGCGGAGAGCGCAAACGTCAGCACCAGCAGCAGCCAGGGCGACATGAGACCAGCGATGGTCAAAACCACCAGAAGCAGCGCAACGCTCATCATCCAAGTCTCGGTGAACAGAATGAGCTTGCGGCGGTCGACGATATCGCCGGCGGAGCCCGCTGGAAGGGCCAGCACAAAATACGGCAGCGAAGAAGCGGTTTGCGTGAGCGCGACGTACATCGGCCCCGCGCCGAGTGAGACCATCAGCCATGCAGCGCCGACGTTCTGCATGAAGGTGCCGATATCGGAGACAACATCAGCAATCAACAGATTGCGGAAAGTCGACACACGCAGGGGTCGCCACAAACTCGACGAGCCCGACGGCCCCAAGTCTTTTTCGGCGGTATCTGTCAATTAGCTGTGTCCACTGTCTTGCTGATAACCCGTTGACACCCGGATGGTACAAGCTACCTTTCGAGCGCTTTGCGGTCCCAATTGCCCAGGTTCGCCCCGGCTTCGTATGTCGTTTTGCAAAACTCCAGTAGCGCTGCGGAAGGCGATTCAGCCTGACGAACGTTCTCGTACATCAGGATGAATTCGCCGATCTGTCTTTCATAGTAGGCCGCACCCGGCCGCACCGGAGCTTCTTTAAAACCCGGCGGCTCAGCGGAGGTGTAGGAATAAAAGGCTGCGTCTTTGACCGCGCCGCCGCCGGGCCAAAAGCCGACGCTGCTCAGTTCGTGGGAGTAAGCTTCTCGGGTTACGGCGTCGGCCCCAGGTCGTTCGGGGGCACGGCGGCCCGAAAAGCGTGAGACCGCAAGGTCGAAGCTCCCCCAAAAGAAGTGCACCGGGCTGCACTTGCCGATGAATTCCGACCGGAATTGGGTGAATACCGCGGCCGCCGACAACAAAATGCGCCAAAATTTCTCCGCCGACGCGGGATCATACGACGCATGCACGCGATTCTGGTCGAAGCGAATCGGATCGGGAATTTCGACTGGCATTGGCCAGATTTTGACCGTGATCCCGGCGGAGCGAAGCATTTCCATAAATTCCCGGTAGAAATCGGCTACCGAGCGAGGCGCCAGCGGGATCGTCTTCACGATGCCATCACTCGTCTCGAGCACGAGCCGGTGGCCTATGAAGTCAAACCAGAGTTCGAATGCCTTTTGCTCATACGGGATTCGTGATGTGGTCAGGCCCCGAGCCGTTACGTACAACGGGACATTCCACCAGTGGTTCACCAAAGGCGTCAGCCGCAGCCGAACCTTGCCAACCATCTGGGTCCACATATGCAGCGTGGCGCGGGTATCATTCCACGAATCCAGCGGCAGAGCAGGCCAGCATTCCGGTTGATCAGCAAGGGCGTGCGGCATAGTCCAGTTTCCGATACTGCTTCTGGCGAACCCCATCGCGGCGGCCAACGGGTCCGCTCCGAATGGAGGCTATTCTATCCCCACTCGAGGGACAAGGGGGCGCCACGAATTCTGACCAATGTAGCGGGGCGCTCCCCAATACGAGAGGGTCACGCTTTTACCAACTCGACATCGAGCGTGATCGTCACGTCCTCGCCCACCAGGACGCCACCGGTTTCGAGCGCCGAGTTCCAGGTCAAGCCAAAATCTTTCCGGTTGATGCGGGTTGTGGCAGACAGCCCGATCCGGGTGTTGCCCCATGGGTCTTTCATGGGAGCGCTGGGTCCCTCGACCTCAAATACAACATTGCGAGTTACGCCATGGATCGAAAGATCGCCTTCAACCGCCAGTTCGTCAATGCCCGTCTTCGAGATGCGAGCCGACTTGAAGGTTAAAACCGGAAACTTCTCCACGTCGAGGAAGTCCGCGCTCTTCAGGTGGGCATCGCGCTGCGCCTCCCGTGTGTTAATCGTGGTGGCGTCGACTGAGGCCTCGATTCTCGATTTGGTTATGTCCGAGCTGTTTACCTCCAACTTGCCGGTAACGGCGGTGAACTCGCCCTTCACGTTCGAGATCATCATGTGCTTGACCTTGAACTGGGCATGGGAGTGAACGGGGTCAATGTTCCAAGTGGTGGTAGCGGTTACTTCCGGTGCGGTGATTGTGCTCATAGTGAATCCTCCTCTGCATACAGATGCTCGTGATAACGACAAATATGCAAGAAATAATTATGCGGTTTTTCTTAACAGCGGTCTAGCGCGAAAATCAAACCGTTGAATCCGCGATTTCGGTTGCCGCATCGAAAACAACCATGGATCTAAAGCTGAACGGCAAACGCGCCGTGGTCACGGGAAGCACGGCTGGTATCGGTTTTGCAATTGCAGAAGCTCTCGCCAACGAAGGCGCTTCCGTTGTTGTAAATGGCAGGACAGAACGGCGGGTCAACGAAGCGATCAACAAGCTTAGGGCCTCCGGCGTTCGAGGGCGGGTGGAGGGGGTGGCCGCCGACGTCGGAACGGCTGAAGGAACGCGGAAACTCACGAGTAGCTTTCCAGACGCGGACATCCTGGTGAACAACGCGGGGATCTTTGAAGTAAAGCCGTTTGAACAGATCAGCGACGATGACTGGAAGCGTTTTTTCGAAGTTAACGTCTTGAGCGGAGTGCGTCTTAGCCGTCATTACCTTCCGGGAATGAAAAAGCGCAATTGGGGGCGTATTGTGTTCATTTCGAGCGAAAGCGCGGTGCAGATTCCAGCCGAGATGATTCACTACGGAATGACTAAGACGGCGCAGCTCGCCGTTTCGCGGGGCCTGGCTGAAACCACCGCCGGGACGAATGTAACGGTCAATTCAGTCCTGCCGGGTCCCACGGCGTCCGAAGGAGTGGAAAGGTTTGTTGGCGAGCTTGCAGCCCAGCAGAAGACCGACGCCGGAGCGGTGGAAAAAGAGTTCTTTCGCACCATGCGCCCCTCGTCGCTGTTGAAGCGCTTTGCTAAACCCGAGGAAGTTGCCGCGCTGGTCGCCTTTGTGTGCAGTCCCCTGTCGTCGGCGACAAATGGGGCAGCCCTGCGTGTGGATGGTGGGGTCGTGCGATCGATTCTGTGAGCGGTTGAAATTTCTCAGCAGATGCAGCTTGCTTTATAGCGCTGTGATGCCGATCCAATCTTTTCTCTTTCACAAGGGTGCATGCGCTCAGCCGCCGGGCATATCATGTCATCCACCCCGCTTGCGGGAGTACAGCTCTTATGTGTCACGAAAGGAAGGCCACTCCGTTGAGACTCAGTTCTGAACACCGCCGCATTATCCTGTTGGCCGGAGTCTTGATTTGTGGAGCAGCAACATCCCTTGGGCAAACCGAGGCAACGCCCGGTCCAAGCACGCCTGGCCAGGAAATTCCCGGAACAGGCGGAGTGAGCCGGTTCGCGGGCAGCGTGCCGGCAAAGCTGGTTCCGGGAGTTCTGTCGCTTTCGTTGCAGGACGCGGTCGACCGCGGATTGAAACAAAATCTCGGACTGCTGCTTTCGAATGCGGACATTCGCTCGGCCCGAGGAGAGCGCTGGGAGCAGCTAAGCGCGCTGCTGCCGCACGTGACGGCGTCGCCGTATGTCGCGGAGTCGAAAATCAATATCGATGAGCTCGGCTTTGGCAGCGTTTCTGGATTTAAGATCCCGGCATCCATTGGCCCCTTCTCTTACTTTGACGCGCGTGCCAATTTGACTCAGACCCTGTTCGATTGGAAGTCAATCAACGCTGCCCGCGCGGCTAACCAGAGTTTAAAATCCGCCAGCTATACCTTTAAGGACGCTCGCGATCTGGTCGTGCTAGCCGTGGGCTATACATACTTGCAAGCCATTGCCGATGAAGCCCGCATTGAAACGGCGGAAGCGCAGGTCAAGACGGCGCAGGCGCTCTACGATCAGGCCGCGGACCAGGTGAATGCCGGCACTTCGCCGGACATCGACGGTCTGCGCACCAAAGTCGAGCTGCAGACTCGGCAGCAACAGTTAATCCAGGCGAAGAACAACTTCGCCATCCAGGAGCTGACGGTGGCGCGCGTGATCGGCCTGGCGCCAGGGCAGGAATTCGAATTCGCGGACAAGTCTCCGTACCAGCCGTTCGAAGGCATCACCGTCGATGAGGCGCTGAAACGCGCATACGCGTCGCGTTCCGATTACCAGGCGGCCATGACCGACGTACGCGCGGCGGAATTCTCCCGAAAGGCCGCGCTGGGCGGCTATCTCCCGTCGCTTTCCCTGGACGCGGATTATGGGTTAGCAGGGTCGCATCCCTCCACGGCAACGCCGGTAGCCGACGTGCGCGGAACGCTGTCGATTCCGATCTTTCAGGGCGGCGCGGTTCACGGCGATGTTTTGCAGGCCGATGCGAGACTGGAGCAAAGCCGCGAGCGCCTGGAGAATCTGCGGGGACAGATCGATTCCGACGTGCGCGCGGCGCTGCTGAACCTGCAGTCGTCGGCGGATCTGGTGAACGTGGCGCGCAGCAACATTGATTTGGCGGAACAGACGCTGACCCAGTCGAGCGATCGTTTCCGCGCGGGTGTCACCGATACCGTGGAAGTGGTGCAATCGCAAGAACTGGTCGCGAGCGCCCACGAACAGTACATATCGAGTCTGTACAACTATAATTACGCCAAAATTTCACTGGTTCGCGCCCTGGGTCTCGCTGAGCAGGGCGTCAAGGAGTATTTGAAAGGAAAATAAACATGGCGGAAGAAAACGCCCATTCAGTGCCTGAGACAGGTAAAGAATCCCCGGCCGACTACACGCCGCCAGCGCGCCGGAATCCCAAGCGCCGCAGAAACATCGTGGTTCTGGCGGTCATCGTGGTGGCGCTGGTCGCCGGAGTGTTCTTGTGGCGCTACTTGAGCAGCTACGAATCGACCGACGACGCCCAGGTGAATGTTCACCTCTATCCCGTAAGCGCGCGCGTTTCCGGTTACGTGGTGCGGGTCAACGTGGACGACAACCAGTGGGTGGAGAAGGGCACGGTGCTGGTGGAGATCGACCCGAAGGACTACGAGGTTGCGGTCGCGCAGGCGCAAGCCAATCTCGCCAACGCCGAAGCGACGGCCCAATCGCTGAATATCACGGTTCCGATTTCTTCAGTAAATAGCTCAAGCCAACTGAGGTTCACTGCCTCCGGCATCGAAGACGCTAACGCCGGAGTCATCGCCGCCGAGAGGCAGGTGACCGCCGCCCATGCCCAACTGGAATTGGCCGAGGCAAATGATGTGAAAGCGCAAGACGATCTCCAGCGCTACAAGCTGCTGGTCGACAAACGGGAAGTATCGGCGCAAGTCTACGATCAGGCATTGGCCGCGGCTAAGTCCAGCGCCGCGACGGTTGCGGCAGCCGAAGCCAATGAGTCTGCAGCAAAGCAATTCGTCGAACAGGCCCGGAGCAAACTGGCGCAGGCCGACGCGAACCACCAAAATGCGGAGACCGGGCCGCAGCAAGTGTCGTCGACCCAGGCTCGCGCGCGGGCTGCGGTCGCGGATGTTGAGCAAAAGCGCGCCTTGCTCGAGCAGGCCCAACTGAATCTCGGATACACGAAAATCGTCGCTCCAGTCACCGGTGAAGTAAATAAGACGGTGGTGGTTGGGATGAACGTTCAAGATGGACAGCAACTTCTCACCGTGGTGCCCCTCGATGAAGTATGGGTCACCGCCAATTTTAAAGAGACGCAGCTGCGGCACATGCGAGTTGGACAGAAAGCGGAAATCCATGTGGATTCGAGCGGCCGGACTTTAAAAGGTCATGTGGATAGCATTGCCGGAGCAACCGGCCCGCTATTCAGTTTGCTTCCGCCGGAGAATGCCACCGGAAACTACGTGAAAATTGTCCAGAGGGTTCCGGTGAAGATCGTTCTCAATCCAGGAGAGAACAAGGATCGCCTGCTTCGACCAGGTATGAACGTGGTGCCGGACGTCTACCTCGAATGAGTTCCGTTCACTGAGTTCCGCCATGCCATAAGTTTCGCGTTATGAGTTCCACGTTATGAGTTCCGCTGCGCTCACGCTCGAACAAGAAGTTTGGCGGCCCAAGTACAACCCTTGGCTGATTGCCGTTGTCGTGGCCATGGCAGCCTTCATGGAGGTCCTCGACACCAGCATCGCGAACGTGGCCCTGCCCTATGTGGCTGGGAATCTGGGCGCGAGCAACGACCAGAGTACATGGGTGTTGACTTCTTATCTGGTCTCGAATGCCATCATTCTGCCGATCAGCGGCTGGCTCGCGGGCGCCTTGGGAAGAAAGCGCTTTTTCATGGCGTGTTTGAGTATCTTTACTGTGAGTTCCTTGCTTTGCGGTATCGCACCCAGTCTCGGTTATCTTCTTTTCTTCCGGGTGTTGCAGGGCGCGGGTGGTGGCGGCCTGCAGCCGATGGCTCAGGCCATTCTGGCAGACACGTTCCCACCGCAGCAGCGAGGCCTCGCCTTCGCACTTTACGGGATTACGGCAATCATGGCGCCGACGATCGGGCCAACCCTCGGCGGGTGGATCACCTTCAACTATTCCTGGCGCTGGATTTTCTTTATCAATCTCCCGGTCGGCATCTTGACCTGGTTTCTGGTGCGCCGCTTTGTCGAGGATCCCCCTTATTTAGCCAAACTCAAGGCCGCTGGGGTCAAGTTGGACTACATCGGCATCGCCCTGCTGACCCTCGGTGTCGGGGCATTGCAGATTCTGCTCGATAAAGGCCAGGAAGACGATTGGTTCGGGTCGCGTTTCATCACCACCTTAATCGTCGTCTCCACCGTGTGCCTGATCTCGCTGGTGATCTGGGAGTGGTATCAAAAGGCTCCCCTCATCGACGTTCGCATGTTCAAGAGCTTCAACTTCGCGAGTTCGAGCCTGATGATGTTCACCCTGGGAATCATGTTGTTCAGCAGCCTGGTCCTGATGCCGCAGTTCCTCCAGACGCTCGTGGGCTACACCTCCCAGCTTGCTGGTTTGGCGCTTTCAGCGGGAGGTCTTGTTTTGCTGGTCGAGATGCCCATCATGGGCCAACTGACAACCAAGATCCAGGCGCGCCGTCTGATTGCTTTCGGCTGGCTGGCTTTATCTATCTCCATGTTCTATTCCACCCAGCGGATTGATTTGCAGATCAGCTTCAGCGCCGCCACCTGGCTGCGCATCACCCAGGTGATTGGTTTAGGCTTCCTGTTCGTGCCTATCACGCTGGTCGCCTACATCGGAATCGCGCCGGAGAAAAACAACGCAGTCGCAGGCATCGTTAATTTCATGCGCAACATGGGAAGCAGCGTGGGAACCTCGATGGTCACGACGTTGATTGCACGGCGCTCGCAATTCCATCAGGCCAGGCTGGTGGAGAACGTCCGGCTCGACAATCCCAATTTTGCGAATACGGCGAACGGGCTGGCTCGGCAGCTGGCGACCTCTGGAGTCGGCAGGCCCGAAGCACAGATCACGGCCTACGCCAGGCTCTACCAGGGTCTGCAAGCACAGGCGGCCACCCTGGCCTACATCGACACCTTTAAGGTTCTTTGCGTGGGCGCGGCCGTTATGTTCTGCCTGTCTTTTGTTTTGAAGAAGAATGAGCCGGGCGGCGGTGGGGTAAGGGTAGCGGAATGAATAATCAATCTGATGTAATGCAGGGATAACAGGGGTCAGAGACGCATGATAAAGATCATCACCATCGAGCGCGAGTACGGAAGCGGCGGCGGCGAAATCGCTCAGCTGCTTGCGAAGCAGCTGGGCTGGAAGCTCTGGGATCAGTTGCTGACGGAGGAGATCGCCCGGCTGGCTGATTGTCCCAAAGCGGAAGTCGAGTGTCGGGAGGAGCGAACCGATCCTCTGTACTACCGGCTCTTCAAATCGTTCTTGCGCGGAAGTTACGAAGGCAGCCTCAATGCGCACAAGCTCAAGCTGGTTGACAGTGAGTGCATTTTGACGTTTACGGAACAGGTTGTTCAGCAGGCGGCGAAAACGGGAAACTCCGTCATCGTTGGAAGAGGGTCGCAGCATTTTCTCAGGAAACGCGACGACACGTTGCGTGTGTTTCTTTACGCTCCGAGAGAAGATAAAGTCCGGCGCCTGCAGGCTCGCGGCAAGACTGACGAGGAAGCCGAACAGCTCGTGGATACGGTGGATCGCGAACGCATCGATTTCATCCAGAAGTATTTCCACGTCGAATGGCCGGACCGCGCCATTTACCACACCATGATCAATACCACCATCGGCGATGAGGCCGTCGTTCGCATGATTCTGGATTTTATGAAAACCCTCGAGACAAAGACCACTGCCTGACTTCATCGGGTCTCGGCCCGGGGTCGACATAAGACCACAATCGACCTTGGAGCCAGTAGGTATTTCGTCCGTTCTAAAGGAATTCCGTCGTCCGAGAAATCATCTGGACTGGGCAAAGCGGTGTCCACGATTCTCTTCCACTCCTGTGCTGATCCCTCTTGCACATTGAACTCCAACTCTTCCCAGTACGCATTGATCATCACGTAGATATCGTCGTCACCTTGAGAGGCGCCATGCAGGCAGAATGCCAGGCTGTGCGAGTCGTTGGACAAATCGACCGTGGGGCCGACGCCGTACCAGGAAACATCCTCCCGCCAGAACCTGCTGCGGTCCAGCGAGGGATGATTCTTTCGGAACGCAATCATGTTCTTGAAGAAGCGAAAAATGTCCTGATTCGCCTTGAGTTGACTCCAGTCCAGCCATCCCGTTTCGTTGTCTTGGTTATACGGATTGTTGTTGCCGAACTGCGTGTTCAGAAACTCGTCCCCCGCCCGAAACATCGGCGTGCCGTTGGACAAGAAGAGCAAGCAGCAGAAATTCTTTACCTGCCGCCGGCGCGATGCGCGGACTGCCGCGGGGACGCCTTCATCCCCTTCCTGCCCGCAGTTCCAACTGTAGTTCGCGTCAGTGCCGTCCTGATTATTATTCCCGTTTTGCCAATTGCGCTTGCGGTCATAGGAGACCAGATCGTAGAGGGTGAAGCCGTCGTGGGAAGTTACGAAATTCACACTCTGATAGGGGTGATAAGCGTCGGCGCGGCTGTCTGGAAACAAGTCATCGCTGCCATAGATACGTCGCATCACATCGGGCACCATCCCGGTGTCGCCCTTAACAAAACGACGAACGTCATCACGAAACCGACCGTTCCACTGGAGCCAAGTCAGGCCCGGGAATCCGCGCCCGAGCTGATAAGCGGCTGTGTCCCAAGGTTCTGCGATCAGACGCACCCGGCCTAATTCAGGGTCCGCGGCAATTTCGCTGAAGATGGGCGCTTCACCCCAGTTGAGCGATCCGTCTGCGTTGCGGCTGAATACCGACGCCAGATCAAAGCGGAATCCGTCGATATGCATCCCGCGCTTCCAATAACGCAGACTATCAATCACCATCTTGCGCACATGTGCGTGGCCGAAATTCAAAGTATTGCCGGTGCCGGAGTAATTGGCGTAGGGGTTTGCCGGATCGGAGGTAAGCATGTAATAACCGGCGCTGCCGAAACCCTTGAAGCTGTAGATCGGCCCTTTGTAGTCGCCCTCGCACGTGTGGTTGTACACGACGTCCAGCACCACGCCGATATCCGCATCATGAAAAGCCTTCACCATATTCTTGAATTCAAGACGCTGCTCATCAGGACGGTCGGTGCTCGCGTACTGAGCATTCGGCGCGAAGAAATTCAAAGGCATATAGCCCCAGTAGTCGCCTTCTTGTGGATCACGCTGAAAAACCGGCATCAGTTCCACAACCGTCACCCCGAGTTCCTTTAAATAGGGGATCTTCTCGACGAGACCGGTGTATGTGCCGGCACGCGATGGGTCGACACCTGAGTTTGGGTTCTTCGTGAAACCTCTAACGTGAAGTTCGTAGATGACCGCATCCGACTCATGATAGGGAGACTGATGCCCCGACCAGTCAAATGTCGATCGGTGATCGAACAGCACTCCCAAAGGCGCGCTGCCGGCGTTGGATCCTTCTCGCATGGCCAAGTTCCGATCAAAACCGGGTGGGAAGAAAATGCACTTCGCGTACGGATCGAGGAGAACCTTCTGCGGGTCGAAGCTATGGAGTTGAGGAATGGTCTGTCCCGAGACCGAGTATGCGTAATAGCGCGCCTCAGGAATCTTTGAGACTGGGATGCGGCAGTGCCAAATCTGCCCCGACTTGTGGTGCAAGAAATCCAACTGAAGACTGAGAAGAGGATTCACTACATCGGCTGGAGAATAGAGCAATAGAGTGACGCTCTCCGCATGTTCCGAGTGAACGGCAAAATTGAACGCTTGCTCCTCTTCGATCCACGAGACGCCAAGTGGCAATGGGTTGCCCTCAGCTTGCTCCCATGTCGGACGCTTCGCGGGCACGCGATTGGCGGTGTTCGCTGGAGAATCCGCAGTGATGAGCGCATCAGGACTTGAATTTTTCATGCTGTCTCTCTCATTCACCTATGCCGTCCTGTCTCTGCTTCAGTCTGGTCTCAATGCGCCACCAGACTGGCGGCTTGCGGCAATGAAATAAGCAGCTTGCTCGCGCCGTTCCAAAAGATCTGTACACCGATGCACACCAGCAAAAACGCGGAGAGCTTCAAAATTACATTTGTCCCGGTCTGGCCCATCTTGCTCGCGAGCCGATCTGCGTATCCGTAGCATAGATAAATGGTTACTGCGATGAAAGCGGAACCGATCGCCGCCGCGAGAATCTCCAGCAGGTTTGCGCCCAGGTGCTGCGGCGCATTCGCGCCCAACGTGACCGCGACCGAGATGGAGCCAGGGCCGACGGTCAAAGGAAGCGTAAGCGGGTAAAACGCCTGGGTCAGAGCATCAGCGCAAGCGACCGTGCGCCTAGGTGAGCCTTGATCGTTCGTGTCTTTCTGATTCAGCATCGCCCAGCCCGTTGAAATCACGATGAGCCCACCGCCAACCTGTACAACCGGGAGCGAAATCCCAAAGAAGGAGAGCACGTGCGCCCCGAGGACAAAGGACGCGATCAGCAGTATGAAACTATCAAGGGCGATGCGGCGAGCCAGCACTCGTCGTGTTTCGGCCGCATAATCTCTCGTGAGCAGCAGAAACACCGGACTGCCTCCGATCGGATCCACGATCGGAAAGAGCGCGCTCACGATCAAGAGAATACTCTTGGCAACTTGAATCATGCCTGACCTTCCCCACTCTCGTGTGGTGGCGGGGTTTACCCCGCTGGGACGGGGCAGAGCCCCGTCACCACACAAACCAACTTCTAGATCGGGATTTTATCGCTCGTTCATAGCGGGTTGCATGCGGACGGAGATCGCAGAGCCAGCCGAGCGCTTGGAACCCTCCGTCAAATCCTGCAGCCATTGAAAAGCCCGGGAAGACAGCATGTCTTCTCGGACGCGCCAACGCCAGTTTCCGTCGGCACGACCAGGCACGTTCATGCGAGCTTCGCTTCCCAAGTTGAGCAGATCCTGCAACGGAGCAATCGCAAGCGCCGCTGGTGACGACCACGCCAGCCGCATCAACTCCGGAGCGGCATCGGCACCGGTTCCCGGCGCACGCTTGAGGTAGCCCCAGAAGTTCTGCCGCTGGTAGTCGGGCAATTCCTCATACCATTGTCGAGTTGTGGCATTGTCATGTGTGCCGGTGTAGGCGACTGTATTGTGGACGAAGTTGTGCGGCAGATATGGGTTGTCCGCATGACCGTCGAAGGCGAATTGCAGGATGCGCATCCCCGGCAGACGAAACTGGTCGCGCAGGGCCCGCACGTCGTCCGTAATCACACCCAAATCTTCCGCGATGAAGGGTAGATGGCCCAGCTCGGTTTGCACTGCTTGAAAAAAGCTGGCTCCCGGACCCGCTACCCACTGCCCGGACTGAGCCGTTGGCGCTCCGGCTGGAACGTGCCACGCAGCCGCGAACCCGCGGAAGTGATCCAAGCGAATCACATCGACATGGGCCAGCAGAGCACGGAACCGATCGATGCACCACCGATAACCAGTCGCACGCACAGCATCCCAGTTGTAAACGGGATTGCCCCACAACTGACCTTGCGCGCTGAAATAATCGGGAGGAACTCCGGCAACGAAGCGGGGCCGATGCTGCTCATCGAGCACGAATAATGCAGGGTTCGCCCAAACATCACTGGAATCCGGAGAAACAAAGAAGGGCAGATCGCCGATCAAGCTCACGCCCCGGGCATGGGCATGCTCCTTGAGTTGATCGGCCTGGCGGAACAGCAGGAATTGCGCAAAGCAAACCTGGTCAATTTCACGAGCTAACTCTCGCCGCGCCTCGGCGAGAGCATTCGGGCTGCGCTGAACCAACTCTGCGGGCCACTCCAGATAATAAGCTTGGTGATACTTTTCTTTCAGTGCCCGGAACAGAGCGTAGTCTTCCAGCCAATGCGCTTGCGTGGTGCAGAACTCGTCATAGTCAGACGCGAGGGCAGGCGCGAGATCTCTGGCGCCGCGCTGCCCGGCTTTGAAGTTTGCCCACGCCATTTCGAGCAGCCGCCGTTTGAACGGAATAACAGAATCGTAATCAACCACGTCCGCCGAGAAGTGAGACTGAGCATCGCTCGCCTGTATCAGCCCGTCCGAAATAAGAGAGCCGGGACTGATCAGCAGCTCGTTGCCGGCAAACGACGACATGGATTGATAGGGCGAATTTCCGTAACCAGTCGGGCCGAGCGGTAGCGCCTGCCACCACGTCTGGCCGGCATCGTGGAGACGATCAATCCACGAGAACGCGGACGATCCCAGATCGCCGACGCCATATGGAGACGGCAGAGAGGTGACGTGTAACAGCAAGCCGGAAGCACGATATTCCGGCGGAAACGGCGGAACACTCGTGCGCCCGTCGTTATCGGTCATCATCGCGCTCCCGAACCCAGCGCATTGTTCACCATCTCTTGGGCTTCGCTCAAAATCGCGTTCAGATGGGTCTGGCTCTTGAAACTCTCGGCGTAGATCTTATAAATGCTTTCGGTACCGGAGGGTCGCGCCGCAAACCAACCGCTCTCCGCCACAACTTTCAAGCCGCCGATTGGGGCATCGTTGCCCGGGGCTTTGGTCAGCTTGGCGGTGATTGGCTCGCCCGCCAGGGCTGACTCCTTTACTGCGTCCGGGGTGAGTTTTTCTAACTTTGCTTTCTGCTCGGGCGTGGCGGGCGCGTCGATGCGCGTGTAGTACGGGATGCCGAACTCCGAGGTCAGTTCGCGGTAATGTTCTCCGGGATCTTTGCCGGTGCGCGCGGTAATCTCCGCCGCGAGCAAGTCCATGATCGGCCCGTCCTTGTCGGTCGTCCATACTGTGCCGTCAAGACGAAGGAAACTTGCCCCAGCGCTTTCTTCTCCGCCGAAACAATACGAGCCATCGACCAGGCCCGGCACAAACCACTTGAAACCCACCGGCACTTCGCTGAGCTTGCGGCCGAGCTTTTTGACGACCCGGTCAATCATGCTGCTACTCACCACGGTTTTTCCCACCGCGACTGTCTGGCGCCACTGGGGCCGGTGCGTGAGCAAATATCGGATGGCAACGGCAAGGTAATGATTCGGGTTCATCAAACCCGCAACCGGAGTTACGATCCCGTGCCGATCTGCGTCGGTATCGTTTCCGAAAGCCACCTGGTACTGATCTTTCAGCCCAACCAGCCTGGCCATCGCATAGGGACTCGAACAGTCCATCCGAATTTTGCCGTCGTGGTCAACGGTCATAAACGAAAATGTCGGGTCGATTATTGGATTGGTGACGACGATGTCCAACCCATAAATGGAATTGATCGGCTCCCAGTAAGGCAATGAAGCTCCGCCCAGAGGGTCCACGCCAAGTTTAAGGTGAGCGCCGCGAATCGCATCCATGTCAACGACATTTTTGAGATCACGAACATACGGCAGGATGAAATCTTCCTGGTGAGTGGCCGCGGACCGGATCGCCTTATCAAACGGAATGAGCTTCACCCCTGCACTTCCCACTCGCAACAATTCGTTCGCGCGATTCTGTACCCAGCCGGTCACGTCGGTATCAGCCGGGCCGCCGTTGGGCGGGTTGTACTTGAAGCCTCCATCCTCCGGCGGATTGTGCGACGGCGTAATCACGATGCCGTCGGCTAGATGGTCTTTCTGCTTGCGACCACGGTTGTAAACCAGAATCGCTCGCGAGATAACCGGCGTCGGAGTTATCCCGTCGTCTTGCTGAATGATCGTCTCCACGTTATTTGCCGCCAGCACCTCGAGAGCGGTGCGCTGCGCGGGCTCCGAGACGGCGTGGGTGTCTTTCCCCATATAGAGCGGGCCGTCGATTCCCTGCCCGTGCCGGTATTCGCAGATCGCCTGGGTAATCGCGAGGATGTGCGCTTCGTTAAACGTGCCGCGCAGGGGCGAGCCACGGTGTCCGCTGGTGCCGAAGCTGACTAGCTGGTTTGGATCATCCAGATCGGGACGCCGCTCGTAATATTCCTTCACCAGGCGAGCCACGTCCACCAGCAACTCCTTCGGTGCGGGTTTGCCTGCCAGCGGCGAAATGTGTTCACCAGTCAGCGATTGTGTTTCTAGAGTACTGGGCATGGTTCCACCTTCCAAATCTCGCTAGCGTATTCCGCGATCGAGCGATCACTCGAAAACTTCCCGGAGCTGGCGACGTTCAAGATTGCTTTATGCGCCCATGCGCCGGGATCCGAATAGAGCGTGCCGAGCCGGTCCTGTGCATTGCAATACGAGGTCAGGTCCGCCAGGTTCATGTAGTGATCGCCCTGAGTCAGAAGCGTATCGCGCAAGGGAGCGAACACTCCTGGTTCGTTGCGGCTGAAGTGGTCAGAAAAAATCAGGTCCAGGGCGGCTCGCGTCTCCGGCTCATTGTCATAATGCCAGTGCGGGTCATACCACGCCCGGCTGTTCTCGACCTGCTCCACGGTGAGCCCGAACATGAACATGTTCTCTTCTCCGGCTTCCTCCGCCATTTCGATGGTCGCTCCATCGCGGGTTCCGACGGTTAAGGCTCCGTTCATCATAAATTTCATGTTACTCGTTCCGCTGGCCTCGTAGCCTGCGGTCGAGATCTGGTTGGAGACATCGCTCGCTGGAATCAGCCGCTCCGCCAACGAAACGTTGTACTCGGGGAGAAAAACGACACAGAGCCGGCCGCGCGCTACCGGGTCGCCATCAATCGTGCCTGCCAGGTTGTTGATGAACTTTATGATGAGCTTGGCCAGCGTGTAAGCTGGCGCCGCTTTACCCGCGAAGAAGAATGTGCGCGGTACCATTTTCATGCTGGGGGTTGCCCGCAGCCGGTTATAAACGATCACAATCCGCAGCGCATTCATCAATTGCCTTTTATATTCGTGAATACGCTTGATGTGGCAGTCGAAGATGGTATCCGGGTCCACGACATGCCCCGACGTTGACTTGAGCCAATTGGCAAACTGCGCTTTGGCCTCTCGCTTTGACTTGAGGAAGCGTTCGCGAGCATTTGCGTCCTCCGCGAATGGCTTGAGCTGTTTGAGCAGGCTAAGATCCGTAATCCAGCGATCTCCGATGACCTGCGTGATTTCACGGGCCAGCGCGGGATTGGCCTCGCGCAACCAGCGCCGGGGCGTCACTCCGTTTGTCTTGTTGCTGAAACGCTCGGGAAACATTTCCGCGAGATCCTTGACCGTCGTGGTTCGCAGTAGCTTGGAGTGGACAGCAGACACTCCGTTGGTGCTGTGCGAGCCAACAATGGCAAGGTTGGCCATCCGGATTTTGCGCGTGCTGCCTTCTTCCACCAGGCTCACGCGCTCGACGCGCCCCTCGTCGCCGGGGAAGCGCACCCGAACTTCATCAAGCAACCGACGGTTGATCTCGTAGATGAGCTCCAGGTGACGAGGAAGCAGTGTCTCAAACCACGCCACTGGCCATTTCTCCAGAGCCTCAGGCAGCAAGGTGTGATTTGTGTACCCGAGCGTCTTCTTCGTCAGGTCCCATGCCTGGTCCCATCCCATGTGCACATCGTCGAGCAAGATTCGCATCAGTTCGGGGACTGACATGGAAGGATGCGTGTCGTTGAGTTGAATCGCAGCTTTCTCGGGCAACTTTTCCCAATCGGAGTTGTGGCGCTGGAAACGGCGCACCAGGTCGGCCATGGAACACGCGACCAGGAAATACTCCTGCAGAAAGCGCAGCCCCTGCCCCTTCGTCGTAGAATCGTCGGGATACAGCACGCGGGTAAGCGACTCCGCTTGGAGAGTTTCGCCGAGTGCACCCACGAAGTCTCCCATGTCAAACTTCTCGAGATCGAAATAATCGGGTGCGGCTGCGGCCCAGAGACGGAGCGTGTTGATCGTCTTTCCACCATAGCCCACCACGGGACGATCAAACGGGATACCGATCAAGCTTGATGGCCGGTCGGGGATGACGTGAAAATTGCCCTCCTCCAACTTGAACGAGACATTCAGCTTGATTTCGACCTTCTCGTGAAGCCGGCCAATCTCCCAGGGATCGCCATAGCGGAGCCAGTTGTCGGGATTCTCCTTTTGCCAGCCATCAACGATCGATTGCTTGAACATGCCGTACTCATAGCGCAAACCATACCCGGTGCCGGGGAGCTGCATGGTCGCCATCGAATCGAGAAAGCACGCCGCGAGCCGGCCCAGGCCGCCGTTGCCCAGCCCGGCATCCGGTTCCTGCTCAATCAACTCCAGCCAGTCGATACCGTGTTCTCTTGCCGCATCCGGTAAAAGCGGATCGAGCAGCAGGTTGGTGATGTTGTTGGCCAACGAACGTCCGATGAGAAACTCCATCGACAGGTAATAGATGCGTTTGGCATTTTGTCGTTCGTAAGTGTCCTTGGTCAGCACCCAACGCTGGGAGAGAATGTTTCGCACGGAATGGGAGAACGCCTCAAAGCGCTCATGCGCACTCGCTGCTTTGGCATCGATCGCTCTGTCAAAAACCAGGTGCCGTTCATAAAAAGAGTTCTCCGTCCCGATAAACGGCATCGAGCCGTACCCGTACTTTTGGAGAGCATCTGAAACATTGGTTGCGCTGGTGGTCATGGGGACGACTTTTGCGGAACTTGGGGGCGTCACGCGATTGGTGCTCATAAGATGGTCCTCAATTTTCCAGGTTGTGGAACCGTTCATCTTCAATACTAAAACTCCCGTCGGTCAAGAGTACATATCCTCGTCTGGCCCGAGCTCAATTCCTGACGCTAAAAGGCACGCGCGCAGGTCCTCTTCGGCCGCGAACCAATCAATTTCCGCTGACCAAAGCGGACTGCCTCTTTTTTCCCAGTGCTGGTACGCGAGTTTTTGGACCAGTTCGTGACGATCCTCGCCATAAAAATCTGTCAGTGGCTTGGGCCGTTGCACGCGGTCTTCACCCTCGGCCCGGCCCGATATCATGCTGCCATCGCGGAGATCGCGAATCGGGAATCCATTTCTGAAATCGGGTTTGTTCGTCCCTGGTGTCTCAGCCATGATTCGCCTCCCGATCTATTCGATGCCAGTGGATCGAAGTTGGTGGCGATGCTATTTCTTCCGTGTTATTTCTTCCCTACAATCGAGGCATCTTCCTTGCTGGCCTTTTTATCCCACCCGTGGAAACGCGAGAAGTCACCCGCATTCCATGCCTCGTGGAGTCCAGGAGTGCTCAGATCCCAGTCTGGGCGGATTTCGCTCGTCACGACCCGCAGATCGTGCCAAAGATCGATCACCGATGGACGCCCCCAGAACCAGTAGCCGTTATAGATGCTGTAAATCACGCGGCCCGGCTTGAGCACGAGCGTATGCGGGATCATCGGATTATGCTCGGGGTCGGTGTATTCCTGGATGTCGAGATCTTTCTGAATCGTTCGGTCGGGATCCGAAAGGAATGTCCACTGGGCTCCGACTGACGCGCGGAATTCCTGCAGAGTATGGTGATCGTCGGTAGCGATCGTGGCGATCTGAGTGTACGCCACCGCGATCTTCGGGTAGAACGCGGCGAGTTCCAAATGCTGTTGATGCTCCTTGGGGCAATAGTGGCCGCGCGCGAGCGTGAGGATCAGCGGATCATCGCCCTGTAGCTCGCTGAGCTTGCACAATTTGTCCGTGTGATCGGGCAGTTCGTAGTCGGGGAAAATGCCTCCGGGGACAATATCAGAACGCATGACTGGACTCCTCCCGTTTCTCTCAAAGATCTTCTCTCAAAGGTCAAGTGTGACACCGGCGTTGGGCTGAGAACAGCATACGAGCACGTTCCCGGGCGCGGGTCTCTCCAGCGGCTCGGGGTTATAAATAATCGATCCGCCAATCAGACCAGTCATGCAGGTATGACAGACTCCAGCCCGGCACGACCATCTGACCGGAACGTCGCACGCTTCCGCGAGTTCAAGCAAGCTCGCGAATTTCGGATCCCAAGCAGCGGTAATCCCGCTACGCGCGAATGAGACTGGGGGGCCAGGTCCCGGCGGCCCTTGTGGCAGGTGAGACGTGTGAACAACCTGAGCGATACCAGGGGTGATAGCGTCGAGAGAACCGAAGATTTCCGTGTGCACATTCCCGGCGAGCACACCCCAGTTTCGCAGCCCATCGCGCATATTCTGCAAGAATGAAGGTGGGCCACACAGATAGAAGTCACCACCCTGCGGCACGCCAATTTTCTCCAGCAAAGCTGTGTCAATGTGCCCCGGAGCATCGAAGTCTGTCCCGACTTGGTCAGTTGCACCGGGCCTGCTGTATACGAAATATCCTCGTCCGCGAGAGAGCTGTTTCAGTAAAGAACGCGATTCCTCCGCAAATGGATGGTCGACGCTACTGCGCGCTCCATAGATCCACCAGATCTCTCGTTGCGATTTTTCAGCAGCGAGTGAGTGCAGCATCGACATCACGGGCGTTGCGCCCACTCCAGCGCTCAGCAGAACCACAGGACTCTGGCCCGGACGCAGAGTGAAGCTTCCGCGCGGCGCGCTCACATCCAATGCATCGCCTTCTCGCGCACGGTTGCACAGAAATGAACTTCCAATCCCATTCACTTCGTTCTTGACGCTGATGCGGAGATGATCGGCTGCCGGCAGATCAGACAGCGAATAGCTGCGAAGAACCGGCGGTTTGCCCGGAACGACGAGCAGCCGCAAGACGACAAATTGACCTGCCTGGAAAAGAGGAAGAGGCTGCCCATCGATTGGCGTGAGCACGAAGGAAGTGACGCTAGCACTTTCCTTATGAATATGCGCGACTCGCATCTGTCGAAAGCCGGGCCACGCTGGTGCTTGTTCCTCATTCGCGAGTCCCGGATTTCCCGCCGTAGTTTTGGAGCTCAAATCTTGTTGGAGCATTGCCTGGAACGAACTCTGCCAACCCTTGCTGAGTGCAGGAATCCGCAGCGCGCGTTGCAGTTGCTCGCTGGATTGTCCCGGCAAATACAGAAGGGCGTCAACGTCGGCCACACTCATTCGCTCGGCACCGTCGGCGATTTTTACAATCTCATCGCCTGCACCAACTTCTCCCTCCTGCAACACGCGAAAGTAGAATCCTGGTCTGTGGTGTGCGACGAGCAAGGCTGGCATGCGAGGTTCGTTCATGCGAATGCCGACGCGGTAGCACGTCACGCGTGGCTGCGTTACTTCAAATTCAGCACCACCGATGCGGTATCGATCGCCAATGCAGACCTCGCTATCAGGAAGTCCCTCGACGGTGAAGTTTTCTCCGAACTGGCCGAAAGTAAAATCGCTGCGGCCCAGAAAGCTCTCCCAGTAATGATACGAGTCCATCTGGTAGACGAATACGGCGCGGTGCTCCCCGCCGTGGCCGGCGAGATCGGCTTGCGCATCACCATCGATATCGAGCTTGCGCACCATTCGCCGTCCCGTAACCGGAGACTTCCAGACTGACGTTCGGACCGTTTTGCCGTTCCATGTCACTTCGCGCGGTAGGCCGACATTTACTGAAAGCAATCGGGGCATTCGTACCTCGTGGAAGTCCAACGTCTGGGTAGAGTCCTTTTATTGTTACCAGTATTTTTTACCAGCGACGAGCCGGAGCGGCGCCATCCACGTGGAGAATCTCCCCGCTCACATGGCCTGCCTGTGCCAGGTAAAGCACGGCATCGACAATATCCTTTACCGTCGCCTTTTTTATAGTCGGCTGCAAGGTCGAGTCGTTGGGATCATTCGGGTGCATCGGTGTATCCACCTCGCCGGGGGCGACGGCATTAAAGCGAATGCCATCTTTTGCATACTCGGTCGCAAGATTCTGCGTCGCTGAATTCAACCCACCCTTCGTAATCATCGAAACGGAGCCATTTACGCCGGCAATTGGACGATCGGCAAGTGCCGCAGTGATGCTCACAACGCACCCCGATTTCTGTCTCAGCATCTCTTTCACAGCGCGCTGAGTCATGTACAAGAATCCAAGCAGATTGGTGGAGACAAGAGCGTCGAAGTCCTCGGAAGTGAAGTCAGTGAAAGGCTTGTTTACGAAGATGCCAGCGTTATTCACCAAAACATCGATGGTTCCGAATTTGTTGATGGCTGCCTCGACAGTATTGGCAGCGGTTTGCTGCTTGCCGATATCGCCATCGAGGAGAATCAGGCTGCCTGAGGTAGTCAACTTTCGATTGGCTTCGCGAGAGGTTGCGACGACGTTATAACCTTCCCTCAGAAACCCTTCGACCAAACCCGCGCCGATGCCCCCCGATGCTCCGGTTATGATTGCTGTTTTCTTGCCCGACATAAGGAATCTTTCGTTTAAAAGTGCGAACCCAACGGACAGTTGCGTCACCGGCCCGATTGAATCCGGTCGATGCGCGCAATCAGAACAGAAGCTTGGGAAATCCACAATTGGACGATAGTATCGTTGACACTTTTGTTTCGGCTCTCCTGCCGGATCTTCTGCTAATATGAGCGCCTGCAACAAAGGTTGCGGGGTATCCTCCCCAAGGCAAATGAGGAGATTTTTGATAGAATCCCCGTACCAGTAGCCCGTCTGCAGCCAATCATAGGCAAGAATGGGGTTGACCCATGTCGATTGTTACGCCGGTCGTGTTTGTTGTCGACGACGACGTCTCCGTGCGCGAATCACTGGAAGCGCTGATCCGCTGTGAAGGCTGGCAGCCGGAGACATTCGCGTCCGCCCAGGAATTCCTCGACTACCCACGCGTTGTTATTCCGAACTGCCTCGTACTTGACGTTTCTCTTCCCGGTCTCAACGGGCTAGACCTCCAAGGGCTCGTCGCCGGCGAACGCACCGACATGCCCATCATTTTCATCACGGGCCACGGCGATGTGCCCATGACGGTCCAAGCCATGAAGGCGGGGGCTGTCGAATTCTTGACAAAGCCATTCGATGATGACGTGCTGTTGCCTGCCATCCGGGCAGCCCTTGAACGTAGCCGAGTTGCTCTTAGCCTGGAGGCAGAGATGCGGGTGCTCCGGGACCGTTACGCATCACTATCGCAGCGCGAACGGCAGGTAATGGTGCTGGTGGTCTCAGGCCTGTTGAATAAACAGGTCGGTGGGGAGCTTGGTATCAGCGAGATCACGGTCAAGGCACACCGAGGCAAGGTGATGCAGAAGATGAAGGCTGATTCTCTTGCCGACTTGGTGAAGATGGCCGCCAAGCTCCGCCTCGCACCCGCGGCGATTAAGGCGGCGTAACCGCCATATTCACCGTCATAATTTAGAGGAAGCACCATGAAGAAGGCCACAGCACCGATTTCCCGCAGTCTCGTGGAAGAGAAGCTGCATCAAGAGGAGAGGGAACTCAAGCGCAGTGAGGCGCGCAAGGCAGCCATTCTGGAATCGGCTCTCGACTGCATTGTGACCATCGATCACGAAGGTTGCATCACCGAGTTCAATCCGGCTGCGGAGCGGACCTTCGGGCATCGTCGGGATGAGGTCATGGGCAAGCAACTCGCCGACGTCATCATCCCGCCGTCACTGCGGGAGAAGCATCGGGAGGGCTTTTCCCGCTACCTGGCCACGGGCGAGGCGCGAGTGCTCGGGAAGCGCATCGAGATGACGGCAGTGCGCGCTGACGGAAGCGAATTCCCCGTCGAGCTCGCAGTCACACGCATTCCGCTGGAAGGGCCGCCGTCCTTCACCGGCTATCTGCGCGACATTACGGAACGCAAACGGGCAGAGCAGGAACTGCGGCGCAGCGAGGCGTTTCTCGCGGAAGCCCGGCATCTTAGTCGAATCGGCAGTTTCTCCTGGCGTGTAGCGACAGACGAAATCACCGGGTCGGAGCAGCTTTATCGCATTTTCCAGATTGACCGGGATGCGCAGGTGACCTTCGAACTGATCGGTACTCGAATCCACCCTGAAGATTTATCAGTATTCCAGCGACATATCGACCGATCTCGGCGGGACGGCAGCGATGTGCAACTCGAGTTCCGCCTGCAGATGCCAGACGGCGCCGTCAAGTACGTACACGTCGTCGCTCACACCCGCGGCGACCACGGCGAACTGGAGTACATCGGCGCAGTTCAGGACGTGACAGAACGCCGATCCTCCGAAGAGGCACTTAGCCAGGCTCGATCGGAACTCGCACACGTAGCAAGGGTCACCAGCCTCGGAGTTTTGACAGCGTCGATCGCGCACGAAGTCAACCAGCCGCTCTCGGGCATCATCACCAACGCCGGCACCTGTCTGCGGATGCTGGCCGCCGATCCTCCCAACGTCGACGGCGCTCGCGAGACCGCCCGGCGCACGATTCGCGATGGCAACCGCGCGTCCGAGGTGATCACTCGATTGCGCACACTCTTTGGCAAGAAAGAAGCCACCAATGAGTCAGTCGACCTGAACGACGCCACGCGAGATGTGCTTGCGCTGTCATCGAGCGAACTTCAGAGGAACCGAGTGATACTGCAGCAGGAACTTGCCGACGACCTGCCGCCTGTCATCGGCGATCGAGTGCAGCTTCAACAGGTCATCTTGAACCTGCTCAGAAACGCTTCGGACGCGATGAGCGGAGTCGATGATCGTCCGAGGCAGTTACTCATCAGAACCGAACGAGATGAAGGCGATCATGTGCGCCTGACAGTGAAGGACGCGGGGGTCGGATTTGCCCCTCAAGCGGCAGACAGACTCTTCGAGTCGTTCTACACCACCAAGAATGACGGTATGGGAATCGGGCTCTCCGTCAGTCGCTCCATTATTGAGAATCATCATGGCCGTCTGTGGGCGATGCCAAATAACGGTCCGGGAGTAACATTTTCGTTCTCTATCCCCTGCAGACCAGAGGGTTTGGCTGACGCCGAAACTCCTGCAAATCGGACTGATCTATCGGCGGACGCCGCATAGAGTGAGCCCGGTAATCACGGGTGCGAGGAAGCAATACCAAAGTACAATGGACGGCCCCCATCAGATGGCGCATTGTTTCTGTTATGGCGCTCCCTAAGGCTAGGGGCGGAAGCGACCGTCCGCTTCTATCGGTGGTTGATGATGATGAGTCGGTGCGTGAATCGCTGCCCGATTTGCTTAGGGAATTCGGATTTGCAGCTCGAACCTTTTCGTCGGCGGAAGAGTTTCTCTCATCCGACTGTCTCGATCAGACCCGCTGTCTGATCCTCGACATCGCTATGCCGGGCATGAGCGGACCCGACCTTCAGCAGGAATTGAAGCGTCGCGGGCGGGAGATTCCGATCATCTTCATCACCGCCAGCACAGCTAAGACTGTTCGCCCGCGATTACTCGAACAGGGTGCGGTAGAGTGCCTGTTCAAGCCATTCAGCGACACGGCTCTGCTTGAGGCACTCAATGTAGCACTCCGAGTGAACTGAGCGATCGGCACTCTGATACGCGCGGCGACTTTGTCTGTCGAGCCAGAGCTTGATGAAAGAGGGAAATATGGATCACAATGAAGTCAAAGAAAGATAGGTCCCGCGCAAATACTAATACTAAAGAAAGGATGGCAGACACATGCCCGAAGCAACCTGGAAACCTCACGAGAAACACCGACAACTGACGACGCAGAGCGACTTGCCCGACAGTGTCTATGCATTTCCGAAGCAGCGTAAAGAGCCACTAACCGACGCAGAACATGTGCGTAACGCGGTCGCACGGTTCGATCAAGTGATCGACGTCTCCGACGCGGACCGTGCTTTGGCGTTCGCGAACATCGAGAAAGCTGCAAAGCACTACGACGTCAACCTTACGGAGACGTCATGGCACGATCTGGGCGTTCATCCTCAAAAAAACAGGAAGCAAGCTGCCGCCAAGGGTGTCGCCACGCGCGAGCGCCGGGCGTAGAGCTAGAAATTGCCCATCGCGTAAAGGAGACGAATCATGAAAGCAATTGTTGTCCACCAATACGGCGGCCCTGAAGTGCTCAAGTTCGAGGACTACCCTGACCCGGTTCCGGGTCCGGGCGAGGTGCTGGTGCGGGTCGCCGCCACGAGCGTGAATCCGATCGACTACAAGCGGCGTGCTGGATTAACAAAAGATTTTTATCCCATGCATTTCCCGGGCCTCATAGGCGTCGATATGGCGGGGACTGTGGTGAAGGTTGGGCCGGGAGTGGAAGGCTTTTCCGTCGGCGACCAGGTGTTCGCCATGGCGGACAATACTTACGCCCAACTTTGTGACGTGAAAGCCGCGGTTCTGGCGAAAGTTCCCAAGGGGCTCGATTTGATCCAGGCGGCGGCGCTGCCGCTGGTGACGGTGACCGGAAACCAGCTCCTTTCCGCTACGGGAACCAAAGCGGGCCAGACGGTTCTGGTCGTAGGTGCCGTAGGAAATGTCGGGCGTTCGGCGGTGTTCACTGCCAAGGCACGCGGGGCGACTGTGATCGCTGGGGTTTTGAAAAGGCAGATAGACGAAGCGAAGACTATCGGCGCCGATCAGGCGGTCGCAACCGACGACGACACCGCGATTGCGAATCTTCCTCCGCTCGATGCGGTGGCGGATACGGTCGGCGGAAGAACCGCCGAGAAGCTGATCGCCAAGGTCAAGCCGGGAGGAGTGTACGCATCGGTCGTCGAGGCGCCGCAGAACGCCGCGAAGTTCCCGTCAGTAAAGGTGGTGCACGTGTTCTCGAAATTCGACAGGAAAACGCTCGAGTTCATGGCCGAAGCAGTACGAGATGGCAAGCTGGTAATCCCGATCAGCCAGAAACTGCCACTCAGTGAAGCGGCCGAGGCTCAGGCAGCGGCAGAAAAGGGTGGCGTCGGGAAGATCTTGCTGGTGGCTTGAACTTTTTAGTAGTCGCTCAGTTTGCGCCGGTTTTGGGTAGGGCACGGCTTCAGCCGTGCCGTAGGCTCGTGCTTTCATTGCGGCTTTAGCCGCTGAGGGACGGTACTTTTCAACCTGACCCATTACCAACTCGTTGCTCGACATGCAACGTCCAAAGGAAAATCGGAAATGAACAAAGATCACCGCGGAATCAACCCGGCTTCGAAGCCGAGCGGTAACGGGTGTGTGGAATGCCTGGCGTCACCGAATGGTTGGTGGTTCCATCTCCGCCGGTGTGCGGAGTGTGGGCACATCGGATGCTGTGACAGTTCTCCGAGTCAGCATGCATCCAAGCATGCGGCGGCGACGGGGCATCCGATCATAGCCAGCTTCGAGCCGGGTGAACACTGGTTCTACGATTACGAGAAGCAGGCCATGATTACGGTCAAGGGTGTGGAGTTGCTTCCGCCGCATTCGCATCCAGCAAATCAGCCCGTTCCTGGGCCCGCCGGAAGGGTGCCAGCCAACTGGGAATCG
>CAVVFQ010000007.1:1807500-2368834 GCA_963747545.1 uncultured Acidobacteriaceae bacterium | reverse complement strand
TCAATTCTATCCCGTGCTCCTTGTCGGCCATCTGCTGTCGATCCTCGCCATGATCCGCTCGGCAATCATAATTGCATCCGCAATGGCGGATTCCAACGCTGGCGAAGGTCGCCCGTCCCAATGCGCAAGCTTCCGAGCCGCAAGGATGCTCGCCGCAATCAGGAGAACGCGTTTTCTGCCTTCATCCACGAGGACAGTCTAGCATGTTCGCCATTTGTTCGCCTCAGCCGCTGATGGGCATCGCGCGGGAAAAGGGGTCGGGAAATCCGCGCGGGTCGGGGAGGCGGACGCTGACCAGAGGTACCGTTTGGGGTGGTCACAAAGGCCGCTTGCGCCTCTGAAACAGTATGCACCACGCTCGTTGGCTTGAGCGAAGGCAGGCCTTCTCTTTGCGGAAGCTCTCCGCATAGGGTAAAACGAAGGTACTCATCGCACAACCCGTTGAATAATAGTGATTTACTAGCATCAACAGCGGGATGAATCTCAGTATTTCAAGATTTTATTGAATAATGTGTGGACTATCAGCATCAAATTACATAGGATTCATGAAGGCAAAGAGCAGGGGGAACCAAATGAGCGCGACCAGTGCTTTGGAATTAGATGACAGAAAACTCCTCGGTTCGAGGATCAAAGAAGCTCGCGAGAAGCTTGCGTGGTCGCAGACTGAACTCGCTCAAGCAGTCGGCTTCGGCTCGTTTCAAATCGTTTCCGCCATTGAGAATGGACAGCGCGAGGTCAAGGCATGGGAACTATTCAAAATAGCCAGTTGTCTCCATTCGTCGTTAGAGTCGTTCTTGGGAACAGAGCGAAAGTCTGAGCCAGTGTTGATGTGGCGTGCTCAGCCACAGACGGGCTTCAAAGAAATCGAGGCGCGTTTCATTGAGAGATGTGAGAGATACGAGCTACTTGAGCAATGGTGCGGTGTTTCCCCTTTGCAGGTGTTAAAGCCGATTTGTTTTTCTCTGGCTGAACCCACATTCTTGCAGGTCGGGCGAGAGGCAGAAAACATAAGAGACTACATGAAGCTGGGCGGACGCCCAGCTTGTTCGCTTGCCAAGACACTTCAGGAAGACTACGGGGTGAAGATCTTCTATGAAGATTTTGGAGATCAAGGGGCCGCTTTGTCAGCCAAGGGCGAGTTTGGCTACGGAATACTCATAAATTCGAGCAATGCGCCTTGGCGCAGAAACTTTAGCCTAGCTCATGAATTGTTTCACCTGTTGACGTTTGACCACTGGAAGTCTCCAAGGCAAGAGAAACTCGCCGATTCCTTTGCAGCGGCTCTGCTTCTCCCCGCTGAACCCCTACTGAACATTCTTCGCTCTAGGACGACGGAAGGAAAGCTGTCGTTTGAAACGCTCGCAGAAATAGCACGTGAATTCGATGTCTCGATTGACGCTCTTTTGTGGAGAACGGTGAATCTGGGCGTCACAAAGAAAGAAGCCGTGGAGGAAGCCTTAAAGAATCCGAACTTTAAGGCTCTCGACAGAATCCATCGTGTTTGGACTAAACCAGACCCGTTGCCCGAAAGATATGTGCGTCTGTGCTTCACCGCTTACCGAACGGGTAAGATTGGGCGAGCGAAGCTTGCCGAGTTCCTCGAAACCAGTTTAGTTGATCTCGTGGCAGAGATGAACGCACAAGAAGAAGAGGAAGTCACCAACGATGGCGCAGACCAGATTGCTGTTGTTGGATGCTGACATGGTAATCACCGCCCATGCTTCTGGAATATGGGCACAATTGAAAGCCGCTTATCGAATTGCGGTTCCCGCAACGATCGTTAAAGAGGCACGATATTTCAAGTCGCAGCAAGGGCGCGGCAGTATAAATCTTCAGGCTGAGATAGATCGGGGCGAGATCGATTGTCTTGAGGCAACCGCTGACGAACTAATCTCTACGTTCAAGGATTTCGATTCGTCCTTCGCGGCAGGTATCGATGCGGGCGAGAAGGAAGCAATCGCTCTTGTCAATTGTGGTAGGTGTTCTGAACACGCTTTCTGCACTGGTGACACCGTGGCTATGGCAGCAATAGGGATGTTGGATTTGGGCAACGCCTCTATAGCATTCGAAGATGTTGTCAGTGGCGCGAAAATTAGTGGGTTTCGACCGCGTGCGAGTCTTTCGAGCAAGACCCTCGACGACCACATCAAAAAAGGGAAGATACGCCGCATCACTGGCGAGGGATTCAAAACATCTCCGTTGAAATGATCCTCGAAGTGATCCGCCGATGCGAATTCCCGACGCGAGAGTCCGCCATCGAAGCACAATTTGAGCGTCTGAATGGGCTTTTCAGCTTACTATTTCTAGCTGCCGCAGTGCCCCCAAGCTCACAAACCTGATCTTCCGCTTATCTTTCGTCAGGATCGTCTCGCCCGTGAACGGAATCTTCCTGAGAATCCCCCGTTTGTGACGGACTGAGAATTTGCCAAAGCTGTTCATCTTGAGCGTGAACCCATCCGTCCCCAGATTGTTAAGCAACGTGGCTTCTAAGCTGCCGATCACCACGTCCACAATCTGTTCGGCCTGCTTCTTTGTCGGCAGCATCAACGCCTGCTGAACCCTCGCCGCCAGTTCGTCTCGACCTCCTACGCTTGCTCGCATGTAGTTCAAATCCTCTCGAAAGGAAATGTCTCCATGCAGAGCAATACCGCCGTAATCGAAAATCAACCCATCAATTCCCCCAATATTCCTGTTGAAAATGAGCCGTACAAGTCCGACCCCTTCACGATCAGAGACGGTCGGTTCATCGGTCACGACGGGTTCGTTGTTCCGAAAGACTTCGATGAGTTCCACGAGCGGTTTCCGCAGTACGTCCGCAATTGGGTCAGGAGGCACGCGGATGCGTCCGCCCAGAAGGAAGACTTGGAGGACTGGGCGCAAGACCTGCTCATCCAACTGCAACACCTGCCGCCAACGTCCAAACACCGAGTGGCTGGCAAGAAGGACATCGTGCAGACGTTCGATCCGCACAAGCATTACGGGGCAAACCAAGCTCGGTTCCAGAACTACATCAATCTTTGCCTCGCCAACAAGTTCAGGAGTCTCCACTCGAAGCGCATGAAAGATGCGCTGTCTAACCCACGAAACTTGTCGCTCGATACACAAACGGAATGGGACGCCCCCTGTTCTGTCGATGATGAATATTGCCACTCGCACTCGGAATACTTGCGAAGGGCTGCAAATGCTTCCGAAAAACGGGATCGGGATAGAGCTTTTCTCAGAGATTTCGTCGATTTTGTTCGGCGGGAAGACCCAAATTCTTCGCCAGCAATCGAAGTGCAGCTAGTAGCTGGAATGCAGGGAGCGGCTGCCGATTCCCTCGGTATGACAGAAAGTCAATTCACTCGGACGCGCAATCGTCTGCATCGGCTGGCGGACAGTTTCCTGAGCGGAAATCCAATCCCGAGGCAGAGGAAGGCTTACAAGAAGCGCAAGAGACTTAACTTGGCAGCAATTCCGAAGAAGACCGAGACTCCTCCGACGCCGAGCGCAGCCTCGAACGTGTGCGTGCAGGAATGCGAGTGGCTTGAACAATTCTTCCCGTTGCCGCTTCCTGCAAATTCGATCTCTTTGGAGGTATCGACGATGGGCGATTAACGAAGATCACTTCACCAGCGAAGCCCGCTTTCTTCGGCGGGCTTAGCTTTGCAGGGAGCGGGCGCTTCTGCTGTGGAGAGTGCGAACCAAGTTGGGTCGGACTCTAGAGTGCGACTTCGTACTTTTTCGAAGCACCCGCACTCGCACCCGCTCAGACACACGTCTACCACGTATTTTCAAGTACTTGGCAGTCCCCGCAAGCCTGTTAAGTTGTTGAAAGTATTAGATATGGGAGAATTGGCAAGGTCGCACTCTACCACTGAGTTACTCCCGCTCGACTTCCTGAGTATAAACGACCCCATCCCAGCGGAGCAAACTTGGCATTGAATCACTGAGTCATGGCAGCGAGCGAATCGCTCAACGATTCAATGACTCAATCATTCAATGACTTAGCTTTACTCCTCCGTCCCGAATCTCTTCAGATCCTCCGGCCCATCCGTCAACCTCACCACCTCTTTGCCCTGCACCAATACCCGAATGCTTTCTACCACATCAGGATTGGCCAGGGTCGTGATATCTCCGGTGTTCATGTGGTTGGAGATGGCCGCGAGAATACGGCGCATAATCTTGCCCGATCGCGTCTTGGGCATATCCGGAACGACGTGTACGTTCCTGGGACGCGCAATCTTGCCGATCATGGTGTCAATCACTTTGTTGATCTTGTCGATGATCTCAGGGCTCGCCTTAATGCCGGGTTTCAGGGCGATATAGACTTCAGGCACGCGGCCCTTGATCTCGTCCGCCACCGGCACGACCGCGGCTTCCGCCACCTCTGAAACCGTCAGACACGCGGACTCGATCTCCTTTGTACCTAGGCGGTGGCCGGCCACATTGATCACATCATCGACTCGGCCCAGAATGCGGAAGTAGCCATCGGCGGCCAGCACCGCTCCATCCGCCGCAAAATATGGCCAGTCATGCCAATCCTTGCTGTTGCGATTCTTGCAGTATTTTGCGTAGTACTGGGCCACGAATCGGTCGTGAGAACCCCAGATGGTTTGCATGATCCCGGGCCAGGGATTGCGGATGCAGATGTTGCCCGCCTTCCCTGATCCAGCCGAAACTTCCTGACCATTCTCGTCGATAATCGTCGGATAGATTCCCGGCATGCCCGGTCCGGCGCTGCCCGGCTTCATCGGGTCAAGCGCTGGTTTCGTGCTGCACAGAAAGCCTCCGTTTTCCGTCTGCCACCAGGTGTCGACAATCACTGCCTCACGCTTGCCGACGGTTTCGTAATACCACCGCCAGACCTCGGGCTCGATAGGCTCGCCCACCGTGGTCATGTGCTTGAAATGGTAGTTGTACTTGCTGGGTTCATCGTGACCCGACTTGCGCAACATGCGTATGGCCGTCGGCGAGGTGTGGAAGATATTGACGTCCAATCGCTCAGCGATTCTCCACACCCGGCCCGGGTCGGGGTAGGTCGGCACACCTTCATAGAGGACGCTGGTCGCAGCCAGCGCCAGCGGACCGTAAACAATATAAGAGTGCCCCGTGATCCAGCCAATGTCGGCCATACACCAGTAAACATCCTCGGGATGAATGTCCTGGATGTACTTCGAGGTGCCGGCCACGTAAGAGAGATAGCCACCGGTGCGGTGTTGGCAGCCTTTCGGCTTGCCGGTGCTGCCGCTGGTGTACATAAGAAACAGCGGCGCCTCCGCATCCATCGGCACCGGAGCCACCAGCTTTCCTTTGTATCTCGGAAGCATTTCATCAACCCAGAAATCGCGTCCTTTCACAAACGGCGAAGCGGACGCATTCTGGCCCGCATGCCGCCTCCACACCAGGACCTTCTCCACCGTCTGGCCTTCCTGCTTGGCGGTGTTCAACGCGATATCGGCGGCCGCTTTGTGGTCGAGCAGCTTGCCGTTGCGATAGTAACCGTCCATGGTGATCAATATCTGGCTTTGCGAATCGGCGGCGCGCATGCCGCAAGCCTCACCGCTGAAGCCGCCAAACACCACCGAGTGAATTACGCCCAGGCGCGCGCATGCCAGCATGGTAATCGGCAACTCTGGGACCATCGGCATATGAATGGTCACGCGATCTCCGCTCTTCAGACCGCAGAAATCGCGCAGCAGCGCCGCAAATTCATTCACTCTCACATAGAGTTCGCGGTAGGTGACGGAAACCGGCGCTTCCGATTCGGGCTCGGCGACAAAAATCAGCGCAGCTTTGTTCTTGTACTTGGACAGGTGCCGGTCCACGCAGTTGTACGAGGCGTTGAGCTTGCCGCCCACGAACCACTTCCAGAACGGCGGATCGCTGGTATCGAGCGTCTTTTCCCAGTACCTGTCCCAGGTCAGCAGATCGGCGTACTCCCGGAAGCATTCCGGAAAATTTTTCTCGCTGAAACGCTCTATGACATCGGGATCGCTCAGATTCGCCTGCCCAACAAATTTGGCCGAAGGATAGTAGTATTCCTCCTCGCGCCAATGGACGGCGATCTGAGCTTCAGTGGTCTCGCTCACCACGTGTGTTCTTGGACGTATTTCCGCCATTTCGGTTGCCTCATGATTGCTGAACTTAGATTGCTGATCTTGGATCGCTGAATCTAGACTGCTGATTGTATTACGGCCTAAAACGTCTCCGCCAGCAGCTTGCGCCGCTGGCGGAGTCAAGGGTTGGGCTCCGCCCCCGAAACCCGGGAATGAGGAGCGGAGTAATACATTAGGGCGTTCACGGGCAGGTCCCGCAAACACCAGATTGATCAATCTTCAATCCGCCGGCACAGCGGCCTTCCCCGCCGTTTCGTCCCAAATACGCACGCCGTGGGTCTCTTTCAGCAGGAGACTTCCCACGATAAACGTCACGCCGGCCACAATCATCGGGTAATAGAGGCCGGCATAAATATTTCCGGTTTCGGCGACTAGCGAGAGGCCGATCAACGGCAACAACCCGCCAAACACGCCGTTGCCTATGTGATAAGGCAAAGAAAGCGAAGTGTAGCGAATCTTCGCCGGGAACGCCTCAATCAGGTACGCGGCAATCGGGCCGTAAACCAAGCATACGTACAGTACTTGAATGAAGATCAGGAGCACCAACATGGTGGTATTGGGATTCACGGCTTCCTTGACAGGGACCAGCGCCCCAGTCGCATCCGTGGTCATCGCCGTGAGTCCGATCGCGCCCGTCACTTTGTTGCGGCTGGATTTCACCGTGACCACATTGTTGCCCGCGGCGCGCTCCATGGCTTTGTAGATCGGGATATAGGTAAGAACGCCAAGCAGGCAGCCCGCCATCATCAGCTTCTTTCGGCCGATCCGGTCAGACAGCGCTCCCACCACCGTAAAGAACGGCATCCCGATCAGAAGCGCGATGGCGACCACGATGTTGGCCGTCTTCACATTCACCTTCAGTACCGTCTGCATATAGAACAGAGCGTAGAACTGCCCGGTATACCAGACCACGCCCTGCCCCGCCGTCGCTCCGAAAAGCGAAATCAGGACCAGTTTCAGATTCGTCCACTTGGTGAATGCATCCTTCAGCGGTTGGGTGGAAGTCATCCCTGTGGCCTTCAGTTGCGCGAAGATCGGCGACTCCTTCATCTTCAGGCGAATGTAGAGCGAGATGATCACCAGGATGGCGGAGGCCAGGAAGGGGATGCGCCAGCCATAATCAGCGAACTCTTCCTTGGACATCGAGTTTTGCGTAACCAGAATCACGATGAGCGAGACGAAAAGACCCAGCGTGGCTGTGATCTGAATGAAGCTGGTGTAGAAGCCGCGTTTATTGTCGGGGACATGCTCGCCCACGTAAACCGCAGCGCCGCCGTATTCTCCGCCGAGTGCCAGCCCCTGTAGGATGCGGATCAACAGCAGCACGACCGGTGCGAACCAGCCTGCCGTCTTGAAGGACGGCAACAGGCCGATGATAAAGGTCGAAAGCCCCATGATGGAGAGGGTCACGATGAACGCATACTTGCGTCCGACCAGGTCTCCGATGCGCCCGAAGAACAATGCGCCGAACGGACGCACCAGGAAGCCGACCGCGAAGGTCGCGAGATAAGCGAGGTAGGCGAACGTGTCGTTGCCCGGTGGATAAAACTTCAAGGCCAGAATGGCAGTCAGACTGCCGAAAATGTAGAAGTCGTACCACTCGATCATGGTGCCGACAGAAGAGGCCATGATCACGCGCCAGATGCTGTATTCTGCATTACCCGTTCCCGCCACTTGCGCGGCATTCGCCATACCTTCCTCCGTTTGTCAGTTATATTTTTCTGCTGCACCACCCTGCAATTGGATCTCTCGCAGCACTCGTCCCTGCACGGTGTCCGCAAAAATCTCGGCCAGCACGGGCACGGCGAACAACTGTCGGCTGGTTCTTGTCGATGGCCCTGCCCGACGGCCCTGCCCAACATATGACCGCTTTCGCGCGATATCATACGCCGGTCCAGCCTCAGGCAGAAGCGCAAATTTGTCCTATATCCTGAAGCCAGCTCAGGGCTGCGTCTTTTGCAAATTAGCCGTCACATTTACCGCTGAATCCGCCGCCACCGTCAGCTCCCGCTTCCACTCGTCAAATCCCTGCATGGAAATGACTACGATGTGCGTCCCGGGACGAAGGCTGATCTCCGACGGCGTGCTGCCGACATACCTCCAGTCGACGGTGATTTCCGCACCGGGAGGTGTCGAACTGAAATTGCACCGTACCTTCGCCGTGAGAGCTTCCTGAGTGGAGGCAGGCGGCGGACCTGGCGCCGGCGCCGGTGAACTCTGAGCCATTGCAGCCACGGGAGCGGCTGCCGCGGGTGCCGGTGAGTTCTGCGCCGCCGCCGCACGGTGCTGGGCTGGCGCAACCTGGGGTTGCCCCGCATCCTTAGCGGCCGGAATTGGCTGAATTGCAGCTGCGGCCACAACCGGCGGCGGACCGGCCTTTCCACCCGAGTCTACGAACGTATAAAACTGCTTTCGCGCCCGGCCCTTGTCATCCACGTAATACACGGTAAGGCCGTGTTTCTCTCTTCGGGCGTCGAAAGTTTCGCCCTTGGCGAACGGTGTGCACTGGGAATTTCTGGACTCAATCGTGCATCTGATACGGAACGGGGGCCCGTCACCTGCCTGCACCAGCAAGGTACTGATCATTGGCGGGTTCCTAGTGGAGCGACAATACGCGTCGAAGGTGAGTTGGTCGCAATTCAAGGGAACACCGTTGTTGTCATCGTTGAACTGTTTAGTTTCAGAATCCAGAACCTTGATCTGTATATCTTTGCTGCGCGACGCGGCGTGGGCAAACACGGCCAGCAACAGGAGGCCTACCTGCGCGTATAAGACCGCCATTCTACGCATACTCATCAAACTAACTCCTCCAGGCACCTCGGATCCATCTGTCGTATACCGGTTTTTCCAAAACGATTCTGGAAGTGGTTTCGCAAATCCGGTACATTGTGCTCCCTTGGCTGGTCTCGCGCAATAACTTCCCGCAGAATAGTTTTCCACGCAAGGTGGAGGATTGGCTGGATAAACTCACCTGCGGACCATCGCCCGAGTGAATCGGCCCCCCTTTCTTCGCTAGCTCGCCCCCTCAATCTGCACCAGCCATTTCAATCATCCGGCCAGGCCCCCAGGCGGGCCCGGTTTTGGGCCCGCTGGGATGGAAGGTTGGTCTAGCAACGTGTTGGTCTAGAACGTTGGTCTAGAACGTAAAGATCGGTCCGAACTCGGTCCGGTGATCCTGCCATTCGTTGGATGAAGTTCCAGCAATTGTGTATATGTTGGCATGGTCCAAGCCACGGCTGGCATAGACCGACTGCTCGAAGGCGAACGTTGCCCAGGTATTGAGTTTGTAGTACAGGGTTCCGATCGCAGTCTTGCCCATCAAAAGCGGCAATGGGGCGGTGCCGCCACCGTTATAGGCTCCAACATAGCCAGGATTATTCAGGTCACGATTGACCACCTGGTCCTTGCCGACGGTGAAATGAAGTTGCCAGCCCGCATTGTGACCTTTCGGATCGGCGTTAAACCACCGTGAAAGCGGTAGCCCGAGCTGGACGAACCCGCCAAAGGAGCGGATTGGCTGCTGCGGAGCCACCACAGGCGCGACGCTGCACGTTCCGCCGACTACTCCGGGGGTAAAGTCGCCTATCGGGCAACCCAGTACAGCGCCACCGGCAGCAAGCAGCGGACCGCCATCGAGAGTGGGCATCGGCCCCTCTAAGCTTGCGGGATCCAGCCCGGCCACATCGGTGGCGAAAGTATTGAGTTGGCCACCGAGGAGGAAGCGCAAGTCGCCTCCCTTGTAGGCGGTCGCAACCACCGTGAACCACCGCGTGGGGATCTGCGCCACGATCTGACCGCCCCACATGTGGCTGGAAGCTTCAAAGCCGTTGGGGAAGGTAGTGCAGTAGTTGGTTGTCGCACACATTTCCGCGTACGGCGCGGATGCACCGACCGCGGACAAATTGTAAGCGATCGATGTGCGCGAGCCACGGAATCCAGCCAGCGCGATCTGTGCTGGTGCGACACCCGGGGCCGGGTCAAGCTGGTAACTCAAAGCCACTCTGCCCTCCCACTCGGGACGGTCAGAGTCGGCGCCTTCACGCTCGCCTTGTCCGAGCTGGCCAGCGAGTTCAAGCGAACCGAGTTTCAGGATTTGACCTGAGCTCGGCATCATGATCCCACCTTGACCCTCGAGGTTGACATGGTGTTGCTGACTCAGCGTCTGGATGAATCCGCCCCGCATTTGTGGCGAACGGCCGTAAGTGTTGCCCCAAAATGCGCCGTTGAACGTCGTTTCCACGATATTCATCAATGCGCCCGATCCGAAAAGCGTCCAGTCCTGTCCACCCACGAAGAAAATGTCGGTATGGTCGCTGGCATGCCAATCGAGCCGGACAAAGGCCAAACGCAGTTGCGGCATATTGCTGCGGATGGAGGTAACGTCGCGGTTGTCGACTTCGCTGAAGTTGCCTTCGAGGTCGCCCTCGATCTTGCCGGTCAGCGTGATGTTCTTCGAAATGTCCGGCCATTCGAGGTTGAGCCCAAAGCGCGTGGACCGCGCCTTGACGTGAACCTCTGGATCCTTGGTCGGGCCGGTGCTCAAAATATTCCCGGAATTCAGCCATATTCCAGGAAACGGGAAGTCATCGCCATCGGGGTCGCTGCTGTCATGGACGACCGTCGCCTTGACGAAGCCGTAAGGCGCAAGCGTGATCGGGCCCGCTTTTATGCCAGCTAGGCCACCGGTCTTCGGGGCATCGACCGGGAACACGCGAACCGGAGTCACTGCCGTTACTACCGAAGGCGGAATATGCGGCAACTCGCCCGCTACCCGCGACGGGACAGGTTGCCCCGGCCCCGGCTGGGTTTGTTGCGGCGAGCCTTCCGCCACGGTCGCCGAGGAGGACATACCCTCATTTTCGGGCTCAGGAGCCGCAGCTACGGCTGCGGGCTGCGGAGCAGGATTTGCGGCCACTGCCAAATCCGCCGCGCTCACTACACCTTTCTGCGCCAGCACTTGGACCAAAGCTTGAAATTGCATTGCGGGCGACGCATTTCGAATAGCGTTCGCCTCTGAAGGAGCCAGAACGCCTTTCATCACCAGCACACCGAGCAATGCCGTGACATTCGCATCGCCCGTGGCCGCACCCAATCCTACGCTTGGGCTGGGGCTGGGTGCCGGACTTGGAGCCGGACTGGCCGCAGCCGCAGTAGCTCCGGCGCCGGTTCCGTTCGCTGCATTTCCATCCGTTTTTGCGTCGTTTCCCGCCATCACGGGCAAGGCAGTTATGGCCAACACTAACAGGCTCGATAGCCAGTTTTTCAACTTCAACATAGACGGTCTCCTCCTGGTTCCGGCTCGGCACAAGCCTTCGCTCAGAACTATGGAACGGACGCTAGTTCGTTTTTGTAGGGACTGTCAAGGAATTAGGGCACGGAGGTGTTGACTTAAGAGGTTCCGAATCAAGACATTACCGGCAAGCTATGCTGTGATCGGTGGTGTTCAGCTTCGATTTCTATAGAAAGGGCACGACTTCAGAGCCTGCCCGGAACGGGCCGAAGGGTGCCGCAAATGCCCATAATCGGAAGCGGCTTTGCAGTTTGCTGAAAAACACAAGTTTCGTATCAGGGCAGCGCTTTAGCGATGCCATAAGTTCTTCGAATTCAGGCCCCTTTAGGGGTTGGACACGGAAACCGAGTTTTTCAGCATCCTGTTCAGCCGCTGGGCCACTACGCTCTGATCCGTGGCCCGGACGACCGGTCCATAAACAGAGTAAAATTCACGGCGCCAAACCTACTGGCTTGTGGAGACCGCAAATGAGCCTGGTCAACCCGATTGTGCAGAAGTGGATCGCCGAAGGCAAAGAAGACCCCGACGCTTTTTGGGGACGCGCCGCCGACCAGCTACCCTGGTTTCGCAAGTGGGACCGCGTGTTCGACTGGACTCCGCCGACATTCAAATGGTTCGTCGGAGCACGGACAAACCTCGCCTACAACGCCCTCGACTACCACGTTAAACGCGGTTGGGGCGGCCACACAGCGCTGATCTATCTCAATGAGCGCGGTGAGCGGCGCATCTTTACTTATGCTCAGCTGCTTTACGAAGTGGAGCGGGCGGCGGCGGCGCTGCGTGGCCTGGGCATCCGGAAAGGCGATCGCCTCACCATCTACATGCCCACCTGCCCCGAAGCCATCATCCTGATGCTGGCAACGGTTCGCATAGGCGCCATTCACTCGGTGGTCTTTGCCGGCTTTGGCGCGAAAGCGCTGGGCGACCGCATCCGCGCCAGCGGATCACGCCTCGTTTTCACCGCCGACGTGACCTACCGCAAGGGTAAAGAGACTCGCCTCAAAGAGATCGTCGATGAAGTCCTGCAAACCGGAAGTGAAGTCGAGCACGTCATCGTGCTGAAACGGGCAGGAACAGAACTCCCATGGACTTCGGGACGAGATGTGTCCTGGGATGAGTTCCTCAGCCGCGCTGACGGTCACTCCAGCGCCTATGTTGAGATGGAAGCCAATGAACCGGCATTCATCCTCGCCACGTCCGGCACAACCGCGACCCCGAAGCTGGCGGTCCACACGCACGGTGGCTATCAGGTTCACATCCACAGCATGGGCAAGTGGCTGTTCGCCCTCCGGCCAACCGACGTGTGGTGGTCCACCTCCGATATCGGATGGATCGTGGGTCACAGTTACATTGTCTACGCGCCGTTGATCGCCGGAGCCACCACGGTAGCCTTCGAAGGCGCGCTCGATTACCCCGCTCCGGAAACAAATTGGAGAGCGGCCATCGAAGAGTTCCGCGTCACCGGCATCTTTACTTCACCGACCGCCGTCCGCATGTTGATGCGTTACGGAGATGCGCCGCTGCTCAAGACCAATCATGATTACCTGGAGCGGGTCTTCTGCGCCGGCGAAGTGCTCAATGCGCCCGCTTGGGAATGGCTGCAGAAGAAGATTTTCAAGGACAAAATTCCAGTCATCGACCACATGTGGCAGACGGAAACCAGCGGCCCCGTGTTCGGCAATCCGTTTGGGCTTGGCCTGCTCCCAATCAAACCCGGCTCATCGACCATTCCCATGCCCGGCATTGACGCCGCCGTGGTGCAGTTGGACGGCACGCCCTGCGCCGCCAATGAAAAAGGCATCATGGTGATCCGCCGTCCCTTCCCCGGCTTGACGCCGGCGTTGTGGGGAGAAAAAGAACGCTACGGTCGCGATTACTGGCAGATCATTCGCAACGTCTATTACAGCGGAGATTCAGCGCACATCGACGATGACGGCTACGTCTGGTTCGCCGGCCGCGCCGACGAGATCCTTAATATTGCCGGGCACCGCATCGGCACCATCGAAGTGGAGACCGCGCTACTCACCCATCCCGCCGTCGCAGAGTCCGGAGTGGTAGGCTGCGCCGACGAACTCCGCGGCGAAGTGATCTCAGCCTTTGTGGTGCTCAAGCAAGGATTCACCGCATCGGAGGAGCTCAAGAAAGCCCTGGTGGAACAAGTGCGCCACGAACTCGGACCGATTGCCGTAATCGGCGATTTGAATTTCGTCGAGATGCTGCCCAAGACGCGCAGTGGCAAAATCATGCGACGAGTGCTGAAAGCCGTCACCCAGGATCGGAGTGCCGGTGACATAACCACCATCGAAGATGAAGGTTCCGTGGAAGAGGCAAGGCACGCGTGGCAGCAGATGAGAGATCATCTCGATGCCAAGACGCCCGCCGGGTCGCCACCCGCTCTCGTGAAATGAGTTCGCGAAATTACCCTGTCATCCCGACCGGGGCGAAGCGGAGTGGAGGGACCTTGTGTTTTGAGCGGCTTTCATTCCTGATCAGGCAGTTTCAGCATGCTGCCTATTTCTGGGACGCCACAGTAGCTGGCTCTTGAAGCAGCCAGCTCCCTCGCGAAAAGCTGTCGCACAGCTCTCTGAGCCTCCAGTATCGAATAGCGGTGGTCCATCGCCCCGGCGAGATCGGTGTTCGCAAACGCGATCCGGCCAAATGGAGCGTTGCGCAGAATTTCTCGCGGCGCGGGCCGGCCCTCCCGTCCGAAGAAAAAACCCGGCTGCGGGCTAAGATACGCATGCCCCCACCGATTGAGGATGATTCCCGCGATATCCCGCTTCGCGTCGAAACCATAGGCTGCAAACATTTCGGTGAATTGTTCGCGGATTCGCCTCTCATAATCCCTGAAAGACGTCCCCAGCAATTCCGCACGTCCGAGGTTACCCTGCTCCTCGGTTGAGTAGCCCGGATGCGAATACAGAATTTTCACGGAGAGGACAATTGGAGAGTCCGGACCGATCTTCGAATCCGCCACGCCGGTAAGCGCCAGTTTGCACACTTCCATATAGTTACCAGTTCCTTCAAACCAGCGGCAGCCGCTCACCCCCATCTTGCACAGAAATCGCCAGTTCCTCAGCGCAACATTGGCCATCATGCAAGGAGAACGGTGAAACTCCGCATACGCCGCGCGGTGTGATTCCGGAAGGTCTCGCACGATGTGTTTGGTGGTCCAGCTTCCTCCCGCCAGGACGGCCGACCGCGCCTTCACTCGATATATCTTGCCGTCCTTGAGGTAGCAGATACTCACAGAACTGGATTTGCTAGCTTCGCCGTCATGCTGAACGGAAATCGCAGTCGACGATAGCCGAACCCTGGCGCCGTTGTTCGGATCGTCGAGCGCGCCAAAGTTGACGTTGTTGACGGTAACCGCCGTCACAGTGTCGTCGCCGACGCCTGCACTATCAAGCGCCCCCGAAATCAGGCTCTTCACCATCAACCTTGCAATGGTCGTGTTGCCGCCCGGGAACATCTGGTCTCTCGTGCCTTCGCCGGTCAAGGGATGCAGCATTTCGAACGCATAATCCGAGTATGCCGAGAGAGCGTCAGGGCCAAGACCCGCGCCGCCGCCCTCCACCGGAGAGAGAAACGTCCGCACCGTCTCCCGGCTCAAGCCGAACCGCTCCATGTAATGCTGCTCCAGCGTGATCGAATCAAGGTAGCGAGAAACCGCGTCCCCTTCCACCTTAGGATGGACGAATCGATCTCCCGCCACCGGCGTGCCCTTCAGCCAAAGCAGCCACTCCGTCCGCGTTGCCTCGGACACGGGAGCGCCCTTAAGATTTTTCCCCAGCGGATCGATCAACCACATCCCGGGCTTCTGACCAAACCGTGCCCCGAACCAGAATCCGTATTGCCCATGCTCAAGGCCGACCGCTTCATAAGGAGTTTGAGAAAGCGGCATCTCCGGCTCAGGTCCCGCCCATTCTTGATAGTCGAGCTTCTGTGCTTTCAAACCAATGCTGTCGTAGAACTGGGCGATAAAGCTATCCGGAGAATGAAGCTGATAAATAGCCGAGCCCTGGTGCGCGATCAGCCGCTTGCCATCCACCAGGAACTCATTTTGCTTCGCTTCGCCGCCGAAGATCGGATGGTTCTCAAGAACCAGGCACTTCATGCCGGGCCGTGCTTGCCGTTGGAAAAACAGAGCAGCAGCCAGCCCGCTGATCCCGCCACCGACGATGACACAGTCGTAAGCCTCCCCAGTATCGATAACGTCCTTGGGCAGCGGATCATAAACGCCATCGCGGATGGTATGCCCCGCCTGCATGACGGCCAGGGTGTTCCCGTTGGACGTGCTGTATTCGCCCACCCCGCCATAACCGGTAAATTCGTCGGCAGCCACTCCAGCCGCAAGCAGTTCCGCAGGCGTAATTGATTTGAGCAAGAGCGCCCCCGACGCCAACAGCGCAGAACCGAAGAAATCCCGACGGGTGATCGCGTCGTTCATGCCAAGGCCTGTATCGCCGAAGACACTCGGTTTCAGAGTCATGGGAGCAAGATTACGGTTTCTTGCGGTGCGCCTCGAACCAGTTGAGGGTATAAACAACCTTGGCGACTTGATGGCTCGGCCGGCGGCTAAGCCCGTGCGGCTCGCCAGGGAAACGCACCAGAGCCGATTCGACTTTAAGCAGCTTGAGCGCCGCATAATACTGCTCAGCTTCCGATATCGGAGTGCGGAAATCCTCCTCACCGGTCATCAGCAGGGTAGGCGTCTTCACATTTTTCACCAGAGAAATTACCGAGCGCTTCATATAGTCCTCGGTGTAATCCCACGGATTCCCCGAGAACCAGTATTGTGTGCCGAACGCAGGCAAATCAGACGTTAGCACCCAGCTATACCAGTTGATGACCGGATACAGACTGGCGGCCGCGCGGAAACGGTCGGTGTGATCGATCATCCAGCAGGTGAGAACTCCTCCGCCCGAGCCGCCGGTGACGAAGAGGTTGTCTTTGTCGATGTAGCCCTTGGCGAGAATCGAGTCGACGCCGGAGTCGAGATCCTGAAAATCGTTGCCTGGATACGCGTGGTGGATAAGATTGGCGAACTCTTCGCCATAACTGGTGCTGCCACGTGGGTTGGTGTAGAGAATCACGTAGCCCTTGGCCGCCCAGATTTGTGCGTTGAGGTCGAAACGATCGCCGTAATCGGAAAACGGACCACCGTGAATCTGCAGAATAAGCGGATACTTTTTGGCGGCGTCAAAATCAGGCGGCTTGATAATCCAGCCTTCGATTTTTCGTTGATCAAAGGAAGACTCATACCAGAGTTCCTCAACCGCGCCCAGCTTCTTAGCAGTAAAAAGCTCGCGATTGAGCGAAGTAAGAACATTAACTTTGGGATCACCAAGAGAAGCGGCCGCAACGTCGCCCGGATCGGAGGGCGTGTCGTATTGGATGGCGAAGGAGCCGTTCTTCGCGATGCTGAAATTGGCGCCAAAATTGAGATGCTCGGCGATAACCTTGGGCGAACCGTCCAGATGCAAGTAGGCGAGTTTGGTGTCGCCCTGATCGTGATAAGTGAAGAAGATGCCTTTGCCGTCGCCCGACCAGCGCGGGTCGGCCGCATCGCGATCAAGTTTCGAAGTCACCGGGTGAGGATTGCTGCCATCGCGGTTGGCCACGTATAGATAAGTCGTCTGGTGGCCCTGGTAACGGTCGTCGAAGCCGATGTAGACGATGAGTTTGCCGTCGGGTGAAATATCCGGAGACTCGTTGGGACCGTTGCGATGCGTCAGTTGCGTGAGCGAGCTGTCAGCGACGCGGATTTCGAAGAGTTCGGTGTGGAGAGGCTCGTACTCGTAGTTTGCGGTGCCATTCATGGAAAAGATGAGCGATTTTCCATCCGGAGCCCATGAGGCATAGGAGCCGCCAAACCCGCCTTCACTCGGGCCATGGGGGATGTTGCCGCTGGTGAGTTGCCGCGGCGCGCCGCCGTCGGCAGCCACCACGAAAACTTGCGAATAGCCGGGCTTCAGATATCCCGGGCCATTGAAACGGTAGATGAGGTCCTCATAGACCTTCGGCGCGTCGGCCCATTTGGCGCCCTCGGGCGCGGCCGGAAGCGTGGCGATTTTCGGAGGCGCAGCCGAGACCAGCGAGGTGAACGCGATCTGCCTTCCATCAGGAGACCATGAAATTCCAGCCGGAGCATTTTCCAGGTCAGTGAGTTTCGCCGTCTGGCCGGAATCCATCCAGCGAACATAGAGTTGAGACTTGCCATCGCGGTCGGAAACAAAGGCCAGACGAGTGCCATCCGGCGACCAGCGCGGGGAAGTGTCGCCATAACTGCCGGTAGTCAGCGGACGATGTTCGGAGCCATCGAAATTGACGATCCAAAGGTTGGAGAGACGATGATCGGATGAGATCTCCGCAGACTGACGGACGTAAACAATGCGCTTGCCGTCAGGAGAGATTCGCGGATCGGAAGAAACCTGAACCCGGAATACATCCATAGGCTCCAGCCGATCACCATTTTCCTGAGCGACGCTGCCGAGAGGGAAAAGCAGAAGAAAGAAAAGCAGAAAAAAGAAGTGCAGAAAAAAGCTGAGAGGGCGGACTCGTTGAGACACGGTGTCTCCTTTCGCGGAGGCATGTTATCACCAATCGCGACCGATCCGTTCGCGCTAGACGGTCTTGTGCCTGAAGCCGCGCGAGCTTAAGAAACTACCCACCAGTCACTTTTCGTCCTGTCCTATTTTCCTGTCAGAAATAAAACTTCAGCGCGAACTGAATCTGTCGAGGCGCACGCGCTGCCACTGGGTACCCGAAGGCGCTCGAATGAGGGGCCGTCACGCTATTGATGTTATTCGGATCAAATTCCAGGGGGATGGGCTCGATGCTGATCCCGCCAAACGGTGAAAACAGATAATTCACGTGGTTGAGTATGTTGAAGAATTCCGCGCGGAATTCGAATCGCTTTGTGTCCGAAATCGGAAACTGTTTAACCAGCGAGGTGTCCCACTCCGTGTACCCCGGGCCCACGATGTCGTTGCGTGGGGCGTCGCCGAACGTTCCCTGGACATTATTCGGCCCAAAAGCACAGGTATTAAACAGTGTCCCTGGGACGCAGGGCGCGGCGTTGGGATTGCCGATGATGGTGGGGCGTGCGCATTGGTAGCCGACAAAACCGCCGCAAGTGGTGTTGGAGACCGGAACAATGTCAGTAGCGGTGTAGTAATTGCCGGTGGCAGTGGAAAAGACGCCCGACATTTGCCAGTTGCCGACAATCTGGTTTACCAGGCCGGAAGCATTTGCGGCAAACATTTTGCCGCGACCGAAGGGTAAGTCGTAGATATAGCTGAAAACGAAGCGCTGGCGCACGTCAAAGTCGGAATTGCCGTAGTTCTGGTTGGGGTAGCGCTGGTCGAGGAAATCGCCGTTGTTCACCGAGCCCAGGCTGGCGCTGGAAGCGTTGTCGAGGGAGTGCGCGAAGGTATAAGCCGCCTCGAACTGGAGTCCGTGAGAGTAGCGCTTCTCCAGGCGAACCTGCAAAGAGTTGTAGTTCGATTGCGTATTCGAGCGGAAGGTGGCGATGTCGGTGTCGAGCGCGGGATTGCAGTTTGCTGCATTCGCGTAGTCGTTGGCAGGATTGTTGTCGCATGGACCAGCAGCTCCCGGCCAGTTGTTATTAGCTGCGGGACGCCGAGGAGCGAGAGGATCCGTCGGATCGGCAACTGGAACGGGTTGATTGCCGTTGTAGAAAGCGAAGAGCTTCAATCCGCGGGAGCCGGCATAGGAAACTTCGAGAACGGTGTCGGCAGGCAATTGATACTGCAGTCCCATGTGCCACTGCTGCGTGTAGGGCGTGACCAGCTTCGGGGAGATGGAGTATAGGGTCGGAGTATTTGGATTGCTCAGCGAATTGGTGGGAAAACCCTGATATAGGAAGTTGAGTGGCAAGCCACCGTTGTTGGCGGCCGAGATCGAGCAATCAGTCTGACCGCCCGTAGGATTCGCCGAGGGCGCTGTACAGTTCGGGGAGAACGACTCCGAGGAAAAGAATGGAGGATTGAACCCGGGGCTGGGGTTCGAGAATGGGCCGTTTTCCTGCCCGCCATAAAAGACTCCGTAGCCGGCCCGCAAAACGAGCTTGTCGCCCAATTGGTAGGCCAGTCCAACGCGGGGAGCGAAATTGTTGGTGTCGGGACTGATGAGTCCGGTCGAACCGTTGTTAACAATGGGAAGCTCATCGGCCAGCGTGGCTCCCGGCGGATAAGTCGCGTTTTGTCCCCTGGGAACGAGCACCGAGTCCGTGGCGAAATCGAACGTGCCCTGCAGGTTGTTCGCCTCTTTGATGGTGGTGAACAGTTCGTAGCGGAGACCCAGATTCAGGGTGAGCCGCGGCGTTACCTTGAAGTCGTCGAGAGCATACACCGCGTAAATCTGGCGGTTATAGATGATGTTGTTCAGGCTGGTAATCTCTCCACCGTCGGGAATGCCGAGCAGGAAGGTGGCGAAAGACTCGCCGCCGGAGCCGGGGTCGCCCGCGTTGTCGGTGAAGTCATTGCCGAAGGACATAGAGCCGCGAGCCTGGGCCGGCTCTAATATCGTGAACTGTTCGAAACGAAGTTCGGTGCCGAACTTCATGGCGTGGCGCCCGCGAACCCAGTTCAGGTTTTCGTTAAAAACGTAGCTGTGCTGGTGTTCGAGCGCGGGCTGGTATCCGGAACTGCCAATGCCTGTCGTGCCATCGGTGAAGCTGATCGAAGGCAGGCCGCCGACGTTCTGGCCCGCTGTGTATGGAACTCCGGGGAATGGGGGCGTGATCAGCTGCGCGACGTTGATGTTGTAGTTCAGATTGAAGCGGTGGGAAGTGAGGTGATTGAAGCCGAAGCGCAATTCGTTAATCAGGTTGTTGCTGAAAGAGTGCACCTCGCTGGCCGCCAGTCCCTCGGCAACATTTTGGCTGTAACCATCCTGAAAGCCGCCGCCGTCGAGGTAGTTATTGAAAGGAGAGGGCAGGAACTTACTGTCGTTGCCGTAACTGAAGCGGGTGAAAAAATTATCTTTGGCACCGATGGTGTAGTCATAGCGAATATCGAACTTGTTCTCCGTTTCCGTGCCTTTGGGATCGGAAAGGAAACAATTGATACAGAGCGTTGTGTCATTGGGTACTGGAAACAGTGCGGCTAGTCCGGCGCCGAGCGGGTCAATAACGGTATTAGTGCCGCTGTTGCCGGTGAAGATGTTGGTGGGCACGCCGGCAAGGGTGGTCCCGATGGGGACGCCGCAGTATCCGTTGGCGTTGCCCGCGTAGTTGTTTTCTGCCAGACGAGAGTTGAAGATCTCTCCTGGATACGTGGGGTTGCCGCTGCAATCCAGAACCCCTGTCGCGGTCGTCGAATTCAGAACCGAGGGGAGAAACGCGGAGAAATCCCCACCAACTTCGGCCGGCGTGGGCACCACGGACACTTGCGGCAATCCCTGGCTAACCCGCAGGCCTTCGTAGTCTCCGAAAATGAACATCTTGTTTTTGATGATGGGCCCGCCCAGCGTAGCGCCGAACTGGTTCTGATGGTAAGGCTGCTGGCTGGTGTCGAAGTAGTTGATAGCGTCAACTTTTTGGTTGCGCAGAAACTCCCACAGGTCGCCGTGGATCTGGTTAGTACCGGACTTGATGACGGCATTCAATATGGCGCCGTTCCCGCGGCCGAACTCAGCGCTGTAGGCGTTGGTGTCGACCTTGAACTCGGCAATGGCGTCCACCGCGGGCTGCACCACATACGCCGCGCCGTTGAGCACGTCGCCCAGGTTCGCGTTGTTGTCGATGCCGTCGAGCAAAAAGTTATTTTGCAGTGAGCGGGCCCCGTTCGCGCTGAAGCCGTAAGTCGTTTCGACGCGCGAATTGGGCTCGGAGAGAGCGACGCCGGCGCCGAGTAAAGCGAGTTGCGCATAGTTGCGCCCGTTCAGGGGAAGCGAGTTGATGCGCTGGGCATCCACCACCTGGCCAAGATCCGAGGTTTCGGTTTCGAGCTGTGCCCGTTGCCCCGTGACCGTGACCACTTCCGTCGCCACGCCGGTCTCAAGCTTCAAATCCACCCCGACGCGATCCTGGATGTTCACCTCCACCGGACCGGCAACCGCCTTCTTGAATCCCTGCTTCTCGACCGTAACCGTGTAATGTCCAACTCTGAGCGGGCTGGCCACGTACTCCCCCGCGTCATTGGTGGAGAGGGTCAACTGTGTACCGTGATCGACGTCGGTCACCGTGACCTTGGCGCCCGCTACCACCGCACCACTCGGGTCGCGCACCAGGCCGACAATAGCTCCGGCATCCTTCTGCGCCCACAGTGGCGTCGCCACGCTAAGGGTGAGAACAAGAAAGAAGGCCGGAAGCAAGAAAGATGAGACAACGTGCAGACGGGGGAAACGGTTCGGCATGGCGAGTCTCCTGGACGCTAAACCCGACCGTTCGCCCGCAACAGACCCAGGCAAACCTTCGGATTATGGAACTGCGCTTTCAATGCAATATTACGAACCATTCCTTTTACTTTCGTTTTATAGCTTTTGTCAACCAAGATATTCTGGCGACCTTGCCCGAGGAGTGACGGCCGTCCTAGCCCGTGGAGCGACGGGCGTCCTCGCCCGTCCACCACTGCGCTTCGCAGCCGAGATCCCAAATCCACCGCGGATCCCGTGAAAACGACGGCATAGCGCCCGGCCTCCGCGGCAATGCGAATGGCCGGGCCACCAGCCGGTTACGCTGCGACTTGCTGGCTGCGCTTGATGAACGCCAGCAGGTCGGCGTTGATCTGGTCCGCATTGGTTGTGGGCATCCCGTGCGGGAAGCCTGGATATACCTTCAGCGTCGCGCCCTTCACAATCTTCGCGGACATCAAACCCGCCGCACCGATCGGTACGATCTGATCGTCGTCCCCATGCATGACGAGCGTCGGCACGTCGAACTTCTTCAGGTCCTCGGTAAAGTCAGTCTGCGAGAAGGCCTTGATGCAGTCGTAGTGGGCCTTCACGCCTCCCAACATCCCCTGCAACCACCAGTGCTCCCGGATGCCCTCCGAAATCTTGGCGCCGGGCCGGTTGTATCCGTAGAACGGAAGCGTAATGTCCTTGTAGAGCTGCGCCCGGTTGCTCGCAAGTTGGGCTTGCAGGTCATCGAAAACCGAGACAGGCAACCCCCCAGGATTCTTCTCCGTCTTCACCATCAGCGGCGGCACCGCGCTGATCAAAACCGCCATGCCGACACGCTTTGTACCATGCCGCCCGATGTAACGGGCAACTTCTCCGCCGCCGGTGGAGTGGCCCACATGGATGGCATTCTTCAGATCAAGTTTTTCAGTGAGGGCCGCCAGATCGTCGGCGTAGGTGTCCATCTCGTTCCCGTCCCAGGTCTGGGTGGAACGGCCGTGCCCGCGCCGGTCGTGCGCGATGACTCGATACCCATGCTGGCCGAAGAACAACATCTGTCCGTCCCAGTCATCCGCGTCCAGCGGCCAGCCGTGACTGAAGACTATGGGCTGGCCCTTTCCCCAGTCCTTGTAGTAAATCGTTGTGCCATCTTTTGTGGTAATCGTGGGCATAACACATCCTCCTTATGTTGTTGTATATAGTGCCGGACCTCGAAGCCACCTGTGCGATTCGTATCAGGGCATCACTTTAGCGATGCCAAAAACCGCACCGCCTGGAGCCGCCTTTAGGCGACTTCGGGGGCGCGCTCTGGCCACAACCTTAGTGGAGCAAGTGGAGAAAACGTTGTTAAATTATCGAAACAAGAAAATGGTAGGCCCGAATGGACTCGAACCATCGACCTCTACCGTGTCAAGGTAGCGCTCTAACCAACTGAGCTACGGGCCTACGGGCAAAGACTAAAGACTAAAGACCAAAGACTAAAGACCAAAGAATTTTACCACGCAGCAGTGGGCCTCACCTCTCGGCTATGCCAGCGTGCGGCTACGGTTGCGAATACAGCGCTCGCTTGAGGAAATCTCCCGCGCCCGTGCGTCCCACAAACTTATCCGCTTCCACCACCACTCGCCCGCGCGACAGCACCGCATCGGGCATGCCCGTCACCTGAATTCCCTCGAACATCGAATAGTCGACGCGCATGTGGTGAGTCTTTGCGCTGATCGTATGCTTGCGCTCCGGATCAAAAATCACCAGATCTGCGTCACTGCCCACCGCAATCGTGCCCTTGCGCGGATACAGCCCGAAGAGTTTTGCCGGAGTTGTCGAAACCAGTTCCACAAAACGGTTCACGCTGAATCGTCCCCCGGCGACGCCGCCCGAATAAATCAGGCTCATGCGATGCTCGATGCCAGGACCGCCGTTCGGAATCTTGGTGAAATCGTCGCGGCCCAGCTCTTTTTGCTCCTTGAAACAAAAAGGACAATGATCGGTGGAAACCACCTGCAGATGATCCGTCTTCAATCCGTTCCACAATTTTTCCTGATGCCACTTCTCACGTAAAGGCGGAGTGAAAACATACTTGGCGCCCTCAAACCCCGGCGCATCGAAGTTGTCGAGCGACAGATACAGATACTGCGGACAAGTCTCGGCATAAACCGGCAGCCCGCGATCGCGCGCCTCGCGCACCTTTTCAAGCGCTTCATTACAGCTCAAATGGACGATGTAGAGCGGCGCTCCAGCCATTTCCGCGAGCGCAATCGCGCGCGACACCGCTTCCGCTTCCGCCGTCGTAGGACGTGTCAGCGCATGATACTTCGGAGCTCTTTTCCCTTCCGCCAGCGCCTGTTGCACGATAACGTCAATCGCGCCGCCATTTTCGGCATGCATGCAGACCAGCCCGCCGTTTTTAGCGGTCGCGCGCAGAGCTTTAAAAATGCTGCCATCGTCCAGCATGAACACGCCGGGATACGCCATGAACAACTTGAAGCTGGTGACGCCTTCGCGCACCAGCGCATTCATCTCCTCGAGCTGTGCGTCCGCCAGATCCGTGATGATGCAATGAAACGCGTAATCGCAAACCGCTTTGCCCGACGCCTTCTGCATCCAGGCATCAAAGGCCGTTCGCAGCGTTTGCCCTTTGTACTGGATGGCGAAGTCGATCAAAGTAGTCGTCCCGCCAAAAGCCGCAGCGCGCGTGCCAGTCTCAAAATCATCGGCGCTGGTGGTGCCTCCAAACGGCATGTCGAGATGGGTATGCACGTCGATTCCGCCCGGAAACACATACTTGCCCGCCGCATCGATGATCTTCCCTGCATTCTCGCGCGGCAGACTTTGCCCGACGGCGGAGATTTTTCCGCCGCTGATCGCGACGTCGCTCAAGTAAGTGTCGGTGGCAGTAACCACGCGACCGTTCACGATGATGGTGTCAAAACCCATGGCAGTGTGTTCTCCTCTGGCAGCGCAGCCCAGATTTTATGCTAAACTCCCGAAACCTTTATAGAATTGTCATCCTGTATAGAATTGTCATCCTGTATAGAATTGTCATCCCGAGCGGAGCGAGGGATCTGCAGTTCGCGGCAAGATGCAGATCCCTCGCTCCGCTCGGGATGACAATATCTTAGAGAGTAACCATGCACTTCGGCATCACCATCAAGCCCGACATGCCGGTGGAGCGAATCGTCCGACTCACCCGCCAGGCGGAAGCGTCCGGATTCGAATACGGGTGGATCTTCGACTCGCACGTCCTCTGGCTCGAACCGTATCCCATGCTCACGCTCATGGCGACCAACACCAGGAACATGCGGCTCGGCACCTGCGTCACCAATCCGGCGACGCGAGACATCACGGTTACGTCGAGCCTGTTCGCCACGCTGAACTTGATCTCCGGTGGACGCATGCAACTGGGCATTGGCCGCGGCGACAGTTCGCGGCGCGTGCTGGGCAAAAAGCCGGTCCAGTCGGCGCAGTTGGAGCAGGCAGTAAAAGCCTTCCGCGATCTCACCGGCGGAAAAGAGACAGAATACGAGGGCCTGACCGCGCGCCTCACCTGGGCCACCGCCGGCGTTCCGCCCGTATGGGTTGCGGGCTACGGACCGAAAGTCCTCGAACTAGCCGGCCGAATCGCCGACGGCGTCATCCTGCAGTTCGCCGATCCCGACTTGATCGCATGGTGCGTCAGCTTCGTCAAAAAAGGCGCCGAAGCCGTGGGCAGAGATCCGCGGAAGATCGAGATCATGGCAGCCGCGCCGGTCTGGGTCTCCGATGATGTGAAAGTCGGCCGCGAACGCGTGCGCTGGTTCCCCGCTCTGGTTTCGAATCACGTCGTCGATCTGGTTTCGCGCTACAAGCCCGAGGAACTTCCGCCAGCTCTGACCTCTTATATACGCGACCGCGGCCAATACGATTACCTCCATCACTGCGAGGTAGACAGCAGCAACCGCAACTTCGTGTCCGATGAAGTGACTGACCGCTTCTGCCTCCTCGGTCCCGCCGCGAAGCACATTGAAAAGATTCGCGCGCTTGGTCGCGCGGGAGTTACTCAGTTCAATATTTATCTTATGTGCGGAGATGAGGAAGATACGTTGGAAGCGTATAAGAAGGACGTGTTGCCGGATTTCTCGAAAGCTTCTGGCTTCTAGCTGCTGTTCCCGTTTCGGGACTCGCTGTTTACTACCTGGTACTGGGGGGTAGGGGTACCCCCCCTCCCCCCCTGTCTATTGGAATCATTGGGTTAGGAGGAAATTCTCGCCAGGTCTTTGAGTTTAAATGACTTATAGCTAAAGTCTTTAAGAAACAATAACTTAGGAGACGCCGATCTGCCTTCGAGATCTTAATATCAGGTAACCTAGCGCAAAAGATCAACGTTTTGCCGGACTTCAGGCCCGTCAAGAACCAAGCCTGGGCTGGACGCTCAAGTTAGCGATTGTTACTTACTAGTATATCTCATGTTGTCAAGGGAAAATCATGTCCATTGAGGGTGCAGTCATCAAAGGCGCGATCCCGGTTCTACCCGCTGCCGACACCACGGAATCTCTGAAGTGGTGGACCGAGGTCTGCGGCTTCAAGGAGACTTTTCGCGACGCTACCCCTCCGAACTATGCCGGCATCAACCGTGGCGACGCCTATCTGCACATCGCCGGCATGACTGACAAAGCACTGGCACGAAAAGTTGGCGATCAAACGATGGTGCGTCTGGCCGTAAAAGGGATCGAGGCGCTGTATGCCGAATACCAGGAACGAGGCGGCAAGGTGCATCCCAACGGTCCGTTGCAAACCAAGCCCTGGGGAACCAAGGAATTCGCGGCGATTGACCCCAACGGCGTGTGCGTTACGTTTCAGGAGTGAGCGCGATGGCCTTCGACATTATTCCTGCCGCGACGCGCGTCCGTTGCATAAAGATGGTCGCGGCCGCAGCGGTCATGTATACCGTGCTATGGCTGCTGGGTTTTCAGAAGCTCTTTCTTAACGATGCCGAGGGATTAGCACCCTTCTTCAAATCATCGGCACGCTCTACAGTGTCGTGTACGCATTCGCAACCTACGTAATCTGGGGACAGTTCACCTCCGTCGAAAACGAAATCCGGAAAGAGTCCGGAGCTCTGAAGGATTTGCTTCTTTTCAGCGACCGGCTGAAAGAAGCGATCCGCGAGCCCATGGTGCGAGCCATAAAGATCTATGCCCGCACGGTTGTAGAAACTGAATGGAGCGCTCTCTCGAACAATGAGGGGACGGAGAAGACCGACCGGCTGTTCCGCGAAGTAATTTCCAGCGTAACCAACATCAAGCCCGAGGATAATACCGAGAGCATCGTATATGAGCGGCTTCTCGACATTGCGAATCAGGCCAGTGCGCACCGGGACGAGAGACTATCTCTCAGCACAAAAAGGATGCCGCAAACCCTATTCCTTTTCGTGACCCTGACCGCATCGACAATTCTTTTTCTGCTTTTCTTCTATCCGTTTCGCAACCCTGCGCTGGGAGCGGTCTCGGTTGCCATCACAACCATGCTGCTGTTTTTCGCGCACTTTGTACTGACCGACCTCGATAACCCATTCGAAGGGACATGGAACGTCGGCTCCGATCCGTTCGGCGAACTTATAGCGAAGTTCCGGTAAGTTACGACGAGACATCAACATTTTTATCTAATTGTTTCGTTTTTGTGAGGGACCAGAAGGGATTTGACGCAAATGAGACGATGGTCGCTGCTGATCGTTCTAGGACTTCTGGCAAGCCTTTGGTCGGCGGCGGAAACGGTCAAGTTCAGTTGGGTGAAGATCCGGCGTCACAAGAATCAGCATAGCCGCTTGCTGGTGGATAGAGACGGCGATTTGAAGTTCGATGATGCAGGTGGAAAACTCACGTTCAAAAGCGACTCCGGTGATGACGACTTAGCTATCGGTTACGACGATATCACCAAAGTGGTTTTTGAAAAGACGAGTCACATGCGGGGCGGAGCGATCGCCTACGTCGGCCTCCCTGGGCTGATCGCCTCGAGCGTGCCTGTAACTGATTATTGGTTCTATCTGGAGTACAAGAGCGGCGAGCACAACGAACCGGTTCTGTTTGCAATACCAGGGAAGGGTTCGTCCGAGAAGGTGATAGCGAGAGCTCGCGATCTCTTCCGATCGCGTGTCACAACGCCGGAGTTCGACGAGAAAGGTGAGGACATCGATCCGACAACGCTCCTTGATTTGAAATCAAAACGAGCGTCCAAGGCTGACAAGAACAACCATCCGTTGCCGGAAGTAAAAGCGGATAAAGCTACCGTAGTAGTTGTTTGTCCGGCGCTGGAGAACTGGTACGCGGGTCGCGGCAACCAATTTAAGTTGCATGCGAACGATCAGGTGATTGCAGTAAACCGGGAGGGGACTTACAGCATTGCGTATCTTGATCCGGGGAAATACAAGCTGGTTTCTCAGTCAGAAAATGCCAACGGTTTTGAAATGCAATTGGAAGCGGGCAAGGAGTACTACTTCCTGCAGAACACGTTCCAGGGGGCATTGAGGTGGCATACAGAATTGTCGCGCAATAGTTCGGAGCTTGTGATGTACGAGTTAAACGGGGCTTACTACTCAGACTGGAAGCAGAAGTAAGCCGGAGGGTGCCCGACTTCCCTCAGCGTCTAAAGGCGCGTTGGTTTTGTCGCTGACAGCACGGCTGAAGCCGTGCCCTTCCCGTTCTTGCTCCAACATAGTTCGGTGATGATCCTAGACGGGGCGGAGCCCCGTCACCACACGAGTCTTCATTAGCGCGTAGTAAGCCACAAACGCCACCGCAAACCCCACAAACCACGAATAGCTATACAAGACGCGCAGCGGAGCCACCACCAATCCCACCAGCGCCGTCCCCGCTCCCAAAGCCAGCGCCAGCACGGCCAGCCAGTTAAATCCACGCGAATATTCGTAAACGCCGCCGCGCAAGTAGAGATCGTCAACCACGAGCACGCGCCGTCGGATCACAAAATAATCGCAGATCATAATCCCCGCCACCGGCCCCAGGAACGCCGCGTAACCGCCAAGCCATCCGAAAATAAATGTGCCGTAGTCAGAGAGCAATTTCCAAGGCATCAACGCGATTCCCATAAAGCAGGTGATCACGCCGCCGGTGCGAAAGTTTATTTTGCGCGGCCACAAATTAGAAAAATCGTTCGCCGGAGAAACCACATTAGCGCCAATATTCACGTTCAGCGTAGCCAGCAGAATCGCCAGCAGCGAAATCACCACCGCCACCGGCGAATGAAATCGGCTGAGCAATTGCACCGGATCCCAGATCGCGGTCCCATAAATCACCACCGTAGCCGAAGTCACCAGGATCCCAATCAGCGAATAGAGCGTCATGGTAGTCGGCAGCCCGAGCGCCTGCCCAATCACCTGCTGCCGCTGGCTGCGCGCGAAACGCGTGAAGTCCGGAATATTCAGCGAAACAGTAGCCCAGAAACCGACCGTGCCATTCAGCGCCGGAATAAGGAATTTCAGAAAATCGGAAAAACTCGCGAAGCGCGACGGCGCCGACAGCATAGGCCCAAATCCGCCCGCCGACTTGTAAGCCCATGCCAGCAGCAACAGTCCCACTGCCAGCAGAACCGGCGCGCTGATCCCCTGCAGAAATCGTATGTACTCGATGCCCTTGAGAATGACGGCCAGATTGATGAGCCAGAACATGAGAAAGCAGATCGCCGCGCCGTGTGAAACGCGCCCCCAACCGGGCGCAAGCGTCGTGAACAAAGTGTTGATGGCCTCGCCGCCGATCCAGGCCTGGATGCCAAACCATCCGCAAGCCACCAGCGCTCGCAGCACCGCCGCAACGTTCGCACCCAAAACTCCGAACGAAGCGCGCGCCAGCACCGGAAACGGAATTCCGTAGCGCGCTCCCGGATGCGAATTCAACAGCATCGGGATCAGCACGATCGTGTTCCCAAGAAACACGGTGGCGACCGCCTGCCTCCAGTTCATTCCTCCCTGGATCAGGCTAGCGGCCAGCATGTAAGTAAGAATATTGACCGACATCGATACCCACAGCGCGGCAAAGCTGTAAGTGCCCCAGGTGCGCCGCTCGCTAGTCGCGGGCGCGAGGTCTTTGTTGTAGAGCGGACTGGATTCGATGGATGAGGATGAGGGCATATTTATAATGCGGCACAAAAGTTCTCAGTTCCCAGTTCTCAGAAAGTGCCGCGGGGTTTCACTGGGAACTGGGAACTTCCTACCCCGTCTGCGTCGTCAGCGCGCCATAAGTTTCCGGACGCCGGTCGCGATAAAACTGCCACACCCTTCTTACTTCCTGGATCATATCGAGATCGAGATCGGCCACCAGCACCTCATCTTTGTCGCGGCTAGCCTGAGCGAAAATCTTGCCGCGCGGATTGCAGAAATAACTCTTGCCGTAAAATTCACCGATATTCCACGGCTTTTCCCGGCCAACACGATTGATCGCACCGACGAAGTATCCATTCGCCGCGGCATGCGCGGGCTGCTCCAGTTCCCACAAATATTCCGATAACCCCGCAACCGTGGCTGAAGGATTAAAAACAATTTCCGCGCCGTTCAGTCCAAGCACACGAGCGCCTTCGGGAAAATGACGGTCATAGCAGATATAAACTCCGACGCGCGCAAACTTCGTCTCAAAGACGGGATAACCCAGATCGCCCGGAGTGAAATAAAATTTCTCCCAGAATCCGGGATGGACGTGAGGAATGTGGTGTTTGCGATACTTGCCCAGATACTTGCCGTCGGCGTCAATCACCGCGGCGGTGTTGAAGTACAGGCCCGGCATCTGCTCCTCATACACCGGGACCACGATCGCCATGCCGTGTTTAGCCGCGATCTTCTCCATCAATTGCGTCGTCGGACCATCGGGAACGCGTTCGGTGAGGTCGTACCAGCGAATGTCCTGCTCCGCGCAAAAATAAGGACCGTAAAAAAGTTCCTGCAGGCAGAGTATTTTCACTTTCTTTTTCGCCGCCTGCTCGATCAGCTTCAGGTGCTTGTCGATCATGGCCTTCTTGACTAGTGGCAGCGAGCGGCTATTGAGCGCGTTGCTCGCCTGAATCAGACCACAGCGCACATTGCGAGACATGGAAGCACCTCCGAAAGACGCCAATATACCAGACGGCACGGACATAATAAGAGCGCGACCGGCGTCCGCGGAGGCGGTGGAGCGCCGGATAATTTCCTGCGCAACTATGCCTCTAGTGTTTGAAAGAAATATTCAGACCGGTGGCAAACTGTATGTCGTTCCTCTCAATTTTAGGCACCGCCGCCGGAGGGTTGGTGTCAAAAACATCCCCAAACGAGTTCTGCCAGCCTAGCCACTTGTTGATTTTGGTGACCGTTCCCAGATTGATTGTGCCACGGTATTGGCCGGTGTTGCTGAGGTCCGGGTAGAGCAAGAAACTCTGCGTGATCAGCGTGCTCTTTCCAAGCTTGTGCGTGAAGGCATCGCCCAGCGTCAAGGCCGCCAGGCTCTCGGAATACGAGTAGGTGAGCGGCGGCGGAACCGGGCTCGGAACGCCTCCGAAGCTCTCATGCGTGTAGTTCAACCCGGCCAGCAGATCGAGGGTGGTCGCCGCGTTCTTGATCGCGTGAAATCCGATGCCACCTCCTAGAATAGACCGCAGATTCAGGTCTTGCAGCGCGTTGGCGAAAAAGTCGCCGCTCACAAACCCGAACCCGCGCGGAGAAAAATCATGGTCATAGCGCAGTCCGCCGCCAATCGAGTTTGCGGTGGTTACGGCTGTGGGTTGGGTTGCCGTGGTCTTGTCGTTAACCGCGTAGACCGAATTGGTGTAAAGGAGCAGCTTGTCGTGGAGTCCCGTGCGTATGGCGTTAAAAGCGATATTCAAGCTCTTGGTTTCGCTGTTACCCGCCGTCACGGCCAGGCCAAGATTCAGGCCACCAGCCCAGCCCTCCATCAGTCCCGGGTGCAGGCTCTTCTCATAAGCGGCCTGCTCAGCCGGGCTGCGCAGCATGGTCACCGAAGCCTTCGGAGCCTCCACCGGTCCCGCAGCTTTGGTCGCGACCACCACATCGTCGCCGCTCGTGGTCACCGGGCCCACGACGGTTCTACCACCCAACGTGACGTTCAAGTCACCGGCGGAACTTATGCTTTGGATCGCGTCAAACTTCACGGTGACGTCGCCGGCGTAGTCGGTCTTGATCACCAGCGACTTACCGTCGGACTTCGTGATCGACCCGGTCAGCCGGTCGCCGTTCTTCAGCACAACCTGGTCGGCGACCGCCGGAATCGCCAATAACAAGAAAAGAAGACCCGCCACCAATTTTTTATGCACAAGAACCTCCTGGGTTATTCAAGAATAGAAATTCAAGAACAGAATGGAATCCCGACAGCAAGCTCGCGGACTCGGCAGAATTCCACCGGAAGAAAAGCGCTTCACAGAACTTTCCTCGCCGCAATTTATTTGATTTGGATGCTGGAATTATACCGAACTAGCAATAGTTCGGGCACGCAGGCAACATTTAGGATGCCGCCGCGCGCTTAGGCTTTATTTTCGGGCGTGCTCTCAGGCTTGCTTTCAGCCTTGACTTCAGGCTTGGCGTCATCCTTCATACCATTTTTCAATGCGCGAATGCCCTCGCCCAGCCCCTTGCCCAACTCCGGTAATTTCCTGGGACCAAACACCAGCAGCGCGATGAAGAAGATCACCAGCAGGTGCATCGGTTGAAACAGACCTTCAAACATAAAGCCTCCACAGGGGACGCGCCGGCCGGAAACCCCGGGCAGCACAACCACCCCACAGTCTACTCCAACTGATCCCGGCAGTCAGTAGTGGCTCAGTTCGGTCGTCGAAGTGCCCCAATAACAAATTGTCATCCTGAGGGAAGCAAAGGACAGGCTGTTTGCCCCCACCATGATCGACCGCTACCCCCACCACCGCCCTCGGCCCGTCCTCAACGAATTACTTAAGTGACCTATCGGCGTTACCGCCACTGGTCTATTTTTGCCACAGGGCGATTCTGCGCGCCAAAACCGGTGGAGGGCTTGTGAAACGGAGTGTCCTGAGTTGGCTTTTGCTTTTGCTGGTGGCAGGCTCCCTGCAGGCTGAACAAGCTCCGTCCACGCCCGCCGATGCCATTTTCCTGTGGCTGGCAGCAGGCATCTCAAGCGCACGCATCCAGCGCCTGGCCCAGACGCCGGACGAAACATGGTTGCTTTCCTGCCCGGTCACTTCGCAATGCAACCGCCAATGCACCCGCGCCATGCAGAAGGCTGGAGCTGACCCAGCCCTGATTCAGAGCCTCACGCGCCAGAGCCTCGCGCGTCAGAGTGACGACCCGAAGGCCGCGCCCGAGCCCGGGCCGAGAGCCAGCCGCCAGCACGTCTCCTGTGTCTGCTCCACTCCCGCGGCCGAGGTTGCCGCTCTGGTTCACGACAAGGACTTCGACGACGCCGAAAACAAGATCCGCGCCCTGCTTCACGATGATGCGGGCAATGCCGCAACCCAGGCCCTGCTGCATTTTGTTCTCGGAAACATCCTGCTCCGGCAAGACCAGTTCGACGAGGCCCTCGACGAATTTACCGAGTCCTCGCGCCTGATGCCCGGTTTCCCCGAAACCCATAGCCAGCTTTCCTACTTGTTTTACCGGACCGACGACGCCGAGGATGCCATAGCCGAAGCGCGCACCGCGCTCAGCATCGATCCCGCGAACGCCGAAGCCTACCGTTACCTTGGACTCGCGCTCTACGCCGGCGGCCACTACGATGCCGCACTGCACGCATTCGACGAGTCGCTCCAGCGCGAACCCGCCAACTCCCTCGCCAACGCCGACGTCTACTTCGACATGGGAATCACGCACCGCGATCAGGGGGACTTGCGCCGCGCCGCCATCGCCTATCGCCACGCCCTAAGTCTGCGTCCCGACTTCTGGGAGGCGCACAGCAACCTCGGCGTCGTGCTGCATGATCAGAGCAAGTTCGATGAAGCCATCACCGAATATCGTGCCGCCAAGCGCCTCAAACCCGAAGAAGCCAGCGTCCGCAACAACCTCGGAAATACCCTTTGCGACAAGGAAGACTTCGACAGCGCCATCGCCGAATTCAAGGATCTCTATCGCCAGAATCCGGACTGGGAAGGCGGTCACAACTGCCTGGCCCGCGCCTACATGTCCAAGCGCGACTATCCCTCAGCCATTCACGAGTTACAGGCTGCCATCGCCGCCAATCCCGCCGGAGCAGCCGAACACCGCGTTCTCGGCCAGGCACTCCTGCTTGCCGGGAGAGATCAGGAGGCCGTCGCCGTGCTCCGCGAAGCCGTAGCGCTCAATCCCGATTCCAGCCTGGCTCACCACTATCTCGGCACCGCCCTGGTGAACACGCAACAACTGGCGGACGCCGAAAAAGAATTTCGCGAGGCTCTCCGCCTCGAGCCCAGCGCCCAGAATCACTACTCCCTCGCCGCCTGCCTGATGGCTCTTAACCACTACGAAGAGGCTCTCGGAGAACTCGAAATCGCCTCCCGCATGGATCCCAGCGAGAACCTCTACCGGGCCCGTATGCAGGAAGTCGTCCGGCTGATCACTAGTTCCAAGTAACTCTCGAAGTAACAGTAACTCGCAACCCAGATGCACCATCGGGCATTATTTGACATGCACTGACGTGTGTCGCCTCCAGCCCTGAACAAACCTAGAATGTGGGAAGTGATTGCGGCGCTCGCAGCGCCGAAGGGGCTGTCTATGGCAACCAGCGCAACCCAGCAAACACACCCAAAACCGGCGAACGGAGCGGCATTATCCACTCCTGAGCGCCATCCGGCGTTCGGGTCCGAGGCGGAGAAGAAATTCGCCGGCTATGGTCTGCCTTGCTCGCACTGCCATGCCTACTATCCCGCGGATGTACCAGTCTGCCCGATTTGCAAGTGCCCGGAACGCGTCTCGCCCGCCGAACCGGTGATACATTCGGCGGCGGCTGCGGCGCCACAACCCGCAACCAACCCACAAATCGATAACGAACGGGAACGTTTGCTCAAGGAGCTCAAATCACAGGCTTTCGCTTCCCATACTCAGATCAACGCCGCAGCCACGTTCCGCTGTGTTCTGCAACACCAGCACAGCGGGGCCACCGAGCCAGCCGCCGTTTGCCATACCTGCTACGGCGACGTGCGCCAGCAGGCCGACCGCATGGAAGCCGCTCTCCACATGGATACGAAAGAAGCGGCAAAGATCGTCTACGAAGCCGTCTGGGCCGATACCTCCGATCCCAATCGCACCTACCTGAACGCCGCCAACGCGCTGCTATCAGAGTTGCGCAAGCGCGCTGGCATCGGCCTCCTGCTCGGCACGCATCAGTCCCTGGCGCACTAGCCCCAGATCCAGGATTGCTGTACCCTCTTTGGCGATCACGTAGAAGGCGACCACGTAGAAGCTTGGCTGCGTCCAATAAGGGCGAACATAAGGTGGATGGATTGACGCGGCTCAGCAATCCCTAGGAAGTTTCTTAGGTCAGACGAAACATGGCAACCCGAGAAATGCCCATCTCAACGACCACAATCACTTCCGGTTGGCCGACCATCCAACCAGAACGCAGAGTGACGACACCCGTCCCGCTCAGGTGGGCAGCCCGCGCGATCCACGAGCTAGGGCGATGGCTTGCTGCACATTCTTGCGGGATGCGATGTCGGTTTCGCTCACTTCACCTTCTCGATGTCGCCAGGCTTCCAGCTCTTGTCTAAAGCGGCTTCGGTCGGGCCGTAGAGTCTGAGAATGGCGAAGAATCCGCGGTCTGGAGCAGTGGCGAGCCAGTTGCCGTCTTTGCCCGCCGGTGCTTTTGGACCGAAGTAAAGGTCCGTGCTGCCGTCCGCGTTCTGCACCGGCTTGTCCCTCGAACCGAGCGAGGGGAAAGGCTGGCCATTGGCGAGACCTGACGCGTTCGCAGCGTCGTAGAGCGTAACCGACCAGAAGATGGCAGCCGGGACGTTGGGCGGCAGGTGCAGGCGATAGTTGCTGTCACCCACGAACGGCTTGCCCTCGCTATCGAAAAAGGCCATCCAGTAATTGGCTCCCTTGCCAGGTATTCGTGAGGCCATGCCAATGCTTATCGCGTAGTAGCCTGTGAAATAGTTGATCCGCGAGTCAGTTGTCAGAATCCCCGCGGCGTTCAACCAGGGCCACTCATTGACAGAAGGTGTTGGGTTCGCCGGCGTCTGGTTGGCCAGCGGATTGGACCATTGACGGTCCGGGAAAATCAAATATGACACGCCACCGACAACATTTTGGAAAAGCAGTACGCGGCTCATTTCGTACCCAGTCTTCGCGGCCTGATCGAGGACCTTCCGGGTGCCCGCATCAGGTGTGAACGGCTGCCCCTTGACGATGCCGATTGCCGCCAAGTCGCCGAGCCGGTCGGGGCCGGCAAGGTTGGCGCCCTCCTTGTCCAGGAGCAGCTTGAGCTGGACGAACGCGCTGCCGTCGCTGATCGGCAGCATGTTGACCGGGACCCCCGAAGCATCGGGAAATTTCATCGGCTTGGCCTCAGCCTCACCGTTCAGCGGATAGATTTTTGTCCGTTCAAGGTGTTCGACGGCGGGTGCCAAATTCTTCGGGTCCTCGTAGAAGCCGCGTAGGAAAACGAAGACGCTGTTGGTTGCTGAACGGTAAACGAAATAACCTTCCGGCACCGTGCCCTTATAGCCGGGCGGCAATAACAGAAATTTGCCGCCCTTGCCGCCATCCGGTCCAGCCAGACCGATGTCACCAAAGAACTTGCCACCATCGACCGGGATTGGACGCTGCCAATAGTCGTCAAAGATGCCCTGCAGTCCGGGCGGCGCTTCCATCACCAGCGGACCGTCCTTCCCAAGATCCACGTAGCTCATGGCGTAGAGCACGTCAGAGTTAGGCGTGGTCACTAGGGTCTTGGCGTCTAGGCGTTTTTTCCAAATTGGCAGGACGTTGTAACCAGCACCGAAGGTCTTCTCGGACCCGACCTGCATGCCGAGCATGTTGATTAACGGCATCGCCCAGAGGTAGGTCTGCGTCGCCCGTTGGAAGAGCAGTTCGTCGCGCAGTGTTTGCGCTGCCTCCTGCGTGGGCCGGCCGTCCGCGAACGGGAGATTGGCGAGTTTGTCGAAGTCAGCTTCCTGAGCGAACGCAGCAGACACCAGCCACACTGCTGCCAAAGTCCAAACGACCAGAAGTCTGTACACCATATTCGATTTCATCGCTCGATTACGCTCGCTTTCTATTCACAAGCTGCTGCCGCTGGAATCACTTTATGAGTTCCACGTCCGGCATCTCGAATGACTTGTTCCAGAAAGGCTCCTCGGGTGCGTAGAGCCGGAGCCACGGATAAGGTTCTTTGTCCTCCGTTGGAATCCAGTTGGATTCCAAGCCTTTCGGCGCTTTTGGTCCAAAATAGAGGTCAACACTTCCATCAGCATTTTTCTTCATCTGGTCCATGTTGAAAGAACCTAACCCCGCTCGGTCCTGCGGGTTCTTGATGAAGGACCAAGTTCTCCGGTCGTAAATAGTCAACGACCAAAACTGCTTGGCTGGAATTTCTTTCGGAACGTGAAGCTTATAAGTCTTGCCACGTTCCAGGGGGTGCCCATCGCTGTCTGCAATTGGGGCGAGGTAAACGGTTCCCGCGTGCTCCGTCAGCACTTTCGGATAGAGCGTAAAGAAGAACCACCCCGCAGCACGCTTGTCGATTTGAACGGCGTCGTCGGTAACAAAGCTGAACCCGTGGTTCTCGTCGGGAACCATGGCAAAATTCCAGTGACGGTCCGGCCAGTACAAATTCGCTGCAAACAATTTCGTATCAAGTTCCTGCATGTAGTAATAGGCGTCGACAATGCCCCGCTCCAATGCAGCCTTGTACTTCTCCGGGGGATTGAAGGGCTTGCCCGGTTCTATTCCAATTGTTGCCAGCATCCCCATCATCACTTTGTCACGCGGTTGCACTGGCTCATAGGTGACAATGTCGTAGATGTCCTTCAAAGCTCGGAGGTCGTAGAACGGCAGCGTATGCAATGGGTACGGACGGCCATCCGTAAACCGCGTTGGTTTGGGATTCGCTGCTTCCGACAACGGATACATTTTTAGGGTTTGGCCATAGGCATGGGCTTCAGCATCCGTTGCGCCGCCTAAAGGAATGGCGCGGAACCCAAACATGATGCGGTAACTGGTCGAGCGAATCGGGAGATACCCGTCGGGAACTTGACCGTTGTAGCCCGGTGGAAGAAATAGATATTTGCCACCCTCACCTTTGTCCATTCCTGAAGGACCCACATCAGCAATGGTCGCCTGCCAAGCATCAACGACTTGACCATACAGAACAGCCCGGGCAGTCTTGGCCGGAACTTCCAACACCACAGGACCGTTCTTAAGGTCGGAGACTGCACCGATATACGGTGTCACCTGATTTGGCGTAATCAATTCCTGCGCCATGGTCAATGGCCCAGAATAGGCGGTGATTGCGTTGTCGGCCATTCCGGGTTGTTCCAGCAATCCGACACGAAACCGATAAATTGCCGACGCAGGCATCGCCCACAACACCGCTTCAAACGACCTCTGGTAGGCTACCTGTGCATCAAGGTCGGGCACGGATTGCTTGGCTCCCGGCGCAGGCTGACCACCGAGCGGTTCGGTTTGCGCTGCGGCTTGAGCGGCGGGGAATGCCAGGGTGCAAATGAGCGCGGCTGCGAGGAGCGTTTGGTTGAGTTTAGTTTTCATGGTCGTCTGTTCCATTCTCAGCTTTGAATCTGATTGTCTTTGCGGCGTGGACGGGGCCGTTCAGTGGGAGGCTCACGCGATGGAACCAAGAAAGGTTTGTGGCATAACAAACCCCGACGATAGCAAAGTTATGGGCGCCGCACCGCTTCGGAAACTGGCAAAACTGCCAGTCCGCACCGAAGATCGGCTCAACTTCTGGATTGCGGCCGAATAACGGACAAACCGGAACTAATTCTGCCTTAAGTTAGCGCTTATAGGGCTGCGCCCGGCTTGGACGGGGCAAAGCCCCGTCACCACACAACCAGAACTCGTTTATCACGGGCAGCTTGCAACTTTCGCGCCCCTTCCGCATCTTATTTCCTGGAGAACCAACATGACCGAAAAGATCAGCGACCAGATCGCCGAAAAAAAGATCGCCAAGACCGAAGCCGAGTGGCGCCAGCAGCTCACTCCCGAGCAGTATCAGGTAGCCCGCGCCTGCGGCACCGAGCGCGCCTTTACCGGGCAGTACTGGAATAAACACGACGACGGAACCTACCACTGCGTCTGCTGTGGCGCACTGCTTTTTGGCTCGGACACAAAGTTTGATTCGGGAACCGGATGGCCCAGCTTCTACGCCGCCGCCGACCGCCAGAACATCAGCGAACACACCGACACCAGCTATGGCATGGCCCGCACCGAGGCGCGCTGCGCCCGCTGCGACGCGCATCTGGGCCACGTGTTTCCGGACGGCCCCGGGCCCACCGGCCTGCGCTACTGCATGAACTCGGCATCGCTCGACTTCAAGCCGAAAAAGTAATGATCACCTAAAGCGCCGCAAAAAAAGAACCGATGGAGCGCCGGGCGTCCTCGCCCGGCTGGACCGGCACACCGCCCGTCCCTCCATCGTCATTCTTTGAATTCCAACTTCGAATTCAGACTTCGTTTTTCAGACTTTCCCGTTCAGGCTTAGCTTAATTACGCGTTGCCCGCCGTCGCCGCCAGAGCCTTGGGAGGTTCCGGCTTGTTCTGTGCCTGTGCCTGGTTCTTCTGATCTTTCTTTTCCGGGTTGCGCACTTCGACGCCGCCCTTGAGGATCGCGCCTTCTTCCACGCTGATGCGATGCGTGATCACGTCGCCCGAGAGTACGCCTTCGCTGCGAATATCCAGACGGTCGGAGGCTTCGACGTTGCCCTGCACCTTGCCCATGATGACGACTTCTTTAGCGGTAATGTTTGCCGCGACGTTTCCGTTGCGGCCGATGGTGACGCGATTTTCAGGAAAGGTGATTGTGCCTTCGATGCGTCCGTCAATGAAAAGCGATTCCGCACCCGTGATTTCACCCTTGATCACCAGCGAGCGTCCGATGTTGGCCTGATCCATGGGTGAGGTGGCCGGCTTGACCGGAGTATAAGCGTTCGGAGCGGGGACTGCGTTTGGAGAGAACTTCGGTTCCGGAGACTGCAACATGAATGAATCCTCACTTGAGTTCCGCAACCGCAGCGGGAGTTGGCCCTGCGGTCGCGGTAGATGGGCCTGTAACGGCAAGAAGAGAATGGCACGAAAGGACAGTGCTACGACAGGTAACCGAAGGGTGTTGTCCACTTGGCGTCGGCTTCGTAGTGGGTCGGTTTTGAATTTGCTCTGAAAGGCCACGGCTTCACCGATCGAGGAAAAACCTCCTCGGGTGGTGATCGTCCCAGGATCAGTGTAGAGACGGGGCTTGCCCCGTCTAGCATCACCACAGAACTCTGATTCGGGCAGACTTCCCGCTAGCGCTTCACAAAATACAAGTCAGCCACGCCTTCGGCGAGGGCCGGCGCGTCGACATCGGAGCGATTCGCCAGCACAATCACGGTAAGACGATCATCGGGAAAGCGCTGAATCGCGGTCCGAAATCCCACCGTCTCGCCGTAATGAGCGTACCGGCGATGCCCGTGGTAGGGATTGAGAAACCATCCAAAGCCGTAAAGGGGCGCAAGCCCGCCGTCCAATTGCTGTAGAGGACCGCCGTTGGCCGCAAGCGCCGCGGTAAACGGCGGCTCCATTTCTTTCGCCGTGAGCAGGGCGTGACCAGTCAGCGCCTGGTCCCACTTTCCCAGGTCGTCAAGCGATGTATAAACGCCGCCATCGCCCAGCGTAGCCGAAGTCGAACTCTGATCCGTCTCGCTCCATCCCGCCGCAGTTCTGGAGTGCCCGTAGGCGCGATGCGCGACTTCGTCCCGGCCTTTTTCGTGCGCGACCGTGCCCGTCATCCCTAGAGGCGAAAAAATTCGCTCGCCCAGAAAGTCTCCAAACCGCATCCCCGATCGTTTCTCCACCACCATCGCCAGCAGCACATAGCCCGAATTGCTGTAATCCCAGCGCGTGCCGGGAGCGAACTTCGTGCCCGTCTCCCGCTTCAGCAGGTCGAGAACGCCGGCGTCACTTATTTGGGGGATTTTGTCGTCCGCAACGCCCGCATGCTCCTTCGCCATGATGTCTTCGTAGTCAACCAAGCCAGAGGTGTGGTTGAGCAGTTGGCGGATGGCAATCGCGTTCCCATAAGCGGGAAAATCCGAAAAAATGTCGGTCAGACGATCGTCATAACGCAGCTTGCCATCATGAACCAGCAGCATCACTGCCATGGCGGTGAATTGCTTGGTGAGCGAAGCCAGCCGGAAGTTCGTTTCCGGACCGATCGTCTCGAACGTTCGCAGATCGGTCACGCCATGTCCTTTCCGGAACACAGCCTTGCCGTCTTTGACCACCAGCACCGCGCAACCCGGATCACGCGAGCTGACGAATTTCGTAAACAAGCTGTCAATCTGAGCGGCCGGAACCTGAGCCGGCGGGCCGTCGGATCGCAAGACGAGTGCCATCAGAACCACGAATCCACTACTGATACCAGCCACCAGACGCATCATGACTCGGCCAGCTGCTCCGCAACTTCTGGAAGCTTGGCGGCATGCCACGCGTCGAACCCTCCCACCACGTTGATCACGTTGCGATGACCGGCGCGCTCGAGCAGACCGCATGCGATCATGCTGCGATATCCGCTTTTGCAGTGCACCGCAACCGGGCGCTCCGTATCGATTGTGGGCAGTCCCTGCGGAAAAGTATCGAGCGCGCGCCATTGCGCTTCGGCGACGTGACCCGCCTGCCATTCGCCCTCGCGGCGCACGTCGAGGACGTCAAGAGCGCGCCCGCTCCCCTCGCGCAGTTTCCGACCCAATTCCTCGACGGAAATCTGCGGCGTCTTCAGCACCGGCAACCCAGCCTTCTGCCACGCCGCCATCCCGCCGGCGAGATAACCACGGAACTCTTCAATGCCCACGCGAGCCAGCCGCATCCTGGCTTCCTCAATCTGCGCGTCGGTATCGCCGACCAGCACCGGCTTCGAATGGATCCCCATAATCCCGCCCGCCCACGACGCAAATTGTCCCGCGAGCGCAATGTTGATCGACCCCGGCAGGTGTCCCGCCGCGTACTCGTCACCCGCACGAACGTCAAGCACATTCAGATCGCCACTTCGCCGCAACAGCGCCTGCACTTCAGCCGGAGAAAGTCCCGGAAGCGGCGCTAATTCCGCCAGCGCCGCCGCACCCGAGCGATTGATCTCGGCATCCTCCAGAAAATACTCGGGACGAGTCGGAAGATTGGCAGTCAACTGCGCCATGAATTCTTCCCGGCTCGCGATCTGCAGCGCATAGTTAGTAAGGCGCTCCGTCCCGATCGTGGAGGAGCGCTCCGCCCGCATGGCGCGTCCACACAGAGATCCCGCACCGTGCGCCGGATACACCATCACCGCATCCGGCAGCGCCAGCAGCTTTTGGTGCAGACTGTCGTAGAGCAATCCTGCCAGTTCCCGCGGCGTGTGCGTGGGCGATAAATCCGGCCGTCCCACATCGCCAATAAACAAGGTATCGCCGGTCAGAACCGCACAGGGCTGCCCCGCCTTGCCAGTCGACTTACTCTCCGGCGACTTGCCTTCAACCGTAATCACCAGGCAGACGCTCTCCGGCGTGTGGCCCGGCGTCTCCAGCGCGCGCAGCCGGACCGCTCCCACCTTCACCTCAAAACCGTCAGTCAGCGGCACATGCGGAAATCCGGCGTTGGCCCGAGCTCCTATGTAGATTTTCGCCCCCGTGCGAGCCGCCAGCTCTTTGTGTCCGGAAACAAAGTCGGCGTGCAGATGAGTTTCAAAAATGTGTCGTATTTCAAGATTCTGCTCGGCCGCCACTTTCAGATAGATGTCCACATCGCGCTGCGGATCAACCACCGCCGCCTCGCCCTCGGACCCAATCATGTAAGAAGCGTGGGCCAGACAGGTCAGGTAAAACTGTTCGAAGTACATATCGCGACTCCGGCCGCATCAGCGTCCAGCCGTAGATTATCACCGTCGCCTTTCGCATACCGATACCGCAGTTCCATCCCAGCGCAGATTACGGCTCAGACGCGGGCTTTCCGCGGTCAGCAGTTTTTGCACGGGCCCCGCCCAATTGTGGAAAAATGTCCCGAACATGATTCCCAACCGATTGACTGGCCTATGGTTAAAGGATGCACCGCCTGCGTACTCCTTTTGTAACTTGGACTTGCACCCGATAAAGTCCTACAGTCATTGCACCGTGTTTTTGGCTTTCGGCCCCCGGCGTGCATCGAATAGCTAGAAGCAAGTGGTGGAGTCGAGTAAAGAAGGATGACGAAGCGCAACCAATTCGGGCCGTCAGCGAGCGGATTGGCAGCCCTCGCATACGCACCCTTCGTATTCGCGATCGCCGTCGTCCTCGCTTTCTCCGGCTCCGCATACGCTCAAGCCACTCCCTACGTCGTCGTCGCGTCCACCAGTGCCGCGGACCCCAGCAGCGCCACCGCTCTTCCCGCCGACGCCCCCAGTGACGACGCGGATGAACCTATCCTCACCATCAAGAAACGCGTCGATGAAGTGAACGTGCTCTTCATCGCCACCGATCGTCACGGCAAATTTGTCCGCAATTTAAACCAGACCGATTTCTCCATTTTCGACGATCACAAGCCCGTGCAATCGATCCTCAACTTCCGCCGCGAGACTGATCTGCCCATCGAGTTGGGCCTGCTAGTGGACGTAAGCGGCTCTGTCGAAGGCCGCTTTGGATTTGAAAAAGACGCGGCCACCGGATTTCTGCAGCACCTCATTCGTCCCGGCTACGACCGCGCGTTCGTTGTTGGATTTAACAAAGAAAGCCACCTGACCCAGGACTTCACCGACCGGGTTCAACTACTTGCCACCGGAGTACAGAGCCTGAACAACGGCGGCGGCACCGCGCTCTATGACGCCATCTACAAAGCGTGCAAGGAAAAGTTGCTGCGCGAAAATTCCGACCACCCCATTCGTAAAGCCATCGTCATCCTCAGCGACGGTGAAGACAATCAGAGCGAATACACTCGCGGCCAGGCGATTGAAATGGCGCAGCGCGCCGAAGTTCTCATCTACGCCATCTCAACCGACGACAGTGGACTGATCCTGCGCGGCGACAAAAATCTCGAAGACCTCGCTTCCGCCACCGGCGGCCGCGCTTTCTTCCCCTACAAGATGAAAGACATCACCCACTCCTTCGCCGCCATTGAAGACGAACTGCGCAGCCAATACGCCGTCTCCTACAAGCCCTCCGACTTCGACGCCGACGGACGTTACCACTCCATCGAAATCACCGCCCTGAAAAAAGATCTCCAAGTCCGCGCCCGCCGCGGATACTACGCTCCAAGACAGTAAGGCCAGGTCTCAAAGTTTCAGAGTTTCAAGGTTGCTCTGAGCCCGTGAAAAATCGTCATCCTGAGCGGAGCGAAGGACCTGCTTTTTCGCCTGCAGCAATTTCGCGCTTGGCTCGCCTCCCGTTTCAAACTGGGCCACTACCGACAACTCTCAAACCTTGAAACTTTGCTCCATTGCTGCTACCGTCCCCTTAAATCCGCATCGAAGGAGTTCCGCATGGGCTGGATTGTTCTGGCAGTCATCGTTCTAGTAGGCGTCTTCCTGATCGCGATGTACAACAGCCTGGTGCAGTTGCGTGTGCGCTCCGATTCAGCCTGGTCCGACATCGACGTTCAGCTCAAACGCCGCCACGACCTGATCCCCAACCTGGTCGAAACCGTAAAAGGCTATGCCACCCACGAAAAAAGTACCTTCGAGGACATCGCAAAATTCCGCTCCATGGCCATGCAGGCCACCGGCCCGGCCGACAAGGCCGCCGCCGAGAATCAGCTGACCGGCGCGCTCAAAAGCCTCTTTGCGGTAGCCGAAAATTATCCCCAGCTCCAGGCCTCGACCGAATTTACCCAACTGCAGAACTCGCTCAGCGAAATCGAGGACGCGATTCAAAACGCCCGCCGCTACTACAACGCCGTAGTGCGTGACCTGAATACCAAGATTCAATCTTTCCCGACCAACATTCTGGCCGGGATGTTCGGCTTCCAGCAGAAGCAGTTCTTCGAAGCCGCCGCCACCGATCGCGAACCAGTAGCAGTAAAGTTCTAGAGCTCGTGTGGTGACGGGGCTCTGCCCCGTCACGAGCAAAGCAGAGCTCAGCAACTGTCAATGAACGTTCGAAGGAGTTAATACGAATCGCCGGTCCCTCGTCCTATTCCTGCTGCTCGCGCTCGCCGTCCCCACCCCCGCCCAGGCCCGCAACTGGCGCGTAACCGATTTCAAGGACACCATCTCCATCGCCCCCGACGGCACCGCCCTGGTCAGCGAAAAAATCATCCTGGCGTTCGTCGGCGAGTGGCACGGCATTCACCGCACCATCCCGATCGAATATCCCGGACCCGAGGGAACCAACTACACCCTCTTTGTCGACATCCTGAGCGTCACCGACGATAACGGCAACAAGCTGAAGTACGATTCCAGCAAGTCCGGACACTACCGCGACCTGAAGATCTACATCCCCGACGCAGTAGACGCGACGCGCGTAGTCAACATCGATTATTCCGTCCGCAACGGCGTCCGCTTTTTCGACCAGTACGACGAGTTTTACTGGAACGTGACCGGCAACGACTGGCCCGTCCCCATCGACCACGCCTCGGCCTTCGTGACCCTCCCCGAAAATGCCGCCGGAGGTCTGCGCGCTCAGGCCTTCACCGGAGCCTACGGCTCCAAGGAAAGCGAAGCCAGCGCCAATGTCGAAGGCGCCAACGTCACTTTCGAAACCACCCGCGAGCTTCCCATGCGCGGCGGCATGACCATCGATATCTATATTCCGCAGGGAATCCTCAAGCCCCCCTCCGCGCTCACCAAGCTAGGCTGGTTCTTAGGCAGCAATCCGATCGTGTTTTTGCCCCTGCTAACTCTAGCCGTGATGTTCGCCCTCTGGTATTCCGTGGGACGCGATCCCGATCCCGGCGTCTCCGTGGCCCCGCAGTACGAACCGCCCAAAGGCATTTGTCCCGCCGAGGCCGGAACCCTACTCGACGACACCATCCACCCCCGCGACATCACCAGCACCATCGTCGATCTAGCCGTGCGCGGCTACATCAAAATAGAAGAAAAAGTCGACACCTTCCTAATCTTTCATCACAAAGACTATATGTTCCATCTTCTGAAACCGCGCGAGCAGTGGGGCTCCGATCTCACGCCGCACGAGCGCGTGATGCTGGAAAACATTTTTCTAAGTGGCACTGGAACGCGTCTTTCCGATCTGAAGAATCGTTTCTACACCGCGATCCCCATAGTCCGCGAGGACATCATGTCTTCGCTGAAAAGCAAAGGCATCTACACCCTCGACCCCGAATCGGCCAATGGCTACAGCATCGCCGCCGGCGTCGCCATCGCCATCTTCGTGGTCGCCGTGCAGGTCATGGGCTGGATGAACCTGTTCTACTCCATTCCGCTGGTCATCGGAAGCGTTCTGGTTTCCGCCCTCATTTGGTGGCTTTTCGCGCGCAACATGACGGCCAAGACGGTCTCCGGCGCCCGCACCAGAGTCGCCGTCCTCGGATTCCAGGAGTTCATGAACCGTGTCGACGCCGACCGCATCAAGCGTATGCCGCCCGACACCTTCGAAAAATTTCTCCCCTACGCCATGGCGCTGGGCGTAGAGCACCACTGGGCGCAAGCCTTCGACGGAATCATAAAAGATCCGCCGACTTGGTACGTTTCGCCGAACGGCTATGTAGGATTCAGTCCGCTTTTCTTTTCCAGCTCCATGCACAGCATGGCGTCCGACATGAATCAGGTCTTCACTTCCGCGCCCAGAGCCAGTTCCACCGGATCAGGCTTCGGTGGAGGAGGCGGTTTCGGCGGAGGAGGCTTCTCCGGAGGAGGCTTCGGCGGAGGCGGAGGCAGCGCCTTCTAGCGGTTGGACGAGTGCACTTCGGCTACTGCAAGTTCACGGACTAAATCTCGCTGTCGAATCTGCCGGGCAGAACCTAAGCCCTAGCTCGCAACCGCCTCCTCCAGCCGACACTCCGCCGCTGCCTTATCCGCTCGCAGCCCCATAAACACCGGCGCCCGCAGCTTCATCCCACCCTCCGCCGTCTCATGAGTCCACTCCGCGAACTTGATTTCCGCAACCAGCTCCGGACGCACGAACTGAACTTTCCGCAATCCGTCAATCTCGCCATAAAACGGATTCTCTTTCGTCTTCAGCACCTGCAAGCGACCAAAGATTTCTTTGAGCGTCTTCTGATCAAAGCCCGTACCCACCTGTCCGACATGAATGAGCCGCCCCTGCCCATCGTACAAACCAAGCACAAGCGCGCCAAAATATTCGCGGCTGCCCTCCGGATCCGTGTAGCCGCCTACAACGCACTCCTGACGCTGCGTGATCTTAATCTTCAGCCAATCTGAAGACCGTTTTTCCTGGTAAGCGCCGCCACGCTTCTTGGCGACGATCCCCTCCAGCCCACGCTGCTTAGCCGCCTCAAAAAGGTCCAGCCCCTTTTCAGCATAGTGATCGGAAAACTGTATGACGCCTCCAGAAACAATCCGCTCCTGCAGCAACTGCTTGCGCCGCTCCAGCGCAACCCGCCGCAGGTCAAAACCATCAAGATAGAGCAGATCGAATGCATAGTAGATAACCGGAACGCCTTCGCGCCGCGGCAGCCGCCGCTTGCCCGGCTGGAACCCAGTCCGCTGCTGCATCAGGCTGAACGAAGGCCGACCCTCTTCATCAAGCGCAACAATCTCCCCATCAAGAATTGCGCGCTCGGCCTTTACGAATTGCGGCAGCGTGCCCAGTTCAGAAAACTGCGCCGTAAGATCATTCTGACTGCGCGACACCAGGCGCACGCGCCCGTCTTCAATGAAGGCAACGGCGCGGTATCCGTCCCATTTAATTTCGAACAACCATTCGCGATTATCGAACGCCTTTGCCGTAGGAGTCGCCAGCATCGGGTGGATAGTCGTAGGCATTGGCCTCTCTTCGGCACCAGCAAGCGCTTTAACCGCAGAGAACGCAGAGTTCGCAGAGGATTTCCTGGCCCTCGATTTGGATACGGGATCCTTGGATGTGGCTTCTTTGACCGCGATGTCATCGGACAAGATTTTCGAATGCGCTAGATTTGTCGCCGCCGGCCTTGTGCTTTTACTTTTTTTTTTCTCCGCGCCCTCAGCGCCCTCCGCGGTTAGAGCTTTTCGCTTTTTGTCGGCGCGCTCAATTGCGTCCGCCAGCCATGCGGCCTTAACCTTCCCCCGCGATGCCGGACGGCTGCTAGTCCATTCCGCCGAGCCCTTATCCCCGGCGATCTGCGCCATAGTGCGACCGGTCAGGATCGACGTGTCGTACTTGTCCTCATTGATGTCGAATCCCGCGACCACATAAGCATCTTTTTTCTTGATCAGCAGCCATTCATTTCCCTTGTTCCCCGCGCGCCCTTTGATGTGCACCAGCGCAAAATCGCCCATCAGCCGCTTCCCTTTCAGCCGAAACTTCAGGTCGCCTTTCGCGAGCATAGCGGCCGCTTCTTTTTCTGTACCAGGAAGATACTCGCCATTCACCGGCACCGGCGACAGCGGCTCCCATGTGCCCGCGTCCCAAACCATCACCGTACCGCCGCCGTAGTTGCCCTCGGGGATGGTGCCCTCAAAATCGTAGTACGAAACAGGATGATCCTCGACCTGCATCGCGAGCCGCTTGTCGGCGGGGTCGAGCGACGGTCCTTTCGGCACGGCCCACGACTTGAGCACGCCTTCCATCTCCAGCCGAAAATCATAATGCAGGCGCGTCGCAGCATGCCGCTGCACCACAAACCGATGCCGCGACTGCTTTTCGACCTTAGGCGGAGGCTCGGGCGTTTCCTCAAAGCGCCGTTTCCGTTTGTATTCGTCAAGAGACATGGACGCTATTGTAATTCGAGAGGTCGTGTGGTGACGGGGCTTTGCCCCGTCCAGGCCGAGCGCAGCTCGGCAACCGCCACGGCCCACGCCGAGACGAGGCTCTCACTGAGGCATGCCCTCAAAACGCCCCGCCCAAGCCGTATACTGTTCCCGTTTCTCCGGAGTCATACCATGAATCAACCGCCACGACCTGCAAATCCGCGAGCTGTTTTTCTCTTCATTTTGCTAGCCGCTTCGCTTCTGCAAGCCCAATCCCCCGCGCCGATCTCCCCCGCACTGCGCGAAAAAGTAGATGCCATCGTCCGCCACGCACTTAACGCCACCGGCGTTCCGAGCGCATCGATCGCGATCGTGCAAAGTGGAGCGGTCGCCTATCTCCAGGCCTATGGCGACGGCCGCATCGAGCCGCGGACTCCGGCGCTGCCTTCGATGCGCTACAGCATCGGTTCCATCAGCAAGCAGTTTACGGCGACCGCCGTGCTCCTTCTGGCGGAACAGGGGAAACTCTCGCTCGACGATCCCGTGTCGCGATTCGTCCCCAACCTCACCCGAGGCAATGAAGTCACGATTCGTCAATTGCTCTCGCACACCTCCGGCTATCAGGACTACTGGCCGCAAGACTATGTTCCGCCGTTCATGCTGCAGCCGATCGCCGCGGATAAAATCCTCGACCTGTGGGCGCGAAAGCCGCTCGATTTCGATCCTGGAACCGATTGGCAATACAGCAACACCAATTTTGTGATTGCCGGCCTGATCGTGGAGAAAGCCAGCGGCGTGCCTCTGTTGCAATTTCTGAGCGAGCACATCTTCGTGCCCTTGGGGATGAAGAGCGTCATGAACATCGACCAGAATCGGCTCACCGAAACCGACGCCACCGGTTATCTGCGCTATGCGCTCGGCCCGCCGCGACTGGCTCCGAAAGAGGGCAAGGGTTGGCTCTTTGCCGCGGGCGAACTAGCCATGCCCGCGGAAGATCTGGCGAAATGGGATATCAGCATGATCAATCAGACCGTGCTCCAGCCGGCCTCTTATGCGCAGATGCAAAAGGAAGTCGTGCTCAAGAACGGCCTCGGAACGCGCTACGGCTTGGGCGTCGATGTGCGGCAGGAACTCGGACAGCGCGTCATCGAGCACGGAGGCGAAGTCTCCGGCTTCACCGCTCACAATATGGTTTTCCCGGACGCGCGCATGGCGGTGGTCGTATTGACCAATGAAGATTCGGTCGACACCTCAGAGGACATCGCCCGCAGCATCGCAGCTTTGCTTTTCCGCGAAGCCGATGCCGGCAAGCAAGAGGAGCAGTCCCGCGAAATCTTCGACGCATTGCAAAAAGGCAAGATCAACCGCGCCCTGTTCACCGACAACTGCAATAGCTACTTCACCGAGCAGGCGCTAAGAGATTTTGCCGGCAGCCTCGGCCCGCTGGGATCGCCGACAGAGTTTACGCAGACCGCGAAGCAGGATCGCGGAGGAATGACGTTCCGTCTGTTCGAGGTCCGCTTTCCGCAAAAGACGGTCGACATCTGGGAACGGATCATGCCCGACGGCAAGATCGAGCAGTATCAGGTAGGCGCGAAATAATCAGCCAACGAACAACGAAAAATGAAACGTGAATACCCCGAGTCGCCGCTGGTGGGAGTGGGCGCGGTCATTGTCGATCGTCGCGACAAAGATCATCGCGACAAAGACAAAGCTCGCCCCGAGAAAGATCGGCCCGAGAAAGACCATCGCGTCCTGCTCGTCCGCCGCGGACAGCCGCCCCTGCTCGGCGAATGGTCGTTGCCCGGCGGCGTCCTCGAATGCGGAGAAACTCTGCGCGAAGCCGTGGTCCGCGAAGCTCGCGAGGAAACCGGCCTGTTAGTCGAGACAGGTGAAATGCTGGGCGTGTACGAGCGTTTGATCCGGGATGACGAGCAACGCGTCCGCTATCATTACGTGCTGCTTGATTTCTTATGCCGCGTGGTCGGCGGCGAACTAAAAGCCGGGAGCGATGCGGCCGATGTTCGCTGGTTCACCCGTGACGAATTGCCCGCGCTCAACCTCGCCCATGACGCAAATGACGTCGTGCTAAAAGGATTAGCGCGGACATAGAGAATTGTCCGTGTGGTGACGGGGCTTCGCCCCGTGCATGCCGACCCCCTTAATCGCTCATCTTAGCCACGTGCACGGCAAAGCCCGTCCTGGGCAGCAGCGACGTCAACTCGAACACCTTGAAGCCATCCCCCGTAATCTCCGTTTGCCGATACAGGCCAGGCTCGGTTTCGGCCGTTTCGTGGCGGCCCTGCAGATCGTCGAGAAATCTCTGCGCGTCTTTGAGGCTGGCTTCCCCGCCCTTGGCACGCGTGACCACCGCTTCGGTGGCATAGGAACGCACCAGCTTCGGCCAATATTTCTGCAGCAACTGGGTGCTCGCGAAGATGTCAGCCCACACAATTTCCCCGTTCACGGCAACCACCACGCCCACCGCATTCTTATCACGCAGCTGGCGGATCACGCTTTCGTAGTTACGCTGCACCGGTTCCGCGACCGAAGCAACCTTCTGCTGCACCTCCTTGTTATCCATCACGCCCGCATAAGACGTGGTCGAATTCACCTCAGTGGCCGCCGGACCGGGAACAGCCAGCGCCAGTGCCTGCTTCGATCTTCCCACGTTGTCCCAAACCTGCTGCTGATTCTGGGCGCCCATCGCACTCCCGCGCACGCCCGGTGCAGCGAAGACGACACCTCCGGCGGCGCCGCCCGCACTGAACTCGTTCTTACCGTTCGCCGCCACCCAACGCCCGGGCTCGACGCAAAAAACACTCAAGTCCACCGGATCGCTCTCCGCAGGCACGATGCGGTCTTTGCCGATAACCCGATCCTGCTTGCCGCCAGTAACTATCTCTCCGGCCAGGAGTAACAACGGTCGCTTCGAGTTATTCACCAGCACCAGTTGATTCACCTGCGCGCCGCCCGCGGGGTGGACGATCGCCGGCCCGCCGGGGCGATGACGAATGAGCCCTTGCGCCTGACCAGCTTCAGTCACGACCACGTCGCCGCTGCGCAGGCCCTCGTCGAGCGTAAGAAACTCTGCCGTGTCATACGACTTGCCTGCTACCACCGGAAACACAGTCAGATTGCCGCTGCGAATCGGGCTGAGCAGAGAAAAAGAGAGAGAAGAAGAATAACCAAACGCCACTTCGCCCGCGTGCATCCGGCACGGAACCACAACCGCCGCCACCACCAACAGCGCGACCCCAACCACGAGGATGACCAGCCGCATAATCGAGCCTCCCGGCAGTAAAGACACCACCGAAGACGCCAAGGCTGCCGCGAAAGCGCAACCTTCTTCGTGCGCCCCTCTGCACTCGCGATTCCCCGGCACACCGAAGAGAGAGCGTGCCGGGGAACTCGTCCGCGAGTCTTCCAGGAGTGTCTTCTTTCTCTGCTCGCTACTTAAAAGAACGCACGATTAATTCCTCCTTGCATCAAAAAGATTGCTAGCATCATCATGGGGACGTCAGGGGGATATGCCGAAGCCCGCCCAATCCGGCCACCGTGCAAACGCCGCCGCAGGTCTTTCGCTATCTCTTTCTCTATCTCTCTACGACCGCAGCGGGGCCGCGGCCTACGCCGTAAGCACTGAGCAGTTCGCCACCATCCTCGATGAAATTCTGTGCAAGTACTTCGCCCCGACTCCCCATTCATCGCACTCTTCGCCCGAACAGGCGCAGCAGAAGGCTGACTTCTGCGCCGGGTTGCGTCTGGAAGAACTGGCGCTCGCGCGCGCCTGCGCTGAGGGAAACGAGCGCGCCTGGCACGACTTCATCAGCCGCTATCGGCAGAAGCTGCACGGCATGGCGCTGCACATCACCCGCGACGGCGCACATGCCGCCGAGTTGGCCGATTCCCTGTTTGCGGATCTCTATGGCGTGAACGCCCGCGATGGACTACGCCGCTCGAAGCTCGTCTTCTATACCGGCCGCGGTTCGCTCGAAGGCTGGCTGCGCACGGTCATGGCGCAGGAGTTCATCAATCGCTATCGCAAGCAGAAACGCACCGTCAGCCTGGAAGAACAGACGGAAGCCGGTGTGCAGTTTGCGGCGGCGGTTCCAGAATCCGCGTACACTTTGGATCGCATTTCCGGCCGCACTCCGGACCAGCTCCTGGAAGCCGCCACCGACCAGGCGCTCGCCGAACTCTCCGCTGAGGACCGGTTTACGCTTGCCTCCTATTATCTGGATGGGCGGACGCTGGCCGAGATCGCCCGAACCCTCGGGCTTCACGAATCAAGCGTGAGCCGGCGGCTGGATCGGCTCGCAACCAGCCTCCGGAAGCGTATTCTGGCGGAGCTACGAACACAGGGCATGAGCCATGTCCAGGCCACGGAAGCCCTCGAAGTCGACGTCCGCGACATAGGCCTGAATTTGCGCTCGCGTTTAACGCAAGATTCCGCGACAAAAGCGTTCCCTGGAGGAAAGTTCCCCGCAACCGACGCGGGCGACGGAAGCAATGAGTGACGGGCAATGACTGAACTACCGAACCAGGTACCGAAAATCGTGAACGACCGCCTGCGGGCGGCTCGGCCCGGGCAGGCGCATCCGGATGCGGATCTGCTGACGGCTTTCGCCGAGCAGGCGCTTTCGCCAACCGAGCGCGACAGCGTCCTCGAGCACCTGGCACTCTGCGGAGACTGCCGCGAGATCATCGCTCTGGCACTTCCGGATGCCGACGTGGTGACCGCTTCGATTCCGGATGCAACTGATGCTTCTCGAGCAACCGTCCCGCGGACGCCCGCGCCACACAAGCTAAGCTTCGCATGGCCCAGTCTGCGCTGGGCCGCGCTGGCAGCCGGAGTTGTCGTAGCTGCTTCGGTACTTCTCATACGTCCTGGAAAACTGAACCAGCCCACGCCGCCTTCCGTAAGCCAGGTCACCACCACGGCGCAGCCAGTTCCAGCTACAGGCACAGGTACAGAGGTCGCATCGTCGCCAACCGCAGCGCCAATTGTCCAATCAGCAAGCCCGGCTGGAACTAACGAAACACGGCCCAAGTCAGAATTGCAGTTGTCCAAGAAACGCGAGGCTGTAACGCCATCGCTCCAAGCCCAGCCCGGAATGCTCCTTGCAAACAACAAGCTTGCGGGCAGCAAGAAAGAATCGGCGCAGGAAGGCAAGTCGCCAGAAGAGGCGCCCGAAGCCTACGAGGTTTCCGGCGCAGCCGCTGATACAGCAGCGACATCCTTCCATGGCAATTTGATGGCGCGGAACGAAGGCCTCCCGATTGAAAACGCAAAGATTGAAAAGGCAAAGCCCGCGTTGCCAGGGCCCGCAGTGCAAGAGATAGATGCGAATGCGCAGCAGACAAGCGAGGAAGCCGTTACTCCCGCCCCAGCCCGGTTACACGCCAGCACCGCAGCGTCTGCTCCGAAAGTGGCACGGCCACTCGCCGCAGGCCAGGCTCTGGCACGCCACGTCACCTGGGCAATTACAGCGGGCGTACTGCAACGGTCACTGGACAGCGGCCAGACCTGGCAGAGCGCTTTGCGCCCAGGTCATCCATTGCTCTGCTACGCGGCTCACGGCGCCGATGTCTGGACGGGTGGGCAGACGGGCACGCTCTTCCACTCCGTCGACGGCGGTGTGACTTGGGTGCTGGTACAACCTGCCATCAAAGCCCAGCAACTTAGTGCCGACATAACTCACATTGATATTGATGCTGGTAATGATCTCGGCGTCGACGTCCGCAGCCCGGCACAAGTCGTAGTTTCCACCAGTAACAACGAAACCTGGAGCAGCGCAGACGGCGGAAAAACCTGGGCTAAGAAGTAAAATCTAACCGCTTCATAATTTCAAGTTTCGCATCCGGCCATCCTCGTATCAGGGCATCGCTTCAGCGATGCCGTAAGTTCTTTGAATTCAGACGCCCCTTTCAGGGGCTGGTACTGAAAACATGTGTCTCAACCCACCACACAGAATTTTCATGGGCCTTTCAGACAGATAACACCTACGCGAACCGAGTTAGTAACGTTACCTCCGCGCATGACCCCGCAGTATTCACGTGCCAACTTTCCATTACGAAAGTGACATTTACAGTGGTGCCAAACGGACATAGGATGGGCACGTGGTTTGGCAGTTCTGGGGGAGGGCTGCCGAAGGACGTCCTGAGCGTAACCGCTCAGGGCGTTTTTTTTTTGCCCGTACAGCTCAGACCGAATAGGAAACACCATCATCCGCCGAGCCTAACGCCGTGCTCTCCGTAGCCGCGACCCCGTTAGATTTGCTGCCCCGCCGCATGGCAACAATACCGGTCCGAACCATCTCCAATATCCCGTACGGACGCAGCACATCGAGCAGCCCGTCGATCTTGTCTTCCCCCCCGGTAATTTCGATGGTCAATGAATCGGCGGAAAGATCGACCACACGCGCGCGAAACACGTTAGCCAGCTCCAACACATGGGAGCGCGCATCGTGAGTAGCCGCCACCCGGATCAACGCCAGGTCGCGAACAATGGCCGGTTGATTGGTGATGTTCTCGACCAGCAGCACGTTTACCAGTTTGTACAAATTGGCTTCGATGCGGCGGGCCTGGTCGCGGTCGGCATCGACGGTAATGGTCATGCGCGACACTTCTGGTTTCTCCGTCCGCCCCACCGTCAGCGAATCGATATTGAAAGCCCGGCGGCGAAACAGAGACGCCACCCGGGTGAGCACACCCGGCTTATTTTCCACGTACACCATGAAGGTATTCAGCATAGGTTTTTCAGTTATTTCTGATAGTCGGGCCAAATTGCTGGCTACGAGCTTCGAGCCGCGAGCTTGGAGCAAATCGATTGCTCGAAGCTCGAAGCCCGAAGCGCGTTTACTCATCTTCCGCAGTCTCCACAATCGGACTCGGCCGCCGGATCATGTCATGCAGCGCCGCCCCCGCGGCGACCATCGGATAGACAGTGTCTTCCTGCTCTACCTTAAAATTGATCAACACCGGCCCGTCGTGCTGCCGCGCCGCCTGCACCGCAGGCACGACTTCCGACCGCTCCCAGATGGTCATGCTCCGTATGCCATAAGCCTCGGCTAACTTTGCGAAATCCGGATTCAGCAACGGCGTCGCCGCGTAATTGCGGTCGTAAAAAAATTCCTGCCACTGCCGCACCATGCCAAGAAATCCGTTGTTGATGATGGCGATATGGATCTTCAGGTTCTCCTGCACCAGCGTCGCCAGTTCACACATGGTCATCTGGAATCCGCCATCCCCAACCACCACCCAAACCTCGGCCTCGGGGCGAGCGACTTTGGCGCCAATCGCGGCAGGCAAGGCAAAGCCCATCGTCCCCAATCCGCCGGATGTAATCAGCGAGCGCGGCTTCTCATGCTTGTAGTACTGCGCCTCCCACATCTGGTGCTGTCCAACATCGGTAACCACGATGGTGTTGCCGTCGCGTGTCTGGTGCCATAAATCATTGATGACGTGGGCGGCGTACAAATGGCCGCTGTCGGGCAGGTTCTGGATGTCGCGCACCGCCGAATCGCCCTTCAGCCGGTCAATCGAATCCAGCCACTCACTACGATCAATGGATTCAACCTTCGGCATCAACTCCAGCAAAACTTCCCGCAAATCGCCGACCAGCGGAACGTCGACCTTCACGTTCTTGTTAATCTCCGCGGGATCGATCTCGATGTGGACCTTCTTTGCATTCGGCGCGTAGGTCTTCAGGTTGCCAGTGACGCGGTCGTCGAAGCGCATACCAAAAGCCAGCAGCAGGTCTGCTTCCTGAATGGTGTGGTTTACCCAGGCTTCTCCGTGCATGCCCATCATGCCGAGATTGAGCGGGTGCGACGCCGGAAACGCACCCAGGCCAAGCAGCGTAAGCGCAACCGGAATGCCCGCGCGCTCGGCAAAATCGCGCACTTCGCGCATCGCCCCAGAAACGATGATGCCGTGCCCCGCAAGAATCACCGGCCGCTTCGAATTGTGGATCAACTCCAGCGCCTGCGCGTACTCCGCCGCAGCCGGCGAAAGGTCGGGCCGGTAACCCGGTAATTGCGGCTTGGCCGCTTCCCAGTCGAACTCGCACGTACCCTGCTGCGCATCCTTGGTGATATCCACCAGCACCGGGCCAGGCCGCCCCGACCGCGCCACGTAAAAAGCCTCCCGAATCGTACGCGCCACTTCGCTCGCATGCGTAACCAGGTAGTTGTGCTTGGTGATCGGAAGGGTAACGCCCGTGATGTCGGTTTCCTGAAACGCATCCGACCCAATCAACTTGCTGCCCACCTGGCCGGTGATGCACACGATCGGTATGGAATCAAGCATCGCGGTTGCGATGCCGGTCACCATGTTGGTCGCGCCCGGCCCCGAAGTTGCAACCGCAACTCCCACCTCTCCACTGGCGCGCGCGTAGCCGTCGGCCATGTGGGTTGCGCCTTGTTCGTGGCGCACCAGGATGTGATGGATCTTGCTATGCTTCAACGCGTCATAGGCAGGCAGAATGGCGCCGCCCGGATAGCCAAAGACGTGCTTCACGCCTTCCCGCTCCAGACATTCCCAAAGAATACTGGCCCCAGTCATCGTCTTCGTCTCGGCCTTAGTCTCGTTCTCGGTGTCGGGCTTGGTCTTACCTGAAATCGGCGTATTCGTCATGCAACCTCCTGCAGTCCGTACTGCCAGTGCGATCGTGTGGTGACGGGGCTCAGCCCCGTCCGATCCGGTTCGTATCAGGGTATCGCTTCAGCGATACCGCAAACCTTCAAATTCAACCGCCCCTTCAGGGGCTGCCCGCCCTTCCCGAAAAAACAAAACCCACCTTGCCAGCGTTTCTGGCGGGTGGGATTCGGGAGCATCTGCGCTTCTAATTTCTCAGCTCACTCTTTCCCCCGCGCCGAAACAGACGGACACACTCCTACTCCGGGGATTTTGAAGCTAATTCGTCGGAGACTCCGCCCATTCGTCACGGTCGCACTGTCGGTCCCACTAAAGACAAACGCGATCATACCCGACCGACCGTCCGGTTGGCAAGCGGAAAGTCACTTTCAGCGACCCACCCCATAGGCATGCAGCGGCGCTTTTGCATCGCTCCGCGGCAAAGGCTCCGCACCCTTCATCATGCTCCAGAGTATTTGATTGAATGTCGCGTCATCCACTCGATCGGGCGCGCTGAAATCCAGCCCCTCCGACGCTCGCGCCGCCGCCGTTGCCGAAGAGTTGGTCTCATTCATGTCTATCTGAGGAACAATAGCGGTCCACGGCGAGAGGTCCGGAGTTTCGCCAAAAATATCAGCCAAAGATCGACTGAAGTAGTCGAACTGCGAAAGCCGATCCAGCCCCAGTATGTCTTCAATCGCCGCCACAACGTCAGTCGTATTTGCAAACCGGTGGGTGGTGCCAGGCCGGTTGTAGGCTGAGATGGCGAAGAAACACGAGCGATGGGAGTCGATGTGGTCCGGACCAGACTGCGAATCATCCTCCAGCACGAAGATCACCGTGTCTTTCCAAAAAGGAGACTTGGAAAGCGCTTCGACGATCCTGCCCAGCGCAAGATCGTTGTCAGCCATGAAGGCCCGCGGCGTTCGAAAACCCGCGCGTCCGCCAGCGGTGTGGTCGCTCGGCAGATGCATGATTTCGAGCCTTGGCATCTCTCCCTCGCGCACAAACTTCTGCAATTCGGCGATCCAAGCATCAGCACGCGCTTGGTCGGGAATCTTCAAGTCAAACGCAGGGTACGTCGGACTGACATAAGGCGCCACCTCTCGCTGCGTCACCGGCCAGCCCTCAGGCACTTTGACCATCTCGCCATAATCGCGAAAACTGATTCCCTTTTTTCTCGCCAGCGTCCAGAGAAAGCCGTTGATCGGCTCGTCGATCTCCTCGCCATCCACACCCTCGCGCCTGTCGGAATAAGCAGATGGGATCGTCTTCTCTCCGAAGTCGGTGACGTACGCCGCGGTCGACCAGATGTGGCCTTGCGAGCTTACCTCCGCATTCGTGAAGAAACGGTCGAACAGTCCGAAACGTAAAGCCAGAGCGTGGTGATTGGGAGAGATAGCTTGCCCAAAAAAGACCAGCGCCGGATCGCCGTCCCCTTCTTTCAAGTCGCCCAGCACCTGGTCATAAGTGCGATTCTCCTTGATTATGTAGACCACATGTTTGAAAGGCGGATAGCGTTTGCGAACGCGCAGCGCTTGCCAGTTATCGGCTTCGGCAACTCGCCGTGAGTACTCCGCCAACGTAGTGGAAGAGAGTCGATCCGGACTCGATCGCAGGGTTCCGTTGAGTTGCCCTAAGTCGTAGCCCAACGGCCGCTTCATCCCTTCACCCGGAATCGGACCGTCAGGATTCGCACGACTTCCGTGGCCCTTGCCATTCAGCACCAGAAGTTGGCCACCGGCATCGAGCACCGCCGTCGGATACCAGTCTGTCGGAATGCGGCCCTTCAGTCGCGACGCCGCGCCGGAGTGCTTTTCAGAAACATCAATATCGAAAACGGCCACTGCATTGTTGTCCGCCTCGGCCACAAAAAGCTGTGACTCGTCCGCCGATAGAGCCAATCCATTCGGCGTGCTTCCTTCCGCAGGTCCGGCAGGTGCAGCATCGCTCAGGTATCGCAGCACCGTCCCCCGCGCCGTATCGACGACAGCGATCTGGTCTGTACCCGCCAGCGCGGCAAACAACCGCGAGCCGCTCCGATTGGAAAGCAACGCCGAAGGCCGACGCCCTACCTTCACCTTCCCCACGGGAGTCAGCAGCCCGTCGGGCTTCGTCTGGAATTCCGCGATGGTATCCGCCGCCCAAGCAGAAACGTAGACTTTCCCGTTCGCGGCAACTTCCACCGCATAGGGGTAATGATCGGTCGGAAACCTCTGCACGACCTTTGATGTGGCCAGATCAACAACCGCCAGGCTGTCGCCCATGTTCTCCGCGATATACAAATAGTTCCCGGTTTGCGACACGGCCAGTCCGGCGGGATACCGCGTGCCCGGCTTCTCCGGCGCTTTCTCAGCGAGGACAATCTTCCGCTCCAACTTTGCCGTCCCATCTCGCCACGAGTAGCAGAAAATCGTGTCGTCATTGCCGCCCGATACAAAGAGTTCCTGGCCATCGCGAGAGAACCCAATACCAAAGAACGCCGCAGGCTGACTCAACGTCTGCAAAACTTGACGCGATTTCAGATCGACGATCTGCAAGCCCTGCTCGCGCCAGCCGCTCAGAACCACCGCGAGTTTATCGCCGCCGGGCGCGACCGCCATCGCTAACGGCATGCTGCCCAAATCGATCGCGTCTCCTACCGGGTCGAGACGTAACCCCGTGGGCAAAGGTGAAGTGCTGGCCGCAGCTTCACCGGCGTAGACGTCAGCTCCAGTTGGAATTGTGGCCGCGGAAAACAACACAACCAGAAGAACGCTGGGAAACCAACGGAAACCCTTCATATTGCCTTTCGAAGTGCCTTTCGAAGAGACAGTTGCTGGAGAACAACTCTGCTACAAGTAATGTGAAGCGCGACCCGCCCGAAATCAATATCCACTTGGCGGAGCGGAGAAGCACCACTTCCATCGAGCGGCGTGCACGTTTCACCAGGCGTCAGTTCTTCCCAGCAGTCATTGTTTATGTTTATCGCCTAATTCACCCTCGGTCCATACTCCGGAGAATCGGCATCCAGCACTTCCCTCACCTTGGCGATGAGCGCCGATAGCGAGAAAGGCTTGGGCAGAAACCACAGTCCAGAATCGAGCACGCCATAGTGCACGATGGCGTTGCTGGTGTACCCGGAGATGTACAGAACTCGGGTATGCGGGGAAATCTGCACCACTTGTTCCGCAAGCTGCCGCCCGTTCATGCCCGGCAGGATCACGTCGGTAACCAGCAGCCGGATGTCGTGGTGATTGCCGCGGCATAGCGCCAGTCCTTCCACCGTGCTGGCCGCTGTCAATACTTTGTAGCCGCACTCCGCCAACACTGTCGACGTCAACTGACGGAGTTGTTCGTCGTCCTCGACCAACAGGATCGTCTCCGTTCCCCGCTGGACGCCCGCCGGTCGTTTCTCCACTCCCACTTTTTCCACCGGTTGATCGATTCGGGGGAAATAGATCTTGAACGTCGACCCCTGACCGATTTCGCTGTAAACCCAGACGTAGCCTCCACTCTGTTTGACGATTCCGTAGACCGTGGAGAGTCCGAGGCCGGTGCCCTTGTCCACTTCCTTGGTGGTAAAAAAAGGTTCGAAGATATGCGCCTGCGTGTCCGCCGTCATGCCCACTCCCGTATCGCTCACCGCCAGCATGACGTAGCGTCCAGACTGCAGCGGAGGGTGCTCGCGCGCATACGCCTCGTCCAGTTCCGCGTTTTCCGTTTCCAGGGTCAGCTTTCCCCCTCCCGGCATGGCGTCGCGCGCATTCACCGCCAGGTTCATGATCACCTGCTCGACTTGCCCCGGATCCGCTTTCACCGTGCCCAGGTCTCGCCCCGGTACAGTCAGGATTTCGATGTCTTCACCGATCAGCCGCCGCAGCATGGTATCCATGTTCATCACCACGTCGTTCAAATCAATCACCCGCGGCGAGTGTATGGACTTCCGGCTGAACTCCAGCAGTTGTTTCGTGATCCCGGCCGCGCGATCCGCCGCCGCCCGGATTTGCGTCGTGGCGTCCTTAAGCCGGCTGGCCGCTGGAACCCCCTCCGCCAGAATCGAGCTGTAGCCTATGATCACCGTCAAGAGGTTGTTGAAGTCGTGCGCTACCCCGCCCGCCAGACGCCCGATCGCCTCCATTTTCTGCGACTGCCGGAGCTTCTCTTCCAGCGCCACCCGCTCCGTTACATCCTGCACCAGCGACGCCACTCCCAGCACCCGTCCGCTTTCATCCACCAGTGGCGTGTTGTACCACTCGCAGGAAATCGTCCGCCCGTCCTTGGTGATGTTCTCGTTGGCGCTGCGCGTTCCCCCCTTTTGCGCAAGCAGTCCTCGCCCCACTTCCTCCACGTGCTCGCGGAACGCGGGTGGCACCATGAAGCTGGCATGCCGTCCCACGGCCTCCTCGCGGGAATATCCGAAGATGCGTTCGGCCGCCGCATTCCACGCCACCACGTGATGATCCAGATCCCATTCGATCACCGCCAGCGGCGTATGCTCCGCATGAATCCGCAACCTCTGCTCCGACTTGCGAATTTCCTCTTCCGCTCGTTTGCGATCGGTGATGTCGCGCGAGATTCCGACCAGCCCTATAATCCGCCCGTTCGCGTCGCGAAACGGACTCTTGGTGCTGAAGTACGTCCTCGATAAGTCAAGCGTTATGCCACGTTGCTCATAGGTGCAAGTCTCGCCAAACTCGAGGACGCTACGGTCGCGCTCCATAATCTCTCGGCCCGCTTCCGGAGGGAACAGCTCGCGCGCATGCTTGCCAATCACCTCTTCCACCGTCCGTCCCAGGGGAAAAGCGCCGGCGGAATTGATCATCAGATATCGGCCCTGCAAGTCCTTGACGTAGACAGCGTCGGTGGTTCCTTCGATAACCCCTTGCAGCAGTGACAGATTCTTTTGCGCTTCCTGAGTGCTGTGGAGCAACTGGCGCTGCACCACATACAAGCGACCGGCGGCCGCGGCGAAAGATACCATCACCACCAGAACGGACCACGCGAATTGCTCCTGCGCAATCTTTAAGGCCAGCGGAAAAGTGATCGCGGGGATGAGCAACGGAGAGAACTGCGCCAGCAGTTGCATGCGCGGGGCGAAGGAGTCCATCGCCTCCGGCGGCCTCTGCTCGTTGCCGCTCCAGGCCCCCGCAATCACGATCAGAATGCAATAAGTGACCGTCCACATCAGGTCGAGCCAGGTACCCTGCGGATAATTCCCCTGAGCAAAGGCGTAGGAAGTCAGATTGGAAATAATCGCGAAGATGAAGAAGAACCCCGCCAGACGAAGAAAGAATGCGCGCGCCATGCGATATCGAGTAAGCAGCCCTCGAACCAGAAAACTCAGCGCCAATAGCCCGAAGAAGGCTACTCCCACATAAAAAAAGCGCATTTGCATGAGGCCTTCCGAGGATTGCCATCGGGAGGGCACAAACAGAACAGAAAGCTCGAGCGCGAGCACCAGCGTGCAGACTTGCACAAAATCGCAGAACCGCAACCACCGGAATCCACTGTTCGGGTCCCGCGGACTCAGAAACAGCGTCATCATCGCCGGCACAGCCCAGAAAAACACCAGGATGTCGCTAGTCCAGAGCGTCGACCCCGCGCCGTGCAGATAGTCAAAAAAATATGTGTATGCGACCTGGTCGACGAAGGCAAGAGCAAGAGAAAAAGAAACCAGGCGCCAGACCCGCTTACCAAACGGACCGGATCGCCGCGACGCCGACCAACTGGCAGCGGCGGCCAGAAAGACCGCCGCCGACCCGATCCAGTCACCCCACAGCGAGGCGAAGTGCGTCCCGTATCTGAATGTGAGGAGAATCAGGTGTACAACAATCAGAATTGCCGCCACCGCCATCGCGGACTTGCGATGCTTGGGCATCTCTCAACCTCTATCCGACACTGGCTCTTCGAAAACGCTCCGGGGGCGGCGTCGTCCAGTGTATACATTCACGCCACCGCGCCGCAATCAGGCTTTCCCTGGTCCGCCGCAAACCGTTTTATTTTGACGCGACTATACCGGTGGGAACCCTTGGTGGTGGGACTCTCTGGCCCGCGCGCTGCCGCTCCCGAAAATAATTGTGTCTCACTGGCCTGGCGTGTTGCCGGCCGTTCGCGCCGCCTCCTGGCAAACGCCCGCCGCGGTCAACACCTTGTCGAAGGCCGGATCTTCCCGAAGTTTTACGAGCAGCGGATCAGTAAGCAGATTCTGGTGCGCGCAATAGTTCTGTCCAACCGCACTCTGCAGCAGATGCAGAGCCGCCTGTTTCTTGCCACAGTAAGCGAAAATCGCTCCCTGGATATACCAAGTCTCGGGGTCGGGATCGCTGGGCAGACTGCTTTCCGCTTCCTCCGCCATCCGGTCCAACTCCCCGGCCGGCCGCAACTGCAGACAAGCCTCCAGCAGATCGCGGTGATAACGCGGCGTGCTCGGCATACGCTTCACCGCCTCCCGCGCCTCCGCAACCTTCCCCTGGCGCAGCAGGATGGACGGCGTCACATAAGCCGCCCACTCCGAACCCGCATCCAGCCGCACAAAATCCGCCGCCCGTTCCGGCTTACCCAACTCCATGAACGCCCACGCGCAAGATCGAAAAGTATAGTTCACCGGATCCAGAGCCAGAGCCGTGTTGCATTCGTTCGTCGCCTGGTCCAGCATCCCCGCATAACGATAGACATAGCTCATGGCAAAATGCGCCTCGGCACTGTCCGGACGGCGCTTCACCATCGCTCCCGCCGCCTCAAATGCCTTGCCCAGTTCACCTCGCTCCACCCGGTTTGTGATCAGCTGGGTAGCGGCCACCACTCGATTGGGATCTAGTTCGATCGCGCGCTCGTAGGCTTTGTTGGAGCGCTGGAACATGGGCTCGCCACCATCGGAATAATCGGCGTCGTAATAGCAACGCAAACCCAGCTGCTCCCATGCCGGTGCGTAAGTTGGATCGACCTCGACCACATGCTCCAGAACCGCGATCGCATCCTTATTTGGCCCGGCATCATGCGGCAGCGCCAGGCTGTGCAGGTAGAGATCGTAGGCCTCCGCGTTTTTCGGGCGCGTGCTGGTGTCCAGAAAACCACCTCCCGCACCCATCGCCGGTAGCAACCCTTGACGGATCTGGGCAGCCATTTGCGATTGCAATGCGATCAGATCATCAGCAGGCGCGGTCACGTTGGTCTGCCACAAAAGCCGGTTCCCCTCCACCTGGATCGCCTCCAACGTGATCATCAGCCGATCGCCTTGCTTCAGGAAATGTCCGGTAAGAATGTTCGCGACGTGCACCTCGCGCCCCGCTGCCTGCGGATCGACATCGTTGCCCACAAATTTTCGCGTGATCGCCGATGGACGAACATCCAGCGTCCGCGTGTAAGTCAGCGTGTTGGCAATTTCATCGGCCAGCGCGAAGCGAAGAAACTCCACGCTGATGTCGCCATTCATGTTCTGCAACGGCAGCACCGCAATGGTATTTTTCGGCGCGCCACTGCTCACTATCTGATGTTGTTTGAACCACACCGCTCCCACCGCCAACAAAACCGTGAGCAGCAGCGCGCTCACCCCCACCAGAAGATAAGTTGAAAGTTTGCTCGTCGCCTGAAAGGTGTTGGTGGCAATGCGATAGGGCAGGATTGGCCGTCGCGCCCCGGTCTTGGTCAACCCCGATTCCGTTTCCTTTCTTAGAGACTGCAGATCGCCCTTCATCGCCAGCGCGTTCGGGTAGCGGTGTCCGCGATCCTTTTCCATCGCCCGGCCCAGAATGCCCTCCAGGTCCGGCGGCAGCGACGGTTTCAGGCTGAGCGGAGAAGCCGGCTTCTGGTTCAGCACTGCGTCCAGCGTGGTGATCACGTTGCCGGTCGCAAACGGCTTCTTCCCGGTCGCCATTTCGTAGAGCACAACCCCGAGCGAAAACAGATCGCTGCGCGCGTCCAGCGGTTCGCACCGCGCCTGCTCCGGAGACATGTAGACCGCGGTTCCGGGAATTACACCCACCGCGGTCAGCGAGTCTTCCAGCGCCGCCTCGCTCGATCCCGCTTCGGGTAGCGATTTCGCCAACCCGAAATCGAGGATTTTTGTCTGGCCGTTCTCCGCCACAAAAATATTGGCCGGCTTGATGTCGCGATGAATGATCCCCTTGGCGTGCGATGCCGCCAAAGCATCCGCCACCTGAATACCGATGTCGAGGACCTCGTCGACTTCCATCGTCGCCCCGCGCAGCCGCTCCTTCAGGCTCACCCCTTGCAGCTTCTCCATCACAATGAACGGATGTCCTTCGTTGTCATCAATGTCGTGGATCGTACAGATGCCAGGATGGTTAAGCTGGGAAGCAGCGCGGGCTTCGCGCACGAAGCGGTCGAGTGACTTGCGGTCGTGGACCATTTCCACGGGAATGAACTTAAGTGCGACGCGACGGGAGAGGCGCGTATCTTCCGCCTCATACACCACGCCCATGCCACCGACACCTAGCTTTCCTAGGATGCGATAGTGGGAGACTGTCTGGCCAATCATTCCAAGGGCCTCAGTGCCGTCGGCGGCTATGTTAGGCCGTAAGCGAAGCCTTGGTCAACCCTCCGTCCCAAGTTTGCCAGTGGAGCGACGGGCGCCCTCGCCCGTCCAACCCGGACGCCCGGCACAGGCGACAATGTCCTTCGCCAGGTTTCGGGTACCCCATCCTAACGTCGCGCCTTCCGACGTTAGGGTGGGATTCCCGAATGCTGACTGCCGAATGCCGACATGTCCCTCGCCCCGACTCATGCTCCCGCCTCGCTCTGCCGATTCTTCCAGAGAGGAACCTCCGGATACACGGGCCAGCTGATTGCCAGCCCTCCACAACCGCCTCCTGGTCTTATTATGGGTGGGTCAGTTTTGCTGATCTGCCACGGAGGTCTGGATGGGCGGCTGTTCGTTGTTTCGCACAGCGGAGGGCGGAGGCTCAACACTCATGCAGGCCTTGGTAGTTGATGATTCCGCCGTCTACCGCAAATTGATCGGCGATCATTTGCGCGGCTGGGGTTTTGCCGTCACCCTCGCCCAGAGCGGCGCCGAAGCCTCGGAAATCCTGAAGCAGCCCGATGCTCCCAAGCTCGTTCTGCTCGATTGGGTGCTGCCCGATCTCGATGGCATTGAGCTTTGCCAGCGCATCCGCCAAGCCGGTTCCTCCGGCCCCTACGTCTACGTCATCCTGCTGACCAGCAACGAAGGCCATCAGAAGATGCTCGAGGCCATGCAGGCGGGCGCGGACGATTATCTGGTAAAGCCCTTTGACGAGCTGGAATTAAAGGCGCGCCTGCTGGTCGGGAAGCGCATTCTCGAACTGCAGGAGGAGCTGGTCGCGGCGCGCGAGTCCATGCGCCACGCCGCCACCCACGACAGCCTCACCGAATTGATGAATCGCGGAGAGATTCTCTCCATGTTCCAGCGGGAATTGGAGCGAGCCCGCCGCGACCACAAACCAGTCGCAGTGATTCTTGGCGACATCGACCATTTCAAGAGCGTGAACGATACCCTCGGCCATCTTTTTGGCGATGAGGCTCTCCGCGAAATCAGCCGCCGGCTGCGTGCGCAACTCCGCGTCTACGACGGTGTTGGCCGATACGGCGGAGAGGAATTTCTGGTGGTTCTGCCCAACTGTGATTTGCCCAACGCTCTGCAGCGCGCTAATGATCTGCGCGAAGCCATTGCCGGCGCTCCCGTGGTCAGTTCCGATGCGGAAAGATCCATCACCATGAGCATGGGTGTCGCCATCTCGAATTTTGCGGGAAAAGACGAGCTCGAGAAATTACTGAATCAGGCCGACGCCGGCCTTTACGCGGCCAAAGGGAAAGGCAGAAACCGTGTCGAGCACTTCACCCCCACCGCCAAAAAAGCAGCCGCCGGCCGCGGCCGCAAGACCTAGGGGAAGGGCACGACTTTAGTCGTGCCGTAAATATCGCATAATCACCAGCGGCTTTAGCCGCTGGGGGAATGCTTCCACTACGGAAAAAGTCCACCGCAGCCCCAACCCTCGACCAGTAACACCCCGGAGTGACCACCGATAATTGAGCTTTTCGTTCACATCGTCTACATTAAGAACTCCTCCATGGCACACCAATTTGAGTTCGACCAAGAGCACAAGATCCTACTCCTCCGCATCGAGGAGCGGCTCACCGATAAGCTGGCCAGAGCGCTTTACTGGGAAGTTCGAAAGTATTCCGTCGCGACCGATGCCGGCGCTGCCATTTACGATCTCTCGGCCGTGACCGAGTTTGCGATAACCCCTGAAATGATTCGCGACCTGGTAAATCGCGACCCCGCCATGCCGGACGCCGCCAGACGCCCCCGTTGTCTCGTTGCCCCTGCCGTCTTTGGAAGCGCAATATCCCGTCTGTGTGAAATCGCGGTAGCGCATCGCAACCCGCTGCTGAAAATCGTACTCTCCCGGGACGAGGCGCTCGCCGTACTCGGCGTCCCATCCCCAAACTTCAAACCTCTGGAATGATCATCAGTCCCCGGGTTCAACGAGTGCAATCGGGATATTTCAACCGCCGACCGCAGAAGCGCTGCTTTCGCAAATTCGTAGGCCGATTTGCGAACTGTCCTTCCTGGGACTAGAGTTGGCACAGCCACTGGAAACTTTGGCAGCTTACACATTGAGAATGACGGGTGTATTTTTGTTGAATGTAGCCCCCTCATCTCAGCGACAGAGGCTGGTATATATGTTCGCCGAAACAAAAACAAGGAACCGTCCGGACGCAGCAGTTCTTCCTCTCTGGAATGCGGTCTTTTGCCTGGATTGCGAGGTCATCAGTAGCAGTCGAGGTGACGAATGCCCTGCGTGCAAGAGCCGTTCGCTCGTGAGCCTCGCTCGAATGCTCGGAGGCAGTTTAGTCGCGCACAGGGCACGACAATCTCACGCAGGCGAAAGTGGGTCGTTCGATATCACAATTGCGGTTGAATTGCAGCAGATGCACGCCAAAGACTTGAGCACCACTGTTGAGAGGTTGACCAGTGTGATTGGCCCGATGCTCGCACGTGACCGAGCCTCATTCCGCGTCAATGTGAAGCCGGCAGCAGACAGACTCGACCTGCAGCCCTCACTTTGCTTCCTGGAACGCGATGCCGCATAGAGCATTGCTATTACCGATGGTCCAGCGTCAACGGGTGTAATCGAGATGTTACGCCAACCGCGCGCGGCAAGACGGAGTTTACGTATCAGTCAGTTGGTCTTGTAGATTGTCTTTTCCCGAAAGGTGAGCCCTGCCCCGAAGTGCTCTCCAGTGTCCGACCTTGTGATCTCGTGACCTGCTATCCCCCAATCCTCGCCGTGTTGATGCGGACATATTGTCAGTCTCTCCTCCGAAATCAATGCGTTTCGGGTCACCTGATATCGAACGAGAACACATGGAATTTCGGTCGAGTCGCGCAGCGTCACGGGGGCTACCTGAGAACCGAGCGTCTTGAAATTCCGTACATCCCCATTTTGAGTATCAAAGTGGGTAAGGAGCTTCCGCCACTCGCCACCACCGTTCTGTTGAAAACCATCGGTGTACATTGCAAAGGCATCATCTACTTGGCTCTGCTTCAGTTTTGAGAAATATTCTTCCCCAAATGCTATTGCTGGCTTCGGATCAACGTAGTGCACTTTCGGGAAGAACACCACTCCAAGCACAACCAAACAGAAGACGGCCCCACCAATAATTAATGGCTTGGTTCGCATCTTGGATAAGGACGTTAGCCTACAATCTGCTCCGCGTCCAGCGGCAATGCCAATTGTTGAAACCAGGCGTGGCTGTTGAAAAACCCTGTGTTTGGAGCGGCCTTGTGCTGGGCGTGTGGGCGGAGCCGAGTCGTTCTTCCCGTTTCTAGGTGGCGAGAACCGTTTGGGCTGGTGGTTGACTGAGGAAGCGCACCAATCGCTTGATGTTCTGCGCTGCCGCTGCCAGAAAGAACTGCTCGCGAACGAACTTCATGCGTCGTAAACGTAGGCGACGCAGGCCGATCTGATTCTTCAGTTCCGCAAACAGCGCCTCAACTTTCTTGCGCTGGCGCTGTGCCTTGAAAAACTCGGGTGTGTTCGCCAACTCCCGTGCGCGTTGTCGTGCCGACTCATGGATGTGAATGGCGAGATACTTATATTGTCCGCTCGTGCATTGCGCTTTTTGTGAGCACGCCCCACAGCGCTTGGCGCTGCCGATATAGGCATGGGCACGATTGCGAACGTTCAAGCCGACGTAGTTCAGTTGCTCTCCGGCCGGGCAACGATAGCTGTTGCTTTCCGGCAGGTAGGTAAATCGCTCCGGGCCATAGCCGGGGTTGTTCTTTCGCAGAGCGCTGTCTCGCGTGCGCATGTAAGGCGTGATGCCACGATCCAGCAACCATTGCAGAAACTCCCCATTGCCATAAGTCGCATCGGCTGCGATCGAGGACGGCTCTCGTCCTTGCCTCTGGGCAAAGCGGGTGAGCATGTCTTGCGCCGCGACCGTTTCCTGACTCAGACGCGCCGCCGTGGCCTGCACTCCGACGATCACACAACTGTCGTTATCCACCAGATAGTTGTCGTAATAACCGAGACGAGCGGGCGTGCCGCCTTTGGTCGCGTAGGTGGAATCGGGATCGGTGGTCGATACCTGATCCTGCTCGTGCACTGGCTCTTCCACCGGGTTTTGCTCTTCCACTTCCCGCAGATACCGGCGCACGGTCTGATGGACCTGGGCTGCCTCCGCCAACTGCTCTCGCGGAATGCGACTCTCCTTGGCCGCATTCGCCTCCACGAAACTGCCATCGACCGACAGGTGCTTGCCCTGTACCAGTCCCGCTTCCACGCACTGAAGCACGATCTGCTCGAACAACTGCTCGAACAGCTTCGACTCCTGAAACCGCCCGTGCCGGTTCTTCGAAAAGGTGGAGTGATGCGGGATCTCCTGATCGAAACCTAAACCCGTGAACCACCGCCACGCCAGATGCATGCGCAGCTCTTCCACCAGCTTCCGCTCGCTGGTGATGCCATACAGATACCCGATCAGCAGAATGCGCAGCAGAAGTTCGGGATCAATCGACGGTCGGCCTGTCTCGCTGTAACTCTGCTTCAACCTCTCGCGCACAAAGTCAAAGCTGATGTGTTTGTCGATCAGCCGCAGCAGATGGTTTTCAGGAACCTGATCTTCCAGGCGGAAGTAATAGAACAGCGCTTCGGTGCGCTCGTGTTGCCCCATCATGACTAGCAAACCTCCGGCAATGGCGATCCACAGCATGGCAAGCATTCCTCCTTCTTATTACCATGCTTCTGCCGTCATTCCGACCGCTAATCTCAGTGACTTTTTCAACACCCACCGGCACTTACACTCAGAACCCGGATTGTGGGTGGAATGAGGATTCTGCAGCAATCACTAATTGCTCGGTGTTCCGCTCGCTGCGTTCGCCGTCGCGATCGGGTTGACGACTGCCGCGGAGCGGGTAAGCCAGGGGAAAAATGGCGTCACTTCCAGCGGCATCTTGCTGCGCGCCGAGGTGATGGCCGCCGGCGTGGTCTTCATCAATTCCACGTGGTCATCCCAGGCGTTGAGCTTGACCCGTCCGCCCAGAGGCAGGGCTGCGATCTGGTCCAATTTGTCGGGATCGAGAGCCGGAGCGGAGTTCATCAACGCCGCCATCCGATCCATCGCGCCTTTGCGGTTGGTGAAGCCAGTGCCCAGGTGTGGAGTCAGCAGCGCGGAAAGCGCCGAACCTCGCGCCGCCACCTCGCGCAGGAACAGTCCTGGCGTATTCAGCTTCTGGGCGTACGGTGAATTCTTCAGGAGTTCGATTGCTTTCGTATCGGCTGCTTTTTCCTCCTCCTGAGAATGGCGGAAGCCCAGGTTCTGGTAGGTCGATTCATCAGAGAACAACATGCGATCTGAGAAGGCGTATTTGCTGCCCGAGTTGTGCCCAAGGACGATGTGGGCGAGTTCGCGCGAAAGCACCATGGCCAGGCTGGCTTCATCCGGGAGCACGTCCACCAGGCCGCGGCTTACCACGATGGTGTTGCCCGCGCTGAACGTCTCAAGTGGCAAAGTCAGCATCACACGGGTGCGCACCGGGAGCGGCAGTTCAATGTTGTTGGAGGTCAGCAAATTGTTGACAACCGTCTCCAGCACCTTATCCACTTGACCCTCGGGAGCAAGCAGGCCGGCATCCTGCAGCCGCTCAATCACGTTGTCTCCAGCCTGTTGCTGCCATTGCCACTGCGATTGCAGCGGAGAAGCATCCTGCGCCGCCGCACTTTCGTCCTTCACTGTGGAGTCCACCGTCACTTGGGTCAATTCGCTGTCATGGGCGCCCTTCTGCAGGTCATAACCCCAGAGCCGGGTCTGGGCCTTGAAGGTAATTCTGTCTTTCGACCGGTCGCTGACATCGCCTTCCTCGCTGTAGATATACGCCGGTACCCAGTAGCCCGGGATCAGATTCAAGCGCCAGCTATCCATGTGGAAGAAGTAAGCGTTGCGAGGCTGCGGTTCATAAGTGCCATTCAAGCGCACAATGTTGTAATCCTGGTCTTCTACCCAGATTCGGCCATGGAAGCGGCCATTGCCCGTGCCTTTTTTGGCGGACACGTCGAACACGATACAGCGGACTTCGCCCAGGAACTCGCGGTGCACGTACTCGAAATCGTAGGTTTGGCGATTGAAATCATTGCGGTCGGCGTAGATCATCCATGAGAAACCCATGGGTTTGTATTCGAATTTAAACAACCGGGTGAGGCCACCCAACAGGCGGCTCTCAAAGCTGGTCTCTTTGTAGAGATAGTCGCGGCGCTCCACGCTTTCGCCCAGATCCATACGGCCGAGGAAGTAATGATCTTGTACCGGCACCGGGCCGACTTGCCGGTCGTACTTCAGATTTTGCAGGTAGGTCTCAACGAACGGAGTGCGGGTCCTCAGCATTTTCATCAGCGCGTGCTCCCGCTCGATCGCGCGGTCCACCACCTCGTCCATCGTGGCAGGCGGAACCGAGACGGCGGAGGTACTTGCGGATGCTGCGATCGGCTGCGGCTCAGGCTGCTCGCGGGACGCAGCCGAGCTAGACTCGGAGGCCGAAGCTGGCGTCTGCGCCGCCGGCGGGGTTGAAGACGGGTTCGCCGACTGCTGCGCGTTCGCACTCAGCGTGAGCAGCAGAGAAGCCGCGATCACCCAGGACCATGTACGCATAACTCAACCGAGATTCGTTTTTGCCTTCGGCGTGCTCACGTCCGCAACGGTGGGCGTTTGTTCTCCTCACCCACCCGTTGTTTTCAGGAGCAATTGACCTCCAAAACCCAGGCTCGCGAAGAAAGTTTCGCGCGTGTCGCACAATTCCGCGTTTTTCTTAACTCATTCCATACCAACAAGTTAAACTTGCGGCTCCTGAGAATCGAACGATTCCGCAGTTGTGTCTTGCAGATTATCCTAACGGTTGTAACCAGCCGTGGGTGTTGAAAAAGTCACTGAGATTAGCGGTCGGAATGACGGCAGAAGCATGGTAATAAGAAGGAGGAATGCTTGCCATGCTGTGGATCGCCATTGCCGGAGGTTTGCTAGTCATGATGGGGCAACACGAGCGCACCGAAGCGCTGTTCTATTACTTCCGCCTGGAAGATCAGGTTCCTGAAAACCATCTGCTGCGGCTGATCGACAAACACATCAGCTTTGACTTTGTGCGCGAGAGGTTGAAGCAGAGTTACAGCGAGACAGGCCGACCGTCGATTGATCCCGAACTTCTGCTGCGCATTCTGCTGATCGGGTATCTGTATGGCATCACCAGCGAGCGGAAGCTGGTGGAAGAGCTGCGCATGCATCTGGCGTGGCGGTGGTTCACGGGTTTAGGTTTCGATCAGGAGATCCCGCATCACTCCACCTTTTCGAAGAACCGGCACGGGCGGTTTCAGGAGTCGAAGCTGTTCGAGCAGTTGTTCGAGCAGATCGTGCTTCAGTGCGTGGAAGCGGGACTGGTACAGGGCAAGCACCTGTCGGTCGATGGCAGTTTCGTGGAGGCGAATGCGGCCAAGGAGAGTCGCATTCCGCGAGAGCAGTTGGCGGAGGCAGCCCAGGTCCATCAGACCGTGCGCCGGTATCTGCGGGAAGTGGAAGAGCAAAACCCGGTGGAAGAGCCAGTGCACGAGCAGGATCAGGTATCGACCACCGATCCCGATTCCACCTACGCGACCAAAGGCGGCACGCCCGCTCGTCTCGGTTATTACGACAACTATCTGGTGGATAACGACAGTTGTGTGATCGTCGGAGTGCAGGCCACGGCGGCGCGTCTGAGTCAGGAAACGGTCGCGGCGCAAGACATGCTCACCCGCTTTGCCCAGAGGCAAGGACGAGAGCCGTCCTCGATCGCAGCCGATGCGACTTATGGCAATGGGGAGTTTCTGCAATGGTTGCTGGATCGTGGCATCACGCCTTACATGCGCACGCGAGACAGCGCTCTGCGAAAGAACAACCCCGGCTATGGCCCGGAGCGATTTACCTACCTGCCGGAAAGCAACAGCTATCGTTGCCCGGCCGGAGAGCAACTGAACTACGTCGGCTTGAACGTTCGCAATCGTGCCCATGCCTATATCGGCAGCGCCAAGCGCTGTGGGGCGTGCTCACAAAAAGCGCAATGCACGAGCGGACAATATAAGTATCTCGCCATTCACATCCATGAGTCGGCACGACAACGCGCACGGGAGTTGGCGAACACACCCGAGTTTTTCAAGGCACAGCGCCAGCGCAAGAAAGTTGAGGCGCTGTTTGCGGAACTGAAGAATCAGATCGGCCTGCGTCGCCTACGTTTACGACGCATGAAGTTCGTTCGCGAGCAGTTCTTTCTGGCAGCGGCAGCGCAGAACATCAAGCGATTGGTGCGCTTCCTCAGTCAACCACCAGCCCAAACGGTTCTCGCCACCTAGAAACGGGAAGAACGACTCGGCTCCGCCCACACGCCCAGCACAAGGCCGCTCCAAACACAGGGTTTTTCAACAGCCACAGCCGGTTTCACTCACCATCCCACAGTGATAGCCTCTTGGAGGATGTGACTACGCCCGCGGCTGAACTCGCCGCGAGCCACGGCCAATTGCCCTCCGACCTTACAACCCGCATCAAGCAGTGTGCCCGCGACGCCGGGTTCGATCTCTGCGGCATTGCGCCGGTCCGCAACTTCGACGAGCTACGCGTCTTTCCCGCCTGGATCGCGGATGGAAAACACGGCGAAATGAAGTACATGGAAGCGCGCAATAATGACGCCGCCGGAGAACTCAAGCGTGCCTCCCTGTCCCGAGTCGCTCCCTGGGCACGCAGCGTGATCGTGTGCGCCATCAACTACAACACCGCGCATCCCTACTCGACGCAATTCCCGCAAGAAGAAACGAGCCGAGGCTGGATTTCCCGCTACGCCTGGTCCCACGAGGATTACCACGAAGCCGTCCTGCGCCGCCTCAAGCAGGTGGAAGAAAAGTTGCGCGGACTCTGGCTGGTGGAGGGACGGGCGCCTCGCCCGTCCAACGATTCCTTGCACTTCCGTTCCTACGTCGACACCGGCCCGCTCATCGAGCGCGTATACGCCAAGTACGCCGGCATCGGATGGATCGGCAAAAACACCTGCATCATCAACCAGCAGCTAGGATCGTGGCTGTTTCTAGGCGTGATCCTTACTTCGGCCAGTGTGGCAGCGGGCGACTCGCCCGCTCAGCTCTCACCCGCTCTCACCGCCAATCTCCCGGCCCCCGATCGTTGCGGAACCTGCACCCGCTGCATTACCGCCTGCCCGACCCAGGCGATCACTGCGCCCGGTGTATTAGACGCCCGGCTATGCATCTCCTACCTGACCATAGAAAAACGCGGCGAGATTCCCGTCGAGCTGCGCTCTGCAATGGGACGCCACGTCTTCGGATGCGACATCTGTCAAGACGTTTGCCCCTGGAACCGCAAGGCGCCGGTGACCAACGCAGCCGAGTTCGAAGCGAGGGAAGGCCTGGTCAACCCGGCGCTAGACTGGCTGGCCGAAATGCAGCCCGAAGAATTTCAGAAAGTATTTCGTGGATCTCCCATCCGCCGCGCCAAACTCACCGGCCTGCGTCGGAACGCGGTGATAGCCATGGGAAACAGCGGCAACAAAAAATTCATGCCGACGCTAAGAAAACTAAGCGAAGATGCGGACCCAGTAGTAGCAGAACACGCACGCTGGGCCGCAGCGAGACTCCAAGCTTAATCCTGAATAGTGGAGCGACGGGCGTCCTCGCCCGTCCGTTTACAATCGTCGTTGCACTTCAGCGGAGGAAATTCATTATGTTCCAGCAAGATCTGCTCCACCACAAGCGCATCCTGATCACCGGCGGCGGCACGGGCCTCGGCAAGGCCACCGCCCGGCGCTTTCTGGAACTCGGCGCCGAAGTCTACATCTGCGGCCGCCGCCAAGACGTTATAGCCGCCACCGAGCAGGAGCTGCGCGAGCGCACGGGCGGCAAAATCCACTCCCATCCCTGCGACGTACGCGACCCAGTCGCAGTCGAAGCGATGATCGGGACTATCTGGACCGAAGCTCCACTCGACATCCTAATGAACAACGCAGCTGGAAATTTTCTAGCCCGCACCGAAGAACTTTCCTTAGGCGCGTTCCAGTCAGTAATTGGCATTGTCCTGATGGGCACACTGCACACCACCATGTCGTGCGGCCGCCGCTGGCTGGCGGCCAAACGCGGAGGCGTGGTCCTCAACATCACCACCACCTACACCACCACGGGCTCGGCCTACGTAGTCCCATCCGCAGTGGCAAAAGCCGGCGTGCAGGCCCTGACCAGAAGCCTGGCCGTCGAATGGGGCGATCGCGGCATTCGCATGAACGCCATTGCACCCGGCCCCATTCCAACCGAAGGCGCATTCTCGCGCCTGCTGCCGCGTCCCGAACTGGCGGAAACGGCAAAGAAACGAAATCCCCTGGGACGCTTTGGAACCACCGAGGAGTTCGCCAACCTGGCCGCATTCCTGGTCAGCGATGGCTCCGGCTACATCAATGGAGAAGTCGTCACCATGGACGGCGGCGAGTGGCTGCAAGGAGCAGGCGAGTTCACCGCGCTGGGACGCGAGCTGACGGAAAAAGAGTGGGAGATGATGAAGCCGAAGAAAAGTCCGCCGAAACCCTAACACCCCAAAAAACGAAAGCGCCCGGACTCGTTAGAGTCATCGGACGCCCGTTTGAACAGCCCTCCCCCGAAGTCTGCTCACGACCCACTCTACGTTTAGATCGCCCCCGGGGGAATGGCACAAACGTGGGAGTCCTATAGGACATTCTGGTAGGCCCGGCAGGAATCGAACCTGCAACCCTCGGATTAGAAATCCGATGCTCTTTCCAATTGAGCTACGGGCCCCCCCGCCAAAAATGGCTTTCTGGCTGCTTTATAGCTAACGATTATAAGGGAAGCGCGTTGGGTGTAGGTTGCAGGAACTGAACCGCAGCTAGTCTTTCAGCGTGACCATGGTTCGATCGCCACGGCAAAAAGTTGCAACTCTCGCCAGGCCACCTTTCCCTTGCGGCATGGTCATCACCGGTCCGTAGCAATACACGGCGTGCCCACTGGCAGCGAAGTACCATTGCCCGCCTTTTCTCTTGGCGGGCTGCTGCTGGCTGGGGGTGGAGGAGAGCTGAGCTGGTGGTGCCATCTTCGGGACGGGTAGCGACAAAACTAGAGCTAGGGCTAGGGTCTTCATGATTGGGTCTCGCTTGTATCACGGCCTCCACATAAGGCCGCGTTTCACAGAACCTTCACAGAACCTTCTCTTTTTGTTGTCAGACTACTCGTGCCAACTCGACTGCCAAACAACCTAGATAACCTGAGTAAAGCGCCGAACATCCTCTAAATCCGCGGCCGGCTTCCCCGGAATTTCCCTGGTGGCGTGGGCCGACTTACTCGGTCGTTTCGTGTCTTTGTCTAGTCCCTTAGCGTCCGGCGCCTTGGCCCCGGCTGCCGCATTAGGATTAGCATTGGAATTGGAATTAGCATTAGGACTGCTGGAATCCACGTCCCGGTGATCTGCCTGCACAGCCGTTTTGTCGTGCAACCCCTTGCCGTCGTCCCGAGCCAGCTTGCCTTTCAGAGCCGCCAGTTGGGTGCTGTCCTTCAGCATCTCGCGGATGAGGCTGCGCTGCGATTCAATGGTCTGCCCCTGCTCGAAAACCAGCGTGGTCAGAATGCCGTAGGAGACGATGAACAGAATCACCAGCAGCGGCAGTACCGCAGCCGCCCGTGCCGGGTTCCGAGGAGATGCGCTTTCAGAGCTGTAAATGACAGTCAAAGGGCCCCCAAACTCGCCCATACGCTCTGGGCTTCATGAACGGATAGTGCACCCATGAAACCATATAAGGGGCAAGGCGTAAGTGAATGTTAAAAATAGAGTTAGTAACTAGAAACGGGATTGGCCCAAACCCGCGACTGCAAGCATCTGCACTTTATGAGTAACGAACCCAGCGTTACCACCGTAAGTTGCGCCCACCGGTTGGAGCGACAATCGAGCGACGATGGAGCGCCGGGCGCCCCGCCCGGCCCCACATTCCTCAGGCTCTCAAATTCACCAACTTCGCCGGAAATATCGTTTGACCGCAACATTTGGATAGTCCGCGCGCCGCGACTGCCCTATGTTACCTCCATGGCCACCAATGCGATACTTTCACAAGAAGAAGAACCGGAAATGACGAAGCGAACTCCAGACCGAACCGCCCAGCCAAAGGCAGCCGAAGTTGGTGTTCAGATGGCAGTCCAGATAAACGCCCGCCGCTGGCAAGCGGTCCTCGAGCGCGACGGCGCGCTCGACGGCGCATTCGTCTTTGCCGTCTCGAGCACCGGAATCTTCTGCCGTCCCTCGTGTCCCGCCAAGCGCCCGCGCCGAGAAAACGTAAGCTTCTTCGATCACCCGCTCCAAGCCGAACAAGCGGGCTATCGCGCCTGCCTGCGCTGCCGCCCCAAGGCGGTCGACGGAAATCCGCAATCCGCGCTGGTCCGCGCCATGTGCCGCTACATCGAGCAACATATCGAAGATCATCTGACGCTAAGCCTGCTAGCCAAAGAATTCCGCCGCAGCCCGTTCCATCTGCAGCGGACGTTCAAATCAGCGCTCGGAGTCTCGCCCAAGGCCTACATCGACGCCGTCCGCCTGCGCCAGGTGAAACAGAACCTGCAAGCCGGCCACTCCGTGACCACCGCCCTCTATGCCGCCGGATACGGCTCCAGCAGCCGCCTCTACGAGCGCACCGCCACCCAGCTAGGCATGACCCCGGAGAAGTATCGCCGCGGCGCTGCGGCCGCAGTCGTTCGTTACACCATAGCCGGCTCGCCGCTAGGACGCATGCTGATCGCCGCCACCGACAAAGGCATCTGCGCCATTCAGTTCGCTGATTCCGACGATGAACTCCAACAAGGCCTGATGCGAGAGTTTCCCTTCGCCACCCGCCGCCGCGACGATGCCGCCATGGCCGAATGGCGAGAGAATCTCGCGCGCCTCATTCAAGGCCAGGAATCGAATCCCTCGCTTCCGTTAGACATCCGGGCGACCGCCTTTCAAAGGCGAGTCTGGGAAGCCCTGCAAAGAATTCCCCGAGGAGAAACCCGTTCCTACAGCGCCGTAGCGAAAAAGATAGGCATGCCGAAAGCCATCCGAGCCGTAGCCCGAGCCTGCGCCACCAACCCCGTAGCCGTAGCCATCCCCTGCCACCGCGTGATCCGCGAAGATGGCGACCTGGGCGGCTACCGCTGGGGAATCGAGCGCAAAGAGCAACTGCTCGCGCTGGAGAAAGAGGCCGGCGCTTAGAGTAGTGGCTCAGTTCGGTTTTCACTCCGACCAAGTAAACAACTTGTCATCCTGACCCTGAGCTTGCCGAAGGGGAAGGACCTGCTGTTTGCCGGCTGCAATCGTACAGGTGACTCACTTCCAGTTTCAAACTGAGCTGCCACCGAGCTTAGAGCATTATTGTGACGGGAATTTCTCGCCAACAGCCGAACGGTCACTGATTCTCGAGCATTTCCATTTTCGCGGACACTGACAGTTTTGCCAGTTTTCGGAGGGTCGAGGTGTTTATAAATTCTCCGATGGCTCTCAGTGTCTCCTTGAAAAGGCGGCGATATGAAACTAGCTCTGCATAGACTTAAATCCGCTGTCTGCGCGGTCGGCGTCGCTCTGGCAGTCTTGGCGGGAAATGTTCACGCACAAAAGGCCTCACCCTCTGCCGAGTCTGCGTTCTCGTTTGACGTTTATGGCGACTCGCGATCCATGATGTACCTGCCTTACAAACAGGATCAGGAAGCGGAGGCCCGCCAGCTCATGGTGGACATGTTTGAACTCGCGCTTCCAGAAAAGATGGCGCCAGAGGTGGTCCAGAAGTATGTGAAGCTGACGTACGATCCGTCCAACAACGAGTTGGTGCAGATGGTCATGCCGTTCATGACGAGCAGCGAAGTGACCACGCTGACGTTTGACAAGGGCTGGGTCACGGAGGCGTCGGTCGAGGACGTAAAACTGATGCCGGGGGTACGCCACACGATGTTCCGGCTGCAAGGCGGCGATTGGGTTGCTCGCGAGGTCGTGAAAGACGTGAAGAGCGGGAATGCTGATTTTATCGTCAGTACCGGGGACTTGGTTTGGTGGGGCAAGCAAGGCGACAAGCCCTCTGAAAACCCGTACTGGAAGCTGGTGAACGAAGACGTGCTAAAGCAGTTGCCGCACCCGGACAAGCACATGAAGGACGCTGGTCTTGATGGACGCGTTTTTCCGGCCGTCGGCAATCACGAAGTGTGGGACGACTCCGACGTGGAAGGTCTATTGGCGGCGTTCCCGTATCTGAAGAAATTCGGGGTTTCCGACAAACAACTGATCTACAAGTTTGATTACGACGACGTTCGCTTTATCTTCCTGTGGAGCGGCAAGTATGACTATCGCGATCCCACGGGTTGGGGTGCCACTCGACCCGCATACGAAGAACAGATGAAGCAGCTCCAAGCGTGGTTGGATGAAGCCAAGGCTAACGGAACGAAGAAGGTTTTCATCTCTTTTCATGCCCCGGCTTTCTGCCGCTCTGGCATGGGAGCCATTCCTGAAGCTCAAAATCCTCACAAGACGATTGCCGCATACGCGAAAGACCTCGACATCACCGTGTTCAACGGGCATGTGCACACAACCGAACTCTACGAGGTGGACGGAGTGAAGTACTTGGTACTCGGAGGCGGGGGTGCGGAACAAGACCCGATCCTTCCTGGCAGGACGCACATCAAGGTCCCCGACGGTTACCCACCCGATCAGTATTGGAAAGGTGAGGCCCCCAAGGAAGATTACAATTTCGTGCATGTGGAAGTGACACCAGGACAGCCCACGAAATTCACCCTCAATCGCTTCCGTCCCTGGTCGGCGGAACCTTTCGCAACGGTGGAGCTGTTCAAATGAAACTGCAAAGAGACGTTCCCCACAGCTTTACTCTTCCGTTGCCCGCCTGGGTGCTTCATCCGCTCACGGCGGTGGGTATCTTTGTCCTGCATGTTTACCTTGCCGTAGGTCATCTCTCGAAACTATTCAGCGGCCCTGCCCACTGGACAGACATCTGGAAGGGCTTCGGCGCGTTAGCCGGAGCGTACGTCTTCGCCGCGCTGGCATCTCGTGGGTTTGCCAGGCGTAAGAATCAAAACCTTCCGGTAACTGCGGCAGCTTGAAGAAGTGGAGCTGTTTCGCTGCACTCATTGAGAATCGGCCCGTCGGGGTCAATGATTCTAAACGCCAGCTCGCGTAACATGCTAACCATGCCAACCCCTTTCGAGAGTGCGCAGTTGAACCTTAAGCTCTTTGATCTCCGCCGCGAACCCGTGCTTCGAGAAGCGCGTGACTGGTTCCTGCGCGAATTCAATCCAGAGAGCTTCGCCGAATTGATGACCATCGCGAGCGGTCAGAGGAACGCATCTTTCCGCATGGTGCTCGGCTATTGGGATATGGCCGCTTCGTTCGTAACCACCGGCGCTATTGATGCCGATGCATTCCGGGCGGCAAATGGAGAGATATTCGCAACCTTCAGCAAGATCCACCCGTATCTCGCGGAATTGCGCACAACCATTAGCGAACCTGACATCTGCAAACACATGGAGGCCGTTGTCCTCGCCGCCCCAGACGCAGAAGCAACCCTATCGCGGCGTCGCGAAGCGCTACGTGCGGCCGCCAAAGCGCGGGCATCGAAAGAGTTGCGGTCTGCCAGCTAGCGTGACTCTTCCTCGCGAAAGCCCGCTCCAGACGGGCATTCCCGCCAGGCATTCCTCATCATCCAAACAATTCATTTGATGAATTTCCCGAACTCAGGTACGCTCGCGCGGTTTGCAGAGACCGAAGACAAAGCCGCTCCCCCGAAAAAGGGCCGCGACGTTCTGCACCCAGTAAAGCAACCATGCCCACGTCGACATCCCATCCCCCGACCCGGCACTTCCAGACCAGAAAGGACCATCTCCATGTCGAGCAACGCCGCCCTTAGCCGCAAGGCAATTCTCCCTCTGGCCGCGCTTTTCCTCGCTGCGCTTTCACTCGCAAGCGCTTCCGCCCAGACCGTCGTCACCGACACGGGGACTTTCACCGGCATACCGTCGCCCACCGACCCGACCGCGGTCGGTGTCTTCTTCGGCATCCGCTACGCCGCGCCACCCGAAGGCGCCGCCCGCTGGACGCCGCCGCAGCCACCCACTCCGCCCCCCGGCACCGTCCTGGCCGACTTCCCCGGCCCCGCCTGCCCGCAGGCTGGCAGCACCGCGCCTCTGCCCCAGTCCGAGGATTGCCTCTTCCTCAATGTCTACGTGCCCGCAACCGCCACCCCGCATTCGAAGTTGCCCGTCTACCTCTGGATCCATGGCGGCGCGCTAGTCACCGGTACCGGCGCCGATTACGATCCCTCGGTCTTGGTTGCCGAGAACAACATCATCGTCGTGACCATCAACTATCGCCTCGGTGCGCTCGGCTGGCTGGTCGAGCCCGGATTGCTCGCCACCACCGCAAATTCTTTCCAGAACGTCGGCGACGCCGGCAACTACGGCCTCATGGACCAGCAATTCGCCATGCACTGGGTGCAGCGTAACATCTCCGGTTTTGGCGGCGATGCAAGAAAGGTGACCATCGGCGGCGAATCCGCCGGCGGCCTCAGCGTCTCCAGCAATCTTGTGTCGACCACCACTGCCGCCGGTCTATTTCGCGGCGCGATCATCGAGAGCGGCGCCTACATGCTGCACGACGTCCCGTCCGAGGCGGTCTATGGAGCGATCTTCGGCCCCTACTTCGATGGAGCTCTGGGCTGCGCGCCCCCGAATGACGCACCCTGTCTGCAAGCGGCGCCCGTCGCCAGCATCCTCGCCGCCCAGGACGCAGTCTTCGGAGCCAACGGCATCTCACCCGATTTCGGCACCAAGGTTCTGCCGCGTGCGCTGCAGCCGGCGCTCTCGACCGGAGAATTCATCCGCGTCCCCGTGCTCCAGGGCACCAACGCCAATGAAGGCAGGCTCTTCGAACCACTCGACTTCCCCTTCGACAGCACCTTCCCCAACATACTCGCAGCCGGCGGGCCCGCGAATTTCGACTTGAGCAACCCAAACACTTTCTGCGAAGCCGTTTGCACCTATCCGCAGGAGATCAACCTGTTCCTGGGCGTGCTCGGCATCCCGGCGGCCGAAAATACGCCAGCCTTCGGCGCTGCCGTAGCCGCCGAGTATCCACTGGCCAACTTCCCGGATCCGTACCTGCCCGGCGATGCGCCCAGTTCCGATGAAGCCCTCGCACAAGTCTTCACCGACCTGGTCTTTGCCTGCAACGGATCCGATTCGAATATTGACCTCTCGTTTTTCGTGCCCGTCTTCGGCTACGAATTCAACGATCCCAATGCGCCGCCCACCGTGGGTTTTGGCACGGTGGTCGCACCGCCCAATGATGTGTTCGGATACCCGACTGCTTCCGAGCACGCCGCCGAACTCCAGTTCCTGTTCAATTTCGGCACGACGCTTAACACCGACGAGCAACAGCTCGCCGGCGAAATGAAAACCTACTGGGGAAACTTCGTAAACACCGGCGACCCGAATCTCCCGAGGCACGTTTCCTTCTGGTTGCCCTTCAACCTCTTCGGAGCAGTCCAGGACCTGACACCCGGCCCCCGGGTTCCGATCCCCTACTTCAGCTTCAGAGAGGAACACTTCTGCCGAACCTGGCAGCCGTTCATCGCCGCCGAGACCGGCGAGTAACGGTCTTCAGCAGTGGCTCAGTTTCGATTGCTGCTCGTGTGGTGACGGGGCTCGTGTGGTGACGGGGCTCCGCCCCGTCCGGGATCGCCACAGAACTCTGGTTCGGCAGGCTCTGGGAAGGGCACGACTTCGGAGCCTGCCCTGAGCGAAGCCGGAGTGTGCCGTAAATGCCGCGTGACGTTTCGTATCAGGGTATCGTTTCAGCGATACCATAAATTCGCCGCAGCAAGACACCCCTTTAGGGGCCGGCACTCGGGCGAACCACGATACCCTGTCCCTACTCCGCCTGCTTCGTGATATTAAGCAGCACCCCGACGCACATCAGGGTCACAAACAGCGACGATCCACCATAAGAAACAAACGGCAGAGGAATCCCCTTGGTAGGCATCAGCCCCAGCACCACGCTGATGTTGATGAAAGCCTGCAGCACGATCATGCTGGTGATTCCCACCGCCAGGAAGCGGCCGAAGTTATCCTGAATGCGCAGCGACGCCCGCGTTCCGCGCCAGAGAAAAATCGCAAACAGGATAATGACCGCCATCGCCCCCACCAGTCCCAACTCTTCGGCGGTGACGGCGAAAATAAAATCCGTGTGCGGTTCGGGAAGATAAAACAATTTCTGCTTCCCTTCCATCAATCCGAGTCCGGTTACTCCACCAGTCGCGACCGCAATCAGCGACTGGATAATGTGGAAACCAAATCCCTTAGGGTCGGCATAAGGATTCAGAAAAGCCAGGATGCGATCTTTCCGGTAAGCAACGTGAAAGATCAACAAATAAAGCGGCAGCAGGGAAGCCGCAAAAGCATATCCGAAATAACGCAGGCGGACGCCCGCGACGAACAGCACGCAAGCGGTAATACCCGCGCAAGCAATAGCCGTTCCCAGGTCCGGCTGAAAAACAATCAGCCCGAGAAAAGCCGCCGTCGGCACGACTGCCGGGATCAGCGTATTGCGCCAGTCGTCCATGGACTTGGTCTTGTCTTCCAGAAACCAGGCGAGAAACAGAATGAGTGCGGGCTTAGCCAGTTCCGAAGGCTGCAAGGAAATCGGACCCACGTGAAACCAGCGATGCGTGCCGTGCGCGCGATCAAGAAAAAAAACCGAGATAAGCAGCAGCGTGGTAAAGCCCAGAAGCAGGAACACCAGCGCCGGATGTTGCAGCCGTTTGTAATCCACCTTCATGGCCACGATCATCGCCACCAGTCCCGCGACCGCCCAAACCAGTTGCTTCAGCAGGAATTCGTAAGCCGAACCAAACCGCTCCTTGGCCATCACCGCCGACGCGCTGAAAATCATAACCAGTCCGATAAAAACCAGGATCATGGTCACCGTAAACATCCAGCGATCGACGCTAACCCGCTTAGCCATAAACAATCCATTTCACCACGAAGAGACGAAGACCGGGAGCAATTCGGCCTCTGATTGTGAGCGAGGGGATAACTGAGTAGGTTCCCAGTTCGTGTGGTGACGGGGCTCTGCCCCGTCCAAACCGAGCCAAGCATCTGGCACTCTACGTGGATCGCGCCAAGCCCAGCGAATGCACCGTCTCTTTGAACACCCGCCCCCGATGCTCATAGCTCTGGAACTGATCAAAACTAGCGCAAGCCGGAGCCAGTAGAACAACATCGCCCGGCCCCGCCGATTCACTGGCGCGCCTGACCGCGTTTTCGAGCGTTTCCGCGTGATCGATTTCAGCAGCACCCTGAATCTGTGACTCGATCTTGGCCGCCGCCGCTCCAATGGTGTAAACGCGCTTCACGCGCTGCCGCAACAACTCATTCAGCACCGTGTAGTCGCTGCCCTTATCCTTGCCGCCGAGAATGAGCAGAATATTCGCCGGAAAAGACTCCAATGCCTTGACCGTCGCGTCCACATTCGTAGCCTTGGAGTCATTGTAGTAATCGACGCCCGCGACCCGCGCCACAAACTCAAGCCGATGCTCAACGGCTTTGAAAATCTGAACGGCATGGCGGATCTGTTCCGGCGAGCAGCCCACCAGGCTCCCGATGGAAACTCCCGCGAGCACATTTTCCAGGTTGTGCGCGCCTTTCAGCGGCACTTCCGCCAGCGGCATAATTTCGAGTTCGCTCTGGCCGTCGCGGAAGTAAATATGAGTTCCACGGATAAAGGCTCCTTGTTCACCCTCTTTCATTCGGCTGAACCAGAACAAGCGCGCGTGAGTACGCCCCGACAATCCGGCGGTCGTCGGATCATCCGCGTTGAGCACGGTGAAATCATCCGCAAGTTGGTTCTCAAAGATGCGCGCTTTTGCATTGACGTAATTGGCAAAAGTCTTGTGGCGATCAAGATGGTCGGGCGTGATGTTCAGAATCACCGCGATCCGCGGGCGAAATTCAACGATCGTCTCCAGCTGAAAGCTCGACACTTCAAGCACCGTCCAAGTCGCAGCCCCGGCCTGACCGACAAAACTGATGGCCGGAGTGCCGATGTTCCCGCCCACCAGCGTGGAGAACTTTCCGGCGGCAATGATTTCCCCCGCCAAAGAAGTGGTTGTCGTCTTGCCGTTGGCCCCCGTAATGGCGACGATTGGACCGGAAAGGAATCGCGCCGCCAGCTCGATCTCGCCGATCACCGGCTCTCCCAGGTTGCGCGCCTGCACCAGTTGCGGCGCATCGAAAGGCACACCCGGACTGACCACGATCAAGTCCTGCCCACGAAAAGTGCGATCGCCGTGACCACCGGTTTCGACCGTGATCCCATGCTCCAGCAGCAGCAAAATTTCATCGCGAAGCTCTGCTTCAGGCTTGGAGTCCGACACCGTAACCCGAGCCCCCAGCGACTTAAGAAAAAGCGCCGAGGCCACGCCGGACTTGCCCAGACCGACGACCAACACGCGTTTGCTCTTCAGCTCCATCAAATCAACTGGTAATTGCGCAATTCGTAATCTGCTAAACGCTCGTGTGGTGACGGGGCTCCGCCCCGTTTTTACCTCTGCAATCTGACCTTTGACCTCTGACCTTCCACTCTGCGCCACACACCCTCATCGCAGCTTCAACGTCGTCAGCGCAAACAGCGCAAACACCAGCGACGCGATCCAAAACCGCACAATCACCTTCGACTCCGACCAGCCCAAAAGTTCAAAGTGATGGTGAATCGGCGCCATCTTGAAAATGCGTTTCTTGCGCAGCTTATAAGAACCAACCTGCAGGATCACCGAGAGCGCCTCGATCACAAAGATTCCTCCGATGAACGGCAGCAACAGTTCCTGTTTGATCATCACGGCAACCGTGCCGATCGCGCCGCCCAAAGCCAGCGAGCCCACATCGCCCATGAACACTTCCGCCGGATGCGCGTTGTACCACAGAAATCCGATGGCGGAACCGACCATGGCTCCGCAAAAAATAGTCAGCTCGCCAATCTGCGGCATGCGCTGCAATTCAAGGTAGGTAGCAAAAGTGGCGTGGCCACTGAGGTAGGTGAGAACCGCAAGCGCTCCCGCCGCGATCACCGTGCAGCCGATGGCCAGCCCGTCGAGTCCGTCGGTAAGATTCACCGCATTGCTCGATCCGACAATCACAATCACCACGAAGACAACGAACGGCAGGAAGCCCAGCGGCCAGAGTTGCGGATGAGCCGCCCACCCCTGAATCACCAGGTCAGGATGAAACTGCTTGAAGAATGGAACGAACAGCACCGTGGAATACTCTCTGCGATGCTGCAATACGATCAGTGCGATCGCAATCAGAATGCTGGCCGCGGCCTGAAAGCCCAGCTTGGCGCGTGCGGTAAGGCCAAGGTTGCGGCGATGAACCACTTTAAGGTAGTCATCGGCAAAACCGATCGCACCGAAAGCCAGCGTGGCAAACACTGCGATCCATACGAACGGATTACTTAAGTCCGCCCACAGCAATGTAGGCACCAAAACGGCGATGGCAATCAGCAAACCGCCCATGGTCGGAGTGCCCGCCTTTTTCTGATGAGCCTGTGGCCCTTCTTCGCGGATATACTGCCCGATCTGAAAATCGCGCAGCCGCCGAATCACAATCGGCCCCACAATCAGCCCGGTGAAAAGCGCGGTCAGGCTGGCAAAGGCGGTGCGGAAAGTGAGATAACGAAAAATGCGGAACGGCGGAAAATAATGGAAGAGCTTCAGGTATAAAAGCCAGTAGAGCAATCCGCCTCCGACACCAGCTGTCAGCTCTCAGCTGTCAGCTCTCTCAGTTATTAGCTCCCTGCGCCTCAGGCGTTGGGAAGAACATTGGGAATCCCGCTTTTTCGCTGCCACGTCTCCAGCGCTTTTTCCAGTTTCACGCCCCGCGACGCCTTCAACAGCACGACATCACCGTCGCCAGCCTCGCGCGCCAGCCACTCGCCCGCTTCTTCCGGCGTCGCGACGAATTCCGCCGTCATCCCCGCCTCGCGAGCCGCTTCCACCATCGGCTTCGCCAGGCCGCGCACACCAAGCAGCAAGTCGAGTTTCCCCGCCGCCACATAACGCCCGCACTCGCGATGCAGTTGCTCGCCGGTGGCGCCCAGTTCCAGCATCTCTCCGGCAACAACAATCCGGCGCCGCGCCCCCATGCCAGCCAGAGTATCCACGGCAGCCATAAGCGCCCTCGGACTTGAATTGTAGCAATCGTACAGCACCGTGATGTTACCCACTTGGACGACCTGTCCGCGCTTGTCGGCGGGCTGCAGCGACGGCAGCGCAGCAGCAATCTCTGACGGAGTAATACCGTGCTCCAGCGCGACGGCCGCCGCCGCGAGCACGTTGTATACGTTATGCCTGCCCAGCAACGGACTCTGCACCGCCTGCCGCACTTCGTGGCTCACCAGATCAAAGCGCGTGCCTTCCGGTCCGACAGCCTCGATATTTTCCGCGCGCACGTCTGCCAGAACACCCCCGCTTGCCTTCAACCCGAACATCACGACTTTGCCCTTGAAGTCGCGGCCAAACTGGCTGACGTATTCATCGTCGGCATTCAACACGGCCGTGCCGCCGTGCGGAAGACTTTCGATCAGTTCGTATTTCGCGCGCGCAATTCCCGCGATCGAATCAAAACTCTCCAGATGCACCGGCCCGACGTTGGTGACCACGCCTTCGTTGGGCTCCGCGATGCGAGCCAGCGCGGCGATTTCGCCCGCGTGCGACATTCCCATCTCAACCACCGCGAGATCGTACTCCGGCTCCAGCGTCAGCAGCCCTAGTGGCAGACCAAAATGATTATTAAAATTCCCCTTGGTGCGATGCACCCGATACTTCACCGCCAGCAAATGCGCCATCGCTTCCTTGGTGGTGGTCTTGCCCATCGAGCCAGTAATAGCGATGGCCGTCTTGCCCCACATTTTTCGGACCGCCGTCGCCAGCGTCTGCAGAGCGACCAGAGTGTCGTCGACGGCAATCAGGCCGGCGGAGAGAGTAGTGAAGTTGGTATAGCGCGCCAGTTGATCCTTCCGCACCACCGCGGCAACCGCGCCTCGGCTCAGTGCCTGCTCGACGAAATCGTGACCGTCGAGGCGTTCGCCTTTCACCGCAAAAAAAAGCTCGCCCGGCTGCACGGTGCGGGAATCGATGGAATATCCCTGGGCCATCGCGTGACCGTCGTATTGGGTGATCGGCGCATGCTCGCCCGGGGCCGGCTCCATCGGAGAAATGAATTCCGCGATCCGCGAGAGATGAAGCTTCATGCCGTCTTCCCCGCCGTCCCCGCTTTCGCCGCGCCCTTGCAGTCGTAGCCCAGCGCCAACAGATTCTCGCGCGCAACTTCCACATCGTCGAACGGAATCGCTCCATCCTTTGTGATCTGCATTTTTTCGTGCCCCTTGCCCGCCAGCAGCACGATGTCGCCGGGCGTGGCTTGCTGCAAAGCGAAAGCGATGGCCTTGCGGCGGTCAGGCTCCATGGAATACTTTGCCCCGGACTTTTGTAGCCCGACCAGCGCATCATTCATGATCGCCAGCGGATCTTCAGAGCGCGGGTTGTCGGAAGTGAGCACGACGAAGTCGCTGCCCTTGCCCGCCGCCTCGCCCATCAGCGGACGCTTGGCGCGATCCCGATCTCCTCCGCACCCGAAAAGCGTGATGACCTTGCCTTTAAGTCCGGCGCGAGCCACAAAATCCCGAGCCAGCGCCGTAAGGTTGCGGAGCGCGTCGTCGGTATGCGCATAATCCACCACCACCGTGAACGGCTGACCGCAATCCACGCGCTCGAAGCGCCCGGGTACGCTGGCCAGATCGAAGATGCCTTTGGCGATTGCCTCGCCCGAACAATCGCGCGCGTACCCGGCGGCCGAAGCCGCCAGCGCGTTGTACACATTCACATTGCCGATCAGCGGAGTCCACACGGCGATCTTTCCCGAAGGCGTCACCATTTGAAAGCGCGTTCCCCGCGGCGTGATGTCGACCGATTCCGCATGAAAGTCACCACACGTCAGCCCGTAGGAAAGCACCACGGCGCTCTTCTTCTTAGAAAGCTTCGATAGCTGGCGGCCGTATTCGTCGTCAAGATTCAGGACGGCGGCGCGCGGCGGATCCGTCCCGCAACCTTCGAACAGCAACTGCTTGGCGCGGAAATAATCCTCCATCGTGCCGTGGTAATCGAGATGATCGCGCGTCAGATTGGTGAAGACCGCGACATCAAACGGAATTCCGAAAACACGCTGTTGCTCCAGCGCGTGCGATGACACTTCCATCACTGCTTCGGTGACTCTTAGGCCCAAGCCCTCCGACAAAAGCCGGTTCAACTCCAGCGCTTCCGGCGTGGTATGCGGCGCCGGTAGGATCTTCCCGGCAACGTGATATTCGATGGTTCCGACCAGCGCGGTCTTGCGTCCCGCCGCTTGCAATATGGATTCGATCAGAAACGCAGTCGTGCTTTTTCCGTTCGTGCCCGTAATTCCCGTATTCGCAATTCGCTCCGCAGGATGCTTGTAAAAATTCGCGCTCAGCCGAGCAAGCGCGCGGCGTCCGTCCACGACTTGTGCCCAAGCGACCGCCAGCCGCGGCGCTTCATCTGCGGAGTCGCTGACGATAGCGACCGCCCCCGCAGCAATGGCCTGATCAATGAACCGATTGCCGTCGCTGGTCTCGCCCTTCATAGCGACAAAAACAGTTCCACGACGCACCCGCCGCGAATCGTATTCCACCCCAGCAACGGCCGGGTTTCCGCTTTGGGAGAGGACCTCGGCGCCCTGCAAGAGTTGTTGAAATGTCATTGGAGTGATTATAAATAGCCCAGTATCGCTTCCCGTCAGTTTGTCATCCTGAGCGGAGTGGCTGCTGTGCGAAGCGCAGCAGCCCCAGAGTCGAAGAGCCTGCCCTGAGCGAAGCCGAAGGGACCCCTACCTGCCGAAACGCACCGTAATGCGCGATCCAGCCGCTACGTGCGCACCGGGCTGCGGAGACTGTTCCCGCGCGGTCCCACTGCCGACGGCGTCGAGATCAAGACCGGCTTCCTGCGCAACTTGAATCGCAATGCGCAGATTCTTGCCCAGGAAGGACGGAACCTCGATCCCTCCCTCTTCCACGTCAAGAACCACCGTACCGCCGGCCGGCAGCTTCTGCGAAGGTGAGCCCTCGGACGCTGCGCCAGATTGTGCTGCGACAGATTGTGCGGCAGGCGAACTCCTTGCAATATTCTTCGGATCCGTCACCGGGTCATCCGGTTGTTTCCCCGTCTCTCGCGCCGTAAGCGCGGCAGAAACCACCTGAGCAGAAATTGCGTCAGGCTTAACCGCTGCCGCTACCGGATCAACAGGCGTTTCACTGGCTTCGGCCATATCCAGCGCGGCCCCCAGATGGTCGGGCGAGCTTTCTTCCAGACTCGCGTCAGGCACATCGCGCCGAGCCAGCAAGACCTGGCGATTCGGTGGGAGCTGAACGTCATGCGGAACATGCAGATATTCCAGCACCTGCTGCGTGATCCGTTGGAACACCGGCGCCGAAACTTGTCCTCCCTGGTGCAGGCCGACGGCGGAATCGAGAATCACCACCACCGCAATTTGCGGATCGTTGATCGGAGCAAAGCCGGCAAACGACGCAACATACTTCGTCTTCGAATAGGCGCCCGTGGCTGGGTCCACCTTCTGAGCCGTCCCGGTTTTGCCCGCTGAACTGTAGCCCTCGAGAAGGGCTTTGCGCCCAGTGCCGTGGAGCACCACTCCCTGCAACATCTCCCGCATCTGAGCTGCAGTCAGCGATGAAATCACGCGCGTTCCCTCGGCGGGCTGGAAGGCGATAGTTTGCGGAGAAGTTTGCGGAGCATTTTGTGGCGTACTCTGCGGCGCCATCGTCCCGGCAACAATGCGCGGCGGCACGTGCACACCGTCGTTGGCAAACGTCGAGATCAGCGAAACAAGCTGCAACGCCGAAATGCCAATCTCCTGGCCCATCGAGATCGCGCCAATCGAGACTTTCGACCAGCGCTCCACCGGCTTCGTCAAGCCGCGTGTTTCGCCGGGAAGTTCGATCCCCGTCTGCTGGCCGAATCCGAACGCGCGAATGTACTTATAGAAGCGATCGTCGCCCAGCCGCAGTGCGACTTTGATGGCGCCAACATCGCTCGACTCCGCCAGAATATCCGCTACCGAGAGCATCCCATGCGGTTTGCTGTCACGGATGCGCATGCCGTTGATCACAATCGACCCCATCTGGCAGTCAAACATTTCGTCAGGGCGCGTAACTTTTTCTTCCAGGCCCGCCGAGAGAGTCACCATCTTGAAAGTCGAGCCCGGCTCGTACACGTCGCTCACCGCGCGGTCTTTCAAAGCATCGTTCTTAATTTCCTTCCGAATATTAGGATTAAAAGTCGGCCGGTTGGTGAGCGCCAGAATCTCACCGGTGTGAGGATTTTCCACGATCACCGTCCCGGCGATGGCCTTCGTCTCTTCCATCCCGCGCTCGAGTTCCCGCTCGGCAATGTACTGAATGTTCTGATCGATGGTGAGCACGACGCTGTTGCCGGACTCGGATTCCTGTTCAACGCTGGCAAACCAATGCTTACGCGCGTCGACGGAAATCATCAGCTTGCCCGGCTTTCCCTGCAGTTGCTGATTGAATTGACGCTCCAAACCGCTCAGACCTTGATCGTCCGTGCCCACGTATCCCAAAACTTGCGCCGCCAATTCACGTTTCGGATAAAAGCGCTTGGGTTCCTTCTGAAAGTGAACACCTTGCAGATTGAGCGCGCGGATGCGATCAATCACCTCGGCGTCCGCCTTTCGCGCGACCCAACAGAAGGTCTTGTGGGCGCGGCAATCGGCCAGCACGACCCGCGGATCGTCTTTCGTGATGCGCGTAATCAAGCTGATCGTATTGGGAAGGTCGGGAGCTTCCGAGGGCACCACGAAGGCCGAGTCCACCTGGATCGACATCGCCAGCTCGCGCCCCGCGCGATCGTAGATCACCCCGCGCTTCGGCGAAAGATCAAAGCTGCGCTGCTGCTGGTGCTGGGCGCGACGCTCGAAATCGCCATAACAGAAAACTTGGAGATAAACCAGACGCAGACAGATCGTCAGCAGCCAGAGGCACAGCAATCCAGACAAGACGTAGAGCCTGAATCTTGCGTCGTTCGAAGAGGTACTCGCCGCCACTTCCAGTCCTCAGAAACTTTCGGCGGCCCCGAGGAGCCGCCGTCAAGAAATGTGGGTCGTGTGGTGACGGGCCTCTGGCCCGTTCAGACAGGGCCCTTCGGCTCAGGGCAGTCTCCGCCCCGAGACAGCCCAGTCCTACTACTATCGCGCCGAAACCACCGCCACCGGAGTCACGCTGGCCATCACCGGCGTAGCCGTGTCGGTATCCGCATCCATGCGCAGCACCTGCCCAGGCTGCGGCGATTGCATGCCGAGTTTGCGCGCCATCACGTCAATTCGTTCCGGATCGCGCAGCGACGCCTCTTCCAGGCGCAGCGCCCGCTTCATTTCCGTAAGACCATCGCGCTGCGACCGCAGCGTCTCGATCTTGTACCCGTATTCAATCGCCCGGAAATGCTGCAACGCGTATCCCATAACCAGCAGGAACAGGCAGCACAGAGCAAATCCGAAATACTTCATCTCGCGCTCCCGCTGCGGGTCTTCGACCTTCACCAGGCGCGAGTTATCGATGCTCTTGCGAAAATAAATTTCCGGGGTTCCCAGCCAGCAGGACTTGCTCCGGCCAAAAGAAGCTGCGGGTTGCATCGCCACGGCACTCATGATTTACGCCACTCCCAGTAATTTGGAATCGTAGTCTGCGTTTTTTTCAACGGAAGTGAACCACGCTTCAACTGCTAATGTTTCGTCCGTCAAAACCTCGACCGCCAAAGCCTCGACCGACAAGATCCGTTTCGATTGCGCCCTCTTTTCCGCGCGCTCGACCGTTGCCATCAAATCTTCAATCAGGGTGCCGGTGAATCTCATTTTCGATTTTTCCAGTTTTTCTTATCCGGACGCGGCCTTGTTCTGTTTTTTCTTGGCCGCTCCGAAAAAAACTCCACCACAGAGTTTTCTAAATTCTTTACCCGGCACGCCTTACTATCACCGCACCGGGAGCCCGGCAGTTTCTCCGAGGCAACTCAAACTTGAACTGACTCAAACTCTTTCCGCCGCGCGCATCTTCGCGCTGCGCGACCGCGGATTACGATCTATCTCTTCTTCGCTCGCCGTCACCGGCTTCTTGGTCAGCAGCCGGTACCAGCCCTGCCTCGCACCCTCGCGAAGCGCATCCTTGACGATCCTGTCTTCGAGCGAGTGAAAGCTGATCACCACCAGCCTCCCTCCCGGCTTCAGCACGCCGGGCGCCGCTTCCAGAAGCACCTTCAGATCGTCCAGTTCATGGTTTACGAAGATTCGGAGAGCCTGAAAGGTCTTGGTCGCCGGATGAATCCTGTCGTATTTATGTCGACCCAGTTTCATTGACCGGGCCGCGGCCGCTACCACCTCGACAAGTTGCGTCGTCGTGCGTATCGGCCGCGACCGGACAATGGCTCTGGCGATTCTCCGCGACCTCCTTTCCTCACCGAATTCGTAAATCACATCGGCTAGCTCGCGCTCGTCGATGTGGTTTACCACTTGTTCGGCGGTCTCGCCGGACATCGGGTTCATCCGCATGTCCAGCGGTCCTTCCGCCTGAAAACTAAAGCCCCGCGCCGCGTCCGAGAGCTGCAAACTGCTAATCCCCAGATCCGCCAGCAAACCGTCCAAAGAAGCCGGAGCAACGCGCTCACCCACTTCCGCAAACGAGCCATGAATCAAAGTCATGGAGCAACGAGCGCCCTCGCCCGTGCCTTCACCGAGAACTGACCCAGCCCTCTCCAGCGCCGCCGCATCCTTATCGAAGCCAATCAAATGTCCCAGTGCGCCGAGGCGTCTTGCGATTTCCAAACTGTGCCCGCCCAGGCCCACCGTGGCATCCAGATAGGTTCCGCCACGCTTTACGTCTAGAAAATCGATCGCTTCTTTTAAAAGAACCGGGACATGGCCACCCGGCCCATGCCCACCCCGCTGGGGGGTGTTGTTTAAATCGAAATCCGCGTCCACTGCTCGCCTGATGACTGTTCGCCCGATGGCTAGATGCCCAAATCGTCGAGGATCTTGATGTCTTCATCCGTGAAGGGCTCTTTAATCTCCTTGTCGAGCGCTTCCAGGTTCCTGACTTCCAGGTAGGTCAGATTGCCGAGCACTGCCACTTCACCGCGAATCTGCGCCGACTCACGCAGGATCTGCGGCACCAGCAGGCGCCCCTGCCCGTCCATCTCCACGACCTGCCCGTAATAATTCGTGCGGGTTAGAAACTTTTTCTTCGTCGGATTGAAAGTCGAGAGCGCCGCCAGCTTCTGTTCGATCCGCTCCCATTCCTCGAAGGGATATACTTGAGCAATATTTCCGTCCTGACTTGTGATGTAGAATTTCTGCGCATATTTCTCGTCGATCACGCGCTTGAATTCCGCGGGGATCTTTAACCGTCCCTTTTCGTCGACGCGCGTTGGATGATTTCCGCGAAACATGTGCCTTGCTCGTTGGGGTACGTTTACTTATGGCTGCTACCACTAGCACGAGGGAGATGGAAGCGGCCGCAATAGCAGTGGACTCGGGTTCGTTGGGCCTTTTTTTGTCGGTGTCAGTCTCAGAAACCACTGGCGCCTCGAAACTTAGGGTTTATGCCCACAACCTCTAGTACCTACTCCACTTTCGACCACTTTTGTCCACATCCTACGCCTAAATCGTTTGTTGTCAATAGGAAACTTCAAGGTTGAAGTCCCATTTGGGGACTCATCGTCCGGAGCGCGAAATCTGGGGGTTAACCAGCCAGATGACCACTAGGGGTTGGGTTTACGCTCAAGGTGCCTTCGCCATTCATTCGCTACGATTTTTCTTGCATTTCAGACGCTGATGTTATTTCCCCTGTGGAAATTCCAGTAGAGGGGTGGGTCGAGGAGTGTATTGAGGGATGGGTGCCCCACACATTCGCGTTCTTTGCGAATGTGTGGGATTCCACAAAAGCATTATGTGCGGGATTTGCTGCGCCCGGTCACGCCGCAGTTCCTCATGTGAAAAGACTAGCCGCGCCACTGGCAGAATGCTAGGAATTTCAATTAGCGTAACCCGGCGTGGCTGTTGAAAAACCCTGTGTTTGGAGCGGCCTTGTGCTGGGCGTGTGGGCGGAGCCGAGTCGTTCTTCCCGTTTCTAGGTGGCGAGAACCGTTTGGGCTGGTGGTTGACTGAGGAAGCGCACCAATCGCTTGATGTTCTGCGCTGCCGCTGCCAGAAAGAACTGCTCGCGAACGAACTTCATGCGTCGTAAACGTAGGCGACGCAGGCCGATCTGATTCTTCAGTTCCGCAAACAGCGCCTCAACTTTCTTGCGCTGGCGCTGTGCCTTGAAAAACTCGGGTGTGTTCGCCAACTCCCGTGCGCGTTGTCGTGCCGACTCATGGATGTGAATGGCGAGATACTTATATTGTCCGCTCGTGCATTGCGCTTTTTGTGAGCACGCCCCACAGCGCTTGGCGCTGCCGATATAGGCATGGGCACGATTGCGAACGTTCAAGCCGACGTAGTTCAGTTGCTCTCCGGCCGGGCAACGATAGCTGTTGCTTTCCGGCAGGTAGGTAAATCGCTCCGGGCCATAGCCGGGGTTGTTCTTTCGCAGAGCGCTGTCTCGCGTGCGCATGTAAGGCGTGATGCCACGATCCAGCAACCATTGCAGAAACTCCCCATTGCCATAAGTCGCATCGGCTGCGATCGAGGACGGCTCTCGTCCTTGCCTCTGGGCAAAGCGGGTGAGCATGTCTTGCGCCGCGACCGTTTCCTGACTCAGACGCGCCGCCGTGGCCTGCACTCCGACGATCACACAACTGTCGTTATCCACCAGATAGTTGTCGTAATAACCGAGACGAGCGGGCGTGCCGCCTTTGGTCGCGTAGGTGGAATCGGGATCGGTGGTCGATACCTGATCCTGCTCGTGCACTGGCTCTTCCACCGGGTTTTGCTCTTCCACTTCCCGCAGATACCGGCGCACGGTCTGATGGACCTGGGCTGCCTCCGCCAACTGCTCTCGCGGAATGCGACTCTCCTTGGCCGCATTCGCCTCCACGAAACTGCCATCGACCGACAGGTGCTTGCCCTGTACCAGTCCCGCTTCCACGCACTGAAGCACGATCTGCTCGAACAACTGCTCGAACAGCTTCGACTCCTGAAACCGCCCGTGCCGGTTCTTCGAAAAGGTGGAGTGATGCGGGATCTCCTGATCGAAACCTAAACCCGTGAACCACCGCCACGCCAGATGCATGCGCAGCTCTTCCACCAGCTTCCGCTCGCTGGTGATGCCATACAGATACCCGATCAGCAGAATGCGCAGCAGAAGTTCGGGATCAATCGACGGTCGGCCTGTCTCGCTGTAACTCTGCTTCAACCTCTCGCGCACAAAGTCAAAGCTGATGTGTTTGTCGATCAGCCGCAGCAGATGGTTTTCAGGAACCTGATCTTCCAGGCGGAAGTAATAGAACAGCGCTTCGGTGCGCTCGTGTTGCCCCATCATGACTAGCAAACCTCCGGCAATGGCGATCCACAGCATGGCAAGCATTCCTCCTTCTTATTACCATGCTTCTGCCGTCATTCCGACCGCTAATCTCAGTGACTTTTTCAACACCCACCGGCGATTACACTCACATCCGGGGTCAATGTGTGTACTGGCGATGTTACGCCAACGAACGACTCAACAGCCCGTTTCGAGGAACCAAGTCTCCGTTTGAAAGTGCTAGCATAAGGTGGTGCCTCCCGGCTTCATGATTTTCCTTTTGCTCGTTTGCGGGCTGCTTGCGATGGCTGCAGGTGCACTCGCAGGAGTGCTGGCGTCCTTCTTCCTTAGACTTCCGATACGAGGTGTCTGGAAGGACGCTGTGCTTGGCCTGTTCGGCTTTATGGTGCTCTTCGAGACGCATCTTGTTTCCCGGATCGGCGCTTTGCTGGGTAACAACCTCATAGACCCAGTTAACCCGGGGCTGGTAGTGGCTGCGCTGTGCCCCATTGTTCGGCAGGTGCTGCGATTCAGGAAGGTACGCTCGAACCGCACTACGAATTCCCATGGTGTAAAGGCCGATAGTTGACGCAACCAGGGGTTTACTCTCAGAACCTGGATTGTGAGTGCAGTCGCGATTGAACGTCAATAGTCCCCCTGAGCCGCACTCCCAACCCAGTTTACGACTGCAATCACTTGCACATTGACAGGGCTGGAGCGGCAGAACATAATGCTTCACGTTTTTGGGTGCACGTGCCCTTCTCAGTCACTAAAACCTCATTCCCGTCTTTTAAAGCGCACGGCCTCATCCGGAAGCAAGATTCGATTCCCTGAAGGAGAAATCTCCCATGAAACTCCGCTCCACTTGCGTGCTGGCTGGATTCTTTGCGTTAGTTCTTTCCATGGCCGCTCAGACCTCTGTAAGCACCGGCGGCTCAGCATCGCAGCTTCCGCGGTTAGTAAAGTTCAGCGGAACCTTGAAAGACGGGAACGGGAACGCGCCAACGGGAGTCGTGGGCGTGACCTTCGCGCTCTATTCGGAGCAGACCGGCGGCGCTCCCTTGTGGATTGAGACGCAGAATGTTCAGCCCGATAAGAATGGCCATTACACGGTGATGCTAGGCGCAACCAAGCTGGATGGTATGCCCGTCGAACTGTTCGCCTCCGAGCAGGCACAGTGGCTGGGAGTACTGCCGGAAAGTCAATTGGAACAGTCACGGGTGATGCTGGTGAGCGTACCCTACGCCTTGAAAGCGGTTGACGCGGACACTTTGGGCGGCAAACCGGCTTCAGCCTACACCCTGGCAGCGCCCGCAGCGACCACCCCCGGCACCGCGGAGAGGGCCACCCCCAGCACTCAAGGCAAGGCTTCCGCTTCGCCCGCCAGCGCCGTGACCGGCACGGGAACGACCGACTACGTCCCTCTTTGGACCAGCAGCAGCGCTCTGGGCAAATCGGTGCTCTATCAATCGGGGACGGAGATCGGGATCAACACCACCACCCCAGGCGCCACGCTCGGCGTCAACGGTAATGGCATCTTCACTGCGAACAGCAATACCGAAGCGCTGCAGGTTACTCAGGCCGGCGGCACCGGCGGCGGCATTGTCGCTACCACGAACAGCACCAACGGAATCGGCACCCAGGGCATCTCCAGTTCAACAACAAAAAGCGTGACCGGAGGAATCGGCGTTTACGGCTTCAGCAGCAATCCGTCGGGTTACGGGGTCGAGGGATCGAGTGGCAACATCGGCGTCGCCGGAAACGGCGGCAGTGTTGGTGGATCGACTGGCACCGGGGTTCAGGGTTTGGGCGACCAATTCGGTGTGTATGGATCCACCAATGACAGCCTTTTTCCGGCCTACCAAGTCGGCGTTTACGGAACCACGAACAGCGCCAGTGCGACCGCCTACGCCGTGGAAGGAATTGCCGGCTCCACCACGGGAAGTCCGGTCGGCGTGTATGGCCTCTCCTCCAGCCCGAACGGCTACGGCATTGAGGGAGTGAGCGGCCACGTCGGCGTGTTGGGCGACGCGGGCGCCAGCACTTCTGGGTATGGAGTTGAAGGCATCGGGGCAAACGTTGGCGTTTTTGGCAGTGGCACCGGCTCCGGCGGAATTGGCGTAGACGCCCACGGGACCATCCAAGGGGCTAAAGGTATCGCTACTGCAACCAGTGGGGCGGCCCAAGGCGTCTACGGCCAGACCTCCAGCCCCGGCGGCTACGGAGTGGAGGGGACGGGTCCGACCATCGGCGTGTATGGGACGGCCTCCGGGTCGACCGGCCACGGCGTGGAGGGGACAAGCCCGAATGTCGGTGTTTCCGGGACCTCGCACGGCGCCAGCGCGACGGGGGCAGGCCACAGCCCCGCCAAAGCCGGCATATGGGGTGACACTGGAGGCGCAGCGGGTTCTGGGTACACGGGAGTACTTGGAACCGCCGACGCGAACTCAGCCGGTTGGTTTCTTAACAACGGACCTTATCCAGCGGTCGTTGCAAAGAACTCAAGTTTCGGTTATGGCGTTCAGGGTCAGAGCCCCAATGTCGGTGTTTACGGATCCTCCGCGGGAGCGAGCGTGCGGGGGGAAAACTTCGGCAATGCCGGCGTATGGGGCGACACCGCGGGGGGCCCTAACTACGGCGTACTTGGGACCGCTGACAAGGGCTATGCTGGCGTCTTCCAAAACAACGGGGAGCATCCCGCACTCTATGCGCAGAACAATTCCTCGACCGGAACGCTGGTCTTCTGGGCCCTCGGCAGCAGCGGCGACGGTTGCACAGTTGACACCAGCGGCAATCTGGTTTGTAACGGCAACATTACCGATGCAATCGCGGTGGACGGCGGCGCGAGAAAAGTCGCGCTCTATGCCATGCAATCGGCGGATAACTGGTTCGAGGATGCCGGTTCCGGCCAACTCTCCAACGGCTCCGCGCGCATTGAGCTCGATCCCACCTTCGCGAAAACCGTGAATGCCCGCGTTGAATATCATGTGTTCTTAACCCCGAAAGGCGATTCCGAAGGTCTGTACGTGAGCAACGAAACGCCGCAGGGATTCGAGGTGCACGAACAGCGCGGCGGACACTCCAGCATCGCCTTTGACTACCGCATCATGGCTAAGCGCGTGGGCTACGAAAAAGTCCACCTCCAAGACCTCACCGAGCAATTCAACAAACAGGAAGCGCAGCGCCAGAATATAACGCCTTCGGTGCGCCCGTCGGCGGCGCCGGGAAGCACCCGATAGCACCTTTACATGACGCGGAAGATAGCGGCTCGATAACTGCTGAAATCAGATGGGATGAGAAGGCCGGTCTCCGACGGGATGCTGTAGGCTCCCAAGTGATCGACGTGCTCGAAGCACAAGAGATAAAGGAGACCGGCAATGAAGAAGATTAACACCACGGCAATGAAGCAGGGCAGGGATTTTTCGCCAATCATCTTCTGAAGTCAGCCCTCCGCGACGAGCGCGCCTCCGATGCCGGAGACGCGCTACGTCGTCGTCGAAGGACTGGGTTGTCGGCGGTCGCCCAAGGCTCAGAAGGCGGAGTCCCAGCCAACGTTGAAGCTGCCACGGGACGGCGACACCGGCGGGCAGGAGTTGGTGGTCGTCGGCAGCACCTGTGGGCCGAATCCCCTCTGCCCGACGCAGTCGAGCAAGTAGGAGTCGGTATCGTCGACCATTAGCACATCGTACACGGGCCCGTCCTGGAATTTTTCGATGTCCGTGGTCTTGCCGCCGGACGTCAGCTCACCGTTGAAGAAGCCGGTCTGGAAGAAGTCCGCGAGCGGCACTATCTGGAAGCCAAAAGGCAAAGGGTAGGCCGGGCGCTCAATGATCCACTCGGCGCTCGAATCGAGGCAGGTGGATGGAGCGCAGGACGCGGTCACCGAGAAGTTCTGCTGCGGGTTGGTCCAGTCGTTGAGCGACAGTGTGTAATTGCCGGCCGGTGTGGCGGTCACCGAGGCGCTGATCAGGTCGCCGGGCCGCGGGCAATCGACATTGTTGTTGATGCAGTCCGCGGTGCCCTCCACGACCGTGCCGTTCGGGAACATCTCGTACCAGATGTAGTAGTACTCGACCCCCTCGAAGCACTGCGTGGCACTGCCCAGCTGCTCCACCGTCCCGGTGCTCCAGCCGTCGATGCCAATCCACTGCGAGAGGATGACGTCCGAGTATCGGTAGTTGCCGCCGGGGCACTGCACGTACGGGATCACCCACTGGCTGCTAACCGACGAGACCCTGGTCGAGGCGGCCTCGGCGTCGGTAAAGCCCGACCAGTTATACGACCCCGCCAACGTGCTGCCTTCGACGGTCAGCGGCTTCAGGGATGTGCTGCGCAACGCCGGCCGGTGCGAGGACATGTACTTGACGAACGCCGCCCGCGCCCGCGCGACGGTTGATGCGTTGTTCTGTGCGGAGTCCTGCGCGGAATCCGGCGCGCCTGCGCGCACCTGGCCGGGCGCTAGCACGCCGAGCACCGCGATTACGAGCATAACCGCACCGACACCCGCCAGGCGCCTCTTCCCTCTAGCGGGGCTGAGTGATCCAAAAACGTGCGGGTTCGAGGACGTGTGCGGGGCGTGAAACAGCGAAATCCTGATGTTGCTAAACGGTTCCATATTTTTTAATCTCCTGGGATACGATTGGACGCGAAGGGGGGGGAGACTCCGCATTGGACGCGGCAATTGTACCCTTACCCAGTAGATTTTCAAGGGCTAAAATTGGCAGAGAGAATGAACTGACCGGACACCCTGACGGAGAAGAAACGCCAACCCCGACCCGCTCAGCCGCACCCAACGCGGGACTCCTCCGCCTTGACCCGCGAGAGTACACTTGTGCAAATTCAAGCCAACGTGAACAGGGGGCACAATGAAGCAGAACACGACTCGGATCTGGCTGGGAGGCATCGCCGGCGGCGTGGTGTGGATTGCATGGGGCTACTTCGTTGGCCTGCGCCAGGCACCGTACTACGAGGCCATGCAGAAACAAGGACTATTCCTGAAGGAACCGCGCTATTCGCTGTTCACGCCGCTTTGGATTGCGCTGATCTTCGTCATGTCGATTCTTATCGCGCACCTCTATGCCTGGGCTCGTGCCACCGCCGGCCCCGGCCTGAAGACAGCTCTCAAAATCGGGATGATCGTCGGATTCTGCGCGGGAGTTCCAGGTAACTTTGGACAAGCAGCCTGGTCGCCCGTTCCCACCACGTTGCCGCTCGGATGGATGCTCGACATGTGGGGAGGCGCGATCCTCGCCGCGGTAGTGGCCGGATTCTTGTACAAAGAGTGAAGCAACCGCCAACCGCCGATAGCTTTGTAGTTACATATCAGGGCATTCCTTCAGCGCTGCCACAAGCTCCGTGAATTCAGGAGTAGTGGCCCAGTTCGGTAGTCATCCTGACCGAATAAGAAATTGTCATCCTGAGCAAAGCGAAGGACCTATGCATCGTGCCGGCAGCGGATGACAACTGGTTTAACTGAAGACTGACAACTGAGAACTGACAACTGCCCTCTAAACCGGCTTATTAGCAGCTTCCACCACCACAGCCGTTCCATAGGCAAGAACCTCCGTGACCCCCTGCATCACTTCGGTCGCATCATAACGCGCGCCGACGACGGCGTTGCCCCCCATTTCGGCCGCGTGCTGCAACATCAAGTCGAACGCTTCCGCGCGCGTCCGCTCGCATAGATTGGTAAGCAAGGTAATGTTGCCGCCGACCAGCGTTTGCAGTCCAGCTCCGATGGTTCCGAAGATCGACCGCGAGCGCACCGTGATTCCACGCACCACGCCCAGCGTGCGCACAACCCGAAAGCCATCCAGTTCGAACTGCGTGGTCACCATGTTATGCGGGACCATCCGGCCTGCCGTTACGGGATAACCGCTCATAGTTCCTCCACAGAAACTCGTCGCCATTCTAATTCAGCGTCAATCGTATTTTCGACGATGGAGCGACGGGCGCCCCGCCCGTCCACCGATCACTCTATATATAATAATTTTTCTCTCCGGAGGCTTCATGGTCTCGCGCCGTCGTTTCCTGCAAACCGGTTCAATCGCTGCCGGCATCGCAGCTTTGCCCACGTTGTCCCAGGCAGCCGATCAAGCAGCCAATACTAATAATGATGCCAAATCCCTTCCGCCAGCCATCGCCGCTCTGCGCACACTCCACGCAGAAGCCAAGCCCATCACCGTCGACGAGCGCTCCGCGCGCCAGGAAAAGGCTCGCCAATTGATGCGCGACAATAACCTCGCTGCCATCCTGATGGCCTCGGGCACATCTCTTGCCTACTTCACCGGAATACGCTGGGAGGGCGGAGAACGCCTCTTTGCCATGGTGTTACCCGCCAAGGGAGAAGCGCTCTATGTATCCCCGGCATTTGAGGAAGGCCGGGCTCGCGAACAGATCGCGCAATCGCCCGAGGGCAGCAAGCCCGACCTCCGCGTCTGGCAAGAGGACGAGAGCCCCTACACCCGCGTCGCGCAAGGACTCAACGACCGTGGCATCGCAACCAGCACCATTGGCGTCGAAGAGACGATGAAGTTTCTCTTCAGCGACAACGTGCGAAAGGCCGCGCCCAGTGCCACGTTCACCAGCGCGACCCCAGTCACCGCCGGATGCCGCATGATCAAGAGCGCACACGAAATCGACCTGATGCGATTAGCGGCGAAGGTCACGCTCGCCGCCTACGAGGCAACTTATCGTTCGCTGACAGTGGGCATGACGCAGCACGACGTCGAGCAGATGCTCGAAATCGCGCACCGCAAACTGGGATTCGAAGGCGGCGCAGATGTGCAGGTGGGCGAATTTTCCTCTTTCCCGCACGGATCCGTGCAGCCGCAAATCATCCACGAAGGCACGATCGTGATGATCGACGGAGGCTGCTCAGTGGAGGGTTATCAGTCCGACATCACGCGCACGTTTGTACTCGGCAAAGCTAGCGACAAAATGAAAAAGGTTTTCGACATCGTGCATCGAGCCCAGAGCGCGGCGCTAGCCGCGGCAAAGCCCGGAGTGGAAGCCGGCTCCGTAGACGCCGCCGCGCGCCAGGTCATCACCGACGCCGGCTACGGACCGGATTACAAGTACTTCACCCATCGCCTGGGACACGGCATGGGCATGGACGGCCACGAGTGGCCGTATCTGGTGCGCGGCAATTCAACAAAACTTCAGCCGGAGATGACTTTCAGCGACGAACCAGGAATTTACATCCACGGAGAATTCGGCATCCGTCTGGAGGACGACATGCACATCATGGAAAGCGGAGCGGAATTGTTCACTCCGCAGAGCCCATCGCTGGAGAACCCGTTCGTGAAAGTGTAGAGCGGGCGCCCCCGCCCGCTGCCCTTGGCAGCGGATCGGAACGTGGATTCGCTATTTCGTCGGGACGGCGTAATGCGAAGCCAGCACCCGCCAGTTGTTCCCAAACTTCACCCAGACGTCGGTCAGCCGGTCGTGATACTCGTAAGGCTTGCCGTTGGATTTCCCACGCTCGTGATACGCTCCGGTTACCACAGCGATGTTGCCGCCGCCGCGCACCCGCACATGGAGGTCCGACAGTTCGGCGACTTCCACGTGAACCGTCGGGTCGGCGCTGTGCGTGATGTAGCCGGCTTTGCTGTAGATGTTGCCATCCTCCACAGTGATCACGAAATCTTCGGCGAGGAGCGTGGAAAGAATATCAATATCTCGTACCTTGTACGCTTCGGTCCACTTTTCTTCCAGCTTGCGCACCTGCGCGGACGGGTCGGCCGGTTGCTGTGCAGCCAGGCGAGTTGTCAGACACCCGAGCAGCACAAGACCAAGCTTCGACGCTACGCGGATCCTCATGACGTCTATCTCATAGCAAACCCGTCAGCCCTGACAAGTTCCTAACGTAACCGCTCGTGCCGGGGGTTCGTATCAGGACATCGCTTCAGCGATGCCACCAGGTCGAGAGACTACTAAGGTGCCCCTTTAGGGGCCGGGCGTCGACAGCTGACTGAATCGGACATCTGCCAGCAATCGAGCCAATACTGACGACTGACGACTAACGACGACCGTCACTCCACCACCCACGCCCGCATCCGGCGCAGCAACGAAGCAGGCGCTTCCGCTTCCAGCACCACCAAACCATCCTGATACTGTCGCGAATAAATACGCGCGCCGGCCTCCAACTGCGCCAGCATCTTGCCCTCTTTTTGCGGGATGCGCAGGCGAACGCGGCTGGGGCGGTCGTCTTCGAGCACGGCATCGACGTGCTCGAGCAGTGTGCTCAAGCCAATTCCCTTCGCCGCCGAGACGTGGATGGTCTGCTCCTTATCGCGCAGATCGCTATCGCGCAGCGACTCGCGCTGCTTCGGAGGCAGCAGATCGATCTTGTTCATCACTCGCAGCCGGGGTTTCTTGTCGGCTTCCAATTCCTTCAGAACGCTTTCGACTTGCGCGTCCTGCTCGGCGGAAACCGGGCTGCTGGCATCCGAGACCTGCATGATGAGCGTGGCGCGTTGTACCTCCTCAAGCGTCGCACGAAACGCCGACACCAGCGTATGAGGAAGATGCCGGATGAAACCCACCGTATCGGAGAACAGAATTTTTCTTTTTGAGGGCAGCTCAGCCCCGCGAATCGTCGGATCAAGCGTCGCAAACATGCGCGACGACGCCACCACATTCGACTTGGTGAGAGCATTGAACAGCGTGGACTTCCCCGCATTCGTATATCCCACCAGCGCCACCGTAGCCACCGGAACCGATTCGCGCCGCTGCCGCTGCTGCGCCCGTATGCGGCGCACATTTTCGATCTGCTGCTTCACGTGCCGCACGCGCCGGTAAATCTTTCGCCGGTCGGTCTCCAGTTGCGTTTCGCCCGGTCCACGAGTGCCGATACCGCCGCCCAGCTGCGACATTTCCACGCCGCGCCCCGCCAGCCGCGGAAGCATGTACTCAAGCTGCGCCAGTTCCACCTGCAACTGGCCTTCACGAGTGCGGGCGTGCCGCGCGAAAATATCCAGAATCAATTGAGTGCGATCGATGACCCGCGTGTTGACCACGCGCTCAATGTTGCGCTGTTGCGAAGGCGAGAGGTCATGATCAAACAGAATCACATCCGCGGAAACCGACGCCGCCGCGCCCGCAATTTCCTCCAGCTTGCCCTTGCCGATTAGCGTGGCGGGATCCGGCCGGTCTTTGCGTTGTGTAAACTCGCCGGCGATCTGCGCGCCCGCGCTCCTGGCCAGCGTGCGCAGTTCGTCGAGCGATTCCTCAGAGCTGAAATCCGGGGAATCCGTCGGTAGGGACGAAGACGAGGACGAGGCGGCCACGCTAGTGGCATGATCTCGTGCCGCCTGCGCCCCGGGAGTTATAGTTGCAGAATTGGTCTTGCCCGCATGGCCCGCCCGCCCTCGAGTGCGAAACTCCACCCCCACCAGGAACGCCCGTTCCTGCTGTTCGGATGGATTCAGCACCGCCTTAGTCTCATTCCGTGAACTAGCGCGGCTGCTCAGTCTGGAGTCATCTCGGCGCAAGCAAACTCACTTCATCCCTCAGTACCGGAAGCGGCACTCGGAATCGCCGTCTCCCCATGGGCAGTCACCGCCGCCGGCTTCGCGTCCGCATGGCCGTACGCGCCGCGAGCGATGACCACCGTCGAAATCGCATGCTTGAAGATGAGCTGCTCCTGGTTACTGGTTTCCAGCACCACCGAGTACTTGTCGAACGATCGGATGCGGCCCGTCAGCTTCACCCCGCTGACCAGATAGATGGTAATGTTGTGCCGTTCCTTTCGTGCCGTGTTGAGGAAGGAATCCTGAATGTTCTGTTGTGCCGGCTTGGGTTCCATTTGCCGATCTCCTTTTGATTGTTTCGATGCTGCGCCATGAGCTTTAGGGAGGGCAATTGGCTGCAGCTCTCCTGTCGGCTCCTACAATACGGCCTTGTCCCGCGCTTTTCAACTTCCCGGGTAATAAAATTCTCGGGAGCCTGTCCCGGCGCCGGACGCGCCCAGCGGTCGGTTTCCCTCCTACCAGAAATCCGTCGGCGTCAGTTTTGATTTGCTTTGAAAGGGCACGGCTTCAGCCGTGCCGTAACTGCCGCAAAATCAATAGCGGCTTTAGCCGCTGGGGCGATGTGTCGTGCAGACGAACCCTCTACCCCGATCGACCGGGGTTTCATTTCCGTCGCCAGCCATCTACAATCGTCAGTTCCCGAACAGGAGCCCTGACCGTGACCGACATCAACCTCCCCTCCGACTTCAACACTAACCTCCTGATGCTGTTTCGTTGGCTGCATTTTGTTGGCGGCATTACCTGGCTCGGCCTGCTCTATTTTTTCAATCTCGTCAACGTGCCGTTCATGAAAGGACTCGATCCCGTCACCAAGAGCAAAGTTCTGCCCAGCCTGATGTCGCGCACCCTGTGGTGGTTTCGGTGGGCGTCGGTGCTCACCGTGCTGGCGGGCCTGGCATACTGGGGAAACATTGTTGCCGCTGACGCCAAGAACGGCAGCGCATCTTCCGGTGGTCCGATGGCAACTTTCTTTGTCATCTGGACGATCGTCTGGGCGCTAATGTATGCCTGCACGATTCCGGGTAAAGGCGCGCTCGACAAAGGCCCGGTGCTAGCCGTGATCTACACCGTCATCGTGGTGGTGGCTTCATGCCTATTCTTGCGCTTCAACAATCATGGCTGGGAGAGCAATCGACTGCTCGCCATCGGCATCGGCGGCGGGATGGGCTGGGTGATGATGCTCAACGTGTGGGGAGTAATCTGGCGCGCGCAGAAGAAAATCATCCAATGGACCGCCGACAACGCAGCCAACGGCACCGCGATTCCCGACAAAGCAAAGTATCTGGCGCGGCAAAGTTTTCTTATCTCGCGCGCGAACTTCGTGCTGTCGTTCCCCATGCTGTTCCTGATGGGCGCGGCAAGTCACTATCCCATGTTCGGTAAATAGCGCTTGCCTAAGACTCGTGTAGAGACGGGGCTTGCCCCGTCTTGCATCATCCGTGAACCAGGCTCGAGCACGAACCGGAAGGGCAAACCATGCGCGAATTCCTGGACTCGATCATGAAATGGTCAGGCGCCCGAGAGGACTGGCGTCCCATCTCGCGCTGGGCCGTCCTGGCGTGGCTAGCCTTTTACGTTCTCTTCCTGATCTACGCCTTCAGCATGCATGGCGGCTACCTGTTCATCGACTCCGCCAACCTGGTCGTCCACGAAGGCGGCCACCTGCTCTTCGGATGGTTCGGCCGAACGCTCGGCCTCTGGGGAGGAACCATCCTGCAATGGTTGGTCCCACTGCTGCTGGCCGCCTATTTCTTCCACGAACGCCAGCCCGCAGCCTTCGTGTTCTGCCTGTTCTTCTTTTTCGAGAACTGGCTCTACACCGCCACCTACATGGCCGACGCCCGCGCCATGGCTTTGCCCCTGGTGACCGCCGGAGACTCCGATTACATCGAGCACGACTGGAACACGATTTTCTCAAGTCTAGGAGTCCTGCAGTACGACACGACCATCGGCGCCATCGTGCGCACGCTAGGCTGGTGTGGAATGCTAGCCAGTGTCGGCTGGTTAGCAGCGCGCCTAAGAACAACAAACCCGTAAGTGGAGCGACGGGCGTCCTCGCCCGTCCACCACAACCTCAACCCTGAGTTGCCCGTTCCTGCCGGGAATCTCAGTTCAGCATCAAGGCGCGTAGTGAGTAAAGACAAGGTCAGTCGCTTTGGACTTCTCGTGGCAGGGGAAGCAGCTTTTCATAAACGCCGCGTCGCCATGTTTACCATCCGCGAAGTGACCGAACCCCCAGCCCCCCGTTGCCGCGTACTTCTTCGAGTCCTTGACCATAAACTGAATATTCGTAGGCGCTCCGGGAACGAAAGATTGGGCCTCGCCAAAGACCATGTTGTTTTCGTCCGACGGGACGTTGCGGTAATGCAAAGCCGCAATGACGGACCCGTCCGGGTACGGAAGCTTGCCGTCCCGGAAAGCCTTGAACGCCACATCATTGCCCAGGACGGCGCCCAAACTGTTGAGTTTGCCTGCTTCATGCGCCGAGGAGATCCACCGCCAGTCGCGGTACCCCTGAGGAATCTCGGTTACGAACGGAGCGGTTTCCCCATCCGCGTGTCCCGGTGCAGGGTCAATCAGGGCGACAAGGCCGGCCATTGTTGCACCCGCAACCAGGAAGAATGTGAGGTGCTTCATAAGGGTTCCTCCATCCAATATGCTTAGGTAAGCCGAAATGAGCAGTGCTAACTATTTCGCGTTACGAGTTTACACTCGGAACGCCGTCAATGAGCCTTCGCCGCCAGCGTCCAAGGCTTGCCGTCAAAGTGTGCAGGCAATGCCAAGCCAAACAGCTTCAGGATCGTAGGCGCCACATCCACAATCGCAGGCTTCTCTGCGATGAACTTGTGGCTGGAAAACAGAACTCCAGGCACGAGCCGCGGATCAATGCAATGGTCACCACTCCATGCTTTGATATTGTCTTCGAAGACCTGCCCCGTAACCTTGCCCATCACCGAATCCCACGACGCGCGATAACCGGCGCCATAGCCAACAATCAAGTCCGGAGAATTCTCCGTGTAAGGCCCGCGATAAACATTGTCTGCAATAAACACGCCCGTGATCCCCACCGCGCCAGAAGCCGGATCAGCCAGCCCATTCAGCTTCTGTTGCAGCTCGGCTTTCAACGCGTCAACTTCGGCCGCGTCCACAATTCCCTGCTTCTCGCGCCCTCTGATATTCAGATAGAGTCCATTGAGGCCCATGGTGTAAGCGCGAGTGCGCGACCAATCCACGTCCTCGAACCAGTCGCCACTCTCGGTCTTACCATCCTTCAGCGCCAGATATCCGTTCTGATGCAGCCACGCGTTCAAATTCATGCAGCGAGCAAACGACTTAAATCCATGATCGGAGATCACCATCAGCAGCGTGTCGTCATCAATTTTCTCCATCACACGCCCGATCAGCCGATCCATGCGCTCGTACAGATCCTGAATCACCGGAGGGTGCTCGCTGTGCGGAACATCGCGCGCCGCCGGATGATCTTCTTCGAGGTAGCGCCAGAACATGTGCTGCACACGGTCGGTAGTATCGAAAACGCAAGTGCACAGTCCCTGCCGAGTTTTGTCCAGCGCATCAAAGAGCATCCGCTCGCGATCTTCATGATTACCGTAAGCCTGCGCCAGAAACGCATCGTCATCCAGCACATGCTCGTTGAGCGCCCACGTGTCTTCCGCCAAGCCAAGCGTCGCATACGGACCAAAGAGCTTGGCAAGATAAATTGAATAAGTAACCGGATGCGAAATCGGCAAATCAGGATGCCCCGGATCAATATTCACCGGCGTAACATACACTTCAACCTCCGGCGAAAGTTCCTTGAGATAGAAACGGCAGATGCCATGCGCCGTGAAACCCAGACCAGCTTTGAATTCCGCGGGAATCCACTCCGAGTACTCCCCAACTCTCAGCGCAAATTTTTCCGGACCCACCACGAAGCTCGCCGATTTCGATTGCGACTCCGGCCGGATTTCGAAATTCACCCTGAGCTCGGTGCCAGCTTTCTCCGCCAACGGGCTGTCGGGTCCCGGAATGTACGAACGGCAAACCCCATTCTTCCGCTCGATTGGAACGCGCACTCCGCCTTCGCGAAACTTGTCGCTCGAAGTGCGGGTAGTGCACAGGCAAAAAGTGCCCTGGCTGCCCTTCAAGTCGGGCACGCACATCCCGGAAAGCAGCACGCCCTGAAACTTCTCTGGAGGAAACGTAACCGGAACGCGAATCACGGAACTAAAAATCCCTGCATTGCCCAGCCAGTGCCAGAACGGCGTGCCCTTGCGCATGCCTTTGATTTCGGTTTTGCCGAAGGGAATGGAATATTTGCCGATCTTCAGATGCCGCTTCGGCCCCTTGATTTCAGCCGATGAAAGAAATGGAAGATAATTACTGGTATCGCGCGCCAGAAAGTCGTAAATGTTGTGTTTGCCCGGATTCACTCCGGTCATGAACGTCGACCAAGCCACCGGAGAAATCGCCGGAAACGTCGTGCGCAGTTTGCTGAAGGTTCCCTTGTCCCGCAACTTCGCCAGATTCGGCAACCGCCCCTCGTTCATAAAGCGCTCTGCAAGCTCGGGATCCATCCCGTCGAATCCCAAAATCACGGCTCGTTCAAAAGTCGCCTTTCCGTAAGCGTTGCGCCGCCGGATAAAACGAAACAACTGACGGAATGGCCAAGTCATCAGCGCATAGAACGAATAAAGAAACGCCACAAAGATCGCCCAGAACGAAGACAGCACCGCAAATCCCGCGCCCGGGCCAGCGTAGGCGTGAGCGACAGCGGGCAGAAAGATAAGAGCAATCAGCAACCCCCGTGTGGCGCGGGCATTCTTGCCCGCGAAATGCATGCGCTGACGACGGGCTGGCGGGCCATCATACTGGTCGCGCGACCCGATAGCCGATGCCAGCAGGCGGGCGAGGGCGCCCGCCCTACACAATCTCTTCATATCTGAATCCCCAAACTTTCCTTGAAAATAAATCCTGCCACCATCGACAGAATGAAGAACAGCCAGATCCAGTTCATACCGTACCCGGCGATCTCGATAGTGCGATCCGGGTAATTGATCGAAATTGATTCGATCGGACCGTTCTCCGGCAGCGCCGGCTCTGCCGACGAAAACATACGCTCCCAAAAATGTCCACGCAATCGAACAGACGAGATGCGCGCCAGATCGCTCCCTACACAAACCGACTTCGTCGCGCTCTGCCCGGCAGCGGCGACCTTCACTTCATATTTTCCCTCATGCGAGGCGATTGGCCGCCAGACAATTTCACTCTCCGCTGAAATGTGTAAGGCAGGCGCAGTCATCGTAATCTCGGGTGGGAGATCGAGTGTCACCGAGTTCAGCGCGCCCGGCGTGAGACTGGATACATACTGATCCGAAAGATGAACGGTTATCAGGAACGGCGCGTTGACAGGAATCGGCGTCTGGCCCAGATAACGATCGATCTGCACCATCAGCAGAATAATCGGAATAATGACGTACAACAGCGGCTTGAATGCAAGTTTAAGGTAGCGTCCAGTGCCGCGCAGAATCTTGCCGTACGAGCCCATCACCACCGGAATCTGATCCCGATACAATCGCACCGCCAGCAGGTGAGCCTTCAGCTGATCTTTGGCAACGCCGATTGCCTTCTGATCGGACGTGTAGCCGAACAAGACCACCATCAGCAATCCCACCACCAGCGACACGACCACCACAATCGCCAGCGGACTGGTCAGCAGAAAAAACTGAAACGCGGCGATTGCCACGCCATGACCGGCGATCGCCATCGGCTTGGAGAGAACAGTCAAGCTACTCGATGTACCCTAATCCGCGCAGCCGTTTCTGCACATCTTCCTTCGACGTGTTGCTCTCGTCCGGAGGCAGGATTTTCCTGGTTTCCTTTTCCAGCATGTGGATCACGAATTCGTCGATCGATTCGTATCCGGCGGCATCCGAACATTGCTTGACCTTCTCCAGCAGTTCGCCTTCGATCTTCACTTTGTGTGAACCAAACATGATTTCCACCGTTTGTAATCGCAGCGCCTAGCGCGCCTGAAACACCGACTGCCCCATCATATCCTTCGTTTTCGTAATCCCGAATTCAGACAGAATCGTGGGAGCGATATCGGTCAGCGCCGGAGCCTGCGCTTCAATCTTGCGGTTGCTGAGCAACACTCCTGGCACCTTGGTGAAGTCCATGCAATGATCGCCGCTCCACGCATTCGTGTTGTCCTCAAGCACGTCCGCCGGAAACGCGCCCAGAATCGTTTTCCATCCGGCGCGATATCCGCGATTGTAGCCAACCAATGCATCCGGACCCGCGTGCGCATATGGCCCCTGGTAGGCTTCGCTGGCCAGATCGATTCGCGTAATTACCTGAGAACCATCTTTCGGATCGCGAATCTCCAAAAGCTTTTGCCGTATTTCCCGCAGCAGCGCGTCCGCCTGAGCACCCGGCTCGACTACGCCCTGACGCTCGCGTCCACGCAGGTTGAGGTAGAGTCCGTTCAACCCCAGCCCGTAAGCGCGTGTCCGGCTCCAATCCACGTCGGCAAAAGGTTCGCTCGAATCCCCGCCGGCGCCTTCTTTCCGAGTGATGTAGCCATTATTCAATAACCAGGTATTCAGATTGAAAGACCGCCGATAGGGGGCAAATCCATGGTCCGAAAGCACGAGTAGCGTGGTATTCTCATCGACTCTCGGCATCACCTCGCCCAGCACCTGGTCAATCTGCTGGTAAAACTCCTCGATTGACGACCCGTACCGGGCAGCGAGTGCGGCGTCGTACGCAGGACTCTGCGGATCGGTCAGCCGCCACATCATGTGCGCGTTCAAGTCGAGGCTCGAAAAATAGAAGAAGAAAAGTCCGTCGTGAAATTTCGGGAACTCAACATCGAACGCGCGCCGATGTTCGGCGAGCACGGTGCGCGCCTGTTCCAGATACTCTTTATCGTCGAGCACACCAGCGGTGAGCGCCTTGGTGTCTTCGGCAATGCCTTGCGTGTGGAATTCGCCAATCTGCTTGGCCAAATCGCGCGAGTAACTCGATGGCGTGGAGATGGGTAGCGCGGGATTTTCCGGATCAATATTAATAGGCGACACGTAAAGCTGGAATCGCGGATGCGTCTGCTTCAGATAAAAGCGGCAGATCCCCTTCACGCCTCCAATCCAATTCCCAAAGACAGGCATGAGCTGGAATTCCACTGGAATCCATCCGCTCCATTCGCCTTCTTTCAGAACAAACTGCTGGTCCTGAAAGCCGATGCGCGCCACCGCTTCCAGCGGATCCACGTCAACCGTGAAAGGCTCGGTGGCAGGAGGCGAATTCTTGCGAAACGTGTTGTCCGGCCCGATCAGATTGGTCGTGACCCGATTGTTCTTCACATCGACCTGCACCACTTCCCCGCCCTCGACGGCTCCAACGGCTGCGGTCGGGTCGTCGGTATAAAAAGTGAATGTGCCATACGTGCCCCGCAGATCGGGCGTGCCCATGCCGGAAAGCGTCTTCCCTTTCGCGGCGATTGGAGGGAAATTCGCCGGGATGCGGTAAACATAATTGGGCACGCTCTGCTCGTCCAGAATTTCCCAAAAAGCCTTGCCGTGGCGCAACTCTTCCACCGAACCGCCGCCGAGCGGAATCACCCAACTGCCGAGATGCAAGTTGTGCTTCGGGCCTTCAACCCGCGAGGTGGAAAAATACAGCTGAAAAGTTTTCGGATCGCGGTGGATGAAATCGAAGATTCCGTGCCCGCCGGCATTCATTCCCGTGATCAGGTTCGACCACGCCACCGGACTCTGCGGCGGAATGCTGGTCGTCAGCCGCCGGAACGATCCCCGCGCTTCGAGTCGCGCGAAGTTCGGCATCTTGCCCTCAGCCATGAACTTCGTGAGCAGGTCCGGATCCAGTCCGTCGACGCCAAGGATGATCATCTTCCTCGACTTCCGGAACTTCGACCGAGCCGCTCCGCTCCGCTCGTGCTGGCAGGAGAGAAACAGGCTCAGGCCCGCGGCGCACAAAGCCAGCAGGCTCACCAGCCGAAGACGTTTTCTGAAGAGCTTGGTCACTACAAGTATGAGATGCAAAATTTGATCTGCAAATATGATATGCAAGTATGGTCCGGCTTCACTGAGGCAGCATCGAACTTTACCGGCTAACGGCGGATCGTGATCACGACCTCACCACAAGACTGGAGATCCTGGGGAGCAGGCACACAGATTGTACTTTACACTTACAGTCATGATCCGAAAAGTCGTGGCCGGCGTGAGTCTGATCTTTCTCACCTTTTCTTTCGCCGCAGCGGCATCGAAGCCCAACCTGGTGTTGATCACCCTCGACTCCACTCGCGCCGACCGCATGGGCTTTCTGGGCGGCAAGGGATCGCTTACCCCCAACCTCGACCGCCTCGCCAAAGAAAAAGAGAGCATCGTCTTCGAGCATGCCTATGCGCAAGCGCCTGCTAGCGTCGTCTCTCACGCGGCCATTCTTTCCGGAGCCTACCCGCAGCGCACGGGCATGAGCGCAATTGGCGGAACGCTCTCAGCGTCTCTACCTTACCTCCCCGAGCTGTTGAAGGTGCAAGGCTATCGGACTGCCGCGTTTGTTGGCTCCATTGACCTCGACCCGTTAAACGGGCTGGCACAAGGCTACGATCGCGGCTTCCAGACGTACGACGCTGGTTTTCGGCCAGCGATCCCCGGCGACGCGCGTCCTCCGGTAACCGAGCGCCGCGGAGACCAAGTGGTCGCGCGCGCCGTCGCCTGGCTAGACCACAACGCGCAAGGCCAGGGACAAAGCCAAAACCAAAGCCAATTTTTTCTCTGGGTTCACCTCGCCGATGTTCACATCAGCGACGCGCCCGCGCCCGGCACTTCCTACAATTCCGGTATCGCCGCGGCCGATGCCGCCGTCGGAAAACTAACCAGCGCCTTGCAGCAGCGCAAACTCTACGGAGAAACGGCCGTGGTTGTCGTCGCCGCCTACGGTGCGAGCCTTGGCGCCCATGGTGAAGACGCAAACGGCATTTTTCTCTACGACGAGACCATTCATGTTCCCTTGCTCATCAAGCTGCCGGAAAGCCAGTCTCCGGTAGGCCAGTCCATGGCGCCGGCAAACACGCCCGTTGCCTACCGCAGTTCCGCCCGAGTGGCCGCCAAAGTCAGGCTCGTGGACATCGCTCCTACCATGCTTGAAATCGCCGCGATTCCAGTTCCCTCGCAAATGCCGGGCCAGTCGCTGTTGCGCATCGCAAAATCCGGCGGAGGTGTTGGTAATAATGTGGGCAATAATAATAAAAATAATGACCAGCCCGTATATTCCCGCGCCGATCTGCCCCAGCGCGGATTCGGCTGGAACCTGCTCGAATCCTGGCGCGCGGGCAAGTATCTCTACATTCGCGCCCCCAGACTCGAACTCTATGACCTGGCCGCCGACCCGGGAGCCGCTCACAACCTGGCCCAGAGTTCGAAGGCCACGCTCGACACCATGGCGGCGCAGCTCGAGAGTTTCGACCGCCATTTCAGCGGCGAGGCCGGCAAATCTTCCGCCGAGTTGAGTTCTTCCGAGATGCAGAAACTGGCGTCGCTTGGATACGTGGGATTGCAAAAGTCGCCAGGCTCTGCTGCCGCGGTTGTCGGGACCGATCCCAAGGACAAAATAGCGACCGCCAATAAAGTGCTAGGGCTTGTGTGGGGACGGGCGCCCTCGCCCGTCCAAGCCGAGCACAGCTCGGCAGTGAGCCAGCAGAGACTCGCGCTGGTCATCGCCGCGCTCGAGCCTATCATCTCCGCCGATCCCAACCTCTATCTGGCGCAGTACACGCTCGGTGTGGCGCTGGCCGGGAAAGCGGAATACGCCGAGGCGGCCAAGCACCTGCACAAAGCGATCGAACTCCAGCCCGACTCCGCCTGGGCGCACTACGAAATCGGCGCATGCCTACTACAAACTGGAGATTTCAAGACCGCCGTCGTCCACCTCGAAATCGCCACCCGACTCCTGCCGGAATTCTCGCCCGCTCACGCGGCGCTGGCCGAGGCATATGAGCATACCGGACGCACCGAAGATGCAAGAAGAGAACGGAACAAGGGAACTCAGAAATAGCCAGCCCGCAGAAATGCAGCTTCCAGGTTCCGCTCAAATAGCTGACCGGATGGGCTGCGGCCACGCCGCAAAAACCCGGGCTCAAAATTTGCGCAAAAAATTAAAGGGCGTCCCAATGCATCGGAACGCCCTCGGATAAACATAAGCCCAACCGGGCCGGTTTTAGAAGTAGAACTTCGCACCCAGTTGCACCACGCGACCCTCTCCTTGGGTGCTGAGCGCCCTTACGCCAAAGATTTGGCCGAAGGTACTAGCGTCCAGGAAAGAAGCATCATTGGAGGGAGTGCCTCCGCAGGAACCAAAGTTCGCCGGTGGGCAGAAATTGGCGTGGTTGAAGGTGTTGAAGGTCTCCAGCCGGAGTTGGAAGTAACGCGCCTCATCAATGTGAATATTCTTCTCGATCGCCATGTCCGTGTAATTGAGTCCCGGGCCATAGAACGGATTACGGCTTGCATTCCCAATGCCGGCGCCAGTATACCCAGGGATGACGCTGCCACACGCGGGGCCCAGGACGTTGCCAGGGCAGCCGTTTGAAAAGGCTGACGCGCCATTGGTGAACCAGAAAGGCGCCCCAACGCTAGCTACCGTGCTGCGCGGATTGAGCAATTGCACTTTGCCGATCACATTCGGCCGATCCGGACACGCATAGAACGCGTATCCACTGACGTCGCAGGTCAACGAGTGCTCCCAGAGGTCAAAAACCGGGACCGGGAACCCGTGTTGCAGCGTGTAAATTCCGGAGACGTTCCAGTCGTCGGTCAGCCTCTTCCATTTGTGAGTCAGCCTGAAGATGGGAAGCGTGTAGGTATAGCTCACAACGAAACGCTGCGGCGCATCGCTCGCCGCGGGCGCATACATCGACCGTCGGCCCGATTGACTCCAGGGACTGGGTCCGGGAAAATTAAATGCGCCATTTTCAAAACTAGAGGTCTGGTCGAAGTAACGCGACCAGGTATAGGCAGCCAGAACCTGCAAACCATTGCTGAAATGCCGGTTGTATTCCCCCTGAAGCGAGTTGTAGTTCGAATTCCATCCCGTAGCTTGGATGCCGGGCTGGCCATAAACTCCAAGGTTATACGGCGTCGCTCCTGGGGTCTGGGGTCCGTTAATGTAGGGCGAGCCCGCCCCCCCCGTTATCGAGGTTTGTGGGCATGGACCAAAGGCCAAGCCAAGACCGGTGGAACAACCGGTGGCCGCGGCGGCCAGATTCGTTCCGGGATATTGGCCTGCCTGATTAGCATCGAGGGCGCCTTCTTCGTGGCGGCCAATGGCCCCCACGTAGGAAACGGAAACGATGGTGGCTCTGTCAAGCTGCCGCTGGACTGTGAGGTTAAAGTTCGTAGATCGCGGCGAGGTGAATTTCGGGTCGTACGCATTCCAGTTAAAACCAATAGGAAAGAACGTCCCGGGATTGAAACTGGCGCCCTTGGCCGGGGCAACATACGGGAAGGGCTGCGCCAACCCGGTCTGCTGTTGAATTGGATTGACGATAGTACCCGGACTCCCCGCGACGTAGCCGTTCATGGGCGATTCAAATACCGGGGAGCCCGCAAGCGTTCCTCCAGTTGTGGAAAGGGCGAACGGAGGGTTCGCCAGGCCCTGGAGAATCAACTCTTCTTCGGAGCGATTGTAGTACATTCCGATGCCGCCACGGATGCTCCATTGGCGACTCCCCCCCGGGCTCCATGCGAAACCCAAACGCGGAGCCAGGTTGTCATAATGGATAGAGGTGCCGCCGTACTTATTGATGCCTTTGTCCCCGGGATAGACAAAGCCGGGCGGCATCTCAGGATACACAGTTGACTGCTGGCCAGGACGCCAGGCAACGTTAACTTCGCCGCCGTAATACAGGTTGTACCACGGCGTCTCGATGTCCCATCCCGTGCCCAGCGTCAGCGTGAGATTCGGCCTTATTTGCCATAGGTCTTGAAAGTAGGAGTAGTATTCCCGCCCACGTCCATCGATGATCGACCCGCTGCCCTGAGCGTAGTTGTCGGGCAATCCGAGCAGGAAGTCGGCCCCCGGAACTCCCGTTGAATATGGGCCCCCGCCGTTGAAATTGTACGTTCCATATAGGTTATTGTAGAAGGGGTTGTTGATTTCCAGGCGCTCCATGGTGAAGCCAGCCTTAAAGGTATGGTGTCCCCAGACCTTGCTGAAGTTGTCCTGAAATTCGTACGTGTTCTGGTAGCGCGGCTGCGGTCCATCGGAGCTGAACCCCAGGTCGAACAACCCCGCAACGTTCATAACCGGCAGGGAGTTATATTTAGTGGTCTGAGGGGCAATGCCGGTGAATCCATAGGCTACTGGGTCCACCGTAGTCGCGGGCAGCACGGCCTGATAGTTGAAACGAACATAGCCAAAGCGGGCTTCATTCAAAGTAGTCGGTGAGAAGGTGTGCGTCCAGTCGACCGTGTATTGCTGCGTCTTCTCCTGGTTCGTCTCGGGGAAGCCGGGTAGGTTAGCTCCCACAAACGGTATATCAGACGAGAACGGTTCCGACTCGTACATGCTGTAGAACCACAGCGAGTCGTTCTGTCGCAACTTATAGTCGATCCGGTAGAGATATTGGTTGTCCGTAAGCTGCTCGGCTGCGTTGTAGCTATAAGTGCACGCTGCCGCGCCGGCGACGCTGGGGGGAGCGTTATTACAGGTGGCAGCATTTTGGGACGCTGGGACGTACTGGGTTACCAGCTTCACCGCCAACGGATCAAAATCCTGCGACGGGATTTGGCCCGTGGAGAACAGAGCACTGTACGGCGTCCCGGCTGCGCACGGAGTTCCGCCGCTAAACGGACAGGTAGACGCACTGTCGCCATACATCTGGGTCGGACTGACATTGCCAGTGCTACCGAGGATCTGCTGTGAGGGGCCAAAATTGCCGTTGGCTTGGTCAGTGGAGTAGACCGAGGTTGTGCCGAAACCAGAATCGGGAAATCTTTCATGCTCGCCCTGATAGGAGAAGAAGAAAAAGGCTTTATCCTTGACGATCGGGCCTCCTATCGTTGCACCATATTGGTTCCGGTGAAAGGGAGTGGCGGGTATACCCGCAAGTCCTTCAAAATAGTTTCGGCCATCGAGGAAAGTGTCGCGATAGAACTCGAACCCATTCCCGTGGAATTGGTTCGTTCCGTTCTTGATGACGGCATTGATAATTGCGCCCGAGTTGCGCCCATACTCCGGGTTAATGGTGCTCGTGACCATGTTGAACTCGCCGATCGCGTCCGGACTCGGAGTAAGCAGGTTGGCGTTCAGCGCTGCGTCGTTGGCGTCAACACCATTAATCAGGAAGGCGTTCTGCTGTGATTCCGAGCCGTTTGTCGAGTAATTTGTGCCGAAGCGATCGGACGACGACACCACGCCGGGCTCCAGTTGCTGCAACTGGGTCCAGTTGCGGCCATTCAACGGCATATCCACGATTTGATCGCCGCTTATAACCGTACCCTGCTGCATGCTCGTGGTTTCGACTTGAACCGGATTGGCTTCGACGACAATCTGTTCGGAAACCGCACCTACGGCGAGCTTCACGGGCAGGGTGAACACCTGGTTCAGATCCAGGTGAATGCCTGACGCCTGGTACGCCTTGAAGCCAGTCAGCTCGGCCTTGATTCTGTAGTCGCCGATAGGAAGTTGCTGGAAGGAAAAAGAGCCGTCCTGTTTGGAGGTCTCAGTGAAGCTGATCCCCGTGCCTGTATTGGTTGCGGTCAGCTTGACGCCGGATACCACCGCCCCGGTCGTGTCCGTCACCGTACCGCGAAGGCTGGCGTAGACGTCGGCACTCGCGGGAACCGTGCAGACGAGCGTGAACACAAGGAGAAGAAGGATACTGAGAATCTGGCAGGACTTCATGGCGCAACGACCTCCGTGGTCAAGCTTCCTTTTTTCCAAAAACCTAACCCAACTAATTCTCTCGGGCACCGAGAACTGCGAATTGTACAAACTATTTTTCCCGCTCGCAAGAACAAACATCAATAGACAGTGCAAGCCACACTCCACAACAAAATAGTTTGTTTCGACAATTGTTTTCAATGGTTTATGTCGAGTGGGCTAGGTGCTAGACTATCAAAATCCGTATGGAATGAACGAGTTAGCTATGATTTATGGTATACACCGGGACTGAGATTGGCCCAGTCTTTGCCGGCCAGAGATCAGGTTTCCGGCAATCCAAGATTCGAGTTGGATAGACTCCCATTGAACCCCGCACGCGTAGTGACTCCGATTATGACTATGTCGCCCAACCGCGAAGACATGGACAGAGGCCTGGATTTGTTCAACCGGGCCCACTTTTTCGACGCTCACGAAGTGCTCGAAGACGTCTGGCGCTCTATACCGCGCGATAGGCCGCGCGATCACCCTCGCGACCGGCCCTCGGCTGGGCATCTCCGTCTGCATGTCCAAGGGATGGTTCAGTTGGCGGTAGCTTTTCACCACCAGTCCAAAGGCAACCAAGTGGGCGCGCGTTCGGTTCTGGAGCGTGCCCTGCGTAATCTCAACGGCGCCGACAGCTCGTTCCCCGAACTCGATCTCGACCGTCTGCGCGCCGACCTGGCGCTCTGGCAACGGTTTCTAGATGATGCCAATGTCGTGCTGGCAAAGCGCGCGGGAACAAAGACAAAGAAAGACAAGAAGAAACTGGACCGACATGACCTCGCGCAGGACTCGCGTCGCCACACAACCCCGGCGCTGCCAAAAATTATGCGGCGACGCTAGATAGAATCGCGCACTGGATCACACGCTCGAAGATCGAGTTCGCGCACCGCTTGCGCCTGCTAGAATCTGCTCGTGGTGAAGTCCAGTCTCTCATCTCCACGCACGACAGCGGCAAACCGCTCAGCGGAGTCTGTCGCTGCTCCTCTCGCCGTTCCTCTGTTGGACTTGCGCCGCCAGTACGATCACATCCGTGAAGAAGTGCTGGCCGCGATCGCGCGCGTGTGCGATTCGCAGAGCTTCATTCTTGGTCCGGAGGTCGAGGCGCTCGAACGTGAGATTGCCGCCCTGACCGGAGCACAGTTCGCCGTCGGCTGCGCGTCGGGAACGGAGGCCCTCTGGCTTGCGCTGGTCGCTGCGGGGGTAAAGCCCGGAGATTCGGTCATGACCACGGCATTCAGCTTCTTTGCCTCAGCCAGCGCAATTGTGCGAGCAGGCGCAACGCCGGTGTTCGTGGACGTCGATCCCGGCACGCTGAATATCGATACGACGCTGGTTGCCCGTCAACTCCGCACCAAGCGACCCGAAAATCTTCGCGCCATTCTTCCCGTGCATCTTTACGGCCAGTGCGCCGACATGGATGCGCTCGACCGTATCGTTGCGGAACATGCGCAGGAACACCTGGACGACCATGCCCAGGAATTGAAACTCGCAATCGTGGAGGATGCCGCCCAGGCGATCGGCGCCGATTGGAACGGGCGCGGTGCCGGCGCGCTCGGCGTAACCGCCGCTTTCAGTTTTTATCCCACCAAGAACCTGAGCGCCTACGGAGACGCGGGCATCGTCACCACCACTAGCCCCGAGATGGCCGAGCACATGCGGCAACTCCGCAACCATGGAAGTCCCCGGCGCTACTATCACAACGAATTTGGCTGGAATGGACGCTTGGACGCCATTCAGGCAGCCGTGCTGCGCGTGAAACTGCCGCACATCGCGGAGTGGAACCAGAGCCGCCGGCAACACGCTGCGACTTACGACCGGCTGTTCGTCGACTCCGGGCTAACTTCCAGCCCTGCTTCGAACGACCAGATGTCGAACCAGAAAACTGCGCCGGTGCGTTTGTTGGCGAGAAGTCCGAAAGCCAAACATGTGTTTCATCAGTATGTGATTCGCGCCCAGCGCCGCGACGACCTGCGAAAATTCCTTACTGAGCGGAAAATCGGGTCGGAAATCTACTACCCGCTGCCGCTGCACTTGCAGCCGGTCTTTGCCTATCTCGGCCTGAAGGCCGGAGACCTACCGGTCTCCGGACAGGCAGCGCAGGAAGTCCTCGCGTTGCCCATGTTCCCGGAGTTGACCGAAGCCGAGATCCGCTGGGTAGTCGAGAGCATTGCCGAATTCTACAGTTGAGTTAACCGCAGAGGACGCTGAGCGCGCGGAGTCTTTAGAAATTCTTTTCTCCGCGATCTCAGCGTCCTCTGCGGTTAGAGATTCTTGTTCTCACTGTCTCTGCTTAGTGTTTCCGATTCGCAGTCCGCGCTTGCTCTTCTCCCGGAGCGTACACGCGACGCACGATCGGCGTGTTGAGCTTGTACTTGCGCGCAGTGACGTTGCCCTTGGCGTCTTCCACCTGAATCGTGAACACGGGTAACAGGCCATCTTTGTCGAAGTTTTCCTGCGCAACCGTCACCGGCAGGATGCCTTCCACGCGCTCGTGATAGGCCGTCTCATAGCGATGGTGTTTCACATTCCAGGTGAAAACGCGAATCTGATTGAAGTCAAACGGCAGTCCATCCTTGGGTTCGGTAAGGACGGTCAAGTACTGCGCGACTTTCTTGCTGCCATCCTGAACTTCGTCCAGCACGAAGTATGCGACGATGCGCTGGCCTTCCGCGTATTGCGCGACGTCGAGCGGAACGTCGAGATCCACCATGCGGGCCAGCACCCAGCCAACACGGTTGTTGGAGTCGCGCACCAGCCACCAGTCTTCTATTACCGGAACCGGAATCGCCGGCTGCTTTTTGTCCTGCGGATTCACATTGACGCCCGGCGTGGCCGAGCGCGACCCCGGCGCAACCCCGGTCTGCTTCTCCGCCGTGCCCCGCTTTAACACCGACAACTTCTCGCCCGAAGAAATCTGATAGAGATGTTCAGTTTCGCGTCCCGGTTCGACGTGCAGATTCGTATCGTTGCGCGTCGTGCCCTGCGCCTGCACGGGATCATTCTGGTTATCCGCAGTCAGTTTCTGGATCTGATCGTAAACGTCCTGACCGACCAGGTAGCGCTGCTCCACCCATCCCATCGCGCCGCTTGTGGTGCGCACTTTGGAGAAGTGGCGGTCGTGGTCGAGAACTTCCACTCGTTCTCCGTTCTTCACCGTCCCGGTTTTTTGATACGCCGCGACCACGTGGTCGCGCAGGTCGACCTTAACCCCGGAAACGTAGGCGATCTCCAGCACGCGCCCGCGACCACGGCAACCAGCAAGAAGCAGCATGATCGCCAAACATAGCGTGGCCGTCGACGATCGCAGCTTCGCCAATCGAGGCAGAGTTGTAGGGAAGAACTTCACGGGTCGAAACTTTTACTATAGCGCGACCTGATAGCGCTGGAAAGAGACGTTCCGGAATGGAAAGTTCCATCGTTCCTTGGAATAGTTCGCTGGAAGGAAAGTCAATAGCCAGTATCCGGTGACCGGAGCATAATGGCGGACGATGATGAAGGCGCCGGGACGTTCAGCTGAGCTGTGCCCGTGAGTGTCGTGCCCGTATAGCTGGCGATCAGCTGATACTGGCCTTGGGTCGCCATACCGTCATCCGTGCAGTAAAACCCGGGCCCGCCAGCGGCGCCGGTAGGGTTCGAGGTGTAATAGGTGCAGGAGATGTCACCAGAGGCGGTTCCGTTGAGGTTCGCCGTCATTACCGCCGAACTGCTTATGTTGAGCGGGCCATTCGCAGTCACCGCAGTCACCACGAACGGCAAGGGCGTGAAGCTGGTGTTGGTAGCCAGAGTTTGAGACGTGGGGGCTACGGCTATTGACGAGACGCTAATGAATACGGTGGCGGTAGCCGTGTTGGTAACGCTTTGCGAGCCAACCGAGATGGTTGTCGTGCCGATCTGAAGCCCCTGCAGCGTAGCGCTGCCGCAGGCTTCGGTTGCACAATTGCCTGTGATGGCGGCAACCGAAGGGTCACTGCTCGACCAGGACACGCCGCTGGTCAGGACCATGCCTTGGCCGTTGCTGTTAACCGCATAGGCGCTCAATGTCGCAGTAGAATTCAGTTGGACGCTTGGAGTGGTCGGATTAATCGTGATCGAAGTCAGCGTCGGACTGACGAAGAATCCCCGGCAGCTGACCCCTAACGCCAGCGCAACCAGAACCGTGAAAGCCAGCGTCAACGCCAGTTTGCGCCCAGTAAGCATAAGTACCGCCCTCGGATAATGTGATTTTAACAGAACATTCGGCTCCCGCTCGACCCCCGTTAGTGCATGGCCGGAGTCCTACCTTCACCCAACCTGCTCACCGCGTGCTCTCGGATCACTCTCGAATATTAAGGAACGGAGCGGGGTTTTAAACTTGCGCGATGTTTTCTGAGAGGGTGAGGGTGAGCGGGCTACAAGCAAGTCCATAGGTCCTTCGCTTCGCTCAGGATGACAGACTTAAGGGTGACGGTTAAGGGCCGCTCTACTTTGGCCGCTTCTTGCCCGCGTTCGAGATACGCTGGTCGATCGGCTTGCGTCCGGCGAAACCCTCGTTCGTGCCGTGCCAGTGCGTAATCGTATGCTCGCCCAGTTTCCAGCACAGCAGGAGGATCTCCCCCTCCACCTTGCAGGGGAAATCGAGCAGTCCGATGTCGATATCTTTCACCTGCACGCCGGTCGCATCAATTTCGGCGAGGGCATCCTTAATGCGGCGAATCGCCCTTTCGCGTTCCGCCTTTCGCCGCGCCAGATGGACCACGTTCAGCATCATGCCGCCGTTGAGAAAAACGCGATGCGCCGTCTCCTGCAACTCGGCGTCCACGTCTTCAATCAGCTTCTTGCCATTGATTGCCTGCCTGAGCAGCGATTCCAGAATCGGCAACAGCATCTGCGCTTCATCGAGGGTAAAAGTGCGATCGGCCATGTACCTCTTATTCTACTGGACGCAGACAGGAAAGACAGCCGCGAGCCTCGAGCAATCCGGCACCCAAGGTTTTTTCTCCGTGTTATTTTTCAAGGGACGGATATGGAAACATCGCCTCCACGTCGTTCCCAATCCACTCCCCGAAATATATACGTTTTCGGTCTGACCTCGTTTCTCAACGACACGGCCAGCGAAATGGCGTACTGGGTGCTGCCCGCCTTTCTCACATCGCTCGGCGCTGGACCGGCGCAATTGGGAATCATCGAAGGCATCGCCGAGAGCGTGGCCTCTTTCGCCAAGCTTTTTTCGGGCTACATGACCGACAGGATTTCGCGCCGCAAACCCATCGTGGTCGGCGGATACTTCGTCGCTAACTCGGTAAAGCCGTTGCTCGCGCTGGTTTCTTCGTGGTGGCAAATTCTCGGAATTCGTTTTTGCGATCGCTTTGCCAAAGGCGTTCGTGGCACCGCCCGCGACGTCATGGTGGCCGACTCGGTCGACCGGTCAGCCCTCGGCTCCGCCTACGGCCTGATTCAAGCCATGGATTCCGCCGGCGCCATCGCCGGCCCGCTGCTGGCGCTGGCCATTATCGGACGCTTCGGCATGCGCGGCGTGTTCGCGTCGGCTGCCATCCCGGGAGCTTTGTGCGTGCTCGTCGCCTGGCTCGGGATTCGCGAGATTCGCCGCGTCGACAACTCCTCTGCCAAGCGCTCGGCTGGACAGCCGAGGGCGGCTGTCCCCACGCGGACGGGCGATGGCGCCCGTCCCTCCACCGGCAGTTCCTCGTGGCTGCCGAGATTGCCGCTCGGCTTCTATTACGTGCTCGCCGTTGTAACCCTGTTTTCGCTGGGAAATTCCAGCGACATGTTCCTCGTCCTGCGCGCCGGAAATGTCGGCATCCCAGCGTCTCGCGCGCCGCTGCTCGGACTGGTCTTCAACATCACCTTCACGCTGCTTTCCTGGCCTGCCGGTAAATTCAGTGACCGCTTCCCTCGTTCGGCCATCGCCGCCGCTGGATATTTCGTTTTCGCCATCGTCTATTTTGTCTTCGCACTCGCGCCTTCCCAGCTCGCCATATGGCTGACCATGGCCTTCTACGGACTCTTCTACGCGCTGACCAATCCGGTGCTGAAAGCACTCATCGTCGAAAGCGTGGCCGCAGATGTTCGGGGCCGAGCTCTTGGAATTTATTCGTTTCTCGCGAGCATCACCACGCTGCTCTCAAGCGTCATCACGGGAGCGCTTTGGAAGGTCTACGGCCCCGCCATACCGTTCTATTTTTCGGCAGCGATCGCTACCGTCTCAGCCTTTGCGCTGCTCGCCCACCGTTCGCCCGCGCGAGGCTGATGTGGCGCGAGACTGCCGTGTAGAGACGGGGCTCGCCCCGTCTCGGCAGCGCCGATGGTCTCGGTTCGGTGGCGCTTGAGGCGCGGCAAGCCGCGTCTCTACCCGTGTTCGCGCTCAACTTCGGACGTCCCACGCAACCAGAAATACGCGACCAGCAGAAACGCCAAGCCCGCCACGCTATCGAGCACCGCATCCCGCCACGTGCCTGTCCGCGATGGAATGTAGCTCTGGTGCCATTCATCCATCGACGCTACAAAAGCCGTCCCCAGCCATGACAGCAGCGATGTGCGCCACAATAATGCCCGACCATAGCCGAACGTGGCCCGCCAGCCTCGCAGCAGCAGCAGGCCGAGCATGCCGTATCCGACGACGTGGCCCGTCTTGCGCAGATAGTGATGGAAGACACGGAACTTGTCGAAATCGATGTGGCCGAACACATACGTCAGTATCGTGTACAGCACACTGCTTGTATTCCGTGACGAGAAGAAATCAGTGGACTCAAACGCGATGAGGCCGATCCAGACCGCGGCCGGCCACCAGGCGCGGACTAGATTAGGGCGCACAAGGTTAGGACGAGACGGAGTCGAGTTGGCCTCGTCCCTCATTCCGCCGCGTAATTCGGAGCTTCGCGCGTGATCATGACGTCGTGCACATGGCTTTCGCGCAGGCCGGCCGCACTGATGCGCACGAATCGCGCCTTCTGCTGGAGATCGGTGACCGTCTGGCATCCGCAATAACCCATGCCCGACTTCAGTCCGCCCACCATCTGGTGCACGATCATCGCCACCGAACCACGATACGGCACGCGACCTTCGATTCCCTCCGGCACCAACTTGCCCAGCCGGTTTGATTCTTCTCCCATCGCCGGAATCTCGGTCGACGCATCTCCGTCGGAGTTCTGGAAATAACGCTCGCTTGAACCCTGCGCCATCGCTCCCAGTGATCCCATGCCGCGATACGATTTGAAGGTACGGCCCTGATACAGAATCAATTCGCCCGGGCTTTCGTCGGTTCCAGCAAACATCGATCCAATCATCACCGCGGAAGCGCCCGCCGCCAGGGCTTTGACGATATCGCCGGAATACTTGATGCCGCCATCGGCAATCACCGGAACCCCGGAGTCACGCGTAGCCCGCGCCGCCTCCGCAATGGCCGTAATCTGCGGCACGCCCACACCAGTCACGATGCGCGTGGTGCAGATCGAGCCCGGACCAATGCCGACTTTAATCCCGTCGACTCCCGCCCGCACCAACTCGCAGGCGCCGTCGAAGGTCGCCACGTTGCCGGCAATCAGTTCCACCTCCGGCAGCATCGCTTTCACCTTCTTGACCGCTTCGATCACCAGCGTGGAATGCCCATGCGCGCTGTCAATCGCCAGCACGTCGACCTTCGCGCGCGCCAGTTCCTGGGCGCGCTCCAGGAAATCACCCGTCGCTCCGATCGCCGCACTCACCCGCAGCCGCCCCTGATTGTCTTTGGCTGCGCCAGGATATTTCAGTTTCTTCTGGATGTCCTTAACCGTGATCAAGCCCTTCAGGTTGTACTTGTCATCGACCACGAGAAGTTTTTCTACTCGGTGTTCGTGCAATATCTCTTCGGCTTGCTCCAGCGTCGTCCCCACCGGCACCGTGATCAGGTTCTTCTGGGTCATCACCTTGCTGATGGGAATATCGAACCGCGTCTCAAAACGCAGATCGCGATTGGTCAGGATGCCGACCAGCTTTCCATCCTTCAGGGTGATCGGCACCCCTGAAATCTTGTATTGCTTCATGACTTCGAGCGCATCGGAAACCTTGGCATCCGGCGACATGGTGACCGGATCGACAATCATGCCGCTCTCCGACCGTTTTACCTTGTCCACTTCATTGGCCTGCTGGTCGATGCTCAGGTTGCGATGAATAATCCCGAGACCTCCCTGCTGCGCCAGCGCGATCGCCATATGCGACTCGGTCACCGTATCCATGGCGGCGCTGATGATCGGAATGTTCAGACGAATGTTGCGCGAGAGTTGGGTCTGCGTGTTGGTATGCGCGGGCACGACTTCAGAGCGCGCCGGCAGCAACAGCACGTCATCGAATGTGAGGGCTTCGGGAACGGGAAAGTGGATCATAAGATTCCGAATTAATCTTCTATTGTAGGGAGCGCCCACCCATCAAGCAAATGTTGCTTCGAGGATTTGAAAATGCAGGCCGCTTCCATCGTCTGAGGGACTCCGAGTCTTCTCACGGGAGGTTTGCCAAAGGCCCTGAAACGCAGTACATTCCGAGTATTCTCCGAGTCCGACGCTCGCGTGGAGGCCCTATGTTGCGTAATCTGCCCCTTCGGACGGCACTTGCTTCAGCCCTGGTCCTGAACCTCGCTGCCGGCCCGACAATCTCGAGCGCACAGCAAACCTCCGACGAAGTTCCCAGCATCACGATCCGAACCGATACGCGGCTGGTCGTGATTGATGTGGTCGCGACCGATAAGAAGGGCCAACCCCTGATCGGATTGAAGCCGGAAGACTTCACACTCGAAGAAAATGGCAAGAAGCAGAAAATTTCCGTATTCGTTCCGCCGGGCATCTCCAACCATACGGCCGCCGCGCCTTCGCCTGCTGGCGTTCTTTCCAACCATCCGGAGAATGTCCTTCCCGCTGGCGTTCCAACCGTGCTGCTTCTGGATGCGACCAACTCTTCTTTCAGTAACCAGGCGTATGCCCGTTCGCAGATGCTGCAGTATGTGGTCGAGCAGAGCCATGCCGGTCAAACCATGGCAGTGGTTACTCTGACCGACCGGCTGCGCGTCCTTCAGGATTTCACCAGCGATCCTCAGATTCTTTTGACGGCCATCAAGAACCTCAAGCCGCAGGCGCAAGTCTTTGAGGCAGCAGCGCCAATAGTGTCGAATACTTCCTTCGCCGTTGCCAGCTTTGCCAACATACAGATCGGCTACAACACTGAGCGGCGCATCCTGATCACGATTGACGGCATGCGCGGCCTGGCTCGCATGCTGGGAGGACTACCCGGGCGGAAGAACGTGGTGTGGCTCACAGCGAGCCTTCCCTTTGACCTCATTCCGGAGGATCGCAACATCAGCGACGCGGAATTAATGGCAGAGCTTCCCGGTCAGGGAAGACAGAGGTCAGTAGGAACGAATTCCGCCGGTTCTCAAGCCGCGGAGCAGCGCGAACTTCATAACCCGGAGATACGCGAAGCCGAAGCGCAGTTAGCGAGCGCCGGCATCGCCATCTACCCCGTCAGTCTCCGGGGCCTGACCAGCGGAATGGAGGGCTCCGCGAATAGCGGAGGCCAGGTCTACAACAATCCCACCGCCATGAGCGATAGGGCCTTGCGTCGGGAGAACGGCCAGATATCCAACCAAGGCACCATGGAAGAAGTGGCCGCCCAGACTGGCGGCAAAGCCTACTTCAACGACAACGAGATCAAGGATGGCATTGTGCTCGCCGTGTCCGACGACAAAGCTTCCTACTCTATTGGTTACTATCCTGAGAACAAGAAGTGGGACGGAAAGTTGCGCAGCGTCAAGGTGAAGGTGGCGCAGGGCGACGCTCAACTCCGCTACCGCAAAGGTTATTTTGCGATTGAGCCCGGACCGACCAAGGACCATAACTACGACCAGGACGTGGTGGCTGTGCTCGCCGTCGGCGCTCCCGCTACCGAGATCTCATTCAAGGCGCAGGCCAAGCCCACCGATCCCGGCAAAATTCGGGTCGTTTTTCTGGTGGATGCCCATACGCTGACCGCGGAAGATTCGGGCGGCAGCAAAAAAATGAATGTGAGCTTCTACGCAACCGTGTGGGGACCGGGCGACAAGGGTCTGGGGGCCCAGAGCATCAAGGTGGACAAATCTTTTGACGCTGCCACCTATCAGCAGATCCTCGATCACGGCATGATGGTGCCGATCGACTTGCCGATCCCTTCCGGCGGCACCGAACTTCGCCTGGCTGTGCTCGATAATAAAACCGGCTTCATCGGCACGGTGAGCGGACCACTGGGACAGTGACAGTGATCGACTGGGACAGCGATCGGCTGGGACAACTATCAGCCGACACGCAGAATCAAAGTAACAGTCGATCCCAGGGGTTTGCATGTCTTGCCGAGCGCAGCTTCAAACGGCCGTCGCCGTCGGCCCAGTTCTTAGCTTTGTCCTTAGCCTGAGCCCCGCACTCATCCCAACCATGCTCCACGCTCAGGAACCTGCTGTTGACATCCCCACCCTCACAATTCGCACCAACACCCGACTGGTCGTAGTCGATGCCGTCGTTACCGACAGGAAAGGACACCCCGTCACCGGCCTGAAGGCGGAAGACTTTGTGCTGGAAGAGAACGGGAAAAAACAGCGGATCGCTTTTTTTACGCCACCCGGCTCTCCCCGCACCGGCGCGGAGCCCCTGCCTCCAGGAGTTCTTTCCAATCGTCCGGAGTTTCTTAAGCCCGCTGGCGTTCCGACCGTATTGCTGTTGGATGCCGCCAATTCTAGTTTTAAAGATCAAGCCTACGGCCGATGGCAGATGCTGAAATATGTTGAGGAACAGCCGAACACGGGCATGCCGACGGCAGTCATGACCCTGACCGACCACCTGCATGTGCTGCAGGAGTTCACCAGCGATCCCAGGATTCTGGCCACCGCTATCAGAAATTTGCGGCCTCAGGAACAATCTCGGCAGCGCGGAGCGTCCTCACGCTCAACAAGCTTCAACGGCAACGAAACTCCGGGCCCGGGCTTGATATCCGCTACTAAAATCAGCCTCGCCCAAGCCGAGGTTGCCGGCTTCCAGAACTTAGTAACTGCTAACAACCTGGAAGATCGTACCGTAGTTACCATTGATGCAATGCGGGAACTCTCCCGCCTGCTTGCCGGGCTCCCTGGTCGCAAGAACGTCCTTTGGGTCACCTCGGATTTTCCATTCGATTTGATGCCGCAAGACCCGAACATGAGCGACGCGGAGATGATCACCGATCGCCACGGCGGGGGCGGCCGGTCAGGCGTGAATGCGCCAGGGTCGATGGTCGCCGTGCCACGTCAACTGCACATCGAGCAGATCAAGCAGGCGGAGTCCCAGTTGGCAAGCGCGAACATCGTCATCTACCCGGTAGACGTAGGCGGCTTGGTCAGCGGCATGGAAGGGATTTCCGCAGTCCACAGTTCAGGTCTCTATGCCGACGACCTCAGCCAGGGGGCGCTTCGCCAGACGACTGGACTGCAAGCCAGTCAAGGATCAATGCAAGAAGTGGCAGCCGAGACTGGCGGCAAGGCCTATCTCAATCAGAACGAAATCGGATTGGCCGAAAGCCAGGCTGCGTCTGACGACAGGGCCTCTTATTCGCTGGGTTACTATCCCGACAATAACAAGTGGGATGGGAAATATCGCAGCATCACGATAAAGTTAAACGAGATCAGGTCAAATCACGGCAACCCGCAGGTCCGCCATCGCAAGGGCTATTTCGCTATTGAGCCCGGGGAGGCTGGGCATAACAACAGCAACACTAACAACGACAAAAGCCGTGAGCAGGATGTCGCCTCAGCTCTCCAGGTAAACGCGCCCGCCACCCAGGTGACGTTCATGGCGCAAACCAAGCCCACCAACCCTGGGAAGATGCAGGTGATTTTTCTGATCGACGCTCATACTTTGTCCGCGGAAGATTCCGTCGACGGTGTGAAGATGAACGTAAATGTGTATGCGGCCATCTATAGCTTGGATGGAAAAATGCTTGGCAACCAAGGTATCAAGATCGACCGCATGTTCGACGCCGCCAGCTACCAGCAGATCCTCGCCAAGGGCATGATGGTGCCAATCGATATGGAAATTCCCGCGGGCGGTACAGTCCTTCGCCTGGCCGTGCTCGATAACAAAACCGGATTCATCGGCACCGTAAGCGGGCCACTCGGACAATAGTATTCAGCACGCTATAAACAGCTTGCAGAAAAACTCGATTTCGCACCTGATTTCAGTTGGCGCAGCGGTTTACCGCTGCGGTAGCCGCCTTGGTTTTTGATTTTGGGTGGCGCAGCGGTTTACCGCTGCGATAGCCGCCTTGGTTTTTTTTGATTTTGGGTGGCGCAGCGGTTGACCGCTGCGATAGTCGCCTTGGTTTTTGATTTTGGGTGGCGCAGCGGTTTACCGCCGCGATAGTCGCCTTGGTTTTTGATTTTGGGTGGCGCAGCGGTTTACCGCTGCGGTAGCCGCATTGGTTTTTGATTTTGGGTGGCGCAGCGGTTTACCGCTGCGATAGTCGCCCTGGTTCTTGATTTTGGGTGGCGCAGCGGTTTACCGCTGCGGTAGCCGCATTATCTTGAATGCGGCTTTAGCCGCTGAGGGCGCCGTTCTCACTCAGAACCGACTTTTTCCGCAACCTCATAAACATGCAATAAAAAGAGGCGTCCATTTTGGACGCCCTTTTTTCTCTGAAAATATTCTTTCACCGAATTTCGAAACTGCGGCAAACTACTCTTTCTTGTCGCCGCCTTCAGTCTTGCCCTCAGCCTCATTCGCGGCCATATCCTGCTGGGCCTGCGCTTCCGCATCGGCGTGCTCCATCGCCTTGCGGTTTTCCTCGGCGCGTTTGGCACGGATTTCGGCGCGCTTCTGGCGTTTCTCGTCGATCACCTGCTCGCTGCCCAGCAGTTCGATGAACGCCTTTTCGGCGCCGTCGCCCTTTCGCCAGGCGGTGCGAACGATCCGCAGATATCCGCCCTTGCGGTCGCCGAACCGCGGCGCCACGGTATCGAACAGCTTGTGGACCGCCTCGTCCGTCATCAGATAAGCCGCCGCCTGCCGCCGCGCCGCCAGATCACCCTTCTTGCCCAGGGTGATCATCTTCTCAACCGACGGACGCACCGCCTTCGCCTTGATCACAGTCGTCTCAATGCGTTCTTCCATGATGATCGACGTAACCATGTTGCGCAGCATGGCGCGACGGTGCGAAGTGGTTCGTCCGAGCTTGTATCCTGCAACTTTGTGACGCATGGATTCCTCTTGTTTGGGTGGAGCGACGGGCGTCCTCGCCCGTCACCCCCTCCGAGCGTTCTCTCTACAGATCGTTATCGCCGTACGCCGAAGCCGGCAGCACCAGGTTCGAAGTCGGTCCGGGCACGGCGTTGCCGTGCTCATCGATCTTCATACCCAGGCTCAACCCCATCGAGGAGAGTATCTCCTTGATCTCGTTCAGCGACTTCCGGCCAAAGTTTTTCGTCTTCAGCATCTCGGCTTCGGTCTTCTGCACCAGTTCGCCGATAGACTGAATGTTGGCGTTCTTCAAGCAGTTATAGCTGCGCACCGAAAGTTCGAGTTCCTCAACCGAACGGTTCAGGTTCTCGTTCTTGATCTCCGGCCTGCGCTCCTCGCTCGCCGACGCCGTCTCGATCTCTTCTTCGAAGTTGATGAAGATATTCATGTGATCCTTCACCAGCTTCGCCGAGAGCCCCAGCGCATCGCCGGGAGTGATCGAACCGTTGGTCCAGACTTCGATGGTCAGCTTGTCGTAATCGGTGATCTGTCCCAGTCGCGCCGGTTCGACGGTGTAGTTGCACTTGCGCACCGGTGTGTGCACGGAATCGATGGGAATGAATCCAATGCCCAGATCATCTTCGAAATTCCTGTCCGCGGAAACGTAACCCCGGCCGCGCTTCAGGCGCATTTCCATGTCAAGCTTGCCGCCTTCGCTGACCGTTGCGATGTAAATTTCTTTGTCGAGCACTTCCACATCGCCATCGGCTTCGATCATGCCGCTGGTAACGACTCCGGGCTGATCGGCGCGCAGGTAAATCGCCTTCGGACCGTCTCCCGCCAGTTTGAACGGAACCTGCTTCAGGTTGAGGATGATGTCGGTCGCATCCTCTACCACGCCTGGGATCGACTGGAACTCATGCAGCACGCCTTCGATCTTCACCGCGGTAACGGCCGCGCCTTCGATCGAACTCAGCATCACGCGCCGCAGCGCATTGCCGATGGTGGTGCCAAATCCGCGCTCAAACGGCTGCGCCCAGAACATCCCGTATTTGTCAGTCAGCGAACCGGTATCGCTCGCCAAACGTTTCGGTTTTTGAAAACCTCTCCAAAGCATTCTGTGTTTCTCCTCTCGGCCATGTGGCTCCGCAGTGGCTCTCCGAAGCGGCCCGGCTTCGGATCAAACGCCACAGCAGGCTGATCTGGCACGAATAGTAGGCCAAACAAAATCTATGGTAGACACGCGGCTCGCCGCGTCTCTGTTGGCAGCATGTCTTCAAGCTACGCGCCGGAGACGGGACAAGCCCCGCCTCTACACGAAAGGCTACTTGCTATACAGTTCGACAATCAGCTGCTCGTTCACCGGCAACTGGATATCTTCGCGTTTCGGCAGTGCAATCACGCGCCCCTTGTAGTTCTCGCGATCAATCTCCAACCACACCGGCGCCGGCTGATGACTGGCAAAATCCTTCGCGGTCTCGAGAATCGGGATTTTGCGGCTGCCCTCGCGAATCTGAATCTCTTCGCCCACGGTGACTTCGTACGAAGGAATATTCACCTTCTTACCGTTCACCTGCACGTGCCCGTGACGCACCAACTGGCGCGCCTGCCGCCGCGAGATGCCGAAGCCCAACCGGTAGACGACGTTGTCCAACCGCCGCTCCAGTTGCTCAAGCAACTTGGCGCCGGTTACACCCTTAAAGCGGACGGCCTTCTCGAAATAATTCCGGAACTGGCCTTCCTGGGTGAAGTAAATACGTTTAGCTTTCTGTTTTTCGCGCAACTGCAGACCATAACCTACTACCTTGGTCTTTTTGTCTTTCCCGTGTTGACCGGGAGCGAAGTTGCGTTTTTCAATGGGACATTTGTCGCTGAAGCACTTGGTGCCCTTGAGGAAGAGCTTGATCCCCTCCCGGCGACAAAGACGACACACTGCATCGGTATAACGTGCCAAGTTGTTCTCCTTTGTTAGATGACCGGTTTACAGGTTTGGCTTCACCCTTCATCCCGGACAAAAGCTGAGGTCTCAGTTGTTAGGTCTCAGGTCTCAGGAAGGTCCCGATTTTCCTGAGACCTGACACCTAAGACCTGACACCTGCTTTTCTACACTCTGCGTCGCTTCGGCGGCCGGCACCCATTATGCGGAATCGGCGTCGTATCCTTAATCGATCGCACTTCAATCCCCGCCGAGGCCAGCGCGCGGACGGCCGATTCGCGCCCCGAACCCGGACCGCTTACCCGCACATCCACACTGCGCACCCCGTGATCGCGCGCCATGCTGGCCGCGTTCGACGCAGCCTGCTGCGCCGCGAATGGAGTCCCTTTACGCGACCCGCGAAAACCCAGCGAGCCCGAACTCTTCCAAGCCAGCACATTGCCGGTCATGTCAGAGATGGTCACGATGGTGTTATTGAAAGAAGCCTGCACGTGCACCAGTCCATGCGGGACGTGCTTGCGCTCTTTCTTCTTGAATGTCTTCTTCTTGCTCTTCTTCTCGGGCGCCGCGGCGCCGCCTGCTGCCACTGGTTTTGCCATAGTTTAGGTCCCAGGTCTTAGGTCTCAGGTCTCAGGTCATAGGAAGATCTCGTGTTCGCTGAGACCTGACACCTAAGACCTGACACCTGGTTCTCTACGCTTTAGCCGTCTTCTTCTTCTGCGCGACCGTGCCTTTGCGCGGACCTTTGCGGGTTCGAGCATTGGTGTGCGTGCGCTGCCCGCGAACCGGCAGGTTCCGGCGATGACGGAATCCGCGATAGGACCCGATTTCGATGAGCCGCTTGATGTTCATCGAAACGTCTTTGCGCAGATCGCCTTCCACCGAACCTTCCGCCTCGATCACCTGGCGGATGCGATTGACCTCGTCTTCCGCAAGGTCGGAAACTTTTTTCATCGGGTCCACATTCGCCGCGTCCAGAATGCGCGCCGCGCGCGAGTTGCCGATGCCGTAGATGTAAGTGAGCGCGATATTCGACCGCTTATTCCGCGGAAGATCGACGCCTGCAATACGAGCCATATGTCTTAACCCTTCCTGCTATTTTCGGCGGCTGCGAGCTCCGAGCCGCTACGAGCAACCTGTTCTTGCTTCAAGCTCGCAGCTCGAAGCTGCTTCATCCCTGCCGCTGTTTATGTTTCGAATTCTCGCAAATCACCCGCACCACTCCCTTGCGGTGAATGACCTTGCACTTATCGCAAATTTTCTTAACCGATGCTCTTACCTTCATAACTCCTCGTGTGGTGACGGGGCTCTGCCCCGTCCAGTTCAGCACTAAGCCACGCTATTTGTAGCGATACACAATCCGCCCGCGATTCAAATCGTACGGAGAAAGTTCGACCGCGACTTTGTCTCCCGGCAGAATGCGTATAAAGTTCTTCCGCATCTTGCCGGAAACATGCGCCAGTACCTGGTGTTTGTTTTCAAGCTCCACCTTGAACATGGCATTGGGCAGCGGTTCGAGCACCGTTGCCATCACCTCAATCGCGTCTTCTTTACTCATCGACTCCTTAAAAGCAGCTCTCAGCTGTCAGCTCTCAGTGTTCAACAGCCTCGCTTGCTGAGAGCCGAGAGCTGACAGCTGAGAGCTAGCTCGTCAAAATCACCGGCCCTTGCCGTGTTACCGCCACACAATGCTCAAAGTGCGCGCTGTAACTGCCGTCTACGGTTACCGCTGTCCACTTATCGCTCAAAACTTTCATCTCGGGACGCCCCGAGTTCACCATCGGCTCAATCGCCAGCACCATGCCTTCGGTCAACTCCGGACCCTGCCCCTTTTTGCCAAAGTTCGGAATCTGCGGCGCTTCATGCAGCTTCGTCCCAATGCCGTGCCCGACAAAATCGCGCACCACGCTGAATCCGTTCGCCTCCACGTGCTTCTGGATCGCCGACCCAACGTGTCCCACCGTGTTGCCGATCTTTACCTGCTCGATCCCTTTGTACAGCGAAGCCTCGGTCACCTCGAGCAGCTTCTTCAATTCCGCAGTCAACTCCGGGCCCACCGGAACCGTGATCGCAGCGTCTCCGTAATACCCATCGCATACCACGCCGCAGTCGATGGAAACGATGTCTCCCGTTTTCAGCGTTCGCTTCTCCGACGGGATACCGTGCACGATCTCTTCATTGATCGAAGTGCACAGCACACATGGATAGCCGAAATATCCTTTGAACGCTGGCGTCGCCCCAAGTTCCGCAATCAGCTTCTCGGCGGCTTTCTCCAGATCCATCGTGGTAACGCCCGCCGCGACTACCGTCTTCAGGTGATCCAGAATCTGGCGGACCATCTTCCCGCTCCGCCTCATCTTTTCGATCTCTTCCGGCGACTTGCGGATGATCCGGTCTTCTCCAGAACTCATAATTAATTCGGATCCTGGCTCCGATGCCTCGCCGCTAGCATCCGCCCTGGCGGTGACTATCGATCACGCCGAAAATCTGCGCCGTGACATCTTCGATCGGCCGATCCGCGTTGATCGCGACCAGCCGCCGCTGCGCGCGGTAGTAATCCGCCACCGGCTTGGTCTGCCGCTCATAGGTTGCGAATCGCTCGGTAATCACTTCCTCGCGATCGTCGTTCCGGATCACCAGCTTGGATTCGTCCACATCACACAACTCGTCAACGAGAGGTGGCTGAAAGTGGATGTTATAGAGCCGTCCACAGGTGGGACACGAACGCCGCCCGGCAAGCCGCAGCAATAACTGAGTATAGTCCACCAGCAACTGGATCACAACCGGCGCACACTTCTCCGATTTTCCCGATCGCTTGCCGGATCTCTTTTCAGATCCCTTGTCAGATTTATTTTCAAAGAACTCTTTTTCCAGGAAAGCACCCAGCCATCCCGCCTGGGCGGCCGTCCGGGGAAAGCCGTCCAGAACAAATCCGCGCTCACAATCGGCCTCCCGCAGCCGCGCCGCCACGATGCCGTACATCAACTCGTCCGGCACCAGCTCGCCTCGCGCCATGATCGCCTTGGCTTCGATGCCGAGCTCGGTGCCGCGCGCTACGTTATCCCGCAACAGATCGCCCGTCGATATCTGCGGAACCCCGTAATGCTCGACAATCTGTTTGGCCTGCGTGCCCTTCCCGGCTCCCGGAGGCCCAAGAAGAATCACAGGTCCAATATTTCGCGCGGTCTCATTGGCCGTCGAAACGGCCGACTCGTTGGCCATCGAAATGGCCCCTTTTACCCGTATTTCCCCTCGCGGAAATACCGCACTCCTCCGCGCTCACAAACTCAGTTTTCAGTCCCCAGTTCTCAGAAAAATCCAAGGTTCCGCTCTTACTGATAACTGATAACTGACAACTGATAACTTTCTTACCACGTCCGGCGTCCGCGAATCCGTCCGCTCTTTGGCGTGAAGCCATCGTAATGCCGCATGATCAACTGCGCCTCGATTTGCGTGACCGTATCCATCGCGACGCCGACCACGATCAGCAGCGAGGTTCCGCCAAAATAAAAATTCACTCCCAGGCCGTTGGTTACCCAGGTGGGAAGGTTCTCAAAAACTCGCCCGACCAGCGGCAGGTGGTTCAGCTTGATGCCCGCAATCATCCACTCCGGAATCAGCGAAATCAAAATCAGATAGAGAGCGCCGACCAGCGTGATCCGGGTGAGAACGTCGTTGATGAAGTCCGAAGTCCGCTTTCCGGGCCGGATACCAGGAATAAATCCTCCCCACTTCCGCATGTTGTCCGCAACCTCGTTCGGGTTGAACACGATCGAGATATAGAAGTAGGCAAAGAAAATAATCCCCAGGCAATAGAGCAAGGTGTACAGCGGCTCGCCCCAGCGCATCGCGTCCAGCATCGGACCGATCACCTTATTATTGTGGAACGCCGCGCCCAGCATCTGCGGCAAGGCCAGAATCGAAGACGCAAAAATCACCGGCATCACGCCGCCCGCATTCACCCGCAACGGCAGGTGAGTGGATTGTCCGCCCATCACCTTGCGTCCGACCACCCGCTTCGCATACTGCACCGGAATCCGCCGCTCGCTGCGCTCGACAAACACGATGAAGGCCACCACCGCGATCATCAGCACCAGCAGCATCAGGATGGCCGGCGCCGTAAATACTCCCCAAGCCGAAGTGCTGGCCTTCTGGTAGAGGTCGGCGACGCCGCGAGGCAGGCCCACCACGATGCCCGCGAAGATCAGCAGCGACATGCCATTGCCGATGCCGCGCTCGGTAATCTGCTCACCCAGCCACATGATGAACGCGCTGCCCGTGGTCAGCGTCAGCATGGTCATCAGGATGAATCCTGGCCCGGGAATATTGACGAAATCGCCCGCCTTCTGCAGGCTGAGGGCAATGCCGAACGACTGCACCGCGCTCAAAACCACGGTGAGATAACGCGTCCACTGCGTGATCTTTTTCCGTCCCATCTCGCCTTCTTTTTGCAATTTGGCGAGCGGCTCATACACCACCGTCAGCAACTGCAAAATGATCGACGCGGTAATGTACGGCATGATGCCCAGCGCGAAAATCGTGAGCCGCCGCAGATTGCCGCCGCTGAACAGATCGACAAACCCCAGCACCGAACCTCTATTTTGCTCGAAGAACGCCGCCAGCCGGTCGGCGTTGATTCCCGGCGTTGGGATGTGGCCGCCGATGCGATACACCGCCAGCAGGCCCAGCGTAAACAACACGCGCTTGCGCAGGTCGGGAACCCGGAAGATGTTCGCCAGCTTACCGAAGATTGCAACTTCCGCCATTACTGCAAGACCTCAAACTTGCCGCCCGCCTTGGTGATCTTTTCCTGCGCCGACTTCGAAAACTTGTGCGCATGCACGGTAATCGCCGCCTTCAGCTCCCCGTTGCCCAGGATCTTGACAGGCTGCTTGCCGCCCACCATGCCTGCCTTCTTCAGCACCTCGGGTGTGATTTCAGTCTCGCCAAGCGTTGCCAGCCGATCCAGGTTCACCACGTCGTATTCCTCGCGGAAAATGTTGGTGAACCCGCGCTTCGGCACACGCCGATGCAGCGGCATCTGGCCGCCTTCAAACCCGCGGATCAGCCGCGCACCCGAACGGGACCACTGCCCCTTATGGCCGCGCGTCGAAGTCTTGCCCATGCCAGACCCCATACCGCGTCCGACTCGCTTCTTCTTCTCCGTAGATTTCTTGGGAGCACGTATTGTCGATAAATTCATAGTGAAATCCTGGGTGTCAGGTCTTAGGTGTCAGGTCGCAGGAAAACCCAAATCCAAAACGCCTTTCCTGAGACCTGAAACCTAACACCTGAGACCTTAGCTTACTATCTCCACCAGATGCGGGATCTTCTTAACCATGCCGCGAATCGCAGCCGTGTCCGGCCGCACAATCACCTGGTTCAGCCGGGTGAATCCCAGCCCCTTCACCACTTTTCTATGCTTGTCCGGAGTGCAGATCATCGACCGCACCCACTTCAACTGAATCTTGCCGCTCGCCACCGATTTCGCCGTCTTAGTTGTCATTTCACTTCCCCGTCTAAACATCTGCAACTGGCAAGAGGTATTTGTAAATTTTCAAAACCATGATTCTCAAATTGCAAATTACAAATCACCAATTACAAATCTTTCCTACAGCTCCTGCACCGTCTTGCCGCGCAACTCCGCGACGTGCTCCCGATTCTTGAGCTTCTTCAGCGCCGCAAACGTCGCCTTGATCACGTTATGCGGATTATTCGTGCCAATCGATTTCGTCAGCACATTCTGCACGCCCGCCGACGTCATCACCGCACGCACCGCTCCACCGGCAATCACGCCCGTGCCTTCCGGAGCCGGCTTCAGCAACACCATGCCCGAGCCAAACCGTCCCAGCACCGTGTGCGGCACCGAGGTCTGCGTCAGGTTGATCCGCATCAGGTTCTTCTTCGCCGCCTCAATCCCTTTGCGGATGGCCTGCGGAACTTCCTTAGCCTTGCCCGATCCGAACCCAACCACCGCCGCCGTAGGATCGCCGACGACCACCAGCGCCGCGAACGACATGTTCTTGCCGCCCTTAACCACTTTCGTCACCCGGTTAATCGAGACCACCTGGTCCTTTAACTGGAACGAACCCGCATCAAGTTTCTTAGTAACTCTTGGCATTCTTAAGTCTCATTTCCTGATTCGGCTGCTAGCTTCTAGCTGCTGGCTTCTAGCAAACCGCTTTTGATTGCCAGTAGCCAGCCGCTAGTAGCCAGCAGCTCGATCTAAAACTGCAATCCCGCTTCGCGCGCCGCATCGGCCACCGCTTTGATCCGGCCGTGGTAAATGTAGCCGCCACGATCGAATACCACCTTGGTGACGCCCTTCTGTTTAGCCAGTTCAGCAATCTTCTTCCCGACCGTCTTGGCCGACGCCACGTTGCCGCCCGTCACCCGCGCACCCTTCCGGTCGTCGGCCGTCGAAGCCGCCGCCAGCGTGACGCCCTTCAGGTCATCGATCAACTGAACATAAATATGATTCAGCGACCGGTACACATTCAGCCGCGGACGCTCCGGCGTACCCATCACCTTCTTGCGGATACGATCGTGCACCCGCTGCCGCGTCTGATTTTTTGAAGCGATTCTAAGCATAAGCCCTCAGCTATCAGCTATCAGCCATCAGCTAAACCTTTCAGCTCGCAGACTTCATCATGTGAAATATGAAGTAACTGAGAGCTGAGAGCTGACGGCTGAGAGCTATTTTGCTCCCGTTTTGCCAACCTTCTTCTTCAAGCGCTCGCCCGCATAGCGTACGCCCTTGTTCTTGTACGGATCGGGCGGACGCAGCGACCGCATTTCCGCCGCCACCTGCCCGACTTTTTGCCGGTCAATCCCGTTCAGCGTCAGCTTGGTCAGCTTCGCATCCACCGCGCAATCCACGCCCGTCGGCAGCGGATACTCAATCGGGTGCGAGTACCCCAGACTGAACACCACCGTCCCTTTGCCCTTCATTTCCGCGCGATAACCGATGCCGACGATTTCCAAATCTCTCGTCCAGCCCTTGGTCACGCCCTCGACGGCGTTGTTGACCAGCGCGCGCGCCAGTCCGTGCACCGCCGAATGAGCGTCGTCCGGACGGATCGCCACCAGGTTGCCGTCCTTCTGCTCCATCGTGATGCCGGACGGAAGAGATGTATCCAGCTTGCCCTTCGGCCCCTGGACCATCACCGTATTGCCTTCGATTTTCACCGTCACGCCCTTAGGGATCGCAATCGGTTTTTTTCCAATTCGTGACATAGCTTAGCTCTCAGCTCTCAGCTATCAGCTGTCAGTTACATCTCAGCGGTTTAACTGAAGGCTGAGAGCTGATAGCTGAAAGCTGTTTCTCTACCAAATCTCGCAAAGCAATTCGCCGCCCAGGCCCTGGCGTCGCGCCTGGCGTCCCGTCATCACGCCTTTCGGCGTGGTCAGGATATTGATTCCCATCCCGCCCAGCACCCGCGGAATCTCGGTGCGGCGCACATAGACGCGGCAGCCCGGACGCGACACCCGCGCCAGGTTGGTGATCACCGCCTCGTTGTTGTTGCCGTACTTCAAATACACGCGCAGGACCTTATGGCCCTCTTCTTCCGCCGGCTTGAAGTTCGCGATATAGCCCTCTTCCTTCAGGATGCGGGCAATCTCCGTCTTCAGCTTGGAAACTGGTATGTCCACCTTCTGGTGCCGTGCGCGGATCGCGTTGCGGATGCGCGCCAGCATGTCTGCGACCGGATCGGTCAACCTCATCGTTTGCTTCTCCTAAAAGCCGCTCGTTCGCTCCGCGTTCAGCGGAGAACCTGTCAGCAGCTTGACTTCGGTCATTCATTTTCAGTCGTCAGTTATCAGTGGTCAGTAAAATCGTTGTTACTGAAAACTGACAACTGATAACTGACGACTGAAAACCGCTCTTCTACCACGACGACTTCGAAACTCCGGGGATCTCGCCCCGCAGCGCCAATTGCCGGAAACACAAACGGCACAGGCCAAACTTCCGCAGAAATGCCCGCGGACGTCCGCAAATCTTGCAGCGGTTGTGCTTGCGCGTCGAGAACTTCGGCTTCTTTACATTCTGCGGCTTGGTTTTGCTATCCGTGCCGTCCTTCACTCGTTTTGCTGTAGTGGCCAAATTCGCTCCTAACTCGTGCTCGTGTGGTGACGGGGCTTCGCCCCGTCCAGTCGGATCAAAGACCCGCTCACATTCAAATACCTACGCCCTAAACGGCATCCCCAGATGCTTCAACAGCGACCGCGCCTGATCATCCGACCGCGCCGTAGTCACAATAGTCACGTTCATGCCCTTCAGCTTGTCGACCTTCGCGTAATCAATCTCCGGAAAAATCAGCTGATCGTGCAGACCCAGCGTGTAATTGCCGCGCCCGTCAAACGATTTTGTCGAGACGCCCTTAAAGTCGCGAACGCGTGGCAGCACAATGCTGATCAGCCGGTCGAAAAATTCGTACATGCGGTCACCGCGCAACGTAACCATTGCCCCAATCGGCATGCCCTCGCGCACCTTGAAGGCCGCAATCGACTTCTTTGCCCGCGTGACCACCGGCTTCTGTCCCGCAATCTGCCCCAGTTCATTCACCGCCGGGTCGATCAGCTTCGCGTTCTGGGTTGCCTCGCCCACGCCCATGTTGACGACAATCTTGTTCAGCCGCGGCACCGCCATCGGGTTCTTGAGTTCCAGTTCCTTCATCAAAGCCACGGCAACTTCCTTCTCAAACCGTGTCCGCAACCGCGGACGCTCTTTAGCCGCGTGCCGAGGAGCCTCCGCCCCAGCCTTCGCCTCAACCGGAGCCTTTTCGCTCTTAGCCGGCTTCGGTTTCTTCTGCTGCTGCTCGCCTTTTTTCTGCTCGTCTGCCATGGTCGTTGCTGCCTTCTCTCTCACGGCTTCGGATTGTCGGCTCTTAGCCCTTCGCTCGACGTATACCGGTTCGTAAGCCTCAAATTTTTCGCCGCTGCCGCTGGCGCCAAGTGCACTAACTGAAAACTGATAACTGATAACTGACAGCTACTTATCCAGCGTCGTCCCGCACTTCTTGCACACTCTCACCTTGCGCTCGCCCCGCACTTCATGCCCGATCCGCACGGGACCACAGGTCGCACACACCAGAGCCACGTTTGACAGCCGGATCGCCCGCTCCTGCTCGGCGATTCCACCCTTGATGTTGCGCTGTGGATTCGGCCGCACGTGTTTCTTCACCGTCATCACGTGCTCCACCAGCACTTTGCCTTCGTCGGGAAACACGCGCAACACGCGCCCTTCTTTTCCCGTATCCCGCCCGGTCATCACCTTCACGGTGTCATTCCGGCGGATATCGACGCGCTTATGTTCGGTCGTAGTTGCTGTTGCCATCTCGATTCCTCAATCCTGAACTCTGTTACAGCCTTGTTCTTCCTGAGACCTGAGACCTGACACCTGACACCTAAAGCACTTCCGGCGCCAGCGACACAATCTTCAAAAACTTCTTCTCGCGCAGCTCCCGCGCCACCGGACCAAACACGCGCGTTCCCACCGGTTCACCCGTCTCATTGATCAGCACGGCCGCATTCTGATCGAAGCGGATGTAAGTCCCATCCCGCCGCCGATGCTCTTTCCGCGTCCGCACAATCACCGCTTTCACCACTTTGCCCTTCTGCACCTGACCGTCCGGCGCAGCTTCTTTCACGCTCGCCGTGATCACGTCGCCGAGGCCCGCGCGCAGACCGGTCGAGCCGCCGAGCGGCAGAATCATCTGCAGCTTGCGCGCGCCGGAGTTATCGGCCACCTCAAGCATCGACCTCATCATTACGGCCATGTCTGTCTCCCTCTCCGCTGCCTAATTCTTAGCGGGCACGCCAATACCGGCATCAATGTCAACTTCCGGCACCAGCGCCGTCTTGCGCACAATTTCTTTCAGCGTCCAGCGCTTCAGTTTCGACAACGGACGCGACTCTTCAATCCGCACCGTGTCGCCCGCATGCGCTTCGTTCTTCTCGTCGTGCGCGTAGAACTTCTTCCGGATCGAGATCACCCGCTTGTACATCGGATGCGCTTTCTTCCGCGTCACCTCAACCACGATCGTCTTCTGCATCTTGTTCGAGACCACGGTGCCAATCAGTATCTTGCGGCCCGAATGTTTTTCGGCCTCGCCTTTTCGAGCTTGGCCTTTTTCGGTTTGGCCTGCGATTTCCGCCATTATTTTTTCTCCGTCTTGGTCTGCGTCTTCTGCCCGGCCAGTTCCTGCTCGCGCAGCACCGTCTGGACGCGCGCAATATCCCGGCGCAGCCCGCGAATCTTTTTCAGGCTCTCCGTCTGTCCCATATTCATCTGGAACTTGAGCTTGAAGAGCTGGTCCGCCCAGTCCCGCTCCTGGTGCTTGAGCTCAACGTCGGTTAAGTTGCGAATCTTTTCTGCCTTCATAAATCAGTTCTCAGTTCTCAGTTGTCAGTAAAATCTTTCCGTCAGACGCTTTTCACTTCTGCAATCTGACTTCTGACTTCTGCAATCTTTACAGCACTTCTCGTTTCACAAACGTCGTCCGCAACGGAAGCTTGTGCGACGCCAGTCGCATCGCCTCTTTCGCGTCCGTGATGGTAACGCCTTCCATTTCAAATAAAATCTTTCCCGGCCGCACCACCGCCACCCAGTGATCCGGAGCCCCTTTGCCTTTGCCCATACGGGTTTCGGCCGGCTTCTTGGTCACCGGCTTATCCGGAAACAGCCGGATCCAGATCTTGCCGCCGCGCTTCACAAAACGCGTCATCGCCACCCGGCTCGCTTCAATCTGCCGGTCGGTGATCCAGCCCGGTTCCAGCACTTTCAGCCCGTATTGACCGAACGACAGCTCGCTTCCGCGCCAGGCCTTGCCCGTCATGCGCCCGCGCTGCTGCTTGCGATACTTAACCTTCTTAGGCATCAACATAAAATCGTCATCCTGACAAATCGTCTCGTGTGGTGACGGGGCTCTGCCCCGTTCCCGCCAAAATCAAAATCCTAAAACGCGCCGGTCGTGCTTACTTCCCGCGCCGGCGTAGCTTCCCGCTTCTTCGCCGGGAGAATTTCGCCCTTATAAACCCAGCACTTCACCCCAATCACGCCATAGGTGGTGCGCGCCTCGGTGAAGCCGTAATCAATATCGGCGCGCAGCGTGTGCAGCGGCAACCGTCCCTGCAGATACCATTCCGACCTCGCGATTTCATTGCCATTCAGCCGCCCGCTCACGCGCACTTTAATTCCCTTGCACCCGAAACGCAGCGCCGAATCCACCGACTTGCGCATCGCCCGCCGGAACCCCACGCGCTTTTCGAGTTGCAGCGCAATCGACTCCGACACCAGCTGCGCATCCAGTTCCGGCTTGTGCACTTCCTGGATATCCACGTGCACTTCGCGCGAACTCCCCTCGGATTTCAATCGCTTCTGCAAATCCTGCTTCAGCTTGTCGATTTCCGCGCCCTTGCGCCCGATAATGATTCCCGGACGCGCCGTCTTAATAATGATCCGGAGCTTATTGCCCGGACGCTCGATCTCAACCGAACTCACGCCCGCCGACTTGAGCTTTTCCTTTAGCTCGGTCTTGAGCTTGTAATCTTCGAGCAGCAGCTTGTCGTAATCCTTCTCGACAAACCAGCGCGATTTCCACGGCTTGGTGTAGCCAAGCCGGAATCCGTAAGGATGAACTTTCTGTCCCATATGTAACTCCTAAAAGCCTGCTTGTTCGCTCGTGTGGTGACGGGCCTATGGCCCGTCCCGACGGGGCGGAGCCCGTCACCACACAACTTTTATTTCTTAGCCATCGCCTTCTTGCCGACCGCTTTCTTCTTTGCCGGCGCCTTAGCCTTAGGCTTAGCAGAAGGAGCAGCTTTCGCCGCCTTCTCGCCCGCCGCAGGAGTCGTCGCCGTCCCCACCGCCGCGCCGTTCCGGTTCTTCTCCGCCAGCACAATTTCAAGATGCGCAATGCGCCGCACGTAGTGGTAGGCGCGTCCCATCGGCGCCGGACGAATCCGCTTCATGCGCGGACCATCGTTCGCCACCGCGTGCTTCACATACAAATTATCGAGATCCACATCCAGGCCCTTTTCGGTGCTCAGGAAGTTCGCGTTGTCGATCGCCGACTGCAACAGCTTCCCGACCGTCGCCGCCACCCGCTTCTTGGTGAAGGCCAGCGTGTTCCGTGCCGCTTCCACGCGCTGTCCTTTGATCAGGTTCAGCACCAGCCGCGCCTTTTGCGGCGAAACCCGCATGTATCTTGCTTCCGCTCGAAATTCCATAATCTCTTTGCCCTCAGCTCGCAGCCCGAAGCTCGAAGCTGTTCTTACCCCTTCGGCGCCGACGGCGCTGATGGCGTTATTGCTCCAGGTCCACCCGGCACGCCCGCCGGCTTGGCCGCGACCTCGGTCGCCGCCTTCATCGAGTGCCCCTTGAACTGACGGGTAAAGCTGAATTCACCCAGCTTGTGTCCCACCATGTTCTCGGTCACATATACCGGAATAAATTTCCTTCCGTTATGCACCGCAATCGTGTGTCCCACCATCTCCGGGACAATCGTCGAGCGCCGCGACCACGTCCGCAGCACCTTCTTCTCGTTACGCGCATTCATGCCTTCGACTTTCGTCGCCAGATGCGCATCCACGAACGGTCCTTTTTTTGTTGAACGTGCCATAAAGTCAGCTCTCAGCTCTCAGCTTTCAGCTCTCAGTACTGACGAACCAAAGCTGCTGGTTTTTCCTCAAGACCTTGAAACTCTGAACCCAGCTCTCATCTCTCAGCTTCATCACGCCTTAACAGACGGCTGATAGCTGATAGCTGACAGCCGTTAACCCTTCTGCCTGCGGTCCTTCACGATAAACGTATTGGTCCGCTTGTTGTTCCGCGTCTTATAGCCCCGCGTCGGCTGACCCCACGGCGTCACCGGATGCCGTCCGCCCGAGGTCTTGCCTTCACCGCCGCCATGCGGATGGTCCACCGGGTTCATCGAAACGCCGCGGTTATGCGGACGCTTTCCCACCCAGCGTGTCCGTCCCGCCTTGCCCCAGGTGACATTCTCGTGGTCGGTGTTGCCGACCTGCCCAATCGTCGCGAGACAATCAAGCAGCACCTTGCGAGTCTCGCCCGAAGGCAGTTTCACCAGTCCGTAGTCGCCTTCTTTCGCGATCAGCTGCGCCGAACCGCCCGCCGAGCGCACCATCTGCGCGCCCTTACCCGGACGCAGTTCGATATTGTGGATCGTCGTGCCCGGCGGAATATTCCGCAGCGGCAACGCGTTCCCGACCAGAATATCGGCTTCCGGTCCGCTCAAAATCTTCTGCCCAACCTTCAGCCCATCGGGCTGCACGATGTAACGCTTCTCGCCATCGGCATAGCTCAAGAGCGCAATGCGCGCCGAGCGACCGGGATCGTATTCGATGGTCTCAACCGTCGCCGGAATCCCCTGCTTGTCGCGCTTGAAGTCAATCGTCCGCAGCTTGCGCTTGTTGCCCCCGCCGCGGAAGCGCATGGTCGTGTCGCCGGAATTGCGCCGCCCGCCCGAACGTATCTTGCCCTCAACCAGCGGCTTGTGCGGCGTGGACGAAGTGATATCGTCGGTCGTAACCGAGGTGCGATAGCGCAACGTCTGCGTAGTCGGTCTGTAAGTTTTTATGGCCATATCTAGCTCTCAGCTCTCAGCTCTCAGCTTTCAGCTCTCAGTAAGTTCGGCCACCAGTTTTAACTGACGGCTGATAGCTGAGAGCTGACAGCTGTTACAAATTCTGCGCGTACTCCGGCATCTTCTCGCCGCTCTTCAAACGCACGTACGCTTTCTTCCAATCCGGACGGTAACCCGTGAACTTGCCCCGCCGCCGTTCTTTCCCCGGATAATTCGCGGTGCGCACCGAAGCCACCTTCACCTTGAAGATCGCCTGCACCGCTTCTTTGATCTCGGTCTTCGTCGCCTTCGGCGCCACCTGAAACACCAGCGTGTTCTGGGTCTCTTTAATGCCCAGGCCCTTTTCCGTGATCACCGGCTTCTGAATAATCTGATACGCGGATTTCATCTCAGGCTACCTCCGCCTTCGTCTTGCGCACGCGCCGCGCCGGTTTCTTCTTCTCTTCCGCCGGCTCCGCCTCGTGCGAACGCCGCGTACCCGATTTCTTCAACGAGTCCTGCAACTTCTCAAGCGCCGGCTGCGCAAACACCACATGGGTGTAGCGCATGATGTGGTAGGGATGCACTTCATTCGCCCGCACCAATTCCAGGCCGTCGATGTTGCGTGAACTCAACTGCAGGTTCTTGTTCTCCGCCGTCGAAACATCGACCAGCAGCGTCGTGCCCTCAATTTTCAGCTTGTCGAGCGTCTCGCGAAACAGCTTCGTCTTGGGCTCTTTCACATCGAACGCCTTGACCACGATCAGCTTGCCATCGGCAAACTTCGAAGCCAGAGCCGAGCGCAGCGCGCCCAGCAGCTTTTTCTTCGGAAAGGCATAGTCATAGGACCGCGGTTGCGGCCCATGTACCGTCCCGCCGTGCCGCCACAGCGGAGAACGAATCGAGCCGATACGCGCCCGCCCCGTGCCCTTCTGCTTCCACAGCTTCTTGCCCGAACCGGAAACCCGCCAGCGGTTCTTGGTGGCATGCGTACCCGCACGCGCCGAGGCGCGATAGTGCGTGATCGCCTCCCAGAGCAGGTCTTCGTTGACCGCGCCGAAAACTTCCTCGGCCAGTTCCATCGACCCGGCCTTGGCTCCGCTCAAAGTGTAAATATCAATAGTTGCCATATCTCTCTCACTTGTGTGGTGACCACCTGTGTGGTGAACACTTGTGTGGTGACGGGGCTTTGCCCCGTCCAGCCGGGTCGAAGACCCGGCGCCACATGCCCTATGCCTTCTTCGAAGCCCTTTTCGCCGCCTTCAGCGGATCAACCGTCGCCGCGCCCGCAAATCCGCGGCGCTCTCGTGGCGGCTTCTTCGCCTTGTTGATCTGAATGTAGCCACCGTTCGAACCCGGAACGCTGCCCTCAACCACCAGCAGATTTTCGTCTTTATCAACACCCAGGATCCGCAGGTTGCGCGTCGTGATCCGCACATCGCCCATGTGCCCCGACATCCGCATTCCCTTGAACACGCGCGAAGGAAACGCCGACGAACCAATCGAACCCGTAATCTGAAACATCGATCCGTGCGACTTCGGACCACCCGCAAAGTGATGCCGCTTCACCACACCCTGAAACCCGCGCCCCTTGCTCACTCCGATGACGTCGACAAAGCGCTCGCCTTCAAAAATGTCGACCAGAATGCGGTCGCCCGGTTTCAGCACGCCCTCGGTCGTCTCGCCCGGAGCGTCGACTTCCACTCCCACTTCGCGCACAAATCGCACCGGCGGAAGATTGTGCTTGGCAAAATGTCCGCGCATCGCCTTGGTCAGCTTCTTTTCCTTCACAAACTCGACCAGGCCAATCTGCGCCGACTCATATCCGTCTTTGGTCTGGGTCTTGTGCTGCGTAATCACGCACGGTCCCGCCTGCAACACCGTCGCCGGCCGCACATCGCCCTTCGAATCGAAGAGCTGCGTCATGCCGACCTTCTTGCCCAGAATTCCCGTAACTCTAGCCATCTCCATCTCCAGTCCCAGCATGGCTCGTCGATAAGCGACGGCTATTGGCTGGGGAGCTTTCGCTCTTTCGATCTTGTGTGGTGGCGGGGCTTCGCCCCGCCAGGACGGGGCAAAGCCCCGTCACCACACGACTACTTATGCTCTTTCCCAAACGCCTTAATCTCCACATCCACGCCCGCCGGCAGATCGAGCTTCATCAGCGCATCGACCGTCTGCTGCGTCGGCTCCAGAATATCCAGCAGCCGCTTGTGAGTGCGGATCTCAAACGCTTCCCGCGACTTCTTATCCACGTGCGGCGACCGCAGCACGCAGTACTTGTTCTTCATCGTGGGCAGCGGAATCGGCCCCGCAATTTGCGCGCCGGTGCGTTTAGCCGTCTCCACGATCTCGCCCGTCGACTGATCCAGAATGCGGTAGTCGTAGGCTTTCAACCGTATGCGAATTCTTTCTTTTCCAGTCACTGTTTTTTCTCTCTAACCCCTCCCGGCATCTCCGGGAGGAAAGATCTAGCGGCAAGCCGCAAGCCGCGAATTAAGTTGCTCGTGTGGTGACGGGGCTCCGCCCCGTCCCGGCGGGGCAAAGCCCCGCCACCAAACACGCTACGTAATAATCTCCGCGATCGTGCCCGCTCCCACCGTGTGCCCGCCTTCGCGAATCGCGAACCGCAATCCCTTTTCCATCGCCACCGGCGTGATCAGCTCGATCACCAGGCTCACGTTGTCTCCCGGCATCACCATCTCCGTCCCCGCCGGCAACTCCGCAATCCCGGTCACATCCGTAGTCCGCAAATAAAACTGCGGACGATATCCCTTGAAAAATGGCGTGTGCCGCCCGCCTTCTTCCTTCGTGAGGATATAAACCTCAGCCTTGAACTTGGTGTGCGGAGTAATCGATCCCGGCTTCGCCAGCACCATCCCGCGCTCCACGTCTTCTTTCGCAATGCCGCGCAGCAACAGTCCAGCATTGTCGCCCGCCATGCCTTCGTCCAGCTGCTTCTTGAACATCTCCACGCCCGTCACCACCGTCTTACGCGTCTCGCGGAATCCAACGATCTCCGATTCCTCGCCCACTTTCACCTTGCCGCGCTCGATCCGGCCCGTGACCACCGTGCCCCGCCCCTGAATCGAAAAAATATCTTCGATCGGCATCAGGAACGGCTTGTCCAACTCCCGCGCCGGCTGCGGAACACTCTTGTCCACCGCCTCCATCAACGCGTCAATCTGCTTTTCCCACTTCTCTTCACCGTTCAACGCGCCCAGCGCCGACAACCGCACCACCGGCACGTCGTCGCCCGGAAACTGATAGCTCTTCAACAGCTCGCGCACTTCCAACTCGACCAGATCCAGCAGCTCCGGATCATCCACCGCATCGCACTTGTTCAAAGCCACAACAATGTAAGGCACGCCCACCTGCCGCGCCAGCAGCACGTGCTCGCGCGTCTGCGGCATCGGACCGTCCGTCGCCGCAACCACCAGAATCGCGCCATCCATCTGCGCCGCGCCCGTGATCATGTTCTTGATGTAATCCGCGTGGCCGGGACAGTCGACGTGCGCATAATGCCGGTTCGGCGTCTCATACTCCACGTGCGCGGTGGCAATGGTGATGCCACGCGCCTTCTCTTCCGGAGCGTTGTCGATCGAATCAAACGACCGGAACACAATCTTCGGATTGTGCTTCTGCAAAACTTTGGTGATGGCCGCCGTCAACGTCGTCTTGCCATGGTCAATGTGACCAATCGTCCCTACGTTGCAATGCGGCTTAGTCCGTTCAAATTTTTCTTTCGCCATTTCTTAGCTCCGTGTAGCGCGGGCGCCCTCGCCCGCGTCTGAATATGCCCAATTCTCGCGGCTACCGCGACGCCGTCTTCCCCTGCGTCTTGGCAATAATCTCGTCCGCCACGTGACGCGGGGCTTCCTCATACCGCGCAAAATGCATCGAGTACTCGGCGCGTCCCTGCGTCGATGACCGCATATGCGTCGCGTACCCAAACATCTCCGCCAGAGGCACGATGGCCTTGATCACCTGCGAACCCGCTCGATGCTCCATGCCTTCGATCCGTCCGCGCCGCGAACTCAGATCGCCCATGATCGTTCCCGCGTAATCTTCCGGAGTCACCACTTCGACCGCCATCACCGGCTCCAGAATCACCGGACTCGCCTTACGCGCCGCTTCCTTGAACGCCATCGAACCGGCAATCTTAAACGCCATTTCATTCGAATCGACATCGTGATAGCTGCCGTCGTAAAGCGTCGCCTTGATATCGACCATCGGATAGCCGGCCAGTACGCCGCCTTCCATCGCTTCCTGCATGCCCTGGTCGATCGGCTTGATGAATTCTTTCGGCACCGTGCCGCCCACGATCTCGTTGATAAATTCGTAGCCCTTGCCCGGCTCGTTCGGATCGAGATAAATCTTCGCGTGCCCATACTGACCGCGGCCGCCGGTCTGCCGGATGTACTTGCCTTCCGCTTCCGCGTGCTTGCGAATGGTCTCGCGATACGCCACCTGCGGCTTGCCGACGTTGGCTTCGACTTTGTACTCACGCATCATGCGGTCGACGATGATTTCCAGATGCAACTCGCCCATACCGCTGATGATCGTCTGTCCACTGTCCGGATCGGTGTGAACCTTGAAGGTCGGATCTTCCTGCGCCAGCCGCGCCAGCGCCATGCCCATTTTTTCCTGATCGGCCTTGGTCTTCGGCTCGACCGCCACCGAAATCACCGGCACCGCAAACACAATCGATTCCAACGTGATCGGATGCTTCTCTTCGCAGATCGTGTCGCCCGTGCTGACGTTTCTCAAACCAACCACCGCGCAGATGTCCCCGGCGAGAATTTCCTGGATGTCTTCCCGCTTATTGGCGTGCATCTTGAGCAGGCGCCCAATACGCTCATGCTTCTGCGTACGCGAGTTCATCACTGACTCGCCCGACTTCAACTGTCCCGAGTACACGCGGATAAACGTCAACTGCCCGACAAACGGGTCGGCCATGATCTTGAAAGCCAGCGCCGAAAAAGGTTCTTTGTCGTCAGCTTTGCGCGTGATCTCTTTCCCATTGTCGGGATCGAGGCCGCGCGTCTCTTTCGTGTCCAGCGGCGAAGGCAGGTAATCGACCACCGCGTCGAGCAACGGCTGTACACCTTTATTCTTGAATGCCGTTCCCACCACCACCGGAAACAGCTTCAGCCCGATGGTGGATTTGCGCAGCGACGCCTTGAGTTCGTCCGCCGAAATCGCTTCGCCTTCCAGAAACTTGTGCAGAATGTCGTCATCATTTTCGGCGACGGTTTCGACCAGTTGGGTATGGAACGCCTCCGCCTTTTTCTGCAGATCCCCGGGAATCTCGCCAACCTGGTACTCCGCGCCGATGGTCTCGTCTGGCCAGATGATGGACTTCATGGCCACCAGATCCACCACGCCGCGAAATTTATCTTCTTGTCCAATGGGAATCTGAATGGCGACGGGCTTGGCGTTGAGCCGCTTGCGGAGGGTATCGACGGCATGCTCGAAATCGGCACCCATCTTATCAATCTTGTTAATGAAACAAATTCGCGGGACGCCGTATTTATCGGCCTGCCGCCAAACTTTTTCCGACTGCGGCTGCACGCCGTGCACCGCGTCAAACACCGCGACCGCTCCGTCGAGCACGCGCAGCGAGCGCTCCACCTCAGCGGTGAAGTCCACGTGGCCGGGCGTATCGATAATATTGATGCGGATATCGCGCCAGGTGCAGGTCGTCGCAGCGGACGTGATGGTGATGCCGCGTTCCTGCTCCTGCTCCATCCAGTCCATGATGGCCGTGCCTTCATGCACCTCGCCGATACGGTGCGTCCTTCCCGTATAAAACAGGATGCGCTCGGTCGTAGTGGTCTTCCCGGCATCGATGTGAGCCATGATGCCGATGTTCCTGCAACGTTCTAATGGGACTGTTCTAGGCACTGTATTTCTCTACTCTTTCCGGGACTCTACCTAAAATTTGTCACACTCGTGTGGTGACGGGGCTCTGCCCCGTGTCCTTACTACCACCGGTAATGCGCGAACGCCTTATTCGCTTCCGCCATGCGATGCACATCTTCTTTCTTCTTGATGGCGGCGCCTTTGCCGTTCGAGGCATCGAGCAACTCGTTGGTCAACTTTTCGATCATTCCTTTTTCGCCGCGGCCCCGCGCATAGCTCACGATCCAGCGGATCGCCAGCGAGGTCCTGCGGTCGGGACCGACTTCGATCGGCACCTGATAGTTCGCGCCGCCCACCCGCCGCGTCTTCACTTCGAGCAGAGGCTTCGCGTTCTCAACCGCTTTGGTAAACAGCTTCAGCGCTTCGTCGCCGCCTTTTTCCTGCAGCTTGGCGAGCGACTTATAAAAAATGCCCTCGGCAGTCGACTTCTTTCCCTGCCACATCATCGAGTTGATGAACTTCGTCACCAAATCCGATCCATACACCGGATCGGCCTCAACCGTCCGCTTCGGAGTGTGTCCTTTTCTAGGCATAAAATTCGAGTTCTCAGTTCTCAGTTCTCGGTTCTCAGTCTTTTCGGTCCAGTTCCAAACACTGAGAACCGAGAACTGAGAACTGGGAACTGGTTCTTAAGCCTTTTTCGCGCGTTTCGTACCGTACTTCGAACGCCCCTGGTTACGGCCCGCGACGCCGGTCGCGTCGAGCGTTCCACGCACCACGTGATAACGCACGCCCGGCAGATCCTTCACACGCCCCCCGCGGATCAGCACAATCGAGTGCTCCTGCAGGTTATGGCCAACACCCGGGATGTACGTGGTCACTTCGATTCCGTTGGTCAGGCGAACGCGCGCCACTTTGCGCAGCGCCGAGTTCGGCTTCTTCGGCGTCTGGGTATACACGCGCGTGCACACGCCGCGTTTCTGCGGACACGATTGCAGAGCCGGGCTCGCCGTCTTATATTTGGTCCGCTCGCGTCCGAATTTCACCAGCTGATTAAAAGTAGGCACTCTCACCACTCCCAGACGCAGCAAGCCGCGTCTCCATCATGTAGCGCCAGCGTCTCGCCGGCCCAACACTACGTAGCGCCCGCGTCCCGCCGGCCCACATTCCCACCAAGACAGGGCTTACCCCCATCTCAGCTCTGGCACGGGCCTGTCGCGCCCAGCCATACTCTCCCGCGCAGCATTACTGCCGGTGAGAATTCGTTCAGTTTCCCGCTCAGACTAATCGCCGACGACGGTGACGCCACGCCTTACCCCAACTAGACTAGGCTCGGAGGCGCTCCGTTTCGTCTGCTCTCATCCCGCATAGCCTCGCGTGTTCCCCGGGGCTCGAAGCTTCTAATCCGAACCCAAGGCGCAAAGGTTTTCGCAGGACGTTTCAGCGAGGGCGTTTTCGGCCTCATTCGCAACCGGAAACGTATTTCTTCAAAGCTCAGCCAAAAAATTTCCCGGAGCCTGTCGCGCAACACCACGTTGCGTACCCGACAGGACTGCCGTACACAGGCAAGCCAGACTAAACTCGCGGAACTGTTTGATAATAACAACTGCGTTGCACATCGTCAACCACTCTTCCACTCTTCGATGCATCCAAAGGTTGCAGAGTTTCTAAGCTCGAAGCCCGTAGCTCGCAGCAGTTGGCTTCGAGCTGCGGGCTACGAGCTAAAGCCAAACGTTGAACCTTGAAACCTTAGGCTTTACCTTCTACACTGACAGTTTTCCGCCTGACAACTTTATGCTCGCGCCTGGCAAACGGACGCGAGGAGGATTCATGCATCGTTGCGGTTCCGGTTTTCTTCTTATATTGGCCATCACCTTGGTCGTCGCGTTCACCGGCTGCCTTGGCAAGAGCACCAGCAATCCCGGCAACGAGGGCGTAACCAGCGTTACGCTAAGTCCCGGCGGCACCCTCTCCATCGAGGTCGGCGCCACTCAGATCTTTACCGCCAGCGGCAGGGATGCCAACGGCCGCGTCGTCCTACCCCTCAACATTCAATATGTGGTCGCGAGCGGCAGCCCGAACGCCGCCGCGCCACTTTCCATCGCAAGTAACGGCAACGGCTGCGCCGGCACCTGGGACCCCACCGCCACCATGTGCAGTCCCGGCCTTCCCGGAATCGCCCTGGTATCCGCGGTCATCAACGGCATCAGCAGCCCGCCGACTACCATCTACGTCCACCAGCACATCGATAGCCTCCAGATCAGCCCCCTCGAACCCCAAGGCCCGCCGCAGTACGACTGCTTCTCGCAGGGCCAAACCTGGAACTACGCAGCCACCGCTTACAGCACTATTGGCGGCATTAGCACGGACATCACCAGTACCGTCGGCCCCATGGATTGGTCGTCAAGAAACGTCGGCGTAGTCACCACGACGCCCATCGTGTCAAATCAGCCCAACGTGCTCAACCAGGTTCAGGTGACTGCCAAGAGCCCCGGTGTCACCTACCTTTTTGCCACCGTTTCCGGGGTCACCAGCAGCCCCTATCCCTTCACCACCTGCTTGATCCAAGCCATCTGGCTCCAAATCGGTGGCCAGAGCGGGGCCGGAAACTCGATCACCGTGAACAACGGCGAAACCGTACCCGTCACCGCGATCGCACTGGATACGTTGTGCGGTATCGCCAATAGCACCCCCTTAGCCAGCCCGCCCCTCACCTGGAGCACCACCGACCCTGAGGTGATCGCCTTCAGCAGCACCACGTCCACCAACACAAGCAACAGCGCTACCGCCCGCAACAATTCCGGCGGCGCCACCATCTTCGCTTCCTGCACTCCCCCGAGCTGTAATATCGGAGTTATACCCAGTCTCCCCATCTACGCCAGCAACTATCCCGCCGACGCCGCCAAGAAATGCCAGCCCGCGAACCTCACCCAGGGCTTTGGCACCATCTCCGTTCAGGTAGTTCCCAGCCCTACCGCCAAGCCGCCCGTCTACACTGCCTGGGCTGCGACCACCGGTTGCGCCAACGCCTCTGGCTGCAGCAGTGCGTTGTTCTCGGTGACGCCTGGAAATACCCCCATCGGTTCTATCGAGAGCTTGCCCCGCACTCCTAATTCCATGATGTTCAACCACGTGGCCTCGTCGGTCCTCTACATCGGCAGCGATCAGGGCCTGATGTCGGTGAGCGTCGGCACCAAAACGACCGTGACACCGGTCTCCAACTCCTCGACCTGCAATATCGCCTTGTGCGGCAAAGTACTCACCATTTCCAACGATGGCAAACTGGTGGTCGTCTCTGACACCGTTTCCACCCCCAGCCAGGTCTACATCTACAACGGCAGCAGCACCACCACCGCCCCCATTGACATCGTCATCCCCGGCGAAACCGCCACTGCCGCCGCCTTCTCTCCCGATCAGCTGAAGCTCTTCATACTCACCAATGCGGGCAATATGTATGTCTATTCCACCGTCGATGCATTTACCGCGGTTCCGATCGCAACCACGGTAACTGACGTCGAGTTCTCGGCGGATGGCAGCTTCGCCTATATCGCTGGGACGCCGGCGCCCGGGAACACCATTGCCGGCTACGCCACCTGCAACACCGAAACTACCCAGGCCGATCCCCTAATCTCCCCAGACTTCAACTTTGTGACCACCCCCGGCATCCCAAGTCAGATCTTCCCTTCGCCGGACGCTCTGCACGTGCTCGCTCTCGATTCTCCCTACGTTGACGTTTTCACGACCGTAGACAATCAGATCCCCCTGCCGGACGGACAGTTCGTCTGCAATGGTCCGCCGCCGCTCGTGAACATTCTTCCGACTGTGAATTTTCCCCAGGCCGCGCAGTCTTTCAACCTTGGCCAGGGCAATTTCACTCCGGTCTACACCCAGCTGGTCAACGATGGCGTCGACCTGGTAGTTGTCGCCCAAAACATTCCCGCCGTGCTCCTCTTCAATGTGAGCGGTGGGACCACCACCTCCATCCCGCTGGCCAACGGCGCCTACCCGCTCTCCGCCGCCGCCTCCACCGACGGAACCCTGGTCTTCGTCGCCGCTTGCGACGAGTACCCTAATAACGATCCGACTCAACCCTGCTCGATCGGCTCCGTCCACATCGTCAGCACCAACGGTCAAGGCGACTACCAGCAGGTCCCTTACGTCAACACCGGTGACGCCAATAACCGCAACATGTGCAACAACGGAGGCAACCCCGTGCCGCAGTGTCTCCCCAACCTGATAGCTCTCCGCCCACTGTGATCGAGACCGCTAGACGGGCGCGCGTGCCAACCCCGCGTAGGGACAGCCGCCCCGGCTGTCCAAGCCGAGCACAGCTCGGCCTAACCTCCGCCGCAGCTCAACATCCGAGGCCGCGAGAGGCTTCGTGCCTCAAACCATTTGTGCGTGGATTTTGCCTGACCGTGCGCACCAGAAGTAGCGCACCGGGAATTGAAAAACGCCCCGCTGTTCCTGGGACCTGACACCTAAGACCTGACACCTAAGACCTGACACCTGGTTCCCTACGTCCCGACATCCTTCCCCACGCTATCCAGCACTCCATTAATAAACTGCACCGACTCCGGCGAAGAAAACTTCCGCGCGATTTCGAGCGCTTCGTTGATCACAATCGCATGCGGCGTCGCCGGATACCCCAGGAATTCCGCCACCGCTCCCCGCAGCACATTCCGATCCACCGTCGCCATGCGATCCATGCGCCAGTGCTGCGTATGTTTCCCGATCAGTCCATCGATCTCCGCCATGCGATCGCTGGCCACGCGAAACAGATCGTCCGCGAAGCCACGTACATCTTCTTCAACGTTCGACCGCTCCGCCCAGAACGTCTTCCGGACCAGCTCCGGCGTCTGCTTCGCCATGTCCGCCTGAAACAGCATCTGCAGAACCAGTTCGCGGGATTTGCGGCGAGTACCCATTTTTCAGGTGTCAGGTGTCAGGTCCCGGGAAAACCAAGACCATGCGCGAGCCTTAGAGCAGTTTACAGGACAGTTGCATTGCGGAAGTCCAGGATATCGATATCTAGGAGCGAGGTTTACGTTTCCGTGAAGCTGAGGTTGGTTTTGCCTTGCCTTTCCTGACACCTGACACCTGAGACCTGACACCTGCCCTCAGATTCGCCATCTCCACCGCCGCCAGCGCCGCCTCGAATCCCTTGTTCCCCATCTTCAACCCAGCGCGATCAATCGCCTGCTCCAGGTTCTCGCAAGTCAGCACCCCAAACGCATGAGGAACGCCCGTCTCCTGCGCCGACTGCCCGATCCCCCGCGTAACTTCGTTGACGATCACGTCGTAATGCGCCGTATCGCCGCGCAGCAGGCACCCCAGGCAAATAATCGCGTCATACTTTTTCGTCTCCGCCAGCGCACGAGCAGCGATAGGAATTTCGAATGCGCCAGGAACGCGAACCAGAACGATATCTTTTTTCTTAGCGCCAGACCGCAACAGCCCGTCGTAAGCGCTTTGAAAAAGTCGCTCGGTAATAAAGGCATTGAAGCGCGAGACGACGATCGCAAAGCGCTTGCCAGCAGCGCCAAGGCCGCCCTCGAACACCGGAACGACAGGCTCAAGTAAACGCTCGATTTTGATTTTCCCCTTCGTAGTTTTTCTCTGTGCCTCTGTGTCTCTGTGGTGAAGCCTTTGACTCACTGCCCCTTAAACGCCGCCGGGCGTTTTTCTAAGAACGCAGTTGTGCCTTCTTTTTTATCCGAAGTAGCGCAGCAAACCCCAAACAAAGCAGCCTCCAGAAACAGCCCCTCGGCCAAAGTCATCTCCATCCCCTTGTTGACCGCCTCCATAGCGTACTGCACCGCCAGCGGAGCATTCGCAATAATCTTCCCCGCAATCGCCTCCGCCCGAGGAATCAGTTCCGCCGACAAAGTCACTTCATTCACCAGCCCGATCCGATGCGCTTCCGCCGCCGTGATCGTCTCCCCCGCCAGCACCATCTGCATCGCCAGCCCCTTGCCCACCAGTCGCGGCAGCCGCTGCGTCCCGCCATATCCCGGAATAATCCCCAGCTTCACCTCCGGCTGCCCCAGCTTAGCGTTGTCGCTCGCCAGACGCATGGTGCAAGCCATAGCCAGTTCGCATCCGCCGCCCAGCGCAAATCCGTTAATGCAAGCAATCACCGGCTTCCCCAGGTTCTCGATCAGGTCAAGCACCGCCTGCCCGCGATGCGTGTACTCCTTGCCGGAGACCGCGTCCAGCTTCGCCAATTCCCCAATATCGGCCCCGGCCACAAAAGCCTTCTCGCCCGCCCCAGTAAGAATGGCGACACGAAGCAAGGCGTCGGATTTAATCTCAGTGAACGCCGCCCGCAGCTCTTCCATCGTGGCCATATTGAGCGCGTTGAGCACCTTCGGACGGTTGACGGTGACGTAGGCGATGGAGTTTTTCTTTTCGAGGAGAATGTTTTCGTAGGTCATGATTTCCTCAGCGCACTGGCGAAGACCAACACCTACCACGAAGGCACAGAGACACGGAGAAAACCCAAAATCATTTTCTAGGTTTTCTCCGTGTCTCCGTGCCTCCGTGGTGGATTCTAGAACGTCCCAGCCTTTGGCTTACTCGGGTCCGAGTAATCATAAAACCCGCGCCCCGACTTCCGCCCATACCACCCCGCCATCACCAGCCGCTTCAGCAGCGGAGGCGAAGCAAACCGCCGCTCCTTAAACTCGTCAAACATGACATGCGTGATGTAGTAAGTAGTATCGAGCCCAACAAAATCCAGCAAAGTAAACGGCCCCATCGGATACCCGCACCCCAGCTTCATAGCGTTATCGATATCTTCGATCGACCCCACGCCCTCTTCATAAGCCCGAATCGCATCCAGCAAATAAGGCACCAGCAGCCGGTTGACGATGAATCCCGTCTTATCCGAAGTGCGCACCGGAACCTTCCCCAGCTTTTTCGCGAACTCGTAGGCCGCGTCGTAAACAGCAGGAGAAGTAGCAATCGTCTTCACCACCTCGACCAGCTTCATCAAAGGAACAGGATTAAAAAAATGCAGCCCGATAAATCGCTCCGGCCGCTTCACCGCCGTCAACAACTCAGTCACCGAGATAGAAGAAGTATTCGAAGCAAAGATCGCCTCCTTCTTGACGATGGAGTCAATCGACGCATACATCTTCTTCTTTTCCTCAACGTTCTCGATAATGGCCTCAATCACAATGTCGCAATCAGCGAGGTCAGCCTTGTTAGTAGTCCCCTTAAGCCGAGCCCGAATCGCGTCCTTCTGCGCCGCAGTAATCCCACCCTTCTCGGGACCGCGCTCGGCAAACTTAGCGAGCGACTTCTCAATCCCAGCAAACCCCTTGTCAAGATACTTCTGCTCAACCTCAAGCACAGTAACGTCAAACCCAGCCGTAGCGCAGACCTGCGCAATGCCAGACCCCATCAACCCACAACCGAGAACGCCAACCTTCTTGATTTCCATATGGCTCCACTTCTATTTAAGAATCGTCATCTACTTATAAAGCTTGTCATCCCGAGCGAAGCGAGGGATCTGCAGTTCGCCCGCGCCATCAGACCGCATAGTTTACCGCGACTGCCAGCGCTTCGGCTCGCGCCTGCCGTGGAAGCAGGCGATCACTACGTAGTGGGTCGGTTTGGATTTGCTTTGAAAGGGCATGGCTTTCACAGCTTGCGGAAAAACTGCTCGTGTGGTGACGGGGCTCCGCCCCGTCCAGCACGCGGCAAAGCTTGAGAACGTCTGCCTTAGGGAAGGGCACGGCTTCAGCCGTGCCGTAACCGCCGCAAGAACGAATTGTATATCTAAGGGTAAGCCCCTCTGACCAGGAACCGATCAGCGGCCTTCGAGATTCTTGAGCCGGTCTGCCAGAGATTCAACTTCGGCATCCAGTGCGCGAAGCGCTGCGGCATGGCTTCGCGAACGCAATTCGACAGGAGACGCCCACTTGTGAAACTCGGTAAGCAGGGTGGTTTCCACCTTCTCTAACCGTTCACTAATCCACTGTTTATCTTCGTCCGTAAGCACAAGCCAATTATAGGGCAAACGCGCAAGCGGATCGCAACGTTTTTCTCAAGTAGCCCATTACGCCGGGAACCTCACCCCTAGTCATTGAAACTGGGCCGGCCTGCGTTCACTGAAAGCTCTCCACCACCATAGCAATCCCCTGCCCCCCACCAATGCACGCGGTCGCCAGCCCGTACTTCTTCTTCCGCCGCCGCAACTCGTACAGCAACGTGATCACCAGCCGCGTCCCAGTAGCACCCAGCGGATGCCCCAGCGCAATCGCTCCGCCGTTCACGTTCACCTTCTCGCGATCGAGCCCCAATTCTTTCTCCACCGCCAGATACTGCGCCGCGAACGCCTCATTCATTTCGATCAAATCGATGTAATCCAAAGTCAGCCCCGCGCGCTGCAGCGCAATCTTCGTCGCCGGAACCGGACCGCGCCCCATCAACTTCGGATCGACGCCCGCAATTCCCCAATTCACAATCCGTCCCAGCGGACTCAGGTTCCTCTTCTGCGCCTGCTCCAGCGACATCACCACCACTGCCGCCGCGCCGTCGACAATTCCGCTGGCATTGCCCGCCGTCACCGTCCCATTCTTCCCAAACGCCGCGCGCAGCTTCGCCAGCCCATCGAGCGTTGTCTGCGGACGCCGATGATCATCCTCGGTCAGCGTCTCTCCCGTCGCTTCGCCTTTCGAATTCCGCAACGGAACCGGAGTCAGCTCTTCCTGCAAGCGCCCCGCCTTATAAGCCTCATCGGCCTTCTGTTGAGAGCGCAGCGCGAACTCATCCTGCGCCTGCCGCGTAATCCCCTGCTGCTCGCCATACAGCTCCGCCGTATTCGCCATGTAGAGTCCGCAATACGAATCGAGCAGCGCCACCATCAGCGAATCCTCCAGCTTCCCGCCCGGAGCCAGCGTGAATCCATCGCGCCCGCGAATCGAAAACGGAGCCTGCGACATCGATTCCATTCCGCCCGCCAGCACCACTTTCGCTTCCTCCGTCTGGACCATCTGCGCCGCGCTGACAATCGCCTGCATCCCCGACCCGCAAAGTCGATTCACCGTCAGCGCCGGAGCCTCAATCGGCAAGCCCGCCCGCAACGCCACGTGCCGCGCTCCATAAAGAGCGTCGCCCGAAGTCTGCTGCGCATTTCCAAACACAGCGTGGTCGAAGTGCTCGGCGCCAACGCCTGCCCGCTCCATCGCCGCCTTCGCCGCCACCGCGCCCAGTTCCTGCGCCGTGTAGTCCTTGATCTTCCCGCAATAGCGTCCAAAGGGCGTGCGCGCCCCACTGACAATAGCAATGTCTCCAGGTTTCAACATGAGTCCTGCTTATGAAGAAGCGATAACTGGCCAGAAGCCAACTTGTGAGTTTAACAGCAGCAAGGTTTCAAAGTTTCAGAGTTTCAACGTTCCGGAGTTTCAAGGTCTTGACGTTTTTGAAGCTTCAAGGTTTTCTCGGCGTACTCGGCGTCCTCCGCGGTTAGAGCTCTTGACTCACGCCACCGCCGCCGATGCCGCGAACTGCGGCGCCTGACTGACGATCTTTCCCGCGCCTTGCGCCACCGCCAACTCGAGCGCGTGATCGGCGCGGTTGGCCACTTCGGTCACAATGTCCACCGGATCGAAATGCTGACGCATCACTGCCTGCGCGAGTCCGGCGCTGAACTCAACTGCCTTGTTCTTGCCCGGAAAGCGCACTTCCGAGAGCAGACGCTTTAATTTCTCCACCGCCAGCAGCGCTTCTTTTTCGCCCGTGTCGCCCAGCATCAGCGCAACCGTTGTCGCTTCATAGCGGAACGCCAGGTCGTTGGTCCGGATGTTCGCCGAAAACAGCTGCCCGATCTGCTCCATCACCGCGGTCACCGACTGCTCGCCATATTCCTTGATCAGCGCGCTGCGCCTGCCAAACTGCATCAGCAGCACCGTCACCGCCGTTCCCTGCTGCAACCCGCGCCGGGTTTCCGCCTGCAGAAGATCCAGATACGACGCTCGCTTCAGCAGCCCCGATTTCTCGTCGGTCACCGAAAGATTTTTCACCAACCGCCGCAGCCCGGCGTTGTTGAGCGCAATCAACACCTGGTCGCTCAACGTCCGGATCACCAGTATCTCTGCCGCCTGCCAGACCCGCCCCGTGTTCTGGGTCAGGATCAGCACGCCGATCTGGTCGTCGCCCTCGGTCAAGGGCAAAGCCAGCAGCGATTCCACCTGCAACTCTTCGACAGCCTTGCGGATGCCCATCAACTCCGGAGCGTTTCCCGCAGCGCCGAAGGTCACCGCGCCTCGCGCCACCACCAGATCCTGCAGCGCCTCCACCACGCTGACCAGCGCCGCCGAACTCGCCGGAATCAGCCCTTCCATGTGATATTCCTGCACGCTCGAGGGCGGCAGACCCGGCTTGCGCAAGGCCACCAGGCAACGCGACGTCTTCCAGTTCGCGCCAATCTCGTTCGCTGCCGTTTTTAAAACACCTTCCGCATTCCCCTGGTGATAAAGCTTGCGCGTGATTTCCGCCACCCGCGCCAGACTGCTCACGTCAGCCACGTCACTCGCCGCCGCTGCAGCCGCAGCTGTCGCTGCTGGCGTCAGGCCCGGATCGCTACTCGCCGCCGCCGGTGCTACCGGAGCGGCCGCCGCCGACTTCGCATACTGCGGTTCGATACCTGCCGCAATGTATAACTTCTGCAAGTCCTGGTTGCGCTCTTCTTCACGCGGAAATAATTCCTGAATGCGCTGCAAACGCTCGATCGCCTTCGAGCGCATCCCGTACTGCACCAGGATCTCGGCTTGCAGCATCAGATCCTGCAGCGCGGCTGCTCCAAGCGTCGGTTCGGGAGCCTTGACCGCAGCTTGCTCTTCTTTCTTCACTGTGGTGAAGCGCGAGGCGATTACGTTGAAACGTTGATCGTCGATCTTGCCGCGCAGTGCCTCCAGACGTTTTTGATGTCCCGGCTCGTACGGATCCACTTCCGCCGCCCGGTCCAGGCACTCCCCCGCCTTCTGGTAATCGTGCTTCGTGCAATACAGATCAAACAGCTTCACCAGAGCCTGCGCGTAGTCGGTTTCGCGGTTCGACGCGTTGAACAGCTCCGCCAGAAACTCCAGCATTTCCGCCGACGGACGGTGCGATGCCAGCAATTCCTGCATGGTCGAGATGAAGGATCGCCGTTCCCCACGCCGCCGCTGGAAAGCTTCCAGCTTCCGCGCCAGCGCCACCGCCTCCGCATCTAACTCGGAGTCGATCATCTTTCCGATCAGGCTCACCACCTGGTGCATGCGCGCCGGATTCTGCTCGAACATCTGCCAGATCAACGGTTCGCCATCCAGGCACCGGCCCACCGACAACAATGCCTGGGCATACAGATCGCGTAGCTCCACCGCCGCATCTCCGGCATGCACCAGCGGCTCGAAAATAAAAATCGCTGCTCCCGCCTCGCCGCGCGACAGCAGGCTCTTGCCATAGGCGATCGCGGTCTTCGAATCCGCCGGATTCTCCGTGTACGCCCGCTCGAACCACTGACCGGCGTTTCCGCCCGCCGCTTCCGCCAGTTCCGCCACCTGCAAGAACGACTGCGACGCCATCACGTGCTCGCCCAGATCCGCCGACAATTCCGCCACTCGCAAATGGTTGGTCTGCGAAGGATCCAGACTCACGATCCGCCGCAAGACCAGCAAACCTTCTTCTTTCTTTCCTTGCTTGAGCAAGTCTTCCAGCGCGTTTTCATACGTCCCGGTCGCCAACTTCTTGTTCGAATGCTCCAGCAGTTGGCCAAATCGCACTTTCTGTTCCCAGGTCGGGTTGGTATACCGCGCCAGCTTTTTGTAGGTCAGGCTGGCTCGCGTCGCATCCGCGGCCGCCACCTGCCGCTCAAACAACTCTCCCAGCAGCCGTACCGCCTGCGGTCCTTTATTTAAAGAGAGCGAGAGCTCGGCTGCCATCTGACGTACATTGTCGTTTTCTGGGTCGCCTTCCAGGATCAGCAGGTATTCCGCCAATGCGTCGGCCGTCTTGCCCTTCTGCAACAGCTTTTCCGCCTTTTCTACGCGGCGGGCTACTTCGGCACGATTAGGATTTTCCGGCATGGGCGGTCTTCGGACAGAGAAGTTCCACCTTGATTTTAGGATTCGCGACCCACCCCAGCAACGCGCTTCCCCCGCGCGGCGATTACGAAGGTCATGAGCCGCTCCCACCCCAGTCTTTTTCCCGGCATTTGGCCGCCTCCTCTGATATACGAGTACGAGCCCTCATGCCCGCTCCCGCCTCAAACTCAGATTCCGGCGAACTAGCGACGGCTAACCCCGAGTTCGGCCTCCGTCATCAGATGACCGCCGGACAGATGACCATGGTGGCCGTCGGCGGCTCCATCGGCACGGGACTCCTGCTCGGCACCGCCGCCGCCATCGAACTCGCGGGTCCCGCCGTCATCCTCAGTTTTGTGCTCGCCGCCTTCATCAGTTGGACCGTCGCCCTCGCCCTCGGCGAACTCGCCAGCACTCATCCCGCCGCCGGCTCCTTCGGCGTCTATGGAGACCTCTACCTCAACCACTGGGCCGGGTTCATTTCCCGCGCCGGCTACTGGCTCGCCATCGCCGTCTCCATCGGAGCCGAGATGGTTGCCTCCGCCACCTACATGCAGCTCTGGCTTCCACGGGTACCCGCCATCGTCTGGGTTTTCGCCTTTTCCGCGTTCCTGCTCGCCGTCAACTTGCTCAGCGTCCACAGCTACGGACGCTTCGAATTCTGGTTTGCCATGATCAAGGTCGCGGTCATCGCCGCCTTCATTGTGCTCGGTGCCGCTCTCCTCCTCACTGGACGAGCCGCGCCCCAATACACCGCCAACGGCGGATTCTTCCCCCTCGGCGCAGCCGCCCCGCTCCTCGCCATCACCTTCGCGATTTACACCTTCGGCGGCGTGGAGTTCGTAGCCGTAACCTCCGGCGAGTCCACTTCCGCGACCGCCGTCGCCCGCGCCGCGCGCATAACCTTTCTTACCCTGGCCCTGGTTTATCTCGGAGCCATCATCATTCTGGTCGGCATCATGCCCTGGAACCGCGCCGGTGTCACCGAAAGTCCCTTCGTCACCGTCTTCCGCTCCGTCAGCCTGCCCGGAGCCGCTCACTTCATGAATTTCGTGGTCCTGACCGCCGCTCTCTCCGGAGCCAACGCCACCCTCTACGTTTCTTCCCGGATGCTTTTCTCGCTCGCCCGCACCGGATGGGCTCCCCGCACACTTGGCCGCCTCAGCGCAAGAGGCACTCCAACCCTGGCTCTGCTTGTCTCTTCCTATGGCATTGTCGTCGCCCTTGTCCTGGAACGCTGGGCCCCGGCCAAAGCCTTCGAATACATTCTCCGTGGCGCCTTCTTCGGCATGATGCTTTCCTGGATCATTTCGCTGGCCGCCCACATCTCCTTTCGCCGCCAACTCACCCCCGCACAGTCCGCCAAAATTCCCGCCCGCTCCCCTCTGGGCAAATGGGGATCCATCATCGGCCTGGTGGTGGTCCTCGCATCCACCGCCAAAACCTGGTGGGATTCCCGCATCAACCTGACCGTCGGTTTAATCTTCCTGATTGCCCTAACCCTCCTCTACTTCCTGATTCGTCCCAACAAGTTACAGACGGACCGCTAGACCAGCGACCCGCAGCCCCAGCTCGTTCCAAAATGGGAAAGAACCGCCCCGACACTCCCGACCCAGGGGTCCAATTTCTATTGATAATTCTCCGATTTTTGATATGCTCAACTCGTTTCGGGACCCATCTGAACGGCGGGACGAACCCGGACTTCCCTACCTGTGCGACTCCCAGTCGCGACTAGTTCCTGGCCGGTCTGTTCCCCCGAAACGAAGGAGCATTTGTGACTTCCGCTCGAAAATTTACCGTAATTTCAGGCAGTGAACGTCAGCCCGTCCGTGGTGCGCGCCTGATCCACAATTCGCATCCGGACCAAACCATCGAGGTCTCCATACGACTGCGTCCGAAATCAGAGGTCAAGCACCGGGAGTTAAGGAGTGCCCTCGAAAAGCCCGGCTTCAAGCAGATGTCGCGCGCCGAGTACGAGCATGCCCACGGTGCCGATCCTGCCGATCTCAACCAGATCAAGAAATTTGCCCAGGAATACGGCCTGAAAGTCCACGAAACCGGCACCGAACTCGCGCGCCGGACCGTAATGCTGTCAGGCACGGTAAGCAATCTGCAGAAAGCCTTCAACGTTGAACTCAAAGAGTACAGTCATCCAAAGGGCAACTTCCGCGGCCGTGTGGGCGCCATCAGCGTGCCCTCCGAGTATGCGGACATCATCACCGGAGTGTTCGGCCTCGACAACCGGCCGCAGGCAGAACCTCATTTCCGACTCTTGCCGCAGCCCGACAAGCGCAAAACTAAAACCCCTGCCTCCACCTCGTCATATGATCCGAACCAAGTCGCCCAGCTCTACGACTACCCGTCAGAGAGCGGAAGCGGCCAGTGCATCGGTCTCATTGAGTTAGGCGGCGGCTTTCAACTGGAAGACCTGAGCAACTATTTCGGCTCGCTCAACATCACTCCGCCCCAGGTCATCTCCGTCAGCGTCGATGGAGGCAAGAATAGCCCGACCACTCCAGACAGCGCCGACGGCGAAGTGATGCTCGACATCGAGGTGGCGGGCTCGATTGCTCCGGCCGCCAAGATCGTCGTCTATTTTGCCCCAAACACTGATCAGGGTTTTCTGGACGCGATCACCACTGCCGTGCACGACAACACCAATCAACCCTCGGCCATTTCCATAAGCTGGGGCTCGGCCGAGTCCGGTTGGACAACTCAGGCCATGACCAACATGGACGACGCCTTTCAGGCAGCGGCGGCCATGGGCGTCACCGTCTGCGTTGCCTCCGGCGACAATGGTTCTTCCGACGGAGTCAACGACGGCAACAACCACGTTGATTTTCCGGCGTCCGACCCGTTCGTGCTCGGCTGCGGCGGCACCACGCTGCAGGCTGCGAGCGAACAAATTGTCAATGAAACCGTCTGGAACGACCTCCCAAATGGAGGAGCGACTGGCGGCGGGGTCAGCGATGTTTTTCCGCTTCCAACCTGGCAGGAGGACTTCGGAGTGCCGGCGCCATCAGTTCAAGGCGGCGGCCGAGGCGTGCCCGACGTCTCCGGCGATGCCGATCCCAACACCGGCTATAACATTCTCGTCGATGGCGAGAATGCGGTCATCGGCGGCACCAGCGCAGTCGCGCCTTTATGGGCAGCACTGGTGGCGCGCATCAACCAACAACTGGGGAAATCGATCGGTTTCCTCAACCCGCTAATCTACGCGCAAGCCGTCGAATCCGCCGGATTCCACGACATAACCGAAGGCAACAACGGCGCCTTCAGCGCAGGCCCCGGATGGGATCCATGCACCGGACTGGGCAGTCCCGACGGAGTCCCGTTAGAGGCTGCGCTTACCGGAACCTCTGCCGCATCGGCTGGCATTCACGCAGCCGGATCCGTAAAGTCCCGCAAATCCAAAGACAAGGAATCCGCGGCCTAAACCACAACCGGGGGCGAGCCACGCTCGCCCCCATCAATGATGCTGACCAGACCACCGTTTTGGATATTCTCAGTTATTGCCCGAATCGAATCTAAGTCCTCTCCATGTGCTGCGAAAGGTGTACCATCCCGGGGGCGGGAGTCCCTGAGCACACCCCATGCCCCATACATCGCCTAACCCTTCGACCCGCTCCACGCAGCTGCAGGCTTTGACAGGACACAAATTTTTTCTGCTTTTCCTCTTCTTGTTAGGGTCGCTCGTCTTCTATCCGTACGTGGAGGACCGCGGATTCAGTTATTTCGCGTTCCGCATAATCGGGAGCGCCGGAATTCTGATTGCCGTGTACGCCATCCGCTTGCGGAGAACACTTTTGCTGGTTGCGCTCCTGCTAGCCGTTCCCGCTGTGTTCGAACACATGCGATTTCGTCAGCCCGACCCGGGCTTTCTTTCCATTCTCAACATCGTCCTCAGCTTTGTGTTCGATGCATTTATCGTGGTGGTCATCTTCCGCCGTGTCTTTAGCAGCGACCAACCCAATTCGGAAACAATTTTCGGGGCGCTTTGCATTTATCTGCTGGTGGGGTTCGCCTTTGCCAGCATCTACGGAATGATGGCTGCCATTCAGCCAAAAGCGTTCTATCTCAATCCTCTGACCAACCCCCACGCTATCCCCGACAGGTTCGACTTCGTTTATTACAGTTTCGCGACCATGACATCCCTTGGAGCGGCAGGCATCATCCCCGTCTCGGCGCCGGTCCGCTCACTTTCTGTGATCGAAGCCATCCTCGGCGTGCTTTATCTAGCGGTATTGATCGCAAGGTTGATGGATGCGTATCAGCACCCATCCGCTTCCGGGCATTCTTGACGCCTGTTGCACTGCAGCCAGCGAGGCCCGTGCAGTTCTTCGGAAAAAAGTGCCCGTGTGGTGACGGGGCTCCGCCCCGTCTGGGATGTGGTGACGGGGCTCCGCCCCGTCTGGGATATCGACGGAGAACTCCGGTCCGGGCAGGCTACGGAATGGGTACGACTTCAGTCGTGCCGCAAAATTCGCGTAATCAGTAGCGGCTTCAGCCGCTGCGGGGAATGCTTCCTCCAAACTGCGACTATGGTTGATTGACAAGATTTGCCACCCGAGCGCAAACTTTACGTTTTTGGGTGGCGCAGCGGTTCACCGCTGCGATAATTCCGCCGTCTGAATGACGGCTTTAGCCGCCGAGGGAGCGATGAACTTCCGAACAATCGCCCGGAGGCCAGCGCTCCTCTCGTTAATCGCCTTTGTCACCGGTCATCTCGAAGGCCAGGAAAGGATCAAGCAACGCATGTCACAACCAGTCTTTTATCGCACCGTGAAGGTTGACGGACTCTCAATTTTTTATCGGGAAGCGGGCCAGAAAGGCGCCCCAACGATTCTCTTGCTCCACGGACTGCCTTCTTCGTCGCGAATGTTCGAGCCGCTCTTCGCCCGGCTTTCCGATCGCTATCACCTGGTCGCGCCCGATTACCCCGGCTTCGGACACAGCGACTGGCCGGATTCGAAGAAATTCGCTTACACGTTCGATCACATCGCCGACGTCATGAATCACTTCACCGAAGCGCTGGGTCTCTCGCGCTACACGCTTTACATGCAGGATTACGGCGGTCCCGTAGGGTTTCGCATGATTTTGTCGCATCCGGAGCGCGCGGAAGCTCTGATCGTTCAAGACGCGGTGGCGCACAACGAAGGCCTGGGGGCGAATTGGAAGACGCGGCGCGCGTTTTGGGTCGATCGCGGTCCAAACGAGAGCGCCCTGCGCACGAATCTGATTTCACTGGCTGCAACCCGTACACGCCATGTCGGGCACGATCCCAACCTGGAGCGCTACGATCCTGATCTGTGGACGGACGAGTTCGCATTTCTCAGTCAGCCCGGCCAGGCGGACATTCAAAGCGATTTGTTCTACGACTATCGAACCAATGTGGACGCCTACCCGAAATGGCAAGCATGGATGCGCGAGAAGCAGCCGCGCCTGCTGGTGATCTGGGGCAAATACGAGGCATCGTTTGACTCCTCGGAGCCGGAATCCTACCGGCGAGATGTGCCCAATGCTGAAGTCCACATTGTCGATGGAGGGCATTTCGCGCTGGACACGGCTGCTGATGAGATCGCCGCCTTGGTCCGAGACTTTGCCGGTTCTTCACGTGGAGAGTTGCAGGCGCGGCGCGCTGGCTGACGTCGCCAGGAAAGGGTGGCCCGTCCGCACGGCGGAACCAGTTCCGTTTCGTTACGGGTCTGCTGTCGAAAGGTTCTCAGATCCCTGTGAACTATTGGGCAAATCCGATTACCGCGAAATATACGATCGTGTATAGAACAACGGTTGCATCCATCGCCGCGCCGATTTTGAAGCCTTGCGCATATGCGTAGCTTCCGTTGACCAGAACCAGATAAACCATGAAAGCCTTTTCCAGTAAGCTGTAAATGAGAATCGGCTTTCGCCATTCGACTTTAACTGCGGCAACGATCATGAAGACGCCCATCAGGCCCACCATGATGCCCCAATGCTGAGTGATGATCGTGTAGTCGGGGACGAAGGGGATTTTCCCTGCGGTTTCGGCTGCCCATCGGGGCCAAAAGGCGTAGAGGCTTGCGGAGGCCGTTCCAATCCCGGTAATGATAAAGAACGGCATGAACGTAAGATCGAAAAATCGTTTCATCTGCCCCTTCTGGTGGGTTCTGAGCTGGCCAACCACCCGTTCTTGGCGTGCCGCCGCCAATAGCCGACAGCAATTTGCTACGGCTGGCGAGGCGGCCCGATCAGCGGTGTCCGAACAGGTTTCGCCATGCCGAAGAAAACCGTCACGCCCTGGCCTGCGCAGAGCGTTGACAATGGTTCATCAACCGTGCCGAGACAGGCTGGGTAGTACTGCCAGTTGTTGGTGACCCACACATCTCCGGCCGGAGCGATGCCGACGTCGACCTGCATCTGCATGCCTCCACCTACATAGCCGCCGGGCGGTGAAATAGCGTCCCCTGTTTTCGCGCCGGGTGGACAATGCTCGGTGCGGAAGCCACACAATTGCACGATCCCGGCTGATGAAGTTGCTAAGTTGGTTATCCAGATATTGTCGTTACCATCGACAGATATCGCCCAAGGAGCTGTGATCCCCTTGCCCGACACTGGTGAGAAGGAAGCCTGGCTCCCGTCCGGGCGGAATACCGTGATACTGCCTCCCGACTCGTATCCCGGCTTCTGCGAGGTCCATGAATCAACCAGGACTCTGGCGAAGGCGTTCTCGCCCTTGAGTTTCTCAGCCGCGATGGCTTCCAGAATCTTCAAGTGTGAACGCTCCGAGCTGCCCGACCGGTTGCAAACCCAGACATTTCCGAGACTATCGACGGCCAGACCGCTGCCGGACCAACCAGCCTTGAAGAACTCAAGCTTGCTCGGATCGGACGCAGGGAAACGGGTGACGTTATCGCTGAGAACGTTGGAGATCCATATGCGGTCCTGCTGGTCGATCGCGAGGTGGAACGGAGCGAGCAGCTTGCAGGGGTTCTTTAAGGGATCGCCGGTTTTGTTCTGACAGAAGAATTGGACCTTGGTGGGATCGCCCTGGGGCATATAGATGACCTGGGCCTTCTCTATGTCCACCGCCCATATATCGCCCTTGGGAGTGACAATGATGCCCTGCATCTGGCCGAGCTGGCCACCGAAGTTGTAACCGTCTGGCGGCGAGAGCGGCTCGCCCGTCTTATCGAACTTCACGATCGTGCGGGTCGCGTAGGTGGTGCCCCACACGTTATCGTTCGCATCAATAGCCAGGCCGAAACCGATGCCTCCGACTCCTCCGCCGGTAAAGCCGAAGGTCATGGGCGACAAGGGCTTTCCGTTGGGAGCAATCTTCGAGAGGTTACCGGACCATAAGGCATCCTGGTTTTGAGCACCGACAATGAAATTATCTCCAGCCCAAGCATTCCCCTCGCTGTCGAACATGAGCTTGCCTGGCGCACTCATCCCACCGCCGGTAAACTTCAGCGGGAAAACCCACGCGCTGGGAGCGAAGGTCAGGTAGGGCATGAAAGGCGTTGCTCGCAGAGGCTTGCCCTGCGGCACGGGATAGAAATAATTGAGCAGTTCGAAAACTTTGTCGGCCTGATGCGCGGGGTAATGAACGATATTTTCAGCCGCCGCCAGAGTGTCTTTGGGGTAAGTGCCGGCTGGAGCGGTCGTCGCGTTGAACAGACTGCTGCACGCATCGGACCTCACCAGCGTGACGCAACCGGCGAGTACGCTGGAAAGTGTGGCAAAGTTAGCCATTGTAGGCGTCTGGGTACTGTTAAGAGCGTCCTGAATGGTCGTGCCGTAGCCGCCGGTTTCCAGGTCGACAAAATTGGGCACGTTGCCCGCAGCAATCCGCAGAGCGAGCAGACCCCCTTTGATGGCGGTACCGTCAATAAACTGCGAATGCGTTGCCACCGATGCCAAGGTCGTCATCTCGTTGATGACTACATGACGCGGGGGCTTGGTGCCCAAGACTGCCATGAGCGCTATGGCGGGGTTGTCTCCGCCCCCGTGTGCCTTGGGTTCGCCACCGGTTGCTACGAGGTAGAGCAGGGCGTCGCCTGGCGTCTCTTGGACACGAATTTCGAACCCGCCACTTTCGTTGGTCCTGGTCTGAGTAAGTTGCTTGGGCGCCTCTGCGGCTGCAGCCCACAAAGTTACGGTGGAGCCGGCGATCGCGACGCCTCCACCTAGAACGCGCCCTTCAATGATCTCCTCAGCAGAAGCCGACCCTGTCACAAAGAGCAAGAATGTTACGAACGCCCACAGCGTGAATGATCGGCCAATCGTTTCGAACTTCATTCTGTCCCTCCGCTTTCTCCGCTGCCAATTTCACTGTAGGCGTCTGGGTTTGGAAACTGTCATTTGTCACAGTGGGCGACGGATGGCATTCATTACAGGCCCGTTCGGAGTTTTTGAGCGGATCGTCGGAGCAGTAACGATAGGGAACAGGCGTGGCTGTTGAAAAACCCTGTGTTTGGAGCGGCCTTGTGCTGGGCGTGTGGGCGGAGCCGAGTCGTTCTTCCCGTTTCTAGGTGGCGAGAACCGTTTGGGCTGGTGGTTGACTGAGGAAGCGCACCAATCGCTTGATGTTCTGCGCTGCCGCTGCCAGAAAGAACTGCTCGCGAACGAACTTCATGCGTCGTAAACGTAGGCGACGCAGGCCGATCTGATTCTTCAGTTCCGCAAACAGCGCCTCAACTTTCTTGCGCTGGCGCTGTGCCTTGAAAAACTCGGGTGTGTTCGCCAACTCCCGTGCGCGTTGTCGTGCCGACTCATGGATGTGAATGGCGAGATACTTATATTGTCCGCTCGTGCATTGCGCTTTTTGTGAGCACGCCCCACAGCGCTTGGCGCTGCCGATATAGGCATGGGCACGATTGCGAACGTTCAAGCCGACGTAGTTCAGTTGCTCTCCGGCCGGGCAACGATAGCTGTTGCTTTCCGGCAGGTAGGTAAATCGCTCCGGGCCATAGCCGGGGTTGTTCTTTCGCAGAGCGCTGTCTCGCGTGCGCATGTAAGGCGTGATGCCACGATCCAGCAACCATTGCAGAAACTCCCCATTGCCATAAGTCGCATCGGCTGCGATCGAGGACGGCTCTCGTCCTTGCCTCTGGGCAAAGCGGGTGAGCATGTCTTGCGCCGCGACCGTTTCCTGACTCAGACGCGCCGCCGTGGCCTGCACTCCGACGATCACACAACTGTCGTTATCCACCAGATAGTTGTCGTAATAACCGAGACGAGCGGGCGTGCCGCCTTTGGTCGCGTAGGTGGAATCGGGATCGGTGGTCGATACCTGATCCTGCTCGTGCACTGGCTCTTCCACCGGGTTTTGCTCTTCCACTTCCCGCAGATACCGGCGCACGGTCTGATGGACCTGGGCTGCCTCCGCCAACTGCTCTCGCGGAATGCGACTCTCCTTGGCCGCATTCGCCTCCACGAAACTGCCATCGACCGACAGGTGCTTGCCCTGTACCAGTCCCGCTTCCACGCACTGAAGCACGATCTGCTCGAACAACTGCTCGAACAGCTTCGACTCCTGAAACCGCCCGTGCCGGTTCTTCGAAAAGGTGGAGTGATGCGGGATCTCCTGATCGAAACCTAAACCCGTGAACCACCGCCACGCCAGATGCATGCGCAGCTCTTCCACCAGCTTCCGCTCGCTGGTGATGCCATACAGATACCCGATCAGCAGAATGCGCAGCAGAAGTTCGGGATCAATCGACGGTCGGCCTGTCTCGCTGTAACTCTGCTTCAACCTCTCGCGCACAAAGTCAAAGCTGATGTGTTTGTCGATCAGCCGCAGCAGATGGTTTTCAGGAACCTGATCTTCCAGGCGGAAGTAATAGAACAGCGCTTCGGTGCGCTCGTGTTGCCCCATCATGACTAGCAAACCTCCGGCAATGGCGATCCACAGCATGGCAAGCATTCCTCCTTCTTATTACCATGCTTCTGCCGTCATTCCGACCGCTAATCTCAGTGACTTTTTCAACACCCACAGGCGATTTCACTCATTGAGAATTCCAGGGGCCGGGTGCGAGCATCCCCGCTCCGCAATCCAATCCTCCGATCTTTTTCATCACAAATCCACCGTATGCGCCATCACTTACAACCACCGCGCCGCGCGCGACAATCATGATCTGTGTGCCCGCCTCCCAGGAGGCGCTGAAAAACTGACCCATTGCCGTCGCTCTTTGAAAACAATATTTGGCGCAACCGCGGCCACCCACCCGCTCCGAAAAACTACGGATTTTCAAGGGAATTGAGCGGAGAGTCAAGCTAAGTCCTTATTTATGAAATATTTGGAGTTAAGTGCTTATTTGTCAATATTTTAGCGAAAATTGGGGGGGGGGGGGGGGGGGGGGGGGGGTAAAAACCCAATTAACATCCGCCGCGTGAGCACTTCTCAAAAAGCAAATTCCGTGCCTGTCGCCCGCGCGGAACGTTCTCACACTCGTCAACAGATCACAAATCACCGATCCACAAATCGATGATCACTTACTGCTGATTGCTGACCGCAGCACCATTACAATGTCCTTCATGCAAGACGATCTTCCGAGCAACGATCTTTTGCGCTACCGCTCCGAGTTTCCCATCCTCGAGCGCACCAACTACCTGATCTCCAACTCCCTCGGAGCCATGCCGCGCGCCGTCTACGACGCGCTCCGCGCCTACGCCGATATCTGGGCAAACCGCGGCGTTCGCGCGTGGGAAGAACGCTGGTGGATGCTCGCCCTCGAAGTGGGCAACGAACTCGGCGCTCTCATGAACGCGCCCAAAAATTCCGTCTCTCTGCACCAGAACGTCACCACCTGCCAGGCCGTGGTCGCCTCTTGTTTCGATTTCTCCGGACCGCGCAACAAAGTCGTTTACAGCGACATGAACTTTCCCTCGGTCATGTATTTCTGGGAAGCGCAGCGCCAATACGGCGCGCGGGTTCACATGGTGAAGACTGACGACGGCATTACCGTTCCCACTGATCGCCTGCTCGACGCCATCGACGAGCACACTCTGATCGTGCCCATCTCTCACGTTATTTTTCGCAGCTCCTACATCAACGACGCCAAGGCCATCATCGACAAAGCCCACAAAGTCGGAGCCCACGTCGTCCTCGACACCTTCCAGTCTCTGGGCACCGTTCCCATAGATATCCAGTCGCTCAACGCCGACTTCGCCTGCGGAGGCGTGCTCAAGTGGCTTTGCGGCGGTCCCGGCGTGGCGTATCTCTACGTCCGCCCCGATCTCGGCAAGAAGTTGGAGCCAAAACTCACCGGATGGTTCGCGCACGAAAATTCTTTCGAATTCGCCACCGGCCCCATTCGCTATGCCGATCCTCCTTTCCGATTCATGAACGGAACCACGCACATCCCCGCCATCGAAGCAGCACGTCCCGGCCTGAAAATTATTCGAGAAGTTGGCGTAGAGAAAATCCGCGAGAAATCCAAGCGTCAAACCGCCCGCCTGATCGAGTTCGCCGACCGGCAAGGATGGCGAGTCAATACTCCTCGCAATCCCGAGCAACGCGGAGGAACCGTCTCCATCGACATGCCCGATTCGCAACAGGTAAGCCGCGAACTTCTGGCCCGTGACATCCTCGTGGACTGGCGTCCCAAAGCTGGCGTCCGTTTCTCGCCGCATTTCTACAACACCGACGCCGAAATCGATGCCGCCATGGCAGCCGTGGTAGAAATTCTGAAAACCCGCGCCGTGACCGCGTGATCATAATGATGACGAATCATGCGCAATCACGCCTGGTGACCGTTACCTCCGTAAGGCCGTCGCACCTGTTTCTCCGTGTCCTTTGCGCCATCTCTTTTTATCCTCATATCAGATCATTCCGAGGCCAGCCAGGAACGCATTGTGACCGTCTGTCTTTCCCTCTTTATCCCGATCAACCACCTCACGATTCTTTCGTTGATCGCGATTGCCGGAGGTTTGTACTTTTTCGTCCTCGGATTCAAACTGCTGGCTCGCAGGCGTTTGCTGCTCACCACACCCAGCTCCAAAGTTCGCAGCGCCGCGTTGGGACTGGTCGAGGTCAGCGGAATGGCCGCTGGTCCTCACACCATGCCTGCGCCCATCACCGGCCAGCCTTGCTTTCTCTACCACACCACCGCGTGGCAACAACGTGCTGGCAAGAAACAGGAATGGCAGAAAATTGCGGACGAAACTCTGCACCTGCCCTTCTTCATCGATGACGGCACCGGCCAGTTGCTCATCGAGCCGCTCGGTGCCGATCTGGACTTGCGCCGCGACTTTCGTGAAGAATATGTTTCTTCTTTTTTTTCTTCGAATTTAGATGGCGTTCCGCCTCGCGTCAGCGTTTTTCTTTCCCGCCACGGCATCGTACCGGCTCGCCGGTTGCGCATCGAGGAGCGCTTGATCAGGCCCGAAGACGCGCTCTTCATCGCCGGAACTCTCACGGAAAATCCGGGCGTTCAAGTACGTCCCTTTTCACCGCGCGAAGTGCGAACAGAGGTGCGAACGGAAGCCCGAGTGGATGCACCAATGAGTGACACGCGCACCGACAGGTTTTCAAAGCAGCCAGCACCGCAGGTCATCAAACTTCAGAGTGGCGCGGATCCTTCGACCACTCAGGAAATGAGCCAGCAGGCGAAAATTGCAGCCGCGCTCACTCGCGCCGGCATCACCAAGCCAGAGGCGTGGTCTGCCGCCGGAGTCCAGTACCAGAGCCTGGCCGTCGAAGAAAACGCGGCTCACGACCAAGACGAAGACGAAGATCGCCGGCCAGAAGACCGCCTGCGCGAGGACCTGCCCAAGTCATCCGGCTTCAATCTCACTCCGCCCGTCGTGCTGATGCAGGGCGCGAACGATCCTACGTTTGTGATTTCCTTCCGCAGTCAGAAGGAATTCGTCAATGGGCTGGCGTGGAAATCCGCCGCCATGGTCTGGGGAGGCGCCGCCATCACGCTGCTCGGCCTCTACATGCTGCTGGCACAGATGGAGTTGCTGTAGCCTATTACTCGCCGGACTTTGTGAAAGGTATGGCGTTCGCAAAGCCAGTAGCTAACTGCTCAATGCCAAGCGAGAACCGCTAATTTAGAATGTCTCTTGTGAGCGAACCCGTCCGGATCGGAATTCTCGGTGACTTCAATCCAGAATTCCGTTCCCATCACGCGACCAACGATTCGCTCCAGCACGCGGCGAAGAAGCTCCAACTCAAAGTGGAATCGGCCTGGCTTCCCACGCCATCGTTGCTCGAAGCGGACGCCGAGACGACCCTCGATTCCTTCGACGGTCTGTGGGCTTCGGCGGGCAGCCCGTTCAAGAGCTTCGATGGCATGCTCAAAGGCATCGAGTTCGCGCGCGTCCATGATCGCCCCTTCATCGGCACCTGCGCAGGATTCCAGTACGCGCTCATCGAGTGCGCCCGCAACGTGCTCGGCATCGCCGACGCCACCACCGCCGAAGAAGACCCGAGCGCCAAGAACATCGTCATCTATCCCGTAGCCTGCGCCGTTCCCAACCGCGACAAAAATGCGCCCAAGCTGTCCGGAAAGGTCAGCAAGATCCGCCTCCGCCCCGGATCCTATCTGGCGGCGTTTTATGGAAAGGAAATGATCGAGGAAGAATTCTTCTGCAACTACGAGATGAATCCGGAGTTCGAATGGATGGCCATGGAAGCGGGCTTTCCGGTCGTAGCCCGCGGCTCCAAGGAAGAATGCCGCGCCATCGAATCTCCCGCGCACTTATTTTACGTCGCTACCCTGTTCCAACCGCAACTTTCGTCGCGCGAGGGCCATCCGCATCCGCTGATCATGGCGTTCCTGCAGCACGTCGCCGACTTCAAGCGCAAACGGCTGGACGACTCCATCCTGACGTGACGATGCCTGCGCCACACGCGAACATCCCCTTGACCGCACCCTCCCGCCTGTCGTAGCCTCGCGTGCTGAATCCAAGCCTTTGTCCGTTGCGCCCTAAAGGAGGCTGCACATGGTTCCTCTCACAGCTCTTTGGCTTCCGATCCTGTTGTCGGCGGTCTTCGTCTTCGTGGCCAGTTCCATCATGCATATGCTGCTGCCCTATCATCGCAACGACTACGGCCAGCTTCCCGACGAGGACAAGATCCTCGGCGTGCTGCGCGCCTCCGCTCTCAATCGGGGTCTCTACGTATTTCCCTACTGCACCCACAAAGACATGAACTCGCCCGCCTTGATCGAAAAACAAAAGCAGGGGCCGGTCGGCTTCATGACCATCGCCCCCAGCGGCCCGCCCGTGATGCCGAAGTTCCTCATCCAGTGGTTCGTCTATTGCCTCCTGATCGGATTCTTCGTCGCTTATCTCACCGGGCACACGGTTGCGCCCGGCGCCAGCTATCTGACCGTCTTTCGCGTCGTCGGAACCGCCGCCTTCCTCGCCTACGGGCTAGGACATCTGAGTAACGGCATCTGGAAATGCGAGAAATGGTCAGTGACCATCAAGGAAGTTATCGACGGCCTCGTCTTCGGTCTGTTGACCGCCGGCACCTTCGGATGGCTTTGGCCGCGGTAAGAACTCAGTCGTCGGAGATGCTATGCCCTCAACCGAGCCATGGTTGCGTGGAACGGAGGTAGACGTGCCAGCGGTGGGGCGCGCAGTTCTGCACGCCCTGCAATTGGCGGACGAAGATTTGCGGAAGTGGTGCGGCAATCTTTCCGATGCTGAAGTGAATGTTCGCCCTGCGGGTGCGGCGCCGGTTGCGTTTCACATCCGGCACTTGGCGCGAAGCATAGATCGGCTGCTCACATATGCGGAGGGGCGAAATCTGAGCGAGGAACAGATGTCTCGTCTGCGGACGGAACTCGATCCGGGGGCAACGAGCGCGGAGTTGTTTGCAGAGCTGACTGCGGCGCTGGCGGATGGCGGGACGCGGGTGCGAGCGCTGGGGAAGACCAATCTGGAAGAGCCACGAGTCGTGGGCAAGAAGCGGCTGCCAACTACCGTGGGCGGATTGCTCGTCCACTTGGCGGATCACACCCAGCGGCATGTGGGACAGGCGATCACCACGGCTAGGGTAGTCGCAAGTCGCAAAATCTCACTGGCCGATGCCGGAGCCGAGCAGACTATAGAGCAGGACGGCAAGCACGATCAGGGTGAAGGCGACGTAGAGGCGATCGCGTTCGATGGCGAATCCCACGATGGAGAACGCTACGCGGGCGATTGGTGTGGCGATGAGGAGGAGCAATCCGAGTTGGATTAATCCTCGGCCTCGGCCATGGATAACGCTGTGCACGACTCCCGGGATGGTGCGGAATTCGGAGGGCTCGCCCTGAAAGACGCGGTAATCGGCGGGCTGATGCGCGTGGCGGGAAAGGTAGACACAGGCTCCCGAGAGGACGACGGCCGCCGAGATCAGGACTCCGGTGCGAAGCAGGTTGCCGAGGATGACTTCCAAGCGGCGATCTCTCCACGGTTGGGGCTGGAACGGATGCGTTTCGCGCCTGGGCGCTGGAGCGGCGGGCATCAGATTTTTCCCCACAATCCCTGGTAGAGCATCTGCAAGCCCAGAACGAGAATCACCACGCTGAAAATGAGGCGGAGCGATTTGGTTTCCGCTTTCACCAGTATGCGGCTGCCGAGTAAAGAGCCGGCCAACACTCCCAACATGACCGGCATCGCCAGGCCCGGAGCGATGTATCCGCGGCTGAGGTAGATGCCGGCGCTGGCGGCGGCGGTCACCCCAATCATGAAGTTGCTGGTGGTGGTGGAAACTTTGAACGGAATCCGCATCGCCTGATCCAGGGCCAGCACTTTGACAGCTCCCGAGCCGATGCCAAGCAATCCTGAGAGCGCGCCCGCGCCGAACATCAGGCTGAAGCCAGCGGGAACACGCTGGACGTTATACCTGCGCGGGCCTTCCAGATCGGGGAAACTGCCGTTCAACCGCAAACGCGTCGCCAGCGGATCGGGTGGCAGGTTGCGCTGCGCCTCGGTGCGCGGCTTGCGGGAAAGAAACGCCGAGTAGAGCAGCATAGCTCCGAAGATGATCGCCAAGGCGCTGGTCGGGATGCGGGTAGCGAGAAACGCTCCGAGCAATGCGCCGAACGTAGTCGCGATCTCCAAGAACATGCCGATGCGAATGTTGGAGAATCCTTCTTTCACATACGCGGCGGCGGCGCCCGAAGAGGTCGCGATCACCGAGACCAGTGACGCTCCAATGGCGTAGCGGATATCCACGTGAAAGAAGATGGTGAGCAGGGGCACGAGAACCACTCCACCACCCAGGCCAGTGAGCGATCCGACAAGTCCCGCGGCGAAGGAAACGATCGCGACGGCGCCGGTAAATTCCAGGATGTTCATTTCGAAGTTCTCATAGGTTAACATTTTGTGACTTCACTTTTTCTTAAGTTGACGGGAGGCAGTCTTTGGTAAGGAACGAACTGGTGAGGAACGGACTGGTGGGGAACGGAATTGATATGAAGACGGCGAAGGGGTTCGTGTTGGCGATGACCGCCGTGCTGGTGTTCATCGCGATGATGGCGCACTCGACTTTGGCCGGGGCGCGTCAGCGACAGACGCCGGATTCGGCGACGGCCACAACTAAGGCGGAGGCGAGCAGCAGTTCCTCTCACGAAGAGTCGTACACGCTCGAAGTAGATGGGTCGAAGCAGTGGAAGGATACAGGCATCGACCTGCGTGGCGACGAAAAGGTGCAGATCACGGCGGAAGGAACGGTCACTTATGCCAAGGGAAATCAATTTGGCCCGGAAGGAATCCCGCGAAGCATTAAGGATGTAATTCATCCATATGCGCTTCCGAACGGGGCCCACGGTGAGTTGGTCGGGCGACTGGGATCGGGCGATGGGGCGGAGGCGTTTGAAGTGGGAGCAAGCGCCACCTATACCGCTCCAGTGGCGGGGCGGCTGTTTCTCGGGATCAACCAGAGCGTGAAAGATGCGGAGGGAGCAACTGGAACTTTCCAGGTGAAGATACAAATCTTATATGAGGGGTTGAGCACGCCCGCTGCGACGGAGGTGGGCGGGCCGCCGGAAACGCCACAACCGGAGATTACGCCGAGGCTACTGGATTCGATTCCGCGGCGGGTTTCGGATCAGAACCACAGCCCTGGGGACATGGTGAATATCCTGATCATCGGGACGGAAGGGGAAATGGTGAAAGCGTTCACCACCGCGCAATGGGTGAAAGTCGATAAATCGGTCGAGAGCACGGTGCTATCGGGGCTGATGGCCACGCTCGAAAATAAGGACTATCTGACCATGCCGATGAGCACCCTGTATTTGTTCGATCGTCCACAGGATTACGGGTTTGCCCACGCGGAGCCGGTGCGGGTGATTATGTCGCGTAATCATTTGCGGGTGTGGAAGTCGCCCTACCAGGCGATAGGACGGCCACTATGGTGTGTGGCGGCGACGCACGATATCGGGTTCGAGCGCGATCAGCGGAATAACGGCGTGACCCATAAGATCGATCCGGCGATCGATGGCGAACGGGAGTTTGTGAATCAGACTCTCTCCGGCACCGGACTGGTTTCGGCGCGGCGGCACGTGGTTCCGACCACTCCGCTCACCGAGGCAAAAACGGCGACGGGCGGAGAACTTCACTCCGATGGACGGATTCTGGTGCTGGTGCTGGCTCCAAAGAGTTTGGGGGCGGAAGATCACTAGGAGCGTTTCGGCAACACCCTACTGGTTCACCCAGACCACGCGTGATTTTTTCAGTTCGGTGTGCTGCTTTTTGAGTTCGCGGGCAGAGGTGCCAAGTGGAACCGGCTCCGGCTGCGGGAAGTCCGAAAACGGCCTCTCTCCCTGGGCAGAAGTGTAGCTTCCGGAACCGAGGACGCTTCGCTCCTGAGACATGGGCGCATAAGCTGCCTGCGCCGGATGATTCGGCGATGCCAGGAAAGTTGGCTCAGTGCTGCGGGATCCGCCGAGCTGTGCAAAGGCCGCGCTAGTGAAAAGCAGGCAGAGGACAAACAGGGTCTTCTTCATCGTAAGGGTCTCCATCGCGGAGGAAGCGAAAAAATCACCCGCCGATGTAGCGGCGGATATAAGCTCCTCCCACCAGAATAGGAGCAAGCCCGGTTCCAAACTTCGCCGGGGTGAAACGGCCGGTTGGCGTGGGCTAGCGGGGAGTGGGGGCAATTGTTTGCACAATTGTGGAGAGCGCATGGAATGGCTGCGCGGCCCATCGGACGGCACTTTGGTAACCCTACTGTTTATGACCTTTTCACACTTTGCCCTTTAGAATATTTGTAGATAAATAATTGTGGGGTGTAAGCAGTGGATAGCGTTACCAGAACTCGCGAACGTCAAAAACTGATGGTGGACTTGCTGGAAAGAAAGATACGGCTGCGCGCGCAACAGCTTTACGACGAGCGCGGACAGGTCGAAGGTCGAGATTTGGAAGATTGGGTCAGAGCCGAAAAGGAAATTCTGAAGTCGAACATTCTTGCGCCGCTGTGGAATAAACGCCAGGAACTGGAACTGGTGGAAGTATAGGGCGAACGCAAAAAGTTAAGAGCATCTTGCGCTACTGCCCGGCGTTGCCAACCTGCAACTCAGATCTTATAAACTCAGAACCAGTAAACTCAAAACCATGGCCGAGGCCGCGCCACAACGTAACTCCAGCCGCACCGCCCTTGGCGTCGCCGCGCTTCGGGCAGTTCACCAACTTCTGGATGGCGAGCCCAAAATTCTTCACGATCCGATCGCCGTCCGCCTGCTGGACGCGGACGTGCTTAAGCAAATTCAATCGAACCCTGCGCGCGCTCACGAACCGCTGGCCGAAGGATTACGCTCCCACGTAGTTCTACGCAGCCGCTTCGCGGAAGAGCGCATGGCCCAGGCCGTACAACGGGGCGTGCGTCAGTGTGTGATCCTGGGCGCGGGTTTCGATACATTTGCATTTCGCCAACCCGAGTGGGCTCGCAGTCTGCATATTTACGAAGTCGATCATCGAGCCACGCAGGAGGAAAAGCGCCAGAGATTGCAGTCGGCCGGTATTCGCATTCCTGCGAATCTGGAATTCGTGGCCATTGATTTCGAATCCGTCTCGTTGCGCGCAGGTCTGCAAACCAGCAGCCTCAATTTTTCTGAGCCCGCTTTCTTTTCCTGCCTTGGCGTGCTGGTTTACCTGAGCCGCGAAGCCACGGACGCCATCTTCCAACTGGTTGCGACGTTTCCCGCGAGCAGCGAAATTGTTTTTACTTTCTCCACGCCCGATGCCGAGGATCGCACTGCGCTGGCCAACATGGCGAACGCCCTGGGGGAGCCCTGGCAGACGCATTTCGATCCTCAGACGCTCGTGCGTGTTCTTCGTGCGATAGGATTTTCAACGATTTCTTTCCTGAGTCCGGAAGCTGCGGACCGCACGTATTTTCAAAGCCGCAACGACGGACTACACGCTCCTCGTCGAGGTGGCATTGGCGCCGCCGTCGTCGCTGCTCACACCGGCAGTCACGAAACTGGAAATCTGCAGCAGGAGTAACGCGGACGACAGGCTGAGGACTGGACCCGCGATACTAAAGAGCGCCCTGCCCACGGTTCCCGGTGCGCCCCCAAAATACGCATCCAGCAAAAATGCCATGACGCAGGTTGCGCCCACTGGAATGAGCCACGATTTTGGAAGACGCCTCAGGTTCGGGATGGAGGTGGGCAATAACCACAGAAAGATGTACCAGAGATTGCGATCGCGCAGCGAAGAAGCAAAGTGGCCGAGGTAGTCGTGGCCGCGATGAAGAGCGAGCCCAAACTGCAACGGATTCATAAATTCCCCGGAGATTGACCGTTGCAGAACGATGATCGTGGCGAGACTTAGCCCGACGCTGATCAGGATCCAGGCAGAGTGCGGAAGAAAGTCCGGCAGAAGATGATTTCGCGCGCGATCAGCGTTTCGATCGCTCCGAGTTGAGAACCACCAGGCGGACGCAAACACGATGCTGAATGGGATGAACGATTCTTTAGTCAGCGCTCCCAGCACGGCGATCACCGGCAAAGCCCACAGTTCCCATTCCGACAGACTCCACAGCAGCGCGAGCAGAAAGAAGCCTTCGCCGGCATCCACCAACCCGACCAGGCGAAGATTCGGGACGGCGAAGTTGACCAGGTAAAGCAAAGTGCCAACCAGTCCTGCCGCGGAACTGCCTAGCCGACGGCTTCCCAGGACGACGATCAGAACGGCGGTTCCCGCAACGAACAGAGAGTCGGCAACGAGGAGCCCGAACATCACCGGATCCCAGGTTCCAAATCGTCCTTGCGCGAGCCGGTAAAACGGCTTGGCCAGCCACGGAACCAGCACCCGGAAGCGAACGTGCCCGGCGTCGGGGCTCGACGCGCCGGTTACCAGCGATGCGTAAGTCTTGACGTCGGAAAGCCCTGTCGTCTGGCGCGGATCGAAGCGGTTGAGGACCGGATAGCCCAGACCACACGCGATCAGGAAGAAAATGCCAAAGAGCAATGCGCTCGCAATCGCGATTTTTGTCCGGTCGTCAGGCACGCTTGTCATTTCTCTTTGTCTCGGCGAAGGGTAGCGTCCGGAGTTCGGCATTGCAACTCAAATTCTCCGGGCGCGTTCGGTCTCCTCTGTAAATCTGGCAGGTTTGGTTTTGCCGAACGAATCTGTTAGCTTTCAACGTCGGCATCTGACCGAACTTTTTGCGGAAATCTTGGTGGAGGGTACACGTGGGATCTAAGAAATTGTGGCTGGGCCTGTTTTTCTGTCTGGTATTTGACGTCTCGATGCAAGCGCAGCAACTGTCGCCGGCGGACGAAGCGACGCGCCGGCTGGCGCTGGATATTTTCAAACAGCTGATCGAAATCAATACTACGGACTCGGTAGGCAGCGTGACTGCGGCCGCGGAAGCCATGGCACAACGCTTTCGGGATGCCGGATTCCCCGAGAGCGACATCCATGTGATGGGCCCGAATGACCGGAAGAAGAACGTGGTCGTGCGCCTGCATGGATCGGGCCAGCACAAGCCGGTTCTGCTGATCGGCCATCTCGACGTGGTGGAAGCGCGGCGCGAGGACTGGACGACGGATCCGTTTCAGTTTATCGAGAAAGAAGGATATTACTACGGCCGCGGGAGCAGCGATATGAAGGATGGCGACGCGATCATGTCGGCCACGCTGATCCGTATGAAGAAAGAGGGATACGTTCCCAACCGCGACATTATTCTCGCCATGACGGCGGATGAGGAAGGCGGCACGTCGAATGGAGTGGATTGGCTGATCAAGAATCATCGCGAACTGATCGATGCCGAGTTTGTCCTGAACCACGATGGCGGCGGCGTGCTGGCGGATCACGGCAAGCCGCTGATGATGGAAGTGGACGCCACCGAAAAACTGTATGGCGATTTCGCGCTGACGGCGACCAATCCCGGCGGCCACAGTTCGCTGCCGCGGCCGGAGAACGCGATTTACGAATTGGCGGATGCGCTGACACGGATCGCGCACTACCAGTTTCCCTTCGAGCTGAATAACATCACGCGTGCTTATTACGAGCGGCAGGTGAAGATGTCAACGCCGGCGCGCGCCGCTGATCTTGAAGCGATGCTGAAGACTCCTCCAGACATGAAGGCAGTGGCGCGGCTGTCAAAAGATCCGATGGACAATTCGACCATGCACACAACCTGCGTAGCAACGCGGCTGAGCGGAGGTCATGCCAACAACGCGCTGCCGCAGATGGCGCAGGCGAACATCAACTGCCGCATCGAGCCGGGACACTCGCTGGAAGAGATTCGGCTGACGCTGGAAAAGGTCGTAGCCGATCCCAAAATTAAGGTGCAGTTTCGCGAGAACAACAATGCGCTTCTGGATCACGGGTCCGACCGTCACAGTTACGTGCCGCCTCCTCCGCGGAAAGAAGTGTTCGATCCGCTGGAGAAAGTCGTGGCCCAGATGTGGCCTGGAATCCCTGTGCTTCCGAACATGAGCACGGGCGCGTCCGATGGCGTGTACACGAATGCGGCGGGAATGCCGACATACGGCATATCGGGTGAACAATATGACCGAGACGACGTCCGCGCGCATGGGAAAGATGAGCGCATCGGCGTCGAGGCGTTCGCCCGCGGCGTGGATTTTTATTACGTGTTTCTGAAGGGAGTTACCACGGACTAAAACAGGACCTTTCATAAACCCCAGATCCGATTTGCGCCGATCACCAAACCGAGCGTCAGGCAGGCGATCAGGACCTCGCCGAGAGCTCCTACGATGAAGGGGCGCAGTCCCTGTTTGGACATTTCGCGAAAGTTCGTGCGTAACCCGACGCCTGCGAAAGTCAGCAGGAATGCCCATTTCGACAGGTTCCCGAGCGATCCGATCTGGGCTTTGTTGAACGCGTGAAAGCCCACCAACAACGACATCAAGAGAAATCCGAGAATAAACTTTGGGAATTTCTTCCACAAAAACGCAGCTTTGTTGGTGACCGCTTCGGCTTGGCCTCGTCCGGCCCAATAGATGGCGTATGCCAGCACGACGAATCCGATCATTGCATTCCGCGCCGTCTTGGCGAGTACGGCCACTTTGCCGGCGGCGTCCGAGTAAAGCGCGCCCGCAGCGGTTGCCTCGGCGGTATTGTCGACTCCCAACCCAGCCCACAGCCCGTATGAGACATCGTTCATGTGCAGACCGTGAGCAATCGCCGGAAACGTGAACAGTGCCAGCGCTCCCAACGCCAAAACCGCGGCGATCGCGAACGAGGAATCCTCATCGTCCGCATCGATCGCACCCTTGGCCGCAATGATGGCGGAAACGCCGCAGATGGAGGATCCAATGGCCAGCAGCGACGTAAGCTTCGGCTTGAGCTTGAACAGTCGTCCGAGGAAGGTCATCAATGCCAGCGAGAGTGTGATTTCGATCACGACCAGCGCCAGGCTGATGCCACCAAGTTTCAGAACGTCGGCCAGAACAAAGCGCGAGCCGAGAAGCACGATCCCAAGTTTCAGCCAGAACTCATAGGTGTCGATACCAGCTTGAAAGATTTTGGGGACTCCGACGGTGTTGGCGATGGCCAGACCGATGAGAATCGCCCAAAGCACGTACTCGATATTGGGAAACGTCCAATGGTGCGCTTTGGCGTAGGTATTGAGAAAGCGTTCCAGGAACTTGCCCGCGTATCCGATGGCCGCGAGCAGAAGAACGCCGGGCAAGAGGTTCAGCGCATTCTGCAGGATGCTGTTGGACTTCACAGGCGATAAAGCGGTGGTGACAGTGGTCGATGCCATAATTCCCCGTCAAGAGACTTGCGTTTTTGTTCGTGCGCTGCGTGGTTCGCTGCTTTGTTCGCTACCAGGGCACGTTCTTAAGAATGTTGAATCTCACCAGCAGCGCCAGCGCGACGGCAACAATCAAAGCCCAACTATCCAATGTCCACGCACCTAGCGAAATCGAGGTCTTCTTGGTTGAGGGAGTGTTAATTGATGTGTTCGTCGGCATTCGAATTTTTCCTCCGTCGGGACGCGGTCAACGTCGCTTGCATAAGTAAACCAAATTTCTGCAAGTATGTCTATCGTATTACTTACCATCTGTGGGGAGTTCCGTTTTTCGATCTCCTCATCTGTGGATGTTTATATTTGCCTTGCATCCGCCAATTTTCCGGCGTGGCGTCACCCGGGGTGGGCAACGCAAAGTTCGTTTCATTTTGAAACTCGGACCCGTTCGTCAGGCTACCCCCCACCCCCCTATTTCTCGGTATATTGGAATCAACGCTTTAGGGCCAAAATCTTGAGCGGATGGGAGTTAGAGGTAAATTCCTCAAAACATGAGAGTTAGTGGCTTGCTTTGGCGAGTTAGCCTGTTCTTAGTCCCTGGTTAACGAACCGAGTAAGTTGTCAAGGACCTAAATCGTTTGTGGCTTTGGGCCTAATACCATTCTAACAGCGGTGTCAATGTTTGATTATGCGGCGCAGCAATCGGCATCGTTCTTGTCGGTCGGGCTGTGGCTTGGATGTCACTTTGACTACGGTCCAGAGGGGTTCTGGAGTGTAAGCATCCGATTTCGTCAACTAGGGTCGTGTTTTAAGAGTAAGATCTTGGCGTGCAGTTGCTTATCTCCATTGTCGCTGGAATAGCGGTTGGCTTCGCTTGGCTGGGAACCTGGTGATAAGCCATTCAGTGGAGCGATGGGCGTTCTCGCCCGTCGAGCCGGGCGTTCAACCGGCAACCATCGCTGTCATCCCGTGATCACGGTACTAGTGTGCAGAACACTCCTTCTCGATGGTCTTGATCGAGGTGATGGTTAGCGTCACCGGGGATGGAGAACCCGATCTGGCGGAACTGTCGGAACTGGTGCTCATCGAGGGTGACTCCGTCCCCGTGACTTCCACTCGCTGCCCCAGATACTTGCTGAGTTTTATCTTGTTGGCAGCCTGCAGTTCGTAGGTCACGCCCTGGTCCTGCTTCATGAGTATGTAATCGCCGCTGGAACGGGAGACGCAGCCTTGCACGGTTACCTGTCCTTTGGAATCTTTCGAACTCTGCTGGCTCATGTTGCCGGGATTGCTATTTTGCGCCAGGAGAAAACTGCCTGAAAGCAGCACAGCGAGCAACATTTTCTTCATGGAAATTTCTCCTCTCCTAGGATGGGATGGCGAGCAATTAAAATAAAGGGGCGGCCACAAGGCCGCCCCGTATGGCGGACGAATCCCCGTTACACTGCTACCGGGGCGTTATGGAAGGTCGAGGCGACGGCTTCAAACGTCTGAACCCTGGGCGTTCCATCGATCATTTTTTCAAGTTTTCTCAACACTTCTGGGTAGGTATTCGTGTTGTAAGCCTCTGCATTGGCCTTGCTCTCCCACAGACTGATTGCAGTCGCATCCAGGCTGCCGGGATTTGACAACGTGATTTCTTCCTTAAAGCCTTTTTGCTTGTTCAGTAAAGGCAGTATTTCGTTTTCAAAAGTACGGGTATAGTCAGAATGCGTGTTCGATTTCAAACGAAAAGATACATTGCGTGCAAACATAATCAACCTCCTAAGGTTGTAGTCGCTAAGAGGAGAGAACTTCAGATGGGCTGACTTAGTTTCAGGGAACCTGAAAGAGGTGGGATCCACCTCACTTTCAACGCTAGTCCCCTGGAGCATTATTGTCAAACTGCCGAACTCCGTGGCGAACTTTATGTGGTCGAGATCGCCTCTTTCATTTTAAGCTGCGAACCCAGATCGTATTGCCGCTTCAAGCGTATCGATGTTTATATCCTTTAGAGCTTTAAACCGAATGCAATATCCGGTCACGCTCGCCTTGCCTAGTTTTTTTCCGTACGTTTTTGCTAAGTACTTCTTATCTTTGAGACCAAGAATATAGACAGAGATTCCGGTTTTGTTTCCGCTCACACCAATTTGAAAAAACTCTCTACTTTTTCCATTGGCATATTTTACTGTGTGAAATCCATATCCAATCGTAGGGTTGGAAACAGTATGATTATTGCTGTCTTTACCATCGAAGAACCATAATTTGCATTCTGGCGACACTTGAAGTGTGAGCCGATGCAACTCGCGCATGTCACTGCGTTTTGACTCCGGTTGGCTGGTAATATACTTCTTGATTTGTTCTTGTACGTTCATATGTTCTGCTCCCTAGATGCGCGCACGAGATTGTACGACGTTTAATCCTTCTCCCCGTTGCTAAGGTCTAGTGCGAGAGAAGGCGAGTCACGAACCCGTCTCGCCGTCCGGACTTGCGATAACAACCACGTAACCGTCCGGGTCACGTAGCCACATTTCCCTGTGCTTGGGATTCGGGTTGAGGTGCGGTTCCAGGATGACCTCAGCGCGCAACGCACGGGCCCGCTTAACTACCTCATCGAATTCGCCCACCTCAAACCAAAGCAAAACGCCATGGCCAGGGAGCGACGCATCGGCGTTGATGAGATTGGGGTGATCTTCCTTGTCCCAGGCATGGAGTTGAAGAATCAGTGCACCACCGCACTGCATTCGGTCGTACACCTCGCGATGGGGATGTTCCGGGAGTACATCGAGGCTAAGCAGCTGCCGATACCAACTGCTGCTCGCACGAACATTGCGCACCGCGATCAGCGGCCGAGTCCGGACAAAGGCGCGCTGCCCGATAGCTTCCATCCGCCCTCCCGATGAAATCGGCCGTCACCGGAAAGCCGGTCAGGCTCTGATTTCACTCGCTGCGACCATTCTTCACTGGCCAGACCCTATCGGTCAAACGGAAGGCGGAAATCACAAGTGCATGTGTTAGAACAAGCGACGACATATAAAACTTAGCGACTATCGGGCTGGAACAAGTAGCCACAGTCGACGCGGTGAGCGTCAATTGGCGAAGAATCCCATTACACGCATTGACGCTGGACGCCGGGTGATAGCAATGCTCAATTCTCTATGCGGCGTTGCGTTCCAGGAAGCAAAGTGAGGACTGCAGGTCGAGTCTGTCGGCTGCCGGCTTCACATGGATGCGGAATGACGCTTGGTCGCGTGCGAGCTTGGGGCCAATCCCAGGAACCCACACTCATTCTTGACATTCGCTTTACATTCGCCTATGCTCCGGGCATGGCGATCACTCGGCGTCAACGTGAGCTGTACGACTTCATTTCGCGCTTTGTGGCGGAGAAGCAGTACTCCCCTTCGTTTGAAGAGATCAAGGAAGGCATGGGGTTGAGTTCCCTGGCCACGGTGCACAAGCACGTCACCAATCTGGAGAAAAAAGGGCTGCTCACGCGGGACTATAACCGCAGCCGGTCGATTGATCTGCTGCCGCCCAAAGGAAAGCTCAAGCAATCGATGGCGGTGAACACGGCGGTGGTGCTGCCGCTGGTGGGCAGGATTGCGGCCGGGCGTCCGATCGAGGCGGTGGAGCACAACGAGACGATTTCGCTGGCGGATTTTGTCCGCTCGAAAGAAGTGTTTGTGCTCGAGGTGCGCGGCGAGTCGATGCAGGACGAAGCGATTCTCGACGGCGACTACGTGCTGGTCGAGAAAACGAAAACCGCGCACAACGGGGATATCGTGGTGGCGCTGCTCGATTCGTCGGACGCGACGCTGAAGCGCTTCTTTCGCGAGGGAGACAATGTCCGTCTGCAGCCTTCAAACGCCGCGATGAAACCGATCATGGTGCCGGCGGCGTCGGTGGAGATTCAGGGCCGCGTGATTGGCGTGCTGCGGAAGTACTGACAGCGCGGAAAAGGACGGGCGCGGACGCCCGTCCCTCCACAAACTCTGCCTTCGCTTAGCTGTCGATCTTCCCGGTTAGCTTAGGTGTCGATCCAGGGCTTTCTGAATGTCGTCTTTTGAGCGGTAGCCGACCAGTTGTTCCACGACCTGTCCGTTTTTGAAGACGAGCAGGGTGGGGATGCCGGTGACTTTGTAGCGCATGGGCGTGGCGGCGTTGCGGTCGACATCCATTTTGCCGAATGTGACTTTGCCCTGATACTCGCCCGCGAGTTGTTCGACGATCGGAGCGATCGCGCGGCAGGGGCCACACCATGCGGCCCAGAAATCGATGAGCACGGGCTTATCAGACTTCAATACATCGGAATCGAAATTAGCGTCGGTGACTTCGACGGTGGTGGTGCTTGCCATTCATCCTCCAAGGTTCCCAATTAGCTGCTAGTTGCCCGCCAGGGTAGACCGGTTCGTCTCCACTAGGCGGAACTTCTATCCTAGCACCGTTTATTTGATGTTCCACAAAGGCTGGAAGTCGCAGGTAACGTATTTAGGCATTGAATCATTGAGGCATTGAGGCATTTAGCCATTGATTCAATGATTTAATGATTCAATGCCTCAATTAGGAATGACTGGCTACCTCGATAATCTCCGCGTGGTGCTGGTGGCGACGCGGAATCCGCTGAATATTGGGGCGGTGGCGCGCGCCATGAGTAATTTTGGCGTCCGGCGATTGCGGGTGGTCAATCCCTACGAGGTGGCGTTTCGGGAGGCGCGGTCGGCGGTGGGCGCGTCGGGGCTGCTGGCAAAAGCCGAACAGTTCGACGGCGTGGCCGAGGCCGTCGCCGATTGCAGGCTGGTGGTGGGGACGACCGCGGCGGGGCGGAGGGAGTTGCAGCATGGTTTGCAGCGACTGGAGCTGGGCGCGCGGGCGATCAAGCGCCAACTGAAGACGGGACCGGTGGCATTGCTGTTCGGCTCGGAAAGATACGGGTTGTCAAACAATGAGCTGAGCCACTGCCATTGGCTGATGCGGATTCCGACGCGGGATGAGCACGGTTCGATGAATCTGGGGCAGGCGGTGGCGGTCTGCCTGTACGAACTGGTGCGCGGACGGAAGATAGCGGCGGCGGGGACTGCGTCCGGGAGAAGAGAGAAGAAGTCTGCCGCGTCGCGAGAAGTGGAGCGGCTTACCCAGATTCTGCTTGAGGTTCTGCACACCAGCGGATACGTCAAGCCGCGGGCGGTGGCGGCGGAAGAAAAGTTGCGGCGGCTGGTCCGGCGGTTGGAGTTGAACGCGGATGACACCGCAGTATTGTTGGGAATGCTGCGGCAGATAGCGTGGAAGCTGGGCGCGAACGAATAGGGACTATTGCACCCGCTGCATCGAATCTGCGATCACTTTGCCAATCACCAGCAGGGTCATCAGAGTAATCAAGCCCAGCGATATGACGCAGTAGATACACCAGACGCCCAGCACCATGGATTCGACGTCCGCGAGATGGACCGCAAAGGCAAAAGCCACCGTCACCAGGGGCAGCATCCACGGGTATGCTTTCCTGAAGGCGAGCACGCCGAGCAGCAGATATCCGGCGATGCCAATCACGGCCACGGGGACTCCGAAGAGCATGGCGTACGGGCTGTGATTCACGATGCCGCAGTCCCAGCGCTCATTGATGCTGCACGGCGAAGCGTCGGTGCGGTAATGCTCGCGCAAGGCGAGCGAGGAAGCGGCGATACCAACGACGGCGATCAGAATTAATGCCCATTTCATGCTGGACTCCCGCGAATCTTAGCGAAATTAAATTCCCGAACAGTCATTATCCACGATTTCTGGCGATCACTCTTTGTGTGGTGACGGGGCTTCGCCCCGTCACGCGGGGCATAGCCCCGTCACCACACGAACACATGGCTCACCAATCTCAATCGTGGTAACGCTGCTCGCCAGCCGGTATCGCAACGCTGAGACGATTCTGTGGCGGTCGCAACGGACACGTCGCATAAGCCGTGAACGCGCAGGGCGGGTTCTCCAGCCGATTGAAATCTAGCCAGACTTCGCCGGGCTGGCTGACACCATGGTCGGGAAGTTCGCTGTACAGGAAGCGTCCGGCTCCGTACGTCGTGGTCTTGCTGGTGGCGTCGCGCATAATAAAGAAAAGGTCCTTTGATTTCGGATCTTCGAGCACGGGCTCGAGCCGGAGAACTTGTCCATCGAGAGTGAATTCGGCGGCGCCAGGTGCGGGCATGTGGGTGGTGGTGCCGAGCACGGTTGGAATGTCGAGCACCTTCGGCGGGTTATACGGGATCCAGCGCGCGTGCACGCGGTAGGAGGCATTCGGATCGTACCAGCGCAATCCGTGGAAACCGACGCGGGTGGGGGCTTGCAGATCCTTGACGCGCAAGGCAAATCGATCGTCTCTACGGATCACGATGACGGTGAGCGTGCCGATGGCGAGCTTCGAGGGCTTGTCGGAATCGTCGGCAAATAGGGGTTGCTCCTTCGCGGGTTGGCCATCCACTAGAAGATCTTTAGGAAAACCCTCGGCCGGCGGCAGCAAGCGCGGCGCCCCCTTTTCCAGACGCACGATCGCGATGTGCGCGGGCGCGTTACCTATGATCTGAACGTTGCTGTCTGCAGCGGACCCGAAACTGTTGTCGCCTTCTTTCAACCACCCCAGGGCGATCAACGACAGCCAGCCTTCGGGAGCCTGGAGGCTGGTCGCCCGCTCGGCGCGCCAGGCGAGCAGGTCGCGGGTCCACGCATCGTAGATCTTAGTCGTGCCGGCGACGAACGTCTGCGACAGCATCGCCACAAGAACGAACGCTGCGGCCACGAGAAATCTTCTCTTCATTTTCCAATTCTCCGTTTTGCGTCTTCCATCAACTGACCAAACGCTGGAGGCGCGGGTCGGAATCGAACCGACGTATAAAGGTTTTGCAGACCTCTCCCTTACCACTTGGGTACCGCGCCCGAGCATTCACAGTAGAGCCTCGGTCGTGGGTTTGTCTAGAAGCCCCGGGGCGACTTCTCGCACCTTGATGCACACTGGCTTGCGCAAACGTTCATGTTTTCTCGCAACTCGATCTGTGCTACAACAGCGGACATGAGCTCGGCATTCAATTCGACTGGGCGTTCGCCGGGCTCCGAGGTTGCGCCCCGATCTCGTGAAACTGCGAAGGGCGTTCTTGCGAGCGGCGTTCTTGCGGACGTCGTCCCTGCGAATCCGCAAAAGGATATAGCCTCGATCTGTCCCAACTGCTCGACCGCGTTGCGCGGACACCGCTGCAAAGTGGTTTGCAGCAAATGCGGCTTCTATTTGAGTTGCTCCGATTTCTATTGAGGCGAGTGTCCGTAGTGGTGCAGTTTTAAAATTGGCGTCCCTCAGCGGCTGAAGCCGCGTCGAAAATAAGATTTTTACGGCACGGCTGAAGCCGTGCCCTACCCAAACCCGACTCAAACTGCACCACAACCCATGCGGCCCTCGCTGCACGATTTGCTTCTTTACCTTCTACAATAGGCTAAGACTTCGTTTTAAATCCTTACATCAGGAGATTGGCATGCAACGCAAGGCAAGTGCAGTCTGGAAGGGCGGTCTTAAAGACGGGCAGGGGACGGTTTCGTCGGCCAGCGGCATTCTTTCGAACACCAAGTATTCGTTTGCGACGCGGTTTGAGAATGGTCCGGGGACGAATCCGGAGGAGCTGATTGCGGCGGCGCACGCGGCCTGCTTTTCGATGGCGCTATCGGCGCAACTGGGAGGCGCGAACCTGACGCCGGAGAGCATCAACACGGCTGCGACGCTCACCCTGGAGAAACTCGACGCGGGCTGGACCATCACTGCCGTGCATCTCGACGTGGTCGCGAAGGTGCCGGGCGCAACCGCGGAAGCCTTTAACACCGCCGCGCATAATGCGGAGACGGGCTGCCCGGTATCGAAGGTTCTCAACGCGAAAATTACGATGGATGCGAAGCTGGGGTAGGGCATGACGAATCTTACGGTGGAGCGCCGGGCGCCTCGCCCGTCCCGCAGTGTGGCAGCCTGGCGAGGACGCTCGGCTCTCCACGAACGAGTTCGCATCTAGCTTTGCGCGCGCAGCACTTGGCGCAGCTGGTTATTGATCTTTACCGCTTCGCGTGAGGCCTGATCGATCATCTCCACCCAGCGGCGTGAGTTCTCGGAGGGGCCTGCCTGCGAAATCAGGTAGGTGGCTTGCACGATGGTTTCGAGCGCGTTGCTGAGGTCGTGCGCCAAGGCGCGAAGTTCCGTCGCCAGTTCTGCGGGCATTTTGTCGGAGGCATTTCCCATGATCATCGACTTGGGCGGCTGGTATCGTTGCACATCACGGAGCGCAGCAAAGGCCGCTACGTTGCGCTCGTTTGACAGCCGGACGCCGGCCTGTAGAATATTAGTGTAGTCGCCTTTTAAGAAGGCCCTGCCGATTTTTTCTTTCAATGCGGATATGGCGGAACTGGCAGACGCGCTAGGTTCAGGTCCTAGTGGCCGCAAGGTCGTGGAGGTTCGAGTCCTCTTATCCGCACCAAAAAAAACAGGTGTCAGGTCTTAGGTGTCAGGCCTCAGGCCCGAGGTATCCGCTTTCGCTTTTAAGCTGCGCTTTACGCGCCGGCGGACAGGCGGTGTGTGCTTCGGCTTTGCGCTATGCCATATTGGCGGATTTTATAGAGCAGCGCTTTGTAGCTGATCTGCAGCAGGGCTGCGGCTTGTTTGCGATTCCAGTTCGTTTCTTCCAGGGCTCGGGCTATGGCTTCCGCCTCGGCTTCATCTTTGGCGTTGCGTGAGAGCGACTTCAGTCCGCCGCCGGACTCAGCCGCCGCGGCTGCGCTTCTGCCATCGGCGTGCGCTCCTCCTCCGTCAGGCCGGGGCTGCAACTCGGACACCGCCAGCGTTTCGTCTCCCAGAACCAGGTAGCGCTTGATGAAGTTGCTCAGTTCGCGCAGGTTGCCCGGCCAGGAATGCCGCAGACACGCTTCCATCATCTGGCCTGAGATTGGCAATGGCGAACGCGCGTAAGACTCCGACATGCGCGACATGAAATGCTTCAGCAGGATCGGGATTTCTTCCTTGCGATCGCGCAGCGGAGGCAGCGACAGGGTAAAGGCATTCAGACGGTAATAGAGATCCTCACGCAGGCGTTTGTTGGCGAGCGCTTCGGGAATGTTGATGTTGGTGGCGGCCAAGATGCGGACGTCGACTTTGATCACGGTGCGGCCGCCGAGGCGTGAGAACTGCTGGTCCTGGAGGACGTGCAGCAGCTTGGCCTGCAGCAGGGGCGGCATTTCGCCGATTTCGTCGAGCAGGATGGTGCCCTTGTTGCAAAGTTCAAATTTGCCGGGCTTGGCATGCGTGGCGCCGGTGAAGGCTCCCGCTTCGTATCCGAACAGTTCGCTCTCGAGCAGGTCGGCGGGCACTGCCGCACAGTTCACCTTGAGGAAGGTGCGGTGGGCGCGCGGAGAAAGCTTGTGCACCAGACGGGCGAGCACTTCCTTGCCCGTGCCGCTTTCACCGAGCATCAGGACCGGGATATCAACGTTGGCGACGAGCGCGGCCTGCGAGCGAATCTTCTTCATCGCCGGACTGGCCGCGACGAAGAATACGTCGTCGCAAAGTTCTTCAATGTCGCCCGCGTAGCTCTCACCCTTGGCTGTGGAGACGCATTGTCCAATCACCGCGTCGAGTTCGGCCTTCTGGAACGGCTTGGTCAGATAATCGATGGCCCCCAGGCGCATGGCCTGCACCACTTTGCGCGTGTCGCTTACGCACGAGAGCATCACCACTTTCAATCCGGGCCTGAGCCGGCGGAGTTGCTCCAGAGTCTGTAACCCGTCGATGCCGGGCATAAGCAGATCGAGCAACACCAGGTCGGGATGCAGTCCTTTCTGGACGTGCTCGACCGCTTCTTCGCCGGTGCTGGCGGTTTGAACTTTGTGCTCATCCACTTCCAGCAACGTGCGGATATAGCGCAGCATTCCTGGTTCGTCATCCACCAGCAGGATGTTGGCGGCTTCGCTCATTCAGTCCCTCGTGGCGGAGTGCTCAGAATTGGTTTCATCGGAATCAGAAAAGAAAACTTGCAACCCGCGGCCGGTTCGCTTTCCACCCAGATCTTGCCGCTCATGCCTTGCAAAAGGCGGCGGGAAATAGCCAGACCCAGGCCCATGCCATCCGCCGCTTCGGTGCCCGGCAGGCGGAAAAAATCATCGAAGATTTCCATATGAAACTCCGGCCGAATTCCCGGGCCGGTATCGGCAACGCTCACTTTGACGGCGTTCGGCACTTTTATCGACTGCCGGCGGCGCTCACCGTTGACTCCGGGGTTGCTCACGCCGCGGCGCTCCCACATATGCGGTTCGGCGTGCAGCCAGACTGTGCCGCCCTGAGGCGTGTACTTGCAGGCGTTCTCCAGAAGATTCGAAATCACGCGCTGAATCTTGGGCCCATCGAATTCAAATGGCGCCAGCTTGTCATTGGCCAAGAAATACAGGGCGAGACCACGCTCCTGAAACCGGCTTGACCAGAGGCGGCAAACTTCGGAGAGGCACTCGTTCATGTCTCCTTCAATGTACTGCATGCGCGGCTCGCCGGTTTCGAGCACGCTGAAGGTCAGGAAGTCCTGAATGAAGCGCTGCAATCGTTGTCCGCTCAAAAACATGTCGCCCATCACTTCGCGCTGGCGCTCATTGAGCGGTCCGAGTTTCTGGCTCTGCAGCAGTTCGATGTAGCCGTTCAGAATTGCCAAGGGCGTTTTGAGGTCGTGGGCGGCAGAGGCCAGAGCGTTGGTCGTTTTGCGGAAACGATCGCGCAACAGGTCGAGATCGCGTTCGACTTCGTCGGCAGAGCTGGCCGCAAAAAGCCGATCCGTTGCGCCGGCCGGCAAACCATCTTTCGGACTCGCGCCAGTCGGGGCAGCGGCTGGGATTTTGTCTGGCATTGTAGCCATGGAGAACCAAATAGCTCGTGTAAGTGTTGGGGAAGGAATTTTACTACCTTCAGAACGTGGGGGTTGAGTCGATACTAATGTCAGGTACCAAGACTGTCAATTGGAAATGACCCAGAACTGGCACGGAAGGGAAAAACGTTGCACTTTTTGTGTGTGACTGCGGGTCATTATTTGATTCCCGGCTGTGTAAACTTTCGTCGGCAATCCCCGTTACGGTGGCGAGGTTTGGGCCGATTCCAGGTAGGCCCGCCTCCTCTCCGACGTTTGGCCCCTGAGGTGCGGTATTTAGGGGCGATGTTACCTCCCTCTATGGTGGATCGAGCCCGGCAACGTAGCTTGTCTAGGAAAGAAGGACGCAAGTGGGCACGATTGCACCTTGCTATTCCGGTTTTTATCCGTATCCGAGACGGAAATGGCAAGGATTCCCTGGAGTTTGCCACCTCCATTAACATTTCTCCTGGGGGTGCTTTGGTGGCAGTTCGGCGTTCTCTGCCGAAATCTACGCTGGTTTCACTGGAGATTCCGAGCGCGCCCATCGGTCCCACCAATGGCTTGAAGTCCTCTTCTCGCATCATGCAAGCGAAAGCCGTGTGGGTTTCGCACCTCGACGACTACCACCTTCTTGGTCTGAAGTTTGCCCGCCCTCTGGACACCGACACGGTGCCTCTTGCCCGTAAGCGTCTAAGGAAGACGGCTTCCGCACTGTGAACTATTTTTCCCTTCCCAAGTCCGTCTTGGAGTGGCACTTTAGTGCCATGTTGTAAGCTCTCGTTCCCGCGCTATCATCGTTCTAAGTCATTAAGGGTTTAGCATTTAGCAAAAAACTTGCCGGTCGCTCGGCGCTCTCTCCCGGTTTGGTGCTTGGGGTGCACTTTTAGTGCATGCGGTTGACACTAGCCGCAATGGGGGTTCAGTCTCATGACGCTTTCGGTAAGTCCTCTGGCACAGTCGCTCGGCGAGGTCCCCCCTGACAACATCATTTTTGGCCACTCTGAGGCCATGCAGGCGGTTCGTTCGCGGCTGGGAAAAGTGGCCGCTGCCAACGTTCCGGTCCTTATTACGGGTGAGAGCGGCACCGGGAAAGACATCATTGCCCGCCTCATCCATGGGCTCTCTCCATGGAAAACCGGGCCCTATGTAAAGGTGAACTGCCCAGCGATCCCGGGGACGCTGCTCGAAAGCGAACTCTTCGGATACGAAAAAGGAGCCTTCACGGGCGCGGTTGGATCGAAGCCCGGACGTGTTGAATTGGCCCACCGCGGGACATTGTTTCTCGACGAAATCTCCGAGCTTGACCCCTCGCTGCAATCGAAGCTTTTGCAGCTTCTGCAGGATGGCCAATTCTGCCGGATCGGCGCCCAGGAAGACAAAAAGGTTGAGGTGCGAGTGGTGTGCGCGACCAACCGCCGTCTGGAAGCGGAGATCGAAGCCGGGACGTTCCGCCAGGATCTTTACTACCGCATCAATGTAGTGAATCTGCACATGCCGGCGCTGCGGGAACGCCGCGGCGACATTGAAGACCTGTGCAGCTACTTCCTCGAATACTACAACCGCAAATTCAACTGCAAGGCACGGCCTCTGTCGAATGAAGTGCTGGCGGTGCTGCAGAAATATCATTGGCCGGGAAACATTCGTGAACTGGAGAACCTGATCAAGCGCTACGTGATCCTGGGCCATGAGGAAGTGATCACCAACGACCTGGTGGCACGCGAGCCAGACTTTTTCAATCCCGAGATCAATCTGGATGGTCCGATTTCCCTGAAGAAGCTGACGCGCCAGTGCGTGCGCGAACTGGAGCGCAAAGTCATCCTGAAGGTGCTGCAACAGCACCACTGGAATCGCAAGCAGTCAGCCCGGACCCTGGGCATCAGCTATCGCGCCCTGCTCTACAAGATCCGCGACGCCGGCCTGCCCTCGAACCGCGCTCTGCGCCTGCGTCAGTCGGAGAAGAACAGCAGCAGCACCAGTAGCGACGGCGAAAAGACCAACTCAAACACCGGAGTCGCCGCCGACTGAGAAAAGTATCGGGTGATCCGACCGTCGGACCATCGGGCCATCGGGTCATCTTTCCTGCTAGAACTTCCCATCACGCGATGAGCCGATCAACCGATCGCCCTGTCACGCGATGCCCTCGCTAAGTCTCTCTTCCAGGTCGCGCAACGCCGCGCTCCACTCATTCAGCCCTTCCGCCTCGAGCCACAAATCCTTGAGTTCGGAGTTGGTTCGCACTCTTTCCACGGCGCGGCGGGCGAGGTCAGCCAAATCCGGTGTAGCTCGCGCTTCGCTCTTGCTGAGCCAATCGAAAATTTGCCGCGGCGTCGATGACGATGCCGTCTCGTCCTTCGCGGCCGACACCAGCGCCGCCACAATTTCCGCCGCCGCTACTGCAACGCTACTCTCTGGCGCTTCGAGATAGTCTCCCTGATCGGCGGCGCGGGCCAATATCTGTCTTAGGTCATCGATTCCCAGAGAAGCGAGCCGGCCCAGGAATTTCTGTGCGTCCTCGTTTTCGAAACTGCCTGCACCCCAGCCTGGCATGAAGCCTCCGGAAAGAATTATAGAGCGCGCCGCAACCTGCTTCGCAGGGTCGAATTCAAGGTGCCAGGAACTTGTCCAGTCATACTTTTGACATTATCGAGCGGCGAGTCGGCGTTCGAAAGCGACTCGACGCCCAGTCTCGACCACTCTTCGAACGGTGCTGCGGACGGCCGCAATCGTCCCGGGTTCATGACGTTCGCGGGGTCGAGTCCCGCTTTGATTGCAGCTACGGCCATCACACCAACGGGCGAAATGTCATCGGTGAGCCACGGCAGGTGCTCGGTACCGACCGCGTGATGGTGAGACAGAGTGGCTCCGTGATCAATGAACGACTGCTGCACTGCTCGTTTCGCGTGCAGGTACTGTTCCATTTCGCGCCCAGGCTGCTGCCGGCAGGCGAAGGTCAAATAGAGGCTTGCCCCGGAGTGGTAGGTGTGGCTGATATGACATCCGACCCACGGTTTTACCCCGCTCTCACCATCGCTCCCACTATGATCGATCCCACCATTTGAGATCGCGGCGCGCAGGGCGGTCGTAGTCGCCCGATAGAGAGGGACGATGTTGCTCCAGACGGTTGAGGTCTCGCTCACATCGGAAGTGATGCCGCGATCCATGAGGAAATCACGGATGTGGGGAAAATCGTATTTGGTCGACTCGAAAGACTTCCCTGAGCTGGGGCCGAGGTCCACCGCGCCGAAGCGACGATAGATGGCGCTCACTTGACGGTGCTGGCGGGCGACATTAGCTTTGCTCCCCTCAAAGGTGGTGAGCATAAGGCAGGCGCGCGTGAAATTAAAGCCCTTCACCTTGAGGTAACTCTTCATGACTCCACTTACCGCCTGTGACAACCGCGATGACGGCGGTTTGAAGGCGAGGGACAACGCTGTCTTGTCGGGGTCGTTGAGGCGGAACATCGAGGGTACGCACTCTTTCCGCACACATTCATGCATGGCCTGGATGCCGCTTTCGAAATCGAGAAACAGGTAGCCATGAGTGCGGCGCAATTCGGACCGCGGATGAACTCGCATGGTCGCTTCAGTAATCACTCCCAGAGTTCCCTCACTGCCGATGCACAGATGATTGACATTGATGCCGTTCGAGGATTTGGGTACGATTCGCGTCGCCAGCACGCCTACCGGAGTGACCATCCGCAGCGCAATTACCATGTCCTCGATCTTGCCGTACTTATCGCTCTGCATTCCAGCCGACCGCGTGGCAATCCAACCGCCGAGCGTGGAGTGCAGGAAGGAGTCAGGAAAGTGGCCGAGGGTCAGGCCGTAGCCCTGCAATTGCTCTTCAAGATCGGGACCAAAGACACCGGCCTCGATGCGCGCCGTACATGACTCTGTATCCACCGCCAGCACGCGGCGCATGCGCCGCATATCAAGCGACACGACCATGCGGCGGGCTTCGGTCCGCTCCAGGCACCCGGCGATATTCGAACCGCCCCCAAATGGAATGACCGCGACATCATGCTGCGCCGCTGCCCGGATCGTCATCAGCACATCGTGCTCGTTTTCGGGATAAAGCACCAAGTCAGGAGCGCCCTCAGCCATACCGCGCCGCATGCGAAACAAGTCGCGGAGGCCCTTGCCATAGGCGTGGACCAGGCGCTCATGGCGACTGTCGCAGATCTGATCGGCGCGCATCCACAAGCGCAGCTCAGCCAAAAAGCGGTCATGACGAATCGGTTCGCGCAAGCGGGCGGCTTCGATCGGCACCGGTGGCGTGCGTACGTTCTCGTCTTCTTCTTTCACACCGAGCACCGATTTGGCATAGGGCCACAGACCTGGATGGGCGCCGGAGTTGAAGCCGACTTCTTCATCCCCCCATCCCCACCATTTCATGTGCTTGGCCGTGTACATGGCATCCTCTGGGAATCTACAGGTTTGGACTGCGTAAAGTGGCGCACGCCCGCGTTGTCGCGTGCTCTTCCTCACCAGCCTCCTCAGGACCAAGCTGTTCAGGAGCAGGCTCTTCAGGCAGGCTGGTCGCGTCCGCGGCGGGAGGGCTACCCCTCAGGCCGCGAATGCGCTGCTCGAGCAACTCGACCGCGGACTTCCGGCGCCCTCGACGAGGAAGAGGATCCAACGCGCTCGATTCGAAGATAATCGGCTCTCCGAAGCGGACCGTGACGGCCCCCGGCCGCGGCACCAATTTTCCCTTTGCCAGAATGCTATGAGTACCGTCGATATGCGCGGGCACGACGGGTACTCCGAGGTCGGCCACAAACAGCCCAGCACCCCTTTTAAATGTCTGGATCTCACCGTTACACGACCGCGTACCTTCCGGATAGAGGATCAGAGTGCCGCGCGTCCGCTGCAGAAACTCTTCACACATCGCCAAACTTCTGCGCAGTGACTTAGGTTGCGCTCGGCGATCAATCGGTATGACATTCATGAATCGAGAAACCAGGAACCTCGCCTTCCAGGAATCAAAGAAATAATCACTGGCGCCGAGCATTGCGAATGCAGAAAACGGAAGCCCGGAAGCTGTCATCAGGACTGCGCTATCGATATGGCTCGTATGATTGCTGCAGATGATGAACGGGGAAGGCGGAAGGTGACGCTGCCCCGAAACCGTCAGACGACAATAGCAGAGGAAAAACATTCTGCAAAAAGCTTGAAACATGGCACTACCCGTCATCGGCGCGAAGAACATCTCCGGTGGTAATTCTTCTCTCACACCTGAAGGAGCTGCCACGCCGTTTACTGTAGCTCGTACTGCGACGTTGAGCAATCAGGTCGGCTGCCAGTCGCATCCGCACCGCACAGCGCGCCAGGAAAGCTGCGGGCACAACAATCCCCGGAGGCCCGACCAACCACATCGCTTTCATTGACTTGTCCTCATATCACGCCTACGATTGCCCGACTAGACAATCGGCGAAACCATCTCGCACTGCGGCATTGTCGAGAAGTTGGGCGCTGGCCAAAAGGGGCAGAGTGTGTTTATGAGTGATGTTTCTGAGCACGTGACAGTTCTCATCAAAGAGCTACTAGTTCTCAATCGGGGGCAGCGAACTCCCGCGCTCGAACCACCGACCCTGAGAGAGGTTGAAGAACGGCAGTCCAAACGGATGAAACTCAGGCAAGAACTGGTGCGCGCTCTTTTCCATCACAACGGAAACACATTCTGAGCCCGACGAAGCGCAGCTTCTCAGTCCCTTCCTCGTTTCACTAGCCGTACTGTTCATCAGGGGGAGCTGCTGCGGAGATCATTCGTTTCCGTAGACCATCCATCAATCGCGCATCTTCCGCGATCAGCTCTGGGCTTCTTTGTCTTCCGCCACTTTGGACTTCAAGTAGCCTTTGCATCAACTCGGCGAAGTTTTGCATACTTCCTCCAAGGCTGGCAAGGCTGGTTGGCACAAATACTAGAGGGCAACCAAGGCAGAAAGCTGGTCAAAAGTGATCAATTTTACAGCATTCCTTGAATCACTAATTAGCCGCGCACCATGGGATATTCCGAGCAAGCAGGAAGTTGCACCGATATTCACGCACAGAATCGGAAAAGGGCCGCCAGTATTCTTGGTGGTCCCAAGATTCGGGAAAAACTTAGCAGCGCAGGCCGAGTCACTTGACTCGATGGGTGAACGACCGATCAAAAAGGTGAGATGTGGCGCAGCGGGTGGATGAACTAGCTTTCCTGTATATGAATATACGGCTGCGCCACCAGAGGAACAAAACGACCAGTTGGGCCGCGTTGTTCCTTCATATCTGCTGACAGCTTACATACAGTGCCACGTGGTGACTGCTCACAATTGCTCAGGTTTGGAATATAGATGTCCACACTCCGTGAGTACTTCAGCGCGGGCCGAATGGCGATATGCACCGCTTCGGCTCAGAATACATGATCAAAATTGACCTGTATTTCCCCCGGACTCGTGAAATCATGAGATGTGGGTAAGAGAAAAACAAAAACAAAAAAGCTATCGGCCAAAGCGACACTTGCCGAAGTCATCAAGGAAATGGCGAAGCCGAGAGTCGCTGCTTCTGCAAGATAGCAGTTCCGTTCCTTTCACAACGAAGTTCTAGTCGTGGAGAACAATATTAAGAAGTGAACTATGGACTCGCAATTCATCGCCCGCATGATAATCGATGAACCCAAGCTCCCTAAACCTGTTCATGAAAAAACTTACCCGCGACCGCGTTGTGCCTATCATTTCTGCGAGCGTCTCCTGACTCATCCTGGGGATTACAGTCTCGGGCTTACCTTCCTTGCCGAAATGAGCCAGCAATAGCAAGATCCGGGCCAGTCGTTTCTCACTGGAATTAAAAAGCTGGTCAACCAAGTCCTCTTCGTATCGGATGTTCCGTGTCAGCAAATAGGCCACGAACATATCGGAAAACGCGTGTTCCCGGTGGAGCACTTCTGTCATGGACTTCTTGTCGATTTTCATCACGGAGCAATCGGTCATGGCGGTTGCGGAGCACAGGCGGAGAGGCTGTCCTATAAGGCAACCTTCTCCGAAGAAATCGCCCTTGTTCAGAATGCCGATTGTGGCTTCCTTCCCGATCTGCGACACAACGGTGAGTTTTACCTTTCCTTCCTTTAAATAAAAAACAGCATCGGACGAGTCGCCCTGAGCAAAGATCGTCTGCTTTTTGGGAAAGGCTTCGATCTTTCTACCGCCGTTGATGGTGGAAAGGAATGTCTTTGTATCGAACTTGATGAGTTTCTTCGACGCTGCCACGAATGGCATGATTGACCCCCTCAGGAATTCCGAATGCGCAGAAGGCAACTTCCTGTGATGAAGGAAGAATAAATGCGCAAGAAGGGCGAGAACAGCGTCAAGTGTGCGGGCAAAATCTGCTATTCCGCCCGGCGAAAATGATGATTCCACCCTTGGCGTCGAAAGTCAAACATTATCGTCGTTACCCCTGACATATTAGGAGTAGTGGATTGATAGTTGACGAAACCAGGCGTTTACACTGATTGAGAATTGGCCGGGCAAGGCTGGCACATGTCCTCTGAGTCCACCCACCACTAACCGGCACCGCTCTTGCACCGCGCCCGTTTCGAGTTGTTCGACTTTCATTCCAACCTCGTGTGAGGCTCGTGGACTGGTCTAAGTGAAAATGACCAATATCGAACATACCAGCGAACGACGTACTGATAAAGTGGGTTTCAAGGGAAAGCTCAACTCGCACAAAAGCTTTGTGGTGCGGCATGACAGACAAATTCGATTCTTCATTCGCGGTCGTTCGGTTTAACGAGCGAACTTACCAGTCCGGCGGAGTTGTGGCCGTCATCAAGGGAATTGAGGTCGCACAAAGAACTCTCGATGATTTCGATTGGCGCCAGGGCGAGGAAAACCGAAGTGCGGGTTGGCGCTATTTCCTAGAGGAAACTGATCTGCGCCCCGGAATGGACCCGGAGAAGGCCACCAAACTTCGACAGGTGCGGTTCGATCTTCAAGAGTCTTAAGCTCAACTGTTGTAACCAGGCGTCAGCCCTCACAACCCAGACTGGCCAGGTTCGCCTTCCGTCGGGTCACGTCTGGTCGGAAACAATTCTGCCTCCCGATCCCAACGTTTCACGCCCAGAACGTCCGATCCAGCGTCCGATACTGAATCGCCTCGGCAATATGTTTCGGTTCGAGCTGGGGCACCGCGTCGAGATCCGCAATCGTGCGCGCGACTTTCAGAATGCGGTCATGGGCGCGGGCGCTGAGTCCTTGCTGGGCCATGGCGCGTTCCAGCAGACGCTCGCAATCCGCGGACAGCTCGCAGAATTTGCGAATGGACTGCGGCGGCATCTGGGCGTTGCAGTAGAGCTTTTGGCGCTCGGAGGAAAAACGCGTCAGTTGGATATCCCGCGCCCGAATCACGCGCTCCAGGATTTTCGCTGAACTTTCCGGCTCCGAGGTGCTGCGCATTTCTTTGTAGTTCACCGCCGGGACGTCAATGTGAATGTCGATGCGGTCCAGCAGCGGCCCCGAAATCTTGGAAATGTAGCGCTGGATCATGGGCGGTGTGCAGTGGCATTCGCGGGTACGGTCGTTGTGAAATCCGCAGGGACACGGATTCATGGCGGCGGCCAGCATGAAACGTGGGGGAAAAGTCAGCGACATGGCGGCTCGTGCGATGCAGACGGTGCCGTCCTCGAGCGGCTGGCGCATCACTTCAAGAACATTGCGGGGGAATTCCGGCAGCTCGTCCAAAAAAAGCACGCCATTGTGAGCTAGCGAAACCTCGCCCGGCCGGGGAATCGCACCTCCGCCGATCAGACCCGCGTCGGAAATGGTGTGGTGAGGCGCACGAAAAGGGCGCAGGCCAACCAGGCCGGCGCGCGCGTCGAGCACGCCCGCCACGCTGTGAATCTTGGTGGTCTCAAGCGCTTCCTCGAAAGTAAAAGGCGGCAGGATGGTCGGCATGCGTTTCGCCAGCATGGTTTTTCCTGATCCCGGCGGACCGATCATCAGAATGTTGTGACCGCCGGCGCAGGCGACTTCGAGAGCGCGCTTGGCCGTCTGCTGGCCGCGAACGTCTTTGAAATCCACGTGAAACTGCTGCGCCTGGCTGAGCAGTTGATCAGTGTCGACCAGTAGACGCGAAACTCCGTTGCCGGAATTGATGTAATGAATCACGTCGAGCAGCGATTTGACGGGGTAGACTTCAACCCCTCCGACCATGGCGGCTTCGCGAGCATTGACTTCGGGAACGACCAGGCGCTTCACTTTGGTTCGACGGGCCTCGATCGCGATGGGCAAAGCGCCACGAACTCCGCGCAGGCTTCCGTCGAGCGAAAGCTCGCCCACAAAGAGCGCGTCGGGAATGTCCTTCTTATTCAAACCGCCGTATGCGCCGAGGATGCCCAGCGCCATGGGCAGGTCGAAGCCGGAACCTTCTTTGCGAATGTCGGCGGGCGCCAGATTAATGGTGATTTGGGTGGGTGGGATATCGTAGCCGCAGTTCTTCAGCGCCGAGCGCACCCGGTCGCGGCTTTCGCGGACGGCAGCATCCGGCAGGCCGACCGTATGAAAGTGGTCTTCCGTCATTTTGACGCCGGAGACATCCACTTCCACTTCGATGATGTTCGCGTCAATGCCGTAAACCGCGGCACTCAGGGTCTTGTAGAGCATAGGGACACCAGTGGGCACACGAAGGAGGCAATGCGGATGGGAGAATCCTAGCGTCATCGTAGCCGACGCAAATCCGGAGTGCTGTGACGGGCATCACCCGGTTACCGTGATGAAACGACCAACGTTTTGTCGTGAACTGCGTTTTCGGTGCTAAATTAAAGCAACCTGCGGAAACGCGGAGTTCCCCGATGCCCCACGACGACCCCACTTCAAACCGGCCCACCCCGCCATCCAGCCGACTGGAGCGCGAAGAGAGCCAGCTGTGGCGCTGGGCACTGCTTCTGCTCGTTTTATTTGCGGCAGCGGTGGCATACTTGTCGTGGGAGCAACTGAAAGACCTTCCTTACCGGCTGTGGGCAATTCCGGCCGGACTCTTCCTGCTTATCCTTCTGTTTGCCGCTTTTGCGTTCGGGCGCAAGCGTGAAGTTTCTGAACTCAAGCAGATTCTGAAGGGCTTTCAGGACCGCGCGGGAGCTACACCCTCGGAAGAGCAACTGGATCAGTTGGGCCAGTTGATTATGCGCTCGCAGCGCAACTTCAAGGACCTGATCGATTCTCTGGATGACGTGGCGCTCGCTCTCTCGCTCGACGGGACCATGCGCACGGTCAATCGGCGTATCACACAAATTCTTGACGCTCCCTATACCCAACTGGTTGGTCACAAGCTTGAGGAATTTCTGGCCGCGCCGCTGCGCACGGAGACTCCCCTGACTCTGGAACGATTCCTGGAGAAGCGCAGCTGGTCGGGAGTGGTCGAGGTCCACCTCAAGAACGGTTTCCGGCGCCTTTACTATGACTGCGTCATCAACGCGATCGTCAAGGGCGTTGATGTGACCGGGGCGAGTGTTCTTGCGCGCGACGTCACCAGCCAGCGCGAGAAAGAACAGCGTTTCACGCAATTGTTTGAATCTCTGCAGGAAGGCGTGTACATCAGCAATTCGCAAGGCAAACTGCTCGAGGTGAACCCCGCGCTGGTGACCATTCTGGGATACGAAAGCAAAGAAGATCTGCTCAACCTGCCGCCCGAGCAACTGAGTGCCGATAGCAGCGGGGAGGCTCCGCTGGGGCACGGCGGAAGCCAGAGCGGACGCACCCGCACGCGCGAGGTTCGACTCAGAAAGAAAGATGGCGGAGTCGCGGTCTGCGTGGATACATCGACCGGCGTGATGCTGGAAGGACGCATTATCCGCTACCAGGGCACCCTGGTGGACGTCACCGAGAAGCACGCGCTGGAGCGGCAGTTGCGGCGGCAGGAAGAATTCCGGCAGCACTTATTGGAGAGCTTTCCAGATCTCATTCTGGTGCTCGATATGAAGGGGCGGTACACGTTCGTGAGCGCGCGCATCGGCGAACTCCTGGGCTTCGGGCCGGAACACCTCATGGGCAAGAACGTCGACGATGCCGAGAATACTTCACCGGAACTGGCAGAACTCTACCGCACGGTCGCGACTGGTCAGAGTTCGCTGACCTCTTGCGAATACGGCTCCCGGCACCACGACGGCAGTTGGCGGACGATGCTGGGCATGGCGAGTCCACTGCTGGACGCCGAAGGGAAACCGGCGGGCGTGATCATCTCCGTCCGCGATATGACGATAGAGAAAAAGCTGGAGCAGCAGATTATTCAGAGCGAACGGCTGGCGGCGATGGGACAGATGATCGGCGGTTTTGCGCACGAACTCAATAATCCGCTGACCAGCATTCTCGGGATGGCGGAACTGCTGCAGGAAGGCGATGCCAGCGAAGGCGCCCGCAAACAGATTGCTATTCTGCACCAGCAGGCACGCCGCGCTGCTGAAATCGTGCAGAACCTGCAATACTTCGCCCGCCCGCCGATTCCGGGACGCAGCCAGGTCGATCTGAATGAACTTGTGCAGCGTACCGTGCAGATGCAAGCGTATCCGCTGCGCAAGAACAACATCACGGTGGACTTTCTGCCCGAGCCGGCGGTGCCTCCGGTCGAGGTCGATCCCAACCAGTTGATGCAGGTGTTCCTGAACCTGCTGCTGAATGCGGAGCAGGCCATCCGCGAGAGCCGGGAGAAAGGCACGATTCGCGTGCGCATGGGCCGCAAACCCGACTCGGTATGGATCGTGTTTCAGGACGATGGCCCCGGAATCGCCCCCGAAAACCTGGCGCACATTTTTGATCCGTTCTTCACCACCAAGCGGCCCGGCCGTGGAACCGGCTTGGGCCTGAGCATCTGCAAAACCCTGCTGCGGGAGAATGGAGGCAACATCGAAGCCGCGTCGGCTCCGGGTGGCGGAGCGGTGTTCACGATCACGCTGCCGTTGACGACGACAGCGGCGGATTCTTCGGCGGTGACACACTAAGGCGACTCCACTCCGGCGCGGCGCCTAAGGCAAACGCTTGTTATCGAGTTGACCTTAGCAGGCGATTCCTCAGGGAAGACGATAAAGCGTTAGCTTCAACGGAGACCCGACGACGAACATCGAACCATCGGGGGAAAAAGCGGTCCACGACTGTTCTTCGCCGTCCTGGTCTGGTTTCACGTCTGCAATGGGCTCCCCGCTCTCCACCGAAAAAATAACGAACGTCTCGTGCTGGCGCGAGGCGGTGAGTTGTAGGGCAAAACGCTTTCCGTTCTGCGAAACCCCCGCATACGAAAATGCGCCTTTCACGGCCAGCGTTCTAACGAGATTACCGTGAGTATCGATGATCAGTGGGCTCTTACAGCCCGGCTCGAGAATGAGGTCATCCGTAAGAAACTGAGGCCTTCCGCCGCAACCGCCGTGATATAGCAGGTGGTCTCCAGCAGCGTCACTGTACGTAACGAATCCGAGATCATTAGGGTATTTCCCCGTCCAACGCACATTGTCGGTAACGAAACCTTTGCTACTTATTGATGTAGCGTAGGCGGGAGCATCCGTCAGTTCGGTACCTTTCAAGCTTCCGGCGTCTATGAACGCGTATCCCGGACTCGTCGCGTTTCCGAGTGTCGATCCATCTGGAGAGATATTCTCTACGCTTCCAGACTTGCGCCCTTCCGCGTGATAATCAAAAACGCCCGCGTCCTTCAGCTCGGGCGTAAGCCGCAACACATTGCGTCCAGCTACTATGACGTGCGCGTCATTCGTCGCAAACACCGGCAACGAACCAAAGGCTGTAATCTCCCGACTGTCCTTGACATGACCGGTCTGGGCATCCAAAGACAGGAGCTGATAGACCCCCACCGGAATCTTGGCCTCCGGTACCTGCCGCATTCCAATCTTGGACGCGAGAACAATTCGGTCGCCTGCAAACGCAACACTGCGAGTTGCCGCAAAAATCGAGCTTGTCTGAGAATCTACATGCGGGCCGGCTAACGTTGTTCCGCCGCTACCAACGGCAAACCCCATCACCTGTTCGCCCTTCGTGAGCGGGCCTACTGACCATACACGAGATGGTGCTGGGAGACTCTGAGCGGCGCAGATCGTGGCTCCCCCAATGAGCAAAACCCCTAATCCGATTCTTGTGAGAAGTGGTGAGATTAGTTTCGTAAGATTATCCATGGTGGCTACGACCGTCATCGGGGACCGAAACTGCGGCTTGGCGATAAATCGCCATTTCACTCAGAACCGGGTTCTGGACGGTCCTACCGCTCCACCGCCATGGCCACCGCATTCCCTCCGCCCAGGCACAGCGCCGCAATCCCACGGTGCACGTCGCGGCGAATCATTTCGTAGATCAAGGTGACCAGCACGCGGGCGCCACTGGCGCCGATGGGATGCCCCAAGGCCACCGCGCCTCCGTTCACATTGACGCGGTTCATATCGAGCCCCAGTTCGCGAATCACGCCCAGCGCTTGCACCGAGAAGGCCTCGTTCAGTTCGTAGAGATCGACATCATCTTTCTTCCAGCCCGTCTTCTCCCAGATTTTGTGGACCGCGCCGACCGGAGCCATCATCACCCACTTCGGCTCGACCCCGCTAGTCGCCTGCGCGACGATACGAACCATCGGAGTCGCGCCCAGCTCTTTCGCGCGCGCCGCGCTGGTCACAACCAGCGCCGCCGCGCCGTCGTTGACTCCGGGAGCATTGCCGGCCGTGACCGTGCCATCTTTTTTGAACGCCGGCTTGAGGGAGCGCAAGACTTCGATGGTCGTGTCCTCGCGCGGACCTTCGTCTTTGTCAAAGATTACGGGCGGCTGGCCTTTTTTCTTAGCGGGGATTTCAACCGGGACAATCTGCGCTTTGAAGCGGCATTCCTTCTGCGCGGCGACCGCCTTCCGATGCGAGTTCACCGCGAACTCGTCCTGCTCCTCGCGCGTGATCCCATATTTTTCAGCGACGTTCTCCCCGGTCAATCCCATGTGATAGTCGTTATAAATGTCCCACAGTCCGTCGTGCACCATGGAATCGACCAGCTGTCCGTTGCCCAGCCGATATCCCTTGCGGGCATTCGGCAAAAGATAGGGCGCGTTGGTCATCGACTCCATGCCCCCGGCCACGACAATCGAACTGTTCCCCGTCTCGATGGCCTGCGCCGCCAGCGCGACCGCCTTCAAGCCCGAGCCGCACACCTTGTTAATCGTCATGGCACCTACTTCGGGTGCAAGTCCGCCGAACAATGCCGCCTGCCGAGCCGGATTTTGACCAAGTCCGGCGGAGACGACGTTGCCCATGATGCACTCGTCGACTTGCGCCGGCTGCAGATTCGCCCGCTTCACTGCTTCGCGAACTGCGACCGCGCCGATCTGTGGAGCGGTCATGTCGCTCAGACTTCCCTGAAATTTTCCGATCGGCGTGCGGCATCCCGCGATGATCACAACATCTTTCGAACCGGCCATACTTGCGCTCCCCGACGCGCTCTCCGATGGAGTTGCGCCTTTTAGAGACGCACTCGCTTTCTTTCCGAGCAACGCATCGCTGCAAAATCGTCTTCCATTATAGATCGCCAAAACCTTCCCGAAGATTCGTGGCGCACAGTGGCTCCGCCGCCGTGTTGAGGCGCTTGTTCTAAACGCGTGCGTCGCGACCGCAGCAGAATCGGAGCGCAGGTGAGCGTGAATTGTGATGTGGTGTGAACTTTTTTTCGCGTGCGCGTCGTGCAGGGTGACCTTGGTGCATCGTTGCGTGCGTCTGATCCGATCATTTTTCTCTTGACTTCGTTCTGCGTTGACTCTATACATTCAAACAGTTGCAACAAAACACCGTTGCGAAATTCCATGAAGAATGGAAAGGGAGAATAGATCCATGGCAACCAAAAAGAAAGCCGCAAAAAAGAAAAAGCACTAAGCAACAGCAACAGGCAACGACAAAGGGGACGCGATGAGCGTCCCCAAAGTTTTTTATGGCATCCTTTCGGTGGAGCGACGAGCGCCCTCGCCCGTCCAGCGCGCCGCCCTAATTCGCGCGAGACGCCGATTTCTTCTGCGGAGCCGCAACCACTTTCTCCGTGGCCGGACAAAGGTTACGGTAGGGACAAAACGCGCAGTGATATCCGGGATCCGCCGCAAACTTTCCCTCCGCAATGCCGTCCGCGGCCTTCTGTACGCGCATTTTCGCTGCCTCCAACTCCGCGTCGTTCCGCGTCGTGAAAACCGGCATATTGTTTTCGAGGTTATGGAAGATCAGCCGGTCGGCCCGCATCCCCCACGTCTCCCTGGCCGCCAGTGCATACAAGGAGAGTTGCAGGCTCTCATCCGCATCCTCTTGTGACTTCGGCTTCCCCGTCTTGTAATCCACGATGGCAACCGTGTCCGGCCCAGTGCGATCGATGCGGTCCACGCGCCCAGCCAACTTCGCCGCGCCCACTTGCAGTTCAAACCGGCGCTCGGTCTCCACCACCTCGGGCGGCGCAGCACTGCGGGCAGACTCGAAGAACTGCCGCAACTGCTCCATTCCCTGCCGCAGATACAGCTCATACTGATAACGGTCGGCAATGCCCCTGGAGGCGAGTTCAGACCGGAACTGTTCCAGCAATTCGTCGTCGGCAATCTCGCGTTGATAGCGCTCGGCATCGTAGAACGTGCGCAGCACGCCGTGGATTGCCGCTCCGTAGTGCAGCGAAGCGGAAACCTCGCGCGGCAGGTTCCATTCCTTTTCGAGCTTGAAGCGCAGCGGACACTCTTCGTAAGTTTCAATGGAGGAAGCGCTCAGCCCGGTAGCAAAGCTCGCCGACGGCGGCATCATCAGCCAGGCGGCAACATTCGATTGCTGGAAGGCAATTCTTTCTTCCTCGGCAAACAAAGCGTCTTGCACGGCCGCCGCTGACCGGGTCGACCAGTACTTCCGGTGACCAGGATTACCCATCAGGTCCCGCAGGAACTGTGTTGGCTTCGGACTGTTGCCCCTGCCGCGATGCGCATAGATGGCAAGCGTGTCCTTGGCCCGCGTCATAGCGACATAAAAAAGGCGGCGCTCTTCTTCTTCGTGCAGCTTTTTGTCGTCAGTCGCGTGCCCGTCCGAAAATTTGCCCGACGTGCGCAGTGGCTCCGGAAACGCGATCAGCGGCTCCTTGTAGCCACATGGGAACGTGGTGGATGAGCCGCGAATGATGGCAACGTGTCGGAACTCCAATCCTTTGGCAGCGTGTGCGGTCAGGAGCTGGACGGCGTCGTCCGTGCTGCGCGGAAGTGGGATCGAGCCTCGTGCCTGTCCAAAATAATCCAGGTAGTCGAGCAATTCAGAAGGACTCTCAGTCTCATTAATTGCTTTCGTGTGCCAAGCATTCACAAACTTGACGAACGCCTCGACTGGTTCCGACCGCAGTAATGCGAAATGGCGAATGACCAATCTTGTTGCGTCATCCGCACGAACGCCGTCTTTCTCCAGTTCGCGGTGCACCTGGTCGACGCTTTCGAGCACGGCCTTCCCATTCGGCAGCCTGCTGAGAACACTGCGCAGATCAAGTTCCCGCCGCATGGCCCTCATCGCCGCCCGCAGTTCGGTCGCGTCGATGCCAAACTGCGGCAGCGCAGCGACCCGAAACAGGCTGGTGGCATCGTCGGGAGACACAGCAGCGGTCAGGCAGGCCACTACGTCGCGAACCTCGGGCGTGTGGAGCACATCCAGACCTTCGATAGAGAATGGAATGCCGCGTTCAGAAAATTCATGAACCAGCTCTTCGCGATGGCTGTGGATACGAGAAAGCACAGCAAACTCGCTCCAGCGGCAGCGCTGTTCCTTACGCATCTTCTGGATGCGCCGCGCAAGGTCGGCAGCCTCGACCTCCTTATCCCCCCAGGTAACAATTTCGACGAGTGGCGCCGCCGTGCTCTCGCCTTTTTGTTTCGCCTCCTCGTCGCGCAGCGATTCCAGAGGCGCGCGCTGGTAGCGGACTGCTTCTCCTTCTTGCGCGAGCGTTTTTGAGAATACCGGCGGGTTCTCATTCATGATTCCGAAAGCGCACCCCAGGATGGGCGAGAGCGAGCGCCGATTTTTTTCCAGAGCAACAACCCGAGTCGCAGGAAACTTCTTCAGGAACAGCGTGAACGCTTCACTCGAAGCCCCGCGGAACTGGTAGATGGCCTGGTCCGGATCGCCCACCGCAAAGACGTTCGCCTCCGGCCCGGCGAGCAGCGAAAGAATTTCGACTTGGGCAAGGTTCGCGTCCTGAAACTCATCAACCAGCAGAAAGCGAGTGCGGCGGCGTTCTTCTTCGAGCAACGCGGGGTCGTCCTTCAGCAACTGGTAGGCCTTGCTGATCATGTGGCCGAAGGTGCCCAGGTTCTTCTCCCGGAGCATATCTTCCACAGTGGTAAACACGCGCGAGATTTCCTGGCAGCGTTCCAGAATCTCCGCGTCCCCCAATTCGGCTTGCTTCTTCGAGCGCGTAACTCGAGGCAGCGGAACCTCGCCCCGTTCCAGGCGTTCCACATAGCGGGCGTAGTCTCCGGGGCCAACCAGTTCGTCGTGGCAACGGCGCATGAAGTCGAGCAGGCTGTCGAGAAACTGGCCGACGTTGGCGGCGCGCACAAAGTGCTTAAGACGCAGGTCGCGGATGCGGCGGCGCAAGAACACCCACAGATCCTTATCGTCAAGCACACGGAAATCAGCACCGCGACGTTGCAGCAACCCGTAGCACCAGGCATGAAAAGTGCTAGCCTGCAGCCCGTCGATGACGGTGTCCTTCAGTTCCGCGCACACACGGGTCTTCATTTCCGTGGCGGAATTGTCGCTATAAGTGAGCGCAAGAATTTCGTCGGGGCGGGCGTGACCTTCGCGGATAAGGCTCGCCACGCGCTGCGTGAGGACGGTGGTCTTCCCGGTGCCAGCGCCAGCGATCACCAGCATCGGGCCATGCACATGTTCTATGGCTTGCTGCTGCCGTTCATCGAGGACGATCTTTGTCGCAGGTAAAGCGGTTGCAATCACTTGAGAGTCTCTGGACGGAGAATACCAGAGGCGTGGGGGGAACTGTTTGGCGTCATGCCCAAAATTGACACTTTCATCCTGAGCGAAGCGAACGACCTGTGCATTTGCAGCCGCCTCGATACATAGGTCCTTCGCTTCGCTCAGGATGACAGATCAAATTCATCGCAAGACGAAGAGATACTTCCTGAGGAGTCACCGCAGCGCATCCAGCGCCAGCGCAGCGGCGACGATCGCCGCGGTTTCGGCGCGCAGGATGGTGTTGCCCAGCGAAGCTGCGGCCCATCCTGTTTCGTAAAGCCACGACAGCTCACCGTCGGCCCATCCGCCTTCCGGCCCCACTGCAAGCACGACCTCTCCGTTGGACGACCCAGATTGCAAGACTTCTCGCAGCCCCGAGGACTCTTCTGGCCGAGCAAGAGATTCCGCAAGAACGACGCGCGTTGCACTCGCCGGTAGCACACCATCGCCGGCAAGATCCTTCAATTTGATCGGGCTTGCAATCTCGGGCGGAGCCGACCGGCGCGACTGTTCGGACGCCTGACGAACGATGCGTTGCCAGCGTTCGCGGCGCTTCGCCGCGGCAGCGGCTAAATGAGCATCGCTGCGGCGGGCGATAACAGGGATGATGCGAGCGACCCCGAGCTCGGTACACTTCTCGATCGCCCACTCCATGCGGTCGAACTTGAAGATGGCGAGGGCCAGCGTAATCTTCGGAGCGGGCTTTGGCGCGAACTCCGGAGCGAACTTCGGGCCCTTCAGCGTCCGGTGCTTCGGGTCGAGCGCGAACTCAATCCGATCGTAAGAAATCGTAGTGATGGTTCCGCGCCGAACTTCGTCCCCGGCTGCGATGTCGAACTCCTGCCCGACTTCGGCGCGCAGCACGCGGGCGAGATGAGCAGCATGGTCGCCCACCAAAGCAGCAGTGTCTCCGGTGACCTCGTCGGCAATCCAGCGGCGGCGTGTCATGGTTCAGCTCTCAGTTTTCAGCTCTCAGTAAAGGCCCATGCTAACGACGTTATGTTTGGCTACTTCGGCCAACGGGGAGTACTGTCGCACCTCGCGGAATGTTATAGATCTCGGAATACTCGTGCAGTTTTTCTAGGTCGGTCTGAAGCGAGGGACGTTTTCGGCCTCTAATATTTGCCTCGCAAGTCGAGGGGTCGTTCTCAAAGAAAAACCAGCTAAGATTCACAGCCGGGACTTCCGCCAAAAGGACGCTCTCCGCTTCGGCACGAGGCCCAGTCTCGCAGAAGTCGATGTCGGCCACGGCGCACCTGAGACCGTCGCGAAGGGCACTTATAAGGGCGCGGAATTTCCGTGACTTGCGAAATTCCGAACAGTCGTCAAAGGCGTTGGCCTTGAAATCGTCAAACGCCAACCAACCATCCCGACACATGTGACACAAATGCGTGGTCTTACCGCAGCCCGGGAGCCCTGCCAGCAGAATGACATCCTCGCTCATACAACCCCGTTGTGCTCGTTCAAACGGCTCTCGAAGAAAGAGCTTTTACTGACACCTGACACCTTCCTACGCAAACATGTCCTTCACCCGCCCCAACAGCGACCGGTGCTGCGGCTTATTTTCCATCGGAGACAATTCTCCCAACTCAGCCAACAGCTCGCGCTGGCGTTTATTCAGCTTCCCGGGTGTCTGGATTCGCACCTCGACGTAAAGATCGCCTTTGCCGTGGCCATTGAGCACGGGCACGCCTTTGCTCCGTATGCGAAACGCGGTTCCGGACTGCGTGCCTTCAGGAATCTTCAGCTTGTGCTCACCCTCCAACGTCGGAACCATAATCTCGATGCCGAGCGCAGCTTGCGGAAACGAAATCGGAACCACGCAGTGCAGGTCGTTGCCCTCGCGTTCAAAAAAGGCGTGCTCTTTCACGTGCAGGACGATATACAAGTCGCCAGCGGGCCCACCGAACGCGCCCGCCTCGCCGAGTCCGGTGAAACGAATTCGCGTGCCGTCCTCCACTCCCGCGGGCACTTTGGATTCCACCACGCGATCGCGCAACAAGCGACCCTCGCCTTTGCACTTAGGGCAGGGATCGGTGATTACGCTGCCCGCGCCCTGGCAAGCCGGGCAGGTTCGAGCGATGCTGAAGAAGCCTTGCTGATACCGCACCTGACCCCGCCCGTTACACGACTTGCAGCTGACCGGCGCTTTCCCCGGTGCTGCGCCGGTTCCCCGGCAGGCGTCGCATGTCTCATGGCGACGGACATTCACCTGTTTCTCAACGCCGAAGACCGCCTCGTTAAATTCGAGGTGCAAGTCTTCGCGAAGGTCGGCTCCGCGCTGGGCGCGACTGCGACGACGGCTGCCCTGGCCGAAAATGTCGCTGAAGCCAAAGATGTCGCCAAAGATGTCGCCGAAATCCTGGAAGATCGCGGGATCGAATCCAGCCGTACCTCCGCCACCACCGCCCACGCCCGCGTGCCCGAAGCGGTCATACAAAGATCGTTTCTCGCCGTCCGCGAGGATTGCGTACGCCTCCGTGATCTCTTTGAACCTGTCTTCCGCTTCCGGATTGTTGGGGTTGCGGTCGGGGTGGTACGTCATCGCGAGCTTGCGGTAAGCGCTCTTGATTTCAACTTCGGTGGACGCGCGGGTGACACCAAGTACCTCGTAATAATCACGTTTCGTGTTGGCGGCCAGAAACTCCCCCCACTCTTCAGTCAGCTGAATCAGTCGGACAAATCAGTTAGATAAATTCAGTCGAACAATCTACCCGCGGTTATTGCGAGCGACCCGCACCATGGCGGGACGCAGCAGCCGGTCTTTGTATTTGTAGCCTCGCTGCAACTCGTCGAGGACATGGTGATCCGGGACCTCGGTCGTATCCACCATTTCGATAGCCTCGTGGATCCGCGGATCGAAAGGCTTTCCCAAGGCAGTAATCGGCTGCACTCCGATTTTCTGCAGCGCATCCTGAAACTGACGATAGATGAGCTCGACACCGTTGCGAAAGTCGGTGGAGTCGGCGTTAGCCTTTAATGCACGCTCAAAACTATCGAGGATTGGCAGAAAATTCTTAATGACCTCCACCGCGGCGAACTCGCGGAATTCCTGCTGTTCACGCGCCGCGCGTTTGCGGGCATTATCGAACTCCGCCTGTAGACGCGCCAGACGATCCAGCAGCGCCTCACGCTCCACCTTGAGCTTCTCCGTTTCCGATGTCGCACCAGCGTCCGCAGCTTTGGCCGCGACACCGGCCGCATCTTCTCCACCTTCCGCGGCCGGAAGCTCGCGCTCCACATCCTCGGGCGCCACGCCGAAGCGTGCTTCTGTCTTTCCGTTTCCTTTACCCATACCGCTTCCTTACTCCGATTCGTTTAATAGTTTGTCGAACAGCCGCGCGATGTACGACACCGCCGACATAGTGTGTTGATAATCCAGCCGCGTGGGTCCGATCACCGCCAGCGACCCCATCACTTCGCCGCCCACCCGGGCGGGAGCGCCAATGAGCACGAAATTCTGCAAATTCGAAGCGGGCAGCGCCTCATCGAGTCCGATCACCACGCGCACCGCTTCCTGCCGCGTGTCGAGATAAGCGCCCAGCAGCTTCACAACTTTTTCTTTTTCCTCGAGCGTGCGCAGCATATCCTGAAGGCGCTGCCGATCTTCCTGCCCGGTCATCTGGTTCGTTCCCAGGTTCGTAACCAGGTTCGCCGCTCCTTCGACGAACACCGCCTGGGTGTCGTCGCTCGAGGCGAGCGCTCCCTGCTGATAAAGCTGTTCAATCGACTTCATCAGCCGGTCATACTCGCTGCGTTCCTGTTCCAGGCGGCGCGCCAGCTCGGCGCGCATGTCACCCATCGTCCAGCCGCGAAAGTTTTCATTGATGTAGCGCGCGGCCAGATCAAGATCGGATTGCGGAATGTCCAGCCGCAGCACGCGATCGCGCACCACTCCGGAGCGCGTGACCACCACCGCCAGCACCTTGGCATCGCTGAGCCGCGAAAAGTAAACGTGCTCCAAAGCAGTCCGTGGTCCGCTGGTCGCCACCGTAACCCCAACGCTGTGCGAGATCAAGGAGAGCACATGCGAAGTCCGCTCCATGAACTCCGCTACATCCGTAACTCCCGTTAGAGTGTCCTGAATAATGCTCTGATTCTCGTGCGAGAGATGCGCCTCTCCACTAAGTTGCTCGACATAATAACGATAAGCCTCGGCCGTGGGAACGCGCCCCGCCGAAGCGTGCGGTTGCTCCAGAAATCCGGCTTCGGCCAGATCAGCCATCACGTTGCGGATGGTAGCCGCGCTCAGCCCTTCACGGCTGGCGCGCGCAAGCGTGCGCGACCCCACCGGCTCTCCGCTGGCAATGAATGTCTCGACGATGGCGGTAAGAATTTCCCGTTCCCGTCCGCCCGCTGGTCCTGGTGGCATTTCGATGCTTATCCGAGTCTCGGAGCCGAACCGCCCCTGTAAATTCTTTAGATGCAGTGGCTTAGATTAAGATTCCACCGCGCCTTACTGAAATTCTAGGGAGCGCTGACAAGGGTGTCAAGGAAGGGCTTGGGCTGGCTATGCAAACTGAAACGTGACCCGAAGGAAATCTGTTACCAAGGTGTCTGGCCTAGGCGCATGCAGTCCCTTAATCTTTTGAGAAGTGTCTACGCGCCTCTTTCGACATCTCCGCACCAAGCTTCTCGCAGCGACGGTTGCCGTTGTGTTTCTCCTGACTGCGGCGGTCCTGGCACTTGTCCAGGCGCGAATGCGCACGCACGTGCGCGAGGACCTGGTTTCCACCCTCCGCGCCCAGTCCGAAATCTACACACTAGTCGAAGCGGCGCGCCGCGAACAGGCCCATCAGAGCGCGGTGTTGATTGCCGACCAGCCGAGCCTCAAAGCGTTGATGTCGACCAACGATCACCTCACCGTGGAAGACGCGTCCGAATCTGTATTTCGCACAAGTCACGCCGATCTCATGGTTCTGGAGAACGCTAGCGGTGAGATGCTGGCTTTCCACTCGAAATCCCATGACATTCCCATCTCCAGGATCAAGCAACTAATGCAGAGTTCAACGGGCGACGAGGATTGGTGGTTTGCCGGTGGTCACCTTTGCCATGTCAGTTTTGCCCCAATCGTCGCGGGTGCAAATGCCCATCAGTTAGCGCTCGGGAGAATCGCCCTCGGCCGGGAAGTGTCAACCCAGTCAATTGTTGGCACGGCGGCTGTCGGGTCGGCCGCAATTTTTGAGCGGAAGGGATCGGTAATGCTCAGTTCGCTTCCGAGCAGCGCAAGAGGCGACTTCGAGGCGGCGATTTCAAGCGAGCGACAACCGTCAGATTCCATTCAGGAAATCAAAATTGCAGGTGAGCGCTATCTCGCGAGTTTCGTCGAACTCCCGGGCGATCATCCGATACGGCTCTACTCCCTCCAATCCTTTGATCAGGCGACGACTTTCCTCGGTGCTCTCAATCGCAGCTTGCTGATTCTGGGAGCCCTCGCAGTATTGGCGGGCGCATTGATTGCCTTCATCTTGTCGAGGCAGATTACGCGACCGCTGGAGCGCCTGGCTCTGGCGACCCGGCAGATGCAGAAAGGCGATTTCGAATCCAGGATACCGGTGGTTGGGACCGATGAAGTTGCCGACCTGACTCGTGCCTTCGAAGAGATGAGAAGTAGCCTTCTGCAATCCCGGGAAGGCCTTTTGCGATCGGCGCGGCTGGAAGCGGTGGGCCGGCTGGCGGGCGGTGTGGCCCACGACTTTAACAACCTGATCATGATCATCAAGGGCTATAGCGACCTGTTGCTCGATACAGCTACTCCTCAGGCCAAGCCCTATCTCGAGGAAATCAAGAATGCCGGCGAAAGGGCTAGCGGCCTGACCCGGCAATTGCTGGCATTCAGCAGACGGCAGGTGCTCGAACCACAGGTGCTGGACCCGAATCAGACAGTGCGCAACATGGTCAAGATGTTGCGTGTCTTGATTGGAGAAGACATTGAACTGGTGACCGAGCTTTCAGACCAGATTGGGCGCGTACAGGCAGATCCTGGCCAACTGGAGCAAGTGGTCATGAATCTCGCAGTGAATGCGCGCGATGCCATGCCCACCGGCGGCAAGCTGATTATCCAAACCCAGGCAGCGCATCTTGACGAAGCGTATGCTTCTACGCACAGCGGCGTATCCCCCGGACCCTACGTCCTGATCGCGGTGACCGACGCAGGATGCGGGATGTCCAGGGAAATTCTCGAGCACATCTTCGAACCATTTTTCACCACCAAAGAACCTGGTAAAGGGACCGGCCTCGGTCTCGCCGCAGTGTATGGGATTGTCGAGCAAAGCCGCGGACACATCGCGGTCGCAAGCGAGCCGGGCGCGGGCACCACGTTCAAGGTCTATCTCCCCTCGCTCGACAAGTCACTGGCTCTGCCCGCCTTGCGCCCGGCTGGCACGGCCCCAAAGGGCTCCGCGACCATCCTGCTGGTCGAGGATGAGTTCTCGCTCCGCGAGTTGGCGGCGGAATCTTTGAAAAAACTCGGCTATACAGTGTTGCATGCCGCGAATGGACTTGAGGCCCTCGCGCTTGTCCACCAGCATTCTGGCAACATCGACATCGTGGTCACCGATGTCGTCATGCCACAGATGGGTGGCCCCGAGTTGGTCGAAAAGTTACGGCAAAAACGACAAGGCTTTGCGGTGATTTTCATGTCTGGGTATACGGACGCGGCTCTTGAGAATGCGCAGGTAGCATCTGGAGCGGTCCTCCTGAGCAAGCCATTTTCGACGGACGTATTGGCGACGCGAATCAGCGAAGTGCTTGCTAAATCTGTGATCGCCGCCAAGAGCATGGCGGCGCGCAGTTCCCACTAGCCGGGTGTCCGGGGCCTTGCGCTTTCCACGCCCTAGGATTCAACCGACGAGCCTACCGAATATCCACTTCGTGAAAGCCGAAGCCGTGTAACATGCCCGAGATTGTGCTGCGCGCATTGTCGGCGGCGGTTTTGAGAATGCCATCCTGCAGCGCTGCCTGCTGCAACTGGCGCTCAGCCTCCTCGCGCACTTCGCTTTCCAGGTTGGGGTCCGCGGAAGAGAATAGACCCGTGTCACGGGAATATACTCTCGTCCTCGCGTTATCGATTCGCGTGCTGAAGACTTCCGCGGCGGGCAGGTGAATCGACACTTTCTGCCCTTGTACCAGGACGTCGCCGGGCTGCAATCGCGCGAGATCTATGCCCCCAATCACTTCTCCGTGCACCACCAGCAGCAGGCGGTCACCCGCCAGAAAGTTCGGCAGGTAGGCGTTGGAGTGCTCGCCCGAAATAATCTTATCCATCGTATAGCTCACGGTTTCCAGCCGCTGCAGCTGCTGAATTTGACGAACCACGGTGGGCTGATCCACGTTGAACTGCGTGCGTCCTCCACGCAAAATGCCCATGAGGCGCAGTAGCCCGGTCCCGGTCGGCAACCACACCAGCGCCCCCACCACGACCACTGTAAGAACCACCCCCAAAAAGGCGGCCAGCACCCAGGAGAACGTCTTCCGCGTATTTCCGCGAGCTGCCGTTTGGTTCGCGAGCGGTGCGTTGTCAATCGTCATCGGTTTCGCCTGACCCTTCAAGTGTAGACCAAGGCCAACCCCGCGCATTCTCAATCGGTGTACTGGCCCAGTTTCGATGATTGAGGAAAGGACGATTGAGGAAAGCCGAATGAAGAAAGACGATTGAGGACAGTGGACTGGTTACGCCAGCCGCAGACGGCCGAACAATCTGGCGCCATGTGTGGTATCGAACAGTAGGCCGGGCCAGTCAAGGGAAAGAACGCCCCGGCACTCAAGCGCCGGGGCGCTTCATCCTTACACTACACTGCTTGTCCCAGAAGTATTTGCTCAGGAAGCACGCCGCTTCTCGCCTTCTGGTGTTTGTTGACCCTTGTTCTGAGAATCGCTGTCCTGCGATGGACTCTTCTTGGAAATATCCTGTGGACGGTTGACCTGGCTCTGATTTTCATGGGGAGGGTTAGTCTTAGGATCCGAAGTGTTGACGGGGTCCCGCTGGGCCTGCTGCTGTTTCGGTGGCTCTAGAGTTTTTTCAGCTTCGTTGCTCATATTGCTCCTTCTAACACGTAACTGATTTGGCTGCCTCCAGGGTCGGCGAATCGGAGACGACAATACGATCCGAGTCTTTCGGTTCGCAATCCTCTAAAGGCTTCCGAAGGGCATGCTATGCCTGCACCGAATTATCCGGCTGGTCACAATTGCACAGTTTGGAAGAGAACAGTTCTGCCACACTCCGTCCATGACAACTAAAACAATTCCGGAATACCTGGAAGACGAGCGTCAAAAGAGTAGTGACACTCAGCTGCGGATAGAAGACGAAGCTGCGCGCATCCAGCCGCTCCACCATGGCCACCACCGCACTGCGAAACAACCCAAGCCGGAAATGACATCGGCGGTTAAAGCCGCACCCAAAGCGAAAAAAACTAAGGCACGCGCTCGGAAAAAACCACGCACCGCGCGAAAGACGGCGACGAGAGGCCGCAAGGCCGCGTGACTCCCAAAGCTTCGCAGGCAGGCGGGCTAGGGCGGGAGCGTAGTGCGGGAGCCAGGGCTCGCCGGAGTATCTCCGCGCCGAAGATATCGTGGTTCATCGCGAGTTTCGTATTTTGCATGGGAGTTGCCACAGCTTTGCCCGCGCAGGCCATCCACCCAGTCCCGCCAACCCCTATCGATATGAAGAAGGTCGAGCTCGGTGGGACAGCCTGGAATCCGCAATGGGACCTGATTATCGAGAAGGCCCTGCCGCCGGAAATGCTTTCTTCGCAGGTCCCCCGGGGCGTGCGCCGATTCTGCCCGCGATTTTACGAGATGGGCAAAACCGACAAACGCACATTTTGGGCGTACTTCTTCCAGGCGCTTGCAGGTGCTGAAGCCGGACTGAATCCCAATTCCACCGTCCGTCATAGCGAACCCGAAGGCGCCAAGGCCATGCGCAGCGAAGGATTGCTGCAGCTTGCGTACGCAGACCACAAGCGTTACGCCTGCGATTTCAATTGGGAGGCGGACCGAACGCTGAAGGCGAACGACCCGGCCAAAACCATTCTCCAGCCGAAGAATAATCTCGAATGTGGAGTGAAGATTTTATTCAACCAGATCATCGCCCAGCACAAACCCCTGCTGACGCGGTCGGGATACTGGTCGACGCTGCAGCCGGACGGGCCGAGCTACCGTGTATTCGCCAGGCAGATGACCAATCCCCCTGCCGCATGTGGTCTGCCCACCAAGTCGGCGATCGACAAGTCGGCCACGACGAAGTCCGTGCAGGACGACGCGAACCGCGGTGAAACTCCCAAATAGTTTCAAGATATACTTCGCGAGCAAGGGATAGAAACTCAAGGAAGGCGCCACGCGGCCTAACCCATGCTTGAGAAAGAGTCTGCGTTCCCGGATCGCGGTACGGCTCCCAAGCTTTCTCGCCGCAGTGCTTGTAAGCTGGGGATCGCCACGGCGTTGCTGGCAGCAGGACGCAAGCTGGCAGGCGTAGCCTTGCCGTTGGCGCCGCGTCGTGATTCTCTGGAGACTCCAAATTCCATGGCCACGAAACCTCATATCGCAGTGATCGGCGCGGGCGCGTTCGGCGGATGGACCGCTCTCTATCTTCTTCGCGGCGGAGCCGAAGTCACGCTGGTCGATGCTTGGGGTCCGGGAAACTCGCGTGCCTCGTCGGGTGGCGAGACTCGAATCATTCGCGGCGCGTACGGTCCCGATCAGCCTTATACGAGATTGGCGGCACGCGCTCTCGATCTCTGGAAGCAGCACGAAACTCAGTGGAAGCGCAAATTCTTTTTCCCCATCGGAGTGCTCTGGATGGCTGAGGCCGACGACACATTCGAGCGTGGCTCGCTTCCGTTTCTGAAAGACGCCGGCATCTCCTTCGAGCAGCTAACCGTAAACGAAGTCCAGCACCGCTGGCCGCAGATCAGTTCCGAAGAGGTCAGGTGGGCCATCTACGAACCACAAAGCGGATATCTCCTCGCGCGCGCTTCGACACAAGCGGTGGTCGATCAGTTCGTGTCCGAAGGCGGGGAGTATCGTCAGGCAACGGTCGCATCCGAGAATCTTGACAGCGGCCAGTGGAAGTCGCTCGGACTATCGGATGGCTCGACCTTAGCCGCCGACCGCTACGTCTTCGCCTGCGGTCCATGGCTCGGAAAGCTGTTTCCGCGCACGGTAGGCCCGCATTTCATTTCAACCAGGCAGGAAAGTTTTTTCTTCGGTACTCCCGCGGGCGATCCGCGCTACAACGAGGGCAACCTGCCGGTGTGGGCCGATCACAGCGGCCACTTCATGTACGGAATCCCCGGGAACCAGGGACGCGGCTTCAAAGTTGCCGATGACACACGCGGGCCGGAATTCGATCCAACGTCAGGCGAGCGGCTGGTTAGCGAACATGGATTGGCTGCGGCGCGCCGTTATCTTGCCCACCGTTTTCCCGGGATGAAAGATGCGCCGCTGCTTGAAACGCGCGTCTGCCAATACGAAAATACAACCGACCACAATTTCATCGTCGACCGCCATCCGGGCAACGCGAATGTGTGGATTATCGGCGGCGGCTCAGGTCACGGGTTCAAACACGGTCCCGCGCTAGGCGAGATGGTGGCAAAGCTCGTGCTCAAGGATGAAATTGCCGACCCGCTGTTTCGGCTGGCGCGATTCGACGATAAGAAGACGCAATCGTAGCAAGGCCCTAGCCGGGAAGATAACCCGCCTTCAGCACTTCCAGTGCGATTACACGCGGATGGATTTGTCACCAATTGACTGTACTGCGGTCACCGACTTCTATCCCACTTTCAGCCAAGATGACTTCATCGCCGACGCTTCAGTGAACCGGCGTCGGCGCAAGGGTAGACCGATGAACCGATTATTCACAACTTTGATACTACTGGGCTGTGTGAGTTTCAGTTTTGGCCAGGGACTTCAGGGCAAAGCGACGCTGACCGGCAGCTCCAACATCGTTACCGGGCATTCCGTCACCCTGACCTGGAACGCAAGCGCGAACGCGACGAGTTACAACCTCTACCGCGCCACTGCATCCGGCGGACCCTATGTGCAGGTAGCGTCGGGAATCGTCGTTCCGACTTATACCGATACTCAAGTCGGCCACAGCCAAACGCTCTACTACGTCGCCACCGCGGTTCAGGGCACCAGCGAGAGCGGCTACAGTAACCAGGCCGTCGCGGTAATTCCGTAACATTAGGAGAAGAAATGAAATCTCATTGGTGGTTGATCGGGCGGTTGATCGCCACCTTGTGCCTGGCGTCTGGAATTTCGTGGGCGCAATGCGTGACCGGCAGTCCCGGCACAAATTGCAGCGGACCGCTGAGTGTGCAGCCGCCGGCCGGGAACAAGCGGCAATCTGCGATTACTTTGGTTGATCTCGGATTGCCTGTCCCTCCGGCGGTGGTGGGGCAATACACACTGTCGATTGCCAGCGGCATACTTCAGGAGTCGGACAACGGCAACAGTTATCACTCGCTGGTCGGGCCGCCCGGAACACAAGGATCGCAAGGAACCGCTGGGCCTGCAGGTCCCACCGGGGCACGCGGCGTGACCGGTTCCACTGGAGCCACGGGATCGCAAGGCTCACAAGGATCACAGGGGTCGCAGGGACCGCCCGGACCGCAGGGACCGCCCGGAACAGTACCTGCTCCCGCCGACTATAACTTCTCCGGTTGGGGGTCGTTCACCGCGGACGCGGGCTGGAACGAAATCGGAAACGCGCTCTATCGCAATCAGATTGACATGTTGAGCGCGGTCTCCGTCCGTCTGGTGCTGACCCTTGGGATGTACGCCCTGCCCAGCGGGAGTTTTGCTGAGGCAGAATACACACCCGACGGAATCAACTGGTATGCGCTTTCGGGAAGAGTGCCGGTGACTACGCCGTTCGGGCTCTACACGAGCGGCTGGCAGGGGATGCCCACGGGGGCCAACGGCGATTACGTGGTTCGCATCGTCACGTTCAATTCCGCGACCGTCACCACCGAAGTCAGCCTCTACCAGTTACATTTGCAGTTCAAGTAGGACTACGCGCCACTGCGCCTACTGAATCTGAATCACGCTCTCTGAGCTGGAGGCTTTGAGTTCCTCGACCCGCGCCGCCACATTGCGCGCAAACGCGAACAGCGACTTCGCATGGGACGAGTCTTCCCCCTTGAGCACGGCCGGTGAACCGCCGTCGCCCGCTTTGCGAATCTCCGGATCGAGTTCGACGTTTCCAAGGAAGGCGATGCCGAACTGCTTCGCTGTCTTCTCCGCGCCGCCACGCGAGAAGATGTCGATTTCATGTTGGCAGTGCGGGCAGACAAAATAACTCATGTTTTCCACCATGCCGACGATGTCCACTTTCATCTGGCGGAACATTTCGATCGCTTTGCGCGCATCCTGCAGCGCAACGTCGGAGGGCGTAGAGACCACGACAGCGCCCGTCAATGGGACAGTCTGAATCAGCGAGAGCGCAACGTCGCCGGTTCCCGGAGGCAGGTCAATGATCAGATAGTCAAGCTGTCCCCACTGCACCGACCCAATGAACTGCTTGATGATCGAATGCAGCATGGGACCGCGCCAGATAAGCGGTTTGTCCCCAGGGTTGAGGAAGCCAACCGAGATGACCTTGAGCCCGTGTGAATTGATGGGCGCAATCTGATTCTCGCCCATCACTTTGGGCTGTTCGTTGGTGCCCAGCATGAGCGGCACATTGGGACCGTAGACGTCGCCGTCTAGCAATCCTACTTTGTGGCCCATCTTGCTGAGGGCAATTGCGAGGTTGACCGAGAGCGTCGTCTTGCCGACTCCGCCCTTGCCGGAACCGACGGCGATGATGGCATTAACACCAGGCAAAGGTTGAGGAGCAGGCTGCTGCTGGCCAGGTTGATGCGAATGTGCGCTCATTGCTTGATTATACGGGAAGGAAAAATAGTTCTCAGTTCTCAGTATTTGATCCCGGCGGTTCACACTGAGAACTGAGAACTGGCAACTGAGAACTAGCTTCTAGTAGTGTCCTTCTCCCAATTGCACCTTGCCGCGAAACATGCGGTAGACGAACACAAAGTATGCAATCGCGAGCACGGCGGCTAGCGTCCACCAAGCGAGACCAACGCTCAGTCCGTGATTGCCGGCGGCGGTGTTATAGATCGTGAGATCGTAGCGGTGATCGCGCGCGGGCAATACCACGGGATAGAGCGCAAACGCCGCGCCCACCAGCATTCCGGCGATGTACATGCTGGAGGCAACGAACGCGAGTTTCTCTTTGCCCTTGGGATTGGCCCAGAGCATCCCCGCCAGGCTGGCGACAACGACGATCGGAATCAGTATCCCGATCGGGTGCCTGCCGTAGTTCGCCACGATTTCAGGACGGATGAAATAGGTCGCCATCAGCGCACTGAAGGTCAGAAAAAACTGCAAGGGCCAGCAGACTAAGGCAAAGCCGCGGGCGCGGCGGCCCAGGTCCCCGTCGGTTTTGAGGGCAACGTAGTAAGAACCGTGCGCCATCAGGGTAACCAGGGCCATCACCCCGATGAGCACCGTGTACCAATCGAGAATGCCCGGCTGCGGGCCGAGTTTGAACGTGGTCCAGAGTGGCTCGAAGAAATAGCCGGTGGCATCAAGCGGAACTCCACGCACCACATTGCCCAGCGCCGCCCCGAAGAACACCGCCAGCAGAATGCTGGAAACGCTGAAGACCACGTCGAAGAACTCCTGCCAGATCGGGCTTTCGACATGGCCGCGCACTTCAATCCCGATGCCGCGCAGAATCAGCAGCCACAGCACGATCGTGAGCGGCAGGTAAAACCCGCTGAAGCTCGACGCATAGAGTTGAGGGAACGCAAAGTAGAGTGTGCCGCCGGCTGCAATCAACCAGACTTCATTGCCGTCCCAGACGGGACCGATGGCGCGCAGCACGCGACGTCGTTCGTCATTAGTTTTGGCCGCAAACAGATAAATCGCGCCCGCGCCCAGATCGAATCCGTCGAGCACGACATAGGTCGTGATCATGGCGGCGACAATCCAGAACCAGAGGCTGGCCATGTTTACAGCGCCTCCGTCGCCGGATGGAGAATCGGCACGGAGTCGTGCCCGCCCACCGGACCGCGCTCAATTTCCTGCCAGAGCAGGAATAGACCCAGAATCCCAAGCACCATGTACATACCCATGAACCCCAAAAGTGTGAACATCCCGTTACCGGCCGAGACCAGCCTGGAGTAGCCGTCTTCGGTGCGCATCAGCCCGTAGACCAGCCAGGGCTGGCGGCCGAGTTCGGCCGTCATCCATCCTGCGGTATTGGCGATGTAAGGAAAAGGCGCGGAGAGCATCAGAATCCACAGCATCCACCGCGCGTTAAAGAGCCTGCCGCGCCACAGCAGCAACAATGCGAGCGCCATCACCGCGACAAAGAACGTTCCCAGGCCAACCATGATGTGGTAGCTGTAATAAAGCAGTGGGATGTTGCCCGGCCAGTCTTGTTTGGGAAAAGCATCCAGTCCGCGGACGTGGGCGCTCCATCGCCTATAAGTGAGCACGCTCAACATTCCCGGAACCACGAGCGGATTATCGATCTTGCCTTGCTGGACGTTGGGTTGACCTACGATGACCAATGGCGCGCCCGGTTGTCCCTGAAACAATCCCTCCATCGCCGCCAGCGTCACAGGTTGCAGGTCGGTGACCATTTTGCCTTGTCCGTCGCCGGTCGGAAAAATCTGCAGCACGCTGAACAGGCACCCGGCAATCGCTCCGGCCTTGACGAAGATGCGGGCGTGGGCCGTCCACTTGCCGGAGAGCAGATAGAATGCACCCACCGACGTCATGATGAACGCGCCGGTGATCGCCGCGCCACCCATGTTGTGCGCGTATTGCCATCCCGCCCAGGGATTCAGCACGAAATCCCAAAAGCTCGCCAGCTGCAGACTGCCATCTGCCGCAGTGAAATAGCCGACCGGATGCTGCATGAAAGCGTCGGTCGCAATGATGAAGTAACCCGACAACCACGACCCCACAAAGACCGCAACCGCCGATAACCAGTGCGCCTTCGGGCTCAGCCGCTTTTCTCCATAGAGAAATAATCCGAGGAATGCCGATTCGAGAAAGAAAGCAAACATGCCTTCCATGGCGAGGGTCTGGCCGATGACTCCGCCGGCGAAGCGCGAAAACACCGACCAGTTGGTGCCGAACTGAAATTCCATTGGAATTCCGGTCACTACACCTAGAACGAAATTGATGCCAAAAATCCTTCCCCAAAAACGCGCCGCCTCGTGATACACGGGATCGTTGCGCCGCAAGCCGATCGTCTTGAGCACGACGATCAGCAGCGCAAGTCCCATGGTGAGCTGCGGAAACAGATAGTGAAACGTCGCGGTGAAGGCGAAGTGCAGCCGGTGAACGAGGAGTGCGCTTTCCATGGGTAAGGTCTCAGGTGTCAGGTCTCAGGTGCCTAACTCCGAACTTCCTTTCTGCGCGCCCACTCCGCACGCCGTATCTCCCGACGTCGCACAGCGTCTTCATAGCGGCGCTTTTCATCCGCGGTCTCGGGAATCACCGGCGGCACAGCCAGCTTATTCCCCTTCTCGTCAATCGCAACGAACGTCAGATACGCCGAACTCACGTGGCGGCTCTCATCCGAACGATAATTTTCTACCCAGACCTTGACCCCAACCTCCATCGAAGTATGAAAGACGCGATTCACCGACGCGCGCAAAATGACCAGATCGCCCACCCGCACCGGCACCAGAAAGTCCATGTGATCAATCGACGCCGTTACCACCCGCTGCCGCGAGTGCCGGTGAGCGGCCATGGCGCCGGCCAGATCGATCCAGTGCATCAGTCGTCCGCCGACCAGCGCGTTCAGCGGGTTGGCATCGTTAGGCATGACGATCTCCGCCATTTCAGAGATCGATTCGCGCACCGGCCGGGGCCGGGTTAACTTCGCTTTGTCGTCGTCGTTCATATTTGTCGGATCATGAGTGTTAAACACTAGATATTGGATTCGATAAGAGCCTCGCCCTGCCGGGCGCGATATGTCTGGAGATAACAGTTTGCGAGTGTAAGTACGCGCGGGTCCGGATGCGAATTAAGCCAGACTTGGCTCATTAGATCAAAAGTCAACTTGCCATGTTCGATGGGAGCGTGGGCTAACTCGCAGACAAAGCCGATCGTGACCTGATCCTGGCCAGCGCGGGCAACCGAAAAACGAACTGCATCCCAGTCACGGCTCACAGGAAGATGCGGACAGGCGGTCGCGTAGCCAAGGTTACAGAATTCCCGTATGTGGGTGTCGGATGCCGGCAGTTCCTGTCCCGAGGCGCAGCAGTTGCCAGCCCAGCCCGCTCCCAGCGGCAGACGCGAAGGATGCGGCCAGGAGCCGTCATTCACGATTTCAATCGGCACAAAAAAAGGGCAAGCCAAGTTGGTCTCTCGGAGAACAGCCATTGTATCGCGGGGCATGATATGAATGGAGAAGATCAGGTGTCAGGTCTTAGGTGTCAGGTCTCAGGTCACAGATCCTGGCCTTTGGCTTTCCCTGCAACCTGAGACCTGACACCTGAGACCTTCCCTATGGATCGCATTGCCATGTTGAGCGAAATTCTTACCGCCAATCCCGCGGATTCGTTTGCGCGCTATGGACTAGCCATGGAGTACTCGAAGGCCGGACAAATCGAGCAAGCGCTTCAGGAATTCAAAACGCTGATTGAAAAAACTCCGGACTACACGCCCGCATACTTCATGGCCGCGCAAACGCTGGCCAACGCAAGCCGCGTCGATGAAGCCAAGCGCTGGCTGGTGGATGGAATCTCGTCCGCCGTCCGCACCGGCAACGCGCATGCCCAATCAGAGATGACGGCGATGCTGGAGGAACTGAGGTAGGGACAGCCGCCCTCGGCTGTCCAGCGGAGCGAAGCTCCGCCGTATCACGGCCTACCATCGTCTCCTTATCCATTTTCATGCAGCCTCGGCAGCATACTTCGAGCCGGGCTTTGCCCGGCTGGACAGCCGAGGGCGGCTGTCCCTACGTGGGCTTTGCCGAGTGCTACACTTTTTGGTTCCGCGGAGGAACGGCATGCGCCGTCTCGTTTTTCTAATCGTTCTTCTCTCTCTTCCGGCCTTCTCTCAGGCCAAACGCCCTTTCACTTTCGAAGACATGATGAAGCTGAAGCACGTCGGCGAGCCTGTACCTTCGCCCGACGGCAGGTGGGTGCTGTTCAGCGCGGTCGATGTAGATCTCGCCGCGAACAAGAAAACGCCGCACATCTGGATCGTCCCGCTTAACAGTGGAGTGACGGGCGCCTCGCCCGTCCAAGCCGAACGCATCCTCATCCCCGATCAGGATGGCGACCGTCCGCGCTGGGCGCCGGACGGCAAGCGCTTTGCGTTTATTTCGAATAAAGATGGTGGCTCGCAGGTTTGGATTGCTCAGTTTGATAATGCCGCAGGCGCGGTGACTCGCGCCTGGAAGCTGACCTCGATTGCGGCCGAAGCCAGCGGCGAACTCTGGTCTCCGGATGGCAAGAACATTCTCTTTACCTCGGATGTTTACCCTGAATGCGACGGTGCGCCTGCCGGAGAAGCCGCCTGCAATGCCGAGAAGCTGAAGGAAGTAGAGCAGTCGAAAGTCAAGGCTCTGGTGTTTGACCGCCTGCTCTACCGTCACTGGAACGCTTACAAAGGGGGCAAGCGCAGCCACATCTTCGTGACTGAAGCTCCTCCCGAAGTTCCCCCGACTGCAGTCGCGGGGATTACCGCGAGGCGGTATATCAACCTCACGCCCGGCGACTACGACGCTCCGGTCTTCTCGCTGGGCGGGCAGGACGACTACGCCTTCTCGCCCGACGGGCAGGAGATTTGCTACACGTCAAATCACGACAAGGTTGAAGCCGCGTCCACCAACAACGATCTCTGGATCGTCCCGGTAAATAATGGAGCGACGGGCGCCCCGCCCGTCCCAGCCAAGAACATCACCGCCGACAATCCCGCCAGCGACTCGACTCCGCTCTATTCACCCGATGGCAAGTACATCGCGTATCGCGCCCAGCAGCGTCCGGGATACGAGAGCGACCGCTTCCGCCTGATGTTGTACGACCGCAAGACGGGCGAGAAGAAAGATCTGACTGAGGACTTTGACCATTGGGTCGGGAGCTTCGTCTGGGCGCCAGATTCAAAGACGATCTACTTCAGCGCGGAACACGAGCGCCACTCTCTGATTTACGCCGTCGAGACAGCGCCGGCAGGGGCGACCGGCGAGAGCCGACTAGCGTATCCAAGACGCGCCCTCGTGGCGGGCTATAACGACGACGTGGCTGTGACATCTGACGGGAAAACGCTGGTGTTCACTCGTAGCTCAATCGCCGCACCGAACGAAATCTACGCGAGCAATGCGGCCGGCGATGGTTGTCCTTCCAGGACGGGGAATGTGGATCCGGGGAAAGAGGATTGCTCTTTGAACAAGGATTGGGCCGTCTCCCATATGAATGATCAACTCCTGTCGCAAATTAGCATGTCGAAGGCTGAGCCCTTCTGGTTCGGAGGAGCCAAGGGCGACAAGGTCGAGGGCTCTCTCGTCAAGCCGCCGAACTTCGATGCCACCAAGACATATCCCGTGAAGTTCCTGATCCACGGCGGCCCCGAAGGCGCCTGGGGAGACGACTGGAGCTATCGCTGGAATCCCGAACTCTTCGCCGCTAACGGATACGTGGTCATCATGATCAACTTCCACGGCTCGACCGGATACGGACAGAAGTTCATCGATGCGATCAACGGCGACTGGGGCGGCGCTCCGTTTGAAGATTTGATGAAGGGGCTGGACTACGCTGAGAAGAGCTACCCATTTATTGATAAAGACCGCGAGTGCGCGCTCGGCGCGAGCTATGGCGGATACATGGCCAACTGGGTGCTCGGCCACACTGACCGCTTCAAGTGCATCGTCTCGCACGACGGCATGTTTAACGCCGAGTCTGCATGGGGCACCACTGAAGAACTCTGGTTCAATAATTGGGAGTTCAAGGGCACTCCTTACACCAACCCGGAGATGTACGAGAAATGGTCTCCGCGCAATTCGGCAAAGAAGTTCAAGACGCCGACGCTAGTCATCCACGGGCAACTCGACTACCGGCTTGATGTCAGCGAAGGGCTTCAGCTTTTTACCACTTTGCAGACTATGGGCGTGCCGTCGAAGATGCTCTACTTTCCCGACGAGGGCCATTGGGTGCTGAAGCCGCAGAATTTACAGCTTTGGTACAAGACGGTCAACGACTGGGTCGATCAATGGATCGGGACTGGGAAACAGTAGCCATGTCAGGGCAGGAGGCCGTCGCCGGCCAGGACGCGACAGCTTCTTTTATCTGCGGGTTGCCAACTCGCTGACGCGAGGGGCGGTTGGACCTCGTCGGAATCGGAACTGGGGGCTGGGGCGAACTCAATCTCTACCTTTGCGTCCACAATCTTCGGAGGAGCTTCGGTAGCCGCCCGATTTGATTTTTTGCAGGGCGGAGCAAGATCGGCAGAGGCTGAGTCCGCGCGCGACTTCGAGCAATCGCCTGGGGGTGCGTCTTCCGGCGAATCGTTGCCAGGAGGGTTGGACGGAGCCGCTTCGGGCACCGCGAACAGCTCCGGCACGCTTTGTGGCGGAGCCGGTTGCGCTCCGAATGGATGCGCGTGCGGCATAGCTGGGGCGGGGTTGTTACCCGGCCGCGCCGGAACCGCTATCGGGGCAATCGTTATGGGAACGATCGGTGCCAGGCTCTCCAACTGGAACTGCGCGATCGAGACGCCCGCACTCGCCGCGATGAACACATCGCACGGGCCCACGCTTCCGGCCGAGGGCACGATGAACGCGAGGCCATTCTGAGCGGTCACCACCTGCGCCTGCGATGATCCGAGAAGAACGGGCAACTCGTTCTCGTTTGAGTTTTGGCTGACCCGCGCCAACGTGGTGGCAAAGGCGACCGTCACTCCCAGCACTGGATTTGCGGCACTCGAGCCGTCGGTCACGCGCATGACCAGCGGCTGAAAAACCTGCCCAATGGGCACAAACTGCAGCGATCCACTCACCGTCTCCAGCGCCCACATCGAAGGCGGAGTCGAGAACAACGTAAAAGTCTGGCAGGGCACGTTGTTCGGAGCAACGCAAGCGCTCACCTGCACACTGCTATTTTGATTGGTGAGCTGTGCGGTAACGGTAGCGAATCCTGAGCCGATGGTGGTTGCGCTGGCGGAGGAAAGCGCAGCCGTACCTTGGGTGACGACAAAATTGACCGCGACATTCGCCTGCGGAACCCCGAGATCGAGCGCTTCAACCGTGAGCGGCACGGCAATCGTCGCGCCCTGCCCGACCCAGCGCGTCGGCGCAACTGCGGCCAGATCGAGCGTGGTCGAAGTTCCCACCAATGTGGCTTGTTGCGATTGCGGAGGCGAGTAAGACGCGGGCGCCAGAGCGATCGTGATGGTGCTTGGCCCGGTCGCGGTGGGAGTCACCGAACTGGAAGACTCTCCCGCTTCATCAGTCAGCACCGAACAGGAAGAAGCTCCGTTGCAGACGGAGAACTGCACGCCGCTGGTCGCGCTCCATGCGGCGGTCGCGCCGTATACCGGGGTAACTCCATCGGCGGCGACCGCGCGCACGCGGATCGGATTGGCAGCGGCAGAGCCAACTGGGGTTGACGGCTCCGCGCCTTGCAGCAGGAGCAAAAGATCCGTGGCCGTGGCGCCATAGGTCAGTGCGCCCGTCATGTCAGAAAAGGAGCCGGTTACAGGATCCGTGACCTGGATGGTAGCGGTTCCGTCCAGCGTGCCTGCGGGGATTGCGGCCTGGATCTGGGTCGCCAATGCAGAAAGAGTGGTCGCGTTGTTGCCGGCACCGTTACCTGCAATCCGGGAGCAAATCCGACACCGTTGAGAGTGGTTACGCCGCCGGCAAGACTGAGGCGCGCCGGCGAAACCGTGTCAGCATAAAGCAGGCTGGCCTGGTAGAAGTAATCTGGACGACCATCGCCACGGAAATCGGCCACGCCCAGGCGGTACACGTCGGTTGCGCCGAATTGCACGTCCAAGCGGGACAGTCCCGATGTGGGCGTGTTGAATGCCGAGGGTGTTGCAGCAGGCGCGGGATCACCGCTCTGGTCGCTCAATTGCCAGATTCCGATTACGGGCAACAGCTTGTTTTCGGTGGGCTGGCCGGCTTCGTCGAGCGCCATCACCGCGATTGAGGCGGTGCGGTTCGCTTGCGCCGCGAATTCGAACCAGTCGGTGCTGCCATAGCCGGAGATCCATGACGCCCACGCACCGCCCTGCGGAAGCGCCACTGGACTTGTGTAACTGGATCCGCTGCCGGGATGTGTCTGCGCAATTTCACTCTGCAACATCAGGATGTCTTGCTCGGCATTCGATCCATTCGAAACCGTGACCACCATTGGAGAGAATGAGCCAGAGGGCGCCACCTGTGTGGGACCGTACGGCTCGACACCCGTTGACCAGATGGGGTCGAGCGCCTCCACGCTCAACTGGTACTCAGCGGTGGTTTGCCCGGCTGGAATCGTCAGTTGACCCAGATCGTAAAAACCTTCCAGCGTCGGATCATCGGATCCCCACTGGTTATAGGGAAAGCCGTTGGCAGCGAGGTATCCATCGATGATGTTGCCGGCGTTGCCGCAGAACAAGAATCCGGAGACAGAGGTCACCACGTACTGCCGCGAGGGCTGGGCTTGTCCAGCAATCGTAACCATCAGCCGAGCCACGACGTTGACGCCCTGCATCGGCTGCTCGGCATTCCCGGAGGTATCGGTGAAATACACACTGCCGTAAACTCTGCCCGCCGGTTGCGGGGTTCCGCTGCCGGGATAAAGGCGGCCGAGCGCGTCGATGTCATCCATTTTGGGAGCGGCCGCGTCCGGATAGCAGGCGCTGATGGGCACGCAGGTTATCGGATCAGTAGAGTGCATCACCGGAAATCCCAAGAAATCGGCGCTGGTTGGAGGCGGTACACGGGTCAGCACGTTCGGGTTGGCTTGCGACCACCCCAAGCCAATGATGCGGCCCAACACGCGCACCAGCCGGTATTGAACGTCAGGCAATTGCGCGGTCGTGGCGGCGCAGACTCCGTTGATCACGACGAGAGCGTGCACGATGTTGCCGCTGGCGGAGAAGTTGTCGGGTCCGCCGTACACGGCGTTGGTGAAACAATCGGCCAGGGCTCCAGCGCCTGCGCCAAGGATTGCGTCGGTGACGGTTCCGTCGTAGTCGTAGACAATTCCGACGGGAGTGCCCGTGGCGGAAGGGGTAATGTCCGCGGGTGCGGTAACGACTCCGTTGGCGCTGGTTTGGATATTGCTGCCGTTCACATCTTCGGCGAGATGTCCGCCCTGGGTTGCGGTGAGGGTAACGCCTGAAATGCTGGTCCACGTGCTGAAGGCGCTGGCGACAAAGGCATCGGCCTGGGCTTCGGTCAAGATCGGGCTCAGAGCTGCCGGGTTGGTGAAGTACTGCACCGAGCCATTTGCCCAGAGCAGGGGCTGGCCTTCGACTCCGGCGTTGTAGCCGGAGCCGGCTACGAAAGCCGGGCCTCCGGCGCGGCTGACGACGGCGGTGCAAATCAGAAAAGCAACCGTCACAATTCGGCGGCGCATATTCACTCCACTTCATTTCTGGCGCTGCGGATGGCACGCTCCAGTTGAATGACGCTGACGCTCTGCGACAGGTTTTTGCCGGTCACCTTTTTCCCGGTCAAGTCGAGCGCAACCTGGCCTAGTGATCCACCTACCGGGCTGGTAAGGCCCAATCGACTCGGTGGATATAAGAAGATAAGGATGTGCTGGCCCTTGCTCATCGGGCAATGCATGGCCCATGCTCCCGCCCACTCATGAACGGTGAGAACCTGTCCCGGCTCGACCCCGGCGATTGCCTCATCCACGCGAAAACTCAGCTCGACCGCCGGAGTTGTGCCCGGAACTGCACGATCGGTGGCTGCAGTCGGGGCTGTGGCCGTCTGGATTGTCGCGGTCTTGGTGGTCGCGGCTTGGGCTGGAGTCCAGAGTACCGTGCCCGCGAATATCATCCCGGCGCGGCGCGAGAGCTGCTTCCATTGCGGACCGAGAACGCGCTCAGCGATCGCTTGATCGGATTGTTGCGCGGCGGCAAAGCTCGACAAGAAAACGAGTGCAATGACCAACCCACGTCTTGACGCATATCGTCTTGACGCACGTCGTTTTGACGCACACATAGAGTATCTTTCTGGAGGGAACTGGACCGGCGAGCGATCCTGGGAGTGGAATCAGCATAGCGCGTTCGGGATCAGACGGATGTGCGGGTGGTCACTGTGGATTTGTGATGAATGGTGACGAAAACACGAAAGGCTACTTCTTATAGCGGCGGTTCGCTTTCTTGGTCGCCTTCCGCTGCGCCTTCCCGGCTTTGTTCATTGCTTTGGCTTGTTTCTTGTTGGCCCTGTTCAACATTTTTTGCTGCTTCTTGATCGCTCTCCGGGACTGGCGCGCATTTTCCTGGGGACTGATGCGTTGAGCTTGAGCCGGTATCGAGCCTGCAATGCTCAAGACGACCAGCAACAGAAAAGCAGCAATTCGTTTCATAACCCGTCTCCGTCGGATATCTTGGAGCGATTTTACACCGAAGTGGCGCTCGGCTTGACACACGGAGTGTTACTTCTGTAATCCGACCGTTGGCAGGTGAATGTCCCCTGGACGGGCGAGGCGCTCGTCGCCCAACCGCGTGGCTGGCTAGTGAATCGTCTTCGTTTTCCGCGACATGTAGTCCATCAGCAGATACTGACCGAGCGTGTAGGGCGTCGTGAAGTAGGCCTTGCCGCGGCACATCTGGCTCACTTTCTGGACGAACTGCACCAGTCCATAATCAGACGCCAGCATGAAGGTGTTGATGAGCACACCCGCCCGTTTGCACTTTGACACCTCTTCTAGCGTTTGGCTGACGACCAGCGGATCGAGGCCGAACGCATTCTTATAGATGCGCCCGTCTTCGAGCGTCAGCGCGGACGGTTTGCCATCAGTGATCATGACGATCTGCTTCATATCTTTGCGCTGGCGCTGCAGAATGCGTTGCGCCATGCGCAGGCCTTCGCGCGTGTTGGTGTAGTAAGGACCAACCTTGACCCGCGCTAACTGCGACAATGGCACTTCTTCCGCCGAGTCGTGAAACAGCACCAGCGACAGCGAGTCTCCCGGATACTGCGTGCGAATCAGCTGCGACAGCGCCATGGCTACTTTCTTCGCCGGAGTGAAGCGGTCCTCGCCGTACAGAATCATGGAGTGCGAACAGTCGAGCATCAGCACCGTCGCGCACGACGACTGGTATTCGCATTGATGCACCTGCAGGTCGTTGTATTCGAGGTTCAGAGGAAGTCCGAGGCCTTCGCGCTGAATCGCGCTCGAAAGGGTCGCGGTGATGTCGAGGTTCAACGTGTCGCCAAACTCATATTGCTTCGACGCGCCGCTGGACTCAATGCCGGTCGCCATGTCGCGCGTGTCATGACGCCCAAAGCTCGACTTGCCCAGTGATCCCAGCAGATCGCGCAGGGCCTTGAATCCCAGGAAGTCGAGGCTCTTATCCGTGATCTCGAACTTCGCCTGCTGTGCGTCACCCACCTGTCCACCGACGCTCGATCGCTTCGCGGGATCATGCGGCTGATCGATCGAGATGTAATCCTCCTGCTGCATGCGTTCGATCAGTTTTTCGATCAACTCCTCAAGTTCGCCGTCCATCTGCATTTGCTGGAGGCGGTCGCGCATTTCTTCGTCAAACATCTCGCTATTGAGCAGCGCCTGTTCCAGGGCGCGCTTTAGTTCGTCTAGCGTCTGTTCGCCATCTTGCATCTCGTACCAAAAATTGTCGTTGAATCCGCTCTGCAGAAAATAGTCGGAGAGCGCGCTGAGCAGGTCTTCCATGCTCATTTCGCTGGCGGGGTCGGGAACGTATTTGCTGTAGCGGATGCGTTTCATAGGGACCCAGGTCTCAGGTCTTAGGTGTCAGGCCTCAGGGCTTGCTTTTCCTGAGATCTGACACCTAACACCTGAGACCTTCAGTTAAACCCTCGCTTCCGTCCGAAGCCGGGATCGTCCCGCTCAAACGTCGGCTGCTTTTCGGCTACCTTCATCGGCTTTTCGCCTGCGGTGAATACGCGCTCTTCGTTACGTCCGATTTTCTTGTGCGCGTGCAGGCCTTCCAGGACGAACTCCGCGGCTGACACTTGCATCTCGGGGCTATCTTTCGGACCGACGTTCAGCTTGCTCAGTTTTTCCATCAGGCCCTGAATTTGGATCAGGCCTTCGAGCACTTCGCGTGCTCCGGCATTGTCGCTGAGTTGAATTTCGCCGCCCAGATCGAACCACTGCACCACCTGATTCAGGCTGACGCCGTGCAGATACGTATCGAAAGTCTTGGCAATCGCGGTGCGGATCAACTCGCGGCTCACGTGATCGGCGCCCTTCATCTCGCCTTCGTACTCGAGTTCCAGTTTGCCGGTGATCGCCGGCAAGGCCGCGTAGATGTCGCTGATGCGGGGCACGATCAATTTTTCCTGATGGGTCAGGGCGCGGCGCTCGGCATTCGATACTACGTTCTCGATGGCTGAGATCGGCAGGCGCTGGCTCACGCCCGACCGTTTGTCGACTTTCTTGTCATCGCGCGCCGCGAAGGCGATGCGCTCGATCACTTCGCTGACATAGTTCGGAATCTGGAGGCGCGAGCCGTCCCGCGCTATCCAGGCTTCCTGCGCGGTAATCGCGATGCCTTCTTCCACCGTCGCCGGATAGTGGGTGCGGATCTCCGACCCGATGCGATCCTTGAGCGGCGTAATGATCTTGCCGCGCGCGGTGTAGTCTTCCGGGTTCGCGCTGAACACGATCGCGACATCGAGCGGCAGGCGAATGGGATATCCCTTAATCTGCACGTCGCCTTCCTGCATGATGTTGAACAGCCCGACCTGAATCTTGCCGGCGAGATCGGGCAATTCATTGATCGCAAAGATTCCACGGTTGGCGCGCGGCAGCAATCCGTAATGCACGGTGAACTCGCTGGATAGTTCATGCCCGCCGCGAGCCGCTTTGATGGGATCGATATCGCCGATCAGGTCCGCGATGGTGACATCGGGCGTGGCTAACTTTTCGACGTAGCGGTGATCGGGCGTCAACCAGGCGATGGGTGTGGCGTCTTGTTCTTTCGCCACGAGTTCGCGGCAGCGGCGGCAGATCGGGGCATACGGGTTATCGTGAATCTCGCAGCCCGCGACGTAAGGCATCTGCGGATCGAGCAGCGCCGTCATCGCCCTTAGAATGCGGCTCTTCGCCTGCCCGCGCAGGCCGAGAAGAATGAAATTGTGGCGCGAGAGAATGGCGTTCACGATCTGCGGCACAACCGTGTCGTCGTAACCGACGATCCCCGGAAATAGCGGTGCGCCCTCGCGCAGCCGCGCCATCAGGTTCTCGCGCAACTCATCTTTCACGCGGCGCGCGCTGAGACGCTGTTCAGTAAAAGGACTTTGGCGTAATTCGCCGAGAGTCCGGGCGGAACTCATGGTGGGAACCTCCGAGGAACGACCTTACGCCGATTATACCGCCGCACCAAGCAACTCCCACGTAGGGACAGCCGCCCTCGGCTGTCCGGGCGGGGCGAAGCCCGCCCATCTCTGTGAGAGCGTGGATGGAACACGAAAACCCCAGTCGAGCTGTGCTCGCCTGGACAGCCGAGGGCGGCTGTCCCTACGCAATATTAATTCCACCGTGCCTTGGCCGCTCGCCGCAGTCCGGGCAGAATTGCTTCGAGATAGCCGATCACCGCTTCCAGACGTTTTGCTTCCGACAGGGTCGAGAGCAGGCTCTGCTTGAAGTCGAGGTCGAGCGGGAGCGATCCTGCGAGCAAGAAGGAAAGATTGGCGGCTTGCTCGTCGGGTCCGGAGGGCTCTGTCCCGGCGAGCTTCGCGATCTCGGCGTGCAAGCGCACGGCCTGCGTCACCATCTCGGCCATCGGCTGGCCGGGTTCGTCTTTGTCTGTGTCTTCATCGTCATCTTCGTCCTGCACCAGCGAAATCTCGGCCTGCAAGAACGAGCGCTCCTGGTTGACCTGGATCTCTTCGAAGCGTTCGACGCCGCGGGTCAGGATGTCCATGCGCCCGTCGTCATATTTCTTGGTAACCGACATGATCTCGGCGGTGCAGCCGATGTCGGCAACTCCGTCAGAAGAAGCTCGCACCACTCCAAACGGTTTTTTCTGGTCCAGGCATTCCGCAATCATCTCCTTGTATCGCGGTTCGAAGATGTGCAGCGGCAACGGAACTCCGGGGAGGAGTACGAGTTCGAGCGGAAAGATGGGCATCAGCGAACTCACGGCGCCTCCAGTGTATAAGAAGTTCTCAGTTCACAGTTCTCAGTGAGAACGGGATGGTCGTTGGGTCTTTCTGAGAACTGGGAACTGAGAACTGGGGTTTGACTTGACGTTCGCCACGCGATACAAGGGTCCCCATGGAGATGGACGGAAAAGTCGCGGTGGTAACCGGAGCTTCCATGGGAATTGGGGAAGCGATTGCCAAAGTTTTTGCCGACGCGGGTGCCAGTGTGGTGTTGCTGTCGCGCGATGCCAGCCGCGCCGAGGCCGCCCGCAACCGGGTCGGCCACACTGACCGCACGCTCGCTATGGCGTGCGATGTCCGCAATCGCGAAGAAATCGATCGTGCGCTGGCGTTAACGCTCCATAACTTCAATCGCGTGGATGTGTGGGTGAATAACGCGGGCGTGGGTATCCGCGACACGGTCGCCGATATGGAGACGTCGGCATTGCGCGAATTGTTCGAAACCAATTTCTTTGGGGCGATCGCCTGCATACAGGCGGTGGTGCCGGCCATGCGCGCGGCAGGCGGCGGCAGCATTATCAACATTTCGAGCGTTGCCGGACACATTCCGGTGCCCTACATGGCTTTGTACTCGGCCAGCAAATTCGCGGTAAACGCTATCGGAAAAGGCGCGCGACTGGAGTTGAAACGCGACAATATCAACCTGTTGACCGTTTGCCCCGGATATGTGAGCACCGATTTCGGCGCGCATGTGGTCGCCGACCGGAAGGGCAACGTCCGTCCGCAATCGGTGCGGGGCATCACCGCAGAGCGGGTGGCGCAAGCCGCCTATCGGGGATATTGCAAGCAAAAACGCGAGGTCATCGTGCCCTGGACCATGATTCCGGTCATAAAGCTTTACCAGCTATTTCCGGGAGTGGTGGAGTGGGGAATGGCCAAGGCCATGGGGAACGCGCGCTAAAGTGCAAGCGCGCGGCGACCAACTGGACGGGCGAAGGCGCCCGTCGCTCCTCAAAAGACGCAATAGTAAAGAAAAGTAAATCCCGCTAACTTTCAGACGCCTGCCGCATCGAATGAAGTAGGCAGAACTGCAGTCTTCCACCCCCTCCTAAGAGCCGTTTGCACGGCGGCTCCGGGGGTGGAGGCTGCCGTTAACGTTCCGTGCTCCCTTTCGTTAGAATAGGTTCTATGAGATTCCCGTCCCGACCTGCGCGGCTAGCCTCCCGCTCGCTTTTTTCTTTTTCTCTGGCAAAACTGTTTGGCGTTGCGTTGCCGGCCGTCATTCTCGTCATGATGTTGCCCGCGATGGCACCCGCCCAGGATGGCCCTCTCGACAAATCCGAACCGAAAGGGATCACCGTCGACGAAATCATCAAGCGCTTTGCCGCCAAGGAGAAACTATTCAGGGAAGCACGCGAACAGTACACCTACCGGCAGGATGTGAAGGTAATGACGCTCGACGGCGACACGATCGATGGCACCTACCAATACGTGTTCGATGTGACTTTCGACGACAAGGGGCGCAAGTTCAAGAACGTGGTCTTTGCGCCGCAGAATACGCTGCAACGGATTCAGATGACCCAGGAAGATATCGACGACATCGAGAACCGCCTCCCCTTCGTGCTGACCTCGGATGAAATTGGCGAGTACGACATTCTGTACATCGGTCAGCAAAAGCAGGATGAACTGAACACCTACGTATTCGACATTGGCCCGAAGCAGATCGTGAAAAACAGGCGCTATTTCTCGGGACGAATCTGGGTGGACGATCGCGATTTTCAGATCGTGAAGACTTATGGTAAGACCGTACCCGACATCCACAAGGGGAAGAACAACGAGAACCTGTTTCCCAAGTTCACCACCTACCGCGAACAGATTGACGGTGAGTACTGGTTCCCCACCTACACGCGCGCCGAGGATACGCTCCACTTCTCCCTGCAGGACGTAAAGATCCGCGAGATCATCAAATACGCGAACTACCGGCGCTTCGGATCGAAGTCGAAAATCACCTTCGATGGCCAGGAAGTGCAAAAGGCGGAGCCGCAGCCAGGGGATCAGAAGCCGGCTGAGCCGCCGAAGCCCCAGTGAGCGGACTCCTGGCCCGGCATGCATACCTGGATGGTCTGGCGCGATAATGTTGCGCACTTCGCGCCGTTGCTGTTTCGGGGTAAGTGAGGTGCGGAATCCGCTGTAAATTGTCATCTTGAGCGAAGCGAAAGACCTGCTTTTTGCCGGCGCTGGAGACAGCAGGTCCTTCGCTTCGCTCAGGATGACAATTTGATTATTTAGTGCCTAAGACCTGCTTCGCTACTTTCAACCGTTCAATAGAACAAATACTTTCTCCACTTATCATCCGAGTGCCCCATCAGGCGCATGATGTGGCGGCTGGTGTGGAGATTGAAGGAGCGGGGTTCGCGCGCGGGCCTCATGTTGGCTTCGTGCGGAAGCTGGTTGCCTTTGCGGCGGTTGCAGGGATGACAGCAGGCGACGAGATTCTCCCAGGTGGAGAGGCCGCCGCGGGAACGCGGAATCACGTGGTCGAGCGTAAGTTCACCGGAGGGCAGCGTGGTGCTGCAATACTGGCATGTGTTGCGGTCGCGCAGCAGAATGTTTTTCCGCGAGAGGGCGCGCGACTGATGCGGAATCCGGCGATATTCCAGCAGACGGATGACCGAGGGCACGCGCATGGCAACGCGGGCAGCGTGCAGAAAGTGTCCGTTTTCTTCTTCGGTCATGGCAACGCCCTTCAACACCAGCACGATGGCGCGGCGCGCGGCGCAAACATTGATCGGCTCGTAAGAGGCATTCAGCACCAGCACGGGCAGGTGCAGAGCATGGCCATCACTTTCCTGGTGCATGCCGGAGGCGAGCATCGACGCCGGAAGGTGCGACCGCATGCTTCCACCGAAATTGTGAAATCGCAAGGACATGATTTCTAGCCGTGCGCCGCTTTCGCGGATCGTGTGGTGACGGGGCTCCGCGCCGTTGCGGGGCAGAGCCCCGCCACCACACGATCCTCATTCCCTTCAACCGAAGTATCCTCCGGAAGGTGCCCAGCCAACGAGATGCCATCGGTAATCTTCAACGTGCGGGCTACCGTCGCCACCCACACCCGTGCTGCTCCCGCGCGGCGTAGAACCCGCGCGCACTCGGATGCCGTGGTCCCGGTGGTATAGACATCATCGACCAATAAGACGTTGGAGTTCAATATTCGCGCGGGATCGCTCACCGCAAAAGCGCCACGCAGGTTTTCCCGACGTTGATGACGAGTCAGTCCAATCTGGCTCCCCGTCTCGCGGCGCCGCAGCAGAACTCCCGTGCACAATTCAAATCTTTTCGGGGCAGATCTTTTCAGGTTAGATCTTTTCGGGTGCGAGAGTTGCTTCAGCGCGCTTCGTGCGATCAACTCCGCCTGGTTGAATCCGCGCTGGCCTTGTTTGCGCGTGTACAGGGGGACGGGCACGACGGCAATTGTGCCCACCGGCATCGCCTGTTCCAGGTTGGCAATGGTCGCGGCCAGCATGCGTCCCAGAATCGCCGCTGCGGGACGGACCTGCTGGAACTTGAGCACATGGATCAGGTCGCGCAACCCGCCGTCGTAGCCGCCGTAGGCGACCGCTCGCTCAAACGGAGGATTGGCGCGCTGACAGAGCGGGCACCGTGTCTCACTCTTGCCGCGGTCCGCCAACGAATCAATAGCGGCCGCAAGATGCAGCGCTTCTCCGCAAACGGTGCAGTACGACCCCTGCAGCGGTCGAAGGGCGAGCAGACATGCGTTACAAACCGGAAGTCGGGAAACTCTAAGGAGTGGAGAACCACAGATACGGCAATCGGCGGGAAAAAACGTGAAGAATAAAGTCGCAGCAACTCGCTCAGGCCAACCGGCGAACCCATGCCTTGCCAACTCATGATCCGCCGCTTGGCCCTGGGCAGCCCGTATTCGAAACCCAGTACTGCTACTGCTGAAGACGGCCTCCCGCACCCGGCCGGCCGACGACGCTTCGCCGGGCTACGGAGTCAGTATAGCCGTCGCGCATGTCGCTATGCAACGCGGTCATCGGACTTCGAACCGCCTGCCCTTTCACTCTGCGATTGTTTGCGGTCGGCTGGAAAGCGTTCGAGCACCGGAATGGTGCACCAGACATAGCTCCGGTGATAGCAGCGGTCACAACGAACTACTTGCAACCACAAAAACGGAAGCACATGCTTTTCAAAGAAACCACGAGGGCGGGAGCGCACCGCCTCTTGAAAACCACATCCGCGGCAATAGAACTCTTCAAAAAACCGGCTCCAAGAGGATCTGGCAACGAGGGTCAAGGAACACCTCCTGGGAGAACACCATTCTAACCCCGACTAAGACACAACGTTGCAGATAAAAGTTGGGGGTAAGAAGCGTCTTCTCCACTCACCCAATTTTCATAAGTAGCAGGCTGGGCTTGTAAATCTGCCTTTCGGCATGGTAAGGTGCGCCGTCGCAGCTACTGTTAATCTGCTATGAAATTCCTAGTAACCACGAGGACCCTATGAGCGCTCCCGCGGGGGATGCCCCAGGAACTATCCGTAAACATCGCCCCTACGTTCCGGAAACAATGCAAATGAAGGAGTTCACATTCCGGGCAATGTTTTTGGGTCTGATCCTGACGGTTGTTCTGGGCGCGGCCAACGCGTATCTCGGCTTGCGCGCCGGCATCACCATCGCGGCAACGTATCCGGCGGCGGTCATCTCGATGGCGGTCCTGCGGGCCTGGAAGGGATCGCTGCTGGAAGAAAATATTGCTCGAACCGCCGGCTCCATCGGGGAGTCGGTGGCGGCGGGGGCGATTTTCACACTTCCGGCATTCGTACTCGCCGGTGTCTGGCCGAACTTCTGGTCGTTCGATTCGTACTGGAAGTCGACCGCGTTGATCATGGTCGGAAGCATCCTCGGAGTCCTCTTTATCTCTTTAGTGCGGCGAGTCATGGTGGAGGATCCTGAGCTTCCCTTCCCCGAATCGGTGGCGGCCTCGGAGATTCACAAGGCTGGACAGCGCGGCGCGCAAGCGGCGAAGTACCTTTTCTGGAACATAGGGGTGGGCGGACTTGTATACATCCTGGGAAGCTTCGGCCTCTTCGCCGCCGGCAAGGATTTTACTTTTGCGGTGGGGAGTTTGGGACGCACCCAGGTGCGGCTGGGTCTTGCCGGAAGCAAGAATATCGTGGCGGCGGGCGGGACGAGTACGTTCGCAGCGCCTAGCGTAAGTCCCGCTTATCTGGGCGTCGGATACATCATCGGGCTTCGACTCGCCTCCATACAGTTCGCGGGCGGCGTACTGGCCTGGGGATTGATGGTTCCGCTGCTCATTTATTTTCTGGGGCCGCAGATCAGGCAATACCTCCCGGCAAATACGCCGGATGACTGGACGGTCATGGCGTATGCGGTGTGGAAGTTCGTGGTGCGTCCCATCGCCGTGGGCGGAATGCTGGTGGGAGCGGCTTATACGTTGTTCAAAATGGGCAAGAGCCTGACGGCGGGCTTCGGCAAAGCGATCAGCGACTTACGCCAGACGGCGGACCAGCGGGCCCAACTCTCGCGCACCGAGCAATATATGAGCTCGAAAGTCGTTTTTGGCTTGATTGCGCTCATGTTCGTCTTCATGTGCGTGCTCTATGTGTATCTCACCGGTCTGGTGTGGCCGGCAATTCTGGCGGCGGCGGTGTTGCTGGTAGTCGGCTTTTTCTTCGCCACGATTTCCGGAAACCTCGTCGGCATGATCGGTTCTTCGAATAACCCGATTTCAGGCTTGACGCTTTCGACCCTCCTCATCGCCGCCCTGCTCATGGTTTCACTGGGAGTCTCCGGACCGTCGGGCGTACTGGCCGTATTGAGCGTGGCTGCGGTGGTTTGTGTTTCCTCAGCCGTCGCCGGTGAGCTGTTGCAGGACTTCAAAGTCGGTTACATTCTCGGTGGCACTCCGCGCAAAATTCAGATGGCCGAATTGATTGCTGTGGTAGTGGCGAGTCTGGTTATGTACTTTCCGGTGGCGCTGCTGAATAAGTCATTCGGTTTTGGCAGCCGTGAGCTCGCGGCGCCGCAGGCCGGACTCATGGCCACGCTGGCGGTTGGGGTGGTGGGCGGCGACATGCCGTGGCCGCTGGTGGTGGTAGGCGTCTTCATGGGCATTGCCATGATCATGATGCAGGTGCGTAGCCCCATGCTGGTGGCGGTCGGAATGTACTTGCCCTTCGAGACCACTTTCGCAATCTTTCTGGGCGGAGTTTTCCGCGCCCTGGGAGACTGGCTCGCCAAGCGGCGCGGTTTCAATTCCGCGCAAATGGCGCGGGTCGAAAACGCCGGGGTGCTCACCGCTTCCGGGCTGATCGTCGGAGAATCCCTGCTCGGCTTGGTTTGGGCCGGAATCGTAGCCGTCGCCAAGAGCCGCAACTGGGCGATACCGCAGATACTTGATCATCCTTCGTATCTCGTGGGACTGGTCGTAATGGCGGGATTGGCAGGAATCATGATTCGGATTCCGCTGACGAGCGCAGGCGATCCCAATGAACCCGCTCCACCGGTCGGCATGATGTAAGAAGACCTTAGTGTGGGGACGGGCGCCCCGCCCGTCCAAGCCGAGCGCAGCTCGGCCCGGGCGATGCTGCCGACGCCAAAAAACAATTCTCCGTCGTGATACTTTGTGTCCTTCGTGACTTTACTTATGTCGATTGCGGAAAATATTGTCCGCGTGTGGGAGCGCATCGTGGCAGCGGCGCGCCGGGCGGGTCGCAATCCGGACGAAATCACCCTGATGGGCGTCAGCAAAACGTTCGCTGTGGACCGTATCCGCGAGGCGTACGCGGCCGGGCTGCGAGTTTTCGGCGAGAACCGGGTGCAGGAGTTTGCCGCGAAGGCCGACGCGGTGCGCGATTTGCCTGACGTCGAATGGCACCTGATCGGACATCTGCAGACAAATAAAGCCGCGAAGGCGGCGGAGTTGTTTGACGCTGTAGATTCGGTCGATTCATTTCGGATGGCGGAGAAGCTGAACGCGTCCGCGGAAGGCGCGGGCAAGATATTATCTGTACTGATCGAAATCAATGTCGGTGGCGAGAAGGCAAAGAGCGGAGTTGCTCCAGGTTCGGATGAACTGCAGCAGATTCTGCTAGGCGGGCCGCGATGGGGGAATCTGAAAATTGGTGGCCTGATGACAGTCCCGCCTTACACCGAAGATCCCGAGGGCTCGCGCGGCTACTTTCGCCAACTCCGCCAGATTCGGGACAGCATCGCCGCACGGGGGCTGCCGAAAATCGGCATGGCACTTCTCTCCATGGGCATGTCGCACGATTTCGAGGTAGCGATCGAAGAGGGAGCTACGTGCGTGCGCGTGGGCACGGCGATCTTCGGGGAGCGCACGAAACGCGAGTAGAGACGGGGCTTGCCCCGTCTTAGGCGGCTGAAAAACTCTGGGCGTGCAGTGGGTTTCTAGGCTAAAGTGTTTTCGACGCGTGGGTGACGACTAACATTCGTCCGCAAGACACGGCACTTAGCGCCGCCGCATCAGGAGCCAGCTTGACCTTCTCTGAACGTTTCCAGGAAATCCGCACCGGGTTCGAACGACCCTTCTGGGTCGCGAATATCAGTGAGATTTTCGAACGTCTTTCTTATTACGGGGCTTTCGCTTCTCTGGCGCTCTATCTGCAGGAGAAGCTGAATTTTTCGACCGAGCAAACTGGAACTCTGACCGGCTTGTTCGGCGGCATGGTGTGGTTTCTCGCCATCTTCGGCGGCGCGGCGGCTGACCGTCTCGGCTTTCGCCGCGCGCTGTCGATGGCGTACCTGATTCTTGCCGCCGCATATTTTCTGATCGGTTCGATTGGAGCGTCATGGCTGGCGCCGGTGCGCAACGCCGTGCCCCTGGGATTGTTTGTCGGCTGCATTCTGATTCTGCCCGCGCTGGGCGTGTCCCTGGTAAAGCCTTGTGTCGTCGGGACCACGGCCCGGGCTTCCAAGGAGAACGTGCGCTCGATCGGCTACTCGATTTATTACACGATGGTCAACATCGGCGGCGCTCTCGGCCCTTTGTTCGCCTCCTGGTCTCATCGCCACCTGGGAGTCGAGAACGTGTACCGCATCGCGGCGCTCAGCGTCTTCGCCATGTTCTTTGTGGTCATCATCTTTTTCCGCGAGCCGCGCAAAGCTGGCGACGCGCCTCCGCCTTCGATCGCCACCGTCGCGCGGAACTTCTGCATCGTGGTGGGCAATTACCGGCTGGTTCTGCCTGTGCTGCTGGTCGCCTTGTTGCTGCGCGTTGGATTGATGATCTATCCCCAGTACTCCGTGCCCTGGTGGATCTGGGCAGGACTGCTTGCGCTTGTGCTCGCTGGGATCAGCCGGTTCATGTGGTTCCTGGTGCTGTTCACCGGCTACTGGGTGGTGTTCTGGCAGCAGTACATCAGTTTGCCCGGATACATTCACGGCTATATCAACTCCGGCGCCGATGTCGAGATCATTCTGGTGACCGACGGGCTGACGGTGATCTGCCTTACGCTCGTGGTGAATTACTTGACGCGCAAGATTCCGGCATTCCAGGCCGTGATTTTGGGCACGGTGATCACTTCGGTCTCGTGGTTGATTCTTGCACTGCGGCCGACGATCTGGGGCGCGGTGCTTTCGCTGTTTGTGCTCGCGCTCGGCGAAATCATTCAGGCTCCGCGTTACTACGAATACATTTCACGGCTCGCGCCTCCCAGTGAGCAAGGGACGTACATGGGCTTCGCATTCCTGCCCATCGGCATTGGATCGCTGATCGGGGGCTGGTTTGGCGGGACGCTGGTTCATCACTTTGGGGAGGTCACGCATCAGCCGGAGCGGATCTGGTGGAGTGTGACGGCGGTCGGACTCGTCACAGCAGTGCTGCTTTGGATTTATGACAAGATAGCGCGGACGAGCGATGCAGGTGCGGGGGCGGAATAAAGACGAACATGCCTCGGCGCAAAATGACGGCCAGCCAGGTCGCGGATGAAATCCGCCGGATGCTGAAAGATGGCGGCTCGACTGAACATGCTGAGGGTGTGCAGTGGTTCTTCAAGGATGAAATCAAATCGCACGGATGGTACACCGCCGCGCTGAGAAAAGCCGCAGTGCAGTTGCGGCGCAGCATCGCACGCGAACGGGGTATGGATTTCGTGGTGCAAGTAGCCGACAAGCTTTTCTCTGGCCGGAATCTTGAGGAGAAGGTATTCGCCGTCTTCCTGCTCGAGAAACAAACGAAGAATCTTGGCGACGATGAATTCGAGCTCCTCGCTTCGTGGCTCGACCGTGTATCCAGTTGGGCGGATCACGACGCGCTGGTGCATGATCTGCTGGCGCCGATGGTGGCTGTCGATGCTGGCCGTTGCCGCGAGGTTTTTCGGTGGGCGAAATCGCCGAACCGCTGGCGGCGGCGTGCGGCTTGTGTGGCGCTGATCCGGGGAGCGCGCGAGCATCAGTTCTTTGCGGAAATCGTGCGCCTTTCGAATCAATTGCTGCAGAACGAAGAAGACGACGACATGGTCCTGAAGGGGTTGGCCTGGCTGTTGCGCGAGACGGCCAAGGCCGATGCCAAGCGGACCGTGCCATATTTGATAAAGATACGAAAAACGGCGCCACGGCTGGTGCTGCGGACGGCTTGCGAGACGCTGCCGGCCGCCACTCGGAAGCGCGTGCTGAAGGCGGCCGGTGCTTAGCATTAGCACTGGCCACGGCGCGGGCGAGAGCCGAGCTTTGCTCGGCTGGACGGGGCAAAGCCCCGTCACCACCCGAGCTCAGGCGGCGAGGATTTTATTGCGCAATCCTCCGTACGCGACTGTCTTCACCGTTTCATTCTCGTAAAAATCGTGGGGGAAGCCCATCTCTATGGCGCTTGCCTTATCCAGAGTGGAAACCTGCTCGGGCGACAAATCCAACTCCAGACTGGCGAGGTTATCTTGCAACTGCGACACGCGCCTCGCTCCGACGATTGGGATGACCGGAATATCGCGGTAGCGCAGCCAAGCGAGAGCAACCTGTGCGGACGAGCGGCCTACCTGCTGGCTGACTTTGTTGAGCGCGGCCACGATTCGGTCGGGCCGCTCCCCGGTGCGCATGAAAGCCTTGGCCATATCGCTCGAATACCTCGCGTCCGCTGCGCCCCCGGAATGGTACTTGCCGCTCAGCAGACCGCCGGCCAGCGGCGACCAGGCGACTAACCCGAGTTTGAAAGCTTTGCCCATGGGGATGAGCTCACGCTCCACGGTGCGCTCGGCCAGCGAATATTCGATCTGCAGCCCGATGAATGGCGTCCAACCTCGCAGTTCGGCGAGCGTGTTGGCCTGCGCGATCCACCATGCCGGCGCATCCGAAACTCCTATGTAGAGAATTTTGCCTTGACGAACCAGGTCATCGAATGCCCGCATGACTTCTTCGACGGGAGTCATTTGATCCCAGATATGCAGCCAATAAAGATCGATGTAATCCGTTTTCAAGCGCCGCAGCGAGGCTTCGAGCGCCTGCACCATGCTCTTGCGATGATTGCCGGCCGCATTGGGATCGTTCCCTGCCATGGCATTGGTGTACTTGGTAGCCAGAACAACGGATTGCCGGTGATCGCGAATGAACTCACCGACTAGGGTTTCGCTGGTTCCGTTGGTATACAGGTTCGCCGTATCGACGAAATTTCCGCCGGCCTCGCGATAGGCGTCGTAAATCTTGCGCGCTTCATCTTTGGCCGTGCCCCATCCCCAGTCTTCTCCGAAGGTCATGGTGCCGAGCGATACTTCGGAAACTCGAAGGCCGCTGTTTCCAAACAAACGATAGTTCATGGTTTCACCTCAGGATTTCAGGATTGCATAGAACCGCTGGTCGGCGGTTGTTCGCCGCTCAGTGACCTTCTTCTTCCAGAAATTTCTCCACTTCCAATGCCGCCATGCAGCCCGAACCCGCAGCAGTGATGGCTTGGCGGTAGCGGCGGTCCTGCACGTCGCCGCAGGCAAAGACGCCCGGCACTTTGGTGAAGACATTCTTATGCGTGACCAAATAGCCATCCGCATCGGTTTCGAGCTGGCCTTCGAAAATCTTGGCATTGGGAATGTGGCCGATTCCCAGAAACATTGCGCTCGTCGGAAATTCCCAGCTTTCGCCGGTCTTCAGATTGCGCAGACGCAGGGCAGTAACTTCCTTCTTGCTGGCGTCCAGAACATCGTCGACCACGGTGTCGGTTAGAAATGCGATCTTTGGATTTGCGCGGGCGCGATCAAGCATGATTTTCGAAGCGCGAAACTGTCCGCGACGATGGATGAGCGTCACTTTGCTGGCGAAGCGCGTCAGGAAGGTGGCCTCTTCCATGGCGGAGTCGCCGCCGCCGATCACCGCAATTTCCTTACCCGAGAAAAAGAAGCCATCGCAGGTGGCGCAGGAAGAAACGCCGTGGCCGATCAGCGCGTGCTCACTCGGCAGACCCAGCCAGCGCGCGGAGGCTCCGCTGGCGATAATGAGCGTGCGGGTATGAATGGTCTCTTTGCCGAAGCTTAATTCGAAGGGACGTTTGCTCAAATCGGCTTTGACCAAGTGGCCAATGCGATATTCAGCGCCGAAGCGCGCGGCTTGCTTGCGCATGTTTTCGATCAGTTCCGGCCCCTGGATGCCGTCAGGAAAACCGGGAAAATTTTCCACCAGCGTGGTCATAGACAGTTGTCCGCCCGGTTCATGGCCTTCGATTACGAGCGGCTTGAGGTTGGCGCGGGCACTGTAGAGGGCGGCCGTGTGGCCGGCGCATCCGGAGCCCATGATCACAACATTGCGTATATCCATAGTGGTAAGAAACCGTGCTCGAAAAACAGTAACTGGTGGTTAGATTCTGAAAAATAGATTTCGCTTCAGTTCGCTGGTGGAGCGCCGTGCGCCCCGCCTGGCGGACGGGCGAGACGCCCGCCCCTCCACCAGCAACTACGGGGTCTTCTTGCTGCTGCCCGACTTGGTCGTTGTTGGAGCCGAAGTTTTTACGCCCAGGCGCGCCAGTTCCTGGGGCACCATCTTGCGCGCGCCCAGGGCGTCGCGATAGCGCTCCATAATCGAAGAAGCGGCCTGGAAGATCGGGGCGTAGGCGCTCTGATCGGTGGTTGGATTTCCTTCCGTTCCCCCGCACCGCGCCAGCACCACCGACGCTTTCCCGAAACGCTCCAGTTTGACTCGCGAAACCGGCGTACTCGTAGACAACATCGCGGTCGCGGAAGCAACTGCGGACGCACTGTCCTCGATCGCAACTTGCAGCAGATCTTTTTGATCGCGCACCCGCAGCACGAGCGTCTCCACCATATTCGTCGCATCCACGCTGAACGAGTATTGCACGTTGCTGAACAGGGTCGCGTCGGGGAACTCGCGCCGAACCCGGACCCAGTCAGCCGCCGAGACCGCTCCAGGCGGCAAGGGCTGCATGCCGGGGATGGGAGTGCTCGGATCGAGCGTGGAATGTCCGCGAGACACTTCGTAGTCCGCGGCGAAAGCCGGCTTTTCCGGTACTTTACCTAGCGCCGACGACAATTCCTTCTGCTCGTCGGCGGAGGGCGCGCACACGTTGAGGACGTTCACTTTCACCGGAGGCGTCTGTTGAGCGGGAGGCTGTTGGCCGAAGCTTGCCGCAACCAAGGCCGACGTCGCAATCAGAATTTTGTGAGGGAACACGGCGAAATTGTATCAGGGGAAGGGAGAGGTTAGAGGTTCGAGGTCAGATTGCAGAGGTGAAACCCCGCCAGTGGAGGCCAGCATTTCGAAGGGCGTTACCTCTGCAATCCTGTTCCGAATCCTAGTCGGCGGCGCCGGAATCGGATTCGACGGTGCCGTGGCGGCGCAGCAACTGGGGCAGATTCTGCGAAAACGCCGAGCGCGGCAACACCATGTCACAGCCTACTTCGTGGGCTTTCTGCTTCAGGTCGCCCTGCACGTGCGAGAGAAATCCAATGATCGATGTGCCCTTCTTCAGCTTGCTCTTCAGTTTCGGGATGAGGGTCAAAGGCTTGGCGTTGGCGTTGTTCAAATCGAAGATGATGAGGGAAGGCTTTTCTTCGCCATTGCTCTTCATGCGGTCGGCGAGTTCCTTCTCGTTCTTCACGAACTCGACCTTCACGTTCATCTTGCGGCCGGTATCCTGAATCTTGCTCAGGAAGAACAGGTCTTCGACAAAAGCGAAGACGCGCGAAGCCGCATCTTCTCGTGGGGCGGGCAGAGGCTCGGGATCGACCACCGGGTAGGAGGCGGAAAAACCGGGCCGTCGCGGCCGGTTGCCGTTGCCATTGCCGCCGCCGTCCGGGCCCATATTGGCGCGGTAGCTGTGATCCATGGGAGCGGTAAAGATCCCCTGGTGCTCCTGGCGTTCGCGGCCCATGGGGCCGCCCGCGCCTCGTCTTGGCGGACGCCGTCCACGGCGCCGTTTGTGTCTTCCTCCACCTGCTGAGGAATGTCCGGGTCCTGCATTCATAATTTTTTTCTCTTGTTAAGCTTCGAAGTTGATCCCCGAAGTTAATCTCTTGAAGTTAATATCTGAAGCCCATCTTTGAAACTAAACGTGTGCGCAACGCGTGGCTGACTGCACGCGTGGCTCACTGCAAAATCGCTACGGCTGACCAAACCCCACATCGGCTGGATGCTATGCGAAAACGATGTTTAACTCTCGATGTCTAATTCTCGATGTTTAACTCTCGATGTCGATGTTCAAGCTATCTAGGCGCCTGGAGTTTTTGCTTGGCGCAAACGGCCAGCCTGGAAGCATGGCCATTGGGAACACCTTGATGTTACTCATGAAACCGCCCACTGCGCAAGGGGGGAGTGCCTTTAGTTTTCCACATCTGGGCATTACGAAGGTGCGCCTTGTATATTCCCTGCTTTGGATATTCTCCGCTGCGAAGCAGGCCGCCGGTGCTGAACCCTTTATTTCCGCGAGGGTGACAGCCCCGTAGTTTCGCCTGAAGTTCCTTCGCGGCAACGCCGATAGAATAGGGGTGAAACCTGCTCCAGCTAAAGAGAAAACCCCTGCATCGAAGTCGCTTGCGCTTCCCGGGCAGCGCTTCGTTGCCCGCCAGCCAATCTTTGACCGCGCGCTGAATGTGTTCGGGTACGAAATTCTTTTCCGAAACGGTGTCGAAAACTTCTTCAACGCTGATCCCGAACTCGCCGCTCGCTCCACACTGGACAGCTCGCTGCTTTATGGCATCGACACGCTTTGCGACAACCGCCGCGCCTTCGTGAACTGCACCCGTGAGGTTCTGTTCAAGGATCTGATCACGTTGCTGCCGCCCAGCCAGACTGTGGCCGAGATTCTGGAGACGGTCGAGCCCGAAGACCGCGTCATCGCCGCCTGCAAGCGGCTGAAAGCAGCCGGCTATCTCATCGCCCTCGATGACTTCGCGCCCAACGACCCGCGTCTGCCGCTTTGTGAGTTTGCCGACATCATAAAAGTCGACATCCGGGCAACCCGGCCCGAGGAACGGGCGGGCATGATGCGTCGGTTCGGGTCCCCAAAGTGCAAGATGCTGGCCGAAAAACTCGAAACGCCCCACGAGTTTCATCAGGCGCGTGACATGGGATTCGTCTATTTTCAGGGATATTTTTTCTGCCGCCCCGAACTGGTGGTTGGCCGCGAAGTCCCGGCCAGCCGCTTGCACTATGTGCGGCTGCTCGAAATAGTCTCACGCCCGGAAATCGACATGCATGAACTTGAAAAGATGCTCAAACAAGAAGCCTCGATTTCATACCGGCTGCTGCGCTACCTGAATTCTCCGGTCTTTGGATTTTCACTCCAAGTCAAGTCGATCCGCCATGCCATGGCCGTTCTGGGGGAACGAGAGCTGCGGCGTTGGATCCGGCTGGTCGTCACCCTGGGCGCAGCCGAGGAAACCTGCAGCGAACTGGTGTTGATGGGATTGGCTCGCGCCCGTTTTTGCGAACTGCTCTCCAACCGGCTGCAAGCGAACACCGATTTGTTTCTGATGGGGCTGCTATCCATCATGGACGCAATCCTTGAGGTCAGCATGGACGTGCTGCTCAATCAATTGCCGGTGGAGCAGGAAACCAAAGCGGCTCTGCTCGGGCAGACAAGCAGCCTCCGGCCGCTGTACCAGCTCATGCTGGCCCAGGAATCGGGTCAATGGTCGCAATCGAGCGCGCTCGCCAAACAAATGAAACTATCCGATGAAGAAGTCGCCACAACCTGGTGGCAGGCGCTGCAGTGGGCACAGGAAGCAACCAGCGGAGCGTGAGAAACAAGGTTAGAGGTGAGAGGTCAGATTGCAGAGGTAAGACCAACTGCGTCTTGGGCCTCTTACTTCTGCAATCTGACCTCTTACCTCTGCAATTACCTACGGTGCTTCGATCAGCTCCATCTTGCCGTCCCTTGTCCGATGCAGCACCATCAACGTGCCCTTGGGATCGCGGAACACAAAAACATCTTTGTCGCGGAAGTGCGCCTCTTTGATCGCTTCTTCCAACGTCATCGGACGAAGCGCAACCGAGTCCTGGCCATGCACCAGATGCACTTCGGTGGTCCGCGCCACGGAGGGAAATTTATGAACCAGAACGGAAACGGTGGCACTCTCCGTCAGTCCGAGCGCCGCCTCCAGGCTGTCTTCCAACGACTGGCCGTCAAACTTCTTGACCGCCTTGCGCTTTTTGCTTAGCCACTTCGTCTTATATTTGAGCGCCTGCTTCTGTAGGTGGTCGAGAGCTTCATTCACCGCCGACATCATATCGGTGGTCTGGGCCAGCCCGACAATGGGGCCGTTTGGCGGGTTGATCGTGATTTCGGCTTTGTGGCGGCGCTTTTCGACCGCCAGAATCACTTTGCTCTCGAATCGGTCACCTAGAATTTTGCGAATCTTGTTGAGGCCGGTTTCAACTTCCCTGCGGACGGTGGGAGTAATTTCGTATTTCCTCGCAGTGTATTCCACGTTCATTGCACTCTCCAGTGAGGTGGGAGTCGGGATGCAAAAAGTTAGAAGTTAGAAGTTAAATTGAAGAAGTAAGAGCGCGCGGGTTTCACTTTTTCAATTTGACTTCTTACTTCTGACTTCACTTTTTCACTCTTCTTTGGTGTGTGCTCGGAATCTTCATATCTTCCCGATACTTCGCGACCGTGCGGCGGGTAACCTGGATGCCTTGCGATTGCAGAATGCGGGTAATCTGTTCGTCGGTCAGCGGCCGGCTCGGATCTTCTTCCTCAATCAGCTTTTTGACGCGGCGTTTCAAGATCAGGAGCGAAGTGCCGCCGCCTTCGGGCCCCTGCACACTCTCTGAGAAGAAATACCGCAATTCGAACACGCCTTGTTGGGTATGGACATATTTATTGGCGACCGCGCGGCTTACCGTAGAAGGATGCACGCCAATTTCTTCCGCCACTTCCTTGATCATCATCGGCTTCAGTTGATCGATTCCGCGCTCCAGAAAATCCTGTTGGCGGGTCACGATCGAGTAGCAGACCTTGGTGATGGTCTGCTTGCGCTGCTCGATGTTCTTGATCAGCTGGATGGCCGATTTATAGCGATCTTTGACGTAGTTGCGCGTGTCACGGTCATTGCCGTCGCGGGTCAGCAGGCGCTTGTAGGCGGGATTCAGGCGCAACTGCGGCATGTCTTCGTCATTCATGATGACCAGCCACTCGTCGCCGTGCTTCACGAACGCGACATCGGGCTCAATCAGCCGCGCCGGAACCTTGTTGTAGCGTAAACCCGGCCGGGGATCCAGAGTGCGGACATACTCGAGCGCCGCCTGCACTGCCTCGACGGGACGCCCGATGGCGCGGGCTATTTCTTTGAATTGCTTTAGAGTCACAGCGCGCAAATGCTGATCGACGAGGGCAATGGCGTCGCGCAGAACTTGATCAGTCGTTTGCTCGGTCGCTTGTCCGCTAGATTGTCCAGTCGTTTGCCCGGTCGTCTGTCCGTTGACGGCATTGCCGTTTCTGTGCAGATGGAGCTGCTCCAGATGGTAGCGCAACTGATAGAGCAGGCATTCGCGCAGGTCGCGACAGGCAATGCCGGAGGGATCGAATTGGCGCACAACTTCCAACGCTTCGTGCAGGTCGGCGACGGAGAAGGTTACCGCCAGAATCCGGGCTGGTGCAGTCGCCGCTCCGGCGGCTGCGCTTGCATAGCTGGCCGCGGGCAGTGGAACCTCCGGTGTCATGCCGGGGTGAGTATCTGGCGTTCCGTCCTGCGGAACACTCGTGTGGTGGTGGGGCTCTGCCCCGCCAGGACGGGGCAGAGCCCCGTCATCACACAACTCATCTCCAGCGCTTTCCGTATAGCCGGCCTCCAACCCAGCGAGATCCTCCGCTGCAAGAACGGAAGCTCGGAGATCATCAGTATCGTCGTCAGAGGTTTCGGGGGTCTCTGAAACAGCCAGCCCCAGCGCCTCGGCTTCTCCAACGATCTTGGCGGCCACTTCCACATCTGCTTCGGGGGGTGCGACCGGGGCGATTCCCAGCAGTTCTTCGTCGCTGGCAATCAGGTACCCTTCTTCGTTCAGATTCCCAATGATCAGCTCGGCGGCCTGGTGCACTGGCGGCCGGACGGAAATCGCGCCCAGTTGCCATAACAGGTGGTCACTCAGGTTTCCCGCTTTCGAAAGGAAATTCTCGAACGAAGGCTTCTCGATCTCTTCCATCTCTCCCGAACTGCGATATCCGGGATCCAGATACTCCTGGAAGAACGAACCAAAGTCGATCTCCTCGAAAGGATCCTTCTTCTCATCCGCGATGGTCGCACCTGCTTCGGGCGCCGCATTCGCCTGGGAGGCGAGCCGGTCGCGCTCTTCTTCCTGGCGGCCGACGTCATCGAGCATGGGGACAGCATCTTCCAGCTCTTCCAGCACCGGGTTCTCCACCATCTCGGCATTGATCATGTCTTTGAGCTCGAGCTTGTTGAGCGCGAGCACGGAGACCATTTGCACGAGACCCGGCGTCAGAATCTGCCGCTGGGACAACTTGACGTTCAATCTGTGCTGAAGGAGTACCATTTCTCTCTAAAAAAGTCCTCAGTTCTCGGTTCTCAGTTAACCCGCCGCCCCTAACTGTCTATTACGTCGGGGTGTGGAAAGATTAGCTTCTCACGCACCTAGGTAGACCGTGCGAACACGAAAGGTCAGGGGGGCCACGCCTTAGTAACCTGAAGGATGATCGGGCCATCGGGTCATGTAGATTCAAATGCCTTTGACCTTCAATGACCCGATCATCCGATGGCCCGATCGCCCGATTGTCCTCACACTAATGAGAAGCTTTCCCCCAAATAAACCCTCCGTACCTCCGGATCGCTGCCTAACTCCTCCGGTGTACCGGAGCGGAAAATCCTGCCCTCGTTAATGATGTATGCCCGATCGGTCACCGACAACGTTTCTCGGACGTTGTGATCGGTGATCAGGATTCCGATGCCGCTGGCGCGCAGATCGGAAATGATTTTCTGCAGATCCAGGACGGCGATCGGGTCGATACCCGAGAAGGGTTCGTCCAACAGAATAAACGTTGGGCTGATGCAGAGTGAGCGCGCGATTTCAACCCGCCGCCGCTCCCCGCCCGACAACGCATAACCGCGATTCTGCCGGATATGCTCCAGTCCGAGCTGGTCAATCAGCTTCTCCGCCTTTTCGCGGCGTTCATGCCAGGAAATAGGCTGGACTTCCAAGACGGCGAGAATGTTCTCTTCGACCGTCAGTTTCCGAAAAACCGAAGCTTCCTGCGGGAGATAGCTGATGCCGTACTGGCGTGCCCGTAAGTACATGGGAACGCTAGTGATATCTTCGTCGTCGTACAACACCCTGCCGGTATCGGGAGGAATCAGACCTACGATTGCGTAGAAGGAAGTGGTTTTTCCGGCGCCGTTTGGTCCCAGCAGGCCTACTACCTCGCCTTGCAGAACTTGAAGGCTGACTCCGGTAACTACGCGACGGCCACGATAGGATTTCCCAATTTCGTCGGTGGCCAGCGTGTGCATTTATCGTGCCACTTGCGTCTTAGTGACGGCCGGGGATGTTTGTTTTCCTTCCACGAGCACCCTATCATCGGTCCTAAAGAAAGTCAACGAACTGCCCGTAGTTTTGCCCTGTTCGGCATCAAAAATGCTAGGCGGTCCACCGGTCAGGACGAACTTGTTGTCCGCCGACGTGTACACCAATCGGTCGCCGGTCGCGCGCCGCGTCGGTTGCGTGACCACGACATTCTCTTCGGCGATGATTTTGTCGATTTGCCCTGGGGTCACCAGGCTGGTGGCTGCTTGTGACTGGCTTCGCGGCAGCAGAAAGACCGTCATCCGCTCCGCCGTCGTCGTCGCGTCATACCCTTTCGCAGTCACTCCGCCATCCAGGAAAACTTTCCGCTCCGCATCGGTGTAGCGCAGACGCGCGGATGTGGTGTGGACCGGAGTCACCTTCCCCGTCTTGTCCACTTGCACCAGGACGGTCGAGACGGGTTGCGCGACAGTCCCCTGAGCATCTCCCTGGGCAAAGAGCGATCGGTGATCGCGATCAAATTGAAGCGTGGGAGCCTCCACCAGGTTGGCGTCCTGCCACAAGCGGGCATCCCCGCTATAGACGGCAATCGCCGAGGAGCGATGGGCCGTCACGCTGCGGCTGGTCACATGAATCGGGTCGGAAGAAGCGAGCATAGCGCCATCTGGTTGGGCCTTCAGATCGGAATACGTGCTCTTGACGTTGCCCTCGGCAAATGCGTCGCCGGTCGCCCGGTTCATGCGGAGCGTCTGCGCAGTCGTGGTCATGCCGCCGTTCACCGCCCTGGGCGAGCCAACGAGCACCATGAGCTGATCGGCGGTCGTATACTCTCCGCGCTGCGCCCAAGCCTTTTGCGTGCCGTCGACGTAGGTAAAGGAGCCCGTCTGCGTGATCGACCGGACCCCACCCTCGGGCAGAAAAATGACATCCAGCATCCGGCTGGTTGATATTCGATCAGTCTGCGCCAGAGCGCCGGGCTTGGGGGATGCGATCTTGCTGGCGTCGGTCTTGCTCGTATCGGCCTTGCTCGGGTCGGCCTTATTCGCCTCAATGCTGCTGACAATCTTCGCGTCCGGTTCTCCGTGCAGCGTGGCCAGGCGATTCTGGTCCGTGAATGTCGCCGTGAACTTGTCGGCGGTAACCACCGTCTTTTGACTCGCGCCCGGCTGCGTGATCACGATTTGCGGCGGTCCGCTGGTCTGGGCACGCTCCAGCAGGCGACCGTCTTTCACGGTGAAGTCCATCACCGGAGCGGTCATCTCGATGTCTTGAGTTTGCTCGCCTGCCTTCGCCGGAGAAGGCACAGCTGAAGGTGAAGATGAAACTGCCGACGAAGCCACCACCGTTCCGGGCCCGCTCCGGACATTCTTTTGCGTCAAGCGCACGCCGTCTTCGGCATGAACCGTCTCGAGCAACTGCTGCCCGGCGGCGCTCCCGGCAAAATGCAGCGTCACACGCTCGGCGGCAGCGTCAAAGGGCTGCCCTCCCTGGGCTTGCGTTGCTGGGTTCTGCGTGTCTCGGTTCTGCGTGCCCTGATTCTGCGTCCTTTGGTTCTGTGCCCCCTGGTTCCTGAGTTGCACGTTACCGGTAAGAATGGCCAGGGTGAGCAGATTCCGCGATCCGGTCAGCCACATCTCTGCGCGGTCGGAACGCTCGTGGGTCTCTGCGCTGCCATGAATCTCGGTCCTCACGTCGCCTTCGGCAAGAACGCGGTCGACGGTGTTATCCTCGCGCAGAAAGAACGTCGCCTGCTCGGACCACGCCTCCTGCTGTTCCCGGCTCATGTGCACGGAGGTGAGCACGACCTGATGAGGCTGCTTGGTAATGACGCCCCGATCTGCATCCAGATGCACCGGTTGCGCCCGGTTGACAGTCATCACCACCGCCGAAAGCAGGTTCATCGTGCCCGTCTTGGCCACATATTGAATGCCCACCGCCGATCCAGACGCCTGCGGCGTCTGAAATATGACTTTGCCCGAGGAGGAAGCGTCCCCCGTATTCTTGTTGAAGGCGAGTCCGTCGCTTTCGAGATGAAGCGGGGCTCTGACTTGCTCCGGAGGCGACTGGTCGGAATGATGGATGCCCTCGGGATTCGCTTCCAGGTCAATCAACACCCTGCCCTTGGCGTTGATATCGCCCGACCCGGGATCGTACTCGAAATCATCCCCGGCAATCCGGTCAAAACGGCTGGCGTCCTTGCCGTAGATGACGATCTTGACGTCGTGCAGCTGCGCCCGCCCACCCTCTTTGAGCTGCACCGCCTTGGAAGCGCTCACCTTAAACTGAGTGCGGCCTTCCACCGACTTGGAGATGGAAAAGCCCTCGGCGGTCTGCTGAATCTCCAGGCCCATTTTCGCCGGAACGTCGTGGACGACCTTGCCCACGCGCCAGCGCGCATAGAAATACATTCCCGAGACCGTAGCAATCATCAGAATCGCGCCCAAGGCGAACCAGCGGCGCAGCTGTGAAACCCGAAGGGCCATTAGAAGCTAGTGTAACTCGTGAGCTGCGGCCGGAGTGTGCAAGCGTCGTCCCTGACCGCATCCCTAGTGCCGCAGCGCTAGTAGCGCAGATATCCAAGCCCCACCCGCATGTGGTGCAGCAGGCTGTCGGGCGTGGTGAAGGCAATGGTCAGTCCCAGCAGGGCGTGGACGATCCCGAGCGGATAGATGCTGCGGTAACGACGGAACATTTCGCAGAAAAACAGAGCACCGATGAGCGTCGCGGTGGTGAGGACCGGACTGGGCAGGTGGGCGGCGGCAAAGAGCGTGGACGCGGTCCAAACCGCGGTCGTGCCGCCATACAGTTCTTCAAAGCGATTGAAGAAGAACGATTGCAGGATGAATTCCTGAATCATGGCCCAGAGTACGTACCCCCATATCGACTGCAAGCCCGGAAACCACGTCGGATTGGCGGGAATCTGGCCGCCGGCCCAGTTCACCAGAACTACCACCAGAGCAATGGCGGCCAAACCAATCCCGAGCACCACGCTGGCGCCGGACATTTTCGGCAAACCGAGGCCGAGACGCTTGAGCGACTTAGGGTTCGTCAGCGCATCTGTAAGGATGATCACCAGAATCGTGATGGCCGCGATGGCCGCCCAGCGGTTGCGGGTGTGCCGTGTCGGCGCCCAAAGCGCTAATTCCAGAAACAGAAATACGACGATAATCTGCGCCCAAACAAAGTATCGGCGGGAGGCGGTCGCGACTGCGGGAAAGATTTTCGACTCGACCTCCATTTTGTCCCCCTTTAGAACTACCACCAGAACGACCAGATGGCATCGACGCTGGCGTGAGTGATCGTCGAGGCCGGCACTCGCCGTTGCTCGCGCCATGCCCGGCCATAGAAAATCCCGGCGATGGTTGCCAGCAGGACATACCGCCAGTTGAAGTGGGTCGACCGTTTGTTGAAATGGGAGAGTCCAAACAACACTGCCGTGATCCCTAGCGCCACTCGCCTCCCCACGCGCCGTTCCAGCAGGTTCTGCACCCATGCGCGAAAAAACAATTCCTCTGGAACCGCTATGAAAATGAAGATATAAATCCACGTCGCAATCATCTTCGGAATGCGAATGATCGAGAGCCGCAGCGCGTAGCTATGCGGATGGAGAAAGCCCAGCGCCATCCCGAGTGCGAGAACTATGGGCGCAAAAAAGACCAGTTCGCGCAGCCCGGTCTTCCAGTCGCTCCAGTGGAAATGAAAGTCGAAGCCGGTTCCGCTGAGACGCCGGATGGCCACGAATCCATACAACCCAGCATCGACGAGGAGCAGCTTGCCCAATCCCGCAAGCCCGGCAGGCCAGGCGCGCTCGAACCAGCGTAAATCAACCGCCAGCCCTAGAGTCAGCAGAATGATCGCGTCTCGCCAATTGCCGCGTTGTTCGGAATCGACGATGGCGGCCTGCCCCAGCAGCCACGCGATCGCCACGGGCAGCAGCGTGTACAGAGCACACCATTCCCAGGAAAACATCTGATGCGACGTGGAAATCAGGACGTAAGGCAGCGCGCAGATTACCGGTAAGGCGGTTCGTGACGTTGACGGCCAGCGGGCGCATGCCTGCCCAACTCGTTCGCCGGCAAATCCGAACACGGCCGCCGGTGCAAGCTCCAGCACCAGCACTGCAATGGCCGCGGGCGTTGCATTTTGCATGCGATTATCTTAATCGCTTATGGATTTTATGCCCGCCTCACCAGCGTTCCGGCCAGCAGGTCGTGCAGTCCTTGCTTGCGCTCGGTGAGGCCGACCATGATGAAGCCGATGCACAGGATCATCCCGGAAAGAATCTTCGCAAAATGCCTTCCCGTCGCGCGTCCAAACGAGATTCGGTTGCCATAAAGATCGGTAACTTTCATCCCGAAGATCATCTTGCCGAGCGTCGCCTGATACGACGAGCTTTCCATCAGAGCCTCGTACAACCAGGAACCGAAGAACAACGCGACGAGCGTAACCCCACCACCCAAAAGCCCAATTCCCCTGTGGGGGAGACCACTCATCATTCCTGCCAACCCCAGACCACCAAAAATAATGCTCACGGGAGCCACCACCACCCGCAAGATGATGGAGTCGATGATGGCCGCGACTACCCGAATCCAGAAACCTCCGTAGCCAGTTCCCACCGCGGGCATGACTGGCTGATACCCGGGGGCTGGGGCCGAGTAGGGCGGTGCCGGATTGGACGGCACTGGGTTGGCAAACACTGGGTTGGTAGACGCCGGGCTCGTGGGCGCTCCACAGCGACTACAAAATTGAGCGCCCGCGGCGTTCTGCGCGCCGCATTTGTTGCAAAAGAAAATTCCGTTCATGACCCGGCACTATAAAGACGGATTGGCTTCTTGTCAAAAGGAGAAATCAAGGTGGCGCCCCGGGGGGGCAGAGCCCCGCCACCACACACGCATCATCGCTTCTGTGCTCGTTTCTGGTTCCGCTTAGCGCGCGCGCACCACGTCGCGCAAAGTCAGTTCCAGCCCGCCGAATTCAGGATGGTCGTTCATGCCCAGCGAGTAGGCAATATCCAGGCGGTCTCCAGCCAGCAACTGCAGCCGGTCGCAGGACTCCTTCAGGCCCCAGCCCATCGCCTTGAATGAAATGTTGTCGCGCCAGGATGAAGATGATGATGATGGCGATGATGCTTGTGTGGTGACGGGGCTCTGCCCCGTCCCGGCGGGGCTAAGCCCCGTCACCACACGAGCGTCATCCGCGCGTCTTTTTGGAATGGCCGACGCGTCGGGATGGCAGCGGGGAGTGAAGTCCTGCGCAGCTGCGGCTGCGGCGTTGACCGCAGGCGCCACTCGCAGCCGCACGTGCTTCTCCTTCACTGCCTGCGGAGGCGCCATCAGGCGCACCGCTCGCGCAGTGAAAACCGGCTCGCGATTTTCCATCCCAAAGGGTTCCAGCAAAAGCAGAGCCCGATGAAGTTCCGGCGTGACTTCTCCCAGCGGCAGTTCTCGATCAAACTCCAGCTGCGGTTCGAAATCGGCGGGAGTGAGCCGGGCGCGCGCGTAGCCGTCCAGATGCTCGCGCAGCTTTTCCACGTTCGCGCTGGGCAGCGCAAAGCCGACCGCGTGCGCGTGTCCGCCGTAGCGGGAAAGCAGCTCGCGGCACGATTCGAGCGCGTGCAGCAGATGGAACGCCGGAATCGATCGCCCCGAGCCATGCGCTTCGGCACCCTCCCGGGAAATGACGAGCGCTGGACGCCCGTGGCGCTCCACCACACGCGAGGCCGTGATGCCAATCACGCCGCGATGCCAGCCTTCGCCATCGACCACCACGCAATAGGCCTCACGCAGCGCGGGCTCTTCCTCCAGCCGACGAAAAATGCTGTCCATGATGCGGCGCTCTTCTTCCTGGCGCTCGGCGTTCAACTGGTCAAGGCGCCCGGCAATTTTCCGCGCGCGCTCGATATTCTTTTCTTCAAAAAGGTCGACCACATCGCGCGCCACGTCCATGCGACCAGCGGCGTTCAGGCGAGGCGCAACGCGGAAGGCGACTTCGCTCGCGGTGAGCGCCCGTCCGTCGCCCAGCTTCGCAACTTCCAGCAGCGCCTTCAGGCCGACGTTCACCGGACGACGCAGCCCTTGCAATCCGAGCTTCGCGAACACGCGATTCTCGCCCAGCAACGGGACAGCATCGGCGATGGTCGCGATGGCCACGACTTTCATGAACGACATCAGCAGGCGCGACTGATCTTTTATATCCAGCCGCCGCTGCATCAATCCCTGAGCCAGCTTGAAGGCCACGCCCGCGCCGCACAAATACTTGCAGGGATAATCGCATCCTTCTTGATTTGGGTTAATAACTACCAGCGCCTGCGGAACACCGTCCGCGCCCGGCAGGTGATGATCGGTGACGATCAGGTCGACTCCGGTGCGGCGCGCGGTGTCGGCGGCGTCGAACGCGCGGATTCCGGTATCCACGCTGATGATCAGCCGCACCCCGTCGGCAGCGGCACGCTCGATCACCTCGTCGCGCATGCCATAACCTTCGCGGATGCGATGAGGCACATGAAAGTCGGCCGCCCCTCCGCACAGCTCGATCGCTGTCTTGAGGATGACGATCGCGGTCGTGCCGTCGACGTCGTAATCGCCGTAGATCAGAATTTTTTCTTTACGCTCTAACGCCGCTTCCAATCGATCGAGCGCGGATTTCATGCCGGTCATCCGCAACGGGTCGTGCAGGTCGCTAAGCGCCGGCGAAAGAAAACGCGCAGCCGCCTCCGGCTCTTCGATCCCACGGCCGACGAGCAGATCGGCAAGCACGGGCAGGGCAGCGGGAGCGATTCCCAGTTTGGAATCCTGCAGCGTCGCCTCCAGCAGCCTGGCTTTAGGAGAATTGAGCGGATTGGGAATCCATCGCATGAGCAGCTTTCGGGAAGGAACCAGATTAGCAGCTTGTCTCCACGGCCAGAAGTGGGCCGCGCCCGCGCCACTCAAGAAGTACACGAGACTGCCGATGGAATAATTCGGGGAGACCTGGTGCGATGACTCCGGCCACGGCCATATCGAAGGCAAGAGAAGCCACGGAACTACGGTGGGATGCGCACTGTGTTCCGCCTTTCCCGGCGATCGCGCTGAAGGCGCTGAACCTGATGTCGGGCACGGACACGTCCTTGCTTGAACTTTGCAATCTGATTCGCTCCGATCCTGCCTTCTCGACTGCCGTTCTCAGGATCGCCAATTCTCCTCTGGTCGCCTTTCCCAAGGACGTTACCAGCGTGCTGCAGGCGTCGATGCTGCTCGGCTTCCAGCGCTTGAGGAGTGTGGTAATCGCTGTTGGTCTCAAGGTGTATCTCAGGAATTCGTTTCCATCACTAGTCCGGTCATGCTGGCATCACAGCGTCGCCTGCGCGGCCATCGCCGAGCGCAGCGCGAAGTGGAGATTCCTGGACGAGGATTTTGCCTATACCGCCGGGATTCTGCACGACATCGGCAGGATAGCACTGGTCACGGTCATGCCAGCGGCATATGCCGGCGTCATCGAGCGCGGGGCGGACCATCCCCAGGATATTCTCGAAAGCGAACGTGAATTATGCGGAATCGATCATTGCCAGGCGGGACGCGCGCTGGTCTCTGCCTGGAACCTTCCGGAAGCGTTTCTCGCGATCGCTGGGTGCCATCACGACCCGGAAGCACACTCCCTACGCACAGCCGCGTTAATTCCGCCCAGCTGCGAGTTGGCGGACTCGCTCGGGTTCGCGGTAATCCACTGCCGATCTGTTCGCAGCTATGCTGAGATTCTCGCCGCGTTTCCCGAGCCAACACGAAACCGCTTTCCCGCCGACGCTAAAGAACTCGCCACCGAGATCGCTAACGAAATCCGGGCGATCGAATCGGCGTAGCGGAGTGCTGCTCTTTGCTGGACGACCTACGCAGGACGACCTACGCAGAACGACCGACGCAGGACTCCCTACCGCTCCTCGTCCTGGTCCGGCTCATCGATCATGAAGCCGCCGCCGTCGTCCGCCAGTTCGCGCAGATGCTGATAATGCTCGTACCATTCGGTGCCTGCTTCGAAGACGAAGACGCATCCCTGGTACGCCCATCCGAGCTGCACGAATCCAGTTTTCCCGACGTAGGTTTTCAGCCAGCGGCTTTCTTCCAGGTCTTCTTCGCTTCCGTAATCGCCGTCGGCGAGGCGCTGGGACAAGCGCTCCAACTCTTCGCGGTCGAGCGCCCAGGAATGCATAGTCAGGAAGGGCGCGCCCGTGGACTTAGCCAGTTCCACGAAATCTTTCCAGCCATCCGGATTCTGTTCCGAATCCCAGAGCACGCTGGGAACCTCTTCGCATTCGACATAGCCAAAGAAACGGCGCATGCCCAGACCCTCAATGAAGGCCGTCATATCGTCTTTCATGCCGGTCAGATCGTCTGGATGTGGAGACATGGAGTACCTCCATTGTACGGCTTACCCCAGTCAGCCGCCAATTTGCTGCCAAGGACGGTCGTTGGTCGCTCGTCGTTGGTCGTTAGTCGTTTGGCAAACCCTTTCTGCGAAATATTGCTTGCTCCCGGTCGATGCGAGTTGAGACGGTTGACGAACGACCAGCGACCAGCGACCAACGACCGGCTCCCTTGTGTTAAACTTCCTCTTCACAAACAACGCGTTTATCATGCTTTTTTCCAAAGAATATGTGGGCTATCTGGCCCGCGAAGTTTCCAAAAAACTGGTGGCGAGCGGTCTCATCGAGACCAAGGCGATGCCTGCTCTTTCCGAGAAAGTGCACGCCGCGCTGCTCGACGAGCTGGCGCTTGAGGACCGCATTAACGACGAAGTGCGCGTCATCCTCGAAGCCTATTCCGACGAAATGCAGAAGAGCGGCGCGAATTATCAGGAAATGTTCCGTAAGGTGAAGACCGAGCTGGTGAAGAAATACAAGGCAATTCTTTAGTTCAGAGTAAGAGCAACTTAAGAGTGTGAGGACGCCCCTGCCGTGCGCTTGAGCCGCGACAAAGTCAACAAACTCGCCCATGTGGTCACCGACGCGGTCGCCGACTTGGATGAGGTCGAGTTTATCGAGGACCGCAACACGGTCCGGCTCGAAGTCCGCAAGATTATTGAAGAGCTGCTCATGCAGGAAGCCCGTATCGACCAGGCCGCTCGCCAGAAAATCGAGAGCCAGCGCCGCACCATCATCGAGGGCTCCGAGGAATGGTCGATCCTCTACCGCAAGTACTACAACGAGGAAGTCAAAAAGCTGGGAGTTTAGTTCTAGGTCGTCCCCAAAATCCACCTTCAAAATCAGGCGAGATCGAATTTTCACGTCCTTCCTCTGCCATTACGGTCCTTGATCATCCTCTTGTTTCCCAATGTGGGCTTGACCATACGCGCATCCTTGCGGCTGGCTGTGCCCGGCGACGATGCGAATTTCATTGAGGCTTTGGAGAGGCCTTAGATTGTTCGGATTGAAAGGAGACTTCTGGTTGATGACAAGTGGATGGCGAAGCGGGCCGCATGGCCACACGAATGCTATCGGTAGTGTGTGGCGTCGCGAATCGGAGGAGGGAGAGTCATGGGAACGAAAATCACGAAACAAATCGCAGTTTGTATTTTCCTCCTGGTGATGCCGCTTCTCGCCCAGAATCATCTTGTCAGTGGGGCGCCACCAGCCGCAGCCAGCGGTCCAGTGTTTGAAGTGAGCGCCGGTTACACCTATCTCGATATGGAGACCCCATCCCGACAACGCGTCGGCCTCAGCGGAGTGGATGCCAACGGCTTCGTCGACTTCAACTCGCGCCTGGGATTGGCGGTGGATGCGAACTACGCCCGCGCCGGCAACGTGCTCGGCACGCCACACAACGGCAACGTGCTCAGCTGCCTGACCGGGCCGGTGTTCTATCCGGTCGAGTATGGCAGCACTCGGATCTTCGTCCACACGTTGGCCGGTGTCAGTTTGGTGAACAGCGCGGTTCCCGTCTCGGGAACTTATTACTTGGGAGGAACGATCACCCGATTTTCCTATGCTATCGGTGGAGGAGTCGAACGCACCATCGTTGGGCCGCTCGGGCTTCGGGTCGAAGGCGACTATCTGCGAACCACGTTTGCCAACGCCAGCGACACGATGGCGTTCCAGAACAATCTGCGCATTGTCACCAGCATCGTCTATCGTTTCGGAAGACACTAGCACTGATTCAGAGCGGTTACGATTTAAGACCAATTACGAAGCCCGCCCTACTGGCTGATCTCGACCGGATTCATTCGCAGCACGTCATCCTGATCGCTATTCTTATCCTTGCTCTTGATCCCAACCGCATCCAGCTGACGGGCTACCGGTTGCACTTCTTCGAGAATTCGGGCCAGCGTCTGGCCTACAGCTTCCTTGTCACTGTTTTCCGCGCCCCGGCGCTTCATCACACTCTCGATAAAACTCTTTGGACGCGGATAGACCACGATCTTGACGTCGTCGCCTTCAGGAATCCCAGCCGCTTTCTTCGCCAGTTTCAGCGCCGTATCGTAGCCGCCCAGTTCGTCGACCAAACCAATGCCCTTCGCATCCTGGCCGGACCAGATCCTCCCCTTGGCAATCTCCAGCACTTTTTCTTTGGGCAACTTGCGGCCGTCGGCGACCTTGCCCGTGAAATCCACATACACACGGTCAAGCCACGCCTGGAATCGCGCCCATTCGGCCGGAGTGTAATCGTGCGTTCCGGTGAACATGGTGGCGTTGTTGCCCTGATGCACTTCGTCCCACGAGAGACCGACTTTGTCCCACAGGCCATTGGTCAGCATCTTTCCACCCAGCACGCCGATCGAGGCGGTGATGGTTCCGGGCTCGGCTACGATTTTGTCGGCCGCCATGGCCACAAAATATCCGCCCGACCCCGCCAGATTGCCCATGGAAACGATCACGGGTTTGCCCGCCTGGCGCGCCATTACCACTTCCCTCCAAATCGTATCGGAGGCAACATACGAACCGCCCGGACTGTCCACACGAAATAAGATCGCATTTACGTCCGCGTCTTCCGCCGCGGCACGAATCGCGCCGGCGACCGTATCGGACCCCATATTCTGGCTGCCTTGCACGGGATCGTAATCAGTCTTGCCGCGGGTAACGGCGCCGACGCCGAACACCAGCGCAATGTTCTTTCCGTGATCGTTCGGACGTCCAGCGCGGCTCAAATATTTATCCAGATACAGGAACTCCGCTCCGTCGCCGCCTTGTGTCTTTACCTTGCCGTAAACTTCGTCGCGATAGGCAACCGCGTCCACCAGCTTCGCGTCGACCGCTTCCTTGCCCAGATACGGCCCTGCGTCCACCAGCGCCTGGAACTTCTCCGGCGCGATCTGCCGCGCCTGGCAGATGCCGTCTTTTATCTGGTTGAACCAGGAATTCATGATTGCGGTCATCGCTTCTTTGTATGGCCCCGTGTACTTGGTGTCGGTATAAAAGTTGAGCGCGTTCTTGTACTCGTATCGGTGATCGCCGTGGAAAGTCATGCCCAGCTTGGAGAGCGTTCCCTTGATGAATGGCGACTCCATGATGATGCCGGTCAGTCCGACATCGCCCGAGGGCTGCAGATAGATGTGGTCAAACGCCGTCGCGAGGTAATACGCGCCGTTGCCCGGACCAAACTCACCGAAAGTTTCCGAGTAGGCGACGGCAAATTTCTTGTGCGCGCGAAATCTTTGGACGGCGTCACGCAGTTCCTGCGTCTGCGCCATTCCCATCGGCGCCGCGCCGATTTTGGCGATCATGCCGACGACGCGGTCGTCACTCGCTCCGCGATCGATCGCATCCACCACGTCGCGCAGGGTTTGCTTTCGTTCGGTTAGGAGCAACTGCGCCGCAGGGGTATCCGGCACATCTTCCATGAACGCCTGCTCGAAGTTGGCTTCAAGAATTGTCTTGGATGGAACTTTGCCCTTCGCGCCGATCACAGTCACGGTCACGATGACGATTCCGATCAGCCATAGTGCTCCCAGGATGGCTAGAAACCGCACGATCAACTTGGACATGGTTGGCTCCTTTGGTGAGAAGAGCAGTCTAACTAAGGGCAAGCCTTCGGCGCTAGAGACCGAGTTGAAGAACGCGGTCTCCGATCAGGCTCATGGCCGCGGTTACGGGCCGCCCGATGAAATCGTGCGGGCGGAGTCGCCGGCTTAGGGCACGCCTGAAGGCGTGCCCTGATACGAACCGCGCGGCCAGCGGTCAGTGGCGATACGGGCAAGAAGCAGGTCCTTCGCTTCGCTCAGGATGACAAATATGGTGACAAATATTGGGAGGATGACAATGTTGAGACATCGTCCACGACTTGCAAGATGTGGTTATGAGTGCTTCGGCGTCGTGATCGCGCCCTCGGACGCGGACCTCACGAGCGCCGCGTACTTCGCGAACACGCCGGTTTTGTAGTGCGGCGCCGGCGGCTTCCATTCCGCCATGCGGCGCGCGATTTCGGCATCAGAAATCTCCAGTTCCAATCTTCGGATCTTGGTGTCGATGGTGATGCGGTCGCCTTCGCGGATTGCGGCTATCGGGCCTCCCAGCGCTGCTTCTGGGGCCACATGGCCGACCATCAGACCGCGGGTCGCGCCGCTGAAGCGTCCGTCGGTGATCAGGGCCACGCTTTCGCCCAACCCTTCACCCACGATCGCGGCAGTCACGCTCAGCATTTCGCGCATGCCGGGGCCGCCTTTGGGGCCTTCATAGCGGATCACCACCACGTCTCCGGCTTTGATCTGCTTGCTGGTTACGGCCTGCATCGCGGCCTCTTCGGAATCGAAGACGCGCGCCGGTCCGGTTTGCGACGCGCGTTCGTGGCCGCTCATCTTTACTACTCCGCCCCCAGGAGCCAGATTGCCTTTCAAGATGACGAGTCCGCCTGTCGCCTTCAGGGGCTTACTCAAGGGAGCGATCACCATCTGTCCGGCGGTTTCTTTGGCGGCGTTCGCTTCTTCGGCAAATGTCTTTCCGGTCACGGTCATCGCCGCGCCATTTGCATGTTTGCCGTCGAGCAGCCTTTTGGCGATTACGGGAATGCCGCCGGCTGCGTCCACGTCCGCCGCCACGTATTTTCCCGAAGGCTTTAGATCGGCCAGAAGCGGCGTGCGTTCGCTGACCCTTTGAAAATCGTCGATCTCGAGCGGCAGGCCCATTTCACGTGAGATCGCCAGCAGGTGGAGCACGGCGTTGGTCGAGCCTCCCGTTGCGGCCACGCCCGCGATCGCATTTTCGAATGCGGCGTGCGTCAGAATGTCGCTCGGACGAATACCTTGCTTCAGCAGATTCATCACCACTTCGCCGCAGCGGAACGATACTTCGTCCTTGCGCGGGTCCATTGCCGGAATGCCATTGAATCCCATGGGCGAAAGACCGATCAATTCCATCACCGTTGACATGGTATTCGCGGTGTACTGGCCGCCGCACGCGCCCGCTCCGGGACAGGCGACGTTTTCCAGCGCCAGCAGATCTGCATCGCTCATCTTGCCGGCGGCGTTCGCCCCCACGGCCTCGAACACATCCTGAATGGTGACGTCTTTACCTTTGTATTTGCCGGGGGCGATCGTTCCTCCGTAGAGCACCAAGCCGGGCAGGTTCATGCGCGCCAGCGCCATGGCTGCGGCCGGGATGGTTTTGTCGCAACCTACTATGCAGACGGCCGCGTCGAAAAGCTGTCCGCGGCAGACCAGTTCGATGGAGTCGGCTATCACTTCGCGGCTCACCAGCGACGCCTTCATGCCCTCGGTGCCCATGGTCTCGCCGTCGGAAATAGCGATGGTGTTGAACTCCATGGGAGTGCCGCCGGCGGCGCGGATGCCTTCTTTCACCTTGGCCGAAAGGCGCCGCAGGTGGAAGTTGCAGGGCATGGTCTCGATCCAGGTGTTGGCGACCGCGATCAGAGGCTTCGCGAGATCGGCATCGGTGAAGCCGATGGCCTTGTACATGGCGCGCGCTGGAGCCTGGTCGCGCCCGTCGGTGATGCTGCGACTGCGATGTTTGAGGTCCATGGGAGAAAGCTGCTAGCTTCTAGCTTCTAGCTGCTGGCTACCAGCTAGAAGCCAGCAGCCTTATTTACGCGTTGACCACTTTTTGGGCCGCCGGCTTTGCCTCGGCTGCCTTCTTTTTATCCGACGGCAGCCACGACATCATTGCGCGCAGTTGCTCGCCTACTTTTTCAATCTGGTGCTGCTTCGCCCGCTCGCGCAGCTTGGCAAACTTCTTGCCGCCCTTTTTATTCTCTTTAATCCATTCCTTGGCGAAGGCGCCGTTCTGAATTTGTTTCAGCACTTTCTTCATCGCCTTGCGCGTGTCGTCCCCGACAACCATTTCTCCTCGGGTCAGATCGCCGTATTCTGCTGTGTTTGAAATCGAATAGCGCATCCGGCTCAATCCGCCTTCGTAGATCAAGTCGACGATCAGCTTCACCTCATGCACACACTCGAAGTACGCGATCTCGGGAGCGTAGCCGGCGGCCACCAGCGTCTCGAAGCCTTTCTGCATGAGCGAAGTCAATCCGCCGCAGAGCACGGCCTGTTCGCCGAACAAGTCGCTCTCGGTTTCTTCTCTAAAGGTGGTCTGCAGCACGCCGGCTCGGGTCGAGCCGATGCCGTGGGCGTAGCTGAGGGCGAATTCATGGGCGCGTCCGCTGGCATCCTGGTGGATGGCCAGCAACGAGGGCACGCCGCCGCCCTGCGAATACACGCGCCGCAGCAGATGGCCCGGGCTCTTGGGCGCGATCATGACCACGTCCACATCTTTCGGCGGCTTGATGGTCTTGAAATGAATCGAGAAGCCATGCGAGAAGCCGAGAATCTTGCCTTTGCGCAGATGCGGCTTGATAGCCGATTCGTAGAAATCGGCCTGGGTCTCATCGGGCGTCAGAATTTGGATCCAGTCGGCGCGCTTGGCGGCTTCGGCGGGAGCGACCACGGTCATACCATCGGCGCGCGCCTGCTTGGCTGAGCCGCGCTCGGGATCGAGCCCGATGATTACGTCATATCCGCTGTCGCGCAGATTCTGCGCCTGCGCGTGTCCCTGCGAGCCGTAGCCGAAAACGGCGATGGTCTTGCCCTGCAGGGCGGAAGGATTGGCATCGTTTTGATAAAAGACTGTGGCCACTGGAAACTCCTTATCTGTATTGGCTGAAATGCGGGATCATTGCTGGAAAGCAAAGAACCGACCAATCGGTCGGTTTAGGAGATGCTAAACACCTCGACCTCCCCGTGTCAACCCGGCCTCAGACTCGGAATCCATTCTGGACCGCACGGTTCAGGTGCCGGTGCAGGTGAAAGTTCAAATGAAAGCTCAAAACTCGAAGTAAGCCCCGGCGCGTGTGGGATGAGCACTGCCGGCGGTTCCGGTCGCCAGTCCATTTGCCAATCCGGGAGCCGGGAGCAAGCCATCTTCGATTCCGTGCAGGCTTTCCCATGCGGCTTCGGTCAGGGCCGGGTCTGCGCCGACAATGTCACGGATCATTTGCCAGGCGGCCAGGTTGAGCGCGCCCTCCGGTGCGGGACCCATAGCCAGTGAGACGGAGCACTGCGGACAGAAACAGATGCGCTGTGCCGCAGATTTCTGGCGCGGCCTTACTCCCACCGTCTGCGCGAACAGGTACACGGCAACCGATTTTTGTCCGGCTTCAAGTTCCCGACTGCAGCGAAGACAATACAAGTTATCCAAACGTCCGATCCCCGATTATCGCCAAGGTCTGTTCACGCTACTGTCTCCAACGAGCCGCCGTCGGCACAAGTATGCAGAAGGATTCCTGCCGGCGCGCTCGGTCCTCAGTCCGAGCGGCCCGAACCAAGCTTGCTCTAGCCAGAGGCGGAGTGCATCGCGCACTCTAAGTGCCATGGGAGTTGGTCTGAGTGGTCTGTCCGCAGAGGGCTTGCAATCGTCGCGGCTTTCGAAAACACGGCAGCAGGTCGCCGCCGTTTGTTACCGGATCCGTAAACGCGGCATCGAGTTCCTGCTGGTCCAGACTCGCGGTGGACGTTGGATTTTCCCCAAAGGCGGGGCTGAGCCTGGCTTCACGCACGCTCAATCGGCTGCCCTTGAGGCCTTTGAAGAAGCTGGGGTCCATGGCCGGATCGAAGAAATCCCCTTCGCCCGTTTCATCCTGCACAAAACTGACGCTGCCGTTACCGCCCACCTTTGCGGAGTGTCCCGGCTCGAGCGGCCGCAGGAATCGAATCGAAATCCCACCTGGTTTTCCGCTGAGAAGGCGAAGCAGCGCCTGCTCAAGAACCGCACGCCGGAATTCGGCTCCGAACTCGCCCGCGTGGTCGACCGCGCCGAGGCCCGCATCCGGCGCTTGCACGGAGATTCCTCGCCTCGACCTGTTCTCGCGAGGCTGGAAAAAGACGCGCTACAAGAGGTTCGATTCGAGGCCTTCGAACTATGCCGAGTGCACGGCTTGGCGTGGTCGGCCTCTTACGCTCGCTACATTCGTCGTGAACATCCTGACCTGTCTGCCGCCGGTCCTCCGCTTGGACCCCCGCTTGGATCCAGCCGGCCCACTCTGCGATTAGGGAACGGAACCGACTCATCACCCGACACACTGCAAAAGGTGCAATTCATCGACGGAGTCCGCTCCACCAGCCGAACCAAAGCGCCGGCGAAATCCGCCAGGAACCGACGAAAATAGTTTCCCTCGCCACCTCCCAGGCCTGCGGCGAGAATCGCCTGTAGAGCCCAGAGCCTATTCCGCGATACCATCTCCTGTGATGCTTCGCGAAGCTACTGCCGAACGTCGTCCGGAAACACGCCAGGAATCTCGCCGGCTGGAACCTCGCCAGGAAATCCTGCGCACCGCCGCCCGCCTGTTTCAACAGCGGGGATACGATGCCACCTCCATGAACGATGTTGCCGCCGCGCTCAAGCTCTCGAAGGGCGGCCTCTATCATCACTTCCAGTCGAAAGACGAAATTCTTTACAACATCACGTCGCACGCCATGGAGATTACTGAGGAACGGGTCATCAACGTGGTGCGCCGCATCGATGGAGCCAGCGCTGCGGGAGCCGAGGAGCGCCTGCGCACGCTGATCCGGCTGCACATTCAGGTGGTGCTCAGTCCCGAAGATCGTGAAATTACGGTCATGCTGCATGAGAATCATCCGCTGCCGCCGGCGCTCCGGCGCAAGATCAACGGACGCAAGAAGGATTACCTGGTCTTCGTCGAGAACCTCATTGCCGATGTGCAACGCAAGCGTAATTCCCCGTCGCCGGTCACGCCGCGCGCGGCCGCCTTTGCCCTGGTCGGCATGATCAACTGGATCTATCAGTGGTACAAACCCGAGGGTCCGCTGACCGGAGACGCGCTGGTGCAGCAGTACACGGATATTTTCTTTCACGGCGCGGTAGGGTAGTTCTCGGCCCTCAGTTCCCAGTTCTCACTGAGGACCACAGGTTGCCACAGTCTCCCCGGTGTTACTGAGAACCCGGAACTGAGAACTGTTCTTATGCCCCACTTCTTCCACATCGACGAGCTCTCACGCCAACGGGGCAAGAGCGGTAAGCTCTATCTCGAATTCCTCCGTGTCCCTGCCATGAGCGCGGGCGTCTACGTTCTGGCGAAAGGCGGCAGTGACCCTCAGACGCCGCACCGCGAAGACGAAATGTACTACGTCGTCCGCGGACGTGGCCGCATGCAGATCGGCTCCGACCACTCAGAGGTGCGGGCCGGTTCAGTTATTTTTGTCGAGGCGGAACTGGAACATCGGTTCTACGACATCGAGGAAGAACTCGAAGTCCTGGTTTTCTTCGCGCCGGCTGAGACGGAGTAATACGAGGAAGCGGGATCCGTTTGGGGACTTAATCGCCGAGCGGCTCACGCTGTGGCCGGGCAGGGGCGCCCGGCTCCATCGCTACTCGCCATGCGGCTTTGCCGGCACCCAATAGACTTCTTCTTTTAAGTTTTCCTTCTTGAAGCCGACCCGCTTCAGGATGCCCTTCCCGTGCTCGACCATCTCCGGATGCCCGCACAGATACGCGATGCTGTTCGCCGCGGTGCATCCCCACTGATCGGCGTATTTGCGAATCAGTTCGTCGACGCGGCCGACCTCACCTTTCCAGCTCTCGTCCTCCCACGGACGGCTCACCGTGAAAACACAGCGAAACCACGGGGCTTGCTTCGAGATGTTTTCCAGCTCTTCGCGGTAGCCGAACTCCCACGACCGGCTGGCGCCATTCAGCAGAAATAGCTTGTGGTCGCCCGCGAACCGGCCTTCCTTCCAGTCTTTCAACAGCGTTCGAACATAGCTGACAAAGGGCGCGATTCCGGTCACGGTGCTCACCATCAAGTGGTTCGTATGCTCCGGATGGCCGCGGTCGAAGGTGAAGAGCCCCTTTGCAACTTTGCGCAGCAGAACTTCGTCGCCCAACCGAAGGCCGTGCAGCGGCGGCGTGGTCTCGCCGTGGGGGACAAGTTCAAAAAAGAACTCCAGTTCCTTTTCGTAGGGAGAAGAAGCAATCGAGTAGGGACGCTCCAGTCGCCGCGCTTCTCGCTCGATACCGAGCGTCGCGAATTGGCCCGGAGCAAACTTGAACTCCTCCCCTGGGTCAAGACCAATGCGGATCATCCATAGGTCCGGCGCAAAATCCACGCGCTTGGTGATGCGGGCCAGATAGTGCTTGTCGTCCATAGCGATCAGGTTCCCCACACTCAAATTTAGCAACCGACCGGTCGGTTGCCGGTGCTATAGACTACCTCAATTTGTCGGGAATGTAAGGCCTGATCTGGATATTTCTTCGAAAATAAAAGAGAACAGCCCGCAAGCTTTTCAGCCTGCGGGCTGCCCGGTGGACTGTTTGGGATTGACTGAGGTGGTCACTCTCGTGGCCCCTCGCTCGTTCCGGTGCCGGGCACAGCTTGTGTCCGGCGGATCAGCCCATATTCACGGATTGTTTGCGAGAGAATGTTCCCGATTCCCCCGACCAAAGGTTCCTCGAGAACTCCGCTTAGAGCAACCGCCCTAAGACTCAGCCACCTCACCTGGTCTGGTACTTCTACTGTGACAATCAGAACTTATCATCCGACCACCTCCTTTCCGGTGTATGCGCAGAGTACAAAAAAGCGGGGGCGGCGTCAACGGCACAGAGGTGGAGTACCGAGGGAATTAACAGTTGTCAGTTGTCAGTTCTCAGTTCTCACTAACCCCTGACGCCTTTCACTGAGAACTGGGAACTGACAACTGCCCTTCCGGGTACACTTATTTCGCCGAATGAAAACAATCACTGCGGGGTTTCGCCCAACATGCCAGCCGTGAGCGTGGCTTGCACCGTCCTCAATGAGAAGCATGACATCGACTCGCTGGTTGAGAGCCTGATGGAGCAGACGCTTGCTCCTTCCGAGGTGATCATCGTCGATGGCGGTTCCACGGACGGAACCTGGGAGCGCCTCGAAGCCGCCCGTCTGAAATATCCGACGCTGGTTCCGATCCGCGATGAAAGCTGCAGTCTGAAAGGTTGCCCCGGACCGATCGCACGCGGCCGCAATGTAGGAATCACCGCAGCTACTTCCGCTGTGGTAGCTTGCGCCGATGCCGGCTGCACCTATCATCCCGACTGGCTCGCCAACCTGACCGCTCCAATTTTCAACGGCGTCGCCGAGTATTCCGTTGGCGGATCGTATATCGATCCAGGCAACTCCACTGTGTGGGACATCGCTTCGGCGCCGTTCTTCGGTGTCAAGTTAAACCCCGACGCGGCCACCAAATCCTGCACCGCCCGTTCGATGGCTTTTCGCAAAGAGCTCTGGCAACGGGTTGGCGGATTCCCCGAAACCGTCTTCCTCGGAGAGGACACGGTATTCGATTCCAAGGTGCGCCAGCTGGTGACCCCAGCTTTTGCGGAACGCGCGAAGGCAGCTTACCAGCCGCGCCACACTTTCCGTTCGGCGCTGCGGCAAATGGTCAGTTATTCCGTAACCGACGGCGTTTTGGGCGGACGCTCAGCCCGCCTGTGGCGAAACATTGCTCGCTGCCTCGCCGAGATTCTTGCCGTTCTTGCTCTGGTCTACTCGCCCATTCCGTTGTTATGCGTGCTCGCGCTCGAAATTTATTTTGCTTTTCGGTTGGACTGGAGCGATCTCCGAAAAACTCCGCTTCGGAAGTTGGGAGCGACGATGGGCGCGCGCTTGTTATTTTCCCTTGTCGTTCCCTGGGTAGTCGCGTGGTATCAGACACTGGGCAGCATCACCGGGGAAAACCGTCCCAACCGACAGAATGTCGCGTAGCCGATCCCGACGCAGCCTCTGATCCTATTGCGAGGATTGGAGCCTCTGCAACTCGCTTCTGGCCAGCGCGTTTTCGGGATGAGACGCCACTTCCGCCTGGTATTCGGCGATCGCCCCCGCACGGTTGCCGCTGGCCTCGAAGATCTTAGCCAGAACGAAATGAAATCCGGGCGACAGCGGCGCTCTTTGCAGAGCACGCTCGGCATTCTCGGCCGCTTCTGTCAATTCTCCCTGCTCCATTTGGGCGCGGGCAAGATAGATGAATTGGTCCGGATCCTGGTCATCGATCTGGATCGCGCGCTTCAGATAGCCCTCGGCCTCGGAAAATCTTCCTAATCGGTAATAGACGTAGCCCAGGTTGTAGTTGGAGAGCCAGAGGCGCGGATCGCGCTGCAGCGCGCTTAGGTATAGAGGGATGGCACGGTCATAACGGCCCAGGTTGGCAAGTTCATTGGCCAGATTGACTTGCACGATCGGGTTTTGAGGCGCGTACATCATTGCGTTCTGGTAGAGCAAGGTGTTGCTGGCCCACTGCACCTGATGCATAAGGGTGCCGACGAAAGCGGCGGTGCAGAGAATCGCCACCACCGCTCTCTGCAGCGCTTTTGAGGCGGAGATTTGTTCGAGCGCTAGCGCCACCAGAATCACAATCCCCACGGAAGGAAGGTACAGAAAACGATCGTGAACAAAATTGTCGGGGGCGATTGCTCGCAAATATAAAGTGGGCAGAATGGTCGCAATCGCCCACCCCAAAGCAAAAACTCCGACGCGCGGGTCGGGGAGTTTGGAAATCAAGCACGCCACCACCGCCAAAGCAACTAACAGGAAAATGATGGGCAGGAGAAAGTTCTCAAAACCGGGCGCGGTCACGTAGGCCAGCGAGTAGAACTCGCTGGAAGAGATCGGAAGCAGCAGATGCTTCAGATCGAACCATAAGATCGATGGCCAGGTAAGGACCATCGTGGCCCAGCCAAGCGGTGCGAGCGGTTGCGCCAGGCCATGGAGCATCATTCTCCGGGCAGCCATATAGGCCGCAAGAACCGCGAAATACGGAACGGAAACAAGACCGTCTTGCAAGGCCGAAAGCTTCAAGACCGGCCAGTCTTTCAAGGGCGCCAAAACCGGGTTTGAATTTTCGGGGGCGCGCGGCTGCGAAAAGAGCGCCGCAAAAGCAAAAATCAGAAGCGGGAAAACGGCTGCCGTTTCCTTTGAGAGCAACGCCAGTCCAAACCACAACACGGATGTTGCCATCCATATCTTTTTACTTCCATTGCGAAAGTCGAGGTAGGCCAGGAAGCTGGCAAGCAGGAACACGGTCATGAGCAAGTCGTTCACGGAGGAGAGCCAAGCGACGTTCTCCACGTGAACCGGATGCAGACCAAACAGGACCGCCGCCAGAGCGGCAGTGCGGCGACTGCCAGTCAGCTTTCCAACCGCCACAAAGACGAGGTACGTCGCCAGAACATGCAACGCCAGCATGGCGAAGTGCCATCCCGCTGGATGCAGACCAAAAATTGCGTAGTTAACGCGCAGCCAGAGGAGCACGATTGGCCGATAGAAGGTTCCGCTTGAAGGTGGAGCAATGCCGGCCGATATCTGAGGAATAAAGTAGTGCGCCAGAAAGCGCCAGGAATGGATTACGACATTGTCGACGATCACCGGCTTATCGTCGTAAACGAAGCCGAACGAAAGTGTACCCAGATAGGCGAGAACGGTAATGGCGCAGACCAGAACCTCCATCACGCCGGGCTTATCGAAAAACTCGCCAGCGGACTCGTCGACGGACTGTTTCAGTGCGGATGGGCCTTCCAATTTCCGGCCGGCTAGTGGCACGTGGTTGAGTATAGCCGAAGGAAAACACTCGCAGTACATGCCCGCCAGATACCTACCTTCGTTACTGCCCCTTCCCTAGACTGAAACTATTCCTGCAAAGCAGGAAAGGCTTCCCCCGAGTCAAAGATCCTTGAGGAAAGTTCTCAACCCTTCCAGCGGTAGGCATCTGGTTGGGCCAGTCCTAAGTGGGCCAGCACTCGGTTCGCGAATTCCTGTGCCATGGCATCGGCGCTCGGGGGGTGGTTATAAAACGTTGGGATCAGCGGGAAGATAGTCGCTCCTGCATCCGCCGCCAGCGACATGTTGCGGATGTGGATTTTGTTCAGCGGCGTCTCGCGCAGGCAAAGTACGAGCGGGCGACGCTCCTTAAGGGTCACGTCGGCGGCACGCTCGATGAGGTGAGAAGCAGTGCCGTTGGCAATGCGGCCCAGCGTGCCGACGCTGCAGGGGATGACGACCATCGCGTCTGAAGGATATGACCCGCTGGCCACGTTCGCTCCGATATCGGTGTTCGACTGCTGCTGAATCTTCGCCGAAGTTGTGCCGATGATTTGACGTAAGAGGTCGGAACGGCCTTCGATAGCGAGTTCTTCGGCCATGACGCGCAGGCCGCTGTCGGAAGCGATGAAGTTTACATTCTTCACCCGCGGGTCGCGTTCCACGGTAAGCAAGAAGTGTTTCAGAAATATCGATCCACTGGCGCCGGTCGTGGCAATGATCAGGTTTTCCGGCGTCAGCGGCAAAGTTGGCGCTCCACGAGGCATTCAAACCCGCGGCCTCGAAAGCTGAGGATAGGGTCGAGCGAAAAGCAAGTCAAGGATAGCAGGCGAGCGGAAAAAGTCTTTATACGGAACACTGGCCTCAGGGCGAATAGCGATCAACCAACAGCGCACGACGAACGACTAACGACTAACGACCAGCGACCAACGACGCATTTATGGCCACCACCAGCATCTTACGATCGCGGCGCAGTGCCGCCCAACTCCACGCCATCGCCAGCGTGGAGCGTGAGATTCGCGCCATTGATCCGGCCGCTGGGCGCAAATATCTTCGCGACTTTCGCGAGGCCTACCGCTCCTACCAGAAGGTGATCGGCGCGAATGATGTCCGGCACGAAATTGCCAATGCTGGAACCGTTTTGGTGGGCGATTACCACGCCCTGCCCAGCTCGCAGCGCTATTTGGCCGAACTGCTCCGCGATTCCGAACTCCAGCAGCGGCCCATCGTGCTGGGAGTTGAAACTATTTTTTCCCGCGACCAGCACATTCTCGACGAATGGTACCGCGGCGAGATTGACGAGAATGAACTACGCCAGCGCATCCGCTTCGAACTCGACTGGGGATACGACTGGGTTCCATTTTACGAACTGCTTTCCGCCGCGCGCGACCACGGCGCGTCCATCTATGGACTCGATTGCATGCCGCGCGAAGATCTCCGCAAGATCGGAGCGCGTGACCGTCACGCCGCCGACAAGATTGCCGAACTCCGCCACCGCCATTCCGATGCGCTCATCCTGATCCTGTTTGGCGAGTCGCATCTCGCGCCCCAGCATCTGCCGACCCTGCTGCAGCAGCGGCTGCCCGCGGAGCCGATGCTCACCGTGCTGCAAAACGTCGACGCCCTCTACTGGCGCGCCGCCGGAGAAGCCAGCGACCACGTCGAAGCCGTTGAAGTACGAAAAGAGGACCGCGAGCATGTTCTCTGCGTCTTCAACGCCACGCCGCTCGAAAAATACGAGCATTACCGCCTTTGCCTCGACCGCTGGGGACGCAGCGATAATGACCACAGCGCACCCGACCTCGGCCCCACACTCTACAACCTGATCGACGGCATGGTGCGTTTTCTCGGCATCAATCAGTACTCCCCGCACAACACTACGCAGCCCCGGCTCCTGGTTGACCTCATGCCCGAAGTTTATTCGCGCAGCTCTGACGCGCTGCTCCATCGGCTGCTATCGCGCAAAGGATTCACCGCGGAACATCGCCGGTCTCTGCTGCGGCAGGTTCGCGAGCGTGGCAGCGTCTACCTCACGCCGATCAACGCCGTGTACGTGCGGCAGTTTCGTATGACGTCCTCGGCCGAGGACGCCACCCGCTTCCTGCATCAGGCCTGTCGCGGATTGCCGAATCTTTGCCCTGGCAAGGCTCTCGCACAGCACGCCGCGCCGGCCGCGCAGTCGCTGGACAAAGACGATGCGTTCTACATGACCGTCTTCGAAAACGCGCTTGCCTGTTTCGGATCGCGCATCTTGCATCCGGCGCGTCCCGCTCTCCGCGATACCGATATAGCAGAATTGTTCGACGTGACGCGTGAGGACCTCGAACACCAGACTTCGCTTCCCTTCGCCGACGCGGTCGAGGCTCTCGACTTTCTGATGCTGCATCGCAAGCAGGATTTCCGTTCCTCTCCAGCTCCCGCCTTCGCCGGCCGCAAGTACGAATACATCGTTGAGCAACTCGGCTATCTCACCGGCAACGATCTCTACGACGCCTACCTCGAAGGCCGCCTGACCACCGCCGCCTTACGCAAGCTCTTCCTCACCCACATAGAACAGCCCGGCGTCGCCTCCAAAGCCTATATCCAGCTGAGAACACGACTGAGTTCCGGAGAGCGCGCGTAGAAGCCGTCGACCTTGTTTTCGGTTTCCCCTGTGCTCCCGCGTGCCCCTGTGGTTCAAGGTTTTGATCTTCGCGTGTCGCTCTCGGCGTCCTCCGCGCCTCGGCGGTTCAAGTTTTTGATCTACTGCGGTATCCTCACCTGTCACCTGCCAATGCCCGACGACTTCCCACTCCAGTCGCAGACGCCCGATGCGCTCATGCTCTTCGGCTTCTGGTATCGTGCGCTCCCAGCCAATCAAGTCCATCGCGGCGAGCTCGCCAAGGCGATGCTGCTCGAACAACCGCTCGTTATTGGACGAGGACGCGACCAGCATGGTCAGGTCTTCGCCCTGCGCGACGCCTGCCCGCATCGTGGCATGCCGCTCTCCTGTGGACATTTCGACGGCCAGCAAATCGAATGCTCCTATCACGGCTGGAAATTTGACGCTCACTCCGGCCAGTGCCAGCTGATTCCGTCGCTCGTTCCCGAACAGACTCTGAAAATCGACCGCATTTACGCCGGCAGCTATCCCTGTGAGGAGCGCGACGATTTTATCTGGGTCTTTATTCCCGACCCCGGCCCAGCCGGCGCTGGATTCTCGAAGCCCGCGCCGGCACCGGTTCCCGCCCCCGAGATTCCGAAATTCAGTGAGCGCTATAAGCTCGCCTATCTCACCGCCGACCTGCCCTGCTCCGTCGACCATGGCATCATCGGACTGATGGATCCCGCTCACGGCCCCTTCGTTCACCAGGCATGGTGGTGGCGCTCGCAAAAGTCGATTCACGAAAAACAGAAGAACTTCGAACCCATTCCCTACGGATTTCGCATGAGCGCGCACACACCCAGTTCAAACAGCGCTCCCTACAAGCTTCTGCGCCTTTACGCCGATGCCGATTCGATTTCGACGACCATCGATTTTGTCCTGCCGAATATGCGCTCGGAAATCATTCGCGCCGGCAAATACTGGTTCGCGAGCCTGACCACCGTCACTCCCATCACCCGCAGCCAGTGCCGCATCGACGTAGTGGCCGCGTGGAATTTATTTCGCTGGATTCCCTTCGGCCCCGAGCTGCTGAAATTCGTCTTCGCAAAATTCGTGGAGCAGGATCGCCGCACCATGGAGCTTCAGTCCGAGGGTTTGAAACACAATCCGCATTTAATGCTGATCGACGACGCCGACCGTCCCGCCAAGTGGTACTTCGGTTTGAAGAACGCCATGCTCGAAATGAAGAAGAACGGCGGCGAATTCCGGCATCCGATGAGCGGTCCGGTGACGTTGAAGTGGAGAAGCTGAAAAATGCAGGTCTCGGTGTCAGGTCTTAGGACTCAGGAAAAGCATTATTTCCGCGGAGAGATTTTCCTGAGACCTGATACCCAGCGCTTACCCTAATAGCGACTCCACCACACCGTAAGCCTCACTGAGAGCCGCATCCAGCGCGCCAGCGTCTTTGCCGCCCGCTTCGGCCAGATCCGGACGCCCGCCGCCTTTGCCGCCGACTTTTTGTGCCACGGGCGCGATAATCTTCCCTGCCTGAATTCTGCTGGTGAGGTCCTTGGTCACACCGACAATCAACGACACATTTCCATTCGAGGCCGACCCCAGCACGACCACCGCGGAACCGAGCTTGTCGCGAAGTTGATCGACCAGCATGCGCATTTGCGCGCGATCCAGATTGTCCACGCGGTGGGTGAGGACTTTGACGCCGTTAACCTCTTTAACTTTTTCGCCGATGTTGGCCGTGCTCGACGATGCCGATTTCATCCGCGCCTGATCGAGTTCGCGCCCTAGACGTTTAATCTCCGCGTCTTTCTTTTCGAGTTCCAGTTTCAGCGCCTCGGCCGGAGAAGCCGGCGTCTCCTCGGTAGCGGGTGCCCCATCCTTCTGCGGTTTCTGCGAAAGGGGACCGACGAGACTCGCCACCACGCCTTCCAGTTCGTGATCTTTGCGGAAGTGGCGCAGAGAACCTTCGCCGGTCAAGGCCTCGATGCGCCGCACGCCTGAGGAAACGCTTCCTTCCTTCAAAATCTTGATCAGTCCGATCTCGCCGGTTTGCGCCGTGTGTGTGCCGCCGCATAGTTCGGTGGAAAAATCTCCGATCTTGATCACGCGCACCCGGTCGCCGTATTTTTCGCCGAACAACGCCATCGCGTGATACTCGTTGATGGCCACGTCAATCGGAACATTCTCGATGACCTCGACCCGCTGGTTGCGCAGGACCTCTTTATTAATGAGGTCTTCGATATCCTGCAGCTCTTCTTCGGCGACGCCAGTGAAGTGCGAGAAATCAAAGCGCAGATGATTGGGAGCGACCAGCGATCCCGCCTGCTTCACATGCTTGCCCAGAACTTCGCGCAGCCCGGCCTGGAGCAGGTGGGTGGCCGTGTGATTGCGCATGGTGGATTCGCGAATCGCGGTGTCGACCACGGCATCCACTTTATCGCCAACGCGAATCGCCTGCTTGGCAATGACCTGATGCGCGCGGACGCCCTGCACGGGGTAGTAGCATCCAGTCACTTCGGCAACAACAGTGTTGTGATCGTCGGAGTAGAACCATCCGCGATCGCCGACTTGGCCGCCGGATTCAGCGTAGAAGGGCGTGTGGTCGAGGATGACTTCGCCGGTGTCGCCGGGCTTGAGTTCCTGTGCGCCTTGGCCGACCTTGATGATGGCTAGAACTTCGCAGTTATTCGAGCGCGTCTGGCGATAGCCTTCGAATTCGGATTTTGGGAGTTGCTGATAAGCAGGATTCGCCGTCTGCTTGGCCGCGCCTTTCCAGGATGCGCGGGCCCGCTCACGCTGCTCGGCCATGGCGCGGTCGAAGCCTTCCTGATCGAACGCGACCCCCCGGTCGCGGGCCGCATCTTGCATAAAGTCCAGCGGCATGCCGAAGGTATCGTAGAGTTTGAAAGCATCGGCGCCGGAAAGTCGGACCGCCTCTGACGCAGTTGCAGTCCCGAGGGTGGAACTCAGGTGGATGGCTGCCTCGAGTTCTTCCTCCAGCTTCTTCAGACCCAAGTCCAACGTGTGCGCGAACCGGGCCTCCTCGGTGAGAACCGCCTTTGATACTCGTTCTGCAGTTTCGTTTAATTCGGGGTACGCATCCCGCATCAGGTCGCGAACCGCGAAAACCATCTCGTGTAGAAACGGTTTCTCTTGCCCAAGCAAGCGTCCGTGCGTGATCGCCCGCCGGATGATCTTGCGGAGAACATATCCGCGACCCTCGTTCGACGGAATGACGCCATCAGAGATGAGGAAGGTCGCCGCGCGCGAGTGATCGGCAATCACCCGCAGAGATGCTGCCGATTTCGATCCTGCCGAGCTTTGCTCGTCCTGAACGGGGCGGAGCCCCGTCACCACATAGCCGGTGACGATCCCTGCCTGTGTGGTAGCGGGGCTCCGCCCCGCGCCCGTGAGCTCCGCTGCGCGCTTCATCAGCGGCGTGAACAAATCCGTGTCGTAATTTGAAATCACGCCCTGCAGCACAGCCGTCAGCCGCTCCAAGCCCATCCCTGTATCAATCGACGGCTTCGGCAGCGGGTTCAGCTTGCCGCTGGCGTCGCGATCAAACTGCATGAACACCAGATTCCACAGTTCGACATAGCGCCCGCAATCGCAGCCAAAGGCGCAGTCTGCATGACTCTGGTCGCTGGCGGCCACGCCCATATCGTAATGAATCTCGCTGCAGGGGCCGCAGGGACCGGTGTCGCCCATCTGCCAGAAATTGTCTTTCGCGCCAAACTCGTAGATGCGATCCTTCGCAACATGCCGAAGCCACAAATCGTAGGCCTCAACGTCGCGCGGAACTCCGTTTTCGCCTTTGAAGATGGTGACATACAGCTTTTCCTTCTCAATCCCAAACCACTGCGACGAAGTAATCAGCTCCCACGCATACGCGATGGCGTCTTTTTTGAAGTAGTCGCCGAACGAAAAATTTCCCAGCATCTCGAAAAATGTGTGGTGGCGATTGGTGAAGCCCACGTTTTCCAGATCGTTGTGCTTGCCGCCCGCGCGCACGCATTTCTGGGAGCTTGTCGCCCGCACGTAGTCGCGCTTTTCGAGGCCGAGAAAAACGTCCTTGAACTGATTCATGCCGGCGTTGGTAAAGAGCAAAGTCGGGTCGTTCGCCGGGACCAGTGACGAAGAGTGCACCTCGCGGTGTTGCTTCTCGATGAAGAAGTCGAGGAACTTGCGGCGAATTTCGGAGCCAGTGAGCATGCCGGTTAAAAACTGTCGAGTTGAACTGTACGGTTAAATTCTAAACGATAACCACGGGAGACACAGAGGAACACGGAAACATGACCTACGCCTCCGAAGTCTCGTTCTCGAGTTCGGTCAGCGTCTCTTCCTCCACGTCCCATTTTTTAAGAATCGTGAAGATAGTTTTTGATCCGAACCCCGCGCGCATCAGCTGGCGGAAGATGCGAGCTGCCTGTTTCTGGTCTCTGTCCTTGGGCTTCTGCAGGCGTTTTCGGCGGAGATACTCACGAGCGAGAGTTTCTTCTTTCACGTCGTCATAGACGGAAGAAACCGCCTTCTCGATGACGTCGCCGTGCACTCCCTTGGCCTTCAGATCGTTGACGACGCGCATACGCCCGAATTTTTCATTGTCACGGCGATACGACGAGAAGGCCGCCGCATATTTGGCGTCGTTCAGATAACCCTGGTCCTTCAGGCGAACAACGATCAGTTCCACCAGCGTCTTGCCGATCTCGGTGTCGGCTTCCACGCGGTTGCGGAGCAGACGCTTCAGTTCCGCGACCGAGCGCATGCGGCGCGCCAGCGCGCCCACGGCGTAGTCGTACAGCTCCGCTTCGGTGAAGAGTTTTCTGGGACGGCCAAACGCCATGTCTACACGATAGCGCGAGACGAGGTTTGACGGTTAGCGCCCGGCACCCTGCTGTGAAACGCGCAAGTCGACCCGCTCATTTCGGCGCTGAACCAGGAAACGCCGGCGCGGGTGGTACGGGTGACATAAGCGGCACGGTTGCCGCTGGTGCGCTCACTGCGCTGGGCGCGACCAGCGCCGCCTTTGCCGAGGGTGGCAGTTTGTCGGCATTGGCCAGCAGGATCGCTATTTGCCACATCTGATTTTCGGAAAGCGTTTTGCTGAAGCCGGGCATGCCGGTCATGCGAATGCCGTTGAAGATCTTCCAGTAGGTTTCGGCCGGCGGGTCGTCGGTCACGCCCATTCCCTCAAACATCTGCGGTGGCCGCGGATACATTCCCGTCGCAATCGACGACTTCGGCGTCAGGGGCACGCCGTGACAAACGGCGCAATGCTGCTTGTAAAGCCCGGCGCCGTCCAGATAATTGCCTTCGGTCGCTTGCACCGGGACATTCTTGGGCACGTCTTTGGCGATGCGGGCATCCAGGGCCTTGTGCGCAAGAAAATGTTCGAAGGGGAGGTCCGAGTCGGTGGTGGCGATGGGAGCGCTGCCGCTCGCGAAATAGAGGTACACCGCGAAGGGCACGACGAGGAAACCAAGTAGCAATCCGATAATGAATTTCACGGGTTGGTCCAGCCTTTCTGAATTTTCATACTTTAACACCCGGTCAGCATCTATTCATAAATCGGCATACAATTTCTGGTGCCTCGGTGGCGAAACTGGCCCAAGCCGCCGAGATGGAAACAACCATGCGAATTGTCGGCGCGGCAAGTGCGTTTCCCCAGCATTACTACTCCCAGGAGATGTTGCTCGGGGCCCTGCAGGAATACTGGGGCGACCAGATCGAAAACCCGCACCTGCTGCGGCGTTTGCATCGCCACGTGGGCGTCGACGGACGCTTCCTGTCTCTTCCCAAAGAAGAATATCTGAAGATGCAAACCTGGGGCGAGGCCAACCGTCATTGGATTCGCACCGCTAAGGAACTGGGGGAGAAGGCGGTTGCAGGCGCGCTGGCGGACGCGGGGCTGCATGGCCGGAATCTGGGTGCGTTTTTTTTTGTTTCGGTGACCGGTATCAGCAGTCCATCGATTGACGCGCTGCTGATCAACCAGATGGGATTGTGCAGAAGCATCCGCCGCGTTCCGATTTTCGGGCTGGGCTGTGTCGCGGGCGCAGCGGCCATTTCGCGCGCCGCCGATTATGTCCGCGCTTATCCGGATCAGACCGCGGTGGTGCTGTCGGTTGAACTCTGCTCGCTGACCATTCAACGTGAGGATGTTTCGATGGCCAACCTGATTTCGTCCTCACTGTTCGGCGACGGTGCGGCCGCGGTGATCGTGGCGGGAGCGGAGTGTGGACTTTCCGGCCCCAGCATACTCGCGACACGCTCAGTGTTCTATCCAAATACCGAAGAGATGATGGGCTGGGACGTATCGGAGAAAGGCTTTCGCATCGTTCTCTCGCGCGAAATTCCGGACCTGGTGCGAAAAAACCTGGCGCACGATCTGGACGACTTTCTTTCCGAGCGCGGGCTGACCCGCGCCGACATCGGCAGCTGGGCGCTGCATACCGGCGGACCGAAGATTCTGGAAGCAACCGCCGAGGCGCTCGGCTTGACCAATGGCGAGCTCGACGTCTCCTGGCAATGCTTGCGCCGGACGGGCAATTTGTCGTCGGCTTCGGTGTTGGTGGTGCTCGAGGAAGTCATGAAGAATCGCCGGCCCGCGCCCGGCACGCTCGGCTTGCTGGCGGCGATGGGTCCTGGGTTCTGCTCGGAGTTCGTTTTGCTGCAATGGTAGGAGGAAGCAAAGGTTTCAATTTCAAGGTTTCAGAGTTTCAACAATTCGCCCCGATTCAGAACGCACAGCCCCGATTTCCCTGAAACCTTGAAACGTTGAAACCTTGGCCTGAAAACTTGTGAACCGCTTTCCGAATCCGGTAGATGTATTCGTGGTCGGCGGCGGACCTGCCGGTCTGGCTACTGCCATCGCAGCACGGCGGCGCGGCTTGAGCGTGGTGGTGGCAGATGGCGCGGTTCCGCCGATCGACAAGTCCTGCGGCGAAGGACTAATGCCGGAAGGGGTCGAGGTGTTGCGCGAACTCGGCGTCACGATTCCCGAAGGCGAAAGCTATCCGTTCCGCGGCATTCGTTTTGTCAGCGACAGTGCGCGAGCCGAGGCTACGTTTCCTCGCGCAACGGCGCTTGGAATCCGGCGCACGCGTCTGCATCGCATTCTTCTGGATCATGCAGCCGCTTGCGGCGTCAGCATGTTGTGGCAGGCGGCGGTCACCGGGCTTCATCCGGAAGGCGCACTGGTAGCCGGAGAATTGGTCCGCGCGCGTTGGGTGGTCGGCGCCGACGGGAGCAGTTCCCGCGTCCGCGGATGGGCAGAGCTCGGTCCAAGCGAGAGGGATGTACACGAACTGGATGCGCCCCGGAACAAGAGCCGGCGCTTCGGATTCCGGCGCCACTACCGCGTCGCACCCTGGACCGACTTCATGGAACTGCATTGGGGCCGGCGCTGCCAGGTTTACGTCACACCCGTCAGCCGCGAAGAAATTTGCGTTGCGCTGATCTCGTCCAACCCTGTCTCGTTCACCCCTAAGGCGCGGCTGCGACTCGAAGACGCGCTTGCGGAGTTCCCGGAACTTGCGGCACGGCTCGAAGGTGCGGAACACGCTTCCAGCGAGCGCGGCGCGATCACCGCGACCCGCAAGTTACGGCGCGTGTATCGTGGCCGAACGGTTTTGGTGGGGGACGCTTCGGGAGGAGTGGACGCCATCACCGGAGAAGGCATTTGCCTCGGCTTTCGTGAGGCCGCGCTGCTCGGCGATTGCCTGGCCAGTGGAGACCTCGCTCGTTATCAACAGCATCATCGCACGCTGCTCCGCCGTCCCGCGCTGATGGCTCGCCTGATGCTGTTCATGGCCGAACATAGCCATCTGCGGCACCGCATCATGCAGGTATTCCAGTCGAGTCCCCGTTCCTTTGCCAAAATGTTGGCCATGCACGTGGGCGAAGGCTCCACGCGAGATTGCATCTCGAACGGAATTGTCTTGGGATGGGAACTGCTGAAGGCCTGACCGCAAAACCCGTATCACTCCAGACACACCCGCGTTTCCGCAGACACGCTATCCAGGCTGAGCGCTCCCTTAAAGTTAGTCGTTTCAGATGGTTAGTTGTGGCTCTCCGCTTGCTTTTCTTAGAGGCGAAGGCATGGAGCCAATCATGGAAACGATCCTGCAAGGTCTGGTAATCATCGGCGGTCTAACTTTCTCACTGGCCGCGTCTCTGCTGATCGAAGAACTCATCTTCGGACAAATCGTCCGCGTCGCGTTCTCGCGTCGCCCGGAAATTCCTGAACACTTTTCTGAAAACGCGCCGAAGTATTGAGCCGGAGTACTGAGCCGAGGTATTGAAAGGAGTACCACCATGCTGTTGCTGAAGTATTTGCTGTTGAGCGCGGGGATCGCGATGTTCGTGATCGCCGCCGGAATTCTCTCCTATGACGCTTACCTGCTGATCGCATGGCAGCGCAGACGTTTGAACTACCGCCCCGAAGCCGGCATGCCCGTTCCCGGACTTGCTCCAGGTGTCCGCTGGCGCACGTCGGTTGCGCTGGTGATGCTGGCCTGGGCTCCGCTGCTGATTTCGGCTGGCATCGTGATCGTCCCCAGCGGAATGGCCGGCGTGCGCGTGAGTCAGACCAAGGGCACGCTGGCTGGAACGCTTTATCCGGGCGTGCACTTCGTTACGCCGCTGGTCGAGCGAGTCGCACTGTTCAACACGCGCGACCAACTGTTCACCACCGGCATCAGCGAAGATTCGCTGGTCAAAGGCGTGGCAAAAGGCGAAGCGCTGCATGTGCAAGCCAAAGAGGGGCTGACGCTGGGCCTGGCGATTACGGTGCGTTACCAGATTGATCCCAAGCGTCTCGACTACATTGAAGCCAATCTGCCGCAGCCTCTGGAGAAGGAGATCGTGCCGCCCGTGGTAGCCACCGCATGGCGTGAGCTGGTGCCGGGCTATACGGTGCGCGAAGTCTTCTCCGCCAAACGCGAGGAAGTGCGCCAGCGCTCCGCTGAAATTATTCGCAAACGGCTGGCGGCCGATGGCATCGTGGTGAAAGAAGTCATGCTGCGCGACATAGAACTCCCACAGGAGTATGCGAAGGGCCTCGAGTCTCTGCTGCTGAAAGAACAGGAAAATGACCGCATGGGCGTGGAGACCGAAATCCACCAGAAGCAAGTGAAGATCGCTGAAGCCGACGCCGAAGCGACCAAGGTGCAGGAAGTGAAACAGGCTGAAGGGCAAGCCGCTGTGCGCGTGCTGCAAGCCAAGGGCGAGTCGGATGCGATGCAATACACGCTCCCGCTGAAACAGAAACAGATTGAGCAATCGAAGCTCGAAGCCGAAGCGCGCAAGGAAGCCACGGTCAAAAATGCCGAGGCCGCCGGCGAAGCCAAACTCATCGACAGCAAGGCGGAGGGGGAACGGCGCAAGCTTCTCGCGCAGGCCGAGGCTGAACGCATCCGCTTGACCGCCTCCGCCGACGCCGAGCGCATGGCGAGCGAAGCGGCAATCCTGAAGCAGAATCCGCTGCTCATCAACAAAATTGTCGCCGAGCGCCTCTCTGACAAATTGCAGGTCATGATGGTCCCGGCGGACGGCAAATTTTTCTTCAACGACATCATGCACGGAATGAGTTCTCCAAGCCAAGTGAGCCGGGCGGAAGACGTGGAAGGTTCCGAGGGAAAGTCTCAGCAATAGCCGAGGGCACTTCTCAGTTCTCAGTTCGCGCACTCGGAGATTTCACTGAGAACTGAGAACCGGGAACTGAGAACTTCCTTATGAACAGGCCGCGATCATCCACGCGCTATAATCAGCCCATTCCACACATGCGAGCGCGAATGTCCAGCGGTCTGCGGCTTGGTAGGCTTGCTTCGCTCTTGCTCGCGACCATTCTCCTCCCGCCGTCTTTATTCGCTTCGAGCCTGGGAGACACCGCACGTCAACTGGCTCACCAGATCGCTGCCGATGCCGGGCCCGGCACATTCGCACTGGAGATCACCAACCGTTCGTCGCTCGACGATAAATCCGTGCGCGAAGTGCGCAGCGCGCTCGAAGCCGAATTGCAGGTCGAAGGTGTGCGCACCGCTAAACTCGAGCAGGCGATGGGAACGGTCAAGGTCGTTCTCTCCGAGAACCTGCGCGAATATGTCTGGACGGCCGAGATATTGATCGGATCCGATGAGAAGAAGGTCGCCATTGTCGCTCTGCCGCGACCGCCGACGGGAACGCAGTTCACCGCCGCGATGCCGATCGTTCTTAAAACGACGCTTCTGTTCGCGCAAGAACGAATGATGCTCGACGTCGCTCTAGTCGAAATGCCGGGAGGACCTCGCCTGCTCGTGCTCGATGGCGGCAACGTCGCGATCTATCGTCATCAGGGATTGGTCTCGGCTGGGTCGAATCCTGCGACGGCGTGGGAACTGGAAGCATCGTTGCCCATCGTCCACTCGCACTCGCCCGCTTTTCCCCGCGATTTGCGCGGACGCCTGCTGCTCCGCCGCGATCATCTGTTCGATGTTTATCTGCCGGGAACGTTCTGCCGGACGAATTCCAGCACGCCGCTTACACTCAACTGCAATGATACCGACGATCCCTGGCCCCTGACGCCGGAAGACAACGGCGTGCGGGCTTTCTTCGCCGCCGCCCGCAATTTCTTCACCGGAGCACTCTCTCCCGGCATCGGAAAAGTCTCCAACGTTCCTTCGTTCTATTCGGCGGCCGCGCTTCCGCGATCGAGCTACACGTTATGGGCCCTCGCCGCCGTAGATGGATCGCTGCATCTGGTGGATGGAATCGCGGACCAGGTAATCCGCGGCGCAAAGTGGGGAAGCGATCTGGCTGCGGTTCACTCCAGTTGCGGCACGGGCACACAGTTGCTTGTCTCAGAAGGCGGGGATACGGAGCGCGACGGCCTGCGCGCGTTCGAGATTCCAGATCGCGATCCCATCGCTGCCAGTTCCGCGGTAGAGTTCGATGGGCGGATCATCGCGCTGTGGCCGGACAGCAGCGGCAATAGCGCAGCCGCAATCGTAAAACGAAAAGACACGGGATGGTATGAGGCATACCGCATATCGCTTTCTTGCAGCAATTAGTTTTGTGGTCGTGACTGCCGGCACGGCTACTGCCGCGACCCGCCCGCACTACGGTGGAACACTGCGCGTCATGCTGCAATCCGCGCCCGACACGCTCAGCCTTCCCGCAAACGCCACGCCCGCCGACTACTGGGACATGGCGCGCACGCTCTCGCTGGTCGGCGACACGCTTGTAAAACTGGATGCGCAGGGCCGCCCGCAAGCCGCGCTCGCCGTTGCGTGGCAGAGTGACTCAACCGCACGGCATTGGCAACTCACGCTGCGCCGCGGAGCGAAGTTCCATGATGGCAGCGCGGCGTCGCCAGCGGCCATAGCGCAGATACTGGGCGCGCTCCATCCCGGCTGGAACGTACGCGCGTCGGCGGACGCAGTGTCGATCGATATTGACGGCGAGGCGCCCATGCCCTCGCTGCTCGCCGAACTGGCGCTGCCGCGCAATCTGTTGCTCAAGCGCAATGCGAACGGTGCGCCCATCGGCACCGGCCCGTTCCTCGTCGCCGATTGGCAGCCCGGGAAACTGCTCAAGCTCGCAGCATATGAAGACAGTTGGGCCGGGCGTCCTTTTGTTGACGCCGTCGAAATCGAATTTGGCAAATCGCTGCGCGACCAGGCAATCGCGCTTGAACTCGACAAGGCGGACCTGATCGAGTCGGCGCCGCAGGCAGCCGGTAGCTCCGAACGGTACGGCGCGGCGCCGTCATCGTCGTCATTATCAATGTCGTTGTCGGTGGAGTTGCTGGCGCTGGTTTTCTCCGCGAACTCAAAAGCACAAGACCCTCGCCTTCGCGAAGCCCTGGCGCTCGCCATCGATCGCAAGCCCATCCAGTCGGTGCTGTTTAGAGGCGCAGGAGAGCCCGCCGGGAGCATTCTCCCCAACTGGATGACGGGCTACACCGCAGTCTTTCCCGTGCAGGGGAATCCGCAACGCGCACGGACGGTGCTCGCCGACTCGCGCCAGCCCGCGCTCAATCTGAGCTACGATGCCAGGGATCCGCAAGCCCAACTGATCGCCGAGCGCATCGCTCTCAACGCGCGCGAGGTTGGCATCACCGTGCAAGTATCGTTGTCAGGAGTAGAGGACATCCGCCTGATGCGTGTGGTGCTGCCAAGTCCCGATCCAGCAACCTCGCTTGACGAAGCGGCTCGACAACTGGGATTGCAGCCGCCGGCACTCGCGACGCCTCGCAGCAACTCTTCAGATGTGGATTTAGACGGTCTGTATCATGCCGAGCGCAGTTTGCTCGATGGATACGCCGTGATCCCGCTCTTCCATTTGCCCGTGGCAGTTACGGCGAGTGCACGGGTGCGCGACTGGGAGCCGGGTCGACTGGGGGCGTGGAGCGAAGGCGAATCTTCCCTGGCTGATCTTTGGCTGGATCAGCGGCTGGCAAATCAGCGGTCGGCGGATCAGGCACCGGCTGATTCGCGAGTCTATGGTCCGCAACCCGATGGTCCGCGGCCCGAGGCGGGCTCGCAATGAGCTTCCGCAAAAAGCTTCTCCTGCTCTTCGCGGCGACCGTGTTGCTCTGCGTTGCGGTTATTTCAGCGTCGGTCTACAGCACCATCCGGCGCTCGTTCGAGCAGGCAGACCGGGACCGCGCGAATGCGGTGGCGGCTCAATTTCGCTCGGAGTTCGAGCGGCGAGGCTCGGAGGTTGCGCGCAAAGTCGAATCGGTTGCCGCCAGCGAGACCGTGCAGCACATCGCTCTCGAGATGAACCGTGGCGTCACCGACTCAGGCGAGTACGTAAGCGAAGCGCGCTCGCTGGCGGGTCAACAGCAGCTCGACTTTCTGGAACTCGTCGAAAGTCGGGGCACAATCCTCTCGTCCGCCCAGTGGCAGGCGAAGTTCGGATATCCGGAGCCCGCGATTCCTCAAGCAACGACACCCGTCGCCACTGTCCCGGCCGGTGCGTTCCTGAAACGCGAAGAGCTGCCAGATGGCGCGACCCTCGGCCTGTTTGCGGTGCGCGTGGCCCGCGTTGGAGAACAGCCTTTATTCGTCATTGGCGGTGAGCGGCTCGACCAGGGGTTCCTCTCGACGCTCGACATTCCCGCCGGTACGCACGTGCTGCTCTATCAAAACCTGGATGCAAAGTGGAATCCGAAATCGCTGCTGGATTTAAATGGCCCGGCTGCGGGAGCCGATAAAATCGCTCCGCTCGTCGCGAAGGTTCGCGACACGCTGCAGGAATCTCAGCGCGTGATCCATTGGACTTCCGATTCCGCCGACGCCGAAGTTTTTCACGCCATCCCGCTGACCGGACCCGTCTTTGTTGCGACAAATCAGCCTGCGCCGAATCAAGGCGGCGCAAATCAGCAATTGATGTGCGTTCTGCTCGTCGGCAGTTCGCGGCGTCCGCTGATCGAATTGCAAAGGCAAATTATCTCTACCGCCATGCTGGTGGGCGGTGCGGGAATTCTGGTCGCGGTGCTGGCCAGCCTGTGGTTCGCAGCCCGCGTCACCCGCCCCGTGGTGTCGCTCGCAGAGGCCGCGCGCCGGGTCGCGGCGGGTGATCTCAGCGCCAAGGTTGACGTTGAATCGAGCGATGAACTGGGCGAACTGGCGGCCTCGTTCAACCACATGACGGAAGATCTCCTGCAGCAAAAGGACCGCACTTTGCAGGCTGAGCGCGTGGCCGCATGGCGTGAACTCGCAAGGCGATTGGCGCACGAATTGAAGAATCCACTTTTCCCTTTGCAGGTCACGGTTGAGAATCTCATGCGTGCAAGACAGAAATCGCCCGAGATGTTCGAGGAAGTTTTCCGGGAGGGGACAGCGACCCTGCTGGCGGAAATCAACAACCTGAAGACGATCATCGGCCGCTTCAGCGAATTCTCCAAGATGCCGCAGCCACAGCGCCGGCCGACACAAGTGAACGAAGTCGTGCGCTCGGTGCTGCGCGTCTTTGATGCGCAACTGCAGCAGGAGAAGAATCGGATTTCTGTGCGCACCGAGTTGGACGAAGCGTTGCCCGAGATTTCAGCCGATCCCGACCTGCTGCATCGTGCGCTGCAAAATCTGGTGCTCAACGCGATCGACGCGATGCCGCAGGGCGGAGAATTAGCGGTTCGAACTCAAAGTCTGGGCAATCGGATTGAACTTTCGGTCTCCGATACCGGCTCTGGTCTGACCCAGGAAGAATGCGGACGACTGTTCACTCCGTATTACACGACGAAGCAGCACGGCACGGGACTTGGACTCGCGATTGTGCAATCGGTGGTGAGCGATCACGGCGGAAAGATTTCCGTCGAGAGCACGAAAGAAAAAGGAACGACGTTTCGCATCGAACTACCGTGCCAGCCGCCGCTGTGGCAGATGACTTAAGAAAAGAAGTAAGTCGAACAGGAGAAAATCGTGGCGCAAAAAGCGCACTTGCTGATCGTGGATGACGAGGCCAACACCCTGGCTTCGCTGTCGCGGGCGTTTCGCCTGGAAGGGCATGAAGCCGTAGTCTGCGACAACGCCAACAAGGCTCTCGATCTGGCCAAGTCGCAATCTTTCGACTTGATCCTCTCCGATGTGGTGATGCCCGGCAAAGACGGCCTCGCGCTTCTTGAAGAACTCAAAGCGCAAGGCGTGGCGACTCCGGTCGTGATGATGTCGGGGCAGGCGCACATCGAGATGGCCGTACGCGCGACGCGCCTCGGTGCACTCGACTTTTTGGAAAAGCCGGTCTCAACCGAAAAATTGCTGCTCACCGTGGAGAACGCGCTGAAGCTCGGCCGTCTGGAGCGCGAGAATCGCGATCTGGAGCGCCGCCTCGGCAAACACGAGATCGTCTGGAAAGGGGATACGATGCGCCGCGTCATGGCGCAAGTGGAGCGCGTGGCCGCCAGCGAAACACGCGTCTGCATTCTGGGCGAAACCGGCACCGGAAAAGAACTGGTGGCGCGCACGCTGCATGAGCGCAGTCCGCGGGCAGGCGCTCCGTTCGTCACCCTGAACTGCGCGGCAGTCCCGGCCGAGTTGATTGAATCCGAATTGTTTGGCCATGAAAAAGGATCGTTCACCGGCGCGGCCGGCCGCCATCTCGGCAAGTTCGAGCAAGCCCAGCATGGCACCATCTTTCTCGATGAAATCGGCGACATGCCGCTCACCATGCAGGCCAAGCTGCTGCGCGTACTGGAAGAAGGTGAGGTCGAGCGCATCGGCGGCGAGAGCGCCATCACGGTGGATGTGCGCGTCGTAGTCGCCACTCATCGCGACCTCGAAGCGCAAGTCCGCGACGGCAAATTCCGGCAGGATTTATTCCATCGCGTATTCGTCTTCCCCCTGCGCCTGCCCCCGTTACGCGAACGCCGCGAAGACATCTCGACGCTGATCGAGCATTTTGCCCAGCAGGTAAGCGCGATCAACGGATGGAAGCCCATGCGCTTCACCGAAAGCGCGATTGCCGCGCTGCTGGAGCACCCCTGGCCGGGCAACGTCCGTGAACTCCGAAACGCAGTCGAGCGGCTGATACTGCTGGCAACTTCGGGCGAAATCACCGCCGAAACCGTGGCGCTGGCGTTGCCCGCTTCCGTGGCCGCGTCCGATTTGGCAGCCGCCGCCACCGGCCCGCTAGCCGACCGCGTGCGTGCCTTCGAGAAGCAGACCATTCTGGCGGAGTTGAAAAGCAATCACCACCAGATCTCCAACACGGCGCGGGCTCTGGGACTGGAGCGATCGCATCTTTATAAGAAGGCCGAGCAGGTGGGAATCGATCTGAAAGCGGCCAAGAGCGAGGGCGACCGCTGATAATGTTTGTCATCCTGAGCGCAGCGAAGGACCCATGCAGTTGCTTTGGCAGCGAAGAAATCCCTAGGTCCTTCGCTCCGCTCAGGATGACAACTCAAAGTTTACGTCGCAAATTTGCAGGGCTGGACGCCGCCCCCGTTTGCAATTTCCCTCCCACTCAGACGACAATCGCCTCGTGCCCAGCACCAGCTTTTATCAGGAGCCCCAAGCCGTCAGCCCCTTTCGTCCGGGCGCGCTCGTGATCGCGACCTTGACCAACCCGCGCGAAAAATTCTGGGGAGCGATTCTGTTTCTATCGGCCGAAGGCCTCAGCCTGCGCGGCGTTGATGTCGCTTCTTTCGACGATCTCGCCTCGCAGATCAAAAACGGCGAGCCCTTCACCTCCGGCGTTGTCTTCTTTCCCATGCACCGCCTGGAACGAATGGAATTGGACCTTCCCGAGGGAAACATCCTCTCGCTCGCCCAGCGCTTCGCCGAGAAGACGGGACAGGATCCCGCCCCGCTGCTGGTGAGCGAGTTTCTCTCGCATCCCGGGAGAGATCTCGGTGGACATGCCGGAGGAGAAAAGCCGCGGTGAACTACCGGCAGATCCTGACCGCGCCCAACCAGCTCACGCTGTTGCGCATGATTTTTCTACCCTTCGTTGTCATCAATCTGGTCAAACACGATTTCAAATGGGCTCTGGCGCTGTTCGTTCTCGCCGGATTCAGCGACGCCCTCGATGGCCTGCTGGCCCGCACCCTGCATCAGCAAACCCTGCTCGGCCAGTATCTCGATCCGATTGCCGACAAACTGCTGATGAGCACAATGTTTCTCGTGCTCTCGATCGAACGGATGATTCCCTGGAAATACACGGTGGTGGTTTTCAGCCGCGATATTTCCATCCTGCTGATCAGCGGAGTGCTGTTCATGATCGCCGGCCTGCGTGATTTCCGCCCCAGCATTTTCGGCAAAGCCAACACTTTTGCGCAGGTAGCCGCGATTTTCTTCGTGCTGCTGCTGCTCGTCGAACCCTTACGCTGGGTCTGGATTGCGCGCACTACGTTTCTGAACGCCACGTTTTTCTTTACCATCATCTCCGCCGTGCACTACGCATTTCTGGTGCAGCACCGGCTGCATGGGTCGACGCCTCCCGCGCCGCTCCGGTCACAGTCGTAGGCAAAGGCTTCGCAGCCATTTGACCCGTTTTCCAGCGCGCCCCTAGAATGAAGGATTCGCACCGCGCTCGCGAACTCATCCATCATCCATGCCACTGCGCCTCTATAACACTCTTTCCGGAAAGATCGAAGACTTCCATCCGCTCGACGGCACCCGCGTTCGCATGTATGCCTGCGGACCGACCGTCTATGATTACGGCCACATCGGCAATTTCCGCACATTTATTGCCGTCGATCTTCTTTACCGCTATCTGCGGCAGAGCGGATACGACGTCCGCTACGTCATGAACATCACCGACGTCGACGACAAGATCATCCACAACTCCGCGCGTGAAGGCGTCACCGTGCAGCAGTACACCGAGAAGTTTGTTCAGGCCTTCCTGGACGATTCGGCTACGTTGAGCATCGAGCCACCAATTCTGGTGCGCGCCACCGAACACATCAAGGCCATGGCCGACTTTATCGGCGAATTGGAGAAGAAGGGGTTCGCCTATCGCACGGACGACGGTTCTTACTATTTTCGCATTGCGAAATTCCCCGAGTACGGCAAGCTTTCAAAAAAAGATTTTGCCGGCATGACCGACGGCGCGCGCGTGGACCTCGACGAATACGACAAGGACAGCGCCCGCGACTTCGCGCTCTGGAAGGCTCCCAAGCCGGGCGAAGCTTCGTGGGACACGGTGATCGGGCCGGGGCGTCCGGGCTGGCACATCGAGTGCTCGGTGATGTCGATGGAGGAACTCGGGCCGAGTTTTGATTTGCACGCGGGCGGTGAGGATCTGATTTTTCCGCATCATGAAAACGAAATCGCGCAGTCGGAGGCCAACACCGGAAAGCAGTTTGTGCGCTATTGGTTCCACGCGCGCTTCCTGTTGGTCGAAGGCCAGAAAATGTCCAAGAGTCTCGGGAATTTTTTCACCGTCCGGGATCTTGTGCTGCGTGGCCACAAGCCGTCATCGATCCGCTGGCTGCTGACGCAGGTGCCTTATCGCAATCAATTGAACTTTACTTTCGATGGCTTGAAGGCGGCGGCAAGTTCGGTGGAGAAGCTGCGCAACTTCGACTTTCGACTAAGCACGCCTTTCCCTGCAGGGGCAAACGCGGAGATGTCTCAACTGGCGGGAGAGACAACGGAGAGGATGAAGAGAGCACTGGATGACGACCTGAATACGGCCGAGGCACAGGCCGCGATCTTCGACATGCTGCGGAAGGTGAACATTGCGATTGGCGCTGGACAGGTCTTCCAAGACGACATTAGACCGCTGCGAGACGTCCTTGCGCTCTTTGATCAAGTATTCGGCATCCTGAAAGATGACGATCGGCCTAAGATGAAGGCGATTCTCGACTGGGCTCGCGTCGAAGGTCGTGAAAAAGAAATCAGCCCTGAGCTATTGGAGATCGCAGGATCGACAGAGCTCCTTGATGAGGAAGTCAAACAAAGGGTCGACCAAATGGAAACGGCGAGAAAATCCCGAAATTTCAAAGCATCTGATGCACTTCGCGCCGAACTAACCGCCGCTGGCATCATCGTCGAGAACACGAAGGACGGCGTGCGGTGGCGTAGAAAATCGGGCTACATGACAAAAGTCAGTCCTCTTTGCCCGGTGGCGATTAAACTCGACCAGTCGGAAGTCCATGCACCCGACCACAACACTTGGGGGACCGTCTCCTGTCAGAATTGCGAAGAGAAATTTGCAATCGGCCCAAATCGCACCTTTGGGAGTCGCAGTACCGCGGAGGTTTGTGTGAAGCAACTGGAAGAACTGCTCAAAGCGGACCACCGGCTCGGCCAGCCGCACAAGAACAGCTATGAACTAGAGGGTTGAGATGCTCACCCTCGACGAATACCTCCGCGAAGCCGAAGTCGCCCACGGCCATCTCTGCGCCGGACAGGTACTGGGCGTTCGCCTGGCCATGCTGGGCCTCGAGAAGCTGGGCATTGCCAACCCTCGCGGTAATAAAGACGATCGCAAACGCCTCGTCACCTTCGTCGAAATCGACCGCTGCGCCACCGACGCCATATCCCTGGTGACCGGATGCCGTCTGGGAAAGCGAGCGCTGAAGTTTCGCGACTGGGGAAAGATGGCCGCGACTTTTGTCGATCTGGGCATAAAAGACGTGCGCACCGGCAAAGCCATCCGCATCGCCGCCAAAGAATCCTCCAAAGCTCTGGCGCGCTCCATGCATCCCGAAATCGAAAGCAAGAACGAGCAGCAGATGCTGGCTTATCGCGAAATGGCGGAAGATGACTTATTCACCAAGCAGTGGGTAAAGGTCGAAATCGCGCCGGAAGAGTTCCCAGGATACAAAGGCGAGCGCATCGTCTGCGCGGAGTGCGGCGAAGGCATCAACTTCCGCCGCGAAGTTGTGTGCGACGGGCGGATATCATGCCGCGCCTGCGCAGGAGAAAAATACTACGAGGCGCTGTAGCTCCAACCTAGTCTAGATCTGGTGCCATTGCATCTAATCCATCCAGAGGGTGCCCCGTCCAAGCTCCGCTTGGGCGGGAACGTTGCGAATCCCGAACGACTAACGACCAGCGACCAACGACGATCTCCCTCGCTCATAAGCGTTCGCCACCCGCAGCAGCGTGGCCTCATCAAAGTGCCGAGCAAACAACTGCAACCCAATCGGCAGTTTCTCGTGATTCTCTCCGCAGGGAACTGAAATTCCGGGAATGCCGGCAAGGTTCGCAGTTACAGTGTAGATATCGGCGAGATACATGGCCAGCGGATCATTCACTTTCTCGCCTAACTTGAAAGCCGGTGTAGGACACGTTGGCGCAGCGATCACATCGACTTTCTTGAACGCCTCGTCGAAATCGCGAGTAAGCAGCGTGCGTACTTTCTGGGCCTTCAGATAGTAAGCGTCGTAGTAACCAGCGCTCAGCGCGTAGGTGCCGAGCATGATGCGGCGCTTGACTTCCATGCCGAATCCGCCGTCGCGGGTCAACCGGTACATTTCGGAAAGCGTACCGGCCTTTGCCCTGAAGCCGTAGCGCACGCCGTCATAGCGCGCCAGATTCGCCGACGCTTCTGCCGTAGCTACAATGTAGTACGTGGGAACCGCATACTCGGTGTGCGGTAAACTCACCGGCACGACCTCGCAACCGAGCTCAGCCAGCTCTTGAATGGCAACCTCAACCGCGGTGCGAACTTCCAGATCGAGTCCAGCTCCGAAATATTCTTTGGCCACGCCGACTTTCAACTTCTTTATCGGCTTCTCGAGTTCCGCCACATAGTCGGGAACGGGAACCTCGGCGGAAGTCGCGTCCATGGGATCACGCCCCGCAATCGTGCGCAGCACCAGCGCAACCTCCTTCACGGTTTTGGCAAACGGGCCAATGTGGTCGAGCGACGAGGCAAAGGCGATCAGCCCGTAGCGCGACACCCGTCCATAAGTCGGCTTCAATCCGACCACGCCACAGAAGGACGCCGGCTGGCGAATCGAGCCGCCGGTATCGGAGCCGAGCGTTGCCACCGCCATCTCCGCAGCCACCGCCGCCGCCGAGCCGCCCGACGAGCCGCCCGGCACGCGGCTCTTATCGCGCGGATTGTGCACCGGGTGATACGCCGAATTCTCCGTGGACGAGCCCATGGCAAACTCATCGCAATTGAGTTTGCCCAGAATCACCGCGCCCGCCGCTTCCAGGCGAGCCACCGCCGTACAGTCATACGGCGGAATAAAAGTGTCGAGAATTTTCGAACCAGCCGTAGTACGCACGCCGGTGGTTACCATGACGTCTTTGATCGCCACCGGAACTCCCGCGAGCGGCGGCAGAGGCTTGCCCTCTGCGGCCAGCGAGTCGATACGCGCGGCCTGCGCCAGCGCGCGCTCCTCGCAGAGCGTCAGAAAGGCGCCGATCTCGGGATCTTCTTGCCGGATGCGGGTGTAGAAATCGTGAGCCAGAGCGGTCGCCGTCATTCGCCGCTCAGTGAGCGCGCTCCGCACTTCGTCGATCGTCAATGCAGACCCCATCTATTTCTAATCACAGTCTCCATTCTCTATCTCTCAATGACCTTCGGCACTTCGAAAAACGTCCCGTCGGTGTCGGGAGCGTTTTTCAGGGCGACGTCGTGCGGCAACGACCTCCGCAGACCTTCCTTCACATCCTCGCGGGTGGCGTATGCGAACCGGTCGCTTCCCTGCCGCGATTCGTCTACGCCGTAGCGGTCCGAGACTTGCGCCATGGGTGCGACATCGCCGGTCTCCAGTTCGCTCAGCCGCTCGACATATTCAAGAATGGAATTCAAATCGCGCAACATGCGAGCGCGCTCTTCCTCGGTCAGTTCGAGATTGGCCAGATCGGCTACGTAGGCGACGTCTTTGTCGGTAACCTTCATAGGTCGCAAAATAAAATGAGGTGTTTCAACCGCACCCTGGTGGTCTGCTCAGAGGAACCGAATGGGCAGCTACGCCTTCACCACGAATTCAATTCGCTTCACCGAAGTCGCCGAGTATCTGTTGATCAAGGCCACATAGCGCGGCGCCAGGTCGGCGAGTTCCCGCCGCCATCCTCCGTCAGCAACTTCAACTCGCAGAATGCCGTCTGAAAAACTCAATGCCCGCGTTCGCTCGGCCACAGCGCTTCCACAGGCGACAGGCCACGCCAGCAAAGCGCTTTCATTCGCCGGCGCGCGGTGGAGAGCTCTGGCAACAATGGTTTCCAGTTCGGCGGAAGCACGGTTCAAGGCGCGACCTCGGAGTTTTCGAGTGCTGGGGAACGAAACCGATTGTAGCATCGGAAATGTTGTCTCTTTACAAGTTGCTAGGCTGCTGCCGCCGCGGCCTTGGCGCGCTTTTTGGCTAGCTTGCGCAGGTGCGCAGACGAATACAGACTTCCCCGGCAGCGCTTCGCCCCGCAGAAGCAGGGCGCGTCCTCGTCGCCATCGTAGAGGTTGTAGTCGTAAGTCAATTCTTCTCCAGCCGCAATATCGCGCAGCGCTATGATCCACATCTTGCCCCGGATCTGCTCCGTCTCACAATTCGGTTTGCAGGAATGATTCACGAAGGCGGCCACGCCGTAGCCGTCGATAATGCGTTTGCCGCCGTCCAGTCCGAATAAGTATGTATTCGGAAAGTCGTCGTAAAGCTCTTCGGCCTGTTCGTAGGTTAGGTGCTCGCCCACGTATTCGACGATGAGCTTCCCCTTGCGAATCGGCCGTGTCGTGCAGCAACCATAAGAATGAATGCGAGACTGCCGAATGATGAGCGTCATGGAAATGATGTTTCGATTTTATCCGGAAATGCAGAATCGACCATATGGAACATTGGGACCCCAGGAGAAAAACCGCAGGTGCTATCATTCCCCGACCAGCATCCTAGAGCGAGTATCGAAGTCTGATCGGAGACGACGACCATGGCTCAACATCCACCGCGCTTTCTGAAGATTGTCAACGACGCCAAGCAGCGCGTCCGCGAAACGAGCGTTGACGAAGTGAAAGCCCGGCTCGATCGCGGCGAGAAATTCGTTCTTGTCGACGTCCGCGAAGACCGCGAATTCGACGCCGATCACCTTCCCGGAGCCATCCATCTGGGCAAGGGTGTCATCGAGCGCGATATCGAGGGCAAGTATCCCGATCTGCAGACCGAACTCGTACTCTATTGTGGCGGCGGCTTCCGTTCCGCGCTGGCCGCCGATAACCTGCAAAAGATGGGATATACGAATGTCATTTCCATGGACGGCGGAATCCGCGACTGGCGCGGAAGAGGTTACCCGCTGGAGAAGTAAGCGGTAACGCCGCCTCGCACACGCACAAACGGCACTTGTGATCGTCCAGCGGATTGCGTACCATCCGCTTCTCTGAAAAAATACGGTAACGATTAACGGGGTCCCCGCGATGTCTCAAATCGGAAGCTTTGCGCTCCTGCTGGCGCTCGGCCTGAGTGCGTACTCTTTCCTGGCAGGCCTCGTCGCACTATTCGGCAAGGATGCCGCTTCGGCCCGCCTCGGTGAAACCGCTCGCCGCGCCGGAATCGCCACCTTCGCCGCGGTACTGCTGGCTGCCATCGTTCTTGTAGTGGCCGCGTTCCAGGACGACTTCTCCATCGCCTACATCTTCCATCACAGCAACCGCGACTTGCCTGCCGCCTATAAGTTCGCCGTGCTGTGGTCCGGGCAAGAAGGGTCGCTGCTGTTCTGGTCGCTGCTCCTCGCCGGCTACGGATTCGTTCTCCGCTTGCGCTACAAGACCGACCAGCGGCTGTTCGCCTACGCTTCGGTGATCATCGCTTCGGTGCAGGTTTTCTTTTTGCTGATCCTGAATTTTGCCGCCCACCCATTCGCCGTCATGCAAGGCCCACTTCCGGCGGACGGCACCGGACTGAATCCGCTTCTGCAGTACCCCGAGATGGTCATCCATCCGCCGATGCTTTACCTGGGATATGTCGGCTTCACCGTTCCCTTCGCCTTTGCGCTGGGCGCGCTCATCATGAAGTATCCCGGCGAAAAATGGATTCACATCACCCGCCGCTGGACCATGGTGACCTGGTGCTTCCTCACCATCGGCGTTTTCCTCGGCGCGCACTGGGCTTACGCCGTCCTCGGATGGGGCGGCTACTGGGGCTGGGACCCGGTGGAAAACGCTTCGCTCATGCCGTGGCTGACCGGCACGGCCTTTCTGCACTCCGTGATGATGCAGGAAAAACGCGGCATGTTGAAAGTCTGGAACATGGCGCTCATTTTCGCGACCTTCCTGCTCTCGATGCTCGGGACCTTCCTTACGCGGTCGGGCGTGATCAGTTCGGTGCACGCGTTCGCGCAGTCGTCGATCGGCTCGTGGTTCCTGGTGTTCATCGGGTTGACCCTGGCGGTCTGTACCTACTTTCTGATCGTGAACCGGTCGCACCTCAAGTCTGAGCACAAGCTGGAGTCGCTGGTCTCGCGCGAATCGAGCTTTCTGTTTAATAATCTTCTTCTGCTCGTCGTCTGCTTCACTATTCTGTGGGGGACATTTTTTCCAATCCTGTCGGAATTCGTTCAGGGACACAAGGTCACGGTCGGCCCGCCGTTTTTCAATCGCGTAGCCATTCCGGTTGCCCTGTTGCTCCTGCTACTGACCGCCGTCGGACCGTTGCTCGCCTGGCGTAAGACATCCATAGAGAGCCTGAAGCGGAATTTCTTGTTCCCCGCGATTGGCTCGGTCGCCGTGGGCGGCATGATGATTTTGTTCGGCGTGCGCCCCTGGGAGGACCCCTCTTATTTCTACGCCACCATGGCCGCCGTTCTCTCGGCGCTGGTGATCTTTACCGTGATTTCCGAGTTCCTCCGCGGAGGCCGCGTCATCGCCGGCAAGACCGACCAGAACCTAGTCTCCGCCATGATTCAGCTATGCCACCGGAACACCCGTCGCTACGGGGGATACATCGTCCACTTCGGCGTGGCGCTGGTGGTGATTGGAATTCTTGGCACTCCGTTCAACAAAGAAGTTGAAAAAGAAATGGCCTTTGGCGACAAAATCAATATTGGCCCCTACACGCTGGTCTGCCAGTCCTACACGCAGGACGACAATCCCAACTACGGCAACGAGTGGGCAATCATCAACGTGTTCCGCGGCGGCAAGCAGATTACGACCATGTATCCTGAACGCCGCTTCTATAAAGCCAGCCAGCAGCCGCAAACCCTGCCGCGCATTTACCCCAGCTTCCGCGAAGATTTGTTTTTGGTGACCGATGTCTATCTGGTCTACGAGGGCAAGAACGAGAGCACCGGACGGCCCATCATCAAAGCGCATCTGAATCCGCTGGTGCCGTGGATTTGGATCGGCCTGATCATCATGGTCTTCGGCACCGTCGTCGCGCTCGTGCCGAATGCCGCCGCCGTCCAGGTCGCCGCCACCACGCCGGTTCGCACTCCAGCGCACGTCGGAGCGGGGGACTGAGATGAAATCATCCAGTATCTCCAACAACCCGCGGCGCCCCCAGCATCTTTTTGCGAATTGTCATCCTGAGCGAAGCGAAGGACCTGCTGTTCGCCGCAAAATTCAGATATCCATTCGTCGCTGGTTGCAGGCCACCGCACTGGTCGCCACGGTGATTTTGCTCATCGGAGCCGGAGACGATTCCGCGCGCTTCAAAGACCTGGGCCATCGCATGATGTGCGCTTGTGGTTGCAACCAGATCCTGCTCGAATGCAATCACGTCGGCTGCACCTACTCCGACAAGATGCGCGACCAGTTGCAGTCCGCGCTCGATAAAGGCAACAACGACGACCTCATCCTGCAAGGCTTCGTTCAGGAATATGGACCGACCGTGATCGCCGCGCCCACCGCCACCGGCTTTAATCGCGTGGCCTGGATCATGCCCTTCTTAGTTTTGGCGTTGGGCATCGCCTTCGCGGTTCACATCGTGCGCTCCTGGAAGAACCGCCCCGAACCCGCTCTGGCCGATGGCATCGTGATCCCGCCCAGCAGCGAACTGGACGAGTTCCGCCGGAAAGCAAGAAAAGAGACCGACTTATGATGGTCAAGTGTGGCAAGTGTAGCGCGGGCGCCCCCGCCCGCGAAAAGCTGCGAGCGCGTAATGAAGTTCGGTGGAAGGAAGCCGCCCGATGATCCCATTCGTCTGCGCCGCCGTTACGCTCGCCTGCCTGTATTACGTGTTTTTCTTTCCCGGCGAAGTCTATGCAGGAGAAGAAAAGACGCGGCTCGGCTATCTCCGCGAGCGCAAGGAAGCAGTCTACGAAAACCTGCGCGACCTGAATTTCGAATACAAGGCCGGCAAGGTGCCGGACGTGGATTATCAATCCATGCGCGCATCGCTTGAAGAGGAAGCGGCGGCGATCATGGCGGAGATCGCGCGGCTGGAGCAGGTGAGTGGGCAGGTGGTGTAATGAGCCTTCTGGAGAATCAAAAGTGAGACCACCGTTTTGGTGATTCCCACTCGACGCGGGTTAGAATAAGGCTCCATGAGCATCAACACCATTCAGGAAATTGAACGCGCCATCGAGTCGCTCAGCCCGCCCGAAATCGAGGACTTGTACGCGTGGCTAGAGCAACACCGCCCTCCGCCGATCGACACTCGCCTTCAATCCGATCTTGCCGCCGGACGCCTCGACACCGCAATCCAGCGCGCATTGGGCGACCAGGGCCGCAGACGGCCACCGATTTCGTAGCTTCCGCCGTCACGAAAGCATCTGTACCCAGCAAGGAGTTGTTTTGACCAAATTCGCAAAGTCCGCATTTCTAGCTGCCATCTTCTTGCTGACCCTAGCCTCGGCCGCCGCCCAGACCCTAACCGGCACCGTCACCAACGGCACCACCAACAAGCCCGCCGCAGGCGACGAAGTCCTTCTCATCGAGTTCACCAGCGGCATGAACGTGGCCGCCAAGACCAAGGCCGACAGCAACGGAAAATTCAGCTTCCAACTCACCGGAGCCCCCGGCCCGCACCTCATCCGCGCCATCCATCAAGGAGTCACCTACCATCAAATGGCGCCTCCCGGCGTCAACACGGCCGACGTGAACGTCTATGACGTCGCAACCAAAGTCGCCGATCTCAGCGTAACCGCGGACGTCATGCGCTTCCAGGCCGACAGCGGAACCATGCAGGGCGTGCGCCTGTTCGTTGTCAATAACACGTCTTCTCCTGCGAAGACACAGATGAACGACCACAACTTCGAGTTCTACGTGCCTCCCGGCGCGAAGATTGAACAAGTGCAGGCGCGCGCCCCGAACGGCCAGCCGATCAGCGCGGAAGCCGTTCCCCAGGCTGACAAGAACCGTTACGCGATCAACTTTCCGCTCCGTCCCGGAGAAACCCAGTTCCAGATGGAGTTCACTCTGCCCTACTCGGGCGAGATCAAGATCGATCCCAAGCCGCTCTATCCCGCCGAGCATCTGGTCGTCGTTCTTCCCAAGACGATGCAGTTCACGGCCGCGAATCCGCCCAGCTTTCAGTCCATGCAGGAGCCCAACCAGGGAGACAGCCAGGTAGAAGTCGCGCAACATACCAAGCCCGGCCAGGCGCTAGGCTTCACGCTGCGGGGCAACGGAGTCATCAGCGAGCCGCCCGGAGAGACCGCGTCGGGCGCGGCCCAGCAGCAGGATCAGCAGCAGGCGCAATCTCAAGGACGCGACAGTCGTTCCGGTGAAAATCGGCCTACCGACAATCGGCCCGGCGGCGGACTCGGCGTCCCCATCGATGCTCCCGATGCGCTGCAGCAATATCGCTGGCCCATTCTCGGCGGATTCGCCGTGCTGCTAGCGATCGGCGGATGGGTGGTCACGAAACGGCAACCCACAACTTCGGCCGGCACAGCATCGGTCGCTGCGGCGTCTGTCGCGTCAAGCAACCCCAGTGCAGCCCTCGGTCCAGCCGCGCCGGCGTCCGCGGCCGGCATACCGATCGCAAGATCGTCGATGCTGCTTGAAGCGCTGAAAGAAGAGCTGTTCCAGCTCGAGGTAGAAAAAAAACAAGGCAAGATCACGCCCGCGGATTATGAAAAAGCCAGGGCCGCGCTCGACCAGACGCTGGAGCGGGCACTGAAGCGGCGGGGCTAGGGATCGTGTGGTGACGGGGCTTCGCCCCGTCAAGCGGGGCGAAGCCCCGCCACCACACAAGAAGCCAGGAGCCCGCGCCCAGCATCTAATCACTGAGATAAACCGAGGCGACAAAATATGAGCAACATTTTCAAAACTACGCTTCTGCTCACCGTCATGACGCTGCTGCTCATGCTGGCTGGCCGTGCTTTCGGAGGCCAGAACGGCATGCTGATGGCGCTGGCTTTCGCCGCCGTCATGAATTTTGTCGCCTATTTTTTCTCCGACAAGATCGCCCTCGCCACCTATCGCGCCCAGCCCATCAGCCGCGAAGATCTCCCGCGGGTCTACAACATCGTCGAGCGCCTGGCGCAAAAAGTCGGCCTGCCCATGCCCAAGGTCTACCTCATCCCGACCGACTCGCCGAACGCCTTCGCCACCGGACGCAACCCGAACCACGCCTCCGTCGCCGTAACCCAAGGCATCCTCGGTCTGCTCAACGATGAAGAACTCGAAGGCGTGCTCGCCCACGAGTTGGGCCACGTGCGCAATCGCGACATCCTGATCAGCTCGATTGCGGCCACATTGGCCGGCGCCATCACTTTTCTCGCATCGATTGCCCGCTGGGGCATGATTTTTGGCGGCATGCGCGGCGAACGCGACGATCGCGGCGGAGGCGGCGGCATCGCAGCCATTGCCATGATCTTTCTCGCTCCCTTCGCAGCGATGCTGATCCAACTCGCCGTCTCGCGCTCCCGCGAATACGGAGCCGACGATACCGGAGCCCACTGGACCGGCAATCCATACGCGCTGGCCAGCGCCTTGGGCAAGATCGATGCCTATTCCCGCCGCACACCGCTGCTGGCAAGTCCATCCACCGCGCATCTTTTCATTATTCAGCCGTTCTTAGGTGGGATGAGCTTCGGCAACCTGTTCTCGACCCATCCGCCAACCGCGAAAAGGATCGAGCGGTTGACGGGGAGACCTGCGGAATTCTTCCAGTAAACACGTAGAGACGGCCGCCCTCGGCCGTCGGGTCGAGCGCAGCTCGACCGCTGCCGACTGAGAGATGGGCCTATGACTCCAGTAACCGGCCGCTCCGCGACCCCCATAGTAAAATCGCTCCAATGGCTCCCGAAACTCTGCTGGCAACTTCGCGGCGTGCCGCGGAACTCGAGAACAGTCTCCGCCGCGTCATCCGCGGCAAAGACGACGTCCTTCGTCTCGCGCTGGTTTCCATCTTCGCCAAAGGCCACCTGCTGATCGAAGGCGTCCCAGGAGTCGGCAAGACGACGCTCGGCCAGGCGCTCGCCCGCGCCATCGACTGCACCTTTCAGCGCATCCAGTTCACCAGTGATATGTTGCCCTCCGACGTGCTGGGCATTTCGATCTACTCCGCTATCGAGCAAAAATTCGAATTCAAGCGCGGACCGGTCTTCGCCAATGTCCTGTTAGCCGACGAAATCAACCGCACCACGCCAAAGACACAGTCTGCCCTGCTCGAAGCCATGAACGAGGGCCAGGTCACCATCGACGCGCACTCTTATCAGTTGCCGCAGCCGTTTCTGGTGCTTGCCACGCAGAATCCCAGCGAGCATCACGGCACTTACCCGCTGCCCGAGTCGCAGCTGGATCGTTTCCTGATCCGGGTTCGCATGGGATATCCCGAAGGCAACGCCGAGCGCGAGATTCTGCGCGCCGAAGCCGGCGTCGCCCAACTCGAAAACCTGCGTCCCGTGCTCAACGCCGCCGACGTGGTCGAAATCCAGCAAGCCGTGGCCCAGGTCCACGTGGATGAATCGCTGATCACTTACCTGCTGAACATTGTCACCAGGACACGCGAGTCGGAGTATCTCTCGCTAGGAGTATCTCCCCGCGGCTCGCAGATGCTCTACCGCGCCGCCCAAGCCATGGCCTTTCTCGAAGGCCGCGATTACTGCACTCCAGAAGATTTCAAACCGCTCGTTGTCTCCGTCTTCGCCCACCGCGTAGTAGTAAGCTCGCTCTACACCTCGACTCTGAAGAAGTCCGAGCAAGCCGAGCAGGTGCTGCGCGAGATTGTCGAGAGCGTACCAGTCCCGGTGTAGGTTTTGTTCGTGTGGTGACGGGGCTTTGCCCCGTTCAGCCGAGCGCAGCTCGGCCCTCACTCCGCGGACGAGAGCCTTACTCGCCCGAAGCCACAGGGGGCGCGGGTTGCAAGCTCGAAAGCCGCGAGATCGCCGCCACCATCATTCCCGAGAGAAACTGCATAGTAGCCACATCATTGTTGTCGAAGGCGCCGGGCGTCGACGACAGTACTTCGAAAACTCCCAGCGTCCGCCGAAAATGCCGCAGCGGAGCGACCAGGATCGAGCGCACGCCCATTCGCCGGCAAGTCGCCCAATCCACGCGCGGATTCGACTCGGCGTCGTCGCAGAGCAACACCTCACCGGTACGCACGCATTCGGCCGAGAGTCCGCTATCGGTTTGCAGACGGACGCCAATATCCGGAGCGGTACGGCCCGTGCGCGCACGGCAAACGATTTCGTTGCCCCGGCGCAGCGCGATGGCAGCCCCGGTCGCGCCGGTCAGCGCCTGCGCCTTTTCGGCGATGATGCTGATGCCCGGCTCAAGGTCAATCTCTCCGGCATTAATGAATGAATGCGGCACGGCCAGTGTTCCATGATGCCGAGGCCGCATGCGGTGGCGAGTGGAAAAAGCTGCCGCGGGAAGCTCGACCTGATTTTCATCGGCCTCCCCGACTTGCGGCACCGTATGGAGCAGCGACCGCACCAACCGGTCCAGTTCCGCATCCGCGATCAGATGTGCGGTCTGCCCGCGCAGCGATCCGCCAAGCACGCGCGAAAGACTCAGCACCGCTCCACTGCCGCAGGCCAGGCACCGCGGGGTGTTGTTGTCGCTGAGCAATTCACACTGCACGCAAAATACTGCCGACTGCAAAGACACAAAATTAACGTCGATGGCTGTGAGCGAACGCTGCATTGGGATGATTCCCTCGGACAATGAGGAAGGATGAGGGTAAACAAGTTGACCGCACGCGAGTAAGTAACAGCGCTGGTTCGGGCTGTGGATAACTCAAGACAAGCAGGTTTCAAAGTTTCAAGGTTGCAAGGTTTCAAAGACGGGAGAGTTCTGCGATCAAAGAACCTTGAAACTCTGAAACCTTGAAACCTGGCTTCTCTTATAATCTCGCTCATGTCATTCCTCCGGTTCCTCATGCTGTTGTCGCTCGTGGTCTGGATCGGCGGCCTGATCTTCCTTGCGTTTATCGAAGCACCCACTGTTTTTTCGCCCGGACTTCTCCCCACTCGCCACATGGCAGGCTCGATCGTCGGGCGCTCGCTCGATTTGCTGCACTACATGGCCATCGTTTCAGGAATTGTCTTTCTGATCGCGTCCATGCTCTACAGCCGCATGGCCACGGGGAACGCGCGACCGCTGGCGGCGCGGCACCTGCTGATCGTGCTCATGTTGCTGCTGACCGTGATTTCGCAATTCGCCATTTCTCCGAAGATGCACGCCATTCGCGCCGAGGTTAGCGTGATCGATAACCTGCCGTCGGACAACCCACTGCGCATGGAATTCAACCGCCTGCATGTGTGGTCGGAAAACTTCGAGAAGGCGATACTCCTGCTGGGGTTGGTGGCGTTGTACACGACCGCACAGGCGTTCCGTTGAGGAGCGAAGGCTAACGGACCCCGACAACCGCGCGCCGCCCTGGCGCGTATGCGTATTGAGCACGATGATTTATTCTTTTGAGTTAACTGAGAGCTGATAACTGAGAGCTGAGAGCTGCCCCCATGAAAACTGGCATCATCGGTCTGCCGCAAGTCGGCAAGACATCTCTATTTGGCATTCTCACAAAGGTACATCTTTCTGAGCAGGCATATTCGAACCCGCGCGAGGCCCACATCGGTGTCGCGAAGGTGCCCGACGAACGCCTCGACAAGCTGGCCGCGCTCTACCATCCGAAAAAGCTGACGCACGCCTCGGTCGAGTACGTGGACGTAGGCGCCATCGGCCAGGATGCGCTGAAAGAAACCGCCTACATCGGCCATCTGCGCCAGGTGGACGCGCTCATTCACGTTCTCCGGGCGTTTGAAAGCGATGAGATTCCGCACATCGGCCCCATCGATCCCCTGCGCGACATCAAGAACGTCGAGTTCGATCTCATGGTGAGCGATCTTGGCCAGATCGAAAAACGGCTGGAGCGCCTCGAAAAAGATTTGAAGAAGATGAAGACGCCGGAGCTGGAAAAAGAAAACGAGCTGCTGATCAAAGCCAAAGCTTTTCTCGAAACCGAAAAGCCGCTGCGCGAAATGGAAATGTCGCCCGAAGACAAGAAGCGCATCCGCGGCTTCATGTTTCTGAGCGAGAAGCCGATGCTTTACGTGCTCAACATCGGCGAGAGCACGCAATTAGGCAAAGACCTGGAAGCGGCGGTTGCGAAATATGACCTGACCGAAGTGGCGTCGCGCCCGAATGCCGGGGCCAGCGCGATCTGCGGCAAAGTGGAAGCCGAACTCGCCGAGATGAGCGACGAAGACGCCGCCGAATTTCTAGGCAGCTACGGACTGACGGAGAGCGGACTCTCGCGGCTGATTCGCAAGAGCTATCACCTGCTCGGGCTGATTTCGTTCTTCACCGCCGGCGAAGATGAATGCCGAGCCTGGACCATCCCACTAAACACGCGAGCCCAAAACGGAGCCGGCGCCATTCACTCCGATCTGGAGAAGCACTTCATCCGGGCTGAAACGATTCGCTGGGATCAGCTACTGGAAGCGGGCTCCGAAGCAAACGCGAGAGCCAAGGGAACGTTGCGACTTGAAGGCAAGGATTACATTGTGCAGGACGGGGATGTAATGCATATCCGGCACAGCGGATAAACAAGTTCTCAGTTCTCAGTTCCCAGTTCTCAGAAAAAGCCGTAACCGTTTGCCTTTGATCTCTCTGAGAACGGGGAACTGAGAACTCCCCTCAATGCACGTGAAAGAACCGATCCAGCAAAAACATGCAAGCCGCTCCAACAAACACCAATAGCGCCATCCTTACGCCCGGCTCTTTATTCACTTCCGGAATCAGATCCGACGCGGCTACATAAATCGTGACGCCCGCCGACAGAGGCAGCCCGAAGCTTACCTCGTGGCGGAAAACAGCCATCGTCATCACTCCAGCCACGGTGGCTACTCCCAGCGCCACGGACGACCCCCAGGCGAAGGTGCGGCTTCGGCCGCTCGCCAGCATCACCGACGAGATGGTGAAGCCCTCCGGAATCTTATGCAGAAAAACCGCGATGAAGATGATCCAGCCGAGCGCCGGAGAAACCAGAAACCCCGAGGCGATCGCGATGCCATCGAAAAACGTATGAATCAACAACCCGATCAGAACCGAATAGCCTTTGTGCGAGTGGACGAATTCATCGGCGTGGGTTTCTTCTCCAAAATGAAAATGCGGAGTCACCGTGTGCTCAAAGAAATGCACGAGCAGGTATCCGAGCAGAATGAGGAACCCGGCGTACGGGCCGCGCAGCTGAATGCTCTCCGGCACCATTTCGACCAGCGCCGTCGCCAGCATGAAGCCTGCTCCGAGCGCGACGAAATAACGAAGGTAGGAACGCTCCCAATTCCGTTGCACGATGATGGCGCCGCCAAACACATTCGCGCCCGCCGCCGTCAACCCCAGCAGCACACTAGTCAGAATCGGAGACATGAGAAAAGAGAATAGCAGGAAGCAATGACCAGTAAGCAATGACAATGGCAATGACCGCGGGGATTCCTAGGTCCAGACGCGCCCGCCTCACTTCGACGTCGTTGTTTCCCACGTCGTTTCGGGGCTTAACGTCGGGCAACCGGATGATTCCTTCGTCACAATCTCGTAGCCCTCAGGCGGCTGGAATGTCGCGGGGTCCGGGTCGCCTTGGCTGAGCGATGTCAACTCCCGTGTCGTCTTGCCCGACCGTGGATCGTCTCTGATATAGCGCACCACCAGGCCATTCAGTCCCACGTTAAGGGCCGTCCACACGTCCGAGGTGCTGACCAGAGGCGCATCGTTTCCCACCGCGCCCGCGGGAGTCGTCGTCGTATACTGGCGTCCACGCGCTTCCACGCCTTCGATCGACTCTGTTCCCAGATTTTCAGATGTCATCTTCGACTTCGGTCCGCTGATCACCGAAACGTCGTCCCTCATATCTCTCGAGCAAGTATGTTCCGCCTCTGCGGTGGACATCTTAAATACGTGCGCGATCTTGATCGGAGAGTGCCAGGTGGTTTGGGTCCGGGCCACCGGGTCATAGACAATGACATGGGTTTGCCCCGCCCGGTCTCCCGACGTGATGGTTGTCGCAGTCATCCGCCGGCCCTGCGAGTCCAACGCTTTCACCTCCGTAGACTCTCGAGTGATGGTGGTCCCGTCGGCGAGCGCTTGCACATGCATGACCTTATACTCCGCCGTGTAGGGCGTTTTGGCGGCCCGTACATTGACTTCCGACGTTACAGACCCGTGGCTCCTCGGAACTTGGCCAGAAACTGGCAACGCCAATCCCGCGACCGCAATGAACGCCAGCGCTCTGTTCAGGATAAGGTCTCGCATTCCACCACGCTCCTTAAGTGAACCAAAAAGCAATTTGACATTAGGTCTGCAGTTAAAGCAACTGCAGGCATCCGGCATACTGCTGACGCGGAAATAGAAAGCGATGCCAGCTATAATCCGCAGTAACTGAAAACTGACAACTGATAGCTGACAGCTGTTTTTATGCGCTTCGAGCTTTTCATCGCAACTCGTTATCTTCGCGCCAAACGCCGCCAGGCGTTCATCGGCGTTATCACGGGGATCTCCATCCTGGGAGTGGCGGCAGGAGTCGCCTCGCTGATCGTCGCGCTGGCCATCAACAACGGCTTTCGGCAGGACTTGCAGGCGCGGCTTCTCGGTTCGACCGCGCACATCAGTTTGCTCCGGGTTGAAAGTGACGGGATTCGCGATTGGCGTCCGCTGCTCGATAAGTTATCGAAGCAGCCGCACGTGGTCGCGGCGGCTCCGGCGATTTACGAGCAGGTGCTGATTTCGCGCGGACCGCGGGCGCGCGGGGCGGTGCTGAAGGGGATGCTGCCGCAGTATGAGCGGAAGGTCAGCGATCTGCTGAACTCGGTTACGCTGGGTTCGGCGGCAGCGCTGGAAGAATCTCCTGCCGCACAATCAGATGCCCGTGTGGGGACGGGCGCCTCGCCCGTCCAAGCCGAGTCGAAGACTCGGCCCGACGCATCAATCACAGAATCGCCCGACGACCTTGCCGGGGTGCAGCAGCGGGTTGCTGCCATGCCCCCGATCATTCTCGGCAAAGACATGGCCGACGAGATTGGCGCGACCGTCGGATCGGTGGTGCTGGTCACTTCTCCGCAGGGCGAACTCACTCCGTTTGGAATGGTGCCGAAGTATATTCGCTTTCACGTTGCGGGCATCTTCAACTCCGGCTTTTACGACTACGACTCTTCCTGGGCATTCATCCGGCTGGCTGATGCGCAGAAGTTGTTTGGATTAGGCGACGTGATTTCGGTCATCCAATTCAAACTTGACGATATTTATCTGGCGGGTGAAGTGGCGCGCGCGCTCGAACAGGCCGCCGGCAAGGGGTTCATGGCCACCAGTTGGATGGAACAGAACAAACCTCTGTTCCGCGCATTACGGCTGGAGCGGGTGGTGACCTTCATCACTATCGGACTGATCGTGTTCGTGGCCGCGCTCAACATTCTGATCTCGCTGATCATGATGGTCATGGAGAAGACGAAAGATATTGCCGTGCTCCTGTCGCTGGGGACGAAGAAGAGACAGATACGGCGCGTGTTCATCGCACAGGGCGTGCTGATTGGCGTAATTGGAACCGCCATCGGGCTGGTGCTCGGCTATGCGATCTCATGGGCGGGCGGACACTATCACTTCATTTCGCTCTCGCCCGAGGTGTATTCGATTGACTACGTGCCGTTCGCGCCGCGGCTCACGGATGGCGTGATCGTGGCGCTGGTTTCCATCGGAATTTCGTTTGTCGCGACAATTTATCCGTCATGGTCAGCGGCGCGGATTCTGCCGGCTGAGGCGCTGCGGTACGAATGAGAATCTTGTGTGGTGACGGGGCTCTGCCCCGTCCCGGCGGCCACCACACGATCCGCGTGACCTCGGTCACATTGCATTTCTTTTCCGGAGGTATACAGTCTTTCGCATAGCTCGTTTTTGCACGCTTAACGCAGGAACGGGTTAGTCCTCCTCATGGTCTAACGGATCATGATCTAATGGATCAAGGCTGGTCTCAGGTCGCAACGGGACGAGGGCTTGGTACTTAGGAGGGCAAGTTTGCATCCAATAGCTCAAGATCCTCTGCTGAGGGTCGAAGGGTTAAGTAAGAGGTTTCGCTCAGGCGAAGCCGAGCTGGTGCTCTTTGAGAATCTGTCCTTTCAGGTCAGCAAAGGAACGATGCTGGCGATCGTGGGGCAATCAGGTGCGGGAAAGAGTACCTTGTTGCACATCCTCGCGGCGCTTGATCGTCCCTCTGCTGGTGCCGTATACTGCGCCAACTCCAACGTGAATACGCTTTCCGAGGATGACGCCGCCGAATTTCGTAACCGCGAGATCGGCTACGTCTGGCAGTTCCATTACCTGCTGCCGGAATTCACCGCATTGGAAAATGTCGCTATGCCGCTGCTCACGCGCGGACAAGCGCTGGCTTCAGCCGAAAAAGAAGCCTCGCGGTGGTTGCGCGAGGTCGGCCTTGAGGATCGCGGACATCATCGTTCGGGTGAGCTTTCCGGCGGCGAGCAGCAACGGCTGGCGCTGGCGCGTGCGCTCATCACCCAGCCTCAGGTGCTGCTGGCCGATGAGCCAACCGGCGATCTCGATGGTCGCACCGGGGAATTGGTTTTTGAGTTGGTTGCGCGGTTGCACCGGGAGCATCAGCTGACTTCTCTGATCGCCACCCACAACCTGGCGTTTGCACGTCGGTGCCATCGTGTTTTACGGTTGGATAGAGGCAAAATGGAAGAAGTGGTGCCGGAATCGCTTCCGGCGTAACGAAAGGCAGCGGAAACACGATTAGAAACACGATAAGAAATACGATTCAAGAGCAGAGGTTGAAAAATTAAACGGCCCGAAGGTAAGACTCGACGGGTTACTACAAATGGGATATCGCTGGGAGATTAGGCGATAGAAATGCATAATTGAGGTAGGGTCTGAGTTTGGCGGAGCGCGGGGCGTTCCGCAGGAGCTCGGGGGGAATCAGTATTATGTTCGAACGTTATACAGAGAAGGCCAGGCGCGTTATCTTCTTTGCGCGGTACGAGGCCAGCCAATTCGGGTCTCCTTATATTGAGACTGAACACCTGCTCCTCGGACTGCTGCGCGAAGACAAGGCCCTGACCAATCGTTTCCTGCGCTCTCATGCGTCGGTGGAATCGATCCGGAAACAGATTGAGGGTCACACCACCATCCGGGAAAAGGTTTCCACTTCAGTCGATCTTCCCCTGAGCAACGAATGCAAGCGCGTGCTGGCCTATGCCGCGGAAGAGGCCGAACGCCTCTCGCACAAGCATATTGGCACCGAGCACCTGCTCTTGGGATTGCTGCGCGAAGAAAAATGTTTTGCGGCTGAGATTCTGCACGAGCGCGGATTGCGGCTTTCGACCATCCGCGAAGAACTGGCGCGGACCAGCCAGGAAAAAGCGGCGCCGCAACGCGGGCAGCGCGAATCCTCTTTATTGAGTGAGTTTTCACGCGACCTGACCCAGTCGGCTATGGACAGCCAGCTCGATCCGCTGGTCGGCCGTGACGGCGAAGTAGAGCGCGTGGTGCAGATTCTGTGCCGCCGCACCAAAAATAATCCCGTGCTGATCGGCGAGCCCGGCGTAGGCAAGACCGCCATAGTAGAAGGTCTGGCGCAGCGCATCGCGGACGGCGAAGTTCCTTCCTTCCTGGCCGACAAGCGCATTCTGGCGCTCGATCTTTCTTTGATTGTCGCCGGCACCAAATATCGAGGACAGTTTGAAGAGCGGCTCAAGACCATCATGAAAGAGCTGATGGAGTCGCAGAATTCCATCATCTTTATCGACGAACTGCACACCCTCGTGGGCGCCGGATCGGCGGAAGGCTCGCTGGACGCGGCCAATATCCTCAAGCCGGCCCTGTCGCGCGGCGAGATTCAGTGCATCGGCGCAACCACGCCCGCTGAATATCGCAAGTCGATCGAGAAAGACCGGTCGCTCGAGCGCCGCTTCCAGGCCGTAAAAGTTCCGCCGCCCAATGAAGCCGACGCAGTAAAAATTCTGTTCGGCATCAAAGAACGCTACGAAAAATTCCACGCCGTCACTTACACCGACGATGCCATCAATTTTTCGGTGTCGCATTCGAATCGCTATATTCCCGACCGTTTTCTGCCCGATAAAGCCATCGACCTGATCGATGAAGCAGGCGCGCGCGTGAAACTGCGCCAGACCACGCTGCCGGAAGAATTGACGGAAGTGCAAAAGCGGATCAAGTTCATCGTCCATCGCATGGAAAACGCCATCGCGAACCACGAGTTCGAGAAGGCGCGATTCTACTCGGATGAAGAACGCAAAGAGCGCGAGAACCTGCGCGCCCTTCGCGAGAAATACCACCTCGATGAATCCTCCACCGGCGTTGTCGGTCGGGAGGACATCGAGGATGTGGTATCGCGCTGGACCGGCGTTCCGATCACCTCGATTAAAGAAGAAGAAACGCAGAAGCTGCTGCGCATCGAAGAAGAGCTGCACAAGCGCATCATCTCGCAGGAAAAAGCCATCAGCGCGCTGGCTCGCGCCATTCGCCGCTCGCGTGCCGGGTTGAAGAGCCCCAACCGCCCGATCGGGTCGTTCCTGTTCCTCGGACCGACCGGCGTAGGCAAAACTGAAGTCGCGCGCACTCTGGCGCATTTCATGTTCGGCAGCGATAAAGCTCTCGTCCGCTTCGATATGTCGGAGTTCATGGAGAAGCATTCCGTATCGAAACTGATCGGTTCGCCTCCTGGTTACGTTGGTTACGAAGAGGGTGGACAGCTGACAGAACGCGTCAAACGGGCGCCATATTCTGTCGTTCTGCTCGACGAAATCGAGAAGGCGCACCCCGATGTCTTCAACATTCTGCTGCAGGTGTTCGAAGACGGCCAACTGACCGACGGCCTGGGAAACACCGTCGACTTCAAAAACACCATCATCATCATGACGTCGAACATCGGCGCCCGGCACCTGATGAAGCGCGAAGGCCTGGGCTTCCAGTCGTCGAAAGACGAGATGGTTTCCGAAAAGGTCGAAGACCTGGTGAAGAGCGAGGTCAAGCGCACCTTCAATCCGGAATTTCTGAACCGCGTGGACGAAATCATCCTGTTCATGGCGCTCAGCGAAAGCGACCTGATCCAGATTCTCGAACTCATGGTCAGCCAGTTGAACCAGAATCTGGCCCAGCGTTCGATCACAGTAACCGTGGCCGACGAAGCGAAGAAGTGGATCCTGAACCAGACGCTGACCGATCGCAGCTACGGAGCGCGTCCGCTGCGCCGCGCCTTGCAGAAGTACATCGAAGATCCGTTGTCGGAGGCACTGATCCAGGGCACGATCACCACCCGACCGGCGTTTATCGAGGTCTTCCTCGAGTCGAACAAGCTGTACTATCGTCCGGTGGATTCGGAGAAGACCGAGGGCGTGCTGCTGTACGAAAGCTAGTTCTCAGTTCTCGGAAAAGGCCGTCAGCGAAAGCTGGCGGCCTCTATTTTTGCTCGTGTGGTGACGGGGCTCCGCCCCGTTTCCGCCTATCACGCACCCGATTCAAAGGCCTCGCCCGCCCTGTTGCATAAAAACCACACTTTGCCCCTTATCATCCGGTTGACCCCGACTGTCAATTTGTGTAAAACTCCTGCAATCGGGGCTGGCTCATCGCAGTTGCTTGGGAATACGTACCAAAAATTCCAGGGGCGTGAGACCGAGGTGACGTCATGAAGTCCAGCTCGTTTGTGGTCCTAGCTGTATCTCTTCTCGCTTTAACCCTGAGTGCCAGTGCGCGGGAAACCGTCCTGCCCGCCGGTACCCTTCTGAAGTGCACCATGAATGAACCGAACTTTTCTTCTGCGACCGTAGCCATAGGCGATCCCGTGCTCTGCCATCTGCACTCCGTGACAGAATTCGGCCAGCAGAGCTTTCCGCGAGGAGCCTACCTGGTCGGGCATCTCGAATCGGCCGAGGACCCCGGACATTTCTGGGGCAAGGGCAACCTGAGGCTCGTATTCGATCGCATCGGACTGCCCAACGGCGACATGCCGCTCGACGCCAAGGTGATCGCAACCCGTGGCTACAAGGTTGATAAAACCGGCGCCATCGACGGCAAGGGCCACGCCAAGCGCGACATCGTGGAATGGTTGATTCCGCCGCTTTGGCCGTGGAAGATCATCACGCTGCCGGCGCGCGGTCCGCGTCCCACGCTCAAGGGCGAAAGCATGCTTGAACTGCGCCTGATGGATGATGTACAGATCCCGCAGGTCTCCGCAACCAACGGCCCGGACTGGCATTTCTTCGGACGTCCGAGGATCGAAAACGACTCCTACTATCAGGGCTCTTACGAGGGCGCCAGCGTCAGTCAGGGGGACAACATCAACGGCAACGGCGCTCCTCAACTGGCCGTGCGCCGCGTAAGCGTCACAGCCAGCGAGCAAACAAGCGCTCAGGAAAATCCGCATTTCATCTACGCCAGCTACACCACTAGTAAAGATCTGGTAGCCGGTGGCGCGGCGCCAGGAGTGCCCGTCTTCGTTCTGAAATCGGGTATGGTTCTGGAGGTGGGCAATTACACCTATCAGGATGGCCGCATCAGCTACGAACTGGCCAGCGGCGGCAGCGGCGTGATCAGCACCGATGAAGTGGACTGGACCACGACCACCAACGTGAACAGCCAGCGAGGCGTGCGCGTGATGTTGCGCGGCGGACATCCGGGCGCCGGGACCGCGGGATTCTAAACAGCCGTCTGCCAGCAGCCGTCAGCGAAAGCTGACGGCTCTTTTTCCGCCCGTGTGGTGGCGGGGCTTCGCCCCGCGTAGGGACAGCCGCCCCCGGCTGTCCAAGCCGAGCGCAGCTCGGCAGTCTTCCCAGCCGCCAGCCAACTTTTCTGCGACTGCCCGCCGCGATCCGCCATCTACTAAAGACGTAGCCGCGACCCAACCTTCGAGGATTCCATGTCCAAAATCAACCTAGACGAAAAGTTTGCCAAGATCACCGAATACTGGAAGCCCTACATCGCCGCCGAACTCAACGGCCAGCATGTGAAGCTCGACAAGCTAAAAGGCGAATTCGTATTTCACCATCACGAGAATGAAGACGAGATGTTCCTGGTGGTCAAAGGCCGCTTCCGCATGGAGTTTCGCGACCGCCATGAATGGATCGAAGAGGGCGAATTTATCGTAGTGCCGCGCGGCGTGGAGCACCGCCCGGTGGCAGACGAAGAATGCTGGCTGATCCTTTTTGAACCCGCCGGCACGCTGAACACCGGCAATATAAAGAACGAACGAACCTGGCACGAACTGGAGCGGGTTTGACACTCACGCAGCAATGTTAGTGGAGAGCCGGGTGTCCTCGCCCGGCTGGACTCTTCGACTGCGCTAAGGGCAGGCGCGAGAAGCGCCCGTCTCTCCACTGCATGACTGCCTGCTAAACTCGTAAGCACCTTATGGATATCACCGTTTACTCCGCTCCCTGGTGTCCCGATTGCCGGGAGGCTAAGCGCTTCCTCGACCAGCACAAGCTCCCCTACACCGACATCAACATTGAGACCACTCCCGGAGCCGCCGACGAGGTCGTGAAACACGCCGGCAAGCAAGCCATTCCGCAGTTCGTGATTGATGGAGAATGGGTCCAGCCCTACCGTCCCGGCGAAGGCTTCCTCTACGAAGAAATGTCAAAGCGGCTGGGCCTCGAGCAATAGCTCCCGTAGAGACGCCGCAAACCGCGTCTTTACGGGAATTTCAGGGCCATTCCCAGCGTTCTTTAGTTACCTTCGCTCGCCTGTCACCCGACTTCTGTACCCTACACGCCTTGGCCCGGATGCGTCAGGATAGTGACTACCCGGACATCTCCCTCCGTGCCGGGCCTGGCGGCTCATGTTCAATTCCGATACCCCGGAAAATCGCGTCGAAGGCGAACTGCTCGAAACCTGGCAGCGATTTGTGCAGGGGCTCCTAGCCGTGCTGGCGCTGGTGGGCGCCCTGGTGATGGCACACTACTATGCTCCCCCAGAGACCAGCGGGCTCGAGCAGCAGGTGCACCAGCTCTCGCGCCAGGTGGCGGATCTGGAACGGCAGCAATCGGTTTCAGCGGCAGCCGTGGACGATGCCCGCGATTCGGTCGCTTACATCTACGGGATTTATCACGTGGCTGGCCACGCACAAGGTTTCCGCGCTCGCGTTTCGGGCACGGGCTTCGTAGTAGCCCCGGGCCTGCTGGCCACCAATCGCCACGTGGCCGAGCCCTGGTATGGCGACCGTGACGTCGCCGTGGCCTTACGGCAGGGCGGATCGCCTGTCCTGGAAAAGCTGGTGGCCTATTTCCCGGGCTCGCCGCTTCCGGTCAAACTGGAGACAGCGGCCGTGGCCACCCATGGGGATCTGGCGCTACTGCGCCTGGAAACAACCGCCTTCACCAGGAAACTTCGCCCCTTGACTTTGTCCGCGACGCCGCCCCAAGTGGGCGAGTCGGTCAGCGTGCTGGCCTATCCGATGGGAGTGACGGGCATGGTGGCAAAGTCGCCAGCCATCGTGTATGAGCGGCTATCGTCGCATCCGGATAACGCCGACACGGCAGGCGAGCTGGCGGCCTTATCGCTGATCAGGCCTTCGGCGACCTTCGGGCACATAGGCGATGTAACCGGCGACAAGCTGATCTACGACGCGCCCACGGCCCGGGGAGGCAGCGGCGGACCGATCCTGAACCTGCGCGGCGAAGTCGTGGGTATTAATTCCGCCTACATTGACGGCTTCTCCGGGGGCACGCTGGGGATCACCGCCTCAGAGTTGCGTCCGCTCATGGAAACCGCAAAGAAGGTTCCCGCCTCTCAGCTCTCAGTTCTCAGTCAAAACCAATCGGCCGTCCACTAAGAGCTAAGAAGCGGAACAGAGAACTTCTTCGAAAGTTGCAATTTCTTGCGCAGCCAGCGCGATCGCCTTCCGCTCGCCACCCTTTCCCGAACAGACAACTGCCTTGGATTCAGATACATTTGTAACCTCCTGATTTGAATAACAAATTGGCCTTATGGCTGCTTCTATACTGGGGATAAGTCCCAGCGGAAGCCGCGTCTTCAGGCGATGTGTCCGGGCAACGAATTCCTGCCGTTTGGGTTCAAAGACACTGGTTCCGAGGGACTTGGTTCAAAAAGATCCGATCATGATAAAGAATTGTCTGTTCGCGGTGGCTTTGGTGAGTCTGGCGCTGGCTGGCGGTTGCGCCACGGGCGGCAACGGATTCGTTCCCACCGTTACGGTTGCCCCTCCCGACGGCTTCGATTTTATCGGCTCGATGTATCCGACCCAGTCTGTGGCGCTCACCGCCACTGTGACGGGCGCCTCAAATACGGCGGTTACCTGGAGCCTGGGCCCTGCCGCGACCTGCACAGGTTCGCCGAACCCATGCGGGACGCTCACGTCAGTTACATCGACCTCAGTGACCTACGTGGCGCCCACAGCCCCAATTTCAGGGGTGACGGTTACAGCTACATTAGTGTCCAATTCCTTGGCATACGGCAACCTCCAGGTGATCGTAATCCCCGTCTCGGTGGTCGTGACGCCGACCAGCACGCCAACCGCGGTGACTGTTGGGGAGAATCTGGTGCAGCGGTTCGCCGCCGTCGCAATCCCGGACGATGCGCCGCAAGCGTTCACGTGGAGTGTAGCGTGTAGCGTACAAGACTGTGGAAGCATAGTGTCAGACTCAGCCGTCGTGGCAAGCTACACCGCCCCGCCCGATGTTGCGACTGTTGCCGTGTCAGCGGCCTGGAATCCTCCAACGCCGCCGAATCCAGCACCCTCTGGTCAAACTAGTGTCACTGTCGTGCCCTCGCGCCTGCCCGCAGCGACGTACTCGTTCCAGTTCTCGGGCCATGACAACAGCAATAATCCAGTGGCCGCAGCCGGGAGCTTCGTTCTGGCCTCGACTGGCACAATCACGGCGGGCATCGAAGACGTACAGGCGGCCGGGGTGACAACGCCATACCCCATCTCCTCGGTTTCATACAGTCCTATTTCCAGCAACAATAGCTTGGGAACGCTTACGGTGGCCTTGACTGGAGGCCGGACGAACCAATACACGGCGGTCCTAACCTCGTCTGGCATTATTCGGATGATCGAGTCCGACGCCTTCGGGACCGGCTCCGGCGTTATGCAAGTTTCGGCGAAAAGCACCGTCTTCAACTCCGGCGCTCAGACTTTCGCATTCGGGTTCACGGGCGTGGATTCAGGCGGAAAAAGAATCGGGTATGCTGGCCTGCTGCCGCTGAACGGCAGCGGAAGTATCAACGCGGGCCTGCTCGACTCCAACGACAACGGCTCTGCCACCACCGTCTGCGGTTCGCCGCCCTGCGCCATCACCACGGGCACGTACACCCAGCCGGATGCGGCAACCCTACCCACTTACTGGAAGATGCAGCTGACGCTGGCCTCGGGCGCGCAGCTCGGTTTCGACTTCTTTGTTTCCGGCGGGACTGCGCAAACCAAGACTGGCCCCGGTCCGCTCACCCTCTACGCAATTTCGACGGACCCCGTCGCGACCAATCCGGCAGTTTCCGGATCCATGGTCTACCAGGTCCCGATGACCTCTGGCTACAACAACGCCGCCTTCAGCGGCACGTCCGTTTCAGCCCTCACAGGAACGAACGCAAATGTCTCGCTGACTTTCGGCATAACCGATGGTACGGACGGCGGGACCGGCGGAGCAGGCGGCTTCACCGGCACTTTCGACTGGAACAATAACGGAACGATTGTTTCGGTGCCGCCCACGCAGTCATGTACCTCTCCCACAGTGTGCGCCTTTTCGTACACCTACGTCGCGAGCAGCGGCAACACCGGACGCTACACCTTCCAGATGCTGGGCAATCCAAACGCAACCCCTGTCGTATCACCGCTTCCGTTCGTTCTGTATGCCAGCGGAGCGAATCGCGGCTTTCTGCTCGATCAATCGAGTCCAGCAGTGATGACCGGGGCTATGTATCCGCAACCGAACGTCGCGTACACTCCATCGGAACTGCCGGGCGCCTACGCGGCGGCGACGATTGGCGACAGACAGCCCAGCATTGTGCCGGCCGTCGAAAACCTGTTGCTCACCTGGACTGGAGCGGTTACGGACTTCACCGGCGTGCAGAACCCCGGCAATCAAACGTTGACCGGAGCCTTGTCGACTACTGCCAGTGACGGCACTGTCACCAACACATTCCTGGACGCCGGCACGGGCATAATAACGCTAAGCGCTCCGTCCGCTGCGACCGATGTGATTTACGCAATTGACGCCACCATTGTTCCCAATCCCGCGAATACCGCGCTTCCAAATACCGTGATCACGGATTTCTTTACGATGGGCACAACCAGCGGAAGTCCAAGCGCCCTCATCTTCGCGCAGCAGTAAGAAGAAGAACCTTTGGAGAGTCGGCGCGCCTCCACCACGTTCCTGATCACCCGCTCACGTCGCCAGAATTCTACTTCCCGCGCAGCACGGTTTTCGCCGTGGCCAGATTATCGAAACGGTCGTAAGCGCGGACCACGATGACGTGGTCATTCCCAGTACTCTCGGCCATCGGAGCCGGCGCCGCGTCAGCTTGCGGCACGGTCACGCGAAAATCGTAGTCTTCCGTTTTCGAATCGGACAACTGGCCGACCGGCTCCACGAACTGCCAGTCACCGCCATCGAGCGAGTACTCCGCCCGCTTGATCGCCGAAAACGAATCGTTGGCGCGGAAGCGCACGTGAATTTGCTGGCCGATCGGCTTTCCCTCAAGAGTCGCCGTCAGGTTGTCGATTACCGGAGCCGTGGCATCGACCTCGAAGCGCGAGCTGACCCGCTCGGCGTAGAGCGCTTCTCCGGGCGAATGCGAAGGCGCGTCGGAAGCGATCACCTTTACGGTGTAGCCGCCGTCCGGTAAGAGACTGGCGTCGAAAGAATAATAGCGGTCTGTGAGGTTCGCCTTCAGCAGCAGCCAGCGCGCTTCGCCGTCGCCGCGGTAGTAGACGGTGTAGACCAGTTGGTCGTCGTTGTCGTCATGCGCCGACCAGCGGATGCCGATCGAGTCGCGGTCGCGCGCCGCCGGAGGCGGAGGATCAAAACGCGGCTGACCGGGCGTCGGTGGCTCGTTGCCGGTTACATGAGGAATCGGTTGATAGTGGTATCCAGGCTGCACGATGATTTCATCGATTTCTGGTGCAACGTTCTTGGGCAGGTAGTTCAGCAAAACGTCGTCAACGCGAGGCGCGGGGTTGCCCGCGTGCAGCACGGCCTTCCACTGCACAAAACGCGCGGGCGGAATCTTCAGTTCGGAGCCGGCGGCAAGATTTATCCGTGTCCACGGACTCCAGTTGCGGTCAGGATTGTCGACGTTGCCGCTGCGCGCATAAAGCTCGATATTGGAATTAGAACTGGAATCAGTATTCCCCGCGCTGCGGACGCTGGCCCGTCCCCACAGAGAAAAAACGTGCGCGTCGAACACATCGCTTTCGTACGTCCCTTCCGATTCGAGGCCGGGACCGAGGACGAAAATTTTTCCCAGGTTGCTGCCCGCGGCGTAGAGTCCTCCACCGGGCGCAGCGGCGAAGGCGGTGATCTGGGTCGCACTGGCTTTGACCAGATCGGTGAAATCGTCAACCCCATTGATGGCGAAAATGTGGCCGCGATTGCCGGTGCCGGCGAGCAGGCGTCCATGCTGATCGAACCCGAGAGCGTAGACCAGATCTTCGTGCGAAGTCCACAAACGTGACGGGGCACCATCGGGCGCGATCCGATAGATCTCGGAGCCGCCGGAAGCGCCCAGTCCAGGAGCTGGAAAGGGAGTTATAGGTGCAGTGGGTGTCGCAGTGAGCGTGATATTGCCGCCGGGCGTGGGCACGTTCTGCATTGGATTTGCTTGCATGATGCCCATCTGCGGCATCACGGCACTGGGGTGCTTCTCTCCCGCAGCCGCGGCATAGATATTGCCGGCTCCGTCGATGGCGAGCGCGGTAATTTCTTTCTTGGGCGCGCTGTAGAGAACGAAGGCTTCGCCATTGGGCGCAATGCGATAGATAAGCCCGCTGCCGTCGGAGCCGGCAATCAGGTTTCCCTTGGGATCAAGCGCGAGCACACGAATGTGGACTTCATCGCTCTTGAAGAACAGCGAGTGCTGTCCGTTGGGACTCACTTTGTAGATTTCGCCGTGATCGCCGGTAGCGACATACAGCGCGCCCGCATTGTCGAGAACGATGTCCCAGATGTACTTGGAACCGGGATCGAAGTAGGGCGTCGCGCTCCAGGACGCCTTCGCATCGGCCTTGGCGCCTTTCGCGGATTCGAGACGCGCCGATTCGAGCCGTGGCGGTTCGAGGCGATACACTTTCCCATCGGGGGCGGTGGCCGCATAGACGACGCCGCTCCTGGCGACGACCAGAGCCTGCACCTGCAACTCCTGCGCCTCGAAGATGGTCGTGCTCTGGCCATCGGGCGTGATCCGATAAACGCGCGCCGGAGATCCGGCGGCGGCGTAGACGTTGCCCGCGGCATCGGACGCGATCGACCAGACGTAGGTCGAAGGCGTGGTCGCAAGCGCCTTGAACGCCGGAGCCAGTTCGAGTCCGCCCTCGCTGCGCAGGGCGATGCCTTTAGCAGTTCCCTTGGTCAGTTCGTCGAACTTCGATTGTTCCCAGGTGCGTGTGCCCTCGGCGAGGGCGAATGTCGTGAGTGCGATGGCGGAAAGAATAAATGCTGATAGTAGAGCGAGCGTCTTACGAGCCAAAGGCATACCTCTTAAGAATATTTGCATTGTCATCCCGAGCGAAGCGAGGGATCTGCAGTTCGCTGCAAGGTGCAGATCCCTCGCTTCGCTCGGGATGACGATTTCTAGCGATGCGGGCTGTCATGCGGCGCGGTCCAACCACTTCACTTGATGTTGATCGTCAGCATCTGCGCCCCGGAGACGACATAGTCGAGCGAATCCGTGGAAGCCTCGCTGACCGACGATTCTCCGAGCACCACCATATCTTGCGTGCCGCGCATGTTCTCCATGACGTTCATCACCGAAAGCGGAAGGGTCGGCATCACCTTGTCGGCGACCATGGCTTCGGGATCGGACTCGATCAGCGAAACATAGACGCGATCGTTGGCGCGTTCTTTGTTGAGCAACGCGATCGTCGGCGCCAGGCCCAGGCCACGGTTCATCATCGGCGTCCCGCGGCGCATGCGGTCGAGTGTGTCGCCGTCGCTCACCAGAATGCGCAGCGTTCCCTTTGAGGTGGAGGTCGGAATCCGTATGGGAATCTGGCGCACCAGGCGCTCGCCGCGATATGGACGAATCACCGTCTCAACCGTAATCTGGTCGCCGGGACGAGCTTCCGTCATATCCGTGCGCGCAGCTTCCAGGCGAGCAGAGCGGCGTTCGCGGACCAGATCGAAATCGAGCTTCACGCCCTCCACGTCGGGAGCGTCGAACGGGTTGCTGTAGATGCGTCCAAAGCGATCGCCGATGGTGGCAGCGGCCAGAGCCGCCGCGGGCTGTCCGTTGTCTTGCGGGGCAAACATGTTGCGCAGCGTGACATCGGGATAGCCCTTCACGCTGAGCACGCCATGCATGCGGTAAGTAATGTCTTCGCCGTATTCGTTGGTGCCATGGAGCGCGTTGAAAACGGTGGCCATCATGGCCAGCGGGCTCAGCCGCGCGTTGTTGAGAATTTCGTAATGAAATTCCTTGGTCGCCGTTCCTGGTTCACCTTGAGCATGTTCGCCCACGCTATGCATGGCGACCGTCACCGGAATCATGTTCGACTCCCGTCCCGGGACACCCATAATGCCGGACTGGCGGTCCTGCACGAACGCGCCGATGGTCTCCGTCGTGTTGACGATCTTGAACGCGTTCAGCGGCGAAGGCAGCGTGGCCAGCACCGTCGCCTTCGTCATCGGCAAATCCACTTCGCCAAACTGCAGGAGCGGATGCCCGCAGGCAAGCAAACGCTGCGGATCGACGTAGGTCACTGTGCAGGTGGCGGCAATATCCATATCGCCGCGCACCAACACCGCGCTAACGGCGGATCCGGCCTCGATCGGTTCCGGCTGTTTGCGATCGCTAGCCGAGCCAATACCCATCACCGGAACGATGCCCGCAGCCGCGAATTCCGGCCCGTAGCGCTGCAAGGTCTCTTCAGAAAAGCCGTTGAATACGAGTGGCGTTTCGATGGGCGTCAGATAGTTGCTGTAGTTCTGGATTAGGGGCGTCGGACTTTCGCCGGGGCTGGAGGTTTGCGTGCTTCCGCTCTGGCTTGAAGGCTTCGTGTCCGGAAGACTGGCGCGCCATGTCGGCGTTGCCTGACTTTTTGCCGGAGTATGATCCAGCGCTTTGATCTCCAGCATCTCCTCGATTGGCGTCACGCCCGCGATCGGTTCCTTCGAGAATTCGCCGATGCGGAAGGCGAGCGCACCCGCCAGCTTGCCGTCGAAATAGACCGGGCTTCCGCTCATGCCGGCAACCACTCCGGTATATTCCGGTTTGATACCGTGCAGACGGACCAGGATAATATCGCCCTTCGGACCGCTCACGTTGCGCATCACTCCCAGAACTTCCACGTCCATCGATTCTGGTTTCACACCCTGAAAGACGGTGAGCGCGGTGCCTTTCATGCCTTCGTGGATCTGGTCGAGCGGCATGATTGCCGGAGAAACGTTGGCACGAAGTGCTGGTTGGTCTTGAGCCTTCGACTCTTGAGCGGTAAGCCAGATGGACCACGAGAAACACAAAAGGACGGCGAGTGCGCGCGCAACTTTACCCATGAACGACCCCGGAGGTCACAATAATGACCTTGCTGCTGTAAAGACTCCGCGTGCTATCAGAAGGTTTTGCCAGGAGAGGTGGCGTTTTTAAGACCCGCAAAATATCCCAACCGCAGAGTTCTTGCATCTATACTAGCACAGGAGTTTTCGAGGATATCCCCATGATTCGTGGCGTATTTGGCGGGCTAAACCGTGTCCCAGCGGCTTTCCGTAAGCCTGTGATCCTGCTGGCATTTGCTCTTTTTTGCGTGGAGGTCGCGACTTCCCCGGCGCCAGCGCAACAGCCTTCCCAGCAACCCCCGGCCAATCCGAATCAGCAAGAGGCTCCGCCCGAAGCTGGTGGACCGCAAAATGACGTTGGCCCGTATGTCGTCCCCAAGAAGAAGGATGAACCACCGCCTCCGGCTCCCGAAAAACCGAAAAAGATCGAGAACATGCCCGACTACTCGATCACGGTAAATGTGCCCCTGGTGAACCTGGATGTGCTGGTGACCACCAAAGACGGCCAGACTGTCCCCGGGCTAACGAAAGAAAACTTCAAGATCATGGAAGATGGCGCACCGCAGCAGATTGCAACCTTCAATCAGACTAAGGCTCCCATCACCGCAGTCCTTTTGATTGAATTCGCTGCCGCGAGACCCTTTTCGGGAGGATATCAGGCCTATAACTACATGGTCGACGCGCTCAACGCTTCTTACGCCTTCGCCAACACCCTTGGAAAAGAGGACTGGGTCGCCGTTGAGTCCTACGACATGAAGCCCCAGATTCTAGTTGACTTCACACAGGACAAGCGCGCCATCTTGGCCGCGCTCAACGGGCTTCGCGTTCCGGGGTTTAGCGAGCGCAACCTCTTCGACGCGGTGTTCGACACGATCGACCGGATCGATCGCATCGAGGGAAGGAAATACATCATCTTGGTGTCCTCCGGTGCTGACACCTTTAGCAAACTCACCCTCGATCAGATTCTGAAGAAGGTCAAATCCACCAAAGACATCACCATCTACCCAATCAGCATCGGTTGGACGTATCGAACTATGGCGCAAGCATCCGGCATGGGAGGCGGAATGAGGGATGTTGGATGGGCCCAAAACGACAATCAAATGAGTACCTTCGCGAACCTAACTGGAGGCCGCGCCTACTTCCCTCGCTTCCAAGGTGAATTGCCGGAAGATTTTCAGCAAATTGCATCTGATATCCGCAACCAATACACCATCAGTTATCACCCCACCAACGCCAAACTCGACGGAACCTACCGCAAGCTAAAAGTTCAACTCCAGGCGCCGGACGGTGGTCCGCTGAAGATTCGCGATCAGAAGGGCAAGGACGTGAAGTACGTCGTGTACGCCCGCGAAGGCTACACGGCAAAGCACACGGTGGAGTAGGGAGATATGTGTGGTGACGGGGCTTCGCCCCGTCTGCGAGGCGCAGCCCCACCTCCACAACCTCGCCCGCCTGATTTACAATCCCCAGTTCCCCTTCAGGAGAAAACGCCGTGATCCCACGCTACACCCGGCCCGAGATGGCTCGCATCTGGAGCGATGAGAACCGCTTCCGCACCTGGCTCGCGGTTGAAGTCGCCGCCACCGAAACCCTGTCCGCCGCCGGCATTGTGCCGAAAGACGCAGCCAAGGCCATCCACGCGCGTGCCGATTTCAGCGTTGAGCGCATCTTCGAGATTGAAGCCGAGGTCAAACACGACGTCATCGCCTTCACCACCGCGGTGGCCGAAATCGTTGGCCCGCACGCGCGCTGGTTCCACTATGGCCTCACTTCGAATGACGTGGTCGATACGGCGCAGGCGCTGCTCATCCAACAGGCGTCGGTTTTGATTGCGAGCGATCTCGAGCGTCTGGCCGAGGTGCTCGAACGCCGGGCGTTCGAGTTCAAAGACACGCCGATGATCGGCCGTACCCACGGCATCCACGCCGAACCGATCACCTTTGGATTCAAAATCGCCAACTGGTATTCCGAAACACAGCGCAACATCGCGCGCTTCAAAGCTGCGGCCGAGGATCTGCGAGTGGGCAAGTTCTCGGGCGCGGTCGGAACGTTCGCTCACCTCACGCCGGAACTAGAAGAGAAAATGTGCGCGCGCCTGGGATTGAAGGCCGCCGCGGTTTCGTCGCAGGTGATTCAACGCGACCGCCACGCCTACTACCTGGCCACGCTGGCCACGATCGCCTCGACGCTCGACAAGATCGCAACCGAAATCCGCCACCTTCAGCGCACTGAAGTTCGCGAGGCCGAAGAATTTTTCAGCGAGAAGCAGAAAGGCTCGTCGGCCATGCCACATAAGCGCAATCCGGTCACCAGCGAGCAGATCTCAGGGTTAGCGCGCGTAGTGCGCTCGAACGCGCAGGCGGGATTCGAGAACGTCGCGCTCTGGCACGAGCGCGATATCTCGCACTCTTCGGCCGAGCGCATCATCATCCCCGACTCGACCACGCTCGCCGACTACCTCTTGAACAAGACGGCGAACCTGATCGAAAACATGTTCGTCTATCCCGAGCGCATGCTGGCCAACCTCGAAAGCACGCGCGGCCTCGTCTTCAGCGGACCGTTATTGCTCGACCTGGTCGAAAGCGGAGTCTCCCGTGAAGACGCCTATCGCCTGGTGCAGAATCACGCCATGCGCGCGTGGAAAGAAAATCTCGATTTCCACGAACTGATTCTGAACGACCCCGAGATTCGCGAACGCGTGCCAAAAGCAAAGATCGAGCGCGCTTTCGACCTGCAGCGGCAGCTCAAGAACATCGACAAGATCTTCGCGCGCGTGTTTCCCAAGAAGGCCGCCGCCAAGCGGAATTCTGGATCGCCAAAATCGTCAAGAAAGAAAGTCGCAAAGCGGAAAAGATAGCGTTGGAAGCTTCTTACTCGGTGCTCTCCGCGTCTCTGCGCTGAACATTTTTTCCGCCACGCACCAACTCCAGCAACTCAATCAACTGCTTGAGCTTCTCTTGTCCGACGTGGCGAAGCATCTCGCGCCCATATTTTTCGACCGGATTATCCATTTCGCGCAGCAGCTTCAGCCCGGCGGCGGTGATCTTTCCATAGATGACGCGGCGATCGTCTCGGGCGCGTGTGCGCTCGACAAAGCCGCGGTCTTCCAGTCGATTCAGCAGACGGGTAATGTCCGGATCGTGCGTGATCATGCGCTCGCCGATCTCACGGCACGGCAAGCCCTCCGCCCCGGCTCCGCGCAGGATGCGCAGCGCATTGTATTGCGTGCCGGTGAGTCCGAACCTTTTGAGCCAGGCCTCAACTTGCGCCTGGAGCGCGTCGGCCGTCCGCAACAAAGAAAGATAGGTTTCCTGCTCCCGGCTGGTGAATGGGATTTTCTGCTTGAGTTCCGCCTGCAAACCATGAGGCATGATGCGAGATTAGTCGTGATGACAAGCAACTGTCAAACTAGAGGCGGGGCCGGAGTTCAGCCTTCGCGGCCTTCTAATCGCTGCACGCGCTGTTCGTGCCCTGCGGCGATCCTGACCAGGTCGCCAATAAGATTGGCGTGTCCGCGGAGGATCTTGTCATGTTCCTTCACAGATTCTCTCAATTCCTGAGTCGACTTCCTCAATTCGTTCATCGACTCCCTCAATTCCTTTGTCGACTGGGCCAACCCCTGCACGTCGGCTGTGAGAAGTTGCAGGCTCTCAGCTAAAGCCCCATGTCTTTCGGTCAGCCGATCCAATCGCTCGTCGGTGGTCATGCCGGTATTTTACCTCTTTTCCCTCCGTCAGAAACGACCGTAAATCCAGCTCATTTCCTTGTAATAGTTTGTAAAACCGCCCTCACACCAACATCCCTCCCCCACCGTCCCGCATCTATTTAACTAACCGGTTAACACTGTGGGAAAACCGGAATTCCAGTAAGGATGGCAACCATGAAGAAGCAAATATTTGCGGTGACTCTGGCGTTGCTCGTCCTGCTGAGTATGACTGCCATGGCCTCCACTGGCCGGTACGACGAGCAGATTCAGCAGGCGGTCAGCCAGAAGATTCATGATGCGAAGCAACTGCAGAGCGTCAACTCGGCCGTCGAAGATGGCATCGTGACCCTGACCGGCTCAGTCGGCCTTTATCAGGACAAGCTCGACGCCGCCAGGAAAATTAAGAAGCTGGCAAACGTCAGCGGGGTTCGCAACGACATCGAGGTCGCGGGAGCAACCGTGCCCGATGGCCAACTCGAGAAGAAACTGGCCAAGCAGGTTGCGTATGACCGCGTCGGATATTCCGACAACGCATTCAACTATATTGCCCTCGACGTGAAAGACGGCGTCGTAACCCTTACCGGCGACGCGCTATGGGACGTACCGAAAGACTCGGCGCTCTCCATCGTGGCGCGCACGCCCGGCGTCAAGGACGTGGTGAACGACGTGAACGTGCTGCCGGTTTCGCGGTTTGACGATTCCATCCGGCAGCGCACGGCGCGCGCGATTTATCGCGACTCGGTGCTGGGCCGCTACGCGAGCGATCCGGTCAACCCGATCCGCATCGTGGTCGACAACGGTCACGTGACGCTTTACGGTACCGTCGAGAGCGCGATGGACAAGACCATCGCCGGAATACGAGCCAGCTCCGTGCCGGGAGCATTCAGCGTCGAGAACAAGCTGGTGGTGGAGTAGCGCCGGCATCTTGCCGGCTGTCCCAAAAGTTAACGGTTGGGACGACTAGGCAGTTGATTTCTCTTCCCAGGGCGTGGCGCAAGCCGCGCCCTCTTTTTTCAACACAGCAGCATTGATCAACGATCAACGATCAACGATCAACTGGAGTCCGATCCGACCCTGACCTAATTCGCCTTGCGGGAGTGCACCAGCTTAAGGCTGTCGCTCTGCAAAATTCGCCGGATCTGATGCTTGGCGTGGACCGTCCAGGGCCCGGTGGTGTCGAGCTTCACATAGGCGCGCCAGTGTTGCAGCGCCTTGCGCGGCTCGCGTATTTTCTCGTAGGCCAGCGCGATGTTGTAGTGCGCGTCCGCGTAAGTGGGCGCGAGTTGAATCGCGGTCTTATACGTACTGATGGCTTCCTCGACGCGTCCGGTCTCGTCGAGCACGTTGCCCAGGTCGAAATGGGCAAGCGCGTACCGTGGATCAATCTGGATCGCCGAACGGTAGTGCCTTTCGGCGAGCGCGTACTCCTGACGGTTGTAATAGAGCGTACCCAGATTGATATGAGCGGCGGCGTGCATCGGATCCATATCGAGAACCTTTAAATAGGTAGTGATCGCCTCGCTCTGCGTGGAGGGATTTTCTTCCTGCACAATCCCGCGCGCGAACAAGTCGGCAACGTCAGTAACCACCAGTTCCGGTCCATTCCGAGGGGGACTGGTCACAACTTTACTTTCTTCCGACGAGAAATCAAACATGAACTGCCCGGCAATAGGCTCCAGCAGCCGCCCCTGGTGCCGGAAAGCAACGCGGTGTCCGCTCTGATAGGCCCCCGCTTCAAGCAGCGGATTCTCCATGCCCGCAACTTGTTTCAGCATGGCTTCGAGCGATTGCCGGATTACCGCCGGACGAACCCGCTTCGCGCACAGGTCGCGCACTTTTTTGATTTGCACTAGATCGAAGAAGGAATAATCTTCACCCACCGTCACCAGTCCTGCCTTCTCCCAGGTCTGAAGCTGGCGAGGAACTAGCCGGAGAATACGCAGCAGGTCTGCTCGGCTGTAACGATACACAGTTGTAAGAAGCTCTCGTTTATGATTATCCGGAACTTGTGTGCGGGAATGCAAGTAGCAACGCGGTGAAGTCTGTGGAGAACTGGGTCGAAATGGCACAGAAGTGGTAGACCTTCCTGACTGCGCCGAACCATCACTCTCGACATCGCCTTCTGGTGTTTGCTATGGATGCAACCCCATGCATAGCGGTAGAATCTAATTAGGTAGGTAAGTGCGCGCGCCGTCCTTGCCCCGAGGCTCCTCGGTCGAAGGTGTACGGCTTCGGAGGTATGAGTTATGAGCCCATTTGGTCCCCGTAGGATCCTCTTCGCATTGGCTGCGTTCATCGGTTTCACTCTCGCGCTGAATCCAGCGTTCGCTCAGCACGGCGGTGGCGGTGGTCACGGTGGCGGTGGTGGCGGCGGCTTCCATGGCGGCGGCGGCGGGGGTTTCCATGGCGGTGGCGGATCTTATGGCGGCGCGCGTTCCTATGGAGGCGCGCGTTCCTATGGTGGAGAACGTGGCTACGAAGGCGGCGGCTATCGTGGCGGATCTGCGGCGGGTCGTTCCGGAACGGGCAGCCGTTCGTATGGCAACCGTTCGTATGCAGGAGCTGGCCGCTATTCCGGCTCGTCGGGAAGTCATTCTTCGAATATTCATCCCGCCATTGCCGATGGCCAGTGGCATTCGTTCGGCAACGCCGGCAGTTTCTCGCATTCCAGTGTGGCCACCTCTCGTGCTTCCATAGGCACGTCGGGCTTCGGTCCAGCTGGCTATGGTTGGGGAGGTGGTTATGGCTGGCGCGGTGGCTATGGCTATGGCTGGGGCCGCGGCTGGGGATGGGGCGGCGGTTGGGGCTGCTGCGGATGGGGATCGGGATTCTGGGGCTTCGGCTTCGGATGGCCCTACTGGGGATGGGGGCCCGCGTGGAGTCCTTATTGGTACAACCCTTATTGGTACGCCCCGTGGCCGGCGTCTTATTACTCCTACCCGGACTACTACCCTGATTACAGCTACGACTGGTCGGACAATCCGCCGCCATACCGCCCGCAATCGGCGCCGAACTCAGGTAGTAACGACCACGGCTCGCCGGCAATCTACGGGAACACACCAGGCTCGGACGACACCTCGAATGACGATGACAACAACTTCAATCTCGAGGTGGGCGCGAGCCTGAGCAGCAGCGGCTCCGTCCAGAACGCTCACACGGCGCAGCCCAAAGCTGCGCCCGACTCTCCGGCTCCAGCGGCCCAGCCGCAGCCGCCATTGGTCTCGCAGTCGCAGACTTGAGCAGTCTTCGCCGCGTCGCTATTTTGCGGGGGCCGATCCCTCCAGGCCCCTGTACTTCAGCATCGCCTTAGTGTTGGGTGGCGCTCCGCGCCATGCCTCGTACATCTTAGCCAGGTCCTGAGTGTTGCCGCGAGAGATTACCATCTGGCGGAAGCGGTCGCCGTTGGCGCGCGTCAGGCCGCCGTGTTCAACGAACCACTGGTAGGCGTCGTCCGCGAGCATCTGCGTCCACAGGTAGGCGTAGTAGCCGGCGCTGTAGCCACCTCCCCAGATGTGAGCGAAGTAGCTGGAGCGATAGCGCGGCGGCACGTAACTGACGTTCAGATGAGTCTTATCGAGCGCCTGCTTCTCGAACTCATCGGGATTCTGCAGCGGAGCGCTGGCTGGAAGCGAGTGCCACTGCATGTCGAGTTCGGCCGCGGCCAGTAGTTCAGTCATGTCGTAGCCTTTGTTGAAGGTGTCGGACTTCCTGAGCCGCGCCACCAGTTCTTCCGGCATGGGCGCACCCGTCTTGTAGTGTTTCGCGTAGTGGGCAAAAACCGTGGGTTCGCTGGCCCAATGCTCGTTGAACTGCGAAGGAAACTCGACAAAATCGCGAGCCGTTTGCGCACCCGACAGAGTCGGATACTCGGTGTCGGCGAACATGCCGTGCAGCGCGTGTCCAAACTCGTGGAACATGGTAATGACGTCGGTGAAACTGATCAGCGCGGGTTCGCCTTCTGCCGGCTTGGCCAGGTTGGCAACATTGAAGACGACCGGGAGTTCCCCCAGCAGGTGTGACTGGCCGACGAATTGGTCCATCCACGCTCCGCCGTTCTTGTTATCGCGCTTGAAATAGTCGCAGTAAAACAGGGCCAGGGGCTTGCCATTGGCGTCGAAAACCTCGAACACCCGCACATCCGCTTGATAGACGGGAATATCGTGCCGCTCTTTGAAGGTGAGGCCATAGAGCTGGTTGGCGGCGTAGAAGACGCCATTTTCGAGCACGTTGTTGATTTCGAAGTAAGGCTTCACCTGCGCATTGTCGAGGTCAAAGCGAGCTTTGCGCACTTGCTCGGCATAGAAGTTCCAGTCCCACGGCTGGAGCTGGAAGCCGCCCTTCTGGGCATCGATCACGCCCTGATTATCTTTGGCTTCACGCGCAGCCTGCGCGGTTGCGGCGGGGACGATCGCATCCATAAACTGCAGCGCAGCTTGCGGTGTTTTGGCCATCTGGTCTTCGAGCTGCCACGCGGCGAAGCTCGGAAAGCCGAGGAGTTTGGCCTTCTGCGCGCGGAGCTGAGCGAGCCGCGCGATGGTGTCGCGAGTGTCATCGGCGTTGCCGCGCTCCGTGCGGTTCCAGGAGTGTTCGAAGATGGTCTCGCGTGTGGCACGATCGCTGAGCGAGACCAGATCGGGCTGCTGCGTTGTGTTCTGGAGCGGAATGACGAAGCCTTCCGTCTGCCGGCTCTTGGCGGCCTGCGCAGCAGCCGCAATGCGAGCCTCGGAGAACCCGGCAAGCGCTGCTTTGTCGGTGGTGACGAAGGCACCCTGCTTGGTGGCGTCGAGAAGTTTGTTGATGAAGGTGTCCTGCAGCGAAGACTCCTCTTCGTTGAGCTTCCTGAGTTCAGTCTTGTCGGTCTCCGAGAGATTGGCGCCCGCGTGTACGAACTTGTCGTAGTAATACTCGAGCAACCGGAGAGACTCGGCGTCAAGCTTGAGCGTGGCGCGCTGCCCGTAAATCGCCGCGATGCGCGCGAACAGTTTCGTATTGAGGTAGACGAAATCCTCTTGCGCGGCAAGTTTGGGAGCCTCGATGGTTTTTACCTTCTGCAGCGTGTCGTTGGTATTTGCGCCGGTGACTCCGCCGAAGACCGCCAGGACGCGCGTCAGTAACTGGCCGCTCTTTTCCAAGGCGACGAGGGTGTTCTCGAAAGTAGGAGCGTCGGGATTGTTCGCAATGACCTCGACTTCCGCCTGCTGCTGCGCCATGCCGGCCTCGATCGCGGGCTGAAAATCCTCGTCCTTGATCTTGTCGAAGGGCGGAGCCTCGAAGGGCAGCGTACTGGGCGCAAAGAATGGATTCGAAGGGCCAAAGTCAGCCGCGGCGGCGAGTGCCGGGTTGGTGGAACCAACCACAATAGTTCCAGCTGTGATCAGGGTGCTCATAAATAACAGCATAACCTTTGTAGCGCGGTTTCGGGCAGAGTTCATCATAGCTATCGCATTCCTCGTTATGGCGTTCCTGGTTATGGGACTCCTCATCTGCATGATTGTAGACGGGCGAGCGGGCTTTAAGAGAGCGTGGCGGAAAAATGGCAGTGATTGGAAAGAATGGAGCCGACGATCAGACTTGAACTGATGACCTGCCGATTACGAATCGGCTGCTCTACCAACTGAGCTACGTCGGCTTTGTGTAGTTTTTATGCGGTCGCGAGCGACTTTCTGCGTTTTCGAGTCTTGCCCATTCCTTGCCCAACTCGCTTGCGAATAGGCTTTGCTACTGCCTTCTCTAACCGCGTCATCGCTGCTCGCCCTTCATCTTGAGATTTTAGCAGAATGTAATGCTTGCGCGTCGTCGCCGCGTCGCTGTGGCGAAGGATAGTCTGCACGACTTCAGGCGCAACACCTAGTGTAAACAAGTTCGTAGCTAGGCCGCGTCGGAATGCGTGCCAGCCCTTCCACCTGTCGCCGAGCGTGGGGCGGATAACGCGACCTGCAAGATTATCCAAGTTCAACGCGAAGCCTTTGCGCTCCCCCGTGAACAGCCACTCGCCTGTTCCGTTCCGTCTCACATGAGCATCTAGCAGCTTGCGAAGCGGCGCTATCACTGGCACTGACGATTTCGATTCTGGTGTTTTCGTTGCGCCGACATGAACGCGCCAGACCGAGCGTCGAACATTTAGATAGTTGCCGTCATAATCCGAACGCTGAAGACCGCGAATCTCGGATTCACGAAGCCCCGCGAACGCCGCAACGCCGCAGACGGTGCGCGCAGGCTCGTCGAGCGATTTCAGTATGTCTTCGATTTCCTTTAAGGTGTACGCGTGGAGTTGCGGGTCCGACCGCTTGCCTTCGGCCTTGGCTTCACGAGCGGGATTCGCGCCAAGGACGAAACCAAGTCGGATAGCATGGCTGAACGTTGCCGACAGCCCTGTCTTAATCCGCAAGACGCTGGAGTGTGTGAGCGTTGACGAATTCGTATCTAATACTTCCTGTGCGTGTCGCGTCGTGAAGTCGCGCAGCCGAACATAGCCAACCCGATCGCGGAAGTGATTCTCGAAAAGGTCTTCATAAAACTTATAAGTTGATGCTGACCTCTTCGCTTTGATGAAGGGTAGGAAATAGCGTTCTGAAAACTCGGTTATCGTCAGGCCGCCTTCAGCAGCGCTGCCACGGTTTACCGTCGCGAGAATCGGGTCGGCGAGTGACCAGACATCGCTCTTGCTCCTGTACGTGGCGTTGGCATCCGCTAGGCGCTGGCAGACTCGACGGCGAACTGGTTGCCCGCCAACAATCTCGTCTCGGTAGAAGCGAACCCACCACGCGTTGTTCTGCTTGTAAACCTGACCGCGTTGCATCGCCTGTAAGTATAGCCGAGTTAGTAACTTGGCGAGGTCTCCACTTCGAGTGGATTTGATAAACCGACGGTACTTTGGTACAATAGATGTGTGAAGGCGAATACGGCGTCTTCAGTGAAATGGCTTTCCCGCGCAGCTTAGCGACGGCACGACCGTCTGAAGTCGCGGAGTCCAATCGGACAGGCAAGACGTTCCAGCTAGTATAGCTGGGGTGGTACAGGTTTCCTGATGAGGGAAACTCCGAATCCAAAGTCGGAGTTTGCCTGTGCCCAAATCACCCGCTGTAAATCCCGCCACTGAAGAAACCATCGAACCGTTCGACGTTCTCACGGTAGAAGAAGTCGCTGCACTTTTGCGCGTAACCACGGGTTGGGTTCACGAGAAGTGCCGTGCCCGTTCTCGTGACCCGCTGCCCTTTCGCAACGTCGGTCGCTATCTGCGCTTCCGCCGCAGTGCAATTATCGCTTGGTTCAACCGCGCCACCACGCCCGTGAAAAAGGGGCGGCGCTGATGAAACCACTGACATCAAGGCGCATAGCAAACCTCATCAAAAGGCCCTCGCTCAAGCAGGCGGTGCAGTAATGGCCCGCCCACCTTGTGGAGATTGGAACCCCGAAGACGTTAACGCCAAGATGCGGTACTACCGCAAGGCGATCAGCGTCGGCATGAAGCTTCGTGGCAAAGCATTCTCGGTGCCCGAGTACCGCGAGCACCTGCGTTACGAAACGCAGAAGGCTCGGCGGCGGGCTAACGTTCTCGGGGATAAGAGTTGGTCTTGGCTGCCCGAACTTCTCACCATGATCGGTATCGACCCCGAGGAAGCGATTTGGGTCGGTGCGTATGGGCGTTTTGAGCCGACCATGAGAGTTGATTTAGTAACGGTGCATCGGGCATGGAAGCGTGCCGCCGTTCGGCTCCATCCTGATCGTGAGGGCGGTGATGCAACCAAGATGACAGGCTTGAACGAATTGTGGGCTAGGTATGAAGCCTCTATACAGGCGGGCACGCTGGTGTACCGACCTGCTCCAGTCCCAGAGCCTGTTACTAAAAGCAAGAAAAGCCGCCGCAAGAGACCTTCCGAGCCCATCGCCGTTACTAAACCCACGCCCTGCATCGTCTGCGACAACCCGATGGAGAACGGCAAGTGCAGATTCATAAACCATAAACAAGGAGCAACAGCATGAAACCAACAGAACCAATCGAACCAACTGATCTGAATGGTCAAGCGGGTGGGAGCATGAGCGAAACCTTCATCGCGTGGGAACAGGTCAAGAACATCGCTCTGCTAAACGGCATCACCCTAACCGACGCCCAACGAGAGAGCGAGTTCAACGGCGTCTGCGGCTGGCTGGATCAGATGTACGAAGCGGTAGCGATTGCACGGGCATCGATGGTGCCCGTGCCCGAGGAATGGAAGAGAAAGAGAATCCAATGACCGACAAGATCATGCCGAAGCACGTCGCCTACCATCGTGATCTGTTCATGGGCAGTGCCCGTGTCAACCGCCGTCTGGACTGGCTCCAGCGTCACATCTACCTGAGGCTCTGCCTCGAAGCCTGCTTCTGTGAGACCCGCCCCTACTTGCCAACCAACGATGAGGAACTTGCGTTACTGGCGGACGTACCCGAAAGCGTATGGGAGGAGAACAAGGCCACTGTGCTGGCGATGTTTACCAAGTCGAACGACGGTTACACCCACCCCCGCATCGTGTCGGAATGGGAGCGGGTGAGTCACGCTTTCGAGCAACGCCGTGATGCGGCGAAGCGGGGTGGTGCAGCCAATGCGAAGCGTGTCGAGGAGAGCCGCTCGGCTCCCGCTCAGAAGCCGAATGCCAGCCACACTGACCTTGACCCTAACCATGACCATGAACATGAAACACCGACAACGAGCGGCAATGGCGTCATTGACGCCAACGTCGGCGTGTCGTCGCTTCGCTCATCTTCAAACCCCAACGAAAACCCAAAGCAAACCCAAAGCCCCACCGACTCCCTTGTTCACATCCTGTCTCTCATCCTGTCCCAGCGTCAAGTCCGTGGTGACGTGATTGAAGGCCGACCCCTAACCATTAGGGAGGATGCCGACACCTATGCCTTCGCCGACTTTGAGTATGCCCTGTCTCGGTACAGCTTTGACGAGGTTCGTCATGCTGTGCTCGTGAGCCAGACCCCGAGGAACCAGAAATACTTCATCCGCAGTGCGGGCATCCTCAAGAGTCTGGACAGCTTGGTGGAGCAAGGTGACACTCCTGCCCAGAAGAAAGCCAACGACGTTCTCTGGAAGCAAGCCTTGTCTGGCAAGCTGCCGAAGATGCATGTGCAGAAACCCAAAACTTTGACCGAGGCTGTAAATGGCGGCTCGAAGAAGGCGTTCCAGATTGAGGAGGACCTAGACAGTCTATGAAGGTCAGCATCAAGTTTGATGGATCAGAGACCGACAGGACGATCAAAGATGCGGAGGGTCAGCAACTCTCCACGAACAAAAATATTTGACGACTACCACTCCCAATTGTAGGGGGTCACCAATGAGCCAGCCGCATCTGCAAATTCGTGTAGCACTCCTCACCGACCATGTGGCAAAGGGTTGGATGGACGGCGATATGTACCTCGCCTACAACATCATTCTCCAAGACTGCGATTGGAGCACAGGCATCTGGCACGGCAGTGCGGACAAACTGGCGGCGTTGGTCGGCGGGCAGTGGTCTAAATCCACCGCCAAGCGAGTGCTTAAACGACTCTGCCTTGGTCGCTACGTCACGTCCCATTACGTCCCGAAGCAGATGGGCAACTACGACATCGCCATCAACAACTACGTCCCCACCTGCGGTGAGAACAAGGGCAAGAAGTTACGCCGTACCAAGACTCGGGATTACAGGATCGCCAGCGAAACCAACGGGTTCAGTCATGACCCCCTTGATTTCAGTCCGAACACTTCCGAGGGGGTCAGCAGTGAACCCCTAAGGGGGTCACCCGTGGCCCGTATTCAAGACTTACACTCTGTGCCTCCGACCTCGGGTGGGGTTGGGTCTGACGAGCAGAGCGAGTCTCGGGGTGCAGGCTCGCCAAGAATTGCAGATGCAATTGCAGGCGCATCTGCTTGCCGTCGAGAACCGTCGCTTCGCTCCAAAACCGAAACCCAACCCCAGTTTGAGTCGGGAGTAGAAGTTCCTGATACAAAAGTGGAGGTCCCTGTCCCAGAGAATGAAGTCCCCCCTGTCAGCCAAGAAGACCCCTCCCCCAGTTCCGCCGCCCCCCTCCCTGTCTCTCAGGAATTGTTCGAGGCTTACCTTGAAGACGAGGCTACCTACCTTGCCACATACCTCTGGTCATTCCTCCAGCACCGCCCTGATGTCGAGGTAATCCGCCCTTGGGAAAAGTTCTGGATCGCTGACTTCGACAAGGCTCTGTCTGACGGCCACTCCAAGGAAGACATCGAGCTTGCCATCCTGTGCTCACAGGCAGGCAAGGCGAGGGAACTCTACAAGCGTGCCCTCTCGATCTGTAATCAACTCCCTCTGCTGATCGAGAAGGGTCGCAAGCTCAGGGATAGAGGCGTCCTCCAAGAACATGCCTGTAAGTGTGGTGCCCTGTTTGCCATGCTGGAAGACCAGCAAGAGCACCAAGAGACCTGTGAGACGGCTCTGGCGATAGACCCAGCGGATGCTGCCGAGGAATTGGCTATGTGGGCTGCCGAGGATGCGGCCTGCGAAGAAGGGGCGGCTCCAAATTGGGCGGACATGTCTGACCCATTCTCTGACACACGAGAAGGCGAGAACTGGCAATGAACGTCTGCGATCAAATCGTGACGGAATTCCGCAGCTATCCCCACACCGTCGCCAAAGTCGCGGAGCTACTTGCAGACGGTCGTTCCGTTTGCGTGATTATCGGCGACCACGAGTCGGTCACGACAACTTGGGATGACGACGACATCTTTGCAATGGCGAAAAAGGTGGAACTCGAACCACGCGAAGACGACAACCTCGCCTATCTCGGCTGGGAAGCGGGCGGCACAGTTGCCCAGCCAGTGGTTGCGGGGACCATCACCGTCACAACAAGTAAAGCAAACGTGGAACTGTATTCCGCCCGTACTGACAACGAACTCCACGACTGGTTAGTGCGGGCAGCCGAGCATGGCACCAGTTTCCTGCGGGCGATTGCTGAGGCGGCGTTTGTGTCAGACCTGAGGGATTACTATTCGCTCCGACCGACCCTCCTCAAGCTGAAGAGGATGTATCCCGAGACCTGATATTTTTCCTTCCTTGGGACCATTTCGTAGTTGTCTCATCGCTGGCTCGATCAACTCAGGACTGCTGGTGTAAACTCGCCCCCATGCCGCGTCCAGACTTCTCAGAATACGTTGCACACTTCACGAAGGATGCCGCTCCATTCGGAGCAAAAGAGCACGAACTGGCAAGCATCAAAGGCAATGCTTATGACCGACTTGTTTCGATTCTCAAGTCAAAGAAGATATTGGCGACACCTATGCCGTGGACAAACAAATCAGCGGTGGCGTTCACGGAATGTCCGTGGAGTTCCCTGTTAGATCACACGAAGCAATATTCTCCGTATGGGTTAGGGTTTAAGAAATCCCACCTGTTCGCTGCTGGCGGTGGACCTGCGATCTACCTGCGGCCTCATCTGCACGAGAATCAGGCTGATTTCCGTTCAGAGACCAAGCCAGAATGGAAAGGCTTTCATCCAGAACTTTATGCGTTCGTCACGCCCTTCTGCCCTCCATACGCACCAAAAGCTTACAGGGATAAGCACTGGAAGAAACCGCCTGTAGATTACAGCCAAGAAAGGGAATGGCGTGTTCCGCACGACTTCGTTTTTGAGTTGCCACAGGTGGAATTCGTGATTGTTCCAAACTACAAAACTGTCGCTAAGTTTCCTGCGGCATTGAAGGATGCTATTGGCCGAGAGAAATTCATTATGCTCGAAGTCTACTCGCAGATTGAGAAGCTTTGGCCCGTGCACCTGCTTTGAGCAAGAGTCAATAGCGAAATGACTGCAAGAGACAGCAAACGCCAATACTAGTCCGATCTCACGGGCTCCTCGCGGTATTCGGGCCAACAACGGCGGCTGCTTGTTTCGTCCACTTTAAGACAGAATCCGAGTCGCTAAGCCAAGCGATCCACCAAATCTTGCGTTCTGGCATTTTCCATTTGTCGTCATTTGCAGGATTCTCGCGGAGGTCTCTGAGGAACGTCTCAAAGCAAGCACGCAGTGTCCTCACGAACGAGTCGCGGTACAGAATCTTGTCAGCAAACACTTCGTCAGCCTTTGGTGACACTTCCTCTGGGTGATGGATATTTATGACCAAACCGTTCCTTGTCTGGGACTGGTGCAGCAGCGCATTCCTGACGTTCGCGTAGAACTCCGCGCCATTTATGCTGAGGAACTCCTTCCTGTGAGTTTCAAAAAAACTCTTAAAAGCCTCCCCTGTTCCCAGAATATCTGCCTCATCGCAATCGACCTCTGTGGGCCTGTGGGAATAGTTGCCGTCGTGCTCAATCTTCCCAAAGTCGCCCTTGTTTGTTGTCGGCACACCTAACCGATATGACTCCAGCGTCTCGACCATCTGACAGGCGAGTGACATGATCGCAAACCCGTAGGGTCGAATGGGCTCGGTCGGGTCGGGATCACCCAGCTTCCAAGGAATGCCTCTAATTGCCTCCTTCTCCAGCAAACAGATCGGCTCAAAGAATCTGGTTTCGTAACGGTCTTCGATGAACTGCGCTAATTGGAGACGCTTCTTGCTCCGTAGTGCAGCGAGAACCGTCTCGATTTCCCATTGTGGTGCGAGTTCCATGAGCGACCTTTCGCAGAATCCTCTGGAATGTCAGATGCAATAATCTAGCTGCCTTCCCTGACCTGACGATAGGCGCTAGGGGCGAGAACGAAGCTTGTCTTTCGTCAGCCCTTGGGTTCCAAAATAGGCTTCCGCTGAACGCGCATCCGCGAAATGGCTGAGTAACCCGTCGCGGAGGATTTTCAACAAGCTGTTGCGGATTATGAAGCTTTGGGCCTCAAAGAGTATTGCGTAGACACATACTGGGCCCTCGAAGCCGTCGCGCAATGTGTCCCTCATGCAGCGATCTGGGATTCTGTCACCGTGGGCGATATAGTTTCTGACCGCATACAGATCGTCAACGACAGAGCCGATTGTGATCTGGGGGTCGGTGAGGAGATCGGAGAGTTCGCCCAACCCGTAGATGGCTGTGTTCTCCCCGAGAAACCACTTTATGCGTGCCTTCGCTACCTTGCTGCCTTGGTGATTCGGATTGTGCGACGTGTAGATGGACTCTATCGCCGAGGCCCATAGCAGATATCTCGCCTTCAGGTACTCGTCCTCGTGCGCGAAATGCCCAAGCTCGTGAAACTGCACGGCCATCTTGAACTTCCAGATATTCCCATCCATCGCCCTTAAGAACTTTGGAGCATACGTTCGCAGGTCATCTGCGTCCCGATCACGAAGTTGAAACAATTTTTGTACGTCGGGAACTTCCGCCAGATTAGCGGGAGATTGAAACCTCATCACATCGAATGTGCCATCGTCCCTGACATGACCTTGCATGAATTGGGCGGACTGCCGCATCGGGCGAATCAGCCGCAGACAAGCTGCAACTTTGCGTATCAACTGTTCAGATTGGGCATTGTACTCATGCTCCTGAACCAGTTCACCGTCTTTGAAAGTCGCCGTTCCGTCAAACCGATGGACGAGAGCGTAATGCGTGTTCTGCAATTTTTCGACATCATCTGAGCCCATCCGCTTTTCCACAAAGCTGAACGTGCCATCGCGGAGGAAGACCGAGACATCTTCGATGCGGACGCCTTCGGCAATGTCAAAAGGGAGGCGACTGAGGTCGAACTGCTCTTCCCCCCATTGGTTCGCCACTCCGTAGATCGCATAAAGGGTGAAACTCTTCATTTCGCTCGTTTCGCTCAAACTCTGTGTCGCTGGTTGTAAGGTGAGAGTTCCCGAACAGCCGTACCAATCAATCGTAATCTGGAGGCCACGGGGCAGGCAGCCGCAGGAATTCGCCTGCTTTCCTACCATCTTTCTTTTGCATTGTTGAAGTGTCGTGATTTGGCGCTGATTGAGGCAATGGACAGGCTGACAGATTGAGAGGATTCTCAGCGTAAGGATTGTGGATCAGCCGTGGTGTTGCCACTCCAGCCTTGTACGGGTCAAGCTTGCACCCAATCAAAACTGCACTGATGTTCCGATTCCGTGCGCCTTTCTTACCGAACCAAACCCCGTTGGGTTGGCGCACTTCTACCCCGTCGCCGATTGAGCCGTCAGGTTTCTGGGTGAATTGGACCGCTTCGCTTCCGAACAAGGCATTATTGACATCGATCTCATCGCAGTGTTCGCTTACGACGTTGACCGCAACCACCAACGGTAACGACAGCTTCCCGTACTTCTTCGCTTTCTGCTCTATGGCCTGCCGAATATCTTCATCGGTCGTGAGCACGTGTGCTTCACCCATGATTATTCCAATGGGTCGGGCATCCTTTGTGCCCCGAGTCTTCTCAGATTTGGGTATGGGACTAAAGAACAAGGTCAAGCCCTCGTGGTTCCACTCGAATTTGGGGACTACATCGAAATTGCCAGCCTTGTACGCGGCGTCGATTGCCGTGAAGTCAACAGAGCGGAGCCATTGGGTCAGAAACTTTCGCAGTTTTCCAACGGGAGGAGGCGTATCGGAAGTTCCACGGTATTGCAGTTCCAAAAGGTAGTCTCGTGTCTGCATCTTGTTAACGAGATCAATTACGTCAGAGAGCCTCGCCTCTGCTCCAGCATCTTTGGTCGAAGGAAGTCCAGCAACTATCGCCTCAAGATAGAACTTCGGCCTGCCAGCCTCAGACACCAAGAAATCTGGATGGTTGGTTGATCCTGCCACTTCAGGATGTACTCTGAGGCGGTATTTCATTCGCGTGAAGAGTTCATGTAGATACAATTCCCAGAAGGCCGATTTGTGTTGACCGTCTATGCGGGAACGAAACCGAGCCAGAAGGTCTTTCTTTCCCGAAGCGGGATATGCATCGAACCAGCTTTGAAGAAGGCCGCGAAGAGCGGCTATTGGGCGTCGGGCCGACGAATTGTAGTAATCGTAGATCGGTTCTCTTTCACGCTTGGGACGTACCTCCGTGCGCTGAACGTCGTCGTCGAACAGGAGGACTCTGCGCTTCTTCGCGAGTCGCTTCAGCAGGTAAGCCGTCAACGCAATCGCAGCGATACCAGTGAGTACATGCGCTACTCCTTTGTGCTCATGCATGATCTTTCGCACACCGCGATTCTAGCAGTCCTCGTATGGGCAAAACCGTCGTCGCTTCAACTAGCACGCATTCTGATCTGCGATAATTGGCTTCGCATGTGCGGACGCTACCGATTATCGCGACGAAAGCAGGTCATCGAGGAGCACTTTGACACCGTTTCAGGGGAAGAAGACTGGAGTCCTCGGTACAACATCGCCCCCACCCAGCCGATCCCCGTCATCCGCCAGAATCCCAAGGAGCCCGTCCGTGAACTGTCGTTAGTCCGCTGGGGTCTCATTCCATCGTGGGCAAAAGACTCGTCTGCCGCCGCCAAGATGATTAACGCGAGATCGGAAACAGCGAGCACCAAGCCCGCGTTCCGCGATGCGTTGAAATCTCGCAGGTGCCTGATTCCTGCGGACGCGTTCTACGAGTGGGCGAGAACAGGGAAGGCCAAGCAGCCGTTCTGCTTCGAAATCAATGAAGGGAAGTTGTTCGCGTTCGCAGGATTGTGGGATCACTGGAGAGACCCGAACGGCAACTGGATTAAGTCCTGCTCGATTCTGACGACGACCCCAAACTCGATGACCTCAGCCGTCCACGACCGAATGCCTGTCATCCTTGATCCAGACAGCTACGATTTATGGCTCGATCCGTGGATGAAGGATGCGGCTGCGGCGTCCGATCTGCTGAAGCCTTACGATGCTCGGCTGATGCGGTGCTACCCGATCAGCACTCGGGTCAATCGTGTAGCGAACGACGACGAGGAATGCTCCGCACCCGTTGAACACGAACAGATTCAGAACAGCCTGTTCTCGTAGCGGGGCGGCGAAGCCACACCATCCGCCCGCATTTTCGACATCTATCTGGTAGAGACGACGCCGAGTTTACTGAGGATCAGGTCGATTTTTCGGTTGATGGCTGGCAATAGATCCCCTTCGAGAAGAAGCTGACCACCTCGGAGCGCTGCCTCTGGCAGTTCAACTTGCTTGATTTCGGCATTTACCACTTTTACCCCCCACGGGCTTGTATGTGCATCCAGAGTCTCTTGCAAGCGAGCATTGAGGTCGCCGCGCCTGTTTAGAAGGTGATCCAACTCGACTTCGGAGAGCAGAGTACGTAACGTGACTTGGGCAAACTGCGATGTTTGGTATACATGGTTTGACACTTCGACCACTGCACGACGAGCGTCAACGACCCGAAGAAACACGACGGCATTCACCTTCACTAGGAACTTGTCGCGCGTGAACGCATCCTGTTGAGGAACTTCAAGTGCCTCTTGGCGCAAAGACACGCGGATCATTCGATCAAATGGCCCGAAAACCAAGATTATTCCTGGTCCCTTCTCCTTTGGAAGCAGCCTTCCCAACCTAAAGATCACGCCTCTCTCGTACTCGGCCAAGATCTTGAGGGAACTTAGCAAATAAAGCACTGCAACTACTGCAACTACGGCACTAATCCCTATTGGGTCCATTCAGTACCTCCACAAATGCAACCGAGTAACATCAGCTTTTCAATGGAAGCAAAGCGCAGAAACATATCGAGCATCTTGCGTCCAGCCAAGCCTAGTGCAGATGCACGAACAAATACGTATTAACGTGCGAAGGCCCGAGAGAGATGACATCGCCGCTCTTAAGCTCTGCGGCTGGCTCTTCGCTGCCCTCCGTGCTTCCAAGTCTTGCACCGTTCAGGTACGTACCGCACGTGCTACCGAGGTCTTTCAAGATCGACGTTTTGTTAGCTTCGCCGAGTCTGGAAATCATCGCGTGATATCGCGACACTTCACGCGGCATCAAACAGGGCACATCATGACAAAAGACATCGACTGGCTTGTCGAGTGGTTGTTCTAGAGGAGTTGCAAGTCGTCCGAGAACTAGCTCATCCACCATCGCCGAATAAACCCCTTGAGTGTACGGCCCCGTGCCTATGAGGTAGGTGCCCGATCCGAGGGTCTCCAAAACTTTCGCAATTCGCTGGACTCGCTCGCTCTCTGATAAAGCAAAGAAGAGTGTCAAGTCTTGCAGACGAGCGGTGCGGTTCAGCCTGTCTGCCTTGTCAGCCAGTTCAATGAATCGTTCCGAAGTCACAATACAATCCCTCGTTTCCAGAGCGACAACAAGTCCGAATACCGTTCCCGAACTGTAGAATCCGAAGCGCAAGCCACTTCCAATAGCCCGATCGCCTCGTCCAGAGTATCCGTTTGCTGCGAGAGCTTGTGCGCTTTTTCGACCATTTCATGAACCTCGGACGTGGTATTCGTGGCAGGTCGAACCGCTGGATTTCCAGAAGCCTGCATCTCGTCAAATAGGATCAACAGCGCATTCCCGTCTTTTGGACGCTGTTCATAATCATGCTTCAATGCTGCTCGGAAGAAATCATTCCAACAACCCGAGAGTTGCGGGGTCGTCGCGGTCGCATCGGGAACGGGTTGCGAACGTGACTTTTTCACAATTTCGGCAATCTCCTTAGGTGTAGCCGTCGCTGACAGGACGAACGCAAAGGGATGTTGCCTAGTCAGAAGCTCGAACAGCACAATCGCCGCCGAGTACACGTCCGTGGCGGTGGAATGGATTCCCAAGAAGCTCTCAGGAGCCATGTAGACATATTTCCCCGCAGCACTGGCCACTAACGAGGCACTGTCGAGATGCTTCGCCAGACCAAAATCGCTGATTTTTGCAGTTACCTGCCCCTGTTCTCGACTAAGGAGGATGTTCGAAGGACTGATGTCACGATGAATCACTGGGGGAGTCTGTGAATGTGCGAACGCTAGGCCCGAAATAATCCCACGCCCCAGATTGATCCGTTGACTTAGCTCTAGAGTTTCATCCGAAAAGGAGTCTAGAATCGTACCCCCCTCTACATATTCCATCGTGAAATAGCCATAGCGGGCTCCTGCCCGCTCAAAGTCATTCGCTTCGAACATCCGCACAATGTTTGGGTGCCCAAGCTTGGCCAGCAGATACGCCTCTTCTAGGGCTTCGGTGCCCTCGGCGAACCCAAAAACCTTCATCGCTTGCAAGCCCATGTAGCGATGGCGAGACAGGTATACGTCTCCAAAAGCTCCGCTACCAAGATGACGGACGATCGTGTGGGTGTCCCTAACCAATTCGCCCTGTCTGAGCAATTGCCGACTCATCCACGTCCCTGAACGCGCCTTAGTCCAGCATTAGGAAAGCGGTTGTCTAATTTGCCTTCCTGCCATGTGGGAAGCAGGCCCCAGAGTTCCCAAACGATGGTCCGCAGTGAGGGAATATCGTTGCGCTTCATCGCTCGTATACCCTCTTCCTTGAGGCGCTCAGCCTTCAGGGGATCGACGTAGCCGTTTCCTTCCGCAAGTCTCTCGAAAGTTGATTTCCAAAAATCGTCTCTGGAGAAGCACATTTCCCAATAAAGATCACGAACTTCTTCGGCGATCTTACGAAGCTCATCTATTGAGTGCGACGGGATCGCGATGTCCGCTTGTGACAGCAACTTCTGAAGCTTCTGTTGGTGCTCAGGTGTGCCTACGGAGTCAACTAGAGTTTGCGCTGACTCCCGATAGTCTCGTAGATTTGCTACCAACAAATCCCATTCCGAAGCTTTTTCGAGATCATCGAGTGCCTGCTTGACTTCTATCAATCGTTGAGCAGCCTTTTGTCCTGAATCAGGCTCACTTTCAGCGGCTCCTTGCTCTGCTTCTACGACTGCGAAACCACGTTCTACATCTGCAAATGGAGCGCTGGGCGCGGCCTGTTTGATTTTGTCGAGTCTTTGTCTCTCCTTCTTCAATTCGATATCGATATCCGCAGTGGCAAGCTCTGGACGCTCGAATTTGTACTCCATACTGCGAACCTCACGTACAAATTCGAAGAACGCTTGCGCCGATAGCGTTTTTGAGGCGTCAAGATTGTACGTAATGTCCACAGTTTCCCCAGCGGGAAGATTCCGTCTGAGATCGCTTCCTTTCAGTTTGACTAGGCCGATGCCAAAGTTTCGATCTGCACGAGGGTTATCCCCCTCAACCATGTAAATATTCAGATTGCTCGCTGAGTCCCCTGCGATCACTTCGTGTGCGGTTACATATTTGTGATTCCCCTTCGCTGGCAACGGAGAGCCCTTTGGAATCAAGACACCAACCTCATTGTTTTCAAGGACGACGGAAAATGCTCTGGATGTGGTTGCCTGCGCTGGTGCTAGACCATGAGTAATTGTGAATGTCGAATCGTTCGTATAAACGGGTGATCCTGTTCCATCTCGAACTTCTACTTCAAAGGTGTTCGCTTTCTTGGCTCTCAGAGCAACGGTAGTGACTGCTTTCCCCGAACTTGACAGGGCGATTGATCCGCTGTGCCAGCCTTTGTCCGCTCGGCTGACGATTACGGTCGCACCCTTCAGAACAGGGGTGACCACAATACCGACATCGGCGTCAAGGTCGGCTGAAACTGGACTGTAGGCTATTTGAACCTCGGCTCTACTCGTGCTAGGAGACGATCCGCTGCGCGATGTTTGTGGCAGTCGCTGTGTAGCTGCGAAGAGGGCGGCACCGCGTGCAACAACGGTCATCGGGTCTATGCGGTATTCAACCTTTCCGAACTGATCCTTTATCCGCGATCGAATATAGGGCGCGATCGTTGGCCCGCCTACTACGAGTACGCCTGTCAATGAATCCTTGCTGAGATGGCAATCCGAGAGCAGCCTAGCACTGATGTCGAGGCACCGCAGCGTCAGCGGTTCAGTGGCTTCAATCAAGTTGTCCCGCGTGATCTCGATCGCTGTATCGATGTCCTCAAAGTCCCCCCCAAGGTGGTTCACATCGACTGACACCCTCGGAAGGACAGAGAGAGTCTTCTTAGCCTCTTCTGCTAAATACTTCAGCTTTGCCATGGCCTTTTTCGCGTCGGCCTTCCCGCGCTTAAGCCCAACGTCACCGAATTCTTCTGCAAGGCGGGCGACAATGAAGTCCACGAGAGACCAGTCGTAGTCCTTGCCGCCAAGCTTGTCGTCTCCTGAGTGTCCAACCACAACCAAGCGACCCTCCTTTGCCGTAAGAATTGTCGTATCGAATGTCCCACCCCCAAGGTCGAAAACAAGCAAATGCCCAGACAGGTTCTCGGCCTCGTAGCCATAGGCCATTGCCGCTGCCACGGGCTCTTGGAGCAGAGGGCAAATGTCGATCCCTGCGAGCTTTGCAGCGGCTTTCGTGTCTTCACAAGCGGGAATCAGGAACATGGCAGGGACGGTTATTACTGCCGCTTTGATTTCATCTCCCCCAAACCTTGACGAAGCACTGGCCTTGAGGACTTTCAGAACTTCTGCCGAAAGCTCGGCTGCGGTAAGCACCTTGCCCGACTTGCGAAACGTGAATGCGTCACGTTGTGGGTTTCCCATCCATCGCTTAAATTCTCCCACGGCGTTGTCGGGGTCGAGTTCCAATTCGTTATATGCGCTCTGTCCGACGATGAGGCTACCCCGCCCGTCGATCTTCACTACAGAGGGCGTTATTTCACTGGAAGTGATCGCGTTCTTTACCACCACCAGTTCTCCACGATCCATGCAAGCGATCGCGCTGTTGGTCGTTCCCAAATCAATCCCAAAGTCAATCGTTGAACGTGCCATCTATTTGTCTCCCGTGCCCACAGAAACAATAACCCGAGCAGATTGCACGAGCTTTCCGAAAACGTAGACGCTCGGGCTCAACGTTTCGGTTATCTTTCGAACTCCTCTCGGTAGCGAACCAGTCTCCTCGAACACCGCGACATCGACGGTCAAACCATCTCGGTAATCTGAACCTGTAAGGTCTTCGATCTCGACACATGTGGACTCAAGCAAAGCGGTCATCTTGTCCACGATGCTCCCGAGCACAGCGTGCTTCTTGTTTTCAACGAATTCGGGTAGCAGATTCTTGATCCTCCAACATTCAACCGCTAGGGATTTTAGCGCTTCTGGTGTAACAATACTCTGTCGGTCGATAACCAACGGCTGGTTGAGGCGTTGTTCCTTTTTGAGCAGTTTCTTCTTAAGTCTCTTTTTCATCGGCTTGCGTTGTACCGCTGAACCCGAGCGTTGAAGCTTGTTCTTCTTCGCTCGAACTCTTCTATTGCAACGTTGTATTCGCGAACGGCCCTCTGGTAGCTCGGAAGCCGCCGATTGTAGTCATCGATGGTCGAGTTATAGCGGCCACGAACGGATTCAGGAACGGTATCAGCCGTGTAGGTGGCCTGAACAGACTTGGCGTATGACTGCATCTCATCTAGGGCGGTACTTTCAGCGTCGAGGTCTTGCTTTTGCGAGTCGAGTCGTTCACTCATTTGTTTCAGTTCGCTACGCTCTGCCTCAATCGCCGCTGACTCTTGGCTGCGACTCGATCTGTCGGCAGGCGCATCCGTGCGGCTGCCATAATCTACGCTCTCCGTAGTGGAGCTAGGTGGAACGTCGTTCGGCGGCGTGGAGTAGGTACTGCCGCTGCCGATGTTGGATGGCGTACTGATCGAGGAATTGCTCACATTTGAGTCGATGTTGGCCCAGATTATTAGCAGCACGATGGCTGCGAGGACGGCCCATCGATACCTCTTAAGAAAAGGTGACAGTGGCACGCGACCATAGATGCTGTACGATTTCGCCCCCGTGTCCGACACTCTATACGCTGCGAGCGGGACAATGGGCACGAAAAGCGCGGTAAACCAGTGCGTTGTCACATAGCTTTGGGTGTCCGTGTCGTAGTCTCGGCGACCGTAGAATGTGGCTCCGATGCCATTAAACGTGTACAAGGTCGGACTCTTCTTGGAACGATCAACGCCCTTGAATACTCGCGCTCGCCGACAGGCTTGTTGAAGTTCGATGACTTCCTGTTTTTGTGCTTCTGTCGCAAGAGGTAAAGCTGCTGATAACTTCTGTTCAGCCTCGGTGTAAGAGCCAGATTCCATCAGTTTGATAGCTTCGCCCAGCATGATTGATTGCTGGACATGTTGCCAATCAGCAACCAGACGGGCGTGAAGTTCTGGGTCTGTTGCGAAGCTCGTCGCTTCGACGATCAATTTCAGCGCTTCGTCATTGTCATCGACGTGATTGAAATACGCGATCGACAGCTTTCTAAGGACAGATGCCTTTGTGTTCGGCCAATCCACTCCTTCGGCTGTGCCGAGAGATTCGAAGATCGGGCCAACCTCCTGAATGATTGTTCGGAAATCCTGTTCGGCTGTAGCCAGAGTGCGTTGAATGGCAGACTTGTCATCATCCTTCTGGATAGCTGCCACCCGATCAATGATTGCCCCAGCCCGCCCTGTTGCATCTGCTGCTACTTGTCGCGAAACCTTAGCAAGTGCGTCTTCGATTGGTAGCCAGTGACTGTGTGCGGAGACGGCTGCTGCAATTGAGGCAATACGGCGGAAATCGCGCCCGTGAATCGACTCCCAAATCTCTTCGCCAACGGCTTCAGCAAGAACGGCACCGACCTTCTGTTTGAGTGGGGCCAAGGCTACGTCATCGTTCTCCAGAGACGGGAAACGATCTTCGAGGAATTGCCAGAAGATCGGATTCTGGTTTGTGATGCTCCAGTACTTGAGCGCGTCTCTCCAGTAGTCGAGGCACTTACCACCCACGCTCTCGATAGCCAAACATGTGAGGATTACGGCTGTATTGTGTTGGGCGATTGCGCCCTTCGTAGTGTTTGAATCTGACTGGGAACGCAGGAGAGCGAGAACCGCATCACTGTTCGCGCCGTCGAGGGTTAGTTTTCCCTGCAAGTCATGAATCCAAAATAGTTCTTCGCTCACACGTGTGGAATCCTTCTCCAGTCGATGCACTGCTTCCAACACGCCTTCCCGACTCAATGGCTGGGGCGACAGAAAGTGAAACCCGTTGCCTGACTCTGATTCGCCCATTTCGAGAGCGATCTCTAGCCTCTTCTGCCGACGATAAATGTCCTTAAGCTCGACATCGGCAGGCAATGAAAGGCACCGAAAAGCATTGCACTTGAGTGCAGGATTCATAGGCTCAAGGGGGAGGTGGCAATTATACGGCGGATCGTACTGCGTTCAAACAGGTGGCAAATGGTATTAAGTCTTCGACCAATCATCTACCCCTGCAAAGGGCGGAAAAGCTGGGGAGCTTTGTTTGAGAGATACAGGACGGGACTTGTCATTTGCTGACGCCGTTGTCTCCAGACGCATGGTCTTATGGACAAACTTCACGCTTGCGGAATCGGGGACGCGAGTTCCGTTGGATTGTTCAGGTTACAGGCGATGGACGAGGCAGCATTTTCGAAGCCTCTGGAGACAAGCTCTTTTTCTTCCTTCAGGACCCGACAAACGCTGGCCTTTGAGATTGCGTGAGCCTTCGCCAACTGGTTTAGGGTCATGCCGCGTTCACGATCTCGGAGCAGCAGGGTACGGTCAACCTTCAAAGGTGCACGTCCGATGCGCCGACCTTCGATTTTCGCCCGCCGCATTCCCGCACGAACCCGCTCGATCATGATGCACCGCTCCAATTCAGCCATTGCGGACACAATGACGATGATGGCTCTGCCGAGCGGCCCCTCAGTATCTATTGCCTCCCGCTGGCTGAGAAATTGAATTCCTCTTCCGTTCAGTTCGTCCAGTGTTTGGAGCAGGTGCTTGGTGCTCCGAGCAAGGCGGTCGATTGACCAAACTACCAGCACATCGAATCTGTGTCGGCGGGCATCTTCCATGAGTTCGTCCAGTGCGGGCCGACGTGCTTTCGTGCCACTAAAGCCGTGATCGGTATATTCCCGCACGATCTGAAGCCCACGTTGGCTGGCGAACTGCCGAAGGTCGTGCAGTTGCGTTTCGGGATGCTGATCGAGGGTGGAAACACGGATATACAGGGCGGCTCTCTTCATCGGTTGAGATTCTCCTTTGTGTTCTTGACATGCACGGGGGAGGAATGGAGGAGCCGCTCACTGGCAATTTCAACGATCACGCTTTCAGGCCCCAGAAGATTCAGTTCGCTCCAGACATGATCGACCATCAACTGCCCAACTGCCGCGTCGGTCAATGCAGCGAGCCTCTCCTTGAGCAGCGCAGCCACGCACAATGTGCCAACCACCTTCTCAAAGAAAGTCTTGGAACGAGCGAGCCTCCGCTGTTCTTCGATGAGGCCCTCCACGCTGATCTTTTCTTGTTCGCTGTAGTAGTCGGGCACGCATCCACCTGCATTGCTGTTATACCCAGTTGATCTGGAAAATCGATAGGAATGTGAGCAAAAAGTTGGCTACAGGCGTGCTATTCCTGCAAATTTATTTCGGAATTCCTATCGATTTTGCGAACAGCGTTGGTATATATACGGCAGGAGGACACATGTCACTACAGAAGGAATTTATTCGGGACGGAAAGCGCAGGATCATCGGTTCGACCACAACGGGGTACGTTGGTTCATTCGAGACAATCGTCAGGGACGAACAGAACCACGTCGCTGGGAGCACCAGTGAGCGATTCAACACTACTCGCGACGAGCATGGCAAGTTGGTTTCGATCAACACCGCCGATGCAGGTCTCTTGATCGGCAACCACAACAAGAAGTAGCGGAATCTGTTCCCCAGACCTCCCCCCTCTCTCCTACCCTCTTGGAGGCTATCTGACGACACGATCACCAATGCCCACCGACGCCATCGAGTGCCCGTTGTGTTTAGGCGAAGGCAAACTGAAACGAACCGAAGTTCTGGATCGCCTCGGGGTCAAAGATTTCGCACGAGTTGCTCAGTTGAGCGCGGAAGAAGCCTTCCGCCTGCTCCTCCAAAAGCACAACCACGATGAGCAAGATGTATGGGCTCGCTTCGAGACCGAACTGACGAAACGAACCGCCGAGATTGAACGGCGACACGGAGACCAACTTCATCCTTTGGTCATGCGAATCAAAGAACTCGAATCTGCCACGAATGTCTCCGTCGAGCAGAAGGCACTCGAAGTTGAACGTGTCAGAACCGAACTGGAGGGCAAACTTCGCTCTGAGCACTCGCAGACGGTAGACCTCAATCGCCGAGTCGAGGACTATTTCAAGGAGATCACCGAGCTTCGGGAACGGAATCAGGAGTTGGAAACCGAGTTAGCGAAAGTGGCTCGCGTCGGAAGGCTTGAAGAACTCAGTTTCGCCGACGAAGCTCGATCTTGGGCGGGTATCCACGTTGGTGACAAATTGTCTCGCAATGGAGATTTCATTTTGGCATTCCGCGATCCCAGTGGTGCCCCACTTGAACCCCGCATGCTTGTAGACACCAAAGACAAGGAATCTGGCGTTACCGAAGCCGACATCAAAAAGCTGATCCGTGACGCCAAGGAGCGACGCATCGCTGTCGGGATCATCGTCGCGAAAGACGTGAGCCAGCTTCGGCAGCTTGATCGCGATTGCCGCTGGGGACAGGAGGACAGTGTTTGGGTGCTACGTACCACCCGCCAGTGGCTCCCTCGTGATCTCGAAGTGCTGAAACCTTTACTGGAACGGATGCGGACTGAAGGCCCCGATTTTCTCCAGAGGAACGCCGCCCTTGCGGAGGAAGTCCGCCGCACCTTTGCCGACATTGATGCGATTGAGAAGGAGTTGGGAAAAGCATCGAAGGCGATCCAGTCCGTCTCTGGGCTGGTCGCCAAATACAAAGTCCGATTAAACTCGCTCTGCGACAGCACAGGAGCGGCGAAGAAGTTGCCAATGCGCCAGCGTGATCGCAGCGACATTACACAATCGGTAGGAGGGTTATGAGGCTTACGAGAGAAGCGTTCGCCGAGCTATTCGGGGTTCATATACCTGCCGCCGTGCCTTGCGCGTGGGTCAAGGGCGTGTGTTTCGTTTTCGTGGAGGGCACAGCGGAAATCGAAGAGCTTGAGCGTCTTTGCGGCGGCGTGTGCTCACGACGAACATAAATGCCAATCACTATTTCCAAGTCGCACTTCATGTCAGGCGTCCAGTGCCTCAAGCGTTTGTATTGGCAGGTGCGTGAGCCAGAACTGGGCGTTTTTCCTGATGCCGCAGCGGTCGCCATCATGGAGCAAGGCGGTGCGGTCGGCAGACTGGCACGTCAGCTTTTCGCGGGCGGCGTGGAAGTCAGTTCTCGCGACCCCGAGCAGGCGATCCGAACGACATGCGAGCTAATCGCAAACCCCGAGGTTCCCGCCATTTTCGAGGCGGCATTCGAGAACGGCGGGGTGTTTGTGCGGGTGGATATACTGCACCGCCGTCGAGACGGCAGATGGCGTTTAGTCGAGGTCAAGTCCACGGCTTCGCCAAAAGAAGAGCATCTTGACGACTTGGCGATCCAGCACCGAGTCGTTTCTCGCTCAGGACTGGATTTGGCTTCCTCGTGCCTCGCCCACGTGAATCGCAACTACGTATACACGGGAGGCGACATCGATGTCTGGCGGTTCTTCAGGATCAAGAACCTGACACGACGAGTCGAGAGGTTGCTGCCCAAGCTCACGTTCCAGTTACGGTCGGAGCTTCGCGTTCTTGTGATGCCGAACCCGCCCGAGATTCCGACTGGGCCGCATTGCACCAATCCGATCACGTGCGAGTTTTTCGACCGCTGCAATCCTCCGCTCCCAAACGATCACATCGGGTATCTGCCCCGACTACATGCGAGTGCCGCCGAAGAACTGGAGGAAATGGGCGTCGAATCCATCCTCGACATCCCAGATGATTTCCATTTAAGCGAGCGGCAGCGAATTGCTTGCACAAGCGTGCAGACTGGGCAGCCGTGGTTCAGTGCTGAACTCGGCAAGGAGTTGGGGAGTCTAAAGTACCCTCTCTATTTCATGGACTTTGAGAGCATAAATCCAGCCATCCCAAGGTTCTCGGGAATGTCCCCCTACGATCAGATTCTTTTTCAGTGGTCGCTGCACGTGCATCGAGAACCTGACGCTGAGCCCGAGCACTTCGAATTCTTGGCCCTCGACAGAAACGATCCTCGACGGGAATTCACCAGTTCGCTGTGTGCTGCTCTGGGAGATCACGGCAGCATCGTGGTCTATAACCAACAATTCGAATCGCAGCGGCTCTGGGAACTCGCGGCGTGGCTGCCAGAGTTTGCCGAGCGGATCGAGAAAATCCAGCGTCGTCTCTGGGACTTGCTCCCCGTCGTCAGAGATCACGTCTACCACCCAGCCTTTGCAGGGTCGTATTCACTGAAAGCGGTGCTGCCCGCCCTCGTTCCCGAATTGACCTATGACGGCATGACGGTAGCGAACGGGCAGGATGCGGGGCTGGCTTGGGAGTTACTTGTGAGCGGAACTTTGGATGAAACTGAACGAAAGAGAGTGACGAAGGCCCTGCTGGAGTATTGCGGTAAAGACACGCTGGCGTTGGTCAGACTATTAGAAGGGTTGAGAAGGCGTGTGCTCTGACCAAATGCCAGTGACCCTTCAAGGCTGCGAATAGCTATTTATTGAAACGGATCTGTCGCAAGCTGTAAAAATTCTTCAGCACAACGGGGCCGATGCCCTTCACAGGCAGCAGTAGGTTCTCAATGGCCCTAGCATCGCGGCTTCCGATGACCTTTTCACATTCAACGATTCCTATTCGTCGCACGAGCGCTCCGAGAGCAGCCAATCTCTGCGCGAAAAGGTTTGTCATGAAGGAACCTCGGTCGCACCCAGCGGCCCTCAGGCGCATCTCGAATTCCTCAGGCCCCCAACTCGCCAAACTGTTCGGGTCAGTGATCTTCTCCTCGCGGAGCCCTTGAAGTAGAACGTAGGTGCGTTCGAGAGAATACTGGTTAACAGCGAGAATTGAGACAACGAGATCGTCCCACGGACAGTCCTGAGTCCCGCTGAGAGTCTGAGGATCAGGATCAGGCATTGTCTCCCTCCCCTCCAAGTGCGGGGTTTTCTGCGACACTTCCGTCCTCCACCAACTTGATGTCAGAGGAGTTCAGCCCGTACATTTCGTAGACGAAGCGATCCACTTCCTTTTCTAGCGTCTTCGTGTCTGCCTCGGGATCACGCTGCTTCTTTGTGAGGATCTGACGAACTAGACCAGCCAATTTCGCTTGACCCGATGAGTCCGATAGTCGTATCGGCAAGTTATCGACTTCATAGCCATTGACGTTGCTATTTGTACTCGTCTTCGAGAATACAAAATTCAACAAGGTGCTGTTCAGCAACCCGAGGAGATATTCACGCTGAAATGAAGAGTCGTTGAGAACAATGTAGTTAACCGAATTAGCGCAGAACGTCCCGTCTCCGACCAGTGTCATTTTCAAACGCGTCTTCTCGTTAACACCCGTAATCCCCTGCATCACGATCCGTTCGAGTTTGTAGTGATGCGCTCGTTCACCATGGTTGTTAGCCAAATATTGGCGTGAATTGAGGAAGAGTATTTCTCCTTGGCTCATCGACGAGCGTATCTCATACCTGTCGATTATTGCGCCCTTTATCAAAACGGAGTACCGACCGTCTTGGGTGAGATAATGCTTGTCCTGCGTTAAATCGATTTCGCCTGTGTAGCAATGGCCGAAGGAAGCCAGCGGCTTTGCGTTCCGATATACCGACTCAACAACTGCAAGCTCGACTCTTTTGAGCAGAGGGATGGTGTAGTTCGTTTTGTCGATCGTCTTAATCGTCTCAAGCCCAAGGGTTACCTTTTCATTGCGAGTGTCTACGAACTTGTCCCTGTGAATTCGAAGCCAGAATGGTGATTCCAGCTTCCTGTGCGCCTGAAGAAGCAATATGCACACCGACATTTTGACCGCCTCGAAGACGCGCTTCTTTTCGTTGTCTCGTTCTGGAAATGCTTCGAGTCCGATGATTCTATGATTTTCTAAGAGATTCTTGCGTAGATTGGCAGCACTGGCATCGCAGGCAAAAGCAAGTGGAAAAATCTCTGAACAACACCCACGCTCGCGTAGGATGTTGATGCTTCGCACAATGAACAATCGAAACACATTGATCATTCCGCCTCGCGCGGGCGAATACTCTGGAGCAGATTTGAAATACTTAAGCTCTGGCTCAGATACCACCATCGATTCGTGCTTATTCTGGCGCTTGTTAATCAAGCCATATGGGGGATTTGCGAGCACAATATCGAAACCGCCCTTCGCGCTGAACACTTCCGAGAAATTGATCCTGAAGTCGAAATTAACTTCGTAGCCTAAGCTCTTCTTGGAAGCTGCGAAGCAATCGCGGAGCGTCTTTTCAATCTCTAGCTTCAGCACAGCCTTGCGAGCATGATCGGTTTCCTCAAAAAACCGAGCTTTCAACTCCTCGATATCATGAAGTCCTTTGGATTTGAACGGGAAGGCAACCAGTGAATTCCCACTGACTATCTTGAAGTCGAGATTTGGCAGTGGTTTGACTTGCCGCGTCTCTTCCTCATCGACGACCAGAGAAAGCCAAAGGCGAAGCTTGGCGATTTCGACTGCCCCAACGTCAATGTCTACTCCGTAGAGACAGTTCTGGATAGCATGGCGCTTGAAGTAGTAGGGCGTGCGCTCATGAACGTCGTTGAAATAGGACGTTAGGGCGCAGCGTGCCCGAACGATCTCGGTCATCATGCCGACAGGAAACGCTCCCGATCCGACTGCGGGGTCGCAGATCGTTATCTCGGCGAGAGTTTCGTCAATGCGCCGCGCATGTTCCTCGATGCTCTTGGGCATCTTGACCGCGTACTTTGTTTTCACGGCCTCGTAGTGTGAAATTTGCTCTCCAAGATGCACAAACGTGTCGATATCCGTCCGAGGGATGTCTTCGTTATCTTTGTTCAGCCTAGTATCGAGGTAATTGATCAGACTTTCCTGACACATATAGTGGACGATTTCGCGTGGCGTGTAGTAAGCGCCTAAGCCTTTGCGACGGTTATCCTCGATCAGGTTTTCGAAGACTTTTCCAAGCATCTCGGGGTCGATAGCCACTTCTTTTTCCAGTGGCTCAGCCTCGTTGACAGTAAAGTTGTAGCGATCAAAGACATCCAGCACTCCTGTACCAGTAATGCCCTCCTCGAAGGCGGCAGAGTTGGTAAAGAGCTTGTTGGGCAGGATGATATCGGTCTTGCGCCAGTCGTAGTCCCCGAGCGGCTCGAAAAGGCCGCCATTGAGGAACGGAATGCGGCACTTGAAACGATTGCACCACGCTTCGTGCCCCCGATCGGTTGCCAACGTGTCGTAAAAGAGCGGTTCGAGAACGTCGTTAAAGAAGTTGTCGTATTTGGAGTAGTCGCCGTTGGCGAGCCGCCGCAAGAAGTCGCGAGGGCCTGTACCCCAGTCCTCCCCTCTGGCAACGCCGAGCCAGCCTTTCTTCTGAAGGAAGTAGAGGAATACGATCTGGCCCATCAGCTTCTTGGCGAAGTCCACGGTACTGACGGCTCTGGTGGTGAACTCGTCACGAACAGTCTTTTCCTTCGCGAGCAACCGATCGAGCGCTTTGTGAATCTCTTCGAACAGTTCTGCGTATTTGGTGAAGAATTCCTTGGTGACCGCTTCAACGCTGAAGGCGTCTTCAATGTCAGAGAGCGTGGCATTGGCGGCGGTGTCTTGGAGTAGATCGAGGAACCGAGTCTGTGCGGTATGACAGCTTTCACCCTCACCGACGATATAGGAGAAGCGGCGGGCTGGAGTGAGGCGGGCTTCTACGCCGATACTGCCAGAATCCTTCTCGACCGCCGCATATTCCATCTTGACGTAGGAGAAACGCCACGTGTTATCAGCGGGGGCAACGAACGCTACGAGGGCCGCATCCTTTTCATCACGTTGCTTAAGGTGATCGGCTACAAAGTTGCGAATAGCCGTCCGAGCACGTTCAAGTTTTGACCCGTCGGTAAGATAGACGACAAGAAGATCCACTGCTTCTTTCTTGGGCGTGTGATACGTCCCGAGGCGTTCATAGCGCTGGACGTGATTCTTAAAGGCGTCTTTGACGTATTGGCTATTCCAAGACGATGCTTTCGACTCGTCGATATGATTGAGCAGGTTCCGCGTGAAATTGAGGAAGCGGGTTTTGTCAAACTTCTGAGTGAACGTTCGCTGGATGAGATCTCGCGCTTGTTCTCGATTCATTGTGCTTCCAAGATGTAAGAAGAAAGGATGACTTCACGAGGGCTTAGGGCGTGGGAAGTTTGTTGAGCACGGGTCGGCTGAAAGAACAGCGCGGGAACGTCGCGGCGTAAGATGCCGAGCACCTTCAACGGCTCGATGTTTTCCTTTTTCTTCAAAGCTTCGGCTACCTTTTTCGTCGTCGGGCGAGGCAGTGCGCCATTTATCAAAAGCTCAATGACCTGTTCGATGAAGATCTCATCGTCTTCGGTAAACCCTTGATAGCGCCGAATGTCCTTCGATTTCAGCCGTTTCAGAATATACGCATCGTTGGGGCTTCCTCTTCTTGCCGACGCACCGTCCAACTCCACACTCGTGGCCTCTTCGAATGCAGCCTTGTTCCTGTCCAATAAGGCATAGAAATCCTGCGGGATTAGCTTGCGAACCTCCGAGGGGTCGGATGGCTTGAGCATCTTCGCCGTAACGAAGAAGTCGAGTTCTTGAGCACCTGCATCGTCCTGTTCGGCAATGTAGAACTTGTCCAGTCGGCCTTGACGGAAGTATGTGAGCAACGCTGGAAAATGCTTTGGTAGCCCATTACGCGGGAGCAGTCTGGTTGAACGAGCCTTCTTGGGCAGTCTTTTTATGCGAGCAAACAAATCTGGGTTCTCGTCACGTATCGACCGAATTTCGGTCAGGTATTCAAGTTCACTGTCTTCTTCTGCGTCTTCGCCAGTGATGGTCTTCTTCGAACTGAGTCTTGTGAACAGATCGTGGGACTTGACTTCCTCACCTTCCGTAAGCAGTCTGGCGTCCGCGCCAAGCATTTCGATGAACGCATGGATCTTGGCTTCCGCCGCCTCTTTGAGCTTTATTACATCGTTTCCCTCTTCGGTGGGGAAAAAATTGTACGTGTAAACGGTGTCAAACTTCGTGTCCACGCGGTTTACACGGCCAACTCGCTGAATGAGGCGCGTCGGGTTCCAAGGGATGTCGTAGTTGATTACGACGTTTGAACGGTGGAGATTTACACCTTCCGAAAGCACTTCCGTGCTGACGAGAATTCGGAATTCATCGCTAGGGTGGAAAGCGTTTGCGTCGAAATTCGACATTACCAGCTTCAGAGCCGCGTCATCAGAGTGGCCTGTAAACAGAATGACTTTGGGATCGACCTCCGTGCGAATCTTCTCGAACAGATATTCAGCCGTTTCTTTAGACTCGGTGAAGATGATTAACTTGCTTTTCTTTAGCCTTGGATCTGAGCGCAAAACGTCATGGAATGTTTCCCACTTGGGATCGCGACGGATCTTGCTCCAAAGACCATTCACTTCTTGCAGAATTCGACGGTCACTCTCCAAGTCCTTGAGGAGTTGTGGCGAGAAGTCGTCGGCGTCCAGACGTTCCGCTTTGTCATCAGACAGAAGCTTCTCAATCGCTTCCTGATCGTCCTCGTCCAACAGATCGAAAACTTTGTTGATGTGCTTCTTGCTGATGTAAACATTTCCTCGCTTGAGTTCAGAGATCATCCGATCATACGATCGCATGAAGCGACCGAGTGTCAGTCGGAAAGCATGAAAACTGCTTTCCAACCGTTTGACCATCAGGATCTTCATGAATTTGGCAAGATTCTGCTGGCTCTGCACGTCACGCTGCTCTCTCTTGCCCTCGAAGTACGTCAGGGGTTTGTAGCGGGCATAAGTGAACTCTGAAATCAGCAGACTCATTGTCTGGTCGAAGATCTGATTCTCCAGTTTGCTGAGCTTGTAGAAGAGAGCCTGAGGATCTTTCACTTCGGGGAATTTCAAACCTTGGCTCTTCATATCATCGCCGTAATACGTCTCAATCTCTTTGCGGGTACGGCGAATCATCAAGTACTTTAAGAGTCTTTCCCGTGTGGCCTTAGCGTTCGCCTGAACGGTTTCGAAATAAAGTTCGCGATGCTTTTGGCGGTCCACGCCCTTCAATTTCTTGGCTAGTCCAGCGAAGAACGATTCAAGATTCTTGAGGTTTGGAATCGTACTGTTCTTTCCGTTTTGGAACAGCTTGACCTGACTCAGAATATCTCGTGGCGTATTGTTCAAAGGTGTAGCAGAGACTAGGATGACTCGCTTGCCCCGACAGATCTGAGCCAAGACCTCGTAGGTCTGATTCGTCTCCGTGCGAAAACGATGAGACTCGTCGATGAAGACGTTCGTGTATTTCGATAAGTCCCGATCCAGAAGGTCGTCGAGCTTCCCGACGGACACGAAGTCTGTTTGGCGCACTTGAAAATCACCGAACACGTTCGGCCATGAACCGCGCTTGTCTTGATCCAAGAGATGGGGTGGAGCGATCACTAGGCAACGACCGTCAAGCTGCTGCGCGAGCAAAGCCGACATGTACGTCTTGCCAAGACCCACGACATCAGACAAAAACACGCCGCCGTACTCCTCCAGCACTTTCTTTGCGTTAAGAACTGCTTCCTCTTGATATTTGAGTTTCTTCAAGCCAGTGGGCGCATACGTTCCATCAAGTCCCGTCGGTTGGCTGAGTTCGCTCCTGAAATACTCGTAGAGAAACTTCAGGTACAGTTCGTATGGGGTGAAGTGAGCAAACGGCGAGCGGTTCCTGATTGTATCTTCATACGGCTCCGAGACATCCACAGCGACAGACCAAAGCTCCTCGAACTTGTTAATTGCATAGTCGTAGTCGGAGCGATTCTTGAGTTCGACGTTGAATTCCAAGTTTTGTTGAAGGCCCGTCTGGGAGAGATTGCTCGAACCAGTGATAACGCGTCCTTTGTCTCTGTCATCCTCCGCGAAAGTCATGATGTAGACTTTCGAGTGCATGTTCTCCGTGGGGTAAGCTTTGAGTTCGAGTTTTCCTGATCGTACCCACTCGACGAACTTCTCGACGCCCGTCTGGATCTCGGAGCTATCGTGGGATTTCTCAAGTTCGTTAAGAACTTGCTCAGAGACCTCCTGCTTCGCTTCCGCGTGAGATTTCAGCGTTAACTCTTGTTGTTCCTTGGCTCTTTGAATGAGGCTGTATGCCGTTCGATCCGTTTTAAGGCCCACCAAAATTCGAACCCGTTCGACATTTTCCAGCACTGGGTAGAGTTTGTAGAAACCGCTGATGAAAAAGTACCCAACGAGGCAGTCGAAGAAACGAGTATCGTCCTTCAGTAGTTTCCCAAAGCGATCACGCAACAAATTGTCGGGCTCATTCGTTATGAAGGTCAGATCAGAGGAGAACTTCGGCGTTGTGGGGACGGGAAGCCGTTGGGATAGCGGAGTGCCGAGATCTGCGCCGTGGCCCACTTCGCTTTTCAAGAAGACCCCAGCCTCGGGCAGATCATCGGTTTCTAGTTGCTCGGGCTTCTTCAGTGAATGACGGAGAAGCAGTCCACCTTTGTCCACCGTCACATCAAAAACATAACCTAGCTCAGGCTTTGTAAAGGCATCTCTCAGGTCGAGGGTGCCATTCCTTAAAGCCAAAAGTCGCTTATCCGAGATAGCAGAGACGAGCCATGTATCGGATGCATCCTCCGACAAAATACAGTTGACCAGATACTTCTGCTCAACGGCATTTTCCGCGACAAACAGACGTGGGCCGTCGTAGTACAGAAAGACTTCCTGTACCACCAACTCTCCGAGCACTTTGTTTTGGCTTAGGAAGATCATTGAATCTCAATAACGCTGAATATCAATTCTGGGCTTTTGCCCTCTGGAACCCACCACGTGTAGTGCGATGATCTGCCAGTCTGAGCAATTTTCCCCCATTCGGGTGTGACCATGCCTTTCGCCACGTATTTGTATTTCTTCCGAACAAAGGGCGTTGCTTTCCAAAGCTGCTTTACGTAGGTCTCGCTGACCAGAACCGAAAGGCCACACGCCTCGCAGTGCTGCGATTTCCGATACTTTATGCCCAACAAATGGTACGAAACGAAATCCGTCGCTTGGGGCGGATCATTGTTAACGAATCGGAACAGGTCGCCTTTTGCCTCTGAAGATGTTTTAGGCGGGCACTGATCGGGAAAGTGTGCAGGAAACGCCATCAGATGAGAAGTTTAGTGGACTCTTCGGGAAAAGCAAAATCACGCATCGACAGGGAGTACCACCTTTATATCGGTGTGGGGTTTCCGCGTCACATCCTAACTGCGATACCTGTTGTCGTTGTGCCATCTGAGGAACTCGGAAGATGGGCGTCGATCACCGTACTCTGGTAGCCGCATGGTTTCGCCATGCAGCCCGTAATACTCTTTTCCGTTGTGGAATTCTTCCTTGATGTGGGGACTGACCTCAATCCGATGGCTCGGTGTCACCGTCATGTAGCCACGATCAAACAGGGTGTGCAAGTCTTGACGGAGCAGGATGCCATTCGAGGGCACGTGTGTCCCACCCAACGAATACGGCTTGATGTGGGCTGCGTCGAGGACATGTAGGACGGGAGAGTTCGTAAAAGCACATCGTCTGTCGTATGAATCGGTCACAATGAGCCGAAACGAACCTTGCCCGAGACGGGGAAACACTGTCACTGGATCACCATAGCGCGGCTCTGACTCTTCGATTGGCGAGACTTCCTGAGTGGAGGTCCTCATCAACGCTTCGACTCGTTGCCAAATCTCTCGCCCGTCCCCTTCGGAATCGTAGCCTCGGCCTTGGACGATCTCCCGCTTCCAGTCAGGTAGGGGAATCCAATCGGCCCGACCAAAGAAGAATGGAGATTCTAAAAGAATGCAGCCGATCTGATAATCGTCCGTTGCGCTCGGATTCGGGGCTCGTCGATATCGAGCGATTCTTGACCTCATTTCCTCCTCACTCTGCGCCCCGTTCTTTTCCCCGAACGCCTGCCAGACAATACTCGCAGGCAGAATTGTGGAGTGGCTGAAGAATCCTCCACCGACAATGTAATTGTCGGGGCTGTGCAGTTTGAAAAGGAACGGTTGCCCGATCTGAAGAGTCTTGAAATGTCGATTCCCGCTGGGTTGCCAAAAGTTGACTTCATCGGGATTGTTCAGGCGGGACAAAAAGTCGAACCATTCACGATCAGTGATTCCCACGAAGAAGCGCACACTTTCTCCCAGCGAGCAGATCAAACGACAGCCGAATTCTATGCCGCGTCTCCCCAATTTCAAAGCAGCCGATCCCCGCCGCTCAGCGGTATGTGACGGCGGCTCCAATCGCCAAGGAAACAGAGCGATCGATTACAATCCCATGCCGAGGGGGATTCATGGCAAATCTAAAGGGACTGGCGTCCATAGTGTCCGAGTTGAGGACAGAGAGAACGAATTTGGTAAATCAGCTTGGGCGTGTTGATGCCGCTCTTTCAGTTCTTGGCAAGTTGAACGGTGGGAATTCCTATAAGAAACGGAGGCGCACTCTGTCAGCTTCGGCTCGGAAGCGGATCAGCCTCGCGCAGAAAGCGCGATGGGCAAGGGCGAAAGGCCACGCGCCGAAGCCCAAGCGCACTATGTCAGCATCAGCCCGCAGGAAGATCGCGGCGGCACAGCGGGCTAGGTGGGCGAAGGTGAAAGCCGTTAAGAAATAGGAACGCACAGCGCTGAGGATCAGTTTATGGATGAAGCAGAGAAGGCTCCGAACGGCGAACGTTTAGGACCGTCTGATGTGCTTGGTGTGTCTTTCACTGTTGAAGAACTTATTGTCAGGCTTGTAAAGATTGCCGAACTATCCCCCAATCTTCCCATATTCTCAAGCCACAACAATCACAGGGGAATTGCACTTCATCACCACGCATTCGTTGACCGAACGAAAGATTACGTGTCTTTCACGCACTTGAATGATACAGACGCCTCATTTCGGTCCTAGTGCAACGAGGGCTGCCGAGACGGCATCGGAAACAGCGGCCCACTGGCAGACGCGACTTCACAAGCCATGAAGGTCACCCTCGAAGATGCGCTGTCCCTGCTGAGCAAGTACGAAGAGGAAAGAACGCCTGTGCGTGCTGTTCTTGGCAGTCCCTCACTGTCCGTCGCCAGAGTTGTCGGCACGATTCGCGTCTCCATCGTTGGAGGCGTCCCTCATCTCCTCATCGGAAAAGACGACAGCGAGTCCGATCAAATCAAATTCCGACTTTCCGATTGCGAATTTTCCTACGGCGATTTTCGTGATGAAGAATCTGCTGCCCTCAAGTTTGAGGGATTTCTGGTCGTAGGCTCCAAGAAGGGCGACACGCTGTCCCTCTTTGAAATGAAAAGCTGAAATTCAGCACATCGAAACTGGCAGATTATCCTCCACCCCCCGACGCCTCGCAGCCGATCATAGTCACACAGCGGCATTCTCGGAGTGTCGCATCAGCCGCTCAGTTCTCTGGAGGCCGAATCCCCCTTTTCTTGAAATGCTCATCGATTGATCCGTATATCGATAGCAGATCGCACGCACTTGAATTGGATAGTAATGGAATCGCCTCGCCCAAGCTTCCCTGTGTAACACTGGACGCAATCGACAAGACCGTCCTGTGCATGATCTTCGAGCAAATCTTGAACATGGGGTCGAACTCCTCGCTCTGGCTGATTAGGCGAGCAATTTCGCTAACCCTCTTCGGTTTAGCATTGCCTTTAAGACCAAAATCGACCATCAGTTGTTTGTACGTCGTAGCTTCTGAATCTGTTGCATCCGTTTTCGGGCCGTGCTGCGATTCCCTCCGCAGCACTTGCTCTAGAACTTCTTTCATCGGGCTTTCTTCTTGTTTAGACATCTCAGACAACATTGTGAGCAGCTTCTTGTGTGAAGCCTGATGGTGTTTGGTCATCGCTTCGTAGAACTCCTTGAGGTCAATCACAAGCTCATTCCTAAAGTCGATGGCATTGCCTTCCGACGCTAGGACATACGAAGTGATGACTTTCAACTCCAAAAGATTCCTACGCCCCCAAGCCGCCAGATAGACAGACTTCTTAGCACCGACCTCGACGGAGTAGTAATCTAGCAGCGCACAGTTGAGGATTCCTAAGAGCAAATTGCCGAACCAGCCCCCTTCATCAGTAGCGGTCGCCCCTTGAATACTTCGACACAGTTGACGCACCTTTTCAACCGCCAAAGACATGGCTTCATCGGCTTCATTGGCACACCCCGTATCGTTGATGTCCATATTCCTCACCTTGAAGCTGATGCCCATTCCTAAATGGCTTTTTTATTCCCTCGTGACGTTCCGCATCGCATTGCGCTAAGAGGACGATGGATTTCCAGCCTGCTTGGTTTTGAGCACGTCGGGCAGATACTTCTCGTAAGTAGCCTTTAGGTGCTCAAGCCCTGATGCCTGTGTTGCTGAATATTCCAACTGCTTCTTATAGAAATTCATTCTGCCTTCGCACTCTTGAAGCACTTCCGCCCATGTCTTCACCCAGACGGTGACATCCCCACTCTTGCTTTGATAGAGAATGCCCTCGGGTCGGTTCGCTTGGCTCACGTCTTCTTCGACTTCCTTCGTGAGGTCGTTCGAAATCGCCCAAAATACCCACCTAGTTTGGGTATTCTTGAATCTCTCGTCGGCCACTACTGCCATCGCATAACTCTTAATCTGTTGAGCGATTTCCGAATTGATCTTCTGTGTGGGCCTCTTTAACTCAATCACAAGATGTTCTCTTCGTTCGCCTTGTGGCATCGGCACCAACTTCGAGAGCATAAGATCGACGATGCCCTCGCGGTCGCCTTCCCTGACAACGGGCTCATAAACCTCGACATCGCGATTGAGTAACTCGTTATGTTTTTTCAGCAGCTTGGTCAGGGACTCGTCATCCAGAGCCAGATGATATTGCTCACCAAAAATCCACGGTTCTGTTGCCAAAATGCGATGTAGTTGCTTTCGTTCCAGCAGTCGCTCCTTGAGTTCGGCATCGAAGACTAGCTGCTCGATCCCCTTCAAGAAATCGAGCCTGTTGGTGATGACCTTCGCCGCGTTGATAATTGCCTGAAGGGTCGTCTTGCTGAGCAGTTCGGCGAGGTCTTTCTGCTTGTCTTCTGGAAGTTCGATAACGCTGCCGAGAATCCGCTGTAATTCTGGCGGGTTAGTTCCGAGTACGGTGCGAAGGAGCTTCAGGACAAGCTTTTTCGTATCCGCCTCTGATCTTTCAAACTCCAGTGAGTAGGAATTCAAATTCAACGCGACGACATCGAAGACCTGACGCTCCGCCTCTTCGAGTATGTCCCGTGGCTCCGACTCATAGGGATAAACCTTCGTTTTCTTCCACTCCTCGACAACATTGGCAGCCGTTTCAGCGGCCCGTCTTCTGAAATGTTCGCGGAGCTTCGTTTTTGCTGTTTCTACGACATTGTTCAAGTCGGGGTTGAGTTCTTCTAGGTCGATGGTTCCGTTCTCTTCAAGCTCGCGGAAGTAGGCCGATTTCAGATAAGCGGTGAACCAGAAGCTTGGGGCGTGGACGCGAATCGGAGAAACCTGCTTGAGAGTGAGCCCTTCAGCGTCACAGAAATAAAGTGCTCTTTCTGTTTCGCACTTCCATTCCACGACCGTGAGAACAACCTGAATGTCTGCGGGTACTTCTTTTCGCGCAATCGCATAGGGGTAGTCCGCCGAGTAATTCACGATAGAAAACGGATCAAGGGTGACGCCGTTGTATTCGATTGACACGCCCCGATACTGGGCTAGATACAGTGCAAATTGCTCGGTCAACGCTTGGGCTGCCGAGTCCCCCAGCAAGGACGGGAAGTTATGATCGAAATCTTGAACGACTACTTCCATGCCCGTCTTAGCCGAAGGCGTCTGGTCTTCGTCGCCGATTTCAAATGTTCCGAGAGATGCTCGTTTTCCGATGACCGAGAACTTGGCCGCCTTGCCGTCAGTCTTGAACTTCGACCTCCACTCAACGGTCTGCCCCAAAGCAAATGCACTGAATCTTCCCTTGCCTTGTCGCCCGTGCAGGAATCTCTTCTTACCCCGTGTCTTCCGTTCCTTCTTTTTCCATGAACCCCCTAGACTGCCGAATGCGTGCTCTGCGAGCGCATAGTCCAAGCCGTGTCCATTGTCGGCTACGGTCAGCTTCTCCAAGCCGCCCATCTCGTTCTCGAAGAGTTTCACTTTGATCTTGTCAGCATCAGCATCGAGCGAGTTCCAGACCAGTTCTGCGACCGCATTTATGGGTCGGGTCTTGGACATTCTCTCCAAGTAGTCGTTCTGCACTGACACCGAGACGCGCTTCATTTTGTTGTCCTCGACTTGCCCTTAATCCTGCTCCACGATGAGAGAAGATTTTCCAAACGATCAATTCTATCCCGTGCTCCGTGTCGGCCATCTGCTGTCGATCCTCGCCATGATCCGCTCTGCGATTGTGATCGCATCCGCAATAGCGGATTCCAGCATAGGGGAAGGACGCCCGTCCCAATGAGCCAGCTTCCGAGCCGCGAGGATGCTTGCCGCGATCAGCAAAACTCTTTTTCGGCCCTCGTCCACGGGAGCATTCTAGCACTTTCGTCTTTTGTTCGCTTATAATGGGATGAGCGAGAATTTCCCCCTGCCGAGCAGGGTATTCGACGGGGGAGACCCACCGAGGAATGCTGCCGACTGCGTGGTCACAAAGGCTGGAAACAGGGGTTGAAACGTTGGAATGGGGTTTAGGTCGTCCCGCGAGCCGAAGGGCCAGAATCAGCTCTCGGTGTGCTTGTGGACGAGCGCCTCGACCCGAATGTGAATGCGGACAGTGCTATATATAAAGCCATGGGTCTCTTAAGTTATCCAGATCAACTCGAACCTGAGAACCAAGACGTGGAGACTTGGCGATTCATGAAGTTCGACAGGTTTAACGATCTGATTACCAGCAGCGAGCTTTATTTTTGTCGCTCCGATCTATTCGAGAATGACAAGCGCGAGGGCTTGCCGCCCGAAGAACTTCTCGCGATGTTGGGCCTCCATCCGCTTGACGTGAACGACAGGCGAACGCTGGCTCACACCATGGGCACGCTTGCACAGAATCGGGAATCGTTTTACGTGAGTTGCTGGCATCTGTTTCGTGAAGAAACGCTGAGAATGTGGCAGGAATACGGCAAAAAGGGCGTGGCGATTTGCTCGCGGTATTCGTTGCTGAAATCTGCTCTCAGCAAGTTCAGCGACCAAGCTTATATCGGTCTAGTCCGATATGGAGCGCAGCATCTCGTAAGGCGGCAACTTGAAGGACATGGCTGGAACCTTTTCAGATTGATTACCACAAAGAGAGTTGAATTCGCACAGGAGCGTGAAGTGCGGGCATTCCTGTGGCTTCCGCAATACCTTGGCGATGATCGTCATATTGACGATCAAAATCGAGTCTACCCCTACCCGCTCACGCCTCCGCCGCCGCACGTTCCCAACGGTCTCAGGCGGAAAGTAGATTTGCAGACTCTTCTCACAAAGATAGTCGTATCGCCTTGGGCATCTCCGACGACGATCAATGAAATCACTCGGCTGGTAACAGATAACGCGGTGGACATTGCAATCGAGCAATCGGAACTAACGCAACATCTCCAACTACTTCCGTAAGGGAATTCGCAGAAGTCCGCAATCGAAGCGGGAATTTTCAAGCTGGACGACAGAAGACCGACGCGGGTTTCGAGCGCGGGTCAGCGGTCGTGAATGGATGATCCACAGACGGTCTAGTACTATGGCGTTTCCAGAACTCAGGGAATGGTTCTGGAGGGCAAACCAACGTGCGCTACTGGTGGGTAAACCAGAACCAGACATATCGGCACGAGATCGCGGGCGGTTATCTTTGGTCGCCGAAGCGCAATGCCAACGGTGCACGCAATCCGTTTTATGAGTTCATGCGGGAAGTAGCGCCGTGGGACCTCGTTTTTTCCTTTGTTGACACCCGCATAGTCGCTCTGGGAATAGTGGCTTCCTATTGTTATGAATCCCCAAAACCTGCCGAATTCGGGGGAGTTGGCCTGAATTGGGAAGCCATTGGTTGGCGGGTTCGAGTCAATTTCGTTTCCCTCGGGAACAAGATTCGGCCTAAAGACCACATCAGCTTGCTACGAGGCTTGCTGCCATCGCGTTATTCGCCGTTGCAGAACTCGGGGAACGGTGTTCAGTCGATCTACCTGACCGAATTGCCGCCTGATCTGGCGGATGTACTCATCGGCCTGATTGGTAAAGAGGCGTCCATTCTGAAAAATCGGAGTGTCGGATCGGTGCCCGAGAAGCCCATGCAGATCGAGAATGGTGATGTGGAACTGTGGGAGCATCACATCGAGTCGAAAATCGAATCTGACAGTCGAATCCCAGAGACAGAACGTGAGGCACTGATCGTCGCGCGACGGGGCCAAGGTCTATTCAAACAGCGAGTCATGGAAATTGAGAGTAAGTGCAGAATCACAGGCGTAACGAACCCGATCCACCTACGCGCCAGCCATTGCAAGCCGTGGCGGGATTCCGATAACGAGGAGAGGCTCAACGGCGAGAACGGACTTCTTTTGACTCCGACAATGGACCATCTTTTTGATCGCGGCTTTATCGGCTTCGAGGATTCGGGTGTAGTGATCGTCTCGCCTGTCGCCGATGTTCCATCGTTGACTCGAATGGGAATAGGAACAGATCGCGTAATCAACGTGGGGACATTCACCGAAGGACAAAAACGGTTTCTCGACTACCACCGTGAGTCTGTTCTGTTGGAGGCTCGACATTGAGTCCTCTGAATGGGCTGTTCAGTAGACTTTTTCTAGCTGGCGAAGCGGCCCCAAGCTCACAAATCTGACCTTCCGCTTATCTTTCGTCAGTATCGTCTTGCCCGTGAACGGAATCTTCCTTAGGATTCCCCGTTTGTGACGGACTGAGAATTTGCCAAAGCTGTTCAGCTTCAGCGCGAATCCATCAATCCCCAGATTGTTGAGCAGTGTGGCTTCGATACACGAGACCACCGTGTTGACGATCACTTCGGCTTCCTTCTTGGTCAACAGTCCCATCGCCTGCTGAACCCGAACGACCAACTCGTCTCGACCTCTTAGGCTTGCCCGCATGTAGTTCAAATCCTTTCTGAAAGGAAGTGTCTCCATGCAGAGCAATACCGCCGCAGTCGAAAATCAACCCATCAATTTCCCCAATTTTTCTGTTGAAAACGAGCCGTGCCAACCCGATCCCTTCGCGATCAGAGACGGTCGGTACATCGGTCATGACGGGTTCGTTGTTCCGAAAGACTTCGAGGAGTTCCACGAGCGGTTTCCACAGTACCTACGAAATTGGGTCAGGAGGCACGCGGATGCGTCCGCCCAGAAGGAAGACTTGGAGGACTGGGCGCAAGACCTGCTCATCCAACTGCACCACTTGCCGCCAACGTCCAAGTTCCGAGAATCTGGCAAGCAGGATATCGTGCAAACGTTCGATCCCGCCAAACATCACGGAGCGAACCAAGCTCGGTTCCAGAACTACATCAATCTGTGTCTCGCCAATAAGCTCCGAACGATCCATTCAAGGCGCAGGAAGGATGCGCTCTCGAATCCGCGAAACCTACGTCTCGACACCCAACAGAAAGGTGACGACCCAAGCGTCGTGAGCGATGAGCACTGCCACTCGCACTCGGAGTATCTGCGAGGGGCCGCAGATGCTTCCGAGAAAGAGACTAGGAATAGAGCATTCGTTCAGGACTTCATGAACTTCGTACGACGTGAAGACGCGAGACTCTTGTCCGCAATTGATGCGATCCTTGCGACGGACACACTAGGCGATGCCGCTAGTCTGCTGGGGATCACTGAATGGCGGTTCTCTGGAATGTGCACTCGATTGCGTGAGTTGGGCAACTGTTTCCTGACGGGAGAGCCAGCGCCGAGGAAGAGAAGAACCTACAAGAAGCGCAAGGGACTCAACTTGGCAGCAATTCCGAAGAAGACCGAAACTCCTCCGACGCCGAGCGCAGCCTCGAACGTGTGCGTCGAATGCGAGGGGTTTGAACAATTCTTCCCGTTGCCGCTTCCTTCAAATTCGATCTTTTTGGAGGTATCGACGATGGGCAGCTAACGGAGATCACTTCACGACGAGGCCCGCTTTCATCGGCGGGCTTTGGTTTTCTGCACCCGCACTGCGCTCCCGCTCGGCAGGCGGCATTGCCAACTTGTGACCTTGCCCAAATCCTTGCCCAAATCCTTGCCCAACATGCCCGAGTGACCCCGTTTAACCCCGTGCTGAACTGGCGTAAGCACTTGAAAACTAGCGGGCACGGTCACCGTTGACCGATTACGAATCGGCTGCTCTACCAACTGAGCTACGTCGGCCTGCCTTCGATTCTAAAACCCGTCTGCGATTCCTGCAAACAGGCCAGCAGTCGAACGTAACCGAGCGCTCGCGTGGAAATTTCGTGGGCGCCTACGCGGCCTGCGCCAACGCCTTGTACTCATCATCGGATTGCGCGGGCAGCAGCACCCAGAGCGTGTAAACTCCCAGCGCAGTACCGACCGGAACATTCAACAACGCCACGAAGCCCATCACCAGGGCGAACGTGCGTGCCCACTGCTCCCGCTGCAACAGGCCCCAACCGGTGAAGAAGCCGGCCGCAGCTTTCGCCAGAATCGCCCATCCAATGATGGTGAGAAGAGGCCGCAGCCACAAGCTCGCCCCGGGCGGTGGGCCGTTGGGAATATGAATGACGCCGCCGAAGATCACTTGCGCGACCACAATCACTGCCACTCCCGCGACCACGTGCAACGCCGAGTATGCCATCCAGAGAATTCCTACCAGCCGGACATGATCGCGAACCCGGCCGCGCCGAAGCTCGATGAGTCCAAGCACGGTCTTGCCACAGCGCCCGCACCGCGGCGCTCCCGCCTGCAACTGCGCACCACATTGATCGCAAAACATTGCGTTCCCTCCAGAACTCACACGTGCCCACACAATGTTGTACGCATGCAGCCGCGGAGTTGTTCCCGAGCGAGTACAAACGAAAAGGCCACCCGGCAACTTGGGCGGCCTTTTCTTTCAAGGGAGAATAGTCCCAACGGAGGTTTAAGCCATCAGAACTTTCTGCGCAAATCTTATGAGTCTCAAAAGCACAGTGTCAAGCAAAATTTATGACTTAAATAGTCTTATTTTCAATAACTTACAGAACACGTCCACAAGTCAGCAAACGCCCTCGAAAACCAGCAAAATGCCTTCCTTCCGGCACTAACGGCATTCGATTGAGTGACTTACCTCTCCCGATGGACGCGCCGGGCGTCCTCTTCGAGGTGCAGTGAGATGATTTCCATCGCCTCCCGGCGATCAAACACGGAGTCGGGGAAAAATCGTTTCACGATCACTCGAAAGCCGCCAAACGCGATCCCCGCAACCAGCGCCAGCCCGACCACAATTCCGCAAAGAACAATTGCATTGAACAAAAAATTTGCCAGATTATCTTTCTTGCTCACGTAGGTGTTTTCGTTCCACGTGACATCGGCGTCATAGCTGATGGAGGACATCAGCGCTCTCGCTTCGCCTCTTGAAAGCGGGCCCGCCGCAATCACCACGATAGGGCCGGTGCGCGCGTCGTAGAACGGGCCCACGTCGACAATCGACGCCACCCCCGGCTGTTGTTGCGCGACGTGATGCGAGGCGTCAATCTGTCGCAGCCGCTCCGCGGCAATCTGCGCGTTCGGATATTCGATAAGCATCAACGTCGCGTCGCCCGCAGTCACCGCATACTTGCCAATGACGACCTCCGCGTCGGAATTAAAATCCACCATCGACGTCGGCAGCGGCGATCCGATCTGATTCAGCGCCACCGGACCCATAATGTACTTCGTCGTACTCCTCTCGAGACTTTTCTCGGCATTCGCTGCCGACAATCGCTTCGGAAGATAATTCGGTAGCGAAGGCGGGTTGTTCTTATTGCCCTCGGCTTGTGGCAGCAGCCCGGCCAGTTCCCGCAGTTGTGCCGCCGACATCACGCTCATTCTGTCAAACACCGCATCCACCAGCACGTTCCCCTGATAGAACAACAAGCGGTTATTCAGAAACGCCGCCTGCCCGCCAACGGTTTCCTCCGCCATCTCGTCAGAATAGTAGTAGGTGAAAGCGCCATAGGCGCCGCTGGCGTCTTCAAACACGGCAGCTTTAATGGTCAGATTGCGGCCGTCATCGCGCGTGTAGGTGGCCTTTTCCAAACGCCGGAAGCCGTACTCCTTCAACACGGGCGCATTAGTGGCATCGGCGACTGCAGGATCGTCGCTCTTTGCGACAGCACCTTTCAGCTGCCAGCCAGCAAACTCAGTAGGCAGGACCGGAGCGGCCGAAACCGGGGGCGCAGTGACATGGGTCGGGGAGACTGCCACCGGAGCGGCCTGATCGGCGGCGAAAGCCACGTCACAAAGCGCCAGGCAAAAAAGAAAAGAAATAAACACGGAGCAGATCTGTCGCAAGAATTTCATTAGAAAAAGGCACACCCAGCCTACAGAATTAGACTACCGGCAGCCCCAGAAAGTTTCCACCCGGCCAGTTTAGCCAGTGGAGCGACGGGCGCCCTCGCCCGTCCAGGGTTGAGTAGGGACGGTTTGCGTAGGGACAGCCGCCCTCGGCTGTCCAAGCCGAGCACAGCTCGGCCCTCGTCTAAATAGAGGTTGGACGACATCGGGAAGAAGAAGAAGAAGAAAAGCAGCAGCAGTCACGAAAACTTACTTCTTCATCAGGCTGGTATGACTGGCCACGCAAAGCCACTTGCCATCCTGAAAAATCCAGGTATCGGTAAAGCGCCCGAAATGCTCATAGGGCTTGGCGCCGTAAGTCCCCTTCGTATGATAAACGCCGGTTACGACCGCCGTGGTCGAGTACATCTCCACTCTAACGTCCTGGATGCTCATGATGGTGGGCTGAAACTTAGGGTCCGCGAAATCCGACAGGAACTTCCCGCGATCGCTGACTTCTCCATCCCATTCGGTGTTGACGAACTTGTCGCCAATCATGCTCGCGATCGCGGCGGGATCGCGGACAACCTGAGCCTGGTTCCACATACGCTCAAGCGCCACCAGTTTAGCGGCGTCCGTAGACAAGCCGTCTTTGGAGGTTTGCGCGAACGCGCACAGCGTAGCCAGAAGACAGCAGACCGCCGCTGTCGTGATGGTGCTTCCGCTCCGGATGCCCACCTTGTTAAGCATAGACTCGGTCACGATAGCCCGAGGAGACGCATTTCTGCCATCGAAAACACCGCAGAAAGATTACCAATGTCACGGAGCCAGACCCGTTGTGGTGACTTGACGTGTGGTGACGACCCGTGTGGTGACGGGGCTCTGCCCCGTCCGGGTCTCTGCCGTGGTTCACTGCCCTTGGTCTTTGTCGATCTTGCTCGCCACCTTCACCCCGCTCAAGCCGTTCACATACTTGGAGACACCCCGATAGAGCGACTCGGCGATGCGCTGCCGGTGCTCCGAGGTTTCCATTTTGCGTTCGTCGGTGGGATTTGACACGAACGAGATCTCCGCCAGAATCGAAGGCATATTCGCTCCGATCAGCACAATAAACGGCGCCTTCTTGATGCCGCGATTGCGGATGCCGGCGCTATTCAGCGCCAGCCCTCCGTAGAGCGATTCCTGCACGTCGCCGGCAAACTCGCGCGATTCGTCAATCTTGTCTTTCATCGCAATCTTCTTCACCAGATCCTGCAACTCGTGGATCGATTTCTCCGATACCGCGTTTTCGCGAGCCGCCACTTCCAGCGCTTCCGGCGAGGAAGTGAAATTCAAGTAGTAGGTTTCGACCCCGCGCGCATCCGAATCGTGGCTCGAGTTGGCGTGGATGGAGATGAACAAATCCGCCCGCTCCCGGTTCGCAATCGCGGTGCGGGTTTCTAGTGGAATGAAAGTATCGTCCTGGCGTGTATAAATCACTTCGGCGCCCAGCCGCGATTCGAGCAGTCGGCCCAGGCGCTTGGCCACGTCGAGCACCACATCCTTCTCGAGCAGGCCGTTCGGACCGATAGTGCCGGTGTCATGGCCTCCATGGCCCGCGTCAATAACGATCTTGCCAATCTTCAGCCCGAGTGCGCGCGTCAAAGACCGGTCGCCGGAGGCAGTAGGACGAGCTTCGCGGGTCACGTCACGGGACTCGGAATGAAGATCGCCGGAACGAAGATCGCCGGAATGAAGATCGCCGGAGCGAAGATCCGCGGTATCGGGAGCGGACGCCGTTGCTGTGCCTGTGGATGCGGCTGTCGATGTTGCGGTGGACGATCTCGCCTTTTTCCGGCGCGGCGAAGAAGATGGCGAGGGCGAGGACGATGATAATGACGATGACGCTGCTGATATCGACGACGAACGCGAGTCCGCTTTCACCGCCTTCGTCTCGTCCGCGCCCGAAACGTCCGTGGCCTCGCCCATCGTATCGGGGCGAATCTTGTCGTGTTCCAGCTTGGAAACCGTCGTCGGGACGCTATCGTCCGCCTCGACGATGGTCTTCGGAATCCTCCGGTCCGACCCCTTGACCGCAACCGTCGTCTTGATCACTCCAATGCCGTTCGCCGGCTTAGCGGGGTCGGATTTGGAATCCGCGCTAATATTCTCGGCGGGCAAATCGGTTTCGACGGGCCCCGGTTTCCGAGAACCAACCGCGCCTTTGCCGGCGACCTGCCGCTCTTTCAGGCGATCAGGTTTCGTGTCCACGCTCGGCGACGCTGCCGGCTCGCTGGAATCGTCGTCCGATTCCTGGGAGGCCATAGTAGCCGTGTCCGTCCTGGCAAGCACCGTCGACCGGTTCTGTTTCCCATGAACATCCTTGCCGTGAACATCAATGATCAGCCGGTACGGGTCCGGCAGAAGAAAAGCGTCGTAGCTCGCGAGGTCGTCCACTTCCAGCACAATCCGCGTGCGTCCCGGCTGAAATTCAGCAACCCGGATTTTCTTCAGGAAGCCGTCGTCAACATCGAAGGTCTTGCCCACCAACGTCGAAGCCAGCTTGGTATCGTGCAGGTCAAAAAAAATGCGGTCGGGATGCGAGATGCGCTGCGAGGCAAACGTCACTTCCTGCTCGACGTCAATGGCCACGCGAGTGTAGTCGGGCGTCGACCAGTGACGAACCCCTGTAACGCGCGGCAACGCGCTGCGGCGGGCGCTAGCGTCACTGGCGGATTCGGCAGAGTCGTCAGAATTGGAATTGGCGTTGGCGTTAGCACTGCCGCCAACATTGCTCGCACTGACGTCAGTTTTAGATGATGAAGCTGAAGACGAAGACGACCGCAGCTGCCGCGCCGAGCGCTGCGCCGGGTGCTCCATCGCCTTCGCCGCAGCATCGATTTCCTTCACTGCCGCGCGGGCATCGTCGGCCAGCCGGTTGCGTGGATAGCGATGCAGAAAGTTTTCGAAAGTAGTCCGCGCCTCTTCGGGATCGTTCAGATCGTCCTTGTAGATCTCACCGATCGTGAAGAGCGCGTCGAAGCGGTACTTGCTGCCGGGATATTCCTTGCGTAGAAAGCGATATTGCTCGACGGCGCCGCGCAGAACCTTGTTGTCGTCAAAGCGCCGCCCCATCTCGACCATCAGCTCGGCGGTAGCCACCACGCTGGGGTCCGCCTTCGATGAAGCAGGAGAGCCAAAGTACACGCGCCGGTACGAGTCGATCACATGCTGGTATTCACGACGCGTCCGCTCCGCAGCGGGGCGGCCATTCAGAGCCTCCCGCATGCGTTCCGCCTTGGCGAATTGTTGCCGAGCCCAGGAGTCGTTGTAGTGGACGCGCGCCGATGCGGAAACCAGCGGCAGCAGGACGAGCAACAGCGCTGCGCCGAGGCGAAAGGCGCCGCCGCCTCGAGTTAGGGTCGTAGAAGCCTGGGTCCGCATTGCTATTGAATCATTAAGTCATTGAATCATTGACTCATTGGCCTGATCCTAAATCACTCAATGACTAAATGATTCAATGGCTCAATGCTTCATGACCCTCAGAATGACAACCCCGCCCGCGATGCAAAGTTGCGGGGGTCAGTCCGTGTTGCTGATGTACAGCACTCCCCGAGCATCCCGCTCCACGCGGACCGGTTCGTGCACCGGGTTCCCAAAAACCGTGTCGCCGCCGCCATTGTTATACAGGTTCGTGATCCGGCGGACGTAGTTCTGTGTTTCCCTGAACTTCGGAACACCGGCACTGCGCGATACGGCCCCCGCGCCAGCGTTATAAGCAGCCAGACTGAGCTGAACATTGCCGCCGTAATTGTCCAATAATGCTCTTAGATGCCGAACCCCGGCATCGACGTTCTGCGCCGGGTCAAAAGGATTGGAAACATTGAGCGAGCGCGCCGTCGAAGGCATCAGCTGCATCAGTCCCATGGCGCCTTTGCGCGAAACCGCATTAGGATTGAAATCCGATTCCACCTTCACCACCGAGCGCACCAGGCTCGGATCCACATTATGCCGCGTGGCCGCCTGTTCAATGGCGGCGTCGATATCCCCCTGCGTAAACGCCCGGTTCAGAATCTGATGGGTCTGCGCTTTGCCGTCGAGGTAGGTATTGACCTCTGAAGCCGCCGAACGCGCGGCCCGCATCACCGCTCCATTGGTCGGAACCGGCTTGAAGCGGTGTTCGGTCGAACTCCAATAGACCAGCGGAGATCGTGGCGCCGAACCCTCTGCCTTCGAATCACCGGAAGGCGCACCCCCGCGAACCTTATCCTCATTGACATAGATCTTACGCCCGGATTCGTCCGTAGACGGAGTAATCGCTCCCGCCCGCACCACCGCCTCGCCGCCCGACTGAGCACGCGCCGGCATCGCCGAAGAAAGCACGAAAAGAGAGAGAAAAGAGGTCGCGGTTAAGCTGGCCATCAGCGCGATTTGCAGGCGTCTATGCATACGGGTTTTCAGGTCGACCCAAATAGTCTGCCGAATACATCGGCCAAAAGACACACTTACCTCAGGGGATACCTACCCAAGCACCTGCCAGAGAATCCAGAACCAGAGTAACGCTAGTATAGGGCGCGCCGGGGACAGTAGCAATCTCTCCAAAGGGCGTTGAACCTCTGAAGTAATCTACGTAAGTTACTGAAAGGGCATTACTTCATGGCTACGCCACCGTCCGATAGCCCTATTTTTTCCCTGTGTTTCCCCTGTGGCCCTCTGTGCCCCCTGTGGTAAAGCTCTCGCCGCCATCTACAATGACTCCTGCAATCCAGCTCCCCCGAAATCGATGAACGCCGAAAAGCTGAAAAAACTGTTCGCCCAGGTTCGCAGCGGTAAACTCTCCCCCGACGACGCCGTCGAGCGCCTCCGTCACCTGCCCTTTGAGGATCTGGGTTTCGCCAAGCTCGACCATCATCGCGCGCTGCGCCAGGGCATCCCCGAAGTGATTTTCGCCCAGGGCAAAACGCCCAGCCAGGTCGCCGAAATATTCACCCGCCTCGCGGCCCACGGCAGCAACGTGCTGGCGACGCGCGCCACCGAAAAACAATACGCCGCAGTCGCCGCCGCCATCTCACGCGCAGAATATCGTCCCCTGGCGCGCGCCATCGTACTCAAGCGTGACCGCAAGCAGCACGGCAAGGGAGTAATCGTGATCGTGTCCGCGGGAACCAGCGACATCCCTGTAGCCGAAGAAGCAGTCGTCACCGCCGAACTGATGGGCAACGAAGTTCAGCACATCTACGACGTAGGAGTTGCCGGCATTCACCGCCTCCTGGCCCATCGCCGAGCGCTAGCCAAGGCGCGTGTAATAGTAGTCTGCGCCGGTATGGAAGGCGCGCTGCCCAGCGTAGTCGGCGGCCTAGTAGGCGTACCAGTGATTGCCGTTCCGACGAGCGTAGGTTACGGAGCAGCCTTCGAAGGCCTGGCCGCTCTGCTAGGAATGATGAACTCCTGCGCCTCCAACGTCAGCGTAGTAAACATCGACAACGGATTCGGCGCCGGCTACGTAGCCTCGCTAATCAACCGCCGCTGATCGAGTGTGGCGACAGTGTGGTGCCAGTGTGGTGACAGTGTGGTGCCTGTGTGGTGACAGTGTGGTGCCTGTGTGGTGACGGGGCTCCGCCCCGTAACGGGCCGGAGGCCCGTCGCCACACAAATGCCGCCGGTGATTCTGTGGCAAAGTAATAAAGAATGCCCACCACGAAAGACCCCCACCAAGCCGGACGAATAGCCTTCACCCATCCCAACTTTGTCGCCTACACCGTCGCGCGCTTCTTCATCGTCGTGTCGCTCGAGATGCAGTCCGTCGCCGTTGCCTGGCAGGTCTACGAAATCACCCGGCGCCCCATCGATCTCGGATACGTAGGCCTGGCCCAGTTTCTGCCCGGCTTCGCCCTCTTCCTCTTCGCCGGACACGCCGCCGACATCTTCGACCGCCGCAAGCTCCTGATGTTCTGCTACGGAGGCTTCGGCCTCTGCTCCGCCCTTCTGCTAGCCATCAGTTGGCGCGCCCCGCACTCTGTGCACTTGATCTACGGTGTCCTGGTGCTGCTCGGAATCTTCCTCAGTTTCAACTTTCCCGTAAGCCGCGCCTTGCTCCCGCAGTTGGTTCCCGAAGAGCACTTCTCAAACGCAGTCGCCTGGAATGCCAGCACCTTTCAAATCGCAAACATCGCCGGCCCCGCCATCGGAGGACTAGCCTACGCGCTCTTTCGCGGTCCCGACGGCGTCTATGCGATAGCCGTAATCGTGTCCATCGTCTCCACCCTTCTCACCCTCCGCATCCATCCGCTGACCACATCGCCAGAAAAACAGCTTGCTGAAAAAACCCCCACCAGCCTCCGCACCGTCCTGGCCGGTCTTCGTTTCATCTGGGAGAAGAAGTTGATCCTCGGTTCGATCTCCCTCGACATGTTTGCCGTCCTACTGGGAGGCGCAACCACCCTGCTGCCCGTCTACGCCCGCGAAATCCTGCACACCGGCCCCTGGGGACTCGGCCTTCTGCGCAGCGCTCCCGGAGTAGGAGCCGCGCTGATGGCGATCGCAGTAGCGCACCGCCCCATCCACCGCCGCGCCGGCCTCACCATGCTGGTCGCCGTGGCCGCCTTCGGAGTCTTCACCATAGTCTTCGGAATCTCGCACAACCTGATGCTGTCGCTGGCCGCGTTATTTCTGATTGGAGCCACCGACATGGTGAGCGTAATTATCCGCGCCATGCTCGTCCAGATCGCAACTCCCGACGAAATGCGAGGCCGAGTCAACGCCGTAGACATGCTCTTCATCGGAGTCTCCAACGAGTTAGGCGGATTCGAGTCCGGAGTAACCGCACAATGGTTCGGCACCGTCCCCGCCGTGATTATCGGAGGAGTAGGAACTCTGGTAGTGATCGCCGCCTGGGCGTGGCTATTCCCAGAACTAAGGAAAGCCAATCAGCTAACCGCAGCAGAACTGATGCCGAACTAAGATGCTCGTGTGGTACTGATGCCGAACTAAGATGCTCGTGTGGTACTGATGCCGAACTAAGATGCTCGTGTGGTGACGGGCGTCTCGCCCGTCCAGCGGAGCGAAGCTCCGCCGAGCGCTTCCTCTCCGTTTTTCCCTACAGGTCCCGATCGATATACAAATTGTCATCTTGAGCGAAGCGTCTGCTCCGCGAAGCGGAGCAGACGCGCAGTCGAAAGACCCCTACCCGTCCGACACCGCCGATAAGTGTCAAGACGTTCTCCCCGTGACCGTGTGGCGCGGGCACTCCTGCCCGCGAGCCCGCTAAAACGGCCCGTCAATCTCCGTCCCGCCCAGAGGAATCCGCTCCTCCGCAGCCTTCCGCGCTTTCGGAGCCTTCTTAAAACGTCACTTCCAGCAGCCGCGGATAAGCCACCCCTTGCCCGACAGCAACTCTCCAATAGTAAGAATCTGAATCCGCGTGGCGGGTCTTGACTCTCTCACTTATCCAAAGCGTGGCCGGGTTAGTGTTGGCGAATTCACCACGGATTACCCCCACCCCCCCATTTTGCGCAAATAATTCAAACTAAAGTAGATAGCTCCAAATAATTCATAAATAAGGACTTACACTTGCTTCGCGGCGATGGCAGAACTCGCGTGCTGACCATTCACGGTTCATTATTGCACTGGACGAGTCGGCGCGTCTGTGATGGGAGACACGGGTCGATTGTGATGATTTCCTTTGGGCGGGACCGAGATTGACGAGCCGTTCTAGCGGGCTCGCGGGCGAGGGCGCCCGCGCTACACGGTCATGTGGAGAACGCCTTGACACTTATCGGCGGTGTCGGACGGGTAGGGGTCTTTCGACTGCGCGACTGCTTCGCTTCGCGGAGCAGCCCCTTCGCTCAAGATGACAATGTTACTTCGCGCGCAGCCATCGCATCTTCTGCTGCTACAATTTTCGGTTCCCTCCGAGGTGCTCCATGCCGGAAACTCTGCAGCTCGCGAATCCCGCCCCAATCACCACTCTCACCGACGACGAGATTCTTTTCCGCGACAACGTCCGCCAGTTTGCCGAGGACAAAATCCGCCCGCTGGCGAAAGAGATGGACGAAAAGGCAATCTTCGACCACGCCCTGCTCGACCAGTTCTTTCAGTTGGGCCTGATGGGCATCGAGATTCCGGAACAATACGGCGGCGCCGGCGGCAAGTTTTTTGAAGCGATCTTAGCGGTAGAAGAATTCTCACGAGCCGACGCGTCCGCCGGCGTAATCGTCGACGTACAGAACACGCTGGTTGCGAATGCGATTCTGCGCTGGGCCAATGAAGACCAGAAAAAACGTTACCTGCCGAAAATGGCGGTGGACACGCTCGGCGCCTACGCGTTGAGCGAAGCCGGATCAGGATCCGACGCGTTCGCCCTGCAGACCAAAGCCGAACTCAAAGGCAATGACTTCATTCTTAACGGACGCAAGCTCTGGATCACGAACAGCAAAGAGGCTGGACTGTTCATCCTCTTTGCCACCGTCGATGCGTCCAAGGGATACAAGGGAATCACGGCATTTCTGATCGAGAAAAATTTCCCGGGATTCACCGTCGGCAAAAAAGAAGACAAGCTGGGGATTCGCGCGTCCTCAACCTGCGAGCTGATTCTGGAAGATTGCCGCGTGCCCAAAGAGAACGTGCTCGGCGAGGTTGGCAAGGGATACAAGATCGCAATCGAGACGCTGAACGAAGGCCGCATCGGAATCGGCGCACAGATGTTGGGCGTAGCGCGAGGCGCGTGGGAATACGCCGCGAAATATGCGCAGGAGCGGACAGCGTTCGGCAAGCCGATTTCAGAATTTCAGGGAATCCAGTTCCAGATCGCGCAGATGGCCACCGAAATCGAGGCTGCGCGACTGATGGTTTATAACGCGGCCCGCATGAAAGACGCCGGCATGAATTTTGTGAAAGAAGCCGCCATGACCAAGCTGTTCACCTCCCAGGTAGCGGAACGCGTAACCTCGCTGGCCATCGAAATCTACGGCGGATACGGCTATACGAAAGATTATCCCGTGGAAAAATATTGGCGCGATGCCAAGATCGGAAAAATCTACGAAGGCACGTCAAACATGCAGCTGGCAACCATCGCCAAGCTGGTGATGGGAAAGTAAGGTCAGAAGTTAGAAGTCAGATTGCAGAAGTAACAAAAAGAGGGTTTTTACTTCTGCAATCTTACTTCTGACCTCCGCAATTCCCGCTAACTTTTCAAAGGTTCTATGTCGCGATACTGGCTGCGGAAATACAGCAAAGGCTCGCCTTCCCGAACGACGACCTCTTCCACTTCCGCGATGAAGATGGTGTGGTCGCCCGCGGCTTGCGTCGAGTGCAATCGGCACTCAAGGTAAGCCAGAGCTCCTCGCAGCACAGGCGTGCCTTGCGCGGTGCGATCGAAGCGCGCTCCCGCTGCTTCCGGATGCTGATGGGTCTCGGCGGAACGCGCATAATATTCCGAGATGGACTGTTGATCGCGGCGCAGCACGTTCACCCCAAACCGCTTTCGGGCATGCAGATGAGCATGCGTCCGCGCCCGATGATCCACACACACCAGAACCAGCACCGGATCAAGCGAGACTGAGGTGAAGGCATTCGCCGTCATACCGTGAACCTCGCCATGAACTTCCCCATGAGCCTCGCCATCGCCGTCCTGGTCAACGGTGATCACCGTGACCCCGGTTGCGAAACATCCCATCGCCTTGCGGAAATCGCTCGCGCTGAGGCTCATGCCGGAACACGCTATCACAAATCGTACAGTCTTCCAGACAGGGATTCACTCTGTCCGTTATGATCTTTGCCAGTACGCTTTGCCAGTATGATCGTTGCGTGCGTTGGATGTCGATGAAACGAGTTTCCCCAGATGCACAGGTCGCGGCAGCGGAGTTGACGGGAAGCAACGACCCGATCTCTCGTGAAGCGGCTTGCCGTCTGCTGCGAGCGGACGACGACATGCTGCCTTCCCTGCTTTCGGCGGCGCAGCTGGCCCGCGCGCGATTCAAACCCGGCATCATCACCTATTCGCGCAAAGTGTTTCTTCCCCTGACCAATCTTTGTCGCGACTATTGCGGCTACTGCACCTTCCGTCGTGATCCAGGCGAGCCCGGCGCGCACACCATTATGCCGGACGAGGTGATGGAAGTAGTGCGCGCAGGCGAACGCATGGGATGTACCGAGGCATTGTTCAGCCTGGGAGACAAGCCGGAACTGCTGTTTCCCCAGATGCGCGATACACTGCGACACCTGGGATACAAATCGACGCTCCATTATCTGGAAGCGATGTGTGAGAAAGTGCTTCGCGAATCGAGCCTGCTGCCGCATCCGAATCCTGGCTTAATGAGCACGGAATGGCTGGAACGCCTGTCCCGCGTGGCACCCAGCATGGGTCTTATGCTGGAGACGACCAGCGAGCGGCTGCTCGCGAAAGATGCCGCCCACGACAATGCTCCCGACAAAGAGCCTGCGAAGCGCCTGCGTGTAATCGAGGATGCGGGCCGGCGGAAGATTCCCTTTACCACCGGAATTCTGGTTGGCATTGGCGAAACACTGGAAGAACGCGTAGATTCGCTGATCGCGATCCGCAACTTGCACGACAGGTATGGCCACATTCAGGAAGTGATCGTGCAGAATTTCCGTGCCAAGAGTGGAACGCCGATGGCCCACTGGCCTGAACCCGACCGCGAGGAAATGCTGCGCACGCTGGCTGTGGCGCGTCTGCTGATGCCGAAGATGAATATTCAAGCGCCGCCGAATCTTTCCGACCCCCACTATGCCGATCTGCTCGATGGCGGCATCAACGATTGGGGCGGAGTGTCCCCGCTGACGCCGGATTTCATCAATCCGGAAAAACCCTGGCCGCATCTGGAAGAATTGCAGCAGCGAACCGAGGCAAAAGGATTTGAGTTGCGCCGGCGGCTGCCGGTTTATCCTGAATTCGTAGAGCGAGCATCGACCCACGGCAATTTGCTGGCCGAGCGCATATCCTCCGCCGCTGACGCTGAGGGCTACGCTCAAAATCAAACGAAGAGGGCGGCATGATCACCGTACTGACCGGCGGCACCGGTGGCGCAAAGTTCGTGGATGGACTCCGGCAAATCGTTCGTCCGGACGAACTGACCATCATCGTGAATACCGGCGACGACTTGCTGTGGTGGGGGTTGTACGCCTCGCCCGATCTGGATTCCATCACTTACATGCTGGCTGGGAAATTGAGCCAGGAACGCGGCTGGGGCGTGAAGGGCGACACTTTTTTTTGCCTGAACGCCATGGGGCAACTGGGACAGCCAATATGGTTTCACGCCGGCGATCGCGATCTTGCCACACACATTTTTCGTTCGAAGCTGCTGGCCGATGGCAAGACGCTGAGTGAAGCCACCTCCGAGATTGCAACCCGGCTTGGAATCAAGACGCGGATTCTGCCGATGAGCAATTCGCGCGTGGAGACGCGGGTTCTGACCCCAGTGGGAGAATTGAGCTTTGAAGAATATTTCGTCGAGCGCTGGTATCAGGATCCGGTGGAATCGGTTCGGTTCGCGGGCGCGTCGGATGCGGAGCCGGCGCCGGGAGTCATCGAGGCGATCCGCGCGGCAGATCTTGTGCTGCTGGCGCCGAGTAATCCCGTGAGCAGCATCGCGCCGATTCTCGCGGTGCCAGGGATTCGCGAAGCGTTGCGCGAGAGCCGCTCCCGCATCGTGGCCGTGAGCCCGATTGTAAGAGGAGCTGCGGTCTCGGGGCCTGCGGGAATACTGATGGCTGCGCAAGGCTTCCCGGTTTCGATTGCGGGCGTTGCCGACTTCTATCACGACTTCCTTGACCTGCTGGTGGTTGATTCCGAGGATGCCGCGGCTGCCGAACAGTTGCGCAAGACTGGCCTGCGCGTGCATTGCACCCAGACCGTCGTGCGCAAGAATGAAGACAGAATCGCACTGGCAAAGAGCGTGCTCGAGGCAGCCAGGCAAACCCCGCCCCTTCATTCCTCTACGGAGCGGGAGCGGCCATGATTCTCGTTCCTGTGAAGAATCTCGCCGACGCCAAGCAGCGGCTCTCACCAATTCTGGGTCGGGACGAACGTTTCGCGCTGGCGCAAGCGATGTGCGAAGACGTGCTGCAAGCGCTGGCGCGCTGGCAAGGCCGGCCTCAGGTTGCGGTGGTGACGAGCGATTCGTTTGCGCGCGACTTGGCGTTGCGTTTCAATTTTGAGGTCGTCGCCGACGACAACTCCGGAGAGACCAGCGCCATCGAAATGGCCACGGCGCTTAGCCGAGAGCGTGGAGCGGAGAGCACCCTGGTGGTTCCGGCGGACATTCCTTTGATCGACGCTTCGGAGTTGCAAAAGATCGTGGATTGCGCTCCTCATTCTCACGGCGGCGCGGTGCTGGTGCCGGACGCGGCCGGACGCGGCACCAATGCAGCCTGGCGATCTCCGGGCGATTTGTTTCCGCTTCGCTTCGGGAACGACAGTTTTTTGCCGCACCTGGCCGCGGCGAAGGCAACGGGCCTGCCATGGGTTGTGCTCGAACTGCCGGGTATCGCGCGCGATGTAGACCGTCCCGAAGATCTCCGCGAACTGGCGGCTGCCAGCGGAGAACGGCGATCGCAGAAGCTGGTGCGAAGCTGGAACCTCGGCAGCCGGCGTCAGGCCTGTCATGCCCAGGCCTAAGAGGCGGTCAAACATCGCCGGGCACGCGGGTACCAACGCTGCTGCTGGCGAAGTTCGCATTCTGCCGGTCGCAGTCCGCGGAGAAATCCGCACGGGAGAATCGCTGTGCGCGCGGTTGTTGACGGCGCTACAAAGCTTGCGGCTGCGCTTGCGGGAGGGCGATATTCTCGTGGTGAAGCACAAAATTGTTTCTAAGGCGGAAGGCGCGCTGGTGGCGCTTGATAAGATCCGGCCGTCCGCGGCTTCGCGGGCTTGGGCCCGGCGCTACGGGCTCGACGCACGCGTCTCGGAATTGGCGTTGCGCGAGAGCCGCCGCGTCGTGCGGCGAAAGAACGGAGTGCTGATCACCGAGACCCAGCACGGTTTTGTGTGCGCGAATAGCGGCGTGGATGTATCGAACGTGGATGGCGGGCGGCACGCCGTATTGTTGCCGGTAAATCCGGATCGTTCCGCAGCGAATTTGCGGCGGCAGTTGAAAAAGCAGCTGGGGATTGAAATCGCGGTCATCGTCAGCGATAGTTTCGGGCGTCCATGGCGGGAAGGCTTGACGGAAGTGGCAATTGGCGTCGCCGGCATGCGGCCCCTGGTCGACTACCGCGGGAGCCGCGATCCGCACGGCTACTCGCTGCATGCAACAGTGGACGCGATAGCCGACGAACTCGCCTGTGCGGCCGGACTGGTTTGCGGCAAGTTGGAAGGCACGCCCGCGTGCATCGTTCGCGGCTATGCTTATCCCCGAGACAACCACCGGAGAAGCACTGGCGCGCGGGAATTGATCCGGCCCGCGAAGAACGACCTTTTTAGGTAGAGCTTTTCGACAGGAGAATGCTATGACCTGGCAGGCTTCGGAACTCGAGCAATTCCCCTCGCTGACCTGGGACCAGATCGCGCCACGCGCTTCCCGCGCGATTCGGGTTGCGTTGGAGCGCGCGCTCGAAACGCAGGACGGAGCGTGTCTGACGGACGTGGAACGCTATGCCTTGGCCAATTGCGATGGGCCAAACTGTAACGACGCCGACTTGCTCGCGCTGCTGGTAGCCGCCGACACTCTTCGGCGCGACCTGGTGGGCAACATTGTCAGCTACGTGGTGAACCGCAATATCAATTTCACCAACATCTGTTTCGTGGGTTGCAAGTTCTGCGCGTTCAGCCGTGGTCCGCGCGAGGGTGATTCCTATTTTCATTCGCTCGAAGACATGGGGCGCAAAAGTAAAGAGGCGTGGGAACTGGGCGCCACCGAAGTCTGCATTCAAGGCGGCCTGCCGCACGGTTTGCCGCCGTTTTATTACCGCGACATTCTGCGCGCGGTGAAGAGTGCGGTGCCCGGTATGCACATCCACGCGTTTTCTCCGATGGAGATGGTTTACGGCGTGGAACTGACCGGCATGACGCTGCGCGACTATCTTATGATGCTGCGCGACAACGGACTGGACACGCTGCCGGGGACGGCTGCCGAGATTCTGGATGACGAAGTGCGTCATGTATTGTCGCGTAACAAACTTTCGTCGGCGCAATGGCAAGAAGTGATCCGCACCGCGCACGCCTGTGGCATCACGAGCACTTCGACGCTGATGTATGGACACATGGAAACTCCAGACCACTGGGTGCGGCAGTTGTCTTTATTTCGGCAGATCCAAAGCGAGACGGGCGGCTTCACCGAATTCGTGCCGCTGGGCTTCGTGCACCAGAACACGCTTTTGTTCCAGCAGGGATTGGCGCGCTCGGGGCCGACGCTCGCCGAGCACCTCAAGATTCACGCGCTCGCCCGAATCCTGCTCGCCGGTTCGATTCATAACATCCAGGTCTCGTGGGTGAAGCTGAACCGTAAGCTCTCGCAGCTTTGCCTGCACGCTGGCGCCAACGATTACGGCGGAACGCTGATGGAAGAAAACATCTCGCGCGAAGCTGGAGCGACGGCGGGCCAGTACACCAGTCCAGAAGATTTCCAGGCGTTGATTCTGGAGATTGGGCGCATTCCAGCCGAGCGCAACACAAAATATTCGCGGATAAAAATCAAGCTGCCCGCCGAATCGGTTCCTTCGGAATTTCCCTGTGAACACGCGCTGGCGGCAGAGTTCGCATGAACGACCGCATGAACGACCGCGTGAGCGCCAGCACCAGCCGAACCATCGCCATCATCGGCGGCACCGGCCCAGCCGGCACCGGCCTCGCGCTGCGCTGGGCGCGTGCGGGAGAGACTGTCATCATCGGCTCGCGCGATTCTGCCCGTGCGCAGGAAACCGCCGAGTCGATCCGTAAGCGCGCGGGCGCAAGTGCTCAAGTTTCCGGGATGGAGAACTCGGCAGCCTGCGCCGCCAGCGATCTGCTGGTTCTCACTGTGCCATTTGAAGGGCAGGCGGCGCTGCTCAAGCAATTGAAGCCCGCAATCCGCGCGGGCAGCGTCGTAATCGACGCCACGGTTCCGCTGGCTGCGAGCATCGGTGGACGCGCCAGCCGCACCATTGGCGTGTGGCAAGGCTCGGCCGCGCAACAGACAGCTGAACTGGTGCCGAAGGGCGTTTCCGTGGCGGCGGCATTCCAGAACGCTTCGGCGGAACAGCTCAACGGCAATGAAGATATCGATTGCGACGTGATCGTATGCAGCGACGATCCGAATGCCACGCAGGTCGCCATGGAACTCGCGGCCAAAATCGCGGGCGTGCGAGCGATTGACGGCGGCAAGCTTGAGAACGCGCGCATCGTCGAGCAGATCACCGCTCTGCTGATCGGCCTCAACATCCGGCACAAAGGGCACGGCGGGATACGAATTACCGGATTGACCGACAGCGCGTACAAGTCGTAAGACATGCCTGCTCCCACCAATAACGGACCAGCCATCGAATTCGATCATGCTTCCTTCCTCCTGAACGGACGTCCACTGCTGCAGGATCTCGTGCTCTCCGTGCAGCAGGGTGAAACTCTGGTGCTGCTGGGCCGAAGCGGCTCCGGGAAGACGACGACTCTGAAGCTGATCAATCGGCTCCTGCTGCCTACTTCAGGCGAGGTGCGGGTCAACGGGCGTCCGACTTCGGAGTGGGATCCGATCCGCTTGCGGCGAAGCATCGGATATGTCATCCAGGATGGCGGCTTGTTCCCGCACTTCACCGTCGAGCGCAACATTGCGCTCGTGCCGCGGATTGAAAACTGGCCGCGAGAGCGCGTGGCAGCGCGGGTGCGCGAGTTGCTGACGATGGTCGGGCTGAATGAGGAACTGTTGTCCCGATATCCAAGCCAACTTTCCGGAGGACAGCGGCAGCGCGTCGGAGTTGCGCGGGCTCTCGCGGCCGATCCCTCCATTCTGATTCTTGACGAGGCATTCGGAGCGCTCGATCCGATCACGCGATCGGAAATGCAGAAAGAATTTCGCGCGCTGCAGCAGCGGATGCGGAAAACGGCGATCTTTGTTACCCACGATCTGCGGGAAGCTTTGCTGCTCGGTGATCGTATCGCGCTGATGGAAGAAGGACGCCTGATCGTGGACCTTCCAGTGGCGGAATGTTCGGGTTGCCAGCATCCGCTCATGCGAGCATACGTGGAAGCGTTCTCCGCGTTGCCGGATCCAGAGTAATTTAACAACTGTAAGCAAGCACGTGATCACGAGGTGATCGGCATGAATTTCTTGCAGTTCATGATGGCGAATCGCCAGCAGGTGCTCGACCTCACGCTCGAACACATCACACTGGCGGGCGTGGCCACGCTTTTCGCGGCTCTGGTCGGGATTCCGCTCGGCATCCTGATCACGCGCGTTCCGCAACTCAGCAAGCCCGTGCTCGGCGGCGCGAACATCATCCAGACCATTCCCAGTCTTGCCTTGTTTGGCTTTCTTCTTCCAGCGCCGTGGATTGGAGAGCGCGCGGGACGGCTTGCGATACTGGCGCTGGCGCTCTACGCTCTGCTGCCGCTGATTCGCAATACGTATGCGGGCATTCGCAGTGTCGATCCCACGGTGGTCGATGCCGGACGCGCCATGGGATTGACCGATCGGCAATTGCTCTTTCAGGTCGAGTTGCCGCTAGCCTCGGGTGTCATTGTGGCCGGAGTGCGAATCGCGACCGTAGTCTCCATTGGGCTCGCAACGATTGCGGCCGCGATCGGCGCGGGCGGACTGGGAGAATTCATTTTCCGTGGATTGGCCATGGTGAACAACCAGGTGATTCTCGCGGGAGCCGTTCCGGCGGCGCTGCTGGCGCTCTTTGCCGATTTTGTGCTCGGACGAGTGGAGCGACGGTTGGGATCGCTGCATAGGAAATCGTAACGAGAAAAATCATTGACGATTGATTCCACTCGGTACCGTTCGGAACAGGCCATCTGCAAATTGCTGGTGCTCGTCTTCCTGCTTTTGCCGGTCGCGGGTTGTGAACGGCATGCGGATCGGATTGTGGTTGGATCCAAGAATTTTACCGAGCAGCTCATTCTGGGAGAACTGTTCGCTCAAATCATCGAAGCCCGAACTCATCTGTCCGTGGAGCGCCGTTTCTATCTGGCGGGAACGTTCATCTGTCAGCAGGCGATTCTCGCTGGACGGATCGATGTCTATCCGGAATATACGGGCACGGCGCTGACGGCGGTCCTCAAAGAAAAACCGAGCGGTAACAAGCTCGAAGTTTATCAACGCGTGCAGCAGGGCTACGAATCGAAGTTCGGCCTCACCGTAGGACCACCTCTCGGATTTGACGACACCTTCGCCATGGTGATCCGTGGCGACGACGCGCGCCGGCTGCACCTGAAAACGCTGTCCGAGGCGGCTGCGTTCACGCCGCAATGGCGGGCCGGTTTTGGATATGAGTTCATGGAGCGTCCGGATGGCTACAAGGGCCTGGTCGCAAGCTACGGTCTGCGCTTCGCCGAGGCGCCCCGCGTCATGGATCTGGGGCTGATCACGCGGGCGCTCAAAGACCGGCAAGTGGATCTGATTGCCGGAAACAATACCGATGGATTGATTCCGGCCCTCGACTTCGTTGTGCTGGAGGATGACCATCATTACTTCCCGCCGTACGAAGCAGTCGCGGTGATGCGCGGAGAAATGCTGAAACAGCATCCGGAAGTGGGAGCGGCGCTGGGCGCGCTGGCGGGCGCGATCTCCGACGAAGACATGCGGCGATTGAATTATGCGGTGGATGGAGAACATCGCGACGCGGCGACGGTGGTGAAGGAGTTTCTTCGGCAGCGTGGGTTAATCAAGTAGGCCCGCAGGGTACGTTACCGTTCTAGAGCCGCTTCTTTTATTTGAGGGTGCCCCTCGATAAGAGTGAAGGCGGTGTCAAGGACAAAAGTATCCTGACGGTGTTTTTGGCACCGCTTTTTTGCCAGAGAGATTTGAGGACCAAGACTCTGGAAATCTCACGCTAATCACTTATCGGTGGTGATCTTCTCCCGAAGATCGTTCCACCAACCATCGATTCGGCCCCAACGTCGACCATGATTCTTCTATGCGAACATCCCGCCTCGTGCGGAATGCGAGAGCGCCCAATCAGTTCTGCGGTCTAGCTTGCGCCGACCAGGGGCACCCGCGAGCTGCTCTCGATGCGAACGATCTCTGGATACGGCTTTTGTGTGCGTAGCATCCAGTAGAGTCGTACGGCTAACTTGCGCGCCGTTGCCACCTTGGCCACTCCCTTCGGCTTCTGGTGACAACGATGCAAATACTGCTTCTTCATTTCCGGGTCGAAGCGCACCGTAATCTGCGCCGCCTCCACTAGCAACGAGCGCAACATGCGGTTGCCCTGCTTGGTGATCGCACCCAGCTTCTGCCGTCCGCCCGAACTTTCTTCGCGCGGGATCAGCCCCAGATAACTGGCCACCTGCTTGCCCCGTGGAAAGCGACTCACATCGCCGATCGTCAGAACATAGGCCAGTGCCGTGTTCGGTCCCACTCCCGGCTGCGTCATCAGCAACTTCGCCTGCGGATTTTCCTCTGCCGCCTGCTGCACCGCCCAATCCAACTTGCCGATCTGCTGATCCAGCGTGGCCAGCAGTCCCAGCAAATCTTCCCGCCGGCACGCCGCCCAGGGTTTTAACGGAAGTTCGCGCAACATCTTCTGCCCCGCCTGGCTCCACAGCTTACGCTTGCGCTGCATTCCCTTATTCAAGGAAAGGTGTTGCAGTTCGTTTTTGACTCGGCTGCGAATCTCCACCAGCTTGTGCCGATGCAGCACCAGTTGTCGCAGATCGCGCTGCTCCCGGTCCGGGGTCCAGAGCCGCGGAAATCGGCCTTCCACCACCAGCTTTAAAATATGTGCCGCGTCGCGCTGGTCCGTCTTTTGCTTGCGCACGTAGCTGGCTCGGATCTGGGCTGCATCTCCGATCCAGATCTCATGCCCCAGATCCTCGACCAGTTCGATGAACCACTGGCTGTTGCCCGTGGCCTCCATGCCGATCAGCACCGGCGCCGCCAGTTGCTGATAGAACATCCTGGCGTCGCCGCTAGCATGCACCAGCTTCCGTTCCCCGCAATCCCCAGTCTCCATGTCCATCCAACTCACTTGCTGCCAGCTGGGATGGAAATCACATCCTATAATCATCATCGAAGGCTCCTTTCTTCCCAGCGTCTTCGTCCTCAAACAAAGACTACATGGGTTCGAATCGAGCCTTCACTCTTATCCAATCAGTCCAAGCTTCGCTTGGGCGGGTCCTTTGAGCTTTTTTTCATCACAAACAACCAGTGCCCGCCATCACAGATTTTCCAGCCACTCCGTGCGAAAATCCTATTGATGAGCGCAATCCCGAGGTGCGCCCGCCTCCAGAAACGGCGCGAGAGGTCGTTCGGCCCGCTCAGTTAGTAGCTCTTTGATAACTAAATTTGAAGCAACAATGCTGGGGTCCTCTTCCCAAAATGGTGCCCCAAAACAGGAATTTGGACCCAAGATCAAGCTAAGCCCTTATTCCGGAATATTTTGAAAATAAGTCCTTTGCGCTCTGGATTTTGGCGGAGAGATTCCCCATAACCCTATGATTCTCAATGATAGGGGGGAGGGGGGTAGTGGTAAACACGGATTAATATCTCAAGAGTAAAGGCCTGCCCTTCCCGTTCGCGAAGGGAACTAGGTCTTTTCGCAGCGGTGAACCGCTGCGCCACCCAAAGTCGGGAGCTGAATCAGGCGGGCTCACATTTTTGTTCGGGGGAGATCAAAGGCAAGGGCAACTGCAACGGCAGCGGGCGGGGGCGCCCGCTCTACACTTACTCTTCCACTGGCTGGGCGTTTAGTTCCTGCTCGGGTTCGCCTCCGGCTAGGCCTTGGGCTACGATCAGGCGGCGGGCTTCTATGCGGAGGTCGGGCAGGGCTCGTCCGAACCAGATTGCACCGATCACGCAGGCTACTCCTCCGGCGGCTACCGTGATGGGCGCGCCGATGCGGTGGGCTAAGGCTCCTCCGAAGAACGCTCCGAAGGGAGCCATACCCATGAACATCATCGAATAAACGGACATGACGCGGCCGCGCAGTTGGTCGGGGACCATGGTCTGGACCAGCGTGTTCGAGCAGGCCATCTGCAGCATCATGGAATAACCGGCGGGCAACAGGAACGCGACTGACAACCAGAAGGAACGCGAGAAGGAAAAAAGAAACAGGCTGACGCCCAAGCCCGCGCAGGCGAATACCACCCACCGCCCCAGCCCTTTAACACCTCCTGTCTTGGCGGCCAGGGTCAGGGCACCGAAGAGAGCGCCTACGCCGGTGGCGCCCATCAGGATGCCGAGGCCGCGCGCTCCGCCGTGCAGAATTTTATCGGCGAAGATCGGCATCAGCACGGTGTAGGGCATGCCGACCAGGCTCACCAGGCCGAGCAGCAACAGCAGCGCACGAATGACCTTGGTGTGGTTGACCCAGCGAAAGCCTTCGATCATGTCTTCAATCGGCGATTGCTTGCTGGCGCGGGGAGCGCAGTGCACGCGCATCAGCAGCAGGCCGACGATCACGGCGATGTAGCTGATGGAATTAGCTGCAAAGCACCAGCCTTCACCGATCAGCGGTACTAGAATTCCGGCTATGGTAGGGCCGATAACGCGCGCGCCATTGAACATTGAGGAATTCAGTGCGATGGCGTTCATCAGGTCCTCCTTGCCGACCATGTCGACGAGGAAGGATTGACGGCCGGGAATATCGAAGGCATTCACTACTCCGAGCAGGCCCGCGAGCACGAAGATGTGCCACACGTGGATGCGACCGGTTAGCGTGAGCGCCGCCAGAATTCCGGCGAGGATCATGGAGGCGATCTGAGTAGCGATCACCAGGCGCTGGCGATTGACGCGGTCGGCGGTGATCCCTCCGAACGGAGCAACGAGGAAAACCGGAAACTGACTGGCAAAGCCGACAGAGCCGAGCAGGAGGGCAGATCCGGTCATGCGGTAGACGAGCCACGATTGAGCCACGGTCTGCATCCAGGTGCCGATAAGCGAGATGAGTTGTCCGCTGAAAAAGAGCTGAAAATTGCGGTGGCGAAGGGCGCGCAGAGTTGTGGCCCATTTCGGCAGGCGCGCGGCTTTCGCAGCTGCTTCTTCGGCGGTGGCGGAATTTGTCTCGTCGGTCACTCGGTCGTTAGTTGTCGGTCGCTGGTCGTTAGTCGTTAGTCGTTCGTCGCTAGCCACTCTTCATAGAACTTTTTCACATCTTTATGATGACGGCAACCGGCGTAAGGCTCCGGAGCCGAAACCAGGGAATCGTTCGGTCCGTTGCCGGTGTAATAAGTTGCATATACTCGGCCCGGATTTCCACAGTCTGGCCACCACTTGGAACTTCCCTGCGGGCTCGATCCGCGCTAGAGTGGGGGTCTCACGGTCGACCCTGGAGACCGCTGCGGGGAAGGATGTTCATTATGAACACAGATCCCAATCGTATGGAGCATTGTCTGGAACGGCGAGGCGCGCAGCGTTTCGAAGTGAGCTTGCCGTTGGCCATTCACTTCGATGGACGGACTGTGCACGGATTTGCTCAGGACTTGAGTGGCCGTGGAATATTTTTCTACGCCGAGACGGCGCTTCCCGAAGGTGCGGTGGTGGAGTTGACTTTCACCATGCCCGCCGAAATCACCTTGGGGGAAAGCATGCCGGTTCGGTGTCGTGGACGGGTGTTGCGCGCCGGGGCTGCGCAGGCCGGTCATGGCGAGGACGGGCATTCTCAAGGCGGTCGTTCCCAGGACGGTCGTTCTCAGGACGGTCGTTCCCAGGACAATCAGCGAAGCGGAATCGCCGTGCAGCTCGATGCCTACGAGTACTTGCCCGCCGACGAGTCGAGCACTCACTTCGTGCGGGTTTCGAGCGCAAGCGCCGCCGGAGCAACTTCGGGCCGGTAACGGGTTGGGGCTTGCTTCCCGAAACCTCATTTTTCTGCAAATTCCTCCGGAAATTCGCATCGTCTTTTCAAGCGCTGGCCTTTGCCTTACAATCAATTAAACCAGCAGTCTGGCGGGAGGTTTGCTGTGAGTGAAAACCCGTCAGCAACCTGCCGCCCCGTCGGTCGTCCCATTTGATTACGAAGGTCACTTGGTCCCGGCGCTGGAAGTTCGTAGCATGACAATGAGCACCGAGAATCGAGTCATGCCCGGGATCGCCGTCGCCCTCCTTACCGAGGACCGCGAACAATCCGTTGTCTTGAACAGCCGCGTGGAGAGCACCAATCTGGCTCGTACGGTATTGAGCCATGTCGGGTTCCCGGCGGGGCCGGGCGATGCTGTATTGCGGCAATTGCAGGATCAGCACGCCGAAGTAGTGCTGGTGAATATTGATCCCAAGAATCCGCAGCGCGCCATCCGTACCATCGAACTGATCCACGCCAGTATTCCTGAAGTCACAATTTTTGCGGTGGGCGAAATCAACCAGCCCACGAACATTGTTTCCGCGATGCGGGCGGGCGCGCGTGAGTTTCTGGATCATGCCGCCAGCCGTGAAGCCTTGATCGAAGCCTTCACTCGCTTCTCGGCGACGTTGAGCCGGGCGCAGCGCAGTTCCAGCAAGGCGCGGGTCTTCACTTTTCTCAACGCCAAGGGCGGAGCCGGCGCCACCACCACCGCGGTGAATACCGCCGTCGCCCTGCAAGAGGCTCACGGACGGGTGGTGCTTGTCGATTTCGCTCCCATCGGGCACGCTGCCCTGCAACTGAATCTACGGCCTCAATTCACGCTGATCGATGCTTTGCAGAACCTGCATCGCATGGACGGTTCACTTCTCGATGGCCTGATGACGCCCTATCGCAATGGTTTGCATCTGCTGGCTGGCGCTCAGCAACCGCACAACGCCGTGCCGACCCCGTCGGAGCTGGCTCGCCTCTTCGACCTGCTGGTAAGCCAGTACCACTTCGTCGTGCTCGATGGCTCTGGCCGCATGGATAGCACCATGCAAACGATCTGCGACCTCTCGAACGCGGTGCTGCTGGTTACGCAGTCCGATGTCGTTTCCCTGTGGAGCGCAAGCCGCATTCAGGCGTTCCTGCAGGAAGGAGCGGGACGCGATCGACTGCGCCTGGTGCTCAACCGTTATAAGAAAATTCCCGGCTTCACCGACGAGGATGTGGAGAAAGCCACCAACTGCAAGGTGTTGTGGAAGGTGCCGAACAACTTCCAGGTTGTGGGGCCGGCGATTGACAAAGGCAGCCCAGTAGCCTCACAGGGAAATCACGAAATTGGCCGGTCGTATCAGGGATTAGCGGCGGAACTAGCGGGCGCGTCCACGTCCTCCGAGGGCGCGCTCTCTCTGCTCTATCAGCACGACAAGGGCGAGGGTAAGAAGCGAGCCGCCGGTAACCTGATTGTTTCGCCGATGCGCGCCGGGCAATGAGTCCTTTTTGATCCCCACACCTCTCGGTTTTACTTCTGCAATCTGAACTCTGATCTCGGCAATTCCCAGCCTTTGCTAGAATCAGGGTTCAGCGAATCAATGCTCGCCAATGACGCCGAGAGTTGTTGAAATTCTTTATCAGATGATCGCGCTCCTGTTTGCGATCAGCGTGCACGAGTCCGCCCACGCATGGACGGCGTCGCGCTGCGGCGATCCGACGGCTCGGATGCTGGGGCGGGTATCGCTGAATCCGATTCGCCACATTGATCTGTTTGGCACGATCATACTGCCGCTGGTCGCGGCCATTAGCGGCATACCGTTGCTCGGCTGGGCCAAGCCCACGCCGGTTGACCCTCGGAATTTTCGCAATCCTATGCTGGACGATATTCTGACCTCAGTGGCCGGTCCAGTCAGCAACTTCATCGTCGCCACCGGGGCGCTTCTGTTGCTGGGCGGCATCTCGCTTTCATCGGCCTCCGGACATTCTCTGATCATGGGATTGTCGGGTGGTTTCGACGGCGGTGCTTCCGATTCGGCGTTAACCCCCGTCGCAATGCTGCTGTATGCGCTCATGATCATCAACATCGTTCTGGCAGTGTTTAATCTGATTCCCGTCCCGCCGCTCGACGGCAGCCACGTATTGCGGCATTTTTTATCGGAACTCGTGCGAATGGTGTACGACCGCACGGGCTTCTTCGCGCTGCTGGCGCTGGTGTATCTTGGCGGAGGACTGCTCAGCGCTTTGATCCGCCCGTTTATTCGCTTTTACGTCTCGCTGCTAGGCAAATTCTGAATGACAACTCCTTCCACCAAGAAACGCGTGCTGAGCGGAATGCGGCCGACAGGCAAACTTCACCTGGGCAATTACGTTGGCGCACTGGAAAACTGGGTCCGCATGCAGGAGCAGTATGACTGCTTTTTCGTGATCGTCGACTGGCACGCGCTGACCACCGACTACGCGGACACATCGCAACTGAAGGAAAACCTGGTCGATGTGCTGCTCGACTGGCTGGCTGCGGGGCTTGATCCCGAGAAATGCGTGATGTTCATCCAGTCGCATGTGCCGGTGCATGCCGAGCTGCATCTATTGCTTTCGATGATCACTCCGCTGGGCTGGCTGGAGCGCGTCCCGACTTACAAGGAGCAGAAGGAAAATATCAAGGAAAAAGATCTGGGCACCTACGGATTTCTCGGCTATCCCGTGCTGCAGTCGGCGGATATTCTGATTTACAAGGCGGACGTCGTCCCGGTCGGCGAAGACCAGGTGGCGCACGTTGAGTTGACGCGTGAGATCGCGCGCCGGTTCAACACGATCTACAGCTTTGCGCGGCCGGTCGTAACCGAGACGAACCAACTGACGGAGCGCCAAAGAGAAATCCTCGTTTCCAATGGAACGGCCATAGCGCCGGACACTGAGTACGTTTTCCCCAGAGTCGTTTTCCCTGAACCGCAAGCACTGCTGACGCCTGCTCCCCGGCTGCCGGGCACCGACGGCCGCAAGATGTCGAAGTCCTACGACAACACGGTCATGCTTTCCGACCCCGAGCCGGTGGTGCGGCAAAAGCTGAAGACCATGGTCACCGATCCGGCGCGTGTGCGGCGCATGGATCCCGGCAATCCCGATATCTGCCCGGTCGGCGATCTGCACAAAATATTCAGCAGTAAGGAGACGATGGCGAAGGTGAACCAGGGCTGCCGCTCGGCCGCGATCGGCTGCATCGAATGCAAGCACTGGGTCGCAGACGCCATCGTCAAAATCCTCAACCCGATGCAAGAGCGGCGAAAAAAATACGAGGACAATCCACGCCTGGTCTGGGATATTCTGGAGGCTGGCTCGGCTCGCGCCCGTGAGGTCGCGGGCGCTACTATGGACGAAGTTCGCACGGCGATGGGTCTCGACTATCGTCCGGACGATAGTCCGGGTTCTGGGCCCGCGAAGGATTCCGCGAAGTGACCGATTTGTCGCAACCCGTAGCAGAACACACGCACGGCGTGGATCCTGGGCGCAGTGCGGGTCCGTCCGCGTCGCTGCCGCAAAGCCAAGGCGCGGCTAAATCCAACAAAAAAGACGATGCCAGCGATTTCCCGTTTGCTATCGCGCTCGGGGAAATCTATGAAGGCCCGCTCGACCTGCTGCTGGACCTGATTCGTAAGCAGGACATCAATATCTACGACATCCCCATCGCCCGGATCACTTCGCAGTACCTCACTTATGTCGAGCGCATCCGCGAGCTTGACGTCAACGTCGCCTCGGAGTTCATTTACATGGCGGCGGTGCTGATTCACATCAAGTCGAAGATGCTGTTGCCGCGCGATCCGCTGGCTGCCGCCGATGCGTTGGAAGACCCCCGCAACGAACTCGTCAACCGGCTGCTCGAGCATGAAAAATTTAAATCCGCAGCACAGATGCTGCTGCAGAAACAGCAGATTGAAGACGCGGTGCTTAGCAATCCGGCGATCCGGGAGTTTATCGACGCCGAGGGCGCCGAGCCCGAACTCGCCGCCGATGTCATCGACCTGGTCAAGACCTTTCAGCAGATACTGGACCGGGCGCGAACCCGGCCGATCCTCGAAGTGGACGAAGAGAGCGTCACTGTCGGCCAGATGATCCAGTACTTGCATCGCCGGCTCGCGCTGGAAGATCGCCCGATTCGCCTGAAGCAATTGCTTCGCAATGTGCCATCGCGACCGGGGCTGGTCTGCATGTTTCTGGCGTTACTCGAACTGGTTCGACTGCAGGCGATCCAGGTGCGACAGGACCAAGTGTTCGGCGAAGTGCTGGTGCGCAAACACTCCCACTTCGAAGAAGTGATGACGGAGCAGGCCGCGGTGCGCGATGATTGGAAGTGAAAAACAAGTTCTCAGTTCCCAGTTCTCAGTTCTCAGTAGAACCCACGCGGCCGATGGGCTTTTCTGACACCTGGGAACTGAGAACTGAGAACTGAGAACTGAATCATGAGTCTTAGACCTCAACTCGAAGCCATCATTTACGCGGCGGAAACTCCTATTTCGCTTGATCAGATTTTTTCGCTGGTGAGGGAGTCTTTGCTTGCGGAGACTCCGGGCATCGATGCCGCGGAAATCAAGTCGCGCATCCGCGCCACGCTTGAAGAACTCATCGCGGATTACTCGGGCGCAAACCACGGAATCGAAATCCGCCAGGTCGCCGGCGGATACCGCATGTCCACCAAGCCCGAGCAGCACGACGTGGTGCGCGCTTTTGCCAAGAGCCTGAAACCGCCTTTCCGGCTGTCGCTTCCGGCGCTCGAGACGCTTGCCGTCGTCGCCTACAAACAGCCGGTCACGGTGCCCGAGATCAGCGAGATTCGCGGCGTGGATTCCGGCGGCGTCATCGGCACGCTGCTCGACCGCAAACTCATCACCACCGCCGGCAGAAAAGCCGTAATCGGCCGGCCGATTCTTTATAAAACCAGTAAAGAGTTTCTGCTGCGCTTCGGGCTTCGGGACATCCACGAGATGCCCAGCATGGAGGAGTTCGAGAAACTGCTGGCGGAGTCGTTCCAGAGCGACTTGATTCCGGGCGAAAGCGCTGCGGAAGGGCCCGCAAATTCGTCGTCAACAATTGCAGAGGACGATGGGGCCGAACTCGACGCCGAAGAAGAAACCGAAACGCCAGCCAGCATCAAACCGGAGTAGCCATGCCCGCCGAACGTCTGCAAAAAATCATCGCTGCTGCCGGAATCGCATCGCGCCGCAAATCCGAAGCTCTGATCGTCTCCGGGCGAGTGCTGGTCAATGGCCAGGTGGTCACCGAACTTGGCACCAAAGCTGATCCAGAGCAAGACCACATTCGCGTGGATGGCAAACTGCTGCATGGGCCCGAACGTTTCACCTACGTCGTGCTCAACAAACCTAAGGGATATGTGACCACGGTCAGCGACGAGAAAAAGCGTCCTACCGTGATGGATCTGGTGCAGAAAGTGAAAGGACGCGTGTATCCCGTGGGGCGGCTGGATTGGGCAAGCGAAGGCCTGCTGCTGATGACCAACGACGGCGAGATGGCCAACGCGCTGATGAAAGCGTCTTCCAATGTGCCGAAGACTTATGTGGTGAAAGTCGCCGGCCAGCCGGACGAGGGCAAGCTCGACAAGCTGCGCCACGGCGTTTCCATTGCCGAAAAAGGCGGCCGGCGCGTGCGCACGGCTCCGGCAAGAATTCGCCTGATCCGCGAGGGCGACAACCCGTGGCTCGAAGTAACCATCATTGAAGGCCGCAACCGCCAGGTGAGAAAAATGTTTGAAGAAGTAGGACACCACGTGGAGAAGATACGGCGCGTGCAGTATGGTCCGCTGGCGCTCGACGTACCGCCGGGCGACTGGCGCAATCTTACTTTGCTGGAAGTCGCAAAATTGAAGACGGCGGCGTCGGGACCGAAACTTACGCTGCCGCCGAGCGTGCCTGCTCCGTTGCATGCACCGGCCAGCAAGCTCCCGCGCGCATCGAAGTCTTTGAGCCGGTCGCGTTCTCGTTCTGGTGGGCCATCGCGGCCGGGCGAGCGGTCGTTTGTGGTGCGCTCATCGAAGCCGGCGCAGTCATCCAAATTTTCCCCCGGCAAGTCCTCGTCCGGGTTTTCGCGGGCGGCGCGAACTGTGGCTGCGAAGCCCTCGCGCTCACCTAAGCACAAGCACGGTTAGCGTTTTGCTTCCGCAATCATCGGCAGCCGGGCTGCGCCGTACAAGCCGGCGTCGCTCCCCAGCAGCGCGCGCGTGATGATGGTCTTGTGACCGGGGCCAGCTTTCACGTGCGCAGAAGCTCCCTGCTGGGTGGCGGAAGGATCCGGCGGCGCGGTGGCGGCATACACCAGGGAGCGCAGCCGCAACTCCTCGAACATGGTGGGTGAAAAGGCCTCCCATGCGGCTGACGCTCCGCCGCCAATCACGTAAATCGGCAGGTTCAAGGAATTCACCATGTTCGAAAGCACAATGCCCAGACACCGGCCTACGTAGCGGAAAATGCGGCGCGCATCTTCATCGCCTTGAATCGCGAGATTGTATAACGATTTCGCGCTGAACTCAGGATCGGAGTTTGCGGCGCTTGCCAGTGCCGAAGCTCCGCCGCGCGCGATGGCTTCCCGCGCCATCCGGACGATTGCGGTCGCTGAAGCATACTGTTCCAGGCATCCTCGATTTCCGCATCCGCAGGGATGCCCGTCCGGCTCGACGGTGGTGTGTCCGAGTTCCCCGGCCATGCCGTTCGCTCCGCACCAGATCGCGCCGTTCAGAACCAGTCCACCGCCGACGCCGGTACCGAGAGTCAGCATCGCCACGTCGGAATAATCCTTGGCCGCGCCCAGCCACTTTTCTCCCAGGGCCGCGACGTTAGCGTCGTTTTCGAGGATGACGACTGTCTTCAGCCGCTGCTCAATGGCGGCGCGAGCCGGATAGTCAACCCAGTCGGGCAGATTGGGCGATTCCCGCACCAGGCCGGTTTGCATATCGATGATGCCGGGCACGCCGATACCGATCCCCAGCAGCTGAGCGGAGGTTCCGTATTTGTCCGAGAGACGCTGGATGGCGTCGCACATGTCGGCGATGACGTAATCGCGCCCCCGGGAAACCTTGGTGCCGAGCGTGACTTTCTCTTCCAGCGCACCTTGGTCGTCCACGGCCGCAATGCGCAGGTTCGTGCCGCCGAGGTCTACTCCAATTGAGAATTTATTCATGAATGTCTCGGGAGTCTATTTGAAGGAGCATTTAGCCGCAGCCTTTTTTGTACAGCGCGGATGTCAATTCGTCAATATTAAATCGTTATATTAGGGCTATTTTTGACATTTCGGACAGTAGTGGCTGCTCCGGCTAGACAGTACAATCCGGCGGATCGCGGTCCCGCACACCAGGCACGGCTTTCCCTCGCGGCCATAGACTCGATGCTGGAGCTGGAAGAATCCTTCTTCGCCATCCGCATCCACGTAATCGGAAATCGAGGACCCTCCCAGCGCGATCGCCTCGCGGAGAACTTCGCGCACGGCGGAGTGAAGCCTGCCCAGTTGCTCGCGGGTAATGGATGCCGCCCGGCGGCGGGGACGAATGCCCGCGCGAAACAACGACTCGTCGGCGTAGATGTTGCCCACGCCGCGCAGCAACTTCTGGTTCAGCAGCGCGCTCTTGATCGGAGTCTTGCGCCCGCGAAAAAGCGCGACGAGCACCTCCTCGCTCACTTGCAGCGGCTCCACTCCGCCGGGATCGAAGCGGCCGGCTTCCGACGGAAGATGAACGCTGAGCTTGCCAAACATCCGCGGATCGATGAAGCGCAGTTCGCGCCCCGACGCCATCTTCGCGATCAGGTGAGTATGCTTGGCGACGTCCGCCGCAGGTTCGGAAATCATCAGGCGGCCGGTCATGCCGAGATGGACGATCCACTGCGCCGTCTCGTCGCTGCTGTTTGGTAGAGACACGGCTTGCCGCGTCTTGCGGCGAACTGTGCGGGCGCCGTTCTTTGTGGTCGGCTGTGACGCGCGTGACGGTCCCTCCAGATCGAATACGATGTGCTTGCCCGCGCGATGCACCCGCACGATCCGCTTGCCTTCAAGCGTCGCAGCAATAATGGCGGCGGGCGACTTGAGCGGCTGCTTCCGGGAACCGATCCAGACGGATTCAATGGTGTCGCCGGCGACACGCTGGTCCAAGCCGCGCACAATGGTTTCGACTTCGGGGAGTTCGGGCATGCTGTAAGGATACAAGGACGCGACAACAGGGGTCGTGTGGTGATGGGCCTCCGGGCCGTCCAAACGGGGCGCACCCCGACATCACACACTCGCCTACCGCGGATTTCAGGTTTGCCCCTCCACAGCCCGATTCGGTATGCTAGAGAGTACACACCACGTACCGCCGATCGATCTTCATCAGTTCCCAGTCTATTCAGCAGCGGCGCAACCAGTGTGTGCGACCCCAGGGGCGCGCTTCGGTTTGCAGCCGCGCAAAAATTCCAAGTGGAGTTCGAATTGAGTAGAGGCGGAACGAAGAGAGGCAGAACTGCGGTCATTGTGGGGGCGCAGTGGGGCGACGAGGGCAAGGGCAAGATCGTCGACGTGCTCACGCATACGTTTTCGGTGGTGGCGCGCTACGCCGGTGGCCACAACGCCGGACACACTGTCATCATCAATGGGAAAAAATTCATCCTGCAACTCGTGCCCGGCGGCGTTCTGCGGCCCGAGTGCATCAGCGTCGTCGGCAATGGCGTGGTGATCGATCCATTGGCCTTCCTGAAGGAAGTCGCCTCGCTGCGCGCTGCCGGCGTAAAAGTGGATGGCAATCTTTTCGTCTCCAATCGCGCGCAGGTCATTCTTCCCTACCATCGCATGATGGAGCTCGGGTCGGAAAACGCTCCCGGTCGCGTGAAAATCGGAACCACTTCGCGGGGTATTGGCCCAGCTTATGAAGACAAAATGGGACGCCGCGGACTGCGCGTCGCCGACCTGCTTGACACCCAGTTGTTGCGCACGCACATCGAGAACGCATGTCGCGAAAAAAACACGATCGCGCATGCGCTTTTCAACTCCGAACCACTCGATGCCGACAAGATGTTCCGCGAATACGCCGACGCAGCTGAACAGCTTCGGCCTTTTGTCCGCGACACGGCGCTGTTGCTGAATCGCGCTCTGGCCGAGGGCAAGTCGATCGTCTTCGAAGGCGCGCAAGGAACTATGCTCGATATTGATCACGGCACTTATCCGTTCGTGACGTCTTCGAGCGCCACGTCTGGCGGCGCGGCCACCGGAACGGGAGTTCCGCCGACTTCGATTGACACGGTGATCGGCATCACCAAAGCCTATTGCACACGCGTCGGCAGCGGTCCGTTCCCCACTGAACTTCTCGGTCCCGAAGGTGAAGACTTGCGCAAACGCGGCAACGAGTTCGGCGCCGTCACCGGACGTCCGCGCCGCACAGGCTGGCTCGATTTGCCTCTGCTCCGTTACGCTGGCATGATTAACGGAATCTCCTGGCTGGTGGTGACTAAGCTCGATGTGCTCGACCACCTGACGGAGATTCCAGTGTGCGTGGGGTATAAGGTGGACGGCAAGGCAACCGACGAAGTTCCGGCGCAGGCATGCGGTTACGAAAAAATCGAATGCGTGTACCGCAACATGCCGGGCTGGGCCAGTCCAACCCAGAACGTTCGGACGGTGGAAGGATTGCCTAAGGCGGCCCGCGAGTATCTGGCCTTTATCGAAAAGGAAACCGGAGCGCGAGTAGCAATGATCTCCACTGGCCCCGATCGAGAACAGACGATTCTGGTGCCCGAATTTATAAGCGAACTGGAACTGAAGAACTGCTAAAAGGAGCGACGGATGGTGGTGTTGGCCGTAACCTGGATGTCGAAAATCGGACGCGAGTCCGAAGTGGCCGCAATTTTCGAAAAACTAACGGCCGAGTCGCGTAAAGAACCGGGCTGCCTCATGTATCAGGTGCATAAGCACAAGACTGATCCGCGCCGGTTCTTCATCTACGAACAATACAAAGACGACGCCGCGCTTGAGGCGCATCGCACTGCCCCGCACTTCCTGCAGCTGGCAAAAAAAGATTTGCCCAAAATCGCCGACCGCACCGAAGGACATCTGTTCGAGCCGCTGGGATGACTTTCAGCCGACGTCACGTCGGCTTCTTGTCCGCCATCAGCACACCACCGGAAGCGTAGCTTTCTTTCGACACTTCGACGAATGTCACGACAATCGCTTCGCGGCGGGCGCCTGCTTCTTCAACCATCGTATCGGTAATGCGCTGCGCAATCTTCCGCTTCTGATCGGCCGTGCGGCCTTGCAGCATGGTGACTTGAATTAGAGGCATGAGAGTTCTCCGTTCCCAGATTCCAGTTCTCGGAAAAACCCGCCTCAGTCGATCCCGCTGAGAACTGAGAACCGGAGACTGCTTTACTGCGCGAGTTCGTATCCGGCGAAGAAGAAGCTCAACTCGAAGCGCGCCGTTTCATCCGCGTCGGAGCCGTGAATCGCATTGTGTTCAATGCTGCTGGCCCATTTCTTGCGGATGGTGCCCTCTTCGGCATTGGCTGGATTCGTCGCGCCCATCAACTTGCGCAGATCGGCGATGGCGTTTTCTTTTTCCAGAGCCAGGGCCACGATCGGTCCACTGGACATGAAGCTGGTCAGCGAATGGTAAAACGGCCTGCTGGCATGCACGGCGTAGAATTGCTCGGCTTGATGCTGCGAAATTTCCAGCATCTTCATGGCCAGAATGTGGAAACCATTCTTCTCGAACTGCTCGATGATGTCTCCGACAGCGTTTTTCTTCACCGCGTCGGGCTTGATGATGGTCAGTGTGCGTTGCAGTGTTTTCATAATGTCAGGTCTTAGGTCTTAGGTGTCAGGTCTCAGGAAAACCTTCTACACTTTTACTCCCAGCACGGCCGCGAGCGTTTCGCCCATGTCGGCCGGCGATTTCGCTACCTTGAGGCCAGCTTTTTCCATGGCGGCAATCTTTTCGGCCGCGGTGCCTTTGCCGCCGGAGATGATCGCACCGGCATGACCCATGCGGCGTCCGGGAGGCGCGGTCTGTCCGGCGATGAAGCCCACCACCGGCTTCTTCATATGCATCTTGATGAACTCCGCGGCAGTCTCCTCCGCATTGCCGCCGATTTCGCCGATCATGATCACGGCTTCGGTCTGCGGATCGCGATTAAAAAGATCCAGCGCGTCGACAAAGTTCGTGCCGATGATCGGATCGCCGCCAATGCCAATTGCGGTCGACTGCCCGATTCCACGCTGCGTAAGCTGATGCACCGCTTCGTAAGTCAGCGTGCCGGAGCGCGAGACGATTCCGACATTGCCCTCTTTGTGGATCGCCGCCGGCATGATGCCGACCTTGCATTTGCCCGGCGAGATGATGCCGGGGCAGTTCGGCCCGATGAGGCGCGAGCGCCGATTCTGCAGAAACTCCCAGGCGCGCACCATATCGAGCGTGGGGATGCCCTCGGTGATGCAGACAATCAGTTCAATTTCCGCATCGGCTGCTTCCATGATGGCGTCGGCCGCATGCGGCGGCGGCACAAAAATGATGGTGGCATTCGCGCCCGTCTTGTCCGCCGCTTCCTGAACCGTATTAAAGATCGGCCAGCCCTCGTGTGTCGTCCCACCCTTGCCGGGGGTCACGCCGCCCATGACTTGCGTGCCGTAGTCCGCGCACGCTTTCGCGTGGAAAGTGCCTTCGCGGCCGGTCAGACCTTGCACGATCAATCGAGTTCTCTTATCAACCAGGATTGCCATAATTGCTCACTCTCAAAAAGTGCTTCTCAGCTAAGCTGCGGACCGTGCCGCTGCTACCACTTTGTCGGCTGCATCTTTCATGGTCTCAGCAACCACGAAGTTCAGCCCTGACTCGAGCAAGATTTTCTTGCCTTCCTCAACATTGGTGCCTTCCAGCCGCAGCACCACCGGCAGTTGGAGATTCGTTTTTCTGGCCGCCTCGACCACTCCTTCAGCCAAGGTATCCACGCGCAGAATGCCGCCGAAAATGTTGATCAGCACGGCCCGCACACTCTTGTCGCTCAGCAGGATTTCAAACGCGTGCGCGACTTGCTCCGCGTTGGCGCCGCCGCCGACGTCGAGAAAATTGGCCGGCATGCCGCCCGCATACTTGATGATGTCCATGGTGGCCATCGCCAGTCCGGCGCCGTTTACCATGCAACCGACGCTGCCGTCGAGCTTGATGTAGTTGAGGTTGTATTTCGACGCCTCCACTTCCAGCGGATCTTCCTCGGTGATGTCCCGCAGTTCGCGGAGGTCGGGATGCCGGAAGAGCGCGTTATCGTCAAAAGTGAGCTTGGCGTCGAGCGCGAACAGCCGGCCGTCGGTGCAACTGACAAACGGATTGATTTCCACGAGCGATGCGTCCGACTCAAGAAACCCACGATAAAGGATGGTCAGGAATTGAACCGCAGGATTGATTTGTGACGGTTTCAGTCCCAACGCGAACGCGATCTTGCGCGCCTGGAACGGCTCCAGACCCATGCCGGGATCGATGTACTGCTTCAGAATCGCCTCGGGTCTCTCGGCTGCCACCTGCTCGATATCCATGCCGCCCGCAGCCGATGCCATGAAGACGGGCTTAGCCTCACCACGATCCACCAGTATGCCGAGATAAAGTTCCTTCTCGATCGGCAACGTTTCTTCGATCAGCAACCGACGGACGATGCGCCCTTCCGGCCCGGTCTGATGGGTTACCAGTTTCATGCCCAGCATTTTGCCGGCGATCTCGGCCGCCTCTTCCACCGATTTGGCGATCTTCACGCCACCGCCCTTGCCGCGTCCGCCAGCGTGAATCTGGGCCTTCACTACGACTCCCGTGGCGCCGGAACCTAGAAGATCCTTCGCTGCTGCTTCCGCTTCTTCGCGCGTCGTCGCCATCGCGCCGCGGGGAACAGCGACGCCATACTTCTTCAGAATTCCTTTTGCCTGATACTCATGAATTTTCATTATGATTCCAGATCCGTCGTTCGTCGTTCGCGATGCCGCTGATTTACTCCCGAGAGGACTCTGCTTGCGGCTTCAGATAACGTGCAGCAAACTCTTGATTTTATAGAGGCTGAAGGATTGGTGCAAACGGCACGGATCAATGAAAGGTGATCGGTGCTACCCTTGGCTGGGAATCCTTGGCTTGGAATCAATGATCCTCGACGCTCTCCATCGCATCGCCGACCACCGCCAGTCGCTCTCGCGCGGAGAGGCGCACGCGGTGATGAGCGAGGTGCTCACCGGTCAATGCTCGGACGCGCAGATTGCGGCGCTGCTGGTCGCGCTGCACATGAAGGGGGAGACGGTCGAAGAAATCGTTGGATTTGCCGAAGCTATCCGCGCCGCCGCCGTTCCCCTCGAACTCAACAGCGATTCCGTTCTCGACGCCAGCGGCACCGGGCGCGACGCGCTCGTCGATACCTGCGGCACGGGCGGCGATACCAGCGGCACCTTCAACATTTCGACGGCCACGGCGTTCGTAGTCGCGGGCGCCGGCGTGCGCGTCGCCAAGCATGGCAATCGCAGCGTGACCTCGAAGTGCGGGTCGGCCGACGTGATGGAAGCGCTGGGCGTGAATATCCAGTTGCCGGCCGCGCGACTCGCAGCCTGCCTGGAGCAAGTGGGGATCGCGTTTCTTTTCGCCCCGGCTATGCATTCGGCGATGAAGCACGTGCAGACTGCCCGCCGGGAGCTGCATTTGCGCACGGTTTTCAACCTGCTGGGGCCGCTGACGAATCCCGCGCGCGCCACCTGCCAGGTGGTTGGCGTCTATTCCGCGGACCTGGTCGAAAAACTCGCGGAAGCGCTCAGCATGTTAGGGTTGCGCCGGGCGCTGGTTGTTCATGGGAGCGACGGCTTGGACGAAATCACTATCACTGGCCCGACGCGCATCGCGGAAGTGCGCGAGGCGCAGGTTCACAGCTACGAAGTAACGCCCGAGGAATTCGGCCTGCAGCGGGCTACGCTTGACGAGATCTCCGGTGGAGACGCCGCTTTTAACGCGACGCTGATTCGCGAAATACTAGCTGGAAAGAAATCGGCCCGCCGCGACGTGGTGCTGCTCAACGCCGCTGCCGCGCTGGTTGCAGCCGGACGCGCCGATCATCTGCGTGATGCGGTGCCGCTGGCCGCCGATGCGATTGACTCGGGCGCCGCAGAAAAAAAGCTGGCGGCACTCGCGAAGTTCTCCAAATCCGCATGAGCATAACGCCGCCTATTGCTAAGGCGCGGGAACCTTGAACTCATTGTTCGTCAGGTCGCTTTCTGGAACGCTGCCGTCGTTGACCACGATTTGGCTCGGCGTGCCGAGCAACTCGACTCGCGTGGTAGCCGTCGACTTGGCACGCACCTCAAGCCGTTTCGTGATCTCGCCGCCTTCAAACAATATAGTGAATGGGACTTCCGCCCCGGCGTTGCCAAGGTTTTCCAGCGTGACGGTTATCATCTGCGTACCTTTTTCCGTCTTCCACGGATGCGCCGATTGCACGTGGAAATCAGGCAGGCCGCGATCCTTGTACACCCAGTCGTCGAAGAACCAGCCCAGGTCGCGCTGGGCGGCGGATTCGATCAACTTCTGTACATACTTTGGATCTTTGTCGTTGTCGTCTGCGGCGCGATACTTGCCGATCGCCTGCTTCAGCGCTTCGTCGCCGATCATGTCGTGTAACATCCACCACACATACGCAGCCTTGCTTCGATAATAGATTTCATCGAAGGTTGCGATGAGCGGCTGACCTGGGTTTCTCGGCTCGACGCTCTTCTCTCCGACGCTCTTCTGCGCGACGCTCTTCTGTAACGCCGACGATACTTCTTTTTCCGAATCCAGAAAAGCGGCCCGGTGCAGTCCGAGGAGATCGAGCGCCGCCTCACGTCCGCCTTGCTCCTGGCGATACATCGCCTCCGCGAAGTGAGCCAAGCCCTCGTAAACCCAGGGGCGCGACGAGGGCACCGCGGAATGAACCAGTTCGTGGACCAGGTTGATGCCTGCCAGCTTCGAATCCTCCGCGGCCATGGACGCCATCAGCAAGGTGCCACTCTCAAACGGCGGGGAATGAGGATCGGCAAAATCGGCGATGGCGACGGGTGTGGTGGGCTGGCCGAACCATCCGCTTACGAACTTCATTGCCGGATCGAGCGCGCTGGAATATGTTGCCGCTCCAGCCTCGTGGCCCGCCAGGCTGAACACTTTCAAAGGCGCCTTGGACGCGACGACATATTCGGCTGCGGCAAACGTTGGAGTGACCGCGCCCAGGGGACTCCACGCGCAATCTGTACTGACTGCCTGACTTCTCCCCGGCTCTGCGGAACCGCCGCCATGGCCGTCGCAGAGCAGAACAGACGCCGATTCTGAATTTTCCTGTGAAGAACGGAGGTTCACTCTAAATTCGCTCTCCGCTTCCCGCGCCTTCCATCGATCGGCAACTTCAAACAAACTGTTCCCCTCGGAAAAATCCGCTGCTTCGGTGGTTATCGGATACCACGCCACATATCCCGCGCCGCGCACTGCCGTGAATGATGGACTGATCTGATCCCAGCTCGAATGCTTTGCGATTTCGTCGGGCACGCCGATTCTAGTCAGCCGCGTCGTATCCAGCGGGACCACGCCCTCGTAGCCGATTTCGAGCTCCACGGAATCTTTTGGCTTGATCTCGGCGGGCAGCGTCACGATGGCTTCGGAAAGCGCGCCGGTATGGTCGAGATCTGAAAGGTAGGGTTGGGAAACGAATTGCACGGGCTTGCCGTCTACCCGAATCGAACGCCAGTTGAGAGAAGAAGAAATTTGCAGGGCGACGATTCGCTGCGGCTGAGCGGAATCGTTGCGCAAGGTGATCTTGCCCCGAGCACCGAGCCTCTGCTGTGCAGGTTCAAGCGTAATCTGCAAATCATATTTCGCGACGGTGAAGGCTTCTCGGTCCAGCGCGGCGGCGAAAAGGCTTGCGCCACAGAGGACACAGAGGACACAGAGGAATTTCATGATTGCTTGGATGCGCCCAGCCGTCTTTGCCGCACAACTTCGTAGAGCACCACGCCCGCTGCCACCGATACATTCAGCGACGGAACTTTCCCCAGCATCGGAATCGACACCAGGAAATCGCAGTGTTTGCGCACTAGGTCGTGCAATCCCTTGCCTTCGGCGCCGAGCACGATAGCGCAATGCATCTTGTAATCAACCGCGTCGTATGTTTGCTCGCCGCGCTCGTCTAATCCCACGATCCACAGATCCTTCTCTTTTAATTCCTCAAGCGCGCGCGATATGTTCGTCACCTTGGCAATCGGAAGATGTTCGCTGGCTCCCGCCGAAACTTTCGCGACCGCGGCGGTGACCGCGGCAGAGCGGCGTTCAGGAATCACCACGCCGTCGGCTCCGGCGGCGTCGGCGGTGCGGAGAATCGCTCCCAGATTGTGCGGATCTTCGACGCCATCGAGCACGACGATGAGCGAGTGCTCGCCGCGACGCGACGCCACCAGATCATCCAGATCGCTGTATTGTTTTGCGGATGTCGCGGCCACCAGGCCCTGATGCGCGGCGGTGCCGGCAATTTCATCGAGTTCCATCCGCGACAGGACGCGCACCGGGACGCCAATCTTGCGGCACTCGTCAATCACCCGCCTGAGGCGAATATCTTTCCGCTCCTTGGCGACGCCGACCCACTCGAAGTTGCGTCCACGCGCCTTGAGCGCTTCCGTAACCGTGTTGATTCCGTAGAGAATGTTCACGCCGATTAGTTTATCGAGTGCGGAACTTCTTCACCACAGGGGGCACAGAGGAACACAGGGGAAAGCTTAAGAAGTTTTCCGTGTTCCTCCGTGGCCCGTGTGGTTAGGAATCTTTTTGCAGACTGCTAGACTCAAATGTCCGGGAGGCGTCATTGAACAACGTATACATCCTCTCCGCTGTGCGCACGCCTATAGGCAAATTTGGAGGCTCGCTCGCCTCGCTCTCTGCCGTGGATATGGGCGTGGTCGCCGCTAAAGCAGCGCTCGAACGAGCCGGAGTACAAACGCAGCAAGTCGAGGAGGCGATCTTCGGCAATGCGCGGCAGGCCGGGGGCGGTCCAAATCCCGCGCGGCAGATTTCCATCCGCAGCGGCGTTCCTCAGGAGGCTCCCGCCTATACGGTAAACAAGGCGTGCGCGTCCGGCATCAAGTCCATCGCGCTCGCGTTCCAGGAAATTGCTACCGGCAACCTCGATTGCGTGCTGGCAGGCGGAACCGAATCGATGTCGCGGCTGCCTTATTATCTTGAGGGCGCACGCTGGGGATATCGTCTGGGCAACCAGGAGCTTGTCGACGGCATGTATCGCGATGGATTTTTCTGCCCGATGGCGAAGATGCTGATGGGCGAGACGGCCGAGATTCTCGCCGAGCAGTATAAGATTTCGCGCGAAGAGCAGGATCAGTTCGCGCTCGTGTCGCAGCAGCGCGCCGCGGCGGCGCAATCCAGCGGACGCTTTGACGCCGAAATTGCTCCGGTCACAATCGAAGGCAAGAAGGGCACAACCGTCTTCGCACGCGATGAACATTTGTTTCTTGACGCAACGCTGGAGAAGATGGGCAAGCTGGCGCCGGTGTTTTCCAAGACTGGCACCATAACCGCCGCGAATTCTTCCGGCATCACCGATGGAGCGGCGGCGGTGGTCGTGGCGAGCGAGAGGTTCGTCCAGGAGAACAAGCTGAAACCGCTGGCACGAATTCTGGCCGTAACTTCCGCGGGAGTAGATCCGCGCGTCATGGGCATCGGGCCGGTGCCGGCCATCCGGAAGATGGAAAAGAAACATGGCCTCAATCTCAGCAGCTTCGATCTGGTCGAACTCAATGAAGCCTTCGCCGCCCAGGTGCTGGCCTGCGACCGCGAGTTACATTTCGATCGCGAAAAACTCAACGTCAACGGGGGCTCCATCGCCCTTGGCCATCCCATCGGCTGCACCGGGACGCGCATCACGGTGACACTGCTCCACGAAATGCGGAAGCGAAAAGCGCGCCGCGGGCTGGCCACGCTTTGCGTCAGCGGCGGCATGGGCATGGCGCTGGCGATCGAAAGCTCGTTGTAAAGACTGGCGACTCGCGCTGCCTACTGGCGGCCTGACCGCTCCAGTAGCTATACTCACCATTAAGGATATGGCAATCGCCGCCGCACACGCCGGTCTCAGTAGTTCGGTTCGGAATCCTATGCCTCTCTCCGCGATCATCGTTGACGACGAACAACTGGCGCGCGACGAACTTGCTTACCTGCTCAAGAACCTGGACGACGTCAACGTAGTTGCGCAGGGCAAGAACGGGCTCGAGGCGATCAGCCTTGTCCGCGAACACAATCCGGACATTGTGTTTCTCGACGTGCAGATGCCCGGCTTGGACGGTTTCGGCGTTATCAAGAAGCTGCTCGACCGAAAGGTTCCGCTGCCCAAGATTGTCTTCGCCACCGCTTTCGATCAATATGCGGTGAAGGCGTTCGAAGTGAACGCGGTTGATTACATCCTGAAGCCATTTGATAAGAAGCGCGTGGCCCTGTCCATCGAGAAGGCACGGGCAAAGATTGAAGCGGGCGCTGGGCCGGAAGACAAATTCGAAGCCCTGGTGCGGATGCTGGAATCGCAGAAGCCGCAGACCGCAAAAATTCTGATCAAGGCGGCGGGAAGGTTGTTCCTGGCCAATCCGAAGGATATCTGCTACGCGACCATCGAAGATGGAGTGATCACGGTCGCCACCAGCGGCCATGCGGGCATGGAAGGCCAGTCGAACTGCCGGACGCTGGAAGAGCTTTTCGATAATCTCGATCCCAGTTTGTTCTGGCGCGCGCATCGGTCTTTTCTGGTCAACATCAACCACATCCGCGAAGTTGTGCCTTGGTTCAAAAGTTCCTACCAGCTGCGCATGGACGATAAGAAACAGACAGAGATTCCAGTGAGCCGCGCGCAGACCCGCCGCCTGCGGGAACTGTTTAACTTATAGAGGCAGTTCTCAGTTCTCAGTGAAAACCGTAGAGACAGTTCTAAGCTCTCAGTGAGAGTCGAAGGGGCTTGTTACTGAGAACCGAGAACCCGGGAACTAAAAAAGGGCGGACACGGAGACAGCTGGGTCCGCCCGGGGAGGGATGTGTCAGGCAGCGATCGCCTGCAAGGCGATCCGGTTGGGAATCACCAGCGTCGCGCCCTCAAGCCGAATTAAATCTTTTCGTTTCATGTCACTCAATAAGCGGGTTACCGTTTCTCGCGAAGATCCGATCATCTGGGCTATTTCCTCGTGGGTGAATTCCGTGGGTACGCGAAGTTCCGAGTTGCGAGGCTCCTCCGTGACCCAGGAAAGCAGCAAGCGGGCGAGCTTCTCCGTCGAACTGCGGGCCAGCAGCAGATCGTGCACATCGTCGAACGAGGTTATGGCCTCGCGGGCAAGCATGGTGGCGCAGGCGAGCGCGGCATGGCTGTTGCCTTCGATCAGACGCAGGAAGCTTTCGCGTTCGACGAATTTGATCTGGCAGAGCTCGATGGTGGTGACCGTAATCAGTGATGGTCCACCGGAGACGACCGCGCTCAACCCCAGCAGTTGGCGGTCTCCGACAATCTTCAGGATGATCGTCTTGCCGTCGCTGGCTTCGACCGAAAGCTTGGACCGGCCTGAACAGGCGATGTAGACGCCGCGCGGAATTTGACCTTCCGCAAGCAAAGTGGCATTGGCGGGATAAAGGGTCAGGTGCCCCAGCGCATTGAACGCAGCCATCAGAGGCTGAGGCAAATTGCAGAAGTCGCCGTTCTGCCTCAGGGTGCAGCTTAAGCAATCTCTGGGAATCGCGAAACGCCGGAGCACACCCATGGCAAAATCCTCCTGATCGCCGAAAACTTGGCTGGCGGGAGCATTCTCCGGAGGGAGGAGCGGAAAATGCGACGCACCAGTAACAGTGCACACCGACTGCCGCATACTCAACATGGACTAAGTGAATGAAACTTCGATGCTTAGGATGGTTTTAACGACGGGCGCGCCAAAAGAGGTGCCGGTGCACTGGCGGCGCTGCCGAAAGATCGGCAGCGGTTGCGTAGGGACAGCCGAGGGCGGCTGTCCCTACCCTAGTTCAGATAATCCGTGCGTGAGATGCCCAGCTTTTGCATTTTATATTGCAGGGTGGTGCGCTTGAGTCCAAGCCGGGCCGCCGCGCCCTTCGGACCCGACAGCGCGCCCCGAGTTTGCCGCAGAATTTCGATAATGTGTTCGCGCTCTATGTCGCGCAGCGTACCGTCGGAATCGGAAGGTTGCCGCGAGATTTCCTCGCGCAACTCGCCGATCGGAGGGGTCAACCAGTTCCCTTCCGAGAGGATCACCGAGCGCTCGATGAAGTTCTCCAGTTCGCGGATGTTTCCCGGCCATCGCCAGCGCAACATGGCTTCCATTGCCTCATCGGGGACGACCTCGATCCGTTTGTGCAGCCGGGCCGCGCACTTCTCGACGAAATGTCGAACCAGCATGCGGATGTCTTCGCGTCGCTCGCGCAACGCGGGGAGATGCAGGGGAAACACGTGCAGGCGGTAGAACAAGTCACCGCGAAATTCCTTTTCCTCGACCGCGCGGGCCAGATCGCGATTGGTGGCGGCGATCAGCCGCACGTCCACCCGGATCGTCCTCGTTCCTCCCAGGCGCTCGAACTCCTGGTCCTGCAGCACGCGCAGCAACTTGGGCTGCAGCTCCAAAGAAATTTCTCCGATTTCGTCAAGCAGCAAAGTGCCCTTATCGGCAAGCTCCAGCCGGCCTAACTTCTGGCTTACCGCTCCGGTGAACGCTCCCTTTTCGTGGCCGAACAACTCGCTTTCCAGCAGTCCCGTGGGAATCGCGGCGCAATTCAGCTTGATGAAGTTGCGGTCTTTGCGCCGGCTCATGCCGTGAATCAACCGGGCGATGCGTTCTTTGCCCGTACCGGTTTCGCCGGTGATCAGGACAGTGGAATCCGTGTCGGCGACAATGGCCGCGTAATCCAGCACGCGTTTCAAGGCCGGGCTGTTCCCTACGATATCGTCGGACCGGTTCGCGCTCCGGATTTCGTACTCCAAGTAACGCTTTTCCTGGGTAAGCCGTTCCTTGAGCTGTGCGATCTCGTGGTAGGCATGTGCATTCTGCAGCGCCGCCGCGATCTGATTGGCAACTTGTTGCAGGTATTCGACCTCCGACGGGCCGAAGGCATTTCCGACCATACCGCTCGGATTCAGCGCTCCCCAGATCTTATTGCCCGCGACCAGGGGCACGCTGCAGACGGACCGAACCCCGCCCGCATACATGGCTTTCGCCAGCGGCTCGTTCATGCCGCGCAAATCGTCGGCGGTAAGGAATGTCACCTTTCCCGTCTGGATCGCGCGCACCGAGAGAGATTGCTCAAGCGCAATCGCGCTTCCGTGGTTGAAAAAGGACTCCCACTCCAGCGCATCTCCATACAGCTGCACGTTCTTGCCGTCCTCATCGAGCAGGGAGAGGACGGCCCGGTCATAGCGCGCGATGCTTCGCAGGCTGCGAAGAATGACCGGTAACAACTTTTCCCGCTCCAGGCTGGAACTCAGTTCTCGGCTGATCGCAACCAGGCTCTGCTGCTCCTCAAGAGCGCGGTGGGCTCGGTCTCTCTCCAACGCCAGCGCTCCCATCAGCGCGACCCGAGAAAGGAATTCCACGTCCTCGCCATTCAATGCCTCGGGAACGCTTTTGCCCAGGCCCAGCGCTCCAAAGCGGTTTGAAGGCGTGCTGATGGGAAGAACGGTGTAGGAGCGTACGCCGTGATTGAGTAACGCGGGCACGATATCGGGAAAACGCTGCTCGCGTTCGATATCGGGAATCGCGATCGTCTCCTGATGTTTCCTTGCCCACCCGCTCGCCGCTTCGTCCACGGGGAAAGCGTCGAACTCTCCACTCTCATGGTTCTTCTTCCAATACTGGGTCAGCATGCAATCCCGGCGGGGGTCGTGGAGGGAAAGATTCAGCAATTCCCCGCCCGTCAGATCCAGCACGGGGGGAGCGAGTTCTTTGAGTGCTTCGGGCAAGCTCTGGGCTCGTGCCACCAGGTCGGTGATCTCGAGCAGCAACCGGTACCGGCTGCGTTCGGGCGACGCTTCCCCCTCGAGAGCGTCTCTGTCTTCTGGCACGGCACACCTCCTGCACCTGACGAGTGCAAATAGTCGGGCATCTGGTTGTGAGCAGGAACTGGGGGCCATCGCAGCGTGCCAAGCTGCGCGAAACTACATTCCAGTCCGCAGGCGTTGGTTCCTTTATTTGGGAACCAATCTCATCCTCCCCGGTCGGGGAGCCCCCTCAGGTCTGCGGCACCATGTTCCCGGATTTGTAGCTTCCGGAAAATTTATTCTTACTCCGTGTCCGAGTTAGATGCAAGTTTCTTCGTAGTCACTAATCCAGAAACTACACGTGCACCACCGATTGCAGGCAGAGCAGACTAGCCAGAGCGTTGATGGTATATGTGTCCCGATCTATTGGGCGGCAGTGAATTTCCTGTTACGAAAACCGAACAGACGCCCGGGCGGACCTGCCCGATTGGTGCGACCGGCCGTATCCCTCTTGATCCAGCCGGAAGGGGGCGCCCTGCAACCACGCTGTCTTTTTTGTTCCAAAATCCGGAAAACTCATCCGGTGGTAGAATGTCCCGGCGGAGGTCGGCGGTTGTGCGACTTAATGGTGGACAAAGGCTGAGGGCACTGAGAGAAACCCTTGGATACCGTATGAGGGACGTGGAACTCGCCAGTAATAAGATCGCCCAAAAATTTGAGAATGAGGAATTCACAATTCCGCCCAGCCGCTTGTCCGACATCGAAACCAAAGGAATAATCCCGAGTATTTTTCGGCTCTATTCGTTTGCGGCTATTTATCGGCGGGAATATCGTGAGTTGCTATCTTTCTATGGCCTCGAACTTGATGGCATCTCAGCCGACATTAGCTTTGGGCATCCGCAGAAATCTCACCTAACCGAAGCTTTGGGCAACATTAGACAAGTGCGGATGCCGACGCGACTGGATCCGGGATTCTCGCTCCAAAAAACGACGGACTTGGGACGCGCGATCGAACAATGGGGTACGGTGCCCATGTCTTACCTTGCGCAGTTTGCGGATGACCACTACACCTATGGGTATATTGGATCGGAAGACTTCACCATGTATCCGATTCTTCCGCCCGGTAGTTTCGTGCAAGTAGACGAAGCCAGTAACAAGGTAGGGGAAGGAAAATGGCGTTCGGAGTTCGAGCGTCCTATTTACTTTGTGGAAATGCGTGACGGATTTACGTGTTGCTGGTGCTCAATCAAGCGTGACACCATCGTCTTGCAGCCTCATCCCCTGTCTCCCGTTTCGGTGCGAGTTGTTAGATACCCGCAGGACGCCGAGGTTCTTGGGCAGGTTGTGGGAGTTGCGATGCGCCTCGGAGATTCGGATCATCCCGGCTTTCAACCAGTGCCGAAAGTGCGCTCAGCACTGACCTCAGATGCGCCAGGGCCGCTGGGGAGAGGGGCTTAGGTAAAGAGTCTTTCTGCGTCAGCGTCAACGCAGCCAGGAACTCCTTTTCTGTTAGCTCATTCGAGCATGACGCAAGCACGTCCTTGAGAAGCACAGCCAAAGGTTTCTTCAAGACTTCGGAAAGCAGCACCAGGTGGGACGCACGGATCGCCCGTTGCGCGGCGTCGTCACCGTACACCTTCGCCAAACCCCAGTGATCATACCTTCCATTTCCCGTTTCACTGCCGTCATGCAATCTACCTACATAGGAAAGTCTGCCTAACAACCCTGGGACAGCGCCCAGGGTATTCGCGTCAAAGTCCTCGAGAGCGGATTTAAGTCTCATCGAATTTACGATTTCCGAAAGAACATCAGAACTTAACTAAATACAAAACCACCCTCTGCAGCGGCCAATTTATCACGGTGCGAACTCTTTCGCAAAGGAGAACGAACCGTGAAAAGACTCATGCTGGCTTTGGCTGCAATAGCTCTATTCCTGACAACCGCGGCGCTTCCAAGTATGGCCGATGGCAATCCCATTCCCGTTTGTACCCCCCAAGGCTGCACGCTTCCTGGCTAGGAGAAGTTGCGGCGGGGTTCACTGGGCTGACTTAGTGCGGGGCGCGGAATTACGGCGTTTCAGTTGAAAAGGTGGCAATGTCAGGGCTATAGTGCTCTGAAATGCTTCCCGCGAACTGGCACGAGCTGCTATCGCTTTTCCTGTGGATCTCGCCGCATGTGCTTCTAGTGGTTCTTGGGGTCATTTTCTACAAGCGCCGCTTGTACCACGAATTCCCGGTCTTTTTCGCCTATGTGCTTTACGAGATCGCCGAGTTCATACTGCTGTTCGGATCACGTTCCGTCCTGGGCGTGAGCGTAAAGCAGTACTCGTATGTTTTTTCCGCAACGCTGATGCTGAGCATCTCTCTGCGTTTCGGGGTGATTGACGAGATATGTAAGGATTTGTTTCGTGAGTCCCAGTTTCTGCAGGTAGCCGCGGGGCGATCGCTGCGATGCGTGACAGGTCTGCTGCTGGTAGTGGGTGTTTTGCTCGCTGTCTATGCGCCCGGGGGCAATAGCGTCAAGTGGTTTGCCGGTGTGCTCGTCGTCAACCGGGGAGCGGCTATGGTTCAATGTGGCTCGCTCCTTTCCTTGTTGCTCTTTTCCCGCTTCTTGGGCCTGTCTTGGCGTCGCGCGGCATTCGGGATCGCGCTGGGACTTGGGATCCTGACAAGCGTCGACCTTGCCGCTTACGCTGTTCGTGCGGAATTCACCAGCGGGGCAGGGGCAGCATTCCTGAATTTGCTGACAAAGGGGACCTACCTCGTTTGCGTTTCGATCTGGATCGGGTATTCGCTAACGCCCGAGCTTGAATCTGCGTCCTCTACGATTGTTCCCCACGATGAGGTGGAGACTTGGAACAGGGAGTTCCAACACTTGCTCAAGCCCTGATTGGACGGTCACCGATCGCCGCTTGGACTCTTGTCGCGGTTGCGTTCTTCGCGCTGGCGATCCTGGTGTATTTTGCCATCCGCGGCCGCGCGCGCCGGATTGATTTGCAAGAAACTGTCCAGGCGTTCCGATCTCTTGACATCGAGGCCTTCCGAAACCTGGTCGACCCAGCCGAGGAAGCATTTCTTCGCGATAATTTACCGCCCAAGAAGTTCCGCGAGATTAAGCGACAGCGTGCGCGGGCGGCGCTGCTCTATGCCTGGGAAGCGGGAGGGGCTGCGACGGCTCTTGCAAGAATTGGTCAAGCCGCGCGACAGAGTTCCGATCCCGAGATCGCAGCGTCCGGTATTCAGCTTTCCGAGAATGCTTTTCGGCTTCGATTGCAAACCATCGGCGCTAGCCTGTATCTGCTGACCGAGATCCTATTGCCCGATCTGCAAACCCGATCGATTCCGCCCTTAGTAGATCAATACGGGCGAGCCGCAGAAACACTCTTACGACTCGGCAGGTTTTCGTCTGGTGTGCGCGGGTTAGTGCGCTCCAAGAGTGCTTAACACCCGAGATTATTGGAGACGCGTAGCAACGGGGTTTGCTCTTTTTCTACGGTAATATCTCTCAAATGGCGCGCGGCTGGGAAAGTAAATCCGTGGAACAGCAACAAGAGGAAATGTTAGAGCGGCGGAAAGCCGCCCGCGCACCGATCTCGCCCCACGAGCAGCAACACCAAAAGAAACGCGAGGGACTGCTTCTTTCCCGCTCGCGGCTCACTCAGCAACTGCAAGCCGTCAGCAACCCTCGCCACCGGCAAATGCTGGAACAGGCTATCGCGGAGTTAGACCGTCAACTAGCGTCTTTTGAATAAGTTACAAACTCGGACTCACCTGAGTGATGGTCGCGAACCCATACCCCCTATAACGAAAATCGCAGTCCTGTTCAACGCACGTTGACATATAATCGAGTGGTTGATGAAAGCCTACGTCTACGTTTCATTGAAGAAGAGCGTTCTGGATCCGCAGGGTAAGACCATCCACGGCGCTCTGACGAAAATCGGTTATAAGAGTCTGCAGGAAGTGCGGCAAGGAAAGTATTTCGAGATTACTCTCAACGGCGGCATCTCAAAGGATGCCGCGCAAGTGGAAGTAGAGCGGATCGCGCGCGAAGTTCTAACGAACCCGGTCATTGAAGAGTTTCGTTTCTCCCTCGAAGACGTGTAGGGACGGGGCTTGCCTCGTCTGCCTTTGGACACAGCGGAAGACGCGGCAAGCCGCGTCTCTACGCGACATTCGCCGGTCCCCCACCGAACTGATCATCAAGGAGCCAATTTACCAATGTGCGGAATCGTGGGATACGTGGGGAAGAAGCAGGTCGTCCCCGTCATCATTGAGGGACTTAGAAAGCTGGAGTATCGCGGCTACGACTCGGCCGGAATCGCGGTGGCCGGAAACGGCGAAGGCTTGCAGATCCGCCGCGCCGAAGGCAAGTTGCGCAACCTGGAAGAAGTGATCCGCCTCAAGCCGCTCGATGGCACCTACGGCATCGGACACACCCGTTGGGCCACCCATGGCCGCCCCACCGAAGAAAACGCCCATCCCCATCGCGACTGCACCGGCAAGATCGTGGTGGTGCACAACGGAATTGTCGAGAACTATCTCTCGCTCAAAAAAAAGCTGATTGCTGAAGGACACAAGTTCACGACCGAAACGGACACGGAAATCATCGCACATCTGATCGAAAAATATTACCTGCAGACGGGAAACGGGCATAAGCCACTGCTCGAAGAAGCCGTGCGCAAAGCGGTCAAGGAACTCACCGGTGTGTTCGCGCTGGTGGTGATCGCGGTTGACGATCCGAACAAGATTGTCGCCGCCCGCAACGGACCACCCGCCGTCATCGGCCTCGGAAAGGACGAATACTTCGTCGCCAGCGACGTGCCTGCACTGCTCGATCACACGCGCGATCTTTTCTTTCTGGCCGATGGCGATCTGGCCGTGATCACCCAGGCCGGCGTCCGAGTTACTGATTTCGACGGCCATCCGCTGGAGCGGAAGGCGCAGCGCGTCACGTGGGATCCGATCATGGCGGAGAAGGGTGGCTTCAAGCACTTCATGCTCAAAGAAATCTATGAGCAGCCGCGGACCGTCCGCGACACTACTCTTGGCCGGGTCTCGCAGGATACGGGCGCCATCTTTCTCAACGAAATGCAGGTCGGCGAAGTCGAGTTCAAGGCATTGAAGAAAATCAATATCGCCGCGTGCGGCACCAGTTGGCATGCGGGACTGGCGGGCAAGTTCATGATCGAGAACCTGGCCCGGGTTCCGGTCGAAGTCGATTACGCCAGCGAATGGCGCTATCGCGATCCGATCCTGGGGCCGGACACGATGACGCTGCTGATTTCGCAGTCTGGCGAAACAGCGGATACCATCGCCGCCCAGCGTGAAGCCAAGGCCAAAGGCTCGAAGACGCTGGCTATCTGCAACGTGGTCGGCTCCATGATCACGCGCGAGGCCGCCGGAACCGTCTACACCCACGCTGGCCCGGAAATCGGCGTGGCTTCGACCAAGGCGTTCACCGGACAACTAACTGCTCTGTATTTGTTCGCCTTGTATCTGGCGCAGGTGCGCGGCGCCATGACACCCGCACAGGCCAAGGCCGCTGTGCAAGAACTCATGCGCATCCCAGGCAAACTGGAGCAGATTCTTACGCACGACGAAGCTTGCGACGAGCTGGCGAAAACTTATGTCCGCGCACAGGACTTCCTTTTCCTCGGACGCGGCATTCACTATCCCATCGCTCTCGAAGGCGCGCTCAAGCTCAAGGAAATTTCTTACATTCACGCGGAGGGCTATCCGGCCGGAGAGATGAAGCACGGCCCGAATGCGCTGATTGACGAAAATCTGCCGGTGGTCATCATCGCAACGCGCGACGTGAACAGCCCGCAGTCGATGGTGCGTTACGAGAAAACGATGTCGAACCTGAAAGAAGTAAAAGCTCGTTCCGGAATAGTCATCGCGCTCGCCACCGATGGCGACAAAGAGATCACCGAAGAAGCAGATCACGTGCTCTTCGTTCCGGAAGCACCGGAAGAACTGTCGGCGATTCTGGAAATCGTCCCGCTACAACTGCTCGCCTATCACATCGCTGTCAGGCGCGGCTGTGACGTAGACCAGCCGAGGAATCTGGCCAAGTCGGTGACCGTGGAGTAGGGATTTGCTCCGGTCCTCTCGCTTGCGGCGACAGCGATTGCGCACTCAATGAGCGTAATCGAGATGTTACGTCAACTATCAGAAGCAGTCTAAAGTAACGTCCACAAGGTCCGCTGGATTTCATAAGATTGGGTCTGCCAAGCCGGGAAGGTGGTATCCGTGGCCAAGTTTCTTAGGATACTTTTACAGATGCTCGTATTTGTCGCAGCTTTTTCGTTAAGCGTCAGGCCGTCGTGGTGGTTCATGGAGAGGTTGTGGACAAGGACCTTCCCCTCGGAACAGAGTACCAACGACCGTACGTTTGTTGTCCTAGTTCGGCAGGCCAACGCAGAAGGCCATTACGCGGTCGCACTTTATCCAAACATAGAGGACGATAAGAAGTTGGTCACCGACATTGAGGATCAGGATGTTGCGATTATTAACCGTGATCTCCGTGCTTCCATCTCAGACCAACGCTTGAACTACCTTTACTTCAAAGTGCTCTCGCGGGGAAAAGAATATACGGATGTTGAGTTGGAAGTACCTCCCAAAGGGGACTTTTGGAGCAAGAACTCGTATCGAATCCAGAATGGTCGGGCCTACCTGTTGCGCGAGATGCAATTCGGTCCTATTTTCGGACTTACGGTCGGTATTCTTCCGATAATCGCGGGGGTGCTCGCAGTGATCTGTTGTAACCGCCTCCTGAAACTCTATCGGCAGCCTTCATAGTTGTCGAAACCAGGCGTTATACTCACCATCCCCACAGTCTGCGGGACTGTCTACTGGCAACTGTCACCAGATCGTCCTGACCACCTTAGCCCGCCGAATCTCCCGGTCCGCCGTAACAAGGCCCATCCCTTCCACCAGCGCCGTCGCCCCAATCACCCGGTCCGCCGGATCTTTCGGATAGCCCGCAGGCAGTGACAGCATGCGTGCACAAACGCGGGCGTTGATCGGCAAGACGACAAATTTGCGCTCAACTTCGTGCAGAAAGGATTCAATACTAATGGCCAACTGAAAGCGCCGGTTGCCGAAGAGGGTGGCGATTTCCACCAGGGTCATTGCGGAAATTGCCAGGCCAGCCCCGTTCCCTCGAGCTTCGTCAATTACGGCCTGCACCTTCTTTGAGATTCTTTCCGGTTCCAAGGCCAGCCAAAGGACGATATGGGTATCGACGAGGATCAATACAGGTCGCCCCACTCTTCTTTGGAAATCGCGGGCGAAATCACGTCGCCCGTGATTTTTCCCTTACCTTTCAGAAAGCCATAAATATCGTCCTTCTCCGCATCTGCCGGAACCAACTTTACCACCGGCTTGCCGCGTTTCGTGATCACGATCGTCTCGCGCTTCGCCTGAACTTCGTCCATCACCTTAAGGCAATGAACCTTAAAGGAGCCCGCCGCCATGGTTTTCACGCTAAACCCCTCCCTTTATGTACATGGTCATCATACCATGGTCATATCTTGACTGTCACCGAGGTTTTCCCTTTCGCATCTTCGAGGAACGCCTCTTTCCGCGTGTTTTGAGACGTGGGTCTCCCGGCTCCGTTCGCCGTGCTATTTCGGCATCACCACGACTTCGTCCTTCGGCATGGCGTCGAGTGTGGCCTTGTCGATGCCCAGGTGGGCCATCACCAATTCCGGCGGTGTGTGGGTGAGCCATTCCGAGAGCGCAAGGTCTTGATAGATGTTGCTCTTGAACATCTCCAGAAATTTGAGGTCGGTGTCGCCGGTATTCTGGACATAGTGCGGCAGCGTCTTCTGGACATAGCCCACGTCTCCGGCTTGAAAATCCATGGTGCGCGCGCGGCCTCCGGTAGCGAACACGGTCATTTTTCCTGTACCGCTCATGTAGTACTGCCATTCGTCGGCATTGGGATGCCAGTGCAGTTCGCGTATACCTCCGGGATGGACGGTGACGATCGCCGCTGCTATGGTCGTCGAAACTTTGAACTTACTGGAATCGACAATCTTCACTTCGCCGCCCTTGGTGCGCTTGGTAACCGGCAGCTGGGAGGTACGGAAAGCGAAATTCATGGGTGACAAGCCCAGCGATCCCGCCGTTGCCTTCAGGTCGGCGGCCAGAGGGCCGGGAACTGGAGCCTGGAAAATGAATTTTTCCCGCCGCGGCATTTTTTCCATCGCCTGCTGACTCACGCCGAAGTTCGCTGCCAGCACGTCGTGCGGAGTGTGCGCCATCCAGTCGGTGAGCAGCACCGTTTCGTATTCCGAGAAGTTGCCGTCATCGAACACCAGCAAAAACTCGCAACCGTCGGGACCCAACCCCTGAATGGAATGCGGGATTCCCGTGGGGAAATACCAGAGATCGCCCTCGGTCACATCACTCACGAAGCTCTTGCCGTCGGCATCAAGCCCGGTAATGCGCGCGTTTCCGTAGAGCATGATGGACCACTCGGCCGCCGTGTGCCAGTGCAGCTCGCGTATGCCTCCTGCGGTCAATCTCATATCCACGCCGGCAATCGACTTGGAAACCGCAAGCTCGCGCGCCGTGACCTCGCGCGACCATCCACCCTCTTGCATGCGCTTGTGAGAAAGAGCAAACGGATATTTGAAGGTCTGCACGCCGCCCGCGTCGGTGGATGGCGGCAAGAAGGAATCCGGATTTTGCGCGTCCAGCGGCGGATTGCCCGGCCCCGGAGCACTGGCGCTTCTATCGTTTTTCGCCGGATATGGGTGCTGTTCCTGAGCCGCAGCATCAGCCGCCGATAGCATCCCGGCAGCCGCTAGGGCCGCAGATCCCATCCCCAGGAATCCGCGTCGTGAAACCGTATCCTTCTTAGCATCGTCGCTCATGAGTCCTTCCTTTGACATATTGTAAACAATTCCGATTGCGGTCTTCAGGCCGCTCGTCAATTCGGGTTGGTGCGCAGCGTCCCGCAACGGTCTGCAATCATCTAATCGTACAATGGCTCAGTTCAAAACGCTCAGCGCCCGCGTGCTGCGCTCGGTTTCGCTATCCGAGTTCACAAAGCATATCGAACTCGAAGTTAGCGGCGTAACCCGCTTCGGCTTTGTTCCCGGACAATGGCTCTCGGTGAAAACCAGCACTCCCGAGGGCGAAGAGATGACGCGCGCGTATTCCATCGCCTCGCCGCCCTCCGAGAATGGGCTTTTTGCCTTCTGCCTGAATCGAGTACAGGATGGATTCATGTCGAACTATCTCTGCAATCTCGACCCAGGCGCAAAGATTGAGTTTCAGGGTCCGTTCGGCGATTTCATCTTGCACCCGCCGCTGCGTGACACCGTATTCATTGCCACCGGAACCGGGATCGCGCCGTTCCGTTCCATGCTGCACTGGCTGCTGGCGGAAAGCGATCGTCATCTCGGACGCGATTTCTGGCTGCTGTTTGGGGCGCGCCACGAGCAGGACATTTATTATCGCGAGGAGTTTGAGCAGCTCGCTGCTGGCCACGCCAACTTTCATTTTCTACCCACGTTGAGTCGCGGTGGCGAAGAATGGAAAGGGCTGCGCGGATATGTGCAGGAGCATCTGTCCGAAGTCGTTGGAGCTCGCACCGACATGCACGCCTACATCTGCGGTCTCGACAAGATGGTCAAGGCGAACCGCGAGTTGCTGAAAAGCCTGGGTTGGGATCGAACTTCGGTCCGTTACGAAAAGTACGACTGAACTCGTAGAATGAATGCCACTTTGAATCCAATCGAGGAGAACCATTGTGTACGTTGCGGACGACAAGCGTTACGACTCCATGCAATATCGCCGCTCGGGGCGCAGCGGCATCCAACTCCCCGCCGTCTCGCTCGGACTGTGGCACAACTTCGGCGGCGTGGATAACTTCGAAAACTCACGCGCCATGTTGCGCCGTGCCTTCGATCTCGGCATCACGCATTTCGATCTCGCCAATAATTACGGCCCTCCGTATGGATCGGCGGAAGAAACTTTCGGGCAGATTTTCAAGAAAGATTTCCTTCCTTATCGCGACGAGCTGATCATCTCGACCAAGGCGGGATGGGATATGTGGCCCGGACCGTATGGCGACCTGGGCTCGCGCAAATACATGCTGGCCAGCCTCGATCAGAGTCTGAAGCGCATGGGACTGGAATATGTCGACATTTTCTACCATCACCGGCCCGACCCCGACACGCCGATGGAAGAATCCCTCGGGGCGCTCGACACCGCGGTGCGCTCGGGCCGGGCACTCTACGTGGGCATTTCAGCGTACAACGCAAAGCAGACTGCCGAGGCGATAAAGATTTTGCGGGCTCTCGGAACGCCCTGCCTGATTCATCAGCCGAAGTATTCGATGTTCGTGCGTGATCCAGAGCGGGGATTGTTTGATGTGCTGGAAAAGGAAGGCGTGGGATCAATTGTCTTCAGCCCGCTGGCGCAGGGACTGCTGTCGGATCGCTATCTGCATGGAATTCCCAGCGACTCGCGTGCCGCGCGCGATTTCTTTCTAAAGAAGAAGGACATTGGAGAAGACAGACTATCCAAGATTCGCGCGCTGAATGAAATCGCCAAGCAACGCGGACAGACCTTGGCGGAGATGGCAGTCGCGTGGGTGCTGCGCGATCCGCGCGTCACCAGCGCGCTCGTTGGCACGAGCAAAGTGTCGCAGGTGGATGACAATGTGGCCGCACTGAAGAACCTGAAATTCTCGGCCGAGGAGTTGCGCAAGATTGACGGCGCTCTCGCGGGCAAGCAGGCAGCGTGAAGGCGGAGTTGTGAGTCCGCAAGATCCCAAGAGGGACAGAGCCGTGGAATCCCACCCTTCGGCAAGCTCAGGGCAGGCTCTTTCGAAAGGCGCGAAAGTGGGGCACCCGACAGTCGGTTTGATCCACAGATGAAGACACCTGGGAAAAGCGGAAGTGTTGTTCGCTGCTGGTCGCCCAGCAACGAGCTCTCCATCCTCTATCACGACCGCGAATGGGGCGTGCCGCAGCACGACGACCGCGTGCTGTTCGAGTTCCTGATTCTGGAGGGTGCGCAAGCCGGCCTTAGCTGGGATACGATTCTGCAGAAGCGCGAGAACTATCGCGCCGCCCTTGATGGCTTCGACCCGAAGAAAATCGCTCGCTACGACCGTCGAAAAACGCAGCGACTGCTGCGCGATGAAGGGATCGTGCGCAACCGGCTGAAGATCGCTTCCGCGACACGGAATGCCAAGGCATTTCTGGCGGTGCAAAAGGAATTCGGCTCGTTCGATCGCTACATCTGGCAGTTTGTCGGGGGGAAACCGCGAGTGAATGCCTGGCGGTTGGGGGAAAAACTCCCGGCGCGCACGACCGAATCCGACGCGATGAGCAAGGATTTGAAGAAACGCGGCTTCAACTTCGTCGGCTCAACCATCTGCTACGCCTTCATGCAGGCCACCGGGATGGTCAACGACCACGCGGTGGAGTGTTTCCGCTATCCTGGCTGACGGCCTCGTGGGCATTGCGAAAACCGCTAAGCTCCGGCATAATAATGGTTTGTCTTTACTTCGTTGGTTTAACCCGCCGGACTCTTCCGGGCAAAGGATACTGAAGTCTGTGTTAATGATCCGACTGGCGCGCTTTGGTGCGCGTAAACAACCGTATTACCGAGTGGTGGTGATTGAGAAAGAGCACGCCCGCAATGGCCGCCCGGTGGAAGTGGTGGGCACGTACAATCCACGCACCAATCCGGCCACTTTCGACCTGAAACGGGATCGTATTGAGCACTGGGTTTCGAAAGGCGCCCAGCTTTCGGACCGGGTCAGGAAACTGCTCGCTCTCCCCGCACCGGCTGCGGCCGCTTCGGTCGCCTAGCCGCAACTAACTCTCGCACTCGCCAATTCAGGAGCGCCTAATGATCGAGCCCGCCGTCAGCCCGCGCGTGATGATTGAATACATCGCCAAAGCGATCGTCGAGGCCAAGGGCGAGGTTTTTGTTGAAGAGTACGAAGATGGAGACGAAACCGTCGTCGAAGTCGAAGTGGCCGAGGCCGACCTGGGCAAGATCATTGGCCGCTCCGGCCGTGTTGCCCGCGCCTTGCGCAACGTGCTGAGCGCGGCGGGTTTGAAGCTGGGCAAGCGCTACGCGCTGGAGATCATCGAGTAGCAAAGCGCCAAATGGCGGCACCCGACGCAAGCGGCGAGTGGATCACTCTGGCGGTCGTCATCAAGACCCAGGGACGCCGTGGAGAAGTAGCGGTCGAATTGCACACCGGCGTTCCGGACCGCTTCCGGCAAAACATGCGGCTGTGGGCGCTCGCGAAAGATAAAAGCAAGGGTGGTAAAGAGAAGGATAGAGACGGTCAGCGCCGCGAAGTGATCGTCGAGAATCTCTGGCCGCATAAGAGTTTTCTGGTGCTGAAGTTTCAGGGCATCGAGACAATTTCCGATGCCGAACCGCTAGTGGGTGCCGAACTTCAGCTTCCGCATAGTGAACGCGCGGAGTTGGAGCCGGGCTGGACGTACCTGAGCGACCTGATCGGTTGCACGGTGTTCGACGGCTCGCGCGAGATCGGCGAGATTGAAGACGTGCAGTTCGGGGCCGGAGAAGCGCCGCTGCTGGTGGTGCGAGGTGAAGAGCAGAAGGCGAAGCTGCCCTATGAGATTCCCTTCGCCGAGGCATATCTGGAGAAGCTGGATCTGGAGCGGCGGCAAGTCCGGATGAAGTTGCCCGAAGGGTTGCTGGAAGTAAACGTGGCGCTGGCAAAAGAAGAGAAGAGGAGAAGTCGTTAGCCGTCGGTTGTTAGTCGTTCGCTGTTCGTCGTTCGCAAAGCGAGGGTGTTCGAACTTTGACCGATTTACTCTGCGAACTCAGCGTCCTCTGCGGTTACAAGGTTAAGTCCGCAAATGAAGATCGACATTCTCACGATCTTTCCCGACTTCTTTCGCGGACCACTGGATTACGGAATCATCCGCCGGGCGCGCGAAACGGGTCTGGTGGAAATCAGCATTCACGATCTGCGGGCGTTTACGAAAGACAAGCACCGCACCGTGGATGACCGCCCGTTCGGCGGCGGCGAGGGCATGGTCCTGAAGCCGGAACCGATCTTTGAATGTTTGGAGTCGTTCGGCGATGTGGCGCCGCGTGGATTGCGCTTAAGCCCCGGCGCGAAGCAGTCGGTGATTCTGCTTTCCGCCCAGGGCCGAAGGCTCGACCAGACGCTGGTGACGGAGCTTTCGGCGCTGGATCGGATCGTCCTGATCTGCGGACGCTACGAGGGAGTCGATGAGCGCATCAGTGAGCACCTCGCGGATCGCGAAATTTCGATTGGCGACTATGTGCTGAGCGGCGGCGAAATGGGAGCAGCGGTAATCGTGGACACGATCACGCGGCTGATTCCCGGCGCGGTTGGCAACCAGAATTCGACGCGGCAGGAGTCGTTCACTGAGTTCGCGGGCGGGGGCGCCCGCGCCACACTAGCCGACGGGCCGAGTTCGACCTGCGTTTCTGGTGGATTGCTCGACTATCCGCATTACACGCGGCCCGCGGATTTTCGCGGGATGGCGGTGCCGGAAGTGCTGATGAACGGCAACCACGACCAGATTCGCAACTGGCGCCGCAAGACGGCTTTAGAAAAAACGCTGCGCAACCGTCCCGATCTGCTGGAGCGGGTTGCGCTGACGGCGGAAGATAAGGAATTGCTGGCCCAGATCAAGCGGGACCAGATTACGCTGGACCGCGACATATTGCGAGACGGGGCAAGCCCGTTCTCTAGCGAAGATTAATCAGGAAGGAAACTATGCGCAATCCGATTATCGAAAAATTATTGGCGAAATCGCGCCGCACGGACATCCCGAAGTTTGGTCCCGGCGATACCATCAAGGTTCTGGTCAAGATCAGAGAAGGCGAAAAAGAGCGCCTGCAGGCGTTTGAAGGCGTGGTCATTGCCCGGAAGCGAGGCGCCCAACCCAGCTTCACGGTTCGCAAGATCAGCTTTGGCCAGGGCGTGGAGCGTATCTTCCCCATCGACTCCAAGGTCATCGACAAGATCGATGTGGTGCGTTCCGCCAAAGTACGCCGCGCCAAGCTGTACTACCTGCGCGGGCTCAAGGGCAAAGCTGCACGGCTGAAAGAAGTCGACCAACAGCAATAAGTTTTCTGTCCGCCAATGCTGTGTGGTGACGGGGCTTCTCCCCGTCCAAGCGGGCAGAGCCCCGCTTCCACACAAACGCTCTTGCGTCGCGCCTCTTCTTCGGCGAAGATGCTGAGCAGCCCCCGTGTCCAAGTCAGCGTGCACATCGAACGCTCCCAGCGCAGAAAAGATTTCTGCCTCCGCCGCGAAGCTCCGCTTGCTGAAAAGGCTGCACTGCACTCTTAAGTTTGAAAAACGGGCATGGGCAGCGGGCGCTCAATTTGTTGCCGGAGTCGACGAAGTAGGCCGCGGATCGCTGTTCGGTCCGGTCGTAGCTGCCGCCGTGATTCTCGACCCGGCGCACCGCATTCGCGGCCTTCGCGATTCGAAGCTGCTCCCCGCCGACCGCCGCGAGGAACTCGCACTCCGCATCCGCCAGCATTGCATCGCCTGGGCAATCGCCGCCGTGGATTCCGCACGCATCGATCAAATCAATATCTACCAGGCTTCGCGGCTCGCCATGCTGTATGCAGTTCGGCAACTGGTGCCGGCAGCGGGCTATCTTCTCGTCGATGCCGTGAAGCTCGATTGCGAACTTCCCCAACAACCGATCATTCACGGCGACGCGCTCTCCGCTTCGATCGCCGCCGCCTCGATCATTGCAAAGGTTGAACGCGACCGCATGATCTCCGCCTGGGACCCGGTCTTTCCCATGTACGGCCTGGCATCGAACAAGGGATACTGCACCCCGCACCACCTCGCGGCCCTGCGCGAACATGGCCCCTCGCCGCTCCATCGCCAGTCGTTTTCGCCGGTGTGGAGCGCGCCGATTCCGCAGGAGGTTTTGGGATTTATGCTGGACGAGTCCGCTCATGAAGTTATTTCGAGTGACGGAGAGCCGGTCGCGGCGTTCGCGGAGGACTGACGACTGGGAAAATCCTATCCATAAATAAGTTGTCATCCCGAACGAAGTGAGGGATCTGCGGTTCGCCGCAAGATGCAGATCCCTCGCTCCGCTCGGGATGACAATATCAGGAATGGATGTGCCTTATTTCGCCCGATAGATCTCCGTCAGCAGATCCGGCTTCGATTCGTCCCGCACCAGGTGTGGATACTTCTCGCCGCCGTGATAATCCAGCTTCACCACCCGGAAGTAATCCGTGTTCTCAACGATCAGCTCGATCGGCGACGAACTGGTCTTACCTGCTCGAATGGCATCGCGCCAGACTTCCCACGAAAATCTGCGGCCGTTTACCGCGATAATCTTCATTCCCGGCCCGATTCCGGCCTTGGCGGCAAGCATTCCCTCGACCGTATCCCGAACCTGCCCATCACTCCCGACCAACAATCCCACCGAGTAATGCGCGCTAGTGTTATTTCCGTCGCGACTGCCGGCGCGATCCAGTTCCGAGGGGTATTCGTCGTACACCAGTTTCCATCCACTGCCTTCGAGTCCCGCGAGCGGGGCGCCGGGGCCATGGTTGGACAATCGCTCCGTCCAGAACCCGCGCCAGTCGTTGGGAGGCACCCGGGGAGCGATCTGGTTCAACGCGTTCACCACGTCGTCGAAGGTGTAAGTCTTCACCATGGGCGGGCCGCTCGGAGCTCCATGAAACAGTTTGCAGAAGTCGTCCAAGGACTTCGCACCCTGGGTTTGCTGCCGGATGATCACATCCGCCCATAGCCATGTGAGCACGTCCTCTTCGTAATAATCGAGCGGACGGCGATAATCTCCCCAGGCCTTGGGAGCGTTTTGCATATCCGGAACGCCGTCAGCCGTATCCTGCAAATTGCGCCAGACCCGGCCCGACCGATGATCCAGATCTGCTGCCATTTGCGCCAGCGCGTCACGAGCCAAAGCGGCTGTGCGCTCGCCGCTGCGCGCGGAGAGCATGTCTCCCAAGTATGACGTCAATCCCTCATACACCCACAACAAGTCGGTCTGCATCGGCTGTTCGTAATCGGGCGTCGACAAATCCGCCGGACGCCGGTACTTCCCATTCCACGAATGCACATACTCGTGCGGCAGAAGTCCAGCGGTAACTTTTCGTCCGTCTTCTTCCACCAACGAGCGTTCGTTGATCCGGCTGTCATCGGATTCGTGATGCTCCAATCCGAAATGCGCGACGTGATCGCTCAGGGTCAGCAGAAAGTGGTAGTCAGTGTAGTGCTGCGCACCAAACAGAATTCCGGCTTGCTTCACCAGGTTGCGGTAATGTTCCCAGACTTCTGGCGGAGCGTCGAGCGCGGCGGCGCTATCGGCGGCAACATCGAGTTCGGCGAGAGGATTTTCGCCGGGCGGCGTCAGCGGCACGACTTTCAAATACTCTCCCGCGAGCACCGGACCATCCACCAGCATAGTCAGCGAAACGGGCGCAAAATGAATGTCGTTATTGTTGCCCGCCTGATTGGAGACATGCAGCGAGGTCGCAAACTTCCATCCTGCAGGCAGCCGCAAGCTCGCGCTGTACGTGAGCTGATCGGAGCCGTACCCCGCGGGATAGAGCAACAGCGTGTTCCAGCTGACGATGTACAACTTCTCCGTCGCGGACACTCCGGCGGTGTAACCAGGCTCATCCGACACGGGTGAAGCGTAATCGAGATTCGCAACCACTTCGTTCTCGCCCGCCGGAACTTCCACGTGAAAAGTAAAACCGTCCAGCAGATCGCGCCGCCACTTCAGCGCCTTTCCGCTCGCAGTAAATTTCAGGCCAGTCAAATCCGTGATCGGACCCGTCGGCCCATGCTCGCCCGGAATCCACTTCGGATAATAGAGGGTGAGCGTGCCCGGCTTAGCCGGAATGCGCAATTGCGCGTGGATTATCTTGCGCGGCGCTTCCGACGCGTCCACAGAGAGCGTGACGGTCGGACCATTTGCCCCAAAAGCTGAAAACGACATCAACAGAATAATTGCCAGACAACAAAAATCCCTCACCCCACAACGCGAGCCTTTTCCCATTCCCCCTCCGGAATTATCGAGTCGTCCCACAGCGACGCCAATAGGACAGCACGTTCAATATATCAGCCTGCCCGGTCGGGTCGCCGCTGCGGCTAATGCCGGCAGGCTCTCGCGGCCTGCTTCGCTCCTGCTGTCGTCCTGCTATCATCTCCGACGTGCCCGCACGCGGAAAATTTATTACCTTCGAAGGTCTCGACGGCAGCGGCAAGAGCACCCAAGTCGAGAAGTTGGCACGTTCCCTGCGCGCCCACGGCCTTTCCGTCACCATCACCCGCGAACCGGGCGGCACCACCACCGGCGAAAGGATTCGCGAAGTATTGCTGCACTCCGCCACCTCGGGACTTTCTCCGCTCACTGAAATGGCGCTCATGTTCGCTTCGCGCGCCCAGCATATTCACGAGGTGATTCTGCCCGCGCTTGCCGAAGGACGCATCGTGCTCTGCGATCGCTTCACTGACTCGACCGAGGCTTACCAGGGTGGTGGCCGCAAGCTGGGTTCGAACCCGGTGCTCGAGATGCATGAAATCCTCTGCGGCAATCTGCAACCCGACCTGACCGTCTTGCTGGACAATGAAGTGGCTTTCAGCGTCGAACGGGCGCGCCGTCGCAATCGCAAGCACAAAAGCGCGCGATCGGAAAGAGGCAAGGAAAGAGACGAGAACCGCTTTGAGCAGGAAAGTCGGGCTTTCTTCGGACGTGTACGCCAAGCCTACTTGGCAATAGCGGCCCGCGAGCCGCAGCGAGTGCAGGTTGTCAACGCGCGCGGCACACCGAGCGAGACGCATGCGGTTATCATGGAGTTGGTGCGGAAGAAGCTGAAGATCTGAAACCCAGCTACGAGCTTCTAGCTTCTAGCTAGTGGCCAGAAGCTTTCTTATGCCCTTTTCTGATTTCGCTGGAAACCCGGAAACCATCCATCGCCTGCGCGAGATGCTGGCGCGCAACCGCTTTCCGCACGCCGTCATTCTTTCCGCAGCGCACGGATCGGGCAAATACACGCTGGCGCTCATGCTCGCCCGCGCGATGAACTGCCTGGAGCAGCCATTGACCGTCCCCGGGGGAGGGATGGTAGGCGACGCCTTGCCTGATTTCTGCGGACACTGCTCGAACTGCACGCGCATTGCGCAATCCGAAGACCTGGACTCCCGCTTCGCCGAAGCCGTCGAGGCCCGCGAAAATCTGCGCGACGCGGATAAGAAAGAAACCCGCCTCTTCGTCCAGACCCACCCCGACGTGCTCATCGTTCCGCCCGACCCACCGCAAATGATGATCAAAGTCGACCAGGTTCGCCACGTAATCGAGACCATTTACTATCGCCCCGCGGAAGCTCGCGAGCGCGTGTACATCTTCACCAGCTCGGCCTTCATGAAAGAAGCGGCCAACTCGCTGCTCAAAGTTCTAGAAGAACCACCCGAGTTCGCCACCATTTTTCTGCTGACCGAAAACGCGGGAGAACTACTACCCACGATTCGTTCCCGATCCATGACCTTCCACCTGGGCGGGCTTCCTTTTACGGAGATTGAAAGCCGCCTCGCCAAGCTTCGTCCCGCCTGGAATCCGCGGCAGCGCGCGCTGGTCGCTCGCCTGAGCGAAGGCGCGGTCGGACGCGCTTTATCCTTCGATCTCGAAAGCTATGTCGCCGCTCGCAGCCACGCGCTCGTCATGCTGAAATCCGCCCTGGGCCGCGGCAACAACAGTAGCGACCACACCGAGTTGTTCAAAGTCACCGAGACCTACCGGCCCGGTGCCGAAGGCCGCGAGAAAATCGACAATCTGCTCCGCACTCTCTACTCCCTGCTCGAAGACTTAGTGTTCCTGCAATCGGGCGCGGCGCAACTGGTGCGCAACACGGATATTCTGGGCGAACTCAAGAAATTGTCCGAATCCGCCGACTTCGCCTGGGTACAGCGCGCCGCCGAGGGCCTGGGAGAAGTCGAGCGCGGACTGCGCCGCAACCTGCTGCGCTCGCTCTCGCTCGACGCCTTCACGACCGCGCTGGAGCGCGTTTCGTGAAGCCGAAAGAGGCGCCTTGCCGCACGTGCGGGCATAACCGTATCGCCAGCGGTACGGTCAGCACAAAATATTGTCATCCCCTGCCCGCTGTGATACCGTAACCCTCAGTTCACACCTCTGGACCCACAATTACAGGCTTAAGTGTTGTGGCATATTCTGCCCGCCCAGCGTGCAGGTGGTGCAATTTGAAAGATGCCCTCGACTCCATACCAGCCGAACCATCCGCCGATCAGGAAAGCTTCGCGAATCGGAAGCTGATCCGGCCGACCCTCAATCGCGCCGAACACGCGCACAATAACCACGTGCCCAACCACGTGCCCCCCGAACGCAGGGATAGAGATAGGGATAGGGACAGGGATAAAGACCGGGACCGTTCCGCCGTTCCGCCCAGAAAGACCGCGCCCACCGAACAGACCAACGCCGAGAATTTCTATTATCAGAAGCAGATGCAGACCAAGACTCCCATGGTCATCGTGTTACGCGACGGCGAGGAAGTCCACGGCTATATCGAGTGGTACGACAAACATTGCATCAAGCTGAACCGCAGCGGCGCCGCCAATTTGATGATCTACAAGCCCGCCATCAAGTACATGTTCAAGGAAGGCGAGAACGGGCGGAGATAGGGACACAGCTCTCAGCTGTCAGCTCTCGGCTCTCAGTTTCTTAAACTTTCTCCTTCAACCCTCCGTATCACCATTACCATGCATCCACAGTCCTTTATCGTGGAAAAACTTTCCTCTAGCCGGCACTCTTTCATTCGGCCATTCCTTTGCGTTGTGGCGTTCCTCTACATCGCGGGCACTGTATTCAGTGGGATTGGACTGGGCTGGATTGCGCTGCATCCACCCTCTCATCCCGTGACTCCCAGCGAAGAGCGCAACGCGAGAGCGGCTGCACAGAGGGATAACGTAGAATTCCAGGATGTGGTACTTGTCGCTTCGGATGGCGCGGTTCTCCGCGCCTGGTTCATGCGCCCATCTGAGCCCAGCGGCGATGCTGTCATTCTGCTGCACGGTGTTTCCGACAACCGCATGGGAACGTATGGGTACGGTAGGTGGCTGGTACAGCACCACTACATGGTTCTGCTCCCCGATGCGCGCGCTCACGGCAACAGCAGCGGCGAGTTCGCGACCTACGGCTTGAAAGAAGCCGACGACGTTCACCGCTGGGTGAATTGGATTGAAACGGCAGAACATCCGCGCTGCATGTTCGGACTCGGTGAGTCGATGGGCGCAGCACAGTTGTTGCAGTCGCTCCCGAAAGAGCCTAGATTTTGCGCGGTCGTGGCCGAGTCGCCGTTCGCTTCGTTTCGCGAGGTGGCATATGTGCGGTTTGGCCAGCCGTTTCACGCTGGGCCATGGCTCGGCAGGACTCTCTTTCGGCCCGCGGTTAATGCCGGATTTCTATATGTCCGCTTACGTTATGGCTTTGATATGGAAGATGCTTCGCCAGAACAAGCTGTCGTCGGCAGTAAAATTCCGGTGCTGCTCATCCACGGACTCGACGACAGCAACATCCCTCCGTACCATTCCGACCTGATCCAGGCGAAAAACCCGTCTGACGTTGTGGTTTGGAAGGTACCCGGTGCTTTCCACACCGGAGCGCACGAGGCCGCGCCGCAAGAATTCGAGCGGAGAGTCTTGGAATGGTTCGCGGAGCACTCATCAACGGCTAAGCCAGCGAGTGACACGGGCTCGAACTGAAAGCTGAGAGCCGATGGCTGACAACTTTCCTACAGCTTCGGCAGCACAATCCCCTTCTGCGACTGGTATTTTCCCTTGCGATCCTTGTAGCTGACCTCGCAGACTTCGTCCGACTGGAAGAAGAGAATCTGGCACAGCCCTTCATTGGCGTAGATTTTCGCTGGCAGCGGCGTGGTGTTTGAGATCTCGAGGGTGACGAAGCCTTCCCACTCCGGTTCGAAAGGCGTGACGTTGACGATGATCCCGCAGCGCGCGTAGGTCGATTTGCCCACGCAGATGGTCAGCACATCGCGCGGAATCTTGAAGTACTCCACCGACCGCGCCAGCGCAAACGAATTCGGCGGGACGATGGCGACATCCGAGTTCACCGAAATGAACGAGCGTTCGTCGAAATGCTTGGGGTCGATAACCGTGCTATTGACGTTGGTAAAAATCTTGAACTCGTCGGCCACGCGCAAGTCGTATCCGTAGCTCGACACGCCGTAGGAAATCACTCCCGCGCTCACCTGCTTTTCCGAGTACGGATTAATCATGTCGTGCTCCTGCGCCATGCGCCGGATCCAGCGGTCACTCTTGATCATGAAACTCCTTGGGATTTGTGATTGGTAATTTGTAATTGGTAATTTTGTGCAGGGGACTGAAAGCCGAATGGGCAGGGTTTCAATCACAAATTACAAATCACCAATTACAAATTCTCTCGGCTGGTGCTGCCATATTACGAGATTGGTCCCCCGGTTGACAATCTCGCTTATCCCCCTTAGCATCAATAACTTGAGGAAAACCAATCCTCGGGGAGACAGGGGATACCGTGATTAAGCTCGACATCATCAACGAAGTGGTCAACCGCACCGGGATCACCAAGACCAAGGCGGAGCTGGCGGTCGAAACCGTGTTCGAGAGCATGAAGAAGGCGCTCTCCACCGGCGATCGCATTGAACTGCGCGGTTTCGGAGTGTTCAACGTGCGTCCGCGCAAGACCGGAATCGGACGCAACCCACGCACCGGCGCCGAAGTTTCCATTCCGCCGGGCAAAGCGGTCCGCTTCAAGCCCGGCAAGGAACTGCAATCGATTGACTAGCTGCCTTCGCCATTGCAGAGGGCAGAGGTCAGATTGCAGAGGTAAATCCCGCAATGGTTCCACCTCTGCAATCTGACCTTTAACCTCTGACCTCAGATTTGTATGTCCGAACCCACATCCCCCTTTCCGGCAACCCTCGAGTGGGACCAGCAACCCCAGCCAGATGTCTGGGTTACGCCGCCGCCGCGTCCGCGCTGGTGGCTCTATGGATTGTTTTTGCTTCTGACCCTGTTCAGCACGACGGTCGTTGGCGGGAGGATGGAGCTCCATTACCTTCACAACCAACCGTTGTTCTTGCCCGATGAAGATTTTCTTTCGCCGTTCGTGACCTGGATTGCACATCCATCCGAACTGTTGCTGGGCCTCCCTTTCTCGCTCACGCTGATGTTCATTCTCTTCGCGCATGAGATGGGACATTACTTTTATGCCCGGCATTATCGCGTGTATGCCACTCCGCCATTTTTTATTCCATTTCCGAGCTTGATCGGGACGTTTGGAGCTTTCATCCGCATTAAGGGCCCCATCCCCAATCGCGCTGCATTGTTCGATATCGGGATTGCGGGTCCGATTGCGGGCTTTATCCCCTCATGCGCGGCTGTCCTGGTAGGACTCTCGTTGTCCCACCCGCTGGCGTTCGGCAGCGCACCACCCGACTTTGAGCCGGGGTTCCCCCTCGCTTTTCACTTCGCAGCCCGTCTTCTGCACTTGACCACGCCGCTGACATCTTTGTCCTTGCATCCGATCGCGGTCGCTGGGTGGGTGGGAATGTTCGCCACCGCGCTGAACCTGTTGCCAGGGGGCCAACTCGACGGTGGGCACATTCTATTCTCGGCGTTTCCAAAACTGCATCGGTGGGTCTCCCTGGCCGTTGTGTTCGCGCTCATTCCACTTGCCAAATATTGCTGGCTTGGCTGGCTGCTTTGGGCAGTTGTGTTGTGGCTAACGAGCCACCATCCACCAATTCCTCGGCGTCCGGGCATTTCCACCGCACGCAAGTGGCTCGCTGCCTTTGCAGTTGTTATGTTGGTCTTGGCGTTTAGTCCCGCACCCTTTTCGCATAGCTCCGGCCGAGAAGCCTGGCAAGAAGTCTGGCCGGACATCCGCGACGGAAGCCGAGACAAATTGCACAACCTGCGCGACGGCGTTCGGCGCTTCTTGCCTGGGAAGTAATCCTTGCCCCGCGTTTCGCCGGGGGAGGACGTGTGTCTCTGTGTCGCCTCGCGGACGACCAGCGACGAACGACCAACGACGCCCCTACATTAACCACACCGCGTCCACATCGACGATCACCTGCGTGCGCGGAATCTTTCGTGCCGCGGCTTCCGCCAGCATTGCTCGCAGAAGCACGTTCATCTTTTCGCGACTGGGAGACTTCAGAATGAAGTGATAGCGGTAATCGCGTTTCAAACGCGTGATCGGCGCCGCCGCCGGGCCGAGTACGCGAATGCCTTCATGCTTCGTCTTTTCGAACCAGCGTCCGAGTTCGCCCGCCCACGTCAGCGCTTCGTCCAACTTCTCGGAGCGGATGAGCACATTCGCAATCGCGCTATATGGCGGATAGTGCATCCAGGCGCGGAATTGCAGTTCTTTTTCATAGAACCCGGCAAAGTCATGCCGCGCCGCAAACTGCACCGCGTAGTGATCCTGAAAATAAGTCTGCAACACAACTTTCCCCGGAGACTGTCCGCGCCCGGCGCGCCCGGCCACCTGCGTCAACAACTGAAACGTTCTCTCCGCCGCGCGGAAATCGGGCAGCCCCAGCGCCATATCCGCGCCGATTACGCCAACCAGCGTCACGCCGTGGATGTCGTGGCCTTTCGCGATCATTTGCGTGCCCACCAGCATGTCGAGCGCTCCTTCATTCAGCGCGTTGAGCGCGTGCTCGAAGTCTTCGCGTCCGCGCACCGTATCGCGATCCAGCCGCCCGATTCTGGCCTGAGGAAACATGCCGTGCAGCAACTCTTCCAGCTTCTCCGATCCCGTCCCGACAAAATAAACGTACTCGCTGCCGCAGTGCGCGCACTTGTCGGGGATGCGCTCGATATGCCCGCAATAATGGCATTCCATCTTGCGCTCGCGTTTGTGATGCGTCATCGAGACGGCGCAGTTCTTGCACTGCAAAGTCTTGCCGCAAGCGCGGCACAACACCACCGGAGAATATCCGCGCCGGTTGAGCAGCACCATGACCTGCTCTTTTTTCTCCAATCGCTCGCGGATCTCCTCCGCCAGTTTGCGCGAAATCACCTGCTCCTGTCCCGTCTCCTGAAATTCCTGCCGCATGTCCACAATCTCGACTTCTGGCAGCGGACGCATCTCCACCCGATCCGGTAACTCGACGAGCGCATATTTATTTTTCTTAGCGTTGTAGTACGACTCGAGCGAAGGCGTGGCCGAACCCAGCACAACAACCGCGCCCGCCATTTTCGCGCGCATTACCGCCACATCGCGCGCGTGATAGCGCGGCGTCTCCTCCTGCTTGTACGACGAATCCTGCTCCTCATCGACAATGATGAGCGCCAGATCGCTGACCGGTGCGAACACCGCCGACCGCGTTCCCGCCACCACCCGCGCCTCGCCGCGCCGTATGCGATGCCATTGCTCCGCCCGCTCCGCGGCCGACAGGCCCGAATGCAGAATGGCAACCTCATCGCCGAATACCTGATGCAAATCCGCCGCCACCGCCGGAGTCAGACCAATTTCAGGAACCAGCAAGATCGACGACCGCCCCGCGTCGAGCACCTGCCGCATGCAAGCGAGATACACCGCCGTCTTTCCCGACCCCGTGATGCCGTGCAGCAGCAAGCCGGCAAACTTGCGCGAGCCGACGGCATCGCCAATCTTCACCAGCGCTTCTTTCTGCGCCGCGCCGAATTCGAATTCAAACGGAGACTGCCGCGGCTTAAGCTTTGAAGCCGTGAAGTCCTGCGGCTCATCGACAACCTCAATCAATCCGCGCCGCACCAGGGTACCGAGCGTAGTGCGAGGCACATCCAGCCCGCGTAGAGCCTCGACCGGCAAGCGCCCGCCTGCCGCCGCGAGAGTCTCAACCAGCGTGCGCTGGTTCTCGTTGAGCTTCTTCGCCGGATTCGAGAGGTGACGGGCCTCCGGGCCGTCCCGAAGAGGCGAGACCGCTGCTGGCAGAGACGGGGCAAGCCCCGTCTCTACTGGAGTGCGTGGTTCTGCCCTCAACAAAACCGCGACTTTCACCAGTCGCGCCGCGTCCCGCGCCGCCGACACATCCTCGCGCGCAATCCACTTCTTCCGCACCATCCCTGCGAGCAGCGCCCGGCCCGCCCGCGTCGCCCCGCGCAATCTCTCTTCGCGTACGTTCTCCCGCTCCGCCAAATAATCAAGCACGCGAAATTCGACCAACTGCTCATCCGGAGTTCGCTTCGACCGCGCCGGAGACCCCGACATCCCCGCCAGATGCAGCGCCATCCGGCCCTGGTCGGTGATGCGATAAGCAACCGAGCGTTTAAACTCGGCGGAGAGCGGCAGCATGGCGCGAAACACTTCACCCACCGGCGCGAGATAATAATCGGCAATCCACTTCCCGAGTTTCAGCAGTTGTTCATCGAGAACCGGCGAGAGGTCGAGAGCCTCGATCACCTTTTTCGTCTGAACTTGCGGAGGACGGTCATGCAACTCCACCACAATACCGGACAGCCGTTGCTGCCGGAACGGTACCAGCACCCGCCCACCCACCACCGGCTCCATGCCCGGAGGAACGGCGTAGGTAAACACCCTGTCGAGGGGCACAGCGAGAGCGACGTCGCAGAAGAGGGGCATGTGGGCGCTGATCAAATCCTACCGCATTCATACGATACTGCTGCTTGACAGTAGTATCGCGTTACGTTAGTATAGAGTGAAATGATCGCGAGTTTCCGGGACAAGGAAACGGAAAAGCTGTGGCAGTCTGGTCGAAGCCGGCGTCTTCCGGCGAAACTGCAGCTGAGGGCCTTCAAGAAACTCGCCATCTTGAACGCAGCGCTCACACTTGACAATTTGCGGGTGCCTCCGGGGAATCAATTGGAAGCGCTTCGCGGAAACCGCGCTGGACAATACAGCATTCGAATCAATGATCAATATCGCCTGTGTTTCGTGTGGCGGGACGCAAACGTTTTCGAGGTGGAGATCGTCGATTATCACTAGAGGAAGCAACCATGACCAAATCGAGAAAAGTATTTGCAGTTCATCCGGGTGAAATTCTCAGAACCGAGTTCATGGAGCCTATGGGCGTAAGCGCCTATGCGCTGGCAAAGGCGATCAATTTCGCCGGTATCTACGAAGTCGTCCGCGGAGACCGGGCCATCAGTGCTGACACTGCCATCCGCTTGGGGAAGTACTTCGGCCTGCCTGCGCAGTTTTGGCTCAATCTTCAAAATGACTACGACCTGAGAATCGCGGAGGGAAGCGGAATCGGCAGAGGGATCAAGCCCCGTAGGGTTGCTGATAGCGCCGAACTCGCGAGCGCCCGTTAGACCTCTAACCCCGAGAGTGTGGCTCTGCGGCGTATAGCAAACTGCGAATGCCGGCACCAGCGGCGATCACCAGAGCAACACGGCGAGAGCGACGTCGCAGAAGAGGGGCATGTGGAAGTCAGGGTCGGCGCCTCGCCGACTGAGGAAATGCTACCACCCGCTATACAATGGCCACGTGGACTTGGCTGAACTCAACGGAAAACGAATAGCTCTCGTTCTCACAGACGAACAAGACGAATCCGCCGTCTTCACCGGAACCGCTCACTGGGACGGGAATCATCTCTTCATGCTGCGTAAGGATCCGAACAAGACGTTTGAAATCCATGGTGAGTGGTATTCAAAGATTCGGCCGACTCCGGAAGCAAGCAAGAAGGATTTGCTCGATGCCGAGTTCTTTTTCAGGCTTTCCGTCGGCGACATGCCTGGTGGCAGCGATGAAGCGGGACTTCAAAAGACGGGGCTGAAGTGGCCTGATTGACACATTCAACTCCACGGCAGAACTTCCCGATCCCCATGCGAAGGCGGCTGCGAAACTACCAAGAAATGAACCTCATCACTCGATTCATTCCTTATCTGGTGTGAAGTTCCCGCCGGAATCCAAATCCCCTCGCCAGCAATCAGCGCCATCCGGCGACCATCCACTTCCATGACGGCTTTGCCCGCAAGAATGTAGAAGAACTGTTGCGCGTGATGGTGGAAGTGGCGAACCTCGGCCGTACCCGCGGGCATGCGCTCCTGAATAACACTCAGCTGCGGATTCTTTACCAGGTGCCAGCCATCACAGCCGTTGCCCCAGATGTAATGCTCGGCGGTTGCTTTGCTGACCGTGCGGATGTCGGATGTCATAGTTCACAGCGAAACGGCGGAGCTTCGCTCCGCTGGACGGCCGAAGGGGGCCGTCCCCTACGCGTTTGATTTTGGCGCTTTCATTCCCAGTTCCTTCATCACCATCTGCAAATCCTTCCACGCCTCGCCCTTCTGCCGCGGATCACGCAACAGAAACGCTGGATGGTAGGTGACCGCCAGCTTGCATCCATCCCAATCAGGGTCGTTGATACGAATGCCCGTTGGCCGGAACTCGTAAAAACGTCCGCGCAGTTGCATCATCGACGCACTCATCGCCAGCAGCGTCTTCGCCGCCACCGCTCCGAGTGCCACCACTACCTTCGGCTTGACCACCGCGATCTGCCGCATCAGAAACGGGGAGCAGGTGTCGCATTCCTCGCGCTCCGGCGTGCGATTGCCCGGTGGACGGCATTTCACGATGTTCGCGATGTAAACCTGCTCGCGCGAAATTCCCATCGCCTTGATCATGTTGTTGAGCAGTTGCCCGGCGCGTCCCACGAAGGGCTCGCCCTGCGCATCTTCGTCGGCTCCCGGCCCCTCGCCCACGAACATCAACTCCGCCTTCGGATTCCCAACGCCAAACACAATCTGCTTTCGTCCCTGCTTGTGGAGCACGCAGCGCGTGCAGTCGCCTAGGTCTTCGCGGATGATCTTCAGCGCCTTTACCGGATCGCTCACACTCTGCTCGGGCTTCAGCGCGATCGCCCCGAACATATTCTCGTCAACTGCAATCGGCCTTGCGACTGCCGTGGCCTTCCGTGGACTCATCTCTTCTCCTGGCTGAAGTATGTGCTCCAAAATGTTTGCTTCTTGTTCGTCCACTGCAATCGACCCCGCAACTTCCCCAGCGTGTTCCGACGAAGGACGCCGGTAAAAATCGTAGATCCCCATTTCGTTGTAATAGCGAATGCGCGCGGCAAGGGCGCGGCGAAGTTCAGGGTCAAGGGTGCGGGGCATTGCGGACAAGCATAACAACTTTTCGCCACAGAAACACAGAGTCCCAGAGAAACCCGAAGAAAAGGATCCGGTTTTCTCTGTGCCTTCGTGACTCCGTGCTTGGTTTGTTTAGCGGACAGTCACGCCACTACGCTTCCGCAGCTTCACGACCTGGTCGAGCACGCGCTGCGCAACTTCCCATTTGGAGGTTTCGGGAACCTCGATGACTTCGCTCTGCGAAATGATCGTGACCGCGTTACGGTCGGAGTCAAAGCCTATGCCCTCACGCGAAACGTCGTTGACGACGATGGCGTCGAGCGACTTCGACGCCAGTTTCTTACGCGCGTTTTCCAGCACGTTTTCCGTCTCGGCGGCAAATCCCACGACAACTTGTGAAGTTTTCAGGCGCGTCACGGCCGTCAGAATATCCGCCGTCGGTTCCAGTTCCAGCGTCACGTCGCCCTTGCGCTTGATCTTTTGATCCGACGCCGCTTTCGGCCGGAAGTCCGCTACGGCCGCCGTCTTGATCACTACCGTGGCTTCAGGAAGTAATTTCAAAACTGCCGCCAGCATCTCTTCCGCGGTTTCGACCGGCGTCACTTCGGCCGCTCCTGGAGCGGCAAGCGCAGTCGGGCCGCTCACCAGCAGCACGCGCGCTCCACGACGCAGCGCCGCTTCGGCAATGGCATAGCCCATGCGCCCGCTCGACCGGTTGGTCAAGTAGCGCACCGGATCAATTTTTTCCCGCGTCGGCCCTGCCGTCACCAGCACGGTCTCGCCCGCCAGATCCTGCGACGCGCCCAGCGCCTCCAGCACCGCCGCTACAATCGTTTCGTTCTCGGCCAACCGGCCGGCGCCGGTCATGCCGCAGGCAAGGTAGCCCTGGCCGGGCTCAACGATGCGAACCCCACGCTGGCGCAAAATTTCCAGATTCGCCTGCGTGGCTGCGTGATTCCACATGTTGACGTTCATCGCCGGAGCCACCACCACCGGAGCGGTGGTCGCGAGATAAAGAGTGCTCAGAAAATCGTTCGCGATTCCCTGCGCGAAGCGCGCGAGCACATCGGCTGTTGCCGGAGCCACCAGCAGCGCGTCTATCGTCTGCGCAATGGCAATATGCTCGATCGCCGACTCGATGTTCGGAGACTCGACTCGCGCCGGTTCGGCTTCGGAACCAGATGTGTAGCCAAACATATCGGTAATAACTTTTTCTCCGGAGAGCGCGGCGAAGGTAAGAGGACGAACAAATTCCTGGGCCGAACGGGTCATCACGACTTGCACAGCAATGCCGCGGTCCTGCAGCAGGCGCACGATTTCCGCCGCCTTATAAGCTGCAATCCCACCGGACACGCCCAGCGCAATTTTCATAGCAGGAAGACGGCGGCCCTGGCTTCATGGTCCAGACCAGCCTATAGAATTGATGCCGCCGCCGGGCGCGAGATTCAACCGCGCGTCGCCCGCGGCGGAGACGGGGCAAGCCCCGCCTCTACACAAATATCTCTACGCGTCTTCCGGAAACACCTTGTTGAGAATCTCGCCAGCCGCCACTACTGGCAACTTCGGAATCTCCGGAATCAGCCACTTCACTTTGCCAGCCTTGATTTCGTCCTGCGCGATGCGGCAGGGTTTGCGCGATCCGGTATCGATCACCGGCGGCGCGCCGCCTTGCAGTTGCCGTGCCCGCCGCGCCGCTACCAGAATGTACCGGTAGTTACTATCGAATCCTTCAATCAGCTTCATACTCTCTCCCCCAAAAACTTCAAGTTCCTTTTACCGCCTGCGGGTTAAATGAAGCCAGAATCGGCTGCACCCGCTCCCGTGCCGCTTCCAACCGGCAAGCCTGCGCGGCCGCCACTCGCTGGGCATCTTCCCCGGAAGGTCGCGTCCCGCTGCGTAGTAACCGTTCGGCCAGCACTATATCCCTCAGTTGGTCCGCCGATTGCTCCAGCAGGTTGTTAACTAAAATGTAGTCGTATTTCGAGTAATTCTCAATCTCACGTCGGGCCGTGTCCAACCGGCGACGGATTACCTCCTCCGAATCCAGCCCCCGGTTCCGCAGCCGCCATTCCAGCTTCTCCCGGTCCGGCGGAAGAATGAAGATGCTCACCGCGTCCGGGATGTTCTGTTTGATCTGTCTCGCCCCCTGCACATCGATGTCCAGCAGCAGGTCATTGCCGCGCTCCTCGGCCTCGCGCAGAAACCGCCGCGCCGTGCCGTAATAGTTTCCGAAGACATCCGCGTGCTCCAGAAACTCGTTGGCCGCGATCATGGCTTCAAATTCTTTTCGTGAGACGAAAAAATATTCCTTGCCGTTCTGCTCACTTCCGCGCGGCGGGCGCGTGGTGTAGGAAATCGAAAAGTCCAGGCGACGAACCATTTTGAACAGTTCGTTCACCAGCGTGGATTTACCCGATCCCGACGGCGCGGAAACGATGTAAACAATGCTCATCTTTGATCTCGACTGAAGAAGGCTCATTCCAGATTCTGTACCTGCTCCCGCGCCTTCTCGATCTCCGACTTCATCAGCAGACCCATCTCCGTAATCTTCAGAGCCTCGCCCGCCAGTCCCGAGGTCTTCGAAAGCAGCGTGTTCGCCTCGCGATTCATTTCCTGCAGCAGGAAGTCCATCTTCTTGCCCACTTCGCCGCTCTGGTCGAGCAACCCGAGAAAATGTTTCACGTGGGCATTCAGCCGGACCAGTTCTTCCTGGATGTCGCTGCGATCCACCAGCACCGCCACTTCCTGCAGAACCCGTTCTCTGTCCACCTGCGCGCCGAGCAATTCCGCCATGCGCGACTGCAGCCTTTCCGAATAGCTGCGCAGAATGGTGGTGCGATGGGCTTCCACGCCCGACGCCGCTTTTTGCAGACTCGCCATGCGGGCGCGCAACTCCTTGCTGATGCTCCGGCCTTCTTCTTCGCGCATCTCATTCAGCCGCGAAAGCGCTTCTTCCACTCGCGCCATCACTGCGCTCTCCAGTTCGTCACCCGATTTCTCGGCTCCCGAATCCATTGCGCCCGGCATCCTCAGAACCACGTTCAAATCCGGTTCACCCTCGACCCCGAATTCTTCGGATGCCGCGCGGAACGCCTCCACGTAGCCGGCAATCAGCTGCCGGTTCAGCGCAACTCCGTTTGTGCCCGAGCGCTCCAGGCTCAGGATCACTTCCACGTGGCCGCGAGCCATTTTCTCTTTCAAAATCCGGCGCAGCTTCATTTCCAGCGCGTCAGTATCGGACGGCAACCGGAAGTGAAGATCCAGAAAACGATGATTCACGGATTTCAGCGACAGGGCAAACGCCAACTGGGCATCGACCTGCCCTTTGACCTGCGCGAATCCCGTCATGGAGCGAAGTGGCATAAAAAATTCGTCCGAATCACGTAGGGACAGCCGCCCTCGGCTGTCCGCCGCGCGAAGCGCGGCAGCTTTCCGTCTCTAACTCTTGCGGAGCTACGCTCCGCCGGACAGCCGAGGGCGGCTGTCCCCACGTCTACACTGCCTTCGGCGCATCCGCCTCGGCAAATTGCAATTCGTAAAGCCGCCGGTATGTACCCAACTTTTGCATCAGGTCTTCATGCGCGCCAATGTCGCTGATCGTGCCGTTATCGAGCACCACAATACGATCCGCGCGGCGCACCGTCGAAAGCCGATGTGCGATCACAAACACAGTACGCCCGGTCATGAGATTTTGCAGCGCCGATTGCACCAATGATTCGGATTCGCTGTCCAGCGCTGACGTCGCCTCATCCAGAATCAGAATCGGCGCATCTTTCAGAATCGCCCGCGCAATCGCGATGCGCTGCCGCTCGCCGCCCGAAAGCCGCACCCCGCGTTCCCCGATCATCGTGTTGTACCCCTCCGGAAGCCCGCGAATGAATTCATACGCATGCGCCGCGCGCGCCGCTTCTTCCACCCGCTTCTGCGAAACGTGGGGCTGCCCGTAGGCGATATTGTTCCTCACCGTGTCGTTAAACAACACCGTCTCCTGCGTGACAATTCCGATCTGCGAGCGCAGCGACTCCAGGGTCACATCGCGCACATCGCTGTCGTCGATCTGAATGCGCCCGCCGCTCACGTCAAAGAAGCGCGGAATCAGGTGCACGAGCGTGCTCTTGCCCGCGCCGCTCGACCCCACCACCGCCAGCACCTCACCCGCTTTCACTTCCAGATTGATGCCATGCAGCACAGCCGGTGAATCCCCGGCGCTGCCATTGGAGGAATTGGACTTGGAATAAGAGAAGGACACGTCCGCAAACCGGATGGCGCGCCCAAACTTCCCCATGCGCTTGGCAGCCGGCTTCTCGCGCACTTCATCTTCCATATCCATGAAGCGGAAAATTTCCGACGACGCGCCCACCGCCTGCTGAAAATTGTTGTTGAACTGCGCGAACTTGCGCACCGGATCGTACAGCTTGAACACGGCCACGATGAAGGCCAGAAATGTCCCCGCCGTGAAAACGTGGTGGTTAATCCGGTCCCTGCCCATCAGCACCAAGAGCGCGACGGCGATCGAGCCCAGAATGTCCATGAGAGGAGAACTGATGGCGAACGCCGCCACCAGCCGCAGATTTGCCCGGAACAGCCGTCGCGCAGCGGCGCGGAAGCGCCCCACTTCCCAGTTCTCCATGCCAAACGCCTTGACGATCCGGTTACCGGTAATGGTCTCGTGCAGAATGTTCTGGATCTCGGCCAGCTTGTCCTGTCCGCCTCTCGTCGTGCTGCGTACTTGCCGGCCGATTTTTCTCGACGAATACAGGATCACGGGAAGGAAAAGCACCAAAACCCACGCCAGCTTCCCTCCGAGCTGAACCACCACCGCCGCAATAAATACAAATGTAAAAAACTGCTGCAGGAATTCCGCCAGCACACTCGACATCGCGAATTGCACCTTCTCGATATCGTTGACGATCGTCGAGAGCAGGGTGCCCGTGGTGTGTTTCGTGAAAAACGCCGACGAACTCCGCAGGATAGCGTTGTACAAATCGTCTCGCAGGTCCGTGATCATGCCAAAGCCGGCGTAGTTTACGAGGAAAGTTCCCACGTAGTCGAAGATCCCCTTCAGCACCGTTGCTGTCACCAGCGCGAAGGCAACCATCGTCCATGGATTGTGAAAATGGGATGGGACCAGCTGTTGAAGGTTCAGAATGCGCTCGCTCCCCGGCAGCCTGAACAAAGGGATGGTCTTTCCCTGGGAGCCGGGATTCAATACGCTGTCGAAAATTGGGCCGATCAGCAGAACCCGGCCCGCGTCCAGCAGCCCCACCATCGCCATCAGCAGCACCGAAGCGAGAAACTGCCACCAGTAAGGCAACACGTAAAGCAACAGGCGTGTGATGGGACGAGGCGGGCCGGGCTTGGCCGACGTTCCTTCGCTCTTCGCGCCCGCCACTGTGGAAGTTGCCATGCGTGGTATCGCCAATTCTACATGTGATTCCCGGTAGCGATTGTGTGGAAGCGGGGCTATGCCCCGCTTGCACGGGGCGGAGCCCAGTCACCACACAACTTCAGCCCAGCACCTACTTCGGACTGTCCCGATGCACGACCTTCACCTTGTGTCCCGCTTTCCGCAGCCGCTTGCTTACATCTTCCGCGATCATCACCGAGCGGTGCTGTCCGCCCGTGCATCCGAAGCTGATGGTTAGATAGCTCTTCCCCTCGCGGATGTAATGCGGCAGCAAGTAGATCAGCAGTTCCGAGATGCGGTTAATGAACTCCTGCGTCTGCGGAAACGAGCGGATGTATTTCGCAACCCTAGGATCGCGTCCCGTCAGCGCGCGAAACTCCGGCACGAAATGAGGGTTGGGCAGAAAGCGCACATCGAACACCAGGTCGGCATCGTCCGGCACACCGTGTTTGTATCCGAAACTCACGCACGATACCAGAATCGCTTGCTGGCTCCCGGAGTGCTCCTTGAACCTGTCGGTCAGGTGCGCCCGCAGTTCATGAACATTAAACTTGGAGGTGTCGATGACCAGGTCGGCGATCTTGCGAAGCGCCCGCAGATGCCGCCGTTCGGCTCCGAGCGATGCCCGAACCGTCGTGCCTGTCCCCAGCGGATGCGGCCGCCGCGTCTCGCTGTAGCGGCGCAGCAACGCGGCGTCGCTCGCCTCCAGATAAATCACCCGCGTCGGCAGCATCCGCTTCACCGACTTAAGAATCGCCGGCAGCTTCTCCAGTTGCGAACCCTCGCGCACGTCCACCACCAGCGCGGTCCGCGGAATCTCTCCCGACTGCAAAGCCAGCTCGGCAAACCGTGGAATCAGCTCCACCGGCAGATTGTCCACGCAGTAGTAGCCAAGATCCTCGAACGCCTTCAGCGCCGAAGCCTTCCCCGACCCGCTCATCCCGGTAATGATGACCAGTTCCGCCGCGGCACGCGGCTCACTCTTGCGCGCGCGAGTTTTCCCCGCTGCGGGCTTTCCCGCCGCGTGCGTGACCCTCTTGAGTTTGCCGCGCAGTCGCACCCGGAAATCTTAGCATTTCACGAGGAAGAGAAATGGAAAGGATCGCCGCATGGTTAGTGTGAGTGCCACCCGCGACAGTCCAGTGCCTGGGTTAGCTCCGAGCTACGAGCCACGAGCTGCGAGCAGGCGATTGGCTCGCTCGCAGCCCGAAGCTGGCAGCTCGAAGCACTTACCTCGAAGCACCCTATAGCGAGCGCAGGAAGTTCAGGATTTCCTGAACCTGCGACGGGCTGAGCGCTTTGAAGTTTCGGATCACAGCATCGGCCTCCGAGCCAGCCTCCGAGCCACAGCTTTGCTGTTGGCTCGGTCGGGCACGCACGGATGCACAACTGCTGCCAGAATCGGCATGGTCCTTAATCGCCTGCAGCAAGTCGGAAGTGCGTCCGTCATGCAGGAAAAACAGACGCTGCCCGACGCCCCACAATGGAGCCGTGCGGAACTGATCCGGCCCGGCGGCACCTTGGTTGATGCCGTCCGCCAGACCGGGGCCCATGTGGTGGAGCGCGAAATCCGAGTACGGCTGGTAGGTTACTCCGCCCATTCCGGTGTAAATCGACCCCGCTGTGGTCAGCGAGGGCGAGTGGCACAGAGCGCAGCCGATTTTGTTGAACAGATTCGAACCGCTCTGTGTGGATGGAGTAGGCGGCGCCGGAGTGGCGGGCGCCGAGAGCCGCATGAACGCAGCAAAGTTGACGATATCGGACGACATCTCCGACACCGTCCCGAGGGTCGTGTTGTAGTTCGGACTGTCCGGATTGCCGTTCAGCATGTCGCTCGCGTCATCGGGCGTTGGATTGAATACACAACCCGACACGGCGCTGCGTTTGTTCGGAAATAGTTCATTCGAGATTCCGATTTCAACGTTGTAGGCTTCGCCGGAGAACATCAGCAGCGACTTGTTTTGTGCCTTCCAGCCGAAGCGCGTGATGGTACCGTCGTTGCCGCTAGTGTTGAACGTCCCGCCGATGCCGAGTTGAGACCTGGCGGTTTGTGTGGCGGCCAAGTTGGCTTGCAGAATGGCATCCGGAGTGTTCTCGACCAGGCCCAGCCCGAAAAGAGGAGTCGGGATGCGGTAAATTACGTTGTTGGCGGCCACCTGCTGCGCGAAATTGGGCTGCGCCAGAGTGCAACCTGGAGCATCCCCGCGTCCCTCGATGGTATACAACCCATGAACCCCGCCATCCAGCGTGCCATTTGCGTTTTGAATGAAGCGAGCCTCGCGCACCGGACCGCTAGCGCTGATGAACGAAGGGACCACGTTGCTGGCTCCGTCAAGCGTAGCCAGCGCGACCTGCGGATTCGGAACCGGATTCTGCGGGCTGCTCAGACCCGGGCTCGAGCCGCCGATGGCCGGCTGCGCATGGCACATGTTGCAACTGTTGCCGTTGAATGTCGGCCCCAGTCCTGTGCTGGTTCCTGTGACTGTGTCTACCTCCTGAAACCGCAGAAATGCCTGGCTGAAGAAAGCCTGCTCGTTGGCATTAAGAGTGGGGTACGGGCCGCCCGCTGTCGCGGGACCGGGCCGCGGGCCTGGGTCCTGTTGCGCCCATGCTCCGATTGAAACCATCGAAAGTGTGAGAAGCGGGGTGAGAAGCAAAGTTAGTCGACTTGATGTCCATTTTTTCATTGGAACTCTCTCCTTGGCTGGCCAGACACACTCCGGCTAATGCCGGATGGTTGAGAGACGATGGCGCCGTGCTTTATTCACTCGAGCGAGCACACGCCGGCCAGATAGGTGGCGTCATGCTGTTCGTGCGACTTCAGTTGCGCCCTGGGGCTTGAGCAGCCCGAGGTTGGAAGCATCCGCCAAGAAAACTGCGGACGGTTGGAAACAACATTGAGTGGCACTTTACGTTTGAACGGCGGCGCGGTCAATGTGCCGTTAGTACATGCGAACCGCGCAGCAGGACGCGGAAGTGCATCGTGCAGAAACGCCGCAACGCGGTGTCCGGATTCCTGAAGTTGCCATCGGCCGAAAACCCGCCCTTGCCCGTTGCAAAGTGTATCCCGCTGGTAAAGGTCCCGGTGCAGGCCGGCAATAAGGGCAATGAAGTGATCGGGATAGTGATCACGATTCGTCCAGAAGGAATAAGGGAACAGTTTCGGCACGAGGCGTCAGGGACGCGGTTGGATTGACTGTTGCTTCTGCGAAACCAGCCACGCCTCTGCCTCAGCTGTGTCCCGGAAGACGCGGATCACACGAAAATAATCCTGCGCCATGACTTCAAACATCCTCAGCATCCCGAAAAGCGCATCTGTGACTGCCACGATTGCGCAAGCCTCGAACCGAACTTTTTTCTGAATTTTCTTCACTTCAAGAGGGACAGCCCGAATCTGGGTGGCACTCGGTAAGGAGGTCATCTGACTCACGTCTAATAGGACATCAAGGTGTCCCGTGCACTCAGGATCGCGCTCCAATTCCCGAAAATGCTCGACTACTTCGTCAAACACCGCCTTCCCGATGCACTGGGTCCGAATGACTCTTTCCTTCGTGTCGATTGTGTACGTCACAGGCATGCCCCAACTCCTCTTTCAGGACGTTACAATCTTCGGAACCACGCGGGATTTCTTCCCCCGGAACCAGTTCTCGGTCAAAATAGTCACGTGTCTTGATTTGGTGGGCGCTGTAGGATTTGAACCTACGACTTCCACCGTGTGAGGATGGCACTCTACCGCTGAGTTAAGCGCCCACGGATCTGCGGTTTTGTCATTTTAACAAATCTTTTGTTTGCAACGGGGCGGGTGTGGTGATTTTGCTTCACTGGTGCTCACGGTATCCTTTTTTTGCTTTGGTGTCCAGCCCCTTTTGGACACCAACTCTCCTGGCGGTAGAGCGCCCTTCTTGGTGCTTTTTTTGGGTTAGGTTTTTGGACTCCTGCGGGGCGCTTCGGCTCGGTTGACGGTCGGTCGTCTGAGGAAATCTGGGTCGCATCGCCTTCCGGAGTGGCTAAAATATTTTTTCCGGTTGGCTATTGGGCGCTTTTTTGGGTTAGCTTTCGGACACGGGCTCCGGTTGGGACTCGGGGATCGCTGGCCGGCAATCCCCGGAATTTCCACCTCGTGCTCCCTTGCTTTTGCTGATCTTCGCTCGACCTGGCTCCCGTTCGCGAGGGCTGCCGTCACACCGTTTTTGGTCGGATTGTTCCGCGTGAAACGCTGGGTGGGGGGTGGTCTTTTTGCTGAGCGGCGGCGGTCCGTTTTGGGATGCCGCTCTGGGCGCGGCTTTTTGGTTTTTGCTCTCGGGATCCGGCTGCGGATCTCTGGTTTCGCGCCTTGGCGCTCGGGGCCCACGGAGCGGAGCACGGGCACGTGGGGGAGCTGGCGATTTTAGCGGAGCGGGCCAGCTCATCCCAGGTGCTCCGTGCGCAGCGGAGCTGGGGCCGGACGCCCGGTGCGTTGGGGGTTGGGGTTGCGGTTGGGTCTGCCGCTCTCGATCTCCGCTGGCTGGCGATGGGTGACGGAGAAAATCGCGTGCGCACGTTGCACAGCCTTCCCCCCGATTTTTTCCGTCAGGGTCCCATCGCAATTCGGAGATCGAGCGCGGCGGGGTTGGGGTTGGGGTTGCTTTTGACTTTTGCGGCTCGCGGAGCAAGGAAGGGGGGAGCCGCGACCGATGTGCTGGCTGGTTGCCCCCCACGCTTTTTGTGGGGGGAAACCTGCCGGGTAGCACGAGGTATTTTTGCGCGCGGTTTTAGGGAGCACGACGCGTTGCGGGGTGGTGGCCGGATTTTCGGCCACCACCCCGCGCACGTAGCGGCGCGCGGACCGTGGCGCGCAAAAAACAAACGATCGAACGGAGCGAAGCGACCTCAACTTTTACGCGGGAGCGACGACGGGCGCGAAGCGCCCTAGGAGTGCTGTAGCGGCGATGCCCTGGCGCGTGGGCGATGAATTGGGGCGGCGGTTGTCCTCGGGGCGGTGGAGCTGCGGTGTTCCGTGGTTCCCACCCTAACGTCGCAAAAACGGCGACGTTAGGATTGATTGGATAAGAGTGAAGGCTCGATTCGAACCCATGTAGTCTTTGTTTGAGGACGAAGACGCTGGGAAGAAAGGAGCCTTCGATGATGATTATAGGATGTGATTTCCATCCCAGCTGGCAGCAAGTGAGTTGGATGGACATGGAGACTGGGGATTGCGGGGAACGGAAGCTGGTGCATGCTAGCGGCGACGCCAGGATGTTCTATCAGCAACTGGCGGCGCCGGTGCTGATCGGCATGGAGGCCACGGGCAACAGCCAGTGGTTCATCGAACTGGTCGAGGATCTGGGGCATGAGATCTGGATCGGAGATGCAGCCCAGATCCGAGCCAGCTACGTGCGCAAGCAAAAGACGGACCAGCGCGACGCGGCACATATTTTAAAGCTGGTGGTGGAAGGCCGATTTCCGCGGCTCTGGACCCCGGACCGGGAGCAGCGCGATCTGCGACAACTGGTGCTGCATCGGCACAAGCTGGTGGAGATTCGCAGCCGAGTCAAAAACGAACTGCAACACCTTTCCTTGAATAAGGGAATGCAGCGCAAGCGTAAGCTGTGGAGCCAGGCGGGGCAGAAGATGTTGCGCGAACTTCCGTTAAAACCCTGGGCGGCGTGCCGGCGGGAAGATTTGCTGGGACTGCTGGCCACGCTGGATCAGCAGATCGGCAAGTTGGATTGGGCGGTGCAGCAGGCGGCAGAGGAAAATCCGCAGGCGAAGTTGCTGATGACGCAGCCGGGAGTGGGACCGAACACGGCACTGGCCTATGTTCTGACGATCGGCGATGTGAGTCGCTTTCCACGGGGCAAGCAGGTGGCCAGTTATCTGGGGCTGATCCCGCGCGAAGAAAGTTCGGGCGGACGGCAGAAGCTGGGTGCGATCACCAAGCAGGGCAACCGCATGTTGCGCTCGTTGCTAGTGGAGGCGGCGCAGATTACGGTGCGCTTCGACCCGGAAATGAAGAAGCAGTATTTGCATCGTTGTCACCAGAAGCCGAAGGGAGTGGCCAAGGTGGCAACGGCGCGCAAGTTAGCCGTACGACTCTACTGGATGCTACGCACACAAAAGCCGTATCCAGAGATCGTTCGCATCGAGAGCAGCTCGCGGGTGCCCCTGGTCGGCGCAAGCTAGACCGCAGAACTGATTGGGCGCTCTCGCATTCCGCACGAGGCGGGATGTTCGCATAGAAGAATCATGGTCGACGTTGGGGCCGAATCGATGGTTGGTGGAACGATCTTCGGGAGAAGATCACCACCGATAAGTGATTAGCGTGAGATTTCCAGAGTCTTGGTCCTCAAATCTCTCTGGCAAAAAAGCGGTGCCAAAAACACCGTCAGGATACTTTTGTCCTTGACACCGCCTTCACTCTTATCGAGGGGCACCCTCGGGGTTCATGGTGTCCTGGTGACTTGGCGGGGGAATTCTTCGCCGTGGACTTCCATCGGATCGTGGCGATACTCGCGGGCTGGGCATGCGCACTGCACTCTCACCGGGATGCTGTCCGGCTGCGGCTGGCTGGCGGTGTAGGCCTTGGTCGCTTCGGCGCAGGCCTGTTTTTGCTGGCGGTTCTCGGTGCTGTTTCTCCAGCTTTTGGTGTCCCAGCCGTACATCTCAGGGCCTCCGCGTGCGGCGTGCGATTGGCTCGCGCTGGCGCTGGCGGTTTCTGCGTCGGATGACGAGGGCGGCGATCCACTCGATCGCGCAGAGGATGCAGCCTGCCCAGATGATGGCCTTGGTGATCACGGCATCATGCCCTGCAGGAGGATTTTTCTGGAGCACTTCGCGCAGTGGGCGATTGCTCCCTGATCGCTGGTGGCGGTGCATCGGTGCTTCGTCTCTCGCTTGCAGTCTGGACACCAGCGCGTCCAGTGGCGAGGTTGGTGGAGCGTTCTTACGTTGGTGAGTTTGTCCAGGTCGATCGCGATTGTTGCGGGTTGGTCGCTGCCGCTCATCGAAATGGTGTCCTTGCGCTTCTCGCGGTTGCGGGGCAAAGCCCCGCCACCACACGGCCCACCACCACACGGGCTTGGTTGGCGGCGGTGCGGCGTCGCCTGCTCTTCGACGCCGCTCCCTCGATCCCGCCGCTCGCCGGCATTCCCTTGCTGGCGTGGCGCTGCCAGCTCCGGCGAAAGTCAGATGCTCACTGCTTGACCGGGCGCGGGCTGGATTGCGCGGTGTGCTCCGCACTTCTCACACACGGCGCAGAACCTGGCTCGCTTTGGTCCTCCGCTGCAGGGCTGTTCGAGTCCGCAGCGGCGGATGATTAGTGGTTTACCTCCGCAGTGGCCGCAGGTGGCTAAGGGCGCGGTGCGTCCGGTGCCTTTTTCCGGCCACGTGGGAAGCACCTTGCCTGCGCGAGTCACTGCGGCGGCGAAGATGGTGTCCACCGTGCCGCTTACCCGAGATGACTGAGTGGGGCTACGCTTGCGGGTGGCCATGCTCGCGCCTTTCTGCGTTCGGCCATGCGGAACGCGTGCTCGATCTCCAACATCTCGCGGATCGCGGCGAGGTTGGCGGCGATCTGCTGGAGCCACTCCAGCACCTCGCTGATGGGGTTGGTTCCCTGCTTCCGGCTGAGAATTGCGGTGGTGTCCATCAGGCCTTCGTGTTCGGCGAAGGGTTGCGCGATCTCGCGGTCGAGGTCGCTGGTGGGCTCGGTGCGCGGCGCTTCGCGGGCACGGGGCGGAGCCCCGTCACCACACGGTCCACCGGCTTTACGGGGCGGAGCCCCGTCACCACACGGGCGGTTGTCTTCCTGCTCGTCTTCTGGCGGTTGCGGCGCCGTGCCTCGCGCCTCGGTGATGCGGTTGCCGCTATGGTGCTGGGTGGTCTGGAATTCGTTTGGGCTGTCCTTTGTGTTTTGCGTAGGCGTTCCTCCTTCTGACGTCTGGCTTGGGTGGTGTCGATCGTCCTCATGGCGCTGAGTGCGATCTGGTAGGCGTAGAGCCGGGCTTTGGCGTCGGCTGCGGTCATCCTGCCGCTCTGGAGGTCGCGCATGATTTCCCCCATCGCGGTCAGGATGGTTTCGGCGGTTGGTGGTTCGGTGGGTGAGGCTGCGGTGGGTGGCGTGGAGGCGAGTCTCCTGAGGGAGCGGCAGAGTGCGAGTTCGACCTCTGACCGCTCCCAGGCCTTGGTGGTGGCGAACATCTTCGACGCGCCTTGGATGGGGTCGCTTACCACCCTGATCAGTTCGTCGATCTGGTCGTCGAGTGTGTCGGTCATACTGTGTCGCTCATGGTGTCCTGTTCTGCGTGCGTTGGGCTCGCAGGCCCTGCATCTTTAGCAGGACTGGCTGGAGATCCTGCAGCTGGAGCCGGTTTGCGAGGTACTTGGCGGTGGTGGAGATGCTGCGGTGTCCGAGTTGTGCTTGGACGGGTCGCAGGTCGTGGGTTGCTTCCCAGATATCCTCGGCGACGGTGCGCCGGAGATCGTGGATTCGGAGCTCGGCGCGGATGCCGAGTTTCTTCTTCAGCTTGTTCCAGCGTTTGGTGAGGCGCGGGTTGTTGCCCATCTTTCTGCCGGTGTGGAGGAGTTTTACGATCGGGGTGTTGGGGTCGGAGTTGGCCGGCAGACTGGTGATGGTCGCCGCGATGGCTGCGGTTACGGGGAGCGTCTGGTGGGTGTTGCCTTTGGTGGTGAAGCGGAGCGCGCGCGTGGCTGGATGGTAATTCGCGAGCGTCATCCGGGCGCGGTGCGGTGCCTGATTCCGAGGTCGCCGCACAGCAGCAGGAAGAAACGAAACGCCGGGTCTGCGGCCGCGATCAGGCGGCTGCGTTCGTCGTCCGTGGCAATGATCGCGCGGTAGCTGGGCGCGTGGATGCGCGGGACGGCGCGGGAGATCGCCTTCGGAGCTTGCTCGATCTCCTCGAGCCAGGCGAGAAAGCGGCGGAGACACTTCGAGTAGGTGTTGCGGGTGTGCGCCGAGAAATCCTGCCACTTTTCGCAGGCCTGGTGGACCTTCGCCGCGGTGAGTTGGTGTCCGCTTTCGGTGCCGTGTGCGGCGACGATCGACCCGAGTGCGGCCCGCGTGTTGGGGTTGTGTTTTTGCGCTTGCTGGTATTCCGCTGCCGCTCGCGCAATTGTCCCGGCAGCTGGTTGGGGTTTCGGGAGGCTCGCATCGTGTCCTGATGGGCTTTGGCCTCGGCTTGGGTGGGGAAGGCGGCACGGTGGCGCTTGCCGTTCGAGTCGCGCCAGTCGGCCAGATATTTGCCGCACTTTTTCATCATGGATTTGTGTTCCTTTCTGGTGGTGGTGCCCTCTTTGGTGTCCTCTTTTAACATGAGAACGGGGTTGGAGTTCGGTTGCGTTGGGCGTGGTTTGCACAGGTTTTGCGGGGGTTTGCGGTGACGGCGGGGCGTCCGGCGTTGGGCGGTGTTTCGTCAGGCAGCTTCGGCGGGGGTGAGCGGTGGGGTGGGTGGCTGGGTGGTGGATTCGGTGTCCGCGGCGGTGGGTGACACCGTTTTGGACACCATGAGTGGTGAGGGGCTCGGTTTTACGGGGGTTTTTGAAGGGGGCGCGTGTTCGCTGAGTTAAGCGCCCACGGATCTGCGGTTTTGTAATTGTAACAAATCGTGCCCGCCCTTCCGGCACCCAACCAGCCTCTTGACCACCTCCGCCGCTCCCGATAGCCTCTTGACTATTGACCTGTCCATCGCCCCTTCATGCCCGCTTCCGACATTCCCGAGGCTCGACCCGTAACTGATTCACGGGAAAACACTTCCGCGGATCCTCCCGCCTCCGGAGAGGCGCAACTTTGTCCCCCGAACGGGGTTTCTAATAGTGTGAGCAGCGTGGCCATTGATCGTGGACTGCTGGGTCGCGGGCTACCGAACTTTGCGGGGGCTTCGCCGTCAGCGGCCGCACCCGTTACCATGGCAAATTCCGCCGGTTCAAACGAGGCCGTTTCCGACGTCGACGTGATGCTGCGGGTGAAGACGGGCGACGAGTCCGCTTTCGCCTACCTGGTGCAGAAGTATCGTCGCCCGATGGTCGGCTTCATGTACCGTTTATGCCACAACCCGTCGACCGCCGAGGAACTGGCGCAGGAAGTGTTTTTGCGCGTGTACCGATCGCGCACCAGTTACGAGCCGAGCGCCAAGTTCACGACCTGGCTCTATCGCATCGCGACCAACCTGGCCGTCAACCACGCGCGCGATACGCGCCACGAGCGTCCGGAAAACACGGTCCGCCTCGATGAGCCGGACAAAGAAACGGGCGCCGCGCCCGACCTGGCCGACGAGTCGCTCAGCGCCGAAGAGCAGATATTGAAGCGGGAGCGGCTGGCGGCCATCCGCGGCAAAGTGAATGCGCTGCCCGAACGCCAGCGCGTGGCCGTCATCATGCACAAGTATCAGCAGATGGATTACCGCGAGATTGCGGGCGTTCTGAAACTGAGCGAGTCCGCCACCAAGTCTTTGTTGTTCCGCGCTTACGAAACGTTGCGCGAGCAGTTGAAAGAGTTTGTTTCGGGGAAATAGAGGGAAGAGTATGAATTGCAATGAAATTAGTGAACTGTTGCCGGAATTAGCCGCGGGCATGGACACTTCGATGCCTGAGGCCGAGCAACTCGAGGTCAAGAAGCACATCGCATCCTGTGAGGCCTGTGCCACTCATCTCAGCGACTTGAAGAAAACCTTGGCGCTGCTCGATGAATGGCAAGCGCCCGAGCCATCGCCATATTTTGACACGCGCATGCAGGCGCGGCTCCGCGAAGAAATGGCGCGTCCGCATGCCGGGTGGCTGGGTTGGCTGCGGCGTCCGGCCTGGGCTATATCGCTCGCGGGCGTAATATTTGCCGGAGCGCTGGCTGTGAGTGTTGGCAACCGATCGTATATTTATCAGGCCGAAACCATCCCAACCAATCCCCCATCCCTCGGTTTGCCGGTGCAGCCCGGAACCGCCGTCGGCGATCTGCAGGCACTGGACCGGAACGACGAGCTGTATGCCGATTTCGACATGCTCGACGAACTGCAGGTGCAGGACGACGTAACCGCGAATCCATAAAATTCGCGAACTGGGGGAGGGGCGGGACATGTTGGCACGGGCGACAATAACGGGCTGTCTGGCAGCGATTCTGCTCGCGCCGTCGTTCGCTCAAGCCGATCCGCAAGCGGACGGGCAGTGGCACCACTTTCAGAAAGAACCCAATTCCAGCGGTCCCAGTCAAGGCCGTCCGCCACAGAACCAGCCCGGCCACGCCGGAAACTGGCTCCGCCGCTATAAGGATCTGCCGCCCGCGCAGCAGCGCCGTGCGCTCGAAAACGATCCGCAGTTCCGCAGGCTTCCTCCGCAACAGCAGGCGCGGTTGCTAAACCGGTTGCAGCATTTTTCCAGCCTGCCGCCGCAGCAACAGGAGCGCGTGCTCAACCGCATGGAAACCTGGGAGCACCTGACTTCCAATCAGAAGCAGCAAGCGCGCCAGCTTTTTCAGCAGTTCAAGCAGTTGCCGCCCGATCGCCGCCAGGCCGTCAATCGGGCGATCCGCAGCATGCGTGGGCTGACGCCGGACCAGCGTGACCAACTCATCAACTCCCCGCAATTCAGGAGCGCGTTCTCGCCGCAGGAACGCGGCATCCTGAACGGTGCTGCCCACCTGCCGCTCGCCCCCGGAGATACCCTGCAAGGCGGGCCGCTCGAATAAAGATGGGAGTTTGAAGAAATTGTGTGGTGGCGGGGCTTTGCCCCGCCAGACGGGGCCGAGCCCCGTCACCACATGAGCAGGTTGCCTGCTGGAAGTCGAAACTGGCTACCGACGAATCAGCGCCATCACCCATCCCGCGACAAAAACTCCGCCGACGAACATAGCGAAGCAGTAGAGACCGTATTTCACCATCTCCATCGTAGAATTGCGCTGCGTGATACCGAAGACAATGGACGCGAAAAGCGCGAACACCACCGCCGCCGAGAAGTGCGACAAGTTGATGGTCACGGTTTCTTCCCCAGCGCAATGTGATGCGCATCCGCCGCCGCGATAAAATTCAGGAGTCCGGCGACGATCAGAAATGTCTTGCCGTAATCCGCCGCCGCATTCGCGGCCATCACGTTGCCCCAGTCCATGATGCGCGCCAGAAAGTAGAGCGCCCCCGAGCCTACGTCGCCCACAAAACCCAGTATGTCGAGAATATCGCCGCCGTTCGGCTGGTAGATGCGCCCCTGCATGCCCAGCCCGATCAGGAACATCGCCACCACCGACACCATCAGCAAAACGCCGCGCCCATAGCGCTTCAGCAGAATGTGTCCGCCGCCCGGAATCAGCCAGCCCACCAGCGGCGCGACCACCGCCATCGTGGTGAGCGGGTATTCCGGCTCAGCCGCCGAAGCCCCATCTTTTGCTTTGTCTGTTGTCGGCTTGGCCATTCAGATCTTCACGAACTCTCGTTGGATTTTACCCGTGACCTCGGCGCTTCCCGGCCGCACCAGCACATCCACTTCCAGGCGCACGCCGAACTCGGGCAAGTAGATCCCGGGTTCGATCGAGAACAAGGAATTGGGTAGAATGCGCCGCTCGTCATGAATTTCCAGGTCATCCATATTCGCGCCATTCGAATGCACCTCGGTGGCTATCGAGTGGCCGGTCCGGTGGATGAAGTAATCTCCGTATTTCGCCTTCTTAATGTGCCCGCGCACCGCGTGATCCACTTCCCACCCCGAGATCGGCTTTCCTGCGGAAACAGCATTCTGGACTGTCTTCACCCCGATGTCGCGCGCCTCGCTCACAATCTTGAAGATCTCGCGCTGCCGGTCCGACGGACCGTTGCCCACAAATCCCATCCAGGTGATGTCGTAGTAAACCGCGCCCGGCGTATTCTTTTTCGCCCACACGTCCAGCAGAACCAGGTCACCCTCGCGAATCGGCACCGGCCGGCTGGCGCTCGGCTCATAGTGCGGATTGCCGCTGTTGGCGTTTACGGCCACGATCGGCGGATCGTCGGTCACCATGTTCTCGCGCTGGAACGCTTCCATGAAAAACTGCTGAATCTCATGTTCGTGCGTGCCGCGGTTGCGCACGCGCCGTCCAATTTCCTTGAAAGCCTCGGCGGTAACCGCATCAATCACATCGCGGGCCGCGAAGTGCGACTTGATCTGCTCGTCCGTCAACGTCGCTTCAAACTGAGCGATCAAGTCCGCCGCGCTGACAATGTTCTTGCCCAGCCCGCGGATCATGTCCGCCGTTCCCGCGTCTACCATCGAAATGGTGAACACAAAGTTGTTGGCCGAGTATTGCATCGCCACATCGCGATACGGACCCAGTATCTGCTTCAAACCGTAGAACAGTTCCTGCCATCCGGCATACTGTTTCTTGACGCCGGGCAATGTATCCAGGTGGCCCGACTCGATCTTGTGAACCAGTTTGACGGGCTCGCCTTTGGCGGGGATCAGGTAGTACCACCGCCGCGTCACCATCAGCCCATCCGGCAGCCCGAGGACGCGGTAAGAGATCGGGTCGCGATGGTGATGGTCGTAGAAAAGCCAGGCGTCAATGTTGCGCTCGCGCAAGGCTTGCTGGATAGCGGACAGGTCCATATACAAACGGTTATTCTACACGACCGCTGCCTTACGCCGTCACGCGGCTACGGGAGACGCGGCAAGCCGCGTCACTACGGAAAATATGGTAAAAAGTACTGTAATGCCAACGCACGCCTCTGGCAGTCTTAACCGGCTACAATCCGATCCGCCACAACCAGGTGCGCCGTGCTGAGGGCGCCGTGTTAAGAGCACTGTTCATCGCCCTCTCGGAGAGCCGGTGGCTGCGGGCCGTCGCCGAGCGGTCCCGCCTGGGCCAGCGCACTTCCGCCCGCTTTGTCGCCGGCAAAGACGTGGCGGACGCGGTTCGTGCCACCGCCGCCGTGAATCAATTTGGCGCCAGCGTCTCCATCGACAACCTGGGTGAGAACGTCACCAATGCCGACGAAGCCCGGGCCAGTGCCCAGCTTTACCACGAACTTCTCGACGAAATCGCCGCCCACAAACTGAACGCGAACGTCAGCCTGAAGCTGACCCACATGGGCCTGGACGTCGACGAGACCATGGCCTACGAAATCGTCCGCGGATTGGTCGCTAAGGCGGCCAGCATGTCGCCGAGAAACTTCGTTCGCGTCGATATGGAAGGCTCACCCTACACGCAACGCACCCTCGATTTTGTTCACGAGCTACACCGGGTTCCGGGGAACGAAGACAGCGTCGGGGCGGTGATCCAGTCGTACATGCGGCGTGCCGAAGCCGACATCGACAAGCTGCTCTCCGAGCGCATCCGGATACGGCTCTGCAAAGGCGCATACAAAGAACCCGACGACATCGCCTTCCAGAAAAAGTCCGAAGTTGACTCGAACTACGTGAAGCTGATGAAGGTCCTGATGAAGAGCGGCGTCTATCACGGTTTGGCAACTCATGACGAAGCCATTATTAAAGCGGCCAAGGCCTTTGCCACGCGTGAGAATATTCCGCGCAACGCTTTTGAGTTTCAAATGCTGCACGGCATCCGCCGCGACCTGCAACACAGCCTCGTGAAAGAGGGCTGGGGCATGCGCGTCTACATCCCGTTCGGCACCGAATGGTATCCGTACTTCATGCGGCGACTGGCCGAACGTCCCGCCAACGTGCTGTTCATCGCGAAGAACCTTCTACGGAAGTAAACCGCGTTGTTTCAATCAGATAGACGGACACCAAGCGGGTAGCCAGAGGCCCTGTGTCGGGAGAACCACACTTTTTCTGCCGGGCGTGAAGGGAATGAACGGCTCTTCTCGTTCTATGAAGAGGAAGCTAACTCGGCTTGGATTCACCGCCTGCCCCCTCGGCAATGTGCTTGCGTCCAACCGGGTACAGGGGTCTGTAGCTCGTAACGGTTCCGCATTGAGACTCTGGGTTTCCGCATCAAGCCCTCCGCGCCGCCCCGGGGAAGGACGACGCGGAGGCTTCTTTGTTTAGGGTATGACCTTCGCAATGACTCACTGCGGCCACGCGTGCAGCGCGGTCCGTATGACTCGCCTTAGTTCATTGCGAGTGGCGCCGCTCGCGGCTTGGACTGCGATTCCGTGAACCACGGTTACGACGAAGCGGGCGAGGTCGGCGGGGCTGGCCTCGGGCGGCAGATCACCTTCGGCTTGCGCGCGCTTGAGCCGTTGACGCACCGCCTTCTCTCCCGCGGCGCGCCGCAAGATAAGATCGCCGCGAACAGCCTCTGCTCCGTCGCCGCACGCGAGCGCGCCCTGCACGAAGAGACATCCCGCTGGATTGCCTGAGCTGGTTGTCAAGTCCGCGGCCCCTAGCATCAATCCTTCGACGGCAGCCCGCGCAGTCGGCCGGCTCAGCGCCTCGCGCAGGTAGGCTGCCGGACCTTCGTCATAGCGATCGAGCACTTTGCGAAACAGAGCTTCCTTGTCGCCAAAAGCCGCGTACAAGCTGGGGCGGTTGACGCCCATGGCCTTGGTGAGGTCCGACAGCGACGCCCCCTCATAACCCTTGCGCCAGAATACCTTCATGGCGGCTTCCAGGGCCTTCCCGGCGTCGAACGACCGGGGACGCCCGACGGCTCGCGTCGTCTTTTTCGGTTTCATACTCATTTGGATGTTACTTCTATACCGATCGATAAAGAATTATGAGTCCTTGGCGACTCGCGGCACATCTGTATTGTACGGTACAGAAACAGAAGTTGGAAACCGAAAGGAGCACATCATGGGAAAGCTGGAAGGAAAAGTAGCAGTCATAACCGGAGGCAGTAGCGGCATAGGCCTCGCTACCGCGCAGCGTTTTGTGGCGGAAGGCGCGCAGGTCTTCATCACCGGGCGCCGTCAAAGCGAACTCGACAGAGCCGTCAAGCTGATCGGCAAGAACGCGACCGCGGTTCAAGGCGACGTCGCAAGTCTGGCCGATCTTGACCGCTTGTACGCCACGGTCAAGCAGAAGGCGGGCAAAATTGACATCGTCTTCGCCAACGCCGGCGGCGGCGCACTCGCTCCCCTCGGATCGATCACCGAGGAGCAATTCGACAAGACTTTCAACTCGAACGTCAAAGGCCTTCTCTTCACCGTGCAGAAAGCTCTTCCTCTGCTGGTCGACGGAGGCGCGGTGATCCTGAATGCGTCGATCGTTTCGTCCAAAGGATTCCCGGCCTTCAGCGTCTACAGCGCGACCAAAGCTGCGGTGCGATCCTTCGCCCGTGGCTGGACGGTCGACCTGAAAGACCGCAAGATCAGAGTCAATGTCATCAGTCCCGGTCCGATCGATACACCAATCCTCGACGGCTTGGGAGAAAATACCGGACAAACCCAGGAGATCAAGAAAGGCCTGATCGCCGGCGTCCCCATGGGTCGTTTGGGTACTCCTGATGAGATCGCCAAGGCAGCGGTATTCCTCGCATCCGACGACAGCAGCTTTATCACCGGCATTGAACTCTTCGTCGATGGTGGCACGGCGCAAGTCTAAGCGCGCATGCGATTTTGGTAGAGACGGGGGAAGCCCCGTCTCTATCGTTCTTTCTCATCCTTCCCACACAAACGCGTCAAACACCCGCGTCGATTCAAACCCGATGCGCTTATAAAGGGCAATGGCGCGGTCGTTGGCTTCGGTCACCGTCAGTGAGATGAAATGGAATCCCCGCCCGCGCAGATTCCTGGTAGGAGCAGCCAGCATGGCCTCGCCGAGGCCAGCGGAGCGGTATTCGGGGAGCACGCAGACCTGCGTGATGTGGCCAACATCGGGGCGCACCAGCGAGCAGAGAATGAGGCCGACGAGCGTGCGCGTGCGGCGCTCGACAACAACGAAGGATGCCCCGGGATCAAAAGTGCCGCATCCCGGAAAGCGCACGATGTTGTTGAGAAAGCGCAGCGAGCCGGTAAGGGAGCGGTACTGATCGTTGATCTCGGAATCGACGTGGCCGCGGTAGGCGGCAGTGATCAGGGCGGCGGCGGACTGATATTCCTGCTCGGACCAGGGACGTATTTCGAACTGCGACGGAAGCGGCGGTAGCGGAGCCTGCGGATGCTTGGCAATGTCGAAATTCATGAACACGCGAGGATGGCGGCTGAAGCCCTGTTGCAGAAAGGGATGTGAGACTTCTCCCGTGTGGTGCGCCAGCAACTGTGCCTCCACGCGATGGATGCCGGGCGACTGTTGCAGGGTTTCAATAACATGGGTCAGCAGGCGTTCTTCGACCTGGTGACGGTCGGGACCGCGGCCCGCGTCGGCGTTGCGGACGAACAGGTCGCCGATCACCCCCTTGCTCTGCTCGTAGACAAAAAAGGAGTAGCCGAAGATGCTGCCGCGCTCGATGGCAGCATACCCGGGAAGGATTTTTGCGTCCATGTAGCGCAGGATCATCTCGGCGGAAGTGGCGTAGTCCCAAGAGAGCACACGTCCCCACATGGAGATCTCATCTTCCAGCAGCGGCCTTAGGTCGGCGGAAGAAAAATGTCGGAGATCGAGAATTTCCATAAAAGAAGGTCTCAGGTGTCAGGTCTCAGGAAAAACACCTGCTGCTGGATTCCGTTACCGCCGCTCGGTCTGGTGCCTGAGACCTGAAACCTGACACCTGACACCTTGTTTCATTTTCCCACCCAGTACAGATCCACTTTCTGCGCCGGAATGCTGGTTAAGTATGACACTCGGCGTCCGGCAACGAGTTGCGCGACTTGGGACTGCGTACCTTGCGCGGCAACCACCACATGCGCCGCGGCCGGGATATCTCCGTCCTCGTATTTCTGCGCCGGACGATTCAGATAAAACTCGAGTCCGTATTCCTGCGCGCGATGCACGTGATAGACGCCGACGGGGACCGCCTCGTGTGAAAAAGCCTGAATGCTTTCGGCAATCGGACGCGCGGACTGGGTAGCGTCAATGACCGGCGCGGCGAACCGGATAACTCCGGCGACGCTTACCACCACGGCGAACAGGGTGACGCGGCTCAACAAGCGCAGTCCGGCGCAGGAGAGCAGCGCCGCGGTGATGCCGATCGCGCAAAGGGTGGCAATGGCAGCCACAACGTAGGCGCCAGGGCCCCTCAGCACGTCGCGATGGAGCGCGATGGAACCTGCCGAGAGGGAGGCGAAGATCAGCACTCCGCACAGAATTCCATGAACGTCGGCGAGCACGGGCGAGAGCCTTTTCACCTCACTCGGACGACCTTCACTCGGGCGACCCTCTCTGCGACGCGCCAGATATTCGGCAACCAGCAATGCTCCCGCAGGAACGGCGGGCAGAATGTATCCCGGCAACTTCGATTGCGATGCGCTAAAAAACAGAATGGGCACAAGCATCCAGATGAGAAGAAACAGTGGCCAGGAATCTCTTGGGCTAGAGACAACTAAAGCCTGTTTGCCTTCGGACCAGATCAGGCGGGCGCGTTCAGCGACGGCAACGACAAGTACGATCGTCCAGGGCATCATGGCCAGCAAGAACACGGGCAGGTAGAACCAGAAAGGCTGGTGGTGGTGGTAGACGTTCTGCGAGAAGCGCGCGAGATTGTGTTCCAGGATGAAGAAACGGAAGAATCCTGGATTGCGCAGTTGAATCGCAACGTACCAGGGCAACATGACGGCCAGGTAGAGGAGGACGCCGGGGATCCAGAGGGTGCGAAGGATGGCTGGCCAGTCACGCTTTACGGCGACGAAAACCAAGATGATGACCGCCGACAGTCCGGGCGCGACCGGCCCTTTGGCCAAGGTTGCGAGCGCCAGAAAAAAATAAAAGACGGCGAGATACCTGTTCCGGCGGCTTTCGTACCAGCCGTACCACGCCAGCAAAGCAATGGCAAAGCAGGCTGCGAGCGGCATGTCGGTCGCCGCCGCGCGAGCAAAGATGAAGACGGCAGCGCAACTGGCTGTGATCAGAGCGCCATCGAGTTCGCTGCCCGGCCGGAAGCGGCGAAGAAAAAAGTAAATTGCCGCGATCAGCAGAGACGCATCGAACGCCGCGGGCAGGCGCGCAGTCAAGTCGGATACGCCAGCCACACGGAACGACAGCATCGCCTGCCAGTAATAGAGCACCGGCTTTTCCAGCCACGGTTTGCCTTGCAGCGTGGGAGTAACCCAATCGGAGCGCGCAAGCATTTCGCGTGCGACTTGCGCGTAGCGCGGTTCGTCAGCGCCGACCAGCCCAAAGGCTCCAAGGCCATAAAAGAAAAGGAATCCGCAGAACGCGACCAGCAGCAGCAGGTCGGTGCGATTGCGCGGATTCGTTGCTTGATTCATTTTGTGGTTAGCGGATCCGCTCGGATTGCGTGGTCCGGTAACACGCGAACGACTGACAACTAACGACCATCGACTATCGGCCAACGGCTATCGACTGGTCGATGCGTTTGCGACCACCGGTTCCGCGTGCAGCCGATCTACAACTCGCGACACCGCTACTGCCAGAGGCCCGTCGAGCGAACAGCCGCTGGCGCATTTGTGACCGCCGCCGCCGAAATGCTCGGCCACGGCAGAGACGTTCACCGCTCCCTTGCTGCGGAGGCTGATGCGATAGCGGCTGTCCGGGAGTTCGCGAAAGAGAATGGCAACCTGCACGTCCCCGATCGCGAGCGCGTAGTTGACCAGGCCCTCGCAATCTTCGTCGCGTGCGCCGAAGCGCTGCATCTGTTCCTGCGTGACCAATATCCAGGCGAGCGGGCCGTCGCGATGTAGATTCGAGAGCGCCGCACCCAGCAGACGCACCTTTGCCGTGGAATGCCCGAAATAGATTTGCCGCGCACACAGCGCCGGATCGGCTCCGGCCAGCACCAGATCGCGCGCCACCGTGAACGTGTGCTCGTTGGTGCCTTCGAACATAAATGACCCAGTGTCGGTCATGAGCCCGGTGTAGAGACAGGTGGCAATGTCGCGATCCACGGGAACGCAGGCCAGCCGGGCTAAGCGAAAGACGAGTTCGGCCGTGGCCATCACCGAGGAGTCGATCCAATTGATCTGCGCAAAATTGCGCCCGCTGGCGTGATGGTCAATGTTGATGAGGAAACACTCCTCCAGACCCTTCAGCCCCGCGCGCCGTATGCTGTCGCATTCCAGCAGAACAACGGCGTCATTCGGCGGGACGGCATCGGCCTGAATCGCGCGATCGGCGAAGGGAAGGTTCTGGTAGATCCGCGGCACTCCATCATGCATCACGACCTCGGCGTGTTTGCCCATGGCGCGCAGAATCTGGCCGCAGGCCAGGGCCGAGCCGATGCCGTCTCCGTCGGGCCGGGCGTGCGAGGTCACGACCAGGCGTTGACGCGCGCGAATCTCTTGTAGAACCCGCTCTAGCATAGTGTGCCCTTGGGTCCTGGCTTGGAGTTCTCAGTTCCCGGTTCTCAGTTCTCAGAAAGCACCCGCCGCTTCTCACTGAGAACTGGGAACTGAGAACTACTTGCCGGACTCAGCCCGCTTCCGTGCCCGTTTCTTAGCTCGCCCGAGAAGTTCATCCACCCGGCTCTCCAATTCATCGGCACGATCGATCTGAAAATAAAGTTCCGGAGGCCGCCGCAACCGCAGCCGTTCCGCCAGCTCGTGCCGCACGTAATTCTTGGCCGCCGCGAGCCCTTCCAGCGTGCGCTCAGCCTCGGACTCATCGCCGGCAACCGTCACCATGATGCGCGCGGATCGCGCGTCCTGAGCCATGAGTACCGCGCTGACGCTGGCCAGTCCAATGCGGGGGTCCGCCAGTTCGCCTTCGAGGATGGTTTCAATCTCCTCGCGAATCGCCTCGCTCAGCCGTCCCCGATGATATTTCTGCCCACGATGCTCCACAGCTCACCTCGAACGGAGAAAACTTTTGAGAATATCAGAAAAGCTAGGTTTTGGAGCGCCGGGCACGACGGAACAACTTCGATCCACGTAAGGTTCCGAGAAGGTCACGGCTTCAGTCGTGCCATACGCTCCGCAATCGAGGACGGACCTGGCCGCTGAGGGCCACCCTCACAGAAACTCCACAAACGAGTCAGTAACGTCGGCGCCGGCGTTATTGGCAATGCGCGTGGCGGCGCGTTCGACGTTTTTCATCAGCCCATCAAGATAGTCGCGTGAGTGCGAGACGCCGACCACGCCGACGGTAATCTGATTCCAGAGCAGGCTGGGATCGAGTTCGGCCACCGCGACGTTAAACGAAGATCGGAGCCGGTCTTTGAGACTACGCGTGACCTGACGCTTATCCTTAAGCGAGTGCGCCGCCTCGATCCGGAGTTCAAGAGTGAGAGAAGCGATCATGGGCAATTTATAACCCAACCGCCGGTAAAGAGCGAATGCCATTCCATGCTCCACAAAGCATTGACTCAACACGACTTAAGGGTAGAGACGGGGCTAGCCCCGTCTCCGCGGCGCCACCAGCTCGGCCCCAGAAAACGCATCCGACCAAAGTTTTAGCGATTTTGTGCCCATATTGTGCTACACTGTGCTTGCTAAGTTTGACTAGCATGCACTTGCAGGTCGGTACCGCCAACCAGCGTCACCCCCTCTTCAGCAGCGAATCTTCTCAGCACATTTCAAGAAACAAGAAAAAGGAACATCTAATGGCAGAACAAGGAACAGTGAAGTGGTTTAACGACGCCAAGGGCTACGGCTTCATCAGCCGTCAAAATGGCGAAGACGTTTTCGTGCATTTCTCCGCTATTCAAGCTGGCGGCTTCAAGAGCCTGCAAGAAGGCCAAACCGTGCAGTTCGACGTGACCAAAGGCCCCAAAGGCTGGCAAGCGGAGAACGTTACCGCTGTCTAGGTAGCGACAACGATCTCTATGTAATAACGGTGCCCGGGTTTCGCAAGATCCCCGGGCATTTTCGCGTCCGCACGTGTGGAGCGGACACTCCTGTCCGCTGCCGTTGACTTCGATTTTGATATTGCCACGGCTCAATCTTCGTTCAGCAAGAGGTTCAATGCCGCCGCCAGACTGCTCATTTCTCGTCGCCGGGTAACTTGATCCGGCGCCGCCGAAAGCGCCGAAAGCTGCTTTGCCAGAACGGCGATGGCCACATCCTGGGAAACGTAGAGGCGATCGCGCGGCATAAATACCCTCCAACCGTTTTGCTCCCGGCGAAGTTCCCATCGGGTCTCCTGAACCTTCGCCTTTCCCCAGCTTCCGTCCGCGGCTGCCGCACGTGCGCTCCCGCGTACCCCTACCCATCCTTTATCGCCCTTAACGTGTACCGCTATGACTTGCACGCTGCCGACCAGCACCACCGGCACCCGTCCCCGATTTTCGGCGTCGAGCAGAGACACCGGGGCATTGACCAGTGCTGACACAGCGCCCTCCACATCGCCTTTAGTCGGCTTGCCGTGCCCGGTTACGATCTGCATGCTGGGCGGGGCGTCACCGCTGATCGCATTATGAAAAGTGTCTTGCCGCGAGGACACGGGCTCGACAACTCTTGCGGGCGGTCTTTCCGAGGCTTGCCCGGACGATTGCCCCAAGGCTTCCCTGGGAACGAGAGCAGCATGCGCAGGAGCACTTGCGCTGCGGGCGGGGATGTCACCGAGTCCGGCAAGTTCGGTCCCGTCGCCGACCACGTAACGATAGAAGCGCGGACGCCCTCGAGTCTGCCAGTACTCGCTGTTGTAATTATCCGTGCCTACCCCACTGCCCTTGGAGCTTAAGAATTCGCTGCGCGCGGCGTCCACCACCAGTCCCACATGGCCGGGCCATACAATCAGGTCGCCGGGTTGCGCGCTGCGCACCCGGCGAAACTGCGGAATGCCGGCGAATATTTCGTTAGATGTTGCATAAGGATAGGCGAGTCCGGTAGTGGAGAGCGCCTCGTGCACTAGATGCGAGCAATCCAGCCTGGGACCGGATGCGGAATACTCCAGCGCGCGGTCAGCCAGCGCGACGCCTTCCGCGCGAGTGAGCAAGCGTCCGCCGCGTTGCTCAACCGTGTCAACAGCGGCCGCTTTCTGCTCGCAAAAAGCGGCGCTGCTGGTAAGTAAGCAGCCCAGCGCCAATACAGTTTTCAGAAAACCTCTCATGGCTTGCATTTCCGCCAGACGGCGCGACCCTCAGGAGCTCAAACCCCATTCTGGGACAGTAGTTTCCGGAAAAGGAGTTACGGAGGGTCATGGGCGGGTTGGACCACCGGCCAACGGAGGTAGAACGTGGACCGGCGGGTGTACGTACAATGTTTCACGTGAAACACTTTGTACTGTCCATAATGTATGTACACTAAGGTCGAACACTGCCGCCCAAGCAGAGCTTGGACGGGCCACCCTTCAAGGCTGGGATGGGCTCGAAGTCCGGACCACCGCCACTACTGCGGGTTATCGGGCTTCGGACGCGCGACTTTCTCGGCTATCGGCAGCTTCTTGTCTTTTCCGTAATCGTCCAGAAGGTGCGCGTTGCTCCCGTCGACGGCAATTTTGGTCGGTTCGTGGAGCGTCACGTTCAACAACTGGCGCTTGGTGAGAACCGGGCCAAGAACGTAGATGGTGTCGTCGGTTTGTATCCAGTAATAGGTCTTTGTGACAGGCACTCCGACCAGCGCTCCCACTGGAACCACCAGGGCCCCGCCCCGGTCGGACGTGATGTCGATGACTTTGGCGTCCATCCAGTCGTAGTCTTTATCTTTGACTGGTGCTGCCGGGGCCAGTGCTGCTGAGGTGCACAGAATGGCAAGAATCAAGGCGGCGCTTCGCATGGAGCCCTCCGCCTTTCGTTCTACGCGAAGGGATATGGAACGGAAAGATTCCGAAAGGTCTCGTCTTTAGGGGTGGGATTGGGTTTAAAGGACTTATTCGTAAAATATTCGGAATGAGGACGGAAGTCCAGTCCTTTGCCTCGCAGCGCCCACCGCCGTCTTTCTGAGAATCCACATAAGCTCGTCAACGCTGTAAGAAATGCTTTGCCTGATCCACCAGCGCCACAACATGCGGAGCGTAGGGAGCAAGTTTGTGCGCCAGATCGGTTGCCTTGCCGGCTATGGCCAGAACCGCCTGCCCGCAGTCGAGCACCGATTTCCAGTTTCGTTTTTCTGCCGGTTTCTGAACTTCGACGGCCAAGGTCTCGATTCCCGCAAGGCCTTCTCCGACTTCACGCCGCGTAAGGTTCTCGCTTTGCTTGAGGACCTCCGCGATTTCCTTAAGACTTGCGCCTATTGTGTCTCCCATCTGGCCGATGTTCTGAGTGGCGCTGTCGGTGGCGATGACTTGGTTCCTAATTTCGACGGTGCTGTAGAAATGCTGCTGCACCCCACTATGACCGATTCCCTCGCCTCCCCCCTTGCCTTTTTCTCCCGCCGGTGCCTTGGCCGGTTCGACATGAACCCCGAACTCCTTGATGTGCTTCAAACCCGCCTTGATCGTGGTTTCCGCCGTCTTGCAGGCGGTTAGAAAGTGCTCTTGGTTTAATTGACGTTGCCGGGTGGCTCTGGGCGAGCCCCACTGGTCGTTGGTGAAGGGGTCGCGGCGACGGAAACTCAGATTTCGAAAAGTATCGCGGTGCGGGGAATCGGACGGCAGAAACCGTGTCAGATAAGTGCTAGTTGTATCCCGCCATGCCTTGAAATGCGCATCGTCGCAATTCAAGCCACGGACGCTCTCCAGTTCATGCAGTTGTTCGTTCAACAGTCTTGTCGCCTTTTCACCGTCTGTTTCACTCGTCGCCATGGAGCCACTTGGCTCTCCCGTCGCTTGCCTGAAGATCGCGAACAGACGCTCAATCTCCTCGATGGTCAGCGTCGCTGGAGGAGCGGGAGAATAGCCGCCAGCGCCACTATCTTTACCGGACACTCTGGGTCACCCGCACCACCACCCGGCCATCTTTCGTTTCTTCCTTGGTGAACTTGTAGCCGATGACGTGCCCTCCGAGCAAATACTCATTCGCCCGCTTTTCGAAGGTGAGGATGTAGCGATCTACTTCGTCCGGGAAGAACTCCGTCGCAAAATCGCGGTTCGGGAAAAGTGTTAGGACCTGCTCAGTCAAGCCGAAGTTAACACTCAAGTGAACGAATGGCAGCACGGCGAGGTAAAGCTCTATCTTCGGTAAGTCGGCTTTGACGCTCATGGTCGTCCATTTTGGTCAGTCAGATAGTCGCTGTCAATCAATTTAGTTGCGAGGGCGGGTGGCCCGGACTTCGCGTATCCCAACTCTGAAGGGTGGGCCACCCGCCCAGTCAACGAAGTCCATCCCTTGCCTCCTTATATTCAAGAAATCGTGAAGGAAAAACCGCCGGGTTGTCGTTTTATGAAATATGCCAGCCAGTCATCGTGGCGCCATTGTCTTCCTCGTCGCTTCTTGCGTGCTGTCCGGTTGTGCCAGATATAAGCCAAAGTACTACGTTCCGCCGAGTGTCTTCAAAGGCCAATACCTAGCCGATGTAACATCACCAACGTTGCTTAGGGACTACAATAACCTTCCGCAGGGCACGGACACGGAAAAACAAATCAAAGTGAACCGCCGCAACCAAATACTGATAGAACTGATCGCCTTGATAGATCAGAGCTATTCGGGATTTGAAGACAGATATTATGGTGCGGATGCAACGGTGAATTTCGCCGGCGATGTCGCAAATCTGGGCTTGACAGGTGTCTCTTCAGTCACCGGGACGGCGCACTTGAAGAGTGTGCTATCCGCGATCGCCACCGGCACCACCGGAATCAAAACCAGCTACACGAAGAACTTTTACGATAACCAGGCACGCTCCGCCGTCGTTCAACAGATGCGTGCCGGTCGAGCAACGCAGCTAGCCCTCATTCAAGATCAAGATCACATGAAGGCTCCGGTTGTGTGCCCTGCTGCCGGTTGTCCACCGGTTCCTTGCCCACCTGCCCCTACTGGCTGCCCTCCGGGGAGTGCAGCGGGAGCGACAACGTACATTGTGTCCCCTTATAGTTTGGAAACTGGACTGAGTGATGTTGACAAGTACTACCAAGAGGGCACAATCATAGGTGCTTTGCAGTCCATCGGTGTGTCTGCGGGACAAAAGCAGACGGCTGCCGCGACACAACAAAGGACCAATAACACCGCTCAGCAGATTTACTAGCATGGCCGGGTGGCCCGGGCTTCGCGCCCATCCCAACTCTGAAGGGTGGCCCGTCCAAGCTTAGCTTGGGCGGGGCCTTTGACTTTTTTTCATCACAACCGCCCAGTGAGCGCCATCACAGACGTTGAACCCGCCATGAGCGATAATGGGAACCGATTGGGGCAGTTTAGGGGCGCCGCCGTGAAACAGGACGGCCCTCGAAGCTGCCCCAAAGCCATTTTTCAGCGCGATTTAGTTGGCTAAGTCCTTATTTTTGAAATATTTGGAGTTAAGTCCTTTATATTCTATATTTTGGCGCAAATTGGGGGGGGGGGGGGGGGGGGGGGGTACAAACCCATTCGAGCGGGTTGCTGCCTCAATAGCGATCGGCACTCGAAAGAAAAATCGTCCTCCATCCCAAAGGGATTTTGATTTTACTGAGAGCTAGACCGGAGTTCTCCCCTTGAACAGCCAGATCAAATCGATGATCAGAATAATGACCACCATCAACTCCAGCACAAACGCGCGGCTCTGATGAAATTGGTCGATCATGAAACGGTAGAGTTCTTCGGCGGTGTGGACTTTTTCGTTGACCAGGTTTTTGTAGTCGGTGACGCCGATCTTCAGCGCTGCGACTTTGTAGAGACGCGCGGAGTACATATCACTCAGGAATTTGATGGCGTTGTCGGCGCGCTCGGTCAGTTCTCCAACATCGAGCAGGACGGTATGCAATCGGCTGGCGCGTTTCGCGGTGCGCCAGCGGGCAGCGATGCCCATCGAACCGTTTTCCATGAAATCGTAGACGCTTTGCAGTTCGCGGGTCAGCAGTTCGTCGTAGTGGCGGAATTCGAGGAGCTGCGAGTTGGCGTATTCGAGCAGCTGAATCACAGTTTCCGCGCCCGCCGTCGAGTCGTAGAGGAACGCGGCGTTCCAGCTGATCACGGCCAGGTCGTTCGGATAGTAAGAAATCTTCGACTGCATGATCTCCTGCTGCTCGCCGTCGGAAAGCGGCACGTTTTCGCCGCGGACGATCTGGGCGATGCGTCCACCTTCGGCCGAAAGCAGTTCGGCGGCGGACGGATTGCCCGCGATTTCGCGCACGTGGAAGACGAAGTAATCTTCATGCAGCCAGCTGTCGTAGAGCTTGACCAGCGCAGGGCGCGCTCGCTCGATCTTCTGTTTCACGATCTTCTGCGCGAAGCTGGTGAAATCGGTGTCCCAAACCCAGCGGCCAGCGAGACGGACAAGCGTGTCCCAGTCGCCAGAAAACGGCAGCTCGAAGACCACGCTCAGCACGCCGTAATCGTAGTACTTGATCTGGACGTCAAGCCGCTCGCCGCTTTCCAGGATCATCGGCTCGACCGGTTCGACCACTGGAGGACGCTGGAAGCGAACGTATCCCGGAGCAGGATGCTTGAAGCTGGCTTCTTGGCGGCGTGCTCCGAAGATGTCGCGCAGGGAGTCGAGCTTGATCTCCTCGCAAACGTCGAACTGGATCAGCACCAGCACCGACCCTTGCAGGGACTTGTTCGGAGCAGTAGCGATGGACTGGGCTGGCGTTGGAGCTGTGGACGGGGCAACGAGGGTAGGGTTCAAGGTTTCCATAGGGCCTACTGTCTATGTCTATTGTCCCAGAAACCGGGCAAGATGGGGAGTGGGCAAGTAAGCCTATACCTGTCAGCAGCTTACAGAAAGTCTGTGTGGTGACGGGCCTCTGGCCCGTCCAAGGTGAGAGCAGCTCGGGAGCGCTAGCGCTTTCGAGCTAGCGCCAGCAGCAGAGCCGCTCCAGTAGCAATGCCAGCCGCAGCGAGCCCGGTTCGCTTCATCGATTTTTCGATCGCGTCCCGATGAGGCCGAACCCAGGCGTCTTCGGGATAGTGTTGCGGCGCTGGGTCGAACATCGGGAAGCCTTCAGGAGTTTCGGCATCTTCACGCAAGGCCATCTGTAGGACTTCGGCGAGGTGAAGAGCGTGGCGGTCGGTTTCCTGGGCAATCTGCTCGCGACAGCTGAAGCCGTCGGCGACGATGAGCCAGTCAGTCGGAGCCTGGCGGACGGCGGGCAGAAGTTCAAGTTCGCCTATGGCTTTTGAGACTTCGTACTTTTCTTTTTCGAAGCCGAACGCTCCAGCCATGCCGCAGCATCCGGGAGCAGGCGCGGTGAAGGGGATGCCCATGCGGTTCAGGACCGACTCTTCGGCGGTCATCTTCATGATGGCCTTGTGATGGCAGTGTCCGTGGATCAGGGCTTTGCGCCGCAGGCCGGGAAGCGGAAAGGCGTCGTTCTTTGCGCGCTGCTCCAGAAATTCGCTGAGCAGGAAGACGTGCTTCGACAGGGCTTGGGCGCGGTCGTCTTTGGGGAAAAGGTTGGTGAGTTCGTCGCGGAAGACGGCGGCACAGCTGGGTTCGAGGACGACGATGGGCGTGGCGGCTTCGATTTCGGGGAGAAGTTCGTCCATGATCCGGAGCAGGAGACTTTTGGCGCGGTCGAGCACGCCGACGTCGTAGAGTGGGCGTCCGCAGCAGAGGTGGGCACGCGGGACGCTGACCTCGAAGCCGGCGGCTTCTAGGACTTCCACGGCGGCTTTGGCAGTCGCGGGGAGGAAGTGGTTGTTGAAAGTGTCGGCCCAGAGCAGGACGGGGTTAGCGGCAGACCGCGAGCGCGAGCCGAAATGGTCGTCGAGCCCCGCTCGACCGGACGGCCGAGGGCGGCCGTCGCTACGTGAGTATCGCTGCTCCCACCAGTCTTTGAACGTCTGCGGTGCTAGCGCTGGAATGTGGCGCTGGGCGGGGATTCCGGCGGCCAGCTTCGCCAAGTCGCGCAGGCCGGGGAGTTGGGTTGCAAGATTCGCCAAGCCCGGCACGTGCGAGGCGGCTCTGGCCCACAGGTCGATATTCGAAAAGGCGAACGAATTCAGCGGACGGCGGTTGGTTTCGTAGTAGTGCGACAGGAATTCCGCTTTGTAGGTCGCGACATCGACGCCGACCGGGCAATCGCTTTTGCATCCTTTGCAGGCGAGACAGAGGTCGAGTGATTCTTTCACGGCTTCGTTCTGCCAGCCGTCTTTGATGACGTCGCCTTTGGTCATCTCCCAGAGCAGGTGGGCGCGGCCGCGGGTGGAGTGCTCTTCGTCGCGCGTGACGCGGTAGCTGGGACACATCACTCCGCCCGCATCGCGCCGGCACTTGCCGACTCCAACGCAGCGCAGCGTTGCCGCAGCCAGGCTGCCGTGGTCGTCGGGGAATTTGAAATGCGTCTCCGGCTGCCAGGGATCATAGCTGGCTCCGAGGCGGAGATTTTCGTCGAGACGATAGGGATCGATGAGCTTGCCCGGGTTCATCTTCCAGTCGGGATCCCACAGCGATTTGAACTCGCGGAAGGCCTGCATCAGTTCGGGGCCAAACATTTTGGGCAGCAGTTCGCCGCGAGCCTGACCGTCTCCGTGTTCGCCGGAGAGCGAGCCGCCGTAGCGGACGACCAGGTCGGCGGCGTCTTCCATGAACTGGCGGAATTTGCGCACGCCTTCGGCGGATTCGAGATCGTAGTCCATGCGGGTGTGGACGCAGGCGTGGCCGAAGTGTCCGTAGAACGAACCGTCATAGTGGAAGTCTTGCATCAGCCGGCGCAGGTCGCGCAGGTAGGCTCCCAGTTTCTCGGGCGCGACGGCGGAATCCTCAAAGCCTTCCCAGCGAATCGGCTGGCCTGGGACGTGCGCAGTAACGCCCAGGCTGGACTCGCGGACATCCCAGATGCGGCGGGTCTGGCGTGGATCGGTGAACAGGCCCAGGTTCGGCGGAGTCGCGGAGCGGTCGAGCGTCTCCATCAGAAGGCGCGCCTGCGATTCGGCTTCGGCCAGGGTGGCTGCGCCGAATTCAACCATCAGCCAACCGCCGCCTTCGGGCAGCAGGGCGAGGCCGTCGAGGTTTACGGCCTTGTGGCGGCTGGCGTCGACCATGATGTCGTCAAAGCCTTCGAGGCCGATGGGGCGGTGCTCCATGATCAGGGGAACGTGGTCGGCGCAGATATAGACGTCGGGCCATCCGATGACGAGTAGCACGCGCGCTGGCGGACTTTCGACGAGACGGCAGGTGGCTTCGAGAACGGTGACGCACGTGCCTTCGGAGCCGACCAGCGCTCGTGCCACGTGAAAGCCGTTTTCGGGGAGCAGGTGGTTGAGGTTGTATCCGGAGACTCGGCGTGGAATGTTGGGAAACTGGCGGCGGACCTGCTCGCCGTGACGGTCGGCGAGGGACTTGAGTCCGGCATAGATTTCGGCGCGGCGTCCGCCTTCCCGAATGATCCGGTCGAAGTCGCCGGCGCTGGTTACGCTTACGTTAAGGCGCTGGCCGCCGTAGGTGAGTACTTCAAGCGCCTCGATGTTGTCGTCGGTTTTGCCGGCCATGATCGAGTGCACGCCGCAGGAATTGTTGCCGATCATGCCGCCGAGCGTGCACCGGTCGTGGGTCGCAGGATCGGGCGCGAAGGTGAGGTGGTGCTTCTCGGCTGCGGCGCGCAGAGTGTCGAGGACGACGCCGGGCTGGACGCGGGCGATGCGGCGCGCGGGGTCGATCTCAAGAATGGAGGCCATGTATTTCGAGAAGTCGAGGATGATGGCGGCGTTACAGCATTGTCCGGCGAGCGAGGTGCCTCCGCCGCGGGCAAGCAGCGGAGCGCGGTGGTCGCGGCACAGGGCGACGGTGGCGAGAACGTCTTCTTTGTCGCGAGGAACTACGACGCCGATCGGCACCTGGCGATAATTGGAGCCGTCGGTTGCATAGAGGGCGCGACTGCCCGAATCGAAGCGAACCTCTCCGCGAAGGTGGCGGCGGAGGGCGGCTTCAAGCGCGTCGGCGTCGAGCTGCGCGGACTGGGGCGGGGGCGAGGCGATGTCTTGCGGCATGGGGTACAGAACATCTTGGAGGATGCGGGCTTTGGGCGCAAGGGGATCGCGCAAAGAAGATTGCCGAGGTAGAGGCCCGCGGGCGGGGCGCCCGCGCTACACGATACAAATGCGGCGGCCTGGGCTGCTAGAGAAACTCTTGGAATCGGCGACTTGATGGGAGTACGATATCTCTGCTTAAAGTGGCGCAGCGCAAATCGCTTCTCCCCGATTTCGAGTGGTGAATGACACAATCGCCGGTGCCTCATGAAAATCACTGACACAATTGGATCGCTGTTGAAGAGCAGAGGCGGTAATCGGGTTCTGTCGGTAGGCCCCGATCAGTCCGTCTACGAGGCCATTGAGAAGATGGCGGTGGAGAGCATCGGTGCACTGCTGGTGATCTCCCAGGGCAGGTTGATCGGCATCCTGTCGGAGCGCGACTACGCCCGCAAAGTGATCCTCAAGGGGCACTCCTCGAAGGAGACCTCGGTGCGGGAGATCATGACCAGCCCGGTGGTCTTCGTGACTCGTGAGAACACAGTGGACGAATGCATGACTATTATGACCAACCATCGTTTTCGTCACCTCCCCGTGGTCGAGGGTGATGCGGTGGTGGGGGTGGTGTCGATTGGCGACCTCGTCCGCTGGATCATCTCCGGTCAGGAGCAAGCCATCCGCGAGCTAGAGGGGTACATTACCGGGCGATATCCCGGCTAAACTAGCCTTTGTCGGTGCTTGCCGCGCTGGCCACCCCTGAAAATTTTTATCTGTTTCTGGCTCCATTCCCGGAGTACAATTCAGCCCGTCAGACCCGTGTGTGGGGATTTGCGGGTAGATTCAGCATAGTCAGGAGCCTTGCATGGATGCACCGGCCACTGGGAGTAAGTCTGGGAATCCACAACCTGTTCAGCGCGAAGGTCGCAATACGTGGATTTTCACCTGTTACGCAATCTGTGGGATCACGTTTTTCGGGGTGCTTGCTTATTACACTGCGCTGTATTTTGCCCACTAGCCATTAGGGGGCAAGCGCGGTTGGAATCGGACGCCAGATGAGTCCGCAACGGCGGGCGCGCTGGAGTGTATCTGCTGAGTGTGATTTTCGCCACAGAAATCAACTATTCGGGGAGAGAGTCGCCGTCGGGATTCTGTTCCTGGTCACGCTTCCTGCCATAGCGAAAAGCCAAGCCTACGCCTAATGTCATAACTCCCAGGGGCGGAGCCACCAAGACGGCGACGCCTCTGGTTATGGCTTTTTGCCCGTCTTTGGAAGTTGCCGAAGCGGTGCTGTAGCACATCGCACAGCCTTGTGCGAACGCGGGGAGTGTCCACAAGCACAGAAGCGCAACCAGCAGGGCTACGCTACGCCCCACCACGTACGTCTTTTCACGTTGAACCTCAGGTCTCACTGTGCCCCCAACGAGAGGATGCGAAACGCGTCTGGAAAGAAGACCATCATCATGGCCAGACAAAACACCAGCGAGGTCATGGTAAGCCACTTCATGCGCGACACCTCATACTTCATGTGCATGAAATAGCCGATGATGAGCGTCGCTTTGACCAGCGACAGACCCATCAGGATCGTCAGCATACGCTTGGGTTCCATGTTCTGGTAGCCGAGGTAAACTTCGACTGCCGTCAGAACCAGAAGCGTCCCCCACACCCAGAAGAAGGTTGCGACACTGTGGTGGCGGTGCTGTTCGGCTACGCGGGATTCAATTGCCAGCTGAGAAGCATCTTCCATAGGTTTTTCTTTCTCGGCTACTAGCTCGGCTACTAGCCAGCCTCCTACACGATCTTGGTGGACATGATATAGACGAGGGGGAAGATGAACATCCACACCAGGTCTACAAAGTGCCAGTACAGGCCGGCGACTTCGACATCGGCGGCGTCATAAACCTTCGGCTTCAGCCACAAAATCAGGGAGCACACCAGAGCGGCAATCAGCAGCACGTGAGCCCCATAGTGGAACGGACTGTATGCAGGTGTCGCCAACCACGCCACCAGCCAGAGCGCGAAAAGAATCGGGATGAACTTGCGGCGCAGCGCGATGACGCCGAGATAAACGACTCCCAGGGTGACGTGCAGCATGTGCATTCCGGTCAGCCCAAAAAAAGTTGCGGCGAACTGGGGCACGGTTTTGGACACATTGACGAACTCGGACGCTGTCTCCTGACCCGGGACGGCCGGGAAGATGGGCAGGCGAAGACCCTCGTCGATCAGGTGGCTCCATTCTTTCGCGTGGAGAATGATAAAACCTACACCGCACGCCATGGTAGCCAATAGGAAGAGGAGCCGGCCCTTGTCGTCGCCACGTGCCGCCGCTCTGACCCCCAGGACCATGGTGAGCGAACTGGTCAAAAGGAATCCAGTCATAATGGTGGCATTGACGATGCTTGTGGAGTGGAACGGCGTCGGCCAATTTGAGATGGAGATGCGTCCGTAGCTATAGGCATACAACAACGCGCCGAAAGTCAGCGAGTCGGACAGGAGGAAGAGCCACATCCCGATTTTCTTCGAATACGTGCCAAACAGCGATGGCTCGTAGATCGCCGAGGTATCGACCCCAGCGACGTTGTGCGGCAAGGCTGCTTCCGCCATGCTTTCAGTCTCCTTTTCTGACCAGTGCGGTCTGGCTAGCGTGCGAACTCGAGCAGAGCCAGAATGTAAATCCACAGCAGAGCCATGAAATGCCAATACCAGGCAGTGACGTCGACGATAATCCGGCGCGACGCCAAAGGCCGGTTAAGTAACACGGCCACTCCGGCCGCGAGCAGGGCGATGATTCCTCCGAACAAATGGACGGCGTGCCCGCCGGTGAGCAGATAAACGAAGGAACTGCTGGGGCCAGTGGCGACGTAGAAGCCGCGCGCCGCCAGTTCTCTCCATGCCAGCCATTGTCCGGCGAGGAAACCCAGTCCAAGAATAATGGTCAAGCCAAGCCAGGGAAATTTGCTTTCCGTGCCCAAGGATACTCCAGGAATGGACTGCACGGGTTCGAGCGCGACCTGCCGCGCGAGTTGCCGTCGCGCTAATTCGATGGTAACGCTGCTCACGAGCAGCACGCAGGTATTGATCAGAAACAGGAGCGTGGGCAAAGGCACGGGGATCCAGTCGTGGACCACAGTGTTGGTGCTTGGGTCAAAGGTCGGCAGCCCCTGGCGCACGATGTAGGCGCTGGTGAAGGCAACGAACAGCATCATGATTGGCGTCAGAGCTACGGCCAATCCGAGGCGCGCGCGGCGCAAGCGTGCTCCGTAGTCGGGCGAGCCGGGATCGGGACGCCCGCCGCCGTCTCCGCCACCTATGACGGGCGGGAGATCGGCGCGATTTCCCCGGGAGGTTTTGGGGCGGGGCGCCGGAATGGTAGGAGTGAAGCTTGCCATATCTCTCTAGCTACTCTTCTTTAACTAATGCGCCGCCACGGTTGCCGGGTCGGTCTGCATTACGTAGTCGCGCGAGGCCCCGGGCACACTGTACTCGTAGGGGCCGTTGTTCACTACGGGCGTGCGTCCTCCGAAATTGTCGTGTGGAGGCGGAGTGGCGGTGGTCCACTCCAGCGTGGTTGCCTCCCAGGGGTTGTCACTCGCCTTCGTTCCCTTGAACATGCTCCAGAACAGATTAAAGAGGAAGATCAGCTGAGCGGCGACGGTTACGATTGCCGCGTAGGTCATAAACTTGTTCAGGCCGATCAGGGGATGGAGATAGGCGAGTTCGGTGAGCTGGGAGTAGCGCCGGGGCTGGCCCGCTAATCCAAGATAGTGCATAGGCATGAAGACGCAATAGGTGCCGATCAGCGTCAGGAAGAAATGGATTCGCGCCAGCTTCTCATCCATCATTCGACCGAACATCTTGGGGAACCAATAATAGGTTGCGGCGAAGATGCCGAAGATGGCGGCTACTCCCATGATCAGATGAAAATGGCCGGGCACGAAGGCGGTGTCGTGCAAGGGGATATCCAGCGCCGGCTGCGCCAGAAACGGACCGCTCAATCCGCCGGAAACAAACAACGACACAAAACCGATGGCAAACAGCATGGGCGACTGGAATCGTATACGCGCTTTATGAAGCGTCCCCAGCCAGTTGAAGGTTTTGATAGCGGAGGGCACGCCGATGGCCATGGTCATGATCGAAAAGGCAAACGCCGTGTACGGACTCATGCCGCTCATGAACATGTGATGTCCCCACACCATGAAGCCGAGCAGGCCGATGGAAAGCATCGCGTACACCATCGCTTTGTAGCCGAAGATCGGCTTTCGGGAAAACGTCGAAAGCACCTGTGAGGCCACGCCCATCCCGGGGAGGATCGCGATGTAGACCTCGGGATGACCGAAGAACCAGAAAAGATGCTGCCAGAGCAACGGCGAGCCGCCTTTGTGTCCGGTGAGCTGACCGTTGATGGTGCCGAGCGGCAGGAAGAAGCTGGTACCTAGGTTGCGGTCCATCAGAAGAAGGATGCCGGCCGAGAGTAGAACTCCGAAGGCGAGCAAGCCGAGGATGGCGGTGATGAACCACGACCAGCAGGTCAGGGGCATACGAAACATGCTCATGCCCTTGGCGCGCATGTCGAGCGTAGTAGTAATGAAGTTGAGAGCGCCCATCAGCGACGCGATGCAGAACAGCGCGATGCTGGTGATCCAGAGATCCGCGCCCAGACCCTCACCGGGCCCGGCGGATTGCAGTGCGCTCAGCGGAGCGTAGCCGGTCCAGCCGTGAAGCGGTGCACCACCCACTACAAAAAAGGCTGACAGCATGACGATGTAGGCCAGGAAGGTCGTCCAGAACGAGAGCATGTTCAGGACGGGGAAGGCCATGTCGGGCGCGCCGATTTGTATGGGCAGGAAATAGTTACCGAATCCACCCTGGGGCGCGGTCGTCAGGACGAAAAACACCATGATGGTACCGTGCATGGTGACCAGGCTGAGATAGGTTTCGGGTTTGATCTCGCCCAGCAACGGCAGGATCGCGGTCGGCCAGATGAGATGGATCCTCATCAGCAGGGAAAGAAACATACCCACGAAAACCGCGGTGAGCGCGAGAAAGTAATACTGCAGGCCAATTACTTTGTGGTCGAGACTGAACACATAATTGCGGATGAAGCCTTGAGGGGCCGCGTGCTGGTGGGAATCCTGGGCAACCATTTATTGTTTCTCCGCCTCTCGAGCTGCCAGCCATTTGTCGAAGTCATCCTGGCTGACGACCTTCAGTATGCCGTGCATCTTGTAGTGGCCGAGCCCGCACAGTTCCGCGCAAGCGATTTCGTAGCTGCCGGTTTCGGTTGGAGTGAAGTGCATGTGGATCGCCAGGCCGGGTACGGCGTCTTGCTTGAAGCGCATGCCAGGAACAAAAAAACTGTGGATGACGTCGTGCGCGCGCAAAATTACTTCTACCTCACGGTTCACGGGCACTTCCATAATGCCGGTCACTACGTCGTCCTTCGATGCCGGATCTGCCGGGTCGAGGCCCAAGGCGGCTTCGCCTCCAGCGGAGGGGTCTTCCAACTCCGGCTTGGCGATTCCAAATTTGCCGTCGGGACCGGGATAGCGGAAATACCAGGCGAACTGCATGCCGGTGACTTCCACCTGCGTGGCACCTTCCACCGCCGGGCGAAAACGTTCCGCTGCCCAGATGGGACTGCCCATCAGATTCAGCCCGATAAATAGGATCGCGGTGAGAGTGGTCCAGAGGACCTCGAGCCCGAGGTGGCCGTGAGAATATTCGGCGCGAGGAGCGGAAGGCTGTTCGCGATATTTCCAGACGAAGTAGCCCAACGCCAACTGGGCGGCCACGAAGATCACGCCCATGATGATGAAGGTCACCGCGAACTGGTGATCGAGCGCGGCGGTCGAGGCGGAAGCTCCGTGAGGAAACCACCAGGTTTTTGCAACGAAGAAATAAGTGCTAGCGAAGGTAATTAGCCAGATGACGCAGAGAAGAACTAGCCCCATGTACCAAGACCCCCTGCCCCACTCGAATCAATCGGTCACTCGCGCCCGTTGGAGAACGCGGAAATCGATGCGACCGTCCGCGAACGAACGGAAGTGTAACACAGCTCGTTGTGATTTATGCAAGGGAGTTCGAGCTCCGATGACGACACAGATTCATAGCCCAGCGCGCGAGTTCAGTTCTGCTCGAACTGCAATCTTTATTATTGATGTAACGCAAATGGCGCGCGGTTGCGCATTGACGAACGCGGCGGTTTGTGAGTAACATCGTTTCCACCTCGTGGGGATCGACGGGAATGTCTCGGATTTCGAAACGTGTTGGTGTAGTCCTTTTCCAACTCGGTGGGCCCGAAACGCTGGCGGCAGTTGAACCCTTCCTTTTTAATCTTTTCTGCGATCCGGACATCATTGACTTCCCGTTTTCCAAGATTGGCCGGCGTGCGCTGGCACGGCTGATCTCAAAAACGCGCGCGAAAAAAGCGGCGCAGCACTATGCGGCGATTGGAGGTTCTCCCATTCGCCGGTTCACCGAGCAGCAGGCAGACGCTTTGGAAGCACGGCTGATTCGCGACGGTGTCGACGCCCGCTGCGTGGTGGCAATGCGTTACTGGCATCCGTTCACCGCCGAGGCGATCGGCCAACTTCTGGACGCGGAAGTGGAACAGGTGGTGTTGTTACCGCTTTATCCGCAATACTCGAGCACGACAACCGGCAGCAGCTTGAACGAGTGGCGACGGCAGTGGACGAGCTCAGTCCCTCCTTTGTATGTTCCACCCTTTTATCGCGATCCGCTATACATCGCATCCTTAGTGGAGAGGATCGATGAGGCCCTTGCCCGGTTTCCCCAGCCATCGACTGTCCCGCTTGTGTTCAGTGCGCACAGTGTCCCGGTGTCGGTGATTGAAAAGGGCGACCCCTACCAGCTGCAAATCGAAGAAACCGTGGCCTTAGTGATGGAGCGAGGAGGATGGTCGAATAATCATCGCCTGTGCTATCAGAGCAAGGTGGGCGCGAGCCGCTGGCTGGAGCCGTCGCTGCACCAGACGCTGCGGCAACTGGCGGCGGAGAAGCGCAGCGAAGTTTGTATCATGCCAATTTCATTTGTGTCTGACCATGTCGAGACTCTGGCGGAGATTGATCATCATGCGCGAGAGGAAGGACGGCTGCTTGGCATCGAGCGCTTTGAGATGACGCGAGGTCTCAATGACTCGCCAATATTTATTCAGGCTCTGGCGGGATTGGTGTTGGCGGCGATCGGCGAAGCGGGAGCCGAGGATCAGGATCAGGAAATGGAACCGGCGGTGCATTCGATGGTCGCCGATTGAAGCACAGATTTAGGAGACAGGAGCAGGAGGAGGATCATGGCAGAAAACCCTGATGCGCCTAAAACGCCCCCGGCTAAAGAGGCAGCGTCCGTTCCCTATGTGGGTTCGGGCGCGGTCGGTACCTCGAAGGCGGCCGCTTCGGCGGGCGTGGCCGCGGTTGGTCCGGACGACAATGTGGTGAACCAGCACCGCCGCCGGCTGGTGTGGGTGTCGGTGACAGCTTTTCTGACGGCATGGTTTCTGGCATTCTTCCGTTTCTTTCTGCCCCGCACTCTTTTTGAACCAGCCACCATTTTCAGGATTGGATATCCCTCCGATTACGGCTTGGGTGTGGATACGAAATGGCAGCAGAAGTATCGCATCTGGGTGGATCGCAGACCGGATCGCATCTTTGTTATTTATGCCCGCTGTACCCATCTGGGCTGTACGCCGGACTGGAAGGCCAGCGAAAACAAGTTCAAGTGTCCTTGCCACGGAAGCGGCTACGATGACGAAGGCATCAATTTTGAGGGGCCTGCGCCTCGGCCGATGGACCGCGCGTTCGTGCAACTGGCTCCGGATGGCGAGATCGTCGTGGACACTTCGCGGCTTTATCAGTGGCCTAAGGGTCAGCCGAGCGCCTTTAATGATCCGGGAGCGTTTTTGCCGACGTAAGCCTGACTTGAACTCGCTTGAAGCCTGAACGGCGCATTTGGCGGGACTCGCCTGATGCGCGGAAGAAAAGAGACGGAAATGGCTGAAGAAAGTGGTTCGAACGGAAACAACGGGAAGAACGGGGAGAACGAAAAGGCAACCGGCATCCTGAGTCGAGTGGCCACCGAAGTGAAGGCCGACGTGCAGTCGCTCAAGACAGACATGCCGGCCAAAGCCAAAGAGCAGGTCGATCTTCTTAAAGACCCTACCAAGACTCAGGTTTTCACTTCCATCTTTCGTCACAAGCACGACGATACGCCGCGCAATCGCGCCTTGGGCGTGCTGTCGAACGTCTTCCTGCATTTGCATCCGGCGAAGATCAACCGCGACGCGGTGCGCTACAGCTTCACCTGGGGCATGGGAGGAATCACGTTTTATCTTTTCATCGTGCTCACCTTCACCGGGGTGCTGCTGATGTTCTATTACCATCCGACAAAAGTGCAGGCGTTCCGGGATGTGCTCTATCTGGAGCATGACGTCCCCTTTGGGAAGCTGTTGCGCAACATGCATCGGTGGGCAGCACACTTGATGGTGATCACGGTCTGGCTGCATATGTTTCGGGTGTTTCTGACCGGCTCCTACAAAAAGCCCCGCGAGTTCAACTGGAATATCGGCGTGCTCCTCCTGGTGTTCACGCTACTGCTCTCCTTCACCGGATATCTTCTACCCGATGATCAGCTCGGTTTCTGGGCGGTTACGGTCGGCACCAACATGGCGCGCGCTACACCGCTGCTCGGACACGAGGGGCCGTTTGGTCATATGTTGGGCATGACTCCCTACAATGACGTGCGCTTCGGATTGCTGGGCGGCTCGATCGTGGACGCAAACGCGCTGCTGCGGTCGTACATCTGGCATTGCATCGGCATTCCGATCGTCGCTTCGGTGCTGATGATCGTGCACTTCTGGCGCGTACGAAAAGATGGCGGCATCTCGGGCCCCGCAGCGGTGGTGCTCGAATCCGAAATCAAGGAGGCGCGCAAATAGTTATGGACTGGAAGCAACTGTGGGACATCGCCTCCGCGCCTGACAACGTGCCCATCGTGGCACTGATTCCACTGCTCGCGTTCTATATCTATCTGGCGTGGAAGCAGGCGCACGCCAACGATCAGTTGATCGCGCAACTGGAAGGCGATGCCGCCGCGGCTAAGACACAATATCGCAAGACCTGGCCCTTTCAGCCGGGATGGCAGAAAGAAATTCACGTGTGGCCGTTTTTGCTGCGGGTGGAGTTTCTGGCCGCCATCATCGTCACCATCATTCTGATGATCTGGTCAATCACGCTGAATGCTCCGCTGGAAGAGCCGGCGAATCCGAACTTGACCATGAACCCGGCCAAGGCGCCGTGGTACTTTCTGGGCCTGCAGGAAATGCTGGTGTATTTCGATCCCTGGATTGCGGGCGTGGTGATGCCGACGTTGATCATCATCGGGCTGATGGTGATTCCGTATATAGATACCAACCCGTTGGGCAGCGGCTACTACACGTGGAAGCAGCGCAGGTTTGCGATCGGGACGTTCCTCTTCGGCTTCATTATTCTGTGGGTCTCGATGATCATCATCGGGACTTTTATTCGCGGACCGGGCTGGCAATGGTTCTGGCCGGGACAGACGTGGGACCACAACCGCCTCATTTATGAGGTAAACCGCGATTTGCCCGACCTTTTCGGGATTACGGCCAACTGGGCGAAGGCGGTGTTCGGAGCGGTGGTGGTGGGCGGCTTTTATGGGCTGGGCGGATTCGCACTGCACGCCTTCTTCCGGCGCAATAATCCAAAAGATTATAAGCGCATGAGCTTGTTGCAATACTCGATCATGATGTTCTTCGTGCTAACCATGTTCGCCCTGCCGATCAAGATGCTGCTGCGGCTTTTGTTTCATATCAAGTATGTGTGGATCACGCCGTGGTTCAACGTGTGACGGTTCAACGTGTGATGGTTCAGTGTTTCGATGAGCAACATTTAGATGGTTCAACCGTTTCGGTTGCGCGCGACGCCTAGGAGGAAGTGGTGCCCGAAAAGCCCGTTCCCGAGAATGATCCGCTAGTCCAGAAATCAATGGCGACCTGGTATGTGGTGACCATGGTGATCCTGACGGCGTCTTTGTTCTGGGCGCTGTGGGACGAAGACTTCGGACAGCGCCCGTGGAAGGCGTACCAACGCGAATGGAAAGACCGCTACTCCACGTTTCTGAAGACCGCTCGTTCCAGCTCGGCGCAATCGGAAAAAGAAGTCGAGGGCAATAGCGATTACCAGAAGCTGAAAAAGGACTACGAGCAGGCATTTAAGGAAGCGGCGCCCCGGACCAAGGAGATCAACGATCAGCTGCGCACTTTAAGCGCGAAAATCCTGGCGGTACAGAACGTCTTCACCGATCGCCGTGCCTACGTGAATGCTCTGACTTACGACATCGAGACCACCACCAGCGCGTCGTCGAAGCAAAGCAAGCTGAAAGATCTGGAGAAGTACAAGCAGGAAACGGCGGTAGTCGAGTATCCGGACGGCACCAAGAAGACGTACACCTACCCGCAACTCGAAGAAACCTACAACGACCTCAAGACGGAACGAGCGCAACTCAGCGCTGAGCTGGGGGAGTTGATCAAGCCCGTCAGCGACCGGAAAAACAAGCTCGATGCGTTCGTGTCGGAGAACATGATTGACCTGACGCCTGCGCAGATTCGCGGTTTGCAGGACAAAACGGAGGCGCTCGATCCTTCTATCCTGCAGATCAACGTGGCCGAAGCCAATATTGTGGATCGTTGCGAATCCTGCCACATGGGGATCCGCGAGCCGGTCAAGCTGACCGCAGCGTCGATGGCGCCGACGCCAAAAGGGAAACCCGACGAGTATGCGCGTGCCTTCACCAGCCATCCTGAGCCAGCGCTGCTGAAGACCCATGATCCGGACAAGTATGGCTGTTCTCCCTGTCATCAGGGGAACGGGCGAGCTACCACCAGCGTTGAGAAGGCGCATGGAAATTACGAGCACTGGCTCTGGCCGTTGTTTCCGAAACCGAATTTCGAAGCGGGCTGCCAGACTTGTCATGCTGCCGACATGGTGCTGGTGAGCGGCGATGTGGGCTGGACGCTCAGCGAGGGCAAGGACTTGTATCGGCAGCGCGGCTGCGTGGGCTGCCATCGGTTTGAGGGCTACGACAAAGAACCGGAGGATCTGAACTCCATCGCGCAGCAGATCAAACAGATGGATCAGGAGAAGAAGCAGAACCTGAAGGAATCTGCGTTCCTGATGAAACAGGCCGATGCGGCGCAGACAAACGAGGAAGCGAATCGTCTGAACGACCGGGCGGTGGCGCTGCGGGTCGCGAACAGCAAGCTGGAATTGCGGATCGTCCAGCTTGACCGGACCACGAAGAGCCTGCTGCAGGACATGAAGAAAGTCGGACCGAATCTGAAGGACGTTCGGTTGAAGCTCAACAAGAACTGGATTCCGGTGTGGCTGAAGAAGCCGACCGATTTCCGTCCCACGACGCGAATGCCGAACTTCCGGCTCAGTGACGAGCAGATTCAGGCGATCTCCGCGTACCTGTGGCAATCGGCGTTGCCCGACGCGCCGGTGAAGCACGCTCCGGGAAATGCCGGTCGCGGTAAGGAATTGTTCGAAACGCGCGGATGCCTGGGATGCCACTCAGTCGGAGAAGGCGACCAGATGCAGGGTGGGACATTTGCCGCGAACCTGACGCGCGTGGGCGAGAAGGCAAACTACGACTACCTGGTGCGCTGGGTGCACAATGCGCGGCAGCGCACGCGTCCGTATTGTTTGTACGAGAAAAAAGATATTGGCCCCGAAGACTATGCAAAGAAGGGTTTGCCTTATGTCTTCGACCTCGAGCACAGCAAGTGTCCTAACGACGGGCATGAGCTTCAGGTCCAGAACATGACGGTGATGCCCAGCCTGCGGCTGACGCAGCAGGATGCGTCGGACGTTGCCTCGTACCTCGTCACACTTAAGAAGAAGGAGCCGAGTTCCTATCCTGATGCTGCTTTCATGGACGATCCTAAGCTGAAGGACGATGGGAAGAGATGGATTCGCCACTTCGGCTGCGCTGGATGTCATGAGATTTCCGGGTTTGAGGATGAGGGAAGAATCGGGACGGAACTGACGTTCGAAGGCAGCAAGCCCATCGAACGCCTTGACTTCGCTTTGCTGACGGAGATGGCGGAACGCGGAGACGGCGAACCCATCAAAGATCCGGATGATCTTGCTCGTCTTCCGGAGGGACCGGCGAAGGGGCCGTGGTATTCAAATTTGGGCTTCTTCGAGCATAAGCTTGCGGAACCGAATGTGTGGGACGAGGGGAAGATCAAGTCGGAGACGGAAAAACTCCGCATGCCGAACGTGCATCTGACGCCGCAACAGATTCGCGCGTTGACCACCTTCCTGGCGGGCAGCCAGGAGAGCGCGCTTCCGGCGTCTTATCAGTATCGGCCTCTCGACTACCGTCGTGATATTCAGGAAGGCTGGTGGGTGGTTAAGAAATACAACTGCATGGGCTGCCACCAATTCATTCCTGGCCAGCAATCGGCGCTGATGGGGATGAAGCACTATCAGGATGCGCAGGAGCAGCTTCCTCCCAAACTGCTGACCGAAGGCGCGCGAGTGAACCCACAGTGGCTGCTGCGCTTCCTCACCAATCCGTCGTTAAGTCCCTCGCCGAACGAAGCCGATACCGACCGCAACGGCGTGCGCTCATATCTGCAGGTGCGGATGCCCACTTTCAGCTTCTCGGAAAACGAACTGGGCAAGCTGGTGCGCTTCTTTGCGGCGCTTTCGCGGCAGCCTTTTCCGTATATTCCCGACCAGACTACACCGTTAACAGCGAAGGAATCGGACATGGCACGCAGCTTGTTCTCGAGCACCGCGGCGCCTTGCCTGAAGTGTCACGCGACTGGCGATGCGGCGCATGATCGCTTTGCCACGGCTCCCAATTTTCTGCTGGCGCACGACCGCCTGAAGCCCGACTGGGTGGAACGCTGGATCATTGATCCGCAGGCCATCAGTCCGGGCACTGCGATGCCTTCCGGATTGTTCAAGCGCCTGAACAATCACTGGGTGTTCGCCGGTCCGACACCATCCTCATTCGAGGGCTATGATAAGGATCACACCCGATTGCTCGTGGATTATATTTTCCAGCTCACTCCCGAAGAGCAGCACCGCGTGGCGGGAGCCATGGGCCGCCAGACCAGCACGAACAAAACTTCTCCCGCCGCAAAGCCTGCACGACCTGCGGGCGTGGGCGGCGGACAGTAAACTTATGACAAAGCTCTCATCCCAATTCCAGGAAAGGTGTAGGAAATGAAGAATCGAAAGCAGTGGCTAGTTACTCTGGGCCTGTGTGTGATCGTGGGCCTCGTTCTGACTGCATGCAGCAAGAAGCCCTCGGAGGAACAAGCTGCCGCTCCGAGCACTGCGGCCACTCCCGCACCGGCGGCGACGCCGATCGATCCGGCCACGGTCGCTAGTGTCAGCGGCACGGTAAGTTTTGATGGTGTCGCGCCCAAGGAAGCGAAAATTGACATGAGCCAGGATCCGGCTTGCAAGGGCATGAATATGGCCGAAACTGTGGTAGTTGATGGCGGCAAGTTGGACAACGTCTTCGTCTACGTGGAATCAGGTTTGGACAACCGGACGTTTGACACTCCCAAAGATGCTGTCACTATTGATCAGAGTGGCTGCAAGTACCATCCGCATGTTTTGGGAATCATGACTGGACAGACGCTCAAGGTCATCAACAGCGATCCCACTACTCACAATATCCATCCCACTCCGGCTAACAACCGTGAGTGGAATGAGTCGCAACCTCCGCAGTCGCCGGCTATCGAGAAGACATTTGCCCGCGAGGAAATCATGCTGCCGGTGAAGTGCAACCAGCATCCGTGGATGAAGATGTATGTCAACGTGGTGAAGACTCCGTTCTATGCGGTCACCGGGCCGGACGGCAAGTTCGAAATCAAGGGTCTGCCTCCGGGCGACTACACGTTGGCCTTCGTGCAGGAAAAGCTGGGCAAGCAGGAGCAGAAGGTCACGCTGGCGGCCAAGGACAGCAAGACCGTCGATATGACGTTCAAGGCGCAATAGGCTGAGATTAAGCGCAGGCAAGTCTTACTTAGCGAGTCTGGGCAAGAATGAGGAGGGCTGTTGCTTCCGATGATGCTAGTGATCTCTATTGTCTTGGGCATAGTCCCTCTTTTCGGGATTGCCTGGACCATCGTCACCGGTACGGTCACTACCGTGGACGGCTTGTTCATGAGTTTGATTCTATTGACTCTCTCCGGCGTATTTTTCTTGAATGCTTTTTGGGAACTGCGCGACCGTGGAGCGCTTGCTTTTCTCGACAAGAAAAAGGTGGCGGTTGCGGCGGCGCCTAAGGCAGCGCCTAAGGCAGCTCCCAAAGTAGCCGAACCCAAAGAGGGCGAGAGCTAGGGGTGGGAAATTGAGTATGGCTGTACAACCCATCCCGCTTGCGGCTGCCGACACGAACGCGAATGTCGGTGATAACCTTGCACCGAAGCCGTCGCGTCCCCGGATGTCGACCCGCAATCGGCTGCTATTTTTCTTCACGGCCTGGCTGGTTGTGCTCATGCCGTTTATGTTCTGGTGGAGCACCTGGTTTGGGCGCGCGCTCACTGACAAGGAGATGCGCGAATATCTTAACGACAACAATCATCCGCGGCACATCCAGCACGCGGTTGTGCAACTTGGACAGCGCATGAGCCGGCATGACCCGAGCGCGGCGCGCTGGTATCTGGATCTGGTGCGGCTGGCCGCAAATCCGCGCGAGGAAGTGCGGAGTACCGATGCCTGGGTGATGGGGCAGGATACGGCTGGCGCCGGGTTCCACGAGGCGCTTTTAAAGATGTTGGATGATTCCTCCTTGATCGTGCGCGGCAATGCTGCGCTGTCTTTGGTCAGTTTCGGCGACAATTCGGGGAGAACGCAGATTGTTTCTTTGTTGCAGCCGGTCGCGATTACCGCTCCCAGCGGCGGGCGGATTATGGATACGGCTGCGGTTGGTACGGCGATTCATCAGGGTGGACTTGTTGCGAAACTGCAGGATGGGGAGCAGACTCGCGAATTGCGTTCTCCGATCACTGGGCGCTTGCGCACACTTTCTACGGCTACCGGCGCCACGGTCGCTCCCGGAGCTGCGATTGCTATCGTCGAACCCGGGGAAGAACAGGTTTGGGAGGCGCTTCGCGCCTTATTTCTGATTGGGCAGGTGGACGACCTGCCTGCTATCCGTCCTTATCAGCGAGAGTTGCCTGAGGTTCCGGAACGGCTGCGGCTGCAGGCGATTGAGGCGGAACGGGCGATACGGGAGAGAGCTGGCGGCGGCTGAGGCTGAGCAACCCGATGGGGTACCCCCACCCCCCCCTATTTTCGTTAAAATCATGATTTTAAATTAGTTACTTGTAAGATATTCATGACAAAAGGGTTACGGACGGTCGGCGAATTCCGCGCGGGACGCTTTTGTGGAATCCCACCGCTTCGGCTTCGCTCAGGGCTGGCTCTTGCGCAAAGAACGCGCAAGGATGGGGCACCCGGCGTGGTTTGTGAAGGCTTGGTTCTGACTGGCACGGGGCGAAGCCCCGTCACCACACAACCACACGACCACACGACCCCTTTACACAAATCTTGCGGCTAGTAGCTCATTGGGCCGACTTCTTTTTCTACTTCTGCAATGTCTACCATGACTATGGCGTCCCAGGGGCATCCGTCGAGGAAGGCGCCTTCTGGACCCTTGCTTAGGCATTTCTTGCATCCTATGCAGAGGATCGGGTCTATTTCGATGCGGCCGAAGGGTGGATGATCATCATCCGGTATCCAGAACATGCAGTCTTCTACCGGACAATACTCTACGCAGGCGGGCGATCCGGCGCAGCCGGTGCAGCACTCGGTGATGACGGCTAGTTCTTTCGGCTTTTTCTTGCGTGCGGTGGTCAAGCCCTTCGAGCGCGGCTCGTGCTTTAGTTCGTCGGGGACCATCCCTGGCGCTTTCGCGACTTCCGGACCGGTTGGCATTTGAGCTGAATTATATCCCGGGTTGGGGCTTTTGCAAGGTGCCTTTATGTCCGCAAAACTTAGCAATTGATGGAGCTTTTCTTGATTGTCGACCCCTTTAGAATCATCGAGTTTGAGTTTAAAGGGCTCATTGGCAAAATATTCTGGAAAAAGGACTTAGGACTGTGGTGGCCGGGCGGGGCGCCCGGCGCTCCACTATTTTTATCTATAGTTCTATTATATCAATTCGACCCTACCTACACCGACAAGTTTCGCCACTTTATTTTCCTCGCGAATTCATTGACTTACGGGGAAAATCGTCGAAACGGGGGCTTGACACGATTTCTCAAAATCGGGTAGTGATGCAGCTTAGCGAGCTTCGCTCGCTGGACAGCCGAGGGCGGCTGTCCCTACGTGAGTTTTTCGCATCCTGTGAAGCCGTGCCCTTTCAAAGCCGATTTAAAGTGCACCATTACCCTCGATTCTGTTTCTGAGATTGGACCGGGGGACAGCTACTGATGTGATGCGGCGGGCTGCCGGGGGATTTCGCCTCCATTAAGTTTAGTGGCGGGCGGGCATCAGCGCCAGAGGCGGGTGGTGTAATCCGCCATGCTGAGGGCGAGCAGGATGAACAGGAAGAAGATCGCGGTCACCACCACCAGGCCGGTCAGCTTCTCATGCGTGTACTTGACGTGCATGAAGAAGAGCACTACCAGCGTGGCCTTGATGGTCGCGATGACGAGGGCAACGACGATGTTGAAGGGGCCGAGATCGATGAAGGCGGCTCCCACGGTCATGCCCGTGCACACGAGCAGGGCCAGCCAGATTGCGATGGAAGAACCTAGCGAAGATATGTGCTCGGAAACGTGTTCGGAAGCGGAATTGTGATCGGACATGACTTATCTCACCCTTATCTCACCGGTTTAACTCACCTATGACGGTCGATCAGGTATAGCAACGGGAACAGGTAAATCCAGACAATGTCTACGAAGTGCCAGTACAGGCCTGCGTTTTCGATGGGCGTGTAGTACTCGGGCGTGTATTTGCCGCGCCACGCCATGCAGGCCAGGAAACCGAACAGGCCGACGCCGATGATCATGTGCAGAGCGTGCATGCCGGTCATCGCGAAATAGAGCGAGAAATACATCTCGGCGTGATGGGGGTTGGCGTACTGGCGTTCCGCCGGAGGGAACTTCTCCTGACCGGGGAGCAGCTCGTGGTAGCTGAAGTGGGCTCCGGGGACGTGATGATCCTTGAATTTTTCGGCATACTCGTCGGCCTTGATGCCTAGAAAGACTAGACCCAAAAGGATCGTGAGCGAGAGCCAACCAACAAGCGCTTTCCGCTTACCGAGTTGGGCGGCGCGAACACTGAGAACCACCGTCAAGCTGGAGCAGATGAGCACGGCGGTGTTGATGGCGCCGAGCCAAATGTTTAACTGCTGACTGGCGGAGCCGAAGTCCGCAAAATACTTATAGCGGTAGACCAGATAGGCGCAGAACATGCCGCCGAAGAACATGACTTCCTGGGCGAGGAACACCCACATGCCCAGGCTGGCGGCATTTTTCTGCTGGCTCTCGGTCACGAAGTGGTGCAGGAGCGCCGGGTTCTCGTGTGCGTGTTCGTCGACTACGGCTGGACTAGCGGGCAAACGGAACCTCCTCTTTTCCTCTTTCTGGAACTGTCTCTGGAACTTTCTCGGGAATCTCGCCCATATCGTCGTAGTTATAGGCTTCCCAGGTTACGACGGGCTGCTCGTCGAAATTGAAGGTTGGTGGCGGCGAGGGGGTCTGCCACTCCAGGCCGGCGGCGTTCCATGGGTTCGCGGGAGCGGGCTTGCCGTAGCGCATGGACCACACGAAGTAGACCATGGGCAGAAGATAGCCTACGGCTAGGATGGTTGCGCCCGCGGTCGAGAGCACGTTGAGGATCTGGAATTCGGGCGGATAGGTGTGATAGCGGCGCGGCATCCCCATGTAGCCGAGGATGAATTGGGGGAAGAAGGTCAGGTTGAATCCGATGAATACTATGAGCGCGGCTAGCTTGCCCCAGCCCTCGGGATACATGCGGCCGGAAATTTTGGGCCACCAGAAGTGCATCCCGCCGAGGTAGGCCATGACCATGCCTCCGACCATGATGTAGTGGAAGTGGGCGATGATGAAGTAGGTGTCGTGTACGTGCACGTCTACGCCGAGGGCGGCCAGGAAGAGGCCGGTCAATCCTCCGATGGTGAACAAGCCGACGAAGCCGAAGGCGTAGAGCATGGGGGTCTGGTAGGTGATGGAGCCCTTGTACATGGTGGCGGTCCAGTTAAAGACTTTGATGGCTGAGGGGACGGCTACGAAATAACTGAGCAGCGAGAAGACGAGCGCGGCGTAGACCGAGATGCCGGCCACGAACATATGGTGCGCCCAGACCAGGAAGCCGATCACAGCGATGCCGACCAGGGCCAGGGTCATCGCCGTGTAGCCGAAAATGCGTTTGCGTGAGAAGCAGCAAACGATTTCGCTGATGATGCCCATGCCGGGGAGAATCATGATGTAGACGGCGGGGTGCGAGTAAAACCAGAACAGATGCTGGAACAGGAGCGGGTCTCCGCCGAGCGTGGGATTGAAAACGCCGAGGTGGAAGAGACGCTCGAGTATCACCAGCACCAGGGAGATGGCGACGACGGGCGTACCGAGCACCTGAATGATGCTGGTGGCGTAGTGGGCCCAGACGAACAGGGGCAGGCGGTTCCAGGTCATTCCGGGAGCGCGCATGCGGTGGATGGTGACGATGAAGTTCAGTCCGGTTAGGATCGAAGAAAATCCGGCGAAGAAGATGCCGACGGCGGCGGAAATAACGTTGGTATTGGCGAACTCGGTGCTGAGGGGCGTGTAGAAGGTCCAGCCGGTGTCGACGCCGCCATTGAGGATGGTGTAGACCATCAGCGTGCCGCCGATGATATAGAGGTACCAGCTGAGCAGGTTGATGCGCGGGAAGGCTAGATCCTTGGCGCCGATCATGAGCGGGATGAGGAAGTTGCCGAGCACGGCGGGCACGGCAGGGATGAGGAAGAAAAAGACCATGACCTGGCCGTGCATGGTGAACAGTTTGTTGTAGGTGTCGGACTGGACGAGTTCGCCGTTCGGGGTGAGCAACTGCAGGCGGATGAGCAGCGCGAAGAAGCCGCCGATAAAGAAGAAGAACGTTATCGAGATTAGATAGAGCAGCGCGATACGTTTGTGGTCCACCGTCAGGAGCCATGACTTGAGCCCGTGGCCCGCGTTCAGGTAGTCCTCGCGTTCTCCGTAATCTGGTCCGTCAGCTGTTGCCATTTACTTCACCTGTACTTTTCCGTCTAGTACTTTTTTCATCTAATATTTTTTGGTAGCGGGTTCGTCTGGAAGACGCCTTCCCCTCAGCGGCTAAAGCCGCTATTGGTTTTGCGGCGGTTACGACACGGCTGAAGCCGGGCCCTTCCCAGATCGTGCTCGAGCCAGAGTTCTCCGGTGATGCCAGACGGGGCGGAGCCCCGTCACCACACGATCGGTTTTCAAACTGACTCACTACCATATTTTCCCGTCTAAAGTTTTTCCATCTAATATTTTTTCACCCAGTACTTTTCCATCTAGAGTTGCGGGCTCGGCCCGGGCACTCCGTTGGTTGCGGCGGGCCGTCCCGGGGGCGGCGCGGCCAGCGATTTCACGTATTCGATTAGCGCATTCAGTTGCTCGTCACTGACCTGGCCCTGAAAGGTCGGCATGACGGGCTTGAAGCCTTTGACGACTTTGGCGCCCGGTTCGAGGATCGACTCGCGGATGTAATTCTCATCGGCGGTCACGGTGCGGCCATCTTCGAGGAGCACGGGCTTGCCGAAGACGCCGACCAGGTTCGGGCCGCGGCCCTGCGTGTCGGAGCGATGGCAGGTGACACAGCCCAGTTCGGAGAACAGTTTCTCGCCGGTCACGGCCAACGGCTGACTGCCGCCGCCGCTCATCCAGGCTTCGTAATCGCGCGGTTCCATGACGACCACCCAGCCGATCATTCCGGCGTGCTGAGTTCCGCAATACTGGGAACAGAACAAGTGGTAGGTGCCGGGCTTGGTGGCGTGGAACCAGAGGGTGGTGTAGCGGCCGGGGACCACGTCCTGCTTGAGGCGGAAGGCGGGCACGAAGAAGCTGTGGATCACGTCCTGCGAGGTCATGATCATTTTTACGTCGCGGCCGACGGGGACGTGGAGTTCGTTGATTTCGCGCTGGCCTCCCTTGTGCTCGAACTTCCACATCCACTGTTTCGCGACGGTGTAAACCTCGGTGGCATCCTGTGGAGGCGTGCGTTCCTGAAAGAAGATGACCGCGCCCCAGATGTAAAACACCATCATCACGCAGAAGGGGATGATGGACCAGGTGACTTCCAACTGGTGGGAACCTTCGATCTGTTGGGCGCGCTGCCCCTTACGCCGGCGGAACCTGATGGCGAAAACCGTCAGCACGCTGAAGATCAGGGCGATCATGATGCCGGAGACCATGAGCAGGAAAATGTAGAGGGCATCCACGTTTCCCGCGTTGGTGGAGGCGCCCTCCGGCCAGAATGGCAAGCGTCCGAACATGATTACCGGGCTGCTCCTTGAACATTGTCGGGACGAAACTTGCCCGGACTAGATTTATCTGGATTGCGGCGAATCAACACAAAGAAAAGCGCGCCGAGGCACAGCATGGTGGCCACGGCCATCAAGCGCAGCACGCGTAAGACGGTGGCGCTGTACTTACCCTGCGTGGGATCGTAGTGATAGCAGTACAAGAGCACCTCGTCGACCACGTTGCCGATCCGGTTGTCGGAGGCCTCCACCAGGGCGAGGCGCAAATCCTTGGGCGGAAACTCGATGCCGTAGTAGTACTGGGCGATCTTGCCTTGCGGCGTCAGCACCATGATTGCCGTGGAGTGGGCGAACTCTCCGGTCTTCTCGTCGTATTGGTATTGAAATCCGGCCGCCTTGGTGACGGCGGCAATCGCGTCGGGCTGGCCTACCAGGAAATGCCATCCTTGCTCGGCGCCGGGGCGGTTGTAGCGGCGCAGAAACTGCTCTTTCTTTTTCGCCGCGATCTCGGGAGTGTTCTTGGGATCGAAGCTGATGGTGATGACTTCGAATTCCTTGCCTACATCGAATTTGAGCACGCGCAGAGTGCTTTCCAGGCCGGCGAGTTCTTCGCCGCACAGCATGGGGCAGCCGTAGTAGACGAAGTTGAGGATCATCGGCTTCTGGCCGAAGTAATCGCCCAACTTCACCTGGCGGCCCTGATCGTCGGTGAATATTAGGTCCGGGGGAATCTGCTGGTTCAGGTTCTGCTGGATGCCTACGTTCTTCAGTCCGGGCGGGCGCACGTTGGGCGGAGGCGACATGATGTAGTTGCCCTGGGCCTGGGCGGCTCCGGCGAGTAGCGCTAGAACGAGCGCCAGACCGAGTGCCAGACCGCGAAAGGCGGGCACGATCGAGTTTAGGAACTGCTGTGTGCTGCGCACTGACATCCTCTTCTGGCACGCCGGTTGCCCGGCTCCGGCCAGAGCGGTTATCTTCAGTTGCCCGAAGCGGCGGGCTTACTCGTCCGCGCTTTGGGGGTTTGCTTCTTTACGGGCGCGGAGGTCTGCGCCGCCGAGCTTGGTGCCAACGCCGCGCCTTCCGGATGAACGGGCAAGCCGCGCTTCGCGATCAACTCCATGGCGCGGTCGATCGGAATCCGCACAATGCCTTTGTTCTTATCCACCCAGCCGTAGGTGGCGAGCAGCCGGTCCTGATCCTCGATAAACGAGCGGAGTTCGGTGCGCTCGTTTACTTCGAGGCGTGGTTGCGGGAAAGTTTGCGGGTCCTCAGGCGTGACCATGCGGGTGTTGGCCTCGGGGGCCACCATGGGGCTCATGGGAGGCTGGTGCGCGCTCGCGTAACTGTCGAGGAAACGGTACATGCCGAACACGATGAGATAGATGGCCGCGCAGAGCAGAATCAGGCCCGCCATAAAATAAAGTGGACCCTTCGAATTCATGTCCTCGTGCTCGAAGCCTTCGTGATTGGAGGCCGGATCGATCGTCGGCTGGTTGGTCATCTTGTCGTCACTCATGGGCCGGCTCCAATACATCCTGCGCGGTCGCGTCGTAAACCGGAACCAGCGGTCGCGAACTCAGGTTGTGGCAGAAGTAGGCGATCCAGATTCCACCCATGGCGAACGGGATCACGATTTCCGCCAGGTTGACGGTGAAAGTCTCGGAGAAGCTGGCTTCGATATGCCAGAACAGGTCGATGTAGCGGGCGATGAGCATCCAGGAGGCCAGCCAGACCAGGCGGGTAATGTCGCGCTTGAAGGAGCGGGACAGCAGCAGGAAAAACGGCACGAAGAAATGAAAGATAACCAGAAACAGGCCCACATACTGCCATCCGCCGTGCAGACGACGATAGTACCAGGTAATCTCTTCCGGCAAGTTGCCTGCCCAGATGATGAGCCACTGCGAAAATGAGAAGTAGGCCCACACCATGGTGAAGGCGAGCAGGAAGTTGCCGTGGTCGTGGACGAAGCTGGGCTTCAACAGAATCGACATGGGGCGATAGTTGAAGAGAATGCGCTCGATGACAATGGCAAAACAGAGGGCCGAGATCAGCTCGCCGGCCACGAACAGCAGTCCGTAGATGGTGGAGACCCAGCTGGGGTCGAGCGACATGACCCAGTCGATGGCGGCGAACGAGATCGTGAGCACGTAGAGGATGATCCCTGGAGCACTTACTATCTTGAAGCGCGAGCTGGTGTCGGCGAAGGGCGGACGATCGTGCTCGAAAGAAAATTTGCTTAGCAGATACTGCAGCACGAACCAGACGGCAAAGTAGATCGCGGCGCGGATCACGAAGCCGCGATAGTTCAGGTAATCGCGCAGGATGAATGAATGTTTTTCGAGGTGCTCGCGAATGGCCGGATTGGTGATGGAATCGAGTGGCATGGCCCACGGATAAAGCCTGGGCACGGCGAAGAACATGGGAATGAAGAGCAGGATGAGCAGCGGCAGCGTGCGCATGGAGGCGCCGAGGATGCGCCGGATCACGGTGCCCCATCCGCCGCCGGTCATGTGACGGACCATGACGATGGCCATTGAACCGAGGCATACTCCCAGCCAGTCCATGTAGGAGAGGAGGTATCCGCGGAAGAAGACGGTTGGGTTGGTGAAGGCCAGGAAAAGCGCGACAACGGTCGCGACGGCGCCGATGATGAGCGATCGCCTCTGGATCACCTTGATGATCGGAGGCGTCGTCAGATCGAGCTGCGCTGCGGGTGTCGTGCTCATTCTGTTTCTGCTTTCGCTTTTCCTGCTTTCGGATTCGGTGCCGTTTGCGGCAAGGTCGCGCCGGTGCCGGGTTCGGTGAAGTCCGGAGATTTCGAAGGGACGGTCTGGCCGGCGGGGACATCCGCCGCGGTCGCGTTCTGGCTCAACTGCAGCGCGCGGATGTAGGCGGCAATGCACCAGCGATCGCGCGCGGAAATCTGCGCGGAATAATCGAGCATGACGCCGAATCCGTTGGTGGCTACGTCGAAAAAGTAGCCGATGGGAGCCTTCTGCAGCCGCTCGATGTGATAGGACGGCGGTTTGCGGGCGAAGCCCCGCGAGGGGACGATGCCGTTCCCGTCACCCACGCGCGAATGGCAGGGCGAGCAGTAGACGTTGTAGCGTTCGCGTCCGCGCTCCAGCACTTGCTGGGTGACGGGGAAGGGCATGAAGTCGCCGTCGTTGTTTCCGATTTTGCCGGTGTAGAAGTAGGCGTCGACGCGCTCGTCCCCGCGCGCCACGGTGCCTTCGATCCGCGGACGCGCCGACCGCTGGTCGGGAAAGAAATCGCTCTTCGCCAACGGGTTGTAGCGCGGTTGCACGTGCATATCGAGACGGCAGCCGACGGTGCTCAGTACGGCCAGCAACAGCAGCGGTGAGAATTTGCGCGCGAATTTTCGCAAGGTCGCCATGACTTAGCCAGGGACCTCCGAAACCGAGCGAGCGTGCAAGCTTTCCAGGAACTGGCGTGTGCCGGTGGCGTCGTATTTTGGATCGGAGGCAAACACGATCAGAAAGAAGCGGTCTTTGCTCGCGAGCACGAAGCGGGGCACGTTGAACACCGGGTGGTACGGCATGGGAAGGCCGTTGAGCGCGAGCATGCCGAATACGGCCGAGATGCCTCCGAAAAGGATGGTCAGCTCGAACGTAATAATGATGAACGACGGCCAGGAGTGATAAGGGCGGCCGCCTACGTTGACCGGGTAGCTGATGACGGCCATCCAGTACTGCATCAGGTAGCCGGTTAGGCCTCCGACGATGGCGCCGATCAGAGTTACCAGCGGCACGTTGTTCTTGTGGAAACCGATGGCGTCGGCCAGTTCTTCCACCGGGAACGGGCTGAAGGCGTCGATCTTGCGATAGCCGGCCTCGTGCGTGTGACGGGCCGCGCTGACTAAGTCCTGGGCCGAGGCGAACTCGGCCATGATTCCGTAGGTGGGAACGCGCTTCATTCGGACTTCACCTCCGCCTCGGGCAGCAGGGTGCGCATTTCGAAGATGGAGATCATGGGCAGAATGCGCACGAAGAGGAACATGGCGGTCAGGAACATGCCGATGGTGCCGAAGTAGGTCATCCAATCCCAACGAGTTGGGTAGTACATTCCCCATGATGACGTGAGGAAGTCGCGCGACAGGCTGATCACGATGATGACGAAGCGCTCGAGCCACATGCCTACCAGGATGACTAGCGAGATCAGGAAGAGCCAGACGGGGTTGGTGCGCATCTTGCGAATCCACAGCAACTGCGGGATGAAAATGTTGCAGATCAGCAACATGTAGTACAAACCGGCGTAGGGGCCGTGCAGACGATTCCACAGCAGGGTCTGGTCGTAGCGATTGCCGCCGTACCAGCCCGAGAAGGCTTCGATGGCATAGCCGTAGGCCACGATCCAGCCGGTGGCGAGCATGACCTTGGCGGAATTCTGGAGGTGGCGGTCGGTGATGAAATCCTCAAGGCCGTAAATCTTGCGGATGGGGATGGCCAGCATCAACACCATGGCAAAGCCGGAGTAAATGGCGCCCGCGACGAAGTAGGGTGGGAAAATCGTGGTATGCCAGCCGGGCACAATCGCAACCGCGAAGTCGAAGCTCACCACGGTGTGGACGGAGAGCACGAGCGGAGTGGCGAGGCCGGCGAGCAGCAGGTACGCGGTCTCGTAGCGAGCCCAATGGCGGGCGGAACCGCGCCATCCCATGGCGAGCAGGCCGTAACTGATGCGCGCGTATTTATTTTCGGCGCGGTCGCGCAGCGTGGCTAGGTCCGGGATGAGTCCGATGAACCAGAACAGGAGCGAGATGGTGAAGTAAGTCGAGACCGCAAACACATCCCAGAGAAGAGGACTGCGGAATTGCGGCCAGTAGTTCATGGTGTTCGGGTAGGGGAACATCCAGTAGGCGACCCACGGACGACCAGTGTGCACCAGCGGAAAGATGCCGGCACAGGCGACTGCGAACAGCGTCATGGCCTCGGCGAAACGGTTGATGGAGTTGCGCCAGGACTGGCGCAGCAAGAGAAGGATGGCGGAGATGAGGGTGCCGGCGTGGCCGATACCGATCCACCACACGAAGTTGACGATAGCGAAGCCCCAGCCGATGGGGATGTTGATGCCCCAGATGCCAGTGCCTTTGATGAACAAGTAGCCGAGCGCGAACAGCAACATCATCGTTACGAGGAAGCCGGCTCCGAAGCCGACCACCCAGCCGAGCGAGGTGGGACGCGTCAGCACGATGGAGCTGATCTTGTCGGTAATCGTGCCGAACGTGTAGCCGGGCTCGATTACGGGCGCGCGCTGGTTGGCGACGTCGTTCGCGACTTCGTTGGTGACTCCGACTTCGTCTTGATTGTCTGCCATCTCTTACTTGCGCTCCGCTTACGTTTCCAGTTCAGGGTTGGGGTTGCGAATTTCCGCCAGGTAGGTGGTGCGGGGCCTGGTATTCAGGTCCGCCAGCAACCCGTAGTTACGGTCCTGCGCCTTGAGCTTCGCTACCCGGCTGTTGGGATCGTTGATGTTGCCGAAGACGATCGCGTCGGCCGGACAGGACTGCTGGCAGGCAGTTTGCAATGAGCCGTCTTCGATTTTGAATTCGCGATTCTCACGCACCGCCGCCGTTTCAGCGTTAATGCGATGCTCGCTGATACGCTGCACGCAGTAGGTACACTTTTCCATGACGCCGCGGCTGCGCACGCTGACGTCGGGATTGCGCATCAATTTATATTGCGGAGTTTCCCAGTCCTGGAAGAGCAGGAAGTTGAAGCGCCGCACTTTGTACGGACAGTTGTTCGAACAGTAGCGCGTGCCGATACAGCGGTTGTAGACCATGTCATTCAGGCCTTCGCTGCTGTGGACGGTCGCGCCCACGGGACATACCAGTTCGCAGGGTGCATTTTCGCATTGCATGCAGGGCACCGGCTGGAAATAGGCCTGGGGCGTGTCACGGTCTCCCTGATAGTAGGCATCGACTCGGATCCAGTGCATGTGGCGGCCGCGCACCACTTGCTCTTTTCCGACTACTGCGATGTTGTTTTCGGACTGGCAGGCGATGATGCAGTTGTTGCAGCCCACGCAGGCGTTGAGATCGATGGTCATTCCCCAGGCGTCCGGCGAACTCTTGTAGTCATAGCCGGGATAGAGCGTGAGCGCTGCCGGCGGCTGATCTTCTTGAGCGAACTTTGGATCCTTACGGTATTCCTCCAGCGTCGCTTCTCTTACCAGCGGACGCGTCGCGCCGTCGCCGGTATCCATGGTCTGGTAGCCCTGGGTGGAGGCGAGTTGATAGTGGTCTCCCGTTTTGGTGAGCTTGCCGCCGGTTGCTATCCAGAGCGCGTTTGTGGTGCGCAGGGCGTAGGCGTCGAATCCGGCGCCGGTGCCGGCGCGTCCTGCTTTGCGGCGGCCGTAGCCGAGATGCACGGTGACGGAATGATCGGGAAGGCCGGCTTGGATCCAGACTGGGCCGGTGATTTTCCTTCCGGCCAACTCGAGCGTGACCACGTCCATGGTCTTTATTTGTTCGCGCTCGGCCATCTTCGGGCCGATCAGGACGGCGTTGTCCCAGGTCAGTTTTGACATGGGCTTCGGCAACTCCTGGAGCCACCCGTTGTTGGCGAATTGGCCGTCGTAGACGGAGGGATCGCGACGCAGATTGACTTCGAGAGTGTTGGCGTCGTTGTTAGCGGTTGCCGGGAGTGACTGAAGCTTCAGCGAAACTGACTTTGGCGTGTAGGCTGAGCCTTCGACGAATCCGTCGTTTAATGTCTTGCGCCACCATTCCTCGAATTCGGCACCAGCGTGCTGCTTCTGCCAGTAGGCGCGAAGGAGATCGTAACCCGGGGCATCGGACACGCCGATCAGAGCCGCCAACATCTCGTGGGCGCTCTTGCCGGCATAGAGCGGCGCGATCAGCGGCTGCACCAGGCTCACGGTGCCGTCGTAGGCGCGGCCGTCGCTCCAGGCTTCGAGATAGTGCGCTTCGTTGATGTTCCAGTGGCAGAGTTCCGCCGTCTCGTTCTCGTAGAGACCGTGATAAATGCGGAGACTGACCTTGGAATTTTTCAGGCAGTCGCCAAAGCCTAGATCCGCGGGCGCATCGTAAAGCGGATTGCCGCCCATGATGACGAGCAGATCCACTTGGCCGGCGCGCATGTCGGAGACCAGGTCGCGGAGAGACTCCGTCTGGTTGATGGGGTTGGCGTCTACCGGGTCGGTGTAGACGACCGTTTTGCCGACATTGCCCAGCGCCGCGTTCATGGCGTGAGCCAAGGCGTGTACGGCGGGTGGCTGATGATCGCCGGCGATGATGACGCTCGCACCTTTATGTTTCTGGAGCTCCTCAGCGACGCTACGCACAAACTTCGCCTGGTTTTCGGAAGAAGAAGCTCCGCCAGCATTCACACCCAGCGCGGATGCTAGCGCCCTGGTGAAGCCTTCAATCCCCACGGCCCGCAGCGACAGGCGGTGATCGGCTTTCACTCCGGTCGCGGATGGATTGCTTTCGACAACGTACAGACGACTCATTTCCGCGTCGGGATTGCGCTTCTTCGCGAAGTCGCGGATGTAGCGCACATTGCCGGGGAATCCGGCGGAGAGGAAGTCGGCATCCAGCGAGACGATTACTTCAGCCTTCGATAAGTCGTAGCGCGTCTCGACCGGTTCGCCGAACGCCAGCTTTGCGCCTTCGAGGGCATTGTCGCGGTTCACCGGTTCGTAAACATGCCACTTGGCCTTGGGGTACATCGCCAGGAAGGCTTGCATCTGATCTTTCAAGGTTGGCGAAGAGATGGTCTGGGTGAGGATGCGAATGCCCGCGCCAGCTAATGCCTTCTGCACGGCGAAAGGGCCTTTGATCTCCGTCACGAACTCGGCCCAGGATGCCACGTCACCGAGGTGAGTAATGGCTTGGGAGCGGTCGGGATCATACATTCCGAGGATCGAAGCCTGCGCGAATATGTCGGTGCCGCCCAGGCTCGCGGGATGCAGATTGTTGCCTTCAATTTTGGTGGGACGTCCGAGATGGCTTTCGACGAGCAGCGGATTCGCGTATCCGCTGAGCGTGAACGCGGTGGCATAGTACATCGGGACGCCCGGAATGTCCTGCTCGGGCTGGCGGACGTAGGGAACGATTTCCTGCAGGGGAAGCTTGGTGCATCCGGTCATGCCCGCCATGGCGAGGGAAGCGCCCATCAACTGGAGGAATCCGCGACGGGAGACGGAATCGAGCCACTCCGAGGCGCCCTTGGGAAATTCGCGGTGCAGCATTTCCTGGAATTCGGGCGAGCCGGCAAGTTCTTCCAGGCTGCGCCAGTACTCTGGCCCCTTCGTTTCCTTGAGCTGGCGCTCGACATCGGCCCGGTCAATTTTTTTGCCGGGGCAAACGTCTTCGCGTTTTTGTTTAGCGTTTTCCATCTTCATGATCTTCGAATCATGGTCTTCGAATCTAATCTCAGCGATGACAAGTGCTACAGCTGGTGATGTCCTTCTCGGTGCGGAGCTGATATTTCTTCACCAGGGCGGAGCCGAGCGCGTCCTGGTCGGTGTAACTGGTGCCGTCGACTTCGACCGGCAAACTTGAGGTGGGTTGCTGGTAGCGCATGTTGAATACCTGGTCGCGCGGGCGCAGATATTTTTCCGGTGCACGATGGCAGTTGAGGCACCACTCCATTTGCAGCGATGCCTGCTGGTACATGAGCGGCATCTTGTCGACGGGGCCGTGGCAATCGTTGCAGCCAACGCCCTTGGTGACGTGAACGCTGTGGTTGAAATAAACGAAGTCGGGCAGCTGGTTGACACGCGTCCACTGGAGCGACTCGCCGCTTCGATAGCTGGCGCGAACGGGCTCTAGCATGGCGGCGTTCGTCCAAATCTGCGAGTGGCAGTTCATGCAGGTCTTGGTGGGCGGAATGCCCGCGAAACTCGACTGCTCGACCGACGTGTGGCAGTAGCGGCAGTCGATGCCGAGCCCGGTCACGTGATGCTGATGGCTGAAGGGCACCGGCTGCGACTTTCTGACCCCCGCGTAGGTGATGTAGGGCGAACTCTGGACCTCTGCCAGAACCCAGAACAGACCGGCCAGCACAAATACCGGGCCGAACAACGAAGCCCGGGAGATTGCATTAGTGCTGCGTGGAAAAATCTGCATTGAAGACCGCGTCGATTGCTGGCGGGCTCGGTCTACACCGGTCCCGGCTAAATTTGATCGTATGAATTACGTCACAAACACCGGTGACATTGGGAACTTAAACAGGTGAGTATATACACTTGAGAGACTTTTGGAAACATTTTGAATGCAAATTTCCTGCTTGCGCTGCGGGAATCGTGACGAGTGGGCACGCGGCCGAGTTTGCGGAATCAAGACCGGAAAGTATCAGCGCAAGTTCATGACGAGCAGCTTCGGTTCGGTCATCTCTTGAATCGCGTCGCGCAATCCCTCGCGGCCCAGGCCGGAGTCTTTCACTCCGCCGTAGGGCATGTGGTCGATGCGGAACGTGGGGACGTCGCCGGCGATCAGGCCTCCGACTTCGAGTTCGTCATATGCCTGAAAAATTAGTTTGGCGTCGCGAGTGAAAAGTCCGGCTTGCAAGCCGTAGGCGGAACTGTTGAGTTGTTTCAGCGCGGAGGCGAAATCGTTGTAGGGCTCAACCGTCACCACCGGTGCAAAAATTTCCTGGCAATTCACTTTCATGTTGGGCTTGGTGCCGGTGAGCACGGTGGGCTCGAAGAGCGAGCCTTTACGGTTGCCGCCGCACAGCAGGCGGGCACCGCTGCGCACCGCCTCCTGCACCCAATCGGCGGCGCGGATGGCGTCGCTTTCGCGGATGAGCGGGCCGAGGTCGCTTGACTCATCGAGCGGATCTCCGATTTTCAGTTTACGGACTCCGGCCAGCAGCAGCTCGGTGAATTTTCCATAGACGGAGTGCTCGACCAGAATGCGCTGTACTGAAATGCAGGATTGTCCGGCGTAGGCGAAGCCTCCGGTGACGCAGCGGTCGGCGGCATAATCGAGATCGGTGTCGCTGTGGACGATGACGCCCGCATTTCCTCCGAGTTCGAGAACGACTTTTTTCTTTCCCGCTTTGTTCTTGATGGCCCACCCAACCGCGGCGCTGCCGGTGAAACTGATGAGCTTAATGCGCTCATCGGTGACCAGCAGACCGGAATCTTCGTTCGACAGCAATACCGCATTGAATCCGCCATCGGGCCATCCGGCCTGCTGGATGACTTCGGCCAAAAGCAGCGAGGTGAGCGGCGTTTGGGGCGCGGGCTTGAGCACCATGGAACAGCCGGCGGCAATGGCCGGCGCGACTTTGTGGGCAACCAGATTCAAGGGAAAATTGAAGGGCGTAATACCGGCGATGGGACCGAGAGGAAAACGTTTGACGATACCCCAACGCCCGGCGGTCGACTGCTGCCAATCGAGGGGCAAATATTCGCCGTAGGCGCGCACCGTTTCTTCGGCGGCGATATTGAAAGTAAAAATGGCGCGCTCAACTTCGGTGCGAGAGGTCTTGATGGGCTTGCCCGCTTCCAGCGCGATGGTACGTGAAAATTCTTCTTTGCGATCGTGAATGCCGACCGCGATCTGGCGCAGAACGCGTTGACGTTCGAAGGCGGGCAGACGCCGGGTGGTTCCGAAGGCCTTGACAGCGGCGGCAATGGCGGCTTCGGCGTGTTCGGCGCGTCCCCGGTGGACATGCGCGATGAGAGCGCCGTCGTAAGGCGCGTGCACCTCGACGAGGTCACCTTCCTCCAGCCACTTCCCGTCCAGGAAAAAACCGTGGGTTGCAACCGGACTCACCGTCATCTCGGCCATGACCTTAACCTCTTTCGAGCGCGCTCGACGATTCGCGTCAATGATTCGCGCGTCAAGATTCGCGCTTTATGATTATAGAACTTTGCGGGTCGCGCGTTATCAAAAGGAAAAGGTCTCAGGTGTTAGGTGTCAGGTCTCAGGAAAACCAAAAGCGGACCAACTTCGCCCCTGAGACCTGACACACGAGACCTTGGTCATTTGCGGATTTGCGGTTTGAAGCGGTCGTCGACTTCCACCTGATATCCCGCGACCAGGCGATTGGTTTCGTTTGCCATGCCGACCACCGACATCAACTCCTGGAACTGGGCGTCGGTCATGCCTTTGTGTATCGCGGAAGCGGTATGCGAAGCGATGCAGTATTCGCACTGGTTGGTGACCGAGACGGCAACGTAAATCAATTCTTTGGTGAGCGGGTCGAGCGCTCCGGGAGCCATGATCTGCTTGATGTCTTCCCAGGTCCGCTTGAGCATGACTGGGTCGTGCGCGATCGCCTTCCAGAAATTATTGATCCAGTCGGTCTTGCGCGTAGCCATGATGTCGTCGTAAATGGCGCGGACTTCGGGGCTGGCGTCGGCGTATTCGATGAGGCCAAAGATGGACATAAGTCTCTCCAGTGAGGCTATTGAGGCATTGAATCATTGAGGCATTTAGTCATTGAGGCATTTGAATCATTGAGCGATTAACTCAGGGTTTACGATCCAATGACACAATGACTAAATGTCTCAATGACTCAATCGATCTATGACACCCAGTCTAGAACTTTATAGTACGCGCCGGCGAATGGCAGAAACCACGGGTTGCCGTTATACAGGCCGAGCGGCGCGCCGGGGAATGCGATCTCGGTGAACGGATTGTCGGTCTTCCCTTCCGCGATCCATTCGGCCATTTTCTCACCTTGATAGGTAGCCATGGCGACGCCGTGTCCGGCATATCCGACGGCGAAATAGACACCGTCGATTTTCCCAGCGTGCGGCATCATGTCGAAGCAGAAATCGAGCGTGCCGCCCCAGACGTATGCGACTTTGGTGTCGCGCAGCTGCGGATAGACGTCAATCATGCCGTGGCGCAGAATTTCGGCGCTCTTGCGGATGGTCTGATCGGTCTCCGGGAAAAACGCGGCGCGGCCGCCGAATAACATTCGATTATCGGGGGTGAGGCGATAGTAATAAAGATAGTTTTTGGAATCGTAGATCTGGCGATTGCGCGGACTTAGTTCGCGGGCCAGCGCTTCAGGGAGCACTTCCGTCGTAATAATGAACGACCCGATGGGGATGATCTTCCTGCGCAGCGCGGGAGTCGCCGCGCCGGTGTAGCCACTGGTTCCGACCAGCACGTTGCGCGCCCAGATCGCGCCGCGAGAGCTGTTAAGTTTGAACCCCGGCGCACCGCCACGCGATTCGCGCTGGATGTTGTGTACTCGTGTGCGTTCGCAGATCTGGGCACCGGCCCGCCCGGCGGCGGCGGCGAGTCCGGCAACGTAGCGCGCGGGATTGAGGCCGGCGGAGACTTCATCGACCATGCCGCCGTAATAAATGCCGGAACCGATTTCGCCGCGCAGTTGCTCGCGGGGCACGACGCGCAGATGGTGGTTGAATTCGCGCGCGATGACTTCGACCTGACGGGCGTAGTCATCGAAATGCGCCTTTTTGCAGGCGACTTCGAGATGGCCGGTGCGGGTGAAATCGCAGGCGATGTTTTCTTCTTTCACGATGCGCTCGACTGAATCGATGGTCTGGAGCGACGCGGCGTACATGCGGCGGGTCAGATCGCGGCCATAGATCGAGATGAGTTTGTTGACGCCTAGCTTCAGTCCGGTGAGCACCATGCCGCCGTTGCGGGAACTTGCGCCCCAGCCTATGGTTTCCGATTCGAGCACTACCACCTTCGCGCCTCGCTTGGCGAGCGCCAGCGCGGCCGAGAGCCCGGTGAATCCGGCGCCGATTATGGCAACATCGGCGGTCTCCGGTAATGGCTGCGCCGGGAGGGCGGGCATTTGGACGGTGGTGAGCCAGTAGTTGAGTTCCTGGGGCATGTCGTGGGCTAAGAATCTTTACCACAGAGGAACACAGAGGAAATCCTCGTGGCCCTTCTTGTCTGTGTCCACTGTGGTTAGCTTCTTTTCGCAGCGATCATAAATGATCTCGCCGCCGACTATAGCACCGCGGTCTCATGAATCATTCGCCGCTCCGCGAAGCGGGAGAAGTTCAGCAGCGACGCGTCGATTAGATCGGTCCTCCCGGTCAGAATCAAATCGCTCAGAATTTTCCCGGTGGCGGGCGCGTGCATAACTCCGTGTCCGCTGAAACCGTTAGCAAAGAAGAAGCCGGGGACTTCGGGAGATTCGCCTAGAATTGGGTGATGATCGGGCGTCATTTCATATAGGCCGGCCCAGGCTCGCTGGGGATTGACCGCGAGATTTTCGAAGACGGGTACACGATCCGCGGCGCGGGTCAGAATCTTCTCGATGAAGCTTGCGTCGAAATCGGTTTTGTAGCCGGGTGTTTCTTCGGGGTCGTTCCACGCCAGGAGGAATCCGCGACTTTCGGGACGAAAGTGGAAGCCGTTGGACATGTCGACGATCATGGGCGCGGTGTGCGGAAATTGGTCGAAGGGTTCGGTCGGAACCAGCATGCGGCGCAAAGGCTCGACGGGCAGTTCGATGCCAACCATCTTCGCGATCGAAGCGGCCCAGGCTCCGGCGCAGTTCACGACGATGCGCGTCGAGACGGTGTCGCGCGTGGTTGCGACTTCGAAGCCCCCGTCTTTTTTAGTTAAATCGACAGTGACCTTGCCAGCGATATTGCGCGTGATTCCTGTCACGCTGGTGTTCTTCCAGAGCGTGGCTCCGCGATCGGTAGCCCAGGTCATGAAGCCGATCATGGCGCTGTAGGGATCGACGAAGCCGTCGGTAGAGCAGAAGCTGCCGCCAACGATGTCATCGGCGCGAAGTTGCGGAAACTGGCGGCGGATTTCGTCGCCATCGACAAGGCGCACGTTCTTCAATCCCAGGGCAACCTGCTTTTCATAGTTGGCGCGCAGGTAGGCCACGTGCTTTTCGTTGGTTGCACAAAAAAGGTATCCCTGGGGACGGTAATCGCACGGGTAGCCGAGTCGCTCTTCGAAGCTGGCGTAGAACGGGATCGAATACAGCGACATCTGGATGTTGACCGGCGTCGAGAACTGGGCACGCACTCCGCCCATGCTCTTTCCCGTGGAGCCCTTGCCCTGCGCGGTCTCGCGCTCAACCACAAGAACGTTCTTGCAGCCGGCGGCGACCAGGTGATAGGCGATGCTGGAGGCGACAATCCCTCCGCCGATAAGGACGACGTCCGCGGTGCGCATGGTAGCGGAGCAATTGTAAATGCTTGTGTCGGGACGGGGCCTGCGCCGTGCAGCGGGGCGAAGCCCCGCCACCACACGTTCCAAATCTCAAAGCTTGAGGAGTCGAGTCTCTAGCTCTTGTGATATCTCAGGAAGTTGCCGCGGCAATCACAACCCTGGCCAACACCACGATGGCGAACCAGCCAAACACCACGGCGAACGCGGTCCCACGCTTGACCTTACTGATGCAAGTGATACCGATGGCGGTCAGGATCAAGGCCCAGATAGTGAAGACATCCAACGGAGTCAGCAAGGAGCGGAGCACTGGAGATCCTTCTGGGCCGATGAAATATCCGGCATTGGTGGCCACAGGATTATCGATGATGAATCCGTCACCGCTGACTCCCGCCAGAAGCGACAGGATCGCCAGCAGCGTCGTCACTAGCAGCGGCAGTCTGGTGTAGACAACCAGAGCAAACAGAGTCTTGTATTTCAAATCAGCGCCCGCGCCAAACTTGAGGGTCGCAAATAAAACCGCTGCGAAGACTGCATAGATTCCAAGCGCAATAATGGGGATAGCGAAGGAGATCATCCTGGTAGCAGTGACCTGCCGGTGCACGGCCTGTTGGCGTTGATCGGCGGGCAAGCGGTCAATGCGATCGGCCTGCTTGGGTTGTAACTGGGTCAGATTCTCCACTACCTTGGGAAAACCAACCTTCTGATCGACCACATAGACAAACAGCAGGGAAACGATCGCGATGATCAAGAATGGCGCCCACCAGTTAGCGCTCCTTCGGAGATCGGTAAAGGCTTTGCTCGGGGCAAAGAAAGTGTCGATGAGGCGCTGCCCTTCGGAGAGCGGCGCTGGTTCCTGAGATATCTGCAGTGGCTGAGTGGGCTGCTGCGGCTGCAGTGGTGCGGAGGGGTTGGTCGCCATATCTTCTCCCTGAACAGCAAGAAATTGTAGTTTCCTTCCGACGTAATGACAACAGGAGTCAACGCAACACTACAGTGCCGCCATCTCAGGCGTCGCCGCCAGCAACTTGCGGGTGTAAGCGTGCTGTGGTTGGGCGGTGATCTGGTGAGTGGTTCCGATCTCGACGATTTTGCCGCGATACATCACCGCGATGCGGTTCGAGAGGTAGCGAACGACGGGCATGGAGTGCGAGATGAAGAGATAGGTTAGACCGAAATCGCGCTGCAGTTGCTGGAGAAGATTGACGATCTGCGCGCCGACGCTGACGTCGAGAGCGGAAACCGGTTCGTCGGCAACGATGAACTTGGGGCGCGAAGCCAGAGCACGGGCGATGCCGATGCGTTGCCGCTGGCCTCCGGAAAACTCGTGCGGATAGCGGGGCATGGCGGATTCATCCATCCCCACGGCTCGCAGGAGTTCTCGCACGCGCTGGCGGCGGGCATCGCGACTCAGGCTTTTTGCGCCGACCTTCTGATCAAGGACCTCCTGACCAACGACCTCCTGGTGAAGAATTAGCGGCTCGGCGATCACGTCCTCCACCCGATAACGCGGGTCAAGAGAACCGAACGGATCCTGAAAAATGATCTGCATGTCACGGCGAAGACGGCGCAGCTCCGTCCCGTTCGCTTGCAGCAGATCGACACCATCGAAAGAGATGGTGCCCGCCGTGGGCTCGATGAGGCGGAGGATGAGCCGTCCGAGAGTGCTTTTGCCCGAGCCGGATTCGCCGACCAAGCCGAGAGTTTCGCCTTGCTGAATGTCGAGAGACACGCCGTCCACGGCGATGACTTCGCCCGAGTGGCGACTGCCGAACGGGGATTCGGTAAAAGCGAAAATCTTGCTCAGGTTGCGAACTTCAAGCAATGGCACGGATCACCTTCTCGCGACGATCTTTGCCTACGTTCCAGATTCCAGAAATATGGAACACGGGCATGGGCCACATCACGCAATCATCATCCCGCAATCATTGGCACCGCCGCCAGCGCGGCTACCATCCCGATGGTACGGGAGCGGCTGAAATGCTCGTGCAGAAAAATGCGCGCCAGTAGAACGGTGATGGCGGGATAGAGCGAGCTGATCACGACCGCATCGTCCAGACGCCCGATTTGAGAGGCACGGACGAAGACGACGGTTCCGGTGATGTCGAGGACTCCCGCAACCACGGCAATGCCCAGGACCGGGGCGGGCACGGCGCGCAGGTGTCTCCCGAACAGAACTATACATCCCGTGACCAGCAACGAGCCGGTACGCGAGCAGGTGGAAATCCACAGCGCAGAGGCGCCACCTGCCTGGTGGATACAGAGATAAAAACCAGCGAAACCGATTCCCGCGAGCACGGCCATGCCCAGGCCTTCGGGGCGTCCGACGCCAGCTTCGGTGCGCGAGATGAGCCAGACCCCGATGCTCGCGAGAATAAAACCGAGCAGATGCCGGTAGCCGGGGACACCCTCCGTGAAAGCGGTCACGATGGTGGGAATGGCGGCGCCGAGAACAGCCGAGACGGGCGCGACCAGCCCCATATTTCCGCGGGCGAGTGCACGATAGAACAAGGCCAGCGCAAAGCCTCCTAGCGAACCGGCGAGGAGCGACCATGCCACGCTGGCGTTTCCTGGAAAGAGTGCGCCGGTCATCAGCGCGAGCGTGCCGACCGCGACCAAGCTGCTGAGGTGCACGATGGCCGTAAAGAGAAACGCGTTGGCCTGTCGCGCGCCCACTCCGCCCAGAAAATCGCTGGTGCCCCAGACGCCAAATGCCGTCAGACTATAAGCGGCGGGAATATATTGAGCTGCGACGGACATGGACTTTTGAGATTAGCACGTGGCTAGAAATTGCGGGTTTGACGGTTCGTGTGGCGACGGAGTTCGCTCCGTCCCGGCGGGGCAAAGCCCCGCCACCACACGAGGTAATCTCGGGCGTTAGGCCGTAACCGTATCCGGTTGCGCCTTCCCGGCCAATAGTTGCCGCAGTACGTACTGGAGTATGCCTCCGTTGGCATAGTAGAGAGCTTCCTGCGGCGTATCGATGCGAACGATCGCCTGAAATTCGGCGGCTTGAATTTCTGCCTTCTTGCTACCCTTCACGCGCACACTAATTTTGCGGCCGGAAGAAAACTTCTTGACCACATCTCTGATCCCCGCGATCTCGAATACTTCCTCGCCGGTCAACTTCAGCGTCTCGGCATTTTCCCCGGGCAGAAACTGCAAGGGCAAAATGCCCATGCCTACGAGGTTTGAGCGGTGTATGCGTTCGTAGCTTTCCGCAATTACGGCGCGAACTCCGAGCAGACGTGGTCCCTTGGCCGCCCAGTCGCGGGAAGATCCGGAACCGTATTCCTTGCCCGCGAGAATCACGAGAGGCACTTTTTCGGCGTGGTATTTTTCGGATGCGTCGAAGATCGACATCTCGACGCCATCGGGCAGGTGGCGGGTGAATCCGCCTTCGGTGTTGACCATTTTATTGCGCAGGCGGACGTTGGCGAACGTGCCGCGCACCATGACCTCGTGGTTGCCGCGGCGCGATCCGTAGGAATTGAAGTCGGCCGGCTGCACGCCGTGAGCAATCAGGTACTTGCCGGCGGGTCCATCTTTCTTGATTGAGCCGGCGGGCGAGATGTGGTCGGTGGTAACGCTGTCGCCGAGCACGGCCAGAACGCGCGCCTTTTTGATGTCCTCGACCGCGGACGGTTTGAGCGCCATGCCATCGAAATACGGCGCCTGCCGAATGTAGGTCGAGTCTTTTTCCCACGCGTAGGTCTCACCCTTGGGAACGGGGAGCCCGCGCCAGCGCTCGTCGCCCGAATACACCTCGGCGTAGCTCTTGCGGAACATCTCCGAAGTAATCGAGCTCGCCATTGCCTCTTCAACCTCCCGCTGCGAAGGCCAGATGTCGGCGAGGTAAACGGGCTTGCCGTCTTTGTCTCTTCCGACGGGATCTTTGCGCAGATCGGTATCGATGCGGCCGGCGAGCGCGAAGGCCACCACCAGCGGCGGCGACATCAGATAGTTGGCGCGGACTTCAGAATTAATGCGGCCCTCAAAGTTGCGATTGCCGGAAAGCACGGAAGCAACCACCAGATTCTTTTCGTCAATCTCTTTTGAAACTTCAACCGGCAGCGGGCCGGAGTTTCCGATGCAGGTGGTGCAGCCGTAGCCGACGATGTGGAACTTGAGCTTCTCCAGATACGGCATCAGACCGGCTTTTTGGAGATAGTCGAGCACGACTTTCGATCCGGGAGCGAGCGAAGTCTTGACGGTGGAGGGGACTTCGAGACCATGCTCCACTGCCTTTCTTGCGAGCAGTCCGGCGGCCAGCATCACGGACGGGTTTGATGTGTTCGTGCAACTGGTGATTGCGGCAATCACCACGCTGCCGTGGCGCAGCGCGTGGCCGTTTGTGGAGACGTGTTCGTGGACATTTGGGTCTTCGACTCCGACGGCGGTCGGACTTCCGCCCTCTTGTTCCCAGCGATTGACCTGTTTGAGGGCTGAATCAGTCGGAGCCGCAGCGGCGGCCTTCGCTTTCGGTTTGATGAGCGATGGCAACGCCTGCGTAAACGACTCGCCCGCTTTCGACAGCACGACGCGATCCTGCGGGCGCTTGGGTCCTGCGAGGCTGGATTCGACGGTGGCGAGATCCAGACTCAGCAATTCGGAGTATTCGGCTTCGGGAGTTTTGGCATCGTGAAAGAGTCCCTGCTCGCGGGCATAGGCTTCGACCAGCGCGATCTGCTCGTCGCTGCGTCCGGTGAGCTTCAGGTAGCGCAGGCTCTCTTTGTCGATCGGGAAAATGCCGCAGGTGGCGCCGTATTCGGGAGACATGTTCGCGATGGTCGCGCGATCGGCTAGCGGCAGGTCTTGCAGGCCAGGGCCGAAGTACTCGACGAATTTGCCGACCACTCCGTGCTTGCGCAGCATCTCGGTGATGGTCAGAACCAGATCGGTTGCAGTGGCGCCTTCGCGCAGGCGTCCGGTAAGTTTTACGCCGACGACGAGTGGAATCAGCATGGAGACGGGCTGTCCGAGCATGGCGGCCTCGGCTTCGATACCGCCCACGCCCCAGCCCAGTACGCCGAGTCCGTTGACCATGGTGGTGTGCGAGTCGGTGCCGACGAGGGTGTCGGGATAGGCGGTGCGCTTTCCGCCTTCCTCGTGAACAAAGATCACGCGCGCCAGATATTCGAGATTGACCTGGTGGACGATGCCGGTGTCGGGCGGCACGATGGCGAGGTTGCGGAAGCCGGTCTGGCCCCAGCGCAGAAATGCGTAGCGTTCTTTGTTGCGCTGGAATTCAAGCAGCGCGTTTATATCAAAGGCGTTGGCTGACCCGAATTCGTCGACCTGCACCGAATGGTCGATTACCAGTTCGGCGGGCTGCAGAGGATTGATCAGCTTGGCGTCTCCGCCCAGGCGCTTCATGGCATCGCGCATGGCGGCAAGATCAACCACTGCGGGAACGCCGGTGAAATCCTGCAGCAGAACGCGGCTGGGAGTGAAGGCAATTTCTTTTTCCGGCTTGGAATTCTTGTCCCACGCCGCCAGGGCGCGAATTTCTTCCTTGGTCACGTTGCGCCCATCTTCGGTGCGCAGCAGGTTCTCCAGCAGAATGCGCAGCGAGAAGGGCAGGTGCCGGGTGGAGATGCCCTGCTTGTCGAGAGCGTCGAGGCGGTAAATTTCGTATTCTTTGCTGCCAACTTTGAAAGTTGCGCGGGCGCCAAAACTATTCGATGACATGATGGCCATCCTTCTATGAACCCCGGCTCAGGTCCGGAGCGGAAAATGCTCTGAACTAGGTCTGGTAACCCTATAGTGTAATTCGTTTCGAACGGCGTTGCTTGGCCGGCGACGGGGTGCGGAATGCCGAACGGATTGATTTAAAGTAGGAAGCTACGATGACGCAGACCTTGGGCTATGTCGCGCTGGTCGTCCGGGATTACGACGAGGCGATTGCCTTCTACACTTGCACGCTCAACTTCAGAGTGGTCGAAGATACTCGTTTGAGCGAAGACAAGCGCTGGGTGCTGATCGCTCCGCCGGGCTCCAAAGGTACAAACCTGCTTCTGGCTCGCGCGGCAACGCCCGAGCAGGTCAGTCGTATCGGCAACCAGGCCGGTGGACGAGTTTTTCTTTTTCTGCACACCGACGACTTCTGGCGTGACTACGATGAAATGGTCGCGCGCAAGGTTAAGTTCACACGGCCACCGAGCGAAGAGGCCTATGGCACGGTGGCGGTTTTCGAAGATTTGTACGGCAATCAATGGGATCTATTGCAACGGAAGGACAGTAAGCCGCGGTGATGCCAACGCGGTGATGAATGACTCGTGCTACCGCACGCCAGTCCAGATCTGATAGACAACCACGCCGACCATGAAGACCAGGTAAATCCTGAGCGCCCAGAAAAGAATCATCTCGGTTCGCGTCAACTGCCGCCGCGGACAGTGATGATGTTCCTTGGTGGAAATCAGCTGGTCGGGCTCGAGCGCGGTCATGACCGCGGTGATCTCATCACTGCTTACGTCGGCGGCGGGCTCAGAATCAAATTGTTTTGCCATTTATTTGCCTCCAACCAGAGCCAGCGCATTGGGGGCGATCACACTGATCCCAAATAAAAGGCCGGCCGCGATCAGTATGATGACGACTCCCAGAGCCAGCACATTCGCCCACGGCGGGCTGATAAGTTCACCCATAATTTCACGGTCGTTCACCAGCATGTACAGGAACAACAGCGCCGGAGGCATGGCCAGCACGGCGATCACGTTCACCATCAGCACGATGTATACCAGTGGAATTCCGGGAATTAGGACTAGCCCGGCGGCGGCAACAGCTTCGACCAGCAAAACCAGGTAGAAGGATCTTCCCTGCCGGAAGGGAAGATTCAGACTGTGCGGGCGGCGCGCGACTTCTCCGAAGGCGTACGCCGATGAAGTCGAAATGGTAATGGCAGCGACCATCCCCGCTTCGAAAATGCCGAGCGCGAAGAGCGCGGCTCCCCAGTGTCCAATAAATGGCTGAAGCGCCTGGGCAAATTCGGCGGCTTCGAAGTTGGCTGCTGACATGTGGTGCGTGAAGAGCGGCGTGGTCGCCAGCATCGTCGCCAGCGCAGCGATTGTCGCCAAAGCCGCTCCCAGCATCGTGTCGACGCGCCCCATGCGGATGTCGTGGGTGGTGAGGCCTTTATCGGCAATCGCGCTTTGCTGGAAAAATAGCATCCACGGAGTGACGGTCGCTCCGATGTCGGCGAGCAAGACTAGAACCGTGTCCTGCGTCAGCCCACCGGGCAGCGGCCTCCAAGTCAGCAAGGCGCGGCCGACCGAACCCCAGTGCGGATGGGTGAGGAGCGCGACCGGCACGAAGACCAGGTTGAACATGGCAGCGGCTAAAATGATCCGCTCCCACGTCCAGTAGCGGTGGGTCATGAGCGCGACGGAAAGAACAACCAAGGCCGCGAAGACCGCAACCACCGGGCTTACTCCGAAGAATCCCAGCCCGGCGCGGATGGCGATGAACTCCGTGACCAGCGTCAGAAAGTTGCCTACCATGAGGTCGATCATCGAGAACCAACCCCAGAATGGGCCGAAGCGATCGAAGATCAGCTCGGCGTGTCCGCGATGAGTGGCCGCGCCTAAACGCACGGTCATTTCCTGCACCACGCACGCCATGACAAACGTGAGAACAATGAACGGGACAAAGAAGCCGATGCCGAAGCGTGCGCCGGTCGCGGCATACGACACCATGCTGGGACCGTCATTCTCTCCGAGCATCACCAGGATGCCGGGGCCGATCAGCAGCCAGAATAAACGCAAGCGTGGACGGAAGCCGCGCCGCGCTCGCGTGGCCGAGACCCGTTCGCGGTCGTGCGCTCGATCGATATCCTCGTGGGTGATGACGACGGCGGCTTCCGAGGTTGGCTGATCGTTGGTTGGCCGGTCGTTGAGGAGATTGGACCGGGGTGCGGGTCCCACTCGCAGATCCGAAACTGTCTTTATTTCTTTCATTCAGTTGGCGCGGTGCGAAAGAGAGAGCGGGGAGGGGGCCGATCTCCAGGCAATTAGCGCAAGTATACATCAGGATGTAAACTACGGTTAATTACTTTTGTGACTGCGGAAGATTGGATTTTCGAATGCTCGGAACGGCAAGTTATGGAGCGGGACGGGCGGACATACGAACTCTCAGATTTTGGAACTGCTCTTCCCATCCGACGGTTTCACCCAAACCCTTTCCGCGGCGGATAGACCGAGCGAAACCCGGCCGGCGCCGGTGGTGAGAGAGAGCGTGTTGTCGTAATTGCGATGCGCGACGTGAACCTTGGCTCCGGGGCGGATACCGCGCTGTTCCAGAAACTCGAGCAGATGACGATCGCGTTCATAGATGCCGCTGACCTGAAAATTTTCCCCCGGCTCGGCTTGAGCCAGCAGCAGCAGGCCGCGACGGCGTCGACTGGCAGGACTTTCCAGTTCGGTCAGGTTGCCGTGCGGACACGCAACTCCACGGCCGAGTTTGGCGAGCAGCCTGGCCTCGAAATCGGGCGAGACTGCATGTTCCAGACGTTCCGCCTCGTCGTGGACCTTGTACCATTCCATCCCGAAAATTTCGACGAGCATGCGCTCGATCAGGTGGTGGCGAACGGTCAGCTTGCGGGCGATCTTCTTTCCCGCAGCAGTCAGGCGAACTCGTCCATCGGCATTCACCCGCACCAGGCCGTCTTTCTTCAGCCGGCGCACGGCCATGGTTACGGCCGGCGGCGAAACCTTGAGCCAGTGCGCGAGGGTCGCCGAAATGACGGCTTCGCCTTCGCTCTCGGCCTCGAGAATCGCCTTAAGGTAGTCCTCTTTGGAAACTGTGATCACGTGAGCAGATTATACGGCGGGATTAAACATAGTTAACTGAAACATTGTAGAGGTGGAAGTTAGAGGTTAGAGGTTAGAGGTTAAGGGTCAGAGGTCAGGTTGACCTCTGCAATCGGTTCTCTCGTTTGACATCATCTTCTCTCGCCCCTACCCTTGAATGTCTCGACTATTATTCTCGATCATGAAAATCCTGGTCATCGGCGGCGGCGGACGCGAGCACGCTCTGGTTTGGAAGCTCCGGCAGTCGCCGCGGGTCACGAAAATCTATTGCGCGCCGGGGAACGGCGGCATTGCCGATGAGGCGGAGTGCGTACCAGTCGATGTTAGAAGCCTCGACTCAATGGTCGCGCTCGCGAATCGGATCCAGCCCGACCTTACCATCGTGGGGCCGGAACTGCCGCTCATGCTCGGCCTGGTGGATGAATTCACGCGACGAGGCTGGCGCACTTTCGGCCCGACGCGGGGCGCCGCGCAGCTTGAAACCAGCAAGAGCTTTGCCAAGGAATTCCTGCAGCGGCACCGCATTCCCACGGCGCACTATGCGATCTGCGATTCCTCGGAGCAGGTGCACGATGCGCTGCCGCATTTCCATACTCCGATCGTGGTGAAGGCCGACGGATTGGCTGCGGGGAAGGGAGTGGTTATCGCCAAGAGTAAGGATGAGGCCGCGACCGTCGCCAATGAAATGCTCAGCGGCAGGATGCTGGGCGAGGCCGGAGCGCGCGTGGTGCTCGAAGAATTTCTTCAGGGAGATGAACTTTCGTTTCTGGTGGTGAGCGACGGTGAGCGGGTAGCACCGCTGGTCGCGGCGCAAGATCACAAGCGCGTGGGAGACGGCGACACCGGGCCGAACACGGGCGGTATGGGCGCCTACACTACGAGGACCATTGTGGATGACCAGATGCGCGACTGGCTGCTTGCTCACATCGTACGGCCGGTGGTCGCGGGGATGAAGGCTGAAGGCGCGGAGTATAAGGGCGTCCTGTATTGCGGACTGATGATGACCGCGCGCGGTCCGATGGTGCTCGAATTCAACTGCCGCTTCGGCGATCCCGAGACACAGCCTATATTGATGCGCTTGGAAAGCGACCTGGTTGAGGCGATGGAGGCTTCGATCGACGGCCGGACCAGCGACGGTGATTTCAAGTGGTCGGACGACGCGGCCGTGTGCGTGGTGATGGCTTCGGGCGGCTATCCAGGAAGCTACGAGGCGGGAAAGAAGATTATCGGCCTCGAAGATGCCGCGAAGCTGGACGGAGTAAAAGTCTTTCACGCCGGCACCTCGAAACGCGATGGGGCTTTCTACACTTCTGGCGGTCGCGTGCTCGGGGTAACGGCACGCGCGCCGGAGTTGCAAACGGCGGTGCAGCGCGCCTATGAGGCTTGTGCGACGATCGGATTCGACGGCGCGCACTATCGCAAAGATATTGCGGCACGGGCGCTGAAGAAGACCTAGCATCATGTCCAGATGGCATCGACTTAACTAGGAGATGGACTTTCAAATGAGTAAGCCACTTGTTTCAATCGTGATGGGCAGTGACTCCGACCTGGAGATTATGCGCGAAGCGGGGAAAGCTCTCGACGAATTCGGGATTGCTTATGAGATCGATGTGACTTCGGCGCATCGTTCGCCCGACCGCACGGCGGATTATGCGCGAAAGGCCGCTGGACGGGGCATTCGCGTGATCATCGCGGGCGCGGGCGGAGCCGCACATCTCGCTGGCGTAATCGCCGCGCACACGACCTTGCCCGTCATTGGCGTCCCGATTCCTTCGACGTCACTGCAGGGGATGGATTCCCTGCTGGCGACGGTGCAAATGCCAGCGGGGATTCCGGTAGCGACGGTCGCCATTGGACGGCCGGGCGCAACGAATGCAGGAATCCTGGCTGCGCAGATACTTGGGCTCGCGGATGGCGCGATCGCGAAGAAACTGTCCGGGCACAAAGAGAAACTCGCCCGCGGCGTGGAAGAGAAATCAAAGAAACTGCATTCGGCGATGGAGGAGTGAGCGAGACGAACGAACGATGGACGGAGAAACAGCGCCGTGCGCCGTGAAAACGGCTCATAGCTTCAAACTTTTCAGATACTCTCGGAATTGCCCGCCTAGATCTTTGCGTTTCAGCGCGAACTCTACCGTAGCTTTGAGGAAGCCGAGTCTGTCGCCGGTATCGAAGCGGCGGCCTTCGTAGACGTAGGCATACATCTTTTCGCGCTGCAGCAACCCGCGCAGGCCGTCGGTGAGTTGCAACTCTCCGCCCGCGCCCGGCTTGATGTTCGAAAGCGTTTCGAAGACCGCCGGCGTCAGAATGTAGCGTCCGATGACGGCCAGATTCGAAGGCGCATCTTCGCGCTTCGGCTTTTCCACCAGGTCGAGAACTTCGTAGAGTTTGCCGCCGGAGCCGGCAACTTCTTTCGCCTTCAGCACGCCGTAAGAGGAAATCGCCGGGCCATCGACAACCTGCGTCGCGATCACGGAACAGTGCTTCTCATCGAACACGTCCATCAACTGCTTGAGCACAGGCACTTTGGCATCGATGACATCATCGGCGAGGAGCGTGGCGAAAGGTTCGTCGCCAATCAATTCGCGCGCCGTGAGCACCGCGTGTCCCAAGCCCAGCGCCTCCTTTTGACGCACGTAGGCCACGTAGATCATGTCCGAAATCTGGCGCACGATCTTGAGCAAATCGTGCTTGCCTTTTTCCTCGAGCATTTTCTCCAGTTCGTAGCTGACGTCGAAATGATCTTCGATGGCGCTCTTGCCGCGACCGGTAATAATGATGATCTGGTCGCATCCCGCCGCCACGGCCTCTTCCACGCCATACTGGATGATCGGTTTATCGACCAGGGGCAGCATCTCTTTCGGTTGAGCTTTGGTGGCGGGGAGAAAGCGGGTGCCCAATCCGGCGGCGGGGAAAACGGCCTTGCGGACTTTCCGGATCTTGCGGCGGTCGTTAGTGGTTCGTCGTTCTTGCATCGGGTCCACGCGGAATCATTGTAACCGCTGACGCTATACCTGGCGCACGGCTTCTTCGCGCGCTTCCAGCTCTTCCAGTAAATCACGCAGCGTTTGCAATATTCCTTCGGCGCTGTCGATCTTGATCGAGAACTTCAACGTTCCGTCCGGAGTAAATTGCGTACCTCGCTGCGACGCCACAAAGCGCGCCAATTTACCTGGATCAATTGCAGCGGTCTGGCTGAACTTGATGTTCACAAATTCGCGTTTGCGTTCAATTGCGTTGGCGCCGACCCGCATCGCCTGCAGTTTTAGGGCAGCGTATTCAAGCAGGTTGCGGACGGCCCTGGGTGTCTCGCCGTAGCGATCGATCAGTTCCGCGCGCACGTCGTGCAGTTGCGATTCGGTCTCCACTCCGGCGACGCGCTTGTACATCCGCAGCCGCTGGTTCTCTTCCTTTATGTAGTCGGAGGGAATGCGAATGTTGAGACCGAGATTGAGCTGGATTTCCGTTACTTCAGAGCCCGCCTCGCCCTTCATCTCACGGACGGCGCGCTCCAGCATTTGCGTATAGAGTTCGAAGCCCACGGCTTCGATATGGCCGCTTTGTTCCCCGCCGAGAAGATTACCCGCGCCTCGTAGTTCGAGATCGAGGGCAGCGATTTTGAAACCGGCGCCGAGGTCGGAAAATTCCTTGAGCGCGGCAAGACGGCGGCGCGCGATGGGCGTCAATTCAATTTCGGCGGGCAAGAGCAGGTACGCATAGGCGCGCCGGTTCGAGCGGCCCACCCGTCCGCGAAGCTGGTAAAGCTCCGACAAACCCAGCCGGTCGGCGCGATTGATGAAGATCGTGTTGCACAGGGGGATGTCGAGGCCGTTCTCGATAATCGTAGTCGAGACCAGGATGTCCGCTTCGTGATGCATGAATTTGAGCATCACTTTTTCCAGCTCCCCTTCGCCCATCTGCCCGTGGCCGACCGCGATGCGCGCGTTCGGAGCCAGGGTTTGAATCTTGGCGGCAATCTCCCAGATCGTGTCGATGCGGTTGTGCACGAAATAGACCTGGCCGCCGCGGTCGAGTTCCTGCTCGATCGCCGACTGGATGAGCTTTTCGTCCCAGTTCGCAACCACGGTCTGGATTGCCATGCGATCCTTGGGCGGCGTTTCGATCACGCTCATGTCACGCAGGCCCACCAGCGACATATGCAGGGTGCGCGGAATCGGCGTCGCTGACATGGTGAGCACGTCCACTTCGGTGCGCATCTGCTTGATGCGCTCTTTGTGACGGACGCCGAAGCGCTGTTCTTCGTCGACCACCAGCAGGCCGAGGTCGGCGAACTTTACGTCCTTGGAGAGCAGGCGGTGGGTGCCGATGAGGATGTCGACTTTGCCGGCTTCCACTTTCAGCAGAATTTCTTTGACCTGCTTCGGCGTCCGGAAACGGCTGATCATCTCGACCGTGAGCGGAAACGGCGCGAACCGTTGCTTGAAAGTTTCGTAGTGCTGGAAGGCGAGAACGGTGGTCGGGGCGAGCACGGCGACTTGCTTGTTGTCGCTCAAGGCTTTGAAAGCGGCGCGCATCGCCACCTCTGTCTTGCCGTAACCGACATCGCCGCAGAGCAGGCGATCCATGGGGAGTTGCGATTCCATGTCGCGCTTCACATCGGCGATGGCCTGCGCCTGGTCGTCGGTCTCGTTGTATTCGAACGAATCTTCGAACTCCTTCATCCACTCGGTGTCTGCCGGAAAGATGTGACCTCGCGCGGACTGGCGCTGCGCATAGAGTTTGAGCAACTCGTCGGTCATATCCTTCATGGCCTTCCGCACGCGGGCCTTGGTCTTGCCCCAAGCAGCGCTGCCGAGATGGTTCAGGACGGGCTTGGCACCCTCCGACGAGCGATATTTCTGCACCAGATCGAGGCGAGTAAGCGGAACGTAGAGGCGTGCAGCGTCGGCATATTCGAGCAGCATGAATTCCGCCGGACCGTCGCCCTGGTTGATTTCCTTCAGCCCCTGATACTGGCCGATGCCGTGCTCCACGTGGACGACGTAGTCGCCGACCTGTAAATCGCGGAAGTCGGAAAGAAACGCCGAGACTTTCGATTTCTGCCGCTGCGGACGCGACGCTACCAGGTCGGATTCGTCGAAGAGATCGCGTGCTCCAAAAATCGCGAGATGCGCCTCGGGTAGAACGAAGCCGTCGGGAAGATACGCCTTGAGCAGCGTGGTGGTGAGCACGTCGCCGGCAAAATAAGAGGTCTCGTCGGCATAGCTTTCTCCGCTGCGGGTGCGGGTTCCGAGGCGATAGGAAGCGTTGTACTCGGTGAACATGTCGGCGAGGCGCTCGACTTCTCCCGTATTCGGCGCCGCAAGAATTACCTGCGTGCCGCCGCCGATCAGCTTCTGAACCTGCTCGATCATGGCCGGTACTGCGCCGTGGAAGCGCATGGCGGGCTGCGAGAGGAAGGCAGCTTCCGGTTGTTCTTTTTGAGATTCGTGGGCTTCGCGCGCCAGCGCCAGATATTCGAAATCGGCTCCGGGGAGCCCTGCGATTTTTTCTCGCCAGCTTTCCGGCGTCAGATAGAGATCGGCGGGACGAACCAGGTTGCCCACTTCGCTGCGTTCATGCGCTTCTTCGATCCGGGCCCAGACTTTGTCGAGTTCCAGCGCCAGTGCTTCGGGTTCATCGAGAATTACGCGCGCTTCGGGTAGCAGACCGAAAATGCTGCGGTCGGCGCCCGCCACCGGAGCGTAAAACTCCCAGCCGGGAAAGATTCCAGCGCCTGAATCGCGCACCGCCTGTTCCACAATCTCGGGCGATCCGGTAATGCGTTTCCCCGAGAGCCGCGCGTTGATCGAAGCAAGCAGTTCTTCCGTGACGGGTGTTTCCGTGAGCGGCAGAAGCAAGGCTTCATCGACTGGGTTCGACGACCGCTGACTCGCAGGATCGAACTTGCGCATGGACTCGATTTCATCGCCGAAAAATTCGACGCGCACCGGCCGGTCCGCTTCCGGCGAGTACACATCCAGAATTCCGCCGCGAGCCGCGTACTGGCCGGGCATTTCGACCACATCGGTTGCGCTGTAGCCGACCGTGTTCAGGTGTTCGAGCAGTTTCTCTAGATCGAAGCTCTCACCGCGGCGCAGAACCCGCGCCAGGTCGGCGTAGTACTCGGGAGGACGCAGAAGAATTGTGGTCGCGGTCACCGGCGAGATTACGATTGCGGCGCGGCCCGTCGCGATCTTCCACAACGCCGTAGCGCGTTCTTCCTGAATCTCCGGATGCGGCGACAGATTCTGGAAGGGCAGAACATCGCGTGCGGGCAGAGTAACGACCGAGTCTGGATCGGCGGCTCCGGTCAGTTCGCAGAACGCGCGCAGTACGGGCAGCAAATCCTCCGCCACGCGGTTGTCGGCCACCACCAGCACGAACGGACGCTCGACCGTGCGTCGCAATAGAACAATGATCAGCGCCTTGGCCGCTGAGGAGAGTCCAGTGACACTCATCCGCCCCGCGCTCTCCCGCAGATGGGAGGCGGCACGCGTAAAGGCAGGTAATTGTTCCACCTCCGCGAACATGTCGCGGACGAACGGCAAAAGCATTTCTCTTTGATTCTACCAGTCGGGGATTCTACCAGTCGGGGATTCTACCAGCCGGGCGGAATGGGGACGCGCTGACGAAACTGCTCCGCTACTTCCGCAGCAGTGGCCGCGTAAGGCACGTTGGGCCGCCTGCGCCGTTGATGCTGATCTCCGACCCAGGAAAGGTGCGTACGTCAAAGCCGGCGTCGCGCATGCGCTGATTTGTTTTGACGTTTTCTTCGAGCGCAATCAGACGCGACTTGCCCAACGACAGCACATTGCAGGCAAGCGAGTCGCGCTCGCTGTATTCAATTTCAATCAGCCGAAATCCTCGCGCCTTCAGCAGTTCGACAGTCTCAACCGCCAACCAGGGCAGATCGACCAGAATGGTCTGTTCATCGAGGATGCTCATCAGCGACATCAGGTGCAGACAGGCGGAAGGGCCGGATCCATACGGTAGCGGCGCGGGAATCACCTCAACCTGGTTCGGAGAATGTTTTGACGACAGCAGCGTCCGCATCTGTTCGATTCCTGCTTTGTTCGTCCGATAGCCGTCTCCCATGAGCAGTGTTTTCGAATCGAGCCACACTATGTCGCCGGATTCGGAGGTCCCGGGCAAGCATATTTCGCCGAACACGGGAATGCCCAGTGTGGCGCAAAAGTCGGCATGAGCCTGCGCCTCGGCCACGCGATTCTTCTTTCCTGGATTCATCAGGATGAGACCATCGTCGGTGGGCAGTGAAGCATCGTGCGCATACACCGCATCGAGCGTGAGGGAATCCGTCGCGGGCAGACTCACGACCTGGGCTCCGCTGGCGCCAAGCAGGCCACACAGAATCTCGTGCTGCTTTTGCGCTGCAGCGAAGTCAGGGGAATGCTGAAAGCCGAGTTCCTGCCACGCCGCGGTTTTCGCGGTCGTATCCCACCCGGCGTTGCCCGGCGGACACACCATCACGCGCAGCAGTTCGCCCGTCATGGAATGACCGTTGAAATTGTCGGCAGGCACAGGAGAAGGCACAAGAATTATTTCTGGCACCACAGTAATTCTGCTCTAAAGAGTTCCTCGCTTCAAGAATCTAAAGAAACGCGCCGGCAAACGCAATGCGTCGGCCAGGGCAAGAACAAACGCTCGCACAAGAACAGTCTGCTTCTGTTGTCTCCGCCTTCGGTAGTCCACCTTATTGCTTGCCTAAAGACCCTCTTCTGATGTACATATCAGCGGTATCCCGTCCTAACAACGTGCTTGAAGTTCAGGTAACTCGTGAAAAACCGCGCAGTCAGATTCTCGCCTTCCGCGGCGATAATAATGCGGGGATTCCAGGAGCCCTATGAAAGCGACACTGCGTCTTTTCTGTTTCGCGGTTGTGTTGATCTTCGTCCATCAATCTGCCTTTGCCCAGGGAGCCGCCACCGGCGACCTTGACGTCAGCGTAAAAGATTCGAAGGGCAACACCGTGACCAACGCCACCGTCGCGGTGCGCGATGTCGCCAAGGGTCTGGAGCGCGCCGGCAGCGGCGACGGCCAGGGCGGGTACAGCGTGCGACAGTTGCCTCCCGGCAACTATTCCGTCATCGTGGAGGCGCCCGGCTTCGCCAGAGCGGAAGTCGCGAGCGTTGCCATCACCGTCGGCGGGATGGCCGAGTTACCCGTCACCCTCACGGTCGCGGGCGGCAAGGAAATCGTCGAAGTGACCTCCCAAGCCGAGATCATTGAAACCTCGCGCAGTTCCACTACGAACACCATCGGCGAGCGCAGCATTGACAATCTGCCCATCAATGGCCGCAACTACATCCAGTTCACACTCACCGATTCGCAGGTGCAGCGCGACAGCGCCCCCGAAACCGGAGCCGCGCCCACCTCCGGCCTGAACATCAGCGGCCAGCGAGCCCGCTCCAATCTGGTCAACGTCGACGGCGCCGACTATATCGACAATTCCACCAACGGCGTGCGCTCCACGGTCTCACAAGAAGCGGTGCAGGAGTTCCAGATCATCACCAACAGCTACGCCGCTGAATACGGCCGCGCCGCCGGCGGCGTGGTCAATATCATCACTCGTTCCGGGTCGAACGATTTCCACGGCGACGTCTACGGATATCTGCGAGATCGTGATTTCCAAGCCGTCAACCCCTTCAGCACGACGCCCAATCCCGCCTACACCCGCGTGCAGGCCGGTACAGCTTTCGGTGGTCCGATTAAGAAGGACAAGACATACTATTTCTTCGCCTATGAAATTACCCGCCGGCATGAGACGGGATTCTCCAGCATCGGCGTGGACAACTTCGGTCAGCAGTCCTTTGATGCCACTGGAATCTTCGATCCTCTATTGCCCGCAGGCACATTTACCATACCGGTTGCCAGCCCGGCCCAAGTAGCCTTTCTGGCTCCATTCGCACAAGCCGGACCAGCGCCCCAGGCAGTACAGTTCTACACATGGCTCGTGGGTACCTCTTCCCTGCTTGCGACCACTGGTAGTCAAGGAGCGTTTGCCGCCCTCCCTTTCGCGCCACCCGGGTCTGGACCACTACAGTTCCCGACCAGTTGTAATGTGGTCGTGGCTCCAATCTGCGCGGGGCTACCGGCATCATTTCAAAGTGTGGGCTCGCAGGAAGGCAACTTCCCGGTGTTTGAGGGAACGAGCCTCTACTCGTTTCGACTCGATCACAACATAAGCAACAACAACCGCCTTACCTTGCGCGCCAACGTCAGTCCCAGTACCGTAACCGGCATCGAAGTCAGCGGGGAAGAGCAGCCCTTCGGTCAGAATGCCTACTCGCGCACCTCCGAGCAAACCTACCGAGATGTGGCCGGCGTTGCTCAGGACACCTGGACGATTGGCGCCAACAAGGTGAACCAATTCCTTTTCCAATACGCACGCCGGGGGTTGTCTTATTACTACAATACCGCCATCCCGGGAGGGTCAGACCCAGCCGTGAATATTCCCGGCTACGCCTATTTTGGCCGCGAGCCTTATTCCTATATCCAGCGCGTCGAGAATCGATACCAGTTCAAGGACGATTTCTCCTGGAGCATAGGCAAGCACGCTACTAAATTCGGCGTCGACTTCAACTACATCCCGATCACGGCCACGTTCACGGTGAACTACGGCGGGGTCTACGATTTTGGCAGCTTCAACGTGGCTCCCTTTGGCTTTCCTTCATCCTTCCCCAGCCTTTCCGCGCTTCAGGCATATGGAGCGGGCCTTCCGGGAGACTTCATCCAGGGCCTCGGCAGTCCCAGCGACTCATTCTCCAATAAGCCCTTGGGATTGTATTGGCAGGATTCCTGGCGCGTTCGTCCCAACCTGACTCTGAACTACGGTCTGCGCTACGACGTGGAATTCCCGCCCCAACTCAAACCTCTGCAAGGACTGGCTCTTGCCGCCTATAACGAACTGGGATTAGAGAAAGGCATCCAGACCGACTGGAACAACATTCAGCCGCGCATTGGAGTCGCGTGGGATCCCAAGGGAGACGGCAAAGCCGTGTTCCGCGGGTCGTTCGGGATGTTCTATGACCACCCCTTGTTGGGCCTCTACTTTCTCGGCGACGCTTCGGACGGATCCACCAGCGGGCAACTTGCGTTCGGCGGTACCGGACTGTGCGCCGGAGCCGGCAACCCTGCCAACCTGAATGCGATCCCGATTTTTCAGGGACTTCTCCCCTCTGCCAGTGGTAGCGTCTCTTCTCCCTGTTCCCCTACCACCAACCCTGCGGTGCTGGCCGCTCTTAATTATTTACCGAACCAACAGCAGTTTAAGGCGCAGAACTTCCCGCAGTCGGTATTCCTCAACCAGAACTACCTCAACCCCGCGACCTTCCTGCCGTTGGGCTTTCAGCCCTTCGGCTATCCGCAGGGGAAGAACTTTGTGTACTCCTACTCGCAGCAGGTGAACCTGACGTATGAGCGCGACCTCGGCGATGGCTACGCACTGAGCGTGGCGTACAACTTTAACGGTGGACGCCGCCTCAATCGTCCGATCAACGCCAACACCGTGCGCGGCGACTTGATGGTCAGAAACTTGAACGCCGCCGTTGCGGCGGGAGTCAACCAGCCCACGGACAGCCCCTTCACGGTGAGCGGTTGCGGCGTTGGTCCCGGCGGCCCATATGTTCCAGCGGCCCTGACAAATTTCTTCCGGCCGGGCGGGGTTAACCCATCCATCGGCCTGGCATTGCTGTCGAGCCCGGCGACGGCGCCTTGTGTCACCGAGGTGCTGCCGGCGGTACAAGAACTGTATCGCCTAAACACAAACTGCAATCTCACATCTCCTACTCTGACCGGCTGCGTGCCCTTCGGCGACATGGATGCCAACTATTCCAACGGCAGTTCCGTTTATCACGGCCTGACCGCCAATCTGCGCAAGCGATTCACGAACCACTACCAATTCCTGGCCTCCTACACCTGGTCGCATGCCATCGACGATTCCACCGACCTGGAGTCTACGCTCACCCCGCAGGACAGCTACTACCCGGACGCCGATCGCTCCTCGTCGCTTTTCGACCAGCGACAACGCTTCGTGTTGAGCGGCGTCTATCAATCGGGCAAACTCAGCGGCAGTGGCTTCGCCAGCAAGTTCTTCAGCAATTGGACGTTTGCCACCTCCATCGAACTCAGCTCAGGGCGGCCCTTCAACATCATTACCGGCAACGACGACAACTACCAGTTGTCTTCCCTCACGGGGCGGCCCAACACCTTCGTGAACCCGGCGTGCACGGCGATCGGGAACCTTCCGGTCAATTCGAAGTACTCTCCCACCGGCGTTTTCCAGGAACCCTGCGTCTTTAGCTTCAACGGCACGCTGGCATCGCTCGACGGAAACCTGGGACGCAACGCGGGCATCACCCCATGGGTGGTCTTCAATGATGTGCGCTTCGCCAAACGCGTCACATTCAGCGAGCGCTTTAACATGGATTTCATCACCGACATGTTCAACATCGCCAACGTCTACAATGTGTCCGCCGTGAGCCCGCTCTTCACCAACGCCGGCCAGGCGACCGCAGCGTTTGACCCGCGCCAGTTCCAGTTTGCGTTGAAAGTGAACTGGTAAGATTAGAGCTTGGGGGCCGTGCGGGGAATGCGGATATTCGGAGGCTTCGTTTCGGGGCATCGCTTTAGCGGTGCCGTCAACGGCAACAGATCAATCACCCCTTTAGGAACTGGGCGTCGAATTCGGACGGCGATCGCCTTAATCCTGCTGGCGCTGCTCTTTTGCACTTACACACTCGCCGACAGCGGAGCCGATACTTATAAGACGAAATGTTCGGCCTGCCACGGCGCAAACGGGGCGGGAGACACTATGATCGGCAGGAATCTGAACCTGCGCGCCCTCGGTTCAACCGAGGTGCAGAAGAAATCGGACGATGAACTCTTCAGCATCATCAGCAAAGGTAAGAACAGGATGCCGTCCTTTGATCGCAAACTCTCGAAAGATCAGATCCGCGACGTGGTAAGGTACATTCGCGCTTTGAAGAAATAGATCTGTTGCGGTGCTCCGCAAGAAATTCCTGAGAAAAGGAAAAGCCGCAGTAAGTCTGCGGCTGTCCTCTTATTCCGTTCTTTGGCCGATCGCCAGATTACTTGTTCGATGCTTTGTCCTTGGCGATGCTGTTGCTGATCCGGTTCTGCTGGCGATTGATCCCGTTCTGCTCGGCCTTGGTCAGATGGCCGTTGTTCTTCGCCATATCCGCCTTTTCGCGGTTCTGCACGTTGGTCTCGCGATTTTCCAGGTTGGCGGTTTGCTTCGAAGTCAAGGTACCGTTCTTGACGCCGTTGCCAATGCGCTGCTGCTGGTTTTCTTCGCGTCCGTTGACTTGGTTGACGCGCGGATGACCGGGATCGACAACGCCCGGGCCCGCGCCTGAGGTGGTTGAGGTTTGAGCAGAGGCGGAACCCGTGATCATAAGCCCCCCGACTGCCAGGACTAACAACGACTTGGTGAATGTGTTGTTCATGTGGATAGAAACCCTCAGCGAAAAGAATAGTTGCACGGAGGGTGGAAGACGAGGTTACCTAAGTGTTAGTCCGCAAGTTACTAAGCGGAGAGTAGCATCTTGGCTAGCCAGCGCACGGAAACGGACAATAACAATAAGGAAGAGGCCGCGCTGATTTCGCGGCGCGGCCTTGCTGATCAGGACCTTACTCGGACCTATGCTGCCGCTACTTTTTCTTCGGCGGCTACGGTGTAGACCACTACCGCTTTCTTTCCGCCTTTCGCGGCCGTGGCGTGGATTGAATTCAAGTTGACGCCTTTCGCGGCGAGCTTCTCTAGAGCTTCCGCCAGGGCTCCGGGCTTGTTTGGCAACTCATGCTCTTCAACGTTCGTTTCCCTGTATGCGAGCCTGGCTTGGTCGAGCGCTTTCTTGGCTCGGCGCGCGTCCTCGACGATTAGTTCCACCGTGCCCGTCGTCCCTTGCACTGTTCCCAGGAGAGCGAGGATGTTTACCTTCGCGTTCCCCATTGCTCGAGCGACCTCTGCCACTGTCCCCGGACGATTCTCAATCGAAATTGTGAACTGCTTGGTCTTGGCCATGTTGGCTCCTCCTATGGCTTTCGGGTGGGAATTATACGCCTGCAGGAGACGGTTTCACCCGTGTCAGTCCTGTACGCAACATGCGATTCGCAACCGGGTCTTGTTTACCGTTAAGGTATTAATCCGCGTTTACCACTACCCCCCTCCCCCCTCCCCAATGGAATGATGGGGTTAGGGGGAGTCTTCCCGCCAAAATCTAGAGCGCCGAGGAGTTATTTTCAAAATATTCCGGAATAAGGAGTTAGCTTGATTTCCTGCTCCATTCTCCTGAAATCCGTAGAAAACTGGTGGTTTCGGCGGATTACTGGCACCCGTCCGTTGCCTCCGCTGTATTACTAAAGAATAACTAACGCTGGGGCAAGTTCGAGGGCCGTCTTAGGTTGATGAGCGCACCTCTCCACTTTTCCATCAGGGATCATTGTCGCATTGGTCGATGCTTGTGTCTGTGATGGTCGCACAGGTTGATTGTGATGAAAACGGTCGGCGCGATGGGAGTGCTGTTTCCACGAACTGCGCGAGATCTGCGAGGCGCGGCTGCGCCTAGAGCATCGGTTCGCGCGAAATAGAAATGCGCTTGCGGATCAGCCAGCGTGGGCCCCAAGACTGCTGGCTGTTGGGTGGGCCACTTCTCAAAAAGCGTGAGAAGTGGCGCACCCCCAGTGATTTGGTGTCAACATTCAAGAGATGTTGCCCACCCGCCTGTCTTCTTTACTGGAGATTCAGAAGCTTTGCGTACCAAGAGTACTCCCGAAGGCGAGACAGAAACTATCCGGCGAACGAATCTCCGGTGTCAGCCTTTTCGCGGGCGGGGGCGCCCGCGCTACACGAGTGAGGCATCCGCACGCTTTTTCCAATGGTCACATTTTGGCTGTACTTGGGTCACAGACTAGTACTTTGTTTTGACTGAGAATGGCTAAGTCAAAGGCGGCGGGCGAGGGCGCCCGCCCTACACGAATGACTCAGGCGTTGCTCAGAGAGAAATACGACTATCGGCGGCGGCTTCCGCATTATCAGAAGGACGATCGGGCGCTGTTTGTCACGTTTTGCTGCGGATGCCTCGATCTGTTGCCGGAGTCGGTACGCGATATCGTGCTGCTGCACTGTCTGCATGATCAGGGAACGAAGGCGGTGATTCATGCGGTCGTGGTTATGCCGAACCATGTGCATCTTCTGCTCACTCCGCTTCGCGATGTGAGCGGGAATCTTTACAGCCTGGTTGAGATTCTGCAGGGAATCAAGTCGGCGTCCGCACACAGCTTGAACCGGGCGCTCGGGCGCTCGGGACCGGTTTGGCAGGAGGAGTCGTTTGACCACGTGTTGCGGTCGGAGGAAGGTCTTGCGGAGAAACTGGAATACGTTCGACAGAACCCTGTGCGTCGTGGATTGGTGATTCGTCCGGAGGATTATCGGTGGTTGTGGGTGGGGTAGGTCGAGAACAAGATCAACAGCAAGGTCAAAGGCAGCGGGCGAGGGCGCCCGCTCTACACCGGAGGATCGGTGGTTGTGGGTGGGGTAGGGTCGAGAACAAGATCAACAGCAAGGTCAAGGGCAGCGGGCGAGGGCGCCCGCTCTACACCGGAGGATCGGTGGTTGTGGGTGGGGTAGGGTCGAGAACAAGATCAACAGCAAGGTCAAGGGCAGCGGGCGAGGGCGCCCGCTCTACACCGGAGGATCGGTGGTTGTGGGTGGGGTAGGGTCGAGAACAAGATCAACAGCAAGGTCAAGGGCAGCGGGCGAGGGCGCCCGCTCTACACCGGAGGATTATCGGTGGTTGTGGGTGGGGTAGGTCGAGAACAAGATCAACAGCAAGGTCAAAGGCAGCGGGCGAGGGCGCCCGCTCTACACCGGAGGATTATCGGTGGTTGTGGGTGGGGTAGGTCAAGAACAAGATCAACAGCAAGGGCAAAGGCAGCGGGCGAGGGCGCCCGCTCTACACAGGAAACGGAAAAGGCCAATCTGATTTCTCAGACTGGCCTTTATTTATGCCGGCAACTACCTACTCTCCCACACACTTTCGCGTGCAGTACCATCGGCCCAGCGGGGCTTAACTTCCGTGTTCGGGATGGGAACGGGTGGAACCCCCGCGGTAAGATCACCGACAACTTGCAGCCGTCAGCTCTCAGCTGTCAGCCATCAGTTAAACCTTAACCTGTGGCGACCTAGTCCGCTGAGGCGCAGCAAACTTTCAAAGAGCGTGAGGACGAAGCCTCACAACTGAATAGATTGGGTGAGACGGGGCTAGCCCCGTCTCTACTACAAGACGATTTCGTCGGCGCCAGTCGTCAGTACTGTGTCTTCAGTTGTGTCCAGTTTCTGACGCTTCTGAGGAGGCCATCGGCTTTCGAACAGTTTCGAACTGAAAGCTGATGGCTGAGTGCTGACGGCTGTTTTCTGCACCGAGTAAATTTTATGGTCAAGCCGAACGGGCGATTAGTACAGGTAAGCTACACGCGTTACCGCGCTTCAACATCCTGCCTATCAACCAGGTAGTCTACCTGGGCCCTTCATTACCCTTAAGGGTTGGGAGATCTCATCTTGAGGAGTGCTTCCCGCTTATATGCATTCAGCGGTTATCACAACCGAACTTCGCTACCCAGCGATGCCATTGGCATGACAGCTGGATCACAAGAGGTTCGTCCATCCCGGTCCTCTCGTACTAAGGACAGGCCCTCTCAAATCTCCTGCGCCCACAACAGATAGGGACCGAACTGTCTCGCGACGTTCTGAACCCAGCTCACGTACCGCTTTAATAGGCGAACAGCCTAACCCTTGGAACCTTCTACAGCTCCAGGATGCGATGAGCCGACATCGAGGTGCCAAACCGGAGCGTCGATATGAACTCTTGGCTCCGATCAGCCTGTTATCCCCGGCGTACCTTTTATCCGTTGAGCGATGGCCATTCCATACAGAACCACCGGATCACTAAAGCCTACTTTCGTACCTGCTCGACTTGTAGGTCTCGCAGTCAACCACGCTTATACTTTTGCATTCGACGGCTGATTTCCAAACAGCCTGAGCGTAGCTTCGCGCGCCTCCGTTACAATTTAGGAGGCGACCGCCCCAGTCAAACTACCCGCCTTACTATGTCCTTCTCCCGGATCACGGGAGTAAGTTAGAACCACAGAACTCGCAGGGTGGTATCTCACCGTTGGCTCCTCCAAGTCCGAGAACCTGAAATCAAAGCCTCCCACCTATCCTGCGCAGCAAGTGCCATAGTTCATAGTAAAGGTATAGTAAAGGTGCACGGGGTCTTTCCGTCTAGTTGCGGGCAACCGGCATCTTCACCGGCACTACAAGTTCGCCGTGCCAGTTGGCAAGACAGTCGCACTTTCGTTACGCCATTCGTGCAGGTCGGAACTTACCCGACAAGGAATTTCGCTCAAGTTTGTTACGCTTCGCTCCCTCAGCGGCTAAAGCCGCGGTGGGGATGGTTTCTGGCGGCACGGCTGAAGCCGTGCCCTTTTAAAACCTACGGAGAGGAGTGGACATTTCTGCCACTCTCTGCATGTCGCCATGCAGTTCGGACTCTATCTTTTCCAACCCAGGTCAGAGTTGGAATCTGGCTTGTAGTCTCTGAGGATTCCGGCAAGATGGTGGCGAAACCTCAGGGGCTAAAGCCCCATCAATTTTGCCGCCCTTGCGGCACGGCTGAAGCCGTGCCTTTCCACAAACCTCGCGCTTGCGCGCGCGATTTATGTCTTGCCGATCTTTCCTGCTGATTATCTGCACCCGTCACGTTGTCACGCGGGCCGCCTGTTTGCGGCACGGCTGAAGCCGTGCCCTTTCAAAGCGTTTCCGCCCTGAAAAGCGTCTCGCGTAGTGCGGGATACTCAGACCTTCCAGCATATAGCCAGATTTTACTAAGGCTAGCGATTACTAACCTTAGGACCGTTATAGTTACGGCCGCCGTTCACTGGGGCTTCAGTTCAAAGCTTCGCCTTGCGGCTAACCTCTCCCTTTAACCTTCCAGCACCGGGCAGGCGTCAGCCCCTATACGTCGTTTTCGACTTAGCAGAGACCTGTGTTTTTGTTAAACAGTCGCAATGCGCATTTCTCTGCGGCCTCTTCGGACTTGCATCCTAGTGAGGCACCCCTTTTCCCGAAGTTACGGGGTTAATTTGCCGAGTTCCTTACCAACTGTTCTCACGAGCGCCTTAGAATATTCATCTCGTCTACCTGTGTCGGTTTGAGGTACGGATCCCATACATTCTCCTTAGAGGATTTTCTCGGCAGTGTGGAATCAGCAGCTTTCCTCCATACGGAGTACTGTTTTGCGTCTCAGTGATAACTTCCCGACGGATTTGCCTATCGGAAACACCTTACACGCATCAACCGTCATAGCCATAGGACGGCCTGCTTATCCTTCTGCGTCTCCCCATCGTGATAACGACTGCATGGGAGGTCCGGAATGTTAACCGGATGTCCATCAGCTACGCCTTTCGGCCTCGCCTTAGGAACCGCCTGACCCTGAGCGGATTAACCTTTCTCAGGAAACCTTAGACTTTCGGCGCGGAGGGTTCTCACCTCCGTTATCGCTACTTATGCCGGCAGGGTCTCTTCTCAACAGTCCACCAGTCGTCTCCGTCTGGCTTCAAACCGTTGGGAATGCTCTCCTACCACGCATCGCTGTGAAGCGATGCATTCGCTGCTTCGGTAATCAGCTTAAGCCCCGTTAAATTGTCGGCACCGGACCGCTTGACCAGTGAGCTATTACGCTTTCTTTAAAGGATGGCTGCTTCTAAGCCAACCTCCTGGCTGTCTGGGCGTTCCGACTTCCTTTCCCACTTAGCTGATATTTTGGGACCTTAGCAGGCGATCTGGACTGTTTTCCTCTCGACAACGAAGCTTAGCCCCCGCTGTCTGACTGCCGTACTGGTTGTTCTATGGCATTCGAAGTTTGATTGGATTCTGTAAGCTGGAAAGCCCCATAGTCCATTCAGATCTCTACCACCATGACAAATCATACGACGCTAGCCCTAAAGCTATTTCGGAGAGAACGAGCAATCACGGAATTTGATTAGCCTTTCACCCCTACCCTCAGCTCATCGGAGCTTTTTTCAACAAACAGCCGTTCGGCCCTCCAGTAGGTTTTACCCTACTTTCAGCCTGGCCAAGGGTAGATCATCCCGCTTCGCGTCTATTCCTGCCAACTTGTGTTCGCCCTATTCGGACTCGCTTTCGCTACGGCTCGCTTTCGCTTAACCTTGCTGACAAGAATAACTAGCCGGCTCATTATGCAATAGGCACGCGGTCAGACTTTCGGCTTGCGCCGCATAGTCCTCCCACCGTTTGTAGGCACACGGTTTCAGGTACTATTTCACTCCCCTCGAAGGGGTTCTTTTCACCTTTCCCTCACGGTACTGGTTCACTATCGGTCAGAAGAACGTATTTAGCCTTACGGGATGGTCCCCGTAGCTTCTCGCAGGGTTTCTCGTGCCCCGCGATACTCAGGTACCAGCTTCGAGTCCGGATGATTTTCGCCTACGTGGCTATCACACTCTATGGCCCCTCTTTCCAGAGGGCTTCGACTAACCACCGGATTGGTAACTCTACTGTTGCTGGCCCTACAACCCCTGTGTCACCCGAAGGTGAAGCAGGTTTAGGCTGATGCGATTTCGCTCGCCACTACTATCGCAATCGAGGTTTCTTTCTTTTCCTCCAGGTACTGAGATGGTTCACTTCCCTGGGTTCGCTCGCACCCGACTATGGATTCGTCAGGCCGTATAGGGGTTTTGCCCCTATGGGTTTCCCCATTCAGAGATCTCCGGATCAATGCCTGCTTGCGGCTCCCCGAAGCTTATCGCAGCTTGCCACGTCTTTCATCGCCGTCTTCTGCCAAGGCATCCACCATGCGCCCTTAGTAGCTTGACCACAAAATTTACTCGTTGCACAGCAGCTCCGCTGCTGGCTTTCAGCTATCAGCTGTCAGCTATCAGTGAAACCACTACACACCGAACAAACTTTATAGCGCCACCCTGCTCCTCGCACGCTTAGACATGTTCACTGTAGCGCCAACTACAGATCCCTCGCTTCGCTCGGGATGACAATCTGGGTAAGAATGTCGTCTCGTTTGAAGAGGTCTTACGTACACCAGCAGGTACTGCGGCACTCATAAAAATTTACTTCGCCTTGTATTTGCCCAATCTATTCAGTTGTCAAAGTTCGTCCTCGCTGCTTTACGGGGCAGAGCCCCGTCACCACACAGCTGACCCGCCTGAGCGGGTTTGGGTTTTTGCCGCTAGCTTCTGGCTGCTAGCTTCTTGCTAAACCGATTTCGATTTAGCTAGAGGCCAGCGGCGAGTAGCTGCTTTTTCCAACCCAATGTTCGGCGTCAAAGCGACTTTCTTTGGACCGTGAACTGATTCACGGTTGTCGCATTTGACGCCCAACATCAGACTGGTCCCTTGTTATTCGCCCTTCGAAACGAACCCATCCAAGACCCAGGCGCCGCACCAGGCGAGTAAGCCGAGATAGGCCATTTGACTCAGCCACGGAAGCAAAAACATCAGCACCGATGATTGCCGCAACTCGTTCCATTCAACCGGAAAAAACCATGAACCTGCATATGCGGTCAGAATGCCCAAACAACCGATCAACAGGAACAACTTCCCGAGGAGCCTGAGGCGTCTCACGCCTTCATGCTTGATCATAAGCAGTCCCCGCGGTCCAAACCTTGATCGGCAATCTTGGTGGAGCTGACCGG
>CAVVFQ010000007.1:0-1805000 GCA_963747545.1 uncultured Acidobacteriaceae bacterium | reverse complement strand
CAGGGAACTTTGTCCCCGAATGCGAACCCCGGAAAGGGGTCAATTGGAGGCTTACTGAATTTGATGCCGCGAGCGCCCGCGAGGATTCAGCGGAAAGCTCAGAGACACAGGTTCACTTGTCCTCGACTCGATTTGTTATACCAAAGTGAACGGGATTGTGCAAGGGGGGAATAAAAAAAGTTACGGGCGGGCGACTCGTTGCCGCCGGAGGAGATGGCCGCCCGCCGGGCTTGTCTGTCGTATTATGCGCCGTCGGCGGAGTGCCAGGCCTTGGAGTGTCTATCCTAATGTTCCGTTTCGAGGAATCGGCCTCCACCCTCCCTAGGTTGCGATACTCATCTCGTTTTCCAGGAGAATCATCTGGCAGTCCAATGAGTATGCGTACTTCCAAAGTTAAAGTCCCGTTCTCGAAATTACGCGCAATTGACCTAACCTGGGCGTCATGAAGCCCAGTAGGTAGTTCTTCTTCCAATTGTTCCAACGTCATGGCGAGTCGCGAACACCTCACCCGGAGTATAACTGGAGTTCTTTTAAGCGCGGAAGAAAACAACTGGGGCGCGCCACGATCGAGACGTAGGCATGTCTTACCGTAAGGCTTGACAATCATGATCCTGCGCCTATAATAAATAGTATTACTGAGTAATACTGAACCATGCGAACCACCCAGATCATGAGCATTTCGCTGCCTCCCGCCCTGCTGCGGCAGTTCGAGGAGGTGCGAAAGAGAGAGTCGCGCACCCGGTCCGAACTGGTGCGCGAAGCGCTCCGCGCCTATTTCGAAGAGCGTTATCCTGCCGTAAGGCCCACCTCGGCCGAACTCGCCGCCCTGCGGCGGGGACGAGCCGCTTTTCGGCGGGGAGATTCGATATCATTGACGCAATTCCTCAGCGGCTTGGAACGCAATGGTTTGAAACGCAATGGCCTGGAACCTCCACCTCACCGGCCCCGCGCAGAAAGAGTTTCGAAAACTTCCGGCAAAAGATCAGGCGCGAGTTAAAGACGCTCTGCTGGCGATGCAGCAAGATCCTTTCAGCGGCGACATCAAGCGCCTCAAAGGGCAGGCTTCAGCGTGGCGCCGCCGCGTCGGCAACTACCGCATCGTCTACGATCTCCACCTTAACGAGCAACAGATCGTCGTATCTGGAATTCTGCGTAGAACCTCGACTACATACTGAACTGGTTCTCGTGTGGCGCGGGCACTCCTATCCGCGTGTTTGCAGACATCCAACGTCGAACGCGGACAGGAGTGTTCGCACCGCACGATCCTTCTTTCGATGGGTGGTATAATGGTAGTATGAAAGAGAAGACTTCTATCACACTCTCGAAAGAGGTGCTCACTGCGGTCGATCGCATCGCCGGATCGAAGCAATCGCGCTCCGCTTTCATCGAGGCCGTGCTCACCCAGTACCTCCGCAAGCGGGCGCGAGCGCAGGTTGAAGCTCGCGATCTCGAACTCATTAATGAGGCCGCGCATGAGCTGAATGCGGAGGTGGAGAACATTCTTCGCTATCAGGACCCAGAGGCATAGCCCGCGGCGCGAATTAAGTAGTTGAAAGAAAGATGAGACGAGGCGAAATTTATCGCGTTCAGCATCCTGATAACGATCCTAAGCTGTACCGGAGCTTCGTCGTCGTGAGCCGTCAGATCCTGATCGATTCCAGATTCCCCACCGTCATTTGCGCACCGATACTGACTCGCGGACACGGATTCTCAACCCAGGTTTCGGTCGGTGTCGATGAAGGGTTGAAACATGAAAGCTGGATCCTGTGCGACAACCTGGTAAGTCTGCGCAAGGTGCAACTGACGCGGTTCGTTGGGTCCCTGGCTCACTCCAAGATTGAGGAATTGGATCGAGCGCTCAAGATGGCTCTCGCTTTGGAATAATCTGACCATGCGGGGACGGTTGCGCTTGATCCTGTGATGGCTCGAGGTTAGCCTTCGCGTCCCCACTTCCCCGAACAGCAGTTGCCGTTGGAGAGGTTCGCGGGCGGGGGCGCCCGCGCCACACGTTGACATTGCGGGCCTATAATTTCGATAGCAACGTGATTTCTGTCGTCCAACTCGGCGTGCTTGACTATGCGGAGGGGCTCCGCCTACAGCGGAAGCTCGTCGATCTGCGCAAGGCTGGCGAGATCGGCGACGTGTTGCTTCTGCTTGAGCACACACCTGTGATTACGCTTGGACGAAACGCCAAAGCTGCGAACGTGCTTGCTTCTCCCGATGCGCTCGCGGCTCACGGCGTCGAAGTGTTTGAGTGCGATCGCGGAGGCGACGTCACGTTTCATGGGCCGGGGCAGCTGGTGGGGTATCCGATATTTGATTTGCGGGGGTACAGCAGCTCTCAGCTCTCGGCTCTCAGCTCTCAGTTAGAGGCCTGCGATGCGGTTGTAGATTCTCGGCCGCGGCGTGCGACGCTTGGGGCCGTGGACTTTGTTCGGCGGCTGGAGGAAGTGCTGATTCGGACTTGCGGTGATTTCCGAATTCCTGCTCGGCGCTTGGCGGGGCTGACTGGGGCTTGGACGGAATCTGACCGTGTGGTGTCGGGCCTGCGGCCCGATTGCGGGGCGGAGCCCCGCCACCACACGGGCGGCGAGGCTAAGATTGGGGCCATCGGGGTGCACATTTCTCGGTCGGTTACTTCGCATGGGTTTGCTTTGAATGTGAGTACGGATCTCAGCTACTTCGATCTGATCGTGCCTTGTGGGATTACGGCTCGGCCGGTGACCTCGATGCGGAAGGAGCTGGGGCGGCACGTCGATATGAGTTCGGTGGCGCACGCGGTTTCCCGCAATTTTGGCCACGTGTTTGGGAGCCAGATGCTTTGGGTGGACACTCTCGATTCGTTGCTGGGAAATGTCGTTGGAGTTCCACTGAAGGAGCCGGACTCGTTGCGGCGGATTCGCGGGGAAGACGACTTGATTTTTGGCTGACGCTCGACAGTCGTTTCCGCTGCAAACTTTTCGCGGGCGAGGGCGCCCGCGCCACACGGTGTTAGCATATTTCCCGGACTGCCATGCCGAAAAAACTCATCTCCAAGACGCCGGTTGCGAACAAAAAACCAAAACATTCCTCAAAGCCGTCTGTGAACGGCGATCTGCGCACTTACACCATCCGCGATACACGGCTCGAAAAGCCTAGCTTCACCGTGCGGCAGGTTCGTGCTGGCGATGATGTTCATTACGAGGTGGAGAGCGGCGATCTTTCCCGGCCCGCGCCGCCTATCCGCGAGTCGAAATATCTTCGGCGCGAACAGCTCGTCGAAATCTATCGCTGGATGCTGTTGAACCGGCGCATGGAAACGGCGTTGGAAAATCTTTACAAGCAGGGGAAGGTGGTGGGTGGCGTTTATTTTGGGCTGGGGCAGGAGGCTTGCTCCTGCGCTTCGGCGTACGCGCTTGGCGAAGACGACTGGATGGCGCCGATGATCCGCAACCAGGGAGCGCTATTGGTGCGTGGGTTTACTCCCGCGGACATCATGATGCAGTACATGGCCAAGGCGGGGTCGCCGACCGGAGGGCGCGATACTACCTCGCATTTTGGCGATATCAAGAAGCGCAACGTGGTGTCGCCGATCTCGATGCTGGGCGATTTGATTCCGGTGCTGGCGGGTGTGGCGCTGGGGGCGCGGCTGCAGGGGAAACAGGTCGCCACCATGACTTGGATCGGGGATGGGGGGCAATCCACGGGCGTCACTTACGAGGGGCTGAATTTTGCCGCCGTGCAGAATGTGGGGCTGGTGCTGATTGTCGAGAATAATCTTTGGGGATACTCCACTCCGGCCGACATGCAGTTTCGGGTCAAGGATCTGGCAGAGCGGGCGATTGCTTATGGGATTCCGGGGGTGATCGTCGATGGGACTGACGCTTGCCAGGTTTATGACGCTTGTCATGAGGCATGCGAGCGGGCGCGGCGGGGCGAAGGTCCGACTTTGATTGAAGCGAAAATGATGCGGATGAAGGGGCACGCTATTCATGATGGGGCGGAGTATGTTCCGAAGGCGATGTTTGAGTATTGGAAGCGGCGCGATCCGATTGCCCGGCTGGAAGAATATCTGGTTAAGAAAAAGTGGCTTACTCCGGCGGAGAACGAAAAACTGATTGCGAGCGTGGAGCGGCTGTTGGAGGGTGAGCGGGAGAGGGCGGTGAATTCTCCGATGCCGACGCCGGAGTCGGCTGCGGGTGGAGTTTATTGCGAAGCTGGATGCCACGAGATCAAGCCTAAGTACGCTATGCCCAGGTCGAGGACGATTAGAGAACGCGGCGGAAAGGCCTCGGGCCCGAAGAGTTCGGATGCGGCGGTGCATTTGAAGTGACCGCGTGCTGTGGCCGCTTGCTGTGCAAGAGCTCTTCCCCCACGCCAAAGTCAAAAGCCGCGGGCGGGGGCGCCCGCGCCACACGGGCATCCTCGATGCCTGAATCGTGCTTCGTTGCGGCGCGCGTGGGACTCACTGCATACTTGGGAGCATGGGAACAGAGAATCTGGTGCTGGTTGGCAGGCACGTTCGTCTTGAACCGCTGGGTCAGCGGCATGCTGACGCGCTGGTTGCCGCTTCGACGGCTGACACTTCCCTCTATCAGTGGAGTCCTGTTCCGCAGAACAAGGGCGACGTCGTCCGCTACATCGACACTGCTATGGCTTGGCGAGATGCCGGGACTGCGGTGCCGTTCGCTACTGTCCGGATTGAGGACGGTGTCGTCATTGGGTCGACACGGTTCTTCGACATGGAGCGATGGGCTTGGCCAGCGGGCAATGCGCGGCATGGGCGGGATTTCGCCGATGTCTGTGAGATTGGATATACGTGGCTGACGCGGTCGGCGGTCCGGACGGCAGCTAACACCGAGGCCAAGCTGCTTATGCTGGCGCAGGCTTTCGAAAGCTGGCAGATGCTCCGGGTGTGCCTGCACACGGACGTGCGCAATCAGCGGTCGCGCGCTGCCATCGAACGTATCGGCGGAAAGTTTGAAGGGATTCTTCGCGCGCATCGGATGGCGGCTGACTTCATCGCTCGAGACTCGGCGCGCTATTCGATCGTGGCGGCGGAGTGGCCGGATGTGAAGCTGCGGCTGAGTCAGATGATGGATCGGGGTTGACCGCGGTTCTCGACTCCGAACTGATAAAATCAAACTTCGTCATGGCCGCATCTTCCCAACTCATTCAGATTGAACTTGGCCCGGTCGTCCGCAGCCCCAAGCCTTCCTGGCTCAAGGCTAAGGCTCCGGTGGGGGAGAATTTTCACAACCTGAAGAAGTTGGCGCGCGGGCTGGGGCTGCATACGGTTTGCGAGTCGGCGCAGTGTCCTAATATTGGAGAGTGCTGGGACCATCACACTGCGACCTTCATGCTGCTGGGGGATATCTGCACGCGGCGCTGTGGGTTTTGCGCGGTGCCTAAGGGGCGTCCGGAGGCGATTGACTGGGACGAGCCGCGGCGCGTGGCGGAGGCGGTCGCTACGCTGGGCTTGCGTCATGCGGTGGTGACCAGCGTGAATCGCGACGACGACAACGTTGGGGGCGCTCGGATTTTTGCCGAGACGATCCGGCAGATTCGCGAGCTGGTGCCGGAGTGCCGGGTTGAGGTGCTGATTCCTGACTTCCAGGGGCTGGCGGAGCCGCTGCGCATCGTGCTCGACGCTAAGCCTAACGTTCTTAATCACAATACGGAGACGGTGCCGCGGCTTTATCGCGCGGTGCGGTCGGGCGCTCGGTATCAGCGGACGCTTGATCTGTTGGCGAATGCAAAGAAGTGGGACCCGGCGATGGTTACCAAGAGCGGCGTGATGGTTGGGATTGGCGAGGAGACGGGCGAGTTGATTGAAGTCTTCCGCGATCTGGGTTCGTGTGGCGTGGATATTCTTACGATTGGGCAGTATTTGCGGCCTTCTAAGGATCATTTGCCGATGACTCGCTACTACACTCCTGCGGAGTTTGTTTTTCTGAAGGAAGAGGCGCTGAAGTTTGGGTTCAGGCATGTTGAGTCGGGGCCGCTGGTGCGGTCTAGTTATCATGCGCATGAACAGGCGGAAGTAGCTGGTCGATAGTCGCTGGTCGGTCGTGGTTCGTGGTCGTCGCAAGCTTCCAGAAAAATCGAGGAAATCCCTAGCGGGCCACTTCCGTGGAATCCCACCCTTGCGCACAGAACGCGCAAGGATGGGGCACCCGCGTTCCGGAGAGATGTAGAGGAAGGCCCTCGGGGGGACGTGACCGTGGTGATTGCCGAGCTTCGCTCGGCCTGGACGGGCGAGGGCGCCCGTCCCCACACTAAACCTGTCCTCTTCACTACACCCAGCCCCTCACTGCGCCTGTCGCCTCACTACTGCGCTCCTTACCAGACTCTGCAGGCGTTCTGATTCACCATGGGTGCGGTCGCGGGGCAGTGGTAGGCTTCGCGGAACTCTGGCATATTGGAAAGCGGGCCGTTCACGCGGTACTTTGACGGCGAGTGCGGATCGAGGGTGACCAGCATTCGCGTCAGGGCATCGGTCTGGCTTTCGCACCACACGTTGGCCCATCCCAGGAAAAAGCGCTGCTCGGCGGTGAGGCCGTCGATGGGCGGCGGTTCCTTACCGGCAAAGGTGTTCAACAGGGCCATGTAGGCGATGCGCAGGCCGCCATTGTCGGCCGTGTTCTCGCCAAGGGTTAGTTTGCCGTTCAGTTTGAGGTCGTCGACCGCAACGAAGTTCGCGTACTGGTCGCGGATGCAGCCGGTGCGTTCTTCGAATTGCTTCTTATCGTTCGCGGTCCACCAGTCGCGGAGATTGCCGTCGGCGTCGAACTGGCTGCCCTCGTCGTCGAAGCCGTGGGTCAGTTCGTGGCCGATCACGGCGCCGATTCCGCCGAAGTTCATGGCGTCGTCGACACGGCTGTCATAGAACGGCGGCTGCAGAATTCCGGCGGGGAAGGTGATGTTGTTCTGGGTCGGATCGTAGTTCGCGTTCACCGTCATTGGTGGATAATCCCAGTCCCTTTTATCGAGCGGCTGGCCAATTTTGTTCAACCTCCGCTGCATGTCGTTTTGATTTGCGCGTTGCGAGTTGCCCAAGGCGTCGCCACGCACGATCTGGAGCGTCGAATAGTCGCGCCACTTATCGGTGTAGCCGATGCGGTTGGTGATGGCCTGCAATTTGACCAGCGCCTGGGCTTTCGTGTCCGCACCCATCCAGGGCGAGCTCTTGATGTCTTCGCCCAGCGCCTTCTCGAGAGCTCCGACCATGGCCAGGGTGCGTTCCTTCCCTTCGGCACCGAAAGTCTGCTGGACATAAACCTGCCCGACCAAATCGCCGAGGTCACCGTTCGTGTAACTGACGCAACGCTTCCAGCGTGGACGCAACTCCTTGGTACCTTGCAGCGTTTTGCCGAAGAAGTCGAAGTTCTCGTTCACGAACGCCGCCGATAGCAGGTGGGCGTTGGCATGCACGGCTTGCCAGCGCAGGTATGTCTTCCAATCGTCGAGGGAGTGCGCGTTTAGTACTTCCTGCATGTTCTTGACGAAATCGGGCTCGGACACGTTGAGGGATTCGAACCGTGGCGCGGCGACACCTTCGAAGTAGGCGGACCAGTTGAACGCCGGACTGAGAGCGGCCAGCTCCTGATCGGTGAGCTTGTGGTAGACCTTCTGCGGATCGCGGCGGCTGGTTTGGTCGAGCGCACCTTTGGCCAAACCGGTTTCAATCTCCATCACGACTTTGGCTTCGGCTGCGGCTTTGGCCGAATCGTCGCCCAAGAGGACAAACATCCTCGCCACATGCTCGACGTATTTCTTGCGGAGTTCGACTGATTTCGGATCGTCTTTGAAATAGTAATCGCGGTCGGGCATGCCCAGTCCGCCCTGATTCACCTGGGCGATGATCTGGCTGGCGTTCTTGAAGTCGGATCCGGAATCGAAGCCGAACAACACGTCGGCGCCTTCGCGGTGCAGGCGCACGATCTCTTTCGTGAGATCTTCTTTCGATTTGATGGCGGTAATGCTCTGGAAGTCCTGCTGCAGTGGCTTTGTGCCCGCTCTCTCGATGGCGGTTTCGTCCATGCAACTGGCGTAGTAATCGCCGATCTTCTGCTCATTGGAACTGCGGCCGGGGCGATCGGCGGATGCCTTTTCGAGAATGTCTCGGACGACATATTCGCCGCGCTGCTGCAATTCGTTGAATCGGCCCCAACTGGGGCGGTCAGAGGGAACCGGGTTCTGCGCCTTCCACTTGCTGCACGCGTAGGCGTAAAAATCGTTGCAGGGGTCGATGCTCTTATCGAGGAGGTCGACGGAGAAACGCACGTCGGCGGGCTTTTCCGGGGCCGGCTTTTCCTGGGAAAACAAGGCGGGCACGAGCATGAGGGAGACGGTCAACAGCTTCAGGAGATTGCGCATGAGATCCTCGAATCGAGATGTGGAACTGCGGTTGAGCACCGAACACACTTAGCTATGGTATTGGACGAAGGCCCCTGGAAACGGTCAACGGAAAGTCCGGTCTAGCTTCCCTCGAGCGCTGCCGAGCTTCGCTCGGCCGGACGGCCGAGGGCGGCCGTCCCTAAGTGATTCGGTTAGGGATCAGAACACTTTTACGTGGAACGTCAGATATTTCTTGGGGTTTTCCCGGATCGACTTCAACAGTTCCCGCGTTTCCACCAGCATCTGGTTGGCGTTGTTGTAAAGGGCAGGATCCTTGAACAGCATTCCGGCCGTGCCCTCGCCCTTTTCCAGGCGCGAGGAGAGTTCCGACAAGTTGCTGATCAGCGTCTTTAGTCTGTCGGCGAGTTCCTGATCTTGCGTCAGTTTGCCGATCGCTCCTTTGCCGGCATTGATGTCGTCTGTCAGTTGGCGTACGTTCGCGATCGCCTTATTCGCGTTGTTGTACAGCTCGGGATCTTTCAGCAGTTTGCCGGCCGTGCCTTTACCCTGCTGGATGTCATCGACAATCGCATCGAGCTTGTCGATAGTGGCAAGGACTTTCTTATAGGCCACGTCACTGGTGAGCAGGGGGCCGAGCGAGCCTTTTCCTTGCTGGATGTCATCAACCAATCCCTTGAATTCGACCACCGTCGCGTTGAGCTGGTCGTAGAGCGCGGAAGTGTAAATAACCTTGCCGATCGAGCCCTGGCCGCTTTCGATATATGCCACGATGCGATCCACGCGCTTGAGTAGTGAGTCCATGTTCTGGAGGGTGCCCTGGCTGGCGCGCACCACGTCCTGGATATCGGGCTGCTCGCGGGCCGCCAGCGTATCTCCGTCGGTTGCGGGCGGGCCCTTGGCCGCCGAACTGTCAACGTCCACGAAGGTTTCCCCCAGGACCCCGGCAGTGGCCAGCAAAGTTACCGAGTCTTTTCGGAGATTGAATTTGTATTTGGTGTTGACCTTCATGGTGACTTCGACGGGCGTGGTGGGCTTGCCTTCCACGATCCGGATACCGGTCACGTTGCCGATGTCAACACCCGCCAAACGCACGGGCGCGCCTTCGCGCAGGCCGCCTGCGTTATCAACGTAGGAATGCAGTGTGATCTTGGTGGTGAACCATCCGCCGGTGCCGCTCATTACGAAAATCAGGACGGCCAGCGTGGCGCTGGCGAACAGGACGGTGAGTCCTACGCGTAGCTGCGACCATTTGAGTTGCTTCTGGCTAGGCAAGGTAGTCAGTAAACGACCCAAGCATAATAGCAAAGACTTTGGGATTTCAGGGTCGAGATTTATTGGGGGTCGGAAAAAGGCGGGGCGGGGGCAAAAAGGAGGGCTCCCACCCTTTCGCGTCTGGCGCGGAGGAGTGGGAGCCCTTTTCTTATGCGAAGAACTTCGCTAGGCGAGAATCGCTGGGTTAACGATGCTCCTCGCGTTCAGTTTTAGCCTGTTTTTCCGCTTTCTTCTGAGCCTGCTTCTGTTGCTTGCTGGGCTTGGGGTTGTCCCGGTCCGCTGTTTCATGGTTAGCGGGACGCGCTTCTTGCCCGGCCGCGCTGGCTCTCTCTACGTGTGCTCCGTTGAACTCACCAGGTCTGGCGGTTGCCGCGATCGCCGGACGTCCGTGATTCTCGGATGCGAACAGCTGCCGGTTCTGGCTGGCGGCATGTTCATGTTCGGTTTGCGCCGCTAGAGGCGCGGTATGCGGCTCGCGGCTGTAGGCTTCCTCTTGCGGAGTAGGCCGTGCTTCGATCCCCCCGGCGCCGTTGAAACTGGTGTGGACGTTGTTCACAACGACCGTCCGGTTGTAGACGTTGGTCACGTTCACGTTCACGTTCATCACCGAGCGGTTATAGAAGAAGGCGCCGCCTCTCCACTCGCCGCCGCCGAAGCCTACGCCGCCGTAGCCGAAGCCGTAGTTAATGCCGCCGTAGAAGCCGACGTGCGGTCCCCAGTAGCCAGCGTGCCAGCCGTAGAAGCCGCCGGCAAAACCCCAGTAGCCAGGAGTCCAGAGCATGCCCACCGGCCCGACTACCCATGTGCCGGGAACCCAGTAGTAGCCGCCGTCGTCATTCCATCCCCAGTAACCCGGCGTCCAGAGATATCCTGGACCGGGGCAGATGGGCTGTGCATAGACGGGCAGAGCCGGAGGACCGATGCGCACCGAGATGCCAATTCCAATTTGTGCGGACGATGGGGTTGATAGCGATAACACTGAAACGGATACCATCAAAATTCCCAGTACCAACGCGGAAATTGACTTGCGCACGAAGCGTTTCATTTTTGATTGCCTTTCTTTCGACTTGAGCATTTTGGCCCAAAACCGGAACCCGGCCTAATTACGTTCCGCCCATATAAACCCGGAACCTTTGCGCATGTTGCGGAGGGGGTGGAAAGTTATTTTGAATGAGCAGGTTAGTTTGGCGGCGTGATTTTGTCTGCCGAGCTGCGCTCGGCTGGACAGCCGGGGGCGGCTGTCCCTACGTGACTTGTGATGATGGCTGAGGCTGTTAATTTTCCAGGATTACGTGGGCCAGGGCTTCGTCGGAGGTGTGGGTGAGCGAGAGGGCTATGTTTTTCGTGCCGAGCCTGGCTGCGATCGCCGCCGCCTCACCATGAAACTTAATGGTGGGACGCTGGCCTTTTGGGCGCACCACTTCTATGTCGCGCCAGCGGACGCCGTGACTCCATCCGGTACCGAGCGCCTTCATTCCGGCTTCCTTGGCGGCGAAGCGCGCGGCGTAACTTTCAAAGCGGCGGGCTTTTCCTTCGCAGTACTGGATTTCGCCTTCGGTGAAGATGCGGCGGAGAAAGCGGGCGCCGAAGCGTTCGATGCTTTCGCGGACGCGCGGAACTTCGGCGATGTCTACCCCGGTGCCGATGATCATAGCAACATTGTGAATGGGCGATTTGTAATTGGCAATTGCGTCGCGAAGCATCTTCCGAAGTGCCGCTCTCAGAAGAGATGGTCGCCCCGATAAATCAATTGTCCATCGATCACTCGGGCTTCGGCTAGAAGTTGATGTGGGCGTACAGGGCCCTCCGCGTCGATGTGAAGAACTTCGTGGCCATGCGCCACCAGCCAATCCGAGACGATCATGCGATGACAGCGGAAATACACGCGCTCGGCGCACATATACGCGGTGCGCGAGGCGCCGGCGATCTGGAGCAGTTCGGCGGCAGCCTGCTCGAACTCGGGCGTCAGCGTGTAGTCGGCATAGTTGCGGAAGCTGGCATTGCGCAACGCCGTATGCGGAGAGTCTTTGCGTGTCGTCTTGCGATACCCGCCAAGCTCTGTGGTCCAGATGTATCGGATGCCTTGCTCGGGCAGCGAATGCTCCAGCGACTCACGATTAAAGTGCGGCAGGCGGCGCGACATGGGGAAGGCGCGGATATCCACCAGCGTCTGAATGTCGTGCGCCTTCAAGGCTGACACCAGTTCATCGAGTGTGCGGGTGGAGTGGCCGATGGTGTACAGGGTTGCCAAAAAGATCGGCCTCAGTTGAGGGATGCCAGCGCGGAGGCAAGGTTTGCATCTTGCTCCGGGAAAACGGTGCGCAGGTCGAGAAGGACTCTCTCTTCTTCAACGCGGGCGATTATCGGTGGAACATGGGCGCGGAGACGGGCGCTCATTTGATCAGCACTGAGAGCGCTGTGGGTAAGCGCGATCAGGCGCGTGGGCAAGACCGCCGATGGCGCGGCGCCGCCACCGATCACGGATTCACCGTCGAGGAGTTCCAGCTTGAGGCGCGCGGATTTTGCCTGAGCAGATTCAATACCGGAAATAATCTTCTCCGCACGGCGCGCAATCTCCTCTTTCGACAGCTGCATCATGCGCAGCACGGGCACGGAGTCGTAGTCGCGTTTGACGTAGGCGAGCAGCGTGGCTTCGAGCGCGGCATAGGTGAGCTTGTCGACGCGCAGCGCGCGGAACAACGAATTCGAACGCATGCGGGCTACCAGATCGGCGCGTCCGCTGATTAATCCAGCCTGCGGACCGCCGAGAAGTTTGTCACCACTGTAGGTGACGATGTCGATGCCGGCGTGCAGACTGTCGAGCACTCCCGGCTCGCCGGTGATTCCGACCGTGCGCAAATCGATCAGCGCGCCGCTGCCCAGGTCTTCCATGAGCGGAAGATTGCGGCGGCGGGCCAGAGCTACCAGTTCGTCGAGCGCGGGTTGCTCGGTGAAGCCGGTGATTTCGAAGTTCGACCGATGCACGCGGAGCAGGAGGCGCGTGCGGTCGTTGATGGCACGCTCGTAATCGGCAATGCCCGTGCGGTTGGTCGTGCCGACTTCGCGCAGCGTGGCATTCGATTTCGACATCACGTCGGGAATGCGGAATGAGCCGCCGATTTCGACTAGCTCTCCGCGGGAGACGATGACTTCGCCGTTTTCGGCCAGCGAGTTCAGCGCGAGCAGAACGGCGGCGGCGTTGTTGTTGACTACTATCGTTGAGATGGCGGCCGAGCTTTGCTCGGCTGGACGGCCGAGGGCGGCTGTCCCTACGTGGGGTGAGGCGGGGCCGAGCCCCGCCACCACACGGTCGTCGTTCAGGAGTTTTTGGAAGAGGCGATCCACGTGGACGTCGCGCTTGCCGCGCTCGCCTGTGGACAGATCGAACTCTAGATTGGAATAGGCGCTTGCGGTTGCGCGTGCGTGATCGAGGGCGGCGGCCGACAGGGGCGCTCGTCCTAGATTGGTGTGCAGGATCACGCCGGTGGCGTTGATTAGTGGGAGTAGTGAATAACTCAGCGCCTGGCGGAGTTGACGCTCGACGGCTGCGGGAAGGCCACCGAGGGCGAGGGCGAGGGATTTTTCGTTCAGCTGGTGGGTGCTGATTTCCTGGCGAAGGCGTGCGAGGACGACGCGGATGCTTTCGGCGGCGGCGGCATGGCCCTCGCTTTCGATCAGCGCCTGAATGTCAGAGTGGCGGAGCAGTTCATCGGTCGAGGGGAGTTTTTGGAAGAGCGCGGATTGGTTGACGGTGGACACTGGGGGCGATTATGCCACAGCTCGCTATCGCGGGAACATCACTCGCGGGCGCTTCGTGCTTTACGGGCTTACGCTGGTGCGGCCTCGCTGCACGCCGTCACGCGGGCGAGGGCGCCCGCGCTACACACACGGGCTACAGTGTGTGCAGGTAGGCTAATAAATCTTTGATCTGCTGGTCGGTCATAACCCGGCCGAAGCCTTCCATTTTGGCTCGTCCAAATTTGACGATGTCGGCTACGCGGTCGTCGTTGGCGGGCAGTCCGCTCAGGGACAGGTACTGCTGCTTGAATACTCCCTTCAGGCTTGGGCCTTTCTTGCCGTGCGAGGAGTAGGGTTCATGGCAGCGATCGCAATAGTTGTCGTAGAGCTTTCTGCCTTCGGCTTGCTGCGGGTTGAGGCCGAGTTCGGCGTCGGACTTGCGACGCTCGACATCGCAGCCGGCTAGTGCTATGAGCGCGAGGATTGCCACGGAGACACGAAGATACGAAGAAATTTGATTGCACAAGTTCATGATGACCGCGGCGCGGCTGCAAGGCGGCACCGGAGGTAGGATAATACGAAAAGCATGGGCGTTGTGGTCAAACGCGTCTACGAAGCTGCTTCTTCTTCGGACGGAGTGCGCGTGCTGGTGGATCGTTTGTGGCCGCGCGGGCTCACGAAAGAGGATGTGGCGCTCAAGTTCTGGCTGCGCGACGTGGCGCCTTCGGACGAGTTGCGGAAGTGGTTCCATGCGAATCCTGAGGGGTGGAGCATATTCCGGAAACGCTATCTTAGAGAGTTGGTGAGCGAAAAGGGTTCTGCGGCGGTGGAGAAGCTGCACCATCTTGCGGAAGGCAGGCGCAGGATCACCCTGTTGTATGCGTCGCGCAACGTGGAACGCAACAACGCGACCGTGCTGAAGGAGTTGCTCGAGGGGATGAAGAAGCCTCCGTCGAGCGTGGGGGGCGGCGCGCTGGGGCGGGGGAGGATTCGGAAAGCTAAGAAGCAGTAGGGCAGGTGTCAGGTGTCAGGTGTCAGGTCTTAGGTCTTAGGTCTTAGGTCTCAGGTCTCAGGTCTCAGTTGTCATCCCGAGCGCAGCGAGGGGTCTGCAGATCCCTCGCTGCGCTCGGGATGACAAACTCTAACCAATTATCGCAACTCCCCGCACTATAATTCCCCAGTCATGTCCAGTTCGGCCATCGAGAAGAAAATCGAAGCTCTGCGCGAGAAGATCCGGCACCACGAGTATCGCTATTACGTGCTGGATGACCCGGAGATTTCGGATGCTGACTTCGATGCGCTGATGAATGAGCTTAAGCGGCTTGAGGCGGAGTATCCTAAGCTCGTCACGCCGGACTCGCCTACGCAGCGCGTGGGGGGGAAGCCGCGCGAGGGGTTTGTTAAGGCTAAGCATTCCTCGCCAATGCTCTCGCTTGACAACGCTTACAGCGAAGATGAGTTGCGCGACTGGGAGCGGCGGGTGCATGAGCTGACCGGGCGGACTGACCTCGAATACATGTGCGAATTGAAGCTCGACGGCATGTCGCTGGCGCTCGTCTACAGCGACGGGCGCCTCGAACGCGGCATCACGCGCGGCGATGGCAGCATTGGCGAAGATGTGACTTTGAATGTGCGCACGGTGCGTTCCATCCCTTTGTCGATTTCGAAGGACAAGTTGAAGAAAGCGGGGATTCCCGCGGATTTCGAAGTGCGCGGCGAAATGCTGATGCCGCTGGCGGCTTTCCGCAAGCTGAATGAAGAACGCGAGCGTCAGGGGCTTGCGACCTTTGCGAATCCACGCAACTTTACCGCGGGGACGGTGCGGCAACTTGAACCTTCGATCACGGCGCAGCGCCGGATGGACTACTTTGCCTACTTCTTGTTGAAGGATGGAGTGACGTTTTTCGACCGGCAATCGAAGGCGATGGACGCGATGGAGCTGGCCGGCTTCAAGGTCAATCCAAACCGGAAGCTGGTGAAGAATCTGGAGGAGGTTTGGAAATTTATTCAGAGCTGGGAGGCGAAGCGAGAATCGCTCCCCTATGAGATTGACGGGATCGTGGTCAAGGTGGACCGGACGGCTTGGCAGCGGGAACTGGGGTTCACGGGAAAGGCTCCGCGGTGGGCCATTGCTTACAAGTTCGCGGCTCGCGGAGCGGTGACGCAGATCGAAGACATCGTCCCCAACGTCGGGCGCACCGGCAAATTGACGCCGGTCGCGTGGCTCAAGCCCGTACCGATCGGCGGAACGACCGTGTCACGCGCTACTTTGCACAACATGGATTTTATCGATCAACTGGGCGTGAAGATCGGCGACTGGGTCGAGGTGGAACGTGGCGGCGATGTGATTCCGAAGGTGGTGAGGGTGGTGGAGGACGGGGAGCATCCTCGCGGTCATAAAAAGTTTGAAATGCCTTCGCATTGTCCGGTGTGCGGCGGGAATGTGGTGCGAACGCCGGGCGAGGCGGACCATCGCTGTGTGAATGCGAATTGTCCGGCGAAGCTGCAGGGGACGATCCTGCATTTTGCCTCGCGTCACGTGATGAATATCGACGGGCTGGGCGAGGTGCTGGTGAATCAGCTTAACGAACGCGGCATGGTGAAGAATGTTGCCGACCTCTACAAGCTGACGAAAGACGATCTGCTGCAACTCGAACGCATGGGTGAGAAGTCGGCGGAGAACGTGCTAGCGGAGATCGAGGCTTCGAAGAAGCTGCCGCTGGAACGCGTAATTTATGGCCTCGGGATACGGTTTGTGGGCGAGCGCACGGCGCAGTTTCTGGCGGAACACTTCGGGTCGCTGGACGCGATTATGAAGGCGAGCGCCGAGGAACTGGAGGAAGTGAACGAAGTAGGGCCGCGGATCGCGGAGAGCATCGTGGAATTTTTCGGCGATGAACATAATCGCAAGCTGGTGAGCGATCTGCGAAAGGCGGGGCTGACGTTCACTGGGCAAAGGAAAGAAAAGGGCACGAAGCTGGCGGGAAAGACTTTTGTGCTGACGGGCACACTGGCGCGCCACACGCGCGACGAAGCGAAAAAAATGATTGAGGACGCGGGCGGACGGGTTTCGGGGTCGGTGAGCAAGAAGACGGATTACGTGGTGGCGGGGAGCGATGCAGGATCGAAGCTGGACAAGGCTCGGGAGCTGGGGGTTAGCGTGATTGGGGAAGAGGAGTTGGAAGGGCTGGTTTGACCGGTTAGGGAATTCTCCTGGAACGTGCAACCTTGGGGTTGCTTTTTGTTCCAGACCTCGCTAATATGCAACCTAGAGGTTGCATAACATGACTGACCGTATTGAGAAGCGAATTGAACTCAAAGCGCCGGTCTCCCGAGTCTGGCGTGCGTTGACCGATTACCGTGAGTTTGGCGAGTGGTTTCGCGTGAAACTGGATGGACCTTTTGTACTGGGTCAAGTCTCGCGCGGCCAGATCACTTATCCCGGCTATGAGCACGTCAAATGGGAAGCGGTGGTGCAGAAAATGGAGCCCGAGCGGCTCTTTTCCTTTACCTGGCCCCAGACCAAGTCTATTGGCAAAGACCGCCCGACGGATTACTCAGGGGAACCGACCACGCTCGTCGAATTCAGGCTGGAGAAGACCGCCGGCGGTACGTTGCTGGTGGTCACCGAATCCGGCTTCGATAAGCTGCCGGGGGACCGGCGTCTGGAGGCGTTCCGAAGAAACGATGGCGGTTGGACCGAACAAATGAAGAACATCGAAAAGTACGTCTCGAATAAGTATGTCGCATAAGCGTCGTAGCAGCGCGGCTGCCAGAGGGCGGGCTCGTGCACTGGTGTTTGCCGCGCTCGGCGACGAGACGCGGCTGGCGCTGGTGGCGAAACTCTGCGACCGGCAGCCTTATTCGATCTCTCAGCTGACGCGAGGTTCCAGGCTCACACGGCAGGCGATCACTAAGCATCTTCGGGTGTTGGAAAGTGCAGGGATCGTGCATAACATCCGTGCGGGTCGCGAGAGTCGATTCGAATTCGATTCGGAGCCGATTGAGGGGATCAGGGAATATCTGGATTTCGTCTCTGAGCAGTGGGATCAGGCATTATCGCGGCTAAGGTGGCTGGTGGAAGGCTGAGCAAGAAGGTGGCTGGCTGCAGGGGCGGACGGGCGAGGGCGCCCGTCGCTCCACTGGATTAATTCCTTACTTCTTTGCGGTCGGCGGCAGGATTCCGTTCAGGCGCAGATACATGGCGGCTTCGGCGTAGTGGTCGGCCCAATTGCTGGCGATGCCCAGGGCGTATCTGGCGCGTGAGATTGGCTGGGGTCCCAGGCCGGCGGTCATTTCTCCCAGCTTCGAATCGTCCATCTTCGAGAGCGCGTCGCCGCAGAAATCGAACGATGCTTTGAGCGCGGCGACCAGCTTGTCTTTCGCGTCCGTGTCCTTTACTTCTTCGACCTTCGGAGCGGGGACGGAACTGGCTCCGCTGCACAGTCCATAGTTGGCTTCGATCATGTGGGCGACGAGGTGGCCGAACGTCATCTGGTCGGCGGAGGGTTTGTAGCTGAATTTGTCAGCGGGCATGGCTTCGACGGCGGCGATGGTGTTTTTCTGACGGTTGGGCAGGATGTCTCTTAGAGCAGTGCTGACGGGGTTGTTGACTGGTGCGGGCGCAGTTTGGGCGGGCGTCATTTGGGCGGTGGCTGACGCGGCTAGTAACAGTAAGGCTGGAATCAGGAGAGTCTTCATCACGTTGTCCTCCGGGTGCGCTGAGAAGGATAGCGCGAGCGGGAGGGTCCGCGCCACTGAACTGGGAGCAGAAATCTCCAAGCTGCCCACAGTGGCCGAGCTGCGCTCGGCTTGGACAGCCGAGGGCGGCTGTCCCTACGCGGACGGGCGAGGGCGCCCGTCCCTACGCGGGCTTGCTTGCGCTATCCTATTGATATGCACTCGCACGGCGGGCACGGACATTCGCATGGGACGGGGCGGGTGCTGCGCATCTCGCTGGCTGTCACCATGCTTTATGTTGTCCTGCTGGTGGTGGCCGGCATCCGCTCGCACTCTTTGGCGTTGCTTTCCGAGGCGGGACATAACCTCTCTGACTTTCTGGCGCTGCTGCTGTCGCTGGTCGCCGTATTTCTCGAAGGCCGTCCACCCTCTGCCACCAAGACTTATGGTTACCGGCGCGCTGGAGTGCTGGCGGCTTTGGTGAATGCGCTGTCGCTGGTGGTGGTGTCGTTTTTCATTTTCTACGAGGCGTTTCAGCGCATTCAGCATCCCGAGCAGGTGCGCGCACAGGTGATGATTGGAGTGGCGGCGGCGGGCGTAGTGATGAATGGCGTGATCGCTCTGATGCTATGGCGTTCGGGGCAGGATGTGAATGTGCGCAGCGCGCTGCTGCACGAAGTGGGTGACACGCTCTCGACCGCGGCGGTCATCGTGGGTGGCTTCGTCATCCTATGGACGGGACAATACTGGATTGACGCGGCGTTGTCGTTCGGGATCGGCGCGCTGATTTTGTGGTCGAGCTTTGGCATTGTGCGCGAGACGCTGAACATTCTGCTGGAGGGCACTCCGCGCGGCATGAGTCTGGAGGCGGTGGAAGCTACCATGCGGACGATCGAGGGCGTGAGTGATGTGCATGACCTGCATCTGTGGAGCATTGGATCGGAAAACCACGCGCTCTCGGCCCATGTGAAGATCGCGGACATGGCGACGTCGGAGAGCGATTCGATTCTGCGCGAGATCAACGAGAAACTGGGGCAGGGGTTTGGGATCCACCATACGACGATTCAGTTGGAACACGTGGTGTGCGAGACGGCGCATAGTTGCGTGATCGCGGTGCGGGAGGAAGAACATGAGCACGATCATTCCCGGCACGACCACGCGCACTGAGGCCGGTGTGGTGGCGGGGCTTTGCCCCGCTGTACGGGGCGGAGCCCCGTCACCACACGAGTCGTTTCCCTTTTGCTCGATTTCTCGGCGGGTGCCGGTGGCTATGATATTCTGCTGATTGGGATCGTTCCTTCCTGAGTCTCATCTAATGGATATGCGACGTTGGCGGCAAATCTTGCGATTTTTGGCGGCGGTGCAACTGCTGCCAGCTCTGGAGAGCGGAGAGGAAACGCTCGTCGGTGGACAGGCCGTGCTGGAAGGCGTGATGATGCGTTCGCCTCATGCCTGGGGCATCGCCGTGCGCAAGCCGTCGGGCGAGATTGTGACTCACAGCGAGCCTCTGGAGCGGCCTTCCGAGCAGCATAAGTGGATGGGATGGCCGGTGGTGCGAGGCGTGATGACGCTGGGGCACGCGATGACGCTGGGGTTCCGCGCGCTGAACTTTTCGGCTAATGCGGCGCTGGAAGGATTATCCGGCGGCGATGGTGAGAATACCGAGGACAAGAATCAGGGCAAGAAGTTTGAAATTAGCGGCTGGATGGCGGGAGTGAATATCGCTTTCTCCGTCGCGTTTTTCATCTTCATGTATAAGTACCTGCCGCTGCTGGCTACCACGGAACTGAAGAAGGTGAACCCGGTTTTCGGGCAGCAGATCGTGTTTAACCTGGTGGACGGGTTGATCCGGATCACGATGTTTCTGCTGTTTGTGTGGGGCGTCTCGCTGTGGAAAGACATACGGCGCGTGTACGAGTATCACGGGGCCGAGCACAAAACGGTGTTTGCGTTCGAGAATGGCGATCCGCTCGAGTCCGCAGCGGTGCAGAAATATTCGACGTATCATCCGCGCTGCGGAACCAGCTTCCTGATGACGGTGATGATCATCTCGATGCTGGTGTACATGGCGATTCCGGTGCATACCTTCTGGACTCGATTCGGCATTCGCATTGCGATGCTGCCACTTATTGCGGGTGTTTCGTACGAGATCATTCGTTTTGCGGCCAAGCGTTTTTCCGCCAGGAGCTCCTCGAGTCAGCCGGGCTTCTCGCTGTTTGCGCTGATGACGGCGCCGGGACTGTGGCTGCAGCGGATTACGACTCAGCCTCCGGATGACCGGCAGGTCGAGTGCGCGATTCTGGCGCTGGACGAAGCGATGAAGCTGGAAAAGCAGCGCGGCGGAGAATTGGTGATTGCCTAGCGGTGCCCACCGCATAGTTCTCAGTTCTCAGTTCCCAGTTCTCGGTTCTCAGTAAAACCCCTTACAATAGAACTCGCGGGAACGAGCGCGGGGCTGATTTCTGTGCGGCTTGGATTGCCGAGTGAGGTTTCCGAGAACTGGGAACCGAGAACTGGGAACCGAGAACTGAGAACTCAATGTTCGAGAGACTTGACCAAATTGAAGTGCGCTACGAGGAACTGACGCAAGCGCTGCTGTCGCCGGAGATCACAAACGATTCGGCGAAATACCAGAAGACTGCCAAGGCGCATAGCGAAGTGGCGGGGATCGTGGAGAAGTATCGCGAGTACAAGGATTTGAAGCGCGGCATCGCCGAGAGCAAGGCTGTGCTGGCGGATGAGACCGATCCCGAAATGCGGACGTACGCCGAAGAAGAGCTGGCGAAGCTCGACGCGCGCATTGTGACGGTTGAGGAAGAACTCAAGGTTCTGCTGCTGCCGAAGGATCCGAACGACGAGAAGAACGTGATCCTGGAAATTCGCGCCGGAACAGGCGGCGATGAGGCGACGCTGTTTGTGGCGGAAGTCTTCCGCATGTACAACCGCTATGCCGAGACGCAGAAGTGGAAGGTGGAAGTGCTCTCCACGTCGGAGTCGGGCGTGGGCGGGCTGAAGGAAGTGATTGCGCTGATTGAAGGCGACCGCGTCTATTCGCGCCTGAAGTATGAGAGCGGCGTGCATCGCGTGCAGCGCGTGCCGGCGACCGAGCAGCAAGGGCGTGTGCATACTTCGGCGATCACGGTGGCGGTGTTGCCGGAAGCGGAAGAAGTTGACGTCAAGATCGAAGCGAAAGACCTGCGCATCGATACCTTCTGTTCGTCGGGACCGGGCGGGCAATCGGTGAATACGACCTATTCGGCGGTGCGGATTACCCATATTCCTACGGGCACGGTGGTGAGCTGCCAGGACGAGAAGTCGCAGATCAAGAACCGGGAGAAGGGCATGCGCGTGCTGCGCTCGCGGCTGTACGAAGTCGAAATGCAGAAGCAGCAGGACGCGCTGGCCAAAGAACGCAAGCAGATGGTCGGATCGGGCGACCGCTCGGAGAAGATCCGAACTTATAACTTTCCGCAGAACCGACTTACGGATCATCGCATTGGCTTCACCATTCACCAACTGGAGCAGGTGATGGACGGAAAGCTGCAACCGGTGATCGACGCGCTCACCACGCACTATCAGGCGGAGAAGCTTAAGCAGGAAACGGCGGGCGTGGTGTGAGGCGGTCGTTTGTCGCTGGTCGTTCGTCGCTGGTCGTTCGCGGCTCTAATCCTCTTTACTCTGTGTCTCTGTGGTGAAATAACGTTGTGCAACTTCGCCAGGCTCTGAATGACGCGGTCGAGCGGCTGACTTCCGGGCGCGTTCCTTCTCCGCGCATGAATTCGGAACTCCTTATCATGTTTACGCTGGGATGCGATCGGGCGCATCTCTATGCGCATCCGGAGAGGGAACTTACTCCTGATGAAATCTTGCGCTATGACGTTGCTCTTGCTCGCCGGGCTGATGGTGTTCCGGCACAGTACATCACTGGGCATCAGGAGTTCTGGGGGCTCGATTTGATCGTGTCGCCTGCGGTGCTGATTCCTCGTCCGGAGACGGAGCATGTCGTCGAGGCGGTGTTGGAGCTGGCGTTGGGAGCTGACTTGAGGCAAAAGCAAAAACAAAAACAAGAACAAGGTCAACGGCCGCGGGCGGGGGCGCCCGCGCCACACGGGGTGCGCATTGTTGATGTGGGGACTGGATCGGGGGCGATTGCGCTGGCTCTGGCTTCGGAACTGGCTGCGGCTGAAATCCATGCTACTGACATTTCTCCTGACGCGCTGGAGGTTGCTCGGGCTAATGCGGCTCGGCTTGAGCTGGCTTCGCGCATCGAGTTTCATCGGGGCGATTTGCTGGGCGGATTCTCTCCGGCTTCTTTTGATTTTGTGGTTTCTGATCCTCCTTACGTGGGCGATGCGGAAGAAGATTCGGTGCAGCTTGAAGTCCGCAAATTCGAGCCGCGCAATGCGGTGTTTGCTGGACCAACTGGACTCGAGGTGATCGAGCGTCTGATTCCACAGGCTCAGGTTGTGCTCAAGCCTGGTGGCTGGCTGATATTCGAAATCAGCGGGACGATTGCTGCGGGCGTTCGGCATCTTTTGGCGAACTGGACTGACGTTCGACTTATAAACGATCTGCAGGGGATTGCTCGGGTCGCAGCTGCTCAGCGCGAGTAGCGACGCACCGAGAGCGCTATCGGCAGGCCGACGATGAACCAGTGCTCGACGAACTCCGTGGCTTGGTGAATGAGCGTTGCGTGTCGGCGCGGCGCCGCCGAGAGTGGCACCACTACAAAATGCATGAAGAGGTAAAACAGCGCTCCGTAAATGAGTCCGCAAACCACGGCGTGACTGACTAGAATTGGAAGCTTGCGGCTGGCCAGATAGTAGACCGTGGCTCCGCTCAGCGCGATCACGAATTGCAGGACGACTCCGAGCGCGGCGGTCCGCAGTCCGCCGCTGTAGGAACTCGTGCCCAGGATGCCGGTGGCGATGGTTTGCGGAATCCGAATTGGCTTTTGGGGACTGTAGACCAGGATCGCATACGCTAAATCCAATGCACCGACGATCAGTCCGCCGACGACTATGGCTGGAAAAGGGCGCGGGCGCGTTAGGGACGAAGTCGCAGAGTCACCGGTCGTTGAGTCCGCCATGCAGAATCTCCCAACGTGATTTCTCGACGTTAGTGGGATGAATTTGTTTTTACCTCTACACCACGAGGTCTCATCGGCTCAAGCCGTCGAGGTTTGGTTCTTGTTTTGGCATGGCTGAAGCCATGCCCTATACAAAAGCCCTGCGGAGCTTTGCTCCGCGGACAGCCGAGGGCGGCTGTCCCTACGCGAGGTTGGGCGGACGAATGCGTCCGCCACCACGTAAGCTGATTAGCTGCAGCCGCTGGTGCTGCCGCAGCTCATGCATTTGTAGCAACTGCCGTTGCGCACCATGATGGAGCCGCAGACGTGGCAGCTGGGAGCGTCTCCCATGTCGATCATTCCGGCCAGGGCGTCGGCGGCGTGGACGCTGCCGGCTCTGGGGCCGGCGCTGGCGTTCAGATCGCTGATCGCGTCTCCGGCGGGCGAGGACGCCCCCCCTACCTCGGCTTGGGGCTTGGGGCGCAGGTTTTCGAATAGGAATTGCTGCTGTCCGCTTAGGAAGCGCATTTGCAGCCAGCGGAAAATGTAGTCCATGATCGACTTGGCGAAGCCTATGTCGGGATTGCTGGACCATCCGCTGGGCTCGAAGCGGGTGTGGGCGAATTTCTCGCAGAAAAGTTTTAGCGGCACGCCGTGCTGCAACGAGACGGAGACGGCCAGGGCGAAGCTGTCCATCAGGCCGGAGACGGTCGAGCCTTCTTTGGCCATTTTGACGAAGATCTCGCCGGGTTCTCCGTTGGGATAGAGGCCGACGATGATGTAGCCTTCGTGGCCTCCTACGTTGAACTTGTGGGTGATCGACATGCGCTCTTCTTGCAGTTTGTGACGGACGGCTCTTGGGGGAGCGTCTAGATTGTCGTCAAGTTCAAGAGCAGCGGGCGAGGGCGCCCGCTCTACACCACTGCTTAGGGCGGTTTTGCTGCCGGCGGCGGAGAGCGGTTGGCTCTGCTTGCATCCGTCGCGATAGACGGCTACGGCTTTCAGGCCCAGCTTCCAGGCCTGGATGTAGGCTTCGGAAATGTCGTCTACCGTGGCGGCGTTGGGGAGGTTGACGGTTTTGGAGATCGCTCCGGAGATGAAGGGCTGAGCGGCGGCCATCATCTTCAGGTGTCCCATGTAATGGATGGAGCGGGTGCCTTTGGCGGGCTTGAAGGAGCAATCGAAGACGGCGAGGTGCTCGTCTTTTACGTGCGGGGCGCCTTCGATGGTGCCGGTCGCGTCGATGTAGCTGACGATGGCGTCGGTCTGCTCGTGAGTGTAGCCGAGCTTGAAGAGGGCTCCGGGGACGGTGTTGTTGACGATCTTGATCATGCCGCCGCCTACCAGCTTTTTGTACTTGATCAGAGCCAGGTCGGGCTCGATGCCGGTGGTGTCGCAATCCATCATGAAGCCTATGGTGCCGGTGGGAGCCAGGACGGTTACCTGGCTGTTGCGGTAGCCGTGCTTTTCTCCGTGGGATAGGGCTTCGTCCCAGCATTGCTTGCTGGCTTCTATTAGTTCTGGTAGTTGGGTGGCGGCGGAGCTTCGCTCGGCTTGGACGGGGCGGAGCCCCGTCACCACATGTGCATTGCCAACACTACTGCCTATGTTGTTTACACTGGCCCTATGCATTCTTATTACGTCTAAGAATGGCTCACGGTTGATGTACCAGCCGGGGCAGGCGGCTCCGGGCATGGCTTCGGCGGTGGTTACTCCTAGTCTGGTTTGCACGGTGTCGGTGATGGGAGTCAGGGGCTCGCATTGCTCGGCTATCTTTGAGGATTGGAGATAGGCTTCGCCGCACATGATGGCGGTTACACAGGCGGCGTAGTCTCTTCCGGCGTCTGAGTCGTAGGGCAGTCCTGCGGCCATTAGTAAGGCGCCTAAGTTGGCGTAGCCCAGGCCTAGCGGGCGATAGTCGTGCGAGTTCTTGCCTATGATTTCGGTGGGGTAGCCGGCGTTGTCTACCAGAATTTCCTGGGCGGTGATTACTACGTCCACGGCCTGGAGGTAGGCTTCTACGTCGAAGGTGCCGTTGGGCGCGAACTTCAGCAGGTTCAGGCTGGCCAGGTTGCAGGCGGAGTCGTCTAAGAACATGTACTCGCTGCAGGGATTGCTGGCGTTGATTCTGGCGGTGTTTTTGCTGGTGTGCCAGCGGTTGACGGTGGAATCGTATTGCATTCCGGGATCGCCGCATTGCCAGGTGGCTTCGGAGATTTTTCCCATCAGGTCTTTGGCTTTGTAGGTGTTGACTACGCGGCCGTCGACTATGGCTTTGGTGGAAAAATCGGTGTCGCGCATTACGGCTACCATGAAGTCGTCGGTTACGCGGACGGAGTTGTTCGCATTCTGGAAGAAGATCGAGCTGTAGGCGTCGGAATCGGGGTGGGAACCGTCGTATCCCTGGGCTACCAGCGCGTGGGCTTTGGCTTCTTCTTTGCTTTTGCAATCGATGAAGTCGACTATGTCGGGATGGTCGATGTTGAGGATTACCATCTTGGCGGCGCGTCTTGTTTTGCCTCCGGACTTGATTACTCCGGCGAAGGCGTCGAAACCTTTCATGAAGCTTAGCGGGCCGCTGGCGGTGCCGCCTCCGCTTAGAACCTCGGTGGAGGAACGCAGCGGGGAGAGATTGGTGCCGGTGCCGGATCCCCACTTGAAGAGCATGCCTTCGGTCTTGGCTAGGGTGAGGATGGAGTCGAGCGAGTCTTTTATCGAATTGATGAAGCAGGCGGAGCATTGCGGACGGCTGTATCCGGTGACTCCGAATTCTACTTGTTGCTTGGTGAAGTTCCAGTGCCAGTTGGTGGCGTCGGATTTGGGCTCTACGCGCTCGCAGCCTACGTTGAACCAGACGGGCGAGTTGAAGGCCACGTGCTGGCGGATCAGCAGGTGGACTAGCTCGTCGTGGAAGGTGGCGGCGTCTTCGGAGGTGCGGAAGTATCCGTCTTTCATGCCCCAGTCGCGGATGGTCTCGGCCACTCTGGCTACCAGTTGGCGCACACCGGTTTCGCGTTCGTCGGTGCCCATCTGCCCGTGAAGATATTTCGAGGCTACTATGTTGGTCGCGGTCATGGACCAGTCTTTGGGGACCTCGACATTCTTCTGCTCGAAGATCATGCCTCCCTGGGAGTCGGTGATCTGGGCGTTGCGGAGTTCCCACTCGACTTCGTTGTAGGGGGAGACGCCGGGCTTGGTGAAAAAGCGGCGGAAGGTCAGGCCTTGGGCCTTCTTTTTATTCGTTACGCTGGCGGCGGTTTGAGTTTTGATTTGGTCACGCACTTCGGGCATTTCCTTCTCCTCAATTAGATGATGGCAAAGAGCGGTCGATCCTGCATCGGGGCCATTTTATGAATGCCTACGGCTGCGGCCGGATAGATTGCTTGCGGCTCGCCGCCCGGCCCTTAAAGGGGCATTTGATTTCGAAGAACTTTTGGCTTCGCTCAAGCGATGCCTGATACGCATCCAGCCAAACTCTTTATGGAGCTGGATCGCCTTGCAAACCTTTGCTGTAATGGTGTTCCGGGGGCGCGGTGGCGGGGGTCGGCTCAGCGGGGCGGTTCGCTTGGGCTGAGTCGGGTCGGGCCAACTGACGATCGCCAGTTGGGCATTCGATGCCATGGCGGGCAAAACAGGCGGCAACGAGTTCGATCAAACCTTCCATCGGGGCTCCTGGATGTCACGGAGACGGGGCTAGCCCCGTCTGTACACGAGCGGGCTGCAGCAACGCTGAATCCGCTCTGGATTCTGTTGATGAATCCCCCCGGAGGGGATGGCTGGATAGCCAAGCCGGGGGAAATCACCGCTAGTTTTCATCTGTTTTCCATCCACTTCGGAGGGATGGTTTCCCGTGAAGGGGAAGACGCGAAGTCACCTCAACTTTGAGTCTCGCCCCGATGTTTATGGTCGTTGCCTCCTTCAGGAGGTCTGCTAAAAAGTGCTCTGGGATGCTTAACGTACTCCCGTATATGGTGCCTGTCAAGAGATAAACGCAACATCTTGTGGCCCGAAAGTTGTAAGGGTACCGACTTGGGAAAGTGGGGCAAGGTTTCAGGGTTGAAAATTTCACGACCTCAGGACGGCGGGGGTTGAATCGGTGGGAACTCCGGGAGTCGGTAAATGGAGCGGCGTGGAAGCCAGAGGCACGTAGATGTCTTCAAAGATGGCTTGGGCGGTGATGCGTCTTATGCCGTCAGAGGACTCGACCATATAGTCTCCGGGACGACCGGACTGTTCTCGGCCGAGAGCGTCGGTAAAGACGAGCGGCTCGGTGAGTTGACGAGCGCGCACTAGAAAACGGGTGCGGTAGACGGTCCATTGGCTTTCAAGATTCATGGGCGCTTCTTTCACCCTCCGGCAGGGCGGGTGTTCGTTTCCGGCTTTCCGGTTTCACGTTTTCACCGAGCAAGGTCGCCGCTTGGCGGAAGATTCGCTTCAAGGTGGAGCGACTGTACGCGCAGTAAGAAGGAGGGTCAATACCAAAAGAATTGTGCAACGGTGGAATTCGCGGCGGCGGGTTGGAGATGATGAATCGCGATCAAGCATGGGTCGAGGGCTACTGCGCTTGGCGCACGAACGGCGGGGTTTGAGCGGCGAGTGGAGAACCGGGTTGGACGATGGCGCGGGCGACGACCGGAATTTGCACAAGGGGCGCACAGGATTGGAACAGTTCTCAGTTCTCAGTTCTCAGTTCTCAGTTCTCAGTTCTCAGTTCTCAGTGGATTCGGAACGGTTGACCTTAAACTGGAGTCGCGGGGTTGGAGGTTTCGGAGTGAGGAAGTAAATGCGGAGCAGGTCCTTCGCTTCGCTCAGGATGACAATATATAAAAGGGGACTGCAAAGCCTATATGTTCAGGACTCGATTCGCACGTGACATTGTAACGGAATTCTTGCCTCCGGCTCGTGCGGGGAAGATTCGACGGGGGATCATCCTTTGCGATGGGATGCCTTCGATTCCTCGCAAACAGCCGCTGGCTGAATTTCTTTCTGCGAAGGGATACTGGGTCTTTTATCCGCGGTATCGGGGAGCTTGGGAGAGTGGCGGGGAGTTTCTGGAACGGTCTCCGCACTTGGACGTTCTGGATGTGGTCAGCGGACTTTCGAAAGAATTTCGAGAGTTGGCGTTTGGACGGCGATTTCGCGCCTCTTTGGATGAAGTGTTTGTGATTGGGGGGAGTTTCGGCGGGGCGGCGGCTATTCTTTCTTCACTTGATTCGCGAGTGAAGAAGGTGGTGGCTAATTGTCCGGTGGTGGATTGGGGGATTCTCCGGCTTGAGCAGAAAAAAGAGACTTCGAATCCCAGTTATGCCGCTTATATTCGGGCGGCGTTTGGGAATGGGTATCGGCTGTCGGACGAGAACTGGAAGAAGCTGCGAGGTGGGAAGTTTTATAACCCTGCTTATCACGGCTCGGAAATTAGTCCGTCGAAGATCATGATGTTTCATGCGCAGGATGATCCTTATGTGCCTTATCAGTCGGTTGTGAAGTTTGCGCGGGCTACGGGCGTGAGGTTGAAATTGTTGCGGCGGGGTGGGCACCTGAGCACGGACTTGATTGTGCGCAGGTACTGGGCGCAGATTCGGGCGTTTCTCGAAGGTAAGTGAATCCCATTCTGATTGGCGTGCCACCTTCCACGCCGCGGTCTCACCGCAGCGGCTAAAGCCGACTCTGAGAACAATCCGCTTATCGCAGCGGTGAACCGCTGCGCCACCCAAAGGCAAGCAGAGCCCCAGAGCTGTTGCGCCACTCAAAACCAAGTGCAACACCGACTTGCTCCAAAGCCGCTAGGTGGACGGTTTCTGGTCGGCGGGTGATTGCTTTCTGGCTAGCGATCGGACGTAGTTGACCAGATCCCAGATTTGCTCGGGCTTGGCGCGATCGCCTTCGGGAGGCATGTCACCGTGGCCGTTCTTGACGACATAAAAGAACTCGCCGTCGGTGCGGTCTCTTTGAAAGATGGGATCGCTGAGATCGGGGATCATCTTCAGATCCTTGGCGGCTTCGGTTTTGCCATCGCCGGAGACGCCGTGACACGTAGCGCAGTCGTAGCTGTAGATCTTTTTGCCTTCAGCGATGGACTCGGGAGTGGACTTCACCGGGTTGGGCTCGCGGGCGGCCTTGACGGGGACGGGGCTGATGACTGTCTTGGGAGCGGGCTTGGTTTCTTGCGCTGCGGAAACGAAGGCGATCAGAAGGATCAGGGTTAGAAGTGGCGCGGGGTGACGCATGGCGGCCTCCGAACGGATAGACGGCAATCCATCTTACGCCCCTGGCCGAGCTTTGCTCGGCTGGACAGCCGGGGGCGGCTGTCCCTACGCGAGCACGGGGGCGGACCGATGCGTCCGCCCCTGCACGGGGCGGAGCCCCGTCACCACACGAGCATCTCACACGAGCGTAGCCACCGAGCGTAGCTACGCTTGCTACTTCTTTGAGGCTTGGTAGCGCTTGTTGATTTCATCCCAGTTGACTACGTTCCACCAGGCTTGCAGATATTCGGGCCGGCGGTTGTTGTATTTGAGATAGTAGGCGTGCTCCCAGACGTCGTTGCCGAAGATGGGATGCAGGCCTTGCGAGATCGGGCTGTCCTGATTGGGCGTGGAGATAATTTTTACTTCGCCTTTTGCATCTCCGGCTAGCCAGACCCATCCGCTGCCGAACTGGCCTACACCGGCGGCGTTGAATTTCTCCTGGAAGGTTTTGAAGTCGCCGAAGGTCTTTTTGATCACTTCGGCTATGGGGCCGGTGGGATCGCCTCCGCCTTTGGGCTTCATGATTTGCCAGAACATGGTGTGGTTGACGTGGCCTCCGGCGTTGTTGCGGACTGGGCCTCGGATGTCTTCGGGGATGGCGTTCAGGTCGCGGAGGAGATCTTCCGCGGTTTTCTTATACAGCTCGGGATGCTTGTCGAGGGCCGCGTTCAGATTCTTGACGTAGGCGGCGTGATGCATGTCGTGATGCAGATGCATCGTCTTTTCGTCGATGGTGGGTTCGAGCGCCGTGTAATCGTACGGCAGCGGGGGGAGTTCGTGCGCCATTTTCTTTTCCTCCAAAACTTGGGACATTTTCTTTTCCTCCTAAAGCGTTATGGATGACGGGGTGCGATCGAAGGATTCATGCTGGGTCGATTGTTCGGACGGCCCCTTATATTTGTAACATTTTAGGGGGCGAATAGAGAGCATACAATGGGCCCAGGAGTTGCAGATCGATGCAGGTGATGTTTGTAATTCTGATCGCGATCGGATACCTCGCTTCGCCGATAGTGCTGGTCTGGGGCTGGCTGCGATGGGTTCGCCTTCCCAAACTGCGAACCGTAGCTTCTACACTGTCGTTTGCCGGGTTCCTTCTCGCCACGGCCTCGGCCCTGCTTGCGGTTGCAACTATGGCGTACGCCCAGGTTCACCACTTTCCATACTACGACCCTCTCCTTCTTCGCATATTTCGATGGGGAGCGTTGCTTTCCCTTGGCGGAATCGTTTTCGGGATCGGCGGTGTGTGGCGACCGAATTCATTGCGCTGGCACGCGCCCGCTTCAGCGGTGTGCATGCTGACATTCTGGGTAATGATGGCATCGATGGAATGAGTTCTGGCAAGCTGCGATTGCCATAAGGAAGTCTGACCTCAGCGGCTGAAGCCGCATTCAAGTTGACGATGGGACCGCAGCGCTGAAGCGCTGCGCCACCCAAAATCACGTGCAACACCCTAGCTTAATGCAGCAGGGGAATCCCACCCTAACGTCGAAAAGCGCGACGTTAGGATGGGGCACCCGGCGTTGAAAGCGCTGCGCCACCCAAAAACAGCAAGCGGGGAGTCGTTGTGAGCTCGTGAGGCTGCCGAGCTTCGCTCGGCTGGACAGCCGAGGGCGGCTGTCCCTACGCGAGGAGAGCCCGGCCTTTATAATTCTCGTTCATCATGTGAGGGTGGTCCGGGAGGGTATTTGAAAGTTCTTTTGCTGGAGAATATTAGCGGGGTGGCGGCTTCTCAGTTTGAAGAGGCGGGGTTTGTGGTGGAGTCGTTTAAGGGGGCGCTGGAGGAGCGCGAACTGATTGAGAAGGTGCGCGGGACTTCGATTCTGGGGGTTCGATCTAAGACTCGGATTACGGCGGCGGTTTTGGATGCGGCTCCGGAACTGGTTTCGGTGGGGGCGTTTTGTATTGGGGTCGACAAGATCGATCGGGCGGCTTCTAGCGAGCGGGGGATTGGGGTGTTTAACGATCCGCACTCGAACTCGCGGTCGGTGGCTGAGCTGGCTATGGGGGAGATCATCCTGCTGCTGCGGCGGACGTTTGAGGCTAGCACTCGACTTCACGACGGGGTTTGGAATAAATCGTCGGAGGGATCGCATGAAGTGCGCGGACTGACTTTGGGGATTGTGGGTTATGGAAAGATTGGGTCGCAGGTGTCGGATCTGGCTGAGGCTATGGGCATGCGGGTCGTGTTTCACGACGTGGCGCATGTTCTGGCTCGGGGAAATGCGCGTCCGGTCAGCTTTCGCGAATTGCTGGAGACTGCTGACGTAATCACTTTGCACGTTGATGGGAAGGCGCAGAACCAGGGGCTGTTTGGAGATGATGAGATCCGGGGAATGAAGGATGGGGCTTGCCTGATTAATCTCAGCCGCGGGTTTGTGGTGGATCATGAGGCTTTGGCCCGGCATTTGAAGAGCGGGAAGCTGGGTGGTGCGGCGGTGGATGTGTTTCCTTCGGAACCGGAGTCGGGTGGGGCGTTTTCGAGTCCGCTGCGGGGGCTGGCTAATGTGATTCTGACTCCTCATATTGGCGGCAGTACGGAGGAGGCGCAGCAGAATATCGGGCAGTTTGTTTCGGCTCGGATGATCGATTATTTCGCCAGCGGGAATTCTCAGCTGAGCGTGAACCTGCCGCAGTGTCATCTGGACTTTGATCCGCACTCGGAGCCGCGATCGTACCGGTTGATGCATATCCACCATAATGTGCCGGGAATCTTGCGGGCGATTAACGACATTCTGGCGGATCGGGGGATCAATATCGATCGGCAGGTGTTGGATACTCGGGGGCAACTGGGGTATGCGATCTACGACATTAATCGGGATTGCGATGCGGCGCTGCTGGCTAAGTTGCGGGCGGTTCCGCAGACGATTCGGGTGCGGGTGCCGGGAGTGGCTCGCGGGTGAAGGGGTATGTCGCAGGTTCACCTCAGCGGCTAAAGCCGCCTCTTGAAAAAAGGCCGTTTATCGCAGCGGTGAACCGCTGCGCCACCCAAAGGCAAGTGCAACCCCGGTGAACCGCTGCGCTACCCAAAGGCAAGTGCAACCCCGGTGAACTGCTGCGCCGCCCAAAGGCAAGTGCAACCCCGGTGAACCGCTGCGCTACCCAAAGGCAAGTGCAACCCCGGTGAACCGCTGCGCCGCCCAAAAGCAAGTGCAACCCCGGTGAACCGCTGCGCTGCCCAAAAGCAAGTGCGACACCGGTGAACCGCTGCGCCACCCAAAGGCAAGTGCAACCCCGGTGAACCGCTGCTCCACCCGAGAACCAAGTGCTACAAAATCCCACGCTCGATGCATTTGTGGAATCCCACCCTTGCGCACAGAACGCGCAAGGATGGGGCACCCGGCCACCCAAAAACCTAGTGCTACAAAATCCCACTCTTAATACATTTGTGGAATCCCACCCTTGCGCACAGAACGCGCAAGGATGGGGCACCCGGCTTCACCACCGGCGACACGGGGGCTCACGGGGAAACAGACGCGATCAGTCGGTGGCGGAGGCTGAGGCGGTCTTGGGCGGAGCGGTGGGTTGGACGGGTGCGGGGATCTCTTCGGACTGTGGAGCTGGGCCTTCGGTGGTTATCGGGGAGGTGGGGATTCCGTTGATGTAGATGGAGGGAGCGGCGGTTCCTCCGCGGACGGTTTCGCCTGCGGGCAGTAGACCAACTGCGCGATTTTTCCCTGAGCCCTTGGCCTGGTAGAGCGCGTAGTCGGCTAACACGAGTACCTGTTCGTGAGACACGCTCTTCGGCTCCATCTCCAACCAGGGAAAAGCGGCCCAGCCGATCGAACAGGTGACGCGCAACTGCGCCTTGCCATCTTCTACCAGATAGGGCCGATAGCCGACAGAATCGAGAATGCGGGTAGCGAGGATGTGGGCTTCTTTGCGGTCGGTGTAGCGGGAGAGGAGGAGAAATTCTTCGCCGCCCCAGCGGATGACGGCATCGGAAAGGCGGGCGGCAGAGTTGATTCGCCGGGCGACCTCGGCGAGGACCTGATCTCCGATCTTGTGTCCGAACTGGTCGTTGACGTTCTTGAAGTGGTCGATATCGATGAGATAGAAAACCAGATCACGATTGCGCAGGTCGGCGTCGGGATAGCTCACAAAAGAGCGGAGAATCTGCTGCACGTCGGAGTCGATGGAATTGGCGAAGAAGCGGCGGTTGCGAACGCCGGTGAGCGGGTCGGTCAGGGAAGCGTCGAGCAACTCATGATTGGCATTGGCCAGTTCTTTTTCCAGGCGGGCCTGCTTGACTATGCCGATGAAAGCGAACACGACAACTGCGGCTAATGAGAGCAGAATGCGGAACGTCCATACCGAGAGCGGCAGGCTGCGGTCGAGGAACGACCAGGCCACGAGCAAGGGCAGAATCAGGGTAACGGGAGCGGCCAGACGAGAAGCCCACCGCCAATAGCGTTCGCTGTCGAGATTGCCGTGTTCCGAGAGGGGCTCCAGACCGTGCGCCATTAGGGCGGCAAAGGTCATGCCGGCGAGACAGACTGCGGTGGTGGAATCGTACCAGCCGCCGGTAAAGTAGATGCCGGAATCGGCGAACGTATCGACGACGTATTCCATGATGGTGTCGCAGGCGATCACGGCAATGAGCAAGGCGTAGAAATGCCGCCATCGGCCGGAACTGTGCCGCCAGCCGAGTATGACTATGGACAACAGGACCACGTCCTGGGCCAGAGCGAGGAACGTGTAGGCCACATCGTAGGACTGGACATCGGGAGCCAGGTATTGCCATGGGAGAACGAGAAACAGATAGAGGTACAGACCGGTCAACAAAAGCAAGAGCAGATCAAGGGTGCCCAGGCGCTGATGTTGCGGAGTCGGCTCCACGTGAGGCCGCAGAGCAAAGGCTAGAATAAGGATGGTCCAGGCTGAAAAAACCATGGCATCGCCCAGACTCAGGGTGGGCGTTTGCTTCCTTGCTAACTCCCAGTACATCTGCAAGATCTGACTGCCGACTTCGATGGCGTAACCGCCAGCCAGGAGGATCCACACCAGGCGCTGCTGGCGGTTGCTGCTGAATGCGTTTCTGGCGAAGGCAACTGAGACGGAGACCATCAGAACGAAGGTGATCCAGTCGGTAATCGAGGTGAGTAGATAGGATTTCGGGAGCAAAAAGGACGCGACCGCCTGTGCGACCACCAGGCAGACAACGGCCAAGGCCCATATCTTCGAGCTCAATCGAAGACGCACTACACCCCCTATTATAAGAATTACAGCCTTTTATCCAGATAAACCCAAGTGACAGAAGTAACGTTGGAAAAAAGCAGCGCGTCTCGAGGATGACTTCTTAGAAATTCGAGCCAGCGCGGCGGAGACGGTCGTGGATGGCTTCCCACTCGGGCGTGCTGGGCGGGAGATCGACGGCAATCCAGTTGTAATTGCGAGCGTCGGCCTGGTGGAGAACGTCGTAGAGTACGGCCGCGTAATCGGCGGCGGATTCGGGCATCTGGTGGATGGTGACGGTGCTGCGGCTGGGCGGATGGCGGTGGCGCAGATAGAGTCCCTTTTCTTGTAGTTCTTGTTCTTGCCCCTGATCGGGCAATTTTCCATTGGACGATAGATATAAGGTGGTGCGCGGGCGGTAGTGGCGGGGGTGCAGGCCGGGCGAGGGATGGGCTCCGGCTTGAGGTTCGTGCGCGATTTCGACCGGGCCGATGATCGCTTCCAGTGCGGTTCGGGGGATTCCACCGGGGCGAAACAGGATCGGTTTGGCTCCCGCCAGCGAGAGTACGGTGGATTCGATGCCGATCTGACAGGGTCCGCCGTCGAGGATGAGATCTACTTCAGAGCCGAGGCTTTCGCGAACGTGGTCGGCGGTGGTGGGGGAAAGTTCGGTGAAGCGGTTGGCGCTTGGAGCGGCGAGTGGAACTCGGGCGGCGCGGATTAGGGCTTGCGCGATGGGATGCGCGGGCATGCGGACGGCTACGGTCGATAAGCCGGCGGTGACGATGTCGGGAATCTGGGGCTGCTTCTTGAGGACGAGAGTCAGCGGGCCGGGCCAGAAGGCGCGGGCGAGACGGGCGGCGGATTCGGGCCAGTCCGCAAGCAGGGACTTGGTCATTTCTGTCGAGGATACGTGGACGATGAGTGGGCTGGTCAGCGGTCGGCGTTTGACGGAGTAGATGCGGGCCACGGCTTCGGCGTCGAGGGCGTTGGCGCCTAGACCGTAGACGGTTTCGGTGGGGAAGGCGACGAGGCGACCGGCGCGGATGAGTTGGGCGGCACGGTCGATTTCGCCGGGATCGGCGGTTGGGGGCATAGGTGATTGTAGATTGCAGAGGTCAGATTGCAGAAGTTCAGCTTTGCCGGGCTTCGACCCTTCGACTCCGCTCAGAGCAGGATGCCGAGGACGCACGCCTCGACATACACTTCCGTCCTCATACAAACTACGCCCGTCCGCTAAAAACTATTTCCACGCAACTTTGGACGGGGCAGAGCCCCGTCACCACACGGGCACACCGAGTTGCGACTACTTTTTCTTTTCTTGTTCTTCGACTGCGAGGTTGTTGGTTACTGAGAAGACACCGGAGACACTGTTGGCCTGGACTCCGGCGATTTGCTTGTCCATCTGGCGGGCCACCGCGCCTTCGAGGGTGACGTTTCCGTTCTTGACGATGATGTGAATGGGTGGAACGGCGCGCAACTGATACATGTGGAGGACGCTGTTGCCGTAGATGGCGCGGTAGGTGTCGCGGCGGATCCGGTCGTCGTTCATGGAGGTGGGTAAGACCTCGATGTTGTTGACAACTTTTGTGACTCCTTCTATGCGCTTGACCACGTTTCCAGCGTCGGACTTGAGACTGGGACGCGCGACCTGGCCGAGCAGGGTTACGGTGCCATCGGGATCGACTTTGTAGGAGAGGTTATCGAACACGCCGTAGTACGGAAGCATCACGAGTTCATGACGGACTTCCTTGACGATGCGATCGTAGCTCTTCTGAGGGAGCATGCCGGCTGGTGGGTTGTCCTGGATGGCGGGGCTGGCGGGGACCGCGATCGAGAAAATCGTTAGTGAGAGAAACAGAATCAGAGAGAGAGCTGGAAGTGTGAGCGGTGATTTTTTCATTCGTACGACCTCATGCTGGATTTCTCTTCGTCATCGTCAGAGGCCCTGAAATTCTTCGCACTTTTCAGATTGGGAAGAGGTGCGAAAGTTGCTTTTTCTTGCGCCGGGGAAATGATGCCCGGCCATTCTATCGCAAATCCAGAGTTGTTTTGAACGCCGGGCTGGTGCCGAGCTGCGCTCGGCTGGACAGCCGAGGGCGGCTGTCCCTACGTGAACAGCTCACGCTGCTTCGGCGGGTTTGGGTTTGCGGCGGCGTTCTCGGAAGCCTTCTATTAATAGATAGAGGACGGGGATGAAGAATAGGTTCAGGATGGTGCTCATGATCATGCCACCGAATACGGTGGTGCCTACGGAGTGGCGTCCATTTTCTCCGGCTCCGGTGGCGACGACCAGGGGAACGACGCCCATGATGAAGGCCAACGACGTCATGAGGATGGGACGCAGACGGATGCGGGTTGCGGTAACGGCCGATTCAAGAATGGTCATGCCGCGCCCGCGGAGCTGCTCGGCGAATTCGACGATCAGAATGGCGTTCTTGGAGGCGAGGCCAATGAGCATGACGAGGCCGACCTGACAGTAGACGTCGTTTTGCAACCCGCGCATCCATTGCGCGCCGAGCGCACCGAGCAGGGCCATGGGAACTGCGAGCAGGATGATGAAGGGGAGCACAAAGGTTTCGTATAGTGCCGAAAGCGTGAGATAGATGACGAGGGTTCCAAGACCGAACAGAATGAGCGTGGTCGAGCCCGAGGCTAACTCTTCGAGCGAAATGCCCGACCATTCATAGGTGTAGCCCTGCGGCAAGGTCTTGGCAGAGAGTTGCTGCATGGCGGCGATGGCTTGTCCGGAGCTGAATCCGGGCGCGGCGGAGCCGTTAATTTCAGATGAGCGGAACAGGTTGTAGTGATTGATGACCTGCGGCGCTGGAGTCTGGGCGATGGCGACGAGATTCTGTAGCGGGATCATGGCGCCAGAATCGGAGCGCACGTAGTACTGGCCGATATCCTGCGGATGCGAGCGGAATTGTTTGTCAGCCTGGACGTAGACGCGATAGGAACGATTATTGAAATCAAAATCGTTGACATAGGACGAACCCATGTAGACGCCGAGGGTGTCGGTGATCTGGCCGAGCGGGACGTGCAGGCTCTTGGCCTTTTCGCGGTCGATGGTGACGACGTATTGCGGATCGTTCGCGGTGTAAGTGCTGAAGAGTCCTGTCAGGTCTTTTTCGGGACGCTGGGTGGCGGCACGAATCAGGTCGTGGGTGGTTTTGTCGAGATCCTGGAGGGTATGAGCTCCCTGATCGAGGAGTTCGTACTGGAAGCCGCCGAACTGGCCGAGACCCTGGACGGCAGGCGGCTCGAAGGGGATCACGATGGCGCCGGAGATTCCGAAGAGCGGGCCGCGGAGACGGTTCAAGATGGCAGCGGCGGTATGCTCTTCACCCTTACGTTTACCGTAAGGCTGGAGCGGAAGAAACACGAGACCGGCGTTGGGAGTGGCGCCGCCGAAGCTGAAGCCGGCGACCGAGAAGGTGCCTCGAACTTCAGGGATATCTTTTGTAATAGCCGAAACCTGCCGGCCGATATTGCGGGTGTATTCGAGCGAAGCTCCGGTTGGAGCCTGGATGGCAACGATGAGGTAACCCTGATCTTCGGTAGGCACGAAGCCTTGCGGCACGTGGCGGAATGTGTAGTAGGCGAGGCCGAGGCCGAGGACGAAGAGAATGAGCGCGACGGCTTCAAAGCGGAGAAACGCGCGAAGAGCGTGCTCGTAGCCATTGGTTACGGTGTTGAGCACACGATCGACTAGCTTGGAGAACCGGTTCTTTTCTCCGTGCAGGCGGCCAAGCAGCAGCGCCGCGAGGGCAGGCGCCAGGGTCAAGGCGTTAAAGGCAGAAATCGATATAGAAAAGGCAATCGTCAAAGCAAACTGCCGGAACAGGATGCCGGTTGTGCCCGGGAAGAATGCAACCGGCACAAAGACGGCCACCAGCACCAGGGAGGTGGCGATGACCGCGCCGGTGACTTCCTTCATGGCGGCGGAGGCGGCTTTGGCCGCACTGGGCTCGCCCTCCTGTAAGTGGCGCTCGATGTTTTCAATCACGACGATCACGTCGTCGACCACGAGGCCGGTGGCGAGCGTAATGCCGAAGAGCGTCAGTGTGTTGATGGAAAAGCCAAGTAGCTTAATGAAAGTAAAAGTCCCGATGAGCGAAACTGGAGTGGCGATGAAGTGAATGATCGTGGTCCTCCAGTCGCCGAGGAAAACGAAGATCACCAGGATGACCAGCAGGATCGCAGAACCCACCGTAAAAACGACGTCGCGTATGGATTCGCCCACGGCGTCGGTGGTGTCGAAGGCGATTTCATACTTCATGCCGGGCGGAAAACGCTTGGAAAGTCGATCCAGTTCGGCAACGCACTTTTGATGGACGTCGAGGGCGTTGGCGGTGGAGAGTTGGGTGACGGCGATGCCGACCGCGTCGCGGCCGTTGTAATCGAGGTCGGTGCTATAGTCTTCGGCGCCGAGTTCGGCGTGACCTACGTCTTTGAGCCGAACCAGAGTTCCGTCGGGATTGCTTTTGAGGATGATGTTATCGAACTGATCGGCTTCCGAGAGACGGCCAACGACGCGGACGCTTATCTGGAAGTTTTGCCCCGGCACTGCGGGCTGCGAGCCCACGCTGCCGGCGGCCACTTCGATGTTCTGTTCCGAGAGGGCGTTGACGACATCGTCGGCGGTGAGGGAGCGGCCAGCGAGACGAACGGGGTCGAGCCAAAGACGCATGGAATACTTGCGCTCTCCAAAGATAAGGACATCGGCGACGCCGGGGACGCGTTTGAGACTGTCGCGGACGTAAACATCGAGATAATTGCTGATGAAGAGCGTGGACAAGCGACCGTCGGGCGAGAAAACGGCGCCGCCAAAGACGAAGTTCTGCGAAGTCTTGGCGACGGTGATACCGATCTGCTTGACGGCGGCGGGGAGACGTCCGGAGGCGGTGTTGACACGGTTCTCGATGTCAACCGTGGCGAGATCGGGATCGCGAGTGATATCGAACGTCGCGGTAACCGTACTGACGCCGTCGTTGGTGCTGGAGGAGGTGATGTACTTCATCCCCTCGGCGCCGTTGATCTGCTGCTCGAGGGGGGTAGTGACGGCCGATTCGACCGTCTGTGAACTGGCTCCGGTGTAAACGGCAGTGACACCGACTTGGGGAGGAGCGAGGTCGGGGAATTGTGCGATGGGCAGCGTGGGGATGCAGACGGCGCCGGCGAGAATAATCATCAGGGCGCAGACGGTCGAGAATACGGGGCGTTGAATAAAAAAGTCGACCATTAGGAAGAAGCTCTCAGCTCTCAGTTCTCAGCTCTCAGTCTTTGACGCGGCTGCTGGGCGCTTGTCTGAGATGGTTTTGAGAACGTTGCTTTGGACCTGGACTTTTAACTGGTGCTGCTTTCTTGCGGGACTACGGGTACGCCATCGATTAGAAACTGGGTGCCGGAGACTACCACCTTGTCCCCCGGTTTTACGCCGTCGAGGACCACATAGTCGTTGCCTACGATTTGGCCGACCTGGAGCGGCTTTTGGTGGACCACGTATCCGCCTTTCTGGTCAGGCTCAGCGACAAAAGCGAAATAGACGCCGCCGATGCGTGAGACCGCCACGACTGGGACCACTGGTTTATCCTGGCTGCCCCAGATTACACGGGCACGGATGAGCTGGGCGGTGCGCAGGCTATCGTTCGAGTTTGCGATGGTCGCTTTGGCAAGGACGGTTTGCGTGGTCGTGTCCACTTGCGGAGAAATGAAGGTGATGCGGCTGGCGGCGAGCGACTTGCCTGTTCCGTCGACGATCTGGACAGGGAGATTGATCTTGAGCTGAGCAGATTTCTCGATGGGGACGTAAATGTAGGCTTCGAGGCTGCCGGGACGGTCGACGGTGGTGAGCGTGGTGGTGGTGACGACGCGGTCGCCAACGCGGACGGGAACATCACCGACGATGCCGGCGCGCGGCGCGACCACCTGGTAGTAGTGCAACTGGACCTGCTGCTCACTGACCTGAGCCTCGAGCGAATGGAGTTGCGCCTGGGCAGCGTCGAGCGTGGCGCGGGCCTGGTCGAGATCCTGCTTACTGACTACTCCGGCATTGGCAAGACCGCTTACGCGATCATAATTTTGCTGCGCCCATTTCACCTGGGCGACTTGGGCGGCGCGGGCGTCCTCCTGGCTCTTGACCGTGGCCTGCTGCTTGGCGGGATCGATCTGCATCATGGGGGCGCCGGCGGCGACGCGGTCGCCGGAGTGGACGAAGATCTGCGTGATGATGCCTTCGACCTGTGGCATGACGACGGCGGAGTCGCGGGACTTTAAGGTAGCGACATAGTCGGTGGTGTCATCGACCTTTTGGGCCTTCGCGGTTTGGACTTTGACCGGCATGGCTTGCGGGGCGTCGGCGTTGGCTGCCTTGGTATTGCTGCAGGCGGTCGTAAGAAAGAGCACGGCCAGAAGGGTAGCGGGCAGAATCAGCGGTGACGTTCTTGCTAGGAATCGAGACATATCGTTCGTTGCTCTTGGTGAAACCTTCAGGCAGGTCGCACTACAGTCTGCGGGCGCCCTCAGCGGCTAAAGCCGTCCGAATTGGGCGACTAATCGCAGCGGTAAACCGCTGCGCCACCCAAAGGCAAGTAGAACCCCGGTGAACTCGCTGCGCCACCCAAAGGCAAAACCAACTTCTCGCGCAACCTTATCTTCCCTTGGTGCGGCGACCTCACCGCACCAATATTAGAACAATTTAATAGATTCATGTTAGTGGCAGGAGGCTCCGAAGAATTTTCGGTTCTGCTAAATTGTCTTGTTATGAAACCGAGCCGAAGCTTTGCGAGCGATAACAATGCGGTGGTGCATCCAGAGGTGTTGGAGGCGATACGGCGGGCTAATGAGGGGCATGTGGTGGGGTATGGGAGTGATCCGCACACCGAATCGGCGATCAGAAAATTCCGGGAGGAGTTTGGAGCCGATGTGGCGGTCTTTTTTGTTTTCAATGGGACGGCGGCTAACGTGCTGAGTTTGCAGGCGCTGACACGGCCGTTCCATGCGGTGCTGTGTCCGGAACTGTCTCATATTTATCAGGATGAGTGCGGGGCGCCGGAAAAGTTTACCGGCTGCAAACTGGTGCCTCTGGCAGCGCCGGACGGCAAGTTGACAGTGGAAACGGTGGCGCGGGCGTATCACGGAATTGGGGACCAGCATCACGCGCAACCGCGGGTGATTTCGATTACGCAATCGACCGAGATGGGAACGGTTTACAAGCCGGCAGAAATTGAGGCGCTGGCGCGGTTTGCCCACGAGCGGAAAATGTTTTTGCACATGGATGGGGCGCGGATTTCGAACGCCGTGGCGGCGCAGCGGCCGTCGGTCTCCTTGCGGCAGGGGACGCGCGATTTGGGAGTGGATGTGCTTTCGTTCGGGGGGACAAAGAACGGGCTGATGGGGGTGGAGGCGGTGGTGTTCTTTCGTCCGGAACTGGCGGAGGATTTTTTGTTTGTGCGCAAGCAAGGGATGCAGCTCGCATCGAAAATGCGCTACATGGCGGCGCAGATGGAGGCGCTGCTGACAAACGATCTTTGGCGGCGGAATGCGGAGCATGCGAACCGGATGGCGCGACTACTGGAACAGGAAGTGAAGAAGATTCCGCGCGTCACGATCGTATATCCGGTTGAGGCGAACGGAGTGTTCGCGCGAGTGCCGCTAGACGCAATTAAGAAGATACAGGAGCGCTACTTCTTTTATGTGTGGAGCGAGGAAGAATCGGTGGTGCGATGGATGTGCTCGTTCGACACGACCGAGGCGGATGTCCGGGAGTTCGCACAGTTCGTGGTGGCGGTGGTGAGGGATCTCCCGAAGTGAAGTGGCGTTTTGGGTCGAACCATTTGCGGCACGGCAGGCAGAGACGGGGCAAGCCCCGTCTCTACAGCGGGAGTTACTTCTTGCCGGCTCTAATTCTTGCCCATCGTGCCCGCTGTGCGGCGGCGATTCTCCTGCGTCCGGCGGGCGACATGGTTCGTTTCTTGCGAGTTGGGCGCTTGCGTCCCTGCAGATAGACTTTCCCAAAGGTAGTTAGGGCAGCTGTTACGCGGCGGAGTTCATACTCGAGTCGTGCCCGTTCCTGTTCCAGTTGACTGACCACGGACTGCATTAGCGTTTTTGCCATTATGTGATTCTATCACTTATAAATTGGCTGCCACAACGGTTTCTGCGGGAGGTCGTGGCGTCTGGACAGGATTGGCATTTCTAGTGAGATCCAGCCCTGGATAAGGATTTCCGGGTCGGGAACCTTGCCCACCAAAGAGGATAACGGGGTCAGTCAGTTTAGGTGGGAAGTCCAGTAAAACTAGCTATCGTAGTAAGTTGGCTCAGTGAACTGCTTGCTCTTCTTATATAGCCACTACCAATACACCAATGTGGGCACTTATAGGTCGGGAAGATGAGAAGAAGGTCGGCTGAAGGCACAGCCATGAGACTAGGGTAGAGGCAAGCGCTAAAGCCACCCAAAATCGACTACCAGGTGGAGTCAGAGCCGGGCGCGTCGACGGCAGGCACATCGTCGGCAGGCACATCGCCGGCCTGCCTGAACTGATGACGTTTGCGATAGACAATGAAAATCATGCCCAGCGACATGAAGGTGGGAGGGACGATAAGAATCAAAATCCCGCTGCGCAAGGCCTGAATCATTCGAGCACCGGCGGAGGCAGCCTGGGTATAACAGAGGGCGCAACTCTGCGAGAAGGCCGGGAGCGGGGCGGCGAGCAGGGCCAGTGCAACCAGAGCAATGGCGGCGCACCGAAACTGTCTACCGACCCTCGGCTTTCCTATTCCTCTTAACATCCTTTTTACCTTCCTTCTCTCTTGTTAGTCATCTTGAATTAGTCATCTTGAATAGGGCGCGGCGCCGACCAGCATACGGAAGCTGTCGGTCCACCCATATTGCATCCCAAGCAGGACTGAAACGGTAAAGGCGACGACAAACAGGAGAAAGGTCCGCTTTTCCGACCAAAGATGCATGAAGAACAATTCCGCCAGGCCCGCCTCGACGCACGCGACCGTCAGCATGCGCCAGAGCATTTGCGAAGCGTCAATCTTCTGATAGGCGATGACGAATTGCACGGCCGCGAGAGCGAGCAGGCAAACATACACCAACAAATCTTTCCCGATTCCACCGCTCTTGCGCGCTTCCCCTGTTGCGGTTGTCATAGCATTCTGCTCCCGAGCTTTTTTTGGTCTAGTGTGCCAGGTTCAAAAGGTAGACTAACGGTACGACAAACATCCAAACCAGATCCACGAAATGCCAGTAAAGGCCCAAAACCTCGATGTCGTCGGCATTGTAGCGGCCGCCCTTGTAGCGAACACCCACCGCGATTAAAGCGACGACGCCGCAGGTAACGTGGGTAAGGTGCAAGCCGGTGATGCTGAAAAACGACGCCCCGAACAGACCTGTACCCCAGGGGTTCTTAAACAGGGTCATGCCTTCATCGATGAGCCCGAACCATTCGCGAATGTGGAGCAGGGCGAAAACAATACCCAAGGCCGCGGTAATCATGACCCAGCGGAAGGATCCGGCCTTGTCCCCTTCTCGCGCTGACCGTTCTCCGAACATCATGGTCAGACTGCTGGTCAGGAGAATGAAAGTCATGATGGCGACATTGGTGATGCTGTGGAAAGGTCGCGGCCAGTTGGCAGTTCCGTTGCGCAGGAATCCATAGGCCACCAGGCACGCGGCAAAAGTCATGGTGTCCGCGATAATGAACAGCCACATCGCCAGCTTTTTTGTAGGAATCGAAAATGCCGGCCCTACGGTTAGAGCTGTCGAGTGTCCTTCCATGGTTAGATCCGCTTGGCTCACGTCGCCTCCTGACAGTTCGAGTGGTTAAAGTTTCATCCAAAGCAGACAAAGCAGGTACAGCCAAAGAATGTCCATGAAATGCCAGTAGCGGGCAGTGGCATCGAGCTGGCTTCGTCGGAGCGACGAGTTACTCAGCTTGCGGATGACATAGATCAGACCCCACAGGCCTCCCAGCACGTGCAGCGCGTGGGTGGCGGTCAATACATAGAAAAACGAACTGCTGGGATTCGTGGCTAGATAGAGCCCCTCGGCCCGCAATCGGGTCCACGCGGCGTACTGACCAGCCACGAAGAGCAGGCCGAGAAACAAGGTTATATACAGCCAGCGTGCTGGGTTCTCGGTGTGACTTTTCGAGTTGCCCATGAAAGCAGCGATGCGGCGACGCGCGACTTCGAGAGTAACGCTGCTGGCGACGAGGATCAGGGTGTTGAGGTAAAGGATCGAGGGGAGGGTGAAGGTGCGCCAGGCCAGCGTTGATCCTTTGCTAACGATCAGGGCGCTGCTGAACGCGGCAAACATCATCGTAATGGCGAAAAGGACTACATAGATGCCCGTCGAGGAGGGGGGCGGCGAGTAGTCGAGCGTCACATGCCGCTCGCCACTGGCCGGAACCAGATTCCTCCAACCGCCGTTTCCGGAGTGTCCTGGCCTCGGCTGCTGGTGCGGATCGATTTGCGGCGGTTCATGAATCGTAGTTGCCATAGCGTAGTAAACTCCCGGTCCCGCGTTACAACTCAGCAAACTCAGTAATACAAAACTCGGTAACAGGAACTCAATTTCTTACGAGTTCATTCTCGGTTAATTCTCGTCGTGCTCCGTCTTGACTTGCTCGGGCGACGTCTGCATGAGGTAATCACCCACCGAACTCTGCACGCCGTATTGATAAGGGTCGTGGTAAACCACCGGATGTTTACCCCCGAAATTATCAAAAGGCGGCGGCGTAGCGGTGCTCCACTCGAGCGACGTCGCCTCCCACGGGTTATCGGGCGCGGGCTTGCCCCAGAAACGGCTGTGAATCAGGTTGAAGAGAAAAACAAGCTGGGCCGCACCGGTAACGAGAGCAGCGACGGTGATGAAGCGATGCACCGGGATCAGCGGCTGCAGGTAGTCATCAACAAAGGACGAATAGCGTCGCACATTCCCGGCCATGCCCAGGTAATGGAAGGGCATAAAGATGCAATAAGCGCCCACGAAGCTGAACCAGAAATGAATTCTTCCCAAGGTTTCGTTCATCATTCGTCCGACCATCTTGGGGAACCAGAAGTAAGTTCCGGCGAAGATGCCGAACATGGCGGCAACGCCCATGACCAAGTGAAAATGGCCCACCACGAAGTAAGTCGCATGGAGCATGATATCGATCGAGGGTTGAGCCAGGAAGAAGCCGCTCACGCCGCCGCTGACGAACATCGAAATGAAGCCGAGCGCAAAGAGGGAGGCTGAGTTGATGCGCAGTTTGGAACCATACAGACTGAAGGTCCAGATCAGCACCACGATGGTGGATGGGATGGTTATGACCAGGGTGGGGAAAGAGAACGCCAGGGACGAGAATGGATTCATCCCGCTGACAAACATGTGATGCCCATAGACCATGTAGCTGAGGACGGCGAGCGCGCCCATGGAATAGATCAGCGTCCTATGGCTGAGCATCGGCCGGCGCATGTTGGTGATCAGGATATGGGAAACGATGCCGAGACCGGGGACGATCGCGATGTAGACCTCGGGATGTCCGAAGAACCAGAACAGGTGCTGCCACAGGAGAGTGGAACCTCCAGAGTGGGGCACCAGTTGATCGCTGACGACCAGACCCGACGGGACGAAGAAACTGGTCCCGGCCACGTGATCGAGAATAACGAGGATGCATGCCGGCATTAACACGGAAAATGCGGTCAGGCCCATGCACGACGTAATGAACCAAGCCCAGGCGCTGAGTGGCAGGCGCATGAGGCTCATGCCCTTGACGCGGAGATCGAGGGTGGTGGTGATGAAGTTCAACGAGCCCAATAACTGGCCGACGCAAAACAACGCGATGGAAATCATCCAAAGGATGACACCCAGACCTTGGCCAGGACCAGAAATCCCACCCACCGAATTGAGGGGAGCGTATTGGGTCCAACCGCCCAGGGTCGGTCCGTCGGCGACGAAGAATGAAGACATGAGCACGAGGAAGGCGCAGAAGGTGACCCAGAACGACATCATGTTGAAGTGCGGGAAGGGCATATCCTCGGCGCCGACCTGGATGGGCAGGAAGAAGTTGCCGAACGCCGCAAAAGGGGCGGTGGTGAGGACGAAGAAGACCATGATGGTGCCATGCATGGTCATCAGTTGCAGGTAGTACTCGGGCGTCATCACTCCACCCGGAGCACCGGTCTTCGAAAGCAATTGCAGGCCGGGGATCGGAGCGTTGGTCCAAGCCAGGTGGATGCGCATCATCCAAGAGAGGCCCATTCCTACATACGCGGCGATTAGGGCCAACCCGTAATACTGCTTGCCGATCACCTTATGGTCGAGACTGAAGACGTGCTTCCGAATGAAGCTTGTCGGAGCGTGGTGCTGCACCCCTTGCACTGCTATGTCGTGCATTTGCCCTTACCTCAGAAAAAGATGTCCCTACCGGCCGCAGCTAGCTGGACGGAAGGAGTTACTGCATTGCCGCTTCCTTCTTCAGCCAGTCATCGAAGTCAGACTGGGACATTACCTCGAGATATGCCTTCATGTTGTAGTGCCCCAGGCCACAAAGCTGGGTGCAGACAATTTCGTACTTGCCGACCTTAGTGGCGGTGAAGTGCAGGGAGACATCCAGCCCGGGGACAAAATCCTGTTGCACGCGTAACTCGCGCACAAAAAAGGAATGTCCAAGATCTTTCGAATGCATGAGCAGATGGATTTCCTTATTCACGGGAATCGCCATCTCGGCGGTCACGATGTCGTCTTTGGAGTCTTGGTCATGGTCGAGGTCGAGACCGAAGAAATTCTGCGTGCTTTCATTAATCAGCTCGGGGTGAAGGGGACCGAAGGTTCCGTCGGGGCCGGGGTAGCGAAAATAGAAAGCGAACTGTCCGGCTTGGACCTGGATGGGCATGGCGTTGGGCGACGGGGGGGTGAGATACACATCGGCCCATGCCTTCACTCCGAAGATTCCGAGGGCCATGACTTCTATGCCTACGACCAGGAAGGCGGCAATCACCAAACCCCTGGCGCCGCCGGGAAATTTCTTGATCTTCGAATCGGGGGCGGGATGGGAGAACATCCAGATGAAAATAGCCAGAACGAACTGGGCGGCGAGAAAGGAGATTCCAGCTTCGGCCATGGTTTCCGACATCTGCTCGTCGATCAGAACTCCGTGGATCGAAATATCCTCGGGCGCTTCCCAGGTATGCCGCAAGATGGGAATCGCGGAAAGGATCGCGATTACGATAATGGTGACCGCAAAGAATTTCGCCATGATGCCCCCGCCCTGATCGATTTCAGCCTACCCTCGTGCGCCTTGCTTCGAGAGTGATTGCTCACCCGTCCGCGGAGGACACAACCATTAACGCGACTGATGCGCTACGCCACCACTTGTGACGAGCCAAAGGACTTGATCGCGCTCGCCTCATCCTTCTGAATGTCGAAAACGGCGGACAGCCGCGTCATTTCGAGCAAATCATGTATTCGCTTGTTCAGATTGGCGAGTTTCAAATGCCCACCCTGACTTCGAACCGTGGTGTGAGCCTTGACTAATTCCCCGACTCCCGAACTGTCTATGTAATGAACTTCGCCCAGGTTGAGCACGATCGCTTTGCTGCCTTTTTCCGCCAAGTCTCGAACAATCTCGCGGAGGACGACATTGCCCTCGCCCAGGGTGATTCTTCCGCTGATGTCAACGATGGTTACCGCGCCCACCTGCCGGATAGCGGTTTGCATCCTGACGGGGGTCGATCCCTGCATGCCGATTCCCAGGCGGTCGAGCACCCCGCAAGCAGAAACGGCAAGCTCCTTTGATTCTGTCCTAACCACGATCAGGGAACGCCCTTCTTTGAGTACTTCGCGGAAGAATGCGACGTCCTCAGACGACTTTTCAGGCGCGGTCGGTTGTGGCGTGTTCGCCTCGTGTGTTGCCGCCGCTCCGAGGGCGGAGCCCGCACCTGCGCCCGCACCCGCGCCGGTGAGCAATGCGGCGGCACCGATGCCTAAAGCGAATACCGTCCCGATCCCGGGCAGAAGCAGGGTAGCAGCCACCACGCCGGTGGTGACTCCGGCGGCTCCCCCCATGAAGCCTCCAACATATGCGCCGAGCTCCTGCGCGATGGTTTTCGCTTCGTTTTCCGACCGAGTCAGGAAAACGATGGATTCTTCGGGCACACTCCGCTCGCGCAACTCCTTGACTGCCTGCTCCGCATGATCACGCGAAGCAAATACTCCGATCGCAGTTTCCATATGCCCTCCCTGTCTCGCGCTGTGATTTGGCGTTCAGGGTTGGTCTACTGTTATCCCTGAATGCCAAGCTGGGCAGGCTATCTGCGCTGACCAGTCTTTCTGGCGCAGAACTCTGTGCCAAGGGTGGAGACTTGTCAAGCAATAGTTCGAGCTGCCGCAGAGGTCTGGGTTCTGACCTGCATTCACACCCGCGCGTCGACGTTAACCGAAGTGTGCCGCATCTTCGTCACTTAGCTTTGAACGTGAAATTAGCGGTCGCGGCTGCGCCTGCCGCCACCGTCACCTTCTGGGTCTGAGGACCATAGGTCTCCTGCCACGCGGTCACCGTGTAACTTCCGGGCGGTACGTTTTGGATGGTGTAGGACCCATTCTCGTCCGTGGTCGCGTACGGGCCCTTTACCACCGCGAAATAGCCACTCATCCACGGATGGATATTGCACTTGACGTGGATCATCTCCGGGGCTTTCCAACTCTTAGTGACGGGAGGGGCCCCTGGCGGCTGTGACTGGTTCCACGGGATGTTGCCGGTAAGAGGATTGGGTTCCGGGTGGATGTTATGGGCCGTTTGATCGCTGGTGATCACTTTGAAGTCCTGGCTCACGTCCATTGCCAGTACGTGAGGCGTGTACAAGCAGTTTTTCTGGTCGAATACAGGAACTGCGGTCGGCTTCGCGCTGGCCGCGTCAGCGCTCAACCCTTCGGAGATATAGAGGACAACATTCTCCAAGCCGCCGTCCTTGCCGACAACGACCAGCTCGGTTGTGGCCGGACTGTTCGCGTGCGCCTTGGAGCAGTAAGGGTCCTTCGACATGTCGATGCCTCGCTGGTGCGGGGGCGTGCCATCGAGTTTGACGGTACCGGTAATTTTGCCTTCACCGGCGGCACTCGCCTTCTGGCTGATCACGAACGCTCCAACAGTGACCAACACGAGAACGGCTACAATCGCGGCGAACCGACGGGCATGCTGATGCTTCATGGCTTCTCTCCTAAGTTCGGAAGGGTCTACCCTCTCCGTCACTGTGCTGGTGGTGGTGCATTCGGATCAACCGGTTTCAATCCCAGTTGGTGGGCAATTTCCTTTTCTTTAGCGTTGAAGGCGTTGTGGGGCTGCAGCGAGCGCAGATAAAACACCAAGTCCCACGCCTCATCCGGTTTAATGTTGTCAGCAAATGACGGCATCGGCGTGCCATCCAGGCCGGTCATAAAGATCCGGTAGATATCCGTGTCGGTGCTGCCGCACTTGGGTCTGGAACCGTCCGTAAAGTTAAAGGCCGCGATGGGCTGATTGAGATCGTCGGTAAGCGTGGAGGCCGACGGGCCATTGGCCATACCTTGAACGCCGTGGCACTTGTAGCACTGCATCTTGGCGAACACTGCTTGCCCGGCCTTGACCCGGTCTGGAGTGATTTCCGGCTCGGGAGGGATCTGAATGGGAGTGCCGGGCTTCTCCGTTTGCCAACGCGGAGAGTAATGTTTAATCCACGCGACGAGATCCGTTCGCTCCTGTTTTGTGAACGTGTTCCACTGCGGCATATTCGAGCGGTCGAAGCCGCGAGTGATGGAGTCGAAAAGATCCTGGTCGGTGGGCAAAGTTCCGGTCGGAGTGGATCGGCACTTGAAAATCGCCAACTGGAAATCGCGCGGCTTGGCGTACATAGGGGTAATAAACCACACCGCATTCTCGCCGTTACCATCTCCCATTTCACCGTGACAGCCAACGCAGTACCGGCGATACGGCAGGGCGGCGGCATGCACATCGCCGGTCAAGTTGCCGACATGGCTGGACGCCGCCGGCGAATTCAACCATTGTTGAATTTGAAATGTTGTGAGTTGAGCGTATGAGCTAGCGGACAAACAGAGAGTGACAACCACGCTCAGCAACAGCGACCACTTGAGTAAGTTAGTATTCACAGTCATCCCCCTCTTTAGAAGTCAAAGTCAATTCCGAACAGCAATTCACTGGTGTTTACGTTGGTGGGATTGCCAGCCGAGTTCAGGGGCCCGGTAAGATCCTGGTGGAACACGTTGAATTCGCCGAAATAGGCGAAGCCGGCCCGGCTCGTCATAAATGGGTTGTAGCGGTAGCCGATCGAATAGTTGTTGATGTTTCCGAGGTTGCCGGGAACGGGATTGAGCGATCCGGCCCCGTTGCTAGCCTGCTGCGACATGCGTTCCGCCTCGTAGACGGCTTTGAAGATCAGCTGCGGACTAACATCGTAGCGAGCTTCGAAGGTGTAGCCGTTCCAAGTGGGCGACTGCGCGCCGATCGGGAGGGTGGTTCCGGGCGTATTGTTCAAAGGGCAATTGGGCCCCTGAGCGGGACTCGAGCAGGTTGCGGTTGTGCCGCCGTTGCCATCGGTGGCTACTGCGTTGCCAAAACCCTGGCCGAACCACGCGTTATCCGACCCGTGCTGGGTCACAACGCTGAGGTTGAAGTGGGGACCCACGTAGAATTGTCCGTAGAAGCCCACACGACTGAAGCTCTTGTTGCCGATTCCCGAACCGGGGATGGGCACTCCTGCGGTAGTCCGATAGTACGTCGCCGCCTGTCCTACAAAAGCGTAGACTCCGACACGCTCGGTCCCCACCTTGCCCGCATCAAACGCCTGGTCAAAGGTAAAGAATCCGCTATAGGAGTTGGCTCCCATAATCAGCCCGACGTTGCCATCATTCGAGCTGAGCAGGGACGCGGAAATGCGCGTCCGGTCGTCCACGGAGTGTCCCATGTACTCGATGCCGAACTGGTTGTCGCCGATTTGGCCGAAGATGTTTCCGTCGCCCACGGGAATGAAGTGATAGGTCTGGTAAATACCGCCGTTGCCGGTGAGCCACAGGGTGCGCTTTTCAGAAAGCAGGTTGTTGAGCTCGAATCGACCCAGGCGTATGTTGAGCCAAGGGCTGTTGCCGATGTTATCGATGCGGGCATTGACGCTCTCAAAATGAAACGCTCCGGTTGAGTCGGACGACGGTAGCACGTAGAAAGAGATGTTCTTGTCCAGGGTTCCACCGGTGTGGAAGTCGAGCCCGCTCAGGTCGAAGCCGGACGACGTGATGCGTGCGGCCGTCGAACCGGTGGGACCTGGATATCCCGGTAGTGCCGGGTTGTAGGTGTCAACCTGGTCGAGGCTGCTCAGTCGGTGCCAGATCGGCGTAATGCGGAAAGTCACCGGCCAGTAGCCGGGATTCTGCCAGATGGGAGAATCGCGATCGTTCATCAGCTGATAGCCGTTGTCTTTGAACTTCAGCCCGAAGTTGTTCAGGGCGGGCCACGACTCGTGGCAGGCCGAGCAACGCAGGCCGTACTTCCTGGCAAAGGCAGGTAACGCGCTCGCCGACTGGCTGGCGCCCAGGATTAGGAAGACTAACGCGAAAGCGGCGGCGAGGACGGAAGATACCGGCCGCGGCTTCTGACAGAGATGAGACTGCGTCCACATACGCATGCTGCACTCCTCAGGCAAAACTCAGATTTTTTGCAAAAACCCCAACACTCTACGACGCGCGAACAACAACGACCGGGCAATGATCAAGCGAGAAAAACCATTTGCCAAGATACTGCGTTCTCGCAGAAGCTGCAAAATTTTTCCGGTTGAGTGGTCCAACCACCCCACGGCGCCGAATAGTACTACCACTCATCGTTGAAGTGCAAGAGGCTTTACAAATTTTTTTTACAAATTGTTTACACCCCCAGAAGTGTGACCCGGGGATGGAGTTTGGGTACTAGCCGGCGGCAGTTGACAGCGATCGACCGAGCGTAAGAGACTCTCTTGCAACAGAACCACGGGAGCCGGTCGTGATGTGGGACAGGAGTTTTCGCGTTAAGGGGCTGAATCGTTCGGTTCGGTTTCATGGAACTGCGCCTTATTTCAATCTCAATCCCAGGGTAACGGCAGTATTTGTTCTGCTCATTCTCTCTCTCTCTGCGGGGACAGTCCCCGCGCACGGACGCGACAAGAATGTTCTCGAGTACGGTGCAGGCCTGATCATCAATATTCCGCTGCCAGAGTACGAAGTGGCGCAGGTCGTCGAAGAGGTGGCAGGGAACGCGATTATCCGGGGAACGAAGGAATACGACAAAGACGAGTACGTTAAAGGAGCGGAGGCGGCCACTTCGACGCCGGTGTTTGCGGCATGGACGGAGGGCGGCAAGATTTTCTACAAGGTGCGGATGCACGCGATCGATCCCCGAAATTTCAAAGACGGCGGCGATGTTGGCACGTTGGCGGTGCGCTACGTGGTGCAGCCAGAGGGCTTCGGAAGTACGGTGCTGCGCATTGACGCTCGGTTTGTGGAGGATTTGCGGCACACCGTCCATCTCTCGAGCGGCTCGGTGGAAAGCAGCGAATACAAGGACATCCAGGAACACCTGGACGCGATCGAACTGATCAAGAAGGAAACCGCCGAGGCTGTTCAAGCGAAACAGGAACGCTTGGCGAAGCAAAACTTCGGCATGGGTGATGACACGATCGAGCTGAGCACTCCGCCATCGGAGAAGTCCGTCGAAAAGACGAATGACGAGAGCACGAGCGGCCAAGCGGCGGGGCAGGAGCAGCCCGCGGAAACGCTGGAGCAACATGTTGCTGGACTGCGCCGTCAGGTGGAGCGGGTGGTCAAGAAGCCTGGGGCTCCGCTCCAGTCCGCTCCGTTCCACACCGCGAGCACGCTGCAATCTCTGGAGCCGGGGGTCGAAGTCCTGATTCAGATTGCAACGCCTTACTGGTACGGGGTGGAAACCCGCGAAGGACAGCACGGATGGATTCGACGCGACCAGTTGGAGCAGGCGCCATGACCGTGCGGAGTTGGCCAGATGTCCGGTTGCTTCGTGCTGCATTGTCTGCGTTTCTGCCGGTCGTGTTTTTGGGGGCAGCGATTCAGAGCGGACAGGCGCAAACGAGTTCGCAAGCAGCTCCGAATGAGCGCACCTACCGCCAGTCGAAAAGCGCGGTGGAGAAAGCGCTGAAGGATTTGCAACCGGCCCTGCGTGGACGGCTGCCGATACTGGAAGGATTCGCCTTGCCGGGCGACCATCCTTTGAGCGAGTACAAACGGGCTTATTACCAATCTGCCGTGCAGGTGAGCGCGACTGCGTCGGGCGGAGCGGTGGTGCGGGTGAACACGAAGGTGACGGCCTGGTACACGGATTCGACTCCATCGCATTCGGGATATCAATTGCTGACTTCGAATGGCCGGCTCGAATCCGACTTGCTGGACCAGTTGACGGATCTGCTGGCGAACGGCGGCGGTTCTCCGGCAGGCGCTCCGCCGGTGGCGGCTAAGGGGCCAGCAACTGCGGGAAAAGGAGCTGCGGGACAGGCGACATCAGAGCCTGCGATCTCCGCGCCGGTGCCTCAGTTGCCGGAAGTTGGGCGTACTTTCTCGTCTTCTTCTTCATTGGGACAGGGCCTGTCGGGTCAGCAACTGGCGGAGACGAAAACGTTGAAGAACAAAGCTGCCGATAAGGCGGCGGCCGAGTTGCAGGCGGAGGCGGCGAGCCTGGAGGAAGCGCTCAAGAATCAGGCGCACCCGAAGAATCTGGTGGCGATCAAGAAAACGGGGACCCCGGTGGTTGCGTCTCCCAGTTTGACTGCCAAGACTTTGTTTTTAGCGAGCGCGCAGGATGAATTCGAGATGTTGGATTTCAATGCGGACTGGGTTCACGTGCGGATTTCAGGCCTGTCGCGAGGATGGGTCTGGCGCACGAGCCTGGAGATGCCGGAGGGTTTTTCGGACGTTCCGTTAGTGGGGACGAAGGCTGCGCCGATTGCCGCCGATCTGTTTCTGGTGACGCGCGAGGAAACTGCGCCCTTCCCGGGTGATTGGGAGCCACTGCGGGGCAAGAACGTGAAAATCGTCTCGGTGCAAAAGGTCCAGGAAGACGAAAAGAATAGCGGCGCACCGGCTAAGCTGGAATACGCCAAGTCTTTGCTCGACAAAAACTACGCGGAACTGGCGGCAAAATCTCAAGAGCTGGCTGGAGTGGTGTTGATGTTCGATTCAGTCGATGGCGGCATGATCGCGATAACAATGCCCACGGTGCAGCAATGGAAGGCGGGAAAGTTGACCGATGCGGCGCTTTGGCATCGGTGTTATTTTGATCCGCCCGAGACGTTCAATGTTTCGAGTCCTGGGGGCGGTCGCTAGTTGCCGTTGTGGTTTGCCAATCTCGTTTGCCGTCGTTGTTTGTCGTCGTTGTTTGCCGGGGTTGCAAAGGAATGTGTTTTGGTGCGAGCATCGTGGGGGCAAGGCACGCTGTGGCTTTCACTTTTGGCTTGACATTGAATAGATGGCACGATACGAATGCTCTCTTCCGGGATGGTTCCGTTTCCGCGGGGATTTCTTTGGTGGCTGCCGGTTTGAGCTAAACCGCCGGATGGAGGCGGGAAGGCCAATCGGGTGAGTGTGGGGTCCATGTTGCAGACATTTGTTTCTTTGCTGCGCGATTACGCCGAACTGACCAAGGCGCGGGTTACGAGTCTGATTGTCCTTACGGCGTGGTGCGGCTACTTCTTTGGCGCACGCCGGTTGGGAGTGTCGTCCTGGACGCCGGGCTTGGTCCATGCCCTGTTGGGAGTGGCGCTGGTTTCGAGCGGAACGGCGGCGCTGAACGAGGTGCTCGAATCGAGCGTGGACGCGCGGATGCGGCGGACCGCGATGCGGCCCTTGCCTGCGGGACGCATGAGCCGGGCGCACGCGACCATAGCAGGTCTGACGCTGACTTTCGGTGGGTCGGCTTATCTGGCAATCTACGCCAACTTACTAACTGGGTTGTTAGCGTTGTTGACCTCCTTAGTGTATCTGGCGGCATACACACCATTGAAGAAAGTTTCTCCGGTGTGCACATTCGTTGGCGCGTTTCCGGGAGCGATGCCGGTAGTGCTGGGTTGGGCGGCGGTGCGCGGAAAACTGGAAGTTGAGACTCTGATCCTTTTTGCCATCATGTTCGTGTGGCAGTTTCCGCATTTTCTCTCGATCGCATGGCTTTATCGCGAGGATTATGCGCAAGGCGAAATTCGCATGCTGCCGGTGGTCGATTCCGATGGAAAGTCCACGGTGTGGCGGATTTTGGCCTATTCCGGAGTGTTGATTCCGGTGAGCCTCATGCCGGTTGCGCTGGGAATGGCGGGACGAGTGTATCTGGTTGGCGCCATCCTGATGGGCGCTGCGCTGTTTAGTGTGTCGATGGGGATGGCGTATCCGCGACTGCCGGCTACGGCTGCGGCATCGAAACCGCCGGCTCGGCGGTTGCTGCAGGCTACGATCATCTATCTGCCCGCGCTTTTTGCGCTTATGATGGCTAACTCTGGGAGTTAGTGGCTAGTAACTCGATCTTGAGTATTGCATCCCCATAAAATCGTGGTTCAGACGAGCGGTCTGCATATTGCGGCGAACTGCAGATCCCTCGCTTCGCTCGGGATGACAATTGTGTGAAGATTGATTGCTCTTGTGCAGGTAAGGGATCACTCTAGCGCCAAGTCGATCTTCTTAGTCGCGGGATCTAGCTTTGCGATCCGGAAGCTGCGGATCTGGCCTGCACGCAAGGCTTCCGCTTTCGCTTCGGCGGCGGGAGGGCCGGCTTTCCAGCGTGCCTGCAACATGGAGCCCAACGACGACAGATCGGGCTTTGATTTTGATGAAGATGACGGCGCCGGTTTGGCGCTCCTGCCTTCGCTCGCTGGAGGCTCCTTCGGGATCCGGCATGTTGCCACGACGCCTTCGCCGAGGTCTACGCGCGCTTGTCCATCGGAAACTTCGACCATGCGGCCGGTGACGATCTCTCCTTCTTTGTGTTCGGCGAGGTATTCATCCAGGCCCGATGGAACGAGTTGTTTCATGCTCAGGCGGATTAGGCGTTTCTCCGAGTCGAGCGCGAGCACCTGCGCTTTTACTACTTGCCCCGTCCTCAACACTTCCTGCGGGTGATTGATGCGCTTTTCCGCGCTGATTTCGCTGATGTGAATCATGCCTTCAACGCCTTCGGTAAGCTGCACGAACGCGCCGAACTTCGTCAGGCTTGTAACCGGCCCTTCGATCACCGTCCCGGGCGGAAATTTTTGTGCGACACCGGCCCAAGGGTCGCCCAGCGCTTGCTTCAGGCCCAGGGAGATGCGGCGTTCCGCCGCGTTCACTCCCAGAATCACGGCTTGGACGGTCTCGCCCGGTTTCACGACGTCGCTCGGAGTTCGCACTCGCTTGGCCCACGACATTTCGGAAATATGAATTAGGCCTTCAATGCCCGGTTCGATTTCCACGAATGCACCGAAATCCATGAGCCGGGTAACCGTGCCTCGCACCCGTTCACCGGGCTTGTATTTTTCGGCTACCGCGTCCCATGGATGGGGCTGAAGCTGCTTCATGCTGATCGCAATGCGATGCTTGTCCGAATCGACTTTGATGATCACGGCTTCGATCTGCTGGCCCGTGGAAAGAACGTCAGAAGGCTTGTTGACGCGACGCCATGAAATTTCGCCGACGTGAAGCAGGGCGTCGGCGCCTCCGATATCGACGAAGGCGCCGTAATCGGTGAGGCTGCGCACTTCGCCGTGAACGGTGTCGCCTTCTTTGAGTTCGGAGTAGCGGCGGTGTTTGCCGGCGCGCTCTTCGTCTTCGGCGATGGCGCGGCGATCGACCACCACGTCTTCCTCTTCGACGTCGAGTTTGATGATGCGGCAGCGGATTTCCTGCTCGACCAATTTCTCGAGTTCGGCGGCGTCGTGGGTGCCGGTGCGCGACACGGGCATGAAGGCACGGACTCCGATATCGACGCTCAAGCCGCCCTTGACCACGCCGGTGACGGTGCCGACGATCGTCGATTTCTCGGCGAAGGCTCTTTCGAGCGAGGACCAGTCGGTGGGACGCTCGACCTTGCCGCGGGTCAATTCGTAGTAGCCTTCCGGATCACGCCCTTTGATTGTGACTTGCACCCTGTCGCCGGGCTTTGGTGGCTTGTCGGCGGGGAATGCCGTGAGCGGGAGAACACCTTCCGTCTTGTATCCGATATCGAGGATGATGGAGTCGGCGGTCAAGGCGATCACCGTTCCTTCGCGTCCGTGAGTGCCCGGTTCCTTCTTGCGGGGATGACTCTGCTCGTACTCGGAAAAAATGTCTTTGAATGATTCGACGGGGGCTGATGCGGCCGGCTCGCTGACTGGCGTGGCTTTCGGGGCGGGCGCGTTTGGATTGGACGTCATTGGATTGGACGACATTGGATTGGACGCCATTGGATTGGACGACAGTGGATTGGACATGAAGAGGTTACAACCCCGCGCAGTGATGCCGACATAGGATAACACCTCGGGTGTAAACTATTTTCCGTTTCCCAAATCCTGTTATTCAATGAAATTGTTTTGCAAATTTCCGGCCGTCATTTTCTTTTTCGGCTGTGTTGCATGCTCACGCTCGTATTCGGAGGGGGCGCCGCAAACCGAACCGGTCGAGTTGCAACTGCAGGTGAGTACGCCCTTCCACTTCGTCGCCTATGGAGATGCCCGATTCCATGATCCCAAGGACACCGACGCGGCGAATCCGCCCGTGCGCCAGGCAATGGTAAAGGCGATTGCCGAGACCAATCCCGCGTTCATCTCTTTCGGAGGCGACCTCGTCTATAAAGGCTCCGATAAGGACGACTGGAAGGTGTGGGACAGCGAAACCGCAGTGTGGCGAGAGAAAAAGATTCCGGTTTATCCGGCGCTCGGCAACCATGAGTTCTACGGCGATGAGAGAGTTGCGCTCGCCGATTATTTCGAGCACTTCCCTGACCTGAAGAACAACCGCTATTATTCCGTCCGCGCCGCGAACGTGCTGTCGATGGTGCTGGACAGCTCTCAGGACGAGGCTTCCGGCCCGCAAGGACAATGGCTCGCCCAGAAGTTGGACCATCTTCCGGGTAATGTAGACTTCGTTTTTATTGTTCTTCACCATCCTCCCTACACCAGTTCGACGGACAAGTTATTCGGTGGAGGACACTCGGCGCGCGCGCGGGAGCAAGAACTCGCTAGAACGCTGGAAGCGCGGCAACAGGACATCCGCGCGCGAATCGTCGTTTTTTCCGGACACGTCCATAACTACGAACGCCACGAGCACGGCGGCATTACCTATTTCGTGACTGGCGGGGCCGGAGCACACCCTTATCCGGTGGAGCGTGCCAAGGACGATCTTTTCCAGAGTAAGGGAGTCAACTACCACTACCTATTGGTGGGAAGTCGATCGCGGCAGCCTGAAGATCACCATGCACCGTCTCGACCTAACGAGCGGCACAGCTGTGTGGACGGAGCCTGATGCGGTTACGATTTCGGCGCCGGCGGCGAAGGCGGCAGCGCAAGGCCAATTCCGGTAGTACAAATCTGCGTGGCGAGATTCTCTTCAAATTGATTCGACTTCGAGTGGCCATTACGGTCTTCGGTTGCTGCGCTTCTTTAGTCCAGCTATTCGTGCGGTTCGGCATAACGCCGAGGAGACGGAAGAATCACCGGTCCACTGACCACGATGGAAAATGTTTTCTCTGCTGACTTGCCGTCAAGGCCCTCGGCCGCAAAACGCACGGTGTAATTGCCGGCGGCTGTGTAGGTGTGGGTTAGGATTGCACCATCGGCGGACACTCCATCGCCGAAATCCCAATGATTGGCGAGCGCGGGGACTCCGTCTTTGGAGGCTACGCTGGAGAACTCAATCTCTTCCCCAATTTTTGCCTGGGACGGTACCTGGAAGGTGATTGAGGGCGCTGCCGGGGAGATGGAAAGATCAATAATCTTGATTAACTTGACTGTGTGCGTGGGTTGATTTTCCAGGCGGAGCGTTTCGTGGTTCACCGCCAAGGGCGGATCTTTCGCGAACACGTCGGAGAAATTGTAGGAGTGCCCCGCGGGAAGGCTTAAATCGGAGAGACTGAAAGTGTGCGACCTCGACTGCTCCGTCCAGTTAAAGACAGCCAGCATGGACTGACGCTGGTCTTCATGCAGCAGAAAGACGCTGGGTTGCTCATCCTTATCTGAGTAAGTCAGGAGATCCAGAGGGACAGCAGCGCGACCAAGCTTCGCCATTGCAAGCAAATCAGGGTTCTTGACCAACGCTACGCGGTCCGGATCACTCCCCAGGGTTGGAAGGTCGTCGCCAATTTCGAACATTCCTCCAGAAACCGCCGCCAGAGCGATCGAGACCTGAGCGTCATTCAATGTTAGTGGAGCTTGAATGGTGCGTTCTTCAATGAGCTGCCGCGAAACCGTGAACGCGTCGGGATCGGCGATGAAAAAGTTGCGATGCATGTAATAACGCGCCGCGATACCCGGCTCAGCCTCCTTACTGCGGAGAAATGCATGGCCCGTATCCTGGGACGTGCGGCCTTCATCCACCAGGCCAACCGGATTCAACATCGGACTACCATCTTTATCGAGGAGCACGTCTTCGCCGACTGCCTTGCGGATAATCTCGAGTCCGATGCGCTGCGCTTCCAGTGCGGTTGTGTTCGGGCGATGGTAATAACCCTCGATTGCGGTGTTATCCATGAAATCGAGCTTGATGTAGCGCGCACCCCATTCCCGGGCCAGCGTGCGATAGGTCTCGCGGAGATACTCCTGGGCATCGGGATGAGTGACGTCTAAGACGAACAGGCGTTCGCCTTCCACCTCTTCGGCATTGCCAATGGAAATCGGATCGCCATGTGCGTTGTGAACCAGCCAGTCTTTATGGTGCTGGTAAATCGAGGCCCGCTCGGCCACTTCAAACGGAGCCGTCCAAATTCCTACCTTCAATCCCAATCGGCAAATGCGGTGAGTAAGATCCCACATGCCGCGGGGGAATTGAGAGGCATTGGGCGTCGTATATTCACCGCGAGCGTAGCCGTAACCCAAGTCGATATGAAGATAGTCGTAGCCCAGCTCCTTCAGGTTTGCGGCCAGCCATTGAGCGTTGGTGAGCGCCGCGCCTTCGGTGATCTTGAAGTAAAAGGCCGTCCAACTCCACCATCCAAGCATGTTGTCAACGCTGATGCGACTGTGATGCAGCTCTCGAATCGCGGCGCCGTAGTTATCGAGTTGAGCATGGTAGTCTCTCCCGGAAGCAAACATCAGGCGCTCTGAAGTTACTAACTCGCCGGCGGCAAGCGGCATGTTTAATTCAATCAGGTTTTCCGCCGGTCCTTCTCGCATACCGGATTCAGGCTCGGTTGCTTGTATCTCGGTAGTTCCGGTTGAGTCGACCGTATAGGAAGTGATGCTGGGGCCATCTGGTGATGAAGATTGTGTCTGCAAATCGATAATGGTGAGAAGGCGATTGGAAGTGAGCGCACCCAGAAACAGACTCTCCTTGCTATCCCGGTTGTAAGTTAGTTGGCTGCCTACCGCGCGGTGCAGTCCTTTCGGAGCTTTGCCTAAATCGAAAATCTGCAAGGGCGGCCAATCCTCACTGTAGCTATCCGAGAGAACTCGGTCGGCTTTCTGTGGGCCAGCGAGATCGACCATTTTGGTCCCGATGGCCTCGACGCTGCGGATACTTTGGACGGTCGTTGGATTGGTAGTGTGATTTTGTATCTCAACTTCGACGACGCCAAAACCTCTCCCTTCGTAGAGTTGCAATGTGTAGGCGAGGTCAGGGGAATGCGGAAGTCCTGACGAAGTGACGGTTATTTTGTTGCCGTGTCCGAGCGCATCTTCAAAAGTCGATTGCGATATCTCATGGTGCGGATAATCGGTTGATTTGATCCACTTGTGATCGACCTCCGCCGCTACTCTGGCGTGAATGACGATGTGTCCGCTGTTTCCTGTTTGAATCTCGTATGTGCCGTCGCTGGGCTGCACGACCACGGATAAGCCCTCGATATGAATAGCTACCTGAGAGGCCGTGGCCGGGTCGGAAGACCCCAGGCAGGCCGCGACCAGAATCAGTGCACATGCCAAAAGGAGACCCGCCGTCTGAACCGGACGAGCCTGTCCGACGAATTTGACGGCCAACCGAAGACCGCGAAAAGCACTTCCAATCATGAATTGCTCCTGTGATGCATGGGTCTTGATGTCACGCAGAATCCCGACCCGGGTTGAAGGGCCACGTAGCTTTCCATTTTGCCCAGAGGAAGAAAACCGCGACGCCGGTTAGTAACGTCAATAAGCCGATCTTGATGTAGAGCCAGCCGGAAGTCAGAAAAACGTACGACCATCCAAAGAAAGCAATGACCATGGGCAGCGGATAAAACCACATCTTATACGGCCGCGCGCTGTCGGGAAATTTTCGTCGCAAGAGTGGAATGGCAAATAGCTGTCCGAGAAACTGTACCAGAATTCTGGTGGTGATCAAGGCGCTGACCAGTTGATCGAGCTTAAGGAATGCGAGGGCGATCGACACAGCGCCCAGAACCAGAAGTGAAACCTGGGGATAGTTTTTCGTCGGATGCAGTTGCGCGAAGGGACGGAAGAAATAGCCGTCGATCGCAGCCGCATAGGGAATTCTGGAATAGCCGAGAAGAAGCGCGAACACGGCGCCAAAGGCCGACCAGAGGACGAAAATTGTGACCACGATCGCAGCGCCCCTGCCGTAGAGGCGCTCCATGAAATCAGAAACGATGAAGTTTGAATGAATTCCTTCCCGCCAGGGCACCACGCCGATCAAGGCTAGATGCAACGCGAGGTATCCCACACAGCAGACTGCTAGCGAATACAGAATCGAGCGCGGGACCACGTAGGCGGGATTCTGCACTTCGTCGCCGATGTAGCACACATCGTAATATCCGAGATAGTTGTACACGGCGATCAGTGTGGCACTGCCCAGTCCGAGCACGAAGCCGCGACTGAAGGTCATCGCCCCGGGAGGAAAATCGAACGCCATGTGAGCATTGAAGTGGAAAAAACCGGCGACGATGACGGTTGCCATCGCCAGAACCGTGCCAACCCACAGGGTGAGGGTCGCCTTTTTCAGGAAGGTCATCTGCCGACACAAGAGGAACAAAGCGGCGAGGCCTGCGGCTACTCCGACGTATTGCTGGCCTCGAGCCGTCAATCCCGGCCAGAGATAGGAAGAATAGTTTCCGAATCCAACCATCCCGGATGCGATTTCCAGAGGGCCACTCGCCACGAATTGCCAGATGAAAAGGAAAGCCATCAGGCGACCCCAAGTCTGATGGCCGTAAGCCTCGCGAAGAAAATGGTAGCTGCCGCCAGAGCCCGGCAACGCCGCCCCCAGTTCGCTCCAGATCAGACCGTCGGAAATTACGATGAGCGCGCCGGTCAGCCAGCCCAGCATGGATTGTGGGCCGCCCATCGAAGCCATCAAGAGTGGGATGGTGATGAATGGCCCGATCCCAACCATGTTGGAGATGTTCAGCGCCGTGGCATGAAGCAAACCGAAGGCGCGCGTGAGGTGGGGTTGCGATTCAGTCTTCATTCTTCAGTCTTTGTTCTTTGTTCTTCGTTCTTCGTTGCCATGGGCGATCAACATAGTAGAACAAGTAGATGACAATCGCTCACTTGGGAGATAATTTGAGTCCACCTTGAATTCAGCGGCAATGTGAGGGAACTGTGAGTGATTGTGGCAAGAAGATTCGTTTGAATCGTGTTCTGGGAGGCTCCGAACACCGGGCGCTGGTCGTGGCTTTTGACCACGCCTTGGTACTAGGGCCGATTCCTGGAACTGAGGATCCGTTAGGAAAGATTCGACAATTTACCCAGGCCAATGTCGACGCCTTGCTGCTGAATCTCGGGCTTATCCGCCAATTCGCGAACTCGACAATCACCGGTCGAATACCGGCTCTGATTGCGCGCCTGGATTGGACTACGGTCTGGTCTGCGATTGGGCAAAACGGAAGCGGTGCGCTGCACAGTGCGCTGCTCGCGCGCCCAGAGGAAGCGCTACGACTCGGCGCGGATGCCGTTCTCACCTATCTTGTCGTAGGTACCGGCGATGCCGAGTTCGAGATGAAGGAGATCACGCGCAACGCCGAAGTCGCCCGCGAATGTGAACGAGTCGGAATCCCGCTGATTGTGGAATCTCTTGCACGCGGGAAGGATGTGCAGAATCCGGGTGACCCGAAGTGGCTGAACCTCCACACTCGAATGGCAACCGAGCTTGGCGCGGATATGGTCAAGACGGATTACAGCGGGAGTACGGTTTCAATGCGTGCAGTGGTGGAAAAATGTGCGATACCGATTCTGGTGCTGGGTGGGAGCCGTCATGCTTCGGACAAGCGCGCCCTTGACGTGGTGCGCGAAGTTGCGGCGGCGGGGGCGGCTGGCGTCTTCTTTGGCCGTAATGTTTTCCAAGCCGACAACATGAGTGCGTTTCTTGAGCAGGCACGCGCTGCACTTGACGGATCGGCGACGGCGGAATATCAAGCGATCACAAGATGATGACATCTGGCTCCCTGGCGCAGGCGGTTTTACACAATAAGGATGTGATGGATGGCCGATCCGGATTCCGCCTGCGAGCAGATTGGGGATCTGTCTCCGTTCTTGAAGGCGGAGGGCATATCTGCGAATTGAATCTGAATGCATGTCCCGGAGTGAACCCGCTCTGGCGGCCGTTATGGGCGACGATCGATCCGTCTGAATACAAGACTTCGAAACATGCTCGCAAGTACGGACCTCCACCGGATGGCAGGCTACTCGCCGGTATTGCGGGACATAGCTTGAGCTTTGATCACTTCGGGCCGCCTTCGCTGGAAGAAACGGCGGCGGGTCTCACGACCCACGGCGAGGCGCCCGCGCTGAAATGGAGGATTCAGAAGCGAGCACAATCTCCGAAAACACGATTGCAATATGGTGTGACGCTTCCCGAAGCTCGGATCAGTTTCAGCCGGAACCTGACACTGGACCGCGTGAATCCGGTGATTTATTGCGAAGAAGAAGCGGTCAACCTCAGCAGTTATGACCGGCCCATTTCGTGGAACGAACATGTAACCTTCGGGCCACCGTTTCTGGAAGCGGAGACTACCTGGTTCGACATGCCGGCAACGCGGGCGAAGGTTTGTCCGGCTAGCTACAGCCCTCGATTTTCACTTCAACCGAACGCTCAGTTTACCTGGCCCAACGCACCGACAAGAGATGGCCAGCGGAGGAACTTGCGCGTTGTCCCGGGGCAGCGGTTCGGGCATTACACGGCGCAATTGCTGGATCCAGAACTCGAGATTGGCTTCATCGCGGCATGCAACCCTCGCCTGAAGCTGCTCGTCGTGTACGCATTTCGGCGGGCCGACTTCCCTTGGGTTGGCAATTGGGAAGAACGATACAACCGGGCGGAAGCACCGTGGCGCGCGAAGACCTTCTGCCGGGGGATGGAGTTCAGCACAACGCCGTTCGCCATTCCGCGACGCGAAACCATTGAGCAGGGTCCGCTGTTCGGAGAATCAACCTATCGCTGGCTTCCGGCCAAATCCAGGGCTCGAGTTCGATTTCTGATTTTATTGTTTGAGGTACCGGAGACATTTCGCGGCGTGGCGAGTGTTTCTGTTGCCCAGAGCAAAAGCGAAAACAGGATCGACGTTGTCGAGTCTGGAGCTCGCGGCCGAAAACTTTCCGTGGCTACCGATAAATTCCTGTGAATGGCACCGTTAGTTGAGAATTCCGTAGCATCAGAAATCGAAAACCATCATGAGTTTGCTGGCCATTGATATCGGTTCGAGCAGATGCAAGGCAGTGGTATTTGCGGTGACGGGCCAAATACTTGCCCAGCACGCCAGCGCGTATGCACCTGAGTTTCCCGCTCCTTCGCACGCAGAGCTAGATCCAGAGCGCTTTTGGCAGGCGGTGTGCCAATGTTCGCGAGCGGTATCCAAGAATATTTCCGATCCCATCCGGGCGGTGTGCCTGAGTTCGCACGGCGAAACTTTTGTTCCGGTAAATGGACGCAACGAGGCCATCGCTCCCGCCATTCTCAACCAGGACAGTCGAGCCACGGATGAGACGGTCTGGCTCGAAGGAACATTCGGCAAAAAGCGACTTTTCGAAATTACCGGCCTGGTGGCTCATCCCATGTATCCGGTCCCCAAAATTGTTTGGCTGCGCAAGCACCGACCCGACATTTTTGCTTCGCCGGTTCGTTTCCTGAGTGTGATTGGTTATGTTCTATCGCGATTGGGACTGCCTGCCTATATCGATTATTCTTTGGCCTCTCGCTATCTGGCATTTGATATACGGCAGCGACGCTGGTCTGCCGAGATTCTCGCTGCCACGGAGATAAATGCCGAATGGCTGCCCGTTCCTGTGCCTGCTGGAACGATTGCAGGAACATTAGAAGCAGCTGCCGCTCAACTCGGCGTCTCACCGGGTACGAAGGTTGTGGTGGGAGGGCACGATCAACCCTGCGGCGCATTGGGAGTTGGCGCGATTGGCTCGGGCCGCGTGGCGGACTCGATGGGCACTTACGAATGTCTGCTGGCGGCTTCGGATGAGCCCAGCTTGACGGATGCGGCGCTGGCGGCCTCTCTGAACTCTTATTGTCACGTGATTCCAGACAAGTTCGTCACGCTGGCGTACTTTCCATCGGGCATCATGATCAAGTGGTTCCACGATCTGCTCTACAACGGAGATTCAGGTGAGGCTGAGTCTATTCACTACGCGACACTGGAACGAGAAGCGCCTGCGGGTCCAACCGGTCTTTGCATTACTCCCAATCTGATCGGTACATGCAATCCCGATTTCAACCCGCATGCCCGCGGAATCATCTCCGGCTTGAGCCCGAACACAACCCGCAGCCAGATCTACAAGGGCATCCTCGAAGGACTTGCCTGTGAATTGTCGGAGATGACCAACATTCTGGCAAGCGCGGTGGGAGAGTTTCGGGAAGTCTACGTTACCGGCGGAGGCTCGCGGTCGGCGCTGGGATTGCAGTTGCGAGCTGCTTTATCGGACCGGCAGCTGCATGTCATGGAGTCTCCGGAGGCAGTGTGCCTCGGCGGAGCCATACTGGCGGGAGTCGCATCGGGAGAGTACGGGAGCTTGCGGGAAGCCGTGGAACTTGTAGTCCGCGACGTTTCCGTGGTGTCGCCCGACCCTGCGATTGCGGCATCCTACGCGCAACAAGCCAAACAATATCGCCATTTGCGTTCAGCGCTCACGGGAATCAATTCAAGAAGGCAATAGGAGAAACATGATACAAGCCACAGTCGGATTCATAGTTTTTGGAGTTCACAAAGATGGTTTGAAAGATCCAATGGGTGCGCCGTTTATCGATGAAGCCGTGGTGCAGCGCGCCAAGGCTGCACTGGTTGCGGCGGGTCTGAAGGTGATTGAGCATGGAATTGTTGTCGCCAGCAAAGAAGAAGCTCGGGCCGCATTCAAGAAGATGAAATGTGACGATGCCATCGATGCGGTCGTCCTATTTTCCGGGACCTGGGTTTGGGCGGCGCACCTGGTCGGCGCGATTCGCGATTACTCGGCCAGCGGCAAAGGCTTGCTTCTGTGGACGCACCCCGGCTCGCAAGGCTGGCGGCCAGTGGGCGGATTGGTATTGCACGGAGGCTTGCTCGAGATCGGCGTCGAGCACAAATTTGTGTACGGTAGCGTGGAGGAGAAAGACACCGTCGACAAAATCGTCAGCTATGCTCGCGCCGCACATCTGAAAAACTTCTTAAACATGTCCACCATTGGCACATTTGGCGGACGCGGGATGGGGCAAACCTGCGGCGCGGCCGATCCTTCGCAATGGATGAGAATGTTTGGCGTCGATATCGATTCCCGCGACACCACGGAATTGAAACAAACCGCCGAAGCGATATCGCCGAAGGAACTGGATGACCTGCAGCCGCGGCTGAAGCAACTGTTCGGCAACGCACCGGAACGAAACGCAGTGACCGAGCGCTCGATGCGGCTCTATCTCGCGCTGAAAAAAGTTGTGGCCAGCGAAAAATTCGATTTCTATACGATTCAATCCTTTCCCGGCCTTGCCGGCGATTATTCCGCCACTTGCTTTGCGCAGAGCATGATGCTTGAGGATGGAGTCGGCACTTCTACGCTGGGCGATTTCAACACTGCGTTGACCGTTCTCTTGCTCACCAAGTTGAGCAAGGAGAGAGTGTATTACGGCGATCTTCAGCACATTGACCGGAAAACAAAAGAAATCAAGATCATCGGCGACGGCGCTTGTCCACCTTCATTGGCAAGCAAATTGGGTCCGGCTGGCTTCTCCGAACACGGTATTCCTACGGAAGGCGAAGCCGGCGGCCTCTCGGTAAAGTTGATTTGCAAAGTGGGCGAAGGAGTATTGGCCCGGCTCGGCAGGGTGAACGGCGAGTTTCAAATGGTGATTACTCGTGCCAGCATTTTCGAGCCGCCAGCGAATCAGATAAAAAACCGGCTTGACGAGTGCGGCATTCCATTCTGGCCCCACGGTTTCGTGACCGCGCATTGTGACATCGAAGTTTTGCTCCAGCATTGGACCAATGAATATGCCTGCCTGGGATACGGGGAAGAGCTGTATCCGGCATTGGTCGATTTTTGTGAGATCACGGGAATCAGGGCGATCCTTCCGTGAATTCGCGGCGCAATCACCCGCGTTGTCCTCCGGCACTCGCCAGGAGTGGATGGGCTCACAACTTTAACGAAATCTTCGGACTAACAGGGTGTGCCGATCCGATCGGTACAGGCCGAGCACATAAAGCGTGGCTTTCCCTGTCGTCGAATAAATGACCTGGCGAATCCTGAGCAACGGCTCATCGCGCTCAACCTTCAGGAGATTTGCGGTCGCGGGGGGGGCGGCGGTTGCATCCATTTCTTCGTCGGCATAGGCGATCTGGATTCCGTAGCTGCTCTCCAAAATAGAAAACAGCGAGCCACGCGCGACCGAGTTGCGGGTGAGACCGGCGAACTGCTCCGCCGGCAGATAGCAGGTTTCAACCGCAAACGGTTCGTCGGCAGCGAGCCGGAGCCGCTCCACTTTGAGCAGACGAGTGTCGGCGGATAAGGCCAGACGGGCCGCGACCTCCTGCTCGTTGTCGACCACGGTGAACGAGAGAACTTTTGAACAAGGGGTCAGACTTCGACTCGCCATCTGCTCAGTGAAACTAGTCAGCTTGTTGAAGTGGATTCTGGGCGGGGCTACAAAAGTTCCGGCGCCTCGCCTGCGATGTACCATACCTTCGCGTTCGAGTGCAGTTAGCGCGTGCCGCGCCGTCATCAGGCTCACCTTGTGAATCTTGGCCAACTCCCGCTCGGAATCGACTGCATCCCCCGGTTTCAATTGCCCGTTGTCAATGCGCTTGACGATCGTGGCTTGAATTTTCTTGTAGGCGGGCATTCCATTTGGGCGGCTGTTTGGCATGAACTCCCCGATCATGACGGATCAGAATCAGAAACGCTGATGTTTACTTTGCGCGCTTATGGGACCGAAAACTGGGGCCGAAAACTATGACCAAGAGCGCATCTTCCGGGATGTGCTATAGAGCAAGCAAAATCGAACTCAGGCGCGCAAGACCGGTTTCCGATGCGCTGCTCCACTACTTCTATGCTATAGAGCTTTCGAAAGTGACTCACTCTAAGTCCATTCACCTATGACGACTCACACCTTAACCTTCTCCGTGAGGCTTGTAAAGAGCAACTCTTGGACGGTACCTCGCAATACAGCATTTCATAGTGCGACACCTTGCAATATTCCATTCCTTGTAGAGCCCGAAGACCCTCAGGTTTTCCACAGGCCTGATGACTGGCCAGCCTGCGGGGGAGATGGTCTCAACGAAGTGCTATAGATTAACGCCCAAAACAGAAGAAATAGAATTTCGAGCTTCTTTTGATTTTTTCCTTGACGACTCTTGCGAAAGTACTATATAGCATTAGTCCTAGTATTAATGCAGTATTTATTTGATCGAATTCCGTTTCACCAAAGCGTGTCCCGGAGGGCTGCAATGCGAAAGTCATTGGCGAAGTCGCTGGCAAAGTCGTTAGCAACGACGGTTGGAATTCTGCTGCTGGTCGGACTGCTCGGCGCACTGGTGCCGGCGTGGGGCCAGGAGGTAACGGCGGCGATTGTCGGCACTGTGACCGACCCGAGCGGGGCGCCGATCAAAGGAGCCTCCGTTGTCGCCCGGGACACCGAGCGTGGCACTGTCTACAAAGCGACGACCAATGACGCTGGCGCCTTCAGCATATTCCGCCTCACGGTGGGTACCTACACGGCAGAAGCCACTGCCCAGGGTTTTGACAAGACGGTTTACCCTGCGTTCACGCTGGTGCTCAATCAGACGGCGCGCCTCACCTTCAAGATGAAGGTGGGCAAGGTGTCGGAGACTGTCGAAGTGACCGGCGCCGCTCCGATCCTGCAGACCGAGGACGCCCAGGTCAGCACCATCATCGATGCCAGCACCATCACCAACGTGGCGCTAACCACGCGCAATTATATCCAGTTAACCTTACTCTCTCCCGGCGTGGTGACGACGGATCCCTCTACGTTCAACTACGGATCCCAAACCGCTGAGGGCGCCGTGAATGGAGGTGGCCGTCCTTATATCAACGGAAACCGCGAGGAAGACAATAATTTCTTGCTCGACGGCGTCGATAACAACCAGGCATCGGACAACCTGACCGGTTACACGCCCTCTCCGGATGCGATCGGCGAGTTCAATCTGATTACACAGAATGCTTCGGCGGAGTTTGGCAACTACGCTGGCGGAATCGTCAACGCCACCATTAAGTCGGGTACCAACAGCTACCACGGGGATGTGTTTGAGTTCATCCGTAACGATGTCTTCAACGCCAATCAGTGGGAAAACAGCCCGTTCATAACCGGAACCACGACTGGCAACCCGACGGCGGCATTGCGCTGGAATATGTTCGGTGCCACCTTCGGCGGCCCGATCATCAAGAACAAGTTGTTCTTCTTTGTCGACTACCAGGGTGGGAGGCTCGACCATCCGGCGACCTCAGGCAACATAACCGTCCTCACCGCCGCTGAAACCACCCCCGCTAACGGCTTCGTCGATTTTAGCGCTCTGGGCATACCAATATCCAACCCTTGCGCGACAGGAACCGGCGGAACGTCCGGGGTTACCTGTTCCCTCTTGGCACCCACCTCTAGGCCTGTGTTTGCTGGCGGTATGATTCCCGCGGCGAATCTTGATCCGGTCTTCACGGCACTGGTTACCAGCCAGTATTATCCAAAGTCGATAGCCACTCTGCCTAGCGGATTTGGGACAGCGGTCAACACCACGGACCAGCAATACAACACAGACCAGGGGGACGTCAAAGTTGACTATAACGCGACCAGTAAGGATCACATCAATGCCCGGTATTCCAAGAGCAATGAGAATGATCCGACCAGCAATTCCCAGCCGTTGCTGGGCGATAGTTTGAACGTAGCCTGGCTCAATAACGGGTCTGCCAACTGGACCCATTCGTTCTCACCCAACCTGCTTAACGAAGCCCGCTTTGGTAAGAACGCAATCAAGCTGATTGCTCCGACTTTCACGTTCTCGATTGGCTCCTTAGGGAACACCATCGGCATTGACGGCGGGAACCCCGCTGGAATACCCGGACTTCCCGAATTTGCCTTCGACGGTGGCACGGCTAGCTCGATTGCAAGTTCTCCGACGGCGCTGACAAGTCTTGGCTCCATTGTCAACCCGCAAAAGTTCTCCTCAACCGTGACCCAGTTTGACGATGTGGTGATCTACACGCACGGCAGGCAGGTGATCAAGGTCGGCTTTCAGTTGCAACGTTACAACCTAAACGTATTTTACCCCGGCAATGCCGGCGAACTCGGTGCCGAAGTCTTCGGGCTCGGCCCTGGCGGCGACTATTCAGGTAATGGCTCTACCGACTTTGCTCTGGGACTTCCGGAGAGTGTGGGCCGGGGCGCAAGCACGGGAGGGTGGCACGCGCGCGACTGGCTTTTCGCGGGCTTTGTGCAAGACGATTGGCGTGTGACCAGTACTCTAACCCTGAACTTGGGTCTTCGTTATGAAGGTCGAACCCCCTGGACTGAGCTTAACAATCATCAGCTGAATGTGAATATTCTAACCGGCGCGCTGCAGTTTCCCGGGAACGATCCCGTCCCAGCCGGAATAGTGGGGACGAATGGATTCCCCGCAGGACTGTACTCGGGCACATGGGGATTACCGGACTTCCAGCCTCGCCTCGGTTTCGCCTGGAGTCCTCGCTCCCTGGGAGGTGCGACTGTAATTCGTGGCGGATTGTCGATCTCGTCGTTTCAGGAAGGCACGGGAACCAACCTGCGCCCCACTCAGAATCCGCCCTATACGCCGTCACAGTCTGCGGCGACCAACGTGGGTGGGACCGGCACCACCTACCCGCTTAACGTGGCATTTAATACGGCGACGGCTTTTAGTTCAGCCGCGCCTCCGGCGGGCGATCCTTTCATTGGGGCCACATTAGAGACTTGGACTAATGTTCAGCCGGCAGTTGCCGATCAGTGGAATCTCACCATCCAGCGTGAGGTGGCCCGCAACACGACCGTCCAGATCGGTTACGTGGGCCAGCGCACAACTCACTTGATGGTTCCGATCTATCTGAATCAAGGCGACCCGCAGCCGAACGGGACGGTCATCTATCCCTACCTTGGCGGCCTGAATCCGCCTGGGACTGTCATCAACGGGTTCCCCGCGGGGGGGACCTATGGGCCCAACGGGCTGGGCATAGTGAAGCAGAGCGCCGCCGTCGGCAACATGAACTATAACGCCCTGCAGGCAGTGCTCCAGAAGAAGTACAGTAACGGACTGGAGGCTCAGGTTTCGTATACCTGGCAGAAGTGCATGGCCAACAGCGCCGGCTATTACGGGAGCTGGGGTGGTCAGTCCCAGAACGCCGACAGTTACTGGCAGAACATCTATGACCCCAATGGCGATTACGCTCAATGCTACTGGGACGCCAGTCACGTAATCAGCTCGTACGCCGTGTACGATCTGCCGTTTGGCAAGGGCAAACAATTTGCAGGAAACGCGTCGTCGGCTGTGAATGCGGTGATTGGCAACTGGTCCATCAATCCGATTGTTTCGTGGCATGGCGGTTTCCCGCTTAACCTCCGTGCAAGCGACGCCTCCGGGGCGAATGAGCCCTTCTCTCCCCGTCCTGACTGCAATGGTCCCGTTTCGTACCCCAAGACGCAGGTGGGGGGCATAGGCATCCAGTGGTTTGATCCGAGCGCGTTTACGCAACCCGTGACGGGCTTTGGGAATTGTCCGTCTCAGGGGCCGGTCATTGGCCCCGGATACTTCGATGCCGACCTTAGCCTGCAAAAGAATTTCGTGATTTCGGAATCGAAGAAGTTGCAGTTCCGTGCCGACTTCCTGAACGCGACGAATCACCCAAGCTTCAACGCGCCGGGTACCAGTTGCGGAAATACAGGTGCCACCAGTACTACACCTGCCGACTATAACTGCGGAGCTACTCAATACGGCATGGGGGTGCTCAACACGTCGCAGTCGGCTCGACAGATGCAGTTCGCGCTAAAGTTCTATTTCTGACGGCAGCGTTGTACCATGGGGCAGGCGTCCGCGCGCCTGCCCTCTTTTTATGTTCGGCCTCTTTATGTTTAGACCTCGCCATGCTGTTCTGGTTTGCGCTCTGTTTTGGTCGCTCGCGGCAGCGGCCGGCGCCCAGGCAGCCGCCTCCGGGAAGACGCCGGCGCCCGCGGCTGGCGTGGCGTCCTCGGCTGAACGAGCCGTCAGCCTTGCGCAATCCGGCCACTGCAAGGAAGCCTTGCCGCTTCTAAAGCAAGCCCGGCCGCACGTTGAGGACAAGGATCTTAAGCGCAGCCTGGGCTTCGCGGGCGTGCGCTGCGCGATGTTTGCCGACAAGCCGGATGCGGCGGAGGAGTTTCTCATTTTCCTGAACCGTGAATTCCCGCACGATCCTGAGGTTCTCTACTTGTCGGTTCATACTTATTCCGATCTCTCGAGCCGGGCGGCGGCGGAGTTGGCGGCGACGGCGCCGAGATCCGCTCAGGGGCATGAGCTCCACGCTGAATCTCTGGAGACGAATGGGAAATGGGATGAGGCGGCCAAGGAATATCGTCTGGTGTTGGAGCAGAATCCACGTTTGGCGGGCATCCATTTCCGGCTGGGGCGGTTGCTGCTCTCAAAGACGAATCCCAGCCCGGAAGATGCCGAGGAAGCAAAGAAGGAGATGCAGGCGGAACTGGAGATCGATCCTTCGAATGCGGGCGCTGAGTATGTTCTGGGGGAAATCGCACGACAGAATCAGCAGTGGGACGAGGCCATCCTGCACTTCTCGCGCGCGGCGAAGCTCGAGCCTGGGTTCGGCGAGGCTTTCGTCGGGTGGGGCGGGTCGCTGGTTTCCGCGAAAAAATTCTCCGAGGCGATCCCGCCGCTCGAAACTGGCGTCAAACTACAGACTGGAAATCCGGCCGCGCATTACATGCTGGGTATCGCGTATACGAGAACCGGACGCAAGGAAGACGGCGAGCGGGAGTTCGCGATTCAGCAGAAGTTGACCCAGAAGGGCGCCCCGGGCGAACCGCCGACAGAGTCGCAGCCACGTCCGAATTAGCTGGCTGGTATGGATGTGCGGAGCTTGATTCGACGAGTTTGATCCGCAATTCATGACCCACGAGTCCAAACACGATTGATTGAAGTGAAGAACCTGTTCCCGCGGCCAACCCGGATCCTCTCGCAACTCTCTCGCCGCCGCTTTCTGAAAGAAAGCCTTCTGTGGGGAATGGGAGGTGGTTTGATGCTTCCCGGCCTGTCACGCCCTTCGCAGGCTGTGCCAGCGGCGGTTTCCCCGGTTTATCCATTCGAAGAAGTTCCGGCAGCGGCAAGTGGCATCACCTGGACCCATACCAACGGGAAGTCAGCGGAAAAATATTTGCCGGAGACGACGGGAGCAGGGTGTGCGTTTCTCGACTACGACGGCGATGGGTGGATGGATATTTATCTGGTGAATAGCGGGAAATGTGATTTTTTTAACCCCAATCCAGCGCTGCGCAACGCCTTGTACAGAAACAATCGCGACGGAACCTTTACCGACGTTACCGAAAGGGCTGGAGTGGCGGCTGGTGGGTTCGGACAAGGGGTTGCGGCGGGCGATTACGATGGCGACGGCTTTCCCGACCTCTACGTTACGCAATATGGACGGAGCATCCTGTATCACAACAACGGAAACGGCACTTTCACTGACGTCACGGAGAAGGCTGGGGTTGCCGCTCCAGGGTGGGCTTCCAGCGCGGTCTGGTTTGACTACGACAATGACGGGCGGCTTGATCTTTTTGTTTGCCACTTCGTGGATTTCGATAAGGACAAGCACTTGCCTTGCGAGGCGGACAACAAACCGGGCTATTGCATTCCGAGGCTATATAAGCCGATGGCCAGCTGGTTGTTTCATAACAACGGCGACGGCACTTTCACCGACGTTAGCAAGGCGAGCGGGATCGGGAAGTATCTCGGCAAAGCCTGGGGCGCGGTGGCGACGGACATCAATAACGATGGGCGGCTCGATCTTTTTGTAGCCAATGACACCACGGCGAACTTCCTATTTGTGAATCGGGGCGGCGGCCAGTTCGAAGAAATCGGAGCGCCAGCAGGCGTGGCCTACAGTGAGGCGGGCCGGCCGCGTTCGGGAATGGGAGTGGATTCCGCCGATTTCAACGAAGACGGATGGATGGATCTGTTCGTCGCCAATATCGACCACGAGATGTATTCCCTGTATCAGAACAACCACGATGAAACCTTCGACGACCGGGCCGGTCCCGCGGGCATCGCGTCCGCCACACGTCTAATGAGCGGCTGGGGATTGAAGTTTTTCGATTACGATAACGATGGCAATCTCGATCTGTTTCTATCGAATGGGAATCCCGACGACCTCATTCAGGTGTATCACAAAGACGTGGATTACCAGGAGCCACTCCTGCTGTTCCGAAACACCGGCAAGGGGTTTGAGAATGTCAGTGGGCGAAGTGGTCCGGTTTTTGGCAAGAGTCTTTCCGCTCGAGGACTGGCCGTCGGCGACTTCGATAACGACGGCGGGCTCGACGTGCTCATTTCGGTGAATGGTGGCGCTCCGCTCCTGTTGCGCAACAACGTGGGAAGGCTGAATCACTGGCTCGGCTTGACGTTAGTGGGAACCAGGGCAAATCGTGATGCAGTAGGAGCGCGGGTCACCTACCAAGCCGGCGATCTGAAACGCGGCCGGATGAAGGTGGGCGGCGGGAGCTTTCTCTCATCGCACGATCCGCGGTTGGTGCTGGGGGTTGGCAAGCAGACGAAGCTGGACTGGCTCGAAGTCAGATGGCCGCAACCCAGCAACTTGGTCGAACACTTCAGCGATCTTCCGATCGATCGTTACATCACGATCGTGGAGGGTCAGGGTAAGCGAAAATGACGGCAGATGCAGCATGTGCTCTGCTCGAGAGCTGACGTAACATCGGCTTAAGTTGTTGCTATCAGCTGTAGCGGCCTTCGAGCGCGATATGCTGCGGGAACGCATTCGGTCTGGCCTTCGCAACGCGAAGCTCAAGGGTGAAAAGTTAGGACGGCCTTTATTGCGTCAACTCACCCCAGACGAGGTCGCTCAACTTCAAAGTGATCGGAAACGAAAGCCAGGTGCCGTTCAGAGAACTCGCGAATAAATTCGGATGTTCAGTTTGGACGGCCCACCAGTTCTGTGGGAGTCGTGGTGAATGGCGACCCGTCAAAGCCCGCTTTCACATTACAATTTCATTGCAGTCGCCGAAAATTGGAGCTGCCCCCACTCCGTGTGGCACTCCTAACCCATTTAAAACAAACCCTAAATCTGGTGGCGGCGGTAGGACTCGAACCTACGACCTACGGATTATGAGATGTACTTTCCGAAGGGCCGCCACACGGATTCAATCACTTACGTTCGGAACACGTCACCTGATTCGGGGTGGCGTGTTGTCGTTTGGCGCCTAACTGACAACGGTCGTGGCAACATCCGTGCGGGCGTGAGCGGAGCTCCATCGTCAATTTCGGTAATGTCAAGCGACCTGGGGAACGGTTGTTGGGTTTATGGTGGACACCAGAGTGTCGCTGCCCGAATTGCGGCGACTGCCCCACCAGGTTCACGCCTTTGTAAGCGGTTACGAGCCATTCCGTACTCTGTGTGCCTCCGCACGATATTTGGTCAGATGGAGTGCCTACGACAGATGAAACGCGGACTAGAACTGCGGACTGGAACGGTTGCCTGTTCCTCAGTGTCTTCGAAGCCCATCCTCAAATCTTCTGATCGGATCGATAAGCGCCGTTTCACGGCAATGACAGTAAATCGAAGCGTGTGTGAGTCGAATCCGCGCTGAAACGTAGGTACAACAACAACTTAGACCCGCGGCAGATGGCACTCACGCGGCTAATTCAGTCTAGTTCGTATAGGCGATAGGGCTCACAACCCTCAATCGCGATATTACGTCAGCAGTCCTAGGCAGCCTCAAGCTCACGTCGGACCCGTGCCGCTTTGGACTGACGGGGCCTAACGTCACGATTGACGCTGCGTTTCTCCTGGCGTTCATTCACCAGGTCATACAGCTGCTTTAGGATGCGGACAAACTTTTTCGGGTCGCGCTCATTGCGAGACGCTTTCGACAGTTTTCTCCAGTCATTTGTGACCAGGGGGCGAGACATTCGGAATTCCTCCTTCCGGGTTTCGTGTTCCGCCGACCATTGCGGACCGGAAATTCTTGCGCGCGAGTCCAACACGGATCATGGTCGGTCCTAATCGCTTTGGACTCGGGAGCCGTTTCTTGTGCGATTGTGGAGTCTGATCCCAAACCTCAAAGCGGCCGGCAACGCGGCGGCTCCCCAGATCGAGAATAGAAGCAGGTAGGTGTTGTCCAGAGACACACCGATGTTCTCAAAAGACCAGCGGACCAAGAGAGCACCCGTGAGTCCCAGAAGAATGTCGGTCCCTGACCCGAATCCGTGGCCGCCTGTGATCTTGCCAGCGGACCAACCCGCCAGCGCTGCGGCGAGTAGCCAAATGGAATAGAACATCCCCAGCCTCCACAGACCATGTCCGCTAGACAAGGTCGAACACCCGATTGGCTGAACACTAGTCTTCCTGTCATTGTTCGACTGTTCAAAATTGCTCACTCCTCGGATTTGTTTGCAGCGCGTCTGTCGCCAATCCTCTGGAATTTGTCAGGGCGCGGCCAGAATTGCACAAAGAAGATGCATTTGTTGATTCTGTCAACGCTCAGTGAGTGTAATCGGGATGTTTCGCCACGTATGAGGAAGCGAAACCAAGAAAACTCGGCCAAGTCATCTTTGCCTGCTGCTCTCCACGTAGAAGGCAATTGATGCGAGCACAAACGAGACCAAGAGAGCGGTCGTCGTCGGCATCACATGACGGCGATAGCCCATGACGAGAGTGTTGCCTGAGACTCGGAATAAGAGAAAGCCGAAGACAAATAGACCTAGGAAGCCCAGTACATTTTGCCGGGTCAGTCTCTCCCGGAAGGATTTCGATTTTCTTGGCTGGCCTATCCGCGAATATCTCGCATCGTAGCATCCTTTGCAGAGCGTCTGGGAGTTGGGGAGATTACATCCGCAATCTGAGCACTGGGCCATGTAAGCACTCTCACGTCCTGCTTGAAATTAGAGCATTTCAGCGGCAGACTTGCGGCTTACGACGGTAACTGCTGTTAACAGGCGTGGCTGTTGAAAAACCCTGTGTTTGGAGCGCCCTTGTGCTGGGCGTGTGGGCGGAGCCGAGTCGTTCTTCCCGTTTCTAGGTGGCGAGAACCGTTTGGGCTGGTGGTTGACTGAGGAAGCGCACCAATCGCTTGATGTTCTGCGCTGCCGCTGCCAGAAAGAACTGCTCGCGAACGAACTTCATGCGTCGTAAACGTAGGCGACGCAGGCCGATCTGATTCTTCAGTTCCGCAAACAGCGCCTCAACTTTCTTGCGCTGGCGCTGTGCCTTGAAAAACTCGGGTGTGTTCGCCAACTCCCGTGCGCGTTGTCGTGCCGACTCATGGATGTGAATGGCGAGATACTTATATTGTCCGCTCGTGCATTGCGCTTTTTGTGAGCACGCCCCACAGCGCTTGGCGCTGCCGATATAGGCATGGGCACGATTGCGAACGTTCAAGCCGACGTAGTTCAGTTGCTCTCCGGCCGGGCAACGATAGCTGTTGCTTTCCGGCAGGTAGGTAAATCGCTCCGGGCCATAGCCGGGGTTGTTCTTTCGCAGAGCGCTGTCTCGCGTGCGCATGTAAGGCGTGATGCCACGATCCAGCAACCATTGCAGAAACTCCCCATTGCCATAAGTCGCATCGGCTGCGATCGAGGACGGCTCTCGTCCTTGCCTCTGGGCAAAGCGGGTGAGCATGTCTTGCGCCGCGACCGTTTCCTGACTCAGACGCGCCGCCGTGGCCTGCACTCCGACGATCACACAACTGTCGTTATCCACCAGATAGTTGTCGTAATAACCGAGACGAGCGGGCGTGCCGCCTTTGGTCGCGTAGGTGGAATCGGGATCGGTGGTCGATACCTGATCCTGCTCGTGCACTGGCTCTTCCACCGGGTTTTGCTCTTCCACTTCCCGCAGATACCGGCGCACGGTCTGATGGACCTGGGCTGCCTCCGCCAACTGCTCTCGCGGAATGCGACTCTCCTTGGCCGCATTCGCCTCCACGAAACTGCCATCGACCGACAGGTGCTTGCCCTGTACCAGTCCCGCTTCCACGCACTGAAGCACGATCTGCTCGAACAACTGCTCGAACAGCTTCGACTCCTGAAACCGCCCGTGCCGGTTCTTCGAAAAGGTGGAGTGATGCGGGATCTCCTGATCGAAACCTAAACCCGTGAACCACCGCCACGCCAGATGCATGCGCAGCTCTTCCACCAGCTTCCGCTCGCTGGTGATGCCATACAGATACCCGATCAGCAGAATGCGCAGCAGAAGTTCGGGATCAATCGACGGTCGGCCTGTCTCGCTGTAACTCTGCTTCAACCTCTCGCGCACAAAGTCAAAGCTGATGTGTTTGTCGATCAGCCGCAGCAGATGGTTTTCAGGAACCTGATCTTCCAGGCGGAAGTAATAGAACAGCGCTTCGGTGCGCTCGTGTTGCCCCATCATGACTAGCAAACCTCCGGCAATGGCGATCCACAGCATGGCAAGCATTCCTCCTTCTTATTACCATGCTTCTGCCGTCATTCCGACCGCTAATCTCAGTGACTTTTTCAACACCCACCGGCGATTACACTCAGTGAGGATCCGGCCGGGTCAATGGGTGAAATCGCGATTTATCGCCGGTTACCGTTGATGTCGTTATAATGCGCGGTGTCAACAGGACAACATGAACCGAAGAACTGCTGTTTCGCAGCTGAACCTTGCATTCTTGCTTCTTGTCGCAACAGCATTGGCGAGCGTGTCGGTAGTCGCCCAACAGGTGGGGTCGCTCACCGGTACACTCACGGACCCCGAGGGCGCTGCTGTCGCGAACAATGTTGTCGAGCTGAGGTGGAATGACGTGGGGTCGGCGTACCGGCACAAGCAGAGAGTGAAGAAACACATCACGACGAGCACTAATTCTGCAGGAAAGTTTTCGCTGAGCCTTTATCCCGGCGACTACGACGTGTTCGTGTATCGTGACGGTTTTGCGCCGATATGCACAGTCGTCTTTGTTGAGTCTGCGGAGACAAAGAGCATTGACCTTCGCTTCCCTAAGCTCGCACCTCAACGAATAATCAATCAGTCGAAATGAACTGCCGTTAACAGGCGATTACACTCATTGGCCCCTCAATCGAACTCGTAAAACTCCTCATCGGGCATCGGGGTAATCGTCTCGTCCGGGTATTGTAAAAACCGTCGAGCGCTACATGCTTTAGTAGTGGTACAACTCTGGCGTTCATGAAGCCTTGAACCACGACCTTAATTCCGCCGTTCGACGCAGACCGCACGATGATGCCAATAGCGTTGGCCGCGACTCAACTGTGAGATGCTCGGCTGGACTGCCACCCAGTCGCTTCAGCTCTTCAAACGGGAGCTTTCGCAAGCACTGTCCGCGCTCGTTTACGATGTCTCGGAATTTCGATAATGCCTTCGGAAACGTCCGCATGCGGATTTTGGTGGCGTTAATTTTACGCTGACTGTTGTTAACAGGCGTGGGTGTTGAAAAAGTCACTGAGATTAGCGGTCGGAATGACGGCAGAAGCATGGTAATAAGAAGGAGGAATGCTTGCCATGCTGTGGATCGCCATTGCCGGAGGTTTGCTAGTCATGATGGGGCAACACGAGCGCACCGAAGCGCTGTTCTATTACTTCCGCCTGGAAGATCAGGTTCCTGAAAACCATCTGCTGCGGCTGATCGACAAACACATCAGCTTTGACTTTGTGCGCGAGAGGTTGAAGCAGAGTTACAGCGAGACAGGCCGACCGTCGATTGATCCCGAACTTCTGCTGCGCATTCTGCTGATCGGGTATCTGTATGGCATCACCAGCGAGCGGAAGCTGGTGGAAGAGCTGCGCATGCATCTGGCGTGGCGGTGGTTCACGGGTTTAGGTTTCGATCAGGAGATCCCGCATCACTCCACCTTTTCGAAGAACCGGCACGGGCGGTTTCAGGAGTCGAAGCTGTTCGAGCAGTTGTTCGAGCAGATCGTGCTTCAGTGCGTGGAAGCGGGACTGGTACAGGGCAAGCACCTGTCGGTCGATGGCAGTTTCGTGGAGGCGAATGCGGCCAAGGAGAGTCGCATTCCGCGAGAGCAGTTGGCGGAGGCAGCCCAGGTCCATCAGACCGTGCGCCGGTATCTGCGGGAAGTGGAAGAGCAAAACCCGGTGGAAGAGCCAGTGCACGAGCAGGATCAGGTATCGACCACCGATCCCGATTCCACCTACGCGACCAAAGGCGGCACGCCCGCTCGTCTCGGTTATTACGACAACTATCTGGTGGATAACGACAGTTGTGTGATCGTCGGAGTGCAGGCCACGGCGGCGCGTCTGAGTCAGGAAACGGTCGCGGCGCAAGACATGCTCACCCGCTTTGCCCAGAGGCAAGGACGAGAGCCGTCCTCGATCGCAGCCGATGCGACTTATGGCAATGGGGAGTTTCTGCAATGGTTGCTGGATCGTGGCATCACGCCTTACATGCGCACGCGAGACAGCGCTCTGCGAAAGAACAACCCCGGCTATGGCCCGGAGCGATTTACCTACCTGCCGGAAAGCAACAGCTATCGTTGCCCGGCCGGAGAGCAACTGAACTACGTCGGCTTGAACGTTCGCAATCGTGCCCATGCCTATATCGGCAGCGCCAAGCGCTGTGGGGCGTGCTCACAAAAAGCGCAATGCACGAGCGGACAATATAAGTATCTCGCCATTCACATCCATGAGTCGGCACGACAACGCGCACGGGAGTTGGCGAACACACCCGAGTTTTTCAAGGCACAGCGCCAGCGCAAGAAAGTTGAGGCGCTGTTTGCGGAACTGAAGAATCAGATCGGCCTGCGTCGCCTACGTTTACGACGCATGAAGTTCGTTCGCGAGCAGTTCTTTCTGGCAGCGGCAGCGCAGAACATCAAGCGATTGGTGCGCTTCCTCAGTCAACCACCAGCCCAAACGGTTCTCGCCACCTAGAAACGGGAAGAACGACTCGGCTCCGCCCACACGCCCAGCACAAGGGCGCTCCAAACACAGGGTTTTTCAACAGCCACAGGCGATTTCACTCAGAACCCGGATCGCGAGTGAAATCGCGATGTTTCGCCACGTATGAGGAAGCGAAACCAAGAAAACTCGGCCAAGTCATCTTTGCCTGCTGCTCTCCACGTAGAAGGCAATTGATGCGAGCACAAACGAGACCAAGAGAGCGGTCGTCGTCGGCATCACATGACGGCGATAGCCCATGACGAGAGTGTTGCCTGAGACTCGGAATAAGAGAAAGCCGAAGACAAATAGACCTAGGAAGCCCAGTACATTTTGCCGGGTCAGTCTCTCCCGGAAGGATTTCGATTTTCTTGGCTGGCCTATCCGCGAATATCTCGCATCGTAGCATCCTTTGCAGAGCGTCTGGGAGTTGGGGAGATTACATCCGCAATCTGAGCACTGGGCCATGTAAGCACTCTCACGTCCTGCTTGAAATTAGAGCATTTCAGCGGCAGACTTGCGGCTTACGACGGTAACTGCTGTTAACAGGCGTTAGCGCTCAGAACCCGAAACTCTGCGTGGGGTTTACCGGTCGTACATCTCGTAGTGTGTGGAGTGCGGCTCCAGTTCGAGCAGGAAATCCTTGTCGAAGTCGTAGTACTTCGCCAGGCTGATGTCTTCTCCGGCGAACGCGCGGATCGCTACCTCGGATTCCCAGAACGTGACCATCAAAAAATGTGCGGTATCACCCTCGATACGACGTAGCGCATAAGCGCCTTTGTTTCCGGGAGTCGAACGGTAATCGGGGATGGCGACGGTTCGCATCAGGTTTAGGTACTCGTCGCTTTTGGTTGCGGGGGTCGCGCCATGCCAGATTCGGGTGATCATGTTGAGACTCCTCCGTGTCGTTGCGTCCAGAAACACTTAGATGTTGCAACAAGGCGTTAGCGCTCATTGACCCCTGACGGTTTTTTTTGGCAAACGCCAAGAGAGCCTTTTGAGCGAACTGCCAACCAGAGAACCCCCATGGCGCTTTTCGCCTTCGGCGAAACGTTGTCAAGCCCCCGTTTTGCCGATTTTCCCGCTAAGCCAATGAATCGGTGAGGAAAATAAAGTCGGAAACTTTGTCGGGTCGGAAGGTCGGAATTGATATAATAGAACTATAGAGAAGAAATCTAGACCAAAAGGGTGCGGGATGACTCCCCACCCTTTTCCATTTTGTGAATCAGAGCGTTAAGTCCTTATTCCAGAATATTTTACAACTAAGTCCTTATTTGTGAATATTTTAGCTAAAAATAGGGGGGGAGGGCAATAAACTAGTTGACACACATGTGCTCTTGTGGTATCGTTTTGGTCATGGACACACTCCCAGAGCCGAAAACGCTGCAAGAGGCGATTGCCTACTTTGCCGATCCTGACCGCGCTTTTGAGTTTGCCAAGAAACTGCGTTGGCCGGATGGAGTCATTGTCTGCCCACGCTGCAATGCGGCCAAGAACTCGTTTATCAAGACCCGCAAACTGTGGTTCTGCTACGCATGCAAGCGGCAGTTTACGCTCAAAGTTAAGACCATCTTCGAAGACTCGCCTCTTGGACTCGACAAGTGGATGGCAGCGTTCTGGCTGCTGGCGAATGCGAAGAACGGAATCAGCTCTCACGAACTTGGCCGTGCTCTGGGCGTGACCCAAACGACGGCATGGTTCATGCTTCAACGTATCCGCGAAGTCATGAGAAAGCATTCCTTTGATGCGAGCAAGATCGGCGGCGAAGGCAGCCAGTTGGAAGTGGATGAAACCTTTGTTGGCGGCAAGGTCAAGAACATGCACCGTTCCCGCCGCGCGAAGTTTGCAGCGCAAGAGGGATTTGTTGGAGCCTCGACTGGCAAGACGATTGTGCAGGGCATCCTCGACCGCAATCTGCGGCAGGTTCGCGCTACTGTGGTGCCGAACGTGACCCGCGAGACTTTGCAGAATGAGATTCTCAAGAACGTGAAGTTTGGGAGCACGGTATACACCGACAGCGCGGTCGCATATGACGGCGGAATGCGGCGGCGTTTTGTGCATGACGTAGTCAACAAGACTGAGGCTTACGTTCGCGGACAGGTCCACGTCAACGGCATGGAAAATTTCTGGTCGCTTCTCAAGCGATCTCTGCGCGGCACCTACGTTGCTGTGGAACCTTTTCATCTTTCACGCTACGTTGACGAACAAGTTTTCCGTTACAACCATCGTAAGGACGGCGACCGCAAGCTAAATGACTCTGACCGCTTCGCAGCTGCAATGGCTCAAGTCCTTGGCCGTCGCCTCACCTACAGCGATCTAACAGGCAAGAGCCAATCGCCACATCACGCGCCGACAGGGACGCGGGAAACGCCACAGGTACCGTTCTAGTCCCTGTCGGATTTCGGCGGTTTCTTTCGAGAGGCGGACTTCTTAGTCTGCCTCTTTTTCTTTTTGGCCGGAGCCTGTAGAATCGCGGTCGCAAGCCGCTTGAAGTTCTCTAGTGCTTCCGGGCCTTCGGTGTATTCTGGTTGCTTCATATGGGGTTTTTCATAGCATATCTGCTAGGGCTTCTGTCAGCAACAAAGCCCAAACCACACGATAGCACTCGTTTCCAACAGCAGCCCGCTCCCCCAAATTGCCAGTCCCAGCCAGACAGGCCGGTCCCCATAATGTGCTTCTCTCCACCCCTTAGCGATCAAGAAGAACGCAAGAGGGAGAAAAAAGAGAGGCGCAAAACGATTAAGTTTGTGGTAGAGGTTATCAGCGCTGTTGTTCTCGCCGGATACTTCGGCGTAACGATACTGATCTTGCGCACAAATCGCCATGCCAATGAAATAGCTCAGCAAGCCATCGAAGCCCAAACGCGTCCATGGCTCTCCGCTATGGACAATCCGAAAATCACCCAAACTCACGAGTTCCCGACGAACATAGCGTTCGATATCAATGTCAGAAATTTCGGTAGCTCCGTTGGATTGTTCATGCCGCCGAAATTTGTTTTTAGTGAAACGAATAAGCCATCCGTTAACGTACCCTTGGCAGACCGGATGTGCCAGGAGATTCCACGTGGAATCAATAGACCAGAACTTGTCGAAAATGCCGTATTTCCCGGCGAAGCTGGAACGAGAACTAAAAACGTGATCGCTTGGAATGAAGATTCCAAATACCAGCGGCGACCACAATTTGCCGTCGGATGTATTGCTTACATCGGAACTGGAGTGACCGTTTATTACACCGAGGTCGCTTACCTTCTTTCCTTCGCGAGCGATGACCCGGGCCAACGAACCAAATACCTCAGCCCCACGGGCATCAGCCTCGCTTGGATAGGACAATACCCACATTAGCCCTGTCACGGCAATCAAAAGTAGCGTAGAAAGTACATGTGCGTCAACTGGGTTATTGCCGGGGGGGAGGGGGGTTCACCCAGGTTTCGCGTCCTAGCCCCGATCCACAAGTACAGCGGATCAAGCGAGTTGTCAGAGCGGTCAAAAGCGAGAAGCGAACGACCAACGACGAGCGACCAACGACCGCTCCCTACAGCGTGCGCTTAAACAGCGGCACCGCTGCCGCCAGCGTCACCACCGCGAAGATCGACAGATAAATCATGTCCGGGACAATTGCCCCCAGCCCCGTTTCCTTCAACAGCAGCGACTTGAATCCGTGCACCGCATACGTAAACGGATCCACTTTCGCGATCCCCCGCAGCCATGCCGGAAACGCTTCTACCGGATAAATCGCTCCGCTGGGAAAAAACAGCAGCGTGTTCAGAATCCCGAACATCGCCCGCGGCACCAGCGGGTCCTCAACCCGCGCCATCAACAGGAACATCATCGAATTGAACGCAACTGAGGTCAGCACGATCATGATCAGCAAGCCCAGTATCGTCCCCGGGTTGAATATCGTTCCCACGCCCGCAATCAGCGACCCGACCACCGTAATCACCACTCCCGTCATCACGGCCTTGATCGCTCCAGCGCCGTTCAGTCCAAAGACCAGCTCCGCCTTGGTGATCGGAGTAACCAGATATCCCTCATGAACGCCGCGCGCCTTATCGTCGATATAGAGCATCCCGCCGCCGATCATTACCGACACGAACATCGCCAGTGAGATCGATCCCGGCAGCAGGAACTTCATGTACTCAATGTATGGATACAGTTCCACCACCTCGAGCGCCGTCTGCTGCAGCAGGCGCGGAGACACATTGGGCTGGTTCAACGCATCCGTCAAGCTGGTCATCTCGTCTTCGAGCGTCGAACTCATGAAGTTGTCGCTGTTGTCCACAATCAGCGCAATCCGAGGACGATTCTTCTCGTAAACCATCTTCGAATATTGGGCCGGAATAATCACCGCACCCTGAATCTCTCCGTTGCGCACGGCCTCCCTGGCCTGCACTTCACTGCTATATGGGATCGCGATAAACGTCCGCATATTCGCCCGCACCGCGTCAAACGCTTCCTTGATCCGGATCGCCTGCGTCCCATGATCCTCGTCAACGATGCCCATCTTCGCGTCCCGGATCTTTCCGCCAAATGCATTCCCCAGGACGATCAACTGCACCAGCGGCATGACCATCGATACCATCATCAGCGTCGGTGACCGGAAAAACTTGCGCATCTCGCGCTCGATAATCGCCATCATCCGATTCATGGCTGCAACCCCGGTCTCTGCGGCATCTGGTATCCGTATGCCTTTACCAACTCATCGCGCAACTGCCGTCCGGTGTAGTGGACAAACACATCGTCGAGCGTGGTGTTCTGCACCGTCAGCGTCTTCAGCGGCACCGCCGCTACCACCGCCATCTCCACCAGATCCGTGGTCGTGCCCGACCCATTCGACGTCAGCACCCGGAACATTCCAGAGCTTTCGTTCTGCACCGACGTCACCCCCGGCAATGCTCGCAGCCGCTCTTCCCAATCGGCCGGTGGATGGTCGAAGTGCGCCTCAATCACATTTGATCCCGGCACGCTGGCTTTCAAGGCTTCCGGAGTATCCAGCGCGACGAGTTTTCCGTGATCGACAATCGCAATCCGATTACACAGCCGGTCGGCTTCGTCCATGTAGTGTGTGGTGATCAAAATCGTAAGATTGCGCTTCGCCTTGATGTTCGACAGCATCTCCCACACTGCCACGCGCGATACCGGATCCAGCCCGGTCGTGGGCTCGTCCAGAAAAAAAATCTTCGGACTATGCACCAGCCCGCGAGCGATCTCCAAACGCCGCCGCATCCCGCCCGACAGCGTTTTCGTCTGCGCGCCACGCCACTTCGTCAGGTCCACCGTCTCCAGCAGTTCCGCAATCGCCTCTTTACGCCGCTTCGTCGGGACGTCATAGAGCTTTGCATAAATATTCAGATTCTCTTCCACCGTCAAATCCAGATCGCTGGTGAGCGCCTGCGGAATCACTCCAATCGTCTGCCGCACCGCATTCGGATCGCGAGCCACATCGTGCCCCGCAACCAGCGCTCTGCCCGCCGTGATCGGAATCAGCGTGGTCATCATTCGGATCAGTGTCGATTTCCCCGCCCCATTCGGCCCCAGAAGCCCAAAAATTTCTCCCTCTTTGACCGTAAAGGAAATATCGTCAACCGCTGTGAAGTCCCCATACTTCTTCACGATGTGCGACACATCAATCGCATTCGGAGCATCCGCCGCTACTTCGACCTTACTGAACTCCGCAGCTAAAACGGGCGCGCCGTTGTTCTTCTGATTTACGTCCGCACTCATGGCTTCCCCGCCGCTTCCGCGCTCTTCGGCGCCCCCTTCAACTCTTCCGGGCTCACCAGCACTTCCGCCGTCATCCCAGGCACATAAGCGCCCTTCGGATTCTCGAGCCGTACCTTCAGCGCTATCGTCCTGATATCCCTCTTCCGCCGCCCCACATCGCGCTGCGTGGCGAAATCCGCTTCCGCCGCCTTATAGAAAACTCTTCCCGGAACCACAGTGCCTCCGGGCAGCCGCACCCGCAGCGTATCCCCAATCCCGATATGATCGGCATCGGTCTCGGGAATCGCGGCGAACGCCCAGGTGTCGCTGAAATCCACCACTGTCACGATCGCCTGCCCCGCATTCACCACTTCGCCTTCGCGCGCCGCTCGCACCAGCACCGTCCCCGTCACTGGAGCGTAAATCTTCGTATATCCCAGCCGTACTTCCGCTTCCTTCAACATGGCCACCGAGTTTTCCATCTGCGCCCGCGTCGATTCCACGGTGCTCTGCGCCGCCGTCGCCTGATTGGTGCGCGCCATCGCCGAATTCAGATCCGCCTGTGCCGCCGATACCTGATCCCTCAGCGACTGCACGCTCGCCTCTTGCGCCTTCAGATTCATCTCCGCCTGCACCCGGTCCTGATCGGACGCCACTCCCGCCGCTGCCAGCCCGATCGTCCGCCGGCTGTCGCTCTCGACACGCGTCAAGGTTGCTTCCGCCTGCGCCAGTTGCGCCCGCGCCGATTGCAACTTTGCCTGCGAGTTCTCCACGTCTCCGGATGTCGATCCTTTCGTCGATTGCCGCGTGTATTCGCTCGCGTTCACCTGCGACCGCAAACTGCCAATCGTCGCCGCCGCCGCGCGCTCCTCCGCCTCCAACTCGGATGGATCGAGCAGCGCAATCAGATCAGCCTGCTTGACCGGCGTTCCTTCTTCCACCAGCAGCTTCAGAATCCGCCCCTGAATCTGCGGACTCACTACGATCTGGTTGGCATCCACCGTTCCCACCAGCACCAGATCCTTTCCGCCAGGAGTGGAAAAGAAGTAGTACGTCGAAGCAATCGCCAAAATGATCGCCAAAATAATTAAGAATTTATTCCGAGCACTCATCGCAAATCTCCTTGCAGGTTCGCCTTCTCGGCGTACACCCCGTCTCGGCGGTGTTCACGCAAACAGCGCCGCCGAAATAAAATCCAGTACAAACGCCCGCCGCTCCCGAATCCGCTCCTCCGACAACGGGTCCACCTTCATCAGCGTCTTCATCAACGGCGCCGCGCTGAAATAAAAAACAATTATCCCGGCCACCGACGGAACAAAATCCATTGGGTTCACCGCTCGAAATTCCCCCGCTGCAATCCCCTGCCGCAACACCTCGACCAACTTCCTGAAGATTGGAACGAAATATTCCCTGGCAATGCGCTGCATGGGCGGGTTGCTTTTCGCACCCGATCGCATCCACTCCCCTTGCACCACCCGCGGAAACCGTGGATTCGCAGCGATGTAATCGAAATATGCGCCCAGATATTCCAGCATTTTCTGCCGTGGAGGCGCTTTGCTTTCGAGCACCGGCATCACCCGCGCCCGCAATCCGCTGAAGACTTGGTCGAGCACCGCTTCGTACAGAGAATCTTTGTCTTTGAAGTAGTAATAGAGCAGCGCCTTGTTGACGTGCGCCGCGCGCGCGATGGCATCCGTGCGGGCCCCCGCGATGCCATGCTCAGCGAATTCCGCCACCGCCGCCTTCAGGATTGCCGCCCGGCTCTCTTCGGGCCGTCCGCGAGTTCCCAGGCGCGCCGTTCCACCATGCCCGTTGGTGTGGGGGCGGGCGAGTCGTCGGTCCAGCTTGGCGGCTGCTTTCATATAATTAACCGGTTAGTTAGATTATAACACACCTGTGGGCTCAAACGAGTACGCAGAGGCGAAACGGAGGGCCAGCGCCATCAGGGTACGATCTCCTTACGCCTTGGGTGCCGCAGCGGGTGCTTCACGTGCTTCAAACGACACGCAGCGACCGCGCATAGTGCCTCCCATGGATTGGCGGAATTTCTCGCGCTCTTCCGGAGTCATCTTCTCCCAGCGTTCCATCATGCGGCGGCGCCAGTGCATATTCCGGCCGTGCCGGCCATGGAATCCGCCGAAGAGGATCTTGCTAAGCACCAAAATGCCGATCGCCTGCCAGAAGCCGATGACGTGCCAGCCAAAGAGAGCCGGCATCAGCCAATTCCACAGACGCATCACCACATAGCCGAATACAGCGACGAACAGCGTGGCAAACAGCGCGATCTTCAGTACCCAAGAAGCCCAATTTCTTTTCATATCCCTTGTCCTCATGTCTTCACAAATTACGTCTTCGTAAATTCGTCGTGGATGGCCTGGAGCCGCTCGCGCAAATAAAGAACTGCATAGTGCTTGCGAGAGAGCAACGTGTTTACGCTCACGCCGGTTTGTCCGGCAATTTCCTTGAAGCTGTAACCCATCAGTTCGTGGGCGACGAATACCTCGCGCTGCTCGTCCGGCAATTCATCCACGGCGGCGTCCAGTTCGTCCAGCAACACACTTCGTGCGTATGCCGCGTCCGGTCCAGCATCGGGCGACGGCAGCAACTCTTCCAGCGGAAGCGTTTCCCCGTCCTCTGTGACCGCTGGCTGGTTCTTCAGCGCCTCCCGACTTCTCTTGCGGAAGAGGTCGATGATCCGATTGCGGGCCACTCGGAACAGCCAGGCGGTAACCTGTTCCACCGGCTTCATCAGGCGATAGGCCTCGACGAGTTCGTAGAAGACATCCTGTAAGACGTCTTCTGCGTCATCGCGGTCGGCCACGCGTCTGCGAATGAAATTGCGCAGCCGGGATTGCTCCCGCTCGATCGCTTCAGAGATCCGCTGGTCTTGCTCTGCCATCGCCCACTGTCTTCTCAGCGCCTCGGCCATCTAGTCATGTAGACGAATGGGGGCTTGAAATATTGTATGGAGATAGGGAGAAGATACAGGAAAGGGCTGGCGCGAGCCGGTAAAGGGCGGATGCAACGACGGTATGCCTACACGAACTTAAAGGGCTAAAATGAATCGAATAGCATGACGACCAAAGCATGGCGGACGATACAGCAGTGGACGTGGATATTACCTGTCGGGCTCGCGGCGTGCCTTGCAGCAGGGCAAGAGAATCAACCAGGGCCCGTGTACAAGGTTGGCGGTGATGTCACCGCTCCCCGGCGGATTTTCACGCCCGAGCCAACCTATGCAGCGGAGGCATGGGGGAAGCGTATTACGGGAGAGGTCTCTCTGACGCTTAACGTGCTCCCAGACGGGACGACCAATAATATACGCGTCGTGAAGAGCCTTGACCCGGGGCTTGACCAATCCGCCGTTGAGACCGTTGGGCATTGGAGATTTGAGCCGGCCACCAAGTTCGGGATACCAGTGTCGGTTGAGATCGGACTCGTTGTGAACTTCCGGATTCCAGCCACGGTGGTTTCAGTAGCCCATCCCGGACCGGGCGTCTATCACGTTCCTTGCGCGCCGAACATCGATTCTCGGGACATCAAAGACTTGCTAAAGAAGGCTTACAAGGGTGAAGCGAAGGCCCAATTCATCATCGGGTGCGCCTGCGAATACGGCGTTGCTAGGCAGGCACCGGACCGAGCACAGGCCATTGATTGGTATCGCAAGGCAGCGGAGAGTCTCGTTCCGGCACAGTACTTCTTGGGCGAGACATACCTCTCCAATTTCGACTACGTGAACGCTTACAGATGGCTAAAAATCGCCAGTTCGGGCGGTTATATAGATCCCCATGACAGGCTGAAAACGGTCGCGCTACTTCTCAGCAAAGAACAACTGGGCGAGGCAGAAGAACAGGTGGCTGCGTGGAAACGGCAACACGGAACGAACTAAAGGATCAAACGTATCGCCATCAATTTGTCCTTGCGCGCATGACTGCTGACGAGACCGGGCGAGGCACTAACCGACAGTTTCAGCCCCTGAGAGTGGCCGGGCAAGATTGGTCTACTGCATCCCGCCCGCGATCGAGGGCACCAGCAGCACCTCGTCGCCATCCTGAAACGAATACGAAGCGCCTCCCAGGAAGCGAATATCTTCCTCATTCACATAAATATTCAGGAACCGTCGCGTTTCGCCCGCTTCGTCCCGCAGATGGGGCTTCAAGTCGGGGAACTGCTGGTCGAGTTCCGAGAACAGCTCACTGAGGTTTGTGGCCGAGCAAACTACGCGCGGTGTTCCGGAAGTAAGCCGCCGCAACGCTGTGGGAATCTGAACCGTGATGCTCATTAAGGGCCTCCTAGCAAAAAGCGGTGATGACTGGTTGTAGAGCCGGGGCTTGTCCCGTCTCGTTGGGACGCCGCAGGAGACGCGGCAAGCCGCGTCTCTACACAAAACAACTAATGAGCGGCGATTGCTGTCTCTACCAAGGTGGCCGGCAGTGCCGCTGCCTTGGCCGCTAGATACGCTTCGAACTCGGCAAGCTTCGGAGCGATCGGAATCTCTACTTGATACTTGTCCGCCAGCACGTCGGTGGTCTTGAGTCCGTTGCCGGTAATGCAGAGCACGGTAGTTTCATCGGGTAGAATGCGGTCCTGCTGGATGAGTTTGCGCGCAGTTCCTACCGTTACGCCGCCCGCGGTCTCGGTGAAGATGCCTTCGCTCTCCGCCAGCAACTGAATACCACTGACAACTTCGTGATCGGAAATGTCTTCCGCCCATCCTCCGCTTTTGGTGATGGCCTTCAACGCGTAATGGCCGTCGGCGGGATTGCCGATCGCCAGCGACCGCGCAATCGTCTTCGGACGCTGCGGTTCAATCTCGCTGCTGTACTGCTTGATCGCAGTCGAAATCGGCGAGCATCCTGTCGCTTGCGCGCCAAAGAATTTCACCGGCTTCGGATCAACCAGTCCCAGCAAGATCAATTCATCAAACGCCTTTTTGATCTTGGTGATCAAAGACCCGCCCGCCATCGGCACCACAACGTTATCGGGCAGGCGCCAGCCCAGTTGCTCGGCGATTTCATAGCCCACCGTCTTTGAGCCCTCGGCGTAATACGGACGAAGATTCACGTTCACAAATCCCCAGCGGTGTTCGTCGGCGATCTGGGAGCACAGGCGATTGACGTGGTCGTAGCTGCCGTTGATGCGCACCAGTTCCGCGCCAAACACTTGGGTGCCCAGAATCTTCGCGGGCTCAAGATCCGAAGGAATAAAAATCCACGCCTTGAAGCCATCGCGAGCCGCTTGCGCCGCGACGGAGTTAGCCAGGTTGCCCGTGGACGAGCAAGCGACCGTATCGAATCCGAAGCTGCGGGCATTGGCCAACGCGACCGCAACCACACGGTCTTTGAAGCTCAAAGTGGGCAGGCAAACCGCATCGTTCTTGACGAACAGCCTCCGCGATCCGATCCTGTCGCCGAGCTGCGGAGCGCTCACCAGCGGCGTGTAGCCCACCGGCAGCGACGGTTGAAATCCCGCCGGCAGCGGCAATAGCTCGCGATAGCGCCATATGTTCGGTGCGCGCGAGGCAAACAGGTCGCGTGAAATGCGCGAACGAATCGAATCGTAGTCGTAGGTGACTTCTAGCGGTGAGAAACAGTCTTCGCAGATACTGCGCGGCTGATTGCCCCAGGTTTTGCCGCATTCGCGGCAGCGGAGCTGGTACGTGCTCGTCTCCATTGTGCAACTTCTTTCTGCGACTGCGGGACGAGCCGGGAAAAAATACCCAGTTAATACAAAACCCCTTTTCCGAATGGGAAAAGAGGTCCGGGAAATGCGAATCAAATTTCGCTACCCCGAATCTCATGGTCCCCGTTACCGGGCGAGAGTTGGCACCTGCAATTGAGATATATGATCTCTATCCGGTTGCCGTGGCGTCCTAGGGCTCGTCCCTCAGCCACTCTGCATGAAATTCCGATTTGCTCGATAAAGAGCAAACTTGGCATCAGATACTACAACCGACCGAGCGGTCTGTCAAGGGCAGAAATCCCGCAAGTGCTCCGCGATGCGGCACTCTTCCTTTCTGCGTTGATACACTGGTAGCCAAGTCGAAATCCAAAGACTAACCCCCATGCTTCCCAGCCAGCGCCATCTCTTCGATATCCCCGATAATGTCGCCTACCTGAACTGCGCTTACATGTCGCCGCTGATGAAGCCTGCGCTGGAGGCTGGAACTGCAGGCCTCGGCCGCAAAACGCATCCTTGGCTGATTACGCCAGATCAGTTTTTCAGCGGCGCGGAAGAATTTCGCGGTGTCGCGGCTCAGCTGGCTGACTGCTATGCCGATTGTATCGCCATCGTTCCCTCGGCGAGCTACGGCGTCTCGACCGCCGCGCGTAATGTGCCCATCAGGAAGGGCCAGAGCGTGCTCGTGCTCGAGGAGCAGTTCCCGTCCAACTACTATCCGTGGCAACGTCTGCTAGAGGAAACGGGCGCGTCTTTGAAGGTCGTCGCGTGGCCGGAGGATGACGATTGGACTGCCGCCGTCATGAGAGCTTTGACCGATGAGGTAGCTGTTGCCGCGCTCCCACACGTGCAGTGGACCAGCGGCGGCAGACTGGATCTTGTCCGCATTGGCGAAGCGTGCCGCAAGCTTGGGGCCGCGCTCGTTCTCGATCTTACGCAGTCGCTCGGCGCGCTGCCTTTCAGCGTGCGCGACGTGCAGCCGGATTTCGCCGTCGCCGCCGGCTACAAGTGGCTGCTCGGGCCGTATGCCGTCGGGCTTCTTTATGTCGCTCCAAAATGGCATGGGGGAATACCGCTGGAAGAGAATTGGATTCAGCGCGCCAACGCTCGCGATTTCTCGAGTCTCATCCTGTACACCGAAAATTACGATGCCGGGGCGCGGCGATTTGATATGGGCGAGCGCGCGAACTTCGCGCTGCTGCCCGCCGCTGTGCGCGCCATGAAGCAGTTGCTGGAATGGAAAGTCGGGCAGGTCTCGGAGACGGTCGGCGCGCTCAATCGTCAACTGCAGAACGCTGCGGCGAGCTTGGGATTCTTTGCTCCCGCTGAACCGTTTCGCGCGCCTCACTACCTCGCGCTACGGAGGAACGAAGCGATCCCGAGGGAGCTTCCCGAAATGCTGGCCAGAGAGAAAGTGTTCGTCAGCATCCGCGGAAGCTCAATTCGGGTAACGCCGCACGTCTACAACACCGCCGAGGACGGAGAGCGGCTTATCGCGTGCCTGCGCCGCATCGCCACGGCAGGAACTTCCGGTTGAGAACTACTTGAGAAAAATATGAGAACTAGCGCTTCAGCGCGGCTGCTTTGCGCTGCGCCAGCGACGCCGCTTCGGTGGCCGGATTTTCTTTCGCTACCTGGTCGTAGAGCCTTTTGGCTTCGTCTGGCTTCTGGCGCGACTCGTAGAACCCGGCCAGTTCGATTTGCGCCGTCACCTTGCTGACAACGATCGTAGGCTTATCGATCAACTGCTTATAAAGATCGACTGCCTGCGTGTCCTTATTCTCGGCGCGATAAACGGAAGCCAGCGCGAGCTTGCCCAAAGCCGCAAGGTCGGCGTTCGAAGAACGAGCCGCCTCTTGCAGATTGCGTTCCGCGGCTGCGTTGTCGTTCAGCTGTGCCGACGCCAATTCCACAAAATAGCGCGCCATGTCGGCCGTGTGAGTGTGCGGATACTTATCGACGATGTCCTGGAACTGTTTGCGCGCCGCCGTCGCGCGCTCTTGCGAAGACGCGAAACTGTCATACCCCGGTTGCGCGGGCACGCCCGCTGGACGCACCGGCGTTTCAAAGGTGCGGACCGCCGTCGAAAGCTCGGCGCTCGCTTTTTCGTCCTGCGTATTGACGTAGTACCAGCCGCCAAATCCGATCGCCGCCAGGACCACAACCGCAACCACAATGACGATGAGTTTCGCCTTGTGCTCCTCGCTCCAGTGGGCGGCGTTCTCCGCTGCTTCGAGCGTGACCTTGCTGAAGCGGTCTTGCTTCAGTTGATGCCGGGCTTCTGCGCGCACGGGTTTCCTTCTTCGCTTAACGGTAGGATGACAATTGTTTAGTTTAACAGGCGGATTTCCGGAGCGTCAAAGCGGACGCGAGCCGTGGGCAGTGGCTCGGTTTTTACAAAGAAGGCGAGCCAAAACGTCCAGTTGCTGCCCACAAGAAGCAGGTCCTTCCCCTTCGGCAAGCTCAGGGTCACGATGACAATTCTTGTAATGACGGCGCGACGTCTCCTATGCAACGCAGTCTAAAATCGATCGGGCTGAAAGATTTGTTCGCAGCTATCTTCTCGCCGCCGGCACTTTTCCCGCTTCGGCCGCCGTCGGCATCGTTGTGACCCGTCCCTGGGTGCCGGTGGCTTGCGCCGGAACCACTGCCGGAGTCGGCGACGCTGCCGCCGGGGTCAATCCCAGCGCTTTGCGGACTTCGACATCGAGCTTCGCCATGGTGTCTTTATTCTCTTTGAGGAAAGCGCGAGCATTCTCGCGTCCCTGGCCGATGCGCTCGCCCTTGTAGCTGAACCACGAGCCCGACTTCTCCAGGATATTGCTGTTCACGGCCAGATCAAGCAGATCGCCCTCCCGCGAAATGCCTTCACCGTAAAGGATGTCGAATTCGGCTTCGCGGAACGGCGCCGCCACTTTGTTCTTCACGACTTTGACTCGGGTGCGCGAGCCAGTGACCACGTCTCCTTCTTTGATGGCCGCAATGCGGCGAATGTCAATGCGCACCGACGAATAGAACTTCAGCGCGCGCCCGCCGGTGGTAGTTTCCGGGTTGCCAAACATCACACCGATTTTTTCGCGGATCTGATTGATGAAGATCAGGCAGGTGCGCGACTTGGCCACCGTCCCGGTCAGCTTGCGCAGCGCTTGCGACATCAGGCGCGCCTGCAGGCCCATGTGGCTGTCACCCATTTCACCATCCAGTTCGGCCTTCGGAACCAGCGCCGCTACCGAGTCCACTACCAGCACGTCGATAGCATTCGAGCGCACCAGCGCTTCGGTAATTTCGAGCGCCTGCTCGCCATAGTCGGGTTGCGAGACCAGCAGGTTATCGACGTCCACGCCCAACTTCTTCGCGTAGCCCGGATCGAGGGCGTGTTCGGCATCGACGAAGGCCGCCATGCCTCCAGCCTTTTGCGCCTCGGCAATCACTTGCAGGGCAATGGTGGTTTTCCCGGACGACTCCGGACCAAAGATTTCAATCACACGGCCGCGCGGCACACCGCCCACACCCAGCGCGGCATCGAACGAAATCGCGCCCGTCGAGATCACTGCGATGGGGACGATGGCTTCCTTCGACCCCAGCCGCATAATGGAGCCTTTGCCAAACTGCTTTTCAATCTGCGCGAATGCGAGATCGATTGCTTTGACACGCTCGTTGTTGCGTTCGGTGCTGCGCTCTTCTAACCTGCTACGTTCGTTGTTCCGCTCTTCGGTCATGATGGCTGCTCCTGTTTATGAATCTGGAATCTGAGCCTACACCCGCGGGCTGGAACGTGAAGTGTTGGCTGTCACATCAGTTTTGGTCAGTTTAGCACGAAGCGAATGAAAGGCGAAGCTGGAAGTTGATCGGCGTGGTTCCGCCAGCAGCACCTTGTAGTTTAAACCTTCAGTCCGTACCGTGACGGCACGCGTCCCAGCTTCTTGCTAGACTCTCCAGATGCAGGGATCGCGTAGCGGCGAAGCCTCCGACCAGAACAAGATCGGCGGCCCCTCGCTCTACCTCGTGGCCACGCCTATCGGCAATCTTGAAGACATTACTCTGCGCGCACTGCGCGTGCTCAAAGAAGTTGACCTGATCGCCTGCGAGGACACACGCCAGACCCTGAAACTGCTCAGCCATTACGGCATCCAGACGCGCCTGGTCAGCTATCATGAGCACAACGAGATGACCAAAGCCTCCGAGTTGGTCGTCGACCTCGAAGGTGGCGCCAAGATCGCTCTGGTCACCGACGCGGGGATGCCCGGCATCTCCGATCCGGGGTTTCGCCTGATCGCACTCGCCATCCGGCATCATGTGCCGGTGGTGCCGATTCCGGGAGCTTCGGCGTTCCTGGCGGCTCTGGTCGCGAGCGGCCTGCCTACCGATTCTTTTCGCTTCAGCGGCTTTCTCCCGGCCAAGCCAGGACAGCGCCGCAAGCTGCTGGAAAGCGTGAAGGACTCTCCGCGCACGCAGGTGTTCTACGAAGCCCCCCACCGCCTGCTGGAGACGCTTTCTGATGTTTCCGGAGTTCTAGGAGAAGCCCGCCACGTCGTGGTTGCGCGGGAGGTAACCAAGATTCACGAGGAATTTCTGCGCGGTCGCGCGGGAGAGATTCTCGAACAACTGAAGGCCCGCGGAGAAGTCAAAGGCGAAATCACGCTCCTGATTGCGAAGGCCGAAGAGGGAGCAACTCCGGCCGCATCCGAGACCGTAAGCGTGGCTCAGCGTGTGCGCGAAATCATGGCCGCAGAGAACGCGGACGAAAAAGCCGCGTTGAAAAAAGTGGCCAAAGAGCGCGGGATTGGGAAGAGCGAAGCGTATCGGGAGTGGCAACGGGGAAAGTGATCGATCCCTACTTCCCCGCCAATTCCTTCTTAACCGCCTCGCTGACCACTTTTCCGTCGACGCGCATGCCGGCGGCAGCGAAGCGGGCCATGGTGGCTTTCATCACCGTGCCCATGTCTTTCATCGCAGGCGCGGGTGTCATTTCGGCAATAGCCGCGCGGACTCCGGCTACGATTTCTTCTGCGCCCGCCTCCTTGGGTAAGTAAGTCTCGATCAGCTTGATTTCGGCGGCTTCTTTGTCGGCCATTTCCTGGCGTCCGCCTTTGGTGAACTGTTCGACCGAGTCCTTGCGCTGCTTGATCAGGGTGGAGAGCACTTGTTGCGATTCCTTGTCGTCGAGCGGCGCCATCTTGTCGATCTCTTTGTTCTTAAGCGCAGTTTTGACCATGCGCAAGGTGGAGAGGCGCTGCTCTTCGCGAGCCTTCATGGCTGCGACGATGTCTTTCTGGATCTGATCGATGAGGGGCATGCGAGAATTATAGAACGCTACGAGCTTCGAGCCGCGAGCTATGAGCGAACCGGTTGCTCGAAGCTCGCAGCTCGTAGCCTTCGTCCGCAATGCACGCTTTCCGAATCCGTAGTCTTTCGAATATTCTGATATCTCATGCTCAAGAAAAACAGACTCTTCACTCCCGGACCAACGCCCCTGCTGCCGCAAGCCCAGATGGCGATGGCTGCCTACGGAGCGCACCATCGCACCGCTGAGTTCCGTGCCCTGTTTACGCGCGTTCTGGTGGATGTGAAGGAGTTCATCGGCACCAACAACGATGTGCTCGTGCTGACCTCGTCGGGCACGGGCTTCATGGAATCCTCGGTCTCGAACCTGACTTCGCCGGGCGACCGCGTCCTGGTATTGACCGCCGGCAAGTTCGGCGAACGCTGGACCGCGCTGGCCAAGGCGTTTGGCTGCGCCGTGGAGACGGTGACCGCTCCCTATGGCGAAACCTTTTCTTTGGACGACGTGCGCCGCAAACTGACGCCCGAGACACGCTGCGTTTATATGCAAGCGACCGAAAGCTCCACCGGCGCGCGGCATGACGTCGAGGCAATCGCAAAGCTGGTGCGCGCGTTGCCTGACACCTTATTGGTCGTCGACGCGATTACTGGATTGGGCACGACTCGTTTCGATGTCGACGGTTGGGGAATCGACATCATCCTGGGCGGCTCGCAGAAGGCGCTGATGATCCCGCCCGGATTGGCCTATGGCGCCGTCAGCGAGGGGGCGTGGCAGCGCATGGAGACGGCAAAGTCTCCACGGTATTACTTCGATCTGCGGAAGGAACGCAAAGCGGCGGCCAAAGCGGAGACGGCATCCACACCTGCGACCTCCCTGTTTGCCGGACTGGCCGCAGCGCTCGATTATGTGCGTCAAATGGGAGATGGAAACCTCGCGGCGGGGCGCGACACGCTGATCACGAACGCGGAGTTGTGCGCGGCTATGACACGCGCCGGCGTCGAAGCGCTGGGGCTGAAGTTGTTCTCGCCGGGTTCTCCCGCGGACGCGCTGACCGCCGTCGCGGCGCCGACTGGTACCGATTCCACGGCCATCTGCAAACGCTTCCGCGAGCAGTTTGGCGCGGTCGTGGCCAACGGCAATGCGGAGTTGAAAGGGCAGCTTTTCCGCATCGCTCACATTGGCTACTACGATTATCTGGACACAGTCGGCGTGCTCGCCGCTCTCGAACATGTAATCGCCGAAACCACGAGGAAGGCGGTTGAGTTCGGATGCGCGGTGAGGGCGGCGCAGCAAGTGTACGCGAGTCTGTCCAAAGGCTAACCTATCTTTGTGCTTGCCGCTCGAAGTAAAAGGCGACGCCCAACGCCAGAATCAGGGCCGCCACTCCGAACAAGGTCAAAGCGGGTGTGGCATTGGGTTCTTCAATGATGGCCTTGCGCGCTACGGCAATGAGCGCTACTTCCAGGACAACCCGTACGTGAATGACGTCTTTCTTTATGTACGCTCTCAACGTCTCCAGCAGCTCCACTCCGATCAGCACTAGCAGAAAATATCCAAAAATCTCGAGTAGACCATCTACCGGAATGAAAAATCGGGGCGGCTTCCAGACTTCTTCAGCGATCAGCCTGCCCAGGTAGGCCGTGGAGAGCACCACGACGAGGAGGAGCATTACCGCCAGGACCATGACGGTATACCTCTGGACATGCGCAATCACCCTCTCAAACACGTTCTCCTCCCGTGCCGATCGCCTCGGTCTTCGCCCGGAAGTATATCCCGAAAACTTTCGCCAAGTTAATCTAAGAATTTGATTCTGAAAGGAAGTCAAAACGAGGCGGGGGAACCGAAGCGCTTCGCCCCTGGCACAAAATTAGGAGTCGAGCGCTTCCCGGCGCAATTTGCGGCTTTCGGCCAGCAGCGACATGGAATGCATCAGATTCTGCAGGGTGACGATTCCGACCAGTTGCTGTTGGTCGACAACCGGAATGATGCTGAGATTGTGCGCGGAGAGCTTGCGGAAGGCGGAGGCGAGCGACTCCTGTTTGGCGGCAACGTCGAAGATGCGGTTCATCACCGCCTGCACATAGCCGTTGCCTTCGGCGCGCAGTGCTTCGAGAATCTTTTGCCGGGAGACGACGCCAACCATGTCGCTGCCGCGCACCACCGGAAAGTCGTCCTGCAGCGTGTGCACGGCTTTCTCGAGCGCGTCTTCCAGAGTGTCCGCGGGCGAGAGCGTGGCGAAGTCGGTCAGCATTACTTCTTCGAGGCGAACACTTTGCAGGACAGACTGAAAGACCGCCGAGCGTTCTTCGAGTTGCGCGCCGGCAAAAAGAAAGAAGCCGATCATCATCAGCCAATAGCCATCCCAGCGCGTCTCAGCGCGGCTGCTGATCAGCATCCCGAGCATGATCATCAGGATGGAAAAGACATTGCCGATGCGAACGGCGCGCTGCGTGGCTTGAATCATGTCGACGCGTCGCGAAAACAGAGCGCGCAAAACGCGGCCGCCATCCATGGGATACGCGGGCAGCAGGTTAAACAGGCCGAGGTAGAGATTCGCCCAGACGATGCTCCGCAACAGGCCGCTGGGGTGAAAGAGCGGCTTGGCGGCAAGCGAAAAGCCTGGAATGACCGCAAGTAGGATCAGCGCGGACAAACCGGCGATGAAAAGATTCACCAGCGGTCCGGCAATCGCGATTCGAATGTCCCGTTTCCAGGCGTTGATCGGGTCCGGAATGGCCTGCGCCTCGTCGACGATGGTGATCCCGCCGATCGGCAGCAGGATGATGCCCTTCGCCGGAATGCCCGAACCGCGGGCGACTAGAGCGTGACCCAATTCGTGCAGGACCACACTGCCGAAAAGGATGCCGACCAGGCCGAGAACCCGAAGAGCGGCGGTCGTATCCTGAGTCGCGGCTTCGGTGCTGAACAAGAAGACGAGCAGAAACAGAAAGGTCAGATGAATACGAATTTCGATTCCAAAGAGACGTCCGACCGGGATGGACCAACTACGCATGGACATGCCTACCAGTATTCTATCTACTTAGACACCGATTGATGCCTCGCGGTTGCGAAAAGGCAAAACGGAAGGGCTGGGTCGGAAGGTCGATCTGGTGTAGAGACGGGGCTTGCCGCGTCTCTACGGGAGAATTATGAGAGTGATTGCGGGAGAGTACCGGCGCCGGATGTTGCGGTCGTTGCCTGGGCTCGAAATCCGTCCGACCTCCGATCGGCTGCGCGAGACGCTGTTCAACGTGGTGTCGGCCGGCGATCCGGCTGCTCTGGCGGAGTCGACGTGGCTCGATCTGTATGCGGGGACGGGAGCGGTGGGCATTGAGGCGCTGAGCCGCGGTGCGCGGATGGTCTATTTCGTCGAATCGTCCAGGGCGGCGGCCGATTTGATTGGGCAGAATTTGAAGTCCTTGGGGATTGCACGCGGCTTCCAGATCGTGAAGGCCGATTCCGGGAAGGCATTGCGGCAGTTAGAAACGGCGGGGAATGTCGCCGATTTCGTGTTTCTGGATCCGCCATACTCAATGCAGGACGAGTACGCAAAGACGCTGGCGGCGCTGGCGGAATCGAAGTTGTTGCACGAGCGCAGCCTGGTAATCGCGGAGCATGAGAAGAGATTTGATCCGGGAGAGGCGTTTGGAGAATTGCGGCGATCTCGGAAGCTGGTGCAGGGAGACGCGGCGCTGAGTTTTTATCGGCGGCTGGTCTAATACTCCAACTCCTCAGATTTTTGTCATCCCGAACGGAGTGAGGGATCTGCAGTTGGCTGCAAGATGCAGATCCCTCGCTCCGCTCGGGATGACAATTCTCGAAAAGTATTGCTTGTGCACACGCATGGCAAAGCCAGCAGGTGGCTATAATCGAAACGCATGTCCAACTTTCCACCGGTCGACGAACAACTGGCCTACCTCAAGAAGGGCGCGGCGGAGATCGTCAAGGAATCCGAGCTGCGCTCGAAACTCGAACGCTCGCTCGCCTCGGGCAAGCCGCTGCGAGTGAAGGCGGGCTTTGATCCGACCGCGCCCGATTTGCACTTGGGGCACACGGTCCTGCTGCGCAAGCTCAAACATTTTCAGGACCTCGGGCACACGGTTATTTTTCTGATCGGCGATTTTACCGGGATGATCGGCGATCCGACGGGACGCTCGGCGACGCGACCTCCGCTGTCGCGGGAGCAGATTGCGGAGAATGCCGAGACCTATAAGGCGCAGGTTTTCAGGATTCTCAACAAGGAAAAGACCGTGGTGGACTTCAACAGCCGGTGGTTCTCGAAATTCTCGGCCGAGGATTTCATCCGGCTGACGGCTAAGTACACCGTCTCGCAGATGCTGGAACGCGAGGACTTCCATAAGCGCTTCCGTGACGAGAAGCCGATTGCCATGCATGAACTGCTGTATCCGCTGGCGCAGGGGTACGACTCAGTGGCGCTCGAAGCCGATGTGGAACTGGGCGGCACCGACCAGAAATTCAATCTTCTGGTTGGGCGCGAATTGCAACGTGCTTATGGGCAGGAGTCGCAGGTGGTGCTGACTACTCCGATTCTCGAAGGGCTCGACGGCGTGAACAAGATGTCGAAGTCGCTGGGCAACGCGATTGGAATTCACGAGCCTCCGCTGGAGACGTACGGCAAGGTGATGTCGATTTCGGATGAGATGATGTGGCGTTATTACGAGCTGCTGACGGACGTGCGGACAGAGCAGATCGCGGCGATGAAGGCGGATGCTGCGAGCGGGAAGGCGCATCCGATGGCGCTGAAGAAGGAACTGGCGCGGGGGATTGTGGCGGATTTTCATTCGGCGGAGGCGGCGGCGAGGGCGGCGGAGGACTGGGCGAAGCAGTTTCAGAAGGGCGGTGTGCCTGAAGATGTCGAAGACGTCAAAGTGGCGCTGTTTGATGTCATGGCGAGCTCTGGCGCCGGATTTAGCGAGGAACTTGAAGGCCAATGTCGGATCAAACTGGACAAACTGCTCGCACGCGCTGGCCTCGCCGATTCGGTCGCAGACGCCAGCCGAAAGATTAGGCAGAATGCCGTCAGAGTAGACGGTGACCTAAAGGTGGAACCAGTGATTTTCTGGGATACCTCAAAGGAGTCCATGGTTGTGAGGGCCGGGCGAAAAATAAAAAAAGTTACGTTCACGTTCTCAGAACCCACGACAAAGCTGTCATCCTGAGCGGAGCGGGACGATTCGCGAAGCGGATCGTTCTGCGGAGTCGAAGGACCCCTACACTTTTTCTGCGATATCGGACCACCCAAAGACCTAACTGTGCCGCGATCTTCTAGTACCGGCCGCATTGGCGCTGTAGGGGTCCTTCGACTCCACGATTCCGTTCGCTTCGCGAACGGAATCGCTCCGCTCAGGATGACACTTTGTAGTGAGTCGCTGTACCTGAATTGGTCATCCAGGGATACCATTCCCGTGCCAGATCGACCCATTGCGGATTCACCGATTCGATCAGCGCAATTTTCTTTGATCGGCGCCAGCCTTTGAGCTGCTTTTCGCGGTTGATCGCCTTCGGAACCTCGTCGAACGACTCCCGGTACAACAGACGCTCGACCTGATAGTTGTCCGTGAATCCTTCGATGCGGTGAAATTTGTGTTCGAAGACACGTTTGTGCAGGTTGCCTGTCATGCCGATGTAGAGGGTTCCCGACAGGCTGCCGATAATGTACACGCAGTATGTCCTTCGCTCTTTAGGCATGGGAGGGAATAGGGGCCCTTCGACTACGGTGGCCGTTCACTTCGTGAACGGCCACCTCCGCTCAGGGTGACAGGGTATAGGAGTGAGCACAGTGACATTGCTCACCCGACAATTGTTCGGTTTGCCTGAGCGGCACCCGCGACCTATGTGGTCCTTGCTAATTCCGGCCTCTCCTTGTGCCACTCCGTTGCCTGCTCATAGGCTTGTGCCGCCTGCAGCAGAACGATGCCTCGCCAGGGAGCGGCGGCTAGCTGCAGGCCGATCGGCATGCCGTCTTTTGTGAATCCGCAGGGGATGGAAATCGTGGGAATTCCCCAGACGTTGAAGGGGCGCGTGTTCCTGAGCATTAGCAGTTCCTGTGGACGCAGATTCTCTGGATGCTCGCGCAGGTCGGCGATCAACGGCGGCGGAATCGGAACGGTCGGGGTCAGCAGTACGTCTACTTCATGGAATATTTCCTGGATGGCGTGACGGCTTGCCTGGAGGTCGCGGCTGGCTTGCAGAGCTTCGGGGGCGGAGATGTGGGCTCCGGACTGGATGCGCGCCAGCGTGGCGGGCTGGTACAGCTCGGGTGAACGCTCTACGAATTCCTTGTGATAGGCATAGGCTTCGGCGCTTGCGAGTTTGCGGTCGGTGGAGACTTCAAGTTTGATGTCGCGAATCTCGGCGTGAAGCTGGCGAAAAATATCGATCGCTTTTTCAATCGCATTCGCAATCTCGGGATGCAGGTCGTCGAAGAAAAAAGTCCGTGGCACACCGACGCGCAAATTCTCCGGCATTTCATCGAACGCAGAAATGAGACTTGGCACCGGCTTGTCAGGGCTGGGATTCGGTGAGTCGTAGTCGGAGATCACCTGCGCCATCAAGGCCGCGTCATAGACGGTGGTGGTGAGCGGGCCGACGTGATCGTAGGACGATGACAAGGGCACCACTCCGCGAGTGCTGAGGCGACCGTAGGTTGGCTTGAGTCCTACGATGCCGCAGTAGGCCGCGGGCAGGCGTATGGAACCGGCGGTGTCGGTGCCAACGGCGGCGAATCCCAGGCCAGCGGCCACGCTCGCGGCCGAACCTCCCGAGGAACCGCCGGCGATGCGTGTCGGGTCCCATGGATTGTGGACTTCTCCGAAGAAACTGATCATCGAACTGCCGCCGTAGGCAAATTCGTGGAGGTTCTGCTTGCCTAGAAAGATTGCGCCTCCGGAGCGCAGGCGGCGGACGACTTGGGCGTCTTCGGTGGGGACACGGTCTTTTTGCGGCGTGCTGAATAGAGCGCTGGCGGCGGTGGTGGGAACTCCAGCGACATCGATTATGTCTTTGAGTCCGATGGGAATACCGTGAAGCGGGCCTAGATAGTGTCCGCGATAGATTTCCCGCTCGGCTAGGCGGGCTCGCTCGAGAGCGGATTCGGCGGTGACCGTAATGAAGGCGTTCAACGTTGGGTTGAGCCTTTCGATGCGGTCGAGGCAATCGTGGGTAAGTTCGACGGGGGAGATGGAGCGGTCGCGAATTTTATGGCTTAGTTCGCCGATGGTAAAGGGCAAATCGCTCATTGCTCACCCAGGACGTCTGCATACCCCTCCCCCCCTTTTTCTCGATATATTAGAATCACGGGGTTAGCGGGGAAATGTCCGTAAAACCCTCAAGAATAATAACTTATATGGAAAATACTCCGGAATAAGGACTTAGATCCGTTCGCTGCGCCAGCGGGCCACCGCTTCGCTAATCGCCTCAATTAAGAAAGGGTGCAGGAGTGATCCGCACCCTTTTGTTCCCTATAAGTCTATTATACCAATTTCGACCTACCCACACCGACAACTTTCCCGAGTTTATTTTCCCGTCCGATTCATGGAGTTACGCGGAAACTCGTTGAAATGGGGGCTTGACAGGGTTTACGCAGTGAGTTCCCTCGCTGCCTGGGCGTGGGGAGGGAGTAGGGGCCCTTCGACTACGGCGGCCGTTCACTCGTGAACGGCCACCTCCGCTCAGGGTGACAAATAGGAACGGCCACCTACCCTCAGGGTGACAAATAGGAACGCCGATCTGCGCTCAGGGTGACAGGGGTGGTTTGGCGGGCTTGGCGAACCGTTTCACTACAAGATAAACAGCTGGACCGGCGACCAGCGCCCAGGGGCCCCAGCGCATCGCGATCGGAGGGCTGTTGCCCAAGGCGACGCAGGTCATGGCCAGCGGCAGGAGGATTACATAGATCAGCCCGAGGTTGCCGCCGGGGATGCGGAAAGTTCGCGGCAAATCGGGCTGTTTGCGGCGCAGTCCCCAGGATGAGAGGACGGTCATCACGGTGGTGGCGCCTCGCAGCCAGCCGTAGATGCTGATCAATTCTCCAACCGAGTGCAGCGCCAGCGACGCGTAAATGGAGGCTGAGATCAGGATCGCGATCCAGGGCGTGCCGTAGCGCGAATGGCGGCGAGCGAGGAATGGGGGCAGGTATCCGTCCTCGGCGAGCGCGAAGGGGATGGGAGTTGCGGTGAGCATGGTGCTGTTGAGGAGCGCGACACTGGTGACCACGGCGGCGATCGTCATCAGATGGCCGAGCCAGGGGCCACCGATGAGCAGAGCGGCGGTAGGGAAGTATCCGTCATTCCACTGGGGGTAGTTTCCGAGCGCGGCCAGTCCGGCCAGTATTGGCAGAAAATACGTGGCGATAGAAAGCGGGATGACCATGGCGAGCGCCCGCGGATAGGTGCGCTGCGGGTTTTCAACCTCGCCGGCCACGCTTGAAAGCTGCTCGTATCCGGCGTAACCCCAGATGGCCAGGGCCAGGCCCACTCCGAATGCTTTGGAAAAAGGCTGATTGGGCGGGACCAGCGGAACAAACGGGTTGTGATGCCACTTGGCGAGGCCGAGCACGACCATGGCGATCACCGGAATAAACATAAATAGTTCGAAAATCGTGGCCGCTTTGCCGACCATCTGAATGCCGCGAATATTGACCCAGGTGACGAAGACGATGAGCGCGAAAGAAACGAGCCAGTGCTTCCAGCCGGTCATGCCGGGAAAATAGAAGGTCACGTAGTCGGTGAAGAGCACGGCGTAGGATCCGCCGAGAATGAAGGAGGCGGACCAGTTCCACCATCCGGCTAGGAATCCCCAGAAATCTCCGAAGGCGGCGCGGCTCCAGCGATAGAAGCCACCTTCGACGGGCATGGCGGTGGTGAGTTCGGCGGTGGCGAGCGACACCGGGATGCACAAGAAGAACGGAATGATCAGGACATAGAGCAGGCTCATGCCCGGACCACTGGCGCTGACCATGCCTTCGAGCCCGAAGGGGCCTCCGGTGGTGTAGGAAAACATCACGAAGACGAAATAGAAAAGGCTGGCCTTGCGGACGGTGGAAGTCGTGGATGAGTCTGGGGCATTCACGATGGCGTTCAGGATGAAGATGGCGGCTAGTGTACAGCAAATGCGGTGAACGCCAGCTTAATCGCGGCGGGGGACGCGGCAAGCCGCGTCTCTACCTGGGAGCGGATTATGCCCCGATTCCCAGCGGAAGGTAAGGACTGGGATGAAGGCTGGCCTGCTCCAGGTCGAGCAACTTGCGCTTGATGTCGAGCCCGCCGCCGTAGCCGCAGAGCGAACCGCTCGATGCGATTACACGGTGGCAGGGGACGACGATGGCGATGGGATTCCGGTTGTTCGACATGCCGACGGCACGGTAGGCATGCGCGTGGCCGATGGCTTGGGCGATGTCGCGGTAGCTGCGGGTCTCGCCGTATGGAATCTCGAGCAACGCATGCCAGCAGGCGAGTTGGAATTCGGTTCCGCGAAGATCGAGTGGGAAAGAGAATTCGCGACGCTCACCGGCGAAATATTCGTCGAGTTCGCGGAGATAGGGCGCGAGGGCTGATTTGGACTCCCGTAGGTGCGTCGCGCCGGGATTCAGCTTCTGCGTGCGGGCTTCGAATTCGAGACGCACCAGGCCGTTTGCGGAGGCGGCGAGGAAGAGTGGGCCGACCGGCGAAGGCGTGTGGACGTAGAACAGAGTTTCCATGACGCGTGGAGAATAGCACGATATTGTGGAAGCGGAGCTCCGTCCGGTTTGGACGGGGCTTAGCCCCGTCACCACACGAGCAATTAAAAAGCCTCCCGCTTTCACGGGAGGCTTTTTAGGGGAAGCGTGCAGCTTTATTTCTGCATCGGCTGATCTTGATTCGCCGGGGTGGTGCTGGTCGAAGCGAGCTGCTCAAGATTGTTCTTCAAGAGGCTGACTTCAACGCGACCGCCGGTGATGCGCTTGGGCTTTGCTTCACCCGACGAGGCCGAAACCGGAGCCGGTGCATTGCCCATGCCGACGAGGTAAATCCGGTAGATCGGAATGTCGTGGTTCAGCGCCAGATAACGAACGACCGACTCGGCCATCTTCTGCGAAGTCGAGATCGCCACCTGTCCGTGACCGGAGGAGAAGCCCTGAACTTCGACGACGTAGCCGCGCTGGTTCTTCAGCGGGGTGGCCATTTCGTCGAGAGCGGTCTTGGCGTTCTCGCTCAGTACGGTCTGTCCGGGCTTGAAAAGGATTTCGGTTTGGGTGGTGGGCTGGTATTGATCGATGTTGGTGACCACCTGCTCGACCGTGTTCAAACGCGTGTGCGCCTGCTGTGCGGTCTGCTGTGCGGCCTGCGCTTTGTTGCCGGCCTCGATGGCGTGCTGATCGGCTTCGTTGGCCTTAGCCGAAGCGAGCTGGATTCCCGCCTGCGCGCGTGCATCGGTATCCTTGATCGCCTTGCCGTTGGCGGCGGTCAGCTCATCGAGTTCGTTGATGCGGTCGGCGATCGGCTGGGTCTGGCGCGCGACATATTTCTTGCGCGCGAACGGATTCATGCGGCCCCAGAAGCCTTCCCGGGTCTCGGGTTGCAGGGGCGCTTTGCCGGTAGCGGTGTCGGTGCTGGTGGCCGGCTGAGTCGCTGTGGCCTGAGTCGCAGGCTGAGTCGGGGTCGTCGAAGTCTGCTGCGCGAAAACTGGCACGGCCAGGATCACGGCTAGCAGCAGAGCGAAGATTGTGCGGTTTTTCATTTTAAATTTCCTCCAAGTGAGGAGTGGGGAGCCACTCCGAGCGCCTTTCGGCGCGAATTTGATTGCGTCGTTTCTGTAACAGAACCTGTAAACCTCGGAAGGCAAGCGCCGACGCCACGGATGCCTTAAAAAGCTTGCCTCATAAAGCGGCCCGGATGCTGGGCTGTATTTGTATAAACAGTTTGCGTGCCAAATGCCCGGATAGCGAGCCTGGAATGCAAGTGCTTTCTTTTCATACATATTGTACCCCGTTATCCACCCTTGCGCAGCCCGCCTGACGGTAATTTTGGCGGGAACTGATATAAAAACTGCGCTCAGAGGGTACTCCCCGGGAATCGTTGAAGAGAGTGAACGAATCTTAATTATCGTCACTGGGATGGGGATCCTCCCACTAATTATGCGACGACTTTCGTTTGTTCTTCTTCCCGCTCTGCTCGCGGTCTTTGCTATTGCTCATGCCGATTTTGCTCAGGCCGAAAAAACTCGTTTCGATCTGGCGCGACTGAAAGCGCCGCCGGGATTCCACATCTCGGTTTTTTCCGATGAACTGGATACCCCGCGCATGCTGATCTTCTCCCCGGGCGGCGTGCTGCTGGTGAGTGAATCGGATGAAGGCAAGGTGGTCGCGCTTCCCGATCCGAAACACTCGGGCAAGTCCGCGCGGACGATAACCGTTCTCGAGGGGCTGAACGAACCGCACGGGCTGGCGTTTTACGAAGGCAAGCTGTATGTCGCGGAGAACGACAAGGTTCGCCGCTATGACTGGGACGAGGCGAACTTGCGGGCGTCCAATCCGGTTAAAGTCGCCGACCTGCCGGCCGGCGGCGGGCACTCGACTCGCAGTCTTTTGTTTCATGGCGGCAAGATGTACGTCTCGGCCGGATCGAGTTGCAATGTCTGCATCGAAAAAGATCCGCGGCGAGCGGCGGTGATGGAATTCAATCCGGATGGCAGCGGCCAGGAAATTTTCGCGAAAGGGCTGCGCAATGCGGTGGGGCTGGCGGTGAATCCGAAGACCGACACCGTCTGGGTGACGGTCAATGGGCGCGACTGGCTGGGCGACGATCTGCCGCCAGAGACAATTTACGATCTCGGCAAAGCCGGCGGCGATGGCGGATGGCCTTATTGCTATGGCGATCGCGTGCCCGATTCCAATTTCACGAAGTCGGGAGACGACCGCTGCAAGAATGTGCTCGAACCCAAGGTCCAGATGCAGGCGCACTCCGCTCCGCTGGGGCTGGCGTTTTATGAGGGGACGGAGTTTCCGGCCGAGTACCGGAACAACATCTTCGTTGCGTTTCATGGATCGTGGAATCGCAGCGTTCCGACGGGATACAAAGTGGTGCGCGTGAAGCTTGACGATAAAGGGCAGCCCGTGGGCGGCGCGGAAGACTTTATTACCGGGTGGTTGGCGCCGGGTGAGAAGCGGCAGGGGCGGTGGATGGGGCGTCCGGTGGGGATTGCGTTTGGCAGCGATGGGGCGATGTATGTGAGCGATGACGCGGCGGGGGTGATTTACCGCGTGACGTACGCGAAGTAATTGGCGATACCACGTAGGGACAGCCGCCCTCGGCTGTCCGGCGGGGGACCCGCTCTATTGAGTTCAAGGATGCGAAGCTTGACAAATAAAACCGAGCGAGCTGCCTCGCCTGGACAGCCGGGGCGGCTGTCCCTACGTACTGCAATACTTCTCATACTGCTGATAGATAAACGGGTCGGTCATGCCGGCAATGTAATCGCAGATGACGCGCGGCAAGGGCTCGTGGACGGCTTTTTCGCGGTAGTTGCGCGGCAGGTCGTCGGGCTCTTCCATCCAGTGGGCGAAGAGCTCTCCGGTGATGCGCTCGGCGTCTTCTTTCTCCGACGCCAGCGCGGGGCTGTAGTACAGATTTTCGTAGAGGAAGTCTTTCAGGCGACGGCGCTGCTCTTCGACGGGCGGGCTGAAGGCGGCGAGCCGCTCACCGAGGCGGCGAACATCTTCCACAGAATGCACGCCTGACGCTTTGACACGCTCTGCCGTGTTGGTAATCAGGTCTCCGACGAATCCATCAAGAATGCTTTTCAACGCCTCGTTAAAGACCAGCTTCTCGGCAACATTCGGGTATCGGCTTCGTGCCTCGCGATAATGGCGCGCAAAAAGATCCACGCTGTCCGTAAGCTGCTCGACCGTGATCAAGCGCGCTTCGTAGCCGTCGTCCAGGTCGGCCGTGCTGTACGCAATCTCGTCGGTAAGGTCGATAAGCTGTGCTTCGAGCGGAGGTCGCTGATCGAGCAAATATTCGGCGAGTTCAGGATGGCCCTCAATGTCGTAGTCGTGCGAGTGCTTGATGATGCCTTCACGGACTTCAAAAGTCAGATTCAGCCCGCGAAACGCGGCGTAGCGAAGTTCGAAGTCTTCGACAATGCGCAACGCGTGCAGGTTGTGATCGAACGAAAGCCCGTGCTGGCGCATGGCAGTGTCGAGCGCTTTCTCTCCAGAGTGGCCGAAGGGAGGATGGCCGAGATCGTGCACCAGGGCGAGCGCCTCCGCCAGATCGGTGTTCAGCCCGAGTTGCGCGGCGATGGTGCGCGAAATCTGCGCGACCTCGATGGTGTGCGTCAGGCGATTGCGGAAGTGGTCGGAGTAACGGCGGGTGAAAACCTGGGTCTTTGCCTCCAGACGGCGAAAGGCGCGCGCATGGACGACACGATCGCGGTCGCGCTGAAAGTCGTTGCGGTAGGGATGAGGCGGCTCGGGATGGCGGCGTCCGCGGGAGTTTTCTACGCGCACCGCATAGTCGGCGAGCATGAAGAGAGTTTACAGCGAATCAGGACTTACGGTGACTGCAGGCGGCTGTCGGGCTTTCCTCGGCTAAGACGGGGCGGAGCCCCGTCACCACACGAGCGGATACGACTTCTACTACTTCGCGCCCTCTTCCTTGGCCAGTCTCATCCTCGCGGAGTCGAGTTTCTTCTGCACCCTTACAGGGTCTGCCGGGTCGACGTCGGCGGCAATCTCACGGTTCCACTCGGAGAGTGCTCGCTCCCAATTGGTGGCGGCCATCTTCAGGCGTCCGGTTTTCTGGTACAAATCGCCCAGGTGGTCGTGGACGGTGGGATCGGTATTAATTCTCTGTGAAGCCTTCAGCAGGTTCTCTTCCGCCAACTCAAATTTTCCCAGGCGGAAATAAGCCCAGCCGAGGGAGTCGAGGTAGGCGCCGTTGGTGGGGTCGAGGTCCACGGCGCGCTTGATGTATCCGAATGCCTCTTCGAGCTTCATGTTCTGGTCGGCGAGCATATAGCCCAGATAATTCAAAGCCGATGCATGTTCCGGGTCGCTGGCCAATACCTTCTTGAACTGTTCCTCCGCTTCGGCGTAGTGCTTGTCGCGTTCAAAGTTGGAGCCGCGCAGAAACCAGACGTACTCTTTGTCTTCCGTCTTGGTCGACAGCTGCTCGGCCTTGTCGAGCGCCTGCTCGGCGTCGCTGAAGCGGCGCAAACGCGTGTTCATCTGCGCAAGGGTGAGGTAAACTTCGCGGTCGTCATTAGCATTAGCGGGGTTGGCGTCGCCCTTCAACATTCCACGGACGTCTTTGAGCGCCTTGTCAGCCTGGCCCATGTCGGCCTCTTGCAAGGCCAGCACCATCTTGAGCTGGGGGCTGGGCAGCTTCTGGACCGCCTCTTTAGCGGTGTCGAGAGCTTTTTGCCATTCCTTGGCTTCGCGCCAGGTATCGATGATCTGCTGATAGCCGCGCTCGACGTTATCATCGCCACCCAGGGCTACGATCTCGCGGAAAGTCTCGTTGGCGGAAGCATTGTTTCCCTGGTCGCGGTAAATCGTGCCCAGCCGCTCCAGAAACACAGCCCGATTGCTCTTCTCACCATTTGAATATTTGCCGTCGGGCTTCTCCGATTTCTTCAGCAGGTCGCGCATGATGGGAATGGCTTCGTCGTACCGTCCCTGTGCCTGGTAGATGGCGGCGATGTTGTAGGGAACTTCGACCGAGTCCTGCACCATGGTCTCGGCTTTTTTCAGGTTGTCGAGCGCGAGATCGAATTTGCCCTGTTTCCGGTAGATTTCCGCGATGCGAACGTAGGTTTGCGCATCTTCGGGATTCGCGTCCGCAATCACTTTGTATTGTTCGAGAGCCGCATCCGCCTGGCCATCGTTCAGCAGGTTCTGGGCAAGACCGCGAATGGCATCCAGATTGTCGCGGTCCAGCTCAATTGCGTGCCGATACGCCTCGACGGCTTCTTTGTATTGTTTTTGCTGTTCGTAGGTGTAGCCGAGCGCCGAGTAAAGCTTGGCTGAGCGCTCCGCACCCGGCACCGAGCTGAGCACTTGAGCGGCGCGAGCGGTATCGCCCAGTTCGTTGTAAAGATAGGCCAGGGTAGTGACTGCCTCTTCGGAGTCTGGCTGCAGCTTCACCGCGGTCTTGAATTCGTTCTCCGCTTTTTGCAGATCGTTGTTCAGCCGATATAAACGCCCGAGAAGCAGGTGGTCGTCCATGCTGTCGGGTTGCAGGCGGACGATCTGCTCATACTGCTCGATCGCCAGTTTCAGCACGCTCTCGGAGCCGCTGCCGGCTTGCATGTCGCCGAGCGAGCGCAGGTAGATCCTTCCGAGCAGACGACGAGCTTCGAGATTATTGGGATTGCGCTTGATGATGTCCTGCGCCTCGACGACGGCGTCGCGAATGCGGCCGGTCTTGGCATAGAGTTCGGCCAAGCCGGAGGTCAGATACGCGGAAGTCGGGTCCGCATCGATGGCGGCGCGGTATTCTTCGATCGCTTTGTTGGCCAATTCGCTGCGGCCGTAGGTGGCCACCTGTTCCTCGTACATGTGCGCGAGGGCGAAGTGGTAGTAGGCGGCGGCGCGGTCGGGAGGCTTGCCCTTAGCGGCGGTCTCCGCTCCAGCTACAGCGGCGGGCGCGGAATCTGGGGCACGAGCGGGCTGGTCTTGAGTCAGTAAGCTCTGAGCCAGTAAGCCCTGAGCCGGTAAGTCCTGAGCCAGCAGAAATGATCCTGTAAGAACGACGCTAAGAATCCACAACTGTTTTTTCATGAAGAATCCTGCAACCTGTAAAGCGCAGCCTACAAACTGATTGGATGCTGATCCGCGGACATCCGGATTTCCTTATTCTACCCTCGACCGCCCCTTGGCGGGAAGAAAGCAGTATGGGGCTGAAGCCGGAAGTACAGCGGCTTTGGAAGGTTGTGGTCAATACCAATGTCAACAAAAGTAAAGGCTAATGACGGAAATGCCGCACTCCGGTGAAAATCATGGCCAATCCGAGCCGGTCGGCGGCTTCGATGACCTCCTGGTCGCGTACCGAGCCTCCCGGCTGAATGATGGCCGTGGCGCCCGCTTTCGCGATTTCCTCGACGCCATCCGGAAAAGGGAAGAACGCGTCCGAGGCTGCCACCGTGCCCTTCAGCGGCAGCTGCGCCTTCATAGCGCCGAGCTTGCATGAATCGACGCGGCTCATTTGCCCGGCTCCAACGCCCACCGTCTGCCCATCGCGGGCATAGAGAATTGCGTTCGACTTTACGTGCTTACAAACCTTCCACGCGAAAAGCAGCGCGCGTTTTTCCTCCGGCGTAGGCGGACGCCTGGTCACAACCTTCAGGTCGGCCTCGGCCAGCTGGTGGAGATCGGAGTCTTGTACGAGCATGCCTCCAGAAATATTTTTCAGTACCCAGTGTTGCTGTCCGGCAGGAACTTCGACCAGCCGCAGATTCTTCTTCGCGGCAAAAGCCGCTTTCGCACCGTCGTCGAATGCGGGAGCGGCGATGACTTCGAGGAAGAGCTTGGCCATTTCGGTGGCGGCGGCAGCGTCCACCGTGCGGTTCACTCCGATCACTCCGCCAAACGCCGACACCGGATCGCATTCCAGCGCGCGAACGTAAGCCTCGGCGAGCGTTTTCCCGGTCGCGGTTCCGCAGGGATTTGTGTGTTTGATGATGGCGCAGACCGGCTCGTCAAATTCCTGCGCCAGATCCCAGGCGGCTTGCAGGTCGACGATGTTGTTATAGGAAAGCTCTTTGCCTTGGACCTGATGGGCATTGGCCACGCCCGCACCCGAACCATCGGCATACATCGCGGCTTTCTGGTGCGGATTCTCTCCATAGCGCAGGTCGGCCACCTTCTGAAACGCCAGCCGCAGATTCCGCGGAAAGCCATCCGCTGCATGCAACTCGAAGTCGCCGCCCACGCGCTCCAGCGTCGACGCGATGGCGGAATCGTAGGTAGCGGTCGTCGCAAACGCCTTCTGCGCCAGCCGCCACTTCGTCTCCCTGGACAATGCTCCGTTCGAATACCCCATCTCTTCGGCGATCGCGTCGTAATCGGCGGGCGAGGTAATCACCGCAACATCCTGAAAATTCTTCGCCGCTGAGCGGATCATCGAAGGCCCGCCGATATCTATGTTTTCAATCAGCTCTTCGAAGTGCACGCCCGGCTTGGCAGCCGTCTTTTCGAACGCGTACAGGTTGACTACTACCATGTCGATGGCCGGGATGCCGTGCTCGGCAACCGCCGCACGATGGCCGCTGTCTTCGCGACGATACAGGATGCCTCCATGCACCTTGGGATGCAGCGTCTTGACGCGCCCGTCCAGCATTTCAGGGAACCCGGTCAGTTCGGAAATATCTTTCACGGGGATGCCGGCCTCCCGCAACTGCTTGGCCGTGCCTCCAGTCGAAACCAGCTCCACGCCGAAAGCGACGAGTTTGTGGGCGAAATCTACCAGTCCGGATTTGTCGGTGACGCTGAGAATAGCGCGCTGGATTTTGGACATGAGGGGCCTCGGAGTGAAGGGAGATTCTAGCAGTTTGGGGTGGGAGTTCTCAGTTCTCGGTTCTCAGTCTTAGACCCGCGAGATTCTGCCGAGTCCGTCCAGGATGGAGAAGAAATCAGGCAAGCAACAGAATTGGCGAGGATCAAAGCAGTTGAGAACTGAGAACTGAGAACTGGGAACTGGGAACTAGGTTTTTGCCTTGGCTTTGAGCTTCACCTGTCCACCCTGCGTCTCGACCGAGTAGACCACGGTATCGCACCCATGCTGTTTGCGAAGCTCACTGGTTTTTTTCTTGACGAACGCCGCGAAGGAATCGAGGTTGCCGGAAACCTTTTCACCCGATTTTTGCTTGGCCTCGGTCAGCGCTTTATAGAGGGATTCGACTTGCTCCCGCTCGGGGGCCGCTCCGGAGCACTGTACCGAAAAAGGCTGGCCATTCCCAGGCTGATCGTTCCCTGGTTGATCATTTCCAGCGCCCGGCGTCCCGGTTCCCGCAGCTTTCGGGTGATGGCTGAGGCCGTACGCTTGGTGATGTTTGGTTTCGCGCTCTTCGGAGACGCGCACACCCTGCACCGAGAGGAGCGCATCTTGTGGACGCCGGTAGCCCTCTTCGCGAATCCGCATTTTCTTGCGCCACAGGTCGCTTTGAATCGCGTAGCGCTGCGCCATCGCGTTGTACTTAAAACGCTGCGAAAAACTCATCCGCGGGCTATCGCTGAACTTGCGAAGCAACGAGAGAACTTTCCACTCGACGTCGGCGGGAGGGCGTTTGGCTGGATTGTTGAAGAACATCTCATACTCGATCTTCAGCCGTCGAAGTTGCTGCTCGAGCAGATCCAGTTCTTCCTCAGTGGTCACAAGGATTCCCCAGCCAATAGCTTAGCGTTTAAAGCCTGGGGATGGCGAGGTTCCCGCCGGACACGCAAGGGATGGTACGAAAGTACCTTAAAACCAGCCGTCAGCCCTCAGCTCTCAGCCGTCAGTGACACCGGGTCCGCCCGAACGGCGGACTGATCGTGTGGACAAACGGGGTTGACTGACGGCTGATAGCTGAAGGCTGGTTTATTTCGAGCTCGACGCCATCTTCTTGACCATCGCCAGCACCAGCTTGCGGTCGCTGTCGTTGAGATTGGCTGAATAGCGGCGCATCTGGCTCAGGAAGCGGACTTCATCGTCGGAGAGCTGCGGTAATCCCTTATGACCGTTGCTGCTGCCTTCGGCAAAGAATTGCGACAAGGCCAAATCCATTGCTCCAGCGATCTTGGCGAGCGTGTCCAGCGAAGGGATGGTGTGGCCATTTTCGACGCGCGACAGGTAACAGCGGAGCAGGCCAGTGCGCTTTTCGATATCGCCCTGGGACATGCTTCGTTGAAGCCGGAAATTGCGGATGGTCTCGCCGATGTTCATAGGTCCGCGACTGACTCAATACCAGGACTGAATACGAAGATAAAGATGCGTGCATAGTAACCAGAGTAGTAACTTCTGGCAAGTGGAAATTCCTGGGGGTGTTCGCCGCAACTGGTTTCCCGCGGGAAACCGATCCACAGACCCATAGAACCTAATACCTTATGCCCGCCTTTTACGGCGTTCCTTCGAACAGCGGCCAGAGCCCGTCGGCCGTGACGCGATAGATGGCGTAGGCACTGCCATCGTCAAAAGTGCGCCGGAACAGCAATTCGCCGCGGCCATCGCCGTCGGCATCGACTGCGTCGATCAGTTCCATCCGAGGAGCCACGTCGAGATGCTGCGAATCCGTCTGCGAGAAAAACAGTTTTCGCAACTCCCCTTCGAGGTTGGTGCGGGCGATCAGCGTGATCTCCTTTGGTTCTTTCACCGGCTCTTCCATGTTTTCAGTCGCAGGTGGGTGCGTTTTCGCCGAGAGCACCAGCACCGGCTCGTTTGAATTGGAGAGATCAAAAATGCGCAACTTCACATCGTCGAAATCAAGCTTCGGCAACTTGGTCGCAGATTTTCCAGAGGATTTGCTCGTCGACGCCTTCTTGCTCGTGGCCGCTCCCTCTTTCGCCGCCGCGCCGGCTTGAGCGCCCAGCTGAGTCGCGGCCAGATCGAGCATCTTGGTCCGATAGACGGCTTCTTCAGCCGGCTTCACATCGTAGATGTAGGGACGAGGATCGGGTCCGCCGACATCGGAAATTGCGGGGATCAGGACGATCTGCGGCGCAGGCGTTGGGGAATCCTTTGCCGTCGCGTCGGTCTTGCCCGTACCGGATGGTGCACCCGGCTTTGCGTCGGTCAAAGTATCAAAGGTCGTGAAGGGTTCAAGGAGCGCAGTTGAGTCTGGCTTCCCGCGCCGCAGACGGGGCCGATTCGGATCGCCAATCGGCTCGTCTGCCGCGGAATCGGGCGCAGATGCAGAAGCAGGCGCAGGAGCCTTCGCGGTCTCCGCTGGTGCTGGTGGCTTGGTAGCGGGTGCCTTGGTCGTGTCGGACGGCGTCGGCGCCGGGGTGGACGCGCTGGCGGGCGCCGCAGTGGTTGGTGACGGCGTCGGCGCTGGAGTGGCTGCGGGCTTTGGCTGGTCTTTGTCTTTGTTGTCGTCGGCCTTCTCGCTGCGGCGATGGAGTACGGGTGGCCCGCTCTGGTCATCGTCTGCGATCACGGGCGCCGAGTATTTCTTGCGCTTATTCGGGTCAATCGCTCCGGCGGGGAGCCACTTGCCTTCGGCGATCCAGACGTGGTTCAGCTGCCCCGGCTGCGTGATCGTGAATTCACCTTGCGACACGCCGCTGCGAAAGCCTTCGTAGATAATCCCGAAGTCGAGGGCCATGGGAACGGGCGCGGCTTTGTAGGAGCCCGCGTCGTAGAACTTTCCGTCGATCATGATGGCAATGGGGATGAGGCGGGCTTTGCCTTTTGGCGCGAGCTGCACCAGTCCCAGTGCGCGCGGTCCTTTGTCGGCGGCTGGCTTGCGTCCGTACCGTGTAGTGACCTGCGCCGCGGCCCATGAATTAGCAACCGATGAATTAGCGACCCATAAACTGGCGAGCGAAGTCGAGGCGGCGAAGGTGACGGCCAACATCCCATTGCGATATAACTTGCGATGTAGCAACCGCCGGCGAGGAGAAAATTGCATATGGAAGTTAATGATAAATCCCCAGACTTCAGTACGACGGACGAGAACGGCAAAGAGGTTGCCTTAAAAGACTTTCGCGGCAAGACCGTGGTGCTTTATTTCTATCCCAAGGCCGATACGCCGGGGTGCACCAAGGAAGCGTGCGGCTTTCGCGATACCTACTCGGAAATCAAGAAGACGGGCGTGGTGCTGCTCGGGATTTCAAAAGATACAGCGGCCTCGCAGAAGAAGTTTCAGGAGAAATTCAGTTTGCCGTTTCCGCTGTTGGCCGATGCGGAAAAGAAAATCGCGAATCTGTTCGGCGTAGTCAAAGAAAAGAACATGTACGGCAAAAAAGTGAAAGGCATTGCGCGGACGACGTTCGTGATTGGTCCTGACGGCAAGATCAAGCACATCTTCAACAACGTGAAAGCGGAAGGCCACGCCGAGGAAGTGCTGGCCTACTTGAAGAGCGCCGCCTGAGGGCGGGATGAGAGTGCTCTGCGGCGGTGTGAATGGTGTAGGGGTCCTTCGACTTCGTGGCTGCTGTGCTTCGCACAGCGGCCACTCCGCTCAGGATGACAGGGGTTTGAGTTTGTGGCTTTGCTGAAAGCTGAGTTCTTTAACCGCGACCCGCGGCGGGTGGCGCGGGCGTTGCTGGGAAAACTGATCGTCCGCAAAACGCCTGGCGGCATTCTGGCGGGGCGAATCGTCGAAACCGAAGCCTATCTCGGCGAAGGCGATGCAGCGGCGCACTCAGCGGCGGGTCGCACGGCGCGCAATTCGGTTCTCTTTGGTCCTCCGGGCCACGCCTACGTGTACTTCATCTACGGCAGTCACTACTGCCTGAATGTCTCTTGCCTGCCCGACGGAATCGCCGGAGGCGTGCTGTTTCGCGCCCTGGAGCCGGTGGAGGGCATCAAGCCGATGGCGCAAGCGCGAGGCATCGACGTAGCAAAGAAACTTGATCTCGAGAAGATTCCGTTGCTGCGGAGAATTTCTTCTGGCCCGGGACGCATGTCCGAAGCTCTAGGGGTCACACGCGAGCGGGATAACGGAAAAAACCTGGTGAGCACGCGCTCTGATCTGCGGATTGTCGATGACGGCTTTCGCGTGGGGCGCGTAATGGTCACGCCGCGCGTCGGGATCGTGAAGGCAGCCGAGCGACCTTTGCGCTACTTCATTGCTGGGAATCCGTTCGTCTCCGGGCCAATAACGAGGGCGCGGAAACTTGCGAAAACGATCGCGAGCCAAACTTGACCAAGGTCCTCTTATCATGGAGCAGCGGTAAAGACAGCGCGTGGACGCTTCACCTCCTCCGGCAACGGCCAGACATTCAGGTAGTTGCGCTGCTCACCACTTTCAACTCGGTAGCGGACCGCGTGGCCATGCATGCCGTCCGGCGCGTCCTGGTCGATGCGCAGGCCGAGCGAACCGGGATCCCGCTGTGGGCGGTGGGGCTGCCTAGCCCCTGCTCGAACCTGGAATACGAAGAGCGGATGCGCGCCGTCTGCCAGCGTGCAACGGCTGAAGGAATCACCGCGGTAGCATTCGGAGACCTGTTTCTGGAAGAGATTCGTAACTATCGAGTGCGGCAATTGCAGGGGAGCGGCCTCGAACCGCTGTTTCCGGTCTGGCAAATTCCCACCGGACAATTGGGCAGGGACATGATCGCAGCCGGCGTGAAGGCGAAGATTACGTGCGTGGATCCTAAGAAGCTCGGGAAGTCGTTTGCCGGCCGCGAGTACGATCTAAGCCTGCTGCAGGCTCTGCCTCCGGGAATCGACCCGTGCGGCGAGAACGGAGAATTTCACACCTTCGTGTATGAGTCGCCGGTATTTTCCCGGCCCATCTCAGTGCGGACTGGAGAAGTCGTCGAGCGCGATGGATTTGTGTTTGCCGACGTGCTTCCGGTGTGACTCGCTGCCAGCCGACTATTTCGCTTCAGGCTCCAGCACAAGATTATCGATCAGGCGCGTGGAGCCTACATAGGCGGCGACGGCGACCAGCGTCTTTTGCGAAATCCGTTCGACCGGATCAAGCGTGTCAGGATCGACGATCTCGAAATAATCCAAACGGACTGCCGGCTCGCTAGCGAAAACTTCTCTCGCGGCTGAGATGAGCTTCGCTGAGCTTCTTTCTCCGGCTTGAAATTGCTGTCGAGCTTTCTGTAACGACCGTTGCAACACCAGCGCTTGCACGCGCTCTTCTCGATTCAGGTAGGCGTTGCGCGAACTCATGGCCAAACCATCGGGCTCGCGCACGATCGGGCAGCCGACAATTTCTACGGGAAAGTTCAGGTCCTGCACCATGCGCCGGATCACGGCCAGCTGCGCGGCGTCTTTCTGTCCGAAGAATGCGGCGTCGGGCTCTACGATGTGAAACAACTTGGCAACAATCGTGGTCACTCCGCGGAAATGGCCGGGGCGGGAGCGTCCGTCGAGCTTCTCGCTCAGGCCTTCGACCACGACCCAGGTGCCTCGGTCGTTGGAGTGGGAGTGGGGATAGATTTCTTCGACGGTTGGCGCGAAGAGGATCTCGACACCTTCTTTTTCGAGCAACTGGCAGTCCTGATCGAACTGGCGCGGATATTTCGACAAGTCCTCGGTGGGGCCGAATTGGGTGGGGTTCACGAAAATGGAAACAGCAACCGCGTCGCACTGGGCTTTCGCCGCACGGACCAACGACAGGTGGCCTTCATGCAGCGCGCCCATGGTCGGCACCAGGCCCAGGCGTTTGCGATTCGTGCGTGCTTCGCGGCAGGCGGTGCGAGTTTCCGGGATGGTGGAACATACTTTCATTCTGTGTAGAGACGCGGCTTGCCGCGTCTCCGCCTGCAGTCGGTCCGCACACTACGGAGCCTCGACGAATTCAACCTCTAATTCCCTGAGCGTTCCGAGGAGCAGGGCGCGGTTCTTGCGCAAATCCGCTTTCGTCTGATCACTTGGACTCTTAGGAACCGCTTGCGCCACCAGCACCACGCGGCCGTAAGGCCAGGCGCTCGATGGAAGCGAGACCAGCTCGGCTGGGATCTCTTCCGGCGTCAGTATGTGAATCTCGCGATTGGAAAGATCGAGGAAGCCGATCCCATTCTCGCGAACGATCAAATACGGATTCTTCCAGCCGCTCATATTGTTGAACGGCGGATATTTTGCGGGATCCGGTGCGGGAATGGACTCGAGGCCGGTCGGCTTATGTTTTTGCGCGACCTGGGTTTCCGCAGGCGGTGCTTGTGGGGGTTTGGAGCAAACCACCAGAACCCCCAGCAGAATGAAAGTGAGGATGCTTTTCACAACGTTGTTCTCCGTCCGCCATTATCGCCGCACGGCGTGCTTGCGGAGGAGTACCGTTTCAAGTGCGGCCTGTGTTTCCTTCGGCAGGTGGTAGGACTCGGCGTCATTCGGAAACTGGTGCGAAACGACGTCGGCCTTGAAGGTCAGCACAGATTGCGTGATCAGCGCGGCCGCGTCTCCGTAGTGGCGGACGAATTTCGCCGGATGTCCGAACGTCAGGTTGACGAGATCGTGGAAGACGAGCACCTGCCCATCGCAATCGGGGCCGGCGCCAATGCCGATCGTGGGCGTTTCGACCTCGGCGGTGATCATGGCCGCCACTTCGCGCGGAATGCCCTCAAGATAGATACAGGCCACGCCCGCGCGGTCGAGCGCTACCGCATCGCGCATGAGCTGCTCGATCGCGTTCAGTGTCTTGCCCTGAACCTTGTAGCCGCCCATTACGTTGACCGATTGCGGCGTGAGGCCGATGTGTCCGGCAACGGGAATCTCGGCATCGATTACGCGGCGGATCACGTCGACGCGCTTCTCGCCGCCTTCGATCTTGACGGCCTCGGCGCCGCCCTCTTTCACGAATCGGGCAGCGTTATGAATAGCCTCGTTGGGGTCGGCGTGATACGACCCGTAGGGCATATCGGCGATCAGCAACGCGTCTTTCACGCCGCGACGCACGGCGCGGACGTGGTGCAGCATCTCGTCAACCGTGACCGAGAGCGTGTTCTCGTAGCCCAGCATGGTCATGGCGAGCGAGTCGCCAACCAGGGTAATGTCGATGCCGGCCTCGTCGACCAGACGCGCAGTAGCGTAGTCGTAAGCCGTTAGACAGGTGATCGGTTCGTGGTGAAACTTCTTTTCGCGGATAGTAGCGGTGGTGATCTTGCGGCGAGGTTCGCCGATGGGCGTGAGACTCACGATGTCCTCCAGTGCCCCTCCGCAAACCTGGCGGATAGAGCCTGTACGCGTCTTTCGATGACGCTGGGGGGATTATAGCTGCAAAACGTTTGCTGGTCGATAGTCGTTGGTCGGGGGCTAACCGGGGAAGAAAAAAGCCCTTTAGTTGCTTCAGATTGCGAGGGCAATTGACCGCCAGAAATCGGCGTGAGAAACTTAACACGGTTGTTTCTTATGACCCCTTCAAGTATTCCACGGGTAACAATTCCTTGTTTACTGGGTGCCTTTTTCCTTCTTCCTCTTCTGGCAATGCGCGCGTCGGGGCAGAGGTTCGAACTGGAGACAAAGGATGTGGTGGAAGCCCACAGCGGCCAGTCAATGGTGCGGCTTGCCGTGTTCGCAGAGAAGCTCAACACTCACCTTGACCGCCAGTCGGTCGTAAAAATTACCAACGAGATTACTCACGACGTCCAGTGGGCGACCACGGACGAAAAATCGGAAGTTGCACTCGGTTTGCCGTTTGGCAAGTATGAATTCGAGGTAAGCGCGGTTGGATTTTTGACCGAGCGAAAGGAATCCCAGATCAGTGACGCGGTCAATACGTCTCGAATGGAGTTCGTTCTGCGTCGTGATCCCTCAGCGATTGACCTCAACGTGTCCGACGAAGGGATGCCCGCCAAAGCACGCGAAGATTTTAAGCGCGGCGCTTCCGCTCTCAAGTCCTCGAATCTGAAGGATGCGAAAAAGAACCTGGAGGCAGCTTACAAACTGGCGCCGACGAATCCCGATCTGAATTATCTGTTGGGTTTCCTCGCTTATCAGCAAAAAGATCTCGCTCAGGCGAAGAATTACCTGACAGCCTCTGCCAATCTCAGTTCCCACAGTATGCGTGCGTTGACCCTGCTCGGCCGAGTGGAACTCGCCCGGGAAGAATACACGGCGGCGGCGGAGACTTTGGAAAAAGCAGTTGGCACTGATTCCGCCAATTGGATGGCGCACAACCTGCTCGCTAGTGCTTACCTGAAACTGAAGAAATATGACGGGGCCCGGGAGCAGGCGGAGTTGGCCATCACAAATGGAAAGGCCGCGGCCAACGCGGCGAATCTGGTGCTGGGGCAGGCCCTGATAAATCTGGGGAAGAAGGAAGAAGGTATCAAGGCGCTCCAGACTTTCGTCCAGAATTCACCCACGGACCCCACCGCCCCCCAAGTGCGCGATTTGCTCGCCAAGCTCGAGCGGACCGACAACGCCCATCTCTCGGGTGCTGCAATCGCGGGGAAGAGCGAGGCGGACATCGACCCTACGTACGCCGCTCCTGAACTTCCGGCCTCCGTCAATCCGTGGCGCCCCCCTGGAATTGATGAGGCTAAGCCGTCGGTCGCGGATGGAGTCAGTTGTCCCGTCGACAGCGTAATCGAGAGGTCGGGCGCGCGTGTGAAGGAGCTGGTTGACGACGTCTCGCGCATTGCGGCAATCGAGCGCCTGTTCCACGAACAGGTGAATGAAATGGGGAAGCCCCTTACCCAGGAAATCCGCGACTACGACTATGTCGCCACCATCTCGGAGAACAAACCGGGGTTGCTTGCGGTGGACGAAGACCGGTCAGATCGCTCGACCCACGCCGGCTTTCCCGATGGGATCGCCAGCGGCGGGTTCGCCACATTGGCTCTGGTGTTTCACCCCGACATGCGTGACAACTTCGAGATGACTTGCGAAGGTCTGGGCAGCTGGCACGGGCAAGCGACCTGGCTGGTTCACTTCAAGCAGCGCGAAGACCGGCCTGCGCGCATGCACGATTACAGAGTCGGCGACGTCACCTATCCGGTGCACCTGAAAGGCCGCGCGTGGATCACGGCAGACAAATTTGAGATCGTTCGGATCGAGTCAGAACTGGTGGGACCGATGCCCCAGATTCAGTTGCGCTGTGAGCAACAGGTCGTGGAGTACGGCCCCGTCCGCTTCCAAAAGAATGTGGAATTGTGGCTTCCGCAGAAGGCAGAGATCTATCTCGACTTTCGCAAGCATCGCTATTACCGCAGCCACAGTTACGACCATTACCTGCTGTTTTCGGTGGATTCGGTCGAAAAGCGGAACGAACCAGCAGTGCCGCCGGCCGACCCCGCACAGAAGCCGTCAACCAACTAGCTGCTGAAGACCCTACCGCGTTCGTCGCCGACATTCGTGCCGCATGTCTGGCGCGCCGTGTACGGCAGACTGGGGCAGTGGGGTCATCACTTGCTTGAAATAGCAAAATCGACCTCGCTCATCTGGCCTCCAGTGACCGTGACCGACTTCCCCCAGCTCTTTGGTTCGGCGAAGAGAGGCCGATCGACTTTGTGCTGGGATAGAACATCATAGACCTGCTCTTTTCCTACGACGCTCCAGCCCTCGTGCCAGGCCACGATCTGATAAGTTCCGGGAGGCACGTCTGTAAACTCAAAGTGTCCGGCTTCATCGGTGACCGCATAGTACGGATGCGGCACCACCATCATTTCCGCGTTCATCCAGACATGGCCGGCATTGCATTGCAGATGCACCCATCCGGGCGTGGACATGGCGCGCGACGTGACCTGGTTGGGTAACACAAATGGCAGGTTGAATGTGGCAGCGCCTTCCATATGAAGGGTGTGCAGCGTTGCGTCAGAGCTCTTCATCTGTAGCATCGCATTCTCGGGGACCAGCAGAATGTGTGGGACGTAGCGGCAATGTACCTGATCCACATGGCGCCGTTGCTCGGGCAGGTCCATTGCTTTTCCACTGGAGATGTCCTTGAGAAAAACGATGGTATTAGCCACGCCTCCATCCGGCCCAATAATCAATCGCTCCAGGTCCCTGGTCTTGCGGGATTCAGGATCGCAGATCTGCGGATCCTTGTTAATCGGGAAATCCGGTATGCGAGGCACCGGGCCTGACCACTTCACGGTTCCAGAGATGGTTCCACCGTTGGAGACGTTGATCACCTGGTAGTTGGTCTGCGCCGAGAGCAAGGCCGTGGCAGCGAAAAAGAACGTTAGGAGCAAAAAGCAACTGCCCCCGCTTCTTTGTGGCTTCGTCATTGGTCCTCCCCCGCGAGCCTCGCGTCCGTTCCAAGAAGTATTTAGCCTGCAACACCCGCCGATGCAGTTATTTGCCAAGAAGCAAGCTGCGGGGGAAGCCCAGTCGGGGGACAGGGACAGCGGATGTACCCACCCCGAGGGTAGGACGAGAACCTCGGCCCGACTAGATACCCATAGGTCATGAACCATTTGTCAGCGAAAAGCCGTAGCAACTGCGAAATCACGCAGCCCGACGGGCAGCATTGCAGTGGAGAAGGGTGAGTAACCGCTTTTCATCCAGCGCGTTGGCTGGTTGGCTCAAATTCGGGGCAGTCCGGTTGCCCTTTCCCCCAGCGCTCTCGCAAATTGCTGCCTGCTGCACCGTGAATCGCCGCGGGAAAACGTTTTGACATTAGTTTAGCTGCCAACCATATGAGCACTGATGGTTGAGACTGGGACCGAAAAAAAGGGCCCGTCAATGTAACGCTCGAATGCCGAAATGCACTAACAGATGTGGGGCCTTGTGCAGACTGGGTCGTGGACGTGAATTCCTCTACAGACGAATTCAGAAAATCTTCAGACCCTCTCCATTGCCGGGAAAGCAGATCGCGCGCAGTATGGCAGCCATGTACGGGCGGGAGGTAGCGTTACAGACGCAGCCGTCCGGGGTCGATGAAAGGATTTGTTGCAGAGTCAACTTGGCTCAGAATAGGAGCGGAGTATGTCAATAATTGTGAGGTTGATGATCGGCGGATGGGCCACCTCGTTTGCTATGTTCAGTTTTTTTGCCCTTAACGAATCCGGCAAGCTGCTCAGGATTCGCCAACGCATCGCGCTGTCTCTGGAAGCCGCAGCACGTCGAGTTCGCGTGGCCGAAGAAAGCCTGCAACCCGAACACGAGGAAGCGGCCTGATGAAGCAAAGGTTGTTTCACGATTGGTTATTGGCTTGAGAGCTAACGGAAGCAGGCAAGCGCGAAAGACCCATGACCGCCCTACGCGTTGGCCGCTTCCGTGCTTCCCAGCGGCAGGAAATATTGCGTGCCCTTGATCGGGGCGGAGACTTTTTTCAGCAGCTCCTGCAAGTCTTCGTTGCGGTCGACAAAGTCGATTTCAGACGTGTTCACGATCAGCAGATCCGACTGCGTGTAGTGAAAGAAAAAGTGTTCGTAGGCCTTGACCACTTCCATCAGGTAATCCTCGCTGATGGCCTTCTCGCCGGCCGCGTTCTTTTTCTTCAGCCGCTTTTTCAGCACTTCCGGCGAGGCCTGCAGATAGATGACCAGGTCGGGGGTGGGAAGTTGCTCGCGGAAATAATTGAAGTAGCGATTGTAGGTTTCGAGTTCCTGATCGTTGAGGTTGAGGCAGGCGAAGAGCTTGTCTTTCTCAAAGATGTAGTCGGAAACCACCGTCTTATTTGACCGCGGTCCCAGATCGAGCGCGTGCAGCTGCTCGAAGCGGCGAACCAAAAATGCAAATTGCGCCTGAAAGGCTGCTCCTGCCTCGCCTTCGTAAAACGCCTTCAAAAATGGATTATCTTCCGGCTCGATGACCCGCTGCGCGGCCAGCCGCTCTCCGAGAACCCGCGCCAGCGTGCTCTTGCCAACGCGTATCGGACCTTCAACCGCAATGTAACGGGGAAGCTCGAAAAGCTTGGCCATGGGTTGTCAGCTATCGATTGTCGTGGGAACTGCTGAGCAGAATATATTGCTTCGCGTCCCGATGCAATTGCGAAGAAGAGGTCAAGAGTCAGAAGTAAAATTGAAGAAGTAGGTCTCAGTTTCGGGGTCGGGTTGTTTCTGCAATCTGGCTTTGATCTTTTGACTTTTGACTTCGCTATACAATCTCCTCATGCTCCCTGCGCTAATAGGACTGACGGCCGCTGCGGCCGTCACCGCGGCGGGTTATCAGACCATGGCGCCGACGGGCCAATGGTACGGACGAACGTTTGCCAGCGGACTGCGCGGGAGCAAGCAAATCGCCCTGACCTATGATGACGGACCAAACGATCCGCATACGCTGCAGTTGCTCGAGGTGCTGGCGAAGCACAACGTGAGGGCGACGTTCTTCATGATCGGCCGCTACGTGCGGCAACGGCCTGATATTGCGCGCGCCGTGTCGCAGGCGGGACACCTCATCGGCAATCACACCTTTACTCATCCGCGGCTCATCTTCGAATCGAAAGCGCAGACGCGTATACAGCTTGTCGACTGTCATCAGGCTTTGGACGACGCGATTGGCGGCCATTCAAAGTTGTTTCGTCCGCCGTTTGGGGGAAGGCGGCCGGCAACGCTCAGGGTCGCGGGTGATCTGGGATTACAAACGGTGATGTGGAACGTGTCGGGCCGTGACTGGAGCCTGCCTTCTGCCGCGGCGATCGAGAGCAAAGTCGCGGGGCAGATGCGCGGCGGGGACGTGATCCTGCTGCACGATGGCGGATATCGCGCCTTGGATGCGGACCGGTCACAGACCGTGATTGCTACGGACAATCTGATCCGGCGGTATATAGATCAAGGGTATGAGTTTGTGACGGTAGAGGAGATGCTGCCTGTCAGCCGGCGACAATCCGCAAGGGGATAGAAGCACCGGCCTCTGCATCCTAATTTCCGAACCAACCAGCTTGGGCTTACTGTGGCGTAAAGGTTGTTCACATGAGTTACAATCGTCAGCCGAATTGAGGTTTGAGAACAGCCATGAGTCTTCTAGCGGAACTCTACCTTTCAAAAGACGATCAAGAGGCCACCAAATATGACAGCCAGCCAGAGCTGTTCAAGGATCGCGAGCAATACTCCAGCTTCACGGAGCTGGAGCTTTCCACGTTATGGGCGAAGATGCGAGGCGTTGATTTCGATGTCAACTCAGTGGACGGCCCCCGCCAGATTTTTGTCGTGGACGACGGCGAACGGATCATTCACCGCTTGCCTGCCGCGATGACGATCGACCTGGCCGGCTTAACACCTGAGCAAATTTCGACAGCAGCCATCAAATGGGCAAAAACAGACGAGCTTGCTTGTGAGCCGTCCGAGGTTCAGCCGATCATTGAGGGCTTGGTGCGCCTGGCCAAAAATGCTTCCGCGACGCAACGGAACGTCTATTTGTGGAATTGTGTTTGATCAGCCGTCGCCATTTCGCCAATAACCGATCTTCTTATGCCGCCGCCATCGCGAACGACTGCTTCGCTGAGGCGATCGTCTGCTGCACGTCGCGCTCTGTGTGCGCCGCTCCTAGGAATGCCGCTTCGAACTGCGAGGGCGGCAGATAGATTCCGTTTTCGAGCATCACGCGGAAGAAACGTCCGAAGGCTTCGGTGTCGGATTTAGCGGCGGATGTCCAGTCGGTGACTGGGCCCTTCGCGAAGAACCAGGTAAACATCGAGCCGACCCGATTGTGGCACATGGTCACGCCGGCATCTTGGGCTGCGGCCGCCACCCCGGCAACCAATTCTCCGGCGAGCTTGTCGAGTTGGGCGTAAACATCTTTGTGCTCGCGCAGGTAGCTGAGCGTCGCATAGCCGGCGGCCATCGCCAGAGGATTCCCGGAGAGCGTCCCAGCCTGATAAACCGGGCCTAGCGGCGCGATCAGATCCATGATTTCGCTGGGGCCGCCGTAAGCTCCAACCGGCAAACCTCCGCCGATGATTTTGCCCATGGTGGTGAGATCGGGCGTGATCCCATAGAGTTCCTGCGCTCCGCCGAAGGCCAGACGGAAGCCGGTCATGACCTCGTCGAAAATCAGCAGCGCCTTGTCGCGCGCAGTGATGGCACGCAGCGCTTCGAGGTATCCGCGCGCTGGGGGCACGCATCCCATGTTGCCGACTACCGGCTCCACGATGACGCAGGCAATCTGGTGCTTGAATTTTTCGAAAGCTTGGTCGATCGCGGCGATGTCGTTGTAGGGGAGCGCGAGGGTGAACTGCGTGAATTCTTCCGGAACGCCCGCCGAACCCGGAATACCCAACGTCGCAACGCCGGAGCCGGCTTTTACCAGCAGCGCGTCGGCGTGCCCGTGATAGCAGCCTTCGAACTTCACAATGTATTTGCGCTTCGTATATGCGCGCGCCAAACGAATCGCCGACATGGTCGCTTCGGTGCCCGAACTTACGAAGCGAACTTTCTGCATGTGCGGAAAAGCGGAAATTACCAGTTCGGCGAGATCGGCCTCGGCGGGAGTGGAAGCTCCGAAACTGGTGCCATTGCGCGCGGCCGTGATCACGGCCTCGATGACGGCGGGCGCCGCGTGCCCCAGGATGAGCGGACCCCAGGAGCCGATGTAATCCACATACTCGTTTCCGTCGGCGTCCCAAATGTGCGAACCCTGGCCGCGCACGATATACAGCGGATCGCATCCCACGCTGCCGAAGGCGCGCACCGGAGAGTTCACACCTCCCGGTATCAACTGTTCAGCGCGCTTCTGCAGCCTGCGGGATTGTTCTGTCTTGCGGGCCATGAATCCTCCACCGATTTGATCAATATAACAGCGGGCGCGGTGGGAGGTCAGAGGTTAGAGGTCAGATTGCAGAGGTTAAGAGCCTGGCAGGCCGGTATGGTTCACTGTAGGTTTTCACCTTTGCAATTTGACCTCTGACCTCTGACCTATTCTGTTTCTCACCAGATGTGGTAGTAACCGTCACGGCGGGCCAGTTCGACTTTCAGGCCGAATAGTTTGCTCAGGCTCTCGGCTTGCAAGACTTCTTCTTTGCGTCCGTCCGCTACGATCCGGCCGTTCGCCATGAGCACTACGCGTTCGATCTCTGGGACGATGTCCGGAATCTCATGAGTAACCAGAATGATTCCTATTCCCGAGTTGGCCAGGGAGCGCATGGTTTCCCGCAAGCTGCGCTGTGCCAGAATGTCCAAAGAATTGCAGGGTTCGTCGAACAGCAGAGCGCGTGGTTTGTGGACCAGCGCCCGGGCGATCAAGACACGTTTAGCCTCGCCCGATGACATTTCCTCGACCGCGCGCTCCGCCAGATGCGAGACTCCGAGCTGGGCCAATGCGGCTTCGGCCAGCTCTCTCTGCTTGGGATCGACGGTGTGATTCGGAAAGATGCGCGTGCTGCTGAAGAAGCTCGACAGCACCACGTCGAGGCCGCTGGCGTCACCGGTGCATGAAGACATCAGGTCGTTCGACACGATGCCGAGCAGCGATCGCAGCTCAAACACGTTCCAGCTCTTCTGGCCAAGAATGGTCATACTCGACCCTTCGCGGACCATCGGATAGCACTCGCGGGTGATGGTTTTGATCAGGGTGGATTTGCCGCAACCGTTCGGCCCGAGCACCGCCACATGTTCGTCGACATGGACGCGAAGGCTGAAGCCGTCGAGGACAATTTTTCCCCCGCCCGTCACTTCTCCGCGCATTACCCGCACGTTGCGCAAGTCAAGTAATGGAGCCTGGGGGTGACGCGGAATCGAATTCATCGGACTTTCACAAAATCGCAATGTTCCCGCAATGTCTCGCGGTTATCTTTACAACAATTGCCCTTCTAACCGGGAGGGTTTATAAGGACGGCCTTGGGGGGCTCCGGGCTGTCCTTTTTTAGTTTCTAGAAGCCCGTTGGGCATGCCCCATTCGCGAGAACACAGCATCACTTCAGGTACGAGCGCACAATCTCAATGAGCTCGTCGGTCGCGAGAGCCTGCTCGGAATTCATCTGCTTGGGGTTGATGACGTGAAAGCGGATGTGGCCCTCCAGCAATTCGGCCATCAGTCCATTCATGGCTCCGCGCGCGGCTGTGATCAACTGCAGCACGTCGGAGCAATCTTCGTCCGCTTCCAGGGCGCGCTCGATGGCGGCGATTTGGCCTTTGATGCGTTTGATCCGGAGAATGAGCTTGGGTTTTTCTTCGACAGTATGCATTTTTTCCCCTTGACCGTAGTATACCCCCCTATGGTATACACAGGAGAGTAAACACGGAAGCAGCGTTCGCTCCGTGACAATTTAGACGAGGTATATGAGAAATACAATCGACGGGGTTGCGAGTCGTGCGGCCCGCTGCATGGAAGCGGCAGACGCGAGACGATAGCGGCGTCACTCCTTGCTGTCGGTTCACCTCTGCCTCTTCTCTCCCTCAAAAAACTGAAACTAGAGCCCGATCCTCGTCGCGCGTCACGAGCCTGTGCAACGACCATGGCATTAACCATAGTTAACCTTATATGATATGCTTTGGTTAATCACGAGAGTTTGGACAGCCGAATCTTGCAGAGGGGAGGAAAAGAAGATGACCTGCATGACCGCATTCGCAGAAGCGATGGCGATGCCGACGATGCAGCTCCCGCGTGTGCTCCGATACCGTGTGCTCCAACACGAAGATGCGGCTTGCCGGCAATTGGAGAGCAACGCAGAACACAAGTATCCGCATATGAACTGGATCGTGGTCACCGACAACGAAGGCAGGCGGCAACTCCGAATCCGATGGGAACCTGGGATGGAGATTCTGACCCGTAATCGGGGCCGCAACTGTAACGTTCTTTTAACCGATGGAGCGCATACTGGCGGCAGCCAGCCAGTAGTTTGATCTCGTGAAACTGAAAGTGAAATTCATTTTCATAACGGACCCGTTCATTCTGAACCGCCGGGCCGGCGGACATCGCGGCGCCGGGCTGCCATTAGCGCTCGCGCTTGTCCTTGCGTTTGGCGCCGCTCCCGCCGCCTGGACGCAGTCGCAAGACGCCTCGGCTTCCACTCAAACCAGCGCTCCCGCCACGTCGGATGCGGGAGACTCGTCCAGTCCTCCCAGCGATGCCGATGCCGATCCCGAAGCGATGTTCCCGCATTTCAAGAGCACACGCTTCTGGCTCTCCGGGCAGGCGAACTTCATCTTCCAGACCCATCCCGACTTTCACGCCGACTACAGCGGACCGCACAGCCTTAGTCCGGACTATGACAAAGCCACTTCGCGAGTGCTGACGCTCTACACCGGCGCGCGGCTCAACAATTCCACTGAGCTTCTGGTGGATATCGAAGAAGCGGGCGGCGCGGCGCTCAGCCTGGGCCTGGGCTTGGCCGGGAATACGGATCTGGACATCGTGCGCAATCCAACTTTGAGCAAGGCGCCGTATTTGGCGCAGGGCATAATCCACAAGGTTTTCGCGTTGAGCAAAGACAAGGTTGAGAACCAACGCAGTTTTCTATCACTGTTCGATGAGTTGCCGCGGCGCCGCCTGGAAATTCGGTTTGGCAAGTTCACACTGCCGGACTTCTTTGACGTGAATTCGGTAGGCTCTGACACTCATTTTCAATTCAACAATTGGTCCGTGGACAACAACGGCGCCTGGGACTATGCCGCCGATACGCGTGGCTACACCGTGGGCTTGGTGGCAGACTATGAGGACCGTAACTGGGGTTTCCGGTTCGCCGAAGCGCTCATGCCGGTTGTCGCGAATGGAATTGATTTGGTGTGGCGGCCTTGGCAGGTTCATGCGGAGAATTGGGAATACGAACTGCGCCATGGCGTCATTCCGAAAAAAGCCGGCGTCGTGCGGCTGCTCGCCTACACCAACTACGCCAACATGGGCATCTACCGGGTGGCGAATGAGCAGTTTCGGGATCATTCGTCCCCGGTACCGGAGACGGTGCCTGAAATCACGAACCACCCCTGGCACATCACGCGCAAGTATGGTTTCGGCATCAACCTCGAACAGAATCTCGCTCGCTACGTCACGGCGTACGCCCGCTGGGGATGGGACAATGGAAAAACCGAATCGTTTGCCTACACCGAGATCGATTCGACGTTCGACCAGGGTGTTGGCGTGAACGGCGAGCAATGGCATCGCAAACAAGACCGCGCCGCCATTGCGTTCGTCACGAACGGCGTCAAGAAAGATCATCAGGTGTACCTGGCGGATGGCGGCTTGGGTTTCCTACTGGGTGATGGCGGGCTCAACTACGGACGGGAGAACATTGTCGAATCGTATTACACGGCACATGTTTGGCGCGGAATTTATATAGCCCCCGGAGTGCAGCACATCAACAACCCCGGCTACAACCGGGACCGGGGGCCAGTGGTGGTGCCGAGCTTGCGGGCTCATGTGGAATTCTAGAACGAGTTATCAGTCCTCAGGTTCGAGGTTTGCTTAACTGTTGCGCGCGATGCCAGCTTCTTGTTTTTGGAGCGAATGCAGCGCCCATGCCATGCGCGGAGTGTTGTGCGCGATTCCATAGCGGCCTTGGGTATCCAGCAGAATGATTCCGCCGTGGCCGTTGACACGCTGCTTCAGGTAGCTCATGGCTTCCTTCGCAACCCACTCGGGCAAACTGCCGGATTCGACCCGATCGGCCGCCCACTTCGCCAGAACCAGTTTCATGATCGGTTCGCCCCATCCCGTGGTGGAAGCCGCCGCGCTGAGATTGTCAGCATAGCAACCGCAGCCGATCAGCGACGAGTCACCGAGGCGTCCCGGAGCTTTGTTGAGTGTTCCACCGGTTGAGGTCGAAGCGGCGATATTGCCATCCCGGTCGAGCGCGACGGCTCCGACCGTGTCGTGAGAAAGCAGGTCGTGCGAAATCTCCGGGGCGAACAGATCATTACCATTGCCGCCGGTTGAGGCATGCGCCTGGTATTCGCGCAGGCGCTCGACCTCCCTGGGAATGACGAGATCTTCATTGCGGCAGAGGGTGATGCCGTGCTCGGCGGCGAAGCGCTCAGCGCCCTCGGCGACGAAATAGACGTGCGGGCTGTCGCTGAGGATTTTGCGGGCGGCGCAAACCGGGTTGCGCAGACGCTCCACGCAGCCGACGCCGCCGCCACGCAGCGTCGCGCCGTCCATGATAAAGGCGTCTAGTTGCACCTTGCCGTCCCGGTTCAGGAAACTGCCGCGGCCGGCGTCGAAGGTCTCGTCGTCTTCGAGGACGACCACGGCCTGTTCGACCGCGTCGAGAGCGGAGCCGCCGCGTTCCAGCGCGCGCCATCCCGCCGCGGTGGCATTGCGCACTCCGTTGAGATGCGCCTCGACCATGTCATCGGGGATCGCCCAGGCTCCGCCGTGTACGACCAGAACAGGATTAGTTGGCACTCGAAGACTCCGCGGAAGGTTACGGGGATTAGTCTAGCACTCGAAAAGTTCAGGCGGCACGAGCGCGAGCGTCCATCTCGGTAGTCCGTTGCCAGGTGTAGATGACGCGGTGGATCACGGTGATAGTTGAAAGCACGGCGATCACCCAGAGCACCGGAGCCATGACATTGAACAAAGCGCCGATGATCAGCAGCACGAGGCGCTCGGGGCGTTCCATGAAGCCGACCTTGCACAAGCCGATGAGCGACTCAGCGCGGGCGCGCGCATAGCTCACCATGATGGCGCTGATCATGGCCAGCGCGGCCAGCACGACGTAGAAGAATCGGTTGCCACGACCGTAAAAAACCAGCAATCCCAGGAAGAGCGACGCATCGCTGTAACGGTCGACGATGGAATCGAAAAAGCCTCCGAAGCGGGTGACCTGATTTGAGGCTCGGGCGACGCGGCCGTCTACCAGGTCGAAGAATCCCGATCCGATAATGACCAGCCCGGCATAAAAGAACATGCGGCGCTGGTTGTCGCCGTTGGCATATCCAAACAGAAACGCGGCGTAGCTGTTGACCACCAGTCCCATGAGCGTCAGACCATTGGGATTGATGCGCGCGAGAGCGAGCAGGCGGACGATGGCGTCGAGCAGAACACCGCAGGCGCGACCGACGCCGCTAGTCCAGGTCATAGGATTCTACCCATTATGCCTGTGTGGAAGCGGGGCTTGGCCCCGCTTGGACGGGGCGAAGCCCCGTCACCACACCGGCTGATACGGCTCATGAAAGCCCCGCTCGCAAGATCGCCGTTCATTCTGACTCAGGCTCTGGTTCCGGCAATGCCGCCAGCTCCGCTTCCAGCTTGGCTTCGGCGAGATCGTGCATAGTGGAGAGCTTCAGGATTTCCATTTCGCGGCTTCCGCCGGGGGTGACGACCGTAGCGGTGTCGCCAACCTTCTTATTCAACAGAGCGCGGCCGATCGGCGAGGTGGTCGAGATTTTACCCGCCGTCACGTCCGACTCTTCGCTAGTCACCAGCTGGTATTCCATTTCTTCATTCTTGGTTTCGTCGAAGATGGTTACGGTAGAGCCCAGGCCGACTTTATCTTTGGGGATATTGTTCATGTTGATCAGCGACAGGTCGGCGAGGCGCTTGCCCAGTTGCCGGACACGTGCCTTCAGGTACTCCTGGCGCTGCTTGGCCATGTGATACTCAGCATTCTCGCTGAGATCGCCCATAGCGACCGCCTTCTTGATCTCTTTGGGAATGTCGAAGGCCAACTCGTGTTCGAGCGTGTTCAGCTCGTCCCGAAGCTTCTTCTTGATCTGTTCCGTCATCTCCGTCATGTTCCTCGCCATTATAACTCTCGGCCACGGGTAATTGGCACTTTGACGCGTAGTCGCGCAGCCAACAGCCACGACCCAACCTACTCAACCGAAATGACTTAGCGGAAAGCGAGCTGCGCGGCGCCCTTCTCGATTGCCTTAGGAGCGGTGCTCGGCTAGACTGGAGGTGTCCAGCGTACCCTCGGGCGAGGGCCCCTCCATGAGCGGTAACGGAGTTTTCCACATCGGCGATAAGGTCGTTTACCCCAACCACGGCGTCGGAATTATTGAACAAATCAGCAGCCGGACAATGGGAGCCACGGTCGAAAAATTTTACCTGCTGAAAATTGCAGCCAGCAGTTTGAAGGTCATGGTGCCGTTCGCCAACGTCGGCAGCGTGGGGATGCGTCCGGTGGTACGTAACGGCGAGATCCAGAAGATCGTGGATTACCTCTCCTCGGGCGAATGCATTAACGCGGCGGACTGGAAAGATCGATTCAAAGAGAATTCCGATCGCATGCGCACTGGGTCGCTCACAGACGTGGCGGCGGTGCTGAAGAGCCTGCTCATCCTCGGACAGGCCAAGTCGCTTTCCTTCCGCGAAAAGAAGATGCTGGAGCGCGCCCGGTATCTACTGGTCAGCGAAATAGCCATCTCGCGGAATTGCGAAGAGGGGCTGATAGAACAGGCGCTCACCAAGGCTCTGACGAAGTGTAATCTGCGTTTTCCGGAAATTACTGAACTCGCCTCCTGATCGCCCGGCGCACCCCTGATTCCGAGTAGAGACGCGGCTTGCCGCGTCTTACACCGCGTACTTCTCGTCGTGCCAAAAAGACGGGGCAAGCCCCGTCTCTACACCAAATGCGCTCAGCGTTCCCCGTGGGCTTCCATCCAGGATTGAAGAATGAGGATAGCGGCCATCCGGTCGACCGCCTGTCCCCGTTTCTTGATCGAAAGATCGGTTTCGCGGAGAAGACGGTTGGCTTCGGTTGAGGTCCAACGCTCGTCCCATAGATGGACGGTCACCCCAAAGTGAGCGCGCAGGTCGTCGGCGAAACGGCGCATCTTTTCCGATTGAGTTCCTTCGGCGCCGCTTAACCGCAGGGGCAGCCCGACCACTATCTCCCGGACCTCGTATTTCGCCAGCACCTGCCCCAGAGCCTCCAGATCGCGACGCTTGTTCTGACGCTGGATCGTATCCAACCCCTGGGCGGTGATGCCCAGCGGGTCGGAAACGGCAACGCCGATTCGTTTCGAGCCGACATCGAGGGCCATAATGCGGCTGTGGCCGGGCGTCCCAGGTGCATCCATCTGCTGATTGTAGATGCAATCCGACCCCTGATCCCATACGCGCTCCTTGACTTCCGCAATTCCGGTAGTGCAAATCCAGCGGAGGTGAGGCAGAATTGTTGGCCAGTCGCCGAGCGGGGGTAAGCAAACGCAGTATGGAAGCCATGGAAACACAAAACGGAAATCACTGGTCGCTGACGCTGCTGGGCATCGGCTTGGTCATTATGTTCGCGTACTACGGTGAGTCGGTGCTGGCGGTGCTGTTCTTTGCCATTCTGTTGGGCTTTATGCTCTCTCCGGTGGTGCAGGCGCTGGAGTATTTGCACCTTCCCAGGGCCATGGCGGCGCTGATCAGCATGGTCGTGCTGCTGGCGGTGCTCTATGGCGTCACCGTTGCGTCGTATAACCAGGCTCTGATTTTCGCGGACAACATCCCCAAGTATTCGCAGAAAATCCGTGCCATCTTGCAGCCCATCCAGCGGGACGCCGAGAAGCTCGAGAAGACGGGCGAGGCGGTTGGCTCACCCGAGGACACGAATGTAGTGCCCGTGCGTCAAGTGACCACATGGTCCGAGACGCTCACGCACGGAGCCGGCACCTTGACCGACATCCTGCTGGCCGCGTCGTTCGTCCCGTTTCTGGCCTATTTTCTGCTGACCTGGCAGAGCCACGCGCGGTCGGCCACGGTGATGCTGTTTCCCCTGCATTACCGCAACACGGCATTCGTGACGCTCGGACTGATCGGGAAAATGTTGCAGAGTTTCATTGTGGGAAACCTGCTGATCGGTCTGCTGATTTCAGGTGTGAGCGTGGCGATTTTCGGGTTGCTGCATGTTCCCTTCTTCTACTTCGTCGGATTTCTCAGCGGCTTTCTGAGCCTGGTTCCGTACCTGGGAATTGTGCTGGCGATGGTGCCACCGATCCTGGTCGGCGTGGACCTGGAGCCCGGAAGTTTGGTGCTGGTGGTCCTCTGCGTGGTGGGGCTGCATCTTTTCGGTCTGAATGTTCTCTATCCGAAGCTGTTGGGGAGCCGGCTGCGGATCAATCCACTGGCAGTCACGATCGCCCTGCTTTTCTGGGGAGCGGTCTGGGGAGCGGTCGGACTGGTGCTCGCCATTCCGATCACGGGCGCGATCAAGATTGTCTTCGACCACGTCGAGTCGATGAAGCCATATGCGGATTGGCTGGGCGAGTAGGAAACGTTTCACCGAGGAGACGCAGAGTGCGCCGAGGAAATCCTTATCTGGATTCCCAGTCCGCCTTGACAGAAGTGGGCCGATGAATTCCAATAATAGCCAGTTGCTACCGAGTCGCAACTAGAAGCGATAGGAGGTGCCATGGTTATGGGCGTGATTGTTGCCGCCGATTCGCATCTGGGTAGAGAGAAGAACGACACCGCGATCACTCGACCTTCGCTCATGAAAGAACTGGCTGCGCGGCGGGTTCGCATCACTTCTCAAAGGCGCCTGCTGGTAGGCATTATTCAGAGCTCGCCTCGACATCTGGACGCGGCTACGCTGTTGGAGTTGGCCAGGAAACAGGACCCGGACATAGACCGCGCCACCGTCTATCGAACGCTGGCATTGCTCAAGGATCGCGGGTTGATCGATGAGTTGGATCTCATGCACATCGAGGGCGAGAAGCACTTTTACGAGGCCAAAACGAATCGCGATCATTGCCACATGGCTTGCTTCCGGTGTGGCGCCATCATGGAATACGCCAGCTCGTCTTTCGAGAAGCTCAAGAAAGAGATGGTCAAGCAGAGCGGTTTTCAGATCCGAGTGGTGCGGCTCGAAGTGGGTGGCATTTGCAAACGGTGCCAGAGGGCCGCGAGTTAGCGGTTTTTTTTATATCTCGTGATTGCGACTCAGTCGCAACAGCGATTTTGCAACAACAGCAACAACGGTTAATCCGGCAATCGAATTTGTAGTTCGAAAGGCAAAAAGCAGCGTGGCTTGTGAGCGACAGAGTTACGTCTCAGGATCTCCTTCCTTGTTAAGGCGGGTCGGGAGTTCCTTTCTTGTTGTCTTCGCATTGGTCACGCTTTTCAGTGTGAATTCGTGGGCCGGGGTTGGCGGAAGTGTCGCGGGCATTGTCAGGGATGCGAGCGATGCTGTAGTCCCGAACGCCAGCGTAAGCGCAACCAATGTCGAGACCGGAGTCCAGCATCAGGCCGCAACCAACGGTCAGGGCTTCTACTCTTTCGCCAACCTCCCCATCGGACGCTACAACATCGCGATTCAAAAGGCGGATTACCAACCGTATCAGCGGACAGGTGTCATCATCGACGCCGACAGCGCATTGAGAGTCGATGCCGTCCTCGCTGTTGGCGAGAGGTCCGATGTGATTGCCGTCGTCGACCACCAGCTTCAGGTGGAGACGACGTCTACGCAGGTTGGCGAAGTCATCACCGGCGCCCGAATGACGGCGGTGCCACTCAACGGCCGGAGTTATACGGATTTACTTTCCCTTCAGCCGGGTGTTGCCCCTGCCACTTCGATAACGGCCGACACGGTGCAGGACGTGGGAGCAACCGCGCTTTCGCCCTCCGGAGACTTGAATCCTGGCACCATCTCGATCAACGGCCAGCGGGAGTTTGCCAACAGTTTTCTGGTCAACGGAAGCGATGTTGAAGAGGACGTCAACATGGGTGCGGCGATTGTTCCCAACCTCGATTCCATCGACGAATTCCGGATTCTCACCAATAACTTCGATGCCGAATACGGCGAGTTCAGCGGGGGCCAGATCAATGTCGTGACAAAGTCCGGGACGAATGCATTTCACGGCGACGTTTTCGAGTTCCTGCGCAACACCGACCTCGACGCGCGCAACTACTTTTCACCGGCAAGGGGCGAATTCAAACAAAACCAATTTGGCGGAACTTTCGGTGGGCCGATCCGAAGGGGCAAGATCTTCTTCTTCGGGGACTATCAGGGAACTCGATCGACGCAAGGAGTGGACACCGGGCGGATTCCGGTGCCTTCGCTCCTGGACCGCGCGGGGAACTTCTCGGATTCCCCCGACTTATTCAGCACCGCCACCAACGGCAATGGGGTTCCGATTGCGTCCACTGTGAACAGTGCCTGTGCGAACGACAAGTGCCTGGCAGCGGTTCTCCAGGCGTCGCTAAAGTATCCGGTCACCAGCACCGAGCCGTTCTACTTCACCGCGTCGATGATCAACCCGGCAACGATCACTCTCACTAACCCCGAGGGAAGCCCCTTTGGTGTCAACTGCACCAGCAACACACAGTGTGTTTTTCCGAACACAACCGCGGGCGCGCTAGGTGCGGTCATCTCCACAACTGCCTATTCCCTTCCTGCGCAGCACTTGCTGCAGTACATTCCGCAGCCGAACGTCGGCACCAATCTTTTCTCTACCTCGGCCTACAACAAGACTCTTCGCGACGACAAAGGCGCCTACCGTCTTGATGCCAACACGCGGTGGGGGCTGATGTCGGCCTATTATTTTCTCGACGACTGGTCGCAGAACAATCCCTACCCGGTCGCTCAAGGCGGAGCGAACGTCCCGGGTTTTAATGCGCTTTATAGCGGCCGAGCAGAATTACTCGGCCTCGGCGACACGAAAACCCTCAGCCCGACCGCGGTGAATGAATTTCGCTTCAGCTATTTGCGCGATTTCAATGACCTCGGCAAACCGGTCGGAGGAGTCGGCGTGAGTCTGGCCTCCCAAGGCTTCGAGGTGGGGCCAGGAACTCCGGGAATCGTGGCGCTGTCTCCAAACACCGAGGGGGTAGAGAGTGAGAGCTTTAACAGCTTTACGATGGGAACCAATACGAACGAGCTGAAGCAGGTAGGGAACACCTTCCAGTGGCTCGACAACTTCTCGAAAGTAATCGGAACCCACACCCTCAAGGCAGGTGGTGAGTTCCACTACGATCAAGTCAACGTCAATGCGATCGCCCAGTTTAATGGCAGCTTCCTGTTCTTCGGAAGCGAGACCGGCTCCGACTTCGCGGATTTCTTGTTAGGAGCTCCCACCCAGTACAACCAGAGCCAACTCCAGCCCTTCTACGGCCGGAACAAATACACGGGCATCTACGGTCAGGATAGCTGGCGTGTGACCCACAGCCTCACTCTGAATTACGGTCTGCGATGGGATCGGATCGAGCCGTGGTATGAGAAGTACAACCAGATAGCCACGTTCGACCCGGGCAAGCAGTCGGTCGTTTTTCCGGGAGCTCCTGCCGGCATCCTTTATCCCACCGACCCGGGAGTACCGCGGACGCTGGCGCCTCCGGGGGATCACAACTTTGCTCCGCGCGTCGGAATCGCCTATTCGCCCAGTGTCGCGGGCAATGGCCTGTTCGCAAAACTTGTGGGCGGCCCAGGCACAACCAGCATAAGGGCTAGTTATGGGATGTTTTATACCGCCATCGAAGCTCTCACGATTGGAGTGATGAGTGCCAATGCGCCCTACGGCACAACTTATACAAGTCCGGCGCCGCCGCTGTTCTCTACGCCATTTGTTACGGCGTCAACCGGCACCGCACCAAACGGCAAGGACCTCGGGCAAACTTTCCCGGTTACGCTCGCTTCGTTGAACTCCAGCGCCAGGCACCCTGACCCCAATGTCGACTGGACGCAGTTCGAGCCAATTACAGGTCTTCCAAACTACCCCACCACCAACCGGATTCCCTACACCGAGGAATACATGCTCTCGCTGGAGCGTGGGTTCGGAGCCAACACCGTACTCAGCGTGAATTACGTGGGTAGCCAGGGACATCGCCTTCTGGTGCTTGATGAAGCCAATCCCGGCAGTCCGGCGCTGTGCCTGGCCTTGAGTAATCCGAACAATCTCGCGCCGGAAAGCCCCGCACAGACCCCATGCGGCCCTTTTGGCGAAGACAGCCAGTACGTTACTTCTTCCAGTTCGCCTTACGGAGACAAGGTATTCCAAGGCACCCGGGGACCGCTGGGATCCAATTTCGGCAGCGATGCCAACCAGGCCACCATTGGCAATTCCAATTACAACGCCTTGCAGATCACCTTGCGCCACAGCAGTAAACGACTGAGTGTGCTGGCCGGGTACACTTATAGCAAGTCCGAAGACCAGTCCTCAAACATCGGAGAAGAAGTCAATCCGCTCGATCCCGCACTGAGCAAAGCTTTATCGGCGTTTGATGTGAAGCATAACTTTGTGGTCAGCTACAGCTACAAAATTCCATTCGAGACGCTTTTCCACGCTTCCAACCGTTGGACGGAAGGATGGGAGATCTCCGGGATCACGCATTTTACTTCGGGGCTGCCGGTAACTCTCATAAACTACGGTGACAATTCTCTGCTTGGGTCGGAGCCGAATGGCGTCAACAACTACGGGGTTGATGAACCGGACTACTCGGGCGGTGCTCTCGATCTGAATCACAATCCCCGCAACGGGCGCGCCTATTTCGATACCGCTCAGTTCAGCGAAAATGCCCTGGGAACGCCGGGCACGGCGAAACGGCGCTTCTTTTACGGGCCGGGGATGGACAGCTACGATATGGCTCTTCTCAAGAACGTGCGGCTCACCGAATCGAAGTCGCTACAGTTTCGGCTCGAAGGTTTCAATACCTTCAACCACGCCCAGTTTTTCGGACCGCAATCCGTCGACGGCAACATCGGCAGTTCCACGTTTGGGCAAGTCGTCAGTGCCGCCCCGCCTCGCCTCGTTCAGTTGGGCGCAAAATTCATTTTCTAGGGCCAGCAATTTCTAGGACCAGCAATCAGCCCTTCAGTCCTTGTACTCTGGCCACTTTGTGGCAATCCGAAAAGGCCTCTACACTGGTAGCTTGCGCACGCTGATCACACTGTTCCTGGTTGTCGCGCTCGCCGTGGGCGGCTGGGTGGCTTGGCAGACTCATGCCCCGCTTACCCCTCCAGCCAATACTTCTTTACTGCTGCATTCCGGGTATTCGACACGGAGGATTGGGGCAGAACTGAAGGAGGCGGGGGTGATCCGCAGCGAACTGGCTTTCCGGCTCTGGCACTGGTCGCACCGCAAGCAATCCCTAAAGGCGGGCGAGTATCGTTTCGAGCGTGAGGCAACGCTTCCACAGGTTTACGAGCGGATCGCGCGTGGCGATATTTACTTCCACGTGGTCACCATTCCCGAGGGCTACACGATGTTCGACATCGCCCTGGAAATGGAAAATGCGGGGCTCGGATCGGCGGCCGATTTTCTGCATATTGCCGAAACGCAGACCCAGCTGATCTCCGATCTGGCGCCCGACGCCAAGTCGCTCGAAGGCTATCTGTTCCCCAACACCTATCAGTTCACACGCACCCAGAGCCTGGAGGAAATGACGGCGACGATGGTCCATGAGTTCCGGCAAGTGGCGCAGCAGATTGGGCTGAACTCGGACGTGTCCAGGGTCGTGACCATGGCCTCAATCGTCGAAAAAGAGACTGCGGCTCCAGAGGAACGCCCGCGCGTGGCCAGCGTCTACTACAACCGACTGGCGCAAAACGTGGCGCTCGATGCCGATCCGAGCGTGATCTACGCGGAGTTGCTGTCGGGCACGTACCAAGGAAGCCTACACCACGCCGACCTGTCGGTGAATTCGCCCTACAACACTTATCGTTTCCGGGGGTTGCCACCGGGGCCAATCGCCAATCCGGGAAAAAGCGCGCTGGAGGCGGCTTTGCACCCCGACAGCACGAAATTCTTTTATTTTGTTAGTGATGCCAATGGACACCACCGCTTCGCACGCAGCCTCGAGGAACACAATCGGAACGTGACAGCCTATCGTCGTGCGCTCGGCTTGCGATAAGCACTGAACCCTCCACTGCTTTATACTAATCAGATATCTATGTGGCGAAGGTTTTCCCAGGTATTGGCTTAGGAATGTATCGTCCCCATCTGCGGCTTTTGTTTCTTTTACTTCTGACGGCGGCCACATTTCCGCTGAGCGGATGTCTGTTCCGTACACGCCGGATCGACCGCCAGTTCTCCAACGTCCCGCTCAAGACAGCGACCCAGCAGGAACTGATCGAATACATGAACAAGCAGGCCGCCAGTATTCAGTCCATGCAGGCGACCGTGGATATCGACTCTTCGGCGGGGGACCCGAAAGGCGGGACGACTACCGACTACACAGAGATTCGCGGCTATATCCTGGCGCGCAAGCCGGCCATGCTCCGCATGAAGGGCCTGCTCCCGGTGGTGCGCAACACCGCCTTTGACATGGTGAGCGACGGTCAGGACTTCAAGCTCTGGATCCCTCAGAAGAATAAGTTCGTCCTGGGCTCGAACAGTGCCGATAATTACCAGCCCGACAAGCGCTTTGAGAACATGCGTCCCCAGTACATTTACGACGCGCTGCTGATGCCGGAAATTGGCCAAGACGATGCCGTGCGGGAAAACGGTTATGAAACCGTCCTGGACGCGAAGCGGCATCACGTCGAACAGCCGAATTACAGCCTGCTGGTCATCCGCAAGGGTCCCCAGGGAGCCTATCTGTCCCGCAAGATCGATTTCAGCAGAGTCGACCTCCTGCCCTACCGGCAGAGAATCTACGACCAGGAGGGAAACGTCGTGACCGATGTCCACTACCATGATTACAAAGACTTCGGTGGGACTACGTTTCCCAATACAGTTGAGATCGAACGGCCGCGGGAGAATTACGATATCGTCCTGAACATGGTCAAACTGGACATCAATAAAAAGCTGACTGACGACCAGTTCGTGCTGGAACAACCGCCTGGCGCTGACCTGGTGCGTCTCGATCAGGCCAACACCAGCGAGGTGAGAACCGCGGATCGCCCCAGTAAGTAGCTTTTCTCAAAAAGCCATGATGAATCGCATGATCATCGGGAATCTCGTGCATCGGCCCGTCCGGTCGCTGATCAGCATTGTGGCCGTGGCGCTGGAGGTTACGATGATCCTGCTGATCGTTGGCCTCTCGCTCGGAATGCTGCAGGATAGCCATACCCGAACCGCCGGCATCGGAGCTGACGTGCTGGTAATGCCTCCGGGATCGTCGTTCATCAACGGCCTGACAGGCGCGCCCATGCCGATAAAGATCGGCGGGGTACTGGCCGAATTGCCCCATGTGAAGAGTGTCGCCCCCGTAGTTACGCAAATCAGTACGGCGGGATCCCTCGAGATCATAGCGGGCATCGACTTACCCAGTTACGAAAGCATGTCGTCGGGCTTTCAATATTTGGCGGGGGGTCCATTTCAGGGACCATACGACGCGCTGGTGGATGATCTTTTTGCTCAGTCCAAGCACGCCAAGGTAGGTGACACGATTGAGATCCTGAACAACAAGTTCCGCATCTGCGGGATCGTGGGACGAGGTAAAGGCGGACGCAAGTTTATTCCATTGACAACTTTGCAGGACTTGATCGGCGCCAAGGACAAAGCCAACATCATCTATCTCAAGCTCGACGACCCGGCGAACGCGGATGCCGTGGTTGATGAAATCAAGCACGTGCCGGGCATGGAGCGATACTTCGTAAACTCGATGGCATCCTACCTGGCTGCGATGACGACCGGCAATTATCCTGGGCTTTCGACTTTCATCGATGTGGTGGTCGGCATCTCGGTGTTCGTTGGCTTCATCGCGATTCTCCAGGCGATGTATACGGCAGTGATGGAGCGGACGCGCGAAATCGGCATTCTCAAGTCAATGGGGGCCTCGAAGCTATACATCGTGAACGTGGTGTTGCGGGAGACGGTGCTGCTGACGCTGGGTGGCATCGTGCTGGGTATCGTGGTGAGTCTGGCGGCCCGGGCGGCGCTGGCCCACAGGTTCCCCCTGCTGCAGATAGTCGTGGACGGCGGCTGGATCGTGCGCGCCACCCTGATTGCCATCGCCGGGGCGATTGCCGGTGCGCTGTATCCGGCGTTCAAGGCGTCGCAGAAGGATCCGATCGACGCGTTGGCGTACGAATAGCGATCCACCATTCGCTAATTTCGCTTTTGATTCGCCCAGACACCTGACCGGAATATTTCTCCCTTATAATTTCCTCGCAAATCGAAAGAGAATGCACGATACTGCCCGTGAAACTGCCGTGCTATAATCACGCGCCGTTACACAGAAGCAATGCAGTTCTGCAGCCGGTTGTCCTAATTCCCTGGCCCTGTGCGCGGAATGCGCGCCGGTGACCTCAAATACGCAGGAGGAAATATGCGCTTCAATGATCCGACCCTCTACGGTCGGGACGATGAGACGGACGAGTACAGCGACAGCGGCGCCTACGGCGAATCGCTCGAAGAAGATCTGGACGAGGAAGAAGAAGAGGAAGAGGAACCTACCCTCATAGAGGAAGCCGACGAGCTTTCCGTGCCTCTCCCGCCCGAACCTGTGCGAGTACCTGCACCCATAACTTCATCGGGTGGGGGCGGGAGCCAGGGCGGACCTCCGAAGAAGGCGGCCAAGAAAGCTCCAGTCAAGAAGGCGCCTGCCAAGAAAAAAGCGGCAAAGAAAAAGAAAGCGCCGAAAAAGCGGGCGAAAAAAGCCGCCAGGAAACCGGCCCGAAAGAAAGCAGCGGCAAAGAAGAAGAAGAAAGCGGCGAAGAAGCCGGCGCGGAAAAAAGCTGCTCGCAAGAAGAGCGGTCGCCGCCGCTAGCGATCCACGCTGGCTGGCCCTCGTTCTACTTCTATTTCTGTTCATGATGGCGGAAGCCGGGCTCTCGTTCGGCTTCCGCCATTGCTCTCACTTTCCCTCGGGCACGATTGCTTCCGCTTCGATCTCCACCAGCATCTCTGGAGAAACCAGGGCCGTGATCGCCATCATGCTGCTCGCGGGTCGAATGTCGCGGAAAAACTGTCCGTGAGCCTTTCCCACTTTTTCCCAATCCGCGATGTTGATAAGGAACACGCGCGTGCGCACCACATCTTTCAGGGAAGCTCCGACTCGCTCCAGCGCGCGTTCAATATTCTGGATGGTCTGGACTGCCTGCGCGTGGGCATCGCCCACACCCACAATTTTGCCGTCGGCGCCAGTTGCAGTCGTGCCCGCAACGTGGACATACGCGCCCACACGAACCGCACGAGAGTAACCTACAACCGGCTCCCACGGTGTTCCGCTTGAAATCTTGATACGCTCCACTCCGCCCTCCTTCTTGTGTCTCACGATGTTAATAGACGCGGTGGACATGTAGATAGGTGCAGTCAATCACCCAAATCGATTCAGTGAATCATGTTTTTCGATCCACGGCGGACAATTAGCAGTTGCTTCCGTTGGCTGCCAATCAATCCCTTCAAACCCCGCGACCGGCGCGGGCTTCTAACTACAGTAGTGGCTCAATGGTCACTTGCGCTGGAGCAGGATTCGCGGTATCTAATCCACACGACGCTTTGTTCCGCGAGACGGCAAGAGGGGGATGATTGAGAAGGAAGTGGGGCCATGGAAATGATTCCGGAGACGCATCCGCTGCAGCAACTGTTTGTTGAACTGGTCGGGCGTCACTATGCCGAAGAGATTGGAATTCGCGACCCGCAGGTCGTGAGCTACGTCGCCCATCTACTCTCCGAGTTTTGCGATGCCGAACAGCTTTTGAAAATCCGCAATGCGGCGGGGAAGCCGCTGAACGATATCGGCGAGATGCTGATCGAATCGGATCCGGTCTACGGCCCGGCGCCCTCGTTCGACCGCGAGCGCCAGGTCCGCAAGCACATTGGCGACTACACGTTGTTCTACGCCGGCATGTTCCCGGAGAGCATCAATCATTATCGTCTGCGCCGGCAGCGGGTCGAAGGCTTCGTGGATTGGGTGAAAGCCGGGAAAGAAAGCTATTACATCGTTTCGAAGTTCGAGCACTTCGAATACGCCAAGGTGGCCCCGCTGTTCGCGCAACTCTCGCAAAGGTTTGAACAATGTGTTTACGGGCTGAATCTGGTGAAAAACGAACTCGAGGTGATGCAACACCCGATTGCGCGGATGAGCAACGAACTGATTATGTAGGAAAGTCAAAAGTCAGAAGTCAAATTGAAGAAGTGAAACCTTTTGCTGTTCGTACGGACGCTACAAAGATCGCCACGAGTTCTTTGGCTTCCTGAACTATCTCTTGTAACTTTGCTTCGGGAAAGATACCCGCGTCTCGCATCAACTCCAGCCAGAAAGCTGTTTCGTCGGCTTCTTCCAGCACAATGCCGAGTTTGGCGACGAATTCTTTACGCGAGCGGGCACGGCAAGCGGCACGGTAGTCGGCCCCGATTGAAGTACCCGAGCGTAGAAGTTGCTTACCTAATATTCGAGCGTCATCAGTCTTGGGAAGCGATCGAAATAGCTTGACGATGCGTAGCGCAAACCTTCGAGTCCGCTCCTGCAGTTTCTCAAACTGTTCCACTGCTGAAATCTACCGCCGGCCCAGCTCAATTGGCAGTGACTCGTCTCACACCCAGATTGGTCGGTTTTACTTCTTCAATTCGACTTCTGACTTTTGATTTTTGACGATCCGCCTTCCTCTGATCGCGAATTTCCCTTCCAGCACAATCCTGATCGCTTCACTGTACGCGATGTGCTCCTGCTCGAGAATGCGCGCCGCCAGCGTGTGCTCGTCATCGGAGTCCAGCACGGGTACGGCCTTCTGCAAAACGATGGCGCCGTGATCGAGCTCCTCATCGGCGAAGTGCACCGTGCACCCGGTCACTTTCACTCCATAGGCAAATGCCTGTTCCTGCGCTTCGAGTCCCGGAAAGGACGGTAGCAGCGACGGATGGATGTTGAGAATTTTTGCCGGAAACTGCCGTACGAACCAGGACGAGAGCAGCCGCATGTATCCGGCGAGGCAGATGAGATCGACTTTGTTCTCCAGCAGTGCAGTCACAACTTCGCGGTCGTGCTCTTCGCGCGGCTTGCCTTTCGATGGAATGACCAGCGCGTTGAGACCTCGCTGGCGGGCGGTTTCAAGGCCGGGAGCGTCGGCACGGTTCGAAATCACGACCACAATGCGGGCGTCGGGTATGCGGCCGGCAACAATGCTGTCGGCGATGGCCACAAAATTCGAGCCGCGTCCCGAAAGTAGAATGCCGAGGTTCTTCATAGGACAACATTATTCACCACGGAGGCACGGAGACACGGAGAAAATCGAACGCGAGAAACTAACCCTAGCTGAACATCACCTTGCGATCGCCCTTGACGATGCGGCCGACGCTGTAAAATTTTTCTCCGGCGCGCTCCAGCAGCGTTTGCGCTTTCTTGAATTTCTTGGCGGGAACCACGATCAGCATGCCCAGGCCCATATTGAATGTGCGCAGCATTTCCTCTTCAGCGACGTTGCCGAGTTTCTGCAGATGTTCGAAGATGGGCGGAATCGGCCAGGTACCCAGCTCGATCACCGCCGACGTGCCCTTGGGCAACACTCGTGGCAGGTTCTCGGTGATGCCGCCACCGGTGATGTGCGCCAGTGCCGCGACGCATTCGCCCGCAATCATCTTCCGAATGATCGACCAGTAGCTGCGATGGGTCCGCATGAGTTCGTTGCCGACTTTGTTCTTGATCTCGCTGACAAAAGTTTCCAGAGAATAACCCGCGATTTCAAAGAGCAGTTTGCGAGCCAGTGAGTATCCGTTGGTGTGCAGGCCGTTGGAGGGCAAGCCGAGAACGCAATCTCCTACCTGCACGTCTTTACCACTGATGATGCGTTCGCGTTCCACCACTCCCACAATGAATCCGGCAAGATCGTACTCGCCGTCGGGATAGAACCCCGGCATTTCCGCAGTTTCGCCGCCGATCAGGGCGCAGCCGTTATGTTTGCAGGCGTCGGCGAGGCCGCCAACAATTTTTTCCACCACCTCCGGATCCAGGGTGCCAGTGGCCAGGTAATCCATGAAAAACAACGGCGCCGCACCCTGCACCGCGATGTCGTTCACACAATGATTCACCAGGTCGGCGCCGACGGTGTGGTGCAATTTCATTTCGAAGGCAACTTTTAATTTAGTACCCACGCCATCCACGCTCGAAACCAGCACCGGATCCAAGTACTTCTTGTCGACCGAGAACAGCCCCCCGAATCCACCAATTTCACTCAGCACTCCCTTGGTGAAGGTTTTGTGGGCAAGATACTTGATCCGCTGCTTGGTGCGGTTGCCACGATCGATGCTCACACCGGCATCGGCGTAGGTAACAGAATCGCCTTGGGAGTTGGGGTTCTTGGCCACTGTTTGGTCCGTCTTGCCAGAATGGAGAAATTTCGCGCGCCACCAAGCCGGTAGAAGCGTCTCAGGCGCAACAAATTCTAGCACGTCTGCACTTGATTCCGGCTCTTCCGGGCGCCACCACGGGAGGCGCTATAATGCTCGTCCAATTCTTTTCTCCCGGAGACGAGCATGAGAATGTTAGTAGCCCTGCTTTTCGTGGTGTTGACAATTCCGATGGCAGTAGCCCAGCAAGATCAATCCCAGGTCACGACTTCCGAGAACGCGAAGCAGGCCGCGTCCAAGAAAGATAAGAAGCCAGCATCGGCGAACGCCGCAACTCCGGATAAGTCCGCGGAAAGTGGCAAGCCCGCCGAGGCGCCCAAGACCGACTCCGGCGAAGCTACCGACAAAGACAAAGAGGAACATTACGACGTTGCGGAAGTCCCGCCCGTAATCACGCATCACCAGATCGCGCTGAACGGTAAGACCCTCAGCTACACGGCGACCACCGGGAGGCTTCCCCTGAAACGCGGCGATGGCAAGACGGAAGCCGAAATGTTTTTTGTCGCTTACACGCTCGACGGACAGGACGCCGGAAAGCGTCCGCTGACGTTCGCGTTCAACGGCGGTCCCGGCTCTGCCTCGGTGTGGCTGCACATGGGCGCACTCGGACCAAAGCGCGTTGTGCTGCAGCCAAACGGATTCATGCCGGCTGCACCCTATCGGCTGGAAGACAATCCCGACACGCTGCTCGATCGCAGTGACATCGTCATGGTGGATGCCATGGCCACCGGTTACTCGCGGGCCGCGACCGCCGAACTTACCAAGAAATTTCTTGGGCTGACGGGCGACGTGCAGGCCTTCGGCGAATTCATCCGCCTCTACATTTCGCGCTACGATCGTTGGAACTCGCCGCTGTTTCTGCTGGGAGAAAGCTACGGCACCACGCGCGCCGCCGGCATTGCCGGGTATTTGGCGGATCATGGCATCGCGTTCAACGGCGTGACTTTGCTCTCGATGGCCGTCGATTTCCAGACGCTCGAATGGAACAATTCGAACGATCTGCCTTATCTCCTCTTGGTGCCGACCTTCAACATGATCGCCGGCTACCATCACAAGCTGTCAGCCGACCTCACGCAAGATGTGGCGAAGACGCGCGAAGAAGTCGTGCGCTGGTCGAACAATGAGTACGCGCTCGCTCTGGGCAAAGGCGACACCTTGACGCCGGAAGAGCGCCGTAAGATTGTCGAACAACTGTCACGCTATATCGGCTTGCGCCCGGAAGTGATCGAGGCGCACGATATGCGCATCGATGTTCCCAACTTCACCAAAGAATTGCTGCTCGATCAGAAACTGATTACCGGCCGCCTCGATGGCCGCTTCAGCAGCCCCAATCCAGGCGACGATCGTTTCTACGATCCAACCAGCGCCGCCATTCTGCCGCCTTATACTTCCGCGTTCAACAACTACCTGCGCACCGAACTGAACTATAAATCCGACATGCCCTATAGGGTTTTCGCCTACGATCAGCCCGGCTTTCAGAGCTGGGAGTGGGGCAACGCCGAGCACGGCTTCCCCAGCACGGCGGGCGGGTTGCGATCGGCCATGATCAAGAATCCGTATATGAAGGTTCTGGTGATGGAAGGCTACTACGACCTGGCCACACCGTTCGCCGCTGCCAACTGGACCATGGATCACCTCAACCTTGACGCACAGTTCCGCCAGAATGTTTCCTACGCCACTTATAATGCGGGACACATGGTGTACATCGATCGCGCCGAACATAACAAGATGAGGAAAGATCTGGTCGACTTCATGGAGAAATGCCTACCGAAGTAGCGAAGGTTTGTGTGGGAATGCTCGCGTAGGGACAGCCGCCCCCGGCTGTCCAAGCCGAGCGCAGTTCGGCAACTGGTTGTGGCAACAGCAACCCTGATTTCGCCAAAGTGTTTAACGCTAAATGCTGACGCCATGCGCGCCGCCGTCATCTTCGGGTTGGGAACTTCGCCGTCAGACTTAAAGCCGTTTCAAGCCAGCTCTCCGGCCGAGTGGCTTCAGGGCCTGCCCGCATCTTCAAGCGACGCCAACGCTGTACTCATTCTTGGCGGGGATGGCACGATTCATCGTCATCTCTCGGCGTTGGTGCGGCTCCAGCTTCCCGTGCTGATCGTCCCCGCAGGCAGCGGAAATGATTTTGCCCGCGCGCTGAACCTTCGCTCGACGCAAGACTCTCTCCGCGTCTGGCGCGACTTTGAATCGGGGAAAATTCAAGCGCGGGCAATTGATCTCGGAGTCATCGTTCCGTCCGCCGCGCCGGAGCGCACGCATTATTTCTGCGGCGTCGCTGGCTGCGGTCTGGATTCCGCCGCGGCTCGACGCGCCAATCAGATGCCGCGCTGGCTGCGCGGGCACGGCGACTATGCCCTGGCGCTATTGCCGCTTCTGATCAAACTGCCGGCGTATTCCATGCGGCTGACGCAGTCTGATGGGAAAGATCACAACGAAGAGGAAAAGCTCACCCTGCTCGCCGCCTTCGCTAACACGCAGTTTTACGGCGACGGCATGCGCATCGCGCCGCAAGCAGATTGTGTCGATGGTAAGCTCGATATCTGCCGCATCAGCAAGTTGAGCCCACTTAGACTACTCAGCATGTTTCCGACGGTGTACTTCGGGCGCCATCTCCTGCTGCCCGAAGTCGAGTATTTGCGGGCGGAGAGAGTGCACGTACAGACAGAGGCTCCGCTGGAGATTTACGCTGATGGGGAGTTTGTGTGCGAGACTCCCGCCGAGATTTCCGTAGCCGCGGGAGCGCTGCGAGTGATCTATTCGCTGCGCTAGGGCGGGACCATGTGGTGAGTCCAGGCGGGGCAGAGCCCCGCCACCACACGAGCTGCTCCTAGTGAATGCGTCCGTATCGCGCATCAAGCGCAAGATTCAGTTCGAGTACATTGACACGCGGCTCGCCCAGGAATCCCCACTGTCGGTTCTCAGAGTGTTCCACCACCAGGCGTGCGACGTCAGCTTCCGGAATCTTACGTTCGGCAGCCACGCGCCGTATCTGGAACTCCGCCGCTGCCGGAGAAATATCCGGATCGAGTCCCGATCCCGATGTTGTAACCAGGTCAACAGGAATCGGAACGCCGGGATTCTCGGCCTGCAGCTTGGCGACGTCTCCATTAACGCGAGCAATCAGCTGCGCGTTGGTCGGACCAAGGTTTGATCCGCCGGAAGCCGTCGCATCATAACCAGCGGCGCCCGCGCTAGATGGCCGGGAATGAAAGTAGCCCGGCCCCGAAAATGGTTGCCCGATCAGGCGGGACCCAACTACCACTTCGTCCTTCCCCCGGATCAGCTGACCGCTGGCCTGCTTGGGGAAGATCAACTGCGCGAGTCCGGTTACCAGCAGCGGATACAAAATTCCCAACAGCACCGTCGTCGCGACCGTCATCAGGACGGCTGTAATCAGATTCTTTTTCATAGCATTTGTACTTTCGAATTTGTAATTTGTAATTTCACAAACTGAACCCTAAATCAGCTTGATGCCGGTGATGAACATGTCAATCAGCTTGATGCCGATGAACGGAACCACGAGACCGCCAAATCCATACACCAGCAAGTTCTGCCGCAGCAGGGACTCGGCGCTCATCGCCTTGTACTTGACCCCACGCAGCGCCAGCGGGATCAGGGCAACGATGATGAGCGCGTTAAAAATGACGGCGGAAAGCACCGCTGAATGCGGCGACTGCAGCCGCATGACATTCAAAGCATTCAGCACTGGAAATGTTCCAGCGAACATTGCCGGAATAATTGCAAAATATTTGGCCACGTCGTTCGCAATCGAAAAGGTGGTGAGCGCTCCGCGCGTCATCAGCAGCTGCTTGCCGATGGCCACGACCTCGATGAGCTTGGTAGGATTCGAATCGAGGTCCACCATGTTGCCAGCTTCTTTCGCGGCTTGCGTGCCGGTATTCATGGCCACACCTACATCGGCCTGAGCGAGTGCGGGCGCATCGTTAGTGCCGTCGCCGGTCATGGCGACCAGCTTTCCTTCGGCCTGCTCGCGGCGAATCAGATCCATCTTGTCTTTCGGAGTTGCCTCCGCCAGAAAATCGTCCACGCCCGCCTCGCGCGCGATCGCTGCCGCCGTCAGGGGATTGTCCCCGGTGATCATTACGGTTTTGATCCCCATCGCTCTCAGATGATTGAAGCGCTCGCGCATGCCGCCCTTAACGATGTCTTTCAGGTAGATCACGCCGAGCGCGCGCTGATTCTCAGCGACCACCAGCGGAGTTCCTCCCGAGCGCGCGATCTGCTCCACGCTGGCCTGAATCTCTCGCGGCAGCGATGTGCCGAACTGCTGCAGATATTTGGTGATGGCGTCGACCGCTCCTTTGCGGATCTCGCGGCCGTCCAGGTTCACGCCCGACATGCGCGTTTGCGCGGTGAAGGGGACGAATACGGCTTCGTGTGAAGCCAGCTCTCGGCCGCGCAAAGCGTACTTTTCTTTTGCGAGCACTACGATCGACCGGCCTTCGGGTGTTTCGTCCGCGAGCGAAGAAAGTTGAGCGGCATCGGCCATCTCCGCCGCGGTGATCCCCGGTGCCGGAATAAACTCCGCTGCCTGGCGGTTGCCGAGTGTGATCGTTCCCGTCTTATCGAGCAGCAACGTGTTCACGTCTCCGGCTGCTTCCACGGCGCGCCCAGACATCGCCAGTACGTTGTGCTGCACCAGGCGATCCATGCCGGCGATGCCGATCGCGGAAAGCAGGCCGCCAATGGTGGTCGGAATCAGACAGACCAGCAGCGAGACGAGCACGAATACCGTCTGCGGCGATCCCGAGTAGATCGCGAATGGCTGCAGCGTAACCACAGCCAGCAGAAAAATGATGGTCAAGCCCGCCAGCAAAATGTTGAGCGCGATTTCGTTCGGAGTCTTCTGCCTTTCCGCCCCCTCGACCAATGCGATCATTCTGTCGAGGAAGGTTTCGCCCGGATTCGAAGTGATGCGCACTTTGATCACATCGGAAAGAACACGCGTTCCGCCGGTGACCGCCGAGCGGTCTCCTCCTGCTTCGCGGATGACCGGCGCGGATTCCCCCGTGATCGCAGACTCGTCCACCGAGGCAACGCCTTCGATCACTTCGCCATCGCCCGGGACGAGTTCGCCCGCGATCACCAGCACGACATCGCCCGAACGCAGCTTCGCGCTGGGTACGGTTTCTGTGCAGCCGCTTGGCAGCAAGCGTTTGGCTTCGGTTTCAGATCGCGCTTTGCGCAGCGTGTCGGCTTGCGCTTTGCCGCGACCCTCGGCCATGGCTTCCGCGAAATTCGCAAACAGTACCGTGAACCAGAGCCAGAGCGTGATCTGCAGATTGAAGGCGAAGCTCTGCTTCTCGCGGAATAACAACAAGGTCGTCACCACGCTGCCTACCTCGACCACGAACATGACCGGATTCTTCATCATGGTTCGAGGATCCAGCTTGACCAAGGCATCGACCAGCGCTCGCCGGATGATTCTTGCGTCCCACAAACTCTTGCTTTTCTTCTCTGCCATCTTGTTCCTCAGAAAGCACTGCCTCGGAAGCTGTATCTCAGAAAGTCTTCCCCGCCACCATCAGCAGGTGTTCAAGTACGGGCCCCAGACTGAGAGCCGGGAAAAATGTAAGCGCTCCTACGATCAAGATCACCGACACCAGCAGAACGGTAAACAGGGGCGTGGTCACCGGGAACGTACCCGCCGAAGCGGGCACCGTTTTTTTCTTCGCCAGGTTGCCGGCAATCGCCAGCATGGGAATGATCATGAAGAACCGTCCGACCAGCATCGTCGCCGCACCCGCAGTGTTGTACCAGAGTGTGTTGCCGTTCAAACCCGCGAACGCGGAACCGTTGTTCCCTGCCATGGACGTGAACGCATAAAGAATTTGCGTCAACCCATGCGGACCTGGGTTGGTGATGCTCGATGTGCCAAAACCCTCTACCGTCGAAATGCCTGTGAGCACCAGAATGATCAGCGGGAAAACGAGAGTGACCAGCATCGCCATCTTCACGTCGTAGGCTTCAATCTTCTTGCCCAGATACTCTGGCGTTCGCCCGACCATGAGGCCTGCAATGAACACCGACAGCACCACGTAGATCAGGATGCCGTACAGGCCCGCACCCACTCCTCCAAAAACGGTTTCGCTGAGCATGATGTTGACCAGCGGCACCAGACCGCCCAGCGGAGTGAAGGAATCATGAACACCGTTGATGGCGCCGCAACTAGCATCGGTGGTGACAGTGGCGAACAATGCCGAATCGGCGATGCCGAAGCGCACTTCCTTGCCTTCCATGTTGCCGCCCGATTGCAGCGCGGTGGCCTGTTGGTCAACTCCATGCAGCAGAGGATTGCCTCTGGCCTCGGCCCAGTAAGCCACCGTAACCCCGCAGATGAACAGAATCGCCATCGCCGCCCACACCGCCCAGCCGTGACGCGGTGACCCCGTCATCCGGCCCAGCGTATAAGTAAGACCCGCCGGAATCGCGAAGATGGAAAGCATCTGCAGAAAGTTACTAAGTGGTGTGGGATTCTCAAACGGATGAGAACTGTTGGCATTGAAGAACCCGCCGCCGTTCGTCCCCAGCATTTTGATCGCTTCTTGGGAAGCGACCGGCCCTTGCGCGATGGTCTGGTCGGTTACTGTGTCCATCACCGCTTTGCCGTCCGGCCCAACCATGGGCTTACCGTCCGTCCCAGTCTTTTGGACTTGCTGCGGCTCGACCAGTTTCGCGGCGTCGTACGGCCTGAGGTTTTGCACGACTCCCTGTGAGACCAGCAGCAACGCGTAGACGATGCAAGCCGGCAGCAGCACCCATAGAGTGGAGCGGGTCATATCGACCCAGAAATTGCCGATGGTTTCCTTTTCTTTGCGCGCGATGCCGCGAACGAATGCGATCGCCAGCGCAATCCCCACTGCGGCTGAGGCGAAGTTGTGATAGGCCAGGCCAGCCATCTGCGTGAGATAGCTCATGGTGGACTCGCCCGAATAGTTCTGCCAGTTTGTATTCGTCGTGAATGATGCGGCTGTGTTAAAGGCCAGTGCCTGAGCGACCGCACTGAACTTCTGCGGATTCAAGGGCAGCCACTGCTGCACCCGCTCGATCAGATAGAGCAGCAGCATGGAGGCTCCGCTGAACAGCAGCATGGTGGCGGCGTATTCCGTCCAGCGCATCTCGTACTCTTGGTCGACGCCAGTCACACGATAGAGCAACCGCTCGATCGGCCGAGCGATGGGATCGAGAAAAGTGCGCTCGCCGCTGAACACTTTGGCCATGAACACGCCGAGCGGCTTAGTGATCGCCAGAATCAGAGCCAGAAATACGCCGATCTGTATCCAGCCATTGGTTGTCATTTCAGAATTTCTCCGGTCTCAGCAACGCGTAGAGCAGGTAGACCATCAACCCTGCACTCACGATCAGCATGATGATCGATTCAGCATTCATAATTTGTTTGCCTCAGGCGATTTGTCTTCAACGAATTCGATCGCAAAATTGCACATAACCCAGCGATAGCAGAAAGAACGCTATTGCGACGACCACGAAGATCACGTCTTGCACACGACCTCCTTCAAATGCAAAATAACTTCACTTGCCGACCGATGCGCGATATCGCACTCGCGATTTCGTTAATTCTTTAACGTCCAGCTCTCCGTTATGGTTCACGTCCAGCCGGTCAAACTCTGCTTCCATAAACTTCATCCATTCCTGCTTTGAGACCCTGCCACTCTTTTCTGTATCCATTACGAGCAAGAGTTGCTTGGCCGCTTCCGTTGCGGCGGCAAGCTTCATCTCGTGTTCAGTTGTTTCAGCCGCCGGCCCGGGAGAGACCACGCCCGTTGCTTTTTCGGATTGGGCCGTACCAGCATTCACTGCCAAGGTTCCGGCTACCAACGTCGCAGCGATGTTGGCGCCAGCAATCGTCCAGGTCTTAACCATGTTCCACCTCCGTTTGAAGCCGCTTGATCCGGTAAAGCAGGCTTCCCCATGAGGTAGCCTGCAGCCAATGCTTGCACTAGAACTTCGCTAAAACTTAACCATGATGTCGATATCGACTATCGACTCGTCTTTGCGCAGATCCGGGAACCATACCGTGCTGCCCTGGTTCGTGCAGCTACCGGAAATGCTAGGATTTTCCGCTCCGCTGAGTGTCTCTTGCAGGGATGAATTCCCGTTCATGCAAGCAAAGAACTGGGGATATCCGTTATTCGTGTAAGGCACCCCGCCCGATCCCGGCGGCGTAATTCCGCCCTTACCTGTCCAATACGGCACGCTGGCGTGACGGTAGTCATACTCCCAGCGGAAAGTGAGCCACTGCCGGGGCATGTAATCAAACGTGAGCGAAGAATCCCAGGCTTTGAACGGGTCGCCGGGGTTCCCGGTAAAGTAGGGAGCGTTGATGGCTGCGGAAGGTGCAGTTTCACCATTGATGGGCGGAACCAGGACCAGATAGCGTCCGGGATTGTTGATCTGGCCGCCGCCGACGGTTAGCCCGAACGTATCCTTCTTGAACCACATGCGGTTGTAAAGCATGTAGCCGACAAAACTTTGCTTCGGATCGATTCCCCCCTGCGGAAAATTGGCGCTCGGTTGCGCCAGCGCGTCCTTCTTGTTACCGAGGCAGCTCACGCCTGCCAAGGTGGCCGTGCTGGGACCAAATTCGCAACCCAGATCGCCGGTGAACGAGAACGCCATCTTGTCGAGGGTCTGTCCGGGCCGGTCGAAATATTTGACCTCAATGCTGTTGTCGGTATGGATGCGGCCTCGATTCGGTATGTAGAGATCGTCGTGGCCCAGACCATAGTTGTTGGAGATGATGTTCACCCAGGGTCTCGGGGTCCACTTGATCTGCCCACCCAAACCCTTCCTCGAATTCGCGGAGCCATACGATTGCCATCCATTGATGAACCACGGCTCAATCTTTAAGTGGGGAGTGGGGAAAATCTGCACTCGCAGTCCCTCGAAAAACCATGGCGTATTGGAAGAGACATAGGACGGCTGATAAGCCCAGTTATCGGCGTTGTAATAGCTGAACAGACCGATGTAAGACAAGAAAATTCCTGCATCGATGTTGATTCCGTTCAACGCGTTAATGTGGTAGCCACCGTATGCCTCGGCGATATAGCGATCGGCAGTGTCGAGGTCCCACTGGCCCTTCGCCGGACTGGGATCATTGCGTGGTGTGGTTGCGGAATAATTGCCAAATTGAGTCATGAATCGGGCGCGAACGTTGTCGTAGTGGAAGTCGCCGCCGATGCCGAGCTGCTCCAGCTGGATTTCGTTCGAGCGAAATATTTCGCTCGACCCGCCTATTGAGTTATCAATCGGTTTGTTGAAATCGTAGTTGTAGGTAATATCGGCCCGGATTTCCGGGGTAAAGAATTTTGAATCAAAGGCAACGTCTTTGTTGCGCGGGTTGCCGTTGAGCCATGTCCAATCCCAATCCGAAAAAGGATCGATTTTTTGTTTTTTTGTCGACGCACCCGCGGAATCACTCGACGTTTGCGCCACCATAGCCTGAGCCGGCGCTGCAGCGGGCAAGGCCGCGACGACCGGCACGGCGGCCACGGCCGGCAAGGTTCCGGTCGTTCTTGCCAGAGTAGCTGGCGCTGGAGATGGGGCCGCTGTCGCGGCTCGGACTTTCAGCTCCTCTTCGAGCTGCTCGATCCGCTTTTTCATGGTCTCCAGCTCTATCAGAATCGCCGGCGAAATCGTTTGACCTGTGGCAGGCAGATCGGCGGCGGATGTAGCACCTCCACTCGGATCAGCGATGGAGGCTGCAACGCTTTCGGAGGCAGAAGACTTCTGTTGCCCGTGCAGCGGAAGACCAAGAAACGCGGCGGCTAGTAAAACGAGCGCAGTGCGCGTTGCGATTTTCGTCGTAGGATTTATGGCTTTGAGTCTTTGCTGATTCATAAAAGGTAGGTCTCCAACGCTCATCCAGGGAGGAAGTCACACATCTCCTCTAGCGCACGAACTGCTCGCTTGTGCCAGCGAAGATTAGAAATGTTTCCCCATAAAGATGAGGTAAGAGGTTCGTAAAGAAGTCATAAAGAAAAGTCATAAAGAAAAGCGGCGAGATAAAGCAGCAGAAGCCGTCAGCGTCCGGCTAGCCGATCAAGCTCCGGGCTCGAAGCGATAACCTACCCAGGGGTCAGTCACGATGTAGCGAGGGGAATTTGGCGAGGGCTCAAGCTTCTTGCGGAGTTGCGCAACAAACACGCGCAGGTACTCGACCTGCTCCGTGTTTTCACCACCCCACACCGCACCCAGCAAGGCGCGATGCGTCACCACTTTGCCGGGGTGGCGAGCCATGTACGCGAGCAAGTCAAATTCCTTCGGAGTGAGGTGAATGGCGCGGTCTTTTACAAAAACGCTGCGGGCTCCGGGATCGATCTTGAAGTCGCCCGCCTGTATGGGCTCCATTTCCGAAGCTTCCGTGCGCGCGCGGCGAAAATTGGCGCGGACGCGCGCCAGGAGTTCATCCATACCGAACGGCTTGGTCACGTAATCATCCGCGCCGGCATCCAGGGCCTTGACCTTGGTTCGCTCCTCACCGCGCACCGAGAGCACGATGATCGGAATCTGCGTCTTCGCCCGCAGCCGCCGGCACAATTCCAATCCGTCCATGTTGGGCATCGCCAGGTCGGTGATGACCAGATCCGGCGACCAGTCCTTCATGATTTCCAGTGCCGTCTCCCCGTCGTTGGCAACCCGGATGTCATATCCGTGGCTGGCAAGAGAAGTGCGCAGCACCCGTGTGATCTGGGATTCGTCGTCCACCACCAGAATGTGTTTGTGCTCCAAAGTTTATGCTCCAGTTCCTGTGCTGCGGGTCTTACATGCTCTGACGCCCAATCAGCCGGGTTCCTGGGTGACGATGTGCACGTCGACCGCCGGAGCGTCGCGCAGAAACTGGTGAATCGCGGAAAGATAGAAATATCGTTTCCAGCCTTGCGTAGCGGAGCGTCCGAAAACAACTTGTGTGATGTGTTTCTCGTTGACGAATTCCGCGACCGCATGGGCCACGCTCTTGCCCTTCAGCCGCACCACCGTCGCCCCAACGTTTTCCGCGAAACGCACGTTTGCCGTCAAGGTCCGCTGATTCGCTTCGCTGGTGTCTTGTCCGAGGTCGGTATAGACGACAAAGAGCTCGGCGTTCAGCGCGTGCGCCATGCGCGCCCCGCGCGCAACCAAATATTGCGCCGCCGGGTTCGAGCTGATGCATACCGCAATGCGTTCGCGGATGGCAACCGCTCCTCGATCTTGCTCTTCCTCTCCGCGGTGCTGTTCCAGGCTTAGATCCACCTGTTGCGCCACCTGGCGCAATGCCAACTCGCGCAAAGCGATCAAGTTGGTCTCGCGGAAAAAATTTCCCAGCGCCCGTCCTACCCGTTCCTGCGGATAAACGTCCCCACGCCGCATACGGTTCTGCAGCGCTTCCGGCGTCAGGTCGATCATCACCACTTCATTGACTCTTTGCAGCACCCAGTCCGGAACCGTTTCCCGCACCTGGATCCCGGTGACCCCCTGCACCGTCGGGGTCACGCTCTCCAGGTGCTGGATGTTCATGGTGGAGAGAACGTCGATTCCCGCGTCCAGCAGTTCCAGCACGTCCTCATAGCGTTTGCGATGCTTGCTGCCTTCGATGTTGGTGTGCGCCAGTTCATCCACCAGCACGACACTAGGCTTGCGCGCAAGGATGGCGTCCACATCCATCTCTTCGAAGAGCGCGCCCTTATATTCGATCGCTTTGCGCGGCACCACTTCCAGACTCGTGACCAGTTCTGCCACGGCTTTGCGGCCGTGGGTTTCTACAACACCGATCACCACATCTTCGCCGCGAGTGTGCCGCCGGATCGCCTCGGTCAGCATGGTATGGGTCTTACCCACGCCGGGGGCATATCCAAGAAAAAGCTTGAACCGGCCTCCCTTCTTCGTCGGCGAAACATCCTCCAGCCACTGGTCGGGAGTCTTGGGCATCGCGATTATTGTCGTTGAGATATTGAAAGGTTTCAAGGAAGGTAAGAGGTTAGAGGTCAGATTTCAGAGGTTTAACCTCGCTTTCGCCTCCGCAATCTGACCCGTAGCCTCTAACCTCGCTTTCACCTCTGCAATCTGACCTCTCACCTCTGACCTCAAACCTCTCTTTGTCATACAATCGGCTCGTGAACCGAGCGGCCCTATCCAGATACGGGTACCTGATCTCGGCGCTCTCTGTTACAGGAATAACCCTCGTTGGAGCCCGGTGGCTCCATCTAAATCCCACCACGATCGCGCTCGCCTTCTTGCTGGGTATCCTCGCGATCTCCGCTACCTGGGGCTTGCGGCAAGCCGTCTTCATGTCGGTGGTCGCCACCCTCGCTTTCGATTACTTTTCCCTGCCTCCGGTCGGTACCTTTACCATTGCCGACCCGCAGAACTGGATTGCACTCTTCGCCTTCCTGGTCACCGCCGTGGCGGTCAGCGAACTGTCAGCGCGAGCCCGCCGCGGCGCGCGCTCTGCCATCGAGCGCCGCCAGGAACTGGAACGCCTCTACTCTTTCAGCCAGTTGCTGCTTTCGAGCGAAAGCCCGGCCGAGTTGCTGAACCTTATTCCTCGCTACATGGTAGAGTCATTCGGCATCCGGTCAGCGGCGATATCGTTGTCCAGCCGGACCGACGTTTATCGCTCTGGCCCCACCATCGACGGATTGGAATCGCAAGATCTCCAGTTAATCTGCTTGCGCGGTGAGCCGCGATTTGATGCTGCCCGCCAACTGGCCTTCATGCCGCTCCGCATGGGCATACGCGTCGTCGGTTGTATGGGCGTCGCTGGTTCGATGCTCTCGCGGCAGACGCTGGAGGCCATCGGCAGCCTGGTGGCCATTGCCGTCGAACGCGCGGGCGCTGTCGAAAAACTCAGCCGTGCTGAGGCCGCCCGCGAAAGCGAGCAATTGCGCTCTGTCCTGCTCGATTCGGTCACTCACGAGTTTCGCACTCCACTCACCGCCATTAAAGCGTCCGTGACTTCGCTACTAGGCAGCGCAAGTCAGTCGTCTAGTCACTCCCCGGAGGAGACGCGCGAACTGCTCACCATCATCAACGAAGAAAGCGACCGGCTGAACCGGCTAATCGGAGAAGCCGCCGAAATGGCGCAGTTGGATGCCAACAAAGTGGAGTTTCGCTTCGAATCCGCGCCCATCGGCGGCCCGGTCGAAGAAGCGCTCAGCGAAGTGAAGCAACTCCTGGTGCAGCATCCCGTGGAAGTCAGAATCCCCGCCGGCCTTCCCAACGCGCGCATGGACTCCGCTCACGTCAAGGAAGTCCTGGTGCATCTGCTCGAGAACGCCGCCAAATACTCACCCCCCGGAGCTCCGATCCGCATCACCGCCGAAGCCAAGGACAACAACCAGACGCTCATGGTCAACATTGCCGATCGCGGACCCGGCATCGACGACTTCGAGCAGTCTCTCGTCTTCGAAAAATTTTATCGCGGACGAAACCAGCGCGTGCAAGTCCACGGAACCGGCATGGGGCTGGCCATCTGCAAAGCCATCGTAGAAGCCCACGGTGGACGCCTCGGCCTTACCAGTCAGTTGGGGCACGGGTCGGTTTTTTACTTTAGCTTGCCGGTGGGGTGATCGCGGAGTTCGTCGGCGTGTAAAATATTAAAATCATCGCAACAACCCAGGAAGGGCTTCTGGTTCGCGACTCATCCAGCCCCCAACCGGTCCTGTCGCATCGGAGGTAGTCCAACGGAACGTGGTCGTCCATCGTGGAGCGTAGCGAATCAGTATCCCCCGCGGCGCTTGGTGGTTCTAGCGTGCCTGGTGGCTGCGCTGTCTTACCTCGCCGCAAAACTAGGCGGGGAGCTGATAGTACGGCCGCAAATGGTCTCGCCTCTTTGGCTGGGAAACGTGCTTCTGGCTTCACTGTTGTTGCTGGTTCCTCGCCGGATCTGGCCAGTACTTCTGGTGGCAGGCTTGGCAGGCTTTTTCTGCTACGACCTGCAGGCAGGCGAGCCGATTCGTTCCATTGTCTCGTTCATTCTGTCTACTGCAGTAGAAGTCCTAACCGCCGTTTTGTGTCTTAGCCTTTCGTTCGACGGCGTGCCTCGGCTGAATAGTGCGAAAGCTCTGGCCAAATACTCGTTCTTCGCCGTTTTTCTGGCTCCATTCGCGGGAGCATTCTTTGGCGCTTTTTCCACCAGCAGCCATTATTGGACGAATTGGAAGTTGGCTTTCTTTTCTGAGGCAATAGGATTCCTCACTCTGATGCCCGCCATTTTAGGTTGGGCCAGGGAAATTCCGACGTGGGCGCAAAAACCGCGCGCTCATTACCTGGAAGCAACCGTGCTGCTCGTTGCGCTGGTTATTTTCGGACATTTCGCTTTCGCCACCGCCGGGACCAGCCATCCGGCCCTGCTTTACTCTATCGTGCCACTGCTGTTGTGGGCCACTTTGCGTTTTGGATCGACGGGAGTCAGTACTTCGATGATTGCGCTTGCCTTTGTGTCGATTTGGGGTGCAGTCCACCACCGAGGTCCATTCACTGGGCCGGGGCCACTAGTGAATGTGTTCTCGCTGCAACTGTTCCTGTTTTTCACGGCGGCGCCTTTCATGGCTCTGGCAGCCGTTGCAGAGGAGAGCAAGGATACGGAGCAGGCCTTGAGACGGAGAGACAGCGAGTTGAATGAGGCCCAGCGGCTAGCGCATACCGGCAGTTGGCAATGGGATCCGGGTTCTGACGCCGTGACCTGGTCAGCAGAACTTTATCGCCTGGCTAGATACGATCCCGGGCTGCCAGCGCCTTCCTTTAAAGATCACGAACGATTCTTTGCTCCGAAGAGCTGGGACCGATTGAAGCAGAGCGTAGAAAGGACACTACGAACTGGAGTGCCTTACGAGCTGGACTTGGAGGCTATGAGTTCAGACGGAACAAAACTTTGGCTTACTAGCCGGGGTGAAGCCGTGGTTGATGCCAACGGCCATCCGATCTACCTCCGGGGCACAACTCAAGACATTACGGATCGGAAGCTGACGGAAGAAGCGCTCCTGGCTATGAGCGGGCGCTTGATCAATGCACAGGAAGAAGAGCGAGCCCGAATTGCCCGTGAGTTACACGACGATTTGAGTCAAAGGATGGCGCTCCTCCAAATCGGCCTTGAGCAACTCAAGCAGGGCGTGCCTGGCCTCTCGTCCCAGGCCCAACAGCAACTTTACAACATTGCGGAAATCGCGGCGCGCGTGTCGTCCGACATCAACGGCTTGTCCCACCAGCTTCACCCATCCCAGCTTGACGGTTTGGGCCTGGTCGGCTCTTTAAGGAGCCTCTGCAAAGAATTCTCCGGGCAGCACGAGCTCCAGGTTCAGTTCCTCCACAGTGACATTCCGGAACAGATTCCGAAAGATGTCAGCCTTTGCCTCTTTCGGATCGCGCAGGAAGCATTGCGGAACGTCGTAAAACACAGCGGTGCCGCCGAGGCTGAGGTGGAACTTTCGGGGAACGCTGATGAAATCGATCTTTGCATTTCCGACTCGGGCCAAGGGTTCGACGCCCAGTCGGTCAAGGGAGTAACTGGGCTGGGGTTAATCAGCATGCGAGAGCGGCTGCGCCTGGTCGGAGGACATCTTTCCATTGAATCGGAATCGTCTCGTGGGACCCGAATCCGTGTTTCTATCCCGCAAGTCGCTATCACTGCACATGCCGGTATCCGGTCTTATGAGGGCCCAAATCGACGCAGCGCGTGGTCAACGCGGTATCGGACGGCGGAAATCGCGCAGACTCCCGAACCGCCGTCGCGGGACGCATGAAGCTCTATTTTTAGAGCTTGCGCTTCCACGTTAGTTATTCTTGGTGGGCCCACCTGGATTCGAACCAGGAACCAACAGATTATGAGTCTGCTGCTCTAACCGTTGAGCTATGGGCCCCCGTCCCATATCTTACACATTCGCCGCACGACTTGGTCGGTGGAGAGCCGTCCCTCCAACACACGCCCGAGCTTCAATTTCCCGTTCAAGAGCCTCGAATTGAGAAGCGCTCCAACTGAGATTCTGGTCATAGCGCTCGACCCGGCAGTCGGCGAATGAGATGGCCATCCCCACCAGATCGCCCAGCCGACTTTCGATCTCGCGGCGATAGGAATCGTCATCACTGATGGAGCTGAGCCGATCGATGTCGATGACCAGATGGCAATGCGGATCGCCGAGCTGCCGCGCTAGCAGCCACAGGAAATAGAAAATGAAATAGAGCCGGCGCAAAACTGTCTCATCCACCAGCTTGCCTCGAAAAGCGTCGCGAAGCGCGGACGAATCGAGCAACGGTGGCAAGTCGATTGCCGGGAACTCGAGGGCTGCCAGCAGCGGCGCGAAGGCAGGCGCTTCTAAATTGTGGCGGAGAATGACCACGCCGCGTTGCAGAAAATAAGGATTGCCCTGCACCGCTTGGCGCAACATCGACATAAACTGCCGGCGCGGCTCGCGGCGGATGAAAATATGCGCGCCCGGCATCCGGGCACGGAACCAGCCCACCCTCAAATCCGTGCGCACGAAGCCATAGACTGGACGCCGGCCAAGCCGCCTGGCCAGCCGTGCCAAATCGGCCAGATACGCTTCCAATTCGGGCAAAGAATCGTCGCTCGTGGCGCAGTATCGCCCGAATGTAAGATGGGCGGGAAAACCCGGTATCCCAAAACCCGGTAGGCCGCCGTCGCCGCTCCGGCGGATGAGCGGACGAAATTCCTCCAGATAAGGCGCTTCGAGCGCCGGGTGATTGGCGAAGGACCAGGGGACAACGCGATCGATAACTTCCGCCGTCGCCGCAAACAGATACTCGTTGAGCGGTTCGAAATAACAGTAGGTATCGGACCGCTGCCGAAACTTGGCCCAGACATAGGTGCTCGCCGAGCGCCAGCTCGAATGCAGGAAGATCGCGTCTTTTGCCTGAACGCCGACCTGGACGTTGGCGATGACCATCTCTTCTCCGCGGGCATCCCGCAACACCAACACGGGCCGAGCATATCCCCGACAATACCCGCGCGCGGGCAAGTCCCAATGGCCAGAGCAGGTCACGTGCCACTAAGCGAGCAGGACGCGCTTTTCCCTCGTTCCACTTTGGAACCGTAGGGCCAACTCCTCAAAAGCAGGGGATGATTCGACTCAAGGAGGATTCTGGTCTGCCGATTTTTCCATCAGTAAGAGGAAAGGTAGCTTCTCTATGGGTATTTCAATATGAGTATTTCAATATCCAGCTCGCTCTCCCCCGCGTCATTCGCCGCTGCGAACTCTTACTCGAATTCGGCGGCCGCTCAAAAAATCCAGCAACCCGCGAATGACTCAGCGGACACGGTCAAACTCTCCGAGTCACAACAGGTCATTCAGCTCTATCAGCAGGGCCAGCAAGTTTCGCAGATCGCTTCCAGCCTCAGCCTGACTGTCGATAGTGTGAATAACTATTTGAACATTTCTAACGCCCCATAGATCCAGGAGACTGGCACTCCAACTCTCTAGTGGGGACTCATCGTGGCGCCGGTCCCTTCGATGCCGTGGCTTCATGGAAGCGCGAGGCGTGGTCACCGACGAATTCGTAGGGACCGGAGTGGGTTAGTTTGCTCGCGGCATCGATCCATATTTCGCCACCGATGCGCCGCCAGCGCAGACAGAAAGAATAGTCCTCACTCAGATAGGCGCCAGTCTCGGGGTCTATGATGCAATCGAAAAGCGCAAAAAGATTAGAACTCTTCCCCGCCTCGCGCCGCGAACCGCTCATCGGCATGCTATGCACACGGTTGAAATGAGTTTCGGGATAAGCGGCAATCATTTTCTCCAGTGCGTTGCGGCGGATCATCTGAAACCCGCCGCCGACATAAACCCCCGTCACAAAATCTCCCTGCTGCTGACGCTCCGCTTCGGGGCAGAAGGTTCCGACATAGGACAGCGCAGCCTGTCTCACGTTTTCACCACCCTCCACACAACGCTGCGGGATGAAATCCCAGTCAATCGTCTTGAGCGGGTAGAGCACCCCGGTAAAGTCCTTATCAAACCGCAGCAAGCGTTCGACCTGCGGCGGCTCGAAGCTGATATCGGCGTCGACAAACAGCAGATGGGTGGCCGCCGGATTGTCCAAAAAAGCGGCGACCAGGGTGCTGCGCGCCCGCGAGATCAGAGCGTCATACCCAAGCAGCGATAGCGACACGTCAAACCCAGCAGATTTCGCGTAGCTCATGATCCGTATCACCGACAACATATAGTTCTGCGAAACCAGTCCGCCAAAGCACGGCGTGGCGATGAGAATCAATGGCTGGGACATGGTCGCTCCGGCGAAGTGAGGGACGCTTCTCCTTCTAACGTTGTGCAAGCACGTTCCTCACCGCATAGCTTTGGACGCGCGCAAAGCCCGTTACCATCGTCACGCTCACCCACGGCAGCGTCACGGTATGATTGCCGCAGAACGTTTCCCGAAATGAAAAAGCTGCGCTTTCTGCTCTCCCTGACCAACGACGACAACGATTACCAGGTCGAACAGACCTCCGCTGCCCGCCACGCAGCCCGCAAACTAGGGGTTGACCTCGAGATCATCTACGCCAATAACGACGGCATCGTGCAGAGCCAGCAACTGCTAGCCAGCATCCAGTCCACTACCACTGCGCGACCCGACGCCATCATCTTCGAACCGGCAGGATCCACCGCCCATCCTCAGGTTGCCCGCGCCGCCGTCGCCGCTGGAATTGGAGTGGTGCTGCTGAATCACAGCGGCGATTATATTGGCGAACTCCGCCGCCTCTTTCATGTGCCGGCATTTGCCATCACCTCGAACCACGAAGAGATTGGCCGCATCCAGGGACAGCAACTGGGCGTCCTGATGCCTGCGGGCGGGACCGCTCTCTACATTCAGGGCCCTGCCGAGAGTTCGGCCGCCCGGCAACGCTACAGCGGATTGCTTGAGACCAAGTCCAACAGCGTGCAACTTCGCGTCGTGAAGGCCCAATGGACCGAATCGAGCGCTTACAAAACGGTCGCCTCGTGGCTCCGTCTCGCCACTTCGCGCCAGGCGCAGATTGAAGCCGTCTGCGCGCAGGACGATTCCATGGCACGGGGAGCCCGCAAGGCCTTCGAAGAATGCAGCGACCTTCATGAGCAAGTGCAGAAGATGCCCTTTCTCGGGTGCGATGGACTTCCCAAGACCGGGCAGGAGTGGGTGCGACGCAAGCTGCTGACCGCCACCATTTTCATTCCGCCGAACGCGGATCTGGCGATTGAGATGATGGTGAAATCCATCGCCAACGGGGCGCTGCCGCCGGAGCGCACCTTTACGACCGCCAAGTCCTTTCCCCCCATCGACGTCCTCGCGCAAAAATCATCTGCGCGCGCCAGTTCCCGATAATCGGAATTGCAGAATCCGGAATTCTTATTTGTTCATGAGCTTGGCGTTGGCTCAGGATGCCGCTGCGGACTTACGCCGCGGACTGGCAGGACACGACCTTAGTCTTAGTGCGCGCTAGGTGGCGGCGCGGCCGGAGCAACCGCCGCTGTTGCGCTGCTGTTCACCAGGTCTTTCAATTCCTTGCTGGGCTTGAAGAATGGGATCTTCTTTGCCGGAACTTCCACGCGGTCGCCGGTCTTTGGGTTCCTGCCCACACGCGGCTTGCGCTGGCGGGTGCGAAAGCTGCCAAACCCGCGTATTTCGATTTTGTCGCCCACCCGCAGCGAGCGCACCACGCTGTCAAAGATCGTATCCACAATCACTTCGCTATCTTTGCGGGTGAGTTCCGCCAACCGGGAAACTTCTTCGATCAGATCAGCCTTCGTCATAAGCCTCTACGCTCCCTTTGCTCGCCTATAACCTTCTCAAATTTAAGGGGTTCTGTGCAAGTAGGGAAAAGGGCACCCGGAGTTTTTCTGAGAACTGAGAACCGGGAACTGAGAACTACTTCCACAGATAGTAAAAGCCGACCTCCTGCTCCAACAGCTTCTCCCGGGTAGGCAAATAATCGGAAACATCGCCAAACAGCAGATCCAACCCCGACCGCCGCTCATTCGGCGGATAGACCAGCGTCGGTTCGCCCGAGATATTCACCGCCCGGGCCGTATCCTTCACCGCGCCCTCGAAATCCGCGATCTGATCTACGAGTTTCAGATCAAGCGCCTGCTCGCCGGTCCAGACCTTCCCGTTTGCGATGGCGCGGATGTCGCCTTCTTTCGCATGTCTACCGTCGGCGACCGCCTGGATGAACTGGGTGTGCATGTTGTCAATCAAGCCCTGCATGTACTCGCGTTCAGCGGGCGTCATTTCGCGCGTCGGGCTGCCTGTGTCCTTGAATTCGCCCGCCTTCATGGTGATCGCGTTCAGCTTGGCCCACTTCAGAAGCTCGCCGTAGTTCACCCACTCGGCAATCACCCCAATCGATCCCACCACGCTGCCTTTATCGGCGTAGATCTTGTTGGTGGCCGAGGATACGTAATATGCTCCGCTCGCGCCCACCGTCTCAATCGAAGCCACGATTCGTTTTTTCTTTTCGTCGCGAATCCGCTTCACTTCCCGGTAGATCTCCTCCGACGCGGCCACGCCGCCTCCGGGAGAATTCACATGAATGATGATGGCCTTGACGGAATCGTCATCGGCAAACTTCTTAAGCTGGGGAACGATCTGCTTGGGAGAGAAAATTACGCCGTCCAGATCAACCACCGCAATCTTCGAGCCGAAGCCGGTAAATGATTCTTCATCCCTACCGCCAAAGCTCAGGTATACCAGCGTAAACACCGCCACCACGAACAGCGCAAACAGTCCGCCGCCCACCAGAACCCATATCCAGATCCGCGAACGTCCTTCAGCCATAATCTCAGCAGTTTACACCGGGCGCATGAATCCTGCTGGGCGGAGATTCTTACTTAATCGCGAAGTTCCTTGGATCAACAGATATGTTGTGGGATATTTTTTCCTCGGTTACGTCATACTGGTCGACGGTAGCTGACGCCGGTCCTCCGACAGTGAACTGTATGGTCCACCGCGCCGGTAGTGTGAGATTGTCAACGCTCTTGAAATCAGCAAAGCGTTCTTCGAGCCGGTAATGAGTTTCTTGCTCGTTCTTGGAATCTGCCTGGGTGCGACCCAAGTGTGCGGCGACGGTCATTAAGTAAACGGTCATGACGTGCCGAAAAGTGTCAGGTTCAAAATAGAGTTGGATTTCCAGATCGCTGCTCTTCTTAGGTGCGTAATCCACTTGATGCAGCTCGCGGCCGTCCACCTTCTTCAAGCCTTGATCGTGCAATTTCGCAAGACGCTCGTCCATGTGGGCGAGAGCCCATCCCGTCGAGAGAGTCCCTCCCCATAGACCTTCCGAAAGAATCTCGTCGTGCACCATCACAAACTGGCCGAAGCGGGTATAACGGCCGGGTCTCACCTGTGCGATCGAAGTCTTCTTGCCATCTCGCACAAACAACTCAGTGCGGTAAACGGTAGGCGGGAACTTCAGCTGTGAGGCGAACTTGTCGCCTTCCGAGACGAAAGCCTCCGTGCCCTCCCAGTGTTCTGCGCCGCCGTTCAGTATCTGGAAAACCACCGGCCCCTGGGCCAGGCGATTCTTCACTGCTGCCCGGGCCTGATCGGTCCCAATAGAATTCAATTGCTGTTTGACGAAGTCGCCCGCTTGAAATTCATCTTTGGCAGCGCTAACCGATAGCACAGTCGTCAACGCAATAAACAGCGCGAGGGGTCGCATCGAAGACGATCGCATCGAAAACCTCCAATCACCAACTCGACAAGCAAACTAGGCCACGATTATAGCGCCATAACTGCATGAACCTGGCGTACACTCGTCACCGGCATGCGCGATCCGGTCGAACTCGAGGTCTTTAAGAACCTCTACCACTCCATCGCCGAAGAAATGGGAGCCGCCCTGCGCCGTACTTCTTTCTCTCCCAACATCAAAGAGCGCCGCGACTACTCTTGCGCCGTTTTCGATTCCGCAGGCCAGGTCATCGCCATGGGCGATCACATGCCGGTGCACCTGGGCTCGATGCCCATGTCGGTCGCGGCGGCGATTGAATCAGGAAAAACGAAACAATGCGCACTCGAACCCGGCGACGTGGTCATGCTCAACGACCCTTTCCGCGGAGGCACGCACCTCCCCGATATCACCCTGGTGATGCCGGTCTATATTTTCCGATCAAGCAAAATCCCGTGTGGTGACGGGGCTCCGCCCCGTTCCGGCGAGGCCCTTCGGCTCCGCTCAGGGCAGGCCCCGCCCCGCCAGCGCACAACCGCTCCCGACTTCTACGTCGCTTCCCGCGCCCACCACTCCGATGTCGGCGGAACTTACCCCGGCTCCATGGGCCCGTGCCGAGAAATCTACCAGGAAGGCCTCCGCATCCCGCCCGTCAAAATCATGCGCGGCGGAAAACTTGTCGCTGATGTGCTGGCCCTGCTCCTCAACAACGTCCGCACGCCCGAGGAACGCGAAGGCGACTTGGGAGCCCAGATCGCCGCCTGCCAGACCGGAGCCCAGCGCCTCCGCGAAATCTGCGAGCGCTACGGAATCGCCCGTGCCACGCGAGCCGCCGCCGATCTGCTCATCTATTCCGAAGAAATGATGCGAGCTTTCCTGCGCACCATTCCTCCCGGCCATTACCAAGCCGAAGATTTCCTTGACAATGATGGCGTGGAAGACAAGGTGGTGCGCATAGCCGTAGCCATAGAAGTCAAAGCATCCAAAAACAAATCTCCCGTAGAGACGCGGCTCGCCCCCTCTCCGCGAGTAGCGAAGAAGAAGTCAGAGGTCGCCGTCACCATCGACTTCACCGGCAGCGATCCACAAGTTCAAGGCGCAATCAATGCTGTCGAAGCGATCACCTATTCGGCGTGCTTCTACGTCTTCCGCTGCCTGCTTCACGACGACGTGCCCGCCACCTCCGGCCTGATGCGTCCCATTCGCGTCATTGCTCCACCGGGAACCGTCGTCAACGCCAATCCTCCTGCCGCCGTCGCCGGTGGCAACGTCGAGACCTCCCAGCGAATCGTTGACGTGCTTCTGAAAGCGCTGGCGCAGGCGATTCCCGACCGCATCCCGGCCGCTGCGTCCGGCACCATGAACAACCTCACCATCGGCGGCACTGATCTTCGTTTGAGCGAGCCGTTTGCCTACTACGAAACCATCGCCGGAGGCATGGGCGCGCGCCCCACCAAAGACGGAGTCTCGGGCGTCCACACCCACATGACCAACTCTCTAAACACTCCCGCCGAAGCGCTCGAATATGCTTACCCGGTTCGCCTCCGGCAGTATTCCCTTCGATCCAATAGCGGAGGCGCGGGTCTTCACGCTGGTGGCGATGGAATCGTCCGTGAAATCGAAGTCTTAACCGATGCTCAGGTCACTCTGCTCGCCGACCGCCGCTCCCGAGGACCCTATGGCCTGGCCGGAGGAGCCGACGGCGCTCCTGGCCGCACTCTGATCATCCGGCGCGACGGTTCAGAAGAAGAGATCCCCGGCAAGACCAGTGTCCGCCTGGGTTCCGGGGAAAGAGTCCGCATAGAATCCCCCGGCGGCGGGGGCTGGGGCAAACCAAACCACTAAACCGCGGAGAACGCAGAGCGCGCAGAGTTTTTCTTAAAATGGTTTCCCCTGTTGTCCCATGTGTCCCCTGTGGTAAAGAATTTCCCTGCGTCCTCCGCGCCCTCTGCGGTAAACAGCCTTTTTCGCTAGAATTCATACTGCAGGCACTTTGAAGGATCAACACGATGAGATTCTTGCGCACTCTTACTTTCACAATTGTTCTGGCGTCCGCCTTTTTCTACTTCACCACCTACCGCCACGGGCGTCTCCATCCTGCCGACTGGATCAGCCGTCCGCAGCAGCTTGAGATCACCGAAGCCGCCGGCAGTGAAGCGCTCGATGCGGAAGAGCAGAACAACATCACCGTCTACCGCAAGAACATCGCGTCCGTTGTCAACATCACCTCGCGCGTAATGACTTTTGACTTCTTCTACGGACTGGTGCCGCAGGAAGGCCAAGGCTCTGGTTTCGTCATCGACAAAGACGGACACATCCTCACCAACTATCACGTCATCGCCGAAGCTCGGCAAGTCGAAGTCACGCTTCACAACCGCAAGAAATATAAGGCCACCATTGTCGGCACCGACAAGTCCCACGATCTGGCGATCGTCCAGATCAAAGCTCCCGACTTGCAGCCGATGACCTTGGGCGACTCGGCCAATCTGCAAGTCGGCCAGAAGGTCTACGCCATCGGCAATCCCTTTGGCCTTGCCGGAACTCTCACCCGCGGCATCGTCAGTTCGATCCGCCAGGTGCAGGAGCCCGACGGCCTGGTCATCGAAGAAGCCATCCAGACCGACGCCGCCATCAATCCTGGCAACTCCGGAGGTCCACTCCTCAACTGGCACGGCCAAGTCATCGGCATTAATACGATGATCGCCTCCAGCGTGGGACAAAGCGCCGGCATCGGCTTCGCCATCCCCATCAACACTGCCAAAGCCGTAGTCAACGATCTAGTCACGCTCGGACGCGTGCGTCGTCCCGCGCTCGGCGTGCGCACCATCCCCATCGATTCCGAAATCGCCGACGAACTCGGCCTCGCCGCCGACTACGGACTTCTAATCGTGCAAGCCGTTTCCGGAGGCTCCGCCGATCGTGCTGGATTGCGCGGAGGCACCGAACGAGCCTACCTCGGCAACACTCCCATAATGATCGGTGGAGATTTGATCGTCGCCATCGACGGAGAAAAAGTAGAAAGCCAGCAAATCCTAGCCCAGATCATGAACAAGCACCGCGCCGGCGACACCGTGAAAGTGACCATCTTCAGAGGCAAGAAGCAGCAGGAGATATCAGTGGTGTTAGGCGAAGCCAGAGACCAGGTGTAGATTGTGTGGCGCGGGCATTCTTGCCCGCGTGCCCTTGGCCTTGCTTCTAATGGAGTTCCGGCGTCGTCCCCCATTGCATTTGCCAACCCGTTTAAGGCTTGATTTCGATGGGGGTGCCGACACGCACCAGTTTCCAGATTTCATCCATCTCTTCGTCCGTGACCGCGACGCATCCGTCTGTCCAATCATGCAAAGCGTGGGCCTTCCCTACCCATGCATACTCCTTCGGAAGTCCATGCAGCATAATGTCGCCTCCGGGATTGACTCCTAACTTCCTGGCGGCCGCGATGTCTTGCGCGTTTGGATACGAAATATGAAAGGCTTTATAAAAGTGGCTATTCTGGTTTCTAGAATCAAGGACGTAAAGCCCCTCGGGAGTGCGATGGTCGCCCTGACGAGTCTTCGGCCCAACAGGCTCGCCACCCAATGCAACTTTGTACGACCGCAGCTCCTTCCCTTGTGACAAAAGCACGAGCCTTCGTGCTCCTTTGTAGACGACAACGCGATCTGCACCGGCAGTGGGGCTCTGTGCAAAGAGGCAAGGCCAGGACGCAAATAACACGATGCCCACCACTAGAAGCCGCATAGAAAGTGATTTTATCCGTAAAGCTCAGTCTATCCATGCTCCACAAGACAGATTTGCGTCACGACCTTCCGCGCTATCATTTCCCATGCCCGACGTCGACTGGATCCGCAAACTCTGTCTCTCCTTCCCCGATGCCGTCGAGAATCTCCAATGGGGCGAAACCCTGTGCTTCAAAGTGCGCGGCAAATTATTCGCTACTGTGCACCTCGCCGAAGGTAAACTCGCTCCCGTCGTCCTCAAATCCGCCCCAGAGAAATTTCACGAGTTAGTCGAAATCGAAGGCATCTCCCCCGCGCCCTACGTCGGACGCTACAAGTGGGTGATGCTCGCCCACTCCAATGTCTGCCCCTCGAAGAACTCAAAGCTCTCATTCGCCAGTCCTACGACTTGGTAGCAGCGAAAGCGCAAAAGAAAACGGCCAGACCCAAGAAGAAGCCAAGCAGGCGCGGCAAAAAGTAAGCGGGTTCCTCTGTGCCTCTCCGTGATCCCCGTGGTAAAGATTCCCTCGGCGTCCTCCGCGTCTCGGCGGTGAACCCGGATTGACTCCCCGCAACCCCCTGGACTAGCCTCATAGTTTCGCCACAATCGTTTCGCCACAATCCATGCGCATTCAACATACCTCGCTGAAACGCTTTCCCATCCTCTGCACCCTGGCCGCTCTGCTCGCCTCGACCGTCGTGGCCGCGCCTTTTCGTCCCACGCACGGTCCGCACGCGATGGTCGCCAGCGTCCACGAGCTTGCCTCACGCGCTGGCGTAGAAATTCTCCGCGACGGCGGCAACGCCATCGACGCCGCCGTGGCCACCGGCTTTGCCCTCGCCGTCGTCCATCCCCAGGCTGGAAATCTCGGTGGAGGCGGTTTTCTCCTTCTCCGCAACGCCACCGGAGAAACTCACTTCATCGACTTCCGCGAAAAGGCGCCCGCCGCGGCCACTGAAAACATGTATCTCGACGCCCAGGGTAACGTCCTCCCAGAGTCCAGCAAAGATTCCAGCGTGGTCGGATACAGGTCTGTCGGCGTCCCCGGCTCCGTGGCCGGCCTCGTCTATGCCGAGAAAAAATACGGCAAGTTGTCGCTGGAAAAAGTAATGGCTCCGGCCATCAAGCTCGCGCGCGATGGTTTCCCCCTCGCCTACGAAGACACGCAGGATCTAAAAGAGGATGAGTACCTCGCGCAGTTTCCCGAATCCAAGCGCATTTTCCAGCGCGATGGAAACTACTACCAGCTCGGCGAGCTATTCAAGCAGCCCGAACTCGCCCGCACCCTGGAACGCATCGCCAAGGATCCCGACGATTTCTACCACGGCGCCATGGCCCGCGAACTGGCCGCGGCTATCCACAAAGGTGGAGGCCTGATCACCGCCGCCGACCTCGCCGCCTACGAAGTCAAAGAACGCGAGCCCATTCGCGGCTCCTATCGCGGCTACGACATCATCAGTGCTCCGCCGCCATCCTCCGGCGGAGTGGCGCTCGTCGAAATTCTCAACATTCTCGAAGGCTTCGACCTCACGAAATTCGGCAACCGCTCCGCCGACGCTATTCACCTTGAAGTCGAAGCATTCCGCCGCGCCTTTTACGACCGCACCGACTTCATGGGCGATCCCGACTTCGCCAAAATTCCGGTCGCGCAGCTCGTCGACAAAAAGTACGCCGCCGCCTGGCGCGAGTCCATCGATCCCAACCGCGCCACCCCCAGCAAAGACCTGAAGCGCCCGTCGTTCACCGAACTCGAGCGCGTAGCTCAGTCGCAAAGATCAGCCGTAGCCGTCCGCGAGCCCGAAAACACCACCCACTATTCCGTGGTCGACGCCGAAGGCAACGCCGTTGCCGTGACCACCACGCTCAACGATTCCTTCGGCTCCCGCGTCACCGCCGAAGGCCTGGGCTTCCTGCTCAACGACGAAATGGACGACTTCGCCGCCAAGCAAGGTGTCCCCAACGCCTACGGACTCATTCAGGGCCCGGCCAACGCTATCGGCCCGGGAAAGCGCCCACTCTCCGCTATGACCCCGACGATCGTCTTGAAAGGCGGCCAGCTCTTCCTCGTTCTCGGCTCGCCTGGTGGCCCCACCATCATTACCACCGTAGCCAACGTGATCATCGGCGTTATCGATTTCTCGCTTGACATTCAGGAAGCCGTCAACGCACCCAGGTTTCATCATCAGTGGCTCCCCGATCAGATTTTCGTCGAAGACCGCCTCTCTCCCGATACAATGAACCTTCTGCGTTCCAAGGGATACGAGCTGAAGGTGCGCCATTTCTGGGGAGACGGCGAGTGCATCATGGTTGACCCCAAGACCGGCGAGCGCCTCGGCGCCAGCGACGGACGCAACAACGGGAAGGCGGTAGGTTACTGATGCTGAGGGCGGTATCGACATACGTCTATGTCAAGGAGCGGCTCCATCCGGGCTTGCTCGACGAGCTGGTCAAGGCCGGAGCCCAGTCGATCGAAATCTTTGCCGCCCGCCAGCACTTCGACTACGCCAATCGCAAGCAGCATGTGCGCGAGATCGCCGACTGGTTTCGCTCCACCGGCATTCCACTCAATTCCATCCACGCGCCGTTGTACTCCGACTACGATTGGGGACGCACCGGTTCGCCGCCCGTCAACATCGCCTCCACCGACCGCGCCGGCCGCGTCGATGCCATGGACGAGATCAAGCGCGCCCTCGAAGTCGCCGAACACATCCCTTTCCGCTTTCTCGTGCAGCACATCGGCAATCCGAATGACGCGTTCGACGAGAAAAAGTTCGAAGCGGCGATGACCTCTGTCGAGCACCTGCGCGCCTTCGCCAAACCGCTCGGCGTAAGAGTGCTCATTGAGAATATTCCCAATGAACTCTCGACCCCCGATCGCCTCGTCGAGTTCATCAAGACCATGCATTTCGACGACATCGGCGTCTGTTTCGATTGCGGTCACGCCCATATGATGGAAGGCATTCCCGAAAGTTTCGCCATCCTGAAGAGCCACATCTGCTCAACCCACGTGCACGACAACCACAAAGACAAAGACTCGCACCTCTGGCCCGGCAAGGGATCGATCGACTGGAAACAGACCGTGGAGTTACTGCGCAGCGCACCGCAAAAGCTGCCCCTGTTGCTGGAAATCGACGGAGAAGAAAAAAAGAACCCCAGCGAAGAAGTAATCGCAACCTTTCAAAAATTGGAAGACTCGTAATTCAACCGCAGAGGACACAGAGAACGCAGAGTTTCTTGGGTCATCAGGTTTCCCCCGTGTTCCTCCGTGCCCCCTGTGGTGAAGACTTTGAACTAGCGCAGCGCTCGAAGGGATTCTGGCCAGTTGTTTCTCCGCGTACTCAGCGTTCTCCGCGGTTAAAGGCTTTGACTTATGCCCATCAGCACCATCGCAGAAATCGGCAAGCACGAAGGCCAGTCCGTCACCATCCGCGGATGGCTCTACAATCTCCGCGAAAGCGGCAAGCTCCTCTTCCCCCAGTTTCGCGACGGCTCCGGCGTTATCCAGGGCGTAGTCCCGAAGAACGCCGTCCCGCCCGAGGTTTTCGACGCCATCAAAGGACTCACCCAGGAATCCAGCGTCATCGTCGAAGGCAAGGTCCGCGCCGATAAGCGCGCCCCCGGAGGTTATGAACTCGACGTCTCGAACGTCCAGGTCGTGCAGCGCGTGTCCGAGTCCACTCCCTACCCCATCACTCCCAAAGAACACGGCGTCGACTTTTTAATGGAGCACCGCCATCTTTGGCTCCGCTCGCAGCGTCAGGCGTCCATCCTGCGCGTGCGCGCCGAAATCATTCGCGCCGCCCGCGATTTCTTCGACAGCAACGGATTCACCCTAACCGATCCGCCCATTCTCACCCCCGCTGCCTGCGAAGGAACCTCCACGCTTTTTCCCGTGGACTACTTTGAAGAACAGGCCTACCTCACGCAGTCGGGCCAGCTCTACATCGAAGCGACCGCCATGGCGCTCGGCAAGGTGTATTCGTTCGGCCCTACTTTCCGTGCGGAAAAATCGAAAACGCGCCGCCATCTCACCGAATTCTGGATGGTCGAACCTGAAGTCGCCTACGCCACCCTCGACGACCTGATGGAATTAGCCGAAGGCTTGCTGATCTTCCTGGTGAAACGATGTCTGGACCGCCGCCGCCCCGACCTCGTGACCATCGGCCGCGACCTCGCCAAGCTCGAGAAGATCGATGCGCCCTTTCCGCGCATCACCTACGATGAAGCCGTCACAAAATTGCAGGAAGGTTACGCCCAAGGCAAGCTGGAAAACAAATTCGAGTGGGGCGGAGACCTGGGCTCGCCCGACGAAACCTATCTCTCAGCGCTCTACGACCGCCCCGTCATGATCCATCGCTATCCGGCGAAAGTGAAAGCGTTCTACATGGAGCCCGATCCCCAGCGCCCCGACCTCGCGCTTTGCGTGGATGTGTTGGCCCCTGAAGGCTACGGCGAAATAATCGGCGGATCGCAGCGCATGGCCTCCTACGACCTGCTGCTACAGCGCATCCACGAGCACAACCTGCCCGAAGAAGCCTTCAAGTGGTATCTTGATCTCCGCAAGTACGGCAGCGTCCCCCACTCCGGCTTCGGCATGGGCATCGAGCGGGCCGTAGCCTGGATCTGCGGCTTAGAGCACGTGCGCGAGACCATCCCGTTCCCGCGCATGTTGCATCGGCTCTATCCGTAGTATTGAACCGCGGAGATCGCTGAGTTCGCAGAGAAAGTCGTTGCATGAGTGCCGTGGTTGTCCAAGCCGATCAGCTCAACGCGATCACCGAGCAGATCATCGGTGCCGCCATGGAGGTTCATCGTGCGCTCGGTCCTGGATTGTTGGAATCGGCGTACGAAGCTTGCCTGGTTTTCGAACTTCGCGAACGCGGCCTGCGCGTCGACCAGCAAAAACCGCTCCCTATCATATACAAAGATGTAAAGCTTGATTGCGGCTACCGGTTGGACTTGGTAGTAGCCAATTGTGTCATCGTGGAAATTAAAGCTGTCGAAAAATTAAATTCAGTCCACGAAGCCCAGCTACTCTCCTACCTCAAGCTGGCTAATTGCCGGGTAGGGTTGCTCCTGAACTTCCACTGCACAATGCTGAAGCACGGAATTCGCAGACCAGTGAACAATTTTCCTATCTCTGCGACCTCTGCGATCTCCGCGGTTAAATAGGACGGCATATGCCTCTACGAAGCACGACCTACAGCAGCATCACTCCGCGCCAGATCCGCGTGATCGGTGTTCCTCTTGATCTTGGCCAATCCCGACGCGGGGTTGACATGGGTCCTTCGGCTGTCCGCGTCGCCGGACTCGAAGCCCGCCTCGAAGCCATCGGCCACATTGTCGAAGATGCCGGCAATATCGCCGTCGCCATCCCCGAGCAGAAGAAAGAAGGCGCGGCCCACGCCAAATATCTCAAGGAAATAACCGCCACGTGTGTAAAGAGCGCCGACCTGGTTTTAAAGACGCTCGAAGCCGGCAAGATTCCACTCATCCTCGGCGGCGATCATTCTGTAGCCGCTGGTACGGTGTCAGGCGTGGCTGAGTTCTATCGCCGCAAGGGCCAGAAAATCGGTCTTCTCTGGATCGACGCGCATACCGACATGAACACGCCCGACTCTTCTCCCAGCGGCAACGTGCACGGCATGCCGCTCGCCGCGCTCATGGGACTCGGTCCCGCCGAACTGGGCAAGATCTACGACTTCTCGCCCAAAGTGGCGCCCGAGAATTGCGTCCTGGTCGGCATCCGCGACGTCGACAACTTCGAAAAAGAAAACATCCGCAAGTCCGGGGTCGAAGTCTTCACCATGCGCGACATCGACGAACGCGGCATGCGCGCCGTCATGGAAGACGCGCTCCGCCTGGCTGGACACGGCACTGTCGGCTACCACGTCTCGCTCGACATGGATTGGATCGATCCCGAAGACGCGCCCGGCGTCGGCACACCGGTCTGGGGCGGCGCCACCTATCGCGAAGCTCATCTAGCCATGGAGATTATCTCCGACCACGGACGCATGCTGAGCTTCGAGATCGTGGAGGTGAATCCCGTCATCGACGAGCACAACCAGACCGCCGATTTAGCCGTCGAGCTGGCCCTCTCGGCGTTTGGAAAAAAGATCCTCTAGCAGACAGATGATCACCGCTCCCCAACGGCGGAACCGCCCGGCGATAATAATTTTCGTCTTTCTCCTCGCAGCTGTGGTGATTCTGGCGCTCGCTCGTCCAGCCTGGACCCATCTGCGTGCCGCTGCGGTTCTGTTACGAGTGCAATCCCCGCAACATCCAGGAGCACTAGCCAATCTCCTCGCCCATCCCGTCGAAGACGCGCTGACGGAAGTGCCCACCCCATCTGGACCTATCCGCGCGCGGCTGTACACTCCGAGGGATCGCCCGCATGCCCCGGGCATAGTTCTGGTGCACGGTGTGCATCATCTCGGCATCGACGAGCCGCGTCTCGTAGCTTTCGCTCGCGCCTTGTCGTCGAGCGGCATCCGCGTGCTGACGCCTGAGTTGCTGCCTCTCGCTGATTATCAGGTCGACCGGGCTTCGATCGACCTCATCGGATATTCCGCCCGCGCCCTGTCCGCGCCGCTTCGGCAGAAGGTCGGAGTCCTCGGCCTCAGCTTTTCTGGAGGTTTGTCATTGTTGGCGGCCGCCGATCCGCGGTTCGCACCGTATATCCGTTTTGTCGTTTCCGTCGGAGCTCATGACGATCTGGAGCGTGTGTCCCAGTTCCTGATCACGAACGCGATCATGCGGCCCGATGGCTCCACAGTGCACATGACGGCCAACCAGTACGGAGCGCTGATCCTGATTTATTCGCACGTCAGCGATTTCTTCCCGCCAGCGGACGTCCCCGCGGCTCGCGAAGCCCTCCAATTGCTGTTGTGGGAGAAAGTTGACGAATCGCAAAAGCGCGCGGACCTGCTCAGTCCCGGCGGTCGTCAGAGAATGGAATTGCTCTACAGCCACCACGTGGAAACGCTGTCCAGCGAGATCCGCGAGACCATCGCGCGCCACCAAGCCGAGATGGCGCCGGTTTCACCTCACGGAAATCTCGGAGCGTTGCAGGTCCCGACGCTGCTTCTGCACGGCACGGTCGACAACGTGATCCCCTCGTCGGAATTGCTGTGGTTGCAGCGGGACGTGCCACCCGCCGCTCTGAAGTCCGCGCTCATCAGTCCGGCCATCGCGCACGTTGCCCTGGAGGGGGAACCGTCCATCACCGATAGGTGGAAGCTGGTGCATTTCATGGCGCAGATCTTGGAGCTAACCGAGGATTCTCGATCCGCGCCCGCAATTTCCCAATAGGGCCCGACAAAACCGCTCACTGCACGTCGGACACTTTTCCGTTCAGAAATGTAACCTTAATATCCCTGTAAACATAAATCATCTTCGTGCCCAGATTCACGATCTTGTCCGGGTTGCCGAGCGCAGCTTTCACTTGATCGGGAGTTTGTCCTTTTTCTATTTGCGCAGGCTCCGCCGGAGGCGCTGCTGGCGCTTGTTGAGCTCCACCCTGGTCGCCCCCTTGCTGGTTGTTGCCTTGCTGATCATTGCCAGCCTGCTGTCCGCCGCCCTGATCTCCGCCCTGCTGCGAATCGTCAGAGCTGATCGACAGAAGCTGCCCGATCACATCTTCCACCTGACCAGCGCTCGCGTTTGCCAGGCTCCCAGCAGGAAACTGGAACTGGACTTGAGCTTTGTTATATGTCGGAGGGTCGGTCTTATTACAGGTGTCGCATGCCACGATGCCCAAAGTGACGCTGTCTTTGGCCACGTTGACGTCGATCTTCGTGGGATATACCTTGTCTCCCTTGGCAAACAAGTGCGTCGACTGCCCCTCTGACGCCGTCTGCGAAAAATGTCCAAAGAGGGCCTTGCGCGCCTGCACCGCAACCGCGTTCGGACTATGAACGGTTCCCCCTTCATACCTGGTGGTAAGAATCGTTTTGTCGGAATAAGGCACTGCAAGGATTCCGCCCTTTTGGACGGCCAGGAGCGTGCCCGCATCCACCACGGAATATCCGCTCGTGTCCGATCCCATCTTCACCAGTTTGTATTGCGCAGCCAGTTGCTCTTGCAGAGAAACCGCCTGGGCACTGGCCAGCGACAAAGGAAAAATCGTGACCGCCAGAAGCACAACTCCTGAAATCAGAGCGCCGAGTTTCTGCGACATTGTAAAAACCTCCGGTTCAGTTTTTCCCCAAGCTCGATCTCACCTCTCGATTGCAGAAGGGAGCGCCATCCGACGCTCCCTTCTGCTTGATCGATTCGGTGATCCTGCCGTTTCGCGAAGCGTGTGTTCTACGGCTGCCCGCCGCCCGATCCCGCGGCTTCCGCCTTGACCTGCGCTTCCGTCTGATCGGCCGCCGCCTGTTGATCTTCCAGGACCTTCCCCGCCGAGGTATCTGGCGGTGGAGGCGGTATGTCCGAGGCTACGGTGCTGGTGTCCGGCGCTTTCGGAATACCGCCGGTACCCTGTTTCTTCGCCAGTTCGCCCAAACCAGTATTAAGTTGTTCTGCGAAGTGGTTTTGCATTTCCTGCAGGTCGTCCACCTTGACGGCCACAGTTTGTCCAGCGGCGCAGTCCGACTTCTTGCTCGCTGCGACGCTGGCGGTCACCGAATTGTCTCCATCCGGAGTATCGGTGAGCCGCGTGATGACATCACCCTGAGTCAACCCACATTCCTGCCCGTTCGCCACTACGGAAAGGTCGCTGTCGACCACAAAGGTGCGTCTTGCCGGATCAAGCGCCGGCGGAACTTCCCCGTTGCTGGCGTTAGCCGGTGCCGGCGCCGCCGCCGGTGCGGGCGCGCTGGAACCGCCGCTATTCTGTGCCGCCTGAGCCTGCTGCGAGGCCAATTGTGCCTTCACTTCGTCGGCGATGGCCTGCTTGACCTCGGGCGTGAGTGCCACCGGTCCCGATGCTGCTGCCGGCGCCGGTCCAGGATCTCCCCCGCCTCCGTCACCTGCCGCGGCGTCCGCATTGGCCTCAGCTCGAGCCGCATAAGCCGCTTGCAACTGCGCAGCAATCACGTAGTCCGTCAGCCAGAACGCCGGTCCAGCATAAAAGGGATAAGGTGCGAAGAACCCGCCGTAGAAGCCATACCACGGCGCTCCTCCCCATCCCCAGGCTCCCACTCCCCAGTAAACCGGCGCACCCCACGGAGCGTAGCCCCATCCATAGAACCCAGGGTGATACCAGGCGCCGGGATAGTAGCCGTAGTAGTTATGGCCGCCCCAGTAGTAGCCGCGATACACGCCGCTATAGTAGCGGCCACCGTGATAGTACGTGCGCGAATAATAAGAGTGACCGCCGCGCGTCACATAGGCACGCTGCACGTATCCTCCATGCCGCCCCGTGTTCACCACGCGGGCTCCGTTGTGCTCGCCCACAACCGTGCGTCCGCCGTGCATCCCATGCGAAATGTTCATGCCGTTGCGATTGACCGAACGAATTTGTCCATTCGAACGGATGTTCGCCGTTCCTCCACCCTTCAAAGCAACGTTCCGGCTTCCCGCCGGCGTGTGCCCGCCCCCGGCCGCATGTCCGGCCGTCGCCGTGTGTGTGCCACCGGCTGTCCCCGTGTGTCCGGCCGTCGTCGTGTGTGTGCCACCGGCTGTCCCCGTGTGCCCGGCCGTCGTGGTGTGCGTGCCGCCGGCTGTGCCCGTGTGCCCGGCCGTCGTGGTGTGCGTGCCGCCGGCTGTGCCCGTGTGTCCGGCCGTCGTGGTGTGCGTGCCACCGGTCGTCCCTGTGTGTCCGGTTGTGGCCGTGTGGCCGGTTGCGGCCCCCGCTCCGTGATTAGCTGGGGCGGCTGAGTGCTGCGCTGGGGCTGAGTGCTGCGCTGGAGCTGCGTGCTGTGCTGGGGCTGCGTGCGACGCTGGGGCTGAGGCCTTCGGGGGCCCACCGTTGGCCCAGGCAGCTGCAGTTACGATGAGAAGAACCAGCAATACGGACCACTTCGGCAGGACGTTCTTAACTCCATTGCTCAAATTCATAGCCACTCCTGTAGGTGTGAAGCTCGTTCCTTGATAACTCCACCAGCGGGAAGCAAGCGCAACCAGACATCTGTATCCAGCATTCGATCTCGCTCGTGGGCCTCTTCGATGAGAGCCTCTGGGTCCTGGTGCCATGGGGGAGAACCGACACCGGCCTTCGAAGTCCCGACAATTTCACACCCGTTTCACCACGGTGTCAAGCAATCTGCTCCAAATTTACAATCGTCGTCGTGAACAAATCGTCAGCGCGCGATCGCGGCGTGACTACTCCGAAAGCTCTTGTCCCAGTCTCTCGCCCGAACCGTCGGGCCTTCGACTGCTTACGATCTGTTGACCACTTGTTTACGTCGGTCTGACAACACTTTCCCGCCGGTTTCGTAACCTGCCCTCAGTACGAACAAAAATTCTGGAGGCAAGCGTGAAACGCAAAACATTTAAATGCAAATTTCGGACAGGCAAATCCCTGTCCCCCCTGCTTCTGGGCTTGGCTCTTTCGTTCGGCGTAATCACCGCCGCGGCGCAGACCAATTCCTATCAGCAAACGAACCTGGTTTCCGACATGTCCGGGGTGGCTAACAACACCGACCCCGATCTCGCCAATCCCTGGGGAATTTCCTTTTTCCCCGGTGGACCTTTCTGGATCGCCGACAACAAAAGCGGCTTTTCGACCATCTACGGCGCCAATGGAGTTACGCAGCTTTCTCCCGTGACCATTCCCGTGCCTCCCGGCGACACGTCGCCGGCAAAACCCACGGGCACGGTCGCCAATACGGCGACCAGCGGCTTCCTCGTCAATGGCGCCCCCGGCCAGTTTCTCTTCGACACTCAGGACGGAACCATCTCGGGCTGGTACACCGGAAGCAATGCGGTCCTTCTCGTCAATAACTCGGCGACTGGCGCCGTTTACACCGGCCTGGCGATGATCACCAATGCCACCGGATCGTTCCTGCTGGCCGAAAACTTCTTTAGTGGACAGGTTGAGGTCTACGACAGCAGCTATAAACTCGCCAACCTCATCGGATCGTTCACCGACGCCACGCTGCCTGCCGGTTACGCTCCGTTTGGAATTCAAGAGATCGGCAACCAGGTGTTCGTGACCTATGCGCAGCAGAATGCGGCCAAGAACGGGGAGACCACCGGCGCCGGGCTCGGCTACGTCAGCGTATTCGACCTGGACGGTAACTTCGTGAAGCGCTTTGCCTCCACCGGCACATTAAACGCCCCATGGGGAGTCGTGCAGGCTCCGGCCAACTTCGGCATGTTCAGCAACGACATTCTGATCGGCAACTTTGGCGACGGCACCATCAACGCATTCAGCGCAAGCGGAAACTTCATCGGCCAGCTTGAGGATGCAACAGGCGCAGTAATTACGAATGGCGCCCTCTGGGCAATGGTGTTCGGCGCGGGTGGAACCGGCGATCCTGACACGCTCTACTTCACCGCCGGTTTTGCCGACGGAGGCCACGGTTTGTTCGCCTCGCTGGCAGCCGCCACTCAAGGAGGAACTGCGACCTTCTCGCTCGCTTCTTCGTCACCGTCCGGCACCGTCCCCGCCGGTGGTTCGACGAAGTTCATGCTAACTGTGACCCCGGCCAACGGCTTCTCCAGCCCGGTGACCTTTTCGTGTGTAGCTCCAAGCGGGATCACCTGTGCCTTCAATCCACCTTCGGTCACCCCCGCGGGGGCCGCAGTGACCACAACGCTGACCGCGAGCGCTGCTCCTCCTGTGGTCGGCAATCCCTATGCTCTGCCCAAGATGATGGGCATGGCATTCACCGGTCTCGGTGTCTTCGGCTGCTTCTTTGCCGGAGCCGGTGTCAATCGCCGGCGCTTGTTCTCGCTTCTGCTCGGCGGCTTTGCCACCCTGCTGATTGCGGGAACGCTGTTAGCATCGACCGGATGTGGCAGTTCGAGCAGTGCCAGCAACCCCATGACTCCCCCGTCGGCCTCCATCATTGTCACCGCACAATCGGGCGCCCTCACACAGATGACGACGATTAAGCTCACCGTGCAGTAACCGCGAACCAATCACTGGTGGAGAGCCGGGCATCCCCGCCCGGCTGCGCCCCAGATGTCGAGAGACAGTAATAAAGGTCTTCTCGGCGAGCTCAGCGTCTCGGCGGTGCAACGCTCCATCGCCGGAACCAAAGCTGGGATTGACGAGAAACACCTGCGGAGCCAGACTGAAAGGTCATGGCAAAGCTTCGGGTTGGCATCCTCTTTGGCGGACGCAGCGGCGAACATGAAGTGTCGTTGCTGTCAGCGGCGTCCGTTCTGAATGCAATTGATAAAACCAAATACGAAGTGGTTCCCATCGGCATCACCAAAGACGGCCGCTGGCTTACGGCGGAACACGCCGAGCGGTTACTGAAAGGCGAAGGGCACGCGGGCGAGGGCGCCCGCGCCACACGAACGCAGTTGCGGGCGGGCGATCCGGATTCGACGCCTGGGGCGGCCGTGCTGGCAACGGGTGAGTCGGTGGTCGTGCCTCCGGAACCGGCGCGGCGCGAAGCTGGACTTACGCCGTTCCAGACCGATGCAACCCTCCGTCGTGCTTCCGACCGCGCCATTAACGTCGACGTCATCTTCCCCGTGTTACACGGAACCTTCGGCGAAGACGGGACGATTCAGGGCCTGCTCGAATTGGCCGACATGGCGTACGTCGGGGCCGGTGTTCTCGGCTCTTCCGCGGGCATGGATAAAGACGTCATGAAGTCTCTGTTCCGCGCGGCAGGATTGCCCATCGTGAAACACGTGACCGTGTTGCGCAGCCAGTTCGAACGCGAGCCAGGGAAAGTTCAGAAACTAGTCGAAAGCAAGCTGAAGTATCCCGTCTTCGTGAAGCCCGCGAACCTGGGGTCGTCGGTGGGAATCTCGAAGGCGCACGCTGCAAAGGAACTCGGTCCGGCCATTGCCGAGGCGGCCAAATTCGACCGCAAAATCGTAATTGAAGAAGGCGTCGGCGGAAAAAAGAACAAGGCGCGCGAAATCGAGTGCGCCGTGCTCGGTAACGACGATCCCAAAGCGTCGGTTGCGGGAGAAATCATTCCCTGCAAGGAGTTCTACGACTATGACGCGAAGTATCTGGTGGAAGGTTCCGAAGCGGTGATCCCCGCGAAGATCACGAAAGCAGAAATGAAAACCGTTCAGAAACTGGCGATCGCGGCGTTTCAGGCCGTCGATTGCACAGGCCTGGCGAGAGTCGATTTTCTGATGAATCCCAAGACCAGAAAGATCTTTGTCAACGAGATCAACACTATGCCCGGCTTCACCGCGATCAGCATGTATCCAAAGATGTGGGCGGCATCGGGCATGCCGTATCCCGAGTTGATTGATCGCCTGATCCGGCTCGGCATCGAACGCCACGAAGACAAGAAAAGAAATCAATATAGTCGATAGATCTTCAAGATCTTCAGCGCAGATCGTCGCCGCGGATCTTTAATAGCCAAGACCAGCAGAAACTCCGGGGAAATTTCTATTGTGAACAGAATAAGAATTCGTGGTATCGGAGCGCCCTTTCGCGTTTGACACTCCTCCAAAGCGGTTGCTATAGTCGATGAGTCCCTATTGGACGCGGTTTCGAACCAGCTGGAATTGTCCCAGGGTCGTCCGCCAGGTCGGCCTCAACGTAACCTAATGATCACGCCAGCAGTCCGCTCGACCACGTCCCGTTTAGTCGCGCACGAACACGCGTCGACACAGAGGCTATGAACTTGTTCGACGACAGCACCGCCCGCAACCTTGACTCCAGTCTTGAAACCATGACACCTGCAAACGACGCCCATACCGGCGGCTCGGCCGTACTAGACGCTCCCGAGCACGCACAACCCTCCACCGCGGAACCAATCGCTTCCGCCCCCGACTCTCATAAGAACGACTCGCATGAGAACGACTCTCACAACAACGTCGCTCCCGAAAGCTCGGCCCCCGAGAATGCCGCCGCTGGCAGCGATGATTTCGCCGCCGCCCTCCACAGCTTCGAGACTGAAACTGAGGAGTCGGTTGGCGACGATCACGTAATCAAAGGGCGCGTGGTGAAGCTGACCGCGACCCACGTCGTCGTCGATATCGGGGCGAAGTCTGAAGGCATGGTGCCGATCGCGGAAGCTCTCGATCACGAGGGCAAGCCCAAGTTCCAGCCCGGCGACGAGATCGACGTGATGCGCGACAAGGGTGAAACCGAAGAGGGTTACGTCAACCTCTCGCACCTGAAGGCCCAGCGCCTGCGGTCGTGGGACGAGATTGAGCGTGCGTACAACGAAAAGAAGCCCATCAAGGGCGTGGTCGTGGAGCGCATCAAAGGCGGCCTGACCCTCGACATTCAAGGCGCGCGCGCGTTCCTGCCCGGCTCGCAAGTGGACCTCCGTCCCATCCGCAATCTGGACGGTATGAAGGGCCAGACCATGGAAGTCGCCATCATCAAGCTCAACAAAAAGCGCGGCAACATCGTGGTCTCGCGAAAACAACTTCTGGAAGGTGAGCAGGCGGAAAAGCGCGGCAAGACGCTCGAGCACCTCGAAGAAGGCAGCGTCCTCACCGGCATCGTCAAGAATCTCACCGAGTATGGCGCGTTCGTGGATATGGGCGGAATTGACGGCCTGCTGCACATCACCGACATGTCGTGGGGACGCCTGACGCACCCGCGCGATCTGGTGAACGTCGGCGATCAGATTCAGGTGAAGGTGCTGAAGTACGACAAAGACAAACAGCGCGTCTCGCTCGGATTCAAGCAGCTCACGCCTGATCCATGGCTGGATGCGGAACACCGTTATCCCGTGGGCGCGCACGTCCACGGACGTGTGATCAGCGTCACCGATTACGGAGCCTTTGTCGAACTCGAACAGGGCATCGAAGGCCTCGTCCACGTAAGCGAGATGACGTGGTCGAAACGGATGAAGCATCCATCGAAACTGGTCAACGTCGGCGACGAGGTCGATTGTGTCGTCCTGAGCGTGAACCCGACCGAACGCCGGATTTCCCTCGGCATGCGCCAACTAGCCTCGAACCCCTGGGATACGCTGCATGACAAATATCCGGTAGGGGCGACCGTCGAAGGCCGGGTGCGCAATCTGACCGAGTTCGGCGCCTTCATCGAAATCGAAGACGGAATCGACGGCCTGGTGCATGTCAGCAACCTGAGCTGGACAACGCGCGTGAAGCATCCTTCCGAAGTGTTGAAGAAGGGCGACAAGGTCAAGGCCGTCATTCTAGCCATTGAACCGGACAAGCGCCGTCTTTCGCTCGGCGTGAAGCAGATGCAGCCCGACGTTTGGGATTCGTTCTTCGCGCAGCATCGCATCGGCGACATCGTGCATGGCAAGGTCCTGCGCGTGGCCAACTTCGGCGCATTTGTCGAAATTGCCGAAGGCATCGAAGGTCTGTGTCACAACTCAGAAGCGGTCGATGCCAACGGACAACCGATGCACCTCGAGCCCGGCGGCGAGTTCGACTTCAAGATCATCAAGATGAATCAGGAAGAAAAGAAAGTCGGCTTGAGCATCAAGGCGGTTGGCGAAGAAGCATCGCGCCAGGAAGTCGAGTCCTACAAGCACCCCGCATCCTCGTCCTCAACCAGCACCACCATCGGCGACTTGATCTCGTGGAAGCGCGCCGGCGGTGATAACAACTAGATAAGCTAATACAGTGGAGTGACGGGCGTCCGCCCGTCCGCCGGGCGGGGACGCCCGGCTCTCCATCACCTCAAGTATTCAAGCCGTCCCTTGTCCCCGAGCCAGCGCGCGCTTCACTTCCACCTGCTGCCGGTCCTGCTCGTTCACTCGGAACATCTGCCGCGGCTGCAATTTCATCAGCCGCGCCAGAAAGATTTCAGGAAGCTGCGCGATGCGCGTGTTGTAGGTGTTGACGTCGTCGTTGAAAAACTCGCGGCGGTCGGCGATTCGCTCCTCCAGTTCGGAGATGCGATTCTGCAGCGCCAGAAAATTCTGGTCGGCCTTGAGTTGCGGATACCCCTCCGCCACCGCAAAAAACGAGCGCAGAGCGCCGGTCATCAGCGCATCAGCCTGTGCCTTCTGCGGAATGCTCGCCGCATTCATCGAAGCCGCGCGAGCCGCGGTGACCGCCTCCAGCGTCTCCCGCTCATGGTCCATGTAGCCCTTGACGCAGGCCACCAGGTTGGGAACCTCGTCGTGACGCTGCTTGAGCAACACATCGATATTGGCCCAGGCCCGGCCGATTTCGTTCTGCAGGCGTACCAGTCCGTTGTACACGATGACCGCGTAAATCGCGATACCGGTAAACAGCAGAACGAACGCGGCAAAGTTAAGAAACGGCATGAGCGTCTTCGCGTGAAGCAGCCTCGAATGTAGCGGAGGAGCCGGAAACGGACAAGTTACCGCGGGGTGAGCTTATTTGTTCTCGGCTTTGATATCGACTTTCAAACTGATGTAAACCTGCGAACGATCGTCAAATTGGCTGACCGTCTTGGTGCCGCTCTTGCGGTTGTTGTACTGCGCATACACTTCGTAATCGATACTGGGCTCAAGCGCCGGGAACCTGTAGGTTCCCTCCGGGCCAACAATATAGGTTTTCACCGAGCGGGTGTGAGTGTTGGTCAGGTACACGACCGCGTTCGGCAAAGGATTATCGCTGCCGTCCAGCACCTTGCCCGTGAGCAGGCGTGTCTTGTCTTCCTTCTTCGGATCGCGTCCAAACAGCTGCGCCGGCGCCGCCAGCACCGATGTCGGCGTGTACATACAGAAGACCGACACCGACAACATAATCAGCAATGAAGCCCCGATGATCCGATAGATGATCGCATTGACGATCGCATTCTTCATGAATTTTTCACGATGGCCGATCCCCACACACGGCGGCCCCTACCAGTCTAAATGAAGACCGATGTCAGAACGCTCGTTATCGTCGATATGCACAGCTACTTCCGGGCTCGGCTTAAACTTTCTGCCGGAGGGCAGCTTGTAGTCCTTCACGTCCGCCCAAACGATGTAGTCGGCCTTGCCGACCGGTACTCGCTGAGCAAACTCGCCTGTGTGGTTGGAATAGAGTTCCCAGCGCGCTTTTTTCTCGTCGGCTCGCCGGATCTCCACCTTGACCGCGTAGAGCGGGTGCCCGTCGGGGTCCCAGACCGTTCCGAAGATTAGCGCGTAAGGTTTCGGCTTATCGCTCGCCTGCGCGTTCACCGGCACAAGCAGAGACGCCAGTAACATCAGCAAGAGCATGACCGGCGCAGCCATCGCGGCCCAGCGCCAAATAGTGGAGCGACGGGCGTCTCGCCCGTCCCAGCGCCAAACAGTGGAGCGACGGGCGCCTCGCCCGTTCCAGCGCCAAACAGTGGAGCGACGGGCGCCTCGCCCGTCCCAGCGCCAGAACACCCGGATATGTGCGCAATACTTCAGGAATCCTCGTCCTCTGACTCTTCTTTGACGACGTCTTCTTCTTCGTCGTCTTCTTCAATCTCGTCTTCGCCGACTATCTTGAGTTCAACGGGATTCACCGTAACCACCTCGAAGTCCGTGCCGCACTCCGGGCACGAGACGACCGCGCCTTCATCGACCTCATCCTCATCGATGTCGAGATCCGTCTCGCATTCAGGACAGTACACCATGATCTCCTCCACCTCCAGGGTACCCTGTTATATTTAGTTTCTTCGAGAGGAAAAGGTCAAGTGGCTTACCCAGAAAATTCTTCAACAACGCAATCTGCCGGTTTCGGCTACGTCTACACAAGTATGGTGGCAGTCTTGGCGGCTGCCCTGGCACTGGGCGCTGTCGGTACTCTGTGCCTGGCGCAAGAAACGCCGCAGGAACCGCCGCGCTTGGCGGCTGACGAGCATACCGACGCGCACATCGCCGAAGCCATCCGCCAGGTTTCAGCCGACCACATCCGTCAGACGATCGAGCATCTGGTCAGCTTCGGGAACCGGTCCACGATTTCGGCGCAGGACGAAGAATCCATCAAAGCGGGCAAGGGAATCGGAGCGGCGCGCGAGTGGATCAAGGCGGAGTTTGAGCGCTATGCCAAAGACTGCGGCGGCTGCCTGGAGGTGAAAACCGATGCTTTCACCGAGCAGCCCGGCGAACGCATTCGGAAACCGACAGAAATCACCAATGTTTATGCGGTGCTTCGCGGTTCTGACCCGAAACAAGCGGATCGCATCGTGCTGGTAACCGGCCACTATGATTCGCGCAACAGCGACACTTTTAACGGCACCGATCCGGCACCCGGAGCCAATGACGATGGCAGCGGCACGGCGGTGAGCCTGGAATGCGCTCGCGTTTTGAGCCAGGCTGCCGCCAAGCTTAAATTCCCGGCAACGATTATTTTTCTCACGGTCGCTGGGGAAGAGCAGGGCCTCAATGGCAGCAAGCACTTTGCCGAAATGGCCAAGCAGCAGGGCTGGAAAATAGAAGCCGTTTTGAACAATGACATCGTGGGCGGCAACCTCGGATCGGGACAGGATGCGAGCCTGGTGCGCGTGTTTTCCGAGGGGCTGCCGGCGGCGGCGAGTGAGCATGAAATCAAGCGGATTCAGCAGCTCGGCGGAGAAAGCGACTCCAGTTCGCGCGAACTTGCACGCTACATCGCCGATGTCGGTCGCTCTTACGATGCCGGAGTCAAGCCGCTTCTCATTTTCCGCCTCGACCGCTTCCTGCGCGGGGGCGACCACTATTCTTTCAATCAGCAGGGCTTCGCCGCCGTTCGCTTTACCGAATTCCGCGAAGACTTCAACCATCAGCATCAAACTCCTCGGAGCGAGAATGGCATCGAATACGGGGACCTGCTGAAGTTTGTTGATTTCGATTATGTCGCGCACGTAGCGCGGCTGAATGCGGCGACCTTGGCCTCTCTGGCATCGGCTCCAGCGCCCCCCGCAAACGTAAAAATGCTGGTCAAGAATCTCGAAAACGACACGACTTTAACCTGGGAACCCTCACCGGGCGCGGTCGCATACGACGTGGTCTGGCGATCCACCAGCGCCGCCGATTGGGAGTACGCACAAACTATCAGTGGCGCTACGCGTGCAACCCTGAAGGTTTCGAAGGATAATGTGATATTCGCTGTGCGCGCCGTCGATGCGGCAGGACATCGCAGTCTGCCGGTTGTGCCGCAGCCAGAAGGATAAAAAATAGTGCCTCGCGGACAAACCATCTCGTTCAGCTTTCCTCCCTTTGCCGGATGGGTGAAGCGCATCATCCTGACCTGCACGGGAATCTTTCTGGTCCAAAAGATCCTTGCAGCGGTGTTCAATATCCCGTTTAGGCGCACTGAGGACTGGTTTGCCTTGGTCCCGGTCGATGTACTGCACGGTCAGATTTGGCAGTTGGTCACCTATTCCCTGGCGCACGCCAACTTCAGTCACGTGTTGTTCAACATGCTCACCCTCTGGTTCATTGGCGCATACCTCGAGCGCGACTGGGGGCCCCGGCGATTCATCGAGTGTTACACCTTCTGCGTCGTGGGCGCCGCCCTGGTAGTGATTGCTGTCTCCTATACCCATTTTCTGGGGGCGGATCCGGCAACCGGAACGGTAGGCGCGTCGGGCGGGATTTTTGGACTGCTCATGGCCTTTGGCATTATTTATGCCGATCAGGAAATGTATCTCTTTCCCCTGCCCTTTAGAATCAAGGCCAAGTACCTGGTCGGCATCTGGGTCGTGGTCGCGATCGTTGCGATTTTTGAGCCGGCCAATGGAGTCGCCGTCTTCGCTCATCTAGGCGGATTGCTCTGCGGCTACCTGTGGGTGAAGTTCATGCCCGCTCGCGGCGTCAGCTACGTGGCGTCCGAGCGCTATTTCGGCGTGCGCAACTCTTACTACCGTTGGAAGCGTCGCCGTGCCGCAAGAAAATTCGAAGTCTACATGAAAGGTCACGACCGTAAAGTCACCTTCGACGAACACGGAAATTATATCCCTCCCGACGAGAACGACAAACCAAACGGCGGATCGAAATCAGGCTGGGTGAATTAGTCATCTGCGATCACCCAGAAGGCTTTTGGGAAGGGCACGAGTTCACTCGTGCCGTAGACTGCTTGACACCTGAGTTATAATAAGACTTGGACAACAGCCCAGGCGTAGTTACCACTAAGTTCCTTGAAATTTAGATGTGTGCGCAACTTAGTAAGTCAAGCAGGTCAGGTTCGGCCCGCCATAACTCTTGTGTTATCAGGATTTTTAAACCCCTAGATTTCGGGAGTCTTGGCCCTGTAACCCTGTGATTCTAATAGACAGGGGTGGAATGGGGGGGTGGGGTAACATTAACCAAACACTTCCTCAAATCTGCGAAGAATGACTTCAGGAAGCTCCAGCGCCTTAGCCTTGAAGCCCAAATCGTGACCAGCGCCTTCCACTTTCATTAACTCGGTCTTGGCCGGAATCAGCTGCAGAGCCTTAGTCATCTCGTCGATGCTTCCGAATGGATCGCGCGTTCCATGCACGAATAGACTCGGCGCTTGCAGGTTAGGCAGATGCTGAATGCGAAGCTGTTCAGGCTTGCGCGGCGGGTGCAAAGGATAGGAGAGCAGAAGCAGTCCGGACACTAACTCTGTTTCCGCGGCGCACAGCATCGTCGCCTGTCGTCCGCCGTAAGAATGGCCGCCAAGAAAGATTCGGCCAGCGACATGCTTACGCAAAACGGCAACCGCATTGTGCAGTCCCGCGCGATCGCGTTCCGCATTGCCCGGAAATGGCGGTCCGGTTCGCCGCTCCTGGCGAAACGGCAAATCGCAGCGCAGAACCACGTAGCCATGCGCGGCAAAAGCTTCGCTGAGCGCCACCAACAAAGGAGCAGAGCAATTCGTGCCCGCGCCGTGAGTCAGGACCAGCGCATCGCCATTAGGATTCGCGGGCGAGTGTAGAAAGCCTCGTACAGCGGGTTCCAGCGAGTCGTCGGAAAACGAGGTCGCTGCTCTCATCGCATCGAGGCCTTCCAGATTCCGCATAGTTATTTCTTCGGTCGCCTCTTCTTAGGCGCTCGCTCAGTTTCTCCGACCGTGTGCAGCCGCATGAAGTTCGTAGCGCCCGAAGTGAGCCGCGTTCCTGCGACTAATCCAAGCACATCTCCAACGTGGAGAAGACCTTTCGGCACCAGTTCTTTTTCCGCGGTCGTGACCATTGCCTCCGCCGATTCCCACTCTTTTTTGTGTATGGGATGCACGCCCCAAAGCGCATTCATGCGATTGCAGACTTCCGGCTTACGACTGAAAGCGTAGATACAGACCCTCGGACGATGCTTCGAAAGCATGCGCGCCGTGTTGCCGCTTTCCGTGAACACGGCGATCGCCCGCATGGGCAGATCTTCGGCGGCGTGTGCGATGGATTCACAGATGGTTTCAGCCACCGAATAACGATGCGCTTCACGACGACGGCGCGGTGCAGGCGGCAACTGCGCGATACTAGCCTCCGCCTCCAGAATGATGCGAGCCATCATGGCCACGGTCTCACGCGGATAGCGGCCGCTGGCGGTTTCTCCCGAAAGCATCACCACGTCGGTGCCGTCAAAAATCGCGTTGGCTACGTCGCTCGCCTCCGCCCGCGTCGGTCGCGGACTATCGGTCATGGACTCAAGCATCTGAGTTGCGGTAATCACCGGCTTGCGCCACACCCCCGACCGCTGAATCACCAGCTTCTGGATGATCGGCACGCGCTCGGGTGGCAGTTCCACGCCCAGATCGCCGCGCGCAATCATGACTCCATTAGCTATTTCCAGAATCGCTTCCAGCCGCTCGATGGCCTGCGGCTTTTCCAGCTTGGCGATAATGGGCACGGACTTTCCGAACTCGCGCATCAAGCTCTTCGCTGTCCGGATGTCGTCGGCGGAACGAACGAACGAGAGCGCAACTGCATCCACTCCCTGCTTCAAACCGAACTCGAGGTCCCGCTTGTCCTTGTCCGTCAACACGGGAATCGATATCGCCGTACCGGGCAGATTGATCCCCTGATGCTCGCCGATCATGCCTCCATTCAGAACTTCGCATTCCACATCCTGGCCGCGAATCGAACGCACTTTGAGTTCAATGCGGCCGTCGGACAAGAGCACCCGCGCGCCGGGCTCGACTTCGCGCGCCAGACCGGCGAAATCGGTGGCAATCAGTTCGGCGGTTCCGGCCACCTTGCGCGGCGTGATGGTCAACACCGCTCCGGACTTCAGCAGCACCGGTTTTCCATCCTTCAAAGTACCAGTGCGAATCTTCGGACCTTGAAGGTCCTGAAGGATACAGATGGTGCGCTTCAGAAGGCGGGCGGAGCGGCGCAACCGGCGGATTCGCCGAGCGTGTTCGGAGTGCGTTCCATGGGAGAAATTCAGACGCGCAACGTCCATGCCGAGACGCATCAGGTCGCGAATCATTTCTTCGGAGTCACAAGCCGGACCAATCGTACAGATAATTTTTGCGCGACGCACGCGTTCGGCCGCCTCTTCCGGCACAGGCGCGGTAGCCGGCAGATTTCCTTCAACCAGATCCAGTTTGCGTTCTTTCAAATCAGCGAATCCTCTCTGCGGATGGTTACGTCAATCTTAATTGCTACAAGTGTTCGTGTGGTGATGGGGCTTCGCCCCATCCAGGCGGGGCAGAGCCCCGCCTCCACACAGTGTCAGCGAGCTCCGGCGTCTATTCGTGGAGGCGGAATTTTCGTGAGACAGCGAGGAAAAAGCATGGCATTGAATTCGGCGCCAATCAGCACGACCAGCGAGATAATGTACATCCAGAGCAGCAGCGCAATGCCCACGCCGAGCGAACCATAGATGACGCTGTAGTCCACATAGTGCTGCAAATACCATCCAAACAGCGCGGTCGAGATCAGCCACATCGCGGTTGCAAGAACAGCGCCCGGCAAAACGGTGTGCCAGGGCTGCGTGCGGGGCACCGCGTTGTGATAGATGAGCTGGATCACGGCGATGCTCGTCATGATCGCAATCAGCCAGCGGATCAAACCCCACAACAACAGAATCAGAGGTCCGAACTCATGCCCGATGTGAAACAGAATCCGCGTTTCAATGCGGCTTCCGAAAGCAACGAGAACGGTGGAGAAGGTCATCGGTATGCCCGCCATCAAAACCAGCGAAATAGCAATCACGCGCTCCTGGACTAACCCCCAGGTTTTGGGAAGCTGGTAGGCACGGCGAAAACCATCCATCCAGGAGATGATGACGCCGGAAGCGCTCCAAACCGTCAGCAACGAAGTGGAGATGAGAAGATCAACCGGCCGGTTCACGCTGCCTTTCAAGTAGGAAAGCGCCGTGGCGCTGCCCGCCGGCAAGATGGCGCCCAGGGCGTACGAAATCTCGCGAAGATAGACTTCGCTCCGATGCAAAGTAGCGAGAACCGCGCCGATCACAAGCAGGGCGGGGAAGAAAGTGAAGATGGACGAATAGGCCGAGGCTTTGGCGGTACCGAAAGCGTCGTGCTCGAAGGCGCGCCAGATTGACAGACGGAACAGGCGCCAGAAGCGCCCCAGCGCCGGCGCCAGGATCAATCCACCAGGAGTCGGCTCCGGCGGAGAGTTGCGATCTTGAGGCTGCCCGGTCAGGCGCTGTGGTTCTAGTGCTAAAGCCATGGTTTCAAAAAACGTTATTCAGAAAAATGAGGGGCGACTCGCGTCGCCCCTGTCTTGAATTCGTTTGGTTTTACTCCGCGGCCAGTTCTTCGGTCTCGCCCTCGTGTCGCATGAGTTCGAGAGCGCGCTCGGCATCTTCGTAGGCTTGCGAGACTTCTTCCTGCACCTTGCTGGCGGCCTCTTCCATTTCTGGAGAGAGACGCACGTTCCGGTAATACTCCATACCGGTGCCGGCGGGAATCAAGCGGCCCACGATCACGTTCTCCTTCAAGCCGCGCAGATGATCGACCGCTCCCTGAATGGAAGCCTCGGTCAGCACGCGCGTTGTCTCCTGGAACGAGGCAGCGGAGATGAACGAATCGGTGGAGAGCGACGCCTTGGTGATCCCGAGCAGCAACGGACGCCCGGTAGCCGGTTTGCCGCCGTTCGCAATCGCACGCTCGTTCTCCTCGTGGAAGCGGAACTTGTCCACTTGCTGCTCCAGCAGGAACTGGGTGTCGCCTACATCTTCAACTTTCACCCAGCGCATCATCTGGCGCACGATCACCTCGATGTGTTTGTCGGAGATGTTCACGCCCTGAAGCCGGTAGACTTCCTGGATTTCATTCACCAGATAAGACTGCAGCTCCTTCTCACCGAGCACGGCGAGAATGTCGTGCGGGTTGAGCGGCCCGTCCATAAGCGGTTCACCCGCCTTGACGCGCTCGCCTTCCTGCACGTTGATGTGAACGCCGCGCGGAACGGAATATTCCTTCTCCGTGCCGTTATCGGCTGCCACGTAGAGTTTGCGTTGTCCCTTGGCTACCTCGCCGAAGCGCACCACGCCGTCGATTTCGCTGATGACAGCAGTCTCGCGCGGCTTGCGGGCCTCGAACAATTCCACCACGCGCGGCAGACCGCCCGTGATGTCCTTGGTCTTGGTCGTTTCGCGCGGGATCTTGGCCAGCACGTCGCCCGGATAAACCGTGTCTCCGTCCTGCACCATGAGGTGAGCGCGCGAAGGCATGAGGTAGCGCTTGCTCGCCTTGCCCTTGATCACGATGGCCGGCTGACGCTTCTCGTCGGGCGAATCCGCCACCACGTGACGCGACAGACCAGTGACTTCGTCGACTTCTTCGTGCAGCGTGATGCCTTCCTGCAGGTCCTTGAACTGCGCCGTGCCTCCAATTTCCGTCAGGATGGCGAAGGTGTACGGATCCCACTCGACGAGAGCTTCGCCGAGCGCAACCGGCCCGCCATCAGTGACCTTAACCTTGGCGCCATACACGACCGCGTAGCGCTCGCGTTCGCGGCCTTTTTCATCCACCACCGCGATCGAGCCCTGACGATTCATCACCACCAGGTCGCCAGTCTTGGATTTCACAGTCTGCAAGTTGACGAAGCGCACGGTACCGTTGCTCTTGGCATCGAGGCGCGACTGTTCCGAAACTCGCGACGCCGTGCCTCCGATGTGGAAGGTGCGCATGGTGAGCTGCGTTCCAGGTTCGCCAATGGACTGCGCGGCGATCACGCCGGTAGCCTCGCCGAGTTCGACCAGGCGTCCGGAAGCAAGATTGCGTCCGTAGCACATGACGCAAACACCGCGTTTCGACTCGCAGGTGAGCACCGAGCGAATCTTTACGCGCTCGATACCGGCTGCCTGAATCGCGCCTGCCAGATCTTCGGTGATCTCATGGTTCACATCGACCACCACCTGGCCTTCGTAGTCCTTGATCTTCTCGAGCGATACGCGGCCCACGATACGGTCGCGCAGCGGCTCGATGATTTCGCCGGCTTCGACAATTCCGGAAACGAAAATTCCATCCACCGTGCCGCAGTCGTATTCGCTGATGATCACGTCCTGCGCGACGTCCACCAGACGGCGCGTCAGGTAGCCCGAGTCGGCAGTCTTCAGAGCCGTATCGGCTAGTCCCTTGCGGGCGCCGTGCGTCGAGATGAAGTATTCGAGCACCGTCAAACCTTCACGGAAGTTCGCCGTGATCGGCGTTTCGATAATTTCACCGGTCGGTTTCGCCATCAGTCCGCGCATTCCGGAGAGCTGACGAATCTGCTGTTTCGATCCTCGAGCGCCGGAATCGGCCATCACGTAAATCGGGTTGAGCTGGCCTTCTTTATCCCGCCGCTGCATCTGGCCGAACATTTCATCGGCAACTTTCTCCGTAATCGCCGACCAGATTTCGATGACCTTGTTGTAGCGTTCGCCGTTAGTGATGGCGCCGTCCAGGTATTGCTGCTGGACCGCGATCACCAACTTGTCGGCGTCCTTCACCAGGGTCTTCTTGTTATCGGGAATGACCATATCGTCGATGCCGATCGACAACCCAGCGCGCGTGGCATACTTGAAGCCGAGCGACTTGATCTCGTCCAGCATCTTGACGGTGACTTCCAGGCCGAATCGCAGATAACAGTAATTGACCAGCTGTCCAATGCCCTTCTTCTTCAGCAAGCCGTTGATGTACGGCATGGCCAAATTAACTCCGGGCACCGCTTTCGGCAGGTGGTCGTTTAGAATCGCGCGACCGACGGTGGTATTCAGGAACTCGCGCCTGACGTGCACGGGCTCCGTATGGTTCACGTCCTGATCGTCATAGGCCTGCGTCAGGTCGATGACTTCGCCGGTGTAGCGCAGGCGAATCGGGGTGAGCGTTTCCACCTCGCCCATTTCGAGCGCGATCACAACTTCGTCAATATTCGCGAAAGATCGGCCTTCGCCCTTCGCACCCGGTTTCGCTTTCGTCAGATAGTAGAGACCAAGCACCATGTCCTGTGTGGGCACGGTGATAGGCTGGCCTGACGCCGGCGAAAGGATGTTGTGCGAGGACAGCATCAGAACGCTGGCTTCCACCTGCGCCTCGGGCGAAAGCGGAATGTGCACCGCCATCTGGTCGCCGTCGAAGTCGGCGTTGAACGCCGTACAGACCAGCGGGTGGATCTTGATCGCCTTGCCTTCCACCAGCACCGGCTCGAAAGCCTGAATGCCCAGGCGATGGAGCGTAGGCGCGCGGTTCAGCATGACTGGATGGTCTTTGATGACCTCTTCCAGAATGTCCCAGACGATTGGTTCCTGCTGCTCCACCATTTCTTTAGCCTGCTTGATGGTGGTGCAGTTTCCCGTCTGTTCCAGCCGGTGATAGATGAATGGCTTGAACAACTCGAGCGCCATCTTCTTCGGCAATCCGCACTGGTGCAGTTTGAGTTCTGGTCCGACAACGATCACCGACCGTCCGGAGTAGTCCACGCGCTTACCGAGCAGGTTCTGTCGGAAGCGTCCCTGCTTGCCCTTCAGCGTGTCCGAGAGCGACTTCAACGGCCGGTTGTTGGCGCCACGCAGAACGCGCCCGCGCCGTCCGTTATCGAACAGAGCGTCGACCGCTTCCTGCAGCATGCGCTTCTCATTGCGCACGATGACTTCGGGAGCGTGCAGGTCCATCAGCTTCTTCAGCCGGTTGTTGCGGTTGATGACGCGCCGGTAAAGATCATTAAGATCGGAAGTGGCGAAGCGTCCGCCATCCAATGGAACCAGGGGACGCAGTTCCGGTGGAATCACCGGCAGCACATCCAGGATCATCCATTGCGGCTTGTTCCCGCTCCGGCGGAAGGCCTCGACCACTTTCAAGCGCTTGGCATACTTCAAGCGCTTCTGCAGCGAGGTTTCATGCTTCATCTTCTCGCGCAGTTCGGCGGAGAGCGAATCGACCTCAATGCGTTTCAGAAGTTCCTTGATCGCTTCCGCGCCCATCATGGCCTTGAAGCCGGCGGGACGGTATTGCTGATCAAGTTCGCGGTACTTCGCTTCGTCCTTGATTACTTCGCGGTCTTTCACCGGGGAGTCGCCGGGATCGACGACCACGTAGGCCTCGAAGTACAAAATCGCTTCCAGATCGCGCAGAGAAATGTCGAGCAGATGCCCAATGCGGCTGGGCAGGCCCTTGAAGAACCACACGTGCGAACAGGGCGACGCCAGCTCAATGTGGCCCAGGCGTTCGCGGCGGACTTTCGACAGCGTGACTTCCACGCCGCACTTGTCGCAGATCACTCCGCGATGCTTCATGCGCTTGTACTTGCCGCAGAGGCATTCCCAGTCGGTGACCGGGCCGAAAATGCGCGCGCAGAACAAGCCGTCACGCTCCGGTTTGAAGGTGCGGTAGTTGATGGTTTCCGGCTTGGTCACTTCCCCATGCGACCAGCTCCGGATCTTTTCCGGGGACGCCAGGCTGATGCGAATGGCATCAAAATCAGCCACGGGATTTGCCATATCGAACGGGCTCGAACGAAACATGTTCCTCCGCTTTCCTGTGGATCTCACGCGCCCACCAGCGGCCCTCGACTGCAGTTTCTCAGTTCCCGGTTCTCAGTAAAAACCGGATTGAGCTTTGCCGTATCGCGGCGCTGAGAGCGGGTGCCGCGGCGGCTGATTGTCCAAACTTTTCTTCCAAACTCTTGGAGCATCTCCCGGCTCTGAGTTCTGCTCGCTCTCGACCACTGAGAACTGAGAACCGGGAACCGGGAACTGCTCTTAATCTGCTGCCACCGCCACCGGCTTCTTCTCCGAGGCCTTGATCAACTCGACATCCAGGCAAAGCGCCTGCAGTTCGCGAATCAGCACGTTGAACGATTCCGGCACGCCCGGCTCCATCGCAGCCTCGCCTTTGACGATGGCCTCGTAGATTTTGGTGCGTCCGTACACATCGTCTGACTTCGCGGTCAGCAGTTCTTGAAGGATGAACGCCGCGCCGTAGGCTTCCAGTGCCCACACTTCCATTTCTCCGAAACGCTGGCCTCCGAACTGCGCCTTGCCACCCAAAGGCTGTTGGGTTATCAGAGAATAGGGTCCGATGGAGCGCGCGTGAATCTTGTCGTCCACCAGGTGCGACAGTTTCAACATGTAGATGTAGCCGACCGTGACCGGCAATTCGAACTGCTCGCCGGTCATGCCGTCGCGCAACATGGTCTTGCCCGACGTGGGCAGGCCCGCGCTGGTCAGCAGCGCCTTGATTTCCGTTTCCCGAGCGCCGTCGAATACGGCCGATCCCATGAACACGCCCTTCTTAAGCGTCGGAGCCACCGCTTCGAGCTCATCTTCACTCATGTCGGCGATGGTGTCGGCCAGCACAGTGTCCTTGAACAGAGCCTTGAGATCGCGGCGGATGGCTTCCGCGCGAGTATTGTGCTTCAGCAATTCCGCGATCTTCAGACCCAGTTCATGGCCCGCCCATCCGAGGTGGGTTTCAAGAATCTGTCCCACGTTCATACGGCTGGGTACGCCGAGCGGGTTCAGGACGATCTCGACCGGCGTTCCATCCTCGAGGTACGGCATATCCTCTTCCGGTAGAATGCGTGCGATTACGCCCTTGTTCCCGTGACGGCCGGCCATCTTATCGCCGACGCTCAGTTTGCGTTTCATGGCGATGTAAACCTTCACCAGCTTGATCACGCCCGGCGGCAGCTCGTCGCCTTTGGTTAGCTTGTCTTTCTTTTCGTTGACGATCTTCTTGAGCACGTCGATCTGGCGCGAGGTCATTTCCTCGATCTCGTCGATTTGCTCATTCACCCGCGGATCCTTGTCCGCGTACTTGATGCGCTTCAGGTTACGGGTCGAGATACGCTCGATCGCGTCGCGATCGAGAATCGTGTCCTTGGTCAGCAACCGCTTATTGGTGCGCTCGTCGTGCAGATCGGCTTGCACTTCCTTGCCACCCAACAAGCCTTCCAAACGCTTCAGGCGCTCGTCGGTCAGAATTCGAATCTCGTCGGAAAGGTTCTTTTCGAGTTTCGCGATCTGGTTGCCTTCAATCGCCTTGGCCCGTTCGTCCTTCTCCTGGCCTTTGCGGGAGAAGATCTTCACGTCTACAACGATGCCTTCGATTCCGGGCGGACAGTAAAGCGAAGCGTCGCGCACATCGCCGGCTTTTTCGCCGAAGATCGCGCGCAGCAGTTTCTCTTCCGGCGTAAGCTGAGTCTCACCCTTCGGCGTAACCTTGCCCACGATGATGTCACCCTGCTTGATGCCGGCGCCGATGCGAATCACCCCCGCTTCATCCAGATTTCGCAGCGTGGATTCACTTACGTTTGGAATGTCGCGAGTCACTTCCTCGGGACCGAGCTTCGTATCGCGCGCCTCGAGTTCGAATTCTTCGATATGGACGGAGGTATAGTAATCCTCCTTCACCATCTTTTCCGAGACCAGAATCGCGTCCTCGAAGTTATAGCCGCGCCAGGGCATGAATGCGACCAGCACGTTGCGTCCGAGAGCCAACTCGCCAAAATCGGTGCACGGACCGTCGGCAATCACCTGCCCCTTCACCACCCGCTGGCCTTTCTTCACGATTGGCTTCTGGTTGATGCAGGTGTTCTGGTTCGAGCGCTTGAACTTGGTGAGCTGGTAAATGTCGCTGCCCACTTCGCGCGAAAGCTGCATCGGATGATGCTCGCCCTCGACCCGAACAATGATGCGTTCGGAATCGACCGAATCGATGATCCCGTTGCGCCGCGCCAGCACCACCGCGCCCGAATCGCGCGCGGTAACTCCTTCCATGCCAGTTCCCACAATCGGAGCCTGAGCGCGCAGCAGCGGCACCGACTGACGTTGCATGTTCGCTCCCATGAGTGCGCGGTTGGCGTCGTCATGTTCGAGGAACGGCACCAGCGAGGCGGCGACTGAAACCAGTTGCTTCGGGCTGACGTCGACGTAGTCGACTTCATCGCGATTCACCAGCACGAAGTTGCCCGCCTTGCGAGCATTGACCAGTTCGCCGGCGATGCGGCCCTTGTCGTCGAGTTCGATGTTGGCCTGCGCAATGGTGTGCCGGTCTTCTTCCCATGCCGACAGATAGAAGGAGAACGGCTCAACCTCGACCGCTTTCTTCTTCCGCTCTTTGAGATCGGCGTTGACCTTCTCCATCTCACTTTTCTCGGCATAGTCGCCGACCTTGAAGTTGCTGTCACCGGCGTTGACGACGATGACGTAGTCGACCACGCGCGCGTTCTTTACCTTGCGGTACGGCGACTCGATGAAGCCGTAGTCGTTGATGCGCGCAAAGCAGCTCAACGACGATATCAGTCCGATGTTCGGACCTTCCGGCGTTTCAATCGGGCAGATGCGTCCGTAATGCGTCGGGTGAACGTCGCGCACTTCAAATCCAGCGCGTTCGCGCGACAAACCGCCCGGCCCAAGGGCCGACAGACGCCGCTTGTGCGTGATTTCCGAGAGCGGATTCGTCTGATCCATGAACTGCGACAGCTGCGACGATCCGAAGAACTCGCGAATCGCGGCCATCACCGGTTTCGCGTTGACTAGGTCGTGCGGCATCGCCGTCGACATTTCCTGGTACACGCTCATCTTTTCCTTGATGGCGCGTTCCATGCGGACCAGACCGATGCGGAACTGGTTTTCCAGCAACTCGCCCACCGCGCGCACACGGCGATTGCCGAGGTGATCGATGTCATCCACCGCGCCGATGTTCTTGCGCAGCTTGAGCAGGTACTTGATCGTCGCGTAAAAATCCGTGGGATCAAGCGTGCGCTGTTCCAGGCTCGTCGCTTCCTGGTTCTCGAACAGCTTGATGTTGAACTTCAGCCGGCCCACGCGCGAGAAGTCATACTTGCGCGGATCGAAAAACATCCCCTGGAACAATGCCGTCGCTGTATCCAGCGTCGGCGGATCACCGGGACGCAGCTTGCGATAAATCTCGATCAGCGCCTCCGATGGAGTGGCGACCGAGTCGCGGCGCAGCGTCTGGCTGATCACCGTGCCCACGTCGTCGCGCTCGGGGAAGAACACGCTCATCTCGATCACGCCCGATTCCAGAATCTTTGCCACCTTGTCGGCGGTGATTTCCGAGTTCGCTTCGAGCAGCACTTCGCCGCTTGTGGTGTCGACAATGTCGCTCGCCGCCCACGCGCCTTCCAGATCGCTCACGTCGACTTCGATTTCGCTGATCTTCGCCTTCTGAATTTCCTTCAGTGTGGCCGGGCTGATCTTGCGGCCGGAGTGCGCCACTTCGTCGCCCGATTTCGACTTGATGCTGTGCGCCAGCTTCATGCCAATAAGGTTCGTGGGCTTTTCACTTGCCGGATCCAGCGTCCAGAACAGCTTCTTGTCGCGGACAACCAGGCGATCCGTCGTGTAGAAAGTCTTCAGAATGTCTTCGCCGGAACGCAGGCCGAGCGCGCGCAGGAAGATCGTGCCCAGAAACTTGCGCTTGCGGTCGATGCGCACATATAGAACGTTCTTCTGGTCGTATTCGAACTCAACCCACGATCCGCGGTAGGGAATGATCTTTCCCAAAAAGTAAGTGCGATTCGCCGCCGTCTCGAAGAACACGCCAGGCGAGCGGTGCAACTGGCTGACGATGACGCGCTCGGTCCCATTAATAATGAAGGTGCCGTTCTGCGTCATCAGCGGAACATCGCCGAAGAAAACTTCCTGCTCCTTGATGTCACGAATCGAACGATTGCCCGTCTCCGGGTCCTTGTCCCAGATGGTCAGCCGCATCGTGACCTTGAGCGGCGCCGAGTAGGTCATGCCGCGCTCTTCGCATTCCGCCACGTCGTACTTCAGTTGCAGTCCGACGGGATCGCCGCACTTGTTGCAGAAGTCGGGAGTGTTCGCGTTGTAGGTGCCGCACTTGTGGCAGAGAACTTCACCGGGATGAAACGGGTCGGTGATCACCGTCGATCCGCAATTCTTACAAGTGGTGCGCAGGTGATGCAGCCCCTTCAGGTGGCCGCACTTGCACTCCCAGTTGCCAATCGCGAAGTCCACAAACTCAAGCTGCGAAACGTTGCGGAAGTCGGTAATCGGAAACACCGATTGAAATACCGCCTGCAGCCCGCCGTCTTCGCGCTCGCTGGGCAGTTTGTCCATCTGCAGGAAGCGGTCATAAGAGCGCTTCTGAACCTCGATCAGGTTCGGGATCTGGATGGTTGCTGGAATCTTGGAAAAATCGAAACGCTTGCGATGGATATTGTGCTTTGTCATGCTCAGGAACTCCTGCTTTCAGGCAGCCTGGGGCTGCGGTACAAGCGGAATGGTAATGACGGACGCAAACAGCGGCGCCACAATATTGCTAAACGAGACTGCCTCAACTCACGAGCGGAATGCGCGGAAAAAAAGCGAGAGGCACCCGCAGGGACAAGCTTGTCCGCGGGCGCCACGTGCGACGCTTACTCTTGAATAACTTGTAAAATTCCGTGCCAGTTCAAAAGGCCTGTTCCGTCCCGCCGCCCGCGGGACCGGCTGCCATACTTACGTTCCAGCGACCCTTTTCCATTCCGCTTCCTGGGTATATTTGGAGGACCGGGTCGCCGTCGCCTCGCAGTGAAGCCAGGGTAAGCGGGTTATTTATTAGATATTAACACCACTCCCTAGGATTCAGCTACTGTTCGGTCAAATAATTGCTAGCGGCTAAAGGCTCGTGTGGTGACGGGACTTCGCCCCGTCCAAGCGAGGCAGGACCTCGCTTCCACACCCACCCCCGCACCGCACAAACTATTTGACCTCGACAACCGCACCCGCTTCAGTGAACTTCTTCCTGATGGTCTCGGCTTCGTCCTTTGAGACGCCTTCCTTGATGCTCTTCGGAGCGCCATCAACCAGGTCCTTCGCCTCTTTCAGGCCGAGGCTAGTGACCTCACGTACTGCCTTGATTACATTGATCTTATTGGCTCCGACTTCCTTCAAAACGACCGCGAATTCGGTCTTTTCTTCAGCCGGGGCCGCCGCGCCCGCCGCCGCGCCGCCGGCAACCATCACTGGGGCCGCTGCCGCCGCCGAAACGCCCAGACGCGATTCCAGCCTCTTCACGAACTCCGCCGCTTCCAGCAGCGACAGGCTGACAATTTGTTCTTCCAACTGCTGTAGATCCGCCATATGAACCTCTCCGCTTAATGTAAGATTTACGATTTCGCCATCGCTCGGCCAGGTTTCCAGTGCGACCAGGTCTTCAACTCCAGTGCCAGACAACACCAAAGTTTCCGACCGCGCCACCCCTCGCTTCGCGATAACTAAATCTTTTTTCGAGCAGCGTTGCTGCTCAGAAACTCGTGTTCAAATTACACATTACAAATCACCAATTACAAATTCCTACGCCTCTTTGAACTTCTTCTGTTCCACGCCCTGGCCGACGACCACCGCCAGGTTCCGTCCCACTGCATTCATCGCCGTAACCAGACGCTGCGACGGAGCGTTCAGCAAGAACAGCAACTTCGAATAAATCTCGGCCTTCGACGGCATGGTGGCCAGCGACTCGATCTCCTTGACCGTAATCACGCGGCCTTCGACCAGACCGGCCTTGAAGCTGAATTCCGGATTATCTTTGGCGTACTTCGAAAGCGCCTTCGCCAGCGCTACCGGATCGCCTTCGGTATAAGCAATCGAAGTCACACCCTGAAGGTTCTTCAGCGCCGCCTCGACCCTGGTTCCCTTAGCGGCGCGCTCGGCAAGGGTGTTTTTCACCACGCGATACTTCGCTCCGGTCGGACGCAACGCCTTGCGCAATTCGAAGTCCTGCGTCACCGTCAGCTTGGAGTAGGTGGCCACGATCATGCTCGAAGCATTCTTCAGTTCGCCACCAAGCTTCTCAACCTGCGCAACTTTCTTAGCCCTGGTAACCGCCATATAAAAGCCCCTTCAAAACTCGTGTGGTGACGGGGCTTGCCCCGTCTGCCGGGCGCAGCCCGGCGGCATTGCCTAACTATGCCTTAGCCGCAACCTCAATCGGAGTCGTATCCAGCGAGATCCCCGGCCCCATGCTCGAACTCAAATAGCAGGCCTTGATGTATTTCCCCTTAGCCACCGAAGGCTTCGCCTTGATCACGCTCGAAATCAGCACGGTTGCGTTGTCGATCAACTTGTCTGGCGAGAACGAAATCTTTCCCACCGGCACATGCACCAGCGCCGTCTTGTCGGTGCGGAACTCGACCTTGCCGGCCTTCACTTCCTGCACCGCTTTTGCGACGTCCATGGTGACCGTACCCGTTTTCGGATTCGGCATCAGTCCCTTCGGCCCGAGAACCTTGCCCAGACGGCCAACAGATTTCATCATGTCGGGCGTGGCAATCAAAGCATCGAAGTCGGTCCAGTTTTCTTTCGTGATCTTCTCGACCATATCTTCGCCGCCGACAAAATCCGCGCCCGCCGCCTCGGCCTCACGAACCTTTTCACCGCTCGCGATCACCAGAACTTTTTTCGACTTGCCCAGCCCGTGGGGAAGCACGACCGTGCCCCGGACCATCTGATCGGCGTGCTTCGGATCGACACCCAGCCGCAACGTCACTTCGACGGTCTCGTCGAACTTCGCGTATTTCACTTTCTGCAGAAGTGGGACGGCTTCCTGCAGCGTGTAAGGCCGCGCCTCAACTGCCTTCCGCGACTTCTCGATATTCTTTCCTGACTTCTTCATTTTCACCTCAGTCTCCCACCGCCGCTTCTCTATTCCGAAGAGCCGTAGTGTTTTCGACTAACCCCTACTCGTGTGGTGGCGGGGCTCTGCCCCGCGACGGGGTATAACCCCGTCACCACACAAAAATCTATTCCGCGACTTCAATCCCCATCGACCGCGCCGTACCGCGCACGCTCCGGATGGCGGCATCGACCGATGCGGCGTTCAGGTCCGGCATCTTCTGCTTCGCAATTTCCTCAACCTGCTTCAGCGTCACCTTGCCGACCTTATCCTTATTAGGAGCGCCCGACCCCTTGGCGATACCGGCCGCGCGCTTCAGCAACACCGAAGCCGGCGGCGTCTTGGTAATAAACGTGAAAGTTCGGTCGCTGTAGACCGTGATCACGACGGGAACAATCAGCCCCTCCAGTTCTTTCTGCCCGGTGCGGGCGTTGAACTGTTTGCAGAACTCCATGATATTGACTTGCGCCTGACCGAGCGCCGGTCCCACCGGAGGCGCCGGCGTAGCCTTGCCCGCCGCAATCTGCAACTTTACCGATCCTGTAGCTTTCTTTGCCATGATGCCTTTCCTGTGCCTGTCAGCGACGGAAAATCGCTACGCGACTTTCTCCACCTGCCCAAATTCCAATTCCACCGGAGTCGAACGCCCGAAGATGGTGACCATCACTTTCAAAGTCTCGCGATCTTCGTTTACGTCGTCGACCACGCCCGTAAACGTCGCGAACGGACCTTCGCCGATGCGCACCGTCTCTCCCTTTTCGAACTTGACCTTGAGCTTGGGCTTCTCGCGGCTGTCGGCTACTTTATAAACAATGTGATTGACTTCTTCTTCCGACAGCGGAGTCGGTTGTTGCCCCGTGCCCACAAATCCAGTCACCCGCGGAGTCGACTTCACCACGTGCCAGACGTGATCGTCCATGTCCATCTCCACCAGCACGTAGCCGGGATAGAACATGCGCTCCGAAGTGTACTTCTTGCCGCCACGAACTTCGGTGACCGATTCGGTCGGAATCAGCACCTTGCCAATCCTGTCCTGCAACCCGAAAGCCTGCACCCGCGATTCGAGCGACTCCCGCACCTTGCGCTCGAAGCCCGAATAGGCGTGGATGATGTACCACTTCATATTCGGATTGCGCGCGGGTTCTCCACTCGGCACAGCTTCCGCAGGAGTTGGAGTCGCCGCCTGCTGGCCTTCACCTTCCGAGCCAACACCAACCGCAGCGCTTTCGTTCTTTTCTTTATTCGAATCCGTATCCGGCATTCAATCGCTTCTTTCGCTCGCCGCCTAATGGCGCGAGAAATAATGCAAACCCCGTTCCAGGCTGTTGGTGATCGCCAGATCGACAACCCAGAAATAAAACGCGAACAGGAACACGGTGATAATCACCACCGTGGTCGTCGCTTGGACTTCCTTACGCGTCGGAGACGTAACTTTCTTCATCTCCGTGCGAACGTCGTGGTAAAACGACGTGATGCGTTCCGGCCAGGACCGCAAACTGGTTACAACCGGATTTGGTTCTAACGCTGTCGCCATACCTTCCCGCTTTCCTCGACTGCTCCCTCTCGGGCCTGAACTCTTACCCTCAACTCTGGCAGGGGCGGAGGGATTCGAACCCCCAAGTTCGGTTTTGGAGACCGACAGTTTAACCGTTGAGCTTACGCCCCTAAAACTATTGACTCATTTTGTCATTGAATCATTGAGCCATTGTTTCTAATGACTCAATGACTAAATACCTCAATGATTCAATCGCTCTATTTCACTTCCTTATGCGGCGTGTGCTTGCGGCACCGGCTGCAGAACTTTTTCAGTTCCAGACGGTCCGGCGTCGTTTTGCGGTTCTTGGTCTTCGAATAGTTCCGCTCTTTGCAATCACCACACTGCAACGTAATAATCTCTCGGGGCATTGCTCACTCCCTAACCAGTTCTTGAATTTGCTCGTGTGGTGACGGGGCTCCGCCCCGTCCCGGCGGGGCGAAGCCCCGCCACCACACACGCTACGTAATAATCTCAGCGATCGTGCCCGCTCCCACCGTGTGCCCACCTTCGCGAATCGCAAACCGCAATCCCTTTTCCATCGCCACCGGCGTGATCAGCTCGATCACCAGGCTCACGTTGTCGCCCGGCATCACCATCTCCGTCCCCGCCGGCAACTCCGCAATCCCGGTCACATCCGTAGTCCGCAAATAAAACTGTGGACGATATCCCTTGAAGAACGGCGTGTGCCGCCCGCCTTCTTCCTTCGTCAGGATGTAAACCTCAGCCTTGAACTTGGTGTGTGGAGTAATCGACCCCGGCTTCGCCAGCACCATCCCGCGCTCCACGTCTTCTTTCGCAATGCCACGCAGCAACAGCCCAGCGTTGTCTCCCGCCATGCCTTCGTCCAGCTGCTTCTTGAACATCTCGACGCCCGTCACCACCGTCTTGCGCGTCTCGCGGAAGCCGACAATCTCCGATTCCTCGCCCACCTTCACCTTGCCGCGCTCGATACGACCCGTCACCACCGTGCCCCGTCCCTGAATCGAAAAGATATCTTCGATCGGCATCAGGAACGGCTTATCCAATTCCCGCGCCGGCTGCGGAACGCTCTTGTCCACCGCCTCCATCAACGCGTCAATCTGCTTCTCCCACTTCTCCTCGCCATTCAACGCGCCGAGAGCCGAGAGACGCACCACCGGCACGTCGTCGCCCGGAAACTGGTAGCTCTTCAACAGTTCGCGTACTTCCAGTTCGACCAGATCCAGCAGTTCGGGATCATCCACCGCATCGCACTTGTTCAAAGCCACAACAATGTAAGGAACGCCCACCTGCCGCGCCAGCAGCACGTGCTCGCGCGTCTGCGGCATCGGACCGTCCGTCGCCGCAACCACCAGAATCGCGCCATCCATCTGCGCCGCGCCCGTGATCATGTTCTTGATGTAGTCCGCGTGACCCGGACAATCCACGTGCGCGTAATGCCGGTTCGGCGTCTCATACTCCACGTGCGCCGTGGCAATGGTGATTCCGCGAGCCTTTTCTTCCGGAGCGTTGTCGATCGAATCAAACGACCGGAACACAATCTTCGGATTGTGCTTCTGCAAAACTTTTGTGATGGCCGCCGTCAACGTCGTCTTGCCATGGTCAATGTGACCAATCGTCCCTACGTTGCAGTGCGGCTTAGTCCGTTCAAATTTTTCTTTCGCCATTTGCTCTTATCCTCTGTAGCGCCGGCGTCCCGCCGGCTGGTTCGCAAATCAATCGTCGTCCTGAGATCCACTCAGTAGTACTGATACAGCTTGTGAAACTTCGCCCGCAGCGCCGGATCGACCTCTTCAATCTTCGAGAGATAAAACTCCCGTATCTGGGCCTGATCGGAAACCGGCAGCGACCCATACAAAGACCGTGCTGTCCCAGCCTTGTCTCCCGCCGCCCGGTCGATCACATCCGCCGCAAAAACCGCATTCAGGTTGCGTACTCGAATGCTGCGGCTGTCGAGTTGCTTCAAATACTTCGTGATCCGGTCCGCAGCGAACGCTTTCTCGATCGCGGCTTTCAGGTCGCCGAACTCGCGTTCCTTCTCGACCTTGATGACGCCCGCTTCGAAGATCACCGTTCCCACCCGAATACCGAATTCCAACCGCAACGCTCAAACTAACTCTCAAACTCTGGAGCGGGAGACGGGGATCGAACCCGCGACCAACAGCTTGGAAGGCTGTGACTCTACCACTGAGTTACTCCCGCCCAAACCAGCTGTCAGCTCTCAGCTGTCAGCTCTCAGCAAATCTTTATGGAGCCGATGATCAGGATTGAACTGATGACCTCTCCCTTACCAAGGGAGTGCTCTACCAACTGAGCTACATCGGCTCGCTAAAAAACCTTGTCATCCTGAGCGAAGCGAAGGAGCTGCTTTTTCTCGCACCGCCCCAGGCTTCGAACTCTTCAATCCGTCGGCTTCGCGCTTCGCTCTTCCTCGATCCGGGTTCGCCAAAAATATAGCGCCGCTCGAAACGCGAACAGTCCGAGGATCAGCAGCGTCCCGGTTCGCAGTCTGACGTCCGCATTGAAAATTCGAATCGGCTCATCGGACAGTGTGGTCCAGGCCAAAACGCCCAGTACCGCATAAGCCACGAGAGCTAGCACGAACTTCTTTTTAATCGTCACTGCCGGATCGTTTACACTCGACCGTCAACTTCGCCACTCTGGTGCACAGGGGAGGATTCGAACCTCCGTACCTCCTGAGAGGGACAGATTTACAGTCTGTTGGCTTTAACCACTCACCCACCTGTGCAAATCCGAAAACACCGCCCGGCCGCGCGAGAATCAATACCGGCACGATTCAGCACTTCTCAGCTCGGGAAACGAAATGCGAGAACTCCCGCCTGACAACCCGCCGGAAAATAATCTGAAGGAGTGCTTTAGAACCGTGCCGCCAGCGCGCGCCGCAGCGCAAACCTCTTCTGTTTCCGGAATCTTGTTTTTCTGGAGCTGGCGAAGGGAATCGAACCCCCGACCCTCTGATTACAAATCAGATGCTCTACCGACTGAGCTACGCCAGCAGGTGGAAGCAAGTCCAACCAGGCACAATACTTCCCTGATCCCTTCCTGAAGTCCGGGACAATTATTTAAGTTATCACAAGGGCAATTCACGTGCAACCGCACTCGCACCGCCGTCGCTGGTGGGTAGCCTGGGGAGTCGTGCCCTAAGGAATCGCCACCCCGGTGCTATCATTATCGGGCTCACTTTCTCTCACACTTGTTCACCGCGGAGGAGCCGAGCACCCTCCGAAATTCGATGCGCATTCGACGACGCCTCCCCATCCCCCTGGCTGTGTTGCTGATTGTGGCCGCCGTCGCCTTGATCGTGACCCTGCGCAAGCACGCCGCGCCTGAAGCGGCTCGCCTGCTCCCGGGCGCTGACGGCTTTTTCTACATCAATCTGAAGTGGATTCGCACCTTCAACGCCACTGGCCAACTGCCGCCGGTTTCCCGCGATCCCGAATATCAGAAGTTCGTCGAGGAAACCGGATTTCAATTCGAGCGCGATCTGGATCAGGCCGCCTTCGCCATCCACTATCCGCAGAGTTGGGGAGACGGGACCGCCGGATCGGCCCCGGAGCCGCGCTTCTCCGAGGTCTTCGTCGGCAAGATCGACGCCGGCCGGCTCACCGCCTATCTCAAGAAGATCTCCTCGTCGGTCGAGGACTATCGCGGCTTCGACATTTACAGTATCCCCCTTGAAGGCCGCACGGTTCGCGTCGTCATTCTTTCGTACGATAGCGTCGCGGTCTCGAACCACCCCGACCCCGGCGTGATTCGCGGCATGCTCGACCGCTCCCGCAAACTGGCCTCGCCCTTTGGCGGACCTCGCCTGCTTCGAACGTTTTTCGGAAGAGTTCCTCTCGCAAGTCTGTCCTTTGCCATCCTGCGCGTCCGTCCCGAAATGACTACCCTGGGCGGGCTCGGCAGCTGGAGCCTTTTGTTTCCCCGTCCTGCCGTCGCCGTGATTTCCGCGCGCTACCTCCGCGCTCTCCACCTGCGGGCCGAAGCCTTCACCGACAGTGACGCTGACGCGCAAGCCATCACTGAGAAGACCGCCGCCTTTCTAAGCATCTTTCACGCCGCCGAAGGCAGCGTCGGAACACACGGTACGGATGCAGACGTAAAGACGTTCTTCGACAGCCTCAAAGTCGAGCAGTCCGGAGATCGCGCAATTCTCACCGCCACCGTGCCCCCGGGCTTCGTCAAGAAAGTGCTGACTGAAACCCCGCCCGAGACCGCCACTCCAATCGCCCCCGCCGCGCCGCTCAAGGAGCCACCCGCCCCGAAACGGCGACAAACGCCCGCGTCGCGATAACGAGCATCCCATGACTTCGTCGAACCTAGAGGCAGTGCTGTAACAATTTCGCCTCCTGCAGCATCTTGTAGGTAGGGTGCAAAACCACTCCCGGTCGCTACAATAGACAGATATGACGAGTTTGCCATTACCGCTCGCCGCTTTCGTCGCAGGATTGATCTCGTTCCTGTCGCCCTGCGTGCTTCCGCTCGTCCCCGGATACGTTTCCCTAATATCCGGCGTAGGGGTCGAGCAGTTGAAGCTGCAGGAAGGCCAACTCTTTCGCAAGGTGATGTTCAATTCCGCCGCGTTCATTATCGGCTTCAGCATCGTCTTCATCACCCTGGGCGCGATCTCGACGGAAGTCGGCCAGGTCCTAGCGCAATACAAATCGCTGCTGGCGCGCATCGCCGGAGTGGTCATCATTCTCTTCGGCCTGCACCTGACCGGCATCTTACAGATCAAAGCTCTGCTGGCCGACACGCGACTGCATGGCCTCAAAGGGAGTTCTTCGGCGTGGGGCGCTTTTGTCATTGGATTTGCCTTCGCCTTTGGCTGGACCCCGTGCGTCGGTCCGATTCTCGCGGTCGTGCTCGGCTTCGCCGCCGCGCAGGACACAGTCTGGAAGGGCATCTTTCTTCTAGCCATCTACTCAGCCGGGTTGGCGGTGCCTTTCCTGCTGACTTCGCTTGGCATCGAGCGCTTTTTGAAGTTCTACAAGCGCTTCAAATTCCACATGCACGCCGTGGAAGTAGCCAGTGGCGGCTTGCTGATCGCGTTGGGGATTCTGCTCGTGACAAATCACTTCACGCTCATCTCCCGCTATTTTTCGTTCTTGAATCGCTTTGCGCTCTAGCAGGCGCAGAAGCAACACTTTGACAAGAATCTTGAGAATTAAGATGGCGGGCTTTAGCCGCCGAGGTAACCAGTGAAAAGAAATCCCCTGATTCTGTTCTTCGTCGCCGCCATCGTCGCGGTTATGTTATCCGCCGGCATTCGCGTGGCCCGCACTAACCGCGCGAACGCTTCCGCCCCCGGGCTCATGGGCAATTTGGCACCTGACTTCGAACTGCAAACGCTCGACGGCAAGAACCTCAAGCTCTCCGATCTTCGCGGTAAAGCCGTTCTGCTCAATTTCTGGGCGACATATTGCGGCCCCTGCAAGATCGAGATGCCGTGGTTTGTCGAGCTGCAAAATGAATATGGCCCGCAAGGATTCCAGATCATCGGCGTCGCCATGGACGACGCCAGCACCGAAGACATCGCCAAATTCGCCAAGGAAATGGGCGTCAACTACCCCATCCTGCTCGGCAAAGAATCCGTCGCTGTGAGCTATGGCGGCGTCAATGCACTGCCGACCACGTTCTTTCTGGACCGCGATGGCAAGCTCATCGCCCGCGAATTCGGCTTGCAGAGCCGCAGCGTCTTCGTCGACCATATCAAAAGGGCGCTAAGCCAGGGCCGGGCGGTACAGGCTCAGAAGTAACTACGAACCCCACCTGAACTGGGTTACTCTAGAACTCGGTTGCTCTAGAGCTGGAGTACTCTGGAACCAATGAAAATCCTTCTTGCGAGCGCTCTTTTCCTGCTCTCCGCATGGGCCTCGGCGCAGGACGACCTTGGCCCGCAGGGCCCTGCCGTGAAAATGACGCCGGCCCCGGTCGTGACCGCCACACAGGGCAAACCGGCGACCGTCCCACTCTCGTTCCGCGTCGCCAGGGGATACCACATCAACTCTAATCAACCGAAGTCGGAGTTCCTGATTCCGACCGTGCTCAAGGTAGAAGCGACCACCGACATAGTCATCGGCAAAACCACTTACCCGGACGGCCAGGATATGAGTTTTGCTTTTGCTCCCGACGAAAAGCTGAATGTCTACACCGGAGATTTCTCGGTGGATGTGCTGGTGCGGCCTCTGGCCTCCGTGCAACCCGGCAAGTATATTGTCCGCGGAACTTTAAAATACCAGGCCTGCGATAACTCGGCCTGCTATCCACCAAAACAGCTGCCGGTCAGTTTTGATGTGAAGATCGCCAAGGCGCCGCCGCCGCCGCGAAGTAACCCCGCCCAGAGTCCGCACGCGCACTAACGTGGCGAGAAGCCAGCCGAGCGCAAGCGCGATCCGGAAAAATTTCAGGATGAAGTCGTCACGCTGGACTGCCAACCCGGCGCGGAATGCGAAGAACAAACCCAGTAGGACCAGCGTCGCCGTCGGCGAGCACGAGCGATGCTCCAGCGGTTTCGAGCACACGGCTGGCGATCGCCAGCCTCACCCTGCGCAAAGTTGATACTGCTGAGGATGTTTCGCTGGCCGCATCGCGCGCGATCGGCGGGCTCGTTGCGCTCTGCTCCACCTCGTGAAAACTCATCTTGCGAAAACCGCCGGCGCCCTCAGCCCGAAGCACTGCTCCGGCCGGACCCTCCCCCAGCAGAAGCATGACTCTACCGCCTGCCGCTTGCGCTTCGATCATTGCCGTAATCAAGTACTGCAAAGCCAGCCGCAACCGCAACTCCGGCACCGTCACCTTCGCCGTACACGTGCCCACCAGGCACAACCGGACACCGCGCACCGCCGCGATCGTGGACATTTCTTCGATCACACTCCGCATCGCCGGCGCGAGAGCAACCGGACAACCTTCCGGCCCCAGCTGATCGGCATCCAGATACTCCCTCATCAACTGGATCATGCCAATGACTTTTTCTGTCTGTTGCAGAGCGACCGAAACACTCTCCTGCTGGTGCTCTGCGATTGCCTCGATTGAAAGTTCGAGCGAGCAGCGCAGGCTGGTGAGTGGCTGGCTCAACGAGTGCAGCAATTCGCCGAGCACATCCGGACCTCGCGGCAGCCTCGCAAAATGCGAACTCGCACTCATGCCGATGCCCCGTGCGCACTCATCTGATACCCCACTCCGCGAACCGTGTGAATCAAACATGGTGAGAAGCCGTCGTCGACCTTGCGCCGCAGGTAGTTGATGTAAACATCCACTACGTTCGTTGTGGAATCAAAGGTCAGGTTCCAGACGTGTTCGATGATCATCGCCCGCGTCAGCCGGCGCCCGGCATTGCGCATCAGGTATTCGAGCAATGCGAATTCCTTAACCGTCAGTTCAATGTGACGCCCGGCACGCTCCACTTTTCGCTCCACGCGGTCCAAACAAAGATCGCGGACGGTGAGCACGGATTCCGAGGGCAGGTGACTGCGCCGCAACAACGCGCGCGCCCGCGCCGACAGTTCGAGATAGGAAAAAGGCTTCACCAGATAATCGTCCGCGCCCGAATCCAGACACTGCACGCGATCTTCGACCCGGCTGCGCGCGGTAAGAATCATCACCGGTAAGTTCGCCTTGCGCTGCCGCAAACTCCTCAGAACCGACAATCCGTCAACCCCCGGCAGGTTCAGATCAAGCACGACAAGGTCGTAGTCAAATTCCATAGCCATCGCCCGGCCCTGGTTTCCCTCGTGGGCAACATCCACGGCATGGTGTTCCGCCTCCAGCCCTTTGCGGATGAAGTTCGAAAGTGCCGCATCGTCTTCCACAATGAGAATTCTCATGAGCTTTTTCTAGGTCGATGAACTCTGAACCGATTCTCATTCTCGACTGACCCGCCGTCGCCCACAAGATAACTAGTCCGTACAAATGGACGTACTTGTCGAGGTAAGCCGAACTGAAAATGACGGTTGCAAAACAGGTCAGGATCGTGTGGTGACGGGGCTCAGCCCCGTCCAAGCTGGGATGCCCCGGCTCGCACAACAATATCCAGGCAGGTTCCTACGCGCCGAGTGCCGAACGAATCGCCTCGACGATCGATTCCGCCAGCCGATCCGTCTGTTGCTTCGACTCGGCTTCAATCATCACGCGCGCCAGCGCCTCCGTGCCTGAGTAGCGCACAACCACGCGGCCATTACCGGCGAGTTCCCGTTCAGCAGCCACAATCGCCGTCTGCACTGCCGGAATCTCCACGAAGGGAATCTTATTTCGGACCCGCACGTTGCGAATAATCTGCGGAAACACCTTCAGATCGGCGACTAAATCGGCCAGCGGCTTGCCTGTCCGTACCACGATCTCCAGTACTCGGAGCGCGGTGAGCAGTCCGTCGCCCGTGGTCGCTTCCCCATCGCGGAACAGTATGTGGCCTGACTGTTCGCCGCCGAGCGTAGCTCCGGCACGCTGCATTTCTTCGAGCACGTACTTGTCGCCGACATTGGCGCGCAGCATCCGAATGCCAGATCGCTTAAGCGCCAGCTCCAGTCCCATATTTGACATGGTGGTCGCCACGACGGTGGCATTGGCAAGCACGCCGCGCGACTGCATGTCGCGCGCCGCCAGCAACAGAACCTCGTCACCATTTACCACTCGTCCGTTGGCGTCGCAAAAAAGAGCGCGGTCGGCGTCGCCATCAAAAGTAACGCCCACATCGAAACGCTCTTGCTGGTCAGCGACAAATCGAGCCAATATTTCCGGATGCAGCGCGCCACAATTCTCGTTGATGTTCTGTCCATCCGGCGCGGAGTGCAGAAAGGTCGTCCTGATCCTAAGCGCCCGGAACAGCTCCGGAGCTTCCGCCGTGGCCGCGCCATTGGCGCAATCGACCGCCACGCGAAGCCCGCTCAAGTCGGTGGAAACAGAACCCGCGAGCCAGCGAACGTACGCGTGGCGCAGACTTTCGTCTCCGGGAAGGCTCGAAACCCCTGGACTCGAATCCGCCGCCGGAACCGTATCTGAATCCTGCAGCAGCGCGAAAATCTCTTTTTCAATCGCGAGTTCGCGCGCGTCCGGCAATTTGTAGCCATCGCCGGAAAAAACTTTGATCCCGTTATCGGTCCACGGGTTATGCGAAGCCGAAATCACGACGCCGGCATCGAACTTTTGCGAGCGTGCCAGAAACGCGACGCCCGGCGTAGTAATCACGCCCGCGCTGCGCGTTTCTACTCCCACTGACGAAAGCCCCTGCAGGAATCGGTCGGCAATCCAGTCGCTCGATGCGCGCGTGTCCTGTCCAATTACTACTCGTGCCTTGGTATTCACGCGCACCAGATCGTGCCCCAGTGCACGCCCAATCCAATAAACGCTGTCGCGTGTCAGCGGAAATTCGCCCGCCACGCCGCGAATTCCGTCAGTACCAAAAAGTTGTCTGGTTTGTGTCATGAATCAGTCGTTTGTCGTTCAGTCGTTAGTCGTTCGCATTGCGTCGTTCATTCCAGGTCCGCGAACGACCTTCGACTATCGACCAACGACTGTCCTATTTCTTTTCTCCCGAACCTTCCATACTAATCGTCACGCGAATCGAAGTGGGATGTGCAACTTGGATCAGGGGGTCGGTAACGTAGGCGTGCGTCACGAATGTAGCCCGAGTCATGACTCCAGTAGCGTCTACCGGATCCGTGATGGCTGCTTCCACTGCTTCAACGCGACGTCGAGGTCCCGTGATCATGATATCCGGCGGATCAGCAACCACCTGCGACACTCGCATGCCACTCGCGAAAGTTCCGGTCACCCGCGGTCGCACCTCGACCTTCCGGCTCTCTCGATCATCAAAGGAGAGGTGAAACTGGCCGGGAATGATCTGTACGACTTCCAAATCTTCCGGCACATGGATTTGTGAACTACTCAAATCAAAAGTCCTTTCCCCCGGCCGAACCGTGGCCAGATTAATCTCCGCGTGGACATCCGCCGCCTGCAGGCGATGAATCACGCGCTCCGGCCCACGTACACGGATCTGCACCTCGGTGGAATTAGCGGAATCGATCTCCAGCTTATCGGGAAGATTCTCAAACTCGATTGGAATCCTTACTTCGATCTCGGCGATAGGATCGCGCGCCACCGCCATCCACAATCCGATGGCCAGCAACAGGGAAACCAGCTTGAGCCAGAAATTGTGAACGAAGATGCGCTGAAAAAAGCTGCGTCGGGACAAACTGCGCTCGGCAAAGCCCGGCATCGTCAATCGTCCCTTCCAGGGCGCAGACTGGCGTCCTGCCTGCGGGAGAGCGATCTCGAAGCTTCCTCCTCGATAAACGCTTCCTCCACCGGAGTCGGCAGCGTGGGCGCGGGAGCGTAGCGGCTCAGCAGGGCGCTCAACCGCTCGCGCAGACGCTCCACCGTTAACTCGCGCTCAATGGTGCCCGCCACCGCCAGGCTGACCGTCCCCGTCTCTTCCGAAATAATTACAGCGACCGCGTCGGTTTCTTCCGTGATTCCGATGGCCGCGCGATGCCGCGTCCCCAGTTGCGTCGAGAGCACGGGGTTCATCGACAGCGGCAGAAAACAAGCGGCCGCCGCGATGCGGTCGCGCTGCACAATCACGGCGCCGTCATGCAAGGGAGCGCTCGGACGAAATATCGTGGCCAGCAGATCGTACGAGAGCCGGGCATCGAGCGCCACGCCGCTTTCGATGTAGGTGCGCAGCCCAATCTCACGCTCGATCACGATCAGCGCGCCCGTCTGATTTTGCGAAAAAAGATTGGCTGCCAGAACAATGTCGTCGTAAACGTCGGCCACCGAACTTGAAGACCGCATCAGCGAAATGCGGCTCCCGAGATTTGCCAGTGCGTGCCGGATCTCCGATTGGAAGACAACGATCAGCGCAAACACAACATACGGTAGCAGCGTGCTGAGCAACCAGTTCAGGGTCCGCAGTTCCCCCAGCCGCGCGAAATAAAAAGCCAGCCCAAGCGTCGCCAGTCCCACCAGCATCGGCGCCGCCCGCGTGCCGCGCACCAGAGACAGAAACTGGTAGATCAGGATCGCGACCAGCACAATGTCGATGATCGCAATGACCGAGATGTGGGGCCAAGCCAGCGACGCTGTCACCGAACCCTCACGTCGAAAAGTTAGTTGCTGTTCATTCTAATGCAGCCTTACCAGATTCCGTTTCGCCACGCTCCGTCGCGGTCACGCGGGCGCGAACCCGCCCCCGAGCCAGGCGCGCCGACACCTCATCCCCAGCCTGGAGCCGCGCCGCATCCTTCACCAGTTCCCCCTTCGCATCGAACACGAGTGCATACCCGCGATTCAGAATCGCCACCGGCGAAAGCGCTTCCAGGCTCGCGGTCTGGCGATCCAGCGCTCCCCGGCTCTCCAGCAACCGCGTGTGCGTGGCGGCGGCCAGGTTCGCAACCTGAGCCTCCAATCGCTGGCGCACCGCCGCCAGACGGCGGCGCGCGTCACAGTGCCGGACTGCCGCTGCAACGTTTTCGCAGCGCCGATTACATCGCTCCAGGAGTTGCCGCTCCGCCTTCTCCAGCCGGAAGCGTTGCTCATCCAATTTTTGCTGCCGCCGGTGGATGCCGTCCATCATGCGCGCAAACGCTCCGTGCTGCGCCCGCTCCGTCAGTTCCTGGCGCGCCATCAGCAAGCGGTAACGCAACGCTCGCTCCAGCCGCCGATAGAGATCCTCTGCCTGCGCTTCGATTTCCTGTCGCGATCGAATCACCAACTCCGCAGCCGCCGAAGGCGTAGGCGCGCGCAGATCGGCGACAAAATCCACGATAGTGAAATCCGTTTCGTGCCCAATTGCCGAGATCACCGGAATCTTCGAATCCGCCACCGCTCGTGCCAGACCCTCATGATTGAAAGAGGCGAGGTCTTCCGCCGAGCCTCCGCCCCGCGCAATGATGATCACTTCCACTGCGCGGCTGTGTCGATGTTCCAGATGAAAGTGACGGAGCCCGGCCATCACCTCGCCCGGAGCCGCGTCTCCCTGCACCTGCGCCGGATAGATCAGCACATTGGCCGAGTGATGCCGCCGCGCCAGAATATTCAGAATGTCTCGCAGCGCCGCTCCCTGCGGTGAAGTAATGATGCCGATTCTCTGCGGCAGCGGCGGGATCGGTTTTTTTCGCGAAGCCTCGAACAACCCTTCCGCCTGCAATCGCGCCTTCAATTGTTCGAACGCCAACTGTAGCGCGCCCGCGCCCTTCGGCTCCATGAATTCGGCCGAGATTTGCAGCTCCCCGCGATCTTCATACACGGTGATTCGTCCGCGAACCGTAACCTGCAATCCGCTCTCCGGCCGAAACCGCAGCAGTTTCGCCGACGAGCGGAACATCACCACGCGAATCTGCGCGCCTTCTTCCTTCAGCGTGAAATACAAATGCCCGGAATCAGGAATGCGAAGATTAGAAATTTCTCCTTCCACCCAGCAATCCGAATACTCGCGCTCGATGTGTGAGCGCACCGCTGAGACCAGCGCCCGCACCGTCCAGACGCGCCGCTCCGGAGGTCGAAACTGGAATCCGCGTTGGTCCGTCATCTCCATGAAGTCTCAGTTTACCCGAGGCCCACGTAGGGACAGCCGCCTCGGCTGTCCAGCCGAGCGCAGCTCGGCTTCGCTTATCGGCCGGAAAGTCTACCGCTTCATCCGCCCAATCAGAAAGAGAACAATAGAAAGCACGACACTAATCAGGATGGAACTAGCCAGCGGAAAATAGAAAGTGGAGTTCTTGCCCCGATACAGGATGTCCCCCGGCAGCCGTCCAATCGGCAAGCCTGTCCGCCCCAGCAGCATGACGATGCCGCCAATCACCACCAGGGCAATGCCAAGCGTCACCAGCATCCGTCCCATTTCCATCATGCTTCGAGTTTAATCCCGGAACTCGCTAATCAGCATTTGGGGACTGTTTGGCTTGATCGCTTTGCGACGGCGGAAGTTCAAGGGCAAGAAGCAAGAAGAAGAGGGAAGATTGTTTCGTGGATTTCTCAGCCGACTGTCGATATCTCTCGGCACTGCCGGGCGACGCTATTGGCCAGGTGGTTGGCCTCGAGGTTGCGCTCCCGGGGAATGCGAGTAATTGCGAATTCCAAACTTCGAGCCAGTTTGCGACAGATCCAGTGCAAGGAATACAGCCTCGAACTCCGGCAAGCATAGTCGCCGCGCATTTGCCGTACCACTACTTCGGAATCCGAATAAACATGAAGGGAAAGCGCTCGCCTGTCCAGGGCACACTGCAGAGCTTCCAGCAGCGCCACGTACTCGGCCACATTGTTGTCTTGCCAGCCGATCGACTTGGCGATTCGGACGCAACCTCCCGCAGAATCTTCGACGATGATCCCGATACCCGACGGACCTGGGCTTCCATGCGAGCTGCCGTCCACGTAGGCTACCAGGTTGCACATGTCGTTTTTCTCGGCCCCAGACAACACCATGCGTGAAAACGGCCTGCCGCGCAAGAGGTTTCCATGGTTCCTTGTGGGCATGTCCTGAAGATTTCCACAGACCAGCGAAGTCGATTCCGGAGAGAATTGCATCCCTGTCCCCAAAAACGCCGACTGGAGCGCCCTTTGGAGCGCCAGCCGATCTTCCGCCGACCCGCTGATTGCACAAAAAACGGGCGTTGACAACTTTTCAAGACACAGTAAACTTCGTGCCATCGATGGCTGAAAGGATTGGCGTCATAACCGTTGCCAATCCGAAGTAAGCTGGGTGATTCGTGGGGCGGGGCGACTCGCTCGACGGCCAGACCCGAAAAAACCGACGAATCTGCGAGGAGACGCCGGGGTTTGGTACTGCGAAAGCAGAGATCGCATCAGGGACCGCGACGGTGCACGTATCCACGTCGTCCACTCTCTCGCAGGAGTTGGCGGCTAGAGCGTAACCAATGTCGCGGTTCTTTTTATTCCCCCCACGTTCTCATTCCCGCCGATGAAGGATGAAATTCTCCGAACCGCCCGCCTCCTGCTGCGCGAGTTCACCCCGCAAGATGCCGGCGCTCTCGCGCTGGTCCTCTCCGATCCCGAAACCATGCGCTACTTCCCGGCACCCTACGACCGCGCCGGTGTCGAACAATGGATTGAACGCAATCGCCAACGCTACCGGGACGACGGCGTCGGCCTCTGGGCCATGGAATTGACAAAGACGCATGACTCCGAGGTTTATGCGCTCGAGGGTCACAAAATCATCGGCGATTGTGGCATCGTCCTGCAGTCGCTCGAAGGCGAGCGTCTCTACGAAATCGGATATCACCTGCGCCGCGACTTCTGGGGACAAGGTCTCGCCACCGAAGCCGCCATCGCCTGCCGCGACTGGGCTTTCGCGAACCTGAAAACCGAGCGCTTGATTTCCTTGATCCGCCCCGAGAATCTGCCCTCGTGCCGCGTCGCTGAACGCACCGGGATGACCGTCTGGAAAGAAGTGAACTGGCACGGACTCCCGCACCATGTCTATTCCGTCAGGAAATAACCCACGTCGACGGCATTTAGAAAACGGAGCGTGCGTTAAACTCTAAACTGACCTAGCCGACGCATGCACAAAGCCACAATCCTGTTCAATCCCAACTCTGGCCGCCGTGGACGTAAGCGCGACGTGGAGCTGAACCACGCCATTGGCATCATCCAATCGGCCGGCGTACGAACGGAGCTGACGGTTTGCCGCTCCAGCCAGGAAGCGACCGACAACGCCCGCTGCGCGGTGGCAGACGGCAGTGACACCGTCTTCGCCTGCGGCGGCGATGGCACGATCCACGATGTCATTCAGGGACTGGCGGGCACTCCCGTTGCGCTCGCCATTCTGCCGTTCGGCACCGCCAATGCTCTCGCACACGACCTGCGAATCCCGGTCCGCCCCAGCGCCGCCGCCCAAGTCGCCGTCGCCGGCAAGAGTAAGGTCCGCCGCATCCCCCTCGGCCGCATCGAGTACCAAGGGTTCAACGGTAAGTCTTCCGCCCGCTACTTTACCGTCGCCGCCGGAGTCGGCGTCGACGCACACCTGATCTACAAACTGACCGGGCAACTCAAGAAACGCTCGGGCATGACCGCCTACTACGTCACCGCGTGGCAGTTATGGGCGACGTACAACATGCGCAGGTTTGAGGTCGAGTACGCCAACGGAAACGGTCTGCGCCAGCGCGCGTCGCTGACTGAACTCATGGCGGTAAGAATCCGCTATTTCGGAAATGTATTGCGCGAACTGGTTCCCGGAGCGTCGCTCGATTGCAACGAGCTCCGCGCGGTCATGTGCCGTACCTCCAGCCGCAATGCCTATCTGCAGTATGTGACCGGGAGACTGCTAGGCCGCCAATGGAATATCGACGGCATCGATCTGGTGAGCTGCTCAGAAGTCATCTGCCGATTGCCGGGAAGCGGCGATGGTCGTAGCGACGGTCACAGCAGCGACGGTCACAGCAGCAACAGGAACGGCGAAGGTCGCATCTACGTCGAGGCTGACGGAGAACTCCTAGGCCGCCTGCCCGCCCGCATGACCGTGCAGCCCGACGCGCTCTCTCTGGTAGTACCCGCCTGACTGTGAGGCGCTGAGCAACGCGGTATCATTAATCGCACATGCCGAGCGCTCACCAAGGGTCGATTCGCCTGTTTCAGTTCAAAGGGATCCATGTGTTCTTGCATTGGTCCTGGTTCCTGATAGCAGCGTACGAAATCCAACTCCGAAAGGGACTGTATTCCTCGATCGCCTGGAACATACTGGAGTATCTGGCGCTGTTTTTGATTGTGACGCTCCATGAGTTTGGCCACTCGCTGGCCTGCCGCCAAGTTGGAGGACAAGCAAACCAGATCGTGCTCTGGCCATTAGGCGGCGTCGCCTATGTGGATCCGCCGCCGCGCCCCGGCGCTACCCTCTGGAGCATCGCTGCCGGACCGCTGGTAAACGTCGCCCTGATTCCAATCATCATGGCGGTCGGGCGCATGAGCCTTTTGTTGGGTTGGTACGCGGCCGTCCCCGACTTGCGAACGTTGATTCACGCTGTCTTTATCGTCGATGTCGGCCTGCTGGTTTTCAACATTCTGCCGATCTATCCGCTCGATGGTGGCCAGATTCTTCGCGCCTTGCTCTGGTTTGTGCTGGGGCGCGCCCGGAGTCTGATGGTAGCCACAATCCTCGGGTTCGTCGGCATCGTCGCCTTCATCGGTCTCGCCTTCTGGACGCGGGACATTTGGCTTGGGGCTATCGCCGTCTTTATGTTGATGAATTGCTGGGGCGGGCTGCGCCACGCGCAGGCACTCTTACATTTCGCGAAGCTACCGCGCCGCGCCGGGTTTGCCTGCCCGGCGTGCAAAACCGCGCCGCCGATTGGCGATCTCTGGAAGTGCGGACGGTGCGGGCAGCCATTTGACATGTTCCAGACTCAAGCCGTTTGCCCCCACTGTTCGCCACAGCTTGCCGCGACACAGTTTGGCTCGACGAGGTGCATGGACTGCGGTGCAGTACGTCCGGTGAGCGAATGGGCCACGCCCGTGATCAGCGCGAGTTCGACGTTCGAACACCAGGTCAGAGGTTAGAGCTAAGATTGCAGAGGTAAGATTGGACGGGCGAGAGGTCAAAGGTGAGCGGTCAGCTAGCGGGGATAACATAGGTCCCCACTTCTGCAATCTGACCTCTAACCTCTAACTTCCCTTGGAACCCGTTACCCACTTTCTATTCGGCGCCAACATGAGCCGCGCTGGACTCAACCGCAAAACCGCGCTCGCCACCGCTACGCTAACTTTGGCCGCCGAAGCCCCTGACCTGGACGTCTTCAGCCGCATCGGCGGCTCCGCCTTCGGCTTAAATCATCACCGCGGCTTCACTCATTCGTTCCTCGGCGTGCCGCTGGTGGCCGCAGCGGTCGTCGGATTCATCTATCTTCTCTGGCGCTTGCGCGGCCGCAAGACTCGCAATCCCAACCTTCCCCCGCGCTGGGGGTTGCTCTTCGCCTATGCCTGTCTCGCCGGACTCAGCCACATTCTCCTCGACTTCACCAACAACTACGGAGTGCGTCCCTTCTGGCCCTTCTCCGAACGCTGGTATTCCTGGGACATCGTCTTCATCGCCGACCCCATTCTGCTCGTCGTTCTCACGCTGGGTCTGATTGTTCCCGCATTGTTTTCGCTGATCAACGAAGAGATCGGCGTCCGCAGCAAAGGTCCCAGCGCGGCGCCACAGGGAAGATTAGCCGCGACCGTTGCGCTGCTCGCCGTCGTCGCCTACTGGGGACTTCGCGACTACGAACATCGCCGCGCCGTAGCCGCGCTCCAGTCGCGCACCTATCAAGGCGTCGATGCGATTCGAGTTTCCGCGTACCCGAACTGGGTCAACCCGTTTCGCTGGCATGGAGTCGTAGAAACGCCCGCTTTCTTCGCCACCATGGACGTCGATTCGCTGAACTTCAATTCGATGTCTCCAGAAGTCGATCCCGAAGCCCAAATGCAGATCCGCTACAAGCCCGAAGAAACGCCGGTCACCCTGGCCGCGAAGCGAACGTATCTCGGACGCGTCTACCTGAGCTGGGCCCAGTATCCCCTCACCGAAACCGAAGAACTGCCGAACGATCCCGTGGAGAACGCCCACGCCGCCTACGTAGTCCGCTTCCGCGATCTCCGCTACGACTATCCCGGGAGCCCCGGGCGCGGCAGCCTGGGCGCGATGGTGTTTCTAACCCGCGATCTGAAAGTGGTGGAAGAACACTTCGGAATGGGAAGCGCGAGGACGAAGTAGCTTGCTGGTGGAGAGCCGGGCGTCTTCGTCTTGCCGCCATAATGCTGCATGGGCGAGGCTACTCTCCACTAATTGCGCCCGTCGCTTGACCACTAGCATCCGCTCGCGCAACAATCCTAGTGGGCTCCTGTCGAGGTGAATCATGCTGGCTTATTTATTTGTCATTTTTGCGGTCTTGGCGCGAATGCCGTTCATGCCGCATCCCTGGAATTTCACTCCGGTAGCGGCGGCGCTGCTCTACTTTGGCGCGCGTGGTTCGCGCCGTCAGCTATGGGTACCCTTTGCGCTGATGGCCGCCTCTGACGTCATCCTTACCAAATTTGTGTACTCGTATCCGCTTGGCTGGGATCAACTCGTGGTTTGGGCCTGGTACGCGGCGATTCTCTTGCTTGGCGCCCGTTTGCGTGAAAACGCCACCTGGCTGCGGATCGGCGGAGCCGCCCTTACCAGTTCCGTCTCTTTCTTTGTAATTACTAATTTTGCCGTCTGGGCATTCGGAACCATGTATCCCAAGACTCTGTCAGGTCTGATGACGTGCTACGCCGCCGGCCTGCCGTTCTTCCGCCGGGGCCTCGCAGGTGACCTACTCTTCACCGCAGTCATGTTCGGGTTGCCCGCAGCCGCAGCCGCGATCTCCCGTTCCATCCACAAGCCGCACGGAGCCGCAGCCGCCTAGCAGAACTAGCTCGTGTGGTGACGGGGCTATGCCCCGTCCAAACCAAGCGCAGCTCGGCCCCGCTTCGCCCGCCGCCAGACCAGCCACCCTGCCACCAACGCTCCGACACCAACCAGAATCCACCAGAAGTGGTGCGCGAAAAGATTCCCCGTCAGGGTCACAATCTGCGGACCAAACCACAACGTCAGCAGCGCCTCAATCAGAAAGCGCACGAACCGTCCCGCAAAAATTGCCAGCAGAAAATGAGCGAAGTTCATCTCGAACGCCGCCGCCGCCAGCACCACTATCTTGAAAGGCGTGGGCGGCGGCAACATCGCGGGAAACATCAGCGCCCAGAATTCATGTCGATCGAAAGATTCGTGAATCTTTTCGAACCGGTCCGCCGAAAGCCGCTTGCGCAACAACACCTCGCCACCCGCAAACCCGATGACGTAGAGCACGATGCTTCCGAGCGCCGACCCAGCCGAGGCCAACAGGACATACATCAGGAACCGCGAGCGATCGTTGTAAACGTAGCCCACGAAAATGGCATCCAGAGGCATGCCCAGGAACGAGCCATCCACCGCGGCAAAAGCCAGTATCCCCCACGGCCCCAGAGGCACAAGAACGTGCTTGATCCAATCGCTGTAAGCGTGGACAAAATGTTTGATCTTGTTCAAGTAGGTTTCTTTAAGTGAGTACGCCCAGTTTACGCGAGAAGTGGAGTCGTTAGTCGATGGTCGCTAGTCGCTAGTCGCTCGCCAATCGCGTCAGCGCGCAGTGATGGTTCTCGCATCCACAGTTCGCAGAGTGTGGTTAGCCAACGACCAACGACTAACGACTAACGACCTTCGTGCCCCGTCCTGCCCGCGATCAACTCCAGCGCATGCGGCAGCAAATCCATCACCGCCTCCAGCGACTCGACCGCCCCCGCCGGACTTCCCGGCAGATTCAGGATCAGGCTCGTCCCCCGAACCCCGCACGCCGCGCGGCTTAGCGCCGCGAAGCGCGTTTTGCGCACTCCATGCAACCGCATCTGCTCCGCAATCCCTTCCACCAGCCGCTCACACACCGCGCCCGTGGCTTCCGGCGTAACGTCCCGCGGAGCGAGCCCGGTTCCGCCCGTGGTCACTACCAGTCGAGCCGACCGGCACAACTCAATCAGTTTTTCCTGAATCGCAGCGCGCTCGTCGCCAACCACGCTGCGGATCACTACTTGAAAATTGCGCCGCCCCAGCGCTTTCGCCACGGCCGGACCGGAGAGATCCTTTTTTTCGCCGCGCGAACACGAATCGCTAACCGTTAGCACCGCCGCCCGCGTGTCATCAACTGACGAAGCATCACGTGTCGAGGAGGACATCTTCACCTTCAGCCGCAGCATCCCGCTGCGCCTCGTCCAGCAGCCGCAACCCTTCCATGAGCAGGCCCTGCGTATTCAGCGTCGTCGTTTCCTGTGTCGATTTTCCGTTGAAATCAATCTGGAAGTTGCCTTCCGTCCAGCGCAGCACTTTAAAAACCGCCTTGTCCCCCGTAATCGAACCGTACGCGGCATGCTTGGCCTGCCCCTGGTTGAAATAGATCTCGCATTTGTCGTCGCCCTTGGTCATCGTAAGCAGACAACTCTTGCGCCCCATTTCCAGCGATTGCACCAGATCAATCACGTTCATCTGCGACAGGCTGCCGCGCAACACACCATCGGTCGACGCTGCCTTGCTCAGTTTTTCCAGTGCGATCCGGTCCACCACGCGCTTGATTTTGTGCGTCGCATCTTTCAGGAAAAAAGGTTTTTCCAGATAGTCTTCAATCGGGTCCTGCATCGATAATCGTTCGCTGATGTCGGCCTTGCTGGCCATCAGGATCACCGCGATCCCAGCCGTCGCCGGCCTGCTTTTCAGCTTCTCCAGCAACTGCCGACCGTCCATGCCCGGCATGCGGTAGTCGCTGATCAGAACATCCGGCAATTCTTCCACCGCCTTCAACAAGGCGTCGGCGGCATCGGTCGCCACTGTGACCACGCCCATCGCCGAGAGCGCCTGTTGAAGCATCCCCAGCACCATCGGATTGTCGTCCACCACCAGGATTTTGACGTCGCTTGCCATAGCTTTGTGTCAGGGCATCGCTTGAGCGATGCCAAGTCTGCCCGTTGTCCTTATCCATCGCCCTTTAGGGGCTGAGCGTCATTTTCGCTTCGCGCCTCTCCGGTAGTCTCCGCTCTTACCCCCGGTCTTCCGCTCCAGCACGACTTCCCGTATTTCGATTCCCTTATCGAGCGCCTTACACATGTCGTAAACGGTGAGCGCCGCCACGCTGGCCGCTACCAGAGCTTCCATCTCCACGCCCGTCTCCGCCGTGGTCTTCACTTTTGTTGCAATAGAAACGCCATTCTCGCACAGGCGCAAGGTCACAGCAATGTGCGACAGCGCCACCGGATGGCACATCGGGATCAACTCCGCCGTGCGCTTCGCCGCCATGATTCCCGCCGTTCGTGCCACCTCCAACGGGTCCCCCTTCGGATTCTTCGGCAGCGCCCGCATCACCTCCGGCGTCATCACGACAAAGGCGCTAGCCTCCGCCTCACGCGCCGTTCGCGTCTTCGAAGACACGTCCACCATCCGCGCCTGCCCGCGCGAGTCATAGTGCGAAAGGTGCGAAGTTTTTTTCGCCATCAGCAACAGGTTATCGCACTCGCCCCGTCTCGTGTGGTGATGTCGTGTGGTGACGGGTCGTGTGGTGACGGGGCTCTGCCCCGTCCAACCCGCCCCCGGCTAGCCCGCGCACCTTTCACCGCATCAGCAACGGCACCCACTCTCCCGCTTCAATCCGTTCCCGCTCGGGAGGAATCACCACATAGCAATTCGCCTGAGCCAGCGCAGCGATGTCGCCCGATCCCTGCCATCGAGCCAACTCCACCTCCGCATTCTCAAATTCTCCCGAAAGCACCGCCGGAAGAAATCTCTTCAAACCCGTCTTCGTCCGTATTTCCGATTTCAGCCGCGCCCGAAGAAATACCAATGGCAGCGGCGCCATCCCCGCCAGCGCCTCAATCATCGGCCGAGCGAACAATTCAAAAGTCACCATGGTGGATACCGGATTCCCCGGCAGCCCAAAAAAGTATTTCTTGGATGTTGAACCAAACACCACCGGCCGCCCCGGCTGAATCTCCGCGCCCGTAAAATAAAACTCCGCCTTCAACTCCCCGAGCACCTGCTCCACCAGATCGTATTTCCCCATGGAGACGCCGCCCGTCAGCAACAGAAGATCGCACCCGAGTCCTTCCTCAATCAGAGCCCTAAGCCGCCCCCGTTCATCGGGAGCGATCCCAAGCCGCACCGCCTCCCCGCCCGCATTCTGAACCTGCGCCGCCAGCGAATACGAATTCGAATTCCGTATCTGCGCCGGCCCCGGCGTCACGTCAATCTCCACCACCTCGTCGCCGGTCGAAAGCACCGCCACGCGCGGCTTCCGGAAAACCTGCACCCGCTTCTTGCCGACCGACGCCGCAAGCGCGACGCCTGCATGGTCCACACGCCGTCCGCGATCCAGCAACCGCTCTCCCGCGCGCGCCTCCGCACCGCGCGGAACAAAATTCTCGCCCGCGCCAACACCACGCTGAACTTCAACGAATCTCTCGCCGAGGGTGTCGCGTCCGGGGGTGCCCCATCCTAACGTCGCGTTCTTTGCGACGTTAGGATGGGAACTTTGTGCGACCGATGCCCGCCCGACCGAGGTGTGCTCCACCATCACCACTGCGTCCGCCCCCGCCGGCAGCGGAGCCCCCGTCATGATCCCGACCGCCTGGCGCTGCCCGACCGAGCACCGTGCCGGGTCCGGCCAATCGCCCGCCTTCACCTCGCCGACCACTTCAAGCCGCGCCGGAACCTCCGCCAGGTCCACCGCCCGCACCGCATATCCGTCGCGCGTAGCCCGATCAAAAGGAGGAAAGTCACGGTCCGCCACAATCTCCTCCGCCAGCACCCGCCCCACCGCCGCCAGGAGATCCACCGCCTCCACCGCTCTCGGCGAGACGGCAAGCGCATGCTGCTCAACCAGGTGTCGAGCCACTTCGAAGCTCACCACCCGAGACGCAGTGCCTGCCGAAGAAGAGGACATGCAGGAATGATACGCCGCGAAAATCTGCTGGAGAAACGCAAGAACAAGATAAGGTGTTGTCTGAGAACTGAGAGCTGGTTCCTGCCCTACCGCGCCAGTTCCTGCCCCAGCACCGTCGCATTGCTGGCGAAGGCGAGGCCGGCTTCAAGATCCACCAGGCCCGACCGCACAAGTTTCGCAATCTCGCCGTCGAAATGCTGCATGCCTTCGTTTTCGCTCGCCTTGATCGCATCGAGCAGCGTTCGGCCCGGCCGTTCGCCTTGTTCGACGCAGTCGCGAGTGCGCGAATTGGATTTCAGGATTTCCACCACGGCCACGCGGTCGCCGCCATCGGCGCGCGGCATCAGCCTCTGCGCAATGATGTAGCGGAAAGTCTTGGCGAGACGCTCACGCATCGACTGCTGTTCCGCGGCCGGGAACGTACCCACGATGCGCTCCACTGTCTTCGAGGCATCGACAGTGTGCATGCTGGAAAGGACGAGGTGTCCGTTTTCGGCGGCGTCAAGAAGAATCTCGAGCGTCTCCCGGTCGCGAATTTCGCCGACCATGATCACCCGCGGCGCCTGCCGCAACGCTGCCCGCAGCGCCATCGCGAAATTCGGCGCGTCACTGTGCAACTCGCGCTGGTGCACCGTCGACTTCTTGTGCCGATGCAGAAACTCAATCGGATCTTCCACCGTCAGAACGTGATAGCAATGCTGACTATTGATGCGGTCAATCAAAGCAGCCAGCGTCGAAGACTTGCCCGATCCCGTTCCCCCCGTCACCAGGATGATCCCGTTACGGACGTTGGCAGCTTCTTCCAATTGACCCGGCAGGCGAAGCGATGTGAAAGTCGGGATGACGGTAGGAATCACGCGCATCACAATCGCGCAGCTTCCCCGCTGGATAAAGACGTTGACCCGGAAGCGCGCCATCCCCGGCAAGCCGTAGGAAATGTCGCAGGAGCCCTGCTCGCGAAGCGTAGTGATGGCCTGCTTATTGGTGCCGATCAAATCGGCCGCGATGCGGCGCGTGTCATCCGCCGAAAGCGTGCCGCTCCCCGGGATCTCGACCGCCGTGAGTTGTCCGTGAATCTCAACCTGGGGCGAACGCCCCGGCGAAAAAATCAGATCGCTCACCTTCTCCGACGCGCGCAACATCCCGGCCAGCAGAACCGGCGTCGGGATCGAGCCCGTTCCACTGAGGCCCTCAAAGGTAATCGCAATCGGGGAATTCCCCGGAGCAGCCATTCCATACACTCCCAGTTATCGGTATTGACACCACAGGGGAGAAGCGTCGCCGAGGAACCTATGCAGTAAATGTTACGCGGATGTGCGAAACAGCGGAAGAACAACTAGGTCATAGACCTAGGTAACCCTAAGGAAGTTCTCAGTTCCCAGTTCTCAGAAAAACCATCTGTTCGAACTACCGTAGCCGATGTCAACTGAGAACTGAGAACCCGGAACTGAGAACCGGTTTTGAGCTATTTCGCCGGTTTTTTCTTTCCGAAGCCCGTTTCCACAGTAGCGCCGATGCTGGCCAGCATATCTTTGGCTGGCTGAGCCAGCTTGCCGTTCGGTTGCAGCTCAAGATATTTCTGGAAGGCCTCGGCCGTACCCGTGGGCGCGATCATCTTGTTGTCTTTTCCGAGCGTCGCTTTGCCGATCATGTTCACGCCCTTCCAATAGTAAGCGTCGGCCTTGGTCGGATCGGCGGCAATCACTTTGTCGAATGCCACAATCGCGTCATCCACCCTGCCGGCATTGGTGAGAACGGCGCCCACATTAAACAAGTATCCGCCGGCGCCCGCCGGATCGAGCGCGACCGCCTTGTTATAGCTGGCCACGGCATCATCTACCTTGTTCGCCTTCGCATAAGCATCGGCAAGGTTGTTGTAGTAATAGGCCAATTTCTTACTGTTGTCGGCCTCCTTCTGTTCCGCCTCCGAGGCGGTGCGCAGGTCGATTGCTTTCTGGTAAGCGGCTGCGGCCTCTTCGTAGCGCTTCTTTTTCTCATCGGGATCGGTCTGCTTCGGCCCCGACATGCGATAGGCGTCGCCCAGTTTGAACCAGATCAGATCCCGGGTGCCGTCGATCTGGTTGGCTTCGTTCAAGGTGGCGACTGCGGTGTCGTAGTCGCCGGCGTCGGACGCCTTGGCAGCGGCCGTGAGTTTTTCATTGAGCGAGCCGACGACTTTGTTGGAGGCCTCGGTTTTGGCAACCTCCTCTTGTTTCTCCTTGAGTGCCTTGGCTTGTTCAGGAGTCAATCCCTGACCTGAGGCTTGGGCGGCCTGTTCTTTCTTCAGGTCGAATGGCAACTCGGTTTCGTCCAGACCCACCGAAATACCGTTAATGTGAAAGATCTCCTTACCATCCTTGCTGAGCTTGACGTTGTACTTGCCGGGGACGATGCCGAGCGAGAAGTACTCGCCCTTGTTGTTGGTTTTGAGGGTGTACTTATGCCCGGTTTCCGTCGAAAGCCACTCCACTTCAGCCTGCGTGATCGGCTTCCCGTCGGAGTCTTTGCAAACTCCCTTCACGCTGCCCGTGGTCTGCGTGAACGCAAGTGGAGCGGACAGTCCCACCGCGAGAACGAGCAGCAGCGGAAGAACGAAATATTTCCTCATGATTTAGCCTCCCGGCATTGCATCTGAATTCAAGACTGCCAATGAAAGCAGGTCCTAACTTAATCCGGCCGCGGCTTCCGCGTACGGAATCGGGTCTTCCGCGCCCGCATCGCGAAACGCGCGCAGTCGCAGCAAACAACTGTCGCAGACCCCGCAGGCGCGATCCTCTCGCTGATAGCATGACCACGTTAAATCGAAGGGGGCCCCCAGTTCAAGGCCAAGCGTCACAATCTCGCGTTTATGCATCGCTATCAGCGGCGCCACCACCCGGATCGTTCCTTCCTTCGTTCCCGCCTTCACCACTTCATTGAACGCTCGATAATACTCCGGCCGGCAATCCGGATACCCGGAACTATCCGGCTCCACCGCCCCTATGTAAACCTTTTCCGCTCCCAGCACTTCCGCCCAACTCACAGCGACGGCGAGAAAATGCGCGTTGCGGAAAGGGACATATGTGACGGGAACACCGCCCGGAAAGCTGCCGCCGACCCCGTGCCCTTCGGGAACGGCAATGCTTGCATCGGTGAGCGCGGATCCGCCGATGGCGCGCAAAGCATCGTTGCGCACCAGCAGCCGTTCCCCAATTCCGAGCCGGTCGCAGATGCCTTCGAAGGAGCGCCGTTCGCGCCGTTCAGTGCGCTGCCCGTAGCTGACGTGGACGGCAGCAGCCTGGTGGTCGCGCGCCGCGAGCGCCGCGCACACACACGAATCCATCCCGCCGCTTAGCAGAACCACGGCGCGACTGTTTTTGCTGCTTGCGCTCGATGATGCGTTCGATGCTGCTTTCGATACCATGACCTGCTTGCGAAGTATTGCCGTCGCGCCGTTTTGATTTTATGACAGTTGGCGACATTTCACGTAGGGGGACGTGCGTTGACCCTGGCTTCTGGCGGCGGGTATCCTTCTAACGACTCATCCTGATAATGACTCTCCTAACCCCGGCACGTCTGCGGCATCCGCTGGAGAACATCAAATTCTGAGTCGCAATTTCCGAGTAGTTTGGAGAGACTCTTTCTGAAGATCGAACTGAAGATCAAGAATTGTATTGGCTTGCTGGTTTTGACCGTCGTCGCGCTTCTCATTCATGGCTATCGTCCTTATGCGGAAGACGCTGAGATTTACCTTCCTGGTGTTTTGAAGATTCTGAATTTCAGCCTATTTCCGGCGAATGCGGAGTTCTTCGGCGAGCATGCCAGACACACGTTGTACCCGAATCTGATTGCCTTTTCGGTGCGGGCCACGCATCTGCCGCTGCCGTGGGTCGCTCTCCTGTGGCACCTGCTCTCCATCTTCTTGTTGCTGGCGGCGAGCTGGAGGCTGGCGTCGGCGCTGTTTGCACCTGAATCGTCCGAGTCAGAATCGGTCGAGAATGAACGAGCGCGCTGGGCCGCCGTGGCCTTAATGGCCGCTTTGCTGACCTTGCCCATTGCCGGGACGAGGCTTTACATCCTCGACCAGTTCTTGAATCCGCGGAACCTGGCGGCATTCGCGACACTGTTTGCCGTCGCTGAAGTTCTGTACAGAAATTACGGACGCGCCGCGCTGTGGCTGGTCTTTGCGGTGGGCATGCATCCGTTCATGGCCAGCTTTGCGATCGCGTTTTGCGTGTGGCTCGTTGTGCTTGATCGTTATCGTCCCCGGATATTGGGATTTGCGGTTGCGCTTCCCTTTGGCATTACTCTCGAACCTCCACCGGCCGCTTATCACGAAGTTGCGCTGCGGCAGCCCTATTTCTACGTCCAGCGCTGGGAGTGGTACGAATGGCTGGGAGTGATCGGCCCGGTGCTGCTGTTCTGGTGGTTGGGAAGATGGGCACACCGGCACGGCATGAAGAACCTGGAATTGGTATCGAGAGCGATCGTGCCGTTCATACTGGTGGGGTTGGCAGCGGCGATTGGACTAGGGATTCCGCCTCGTTTCGAGGCTCTGGCGCGGCTTCAGCCCCTGCGCTGCCTGGCGCTGTGCTACATGGTGCTGGTGGTCGCGGGCGGCGGTTTGCTGGGGCAATACATCCTGCAACGTCAAGTGTGGCGCTGGCTGGCGCTGTTCGTTCCGCTCAGTTTGGGAATGTATTTCGCGCAGCGGCAGGTGTTTCCTGCCAGCCAGCACATCGAGTGGCCGTGGGCGCAGCCGCGCAACCTGTGGGCGCAGGCGTTTGAATGGATTCGCGGCAACACGCCCGTGGACGCGCTCTTCGCGCTCGATCCCCGGCACATGGAACTGCCCGGTGAAGACGAAAATGGATTTCGCGCCCGCGCCGAACGCAGCATGCTGGCAGATCTCGTCAAGGACAAGGGAGCGTGTTCGATGTTCCCGCCACTCTCGGTGCCGTGGGCGGAACAGATCGCTGATCAGAAGAATTTCGAAAAGTTCGGGAAAGACGACTTCGAACGGCTTCGACAGAAGTACGGACTCAGTTGGGTAGTAGTGGAGCAGCCTGGGCCACCGGGGATGGCCTGTCCTTATCAAAATTCAGCGGTACGCGTCTGCCGCGTGGACTGAATTTCTTCTCAGTTTCGTTCCGACGCGGTCGGAAGCCCCTCGTCGTAGTAAGCGTCAGATCCAGCCTCGAGCGTCTTTCCCTTCTCGCTGAAGATGGAGTTGTGCATGATGCCGGCGCGCTGGAGCGCGAACTGAAGCGTAGTTCCGAGCACACCGAGGCCGTATTGGACGCTGCGGCGGAAATTGATAGATGAGGCTTCCTCGAAATACTTGGTAGGGCAGGAAACTTCGCCGATGCGGAACCCGAAGTAGACGCATTGCGCAAGCATCTGATTGTCGAAAACGAAATCGTCGCTATTCTCGCGGAGCGGCAACCGGGTGAGCACTTCGCGGCTGAAAGCGCGGTACCCGGTGTGATATTCCGACAGCTTCACGCGCAGAAACAGGTTCTCAAAAGCAGTGAGCAGGCGGTTGGAGATGTATTTGTAAACCGGCATGCCTCCGCGCAACGCCGTGCCCCCGATAATGCGGGAACCAAGAACAACGTCATAGACACCGTATGCGATCATGCTCGCCATGGCGGTTGCGAGCAGCGGCGTGTACTGGTAATCGGGATGCACCATGATTACCACGTCGGCGCCCGCCGCCAGAGCTTCGCGGTAGCAGGTCTGCTGATTTCGGCCATAGCCGTAATTGCGGTTGTGCACGAAGGACCGCAGCCCGAGCTGGTGTGCCACTTCGAGTGTGCGATCGGAGCTGTGGTCGTCGACCAGAATGCGAATATCGACCAGGTCGGGCAATTCCCGCACCGTCGCTTCCAGTGTCTTTTCCGCGTTGTAAGCGGGAAACACCACGGCAATGCGTTTGCCGTTGATCATGCAGTGTTCATCCTCCGAATGGTCCTCACGAATAATAACCGGAAACCCAGCGTTCCGTAACCCGCGCGTGTGGGGACAGGCGACCTCGCCGTGCGTAGGGACAGCCGCCCCCGGCTGTCCAAGCCGAGCGCAGCTCGGCCGCTTCTGCCTTGGTAGACTATCGAACAGCACGCCCGGAGCGCCCGCCCTTGAACTATCAGCCATCTATAGGCGAAACTAAAACCATGCCCCCGCGCACTCTATTCGAGAAAGTCTGGGACGCGCACGTCGTCGCCGCTCCCAAAGAGCAGTCGGTGCTGCTCTACATCGATCTGCACCTGGTGCACGAAGTGACCTCGCCCCAGGCCTTCGACGGTCTGCGCGCTTCGAAACGACCGGTGCGGCAGCCGCTGCGCACCGTGGCCACCGTCGACCACAACGTCCCGACCACTCCTCGCGGTCTTCCCATCGCCGACCCGATCGCTGCCAGGCAGATTGAAGCGCTGCAGAAAAATTGCCGCGAGTTCGGTGTCCCGCTATTTGACATGGATTCGGCCGAGCAAGGCATCGTCCACATCATCGGCCCGGAACTCGGCATCACTTTGCCCGGGATGACGATAGTCTGCGGTGACAGCCATACCTCGACCCACGGGGCGTTCGGGTCGCTGGCGTTTGGCATCGGGACGTCCGAAGTGGAGCACGTGCTGGCAACACAATGCCTGCCGCAGAGAAAACCGAAGACGATGCAGATCCACGTCAGCGGAAAGCTGGCCGAAGGCGTCACCGCCAAAGATCTGGCGCTCGGAATCATCGGACGAATCGGCACCGACGGCGCCACCGGCCACGTAATCGAATACTCCGGGGAGACGGTGCGCAGGTTGTCGATGGAAGCCCGCATGACGCTCTGCAACATGAGCATCGAGGCGGGAGCGCGAGCCGGACTGATCGCGCCCGACGAGACGACATTCGCCTATGTCGGCGGCCGCCGCTTTGCGCCGAAAGGAAAGGCCTGGGAAGAAGCGGTTGCCTACTGGCGCACGCTGGCCAGCGATCCCGGAGCGCGATTCGATAAGGTGATCGAGATCGATGCTGCATCGCTCGCGCCCTTCGTGACCTGGGGGACAAACCCCGGCATGGTTGTCCCAGTGACTGCGCGCGTTCCCGAGCTAAAGAGTTTCGTGCAGGATTCCGACCGGCGCGCGGCCGAACAGGCGCTCGCCTACATGGGCCTCGATCCCGGAACGCCGATCGAATCCATCCTCGTGGACCGCGTCTTCATCGGATCGTGCACCAACTCCCGCATCGAAGACCTGCGCGCCGCGGCAAGGGTGGCGAAAGGGCAGCACGTGAATTCGAAAGTACGTGCAATGGTGGTTCCCGGCTCGCAGGCCATCAAGCGCGCGGCAGAAGAAGAAGGGTTGCATCGCATTTTTCTGGATGCCGGATTCGAATGGCGCGAGTCGGGATGCTCGATGTGTCTGGGCATGAATCCCGACATCCTGCAACCAGGCGAGCGCTGTGCTTCAACCAGCAACCGCAATTTCGAAGGCCGGCAAGGCCGCGGAGGCCGGACGCATCTCGTCAGCCCCATGATGGCGGCAGCGGCCGCGATTGCCGGGCATTTCACCGACATAAGAAACTGGGAATTTCAATAGTATCGTGTGGTGACGGGGCTTTGCCCCGTCCAAGCGGGGCAAAGCCTCGCTCGCACACCAGGAAGAGAAATCATGCAACCCTTTCGGAAGCACACCGGCGCAGTTGTCCCGCTCGACAAAGTGAACGTGGACACCGACCAGATCATCCCCAAACAGTTTCTGAAGCGCATCGAGCGCACCGGATTCGGGGAGTTCCTTTTCTACGACTGGCGCTTTGCGGGAGACGGAAAGAAGATTCCCGGGTTTGTACTGCACGAGCCGCGCTATGCGAAGGCCTCGATCCTGGTCGCAGGAAAAAACTTCGGCTGCGGATCCTCGCGCGAGCATGCCGTCTGGGCGCTCGCGGATTTCGGCTTCCAGGTGATAATCGCGTCGTCATTCGCCGACATCTTCGCCAATAACAGCCTGAAGAATGGACTGCTGACGGTGCGGCTTAGCGAAGAGCAGGTGGCCGAGATCATGCGCCGTTCGAAAGAGATTGAAAACTATCGCCTCACGGTTGATCTCGAAACGATGCAAGTGGAAGACACACAGGAGCAACCATTCGCGGCGACGTTCGCGATGGATGAATTCTCGCGCCACTGCCTGCTGAACGGCCTGGACGATATCGGACTCACGCTGCAACATGAGCCGCAAATCGCCGCCTATGAAGCCAGCCATCCAGTTCGCACCGAGATGAAGTCGATTCTCGCAAGGTGACCCCGGTCGTGGAGCGACGGGCGCCCCGCCCGTCCCAGGTTAGCCGGGCCACAAACGTCCCTGACGCAAACTCGCGCCAGGTTGTACACTCTTGATTTTCACCACCAGCCCAGTGGCGGCTTACGCCTCATGCTGAATCGGAGTGCACTCGTGAAAAAGGTTTTCTTCGTCTTCGCCTTCAACCTGTTGGTTCTGCTTTCCGCGGGGCATGCCCAGAACGCTGCACCAACCGCTGCGCCCAGGCAACTCACGATTGAACAGATCTTCGCCGAAGGCGGAGTGGCCGGACGCGCCCCGGAGACAATCCAGTGGAGTCCAGACGGCAGCCAGGTGTCTTTCGTGCAGCGCGATGACAACGGTGAGAACGGCGAACTCTGGTATGTGGACCCGGCGACGGGCGCGAAAGGATTGCTGGCCAGCGAAACCAAGCTGTCGCAACTCGCCCCTCCCGCCAGCAAGATCAAGGACGAGCGCGAGAAAGAACGCGTGACGCGCTATCACGTCGCCGACTACATCTGGTCGCCCGATTCCAAGCACCTGCTGTTCAATTCGCAAGGGCAGCTCTGGTATTACAGCCTCGATTCCGGTACGGCAGTGCCGCTTACGTCGTCTCCAGATCCGAGCGGAGACCCGGAGTTTTCGCCCGATGGCAAACGGCTCGCCTACGTGCGCAAACACAATCTTTATGTGCATCCCGTCACCGGAGAAGAGGGCGAACATCAGCTCACGCACGACGAGAAAGACAAAGACAAAGACAAAGATACAGCCAAGGAAAAGGAAGACAACATCCTGAACGGCGAAGTCGACTGGGTTTACGCCGAAGAGCTCGACGTACGCAGCAATTACTTTTGGTCGCCGGAAGGCCACGAAATTATTTTTCTGCAGACGGATGAAACTCGCGTGCCGTCCTATCCCATCACCGACTGGATGCAGACGCGTGCCCGTGTCGAGCAGGAAAAATATCCGCTGCCCGGGGATCCCAATCCCACCGTGCGCTTGGGCGTGGTGGGCAGCAACGGTGGCAAGGTGCGGTGGATCAAACTCACCGATGACGATGACACCTACGTGCCGCGTTTCGGCTGGATTCGCGACGGCTGGGTTTGGGCCGAAGTCCTGAATCGCAAGCAGGATGTGATGGACCTTTATTTCATTGACGCGAAGTCCGGGAAGTCGCGTAAGGTTCTGACCGAATCGGTTCCCGATGCGTGGGTCAACGTCAACGACAATTTTCGCATCCTGAAATCCGGCGCTCGCTTTCTCTGGACCAGTTGGCGCGACGGCCACACCCACATTTATCTCTACAGTTTCAACGGGCAAGACCCGACGGCTGCCGATGCCAAACTCGAGCGCCAGCTCGACAGCGGAGACTATGAGGTCATCGCGGTCAGCGGCGTGGACGAATCGTCAGGCACAGTTTTCTTCACCGCCAACCAGGGAGATCCGCGACGCGAGAGGATTTTTTCCGTGAAGCTGGACGGCACAGGAATGCAAACCATCACAGCGGAAGAAGGCAACAGCGCAGGCAGCTATTCCGCTCGTTTCGCCGATGACGGTAAACATTTTGTACAGACATATTCCGCGACGCTGACGCCGCCACGCATCTCTGTGTGCGCTACGGGCGGCGCGTGCCACAAGATCTGGGGAGGCCGCAGCGTAGCGGATTACGATCTCATCGCACCGAAGCCTTTGGAATTCAAAGCTGATGACGGGACGGTGTTGTATGGCGATCTGATTCTGCCGCGCCAGGCCGATGCGAGCCAGAAAATCCCGCTCATCGTCCATATCTACGGCGGTCCGGCGGGGCAAACTGTGCAAGATTCATGGGGTGAATCTAAGGCCTCTACCATGCTGTTTCACCAGATTCTGGCGAACCAGGGGTTCGCGATTTTCTCCGTCGATAATCGGGGAACACCGAATCGCGGCAAGAAATTTTCAGCAGCGATTCGCCTGCAGTTTGGGGCAGTCGAACTGAAAGACCAACTCACGGCACTCGACCAGTTATACGCGCAGTTCCCGCAACTCGACCGCACGCGCACCGGGATCTGGGGATGGTCGAACGGCGGCTCCATGACGCTCTATGCGCTCACCCACTCCGATCGCTTCAAAGCGGGAATTTCCGTGGCCCCGGTGACCAGTTGGCGCGACTACGATTCGATCTACACCGAGCGCTACATGGGCCTGCCCAAGGATAATCCGAGCGTCTACGACAATTCGATCGTCAACGCCGCCGGCAGTCTGCGCGGTTCGTTGCTGCTCGTGCACGGAACGAGCGACGACAACGTTCATTTCCAGAATACAATCCAGATGACCGACGCGCTGATCAACGCCCAGAAGCAATTCCGGTTGATGGTATATCCGGACAAGACGCACGGCATTTCGGGATCAGGCACGCGCACCCAGTTGTTCCACATGATGGAAGACTTCTGGAATAAGGAATTGAGATAGGCAGAACTTACGTAGGGACGGCCGCCCTCGGCCGTCCAGTCGAGCGAAGCTCGGCTTCGGTGGTGACGAATGCACCGCACAACTCTCGGCGATTTCGAACTTACCGTCGTCTCCGATGGAACTTACTTCCTCGACGGCGGAGCCTTCTTCGGCGTCGTCCCCAAGACCATGTGGTCGAAGAAGGTCATGCCTGACGAGCAGAACCGCATTGTTACGGGACTGAATTCGCTGCTCGTGCGCACTGGCAAGAAAAATATTCTGATCGAGACGGGTATAGGCAACAAATTGCCCGACCGCCTGGTGCAGATCTACACCCAGCCCGCCAAGCTGCTCGACAACCTTCACGCCGCCGGAGTCGCCCCAGAAGATATCGACATTGTCATCAACACCCACCTGCATTTCGACCACTGTGGCTGGAATACGGTCCGGCGCGGCGATCAGGTGGTGGCGACGTTTCCGAACGCCAAATATCACGTGCAGAAAAAGGAGTGGGAGCATGGCCGCCTGCAACTGGAGCGCGACGCGATCAGCTACATGAGCCCGAACTATGATCCGCTGATCGAGACCGGCCAGATGGTGTTGCTGGACGGCGATCGAGAGCTTACACCCGGTATCTCGGTCAAGGTCTTTCCCGGTCACACCGCCAATATGCAGGCGGTGATCATTGAAAGTGGCGGCGCGGGCAGCGAAAAAAAGAAAGCCTGCTACATCTCCGACCTGATACCGACCTCAAACCATCTCGACCTGACCTGGGTGATGGCCTTCGATCTGTTTCCGCTCGAAACCATCGAGAGCCGCAAGAAGTACTACGCGCAAGCGATCCCAGAGAGATGGCTGACCGTGTTCACGCACGATGACCAGACGCCGTGGGGATACGTGGAACGCGGCGAGCGGGGGCGCCTGGCCCTGAAGAAGCCCACTCTCGTGTAGCGCGGGCGAACCCGCCCGCGTTCCCGCTAGGCCGAAATGACCGGCGCAATCGCCGTGAGCCTCGCTTCGAAGAATTCTTCCACCCGCCCCAGTATCTCCGGCCCGCTCTTAGCCTCGTAGATCGCTTTTCGGAGCGCCGCGCCCCCTGGCACGCCATGAGTAAACCACGACGCAAACTGCTTCATCTTTCCTTCCGTCCCAGGCATTTCTTCTTCGATCAACATCTCGAAATAAGTCCGGATCATCTGGTAGCGATCACCTTCTGTGGGTTCGTCGTAGGCCGTGTGGTGACGGGGCTCCGCCCCGTCCAAGCTGAGCGCTCCTCCAACATACTGCTCAATCTGCCGAAAGATCCACGGATTCGCCGGGGCCATCCTTCCGATCATCACCGCGTCACATCCCGTTTGCGCGACGATGGCGCAGGCATCTTCAGGCGAACGGATATCGCCATTGCCGATCACCGGAATCTTCACCGCCTGCTTGACCGAGGCGATCCATTCCCAGCGAGCGTTGCCGCTGTAGCCCTGCTCACGCGTCCGGGCATGCAGCGCAACCGCACCCAGGCCGCAGCTTTCGGCCATGCGTGCCAGTTCGACGCAGACGATTTCATCATCGCTCCATCCGGCGCGAAACTTCACGGTGAAGGGAATCTTCACGGCAGCGCGCACCGCCTCGAAAATCTGCCGGATCAGCGGCAGATCGCGCAGCAGCCCCGAGCCGCCGTTACACTTCACCACTTTCTTCGCCGGACACCCGAGATTCAGATCGACCAGGTCGAAGCCCAGGTCTTCCACCAGGCACGCCGCATCGGCCAGCACCCTCGGACTGCTCCCGAAAAGCTGCGCCGAGATGGGATGCTCGTCTTCGTAGAAGTGCAGGTACCGTCCGCGGACGCGCTGGTCCCGCAGCACCCCGTCAGCCGAAGTGAACTCGGTCATGATCAGGCCGCATCCGCCGAGGTTCTTGATGAACCGGCGGAAGACGGTGTCCGTAACCCCAGCCATGGGCGCAAGCACGGTAGCGGGAGCGATGCGGACGTTCCCAATCTGCAGGCCCGTCGGAAACACCCGCGTCTGCTCGGGGCCGGGTCGTGTGGGGACGGGCGTCTCGCCCGTCCGGCCCACCGCTGCATCCGTGTTGTCCCAGAACTTCTGCATGCCCCTATTCTACAGTCCCTATGATGCTTTGCCTGAATGTGCACCATTGGCCCGTCGGGCGGGAATCGACACGACGGGAATATGACCGACGGAGACATTAGAATGCAGCTCTCCACGATTTGCAGCGCGGCTGACGCGTTGGAACCGCCCGCGCCACACGCCAAAAACGTATTCGTAACAAATTGAGACAATCGCCGATGCAATTACTATAAGAAAGGTTGCAAATAACACGGACCGGAAGTAATATGGCTTTGGACGCAGTATTTCGCGGCCACCTTTTCTGACAAAACAACAATCTTCCAGGTAGAAGCGCAGCCCTAGCCTTAGAGTAAATCTAAAGGGGTGCTCAAAGCCCCGGTGCAATTCGGAGAGAATGCATGTCGTGGTACGCGTACTGCCTCACGGAACACCAGACCCTAGCTAGCGGTGTCCGCTCCCGTCGTCCCTTCGTTCTCGATGGAATTCAAGGTGTGAACTCGGCTCCCGTCATGAGCTACCCCAGCGGGGAATTCGCGGTGATCGTCAGTGAATATGACCGCGCTACCTCCAAACTCGACGAAAAGTCCGTTCTCGAGCACGCCCGCGTGGTCAGCCAGAGCTTCCGAACCTCCACCGTCCTGCCCTTCCGCTTCGGAACGATTTTCGACACCGAAGATGCCATCCGGCAGGCGGTTCGAAGCAATCGGCGTACTTTCTGCGAGAGCGTAGCCCGCCTCCGCGGCAAGTCCGAGATGCGCATCAAGCTGATGGTCCGCGACGGTTCTCTCCGCGGCTCCATGGAAGAGATTGTCCTCCCCGATACGGTCGGCCGCGAGTACCTTACCAAGCTGCGCGAGAAAGCATCGCGTGAACGCGAGCGCCAGACCAAAGCCCGCGCCCTCTCCGTCCAAGTGCACAAGCTCTTCAACCCCCTAGAGGAAGAAGTCAGCTGCAAGAAGGTGGATGCCGACGGCATGTTGCTCGACATCGCTCACCTCATCGACACCAAGTCCATCGAGAAATATCAGAATCGCTACAGCACCGCCGCCAAGCAACTCAAGAATTGCCAGATGGTCGTGACCGGCCCCTGGCCGCCCTACCATTTCCTGCCCGGCAAGGTCCGTACCGTTGCCGGCGACAGCTAGAAGCAACAGTTGGGAAAATCACCGCCGATTCGCCAGAGGCCCTGTTTTGTGTGGTGACGGGGATCTGCCCCGTCCAGCTGCCAAGCGCAACTTCTGCCCATAATTATGTGCAGTTTTATGCACCCGAAATGCGGCCCTGTCCGATCCCATTTTCCCGTTTTGGACCTAAGTGATTTACCCTAAAGCACTGATTTTAAACAGGTTCCAAAAATGTGGCCTCGTGCTTGACTCCCAGTTACCATTTTGGTTCCGCAAATGCTCATTTCCAGGGCAGCTGAAGAGGCCGCAACCGTTGGAAAACTTCACTCTCGATGTTCTCGACATCTCACTCTGTCCGCTCCTGTCCCGGAGCGGCGTCAACTAGCTTTCTTTCCTCTGATTCCCGCCAATTCGCCTCTTTGAAAAGGGTGGCCCCGCAAGGGGCCGCTTTTTTTGTTCCTCCCGGTCCTGTACACTCGCGGTTTCCAATGATGTTTCGAAAATGAAGTTCGAAAAAATGAAATCTGAAAAGACCGCTTCCTTCTTCTCTCTTCTGGTTCCGATTCTTCTGGTCCTGGTTGTCCTGCTTGGGCAAAAGCCGCTAAGCGCTCAAACGCCGCTCAACACACCCGGCAATCTGCTCCTCTCCACCATGGAAAAAGAGCTGCATCGCGGCCAGGCCGAACTCGCCAAGCAGGATCCCGCTCCCTACTTCACCAGTTACAACGTCACCGACGGCGAATCGCTTTTCATCCTCAGCGCCCAGGGTGGCATCCTGAACTCCGCTCACGTACGCCACCGTTCCGCCGACGTCAGCATGCGCATCGGCGCTCCCGCGCTCGACAACACCCACGACCAGGAGCGCTCCTCCGGCATTACCTCCGGCCAGCTCCCGGAGCAAGACGACCCCGACGCCATTGCCCGCGTCCTCTGGAAACTGACCTACGAACAATACCGCAAGGCGCGCCAGAGCTACACCAACGTCAAGACCAAGACCGCCGTCCGCGCCAAGGACGAAGACGACTCGCCCGACTTTTCCCAGGAAAAACCCTCCACTTACATCGACAAAACTCCCTTGCCTCCGTTTCCTGAGCAAAAAACCTGGGAAGAACTCGCTCGCCGCTATTCTGCCTCGTTCCGCCAGTATCCCCAGGTCGAGGAGTCCCTGGTCTTTCTTTCCGCCACCAAGGGTCTCAGCTATCTGGTCTCAACCGAAGGCACGAAGATCGTGACCGCCGACGCCGTCTTCCGCATCATGATCCAGGCCGAAACCCGCGCTGACGACGGCATGGAGCTGATGCGCGTGGAGACTTTCCAGTTTTCCGATCCGGCAAAAGTTCCTTCAGAAGCGGAAATAGCAGCGAGCGTGCAAAAGATGGCGAACGATTTAAGCGCATTGCGTGCTGCTCCGCTGGCTGAACCCTTTAGTGGTCCCGCTTTGCTTTCCGGCCGCGCCGCCGCCGTTTTCTTTCATGAAGTGCTCGGTCATCGCGTCGAAGGACAGCGCCAGCGCGGCCGCGACGAAGGCCAAACCTTCACTAAGAAAGTGAATGAAAAAATCCTGCCCGACTTCCTCAGCGTCGCCGACGATCCCACCTTGCGCACCCTCGACGGTACCGAGCTCTCTGGCTTCTATCGCTACGATGATGATGGCATTCCCGCCGCGCGCGTCGAGGTAGTCACGGACGGCGTCCTGAAAAATTTTCTGATGGGACGCTTGCCGGTGAAGAACTTCAGCAACTCGAACGGGCATGGCCGCGCCCAAGCCGGGCGAATGCCGGTCGGACGCCAGGGCAATCTCATCGTCAGTTCTTCGAAAACCATGCCCGACGCCCAACTGCGCACCCGGTTCATCGAAGAAATTAAGAAGCAGGGAAAGCCCTACGGTCTCTACTTCGAAGACATCCAGGGCGGATTCACCCTGACCACGCGCGACCTGCCGCAGGCTTTCCAGGTGTTGCCCGTCATGGTTTGGCGGGTTTATGCGGATGGCCGTCCCGATGAACTTGTCCGCGGCGTCGACATCGTCGGCACCCCGCTCACCATATTGACCCAGATCGCCGCCACCGGAGACACCACCAGCGTCTTCAACGGCATTTGCGGAGCCGAATCCGGCAGCGTTCCTGTATCCGCAGCCGCTCCGGCCATGCTCTTTTCCGAGATGGAGGTTCAAAAGCGAAAGTACGGCGACACGCGTCCTCCCATCCTTCCACCCCCGCCCGGCGCGACCGACGACAAAGGAGGCAAACAATGACGCGGCAAAAAGTGATTGGCCAAGCCTTGTCGCTGTCACGCACGCTTTTGGGTGGCGCAGCGCTTCAGCGCTGCGGTAAACGGCTTGCTCTTGGATCCGGCTTTAGCCGGTGCGGTTTCCCGTGCGCCCCAACAACAATATTTGCACTCCTCGCGTGCGTGATCCTTTGCGCCCTCTCAACTCCCGCCCGCGCTGCCGACCCCGCTTCCACCGACGTCGTCCTCCGCGCTCTTCGCGAAGAAATGGACCGCTCCAAAGCCAAGCTGAAAATGGAGAACGTGGCCGCGCCGTATTACATCGAGTACCGCGTCGCCGAGATCGACCAGTTCGATGCCAGCGCCGTCTTCGGAGCCCTGCGCAATCAGCAACACAACCACGGCCGCCTGTTGCGCGTCGTAGTCCGTGTCGGCGACTACAAGCAGGACAGTTTCTACGGCACCGGAGAAGGCGCCGTCGATCTGGTCTCATCCGATGATGACGTCTTTGCCATCCGCCACCGCATCTGGCTCGCCACTGATCGCGCTTACAAGGCAGCCAGCGAAGCGCTCTCCGCCAAGCAGGCTGCCCTCAAGCAGTTGAAAGTCGATGAGCCCGTCGACGATTTCGCCAAGGCCACTCCGGTCGAAGCGATCGAGCCCCTCGCCCGTTTTTCTTCTGCGGACTTTACACCGTGGCTTCACCTCCTTGAAGAAGCTTCTGCCCAATATCGCACTGACAAAGAACTCGAGACTTTCGAGTCCGCGCTGCGTTTCACCGTCGACAATCGTTACTTCCTGAATTCCGAGGGCACGGTTGCCCGCTCGGGTCACGCCCACTACGTCATTTCCATTTCGGGTTCAACCCAGGCTCCCGACGGCATGTTGCTGCGCCGGTCGCACGCCGATCAGGGCAACGATCTCAAAGAACTCCCCACCCGCGAAGAATTTTTGAAGACCACTGCCCGCATCCTCGCGACTCTGAAGTCGCTGCGTAATGCTCCGGTAGTCGACGAGGAATACCGCGGGCCCGTCCTGTTCTCGAATGATGCCGCTGCCAGCGTCGTGACCGAACTGATTGAGCCGAATGTTCTCGGCGGAAAGCCCAAACTCGGCGAAAACGCCCGCACCACCGGGAAATGGTCCAGCAGCTACAAAGCCCGCGTGCTGCCCGATTTCATCAATGTGCTCGACGACCCGACGATTTCCAACGTTTCCGGCCAGCCCGTGTTCGGCAACTACACGCTCGACGACGAAGGCGTGAAAGCCCAGCGCGTGTCTTTGATCGAAAAGGGACAACTCATCTCGTATCTCATCGGACGCCAACCCATCCGCGACTTCCCCGCTTCGAATGGTCACGGACGCGCCGCCCCAGCCGGCTCGCCCGCGCCTCATCCCGGCAATCTTATTTTGCAATCAACCGATCCCCAGCCCGATGCCGGCCTTAAGGCAAAGTTGATCGAACTCTGCAAGAACCGTGATCTGCCCTACGGACTCTACGTGGAAACCATGGGCCCGGGGCTCGAGCCGCGCCTTCTCTATCGCATCTGGACCAAAGACGGACATGAAGAACTCGTTCGCGGCGGCGTCTTCGGAGATCTCGACGTCCGCTCCCTGCGCAGCGATCTCATCGCCGCCGGAACCGCGCCCCAGATCGAAGATCGTTCCGAGCCCGTCTGGTTCAGCGTCGCCAGCCCCGCGCTTCTGTTCGACGAGTTGCAGGTCAAGCGGACGCAATCCGCCAAGCAGGAACTTCCCGAGTACCCCGCGCCCGCGCTCGGCCGAGCGAACAAACCGTAAGCTACGCCTTTGACCTTCGATGACCCGATCCAGTTGACGCTTCCTCTCTCCCGCGCTTACGATACTTGTTTGACTTCATGCGAGATGAGGGCCTGTGAGCCGCGACTTCTGCTTCTCAGCAGGCAATCATAGGCAGCAAACATAGGCACGAAACATGGATAAGAAGAAACTAGACGCGTTCCGAAAAAGACTGGAGACCCGGCGCAACGAACTGCGCCACATGGTTGTCCGCAATCAGCAGGACGGCCGCACCGCCGACGATGAGGCCACTCAAGACGTCGCCGATCGCGCCGCCAGTTCCTACAACAAGGAATTCCTCTTCAGCCAAAGCAACAACGACCGCCAGTTGCTGAACATGGTCGATGGCGCTCTCGCGCGCATCCGCGAAGGCAGCTTCGGAGAGTGCGTCTCCTGCGGCAAGGAAATCAACGCCAAGCGTCTTGAAGCCGTTCCCTGGACCCGCCATTGCATCGACTGCCAGGAAAAAGCCGAAAAAGGCCTGCTAGAGGCCGCCCAGTAAAAGTGTAGCGCGGGAAAGTGTGGCGCGGGCGCCCTCGCCCGCGGCCTTTGACTTTCTGTCGAAGCGAAACATGCGACGGCGGCGTACCTTTCTAATTCCACATAAGTCGCTTGGAATCATAACTATAACCTGGAACACCCGCTTGTCCCAACGACGGGGAATATGGCCCCTTTGGGCCACGTGTCTCCCTAACTTTCCCCGACGAAAGCAACCCCCATAGTGATATGATTTGTTATCCCCACCACGCCGCGCCCTGGGGGCTAGGCGAGGAAAATCTAGACCCAAAAGGTGATAGTTATGGCTTGGACCACTCCCGTTTTCGAAGAAGTTGTTCTCTGCTGCGAAATCAATTCCTACGTGAGCGCACAACTCTAAACCTGCAAAAAGAAGATGCGCATTCAGATCCTCGGTTCTGCGGCCGGGGGTAGGTTCCCGCAGTGGAATTGCTCCTGCGGAAACTGTTCCGCCATACGTGAAAACGTGCGTGAGAACGCGCGCAAGAACAAATTCTCCGGCAAGGCGCGAACGCAATCCCAACTCGCGCTGAGCGCTGACGGCTCCACCTGGTTTCTGGCCGGAGCATCTCCCGACCTGGCGTTTCAAATCGAAAGCTCTCCGCAGCTTCATCCGCGGCCTTTACGCGATACTCCGCGCGATTCTCCAATCGCTGGCGTGGTTTTGGGAAGCGCCGACCTCGACCACGTAGCGGGATTGCTTCTGCTCCGTGAACTTCAGCCTCTGCGCGTCTATGCCGCTCCTTCGATCTTGCGGATTCTGCGGGAAGAGAACAGCATGTTCGGTATGTTGAACCGCGTCGACCCGCAGGTGGTCTGGACACCGATGAAATCAGACGCGCCTTTCCCTTTGTTGTCCGCCGATGGAAAAGACTCCGGACTGCGATGTGAGGTCCACTACCTTTCCGGCCGTTATCCGAAATATGTTCAGACTCAGGCGAAAGACCTCGCCCGCGATGAAGCGACGGCTGCGTTGTTCTTCGAATCTTCATCGGGCAAACGAGTCGCCTACGTTCCCGCCGTCGGCAGCCTCAGCGATGTGCTGCTCGAAAAGATAGCTCGAACCGACATGCTTCTATTCGATGGCACCTTCTGGAGCGACGACGAACTGAAACGCGTCCAGGGCAGCGGCGAGACCGCGCACCAGATGGGGCACGTTCCGGTGCAAGAAAGTCTGCGCCTGCTGAGAAGCATTAAAATTGGACGCAAGATGTTCATTCACCTCAACAACACGAATCCAATCCTCAACGAGGCGAGTCCCGAACACCAGGCCGTGCGCCAAGCTGGATGGGAAGTGGCGGAGGATAATTGGCAACTGGAACTATAGTTCCTGAAAAAGCCCCCGGAAATATGTCAAACACTGCCAAGCTGACCTTCGAGGAACTACGCGCGGCGCTGCGCCAGGTCGGCGAACAGCGTTATCACCACCAGCATCCCTTCCACCTGCTCATGCATGAAGGCAAACTCAGCAGGGGACAGTTGCAGGCCTGGGCGCTGAACCGTTACTACTACCAATCGATGATTCCAATCAAAGACGCGATCATTCTTTCGCGCGCGACCGATCCGTCATTCCGCCGCGTCTGGCGAAAACGCATTGTGGATCACGACGGCGACTCGCAACGCGATGGCGGAATCCTGCGCTGGATCAAGCTGGCCGAAGCGACCGGTCTCGATCGTGAACGGGTGACAAGTGGCCGTGAAGTTCTGCCCGCTACCCGCTTCATCGGAAATGAATATCTCAACCTGGTGCGCACGCGGCCATTTCTCGAGTGCGTGGCATCGTCGCTGACCGAACTTTTTTCCCGCGACTTGATCACGCTGCGCATGGAGAAACTACGCCAGCACTATCCCTGGCTCGCTTCCGGGCTCGCCTATTTCGAGGCGCGGCTGACCGAAGCGCCGGAAGACGCCGCCTTTGCGCTCCAGTACGTGTTCGACCACGCCGCAACACGCGAGGGACAAGAGGGCGTCATTCAAGCATTGCGCGACAAGTGCGACATTCTTTGGGCGCAGCTCGACGCACTGTATTTCGCGTACGTCGAACCGGGCTGGCCGCCGCCCGGCGCCTTTCGGATTGAGGCGAATCGTGGCTGAGCTCGTCGACGTGAGCGTTCCGCAGTTTGCCCCGGGATGCCGCTGGGGCGGAACCACCGAAGCGCCGGTCGTCCTCTTTCCCGAAGGCGCGATCCGCGTAGAAGGAACCGGCCGCATCATTCTTGAACTCTGCAACGGCCATTTCTCGCTCGCCGAAATCGTGCAGAAACTAGAGGCGCAGTTCATGCTGGCGCCAAAAGGCAAGATCCGAGCCGACATCCAGACATTTCTGGAGCAACTGCACGCCAAGCGCATCATCGACTATTGAGTCATTTAGTCATTGAATCATTGAGGTATTGATCATTGGTTTTCAATGACTAAACGACTAAATGATTCAATGAATAAATTTTCCAATCCGCTGGCCCTGATCGCCGAGATCACGCACCGCTGCCCGCTGCACTGCGTGTATTGCTCGAATCCGCTGGAGCTGACGTCGCGCCAGGAAGAGCTGGCCACCGCCGACTGGCTGCGGGTTTTCCGCGAGGCTGCCGCGCTCGGCGTTCTTCATCTTCATCTCACCGGAGGCGAACCGCTGGCGCGCCCGGATCTGGTCGAAATGATCGAGGGCGCGCGCAAGTCGCATCTCTACACCAACCTGATCACTTCTGGAATCGGCCTTTCGCGCGAGCGTCTGGCCCAACTCGTGGAAGCCGGCCTCGACCACATCCAACTCAGCTTTCAAGATTCGACCGAAGGCCCCGCCAACTGGATTGCCGGAGCCCGCGCACACGCGCACAAGCTCGAACTGGCTACGTGGATCCGCGAGCATCGCATTGCCTTCACCACCAACCTGGTCGTTCACCGGCAGAACATCGAGCACCTGGAAGAAATGATTGCCGCGCTCGAAGCGCTCCATCCCGATCGCATGGAAATCGCGCACGCCCAGTACTACGGCTGGGCGCTCCAGAACCGGTCGGCGTTGCTCCCCACCCGAGCGCAACTCGACCGCGCAGTGGCTGTGGTTGCCGCCGCCGAGGAGCGACTCCGCGGCAAAGTTCGCATCGACATGGTCATTCCCGACTACCACGCCCGCTTTCCCAAAGCCTGCATGGGCGGCTGGGGACGCCAGTTACTGCTGATCGATCCCGCCGGCCGCGCGCTGCCCTGTCATGCGGCCGGCGTGATTCCAGGCATGAGCTTTGACAATGTGCGCGAACGCACTCTCGATTGGATCTGGGAGAACTCCGAAGCATTTCAGAAATTTCGCGGCGAAGACTGGCTGCCCGAGCCCTGCCGCTCCTGCGACCGCCGAAAAGAAGATTTCGGCGGATGCCGTTGCCAGGCTTTTCTGCTGACCGGCGATGCCAGCGCCACCGATCCGGTGTGCGAGCTTGCGCCCTTGCACCACATAGTCGAAGATGCGGTGCGCGAAAACGCAGCCATCGGTACAACGCCCGAAGCGCGCGAGGCTCCCTTCCACGTTCTGCAGGAGCAGATGGCGAGCTTCTGGAGCTACCGGACCGATCCGAAGTGAAAATCCGGTAGTGGTGCAGTTTGAAAACTGCTGCACCACTACCGAAAATCCCCTCCGATTGCCATGCACGCCAGCCCCCGCATACAATCCTCTTTTCTTCGACCTTGTCGTCGACTGAGGCCCCTGTGAAGCGCATCAAAGCCATTTATCCCGGATCGTTCGATCCTCCGACCAACGGGCATCTTGACCTGATCGAGCGCGGCAGCAAGATCTTCGACGAACTGGTCGTCGCGATTCTCCGCAATCCCGAGAAAGACCCATTGTTCAGCGTCGCCGACCGTCGCAAGATGCTGGAGGCGATGACCTCGGGCTTTGAAAACGTCTCGGTCGACACCTTCGCCGGCCTCACCGTGGATTACGCGTTGCGCGTCGAAGCCCGAGTCATCCTGCGCGGCATTCGCGCCATCAGCGATTACGAATACGAACTGCAGATGGCGCTCATGAATCGCAAGCTACAGCCCGGTCTGGAGACCGTCTTCATGATGCCCGCGGAAAGGTTCTCCTATCTGAGCTCGCGTCTGGTACGCGAAATCGCGCAGCTCGGCGGATCCATCGAATGCCTGGTGCCTGAACTCGTCGAACGGAAGCTTCGTGAGAAAATAGACGTGGCTCATAAATTCGAGAATGGCGAGCAACCCGCAGTCAAGTCGCCGTCCGAAGCCAAGAGCAAGTTCAGGAAAAAGAGACTATGAGCACCGTAATCGCACCCGTGACCCACCCCGTCCGCCTGACCGAACGCATCAACCGCATCGAACCCTCCGCGACTCTGGCCGCCGTGGCCGAAGCGGAGAAACTTCGACAGCAGGGAATCGACGTGGTCGATGCGACCGCCGGCGAGCCGCACTTCGCGACGCCGCAACACATCAAAGACGCGGCCATTGCGGCCATCCAAAACAATTTCTCAAAGTACACGCCCGTCGGCGGCACAGTCGAACTCAAAGACGCCATCATCCGTCGCCACGCGGCCGATTTCGGCTCCGCCTACAAGCGCGAGGAAACATGCGCCTCGGTGGGCGGCAAGCATGCCCTCTTTAACGTCATCTCGGTGCTGGTCGACCACGGCGACGAAGTGATCCTCCCCGTGCCCTATTGGGTCTCGTTCAAAGACATGATCCGCTACGTCGGCGGCAACTGCGTGCTGCTCGAAGCCGATGAGTCCCAAGGCTTCCGAGTAACCGCGCAAATGGTCGAGCGGTTGATTACCCCAAGAACAAAGTTGATTATTCTGAATTCGCCATCGAATCCTTCGGGAGCGGTGATGAGTCCCGAGGATATGACCTCCGTCGTGCGCCTCGCGCATGAGCGCGGCATTTGGGTGATTTCCGACGAATGCTATGTCTATCTCAACTACACCGGCAAGAATTTCTCGGTCGGATCGTTGAACGAATATCGTGACCGTTTTCTAGTGGTCGGGTCGCTTTCGAAGACCTACGCCATGACCGGTTGGCGTCTGGGATACACGCTGGGCCCCGCGCCGGTCGTGAGCGCTGTCCAGAAACTGCAGAGTCAATCGACTTCGAATCCGACGTCGATCGTGCAAAAGGCGGCGGTCGCGGCGCTGAGCAGTTCGCAGCAGTGCGTCGAAGAAATGCGCGCCGAATACATCAAACTGCGCGACCACATCGTAGGCGGCCTGCGCGCGATTCCGGGCGTCAAATGCACCATGCCGGAAGGCGCGTTCTACGTCTATCCGAATGTCTCTGCATTCTTTGACCGGAACGGGGGCAAGAGTGGAATGAACTCCGGCGCCGACATCGCGCACGGACTCTTGCACCAGGCGCACGTCGCCACCGTTGCCGGAGAAGGCTTCGGCACGACCGAGCACGTCCGCATCTCGTATGCGACATCAATGGAAAATCTCGACAAGGCGCTAGAGCGCATGCGCAAGTTCTTCGGCGGGCTGTAGGCCGCGTCCTCTGAAATTCATGGCATAAGTTTCGAGTTGTCATCCTGAGCGGAGCAGGAACTTCACGGAGTGAAGTTCCCGCGGAGTCGAAGGACCCCTACATTCTTATCGACGGTCGGGAAGTATCGGCTTTTGAGAGCCGCAAGAAGTTCATATGAAGATGATTGTCGAACACTCTAAGTTTCCATGACCCAACTCTACCCACTCCTGATGCAGCCCGCCTTCGACCCGCGTCCCTGGGGCACGCTCGACCTCTCCGCGATCTACCCCAATCACAAATTCAGCGAACGCATCGGAGAAGCATGGCTTACCGGCGACAACTGCATAGTCAGGAACGGTCCGCTGGCGAAACGTTCGTTAGCGGACCTGAGCAAAGATTTCGGCGCCGAACTCGTAGGCACCGCCGCACGCGACCCGCAGCGTTTTCCGTTGCTTCTCAAGTTTTTGTTTCCGGAGGACAAACTCTCCGTCCAGGTTCACCCCGACGACGCCACGGCGCAGCGCTTCGGCGAGCCCTGGGGCAAAACCGAATGCTGGTACGTAGCCCACGCCAAGCCCGGATCGCAGATCGCGCTCGGATTGAAGCCCGGCGTTACCGTGGCTCAATTCGAACAATCCATCCATGAAAAGCGCGCGGAAGAGCTGCTCAACTGGATGACCATCTATCAGGGCGAGATGATTTACGTTGCGGGCGGCACGGTGCACACGATCGGACCTGGTGCCGTCCTGTTGGAGACGCAACAGCAATCCGATACTACATATCGTCTCTACGACTACGGACGCCCGCGCCCGCTGCATCTCGAACGCGGCCTAGCCGCGGTCAAAGAGCACGTTGCCTCCGGCAAAGTAATCCGCCCCGCGCCCGTCAGCATCCACGGCGGCAAGAGCCGGTACTCTTCGATGATTGCCGCGCCCTACTTCACGGTCGATATGTTTGAGTTGAAGGAGCCGCATGTATTCTCAACGACGGACGATGCCGGTAATACCTCCGTCCAGATTCTGGTGGCAGTAGAAGGCTGCGGAGTTGTGGAAGCGCAAGGCCGCGACCCGGTGACATTAACCAAGGGCGACGCGGTAGTGATTCCGGCCGTGGTACAAAGTTTCATGGTGCGCCCGCAGTGGGCAGTCGAGTTCCTGAAAGCCAGCGTCCCCAGCGGTACCGTGCCCGAGCCCGCCACGCGCATGTGAAATTCCGCCAGTGGAGCGCGGGCGTCCCCGCCCGGCTACAATAAGCCGGATTTCCCCTGTGGCCCTCTGTGCTCCCTGTGGTAAAGATTTTGCCGCCCGCCGCGCAAATGTTAGGCTTCGAACGACCGTGAAGACGACCGTGAAGACGAACCCGCACTTCTATCCCGTAATTCTCGCCGGCGGACGGGGCACGCGTTTCTGGCCGCTGAGCCGCAAGCGCCGCGCCAAGCAACTGCTCGCGCTCGACGGCAAGCAGACCATGATCCAGCAAACCGTCGCGCGCCTCGCACCCATGACCGCGCCCAGCCGCTTCTGGATCATCACCAATCATGACCTGCGCCCCGCCATCCTCAGGCAACTGCCGAAGCTTCCTGCAAAGCAAATCATCGCCGAGCCCGCCGGACGCAACACCGCGCCCGCCATCGGACTAGCCGCATTTCTCCTCCTTCGTCGCGACCCCGATGCCGTGCTCGGCCTGTTTCCCTCCGATCACGTAATCGCCGATCCCGCCCAATACCGCGCGACTCTCAACCGAGGCATCGAAATCGCCGCTGCTGGAGAAAACATAGTCGTTCTCGGCATCCGCCCGACACGCCCCGAAACCGGCTACGGCTACATCGAGGTGGATTCGCACAGGGTTGATTCGCACAGGGACGGTGTTCCCGATCCACACGGCTCGCTGCCGGTGCGCCGCTTCACCGAAAAGCCGGATCTCGCCACAGCCAGGCAGTTTGTCAGCGCGGGCAACTATTTCTGGAACAGCGGCATGTTTCTCTGGCGCGCCGACACGCTAGCCGACGCCCTGCGTGAGCATCTGCCGAACACCGCAGTACTCCTCGAAAAAATTGCCGCCGCGTATGGCACGCCCAAATTCGCGGACATCTTTCGTAAGCTCTACCCGAAATCCGAAAACATCAGCATCGACTATGCGATCCTCGAACCCCGCTCGGCCAAGGGCGAAGCCCAATCGCGCATCTTCTGTCTGCCCTCCGATTTCGGATGGAACGACCTGGGCTCCTGGGCCTCGTTGCACGAACACCGAGCAGCCAAGTCGAAATCCGGCGATGGAAGCCCAGTCTCGGCGTCAGGAAGTTTTGCCCTGAATGCAAAGAACAATTACGTTCACGCCCCCGGAAAGTTTGTCGCCCTGGTCGGCGTGAGCAACCTGGTAATTGTCGAGACCGAAGACGCCCTGCTTGTAACCACGCTCGACCAGTCGCAAGATGTAGGCAAAGTGGTGAAGCATCTGGACGAAAAGAAGTTGAAGAACCTGGTATGAAGAGGCACGTCGGAATGCGGTCGCTAGTCGTCTGTCGTTGGTCGTTAGCGATGTTTTTTTGAGATTGTCATCCCGAACGAAGTGAGGGATCTGCAGTAGCGACCGGCTGACGACCGACGACCATAGGCCTTTCGCCAACGACCATCGACCGACGACTAGCGACCAACGACCACCTATGACCCAAATCAAATTCGGTACCGACGGCTGGCGCGGCCTGATCGCCGACGATTTCACCTTCGACAACGTCCGCCGCGTGGCTGGAGCAATCGCCAGCTACGTCCTCAAGCACGAGGATCCTACCCGCGGCGTCATCATCGGCTACGACACTCGTTTCCTATCCGGCCGATTCGCTCGCGCCGTTGCTGATGTAATCGCCGCCGCCGGCATCCCCGTGAAACTGGCCAATGACTACGTGCCCACGCCCACCGTTTCCTACAACGTCAAAAAGTTGGGGGCAGCGGGCGGCGTCATGATCACTTCGAGCCACAATCCGTGGAACTGGAATGGCGTGAAGTTCAAAGCCAAGTTCGGAGGCTCGGCCACGCCCGCGATCATGAAGTTCATCGAAGAAGAACTGGCCGCCAACGCTATGCCCGGCGGCCCCGCGTCGAACATCCGCAACGCGAAAATAGAGGAAGTAGACCTGAAGCCCGCCTACGTCGAAGCCATTTCACAGTTTGCCGATCTTGATCTAATCCGCCGCGCAAATTTCAAGTTCGCCATCGACTCCATGTACGGCTCCGGCCGCGGAGTCCTGCCGAAAATATTTGACGCCCACGGCATCCGCTACGTGGCTATCCGCCAGGAAGTGAACCCGCTATTCCCCGGCATTAATCCCGAACCCATACTGCCGCACGTCGCCCTGTTGCAGGCGACAGTACTAAAGGAGAAATGCCACGCTGGCCTCGTCACCGACGGCGACGCCGACCGCATCGGCGCCGTGGCTGAAGACGGCAGCTTCGTCGATTCGCACAAGTGCATGTGCGTCCTGCTGAACTGGCTGCTGCAATACAAGAAGTGGCCGGGCGACGTGGCGCGCGCCTTCAACACCACCGGCATGATGGACCGCATCGCCGCGAAGTATGGTCGCAAGTTGTACGAGTGCAACATCGGTTTCAAGTACATCGCCGATCTTATGATGGAGCACGAAATTCTGATCGGCGGAGAAGAGTCCGGCGGCATCGGATACGGCCGCTTTCTCCCCGAACGCGACGGCATTCTGAATTCGCTCCTGCTAGCGAATGTCATGGCGGAAGAAAAGAAGCCGCTCGGCCGACTCGTCGCCGATCTGCAGCGTGAATTTGGTCCACACTACTATGGCCGTCGCGACTTGCACATCTCCGATGAGATGAAGAACGGCGCCATCCGCCGCGCCGCCGATCCGCAGACGAAGAAGCTCGGTGCCTATCCCATCCTGCGCAAGCAGGATCGCGACGGAGTGAAGTTCTACCTCGACGCTCCCAAGTACGGCAACGGCGCCGATGCCTGGGTATTATTTCGAGCCTCCGGCACCGAAGATATGCTGCGCTGCTACGTTGAAGCCGCCAAGCCCGAACTCGTCGAAGAAATTCTCGAAGCCGGAGAAAGATTCGTACGGCAGGACTGATCGCCCAAGACTGATCGCCCAGGACTGACCGCGAGACGCCTTCAATGAAGAAATGGAAATGAGAGATATAATCTGGCTTGCTTCCAGAAGAAGCAGCGGAGGGAAGACCGAATGGAACAACTTGCCTGGATTCCGTTGGCGATCGTAGCTTTCATTTTCCTTTACCTGATTCTTGGAAGCTTTTTCACCGTGCGCACCGCCGAAGTCGCCGTCATCACGCGCTTCGGCAAATTCCTTCGGGTCGCCGAGCCTGGATTGAACTGGAAGCGCCCGTTCTTCGATACCGTGACCGGCACAGTGAGTCTGCGTGTGAATCAGATCACTCTCACCATGGAGACAAAGACCAAAGACAACGTGTTCGTCACCATCCCTATTTCCGTGCAGAATCGCGTCCGTCCGGAAAAAGTCTACGACGCCTACTACAAGTTGTCCGATCCCGTCGCGCAGATCAAAAGCTATGTCGAACAGGTGATCCTGGGACATGTCCCGGGAATGACGCTGGACGAAGTGTTCGCTTCGCAATCCAGTATCGCGGCGGCGGTCAAGCAGGAACTGGATGCGGATATGGCCACATTCGGATACGAAATTGTCAACGTGCTGGTCACCGACATTGTTCCCGATGCCAAGGTGAAGTCGGCCATGAACGATATCAACGCAGCCCAGCGCGAACAGGTGGCCGCCAACGCCCGGGGCGAAGCGGAAAAGATTCTGGTGGTCAAGAAGGCCGAGGCCGAAGCCGAAAGCAAGGCGCTCCAGGGACAAGGCATCGCAAATCAAAGGAAGGCCATCATCGAGGGGCTGCAGGTCTCGATCGAACAGTTCCAGAAGGTAGTGGAGGGGGCGTCCGCAAAAGAAGTCATGCAATTGGTGATGGTCACGCAGTATTTCGATACCCTGAAATCGATTGGCGAGAACGACAAAACCAACACCTTGTTTTTGGCCCACTCGCCCGCGGCCGTCAAGGAGGTCTCGGATCAGATTCTGCAGTCCATGCTGGTGGCGGAGAGAGCGAACGGCTAGGCCGTTGAGTCAGCACTTTCGCGTTCAAGCCAGCTGCGGAACGCGATAGGATAAAGACACTCAGCATAATGGCCACCAAGGAAATCACTCCGGTTCTCGCCGATTCCCCGGAATCGCGTCGCTACAACCGCATCAAGCGGTGGGTGGGCATCGCCGATTTCGCGATCGGCTTCGGACTGCTCATAGTGCTCCTGGCCACCGGTTGGACCGGAACGCTCCGCGATCTGGCCGAGCGGGGTGCTTCGCAGAATTACATCTACGCCGTTTTTCTCTACGTCCTGATGCTGATGCTGATCAGCAAAGCGCTTGGAATTCCGCTCGAGTACTACAGTTTCCGGATCGAGCACCGCTATAACCTTTCTAACCAGAGATTCCGCTCGTGGCTCTGGGACGAGTTCAAAGGTTGGCTGATCGGTCTGGTCATGGCCACGATTGTCGTCGAACTGCTCTACATGCTGATGCGCGAGACCCCGCAGTACTGGTGGATCATCGCGTGGGCGGTTTTCCTCGGACTCGTGGTGCTGCTCGCGCAACTCGCGCCGGTTGTGCTGTTCCCGATTTTTTACAAGTTCGAACCGCTCGAAAACGAGGAACTCAAGCGCCGCCTGATCGTACTGAGCGAACGCGCCGGCACGCGCGTGCGCGGAGTCTACAAGTGGCATCTTTCCGAGAAAAGCAAAAAGGCCAACGCCGCGCTCACCGGACTCGGCGCCACCCGCCGCATCATTCTCGCCGACACCTTGCTCGACAACTATTCCGACGACGAAATCGAAGCCGTGCTCGCCCACGAACTCGGACATCACGTGCACCGCCACATTCTGAAAAGTATTTTCGTGCAAGCCGGAATCACGCTCTTCGGCTTCTGGCTGGCCAACGAAGTTCTGCGCTTCGCCGTCGAGCGTCGCAACATGTTCGAGACCATGCACGACTTCGCCAATCTGCCGTTGCTGATTCTGGTCTCGACCGGCCTTTCGTTTTTGCTGATGCCCGCCCTCAACGCCTACTCGCGCTTCAACGAGCGCCAGGCCGACCGCTATTGCTTCCAGTCAGTGGCCAGCGTCGAACCCTTCATTTCGTCGATGAACAAATTGGCCGAGCAGAATCTCGCCGAAAAAACTCCGTCGCGCTGGGTCGAGTGGTTACTCCACTCCCATCCCGCGATCACCAGGCGAGTAGCCGCCGCAGAAACCTGGGCCAAGTCGCACTAAGAATTCGCATTGAGAACTCGCACTGAACGTGTGGCGCGGGCGCCCTCGCCCGCGTGCCGATATCTCATATGTTGCTAGCGTCGAGCGCTCCTCCGCAGAATCTGCTCCACCCGCCGAACATCATCCTCCGTATCCACGCCCACGGTATCAAACGCCGTTTCCGCGACATAGATCGGCACTCCGTTCTCCAGAAAGCGCAACTGCTCCAGCCGCTCGCAGCGCTCCAGCGATGACTCCGGCCAGCCGACGAACCTGTCCAGCGCGTCCTTACGATAACCGTAAAACCCGAGATGTTTATAGTATTGCGGACGCACGCCATCGCGGTCATGCGGGATGGTTGCCCGCGAAAAATACAGCGCCCGTCCGGTAGCGTCCGTCACCACCTTCACTGCGCTCGGATTGTTGATGTCAACCTCAGCCGCGGGCGTCTTCAGCGTCCCCACCTCAACCCCCGCCCTCTGCATCACCGCGATCAAACTCTCGATGTGTTCGGGACGGGTCAACGGCTCATCGCCCTGAACATTCAAATAAACATCTGCCGCAAGCACGGTTGAGATTTCATGCACCCGCTCCGTGCCTGAGCGATGCGCCGCCGAAGTCATGCGCGCGACAAAGCCTCGCTGCTCGCAAAACCGCATAATTTCATCTGAATCGGTCGCGACAATTACCTGGTCAAGCGACGAACACCGCCGCACTCCCCGATACACCCAAGCCAGCAACGGCTCACCAGCAATCTCGCGCAGCATCTTGCGAGGCAGGCGCGTCGAAGCCAGCCGCGCCGGAATCACAGCAATCACTTTCATGCGCCCCAGTTTCGCATGGACCCGCGCGGTTTGACACGACATTCCATTGACACTGCATTCCACGCACTTCTAGAATGAGTCAGGGACGCGTCCACCCGCGTCTGCGGGATTCTGTGCCCATTTCCGGGCTGTCCCTGGTTCCCTTCCGCGTGTTTCCGGATTGGCGGTGTAGCTCAGGTGGTTAGAGCGACGGTCTCATAATCCGTAGGTCGTAGGTTCGAGTCCTACCGCCGCCACCAGATTCAAACGACAGTAAACAGAGGCGTTTACTGGATTGCGGCAGGGTTGGCGTCTGCCGCTTCTGTTGCCACTTGCGAAATTTTCGTGCTGTTCTCAAAGCAAGCCTTCTATGTTCTGCAGCGGTTTTATAGCTCTATAAAGGAAACTACTCGTCAGGCTGAAAAGTGAGTTTGATGTTGCCTCGGTGCTCTCTCCCTCATCGGTCTCGAGAACCCTCGTTGTCCGTCACGCTTTCAGATGGCGATCAGCCCCAACGTAGGAGCCAGAGTTGCGGATGACACTGTTGTTGGCAGGAATTTACACTCACAACCAGAGCAAAGGAACACCCTAAGCAAGAATCAGGTTCACTTTATCCCGCACATGCTGGCTGCGTGACGGCTTCAGATACCGCATAGTGCTCTCCATGTCGGAGTGATCGAGCCATTGCTGAACTGTCCGATTCAGATTCTTCTACAGGGGGACAGCGAGCAGTTGTGCGAGAAGTATGGCGCCCTATTGAAAAGTGCCGAGGGTGCGATGGGAAACTCCTGATCTGTCTCCCTCTCTAGGAGCACAAACAGTTGCAGTGTTCACTATTGACCAGCAATGGCCCATTAGTAACGCCTAGAATTTTGTCTAAAGGCCGCTGCCGTTAACCAGCAGGAAAGGAATACCGACGCGTCAAATCCAGTTCACACCGATGTGCGTTCGAGTGACTTGTACTTTGGAAACGTACGGTTCCGCACTGCTCCGAGCGAGGCCTCTGCTTTTGACGAGTTCACAATTGAATGGAGATCACAATGTTAAAACGTATTTTGGCGGTAACAACTTTGATAGCGATTGCAAGTCTAACCGCTATCGCCTCGGACCGCGAGGATGATGTGAATCGCACCCAGAAAGCTGCCCAGGTCTTCAAGGAGATCATGAATACTCCAGATCAGGGCATTCCTTCGGGTCTTCTGGAATCGGCGAAGTGTATTGCCATCATTCCAGGGGACAAAAAGTTTGCCTTCATATTCGGTGGCAGCTACGGCAGGGGACTAGCAACTTGTCGCACCCGGCATGGCTGGAGCGCTCCCATGTTTGTGGCTATTGATAGCGGAAGTGTGGGTTATCAGATCGGGGGCTCTTCCACCGACCTGGTGATGCTCTTCATGAATGATCATGCCTTGCAAAGCCTGATGAGCGATAAATTCAAGCTGGGAGCAGACGCTTCTGTAGCGGCCGGACCCGTGGGCCGGAATGCTGCTGCTGGCACTGACCTTAAATTGAATGCGGAGATTCTGTCTTACTCGCGGTCCAAAGGGGTTTTTGCCGGAGTGAGTCTGGATGGTGCCGTAATGCAAGCTGACAAAAGCGGAGACAAGGCCATGTATGGCGACGATGTAAACCGCCATGAAATTCTCGATGGCAAAGTTGCCGTACCTGCATCGGCCCGAGAGCTGGTGGAAGAACTTGGCGGATATGTCCACGTAGCTAAAGCTGAATAAACGGCTCCAGGCGAAGATGATCGTTTGCAGGCTTTCCGTAAGGAGGTCTGCACAAGTGAAATGGTTTGGGCGACTGCCCATTTAGTGCAAGCGCCCAACCCTGGCTTCGCGGTGCAAATTGAAGGGACTTCGCCGGCGAGACGATACACCGTCGAGCCATTGAGAAAGAGGTTATTGAAATGAAAAGAAGCAGAGCATTTCCAGGTTTAATATTCGTTTTAGTTCTGGGCACGGGCTCAGCGCTGGCGTATGCGATGCACAGGGCGTCTGCTGACTTCGCAGCCATCGGAATTCTTGCCGTCTCGTTTTTTCTTGCCTGCGCCATCTCTTCGGCAATCCAGGTGGCGGATCAATGGAGCAAGGCGGTTGTGCTGCGTTTAGGAAAGTTCCGGTCCCTTGAAGGACCGGGAGTGTTTCTGATTTTTCCGCTCATCGAAACCATTCCTTATTGGCTCGACACTCGCGTGCTCACCAGTTCCTTCAAGGCGGAAAAAACACTAACCAAAGATACGGTGCCGGTGGATGTAGATGCAGTGTTGTTCTGGAAGATTGTGGATCCCAAGAAGGCGGCTCTTGATGTGGCCGACTATCAAAGCGCGATAAATTGGGCCTCCCAAACTGCCCTGCGGGATGTGATCGGCAAGACGGTGCTTGCGGAAATGCTCGAAGGCAGGGACAAGATCAGCGGGGTCTTACAGAAGATAATCGATGAGCGCACCGAACCGTGGGGAATCAATGTCATCTCGGTGGAAGTGAAAGATGTGTTGATTCCTCCCGCTTTGGAGAACGCAATGTCGATGCAAGCCCAAGCGGAGCGCGAACGTCAGGCCCGCGTCATTCTCGGCGATTCGGAGCGGCAGGTAGCGGAGAAATTCGTCGAAGCCGCCAGGACTTATGCCAACGATCCAGTTGCCTTTCATTTGAGGGGCATGAACATGCTGTATGAAGGGTTGAAGCAAAACTCCACGATCGTCATTGTTCCCAGTTCCGCCATCGAAACGATGCAGTTAGGCGGTCTGGCCGGAATGACAGCGTTGACCATGGGATTGGGCCAAGAACGCAGGGACAAAGAAAAAGAGAGCGAAGTCAACGCCAACGGCAACGGCACCAAGCAGTTGACTTCTGTTTAGGTGTTTCCAAACTTCGATGACAAATTGATTGGTGGAGGCCAATATGGCAAAAACTGCAGTAGGTTTGTTTGAGAATTCAGAGTTGGCCGACGAGGTTGTTCGCGATCTTGAGGCCACAGGCTTCCTTCGAACGGACGTCCGCATTTTGAAAGAGCCGCTGGAGATGGCAGGGAGCGGACTCATGAGTACTCCACACACTGATTTTGAAGTGGAGTTGACTCGCGATCTCACGGCATTCGGGGTGCTCGAAGCGGACGCGGAAGCTTATGTTCAAGGGGTGCGTCGCGGAGGCGTCATGGTTTTTGCGACAGGTCTCGGAAAAAAGGCGGACACGGCTACCGAGATTATGAACCGTCATGGTGCTGTCGAGTTAGAAGAGGTCAGCGCCTCGCGGCCGGAACTCCCAACCTCGGACCAAGGTGAGGCGACTCCCGTCCGCGCACCCTCTGTCCAGATCGGGCGAGTGCGTTCTCCCGGCTCCGGGGCTCGCATGTTCGTGTGGTAGCTTTTGTTGTCAAAAGAATGCGCGGCGGGAGTAACGGCGTGCGTGAACGCAATTGTCAACAGTAATATCGCCGAGCAGTGACTAGCTGAGGTAGTCGTGGAGACTTCTGCTTTGGGTCAGCCCGCATCGGACGGCTATCGGCGAGTCGCTAGCCCAATCCACACGATTTTAGTGCTCGCCGTGCTGGGCGGTTGGGCGTTCTGGCATAAGATTTCTGCGGATCAATTGCGCGTGGCGGCTAATCCGAACCGCGTGCGCTTTTATCTGGCGATTATTTTCTTTGAATGGCTCTTGTTCGTTCTGGTAGTGGCGGGCGTGCGGCGTAGTGGGGCGTCTGTCCTCCTCGTTCTCGGAGATCATTGGCGTTCCGTCCGCCAGGTGCTGCGCGATATTGGAATTGCCGCCGGGTTCTGGGTCGTTGCGTGGGTGCTGCTTTGGATATTGGGCTGGCTCCTGCGCATCGCCGCGCTGGGTCGTAATATGGACTTCATTCTCCCGCACGGAGGTATCGAACTAACGGAATGGATAGCGCTCTCCGTTACCGCCGGTATTTGCGAGGAGACGATCTTTCGAGGTTACCTGCAACGACAGTTCATGGCCCTGACTAAGAGCGCTCCCGCCGGAATTCTCCTTGCTGCCGCGGCATTCGGCGCGGCGCACGCGTACCAGGGCCTCCGGATGGTGATTCTGATCTGCCTGTACGGAGCAATGTTCGGGATTCTGGCCCATTGGCGTGGAAGCGTTCGCCCTGGAATGATCGCCCATGCATGGCAGGATTCATTGAACGGAGTGCTTGCCATTGTGATGAAGCATTAGAGTCTGCGTCGTGCCAGTGACACGCAGTTAGCCGAGCGGGGATGCGGTCCTCGGAAGTCGAGACCTCCCAACAGTCCGCGTCCTGCCCTGACGTTTGCATTACTCATTTGCATTACTCAGAGGAGACTCGCTTGGCAGCCGTAGAAAATAGGTATTCCATCCTGGCTCGAAAACCAACCTCTCTAACGTTGCTCCCTTTGTCGGCCTGTTCCGTGTATTGGGCAAACTCCTCTGTTGTGGTGATTCCCTTGTCCTTCAACAGTTGAATGATGCCACCAATCTGAGCATCCAGTGTTTCAAGATAAGGGAGGACTTCCTCGAAAACCTGTTCCGCAGGGCTGACGTTCATTCTCAATCTCCTCGATAGGCGGATTTTTCGATCCGGCGTGGTGTGCAGACTACCTGTTCACAAAAGTCCCTAATCGCAGCAGCACAAGTCAACGAGTGCATCTGTTTCGAGATGAGAACCTTCATCCCATATATATGATGCACCGTTTCACAGCTTCTAAGATGCTCAATACTGCTCATTCCCGACATTGGCTATGAGATGAGGTTTCACTTTCGTGGCGGCATTTGCCGCAAAGGCGGAAGCATATCCGGGGTAGAAGAGATTTCTCCGACAAAGTGTACAACTTTGAACAGTATGCCACGGCGCAGCATGTTTTTATTGGATCTTCGGGTTTCAAGAACGGAAACTGAAGTATCGAGTAGGGCTGCTGGGAGCCAAAACGGAAATTCCGATTTGAAGATTTCCAGTAAGACACTTGTCGAAGGTAGCCAGTTTGCTGTCCAAGACGTACTCGTCCTCATCATGCTGGCAAAACGACACCAGGTTAGGAGAATTGATTATGAACAAGATCAGCACATTCGCAGTCGCTCTCGCAATTACATTGGTTGCGCTGACCGCATTCGCTCAGGAGAAACCTTCCACGCAAACTGTCGCCGACCGGGATATGGGTAAGCTGTCCAAAGACGGATACAAGGCGATGCGCGACGTCAGCCTGGCCCGTCTCGCAATATTCAACGGGCAGCCTGCCGAGGCCAAAACATATACCAATGAAGCAGAAACAGCTTTAGAGAAGGCTAAGACCGATGACACTGCCTTTACCAAGGCAGAATCAGATCTGAAGGCTCCATCGGGCATGGCCCAGCGCGGATCCGGCGCGAAGGCAAGCACCACGGCAACGATCTGGATTCCTGTGGACGGTTCGTTGACGCTTGGTGAGGACTACGTTGAAACACCTGAAAAATCCGCCGGTGTCGCCAAGGCCAACGAACTGCTGAAGAAAGGCGAACACAAGCAGGCGATGGATACTCTCAAACTGGCTAACATCGACGTTAGTTTCATAATGGAAGTCGCGCCCCTCGATAAGACCACGAGCGGGATCAAGGAGGCGGCACGGCTTATCGAGGCGGGGAAGTATTACGAAGCCAACCAAGCCTTGAAAGGCGTCGAGGATGGTTTCCGCTTCGACGTCACGGACTTTGACTCTGCGCCGAAGAAAACTGTAGGCGAAGCGTCCAAGTCGGCGACTACTACAGCATCGGCTAAGAAGTAGTGCACGCATCGTGGGAGCGGTGTCTGCTTGCTGTTGAGCCGACACCGCATCGCTTCGACAATGATTCCGTAGGCAGGCTCCGCTCATTGAAATTGAAGTGGAGAAGCAGGAATGCGGAGGCTTGCAATCATGGCCGCAAAACTCGCGACGGTAGACGAACATATTTTGGCTAATGCGGAAGGATCGGGAGCGATTCCTGGCGGGAGCATTTCTTCGTCCAGAGCTAACGAGAAATCGCAGGCTGGCGGGATGCAATTCGATTCCGGATACCTCTCACCGTTCTTCATCACCGACCCCGAACGCATGGAAGTTGCCTACGAGAACGCCTACATTCTCGCTTACCCCGGCAAAATCAGTTCCAAGAAGGACCTGCTCCCGTTACTTGAGCAGATCACGAACAAAAGCAAGCCCCTGGTCATCATCGCGGAGGATGTTGAAGGCGAAGCTCTGGCTACTCTGGTCGTGAAAAAGTTAAGTGGCTTCCTGCAAGTTGCGGCTGTCAGCGCTCCAGGGTTGGGTGATCAACGCAAGAGTTGGTTGCAGGAAATCGCTCTCCTGACCGGCGGTAAAGCCATAACGGAGGGGCTCGACACCCAGCTCAAAAACATACAGATTTCCGACCTCGGGCAGGCGAAGAAGGTCATTATCGACAAGAACTGTGCGGTGATTGAGAGCAGGGCCATATATCACCAACTCTGTAGTCCTGTACCGCCGAAGAGTTATCCCGTCGCTGATTCCAGTCAACACGGCAAGCGGGAGTATTCTCAGACCCAACAAACCACTATTTGAGGAGGAAACCAATGCAACTCGGAATGATAGGCCTGGGACGAATGGGCTCGAACATGGTGCAACGGCTGATGAAAGCCGGTCACGAGTGCGTAGTGTCGGACACGCATCCGCAAGCCGTGAAAGATGTGGTGGCAAAAGGCGCCGGTGATTAGCGCTGCGCTCAGTTCCCGTTTTGCCTCACGTGGCAACGAAGAATATGCTGCCAGACTGCTTTCGGCGATGCGCTACGAATTCGGCGGCCACAAGGTGAAATCTGCCGATAAGCACGAGGCGGCCTGATGGCGGATTTCCAGTCTGACGCCTTTGTGTTTTTCGGCGCCACCGGCGATCTCGCGCACAAACAGATCTTTCCGTCGCTGCAGAGGTTGATTCGCGATGAAGGGTTCAATCTGCCAATCGTCGGCGTGGCCAAAGCAGGTTGGAATCTTGATCAACTGAAAGCGCGCGCCAAGGACAGCCTCGAAAAATTCGGCGGTCTCGACCAGGATGCGTTCAACAAACTGACCGGCCTCTTGCGCTACGTGGATGGCGACTACAACGATCCGAACACTTTCGCCCAACTGCGTAAAGAGTTGGGTTCGGCAAAGCAACCGCTCCATTACTTTGCGATTCCACCCAGCTTATTCGGCACGGTTGCCGAGGGCTTGGCCAAGTCGGGTTGCGCTGAGAATGCGCGTGTCGTGGTGGAGAAGCCCTTCGGACGTGATTTGGCGTCGGCACAAGAACTCAACCGAATTCTGCACCGCTATTTCCCCGAAGAACGAATCTTCCGCATTGATCATTTCCTGGGAAAGGAACCGGTACAGAACATTCTCTATACCCGCTTCGCTAATCCAATGTTTGAGCCGATTTGGAATCGCAACTACGTGCGAAGCATTCAGATCACCATGGCGGAGAAGTTCGGAGTCGAGGATCGCGGCAAGTTCTACGACGAAGCCGGCACGGTGCGGGATGTGGTTCAAAATCACTTGCTGCAAGTCCTGGCCATCCTGGCCATGGATCCGCCGACCGGGGAGGCTCACGACGCCTGGCGCGATCAAAAGGCCGCTTTGCTCAAGGCGATACGGCCGATTGCTCCGGGGGACGTGGTGCGCGGCCAGTACAACGGTTATCGGTCGGTGCCGGGCGTAAACGCGGCTTCCACAGTCGAGACTTTCATTGCACTCAAGCTGTTCATTGAAACGTGGCGATGGGCCGGCGTACCCATCTTTATACGCGCAGGAAAAATGCTGCCGGTTACCGCAACCGAAGTGTTCGTTGAATTCAAACGGCCGCCGATGGAGACCTTTGGCGAGATCGTGCCCGGCACGTCCGCACATCTGCGCATGCGAATCAGTCCAGACATCGCCATCGGAATGGGGGTGCGGGTGAAGACGCCGGGAGAGCAGATGACAGGCAGCGACGTGGAGCTCACACTCACCGAGCAGGCTGCGGATGACAGGCCGCCGTACGAGCGGCTGCTGGGCGACGCCATGCGCGGACTGACTGAGCTCTTCACTCGTCAAGACGTAGTGGAAGCGCAATGGCGTGCAGTCGATCCGATCCTGGGCAACGTTACGCCAGTGCAACCCTATGAGCCGGGGACGTGGGGTCCCGGCGAAGCTGACCATCTCATCGCCACCGACGCGCCGTGGGTTAATCCCACGGTGCAAGAAGAAAACGAGAAAGAGTTAGAAAAATGAACCAGCGATTGTCGGAAGCGCCTTCGTGGCATGCCAAACCTTGCTGGAGTGTTCAATTCTGACCAGACAGGCGTTCCTTGGTTACTCAATACTTTGTAAATCACAGCCGGAGCGTTGCAGAGGTCTGTGAGTACAGAGGAGGATTTATGTCTCGACTGCGGATGTTGCAAGTTTTGATGGCGACGGTGGTTCTGAGTGCAGGATTGGCCGTTGTGCCCATTATGGCTGCGGGCACGCCCCAGACCTTTACCGGAAAAGTCAGCGACGCCATGTGCGGCGCCAAGCACACAGAGGGGCTTGCCCCCGCAGCCTGCGTTCGTGCCTGCGTGCACAAGGGCGCCAAGTATGCTTTGGTTGTCGGCGACAAGGTCTATACCCTTGACACTTCGGATCAAGCGACGCTAGAGACTCTCAACAAGTTGGCTTGGGAGCAGGCTAAAGTCACAGGCACGGCCGACGGAACGACCATTGCGGTGGCGTCCGTGGTTGCCGCGAAGTAGGTCAGCTGGGCCTCTTGCTCCTGAGGGCTAGTCCGCCAGAAACGGCGACACGCGTCCACCCTGCGACTGGCCAGAGGAGATGTTGCCGTGGGATCCCCCCACCGTGTTGTGTATCGACGACCGCACACGCGCCGGAGCTTCGCAAAGTGAAAACTGCACGTCAGTGGGAGCGCAACGTTATGCGAGTTCGATTGTCGAATATCGTTTGCGATCTAAGGTCTTGGATCGCCGGATCATTGATCGCTTTCCTGCTATTCATCGTGGGCGGATCATGCCTCGCGACGGAGCAGGAAACGAAGCGAGCAGAGGAGACTGCGAAAACCAGCAGTAGCGCAGATCTCGTCGCGCGCGGCAAGTACTTGGTTGAGGGTGTGGCGGCTTGCGGTGACTGCCACACACCTCGAGGCAGGGGCGGCGAGCCGGACCGCGCACGCTGGCTGGAGGGCGCTCCGGTGTTTCTGGAGCCGGCTCGCGCTGTGCCGGGGTGGCCGATGGTGGCGCCACGGCTTGCCGGTTTGCCTCCAGGGAGCGACGCTGCAATGATTTCGCTACTGACTACCGGAATCTGGACCAATGGCAAGCCCCTTCGCCAGCCCATGCCCAGGTTTCATATGACGCGCAGCGACGCCGAGTCCGTCCTCGCCTACCTAAAGGCGCTTTAGCCCGAGCCAATGAATAGGGACGACAGAAAGGAATATCCATTATGAAAGCCATTGCCGAACCGGCCAAGACTCCCGACGCGAAACCCAAGGGTCCAGAATCGAAGTCGGCGTCCAAGCCCGATTCCAAGGACGATCTGAAATCCCTGCCCATGCCGGAAGTCGAAAAGAGATTGGGATCCTCCCCGAAAGGGCTGAGTCAAGCTGAGGCAGAGAAACGGCTGGCGAAATATGGTCCGAATGAGATCAAGGAGAAGAAAGACAATCTATTCCTGAAGTTCCTGAGCTATTTCTGGGGGCCCATCCCATGGATGATCGAAGGGGCAGTGATTCTATCGGGCGTGGTTAGGCACTGGCTGGATTTCTTCATCATTCTGTTTCTGCTCTTTTCCAACGCTGTAGTTGCATTTTGGGAAGAACACCAGGCGGGCAACGAAATTGCCGCATTGCGTGCGAAGCTGGCGACCAAGGCCCGCGCCCTGCGAGATGGAAAATGGGCGACTCCCAAGGTAGCGGAACTGGTGCCGGGTGATGTCATCCGGTTGATGTTGGGGGACATCGTGCCCGCAGACGCACGCTTGTTAGCCGGCGACCCTGTGCAAGTCGATCAGTCTGCGCTGACCGGAGAATCTTTGCCCGCAACGCGCAAACCTGGCGAGGCAGTCTTTTCGGGCTCAATTATCAAGCGCGGCGAAACCGACGCGATGGTATATGCCACCGGTACCAACACCTACTTCGGCAAGACTGCGGAGTTGGTGCAGGATGCTCATACCGTCAGCCACTTCCAGCGCGCTGTGCTCAAGATTGGGAATTACCTGATCGTCCTGGCGGTGGCTCTGGTGGCGGTAATCGTCACTCTGGCACTCTTTCGTCATGACCCGGTCCTGAGCACCTTGGAATTCGCGCTGGTGCTTCTGGTGGCCGCAATCCCGGTAGCCATGCCCACGGTGCTATCCGTCACCATGGCGGTCGGCGCGCGTTTGCTGGCAAAGAAGCAAGCGATTGTGACCAAGTTGTCGGCGATTGAAGAACTCGCGGGCGTGGATGTGCTGTGCTCGGACAAAACAGGCACCTTGACCCAGAACAAGCTGACCCTGGGCGATCCATTCTGTGTCAATGGTATTGCTGCCGATCGAATCATCCTTGATGCCGCACTCGCCTCGCGCGCGGAAGATAAGGACACTATCGACTTGGCCGTGATCGGAGGCGTGAAGAACGATAAAGAACTGAAAAGCTATCAGGTCCTTCATTTCCAGCCGTTCGATCCGGTGCATAAGCGCACCGAAGCCACCGTAAAGGGAGCCGACGGAAAACAGTTCAAGGTGGCGAAGGGAGCGCCGCAGGTCATCCTGCAGATGGCCACCAACATCGCGGAAGTAAAATCCGCGGTAGAAAAAGCCGTCGATGATTTTGCGGCACGCGGCTTCCGATCCCTGGGTGTGGCCCGCGCCGATCAGGACGACAAGTGGCAGTTCGTTGGGGTGTTGCCCATGTCCGATCCGCCGCGCGAACAGGCTAAAGCGACCATCGCAAGCGCGGTGCAGATGGGCGTGAAAGTCAAGATGGTCACCGGCGACCAATTGGCCATAGCCAAGGAAATGTCTCGTGAACTAGGCATGGGCACGAACATCCTGGATGCCACCGTATTGCGGGATAAACAAAAGAAGGCGGAAACCGCGGCGTCCATCGAAAAAGCGGACGGCTTCGCCCAGGTGTTTCCCGAAGACAAATACAACATTGTCGACGTCTTGCAGAAGCACGGCCATATTGTCGGCATGACTGGTGACGGGGTGAACGACGCTCCGGCGCTCAAGCAAGCGAACTGCGGCATTGCGGTTTCCGGTGCGACCGACGCGGCCCGCGCGGCGGCAGACATCGTGCTGCTCGCATCCGGCCTCTCGGTGATCATCGACGCGATCAAGGAGAGCCGCCGCATCTTCCAGCGGATGAACAGCTACGCGATCTACCGCATCGCCGAAACCCTGCGTGTGCTGTTCTTCATGACGTTGGCGATCCTGGTATTTAATTTCTACCCCGTGACTGCGGTGATGATCGTGATGATCGCCGTACTCAACGACGGGGCTATCCTCTCGATTGCCTATGACAAGGTTCATTACAGCGATAGGCCCGAGAAATGGAATATGCGCCTGGTGCTGGGGATCTCGACCGTGCTGGGCGTGATTGGCGTCGTGGCCGCGTTCGGACTTTTTTATCTTGCCGAGCGGGTTTTTCATCTCGACCGTGCGTACGCTCAGACGCTGATGTACCTGAAGCTGTCCGTAGCCGGACATCTGACAATTTTCCTAACCCGCACGCGCGGTCCATTCTGGTCGATACGCCCGGCTCGGATTCTCTGGATAGCGGTGCTCGGCACGCAAACTGTGGCGACGCTAATTGCGGTTTATGGTTTGTTTATGACGCCACTAGGCTGGCGCTGGGCAGGCTTCGTTTGGGTCTATGCCCTGGCGTGGTTCCTACTCAATGACCGCGTGAAACTGCTGGCCTATCGGATTTTTGATCCGGTTAAAGCACCATCGTCAGCCAAGAACCCAGTGGATCTTACACCGCGGATTGCTACGCGGGCCTATGAACTCTATCAGGAGCGAGGCCGGGGCGACGGCAAAGCGAATCAAGACTGGCTTGAGGCGGAACGAGAGACCCGGAAGGATCAACTGGCAAAGAAAGATGTTGCCTAACCCCCATCCCTTAACATCGTTCCGAGCACTCGAACTCGCTGTGCACACCTCATGCAGGTGGTGCCACTGAAGGAAGAAGATGAAAATTCATTCCAAGGACTTCCGCGTACCGCATCACAAGAAGATCGATATCAAACGCTTGCCGACGATCGTGAAGCCATTTTGCGAGTCAAAGAAGAAATATAAAGAGCTTCTGGATGAACATATTGCTGAATTGACTGCTCTGCAACAACTTCACTACGCCTCCAACCGCTATGCATTGCTGCTGATCTTTCAGGGAATGGACTCTGCCGGCAAAGACGGCGCCATCCGGCACGTCATGTCGGGAGTCAATCCCGAAGGTTGCGAAGTCTTCAGTTTCAAACAACCGAGCGCCGAAGAACTGGAGCATGATTTTCTCTGGCGCACGACATGCCGCCTTCCGGAACGTGGACGGATCGGCATCTTTAATCGTTCCTACTATGAGGAAGTGCTCATCGTTCGCGTGCATCCGGAAATTCTTCGCACCCAGCGGCTTTCGGAAAAGTTGCTCGACGAGAAAAATATCTGGAAAGAACGGTATCAGTCGATCGTTGACCTGGAGCGCCACCTTTATCGCAACGGAACGCGGATCGTAAAAATATTCTTAAACCTTTCGTACGAAGAACAGCGCAAGCGGTTTCTCGCGCGCATTGACGTGCCTGACAAAAACTGGAAAGTCAGCTCATCGGACAATCACGAAAGGAAATACTGGAAGCATTACATGGAAGCGTATGAGGATTGCCTGAACGCAACCAGCACCCATCACTCGCCATGGTACGCCGTTCCCGCCGATGATAAGGAGAACGCCCGGCTGATTGTTTCCCGCATCGTTCTCGATGCGCTGAAGGATCTCAAGATGGCATATCCGAAGACCACGGAGAAGCGTCGGCTGGAATTGCAAGCGATCGGCAAGGAACTGACCCAAGAGAAATAACGTTGATTGTGGTTTCTTATTTGGCGGGGTGCTGCCAGGTTTGTGTCCGGAAGCGCTACGCGGGCACAGCGTGCACACGAGGCAGGACATGGAATCGATAAGGCAGAACCGGCCGGACGCAGCGCGGCAACAACCCGTGGTCCAAAGGCAATTGACGCTTGACTTTTTCGATTCCTCGCTTGAATGGCGACGCGTGTTCGCGGAGACCTGGGGCACGTTTCTGCTGGTGCTGGTTGCCGCTGGCGGCGGGGTCGTTGCGGCAGTGAGCAATGGCAGAGTCACCCTGGGAATGATAGTGGTCGCGCCGGGACTCATGGTAATGGCGATCATCTATTTTATGGGTGCAGTGAGCGGAGCACATTTGAATCCGGCAGTCACGTTGGCTTTCGCAGTGCGGCGCGACTTTCCCTGGCAGCGAGTTCCGGGCTACGTCGTCGGGCAAGTGATCGGAGGCCTTGGTGCGGCTGCTTTCCTTCGGGCCATGTTTGGGACGGTTGGCGCGCTCGGCGCGACCCTGCCGGGTCGTGGTGTTACCAGCGGGAAAGCGCTGGCAATGGAAGTGGTGCTCACGACCGGTCTGGTGAGCACAATCCTGGGCACGGCTTACGGAGCGCGGAATGTTGGCACGAACGGTGCTATCGCTGTAGGCGGGTACATTGCCCTGGCGGGACTTTGGGCGGCGCCGATCACCGGCGCCTCGATGAACCCTGTGCGTTCGCTGGCGCCAGATGTGGTACGTGGTGACCTCCGCACGACTTGGATCTATGTCGTAGGACCAGTCATTGGGGCCTTAATCGCAGTGGTCTTCGAGTGGATTCTTAAGGGGAAGTCTTCTGCGGCCGGCAGGATTGCCGCGCAGGGCACGCTTGATGGCGATGATTCTACCGGGTCAGATGCTTGAGCGCGACGAAGTGGTCACTCCACGCGGTTCACCCGTGACGGTCTCGAACGGCATCTCGCCCGGAAGTGTCCACTATTGCTCAGACCGGAAAGAGTTGAGGATGAGAGAGTGGTGCGCTGGAGTTTTTGATCACGAGGAACTCGACCAGCCCCGGTCGCGACCTGCTCCCGTACTGACAAAGAGGTGCGTATGAAGCTTAGTCTTCTCTCCGTTCCATTGTTCGCCGCAATCATCTTAACCGGCTGTAACTCCGCCACACCGACGGCTGTAGCCGCGCACAATAGCGCTCAGCTTACCGCCGCCGGCAGTTCGTTCGTTTATCCCGTCATGATGCGCTGGGTCCAAGCCTATGGACAGGACCATCAGGGATTACAGATCAATTATCAATCGATTGGCAGCGGCGGAGGCATCGAGCAGCTCAAGAACGGGATGGTGGACTTTGGCGCATCCGACGCCGCGCTCGATGACGAAAAGTTGAAGGAGATGCCTGCTCTGGTGCAGATCCCGGAGAGCGCGGGACCGGTATGCATAACCTATAACCTGGAGCAGCTCAAAGAGCCTCTGAAGCTGAGCGCAAAGACACTCTCGGGTATTTATCTCGGCACGATCAAGAATTGGCACGATGCTGCCATCAAGAATGACAATCCCGGAGTAAATCTGCCCAATCAGGGTATCGTCGTGGTATATCGCACCGACGGCAGCGGCACCACGAATATCTTCACTACTTATCTCGCCGCCGTCAGCCCGAAATGGAAGAGCCAGGTCGGCCAAGGCCTCTCCGTAAGCTGGCCGATCGGAATAGGGGGCAAAGGGAGCGAGGGCGTGACGGGAGTGGTGAAGCAGAGTCCCGGCGCAATCGGGTATGTGGAGCTGACTTATGCGGAGGAGAACCATCTTCCGGTGGCGCAGGTCCAGAATTTGGCGGGCAAATACGTGAGCCCGACGGCTGCGGGAACGAGTGCCGCTATCGACGCGTTTTCGACCGACCTATCGAAAGACGTGCGCATGCCAATCGTGAATGCTCCGGCGTCGGCACCAGATGCTTATCCCATCAGTGGCCTTACCTTCCTGCTTGTGCCAAAACAAGCGAAAACCGCCAATAAGGGCGATGAAGTAAAGGGCTTTGTCCAGTACATCATCACGGGCGGGCAGAACCCAGCGGAGCAATTGCATTATGCAAAGATTCCGGCGTCGCTGCAGCAGATCGATGAACGGCTCTTGCAGCAGGTGCAGGGAGGAGAATAGAAAAGGTTGAAAGCCCAGTTCTGCGCTGGTCAGCCGCTGTAGAGGAGTGAAGAGGAAGAATCAATATGCCTGCTAAAGAGCAAACAATCAGCGCTGATCAGGACACCAGCGCAAAGCCACGGCCAAGGAATCCGGGTCAAATTGCGAAGTCCGTTAAATTTGTTTTCGATGCAACGCTGTCTACGGCTGTCGCCGCAAATGGTCAACCTCATGAGAAACTCCCGCATCTCAAGGGGCCGCTGTCGCCGGACATGCTCGACAAGATGAACCGCTACTGGCGCGCCGCGAATTACCTGTGCATCGGTCAGATCTACCTCTTCGAGAATCCCCTTTTGCGAGAGCCTCTTAAGGCCGAACAGATCAAACCAAGGCTGCTTGGGCACTGGGGAACTTCACCGGGACAGAATCTCATCTACATTCATCTGAATCGGCTCATCAAAGAGCATGATGCCAATATCATTTACATCGCCGGTCCGGGACATGGCGGTCCCTCGCTCAATGCGTGCTCATATCTGGAAGGCACTTATACCGAAGTACATCAAGAGATCACGCCAGATGAGAACGGCCTGCGGCTTCTCTTCCGGAAGTTCTCGACTCCAGGCGGTGTGCCCAGCCATTGTGGACCGCACGTCCCAAATTCGATGCATGAGGGCGGTGAACTCGGCTATTCGATGGTTCACGCATTCGGAGCCGCCTTCGACAATCCCGATCTGATCGTTGCGTGCATCATCGGCGATGGAGAGTCCGAGACTTGTCCGCTCGAAGGAAGCTGGAAGTCCGTCAACTTCTTAAATCCTGTACGGGACGGGGCTGTCCTTCCGATTCTGCACCTCAACGGCTACAAGATTTCCGGACCGACCGTTCAAGGACGGACGAGCGACGAAGACTTGAGAGCTCTTTACACAGGACGCGGCTACAAGCCCTATTTTGTGGAAGGCGACGATCCCGAAGTCGTGCATCAACTCCTGGCTAGAACGCTAGACGATTGCTATGCCGAGATTCAAGCCATCCAGCAGAAGGCGCGTCAGAGCGGGTTCAAGAAGCAGCCAATCTGGCCCATGATCGTCCTGCGCACGCCGAAGGGTTGGACTTGTCCGAAAGAAGTGGATGGAATCCCGATTGAAGGTACCTTCCGTGCTCATCAGGTCCCTCTCGCGACGGTCCGCGAAAACCCGGAGCATCTAAAGATCCTTGAAGCCTGGATGAGAAGCTACAAGCCGGAGGAACTCTTCGATCAAAAGGGGAGGTTCATTGCCGAGCTAGCGGAACTCGCGCCGACTGGCGATCGTCGGATGGGAGGGAATCCTCACGTGAACGGCGGGCGACTGCTGACCGCGCTCGATATACCAGACTTTACAAGTTATGCGCTGGAGATCCCAGGACCGGGTCAAGTGGTCGCGGAAGCTCCACGAAAGCTCGGAGATTTTTTCAGAGACATCTTCAAGCTCAATCCGACAAATTTTCGCATGTTCTGTCCGGATGAAACGGACTCCAATCGCCTAAACTCCGTCCTCGAAGCTACCAAACGTTGCTTTATGGCGGAGACTGTTTCGATCGATGACGAACTGAGCCCCGATGGCCGCGTCATGGAAGTATTGAGCGAACATTGCTGTCAGGGATGGCTGGAAGGCTACTTGCTGACCGGGCGGCATGGCATGTGGTCTTCCTACGAAGCGTTTGCGCAAGTCGTCGATTCGATGTTGACGCAACATGCCAAATGGCTGGAGCAATGCCGCGATTTTCCCTGGCGCAGACCGCTCGCATCCTTAAATGTTCTGCTGACAAGTCATGCCTGGCGAAACGATCACAACGGCTTCAGCCATCAGGCGACGGGATTTGTAGACAATGCACTGGCGCGCAGGAGTGAAACCATCCGCGTGTATTATCCTCCGGACAGCAACTGCCTGTTGAGTGTCTTCGACCATTGTTTGCGGAGCCGCAACTACGTCAACATCGTTACTTGCGGTAAGCAGCCACAGCTTCAGTGGCTGAACATGGACGAAGCTCTCGAACATTGCTCGCGAGGAGCATCGACTTGGAAATTTGCCACCAACGACGGAGGAGGAGAGCCGGACGTTGTATTGGCCTGCGCAGGCGACGTCCCCACCATCGAAATCTGCGCGACCTCATGGCTTCTGCAGAAGTATGTTCCCGGTATCAAGGTGCGGGTCGTCAATGTGGTGGACTTGAGCATTTTGATGAGCCCGGATGATCATCCGCATGGCATGGATAACATGTCCTTCAACGCTCTATTCACCAAAGACGCACCTGTCATCTTCGCCTTTCACAATAATCGCTGGCTTATTCACACCATGGTTCACGGGCGCTCCAATGAAAGCCGCTTCCATGTGCGCGGCTATATGGATCAGGGCACGACCACCACGCCGTTCGACATGGTCGTGCTGAACAAGATGAGCCGTTTTCATCTTGCTATCGATGCACTGAAGTATGTTTCAAGGCTGCGGTCACAGGTTTCGGACGTCGTCGACACGTTCAACCGGAAGCTGTATGAACACCACGACTACATTCGACAGCATTTGGAAGACATGCCGGAGATCAGGAACTGGCACTGGACAGCTGACTTCAGCGAGCCTAGCGCACCTCCGCCACTGGCCAAGGGACATCCTCGCGCAGGTTTGTTCAGCGACAGCTAAATGAAGCGAAGCGGACAAATCGTGCTGACGGAGGCGAGTTGTCCGTGAAATCAACGAACCCACGCGTCCTGACGCGCATTTTGACTATTAACGGAGGCTCGTCGAGCATCAAGTTCGCCCTGTTCGAGGGCGCCGACTCGCTTCGACGGATTTTGGACGGCGGAATTGAGCGGATTGGACTGCCGGACGCTACCTTTCGCGTGAAGGGCTCGGACGAGGCAGACAACTTTTCGCGCTCAATCAAGGCTCCTGATCACACCGTTGCGGTCGGCGCTCTGATGGACTGGATCGAGGAACGCAGCGGGCGCGACGCATTGACCGCAGTCGGGCATCGCGTAGTGCATGGCGGCCCGAAGTATTACAAGCCGCAGCGAATCACTGCGGAAATGGTTACGGAGCTGAAGCAACTCAGTCCATTTGATCCTGACCATATGCCGGAGGAGATCTTGCTGACGGAGGCGTTTCATCGCCGATTTCCGGATCTGCCTCAAGTGGCGTGTTTCGACACGGCTTTTCACCATGACCTTCCGCGGGTGGCGCAAATGCTGCCAATCCCTCGTCGTTACGAGGCGCAGGGCGTGCGACGGTACGGCTTTCACGGGCTGTCATACGAGTTTCTGATGGAAGAACTGGCCCGTCTGGCTGCACCGGTTGTGGCGCAGGGCCGGATAGTCCTCGCTCACCTGGGCAATGGGGCGAGCCTGGCGGCGGTGCATGACGGCAAATCCGTCGACACCAGCATGAGTTTCACTCCGACCGCGGGCGTGCCGATGAGCACTCGCACCGGTGATCTGGATCCCGGACTGGTCTGGTATCTGGCACGCACCGGAAAAATGAGCGCCAAGCAATTCAACGACATGGTCAATTTCCAGTCTGGGCTGCTCGGCATATCGGAAACCAGTTCCGACATGCGCGACTTGCTACAGCACGAGACGCAGGACGTGAGGGCGGCTGAAGCGGTCGCGCTGTTCTGTTACCAGGTCAAGAAGTGGATTGGTTCATTCGCGGCGGCGTTGGGCGGAATCGAGACATTGGTGTTCTCTGGTGGCATCGGAGAGAATGCACCCGCAGTCCGCGCTCGGATCTGCGATGGATTGGGATTTCTTGGAATCGAACTTGAAGAGAAGCACAATGCGGCGAACGAGGGCGTGATTTCCGCGGCGTCCAGCCGAGTTGTGGTCCGCGTTATTCGTACAAAAGAAGAGCAAATCATAGCCAAGACGGTTTGCCGGGTCCTCGGCCTTGCTGAAAAGGGGAGAATTGATTCATGAGCCAAACGTGTCACACCTTCGCTTCCGGCGAGTCTGCGACTCCTTCCGGCGGTAAGACATCGGGCAGGTCAAGACGTGCGACACCAATCCGGCTGTCAGCCATCCCATAATAGACGTCGAAGCGATTGGGTAAGCCGAGATCGTCGCGCCGGTCGATGCCGGTCGGGAACACGACGTGGGCGACGGTCCCGCTGCATTCCTGCGGCAGCGTCGGCGTCAGTACCGGCTCGACTGAACGATAGCGGATGACTTGCGGATGCTCCTTCGAGAGGACCATCACGCCTGCCGAGTAGCGCAGGTTATGTTTGTCCTTGCGCGGATTCTCCAGTTCGCTGACGCCGTGGTAAACGATCAGCCACCCGTGCCGAGTCAGGATTGGCGGAGTGCCACCGCCGATCTTGAGGCGCTCCCAGGGTGATACTGGAGTCGCCAGCCGATGATGAGACATGAACCGACCGAGGCGATTTGATTCGCGCGACTCCAACGACATTGCGCAGTAGGAAATCCAGATGCTTTCCCGATCGAGATCAACCTTACGTGCCGCGGGATGGCGAACGATTTCCTCCGGACGAGTGCCGGGAAAAAGCGGCCGGTGCAGGATGGCTAGCTCCGGGTGTCCCGATGGATTTGGAATGGCAACCGGAAAGAGACTGGCGTCCTTGTCATCCACGTCGCCGCATTCGACGCCATGGTAAGGACCAAAGGTCGCGAGCCCAAGACGTTTCCAATGGAACAAATCCTTCGATAAGGCTAGGGCGATTCGTGGGCCTTCGGGCGAAAAAGCCGTGTAAGTCATCATGTAGCTGTGCAGCGGTTCCACGAAGGTGATGCGAGGATCTTCGCATCCACCACCGCCATCGGGCCGGCGCTCATAGTCAGCTTCCGGCTCCAGCGCGATGCCGAGCCGCTCGACGCCTGCCGGATCGCCGGCTTTATTGAACCGTACTCGCGCAATGCCAATGCGCGAGTAATTCGCCCGCGCAACCAGCCGCGGGAACAAGTAGAGCTCACCATCCGGGCCACGTGCGGCAGCCGGATTCAGGACGCCTTCGACCTCCTGCGCGTTCCCCGGCTCCGGCTCCATCAACATTCCTAGCCGTTGCAACTTAAGTCCGCTCATCAAATCTTTTTCAGCGATTGCCATAACTTCACGCCGCCTTACTACCCACCAGCTAAAGCCGAATCAGTCTCTAACCCCTTTCAACTTAAATTCCCATTGCTCCTATATTTCAACGAGTAATAACGTCTTCGACCGGAACAGCTTCGAGCATTTGAATGTGGCAGTTTCCGTTCAACGCTATCGCGCCTTGTTCATTGGCGCCTGAGGAATCTCAAGTAGAAACCTGCGAACACCACGACAATGCCAATATTCACTGTCATCCGTTCCGAGAATCGATTTCTCAAGAACACGAAATCTTCACCGACTATGACGGCTGCCATCGCCACCTAAAGCAGGACAGCTATTTGTCTGCTCATTGCAGACGGAATTTTCAATCTGGCCCTCCGACCCGCGCATCATAATTAGCCGGCGCGACAGGTTGCCCACGTTGTAGGCCAGCAGGCTCACCCACTGCTAAACAGGCGATCATGGTTTGGATAACCCGCTTGGTCTCGTTGGGATCCTTAACCGGAATGCAATCCACTCCCGCTGTTTCAGCAGGGTAGTCATTGCCGCCCACGTACAAGGCGTCGCCGACATAAATCATCTCTTTTATCGAAATGCCGAGCAGGTCTCGCAGTTTTCTGATGCCGTAGGCCTTGTCAATCCCAGGCTTGGTGATGTCGATGGATGTCGAGCCCCCGATTCGGACAGAAAACTCGGGAATGAAAGTGTCAAGAATCGCTTTGATCTTCTTCCGCTTGGCGAAATCGGGGTCCCATTTTTCCTTTTCTTCCAAGGGAGCTTGCTGACCTAAGGCAGAAAATGTTATCTGGCTTCCCCGATCTTCGACTTGCTCGCCCCAGAGCTTTTCGATCTTGAAATCTGCAACTCCGATCGCCTTCTTGAGAGAACTGAGGATCTTTTCTCTTTGATCTTTGGTGAAATCCTCCGAATAGATCTCTTTCCAATCTGCTGACTCGTATCGGTAAAACTTTGTGCCGCAGGTAGGAAGGAGAGATAGATTCGCCAGGAGTTTGTCGTGGGGCAGATTCGAAACGAATTGCTTTTCAAACTGCGGCCAACCGCCGCCGGAAATTACGGCTACTTTGACAATCGCGAGAAGGTCGTGCAGCAGCCCCGACATTTCGGGATCGACGGCCGATTTACTTTCGGCAAGTGTGCCGTCTAGATCAAACACAATTAGCTTTTTCACTATGCTTTTACCTCCGAATTCCTGGTGCGACATCGAAGCGGCATTCCCAGATTATTGAGCGCCTACCTCCCCGCTTGGACCGCCGTCGTCCATCATTTGGCCCCCGACCAGCAACTCGGTGGTATCCGCATGTCATTGTGCCGAGGGTCTGACACTTGTTGCCAAGCGGTCGGCGACGGGTGTCAGGTCCTTGAGGCCAGCTTTAAGAGGTACATCAATGTGTGCAGTACACATAAAGCCTGTGCCCACGATCGCGACAAAATAGTGCAACCCTCCATCTTGGCGCGGATACTGCAGCCACAGCCGATCAGCGCTGTCCGCCAGTATTTTCGTCGCATGTAACTGCTGCTTCTTCTGCTTCTTGAATTTGTCCCAGTCGTCCGTAAACCCCATACCCAGCAGAGACGCTTTGCCGCTGCCGCCTCCCTCTCTAAGCGAGTCAACGTTGTGGTGAACAAAGTACCACCCGCCTGGAACTGCCCACTGACAACCGTTGTCATCCTCTGTGATGGCCCATCCGGACGGCAATGCCGGGGAAGGCAGCGTGGCTAGCGGAGTATCTATCGTATCTTTCGGCGGTAAGCCGGTTCTCGTCGGATTCCCGGGCTGCACAGCCTGTGCATAACTGCGTAATCCCAAGAAGGCAACTACCACAATCGTCATCACCAAAAATGGCACACTGCTTTTGCTTGTTTTCATTGTTCAGGTACCTCGCTACTATGGAAACTCTAACTTCGTTACTTGTTCAGTCCAGAAGAGTCGGTATCTCAATCCGGTATCGCAATTTCTAACAAGTTCACTGCACCGCGTGGCTGAAAAACACACCTCCCGATCACCGCAGGTAAGACGAATACGTCGCCTTTTCCGACGATGTAAGTAGCGCCGCCATGCTCGACCTGCCCCTCGCCCTCGAGGCATACCAGTACGCGCGGCAAATCCGCCGCTCCGACGGTAAACGGCGATTGTCCGCGCAGTCGCCACAACCAGAAATGTTCGCAATGAAAAAGTCTCTCGCGTTCCACCGGGGTCGTCGTCTCCACCACGGGTCTCACCCGGCTGACCGGACCTTCTGCGAAATCAATGCACGCGATAGCCTTATCGACTTGAAGTGCCCGTGGCTTTCCGGTCTTCGGGTCAACATGGTCCCAGTCGTACAGGCGAAATGTCACGTCGCTATTCTGCTGAATCTCAAATACCACAAGGTCCCCGCCTAGAGAGTGAACCGTGCCTGCGCGCAGGAAAACAGCGTCGCCGGGCTTCGGAGTTAAACATGCGAGGTGGTCCGCAACCGTGCCGTTCGTGAGCGCCCGGCGCAGATCGGCTTCCGTAGTCTCCGGCTTCAGGCCCGCATAGATGCGGCTTTGTGTCCCGGCTTCCAGCACGACCCAAGCTTCGGTCTTCGGTGTCTCGCCCGCTGGCAGCAGGTTGGTATTCGCTTTCGTGGGATGCACCTGGACCGAAAGCATTTCATGTACATCGAGGAATTTCAGCAACAGTGGGAATCGGGGGAAGCGCCCGGCCAGCTTCCCCATTATTTGCTTCGGGAACTGCTGCAGCAATTGACCGATGGCCCGCCCCTTGAGAGGTCCGTCGGCGACGCGGCTCTGATGGTCGTCGCGATCGCTGAGTAGCCAAGCTTCTCCGACAGGACCACTGGGCAGGGGCGCGGTGAGCAAGCTGGCCAAATGCCGGCCACCCCACAGCCGATACTGATAGATCGGTTCGAATCGCAGAGGATACAGAAGCGCTTGATCTGATGTTCCTTCTCGGTCGTCGACAGCGAGGCTGACGGTGGTGTCAATCATGACTGATCCGAGAGTGTCGGCTCCGGAGGAGGCGGATCAGTTCTGTGATTCCGTTGATCGTGCAATTTGCCCAGGGTATGTTCGATCAATCTGGCTAACTTATGTGCAGCGCCGTTGATGGCCAGGTCCAGAGTCGACGCTTCGTCGGTGACCGCGATGGGCTGGTGGCCTTCGAGGCGCGCCTCCATTATGCAACGTTTGTCATTCTTGCCACACTTAGGGCCGCGTGCGTCGGTCAGGTGGACCTCCACTCGCGTGATGTGATCGCTCATTCGGCTCAGGGCATTCTCGACTACGCCCCTGATCTGATCGGCCAGTGCCTCGTGACCTTCGATTGTATGGTCCGTATTGACTTGGATTTGCATGCTGACCTCCTGCCAGATTGTTTAATCAAATGATGTTTCCTGCCTCACAAATTGCCGCCGCTAAGTCTACGGAACCCGGCTACCGGCGGGCATTTGCTTCTGGGGGCCAGAAGGCACCATCGACAAATCATTGGTTCCGACGTAGATACTGATGGCAACGAGGATAGCGATAAGACCGAACCAGAATCGCCAATCATGATGTGCGCGCCGCCAGTACGGAGTCTGGTCATGGATATGATGATTCTCGCCGTTCGGATGCAAGTGTTCGGTATTGTGCATAGTCATGCTGGTCTCCAAATCAAGTCGAGGAAGTTGGGTGGTACGCCATCAGCGCGGGCGAAAATCACGCGCCACCCTTGTTCTTAGTTGGAGCTTCCGCGCCTTGAAACGGTGGCGCTTTCTGGTCCAACTCTTGGGTGAGCTTGTGAACATTCATGGAATGCTCGTACGCCTGTTTGCTGAGCTCGTGAGCAGTTAAATGATCTTGTTTGCCATGGGCGACAGCCGCTGCCGCGTGCGCGTGGGCCGCCAGGTTGTGGAGTTCTGCAGCTCGCTCGTGTGCTCTCTGTGACATGATGATTCTCCTCGTCACTTTGTGTGTGCTTATCGCACGTGTCGTTCGTTCAGGCTCTCCCACCTCTCGACATCTCGGGGGCGACGGTTTATGCAACGCGGTCGTTGTCATTTCGATATTCTTCGGGAACGTCGTCCTCCGACACCTCGCGCGTCGTGACCTCCGAGACATCCGGATCTTTGGCGTTCTCTACACCGTCGACAATCGAGGCTTCGAACGCGTTTCCCTCTTCCACTAATTCCTCTACGCTCTCAGAGTCCGCTTCGGCCGGACGCGACATGCCCTGAATGTCGCCAGACTGCCCGGCCGAGTTCGTTTCACGTTCGTCTTCGTCGCGCTGCTGGTAACGCCGATTATCTGCAACCATGGTTCTTGCCTCGTTGAGTGAACTACGGCATTTCTGCAGCTCTGGGTACTACGCGGCCACAGCTTCCGCGGTATGCAGTGTGTAATTTGCAGGACTCGTGCTTGCGATGATGTCCTTCGCCTTGGCCACTTCTGCAGCCGTCCCATGGGCGATCAGGAGAAACTGATCTGTCGTGAGCGCCGTTTGGTACTTCACAATGCTGTCCTTAGGGATGCCTATGCTGAAGAGACCGGCTCCCAAAGCACCCAACGCACCTACCTCTACGGCACCTTCCAGTCCTGCCACGATCCACGCCACCAGAGGTCCGGCCACCAGAATTGGGCCAAGCCCCGGGATCACGAACATCGCGGATCCGAACAAGAGTGCCCAAAAGCCTCCCCAGAACGCACCAATTTTGCCCCAATATTTCATGCGGTCGCCGGTATTGTAGTAGCCGACCACTTGCTCATCTGTGTGATATCCCTTCCCAACAATCGACAATTTGTGCATGTCGACTCCGCCACGCTGAAGTTCCTTCACCGCTCGATCCGCATCCGTATGAGTGTGATAAATCGCGACAACTGAATTTTCTGCAGACATTTGTCTACTCTCCTCGGCGCTTCGCCGCTATTGTTGGACCGTCAAGAGAAGTCCCCGCTCAAACTATGACAGTGCCGTGATTGAAAAACTGGTCGCTTTTGCACAGTTTGGGAAACCACCCCGGTTCCTCGTTTCTAAACGGGAAATCGAAAGACGCCCTCTTCGATTCTCTGCGAGTTGACGGGAAACTATCGGAGCCGCTGCCCAGGCAATCGTCTCAACTGGCGAAATATCGCGTCTCTAACAATGTCGGCGCTGTCAAACACTTTTTGAGCGTACCGCTCCGTGCACTCCGAAGAGCGCGCCCTTTCGCTCTCGTTGAAGCTTTTGCTTTTGCTCTGCCAACCCAGGCTCGCTCGTAATCGGTTTCAGGTCAGAAACTCAGTTCGACCCATGCGTCTCTTCGGTCACAACTTCGATCATGATTACTACTTCGAACTCCCCCGTGAAGGGGAGCGGGATGCCCAATCAATTACTCGGCGTTCGACTGCACACCATCGCGATTTCCGGGCTGTCCCGCGTGCGAACCGAACTTTCTAACTTGCTCGTAATCCCATCCCTTGCGCCACATCCAGTACATGCGAACCGCCAGTCTCCGCGCCATGGCCACCTTGGCAATCTTCCGCCCGCGCCGCAGCGCCAGGTGGAAGTACTGATTGCGCCATTCCTGATCGCTGCGTACGGTAACTTGCGCCGCTTCCACCAGCAGGAAGCGCAACAGCGAGTTCCCTTGTTTCGTGATGTGTCCCAACCGTCGCCGATTCCCGCTCGACTCTTCTAACGGCACCAGCCCCAGATAGCTCGCGATCTGTTTGCCACACTGAAACCGCTCCGCTTTCCCGATGATCAGCACGAAGGCCAACGCTGTCAGTGCGCCCACTCCGGGGTGCGTCTGCAAGCGCCGCGCCTCAGGACACTTCTCCACTTCCCCCTCGATGGCTTCGGTCAATTCGGCAATCGTGGGCGTCAGTCGGTCCAGCAACTCCAGCAGATCGCGCCGTCGCCGGCTCGCCCATGGCGCCAACCGAAACGACTCCAGTTGTTCTCGCCCCGCATCCCGCCAGAGCCGCTTCTTGCAGCGCAGTCCTTCGTTGAGCGCCACCGCTTGCAACTGGTTCATGATCCGCGTCCGCGCCTGCACCATCCGGTGCCGGTGCCACAGCAGTTGCCGCAGATCCCGATTCTCCCAACTCGGCACCCAGATCCGTGGAAAACGATCTTCCATCAGTAATTGCAGAATCAGTCGTGCGTCCTGGCGATCCGTCTTCTGCTTGCGTACTCGCTTGCTTCGGATCGCGGCGGCATCGCCGATGTTGAGTTCGAACCGCAGTTCTGACAGCAGCCTTTCAAACCAGCGAGCGTGTCCGCTGGCTTCCATTCCAACTCGTACCTCCTGGCTCGTCAGAGCACGGTAGAACTTCTCCGCCTCTTCGCGATGCACTAGCCGCTTTTCCTGAAACTCTCCGCTGTCGGTATCCACCGCAGCGATTTGCTGAAACTCGCGATGGAAATCTACCCCTATAATGATCATTGTTCGGCTCCTTTCTCCCGAGCCTGTTGGTTGGCTTTAGCTCCACCAACTTTACTCGAGCGTCGGAGCCGACATTGTTATGGAATCAATTACACTCACAACCCGGTCAACGAGTGAAATCGCTGGTTACAACAGTTAGGATAACCATGCAAGACACAACTGCAGAATCGTTCGATTCCCAGGGAGCCGCAAATGTCGCCGAACAATTCGCGTCGAAGAATCCGCGCCATCCTCCGTACTTCTTTATTCGTCACCTGCGGCCTGCTACTGGCGGCGGGTTTGTTGCTACTGGTTATTCCCACACTAGATGGACCGCATTCGCGCCAAAGCGCAACTGAAGCATCCGCGGTGAGCAAACTGCGCACTGTTCTCACACTTCAGGACCAGTACATGGCTGCTCACGCAGGCAACGGGTTCGCATGTGAATTGCCCCTGTTGAAACCTCCCGAGCAGCGAAAGGACACTGACTACGACCCGTTGAGTTTCCTGATAAGTGGAACCCAGTCCGGGTACAGGTTTTCGCTAGTTAATTGTGGCTCCGATGCGAACCGAGCAAGGGTCCACTACCAAGTCATCGCCGTCCCTGCTGAGCATGGCACAACAGGATTAAGGGCTTTCTGCGCCGACGAATCTGGCTCGATTTGGTACGACGAAGCAGCGTCCGCTACAAATTGCTTAGCCTCCCGACTTCCTCTCCAGTGATGTGAATCGTTGTTGTCGTAACATCGCGATGACGCTCATTGACCCCGGACCGGCCAAATCTCAATGAGTGAAATCGCCTGTGGCTGTTGAAAAAGTGCGTGATCGGAATGTCTTTTTGGCTGCGATGATTACGGCGACGAGTTCTTTCTTCTCACCTCAGCTAAGAGGCGGGTTCCACAGTGGGTGTTATCGGTTGGCTGAGGAACCGCACTAGTCGCTTGAGGTTCTGGGCAGCCGCCGCCAGGAAGAACTGCTCCCGCACAAACCGTAATCTCCGCAGACGCAGGCGGCGCAATCCGATCTGATTCTTGAGTTCTGCGAACAAGGCTTCCACCTTCTTTCTTTCCCGCTGTGCATGGGCAAACTCCGGCGTGCTCGCCAACTCCCGGGCGCGTTGCCGGGCGGGTTCATCCATGTGGATGGCAAGAAAGCGAAACGCTCCACTGGTGCACTGCGCTTTTAGCGCACACTCTCCGCAACGTTTGCGAGTCCCGATGTAGGCATGGGTGCGGTTCCGCTGGTTGCGGCCACCATAGTTCAGTTGCTGCCCCGCAGGACAGCGATAGCTATTGCTTTCGGGTTGATACGTGAACCGGTCGGGTCCGTAGAACGGGCTGTTCTTTCTGTGGATGCTGTCGCGGGTTCGCATATAAGGAGTGATGCTCCGATCTGCCAACCATTGCAAGAACTCCCCGTTCCCGTAGGTTGTGTCGGCCGCCACCGATTCTGGCTTTTGTCCTCGCCATTGCGTGAAACGTGTGAGCATGTCCTGCGCGGCCACCGTTTCCTGACTCATCCGTGCCGCGGTCGCTTGCACCCCTACGATCACGCAACTGGGGTTGTCGACCAGATAGTTGTCGTAGTACCCCAGTCGGGCCGGAGTTCCACCCTTGGTCGCGTAGGTCGCATCGGGATCGGTGGTCGAGACCTGGTCTTGCTGATGCACCGGCTCTTCGGGGGGATTCTGCTGCTCCAGTTCCACCAGGTACTGGCGCACGGTCTGGTTCACTTGCGCCGCTTCCGCTAACTGCTCGCGCGGAATGCGGCTCTCCTTCGCTGCATTCGCCTCCACGAAACTGCCGTCGACCGACAGGTGCTTGCCCTGCACCAATCCCACTTCCACACACTGCCGCACGATCTGCTCGAACAACTCCTCGAACAGCCTCGATTCCTGAAACCGTCCATGCCGGTTTTTCGAGAACGTGGAGTGATGCGGGATCTCCTGATCGAAGCCCAGACCGGTGAACCAGCGCCATGCCAGGTGCATGCGCAGTTCCTCCACCAGCTTCCGCTCGCTGGTGATGCCGTACAAGTAGCCAATCAACAGGATACGCAGCAGAAGCTCCGGATCAATCGACGGCCGGCCGGTCTCGCTGTAGCTGTCCTTCAGCTTCTCGCGCACAAAGGCAAAGCTGATGTGTTTTTCGATGAGCCGCAGCAGGTGGGTCTCAGGAACTTGATCTTCCAGGCGGAAGTAATAGAACAGCGCTTCGGAGCGGTCGTGTTGCCCCATCATGATCAGCAGGCCTCCGACGATAGAAATCCAGCAAAGCATGGGTGGATTCCTCCTTCTAACATGCTTCTGCTAAATCTCACCTGCCAATCTCAGTGACTTTTTCAACACCCACGCCTGTTCTCGTCAGGTGTCCTCTGAAGAATGTGAGGCAGACCGTGGCAAGAACCCCTCGGTTACAATGTCCGCATGAATCGTCCTAGGGGCCTACTCTTAACAGCGTGGATAATGGTTGCTCTGATGGTTGCGGGTTGGGCGCGGGGGTACTACTGGCCGCACCACGCTCACCTAGCCCACCCGTCTGCTCACTTGCATGTCTTCACTACCATTTTCCTTTTGGTACTCAATATCATTGTGTTCGTCTGCATTTTTTATTATGTCCGAGGTCGGAATTGGGCTAGGATTGCTGTTCTGCTAACGTCAATTTTGTCGATATTATATCTTCCCTTGCGGTGGAGGCAGGAGGACATTCCGGGCCACGTCATTAGCGCAGCTTGGGGTCTCCTTGGCATCTTCTTCTTGTATTGGTTGAACACACGTTCCGTTCGCGAGTTCTTCAAGCCTCCAGCAGCCGCAAATTGAGCAACCATGATTTGCAACCGCGAGAGTTTCAACTGACGTAACATCGCAATTACACTCACTGACTTCCGAGAGGGGGTCGCGGCGTGTGACGTTTCTTGCGCCGAACCAAGCTCCATACGCAGACCCCGGACGCCACGAAATTCATCCTTTACCAACGCGTCTTTCTACGTCGGTTGCGTCGGAGTTTCGGAGTGGAGATCCCGGAAGGGGCGGGTAAAGGGAAGGAGCCGGGGCGATTCGGCGGACAGGCGGAAGACCAGGTTAGTGGTAATGGAGCGCTCTCTGGGCGCGGCATTGCGACGGAGATTGGCATGGACATCCAGGCGGAGCCATATGAAACCTCCGACGCGGCAGAGGCGGACTTGGTCGGGGCTGAGTCGGGCGGTGTAGCTGGAGGCAATGCGGGCCATCTCTGCCAAGTCCTTCATGGGCCGAATTCCACGTCGCTAGGCCGGGGCAGCTGGCGCATGGAATCGAGTTGGCGGGCGACACTCTTGCGTCCGGCGACGCAAGGCTGGGTACGGCAAGCGAGAATCTTTTCGATGGCGAGGAGAGCCGTGTGGTCGACGCGTTCTCCGAAGGCGAGATAGAGGGTGTTGGTCGAGGTTACATAGTCGAGGGGCAACATCTGAAAGGCTTCGAGGATGGGAAGCGGGATGCTGCCGGGAGACTGGATGGTGGAGAGATCGATGGAAGACGTGACCGGACATCCCCATTGCAGAGCCAGGGCGTTGGTGACTTCTTGTTCGGTGGCAAAGCCGAGTTTTTCGATCCATTCACCGATTTTTCCATAGCGGGCGCGGCGCTGGGCTTCGAGAGCGGCGCGAACTTCGGTATAGGTGAGCTTGCCGCGAGCGACCATCAGGAGCCCGAGGGGAATACGGTTGGGAGGCGGCGGCGGTGGAGTGATCACGTGCAGGCGAGAGAGCTGGCCAGTGAGGGCGGCTTCCAGGCACCGGGGCTGGCAATAGAAGATGCCCTGGAGGAAGGTTCCGTTGGGGCGACGGCGGTGGCGGAGACGGTGCCAGAGTGATTGCGGGCCCGAGCACGAGGCGAGCGCGCAAGGGGGCTCCGCGGGTTTGAGCGTGTGGCGCTTGATCCAGGCAGTGGACCAGGTTAACGGCTTGAGAAAGTCTTTCATAGGGCAATCCTTCCTGGTGCAAATCACTGGTGCAAGTCCAAAGTTGCTTCCGCCCCCACACGAACGAAATCAGGCGGGAGATCCGAAGGCGGGTGCAGTATCGACAACGGCGGTGATGCGCAATCCGTACTTGCCGTCGACGATGACGACCTCGCCCTGGGCAATGAGACGACCTTCGAGCAACAGATCCACGGGCGAGTGAAGAGTGCTCTCCATCGATAAGAGCGAAGGCGCTGTCAAGGACAAAGATATCCTGGGCAGTGACGAGCACCGCTTGCTTTGCCAGAGGAGGTTGAGGACCAAGGCTCTGGGAATCTCACGCTGAATCATTTTCCCGGCGGAACATCGTTCCACCACCCATCGATTCGGCCAAAACGTCGGCCATGATTCTTCCATGCGAACATCCCGTCGCTACGGGATGCGAGAGCGCCCAATCAACATTCGCGGTCTAGTTTTCACCGACCAGGCGCACCCTCGGGCTGCTCTCGATGCGAACGACTTCCGGATACGGCTTTTGCGTGCGCAGCATCCAGTAAAGTCGTACGGCCAACTTACGTGCCGCCGCCACTTTGGCCACCGCTTTCGGCTTCTGATGGCAGCGATGCAAATACTCTTTGCGAAACTCCGGATCCAGACGCACCGCAGTCTGCGCCGCTTCCACCAGCAACATTCGCAGCATGCGATTGCCTTGCTTGGTGATCGCTCCCAAATGTTGCCGTCCGCCCGAAGAATGCTCGCGCGGAATCAAACCCAGATAACTCGCCACCTGCTTGCCCCGCGGAAAGCGTCTGACATCTCCCATGGTCAACACGTATGCCAGTGCGGTGATGGGTCCGACTCCGGGTTGGGTCTGAAGGAGAAGCGCCATTTTGTCTCGCTGCGCTTCTGCTTTCACCGCCTCGTCCAGCGGATCGATCTGCTGGTCGAGCATCGCCATCAGCCCCAGCAAGTCGTCTCGTCGACGACCCGCCCACGCCTTCAACGGCAACTCGCGCAACACCTGCTGTCCCGCCTTACTCCACAGCCTGCGTTTGCGCTGCACGCCCTTATTCAGGCAAAGGTGTTGCAGTTCGTTCTTCACCCGCGCCCGAATGAGGACCAGTTTGTAGCGATGCAACAGCAACTGCCGCCGATCGCGTACCTCACTCGACGCCATCCAGATCCGCGGAAACCGCCCTTCCACCACCAGTTTCAGAATGTGCGCCGCGTCCCGCTTGTCAGTTTTCTGCTGCCGCACGTAACTGGCCCGGATCTGCGCCGCATCTCCCACCCACAACTCGTGTCCCAACTCGCTCAGCAGATCCACCAGCCAGTGACTGTTCCCTGTCGCTTCCATTCCCATCAGTGCCGGACCTGGCAGCTGCCGGTAGAAGCGCTCTGCCTCCCCGCCGGCATGAACCAACTTCTGCTCGCCGGTTTCGCCCGTCTCCGTGTCCAGCCACGCAATTTGCTGCCAGCTGGGATGAAAATCACACCCTATAATCATCATGCGAAGGCTCCTTCCTTTCCGAGAAGCCTTAGTCCTCAAACCAAGACTACCCCCGGTTCGATCGAGCCTTCGCTCTTATCCAATCAGTTCTACGACGACCCCGGCACTGAGGGCGAGCACATCGCGCAGCAGCATGCGGCGGGTTCCAAAGCGAAGTTTGACGTCGAGGCCGACTTCCATCAGGCGACCGTAACCAGACGAGGGCGGCAACGACGACGACAAGGTCGAAGACGAAGGTGATGGTTGGGCCAATGTTTTCGCGGGGGGCGCGGGCTGCAGTCGTGACTGGAGTTCAGCACCGAGGGCGGGGCTGATCTGTATTTCAATGCTGATGGAGGTACCAGCCTCGTTTCGAGTTTGGAGACAGACGACGGCGTCCGAGGACCATGAGGGCGCGGCCGACGCGGAGAGATGAAGCTGCACTTCGCCGCCCGTGTTTGCGGCGAGGGCGGTGGCGGCCAGGCCGGCGATCTGACGCAGGAGTTCTTCCAGGGCTTCTTTGTGTTCAGAAGTAATGGGTTCAGGAGTAATACGCTCGGCCGTAATGGGTTCGGCAGCAGCAGCTTCGACGGCGGGCTCGGTTTCGCCGAGGAGCTTCCGCGCCAGGCGAGTGCCGGAGTCGGCAGGTAAACGCAAGGTCATCTCGCCATGAACCACACCTCCGGCGACAACCGTATACCAGACGTCGGAATCGGCTACAGGCAAGGGCTGGAAAGACGTTTCGAAGGTGTCAGATTGCCCGGAGATATTTCCGGGGGCGCCTCCGGAAACCTGGGTGAGCACGCCTTGGAGGCAGATTTTCCAGGTCTCGCACCAATTGCGGAGTTCGGCGCGGAGTTGCGGGCGAGGTTCGGCGACCGCGCGGTCGGCAAGCACCTCGGGAACTTTGTTCTCAGGAACCTTGTTCTCAGGAACCTTGTTCTCAGGAATCTGGTTCTCGGGAACCTGGTTCTCGGGAACCTGGTTCTCGGGAATCTGGTTCTCGGGAATCTGGTTCTCGGGAATCTGGTTCTCGGGAATCTTGTTCTCGGGAATCTGGTTCTCGGGAATCTGGTTCTCGGGAATCTTGTTCTCAACGACCTCGGCCTCAGGAACTTTGGCCTCAGGAAGCTTGCTCTCAGGAAGCTTGCTCTCAGGAACATCGCTCTCAGGAACATCGGTCATAGCTCACCTGCATTGGGAATTGGGGCTTCGACAGAGAGGACGCGGGCGGCGCGTCGATTGTTTACGCGCACGGGGGTGGCCGAGCATAGACGAACATCATCAACCAGCATGACCGCCGGGGTGGAGGCATTCCTGGAAAAAGGAAGTAAGGCGCCGGGAACGAGTTCGCTGAGTTTCTGCAAAGGAACTTGCAGACCGGGCATGGAGAGTTCGACGGGGAAGGAACAGTCGAGCAGCTTTTTCTGAATCTGCAGGCGCGCTTCCAGGGGACTGCGGCGGCGCTGATAGCTGGAGTCAGCGGAAATTTTTCTGAGCAGGGCATTGGAAACCACGGCGGGGATGGCCAGGTTGAGGGTTCCGCGGGTTTCCGACATTTTGACTTCGAAACTGAGGCAAAGGTTTTTTTCTTCGGGAGGCATCAGGCGCTGGGTCAGCAGGAAGTGCTGGCGCTGGCTGAAATTGAATTCGAGCGAGATGGCTTGCCAGCTGGTTTGCAGTTCGCGACACATGATGCGGACGATGCCTTCGAGAACCTGCTCTTCGATCTCCGTGAGTTCCCGGTTAGTTTCGCTGCTCGTGCCCTCACCTCCGAGCATGATGTCGATGATGGGGAAAGCGATGGCGAGGTCGAGCTGAAGCACCGCCAGGGCGCCGGCCGGAACCAGATCGATGGACCCGAGGTAGGTCTTTTCCGGGACGCACTGCAGGAACTCGCGGTACGTGAGATGCTCGGCGGAAACCAGGCGGCATTCGAAAACGATACGCAGGTATCCCGGGGTATCGACGTTGGCGAGGTTCGTGGCAATGACCTGATGGCGGAACGCGCTCTCATCGAGCACTCGCTCCAGCCCACGCATTAGCGGAGTGTCGATCATGGACATGTTTGCTCCTTGTTGTTGTTATTAAAATTAGTGGTATTAGCATTAGTCGCATTAGCGTTAGAAAGACGGTTGCGATAGTTGTCCCGCGGCGGCAGTCCAAACTCACGGACCTTGTTGCGCACCGTGCGCAGGCTCACACCCAGCAACTCGGCCGCCCGAGCCCGGTTGCCGCCTGTCGATTCGAGAGTCATGGCAAAAAGCTGGCGCTCCATTTCGCCCAGCGAGAGGCCCGGCTTCCACTCCGGGGAGAGCACGGGTGATGGAGTGGGAATCTTGTCTTGCGGACTTTTCCCGAGCGGATTTCTCTCCAGCAGATTTTTTCCATGCAGACTCTTCCCATGATCGAAGGCTTCGACTCCAATCTCGCCGCCGCGCGACAAAGCTACCGCCCGCCGCACGAAGTTCGCGAGTTCGCGCACGTTGCCCGGCCAGGCCTGCTCTTCGAGGCGCGCCAGCAGTTCCCGTGATAAGCGGTTTTCGGTTCCGGGGACTCCGGGCGCGGCGTAGAGCCCAGCGAAATATTCAGCCAGCTCCCGAATGTCGCCAGCGCGGTCGCGCAACGGCGGCAGAGAAATCGGAATCACATTTAGGCGATAAAAAAGATCGGCGCGAAAGCGGCCTTCGGCGACGGCGGTTTCGAGCGGATGGTTGCTGGTCGCGATCACGCGGATATCGACATGCACGGTCTGGTTCGATCCCAACCGGTCGAACTCACGCTCCTGCAGGGCGCGCAGCAGCTTCGGCTGCAGCGCGATCGGCATCTCGCCAACCTCATCGAGCAGCAGGGTGCCACCGCTCGCCGCCTCAAACTTGCCTGACCGCGCGCCCACGGCCCCGGTGAAGGCTCCGCGAGCGTACCCGAATAATTCGCTTTCCAGCAGGGTTTCGGGAAACGCGGTGCAGTTCAGCGCGATAAACGGACCGGGTTTGCGGCGGCTGAGGCGGTGAATGAGCCTCGCGATCAGCTCTTTGCCGGTGCCGCTTTCGGCTTCGATCAGAATGTCAGCATCGGTCGAGGCCGCCTGCCGCGCGCGATCAAGCGCCTGTTCCCACGCCGCGGAGTGGCCGATGAGCGTCTCCGTGTCTTTGCCAAACTCCTCGGCGCGGCGCAACACTTGCTCGACGGCCAGTTCGAGTTTCTCGAAGCACACCGGTTTGACCAGGTAATCGCAGGCTCCATTGCGCATCGCTTCGACCGCGTCCGGCACGCAACCATAGGCGGTCAGCAGGATTACTGCCGTACGCGCCGACGAAGTCTGCACCGCGTGCATCAGCTCGAAGCCGTCACGCCCCGGCATGCGCACGTCCGTGATCACCAGCGAGTGTGCACCTTCACGAAACTTGGCCAGCGCTTCGGTGCCGTTCACCGCCACATCGACCAGCCATCCGCGGCGCTGGAAGCGCGCTTCGAGGGCCGCACGCATGCCGGCGTCGTCATCGGCGATAAGCAGACGCTTCACAACCGGGCTCCAGGCGGGGCAGGGCAGGCCAGGTGTTCGGACAAATTTTCTGGTTCCGACAAACCCTCAGTGGAGAGCCCGGAGTCCCCGCCCGGCGGGACGGGCGAGATGCCCGCCGCTCCATTTTTCTTAAGACGGAGCCGGAAGGTGGCACCGTGACCGGGACGGCTCTCAGCCGAGATTGAGCCTCCATGCTGTTCGAGAATGCGGCGGCAGACGGCGAGCCCCAGTCCGGAGCTTCCCGGGCGCGTGCTGAATCCCGCTTCAAAGATGCGCGCCAAGTCGTCCGCCACAATTCCCGGTCCCGTGTCGCGAAGCACGATTTCCACCCCGCCGTCCTCGGCACCGTCCGCGACGCAGTCAACCCCGCGAATCGAGAGCCACCCGCCGCCCGGCATGAAGCGAAACGCGTTGAGCGCGAGGTTGAGCAGCACTTGCTCGAGCCGGTGCCGGTCGGCATGAACGGTGATGCCATGGAGGCCGTTGATGACCTGCATTTCGACCCGCGCCTGTTTGGCTAAGGGCAGCAGAAAGTTGTAGGCCCAGTCGAGCAGCTGGCCCGCATCGGTCGGGGCGAGTTCGGGTTGCGGCGTGTTGTGCAGATGCAGCACGTTGTTGACAGTGGCGGACAGCGTTCGCAGGCCCGCCTGTACGTGTTCGATCCAGCGGTGGCTTTCGCCTTCGAGATTCGCCTCCGCTAAAAGTCCAGCGAAAAGTTCGAGGCTGCCCAGTGGGTTGCGGATTTCATGCGCCAGCAGGGCTGACATCTCGACCAGGGCCTGCTGCCGGCGGAGAGACTCGCGTTCGGACTCCAGCTTCTTCGCCTCGCTGACGTCGCGCAGGATAAACACCGACGTAGCCGGGGCCGGACTTTGCTCCAGCCAGGCGTGGCGGATGGCGAGCCAGACGGGTTTGGCCTGGTTCGAAGCGGAGATCGCCAATTCAGGTTCTTCGCCCGTCTGGCGGGCCCGGTCGAGCGCCGCCGCGAGCGCGGATGGCAACCCGTCCACCGCTTCGAAGTTGCCACCCAGCAAGCGGGCCGCTTCTGGATTGAGCGTCGAAATTCGCGCTCCGGCTTCGATCACCAAAACGCCGCACGGCAACCCCTCAACAATGCGGCGCAGCCGTTCGCGGATGCGGTGGTTTTCTTCCAGACTGGTCGCCAGATCGCGGTTCGTGACTTCAAGTTCCTGGCGCAGATGAGACACCTGCCCCTGCAGTTGCCCATACGTACGCTCGAGCGAACCAGCCGCCTCGGTGAACGACGCAAAGGCGCGGGCCAGCGGATGTTCGGGATCACGAGCCGGATCTCGTGGCGTTGGAAAAGAGGTGGACATGAAGATTACTCTGCAACGGCAATGCCAGCCCGGCATAAATTGCCTTAGAACACTCTTAGGAGGGGTACGGATGAAGACGACCTGTTGTTCGAGATGATCGGTCGGCTTATCGTGAGTTGCGGAAGTTCAACTCCCCCGGCAACAGGTGCTCGGGGCAAATCACCGCTTGGCCTTCGGAGAGGATCAGGGCCCGTTCAACTACGTTCTGCAGTTCGCGGATGTTCCCGGCCCAGGACTGCGTCTTGAGCAACTGCAGCGCTTCGGTCGAGAATTCCGGAGCGGGCAGGGGTGCAGCATATTTTGCGAGAAAGTGTCTCGCGAGCGGCGCAATGTCCTCGGGCCGATCGCGCAACGGCGGAATTTCGATGGGAAAGGCGCAGAGACGATAGTACAAATCTTCGCGGAATTTTCCCTCCCGGACGAGCGTCAGCAGATGCGCGTTGGTGGCAGAGACGACGCGGGCATCCACGCGCACGACCTCGGCGCTGCCCAGGCGCTGCAGCTCTTTCTGCTCCAGAAAACGGAGGAGTTTCGGCTGAAGACTCAACGGCATCTCGCCGATTTCGTCGAGGAAGAGTGTCCCTCCCTGCGCCGTCTGAATTCTTCCCGCATAGGATTGCATGGCTCCGGTGAAAGCGCCGCGGGCGTATCCGAAGAGCTCGGCTTCGAGCAGGGTCTCGGGAATAGCGGCACAATTAACCACTGCGAACGCGCGCGCGGCTCGCGGGCTGAGATGATGAATGGCGCGAGCTACGATTTCTTTACCGCAGCCGGTTGGGCCGGTGATTAGCACGGTAGTGTTGCGCGGCGCCAGCAGGCGCACCAGACGATACACGGGTTGCATGACGCGTGAGTTACCGATCATTCCGGATAAGGGCGCTTCGAAAACCGACGGGGCGGTGACGAGAAGCTTGTCTTCGTTCTTGTCCTTGTCCTTGTCCTTGTCGGCTTTGTTTTTGCCCCGGGATAGTGCGGGCCACATCTCCCGATGCAGACCTTCTTTCGCCTCGGCCGCAGTGGATTCGGCATCGCTCTTTGGATGGAGATCCGGATCGGGATTCGAATCGAGCTCGGGATCGAGCAGCACTACTTCGATTCCGGGAAAGCGCTGCCGCACGGTCTGGCTCAGCTCCTCGGCGTCGAGGTCGGGCAGGCGGCGATCTAGAAAGAGCACCTGCCAGAAGCCGCTTTCCAAATGGACCAACGCCTCGGCTCCTCCGGAGGCCTGTTCGAAACGGCGGACAGGGGAACGCAGACCTTCGAGAACACGCTGGCGCACCACGGTGCTGGGACTGGCCACCAGAATGTGGTCAGCATAGTTGCGCGGGACCGGGAAAGTCGTCATACCGTCGATTTGAAACGGATACGGTTAGAACGAGATTAGGTGGAGATTAGAAGGCTCTGTCGGAAGGAACCCTTGGTGTACCGCGCTGGGCAAATTGTTCTTTACAAACTGCTGTACTTAGAGTGGCGGCATTTTCTGCAGCGCTGCTACTTCTCCACAAAAACCAACTCGCCGTTCTCGACTTTGAGATCTTTGACGTTGTTGGGCAGCTTGAGTTGATCGCGCTGTTCTTCGAGTTTTTTCTGCAACACTTCGTTGACCAGCGACGCGGGCACGGAGAGATCGCCGACCTTAACCTCGGTGGCATCGAAGGTAGCGTAGCCGTCTTTCGATCCGAGATGCCCGGCAAGGGTGAGGTAGACGTCTTTGCCGGCAATCTGCGTGAGAAATTGACCGCGGACGATGTCTCCGTCCAGGGAGACCTGATAATCCTTAATACTAGGGACCGAGCCGGGGAACTCCATTGCCGGGCTTGCGGCGGGAGGAGAAGGAGAAGAAGAGGAGGAACCAGAGGGAGCCCCGCTGGAAGAATTCGCGGACACAGTCGTCGCAGGCAGCAGGCCCGCGGCTTGCGCGAGTGCGGCCGACAATTCACCCGAATTTATGCGAACTTCGCTCTCGCCTTCGCCGGGCGCCTTGGGCTGCGCGAGCTGGTTCACCTTCTCCTGGAAGGACTGTGCATTGGCGGCAGCCGCTGCGGGCGCGACTGGGGTAGAGACCGGCGCGGGGCGTTTTAACACCAGGACGAGTGTAAGAATCGAGATTGCCAGGGTTGCAAAACTGATAATCCGCTGCAGCTTCACCAGACACCTCCGCCGTTGCGATCCTCGGTCTGTGCTTCTCGCTGCCTTCCATGGTACGCGCGGAGACTAGCTGGTTTGAGATGACGTAGGTGCTGGGGCTATGGGATTGTGTCTGTGGGACGCTGTAGGCTGCGGCTTTCCACAACCGTATTCATTCCACGACAGCTAACACGTCGCCGGGGTTCACCGCCGCGCCCGGGGTCGTCGATATTTTTTTCACGACTCCTTTTTTTGGCGACTTGATTTCGTTCTGCATTTTCATGGCTTCGACTACGACAATGCCCTGCCCGGCTTCGACCTCGGAATTTTCCGCCACCAGCACACGCACGACCCTGCCGGGCATGGGAGCCAACACTTTTCTGGGCCCCTTTTCGTCACCGGCAGCGTGTTGGCGCGAGCGCAGCGAGCGCGGATCGCGGACCTCCACCGCAAATCGGGTGCTGCCCACCCACAGGTGGAGACCGGTGGTCGTCTGCTCGCGCTTAATCTCGTAAGCGTGCCCATCCACCAACAGGGACAAAACGTCTGTCCGCGGGATGACCGCGTCGATATTGATCGGTTGCCCGTCCAAGCGGCACTCCCATCCGCCGGTGACTTTTTCGAGCTCCAGCCGGTGTGGTTTGCCGCCCACTATGACTTCATAAACCATAAGCTCAGCGCAGCCCTTCCGACCGTCCCTTCTGTTTCCAGTTGGATGGAACCGCAGCCAGCTCAGCCGGGTTCCCATCCCTGTCCTTGCCGACCGGTGAAGCTGGGTCCAGCACGGTAAACATTCCGGCGGCAATCGCGGCGATTGTTTCCAGCGTCGCGCGCTCTTTCTCCGCCGCGCTTGACGTGACGACTTGATTGCCCTTCGCCAGCAAGCGATCCAGGTATCCGGTATCGAGTTCTCCAGCCCGGAAATCGGCATCGCCAAGAATGCGCTGGAATAGCGAAATATTGGTCTTAATGCCAGCCACGAAATATTCGGAGAGCGCCCGCTCCAGCCGCATGATGGCCTGCTGCCGGTCGGTTCCGTAGCCAATCAGTTTGGCGAGCAGCGGATCGTAGTCTATGGGAACAGTCCAGCCTTCATACATGCCGCTATCGCGCCGGATTCCCGGTCCCGAGGGCTGGAGCAGCACCGTGATCTTGCCGGGGCTGGGGAAATAATTATTGTCGGGGTCTTCGGCGTACATGCGGCATTCGATGGCGTGTCCGCGAATCTCTACTTCGGATTGCTCGAAGGGCAGCTTCTCGCCGCTCGCGATCCGTATCTGCAGGTGCACCAGATCGAGTCCGGTGGTCAACTCTGTGACCGGATGCTCTACCTGCAGGCGGGTGTTCATCTCGAGAAAGTAAAAATTCTTCTTTTGATCGACCAGGAATTCAACGGTGCCCGCATTGGTGTAGTCGGCCGCACGCGCGACTTTGACGGCAACTTCGCCCATGCGCCGGCGCATGTCGGGATCGACGATCGGTGAAGGTGCCTCCTCGAGAACTTTCTGGTGGCGGCGCTGGATCGAACACTCGCGCTCCCCCAGCCAGACGGTATTGCCGTGTTCGTCGGCCAGCACCTGCATCTCGATGTGGCGGGGATTGACGATCGCTTTTTCAACATAAACTTCGCTGTCGCGGAATGAGCGCTGCGCCTCACTCTGCGCGGATTCTAGGGCGGAACGAAGTTCCTGGCGAGTGTGCACCAGGCGCATGCCTTTGCCGCCCCCGCCAGCCGCGGCTTTCAGCATCACGGGGTAGCCGAGCCGCTCGGCGACTTGTTCCCCCTCCCCTGGGGACGCCAGTCCGCGCGAAGTGCCGGGAACAAAGGGCACGCCGGCTTTTTCCATCTCCCGACGGGCGCTGGTTTTCGATCCCATCAAGTTCATCGAATGCGGAGTTGGCCCGATGAATTTCACGCCCGCATCGGCGCAGGCCTGCGCAAACTTCGCGTTTTCCGAGAGGAAGCCGTAGCCAGGATGGATGGCCTCGGCACCCGAGCGTTTCACTACGTCGAGGATTTTGTCGATCCGCAGATAAGACTCGGACGCCGCAGCCGGGCCGATAAAGTAAGCCTCGTCGGCTTTACGGACATGCAGTGAGGCGCGGTCAACGTCGGAATAGACGGCAACGGTGGTGATCCCCATCTCCCGGCAGGCGCGTATCACGCGCACCGCGATCTCTCCCCGGTTGGCGATCAGAATCTTCTTGAACATTCTTGGAACGGGACTCGGATGCACAGGTTTGGTTGGACGCACCATGCCGCACTGATTCTACCTGCGGAGGGCGCGATATACACCGCCGGAAAAGCAAAGGGCCCGGCGTCGTGGCGCCGGGCCCCGTTCTTAGAATGCACCTCTGAGAAAGAAAATGCTTACTTGTTCTGATCCATAACAATCGCGCCCGCAGGTTGTTTTTCTGCCTTGGCTTTCTTGGTCGCCATGGTCTTATCGACCCACTCGTCGGCGGTCTTCAGATCGGCGGAGTGCGCTGCCGGGTCGTCGCAGTCGATATCGGCGCGTTCCCGGTACATCAGGTTCATGTAAGCCATGGCATCGTCGTAGTCGGGACGCAGCTGCAACGCCTTGGTCAGGTTATCGATGCCTTCCTGAACGTTGGCGGTGTTCTTCTCTTTCATTTCGGCACAAACCTTCTTGTCCTTCGCCGGCAGGGAGTCTTCGGGCTTCATGCCAAGCTTGGCGCGCTCTTCCTGACGCGGCACATAAGTCTGCGTCCAGTCAATCACGGCGACCGAGTAATAAGGCTCTGGGTCGTTGGGATCGACCTCGGACGCTTTCTTGTAGTATTCCTTGGCGAGCGGAAACCTCTTCATCTGCAGATAAAGATAGGCGATGCCCTTGATGCTGTTGATGTTCTTGGGATCGGCTTGCAGCACTTGCTTGTAAGTATCAATGGCCTGCTCTCCAAAGCGATTGTTGTCGGGAGTATCAGCGCCGGGAATGTACTGCTGCGCATAGGCTGTCGCCAGATACAGGCGGGCGTTAATCAGTGAGGGGTCCAACTCGACGGCTTGTTGGAAGTGGTCGATCGCCTGTTCGAACTTGGAGTTCTTGTAAGCTTGCACACCTTTGTTGAGGTGGTCGCGCGCTTTAAGCTTGCTGCAGCCGGTGCTGGAGAGCAGAACCAGTGCGGCAGCGAATACCACTAGGAGCCTTTGAGTCGTCTTCATCGCTTTATGAATCCCCCCTCGCTGCGGATGTCAAAAAAAGAAACTGAGATGGAGCGCCGGGCGCCCCGCCCGGCCAGCGCGATGCGCAAGGGTTCTCAGATCGCCCGACGATCCGATCAGAGGATCCGATCACCCGATTTTCTAGCCGCCCGCTTCGATCTTGGCTGTGATCAAGCCGACCTTATCGACGCCGGCAGAATGCGCGATATCAATAACGTTAGCGACGTCGGCGAAGGGAACATTGTCATCGCCCTTCACAAACATTACCTTCTCGGCGCGGGTCTTGAAAATATCCTCCAAACGGCCCTGCAGAGTTTCCCAAGTGGCCTCGTCCTGATTGATCTTGAGTCCGGGAGGGTTGCCGGCGCCGTGGTCGATCAACTGCACCACAATAGTGCGATCCGTGCTGGGCGGCGGCGTTTTCGCGTCTTTCGGCGGAGGCTGGGGCACCAACGCTTCCAAACCCTTGGGCGTCAGCGGCGTGATCACCATGAAAATAATGAGCAACACCAGCAACACGTCAATCAGCGGCGTGACGTTCATGTTCGCGCTCTGGCCCCCTTTGGGGCCGACTGCCATACCCATATCGATCTCCTCTATTTGCTTCTGCTGCTACTGCCCGCCCGTCGGTGCCGGTGGAGTGGCGCCGGACGGCGGGGCAAGGGTTCCGGACTTTTTCTGATCGGTCAAAAGGCCCAGTTGGTCAACCCCAGCCGCGCGAACATTGTCGACCACTTCTACCACCCAGCCGAACTTCGCTCGCATGTCGGCCTTGAGAAAGACGGTTTTGTCGGTCCGGTTCGCCAACCGATCCTTGAGCTTCTGGGTCAGGTCATCCACCTTGATTTGATCGGTCCCGAAGAAGACTTTGTCGTCGCGGGTGACCGCAACCAGCAGCGCATCTTCTTTGTCGGCGTCCTGCATATCCTTGGGACTATTGACTTTGGCCATGTCCACGGGGACGCCATGTTGCAACATGGGCGTAACCACCATGAAGATGATCAGCAGTACCAGCATCACGTCCACCATCGGTGTGACGTTAATGTCGGAGCTGACGTTGGCCGCTTCGTTTCGCTTCGCTAATGCCATGGAATTCAGTCTCCTGCGAAATGCTTTCCCCGTTCAATGGAGCGCCGGGCGTCCCCGCCCGGCCCCATCCGCAACTCATGGGCAGCAAGAAGATCAAAGATCGAAGGCCGAAGTCCTGAGACCTAAGACCTGAGACCTGTTTTCTTACGACCGGCGCATGCTCCGGCGTTTCAGGAAGTAATCAATCAGTTCGCTCGAGGAGTTATCCATCTCCACGTCGAACGCCTCCACGCGCCCGGTCAGATAGTTGAACATCATGACCGCTGGAATCGCCACGAACAGACCGACGGCGGTGGTTACGAGCGCTTCCGAAATGCCGCCCGCGACCGCTGCCAACCCGGTTGCCTTTTCCTTGGCAATACCGTTGAACGCGTTCAGAATGCCGACCACTGTCCCGAACAGTCCCACGAAGGGAGCCGTCGAACCGATCGTCGCCAAGCCGCCCAAGCCACGCTTCAGTTCAGCGTGCACGATCGCCTCGGTGCGCTCCAGCGCGCGCTTGGAAGCTTCGATCGTCTCGCCAGGGATTTCACCCGGGCTATCCTGGTGAGCCTTGAATTCCATCAGGCCCGCCGTGACCACCTTGGCCAGGTGACTTTTCTTGTTGCGCTCGGCGACTTTGATCGCCTCGTCAATCTTGCCTTCACGCAGCGCTCCGGCGACCGCCGGTGCGAACGAGCGGGACTGATTGCGGGCGGCGTTGAAAGCCATCCAACGGTCAATCATCACGCCGATCGACCACCCCGACATGATGAACAGAATGATAACCACGGCCTTCGCCAGGATGCCCATTTGCTTCCAGAGCGAAATCGGGTCCCAACCGACCGAGCTCTCGTCAAAGAGCCAGGCGGCGAAAAGATGGAAATTACAGAGTGCGACTGCTGCCAGATTGACTACCATGAGTTGCTTCTCCTCCTCGGAACCGTTTCGAACTTCCTAAAATCTCGCCGTAAAGACTAAAGACAAAGACAGCGCGCGACCGTCTCGCTCTGCGGCAGGAGACGCGGCAACCCGCGTCCCTATGAGAAAACCGGCGCGTATCAAACCTCGCGCCCGCTTGCTCCAAACCCTTTGATGCAAGAAACTAAAAGCAGGGCAGAATTGCCCCCGGGTATAAACGCCACCCTAAGGTCTCCCGTCTCGGGAAAAGGTGGGACGGGGAGGGCTTTAAACCGCCACAAACTTTTACCGCCACAAGTCGCCCGGAGAGTCTAGCTTCCGGTCAAGCTGAAGTTTACAAGCACCGTCGTCTCAACCGCCACCGGTTCGCCATTGAGCAGGTACGGCTTATAACGCCACTGCTTCACGGCCTCGATTGCTGCCGGCGCCAGCATGGGGTGTCCGCTGATCAACTGCAGATTCTGAATCGTGCCGTCCTTGCTGATCTCCGCCTGCAGCACCACCTGCCCCTGAATGCGGGCCTGCTTCGCCAGCGGCGGATAATTGGGCTGAACTCTCCTGATCAAAAGACCTTGCGAGACGCCCTGCGAAACGCGGACACGCTGCGGGGTCGCGACTTTGGGTACGGCAACCGGAGTCGAACTGATGATGCCGCCGATTACTCCACCCGCCGAACCTCCCGGAATGCCGCCCGGCACACCACCCGGGACGCCGCCCGCACCCAGATCCGGGGGCGCTTCTTCTTCTTTGATCATCTGAACTTTCTCTGGAATCTTGGTGGGCGTACGCAACTGCCCGTTGATGAGTTCACTCTGCATCTTCACCACCTTAACTGGAGCGGCCGCTGGGGGTGGCGGTGGTGGTGGTGGCGGCGGTGGCGCGACCAGGAAGGTCATCAGCTGCGTTTTGGGCAACGCGTCCGTATAAATCAGCGGGATCAGGATCAGGACTCCGATGAGCGCGAACTGCCCAAAGAAGGACAAGATGGTCGTGCTCATCCGACGCTTGGCCTTAAACCTGTTCCCTGATTCAATGAGGCTGTCTTCAAACATAAGGCTTCTCCTACACCGGACCTTAAGACAATTTAGACACCGGCCGCATCCTCTTTGCTCCCGCTCTTTTCTTGCTCCACTCTCGAAACCCTGCCTCTGCGGGCAGGTCAATGATTTTACGCCAGATGGCCCAAATTCAGGCCTTTATTTTTTCCTTCGGCTGCAACGGGCCGTTGCCGGTCCGCACCGGCATGGCCAGCGGCCTTTGGCCCCGTCTGGCCCGCCATTCCTGGTAGGCAACCAGAATCGGTGCGGCAATCGCGATCGAAGAATAGGTCCCGATCAGGATGCCAATGACCAGGGCGAAGCTGAACCCATGCAATACCTCGCCGCCAAAAAGGAACAAAGCAAGCACGGTAAGGAAAGTCAGGCCCGCTGTCAAGATAGTTCGGCTTAAAGTCTGATTAATACTTTTGTTGACAATGTCGGACAGCTTGTCCCGCCGCAGCAGTTTGATGTTCTCCCGGATGCGGTCGAAAACGACGATGGTGTCGTTATTGGAGTATCCGATCAGGGTCAGGATGGCGGCGATCACCGTCAGCGATATTTCCCAATTCAGCAGCGAGAAGGCGCCGACCGTAATCAGAGTGTCGTGGAAAACCGTCAACACCGCGGCGACACCGTAAATCCATTCGAAACGAAGCGCCAGATAAACCAGCATCCCGGCCAGCGAATAAAGCGTAGCCAGGATGGCTTGCCTGCGAAGCTGCCCTCCCACTTGCGGCCCCACAATCTCGACGTTGCGGATGCCAAAGTCGGAGACGAAGAAGTTATCCTGAAGCGAAGCGACAACCGCCGGATCAGCCGCACTTTTCAATTCGTCAATCGAGCTGAGCACGCCGCTTTTCGTCTTATCCCGATAATCGACAATGGCCTGCGCAATCGCCGTGTAGCGGGGGTTGGCATCAACGCCCGAACTGAGGTGGAGCGGGTCTTTCTCCAGAAGATAATTCAAGATGGTCAACGAGCTGGAGTTGTTCAGATCCTGTTTGCCCGGAGTGGCGTTGCTTTCGAGCGCCTGCTTGATCTGGTCCTTGCCCTTACTCAAATCCTGTTCGCTGGTCTCCTGAATATCGAGGGCGATCAGCACTTCATTGTTGGCCGCTTGTCCGTAACTTTGAACGCGGGCGTTTTTCAACCCGGCGCGCTCGATTTCATTGTGAATGGCGGAGGTGTCGGGCGTATGCGAGTACTTCACGTAGACCAGCGTGCCGCCGCGGAAGTCGACTCCCAGCGGGATGCCGTGCCAGAATGCCATGGAGAGCAATCCGGCCACGCTGAAGATCAGCGAGAAGGTCAGGAAGTACCACTTTTTCCCGAGAAAATCGATGTTTGTGTCGCGAAAAAATTCCAAGTCAAACTCCAAAATTCGGCTTCGAGCCGCGAGCTCGTGCTACCCAGCTTGCCCGTAGCTCGTAGCTCCGAGCTAGATGCTCAATGCTTCGCCGCGCTGTTTGCGGCTTAAAACCCAATCAAAAATCATGCGCGATACAAACACTGCAGTAAACAGGTTGGCAGCCAGACCGAACACCAGCGTCGTCGCAAAACCTTTTACCGGACCCGTCCCAAACAGAAACAGAATCGCGGCCGACACGATCGTGGTGACGTGTGTGTCGACGATGGTGATCCAGGCGTGGCTAAAGCCCTGCTCCACCGCCGAGGGCGGCGTCTTCCCATTCCTCAGCTCTTCGCGGATGCGCTCAAAAATCAGCACGTTCGAATCCACGCCCATGCCCACCGTCAGGATGACTCCGGCAATTCCCGGCAGCGTCAGCACCGCTCCAAAGTAGCCCATGAATCCAAGCAGAATAATCAGGTTCAGGATCAGCGCTATGTCCGCGTTCACGCCCGCCCAGCGGTAGTAAATGAGCATGAAGATAAGGACAGCAAGCATGCCATAGATGGCCGCCCGAACGCCCGAACGAATCGAATCGGCGCCGAGTGACGGCCCAACGGTTCTTTCTTCCAGATACTTGATACCGGCCGGCAAGGCGCCCGAACGCAGCGTCATCGAAAGGTCCTGCGTCTCTTGCTGGGTGAATTTTCCGTTGATGATGCCGGTGTCATGAATCGCTTCTTTGATCACCGCCACTTCCTGCACCCGGTTGTCGAGAACCACCGCCAAGTTGTCGCCCACGTGAGAGGAGGTGAAAGAATAAAACTTGCGCCCGCCGTCGCTGGTCAGAATAAAGCGGACCGCCGGTTGGCCATTTTCGTCGGTGGAAGGCTCCGCCGTCCGAAGGTCGCGACCGCTCACCGCCGCGGCCCGCGAGATGATGTACCACTGTTCGCCGGTGTCGCTATTGCGCGTGCCGATGCTTTTGCCTTGCATCAGGACAGCATCCGGAGGCAGCACGCCGCCCTTCTCCTGTAACGCCTGCTGCTCGCTCGAATAGGGCCCACCCAGCGATTGCTTGATCTCAAGCATCGCCGTCGACTGCATGATTTCCTTCACCCGCGCCGGATCGTCCACCCCAGGAAGCTGCACTAGAATCTGATAGTCGCCAAGCCCGTGCTCCTGAATCACCGGCTCGCTCACGCCCAGTTGGTCAATACGATTGCGGATGGTCTCGATGGCCTGGCTGACCGCGCGGTCCTTCAAATCCTTCAGGCTTTGCGCCTTCATCGCAACCGTCCAGGAGTTCTCCGCGCCCGAAATCGCGTCGTAATCCGGCAGCCGGTCGGCAATAATGCTCTTGAAGTCGCTAGTCTGATCCGGAGGCACACCCTTGACCACGATCGTTTCCGGATGGTTCACCGGATCCGGCTTGATGATGTCGGCGTAATTGATCTTGTGCGTGCGCATGTCTTCTTTGAGGCGCGCAATCGCGTTGTCGGAGTCGACATTGACCGCGTCGTTGACCTGCACCTGCAAGATCAGGTGGGTTCCGCCACGGAGGTCGAGCCCGAGATGAATGCGGTCGACCACCGACGCCAGCACACCCTTCGCCGACCAGTCCTTCGGAATGCCGAAGATGCCGCCCAGAAAGACCAGCAGGATCCCGACACTAATTGCCAATTTCCAACCGAGATTCTTATTCATGAAAAACCAAACGCCCAAAGCGCCCCGAGCTCTCTATTTTCCTTCCTCCGCCGTCGTCACCGATACCACCGACGACCGGCTGATTTCCAGTTTCAGATTGTCGGGCGGCACGCGCAAGGTCAGCGCATCGTCCTTGAGGCTGATGATCGTCCCGCGCAGGCCGCCGCTGGTTACGACCCTGTCTCCATTTTTCAATTCGCTCAGCATCGCCTGCCACTTTTTCTGCTTCTTCTGCTGCGGCATAATCAGCAGAAAGTAAAAAATGGCGAAGATGAACAGCAGGGGCGCGAGGCTGAGCAGACTGCCACCTCCCGGTAGCTGCAACCACAACGCCAACCCGCCCGTCATCCCAGACAACATGCCCGACAAAATCATTTCCACCGCCAAGTCGATCCTGCGTAACGAAATAAGTAACCAAACACCCGACTAAAAAACGCGGCAGCGAAGCGGCCGCCTCGGGCCAGACCGAGCGCAACTCGGCACAAGTTTGCTGCTTTCGCCGCCTAATTTCCTCTGCTTACGCTTCTCTGCTTAGCTGCGGGAATTCTTTTCTTCTAAGGCCGGAGGCTCCTACACCTTGCAGGCTAGAACCGGCGATGCCGCGCTCCGGTTTCGATCGGAACGGCACAGAAAGAAACGGACCTTGTTCCCAAGTTAAATAGAATGCCGGACCGCTAGCAAGGTGTCAAGGACGCCCCGAAGAATTTACATCCCGGAACGTGTGGGGACGGGCGACCTCGCGAGCCTGCCCTGAGCGAAGTCGAAGGGTCCAAGCCGAGCGAAGCTCGGCACTACTTCAACCCTGGACTCGCTGTAGTTAGCCGGCCACGCGGCCCGCTCTGATCCGCCCCCGGACGGCCCGCATAGCAGCCAGGTAAAAGTGCAGGTTGTGGACGGTATTCAAAACCTGCGCCAGCAGTTCGTTCGAAGCATAGAGATGCCGTAGATAAGCCCGCGAATAACGCAAGCAAACGCGGCACTCGCAAGCCGGATCGAGCGCGCCCTCGTCCTGCGCATACCGAGCCTGCTTGATCGACACTTTTCCTTCGGAAGTAAACAGCAATCCGTGCCGCGCCGCGCGCGTGGGCAACACGCAATCCATCATGTCAACCCCCGCCTGCGCATACTGCGCGATCTCCTCAGGAGTACCCACCCCCATCAGATAGCGCGGCCGATCGGAAGGAAGATGCTCCAGCGTGGATAAAACGATGTCACGAGTAACTTCGCGAGGTTCGCCCACGCTGAGCCCGCCGATGGCATATCCCGGGAAACCGATGTCGATGGTGCGCAAGGCCGATTCGCGGCGCAGCGCCGCATCCATCCCCCCCTGCACAATGCCAAACAGCGATTGGGTTTGCGCATGAGCTATGCCTAAATTGTCATCCTGAGCGGAGCGAAGGACCTGCTTTTTCTGAGAGCTGACAGCTGAGAGCTGAGAGCTGCGCCACGGCACCTCGCCCTTGTGCTCCTCAAAATATTTCTTGCAGCGCGCCGCCCAGCGCAGCGTGAGCTCCATCGAGTCCCGCGCGCGCCGAGCATCCGCCGGATACTCGGTGCATTCGTCAAAGGCCATGATGATGTCGGCTCCCAGCCCAATCTGAATCTCCATGGCTTTTTCGGGACTAAGAAAATGCGCTGAGCCATCCAAATGCGAACGGAACGCGACGCCCTCCTCGCTGACCTTGCGCAGATCGTTCAGGCTGAAAACCTGAAAACCACCCGAGTCGGTGAGAATCGCCCGGTCCCACGACATGAACCGGTGCAGTCCGCCCATCCGTCGAACCGTTTCGACCCCAGGCCGCAGAAAAAGATGATAGGTATTCGAAAGCAGAATCTCGACGCCAAGCTCTTCCAGCACATCCTGCGCAACGCCCTTAACCGAACCGAGCGTTCCCACCGGCATGAACACCGGCGTCTCAACTTCTCCATGAGGAGTGATGAGCCTGCCAGCGCGAGCAGCACCGCGGGGGGCTTCAATCTGCAGACGAACAGACACGGGGCGATTCTAACGGAATTCGGAAGTCACGGTTTTGGCTTCCGCGCAAGCCGGGAGCACGGAGGAACTTATTTTGCGCAATCCCGTACTATACGACGCGAGGTGAGCGCGGACCTGCTGTCAGGTCAGTTTTACGTCTCGGCAAACGAGTAACGAGTATGGAGGGGCGGAAATGAAGCAGGCAACTGCCAAGATAAAAGCGATATGCGCCGCCACTGCGTGGTTGCGCGCCGGTGTGCTTATCATTCTGAGCTGCGGGTTTGCGGTCTGGCCAGCTCTCTTGCAATCTCAAACGCGCGCCGCGGAAACCAGCCCGCAAATCGCGCTTGAAACCCACTCGGCACCGTCCAGCCAGAGCCTCGCGACCATACCTTTCGAACTCTATTTCAATGAGATCTATGTTCGGGTGCGGGTCAACAACTCCGAGCCGCTATGGTTCGCGGTTGACAGTGGAGCCGGTGGTTGGATCGTTGATCGCGCGCACGCCACTCGACTGGGTTTGCATTTGGAACGGGAAAACGGGCAGGGTACGGGTGCGGGGAGTGGCACCTACGATGTCTCTTATGTAAAGGACGTCACGTTTTCCTTAGGGGACTTCAATATCCCAGTTCCATTGATTGGCGTTATCGACTTGAGCACCCACCAGTCGCAGATCGGCCGCGAAGTAGAGGGACTGGTTGGCTTCGACTTCTTCGAAAAGTTTATTGTAGAAATCGATTACGAAAGCAAAGTCATCCGGCTTTTTGACCCGAAGACCTACCACTATTCAGGAGTCGGGGAAAGCATCCCCATCATGGTCGACCAGGACGCCAGAAATCCGTTCTTCATGGCTGAAATCACCGTGCCCGGCGCTGCTCCGCAATCGAGGAAGCTGCTCATTGACACCGGCTCCAACGACGCTCTGGACGACAGTTTCGTCGCGCAGTCCACCGGCCCAAAAATTGAAATCGTCGGCGGCGTCGGCCTGGGAAAAGAATTCAAGTTCAATGTTGGGAAGGTGTCCCGGTTGAAGCTCGGTGGAGTGTCCTTCGAGGACATCAATGCAGGAGCAGGCGGGGTGGCGCTGGTTGGCGGTGAAATCCTAAGAAGGTTCACGGTCATTTTCGATTTTGCCCACAGTCGAATGATCCTGGAGCCCAATCGGCACCTCAAGGACGCATTCCTTTTTGACGCCAGCGGCGTCACGCTGCGGCTCGTTCCGGAGTCTGGAGATTTTTCGGTTCATAGCGTTTTGCAGGGATCGCCCGCGAGTGAAGCGGGGTTGCGCGAAGGTGATCGAATCCAGTCGATTGATGGTCTGTCATCGGAACATTTCACTCTTCCCCAAGTGCAAACCATGTTCCTACGAGTGGGAGCGGAACATCACCTGACGGTTCGACGCGGCAATCAGCTATTGGAGTTCAACATCAAGCTAAGAAAACTGCTTTAATCGCGAGATCTTCGTGAAGCGGATGAAAATCGGCTCACTTCGCGTACAGGTTCTTAACCACCTCGCCGCCCTTCATCACAAACTTGACCCGTTCCAGCGTAGTCACGTCAGCCAGCGGATCGCCATCCACCGCAACCAAGTCAGCCCATTTGCCCGGCTCAATCGTCCCCACCTTGTCAGACCAGCCCAGCAAATCGGCATCATTAACAGTCGCCGCCTGGATCGCCTGCAGCGGCGTCAGCCCCAGCTTCACCATGACCGCGAATTCATGCGCGTTGAGCCCATGTGGATACACCGCAGCGTCCGTGCCAAAGCCGACTTTCACTCCCGCGGCAAACGCGCGTGCCACATTCTTGCGCGCGGCTGGCATCACTTCGCGCCCCTTGGCAATCAGCTCGGGAGGTGTACCAATCTTTTCCGCATTTTCCAGAAACCAGTCGGCCAGGTAGAGAGTCGGCACCAGATAGGTGCCATTCTTTTTCATGGTCGCGATGGCCGCGTCGTCAATATAGGACCCGTGCTCGATCGAATCCACGCCCGCCTCCGACGCCCAGCGGATACCCTCCGCTCCATGCGCATGCGCCGCGACCTTGCGCCCGAGCCGGTGTGCATCGGCCACAATCGCTTTCATCTCCTCAAGCGTGTATTGCGAGGCCTGCGGATTATCGCCATGCGAAAGGACGCCGCCAGTGGCGCAGATCTTAATTAGGTCAGCGCCATACTTGATGATCTCGCGCGTCTTGTGCTGCACCGCTTCGATGCCATCGGCCACGCCCTCGGCCTGAATATGCCATTCGAACGGCAGCAAATTGTCGTCGCAGTGTCCACCAGTGATGCTAAGCGCGGGCCCGCTGACCAGCATGCGCGGTCCGGGCACGTCACCCGCGTTGATGGCATCGCGCAGAGCAACGTCGGTGAAGTCGGTCGCACCCACATTCCGGATGGTGGTAAAACCGGCGTCCAGCGTAATCCGGGCGTTGCGCGCCCCGTTGAGGGCCTGGCGAGGCACGGAAATCGCGAGCCGCGAATAGCCGAAGTTGGGAGTGTAGGTGATGTGCGTGTGCGCATCAATCAATCCCGGTAGCACGGTGGCGTTCGAGAGATCGACCACCTGCGCTCCGGCAGGAATCTGCGCATCGGACCCAACGCTAGCGATCTTATCGCCCTGAATCACGATGGTCTGGTTCGAGAGCGTCTTGCCGGTCTTCACGTCAAGCAAGCGTCCGGCACGGACTACCACCGTCTTCGGAGCAGGCGCCGCTTGCGCCCAGAAAAAGTTGCTACAGGAGAGCGAAAGAATAAACGCAAGCAGATAACGGCTGAGCTTCATGTCATCCCCCTTTATTCCATCCCCAAGCCAGAATTGAGTCTTGGCCGAGTACCTTACAACTTCGGAGAGGGAAACGGCAACCTCTATCGAACAGGCGGTTCAGAAGAGCATTTCGCGCCAGGTTAATTTTCGGTTAAATTCGCTGCACCCAATTGACCAGCGTGCGGGACAGCATTAACCTGCGGTGGCTATGAGCAAAGAGGATCTGGATCAATTGCGCCTCGCCTACAAAAAGGCTGTCGACGAATGGGTCGACACCATTCGCGCCGAGGAAGCCTTAGCCACTCCCGACCATTCGATGACCGCCATGGAGCATTGGGATACCGCCCACTTCAAAGAGCACGATGCCCACTCGAAAGTCACGCAAGCGCGTGACGCATACAAGGGCGCCCTCCGCGAAGTAAACTACGGCATCTAGCGCCATACTGTAACTGTCAATGAGTTGTCATCCTGAGCGAAGCGAAGGACCTGCTGTTCCGCCCCGATTACTTCTTCGCTTTCGCCGGCTCTTTCTCTCCCACCCGTTGGCTGACCTTGAACGTCATCTTGCCCGCCTTCTTATCCGCATCCACGATCACGTGGTCCCCGTGCAGCACCGCGCCATCCAGAATTCTCAGCGCCAGCGGATCCTGCACCAGCTTCTGAATCGCCCGTTTCAGCGGACGTGCTCCGAAATTCGGATCGTAGCCTTCAGTGAACAGAAGTTCTTTCGCGGCGTCGGTGAGTTCCAGAGAAATCTTGCGGTCAGCAAGCAGACGCCGCAAGTCCTCAAGTCGCAGATTGACGATCTTTACCAGCTGTTCCTTGCCCAGCGGATGGAAAATGATAATGTCGTCCACGCGATTCAGGAACTCGGGTTTGAAGTGCCCGTGCAGCGCGTCCATCACTTGCCTTGAAGCCCGCTCGAAGCCATCGGCGTCGCGAACGTTTTCCGACTGCAGGTACGCCGAGCCCAGGTTCGACGTCATGATGATGACCGTGTTCTTGAAATCGACCTTGCGCCCTTTGCCATCGGTGAGGCGGCCGTCATCCATGATCTGCAGCAGGATGTTGAACACGTCGGGGTGCGCCTTCTCGATTTCGTCGAAAAGCACAACCGCGTAAGGATGCCGCCGCACCTGCTCGGTCAGCTGTCCGCCTTCTTCGTATCCGACGTATCCAGGAGGCGCGCCGATCAGACGCGACACCGCGTGCTTCTCCATGTATTCCGACATGTCGATGCGGATCATGGCGCGCTCGTCGTCAAAAAGAAATTCCGCGAGAGCGCGCGCCAGTTCGGTCTTTCCAACGCCGGTCGGCCCCAGGAAAATAAAAGACCCGATCGGCCGCTTCGGATCGCTCAGCCCCGCGCGCGAACGGCGAATGGCGTTGGCCACCCTTTCCAGCGCTTCGTCCTGTCCGATGACACGCAGCCGGAGGCGGTCTTCCATGTTGATGAGCTTCTTCACTTCGCCCTCAAGCATTTTCGAAACTGGGATGCCCGTCCACTTGGAGACGATTCGAGCAACGTCTTCCTCATCGACTTCTTCTTTCAGCATCCGATGCCCGGTCTTGCCGTCGATCTGCGTCGTGATTTTTTTCAGCTCGTCTTCGGTTTGTCGGATCAGCCCATAGCGGATCTGCGCCACCCGCTCCAGATTCCCTTTGCGCTCTTCCGCCGCTTCTTCCACCTTGAGCTGCTCCAGCTTTTCTTTCAGAGCACGGGCTTTCGCGATTACGTCTTTTTCCTGCTTCCATTTCGCCTTGAGCGCGTTCGACTGTTCCCGAATGCCCGCCAGTTCTTTCTCGACGTGGCCCAGGCGCTCCTTGGAACTCGCATCGTCTTCTCTCTTCAGCGCCTGCTTTTCGATCTCGAGTTGCGTGGCCCGCCGTTCCAGCTGATCGATCTCGGTGGGCATGGAATCGATCTGGATGCGCAGCGAAGACGCGGCTTCGTCAATCAGGTCGATGGCTTTGTCGGGCAGGAAGCGATCGGAAATATAGCGATGCGAAAGAGTCGCGGCCGCGACAATGGCCGAATCCTTGATGCGCACGCCGTGATGCACTTCATACTTTTCCTTCAGCCCGCGCAGAATCGCAATCGTGTCTTCAACGTTCGGCTCGCCCACGAAGACGATCTGGAAGCGCCGTTCGAGCGCCGCGTCTTTCTCGATGTACTTGCGATATTCGTTGAGTGTGGTCGCTCCGATGGCGCGCAACTCTCCGCGGGCGAGCGCCGGCTTCAGCATGTTCGACGCGTCGATCGAGCCTTCGGACGCTCCCGCGCCGATCAGTGTGTGCAACTCGTCGATGAAGAGGATGATCTGTCCTTGCGAGTCTTCGATTTCTTTCAGCACCGCCTTCAAGCGGTCTTCGAATTCGCCGCGATATTTCGCGCCCGCCAGCATGGCTCCCAAATCGAGCGACACCACGCGCTTGTTCTTCAGCACTTCCGGCACGTCCCCGGAGATGATGCGCTGCGCTAGGCCTTCGACGATGGCCGTCTTCCCCACTCCCGGCTCGCCGATCAGCACCGGATTATTTTTCGTGCGCCGCGACAGCACCTGCACGACCCGGCGAATTTCTTCATCGCGCCCGATGACCGGGTCGAGTTTCCCGCGTCGCGCCTGCTCGTTCAGGTCGCGGGCATAACGTTCCAGCGCCTGATACTTTGCTTCCGGATTCTGGTCAGTGATGCGCTGCGATCCGCGCACAGCGGTGAGCGCCTTCAGGATGGCCTCATGGGTCGCGCCATGTCGCGCCAACAACTCCTGCGCCGGATCCCGCTTCAGGCTGGTCAACGCCAGCAGCATGTGCTCGGTCGAGACGTATTCGTCCTTGAAGCCGTCAGCTTCCTTGAAAGACTTCTCCAGCAGCTGGTTGATCTGCGACGACATCGCCGGCTGGGCCGCGCCGCCGCTGCCCGAAACCTTCGGCAACTTCTCAATTTCTTTGTAGACGTCGCTGAGCACCGCCTGCGGCCCGATGCCGATCTTTTCCAGCACCGGCGCAACGATACCTTCTTTGTCTTCGACCAGTGCAGCCAGCAGATGGAGCGGTGCAAGCTCCGGATTGCCGTGCTCCGACGCAAGCTCGTTCGCGCGCTGGACGGCCTCTTGCGCTTTGACGGTGAATTTGTCCCAACGGATGGCCATGGCTTGTTCCCCTGCTGCATTGTCATTCCGAGCGAAGCGAAGAACCTATGCAATTGCTGGCGGGGAAGGAAATGCAGGGTCCTTCGCTTCGCTCAGAATGACGGATTTGGTCGATCTACAAATGAAACGGGAGGCGCCTGTTATCTCGCCTCCCGCAAAGTTTACCGCTATCGGTTCTTTTATGCTGCCTTGCCAACGCCCTTCGGCTCTTTGCCTTCCAGCGTCTTCTCGCTGCCCGGCTTTTCGCCACCGACGTTTACCTTGATCTGCTTCGGCTTGGCTTCGGCTTTCTTCGCCAGCGTGATCTTCAGAACGCCCTTGTCATAGTCGGCCCGGACGCTCTCCTGGTCGACGGTGTTGGGCAGAGTGAAGGTGCGGGTGAAGCTGCCATACTGCCGCTCGACTCGGCGATAGTTCTCTTCTTTCTCTTCCTTCTCGAACTTGCGCTCGCCATGGACGGTCAGGGTGTTGCTCTCGATGCGGACGTCGATGTCCTTCTCATCGATTCCCGGCACCTCAATTTTGAGCGTAACACCGTGCTCGTCCTCATAGACATCCACCGGCGGAGCGAACGCGGTCGTGGTTAGTGATTCATCCCGTCCTTCCGGCGAATAGGAATCGCGGAACAAACGGTTCATGCGGTTCTGCAGGGTGACGAACTCACGGGAAGGATCCCAACGGCTAAGCAAAGTCATAACGAAAATCCTCCTACTCGAAATTCAAACCGGGAGCTATTGGAAGCTCCCGCGTTGTTAGTTAGTATGCACACAGCATAAAATATGAGTGTGTTATTGTCAAGTATAGTTTACCATTATTTTTCAGTTGCTTACACTCAATATCAAGCATTGTAGATAGCTTGTTTCCGGCACATTCAGCAGAATTGGATGGTCTTTCGACGCCCCACGGTGCTCGATGATCCGCAGCGATTTGTGGGCGTCTTGGGCGGCGTCGGCTACCACTTTCAGGAAGTCGGCTGGGCTGACGTGGAACGAGCAGGAGCAGGTGACGAGAGTCCCTCCGGGGCGCAGCATTTTCATGGCACGCAGGTTGAGTTCCTTGTAGCCGCCGAGAGCTTTATCGAGGTCGCGCTTGGTTTTGGCAAACGCCGGCGGATCGAGAACGATGGTGTCATAGCGCCGGTTCGCAGCCGAGTACTCCCGCAACAGATCGAAGGCGTTGGCCTCGATCCATTCCAGCTCCCGCCCGTTTAGCAGCGCGTTCTTTTCCGCCATTTCCAGCGCCGGACGCGAGCTGTCGACTCCGGTAACGCTGGAACACTTCCCCGCAGAACTCAAGGCGAGATGCAGCGCGAATCCGCCCTGATAGCAAAAAGCGTCCAGCGCTTCGCCGTGCGCGTACTGTGCCGCAGCGGCATAGTTTTCGCGCTGATCGAGAAAGGCGCCCGTTTTCTGCCCTTCGAGCCTGTCGTAGTAGAAGCGCACGCCGTTCATTCCGACTTCAGTCGAACTCTTCTCTCCCCACAGCAGCGCGGACGAAAGCGGCGGCAATTGCTCCAGTTCCCGGATGCGCGCTTCGACGCGTTCTACGACCCCGGCGGGCTGCAATTCTTCTCGCAGCGTTTGCACGATAGCCGCGCGCACCGGTGCAGCGTCCATCGCCTGCGTGAGGATCTGCAGCGAGATCACGTCGTTATAGCGATCGACGATCAGGCCGGGAAGAAAATCCGCCTCGCTGAAGACGACGCGGTAGGCGTCGGTATTGGAAACGAGTTCCTTCCGGTAGGCGATGGCGGCGCGAATACGCTCCGCGACCAGGGCTGGCAGATCGGGCACCGATCCGTGAGAGATCATGCGGATGGCGATCTGCGAAGAAGAGCTGTAGAGCGCACTGCCGAGAAATTTTCCGCGCGCATCGAGCACGCGGACGACGGAGCCAGGCGGCACGTTTTTTTCTTCGACCACATCCGAGCGGTAGACCCAAGGATGGCGGCCCTGAAGGCGGGCCACCCCTCGGGCAGAAAGTTTTACGGACGGCTCCGCGTGCTTGGTGGAAACAGCGGGGTTTTTCGGCATGGATTGATGTTATAGCGTAGCGACAGAGAATGTTGTGTGGAGGGGGGGCTCTGCCCCGCCTGGACGGGGCGAAGCCCCGTCCCCACACGAGTCCTTACGCTCGAATCACGATCCCATCCAGATTCCGTTTGCGTTTGCCCAGTTCCCCCGAGCTCGGAGCAGTCCCCACACTGGCCGTAACCGTCCCCGTCATGACCTTCTGGAACGCCGCCTGGAACTGATCCATCTCAGGCGCGGTGCCGATCGTGATACGCGCGTAGGTTGGCCACACCGGCCAGATGCGTCCGATAAATATATTTTGCTTGGCCATGGCATCGATCGCCGCCTTCGCCGGCCGTTTCGTGTCGAGCATGAAGCAGTTCGATTCGGAGGCGACATACGAGTATCCGTTGCGGTCGAGCCAGGCAAAGACCTGGTCGCGAATGGAGGCGTTGATGCGCTTCCGCTCCGGCACCAGTTGCGTATCTTTCAGACTGGCCGACGCGGCTACCAGCGCCGTGATCGGCATGAAATTCCAGCCGCCGTAGTTTTCGATTCTTTCCAGCAGGTCGGGCCGGCCAAACACGGCGCCACAGCGCAGGCCCGCCATGCCGTAAATCTTCGAGAAGGTGCGCAGCAGGATGACGTCCTTGCCCGCTTTCACCAGGTCCATCACCGAAACCGCGTCGGAGAAATGAATGTAGGCTTCATCGACCAGCACGACTGAACCCTTGGGCTGGTTCTCGACCAGATATTCGATATCGGAATGACTGGTGAGGGTCCCGGTCGGATTGTTCGGGCTGCAGACATAAAACACGCCCGCATCGGGAGCCGCGGCCAGCATGGCTTTCACATCGTGCGCGTAGGTTTTCGTCAACGGGACCTTCACCACCTTCGCACCGATGGCGTGGGCGGCAAACATTCCAGCTTCATATCCCGGATCGGCGGTCACATAGCTGCGCTGCGGTGAGGCGAATGCGGCCACCGTGTGATGCAGAGGCTCGCTCGATCCGGCATAGACGCGAACCTGTTCCAGTTTGAGGCCTTCGGTTTCCGCCAGCGTCTTCACCAGATCGTCGGTGAGCCAGTCGGAGTAACGGCCGCCTTGCGGGACAATGGCGGCTGCCGCCTCGCGCGCCGAAGCGCCCGGCCCGAGCGGGTTTTCGTTGGCATCAATCCGGATCGCATCTTTCGGAAAGTTGTGCACGCGGGCGCGAGCCAGCATCGGTTCGGTAACAATGCGTAATGCCAAGCCAGCCGAAGCTGCGGCCGACAGGCTGAGAAACGAACGGCGGGACGCGGAAGGAAGGCCGAAATCTTTGACCTGCGGAGACATCACTCACCTCGTGCGGCCAATCTTACCGCAAAATCAGCCTTAATTTCGGAGCCAATCGCACCGGAGACCGGAAGCGGAGATCGAAGGCATTAGTCTGCCAATAACTGCTTCATCGTGGCGATATCCTGATCAAGGTCTCGGGTCATGTTAGCGGCGCGGGACTGAGCCGCACGAGCGGCTTCCGTCTGTCCGCCGATCTCGAGGGCTTGGGCCAGCAACAGATAACCAACCGGCGATGGCTGAATTTGGACCGATCGTTTGTAATCCTGGGTAGCCGTAGTGATGTCGCCCGCTCGCTGCGCCAGCAATCCCAGCCCGCGATAGGCCGGAGAATTCCCGGGCTGCAGATTCAGAGTCGCTTCGAAGTCTTGTTTCGCATTGTCATATTGTTTCAGCGAGAGGTGCGCATATCCGCTGTTCGACCGCGCCATCGCCACCCAATAAGGAATGTTTGTGTATTGAGCGACCAGCGCGTAGTCATCGAGAGCGGCCTGATAGTCGCCCTGAATCTGCTCGTAGCTTGCAATATTGAGCGTGGCCGCTGGATCGTTAGGCCGCAGGAGTCGTGCACGCTGCAGGTGCGGCATGGCTTCCTCCATCCTGTCCTGGGCAATCAATGCATTGGCAATGCCGTCTTCGGCGACGTAGTTTCCTTCGGTGATTTCCAGCGTGTGGCTCCATAGCGTGATGTTATCCGTCCAGAAACTCACTTGCCGATGCAGCGCAATCCCCAGCGTCAGCAGAAGGGCAGCAGCGCAGACTTCAGACACCACGGTCGGGACATGCCAGGTTGTCGCCACATCCGCCGCCGCCCAGCAGACGATGACGAAAATTCCCAGCAGCGGGATGTAAGCATAGCGGTCGGCCATGGCCTGGACGCCAACCTGCACCAGCCCAATCATCGGTATCAGCGTTCCAAGAAACCAGAACCACCCTACAAACAGAGGCCGGCGCTGCCGATAAATAACGGCGAAAATGGTGACGGCGATAATCGCCAATCCGGAGAAGACAGCAGCAGGGATGCTAATCGACTGCTCGGGATGCGGATACACTGGCGCCAGATTGAGCGGCCAGAAGGCCTTTTCGACATATTTGGTATATGCAATCGCCGCATTTCCCAGATGTATCCAGAGCGGGAGCTTCACCTGGGTTGCGTCGGTCTGCACCTTCATGGTGATGACCGCGCTCACCGCCGACAGCACAAACCATGGCACCTTCTCCCAAATCAAACTCCACAAAGACAAGCCGCGCGCGGTTGGGCCCGCCAGTTCGCCGTCAACGCTGTCAGCTCGCCCGAGACGACACAAAGGCCAGTAGTCAAGCAACAGCAACGCAAACGGAAACGCAATCACCTGCGGCTTGGTCATCAGCCCCAAGGCATAGGCAAACGTAACTGCCAGGTATCGTCCGACGCCGGGCCGGCGCGTGTACCAGCCATACGCAGCCAGTGCGAGGAGAAAGAAAAACATGCTGAGCACGTTTTTACGTTCCGCGATCCACGCCACCGACTCTACATTGATGGGGTGCAGAGCAAACAGCGCGGCGACCATCAGGCTGCGCCAGGCCAAGCCAGTGGCACTCTCCAAAAGCAAGAACAGCAGCACCGCGTTGGCCGCATGAATAAGCACGTTGACGCTATGAGGACCCGCCGGGTTCAGGCCGAAAATCTGACAATCGAGAGCATGCGAGAGCCAGGTGATCGGATGCCAGTTCGCCGATTCCGAGGTATGAAAAGCCCAAACCACGGTGTTCCAGGTGAGTCCGGCACGAACTTGCGGATTTTCGGTAACGTAAACGACATCGTCAAAATTGAGAAACGGAGCCCGGGTGACCGGGTTATAGAGAGCAATCGTTGCCAGAGCAAGCAATAGGCAGAAAATCAATCTATGTTTTTGTGGGGACTGGAAAACCTGGGACCGAAAAATATAAAACTCGGCTGGGCTCCGGTCAGGCTTCTGCTCCGTCAAATCCATCGATCCCATTGCACCTTAACGAACGGCAATGACGAGACGATAGCATGAATGAAACAACGGTTTCGCTTACAAAAGTACTTCGCTGCAAGCCGCTGTTCGCCGGCTCAGGATTTCTACGCAGTGGGATCGACGACGGATCCCATGAAGAGAACGTTGCCGCTCTTCTCGTCCCGGATCACAAACAGAAATGGGCGATCAACAATCATCTCGAATTCACGCTCAGGGCGTTGCCAGCCCATGGAAGCCTTGACCATTAAGCCCATCGTCGCGGCGGCGGCTTCCGTGCCTTCCTCATTGACCTCAGCCAGGGCACGATGCAGAACCTCGTCAATCCACACCGGCGGAGGCTCATTTCGAATGCCTCCAAATTCGGCACGCTCTCGATCGAACGCCCGCTCCATTCCAACGTTGACCAGAGCCGTCCGCAACTGAGCGGCATAACTCATCTTGAAGCGCGGCAGCTGCACCGTGCCCGGCATCCACGCAGGCTGGTTCATCCAACTTTCCCATCGAGCGGCGCTCAGCAACCCGTGTAGCTGCTGTAGATTGGACCTTCGCGCGGGAAGAAAAACATACATGGCGATGCGCCATCCCTGATAAGGCAGAGCCACTGCCTGAAACTCACGTTGTTCGAGATACCGGAACCTTCCCCGCTGCGGCATCAGGGGCAGAATCTTCTCTTTCCCCGAGCCGGTCGTGAACGGCCGGTCGCGGGTCAATGCGCGCTGAAATGGCTGGCTCCACAGGCCCTTGAAGTAAATCGCGTTAAGCGCGACCAGCAGGGTGAGCGGGTCGAGACTATCGATCATGTGCGGAATTTTCGTTGCCGTTTTTTCGCTCACCCAGGCATTGATCCGAGCGGGTGTATCAGTCGCCGCAAAGTCGACGTCGCGAACGTCCGCGCCGTACATTTCGCGACCTCTCGCCGTGAACGCCGGATCCACCTGAATGCTCTGATTGCACCATAGAGAATTGGAGATCAGCAGTTGCACTCCGGCTTCACGCGCTTCGAGAACCGATCTCAGCCCGGCGATCGCACTCTCTACGCCCGCGGCATCAAGCCCAGAAAGCTCCAGCGCATTCGCCATCCCGCTGCGCGTTTCTCCCCGCGCGCCGTCATAGATCATGGCCAGGCAAAGCATCACACTGCGGGGCGAGAAAAAAATGTTTGCCGACGGATCCTGCCGGGCAAGCTCACGGAAGAGTTTGAAGGTGAAGCGAATCGCCGGCGGAGCACTGCTTTCATCGGAACTCGCGGCCGCGACCTTAAGGTTGTTGCCCGTGAAAGGCTATGGCATCAATCGACTCCTGCGGCAATCATGTAACCCGCGCAGGCCCAGTACCGTTCAGCGTCAACCTCAGTGGGCCGCCGGCTGTTCCGCCGGAGAGACGGAATGCTTGTGGCTCGCTTTGTGTTCGCGCTGAATGGCCAGCAAGTCTTTATGCAGCAGATCGAGCGCATTCGAAGGAATCTCGGAACCCCACTCGTCGATTTCCTTTTCGTCCCAATGGCCGTTGAGCCGGAGGGCGGCGTCGGTCAGGTCCTCGGGAAACGCCAGCCGGTACGTTCCCTCGCGCAGCAGCACCCCGCCGACCTGGCGTCCGGTGTGCATTTCGTAGATGCGCCGCGTCGAACTGCCGCCACTATTGGTAAACACCAGCAGCACTTCGTTTTCGTCGCCGTAATCCGGACGGTAGAACCACGCTTGTGGCGCATCCGCCTTGGGCCGCGCCCGTTTTCGACCGGTAACCGTCACCACTTCCTGCTCCGGCTTCACTTCATTTGCGGGATTGAAGTAATAAACTCGCGAGCACGATTCGCAGACCATTACCTTTTCGCCGTTGCGCACTTCGTTATAGGTCTGTGGCCGCAGCATCACCTGGCAGCCCATGCATTTCTGGTCGCGGACCTCCGCTAGCCCGCTGCCCCGAAACTTAGCCACGCGCTCATAATGACCAAGAATATCTTCGGAAATTCCGTGCCGCAGCCCGTCCCGCTTGGCATTCCACTCGGCCAGTTTCTTCTGATCTTCCGCCGTAACCTTGCGCGCGTCCTCTTTTTCCTTTTCGATCTCGGCCGTCTCCGACTTCAGTTCAGCCTCCGCCGCTTTGACGTCCTTCTCGCGAGCGTCAACGTTGACCATCACCTCCAGGATGCGGTCTTCGTTGAGCCGTATCTCCTGCTCGGCAAACTGGATCTCATGCAACAGCGCTTTATATTGTTCGTTGGTTTTTACGTCGAGAGACTGGTCCCGATACTTGGAAATCTTGCCTTGCAGGTCTTTGATATTGGCTTCGTATTTCTTGCGGTTGGCTTCGTCGCCTTTGGCGGCAACCCGTACTTTTTCCAGATGCGCCTTGGTCCCAGCCAGCTTCTGTTCAATCACCGCGACGCGTTTCGGCAGCGCCGCAACTTCATCCTGCAGCCGCCGGATTTCTTTATCCGCGGTCTGCAGCTCCAGCAATTTTTCAATATCAGGAAGCATCGGCCCCAAGCGTCACACTAACGATTCTAGCATGTGTGAGGACCGGGCTCTGCCCCGTCCAAGCGTGGTGGAGCTTGTTGTCGAATCCGACACTGTCCGTCGCGCATCTCTTCCCACTAACGTGCGAACCATCGGCATGATCGGAGGGCTTGGGCCCGAGTCCACTATCGACTACTATCGCTCGATCATCGCGCGCTATCGCGCCCGGCAGCCCGGCGGGGGATATCCGCACCTGATCATCAACAGCCTCGACGTCGATAAGGGCATTGCCATGCTCGATGCAGGGCGCCTTGACGAACTGACCAATTATCTTGCCGCCGGCCTGGAAATGCTGGCGCGTGCAGGCGCAGACCTTGGTTTTATCGCCGCGAATACTCCGCACCTCGTGTTCGACGAGGTCCAACACCGGTCGGCTATCCCTCTTCTCAGCATCGTGCGCGCCACCTCTGATCATGCAAGGGCGCTCGGCCTGAAGAAAGTGGGCCTGTTTGGAACGGGATTTACCATGCGAGCGAGCTTCTACCCGAACGAGTTACAGCGGGCGGGAATCGCCCTCGTCCTGCCCAAAGAGTCGGAGCGGGAATTCATTCATAGGAAATACATCGGTGAACTGCTAAAGAATCAATTCCTGCCGGAAACTAAGGATGGAAATTCTGCGTATAGCGCACCGGATGAAAGCCGAAGACGGCATAGAGGCGTTAATCCTGGCGGGAACAGAACTCCCACTGCTATTGCGCGAATCCGGCGACACAGGCATCGAGTTTCTCGACACGACCGTGATTCATGTCGAAGCTGTGGTTGATGCGCTGCTGGGTTGAAGCCGGAGTTGCGTTGCGTGCCTCCACTCGCGGTCGAGTGTAATCGCCCCGATTTCAACAATTAGAATCCCCGCGTCCCCCCGTAGGACTCTTCAAAATTCGCATGATCGCAATTATTGTGTTCCAATTCCGAGTCGTCGCCGGCACGCCGTATAGCTTGTCGATCTGGCCAAGATAGCCGATTGTCTTCATGTGACGGCGGTACATTCCGAACACGAACTGCCCTTCGGACGCAATCACCCGCACCAACCATTCCCCATCTGAGGGAAACGTGACTGGGAGCGACGCGCGGACGCCCCCGGCTTTCGAGAGGATACTCACGAACCGGACAACATCCGGTGGTGATGGCCGAATTCCAAACGGATTCTCCGTCTCCAGTCGCATAAGATCGCGGCCTTCGCACAGCACGATGTGCGCTTCGAACGGCAGTTTGCGAAGCAATGCAGTACGGAATTTTGCTCGGGATCCAGCTGTACGAAGAACAGGTTTACGAACAACAAAAGTGCCCGCAGCCCCAATGTTCACGACATCATAGCCGCGCAGTTCTCGCGCGAGGATGCTTGGGCGAAACGTTCTGTGTCCGCCAACGTTGACACCCCGGAGGAAGACAACAAGGGCCATACCCCGGATTATGAAGAAAAAAGCCAAGGTGCGCTACAGCAACTTACAGCAGCACAAGCGGAAGAAAGCCTACTGCAGCGGCTCCGACACGTGCTCGTGGACGATCAGCCACTTCCCATCCTGCCTTTCGAAGACCGCAGTCCAGCGCATGGTCGACATCTCCCGTTTCCCCGACTTCTGAGTCATGTCCGCCGCCACCGTAGACGTGACCCAATAAGCATCGCCGCTCTTGTGAATCTGCAAGTCGTCATTCACCGTGAACCGTGCCGCTTTGTAGTCGCCCAGCTCTTTGGTAACACCGGGTTGGTATTCGTCCCAGCTCCCGTACTTGACCGGAGCAATGTCAAAAAACACGTGCGGACCCTGCGCATAATACTGTTTCTGCCCCGCCGCATCGAGCGTCGACCAGCCGTCCCAAATCCTCTGCAAGTAAGCCTTATCGACCCCCACTGCGGCGGCCGCGGCCTTCGTTCCCTTTTGCGCAGAACTCGTTAGCAGGAAACCGGAGATCGTCACGCAACTCGCAAACGCCAGCACAGCGATTCGTTTCATCATTCGCTGCCTCCAGACGGTGAGCATTCTCGCATGGGCAGCGCGGTCAAGCCAAACCCAAATCGGAGCCAGCCGGAGACGAGGCCAATACCGAATGCCTGACTTTGGTAATCTGCCCCGTAACAGCGGTCTGATGCCATACTGACCACGAGAATGCCCTCCACCGCCAGCACGCAAAAAGGACACCGCGGCCAGCGCGTCCGCCTCGGAGGTTCGATTCTTGCTCTGCTGTTGCTCGAAAACGGACGCCAGATCCGCGGCCGCATGAACCAGCTCTCCGTCAACGGCGGCCTGCTCTCGCTCGAAAATCCGCTCGACGAAAGCATCCGTGTGACCGTCCTGTTCCACCTCGGCTGCACCAGCGTCCGTTGTCGCGCGCAAATGTTGTTTCCCATGTGGGCGACCCAGGGGTGCCTCCAGCCATTTCGGTTTTTGGAATTGCCCGAGGCCAGTTACGCCAGCCTGAACCGCGAATTGGAAAACCTGGTCCGAGCCGGCGCGTCTCAGGAAGAGGAAGAAACCGAGTAGTCGCTTACGTTACCGCTGCCGCTAAAATCTCCTCCAGCGTGGCCTTATCTGCAAGAAGGTCACAGCCCCAATGTGGTAGCCGTCACCAGCCCGGATTTTCCGCGCATCCTGTACACTTGAACCACCAAAACATACGAAATTCGCGCCCTCCACAAAGGGCTTGTCAGGTTCGCTGCCTTATAGTACAAAGGCCTCGTTCAAACGATTAATGAATTGTCCGGGGCAGAATAGTGTGACTCTGCCTCACAAACTGGGCCAGTCCCGCCCTCCCAGGAGCCACCTCTCGTGGAACACGTTGATCCATCCGTCATCAATCGCTTCGACACACGCTCCAGCCGGCGTTGCGAATACTGCCAGGAGCTCGATCCCCAATTCCTTCAACGCCGCCCGCTTGACCAGATGGTGGCCACCAGCCGAAGAGCTGTTGCTTCCGCCCATCTGACCGAGGATGGCTACGTCCGCCACCGGATGCTCGAATTGCGCCGGATCACTTCCCGAGCCCCGCTCACCGCGGCGTAGACGGCGAATTTCTGCTCTGCCGAGAATTCTCGCGCACTTTTTGCGCTCAACTTCCCCCGGAGCAAGCTCCAGATTCCGGTGAGTACATCCCGGCGATAAAACTCCCAACCACCCGGGAAAAACACGATTTCCCGTGTGCTCCCTGTGGTAACCACCCTTCGATTTCCCGCTTGACACGGCCCTCTCGTCACATGGATACTTATGCATAGCAGTGGATTTTTATTCATGTCGAAAACAGCCCGCCATAAAGCCATCCTCGACCTGCTCGACGACGGTCCCGTCGAAAGCCAGGATTCCCTTCAGCACAGGCTCGAGCGCAAGGGCTTCGAAGTAGGCCAGGCAACCCTGTCCCGCGACATCCATGAGCTCAAACTTGTCAAAGGCCCCGAGGGTTATCGGCGCGCGGATGAGTCCTTGGCCGCCGACGGCTTTCTGCCCTCGGTCATGCACCTCGCTCGCCAATTCGTGGTCGAAATCCTGCCGGCCCAGAACCTGCTCGTGGTGAAAACCACGGTCGGCAGCGCGCAGCCGGTCGCTGCCGCGCTCGACACCTCGCACTGGCCTGAGGTTCTGGGCACAATCGCCGGCGACGACACGGTGCTAGTCATCGCCGCCGACAAAAAGAAAGCTCAAGGACTTGCCCGACGCATTCGTGAGCTGTTGTGAGCGGTTTGTAGGTTAGTTGATCGATCTCTCGAGCCGCGTTCGAACTGTTTCCAGAAACGGAGTGTTACAAATGCAAACCAGAACCGAGCCCATGGCGTTGATGGATCCGCCAATCATGAAGACGACCCCGCTGCAGCCAGCGGAACCGGCCGCGCCGCGCGACCTTGTCTCCATCCACGACCTCGCCCCCGCCGAGGTCCTCGCGCTCTTTGGCCTCACCTCCATGCTCAAGCAGCGTCCCGCGGACTACTGCAGTGTTCTCGCCGGCAAGCAGATGGTCATGTTCTTCGAGAAGCCCTCCCTGCGCACCCGGCTCACGTTCGAAGCTGGTATGGACAGTCTGGGCGGCAGCACGTTCTTCGTCGACCAGACGGCCAGCCGCCTCAACGCGCGCGAGTCTCTCTACGACATCGCCCACAACCTCGACCGCTGGATCGACATCATCGTGCTGCGCACGTTCCGCCATTCTGTCGTCGAAGAGATGGCCACCTACGCTGACGTTCCGGTCATCAACGCTCTCAGCGAGCTGGAACATCCTTGCCAGGCGCTCGCCGACTTTTTCACCCTGCAAGAGCATTTCGGCGATCTCAAGAAACTTCATTTTGCCTACGTTGGCGATGGAAATAACATGGCGCACTCGCTGCTGCTGGCGGGTGCCGCAGTGGGCGCGAAGGTTTCGATTGCGACGCCAGAGCGCTACGCGCTGAATCCCGTCATCGTGACCATGGCGAAGGCCATAGCGGACGAGACCAAGGCTTCGCTCCGCATCTTGACCGACCCGCGCAAAGCCGTGGCCGGAGCCGATGCCGTCTACACCGATACCTGGGCCAGCATGGGACACGAACATGAAGCGGAAGAACGCAACGCGATTTTCGCCCCCTATCAAGTGAACTCGGCTCTCATGCAACTCGCGAAGCCGCACGCGCTGTTCATGCACTGTCTGCCCGCGCATCGCGGCTGCGAGGTGACCGACCAGGTCATCGATTCCGTGAACTCGGTCGTTTTCGATCAAGCGGAAAATCGCCTGCACATTCAGAAAGCTATACTGGTATGGCTGTTGGGCGGCGGCGTAGGCCGCTTCCCGGCTGGTTTCCAAGGGAGGAGTGCGCATGCCTAAGCTGGGCGTCCCGGAAAAAGAGAAGATTGTTCTCGCCTACTCCGGTGGGCTCGATACCTCCATCATCATTCCGTGGCTCAAGGAAAACTATGCCTATGAAGTGATCGCCATGGTCGCCGACGTAGGCCAGGGAGATGATGTAGAAGAGGTAGTCGAAAAGGCCTACAAAACTGGAGCCGCCAAGGTGGTAGTCGAGGATCTGCGCGAAGAGTTCCTGACCGGCTACGTTTGGCCCGCGCTGAAAGCGGGCGCGGTGTACGAAAACAAATATCTGCTCGGCACCTCGCTGGCCCGGCCAGTGATCGCCAAGCATCAGGTCGAAGTCGCGCTGCGTGAAGGAGCCTCGGCCGTCAGCCACGGATGCACCGGCAAAGGCAACGACCAGGTCCGCTTCGAGATGGCCTACCAGGCGCTCGCCCCCGAGTTGAAGGTCGTCGCGCCGTGGCGTGAATGGGATCTGAAGTCGCGCGAAGACTGTCTCGACTATGCCGAAAAGCGCGGCATTCCCGTCGCCGCAAGCCGTGAGAAAATCCACAGCCGCGATCGCAACCTATGGCACCTGAGCCACGAAGGCGGAGAGTTGGAAGACGCCGCCAACGCGCCGTTCGCCAGCACCTGGCAAATGACCAAGTCGCCGCAAGAGGCTCCCGACAAAGAAGAACAAGTTGAAATTGGATTCGAAAAAGGCGTGCCTGTTTCGGTGGGCGGCCAGGCTCTCGATCCCGTGTCGCTCGTCGAGCTGTTGAACGAAATCGGCGGACGCAACGCGGTTGGACGCATCGACCTGGTCGAGAACCGCTTCGTCGGCATCAAGTCGCGCGGCTGCTATGAAACTCCCGGAGGCACGTTGCTGCTCGCTGCCCACGCCGAACTCGAAGCCCTGTGTCTCGATCGCGACCTGCTGCACTTCAAGCAGCACGTCGCACTCAAGTATGCGGAACTCGTTTACTTCGGCCTGTGGTTCACGCCCCTGCGCGAGGCGCTCGACGCCTTCGTCGAAACCACGCAACAGAATCTGACCGGCGCGGTCAAGTTGTCGCTCTACAAAGGCAACCTTAGCATCGTCAGCCGCAAGTCCGATTATTCGCTCTACCGCACCGACCTCTCCTCATTCACCATGGGCGCAAGCTATGATCAGAAAGACGCAGAAGGCTTCATCCGCATTCTCGGATTGCCCTCGCGTTGCCGCGCCCAGACGCAGACGAAGGTGAAGGTTGAGGTTCCGCAATGAAGATGTGGTCCGGCCGCTTTCGGCAGCCGCTTGACCCCGAATTTGAAAAATGGCAGCGGTCGTTTCCTTACGATCAGCGCTTGCTGCCGTTTGAACTCGCCGCCAGCCGCGCCCATGCCAACGCTCTCGAACACGCCGGAGTGCTGTCGTCCGAAGAGCGATCCGAAATCATCAAAGCGCTGGGAGAAATCGGCCGCCGTGCCCAATCGTCGCCCGAATTTCTTAACGATCCGGAAGCCGAAGATGTCCACCACTTCGTCGAAAAGCAGCTCGCCGCGCTGATCGGAGCGACCGGATACAAGCTGCACACCGGCCGCAGCCGCAACGAACAGATCGCCACCGACCTCCGCCTCTTCGTGCGTCAAAGCATCGATACCCTGCAAAACCTGATCGCCGATTGGATCGAAGCGCTGCTCGCCCGCGCCGAATCCGCGGGCAGCAACGCCATGCCCGCATACACGCACTTGCAACCGGCAGAGCCCGTGCTGGTTGCGCATTGGCTGCTGGCGTATATAGAAATGTTTCTCCGTGACGCCGCGCGCCTTACCGACTGTCGCAAGCGCGCAAACTTATGTCCGCTGGGATCGGGCGCTGTGGCTGGAGCCACGCTCACCCTCAATCGTCAAGCGATGGCTACGGAACTCGGATTTGATGGCCCAACAGCGAACAGCGTCGACGCGACCGGCGACCGCGACTTCGCCATCGAATTCGTCAATGCTCTCACATTGCTCACGCTCCACCTCAGCCGCTGGGCGGAAGAGATGATCTTGTTCTCGACTCCGGCGTACGGATTCGTTGAGTTGCCCGAGGCCTACTCCACCGGCAGCAGCGCCATGCCGCAGAAAAAAAATCCCGACCTGCTGGAACTGGTGCGCGGCAAAGCGGCGCGCATCATGGGTTGCGCCGCCACACTGCAGACCTTGGTAAAGGGACTGCCACTCGCCTACAACAAAGACTTGCAGGAAACGCAGGAGCCTTTGTTCGACGCCTCCGATACGGTCATCGGCATGCTGCCGCTAGTGACTGGATTTATGAACACCGTCGAATTCAACGACGCCAAAATGAATCAGGCGGCAAATTCAGGCTTCATGAACGCCTGGGCCGCCGCCGCCTATCTAGTCGAACGCGGAGTGCCTTCGCGCCTCGCCCACGAAGCGGTCGGCAAGGCCGTCGCTCTGGCCGTGGAGCGCGGATGCGATCTACAAAAACTGCCGCTCGCCGATTTGCAGGCGATCCACTCCAGCTTCGACGCCGCGTTCCACTCCTGCCTCGGACTTACTGAAGTGCTCGCGCTGCACGACGTCCCCGGAGGCACCGCGCCTCGTCACGTCAAGCGCGCGCTGCAGAATGCGCGGGAGCGCGCTGCCGCTTTGCGGTCTCTGGAGCACATCGCGATCCACTAGCGAGGAGCCGCGCCACAGGCTGGGTGCTGCGTTTGGCCGAGCCTTCTTCGGCCCCTAATGCATCTAAAGCAGAAGAGTTTCTTAACGGAGCCTTACCCTGATTCTTACCCGAGTTCTTTTCTTCGCGCTGTTCCTTTTAGCGATCTACGCCGTCCAGCGATTCTGGTTCATGCGGGCGTGGTCGTGGATTGGTTCGTTCTCGAACGCCAACTGGCGCTTCGGCTTGCATGCAGCGCTGATCGCGCTGGCCGCTACACTGCTTGCGACGCTTCTTGATCCGCTTCTTGGGCATGCGATCTCGCGCCTCAGCTTGGGCAGCTTGCGCCTCGGCAAGACGCTCTCCACGGTTGCCCGCCTGTGGCTGGTCGCTTCATTCTTTGGATTCCTCGCGATCGAATCAGTGGGCGCGATTGAGTGGGTCACGAACGTCGCGGCCCGGCTCCTGCCTCATTCTGGAGCGGTTGCGGGCGGCTTCAGCCCCTCGCGCCGCACCTTCTTTCAATACGCCGCCGTGCTTGCCGGAGGCTTCCCGTTTCTTGCCGCTACCTACGGATTTGCCGCCGGGCGCCTGCGCTACACCATCGAGCGCGTCGATGTGCCGGTTGCCAATCTTCCCCCGGAGCTCGACGGGCTGCGCATCGCGCAACTCAGCGACATCCACATTGGCGACTACATGCCGCCCCGTGAAATCGCGCGAGCCGTAGACATGGCTAACAGTCTGCACCCTGATATTTCTTTTGTTACCGGAGACTTCGTCTCAAGCGAAGGCGACCCGCTGGACGCCTGCATTACCGAGTTGAGCCGGCTGCGAGCGCCGCTCGGCGTCTGGGGATGCAATGGCAACCATGAAATTTATGCGGGAGTGGAAGACGAGGCGGAACGGCTCTTCCGCGAAAAGGGAATGCGGCTGCTGCGCGCTGCGAGTGCGGTGGTTGAGCACAATGGAACAAGCTTTAATCTGCTGGGTGTCGACTACCAGCGCGACCACATGACCAGGGGAGAGCGCACCGGGCCGATGCTTGCGGAAATTGAGCATCTCATCCGCCGCGATATGCCTAACGTTTTGCTCTCGCACAATCCGAATTCTTTTCATCGCGCCGCCGAGTTGGGGATCGAGCTTAGTCTCGCCGGTCACACTCATGGCGGCCAGGTGAAGTTTGAGATCGTGGATCACAGCGTCAGTCCGGCTCGGCTAATCTCGCCTTTTGTCGCAGGGCTTTATCGCCTGCCTATTCCGATGAACGGGCACGGCGGCGCCGCGTCCCCGAATAATGGTTTGCAGAAGGCTGCGCTTTATGTGAACCGCGGCCTCGGGACTTTCGGCTTCCCGGTGCGTATCGGCGTCCCGCCAGAGATCACGCTGCTGACCCTGCGTCGGGCCTGAAACAAGAGCCTGAAAAGGCAACGTTTGCCCACCACCTAGCGGCCTAGACGTGGTATAATCCCTTAGCAACTCCGGTCATATAATGCCTGTAGATACAGAGACTTAGCAAGATTTGGAGTGAGACAGGGCGGATGGTTTCGCTCCGCTTGGACGGGCGAGGCGCCCGTCCCCACACAAGGCTTTGCTGAGAGCTGACAACTGAGAGCTGAGAGCTAACTGAATGCCTGACGATCCCCAAAACCCCGAACTCCCCTTAACTCCTCCCGGAGGCGACGGACAGTCTCCCACCGGCCCGGGCGCGCTCAACATGCAGCCCGTCAACATTGAAGAGGAGATGAAGCGGTCGTATCTCGACTATTCCTTGTCGGTGATCATCGGCCGCGCTCTCCCCGACGTTCGCGACGGACTCAAGCCGGTGCATCGCCGCATTCTTTACACCATGCAGCAGATGGGCCTCGCTCCGGGACGAGCCACGCGCAAGTGCGCCCGCATCGTCGGAGAAGTGATGGGCAAGTACCATCCACACGGCAACCTCGCCGTTTATGACGCCTTGGTGCGGTTGGCGCAGCCCTTCGCCATGCGCGCTCCGCTGGTCGATGGACAGGGCAACTTTGGCTCGGTCGATGGCGACCCTCCAGCGGCCGATCGTTACACGGAAGCTCGTTTAACGCGCGTCTCCACCGCGCTGCTCGAAGACCTCGACAAAGAAGCGGTCGACTTTTACCCCAATTATGACGGCACCGAAACGCAGCCCGCGGTTCTCCCCGCACGTTATCCGAACTTGCTGGTCAATGGATCTGATGGCATTGCCGTCGGCATGGCCACCAAGATTCCGCCGCACAACCTGACTGAGATTGTCGATGCCACCATCACGCTGGTGAATAATCCTGCCGCGCAATTGCCGGAAATTCTGAAGTTCGTTCAGGGACCCGACTTTCCGACGGCGGCCATCATTCACGGACGCGCCGGAATCTTCGAGGCTTACCGCACAGGCCGCGGCCGGTTCATGATGCGCGCGCGCGCCGCCATCGAGAACGTCACTAAAGATAAGCAGGCGATCATCGTCACCGAGATTCCTTATCAGGTGAACAAGGCACGGCTGATCGAGCGTATTGCCGACCTCGTCAACGACAAGACCATCGACGACATCTCCGATATCCGCGACGAAAGCGATCGCGACGGAATGCGCATCGTGATCGAACTCAAGCGCGGAGCCGAACCCCAGATCGTGCTCAACCAGCTCTTCAAGCACACCTCGATGCAGGAAGGCTTCAGCATGATTCTGCTGGCCGTGGTCAACGGCCAGCCGAAGGAAATGGGGCTGATCCAGGCGATCAAGCACTTCATCGACCATCGCGTCGATGTGGTGCGGCGGCGCACTTCTTACTTACTCAATAAAGCAAAAGACCGAGAGCACATTCTGGAAGGCTATCTGACCGCGCTCGATCACCTGGATAACGTGATCGCCATCATTCGCGGCAGCGCCAACCGTGCCGATGCTCGGGAAAACTTGGTCGCCTACTTTGGCGGCAAGAAGATCGATATCAATACCACCGGACGCGCTCCCAAGCTGGCCGCCGAGAAGCCGTTTACCGCGAAGCAGGCCGACGCCATCCTCGAACTGCAACTGCACCGCCTTACCAAACTCTCGATAGACGAAATTTCGAACGAGTTAAAGCAGGTGCGCGAGGCGATTGCCGAGTACGAATCGATCCTCGCGTCCGAAGCGAAGCTGCGCAAAGTCATCATCAAGGAACTGGAAGAAGTCAAAAAGCTTTACGGCGATGCGCGCCGCACGGTAATCGAAGACGAAGCCGCGGAAATCATGCTGGAAGACCTGATCGCCGACGAGCAGGTTGCGGTCACGGTCAGCCATTCCGGCTACATGAAGCGCACCCCGATCTCGACCTATCGCATGCAGCGCCGCGGAGGCACCGGACGCACCGGCATGAAGACGCGCGACGAGGATTTCGTCGAGCATCTGTTCATCGCCTCCACTCACGCTTATATTCTGATCTTCACCAATACCGGACGCGTGTACTGGCTGAAGGTGTATGAGATTCCCGATATCGCCGCCGCCGGCAAAGGCAAGCACGTGGGCAACCTGGTGGGCTTGCAGCCCGGAGAAACCGTGCGCACCATGCTGGCCGTGCGCGATCTGGAAGAAGAAAACCGGTACGTCTTTTTTGCCACGCACAACGGCACGGTGAAAAAGAGCGCCGTGAAAGATTTCTGCCACGTGATGTCGCGCGGCATCATCGCCATCAACATCGAGCCGGGAGACGAACTGGTCGCGGCCTCTCTGACCGACGGCAACCAGATCGTCTTCCTGGCGTCGCATGACGGACAGGCGATTCGCTTCGACGAAAACGACGTCCGTCCCATGGGACGCAACGCCACCGGCGTGCGCGGTATGAATCTCGCCGAGAAGGATTACATCGTCGGCATGGCGACCACGATCAAGCCGGAGGCGAAAGCAGAGGTGAAGGAAGGCGAAGTCGCTCCAGAAATCGCTGACTTGGTTCCGGAAAAAGGCTCGCTCATTCTCTCCGTCACCGAGAACGGATACGGCAAGCGCACCCCCGCCGACGAGTATCGCCTCACCAATCGCGGCGGCAAGGGCGTGATCAACGTCAAGACCACGGCACGCAACGGCAAAGTCGTCGGCATTTCGCAGGTGACGGAGAAATCCGAGGTGATGCTGATCTCGCAGTACGGCAAGATCATCCGCATCGAATCAAAATTCATCCGCGAATCGGGCCGCTCGGCGCAGGGTGTAAGGCTGCTGAACGTCGAGCCGGGAGATAGGGTAGCGGCGGCGGTGGTGATTCCGCCCGAAGAGCCGAATGGGAACGGGACGTTGATTCAGTAGGCTCGCGTGGGGGGCGGAAGCATTCGTCCGCCCCGCATTACCGCAGTCACTTCTAAATAACCACACTTTCGTTTATTGTTAGCCGTAGTGACACTCCTCCCCGCTTGTGCCCGCGCGGTTGCAGACTATTTGTGAGCGTGCGTTTGTGCATGACATCGTAAACGCGAAACCTGAACCCGCGCACCATCCACTCGCATACGACGAACTTCTGAGTCGGCCGATTCGCGAGCTGGGGCTTACGCTTGCTGGGTCGCCGGTGGAACGCTTTGTCGAACAGCTCTATCGCGAGCTGGACGCCAAGGGGCTGACCAAGTTTCGTCCGGCGGTTTACCTGACCGACGAGTGGGGATGCCCGTCGGGTGAGCCGATCATCGGGATTCCGTTTTACCTGGCGCATACGGCGCTGGCGCAGCTGGAAAAGGAAACTCATGACCTCGAAGATGCGAGAGAAATCATGATGTACCTGCGGCATGAGGCGGGACACGCGTTTACCTATGCTTACAAGCTGCACAACCGGCCGGAGTGGAAAAAGATCTTCGGGCCGTTCCGCCGTCCGTATCACGACAATTACCGGCCGGCGCCGTTTTCGCGCGACTACGTGCGGCATTTGCCCGGATGGTATGCGCAGAAGCATCCGGATGAAGATTTTGCCGAAACGTTTGCGGTATGGCTGACCCCGCGCTCGAACTGGCGCAAGCGCTATCGCGGGTGGGGAGCGATGGAGAAATTGAGTTACCTCAACCGGCTGGCGCGCAAGCTGGGGAAGAGCGACCCTCCGCGGCGGCGCGGACAGGCCGACATCACGGTCGATGACATGGAGACGACAGTCGCCGAGTTTTATCACCAGAATGGGCGCGGGGAAGTTGCCGTCACCGAACTTGGCGTTAGTGAATTAACACCGGATACGGATCTGCGCGACCTCTTCCCCGTATCCAAGCGGCGCAAGACGGCGCTGCCGGCGCACGAATTTTTGCATCAGCATCGCAAAGCGGTGATCGACAAAGTTGCACAGTGGACGGGCGCGCAGCGTCCGCTGATCAAGACTTTGATAGACACTATCGAAAAGCGCGCCGGTGAACTCGACCTGCGCACCGACAAAACGCGCAGCGCGGAACATCTGGCGGAAGTCACCGCCTATGCCACCGCGCTGGTGATGACCTATGTGGCGAAAGGAAAATTTATTCAGCCATAAAAAGGTGTTGGGTCTCAGGTATCAGGCGCCAGGAAACCCTGGCGGGGAGTAATGCGCAAGAATTTTCCTGAGACCTGAGACCTGATACCTGGGAGACACGATGATCGGAGCAAAACTCAAAATCGCGCTGCTCTACGACTTGTGGAATGAGGACCCGGCCGCGGCAGCAGCGAAAGAAGAAGCGGAGACTGCGCGCAAGCCTCGCAAGAAAGTCAAGAAGGTCAAGAAAGAGAAGACCGATCGCGAGGAAATTTTCGAAGCGCTCGAGAAGCTCGGACATGAGCCTTCGTACTTTGAGCTGGATGGTCGTCCGGCGTCCTTGCATTCGCTTTCGCGTTGCGATGCCGACCTCATCTTCAACCTGACCGAATCTTTCGACGGTGACGACACCAAGGAAATGAACGTGGTCGCGTACGTCGACTTGCTCGGATTACGCTACACCGGCACGGGTCCGCACGGCATTTTCATGTCACAGGACAAAGCGATCGCGAAGAAGATCTTCGCGTTTCACGGCATCAAGACTCCGTTCTTTGCGACTGCCTATCGCGGACGCATTGATCATGCCCACGACATTTCCTTTCCGCTCATCGTCAAGCCATCGTGGGAAGACGGATCGATCGGCATCGACGAGGGAGCAGTCGTAAAAAACGTCAAGGAAATGATGGAACGGATCCAGTACATCCAGGATGAATTCGACTCGCCCGCCCTGATTGAGGAATACATCGAGGGGCGCGAGATTTACGCTGGAATTCTCGGCAGTTACGAACGAACGCAGGTTTTGCCGCTGGTCGAACTCGATCTTTCACGTCTGCCGGAAGGCACGCCGAAAATCGCTACCTATGACGTGAAGTTCGAAAAGAATACCGAAGTCTACAAGCTCACCAAGTCAGCTATCGCAGAGAATCTCGACGAAAAGACGACGAAGCGGCTGGAGGATACGGCGCTGGCCGCGTACCGCGCACTCAAGCTGCGCGACTATGGACGCATCGACATGCGACTGGCTCCGAACGGCGACGTCTATGTGATCGAAGCGAATCCGAATCCGTGGCTGGCGAGCCGGCAGGAATTTGCGATGGCTGCGAAGGCGTCCGGGCTCTCCTACGCAGAGATGATTGGCTCCATTGTCGATTTGGCGATGAGCCGCTACCTGAATGCCAACCTGGTGAATGCGGCCGCGATGCACTAGAAACATCATAGAAATTGTCATCCCTCACATGGTGAGGGATGACAATTAGGGTGCGACTCTTCAGAACAAGTCCCGCTCTAGAACTGATTCCACAGGTACTGGTTGTACACGTCGTGGTGGAATTGCACTTCGGGGGCTTTCACGAACGTGCCCAGCAGGCGCGCACAGCGATCGGCCGATGCCTCCTTCAGGTCGGCGTAGCGGCTCTTCACGTCCTTGCCTAGCAACTCCGACGTCCAGTCGGCTTTGCGGAAGTCATCGAGCGCCTTGTAGATATTGTCCGGCAGATAGCGTTCGGCCTGGCGCAGATTCTTGATCTTCGCCGTGCTGCCCTCGAGCCCAGTCTTGAAGATTGAGAGCATCACTAGATAAGGATTTGCATCAGGAGCCACGGAACGCACCTCGACCCGCATGCTGCGCTCGTTGCCAATCGGAATGCGGATCATCGAGCCGCGATCGACGGCCGACGCCTTGATCTGGTTCGGCGCTTCGAAATGCGGATCCAAGCGGCGATACGCGTTAACACTCGGATTCAGCAGCAGGCAGATGTCGTTGCCGTGGGTGAGAATGCGGTCGATGAACTCCCATCCCGCCTTGCTCAGTTTTTCTTCGCCCTTCGGATCCCAGAACAGGTTCTTGCCCCCCTTGCTGATCGAAACATTCGTGTGCATGCCGCTGCCGTTAACGCCCACGACCGGTTTGGGCAAGAACGAAGCCGTCAGGCCCATATTGCGCGCGACCTGACGGCAGACCAGTTTATAGAGCTGGATGTGATCGGCGGCCGCCACTACTTCCGCGTAGTTGTAGTTGATCTCAAACTGCGAAGGCGCGACCTCGGGGTGATCCTTTTCGTTCTGGAAACCCATCGCCCGCTGCACTTCCGCGGTTGTATCGATAAAATTGCGTAGCGGATCGCCGGGCAGCGAATGATAATAGCCGCCCGTGTTCACGTATTCGAATTTCCCCGTCTCGTGGTAGGTACGCTCGGCGTCCGGTCCCTGGAACAGGAAGCCTTCGATTTCATTGGCGGCGTTCAATGTGTAGCCCTGGTTTTTATGTAGTCCCTCGGCGAAACTCTTCAGCACGCCGCGCATGTCGGCCGAATACGGCTCGCCTCCCTTGTCGATCACTTCGCCGAACACCATCACCTTGCCCGGACCGAACACATCCGCCGGTCCCCAGTAGAAGGCAGCCCAGTCAATGCCTAAACGCAGGTCGCTTTCCCGCTGCGCGGTGAAGCCGCGGATCGACGAACCGTCAAAGGTCAGGTTGTCGTAGCTCTTCAGCAGGAATTTCTTGTCATAGTCCAGCATGTGCAGACGGCCTTCCAGATCGCTGAACATCACCGTCACGGCCTTGATGCGCCCCTCGTCCGTCAGGTACTTCAGCCGCTCTTCCTGAATTTTCTGAGGAGCCACGCGGTCGAGGCGCTGCTTCTTCGCCTTCAGGTTCAGCTCTTCCAGTTCGTCATAGGGGATCGCTAGAAAATTCCGCAGTTCAGTTGACATGGCTCTCCTTAGGCTGCTGCATTCGATTGCTGCATTGCCCTGGAATCAGATTGAACGACCGGTGAACTGGATAGGCTAACGCGTCCGACGCAACCAGACAAATAGAAATCGGTTATAGATGCGATCAGCTTTTCCAATTTGCACCAGGAACAGTGCAGAAAGTGGCTCCTGGCTGCTGGCCACTAGCTTCTCGCAAGTTGAAGTCCTTCTCTGCGACCTCGGCGTCTCGGCGGTAGAGCTCGCGTCTTTCCATGAAATAATCGACTCCGAGGAATACCCTTGAGTTGCGCGATTTGTGAAGAACGAAAAGAGAAGCGGTTTTGCCCCGCCGTCCACGGGAAAATATGCCCGCAGTGCTGCGGCGAGCAGCGCGAGGTGACGCTCGACTGCCCGAGCGACTGTCCTTATCTTTTGCAGGCACGACAGCAGGTACGCGAGCACGCGACGGCACAAGACGAGCGGCCGGGGGAGCGGGATCGCGAGGCCCTGTTCCCCGAGATTGAGATCGCCGAACAGTTTCTCTACGAACGCGAAGAACTGATTCTCGGTCTCAGCTTCGCACTGGCGAAGAGCGCCCGCACCGATCGTACACTCGGTGATCGTTCCCTCACCGACCGTGATCTGATCGCGGCGGTCACTTCGCTGGCGAAGAGCTATCAGACGCTGGTGAACTCGAACCTGATCTATGAACAGCCGACCGCGAACGTGGCGCACCAGACGATCGCCCGCGAAGTCGAAACCATGGTCAGGGAGTTTCGCGAGGCTGAGCGGAAGCATCTCGGGCACACGCGGCCGCGGGATTCTGAAGTCCTGAAGGCGCTGGTGTTCCTCTTGCGCATGGGCTCGGCACGGACGTCGGGGAGGCCCAAATCGCGGGCGTTCATAGACTTTCTCTTCGCGCAGTTCCCAGAAAAATCGGCTGTCGTGGGACCGGAAGAGGCAAGCAGTCGGATTGTCATTCCGTAATAGCCAATTCCGAGGATGCCCTTCGCCACTCGCGTAGCGGCGGCCGCCCCCGGCCGTCCGGTTTCACGGGAGCCGCCGCACCGTCTGCCCGCTCTCCAACGCCGCCAGCAGTTCTTGCGCGGTTTTCCCAAGTTCGGGATGGCGAACGTCCGGCGCGATCTCGACTAGCGGCTCCAGAACGAACCGCCGCAGATGCATTGCCGGATGAGGAATCTTCAACCCCGGCTCATCCACGATGCGATTCCCAAACAGCACCACGTCGATGTCAATTTTGCGCGGACCTTTCTCGCGCATGCGGAGACGCCCCATCTCCGTTTCGACGCGCAACGCAAGGTTGAGCAATTCCCGCGGCGTCATATCCGTTTCAATCGCCGCCACACAGTTCAAGAACCAGGGCTGGTCGGGGACATCCACAGGCTGAGTTTCATACAGCCCGGAGACCGCCAGCAATTGGCCCGCCTCGTCCAATTGCGCGAGCGCCGCGCGCAGGTTGGCCGCGCGATCTCCCAGGTTCGATCCCAGCGACAGATAGGCGGTTTCCATCAACTTAGTTTCGCGGCAAAAGGCGCGGGAATCCAGAAAAAACTGCCAGGAGCAGAAGCGGTTGCTGATTTTCTGGTATTGGGAAAAGGGACTCACCCGATTGCAACCACATGCATTGAAACCAATGCTGCAGATTTTCGCTGTACTGGAGGAACCTGCAGCCCCGGTACCAAGGTCACTTTCTCAACCTCCCGGTTGCCGCTAGTATTGAAAAATGCACTTGGACTCTCTAGTCATCAGCAAGGACGCCGATTTGGTCGGCGTGCTGCGTCCTGCACTGGAGAAAATCTCGGTCGATCTCGAGGTTTGCCCGGGGTTGCAGCCCGGCAACGACATGCTGGCCAAGCGCAAGTTTGATGCCGTCATCATCGACTGCGACGACCTGCAGAACGGCTTCGGTCTCCTGCAAACCCTACGCCAAAGCCAGAGCAATGCCAAGTCGGTCGCTTTTGCGGTGCTGAATGGGAAGACGACCACGCAGGAGGCGTTTCATTCGGGAGCGAACTTCGTTCTGCAAAAACCGCTCACCCCGCTGCACGCCACGCGCTGCTTTAATGCCGCTCTCAATTTCATGGTGCGGGAACTGCGCCGCTACTACCGCCATCCGGTGGAGATGCCGGTGCGTATCACCATTCCGCACAGTCAGGAAATAACCGCCACGGCCAGCAACTTGAGCGAGGGAGGGATGGCCCTTCGCCTCGTCGCCAAGTTGCCCAAGGACACGCTGGCGCAGTTTCGTTTCACGCTCCCCGGCGCCAACATTTCGCTCGATCTGAAGGGCCAAGTCGCCTGGGCCGACGGATCCGGCCATGCGGGTATCGGCTTCGTTGAGGTTCCGCAGAGCTCACAATATCAGCTTGAAAAATGGCTGACCGACCACCTGCAGAACGAAATACCCAAGAAACTGCACGGCTACGCGGAGCTTCCCTAAATCGAATCGGCCGTCCTCGTTGACTCGCTGCTTTCCCTGAACGATTTCCAAACACCCCTACTCACCCGGCATCCAGCTTGCAACTTGCACCCCGCCACCGCTGTGGCACTGTAGATAGGGGAAGCTTGGCGTTTTCCCACCCATCTCAGCCATGATCACTTTGGAAGAAAGAATCGCAAAAACGCAGCGGTTGCTGCGCCGCCTGGAAGAGGACCAACCCTACCTGCATGTGCGTTTATCCGCGCTCAGCGCCGAACACCGGCAGAGCGCAAATGCTTTCGCTGACCGCCTTCGCGCCGAAGCAGAGGCCGAACTGCGGCGACTACTGGCGGAACGCGGGTCTCATTCGGAGTGGAACGCGCCTCAACTCGCCGACTGAAGGCAGACACTTTGCGCCGCCGGAGCCCTTCACTGCAAGGGGCGCGGAGGACGGGGAGCACACAGGAAATACGACACTAGACGCTGACACTGGCCGCTGCCGCGAGCGCGGGCATCGCAGATTTATCTTCCAGGGCGGTTTCTTCCCAATACGACTGGTCGCGTAAAATGCGCGACACCAGCGCAGTATGCATGGCGTGACCCGCGCGGTCGGCTACCACCGAACCCAGAATCTGTTTCCCGATCAGCGCGAGGTCGCCGATCAGGTCCAGAACCTTGTGGCGCACGAATTCATCGTGAAAACGCAGCGGGGGGTTCAGCACTTCATCGCGGTTCATCACGATGGCATTCTCGGTCGATGCCCCGCGGATCAGTCCCTGCTGCCGCATGGCGTCCGCTTCATGCAGAAATCCGAAAGTGCGCGCCGGCGCGATCTCTTTGAGATAACTGCCATTCGTCAGCCGCACGCAAAAGCTCTGCTTGCCAATCAGCGGGTGCGGAAAGTTAATGGAATAAGAAACCGAATAGACGTCGGACGGATACACGGCAATAAACTTATCGCCCTCGCGCAACTCGATCTCGCGCACGATCCGGAGATAAGTGCGCGCTTTGCGCTGCTTCCGAATCCCGGCCTTCTGGATCATTTCAACAAACGGACGGGCGCTGCCATCGAGAATAGGCAACTCCAGATTGTCCAGTTCGACGATGGCATTGTCGATGCCCACGCCGGTAAATGCCGAGAGCAGGTGCTCGGTGGTGGAAATGAGCACGCCCTTCTTCATCAGGCTGGTGGCGTAACTGACCCGCGCCACATTGCGTCCGCTCGCTTCGATCGCGAAGCTGTCAAGGTCTGTGCGGCGGAACACGATTCCCGTTCCGGCACTCGCCGGCAGAATCCGCAAGCTAACCGGAGCACCGCTGTGCAGACCTACTCCGGTGCAGGTCACCGCAGCACGAATTGTTTGCTCGTGTGTCAAAGGGAAGGCTATGTAAGTCGTTTCGTGTGTATGAGCTTACCGTGCCGGGCGAACTTCCGTATGTGGTAAAACTGCCACACTCCGTGGCTCGTTCAGCCAAGGCTAAGGCTATCTTGTTCAGGGAGTTATAGATGTTTGGGGGTATCCAAAGAAGAACTCAGCCGTGTTTACGGTACTTTCGTAAGCGTTTGGCCGTGTCTTACCGGCTTTTCATCGGCACCGTCGGGTCGTACGTCACTGCCGCCTCGAACAGCGAATCGGGCAGCTTCTGGTTGTAGGCGGCAACGTTGATGAAGCGTTGTTGCGAAGTCTCTCCGTTGAAATAACGGGTAATGGAGTGCGGTGTCCAGATTCCTTGCACCAGCTTGTAGCTGTCGTAAACCTCATCTTCCACGTTTTTCTGCTTGTCCTTCGGATCGCGCCACGAATAACTGATCTTGATCGGATAGTGTGAATTCTGGTCCAGGAAAACGCTGACTGAGTCGTCTTGGCTGTTGAGCAGCGTGACCCCCTCGGTGACCTTCCCATTCACTATTGCCGGACCATCGTAGAATAGGGCCACGTTCGGATCGCGTACCCACTTGCGGAACACCCACTCGAGCGAATGCCGCCGGCGGCGAAGGTAGTTTTCCAAATCGAGCTTGTCCTGCGCCGCCGTTCCCTTATACGTGATCTCGTAGCCTTTGTCGCCGTTGTGAATCAGGGCGAGATCGAATTTGTTCTTGACCTTCACACCTTCGATGTCGATCGCTCCGGGCAGCACATGAATGGACTTGGTCTTGATGACTTCAAAGCGGTCCCGGTCCGGATATTCGACATAGTATCTGTACGGAATCCCGGTGCTCTCGGTGCGCCCGTGATAGAGAGGATAGTAGCGGCCTTCCTCAGTCCTGTTTTCGTAGGTAAGGTAGGGCTCTCCGCCCAGCGCCTCGACACTCTGATCAAGAACCGCCCGAGCCTTGCGGGCGTTGTCGGAGTCGTTCAGGTTGACGGCAGGCGGAGCAGCGGCTGACGCAGGCGGAGCGGTTTGGGCAGCGCTCAGCGAGCACAGCAGTAAAATGGCAACCAAGGCATACATGGATATTTGGTTAGAAGCGGCCATATTGATTTTAGCTGTACCACAGCACACGTAGGGACGGCCGCCCCCGGCCGCCCAGCAGCGCCCAACCCCATGCCGTCCACCTACCCCACCAGCACCGCCCCGCCGTTAACATTGAAAATCTCACCCGTGATAAATCCGGCATAAGGCGTGCACAGGAACAGAATCGGCCCCGCAATCTCGTCGGGCGTTCCCACGCGTCCCATCGGTATACTCCCAAACACTTTTGCGCGCGTTGGCGGATCATTCAGCGCCGCTGTCGACATATCCGTATCCACCCATCCCGGCGCCACGCAATTGACATGGATGTGGTCGCGCGCCAGTTCCGTCGAGAGTCCCTTCACCATGCTGATTAGCGCGCCTTTCGAAGCCGCATAGTCACAGTGGAAAGCTTCGCCGCGCTGCCCGGCCGTCGAACTGACCAGCACGATGTGCCCGCCGCCCTGCTTCTTCATCTGCCCCACCGAATGCTTGACTAGCGCAAACACGCTGTCGAGATTCACCCCAATCGTGCGATGCCACTGTTCATCGGACATGCGGTCGATAGGCGCATCCTCGGGCGGCCAGATACCGTGATTTGCGACCAGAATGTCGAGACGCCCGAAGGCCGAGATGGCGGACGACACCAGTTGCTTCGCCGCCTCCGTGGTCGAAAGATCGCTTTGCAGCGCGCGACAGTTGGCCGCGCCACATTCCCGCACCAGAGCGTCGGCCTGCGCCTGCGCCGACTGATAGTTGAAGACAACTTTCGCGCCCGCCGCCACAAATAACCGCACCGCTGCCGCGCCAATCCCGCGCGATCCGCCGGTGATCAGAGCAACTTTAGAATTGAGGGTCAAATTCATACGCATACAGAGTATCGCACGCAAATAACGACCTTCTTATGTCGCCGCGTGCCGATCCGCGTTTTATGGTCTGTGCCGTATTATCAGAATTCGACGCAAGCCAAAACATTCAACCGACCCGTTCTTCGTGATCCTGGCCGTGGTGGCGCTACTTCCGACGCAGCCAAAAAAAGAAGGCGGCCAATTGGCCGCCCCCTGACACCTAGCACCTGACACCTGTCTTTACGCCGTTGCCGGCCGCTCGCCGCTCTTGGCAGGGACCCGATCCGGCTTGATCACCTGCTGCACACCGTCGTCGGTCTTTGCCGGTAGCGGCTTGATCGGCGGCAGGTCCTGCCCGTCGACCAGCATCTTGATCTCGGAGGCGTCCAGCACTTCGCGCTCGATCAGCGCCTTCGCGATCCGGATCAGCGTTTCGCGATTCTCTGAGAGAATCCCCTTCGCCGTCGAGTAGCCCGCGCTCACCATCTTCTTGACTTCTTCGTCGATCTGGATGGCGGTGGCTTCGCTGTAGTCGCGGTGTTGCGCGATTTCGCGGCCCAAGAATATCTGCTCTTCTTTCTTGCCGAAGGTCAGCGGCCCCAGATCGCTCATGCCCCACTCGCAAACCATCTTGCGTGCCAGTTCCGTGGCCCGCTCAATGTCGTTGCCCGCGCCCGTCGACATCTGGTTCAGGAAAAGCTCTTCCGCAATACGCCCGCCCATCAGGATGGCGATCTGCGTGTCGAGATAGTTCTTGTAGTAGTTATGACGATCGTCGGTCGGCAACTGCATGGTCAAACCAAGCGCCATGCCGCGAGGAATGATGGTGACCTTGTGCACCGGATCGGAGTGCGGCAGCATGGCCGCCACCAGCGCGTGTCCAGCCTCGTGGTACGCGGTGTTCTTCTTCTCCTCATCGGAGAGCAGAAGCGACTTGCGTTCCACGCCCATCAGCACTTTGTCTTTTGCCACTTCGAAGTCGTACATCAGCACAGCCTTGCGATTTTGCCGCGCCGCCGCCAATGCCGCTTCGTTCACCATGTTGGCCAAATCCGCGCCGGAGAATCCCGGCGTGCCGCGAGCCAGAACGTTCAGTTCCACGTCATCCGCCAGAGGAATCTTGCGAGTGTGCACGCGCAGAATCTCCTCGCGTCCGCGAACATCGGGACGATTCACCACCACGCGTCGGTCAAAACGCCCCGGCCGCAAAAGCGCCGGATCAAGCACGTCCGGACGATTCGTCGCCGCCATCAGGATGACACCTTCGTTCGATTCGAAGCCGTCCATCTCGACCAGCAGCTGGTTCAAAGTCTGCTCGCGCTCATCGTGTCCACCACCGAGCCCGGCACCGCGGTGACGTCCGACAGCGTCAATTTCGTCGATGAAGATGATGCAGGGAGCATTCTTCTTGCCCTGCTCAAACAGGTCGCGTACGCGGCTAGCGCCCACGCCCACGAACATTTCCACAAAGTCTGATCCGGAGATGGAGAAGAACGGAACATTCGCTTCGCCCGCAACCGCGCGCGCCAGCAAGGTCTTGCCCGTTCCCGGAGGTCCAACCAGCAGCACGCCCTTTGGGATGCGTCCGCCAAGTTTCTGAAACTTCTGCGCCTCGCGCAGGAATTCGATAATTTCGCGAAGTTCTTCCTTCGCCTCATCCACGCCGGCCACGTCTTTAAACGTGATCTTTTTCTGCTGCATGGAGAGCAGCCGCGCCCGGCTCTTGCCGAACGACAGCGCCTTATTTCCACCCGTCTGCATCTGCCGGATCATGAAGAACCAGAGCGCGCCCAGCAGCACCAGCGGCAACAGATTCAGAATCCAGCTCGGCCAGGTGCCATTGCTGATGTCCTTGAAGCTGTACGGAACATTCTTTTCCGTCAGCTTCTTGTACATGTCCGGGTAGTTCGCCGGCACAATGGTGTGAAACGGCGCGTCCGGGGTCTTGAACTTCCCCTTCACTTCCTGGCCGATAAAAATCACATCGTGGACATTGCCCTGATCCACGTCCGTCAGGAATTCAGAAAAGCCGATTTCTTTTTCTTTCGGGCCATTGCTCCCGGTTTTCACCACTTGGTAGAGCAGGACGGCCGACACCAGGATTACCGCCCAGAAAAGCACTGTCTTGATCGTTGAATTCACTTAAAACTCCTCAAAGTGCAGCCCTTCCCCGCCGTAGAAAGACGCTGGCTGCCTAACAGCTATTAGATGCCGGAGGCAGAAATTCGACCGGGAAAGCCTGCCAGTTCATTTTAGACCTTTTCGCCAGAAAACGGAGCGATAAAGGCAGGGTACAGAAGTCACGGAACCAAACTTGTGTGGTGGCGGGGCTCGGCCCCGCTTGGACGGGCCAGAGCCCCGTCGCCACACTGTCTCCCTCTATCTAGACCGCCGCCGCCACATACGGCAAGTTTCGCCCAGTCTGCTCCGGACTGCCCAATCCATAGCCGCAAAGAAACACGTCATCTACCAGAAATCCGAAATAGTCCGGCTGCAGTGGCACCCGGCGTGCCGACTGCCGATCCAGCAGCGTAACCAGTTTCACCGAAGCCGCTCCCCGCCCGCGCAGGTCGTTCATCAGGAATTCGCTGGTCACCCCCGAGTGCACCAAGCCCTCGACCAGCAACACATGCTTGCCCGCGATCGCCAGCTCGTGGCTGAAAAGGATCTCCAGCACCGCGGATTCACCCCGCTTGCTCTGCTTGTAGCTTGGCTTGATGAAGGAACAGACGATGGGTACGTCGACCGACCGTACCAGGTCGGCCATGAACAGAAAGCTGTTTTCCAGAATGCCCAGCGCGATCACGGTCTGGCCGCGGTAGTCATCGGAGATCTGCCGTCCCAGTTCGCGGACTCTCTTTTGAATCTGGTCGGCCGAGATCACCTGGCGCAACCCGGCGTTCGGCGAAACATTCATAGCGGAAGTGGCGCCTCCGATTTCGTATCTGAACTTCTAACTCTAATGCCGCAACTCTGATCCTGTAACTCCGACGATGGCATGTTACATCATGCCCGCAATCTCCCGAATCCAAATCGCTTTCGCCGCCCCCGCGGGCACCCGAAAAGCGGCCGGAACCGCAAATCCCCGCATCCACACCAGCCCGCAGCCTTCCGCGACTGCCACCGGCCAAAGCTTTTTCTCCGCTCCCGCCGCATGACGGTTACCCAGCAACTCCTTCACTTTTCTTGCGGTCGATGTATGTGCCGGCCAGTAGCGATCTCCTGCCCGCCAGTTGCGGATCAGAACTTCCTTCGGCACGCGCTCCAGATCCAGCAACCGGCCGCGTTCCCCCTCCGGAACACTGCCTGCTTCCACCAACCGGGCTTCGATCCAAGCGCCCAGTTCAGGAACCTCGACCGCGCCCGGCACCGCCAACGCGTACTCGTAATCCGCCGTTTTACCCTCATCCGCGGTTTCCGCTTCCAGCAAAATCTCCTTCCGCCCGCGTTGCCGCGTAACCCGGAGAGTGTGCCCGGTCGTCAGCTCCAGTCTCTGGCCCGCCACACCTCGTGCCAGCTCCAGCACCTCCTCAATGAGCCGGAACGAGATACTCAAAGCGGCAACGTTCGCCTCCAGCCACACATACACGAGCCGTCGTTGCGCCGCCAAAGAGAGCGCCAACAACGCCGTTGCCGGTAGAGACGCGGCTCGCCGCGTGTCAGGCTGCCGATGAGAATCGGGCTTTGCCTTGTTCAGCTTTGCCTTGCTTGACACCGCCTTGCTCGACTTTGCTTTGAATGTGCGCGGCTTCAGCCGCGCCAGAGGCGCTGCGGACGAAATGACGGCTCTAGCCCCTGAGGTTAATTGCGCCGCGATCTCCGGATGCCCGCGTTCCCAACTCTCCTCTTCCGCCCGGGCAATTTCCGCCAACTCACTCATGTGTTCGATCGCGGCCCCGCCAAATTCTTCTCCGATGATCGGCAGCAGCCGATGCCGCACGCGATTCCGAAGAAACGCATCATCCCGATTCGACGAATCTTCCCGCCAGCTTTGGCCACGCTCGCGGAGAAATTCCCGCAATGCCCCGCGTCGGAAGCCGAGCAGTGGCCGCAGCACTTCGCCGAACGCTCGTCCCTGCTCCTCGAAAACAATCCGCGGATGAATGCCCGCAAGTCCGCGAATTCCCGTACCGCGAAAGATGCGCTGCAGCACCGTTTCCGCCTGATCGTCAAGCGTGTGCGCGGTCGCAATCTTGGCCACGCGACCCTCCCGCGCCAACTCGCGAAAAAAACCGTAGCGCAGTTCCCGCGCCGCCGCCTCGATCCCAGAACTTTTTTCGGAGCCAATCCCGGAGCCAGCTTTGGAACTGTGCCTCCCATCAACCGCCGCCTCACAAGCATGTAGTTCGAGCCCGTGCTGCCGCGCCAACTCCGCGACGAACCGCTCGTCCTCGTCCGACTCTTCTCCGCGCAGTTTGTGATTGACGTGCGCAACCGACAGCACGATCCCCAACTCGGCCCGCAATTCCAGCAGCAGGCAAAGCAAGGCCACCGAATCCGCCCCACCGGAAACCGCCGCCGCCACACGGTCCCCAGCCCGAACCGATCCCTGCTTCCGAATTGTCTTCAACAGCCGCTCCGCCAGCGAGTGCACGGAGAAATGGTACCGGAAAAGGTCAGAGTTTAGAGGTGAGATTGCAAAGGTAAGAATCATCGGATCATGTTTTAAAATCTGCAATCTGCCCTCTAACCTCTGCCCTCACCCGGCCGGTTTTCTGCTATTCTGTCGGCAAATGTGGGGAGCTTTCCGCTGGACTGCCAGGTTTCTGCTGCTGGTCATGCTCGCTCCGGCCTACGGGCCGCTGGCGATGGCTTGTTCCGCCCAGCCGGCGGCCATGCACTGCATGCGCCAGCCCATATCTGGACAACCGATGTCCGCATCGACGTCCGCGGACGCAGCGCGGTCTGCGATGCCATGCCATCATGCGGTGGCACAATCGACAGCAACCCATTCCGAATCCTCTGAAACCTCGTTTCAAACCACGACTGACGGCAACTGCTGTCCGAACCATTGCTGCTGCGGCGCTACCACCTCCGAGTGGGCGCAGCCCGCTTCCAGCCTGCTGTCTTTCTTTAGGCTTCTGATCGAACCCGGTCACCCCGCGCAAAGCACGGTACTGCAGTCAAGCGATGTCTCCGGACACGATTCCGCCCGCGCTCCACCCCGCAGCTAGCCGCTGTTTCTTAATCCTTAGAACTCGCAGCCCTGTCGAAATATGGCAAGGCCTGCCCAGCCCCTAAAAGGGGTGTCCGATTTCGAGCCTTACGGCATCGCTGAAGCGTTGCCCGACCACGAAACCAGAATGCTTCGGCGCCTTTGAAAGCGACGCCGAAAGTCGACTTCTCGAATGGCCCCGAGGGCCGGGATCGACACACAAAAAGGACAAGAACCATGACTGGTCTCCAGCGATTTGCATTCACCGCTTTGCTGCTTGCCGCCCCTGCATTTGCCACCATCTTCGGCTCGGTTCGCGGCGTCGTTCATGATCCTCAGCACCGTCCCGTGCAGGGCGCGCACGTTACTCTGAAGGCGCAAAACTCGGACTGGACACAGTCCCAGGATTCCCGCGACAGCGGGGCATTTGAATTCAGTTCGGTACCGATCGGAAATTACACCGTCACAGTCTCGTCGAAAGGCTTCCGGGACATGCATCAGGATGCGATTGTTCAATCGGACACTAGCCCGGTGCTGCATTTCGAGCTGACCATAGCAAGCGCAAAGGAAACTGTCACCGTGTCCGAGACTCCGGTCGAGGCAACGACGGAAAGTGTCACGCCGACGATAATGGTGAGCCGTATCGACATCCAGGAAACGCCCGGAGCCGACCGCACCAACGGCATGGAAATGATCACCGATTACGTGCCCGCAGCCTATGTGACGCACGACATGCTGCACATGCGAGGCGGACACCAGGTCGACTGGCTGATCGACGGCGTTCCCATTCCCAACACAAACATCGCCAACAATCTGGGGCCGCAAATTGATCCCAAAGACATCGATTACCTCGAAGTTCAGCGCGGCAGCTACGACGCCGATTATGGCGACCGCACCTACGGAGTCTTTAATGTCGTGCCGCGAACGGGTTTTGAACGCTATCGCGAATGCGATCTGGTAATCACGGCTGGAAATTTCTATCAGACGAACGACCAGATCAGTTGCGGAGGACACACGCAGCGCTTTGCTTACTACGCCAGCTTGAACGGGAATCGAAGTCAATACGGACTTCAGACTCCAATCGGGCAGGTTGTCAACGACGCGGCGGATGGCGTCGGAGGTTTTGCGTCGTTCATCTTCAATCCCGATCCGAAGAACCAGTTCCGGGTGGTCATGCAGTTGCGCAGGGACTACTACCAGATCCCCATCGACCCCGATCCCGACTCGATTGGAAACCAGAACTACCCTAGTTATGGCCTCCACGATAGCGAGACTGAGCCCGACGGCTACGTCACTTTTTCATGGGTTCATACTTTTAATTCCAATACGCTGCTTACGGTTTCTCCGTTTTACCACTACAACGGCGCTGACTATCACGGCGGCCCGAACGATTATCCCGTCACCTCCACCGTCACTCAGACGGCCAACTACGCAGGCGGGCAGGCAGCCCTAAGCACAAATGTCTGGAAAAATGATATTCAAGCTGGCGTCTACGGATTTTTTCAGCACCAGTACAACTACTTCTTTAACGACTACAAAGACGGCACACCGAATTTCGCCCCGTCTTCCATCGGCGTCAGCGGAAGTCTTGCCGCCGAATTCATCAACGACAAGTTCAAGGTCACACCATGGTTGACCTTGATCGCCGGACTCCGCGCTACCGAGTTCAACGCCACCTCGGTCTCCGAGAACACGGCCGACCCTCGCTTCGGAGTTGCTATAAAAGTTCCGCGCCTGAATTGGGTCTTTCGCGGCTTCTACGGCTACTACTATCAGGCCCCCCCGCTCATAACCGCCACCGACCAGCTGCAACAGGGGGGGATGCAACAGGGTTTTGGGTTTGCTCCTCTGCACGGGGAGCGCGACCGGGAATGGCAGTACGGCGTCATGATTCCTTATCGTGGTTGGACCCTGGACGCCGATACGTATCAAACCTTCGCGCACAATTGGTTGGATCACAACAACATCGGAGAATCGAACATCTTCTGGCCCATCATCTGGGATTACGCGCTGATTCAAGGTTGGGAACTCACACTGCGATCGCCGAACCTCTGGCATCGCGGCCAGTTTCACCTTGCCTATGCCAATCAAATCGCGCAGGCAACCTCGCCGATCACTGGAGGTTTGATCTGTCCTACTAACCCGCCGACGCCGTCCTGCCCACTCGACATTCCGCCTGGACTCGCACCGGTAGACCACGATCAGAGAAACACGTTGAACGTGGGCTATAACACCCGGCTGCCGTGGCGGAGTTATGCCTCGACGAATGTGTACTACGGCTCGGGATTCACGAATGGCTTGCCCGGCGAGCCGTATCCCGGGAATTATCTGCCTGGCCACACGACGTTTGATCTTGCTCTCGGTAAGGACTTCGCAGAAAAATACACCGTCTCGCTAACCGCGCTGAATGTGGCCAACCGTCGCGTGCAACTGGACAACAGTCTGACGTTTGGCGGATTTCACTGGAATGATCCACGGCAAATTTATGGGGAGTTCCGCTATCGGTTCCACTATTGAGAAGCGGGTATTGGCTCAGTTTCGATCTGCTTTGAAAGGGCACGACTTTAGTCGTGGCGTAACTGCCGCATAATCGGTAGCTTTAACCGCTGGGGAATGCGTCCCTCAAACTGAGCCCCTTCGGAGCAGAGAGATCGTTTGACGCTGTTCCGGTACGCTCCGTATAATGCATAGCGTCCTTACCCTGATCACCACGCTTGCGGTTAGGCGTGAAGAGAGCCCGGCTCGTACGCGTTTGCGCGCCCGCTTCGCGGTTTCAGGTTTGTGTTCCAGGTCATAATTCAGGTCATATTTTCAGATCTGACTGACTGATAGGCTCGGGTTGCGATCAGTTTCTCGTTGAGCCCAGCGAGCTGGAAGCTTCCAGCATTCCGAAAATCCGAAGGAGTTCAAAGATCCAATGATCAGCAAGTTAACGACCAGCAAGTTTGCGCGCGTCACCGTGGCCGTCGCGTTCAGCCTCTCCCTCTTCGCTCTGGCCCAAACCGCTCCGGCTGCCGGCGCTCCGGCGGCTGCCACTGCGCCTGACTCTCCCTCCACCGTGGCGGCGGCCAAGTCTACTGGCACCAAGTCCGGTACCATCAACATCGAACAGGCGATCTTCGCCTCCAACGAAGGACGGCGCGATTTCGACACGCTCGCCAAGAAATTTGAGCCCAAACAGAACGAACTGAAGGGTATGGCCGACGAAATCGACAGCCTCAATAAGCAGCTCAGCGCCCAGCAGGATAAGTTGAACGATGAATCGCGCGAGAAATTGGTGAAGCAGATCGAGACCAAGAAGAAGAGTTTCGATCGCGCCACCCAGGACGCGCAGGAAGATTTCCAGGCACAGCAAGGCGAGATCGGAAACAAAATCCTCACCAAAATGGCGCCGCTCATCGTGAAGTACGCCAGCGATAACGGCTATGGCATTATTCTGGATACATCTCAACAGTGGCCGCGCGGCCCGGTGATCTGGTACGGACCAGCGGTCGACATCACGCAGCCGATCGTTGAGGCCTACAACGTGCAATCCGGCGTGCCGGCGCCGCCCGCCGGGAGCACTGCTCAAAAACCCGCAACACGATCGGCGCCCAAGCCAGCCGCGCCTGCGACGACTCCACCGAAGCAGTAGCGACACCGCTCGGCTAGATTTAGTTCCAATTTACTTTTAAAGACCGCGTGCAAACGCGGTCCTTTTTTGGTTGCTTCTTTCATGGAGAGCCGGGCGCCCTCGCCCGGCGGACGCGCCGATGCGTCCCTCCAGCGCCCAGGATCAAATCGCAAGCCGCAGGTGTCTGTAGAAACAACGGGCCCTTACCGGAGGACACTTTATGTTCAGCACGCTCGAAAGCAACTGGGACCAGTCTGCCCGTCGACGATGGACTACGCTCGCATCCTTCACCATGCAAGCCTTTGGGCTGAGCCTGCTGCTCGCAGTCCCGTTGCTCTGGGTTCAGCGCCCGCCGCAATTACATTGGCTGGAGCAACTCGCGGCGCCCGCGGCGTTCACACCCCCCGCACCGTCGCCGGCCGCGCGTGCGCATTCCACCGCCACTCCGGTCAGCGACCAGCGCTCGAACCAGATCACCGCGCCGCTGTCCATTCCCAATGACATCGACAATGACACCGACACCGCGACCGTCAACCATGCAGATCAGGGTCCGCCCGCGCCGGACTTCTCCGCCATTGGCGCCGGACCGGGTCGCGGACCAGGCGTTGGCGTCCCTGGCGGCTGGGGGGACAACATCCCGGTCGTGATTCCGGCCCGCCCCGCCGCCGTCAAACCGCTGCTCGTGTCGTATCTGGCGGAGGCCAGCCTGCTGTACCGCGTGCAGCCAATCTATCCGCCAATCGCCCGCCAGGCGCACGTTCAGGGCACGGTTGAACTGCGCGCGATCATCAGCAAGGCAGGAGCGATCGAAAATCTGGTTGTGGTCCGTGGACACCCCATGCTCGTCAAGCCCGCGCTTGAAGCGGTCCGGCAATGGCGCTACCGCCCCTACCTGCTGAACAACGAGCCCTTCGAGGTGGAGACGGAAATTACCGTGAACTTCGTGCTGTCGGGCGGTTAATGTCAAATCTTGACGTCAGCGACTTCACCTAGGAAGTTACCATCGGCACTTAACCACGTGCCGCATGCGGTCACTATAATCGGCTACGTGAACGCCCCGCGTCCCGATTTGTCGAAAATACCCGAGCACCGCTCGCTCATCCTCGATGGCCGGACCTGGGCAGAAGTTTCTCTGCCCGCACTCGGAGAGAATTTCCACGCGGTACAAAAGCACGTCGGCGAAGGCGTCACCATTTGCGCCGTGGTCAAAGCCGACGGCTACGGCCACGGTGCGGTGGAGTGCGCGCTCGCTCTCGAATCCGAGGGCGCCCAGTGGCTGGGAGTGACCGATTCCGCGGAAGGCCTGGCGCTGCGCGCCGCTGGAGTCAAGGCGCGCATTCTGCTGATGACCGGAATCTGGAAGGGTGAGGAGGATGGGATCGTCGCCCGGAATCTCACTCCTACCGTCTGGGAACCCTGGCACATTGAGTCGCTCGAACGCGCGACAGCAAAACGACCGGGTGACTTACCGTCAAATCGCTTGCCCGTTCATCTGAAGCTCGACACCGGCATGAACCGCCTCGGCGCCTCGCCCGAAGCATTGCCGCGTTTGTGCGAGATACTGTCGGCATGTAAGCACATCACTCTGGAAGGAGTAAGCACGCACTTCGCGTCGGCGGAAGTGCTCGACGCCGAAGACGCTGTGCGCCAGATGAAGCGCTTTGAAGACGGACTTGCCGTCTTGCGGCATTACGGCCTTCGGCCCACGCTGGTTCACATGGGAAATTCCGCCGCCATGAGCGCGCGCCCCGACACCTGGAAGACCATGGTGCGTCCGGGAATCGCTCTCTACGGATATTCGCTGGCCTTCACGCGTGGCGGCCAGCCCACCGCAGTCGCTCCCATGTCGGTGCGCCCCGTGCTCTCGTGGAAGACGCGAGTGCTGACGGTGAAGGAAGTGGCAGAGGGAGAAGCTGTCGGTTACATGGGTACCTTCGTCACCAAAGCGCGGAGCCGTATCGCGGTGTTGCCCGTCGGCTACGCGGATGGTTATCCGCGTCTGCTCTCTAATCGCGCGCGCGTGATCGTAGACGGCGAATACGCACCGGTGGTGGGGCGCGTCTCCATGGATCTGACCATCGTGGATGTGACCCATATTCGCGGTGTCGCCGTCGGGGATGAAGTTATCTTGATCGGTAAAGACGAACGCAGCGGCAAGAGCGTGGACGCCGTAGAACTCGCGCGTCTGTGCGAAAGCGTACCCTACGAAATTCTGTGCGGCCTGTCGCAGCGAGTGCCGCGGGTTTACATCTGAGCAGTCAGCACTCAGCGATCACGTTTCGTATCAGGGTATCGCTTCAGCGATACCGCAAATTCTTCGAAGCAAGACGCCCCTTTAGGGGCTGGCATTCGGGGGAAGCTACTGAATGCTGAGTGCTGACTGCTGAGTGCTGAATTCCCACCGTTAAACAGACCCAACTCGTCAAAAGGCGCTCCCTTGTTGTATCTCTAGAAGCTGGATGCCTTCACGTTACGCCCAATGGATGTACGACTGGGAGACCCGCCTAACCTCGGTCGACAATAACCGCGTAGTGCGTCCGCTGGACTGGGGATTGGATTGGACGCAACGCTGGCCCGGCCGCAATGGCGGGCCCGCCAGCCAGACCTCACGCGATCTCCTGGAATATTTCTCCCGCTCCAACGACCAAATCATCCGCAACAGCGACGCTTTTTATTCTTACCAGAAGCCGTCAGACTTCCGCCTGGAACGCCGCGAGGTTCAGGTGTTCAGCACACGTGAAGTGCCCGACCCGCGCCTGGAAGAAAAAGTTCGCGGCACGCACGCCGGGTTTCTGCGCTTCACCTCGCCGGTGGCAACGCCGTTCCCCGAAAACAATCTGGTCAATGCGCGCTGGTTTCCGGCTCGCGGACGCCGCGCCGTGGTTCTCTTGCCGCACTGGAATTCCGATGCGCTTTCCTACACCGCCCTCTGCCGCGTCCTCAACTGGATGGGCATAGCGGTGTTGCGGCTGTCCATGCCGTATCACGACATTCGCCGTCCGGCGGAGATCGACCGAGCCGATTACGCCGTTTCCGCAAACATCGGGCGCACTCTCGATTCAGTGCGCCAGGGCGTGATCGACGTGCGCTGCTGTCTCGACTGGCTGGAAGCGCAGGGCTACAACCGGCTCGGCATCGTCGGCACCAGCCTCGGATCGTGCTATGCGTTCATCGCCACCGCGCACGATCCGCGGATTCAAGTGGCTGCCTTCAACCACGCCTCCACTTACTTTGCCGACGTGGTGTGGCACGGCCAATCCACGCGCCACATCCGCGAGGGACTGGAAACGGGCATTGATTTAGAAAGTCTGCGGCAGGTGTGGCGCGCCGTCAGTCCCATGGTGTACTTCGACAAGTTTTCGCGCTGGCCGCGGCGGTCGCTCATTATCTACGCCAAGTACGACATGACGTTCCTGCCGGAATTTTCAGAGCAGGTGGTGGAGCAATTCGAGAAGCACAACCTGGATCACAAAGTCGCCGTGCTGCCCTGCGGGCACTACACCATGGGTGAGACTCCGTACAAATATATGGACGGATGGCAGCTGGTTAGTTTTATGCGGACGGCGTTCGAGTAGTGGTGATAGGCCTGTGTCCGACGAGGCGACCATCTCATCGATAGGGTGGCCCCCTCCGGCTAACAGGCGCGGTTGTTTGGGGTACCCCCTCCCCCCCTTTTTTGTACCATTGGAATCATAGGCTTAGAAATTGATAATTCATTCTAAAGGACTTATAGTCACATAATTCATTAATAAGGACTTAGCTCGCAAAGACCTCCTGAAAACACTTTGGGGCAGCTTCGAGGTGTGTCGGCTTTCGACGGACACTCCTCGAAACTGCCCCAATCGACTTCTACTATTGCAGCGGTTCGTGCTTAGAGTCAACGACTTTTGCGGAAGAATGGCTTGCGAAGGCTGGCGGAGTTCCATTTTGGGAGCACCTTCACGTACCGGTCCGCTCGGCTGGCACAGCCCGGGACAATAAAATCGGGAAATGGACGAGGACGTAAGCAATCTCTGATCGCAATGGAAGACCGGATATTGAAGCAAATCATGATTCCGGGACGCGCCTTCTGTCTGCGTTCTGCGGATGGGACAAGCCCATTGAAAGCCGCCTTCGGCCAGTCTCCAAATTGCGAACCACTCGGGAGTTAAGCGCTAGCATTGCCTGCCTCTTTCGCCGACTTCAGCGCCGCCATCTCCTTCTGCATCTCCTGCGCGGCCTTCAGCCTTAGATAGACGTCGCATCCGACCTTTATCTTCGCGACGTCATCCAGTGTGATCGGTCGCGTCTTGTTCTCTCCGCGCGTTGTCATCTCCGCAACTTGAACAAGGTCCTTAATCATCGCAACGAAATCCGCCCCGCCATTGAGTGGCTGAAAGGCCGCATCGATAGCGTTGTTGAGTGTTCCATCATTGCCGTCCCAATCGCCATATGCGGTCATTGCTTCCTTCAGTACCAGATAAAATTCTGTAAGTACGTTCGGCTCGAACTGAAAGAAGATGTCGTTTTTTGCCATCAGTGCCAGCGTCCTGAAGTACCGTTCGTAGGGTGCCCGCTGAAGCGGCTCTCGGATTCTTATCATGTGCATGAGCACAATCCTCACCTGCTTTAGGTCTTCGCTCGACAGCGCTAAGTTTCCCCAGGAAATCTTGAGCTGCGGCGAGCGTTCGAGAAGGACCTCAGTTTTCTGCTCAAGGTCAAACACGACTTCAGCGAATCTGGATACGAATGTCGGCAAATACCACCAGAAAAACCCCGCGGTGCCAATATTGACAGCATTGACCAGCAACATGGAAGATTGCATCCCCATCTGCCAAACCATCTGGCACTGAAGGCTTTTCGGCGCTATAAACTTCACAAGAAGCTCGCTTCTGTCATTCGTGGTGAATAGCTTGATCTTCTCGATCGCCTCGTTCCATTCCTTCAAGGGCTTGGGTCGGATCGAATGTGACCAGGACTTGAGCCGAATCTTGACCTCCCATTTGTCCTCGAGCCCCTGCTCGCCCTCGGGCGGGACGCGGTTAATTTCCTTCCGCGTCATCTCCACTGCCGCTCGGTTCGATTCTTCGATAGTGGTCCGGAGCCAGCGAACCCATCGGTCCGGATCCTCCTCGAACTCCGCCTGCTTTTCAAAGCTACCCTTAGAGAAAATCATCATCCTCAGCTGCGGATCCTCACTTGCAAAGAAAAACCAGTCAATGTCGGACCTCTGCTCGTCGGTGAGTTCACGCAGCTTCTTAGCCTTCTCCATGTCGAGGCGCGCCTCCGTTAGCCCGATCAGATTTTCCAACTCCGCATCGGTGATTCGCGTGCGCGCATCAGGATCGGCGGGATCCACATAGAGCGTCGCAAGCCGCGCCTCGTGGATGTGTTTCGCGAGATTCATCGCCTGCCGTATGCCCTCCCACGGATTCTTCCTGTCAAATCGAGGCGACCAGACCGCCCAGAAGAGCTTTCTTTCGTGGTCTTCAATCCAGTCGACCGGCCGTTTGCGGTCCTCCTCGTCTGGGCCCGGATCTCGAAGCGAGCTCATAAAGATCATCGAGGACTTCCCGATTTCCTCTAAAGCGAGAGCCGTCAGATGGAGGGTGATATGGTTGCTACCTTTCGGCACGGCTTTCGCGGCTTTCAGTAGCTCTTCGGCATTTTGGATACACGCGGCCATAATTCGCTCGATTTCCGTGCGGTTTTCCATGGCAGTATTTTAGGCCACTAAAACGGACGGCTCCACGGTTACAGGCGGTCAGGAAATCGAACAGCAACGGAATCGCCTCACCCTTTCGCGGATAGGAGAGTCGACGCCGCAGTAAAATAGGCTCCAGTACTTGAGTGGTATCCGACCTGGTATCCAACTATGAAAAATTCCGCAATGTCGCGTCCCCTCTATGAAGTTGATCCCGAGATTTCGAACGCCATCGACAACGAAGTCCGCCGCCAGCACGAAGGCCTGGAGCTGATCGCTTCCGAAAACTTCGTCAGCGAGGCTGTGCTTGAGGCTGCCGGTTCCGTGTTCACCAACAAATATGCGGAAGGCTACCCCGGCAAGCGCTATTACGGCGGATGCGAGTTTACCGACGTCGTAGAAAATCTCGCGCGCGAGCGGGTCAAGAAACTTTTTGGCGCGGAACATGCCAACGTGCAACCGCATTCAGGATCGCAAGCCAATCAAGCCGCCTACGCCGCCGTGCTGCAGCCCGGCGACACGATTCTGGGTTTGAATCTGGCTCACGGCGGGCACCTGACGCATGGGCATCCGCTGAATTTTTCAGGCAAGACCTACAAGATCGTTCCCTACGGCGTGACCAAAGAAACCGAGACCATCGATTACGACGAACTGGAAAGGATCGCGACAGCCGAGCATCCGAAGCTGATCATCGGCGGCGGCAGCGCGTATCCCCGGATCATCGATTTCGCCCGCATGCGCCAGATTGCGGACAAAGTCGGCGCGCTCTATCTGGTCGATATGGCGCACTTCGCAGGCCTCGTCGCAGGAGGAGCGCATCCATCACCGGTGCCGCACGCACACATCGTGACTTCGACCACGCACAAGACGCTGCGCGGCCCGCGCTCGGGCATGATCCTGAGCAAGCAGGAATTCGCGTCGCCGATCGACAAGGTTGTCTTCCCGGGAATGCAGGGAGGACCGCTGGTGCACATCATGGCCGCGAAAGCTGTGTGCTTCCTCGAAGCATCGCAACCGAGTTTCCGCGACTACGCACGGCAAGTTGTGGCCAATGCCAAGGTGATGGCCGAAACGCTGGCCGCCGATGGCTATCGCATCGTTTCCGGTGGAACCGACACTCACCTTATGCTGGTCGATGTGTTCGCGAAGGGCATGCTGGGCAGCGAGGCGGAGAAAGCTCTCGGCGAGGCCGGCATTACGGTCAACAAGAATGCAATTCCGTTTGATACGAATCCGCCGATGAAGCCGAGCGGCATTCGCATTGGCAGTCCGGCCGTCACCACGCGCGGCATGAAAGAAGCGGAGATGCGGCAAATCTCGCACTGGATCGCCGAAGCGCTCGATCATCGGACGGATGCCGCGGTGCTCGCGAAAATCCGCAAGCAGGTCCTGGGACTGGCAGAAGAGTTTCCCCTATATGCCGAACGTCGCGCCAAGGCGCAGGCTGAAGTCAGAGCCTGATTCTCTGGAACTTGTCATCCTGAGCGAAGCGAAGGACCCCTACTCCCGGCACACATTCTCGGGTGAGTAGGGTCACTCGCGCGGGATGACAATGGCAACGCGAATTCTCTGCGTCCCCCACATCCTCTGTGATTAAATCCAATCTGTGAAAGTAGCCATCGACATCCGTCGCATGACGGAATTCGGGGTTGGCACCTACATCCGGAACGTAGTCCGCACGCTGGCGCGCCTTGACCGGGAAAGCAAGTACTTCCTCATCGGCTCGCCGGACAAGGTAGCGGAGTGCAGCCCGCTACCCCCAAACTTTCACGCGGTCGCGCTCCACGGCCGCGATGACACACTGAAAGGGAATCTCGCTTTCCGGGCGATCGTGCGCCGCCTGGGCTGCGATGTGGTTCACATCCCGCACCTGTTCTGGATTCCGCGCGGGCTGAGCTGTCCCTATGTTCTCACCGTGCACGACCTGTTGGAGCACATGTATGGATCACGCAACGCTTCCAGTTTGCGGCGTAGCCTGCATTTTTTCCTGACGCGCCGCGTGTTGCGCAGGGCGGCTCGCGTGATCGCCGTATCACAATTCACCAAGAACGAAATCGAAAAACTGCTGGCTATTCCCGACGATCGCATCGAGGTGGTCTATAACGCGATCGACGAGCGTTTTCTGCACGGCCATGCCACGGAAGCCGATCGCGACCTGATCGCCCAACGCTATCTGGTGAACTATCCGTTCATTTTGTATGCGGGTGCGATTCGGCCCCACAAAAATGTGGTGCGCATCATCGAAGCGTTTTCGGCGTTGAAGAGCGAACTGCAAAAGGAGCAGCAACTCCCGGACCTCAAGCTCATTATCATCGGAGACGATCTTTCCAGCCATCCCCGGTTGCGCCGCACCGTGGTGCGCAGCGGAGTGCAGAACGACGTGCGCTTCCTCGGATTTGTGCCCATCGAGGTGTTGCGCATTTTTTATGATGTCGCCAGGGTGTTTGTGTTTCCATCGCTCTACGAGGGATTTGGTCTGCCGCCACTGGAAGCGATGGCTCACGGAACCCCGGTAGTCACTTCCAACACTTCGAGCCTGCCGGAGGTTGTGGGGAACGCGGCTTTGCTGGTGAATCCTGAAAATGTGTTCGAGATCCGGCGAGGCTTGCAGCGCGCACTGCTTGATTCGGCGCTGCGCGAGCAGATGAAGCAGCGCGGTTACGAGCAGACGAAGCGATTTTCCTGGACCAATTCGGTTTCGACAATCCTTGAAATTTACCGCGAAGTGGCGGAAGGCCGTGTTGTCCGCAGGGTTGCCGCGGACTGAGATCGTGTGGTGGCGGGGCTCCGCCCCGCCCGGGTGGAGCAGAGCCCCGGCCCACACATTCCATATAATGAGAATCTCCGCGATGAATTCTGTCTCCCCACCTAATCTCCAAACGCCGGCAATTGAAACGTTGTCCCGCCCCAACCGGTTGCTTTCAGACTGGCGGATTTGCGTGCTGGTGCTGATTGGATTGTGGGCCATCATCTACATGACCGGGCTGTCGCATCCCGCCTTGCTTGACGATGCCGACACGGTGCATGCCGAGGCAGCGAAGGAAATGCTGCAGCGGCACGACTGGGTCACGCTCTACGTCAACGGCATCCGCTATCTGGAGAAGGCTCCGCTGATGTATTGGGGCGTGGCGACAAGCTACACGCTGTTCGGCGTCAGCGAGTGGAGCACCCGTCTTCCCCTCGTGTTGGGTGTGCTGGCGATGATTCTCTCCACCTATGGTCTGGGCCGCTGGGCTTTGGGCGACGAAGGCGGATTCGATTCCGGGCTGGTGCTGGCGACCGCGCTGGGACCATATCTTTTTACGCGCTTTCTGATTCCAGACGTAGTGGTAGGCCTTTGGCTGACCCTGACGTTCTGGCTTTTTCTCGTGTCGTTGGAGCAAACGTCGTTGGAACAAACGTCGTTGGAGCAAACAAAGACCGAGCCTACGAAGCTCGCGCAGTCCAAACCCGAGCGCTGGACCTGCTGGGCGCTCGCAGCCGTGTGCGCTCTCAACGTGCTCACTAAGGGGCTGATCGGACTCGTGTTTCCGGCGGCAGCGATCGCGCTTTATCTGCTGCTGACGGGGAATTTGCGGCACTTGCTGAAGCTGCGTCTGTTTTCAAGCTCACTTGTGTTTTTGGTCATCGCTGCGCCGTGGCACATCCTGGCGGCGCTGCGCAATCCCGCACAGGGCAACGTCCGCGGATTTCTTTGGCTTTACTTTGTCAATGAACACTTCCTGCGGTTTTTGAACCGGCGCGTGCCTCGCGACTACGGCACGGTCCCACTGCTGTTGTTCTGGGCGCTGCTGGTTTTATGGTTGCTTCCCTGGACCGTGTTTCTTCCGCAATCGCTACAGGAAGTACCGCGGAGATGGCGCGAATTTCGCGCGCAGATGACTCGGCGTCAGCGCGCGTATCTTCTGTTTTTCTTGTGGAACCTGGTGATCGTAGGCTTTTTCAGTCTTTCCACCCGGCAGGAATACTACACAATTCCGGCGATTCCGGGGATGGCATTGCTGGTGGGCGGATGGCTGCAGCGGGAAAGAAACTCCGCCGCCGATAGCCGGGAACGCCGCAGCGGACGGATTTCGTCGGTGGTGTTGCTGGCAGTCGGCATCATGATCGCGGTGGTTGGCTTTGCCTTGCTCGCCTTTTCCAAGCCACCGGCTCCGGGCACAGACCTGGCAGACTTGCTGCAAAAGCATTCGCAGTACTACGCGCTCTCGCTCGGTCACTTTCTGGACTTAACCCCGCAGGCGATGGGTGCATTTCGTGCGCCGCTGTTGGGCTTTTCGCTCGCATTTCTGTCGGGAACGCTCGCCAACTGGTTTGTGCGCCGTCGTGGGCAGGCCGGAGCGGGCAATATTGCGCTGGTGGCGATGATGGTGGTTCTGCTGGCATGCGTGCGGATTGCACTCGGCATCTTTTCTCCGATTCTTTCGTCCAAGGATCTGGCGCTGGCGATTCGCGAACAGTATCGGCCGGGCGATCAGATCGTGGTCATGGGGCTGTATGAAAATGCGTCCACGCTAAATTTCTACACTGGGATCCCGTTGCACAGTTTGCGCGCGCCGGGCGGAAACATGTGGTACGGCACGCAGTTTCCCGGAGCGCCCCGAGTCTTTGAAACCCAGGCATCGTTTGTCGAAATGTGGAAGGGTCCGCAGCGCGTTTTTTTGTGGACCGAGGAAGACGATCCGCCGGCACTGCGCGGATTGACAAGCTATGTCGTAGCTCGCCGTGGAGGCAAGATTATTTTCTCTAACCAGCCGCCAGCCCCTACCCCGCTCACGTGGGGACGGACGCATTCGTCCGTCCAGCGGAGCGAAGCTCCGCCCGCCGCCCGTGTGATCACAGCTGCTCGGGATCTGCGCTAGTCAGGCGTCCGTCTTTCAAATCGAAAACATCGCCGCGCCAGTGGATACGATTGCCCACAAAACTCGCAGTCCAAACGACCGGGGCGATCAAGTCCCGCAGCGGCAGCAGGAGAATGTTGCGCCGCGCCTGGCGGTCGTGGAGCACGACCTCGGCAGCGACCAGCCCGACGGCCAGGCGAGCGGCCAGCGTCACCCCGAATAGCAGCCATGCCCACGCGGCACCTCTAGCCGCCAACAGCGTCACCAATGCCCAAGGCAGGCCGAAGGTAAAAATTAGCCCCGCGTATCCCCAGCGGCGGGCGTCGCGAATGGTCCGCGACCAGCGCAGTTGATGCCGGAAAAACTGGCGTAGCGTGTAAGCAGGTAGAAATGTGGTGACGGTTGCGGCGCTGAGCTCGACCTTCTTTCCGGTTGCGGCGATGCGCCGGCCGAGTTCATAGTCGTCGGCAAGATAATCCAGCAATGCTTCGAATCCGCCGATGGCCACGAGGTCACGGCGCCGAAACGCCAGGGTCGAGCCTAATCCGAAATGCAATCCTTTTTCTAGAAACCGCGCGCTCAAAACGCCCGGCACAAAGTCGGTGCTGATGCCCAACGCTTCAAGGCGCGAGCCGAGCGTTGGACTAGCGCCGGTCGGGCTGGCGCGGTAGAGACACGTCACCAATCCCACGGAAGCGTCCGCGAGCGGCGCGATCACCTTCTGCAGGTAATCTGGTGGGACGCGAATGTCGCTGTCATTCACCAGGAGGAGTCCGTGCCGTGCCGCAGGCAGCATCTGCACGAGATTGCTGACCTTGATATTCGCTCCCAGAACGCGATCGCACACGACCAGCTCAATCGGAAGGCTCGGATATTTTGCCTGGAGCTTACGCACCAACTCGATAGCGGGATCGTTGGGATCGCTGACCCCGAAGACCAATTGAACTTGACCTTGGGGATACTGCTGCTCGCAGTGACTGCAAAAGCTGTCCCAGATTCCGGGATCGACACCTTTCAAGGGCTTAAGAATGGAAATTGCAGGTAGCTGATTCTCCGGCCGCGGAGCCTGTCGAAGCTTCTCGCGCCGGTCACTCAGAAAACTGGCCAGCCCGAGCGCGGACAAGAAATAGAAAACCAGACTGCCGGCGGTTCCAATCGCGGCCACAGCTTCAAGCAGGAATCTCGCTGTTAACGGCGGTGACGGCATCAGTAGCATGTTACTCGTAGCGCAGCGACTCAATCGGATCGAGGTTGGCCGCTTTCCACGCGGGATAAATTCCAAAGACCAGCCCAACCGCGGCCGAAGCCACGAAGGCAAACATCGACCAGTACACCGACATAGTCGCCGGAAGCGATGGAAACGCCACCGGAACGATCGCAGTGATGATGGCGCCCAGCAACAGTCCGATGACCCCGCCCACAGCCGTAAGCATGACCGCTTCGAGCGTGAACTGCACTAGAATGTCGCGCTTGCGGGCTCCCATGGCTTTACGCACTCCAATTTCGCGGGTACGCTCGGTCACCGAAACCAGCATGATGTTCATCACGCCCACGCCGCCCACGATCAAGCCCACGCTCGAAACCGCGAACATAAAGACGAAGATCATGCCCGTGATCTGATTCCACACATCGGAAATCGAATCTTGCGTGAACACGGCAAAGTTATCCGGCTTCTCGGGCGCGACCTTCCGGCGACGGCGCAGCAACTCGCGCATTTCGTCAATCGCCTTGGGCATATCAGCGTGCGAGGTGGCCTTGACGCTGATCCAGTATTGCTTCAGCTCGGGGTGCAATTTTCGGAACGTGCTCAGCGGGAAGAAAACGATGTTGTCGTCGGGATTCTTTCCTCCACCGAATACGCTCTTGCGGATTTTCGCCACGCCGATCACGGTGAACAGCTGCCCTTCGATGTCCAGTTCCTTGCCCAGCGGCTGTTCGCTCGGAAAAAGTTCTTCCGCGGTGTCGTGGCCGATGATAATGACCGGGGCGCGACGCTCTTCATCGATATCGCTGAACCAGCGACCGGAGTCAAGGGCGACGTCAATCACGTCTTTGTACGAACTCGTGTCCCCTTCCAGAATAGTGTGCTTCGCTTTGTGGTCTTTGTATTTGACGGAGTAGGTCCCGGTGCCGAGTTCCGGCCGGAAATAGCGGACGCCCACCGTGACCGCTTTCACGTGCGGCAGATCCTGCATCGCCATGGCGTCGTCGAAAGTCAGCTCCTTGCGGGTGCGCATCTCTTCCGTCGGACGACCGAAAGTGAAGGGCTCCAGGTGGAAAGCGAAAATAATATTGGACCCTAGACTGGTGATGACCTGACTTACGTTGTCGTTCAGACCGCGAACGATCGACGATATCCCGATGACGACAGCCACTCCAATTACGATGCCCAGCACGGTCAGCGACGACCGCATTTTGTTGCTGCGGATCGTATCCACCGCCATGTTCAGCCCTTCGCCGAGTTCGCCTTTGACCAGCATAGCGTCAGAACCTTTTCACCGCCGAGACGCTGAGTGCGCCGAGAGAACCTGATTCTTGTTATGGCTTTCCCCTGTGACTCCCCGTGTATCTCAGTGTCCCCCGTGGTTACAGTTCGTTACGTCTCAAAGCGCAGCGCCGTAATTGGATCCAGCACGGCGGCGCGTTTCGCGGGATACACGCCGAAGAAAATACCCACGCTCGCCGACACGAATACTCCCGCCAATACCGCCCAGAGTTTGATCTCCGAAGGCATGCCGATGGCCAGCGTGACGACCTTGGCGATGGTGATGCCGAACAACACGCCAATCGCGCCGCCGAGCAGCGCCAGGGTGACGGATTCGATCAAAAATTGCAGCAGAATGTCGCTGCGGCGCGCGCCCATGGCCTTGCGGATGCCGATCTCCCGGGTTCGTTCCGTCACTGAAACCAGCATGATATTCATGATCACGATGCCGCCGACCACCAGCGAGATGGCGGCAATTCCGATCATGGCGTAAAAGAACGTGCCGCTGAAGTTCGACCAGATACTCAGCAGGCTGTCGTTGGTCTCGATGTCGAAATTGTCTTCGTCGCCGGGGTGGACGTGGCGGCGCGCGCGCAGGATGGCGCGCGTTTCATCCATCGCTTCATCGAATCCGGCGCCGCTGGCCGCGGCCTTGCCCGAGATGTGGATGTCTTCGTGCGTTCCATTCTGCTTCAGAAACGCGGTAATCGGCATGAGCGCATAGTTATCCAGGCTCTGTCCAAGAGTCTTGCCCTTGCGCTTACCGACGCCAATCACCCGGTAGACCCAGCCGTCGATGCGGACCTCCTTGTCAACCGGATCCATCCCGGGCATCAGGTTATCCACGATATCCGGTCCAACGACGATGACGGCGGAGTTGTTTGTCACATCGCTATCATTGAGCATGCGTCCCGCGCTGAGATCGATGTCGAGAATCGTCACCATGGAAGGCGTCAGGCCGCGGACAATCGTGTCGCTGATCGACTGCTCGCCGTATTTAACGTGTCCGCTAGTGTTATAGAGCGAGGCTCCCACCCACTCGCAATGCTTGCAGGCGTCGAGGACGGCCTGGTAATCCTCCATCGTCAGGTTCTTGCGTTTCTCGCCTTCGAGGAACTTATCGATGTTGGTGACGGCGGGTGAATTCTTGAAAACGATGAAAACGTCGGCGCCCAGATTGAAAATCTTCGTCGCCACATAGCCGTTGATGCCATTGACGAAGGTGACCACGGCAATCACAGCGGCCACTCCGATCACTACGCCGAGCAGGGTAAGCGCGGAGCGCAGCTTGTTCGCCCACAACGACAGGAACGCGATCTTGATGGCCTCGGTGATGTTCATTTTTCGATGGCTTGCGCTTCCCGCCACAGGGTCATTGGACCTGCGGAGCAGGCTTTCTCCAAAAGAGTTTAGCAGGATGAGCGCAGGGGCTCGCATTGAAACCATCAACACTGGGAGAGTGTTATGTAGCGAAGCAGATTAGTGCAGAAGCGGCCTCACGCCCTGGCGGACGCAAGGCGCATTGAGAGCTTTGCCGATACCCATGCTACTAGCAGTGCCAGCACGGCCCAGCTTGCCGCAGACTCCATGGTCCCTTGAAAAAAGAACGGCAACGCAGACGGCAAGGACCTGGAAAACTGTGCGGTCGTTCCCGCCCTCCCCAACTGCGCGATCGCGGCAACCCCCGCAACCAGAACCAGTATCAGCGCCAAGCCCCCAACCACCAGACCCGGCAGAGCGCGCATCCACGGAAACGGAATAGGCGGCGGCGCCGCAGCCTCGCGCTGAACCGCTTCCATAACGGAGACGGCGAACCCCGACGACGGAAGGATTTCATCCTCGCGGGAAAGAATGCGATTCATCTCGTCCTCGTCATGTCGAGCCAAACCTCTCATAATGCCTCCTCTAAACGCGGCACCGCCAGCCGTTGCGGTAGTTTACCGCGCAAGATTTCCCGTCCGCGAAACAATCTTGCCTTAACCGTGCCTTCGGGCAGCCCGAGGCTTCGCGCCGCGCTGCTCACGTCCATGTCGTGAAAATAAAAAAGAATCAGGGCCTCGCGATACTTCGCCGGCAGAGCCCGAACCGCGCGTCGCACCGCCTGATCGCGGTCTCGGTCTTCGAGGCCTCCGTCAGAAGCGCGCGTGTCCGCAGGTTCGGCAATGTCGTCGAGCGGCACTGACGCAGTTCGTGCCGGGATGCGACGCAGTTCCGACCGATAAAGATTCGTCGCCAGCGCAAAAAGCCAGGTGGAAAAGACCGCATCTTTGCGCCACTGGCCGAGTCCGCGGTAGGCGCGCAAGAACGCCTCTTGCGCCATCTCCTCTGCGCGGCCGCGATCGCGGCAGAAGCGGTAGGCCAGGTTGATCAGCGGTCCCTGCCAGCGGCGGACAATCCCCTCAAATGCGGAAACATCTCCCGCCAGGACTCTTTCCACATCGGCCTGGTCGTCGCTGGCGCTCACTCGAGACTTGCCTCAACGGTAAGACACTACGAAGTTGCGAACGGTTGCACTATTTCAAAAATGGACCCCCAACCAAAAAAATGCAACCGGGACCCCGTAGGGGTGGTCCTACCTGACGTAAGCAGGAAAGGATCAGGGAGCTGACAATGGCATTCGAAACGGGCGATAACATGGTCGAGGTCGTAAGCGTGGCGATACCGGTCGTAGGAAGTATCGCCCTATTTTCTTTTCTGGCTGTGGCCGCATGGTCCGATGCGCGCCGCAGAGAGAGAGAGACATACTACAAGAGTGAAACGCTGAAGAAAATCGCGGAGAGTTCAGGCGAGGGAGCCAAGGCCGCGATCGAACTGCTGCGCGAGCAGGAAAAGAACGCTGTAAAACGCCGCCGCGAAGGCATGAAGCTAAGCGGATTGATCACCGCCGTCGTTGGTATCGGTGTCATGGCGCTTCTGCGGGGGCTGGTGCGCGACGAGCCGGTTTATCTCGCTGGACTGATTCCGTTGCTGATCGGATTGGCGATGCTGACCTATACGTTTGTCCTCGCACCCAAAGAGGTGGAGTGAGAAAACGCGCTATCGGCGCGCGCGGCATCTGCCGGCACCATTCGCCTGCACCATTCGCCTGCACTATTCGCCTGCACTATTCGCCTGCACTATAATGAATCGTTGGCAGCCGGACCGGACGGTCGCTGTCGTAAGACAGAGGAAAGTCCGAACTCCGCAGAGCAGTGTGCCGGATAACGTCCGGGACGGCCGGTTCAAGCCGGTTGGACGGAAAGTGCCACAGAAAACATACCGCCCGCGCCGCAAGGCTCAGGTAAGGGTGAAAAGGTGCGGTAAGAGCGCACCGCCGACGCAGTAATGCGCCGGGCAGGGCAAACCCCACACGGAGCAAGACCAAATAGGGAGGGAGTTCAGCGCAAGCTGGATGCGTGCCGGCTCGGTGCGCCACAACCTCCGGGTAGGTCGCTTGAGCCTCGCAGTAATGCGTGGCCCAGAGGAATGACCGTCCTGCCGCAAGGCAGACAGAATTCGGCTTACAGGTCCGGCTGCGACAAAAATCATTGGGGGGGAGATCCGTGGCAACTCTTCAGGAACGGCTCGACGAGTTCAAACGATCGTTCGAGTCCGGAGCTCCGCCATATAACGCGTCGCGTGAAGTGATCGAAACGATGCATCGCGCGACGACCGAGCTCAAGGCTACGGGAATCGAAGGCCGTGCGCTCAAAGTCGGCGATCGTGCCCCGAGCTTTCAGTTGCTCAATCAAGATCATGTCGAGGTATCTTCGACCGAACTACTTCTTCAAGGCCCACTGGTTGTCAGTTTCTTCCGGGGACACTGGTGACCCTACTGCAACATGGAGCTGGAGGCTCTAGAGCAGATACATTCCGAAGTAAGAGCCTTGGGGGCGGAAATCGTCGTGCTCACTCCCGAGCTCGAACGATATGCGCGGGCTCTGCACAAGAAGCTGAATCTGACCTTCGATATCCTGAATGATCTCCATCTGAAAACTGCCGAGCAGTTTGGGCTTGTCTTCATTCTCCCCGATTACTTGCGGGAACTTTATAAGTCATTCGGTAGTGCGCTCGACAGATTCAACGACGAGCCGGAATACCGGTTGCCAATGCCTGCGCGTTACATTATCGACCAGCAAGGAATCATTCGCGCGGCGGATGTGAACGCGGACTACACGATTCGTCCTGAGCCCTCAGAAACTCTCAGACAGTTAAGAACGCTAACCAACTAAAGCGCGCCGGCCAAGGAGCAGAACGCCGGCGTTCCTGTTCAAAGCTGTGACGAATTAGTGCATCTAGGGCGTGCGCGCCACGTGGTACCATTCCCCGCGTGGGCGACTCCGCTTGCTTACCAACTTCTGCCTCGGCCGTCTCAACCACGATGGTTGATTCGCGGCACTCTGCCCTCGTTCGCGTCACCCACTGGATCACCACACTGTGTTTTCTAGCCCTGCTGGTCAGCGGCGCTGAAATCGTGATCTCTCACCCGCGCTTCTATTGGGGCGAGACCGGCAACGATTTGACTCCAACGTTGTTTAAACTGCACATCCCTGCTTCGAGGCACTTGGTGCCGACCGGCTACGGGTACATTCTGCCGGACGCGAACGGCTGGAGCCGGTATCTTCACTTTCAATCTGCCTGGATCGTGATATTCACCGGCATACTGTATGCAATCTTCGGCCTTCTTACCGGGCATTTTCGAAGAAATCTATTCCCAGGCCGGGCCGACCTTGCCTGGCCGGCGCTCTCGAGGTCGGTCGCCGGCCATTTACGCTTCCAGCGCCCGAGTGAGGCAGAAGCCTGGTCGTACAACGTGCCGCAGCGCCTCAGCTATCTGTTCGTGATCTTCGTTCTTTTCCCGCTGGTCATCTGGACCGGCCTGGCCATGTCTCCCGCGTTTGTTTCCGCCTTTCCGGCGACCGTCAATGTGCTAGGCGGCCAGCAATCGGCGCGCACTCTTCACTTCTTCGTTTCCCTTGCGCTCGTGCTCTTCCTGCTCGTCCACGTTGGCATGGTTTGGTTTGCCGGATTCAGAAGCCGCATGCGAGCCATGATCACGGGCCGCGCCGCTACACCCAGCACTGGTACAACTGCTGGTACAACTATGGAGAGCATATGAGCAAAATCTCACGCCGCAAACTGATCACCACCGGGCTCGTGGCTACGGCGGGCGTTGCCGGCCTGGGCGTGGCCGCGCGCCTGGCGGAAAAGTACGGACTGATCCCGCCCGATCACGGCGGAATCTACGGCCTCGGCGAAACCCTGACCTACGCCTCGCAGCGTTTGCTGACCAGGCACTCTTTAGCGCGCGAATTCTCCCGGAGCCAGATCTCGAAGCCACCGTTCGCCAACGAAATCGAGCCTCCGACTGACGAGTTCAAGCGCCTTCAGGCCGGACGATTCGCCGACTGGCGGCTCTCGGTCAACGGCATGGTCGCTCGTCCCGCCTCGTTCTCGATCGATCAGCTTAAGAGCTACCCGTCTCACACCCAGATCACCATGCTGCAGTGTGAAGAGGGATGGTCGTACATCGCCGAGTGGATCGGCGTGCCTTTGTCCCAAATTCTGCAAGCCGTGGAAGTTCTCCCGCAGGCCAGATACGTCGTCTATTTCTCGATAGAACCCGACACGTGGGAGAGCATCGATATGGCCGACGCATTGCACCCGCAGACTCTTCTGACCTATGGGATGAATGGCGACGAGCTTCCCGTCGGCCACGGCGGGCCGCTTCGCCTCAGGGTTCCCCGCCAGGTCGGCTACAAGAACGTGAAGTTCATCACCCACCTGACGGTCACTGACAATATGAAAAGCTTCGGCAAGGGTCTCGGCTCAGCGTCTCCCGAATTCGGCTATGCCTGGTACGGCGGCATCTGATGGTTCGTTAGTGTTGGGCCCATCAATCAATAGATGGCGTGGCCAGCCTGCGTGCTGTCAACCTTTCCGCTCCCGACGGAAAGGACATAAGCCGTTCCTCCGGTTCCCGTCCACGATGTGAGATCAAAGTGCCCACCGGCCGGAACTCTGTAGACTTTGATTTTCTGAAAAGTTAAGGGCTCGCCCTGCTTGCAAGTCTCGGGCTTCTGCGTGGGCCGAAGAAAGTATGCGTCTTTCCCGTTTCCCACCACCGTCCCCTTGCCATCCGGTTCGACCAGCACCGCCGACTTTTCGTCAATTGCGACTTCACGCGGAGCCTGCGACCATCCATCCTGCATAATGCGGGCCAGAAATCCCAGAGAGCGGCCCATGCGGTCACGCTTCGCGAAGTGCGAATCGGTCAGCACGCTCTCCAGATGCGGAATCTTCAGAAATCCTCGAATCAGCGTGACCCGCGCGAAGTAAGGATCGGGCAGAACATCCGTGGAGGCGAGGTCGTTGCCGTCGGGCTCATCTCCAAGAGCGCCGTAGACAAATTCCCCCAGTACCGCGAGCCCTGCGCTGGTTCCGCCGATCGGCTTCCCGGCGGCAACATTCGCGTTGATCGCGTCCTCGACCGGGGTCCCTTTCCAATCGCGAATGTAGTGGGCCTGATCGCCGCCAGCAATAAACACCACCTCCGCCCGGCGAATAATCTCTGCCACCGCTGGATCCTGTGCGGACTGGCGATCCGGAATAACCAGTGTTGCCACCGAGTTAAGCTTGCACAACCCATTGACGTAGGAGTTGTAGGCGTCGTCCCCGCTCGCGCGCAAGATCAAGAAGTCACCACCGTTGCCCTTCCGGCAAAGCCAGCGGAACGCTTCGTCAAGATCGCTGCCGCCTCCCATCATGGCGGTGCCCGCAGCGGGCTGAGTTTGTATATCGCTCTTATTCCCGATGCGAAAGTATTGGTAGGACGCGGCGTGAACGAAACTCGCCGCCAACAACAAAGTAAGCACCGAAAAAAATCGCCGAAATGCGTTCATTTCCCCGATCACTATACCCCACGCTCGGAGTCGCACTTGTCGGGGTTAGTACACTATCCGCTGGAGAAGGTGAGGCACCGGGTGTCCAGCATGTCTTCTGAAACCAACGAAACTGACGACCGCCAGATTCGCCCTGAACGTGGTCGCCCTGAACCTCGTCGCACCGAACCCGGCCTCTGCGGGACCTGTCAGCATGCGCGACGGATCGAGTCCGATCGCGGATCGATTTTCATTATGTGTGAGCTTTCGTTTGAAGACTCGCGCTTTGCAAAGTATCCGCGCCTGCCAGTACTGGTTTGCAGCGGCTATCTCCCGAAGCAGCCGCTTTGCCAGCAATGACGATCGACCCTATAATCAATAGTTGAGACGAGTTCACGGCGCCGACCGTATCTCTGACTCGTGCTTTCATTCAATCACTTCACTGAACAACAAGGAGAACTTTATGTCCGCACCCAGCCGTCGTCCGGAAATTCGCCGGCGCCGCACCCGCGCAGAAAAAGTCGCTAAACTTCGCAAGCGTCTCGCCGCTGCTTCCACTTCCGCTGACAAAGACCGACTCACCGCTAAACTGCATCGAGTCGGATTGGTTTCTCCGGGAAATCCCCTGATCAAGAGCGCCTAGCTCGGACAAAATCTAGAACTCGACCGTCACGAACCTCGCCGGGCTCTTTCCCACATTCGTTAGGCTGGGGCCGTAGCCTCCCGCCAACCATTGGATGTCGCCGGATCTCAGTTTTACCGGCACGGGACTCATAGATCTGAGGTCGCTGCGTAGATCGAGATCGCTGATTGCGACCAGCAGTTGCGGACCACCGAACGATTGGCTGGGCATCGCAGCGCCCGGCTCGAGGCTAATTTCGGTAACGTGCGCTTCATCCCTCAGGAAGAGAAATTTGCTCCGGCCGCCCGGGAAAGTCTTTTCGACGGCTTCCGCCGCCGAAACGGGTGCGTGCTGCGATTTTCCGTCCTGCATCAACTCAATCGTGACGTTGCGAAACGGCTGATCCGAAAGATTGCTCGCAATGTGAGCAAAGTTCCCCGCCGTAAACCGCGTGTCGCCGTCCGTGAGCCTAACCTCGACCGGCGGCTTGCCCTCGACTTCGTTGGAGAGGTGAGCATCCCCGATCGTGACGTAGACATAATCGTGATGATGGCGATGCATCAGCGTCGCGGTATGGGGCGCAACCTCGACCTTGAAGACGCGAATGTATTGGTTTTCAAGGGCCAGGTGGTGCGAAGGCTCAGCGGTGATCTCGACGTCAGTCGTGGTCTGCGCGGCCAGAAATGGGATTAGCAGGAGGAGGAACAGAGTGCGCTTCATGGCCGGAGATTGTAGCACCGCCGTGTGGCAAGCCGGTGAGATCCAAAGCAATTACGGAATGATGCGGAAAGCACGCTTGCGCCCGGCCTGGTATACCGAGAAGTCCCGCCGATCGAGAGTAAAGATAGTGTCAAAGCCATCTCGCTCAGCCAGATATACCAGCGCGGCGTCAGCCAGTTGCGGGCGAATACTTCTGTATTTTTCAATCACCTTCCCTATTTCCGTCGCTTCGGTGCTTGGAATCGAAACAAGTTCGAGGAAGCCTGCTGAAATGCCGTCGAGCATTTGCTGGACAGCTCCTGCGCGCCCCCGCAACAACCAAGCCGCTTCTGTGATGACCGGCCAACAAGAAAACAAAGGCCCAGGCAAATCGTGCAACGCCTCCACACAAGTCTTATGGTGCTGGTCGGCCCGAGACATGATCGCCACCAACGGCCCTGTGTCCACCAGTACCCGCCTCATCGGCTTTCGCCAAAGCCTTTGAAGTGTTTGCGATTGGTACTCAGGTCAGACGGCGCTCCACGCACACATCCGATCAGGCTTGCTTCCCGCGCCAGATCGTATGCCGAACCCGAAGCCGGGGCATCTTCGAGATAATTTTCCAGAGCTTCGCGCACCAAAACAGACTCGGGGCGGCCCTTCATACCGGCATGTTTCTTCAGACGCTTAACCAAAGACTCCGAAATACGAACTGTGATGCGCTGCGATGACATAGTGTCAGACATTCTACCACATTTGTCTGACAGCGGCCGCTCACCCTGAGTACACAATCCTCCCGCCAACAATGGTCGCGACCACCTTCCCCGTCAGCTGCCATCCGTCGAAAGGTGTGTTCTTCGACTTCGAGAGCGACTTGGCAGCGACGAAGGTCCACTTCTTCTTCGGATCGAACACGGTAACGTCGGCGACCGAGCCGCGGACCAGTGAACCGCGCCCGCGAAAATCAAAACAACGAGCCGGACCCGCCGTGAAAAGTTCCACGATGCGAGCAAGAGGGACGCGCTTCTCGCGATGCAACCGCGTGATCGCCAGCGCCAGCGCGGTTTCAAGTCCGGTGATGCCGAACGCGGCGCGCTCGAATTCCATCTCCTTTTCGTGGGCGGCGTGGGGAGCGTGATCGGTGGCGATGGCGTCCACCGTGCCGTCGGCGAGCGCAACCAGGATGGCTTCGCGATCCGAGACCGAGCGCAATGGTGGATTCATCTTGTAATTGCTGTCGTAGTCACGCATATCCTCGTCAGTCAGCGTGAAATGATGCGGAGTGACTTCAAAAGTGACGCGCGCTTTCGCGCGCTTACCGCGGCGCACGCTCTTCAGCGCATCCGCCGTCGAAAGATGGGCGACGTGCAGTCGGGCGTTGGGAATCTGTATCGCCAGCTGCACGTCACGTTCGACGATCGACGCTTCGGCGGCCGCCGTCATCCCGCGCAACCCAAGACGAAACGAACGCGCGCCCGCGTGCATGGAGCAATTCTCGGTCATCCGAGTGTCCTCGGCATGTTGCACCACCGGAAAATTCAGCTCCCCGCCCAAAACCAGAGCCTCGCGCATGATCCCGTCTTCGAGAATGGGTTTGCCATCGTCGGTGACCGCGATGGCTCCCGCAGTGTGCAGCGCGCGAAAGTCAGTGAGCGTGACGCCCTTGCTCGCACGGGTCGCGGCTGCGACCCCAAAAACATTGATCACCGCGCCGCGTTCCGGCTGACGCAACCACTCGATCCACTCGACCGAATCGACAACTGGAACCGTGTTGGGCATGGTGCACACAGAAGTAAAACCGCCGGCAGCGGCGGCAGCTGTACCGGTCGCGATCGTCTCTTTGTGTGTCTGCCCAGGCTCGCGCAGGTGAACGTGCAGATCGATGAAGCCCGGCGCGACGATGAGTCCGCGAGCATCGAGCTTCTCGTCCGCGCTGCCCTTGATCTTATTGGGAGCAGCTACCTCGGCGACGCGGCCATCTTTCAGCAGCGCGTCCATGGGCGCGTCGATGCGAGCCGCCGGGTCGATGAGATGGCCGCCCTTGATCAGAAGACTAGTTGTAGAGCGCGAAGTCACGTCTTATCGCATCCTCCCCATCGCCCGCGCCAGGATCGCCATGCGCGTGGGCACGCCGTTGCGCACTTCCTCCAGGATGCGCGCCTGGGCGCCGTCGGCAACTTCGCTGGTCAGCTCAAGGCCACGAATGATGGGCCCGGGATGCATCACGATGGCGTCTTTCTTCGCCATCTTCAATCGGGCCGCGGTCATCTGGTAGCGCGCGATATATTCCGGCAGATCGATCTTCAGCCCGGAAAGGCGCTCTTTCTGCACGCGCAGCAGCATCACCACATCGGTGCCGCGTAAAGCGTCTTCAATGTGGCGGGTCACGCGCACACCGGGCGCCAGCGTGGTCGCAATGTCGGGCGCCAGTTCCGGCGGACCGCAAAGAATAATCTTCACCCCAAACTTGCTCAACAGGTGGCACGCCGACCGCGCCACCCGGCTGTGAAAGATGTCGCCGACAATCGAGATCTGCAATCCTTTGAAAGTCTTTTTGTTGCGCAGAACTGTGTACGCGTCGAGCAGCGCCTGCGAGGGATGCTCGTGCAGCCCATCCCCGGCGTTGATGATCGGTACGTCGACGTGCTGCGCCATGATGTACGGCGCGCCCGCGTTGGGGTGGCGTATGACGATGACGTCCGCGCCCACGGCGCGCACCGTGTATCCCGTATCCAGCAGCGATTCTCCTTTTTCAATACTCGACCCGGCCGATTGGATAAGAATAGTGTGAGCGCCCAGCGATTTAGCCGCGATCTCAAACGAACTGCGAGTGCGCGTGGAAGCCTCGTAGAAAAGAAGAAGCACACGCTTCCCCTTGAGCAGCGGCCGCGGCTTGTCCGGATTCATGCGCCGGGCAAACTTCAGAAGTCTCAGGATCTCGGCTGCTTCCAGGTGCTCGATGCCAAGCAGGGAACCGCGCGCTGGATTCATAGTTGATTTGTAATGTCCAATTTGTAATTTGTAATTTAAGAGCGCGCGATCCGGATCCAAATCTTCAATTACAAATTACAAATCGCCAATTACAAATTGACCTGCTGCTTTTCCATGAGCAGGACTTTCTCCGCGTCATCCACCTCGCGAAGTTTTACCTCGATAATCTGATTTTCCGTGGTCTGCACGGTTCGTCCAATGAAGGCAGCCTCAATCGGCAACTCGCGATGACCGCGATCAATCAATACGCACAACTGCAAACGCCGGGGACGGCCCGCGCGAAACAGCGCGTCCATAGCGGCACGGGTGGTGCGCCCCGTGTAGAGCACATCGTCAACCAGCACCACCGACTTACCGGTAATGGGAATCTCCAACTCGGTTTTCTGCACCACCGGTTTGGAATCGAGGGTCGCAGAAGAAAGATCGTCGCGATAAAGGGTAATGTCGAGCGTGCCGAGCAGCACAGGCTTCTTTTCGATGCGCTGGATAATTTTCGCCAGCCGCTGCGCCAGCGGCACTCCGCGGCGCCGTATCCCGACCAGAGCCAGATCTTCGGCTCCATTATTTTTCTCGAGAATTTCATGCGCCAGCCGGATCAAGGTGCGTTCCACCTCGGAGGCCGACATCAGCTGCGCCTTCTGGTGGATTTCGACCGGACGTTCTGGCGCGTGTGAACTCATAAACGCTGCATCATACGCGTGCGGAAAGATGAGAGCAAGGCCGAGCCTCGAACCCGCATTTCTCATGGCTATTCGCGGGGATCGCGGGGCCGCAGAAACAACGACGCAAGCGCGCCCCCCACCGAGGCAAACACGACGGCAACAAAAAAGGAAACCGCCTGCCCCGACGGAGTGAACAGGTCGCGAAAGTTAGCCTGAACTTCAGGGTCGGAGGTATTGGCTCCGAACTTTTGCAGCGTTGTCATCATGAGATCGATGCATTGCTGCTGGGCGTGAAGAATGATAATTGCAACGGTGCACAGAGCCCCGATGGCGAATACGACCATTCCCGCTGCTCCTCCCAGGCGTGCGCCGAGAGCAGCAGGAAGAGTGGATCCACTCTTGCGGCGGTAGAAAAAAACAGCCAACGCTCCGGTAAGCACGATACCGACAAACGGGATCGCCCCAATAAAAACTCCGAGCACACCCGCCTTGAGCGCGGCACGAACCGCAATGCTCCTGTCCATCGTGCTTCCGGACAGAATGGGCCGATCAAAATGCCCGCCTTGGGCAATCTCCGCAGTCAGCTCATCCGGCGCGGGATTCAAGCCCGCGGCTACTTCGGCATCCGGCATCGCCACCTGCACGTGGATTTGAGGAGCGCGGCACTGTGGACAAAACGGCCGCCCATCCTCGACCGTGGCCCCACATTGTTGGCAAGGGTGTTCCACGTCTTTGAAGCTAGCGCACAACGAACCGGAGAGCAAGGCAGGCGAAACATCGGATCATTGAATGATTGAGCCATCGAGTCATTTTGGATCGTCAGCTTACCCAATGATCCGATGACTCAATGATTCAATGACTCAATGCCCTTCGTTCAGATCGTGTCGTCCTTGCCCGTACGCACTCGGACATAGACCAGGGCAAAGCGGGAGCCATGGTCCCTGGGCTTGAAAGCGACGACGTGCTGGTTCCCTTCAGTTCCAACCTTCAACTCCACCGACTCCCCGCTTCCGCTGACATCACACCAGACCGGCTTGGAGGCATTGCTGGGTGATGTACTGAAGTTGAACTCGTCCTTTTTCCAGGCCCCGCGGCATTGGATAGGTTTGCCATATTTCTGCAGTTCCTTGTCGTAGAAGGCAACGATTTTCTCCGGAGAGTCGTCAGAGATAAACTCCGCAGCCGCCACTTTCAAAGTAAATCCCGGCACGGAAAGGTTTACATTGGCGTTCTCCTTGTCGCTGTCGTCTTGCGGAGCCGGCTTGGCGCCGGGATAAACCGGCAATCCGACGTCGCGGATATCCGCCTGCTCGCTGACGTGCAAATCCCCCACCGGAGACTTGATGTCAACGTTGTTCTCGCCATTCTTGGCATTGTCGTTCGTATGGATGGTGCAAGCGGGAAGAACGCACAGGGCGCCAAAGACCGCACCGAGAGAAAGCTTTGCAACAAGGTTGCGGCCGAACATTTTGCGTTTAGTCGTCTTGCGTCTGAACATGCGACGAGCCTCCTGAGCTGGCGTGATGGGGCTTCCTCCAACCGATGTATCCGATCAGATCATGTCGTGCGAACCCTTTTGAATGCGGACATAAACCAGCGCAAACCGGGATCCCTGGCTGTTGGGCTTAATGGAAACCATGCGCTGGTCCCCCTCGGTTCCAACTTTTAACTCCACCGAGTCTCCGCTGCCGCTACTCACGCACGACACCGGCTTGGATAAATCGTCCTTGCCGTCGTAGTTCTTATGCCCTCCGTTCCAGTCGCCGTGACACTGGATGGGCTTGCCATATTTGTGCAGTTCTTTGTCGTAGTAGGCGATGACTTTGTCGGGAGTGTCGTCAGAGGTGAACTCCGCAGCCACCACTTTCAACTTGAACCCCGGCATCGAAAGGTTCACATTGGCGCTCTTCTGATCGTCGCTGTCGTCTTTCGGAGCGGGCTTGGCGCCAGGATAGAGCGTCAGGCCGGCGTCGCGAATATCGACTTGTTCGCCGACGTGCAAGTCACCTATGGGAGATTTGATGTCGACCTGTTTCTCGCCGTTCTTGGCATCGTCGTTCGCATGGATGCTGCACGCGGGAAGAACACACAAGGCGGCAAGCGTCGCGCCTAAAGAAAGTCTCGCGGTCAAGCTATGGCTGAACATGGGAGGAACCTCCTGAACTCGGTTGGGCTGAGATTGGCCGGGCGGGGCGTTCAATGCCCTCGCCTCGGGACGCGATGCCCGGAATCGTAACCGGCAGATGACCGCTGATCGGAATCTCACCGAAGATGGCCTTGACGGCGGCTGTTTCTGACACGGTTACATTGGAGAACGCACACACATAATTCTGGATGGCGGGATAATCCTGCACTACATAAGGATTGCCCATGGCAAGCACCACCGTACGCTCCGCCGCGCGGTCGAGAATCGCAGTGAGTAAAGATCCCGTAGCATTGTCCATGGCAACGGTGTTCATCAAACCTCCTCCGGCGGCGCGCAGCGCCCTGCCCGCGTTCGGAACCACATACACCGCGGCGATCACCTGTCCGGCTGCTTCCACCGCTTCCACTACGGCCGGCTTCATGCCGGCGGCCGAGCGTGCATCGACGTAGATGATTCGGGCGTCAGGCACCCGGGCTAGAATCTGGTGTTCGAGCATTCGTCCGGAGTCGGTGCGCAGGTCGTCGGAAAAAATCACCGCGACCAGACGGTTGCTTTCCTCTGTCATTGACTGATACGGAAGAGCGACCTCCGTAGTTCCAGAAGAAGCTGCAAAAGACTGCAGCGGGATCACTTTCCCGTTGTCGCGCACCAGCGTAATGGCTTCGTCAGCAATACGTTGGCCAACCTCCAGGTTCTCCGGTTTCGCCACCTCGCTGGAGAGCCGACTCAGGTCCACCAGCCGCGCTTTGGCCAACCCAACAGAAGCCTTCATTTCCAGAATCTTACGCACTGACTGATCGAGACGTGGACGGCTGATCTCGCCGCTGCGCACCGCTTCCAGCATCGAGCGATAGCTGGCGTCGAGATTGGCCGGGATAATCAGCATGTCGTTGCCCGCCTTGAAGGATTCGACCGCGGCCCGGCCAATATCCTTCGCATAAATGCGCGTCAATCCAGCCATGTCGAGCGCATCGGTCACCACCAACCCTTTGAACCCCATTTCCTCTTTCAGCAGCCCGTCCACCATCGCGCTTGAGGTCGTGGCCACGCGGTTGGGCGCGGAGTCGAGCGCGGGAACGGTTACGTGCGCCACCATCACGGCATCCACGCCCGCCTCGATCGCGCGCTTGAAAGGCGGCAACTCGACCGCATCCAGCCGCGCCCGGTCGCCAGTAACTTGAGCGACGCCCAGATGAGAATCGGTGGCGGTGTCGCCGTGTCCGGGAAAGTGCTTGGCCGTGACCAGCATTCCGCCTTCGTGAGCGCCCCGGATGTACGCCGCCACAAAATCGCCCACCTCCTTCGGATCTCCTCCGAAAGAGCGCGTGTTAATGATGGGATTGGCAGGATTGGAATTCACGTCCGCATCGGGAAAGAAATTCCAATGCACGCCGATAGCGCGCGCCTCGAGAGCGGTGATGCGTCCAAAGGCTTCGGCATTTTCAGGTTTACCGGTAGCTCCAAACGCCATGGCGTGGGGAAAGACGGTGGTGCCATTCAGACGCATCGACACGCCGCGCTCGAAATCGGCCGAGACGAGCAGCGGCAGCTTCGATGTTTTCTGCAGCCGGTTGAGCAGCTCGGCGGCAACCGAGGGCTGGCTCTTGAGCAGGACGGGGCCATCCACTGGAACGCTCATGACCAGCGATCCGATGTGATACTTGCGGATATTGTCGCGCAACTGAACAAAGGTGGGATCGGCGTCGTTAAAAAACTGCACTCGCACCCAGATCGCAAAAAGCTGGCCAACCTTGTCTTCAGGCGACATCCTGCGCAAGGTTTTGTCAGCCCATTTCTGGCCGGCCTTGTCGACATGAATGGGGCCGGCCTGCAGATAGCGATCTATGCTCCTGTCTTTAGCAAAGCAAAGCGCCGCCGCGAGCAGGACCGCAGGAAGAAGAAGATTTCGGAGCATGCAATTGACAATAACAAAAAAGAGACGAGACCGTCCTACTCGCGTGGTGACGGGGCTCTGCCCCGTTCGCGTAGGGACAGCCGCCCTCGGCTGTCCAGGCCGAGCGCAACTCCGCAACTGCTCTCAAATTTCCGGTTCAACGATTGCGATGCCAGCCGCCTGTATGGCCGGGTCATCTCCGGACCCCGCGAGCCAATGCACATCCGGTTCTCGCCGGAACCAGGTGATCTGGCGCTTGGCATAGTTACGATGCGCCTGCTGCGCCGCCCCGAGCGCCGCTTCCCGATCCAATTCGCCGCGCAGGAATTGCACCGCCTGCTTGTATCCTAACGACGCAAGCGGGCGGGCACGGTCGCCATATTTTTCAAGAAGCTTCTCCGTCTCGGCGATCAGCCCTTCGTCAAACATCTTCGCCGCTCGCTGGTTGATGCGGGCGTAGAGCACTTCGCGCTCCGGATTCAGTCCGAGACGCACAATACGAAAGCCGCGCAGCGGTTCGCGTCCCTGCTGCCAGAGTTCGGTCATATTCAGGCGAGAGGTCTGTCGCGAGGCCAGGCACACTTCGATAGCCCGGATCACCTTGGAAACGTCATTGGCGTGAATGCGCTTCGCCGCCGCAGCGTCCAGCCGCCGCAGGATGCGATGCAAGTAGTCGTTCCCGCGCTCCTCTGTGCGCGCGCGAAGTTTGTCGCGTAACTCTTCGGACCGCTGCGGACCAGGAAACAGCCCTTCGACGAGAGCGCGAAGATAGAGTCCGGTTCCTCCGCTAACGATGGGCAAGTGTCGGCGCTGCTCGTTTTCACGGAGAACGATCTCCCGCAGAATCTGCCGCGCCTGGCGCGCATACTCTCCCGCGCTGACGTCGGCGAGCGGATCGACGCAATCCAGCAGATGATGCGCAACTTCCGCGCGCTCCGCCGCACTGGGTTTGGCCGTGCCGATTTCAAATTCGCGGTACATCGCAACCGAGTCGCAGTTGACGATTTCCCCGCCGAAACGCCGCGCGATCGCCAGAGCCAAAGCCGTCTTCCCGCTCGCCGTCGGACCAAGCACAACCACGATCAGCGGTTCCCGGTTCGCCTTTGACAGCCTCGCCACCTTCGGCAACTTTAGCGCGCGCTCCAAGGAATGTATCGCCAATAGCGGATGATGGTGAGAATAAGCAGCAGAACCGCCATCAGAAGCAATCCGGTGGCTTCGGCGGCGTAGACGGAATGGCGGTGCTGATGCTGATGCTTGCTGTCCTGACGCTCGTTGTCAGCTACCGGCTTCGACGGAACGGGGGCGTTCACGCGGATATTGTAATCTTTTCGTGGGTCGTTAGTCCTTAGTCGTTAGTCCTTAGTCGATGGTCGCTGGCAGACACAGTTCGCAACCCAGTTGGCGAACGTCTATTGCGAACGACTAACGACCAACGACTAACGACCAACGACTTTCCCGCTGTACACTACGGGCGCGCCGTCATGCCGCTGCCTTCCTCCAACCGCGAAACTAGCCTTCTGCGCTTTGGCGTTTTTGAAGTCGACCTGGCCGCCGGAGAGCTGCGCAAGAACGGCGCTCGCATCCGGCTTCAGGAGCAGCCTTTTCAAGTGCTCACTGCCCTGCTGCAGAATGCCGGGCGAGTCGTCACCCGCGATTACCTGCGCGAGACAATCTGGCCTGCCGATACCTTCGTCGATTTCGATCACAGCCTGAATACCGCGGTAAACAAGATTCGCGAGTCGCTGGGCGATTCCGCGTCGAGCCCGCGCTTCGTCGAAACCCTCGCCCGTCGCGGGTACCGCTTCATCGCCCCGGTCGCAGCGGCAGCCCACGCCCAGCGCAATGATGATGACAATAATCCGGCAGCTTCGTCCGCAGGCGAGATCGCGCTGCATCCCGACCTGCACGTGCCCTTTCCCCGCCGTGGACTGGTACGGGCGCTTTTCGCGCTGATTCAGGTGATGTATCTCATCTTCTACGTCAGCGGTCTTGCTCACCTGCACGATGCGGATCGCGTCGCTAGCAGCTTTCTTCCGGGCTGGAGAGCTCTGTTCATCGTAGGAGCGATATTGGTGACGGGAGCAGTCGGGATCCCGCTGCGCTTCTACCTGCTGTCCGCGGTCGGCTTCGATTTCCGCAAGCTGGGCCAGACATTCGGCCGGTTATTTCCAGCTGTTCTGGCGCTCGATCAACTCTGGGCCATCGCGCCGTTCCTGCTGTTGCCGCAAATTGGGGTGGGCTTGGCGTTCGCCGCGACTGCCGCTTTGCTTTACGTTCCCTTTTCGGAGAGAACTCTGGTGCGAATGGCTTATTCGTTTTCCTTTTCCGAGTCCGTTACTCCGAAAGCACTCACTAATTAGGATCGGTGGGCTGAGTGGTCGCGAGCCCAAACGGTTTTCACGAGCGCTCCGCACATTTACCAATACCAGCTACAGCCCCGAAAAGCGAAATGCCTCAAGGAGCAGTCGTCAGCATCAGGATCGGCGCCCTACGGACTAGGCCAGCAGTTTTGCCGCTTCCTTGGCGTAGTAAGTCAGAATGATGCTCGCCCCGGCGCGGCGGATCGAGAGCAGCGATTCCATCATTACGCGCTCGCGGTCGATCCACTGGTTCCGGGCTGCGGCCTCGATCATGGCGTACTCACCCGAGACCTGGTAGGCCGCCAGCGGCAGGTCAAAACGGTCACGGGCCGCGGCAATCACGTCCAGGTAAGGCATCGCCGGCTTCACCATGATCATGTCTGCACCCTCTTCAATGTCTAGCTCGATCTCCCGCATCGCCTCGCGAATGTTGGCGGGGTCCATCTGGTAGGAACGGCGGTCCCCGAACTGCGGCGCCGAATCCGCCGCCTCGCGGAACGGCCCATAGAAACCCGAGGAGAACTTCGCCGCATAGGAGAGAATCGGCGTGTTTTCGAAGCCCGCCCGGTCGAGCGCCCCACGAATTGCCGCGACCCGTCCATCCATCATGTCCGATGGCGCGATGATGTCCACGCCCGCCCGCGCCAGCGAAACCGAGGTCCGCGCCAGCAACTCCAGGCTCGCGTCATTCAAGATCTCGTACTCCGCAGGGGCCGGTGAAGATGCAGCAGCCGCGGCCATCCGTTCGATAACCTTTTCTTTTTCCTCAGGACTCCTGACCGCTATCGCCATTGCCTTGCCCACATCGATTGCCGCCGCGCCCAGCGATTGCGGCTTGCCCGCTTGAGCCACGACGCCGCAATGTCCGTGCGACATGTACTCGCACATGCAAACATCGCCCATCACCAGCACGTCGCGCACTTCGCTCTTGATGGCGCGCGCCGCCTTCTGGACGATGCCATCCTCCGCCCACGCGCCCGTGGCCACTTCATCTTTTTTCTCCGGAAGCCCGAACAGGATGACCGATAGCACTCCCAGTCCACGCGCCTCGCGCACTTCTTTCACTGCCTCATCGACCGAAAGATTGAAGACGCCGGGCATGGAGCGCACTTCTTTCCGGATTCCGCTGCCGGGGCAAATGAATAACGGATAAACGAGGGATTCCGGCGAAAGCCGGGTCTCGCGGACCAGGGCACGCAGCGTTTCAGTGCGCCGCAAACGGCGCAGGCGGTTAGCGGGGAATGCCATGACACCGCAATTCTAGCAGTTGCTGCCGGGACCGCGACAGGCTTGATCACCGATTGCCGTGGCCTATACGCAACCCACTACAATATCCCGATGCGATTCAGGGTTGGTCAAGGCGGCCGTCCCGCCGGGCGATTCATCAGGCGCTCATGACACTATTTCCTGGGATGCGTCGGCGGCATTCTTACCGGTGGATATTTGCCATGGTGATCCAGATTCACCCAACGCACCGAAGAGTGGAATAGGGGCGGGCCACCCCATCGCACCGCGGGAAAGTGAAACTGCACGTTGATGAAAGCTTCCTGCTGAAATCCCGATGGCTCGAATGCCGTGCTCCTCACCAGTTCCATTGCCGCGCGGCTCAAGTCGCGATCGGTGGTTTGCAGCGGCTCCGCGTCCAGCACGCTGCCGTCCTGCGCATCAATAATCGCGTGCACGATCACGGGCTGAAAGTAAGACGAAGTCGGCCCGTCCGAAGGATCAACGCGCATCGGAAACCGCTCCGGCGCGGACAGCGCGAATGTTCCGCCATCTTCCATCATTTCCGGTGCAGGCTTGAACAGATTCGGATCGATGTCGGATGCGTCTTTGAGGCTTTCCACACGCACCTGCACCGCTGGGCGCCCGTCCTCGAAAATGGAAATCTGCTTCGGAAGCATATGACCGTGAAATTCCGCGGCGCCGTTGTAGTCGTAGACCGCGTAAATTCCCGGAGCTACCGACCACATCTGCAAGAGCCCCGTAGCCGGATCAATGCAATCTTCTCTCTCCACCCACGAGCGCGGCGCGGGATTCGGCGGTAGCGAATGGCTGAGCAACAGACACGACATCGCTTTGCCGTCGCGCTCAATATCCGCGGCGCGAATCAGATACGCGCCCGTGCCCTGTCCGATCGGCCTAAGCAAAGCGGAACGGACCAGCTGAACGCGCAAGGGCACTGGTCCGGAAAGATTCGTTCCGTAGACGCGATCGTCAGCGCCGATACGAATCAGCTAGAAATCCCCCAATTGCGCCGTCCAGCGCCAGTGCGATCCTCCATCCGACAACTCCTCCATCGTCCACTCGCCCTCCATCTGTGCCGCGCCGTTGGTCTCGAACGAAACCTTGAGCGCGTACGGAGTGGAAACATCGTGGAGATTGAGGTTTTGCCGAGCGCGACCCAGAAGATCAAGTGCGGCCGAGCGGTCGGCCGGTTTGGTGAGCGTGCGCGGCTGGCGCGTCACCATCTCATGAGAGTCCGAAGGTGGAGGATTGGTCTGCGCGAGAACTCTGGGAGCGAAAAACAGGGCAACAACGAACAATCCAATGCCAAGTCCAATTCCAAAGAACCGGGTGGGAGTTCGCATCGGGCCTCCTTAATCGACTGAGCTGGAGCAGGGGACCGTTCGCCATTCTAACCAACCTGACCGCCGGACGCAATTCCACGTAACGATTCTTCGGCTCACTATGAGATCGCTTTGCCCTCCAATCGCCTAATTCCAATGGTGCGAATGCGACCAGATTTTCTGGATGTCAAAAGTGACGCCACGGCACAGATAGATCGGCGTGTTCTCCTCGGCCATGCCAAAGCGCTGGTAGTGCTGGAAGGCCTGAAATGAAGTGCAATTGTCGCGCACATCCTCAAGGCTCCACTCGATCACGATGAGGTTCTTGTAAACCTGTGGCGGCGGACCCCAGTACCAATGGTTCTGGTGGCGCGAGTAGGCGGTGGGCAGCCCGAGCTTCGGACCAAACAGATTAACCGCGCCCGCTTCCCCGTAGTTGCCTGCCCAGATGCCGGTCTGGGCGCGGTCATCAGGTGGCAGCGAGTTGTAGATGCCGGACACTTCATTCGCCATCTCGGGCCATCCAAACTGGTCGGCCACCGGTTGCGGCAACAGCGACTCTTGTTTCACCTCGGCCTTGGAGGGCTTGAAGCCGACGGCGTTTTGATAAGCGAGGAGCCGCTCCGGCGGCAACATCCACGTCACCAGCGGGATGGCGGGAAGCGCTGCCAGCAAAATAATGGCGACCACGGCCGCACGTATCCAGACCGCGCGGTTCGCCAGCCACGTCTCGAACACGACCGCGCCGCCGGCGAACAGCATCGGATAAATCGGGAACACGTAATAGTTCTTGCCGTGCGCGACTTCCATCAACACGAAGAAGACCACAAAAGTCAGCCCAAGCACCCGCCACCGTCGGTCACGAAGAAACCAGACCAGCCCCGAAAACCAGACCGGCAACAGGATCGGGTGCATGTCGACGATCTGTTCCTTCACGAACGCAAGCGGACCGAGCACGACGTTCTTGCCTTCGCGCCGAACATTGGCCAGGTCTTCAATCGTCGGGAAGTGATGGCGAATTTGCCAGATGATGTTGGGCAAAAATAATGCGAGAGCGATGCCGCCGGCAATCCATATCCACGGCCGCGCGAACTCGCGCCGGTGATGCGTCAAAAGCACAGCAACGGTAACCGCGAATCCGAAAGACAGCGTAGAGTGCTTGTTCTCAAGTCCCAGCCCGGCAAGCACGCCGAACCATAGCCACAGCCGCGAGTCTCCCGTGCGCAAGATGCGGGCGACGATCCAAATGCAGCCCATCCAGAAGAGCGGCTCGAACGCATTCATGGTGAGCAGGCTGTCCGTCAGCAAAATGGCGGGGCAAATCAGAATGGCGAATCCGGCAAGAAACTGGGCATAGCGCCCACCACCGAGTTCCCGCGCGATGAGCATGGTGAGCGCAATGAGTGCCACGCCAGCCAGCGCAGGAAGAATGCGAAGCGCCCAGAGCGATCCGCCCATCAGCAGCGCGACCTTCGCGTAAACGGCGATCAGCGGAGCGGCGTCGACGTAGCCCCAGTCGAGATGGCGCGCCATGTCCAGGTAATAAAGCTCGTCGCGAAAATAACCGTAGTGCCGGACGCTGGTGAAGATGTGCAGCAGCAGCTTGGCGGCGCAGAGAGCAATCAGAATGCCCGTTGCGAGAGGCGGAAGCGCCGAAATCCGCGCTGCATCGTCATCGGGCCCCGACAGGGCAGTACTAGCGACAGCCATCCGGAGTTTTGCTCCTCACGCGAAGCGCTTAGTCTTTCTTTCCCAACACTGTTTCAGAATGTTTTCGCCGAATCCAGCAGAATCGTGACCGGCCCTTCGTTCACCAGCTCCACCTGCATCATTTCCTGAAAGCGTCCCGTTTCCGAGCGCAGACCGGCGGCGCGGATTTTCCCCACAAAATATTCGTAGAGTTCGCGCGCCTGCTCCGGCGGAGCGGCCGCGTCGAACGATGGACGCTTGCCGCACCGCGCGTCTCCAAAGAGAGTGAACTGCGAGACCACCAGCACCGCGCCCGAAACCTCGGCAACCGACAAATTCATTTTGCCGCCCGCATCCTCAAAAATGCGCAGGCCAATCGTCTTGGCGGCCAGGTAATCCGCGTCAGCGCGCGTATCTCCTGCTCCCACACCCAGCAGCACCAGCAGACCAAGCCCGATCTCTCCCACAATCTCGCTACCGACAGTAACTCGCGCTCGGCTCACGCGCTGCACCACGGCGCGCATTTAGCGGCTCGCCTCGCCCAGAAGCGACTCGTGCCCGGCGATCGCCTGCCATCGGCCATCGCGGTAGGTGAAGACGTCGGTGAAGCGGACACGCGCCACCACCTTGCCCGAAGCATCCACCAAAGTGGCGAGTCCGCGCGTAAATCCGGAGTTGCCCTCAACATGCGCGCGCATTTCCGAAAGGTGATTCACCCCCGGCTTCCGATTCGGAATGTGTTCCAGCGTCTGGCTGCGGGAGTGCAGCGAACCATCAACGTCAGCGTCTTCAAATTCGTCAGCCAGCATGCAGGCAACGGCATCAGCGTCCTTGCGACTGAGAGCCGCGGCCCAGTTCTGTTCGAGTTCGATCAGCGCGGCCTCGGTCCTCGGCTGATTTTTCGGACAATCGGCAGCGAATGCAGAAACAGCGAGCGCCAGCAGAACAGCAAACAGGCTCGAGATTTTCACGTCCAGATCGTGACATGAGTCCAACGAATTGAGCAAGTGTGGTGACCGTTCCACTCAGTCGATTTCATGTTGCGAAGCCATGCCCAGGTTTGACCCCGCTCCCCGCCGCCAGTTAGGATTCGCTAGTGATCTCCACACAACCAGCCTCCTTTGGAAGGCTGCTGAGAGACTCCAGCTTCGTGTCAGGGTATCGCTTCAGCGATACCGCAAGTTCCTCGAACGTAAATGCCCCTTTAGGGGCTGGGCACTCACCCTTTGCATACTTTTCCGATCCCTTTTAGACTACTGGTTCCGACTTCATACGATCTATCGAGCCATATGCGGTCGTAAATCAGCAAACGTCGGCCCGGAATCCGGGCCCGCGATTCCCAGATTTAGAAACGAGGAGAAACATGGCAGCCGTTGATGAAAAAGTGAAACAGATCATTGTCGAGCAGTTGGGTGTGGACGAGGGTGAGGTCACGCCCAGCGCTTCGTTCGTGGATGACCTGGGCGCGGATTCGCTCGATACCGTCGAGCTTGTGATGGCCTTCGAAGAGGCCTTCGATATCGAAATCCCCGACGAGGATGCCGAGAAGATTCGCACCGTGTCGGATGCAGTCGACTACATCGGCAAGCACGTGAAGGCGAGCAAGTAATTTGGCAAGTAATTCGAAGAGTGATCGGGCACGACGGGTCGTCATCACCGGCATCGGCCTCATCTGCTCCGTGGGCAATACCACCGACGCGGTGTGGCAGGCCCTGCTGGCGGGCCGGAGCGGCGTCGACCGCATTACCGCCTTCGACGCCTCCGCCTTCGCCTGCCAGATCGCAGCCGAGGTTCGCAACTTCGATCCCCTCAATTTCATTGAGAAAAAAGAAGTGAAGAAGATGGGCCGCTTCATTCACTTCGCCATCGCCGCGTCCGAGGAAGCGATGCGGATGTCGCAACTCAAGGTCACCCCCGAAAACGCCGAGAACGTCGGCGTGCATATCGGATCGGGGATCGGCGGCTTCGACGTCATCGAGCGTGAACACAGCGCGCTCCTCGAAGGAGGACCGCGCAGGATCTCGCCCTTCTTCATCCCTGCCTCCATCGTCAACCTCGCCGCCGGGCACGTTTCCATGAGGTTCGGCGCCAAGGGCCCGAACGAAGCGACCGCCACCGCCTGCACCACCAGCGCCCACTCCATTGGCGATTCCTTCCGCATCATCCATTACGGCGATGCCGACGTAATGATTGCCGGAGGTTCCGAAGCTGCCATCACTCCCATGGGCGTCGGTGGATTCGCCGCCATGCGCGCGCTTTCCACCCGCAACGACGATCCCGCTCGCGCCAGCCGTCCCTGGGACAAAGATCGCGATGGTTTCGTGATGGGCGAAGGCGCCGGCATTATGGTTCTCGAAGAACTCGAGCATGCCCGCCGCCGCGGCGCTCCCATCCTGGCGGAAATCGTTGGCTACGGCATGTCCGCCGACGCATTTCACATGACCCAACCCGCCCCCGAGCACGAAGGCGGTTTCCGCGTGATGCGCAACGCGTTGCGCGACGCGAAACTCGACGCCAGCGTAGTCGGATACCTCAACGCTCACGGCACCTCAACGCCCATCGGCGACACGCTTGAAGCGCACGCCATTCGAAATTTATTTGGGAAAAAAGTTCCGGTCAGTTCCACCAAATCCATGACCGGCCATCTGCTGGGTGGAGCAGGCGGATTAGAGGCAGGAGTAACGGTGCTCGCACTGCGCGATCAGATTCTGCCGCCCACCATCAACCTCGAGAATCAGGACCCCGAGACCGACAACATGGACTTTGTCCCCAACCACGCCCGAAGAGCAAGTTTCGAATACGCTATGTCGAACTCGTTCGGCTTCGGCGGCACCAACGGCGCCTTGCTCTTCCGCCGCTGGACCGAATAAGCTCGTGTGGGGACGGGGCTTCGCCCCGTCCCAGCGGGGCGGAGCCCCGCCACCACACAGAGGCAGGAGTAACGGTGCTCGCACTGCGCGATCAGATTCTGCCGCCCACCATCAACCTCGAGAATCAGGACCCCGAGACCGATAACATGGACTTCGTTCCCAACCACGCCCGAAAAGCGAATTTCGAATACGCCATGTCGAACTCTTTCGGCTTCGGCGGCACTAACGGCGCGCTTCTCTTCCGCCGCTGGACCGAATAAGCTCGTGTGGGGACGGGGCTTCGCCCCGTCCCAGCGGGGCGGAGCCCCGCCACCACACAGAGGCAGGAGTAACGGTGCTCGCACTGCGCGATCAGATTCTGCCGCCCACCATCAACCTCGAGAATCAGGACCCCGAGACCGATAACATGGACTTTGTCCCCAACCACGCCCGAAAAGCAAGTTTCGAATACGCTATGTCGAACTCTTTCGGCTTCGGCGGCACTAACGGCGCGCTTCTCTTCCGCCGCTGGACCGAATAAGCTCGTGTGGGGACGGGGCTTCGCCCCGTCCCAGCGGGGCGGAGCCCCGCCACCACACAGAGGCGGGAGTAACGGTCCTCGCGCTGCGCGATCAGATTCTGCCGCCCACCATCAACCTCGAGAATCAGGACCCCGAGACCGATAACATGGACTTCGTTCCCAACCACGCCCGAAAAGCAAGTTTCGAATACGCTATGTCGAACTCGTTCGGCTTCGGCGGCACCAACGGCGCCTTGCTCTTCCGCCGCTGGACCGAATAAGCTCGTGTGGGGACGGGGCTCCGCCCCGTACCAGCGGGGCGGAGCCCCGCCCCGTACCAGCGGGGCGGAGCCCCGCCACCACACAGACGACCTTAGTCTTTCTTCATCGCATCAATCATCACGTAAAGCTGATTAGTGTCCGTCACCTCGACGTATGGCGTGCCTGTCCGCTTATTGCTGACCACCCAGATCGTCGGCGTGTGCTCCACGTGCAGACTCAGGCCCAGCTCTTTGTCCGCACGCACCAGCGCCGCCAGCTTGCCATCCGGATCCACCACGAACGGCACCGCAATCTGGTGCTCGGCGGCGAACTTCTCTTCAAACGCGCGCAAGTTCTGCGGGTTGATTTCCATCTGGTGCGCGAACACAGTCTCGCGGAAGGCGTTGCCCAATTCCTTGGAATGCGTGTCGAAGTAGCGCGCCATCACCGCCGCGTCGAACGACCAGTTGTGCAACGGCAACGGAAAGTCGTGCTGTACCAGCGGAATCTTATAAGTCCGCGAGGCTTGTGCCAGCAGCGGCGCGACCCGGCCGCATTGCGGGCATTGCAGGTCTTCGAAAACGACGAGCGCAACCTGCGAACCCTTCGGCGGACGAAGAGCATCAGGCACATCCTGTGCAAGAACCGGCAAGCACAGCAGAACCAGGGACATCGGAACGAAGAATAATAGTTGTCGAATCTTCATAGTTTTATTCGCTTGCTCGTCGAATCGAGAATATCCCATGGTAGCGAATTCGGCCCATTCGCGCACCTTAGCAGCCGGAGTAGAGACGGGGCGAGCTTACTTCTTGAAATCCTCGCCGGGGTTGAGATTGTAAAAATAATAGAAACGCAAGCCCAGGAGTTTGCCGGGAAATTCCTTCGGCAGCGGTGGCAACGGAGTGGATGCGGTGATGCTCCCCCACGCGGCCCGGTCGAGAGGCACGTCGCCGGACGAGGTGCGCAGCGTCATGCCGCTCACTGTGCCATCCTTAAGGATGACGAATTCAATCGCAAGCTTGCCCTGCTTGAAGATCGGTGGGTACACCGACTCCGGCATGATGCTATACCAGTTCCGTTTCACAATTTGCACTACCTGAGTCAGATAAGGCCCGAAGTCCACGCCCATCGTGTCGGTCAGAATTTCCGCCTGATCCAGCGCCTTCGCCCCGCTCCTGCCCGGGCTCCCGTAATCGCCCGCTTGTCCACCGCCGCCGTAGCGCCTAGGGTTGGCGGCTACGCCCTGCACCGCTTGTTCGATCGCCGAGCCCGGAGTAAGGCGAGCATTAAAATCCGGCATCGGCCGGTTCTGCGGGGGCGTTTGCAAACGCGCCGTCTGATCGCTCGGCTGCGGCTGCGCGAATCCCGAATTCTGCTGCGGACTTTCCTGCGGCTGGTTCTGAGCCGGCTGGCTCTGCGCCGGTGACTGCTGCGCGCTCTCGCCCGGCCTTCCCGCACGCGCGCTTTGCAGAATCTTCTTCAATTCTTCGCGATTGATCTGCGGCGCTTTGCTGGTCGCGATGCGGTCCTTATCTGAAATTACCTTCGCTTCGGGACGCCGCGTCAGTTTCTGCTCGTCCGGCGGCAGTTCCAGAAACGTCGCGTCTTTCGACTTGTCCATATTCGTAATCGCCAGATCCACCGTCCGGTGCGGCAACAGATCCATCAACTTCTCGCTGTTCCACAGCAGAATGACCACGAACAAATGCAGAATGACCGACAGCCAAAGTGCTTCCCGCTTGAGCGCCCGCGAGAGATCGTCCTGCAACTGGATGAGGAGATGCGGAACATCGTCAGGATTGAAGTCGCGGTACGCCGTCTCCCAGTGCTGCGCTTCAAACAAACCGCGCTGCTCAGGCTGGTCGGAGAGCGGAGTCAGCGGTTCCCCGGACGTTTTTTCGCCAGACGATTTTGCGCCAGACGAGGGATCGCGAGACGGGATTTGGGTGACCGGCATCAGGCACGGACTATAATGCTTAGAGACACGGGCAGACTCCAAGGTTGCGTAACATGCTGCGCAGGTTACACGCAAAATTCCAACGTAAAGTTACGTAAATTTGGGAGTTGCGACCGCCAGCACTATTGTCGCATTTTTTGCGCCCATCGAGTGAGTACCTGGGTAATAGCCGCGGAACCGCCCGCCGGGCGGTGGCAGCCGGTTGATAGATTGATAGATAGATGAGATCACCAGTTTGAATCCGTCTGCATCAGAACTTTTTGTTGTTCCGTGTACTCCTGCGGTCCCGTTCCAACCGTAAAATGTTCTTGGAGATCTGGCCCATGTTCCACAGAGGAACTCTAGTTCCCGGCGTTTCTGCTCGTGACTCATCGACCGATGGTGTGCCCGCGCTTCGCGTGTCTGCACGTCGTGGATCCGTTCCAGCTATGGCCGTTCTTATGGTCGGAATCACTCTGCTCGCCAGTCCTTCCACTCTGTTCGCCCAGCGGGGCGGTGGAGGTGGGGGCGGCGGTGGAGGCGCTCCCGGCGCCGCCGGCGGACACAACACGACGGCCATCATCTGCCTGCACGACTGTCCCGCCCTGCGCGATTTCGACATGGAGGATAGTCTCAAGAACTTTCGCCGCGCCATGGCCGTGCAAGCGACCGCTGAGCAGCGCGCCGCCTTCGCCAAGATCGCGCAATACACTCAGGCCGCCAGCGATCTGCTGGAAGCCTTTCGCGAATCGCTGCGGAAAATCCCCGCTTCTTCACCGCTGTCCGATGCAACCGCGGTGGATCAGGCCGTTGAAAAAGCTCGCTCCGGCAACCAGAATTTTCTCACCTCTTTGTCCGCTAAACAAAAATCCGGTTTGGAGGACACCGCCAAAAAGCTCGGGAAAGCTGATTCCGAACTCGACAAACAGACAAAGGCGCTGAATCAAATCGTCCAGACTCCTAAGCCAGGCAGTGAACAGATTTCCAGTTCCGCCGACGGCGTCGACAAGGCTCTCGCCGGTTTCCAAAACGAGCAACTCGCCCTGGGCAGAGAAATGAGCATCCTCTTTGACCCCGCCGGCCAGGACGTTACCTTCAGCCTCCCAGCAGTGACCAACTCGATCAATGTCTCCGGCCTGCGCCTCTCGATCCCCGCGTCAGGCGCCATCTCCCGAACGGCTGCGCCAACTTCCACCGCAACTCCCGCCGATAACGGCCAAAATCTGTTCAGTCTCAAGCTGGTCGCCGATCTCTCCGACCTGCAGCAAGACGTCACCGCCATTCTCCGCTCCGAACTCACCCGCTCGCCCCGCTGTGGCGAACGCATTGAGATTCTGCAAGCCACGCTCACCCCGCTGGAGCCCGCCAGCCTGGTGGTGGCTCGTCTGCACTTCGAACGCTGGGTCTGTCCGCCGGGTCAGCAGAGCCCCATCGAAGTCGCCGCCGGCGAGGGCACCATCGAGGTAAAGCTCACGCTGGCGGTCGAACCTACGGTTAAACCAACCACCGAACCAGCGCTCGAACCAAACGCTGCCTTGCATCTCGTCTCCGAAGTGACCCGCGTCGACGCCAGCGGTTTCGTCCGCGACTCGCTCCGCTCCGGCGACCTCGGCGTCAGCCTGGGCGAGCAAATTGCGGCATCGCTTCTCCCCGCCCTGCAAAAAGGAGCAGACGTCAAGGCCAGTCTCCCACCTGCCGCGCAGCAGTCCGCCACCCTCCAGAAAGCACGATTCCAGAATGACGGTGCCGATCAGTTGAGTCTGGTCCTCGACGGTCAGCTACGGCTCTCCGATGAGCAGACCCAACAATTTGCCGCCCAGCTTAAGCAGCGCCTGTCCGCGCAAGGAACATCTCAATAGGTCGCGAATGGTTCGTGTGGTGACAACGGTTCGTGTGGTGACAATAGTTCGTGTGGTGACGGGGCTCTGCCCCGTAAAGGTTTGCGTAGGGACGGCCGCCCCGGGCGTCCAGCCGAGCGCAGCTCGGCGGAGTCTCGAGCCTCAACGGCGTCACGGCCTGACGTCGGAGCACCATTTCGTAAAGTTATGCAAAGATTTGTCTGAATCCTGTTCCTCGCACAACTTTCGGCTCATAATTCCGTTCATAGGTATAGACAGCTCGTTTCGAAAAAGGAGATTCCCCATGTTCAAGCAGTGTCTTTTCATTCTTCTCGCGGTCGGCCTCATCGCCGCCGCCGTGCCCTTTGCCGCGGCCCAATCATCAAACGACACCCCGCCGCCCGGCAATCAGCAACCCGCACAGGGCAACGGCGGCTGGCACCACGGCCCGCCCGATCCAGCCGAGCGCACCAAGGAATTGACCAAACATCTCAACCTTACCCCCGATCAGCAAACCAAAGTCCTCGACATCCTCCAGTCCGAACACTCCCAGATGGAGACCTTGCACCAGGACAATTCTCTTTCCCAGCAGGATCGCCACACCAAAATGATGGACATCCACAATGCCGGCGACACGCAGATCCGCGCGCTGCTCGACTCAACCCAGCAAAAGAAGTGGGATGAAATGCAGGCCAAGCGTGACCAATGGGGCCACAACGGCCACCACGGTCCGCCCCAAGGACAAGGCGACCAGCAGGCTCCGCCACCTCAGCAATAAAAAGCGAGGTGAGAGGTCAGAGGTCAGATGGAAGAGGTAAGAACCGCTTGAAACCTCTGCAATCTCACCTCTGACCTCTGCAATTACCCCACCCCAATCCGTCCCGCGTGTCCCGCGATCTCCTCAAGAATCGCCAGCCCCAACTCCAGCGCACGCATTCCATCCTTCAACGACACCACCGGACGCGACCGCTCCCGCACCGACTGCAAGAATGCCTTGATCTCCGCCAGCAGCGGTTCCTCCGCCGTAATCGGCGGCTTACTCATAGAGATCTGCGGATTCACACTAGGGTGGGAACTTCCCGAGGAATCTCCGACCGAGAACACCAGCACATCCTGCCGTCCATAATCGATCGAAATATACTGTCCAGGCTGAAAGAAGCGCAGCTTGCGCACGCGCTCCGTCGAAACCCGGCTGGCGGTAAAGTTGGCGACGCAGCCCGATTCGAATTCGACGCGCACATTGGCGATATCAACCTTGTCCGAAAGAATCGGCAGCCCCACCGCCCGTATTTCCTTCACCCCCGACTTCACAAACGTCAGCACCACGTCGAGGTCGTGGATCATCAGGTCGAGCACCACGTCCACATCCAGCGCCCGCGGAGAGAACACGCTGAGCCGGTGCACTTCAAAAAACATAGGCCGATTAATCAACGGCAACGTAGCCCGCACCGCCGGATTGAAGCGTTCCAGGTGCCCAACCTGCGCTACCCGTTTGTGTTCCAGTGCCACCCGCAGCAGTTCGTCGGCCTCGGCAAGCGTCGCCGCCACCGGCTTTTCGATCAGCACGTCGACTCCGGCTTCCATCAGAGTCCGCGCCACCTCCACATGCAGAACCGTCGGCACCGCGACCGACGCCGCCTGCACCTCGCTGTGCGTGGTCAGCATCTGCTCGACCGAACCAAACGCTTTGCACTCAAACTCGGCAGCAATCGCGTCCGCCCGCGCCGTATCCGGATCGACCACCCCCACCAGCCGCACGCTCCCCGCCTGCTGCAGTTGCCGATAGACACGAGCATGATTGCGCCCGAAAGCGCCCACGCCAATCACCGCAACATTAATCGGAAATTCCGTGCCCAGATGAGTGCTCCAGAACGAAGCAGCAATGCGCTATTGTCGCAGCTAACTCCCCAGATAGGAAAGCGCAAAACCGTAAGGATCGCGTAGGGATGGCCGCCTCGGCCGTCCAGCACGTTCAACCGAACTCAACCTTCTTGTGAGCGATCCTGCGTTAGGGCTCCCTACCGACCTTGTCATCCTGAGCGGAGCCGGGCCAAGTGCGAAGCGATTGGCTCGGCGGAGTCGAAGGACCCCTACGTCCATCACAACTCCTGCGCCGACGCAGGGAGTTCTCTCTACACAGCCCCGTCTTCACGCTTTCTTCAGCAGCGCGATCTGCCCCGCATGATACAGCTCGTGCTGCACGACGCCATGCAGCATGTAATAGAAGGTGTAGTGCGCTCCCTCTTTGCCCGGAACCATCTCGTAGAGTCGCGAGTCGGGAAGAGCAGCAGCAGCCGCGACCAGTTCCTCATGAACGCGCCGCACCCGATCCAGCGCCGCGTGCCACGCCGCATCACCAGCATCCGTAACCGGAGGAAAATTCTCCGCATCGGAGAGTTCCACCGCGACCCCGCCCAAGCGCCTAAGCACCGCGCCATCCCAAGCCGCAATATGCAGCACCAGCTCCCAGATCGAGTGCGCCCCCTCAATCGGATGCGTCGCCGCCCGCCCGGCCGTGATCCCTTTCAGAATTTCAAGCACGGAATCGCCATGCCATGCGTCACCATCGAACGCCCGGCGAAGCTGGTCGGCAATGCGAGACGCTTCAGACATATCTTTAGTAGACACGAAATGCCTAATTTCGAGACTATACACGAATAACGGGTAGTCAGGTATACTGTGTCTCGTGATCTCCAGTTTCGGGGATGCGACGACCGCCGACATCTATCACGGCAGCGACAGCAAAGCGGCCCGCAGGATTGGACGCGACCTCTGGAGCCGGGTTCAGCAAAAACTCGACTTGCTGAATGCCTGCACATCCATCGAGGACCTGCGAGTGCCTCCCGCCAATCGACTGGAGAAGCTGAGAGGGGATCTCGCTGGCTTTTACAGTATCCGCGTGAACCAGCAATATCGAATCGTATTCAAATTCGTGAACGGCAACTGTGAAAGGGTTCGCTGCACTGATTATCACTGAGGAGTCACCGCCATGCTGCCAGAATTTCGCATTGCAACCCATCCCGGCCAAATCCTGTTCGCGGAGTTTCTCGAACCGCTGCAACTGACCCAGGCCGGCCTTGCCCGTGCTCTGCATATCCCTCTCAACCGCGTCAACGAACTCGTTCGCGGCAAACGAGGCATCACTCCCGAGTCCGCCCTTCTCCTTTCGGACTACTTCCGGAATTCTCCCGAGTTCTGGATGAACCTCCAAACCGCGCACGATCTCTCGCGCGCGCGCCAGCAAATGAGGGACGACATGCAAAAAGACATGCGCAAGCACCCCGGCGGAATCGCCAGAATCCGAAAGACCGCGAAAGGCCGTGGTCGCGCCCAGGGCGCAGACTGACGCATAATATTGAGGTCAGAGGTGAGAGGACAGATTGTAGAGTTAACACTCCTTTTTCACTTCCGCAATCTGACCTCTAACCTCTACCTACTCCGCGCACACCGCAATCCCCGCCGCATCCGCCGCGCGGATAATCGCCTCGCCATCGAGCAGCAGACATCGCCCTGCGTCCACCGCCAGACAACTCGCTCCCGCGCGCGCCATCGTCTCGATCGTCTTCACTCCAATCACGGGAACGTCAAAGCGCATATCCTGCCCCGGCTTCGCAACCTTCACCACCGTCAAAGCACGGCTCAGCGTCGAAGCCTCGCCGGCGGTTTCCGATCCTACGGTGGCTTCCGATTCTACGGATAAAGACCGCATCAGCCCCCCCGCCCGCTCGATCGTCGAATCCGTTCCTTCCATCGCTTCGACCGCCACGCAAGCCGCCTCCGCGATCACTACCGTCTGTCCAATGTCGTACTCCGCCAGCCGCCGACCGACCGCGCGTCCATATTCAATGTTCTTGCGCTCCGCCGCGCTAGGAGCCCGCTTCGTGAGCACGCCCGTTTTCGCCAGCAGCGGCTCCAGCAGCGAAGTCGAGTTTTCCAGCATGATCCCCTCATCCGCCAAAACCTTAGCCACCGCCCCCAGCAGCGAATCCGTATTCCGCGTGCCCAGCGAGAGCAGCAGCTTAGCCAGCCGCCAATCCGGCTTGATGGCGGAAAAAATCTGCTTGTGCTTAACCTGCCCCGCCATGACGGCGCGAGTGACGCCCGCAGCTTTAAAAGTGTCGATGAGCTTCGACAACTCGCCCAAAGAAAGCCAATGAACGGAAGCCGCGCCGTGCGAGTCGATCTCGGGAGCAGTCTCTTCGCGAATCGCCGCCACCACCACCTCAAACCCCTGCGCCCGCGCCGCATCCAGCACTAGAAAAGGAAATGTGCCATTGCCCGCGATAAGCCCCAGCCGTGTCATAAGCAAGACCCACGTAGGGACAGCCGCCCCCGGCTGTCCAGCCGCGCGGAGCGCGGCGTCCGCAAGGTGCAAACAGCGAAGCCGCCCACTACTTAATCACTCCACGTTCCGACGCTTCAATGAATCCGACAAGCATCGCAACATCGTCACCAAGATCGGCCTCGGACTTCAGCTTCTCAATCGCCTGCGAAGTATTCAGCTTCGAAGCCAGCAGCACCTTATAAGCGTGGTGAATTTTCCGAATCCGCTCTTTCGTGAATCCCCGTCGCTCCAACCCCACCGCATTCAATCCATAAGCGCGCGTCCCGCGTTCAGCCGAAGTCTTTGAAAAGGGCAGCACATCCCGCGTGATAGTCGTTCCCCCGCCAATAAAAGCATGCGTCCCGATGCGCACAAAATGATGCACCGGACACAGCGCCCCCACCGTTGCCCAGTCTTCCACCGTCACGTGCCCGCCCAGCGTAGCCGCGTTCGCCATGATCACGTGACTCCCAATCTGGCAATCATGCGCAATGTGCGTGTACGCCATGATCAGGTTGTGGTCACCGACGCGCGTGCATCCCCCGCCCTTCACCGTGCCGCGGTTGATGGTGACAAACTCACGAATCAAGTTGTGGTCGCCGATCTCCAGCCGAGTCGGCTCGCCCGCATAGCTGATATCCTGCGGCGCAAGGCCAATTGAGGTAAAAGGGAAGAAGCGATTGTCCGCCCCAATTTTCGTTGGCCCTTCCATTGCGACATGCGAATCCAGGCGGCAGCCCTCGCCCAGCTCCACCTCCGCCCCGATCACGCAATAAGGACCAACGCGGCACGAAGAATGTATCTTGCTTTTCGGATCAACAATCGCCGTAGGATGGAGGGTCATTTGTAATCTGGTAATTTGTAATTTGCAATTTGGGTTGGCGGAGTTTCAATCACAAATTACAAATTGGAAATTACAAATCCTCTTAGGCTTCCTCGCCCGGAAGCTCGGCCGTTCCCGCGCTCATCGCCCGCGGCACCAGCCGGCAAGTCACCGTAGCCTCGGCCGCGACCTTGCCGTCCACATACGCCTTGCCTTCCAGACGAGCCGCCGTGATCCGCCACGCCTTCACTACCACTTCAATCCGCAGCTGATCTCCCGGCACCACCGGACGCCGGAATCGCGCCTTCTCGATCCCCGTAAACACCATCAGCATCTCGTCCCGGTTCGGAACCTCCGTCAACAACAGCAATCCGCCCGCCTGCGCAATCGCTTCCACAATCAGCACCCCGGGCATGATCGGCTTCTCCGGAAAGTGTCCCTGAAAAAAAGGCTCGGTGATGGTCACGTTCTTCAACGCAACAATGCTCTTCATCCGCACCAGGTCAATCACCCGGTCGATCAGCAGAAACGGATAGCGATGGGGCAGTATCTTAAGAATGTCCCCAATATCCATCCCCGTTTTCACCGGCTCCGGTTCTTGAGTCGCAGTGTGTGTGGTCTCAGTCATCTCAATTCCAGCCAAGGCGAAGATTATACTGTAGCGCACGCCTGCTTTTGGGTGGCGCAGCGGTTCACCGCTGCGATAGCTGATCTAGTCATCGCCGGCTTCAGCCGCTGGGGGTCTCCATGATCGCCGCAAAATCTCTGTCCCGCAATGTCTTCACTCTCCTTTTTCGGGCACTTCTAGCCTCCACTCTCTGGTCGCAAACGCCCCAGCCGTCCCCCGTTCCCGCCCTCCCTGGCGACATCCCCCCGACCGCCGAGCGCTATTCCTTTTTGGTGATGGGCAATCCCGCCGGACAACAAGCCGTCTGGACCGCCGACGACGGCACCCTCCACATTTTCTACCAGTACAACGACCGCGGCCGCGGCCCCAAGACCACCAGCATCCTCAAGCTCGATGCCAACGGCATCCCGCTTTCGGAGGTCATCACGGGCAACAATTATCTGAAATCCGCAGTCACCGAAAATTATTCTCTCGAAGCCGGCACCGCGCGCTGGAAGAACGACACCGAGCAGGGTGAAATGAAGATCTCGACGCCCGCCTTTTACTCTCCTCTCAACGGCGCGCCCTCCGAGATTGCTCTCCTCGCCCACGCCGCCCTCCACAACGGCGGCGAGATCGCCCTGCTCCCCGAAGGTGAAGCTCGCGTCCAGCGCCTCACCGAACTCGACATCGAAGCGGGCCCGCAGAAAAAACGCGTTGCCCTTTACGCCATCGCCGGACTCGATTTCTCGCCCACCTATTTCTGGCTAGAGGGCTCCGACAAATTTTTCGCCTCGGTCGACGAGTGGGGCTCGGTCATCCCCGAAGGATGGGAGTCCTCAGCCCCCACTTTGCTGGCCGCACAAAACAAAGTGAAAGATTCCCGCTCCGCCGACCTCGCCGCCAAACTCACCCATCACTTCAGCAGAATCCTGTTCACCCACGCCAACGTATTCGACGCCCAGTCTGCAAAGATTATTCCCAATCAGGATGTCCTTCTCATCGGCGATAGAATCCGAAGCGTTGGACCATCCCGGAAAGGCACCCCATCAATAACCGACATTCCTGTTGACCCTGGAATCTGGTCCGAACGAATCCCCGGGCTTGAACCCCAGATCATCGACGCCACCAACAAAACCCTCCTCCCCGGCCTCTGGGACATGCACGCCCACGTGGCCGAGAACGACGGCCTCCTAAACTTAGCCGCCGGAGTCACCACCGTCCGCGACCTGGCCAACGACACCGACTCCCTCCTGGCCCGCCGCCAGCGCATCATCGACGGAAAAGAAATCGGCACCCGCATCGTCCTAGCCGGCGTCATCGACGGCCCCGGCCCCTACCAGGGACCAACCAAAGTCCTGGTCTCAACCGTTGCCGAAGCCCGAGCCGCCGTCGACAACTACAAGCGCCTAGGCTACGTGCAAATCAAGATCTATAGCTCCGTGAAGCCCGAACTCGTCCCCGCCATCATCGACGAAGCCCACAAAAACGGCCTCCGCGTCAGCGGACACATCCCCGCCGAAATGACCGCGGCGCAATGTGTCGAACTCGGCTACGACGAAATCCAGCACATGAATTTCCTCTTGCTGAATTTCATGCCCGACGTCAAAAACACGAACACCATCGCGCGCCTGACCGAACCCGCCAAGCGCGGAGCCGATCTCGACCTCACTTCGCCCCAGGTCCAGTCCTTCATCAAGCTCCTGCAAGACCACCACACCAAGCTCGATCTCACGCTCAACGTCTTTGAGGATCGATACCTGAACCGCGCCGGCCACATTCCCATTGGCTTCCAGCCCATCGCCAGTCGCCTGCCCGCGCAGGTTCGCCGCAGCTTGCTCTCGGATGGCCTCACTCCACCCGCAGGCATGGATGACGCCTACAGAAAATCCTTCGCCAAGATGATCGAATTCGCCGGCCTTCTCTATCGTTCCGGAATTCCCATCGAAGCCGGCACCGATGCGATGGCCGGATTCGCTCTCCACCGCGAGCTGGAACTCGACGTCCAAGCCGGAATTCCAGCCAGCCAGGTCCTGCAAAATGCCACCCTGAACGCCGCCCGCATCATGAGCCTCGACAAAGATCTAGGCTCGATAACCCCCGGCAAACTGGCCGACCTGACGTTAGTAGACGGCGATCCCACCGCAAACATCAGCGACATAAGAAAAACGATCTTAGTGGTAAAAGATGGAGTCCTCTACCGCCCCGCCGAACTCTACGCCGAACTAGGCGTAACCCCATAGGTCGCGTAGGGACAGCGGCCTCGGCTCAAGCCCGCAATCGCCCCTGGGACTCCAGATCGTCCCCGATACCCACAACTAATCCCCACGCACCAACCTGCCGATGATCACTCCAGGAGCCCTGCAATCAGCCATCCCCGAGTCAATCCATGAATTCGCCCGACACCCAGCCCGCGACCAGCCCTCCAACCGAACCCGATCGCCGCCGCCATCCGCGCTATACGCTGCAGGTCCAGATCGAAATCTACGAGGAGGGCAACGAGGTCCCCATGCGCCTGCAAACCACCGACCTCAGCCGCGGCGGCTGTTACATCGAGATGATCATGCCCCTGGCAATCGACGTCCGTGTTCGAGCCACTCTCTGGCTCGACGGCCATCCCATACTCATCCACGGACGCGTCGTCACCCGTCATCCCCAATTCGGCAACGGCATTAAGTTTGTGCATTTCGAAGGTCAGGCAGAACCCCTCCTGATCCGATACCTGGAAGCTGTCACCACCACCTGACAGCCGGGACAGCTAAGCAGTCCTCGCAGCCTGTTTTTCAATCAACAATCAAGAGTTACAGGCACATCGAAAGGTCCAGATGGCACCTCCGTCCCACTTGTTACTCAAGATTCCCCCATAATCTGTCCTTTGAAACCCTGAAACTTTGAAACCTGGGTTCATTTTCCCTTCCCCATGCGCACGATCGGCAAAGTCAGCCCATCCCCCAGCGGAGCCTCCACTGCCTCCAACTCCACATACCCCTTCGCCCGATAAAAAGGAACCCCCGTCAGCGTCGCGCCCATCTCCAGCCGCCGAAACCCCGCCGCCCCAGCTGCCGTCTCGCAAGCTTCCAGAATCATCCCGCCAATCCCACGCCGCGCCCACTCCGGATGAACAAAAAATGCCCGAATCTTAGCCGCATCTCTCGCCGGATCCAGCAATGAGTCCTCGCGCCCCGCAAACTGATCGCCTCCGTAAAGAGTTTTCCGCTTGCTCCACCCGCCGCACCCCACCAGCAGCGCCGTACCCGAAGCCGCAATCCCTTCCGCCGCAAAATAAGTTCCATCCGAAATCAGTTGCGTATCGACCCCGTAAACCGTCCGCAGCGCACTCTCCAACTGCGCCGCAGAATAATCCCCAGCCTGCAACCCCCGCACCGAAGCTTCAATCAATTCCCGAAGCGCCGGAATATCGGAAGCCTCCGCCAACCGAATGCGTATCTTCATAACCGATGTCGATAGCTGATCTCTCAGGCCTGATCTTGGGTGGCGCAGCGCTTCAGCGCTGCGGTAACGGATTGCCGCAACGCGGCTTTAGCCGCTGAGGACATCCGCCGCAAAAGACATTTCCGCAGCCCACCATCACTTCCGTGCCGCCGCGCACTCCGCGCAAGGACAAACTTCCCGCAGATAAAACCACGAATAAATCCCCAGATCGTGCCGATCGTTCCAGGAGAACTTCAGCGCATACTTGCCCACTGCCTCCGCCGACACCGCTTTCACCGCCGGCTTGAACATCGGCAAAGCCCCCGGAGCCAGTTTCGCGGCCTCGCCTGCCTTCCGTCCCGACTTCGTCCGCTCATCCTCGCAAAGCGCGCAAGGACAAGCATCCCGCAAGAACGTAAACGTAAAAACAGACCGGTGCCCATCTTTCCACTCAATCTCCATCCCCGTCCCCGTCGTCAAATGAATGACCACCGATTTGGGATCGTTCCCCACCCGAGGAGTAAAATCCGGCAGCGCCATAAATCTCAGTATCGCACGTGCCACGCTCGTGTGGTGACGGGGCTCTGCCCCGTACCGGTGCGGCCGAAATGTGTCAGTTTGAATTTGCTGTGAAAGGTCACGGCTTCAGCCGTGCCGTAACTGCCGGGTGCCCCATTCCTGCGCGTTCTTTGCGCAGGAGTGGGATTCCACAGAAGTGTCCTGCGCGGGATTTGTTTCGCACCTGACTTCTGGACGGCGGCTTGTTTCCAGAGCCGCCGATAGCGCGCCGCGATGGGCTGATCGAATCAGCCCTCAGAACGCATTCCGGAATCCCCAGAACAGAAACCCCGACAGCATCATCGACACCGGCAGCGTAAGCACCCAAGCCAGCGCCAGATTTCGTACCGTCGACCACTGCAGCCCGGAATGGTTCGCCGCCATCGTGCCCGCCACCCCCGACGACAGCACGTGCGTCGTACTCACCGGCAATCCAAACCAATCCGCCGCGCCGATCGTGAACATGGCAACGATTTCCGCCGCCGCTCCCTGACCGTAGGTGAGGTGGTCCTTGCCGATTTTTTCTCCTACCGTCACCACGATCCGCTTCCATCCAATCATCGTGCCCAATCCCAGCGCCAACGCTACCGCAACCTTCACCCAGGTCGGGATAAAACGCGTCGCCTGGTCCACATGCTTCTTGTAATTGCTCAAGCCCTCCCAATCGCTCGCGCTGATCACCGGCTTTCCGGTCTTTTTCATCAGCCGCAGGGCTTCACTGGCCACATACATGTCGTTGCGGAAGTTCCGCACCCGGTCACTCGGAATCTTTGCCAACTCTCCAAACAACACCGTCTCGTTGCCGATATCGCTCACCAACTGACGCAACGCCAGCATCGTGTTCGGAGTGAAGTCCTTGGTGCGAATGTAATCCGTAACCTCTTCCCGAGCATCCGAGATCACCGCATCCGGGCTCACATACTTCGACAATATCCCCGTCGCCTGTTGCGAAACGGCGATGAAGTCGTCCGAATCCTGCCGTGTAATGGCGTGGTTCAAAGCATAAGCCGTAGGCACAGTCCCCACCAGAATCAGCATGATCAGTCCCATGCCCTTCTGTCCATCATTCGATCCATGCGCGAAACTCACGCCCGTGCAAGTCAGCACCAGTAGCGATCGAATCCAGAACGGAGGCGGCTCTGTCCCCACCGGAGCCTCATACAGCGCCTTGTTCTTGATCACCGCCTTCATCAGCCACAGCAGGAGAAACGCACAGACAAATCCGACGATCGGAGACAGTACCAACGACTCTCCAATCTTGGATGCTTGACTCCAATCCACCCCGCTCGTGCCCGTCTTCGGAGACATCAACTGATTCGCAATGCCCACGCCAATAATCGACCCGATCATGGTGTGCGAACTCGAAGCCGGCAAGCCGAAATACCAGGTGCCCAGATTCCAGATAATGGCCGCGACCAGCAGCGCGAAAACCATCGCAAACCCAGCCTTGCTTCCCACCTGCAAAATCAGTTCCACCGGCAGCAACGAGACAATGGTGAAAGCCACCAACCCGCTCGAAAACAAAACGCCGACGAAGTTCCAGATCCCCGACCACACCACTGCAACATGGGGCTCCAGCGAGTGCGTGTAGATGACGGTCGCGACCGCATTCGCCGTGTCGTGAAATCCGTTGACAAACTCAAACCCCAGCGCCACCAGCAAAGCGATGCCCAGTAAAACGTATGGCATGATCGACGGGCTGTGCACGACCGAGAGATCTCTGAGCAGGTGATACGCCGAATAAATGCCCCCGATGATCAGCGCGATCCCAAAGACCCCCATCCCGATCTTCGCGATCGGTCCCGGACTCTTACCAAGCTTGTCGTGAACCGCAGAGCTGGGCGGAGCCACGGTCAACAGTCCGCCAGTCGTCTCAGGATTCGGTGCAGTTGCCATATCGACAATCTCCTCTACCCGCAATGAAGGTTCAGGATTTGGTGTCCAGGAACCCAATCTCAAGTGCTGCGAAACTATACGAAAGGTTTGTTAATAGAGTGTGAACGTGTGGTGCGGGTAGTGGTGCGGACCTGCCCTGAGCGGAGTCGAAGGGGCTCTCGCCCGCGTGCCCGTGGCTAACCTGATCGCGGGGATGTGCTTGCTGCAACTCGTCGGCGACCGTCCAGGCAGGGAGCCGTCGATTAATTCTTAACCAGTGAACTCAGCAGCGAAGCCCCAACGACCTCTCCGGCATCTGCTTCCTGCACGAAAGCAATCAACCGTAGATTCGCGGGATCAGCCGCGGAATCGACCTTCACCAGAACATCCCGATCAAAGTTCTTTCCCGTCTCCACTGTGCCCACCTTGCGTATGCTCTCCGCCACTGCGACATGACGTATGTCGACGCCCTTGTTCTCGCCCGCCGAAACATGGGATTCGGCATGAGCCCGCGCAACCACAATAAAGACGTCGGCCTTGCGCGCTTTCAAGTCCGCAGGCAATGCCTCAACGGTAAGGTGAACGCGAAGCGTTTTTGGATTCTCCACCGAGGCATTGGAAATCCGCACTGAAACTTTGGCACGGCCCCGCGCCGTTGCAATCGCGCCCGTCACGGCCTGAACATCGCTCCCGTTCATTTGCGCGGCGCCATCGATCACCATTTGCGGCGTGTAAGGCCCTTTGGCGCCCAGGCGGCGCACGTAATCGCCCTGCCGTGCGGTGAAAAAACTCGAAGAATACGCGTCCTTCCAGCCATCATGGTTCCAGTAGTCCACATGTTCACTAAGCACAATCGCCTGCGCTCCCGCCACCGGCTGCAACCCGTCCAGCTTCCCCAGCAAAGCATCGGCCGGAGGACAACTCGAACACCCTTCAGAAGTGAACAACTCAACCAGAACCGGCACCGGCGCGTCGCTGCCAAAAGCACGAGCTGCTAGAGCTACTAGAACTAGAAGTGCGTTCATCGTCTTCATAGCAACTCCACAATAGCAACTCCATACCACTACCGCTAGCACTACCACTTAAAGACGCGCGAGATCCGCAAAAGTTACGCGAAACCACACTTCCCCAATCTCTCCCGCTAGAATCTCTCCAGTGACCGATGACCGATCTCCCGTCACCGTTCTCCATGAAAACGACCACGGCCCAAATCGCCGCCCTCCTCGAACCTTTCATCGAGACACCGCTCTCCCCATCCCAGCTCGATCAAATATCGACATACATCGATCTATTACTTCGCTGGAACGCCCGCATCAACCTGACCGCCATTCGCAACGAAGAAGAAATCGTAACCCGCCACTTCGGCGAGTCTTTCTTTATGGCTCGCCACCTCTTCCCGGATTCTCTACCAATGACCTCAAACCCGTGTCATCCTGAGCGTAGCCGGGACATGCGCAAAGCTCATGTCTCGGCGGAGTCGAAGGACCCCTACATTTCCACCAAGGCCGCACTGGCAAAGGAAGTTCTCCCCGCGACCTCGAATCCGCCACAAGTCCTCGACATCGGCTCCGGAGCCGGATTTCCCGCCCTACCCCTGAAAATCTGGGCGCCGCATATCCATCTCACGCTAATCGAATCGAATCACAAGAAAGCTACCTTCCTCCGCGAAGTGGCCCGAGCACTCACATTGACCAACGTCAATGTAATCGCCGAGCGAGCCGAAGTCCGAGCCGCCCGCCCCGACCTCCCCCAGGCCGACGTGGTAACCCTCCGAGCCGTAGAGCGCTTCGAGGCCGTCCTCCCCCTGGCCGCAACCTTTCTAGCCCCCGGAGCAAGGCTAGCTCTACTGATAGGCGCTGCCCAGCTCCGACACCTCGCGACCGTCGCCACTTTGAAATGGCAACCACCAATACCAATCCCCCAGTCGCACACGAGGGTGTTGTCAATTGGGGTTCACCAGTAAAAGTGGCAAATATACTCCGCCTCAAAGCCAATAGTGGAGTTTGTGCCCACTAAATCAAGCGATCGCAGGCACTAAGTGGTGTGAAAACTGATTTTGTCTCATTGTGAGACAACCTGAAAGAGTGTCCCACGCGGGGAACGCTCCCCCTTGGCAAGGAGTGTTAACGGAGTGTTTCACGTGAAACACATCGCAAAATAGTAAGAACCTCGGCAATGTTTCACGTGAAACACTCATCGAGTTTTGCACAGCAATCTGGATTGATTTTGCGCTTCCGTTCGAATACTCTGGCCGCAACACCAGAAAAAAATCATGGGACGTATCATCGCGGTTGCCAACCAGAAGGGTGGCGTCGGCAAGACCACGACCGCCATCAACCTTGCCGCCTCACTCGCCGCCGCGGAAGTCAATACGCTGCTGGTTGACTGCGATCCGCAGTCGAACTCCACCAGCGGGCTGGGCTTAGTGAAGGATCCGGAGCGCGTCAGCATCTACGACGTGATCATGGGCGCGGCCTCGGCTGAAGAGGCATTGCAGCTCACCGAACTCGAACAGCTGTGGCTGATCCCATCGCACAAGAATTTGATCGGCGCGAACCTGGAGCTCGTCGCGACGGAGCGGCGCGAGTATCGTCTCCGCGATGCGCTTGCCAGTTTGCTCGATCGCTTTCAGTTCATCGTGCTGGACTGTCCGCCGGCACTGGATCTCCTTACATTGAACGCGCTCGTCGCCGCCGATGGAGTTCTGATCCCGATGCAGGCCGAGTACTTTGCTCTGGAGGGAGTGTCGGAGTTGCTCGACACCATCGAGAGGATACGCGCAGAGCTGAATCCTCGGCTGGTGGTTGAGGGCGTGGTGCTTACTATGTTTGACGAGCGCACGAACCTGGCGCAGCAGGTGGCGGAAGAGCTGAAGAAGTATTTTGGCGACAAGCTGTGCGCGACGACCATCCCACGGAACATACGGCTGGCGGAGGCTCCGAGCCACGGGCAGCCGGCGCTGGTGTATGACGTGCGGTCGCGCGGGGCGGAGAGTTACATCCGTCTGGCGAAGGAGATCCTGGACCGGCAGGCGGCGATGGCCAGCGGGTCGGGGGAAGCGGCTTAGATTGATGGATATAAATATTTATGTCCATCGATATATATACGCTCCCGACGACAACGCTTTAACCACAGGGGGCACAGGGGAACAGAGGGCGGCCATTTTTTTGGAGAGGGGACCTGATTGATGACTACATCGAATGCGGTGACGGTCGATAAGACGATCCCGAAGGCTGGCGAGAAGTTGGCGGAGAAGCGGCGGGCGTTGGGGCGAGGGCTGGAGTCGCTTTTGCCGGGGCCGCGCGTTGTGCCGGCGGCTTCCACTCTTTCGCAAAATGCGCGGACGGATGGGGCGCCCGATTCTTCTGCTGAATCCGCGGGTGGACGGCCGGGGGCGGCCGTCGCTCCACTAGAAACTGTTTTGGACAGGTTGCAGGCGGTGGCTTCGGGGCAGACTGCGGATGGAGAGACGGTGTTTCAGTTGGCCTTGGATCAGATCGACCAGAATCCGCACCAGACTCGGCGGGAATTCGATCAGGCCGCTCTTCAGGAACTGGCGGATTCGATCGCAGTGCAGGGGGTGGTGCAGCCGATCGTGGTGCGTCCCGCGAAAGAGGGACGGTTCACGCTGATTCTGGGCGAGCGGCGGATACGCGCCTCGGCGAGGTTGGGGAACACGACCATCCCGGCGATTGTGAAGCGGGTCTCGGAGCAGCAGGCGGCGGAGATGACGCTGGTCGAGAACCTGCAGCGTCAGGACCTGAACTGTGTGGAGCAGGCGGAGGCGTTCGCGAACCTGAGTAAGGAATTCAAGCTGACGCAGGAGCAGATTGGTGTGCGGGCGGGCGTATCGCGGGAGCAAGTGTCGAATTACATGCGGCTGCTGTCTCTGCCGGAAGGCGTGATCGGAGCGCTGCAAACGGGGAAGTTGACGTATACCCACGCGCGGACGCTGTTGCATCTACGGGATAACGTTCAGATCTGGAAGTACGCGCAAAGGGCAATCGAAGAAAAGATGTCGGTGGCGAAGCTGGAGGATCTGGTGCTGGGGGTACGCACGCCGGCCGGAGGCGAGCCGAACAGGGGAGGCGGCGCACGGTGGGTGGATCCCAATGTGAAGGCGGCGCAGCGATCGCTGGAGGAAGTGTTGGGAATGCGGGTGAGGATTCGGGATCGGAAGGGACGAGGCAAGATCGTGATCGAGTATGGGGCGCTGGAGGATTTTGATCGGGTCGTGCGGATGCTGAAGGGGAAGTAGGTCCGAGGTCAAGGGGCAGATTGCAGAAGTAAGAACCTTGAGGCGCGCCTGGTATCCGTTCAAGAGTCGGTTTCACCCGTGCAATCTGCACTCTCGCCTCTGACCTCTCTCGCCGGCGAGGGGTTGTAATGGCCCGCTTCTCCCACTTTTTACTCTGCTGATTCTCCCTTAACTATTGGAGCGTGCAATTGCGAACTTGCAGGGGGAACCAGGGGAGTAACAAGTGGGACGCTCCGCTTAATTTGGGCGGGATTTCGCGCCGCAATCTACGTCTATCTACCGTAATTTCCCGTATTCCGCCTTCGCCTGCTTCAGAATTGGGAGATCCGGATCGGCGTCTTTCCAGGCAGCAAAGAAATCCTGGTACGCGGTCTTGGCGGCCGCCGTGTTGCCCTGGAGGGCTCGGGCGCGCCCCAGTCCCAGATGGGACAGATTGTAGCTGATGTCAAGGGGGTCAACGCCGCGGTGGTCGAGAATCTTCTGGTATTCGGCCGCCGCTTTCGCTCCTTCTTTCAAGCGCAAGAAGGCCTCGCCACGAATGAAGTTGACCCGGTAACCGGTGCCGCTGCCGAGTTCAAAGGGGACGGCTACTTCCAGCCTCGCCGCGGCCTGAGCCGGCTGGTCGTGCTGCAAGTCAACCGTGGCCTGGACGAGGGGAACGAAGGCCTTGTTGAGCAGAGTATCGCTCGGATACTCGCGGATCAGGTCTTCCGCTATTTTCTGGCTGTGTGCGGTGTCTCCGATGATGGCTAGCGCTCCCATCACAATTGCCCGGGTGTCGTGGTCTTGCGAGAGCGCAAGAGCTTCCGCAGTTTTCTTGCGAGCTTCCGCGATGTTGCCCAGTTCCGCTTCGCACCAGGCCTGTCGCGCGACCACGATGCCGCTGAATTCCTTATATCCAAGGCGCTGGGCGCTACTCAGACTTTGGGCATAAACGGCGCGGGCGGACCGCAGCCTGCCCAGCGCGCACTGTCCACGGGCTTGGGACAAGATCATCAAGGCTTCGTCCGGTTTCCCTGCAGCCAATTCCAGTTCGTGGCGTTCGGCGGCATCATCGCCGCGAATGAAGGCGAGCCTGAAGATCTGGTGATGAATCGCACGGCCCATGTTCTGCGCGACCGCCTGCTCGGCTACCGCCCGGGCTTCGTCGAAACGATTGAGGAACATGTAGGCGAGCGTGATATTCCGAACGGCATAAGCGTCTTTAGGGTCGAGACGCCTCGCCTCGCTGGAGCTAGCCAGCGCTTTCTCCGGCTGCGCCAGGGAAAGGTAGGTCAAGGATAGGTTGTCGCGAGGCGGGGTGTCGCGCGGGTAGGTTTGCACCCACTGTTCGTAGACCTCCTTGGTCTTCTCCAAATCCTGGGTGACCTCACCGTAGTAATGCGCCGAGATATAGAACCTTTCGCGTTCGCTTGCCCTATCCTTCAAATCGAAGGCCTTCGTGATCGAACTGGCGCCCAGCTCCTGCTGGCTGAGGTTGTCGTAGGCCACGCCCAGCGTGGCATACGCCATGGCGAAGTTGGGATCGAGCTCAACGGCATGCGTGAGATAGGGGATCGCCTTGTCATCGGCAAGCCTGGTGTGCTCAGCCTGGCCGAGGCTGAAGGCCTGCAAGGCTTCGAGCGACGAGGTGGTAGCCTGTTCGAGCGGCGTGGCAAATTTCTGGACGGAGCCGATGGACTCGCCGAGCTTGCCGCGCAAGCTGGACGCGGCCTGGTCGAGCGACTTAAGGACCTTCTCCTTGCTGTCGGCCTCGACTTCCGCGCGCGCCAACACGTCGCCGGTTTGGCCGTTCAGCGCGGAAAGAGTGATGACGTAGTGCGTGCCCAGGCTACCGATGGAGCCGGTGATCATGGCCTTGGCGCCTTCGCGCATGCAGATCTCGCGGGCGACGTCGTTGGTGATGCGTTCGTCGGGCGAGCGGCCCATGAAGCGCAGGGCTTCGCGGATGCTGGATTCCGGCAAAAGGTTCAGGTAGGGCGACTGCTCGAGTTGGACGGCGAGCGCCTGCTTCAGGGTTCCGTCAAACACGGGATCGCCGGTCGTGTTCACGAAGTCGGCGAGAACGACGGTATCTTTTTCGGTGAGGGCGATGGGGCGGCGGGTGCGGAGGAACAGGCCTCCGCCAATGAGAACCGCGGTGAGTACGGCGGCGACAATGACGATGACGGGAATCTTCCAGGATGCCTTCGAACTTCTTCCGGAAATCTGCTGCGAACTCTGCTGCGAAGCTTGCCCCGAACTCTGCCCTGAAATCTGCGACCCCGCAGGCGCGCTCGCTGGCGACACCGCGCCCGACAAACCCACTCCCGGCGAACCGGCGGCAACCGGCGGGATAGCCCCGGACGAGACAGCTTGTGCAGCCGGCCTTGATCCTGAGTCGTGCGCCGGCGCAACTGACGCCGAACTTGCTGCGACGGCGCGTCCGGTGTCGGTGTCCCGTTTTAGCCGTTGCAGGTCGGCGCAAATATCGGCGGCGTGCTGGTAGCGGAGATTGCGATCCTTTTCGAGCGCCTTGTTGATGATGTCTTCGAGCTTCGGGGGCAGATCGGGATTGATTCGAATCGGGGAAACGGGAGCGCGATCGAGGATCGCCTGAAAAATCAGCGCCGAGGTGTCCCCGCGAAACGGCCCCATGCCGGTGGCCATTTCATAGAGCACCGCTCCGAAGGAAAACAGATCGGTGCGCGGATCGAGTTCTTTTCCCCGCGCCTGCTCGGGAGACATGTAGGCCACGGTGCCGATCGCGGAACCGGGACTGGTCAGGTGCTCTTCCACGATCGAGGTCTCGACGGTCACACCGAGCGGCTCCGATGGTCGAGTGGCGGGCGCGGTGACTTTTGCCAGGCCAAAATCCAGTATCTTGGCGTGGCCGCGCCGGGTGACAAAAATGTTGGCGGGCTTGATGTCACGATGGACGATACCCTGCGCGTGCGCGGCGTCGAGCGCATCGGCCATCTCGATGCCCAGGGAAAGGATCGCATCCAGCTCCATGGGACGATTGCCGATCACGTGTTTCAGGGTCGCGCCGTCAAGGTACTCCATCACGATGTAGGCCTTGCCGTCCTGCTCGCCGATGTCGTGAATGGTGCAGATATTCGGATGGTTGAGCGCGGACGCAGCCCTCGCCTCGCGGCGGAAGCGCTCCAGAGATTGCCGGTCTCCGGCTACATTCTCCGGGAGGAATTTGAGCGCAACGAAGCGATCGAGGCGTGTGTCCTCGGCCTTGTACACCACGCCCATTCCGCCACCGCCAATCTTTTCAACGATGCGGTAATGCGAGATGATCTCGCCGAGCATTCGGTCTCCTGCGCTGGGCTGAAATGTTACGGGCGGGGATGGGGCAAGTCAATCGAATGGAGGGCGGATTTTCGTCGGAACGGCTGATTCTCGATGACTGTAATCGCCAATGACCATATTTGCTAGCTGGGACGCGCTCATGGAAACCGTGGTCGCTTTGACGGCTTTGGTTTTGTTATTGTCGCTGGGCTGACTTTTTCGTGTGAGGGCACATGGGACTGATTAACGTTTTGTTCGGGCGGCCACTGGCTTCTTCTGAGGATGAGGGGCAGCGGATTTCGCCTCAGCAGGGGATTCCTACTTTTGGGCTGGATGCTCTGAGCTCGGCGGCGTACGGGCCGGAGGCGGCTTTGACGATTTTGCTGCCTTTGGGATTGCTGGGAGTCCGATACATTGTGCCGTTGACGGCAGCGATTATTGGTCTGCTGGTGATTGTGTATTTCAGTTATCGGCAGACGATCGCGGCTTATCCGATGGGCGGCGGATCGTACACGGTTGCGCGCGAGAACCTGGGCAGCGGCGCGGGAGTGCTGGCGGGCGCGGCTCTGATGATCGATTACCTGTTGAATGTGGCGGTGGGAATATCGGCGGGGATCGGAGCGCTGGTGTCGGCGGTGCCTCGGTTGGAGCCGCACACTTTGGCTCTGTGTCTCGCGGTGCTGGTTATATTGACAGTCGTCAATCTTCGAGGAGTCAAGGAGGCCGGGTCGGCGTTTGAGGCTCCGACATATTTGTTTGTCGGAACTTTGACGGTCGTGATTGTGATTGGGCTTTATAAGGTCGTGGCATCGGGCGGGCATCCGGTGGCGGTGGTGGTGTTGGGGCAAGCGGGAGCGGGGCTCGCTCCGACGGTGCAGTTGGTGGGAATTTGGATTCTGATGAAGGCTTTTGCTTCGGGTTGCACGGCGTTGACGGGGGTAGAGGCGGTTAGCAACGGAGTGCAGGCGTTTCGGCAGCCGGTGGTTCCGGCGGCTCGGGCTACTCTGACGGCGATCATCGCGATTCTGATTGTGCTGCTGGGGGGAATTGCGGTGCTGGTGAAGTATTACGGAATTATGGCCACCGATCCGGGGCAGGCAGGGTATCAGAGTGTGTTGTCGATGGTGACCGCGGCGGTTGCGGGCAGGGGGATTTTTTACGATCTGACTATGTTCTCGGTTCTGGTCGTGCTGTGTCTGTCGGCGAACACTTCGTTTGCGGATTTCCCTCGGCTGTGCCGGATGGTGGCTCGGGATAATTATCTTCCTCATTCTTTGACGTTGCGAGGACGGCGGCTGGTGTACTCGCAGGGGATTTTGGCGTTGTCCGTTCTGGCGGCGTTGTTGTTGATTTTGTTTGGCGGCGTAACCGATCGGTTGATTCCCTTGTTCGCGGTGGGGGCGTTCCTGGCTTTCACTTTGTCGCAGGCGGGGATGGTGGGGCATTGGCTGAGGACCTCTTCATGGACGGGGGCCTGGCACAGCATCCTGGTCAACGGGCTTGGGGCTTTGGCTACGGGGATCACGGTGCTGGTTGTGGTGGTCGCGAAGTTTATGGATGGGGCTTGGGTGGTGGTGCTTTTGTTGCCGGCGGCGGTGGTGTTTATGCGGCACGTGCGGCGTCATTATGAAGAGGTGGCAGAGGAACTGGCGGTGCCTGACGCCATGGTTCCGGGACCGCGCGATTTGGCGCCGCCGATTGTGATTGTTCCGGTGGAGAGATGGAATGCGGCAACGGAAAAGGCGTTGCGGTTTGCCATGTCACTGTCTCCCGATGTGCAAGCCGTGCATGTCAGTTGCGAGGCGGACGAGAACCGGCCGGAGTGGATGTGTCCGGAGGAGCAACCGCCGGTGGGGCCGCGCATGCCGAAGATGGTGACATTGACGTCGCCCTTTCGGCTGGTCCTTCATCCGATTGTGGATTATGTGCTGAAGGTGGAGAAGGAAAATCCGGATCGGACGATTGCGGTGGTGATTGCGTCGATGGTGGAGCGGCACTGGTATCACTATTTTATGCACAATCAGCGCGGGCAGGTGCTGACGGCGCTGCTGCTGCTGGGTGGAGATGAACGGATCTATATTGTTAATGTGCCTTGGTATTTAAAGGCGTAGATCGGTCAGCGGCCTCCGGTTACGTCGAGGATGGCGCCGGTCACGTAGCTGGCTTCTTCCGACAGCAGCCAGAGGATGGCGTTGGCTACTTCTTCGGGTTGTCCTCCGCGCTGCATGGGGACTTGGACCTTGACGCGATCGACGCGATCGGGCTCGCCTGCCAGGGCGTGCAGGTCAGTATAGATAAAGCCGGGGCGGACGGCGTTGACGCGGATTTTTTCTTCAGCTACTTCTTTGGCTAGGCCAAGGGTGAAAGTGTCGATCGCGCCTTTCGAGGCGGCATATTCGATGTATTCGTTGGGAGACCCGAAACGGGCGGCTCCGGAGGAAACATTGACTATGTTTCCACCTCGGCCGCCGTGCTTGGTGGACATGCGGACAACGGCTTCGCGGGCGCAGAGAAAACTTCCAAAGACATTGGTCGCGAATACGCGCTGCAGGCGGGCGGCGTCGATGGACTCCAGACGCGCCTGGCGTTCCACGGTGCCGGCGTTGTTGACTAAGGCGGTGAGTGGTCCGAGCTGGCGGACGGCGGAATCGAAGAGGCGGACGACGTCGGATTCAGAACTGACGTCGGCTTGGATGGCTATGGCGGTGCCACCTTTCTTGCAGATGGTGTCGACGACATCTTCGGCGACGCGTTGCTGGCGAAGATAGTTGACGCAGACGCGGAATCCGCGGTCGGCGGCTAGACGCGCAGTGGCGGCTCCTATGCCGCGGCTGGCACCGGTGACGATCATGAGCTGGGAGGATTCGGCGGGCATGGTGGGATGACTGGACGATTCAAATTCTCCAATAGTCGGGACGCCACTGCTGGATAGCTTTCTTGATTTCCGGGGCGGCGAGTTTTTCGTTCAGCGCTCTGGCGGCCAGCGCGGGAAGTTCGGCATCGGAGGCGAAGCGCAGCGCGATTAGCTGCGATTCGGTTAACTCCGCGATGCGGGGACGAAGGCCGGCGGCGAGCAAGGATGCGAGGCGCAACCTTTCTTCGAGGCGGATGACGCGATCTTGCACTTTGAGGGCATACAGGCGAATCTTGAAGATGGCGACCATTGCGGCGATCATGACGACGACTAACCACGCGGAATGCAGCCCTGGCCTCCTGACCAGATGGATGACGGAGGCAATCAGGCTGATGGCGAATACGGGAAGGACGAAAAAATGGAACAGCGGATCATAACGCGCGTAATTGGAGAGATTCTGCGGAGATGCGTTCGCCATGGGGAGAGGCTCCTCATTGATTGAAGATCGAAAGATTGAAGATCGAAATCATCATCGCATGTTTGAGGCCGAGCTGCGCTCGGCTTGGACGGGGCAGAGCCCCGTCCCCACACGATCTATTCGTCGAGCAGGGTGCGGATCTTGCGGGTCAGGGTATCGAGCAGGAAAGGCTTTTGCAGAACGGCGGCAGTTTCGTCGACTAGATCGCCATCCCAAGTGGCGTGGTCGGGATAACCCGACATGTAGAGCACCTTCATATGCGGGCGCAGTTGCGCCAGGCGGTGGGCTAATTCCTGGCCTCCGAGATTGGGCATTACGACGTCAGTAAGCAAGAGGTGAATTGGAAGTTTGTACTCGTCCGCCATCTGGAGGGCCTGATTACCATCCTCCGCACACAGGACGGTGTAACCGCCTGCCCGAAGGACCTCGTGGACGAGGTCGCGGATTCCGTCCTGGTCTTCCACCAATAGAATCGTCTCGGTTCCACGGACGGGAGCGGTCTCTACTTTGGTGGCGGACGCTTCTTTGGACTTGGCCTCATCCACCAGTACCTGGGGGAAATATATGTCGAAGGTGCTGCCGTGTTCCAGCTTGCTGCTGGTCGTGATCCAGCCGCCGGTTTGCTTGACTACTCCGTAGACGATGGCCAAACCTAAGCCAGTTCCTTTGCCGGGTTTTTTGGTGGTGAAAAAGGGTTCAAAAATGTGCGCCTGAGTATCGCTGTGCATCCCGATACCGGTGTCATTCACGGTGAGGACTACATACTTGCCGGGCGGGATTGGGGCATGGCTTCCGGCACGAGGTTCGCGAAGTTCGACACTTCCGGTCTGGATGGTGAGGCGGCCGCCCTGGGGCATGGCATCGCGCGCATTGACGGCAAGGTTCAAAATCACCTGTTCCATTTGCCCGGGATCGGCCTTGATGCGATTGGGTGACGTGGCGGGCAAGATATTCAGCTCGATGTCAGCGGGAATGAGGCGGTGCAGCATTTTCGCGACTTCGGTAACAACGCTGTTTAAATCGAGCGTCCTAAGCTGGAGCACTTGCCTGCGGCTAAAGGCCAGGAGTTGTTGGGTAAGGGCGGCGGCGCGAGTGACCGCCCGTTCAATTTCAACGGTATCTCTGAGGGCGGGACCGCTCGAACCGAGCTGGCTGCGAAGACGTTCATTGTGAGCCTGGATCACCATCAAAAGATTGTTGAAGTCGTGGGCTACGCCTCCCGCCAACTGGCCCATGGCTTCCAGCTTCTGCGAGTGGCGGAGCTGTTCCTCCAAACGCTTATGCTCGGTGATGTCGTAGAGCACACCGTGCATCAGAAGTTCGCGGTCTCCCGCTGCCGCCGGCAGCATGACGGCCTCGTCCCGGAACCAGAGGACACGGCCGTCGCGCGCAAACATGCGGTATTCCGCCTGGAATACATTGTGAGTTTCCTGAATGCGTTTCTCCGCCGCGAGGGCGATTTCACGATCCTCGGGGTGGATGCGGTTCAACCAATTCATCCGCTCGGAAAGCCACTCCTCAGGTGAAAAACCAAGGATGGATTCGATTTGAGGGCTCACGAAACGCCAGGGTCCGTCGGCGCCTAGTTCGGCGATATAGGTGATCGCCGGCAAGCATTCCACCAGCGTGCGATACCGATCTTCTGCGGCGCGAAGCTGGGTCTTGTCGCGATCTCGTTCAATGGCCAGAGCGACGAGATGCGTGGCGTGAGCGATGATTTGCAGATGCTGGGCGTCCGGTGAACGCGGCTCGCGGTAATAGATGGCAAAGGTCCCAAGCATGCTGCCGTCCTGCGATGGAATGGGCGTTGACCAGCAGGCTCGCAGGCCGTGAGGCAGTGCCAGATGGCGATAATCCGCCCACAATGGATCGGCTGCTATATCGGAGACAACGACTGGCTGTTTGCGATAAACCGCGGTACCGCACGATCCCGCGCAAGGCCCGATCTTCAACCAGTCAGTGGCCTGGACGTATTCTTGCGGGAGACTGGGGGCAGCCCCAGTTCGCAAAGTTACACCCTCGGCGTCCACAAGAAGGACGGAGCACTGCATTCCGGCATTATGCTGCTCGATGTCAGCACACAATGCTTCCAGTATCCGGGGGAGCGGAGTCTGGCCCATGATCATCGCCAGTATCCGGTCATCGAGCGACGACAAGGACAATAACAACGACGGATTTTGGGAAGTCGCCGGCGGCTGCGGTGTTGGCGCTTTTCGAACTCCCTCAGACATGGCGACTCGTTTCCGGCCCTTCAAAACACCGAGTTTTCCCGACCCGACACACCAGTGGAAGTATATCTAAAGCAAGATGGAGGTATGCCATACCCTCACGAAAAACATTGACATTTGTGTTCGGCGTGGCGAGCCAAACGCGGGCGCTCTTTGCGTACCGAGAACGGACTCGGGTCTTTCAGTCCGCGCCTATTGGCGTCAGATCTGATCGACATTCCTCATTTCCTCCCGCCGTCTGTTACGCCGGCGTTTGTCAATAAATTGTCAAATTGATGTCACTTTCTTCCCCGAAATGCGTCATTAACTCAATAGCAGGCTAGAGTTTAGGGATATGATTCATAGCATTTACGGCGCGGGGGTGGTCGTGAACAAGAGCGTATTTTCAGAGACAACGGCAGGAACGATGACGACGGACGCGGTTACGGCAGGTTCGGAGCGGATCCTGGTGATCGAGGACGATCGCGCGGTGCAAAAAGCTCTCAAGCGATTGTTTGAGGCCGAAGGCTTTGCGGTGGATATCGCCGGCAACGGCGCAGCGGGTTTGGAGATGTTTCGGGCGGCAGCGCCGTCCGTGCTGGTGCTTGACTTGAGTTTGCCGGGGACGCCGGGGCAGGACGTGTGCCGGGAAATCAGCCAGGCAGCGCCCTCGTTGCCGATCATCATTCTCAGTGCGAAGACGGAAGTGATGGACAAGGTGCTGCTGCTGGAGTTGGGCGCGCATGACTACGTGACCAAGCCCTTCAGCCCGCGAGAGCTTCTGGCGCGGGTGAGGACGGCGATGCGGCGATCGCCATCGATGCGGGCTCCGCTGACCGAGACTTTTAAATTTGGCGACGTGAAAGTTGATTTCACGAAGATGGAATTGTGGCGCGAAGGGAACCTGGTGGCGCTGACTTCGCAGGAATTCAAGGTGCTGAAATTCATGATTCAGAACGCGGAGCGCGTGCTGTCGCGGGAGGAATTACTGAACTTCGTCTGGGGATACCGGAATTATCCGAGTACGCGCACGGTGGATAATCACATCCTGCGGCTGCGGCAGAAACTGGAAAAGGATCCCGCCAACCCCTTGCACTTCCGCACCGTGCACAGTGCAGGTTACAAGTTTGTGCCGTAGTGGAGCGAGTTCAGAAGTAAAAGGTCAGATTGCAGAGGTGAAAACGCATCGACTTTTACCTCTGAATCTGACCTCTCACCTCTGACCTTGTGTAACCTATCTCCTGTACCGCCTTCGAGGTTTGACCATGGGTGGAATTCGGTTGCGGACCAAGTTCCTGCTTTCCATGGTGGTGGTGTCGGCCGCGTTGACCTTGACGACGCTGCTGGTGGTGCGGCACACCGTGCAGCAAGAGGTACGCCTCGGAATCCAGCGTGATCTGGAAAATTCCGTCTCCGCATTCCACAACTTTCAGCAGCAGAGAGAAGTCACGCTCGAGCGCTCGGCGGCGCTCCTAGCCGACCTGCCGGATGTGCGGGCGCTGATGACCACGCACCACCCAGTCACCATTCAGGATGCATCGCGTAATTTGTGGCAACTGGCGGGCAGCGATTTGCTGCTGCTGGTGGATTCGTCCGGGAAGATAATGGCGCTGCAGGCCGCTCCGCCGGAGATCACGGTTCGCGAGGGGCAGGATTTCTTCCCCGCCGTTCTTCCGAACGATGTGTCGCGCGACCAGACGCGGCACTGGTGGTATGTCGAAGGGCACCTCTACGAAGTCTACCTCCAGGATATTTATTTTGGTCCCGCGAGTGAGCGTCATGTTCTGGGATACCTGGTGCTGGGGTATGAGATTGACGACCACGTTGCTCGGAACCTGAGTCGTGTGGCCGCGAGCGAAGTGGCGTTTCGTTATGGAGACGCGATTGTGCGCAGCACTTTGAAGCCTGCCCAGGAATCCGCGTTGCTGCGCGTGGCGCCGAAAACGGCTACGGGCGGCCCGCCGCAAGGGGATCAGATCTGGCTGGGCGGAGAACGGTTCCTGGCGACGGCGGTGGATTTGCCCACGCCGGGCGGACCGGCTCTGAATCTGTGGGTGCTGAAGTCGTTCGATCAGGCAACCGCATTTCTGAGCAACCTGAACGAGTTGCTGCTGGCGCTTGGCCTGACCGCGGTGCTGGCGGGGAGCCTGCTGGTTTTTCTGATCTCGCATACCTTCACCCGTCCCCTGGAAAATCTCGTAGCCGGAGTGCGCGCGCTGGAGCTGGGCGACTATACCTATCCACTGCATACCCAGCGCAGGAATGGGGACGGGGGCGGAGACGAAGTCGCTGAGGTCACCGGAACCTTCGACCGCATGAGAAAGAACCTGCAGAAAACTCAGCGCGAGTTGCTCGATGCGGAACGGCTGGCAACGATCGGACGGATGGCGAGTTCGATCTCGCATGATCTGCGGCATTCGCTGGCGGCGGTCATCGCGAACGCGGAATTTCTTTGCGAGAGCAACCTGACGCCGGGGCAGCGCGAAGATCTTTACTCCGAGATACGGATCGCGGTGAACCAGATGACGGATTTGATCGAGTCGCTGCTGGAATTCTCGCGTACAAGAGAGTCGCTGCGCCCCACCTACGGCGATGTGCGCTCGGCGGTGGATCGCGCGGTGCAGGGGGTGAAGGCGCATCCGGAATTCCAGCGTATACGCATACGGATTTCCGCGGAAGGTTCGACCGAGGGTTGGTTCGATTTCAAGAAGCTGGAGCGCGCCTTGCTTAACTTGCTGCTGAACGCGTGCGAAGTCGTGCCGGCGAATTCCGGGAAAATCGATATCGAGCTGAAGCGCAGAGGCGAGAATCTGGAAATTCGCATCGAGGATAACGGCCCCGGAATCGCGGAGGCGGTGCGTGACCGGCTGTTCGAACCGTTTGTGAGCCACGGCAAGGAAAATGGCACCGGGATGGGATTGACGGTGGTGCAGAAGATTCTGCAGGACCACGGGGGCGACGTCACGGTGGAGCGGACTTCGACTTCGGGAACGACGTTCCGCGCGAATATTCCTCTGAATCCTTTGGCGGAAAGTGCTTTGATAGCCCGGCATGCTGACTAGAGCGGCATGGTTCCGGTTGCGAACCCCCGAACGCAGAGCAGGAATCCAGATTCGAAATGCGGGCTTGAAGTCCACACCCTAGAATCAGAATGAAGTGTGGAGAGTGGCAGGAGGCGATATGAGGATGAGCGAGACGCGCTGGTTCGAATGCTTGCGATGGGGCATGCTGCTTGGTGTGACGGCGTGGAGCGCGTTCGGCGCGGCTCAGGAATCTGCGAATCGGACGCTGCCACCTTCTACCCCGGAATCCTTGCGTGAGCCGGCGAGTGACTCGCTTCGCGAGCTGCGGGAGCAGGTTCGCGAGTTGCAGGCGGCGGTGGCCGGGATGCGCTCCGACTGGCAGCAAGCTCGCGCGGAAACGGCGGAACTGCGCCGCGAACTCGACCAGATTCGCACGGGAGAAGTCCCCACTGGCGCGGGATTGCGAAATGCGGTGTTGAGCAACGCCGTGGCGAAGTCGGAGATCGGCAACTCCGAGTCGTCCTTGGGAAGCTTGCAGAAAGTCTTGCAGGGCGTTCTGCAGAGCCCCGCGCCGCAAGATCAAGGAGCGGGAGTTCGGCAAGAAGACCAGAAAGAAGATGAGAAAAAGAGCCGGCGGGTAGCCAGCCTGGACGAGGAATACCAGCTGCTGACCGGAAAAGTGGACGATCAGTATCAGACGAAAGTGGAAAGCGCATCGAAGTACCGGGTGCGGCTCTCGGGCATTGTTCTGATGAATCTGGTGAGCAATCAGGGTGCGGTGGATAGCATCGATCTTCCCACGCTCGCGTATGCCCAGCCGCCCGGCAGTTCCGGAGGAAGCTTCGGTGCGACGCTGCGACAATCGGAGATAGGGTTCGAGACGTTCGGGCCGACCGTGGCGGGCGCGAAGACGACGGCGGACCTGCAACTCGATCTGGGGGGCGGGTTCCCGGCAGTTCCAAACGGAATCAACTCCGGACTGGTGCGCTTGCGTACGGCCACCATGCGCATGGATTGGACAAACACCTCGGTGGTGGTGGGGCAAGACGCGATTTTCTTCTCACCGAACTCGCCGACATCGTTTGCCACGCTGGCGATTCCCGCGCTGACTTATGCGGGGAATTTGTGGAGCTGGGTGCCGCAGATAAGAATCGAACATAGAGTGGCGCTGGGGGAAGAGTCGAGCCTGATATTCCAGGGAGGGATTCTCGATCCGGTGAGCGGGGAAACGCCGACCACAAGTTATTACCGGCAGCCGGGCCCTGGGGAGGCGTCGCGCCAACCGGCATACGGCGCGCGGGCCGCATGGACGCGAAACGTCTTCGGACAGCCGTTGCGGGTAGGCGCGGGAGCATACTACAGCCGGCAGGATTATGGTTTCAGCCGCAACGTGGATGGCTGGGCTGCAATGATGGATATCGAACTGCCGCTGAGCCACCAGTTTTCGTTGAGCGGAAAATTTTATCGCGGAATGGCGATCGGCGGACTGTACGGCGGAATCGGACGCAGCGTGCTGTTCAGCGGCGACCCAACGTTGGCCAGCACGCAGATACAACCGTTGAACACGGTTGGTGGCTGGGCGCAATTGAAATACCGGCCCGCGAATAAATGGGAGTTCAATGCGGCGTTTGGGCTGGATAACCCGTTCGCCAGCGACCTGAAATATTTCGAATACCCGGTGGCCTACGGGGATGCGACGCTGGCGAAAAATCAGGCAGGCTTTGTGAACGTGATTTACCGTCCCCGGTCGGACCTGTTGTTCTCCGTCGAGTATCGACACCTGATGACGTATTCGCTTACCGACGGAGGCAACAGCGCAGGTCATCTCAATTTGATGATGGGAGTTCTTTTTTGAGCGGACTAACAGCGAAGAGCAAAGAACGAAGACCTAAGAAATAAGATGGGCCGGCAACCATGACGATGAGCAACAGAAGAATCTCGATCTGGGTCGCGATGTTGTGGGCCGGCGCGGCCGGATTGCACGCGCAGGTAACGACGCGGGCAACGACAACGACGGTGCGCGGGCGCGTCGAAGTCGAAAGCATTGATGCGTCAGCCAAGGGCAAGAAGTGGCGTAGAACCATTCCCGGGACAGTGGTGTGGCTGACGCCAATAACGATAACGGGAGGCGATGCAACTACAGCGACGCCGGCTGTGCCCGGAAGCCCGCCAGCAAGTCCGGCACAAAACCTGCAGCTGGTGCAGAAGAACAAGACCTTCGAGCCCCATATCCTGGTGGTTCCGGCGGGGTCGATGGTGGAGTTTCCCAATCGCGATCCTTTCTTCCATAACGTCTTTTCACTTTTCGAAGGAAAGCGGTTCGATCTCGGCTTGTACGAGGCGGGCACCTCCCGCATGGTGCGATTCGACCGGCCCGGGATCAGCTACATTTTCTGCAACATTCACCCCGAGATGAACGCGGTGGTCATCACCATGGCGACGCCGTTCTATGCCATTTCAAATGCGGACGGGCAGCTCAGCCTGACGGGCGTTCCCTATGGCCGCTACCGACTGCACGTCTGGAGCGAGGGTATGGGTCCGGAAGATGCGGAGCCGGTTGCGCGGGAGATCACGATCGCGGAGAATGCGTCCTCTTTGGGGGTGATTCGAGTTCCGGAAGCTAATGGGCAGCCCATGACGCATAAGAACAAGTACGGTCGCGAGTATGACGAACCTACACCCAACAACTCCGTTTACGAACAGCAACGCTAAAGTGCTTATTGAAGAGAATGAAAAAAGGGCCGCCCGGTTTTCGGGCGGCCTTTTTCGCGCGCTTGCAATTACTGGAAATTGATCAACCCGAACGTCCCCGCAAGATTATTGAATGGACCGGCGGTGAAGAAGAGTTGGTTGGTCGCGCCGTTCTTCCCCGTGCCTCCGCCAAACTCAATGCCCCAGAGTTGGTTGATGGCGATGGCCTTGTCGTTCGTGTCTTTCACCGTGCCCACAAACTGGCCATTTTGGAGATTAAAGGCATTGATGGTGCCGGTGTTCGTGTTGTTCGAGACCAGCAGCGTGTTGCTCAACGGTCCAAAGTTCCGGGGCGCCACCGCGAAGCCCCAGGGTTGGTTCAAGGGCGGACCCTCCGCGAGTGTTTTTACGAACGTTCCGTCCTCCTGGAAGATATCGATTCGGCCGCTCGGAGCTGTCGATACCAGCGCAAACGACACATAGACCAGTCCATTGATGTCCTGGATACCGAACGGCCCGTAACCCGCCGGCAAAGTGGTGTCGGTAAACGTATTGACGAGCTTGAAGCTTCCGTCGTACACCTCGACTACGTTGTTGGCAAGGTTGGCGGCATAAAGAAGATTGCCCGAGGGCCTGTTGGTAATTGCAAGGCCAGTGTAGTTCGCGCCAGACGCCGAGTTATTCACCGCGATGATCGCGTCGTTGGGGTTGGACTGCGGAGCCCAGCCGCTGATGGTCCCATCCAGAGTCGCGAAAATGAAGAAGGCCGACCAGTCCTGCACTGGAAATTCTCCCGTCCCGTTGAAGACAATCCCAGTCGGCTGACCAGGGCCCGCGCCAGTGGCCGATGGAATTAAAACCTCCAAACCCTCCTTGACTCCCCTGCCGGTGTAAAGTGTCGACCAGCCGGAGCCTTGATCGCTGACCCAGAAGGGTCCGCCTGGCCCATAAGCCAGCCCCCAGCCGTTCACCTGCTGCGGATCCATGTACCTGGCCGTGTTTCCCTGGTTCGAAACCAGATTCGTGAGTTGATACTGCGCCAGGGCTGCGCTCGAAACGAGCATTACCGCGAGCCCGAGGCAAATCGTGAAAGCAATCTTGCGACGCTGCATAACAGAATCCTCCTTAGATTGTGGGAGCCGGAGTGGAGAGCAGTAAGTCGCGGAGCGCTCGACGCTTGAACGATACTTCCTCGATCCGGCTTGCAGGTCGAATCCTAGTTCCGCAGTGGCAGGCAGATTGTCAACACGGTGTCATCTGTTTGTACAATTCTTGTCGGGCAGTTGGAGCGTTCCCCAGGGAAGTTCGATCTTTTGAATGGCTTGGCCCCGCTACCAGGGCACTAAGGAGTTGTCTCGTGCCGGGGGCATCCCCCGGGATTCTCACTGGCCGTGAACTTGATTCGTCGACGCAGCCGGCGCACTCGTCAGCGTAACTTTTTTCGTGTTGTCGTCCGGAATCCGGTCGATCAGCAACAGAAAGGGATCAACCCCGGCTACGTCCGGCATCTCTGCCGTCACGAAAGTGTACGTCGACTTGTTATTCGCGATGTGAACTCGATCGCGGTAGAGCGTCTGGCCGTACTTCAGGCCTTTTCCCGGCTTGGCGAAGGCGCCGATATCGATCCAGTCATCCATCGGCACTTCGGTCTCGTTGCCCTTGGCGTCCGCTTTGTATTTGTGCGTTTCCACGTTGATGGTGACGTCATATTTGCCATCCGAACGTTTCACCGCCGTGGCATCCAGGGTGCGATTTGAAAACAAGGTGATGTCTTCGAACAAATCCTTGATCAGGTATTGCAAGTGTGGCGGCGTCTCCTCGCGCAATGCATCCACCAGTGCATACGACGTGGGATACGGCGGCGCGTTGTAGGCATATTGCTTAATCACCTTGCGCAGCGCGCGATTCACCGCTTCTTCTCCGATCATTTCTTTCAGGTAGTACAACACCACGCTCGCCTTGCGGTAGTGAACATACCCCTGCTCGGATTCCACCGTCAGCAGCGGTTGTTCCTTGTGCCGCTCCCGGCCACGCGAGCGAAGGTAGTTATCCATTTCATACTTCAGAAATTTCCGCATGGTATCGCGGCCGTACTCTTTTTCCATCACCATTAGCGCCGAGTATTGCGCCAGCGATTCGGACAGCAGCGTCGCCCCCTGCATGTCCGCGCCCACCACCTGGTGCGCCCACCACTGGTGCCCCATCTCGTGCGCCACCACGTAATAAACCATGTCAATGTCGTCGGGATGATTCAGGTTGGCGATGAAGCCGATCGATTCCGAATACGGCATCGTGCCGGCAAAGGATTGGGCGAAGGTCGCCACCCGCGGAAATTCGATGATCCGCGCTTCTTTCTGGTAATACGGGCCGAAGTTCTGCGTGTAATACTCGAGCGACTTCTTCAGCGACTTCATCATCCGCGGCACGTTCCACGGATGATCCTTGTCGTAGTAAACCTCAAGCTTGATGCCATTCCACTCCTCGCGTTGCACCTCATAACGGGCTGACATGAACGAGTAGAAACGCAGCGACGGATGGTCGAGTTTGTATTGGAAATAGCGTCGTCCATTCTCCTGCCACTCCCGCACCAGCGAGCCGGGCGCAATCGCAATCTGGTCGGGAGAAGTGCTGATCACGGTTTCCTCGTCCGCCCAGTCCGAGTGGTCCCGGATATAGCTGTCCCGGCAATCGTCGGTGCAATTGCGCTCCAGCGGCCGCATCAGTTCCTGCTCGCCCAAATGGTATTTACGCCGGTCGTTCGGGTCCGTGATTTCGCGCTCCGTCACATAGCCGACCACTGGAGCCACCGAATTGTTGAAGAATGTCCCGTTCTGCGTGATCTCCACATTGCTGGGGGGGTCTTCAAATCCGCGATTCTTGCTCTTGACTGTAAACACTGCGGTACGCGCTTCGCCCGGCTGAAGCGGAGGCGCGAAGCGGTAAATGCGATAGCCCAGCCGGGTGTCGTCTTTGGTCAGCGTCGCACCGGGAATCTGGATGTCGGTGTCGTAGTTCCGGTCAACCGTGTAATGGATTTCACTCAGCGGCTGCGGATACGGGTTATAAAGCTCTTCCTGCACGCGCATAGTCATGTTGCGGGTCTCGGGAAAGATATCCACCCAGTACTTGTCGCTGCGGACGCGCGGCAGCGGCATCCGGTCGAATTGCTTGTAGTTTTTCTCGTAATCCGCCTGTATGGCCAGCTGGTCCTTGGGCCCGATCAATTTATTGAGGACTTTGGTGTTGTAGAAAATCCAGCCTCCCGTCGCTGCGAACAACATCAGGCAAGCCAACGCAAGCGAGGGCCACGGGCTGATAAAACGAAGACGCGCAATCCGCCAGCGTTCAGCCCATCGCGCCTGCTTGCCGCGCGGCCAGAACATGACCGTGGCAATGGCCAGCAGGCCGCAGAACAGAACCCAGTACAAGGTGAACCACCGCCAGCCGGTGATATACGGGGCATCGCCGAACATATCCGAATAGGTGACGTCCGGAGTGGATCCGAATTGGGCCAGGTCCGAAGCTACGTTGAGCGGCTTCCAGATAAAAAGATTGACGATCAGAAAAGCGATGTAAGCAAAGTAGCCAACATACTTGTTCGGCGACAATACGTGGACGAAGAACGCGAGCACTCCGAGCAAGAAGAAAAACGAGAGATCGCGCACAAAGAGCTGGTTTAGATAGAGTCCCAGCTGATAGCGATGGTATCCGTAGCTGGCCTGAATAATGACTCCGCTAACCAGGGCGAGAAATTGCACCAACATCACCATGGCGGCCAGCGCCGTAAAGCGAGACGCGTACGAGATCCACTCGGGCACGGGGAGCGAATCCGTAATCTCGTCCATGTGAGCATCGCGATCCTTCCAGATCAGTACACCCGAGTAATACGTGATCAACCCAATCAGGAACAGGTACAGTGAACCGGCAATAATCTGCAACAACCAATAGGTAACGGGGAGCGTACTGTTCCCATATCCCTCACGTGCGCTGACTGCCATGCCTGGGACGCAATTCAACAAACCCGCCAGCAGGACCACAATAAAAACCGTGCCCTTGAAAATCCCAGCAAGGTGAATCTTGACCGAAGAGAAATACATCTCCCATGAACTGGCTCTGGACGCGACCGTGGGAAGAACCACCGAAGTCGGAGAGGTTTCCAGAATCTCGTGCGTCTTGCGCGCCTTTTGACGCCGCTCGGCAAAACTGAAACGGTAATAGGCAAAGACCAGGAAGAGCACTCCAACGCCAATCCACAGCAGCCGATTCCAGAGCATGGTTCCGCTCAGGCCCAACGAAATTGTGTTCTTTTCCGCCACGGTCCAGTACTTGGTGGCGATGGCAAACGTACGAATGCCGAAAGGATCAACCAGCGCGGCGATGTGCTCGCGCTCAATATCGCTCACCAGGGCGTCCGAAACCACATAGCCTGTGAGGATCAGCAATGCTCCGACGAACGAGATGATCTCATTGCGGGCCAGCACCGCGATGGTGAAAAGTATCGCGGCCATGAAGAAGGAGTTGGGCACCGCGAAGACCAGAATTCCTTTCAAGTGGGCGCTCCAGATGACGCCTTCCCAGCGTTCTGGTTCCACCCATGGCATGTATTTCGCAAGCAGGATTCCAATGGACACCCCGAGCATCGGGATCGTCGATACCAGGGTCGCTCCGAAGAATCGTCCAAGCAGAAAGTCGCGTCGGCGTACCGGAGTCGTAAAAACGATCTGATAAGTGTTGTGGCTGAAATCGCGCGCCGCCGCCGAATTCACGAAAGCCGTCACCATCAGCAGCGAAATCAGGCTGATGATCGCGTAGTAGTTCTCGATCACGTAGGGCGCATTGCGGAAGGTGTTAGTGAGCGCTCCGCCGACCTGTATGTGATCGGTACTAGCCGCGCCAAAGATCATCGCCGCAATGATCAGCGTGAAGATCCAGAGCATCCACGAACGCAGCCAGTAGCGAATTTCGAACCACGCAATGTGCAGGAACATGGCTTAGTTCCACCCACGAATTCGCGTGAAGAAGACATCCTCAAGGTCGGGGACACTGGGTGCGAACCCGTCCTCCGGCGACTGGGCGCTAAGAACATGAAGGTGCGGATGTCCGGCCACCAGGCGGTTGGAGATCACGCGATACCGCTGCTCGTAGCCTGGTAAATCGGCTTTTGCGATGGAGCGCTGCCACACTCGCCCATTAAGTTCCGTCACCGCGTCGTCGGGCTTGCCCTCATACAGCACCCGCCCCTCGTGAATGATGGCCATCTTGGTGCACAGGTCGGTGACGTCTTCAACAATGTGGGTGGAAAGAATGACAATGACCTGCTCTCCCACTTCGGCCAACAGGTTGTAGAAGCGGTTGCGTTCTCCGGGATCGAGGCCCGCCGTGGGCTCGTCCACAATCAGCAGTTGCGGATTACCGATCAGCGCCTGGGCAATCCCGAAGCGCTGCCGCATGCCGCCCGAAAAACTGGTAAGAGATTTCTTGCGCAGATCGTAAAGATTGCACCGCTTCAACATGGCTGCAACCAGTTCTTTCCGCTCCTTGGAGCCGCCGATGCCCTTTAGGATTGCCAGGTGATCGAGCATGTCCTGCGCCGAGATCCGCGGATAGACGCCGAACTCCTGCGGCAGGTAGCCCAGCCGCTTGCGCACCTCATCCTTTTGCTTGAGCACGTCGATCTCACCCAGCCGCATGCTCCCCGAATCGGCCTCCTGCAGCGTTGCGATGGTCCGCATCAGCGTGCTCTTGCCCGCTCCGTTAGGACCGAGCAGCCCGTACATCCCGTGCGGAATGGTGAGTGAAACGTTGTTAAGAGCTTTTACCCCGTTGGCATAAGTTTTGGAAAGGCCGTCGATTTTCAGTTCCATACGTGTCCTGTTTTGATAATACGCGGCGTCGGTGCGCAAAGTTCCCGAAAAAACCGGATCAGAAACGTAAAAGAAATTCACATTTCAAGCATGATATTTACTTTCCGATGCAGAAGGTACCGAAGATGAGGTTGAGGATGTCGTCGGTAGTGGTGGCGCCAGTGATTTCGTCGAGGGGGCGCAGGGCTGCGTAGAGATCGAGCAGAAGCATCTCGTGGGGGACGCGCGCGCCTACGGCGTTGGTTGCGGCGTCGAGCCCAGTTACCGCGTCGTGGACAAGTTTCTGGTGACGAACGCTGGTCAGGAACCCGGATTCTTGCTGCGTGGCGGAGTCTCCCGCCACATGTTGGAGAATGGCGGCGCGCAGCGCGGGGATGCCTTCGCCGGTTAGAGCCGAGGTGGGGATGCGGCGCGCGGAGATGGCTCGTGTGGTGACGGGGCTCCGCCCCGTCCAGTGCACATCTCCACCCCCGGCCAGCAGGTCGGATTTGTTCTCCACTATGATCGCCGGGCGGCCTTCTATCTGGCGCAACAATTCCTGATCCTCTTCGTTCAGCAGCTGAGTTTTGTCGACTACTACGAGGACTAAGTCGGCGTCGGCCAGGGCTTCCATTGATTTCCTGATGCCGATGCTTTCGGCCTCGTCGAGCGCACGGCGGATGCCGGCAGTATCCACCAGTTCCACGGGAATTCCACCGATGGAAACGGTTTCACTCACCAGATCGCGGGTGGTGCCGGGCTGGGCGGTGACGATGGCGCGCTCGCGCTCGACCAGGCGATTGAAGAGGCTCGATTTGCCGACATTCGGACGACCAACAATCGCCAGGGTCAGCCCCTGATGAACCAGCTTGCCGTAAGTAAACGTGGCCGCCAGCTGCTCCAGCAGCGCTTTGATTTTCGCGATGCGCTCGAGGATGGTGGCGTCTTGCGCTACGGACACGTCGTCTTCGGCGAAATCTATGCCGGCTTCCAGCAGGGCGATCAGGTCAACTAAATTTTTCTTGATCGGCTTCAGCCGATTGGAGAGCGCTCCTTCTAATTGCTGGGCGGCCACTTTCGCCTGGAACAAAGTTTGCGAGTCGATGAGGTCGCGGACGGCTTCGGCTTGGGTCAGGTCGAGGCGTCCGTTGAGAAAGGCGCGCATGGTGAATTCTCCAGGCTCGGCTAGACGGGCGCCGCGGGCTAACGCCAGTTCGACGATGTGGCGCAGCACTACGGGGGAACCGTGGGCGGAGATTTCTACGATGTCATCGGTGGTGTAGGAGTGGGGCTTGGCAAAGTAAGTGACTACGACTTCGTCGATGCGGGATTGGGTTTCGTAGGGACGGCCGCCCTCGGCCGTCGAGCGGAGCGAAGCTCCGCCGGCACCACCGTGAGTTGGGGAGACGTCGGCTGTTTCGCGGACTGGAGTGTCACACGGTTCGATCAGATCGCAGTGGATGGCTCGGCCCGGTTCCAGTTCGCCGCCGCGACTAAGCATGGGCGTCGCGATGGCTCGCGCCTCGGGACCTGCCAGGCGGACTATGCCAATGCCGCCGCGGCCGGGCGGGGTGGCGATGGCGACGATCGTGTCGTCCAGGTTCACACGAACATTCTATGTGACACCGCACTCACGCTGAATGTTTACTCTAACGTTTGTCTCTCACTAACCATCCACTTTCGACAACGACGGCAGCGCTAGAGGACGAGCCTGTCGTGGCAGTGGTCAGTTTGAATAGGCTTCGTGATCGTGATAGATTGAGCGCCCGTCGCCCTTCGTGGGGTAATGGAAGGTGATTACACTCACGATCGTGTTCTGGATGGCTGTCATTTTTGCCAGTTGGTACTCCAAGCGCATTTCGCTAGGCTCTCCTGACGATCGACGAAGAGCAACACAGGAGAGGGTGTGGAGGCTCCAGCCCGGCGTGGTCGCCAATACTTGAAACTGTCCTTTAGAAATTAGAGATTAGACATTCGGAGGGAGACAACAATGCAGAAATTGAAGAGTATCAAAGCCGTCGTGGTTGTCGTCAGCGTACTGTTCGCATGCAGCGCATCGATGTTCGCACAAGCGTCCCAGCAGCCCGCCGCGCAGAGCGCTTCGGGAGCGGGCGCACAATCGGGTAACATTTCAGATCAAGACGTCGAGATGCTGCGGGCGGACTTACGCGCACAGCGGAAAGCGATCGTCGCGCAAAACATGATTCTCACCCCCGACGAGGCCACCAAGTTCTGGCCTATCTTTGACCAGTACAGAAAGGAAGCCGTCAAAGCCAATGACGAACGCTGGGCGGTAATCAAGGACTATGCAGCCAACTACAACACCATGAGCGATGCGCAGGCGCAGGACTACATCAAGCGATCGACCGCCGTTGACCAGCAACTCCTCGAATTGCGTATGAAGTATGTTCCGGTGTTTGAGAAGGTTATCTCGACTCAGAAGACTGCGCTGTGGTACCAGATCGATCGCCGCATCGACCTCCTGATCAACCTGCAGTTCTCCACGGTGATTCCGATGGTCAATCCCACCAAGTAAGCTGGCGAGTCTGTTCTAGATCCTCAGCGACAGTGTCTCCCTCGGTGCGCGCCCACCCCGCTAGCGAGCGCGCACCGAGCCCCAGGCACCGGCAAGCTGCTGCTATTGATTCGCGGCCTTCTCCAGTTCCGCGTTTAGGTGCACGCTGCTCCCACCACTGACTTTCAGCTTTCGCTCCCAGTCCCTGAATCCCGTCTTCTTCACCGAGACGGTGTGTTCACCCTCTGTGACCTGAACATCGGAAGGCGTGTTGCCAACGAAACTGCCGTCGATTTCGACGTCAGCACCCGACGGATCGGACTCTAAGTGCAATTTCGCAGACAAGGGGCCCACGTTGTCGCTGGCGACACCCGCGGCTGCGCCTTGTGCTGGCGCATTAGCCGGAATAGCGGGCTGAAATTTAGCGATGTCCAGTTTGATGTCTCCGTTCACATATGCGGTGATCTCGGTCCCCTTCGGAATGCTGATGTCCTTGCCGTGCATGAACAGGAAAAGCGGCGCGACTGGAAAGAAGAAAATGCCTGTCGCAACCATTCCGGCTACCATCACGCCCGTGTGTCCGCCGCCGTTGCCGCCTTTGACGGCTCGTAGCGCCGCCCTCTCCCCGCTAACTAGCTTCACATAATCGATGTTCATGTCGAGTTTTCCGCCACGGGCCATTCTTCTCTTGGGTTGTGCTTCGGTAACTGTCGCGAACGCCAACCCTCCTTTTGGAATGACGAGCGTGCCGTTTACGGTGATGTCGCCCAGTGTTTCAAAGTCCACGGTGTCGCCAACGTGTGCATCAGCGGATGATACGGTTCGATTCAGTCGGAGCCTTACCGGAGTGTCGTCTTCGAGCACGAATCCTTTCTTTGACGTGAAGTCCGTCTGTGTTGCCTGCTCTTGTGCCGCTGGCTGTGCGGGTTGTTGCGCCGTCGAAGCGACAGGAGCTTGGGACGCCGTCTGGGCCGCCAAAGAGCAGGATAGAAACAACGCAAGCAACGAATGCAGATAAGATTTCACGGCGACCCTCCGGTCACAAAGAGTCTGCAAAATGTTGGGGGAAACTGCCCGGGGAAGACGACATTATCCTCCCAGCCAAAACAATGTCAATCCGAATCGCCTCGCTCTGCCGTTTCCCGCGCCCCGGTCTCCGGCCTCAGAATCCATTTTCCCCAACGGAATGAGGCTCAGAACGCCAGGGGAGCATTTTGCCGGCGCCACATCCTACCCGCGCTCGGTTTGCTGGGTAGGATGTGGCGCTATATTGACAAGGAAACGTCTTCAATGTGGGCGCAGGGCGACGATCTCAGTGTAGTTGCCGATAATGACGAAACCGGGTTCAGGGTGATCGAATATGGGAAAAGCCGCAAAATCGTACTTCCCGATTTTCTTAAGCGCGAGATCCAGGAAGCTAAATTACAGCGCGAGTTACGCCGGAGGGGAATTGGACAGCACACCATTGAAAAAGCGCTACGCGCACATGTACGCGTAAACACCTACAGGAAAATTGTGGCCGCAGTCGCAGAACACAGAGAAAACAATATTCACAAAAACAAAAACGAGCGCGCGTGCTAACGAAAGGGCATCGCTAACTTCGATCAGGTAAATTCCTGCGAAAAATGGACTACTCTGAAGTACATTGAGAGGGCAGGACAGCAGAATTGCCCGAAGAACTATCCATTGCGCTGGTGGTGGTGTTGATCCTCGGATGGATCATTGTGAAGGTTCTTCAGGCGCTTGCGAGTGGCCTCAATGAAGCCAGTGAAGCTTTTAGTCAGTCGTTAACCAAGAAACGGCAGGATAAATCTTCGCAGCGCAAAGCAAATCTCGCCCGGAACGTCAGAGTGTTTTTACCGAACGAGCTGGAGGAAGCCCAGCTAAAGATTGCGGGTACGCTTTCTGAGTTCACTCGGTTTCAGTCGACTGCGGTGTGGACTCCTCAGCGTCCCAGCTGGGCCAAGCAAGATTTTGTTCCACTCGTACTTGCCACCAACCCCGAGAACGCTCATGGTGAACTGAATGCTCGAGATCTGGACGCTATTCTTCGTCCGGAGGCCACGACCTGGGTCGACAAAGAAGCAAACATCCTAGGACAAAGCTGCGAATATTCTGCCCATCCGCCGAAAAGCATTCTCTTGGACTTCGAAGAATTCGCGGAGATAAAGCTCCTCTTACAGGAAGCAACTTTTGAGTCGGATTTTTCGAAGGTGACTACAAAACAAATTGCACAATTCTTTCAATATGAGCAAAAAATTGTTGCTGAATACAACCACCGGCGCTCGGCCCTGCTATCGGAATGTGACGAACTCAATAAACGTATTCACGATTGGAATATCGAGAACCACAAACGCTGGACGCAGTACGCTGAAATAACTAAAGGGTTGGGAAGAGAAGAGCTCTCGAAATTCAAGAGTCATCGCGAAAGGTATTCGCGGCAATGCCAAGAACAAAAGGAACGTATCGGAACTATGGCGGAAGGATTCCGCGTGGGATCTCCAAAACACGTCATAGCGAGGGTGGATCATGTTCTTGGCAGTTTGACATTACCAAGCACGATTCCGCGCAATTGGGCAGCTGATTTCGACGAGGAGCAAAAAATCTTAATTGTCGAAGTCGCTTTACCCGACGTAGTACACAGACCCCCCGTTAAAACCGTCTTCTTAAAGAGCGGGCCTGTGTCCAAGCCCCTGAATCAAACTGAGAAAAGGGAGCTGACGCCACAAATTCATCCTGCAATCCTTTTGCGATTTGCATATGAGTTATTCCGTAATGATGACGCGCAAACGATCAAGCTCCTGGTTATCAATGGCTGGGTCGAATTTGACGATCCAAAAACCGGGCTGAAGACGAGAGCCTACACAGCATCATTGATGGTTGAACAAGCCCAAGTCGAATCACTCAATTTAACAAAACTGGATCCGCTGACGGCATTTGAAAGCCTGAACGGAAAATCAGCCGGAAGGCTCGTTGACATTATTCCAATTGAACCGGCCCTCAGTTTGAACAAGAACGATTCCAGATTTGTAGATCCTAAAGCTGTTTTGAACATGCTCGGAACGGCAACAAATCTGGCAGCAATGGATTGGCAAGATTTCGAGCATTTAATACGGGAGCTATTCGAAAAGGAATTCGTCGGACGAGGGGCGGAGGTTAAGATCACGCAGGCAAGCCGAGACAGAGGCGTTGATGCCATCGCATTCGATCCGGACCCAATTCATGGTGGAAAATACGTGATTCAGGCCAAGAGGTACACAAATACGGTCGATGTGAGTGCGGTCAGGGATTTGTGTGCTGTAGTGAGAAAGGAAGGTGCATCGAGGGGAATTCTTGTAACCACAAGTACCTACGGTGCAGATGCCTTTGCATTCGCCAACAATGAGCCAGTGACACTAATGAATGGAGCTGAACTGTTGGGATTGCTTAAGAAGCACGGATACAGTTTCAGAATTAATCTCGATGAGGCCCGAAAACTACATTCGGCGAGTTCTCCGAAATGAAACGAAAAGTAGGGCCGTTCAAAAGGCGTGGGCATGGCGATCAAATGGAACGCTGTCTTCAAGCGCTTGATGATGCTCATGGATACTCCAGGTGAGTCGTACTTCTCCGGTCCCAGATTCATCCGAGCGATGCAGGAATTCGACGAGGATATTCCGAATTACAACAAATACATCGATGGGCGGAACAGGGCGGGAAAGAGCACAACGAGACGTTATTTCTTCCAAGATATTTTGATGGATCTCAACGAAGGCATCCGGGTGCGGGCGGTAGGTGCCCTCTTGGACGAGCTGGAAGCAGTTGATGGAAACGCTGTTCAGGTCTCGGAGATCAGGAGATTGCTTGGCGGAGGGACACTCGCGCCGACGGCCACTGTTCCTGTTGAGGCTTGGAACGGGGACCGGTTGAACGGGTATTTGGCGGAGATAGACGCCGCCATTGTTGGAGGGAATTACGATCGGGCCGTCACGCTTTCCTATACATGCCTCGAGGGGTTCTTGGGGGCGTTCGTTCGCGCAAAAGACAAGACCGGACCATATTCGCATGAGATCATAACGCTCGCAAAAGAGGTTAAAGCCTATCTCAAACAGGAGATCAAGGAATATCCTGACGAGGTTCTGAACGGAATCACGTCATCAGCGTACGCGGTAGACAAGGCGAGGAATCAATTTAGTGAATCGCATTTTGGGAGCGAGGCTGGGTCGTGGCTCGCGACGTACGTCCGTGATCTCGTGAACACGCAGATCCGTTTGTTGCTGCATTTCATGTAAGGGTTTATGCGGGAGGTCGCGGTGAGTGGTCGGGATCCCTTGGGGGCGTGCCGCGCAGAAGAAGGTTCCATCGTGATTTTCAGGAGGCTCAGTGCAGCTGGACCCTCATGCGATCCACATTAGGACTGACGGGTCCTGTCTCCAGCAACGTGGATACCGTTCAGGCGCTGCCGCGATTGTTATTTATCCCGATTTCATCACGGACAAGCCTGACCAGATTCTCGACATGGGCTACATCGAAAGTACGAATCAAAGAATGGAGCTCAAGGCCTGCATTGAGGCGCTGCGCTGGATTTTGAACAATTCGCCCTGGCCGGGGGTGACAAGGGTCCAAGTCATCACAGATTCGAGCTACGTAAAAGACAACATCGCGAGAGCCGCCGCCTGGCGTCGCAACGGCTGGCGGAACATTTACAACGAGCCAAGGATGAACGTTAACCTTTGGAAGGACTTCCTATCCGTCTACGCGACTGTTCGGCAACGGTCCAGAGTCTCGGTAACCTTCCATCAAACGAAAGGAAAGAAAGATCCATATCTGAAAGAGGTTGATAAGGCCGCCAAAGCGGCGGCTGAGCGGGGTGGACCAGAGATCGATCGTGGATATGCGCGAGGGAGGATTGTCCGTTCAGCTCTGCCGGGCGTGGCAACTCCCCTGGTGGCGAAAGGTCAAACGATCGTGATCCGGCCATACGCAAAGAAAGTCATGGCAAGGGCTCAAGGCGAGAACCGTATGAAATTCGACGTATTCTCGGAGGAGCAGGAAGCGTTCGTCGCCAAACATTATGCATTTTGTAGCGCAGAGCTTGCTCACGAGTTGCATTCTCACCATGGGTACAGGGTGAAGTGCAACGATAATCCCAAATATCCGCAGATTGTAGCTAACCTTGAAGAAGTGCCGATCCCAAAGCTCAGTAGCAAGCAGCGCTAACTTGTTCTGGTAGCGACGCGGTCCCTGGGCTCTACCCGCTCGCGAGCGCGCCCCGCGTGGCCCAGGGGTCCAAGTCCGTGGTGGTGGGGGGTGTAGCCGTTTTTCCCGTCGCCACATCGTACCCACGCTCCGTTTGCTGCATCCGCCGCGCGTCATTTATACTTACGGTTTGCCTTAAGCCATCTGATTCAATCAGGGAGCAGGAATTTTCGATGCCGAAACGTACATTTCAACCCAACAAGCGCAAGCGCTCGAAGAAGCACGGGTTCCGGACTCGCATGAAGACGAAAAGCGGAGCCGCTGTGCTGTCGCGCCGCCGGGCCAAAGGGCGCAAGCGTGTTTCCGTCGCGCCGGGTTTCCGCGATTAGTTTCCCCACAACGGACGGCAAAGGCCGTCTTTATTACTATTACTAAATTACTATTACTAACGGTCGTTACTAGTAGCTATTGTGCAGGATTGTGAGCTGGTGAGCGCCGATGCTCCGGAGCGGAGTCGAGAGCACACCGCGGCCAACGCGGAGGCGGCGTTTCCGCGCGGCTCTCCGCGCTCGGGCCGTCTGCTCAAGCACTCCGACTTCGAGCGCGTGTACAAGCAGGGGCGGCGGCATTTTTGCTCGCACATGACCGTGTTTTATCTGCGGCGGGAGGAGAGCGCTGCGCCGGAAATTGCTTCACCAGAAAAGCTTGCGCGCGTCGGGTTCACGGTAGGACGGGTGCTCGGCGGCGCGGTCGATCGGAACCGGATCAAGCGGCGGCTGCGCGAAGCAGTGCGGCTGCGGCGTTTGGCGCTGAAGGACGCGGGGGCGGTGGATGTCGTGATCAATCCGAAGAAGTCGGTGCTGACCTTGGAATTTTCGGTGGTGCTCGAAGAAGTGGGGCGGGCGCTGGATGTGATCGCGAAAAAGCTGTCGGAGAATGGAGAAATGAAGAAATGAAAACTCTGACGCTGGCGTTGCTTCGACTTTATCAGCGATGGATTTCGCCGCTGTTTCCGCCGTCGTGCCGCTACGTGCCAACGTGTTCGGAATATGCCTTGGAAGCGGTGGAACGATATGGCGCCGTGCGCGGCGGGGCATTGGCGGCTTGGCGGGTGTTGCGCTGCCATCCGTTGGCTTCGGGCGGACTGGATCCGGTGGTGAAGCGTGGAACTGGTTGCAGCGTCAGAGACGGGATAAGTCCCGTCTCTACGGGAAGGTCTGGCGGTGCTGAGCCGCCGCGAGAGATGAGTTACTGATTTGGCGGAATTTAACAATCCTCAACAAGAACCCGGGATGGAGCGCAGGCTGCTGCTGGTATTTGCGCTGACGTTCCTGGTCATCATGCTGTTCCAGCCGTTAATGAAAAAGTATGGGCCGCAGCCTCCGGTGAAGACGGGGAGCGCTGCGGAGCACTCGTCTGGACAGCCGGCGGCGGCCGTCCCCACGCAGAACTCATCGCAGAACTCGTTACAACAACGTGTGCCGGACTTTGTCCCTCCGGGCATAAAGGTGGCACGCGAATCGAGCCCGCCGCAGCCGCAGGCGACAAAAGAATCGGAGACGGTGATTGAAAACGACGTCTACCGGATCGTGTTCACCAATCGCGGCGCGCGGGTGAAGTCTTGGGTGCTGAAGAAATACACCGACGATAAAGGCGGACAGCTCGAATTGGTGAACACGGCAGCAGCGGGGAAATATGGGTATCCGCTGACGTTGTGGTCGTATGACGAGGCATTGCGCGAAAAGCTGAACACGGCGCTGTATGTGGGGACACTCGGACACCACGCGACTGATCTCCCCGGCCCCTTCCCCCTCCCTGACAAACTCACCGCTCCCGCGACAATCTATTTCGCGTACGACGATGGCGACCTCTCGGTACGGAAGAGCTATTCGTTTGATCCCAACAGCTATGTGGTGGGGGTAAAGACCGAGGTCACTCAGAAGGGCGTGCCGGTTGCGGCGTTCCCGACGTGGCCATCAGGGTTTGGCTCGGATATGACCGGGCCGCAATACGCTTCCGGACAGATCGTTTATCAGTACGACGACAAGGTTGAGCGGCTGGCGATCAAGAAGATCAGCGGCGGCAACACGCTGCCCGGACCGTTTGATTGGGCAGGATTGTCGGACCAGTATTTCGCGGCCGTATTCTTGCCGGCGGATCCGAGGAACGCGGCGATGGTGACGCTGCGGAATCCGATTGAAATCCCGCATGGCGGGTCCGATTCGAAGCAGATGGACAAGATGGACGTGCTGGGCGCGGCGGTGGGCAGCCCGAAGGGCCCGAGCGACCTTCGAATCTATGTGGGCCCGAAGGCGCTGGCGGATCTGGAATCGGTTTCGGTGCCGGGGATTACGGGCGCGGAACCCGACTTGCGGGCGATCATCGACTTCGGCTGGCTGGGAATCATCGCGCGACCGCTGTTTCTGTGGTTGAAGTGGATGTACAACCACATCGTCCACAACTGGGGCTGGGCGATTCTGTTGCAGACGCTGGTCATCAACCTGGCGCTGCTGCCGCTGCGGCTCTCGCAGATGAAGTCGATGCTGAAGATGCAGCGCGTGGCGCCGCAGATCAAGTCGATCCAGGAAAAATATAAGAAATATAGTTTGCGGGATCCGCGCAAAGCGGAAATGAACGAGGAGATTTCGGCGCTGTATAAGAAGGAAGGCGTGAATCCGGCCGGCGGATGTCTGCCGCTCCTGATCCAGATGCCGTTTCTGTTTGCTTATTATCGGATGCTCAACGTGGCCATGGATCTGCGCCATGCGCCGTGGCTCTGGATTCACGATCTTTCCGCGCCCGATCCGCGCTACGTTCTGCCCATTGCGATTGTGGTCACGATGTTTTTCATGCAACGGATGACGCCCCAGGGCGGCATGGATCCCGGGCAACAAAAGATGATGAATCTTATGATGCCGGTCATGATGGGCTACATCAGCTTCAACCTGCCCGCGGGTCTGGGTCTGTATTGGGCGATGGGCCAGTTGATCGGCATCGTGCAGCAAGCCGCTCTCAACCGCACGTCGCTGGGGCGGGAGATGCGGGAGATGATTGCGAAGCGGGCGCGTAAGAAAGAGAAGTGAGCTTCTAGCCACCAGCTCCTGGCTGCTAGCTCCTGACACTTTTACCATCAGTGTTCAAGCAAGAAGCTAGTAGCTAGACGCTAGAAGCCGAGAACTAACTATGCCGATCACAGACAAGGTTGTTGCCGCTAAACAGATTGGGGAATTTCTGCAGGCCGTCATTTCTAATGGCGGCTTCAAGCTGAAGTATCGAATCACGGTCGATCCTCCGATCGCGCAGAATCGCGAGTGGGAGCATCCCGAAATTCTGGTCGAGTTTGCCGGGCCGGATTCGGCGCTGTTGCTCGAGCGAAGCGGAGAGTTGCTGCGTTCGTTCGAGTTGCTGGCGTCGGAGATCCTGCACCTGCAGGGCAACGAGCACGAGAAGATCTGGTTCGACTGCAAGAACTTCCGGGCGATGCGGATCGACGAGCTGCAACTTGCCGCGCGGGTGGCGGCGGAACAGGTGCGGCGCACGAGCGAGCCCTACCGGTTCGGGCCCATGTCATCGCGGGAGCGGCGTATCGTGCACCTGGCATTGCGCGAGGAAAAAGATTTGCGCACTGAAAGCGATGGCGAAGGTGGACGCCGGTCGGTAGTCGTCTATCCGGCGAGTTATAAGTCGACGGCTCCGGCTTTTGCGAGGCGGGAGCGACGGACAATCTGACGCGAGGTCAAATTGCAGAGGTTAGAGGTCGCAAGTAAAGGCATCACGTAGTTTTTGGTTTTCACTTTTGCAATCTGACTTCTGACTTCTCACTTGTTTTCACATTGCACAGTTTGCGCGGCAGTTAGTTTCTCGACACTTGACAGCGGACATAAATCGCGATTCGATAAAGCGCTCGCGCGGAATTTTTTTGTTGCAACCCACCGCCGCGGCGATTTTTTTGTGCTAGTATGCGGTTCGTCTCGTAATAAATTTCACAGACAACCCGTACTGCAAAACAGACTCTGCTCTGCAGGAAACGATTTTTCAAGATTGGTCTTTCCCGGACGTTTTTGCGCCGGCGCTTTCGAATTCTGATAAACAATGTCTCTTACCAGTTCCGCCATCATCCCGAACCCCTGGGTACGCATCCTCGACGCCCTGGAAAAGAAAGTCAACCGGCACTCCTACGACACCTGGTTGAAGCCAACGCGCTACAGTCACGCCAGCAATGGAGTCTTGTACGTGCGCATTCCCACCGCCGAGTTCCGTCACGTAAGCGACAAATATGCCGACCTGATTCAGGAAGCGGTCGACAACCTCGGTCTCGGATACGAGGATGTGAAATTCGTTACCGCCGAAGACGATCCTTCGAATACGCCCATCCGGCACAACGGCGGCCTGTCGGCTCATAGTTCGAACATTGGCTCCAATATCAATTCGAACATGGGCTCGAACACCGGTCCGAACGCTGGTCCGGGCGGCGCTCCGAATACTGGCGTGGGTCCGGGGCAGCAGGCGGGCTCGGGCCTGCATCCGGCGCAAGGGCGGTTCGACTGGGACAGTGCGGCACAACTGAATCCTCGCTACACGTTTGACGCGTTCGTCATCGGCAGCGGGAACCAGTTCGCGCATGCGGCTTGCCAGGCGGTGGCCGAGCGGCCCTCGAAAGCCTACAACCCGTTGTTCCTCTACGGCGGCGTAGGCATGGGCAAGACACACCTGATGCAGGCGATCGGGCACGAGATCAAGCGCCGGATGCCGCAGGCGGCGATCTGCTACGTGTCGAGTGAGAAGTTCACCAACGAGATGATCAACTCGTTGCGCTACGACAAGATGATCAGCTTCCGCGATAAATTCCGGACCATGGATGTACTGCTGATTGACGACATTCAGTTCCTGGCGCAGAAAGAGCGCACGCAGGAAGAGTTCTTCCACACATTTAATGCGCTGCACGAGTCGATGAAGCAGATCGTGATCGCCAGCGACCGTCCGCCAAAAGAGCTGGCGGAATTTGAGGATCGCCTGCGCAGCCGGTTCGAGTGGGGACTGATTGCCGACATCCAGCCGCCCGATCTGGAAACGAAAGTCGCCATCCTGCAAAAAAAGGCCGAGCAGGAACGAGTCACGCTGCCGACGGATGTGGCCTTGTTCATCGCAACCAATATTCGTTCGAACGTTCGCGAGTTGGAGGGCGCGCTCATTCGTCTGGTGGCTCATTCTTCGCTAATCGGGGCTGAGATCACCCTTCCCTATACCCAGCAGGTGCTGAAGAATTTCATCGATTCGCAGGCACGCAAGGTGACGATTGAGTCCATTCAGAAAGCGGTAGCCGAGCAATTCGGGCTGCGTCTGGTGGAGATCAAGGCGAAAAATAATTCACGCTCCATCGTATATCCGCGCCAGATTGCGATGTACCTGGCCAAGCACCTTACGGAAGCTTCCCTGCCTGAAATTGGACGCCAGTTCGGTGGCAAGCACCACACAACCGTCTTGCATTCCGTGGACAAGATTGAAGAGGTTCGCAAGAACGACAAGGATTTGAACAGGTTGCTGAATAAACTGACCGAGCAATTGGGCGCGTAACTGGCGGTTTCCACCGGCTTTTCCACTTCTCAGGCTATTCTTCCTGCGGTCTGGCTGTGGAGTGTTTGTGGAAGCTGTGCGAGACGGGACATGCTCCTGAGAATGGTCCGTGGGGTACGGTGATCTCCACTAAGCTCGGGAGTGATTGTTCACATCAAGGGTTAACAGGGAAGCAATTGAACAGCAGGGACCTGGACCGGTTTTCCACTTCTCCGAACCGCCTACGGTTACTACTGGTTTTCTTGTATTTGCATTTGATATAAGAAGAGAACAGAAGTAGAGTCGGGAGACCCAATATGCCGGTGGAAGTCGCCCCTGCCGTAGCCGCATCGACCACGACCATGGAAATCACGGTCAGCAAGTTTGAGCTTCTTCGCGAACTGACAGCCACTCAGGGCGTGGTGGAGCGCAAGACCACGATCCCCATCCTCTCCAACTATCTTTTTGAAGCAGCAGGGGACAAACTCTTTCTAACCGCGACAGATCTCGACCTGAGTCTGCGCACCTCTTGCAGCGCCAAGGTAAAAAAAGAAGGCGCCTGCACGATTCCGGCACGCAAACTGTACGACTACGTAAAGTTGCTGCCCGATGCCGATATCACCATCCGGTTGCTGGAGAACCACTGGGTCAGCATTCGTTGCGGACGGTCCAACACAAAAATGGTGGGCATGGCGCGGTCGAATTTCCCAAGCCTGCCCGTGTTTCCATCGGCGGGAGTGATCAAGATTCCCGCGGCGGTGCTGCGCTCCATGATTGCCAAGACGGGCTTCGCGATTGCCAGCGAGGAGTCGCGTTACACGTTGAATGGCGCTTTGATGGTGCTGAAGCCCGAGTCGATCACCATGGTAGCGACCGATGGCCACCGCCTGGCGCACGTCGAGCGCTCGGGAGAAAAGCTTGAAGGTGTTTCGGGAGAAATGAAAACTCTGATTCCAAAGAAGGCGATGGACGAGTTGAAATCGCTGCTCGATTCCGATGTGGAGACCATCGACTTCGCCAAGGACGAGTCCACACTGTTCTTCCGCGTGGGCCCGCGATTACTAACGTCGCGCCAGTTAACCGGCCAGTTCCCGAACTATGAGGCCGTGCTCCCGAAAGATATCTCGAAGTCGATCGCGTTGAATGGCGAGGAACTGGGAGCCGCGATTGCGCGTGTGGCGCAGTTCGCCGATGAGCGGTCGCGCGCCGTACGCTTGCGTCTGGAAAAAGGCGAGTTGAAAATTTCCGCGTCGTCGACCGAGACCGGCGAGTCGGAGGATTCCATCGAAGTCGCCTATGACGGTGAGCCGATGGCCATAGGATTCAACGCGCAGTACCTCATGGACTTCATCAAAGCGACCGGCTCCTGCGAAGTGAAACTGGAGCTGAAAGATGCCCAGTCTGCCGGCCAGCTTCGTCCAGCAGAAGGCGAGGATTACAAGTACCGGTACATTGTGATGCCGATGCGGATCTGAGGAGCCAAGCTGCGGAAAAAGGCGAATTCTAGCGTCCGTTTCTACTCTTCAACCTCAACCAGCCCGCTGCGCCCATCGTACATGAGACTCCAGCGCTCCAGGACGTCGCGGCCCAACAAACACGACACATCCTGCTCGGGCAAAGGGCAAGCGACTAGGCTCGTCGGGTCGAATTCACGCAGTTGCTGGCCCGGAAAATGTATGGCACCGACGAACTCCTGCCTTTCGGTAATGTGTCCGGCGCTGGATATGCGAACAAGGCCTGTTTGCTGAAGGCCGCGGCTCGCCGCAACTTGGGGGTTAATTACAGTTCGGGACGCCCCGGTGTCAATTAGAGCCTCAACCCTAAGAGGCTTCTGAAGTTCAACACCCTTTTTGTGAGCCAGCGCCCGAGTGGCCTTTGGGTGACCGATCGTTACTGTGATCTTTGGACCCGTTCTTCGAAGATCAACCCTGGAGTACGAACGGGAGTACTTTGCGCCGTCCATGGACTAGTAAATCACAAAGACGGGTTCGTGTTCCACGACTTGCTTGATGAGAAAGTCGGTGCCGATTCCAAAAGCCTCCAGTCCAGCTTCAAATGCTGCTTCGTAGGTGGGGTAGAAGCCAATGGCCGTTTTCTTTCCGACTAATGCGAATTGTCCGAGATGAGTGTTCAGCCACTCTGCTTTCTTGGATTCAAACAAAGAGAGCTCTTCTTCCAAGGGCGGCTTGTGGTCGTTCGCCATTCTCTTCACTCATAATCTAGATCGCTAGCGCTGCGCTTGTCGATAGCAAAAGGAGCGCAATATCTCTTCTTACCGAGGCGCCCTAGTTGACGAGCTCCGCAGCCGAGGGGTAACCTTCCTGTCTGACTCGGAGGATTCTTCCAAATGCTATCTGGCTTTAAACAATTTATCCTGCGCGGCAATGTTGTGGATATGGCAGTGGGAGTGGTGATTGGCGCGGCTTTTGGCGGCGTGGTCACGGCGCTAACCGCGGACCTGTTGACGCCCTTCATCGCGGCGATCGTGGGCAAACCCGATTTCTCTGCCATTCACTACACGATTAACGGGTCGTTGTTTCCCGTGGGTCATTTCATCAACGCCGTGGTTTCATTTCTGCTGATTGCCGCCGCTGTTTATTTCTTTGTGGTGACGCCGATAAATGCCCTGGTGACGCGGATGCGCAAGGCTCCGGCGCCAGCCGATCCGACCACCAAGAAGTGTCCGGAATGTCTAAGCGAGATTCCGATCGATGCGCGCCGCTGCAGCCAGTGCTCGCAGCCGGTGATGGGCAAGGCCGCGTGATCGCACGATTCCCGCTCGAAGCCTGGGACATTTTCTTGACTTCCCTGTTAAAATAAGGGTAGCACTCGTAGTCAGTGGCTCGCGGTTTCCCGGGTGCGTAGAATCGGAGCGTGTAGAAGTAGAGCGGAACGGACATAAGGTTCAGAAAACGGGCTAATCCCAATCCGCTCAGGACTTTACCTCTAAGCCAAGTATTTTGAAGACTTTGGCAGCAATTATCAGCTAAAGTATTGATTCTAATAGACCGAGGGGGAGGGGGGGTACCCCCGCAAGCCGGTTGGAACATGACTCGGCGTCCGAGAGTGATTTACCTCCTGTAGAATAAAAGTCTCGGCAACAGCCCTGGAAGGATCTAGAGTTATGGCACGAGTTTGTGATATCTGCGGCAAGGGGCCGCAGTTCGGAAATACCATCAGCCACGCCCACAATGTCAGCAAGCGGCGCTGGAACGTCAATCTGCGACCGGTTCACGCCAAGGTAGGAGCCGCCACCAAGCACATACGCGTCTGCACTTCCTGCCTGCGCAGCGGCAAAGTGGTTAAGGCGTAGCGATTCGAAAGCCTGCGGATCGTTCGTACTCCCGCGCTACTTCACATCCACTAATCGCACGTCGAAGATCAGGGTCGCGTTGGCCGGAATGACGCCCGGATAACCCTTTTCTCCGTAGGCCAGGTCGGGCGGAATGCGCAGTTGCCGCTTGCCGCCGACCTTCATGCCAACAACACCTTCGTCCCAACCCTTGATGACCTGGCTGGCGCCCAGCTTGAAGTCAAACGGATGGCCAGTCCCGACCGAACTGTCGAACTTCTTGCCGTTGGTGAGCCAGCCGGTGTAATCGACTTTGACTTTCTGTCCGGTTTCGGCAACCGCGCCGGTGCCAACTTTGATGTCCCAATATTCGAGACCGCTGGCAGTTTTAACGGGATCGCCGGTGACTTGGGTGGGCCCACCGGCGGCGGGCTTTGCGCTCTGGGCGCCTCCCAGGTCGGTCAGTGCGAGCAGTGCGATGGCCACGATAAAAGCTTTCATAGTGCCTCTTTTCTGGTTGTCCTAAAATGGTTGTCCTCGAATACGCGAGCTTTCAAGCCAGCGCAATCACATCAATTTCAACCAGCGTGTCTTTCGGAAGCCGCGCTACCTCTACCGTGGAGCGAGCTGGCGGCGCGTTCTTGAAGTAGCGGCCATAGACTTCGTTCATGGCGGCGAAGTCTCCCATGTTTTTGAGGAAGACGGTGCAGCGCAGAACCTTTTCAAGGCTGGTGCCCGAGGCCTGCAAAACGGCAGCGAGGTTCTTAAGGACGCGGTCGGTTTGCGCGCTGATGTCGCCGGCGATTACCTGCTGCGTGGCGGGATCAATGGCTACCTGTCCAGATGTGAAGATCAGCCCCTGGGCGCGAATGGCCTGCGAGTAGGGGCCTATGGCTTGCGGTGCCTGGGCGGTGGCGATAACTTCGCGCATGATTCCTCCAATGCGTACTGACGTTTGTGCCAGGATGATGACGATGGTGACGAAGAGTGATTAACGCAGATTGCGGCGGTGGAAGTCAAACGCGCTGGTGGAGCGACGGACGCCCTCGCCCGTCCACCTCAGAACAGCGAACTCTGCCGGCGGTTGGGAGTGATTCCGAAGTGTTCATAGGCGAGTTGAGTTGCCACTCGCCCGCGCGGAGTCCGATTCAAAAACCCGATCTGAATCAGAAACGGCTCGTAGATTTCTTCAATGGCGTCTGGTTCCTCGGCAAGCGCCGCGCCTAGCGTATTCAGGCCCACCGGACCGCCCTGATATTTTTCGATGATGGTGAGCAGCAGTTTGCGGTCGACTTCATCAAAGCCGTAACGGTCAACTTCCAGCATGCTGAGCGCGGACTGCGCCGTCGACAGATCAATGGAGCCGTTGGCGCGGACCTGGGCGTAGTCGCGCACGCGGCGCAGCAGGCGGTTGGCGATGCGCGGCGTTCCGCGGGAGCGGCTGGCGATTTCAATGGCTCCGGGACGATCGATTTTCACGCCCAGGATTTCGGCGGAACGCTCTACGATTACGCGCAGGTCATCGTGGGTGTAGAACTCGAGCCGCAGCAGCAGGCCAAAGCGCGAGCGCAGCGGCGCGGAGAGCAATCCCGCGCGCGTGGTGGCACCGATAAAGGTGAAGGGCTTCACGTCCATGGTGTGCGTGCGTGCGGACGGCCCCTGGCCGATCATGATGTCGAGCTTGTAGTCTTCGAGCGCGGAGTAGAGGATCTCTTCGAGCGCGGGCTGCAAGCGGTGTACTTCGTCGATGAAAAGCACCTGCCGGTCGCGAAGATTAGTGAGGATTGCGGTGAGGTCGCCCTTGATTTGCAGCGTAGGGCCGGAGGTCTGCTGGAACGCGGCTCCGAGTTCGTTGGCGATAATGTTAGCGAGCGTCGTTTTGCCTAGGCCGGGCGGTCCGTAGAGCAACACGTGGTCGAGCGCTTCGCCTCGGGATTTGGCGGCCTGGATCGCTACGTCCAGATTCTCTTTCACTTTGTCCTGGCCGATGAATTCCTGCAGGCGCTGCGGGCGCAGCTTTAGCTCGAACGAGGAATCGTCTTCGACCGGAGCAGCAGAGACCAGCCGGTCTTTTGTGTGTGTGGGGAGATGGAGCGCGGGATTGTCTTTGGCGGCAGACACTGAAGGCGATGGTAAAGCGAAAAGCGGAATCAAGCAATTGCCAGTGCGAAGGCTCTGCGGATCTTTACTCCATCGGACGGGCGAGTCGCCCGTCCCCACACAAGCGACTACTGCCCGATCACGCCCAGCCGCACGCCCTTGAGCCGATTGGGATCGAACCACGCCACCTTCTGCCCGAACCACGTTTTATTGCCGGAGAGCCTGTACTTCTTGACCGCCGCTGCCATGTCCTGCGTGGCGAGCAGGTAGGCGACCGGGGTCTCGCCATATTTGGCGAGCCGTTCCGAGAGCCAGCCTCCGCTCGAGGGCGAAGCCAGGATCACCGGCTCGCCGGGGAAGTACGCGAGTTTGCCGAAATCTTTTTGCGTCTCAATCAACGGATCGGCCCAGCCGTAAGCCTTGCGAAACAAGGCAATCGACGCATCGAGGTTATTGACGCCGAGCACTACGTTCTCGACGCCGGTGACCGGCGCTCCTTTTACGCTGGCTGACGTCTGCACCCGCCAGGCGCGCGGCGTCTGGTCTTCGATGATGAAAGGCAGAGTGGAGCCCGGAGTGCCTGAGCCAGCGGCAGCTGTCGTCCACTCGACCGACATTCCGTCCGGGCGCTTTCGGCTGCCAGGCTTGGGAGTCGTGACAGGAATCCCAGCTTTTTTCAGCCGGTCGACTTCCTGCAGCAAAACGTTTGTGCCCACCGCCCAGGCGCAGGCGACCGCATCCTCGGACATATACTTCGACCAGTCGGAGCCGGCCGTTACTCCCGGTTGTATGGGCGCAATCAGTTCAATGTAAGTCGTGTCGTCGAAGCCGATGATGGCCATCTGGGTAATGCCGTTGCCGTGGGGACCACCGATGTCCGGAGCCAAGCCCACTTCGCTGAAGGCCTGGCGAAGCGTGTCAAGATTCGATCCACAAATCGACACGTGATCAAGCTCCAGTGTCACGCTCTTGTTTTCCTGGGCCATCGCAGATTGGGTCACCGCAAGTCGAAAGCTGAGCAAAAGAACAAGGGTAACGAAGGACAAACGGCAGCAGATCAGGGAAGTCCGCTTGAACATCCGTGCCTCCTTGGAAACGAGAAAGACGAATGTTACGCTACAAAACGCTCGCGGTGAATCTTTTTTGAGGCAGCGGTCCGCGGTGGACGGGCGAAGACACCCGTTTCTCCACCGAACCTCCTATTCCTCTTCTTCCTTCACCTCGCCCCGCTCCGCTTTCGCCTTCTCGATAATCTTCTCCTGCAATTGCTGCGGGACGACGTCGTAGTGGTGCATTTCCATCGAGAAACTGCCGCGGCCCTGCGTCATCGAAGTGAGATCGGCGCCATAGGTTAGCATTTCAGCCATGGGCACTTCGGCTTTCACGATGGTGTTGGCCGCCTTGTTATCCATGCCCTGGATGCGCCCGCGGCGGCTGTTGAGGTCTCCCATGATGGTGCCGGCGAATTCGTCGGGGATGGTGATCTCGACGTTCATGATCGGCTCGAGCAGCGTGGGCTTGGCCATTTCCATGCCCTTGCGGAATGCGATGCGGCCAGCCATCTGGAACGAAAGGTCGTTCGAATCCACGTCATGGTATGAGCCGTCGTAGAGGATGGCGCGAAAATTCACCACGGGATAGCCCGCGAGATAGCCGCGAGCAGCGGCGTCTTTGATTCCCTTTTCGACGGCGGGAATGAAATTGCGCGGGATGGCGCCGCCGAAGATGTCATTGACGAATTCGAACTCGACTTCGGCATTGCGCGGCAACGGCTCCATCTTGATTTTGCAATCGCCGTACTGGCCGTGACCGCCAGTTTGTTTCTTGTGCCGTCCCTGGACATCAGCTTTGCCGCGAATGGTTTCGCGATACGGCACTTTGGGCGCCTTCAGCACCACTTCGGCGTGATACCGCTTCTTCATCTTCGAGACCACGACTTCAATGTGCTGCTGTCCCGTACCCGCGATCAGGAACTCCTTGGTTTGCGGGTCGCGGAAAAAGCGCAGCATGGCGTCCTCCTCCATCAGCTTGTGGAGGCCGACGCCAAGCTTGTCTTCATCCGCGCGGCTCTTGGGCTCGATGGCGAAGGTGATGGCGGGCTCAGGCAGTTGGACTGCCTTATAACGGATGGGCGATGCCTTATCGCCCAACGTATCGCCGGTGAGAGTTTCTCGCAGCTTCGCGACCGCGCCAATATCGCCCGCGTGCAGCTCCGGGATAGGAACCGCTTGCTTGCCCTGCACCAGGGAAATATGAGCGAACTTTTCTTGAATGTTGCGATTGTAATTCTGCAGCGACGCGTCATTCTTCAGCACGCCGGAAAAAACCTTGAAATAGGAAATCCGGCCGGCGAATGCGTCCGACAAAGTTTTGAAGACGTAGACCGAGGCGGGCTCGTTGTCAGTGCCCTTGCGTTCGGCGGGCGCGCTGCCTTCGGCCGTCCAGCCGGTGATGGCGTGATGCTCGCTGGCGGCGGGGGTGTAGTCGACGATGAAATCCATCAGCTCATCCACGCCGATGTTGCCGAGTCCGGAAGTGAAGAGCACGGGAAAAAGTTTGTCTTCGCGAATCGCTTCATGCAGCGCGGGGACGAGATGCTCCTCGGGAATGGTGCCGGTTTCGAAGAACTCTTCCATCAACTCGTCCTTGCCCTCGGCGATCAGTTCCACCAATTTTTCGTGCGCTTCTTGGGCAACACTGGCCATGTCAGCGGGAATCGGGCCTTCCTTGCCCTTGCCGTTCCCCCCCATCTCGTAGGTGTAGGCCTTCATGCGGACGAGATCGACGATGCCGCTAAGACTTTTCTCGCGGCCGATGGGGAGCTGCAACGGAGTGACGGCACGTCCGAAAGCGTTGGTGAGCGATTCGAGCACGCGCTTGGCGTCGGCGCGGTCGCGGTCCATGCGGTTGACCACGATCATGCGCGGCAGGTCAATGTCGTTGCAGTATTGCCAGACCCGCTGGGTCACGACCTCGACGCCGGCCACGCCGTCAACCACGACCAGCGCGGCGTCGACCACGGGCAGAGCCATTTTGGCCTCGTGGACAAACATATTGAAGCCGGGGGTATCCAGCAGATTGATCTTGACCTTCGCGTCGGCCTGGCCCCACTCGACGAAAGCGAGCCCAGTCGAGATGGACATTTTGCGGGCGATTTCCTCTTCGTCGTAGTCGGTCGGAGCGGAGCCGTCGTCGACCCGCCCCAGGCGAGGCGCGGCTCCGGCGGTGTAGAGCATGGCGGAAACGAGGGTAGTCTTGCCGGCATGCCCGTGTCCGATGAGGGCAAGATTGCGCAGATTGGCTGCGGCGTACACTTTCACGGGTTGTCTCCTTCCGCAGGCTTACGGGAAGGGTGATAAGGCCCGGAATCCGGTTATCCGGAAAAACGATGAGTACAGGGTACAGGCCAGCCCAACAACGCCTGCGAAACTTCTGATGCTAACACAGGGGGTGGGGGTCGAGAAACAATGTGCGTAGGAACCGTTTACGTGGGGACGGCCGCCCTCGGCCGTCCCGGCGAGCGCAGCTCGCCGGTTCTCGTCGAATCGATCCGCGCGTTCAAGGCGCATTCTGAACCTGCTGCGGAGCTCCGCTCGGACGGCCGAGGCGGCCGTCCCTACGTGAGCATAGCCGACTACAACGTCGGGCTCTTCTCCGCGATCAGCTTCTTGATCTTCTCCACGAACTCCGCGGTACCCATGTCCTCCGTCTTCTCTTTCCCGCGAGTGCGGACGTTGACCTTGTTAGCCTCGGCTTCCTTGTCCCCCACCACCAGCAAAAACGGCACTTTCTGCATAGCGTGTTCGCGGATTTTAGCGTTCATCTTCTCGTTGCGCGAATCGACGTCCACGCGCACGCCCGCGGCCCGCAGTTGCGCGGCGACCTTCTCCGCGTACTCAGTATGCCGCTCGGCGATCGGGATCATCGCCACCTGCACCGGCGAGAGCCACACCGGAAACGCTCCAGCATAGTGTTCGATGAGCACACCGAAGAAGCGCTCGATCGATCCGTAGAGCGCGCGGTGCACCATGAGCGGCTGCTTGCGGGTGCCATCTTCGGCGACATACTCGAGCTGGAAGCGTTGCGGCAGGTTGAAGTCGAATTGCACGGTCGAGAGCTGCCACAGGCGTCCGATGGCGTCGACCAGCTTGATATCGATCTTCGGCCCGTAGAACGCGGCCTCGCCCGGAATGATCTTGTATTCGATCTTGCGTTCTTTAAGCACTTTCTCCAGCGAATCGGTAGCCAGCTTCCACTGCTCGTCACTGCCCACAAAGTTCTTCCGGTCGTCGGGATTCCACGTCGAAAGCTCGGTCTGGAATTTATCGAAGCCGAAGTCTTTCAGAACTTCCAGCGCAAAATCGAGGCAGCCCACAATCTCCGCTTCAATCTGTTCGGGAGTGCAGAAGATATGCGCGTCGTCCTGCGTGAAGCCGCGGACCCGCAGCAGCCCATGCATCACCCCCGAACGCTCGTAGCGATAGACCGTGCCGAGTTCTCCCAATCGTACCGGCAGATCGCGATACGACTTCAGCGAATCCTTATAGATCAGGATATGTCCCGGGCAGTTCATTGGCTTGAGGCGATATTCGGCGTCGTCGAGTTCCATTACGTCGAACATGTTCTGCGAGTAGTAGCCCTCGTGGCCCGAGGTAAAAAACAACTGGCGGCGCGCCACATGCGGCGTAACCACGAGCGAGTACCCGCGGCGCAGGTATTCTTCCCGCATCCAGTCTTCCATCTCCTTGCGGATGATCCCGCCCTTCGGATGCCAGAAGATCAGGCCCGGTCCGGCGAGTTCCTGAATCGAAAACAAGTCAAGCTGTTTGCCGAGCACGCGATGGTCGCGCTTCTTGGCTTCTTCGAGGCCGTTCAAGTAGGCGTCGAGATCTTTCTTCGAAAAAAACGACGTGCCGTAGATGCGCTGCAGTTGCGGATTCTTTTCGTCTCCCAGCCAGTACGCGCCGGCGATGTTGAGGAGCTTGAAGGCTTTGATCTTCCCGGTCGAAGGCAAGTGAGGGCCGCGGCAGAAATCCTGGAATTTGCCAGTCTTGTAAACCGAGATTTTTTCATCGGGCTTGGTGAACTGCTCGATGAAATGGCACTTCATGAAGTCGCCTTCACCCTTGAACTTCTCCAGACCTTCCTGGCGCGGCAGAAATTCGCGCGCATAGGGCAGGTTTTGCTGGACAAGTTCCTGCATTTTCTTCTCAATCTTTTCCAGATCCTCGGGCGTGAAAGCAGTCGGACGATAAAAATCGTAGAAGAATCCGTTCTCCGTCGCGGGACCGTGGCCAAGCTTGGTCTCCGGAAAAAGTTCAAGCACAGCGGCGGCCAGCAGATGCGCGGACGAATGCCGGTAGACTTCGAGCGCCTCAGGGTCGCGGTCGGTAAGGATGCGCAGGTCGGTGTCTTTTTCGAGCGGACGGGTGAGGTCGATCAAATTGCCATTCGTTTTGGCGGCAAGAGCGGCGTCGGCAAGCCGCGGACTGATGGACTTGGCAACGTCGAGCGCAGTGGTGCCCTTCGGAACTTCCTTGGTGCTGCCGTCGGGAAGCTTGAGATGAATGCTGTCAGACTCAGACATGGATAGACCCTTGTATTCCGCTGAATCTTGCAAGTTTATCATTTGCTCGCGCGGGAAGAGGGCCGTCCCTACGCAGCTCTAGGCGCGGAATGCAGAGCTTCGATGGCGGACTTCACCCTGGTCGACACCGCGTCCGTATCGCGCACGGTCAGCCCCGATGTGGAAATAATCTCACCGGCGCGCATCTCCAGTGGCTGACATTTGATGTGGTAGGTGTTCATCGGCAGCAGGTCGAAGGTGCCGACGAGCGCGATCGGGACGATATCCGCCTGGGCTTTGATCGCGAGAAAGAATGCGCCCGGCAGAAATGGTTGAAGCTCGCCATCTCGCGTACGGCCGCCCTCGGGAAAGATTACCAGCGGCGTGCCACTGCGCAGGCTCCTCAGCGCTGACTTGATCGAGCCGATCGACGCTGCCGGGTTCTGCTGGTTGATGCAGACTTGTCCCGAGCGTTTCAGATGCCAGCCGACGAACGGGTAGGCGAGCAATTCGCTCTTGAAGATAATGCGGAATTGAAACGGCAGGTTGACGTAGAGGATCGGAATATCGAGTGCCGACGCATGCGTGACGGCATACACACGCGGCTTGGACGCGTCGATCTTATCCCTATCAGTACCCCAGTCCAGGCCGGTGACCTTCACCGGCGACAGGATCGTCTTCATGATGAGCCACGACCAGAAGCGCGCTAGATTGTGCTGAATACGCCCGTTGCGGTCGAAGAGCGAGCAGGTCAGAGAAACGGTGCCCAGAATCAGCGTGTAAGCCCAGATCAGCGGATCGAGAATGAAGTACGAGCGCAGCCGGCTGAGCCAGCCATGGCGGGCGCTGGGTTGAGCTGCGGCCCGCATCCCAGGAGACCACGTAGGGACAGCCGCCCCCGGCTGCCCAGTCGAGCACAGCTCGGCCCGCTCTTTTTCCGGCTCCGCAGTTGTGGCGATCTTGTTCAAGCTCGTCTATTTAGATGCGGATGCCAAGCATTCGCATCGCCTCTCCTACAATGTAAATCGAACCAGTAACGACTACCAGGCCGCGAGATCCGGCAACCTTCCGCGCCCTGTCCAGGGCCGACGCTACGTTTTCGGCCTCTTCAACAGCGATGCCCGCAGCTACGCGCTCCGCTGCCTGCCTGATCTCGTCCGGGCCCGCCGAGCGCGGGTTATTGGCATGGGTCACAATCACGTGCCCGGCAATCGGGAACAGAATCTCGGTGATTTCCCGCATCGCTTTGTCCCTCATCACGCCAAAAACCATGGTGATCTCGCGGCCGTTTTCCAGATCCTGATATGCAGCCGAAAGCGTCGATCGCAGCGCCCAGGCTCCAGCCGGATTATGCGCGACATCGAGCACATATTCCGGATCATCTCCCGCAGCCGGCACCACCTGAAAGCGCCCCGGCCAATGCGTTTCGCGGATACCGCGGGCGATCGTCCCCGACGTGATCTGCGCGGTTCCCTTATCGTCCAATTCTTGGTTATGCAGTTCCACCGCCGCTGCGATCGCCAGCGCCAGGTTGCGCAGCTGATGCCGTCCCACCAGCGGCGATTCGACCATGATTCGCGAGCCCATCACTTCCAGCGGATAACGATTCCAGATGCCCGCGTCACGGCTCATACAACTCGCGCTTCCCGGCGACACCGGAGGCACATAGGGCACGGCATTCACCGCACGCGCCCCCACCTCCAAGATTGTGTTTCCGATTACGTCGTTAGCCTCCGGCAATTGCGGCAGCGTGACCACCACGCCGCCGGGCCGTAAGACTCCCGCTTTTTCGCGTGCAATTTCGCCGATGGTTTCGCCCAGATATTTCTGATGATCGAGCGAGACGTCGGTGATGATGCTGAGGCGCGGCTCAACCACGTTGGTCGCATCCAGACGCCCACCCATGCCGACCTCCAGCACAACCATGTCTGGACGGCTGCGGGCAAAATACTCAAAGGCCATCGCGGTCAGCATCTCGAAAAAACTGGGATGCCAGGGCAGATCGCCTTCTGACACCAGCCGCTCGGCAGTGCGGCCGACCACGTCATGGAGCGTAGCGAAATCGTCGTCGCCGATGGGATCGCCATTGAGGCGAATCCGTTCGTTAATGCGAATCAGATGGGGCGAAGTATAGAGCCCCGTTTTCAGCCCCGAAGCCCGCAGAATGGAAGCCAGAGTAGCGGCCGTCGAGCCCTTGCCGTTCGTGCCAGCAACCAGCACCGTCGGGAAACGATTTTGCGGATGCCCCAGCGCGGCTAGCAGCACGCGCATGTGCGCCAGATCGAACTTGTGCGACGGCGTCTGCGCCAGTTCGTGGCCCAGCGCGTACATCTGCGCGACTGCGGTTTCGTAGGACATCGGTCGTTGGTCGCTGGTCGTCAGTCGTTCGCGCACTTGGTAGCGGCTCGTCTCCCGCGGTTCGATCAGCAAGCACATTTAGGGTAGCAAGTTCGGCCGCCGGTTTCGACTCTCTCTCATTAGAAGGAGGTTGCCAGAGGTCAAAGTGCGCCCCAAGAACGCTGAGCAGAAATCTCACCGGTAGATCGCCAGAGGAGGGGACTTTGCCGTACGACCAACGGCGAACGACCAACGACGAACGACCAGCGACCGCCTCTACGCCGCCTGCACCATGAAGTCCAGCGCCCGCGCGATGTAGGGCTTCATCTCTTTGCGCGTAACCACGGCATCCAGCATTCCGTGTTCCAGCAGAAACTCGGAGCGCTGAAACCCTGGCGGCAGTTTCTGCCGGATAGTCTGCTCAATCACTCGCGGCCCGGCGAATCCAATCAGCGCGCCCGGTTCGGCGATGTTGAGATCGCCCAGCATGGCAAACGATGCGGTCACGCCGCCGGTGGTGGGATCGGTCAAAACCGAAATGTACGGAACCCGCGCCGCGTCTAAACGCGCCAGCGCGGCGGAGATCTTCGCCAGTTGCATCAGGCTGATCACACCTTCCATCATGCGTGCGCCGCCCGATGCCGAGACGATGATGATCGGCTTGCGCGTTTCAATCGCCTTTTCAATCGCTCGCGTAATGGCCTCGCCAACCACCGCTCCCATGCTTCCGCCGATAAACGAATATTCCATCGAACTCACGATCACTGGACGGCCGTTCAGCTTGCCATGAGCATTGATGATGGCGTCCTTCAGGCCCGTGTCGGTCTTCGCTTGCTTCAGACGAGAGGAGTAGGCTTTCAGATCCACAAACTTCAACGGGTCGGTGGAAACCAGATTACTGTCGAAAACTTCGTATTGATTGTCGTCGAGAAGCTGGGCGAGGCGGGCGCGAGCGTCGATGCGAAAGTGCTTGTCGCACTTTGGACAGACGTTGAAGTTGTCTTCGAGGTCCTTTTTCCAGATGATCTGGCGGCAGCTGTCACACTTCACCCACAGCCCCTCGGTGCGTACGATCTTCTCGCCCGAAGTGTCCAACTCGCCGGCTTGTCGCTTGAACCAGGTCATAAGAGCAGTTGTCAGTTCTCAGTAAAACCGTCCGAGCCACGCTCTTACTGAGAACTGACGACTGACAGCTGAGAACTAGTATTCGATTCCCCTCTGCGCCATCACGCCTTTCTCGTAGGCGTGCTTTACCTGGCGCATCTCGGTTACCGTGTCGGCCAGTTCGACAATTGTCGGATGCGCATTCCTTCCGGTCAAGATGACGTGCACCATCTCCGGCTTGTGCCTCAAAGACTCCGCCACTTTCTCCGGGTCCAGCATACCGTAGCTGATGGCGTAATTGATCTCGTCGAGCACCACCAAGTCCCATTCGCCCGATTGGATCGCCTTCTCCGCCTCTGTCCAGGCCTCCTCCACCATCCGCACATCTTCAGGGTCAGGCTTCTCGGCACCGACTTTCACGAAACCGCGTCCCATCTGCTTCAGCACGAACTTCTCGCCGAAAGCCTTGACCGCGTCGAGTTCGCCGTAATGCCACGAGCCCTTTAGAAACTGCAGCATCAGGACGCGCATTCCCTGCCCAACCGCCCGCAGCGCCGTGCCCATGGCTGCCGTGGTTTTTCCCTTGCCCGGACCGGTATTCACGATGATGAGACCACGGCGCAGATCCGACATAAAACCGAACCTGCAATTGTACGGGGCCGCAATAACGTTGCCAAATCCGTCCGGCCTAAACTTTGAGGAAAATTTTCTTGCGCCAGAGAAGCCAGAGCAGCACCCAGCAGAACAAGACCGCCGCCAAGGAATATATCAACGACGCGTTGGCGGGGCTGGCGCCCAGCGATTCCAAGTGGGCCTGGGCTGCGTCGTGCCAACTGAGAACAGTTCCATTCGCTCCCTTTACGTTAAAGCTGTAGCCGGGGCCGTATACCAACGAGTCGGCGACAAATCCAGCGATGGCATTCATCCCGAAGACCAGAATCGGCATCGTCCAGGCGCCGCGCCACTGTTCGATTTCCAGCACCCAATACAGCAAAGCGAGAAACATCAAACAGAAGCCGCCGGAGAACAGGACGAAGGAACTAGTCCACAGATGCTTGTTGATCGGGAACCATACGTTCCAGACTTCACCCGCAATCAGGCCGAGAATCCCGAAGAGCAACATGCGAATCGCGACGGTAGTGCGGCTTCGTTCCGAGCGCAGCCACCAGCCCGTCAGCACTCCGATCAAGGTCGTTGCAATTGCGCCTATGGAGCTGATGATTCCCTCCGGGTCTCGAGTTCCGTCGTAGAGATGTCCCATGAACAGCTTGCGATCAAGCCACGCGACAATGCTTCGATCCGGGTCCATGAACGGGATATCGCGTCCGGGCACGCCCAAGCCAGGCGCAGGTACAAAGCGCAGTATCGCCCAATATCCCAATAGCAAAGCGACGAGGGCGATCAGTTGTCCGCGGCGGTTCGACCACAACACCAGAATGGCGGCTGCAAAGTAGCAAAGCGCAATCCTCTGAGTCACGCCCTCAAAACGCCAGGTATGCAAATCCAGCCCAATGATGGGAGAGGCATTCACGAACAGTCCAATGGCGATGAGAATCAGGCTCCGTTTAAAAGCGTGCGCCAGGATCTGTGGCCGCGTTTCGCCGCGACGGAGCCTGGCCGAGAAAGAGAACACCATGGACACGCCGACGAGGAACAAAAAAGACGGGAAGATGAAGTCGGCTGGAGACCAGCCATTCCACTCCGCGTGTTTGATAGCCCAATAAGCCTTGTCGTCACTCCCCGGGTTGTCGACGATGATCATGCCCGCCACGGCGAGTCCGCGAAATACGTCGAGGCACATCAAACGCGCCGGGAGTTTGCCATCGACTTCCGGGCGCTCGGTTGGCGCGGAGAGCGTCTGCGTGGCTGACATAGCAAACTAATATAGCCCTTCCTGTGAAAGCGGACACGGAAGGTATAATCCCCATTGCTATGGCGCTAATGCCTGGCACAAAGATCGGCCCATACGAGATTCAGTCGCTCCTCGGTGCTGGGGGCATGGGCGAAGTGTATCGCGCGCGCGACACCAGGCTTGAGCGTACGGTCGCGATTAAAATCCTCCCCGCTCATCTCTCTTGCGACACGGACCTGCATGCGCGTTTCGAGCAAGAAGCGAAATCCATCTCAGGATTGCAGCACCCCAACATCTGCGTGGTTCATGACGTCGGTTCGCAAAATGGCGTTGACGTCATGGTCATGGAGTATGTCGCTGGGAAGACGCTCGATAAATTGATTCCTCCAGGTGGTATGGAGGCGGAGCAAGCGATCAAGTACGCCGTACAAATGGCCGACGCTCTTGCACGCGCACATGCCGCGGGCATCGTGCACCGCGACCTGAAGCCCGCGAACATAATGGTGGACGAGAGCGGACTGGTGAAGGTGCTGGATTTTGGGCTCGCCAAACTCGCCGCCGCCCCCGCCTCCGCGATGAGTGGCAGCGGCAGCGACGACGACGCGACCATGGCAACCACGCCGGGGATGATCGTGGGCACGGTGGCCTATATGTCGCCGGAGCAGGCTGAAGGCAAGCCCATCGACGCTCGCAGCGATGTCTTCTCCTTCGGTTCGGTGCTCTATGAAATGTTGACCGCCCGAAGAGCTTTCGAGGGCCGATCCAGCGCCGCGTTGCTCTCGGCCGTTACTCGGGACGATCCGAAGCCGTTGAGCGAAATCAAACGAGAAGTCCCGCCGGAAGTGCGCCGCATCGTTACCCGCTGCCTGAAAAAAGATCCCGCTGCGCGCTTCGCGTCGGGCGCCGACCTCGCGCAGGAACTAAGAAACTGTCGAGACCTTTTATTCCCTGCGTCGGGCACTATGTTAAGTCCTGCGAGGATTGCCCGAGAGGTGCAAAGGCCCAGTGTGCTGGTTCCGCTGTTGCTGATCGTAATTCTTCTGGGCACAGGAGCGGCCTGGCTGGTGAAGCGCTACCGCGATGCTCGCTGGGCGCGCGAAGTGGCTTTGCCGCAGATCTCGCAGCTTTCGGACCAGGGAGAATTCGGCGACGCTTACGCACTCGCTGTGAAAGCTGAGAAATCGATTTCGGGCGATCCGGCGCTGGCCAAGGTGTGGCCACTCGTCTCCTACCAGACTTCGATTGAGACAACACCGGCAGCGGCCGATGTCTACCGCAGGGTGTACAGCGACGCAAACGCGCCCTGGGAACCGGTCGGTCGCACCCCCTTCAAGAATGTCCGTCAGCCGCGTGGGATGTTCCTCTGGAAGTTTGAAAAACCCGGATTCAGTAGCGTTTTGCGGACCACCACCGCCTTGTTTGGCCGGTTTTCGCCGCCCGCCGGTCAGCCCGTAGCAGCAAGCGTTACTCTCGACGAGTCCAGCCAAACTCCTTCTGGCATGGTGCGGGTCTCGCCCGAAAAATATTCCAAAACGCTGTTCATCCCCGGTTACGAGGGCATGCCGGAATTGCCTCTGAAAGATTATTGGATCGACCAATATGAAGTGACGAACCGCCAGTTTAAGGTCTTTGTCGATCAGGACGGATATCGAAAGCGTGGGTATTGGAAAGTCGATTTCCAGCGGGACGGGAAGCATCTCTCGTGGGACGAGGCGATGGCGCTATTCCGGGACAGTGCCGGACAGCCCGGACCGAAAGAGTGGATGCAGGGCGAATATCCCAAAGGACAGGACGATTACCCCGTTACCGGTATCAGTTGGTACGAAGCCGCGGCTTATGCGGACTTCGCCGGAAAGAGTTTGCCCACGATCTATCACTGGAATCGGGCGGCCGGCCCATTTTCCGCTGCGTTCATCGTGCCCGCAAGCAACTTCGGCGGCTCAGGCGTTTTGCCCGTCGGCAGCAAGCCAGACATGAGCCCATGGGGCAACTACGACATGGCGGGCAATGTGAAAGAGTGGATCTGGACCGAGGCGGAGTCCGGTAAGCGCTATGTCCTCGGCGGAGCCTGGGACGAGCCCACCTACATGTTCATCGATCCGGACGCACAGTCGCCGTTTCTTCGGGCCGCGAATATTGGATTTCGTTGCGTAAAGTACATTGAGCCCGAATCGATTCCCAAAGTCGCTAGCGATCCAATGCCTTCGCCCAGGCGCGACTTGACCAAGGAAAAGCCCGTCTCCGACGAGTTATTCCGCGCCTACCGCAGCCTGTATTCCTACGACAAGGCGCCCTTGAATGCGTCGGTAGAGCCTTTTGGCAAGGACGAAGAGGATTGGAAAGCGGAGAAGATCACGTACGCGGCAGCCTACGGAAACGAGCGCGCCATCGCCTACCTGTTCCTTCCCAAGAAAGCCAAGCCGCCATTCCAGACTGTCCTCTTCTTTCCTGGATCGAACGCCCTGGAGATGCGGACGTTCGCGGTGTACCCTACGGCGGCTATCGACGCCCTTCTCCGCAGCGGCCGCGCCGTCATATACCCCGTATACGAGAGCACCTATGAGCGCGGCGACGGCATGGAATCGGATGTGGCGGACGTGTCCAGCACTTGGCGCGATCACGTCATCATGTGGGTAAAGGACGCCTCGCGGGCTATCGACTACACCGAGACGCGACCGGAACTGGATCACAATAAGCTTGCCTACTATGGCTACAGCTGGGGCGCGGAGATGGGCGGCATTGTGCCCGCCGTGGAGCCACGAATCAAAGTTTGCGTGCTCGCTCTGGGGGGACTCGATTTCCACCGTTCGCTTCCGGAAGTCGATACCATTAACTTTGTTTCACGCGTCAAGCAGCCGGTGTTGATGCTGAATGGACACTATGATTTCTACTTCCCCGTGGAATCGACCCAGGAGCCGTTCTATCGATTGCTCGGATCAAGGAAAGACCAAAAGAAACATCTGCTCTACGAAACCGGTCACAACATCCAGCGCAATGATCTCATCAAGGAAACACTGAACTGGCTCGATCAGTATCTGGGTCCGGTGAATTAGGTTTTCTTCCACAAACCAAAAGGCGGACGGTTTCGGTTTCCGTCCGCCTCGTGTCAAACGGGGTCACATCTTTTCTAAGGCATTTCGACGACTCGTTGCAGCTTAGGCTGACCTTCGCCGTTCGCCGCACCCAACTCCTCGCTGCCCAGCAAGCGTGCTGCAATCCGCAAAGCATCCATCTCTTTGCGGACTCGCAGCATCTCCTGCTCCTTCATTCGTAGTACTTCGTACGGGTTCTTCATTGGGGGAGGGCCTCGTCTACGAATTCAGACTTGTTTCGCCTGTCAAGACATACAATATGCCAGTTTCGCGCCGCTGTGAAGCTGCCAGAAGTGCATCGGGGCGAGAACCGAATCTCGCGAGAATAAGGGCTGCCTGGCCGCTGCCCATTACCATAAAGTTAATGTCCCAAATGATAGGGATGACGCTTAAGAATGGTGAAAGCACGGTAGAGCTGTTCCAGCAGAACCACGCGCGCCAGCTCGTGAGGCAGCGTCATCTTTCCGAGCGACAGCGCAAACCGGGCCTGGCGCCGCGCTTCTTCACTGAAGCCGTCGCTGCCCCCAATCGCGAACAGCAGCGGAGTCGCGTTCACCTGCTCGCGCTCCAGAAACGCGGCTAGCTCTTCGGATGAAAACTGCTTTCCCCGCGAATCGAGGATAAGCAGCGTGTGTCGGTCTTTTTGCTGCCGCTGCTTCGCTCCTGCGGCCAGCGACAGAATTGCGGCTTCGTCCTTCAATGCCACGCCCGCAACGTCGGCATAGTGCGCGATGCGTTTCAGGTATTCGTCGGTCAGAGCTTGAATCGCTGGCTCTTTCGTCTTCCCGATCCATGCCACTTTGATCTTCATGCGGCTCAACTCGCTCGATTTTGGGTGGCGCAGCGCTTCAGCGCTGCGATCACTGATCTACTCGGAGTCGGCTTTAGCCGCTGCGGTACCAACCTGTATCACTCATTTTCAAATCGCAGATCAGGCTTTTCCCGACGCCAGAATTACGTCGGCACCGAAGCGGATCTCATCTCCCACGCGATAGCGCTCCATCGCCGCTTTCGCATCGGCACGGATCGCCGGCCATTCTTCCGCGGGCACACGCTCCAGCATCGGCCGGAACGGAGCTGCCACTGCACAAGCGTATTCGAACACTTCCTCCGCGCTTCCCGGCCAGGTCCAGGGCAGATTTTGGGTCGACTCCTCCGCCTCGTGAAATCCCGCGGCCGAGAGCGCGGTTAAGAGCGAGCCCGCGTCCGAGAATCGAAAAGGGTCGGCTCCTTCCGTTTGAAGCATGTCTCCGCCCACGTGCCGATGCACAATCTTCATCGTCGTCCGCCAAAAAGGCTGTTCAATCGGACCCCAAACGGCAAAGCAGGCACGAGCCTCGGGCCGCAAAACACGGCGCAATTCCGCCAGCGCTCGCCCGACATCGCTGAAAAACATCACCCCAAAGCGGCAGCAGGCGAGATCGAAGATCCGGCCAGCAAACGGCAACTTGTGTGCGTCGGCCTGCTGGGTCGTGAAGTTCAAGAGTTCCTTGTTGCGGGCACGCCGGGCGGCGATGTCAAGCAGTTCCAGACTCTGATCCACCGCCGTCACTGAACCTTGCGGACCAATGCGTTGCGCCAGACTGATCCCAGGTTCGCCGGTGCCGCTAGCCAGATCGAGAACGTGCATGCCAGGCAGCGGGCGCGAGTATTGAACCAACGCTTCCGTGACCGCGCTGCCCATGGCCGCCGATTTTGCCTTCCACTTTTCTGAAGCGATCAAGCGGTAGGACGAACTCCACGGGGCTGGATTCGCAGCGGACACTTCAGGCCTTCTTTTTGCGTGTTTTCTTAGGCGCCGCCGCTGTGGGCTTGGCGGTCGCCGGCTTGGCAGCCCGCCGAGCCTTCGGTCTGGCCGTCAATTCCGCCGGCTCCAGCCGTTTGGCCGACTTCCACAGGCGTTCCAGATCATAGAACTGGCGTGCTTTCTCGGAGAAAATATGGACGACGAAGTCCACGTAGTCGAGCAGCACCCACTCCGCCTGTTTGTAGCCCTCGGCGTGCGTTACGCGGAGGCCCAGCGCCTCCAGGCGCTCGTCAACCGCGTCGGCAATGGCCTGGACCTGCCGCGGATTGGTCCCGCTGCACATCACAAAGTAGTCGGTGAACGCTCCCGAATCTTTTTCCAGTTCGAGAACCGTGACATCTTCAGCTTGTTTGTCCTGGCAGGCGAGGATGGCTTCGTTTACCTGAAGTTTGAGGTCGTCCTTTTTCTTCATAAGAAGATTGATTGTAACCCGTCGTCGGTGGCGACACGGTTGCCCGCTGCGTCTCAGGAGAGGAGGGAGTGTGAATCGGGGAGCAACGAGTGCCCAGAAGCAGGTCTGCACGGCTATGGGATATCGGTCACTTGCCCCTTTAACAATGCCTCCAAGTAGACAGTCAATTCGGTGACGTCGTAGTCGCCATTCTCCCAGGCCAAGTCGGCTGCTTTTAAGCCAGCATAGTATGGCTTCCTATTTTCACGGATGCGTTCCGGCACGGTTTTCCTGCCACCTAGCAATCTGCCTTGCTTCATGCATATGAGGTAGTAGCACGCAGCTCTAGCTGTCCTTCCGTTCCCCTCAATGAAGGGATGGATCCAGTTCAGCCTCCACAATGCATAGGCCGGAAGAAGTGTTGGATGTTCCTGAATAGTCCAATTTTCATGGATGAGTGAAAAGAAGCGATCCATTTCGTTCGGAACGTTTTTGAAATGCGGAGGGACGTGAGTTCCGACCCGGATCGGTTCCTCCCGGTAGCGTCCTCCAAATTGACAGATGTTCGATACGGCCGCATAGTTCAGCGCCCACAGAGTGTATTTGTCGAAAGCCTCGATCCCTTTCTTTAGTCCGATCTCAACGCAATTCGACAATAGGTCGTATTGGCGCAACAGATTTTGTTCTTGTATTTTGGCGAATAGGGAAGGGTCGTCTTTTTCTCTGACCGACATAAATTTCAGAAAAAGCCGCCGCGACTATGGCAGCAGCTTAATGCTCTTTGAGGCCAGCGTGACGCTGTCTTTGGTTATGGATGCCTCCAAAGCCTGTGGAGCATTTCCGAACGCGAAGCTTATTCGCTGGTCGTGCAACTCTTCTTCCGTAACCGGAACGTTCCGCGAGGCCTCCAGTATCCTTTTCAATTCTGGATCTGGCTCTACGGTCCTAGAAAACTGCTGCCGGTCTGCCATAGTTTGGGTTCCTCCGCGAATGCGAATCATACGCCGCTTGTTAGTCCAGTATAGTATCTTTTTTCCGCGAGCAGATTGCGATGTTGGGCACAGTCAGACGAAGGGCGTAAACGCAGCACCGTACAGCCCCTGCTTCTTCACGTAATCGGCCACCCGCGGATCCAGCCATCGACCCAGCGGCTTGCCCTGCGCCGCCGCCGCCCGAATCGCAGTCGCGGAGATGTTCTGGTGAACACCTTCCAGCAAGTGCAGCGTCACTCCGGGAAGAACCAGATCGCCCTTTGCCGGCTGTTTATGAAACGGACGAGTCACCGCCGCCGGAGGCCGCAAACCTTCCGGCAACGACTCGGCCACGTCCCGCAACGAAAATCCGGGACGGCTGGCCACGATGAAATCGCATTCCGCCAGCAGCGCTCGCGCCTCGTGCCAGTGCGCGATGTCGCGGAAGGCGTCAATTCCGATCAGGAAAAAAAGCCGGTCCGATTTCTTGAGTGTTTTTTTCAGGCGCCGGATCGTGTCGATGGAATAATTCGCGCGGCCCTGCGTAGAGACAGCCGCCCCCGACTGTCCAGCGGAGCGAAGCTCCGCAGTTGTGTCACCTGCTTCGAGCAACGATGGCACGAATCCCCGCTCGTCCTGCGTGGCCAACGTCACCATGGCGTAACGATGGATGAACGCGGTGAGCGGCTGTTTCTGTTTGTGCGGAGGAACACTGGCTGGAACAAACAGCACCTGCCGCAGAGAGTGGCGGCTGGCAGCCGCCTGGGCCAGCGCCAGGTGCCCCCGATGGATGGGGTCGAAGCTGCCGCCAAAAAATCCGATATTCATTCCGGTTTTCCCTGTAGTGTTCCCTGCTGTATTCCTGCGATGTCCTGTTATGCCCCGTTAGTTTCGTCGTTTGCCCGGCTTCGTGGCAAGTCCTGTTGCCGGACCGACTGCCAACCTATGACAAACTATGTTCCCCGATCGCCTTTTTGTACCAACGGTTTTGCGGAAAACATCATATGAGATTAGGCTGTGGACAAGACATTTGCTTCTTTCTCGTCGTTGCCTCCCAGGTTGTGTCTGGCCGCTTCATCCTGGCCGTTTCATCCTGGTAGGTGTACCTCTGGCCAATGTGCCGCCGGGAAAATGCGGTGGACTGGCGTAACTCGCTCTGCGCGCGGTCGGCGCATAGTATAAGGCCATGCGAATGAAACTCCCCCTCATCCGCAGCTTGGCAGTAGCTCCGGCGCGCGCTCCCATCCTGCGCTACGGAGTCGCTCTCCTCAGCACCGTCCTCGCGTTGATCCCAACTTTGTTCTTCTCCGATATCGCGGAGAGCCGCCTCGTGGTCTTCGCCGTCGCGGTGATGGTCAGCGCGTGGTACGGAGGATGGAAACCCGGGCTCGCCGCCACTACGTTTGCGCTCACCGTCAGCGCCTACTATTCGTTCTCCGGAGAGCAGACTCCCCACGAGTATCACAAAGCCATCGCCCACCTCGCCCTATTCTTCGCCGTCGCCCTGCTGATCTGCTGGTTCAACGCCGCCCTCCGAGCTACCCAGGAACGCTTGCGCCGGTCCGAGAGCAACTTTCGCTCGCTGGTCATGAACGCCCCCTACGGCATCTGCCGCTGCAATGCCCTCGGAACTCTGCAGGACGCAAACCCCGCGATGGTCGCCATGTTTGGGTATGCGAGCGCCGCCGAGCTCACCGGCAGACATCTGGGAAGCCTGTACGCCGATGCCCAGCAGTGGTTCCAAACCGCCGATTATTTTCACGCGCGCAAGGAATTCAACAACCTGACCACCGAGTGCGTGCGCAAAGATGGCGCCGCCATCGTTGCGCGCATTTCCGGACGATCGATTGCCAACGGCAAAGAAGGAAGCACCTTCGAAATTTTTATGGAAGATATTACCGAGACCCGCATGCTCGAGCTGCAACTGCGTCAGGCGCAGAAGATGGAAGCGATCGGCCGCCTCGCCGGCGGCATCGCCCACGACTTTAACAACCTGCTGATGGTGATCTCCGGCTACTCCGAGTTTCTGCTCGAGCGTGTCGGACCCGATGTCCGATTGCGCGGGCCGGCGCAGGAAATTGCCAACGCCACGCAGCGCGCCACCGCCCTCACCCGGCAATTGCTGGCCTTTAGCCGCAAACAAATGCTGGCGCCCAAGGTGCTCGACCTGAACGAGGTGGTTGCCGAAAACCTGAAAATGCTCACCCGCATGATCGGCGAAGATATCGATCTAGTGATGGTTCCGAGTCCCGTCCTCGGCGCTGTCCGTGCCGATCCCGGTCAGATTGACCAGGTCATCATGAACCTGACCGTGAACGCTCGCGACGCCATGCCGCAGGGCGGCAAACTCACCATCGAAACCGCCAATGTCGCGCTCGATGAAAACTTCGCGCGCACTCACGCCCCGCTCACCGCCGGCAACTACGTCATGCTCGCCATCAGCGACACCGGCGTTGGCATGGACAACGAAACCCAGTCACGCATCTTCGAGCCCTTCTTCACCACCAAGGGCGCCAAGGGCACCGGACTTGGCCTCTCCACCGTGTACGGCATCGTGAAACAGAGCGGCGCCTTCATTTTCGTGGACAGCCAGCCCCAGCGTGGCACCGCTTTCCGTGCCTATTTTCCGCGAGTCGATGCCCGCGAGGACGCCGCCGCTGCCTCCGAATCTCTCGGCCTTCCCCGCGCCAAGCACGGTCAGGAGACCATTCTCCTCGTCGAAGATGAAGCCAATCTGCGCCGTCTGGCCCGCCAGTATCTGGAAACGCAGGGCTACAAGATCCTCGAAGCCGAAGACGCCGCCGCCGCTCTGCAGATCGTGGACGGCCATAAGGGCTCGATCGACCTTCTGCTCACTGATGTGATTATGCCGGGGCTGAATGGCCGCGAATTGGCCACCCATGTGAGCAATCAGTTGCCGAATGTCCGCGTGCTCTATATGTCTGGGTACGCCGAGAATGCCATCGGTCACGATGGCACACTCGATGCCGGCATTAACTTGCTCCAGAAACCATTCAGCCTTCCCGCTCTGCGAGACCGCGTCCGCGAGGTGCTGGATTCCGAGCCCACCCCATCGGAGGTCGTCATGTCATCCCGCAGCACAAGCGTTCCCGCGGAAAAGAGAGTTGCGCCGTTCCGAGCTCGCCGCTTCAATCTCCATCTTCCTTTGCAATATCGTCCACTGGGAGAAAAGAGCTGGCGCCCGGGCACCACCGAGAACATCAGCCGTTCCGGATTGCTGTTCCAGGCCCAGGAATGGCTCCTTCCGCACGTACAGGTGGAGATTAGCCTGGTGCTGCCGACAGAAATTGCCGGGCTCGCCGCCACCGAAGTCATCTGCCGCGGAGAAGTGGTCCGCTCCGTCGAAGCGCAAGGACAAGGACAAGGACAAGGACGAGGGCAGGGTCAAGGTCAAGGAAAAGGTCAAGGTGTGACCCCGGCCTTGGCCGCGAAGATTCTGCAATACCACTTCCAACATGGCGCTCGCGTAGGCGAAGCGTAAAGCGTAGGGACAGCCGCCCTCGGCTGTCCGAGCCGAGCGCAGCTCGGCAACTCCTCGCCCGCGGATTGCTCACTTGCTCGAGTGACCAGTTCGCAGTTACCTTCGATACTCGCTCAGCTTGGACAAACGACCTGGGGGGCTGTTACATTTCGGCCAGTACCGTTCCATTCGGTCCTGAGGCTAGTGATGTCCCTGGTAGTGAAGCTGGAAGACAATCTCGGCGAACGCAGCGAGTGGGTTGTCCTGAACGGGGTGGTTCCCGCCGCCAGCCATGCGGATTTCCTGCTGCTCAGCGGCATTGATCCGTTCGGCAGAACCGTGTTTAACCACCTGCAGATGGAAACGTTTCTCAAGGAATGGGATCGCGCCAAAGATCGCGTGCGCGATGAAAGCCAATTAGAAGCCTGGGAAAAGGTGAAGCAGATGGCCGAAACCTGCCGCGAAGACCGCGACCTCTATCTCCGCTTCGTCGGCAACTAAAGCTTGTGTAAGCATGGCAGGTTGTGTGGGGACGGGCGCCCCGCCCGTCCAGCCGGACCTCCGGGCGCTGGGAGATTTCGGCTCCCTATGACGATCGCCAGCTGACCTTCACGGTTTGAGAGCCGAAGTAGTCGCTTCTTCACTTCTAAGGCAGATTCGCCTTCAGAAATCCAATCACGTTCTCGCCCATGATCATCCGTATCTCCTGCTCCGAATACCCCGCTTCCAGCATGGCATCGGTGATCTCAACTAATCCCGTTGTGTCAAAAGGAGCCGTCACAGCTCCGTCAAAGTCCGAACCGAGCGCCACATGTTCCGCACCCACCCGGTCGGAAACGTAGCGCATCGCCTTCACAATCGCCCGCGCATCCCTTCCGCAAGTCGCCGTGTCCCAATACCCGATGCCGATCAAACCCCCCTTCGCCGCCACCGCGCGAATCTGATCATCGCTAAGGTTTCGGTTGTTGTCACATGTCCCTTTCACGCCCGTGTGCGAAACAACCACTGGACGACTCGCAATCGCCAGAACATCTTCAATCGTCTGTGCGGACGCATGGGCCAGGTCCACGATCATGTGCCGCGCTTCCATTTGCCGCACCCACTCGCGCCCTTTCTCGGTCAGTCCGGTTTTGTGAACTCCCGCCGCCGATCCTCCAATATCGTTATCGAAAAAATGGCTGGGCGACATCATCCGGTAGCCGGCGCGATACAGCACGTCAAGGTTCTCCAGCTTGCGGTCCAGCGCGTGCGCCCCTTCGATCGAGAGCAATCCCGCCGTGAGCCTGCCATTGCTCCGCCGGCGTTCCAGGTAGCTGGAGAGATCAGCCGAGCTCTCAATGACCACAAAGCCCCCCGCGGAACCTCGAGCGAATTGATGCAGACGCCACGCCTGATACAACGCCCGCTGCGTAAGGCTGTGCCAGGTCGCAGGCGGCCAGCGCTCCACAATCGCCAGCCAGAAAATATCATCGCTGTTGTCTTCATTGCTCTCGAGGTTCAGCCCGTGCGGGCTCTTGGTGGGCAGCGAAAACACTTGCAACGCAACGTTGCCGTCCGCCAGGCGCGGAATGTCCACGTGCCCGGAAGTGTTCCGCGCCAGCAGATCCCGGCCCCACAAAAGCGAATCGGCGTGCAGATCGGCGATGGTGAGTTCTTTGTGCAAATTCCACGCGCGTTCAGAGGCTTTGTAGGGCGGCCTGTTCACCAGCTTGTTCTGGTTCTCATCCACCAGCCGAGGAATCTCGAAAAAACACGCAGCCACGATACAAATGCCCAGCAGAATGATTTGGACCGACCGCCTACCCACAAAGAACCTCCCCGGTTCGAATTGCTAGGGCTTCGTATCAGGGCATCGCTTCAGCGATGCCAAACTTCTCGAAAAAGTTTTCGACTCAAAAGCCCCTTTAGGGGCCGGGCGGCGAATGGTGATTTCCCCGCATTCGGCATGAAATCACTTCGATAGCGATCGCAGCGCCTCGCGAAACAGCACGTCAAAACTCTGGGGACCCTTGCCGCCCCGCGCCGCGAGCAGCGCCTTATCCGCCGCCGCGCGCTGATAGCCCAGATTCACCAGCGCGGAAACGACGTCTTCCTCCACCGGGCTGGCCAGCGCGGCGCTCGCCGAGGTGTCAGCCGCTCCCGCCGCCGGCAGCTTGTCGCGCAATTCCAGCACCATGCGCTCCGCCGTCTTCTTGCCGATTCCCGGAATGCGCGTGAGCCGCGCCAGGTCACCTCCGCGAATCGCTCCTATCATCTCGTCGACCGGCATCCCGCTCAGAATCTTGATCGCAAGCGTCGGACCAATTCCGCTCACCGTCAGCAGCTTTTCAAAAAGTTGTTTCTCGGCCAGACGCAAGAATCCGTACAAACTCAGCGCGTCCTCGCGGACATGGGTGTGGATGTGGAGCGCGACTTCAGCGCCCGCCGCCGGCATTTCCGTAAACGTCGGCACGCTGATGGCAACGTCATAGCCGACCCCGTGAGTTTCCACGATCGCCTGGTTCGGATGTTTCGCCAGCAGGGTTCCGCGCAGGTGCGCAATCATCGGAAGTATTGTACAGTCCGCGTAGGGACAGCCGCCCTCGCCGGGTCCCCAGACCGCGCGCTTTTTGCGGGCTGGGGTGGTCAGCTGTCCAGGGCGGGCAAAGCCCGCCAGTTCCTCAAGCTTCTATGCGAATAAACACCCGCTTTTTCCTTCCCTTTCCACAGGAAGTTCCTCCCCTCCACAGTTTTTACACAGTGCAGCCGCATTTTAACGTTGCGTTAATTCTTCCGCTGCCGCAGAGTGCTCGCAGTCAAAAGCGTGAGATGTTCTGATTCTGTTCTGACAGGGGTTCAGCGTTGCCGGTGACTTCTCGAGAGTGAATCACCGGGGGAAAATCGGCGCATGTCCAGTGTGCTGGTGCCCGGGCCTTGCGGCCTCCTCGGAAATCCTTCTTCCAAGAGGGATGGGAGCGCTGAATCATAACCCTGAAGCGCGAGCCTCAGGTGAGCATCGAGAGCATGCAGCACTCTTAGGAGTGCCGTTGCGCGATGATCTTTCGCCTCGGCGAAAGACGGCAGGCAGAACGTCCGCGATAACAATGCGGCTTGGGTGGCTGGCCCGAGCCGCATTTGTTTTTTTGCGGTCAGCTCCCACTTAAGATGCCTCCGTCCCTATGAAAAAGCTAACCACCAGAAAGAATGCATGATTGCCGCCCGCGCTCGCGGAGTGCCGCGTCAGAGCGTGTAACCAAGTTTGCCATCGACAGGCGGCCGCGCGAGAGCGAAAACAAAGGGAATGAGGAAACTTGGGCTGGTGTTTTGCCTGCTTCTGGCCGGTTGCGCGGCCAAGAAGCAGCCGGTTGCCGCGACCCCGGCTCCAATTCGGAGCCAGTTGCCGCCGGCTACCGCAGAAATCATCGAGCACTGTGTAATCACCAAGCAGGAAAATGCCAACACCGTGACCTGCAGTTGTCTGCCCACGACCACCGTGATCGATTCAAAAACCGGGCACACCAGGCTGGTTTGCAAGAAAATGAAAGAGGAAAAAGAGGAAAAATAAAACCGGGACCGGGACTCTGGGGACCAAATCTTTCTTCACCAAGCGCAGCGCTGAACCGTTCGATTACGCGTTGCCTTGGCCTGCCGATTTTGCATTGGCCTGATCGAAGGCCCGGGTTGAAGCAGAAAAGACTTCCACGCGATTTCTTCCATTCTTCTTAGCTTCGTACAATGCGATGTCGGCCTGACGAAGAATCTCCGTCACCGAGCGTTCCGGACTGAGCGACGTAACCGTAACCCCCATGCTGATCGTGGCTGACGCTGTTCCGGAGGGCGTGGGGAAGGACTCTTTGCCAACCAGGTTACGAATCTCGTCGGCGCGCCTCCGGCCTGTCGCCAGCTCACAACCGGGCAGGATGAGAAGAAATTCCTCGCCCCCATAACGGCCCACCACGTCATAAGGTCTCAAGTCCGATCCCAGTCTCCTGCCCACTTCTTTAAGAACGTCGTCGCCCGCAGCGTGGCCCAAAGAATCGTTGATGCGTTTGAAATGATCAATGTCAGCCAGGATCACGGTTGCAGGCTTGCCATCCCGTTCACTGCGTGAGAACTCTCTCTGTAAGACAGCGAGTATCTCGGAGCGGTTAAGCAGGTTAGTTAGAAAATCGTGAGTCGCAGCGAACCGCAGGCATTGCTGGAGTTCCAGTATTCTCTTACCTGCCAGAATTCGCGCCCGCAACTCCGAGGGATCCACCGGCTTGGCCAGGTAGTCGTCAGCGCCAGCCTCCATGGCCATCAGCAGGTCCTGCTTCCGGTTCTTTGCCGTGAGCATCACCGTGTAGGTGTACGCCCCATCCTTGGCAAGTTTTCTGATCTCGCGGCATACATCGATGCCATCGAGCCCAGGCAGCAGCCAGTCGAGCAGCACCAGATTGGGCGCGTCAGGAGCTTCCAGCAGTTGGACCGCCTCCGTACCGTTTCCCACTGCAACGTAGTCGAGTCCCCACTCGCTCAAGTGCCTGCCGATCTCGTGTCTTTCGATAACCGAGTCTTCCACGAGTAGGATCTTCATGGCGTCGCTCCACCTCGATGTTCGCAGTCTGTCGCCGCCTTCGCAAGATCACGAGCCGTGAACGAAAGGTCATGCACCGCCGCTCGGGCCCATTTGACCGACAATCGCAAGGAATCACGCAAAGCATTTGCATTTTGTTCGCCCTGTGGCATACTGCGTTGCAGGCGGCGGCAGAGTTCCCGGAGAGGGTGGCGGTCCGCCCCATCCGAAATATTTTATTTTCGGACCCGGTTTTCCTGCTGGCTCCTCATACGTCCACAGCCGGAAATAAATTACGATGCAACGCACTCACCTAAACATCGTGGCGACTCTCGAAACCAACATCGGCCGTCTCCCGGCGAACATCGATGCCGAGCGCTCCATCCTCGGCGCCGTCCTGCTCGACAATCACGCCTTCAACGACGCCGCCGAGCACCTCAAGCCCGATGACTTTTCCATCGACGCCCATCGCCGCATCTATTCGCGCATGATGGATCTGGCCGAATCCTCTCGCCCCATCGACATCATCACCCTGGTCGAAGAACTGGAGCAGAAAAAAGACCTGCAAGCCGTCGGCGATGTCGGCTACATCTCCAGCCTGCTCGATGGCGTGCCCGATCGCCCTTCCATCGACCATTACGTCAGAATCGTCCGCGACAAGTCCATCCTGCGCGGATTGATCAACGTCTCCAACACCGCCATCGCCAAAGCCAGCGAGCAGGCCGAACCCGCCGACGAAATCCTCAACGACGCCGAAGCCGCCGTCTTCCAGCTCTCCGAGAAGCGCATTGGCAAAGGCTTTCAGGGCATCAAGGAAATCGTCCGCAACTCCTTCGGCTCAGTCGACGCTCTGCTGCAGCGCGGCCAGCGCATCACCGGTCTCGCCACCCACTACACCGAACTCGATGAGAAGACCAGCGGCTTCCAGAAATCCGACCTGGTAATCCTCGCCGCGCGCCCGTCCATGGGCAAGACTGCCTTCGCCATGAACATCGCCGAGAACGCCGCCATCGACGACGGCAAAGTGGTCGGCATCTTCTCGCTTGAAATGTCGGGTGAAGCGCTGCTGCAACGCCTGCTCTGTTCCCGCGCCATCGTCGACGCGCACAAGATGCGCACCGGTTCGCTCTGGGGCGATGACATGAAAAAAATCGTCCGCGCTATGGAGGAACTCTCCAACGCGCTCCTGTTCATCGACGATTCACCCGGCATCTCCCTGAGCGAAATGCGCGCCAAAGCTCGCCGCCTGAAGCAGTCGCAAGGCCGCCTCGATCTGCTGGTTGTCGATTACCTCCAACTTATGTCCGGAGGCAGCAAGCGTTTCGAAAACCGCACCCAGGAAGTGTCCTCCATCTCGCGCGGCCTGAAAGCCATCGCCAAGGAACTCCAGGTTCCCGTCCTGGCCTTGTCGCAGCTCAGCCGTGCTCCCGAAAGCCGCGGCGGCGACCACCGTCCGCAGCTCTCCGACCTGCGCGAATCCGGCTCCATCGAGCAGGACGCCGACGTGGTCATGTTCATCTTCCGCGAAGAGATCTACAAGCAGGACGACCCCGACCTCAAAGGCCGCGCCGAAATCATCATCGCCAAGCAGCGCAACGGCCCCATCGGCAAGTTCAATCTGGCGTTTCTGCACAATTCCACCCGCTTCGCCAACCTGCTCGAAGGCAACAGCGAACCGGGCGAGTAGGCCGGTTGCAACCCGACCCTGGGACACCCTCAACCTGTGGAAAAATGTGTGGATGCGAAGGCCCAAGCTGGGAATCCGCCAACGCCGACCGATTAGCGGGGATAGTTGATCGCCACCCGTGCCTTCCTAAAGCTATGTTTCTAAGTTGGTTAACGCTCGTTTACACGTCAATCGACGGAAGCGCTTGCGAATCAGCACTTTCGTCACAAAATATGAGATTTGCACATAAACCAAAAGCGTCTGGCCCGCGTCGGTAGCGGTTTGCGCTCGTTGTCGTCCTCGTCAAGGCGCAAAAAAACTGGGGTTTGTAACAAAGCAACGCTATTAAACGCGCCCAACGCGGACCGCACGGAAACGCGACGCCCATCCGCCACGCAGCGAAAAGAATACCTTGTAGCACGGCACCGAGATCGAGCCGGAATCCGCCCTAGCGCCGCGGGCCAAAGTGATAGCTGGCTTGAGTCAACGCGACCGACGGCTTCCCGTCAACCAACTGGGGCTCGTACACGTCTTGCCTCACCGCAGCAACGACAGGACCGATGAACGGTTTGTCGCCGCCGACAACCTGAACGTCCTGAACTTTGCCGTCCTCGCCGATGGTGATGGTCAAATACACCGACCCTGACACGCCGACCAATTCCGGCGGCAACTGCGGCTCAATGCCCGACACCTTGCGAGGCCACAATATCAGCACACCCTTGTCGTTCACGGCACCGGTCCGAAACTCTGGCCGATAGGGAATCGATGACATGGACTCCACGCGCCCTTTAGCACCGCCGCGTTTTTTTTCGAGCGAGAACCGAAACCCCAGTTGGCTCTCGACTACTGCGACCGGAGTTCCATTGAGCAGGTACGGGCGAAATCGGAACTCTCGCAGCGCGTCCACACTCGGAGCTACCAGCAGAGGGTCCCCTTCGACGGGAACGCTCAATAAGATCTTTCCGGTTTCATCGACGTCGATCTTGAAAATCACATCGCCTTGAATTCCCTTTGTCCTGGCCTCTTCGGGGTATTCTGGCGTTGCGCTGTGTTCGACCAGTCCAAGAATCACTTCGGCAGAAACGCGAATCTTTGTCGGTCGAGGAGGGAGAACTTGTGATTGAGCATCAGAGCCGTTCTGTGTGAGCCCAACCGTAGTGCAACCCGCGAGTAGTGCAACGATCAACCTGTTTCGTAACATGCAACCTCCGCCGTAGCCCGCGTCTACAGATGATTTACCCGCTGCCCTCCCCCACCTTAAGCACGGCCAAGAACGCTTCCTGCGGAATATCCACCCGCCCGATGCGCTTCATCCGCTTCTTGCCTTCTTTCTGCTTCTCCAGCAGCTTGCGTTTGCGCGAGATGTCGCCGCCATAGCACTTGGCGATCACGTTCTTGCGGATCGCCGGCACCGTCTCGCGAGCAATGATCTTCGCTCCAATCGCCGCCTGAATCGCGACCTCAAACATCTGCCGCGGAATCAGCTCCTTCATCTTAGCCGCCAGCAAGCGTCCACGGTCGTAAGCAAAGTCGCGATGGATGATAGTCGACAAAGCATCGACCGGCTCGCCCGCCACCATGATGTCAAGCTTAGCCATCGGCGACACCCAGTTGCCCGACAGATGATAGTCGAGCGAAGCGTACCCCCGCGAAACCGACTTCAGCCGATCGTAAAAATCGAGTACGATTTCATTCAGCGGCAGCTCGTACTGCAGCATCACCCGCGATGAGCTGACATATTCAAAACTTTTCTGCTTGCCCCGTTTTTCCTCGACCAGCTTCAGAATGCCGCCCACATATTCTTCGTTGGTCAAAATCACCGCCAGAATCACCGGCTCTTCCACCTTGGCAATCTCGCTGACGTCCGGCCAGCGTGAAGGATTATCCACCTCGATCACCGCCCCGTCGGTCTTAGTGATCTGGTAACGCACTCCCGGAGCCGTGGTAATCAGGTCAAGGTTATACTCGCGCTCCAGCCGTTCCTGGATAATCTCCATGTGCAGCAGCCCCAGAAAGCCGCACCGGAAGCCGAATCCGAGCGCCACCGAACTTTCCGGCTCAAAGAAAAATGAAGAATCGTTGAGCTTCAATTTCTCCAGCGCCTCGCGCAGCTGCGTATGTTCATGCGCGTTCACCGTGTACAGCCCGGCAAAAACCATGGGCTTGATTTCTTCAAACCCCGGCAACGCCTGTAGCGAAGGCCGGTCATCGTCGGTGATGGTGTCGCCGATCTTGGTATCCGCGACGTTCTTGATCCCCGCGATGATGAACCCAACTTCGCCCGCCACCAGTTCTTCCACTTCCACCGGCTTAGGCGTAAGCGTGCCCAGAGTTTCCACCTGGTAAACATGTCCGTTCGACCACAGCCGGATGTTCTGCCCCTTGCGCAACCGCCCCTCGAACACACGAGCCAGCACCACCACTCCGCGATAAGGATCGAACCACGAATCAAACAGCAGCGCCTGAAGATGCCGCTCCGGCGCGCCTTTTGGCGGCGGAACGCGCTTCACGATCGCCTCCAGCACATCCGGCACGCCCTGCCCCGTCTTGGCGCTGATCAGCAACGCATCGGAAGCATCCAGCCCGACCGCGCTCTCGATCATCTCCTTGGTGCGCGCAACGTCAGCGCTCTGCAAGTCGATCTTGTTGATCACCGGAATAATTTCCAGGCCGTGATTGATCGCCAGATAAGAATTAGCCAGAGTCTGCGCTTCCACTCCCTGCGAAGCGTCGACCACCAGCAAAGCACCTTCGCACGCGGCCAGCGAGCGCGACACTTCATAAGAAAAATCCACGTGCCCCGGAGTATCGATCAGGTTGAGTTGGTAAATCTGTCCATCCTGCGCGGGGTACAGCATGCGGACGGCATGAGCCTTGATGGTGATGCCGCGCTCGCGCTCCAGGTCCATTGAGTCGAGCACCTGCTCCTGCATTTCGCGCATAGCGAGCGAACCGGTCAGCTCCAGCAGCCGGTCGGCCAGCGTGGATTTCCCGTGGTCAATATGCGCAATGATCGCAAAATTGCGGATGCGAGAGGCTTCCATGAAGTTACTAAGATTCTATCAGTGCGTGATCGTGTGGCGCGGACACTCCTGTCCGCGAACAGCGGCCGCATTCAGAAAAGATGAAAAGATTCATGTAAACTGTTTCCCTTTGCGATTGAGGGAACAGTTCAATCAAATCTTAAGGAGACTGGAATATGAAAAACATCATCCGGGCAGCTCTGGCGTTGCTGCTCTTGAGTGTGCTCGGCTGGGCCGCCGACGACGTAGTCAGCGCCGTCCACGGAACCGTCACCAAAGTGGATTCAGCCACCAAGACGGTTGTTGTCAAGACCAAGGATGGAACGGAGACGACGGTCAAGTTTGTCGACAAGACCACTGTCCATGGTGTCGAGGCAGGCGCCAAGGGAACAGCGACAGGCGCCGAAGACACCTTTCACGGAATCAAGGAAGGCACCGAAGTAGTGGCGCACTACACCGAAAAGGGCACCGAAAAAACAGCCCTAGAGGTCGATAAAGTCGGCAAAGATGGCATCAAGTCGGTCGACGGAGCCATCACCCATATCGATCGCGCCGCCAAGACCGTGGCAGTCAAAACCGCCGATGGCACGGAGGAAACATTCAAGCTCTCCGGCCACGCCGCGGAAGACGGAGGCAAGGACATCGCGAAAGGAACGGAAAAAACCACCAAGGTCACCGTCTACTACACCGAAAAAGCCGGCAAGAAAACCGCCCACTTCTTCGAAAAAATCGTGCAGTAGCGAAACTCGTGTAAGGGACGGGCGTGTGTAGGGATGGGCTCGTGTGGGGACGGGCGCCTCGCCCGTCCAAAGTAGCGTGTGGAACGGGTCGCGTAGGGACAGCCGCCCTCGGCTGTCCAAGCCGAGCGCAGCTCGGCCCTCGCTGCAATCACCCAGAGCTGTCATCCTGAGCGGAGGAGTCGAAGGACCCCATGCCCGCCCGAACCACGACGACCCCCGCAAGGCATTCTCTCGATGCGCTCCCGGCCAGGCGTGCGCATCACCATCATCAAACGGTCTCGACCGGACTACCGTTCCCCCACCGCCCGCCTCATGGAAGGCGTCGCGGAGCGCTGATCTTTATGAATCTGCAGCCTGGACAGAAGCTACCCCAGCGGGGAGCGAATCAATACCTGAAGTGGGTTAAGACGTAATGTGCGACGGTAGGACGTCGACTTCCAGCCCTTTCTTCATAGCAAACCCATCTGTGATGGCCGTCACAGACACGCAACTCGCCATGCGCGATAATGGGGATCCGAAATGGAGCAGCGGGAGATGTGCCAGTCTCCCAAACCGCCCTCGAAGCCGCCCCAGACCTATTTTTCGTTGCTCTTTGACAAGCTAAGTCCTTATTTCTCGAATACTTACAACTAAGTCGTTTAATTACAATACTTTAGCCGGAAATCGGGGGGGGGGGGGGGGGGGGGGGGGGGGGGTACAAAACCAGTAACTAGCAACCCGTCAAACGAAAACGTCCATTTTTTTCCGGGCGGAATTCCCTCAAGAGAGCAGAGTGAGTTCAGAAGATTCCGAACCGCGAACGACAAACCAAATTCCGGTATGATAGAAAACAGACCTCCAGGGGAAAGACAAGCAATGGCAGTTCCCGTATCCCAGATGTGGACAGTGGCCTCTTACGTTCTGCGCCAGAAACTGGCCGGACGCGAGCGCTATCCCCTCGTGCTCATGCTCGAGCCGCTGTTCCGCTGCAATCTAGCCTGCGCCGGATGCGGCAAGATCCAATACCCCGCCCACATCCTGAAAACGGATCTCTCCCCGGAAGACTGCTTCAAAGCGGTCGATGAGTGCGGAGCCCCGATGGTTTCGATCCCCGGCGGCGAGCCCCTGATGCATCCAGAGATCGCCGAAATTGTGGAAGGCCTGGTCGCGCGCAAAAAATATATCTACCTCTGCACCAACGCGTTGCTGCTGAAAGAAAAACTGCACCTGTTCAAACCCAGCAAATACCTGAGCTTCTCGGTTCACGTCGACGGAGAGAAAGAGCACCACGATTTCTCCGTATGCCGCGAAGGCGGATACGAACTAGCGCTCGACGGAATCCGCGCCGCCGTCGCAGCCGGTTTCCGCGTGACCACCAACACCACTCTTTTCGACGGCGCCGATCCCAACAGCGTGCGCAAATTCTTTGACGAAATGATGGAAGTGGGCGTCGAGAGCATGATGGTCTCGCCCGGATATTCCTACGACAAAGCGCCCGACCAGAAACACTTCATGGGACGCGCGCGCATTCGCCGCATGTTCCGCGCCATGCTTTCGAATCGCAAGAAGACATGGCGCTTCAACCAGTCCCCGCTCTTCCTCGAGTACCTGATGGGCAAGCGCCACTACAAATGCACGCCCTGGGGCATGCCCACCTACAACATTTTCGGATGGCAGAAGCCCTGCTACCTGCTCCAGGATGGCTACGCCGAATCCTACAAAGAATTAATGGAAACGACGGAGTGGTCGAGCTACGGCACCGAGTCAGGCAATCCGCAGTGCGCGAATTGCATGGTGCATTGTGGATACGAACCTTCGTCGGTAAACGACACCTTCGGATCGCTGCGCGGATTCGCCGACACCGTGAAAGCGACCTTCTCTCTCTATCCCGACAAAGACGCGCTGAACGATCTCGACCAGGAAGTGCGCCCGGTGCATTCCTACAATCCACTCGTACAGATTGACCACGCTGCGACTGCCGCTCCGCAAGCGGAAGAAAGCCGCGCATGAGTGGCCCGGTATGAGTGGCCGCGAACATGGGCACGACCCCTTGCCGCCGCACAGCACGCAGGTTCTGGTGCAGCCAAGCCCGACCCACGAACTCCCCAGCGACGACCTCGAAGTTGTCCCCGGATTCGAACGCGAAAATCTTCAGGGATGGATTCCGCAACTCGCCAGCGAGGCCGACATCCGAGCCGTCATCGAAAAAGCCTTCGACTATCGTGGCGACGTAACCATCACCCGCAAAAACGGGAACCAGGTCACCGGATATCTTTTCGACCGGCGCATCGGCCCCACACTGGAAAACTCCGTGGTCCGCCTGATACTCGCCGCTAGCGCCGAGCGTCCGACCATTCCATACTCCGAAATCGCCGCCCTGGCCTTCACCGGACGCGACACCGCTGCCGGCAAGAGCTACGAAGCCTGGGTAAAAAAATACTGGGAAAAACGCGCCAAAGGCGAGAAGAATATTTCCATCGAGCCCGAAGCGCTGGAGTAGTGCGCACTCCAACTTCCACCCCGAACTCTCAAACTCTCGCCCTTGTCATCCCAACTCTCGCCCTTGTCATCCCGAACGAAGTGAGGGATCTGCAGTTTCTCGCCCAACGACACGCCGCAGCCCCCTCACTCCGTTCGGGATCACAACCAGGAGAATGTTCACGCGCAGTCTAGAATAGCTCCATGCTGGTGCTAGCCTCCGCCTCGCCGCGTCGCCAGGAGCTGCTACGCAACGCCCAAATCACTTTCGAAGTGCAACCCGCCAACATTCCAGAAGACCCGCTGCCCGGAGAAACCGCGAAACATTATGCCGAACGCCTCGCGCGTGAGAAGGCGCTAGCAATTGCAAGTCAACGTCCGCAAGATGTCGTACTCGGAGCCGACACCGTAGTCGTCGTCGACCGCCAGCTTCTCGGCAAGCCCTCCGACGCCGCCGACGCCGCGCGCATGTTGCGCATGCTTTCCGGACGCAACCACGAGGTGATTACAGGAGTCTGCCTGGTGGTCAGAGGCCAGTCGAAAGTCGCCAGCGAAACCACGCAAGTCACACTGAGCGAACTCAGCGATAAAGATATCGCCGACTACGTCGCCAGCGGCGAGCCTATGGACAAAGCAGGAGCCTACGCGATCCAAGGCATCGCGTCCCGCTGGATTCCTCGCATCGAAGGGGATTACAGCAACGTGGTGGGATTGCCGGTAGCGCTGGTATTCCGCATGTTGCGCCAGCACGCAAGCGAACTCTAGGCCGCAGGCGGTTTGGGAGGCTCTTTTCCCTTGTCCTCTGGCTCCTTCATCGAAGCCTTGAAATTCCGAATGCCCTCGCCCAGTCCTTTACCCAAGTCGGCAAACTTGCTCGGTCCGAAAAGCAGCAGCGCGATGCCAATAATCAACAGAATATGCAGCGGCGAAAACAGTCCCTCACCCATAAATCCTCCAGGCACGCACTCCCATGCAACAGAGCAAACCCTGACCCCAACTGAATTCTAGGTTAGTGTAGACCCTCGGGTCAAAGATGCCTACGTTGTCGTCGCGGAGTCTGTGAATTCGCTCACACCGCCTCAATCAACCCCGCAATGAGCGCGGCACGGCGCGGCAACTCCGAGATCAAAATATGCTCGTGAGCGGCGTGCGCGCCGTCGCCCACACCACCCAGACCGTCCAGCGTGGGAATCCCGAGACCCGCCGTGAAGTTGCCATCGGAGCCGCCGCCCACCGCCGCTTCTCCAAGCTTCCATCCCAATTCCCGCGCAATGGCAGCGGCCTGCGCAAACAACGCCGCCACTCCGGTGGTTCGCTCCATCGGTGGGCGATTAATGCCTCCCGTGATCTCGACTTTGCATTTGCGATTGAACGGCCGCAGACGGCGCATTTTCCTATCGATTCCAGCCGCGTCTTTCATGCGCGCAATGCGAACGTCGACCTGCGCCGATGCTTCGGCCGGAACCACGTTGGTTCGCGATCCGCCGCTCACCACGCCGACGTTTACCGTCAGACCCTTTTTCAGATCGGTGAAGCCGGAGACCTTTTCGATCTGACGCGCCAGCTCAAGAATCGCGTTGACACCTTTCTGGAAGTCGAGACCGACATGAGACGCCTTGCCCGTAACTTTGACGAGGTATTCGCCAACTCCTTTGCGCGCAGTTTTCACCGCGCCCTGGAATCCATAGGACGGTTCGAGCACGAGCACGGCCGCGGATTTCTTCGCCAGCGCCTCGGTAATCGCGCGCGACGATTCGCTCCCCACTTCCTCGTCAGAAACCAGGAACACGGTCACCGGGCGCGGCAATCCACCGTCTTCTCTATGCCAATCTTGCAAGGCGGCGAGCGCGTGCAGCATCAACGCGACGCCAGATTTCATGTCGAGCACGCCCGGACCAGTCAGCCGGTTGTGCTCGATGCGGCAGGGCATGGCCGCGAGCGTGCCCAGCGGATAGACGGTGTCGTAATGACCAAGCAGCAGCACCGGCTTAGCCGACTTACCGCCAAAGTTCACCTGCAGATGGCTGCCAAAGTCCTTCGCCTGGTGGAAGCGAATTTCGCCGCCGAGCCGCGAAAATTCCTCCGCGACAGCCTCGCCGATGCGGTTCACGGCCGCTTTGTTGTCGCTGGGAGATTCGATTTCGACCAGATAGCGGATCGTCGAGACGATCGCGTCGCGTCGGTCTTTGAAATACCCAAGACGGGAGTACGCAAGCCGCCGTTGCGCTTCGACACTGGAATCACTTCGCATCTAGCTCGTCCCCCAGATTTCACCAATCACGCGCTGGAAGTTTGCGCCCAGAACCTTCTCGATCACGGCCGAGGGCTGTCCACGTCTGGCGAGTTCAGTGGCGATGATTTCCATGTGATCCGGTCCATTGAGGTCGGGCACGTAGGGATAGCGATCCTCGCCCGGAGCGCCAATGCCTAGTTGCTTGCGGCGCGCTATGTCCTTATCAAAAGCAGTCTTCTGCTCGTCAGTCAGGACCGTCTTCTGGATCGAGCCATCAGAGCCGATGCCTACATGATCTGCGCCGCATACGTTGAGGGCGTGCACGACGTGATCGAGCACATGTTCGCGGGTGGGAACGGTGGGCGACGCGACGACGTAAGGCATGAGATAGACGCCGAAATATCCGCCGCGATCAGCCAGTGCCCTGAGAATCTCATCGGGCTTGTTGCGAGGATGAGCATAGACGGCAGCGCATCCGGAATGCGTGATCAGAACCGGCTTCACCGATTCGGCGATGCCGTCAGACGTAGTGCGACATCCGCTGTGGCTGAGATCGACCGCGACTCCAAGGTCGTTCATCTTCTTGACGGCGGCGACGCCCGCTTTGCTGAGGCCGGCGTTGCCGGGCTCGAGGCATCCATCGCCAAAAATGCTGCGGTTGTTGTAGGTGAGCTGCATGATGCGCACGCCGAGCTGCCGAAACATTTCGATGCGGTCGGGATTTTCCTCGAGAAAAGCGGTGTACTGGAACCCGGGCATGATTCCGATTTTGCTTTCGCGCTTGGCGCGGGCAATATCGGAATGGCGGCGCACGACAAGAAAAACATCGGGATGCTGCTCGGCGAGCATCTCTACCGTCGCGATATTACTGACCGTGCCCTCGAACGTATGGTCCGAGATGGTGAAGTTAATGGCAGTGATTCCCGATTGCCGGACCGCCGCCAGGACGTCGGCGGTGGGCGGCGCGTCCATATCAACGAAGGGGGCACAGAGTGAATCGATGACGATGGCGTTTTTATAAAGGGCGGCAACGGGAGCAGACGGTTCATTGTTATTCCTATCCGAGTCAGCCAGGCGCGAAAGCGGTTGAGCGAACAAGCGCGGCGACAACAGAGCTGCCGTAGATATTTTGAGAAGATCGAGATTAAAGTCGCGACGATGCACGGGTCAGCTCCTGCAGGATTCTAGCGCGTGGGCGTTACGTACTGGGCTTCGCCATTGCCGAACGACCAGTTCTCCTTCGCCACTTCCACCAGATTGATGAAGACATCTTCCCGGCGCAGCTTCAGGCCTTCGTGCAAACCGTCCGCAACGGCCTTGTAAAAGCGCTGTTTCGCTTCGACGGTGCGGCCGCTACTCAAAGTGATCTGCACAAAAACACATTCGTCCGATCGACGGATACCAAGATAACTCCGGTCAAACTGCAAACCAGCCTGCGGATGCTCGGCGATGATCTGGAAGCGGTCGTCCTTGGGGACGCCTAAGACATCCAGCATCGCCTGGTAGACGATCTGACCAACCCGTACGCGATATTCCGGCGACTTGCCTTCAAGAAGATCGATTCGGACCAAAGGCATGCTTCCCCCTTCTCAGTTAATGGTTTGGTAACAGGCCCATTTTGCTGGCGCGTTCAATTCGCGTCCCAGGCTTGCGGAACATTCACGTACGAACGGTCCAATTCGGCGACCGATGCACAGCCGAGCAGCCTCAGAGTGCGGTCGAGGTCGGTTCGCAGAATCTCGATGGCACGATTGACGCCGGCTTCTCCCGCAGCGGCGAGCCCGTAGGCGTAAGCGCGTCCACAGAGCACGGCGCGGGCCCCGAGGCAAAGGGCTTTGACAATGTCCGTGCCGCGGCGAATCCCTCCGTCCATCAGGACTTCGATCTGTCCGTTCACGGCTTTCACGACCTCAGGCAAAGCGCGCAAGGAGGCGGGAACGCAATCGAGTTGGCGCCCGCCGTGATTGGAAACCGAGATGGCCACGGCGCCGTGATCGATAGCGCGACGCGCGTCGTCTCCGGTAAGAACGCCTTTGACCACTATGGGGCCGCCCCAGAGTTCGCGAATCCACTTCAGATCGCTCCACGTCACAGCCGACTCGGCAAGTGCGGCCGCTACATCGGTGAGAGGCATCGGACCTTTGCCGGGGAGCACGACGTTTTCCATCGCCGGCGTGCCGCCATCAAGCAGAAAACTTGCGAGCCAGCCTGGTCGCGCCAGGATTTGCGGAAGATAAGGCAGCTTTTCGAAAGGACCGCCGCCGACGAGTTCTTTCATACCATTGCGAAAATCGCGCTCGCGAATGCCAGCGACGGGAGTGTCGATGGTGACGACGAGCGCGGAAAATCCGGCGGCGCGTGCGCGTTCGATCGCACCCTCGGCGGCTCCGCGGCCACCCATCAGATAGAGCTGATAGAAGACCGGCCCAGCCGATGCGGCTTTCACATTTTCCATCTTGTGGCCAGAGAGGGTCGAGAGAATATAGGCGGTGCCGGCATTGCCGGCCGCGCGCGCCGCTCCCACTTCGCCCACCGGGTGCATCAGGCGGCTGTAGCCAACCGGCGAGAGCAGGAAAGGGAGCGCGAGATCGAAGCCGAGAACGCGAGCGCGCAGGTCGCACTTATCAAACGCTACGGCATGACGAGGACGGAAGGTGACGTCCTCAAACACGCGGCAATTTTCGCGGAGCGTGACTTCGCCCTCGGCGCCGCCGTCAAGGTAATCGAAGACCGGTTTGGGCACACGGCGTTGTGCGATGGCTCGGAAGTCGGCGATACAGACCACGTGAGGAGAAGCGACGGAGCGTTGGGATCGAGTCATTGCGTGATGCCCGGGTCAGGAGTTTGTGAAAGCACGGTGATATTATCACCGATGAAAACCAGGCGAGAAATTTCATGCTCCAAGTGCGCCAGCTCTATCCGCTACACTGATATCCACCATGACATCCAACATCCGACCGAGGGGCCCATCGCTTGCGTGAATTCTGGTCGTTTCTAAACCGTCGTATCTGTATCTGTCTTTTTTTGTTGCTTACTATCGGCGCAGTTGCCCAGTCGGTTCCGCCGGAGCTGGTGAATGGTCTCAAATGGCGCTTGATCGGCCCTTTCCGCGGTGGACGCGCCGTGGCCGCGGCCGGAGTGCCGGGCGACTCAACCACTTTTTATTTTGGCTCGGTCAATGGCGGGATCTGGAAGACCACCGATGCCGGGGTTGTGTGGACGCCGATTTTTGACGGCCAGCCGGTGGCCTCGATCGGCGCGCTGGCCGTGTCTCCCTCCGATCCAAAAACCATTTATGCCGGAACCGGCGAGAGCGACATTCGTGAGGACCTCTCTACAGGCGTCGGCGTCTACAAGTCCACCGACGGTGGCGCCACGTGGCATTACACCGGCCTGGAGGATACGCGCCAGATCAGCCAGATTGTGATTGATCCGCAGAATCCGGACATAGTTTACGTCGGCGCTCTCGGACACGCTTATGGTCCGAATGAAGCGCGAGGCGTCTACAAATCGGTCGATGGAGGAATGCATTGGACGCGGGCTCTCGACCTGGGACCCGAAATCGGCATTTCAGATCTCGCGATCTGTTCCTCTGCCCCGCAGCTCTTGTTTGCCGGTGCATGGCATACGCATCGTGCTCCGTGGAGTACATATGCTACGACCGATGGATCTGGCAGCGGGCTTTACCGATCGCAGGATGCAGGCAAAACGTGGTCTCGTCTCAATGGCAATGGAGATCGAAACGGGCTGCCCGAGGGCGATTGGGGAAGGGTTGGCGTCGACGTTGCACCCGACGGCAAACGCGTGTACTCCATCATCGAAGTAAAATCTGCCGCAGGAAAAACCGACCCGGAAAAATCCGGTGTCTATCGCTCCGACGATGGCGGCAACACATGGGTGCTCGCCAACGCCGATAGGCGGTTGACCAGCCGGGCATGGTACTTCAATCGCATCACCATCGATCCCCAACACCCTGATGTGGTCTACATCCCGAATGTCGCGCTCTACCGGTCCGAAGATGGCGGGAAGACAATTTCAGTCGTCCGAGGAGCGCCCGGCGGAGATGATTATCATCAGCTCTGGGTCGATCCCAAGAATTCCGCCAGCGTGGTGCTCGCAACGGACCAGGGCACCACGATCAGCCTCAACCGCGGCAAAACGTGGAGCAGTTGGTACAACCAGCCGACGGCGCAGTTCTATCACGTGACCACCGACAACCAGTTTCCTTACGCCGTGTACGGCACGCAGCAGGATAGCGGCAGCGCCGCGGTTCTAAGTCGTACCGACCACGATCAAATCACGCCCCGCGACTGGTTTCTTCCCGGAGGCAGCGAAAGCGGATACATAGTGGTCGATCCGAATGATCCCAACATTATTTATCTGACCGGGACTTACGGCACCGTTGCCCGCTTCAACAAACGGACTGGCTTCAGCCAGGACATTACTCCGTGGCCCGTATTTACGTTTGACTCGGAAGTTCGCGACCGCAAGTATCGGGACCCCTGGACGCCGGCACTGGTTCTTTCGCCAACTGACCCAGCCACGCTCTATCTCGGAACGCAATATGTGATGAAGACGGTCGATGGCGGCCTGCACTGGGAGACCATCAGTCCCGATCTCACCGGAGCTGTCCACGACCCGCAGGACGCAGAGAGCAAGAAATCACAGACTAACGCTCGGCCAGTAAACGACTCGCCAACTCTCGAGCACGCGAAACGCGACGGCTACGGAGTCGTATTCACAATCGCGCCCTCGCCGCTAAATCGCGATCTGATTTGGGCGGGAAGCGACACTGGCCTGATTCACCTGACCCGCGACGGCGGAAAGAATTGGAAAAACGTTACTCCACCCGCATTGAGTGACTGGAGCAAAATTTCACTGATCGAAGCCTCGCATTTCGATCCTGCCGTAGCCTACGCGGCCGTCGATCGTGGACGCCTCGACGACGGGACACCGTATATCTATCGAACACGCGACTACGGAGCCACCTGGCAACTGATCACGAACGGCATTTCTGCTCCCGCATTCTTACGCGCGATTCGAGAAGACCCGCAGACCAAGGGGCTCCTCTTCGCCGGAACGGAATTTGGAATTTACCTATCCTTCGACGACGGAGACCACTGGCAGTCCTTGCAGCTGAATCTTCCGACCACTGGAGTTCGCGATCTTGCCATCCACGGGGATGACCTGGTGGTCGCCACATTCGGGCGTTCATTTTGGATTCTCGACAACATCACGCCACTGCGCCAGGCGCAGGAGGCAAGAAGAGCGAGTGGCGCGTGGCTCTATCGTCCGGCCACGGCGGTTCGCGTCGATAACGACTCCTTTATCGGCACGCCCCTTCCGCCCGAGGAACCGACGGCAGAGAATCCTCCGAGCGGCGCGATGCTGGATTATTTCCTCCCAGCTTCGGCGAGCGCCGTGCAGCTGGAAGTTTTCGATGCGCAACAGAATCTCATCAGAAAGTTTTCTTCGGACGACCCGAGCACGAAAAAGCGCGCTCCGCTGCCCGTCGCCGAACGCTGGTTCCCCAAGCCTGAAGTCCTCGAGAAGACTCCCGGAATGCACCGCTTCGTCTGGAATCTCACCTGGTATAGTTCTGGCGATCCGATCGAGGGCGAAGAGGACGAGAACCGCAATCCCAGAGGCCCGAAGGCGGTGCCGGGAATCTACCAGGTGCGTCTGACGGTCGACGGCAAAACGCAAGACCAGCCGCTGAAAGTCATTATGGACCCGCGCTCGCCCGCGACTCCCGAGGTGGTGGCGCAACAGTTGCAGCTGGGCCAGCAGATCTACAGCGAAACTATCGAAGCGCGCCGCGCGCTGGCCGAAATTGATTCGGTCCAGAAACAGCTGGCGGAGATTCAACGGAAGCTGGGGCAACGGAAGCTGGGGCAACGGAAGCTGGGCCAACAGAAAGTGAGCACGCAAAGCGAGCGCCTCAAGTCAGCACTGGCTGAGGTTCAATCCGGCATCGACCAGATTCTCACAAATAAGGAGCACGGAGCAGAGGATAGTCCCGGACTGAAGACTGCGTACACTGGTCTGGCGTCAGCTCTGCGAGTGGTCGAAAGCGGAGATCGCGCCGCGCCTTCGCAGGCCATCGCGGTCTTCAAGGAGTCAAGCCCGCAGGTAAGAGCACGCATCGCGGAGTGGGCGCGATTCAAGCCAACGAAATTAGCGACGCTCAACCAGCAACTGCGTGAGGCCAACCTCGCTCCGATCATGATTGCGGAGATCAGCAGCGGCTCGGATTTATGACTGTCGCCGTTTCAGTGTTTTGCCAATCGCAAGCAGGAAGATGGCGCCCTTCCCTCTCGCGTGCGGTGAAAAAAAGTTAACCACATCATCGTCAAAGAAGGTCAGTCCGGTCGCACCCAGGTGTTGGGCATACGCCGCCAGATACATCCGGCCTCCAATAGTTCCCGCCTCCATCTGGACAGCCCGATAGCCGCGGTTCCCGTATCGCTCCAGGATGCGGTTTAAATCGGCGAGAAAAAAGATGTCCACGCAGGCGTCCGCCGGCAGTTGCTGCTCCAGTCCAAGATGGTGGGCCTCAGCACGAAATTCCCCTTCCTTCAAAAGCTCCAGGGTGTTCCGCTCACGACAAAAAAAGTAAGCGCCCGGCTTAAGCCCCTGGACCGAATGCGCGATCAGGTAAACGTCGTTGAGTTGAAGATCGTTGAGCTGCGTGCCAAGGGGGTCAAGAAAGTCAGCCGGAAGGCCTCGCGTGGAACAGTCGAGAATCGTTGAGAGCTGCGCCAGAGAAATTGATGCCGTCCGATCGAACGTTCGAGTAGAGCCGCGGCGCAGGATCACCTGCTCGATCGTGTCCTTTGGCCGCTCTTCCTCCGGCAAACGCTGGAGGCGAACCGCCTGGCCCGCAGGAGCAGAAGCAGAAGATGGCAACGAAGGGTGCTTCCCGCGCCACCGAGCAACCTCCTCCTCGGAATCAAGCGAAGACGCGTCATGCATCTCAAGCATCGCAGGATACTCAACCTCACGCTGCGAAAGCGGAACGGTTTCCAGGCTGAGCGCCGGAATCTCTCTCGGGACAGGCGGCAAACCTTCCGACGTGCGCCCGATCGGCACCAGGCACAAAGAAACCTCACGCCGGATATCGAGATCGAGCAGGCGGTTCACCTCGGCATCCACGAATCCGAGGACGATCTCGGCCGGCAGCCCCGAAGCTGCAGAAACAGCCAGCATATTCGCCAGCAGGGTGCCGTTGTCCCAGCCGAAGTGGCGATAGGTGCGTGCCTGGTACTTCCACGCGTTCCGCCAGTACGTCCCAGTGCAAACGATAGTCGTGGGCGCATGAGCCACTGCGGATTCCATCGCCGTCGCCCGAGCCAGAGTTCTGCGAAAATCGCCCTTTCGTAAGAGGCGGAGCGACACGTCCGCCGGATTAAAGTGATACACCCCGGCATCCAGGCCAAGGCCGAGGCCAAGGACTTCGAGATCGCCAGTCACGACATACAACTCGATCTCGTAGAGCGCTCCGGTGCAGGCTGCGGCACGAAAGTAGATTTCTCCGCCCTGATATGCGCGCTGCCTGGTAATTCCCGCCGAGAAATGGAGGATGCGCGCCAGGTCCTGCAAATCAGGCACCGAATCGCCGTCCCCCGGCGGCACCGGCTCTGAAATCGCGGAGAGCGCCGCCACCCCTGTCTGTGGCAAGTCCCGCGGGAGGGGGAACGGCTTTATCGTCGGATAGATTTTGAAAGAGAGTGGCCGGTTCGCCCAGTCCAGGAAGTGAGGATCGTTACGAATACTCCAGTAGGAGTGCTTCGTGCCATCGTGATACTTCCAAGTCGCCTGGAGGTCGCGGTTGTTCATCTCTTACCACGTCAGACTAGCACCCGCACCGCGCAATATCGGCGGGGCGGGGGCGGGGCGGGACTTGTAGCCCGGCATAACTTCCGGTTTGCCCGTCACTCGGGCAGAATCGCCAAGGTGTTCTGTGAGACAGTTTCATGCCTCATCATTTGCGAGGGAATGATGCAATGGTCCAAGCATTGGCGTTCGTGACGATTGGACCAAAAGCCAGATAGTGGCCGTCAGGCGAAGGCGCGAGCGAGAAAATATCCCAACTAGATTTGAACAACAGTTTTGATCCGCCGGTGAAGTCCAGGTGTACGATCGATGTTCCGCGCGACGAGTAGCTCGCCAGAAACAGGCTCTTGCCATCCGCCGCCCACGCCACGGCAGCTAGCTGCGCCCAGGGCATCGCAGAGAGTTTCTGCGTGGCGCCACCGGCCAGTGGAACGATCTGGATATCTCCTGCCTTATAATCGAAGAAACTCAGCGCGACCCGGCCTCCATCGGGAGAGAGATCCCACCGCGCAAAATCCGAATCGGAGGTAACTTTGGCAAGTTCCGCCTTGCGCCCCTGCACCGGATCAAACGCGGTGAAGACAATCTTCTTATCGTCGTCAGTCGCTTCGGCGAGCACGCAAGTGCCGCTCGCGTGCGGACAGCGAAAGCTGGGATAGCCTGCCACAGTGTCAGTCGGCTCGCTGCCGTATGAGATCCACGGCTTTCCTTTGATATCCATGACCGCTTCCGACGGGCCGCCCGCTATCGGAACGCGCATCAGCTTTCCCGGGGGAACGGGAGCGCCCTCGGCTGCCTTGGGCCATTGCATGTAAATCAGCCATATGCCGTCGGGACTGATCTGCGGTGCCCATTTCTCTTCGTTGCCGCTAACGACTGGCTCGGCATTGCGGTCATTCGCGCCCTGCTTGAAGATGTCGAAAGTTCCGTTGCGATCGGAATAAAAATACACAGTTTTTCCGTCGAGCGACCATCCTCCAGGCCAGTCGATACGATCATCGAGGGTGAGCCGCTGCGGAGGTTTCAACTCGTTCCCCCCGTTCGCCAGCTCGCCGAGATAAACATCGCTCTGCCGTCTTTCGTTGAGAAAGACCAAACGATCGCCATCGGCGGTCAATTCTGGACTGCCAAAATAAAAGCCAGTCCAGTCGGTAAGACGTCGCGGAGCTCCTTTGGGCAGACCTGTTTCCTCGTCGTAGCGCAATTCCCAAAGGTTGGAGTCGGCATGATTCGGAGGCGGCTCACGGACGGAATAGATGAGCCGTCCGTTCTGCCCCCACCCGAAATTGGTCAATCGCGGACTGGAGAGGAGAAGCGTTGGAGCGCCGCCCTGGAGGTCGCGGCTTTCCAGCACCTGAGTGGCCTCGCCATTTTCGACCCGAAACTTTCCGTAAACGATGCGTTTGCCGTTCCTGAACCATGAAGGCTCGAAAAAATGATAACCGGGATCGTGCTTAACCAGAAGCCTTGCCTGGCCGCCGTCGGCGCTCATCAGCCAGATGTCTTGCGTAATAGCATCGCGAAAAACAATTTGCGATCCGTCGCGGGAGAGCGACGCGTCATGGGCGTCGTCGCGCAATTTCTTCAGCGTGGCGCCGATTACCGAGATCACCCAGATGCCCTGCTTCTCCTGCGCCACCGGACCGCTCACCAGCAATTTGGTCCCATCCTGGGACCATTCGATGCGGGCTCAACGGAAGCAGAACGCGTCGGGGATGGGAAGCGACTGGGTTTCGCCGGACGCGATCAGCCGGAGGTGCAGTCCCTCAAGATCGGAGTAGAGAAGATACTTGCCATCGGGAGAAATCGAAGTAACCGCCACAGGATCTTCGGACGGGTTGGCGGTCAGTTGCTGCGGTTTAAGTTCGGCCTGCGTGTAAGTCCGCTCGGATGTGAACCATCCGGCAAAATAACCGGCAACCAGAACGGCGACGAGGGCGACGGCGGTGACGGCCGCTCCCAACATTGGCCAACTACGACGGCGTGATTTCGATTCTTGATCGCTTACCGTTCCGACAACCCCCGCCGAAACCGCCGCGATCTTGGACGACTGCGTGTCACGCTTGAGGCGCTGTAAATCGGCGCGGAGGTCGGAGGCCGTCTGATAGCGGAGAGTGCGGTCCTTCTCCAGACACTTGTCAATCACGGATTCGAGTTGAGCAGGTACGTCGGGATTAATGCGAACCGACGCAGTCGGCGGCTTATTAAGGATGGCATCGAAGATGATCGCGGACGTGTTGCCGACAAACGGCTGGCGCCCGGTGGCCATCTCGTAGAGCACTGCGCCGAAGGAAAACAGGTCGGTACGCGCGTCCAACTCTTCGCCCCGCGCCTGTTCCGGCGACATGTACGCCACCGTCCCCAGGGCGCTCCCTGGGCTGGTGAGATGAGCTTCATCTATGGCGGCCGTGGCCAGCGATCCGCCGGCCGGCCCCAACTGCGTCATATTGCCTGCGACGACTTTAGCCAAACCAAAATCAAGTATCTTGGCCTGCCCACGCTTGGTCAGGAAAAGGTTCGCCGGTTTCAAGTCGCGATGGACAATGCCGGCCGCGTGCGCCACTTCGAGCGCATCCGCAATCTGGGCCCCGAGATCTACCACTTGCTCGACCGACATCGGCTTCCCCTCGATGCGGTACTTCAGGGTCGTCCCTTCCAGGCACTCCATCACGATGAAGAGCCGGTTTTCGTGCTCGCCAATGTCGTAGATGGTGCAGATGTTGGGGTGATTCAGTGCCGATGCCGCGCGCGCTTCCCGCTGAAAACGCTCCCGCGCTTGTGGATTCTGCGCGAGTTCCTCAGGGAGGAACTTCAAAGCCACGCGTCGACCGAGGCGCTGGTCTTCCGCCTCGTACACCACTCCCATTCCTCCGCCACCGAGCTTTGCCACAGTGCGGTAATGAGAGATTGTCTGACCAAGCATGAGGTTGCAATGTTAGGCGGTGAAGTGAAGCAAGTCAATTCCCCAAGCCCCAAGTGTCGTTAGCACATGATATGTCCGGTGGAGATAGCAAGTGATCTGTCCGCCTTCGAGGCAGCGAGGGGTCGCGCGCCTTGGAGGTGCTCCATCGCGCAACACAACGAAGTTGCGTGCAGGCGAAAGTGATGAAGGGGCGGATGCCCCCGTTAGTTGCAAGTTATCGAATCCGACGAGCTGAGCAATGGCAAAGAAGAAAGCTGCTAATCTCCCGCCGAAACTCACAGAGACGGAACAAGACCTGCTTTCGCACCTCCAAAACGGATCCAGCTTGAAACTGATTTGCTCGGCGGCAACCCAATTCTGCGGCGGTTGAAAGATAATGAAGAAATACGCCCCCCGTCTGCCAGTCGCAATTCCATCAAAGCGATGGAACGGCGCGGACTCATTACGCCGGACAAAGGTTGCGACCCGCTCACTATTGCGTGGCGTCTGAAAAGAAAATAAACCAGGACAAATGCTCCGTGCTTGACGCTGGGAAGGTTATCAAGAGTAGAGTCCCATTTAGGCAAAAAGCCGATTCTGCATGTCGGCAAGCGCCACGGGACGCGCGTGATGTTTTCGGAGAAGACAGAACCTCAGTCCGTAGGGTGCTAGGCGTGGCAAGTCTTCCTTTGGGCATGCCCGTGGCGGTTGAAGTCATCATGGAAGTCGAAGCATGAAGTCGAGGCATGAGGAGGCGGGCAACCCCGCCTCTGCGTTTGGAGGTTTAGTTGGCGAAACGAAACTCAGCATGGAACAGGACGCGCGTTTCAAACAAACTCGGAATTGAGTACCCGATCATTCAAGGGCCGCTTGGAGGCTTTTCCTCGCAGCGCCTCACCGCCGCTGTATCAAATTTCGGGGGTCTGGGTTCTTTCGGCGCGCTTGGCCTGGCTCCGGCGGCGATTCAGGAGGTCATCGCCGAGATCCGTTCTTTGACCAATAAACCTTTTGCTATGAACCTCTGGGTTTCGATGGAGGATGAAGGTGCAGCAACGGCCGATGCCGAAGCCTTCGAACGCGCTCTTTCCCATATAGCTCCGCATCTTGAGGCGGTCGGTGCGAGCAAGCCGCAGTTCTCGCCACACAAGCCGCTTCGCTTCGAAGATCAAGCGCGCGTTCTGCTCGACGCTAAGGTGCCTGCCTTCTCTTTCATCTTCGGCGTTCCGCCGAAGGAGATTCTCGAAGAGTGTCATCGCCAGGGCATCCTCACGATCGGCACTGCGACGACGCGGGACGAGGCCATTGCTCTAGAGCAAGCCGGTGTCGATGTCGTTGTAGCATCCGGATTCGAGGCCGGCGGACATCGCGGGTCGTTCCTGCGCTCCTCGGAAGATTCCCTCACAGGCACAATTTCTCTGGTACCGCAGATCGTCGATGCGGTGGGAGTACCCGTCGTAGCAGCTGGGGGAATCTCTGATGCCCGCGGCATCGCTGCAGCCTTCGCGCTCGGCGCCGAAGGTGTGCAGATGGGGACGGTCTTTCTTGCCTGCGAAGAGTCAGGAGCAAGCCCGTTGCACCGCGAGGCCATCCTGAGCGGAAATGCGAGTCGGACTTCGCTTACACGTGGGTTCACCGGACGCCTGGCACGCGGCATCCACAATCAACTTCTGGAGGAAATGAACCGACCCGGCGTCGCCGTTCTCCCGTACCCGCTGCAACGGGCCCTCATGCGGAACCTCGCCGTGCCAGCGCGGCAGGCCGGACGGAGCGAATTCCTCGCCTTATGGGCCGGCCAAAGTGCTGGACTTGCCCAATGTCCGGGAGTAACAACGCTTCTGCAATCACTCGTCAACGGAGTATCAGAGAAACTTGACTGATGCTCCGGATGGCCAACACCCACCGGGCTGTGGATGGTGAGCTTCCGATGCGAGCCGACCTCCTGCACAATCGATAAGTATTGAGAGGTTACCTTGTGGTTCGTAATGGATTCTCCGGACTACTCCGGGACCACGGGCTAAGCGGAAGTTATGCCGGCCGAACTCACTGCGGAAGCATTTCGGGGCGGATCCGCTCGTTGACAGTTACGGTCAATTTTCAATCCCAGCAATAAAGGGGATCTTGTGCGCCCACCATACGTAGTGTTAAATCACGCACCCCGCCAGCGCCCCGGAGGAGAAGCCGAAGCCGAAACGCGCGTCGCGTCGGCTGGTCGGGAAGCTTTCGCACAAGCAGGCCGGAGCGACTCCCGTGCGAGCTTGAGCATTGCCGCCATCGCGGTTCCCACCGGTGCGAGCCACAGGTTTCGCTGAGGAGATCACCCCACCAAGGAATTCAAAGGGATCTATGCCCGACACATCCTTCACCGCGACGATTGTCACTTCATATAAACTTGCATGGTTGCGCAACTTTGCGGGGACCTGTAATCGGTCCGGAAGGAAACGGATTGCCGCTAAGCCGGGATGTGCTTTGGTACAAGGACGCGATCATCTACGAGGTCCACGTCCGCACTTTCCACGACGGCAACGGTGATGGCATCGGTGATTTTCAAGGGCTTGAAGAGAAGCTCGACTACCTTCAGGAACTGGGGGTCAGCGCGCTATGGCTCATGCCATTCTTCCCCTCTCCTCTGCGCGATGACGGCTACGACATTGCGGATTACAACGGCGTCCATTCAAGTTATGGGACGTTGGAGGATTTTCGGAAGTTTCTGGGGTCGGCCCACGATCGAGGAATCCGGGTCATCATCGAGATGGTGTTGAATCACACCTCCGATCAGCATCCGTGGTTTCAAGAATCGCGAAGTTCGCAGGACAATCCACGCCGCGATTGGTACGTCTGGAGTGACACCGACACCCGCTACAAGGGAGCCCGCATCATCTTTCTCGACACCGAAAAGTCCAACTGGGCGTGGGACCCGATTTCGAAGTCCTTCTATTGGCATCGCTTCTTTAGTCACCAGCCCGACCTCAACTACGACAATCCGGCGGTTCGGGAGCAAATGTGGAATGTGATGAAGTTCTGGCTGGACATGGGGGTCGATGCCTTCCGGCTTGATGCCGTGCCCTACCTGGTGGAACGGGAGGGCACAAATTGCGAGAACTTGCCGGAGACGCATGCTGTCCTGAAAGAATTGCGGCGAAAACTCGATGAGCAATTCCCGTGCAGGATGCTTCTGGCGGAGGCCAATCAGTGGCCCGCCGATCTTCGTCCCTATTTTGGCGAGGGAGATGAATTCCACATGGCGTTTCATTTCCCGTTGATGCCCAGGATGTTCATGGGGCTGAAGTTGGAGGACCGCAAGCCGATCACCGAAATCTTGCAACAGACCCCGGAAATCCCGCCCTCATGCCAATGGTCCCTGTTCCTGCGCAACCATGACGAGTTGACCCTCGAAATGGTAACCGATATGGAACGCGACTACATGTACGACGCTTACGCCGAAAGCAAGACCATGCGGCTGAACCTCGGAATTCGAAGGCGGCTCGCTCCTTTGTTGGACAACGACCGCAGGCGCATAGAGTTAATGAATGGAATGCTGATGTCGTTACCGGGCACTCCTGTCATCTATTACGGCGATGAAATCGGAATGGGCGATAACATCAATTTGGGCGACCGCAACGGAGTGAGGACTCCGATGCAGTGGGACGGGGGAACGAACGGCGGCTTCTCTACGGCGTCCCCGGAGCATCTGTATGCCCCCCTTATCCAGGACCCGGTATATGGTTATCCGGCCGTGAACGTCTTGCGGCAAAAAGCGAGCGAACATTTGCTCCTTAATTGGATGCGAAGCATCATAGCTGTCCGCAGATCGACCGCGGTTTTTGGCAGGGGATCGATTGAGTTTCTTTATCCAGCCAATCATAGAATACTGGCTTATGTTCGGCGGCTGGGAAACGAAGCGGTCCTGGTGGTCAACAATCTTTCGAGCACTGCGCAAGCAGTCGAACTGGATCTGCGGCGCTACAAGGGAAATATTCCGATCGAGATGTTTGGCAAGAATATGTTTCCGCGTGTGGGCGACCTGCCCTATCTGCTAACCATGGGACCCTACCAGTTTTACTGGTTTCGGTTGCGACGACTCTGAAATGTAGATAGTGAAAACGATGTCACATGACGCGGGTCTCCAGGGCCTGCGTCGGTACTTCGAACGGAGACGAAATTGGCCGAGGAGAGCTTTCTTACGGATGATTTTCTTCGCCAACTGATCGACGTCGGCGAAGTCGACATCCTCGTGGGCTTGCCCACCCATAATAATGCCAAGACAGTGGGGGCAATCGTCCACACAATTCAGACCGGCATCCTACGCGGGTTTCCGCGAGAACGAGCCGTGATTATTAATGCCGATGGGGGGTCGCGGGATGGCACTCCCGAACTGGTCACGGGCGCCTCTATCGATGATGTACGCCCAGCCTCCAATCTGTATGCACTCCGCACGTTGCACTCCATCAGCACAAAGTATGCGAGCAGCCCCGCGAGCGGAGTCGCGTTGCGGACTATTCTGGCTGCCGCCGAACTGCTTCGCGCCAAGGCCTGTGTGGTGATGTCACCCGAGTCCGTGAACATCGAACCCGAATGGATCTCCAAGCTTCTGCGCCCCATTTATAACGAAGGCTTCGATCTGGTGACCCCGACCTATCGCAGACATAAGTTTGAAGGGCTGCTCATAACGAATTTGCTGTACCCAATGACCCGCGCACTTTACGGGTTAAGAATTCGCGAAACATATTCGCCCGAGTTCGGATTCTCGGGCCGTTTCGGCAGTCAATTCCTTGGTCAAAATTCCTGGAACGATGGAAGCGACGGGGCTAGTGTCGAACTCCGCTTCACCCTGGCTGCGATCACCGGAAAATGCCGCATCTGCCAGTCGTTCCTGGGAGAAAAGGATCACATGGAGCGGAGTGCCTCTGACCTGGTGCCGGCGCTGCGACAAACGGCCGGCACCCTGTTCTCCGCGCTGGAGCCAGACTTTCCCGTTTGGAGCGAGGTGGCCGGTTCCCAACCGCCCCCTGCTACCGGGGTGGACCACGAAGTGCTCCTGGGTCCACTGCGAGTAAATCGGAAACGATTGCGCGAGATGTTCTCGACCGGAGTCGCCGAGTTGGAATCCGTCTTTCAGTCAATTCTTTCCCCGTCCACTCTGGCAGAACTCCAGCGCATCGCCGGCCTGGGAGAAGAGGAGTTTCATTACCCCGCGGAATTATGGGTCAGGACGGTTTACGAGTTTGCCAGCTCCTATCAGAAATCTGTGATCAGCCGGGATCATATCATCCAGGCCTTAGCACCGCTTTTCCGGGGCAGGGCGTTCACGTTCCTGATGGAGAACCGCAACGCTTCCGCGGACGATGTCGAGAACAATATCGAAGGTTTGTGCCTTGAGTTCGAGCGATTGAAACCGTATCTGCTGCAGCTGTGGAAATCAAGAGAGTGAGGCGACTATGCGGGAAATGATTATCAGCGAACTGAGTCAGGCGCTGCACGAGATTGCCAGAGGTTTCGCACACTTCCTTCCTCGACTCATCGTGATGCTGATCCTGGCATTTGCGGGTTGGGTGATCGCGTACGTGGTAAAAGCGGTGCTGCGCAGCATTCTGAGGCTCATCAAGTTCGACAAGCTTTCAGAAAACGCAGGCGCTTCGCAGTTGCTCACCAAGGCCGCGTTGCCTTCGGCGACGGAACTGTTGAGCCGGTTCGTCTTCTGGGTGACCTGGCTCGGCTTTATTCTGCTGGGTGTGCAAGTGCTCGGTATCCTGGGCCTGCAGGAGCAAACCGCAAGATTCTTCAGTTTCTTGCCGCGTTTATTCGTTGCACTGTTCATCCTGTTTTTCGGACTGCTGGCAGCCAGTTTCTTTTCTCGCGCCGCTCTATTGGCTGCGGTAAATGCGAATGTGCCTTCACCTCGGGTTTTGAGCCTCGCGCTCCGGAGCATCATCATTGTTTTCGTATTGTCGATCGTCTTTGAAGAACTGGGTCTGGCCGAACAGACCATGCTGGTTGCCTTCGGAATTGCCTTCGGAGCACTGATGCTCGGCTTGGCCATCGCATTCGGCATGGGGGGCAGAGACTTGGCCAAGCGTTTTCTGGAGAAGAGGTTTGTTCGCGGGAAGAAGGAGGAAAATGAGGACGAACTGTCCCCGCTCTAGTCCGGAAGATGGGCCGGAAGTGCCAACCGGGCGCGCGTTGCGGTAGGATCAAGTTTGCTTCCTCTTCCATTTGGGTGGCGACTGCCATGCGACTACTCAGCATCCGGCTCATTATTTCCCTTATCGTGGGCATCACGCTGGTCTCGCTCTCGTCCTCGTATTACGAGGCGGTGGGTGAGAAGCGCAGCCTACGCCGGGATCTGGAGCGACGCGCCGAGATATTAGGCGAAAGCCTCGCGGGAAATGTCGAACGCGACCTGGAGAAAGATTCCCTGCAGGATTTACAGCGCATCGTAGAGCATTACGGAAACCGCGAGCATCTCTTGGGACTGGCTATCTACCGCCAGCGGGACGATTTACTGGCCGTTACACCGGAGCTAAAGTCCACGCTGGCTACCGTTCCCTCCGTAATGTCTCAAGCCTTGCGTGAGAACCATGGAGCAGGCGCGTTTCAACGCGTGGGCGATGCCTCGCTGCACATCTACGCTATGCCGCTTCACCAGCACGACGAAGTCATCGGCGGCCTCGCGATCGTTCATGATGCCGCCTATATTCAGGCGGAGAGCCTGCACATTTGGCGCGAAACATTCCTGCGAGCGCTGGCACATGTGTTTCTCATCGTGCTGATCACGCTATTGATTGTTCGCTGGAGTATTGCCGCTCCTATCGCGCGTACGGCGCGGTGGATGCGCGCCTTGCGGACGGGGCGAATTCCTTCAGGGCAGAACGCCACGGATCTGGATCTGTTTCGTCCTCTGGTGCGGGAGGTCGCCGCCTTCGCCGAAAGCCTTCACCAGGCGCGATCGGCGGCCGAGACGGAAGCCCGCTTGCGGGAGACAGGTGAATCTCTGTGGACGGCCGACCGATTGGCTGTGCACGTGCGCACACGCCTGGACAATGCGCGGCTTTTTGTCGTGTCGAATCGCGAGCCTTACGTGCACCTGCGGCGTGGCAAATCAGTGGAAGTGATGGTGCCGCCCAGCGGGGTGGTCACTGCGATCGAGCCTATACTACGTGCCTGTGATGGAACCTGGATTGCCCATGGCAGTGGCGATGCCGACCTCGAAACGGTTGATGAGCACGACCGGCTGCGCGTGCCTCCAGAAGATCCTCACTACACTTTGCGTCGCGTCTGGCTGAACCAGTCGGAAGAAGAGGGCTATTACTACGGATTTGCCAACGAGGGACTTTGGCCTCTATGTCATATCGCGCACACCCGCCCGATCTTTCGCGCGGAGGACTGGAAATACTATCAGGCGGTAAACCAGAAGTTCGCAGATGCGCTGCTCGAGGAGATAAGGGGCGTGGAAAAGCCCATTGTGCTGGTGCAGGATTACCACTTCGCGCTGCTGCCCCGGCTAATTAAGGAAAAAAGACCGGAGGCCAGGGTGGCAATCTTCTGGCACATCCCGTGGCCCAACCCGGAGGCATTTGACATTTCTCCGTGGCGGCGCGAACTCGTGAATGGTCTGCTCGGCGCCGACCTGATCGGGTTTCACATCCAGTCGCACTGCAATAACTTCCTGCGTACGGTGGACCGGGTAGTGGAATCACGCGTCGATTGGGAACATTTTTCGGTAAGACGCCTCGATCATCTCACCTTGGTGCGACCTTTTCCCATCAGTGTCGACTTTACTGATGTGCAACGTCCCGAGTCGACGCTGGATTCCTACACCGAACGTTCTGCCCTGCTCAAGGCCTTGGGGATTGAGGCTACCTTCATGGGTGTGGGCGTTGACCGGGTTGACTACACCAAGGGCATTCTGGAGCGTTTTCTGGCGATTGAGCGCTTTCTGGAAAAGTACCCTCCCTATCAAGGCGAGTTCACATTCGTGCAGATTGGCGCTCCTAGTCGCAGCCACCTCAAACGCTATCACGATCTGATGGCGGAGGTGGAAGCGGAAGCCAATCGCATAAACGAGCGGTTCCAGACAGACAAATGGAAGCCGATCGTTTTTCTGAACCGGCAGCACAACCACGAAGAAATTCAAAGGTACTACCGCGCCGCAGACTTATGCCTGGTTACGTCGTTGCACGATGGCATGAATCTGGTGGCGAAAGAATTCGTGGCGGCCCGGCAAGACGAAAGGGGAGTTTTAATCCTGAGTTGCTTCACTGGTGCCGCCCACGAGTTGCGCGATGCCGTGCAGATAAACCCCTACGATATCGACCAGACGGCGGAGGCGATTCATTTCGCTCTTAATATGGAGCCAGAGGAAAAGGAATTGCGGATGCGACACATGCGGAAGGCGGTCAGGGAACACAACGTTTACCGCTGGGCGGGAAGCCTCATCGCGGAACTCTGCGAGCTGCGCCTGAACGCGTCGGAGGAAAGCAAGGAGAATCTTAGGGCGAGTACGGCTGCCTGGGGATGAGGAGCGTGTGGTTGTCCCGTACGGTCAATCCAATCGAAGTCGAGCAGTTCATGAAGGCAGTAGCACGGTCGCCGGTTTCCGCGCTTCTGCTCGATTATGACGGTACTCTCGCGCCCTTCTGCCTCAATCGGCAGCAGGCTCTCCCTTTTCCGGGAGTTACCGAACTGCTGCAGGAGATCATCGCCAACGGCCGGACCCGTGTGGTCATCATCACAGGTCGGAACGCTCGCGAAGTGATCCCTCTGCTTGCGGTTCACCCCAGTCCCGAGATCTGGGGATGCCATGGGTTGGAGCGGTTGAAACCGGATGGAAGCTGCGAGACACCCCGCGTGGAAGAAGCTGTGGTGCACGCGCTGGCTGACGCAGATCGCTGGTTAAGGTATCAGGGGCTACACAACCGGGCTGAGTTCAAAACCGGTGCAGTCGCCATCCATTGGCGCGGGCTGGATGAAGCGGCAGCGGCAGAAACCCGCAGCCAGGTTTTGCGGGGCTGGTTCCCCATTGCTCAAAGTACGCCGATGGAACTGCTGGAGTTCGATGGCGGTATTGAAATGCGCATGCCGGGACGTGATAAGGGGGATGCGGTCCGCACCATCCTGGATGAAATTGGCCCGGAGGTTCCTGTCGCCTACCTGGGGGATGATGTGACCGACGAACAGGCTTTTCTCGCTCTTGATACTCTGGGCCTAAGCGTGCTTGTTCGCCCCGAATGGCGCACAACTGCGGCTGCCTTGTGGATCAGACCGCCAGAAGGCCTTCGGGATTTTCTGACGCGGTGGCTACAAGCGTGTCGCGGGGCGCAACATTGCGCGGAAAAACAGGCTCCCGGTCCTGTTGTATGAGTAAGGGGGCGGGCAATCTGGCGGCGACGCCGTCGATCATGCTTCAACCCCGACACGATGCGTCGTGGTCAATTCGCTACTCCTTACCTACAGGTGATTTTTCCTCAGGAGCGCTCTCGGGGGCACGAGTTTCCGACGGACGAAAACAACGGCAACCGCCAGCTACGCGACCGTTCACTACTCTAGGGTTTTCAATCAGGGCTACTCATCGATGGAGACTTGCTACGAATGCGTCTTCGATGGAGAGGAAGTCTTGCCCAAATGCGATTATGCGGTAAGAGTCTGTACAGACTACATCAAGCTGCCAAAGGCGATGTCTGCTGAGGAAGACTGGCTTCCTTTTTCTACTGGACACATTAGGTAAGCCGAAGAAATAGCTTGGTCGGTTGGCGAAAAACCCCATTACACTCACGACCGGGCAACACCCTACCGCGCGCTGACCGTACTGGGAGCCGCATCTTCCACGCTCGCCTCGCGCAAGAACTTCGCCGCCTCTTCCGGCGGTGTGGGGTTGATGTAGAAACCGGTGCCCCATTCGAATCCTGCCGTCTTGGTCAGTTTAGGCATGAATTCGATGTGCCAGTGGTAATACTCGTTGGTAGGATCCTGCGCTGGCGATGTATGGACCACCAGGTTGTACGGCGGATTGTCGAGCACGCGGTCCGCCTTCATCAGCAACAGCTTGAGCGCCTTCGCCAGATTCTCGAACATTTGCGACGACGAATTCTCGAAAGCCGATTCGTGGCGCTTGGGCAGAACCCAGGTTTCAAAAGGAAACCGCGGAGCATAAGGGGCAAGAGTCAGAAAATCTTCATTCTCCGCCACCACGCGAATGCCGCTGTCGATTTCCTGCCGGATCGCGTCGCAGAACACGCACCGCTCCTTGTAGATGTAATACTGTTTCGCTCCCTGCAGTTCCTCGCCCACGTAAATGGGCACAATCGGCAAAGCGATCAACTGGGAGTGTGAGTGTTCGAGCGAGGCGCCGGCCGCTTCTCCATGGTTCTTGAAAATCAGAATGTACTTGAAGCGCCGGTCTTTTTTGAGATCGAGAATGCGATCGCGGAAAGCCCACAGAACGTCTTCGATTCTTTTCGAGGGAAGGGACGCCAGGGTGGCGTTATGCTCGGGCGTTTCGATGATGACTTCGTGGGCGCCGATGCCGTTCATCTTGTCAAACATCCCCTCGGCTTCCTTATTCAAATTCCCTTCGATGCCCAGTGCCGGGAACTTGTTCGGAACCACGCGGATCGTCCAACCTGGGCCATCTTTCGGAGGAGTGTTGCCGTTCGTGCTGGGGCGATACGCCAGTATCTCCGATGGGGTCTTGCCTTCATTGCCATAACAGAACGGACAGAATCCGCCCTTGATCTTCACCGCCTCGCGCGCAAAGTCGGTAGGCCGCTTGGCGCGATCCGTGGAAATAATCACCCACCGGCCCACGATGGGGTCTTTTCTTAATTCAGGCACCTATTAAATCCTTTCAATTGGAGGCCGCAAAGCCACGATTGTACGATACCGGGAACGCATTCTGAAACAACTCGTATGATGGTCGGCCGTATCCGCGCTCGCCGTATTTGAGCTCGCCGTTATCGCGATCATAGTATACGGCGATCACGTCAAACCTCCACTGGCACAAAGCGGGCATCTGGCGGAGAAAGTCACGGGCGACCAGCGACAACTCTCTTTGTTTATCGCGATCCACCGCAGCTTCGGCGGGCTTGAAGTCACGAGTCGTCCGAGTTTTCACTTCGATAAAACACAGGACGTCATTCTCCCAGCCGACCAGATCGAGCTCGCCACGATGATTCGGCGAGCGGAAGTTGCGCGCGATGATGGTATAGCCCCGCCGCCGAAGGTAAAAATAAGCGTCCTCCTCGCCGCGCCGGCCGGTGCGCTGGTGCGCGGGAATGTCCTCGGGCGCAAGCGTCCTTGCTGCCAGCCAGTCAAGCACGCGTAGTGTGGCTTGCGTCAGACGTCCCGCGAACATAGAAGACTCCATGTTCACCCTACCTTGGACCAACCGCGCATTATGTGACGCTGATCACCGCGCGTCCGGTACAATTTCGCTGCTCTCGAGTTCCGGCGGCATTTCCACCGTGGCTCACATCTTGATTGCCGCAAAGCGCAGGCGAATATAGTCCGCGGTCCAGCGCTCCTGGGAATCGCACAGAACAGGCTTGAGCCTGGCGGTGACTTCATCCAGAAAGTCGCCGCGCTCACTCTGCGGCACTGCAGCACAGAACGGATTCGCGAAGGTTTCCAGCCATCCGCGCATGCCGGTTGGCAATGGCGTGGGCCGCGGAATCAGTTGTACACTTTGCGGAGCAAAACCGGCCCGGCGCAGGCGTATTTCGTAGTCGTCGACGGTCGGGAAGTACCACGGAATCCACGAAACCGCGTCGCTGATGCCTCGGCGCTCAAGCGCGCCCAGCAGCGCGACGGTGATTGCGCCAACGCAGCCATGGCCGCCCATCTCACCCACGAACCTGCCTCCGGTCCTGAGCGCGCGGAATGCACCCGCGACCGGCGCGTCCGGATCATCCTTAACCCAGTGCAGTGCGGCATTGGAGAAGACGGCATCGAATTTGTTTTCGAAAGTCAGCGCTCTCGCGTCCATAATTCTCGCGTCAAGGCCACGCCGACGCGCGGCTGCGATCATATCGACGGAATTGTCGACGCCCACTACGTGAGCACCCAGCGCAACCAGCTTTTCGGTCAGTGCTCCGTCTCCGCAACCTAAATCGAGGATGCGTTCGCCAGGCTGCGGCTGGAGCAAATCGAGCACGGGCTGTCCCAGTTCCGGCACGAAGGGCGCGTTCGCAGCGTAGACGTCGGCCCGCCAATTCTGGGAGGCTGGTAATTGCGGGGGAACGGTCACGGCTTCAACCTGCTACTTCCGAAAAAAGTAACGAAGCCGCTTTGACCGGCTTGCCTTTGTCCATTTTGCTTTTGCCCACGGTATTCACAAGCACCACGCCGCCGAGCGCGATCGCGCCACCAACCAGAGAGATTATCTTCGGCACCTCGCCCAGCCAAATCCACGCAATGCCGATGGCCACAATCGGAATCACGTAGAGCAGCGTTGACGTGCGTCCCGCTGCGCCGTGCGAAAGCACATAGGCCCATGCCACGTAGGCAAGCGCTCCCGGGAAGATTCCCAGATAAAGCACCGCCAGCGTAGCCGAAACGGGAGCAGCGCGCAGGGTGTGCATCAGACCGCGACCAAACGGCAGCATCAGCGCGGTTCCGAACCAGATCGAGTAAGCGGTAAATTCCAACGCACTGTATCTCCCGAGATAGTGCTTTTGCAGAATCATATAGACCGCGGAAGTAACCGCTGCGGCCAGAATGATCAGCGCTTGCGGTGAAAGCCTGATGCCTGCGCCTTCTCCGCTCGAAATCAGTGCGACTCCCGCGAAGCTCACGAGCACTCCACACCATCCGATGGCAGTCAGTTTCTCATGCAGCCAGAATCGAGCCGCCAGCGCCGTCCAGATCGGCGTAGAGGCAATCAGCAGGCTGGCCGCGGCCGCGGTCACTCGAGTCTCACCGTAATTCAGCGCCAGGTTGTAAAAGGTGATCCCGATGGCGCCGGTCAGGATCAACCCGGGAATGTCGCGCAATTCCGGACGGCGAAAGTGTGCGATCCCGGCGTAGATGGCGAGCACCAGAGACGCGACCAGAAAACGCAGGATGGCAAGATTCGCCGGCGAATAAGCGTGCAGGCCGGCGCGAATGCCGGCAAAGGCAGAGGCCCAGACCATCAAGCTGAACGCCAGTGCGATCAGCGTGCGAGAAGTAAAGCGTGGCATCGAGAGGCCTCCTTCCAAGAGGAATTTCTTGTTGATGAACTTCAGAATATGAGTAGAGACGGGGCTAGCCCCGTCTCAGGCAGCGAAGAAGCGGTAAGCCGCGTCGCTCACCAGGTATCGCCGCCTCGTTCCGGAGGCCAGGCGCCAAACTGGCGCCGCAGCAAGGCAATCTGGCCGGCGTGATAACTGTTATGCGCCGCAATTTGCCACAGCATCGCATGCACGGTGGAGCTGCGCGGCGACTGTGGTGAGCCCACGTTCTGAACTTTTCGCGCCAGCTCCACCGCATCGGATTCCGCGAGCCCGGCCAGCCGAGCCAGCAAATCGGTGAAGTGGAGAATCGTGGCCTGCCACGCCTCATCCGCTGCTCGACCTTCACGAGCTGGATTCGGATGCGCCGGCCAGCTTTCGATCGCTTTGTCCGGGTAAAGTCGATTCTCTCCCGCGATCTTGCCGAGATCGTAGTCCATCCAGTAGTTCATGTGCTCCACAATCTGCCAGATGGAGTGCGGATAGCCGGCTACAGTTCGCGCTGCCAGCTGCGCCGAAATATCTTCGACGCAAGCGAGCGGATCCACATGAGCGCCTTTGCCATGCACCAGTGCGCGAAGTGTAGTGTCGCCCATGTGCTCTATCCTTCCCTGAAAAGCCTCGACCAACGACTACGCGTTCTTCTCAGCCTCAACGCTCGCGATCGACTCTTCCAGCGCGTCGATGGCCACGTCAGCTTCGTCCTTAGTAACAATGAGCGGCGGCGCAATGCGAATCGTGCTCGGACCGCATCCCAAAAACAGCACGCCGCGCTCGAACGCCAGCTCGACGATGCGATCGCGCTCGCTCGCTCCGTACTCGCGGGTCGCCTGGTCTTTCACGATCTCGACTCCGATCATCAGCCCGCGTCCGCGGACGTCGCCGACAATCTTGTGCTTCTTCGGCCAGTCCGCCATGCGTTTCCGCATGTAGTCGCCGACCTCCTGCGAGTTCCGCAACAGCCCTTCTTTCTCGATCACATCGAGCGTGGCCAGCGCGGCGGCGATGCAGACCGGGTTCCCGCCGAACGTCGACGCGTGCGAACCAGGCACCCAATCCATAAGGTCGGCCTTGCTCAAGGTGATGCCGAGCGGCATCCCCGAGGCAATGCCCTTCGCTATGCAAACCATGTCGGGATGCACGCCCGTGTGCTCGACCGCAAACCATTTGCCCGTGCGGCCGATGCCGCTCTGCACTTCGTCGAGCACCAGCAGGATGCCGTGCTTGTCGCAAATGCGCCGCAGTTCCTGCATGAAGATCGTCGGAGCGACAACGTATCCGCCTTCGCCCTGAACCGGCTCCACAAAAATGGCCGCAACTTCTTCCGGCGCCAGGATGGTCTTAAACAGTTTGTCTTCGATATAGCGCGCGCAGCCCAGCGCAAATTTCTCGGCATCCTGCGAACCAACGCCGGCCCGATAAACATCGGGATAACTCACGTGCGTAACTCCCGGCACCAGCGGCGAGAAGCGCCGCTTCTGCTGCGGCTTCGAGGCGGTCAGCGAAAGCGCGCCCATGGTGCGCCCGTGGAAAGCTCCGAAGAAGGCGATCACCTGCTGCCGCTTGGTGTGATAGCGCGCCAGCTTCAAAGCGCACTCGACGGCTTCGGCGCCGGAGTTTCCGTAATAAATCTTGTGTGGCCCCGGCATAGGCGCGATCTTCGAGAGGCGCTCGGCCAGCGTCACCATGCCCTCGTAATAAAAGTCTGTGCCCGACATGTGGATCAGCTCGCCCGCCTGCTTCTGAATGGCGGCGACAACTTCCGGATGGCAGTGACCGGTCGACACCACGGCAATGCCAGCGGAAAAATCGAAGAATTCATTGCCATCCACGTCCTCAACCACAATGCCGCGTCCGCGCTTGGCCACCAGCGGATAAGAGCGCGTGTAGGAAGGCGAAATATATTTTTCATCGCCCGCGAGAATGCGCTTGGCATTAGGGCCCGGAAGCGAGGTCTTAAGCTTGGGGCCGGCGATCGTTGTTCTGGCAATCGTTGTTCCGGCAATCGTTGTTTCGGCGTTCAGTGTCTTGGTGGTCATGGGATCCTCCAGATCGGGTAACAGTTCTCAGCGCTTTTTACGCCGGAGTTCGAGCAGCGTAGCTGCTTAGGCTAGGAGCTAGAAGCTGATAGCCAGAAGCTAAAAGCGATTAGCTGGGAACGAAGAGAAAGGAAAATTAATCGCTGCCAAAGAGATTGGCGCGCACGTGCGACGGCAAAACGGAAAGGTACCGGCGGGGACAAGCGCGTCCCTCGATCCAGCAAGTCCGTAGAAGCGAAATGTAGCCTTTAGAGCGCATAGCAACTACCGATATTATATCCCGTGTGAGCTCGCGCCGTAACCCCCAAAGAAACACTCTGTAGATGCTCCAAGATAATGTCACCCCTTAACTGCGACGAGACTTTGTCACCCTAAGAGGATGGTGACGATGAGTCAGAAAGAGTTCCAACGGGTGAAAGTGATTGAGAATGCAGCGGGTGGGAAGCTGAGCGTACGCGAAGCCTCCCGTCTGCTGCAACTGAGTGAGCGGCAGGTGCAGCGGCTCAAACATCGCTATCGGCCGGATTCTGTCGCCTGGGTGCAGCACGGCAATCGTGGACGCCCCATGCCCTGGGCGGTTTCACCTCCCCAGAAGCAGTTGATCTTGACCTTGGCTCGGGGCAAGTATCAGGGCTTCAACGATTCTCATCTCACGGAAAAACTTCGCGCCGAGGAAAACCTTTCCGTCAGCCGTGAGACCGTGCGCCGCATCTTGCGGGCCGCCAAGCTGGCTTCTCCGCAGAAGCGCCGGCCGCGGAAGTATCGATCCCGTCGCCCGCCCCGCCCGCGTTTCGGCATGATGGCGCTCACCGACGCCAGCCGTCATGACTGGCTCGAAGGCCGTGGCCCCGAGCTTACGCTCATCGGTTTTCAGGACGACGCCACCGGTCAGATCCTCGCCGCTCACTTCCAACTCGAAGCCGAAAATACCGTCGGCTACCTCCGTTCGCTGCACACCATGATCACCACTCACGGCGTCCCGCTCAGCCTCTACCGCGACCGCCACTCCATCTTCCAGCGCAACGATTCCAACTGGACCCTCGCCGAACAACTCGCCGGAAAACAATCTCCCACCCAACTCGGACGCGCTCTCGACGAACTCGGCATCGAGCAAATCCCCGCCCACTCACCCCAAGCCAAGGGGCGTATCGAACGCATCTGGCGCACCTGTCAGGACCGCCTGGTCAGCGAACTGCGCCTCGCCCACGCCACCACCTTGGAGCAAGCCAACACCGTGCTGGCCCAGTTCTGCCTCGACTACAACCAGCGTTTCGCCCGCGCCGCTGCCGACGCCGTTCGCGACTTTCGATCCCTGCCGCGCCGCTTCGATCTGGCTCGCTGCCTCAGTCTGCGCTACCAGCGCGTCGTCTCCGCCGACCACACCGTTGCCCTGGGCGCGCTCCCCATTGCCCTGCCGCCTCTGCCCGGCCAGCGCGGCTACGCCCGAGAAACCGTCGAACTCTCTCATCAACTCGATGGCCGCTTGCGCATCTTTCGCGGCGACCAACTTCTCCGCGCGCTGCCTTTGCCCCTCGAAGAACACGCCGAACGCCGCCCTGCTCCCATGACCACGGCGCAGAAACGAAAAACCCCGATGCCCCGCATCTACAACCTCGGTGGCAGGCCGGCCCTAGCCGCCGTTACTTAATCGATAAGGGTGACAGAGTCTCGTTGCAGTTAATACGACATTTTCTCGTTGCAACAACACCCCCAAAGAAACACTCCAAAGTCACTTCCAAAAGCGGATGCGATCACACAAACCACGTAGGGACAGCCGCCCTCGGCTGTCCAGCCGAGCGAAGCTCGGCTCAGAGTGGTTGTCGCACTAGATTTTGGGTGGCGCAGCGGTTTACCGCTGCGACGGCGGGCCTGTTTTCAGAGTAGGCTTTAGCCGCTGAGGGCAACTGCATCAGGCTTCGCCTCCGCTTCGAACACGAACCGATCCCCGAGCACGAAATTCACCAGAGAACAAGAAACGATCGCGAGCAGGTTCGAGGCAACGTAGTTGAACTTCAATTCGCCCACCAGCACCCGCATCAGCACCAGGTTCCCAACCAAAGAAACCGCCCCGTTGCTGCCGTTGAACTTGGCCAGTCTGACCAACGACTGAACCCGCCGCCGAACTGGACGGTCCGCCCAGGTGAAGCGCTCATGCCACAAGAAGTTGTGGATCACCGCGATCTCAACCGCCATTCCCGTGGCCAGCAGATAATCCAACTTCATCCAGCGGCGAAAAACGGCCAACGCCAACAGTTGAACGCCAATGCCAAGCCCGCCCACGAAATTGAACTTCACCCATCGCCCAATGCCCGGACCAATAAGATTTCCCTGAAAGCTGCGAACTGAGAGCTGAGAGCTGCTCTTCTGAGAACTCTTCACAAAATTCTCTCCTCCCGATAAAGCCGGACCGTATTCTTCACGCTCACCACCACCAGCATCAGCAGCATTCCGGCCAATCCAATCGCGCCGCCAATATCAAACAGGCGGAAGCGCCCGTGAATCACCCACGCCCAACGAAACAGCGCCAGGTTGCCAACCATCAGCAAGACCCGCAACTCGGTCGGCCCGAAGCGCCACAGCGAAAGATGAAATTCGCCGAGCGCATATGCCGCCAGATACGACTGGATGGAGAGCAGCAGAAACGCAATCAGCAAACCGATCGCAAGCACCGGATGCATGTATCCGGATAGCGCCAGCCCGCCCATCATCGCCACCGCGCCCATCGAATCGATGATATGGTCCACGTAAAACCCGTAACGCGGTCTCTGCCGCTGCCGAACACGCGCCAAAGTTCCGTCAAGACTATCGCCAAACCAGTTCACCGCGAGACACAGAATCGCCGCCAGCAGCATGCGGCGGTCCGAGGCAGCAAGCGCGTAACAAACGCCAGTAGCAATCTGGGCCGCAAATCCGATGACAGTCAAATGGTCGGAATTCACCCACGATGGCATGCGCTCTGCCATCCAGACGAGAATCCGTTTCTCGGCGGCGGCAAGAAAGCTCCCGTGCACTCGCGTAGCCTGCCGGAAGTTGCTGCGGCGGATCTCGGCCAAGGTTCTGGGATTGATCTGTTCCGCAAAATCGGCAAGTGAGGTAGCCATAGTGCCTCCGTTTCTGCGAGCACTATGCGACGCGGGCGCCGGGATGACAATGCAGCGCAGGTAAAACGCAGATCAACCGTCAAGCCAAGCTCTTTCAGAAATTTACAGGGAGTTATCGCCGGATTATCCGGCCCGGAAAGATGCCTCGGGCCAGTGTGGGGACGGGCGACTCGCCCGTCCAGGCCGAGCGAAGCTCGGCAGTCTCCTCGGAACTCAGCGAGCCTGAGCCGCCGATTCCAGAAGCGCAGCCCGCATCTCCTCCACCGCCCACCGAATCTCGTCAGCCGAAATCACCGCCGGAGGCGCAATCAGAAGATGATCCCCCGCGACCCCGTCCACGCATCCCTGCATGGGATAGACCAACACCCCGCGCCGCAGACAAGCCTGCCCCACTAACCCTGCAAAATTCTTCTCCGGTGCGAAAGCAGCCTTAGTCTTCTTATCCGCGACAAACTCAACCCCCCACAACAACCCCAGCCCGCGGACATCCCCGACCGCATCCAGATCACGCAAGCTCTGCAGCGCGACTTTCAAAGCCGACCCCGCCGTACTTTCCGTACCAGAATCCGCAGCTTCGGAATCGGCCGCGTGCACCAGATTCAACGCCCGGATGCGCCGCAGCACCGCGCGTCCCGCCGCCACCGAAATCGGATGTGCGTTGTAAGTAAAGCCATGCAGAAAAGCTCCCGAGCCCGCCGCGATCGCATCGACAACTTTCTTGCTGGCAATCACCGCACCCAGCGGAGCGTATCCCGATGACAAGCCCTTGGCGGTAACCAAAATGTCGGGCACAACTCCCCAATGCTCCACCGCGAAATTCCGCCCGGTGCGACCCATGCCGGTCATCACTTCATCGGCAATCAACAACACTCCGCGACGCCGGCAAATATCCGCGACCGCCTGCAAGTATCCCGGCGGAGGCGTAGCCGCGCCCAGCGTAGCGCCGCTCATGGGTTCAAAGATGAAACCCGCCGCCGCGCCCTTCGCTGCCTCGATGGCGCGCTCCAGTTCCGCGGCGTACTGCTGTCCGCAGTTGTAGCAACTGTCGGTGCAGTCAAACGCGCAGCGATAGCAGTAAGGCATGCCGATGTGCTCGAACTCGCGCACCATCGGCAGATAAATCTCGCGCCGTTTCCGGTTGCCGGAGACCGCCAGCGCCCCTAGCGTGGCTCCGTGATAACTCTGCTGACGACTAAGAATCTGATGCCGATTCTCCTCGCCGATCTCTACCTGATATTGCCGCGCCAGTTTCAGCGCCGTCTCCACCGACTCCGACCCGCCGCAGGTGAAGTAGACTGCTCCACCGGCGAAGCCGTTTCCGGCAAAATCCAGCAACTCCTGGGCAAATTCCTCGGCGACCGGAGTGGTGAACTGGCTGCTATGGACAAACTCCAACTGCCGAGATTGCTCCGCCATGGCATCCGAAATTTCGCGGACACCATGCCCAATAAAGTTCACCGCCGCCGATCCCGAGAAATCCAGGTAGCGATTGCCGTCGCCATCCCAAACGTAAACGCCCTCGCCCCGCACGGCCTCGGGATACGACTTCTGAAAAGACCTCCGCAACACCGGCGGACGGAGTTGTTGTTGGGTGACGAGAGGCCGGCTCACACGCGGATTATAGCAACGAGATTCGTGTGACGCGGGCCTGCGCTGATCGAAGCCAAAATATGCCGAAATATATGGATTTCTGGAGATGTTTACTGGTTAGTACCGATACCCCCCTCCCCCCTGGTCTCCTAGAATCATCGGGTTAGCGGGATTTTTAGGACTTGGTCTTTGAATCTTAAGGACTTATATCAAAGTATTCTGGAATAAGGACTTAGCCGCAGATCCTTCCCTTTCGACTACGCTCAGGGTCGCGCCCGCTAAGCACCTCAACTCTGTGGCAACACTATCGCAATCTAGGTGGGATTTGTCTGTGATGGTGCACACCGGGCGTTTGTGATGAAAAAACGGTTGGAACCGCTCTACCGTCCGCAGTGGAAACCCACTCATCGCAAGGTGCGCGATGAGTTGGGCACCCGGCAGCATCGCCAAGAGCCAGTTGCGTCCAGTTTCGGGTGACTCATAACCTATTTCCTTCTTCGGCGTACCAGTACCAGGAACGGCTTTCCTGGACTCTTCCTTGACTCTGTTCTTCGATAGGAGTCGATTTTCGATGATTATTCACTTGACACAATTTCAGCAATGCGCGACTCTTGGACACCGTGACAGGGCACCATCCCCACAGGCCGCAAGCTATCCCGAAAAACGTTGACAACTCCGCACTTGGGGCAGACAATCTCTCCGGTATAGGCTCCCGCGGTCACGCATAGCCACTCGCTGCAAGCTAGGCATTGGGAATTTGTTAGTTCTCGATAGCGTTTCATGCCTCCAGATTGCTACCAGCCATAAATATTTCAAAGTATATCCTCTGTTTTTTCCTGCCAAATCGTCTGCCATCTGCCATATTTGACTCCATCGCGACGGGGCAATCATATGGAAACCACGCGCATCAAGACAAAGATTGCAGATCATGAGTTCGACGCTGAAGGGCCACCGGCCATCGTCCAAGCCCAATTCGAGGCATTTCTAAAGGTTGTCTGCTCGGCTTCAAGCAAAAAACTGGAGCCAGCCAAGCAGACAACCACTGAAGTTGCAGAAAACAAGAGTGATCCTAATGCGTTGCCCCACATTCCTATTGAAAAGATTATGCACTTGTCCGGGCGAGTTGTTTCTCTGACTGCCATCCCAAAGTCAGCGACGGACGCCGCTTTGCTAATTATGCTCGGCCAGAAGGATTTGCGCGATAACGTCTCTGTTACGGGGCAAGAGATTGGAGACGGTCTCGCACAGTCCGGGCGCGAAGTTCCACGAGTGGATCGCGTGATGGACCAAGCCCTAAAGGAACAGCACGTTCTCAAGACTGGGGTGAAGCGCGGGACTCGTTACCGCCTCACGAATGTCGGATTGTCGAGGGCGCTAACGATTGCAAAGGAATTGATTGAGAGTTTGCCGTGATGCGGAGGGTCACAATGAGAATAGCTATAGCCCCGTGAGGATTGCTGCACTCATCGTACTCCGGGGCGATAACGAGCAAAAAGAAGGCCTGATTCGCTGATCTCTTGGGAGGGATACGAATCGAGCCGTGGTGAGCTTTACTTTTTGGAGGGCGCGCTAGCTAGGCCGCTAGGAGCTGCTTTATAACCAGTTCGACCCCTTGCGGGATCGGGATCGGCAAATCCCCGCCCTCCGCCATTATAGCTTGCAAACGCTTTGCAAACGCATAGAATCTTGGTCCGCCATATGGCAATAGATTCCGTTCCGGCACACGCGCCGTTTATCCAGCGATACGTGATTTTTGTCGCCCTTCTGCTTCCACTACTCCTTGCGGTTGCTGGTTCCCTCGGAAAAAAATTGGTCAGAGGCACACCCTTTCGGCGCAGTGACTTTTTCCTTGGCCTAGACTTGACCTTAGGTGCTCTTTCGGCAGGCTTGGTAAACCTGCTAGATTTGGCTAGGGATGCGGGTTCTGTTACCGACCTTACCGCAAGCCTATTCTTTACTGCCGGTTACATTGCGACTACATTCTTTCTCTTTCTGATTATTTTGACCTTGCATCAGGCTTGGGAAAAGAGGGAGAATGAGCCGCTTAAACAAATCTTATGCTTGGGTGTAGCATCTAATGGAATTGGGCTTGGCCTATTGCTCGGCTTTGTTTGGCTCAAACTGAGCGGAAATGCGTAGTATGCTAACAAAACTTTTCCATTTCCTCCGCTCGCAACGTCTGATCACTATAATTGCGATTGATACCACGTTGATCAGCATGGGTCTGGCTCTCGCGGCCCTAGTAAAACATTCTCCTGTCGTTATGCTCGTCGCTGCTGGTGTCTCAGGCATTGCTGCCGGATTTGCCATTAGTGCATGGCATCATTCTCCTCGTCGCAAAGTTGACGCTGATCGTAGGGTCGGCCCTGATCGTCGCGATGAAAATCACCCCAAACCGCAACTGATGGCCCAGTGATATAGCAGTGAAAACTGACAAAAGCCAGTTCGACGAAGTTCTCCGGCGGATGCTGCAAAAACCTCCGCAGAAAACCTCCGATATACGCGCACCGAAAGAGCCTAAAAAGGAACCGCCTCAGGATCAGAAGTAAGGTCTGCGAAGCGCAGCGGTTTGAATCCGCACAGACGGCGCACAGTCTCTATGAACACGTCGCCATTGTTGCGGCGATTGAACCGATATTCAAACTCCGTCAGATACCGTTGCAGGTGCTTCGCTGAGAGCTTGTGATACTGGCCTATTAGCCCGCGCTTGAACAGCGAAAACACTGACTCGATTGCATTCGTGGTAACGTCGCCGCGCACATATTCGTGGATTATGTGATTGACCGTTTCATGGCGATCTACCAGCTTTCCGAGAGCCGCAGGGTACGCAGGGTGCTGGTCGGTCATCACGCGCTCTACATCTTCGCTTACAGTAGCCTTGATGAAATCGCGGAACGTGCCGACCGTCGCGCCGGTGATGTGCTGTAAGCGAAGTTCTCCGCCGCGCTGGATCGCGCCCATGACTACTTGCTTCTGTTTCCTGGCATACGAAATTCCCTTGCCGCTCACTTTCCCGCCCACATAGGTCTCATCGATTTCGACGATTCCACCGAGCTTCGGTATATCGCCAGTACCCATAGCCTCACGAATGCGGTGATTCAAATACCACGCCGTCTTATATCCGCCGATCCCGAGATCGCGCTGTAGCTGCTTCGCGGAGATGCCCTTTTTCGCATTGAGCATGAGGCCGATTGCGTGGAACCAGGTTATCAGTGGAAGGTGAGAGTCAGCGAATAGCGTACCGCTAGTTGGAGAGAACTGCTGGCGACAGTCTTTGTTCAGGCAGATATAGAACCAAGCGCGTCGATTGGCTTTCTCAGCCTTGCGGGTCTTAGAGCGCGTCTTGCGGGTCGGCGCTGCTGGACGTTCGTACTTCGTGATGTTCTTATCGCCGCAGGTAGGGCAGCGCACGATGCCATCCGGCCAGCGCATACCCTTGATGTACTCAAGGCATTGCTCATCGGTAGAGAACTTTATGAAGATTTCCGCGAGGCTGACAGGCTTGGGATGGATTCGCTTCGACATGAGAAAACTATAGCGCTAATCCACTTTTGTGTCAAGTGAATAATCATCCGATTTTCTTAGTATTGGCGACCATCATATTGCGCACCATACCCGTTGTTCACAATACCGAAGATCAAGACGGCCTTCGACAGCCGGTCATGGTGATGCTTGTGTAATTCGTATGACACAGTGGCATCAATGACTAGTAAACCGCCGAAATATCCAACCGCCAACGCGTTGCCATGGGAGACGAAGGCACGAGCGATAGGGTCGGCTTCAAGCGCCAGGCCGGGATGGTCCATGCCTCGCATGGTGTAGTAGAAGTCAGCCCCCTTGGCAGCGGCATCCAGCGCGAGGAGTGTGGTATTCGCTTTGGTCCAGAAGCTTGTGGAGGGAGAGTTTGGGAGTTCACTGCGCCCAGCGAAAGCTGATTGCGCCTGCACATTGATTGAGGTCATAAGGAGAAGGACAGTAGCGATCGGCAAAGATTTCAATTGCGGGCCTCTGTGCGTTCCGAAATGCTTGCTGGCGACGCTGGCCGCGAAAAACGCGGCTGATCCCCATCGCCTCGGGGTGGGCGTAGAGTCGTAGCTGCATTTTTGGGTCCAGGGAGGCCGACGAAACCGAAGAGAGATAGCTGCTAAGTGGAGCAGCCGACACAGCTAATTCGCTGGGTTCCTTTAAGTTGATAGAGCTGAGATGAAAGAGTGTTCACTAGGAGGGAATCTCTTTTGCCTCGGCCAAATAGTCTGACCGTACGGCTTTAAAGAGGAAATCTCCTTGCTTGGGGGGTCGATTCCGGCGCCTCCAGGCCAGGAAATCAAGTGTGGAAAAGCTTCTGAGTCAGTTGTTGTATCAGATGGGATGAGAAGGCGTTTACACTCATTGAAAATTGGCCAACCCCATCCGGGGTCAATGTGGCAACCCTGCGACTTTCATTGACTTGCCCAGTTCGCCCACGTAAGATTTGCCCCTGATGATCGGCCAAACCATCTCACACTACCGGATCGTTGAGAAACTTGGTGGCGGCGGGATGGGTGTTGTCTATAAGGCCGAAGACGCCCGCCTCGACCGCTTTGTGGCCTTGAAGTTCTTGCCTGAAGACGTGGCCCAGGACCGCCAGGCTTTGGAACGTTTCCGGCGTGAGGCTAAGGCGGCTTCCGCACTCAACCATCCCAACATCTGCACGATTTACGACATTGGCGAGGAAAATGGGCAGGCATTCATCGCCATGGAGTTTCTCGATGGCATGACGCTCAAGCATCTGATAGCCGGGAGGCCGCTGGAGATCGACGTCGTCTTTTCGCTGGCCATCGAGATTGCTGACGGCCTGGACGCGGCGCATTCGCAGGGCATCGTCCATCGCGACATCAAACCGGCCAACATCTTCGTGACCAAGCGCGGTCATGCCAAGATTCTTGATTTTGGATTGGCGAAGGTCGTGACCGCGGGCGGTTCCTCCGGTCAGGGCGCATCCGACTACACGCGGACGGCTGAGACGCGCGAGGAGAACCTGACCAGCCGGGGAGCGGCGCTCGGCACGGTTGCCTACATGTCTCCGGAGCAGGCGCAGGCCAAGGAACTGGACGCGCGCAGCGATTTGTTTTCATTTGGCGCCGTGCTCTACGAGATGGCGACCGGCATGATGCCGTTCCGGGGCGATAGCAGCGCGGTAATCTTCAAAGCGATTCTGGATGCGGAACCGACGCCTGTCGTGCGGCTAAATCCCGACGTGCCCGGCGAACTCGAACACATCATTGATAAGGCGCTGGAGAAAGACCGGGAGATGCGCTATCAAGGCGCCGCTGAGATACGAGCGGATCTGAAACGCCTGAAACGGCAGACCGACTCGCGCCAGCGTCCATCGTCTGGTTCGGCGGCTACCGCGATCGCAATCGAACACGAGAGCGGATCGCAGTCCAGCGGGCAGCATTCTGTGCCCGGAGGGTCGTCGTCCGGAGGGTCATCCGGAAATGTGTCGAAGATGATGGCGGCGCAGCCTGCGCGTGCGCCCGTACAAACGTCGAGTAGTTCCGCCGTTGACATCGCGAAAAAACACAAGCTGGGAGTCACCGCTGGCGCAATTGCCGCGACGGTGGTGCTGTTGGCGGCGGGATTCGGTGTGTATTCCGTGCTTCACCGCGCCGTCTCCGTGCCTTTCCAGAATTTCACCATCACCCAGGTCACCAATTCGGGTAAGGCCGGAGCATCCGCCATCTCCCCCGACGGCAAATACCTCCTCAGCGTATTGAACGATAAAGGACAAGAGAGCCTTTGGCTGCGCAACGTTGCTACCGGGAGCGACACCCGCGTGGTTCCACCCGCTCCCGTCGTCTATCACAGCCTCGCGTTCTCGCCCGACGCCAACTATTTCTATTTTCGTAGAGCTGAAGACGCGCTCGAAACCACTTTCTTTCTTTATCGCGCACCGGTGCTCGGCGGAACCCCCCAAGTATTGGTTCGTGATATCGACAGTGATATCACCTTCTCTCCCGATGGCCATCGCATCGCCTACCTCCGAGGGAACGACCCTGAAGTGGGCAAATACCGGATACTGTCGGCAAACCTCGATGGCAATGACGAAAAGGTTCTGCTGATCGCACCAGCGCCGGGTAACACTCCCCCGGTTTTTTCAACATGGTCCCCGGACGGCCGGCAGATTGCCCTGAGCGAGCCCCCAACCGCCGCTGCCTTAGGCGGCATCGGCCTATTTAATCTCAATACCGGTAAGGTGGAACAACTTGCCGCCTTCGAAGACAAGTCGCTGAACCAACTGAAATGGTCGCCCGACGGCAGCGGTCTCATCGTTAACTACCAGCAGGCTGGCCCAAGCTTTCAACGCGCCCAGATCGGTTTCGTGCCCGGCAGCGGAGGCGCCCTCCAGCCGATTACACGCGATACCAATAGCTACAGATCTTTGACTCTTTCCGCCGATGGCAAGACTCTGGCCACGGTGCAGGTGAAAACGACTCAAAGCTTATATCTGGCATCCGGGACCGGTAGCGCGGTTCCGGAGCCGCCGTCACTTCTGCCGCAGGGAGAAGTCGTCAGCGGTTTCGGTTGGGACGGCAGCGGCAATCTTCTGGTCGGCGAGGCGGGCCACCTGTCGCGCATGGGGCCAGATGGTGGCAACTCGAGTCAACTGCTCGGGGATGCTGCGTCGGCGATTCTGGAGCCCGCCGCTTGTGGCGCTCGCTACATGGTATTTACCTGGGTATTTCACGCCGGCGCGCGAGCCGGCAACGTGTGGCGAGCTAACTCGGATGGCTCCAATCCCGTGAAACTCACCGACGCGGCCTCGCGTTTTCCGGTATGTTCGCCCGATGGAAAATGGGTGTATTACCAAAATGATGGGGTTGGTCAGATGTGGCGTGTGCCGGCGGACGGATCGGGGCAAGGCGAAGTGGTTCCCGGCTCGGTTGTGCCCAACACCATTATTGCTGGCCTGCGCCCCGCGCTGTCGCCGGATGGGAAGTTTCTGGCATTCGTTATCGTAAACGCGTTGAATCCGGAAGTCATGAAACCCGAGGACAAAGTCGCGCTCGTCAATCTGGATTCTGCAGGGGCGCCACTCCTGCTTAAGGTTGAACCGGGCATCACCGGCAGCGGTTTCCAGTTCACTCCCGACGGAAAAGCGTTAGCCTACGCAGTCAAAGAAAATGGAGTCGACAACATTTGGCTGCAGCCACGAGATGGTTCCCCTGGACGAAAGATCACCAATTTCAACTCCGAGCAAATTGTTGATCTCCACTGGTCGCCGGACGGCAAGAACTTAGGCATACTCCGCACTCATTCCGATTCCGATGTAGTGCTGCTGCAAGACTCGAAGCCGTAGGTTCCGCGTTCTATCCCTGGGTGCGGTCGAGAACTTCCGCGTGCCACGCCATCTGGATTGCTTCCAGCTTGGCTTCGTTCGACTGCGCGGGATCATCCCTGAAGCCGGGGAGCGCGATCACATATTGGTGCAGGTCGGTAAAACGGACGGCGAGCGGGTCGAGTTGCGGGTGGGTTTCAGAAAGCAGAATCCCGATGTCTTCAGCATCGGTCCAGGTAAGTTGTTTTGGCATGAATCAATGCTCCTCGTGATTGTTGGTTCTTAACGCAGTTCGCCCAACAATCCGGTTTAGCTGACACCTGACACCTGAGACCTAGCTTCTAGTGTTCTTCCGAAACGTAATTCCGGTTCCATGCCGGGATTTCCACCACTACTTTACCCGGCTTCTTGATTACAGTCTGGCATCCGAGACGCGAGTTTAGCTGAAGATCGGCGGCCATGTCGAGCTTGTCGGCTTCGTCGTCTTCCATCTCCGAGACCAGGTCTGCGCCTTCTTTTACCCAGACGTGGCAGGTGGTGCAGGCGCAGTTTCCTCCGCAGGCGTGATCGAGATGAATGCCAAAGTTCAACGCCACATCGAGCAAGGACTCTTCCTTGCCATGGTCTTTGTATGGCAGCTTGCCGTGTTCGAAGGTCACCGTCTTGCCTTCAGGAAGAAAGGTGACTTCAACCGTATTTTCGGTATTCTCAGTTGGGGGAGCATCCATAGTGGTTGTCCCGGTTCCTTGCGTTTTTTCTTCAGACATTTAAGAACCCCATATTCTTATTCAAAATCTGCTTTCGCCATTGGATGACCGGCCTGCGGACCATCTTCCATATCCATATCGGTGTCGTGCATGGCCTTTCCTTTGAGCGCGGTGGAGACGGCAGTGTCCATCATTAGTTCTGCCAAATGCATCGTGGCCAGATTCAGCACATCAATGCCTTCGCGGATCGCGTGATAGTCATCGCTGTCTTGCACCTTGATCAGAGATTTCTCCAGTGTTTCGACTTTGCGACGTTCGTCGCTGGTAAGTTCATGCCAGGCTTGATTCTTTTTCCCTTTCGCGAGCGCCGTGAGGATCGTCTCGGCTTCGCGCCGCGCCTCAATCACTTGCCGCTGCCGGAAATCTTCCTCCGCGTAGTCGAAGGATTCGAGCAGCATGTTCTCAACCTGTTCGTCGGTGAGGCCGTAGGTGGGCTGGACGTCGATTTCAGCTTCTTTTCCGCTGCGCTGCTCGCGCGCTGAGACGCGCAATATGCCGTTCGCGTCGATCAGAAACTTCACCTCAATGCGCGGCAGGCCGGCGGGCATAGGCGGAATGCCCTTCAGGTCGAAGCGCGCCAGCGACCGGCAATCCCGGGCCAGTTCGCGTTCGCCTTGAAGCACGTGAATCGCCACGTTCGTCTGACCATCCACCTGGGTGGTGTAGTGTTGCGTTGCCGACGCCGGCACCGTCGAGTTGCGCAGAATGATTTTATCGGTCACGCCGCCCGCCACTTCGATTCCGAGAGACAGCGGTGTTACGTCGAGCAGTAGCATGTCTTGCGTGACTTCGGAACCGCCGCCGAGAATGTGCGCCTGCACCGCTGCGCCGAGCGCAACCACTTCGTCGGGATTTAAATCCGTGTGCGGCTCGCGGCCAAACAGGTCCTGCACCAACTGCCGCACCTTCGGGATGCGCGTCGAACCCCCGACCAGGACAACCTCGTCGATCTGTTCGGGCTTCAAGCCTGCGTCTTTGAGCGCTTGCCTGCAGGGGCCGACCGTGCGGTCGACGATCGGCTGGATCACCTGTTCGAAGACTTCGCGCGAAATCTCGCGCTGATATTTCTTGCCGCCGGGTAATTCCACATCGAGTTTCGCCGTGGGCTGCGACGAGAGGGCAATCTTGGCTTCAATTACGGCTTTGCGAATGCGCGCTACGGCTTCGCCGTTACGCCGGACGTCGATCCCGAATTCGAGTCCGTGCTCGCCGCGAATGTCGTCGAGCGCGACGGCGATCAGCAGATTGTCGATGTCGTCACCGCCGAGGTGGGTATCGCCGTTGGTCGAGATGACTTCGAAAATGCCGTCGTGCAGCTTGAGAATCGAAATGTCGAACGTGCCGCCGCCCAGATCGTAAACCACGATGATGCCGTTCTTCTTCTTGTCGAGGCCATAAGCGAGCGAGGCTGCGGTCGGTTCGTTGACCAGGCGCAAAACATTCAGCCCAGCAATGCGGCCAGCATCTTTTGTCGCCTGGCGCTGCGCGTCGTTGAAGTACGCGGGGACGGTAATGACTGCCTGGGTTACGGGCGCTCCGAAAAAACGCTCGGCATTGCGCTTCAACTGGCGCAGCACCAACGCCGAAATTTCAGGCGGAGTGTAGGTTCGCTCGCCGATCTTGATGCGCAGGACCTCTTCCGCGTGCAGATCCTCCGCCAATTTGAATGGGAAAAGCTTCAGCTCGTCCTGAATATCGTCGACGCCGCGGCCCATCAGACGCTTGATGGAATAAACAGCCCGCTCCGGAGTTTCGATCAGATACTTGCGCGCCGCATTGCCCACTATGATCTGGTCTTTTTCGTCGAGCGCGACCACTGAAGGTACAAGGTTCAGGCCGTCTTCTCCCGGAATGACGACAGGGGAATCCCCTTGCATGTAGGCCACCAGCGAGTTCGTGGTGCCGAGATCGATGCCGACGATGGTGTCAGTTGCCATAGAGGATTGCAGAGGTCAGAGGTGAGATTGCAGAGGTGAGAACCATGAGTGGATGGGCTTTAACCTCTGCAATCTGACCTCTCACCTCTGACCTAGTTTTCCATTGCCTCGTTCACGTCCCGTACCAGGTTTCGGATGTAGTTCCTGCGGTTCAGCACATCGACCATCTTGTCGATGATCTTCTTGTCGACGGTATTCCGCTGGGCCTCTTCCGTTCCGGCGTCCACGGCCTTGTCCCAGTGATTCCACTCGGTCTTCAGCTCGTTCAGGAGCGCGTCGTATTTTTCTTCGAGCGAAAGTTTGGCCTTGCCGATTTCTTCAAGCAATGCGGGATCGTCCTCACCCATTTTTTTCTGCATGCGCAGTTCTTCCAGATGCATGTTGAGTTCGAAGACTTCTTCCAGCAGATCGGGAGGCACAACTTGCTTCTTCAATTCTCCCGTGGCGCGCGCCTTTTCCGTCGCCTGCTTCGATTGCTCTTCCAGTTCAACGCCTTCGAGGCGCAGCAGGTACTCGGTGCGCTTGATCGGATCTTTCAGCGTGCGGTATGCGTCGTTGAGCATGGAACTTTGTTCCAGGCTCCAGGTACGCTCCTGAGTGTCCGCTTGTCCGAACACGTCAGGGTGAAGTTTGCGGCTGAGCGCGTAGAACTCTTTTTCCAGCTCGGCTGTATCCAGGTTGAGCTTGCGCGGAAATCCGAAAAATGTGAAATAGTCGACCGGGACGGGCGGCTGCACTTTGCCGCACGAGTTGCAGAAATGCACGGCGCGCATGGTGCCGCACGACCAGCAACTGGGGGTTGCCTCGCCGGGCGCTTGCCCGGTAATTACCAGCGACGATTTGGATTCTGCATTTGTCATAACAAAATTCAGGGCGAGCGCGCGGCCCGCCCTCTCACCACTCCAGTCAGATTCTCAATAGACTTCTTCGCGGGCGAGGGCGCCCGCGCTACACTTCGACACGATCTCTGCTACGAGAACGAGCTGCCGCAGCCGCAGGACTTGGTCGAGTTCGGATTCACGAACACGAATCCCTGCTGCATCAGGGTTTCCTGGTAATCGAGAATCATCCCGTGCAGATAGATGAACGACTTCGGGTCCACAAAAACGCGCACATCTCCGAACTGAAACACCCGGTCGCGCTCGCGCGGTTGGGTATCGAACCGCACGTTGTAGCTCAAGCCCGAGCAACCGCCGCCTTGCACGCCCAAACGAAGGCCGCCCTGCTCTGGCGAAACATTTTCTTTCACCATGGCGGAGCGAATCTTCTTGAGCGCGTTGTCGGTCACCTGGATGCCCTTGGCAGGGGCAGTGGGCACGGATCGTTCGACGGTTTTGAGTGCGTCTGACATAGTCGCTGCGAGCCACGGGCTGCGAGCGAGCACAGGCATTTATCGAGAGGCCTGCTCGGAGCTCGCGGCGCGCGGCTTCCTACTGCGCAGCCTGGACAGCCACCGGCTTCGTGGCTTCCTGCTTTTTCTTCCAGTCGCCGATCGCGGCTCTGATGGCATCTTCAGCCAGGACCGAGCAGTGAATTTTCACTGGCGGCAAGGCCAGTTCCTTCACGATCTCGGTGTTCTTGATGGCGAGAGCCTCGTCGATCGTCTTGCCCTTGACCCACTCGGTCGCGAGCGACGAAGACGCAATCGCCGAACCGCAGCCGAAGGTCTTGAACTTGGCGTCTTCGATGATGTTGGTCTGCGGATTCACCTTGATCTGCAGCTTCATCACGTCGCCGCACTCGGGGGCGCCGACCAGTCCGGTACCTACGTCGGAATCCTTTTTGTCCATTGAGCCCACGTTGCGTGGATTGTTGTAATGATCGATTACCTTATCGCTGTATGACATTTCTTGCTCCTTACACCCGTTTTAGATTTCGAAATCTTTAGCTTCGAGCCGCGAGCTACGAGCAATCATGACCATTTCTGCTTCGACCGAACTTGCTCGCTCGAAGCTCATGGCTCGAAGCTCGTGGCTTCTAGTGCGCCGCTGGTTCTGCTGCCCATTTCACACTCTTCAAGTCAACGCCCTCTTTCGCCATCTCGTAGAGCGGCGACAGTTCGCGCAGACGCAGAACCGTTTCAACCACGCGATCGGCTACGTAATCGACTTCGGCTTCGGTGTTGAATCGTCCGATTCCGAAGCGGATCGAGCTGTGCGCCAGATCGTCGCCCGTGCCCAAAGCCTTCAATACATAAGATGGCTCAAGCGTCGCCGAGGTGCATGCCGATCCGCTCGAAACCGCGATGTCGTTGATGCCCATCAGCAGCGACTCCCCTTCTACGTACGCAAAACTGATATTCAGATTGCCGGGCAGACGATGTTCCATGGAGCCGTTGATGTAGACCTCGTCGAGCCGGCTCATGATGCTGTCTTTCAGCCGGTCGCGCAGGCCCGCCATTTTGACGGATTCCTGCGGCATCTCTTCCTGCGCCAGGGCACACGCCTTGCCGAGGCCGGCGATGCCGGGAACGTTGAGGGTTCCGGAGCGCATGCCGCGCTCGTGCCCACCGCCGTCAATCAGCGGCACGATTTGCACGCGCGGATTCTTGCGACGCACGAAGAGCGCGCCCGCGCCTTTCGGCCCGTAGAGCTTGTGCCCGGTGATGGAGGCGACGTCGATGTTCATCTTGTTCACATCGATCGGCACTTTGCCGATCGCCTGCACCGCGTCGGTGTGGAAGATCACGCCGCGTTCGCGGCAGATCTTGCCGATTTCCGCAATCGGTTGCAGTACGCCGATTTCGTTGTTGGCGGCCATGATCGTTACCAGAATCGTCTTGTCGTCGATGGCGCGCTTCAGGTCATCGAGGTCAACCAGGCCATCCTTCTGCACGGGGAGATAGGTAACGCGAAAGCCGTACTTCTCCAGATGCTTGCAGGTATCGAGAACCGCTTTGTGTTCGGTTACCGCGGTGATGATGTGGTTGCCCTTCTCGCGGTACATCTCGGCGACACCTTTGATGGCGAGGTTGTCGCTTTCGGTGGCGCCGGAGGTGAAGATGATCTCTTTCGGGGTCGCGCCGATCAGCTTGGCAATACGCTCGCGCGACAACTCGACCGCCTCCTCCGCCACCCATCCAAACGGGTGGTTGCGGCTGGCGGAATTGCCGAACTTCTCCATGAAGTAGGGCAGCATTTCTTCGAGAACCCGCGGATCCATGGGCGTGGTCGCGTGATTATCCATATATATGGGCAGCTTGATGCCGTTGGGGGTCGTCCGCTGTCCGAAATCGATATCCTTCTTCTTGCTGGTTGGGGTCGCCGTCTTCACATCCGTGCTCATCATTACCTTGCTCCTTAAAAGTGCTACGAAATCGTTATTAACTCCGCCGGCTTCCTGGTCTGCTGCTTATTTGCTTCCTGCTTATCCACCTGGATGACTTCCGGCTCTTCTTTCATCTGTGAGATTTTGATGTTCTTCAGCACCTGCTGGATGCTGTCATTCACTTTCCGCAGCGGCTCGCGAATGGTGCAGCGGTCGCTCTGATCGCATTCGCCTCGAACCGTCACGCATGAAGTAATGAACAGGGGCCCGTCAATGGCCTTGATGACTTCGAACGCGGAAATCATCTTCGGATCCCGGGTCAGTGTGTAGCCACCGTTCATGCCGTGCTGGGAGCGCACCAAACCGACCTTGGCCAGGCGCTGCAGGATCTTGGCCAGCGCCTCCTGCGGGATGCCGTAGGCCTCCGCGACATCCTTGGCGCTGCATGCGCCCTGGTCGGCGTGCTCGGCCAGGTGCTTCATGGCCATGAGGCCGTAGTCCGCTTTTTTGGTCAGTTTCAGCATACCGGTAATGCCGACCTATATAGTCGGATAGAAAGCCGACTCTTTCGGTCGCATTTCAATTCTAACCGCGGCAGCAGGTTCGCGCAAGGCCGATCAGGCGTCAGTCCGATTTCGCCGCCGAACGGTAAGTTTGGGCAGGTAAATGGCTTAGGGTGTGGGGTCATTTTCTGCTGGATGGTCACCCGGCCGTCGGGGACTCAAGTTGACCGGGCAGCCTCGCGAAATTAGGGACCAGTCCTCTGCAGTCGATTCAAGAAGGTACAACTCCAAGCGAGCACTGATACAATGCAGGCTGAAAAATTCGCCCTGGCGGCTGGGGGTGAAGAAAAGGATTATCGAGGATGGAGATTACGGTTCGCCGGCGTTCCGATGTGCAGATTATCCAGCTCCGCGGAGCAGTGCGACTGGGTCAGGCGGTGGATACATTTCGCCAGGCCGTTGACGATGCCTTCTCGGCAGGAGACGTCCGTTTGATCCTCAACTGCGCCGAGGTGCCAATGATCGATTCCAGCGGAATCGGAGTGATGGTGAAGTCGCTGAGTTCGGCAAAGCAACGCGGCGGCGACGTCCGCCTGGTGAATCCGTCCAAATTTGTGACCCAGACGCTGCGGCTGATCGGCGTGCTCAACCTCTTCTCCACTTTCGAAGATGAGGATCAGGCGGTCGAGTCGTATGGTTCCCAATAACGCCCCACAATAACGCTCGCGATCGCGCCCGCGGCCTATTCTCTGCCATTCGTCTTTCGTTTCAGACCATGCAGCACCAGCGTACAAATTTCGTCGGCGAAACTTTCCTCGAGTTTGACGTGGCGGATCAGAAAGCGCATTAAGATAGGCCCGTAGAGCGCGTCCAGAATGAGATCGAAGTCGCTGTCGGCGGGTAGCTCGCCGCGATCAACGCCGCGCTGCAGAGTTTGATAGGCCTGTTTGCGTCTGGGCCACAAGAACCGGTCACGATAGGCCTTGATCAACTCCGGATCAGATTGCCCTCCGGCAAGCATTGCCGCCACGACCTTCCCACGCTGGGAGCGGAAGATGCGAATCAGCCGCGTCATCTGCACTTTAATGTCGGTATAAACAGAGCCGGTATTCGGGAACTGGAGTTCCTCGTCGGCGCTGGTGGAGAAAGCGTCGGCGACCAGGGCGGCCTTGGTGGGCCACCAACGATAGACAGTTGTCTTGCCGACGCTGGCGTCGGCGGCGACAGCTTCAATACTCAGTTCCGCGAAGCCACCATCCTGCTTGAGGAGCTTCAGGGTGCTTCGCAGAATCGACTGACGCGATTCCTCGCTGCGTGGACGGCCGGGCGGGCGCTTCCCGTTGCTTCCGACCCCTTCGTTTGCCCCGGCACTTCGGGAATGGTTTTGAGTCATGGCAGAAGTTCTAATAATTTAAATCCGAAACGTATTGTTTTGAATCTGTTTTACAATAACATAGGCAGTGTGGGGCTGCGCTTTCGTGTGGTGACGGGGCTCCGCCCCGTTTGCGGGGCAAAGCCCCGCCACCACACAAGCCAGTTTCCATTTTCAGCGTTACCGGGTTTTTGCCAGTCTTATGTGGATAGTCGCATTAGCGCTTCGTCGTCCTTATACGTTCGTGGTGATGGCACTGCTCATCATCATTCTCACTCCCCTCACCATCCTGCGCACCCCGGTAGATATCTTTCCCGAAATCAACATTCCCGTGGTCAGCGTGATATGGAACTTCGACGGCATGTCGCCGCAGGAGATGGCCGACCGGATCGTGAGCAACTCGGAGCGCGGATTCACGGTCACGGTCAACAACATTGAACATCAGGAGTCGCAGTCGCTGAACGGGAGAGCCGTGATCAAGATCTTCTTCCGGCCGGGCGTCGACATTTCCATGGCCATGACGCAAGTGACGGCGATGTGCCAGACAGTTCTGCGCGGCCTGCCCCCGGGTACGACTCCGCCCTTGGTCGTGACCTATTCGGCGTCCACGACGCCCGTTGTGCAACTCGGCTTGAGCAGCAAGACGCTTCCCGAGCAGCTGGTGTTCGATCTGGGACAGAATTTTCTGCGAACGCAGTTAACCACCGTCCCAGGGGCGGCTACTCCCTATCCATACGGCGGCAAGATTCGTCAGGTGCAGGTGGATCTCGATTCGGCCAAGCTCCAGGCTTATGGTTTGGCCCCCGCCGACATCGTCAACGCCGTGTCCGCGCAAAACCTGATTCTGCCGGCTGGCACCGCCAAGATCGGACCGACTGAGTACCAGGTGGAGATGAACGGCACCCCTAACACCATCGCCGAACTCAACGATCTGCCGGTCAAGACCTTGAATTCGTCCACGCTTTATCTGCGCGATGTGGCGCACGTGCGTGACGGATTCTCGCCGCAAACCAACATCGTGCGGCACGATGGGGCGCGCGGCGTGCTGATGTCGATCTATAAGCTGGGCGGCTCTTCCACCCTGGCCGTCGTCGACGGCATAAAGGCGATGGTGCCGCGGGCGGCGCAGTCGCTGCCGCCCGACCTTAACATCACAGCCCTGTTCGATCAGTCGCTTTTTGTGCGCGCGGCGATTCAGGGAGTTTTGCATGAGGGTCTAACCGCCGCCTGCCTTACCGCCGTCATGATCCTGGTTTTCCTGGGTGATTGGCGTCCGACCTTGATCATCGCGGTCTCGATTCCGTTGTCCATTTTCGTTTCCGTAATTCTGTTGAGCGCTCTCGGCGAGACCATCAACATCATGACCCTGGGAGGACTGGCGCTCGCCGTCGGCATCCTGGTCGATGATGCCACGGTAGAGATCGAAAACATCGAACGCAATCTGGCCATGGGCAAGGAGATGAAGACGGCCATCCTCGACGGGGCGCAGCAGGTCGCCGTGCCGGCGTTCGTATCGACGCTGAGTATTTGCATTGTGTTTGTGCCCATGTTCTTTCTCACCGGAGTCGCGAAGTTTCTTTTCGTCCCGCTGGCCGAAGCGGTCAGCTTTGCCATGCTGGCGTCGTATCTGCTGTCGCGGACGCTGATCCCGACGCTGGTGATGTTTATCATGCGCGGGCATGAGCACCGCGTCGCCGAGCCGAAAAGCTTCCTGGGAAAATCGCAGCGCGCATTCGAGCGCTGGTTTGAAAGGTTCCGCGACGGCTACCGGCAACTGCTGGAGACCACGCTCGATAACCGGAAATTGTTCGCGCTTGGCTTTTCCGCTTTCTGCTTGCTCTCGCTGGGTCTGGTGTTTTTTCTGGGACGGGACTTCTTTCCCCAAGTGGATGCGGGTCTGATTCGTTTGCACATGCGCACCCGGCCCGGCCTGCGCGTGGAAGAGACCGCGCGTTTGTGCGATGAGGTGGAGCGTGTATTGCGCAGCGACATTCCGAAGGACGAACTGCAGACGGTGCTCGACAATGTCGGCGTCCCGAATTCTAGCTTGAATCTTTCCTATAGCAGTTCGGGCGTGATTGGGACGGGCGATGCGGAGATTCTGATTTCACTGAATCCGGAACACCATCATCCAACCGCGCAATACGTGCGCCAGTTGCGCCGCGAACTGCCCAGGGATTTTCCGGGCGTGGAGTTTTTCTTTCAGCCCGCCGATATCGTGTCGCAAATTCTTAATTTTGGTTTGCCCGCTCCGGTCGATATTCAGGTGATAGGCGCCGATATGCGCGGGAACTATGATATCGCGCAGGGCATCGCAAATCGGCTGCGCCAGATTCCCGGCACCGCCGATGTGCATGTGCAGCAGATGATGGGTTTGCCCACTCTCTACCTCGACATGGACCGCACGCGCATTAATCAAGTCGGATTGAATGCGCAGGAAGTCGCCCAGAGCGTGCTGGTCAGCTTGAGTGGAAGCTTCCAGACGGCTCCCAATTTCTGGCTGAATCGGAAGAACGGCGTGAGTTATAACATCGCCGTCCAGACCCCGCAGTATCACATGACATCGGTGCAGGATTTGATGAACACGCCAGTGACGGGCGCGACTTCGCAGATTGCTCCGCAGGTGCTGGGCAATTTGGTTCAACTCGCCCCGGTGGCGCGTGCGGCCGTGGTCAATCATTACAATGTGCAACCGGTGATCGATGTGTATGCCAGCACACAGGGACGAGATCTGGGCGGAGTGGCATCAGACATCATGAAGGCGCTCAAACCAATCCAGGACCATCTGCCGCGTGGAACGAGCATCGTGGTTCGCGGGCAGGTCCAGACCATGGAGTCCTCGTTCTTCGGCCTGGGCGTTGGCTTGATCGGCGCAATCGTGCTCGTGTATTTGCTGATCGTGGTCAACTTTCAGTCGTGGCTTGATCCCTTTATCATTATTACTGCGCTGCCCGGAGCGCTGGCGGGCATCTGCTGGTTCCTGCTGATTACCCGCACCACGCTCAGTGTTCCGTCGCTTACGGGCGCGGTGATGTGCATGGGGGTGGCAACCGCGAATTCGATTCTGCTAGTTTCATTTTCGCGTGACCGCATGAACGCTGGAGCCCCAGCTCGGCAAGCGGCTCTCGAAGCTGGTCACACACGCATTCGGCCCGTGATTATGACGGCGCTCGCCATGATTATCGGTATGGTTCCGATGGCGTTGGGCATGGGAGAGGGCGGCGAGCAAAACGCGCCCTTGGGCCGCGCCGTGATTGGAGGCCTGCTCTTCGCAACCGTAGCCACCTTATTTTTCGTGCCGAGCGTGTTTACGATGATTCATGGCCGCCGCGAGACACAGCAGCAGCCGGAGCAGAAGTAGACTGCCGTAAACGTAAAAAGAAGAGAAGCAGCGAAGTTTTTGGAGACGCAATCATGCCAGTTCAACCGCCACCCGTGACGCCCGAACAGAACGAGACGGAGGCAGTGCTTCCAGATAGCTATCCGCCTTCCGGCGGGGGCCCGGCTCCGGTAGGCCGTGCAAAGCTTCTGATTGGCGCCGTGCTCCTCGTCCTGATCACTGCCGGCATAGTCACATTTCTGGATAGGAAGAGCGAAACCGACGCGCTCGCCAAAGAAACCGAAGCGGTCGCGATTCCGACCGTCGCGGTGGTGCACCCGCAAACCGAGCCTGGGAACGACGAACTGGTGTTGCCGGGAAATTTGCAGGCTTTTATGGAGTCCCCGATCTTTGCCCGCACCAACGGCTACCTCTTACGCTGGTACAAGGACATGGGGAGCAAGGTTGAAAAAGGCGAACTGCTGGCGTCGATTGATACCCCGGAAATCGATCAGGAGCTGTCACAGGCCCGGGCCAACCGCGAGCAGATCAAGGCCGCGCTGGCGTTGGCGAAGATCTCCGCTGACCGCTGGGCTAATCTGCGCAAGTCCGACTCGGTTTCGCAACAGGAAGCCGACCAGCAAACCAGCGGCTACCAGCAGGCGCTAGCCAACCTCGCGGCGGCGGAAGCGAATGTTCACCGTCTGGAAGACCTCGAGGCTTTCAAAAGCGTGTACGCTCCATTTTCCGGAGTGCTGACGCGACGCACTGTTGATCCGGGCGCGCTCATCAATTCCGGGGCGCAAGCGAACGGCAAAGAGCTATTCGATATTGCGCGCGTCGATCCGCTGCGGGTTTATGTCAGCGTTCCGCAGGCGTACGCGCCGAACATCAAGGTCGGGATGAAGGCGAACGTCATGCTGCAGGAATTTCCCGGGCAGAAATTTTCGGGAACAGTGGTGCGCACCGCCGACGCTATCGATCCCGCGACCCGCACTCTGAACACGGAAGTGGATGTTCCCAACAAAGACGGCAAGCTGTTGCCGGGCTCGTTTGGCGAAGTGCATTTTGCGACCGGAACTTCTGTTCCGCGGATTACGATCCCGGTGAACGCCATGCTGTTCCGCGCCGAGGGGCCACGGGTCGCGGTCGTGGACAAAGACGGCAAGGTGCACTTGCGCCCGATCAGCATTGGGCGCGACTTCGGAGCCACGCTCGAAATTCTTGGTGGGGTCGAGGTGAGCGATCAGATCGTCATCAATCCGTCCGACTCACTTGACGAAGGGCAGCAAGTCCACGTCGCCAAGCCGGCCGCAGGAGATGCTCACTCGTGATGCCAGAACGTGGTGGGTGTTGGGCTTTGCTGGCCGTTGCGTTACTTGCGGGCTCGGCGTGCACCGTAGGACCGGGATATAAGCGTCCCACGGCGCAGGTTCCCGACGCGTGGAAAGGCGAAGGGCCGTGGCAAACGGCGGCTCCGAAGGATGCTATCCCCAAGGGCGCGTGGTGGCAGATATTTCACGACGCGGAGCTCGACCGGCTGGAGCAAAACCTGCTCCAGGCAAACCAGTCGCTGGATGCGGCGCGAGATCGGCTCTCGCAGGCGCGATCTCAGGCGCGGGTCGTGTCGTCGGCGTATTTTCCCACGGTCAGCGTCAATCCCAGTGCACAACGCGAGGAAGTCTCCAGCACGCGTGCGTTTTCGGGCGGCGAATTACCGCCCTTCACCCAGAGCGATTTTGTCGTCCCGTTTTCGGTTAGCTACGAGCTTGATTTATTCGGACGCGTGCGGCGCAGCCTGGAAGCGGCCAATGCTTCGCTGCAGGGGAGCGCGGCGGACCTGGAAAATGTGCGCCTGGTGCTGACCGCCGAACTCGCCGCCGACTATTTCAACCTGCGCGAGCTCGACCGAGAAGCCGGCGTGGTGCGGCAGTCGGTTGAAATCGAGCAAAAAGGATTAGACCTGGTCAACCATCGTCACGAAGGCGGGGTTGCGAACGGACTGGAAGTTGCGCAGCAGGCCGCGTTGCTCGATTCGACCGCGACCCAGCTTTCACTTGTGTTGCAGCAACGGGCGCAATATGAACATGCCATCGCCGTGCTGACGGGGAAATCCGCCTCGGCATTCAGCCTGGCCGAGGCGCCATTCAATGCTGCGCCGCCGGCGATTCCCACCGGGGTTCCATCGGAGATCCTGGAGCGCCGGCCTGACGTTGCCACCAGCGAGCGCCAGATGGCATTCGAAAATGCGCAAGTCGGTTTAGCGATGACCGCGTTTTATCCGCATATCACGCTGGCCGGGGGCGGCGGATATGAGAGCCGCGACATCTCCTCGCTGATCAGCGCTCCCAGCGCTCTGTGGTCGCTGGGCGGTAATCTGCTCGAGCCGATTTTTAACGGCGGCCGCAATCGCGCCAACCTGGCGGCCAGCCGCGCCGCTTATGACGAATCAGTGGCCAACTATCGCGAATCTGTGCTGGAGGCATTTCAGCAGGTGGAGGATGGGCTCTCTGGTCTGGCGCTGCTTGACCAGGCTGAGAAAACTCAGCAGGCGGCGGTCGACGCCTCGCGCCGCGCCCTCGACCTCGCCAACAACCGTTATGTCGGTGGCCTAACGACGTATCTCGATGTGATTACCGCGCAATCCACGCTGCTAAGCAATGAACGCCTGTCAACGCAGCTGCTCGGCCAGCAAATGGTTACTTCTGTTTATCTGGTGAAGGCTCTGGGTGGCGCGTGGGACGCCTCCGAACTTCGGCGCGAACAGGTGAGGCCGACGCTGGTCCAAGCCGTACAGCAGTGAGGCTTAGCATCGGTGGCCGGGCGCAGGCAATCTCCTGCTCCCGGAACTCCAGCGCACGCGCGACGCCGGGGCTTATGCCGAGTGGTGTTCTTGACCACCGTGGCGCAAAAGAATCTCGCGTTCCGCAATCAGCCAATCCTGGTTCTCGTCGCCGTTGCCATTCTGATTCCCCGCAGTCGCTCTGCGCTGCAGGTAGAGTTCGTAGGCTCGGTGGCGAATCTCTTCTTCAAGATTGGTAGAGGCTAGGCTGACCGAGCTCCCGTTCCTCGGAACTTCGGACACCACCGGCTCAGCGGCAGGCTGAACGGAGGCTGCGGTTTTCTTGCTGCGATTGGTGGTCGTGTTTCCGGTTGTCTTGCGTGCCATACAGTACTCCTTACAGATACCCAAATCCAGGAACGGTCTTGCGTAATGAATAAGCGACATAGGCTTTACCGATAGCCACGGTGCGACTGGTTGCGATGAATGATCTACTTCAAATATAGCGCGAACTCCTGTGGAAGTGTGGCCGAAGGCATCGAAAAATTCGCTCGTCCCTATAGAAAAAAGTCGCTGCCCCGGACGAGGACAAGCTCGCGTCTCCGGAAGCCAGCAAAAGTACTCTGGTAACTCGTTTAACATCCATCAACTAGCTTAGTAATCAATAGCATACACTTTCGTGCCCTTGATCCGTGCTAATTCTGTGCTAGTGTAGGGACATGAAAAGGCTTCTACAACTCGGAATGCTGATCGTGATAATCACGGGCGCCGCATTCGCCCAGACGCGAGCATATGACACACCGGCTTGCGGCCATGCACTGGCCTTCAGTGACACGGTAAAGCCCTTCATGGATAACCTACTACCCCAGGCCAAGGCCGCGCCCACGAAGTCACAAAAGATGTTTCTACTCGGGGAAGCTACGGAATTGAGCGACGATCTTAGCGCGGTGCTAGCCGTCTGCCACATCTCCGACAGTGCCGAGGCCGCCCGCGCATATCAGGCCGCCACAGGGCGCTACGAGGCCGATCTTCAAACCTTCGCGGTGAAGGCGAAGAGAATGGGGATCAAGTGAGCGGGCCGATAATCACGATCTTCGTGCGCCACAAGCCCGGTTGCAAGTACGCCGGCGATGAATTCACCAAGGCGGATGAATTCACCAAGCGGTGCACCTGCCCGAAGCATTTCCGGTGGAGTCTCGGGGGCAAACAGTTCCGGCGCAAGGCCGGTACCCGGTCCTGGGCCGAGGCCGAAGAGAACAAGGCCAAGCTAATGGCCCAGCTTAGTGGCAAGGTGGTGGACGCGCCCGCTGAGGCCCCCGATAAACAAACCATCCGCGGCGCCAAAGATATCTTCGTACAGGCGAAGGAAGTGCGCCGCATCTCGGCCGGCGCCGTCCAGCGTTACCGCTCCGAGCTGGCCCGCTTTGTGACCTTCTGTGAGAACGCGGGAGTCTATACCGTGGACGGGATTAACATGGTCCTGCTACTCAACTACAAGGCCACGTGGCCCAGCATCTACAAGTCTTCGACAACCCAGCTCATCGTACAGAAGCGCCTAAGCGGCTTCCTCCACTTCTGCCGCGATAACGGATGGATCAAGACCATTCCTAAGCTGGATCCGGTGAAGGTTTCGGAACCGCCCACGCTACCGCTTTCCGAAGCCGAGTACACGCGGTTGCTCAAGGTGCTGCCAAAGGGCCCGATTCGCGCCATAGTGCAATTGATGCGGTGGTCAGGGCTAGCCGTCCGTGACGCCTCTTGCTTGAAGTCCGATGGTCTATTACTCAGTACCGCGGGCGTCTACAGCGTGAACACTGCGCGGCAGAAAACCGGTGTCTTCGTTTACGTCCCCATCCAGAAGGCGATAGCCGCGGAGATTCTAGCCGCGGCCAACAAAGGCGAGGATTACCTCTTCTGGATCCCCGCGAAGGAAGGAGCGGTCAATTTCGCGCGCGAGGCTTCGCTAGCCATTAGCGCGGCGTTTACCCAGGCCAAGATTCATTCAAAGGGGCACATGGTTAGCCACCGGCTACGCGATACCTTTGCGGTTGACCTTCTCCAAAAGGGCGTGCCGATGGAGGAAGTGTCCAAGATGCTGGGCCACGAGTCCATCACCACCACGGAGAAGCACTACGCCGCCTGGGCGAAAGGCCGGCAGGATAGAGTTAACCAGCTCGTGATGGGAACGTGGAAGAAATAGGGACGCCCCACCCGCCGGGCGGCATTTCGACGCGCGGTCCAAATCTCTACCAATCCCATAGGGTATTGCGTAGGCCGTGTTTTGTGGATAAAATCGTCCATGCCCAGAGAGCTGACTTGGCGTGAGGACAGCACCTTCGCCGCTTGGGGATGCACCGCGTGCGGGTGGATAGTCGCTAGCCCCGGCCCTACCCTTTCCGGCAGAGCACCCGCAAAAGTGATGGAAGACTTTGCCAAGCACGAATGCGCCAAATTTCCTCGCGCATTATCCAGACCGAAGCGGGAAGGTCTGAATCCCTGATTATCGGCAGGACCGGCCCACTGAAGCGCCGTGCTCACCCCATCTTGTGACAGGCCGGGCAAACGCAGTAATTGTAATGATCCCCACCCATTTTTTTGCATATGGCGCAGACACAGTGGCTGTAATGGTCACCACCCATTTTCTTGCAGGCGGGGCAGACACAATGGTTGTAATGGTCGCCACCCATTTTCTTGCAGATGGGGCAGACACAGTGGTTGTAATGCTTCCCGCCGAATTTGTACGTATCAGCCATTCAATTGAGCGCTGCGACGGTCACACTTCAATCCAAAAGCGGTGCCCCTTTTGGTCCATCACCACCACCCACACTCTCCCGTCTACCTCAATCGTAGAGCCGGGGTTCTGCACTTGCAGATATGCGAGATCGCCAGTGCATTTCTTCAACGCGCGTTCTTTGATGTCTTCCCGCAGAGGATGGGGCATCTATGGTTTTCCCACTCAGGTGAAGCACCTTAAATTTCAAGCCCCGTAGCGGGTCTGGGCTTCTCGGGATGCGGCGCATACATTGGTTGCACCATGTTCCGTTCTTGTTTCGGCGTCGGCTGGATAATGTCACATTCCTGGCCGCATACCTCACAGACCCATTTCGCGCCGGGCGGTACGGGCATTCTTCCTATCGGTCTAAAACTTCCGCGACAAAGGGCCGTCATTCTCTATCGCTTCGTCGCTCGTTTCTTACTGCGCTTTCTCTGTGCCTGTCGCAGTACCTCTCCCGCTAGACTGCGAGTTACCTTACTTGGCGAGTGCATCGCCCTACCGGCCTCACTCTTGACTCTTTTCGACTCGCGCGCCATATCTCCGTCCTTTCTTAGCCCCCGCTATCTACGGATTCGCTCACGTTACAATTATACTGCGCGGTTGGACGGCAAGACCGGCTCAACAAGCTGGTTATCGGGACGTGGAAGAAATAGGCCCAGATCCGCGCTTAACCCAGCGCACAAGGAAGAGAGTTAAATAGATAAAGCCCCAGCCCAGAGGCACGGGAACGAGTGCCACAAATGCAGCCTTTAACCGAGCATTAGTAATTGCCAATGCAAGAGAATCGTCAGCCTGTTTATTGCATTGATTGAAACTTGTAGTCCACGTGTCTCCAGTTTTGCCCGTCAGGTCGGTGTCACATGCGACGTGGGTGGAAGCTATAAACTTCGAGGCCCTGTCAATTTCTGAATCATAGGTGTGGGCCCCCGCCCCGAGAATCCAGACGACCGAAGCTACAATGCCTATTCTTTTCCACCCGTTTAGCTCCGTCATTTCTAATTTCCTACGTTAGTTTGTTGGCAACGAAAAACGCGCGGTAAAGTGCTCGGCCCGCATAAATCGGCCACAACCAAAATAGGAGCGCTACCGCGTCAAAGCCGATGGCTTCCCCACTCAGGGGCGCGACGAATCCGAGGGTGTCATGCCTGATAGTTACAACCCAGAACAGCATCGCAAGCACGAAAAGAGTTATCGCCCCAGCTTTGCTCGTTTTCTTTTGGCTAGCCGGTGCCCCGCACGCGGTACAGAAAGAATAACCACTTGGATTCTGACCACCACATTTCCGGCATTGCACGTTTTCGTCTGCCATGATGGCGGCGATTATAGGCGCAAAGGCCCCGCGCCGCGCCTCCGCACTTCACAGGCCGCCCCACCCCTCGGTTGGAGCGGCCCTCTTAGGTCCGCTTGCTCGCGGTGGGGATTATACGCCGTCCGCTGCGCCGCGGCCTGGAATAGAATTTCCGGGTGCCCGCCCACCGAAAGGTAGATCTCGAAAAAGTTCTGGCGTCATTGGACACACTCTGCCCGCATTGTGGCTACGCAATTCCGCCCGCGGAAGTATCTCGCCCCAATTTCACTCAAATACGTTGCCCAAAGTGTGGAGTCGCTTTCACTGTTGGAGGCTGAAATGCGCTTTCTTCAAATCACGATGTTCTCTGCGATCCTCGCAGCTACCGCAATTGCACAAAACGACACTAATTCCGCGATCACGGTCAAAGAACTCCCCCCGGAAGCAATTCCGACGGGAACGTGCACCGAATCCACTGCCGGATACTTGGGAATCGTGGGGAACGATAAGAAAGAACGTACCAAGCTAACCGATCAGGAGATCGGCCAGTACGTGAGTAAAAGGCTGGCCGAAGGGTACAGCATTTCGTTATACCCTCAGGCCAGCGGAAAGGTGTTCACTGTTCAGACATGTCACCCCGCCAAACCCTAGGGAAGCGGCTTGACGGCGATCCCTGGAGGCGTAAAGGTTCTCGGATTCTCGACGTGGATGATCGGAACGCTATAGTCTTGCTCCGAATACGTCGCCGAGCCCTCATCGGCCCGAGCGGCGACCATCTGTAGCCGATAGTCGCCAGTCGCGATATTGTCTGGGATCGTCAGCTCAATATCGAAAGTTCTTGGAGATGATGGAGTGAACTGGTGGGCGGTCCCAAAGCCGTTCGTAAAACCAGATTGATCCTTTGGGATTGAATTGGTAATCATCTGTGCGGAAACGGTTTTGATCTTGTCGGCATTCGGGCCATCAAATTTGATCTGGTACTTGATGACCTCGCCCGGATGTCGCGGTAGTGGTCCTTGAGCCTGTGTGAGGGAAGAGCAGCTCAACAGACCAATGATCAGAAATTTAAACACTCTGTTTGCCATTGATAATTCTCCTTGTCCCCAGCAGGGAACGGTTGCGCTACAATGGCAGAGGGCGGGGGATTCCAATCCCGTTCCTGTGAAGGAACTCCCGCGTATAAGGCGGGTCTAGCAGCCGACTAGTTCGCCCTCTGTTTGGGCTATGTAGCAGTCCTCATCACGGCCCGATTCGACTCCGACCAAGGATCAGCGAATCGGGTCTTTCTGTTTTCGCCCAACCTCACGATGAGGCAGCGCAGTGGTGAGGAAGGGCTATTTATATTCTTGGGCATAGTTCGCCTCTACTAACGAATCCCAACGCTACTTTTACGTGTGAGAGAAATCCTCTTCCGGCTTCTCTTCTTTCTTTTTCCTCTTCTCTGGGTACCACTCTGAAAGACCCCAAGCTTTCCCGGCTACCCGCTCAAACTTCGGGCTTCGATTGAGAGCCGTGTACAAAGCGGTGCTAGCGTGTCGGGCATTGACCTCCATCCCACTTTTACGGAAGGCGTCAAGAATTTCATTGGTTGAGAGTGGATGCCCCACGCTCATCTGTAGCAGTTTTTCCGCTGCCGCAACTTGGCTAAGGTTGTGGAAAAATCCGACCGGAATAGAATCAATCGAGACGGTAACCCGTGGACTGGATGCTATTGACGAATTGGGTTCATTGTTCTTCGAGACAACTCCAAGTCGCTTTTCGAGCCCTTGAATAAGCGCATCTAGTTCAGAACGCTCGGTTCGGAGTTGCTCTAGTAACTCTAAGGCGGTCTTTTCACTATCTGGCATAGGTGACCTCTGGGTTATAGCCAGAATTTTACCACAAGCTTTTCCAATTGCAAGTCTGACTTGCATGCTTCGTATCATATGAGAATGTGTAAGATTAGTAAGCAAGCTTAGCACGGTAATGCTTCGTTTGTGCTTATAAATATTTATAAATCTTTTAGATTGACAGGGTTACGACGAAATGCAATACTCTTTTCAAGGATCAAGGAGGAAACCTATACCTCCAGTCGGGGTAAACCAGCCCCAAAAGGAGAACGCACCTATGTCCGTGAAGTCTTCAACCGCTCTGCACGAGCCGTTCATTCCCTTGCGCGTGCTCGTTGAATACGATCAAAAATACAGGTTCTTCGTCGCGCACTGCTTGCAGACTGGCCATGTGGTGACCGCGAATGATGCCGACACAGCCGAAGAAATGATCAAGGAATTGTTGGCAGATGAAGTAACCTACGCAATTTCCCACAACAACCTGAAGAATCTATTATCTTCTCCGGCCCCGATGGATGTCTGGAAGAGATGGAGCATGACAGCCGCCCAAAACGGAACCAAAACGTTCAAACTGGACATCATCGCTCGCGAATTGAAACTCGACGAGCCCGATGTTTCGGAGGTGAAAGTTGCCAGAGCCGCAGCCGCTTGATCTAGTTCCAGAGATGGAAATAGAGGTCCTCGTGCACGTCATGAGGACCTCTTTTGACATTGTGACGGAAGTAGTTGAAGGGAAGGAGTACGCTGTTCGGTTTGTCGGTAGTCCGTATAACACTTTCGTGGAAGACTGTCGAAACATCCAAATTTTTACTCACCACCGGGGACGGTCGGTGAGCCCCCACAATATAAAGGCGGTTCTAGCCAAGTTCGAGATTGATGAAAAGAGCTTCATGGAAGCGGCCTTCTCGAATCGACCGCCAAGTCCCGTACCAGGGTCGCAAGCCGTCAGCAAAGATGCAAAGCCAAACTAGCGCGCATACAATCTCTCGACAAACTTCAGCCACTCGGAATTGCGCGCCGCCCGGCGTGCCTTACGTTTTTCGTATCGACGCCAAAGCGCATCGGCTAGCTCGCGTCTACCCTCTTCGGCCCATTCGCCTGCCATCTCAGGCGTGACCTTAATTTTGATCAGCTTTTCCATTGGCTCTTTCATGGCGACGGCCCTCCCCAGGGCTGAAGAGACGATACTGCGGAGCGGGATTCTCGCCAATATCTCGAAAATAACACGCAGACGTTACGCATGTGTATGAAATTAAACAGCTTATGTGTACTTGTTAAGGGTACGCGGTAAGGATACCGCCCCCTCAGGGGGTACCAGAGGCCGCCCAGGCGCTAGCGCGCGCTCCTAGAGGCTCTGAGTGGCCCTAAATGTGCTCTTTAACGGGGTTCGGTGGCTTCACCCACCGGAATATGATCTGGGCACCCTTCGGGGTATTCCGCGTGTTTACCCGGTAAAGGTTGCTTTTGAGGAGGTTCCGTTTGAGCGGCCGCACCACAGTACGGAGATTCTCTTTGGTGATATCCCAGGTCTTCATCTCCTCTGGGGTCAATGTGAAAACCAAGGCTTCATCCGCACCTAGAGTCTTGGAATCCAGCTTCTTGACCACCTCTTCCCATTCGGCCGTCCGTGTGATGCGCGCCTTTTTCTCGCGGCGTTGCTTCGATATCTGGGCGAGCTTTACCACTTCGATAGGCATGGCTGGTGCTTACTATCGCACAAAAGTGCACACGGTGTCTAGGTGGCATTTTATGACTTATAATTGTGACAATGTTCTTGACACTGTGACTTGTAAAGGTGCATCATACTAACCATGAGCGAAGCTAACGAATCAGGAACGTGGAATGTCCACGAGATGGCCGAAGGGCTGAGTGGTAGTCACCGAGCCCATGCCCTCGCAGCGATTGACCGAATGCTTATCCAGCATCCCGAGCTATCAATCCAGCGCCGTGAACGCCTCACCCAATTGCGCGCCGAGCTAGCCGCTATTCAAAATGAAATGTCTGAGATTGCCGCGCGAGTCCATCGTGATACTGCGAACCAAGTGATTGAGCTTTTGAACGAGGGTGCGAACCTCGAAGACGCCGGCGACGAATGGTTGAAGCGGCTGCTTTCCTTGGAGGATCCGCGCCCATGACTTCCTCGGCCCCGTTTCTCGTTGACACCTCGTGTGGGGGTCCGCTTCCTGGCTGGGGCCAGAGGGAACGTTTCGCCGGACGCGGTTACCACATCGAAGGCTACGCGCGACCTTACGACATTGAGACTCGCCGTACACATTGCGGGGTTACTCACGGGTGCAACGGGCACCCGGTCCCCGCATGAATGGGGGAAGCTATGGACACTAACGAGCTGTTAGAAAATTTCGATGTACTGCTAGCCGATTGTGCCGGGCGGTGGGATAAGCGCACCGGAAAGAAGGGCGCGGCCGATGTGCGTATGATCTGCGAGCCTACCATCCGATGTATCGCCCGCATAGCCGGCGCCAATGAGTCCGCGGCGGTAGCGCGCCTAGGTGCCTTGGACCCAAACACCTTAAGCATGGAGGTGCTACGCGCACTCGTGCTGTCTATCGTGGAAAGCGCGGTATCACCGGAAGATATTGCCTACATGCGGCGCCGTCAAGCCGAGTTAGAGGCCGAGCTAAACGCCGTGCATACGCGACCGCGCCCGCCAATCAATGACTTTAGAAACACCCAGGCACCCGCCAACTCGGACGGGCCTGGGGAGTGGCTGTAATTAGCCGGCCATCCGGCAGAAGGGAGGTAACAGACTATGGACCTTGACAAGGCTGCCTCGTTACGCGTCGAAAGGCAGAGGCTTATAGGGCTAGCACGGGCGGCACTTAACGCCTGTAATGCCGTAAAAGGCCGCACGGAAGCCGACGACCGGATACGAGGGCAGCACCTAAGAGAATGCCACGTGTTTCAGGGCGAGATAGACGCGCTGTGGGTCCAAATTAATCTACTGGAAAGTGGATCCCAGATCGTTGGCGATCTGCCCCAGAGGCAAGCGCAGTTAGAAGCAGAAGTATCCTTGTAGCCCCCGGTAGGGGCAAAGATGTGAGGCGTAACCCGGCGCTAGTTATCGGGTGAGGCGCGACGTGCGCTGAGTAGTTGTAGACGTAAGGTTCCAACTTGGAGCTGAACAAGTCTCGGCCTCCTGGCCGAGAAGTTAGAGACGCCCACACACAACGTGTGTCCGCGGGCGGGCTCAGACACCCAAATTCATATCCAAAAAGGAATCCTTATGTCTTTATCTACAAGGTTGCGTCAAGAACGCCACCACATCGTAACTCAACTTATGGCACCGTTGGCAGGTAAAACGGATGCCGTCTCGCGCGCGGAATGGAAACGCCTCGATCAAGAGCAGAAAGCCCTTGAGGTGCGAATCCAGACCGCCGAAACCAACGACACTATCGGCGATCTCAACCGGGTATCTCGTGACCCACAGTATCCCGAGATCAATACGGACCCCTACGCCAACCGCGGAGGGCCACTAACCCCATTCCAGCGACGAGAGCAAATCCGCTCTTCGGAGTCCTATAAGCAGGACTTCGAGCGGTGGCTTCGTACCGGCCGCCAAACGGGACAGCTCGCATCGCTTGCTATGGACCCGGAACAGAGAGCAACCCTCACCGAGGGCGCCGATGTGTCCGGTGGTACGGCTTCGACTCTCGTGCCCACGGGATTTGAATACGAGCTTGAAATCAAGCTGAAAGCAATCGGTGGAATGCGGCGTGTTTGCCGCGGCCTGAAGACTGCTACCGGTCAGAATCTACCCTGGCCGACGATGGACGATACCTCGAACATCGGTGAGTGGCTGGCAGAAGGAAGTCAGACCACCCAGAACGTAAACCCGACGTTTTCTAACGTCGTCCTGTATGCGAATCTCGCAAGCTCGAAACAGGTTCAGGTTAGCGTTCAGCTTGAACAGGATTCGGCGTTTGATCTGCCGGCCCTGTTGAGTGATGCGTTTGCTATCCGTATCGCCCGTTTGACGGAGAACGCCTTTGTCAACGGTGGCGGATCTCAGGGCAGCCCCGCGGCGGCTAACGGCACGCCGAATGGCTTGCTCTACGCCATTGAGGGCAACGGTAACCAGTATCTCGCGTTGGGCGCGAATGCCAATACGGGTAACTCGGCACAGACCGAGATTAACTCAATCGGTAGCTCAGATCTGGCTAACCTAATTAGCAATCTGGATCCGATGTACCGTCCGACCGCAAAGTTCATGGCGCACCAATCAACTTGGGACAACCTGAGAACTTTGCTCGACAAATATGGGCGCCCTTTGTGGGAAGTTTCTCTCGCCGCGGGCGTTCCGGACTCCATCCTCGGCTACAAATACGACTATTCGCAGTACTTTCCGACTATCGCGGCGAGTGCTGTGGGTGTCGTTGTGTTCGGGGACTTCTCCAAGTACATCATTCGCTCGGTGCTCGGGCTCACCCTCGTGCGCTTCAACGAAACGTACATGCAGAATTACAACCGCGGGTATCAGGCGTTTCTGCGCGAGGATGGCAACTGCATCCAGACCGCGGCGTTCAGCTACCTGTCAATGCGCGCGAGCTAACCAGCTCTTTGCGCTTAACCATTCGCCCGGACCGAATCCAGTAGGTTTAGGCGAGTAAGAAGGTGGGCCGGTGCCCTAACACCGGTCCACCGATCTTTAGGGGGATCAATGCCACGAATAGTAATTGAATTGAGCGACACGATGTACGAAGAGTTACAAAGCGCCGCGAGCGCCACGGTAGCAGGGGAATCGTCCCACAGTCCGGCCGGCTTTGCCGCGGAGTGTGTGGAGAGTGTCCTAGCCTCGCGCCGGCTGCCGCGGTTTGAGCGGCCACCACAGGATCCGCCGGGGGAAGCAACGCAAGAGGTTTATCACTACAACGGCCGCGGACGGCCGCGAATCAGGAATGTGGAGCGCCGGGCATGACGGTCAAGCAATTAGCGCGGCTGATTACCCAGCGGGTCATCGTGAAGTCACGATCACAGACGGACCCGGCGGACTACATCGCCACGGCGATAGTTCGCGTGTCACGGATTAGAACGGAAGAAGAGCTTATCCAGTTTGGAAGCGAATACGGGATTTTATCCCCGACTTTGAATACGGAGAACTAACATGCCAGTCATAGGCACCCTCACAGTTAACCTCGAAGCAAACACGGCGGAATTTTCTTCGGACCTGGGCAAGGCCGCAGGGACCGCGCAGGAATTCGGCGCAGCCGCGGTAGAGGCCGGCACCGAGGCGGATTACTCCATGCGCGAGGCACGGGGCACTGTCGCCCTACTTGGCGAAGAAATCGGCGTGCGTGTACCGCGGCACCTGCAAACCTTCATCGCCGAGCTGGGGCCCATCGGTCCCGCTCTGGACGCAGCCTTTGGCGCCGTGGCGCTTATTGCCTTGATCGAGTTACTTGTCAAAGGCGAAGAGAAAATCCGCAAATGGTTTGATTCCCTCAGTGATTTAACCGCGGCCGAGAAAGCATCTTTTGATGCAGCCACGAAGGGGTCTTCCGACTTACTGAAAGCCCAGGAGAATTGCATCCGCGCCGCATACGAGTTAGCCGAGGCCAACGCCGCGGGGGACCCGATCAAGCAAGGCGAGATCAAAGTGGAGATGGAGAAAGAGCTGGGCGCGGCGCACGCGGCCCGCATGACCGGCATTCTGGCCGAGCTGGATAAGAACCAAACGCTCATCGACCAGTTGAAAGAAAAGATCGCGCTACAGAACACGCCTTCTCAGGATCAAGCATCCTCGCCGGACTTCCAAGGCATGGTTGACACTGGGGGCACCGCTCTTTTACAGGCTGAACTTGAAAAGCGGGAAGCATTGCAAGAGCAATACAGGCAGGCAGTCGGGGCAGAACAGAACGCCCAGATGCTCGGGGACGCTGCGCTAATCAGCAGTCAACACGCTCTCGGTGAAGCCCAGGAAAGTGCGGCCCAGAAAGCCGCGGCCGCGCAAGAGCACCTAACGGAACTCGTGGCTAAGGCCCACGCCACTCTTGAGAAGACATTGGAAGACGGGGTCAACGAAGAAAGCCGCATCATTAAGGAACAGCTCAATCAAGAGATGAAAGAGCGGATGAAGGCGGGCGAAGAGGCCGTCAAGGCCGCACGCGAGGGCGCCCAACAGTACGAAGCCGTAGAGGATGAGGTGCTCAGGCACTCGGAGAAGACGGCCGAAGAGCAATTCAAAGCCGCCCAGGAAGCGGGTAAGCGCCTACTTGCGGCCCACAAAGAATCCGCCCAACAGATTGCCCAGGATGAGATAGCCGCGTCCCAACGCGAGACAAGCGCGGAAGTGGCTGCGATGCAAGCTCGGATAGCCGCCTTCACTGATTACACCAAAGACCGTGAGAAGAAAGAATTGGAACTCCAAAACAAGATAGCGGAGATCCAAGCATCCGGTGCTGCCCGCGAGAAACAGATTCAGGACCAAGCGGACCAGTCGTTGCTCGCCTCAGTTGTCCAAGCCACGAATCGGATGGGAGAAGCATTCGCCTCGGCCGCGGCCAAGTCCATCATGGAAGGGAAAAACATGGGGCAGGCGCTCGAAAAGGTGGGCGCCCAGGCGGCCGAAGAGATGCTTAAAAACTTTCTGATGGCTGAAACCGTTGAAGGCCGAGAAAAACTGATACACGCGAAAGGCGCCGCGGAGAAGAGCTACGACTGGGCGTCCAATTTCGGTGGCCCACTCGCGGGCGCGGCGGCCGCGGCCTTGGCCTTCGCCGGTGTTATGGCTTTCGCGGATGGCGGCCGGGTACCGGGCATTGGAAACGGGGACACCGTGCCCGCCATGCTTTCACCTGGGGAAACTGTGGTGTCGGCGGCCTTGACCAAACAAGTGGAAAGCAGCCGCGGAGGTGGTGGGCACACCTTCCATTTCTCACCCGTGGTGCAAGCGTTTGATAGTGACGGAGTGGACCGCGTACTTGAGAAACACGAAGCGAAGTTCGCGGCGCGAATGACCAGCCTTTTGCGAAAGCATAACCGCGGATGACCCGGCACACCCCAAAGAAATACACCGGGAGCAAGTTGCGATGGCACATTTTGTACGCGATTGAAAACCGGCTTGGTGGCGTGGGCGTGCCCCGTCTGGATCTCAGGCGCTGGGCCGCCGAGTTACTGAAAGAAGCCGACGAAGAGGACGCGCTAATCGCGCGGCTGAAAGTGGAGGACGCCGCGGAAGCATTCCGAGCGACCCAACAGGCCGAGCCCGAGATATGCCAGTACATTGAAGCGCGTCTTGATTGGGCGGTTAGTCGCTTAGTGAAAGGGCTACAGCAGCGCGGTTTTCGCCCCCGTGCTGCTGGAATTCGGGTATTGCGGAGGGCAATTATTGATTCCAGAAGCAAAAAGGCGATTTGATGAAAACACGGCACTTAGTGCAGCGGCGCAGGGACCACAAGGGAGAACGGGAGAACGTGCGCACGTCCGACGCTCCCTCCGCATCCGTCAGCATCCGTTGCGCCTCAGCGGTGGGCGCTTCGGCGGCCGTTGCTGACGAGATGCAGATGGATTGGGCCCAAAGATAAAAACCAGGGGCGCACGACCGCGCACTAATTAGTGCTGCTGTTTAAGAAAGGGACCAAAGTATGAAGAGAATAATGGCGTGGGCGGTGCTTAATCAGCACACCCGGCTCGTTGCAGTGCCAATGCTGGCCGATGGTTCGCAATTGATGACGGGCGTCGTAGACACTTCCAAGTTGATAACCGTGATTCCCGCGGGTGGTGTTTGGCTTGATGAGGGCGGGTCCATTGTGGATGGAGTAATTGACCCGGCCACCAAAGCCACCGATCAGGCAGAGTGGCAAGAGAAAAAGCAAGCCAAAGAGTCGCAGCAAAAGAAAGCCTTAGATCTTCTGGCAGCTAATCCCGACTTGAATACCGCGGCCACCTTGGTCTTGCTGGCTAAACATGGCATCTCGCGGTCGGATAAATGGGTGCGTCAAGAACGTGTCCGCGGCGTAGTTGCGAAATGAGCGACTTAATTGTTATCTGCCCGCACGTTTCGCCAGATGACGGCCCAACCGTTCTGTGGGTCGAAAACGGCAAGATCCAGGCCGCCACATGCTTCGAGTGTGCAGAGCGGATAAACGCTGGTAATGGTCACCTCGCCAAACCGGTGTGCCCCGATCATGCGCGACAGTATCACGTTCCAATAGATGAAACGATGGCAGACGGGTTTTATGAGCTGATTGGAGATCCGGCGCAATGGATCAAGCAACCTGAGGTTAGGGACAAGGTGAATTAACATGCCGCTACGCCCCACACGTATTTGTTGCCGTTGCCATCGTGACGCCTTGCCGCAATCATCCTTTTGCGAGATACACAAGAACGCACGTGCACAGGAAGATGCTGAACGTAAAGAGAAGTACAAGCGGCCGCATAACTCCAACAGCAAAGCATGGCTGCACACGCGGGATGAGTGCTTCTATCGCTACTTAAACATCTGTGCTCAGTTGACTAACGGCGTGCGCTGCACAGAGCTAGCTACCGAGGCACATCATATAGAACCGTGGCACAAGTTAGTTGCACGCGGCATTGATTACCTAGATCAACGCTATTTAGTGGCGCTGTGCAAGCAACATCACACGCTGCACACAGTAGCAGAGCGCACAGGCGTACCAGTGCCGGGCTCGTTCGCCAAGCCTAGCAGAGAGCACACGATATGCTGAAACGACAATTCAAAGCGTGCAAGCTAGGTCCTGTGGTGTGGAAGCCTGTCAACCTCGAACCTTATCGCGCATTCTATGAGGTATCGAACACAGGCCAAGTACGGCGCATCGGTAAGACCACACTATTGCGTCAGAACACGCGCAACACCAATCGGTATTTACAGGTTGAGTTGGCTAAGAATCAGCCACGACCGAAAAAGTATAAGCAACTCGGTGCTGTGGCGGCTGAGTCGCGCCGCTTTTATGTTCACCGTCTCGTGGCTCTGACATTCATACCTAACCCGCAGAACAAGCCGTACGTGAACCACAAAGACGGGCACAAGGCTAACAACACGCGGCACAACCTTGAGTGGTCCACGATGGATGAGAACAACGCGCACGCGGTTGCTACTGGTTTGGTTAGTGTTAGAGGCAAGCAAGAGAAGCCATATAACAAGGGCGCACGCTCGCCGATGTGCAGACAGAGACGTTAGGGCGGAATTGTATTTACATTTTGACCCCCACCCGGAATGCGGGGTCCGATTAAGAAAGGTCAATGTTTATCTAAGCCGACGCGCAGCCCGTTTTACATGAAATCCGATGTCAATAAGTAAGAATGTCTATGTATTTAGTAGGGATTGACTGAGATTCGCCTTTATTTTCAGTCGTTTAGCCATCCTTTCTCACTATTCGGGTGGCATTTAATGTGTGTCAACGGTGACACACTTTTGGGGAGTTAGGCACATGCCGAGACGTTTACCAGACCGAGTAAAACAAGAGGCCGGCACACTCCGCAAGGACCGAGTGGCGGCACGGGCGGCTTTGACCGTCCCCGCGGCGCAAGCGGCGCTTAGAGAAGCCACGATTGAGCTAGCCGCGGAGCAAGCGAAACTCGCCACGTTGAAAGGCAAAGACAAAGCCACCGCGCGCCGGCGCTGTCAAGACCGCATAAGGATCTTGACCACCGATGTGGAGATAGCCGGCGAAGATCTCTTTGCGGCCATGAAAGCGGCCGAGGCCATAATCAACGCGCCGAAGTTTCGGCCGGGCTTGCACGATATGACGCCCGAGGAACGGGACTCCGCGGTCCCACCACTGACCGCGGATGAGATAGAGGACCTCGGATACTATTGGCTCTTTGGCGTTCAAGACGTGCGCGGATTGCCCCCCGGTCTGGATTGGGAACAGGCTCAGGCAGAGGCTATACGCCTCGGCTACGTGAAAGACGGGCGGCACGGTTGGGTGAAGGCCACCAAGGCTATGCGCCGGGTCAAGTGCATGAAGGGTGGGGATCCCGACTGGACGCTCCAGGAAATTGCGGCGAAGCACAAATTTTCTGTGCAGACGGTCCTACGCATGTTCCAAAATGAAAAGGGTGTCATTGAGCTTGAGCGGCCCACAGGGCGGAACAAACGGCGGTACCGGACTATCCGCATCCCGCCCCACGTTTATATGCGGGTCTTCGGCCGGATCACCAAAGCGTGCAAGCTGGGAGGGGGTGGAGTGAGGAAGACGGCGGGCACGAAGACTACTATAAAGGTGAGGCTTTAACGCGGCCAAATCCCAACGAATCTAATCGCCTGATTTCGACAGTTCGGCTAGAATGACCCCCTGGCCGGAGGCCCGTCAATGCGCATTCAAACGGCTCTTCTCACGATAGGAATGTTTTGCGCCCCTCTCACTTTGGGCGGTCAGACGAAACCCGTTTCCGATAGACCGCCTTCCGCCCAACAGCAACGAGATATTACCGAGCTGCGTGCGCAGATAATAGAATTGCAGAGCAAACTGAAGACTCTTGAGGCAACTCTAAAGTTCGACGAATGGCAAATCAAGCAGAAGCAAGATGCGCAGTCTGCCATCACTCTGAACCTGTCAGAACACACATACCAAAGGCTGGATTTGGACAACGGCTTTTTGCTGGTTAGTACACAGGATGCCGCGCCTTATCTGAGCGGGTACAAGATTCGCCTGAACATCGGCAACCCCACGTCTGCTACCTATGCTGGGTTCAAGGCAAAAATCAGTTGGGCGAAATCATACGACTTCAATCAATACACACAAGCGTCCTACGACGAGTGGCAAAAGGGCGTTCAGGAAAAGGAAATATCCTTCACCGACGCTCTCGAAGCGGGTACTTGGACTCCAATAGAACTTATCGTGACGCCAGCCACAGCCGAGCAACTCGCGTATGTCACGTTGTCGCTCAGTACGGACACGATAAGGTTGCATCAGAAGTGATGAGGCGCGTCCTGTGCTAATCGGTGCTAGTCATCCACACATCTCGTTTTTTACGTCATTTGAGGCTATTTAAGAATCAGCAACTTGCTGAATCTAAAGGGTCTATTTTAGTACTCTGGTAACTTGTGAAAAAGTTGCCGATGCCCGCAGGATAGACGGGTAAGAATAATGGCCACAACTATGCCATCGAATGGGAATCAGGCTTCCGGAGTAAAGGCCGCCAAAGTCAGCGTCAAGGAATTGGAGAGCATGATTGCGGAATCTCCGAGTTCGGACAGAGTCTGCCTGAAGCTGGCGCAGATTCTGAATGTGCGCCGCAGTGAAGTGGCGCTGCTCAGGTTAGAGAAGGGCAGTCTGCGATTTATCTATCCGCCGGAGCTGCGATCGGCAGGCGTGCTGCCGCTTAGCGGATCGGCGGTCGCGGCGCGGACGGCAGCGACTCGCACTCCGCTGCTGTCGAATGCCTTTATGCGCGTGAAGCATGTCAGCCTGTTTGAAGCGGTGAAGCTCGGGGCCGTGGAAGAAGATCGAAGCCAGGACCAAATGCCGATTCAGAAAATCATGTCCGTTCCCGTGGCGCCCTCCGGAGGCAAAGTGATTGGAGTGGTGCAGATTTCACGGAAAGGGCTGGATGCTTCGGTCTCGGGCGCAGACTTTACCTCCGAAGACCTCAAGCAAGTAGAGCAGGCTGCCGAGATTCTCGCTCGCATGCCGTTCATGCAGGAAGGCGCGGAGATTCAGTAACAGCCGCATCGCCTATCCTTACATCGCCCGACCCGCGCAAAATCCCGACGCCCACGCCCACTGAAAATTGAAGCCGCCAAGTTGGCCGGTGACGTCGACCACTTCTCCAATGAAAAAGAGGCCGGGCACTTTCCTGGATTCCATGGTCTTGGCTGAGAGTTCGCCGGTGTCGACGCCACCTGCGGTGACTTCCGCTTTTCCGTAACCCTCCGTCCCTTCCGGCTTCACTTCCCACACATGCAGTTGATGTTCGGCGTCGGCGAAGGCGCGATCAGAGTTGCCGGCTAACGGATAAGTTTCGAGCCAGCGATCGGCGAAGCGGCGCGGCAGGACCTCTCTCAGCAGCAATTTCCAACTCGACAGATCGCGACGTCCCCACGTTCCCAAATCAGCAGCCAGATCGCGGCCGGGCGCAAGGTCGAGACGAATCTGCCCCTTGCCGTCCCAGTAAGAAGAGATCTGGAGAATCGCGGGTCCGCTGATGCCGCGATGAGTGAAGAGCATGTTTTCCCTGAATGTCTGCAATGCAAAAGCGTGTTTCGTGCCGCCGGTGGAAGCAACCACCTCGGTGGAGACTCCGGCCAGTTCGCACCAGCGCTTGCGGTCGCGTTCGCTGAAGACGAGAGGAACCAGCGCGGCGCGCGGGGGCTCGATCTCCAGGCCGAATTGCCGGGCCAGATCGTAACCAAAAGAAGTGGCGCCGATTTTTGCAATCGAGAGCCCTCCGGTCGCGACCACGAGGCGGGGCACGCTGAAACTAGCATCCTCGGCTTGCACGGTGAACGGGTCGCTTTTCTGTACCTCACTCACTTTCGTGTTGCACCGGATTTCCACTCCGGCGTCGCGGCATTCCTGCTCCAGCATCGTAGTGATATCACTGGCGGCTCGATCGCAGAATAACTGGCCGAGCTTCTTCTCGTGGTATGGAATGCGATGTTTTTCGACGAGGCGCACGAAGTCGGCCGGGGTATAGCGGGCCAGCGCCGATTTGGCGAAGTGTGGATTGGCGGAAAGAAAATTCTCCGGGCCGGTGTGGAGGTTCGTGAAATTGCAGCGGCCGCCGCCGGAGATCAGGATTTTCTTGCCGATGCGATCCGCGCGTTCCAATACCAGGACAGAGCGGCCCCGCTTGCCGGCTTCGATGGCGCACATCAGGCCGGCAGCGCCGGCTCCGAGAATGATGACGTCGTAGTTCCGATTCACGCGGGAATCAGCTTAGCAGGGCCGGCGAGACGCCGGCGCTACTGCGTCGAGCCCGCTCCGGTCACGAATGCCCTCTCGTCCAACTTTTTCTCGACTTTGGGGGCTACGTCGGCAGTGACGTCTTGCACGAAATCACGGCGGCGTTCCGGGCCTTTGCGTTCAACAACGCGCACACGGCGGGCCGGCATGTTGCTGGGTTCAAGGGCGAGGACGCGGCCGTCGCGCACCTGGATGTGCGACCGAAACCAATCCGTGCGGAACATTCGTCCCGAGGAATAAAAGGTCATAGAAGCCGCGATCGGACCTTCGAATTCTTTTCCAGTGCAGGCCAGGATGCGCTTGCCCATTTCCTGAGTCCAGGTCATGCCGCCCACCAGCGGATCGTTCAGGCGATGGCGTTCGAAAGGTACGGCATGCGAAATTTTGCGCAACTGCAACAGTTGCAGGAGGACGGAACTTTTGGCCAGGTTGGTGACGATGATCCTGACTTCGGTGGACGACACGCGCTCCAGTTTGATATGCAGATCAGGCGACCATTCGCGCTCAAACTCTTCGCGTGCAAGGTTCAAACCCTTGTCGGTCGCCTCTACATAACGCAGGGTTGCGCGTACCAGAATCACGCTGAAGATGGTGGTCACCAAGGTCGCGACGACCGGAATGATACCGATGAGAGCGGCAAGCCAAAGGCGGAGCGAGTTAATCCACTGCACGGGCATACTAGCTCGGTTCCTCGCTGCGCCTCGTTTCTTAGCAGCGTAACGAGGCGCGACTTCTGGTGCAAGAATAAGGGGGAGGGATTCCGGGAGGCGCGTGACCAATTCCCGTGCCCATGTTTGTTTGTCGGGTAAAGTCTAGCGAGAGAGGGGTGGGGGCTCCAGATGCAGATGGTGAGGAGGCGAAACCAGGCCGAGTGCAGCAACTTTGGTAACGTTGCCAGATTGGGTCTTGCGTCGCTGATTTGGCCTAGGATGGAAAAAGGAAGCGGGTGGACTTGCTTCCCCAAGAGTCCCCCCGCTGCCTTGACAGAACTCGCGGAACCCACGTTCCGAACTCCGCGCTCTTATACAGAAAGGCGTAAAACGGGCGCTAAACGCCTCATCTGGCGCAAAAAAAATATTCGAGCGGGGGAAGCGTTGCTCATCTTGAAGAAACCAAAGCCGATTGACGACCGGCAAGCCGGCGAATATGCTGGTGATCTTCTGTGGGATAGGGGGCGACCGCTACGCATGCCCGACGATCAGCCCGGCCAAGTCACCGAGCTTTTGCTGCACTGGAAGCAGGGCGACGAAAAAGCCCTCCGGGCTCTAGTGCCGCTGGTTTACAAGGAATTGCGGCGTCTGGCTCACTATCACCTCCAAGCGGAGCGGCCAGATCACACCCTGCAGAGCACAGCCCTGGTTCACGAGGCCTACCTCCGGCTGCTGGGAGGCCAACCGGTTGACCTGCAGAACCGGGCGCATTTTATCGCGGTGGCTTCGAGGCTCATGCGCCAAATCCTGGTGGACTATGCCCGCAATCGCCGGGCGAACAAGCGTGATGGGGGATGCAGGATCGCCTTCGAGGATATGGCGGCGCTGCCCGTCACCGGAGACGCAGAGCTCCTGGCTTTGGACAATGCGCTGGACGAGTTGTGTCGCATCGATGAGCGCCAGGGGAAGATCGTAGAGATGAAGTTCTTTGGGGGCTTGTCGGCTCCCGAAATATCTGAGGTGCTGGGAATCTCGCGCGCCACCGTCGACCGCGACTGGGCCACTGCCCGCGTCTGGTTGCATCGTCAAATGAGCAGGACAGCCGAGCGGTGACGGACGAGCCATATCGGACCAACCATATCGGACCAACCATGACGGACCAACCATGACGGACGAGAAATGACCACCTACTCCTGGGAGCGCGTTAAAGAGCTGCTGCACCAGGCCATGCAGCTTGCTCCGGAGCAGCGCGCCGCGTTCCTTGACGAGGCCTGCGCTTCCGATGCTGCGCTGCGAGCCGAAGTGGAGTCGCTTCTGCTGGCCGGCGAAGATATCCGTTCCGGCTTCCTGCAATCGCCGCTGTTGGCGGAAGGGGCGGGCTCGGGCACGGACGGCTTCGGCGCAGTGGGTGCGCTAGAAGCGGGGCAAGTCTTCGCGCAGCGTTTTCAACTCGTCCGCAAGCTTGGTGAAGGAGGCATGGGACAAGTCTGGCTGGCGGAACAGACCTCTCCGGTGCGGCGGCACGTTGCGCTGAAGCTGATCAAGGCTGGGATGTACGACGAGTCGGTCGTGCAACGCTTCCAGGCGGAGCGGCAATCACTCGCGATCATGGATCATCCCGCCATTGCCAAGGTGTTGGACGCCGGGGCAACGCCGCAGGGCCAACCGTATTTCGTGATGGAGTACGTGCCCGGACTGCCGATCACTGAGTATTGCGATCAGAAGAAACTCAAGATCGGGGATCGCCTCGAACTTTTCATTCAGGCCTGCGAAGGCGTGCAGCACGCTCACCAGAAAGCGATCATCCATCGCGATCTGAAACCGGCAAACATTCTGGTGGTCGAGGTGGATGGCAAGCCGGTGCCGCGAATCATCGACTTCGGCCTGGCCAAAGCGATCACGCCTCGAGCTGAGGGCGAAAGCCTGCTTACTCAGCTGGGACATTTTGTGGGGACGCCCGGGTACATGAGTCCGGAGCAGGCCGATCCCGGGTTCCATGAAGGTGCGCAGGACGTCGACACGCGCACCGATGTCTATTCGCTGGGGGTGATTCTCTACGTGCTGCTAGCCGGGTTGCAGCCGTTTGAGACCAGGCAGCGCCAGAAGCAACCGCTCGACGAGTGGCTGCGAAAGTTGCGTGAGGAAGAACCGCCCAGCCCGAGCGCAAAAGTGAGCGCGGATCGCGACACATCGACCGCGACAGCGGAAGCGCGCGGCACCGAGCCCAGGCAGTTAGTGAGCCTGCTGCGCGGCGATCTCGACTGGATCACGATGAAGGCGCTGGAGAAGGATCGCACTCATCGGTATGGCTCGCCCGCGGAGCTGGCCTCCGACATTCGGCGGTATCTGAACCATGAGCCGGTGGTGGCGCGCCCGGCAAGCGCGGGCTACCGGTTGCGAAAGTATCTCCGCCGGCATCGTGTGGCCATGAGTGTGGCAGCCGGATTGGTGTTGTTACTGGCCGCTTTCTCCGTTTTGCAAACAGTTCAGTTGCGCAGGATTACTCGAGAGCGCGACCGCGCGAACCGCGAGCGCGATCGCGCCACCCGCATCACCGACTTCATGACCGGCATGTTTAAGGTCTCCGATCCGAACGAAGCGCGAGGCAGCAGCGTCACAGCCCGCGAGATCCTCGACAAGGCCTCGAACGATATGGGCACAGGACTAGCCAAGGATCCTGAAGTTCAATCCCAGATGATGCTGGTCATGGCGCGCACATACGGGAACCTGGGGCTTTACGCTCGCGCTGAAGAACTGTCAAAGCATGCTTTGGATGCTCGACTGAGCCTGCTCGGACCCAACGATCCAAAGACGCTGGAGGCGATGGCTCAGCTGGGTTCAATGCTGGAGCGCGAAGGACATTTTCCCGAAGCGGAGAAGCTGGAGCGCCAGGCGCTAGAGGGTGAGCGACGCGTTCTTGGACCGGCGGACCCGCTCACGCTTGAGGGCATGGATCATTTGGCTGTCGTCCTCGAACGCCAGGGTCAGTACGACGAGGCGGAGAAACTCGAGCGCGAGGTGATTAGTGTCGGAACTCGCACCCTGGGTCCGGAGAATGATCGAGTACTGCGGTCGACGAACAACCTGGGCCTTATGCTCCTCCACCAAGCCCAATTTGTCGCGGGCGAACAGGAGTTTCGTCAATTAGTCGATACCGGGCGTCGCGTGTGGGGGCCCGACAATCCTAGAACTCTGCTGGCGATGGGCAATCTGGCAATGGCCATCGCGTGGCAGGGGCGGGTAGCTGAAGCCGAGCCGCTGTATCGCGAAAATTTGGCCGCCCGTCAGCGCGTGCTGGGGCCCGAACACCCGGACACCACCGTCGCCATGGCCAGCCTCGCGGACCTTCTTCTTGTGGAAGGTCACTTGGCCGATGCCGAGAAACTGCTTCGGGAAACGGTCGAGATTCGGCTGCGAACCCTTGGACCTGACCATCTCGATACACTGAGATCCGAATTCAGCTTAGCAAACCTGCTCCTCAAGGAAGGCCATGTCCACGAAGCGGAGAAATTGCAACGGGAAACGCTGGCGACTGAGATGCGCGTGGTCGGACCGCGAAACCCCTTAACCATGATGTCACAGTCCAATCTTGCGGAAGCTCTGAACCGCGAGGGCCGCTACGCCGAAGCGGAAAAAATCGCTCGTGCGACGTTCGAAGTCGAGATTCGCAGTATGGGACCGCGATTTCCCACTACCCTGGATGCACTGCAGGAACTCGGAAAAGCAATGGCCCGCAGTGGTCGTTATGCCGAAGCAAGCAAGCTATTTCGTGACGTGATCGAAAAGGGGGAAAAGTCCGGGGGCAAGGGAAACCCCTGGTCCGTGTGGTATGGCTTCGCTTGCGTGGCAATGGCTGCCAACCACCCCGATGATGCACTGCAATATCTGCGCGAAGCCGTCAATCGCGGGTATAACGATGTCGATGGCTTGATGGCCGACCCCGATCTGAAAAGCCTCCACCAGAATCCGCGCTTCCAGGATCTGATCGCCGAACTCAAACACCCTCCCGCCAAAACTCAGACCCAATAGTCTGCGCTATTGCAGCTTCGCGTACTCTGCCTTGGCTTCTTTCAGAATGGGGATGTCGGGGAACAAGAACTTGAGAGCGACAAAACGATGGAGCCGAGTATCCTCGGCCTTGTAGACCACGCCCATGCCGCCGCCGCCCAGCTTCTCGACGATGCGGTAGTGCGAGATGATCTGGTCGATCATGAACGGGTGCAGAACTCAGGCTGCAATATTAACCCGTCGCTTCCTTTTTCAGCCGCTCTATCTGCTGCAAATGGTTCGGCCCGTGTTTCGACATCATCTGGACGTAATCTGCCACAGTGACCGGATGGTCAAGTTCGGGATGGCGGGCCGATTTTTGCAGATCGTCTATCTTCAGGCGCCGCAGCAAGCGCAAGTTGGCGTGGCGGTTCAGCCCGTAGAGTGCGACTAACTCGGGCGGAGAAGATTCCATATATCCCAGATTTTTCGCCCAGGCATCCTGATCAATCGGCGCGATAACCGGGTCCCGGTCGGCCAGCATCTGCCGCATGCGGTAGGCATACAAAATTTCCATATCCGCGAGATGCGCAAGGATCTCTAGAATGCTCCACTTGTCGGGAGCAGGCTTGTAGCGCAGCGTTTTCTCCGGCAGTCCGGACACGGCCGCGGCAATTTGTTTAGGGCTCTTCTCGGCGGCGTCGAGATGTTTTTTCAGATCGGCTTCGGTCATGAACGTCTCCTCTCAAGCCTGGTCACTGAGCTTCTCACTTCGCGGCCAGCACGTTACGGAGCTTGCGGACAGCACGGGGAATCTCGTCTGCCGCGGTACTGCCAAATCCCAAAATGAGGCCAGGGCGCGCCGCCTCGCTTAGGTAGGAGCGAGAGAGCGGCCACATCCAAAGGTTCTGGCGGGCGGCTCGTTCGGCGATTTCTACATCGTGGCTCCCGCTCGGCAGTGCTACCGCCAGATGCATACCGGCCTCGTCGCCAAGCACCTCGAGCGTGGGCCCGAGTTCCCTGCCAATACTGTCTACCAGCGCACACCTGCGCTCGCGGTAGAGTACCCGCATTCTTCGAATGTGGCGCGCAAAATGCCCTTCACCAATAAAGTCCGAGAGCACGTCCTGATAAAAGGTTGGCGGCCCCAGGTCCATGGCGCGGCGGATGGTCAGAAAACGATCGACGAGATCCGATGGAATGACAATATAGCCGAGGCGCAAGGCAGGAAACAGAACTTTGCTGAAGGTGCCGATGTAGATCACGCGAGCGTTGGCGTCGAGTCCCTGCAAGGATGCGATCGGCAAGCTTTCGTAGCGATACTCGCTGTCATAGTCATCCTCGATGATCCAGGATCCCGTGTTTTGCGCCCAGTCCAGTAATTGGAAGCGCCGCGAAGCGCTCATGGTCACGCCAAGTGGAAATTGATGAGAAGGTGTGACCAACGCTGCGCGCGCCTTGCGACATTGCTTGATGCCGGCGGCAACGTCCAGGCCCTCATTGTCGACGGGAACGGGTACGAGGCGACAGCCGATCAGCGCGAAGACGTCTCGTGCCAGGCGGTAACCGGGCTCTTCTATCCACACCGGACTGCCTGGGTCAAGGAGAACGCGAGCCGAAATCTCGAGCGCCTGCTGAGAACCGCTGACGATCATGACTTGCGCTGCTTCGCAATGTAGCGATCGCGCGGTGCGCAGATAGCTTGCGATCTTTTCGCGCAGAGCCTTGGAGCCGATGTGTTCGCCGTAATGAAATGACCTGGCGTCCGCATTTCGGCAACGGCGCACGACCAGGCTCGACCAGACCCGGAGCGGAAATTGATCGAGAGCAACTTGCCCCACACTGAATGCTCCCCAGCCGCGCAGCCATGGGAACTTTTCAATCCGCGGAAGATACGAAGCGCGGCGCGCTACCGGCCGCGGTCCGGAGCGGGTTGCAGCGAAGCGCGCCCCGGTTGGTTCGCTCGACGTGAACTGGTCCGGAAGGGAACCGGAAACGACCGTCCCGGCGCCGATGCGGCTCTCGAAGTAGCCTTCCGCCAAGAGCTGGGCGTACGCATTCAGAACGGGGAACCGCGAAACATCAAGTTCAGATGCAAGCACCCGGGTTGATGGAATTCGCTGCCCAGGCCGAAGGTTGCCATCGATGATCGCAGTGCGATACGCGTCGTAGATCTGCCGATGCAGAGCCTTCGGAGCCTTCCGGTCGACGGCGATCATAGGGAGAATTCCGGAGGCCACTCTCTTCATTTCGGCGGATCATAATGGCTATGTCTAAATCCAGTCAAGTGGGTATTGCCTCCGACCACTTTCTGGCTTACGTTTAGCCAAACTTTCGGCCGCGATGCCGGCGAGGACTCCAACGGCAACGGCCCGTATTTTGTTTCATCAGCCGTGCACCTCGATTGGCCAACGAATCTATGCTGATTGATCTGTGCCATGACACTGCGTATTCGCCATTGCGTCGAGTGCCCGAAATGCCTTACTCGATATCTGGTTGGCTTCAGTCCATACCGTAACGGATCGTGCCTGGTGCCTCTGGTTGAAGGCTTCCCGGAGGAATGGACGCTGTACTGTTCGTGCGGAAGGCCGCCCAGTTCCAGTCGATGGAGCTGGAGCGAGTTGAAGATGTACAGTGTCTCCAATCAAGCTCACGATCGCGGTTATGGTCCACCCGAGGAAATCGTGCCGGTAGGTGAGAGGTCGCGTCTTTCGGGCTGAGCTTGGCCGGATGCCATTAGGATCAAGCTGCCAGCGAGAGGGGAAATGCTCACTTTTTTCGTTCTATACTAAGTGCCAGGCACTTCCCCTTTTTCTCCACATCCCGTTTCTGGAATCCGCGAACCTCGCGCCCGCGAAAGGAGGCCAGTATGGCCGCTGGCAGTTCTCTGTTGTCCAAGATCAATCACATTGTGGTGGTGATGTTAGAGAATCGGTCCTTTGACCATATGCTGGGGTTCTTGTATCAATCGAGCAAGAATGTTTCTCCGCTGGGGCAGCCCTTCGAGGGACTCACCGGCAAAGAGAGCAATCCCGACACGAACGGAAAGGCGGTTTCCGTCTTTCCGATCCAACCTACCGATCCCAACGCTTATTTGCCGCCGGGGACCGATCCGGCCGAAGGCTACCTCAACACGAATTGGGAGCTGTTCGGCAAGCAGGATGCCCCAACGCCGATTTCTCCCGCGTCCAACAGTGGCTTCGTCACCAACTTCGCCTCTGCGATAAGCCATCCTTCAGGGAGCGTCGTGCCGGGCACGCAGCCTTCCCAGATCAAGGGCATGTACACACCCGCAACCCTTCCCGTGTTATCGAAATTGGCCACGGGCTATGCCGTCTGCGATCATTGGTATGCCTCAGCGCCAACCGAGACTTTCCCCAACCGCGCGTTTGTGGCCATGGCGACCTCACAAGGATTTGTTCGGGATAAGTCCTGCAGCATGTACACAGCTCCCAGCATCTTCACCGCGCTCGCGAAAAAATCGGCGACGTGCTCGGTCTACGGCTACGACGCTCCGCCATTGATGCGCGGATCGGTCTCCGATATTGCACATGCCCCTGAAACCCATTTTGGGGAGTTCGCCGATTTCCAGAAAGCGGCCAAAGGCGGCAGCCTGGCGAATTACGTATTTCTCGAACCGCAGTGGGGCGCCAAAGGAAACAGCCAGCATCCGAATTACGACGTCAGCAAAGGCGAGCAGTTCCTGCACGATATTTACTATTCGCTGATCGGCACGCCGGTTTGGAATCAGACGTTGTTCATCATTACTTACGATGAACATGGCGGATGCTATGACCACGTTCCCCCGCCGGAGAATGCGGTTCCTCCGGACAACTCTGCCGGTGAACTCGATTTTGATTTCAAACGCTTTGGGGTTCGGGTGCCGACGGTTCTGGTTTCGCCGATGATCGCAGCCGGGACAGTATTTCGCACAAAGTCGGCCACGCCGTTCGACCACACATCGATCCTGGCCACGCTGGAAGCGCGATTCGGGGTGCCGAGCCTGACCAAGCGCGACGCTGCCGCTCCAAACATCGGCCCGGTGCTCACTCTGCAGAAGCTCCGCACGGACGATCCCCTCACCGGAGTGAAGGTCCCGGCCAGCGGATTGCGTCCGCCGGCATCAGCGAAGCCTGACAAGTTCGAGACTGCGATTGCCGAGCACGCCGATGATCTGCCTCTTCACGACACTACAGGTAATGGATATCACCACGTGGCGCCGGTGTTTGAGACCGGCGATGCCGCCAAAGAATATGCTCGGCAACGCTATCAGCAGTACGCGCAGGAGCGCGGGTCCGCGAAGAAGAAGTCACGGGTTGCCTGACGACCGGCTTTGAAACAAAGCCAAACCGCGCTCAGGATGACAAGCTAGATGCGAAATCGACGGTTATGCCGCGGCCTGTTGTCGATAGGCCGGGACGAAGGTCTCGGCTACGAAGGTTTCGAACTTCGTTGGCGTTGTGTTGGTCGCCGTACGAGGTTCCAGTGTGTGCATGTGTCCGGAATTCAGGCCGCCTGCCATCTCCAGGATCACGCCGGCGAAGCTGTCGGACATTCCCATCTGAACCATGGCGGCTCGAATCTGATTGTCGGGCGCCTGGATGTATCGGAGATCGGGTTTGTCGATGGCTTTGCCGATGATGCCGGCGGCTTCGGTGTAGTCGAGATCGCGCTCGCCTTGCAGCTCTCGCGTCAGCTTGCCTTGGAACTCCAGCCGCAAGAGGGCGTCAGCGGCGGCTGCTCCTATATCACGAGTGGCAATCATGGGGAGCTTCAGATTCGCACTGACGGGTCCGATCATACTGCCGAGCATGCGAATAGCACCCACTTGCGGCAGCGTGTTTTCCATGAAGTAGCCGGCGCGCAGGTGGAGTACGTTCGCGCCCTGGATCTGATTGAGCTTCTCTTCGAGGTAGTGGAGGCCGGCTACGGGGCCGGTTCCGCTAGGCTTGTCGGCTCCGAAACTGCTGAGCGAAACAACATGCTTGACTCCCGCGTTTTTTACTGCCGCCGCGATCGCGTCGCTGACACGGTCCTGGTGAGCGCGATAGTCGTTGCTGGTGGGGGTGGGTGGAATCATGACGTAGGATGCGTCTGCCTTGTGAAAGGCTTTGGTCAGGGATGACGCGTCGGCGACATCGCCGATGAATATCTCCGCGCCTTCCGCCGCGAGAGGTTGCAAATGAGCCGCGTTTCTTCCGACGACACGAACTTTCTGCCCGCGGGCAAGAAGGTTCTTCGCCACTACGTGTCCAGTGTTGCCGCTTGCTCCAAGAACGACGTACATATTCGCCTCCATGCTTAAGATTGGATGCGGTGGGTAGAGTTTGGACTCCGGGCTATCCCGCGGAGCAGCTTCTGATGGGCAACAACTACTTCTCGAGCACCTCAAGCAGCAATAGTCCGTTTACCGGCAATTGCAACTCGATGGAACCTTTTGAGAGTCGAAGATTCTGAGCGGAGTCGGCCTCTGCCACACGATTCAGCTCGCGTACCTGCGCTTGCGTCGGATACCGAGGACTCCCAATACCCTTGTATGCCGCGAGCGTGTTTCCATGTTCGGAATCCGCGCGGCTCACGCGCACACGGCTGTCGGGCGGCACGCCCTGGATATTGAATTCAACTCTGCGCTCAGATCCCTTCTTGTCTGGATCCACCAGATTCCAAGCGGCGATCGCGAGTGAACCGTCGCGACGTCGGGTAACCAGAACATCGGAGGAATCCTGCAAGATTCTCTCTTGTCCCAGCTTGTGCAGCAGCGCAAAAGCCGAATAACTGGGCTTCTTGATCCCGCCCATTGCGATAAGACCGAAGCCGCCGTCAAAAGGCTCGCGCTTCGGTCCATCTTCTTCGAACACGTCGCTGAACGTCCAGAACGACATCATATCCACCAGGCCATCACATTGCCGGATGTCGTCGGCGAGCGCCGCGCCGACATACTCGGTATCGCGGGCATTGAGTGGGCCGAACGATGGCACATTCCATTCGGTCCACATCAAAGGAAGGCCGGGACGCGCCGAGGCCGCGATCTGGTCGTGCACCTTCTTGATCGAACGACATACGCGTTGATCCATCGGAATGTCTTCCTTCGTCCCAAATAGATCTTCCACCGTATCGTCTCCATAACTATGGCTGGAAATAAAATCGGTGGGAACATTTTCAGCGGCGGCGTGCTGAATGAACGCGTCTACCCAGTGTGCGGATGAGGATGCGGGACCGCCGACGCGCAGACGCGGGCTCACCGCTTTCAGCGCTCGCGCGGTGTGGTCATATAACTCGAAATAAGTGGCTTGCTTTGGATCGCCAGACCAGAAGTCGATGTTAGGTTCATTCCAGACTTCGAAGTACCACTGGGCTACTTCATCGAGACCATATCGATCGACCAGGTGCTGCGCAAGAGCGCGGATGAGGTCGTCCCATTTCTTGTAGTCCTTCGGAGGCGCGACGATCTGCTTGTACCAGAAAGGATGAACGTCCTGGCGCAGCGCGAGCTTCTTCGGCATAAAGCTGATCTCGACAAAAGGCCGAACGCCGTTCTGCAGCAAACCGTCGTAGATCTGATCGACGTAAGAAAAATTGTAGATCGGATTTCCCTGATCGTCTTCGTCGTAGACACCATCTTCATCATGCAGGATGTTATGAAAGCGGACGTAGCCGAACTCCGTGACCTTTTTTACTTCGCGCAGATCGCTACGGTAGCTCTCGCGCAAGGTAAGAATGGCGCGTCCTGACCCGAACGTCTGCTCCCAGAAATGAGGAAACGGGCGTCCGGGGGCATGGGCATCGATGACTACCGTTTCAGGCGCGGTTGACGTTTGCGCCCCACATAAGCCAGCGCTGGACGCCAGCCCGAGCAGAATGAAGGCGAGACGAGATGGTTTCATACGGTTGGTCTATTTCTCTTTACTCTTTCTCTTTACGCTTTCTCTTCACTTTTTCTCTTCACTCTAGGGCAAGATTTCTAGCTTGGCTTCGGTCCCGCCGGCGGAATCCGGACTGATCCAAACGGCAGCCTTTGCGGGCTCAACTGTGAATTGGTTGTGGTCATCCCAGATCGCGAACGCGTCTGGCTTCAGATTGAATACAACTCTCTTCGTTTCCCCCGGAGATAATGCGACACGCTGAAATCCCTTCAGTGCGCGAACTGGCTGCGCAGTGCTGGTGCCTTGCAGACGGACATAGAGTTGAACCAGCTCTTCCCCGGCTCGCGAGCCGGTGTTGGAAACGTTGACCTCGACAGTGAGGGTGTCGCCCGCGCCCGCTTTTCCATTCAAATTGTGATTCAAGTCCGCTGCGCTGAGTTTGGTCTTGCTGATCTCAGTCGGCCCAAATCCGAAACTGGTGTAAGACCCTCCGTAGCCGAAAGGAAACTGCGGGGTATTCTGCTCATCGAGGTAACGCGACACATACTTGGAGTCGGAATCGCGCGGTGGGTGGGAGAGATCGGTGTCGCCCGCAGGACGGCCGGTACTCAGTGCGTTGTAGTAAAGCGGCTCCTGACCGACGCTGCGCGGCCAACTTACAACCAGCCTACCGCTGGGATTGAATTCACCGAACAGGGTCGAAGCGAGAGCCGGGCCTGCTTCAGTTCCGGGGAACCACGCTGCCAGCACGGCCGGCACATGCTCAAAGGCCCAAGGCACCGTGAGCGGACGGCCGCTGAACAGAATGAGTACGACTGGCTTGCCGGCGTTGACGATGGCTTCGAGCAATTCCTGCTGGCGCCCGGGCAGACCGAGGTGCGCACGAGAGGCTGCTTCACCGCTCATTTCTGGAGACTCGCCGAGCGTCAGAATCACCAGATCCGCGCGCCTGGCCGCCGCAACCGCCGCCGCGATCTCTTCGTCGCTGCCTTTGAGAATCCCGCCGCCCCTGGCGCGGAACACGTTCCCTTCCCCTAAGCGCCGCGCTAACTCAGCAGGAAAAGAAGGAATTAAGACTGCGGGCTTAGGTGCCGTGGATAATCCCTCAGGATCGGAAGGATTATCCGCGAGCGGGCCAATCAACGCCACGGTCTTCACTTCCTTCGAGATCGGAAGCAGAGGTTTGCCTCCAGCCATCGGGGCGTTCTTCAGCAGGACAAAGGACCGCTCTGCAACCGTTTGCGCCAACTGCAGGCTTTCTGGCAGAAAGAATGCGCGTTTCGCGCGTCCGTCATCAACGTAGGGATGCTCGAAAAGGCCGAGCGCGAGCTTCACGCGCAAAACTCGACGGACGCTTTCGTCGATCCTCGCCTCGGTCACGGCGCCCGAACGCACGAGTCTTGCAAGCTGATCGTGATACAGGCTGCTTGCCATATCCATGTCAACGCCGGCAAGAAACGCCTTGCGCGCCGCGGTTGCATCATCGGCGGCAATGCCGTGCGCCACCAGTTCGCCTATGGAAGACCAATCACTGACGACTATGCCCTTAAATCCCCACTCTTGGCGCAGAACCTCGGTGAGAGTAAACGGATTCGCCGAAGCCGGCACTCCGTCGAGGGAGTTAAAGGCACTCATCAAAGTCGCCGCTCCCGCATTGACCGCTGCGTGAAAAGGAGGCAGATAGAACTCACGCAGTGTGTGCTCGGAAATTTCGGTCGTGTTGTAATCCCGGCCAGCTTCCGCGGCGCCATAGCCCACGTAGTGTTTGGCGCACGCAGCCATGGTATCCGGCGCATCCAGACGCGAACCCTGGTACCCGCGCACGTACGCCGCAGCCATCTCCGAACCCAGATACGGGTCTTCCCCGGCGCCTTCTGCGATCCGGCCCCAGCGGGCATCGCGGGCGATGTCGACCATCGGTGAAAAGGTCCATCGAATGCCGATGGCCGAAGCTTCCAAGGCCGCCACACGAGACGCTTTTTCTACCAAAGAAGGATCCCACGTGGAAGCCATTCCCAACGGGATCGGGAACTCTGTTCGGAATCCGTGAATCACGTCGAGCCCAAAGAGAAGAGGAATGTGCAATCGCGACTTCTCGACCGCAATGCGCTGGTATTCGTCGATCAGAGGAGTGTCAATGACGTTGAGCAACGCGCCGATCTCGCCCCGAGCAATCATTTCTTTGTAGTCGGATCGCCCGGTACCAGGGCCCGTCGGCTGGCCGGCGGAGTATTGCACAAGCTGTCCAATCTTTTCTTCCAACGTCATGCTGCGGAGCAGAGACTCTGCCCGGGGGTCAAGTTTCGGGTCCGCGATGCCGGTTTCGCTCGCACCATACCGGTTTTCAGCAGAAGCAGCCGCTTGCTGCGCCGAAAGCGATACACTGCCCGACACTGCAATAAGCACCGAGAGCAACAGCGCGCATGCTTTTCGACAGAATGGGTTCCGCGCGAAACCAGGAATCAGCAGACGAAGACTCAGCAGACCTGGACTCAGCAGACCTGGAGCCTGCGCGCCTCGTACCCGGAACCGCATGAACTTGGACCTCGGAAAAATATCGATTTTCCCAGCAACTAAATCGCGTTAGTGTAGCGTCGACGAACTGTATGAAATACGCTTTTGTCGTCGTTGTCAAGAGTTCAGAATTTGCCGGGCTCAAGATCTTCGCTTGCCGTCGCGGTTTCATTGTGCGAGACTGCGCTGCGTGACCTCCAGGAAGCCCAGACAGAGCAGCGATGGAACAGGGCACGCCGCCCGAAAACCCATGAACTTGAAGAAGCTGGCGGAACACCTCGAACTTTCGCCAGCCACCGTCTCGCTGGTCATCAATCGGTCGAGCGTCGCAGACTCCATCCCTCAGGAAACCAAAGATCGAATCTTCGCGGCGGCCCGCAAATTCAAGTATCGTCCCAGTTTCTTTGCCCGGTCGTTACGCACTCAGCGCAGCTTCACCATCGGCGTCATTGTCCCCGAAGTGAGTGACGGGTATTCGGCTACCGTCATGAGTGGAGTCGAAGATTATCTCCTGCAGGAGGGCTATTTCTACTTTGTCGCCAGCCACCGGCACCGCGCCGATCTGATCGACGAATACCCGCGGATGTTTCTCGAACGATCGGTGGACGGTCTGATCGCCGTGGACACACCCTGGCACCTGAATCTGTCTGTGCCGGTGGTCACCGTTTCTGGGCACAATGACGTAAAGGGTGTAACCAACATTGTGCTCAATCACCAGCGCGCGGCCGAGGTAGCATTGAAGCACCTCTTTCACCTCGGCCACCGCCAGATTGCGTTCATGAAGGGGCAGGAGTTCAGCTCCGATACCGAGGTGCGATGGGCCAATATTGAACGCGTGGCACTCCATCTCGGTTTGACCATCAATCCCCGCCTGGTTGCGCAACTGGAGGGCGATTCGCCGTCCCCTCAACTGGGATACATGGCGACCAAAGTGCTCTTGGCGGCAAGGGAGGCCTTTACCGCGCTGTTTGCTTTTAACGACATCTCCGCCATGGGTGCGATTCGCGCCTTGCGTGAGTCGGGCAGGCACGTCCCCGAAGATGTTTCCGTCGTCGGATTCGACGACATCCAAAGTGCCGCCTTCCAAAATCCCAGCCTGACCACTGTGCGTCAGCCGTTGCGCGAAATGGGGCGGGCTGCGGCCGAGATCCTGCTGAAGCGCATTAACCGCCCCGGCTCCGTGCTGCACGAAAAACACACCGTGGAACCGGAACTGGTTATACGAGAAACCTCCTGTCCGGCGCCAGCCGGGCAGCCAGTACGCGGTAAACAGAAGCCTTAGCGGACCTATCGTTTTTCATACCCATCTGCAATATTCCATAATTCCGTAGCCGACGCCCACCGAAGAGCCGGTCCCATTTTGGTTCTTGACTGAGGAAATTCAGACATGCTATAAGCAGGCGGCGAATGTTTTACTAAATCGCTTTTTCAGCGATTTAGTAGCCGATTCGCGAAGGGCAAAGTTAAAGTCCCGATGGGGCTTCTCAAAGAAACTTGGGCAAGTGAGCAATTTTGAACAGTCACGCGATAGTCGAAAGACTAAGTTTCTTGGTTGCTTTAAACGCGGACTTTTCCCCAATGCAGCCAGCCTTCTTTGGTCGGGCGTTGGTGGGAGCCCCATTTCAAAGCGAAGCCAGCCTTTGCGAAAGGCACTTTTCCATCCGAGGAGAAACTCCATGAGGCGTTCGAGTTTGGCAGTCCACGTCGTACTGCTGATCGTCAGCATCGTTGCATCATCCGTCCTGGTCCAGGCGCAATATCGAGCTTCCATTCAAGGCGTGGTGACCGATCCCACGGGCGCCGTGGTTGCAGGCGCCACCCTCACCCTGATCAACCCCGCAACCGGCGAAAAGCAGGTTAGGACCAGCGATGCATCCGGTGTGTACAACTTCAACGCACTGGCCGCCGCCGGGGCAACCTTCCGGTTGGTGGTGGAAAAGACAGGCTTCGAAAAGAAAGTCCTCGACCACATCGTACTGAATCCCGACCAGGCCAACGCTCTCAATGTAGAGCTTGTCATCGGAGCCCAAGCGACGGTCGTCAACGTCGATGCTTCGTCGGCACCCGCACTTGAAACCGAGACTGCTTCCCTCAGCGGAGTTGTCAACGACAACCAAATCCAGCACCTGCCGTCCTTCGGGCGCGATGTCACGAAACTCGCACAGCTGGCTCAGGGCACTTTCGCCGACGGTGCGCAAGACGGCGGCGGCGGCGCTTTCTATACCCAGCCTGGCGTCCAGAGTGCCCCCACGCCGTCGGGTGGTGCGACTGGAATCTTCGGGACTGAAAACCTTGTCGAAGGTTTTTCCAATGGCAACCAGGCTCAGAATAATGGGGTTTCGATCGACGGCATCAGCACCACCAGCGCCGTGTGGGGCGGCGCGACCGTCGTCACCCCGTCTGAAGATTCCGTTGAGGATGTAAAAATCGTCACCAACGACTATGACGCCGAGGATGGCCGCTTCACCGGCGCCCAGGTCCAGATCACTTCCAAGAGCGGCACCAATGACTTCCACGGCAGCCTCTTCTTCACCGCTCACCAACCGACCTTTAACGCCTATCAGCACTATTTCGGCGCGGGCACTTCGTCGCAGAAGGACAGCAATAAGTTCAATCAGTTCGGAGGCAGCGTCGGCGGCCCCATTTGGAAGAATAAGATTTTCTTCTTCTTCAACTATGAGACGGTGCGTGAGCCCAACTCCGACCTCCCTGGCACCGGCTGGTACGACACCCCGGCCTTGGCCGCTCTAGCGCCCGCCGGAAGCATCGCGGCAACTTATCTCAGTTTCCCCGGCAATGCCGTCGTGAACCATGGCCTCGTCCCGAATACTACCTGCGCGACCGCTGGTCTGATCGACGTCGCGACCAATCCCCTCACCGGCAACTGCGCAACCGTTGCCGGCGGGCTGAATATTGGCACGCCCTTGAATCCTACGCTCTTCCCGCTGGGCGTAATCGGAGGGAGCACGGCTTACCCATCAGGCGGTATGGATCCCGGCTGGCAAAGTCCTTCAATCCCCGGCACCGGCGGGGACGGCAGCGGTGGCCCTGAGAACCTGGGTACCACGGCCGACATTGCACAGTACGTCACTTCAAACCCGACTACCTTCAACGCCTCCCAGTACAACGGTCGCCTCGACGCCGATGTCACCAGTAAAGATCGCGTGGGCTTTGCCATCTACTGGGTTCCTCAGTCCACCGACGACTACAACGGCAGTCGAGAATACGACATCTTCCACCACAGCCAGATCAACGACGCGTTTTCCATCATCTGGAACCACACCTTCTCGCCGAACTTCCTCAACGAAGCGCGCGCGAATGCCGCTGGATGGCGCTGGAATGAAATCGCGGACAACCCGCAAACGCCGGTCGGATTACCCTCCGACAGCATCGGTCAAATCGGCAGCATCACGCTTGGCGATTTTGGAGGCAACGTCGGTACCCACTTCGACCAGTGGACCTACAGCTATAAGGACGTCGCCACCAAAATCATCGGGCGCCACACCATTAAATTTGGTGGCGAAGCCACGCGCCTTTTTTACCTGGACGACTGCGTCCCCTGCGGCGTACCCACCTACGGCTTCTTCAATCTCTGGGATTTCCTCAACGATGCTCCTAAAGGCGAAGGTGTCCAGGTCGATCCTCATACCGGACTTCCTACGACAGTGCGGCAGGACCAACGCGAAAACCTCTTTGGCTTCTTTGTCCAGGACGATATCAAAGTCCGCCCGAACCTAACCATCAATCTCGGCTTGCGCTGGTCCTACTTCGGTTCGCTCTCCTCCAAGCAGAACAACATGTATGTCGCTAACCCAGGTGCGGGTTCGAATTACCTCACCGGCCTGACCGTTGCTGTGGGAGATTCATGGAATCCGCAGAAAAATAACTTCGGCCCCGAATTCGGCGTTTCCTGGAGTCCCACTCGATTCAACAATAGACTCGTCTTCCGCGGCGGCTTCGGCCTGAACTACAACCAGGACGAAATCGCCATTTCCAGCAATGTCGCCGGAAATCCCGGCCTGAACATTGGCGAATACGTGGGGCTCTCAACGCCCACTTCACCGAATAATCTCGGAATTGAGTATGGAATTTCAACCAACCCACACAGCGTCTTTGGGTATGCGCCAAACAACAACTTTGTCCTGGCCTTTGGCCCGAACGGCCTGCCCACCTCCGGCTCGGTCGGTGTATACGTCTTCCCCCACACCATGCCCACCCAGCGTACCTACCACTACTCGGCTGATATGCAATATGATCTGGGTCGCCAGTATGTAATGAGCGTGGGATATCAGGGCAGCTTGTCGCGGGACATCTTCTTCAACGAGGGCCCGCTTGCCGTTCCCGCTACCTTGGGCTACGCCCAAAATCCCCAAATCAATGGCGGAGATTTATATAACTCCAACGGCCGCGCAAACTACAATGCTTTGCTGGCGGACATTAAGCACCAGTTCTCTCACCAGTTCATGGCCGAGGCTCAATACACTTATTCGAAAAGTATGGATACCAGCTCCGCGCCTTACTCCGAGCAGCCCTACCCATACAATCTCGGCCTCGACTACGGACGCTCCGACTATAACGTCTCCAACGCCTTCAAGCTTTTTGGCATGTGGCAGCCGGTATTCTTCCACGGCAACACGTGGGCCCATAAAATCGCTGACGGCTGGTCGCTCAGCGGTATTTTCAACTGGCACTCCGGATTTCCCTGGACTCAGTTTGTTAGCACCCAGCACGGAAGCCTCTATTGCGCAAACTGCGGTTATTACAGTCTGCTTCCTGCGGCCTACCTGGGCGGCGCCGGCACCGGCACCAGCAAAAAAGATTACGAACAAACCGTAGCCGGCCCCAGCGCAAACTTTCCTCTCGGGGGCGCGGCATATTTCTCGACGCCAACCTATACTCCCTACAGCTGCAACCCGGACTGCGCCGGAACCTCGGTTCCGCAATCCCCTGGGGTTGCGCGTAACTATCTCACCCTGCCGGGATATAAGGATGTGGACTTGACTCTCTCCAAGGGCTTTGGCCTTCCCAAAATGCCCGTACTCGGCGAAAACGCGAAGATTGAAATTCGGATGGATGCCTACAACGTCTTCAACAATTTGAACTTGAACCCGAATAGCATCTCGAACAATATTGGAAACCCAAACTTCGGCACGCTTTCGAGTGCTCTTGCTGCCCGTGTCCTCTCGTTGGGGGCGCGCTTCAACTTCTAACGCTGATTCTAATTTTCGCCAAGGCGCACTCGAAATCCGGGTGCGCCTTTCCTTTTAATCCCAAAAACGAATCGTGTAATTAGTGCCGTATAACAAGTGCTCGCTTGTGCCTAATTAACCACTCCAGCCTCCGAGCGTTATCAATCACTTGCAACCCCCGTTTTCCCTCGCTCGTCCCCACTTTGCTGTGCAACAACATTTATGTATGTACACATAAGCAACAACAAAGTGTTTCACGTGAAACATTTTGTACGTACACTTAGAGCTATCCCGAAGCTTTGAACCCAGCCCTCTCCATCGCCCGCTGCATGTCCTTGTTCTTCATGAACACGTCCCAGACAAATCCCGAACGCGCGTTCTCCGCCATCAGCATGGTGATGCCCAGATCGATGCCCAGCACATCCGGGTCGTACCAGCCGGTGAGCGGATTGAAGGCGTCGACAAATCCGTATCGTCCCCACGCCTTCGGATAGCACTCCCGAATCGTCCGCAGCACGCGCATGCAATCCTCTTGCAAAAAGGGCAGCGCGCCGCCAGCGGCGCACGGAACAATGCTGCCATCCAGATGCCCGATCCGCGGAGGACCACCCCAAGCCTGATACCCAGTTGCTGAATCGGAGGCGCTGATTCCCCAAAGGCGATCGCTGTAGTCGGGGAATTCGTCGCGCAGGGAAATACAAAACGCCTTGTGCGCCTCGGTGGCCGTCACCGAGTTGGTGAAATAGTCGGCATACGCATCGCGCTTGTGGCGAAAGTCGAACCACGCTTGCGAATACTGGTGAGTAAAGAGTGGATCGTGCCCGGAAATGTACTCGAATCCCTGAAACTTCACGATGGGACGCGTCCATGCCTTCCAGGTCTCACTTGAAACTGGATGCGTCGGCGAACCGAAAGCCAAGAGGTAGATCATCATGAGTTCGCTATATTGGCTCCAGCGCGAGCGCAAGAAGCCGCTGCCTGGCTTCCATCCCATGGAGAACGTTTCGCCGCCATTGAGCATCCACGGCCAATCCACGCGCTCGTAGATTGCGGTCGCGCGATCCTGAATCTCGGCATCATTGAAATGCTGGCGAACCGACAGCACACCGCAGAGTAAAAGCGAGGTGTCGATCGAGGAGAGTTCGCAGTTCCAAGCCCGCTCTCCCGTTTCCATGTCAATGAAGTGGTAGAAGAAACCGTGTTCGTTAGGCAACTGCCGCTCCAGAAAACGGAGCGTCTGCCGCACCCGGTCGCGGATAGCCGCCGCTTTTCCGTAGCCGCGAGATTCCGCGATGCACAGGCCGGCGAGTCCAAAGCCGGTTGCCGCAATACTCGCAACTCGCCGGTGGTCGTTGTTGTTGCCGTTGAGTAGCGCGCGATCCTTGACTTGGCCGGTTACGCTGCTGGCTTCGTTCCAGAAGAAGTCGAAAGCGGCGCGCTCGATTTCATCCAGGAGTTGATCATCGGAACCGAGATAAGGAATCCTGGTCGGTTCATCAAACTCTTTCTGCTTGAACGCCCATGCTACGGAGGCAAGACCGGGCAGGGCGACCAGGCTCAGGGCAGTCGCCTTCAGCATTTCGCGTCGCGTAACCGGCGTGCGCTGGAACATGATTGGCATTAGTTTAGCCAATTCAGTCCAATTAGAGGAAACGTGCTTGCTCAGCGGTCGGTTGGCTCTACGAAGCGTCGATTGTCGGTAAGGTTAGAGTGCGCCCTTAAATTGCCGGTCACCTTGACGGAGAAATCCTTCTGCGCCGGTACCCCGTCCACTCCGTCAACTGTGAGGCGGATCGTGAACTCCCCCGCGCGGGTGTAGGCATGAGATACCTTGGCGCCGTCCGCGTTCGTTCCGTCGCCGAACTCCCAGTGATACGCGACTGCGGGCACACCACCAGCCTCGGCCTGCGCCGAGATCGCCGAAAGTACGATCGTGTCACCGGCGTTTGCCCCTGCGGGTACCTGCGCCGTCACAGTTGGGGCAGCGGCGGCAACGTTGTTGTCGACCAGCTTGATCACCCTCACAGATTGGGGTGGCTGGTTCTCCAGCTGCACTGCGCCACTCGTGAGGGCAATCGCCGCATTCTGGTCGAGCACGTCCGTCGCCGCAAACGTGTGGCCGGCAGGCAGGCCGAGGTCCGCGAGTTGTAGCGTGTGCGAGCGCACCGTGTTCGTCCAATTGAAGACCGTCAGGATGGCCTGTCGTTGATCTTCACGGAGGAGGAATATGCTGGGCTGTCCATCCTCGGCCTCGTAGGTCATCAGGTCTAACGGCGTGGAAGCTTGGCCGACTTTGGACATATTCAGCAACTCTCGATTTTCAACCAGCGCCAGCCGATCTTTCTCTGAGCCGAGGACCAGCATGTCATCGCCAATCTCATACATGCCGCCGGACACAGCGGAGAGCGCGATCGACGCCTGGGCCGCGCCCAGCGAAATCGAAGACTTTTCGTTCGCACGCTCCATGAGATGTGTTGCGGTGACGTTGAAAGCGTCCGGATCATTAACGAAGAAATTACGCTGCATATAGAAGCGGGCAGCGATGCCGGAGGCGGCATTCCTGGTTCTCTCGAAGCTGTGGCCGGTATCCGCGGAAATCCGGCCGGTATCTACCAGCCCCACCGGGTTGAGCATGGGACTTCCATCTTTATCGATGATCACTTCATCGCCCACGGCATCGCGGATTATCTGGAGGCCGATGCGTTGGGCTTCCAGGGCTGTAGTGTTGGGCCGGTAATGGTAACCCTCGATCGCGCTCGTATCCATGAAGTCAAGCTTGATGAAGCGGACCCCCCATTCGCGCACGAGTGTCCTGTAAGTCTGACGCATGTACTCCTGAGCTTCGGGATGGGTTGTGTCCAGCGCGTAAAGCACATCCGACTTCTGGTCCCAGACCAAGCCAATGGGGATCGGTTCGCCCTTGGCGTTGTGCACCAGCCAATCCTTGTGGTGCTCGTAAACCCAAGCCCGGGTTGTCACTTCAAACGGCGCCGTCCATACGCCGAATGTCAGGCCCTGTCCGGTCAGGTGATGCCCTACAAACCGCATACCATCCGGGAATTGCGTCGCATTCGAAGTTGCAAATTCGCCGCGGGCGTACTCGTAGCCATCATCAATTTGGAAATATTTATAGCCGAATGACTTCAGATGTTCGGCTTGCCAGTCGCCATTGGCCAAAACCTCGCCCTGGTTGATGGCGCCATAGTAGACGGTCCAACTCCACCAACCGATGGGGGTCTCGCTAGAGACGCGCGCATGGTGCAGTCTACGAACCGCATCACCGTACGCGAGCAGTTGATGGTGGTAGTCGGGACCGGCCTCGAACAGCAATCGCTCTGAAACCATCCCTTCCCCGGGTTTAAGGGGAAGGCTTAATTCGACCTGGTCGTCAGCGGGAGAATCCTTTAGATCGAAGTCCTTCTGGATCTCAGTAGTCCCGGTGGATTCAACGGTGTAGGACGTTATCTTGCTCTTCGCGCCCACACCCTCAGCTTGCAGATGCATCAGGGTCAGAAACCGGTTTGAGGTGAGTGCACCAAGAAATAAACTCTGCTTACTCTCCCGGTTGTAGATGAGCTGGCTCCCTGTGCCGCGATGCATTCCGCCGGGCGCTCCCCCGAGGTCGTAGAGAGCCAGGTCCGGCCAATCTTCGCTGAAACTGTCAGAGAGCACCCGGTCGGCCGACTGACCGCCATGCAGATTTATGATCGGCTCACCGATGGCCTCCACACTCCGAATAGCCTGCACAGTTACTTCTCTTCCCGCACTGTTCTGCAGTTTAACCTGGACGGTACCGTAAGGACGTTGTTTGTAGAGTTGAAGCACATAAACAAGATCGGGTTTGCCATCCAGTCCACTGCAGGTGACCGTGACTTGTTGGCCGGGGCCGAGACCATCTTCGAAGGTAGACTCCGAGGCCTGGTGCCGCGGATAATCGCTCGAGCGAAGCCACTGGTGGTCAACCTGCGCTGCCACCCGGGACCTGAGCACGGACTGCCCCTCATGCCCTCCAGACAAAGACAGTTGGTACGATCCCTCCTGTGCGTTGATCGTCAGAGATAGCTCGTCGTTCGTCAGCTGCTGGGCCTCAGACGGCGTCGCGACCATCAGCGTGACAGCGGTAATTGCCAGCCCAACTCTGAAAATTGTTCCATGGATTCTCTTCGTCACGTCAGTAGTCTCCCTATGTGTGCATGAACGTCATCGCATACTACTTCATTGGGTCAACCTCAGTGAAGCGAATACTCAGATCCGGAATCTATAACGCGCAAGCGATGGATGAGAAGCCGCCCCGCGTATGGCCGAGGGGCCATGCGGATTTCTGCGAACGTCATTCAACGAAATCGCGGTGATTTGGCGGGCTTCAGCGGATGATAGTTGGTAGCGCAAGTAGTCCCGCGCCAACTCTTCTCCGCGGAACTCCCCGCTAACAGGGAAGGATAGAGGAAATTTGCAGGCAGCCGCTACTGTGGTTTCGTTATTGCGGTCGCCGAAGCCTGAACCGGTTGGGTTGAGGCTGTTTTGGATAAACTTCCGGCCGGTGTTTGCTTGCTAGGCGGAATTTCAGTTCCAGCTGGATAGATGAAAATCTGGACATTGCCCCAGCCGGCATCCCCATTGGCGTCTGTCTGCTTTCCCATTCCCAAAGTCTTAAGCTGACTATCGTCAAAGCCGAAGTTCTCGACTAAATACTCGCGCACAACCATGGCCCGGGCTTCGGTCAGTACCAAATCCTTCTGGGTATCGCCTTCCATACCAGCGGACACCACGATCACTGCGAACCCGAACTGGTTATTCGCGAGGAACTCGCCGCCGCCGTTTAGAGATTTCTGATTCTTCAGCTTGGCCGAATCTTGCTTATCGAAAAGCTGCTTCGCCGAGTAGGTAAACTCTTTTATCGTGGTGCCCTGCGGCAGATGTTCAATCTCATTTTGTGCCAGCTCGGCGGAATCTTCATAGCCACGTTTCTTGAAATACCCGCGCACGAAGAAGTTGTGCTTCAGGGCTTCCATATTTTCCTGGAAGTCGGTGACGCCGGCTTGCGCCTCGAGCATCGTTTTATTCATGGCGGTCGTCGTCTGTTCGAGGTTGCTATAAAGCTGTTTGTCGTTCACCAGCGCTCCCACGGTCCCCTGACCGGTATTGATCTTGGCGCTGATCGACTCTATATTCGCCGTCGCCCCAGTAGCGTTTTGGATGGCTTGCTGGCTGCTATCCAGAATGCCGCTCGCCTTTTGCAGCAGCTCTGACATTTCGAGTGGCGGCTCGCTCGCGATGGTATCGCCATCCCGCACGTCCGCTTTTCCAGACGACCCAAACGATATCGCGAGATACTGGTTACCCAATAGTCCCTCGGTTTCGATGGTGGCAACAGAGTCCTGCTTGATAATCTCGTGCGTCGACTTGCCGAGATCCATGACCACTGTAACCTTTTCGCCCGGCTTGTGGGGCAACACGATGCTGCTCACCGTTCCACTATGAACGCCGGCCACCCGCACATCGGCTCCCGCATCCAGGCCCACGACGTTGTCGAATTGCGCCTTCAATCGGTAGGTGGAGCTGAAAAGATACTGCTTGCTCCCGATGATAAAGATGCCGGCGATCAAAATCGCCATGGTCGCAACGATGAAAGCTCCCAACCGCGCTGCCCTCGACATATGTCCCCCCATACTCCCTGCATGTTTCCCGCTACGAATGCCCTAGAAATTCACGAACAAATTTGATGTCACTTCTTTCGAGTTCTTCAAAGCTGCCTTCGATCACCACATCACCTTCATTGAGCAGGGCCAGACGATCGGCAATCGTCTTCGCGCTGTGCAGATCGTGAGTCACTACGATCGATGCCATGTGATGTTCCGCCTGGAGCTTGAGCACCAGATCATCGATCTCTCCGGAACTGATCGGGTCGAGACCAGCGGTGGGCTCGTCGAGCAGCAGAATATCGGGCTCCAAAGCCAGAGCACGGGCCAGCCCTACTCGTTTCTGCATGCCTCCCGAGATATCCGAAGGCATCTTCTCCAGGTGACCCTCCATGCCGACTTCCGCCAGCAGTTGCTTCACCCGGTCGCCCCGCTCGGATTTCGACATCTCCTTCTTATGGTGCTGCAGAGGAAAAGCCACGTTCTGCTCAACGGTGAGCGAATCGTAAAGCGCGGCGTGCTGAAACAGAAAACCCATCTTCATTCTTATTTCGCCGAGTTGGTCGAGACTGAGACCGGAGATGTCTTGGCCGTGGATGAGAACCGATCCCGAGTCAGGCTTCTCTAATCCAATGATGAGTCTCAGCAATACGCTTTTGCCGGTGCCGCTGCGCCCCAGCACCGCCAGAGTTTCCCCGCGACCGACGGCCAGGTTGACCCCGTTCAAGACTTTTTGATCGCCGAAGGACTTATGCAAGTCGCCAACGGCGATCGCGGGCGCACTCCCGTCTTTCTCAGCCTCTATTGGCCTGATCTCGGTTTGAATCGGAATTTGATCGATTGTCTCCATACTTTGTTTCGCGAGCTGCTAATCCACTTAGTTCATATTCACGCGACTATGGTCACGGGAAAAATATGAGAATGAGTTTCACCAGCACGACATCGGCCAGGATCACGAACAGCGAGGACAAGACCACCGAGCTTGTGGCCGCACGGCCCACGCCCGCCGCACCTCCCTGGGTGCGCATCCCCTGAAAACATGCAACCACTCCAATGATCAGTCCAAACACCATGGTCTTAAATGTGGGTGGCAGGAAATCGTTGAAGGCGGCTCCCTTGAAACCGGCATTGATGAACTGATGTAAGGAGAGCGGTTCGACCAAGGCCTGGGCGACCCAGCCCATCAGCAAGCCGGAGGCGTCGGCAGCAAGAGTCAGCAGAGGCAGCACGAGGATACAAGCCAGGATGCGGGGCGCCGCCAGCAGCCGATAAGGACTAACCGCGGATGCCTCGACTGCATCGATCTGCTCGGTCACTTTCATCGACGCCAACTCCGCGCCAATGCCGGCGCCCACCCGACCACTTACTACCAGACCGGTGATGATCGGGCCGGTCTCGTGAATTACGGAGAACACGATCGCTGCGGGAAGCAGCGACTTCGCCCCGAAACGAGTCAGGCTATAACGGGCTTCCATGGAGAGGACAACTCCGGTGGCGGCGCCGGCCAAGGCAACCAGGGGCAGGGACATTGATCCGATCTCGTCAAGCTGTCGATACAACTCCCGGAATTCAAAGGGCGGCGTCACAGCCGCACGCACAACTCGCCAGAAAAATATGCCCAGATCGCCGAACCACTCGAAGAACTTGCTGATCATGCCCGGCGAGGAACTCACCATGGGGGGTATAAGTGATGTCCGCGGCCCGGGAAGCGGAGGTTCCACGCTTGCGACGATGCTGAATTTCCGGTCGCTCACGGATTTGAGCCCGAATCGGGCGCCCCGAGCGCAGTTTTCAGATGCATGCGAGAGAGTAAGGAGTGTGGACCGCCATAGAGAAATTCCAGGGCGAGGTTTCCGGCGACATACCCCAACAGAGTGTAGTTGCCCATTCGGAATCCATCCTCGGCGTCGTAGCGGCGGGGATACCACCCATAGACGGCAGTCATGGTGCCTGCATAAGGAGCGACCAAGGCAGGAAAAGAAAATATCGCATGGCCATCGGTGCCGCGGCGAGCGGTCAAGGTGGAAATCATGGCGTGTTTCAGCCGCGGCAACACACCTTTGCACTCACAGTTGTAATAGATCGTGTCTTCGTGAAAGGCTTCCGCGAGCCCATAGCGCGTCGTCACTGCCGCGATCGCGAAGTTGGACCCGAATCGTTTGCCATAAGCTTCCGCGCCTTGGCCCCATTCGGGCGGGGTGTTATACACCTGGTTGATGCCAGCCGCAAACGCGGCACCGACCATGGGATATGAACCGAACGCGTCGAAGAAGTAGTTCTGGATCTTCGCTTTCTCGGTTGGGCGCGTGTAGGTCACGTCCACGTTCGGGTACGTCGGACTCGCCGGCAAGACAACACTGCTGGAGGAGCTACTCGAATCGTCCAACGATAATGATGCTGACGCCGACTGCGCCATCGCCGGTACCGCCAGGGCCGCGGAGCCCCCGATCGTTAGCAGCGCGAGCATAACCTGGCGGATCTTCATATCGAGATTCTCTCCGGCCGATCTGAGATTCAGTTTGCACAGCAAAGATCTGTCCTTTTGAAGATCGATCGCTTTTTAGACGGTAAGCGGGCAAATTGTATGGTCGCACTGGCAAGCGATCTCGACCTCTTTGGACCCCGCCTCCTTACACGGCTGACCGCAGTACTTGTCGTCAGCTTGTACCGAGCAACGGCATGGCAGGTGCGCACACTTAGTCTGCTTATCTATCGTCGTCATTTGCGTTCTCCTTGATTAATTTCGTTGATCTATCTTCGTTTCGTTACCTTCGTTTTATCATCCAGCCGAGCAATGTTCCTGCGGTAACACCGGCTGCAAATGACGCTGCAACCGTCAGTACCGGATGTCGCTGGATACGCTGAGTTGTGTCATTCAGAAGTTCTTCGGCAGCATCGCCACCCTGCTTGGCAGCGCGCCTCGCCGCTCCCACGCCATCGTCTATTGCGTCGGCAATCGCGCTGCTTGCTCGCGAGGCCCGCCGCGCTGATTCGCTGATATGTTCAGCTGTTCTTTCCACTACGGTTTGTGACATCGGTCCCTCCTCTGTATTCTTGTGAACTTGGGTGGATGCGTTTTCATTCTCCGACAGCTTTTTCAGCGCGGCCGACCCAATTTTGAACTTTGCCGACATTCTTTTCCGCTTCACCCGAGGCTTCCAGATCTGGGTCGTTCGTCACCTTTCCGATCTCCTCCTTAACTTTCCCCTTCACTTCGTGGAGTTTGCCTTCGGTCCTGTCTTGCGTGCTCGGTTTCATCTTTTTTCTCCTGTCTTCCTTGGAATAACTCCTGCGTGTCTCCGCTCGATTGCCAGAGCGTAGAGCGGTGTGCCATCACGCCACCTCTTTCCTTTCCACGATCACCGGCACCTGCACCAGTTCCTCAAATAGAGAACGGTAGTGAATCATCGCCGTTCTCAGGTCTTCCGTTGTTGCTGCGTTTTTCCCCACCCGCAGCGCAATCTCATGCGCGGAGCGGTAGTTCTCCACCACGCGGGGGTGGTCGACCGAAATGTCGGCGGCACGCTGCTCGAAGTCGGATACGGGATAGCCGCGAGCTTTCATTACAGAGGACACCAGGTCATCGGCTTCCGTGACCGCGCCTTTGGGGGAATCGACAAAGCGGGACTGTACGGACTCCCAGCGCTTCAAAAAACGTTCGTGTTCAATCGGATCAAGATCGCGAATGTTGAACTTGTCAACCCGCTTCTCGCGATCCTCTAACTTCGCTTCTGCTTTTCGGCCAGCTCCATGCACCAGCACCGCGCGATCGTACTCGGGCCCAAATTTCTTTCGCAGGTCTGCGGTTGTATTCGTGCGTTTTCGCGCGTACAGCCAAACCAGCACTGCGGCTATAAGAGTCGCCACGGCGGCGAGGACAATCAGATTGGAATCCATCAGATGCAGATTCATCGAAAACCTCCAGATATCGAATGTCCACAAGAACCGATTCGGGTCGACCGAAAGTTTTTCGGGGGTCAGAACCTGTGAGTTGCCAGTATCGACGTTTGGGCGGCGGAAGACTGGTCAGAATTGATCGCTTTCTAAATCAGTGCCGCCGCATTACCGGAGACAGTGGAGGAAACGCTCTTTACAAAGTGAGCGATTGTGCACAGCATTGCCGAAGCCAGTAGGCGAACCTATAGCCCAAGGCTGTCTCTCACTGGCAGAACCTGCTCATTCACCCGGATTCAATCTAGATCCGGTAATAAAGGAAAAACCATGAAAACAAGTAAAGTGTTCTTTACCCTGGTCGCTCTGCTCGCCGCCGGGATTATGGCCGGATGCTCAGCGACGGCCGCGAAGTCCCCCGATGTTTCCGACAGTATTCGCAAGTCGCTCGATCAGGCAGGCCTCAAAGACGTTTCGGTCAGTCAAGATCGCGACAAGGGCGTCGTGACGCTTGGCGGACAAGTCGCCACTGACAATGCCAAGTCACAAGCCGAATCGCTGGCAAAATCCTTCGCGGGTGCCCAGGTGGTCGCGGATCAGATTGAGGTGATTCCCGTGGTCGGAGCCAAAGAGGCCAAAGCCGTGAATTCTGATCTGGACAAAGGCATCGAGGAGAATCTGGATGCTGCTCTGATCCAGAACAAGATGCACCACAACGTGAAATATGAAGTGAAGAGCGGTGTAGTGACGTTGAGCGGAGAGGTGAACTCGGAAGACAAGCGAACGCGTGCCGGCCAGGTAGCGAGCGGAGTGCCGAACGTTCAACAAGTGGTGAATGACCTGCAGGTTAAAGATCAGAAAGCCAGTTCATCACCATCACTATAGGAACAACTGCGGGGCTACTCTGCGCCGGAGAATGGCGGGCAGCCCCACTCCAGGCTCATCGGCGACTCGAAAAGGAGATGCTATGTCGTTTGGACTTTACTCGATTGGGTTTGCAATCTTAATCGGCGGATTGATTTACGCCGCGCACCTGATGCACATGCCCGCGCACTGGATTGTCGTAGGGGCGATTGTTCTCTTAGGCATTGGTATTCTGTCAGGCGTTAAGGCCACGCGCCAGAAGGATCCCGCGGAATGACGCTGTCTCTTGAACAGGGTTTGTTGCCTGCCGCCCGAATGTGCGAAGGCAATCTGCCTCATGGGCTGATGGAAAACTCAGGCGAATGCTAGTCGTGGAGAACGATATTTAGAAGTGAACTATGAACTTGCAGCCCACCCTCGCCATAGTCAACGAAGCCTAACTTCCTGAACCTATTCATGAAAAAACTGACCCGGGACCGGGTTGTGCCGATCATATCGGCGAGGGTTTCCTGACTGATCTTGGGGATTACCGTTTCGGGCACGCCTTCCTTGCCGAAACGAGCCAGCAACAGCAGAATTCGGGCTAGTCTCTTTTCGCTGGAATTGAAGAGCTGGTCGACTAAATCCTCTTCATAGCGAATATTCCGTGCCAGCAGATAGGCCACGAACATGTCGGAAAACTCGTGTTCCCGATGAAGCGCTTCCATCATCGCTTTCTTGTCGATGCGCAGCAGTTCGCAGTCCGTCATGGCGGTTGCGGACCCCATGCGTAAAGGCTGTCCCGCCAGGCCACCTTCACCGAAAAACTCTCCCTCGCTCAATATGCCCAAGGTCGCTTCCTTACCAACCTTGGACACCACCGTGAGTCGAATCTTGCCTTCCTGGATGTAGAAGACGGAGTCAGCCGCATCTCCCTGCGCGAAAACTGGCTCTTTCTTCGGAAAAACCACGACCTTACCGCCTACGCCGATCGTGGCCAGGAAGCTCTCTGGCTCGAACTCGCGTTTTCTTTTGGCCAATGACACGGGTGATGCCATCAACGATTTCTCCGGCGTGTAAAGCTACACTCTTCATCATTCTCACAGGATCGCGGTGATCAAAGGTGTTCACTTTTGCTCATAATCGAAAAAAAGCTGAAATGTATTGAAAATGATCAATATTGAACATCTTTCCTGTTTGTAGGCGATGCATTCTGTGGTGTGAAGACAAGGGAACTTACTCCGAAGCAGATATTATCCGTGCCTTGTAACACGTGTGGTGCAGCAATCGGCGAAGTTTGTGAACTGCATACGGGCGCCCCGCGCACCGAGCCACACCGGGATCGGAAGCTCTCCGCAGCCGAGGCCGTGGAAGAAACCCGTAAACGATAACCGGCCGTGATGCTGCAAAGCTCCTTTGCGCCGCCAGATTTATCCTGTGTCACTAAACACAATTTGGGGGACAGCGACCCGACTACCGCCGCGTCCTTGAAGTGAAGTTGTCCGCCACCGTCGGCGCAGGCACCACGGACTATGGCGCCTGCCGAAGTTGCCGGGTGATGCATGGTTCAAATGCGACCGAGAACCAGGAGAACGACGACGATGCAAAGGATGAGACCTAATCCTCCGCTCGGAGCATAACCCCAGTCTCGACTATGCGACCATCTGGGCAGAGCACCAAAGAGAGCTAAGATCAAAATCACGATCAATATAGTTCCAAGCATTTTCACTCCTTTTTTCCCCTCCGAATCCTCAAGAATGCGCACCGGGATCAACATTGAGGAAGAGAGGGATAACCACCTTCCTTATAGGCGTTGTACTAATTCCTTACTGGTCAAAACTGCTCAATGTGAAGAATCAGGGCGAAACGGGTGGAGTCGGCGCTTTCCTGGATGCCGGCGATTTGTGGCGGCTGGATCGCGTCTCCACGCTGCGTACCGCCGAAAAGGAAATGACGCGGGCCCACGAAGTGGGCCCGCGTCAATGTAAGAGTTAAAACGACTTTCTTAGACCTCGAGCGGCCTGACGTGACACGCTGCAGTCAGCTCACTATTGACGAGGCTAATCGATACCTCCAGGTGCTTTTTTCTCGGGAGTGCTCTCGGGGCGAGGTGCAGCCTTTGGTTGAGGGGCAGGCTGCGCATGAGCCGCAGTTGCCGGACGAGGAGCGCTCTCGGGGCGAGCCTTAGGCTGAGGTGCAGCCTTTGGTTGAGGGGCAGGCTGCGCATGAGCTACCTTATTCTCGGTCGGGCGCGTTGCTGATGGCTTATTCGCAGGCGCCTTATTCGCAGCTGCCTTATTCTCACTGGTGCGAGTTGCCGCAGCCTTATTCTCCGCAGCCTTGTTCTCGGTGGCCTTGGTTTCGGCAGCCCTATTCTCCGCAGTCTTGTTTTCTGTGGCCTTGGTTTCGGCAGCCTTATTCTCCGCAGCCTTGTTTTCTGTGGCCTTGGTTTCGGCAGCCTTATTCTCGGCAGCCTTGTTTTCTGTGGCCTTGGTTTCGGCAGCCTTATTCTCGGCAGCCTTGTTTTCTGTGGCCTTGGTTTCGGCAGCCTTATTCTCGGCAGCCTTGTTTTCTGTGGCCTTGGTTTCGGCAGCCCTATTCTCAGCAGCCTTGTTTTCTGTGGCCTTGGTTTCGGCGGCCTTATTCTCGGCAGCCTTGTTTTCTGTGGCCTTGGTTTCGGCAGCCCTATTCTCAGCAGCCTTGTTTTCTGTGGCCTTGGTTTCGGCGGCCTTATTCTCGGCAGCCTTGTTTTCTGTGGCCTTGGTTTCGGCAGCCCTATTCTCAGCAGCCTTGTTTTCTGTGGCCTTGGTTTCGGCGGCCTTATTCTCGGCAGCCTTGTTTTCTGTGGCCTTGGTTTCGGCAGCCCTATTCTCAGCAGCCTTGTTTTCTGTGGCCTTGGTTTCGGCGGCCTTATTCTCGGCAGCCTTGTTTTCTGTGGCCTTGGTTTCGGCAGCCCTATTCTCAGCAGCCTTGTTTTCTGTGGCCTTGGTTTCGGCAGCCCTATTCTCAGCAGCCTTGTTCTCCGCAGCCTTGTTCTCGGTGGCCTTGGTTTCGGCAGCCTTATTCTCCGCAGCCTTGTTTTCTGTGGCCTTGGTTTCGGCAGCTTTATTCTCGGCAGCCTTGTAAGGTGCTCCCGCCTCTTTGGCCGCTACCACTCCAGAACCGCTGAACTCTCCCGGCTTCGCAGTTGCAGCGATTGCCGGCCTCCCCTGGTTAACAGACGCCAGGAGTGCGTGGTTGGTGCTGGCAGCGTGCACCTGTTGGGTTTGCAACGCGGTTGGCGGCGTGTGTTTCTCGTGCATCGCCGTCTCTTCTGCAGCGTTTGGACGGGCGCTAATTCCGCCTTGGCCGCCGTTATAGCTGACATGGTTCACCGCGGTTTCGTTGACTACGGTCTTACTGTAGACGTTGGTGATGGTCGTGACGTTCACGTTGCTCACCGAGGTGTTGTAGCTGAAGGCGCCGTTATTCCAATATCCGCCTCCGTAGCCGACACCACCGTAGCCGAAGCCGTAGTTGACGCCGCCGTAGAAGCCGACACTCTGGCCCCAGTAGCCTTCATTCCAGGCAAAGGCGTTGCCGCCCCAGCCCCAGTAACCGGGGGTCCAGAGCAGACCAACCTCGGGAGCCATCGCCCACGTACCCGGCACCCAGAAGTAGCCTTCATTGCCGTAGCCCCAGTAGCCGGGCGCCCACAAATAACCGCTCTGCGGACAAAGAGGCTGCGTGTACACAGGCAGCGCGGGCGGAGCGATCATGATCGACACGCCGATCTGCGCGAACGAGATGGCCGGTATGGCCAGTATCAGAAAAGCCAGCAATAGCAAACGACTCTTGCGCAATCCGAGTAAGTTCATAAGTGTTGCCTCCATTATTGTTTCGTTGCGAACGCTTGCTTTGGCGCAAGCTCGCTGTGGCCGTGTCGACCGGGTGGTATTGTCCATTTCTTCGCCGGTCTCTCTTACGTCATCCTCTACGTTCCAACGCGCATACCGGAGAGGGAGTGAAAGAGTCCAAAAACGTTCAGTAGCCACAGAACCACGGCAATGACCACGACGCCGTTCAAAATTGACTTGATTGTCCCCTGCATGGGAATGAAGCGATTGACCAGCCACAGGAGAACACCCACCACGATCAGAACTTCCAGCAATTGAATTAAAGGCATAAGTGTGACCTTCCTTAGTTTTTCGGGCTAACTCCTCCCATCCGCCGGAGGTGTTTCCCTAGTCTTGGTGTTGCTCTGACTTCGACGTACGAGACTGTTTAGGGTCGAATCGTGTCCCGCCGCGTGGTTTCGCGGCGCACACACGGATGAAGAATGCCGATTGACTGGATGTGGTCGCTGCGCTGTGAGTCCATCAGAACCCAACCCGCAGTGACCTCAGGATCAAAGCTACGAATCGACGTTCGCGGCTCCGTCTACACACTCAGGAGAAACAACAATGACAGGTGTGGATTTTGGCGTCTGAGCAAGATAGCTCACTTTCGGCGGACGCGGCACGTGGGTACTATCGGCGAGGCTCGACCGTACGGAATGCATCAGCGCCCATGAATACTCAAATTCCCGCCCACACTTCAAGCAGACCTGGTAGGTCCGTTTCTTGATCGTGAATACACCGCTGCGTCGGCGGTGATGGCACCCGAAGGCATGCTGGAGAATTGAAACCAGCGGTTTCACTGACCCTCCATTAATCTTCCGCCCGTTGCCGGCGCTCGCTACTTCCGTGGGTATCCAGCCAATCCAGGAGAGAGCGCACACTGGCGCGAGCCAGGGCGATTGAGCAATCGGCAGCGCCGTAGTAAATATTGATCGTGTCGCCATCGCGATTCATCGTGTATCCGCACGGGAACACGACGTCGTTGACGTCGCCGTGGCGCTCGTAGTGGGCCTCCGGGCCGAAGATCCATGAATCCCCTCGCAGCAGGCATCTTTCCGGGTTTTCAAGGTCGAACAGGGCCACGCCCAGTCGATAGAGACAGCCCGAGGGCGTGTGCCGCACTCCGTGATAGAGCGCGAGCCATCCCCTGGGAGTTTCGATGGGCGGCGGCGACAAGCCGATCTTGTTTGCGTCCCACCAGGCGCCGCGGCGAGCTTCCAGCATGAGTCTGTGCCGGCCCCAATAGCGCAGGTCGGGAGAGTAGGAAATCCACATGTGCGCTCCGAGGGTCGTCATCGGCCGATGAATCAGCGCCCAGCATCCATTGATTCTCCGCGGCAAGAGCGCGCTATCTTTGTCGTCCGGTGGCATGATCACGCCGTAGCGCTCGAAGCTGCGAAAATCTTTGGTCAGGGCCAGAGAAACTCCGGGCCCCCCGCGCGAATACGAAGTGTAAGTGACCACATATTGCTGCAGTTCGGGCACGAACGTGATGCGAGGATCCTCAATGCCCCATACCTCCTCGGGATACTGCTGGGGGTTGGGCATCAAAGTCGGTTCGGGATCAATTTGCCACCGATCGACGCCGTTTTGAGAACGCGCGGCGCACAGATGCGACAAGCCACGGCGGTCTTCGACGCGGCACAGCAGCAGAGTGGTTCCATCCGCCAGCAAGGTTGCGCCGGCATTGAACACACTGTTAATGGAGTACGGCCAATCCTTGCCCGTCAGGATGGGGTTGCCGGGGTGACGAAGAAGCAGTGGCGGGTAGTGCGAGTTTTCGACGTTCACAATCGCTGTTTCAGGAGCAGTCATGACGGATCTTTTGTCCTTTCGGGCGGCCCTTCCGATTTTTGCAATGAGTACATTTCGAGCAGGGACATCAGGAACGATAGCGTCGATTCCGCTCCCTGATTCTGATTGGCGCGTTCGGGATGTAAACCGTCCCGGCAGCCGCCGGTAACCGAATCATAAAGAGGAAGCTGCAGGTCGTTGTCGCCTAGAAACCAGTTAAACGCCGACCAGGCTTCACTGAGCCAGTGGCTGTCGCCGGTTGCTCGGTACGCTTCGAGACATGCGGATACGGCACCGGCGGCCTCAATCGGCTGCTGATCGAACCGCGCCTTTTCACCACCCTGATGATAAAAGCCTTGCGACCCGATCGGCACAAAGTGGTGGTTGGTCTCGCAACGCTGCGTTTGCAGGAGCCAATCCAGCGCCTCAAGACCGGCAGAAACCATGCGATCATCCGAGCGATCAGCCGAGCACGCCGAGCCCACCAGCAGCAGGGCTTGCGGTAATCTCGCGTTGCCATAGGCTAGAACGTTCTCGAACCACTTCCAATCCGGGCGGCGGACGGACTCATACATTTCGAGTAAGCGGCGGCTAAGTACGGATCTTACTTTCTGCGCGTCGCGGTCTCCTGGATACGAGTTTAGATATTCCTGGATTCCGAACAGGGTATAGGCCCATGCACGAGGGCTGGTGAATTCCAAAGCCGCGGGGAGAGAAAATTCGAGCAGACGCCCGGCCGCACTCCTCAATCCCTGATCTTCGGATCGGCCGAGCACCGTTCCCAGGCTCCACAACGCGCGCCCGTGGCAGTCTTCAGAACCTGAAGTCTCATTCCATCGGCGATCGTAGGCCAGAAAGTTTCTGAATCTGCCGCTTCCTGGATTAAACGCATGCTCCAGGAACGACAAATACCGGCAAGAGAGATCTCGAGCGACTGAATCTGCAAGCCGATCTTTCTCCGGATCGAGTTGCGCCAGCAGTACGGTGAAAATCAGTGCGCGAGCGTTGTCGTCGCTGGTATAGCCCTCTGCTCGATTAGGGATAGTAAAGATCGCGTGCTGCAGCATTCCCGTGTCATCGGTTAGCCGACGCAAGTGATCGAGTTTTAATTCAGGCAGTTGATCGAGCACCTTGGGAGTAGCGCGAGCCGAGAACTGAACGCTGGGATTTTCCATGCGATCGCTGCGAACCCGGGCAAAGCTCTCCATGTAACCCTGCGCGACTTTTTTCCAAACCATGTCCCGCCCGAACAGATAAGCGCGTTTACGCATGGCGTGGCGAATCGCGGGCGTATTCAACAGTTCGATTGTCTTGAGTGCGATAGCACCGGGATTCTGGAAGGGGACCAGCGCGCCCCGGCGGCCGTCTAATAACTCAATCGCATGCCAATAAGGAGTGGAAATGATGGCCTTGCCTGCACCTAACGCATAAGCCAGCGTACCGGAAACCACCTGCGCTTCATGCTGGTAGGGGGTGATGTAGATATCGGCGGCGCCAATAAACTCGGCCATTTCCTCCGGGCTGACGAAACGGTCGTGGAAGATTACTTGCGATTCCACTCCCACTTCCTTCGCCAAGGCTTGCAGGCTGGCTCGATACTTGTCCCCCTCGCGCCGAAGAACATGAGGGTGGGTAGCGCCGGCGACGATGTAGGCGACGTTGTTGTGTTTGGACAAAATCTCTGGCAACGCCTTAATGACGTTTTCGATTCCCTTGTTCGGCGAAAGCAGCCCGAAAGTGAGCAACACCGCCTTTCCTTCCACGCCAAAGCGATCCTTAAAGAAGTTGGGATCGAGGAAGGGCAGGTCGGGAACGCCGTGTGGAACCATGTCGATCTTGCCGGCGGGCACTCTGAAGATTTCCTGCAAGAACTGCGACGAGAGCTGGCTCATGACGATGAGGCGATCCGAAAGCTCCGCGATCTCTTCCATGACCATCAGTTGGTTAGGGTTGGGCTCGCGCAGAACTGTGTGCAACGTGGTCACGACCGGCATTTTCAAGCCGCGCAGCAGGTGCAGAATATGGCTTCCGGCCTCGCCGCCGAAGATTCCATACTCGTGCTGCAGGCATACCATGTCGATGTTGTTGAAGTTCAGGAATTCGGCCGCGTCTTGATACGACTTGACGTCGTCTTGGGCGAGCGACCATCGCACCCGCGCCGGGTAGTCATATCCTTGTTCCGTGTCATTGACTGGCAGCGCCAACAATCGAGCGGTTCCGTACTCCGCGGATATCGCGGCGCACAGGTCGGTGGTGAATGTGGCAATTCCACATTGTCGCGGAAGATAATTTCCGATTACCGCAATCCGACTGGGCAGAGACGGCTTCGTGTGCAATCTTGGGCGAGCGGCCGGGAACGCCTGTACCGCGGAAGAGCCTGAGGAGACGACTTGCAGCAGTTTATGCGGAAGTGCGGCGATTGGCAGCGACATTGGCTCCTCACTTTCCCGAGCACAGGTATGCATTGACAGAAGCTGGTTGGCAGACGAGTTCCTCGGACTTGCGGTTTGTGTATTTCGCCTAACCTGGAATTCGCTTCTCGCTAGTATTCAACGAAAGAGGACCTGAGGACTGGTCAAAATTGACCAGCTATTAGAGAGCTGCCAACGGTCGAACACAAAGAAACCCGCAGCCATGACAACCCCCGAAGAAGTGAGCAATTGGGAACAGCCGCGCCCGGGTACATCAGCGATCATTGTGACTTGAGGTCTAAGTCATGTCCAATCTCCCGGGACGCAAGACAATTCTGTGTATCGACGACGATTCCAGCATGCTGGGCTACCAACGAGAGTTGCTCGAAAGACGCGGATTTAAGGTCCTCACCGCCGCCTCCGCCAGGCAAGGCTTACAAATTGCGGTGGCATGCGCGGTTGCCGCGGTGATCGTCGACTACCATATGCCCGATATGAATGGGCATGAGCTCGCGACGGAAATCAAGCGCCTCCGCCCGCACATTCCCATCGTGATGGTTTCCAGTGACGAAGGAATTGCGGAACGAGTTTTGAAAGTCGTCGATGCTTTTGTGTCCAAGAACGAAGCACCCAGCCGCTTGTTGCCGGTGATCACTAGAATCTGCGGTGAGAACCCTCCGAGTGTCAACGAAACCAGAATCACGGCCTGAGATATCTATTGCTCTCTCGCGGGTCTGAAGAGCTAATGCTTTGCACGCGTCCGCTCGCTTTTCTGCCGCCTCAGGCTAACCAATCTAAGTTGAGCAATCTTGACCAGCATTGTTGGAAGGCCGCTTATATAAATTGTCTGCATGCGCACTAATAGCACTCTCCTGTGCATACACCGGGATCCAGATCAACTGAATTTATTGAAAGAAAACGGATACGAACTGGCGACCGCGACCAACGGATCCGATGGACTGCGGCTTTTCATGTCGCGGCCCGTGGACGCAGTTGTCCTCGAACACCATCTAGCTCTCCTGAACGGCACAGCCATCGCCGATGAGATCAAGCGCGCGCGGCCAGAGGTACCCGTTGTCATGCTGGTCGACGACATGGAATTGCCCGCCGCTGCATTGAAGTCGGTAGACGCGCTTGTGGTCAAGTCCGACGGAGTTCATTTCCTGTGGGCGACGGTTCACTTTGTGCTCAATGTGAAGCCGGCACAGCGCCATGAAGCAAAGCTGAGATCCCAAGCGCCGAGCCACCGGCGGGGGGAGGCAGGGGCCGTGGACAGGCCATCTCTTCCCAATCAGCGCTCTTAGCAACATCCTTTGGGGAGTAATAGCTGAGCAATACAGACCAGCTTTCCTCCTGCCCGCTGGGCGATCATGACACTTGAGACGAGTACTTCTTCTCTCTCTTTCAGGTCTCTGAGCTAAGTCAGCCTATCTGAAGTCCTCCCCTCTTAGTCGGATCCCAAAGGAATAAATTATGAAAAAGATAATGTCATTGCTATTGATGAGTTTGATCGGCCTGGTTGGAACCCTCGCATGGGCAGGTTCGGATCGCGAAGACACGGTTGAACGCATGCAAAAATCCGTGGATGTTCTTCAATCCATCATGTCGACGCCTGACAAGGGTATCCCCGAAGAAGTGCTGAGCGGCGCCAAGTGCATCGTCATCGTGCCCAACCTACTTAAAGGTGGCTTCATTTTTGGCGCCAAGCACGGACGCGGTGTGGCCTCGTGCCGCACGCCTGAAGGCTGGAGCGCTCCCGCATTTGTCTCGGTTGGTGGTGGGAGCTGGGGATTGCAGATCGGAGTCGAAGGCGTAGACCTGGTCATGCTGGTCATGAACGACCGCGGTTTGCAGCATCTGCTTTCTACTAAGTTCGAACTCACCGGTGAAGGATCGGTAGCGGCGGGCCCAGTCGGCCGTCACACTTCGGCTGGCACTGACGTGTTGCTGAACACGGAAGTGTTGACCTACTCGCGCTCGAAGGGCATATTCGCTGGCTTGACGCTGGAAGGTGCGGTGATCGAGCAGGACAACGACTCGACGCGCGCCATTTACGGCCATCACATGATGTTCCGCAACATTCTTTCGGGACATGCGGCAACTCCCGCAAGCGGAGCCGCATTTGTAGCGGCTGTGTCCGAAGCCGGCCACCAGGCTCACATCGCGGAAGCGCGAGAAGACAACAAATAAATTGTAAGCGTTTGCAGCTGAGACATTTTTCCCGCTGACCGAAGCCGCGTGCCGGTTTCGGTCAGCTTTTATCGTGTCTGCCTCCACCGATTCGAATCGCACGAGGTGAGCTTTATTGCTCAGATTTCGACACCTCCGAAATGCGAGATTCTCCTCAGGGCCATCTATTAGCGAGACGGAATCTCAATAGGTTTCGCCCAAAATCGGCCCTCAATCCACGCAACCCGCGTCAGCAAAGCATCACCGGGCAAGCGAGGGATGATGAACCAGAGGAAATCACCATGCATATTCGTTGGATTCGTAGGCTGTCCTTCGGGCTGTCGTTCGGACTATTGTTCGCGCTCGTCGTGCTGTCGATGTCAGCAGCATCGTTTGCTCAAATTGGCGTGGCCATTCGCATCGGCCCGCCCGCGCTGCCTGTCTATGAGCAGCCACTTTGTCCGGGAGACGGCTATCTCTGGACGCCCGGCTACTGGGGCTACGATTACGACGTCACCGATTATTACTGGGTGCCGGGCACCTGGGTGATGGGGCCGGAAGTCGGTTTCCTGTGGACTCCAGCCTATTGGGGTTGGGGCGGCGACGGATTCGTTTTCTATCAAGGCTACTGGGGGCCGCAAGTAGGTTTTTACGGCGGCATTAATTACGGCTTTGGCTATTTCGGCTCGGGTTTTGAAGGCGGACGGTGGGACGGCGGACACTTTTTCTACAACCGCTCCGTGAGCAACGTGAACGGCGTCAACATCCGCAACGTTTACGACACCCACGTGAGTTACAACAACGACAGCCACGTCAGTTACAACGGCGGCAACGGTGGAATCAACGCGGGTCCGACAGCTGAAGAAGAGGCTGCAGGGCGTGAGAGACATGTCCCGCCGGTAGCGGCTCAAACTGAACATGCACAGGCGGCCCGAGCCAATCCGCAGGAGCGCGCGTCGGTAAACATGGGCAAGCCAAGCATCGCAGCGACACCCCGGCCCGGAGATTTTAACGACCGTGGCGCAGTACCGGCCAAAGAAGCAGGAGCGCCTTATAGTGCGGCCAATCGTGGCGGAAATCAGGGGCGTTCCGAGACCGGTGCCGCTCAACCCAGCACCGCTGTCCATCCTCGCGACCTTCCTCCCTTGGCACGGAGCACTCCCAATACGGGCAACCCGAAGCGGGACAAGAAGTACCAGCAGCAGCAGGATAAGCAAAATGCGAAGCAGCAACAGGAACGAGACAAACTCCAGCAGAAGCAGGACGAGGAACACGTGACAATGGATAAACAGAAGGTGAACGACACGCAAAGGCAGCAGGTGGAGCAGAGCCACCAGCAACAGACGCAGCAATTGCAGCAAAAGCACCAACAGGAGCAACAGCAGTTGCAGGCTAAACAACAGCCGGCGAGCCGGGAGATGTCCAAGAAGTAAGCTCGTCTTCAGGTCTGCAAAGCGGCAAGCTTTTCACTCAACGGCTCCTCCGCCGTCACGCGTCATACGAAGGCGGAGGAGCCGTTCCCCATTCCTGTAATTGTGCCATCACGGGCAACAACTGGCTGGCCAAACGATCCTTAGCGATGAAAGCGTCTACCAGCTTAAGGGCTTGCTCGGGAATTTCCCGTGCCGCGGAAAGCATAATGATTGGCGCTCGCGGCCTCAGCCGTCTCATCTCGATTGCAACCTCCGGCCCGTTCATCTCGGGCATGAAATAGTCGACGATCACGACATCCACCGAATGGATGGCAGCAAGTTCCAGTCCCTTGCTGCCGCTGGGGGCCGTCAAAACGGTGTAGCCAAAAGTTTCGAGAAATTGCTTCTCGCATTCCAGCACATCCAGGTTGTCGTCGATGCAAAGAACTACTCCGCTTGAAGAGCTCGGAAAAGTCGATGGGGGCATGGTTCACCTTCAAGAACCAATTTTCAATGTTGGGGATTCAGGAAACTGTTCAAAATTGCTCAACCGATGCCTTCTCGCTCGCCGGCGTTGCCGTGCGACACCTATAAGAAAGAACGGCGCAGCCTTTACAGCTGCGCCATCATTGGAGCAAACAACCCCGGCGACCTCTTGGAGTCGCATAGCTCGTTGGAGGACCAATCTACGTAGTGCTAAGTTGGAAATCTGTTCAAAATTAGACAGTCTTGAAATAAGGGGATTCCGGTCCGGTCTGAATTCGACACGGGTTGAATGGTTCAGCGTCGCTTTGAGGGTGCGTGCTCCAGGTTCGCCCGGTGGACGCTAGTCGTGCAGGACCACATGGAGCAGTGAACTGTGGACTTGCAGACCGCCGTTGTAGTGAATAAATCCCAATTTTCTGAACCGGTTCATGAAGAAACTGACCCGCGAGCGAGTAGTGCCGATCATTTCCGCCAGCGACTCCTGGCTGATCTTGGGGACCACGGCTTCGGGGATGCCTTCCTTGCCGAAATGAGCGAGCAATAGAAGGATACGGGCCAGCCTCTTTTCGCTCGAATTGAAAAGCTGATCAACCAGATCTTCTTCGTAACGGATGTTCCGCGCCAGCAAATAGGTCACGAACATATCGGAAACTTCGTGTTCGCGATGAAGTGCTTTCACCATGGCTTTCTTTTCGATTCGCAGGACCTCGCAATCCGTCATTGCGATGGCAGAGCCCATGCGGAGAACCTGACCCGCAAGCGAACCCTCCCCGAAAAAATCTCCGTCGCCTAATATGCCAATCGTCGCTTCCTTGCCAGCCTTCGAGACCACGGTGAGTCTTACCTTGCCCGTCTGGACATAAAACACCGCGTCGGCGGGATCCCCTTGCGCAAAGATGGTTTGCTTCTTTGGGAAAAGCAGAAATTTCCTGCCCTCGCCGATGATTGCGAGGAATGCATGAGGATCGAAATCGCGCTTCTTCTTGGCCATTGCTTTGGGAGTGATGGTTGGGTGCCCCCCTCATGAGAGCGCCAGGGCAGTTGCCGCAGCGACGCATACCTCCTGAGCGTCTCCAGCACCCATATCGCGACCATGCTAGCGCGGCTCGAATCATACGGGTGAACTCTTAGCAGGTTTTAGTGCAACGCAGGCGGCACATCTTCATGAACACGATAAACTTAATTGTATTTGTACGTAGTAGATCGCAGCAATATTCGGGATTCGTAAGGATTTTTAGTTGCAGCATACGGGTTTTTACAGTACGATTTCCCGCGTAGGGATACGACTTCTCAGGAGAGGAGTTCCCCAACATGGGACGAAACGGAAACGGCAAGAACTATGAGTCGGTAAATCGGGCTGACGTTCCGCAGGGTCGTAAAGGAAAACATCGCAAGGCGGTAGCGGACATTCTCTCCGACCTCACAAAGTTGAAAGCCCAGCAAGCGGTCAAGATTCCGCTGAGCAGCCTGAACGGCGACAAGATGCAGAATCTGCGCTCGGCTTTGAACCGCGTAACGCGCGAGAAAAATATCCCCGTGGTAACGTCGAGTGACGAGAAATTCCTGTACGTCTGGAAAGCCGACCCGCCCCAGAATACGGGAGCAGCCCAGTAGCGAGCTAACAGTCCTTTTCCTTGTACAGTGGGACGTCTAGTAGGGACCGACTCCTTCCCACCCTCAGTAGCGTGAGCTGCCGCTCCTGTACCGTGTTTATCGTTCGTCCTCCGGGTGCCCGTGCCTTTTCGGGTGATCAGCACAAACGTGCAATGTAAACTCTTTGTCGCGCTGCAACTCGAAGTTGTTCATCATTTCGTCGAACGACCCACCGGCGGGCGGACCAGAAGGTTGGAAACGCCAGCCACATTCGGAGCAACCAAAACCCCGAAAACGTTGTTGTTCAATCCATACCAGCTTCCGCCTCATGGCGCGCAAATCTACAGGCGCCAATCGAGATGGTCTGTCGGGAATCCTACATAGATTTGAGAATCTTTGATTGGGAGAATCTTTGTTCCTGATCGCAGGCGCCGGCGCGGGCGACTCGCCCGCGCATTCTCCGCCGCCCGATCTCGGGGCCTCGTTTGAGGTGGCGGATCACAGAGTGTTGGTCCACGTTCCGTGCATCTTGAAGCGATCAGTATTGCTCAGTATCAGGATCGTATCCAGCTTAGTGTTAATAGGTCCTCGATACGCGGCTCACCACGCCGCCCTCCGGGAAACATAGCCGCTTTCGCACAGCATGGCAGGCGAGTCGATCCCCGCATCTGCAGCGGTTTTCGGTTCTGAACCTAATCTTTTAAGGATGGTTTGTGGAAAACAAAGGTTTCCAAGTTGTGCAGTCCGGCGAGCGGACGAACACCGAAGGGAAGCCGGTCAGCAACCTGATACTTCTATCGATTTCCGATAGCGACTACAACTCACTGCGTCCTCATCTCGAATACGTCAGCTTGCCAAACCATCTAATCCTTCACGAGGGCGGTGGGAAGCTGGAATTTGCGTATTTCCTGAATCGAGGTCTGATTTCTCTTGTAGTCGTCATGAAAGATGGAAAGGCCGCCGAAGCCGGCATAGTTGGCAACGAAGGCTTTATAGGAATCGCAGCCGCCGTTAGCCTGAGGATGGGCCCACTGCAAGCGGTGGTACAAATCACGGGGGATGGGTTCCGGGTAAAGGTCGCGGCTTTGCAAAACACTTTGGAGTCCACTCCACATCTGCAACTGATGCTGAGCCGCTATGCCGTAGTTCAGGGAATGCAGGTTGCACAAACAGCCGCCTGTAATCGGTTGCACGATATTAAGCAGCGCCTTGCACGGTGGCTGCTAATGACTCAGGATAGAGTGGATTCAGAGTCGCTACCCATCACCCACGATTTTCTCGCAACCATGCTAGGAACAGATCGGCCCAGCGTGAGCTTGGCAGCCGGTGTTTTGCAGAAAAAGAAGCTCATCGAGTACACCCGCGGCGCAGTAAAGATCGTGAACCGCAAGAAACTTGAAGACTCCGCCTGCGAGTGCTACGGGATAATCCAACAATACAACGGCGAGTTGGGCTTGAAATAAATCCGCGAGCCGATAGATGACAGAATCGAATTCGCGTGACCTGTCAATCGCGATCTGTCAATCGTGACCTGTCAATAATGACAGGTTTTACGATATCATCCATCCGTTAGCGTCGAAGGCGTTGTTCAAGCAAGTCTCATTCCCGACTTTCACTGGGGTGTCGTACTGCGTAACGTCGGTTTTCGTGCGCCTCGGATCCTGGTGTCGCGGCACGGATGATCGTGCCTCAAATAGGAGGAAACTGTGAAAAGATATTTGCTCTACGTGCTCTTGATGAGCCCGCTTCTGGGTGCGGCACTTGCCCAGCAGCAGGCAACATCACCTACACAAGCGGCCGCAACTGCAGCCCAGGTTCCTTCCGCCCAGTTGATTTGGGCTGATCTGATGGAGGGCAACCAAAGATTTGTAAGCGGCAAGACGAAAACCGTCGACGTGGTGCCCCTGCGTCAAAACCTGGCGAAGGGGCAGGCGCCCAAGGTCGCGGTGCTGGCTTGCTCCGACAGCAGGGTTGTGCCGGAGATTCTGTTCGATAAGAGCTTGGGCGATCTTTTTGTGGTGCGGTCGGCTGGCAACATCGCGGATGCGATTGGCGTGGGAAGCATCGAGTATGCCGTCGAGCATTTGGGATCCAGCGTTCTCGTGGTGCTGGGACACGAAAAGTGCGGCGCGGTCACGGCGGCCTGCTCCGGCGACAAAATGGCAACACCGAATCTCCAGGCCATGGTGGACCAGATTTCGCCGGCGGTTACGCGGGCGAAAACCCACGCTAAGGGCGATGAACTCGTGGAGGCAGCGATTCTGGAGAATGTTCACCAAAGCGCGAAAGATGTGCTGGCCCGCAGTGAAGTGTTGCAACACTTCCTGCATGACGGCAAGCTGACGGTATTCGAAGCTGTTTACGAACTGGACTCCGGTAAAGTGGTGCAGTTACGGACAATTTCAGGGCACGACTAGAGCCGCCTGATATTAACGCAGCGTCTGAGAGAGGCTTGCCAGGTTTTGCGGTTGCACGCGGATCAAGCCTCCGCGCGGGCTATCAATGTCGGCTATAAGAAAGAACGAGAGGGACACGGCAAGCGGCAGAACTATGAACAGGATGCTGGTTCGATGTGCGCTGTAGCCGATCAACAGATTGCATCCGATGGCGATCGCTACCAACAAGCCCCACGCCTCGAGCGGAATGCGGTTCCACCAGGCGGCCTGAGTGTAGCCCTGCGAGTTCAACACATCATTCATGCCCGAGATCGCCAGCGCGTTCATGGGTGTCGGCTGAGCCGCAGCGCTAGCCTGGACGGCGGACCACAGCTCATCCTGTAGTTGACGAGTATTGGTGTTGATCTGCTGAAGTTGCTGCCCATCGCGGGTGGTGTAGAACAGTACGCGCAGATCGAGATACTTCTTCAGCAGCTCCTGCACTCTGGCCGTATCTGCAGCCGGCAGCAGCTCGGCGCGAACGTACTCCGTGCCGATCGCGTTAGCCTCTGCCTCTTCGTAGCCCTTGCGCTGATCGTACCGGGTGAGGGCCATCGAGAAGGTGAATCCGATAAGCAGGCCCAGCAGCGTCAGGGAAGCGGTCTGGACAACGTCGACGTCCCGCCGCTCGTCGTCTCCCAGAGGTTGTCCTCTTTTGCGAACGTAGCCACCCACGAGGGCCGACAGGTAAAACGCGATGAACGAGAGCGCGAAAATAAGAAGAGGGTAATCCACCATATCGATCATAGGGTACGGCGGCAGACGGTTTCTGCCGCCGGCCGGCCGGCCGGCTGAGTTATCGTCGGCCACCGGATTGGCTTGACCCCATTCGCGCAGACGTGACTTTTCCGGGTTCAGTTCGGCTGCTGCGCTTCCGCTTCCGCCTTGGCCGCTTCCTTTTGCTGTTGTTCCAACTCCGCTCCAAGGTTGTCGTTCGGCTTAGGTGCTGGAACTTCACCGGCCTGAGTCTTGGTGTCCGGAGCGGCGGGGATTCCGTCTTTTCCCTGCTTGTCGGCCAGCTCCTTGAGCCCGGCATCCATCTGGATTCGCAGTTGATTGTGCATCTCCTGCAGGTCGTCGGCATTGACTCCGACGGTAGCGCCGATTGCACACTCATCCTTCTTACTGCTCTTGACGGTTGCGTCCACCATATTGTCACCGTCCGGTTTGTCGCCGGTACGATAGACCACATCGCCGGGAGTAAGTCCGCACTCCACGCCTTCCGCCGTCGTCAGATCTTCGTCGCTGGAGACAACGAAGATGCGTATTTTAGGATCAAGCGCCGCAGGTATCTTGTCCGTGCTCGGCGTATCCTTCTTCCCACTTGCCGCCGCGGCTTGTTCCGCCGCAATCTCCTGCTTCATCTCATCCGCGATCGCCTGCTTCACCTCAGGACTGAGTTGTGTCGCATTGCCAGTTGCTGCCGGTGTGTCCGCACCCAACATGTACGCCCCATAGGCAACTTCGAGGTTCGCGGCAATCAGCGGATCGGATGTCCACAAGGATGCAATCGCGTCGGCCGACTCCGTCGCCAACGGCTGGAGTGTAGCTTCCCCGCTTGCAGCGGCAGCCTGTTGTGCCGCATAAGCGGCTTGCAGGTTGGCCGCAATCAAATAATCGGTCAGCCAAAATGCGGCCGTCGGATACACCGGGTACGGCGCGAAGTAAGGACCGTAGTAGCCATACCACGGCGCCCCACCCCAACCCCACCCGTAATAGACCGGTGCGGGCCACGGATTATAAGCCCATCCGTAGTATCTGGGACCCCAATAATAGGGGGGAGCGTATCCATAATAAGGACGACCACCGTAGTAGTAGCTGCGATATCCGTACGCGTAGTAGTGTCCACCCCTATAGTAGGTTCGCTGAACATAGACGTGTCCGCCGTGGCTATAGTACGGGCGCTGGCTATAGCCACCGCCTCTTCCATAGCCCACCACGGTGACTCCTTTGTGCACGCTCACGACTCGCGTGCTGCCGTACATCCCGCGATTGATCGTCATCCCGTGAGTCTGAATCGTGCGAACCTGGCCATTGCTTCGGTACACCGCTTTGCCGCCGCCCTTCAGGGCAACAGTTTTGCTTCCTGCCGGCTGATACCGGCTGTTTGTTTTGGCGACTGTTTTGTTCGCACCGGTCTGGCCGCCTCTGTTGGCGTTCGTCTGACCGCCTTTGTTCGCGCCCGTCTGGCCGCCTTTGTTGGCATTCGCCGGAGTGCCTTTATTCGCGCCCGTCTGGCCGCCTTTGTTCGCGTTCGCTGGAGTGCCTTTGTTCGCACCCGTCTGCCCGCCTTTGTTCGCATTCGCCGGAGTGCCTTTGTTCGCACCCGTCTGCCCGCCTTTGTTGGCATTCGCCGGAGTGCCTTTATTCGCGCCCGTCTGCCCGCCTTTGTTCGCATTCGACGGAGCACTCTTGTTCGCACCGCCCGTCGGAACGCCCTTGTTGGCGTTTGCCGGAGCACTTTTGTTCATACCCGTCGAACCGCCTCTGTTCGCATTCGACGGAGCACTTTTGTTCGCGCCTGCCGGAGCGCTCTTGTTGGCGCCTGCTCCGTTCGATCCATGATTGGCCGCACCGCCCTGCGTCGCGGGCCGCTGAGCGCTACTCGGGCTTCCGCTCGGGCGCTGCGCTGGAGCCGCGTGCGGCGTACTCGTAGCCGGCTTACTCGGAGCGGATCCGCGGGACGCAGAGGCACCCGCCGTCTTTTGATTCTGGGCCGAAGCGAGTGCCGCTACGGCAAGAAGTACGAGCAGCAACACCGAGCACTGGGCTACGGTTAGGGTGCTTGCCGCAATTTTTCTCCCAATCATGGCGGTTTGTCCTTTCGATTCAGGTTGAATCTTCGAGGCCGATATCGTGATAATAGTACTCCACTGCAAGTGCCGTTGTGCGACTACTGTCATATCTGACAGGCGCTAAGAAAACCGCCTTAGGAATTCGGCAGAACTCCGAAATACTGCGACCTTTGCGTAGCGCAAGCGACCAGAATCAATCCTGCATTGATCAATCATGCATTGAATAGTTTTTTCCTCATCAAAACCACCCCGTTCCATTCGTTGAGACTCATGGCTGCATCAGGCAGACTTCGGCCTGGCGGAATCTAGATACTTAACGAGGAGGACCTCATTGCCATCCTGCCCATAGATAAGCTCGTCAACGAGTTTTTGCGCTAGCAGCACACCGAACCCACCCGGCCGCATACCTTGTTCCTCGCGCAGAGCAAGGTGGCGAACCGGATCGTCGGCAGGGTTAGCGATCGCCGCATGAGGGATTTCGTCAAGCGTAAAGCCCGGCCCGGGATCGGTAATGTGGCACGTGACCATGTGACGGGCACGGACGTATTCGATCTCGACATACTTGTTCGGATCAAGTTGTCCGCCATGCTCGATCGCATTCAAAAGCATCTCGCGAAAAGCCATGGCCACTTGATGCTTTTCGGGGTCGGGCAACTCGGCAACCTCGTCGAGAAATTGCACCAATCGGTCGGCCGTTTTCACATCGCACCGTGCGAGGATCCGGATCAATTCCGGCGTCCCTGACACGACCTCTATACCATCGTCCCAGCAAGGCCCCTCAGTAGCGATTCGAATCATCCCGGCGAGCGTATCCAATGAGAATGGCCGGGTGAAATAACTGAAGGCACGTTCGCGCATCGCCGTGATCACATCCTCAGGCGTGCTTTCGGCGGTGAGAATGATCAGTCGGGTGTGGGGATGCACAAGCCGAATCTGTCGCAGTAATTCGATGTCCTCTCTGCCGGACGTCTTATCGCTGGTCACGATGAGGTCGAAAGTTCTCACCCGGGATATTGCAAGTGCCGCGAGATTATCCCGCACGGTCCTGACCACCCAGGAACCAGACTTGAGGACGTTCAACAGGAGAGAACCGATCTCGGGGTCGGTGCCCACCACAAGCGCATTCTTAACTGCAAACGGCCGCATTTCAGTGTTCTGGGCACCACTCATCGATTCTCCCTGGACTCTCAGGCGCTCAAGACGTTCTCCTTCGAAGGCGACTACGCCACCAGCGTGGTATTAGGTTCCGTTGTGCAGCCTGCGGCCAAGCTGTGCTAATCCGGCCAGAAGCGCAACCAGAATCATAACTCCACTGGATATGGAGTCACAATTCGGCCACGATGGCGGCTGTTTTGGAACTGTCACTTTCTACAGGGGCTAGCGACAAGGCATGCTGTAAGGCGGCTGGCAATCCGTCAGCGCTGTCAACTTTACCAGTGGCAATTTCGACACTTCGAAGATAATCACTTCAAGAAAGGAATGTCTTTTGTGTCGGCAAAAATCATCTGACAAATCGCCCATACCCGGCGCGCAGGTGTATCCTTTGTCAATCGAACCCCAGCTCCAGACTCACTGAACGAAATAGAGACTTTGCTGCTGCTGAGACAGTACTGCATCGGAGCCTGCCGCTTCGGTGCTGCGCTTTGTAGGCGGCAGACTTTCAAATATTGATGGAGACCTTTATGAAAACAGTTTGCTTGGCAGCAGGCCTGCTTGTTGTTCTGGCTTCTTGGCCGGCTTTTGGTCAGAAGAAAGAACAGGATCGAGTCGCAAATGCGGGAAAGGTCATGCAGGAAATTGTGAACATTCCCGACGATATTCCGCAGGATGTACTCGACAAAGCAGATTGTGTTGTCGTTTTGCCGTCCGTGCTCAAACTTGCCATCGGAATCGGCGGGAGCTATGGCCGCGGTGTGATGACCTGCCGCGGTGGCAAAGATTTTAAAGGCCGTTGGGGTGCTCCCACCATGATGGCTCTCGAAGGTGGCAGCTTTGGCTTGCAATTGGGTGGGCAGGCGACCGACTTCGTGCTCTTGCTGATGAGCCCTCGGTCAGCCGAGAACATCCTCGTCAGCAAGGTCAAACTCGGGGGCGATGTCTCCGCAGCGGCGGGACCCGTGGGGCGGACCGCTTCCGCTGAGACCGACGTAACCCTGCGAGCCGAGATCCTTTCTTATTCTCGGGCTCGGGGACTGTTCGCCGGAATCTCTCTCTCCGGCTCAACGCTTCGTCCGGATAATGACGCAAATAAGAATCTCTACGGCAAAGAGGTGAGCGCGAAAGACATTGTGTTCAACCGCGCGGTACCAGCGCCTGCGTCGGCTAAGGTGTTGCTGGCTACACTCAACAAAAAGTCGCCCATAAACAAATCGAAAACCTAGCGGGGTATTCAACAGCGACTCGTTCATTTGTCCGAGATGTGGGTTGATCGAGCTTGAGTGTAGGGAGAACACGCCATGAGCAAGCACCTCGAATCGCTGTACCAGAATCTTCTCAACGGCAAGCTACCCCATAACCTGAGTTGGAGCGAGGCTGTCGAGCTGGTCGCGCATCTGGGTGAGGTCCAAAAACATGGAGAAGATGAATTTGTGTTCGTCGTCGGCAGCCAACGCGTCTTTTTCAAGAAGCCGCACACCCATGATCTTGGCGTTGAGGAAGTTTCCCGGCTTCGTAAATTCTTGAAGGAAGCGGGACCAGGTGCGCATAAATCAGGTGCGCCCGTAGAGGAACCTTCCCGATCCCGCCGTATGATTGTGGTCATCGACCACCACGCCGCCCACGTTTACCACGATATCGGTGGAAGCCGTCCGGCAGACGAACACAAGGTGCAGCCTTACGATCCTTATCATTTCCATCATCATCTGATTCATCGAAAGGAAGCTCACTACCGTGGCGAGCGGGTACCCGAAGAGGATTCGTTTTATGAGGAGATCGCGAAAGATATCACTCCGGCGAATGAAATCGTCCTCATCGGTCACGCCACTGGAAAAAGCAACGCCGCCGAGTTCTTGAAAGAATATTTGAAGACCCATCATCCCGAAATCTCTCGACGGGTCATCGCCACCGAAAGCGCAGACCTCTCGGCAGTGACTGAGCCGGAAATTGAGGCGCTAGCGAAGCGGCACATGATCGCAGCTGCCTAACCAGCCCGATGCTTCTGCTTGAATTTCGTTGGGAATGTGTCCTAATCTCATGGCGGAAAGAGAGTCTTTGTTATGGGTCGCATCCTTAGCGCAGCGGAGCCCGATTCAGGCAGGGTGCAATGATTCGGCGCATTGCAATTTCGGTGCTCGCCTTGGCCTTCCTCGGACTGCTGGGGTTTTCCTTGCTGTCCTGGCGAGCGGCTATTGCCCCCATTGAGCCCCCGAACCCGGCAAGCTTCAGCGCCGAGTCAATCGCCAGGGGAGAAGTTCTGGCCGCGGAGGGACACTGTGTGTCTTGCCACATTCGGCCGGGCGGACAACCACTCGCTGGCGGGTACGGAGTGAACACGCCATTCGGGATCATCTACGGAAGCAATATCACACCCGACCCGAAAACTGGGATAGGTGCATGGTCACTCGAGGCGTTTACCCGCGCCATGCGCGAAGGCGTTTCACGCGACGGGTCTCATCTTTTCGCTGCGTTCCCGTTTAACGCTTTCACCGAACTACAGGACGATGATGTCAAAGCGTTGTATGCCTACTTGATGACCCGGCCGGCGGTCAGCGCTACGGTGCCGCCGAACACGGTTCCGTTTCCTCTCAACGTCCGCTTTCTTCAGGAAGGATGGAAGATTCTATGCTTCAAAAGCGGACGCTACCGGCCAGATCCGGCAAAAGACGCCCAATGGAATCGCGGAGCCTATCTGGCTGAGGCGGTCAGCGATTGTGGGGGCTGTCATACGCCGCGCAACGCGATCGGCGGTGAAAAGGTCCGAGACGCCTACGCTGGCACCGTGCTCGATAACTGGATCGCACCGCCGCTCACCCAGGGCAATCCGTCGCCCGTCCCATGGACGCAAGAAGCGTTGTTCAGCTACCTGCGCACGGGGGCGGATCCGCTGCACGGAGCGGCCGCCGCCACGATGACTCCGGTCATCCGCGACGCCCTGGACCTTCCCGTTGTCCCGGATAGCGATGTTCGCGCCATCGCGCTCTATATGAGCGACATCGACCACGCGGGCGCGCGTGAGTCTAACGTCGAAGCAGCTACGAAGGAAGCGCTGCAGAATTCATCTCTTGGTAGCGGCCAAGATTATGACCCCGACGCCGACCTCTATGCCTCCGCCTGTCTTTCGTGCCACTACAACAGCGGCACAGTTCCACTTGCCGTCCGTCCGGAACTCGCACTCAACAGTGCGCTCTCCTTGCCCGAACCGACCAATTTTATTCAGGCCGTGCTGAGAGGCATCAGCAGCACGGAAGGCGCGCCAGGCCTGGTCATGCCCGCCTACGCCTCGTCTCTCACCGACGCCGAACTGGCCAGACTCGCGGCTTATCTGCGTCGAACCCGAACGACGCGACCGCCCTGGACGGACTTGGAACGCAAGGTATCTGCTGCCCGGCGAGAGTTGGCGTCGTCGCACTGAGAGCAATGGGAAGAGAACAGGAGCTATACGATTATGACCACATTCAACCTCAATGGTCGCAACGTTTCGGTGGACAGTCCGAATGACGCTCCCTTGCTCTGGGTGATTCGCGATGAGCTTGGTCTTACAGGAACGAAATTCGGCTGCGGGATTGGCATGTGTGGGGCCTGCACTGTGCATGTGGAGGGCCGCGCCACTCGTTCCTGCATCACCGCGGTCGGCGCGGTCGCCGGCGCCAAGGTAACGACGATCGAGGGGCTCGACCCAGAGGGGAGACATCCGCTGCAAACGGCATGGCTTGAGCTGCAGGTTCCGCAGTGCGGGTACTGCCAGTCAGGACAGATTATGCAGGCAGCCACGCTGCTAAAGGATTATCCCGACCCCAGTGACCATGACATCAACGCCGTGATGGCCGGGAGTGTCTGCCGCTGCATGACATACATTCGAATCCGCAAAGCCATCAAGCTTGCAGCTTCGAGGATGCGAGGAGCAACGCATGATTAGTTTGTCTGCCCACGGAATGAGGGGTTCGCCCGATCTTTCGCGCCGAGGTTTCCTGATCGCAATGGCTGGAGCTGGCGTCATGCTGGGATACGCGCGCTCCGGCCTCGCCCTCGTCGGCGGGTCAACGGGGAGTGCGAGCGATTTGTTCGAGCCGACGATCTGGTACGGAATTGATCCGAGCGGTACGGTGACTGTCAACATTATTCGCGCCGAGATGGGCCAACATGTGGGAACAGCCCTGGCCCGCATAGTGGCTGACGAGTTGGAGGCTGATTGGAACAAGGTCAAGACCGTCACCGTCGACACGGATCCAAAATGGGGACTGATGATCACGGGCGCTAGCTGGTCGGTGTGGCAGAGCTTCCCGCTGCTCAGCCGGGCAGGCGCAGCCGGCCGCATCGCCCTGGTCGAAGAAGGGGCCAAACTTCTCGGCGTCAGTCCACAAGCTTGTGCGGCGAGCAAGGGCGCCGTGCACGCCAAAGGAAAATCGATTTCCTACGGCGACATCGTGGCGCGCGGAGATTTGCGCCGAACTTTCACGCCGGAACAGTTGCAAACAATGCCCATCAAGCCGCCGGCCGAACGCCGCCTGGTCGGAAAAAATGTCATGGCCCTCGACGTTCCGTCGAAAGTCAACGGCAAAGCCCTCTACGGTCTCGACGCAGTGGTCGAGGGCATGGTCTACGCGCGTCCGCTAATTCCTCCGACGCGCTACGGCTCGAGGGTAGTATCGATCGACGATTCGGCGGCCAGACAGCTCGGTGGCTATATTCGAAGCGTCGCTCTGGATGATTCGTCAGATACGGTTCCTGGCTGGGTTATGGTGTATGCCACCAGCTTCTCGACTGCCAATCGTGCGGCCGACTTGGTCAAGGTGAAATGGCAGCCGGGCGAAACTGCGAATGTTTCTGAGCAGGATATCCAGAAACGCGCAGCCGAGCAGATCGCCGATCCAAATGGCGGCTCCTTGTTTGTTGACGATCCCGGTGTGGACACAGTGCTTGCGTCGGCAAAGAGAAAGATCGAGCGGACCTACACCACGTCTACCGTAATGCATTTCGCCCTGGAGCCGGTCAATGCCTTGGCCTTCGAAAAAGATGGCGTAGTGGAAATTCACACCGGGAATCAATGGCAGTCGTCGATCCTGCCGGTGCTGGCGAAAGCCCTGCGCCGCGGTCAAGACAAGATCGTGATGCGCAGCTATCTGCTGGGTGGGGCATTCGGCCGTCGCCTGGACGGCGATTATGCCGTGCCGGCCGCGCTTGCGAGCCTCGCGATAGGCGGCAAGCCGGTGAAGATGGTCTGTACGCGAGCCGACGACATGCGCTTCGACTGCCCGCGATCGGCCTCGCGGCAGGTCCTGCGTTTGGCTTGGGGCGACGGAAACAGGGTGGCGGCCATGGATCATCATGCGGCGGCCGGCTGGCCCACGGCTACGATCGCTCCTTATTTTTTGGGTAAAGACGCTAAGGGCGCTCCGTGGGATCCTTTCGCCATCTCGGGAGCCGACCACTGGTACAACGTAGGCGCACACCGCGTTCGGGCGCTTCGCAATGACTTAGCGGAGCGGACATTTCGCTCCGGCTATTTACGATCGGTGAGTGCCGGCTGGACCAGTTGGGCTGTCGAGAGCTTTATGGACGAGGCCGCCCGCGTGGCCGGCGTCGATCCGGTGGCGTTCCGGCTGAACTTGCTCGACGGCGCAGGTCGCAACGCCGGGTCGGCGCCGAACTCCGTTGGCGGGGCGCACCGGCAGGCAGCGGTGCTCGCCCGCTGCGCGCAGAAAGCGGGGTGGGGTAGCGTAATGCCGAAGGATGTCGGTCTCGGCATCGCGTCCACATTCGGGCAGGAACGCGGTATGCCGACGTGGGTCGCCTGTGCCGCTCGCGTGCGTGTGGACCGCTCAAACGGCCACGTCGCAGTGGAGAAGCTGACACTTGTCATCGACGCGGGAACCCTCATTCATCCGGATAGCGCCGCAGCCCAGGCGGAGGGGGCGGCTTTGTGGGGTCTTTCGACCGCTCTGTATGAGGGAACCGAGTTCGTCAAAGGGCAACCGAAGGATACGAATCTCGATAGCTACAGAGTGCTCCGTATGGGACAAGTCCCGGAACTTGAGATCGAGTTTGTTCCCAGTACAGAAATGCCAGTCGGACTGGGGGAGCCCGGGACTACGGCTGTTGCGCCGGCGATTGGGAACGCGATATTTGCCGCTTCAGGTGCGCGTCTTCGAGATTTGCCAATTCGTCCCGAAGCCGTGCTACAAGCTCTCGCGCATCGGGATTGACTCGTGTGGGATGTTGGACTGCCAACATTCTCCGTAAATAGCCGGAAAGAAACTTGGTCCAAAGTTTGTCCCCATTTTTGCTGACGTGGGACGGACGGCTCGTAAATTTCCGAATCCGGGTATTATTTCTGCGAATCCAACTGCTAAAATGTGAAACCTCATAAGCCTTTCTTCCCGCAAGCCTCTAGGGCAGCTGCATCTGGTAGGAGGTAACCCGGTATGACCGAGAAGGCAATTTCCAAGGCGATCCCCGACCCGCCTCAAGAAGACGTTCCCAAAGCTGTCTCCAGGCGCAACTTCATCAAAGGCGTCATCACGAGCGGTGTGGCAGTGTCTTCCGCGAGCTACCTGTTTCGCGCCTCCTCTTTTCTGCACGGTCAGCAGTTGGCGGCGGGTGTAGGCGAGCGGCTGATTACGCTCAACGTCAACGGTCAGCAGCGTCGCGTCGACGCGATGAAGCAAGAGACCTTGGCGTCGACGCTCCGTTACAAGCTGGGCCTGACCGGAACCAAGCTGGGATGCGACCGCGCGGAATGCGGGTCTTGCACTGTGCTCATTGACGATATTCCTTATTATTCGTGCTCGGTGCTCACCCATACGGTGCGTGGCCGAAAAGTTGTGACCATCGAAGGCCTGGCCAAGGCTGACGGAACGTTGCACCCAGTACAACAGGGTGTCATCGACGAACAAGGCTTTCAGTGCGCCTTTTGTATGCCCGGCTTCATTATGGCTACGGTGGGATACCTAAAAACCAATCCCAATCCCAACCGCCAAGAGTTGGCACAGGGCATCTCGGGAAATCTATGCCGCTGCCAGGATTATGACAAGATTCTCACCGCGATGATGCGTGGCGCCGAGAATATGCGGAGGTCTAATCTTGGATAACAAAAAGGCCGTCGAGACTTCTAAAGCTCGTGAACGCCAGTACGGGGCCGGGTACAAGCTGATCGGCAAGAACTACCAGACCCCAGATCTATATGCGAAGGTTACCGGCCAGGCAAAGTATGCGGAAGATTTTCGAGCCGAGGGCATGCTGTTCTGCAAATTGCTGCTTAGTCCCATGCCGCATGCCCGGGTAAAGCGCATCCATACGAACGCAGCGCTCGCCATGCCTGGGGTCAAAGCCATTCTCACAGCAGACGATCTTCCCGCTCCGGCCGATACCCTTACCGACAATGGAACTGTGATCAAGGCCAGCAAGTGGGGTGAACGCGGCCTCACCAATGAGCCGGTCTATCAGGGCGAACCGATTCTTGCGGTGGCCGCGGTTGACGAACTCACCGCCGCTGAAGCCATCGAGAAGATCGAGATCGATTTTGAAGCGCTTCCGTTCGTAGTGGATCCGCTCGACACCTTGCGACCGGGTGGTCCGAATCCACGAACGGATGGCAATGTCTGGACTCGGCCCGCGGGGCAAAATCCGGGTCCGCCAATGGTCACCGAACTCAAATGGACCGAAGCCGACTTCGCGGACGAAAAGCACGGCCGTTTGCCAATGGGCAAGGCTCCCGACGAATGGTCGTATGGCGATGTCGATTCCGGCTTCAAGAACGCGGCGCTGGTTCTCGACGAGACTTTCGTGACACCCGACACCAGCCATCAGACGCTTGAGACCCGCAGCGCAATGGCTTACTGGCAGAACGGAAAGGTTTACATTTATACGGGCACGCAAAGCACCGCGCAAACACTGCCCGCGATCGCACGTTGGTTGAACATCAGTCCCGACAACGTTGTGTTTATCAGCGAATACACCGGGGGCGGCTTCGGCAGCAAGATCACCGGCGGGGTGTCCATGATCATCCCTGCTCTTCTGGCCAAGAAAACCAACACTCCTGTGATGATGCGCATCAGCCGTGAAGAGGAAACCTTCATCGGACGCGCTCGTCCTAGTTTTCAAGGACGCATGAAGGTCGGTTTCTCCAGAGAAGGTCGGATTACAGCTCTCGACATGTTTGTGATTTGTGATAACGGCCCATACGATGCGGTGGGTGATGCTCCTTCATCGGGCCGCATCGTCTCGCTGTTGTACCAGCCGCAAGCTATGCGCTGGCGGGGGGTGACGGTGCTGACGAATACGCCGCCCCGCAGCGCGCAAAGTGCCCCGGGCGGGCTGCAGGGGATTGTCATCATCGAGCCCATCATCGCGAAAGCTGCGCGCAAGCTCGGAGTTGACCAGGTGGCGATTCGCCGGGTCAACTGTCCGGAAGGCAAGGCGCCGTTCGGACCAGCGGTGCAAGGAAAACGACAGTATGCGACAAGCGCATTCCTCAAGGAGGCGCTTGACCGCGGCGCGGAGCAGTTCAAGTGGAGCGAGCGGGTTGCGCGCACTCCGAAAAGGATGGGCACGAAAGTTCGTGGCGTCGGCGTATCGCTGAGCTGCTACGTTGGCGGCACCATCGGATTCGATGGGATTCTCGTTATCACGCCGGAAGGTCGTGTCATCTTTCAATCCGGAATCGGCAACTTGGGAACAGAGTCCGTGATTGACGTGCACCGCGCGGGCGCGGAAGTTCTGGGAGTACCGTGGGAAAAGTGCGATGTCGTGTGGGGGAACACAACAAAGAACCTTCCCTTCACCTGCGTATCCGGCGGTAGCCAGACGACTCACGCGATGACACGGGCCGCATATGCGACGGCAATGGACGCCAAGAGGAAGCTCCAGGAAATCGCGGCCAAGAAACTCGGTGGCGAACCGGAGCAATACGAGGTGGCCAACGAGCGTGTTTTCCGCAAGGGCGGCGCCGGTATGACTTTGGCGCAGGCCGCGAAATACGCGATTCAACTGGGCGGCGTCTACGACGGGCACGAGGCGCCAGCCGATGTTCATAAACTGACGAAGGCGTCTGTAGCGGCGTTAGCGGGTCAAGGTCTGGTGGCGGCGGCCAAGGACAACTACCCCCGCGACGGCTCGACGTTTTCTTACGTCGCCAGTTTTGCCGAGGTTGAAGTCGACGTCGAAACTGGCAAATACTACATCGTCGATTTCCTCGCCTCCGCCGATGTCGGCACGGTAATCCATCCCCGAGCGCTGGGCGGGCAGGTGCTCGGCCGTTCGGTCTTGGGCATCGGGCATGCGATTGGCCAGAAGTGGGTGTTCGATCCGCACTACGGTGAAATGGTTTCCAAGCGGTTCTATCAAAACAAACCGCCGACGATCCTGGATGTACCGGTCGACATGCAATGGAGCGCGTTAGACATTCCAGACCCGGAAACGCCAGTGGGTGCGCGCGGTGTCGGTGAGCCGCCTGTTGCCGGGGGGTGTGCCTCGATCTTGAATGCTCTTTCCGATGCGCTCGGAGATGAGATTTTCCAGCGCGCGCCAGTGAATGCCGACACGATTCTGACGTCGCTCGAAGCGGGCCGCCCGATGCAGCATCCCTTGGTTGCCCATATTTGATGGCCCACATTTGACGGAGATTTGTAAGGAGCGTTATGGCTGTCATTCGAGATGTAATGCCCGCTTTCGAGCTGTATCAGCCGAGTTCCGTGGCCGACGCGCAGAAGCTTCTCCAACAGCACGGAAGTGACGCTTGGGTGCTGGCCGGCGGGCTCGACAGTTTCGACTGGTTGAAGGATCGAATCAGAAAGCCTAAGGTCGTGGTCGATCTAAGTGGCATCGAAGAACTGCGGGGAGTTCGCACAACCGGCGATGGGATCGAAATCGGTGCGATGACCACGCTCACTGAAGTAGTGAATCATCCCGTCGTCAAGCAAAAGTATGGTCTGCTGGCGGAGGCTGCGGAAGTGGTGGCATCGCCGCAAATCCGCAATCAGGGAACGCTCGGCGGCAATGTTTCACAGGACACGCGCTGCTGGTATTACCGCGGAGGCTGGCCGTGCTACCGCGCTGGCGGTAACATTTGCTACGCCGATACGCCGGAGGGCCGCAACCGTGAGCATGCCATTTTGCACGCGGACCGCTGCGTGGCGGTGAATCCTTCCGACACGGCCCCGGCCCTGATTGCGTTGGACGCCAAGTTCGTCCTGCGCACGCCCAAGGGTGAGCGCGTGGTCGATGCCGAAGATTACTTCATCGGCCCTGAGATTGATATTACGCGGCTGCACATCTTGCAGCCCGGCGATCTGCTTACTGCCATTCGGATTTCATCCGCCTGGGCGGGCACGCAATTCTATTTTGAAAAAGTGCGAGACCGCAATGTTTGGGACTTCCCGCTTCTGAACGTTGCCTCGGCCATGGTCCTATCCGGCGGCACAATCCAGCGCGTGCGAATCGCAGTGAACGGCGCCGCCGCTAGACCGTTAAGACTGAAGGCGGTCGAAGATTCCGTTCGTGGGCAACCGCGGAATAAAGCGACTGGCGAGATGGCCGGAAAACTTTCCGTGCAAGGAGCGATTCCACTGCAGTTCAACGCCTACAAAATCCCGCTGATGAGAAATCTGGTGAAACGCGCCATTAGCGGAGTCGAGGAGGCCACATGGGCTTCATAGAGTGGGCCACGAGTCCGTGGGGGCAGAGCGTCCCCATCCACATTGCCTGGTTCCTGATCTGGGTTGCGGTGATCGCGGGGTTGCTCTTCCTGATCGTTCACGCCATCTACGTCATGTATTTCGCCAAACCAAGAGTGTTCGCGGCAGATGATTCTTCCGCGGCCTCGGCCAGCATACCCGCGCGTGTTCCGCGGCACTCGCTGGTCGCACGGCTGTTTCACTGGATCATGGCAGCCTCCATGTTCACGCTGCTGTTTACCGCGTTTCTCCCGAAAGTCGGCATCCAGTTTAATTGGGTGACCTATCATTGGATCGCCGGCGCGGTGTTAACAGCTTCCATCGTCTTTCACATCATTCATGCTTCCTTCTGGCTGGACTTCTGGTCGATTTGGCCCGACAGAATCGACCTGGATGATGCCTGGAAAAGGGTTCGCCGGTTTTTCGGAATGCCCTCGCCGCCGCCGCGAAAGTTTGCCAAGTATCCGCTGGAAAACAAGCTCTTTCATGGTGTCATTATTTTGTGCGGTCTGTCGGTAATCCTTACCGGCGTTTTCATGATGTCTCGCGTGCGTACCATCTTTTTCCCGCGGAATCCATATCTATTCAGCGACATGACCTGGGGCCTGATGTACGTGTTGCACGGACTGGCGGGCGTAGGACTGATTGCGTTGGTCATGATGCACGTCTACTTCGGGCTCCGGCCGGAGAAACGCGCGATCACGAAATCGATGATCTTCGGTTGGATGGACCGCGATTTCTATCTGGAAGAGCACGATCCCGAGCGATGGAAGGTCGAGACTTCTTCGTCTTCGCCGTCCAACCGAATCGAACGTCGAGGAATAACCGATGCCGGATGAGATCTGCGATCGTTTTGAAGCGGTCGAAGAATGCTATGAGTTCCTGCTGGCATACGCAGCCCAGGGTTTACCGAGTGACCAGGGTAGCAAGTCGGGTGGGCAAGTCCGCGAGTTCCTGCGTCGAGCCGCGGAAGCCTTGAAGGGACTACCGGAAGCCTGTGCGATGGCCGTCAAACAGGAAACCCTTGAGCCCGAGGGCAAGTACCTGGCGTTCATTGCGGTAGTCGATCGCGACTCTCGCGACTCTCTTGCTGCGATTGAAATGGTCCTCGCTCAACCCGGGATTAGTTCCCAGTTGATTGACAACCTGAACGCATCCATCCACCTCCGAGCGCTGCTCACGGATCTATTTCTGCTGGGCGAGATTCTTAGAACGCAAAGCAAACCGGCAGTGCAGGTAGCCGCGAGCGACGGCGAATGAAGAAGCTGTCCCCCCGAGCACCGCGCAGCAGATGTCAACCAGCTTCGGCGTAGCGGCGGCGGGGCTAGCCACAGCGTTTTTCGTGCCCAGCACGCACTCCGATCCGACCGAAATGATTCATGGAATCCATAAGGCTCTCATTGCTCTTGGGAGATTGACCATCGTATCGACGATTGTCTTCCGCAGTTTGAGGAGCGGCGACGGCGATGATGTGAGCCTGCATAAGGTTCTTCACCCGGGAGGGTGACTCAACTGATTGACATGCACCGAGTCAGCTTTGATCAATACCGATCAGGTGCGCATGAGGTTCCGGATCGGCGCTCGAAGCCGGGAACGGGGGCTGGGCGCTCCTTGTTAGACAATTGCTAGCGGAGACGTTGTGGACAAAGATTTGAACAGTGAGGTTGCCTGGTGGATAGCCCAAGTGAGTGTTTGGCCCAAGTCCGGGAACTCGCGGTTACGTACTCTTCCGAAGATGGCAACGCAATTTACGCGCTGGATGGCATCAGCATCAACATTCGCGCGGGAGAAGTAGTCGGGATATTGGGAGAGTCCGGCTGTGGGAAGAGCACGCTGGCAAGCGCTTTGCAGCGGTTGCTGGCGCCGAACGCGAGATGCGAAGCCGGGACGATCCTGATCGGCGGCCGCGACCTGCTGAGTTTGCCGGAGAGGGAACTGCGTTCGATCCGCGGGCGGGTAATCTCGCTGATCCCGCAGGACCCGGCTCTGGCGCTCAATCCGGTGATAACGGCTGGTTTGCAGGTGGGCGAAGTTCTGCGCGCGCATTTGCCGCTGAATTCCCAGCAACGGCGGGCGCAAGTGATGGAGTTGCTTCGCGAGGTTGGCTTCGATCACCCAGAGGAAATCTATTCCGCATATCCTCATCAACTCAGCGGTGGACAGAGGCAGCGGATTGCAATTGCGCAGGCGGTCGCATGCAGACCGGCTCTTCTCATCGCTGATGAACCTACGAGCAAACTGGACGCAACCCTGCAGGCAGAGATTATCGCGCTCCTGTCGCGGATTCGGCGACAGCACGGGACTGCGATTCTGGCAATCAGCCACGATCCGGCGCTGTTTGCGGGATTTGCCGATCGCATCGCAGTGATGTATGCCGGCCGCATCGTGGAAGTTGGGAGCAGCACCGAGATCTTTGGGCGGCCGCTGCATCCCTATACGCAAGGCCTGATTCGAATGATGCACTCGGTGGTCGCTGGATCCACTGCGCGGGCGCGGCTCCCGGTGATCGACGGCGAATCCTTCGATCCGACTTGCATCCCGACTGGTTGCCGCTTTGCCCCGCGTTGCTCCGAACGGATGGACGTCTGTTCACTCCGCTATCCGGGCGAATTCCTGCCGGAACCGTCACGGCCTGTGAACTGCTTCAAGTACGGGGAGTAACTGGTCAACTTATTGCCTGTTAAGCTGTCGAAAGGCGGCGAACCAATTCAAACCTTCCTCTACGTCAAGGGACTCTGCAAACAATACGTCCGTGGAGGGCTGTGGCGGAAACGTGTGCCCGTCGCTGCCGTAACCGAAGTCGATTTTGAGATTCCGCACGGGCAAACGTTGGCGCTGGTCGGCGAATCCGGATCGGGGAAGTCAACCGTGGCCCGATGCGTGTCGCGCCTGGAAAGACCGGACTCGGGCCAGATACTGATTCAGGGCGCCGATATCGCACAACTTGATTCGCGCGATCTGGCTCCTTTTCGCTCCGGCATTCAGATGGTGTTTCAGGATGCAATGACCGCGATGAACCCGCGCTTCTCTGCACTGGAAGTTATCGAGGAGCCTTTGCTGATCAATGCTCGGCCAACCAATGCTCGGCCAACCAATGCTCGAGGGAGCCGCGATGGCGGCCGCAGTCGAGAAGATCGTCGCGGTCTAGTCCGCGCCCTGATGATTGAGGTTGGGCTTTCTCCCGATTGGATGAATCGATCGATCCTTCATTTCAGCGGCGGCCAACGCCAGCGGCTTGCGCTTGCGCGGGCACTGGCATTGCGCCCGCAGCTTCTAGTTCTGGATGAAGCGCTCTCGGGGCTGGACCTGTCCACTCAGGCTCAAATTGCCAACCTGTTGCTCGATCTGCAAGCGGCGCATTCACTGACCTATCTCCTGATTTCGCACGATCTGGCGCTGGTGGCGCGGCTGGCCGATGCGATTGGAGTTATGTCGGGTGGAAAGACAGTAGAAGTCGGCCCAACCCGGCAGATCATGTCCAACCCCAACCATCAGGCAACGAAGAAGTTGCTGGCCTCGGCGAAAGCGGCTGCCTCGAACCTGACCGCTGTAACGGGGGGCGTGGCGTGAGTTACATCGGACGCAGGCTGGCGCGCGCAGTCCTGTTACTGATCGGAGTGTCAGCGCTCTGTTTCTTGTTCACGGAAATGGCGCCGGGAACTTTCTTTGACGAAATGCGGCTGAACCCGCAAATTTCTCCGGAAACAATCGCGGCGCTGCGCTCCCACTACGGGTTGGACCAACCCCTGCTCGTGAGATACGGCCGCTGGATGCGATCTGCCCTGCACGCGGATCTTGGATATTCCATCGCCTACAACGTACCCGTCGGGCCGTTGTTGTGGAGCCGCGCGAAAAATACTCTGTTGCTCACAACCACGGCGCTGCTGCTGACCTGGCTGATTTCCGTTCCGCTGGGCGTGTGGGCGGCCAACCGGCGCGGCGGACTGCTGGATAAGGCGGTCACGCTTGGGAGTTCATTTCTGGTTTCTGTTCCGGAAATTGTGCTTGCCGTGGGGCTGCTTGCGGTGGCGGTTCGATGGCGAATCCTGCGCGTTGGCGGAATGATGTCCGCGGATTTCGAGGACCTATCCACGTGGGCGAAATTGCAGGATGTGCTGTTTCATCTGGCCTTGCCGTCGTTCATCCTGGTGCTTTCGGAAACGGCTGTGATTGTCAGGCACGTTCGCGCCAGCGTCCTCGAGGTGCTAGACGCTCCTTATGTGCAAGCCGCCCGCGGATTCGGAACCAGTCCGGCCAGGCTTCTCTTCCGGCACGTGCTGCCGGTGGCCGCCAATCCTGCCATTTCTCTTCTGGGATTTTCTTTGGCCGGACTGCTCAGCGGATCACTGATCGTTGAAGTCGTTTGCGGTTGGCCCGGCTTGGGTCCGTTGATTCTGGAGGCGACGCTGTCCCGCGACCTATATCTCGTCATCGGGGGAATTATGTTCTCGGCCCTGTTTATGATCGGCGGGAATCTGATTGCGGACATAATGCTGCTCGCGTTGGATCCGAGAATTCGCAGAGAGGGATCAGAGGCGCGATAGATTGCCAACTCGATTGCCAACTCGATTGCGAACCAGATTGCGAACCGGCACCGCCATCCTGATTGCCGTGCTCGTGGGATTGCATCTAATCCTGCTGTTCGCTGGTTTTGTTGCGCCTTACGATCCCACCACCCAGGACCGCGAGCTGCCGTATGTTCCGCCCACGCGATTACATTTCACGGATACCTCGGGGTTCCATTTGCGGCCGTTCGTTTACGCATCGACGCGTGTGCTGGAGGGTGATCAGGCCGGAAGTTATCAGGAGGACCGAACTCACGCCTACCCTGTCCGCTTTCTTGTTCGCGGGCCGAGTTACAAGCTCCTGGGGATTTACGAAACAACTGTGCATCTATTCGGAGTCGCCGAGCCAGCAAAAATCCTGCTCTGCGGGACCGACGGCTACGGACGTGATGAATTCTCTCGCGTTCTGTTTGGCGGGCAGATTTCAGTTGCCGCCGGGATCACGGCAACCTTCATCACCCTGTTGGCCGGAAGCATTCTCGGAATCATAGCTGGGTACTACGGGCGGTGGATTGACGAGGGGTTGATGGGAGTCACTGAGCTTTTTCTCTCGCTGCCGTGGCTCTACTTCCTGCTTGGCGTGCGCGCATTCTTGCCGCTGCATCTGAGTGCGCTGCGCACGTTCTTTTTGCTGACGGGAGTGATTGGCTTGATTGGTTGGGCCCGGCCCGCACGACTGGTGCGGGGAATCGTTCTCAGCTCGCGAAACCGCAACTATGTTCTGGCGGCGCGGGGCTTTGGCGGATCTGATTTCTACCTCATGCGGCGGCACATTCTGCCGGAAGCCTTCGGCGTGCTCTTAACCCAGGCGGCGCTGCTCGTTCCCCGGTATATAGCGGCCGAAGTGACGCTTTCCTTCTTCGGCCTCGGAGTCAGTGAGCCGGTTCCGAGTTGGGGCAACATGCTCAGTACGCTGCAGCAGTACAGCGTCCTGGTATCCTATGGATGGCTTCTGGCTCCGGCATGCGCTTTGGTGATTACTTCCGTACTCTATAGTTACCTCGCTGATGTACTTCACTCCCGGTTAAAATCTCAAGTAACAACCTAGGAAACCGTTCTGTGGGGTAAGGGGTCGTGATGAAAGTAATGGTTCGCCTCGCCCTGCTACGCGTGTGCCTGCTCGCGGGTGCATGTTTTGCGGCGGCGCCCGCTCCGGAAGCGGCTCAACCCGGCGAGGAACTTGCGCGCCTGACTGAGGTTTCCGGCCGCTACGGCGGACACCTGACCATTGGCCAACGCTCCGAACCGAAGACGCTCAACCCGGTCACCGCCACCGATTCGGTTTCGCGCGAGGTAATCGGGCGTCTGATGGGCGATCTGATCGAGATTAACCGATCATCGCAGCAGACCGAGCCCGCGCTGGCGAAATCCTGGAAGGTATCTCCCGACGCCCGCACCTTTACCCTGCAGCTCCGCAGGGGAATCCGCTTCTCCGACGGGCATCCGTTCGACGCGGACGATGTGGTTTTCTCATTCGGTGTCTACATGGATGAGGCGGTCGATTCGCCGCAGCGCGACCTGCTGATTATCGAGGGCAAGCCGATCGTGGTTACTAAACTCGATCAGTACACGGTGCGCTTCATGTTGCCGCGTCCCTATGCAGCGGCCGAGAGATTATTCGACGGACTGGCGATGCTGCCGAAGCACCTGCTCGAGAAACCCTACCGCGAGGGCCATTTCGCGCAAGCGTGGTCATTAAATGCGCCGGCTCCTGAAATAGCTGGATTGGGCCCGTTTCGGCTTAAGCAGTATGTGCCGGGGCAGCGAGTCGTGGTGGAACGCAATCCTTACTACTGGAAGGTTGACCGCGAGAACCAGCGGCTGCCTTACCTGGACGAACTCGTGTTTCTGTTCGTGGGTACCGAAGACGCGCAAGTGATGCGCTTCGAGGCAGGTGAGACCGACATCATCAGCCGGCTCAGCTCGGAGAATTACAACCTGCTGGCGCAGGAGAAATCCCGCACCGGGTCGCAACTCGCCGATATGGGCCCTGGTCTCGAATATAACTTTCTGCTCTTCAACCTGAACGACCTCAACGGGAAGAAACTCGACGAAGTTGCCGGCGCGCAGGCCTGGTTTGCCGATCTAAAGTTTCGTCAGGCAATCTCGGCAGCGGTTGATCGGGAGTCGATCGTGCGCCTTGTCTACGGCGCGCGCGGGGCGGCCTTGTGGGGAAATGTCGGGCCGGGCAACAAGCTCTGGATCAATCAAGCGATCCCGCATCCGGCGCGATCGGTCGAAGGGGCGCGCCAGCTGCTGAAGTCGGCCGGATATTCGTGGAACTCAGCGGGCCAGCTGCTGGACACTCGAGGACGGCCGGTCGAATTCTCAATCATCACTAACTCATCGAACAGCCAGCGCATGAAGATGGCAACCCTGCTGCAGGATGACCTTGCGCACCTCGGCATGCAGGTGCATGTTGTCCCACTGGAATTTCGCGCCCTGATCGACCGCGTATTTCAGAGCTTTGATTACGATGCCGCGATCATGGGGCTGGGCGGCGGAGATGCGGACCCAAATCCGGAGATGAATGTGTGGAGCTTCGCCGGAACATCGCATTTATGGCATCTCGGCGAAACTCAGCCGGCAACTGACTGGGAGCGCGAGTTAGACCAATTAATGCAACAACAAATGGTCACTCTCGACTATGCCAGGCGCAAACAGTTATACGATCGCGCGCAACAACTGATCGCCGAGAATCTTCCTTTCATCTTCCTTGGCACCCCCAACATTCTGGCGACCGCCAGCAGCCGAGTCGGCAACTTCCATCCGGCCGTGATGGATCCTTATACGTTGTGGAACGCGGACGAACTTTACGTTCGTGGCCCGGCTCAGGAGAACGCGGGAGTTCGATGACGGGAACGGCCACAGGAAGGGCCCCAGAGCGACCCGACAACTCATCAGACGAACGCCTGATAGCCCGCTGTCTGCAAGGCGATCAGGACGCCTGGTCGGCGTTGATTGACAAGTACAAGAACCTCATCTACTCGATACCGGTCAAGCTGGGCATGCATCAGGATGCGGCAGACATTTTTCAGTCCGTGTGCGTGGACCTGCTTTCGGAGCTACCGCGCCTGCGCGAACACCGCGCCTTGCCGAAGTGGCTGATGCAGACCTGCTATCACACGTGCCTCCGTTACCAGCGCGCCGCCGGCAGGCTGGTCGAACTCGAACCGGAGGGTACAGACGGCAAGGCCGTGCTGCGTGCCGGCAGCGCCGACGATCTCCCTGAACACATGCTGGTGCAACTCGAACAAGAACAAATACTGCGCGACGCCATCTGCGAGTTGCCGGAAAAGTGCGAGCGGATGGTCCGGTTGCTCTTCTTCGAAATTCCTCCACGGCCCTACGAGGCGGTGGCCGATGAGTTGGGAATGGCGACGGGTTCGATCGGGGCGATCCGGGCCCGCTGCCTGGCGTATCTCAGAAAATACCTTGAAAAGAGGGGCTTTTAGATGAGCGTCCTGGCGGTTCAGAAGACCGAATCCGATGCGATGATCGAGCGCTTGCTCGCGCTTGACGATGCCCCCAGCCGCACTCAGTTGGTGATACAAAACCCGGGCGCCCCGTGGGATGAAATCGTAAAGATTCTCACCGACAGAGTTTGGCAGGAAGTTCGAATCGACACGCATCGCGCCAAGCGGCTGGCGGATGCAGCCTTGAATGTTGCCCAAGCTCTCGGGAATCCAAGCCTGATTGCCCGCAGCTTCCGTGCCAAAGCGAACGCCATGTACGCGCTCGATGGGCACTGGGAAGCCATTCAACTGCACGCGCAGGCAATCGCTCTGTTTGAGCAGACCGGGGAAGAAGCTGAACTTGCCCGGACTCTGAGCGGATCGATTCAGTCGTTGCTGTTGTTAGGCCGGTATGATCAGGCGCTCGCCGCCGGAGAGCGCGCCGGTGCGATCTTCCGGCGCCTGGGCGACACCCGGCGCCTGGCACGCCTCGAAATCAACATTGGAAATATCTATCATCGGCAGGATCGATTCACCGATGCGCTCACGTTTTACCAGCGCGCGTACGAGCAGATGTTGGCCCACGATGATGCCGAAGGGTTGGCGGCTGTCCTCAGTAACATGTCGCTTTGCCACATCAGTCTGAACGATTTTCCCAAGGCGCTCGAACTGCACCAGGTCGCGCGCCGGCACTGCGAACAGAAGAACATGCCGATTCTGGTTGCCTACGCCGATTACAACATCGCCTACCTGTATTTCCTGCGAGGAGAGTACGGGCGTTCGATCCAAATGCTTCGGGATGCATCCGCCAGCGCCAAGAAAGTGAACGACGTCTACCAGCTTGCACTCTGCAATCTCGACCTTTCCGAGATTTATCTTGAATTGAATCTCAGCGCCGAAGCAGGAGAACTGGGACGGGCAGCGAACCAAGGCTTTCACGAACTCGGCTTTGGTTATGAAGCGGCGAAAGCGTTGGGCTTTGCCGCCATTGCGGCCAGCCGCCAGGGCCAGGCATTTGAGGCGGTCAAGCTGTTTGCACAGGCGAAAGAGATGTTTGTCCGCGACCAGAATCAGGTTTGGCCTTCGCTGATTGACCTGTACCAGGCACTGGTGCTGTTCACAGAGGGCCGTCTGTTTGAGGCGCGGCGTCTGTGCGCGGCGGCGCACGCGTTCTTCGGCGCGTCAACATCATCAATGCGTGGAAAAGCGGTGTTGGCCGAACTATTGTTGGCGAGAGTTGCGTTGCGCCTCGGCGACAACAGTCTCGCGAAAACACACTGCCAGACGGCGCTGAAAGACCTGGAGAACCTGGATTCGCCGATGCTTCTCTACCAAGCTGAGTTTCTGACGGGCGAGGTGGAACGCATAACCGGGAACGAAGATGCGGCCTACCAGTCATACTGCCGCGCGCGTGCGTCAGTCGAGCGGTTGCGCAGCAGCCTGCGTGGGGAAGAGCTAAAGATCGCGTTTTTCGAGAACAAACTTGAAGTCTACGAGAGCCTGGTCGACATTTGCCTGCGCCGACAGAACAGCTTCGAGGAGGCGTTCGCTTACATCGAGCAATCGAAATCCCGGACCCTCATGGATCTCCTGAACCAGCCGGTACACGTGCCGACGGCGACCGACCCTGGGCAGAGCGAACTCGTGCGTTCGATCCGCAACCTGCGGGAAGAGCTGAACTGGTACTACAACTTGATTGAGCGCGAACAACTGCGACCAGAGGAACGTTCGCAAGAGCGGGTGCAGCAGCTAGAGCAACAAGCGCGGTCGCGAGAAGCCGATTTCATGCGGGCGGTGAAAGAAGCCACGGTTGCGGAAGCGAACGAAGCGGGCGTGCAGGTTCCCTCCACCATGTCTCTGGAGCAGATACGCTCCGTGCTCCCCGCCGATACCGCCCTGGTCGAGTTCTTTTGCGCGCACGACCGGATCGTTGTATGCGTGCTGACCCGAGACAAACTCCACATCTGTCCGGTCACGGTGCAATCACGAATTCAAAAGTTGCTGCAGCTTCTGCAATTCCAGATGGCGAAATTCCGCCTTGATCCACAATACGTGGCTACCTTCAGCCAGACGTTGCTGGAATCAACCGAGGCGCACCTCAAGAGTCTGTATCAAGAGTTAGTTGCGCCTATCCGGCACTTGCTCGATGTTCGGCATGTTGTCTTTGTACAGCACGGGGTGCTTCACTATGTTCCGTTTCATGCCTTACACGATGGCGACTCGTACTTGGTTGATCAGTTCACCATCTCCTACGCGCCCAGCGCCAGCGTTTACGCACACTGCCAGACGAAACCGGTCAACCACGCCGGCGATTCTCTGATCCTCGGGGTGCCCGATGAACGCACTCCCGCCATTCGCGAGGAAGTGGAAGCCCTGGCGCGGATTCTGCCGAATGCCAGGCTGTTTCTGGGAGTAGATGCAACCGAGAATGTCTTGCAAACCTGTGGGCAGCGCAGCAAGTCGCTACACATCGCGACGCACGGATACTTTCGTCAAGACAACCCGATGTTCTCATCGATTCGGTTGGGAACGTCGCACCTTAGCCTTTACGATATGGCCCACTTGCAACTTCCAGTTGAACTGGTTGTGCTAAGCGGTTGCGCCACCGGGCTGAATGTAGTTACTCCCGGGGACGAGTTAATGGGCTTAGTTCGCGGCTTACTGCAGGCGGGAGCGCAGTCGCTCGTACTGAGCCTGTGGGACGTTCACGACGACAGTACTAAGGAGTTCATGGTCCAGTTCTATACCCAGCTCCAGAATGGGCGCTCGAAGGCGGAAGCCATGCAGGCGGCATGCATCGGCCTGCGTGAGCGTCGCCCCCATCCCTACCACTGGGCCCCTTTCTTGTTGATAGGAAAGGGGTAACTGGCCGTCGAATTTTATTGATTGCGGCCTGTATTTTCTGAGTCCCTGCCATCCCTTTTGTAGTAGCCCCCGAAGATACTGTGAGGATAAGAATGCGGCATTTTTCAGAAGAACGCTGCGCTGATTTTGTCCGCGGAGTGAGCGGATCCGAAATCAGCAGAGACATCCGGACACACCTCGACACAGGTTGTCCGAAATGCCAGACGGCTCTTGACGCCTGGAGACGGGTTCAAAGGCTCGCAACCGAGGAAGCTGCTTATACGCCGCCGGAGAATCTGGCGCGCCTGGTGAAGTTGGGCTTCGCCAGCCAGCCGGCGAAGCAGCCTCGGAAGTGGACCCTAGCAAGCTTGGTCTTTGACAGCTTTGCACAGCCGCTGCCGGCGGGCGTGCGCAGCGGCGCGCTCAGTGTATGGCAGGTGGTTTACGAAGCCGAAGGTCTGACTGTGGATCTGCGTTTCGGCCGTCGCGCGCACTCCAAGGAATTGCACTTGATCGGCCAGGTGTTGGACAAGCAAAAGGCGCGAGCCTCGCAGAGCGCGACCGTCGAGTTGTCAACCGAACATGACCAGCTGGTCGGGGCCACGTCGGTCAACGCTGCGGGAGAGTTCCAGGTTGAGTTTGAAGCGAAAGATCATCTCTGGTTGTCGATTAAGTCGGAAGACCGCAATACGGTGCGGATTCCGCTGACAAACCCGAGGTAAAGGTAACCACAATGGATTACCAAAGGAAACAGAACGAGTTACTTCAGAAAGAGTACGGGTGTAAGTGGATAGCACCAAGGTTCCGCTCTACACTCGCGCTCTGGGGCATGGTCCATAAGGGGAATACTATGGGGAACGCTAAATCGCATCTGAATCTTCGGCGCGCGGGCATGGTGCCTTGCCTTCTGCTATTGCTGACCGCTTTTTGCGCGCCGGCTGCCCAGGCACAAACGCGTCTGATTGTGCGCGACTCGCTGGGGCTTCCGGGTGTCAAACTGGTCTGCTTGTTGACCGGCTGCACCGTCGTAGAAGGTCTCGGGGACCCCAACGGGCAGTTGTTCCTGGTGACTCTCCCCGCCGTTCTCAATCCAGTTACGGGCCTGCTCAATATCAGTCTTCAGCTCGGCATCGTCGATGTGGAGATCGATCAGGTCGTGACAGCGCCGCAACCGGACGCGAGCTCCACCGCATCGTATTTAACGGACGAGACGCCCATGCCTTACTACGGTGCAACGGTTTGGCAGGGTTATCTTGTGCAGCCCGCGAATGAGTTAGTTCGCACGGCCCAAACTCAGTCGACATTTAAGGTGGCAGGCGCTGGAACGAAAGTTGCAGACATTGACACCGGGGTCGATCCCACCAACCCGGTACTACAAAGTGTTCTGATTGACGGCTACGACTTCACCACCAATACCAGCGGTGGTTCGGAAATGACCAACGCTCCAGCCGCCCCCAATATGAGTGAGGCGCAACCCGCGACGCTGGACCAGCGGACAGTCGCGGTGCTCGATCAGCGCACCGTCGCAGTCCTGGACGGCCCCGCGTACTCAGACTTTGGACATGGAACCATGACCGCCGGCATCATACACTTGGTCGCGCCCGAGGCCAAGATCATGCCGCTCAAGGCGTTTTCCTCGAACGGCACGGCATATGACTCCAACATCCTGCGCGCTATTTACTACGCGGTCGCTAACGGCGCCAATGTAATGAACATGAGCTTCAATTACACGAGTTACTCAGCGGAACTCGCGACGGCTATCAAGTATGCGAACAGCCACGGCGTGATTTCCGTGGCGTCGGCTGGAAACAACAGCGAGGACACAATAGTTTATCCGGGCGGGCTCCCCGGGGTCATCGACGTCGCTTCGACTTCGAATACCGATGTCCAGTCCACGTTCACGAATTACGGCACACCTCCCGTGTTTATGGCTGCGCCTGGAGAAGGTGTTGTTACCACCTATCCGTGGGGCACCTGGGCCGCCGGATGGGGCACATCATTTAGTACTCCTTTCGTAGCCGGTACAGCAGCGCTCATGTTAGGCGCCAATAGCAACTGTCCCAGTGCGACGGTTCCGCTCGGTCTGGCGAATGCCGACTACATCGGAAACCTGAATCTCGGCTTCGGACGCTTGGATACATACCAGGCGCTTCAAGCGTGCCATCTCTTGCTGTAAAAACCGAGCTCTGAAACGCGAGCCCACGACGATATGGCGGCAAGCTTAAATCCGGTTTTGGATGTGTCCGGACTGGCGCTCCGCGTCAAGGAACTGGAAGAGCAGCATCTCGCGTTCCGCAACTCTGTGGTTTGCGCGTTTAACCAGATGCTCGACCTGAAGGACATCAACACCGGGGTCCACAGCACGCGACTGGCGGAATGGGCACTACGTGTGGCCCGGAAGATGGACATTCCGGAAGAACGACTCTACCAGGTTGAAGTCGCCGCGTTGCTGCACGACGTCGGCAAAATCGGTGTCCCAGATGCGATTCTGAGAAAAGCGGGCCCGCTCACGCCCGAAGAACGCGTCCTTATTAACCGTCATCCGGAATACAGCTGGTCAATTCTCCGCCAGTTCCCCGGTCTCGAAGAAGCGAGTCTCTACGCATTACACCATCACGAGAGCATGGATGGGAGCGGATATCCGGCTGGACTCAAGGGGAACGACATTCCAGTGGTTTCGCGAATTATTTCCGTCATCGACGCTTTCGACGCGATGGTTTCGAACCGTTGCTACCGGAAAGGGCTTCCGCACGCGGAAGCGATTGCGCGCCTGCTCCGCAGCAGTGGTACCCAGTTTAATCCTGAGGTGGTGCAGGCGTTTGTGCCGATCGCTGAACAGGAAGCCGCCGACGTCTTTGAAGCTGCGGGAACGAGCATGGCGGCAGCGCTGTAGCCAGCGATTCAAGAAGCCTCTAGGTCTTCGAGACTAACTGGACGACGAGACGCGGCGCCGAGGGCGATGGATAACAGCTATCGGTCGCTCGGCTTGGGTAATCCTGGCGAACTTCTCTGCACTTCAGACTTTGCCAAAGCCTCTGACAGTACCGTATGCCAGAAGCCTCACGTTGGAACCCCAAGGTTCGAACGTGAGGCCTCTTGGAATAAAGGCTGTGACTGGGGTTATTGTCCTGCCAAACCTTTGTTCACCAGGACCTTCACTTCGACGCGACGGTTTTCCGCTCGACCCTGTGCCGTCTCATTGGTTGCGGTGGGATCGGCCGTGCCCATGGCTCCTGGCGCTATAATGTGCCGCACCGGCACGTTGCAGTCCTGGATCAAATAGGCAATCACCGCCTGGGCACGGTCCATGCTCAATTGCTGATTCATGGCCGCGTTGCCCGAGGAGTCGGCATAACCCTTCACCTGGATGATGTAGCCAGTCAGATTCACGGCATCGTGCGCCAGCGCCGAGAGGGCCGTTTTATCGCTCGCCGAGATTACTGATTTTCCAACTGCGAAATTGACGTTCACGTTGCCCTTGGTGTCAAACTCACTGAGCTCGGAGAAGCGTTTGTTGGCTGCCTCAATGTCTTGCTGGCTGGCTTCGATCTGCCCCTGATTGGAGGTGATCTGCTGCTTGTTGGCAGTAGTTTGGACCTGGTTGGCAGCAATGTCCTGCTGATTGGTTTGAATGTCCTGTTTGTTCGTCGCGATGTTTTGCTGATTGGCCTGAACCGCGTGTTTAGTCGGTGTCAACCCGGCTTGAATGGTTTCGGCTAGTTGCAGATCGTCTGCGTCGAAGGTGATGGTCTTGGCCGTCACCCGCTGTGCATCGCCGACCCCATTCACCGAAATCTTGAGGCCCGGGATGAGCACGGTGACTGACATCTGTTTCTTGCGAAGACCGAGACCCTTTGGCTGTTGCACCTTGGTGGCATCGGTGAGAACCACCGTGACATTGCCGCCATCGGCGGTTTTGATGACCAGAGTCTCTCCGGTTCGTGTGGTGATCAATCCCTTGATTTTGACGTTCTGGCCGTTCGATGCGCCGTAGGCCATCCCGACCGACAAACAGCACAGTAAAACGGTAAACGCCACCATTGGTTTCGAAGTCTGCCTCATATATGTCTTCCCCATCCTTTTTATCGGCTGTGCGGAGGCTGCCTAGAACAAACCTGATCTGAGCGTGATTGCCCTTGTTCTGGCGACGAACCCATCCCGTTCAGGTTGCGGGTTCAAAGCTTCCGGTTCTTGTTCTCACCTTAAATAACGGAAGACGGGGAGGGACACCACTGGTAAAACTAGCAGTCGCTCGAGAAGAAGCGTCTACTGACGAACAGCAAACGCTGCCACTCGGACGACGGTACCCAGCTTCATGCACCCGCCAGGGCGCTGCTTTCAACGACAGGTTGCGTGGGAGAGGTCACGCCGATGGCGCGCGCATCGAGCTCTGCGTCCGTCGACAATTGCTCGATAAATTTTCTCAGGGTGATGGTCAACGGAATCGCGAGAATCTCGCCCGCCGGGCCCAGCAGGAAGCCCCAAACCATAAGCGATACGGTGATTTCGAGAAGGGATATATCCACTCCCTTCTTCATGAGAATCGGCGTGAGCCCATAGTCCGTCAGCATTTGAGTTAGGATCAGGCAGCCCGCCACTAGAAGGGCCTTCTTCCAACCCAACGTGAGCAATGTCAAAAAAGCCGGTGGCACAATGGCTAAGATGAACCCAACATTGGGGATGAAGTGGAGAAAAAAGTACAGGACGCACCAAATGATGGGAAAATCCACGCCTACAGCGACGAACACAATCAAGTTGGCCAGCGCGGTGATGATACCAGTCTCGGCCGAGATCGCTATGTAACGCTGCACATCGCTGCCATAGTAGGCTAGCTTCTCGGCCAGGGCGCCTCTCTTGGCTCCGGCATCCCCCACCATCTGGATCAGGAGAATCCACGCCAGCGCAGAAATCAGCAGGCCATCCCCCAGAAAGCTACCTGCCCCGCTGAGGGCCATGCGGGAAAACTCGAGGATACGGTCGGAGGTGGCCACCTTCGCAGTAGAGAGGTTCGCAAAGTTGATGCCGTGCGCATTCGTGAAAACCACGGACTTTTCAAAAAGAGCCATGAAGCGCTCATGGTACACGGGCAGTCTTGTCCTCATCCGTCCGACACTGTCGTATAGGAGGATAACCGTGATCACGTTCAATGTTCCTAACAAGGCCACCGTCAACAGCAGCGCCGCGGTCTTCCCGAGGCGGAAACGTTGCATGAGCCACTGAGGCAATGGCACAAACGCGTAGGCAAGTAGAAGGGCCATCGCGAGTGGCATGAGGAGAGGGGAGGCGGTCCGGATTCCCCACATAATAATGACTACACATGCGACCCCTTGCAGGAGGCTGATCATCGGTTGCGACGAACTGCCCTTCATTCTTGGCTTCCTCAGGATTCAGCCGGTACCGATCCAATCTCGACAAACGCATAGCACGAATCGATTTCAATCGTGTCGCCGAGACCGATGTCCTTTAGACCGCGGAAGAATCCGTCGCGATGTCCGGCAATGGCCATATTGCCGCTCTCCCCCGGATTGGCTGTACCGACCACGTGCCCCACTCCCCGGTTCAAGCGCAGGTCATCGGTTCCTTCCAGGACAGGGACTTCGACGTGAATCTTTGGTATGCGGAGGACAGCGATGGCGGGCTCGAATTGTGCCGCGAGGCTCTCCTCGTAGTCCCTGATGCGTTGCCGCGACCACAAATCGAAGTTCGGATTCTCGGAGGTCAGTACCGGCCGGTGAGGGCTGGTGCCCGAAGCCAGTTGCCGAGCTTTGAACCTCCCTAATTCACCACTGGACAGAACCGTCCGATGCATGTTGGCTGCAACGTATAGGGCGACCATAAGCCCCCCGAAGATCAGCAGCAGACGCTCGAGTTCGCGTAAAGAGCGCACCTATACCTCTGGCGACTCGGAACAGCCCTCAACGAGCCGAAGCTGACATCTAGTGCCGAACCGTACACGGCACGAAACTGTGATGTAACTGTCAATACTTACAGCCGGTCTTCAATGGGATACTCTCTGGATTGGCAGCGGCGCGCCGCTTTCGCAGGGTGCGCAATACTTTGCTTACCAAAGGCCTCCCCGCATGCGTGGTGGCACGCTTCAACAGGGTCAACGCATCAGGGTCGGGGAGACAAAGAGCTTGTTGGAAAGCACCGCATTGATAGCGGGAAGGAGATCCGTGTTCAACCGTGATTTCACAACATAGGCCGACCCCCCTGCTCCCATGGCGGCGTTCACATAGTCAGAGTCTTGGTGGACGGTGAGGAAGATGATCTTGGCGTCACACCCTGAATCTCGCAGCTGCCGGCCTATATCGATCCCGCTCTCTGGGCCCATGGAAATATCGAGTGAGATGATGTCGGGCCGGAGCCGAAGGTATTCGCGGACAACACTTGTTCCGTCGGACACGACCGCAACGACCTTGTAATCCTTCTCCCTTTCAAGCATTTTACGAACGTGGTCAAGAACGACAAGGTTGTCGTCGGCAAGAAGGATGGTTGTTCTAGGCACAGACACGGCCTCTCGATAGGTGGCGGAGAGCGTTGCACCTGACGTGCAAATGTCACCGCTCAGGGTTGCCTGAGACAAACGGGCCTCCCGACCAACCTTAACTAGACGATATTATTTTGACTTTCAAGGGGTTGCCTACTGTCAAAACTGACGGTTGCGAGAGCAGGAAGTCCTTTAAGCCACGGATTCCTCTGTGCTGCGAACACGCCTTTTGGTAACCGGAACGTGGCCTTCCACCTGGGTGCCGAGGGATGGCTTCGACCAGATCGAAAGTGTGCCGCCGACGGACCGTAGCCGCTCCCGCATGCTGATCAGTCCGAGGCCATGCTTGTTTCGTGTCAGTTCTGGTTCGAATCCAACTCCATCGTCGGAGACGCGCAACTGGATCACGCCCGATTCGCAGGTAAATTCCACTTTCACGTGATGAGCATGACTGTGTTTAGCCACATTGCGCAACGACTCTTGCACAACGCGGAACAGGTTGAGAGAGGTGCTTCTCTCGAAGTCTTCTGGTAGATCCCGCACCACACACTCGACCTCTATCTTGTGCAGGACGGAAAACTCATGGCAGAGATCGCGCAGGGTTGCTGCGAGCCCAAGGTACTGTAGCTTCGACGGATGCAACTGATGAGACATGTGCTGGATGTCAGTCGCGATTTCACTGGTCAGCTGCCAAAGGTCATGCAGGTCCTTGGATTGCGACCGATCGTTATTCCCTGATGTGACTCGCTCAAATTCCTGGAGTCCGTTCGCCAGCAACGCCAGCCTCTGGTTGATATCGTCGTGCAACTCGCGCGCAATTCGGCTTCGTTCTTCCTCCTGTGCTTGTATCAACCTCCGGCCCACCGTGGAAAGAGTCTCTTCGGCGAGCTTTCTATCGGTGATATCGATACAAGAGCCTATGTAGCCAGCAAACGAATTGTCACCGCTAAATCTCGGCACACCCGAGTCAAGGACCCAGCGGTATTCGCCGTCATGCCGCCGGAGCCGATACTGCATCTCGAAAGGCTGGCGTGCATCGAACGCCGTGGTGTAGGTGTCCATGCATGCCTTCAGGTCGTCGGGGTGGACTCCTTCTGTCCAACCGTTTCCAAGCTCCGCTGCAAGGGGCCGGCCGGTGAACTCGAGCCATGGCTGATTGAGGTAGTCGCACAGCTTGTCGACGCCAGAAGTCCAGATCATCACAGGAGCGGTGTTGGCGACCAATCGAAACCGCCTCTCGCTTTCCAGCACCGCCTGCTCAGCCCGCTTGCGCTCGGTGATGTCTTGAGTCGTGCCGCGAAGGTGGATCACACGGCCGGTGGCATCTCGCACCGCCATACCACGAGCGGTGGCCCACTTGTGGTTGCCATCTGGACGTACCAATTCCACGTCGACTTCCCAAATTGAGTCCGATCGCTCGGCCTCCTTCATCGCGCCAGTCAGACGGGCCCAACTATCGGGGGTGAAAAGCCGTGCTAATTCCTCGTAGGCGGGTAGGGGCAAGCGGGGATCAAGTCCGTGGATGCGGCAAAGCTCCTTCGACCAGGTGATAACCTTGTGCTTTGGATCCCAAAACCAGTTACCCACGCGTGCAAGGTTCTGCGCTTCAGCAAGGTCTTCCTCTTTTAGACGCAGGGCGACTTGAGCACGCTTGCTTTTGGTGATGTTGCGAAGCAGCAAAATGATCAGCAGTGTTTCGATCAGCAGCACTGCGGATAGCCCCAGGATTCTCCATCGGTAGAGCTCCCATGGCGAGTATTCCCAGTAGCGTACCTCGCTTTCCTTCGGAAGCTCATTCGTTGAAAATCCCCAGCGGCGTAGTTGGCGCCAGTCGACCACATAGTGCTGGAAATCGCCGGTCGTAACCGGAATTTTCTCCGGCTCCTCCCCTTTTAGAATTCGCACCCCATCATTCCCCAGGATCCGTCCCACCTCGCCCAGATCCGCCACGCTCCCACCCACCACTCCCGTGCCGACGAGGGAAGAGAAGGTTCCATAGATCGGTCTGTTTGCCGTCTTGGAAATCGCCGGCAGAATGCGCGCGGGGATAAATTGCACACCACGGGAGTCGGTTACGAAATCGAGGAAAAGGATGATGCTGTCAGGTTCCGTATGCGCCAGAAGGGGTTGCAGTTGTGAGAACTGCAGATCCGTCAAGTATCGAAAATCCAGATTCGACTCATATCCGCGAAACTGGTCGTGCGCTATCTGCGATGCACGTTTCTCGTCGACCGACGAGCCCGAAATGACGATCACGTGGGAAGTACCGGGATTTTGCCGCAAAGCCAGCTGCAGCGTGGACAGGTAATTCAACTTCCGGATGACACCCGTCGTGCCTGGTTCGTGGTTGAGCCAGCTTGAAGGGTTCTGAGGATCGGTCACAAAGAACAAGAGCGCCGCATCGGGAAACAGCTTCGTTCGAATGCTTTCCGCAAACGCCACCGTTCCTTCGTCGATAGCAATCACCAAGTCGAAAGTCTGCCCGTGGTACTTCTGGAGGAGATACGAAGCCGTTGCCTGTTTGCGAGACGGGTCCTCGAAGGATGGAGAAGGCTCGAGATACTCGAAACTAAAGTGAACAGGCCTGTCGGACCCATCAAGAATGCGGGTCTCGGTCTGCTCGATCATGGCGGCGACGTCGGGCAAATCTGGATCTTCCGAGGAAAGGAAAAGCACTTCGATGTGCTGTGGGCGTGAGCGGGGAGCAGAACCAACTGGCGCGGCTATGCTGGGTAGAACTATGCCGAGAAAAAAGACGCAGAGCAGCGCGGGCCGGAATTTACCCACTCCGGCGTCACGCCATCGCTGATTTCGCGTTGTAGACGTACCAAGTACACTTTCGTTTTGATCAAAATCGCGAACCCGGGATACCGCGGTCAGAATGAGGCCATGGTTTACTCTTCCATTTTTCTCAGTACTTAAAGAGGTATAATCCCGTTCACACCGCGTCGTGATCTTTACCGCGCGCCGAACGCCCATACTATGGCGCAGTGAGCAATGCCACTACTGTCAGTGTTTACAGGTGATACGGCAGCTGCGACGTTCGGCGTCCAGCGAATAACCCCTGGTACGGGTTGGAGGATCTGCTCGACGTCGTCAAGTAAGTTGCGCGAATTCTGTTGACTTACTTGTCTGCCCTTCTCCAGGTCTCATCCGGCGCATACTCGTTCATCGCGCTCGCCAAATCTGCAGTTTAGGGTCCGAGGTCCCTCTGGTAAATCAGTCCAGAATGGTTGACGATGAAGGTCATCACTCCTGACGAACGGTACTGGGCGGGATAAGCAACGAACGCACAGCCAAGGATCATTTCCCCGTTCACGATGTAACTCTTGGCACCCCCACGAGGTGTCTTTCCTTGCCTGGTCAAGATGCGATAGTGATAGCCGTCGATTCAACTGCCTTGCTTCCGGTGGATGACTCGCGGGCGGTTCTAGGGAGCGAGGGAGACCCTCACTACTGTACCTCGCTCCAGCCGTCACCGGGATCGAACTCTGTCATTGCGGTGGCCGTTTCCTTCGTGGTTTTTCCCAAATTCTTCTGAAATAGCACGCCATCCTGGTTAATGATGAACGTCATCACGCCCGAATTGCCGTATTCAGCCGGATAGGCGACGAAGGCGAAGCCACCGGACATCTTCCCGTCGACCACATAGTCTTTCGCACCACCTTGCGCGTTGCTGCCTTGCCGCTTCAGCATATGGAAGTTGTAGCCATGGAAAGGTGCGCTCGAGTTCGGCTTTACGGTATACCCTTCGTCGGTCGCGAATGCCGCCAACGGCCCAAGCGGGCTTCTGGGCTGACCTTCGGGCGACTCCCAGTACAAACCGTTCTGCTTGCCAGTGTCACTGATAAACTTCAGAGCGTATTGTTTTGTGCTTCCATCATCGTGAGTTTGTGAGAAGTACTCGGCCTGGGCATCGGCCAGCGCCCAACAAACGTCGATGACTGCCAGTTCGTTCCGGCCAATACGGCGCGCCAGAATCTCGCTTTTTCCCGCAACCGTATCGAAGTACCACTGCCCCGCGGCATTCTTCTTCAGCGGAATCGGGAAGGCAAAATTGTCAGCTCCGATGAGCAGGATCTGGGCTTCGTCGGGCATCTTGCGCCAGCGGTGCATCACGCCGTAAGCCGCCACAAATGCGTCGACCGTGGCCTTGTCCTGCACGGGATCGCCAGAGAAGATGATCTGTTTCGATTCCGGACCGAAAATTGCCAGCACCGTGTTTAGATCCCCTGACTTCGCCGCTTGCAGAAGCCCGTTGCCCGCGTCGTCAGGTGATGCGAACACTGCATAGGAAGGCTTGTCGGACTTATTACAGCCGGCAAGGAGAATGATTAGCGCCAGAAGTGTGAAACCAGCCGTAACAGCGATTTTGCGGGTAGCTCGCGACATACCTATCCTCCAAAACTTTCCACGATACGACAGTTCATGAGCACACCAGACTTGGCCTGGCTTGCAGCTGCAGCGTTGGTTTTACCGGCGACCACCCCATCCACCGCCGCCGCCGCCGCTCGACCAGCCACGAGAACTCGCCGACCGGTCACCCCAGCCGCCACTACTGTCGCCGAAGGCCGATGACCCGCCGCTCTTTTCCTGCCCTCCCCAGCCTGATGCGCTGGATTTATACGCGCTGTTCGAGCTTCCATTAGTGTTCGACCAACCGCTCCCGGTGTTCTTGTAGGTGTTGCCGTTCGCGGTCGCGTACTTGTTGCCGTTTGCGGTCTGACCAACCGCGGCGCTGTTGCCATACTTGCCCGACGCGCCATAAGCCGAGGCACCATTCGTGGCTTGCATCGACGCCGTGGTTCCTTGCGAGGTCGTTTGATGCTGGGTGTACGCAGTGGTGCCGTTTTTCGAAACCGTCGAGGCTCCATAGTTGCCATAGGCATTGGAACCTTGCACGGTCGAGGCAGAAGCCCCGGTTCTTGGGTTGTATGCTTGACCGGCACTTACACTGCCGTAGCCGTTCGAGACTGTGCCACCCCGCGCGTAAGTCCCGGTGGACGGGTTATAGCCGTTGCTGGCATGCGCGCTACCGTATGGTCCATAGGCACTCGCACTGGAGCCGTAGTAGCCGCCGTGCCAGGCGCTGTTTCCGTAGTACGTACTGCCGTGATACACCACAGTAGTGGTGCCGTGCCAGCCACAGTTCCAACTGCTATACCCCCAAGCGCAACATCCACCGCTCATCATCGCCCCCACCGCGATACCGACTCCAAATGCAAGTACGGCGGTCGCTGCCACCGGCGGAGCGACGTATGCGGGAACAACATAGGGATAGCCGTAAATCACCGCAGGGTTATACACGGGCACATACACCACCTGTGGATTCGCGGATTGAATGACGATGACTTGCGGCGACTGTTGCGAGACCACAATCTGCGAGCCTGATTTCAGATTGCCGGCAGCCAGCGCTTTCGCTCTCAGCACCTGGACGGCCGCCATAACATCCGCCGCCTGGGTGTGATACGCCTCTCCTAGCGACGAAGTCCAGCTAAGGTTGGTCGCCATGTTGGCAAGCACGGAAGGAAATTGTGTGAGCGCCTTCACACTCGGATCCCATTCTTGCGCATTAACGGCCGTCATCAGATTCGAGCCGGTGAGAGCACTATTCTGCTGGAGCCAACTGGCAGCGGCCGCCACCTGGTCTGGAAAGGTCGCCGCTCCAAGAACTTGGGCTACCAGGGAGTCCGGGTACAGCGCGATGGGAGCCACCAATGCTTGCAGCTCATCTGGGGTCAGCGGCACACCTTGTCCCGAATATCCAGTCGGCGGAGATTGCTGAGCTCCGGCTTCAAACGGTGTTGCCGCGATGACCAGCAGGAAGGACAGGGCGATTGACAAAAACTGTTTCGTAAAGGATCTGATCATTGTTCTTCTCTCCAGGTTCTTCTCTCATGGCAGGGAAACAGTCCTCATTTGCTGCCGGTTATGATGAGCTCTGTTTCGACCGAAGCGCACATTCCGTAAGTGGCTCCTGAAACGCATGCTCCGGTGGAATACTTGTAGCAGCCCTTCGTTTTCGCCACCGCCGTAATGGGACGGTCGGATCCCCCGATGATTGCGCCCTGTGCAAAGGGAGAATCAGGGCCAAAGTCCACCACGAACCCCGTGTTCTTGGACGGGCTTTTCCAGATCATCTTGGTCCCGGCCTTTACACAGAAAGGCATGTTCGCTTTCGCGTTTGGGATAGCCGGAGTCACCGAAGAGTCAGAAGCTGTGCGTTTGATCTCCACCGTGCAGGGGGTGGAACTGGATCCACACGCGTTGTTGGCAGTACATGCATTCGCTGGGTTTGGCTCCGAGCAAAGATACTGCTCGCGGCCGCGCTGACTTTCCTGAGCCACGACAAATGACGACAGCAACAACATTACCGACACCGCAACGCTGCGGATTGCCCAAATGTACCGCGTTTTCATAGGATGCCTCCGCCTAGTTGACTCCGGGCGTTCCTGCCCAGTCGAGAACGTCCACAAGTTTCCAGGGATTCTGGCTAAGGTCAAACTGCAGCTGCCCCTGCTGGTCGATAATCAGCTGCGCTTGTGGATACAGGGTTCCCGTGCTCTTGCTCTTGTCGGCAGCGTTCAACTGGAACTCGCCAGCCGTCAAGTTGAAGGACTGCGATTGGGTATCAAAGAAAGCTTCCCCGAATCTGATTTGGCGATTGGTCACAAACACAATTTTTCTTCCGGTAGGAGTGTTCGTCATGCGAATGTAGCTCACGTCGTAGCCCAGCGTTCCTGTAATCGAGCAGTGACCGACTGCCTTCATCTTGGAAAGTGCATTGACCAACCCTTGATTCTGACCCTTCTGGAAAGCCTGGATCAGGATCTGCCTATCTTCCGGGGTGGAGAAGTCGTAAATATCCAAGGTCACGCCAATCTCCTGTCCCATCTGTGTGCCGGTGCCAAAGGCACTGGCTTCGATCGTCTCCGACTTCGGCCCGCGGGAGAAAGCGAGCGTGCTCGCGAGAATCAACAGACCAACCAGCAGCACGCTGCCGATAGCAACTTTGTATGTCTTCAGAGTCTTGATGTTCAGCATTTCCTCGTCCCTCCCTGTCCAAGCAATACCTGCCTGCTTGCACAGTCGCGAGTTAACGGATCAGATTGAGTCGGCCGGCCGGTTCGGACAGACAGGTGTCCAGCACGTCGACTATGTCGGACTCGTAACTCTCTATTCACTGACGGCTAAATCGCGGCCACGCGGGCTTTCGCAAACGGCCATCGTGGCCGCAGGAGACAACCGTCTGGCACCATGCTCGACGAGAGGCGTGCGCATGGCAACTGTCAGTTTTGACAGAATCAGGCCGACCTCTCTCCTCGTGCCCCCTCCCGGCGCAACGACAAACGACAGTGGAGAGCCTGGGCGAGCCATCAAAACTTCCACCCTAGGCCAGAAGTGGAGCCGTAGTCGCTCTTGGGGAGGTTTTCGGGCGGGCGGCTGTCGTAGTTGAGATAAAAACCAGATGTCCAGTACAAGTCTTTCGCCACCTTCAATTTCAGGGACGTGTTCAGGTCAAAGCGCACGCGCCCCGGATCAGTCAGGCTGGGATAGACGCGGGCGTCGGCGAGAATATTGGTCGTTTTGAAGCGATAAAAATTAATCTGAGTTCCGAGAACTGCTTCCGCGCTGTCTCCTGTTCGTCCAGTGGTCGCCTCCGAAGAATAGCGCTCACGGTTCCAAACCACGCCGCCAAATGCGCCAATGAAGCTGTTGTTCGTGTAACTGAACATATGCCCAACGGCGCCGCCAAGGGTTGTGCGCAGGTCGAGTTGTTGCTCATTGCTCTGCAGGAAGTTCGCAAGGCCCGCGTAAAAATTGCGCGGCGACAACAATTGTCTGGCCACGTCTAGTGCCAGGGAATTGCGAAGATCAGAGATGTTACCTCCGCCGCTGAAACTGGATTCATAATTCGCGTTAGCCAACCACTTCGTCCGTTCGAAATGTTCGTTCGTCTGAAAGTTATATTGCGTACGGTTTTGTTGTTTGGCATAACTAAGGCCGGCGTCCACTCCGCCGTGCAGGTTCTGCCAGAATGTGGTCTCTGTCTGGTGAATCTCAACAACTTCGTTGCTCGCGATGACCTGGTTAGTGGAGGGTCCGGTTACCTCTACCTCCAGTTCTCCCGGTTCTGCTGAGGCCTTCCCCTCATCGACACTCTGCAGGCTGCCGGTGTAGCGCTTCCCCGCCTTATCCGCAACCACGAAATTCTGCGCGCTCTCGACATGGGCGATCTTGGACCAGTCCAGCTCAACCGTGCCATCCGCATAGTCGAGCTTGACGTACAAGTAACCCTTCTCGAGTTTGACGATCTCGCAGGTAATGCGATCGCCGTTGCTGAACTGGAGGACATCGTTCTTCTGGCGTGCTGAGCAGACTCCAGTAAGAGCCAAGAGAAGGAGCGGCAGCCAGGCGGAACAGCGGAGAAGCGAATCGTGGTGATGGACACTCATTTGTTGCATTTTCCACCTGCATAATTGTCTTTCCGGTACGTCGTCCGTGATGCACGTAGTCAGGCCGTTTCCCTCGCAAATTTCCACCCACACGGCTGCGAACTCAACCCGGATCAGACCTCTCTCTAGCTCAGGCCTCTAGCTCATGGCTCTAGCTCATGGAACGGCGGCTTGCCGACACATGAACAAACTACGAGTCGTCATGGCGGAGCACACCTGTCAGAACTAACGGTTGCAGACCGCTGACCGGCAGCTAGACTCGGATGCCGAGAGGAACGACATGAAAGAGCATCTGCGGAGCGCTACCGTCTCGCGCTCCCTGCCTTTTCCACTCCGGCACTTTTGTTCGCCCACAGATGGACGAGTTCTTCGTCAACTTCTATCGCGTCAACTGGCGTTGTTGCGAATCGGCTGGGACCACGCAACTAAGTGGCGAACTTATAAGCGATGGCCGAAAATAGCGCTCGCCATTCTTTTCTCCTGTGCTTCCTCGAGGGCAGACACGGTGCAGTTCCTCCCAGAGGTTGATGCCTACCTCAAGCTCAGCCAGATCTTTCGGGTTTACTACCAGGCCAAAGACGACCGGGACGGTGGTGACTCAACCCAGTTCACGACCGGACCCAGCCTCGAGCTGTACCTCAAACCTATCCTCAAGCTTAAGAAAATCACCACTTTCGATCTGGACGACTCTAAACCGAGAGCCTTGGTGCTCGAAGCTGGATACCGATATATCGTTGCTCCCGGTAAGCCCACCGACAATCGATTCACGACCGCTGTAACGTCCCACTTTCCGCTGAAAGGAGGATTCCTGGTCACAGATAGAAGCCGTGCGGACCTCGACTGGAAGCCAGAATTCGTATGGCGCTATCGCAATCGACTGCAGCTCGAAAGAACATTCGCCATTCATTCTTACCATTTGATACCCTACATTGCCTTCGAGCCCTACTACGAGAGTCAGTATGATAAATGGAGCACTACGACCGAGTTTGCTGGTTGCATATTTCCCGTAGGGAAGCATGTGGAGTTCAATCCGTACTATGAGCACGAGAACGACACCGGCAGCAAGAAGGGGAACAAGCAGGAAAACTATATCGGTCTTGCGGTTTACTTTTTCTTTTCAGTGGAAAAGAAACGAACTCCGAGCCAATGACCGCTGCGGATCGCATTACCAACCGTCAGGGACACCGCAGACGTCACCATCGGTGGCAAACGAGTTGAATTTCCCTTCGTCAAAATGCCTCACCAACGCCCATGCTCCAAGTCCAACTATCCCTTCCCCGCGCGAAGTCAGCCCGCAGATTGACGTGGTATTTCTTACTGAGTTCATATCTCGGCCCTCCGCCCACGTCGGGCAGGAAATGATCGTTCCTGAAGAGTACTTGACCCGAACTAGGCATCACTCCGCCGGCGCCCGCGAATGCGGCAAGGCCAATCCCCTTCGGTAAAGTCAGGCGATACTCCAGTTGTGTCGCGGACATGTAGCGGTCGAAGTACTTACCGGCTGTATATCCTCGCAGCTGGTTGCTCGTCCCATAAATACAGTTTCCGTAGAAGGGCGGCTCGCCACCGGTGGCGCAGGCAAACAGATTGTAGGCAAGGACCTGATTCTTGCCCAGGCTATGGTACTTGCTGAAGGTGAAGCGGTACGCTTGAAACGAGTATTTGCTGCCGAGCGATTGCATGAAGAAGTCGGACGTGACTTCCAGCTTCATCCCAGCGGTCGGGTAAAACTGGTTGGGGCGGGTGTCGCGGGTCATCCGGATGCCCAACGCCCTCATGGTGTTGTGGAACCCGACGCCCGGCGGAAGAGCAGGGAGTTCGACGGTGGTCTGACCCAGCGTAACAAACGACGTGCCCGCCCAAAATCGCGCCCCAATAAACACCTTCCACCAGGTTCGACGCAAAAATTCAGCGCGGAAAAGATCGCCGGTTTGAACCAGCGGCAACTCAATCCCCTCAAAAGGTCCACTACCGTAAAGGTTGTAGTACACAGTACCGTGAACATACAGAGCGGTGATCTCATAGGTGTCCTCTTTCATATATAAGTCTCCACCCAGGCCGATACCGTTTGTCCCATTGTTCGTGTAAAGGCCAGCCACTCCAATCGTCGATGGAGGAGAGATCTTGTCGTTCTTGCTAAAGGGGAAGATGTAGCCCAGACCTGGGATTATTCCGACGCCAACGGTCGGGCTCGAAATCGGAAGAGGAGCGGGAACAAAAGTGCCGCGATGAGTTTTTTTCTTCTTCTTTTCCGGCTCCGCTTTGGTTTCTGCAGATGTTGGTGACTGACTGGCCCCTGCGCCTGCCTGTGCTTCGGATGACTTTGCGTCTGGTTTCGGGGAACCATCTGGCGTTCCCGATTGTGGCGGTCCCTGCGTGGGTTCCTGATCCAGTCGGCCCCAGTTCATGTAGAACGGGCCTATGTTTTCCGCATTGGCGTTCCCGGCAAGCGAAATAGACGACGAGGGCAGGGACTGGGCGCGGAGGTCCAATGGTCGCAACACAGGAAAGGATATGCCGCAGACTACACAAAGCCAGATCGCCCTACCAGGCCTTCGTCCGCGCAGGAGGAATAGCCTGTAGTAATTTGAGCATTGTGACGTCCGTCGTCCTCTGTTGACGGATCGCTGCTGCTGCCTAGTCAACGTGAAGTTTTCGGTTTGTTCGGACCACGCCAGGCGCCGCCACTGATTTCCCAAGCTCTTGGCCAGTACGTCCAGAGATAGTCGAACCTGGGCCAAGCAGAGACGATCACACGAGAGGCTAGCCTTCTTCAGCGTTTGCTTGCTTCGCAACGACGAATCGGAAATCACTCTTTCCACGGCGTTTTGCCTCTCGAACCGGGGATACGGTCATCGCAGCCTGCGCCTTCGAAGATTCCCCAAGAGAGTGCTCTCGATCCGGTGCGCGGGTCACTCGCGCGGACTAGAACCTATCTCGAACGCCAATCACAAGCAAGGAGGAGTCCGCGCGTCCACACAAGTAGCTTGGTCGCTTTGCTTTGAACGGTCATCATTTATTGTTCCTTGCCCGGCCCGGCGAAAGTCGAGATGCAATGCCTTGGGGCTGGTTAGTTTTGAGGCCGGGGCTGTCTCCGATTTGAACGGTCCTGTCTGCGGTCTTTTTGGCAGAATCTCCTTCTTTTCCTCAAAAGCGGCCGCCATTTACATCATGGTGGCCGCTCGCGAACCCTCGCGCAATTCTCGAAGAGGAGGCTACAGTCAACAGAAATGTCAGTTGGAGGCGCTGCCTCCCCAGTTAATGACAATTCCACTCTTCAGCCGAAAGCTGTTCTGACTATTATTAAAGGTGCAGACTTCCAGGCTGCAGTCATTGCCAAAGCGGGTGTAGAGGTATTCGGCTTGGACGGGGCGCAGGGAAAACTTCTTGCTCAGCTTAATGTCGAATCCCCCACCCACCGTCAGGGCGAAAGCGGTCTTCGAGTAGCTGCCGGTACCGAAACTCTCAGTGCACTGACTGTTGCTGTTCTCGCAGGAGAGACTGATGCGCATCCCGCCGAAGTTCAGCTCGGTAAATGGCTGGAAAGCGCTCTTGCTTCGGAACGTAAGCCGCGGTCCGAACAAAAAGGTAAAACCACTCCCGTTAATGTTGCTGCTCAGGGGGGCGGGGATTGTCTGACCAAAATATTTGCAGCCGCCCAAGTCAGCCGCGAGGCCGATCAAGCTAGTTAAGTTAACGGCGAGTGTGCCCCCGCCACCAGCGCAGTTAAAGCTCTGGCTGACGCTCGGACCTCCCGGGATTGTGAAAGAGACAGGGGTGCGGATATACATGAACGCTGGCGATGTTTCAACCTTCGGGAAGTCCTGAGCCAAGGCCAAGCCGGCCGTCAGCAGAAGCAAGCTCACTAGAACAAAATATTTACGCATGTTATCTCCTGTTCAATTGAAATTTGTGCTGAAAGCAACGAACATTCGGGATCAGCCGTGATCGTTATCCCTGAGTTGGCGCCAAATCCTAAATTGTTTTGCTTCATGCAGGTATCCGTCAGCATGCTATTCGCTAGCTCTGTCGGAGTGATTCACCGACGCCATATTAAGAAACACTCTCTGCCGCGCATACTGGCAAAAATGACAGTTAGGCCGAGCGCGGAAACACTAACCAAAAAGAGGGACGCTCGAAGAGTCGGGCGTGGCGTCTCTGATGCATACTCGCGAGATGAGCTTGGACGAACCACCTTGGACGAACCGCACCGCGAGGATCACGCGGATGATCCCAGGTGGCTGGTAGTCTTACATTGAGACTTCTTGAAGTACCAGTTCGATTGAGTTTGGCGAAAAGCGTACGACACTGCGCAGACAGGACTTTCCCCATTGCTGCCGCTTCGTGTATGATGGGCGTGCTTGCAGCGTGCATTGTGCACGTCGTCGTGTGATCCGAATGGAATCGCTTCTTAGATAAACATCCCTTCGGCGGGCCCCAACACTGATCGATTCGCTTGATGACCATTTACTGAGTCTCCGGACGACGCAGGTCCCAGGAAACTCGAACAATTTTGGCGAGGGCGATGAAAGACAGGGTCTTTCGCCAGACCAGCTACGACGTGCATATTCTGTGCGAGGTGCGAAGATGAACAACCGAGCCCGCATTCTGATTGCCGATGACCACAATCTGGTGGCAGAGCTGTGCAAGAGACTCCTTGAAGCCGAGTTTGATGTTATCGGCACCGTAAGCGACGGGCGCGCGTTGGTGCGTGCCGCCTGTGAATTGAAGCCGGACGTGGTCGTGGTCGATGTCGCCATGCCCATTTTGAATGGCTTGGATGCCGGCCGGCAGGTCAAAGAAATGCTACCCGCAGTCAAGCTGATCTACCTGACTATGAACCCCGACGTGGAAATAGCCGCTGAAGCCTTTCGGCGTGGGGCCCGCGGATACCTTCTTAAAACATGTGCAGCTGCTGAGTTGGTGGTTGCGGTCCGTGAGGTGTTACGGGGCAAATCCTATATGTCACCAGCGTTGCCGCAAGACACCATCAATTTCTTACGGAATCAACATAAGAACATGGTGAACGAAGACGAACGCCTGACCCAGAGGCAGCGGGAAGTCCTGCAGTTGCTGGCCGAAGGAAAGGTAATGAAAGAAGTCAGTAACATCCTCAACATGTCGACCAGGACAGTTGCATATCACAAGTACCGCATGATGGAAGTGCTGGGCGCCAAGAGCACCGCCGAACTAGTCAAGTACGCCGTCAAGAACCACATCGTGGCAGCTTAGACGGCGTCTCTTCATGGGTGAATCCAAACCGCATCGGATTACTTGGACTTCTCGGAAGGCGCTATCTGAACCTGAATGGCGTGAATATTGTCAGACTTTCTGGTGTCCACCGAAACCACTCCAAAGCTGTCGTAACTTCCGTTTGCGTTCCGCGCTTGAACGGTTCGCGTCGCCTGCGCTCCGGAAGGGTCTGGGCGCACCGTGTCGGTGGTGAGTATCGTTACACGCAGACCGGAGCCAGGATCGCCGGGGTTAGCCTGCTCCACTTGCTGGGAGGTGGTTTGCTGACCGGTTACGCTCGTGTGCTGGGCGGTAGTTGCGCGCTCAACCAGGTACAGTCCGCCGTCGCCAACGGATCCGGGGACAGCAACGGAATAGGTTTCCACTGCGCTGTGCCGTTCTCCAGAGGAGCTCCCAGATCCCGTACTCACGGTATGAGAAATCTCGCCCAGCTTGCCCTCGGAATCGGGGCGGGAGATGCGCTCCTCAGTGGTGCCGTTATCACCATCTTGCCTCGTAGTGGAGCGGCGTGTTTCGTCGACTTGCCAATTTCCATTGCCGTCTGGAAGCAGCGTGATTTTATTAGTTTCAACCGTGTCATTCGCGCCCCGTTCGCGGCGTTCTTGCACTTGCGCACCAGGAACCAGACTGCCACTGGCGCTCGGGAGCATCACCGTGGTCTTCGTCTCCTCCACATTCGCGCTGATTTTCTTCGTCTCCTCAATCCGGCTTTGCACCAAGTGCAGATTGCCATTAACGTCGGGATCCGAAGTGGTGCGTACTACGTGCGATTCACCCCCGGGAAGGGTGCGCTTCTCTTCTTCAACTACCTCCGCCAGTGTTTTCCCTCCGTCGGCGTTTCGATCGAACGTGCGAGTGGTGGTACGCACGGTCGTGGCGTCCACTCGCACCGTTTCTGTTTCGATATCCTGATAGGTTTCGAAAAGTCCGTCAGACCCACGATGCTGGACCGATTGCTTATCTAAAGTGCGATCGCCGCTCTGGGTGTGGCTTTCGACGATGCGCGTGGAATTTACATTGTCACGTTGCGACTCAGTCGTGACTGTCGCATCGCCTGACTGGGAATCGGTTGCTTGTGCCCAAAGCGCGAGATTAGAAAACAAACATATCCCGATCACGAGCAGCATGAACTGGCGTAAACGCGCAGCACGGGACGGGCGAGGACTGCCGTCGCTACATCGACGGCCAACCCGTCCAGATCGCCTTAGTCCATCCCGTTCGGAAATATTTGTTGTGGGCATACCTTTATTCTCTCCCTACCAACATTCGGCGTCCAGCGAAACCCGGCAGGCCAGGATGCCGAGCAGATCTCCAACACCTTGAGATTAAAGCAGCTGGATGTACCGGTCCGCTGTCATTACTGACAGTTTCCCAGCGCTAGCTTACTCGTAGACCAGTGGACATGTGATCTCTGCGACCACCCCTGTCACACTTGACAGTGCTCTCCAAATCCCAGCGAGCTAATAAATACTGCCCCGACGCACCCGCAACTGGAAGGTGTGAGCACATGGCACCCAGGCGTGCGGACTGACAGGGTTTCAGGGTTCCCGCTTCCCCCTGTAACTATTGACAGTTTCCGAGACACCAAACAATCTCTTAGATTGATTGACCTTCGCAACGTTCGTGAACCGTCTCCAACTTTCGATAACCATGATCTCAACAGTTCTTACAAGGAGTGATGCAATGAAGACTGACACAAAGATTCGCAGCTCCATCAGAACCGCTCGAAGACTCGCTTGGGTTGCGGCCCTCATGCTGTTCGCGGTCGCCGCCGCGCAGGCGAGTAACGTTGTAGAGCACGCCTCAGTTGGCAAAGGATTGGGCTTCGCCTACGACCCAGCCCGCGAGGTTAAACTCGTCGGAACTGTACAAGAACTCGTTACCCATCCCACTCGCGGCAACGCGGCCGGTTTGCACTTGTTGGTTTCCGCTTCTGGCAAAGTCGTCGACGCCCACCTCGGCCCCTTCATTTCCAAAGAGAACCAACACGCTCTGCGCGTTGGCGAGTCAGTCCAGATCATCGGCGTCAATGAGGAAGTCCACGGAAAGAGCGTTCTGCTCGCCCGGCAGCTTGTTTTCGGCGGCCGCGAGGTCACAGTGCGTAATGAGCGTGGATTCCTGGTCCGCCCGGCCTCCCACCACAAGATCTCTAACGGCAAGACTGCCGAGAAAGGTGGCGTCCAATGACGTTCCGCCAATCTGCTCTTCTGCTTCTCACCGCGGCTTCGATTGCCCTGCTCACTTCCTGCAGTTCATCGCTCGGAATCGGCCTCGGCTTTAGTCCCGCGCCCCCAGCTTCCATGGCTGCTGGCTCTCAAGTCCCTCTCTCTGTCATTACCAACGACCGCGCTGGCGTCACCTGGTCCTCTAGCTGCTCCAACCCCGGGCAGTGCGGATCGTTCATCGGCCTTGCATTGACTTCCACTACGTTCCAAGCTCCCGTTGCCATCCCGTCTACACTCACTGTCACGGCAACGTCGGTCACTGACACCTCCAAGTCCAAGACGGCTACCATTACCATTACCCAAGCCACTACTTTGAACGATGGTAACTATGTCTACCAGTTGTCCGGCGAGGATGTGAACGGCCCCTTTAATGTGTCTGGCGCCTTTACCGTCACCGCTGGAGCGATCACCGGGGGCGAACAGGATTTCGTTGACGCCTCGATCGGGCCGGAACTTGACGGCATTGTGTCCGGAACGATTGCCGCAGGCGCTGCCGATAGCAACCTGCAAATTGTTCTCACCACTAGCAGCGAGACTATCGGCGTCGGAGGGAACGGCATCGAGACGATTAACCTGACCCAGACCGATCCTGTGGACGGGCTCGTGACTTGGTTCGACGGTTTCGCGGCCGGCAGCGGAACACTTATTACGCAAAACACAGCCGCGGCCGAAGTCTTGCCGGTAAGTGGGTATGCTCTCCTTACCTCCGGCTGGGACTCTGGCGGCTGCCCCATCGCCATCGGAGCCGTGATCAATGCTGACGGCCCCGGTACCATCTCTGGCGACGGCAGCATCCTCGATGCCAACGACTGTGGTAGCGGGTCCGGCGGTCAGGGTCAAACCGTAACCGGCACCGTCGCTGGAACTGGCGACACCGCTTTACCCGATGCGTTCGGACGCGTGGTATTCACGCTCAATCCGAACGTCACTTTCAAAACTGCTCTCGCCGGTTACATCGTGAACTCCAGCCAGATCGATCTCGTCGAAACGGCTGACACTCTCGATGCCGTCACAGGAGGAATTGCCTATGCCCAGGCATCGGCAGACGTGGGGGCCTTCAGCGGCGCTAACCTCTCCGGCTTCAGCTATGCCGTCAGTGCTCAAGGGGAGGACTCGCTTTACCTGAATACTCTCGCCGGCTCTCTCACCTTTACCGGTACCGGCGCTACTACCGGCACGGTTTCGGGCACAGCTGACTACAACGACATCACCAACCAATACACCGCCACCATCACCGCCGGAACCTACAGCGTCGACCCGACAGGCGATGTGACCGTGACCGGCTTGGTCTTGACTGATGCGGACGCCAACAACCACGGACCCTTTAACCTCCAGTTCTACCTTGACGGAAACGGCAATGCCGTCTCCGCCTCGATGGATATTACCGACGTCACCTCTGGCCCTGCCTACCAGCAGACCTCCGGAGCGGGTGTCGCCGGCGCATATGCTTCGGGAGCTGGTGGATTCGAGCCAGTCGCGGGCGTCGAATGGAGCGCTGTCGGCCCAATCACTGTCTCCAGCACTGGTGCAGTCGCTGGATTCACCGACTTCAACTACTTCAGCGACCCGCAGGTTCTAACCGCAAATGTCCCTCTCTCGGGAACCATCACCGCTGGGAGCGGCACCATCACCGGTCTGGGCGCAGTCTCGCCCACGACGGCCGACACTTTCGACTTTTACGTAATTGACAGCAACCGAGTGTTCGGCATCGAAACTGATGACACGCAACTGGGCCTGACCTACTCTCAGTTCCAGAACTAACCAACCAACCGCGCAGGGACGAGCCTCCCGCCCGTCCCTGCCGGGTACTTCTGCTCGCCCGACATTTTATTCATCGGCTGACCTCACCAGAGGCGAAGCGGACGCAGCCAACGAAACTCCCCGCTGCGTAGGGTCCCTGCCATGCAGGGTGAGGTCTTCCAGGCACACGCTGTCTATAAGGATTTCATCACCCTTTGGCAGGATGCCGACCCCAACATTCCCACGCTGAAGCACGCCAAGGCAGAGTATGCGAAGCTGCAGTGAAGCCGCCGCGCGACCGTCACATTCCCGTTTTGGAATCACTTCTGTCGTAAACAACACCTTCGGGTCATTGACAGCTTGGTGTTGAGGAGAATGATGAACTAAAGTGAGAAAATGCACCGTTGCTGCGCATAACCCGGGGGGGAGCGGTGCGACTGGGAAAGGCTGGTACCGGAATGTCATCGCTCCGCGTTCTCATCGTAGAGGATTTCAAACCCTTTCAAAAATTCATCCGCTCGACTTTAGGGAAAAGGGACGACTTGCAGATCATCGGCGAAGTGTCCGACGGATTGGAAGCAGTTCAGAGAGCGGAAGAGCTGAAACCAGATTTGATTCTGCTCGACATTGGACTCCCAAAACTGAATGGAATCGAAGCCGCTCGACAAATTCGCAAACTCGCCCCGGAATCCAAAATAATCTTCATGAGTCAGGAATCTTCCGCTGACATAGTGCGAGAAGCTCTTAGCCTGGGGTGGGGCTACGTGCTAAAAGCAAAGGGCGCAAGCGAACTCTTACCTGCTGTGGAAGCCGCTGTCTCGCAAAAGCAGTTTGTCGGCAGCCGGTAGCCGGACGCGCTCAGGCTCCCAGCGCAATCCTGCAACGGAAAACGGTATCGTCAACACTTCCATCCGACATCAAGGCTTGACCTGTCGCGGCACCTCGTGCAAGTTGCGACAATTCGGCCTTAGGTGTGGTGAACCCCGACCAACCGCAATCCAAGCAGACCAAGACCTTTGGGAATACCAAAAGGCCAGGGTGATCGATATTCTTGCGGCCGCGGAAATGGATGTTTATCTCGGCAGTAAATTCCGTCTGATTGTCCGACGCACACACAGCACAACTCATAAGGAAACCCCCGCGGCACAAGTTTTAAGGCGTCACTCAAGCTCTGTCTGTTCAAAATTGCACATCTCCGCAAAATACCCTCGCAGGGCGGGTGCCTTGGGAGCGAAAGTGAGGATCGTTGCTGGGGGAAGGCCGAATCTACTCTATTCGTGCAGGACGACATCAAGAAGCGAACTGTGGACCTTCAATCCACCGTTGTAGTCAATGAAGCCAAGATCTCTGAATCGGTTCATGAAGAAATTTACTCGAGAACGGGTTGTGCCAATCAGTTCTGCCAGAGTCTCCTGACTAATGTCCGGGATCACTTCCTCGGATCTGCCTTCCTTGCCGAAGTGGGTCAACATCAGAAGCGCTCGCGCCAGCCGCTTTTCGCTCGAATTGAACAGTTGATCGACCAAGTCCGCTTGCGTGCGATTGTGACGTTCGACCACGTACGCGACAAACAGGTCGGAGAACCCATGTTCCGCGTGGAGCGTTTGAAGCAACTGGCTCTTTTCGATCCTCAGGACAGAGCAGCGCGTAATCGCAGTGGCAGTCGTCAGGCGGAGAGGTTGATCGGAAGCGATGCAGCCCTCGCCCAGGAAATCGCCGCGGCCGAGCAGGGCGATGGTTGCTTCCTTTCCTTGTTTCGAGACCACGCTGAGCCTCGCCCTTCCCTCCTGAATGTAGAAGACGGCGTCCGCTGGCTCTCCCTGCGAAAAGATGGCCTGTTTCGGGCTATAGTGGTGAAGGGTCCTGCCGATGCCCGCATCGGCTAAGAAGGCTTTGGGATCAAAGGGCCTTGCTCCCTTCCTGGTTGAGCGCTTTCGTATCGGTGTTTTGCGAGGCGACGGCATACAAGGCCCGAAGAATTTAGCCCCGTCATCTTACGCTACCTGACTATCAAGTTTCTAGTCTTGACCCGGAAGAATTGCACAACCCCAATCTTCCTATTGACCGATGCTTGCTCCAATCGCTTCGCCGGAAACGATGATCTCGACTCGCCGGTTCTGCTGCCGGCCGGCGGCTGTGCTATTGTCGGCCACCGGATTGGCTTGACCCATTCCCGCAGACGTAACGTCTTCCGGCTTCAATCCCTGCTCCACGAGAAACGTTCGTACGGCGTTCGCCCGCTGACCGGACAGCGTGAAATTGAAGGCCTCGCTCCCCGTGGTGTCGGTGTAGCCTTCAATTCGCAGCTTCAGGCCGGGATGCGCCAGAATGACGCCGGAAAGCCTGGCTAGCTTCAGACTTGCGTCCTGCGAGAGTTCGTACTTCCCGGAAGCAAACAGAACGTCGGCCATGGTGACCACCAGTCCGCGTGGTGTGTCGACGGTTTGCAGCACGGAATTGAGTTGTGCAAGCAACTGGGCGCGCAGCTGTTGTTGTTCCTGTTGTGCCTGGGCCGCAGCGGCGGCAGACTTTGCGGCCTCTTCTTGGGCTTGCTTCTTCGCCGCCTCCGCCTGCTTCTGCGCCGCTTCTGCCTGTGCCCGGGCTTGCGCCTCTTGAGCGGCCAGGGCAGCGGACTGTGCGGCTCGCTGCGCTTCGGCTTCCTGCTGTGCTTTCAATTCGGCTTCCCGCTGTGCGGCTTGTTGTTGTTGACTCGCCAGTTCCTCTGCCTGGGCGCGCTTCTCGGCCGCAATCTTCTCTGCGGCAGCTTGCTTGACGGCGATCGAGCGCGCATCTTCTGCTTGCTGAGCCGCATTTCGGGCGGCCGTAATCGTTGGATCCTTCTGCTTCTTGGCCAGATAGTCTTCCATCTGTGCCGCGGTTTGGCTTGCTCTGGACCATGCGTCGGGAGCGTACTTCTCCGCGCCCTCGACTTGGGCAATGCGGATTGCGTTGCGAGCTTCATAGACCGCCAGAGGAACCTTGGGGTCGACATTAAGAGGCGCAAGATTGGCTCCGCTGTAGGTACCGCGGCTCAACAGCGTGGCCGTAACTGGTGTGGTCGCACCTTTGGTATCTTCACCTGGCACATTCTGCAGCACGACCATCTCGCTGGGCGCGGAGACGGAAAAATAGGGTTCCGCCGTCACGATCATGGCAAAGTTTGGCAGCCGCGTCGTCACACTCAGCTTGCCTTTATCGCCATTGAGCTGCAGTTCGCCAAGATTGCTGGCTCGACCTTCCGGAGTAATTGCCCAAACCACATAGGTGAGAAACTCTGGCCCAAGTTGGGTGGCGGACGACATTTTCGAAAAGCTCGCGTCCACCGAGATCAAACCCTTCTTGTTGCCTACGGTGGCTTTGCCCTGGGCAAATGGCAATAAGGGTGTGCCCTTGAAGTCTATCCGGGTGGAAGAATTCGTCTGGTAATTTACAGCGGCTACTGACCGCGAAATCTTGATGTTGATGTTGACGACCGACTGCGGCCCCTGTTCCTGGCAGAATGCGAACAGATTGCAACACAAAAGGCTGGCCGTAAGCAGCTTCGTTCTCATGGTTTTTTCCCTCGCCGTGACACCCGCTTCAGTCTGATTCCCGGGGCACGATTAGACGACTGGCAGAATTAACAGGACAGTGGGTGGGGGCCGCTAGGCTCGCGGGAAAGTCAATATCCAGTACGTAGCCATGACCAGCAGAGCGAAAGCGACCGCGATTACTGCGACCCGCGGTCCAAAAATCTCGAATCGTTGACTGAGGGCGGTCAGGAGCAGCACAGTTGCCAGCAGGACTGTGACCTTCACGTACTTGTCGCCAGTTTCCCGCATGCTCACGCCTTTTTCGAAGTGGCCTTTCGCCTTCTCCGCGAGCTGCGCGGACGCTTGGCCGTTCGCGTTCGTGTACTCGGCCATGAAGATGGGACCGGCTGGCGCCGAAGGGTTGTTCACCGGATCAAGCTTCCACCAGGCTGCAAACGCAGCGGCATATTCGGGTCGGAATCGGCGCTGGTAGAATGTGGCCAGCTTGTCTCTGCCGGTGACCTTTGCGGCAACCCAAGCGTTAAACGTCGTTATGTCATAAAGGCGGTCTTGGCCAGCTAGCGTCGCCTTCTCCTCTGACAAAACGGTGGTGCGCGACGCAATGTTGTAGTGCTCGGACGAAAGCGCCCCCCACTTCGCTGCCTGGTAGCCGCTCCACGCAGTGGCGACCGCGACAATCGCCAGCACGACCGCCTCTCCGATCTCGACCCACCGCGCCCGTCGATCAGTCGCCGATGCATGATGGTGGCCGTGCTCGTGAATTTTCTGGGCGAACTCCACGTTTGAGGTTGCTTCGGACATCAGTGGCGCCTCCCGGCTTCGGGTTGCCAGGGATCAATTTGGGCCGTGATTTGATAGCACTTCTGAATCGTGCCGAACAAAAAGGCGGTGGTCATTCCGAACAGCAGCCACCCGCTCAGCGCTTCGATCGCTCCCATGAGTCGCCACTGGTTTTCCAAGAGCAGACCCGAACCGTAGGTCGTCATCGCGCCCAGTGAATAGAGCATCGCGGACTTGAAGTCAGGCCGGGCGCCCAGAAACAGATAGCACGCGGCCCATGACATTGCCTCCACCGCGTGCAAGACGGTGGCCAACAAGACCACCGCGCTCATGACCGCGGCGAACAGGGCGGTGGGGTGGCCGTGACTGCTCCTGCGGCCAAAAAACTGGACGGCTTTCAGGTTTACGAACCCGAGCCCCAAAACATGAACGACCACAGTCAGTAAGATCAACGGCAGGCCCCATGCCCAGTCGTCGTGCCAAACCGCCGGGGTGTCAATGTAAAAGCTTAGCGCGCATGCGACAATTCTCATCGGCATCTCTTTACACTCGCGTAATCGGCCAGGATCACATCTGTCCGCCGGATTGCCGGACGAACGAGAAATGTTTTTCCCGAGTCCGCTGAGCTCTGCATCAATTTGCCTGCTTCTTCTGCGTTAGAACGTCGACTACCGCGACCCAGTACCTGATGTCTCCCGCGTCCTCTTTTCGCGCATTCATCAGGGCCAGCTCTATTGCTGTCTGCAGATCATTTTCGGTCTCATCCAGAAGGAACATCGCCTGTACTGTCGGTTGGGGAAAATAGTACGTGTTCATCAGAAACCTCCAATCCAAGATCACTCGCATTCACTTCTGCGGTTGCTCTTGTTCCATTTGTTTCAGCTTTTGCTCCAACAACATCTTCTCCTGCTGCTTGGTTAGCTTGGGAAACAGGAGCGCAATTTGTAACTTCATGTTCCACGGCGAAGCTCCCGGCGGATGGACGGCGTTGCCGTAGAACTGCGCGGTGATGTTCACCGGCTGGAATCCGAGCTTCATGATTCTTCCTACTCCACCGCCGAAGGGCACGTTCCATACGTTGTTGCTGGTTGCTCTCCAGTTAGCGGTGATGATTGGCCCGCTGGTGAGGTACCACCCCTTCTTCATGTTGTAGTTGACAAACCACTGCAGCAGGAACTGGTTTACGGCAGGTTTATCGAGATTGGAATGACCCGCTACAGACCAGTAGTTGTTTGCCAGAAACCCGATCGTAAAATGTGGAGGTTGCACCAGTGCTACCACCGAGGGCCCGAGGCTGAGTTTTCCCTGGCCGAGATACGTCGTGTTAGTAGCAGTCGGGAACACAAAAGTCGGGCCGACGCCCCAGATCACCTTGCTCTTCTTCGGCGAGAGGAAGAATGTAGGGTTCAGGTCACCCAAGCCGTAGACCCCTGTCTGTTGAACGGCGGGGTCGGGTGGAATGGGGAGTGGTTGGTAGACGATCGGCATAATCCAGCGGGTGATGAGGTTCCAGTTCTTCCCCACGCTCAACGGGATTACTGGCTGGATGTTTAGAATATTCTGGGTGCGGTCGGCCGGCCCGATGCCAAAATTCCAGTTTTCCTGCACGGGGACGCTGATGAGGTTGGCGACGGGATTCTGCGCAGCATTTCTCAGTGCATCGGTATTGGTCGCTGCCGCTGGCGTTGCCTCCGTGGCAACCTGAGTTCCCTCTGGGCCAATGGGGGTGTCTTGGGCGATCAACGGCACAGATAACAGGAGAAAGGCCGCCACTGTCATGAAGCGCCGATTACCTCGCATGTATGCCTTCCTTCCTCATTTCATTGCCAAGTTGAATCTGACCTCGTTCGAAAGAACTCGGCACGCGCAAATGCGGTTAAGGCTAGTAGCGGTGGGCACAGAAGTGGAACTGGCTAAAGTACCAGTGGCCGGAATCGAACAAGCCCAGAACCTTGGCTAGTTGAGGCGCGTGGCGCAACCCCCCCGCTCACTTGATCTTTTTGACGTGGATTTCCTGTCCGTCAATGCGGCGATAGGTGTAGCCGATCACATGGCCTCGAGCATCACGGGAAAACTCGAAAGTCGCGAGATCACCCTCTTTGAGGAAGAACGTATCAACACCCGAAGGCAAGTATTCCGCCATATCCCCCATCTGTGACCAGAGCTTCCCATCCTTCACAACGACGGTCTCCACATTGCCGGGACGCCACTCATATTCGCCAACATAATCTTTATAGACGCTTGCATCGACGGCAACTGGCTTTCGAAAATTTACAGGTAAATTGCTCCATTGCTTCGCAATCAGCAGCCATGAGCCGTTTTGCTTGACATAGGTCTCCGTCGTGCGCTGGCCGGTGACGATATCGGCATCGGCAAACTGCTCGTGTATGGTGACTTGGAGGTTAATCACCGCTGTACTGCCGTACACGTGGACGAGGAAGTCGCCTGGATTAACGTCGTAGTCGTACTCAGGGGGCACCTTCCCCCACTGCTCCAAACTGTTGGCCTTTGTATGGAGGACCCCATCATCGTCGCTGAATATGCAATCGTCCGCGACGTAACGCGACCAGGACGCCGCATCCCGCTTGCGAACAGCCTCATGCCGCGCTGCGCGGACATTGACCACTTCCTGTTCGGCGGGCGCGAGCTTCCCCTGGTCTGTAGCATGGATCATGCTGACGGACATGCAGAGTGCGAAGAAAAGGCTGGCGAAGTAACGCATATTTTGTCCTCTGTCAACGAGCGGCAGACACAACCCACCGCCCAACAATTTCGAAGTAAAGAAGTCCGACCAGACTCAATGCTCGGTAGCATCTGCTGAATCAGTCTGCTCTCCTCCCCCGTTCGATGACGCTACGGTGACGCTGTCGCTGCAATCGCCCGGATCGCCTCCGTTCACACTGAAATGCATTGCGTGGAAATCCAGGGTAAAGCTCGAAAATGAACTGAGCGCGTTTTCACCGATATCGCCGTAGAATTCATCGGATCGGCCGGTGGCCCTTGTCCGAATCGCAAGGTTTTTTACCCTCGCGCATGATCCTCCAACCCTCGCGACCAGGCTGGGGACCTCGTATGCGGGAACAGCTACGGTTCCTCCAGCTCCCGAGAGTTCGAGACTGGCCAACTCGTCGACCCTTACGATCCCTCTGTTCTCTTCGTAGAATTCGCCCGACAATAGAGTCCCGGTTGCGCCAGTGTCGAGGGTGAACAACTGGTTTCCGTGTCCGAAGTCAGCGGCGATCAGCGGGGTAAACTTATCCAGAAAGAAATTGTGGGAGTCCGTCTCGTTGCCGCGGACCTTCTCCGCCGGACCGAATCTGATCCATCCGTCGCGATAGAAAGTGACTCTGCCCAGACCTGCCAGTACGGGGAGACCCAAACATCCTTCTATTCGATAGTCTAACTGCGGAAAACTCAAACCCGAGTCCTCGACGACGAGCACAGCCACGTTGTGGAGAACTGCTGGCCCAAGACGCATTTCCGGAATTGTTCCTGTGCGGATCTCCACCAAGAGGTCTTCCGCCCCCCGCGCCGTCGAGCTTCGAGTCGAAGTTATAACACCGAGCTTGTCCGCCACAGACCGGCTTACCACCGATAGATTGGCTCCGCTATCCACAATCCAGGAGCCACTGTAACTGCCCGAGACGATTGGAATCCTAAACAATCCGAGCGCATCCCTCCTACCTTGGACGGTGAATACCCCGACAGACGTAACCGTCTGGGCTCGCGAACCGCTCAGCAAACTCCACCGCGAGGCTCCTCCGCCTGCATTACATTCGGAGCGTTTGGCCTGCTGTTCAGCAACCCGATTTGCTTGGGAATAAAGCTTCGCCGCATCTCCGTAACGAAAGATCTTGGCGTAATCATCCGCAAGCGTGCATAAGGCGAGTTCCGCGCGAACCGGACTAGTCGCTAGAAGGGTGGGTATCAGGGGTTCAAGTAAACGAACAGATTTCTGCGCATCATTGACCCGGTTCGCCATTACACCTTGGAAATAGGCGCGACTTAACGGCGACAGTACGGATGCGCTGGTTGCGATAGCGCTCTCTAGCTCGAGGTACTGTTTTTGCTGCAACAGAGCATCCAGGCCTGCCGTGAAGTCCTGAGTTTGTCCGCAGACGATCGAGGATGTCCAAATCAACACGGATAGGATCGCGAGCGATGCTGGCCCCAGTCTGTTGAGGAGATCCCGACGATCCATAATCGCTCCTTAACCGGCTAGACAGATAAGTCGTACACGCATCTGCGTGGGCTTTGTGCTTGTTCGTCCCAGTTCACACTCAAGCCTTCGAGGCTTGTGCCAGTGCACCACCGGCGTGGGTCAGCGGCAACTGTCACTTGTTACAGCATGGGGTTATCGAGAACATCTGCAGGGACGATGGTCGACCTTGGCTGAGCAGTCAGCGCGGGGGGCTTCCACAGAGTGGTTGGTTAGGGAGGTTATCTCGGTCTACCTAGCCAGGAATACTGCCATGCCACCGAGACGCTTTGGTAGTTTCCGCCATAACGGATGTAGTCGCCATTGTTGTAGCTGAACTTCAGAGACTGGTGTTTGGTCACGGGGATTGAGGCCGTCCCTCCTATGCGGGAGTTGCTTTCGTGGGTCAGCGGATTTGCTACGCCGTTTAAACTTGTTGTGCCACCGAACCAATAATTGCCGTCGAGCGAAAACCAGAGTCGAGGCTTGACGTCATAACTGAGATGGCCTTCGAAGGCCGCGATGGGATTCTGCGTTTGGGCTTGAGTGCCGGGAAAGTAAGTGTTGTGTGAGAAGAACTCGGGATTTTTCGTGTACAACCACACCCCTGCATACCCGTCGAGCACCCAATGGCCCCAGCGTTCGGAATACCCAAATTCTGGTTTGAAGCCCCAGCGGTTGGCTCCCCAATTGATCAGTTTCGTCGGATTGTACTGACCCGTGGGAGCCACCACCTTGAGACTCACGCCCAGCAGCATCTTCTGGTGCCATTTAGCAAATTTCTGCGCCGGCATAGCCGGACCGCCCTTGAGGTTCACGGAGAACCGAAAAGATGAGTCCAGAAGACCGGAGCGGTACAAGTGCTTTTCCGCGCCTACCACAGTCCCTTGGAAGTTCCCCACTGCATAAGACAACGAGCCGGTAAGGTTGGCGGAGCGGCCAAAGAAGTTAAACGAGTGATAATAGCTGAAGATTGGCACCTGGTATGTCCCGGTGGCGCCGGTAATCGGAGCGGTACCATCGAACAGAATACTCCCGTCATAAAAAGACCAAGTCAGGATGATGGCATTCCAATGCAGGGGAGTAATGACATAGGCGCGCGGCGAAAGGTCCTGAGCGCGAAGCGACTGTAGAGAGCAAACTGCGATCGCAGTCGACAACACGAGCTTGACGAAGGGCCGCATCCGCGATCGCAGCAGGACTCGAGGTCGCCGGCCTGGTCTGGCAATCCGCTTCGGATTGGCGTCGGAATCACGCCCCCAGCCGCGCCTCGGCGGAGCCGTCGTCGCCCTCGCGTTCTCTTTAAGTCTCAGGCTGACCGCGCATAAGACGGCCGCTCAGGTTCTTGAGTGCTGGCCGCTTGCATGCGCGCTTTTCTGCTGGCAACCTCCGCAGGCCATCGAGCGCGATTAATACTTCCAAGTGGTGTGCTGTCAGGCGTCGAGTTCCCGGTGACGTCGATATAATCCGCATCGGCGGCGTCTGGTTGAAGTTGCGACTTAGGCAGCAGGGTGAGCCGCGCCACCGTATGGAAAGGTGCTTCCGCTTCGTTCCATTCGACGCTCGCATTTTCGATCCAGAAGTTGTCGTCCCGACGCTTGCCCCAATAGGTCATCGTATGGCGGTCGAGAAACTGCACTCCAAAGTCGAAAGCGCTCATTTTGCTGTCCATGTTGAGGTGCCGGATCAGTTCGTCCTGCAAGCCATTCGGGTTACCGCTTTGCAGAGGAGCCGCGGGATTGTCCGGCAACGGCGTGGCCGAATACTTCACCACGTCGATCGGTCCGTGACGAAATGGGACGTTGCTCCCATAACGCAGCTGTTGATACGCTTTGATGGTCTGGTGAAGCTGAAATTGCACCAGGGTGAGGGTCCTCAACACTCTCAGCTTATCCTTGAAGGGAAGCGACCACAAGCCGGCCGCCGGATTCGATGCCGTAAGTAACTTCATGATTGCCACAAATGCGGGCGAATCATTTATAGGCAACGTCTTCGTGTTTTGCAGTGAGAAATCCTGCCGGCCAGGATTCGCCTCAGCAACAGGCATGCCGTCCCGCTTGAGGTCCACCGAGAAAGATAACGATCGAACGTCAGCCTTGAAATCAGAGTTATTTCGCGGATCCGAGTTTCCAAACCGCACAATCGCGGGATACACGCCCGGCTTCGCGAACATCCCCTTCGCGAGCCGTATCGCCAGCCCGGGGTCGCGTCCCACGGCAACGTCAAATACTTCAAACTGGCCTTGGACGCAGATACCCTTGACGTGAGTTCCGCGACCGAGCGGCCGGTGTTGTTTCGCGGCAGCTTTCGCCTGCATTAGGAGACTTAACTCGGTAATCTTCTCGATGTCCGCCTTCTCTCGGGCAGGGTCCCGATCAGCATCGCTGGCAGTTACTCCGAACCATCTGGTCAGGAACAGCATGTAAGCCCCCTACAACTCGTCATAGTTTGGAGATAAATTTGACTGCGGTGATGCTTGGTAGAAAGCAGTAGGCCGCGGCTCTCGTCGTTATGAAGGATGAAAAACCTGTGATCTTGATCGGCGGCCCACCATCCGCCTGTGGGATCACGAAAATGCTTTCCGCGGGATCCTGCGTGCCAATCATAGGATCCTTCGATTTAGGGTTCAGCCGGACCGCGCCGGCAAATTCGCTGTCGTTTACCCAATGCCCAAGCACGAACTCATATTGATTCTCGATGCTTGAGTTGATGAAATAGCCGAGAAGCCCTCGTTCAATGCCGTCGTAAGGTTGCTTCGGATCGTAGGTCGGCCCGTATGGCATACCACGACGGATCAACCGGTGAGTATTATTGCTGCCACCGGGTTCACCCTGCCCGGTGACTGGTTGGCCTCGGGGATTTATGCGGCGCATGTGTGCGCCCACGGGACAACGCAGCCCCCGAGGATCGCCCGAGCCATCGGCATTCACGTATTCGAAATTGTTCAGTTGCTCAATTGGAATTCCTCCCGGAGGGCTGTCCGTGTCTGGCGACAACGCCAGAGGGACGCCGTTGCGCCACCGCCCGCATATCTTGGCGGCAAGCAGTTCGGGATCGATCTTGTTCTTGTTCGATTGCAGGTAATTCTCGAAGCCAACCACGTCTGTCTTGATCATCTTAAAGACGGCAAAGCTACCGTTCAGACCTAGTTCTTGGGGCTCCGGCACGAAATAGTTCTCAGCGTCGTCGCGTAGAACGAATAGCCAGGGTTCGCAGGGTTCCTGGTGGTCCGGCGTGTATCGTTCCGGACCGCCACGAATGGTCGTCATGCTGATGCCGTCGGTGTAACCGAAGGGAACTTTGGAACAAAAGGTGGGCTTGCCGTCTACCGTCTCCGTCCATGCCGTCCCGTCGATCCGCGAGATCTCTCGAAAAGCATTCCCTTCGGCAAACAGTGCCGATAGCCGGTCGCTATAGGCTGTCATCGCCTGCGGGCTGAGGGCGTGCAGCGTTACCATGACGTGGCCACCTCCAGTCTTGAAAGCATCGATCCAGTTCTGCGGCGCACTGACCCCGGTATCGCCCACCAATTCCGCACGTGCGGCGGCTCCGGCGACGAACGCGCCGAACGACTTGAATGAGAGTGTCGGGACGCGATCTTTAACTTCCAGAGCAATCAGTCCGGACCAAGTGATGCCCACGTTAAGACAATAGTCGGGCTTGCGGCGTGGGACATCGTCGAGATTGTCTCCAGGTCCCGGCGCGAACCCCACATGCCAGTCTTCAGCAGTGGTAATCTGCGGCGCGTCAGATTCGTCTCCGCTCACGAGCCGTCCGAGCAACGCGCGTGCATTCGGCGCGACGCCCACCGTGAGTAAGAAATGCCGCACCAACGGCATTCTGTATCCGCGGAGAATGAAGCCTTGAATATCAGGTAGGTCGAGCGTCCTGCTTTGTCGCGAATGGGCATCAGTCCCGGGGTCAGCACCTCCATTCCCCCCGAACAGACGGCTGAAGAATCCTCCGCTGCTCTTCTTCGGTGGTGTGAGTACCTTCTGGTCCGGGCTCATTGTGAGTTTCGTTCGCGCTCCAAGTCCTGGCTACGCAGCCGACGAGGCTGATTGTGGCCCGCGATCGGCGATCAGGGCACGGATATCCTGGACGCTCAATCCCGGATATGCCTGGTAGAAACCGATCGGAGTGCGGTTTGCTCCCGCTGCAAAATCAACGAATTCCTGGAGATACTTTCTGCAGGGCGAAGGCGGCGCGCCCTTGGTGAACTTGAATAAGAGATCGAAGACAGGTCCAATGTTCTTGGTGAAATCAGAAATGTACTTGTCGAAGTCACCGTCATACACCGTGAAGAAACCAATCTGGTTGTCCTCAAGCGGCACGAATTGTGCGAAGTGCGGCGTGCCGACTTTGTCCAGATCTTTCGTCGTCCCATGTCCCCTCGCGCGCAAAATCAGTTGTGTTTCGATGTCGGCGAGTCTTGATTTCATGGGCAGGATCACCAGGAAAAGATTTAGCTCACCCGCGCCAACTACGTCAGCGGCGGCTGCCAGGGCCTTAATCTCTTTGGCGGTCACGTCCGGGTAGGCGGAGTAGAGATTGACTGGTGTGAGAAGATGCTCCGCGGCCCATTCGACGAACGCGTCTGCATTCTCGGCGACCGGAGTGGGCGGTGGATCGACCACGTGCTGGAAGATCGCATCGAAGACCGGTCCTGCATGCTTGGCGAGTTCCCCCATTAGTTCAGTGAACTCTCCGTCGAAGTCGCCGAGGAATAACAGAGTCTTCTCGCTCAGAACCGTAAAGCGCGAATAGTGAATCGTGCCGATGGCATCCTGCGCCTGGAATATCCCCGGCATCAGCGGCGGAAGCTGTTCTGCCAGCGCCTTGGCGTCCGCGGGCGTCTTCAAGGGAAAGCTGAGGGTAAAGTGGTTCTGGCTCATAACGTAATCTCCTTTGTAGAACGCCCGTCAATGTTCTCAGGCTACTGCGCGTTCACTTGAGGGGGGATTTGTTTTCCGTCGATCGTGCGTGGCGGCCTCTTTTATCTGCTGTGCTCGAGCTGCCAAATCGGATAAACGAGCATTCGGCAATTCAGACTGTGCTTGCTCCCATGCTCGTTGATCCGTTTGTAGATCGGGCCACTCTTGTGGTTCTGTCTCCCGGATCATTTCTCGGCTCCATTGAGTTCGAAATCACCGTCCCGCGACGATCAGGGGATCATGCCGCACTGGATCAGTTTGTCGACCACCTGATCAGCGACAATGCCGACGAATTCGTGGCGCATTGTCGGATCAGTCTTCAGCATCTCCATGGCTTTCTGCTCCCCCGGTGACGGCGGTGTTTTCTCGGCTTTCGCCATCATTAACTGCTGGCAGGTGGACGTCTGGTACTTCTGGACGACCTTGTTGGCAACCGCGTCGAGTACCGGATGCTGAGCAACTGCAACCGTCACATACAGCAACGCTAGCACCAACGTGAACAGCCAAAAATGCTTAGTCATAATTTTCTCCTCGTCTCGTGTTCGAGACACGCAGACAGACCCCATTTCACGGTTTAGAGGGAAGATGTACAGGCAATGACACGAACCCGAGCATCCCGCCTCCGAATGCTCCTATCTTCATGCTCACATCTTCGGCCACTGCTTAAACATCTTTGTGACGGCATTCTGCACCATCTGCTGATTTTTGTTGCCGTTGTTGTTAAGCGTGTTTTGCGCGATTCCACGCCAGATCAAACTCTGACCCTTGGCGTCATACAAATCAACAATCAGCGTTCCGATAACATTTTGTTCCGGAGTGATGCCGCCCATTCCGCCGCCAATCCCGCGCATCCCCCACGCACTGTAGGAGGTCTGCTGTTTCATCCCGCCATTGGCGGTGACCAGCACGTCAGGATTCTGGCTTTCCTGCACCTTCTGCCACCCCTTGCCCTGCAGGGCCGAGTCGATGTCCTGGATCGCTACCTGTGCCAGGATCGAATCCTGGACCTGGTTGGCGTTGTTGGAACCCCAGGCATAGGTGTGAAACTGTGAAAAACTCTGGCTGTGGTTGTAGTTGACCGAAACCTGCTGCCCTGTGGCAATCGTTGAAATCAAGCCAATGGACAGTGCACACAATCCGAGTCTGGTTTTCATAAAAGAACTTCTCCCCTTCCCCTTGAGAAATTTCCGCGACTGTACAGTCGGGCTTACGTTGACCCACGCGTACGCTTGAATTGAGAAATGTCGGCAACCAAAGAACGGCCCTGCCCAATATTGGTCACATTCTCTGGCGATCCGCGCCCAGTGCGCCCGGTTTGAGAATGCTAATAAGGTGGCACCTCAACGCATACTGTCAAAAGTGTCAGTCGCGCGAGTTCGCACAAAAGCTAAAGTTCAAGGGTTGGGCCGAGTCACTACGCCTGTAGTGAGGGCGGGCAGCTAGATACGGGCTCTTAGACGGGGATTTTTCGCTCACCGGAATCACGTCTGTCGGATTGTGGGCCGCGGAAAGGCCTATGCAACACTAGGCGGCACGACTGTCGCTTTTGACAGTTCCCACCCGCAAGCCCCCCACATAGCGTTGGCATATTGAAACGTACCCTAAAGCACCGTACCTCAGTCGGCTAGCAGGGAGAACCTGCAGGGAGAACATCAAGGAATGAAAACAACAAATGCAATCCTGGTTTTTGCGTGCCTGGTCGTGGGGTGCGCTTTGCCCTTGTGGGCTCAACAACAACAAAAGGCGCAACTCGAGGCCAGCGTGGTTCCCGTCACCGAAACCGCCGGACCGACCTCGACAAGTGCGCCGATTTCCGCCATCACGAACGAACCATCGGTCGCGGACCCCGGTGGCTCAACTAGTTCCGCCGACTCCGGTAGCGATCAAGCAGGCGGGACTGCGAACGACGACCAGTGGCATTTCGCGGCGAGCCCCTATTTTTGGATTGCGGGAATGCACGGATCGCTGGGCGCGTTTGACCGCAACGTCGGCTTTAAAGTTAGCCCCAGCGATCTTCTCTCGCATGCTCGCTTTGGATTGATGGGCCTCACCGAAGCTCGTCGCAATCAATTGGTGACGAACCTCGATCTCATATATCTGAGATTGGGTGCTAACAACCAAATCCCGTTCCCGCCCGCCTTGATGGCCACATATGCGAACTTTACTTTGAATGTAGTCATTCTCACTCCAAAAATCGGCCTCCGCTTGGTTGATGAAAAAAAGATCAAGATCGATGCTCTGACAGGAATCCGGTACTGGTACTTTGGAGAGAACTTATCGTTCAATCCCTCCACCCTTGGCCTGAATTTTTCCCGCTCGCAGAATTGGGTGGGTCCGGTGATAGGCGGGAAATTTGAGTTTGCTCTTTCACCCAAGATCGTGACCACCATCGCGGGCGACGTGGGCGGATGGGGGAACAAACTCGACTATCAGGCGGTCGGCGCTCTTGGCTACAAGCTTAAACCGAACCTCACCTTGCAGGCAGGGTATCGTCAGCTCTATGTGAACTACCCAAAACCCAGGGCCATTTTGGATCTCACGACGTCCGGCGCCTTCCTTGGAGCCACCCTGATTCTCAAATAACCGGAGCGCGAGGCTTGGGAGAGGCGAAGCTGGTGACGCAGAAACGCAGAGACTTCGAGAGGCCACTTATGAGAGACACAGCACGGCGCAAATTGAGTACAACGGTACTGACCCCGATTCTTCTTTTGGCTGTCGCAGGATTCATTCCGCCCGCTAACGCACAAAATCCTGAACTGCAGCAGCAGGTCTCCACCGTCCAGCAGTCCATGGCGAAAAACAAGCAGGCGCTCGCGTCGTACACCTGGAACGAACAGGTCACGATCAGCCTGAAAGGTGAAGAGAAAAAGCAGGAGCACTTTCTGGTCCGCCTCGGACCGGACTTGAAACCACAGAAGACCTCGCTCGATCCGCCTCCCCCTCCTCCTTCAGGGGGGCGACTGAGACAGCACGTCGTCGCCAAGAAGACAGACGAGTACCAGGAATACGCGAACCAGATGAAGGCATTAGGGCAGCAGTACGTCCCGCCAGATGGAGCCATGTTGCAACAGGCCTACGCGCAGGGGAACATCAGCGTGGGTCCGACCGGCGCTCCCAACGAGCTTCAGCTCATCATTCACAACTACCTGAAACCTGGGGATTCGATGACCCTGGTCTTCGACACAACACAGAAAGAACTGCTCCGACTTCAGATTGCCTCGTACATGGACGATCCGAAGGATGCGATGAACTTGACGGTGCAGTTCAGCCGCCTGCCCGATGGTACAAACCACATCTCCAATCTGGTAATCGACGGGGTCAGCAAGCAAATGAACATTGCCATTCAGAATGCGAACTACCAGCACGTGTGAGCTTCTGGCTAAGTCTCATCGATACCGTTTAGGAGAGGCGCAATAATAATAATGATAAGCACAAGATCCTGTCTCGCGATCGCCGCCTGTTGCATCACCATGCTACTGAGCCCCGCGACTGTCAGGTCCCAATCGCCAGAAGTGCAGCAGCGTGTAGTTGCGCTCAAGCAAAACGTGGCCCGGGATCAGCAGAGCATAAGGCAGTATCAATGGATTGAGACCACCGTGATCAGCCTCAAAGGCGACGAGAAATCGCGGAAGCAACAGCAATGCTATTACGGCGCCGACGGCGTGCTGCAGAAGGTCACGGTGGACGCGTCTCCGCCGCCCGACAAAAAGCGCGGTGTGAGGGGCCGCATCATCGCGAAAAAGACGGAAGAACTGACGGACTACATGAAGCAGGCGGTGGCGCTGGTAAAAAGCTATGTGCCACCCGATCCGGCGAGAATCCAGGCTGTCAAGGATGCGGGGAAGGTCAGCCTGGACTTACTGGGCCCGGGCAAGGGGGTACGCCTGAACTTCCGTGACTACGCCAAACCTGGTGACGTCTTGTCGGTGGACGTGGACCCCGCCAACAACCGAGTGGTGGGGCTGACCGTGGCCACGTACCTGGACGACCCCAAGGATACCGTTACCCTGAATGTTAGTATGTCGTCCCTTCAGGACGGGACGGGATACCCGGCGACCGAGGTCCTCGTCGCCCAGGCAAAGAATCTTTCGGTAAACATAACCAACTCTGGATACCGGAAGTCAGCGCAATGACCGCGGGGTCCCGATAGGAATTGACTCCGGACCTCGCCGGGCAAAAGCCGAGTCCTCTCCTTTTGCTTCTTTAGACTGAAGACCCTGAGGACTTCTTCGTCCGCCGGTCATGTTCGGTCGGGCAGCCGACCCTTCGACTGAGTCGGAGGGCGGAGGCAAACCTTATTTCCGATACAACCATCATAGAAAGGAGTACTCTGTCTAGCATCTTTTTACCGGCCCCGTGAGACGACGTTTCCTTGCGGAATTTCAAGTAGTTCAGGCGCGAGGAGCGTTATGGAAAAGAGGCCGGGTTCGATTCCAGTGTTTTCTCCAAAAACGCCATCAGCTGATGGTGATCGCAGCGTGTCATCCGTCCGGGTGCTGGTGGTAGATGATTACGAACCGTTTCGTCGATTCATCTGTTCGACGCTGGGGAAAAGACCGGATTTGCGCGTCATCGGCGAGGCCGCAGACGGATTAGAAGCGGTGCGGAAAGCCGAAGAACTGAAACCGGACTTGATTGTGCTCGACATCGGGCTTCCAACCCTGAACGGAATTGAAGCTGCTCGACGAATCCGTCAACTCGCCCCCGAGTCCAAAATAGTTTTCCTGAGCCAGGAATCATCCGCGGATGTGGTGCAAGAGGCCCTCCATTTAGGGGCACTCGGCTACGTGGTTAAAGCCCACGCCGCAAGCGAGCTATTAGCCGCCGTGGAAGCGGTTCTTCAGGGTGAGCAGTTTGTCAGTGCCGGATTGGGGAATCTGAAGGCGTCGATAACCTATGCAATCGACGCGAGCAAGAAGCTCATTCACACTCGGTGCATCGGGTTGGTCACGTTCGACGATGTGATCAGTCATTTTCGGGAATTAGAGCGAGATCCGGTCCGCCCAGATCGTCTGGACGTCTTGTTGGACCTTCGTGAAACGACTTCTTTGCCAAGAACCGACCAACTCCGGGCCGTTTGCGAAACTATAGGGGCGATTCGAGAAAGCGTTGGGTTCGGCCTTTGTTCTATCGTCGCTGGCGGAGATGCGCTTTTTGACGTGATGAGAGAATTTGAAGGCCTGGCGCAGAACAATTTTCGTGCGATCCGCGTGTTCCGGGGAGCCACTGAAGCGGAGGAATGGCTAACCGTGGAGAGATTATCGGGTCGATAACCTGCGTAGTGGTCAACCTCTACTTCGAGTCAAAGAAGGCCGAGTAGCAGGTCGGACTCCACGATTTCTGTGGTCTTACCCCGCTGCCCGCATGGAATCGTGTCCCGAACCGAGAAACACGCGAGCGTGAATCGTGGTCCCGCTCTTTGGTCGCGATTCGATTGAAAAAGTTCCCTTCACCAGCTTCAGTCGCTCTTCCATTCTGATGAGACCGAGCCCCCGTCCCCTCCTCGCCGCTTCGAGATCAAAGCCTGCGCCGGAGTCGCTAACCATGAGATGAATCTCATTCGCCCCTCCCCACAATTGCACATCGAACTGCCGTACTCCACTGTGCTTCATCCCGTTGTACAGCGCTTCCTGCAGAACCCGAAAAAGGCAGATAGAAACGTCCGGCATTACGTGGCTGGGTAGATCGCGGCTCCTGAAGTCAATCTCCACTCTCTTCCGCTCACCGAACTCCTGGCAGAAGCATCTCATAACCTCTGCGATTCCGAGGTATTCCAGTCTCGGAGAGTGCAATTCGTGCGCCGAAGCTTTGACATCGGTCAATATCTCCAAGGTCTGATTCCACACTGCGTCCATGCGGCTGCGGATTTCATCAGCCTGATTGGCGGGTTCTGTCCTAAGTTTGTCGATCTCAATCGCCAGCAATGCAAGACGCTGACCGATGTCTTCGTGAAGGTCTTTCGCGATCCGGTTATGTTCCCGCTCTTCGGCCTCAATGGCTCTGCGGTTAAGACTGGAAAGGGCTTCTTCCGCCCGCTTCCGCTCGGTAACATCCGCCACCATACCTACAACACGCAGCATCTTACCGTGCTCATCAAAGAAGGCATGTGCCGTCTTCTCCGTCCAAATTATGGAACCGTCAGGATATAACACTCGGAAGCTAACGCGACCGATGGGGTTCTCAGGCGTGACCAGGCTAACGGCAGCGGTAACTCTTGCCCGGTCGTCTGGGTGGACCGCGGACAATACCTGCTGACGAGTCGTGCACAGCGGTGCACCTTTCCCAAGAATGTTGACAGCTTCCGGAGACCGCACCACGGCATCCGTCGCAACATCCCACTCGAACGCGTATATTCTTCCGGCCGCGGCAGCCAAACGCAAGCGCTCCTCGTTCTCGCGCAGCGCCTCCTCCACCCGCTTACGGTCCGTAATATCTGCTGCCATACCGAGCATTCGCTCGGCCCCGCCGTCCCTTGAGTAATAGAATTTACCCTTGGCTGTCACCCAACGTACCGTCCCGTCAGGCCACAGGATACGGAACTCCGCCGCATACGGCTGGTGGCTTTTCATTGCGTCGTTTATTGCTTTCCAGACTTGCCCCCGATCATTCGGGTGTACGCGACGACGAAAATCTTCCACTCGCCCGACATAGTTATCGGACGCGACTCCAAACATCGTTTTCAGGTCGCCGAACCATACATCCTGTCCGCTCTTGATGTCCCAATCCCAGCCCACTGATTTGCCCGATTCCATTGCCAGGCGAAGTCGGTCTTTGGCGATGCCGACGTGTGACGCCAAATCGCGTCTTGCGAGATACTCCTTTACATAGGCAGCATTAGCCAGGCACACAATCGCAACGATTGCGACCAGCAAGCGCAGCGTCCTCACCCCAGTGTTCTCATTCCGCTGGAACAGTTCCCACACGATAGGGATGGAGATCATCAGAACCGCGAGCATCGCCCACGCCGACGCCGGTGACCCTTGGCTAGCTTCCGATTGGGTTGCTCTTACTTCATTTCCCGGTGCCTGCCGTGCGCGTAGCGGTATCCACACAAACCAGCAAACAGATGCGGTAAGACCCAAACCATACAACTTTCCGTTGACGTACCCCCCGGAGTCAGTTGCTATGTTGGCCACCGTGGAACTTAAGGCGTACAGGGTAGACGCGCCCAACAGATGTAGATAGATTGACTTCCACGGAGCTTGCACGCGAAGGCTCAAAAAAAACACGGCCAATATCAGTGCCACATTTTCCATCAGGTAAAGAGTGTCAAAGCGCAGGTCATAGCCAGGGGGAGTGGCGGGCGAGTACAAGTATTGGTATGGGAAGACGGTGTAGCCATAAAGAAAGCCCCAGAACAACAGTAGGAGCAGAGAGTTTAGAGTCGTCCGGTATAGCTTGCGGTCAGATCCGTGGCGGTGCGGAAGGGTTGCCACAGCTGCGATGAGCGGTACGATATGCAAAAACAGTACCGGATCCGCAATCGAATTGTTGGGCACTTCGATGTGCAGACCACGTTCGTAGTACAGAGAAATGCCTTGGTGTAGCAACCACAGGCCGTAGCCAATCGCCAGGAGCACCCAGAAAGGCCGACCACCCAGCGTGTCCTGCATTCCATTGAGAATAGCGAAATTGGTCGCCAAAAGCAGGAGAAGGAAATAACTGATCCCGCTGTACGAAACCAGGAAAGAACCGGGTTTTAGGGCGAGCGTAAGGATAGCCTTGATGACTACGATTGCGATCAGCGCCGTCGACCAAGAAGTGAATCTTAGCCCCATTCCGAGATTCGACGATCCCTCTCTCATAGTTGCAGAAGACCCCGACATGAAAACCGCCGATCAAATACAGAAACAAGTACGACCGCACTCTCTGCCGATCCGCGAAGCGCCATAAAAGAGCCAGATCCCGAGATAGAATCGCGTCAGGAGGAGTTATACGCGCCCTTCCTCGCCAGAGGCAACCTGAAAAATCCACCAGTCAGGCGCAGGCCCGGGTACGAGCTATTTCTCGTTAAGGTGCAGCGTTGAGCATAAAGAGAGAATTTGTGTAACTCGGTTCTAAGCGATCACAAAGCAAGAAGATGGTTTCATCTTTCCTGGCGCGGAGCTACCAGAAAGAGTAGCTCCCCTGAAAAACTCCGGCAGTCAACTTATCTAGTTCACCCCGCCGCCCGCATGGAATCGCTTCCCTGATTGAGAGGCACACGAGCGCGGATTGTTGTACCACACTTTGGTTGCGATTCGATTGACAACGTTCCCTTTACCAGTTTCAGCCGCTCCTCCATGCTGGTGAGTCCAAGCCCGCGAGCCTCTTTCGCCGCTTTGCTGTCAAAGCCGGCGCCGGAGTCGCTGACTTTAAGATGAATCTCATCCGGCGTTCCCCATAGTCCCACTTCGACCTGCCGTACCCCACTGTGTTTTGCCGAGTTGTGGAGGGCCTCTTGCAGCACTCGGAAAAGGCAAAGGGAAATGTCCGGCGACAAAAGGCTAGGCAAATCGTGGCTCTTGAAGTCAATCTTCACCTTCGTCTGCTCCTCGAACTCTTGGCAGAAGCCTCTCATAGCAGCCGCTATGCCCAGATATTCCAGTCTTCTCGAGTGCAACTCATGGGACAAGGTTTGAATATCGGTTGCTATCTGGCTGGTTTGCTTCTGTAGTTCGCCCATCCGGCTGCGGACTTTAGGCAAATTGGGAGGGTCTTGGTGGAGTTGTTGTAACTCGACCGCCAGCAATGCGAGACGTTGACCGATGTCGTCGTGAAGCTCCCGGGCGATCCGAGTACGCTCTTGTTCCTGTGCCTCAATCAACTTGCGGCTCGTGTTTGCGAGGGCGGCTTCCGTGAGCTTGCGCTCAGTGATGTCGTGAACCGTGCCACGGATCTGCACCACCCGCCCGCTGCTATCGATCTGTGCTTCGCCGCGAGCCTTGACCCATCGTATCGTGCCGTCGGCACGAATCATCTCCAGATCGAGTTGATAGGGTGCAGCGCTCCGCATCGTCTCTTCGACGGCATCGCGCAGCCGTCCCCAACTTTCAGAGGTGTAGATTTTGGAGTGTTCCGCATAAGAGACGGCTGGCAAGTTGGGGTCGCGACCTGCAATCCGGTAGAGTTCATGGGACCAGGTGACCGCGTCGTTGCCCGGGTCCCACTGCCAACTGCCAACCTGCGCTATGCGCTGCGCTTCCGTCAGTTCCACGTCCTTTTGACGCAATACACTTTCGGTCCGCTTACGTTCGGTAATATCGCGAACCACGTTAACGAAGTAGACGCGGTCCAGCTCGACGCTCTTAAGATTGATCTCCACCGGGAAAGTCGATCCGTCTTTCCTCCGGTGGACCGTGTCAAACAGCACGAACCCTGAGTCCTTGAGCTCTTGCCGACGTCTTGTCAATAAAGACTCATCGACGGCGGGATCGATATCGTAAACTTTTCGGGACAGCAGCTCGTCGCGAGTGTAGCCGAGTTCGCGACACGCTTTCTCATTCACATCGAGGAAACGCAAGGTTTCCGGATCGACCACCTCAATCGCATCGTTGGACTCGTCTATCAGTTTTCGGAACAGGTGCAACGACGCTTCGGTGCGCCGCCGTTCGGTGATGTCCCCGACCATGCCTATAATCCTCAGCATTTTGCCTTGTTCGTCGAAGTGTGCACGACTGTCTCTCTGTACCCAAATCACTCTACCGTCGGGTCGCGCCATACGGTAGCTGACTTGAAGGGCGGGCTTGTCGACGCTCAGGGCAGCAAGCGCGGCCAAAAGTCTTTCTCGGTCGTCTGGGTGAACCTGGGCCAATAATTGTTGACCAGTAATGTGTGCCGCCTCATCGATCCCCAGAATCTGGGCTGCTTCTGCCGAGCGCACTATTACATCCGTGGCCGCATTCCACTCATAGGCGAACATCTTTCCAGCTTGAGCCGCCAAATGAAACCGTCCTTCACTTTCGCGCAGTGCCTCTTCCGCCCGCTTGCGTTCGGACACATCGATAGCGCACCCGATGTAACCGATAAACGAGCGATCCTGACCAAACCTCGGCACTCCGATGTCGAAAACCCATCGATACTCCCCGTCGTGCCGTCGGAGCCGATACTCCATTCTGAATTCCTCACGACGATCAAAGGCGTTCGTGTACGTATCCATGCATCTCTGCAAATCTTCGGGGTGAACGCCTTCCGCCCAGCCGTTTCCAATCTCTTCTTCCATGGATCGTCCGGTGAAGTCCAGCCAAGGCTTGCTGAAGTAGGTGCAAAGCTTATCGGCGCCTGACATCCAGATCAGTGCGGGCGCGGTGTCCGCCACCAATCGAAAACGCTTTTCGCTTTCGCGAAAGGCACGCTCGGTTTGTTTCTGGTCCTCCACGAGAACCGAGAGAACCATGAAAGGTGCCGCAGCGAAGAACAGGAATAGCTGCAGCGACATTACATTGCTAACTGGCCCCGATCCGGTGAAGGGGCCCCGTCCGTGGACTGCACCCCAAATTGACAGAATGGCGACCACAACCATCGACGTGCTGGTTCCCGTCATTCCAAAACGCAATGCGGACCATAGCAGAAATGGCAGAAGTGAAAAGAGCAACGCTGGCGAACTGATGTGCACCGGAGCCACGAAAGCGACATAGCCCAGAAGACCCAGCCCGACCACCATCGCGGCCGCCTCGAAATAGAAAGCACGGGACTTCCATGCCCATGTCTGTCTTGTGCTCACCCAGCCCAAGATGGCCGGTGTCAGAGTCAAAAGGGCTAACGCCTCGGTAAAGAAGCCAATCCTCCAACGAATCCAGTAGCTTCCTGCGAAGGGGACAGTGGTGATAGACGCTGCAGCCAACGGGGCAAGAATGACCGCAAAAAACGAATACCTGGCCAGGGACTTCAGGCTATTCAGGCGAGGAAGACCGCCGAACGCGTAGCTAACTCCCAAAGCGGCGATAAGAATCTCGACCGTATCGGCCAGATTCAGCCATACTATCGAACGTAGCGGCAGGCTCACCTGCAGGTCGTACAGAACAAATCCTGCCTGCCCGGCTACGATCAGTATCGGCCAGATCCTCCGCGGCGCCAACAGCAAAACCGCGACCAGAAACGCACAACCTGGCCAAATCGGCCAAAGCATCTGAGGCCGTATCATCAGTGCCCAGCCTAGCTTGGTAGAGAGGAAGCACAGGAGAGCCACAAGGGCCGCCAGGACCGCTGTCTGGAACGGAGAATCCGGATTGGCGATTCTCCACGACTCGCGATTGTGGGTAGAATTCATGCGCACCTTCGCTCATTAGAAGAGGTCCATCCTTATTATTAGGCGGATAGATAATTCGGTTCGACGGCCACTTAGCCATTATAAAGGCAGCCGGATCGGGGTATCGCCCCCGTACTGAGGTTTGGTCGAAGGCTAAAGACGTTGTCAATGCGAAAACGAGAAATGACACAAGCAGTCGGCAACATACACAACCCCGGCAGCCGAACTGTCAGTCCGGCGGGCTGGCCGCGCAATCGCTCCCTCGGTTGAATTGCGCGGATTTTCCGCCAAACACCGTAGCTCTCTTATGCTGACTCTGGCAAGAAAAAAATGTCGAACCGAAACAATATTTACTGAATCTTCACCTACGCTCGGTCACACTAACATCGTGACTTTGCAGTCTGACGCAGTCTGGGGTGGGTTCAATCGGCAGACAGTCCTCCAGATAACAAGGACGAAGGTTCCATCGCTCGGACTCGCCCTCATCTAAACCGCCGTCGATTGCCGTGATGTATCGAACACCACCTGATCGTGCCACCAGAGGCGTTCAAAGAAGGTGCGTGCCATCTCGAAATTCTCAGTTCGGTGCGACGTTCGGTGCGATGATGTCAGCGCTCTTTCGACGATGTCGCCAATGGTGCGGACCCCATCAATCGCATCGAACAAACTCTTTTCTGTTGACTTTATAGGCAAGAACAAATCCCTGTAGGTGTGAGTCTGGTTGATCAGGACAGCCGCTGCCCCGGCGGGCAGCCGATCTTGAACACAGATCGTGTCCGACATTCGAATCGGCACAAACTCAAGCCAGGCGTCATCGTCAAAACTGGCCTGTTGCGCGCCGCTGGCGTTATCGCTTCGGTACGCAACCACGCTGTGGCGAGCCATCGTGCCTCGGAACAGTTCGATAGCGGCATACTGCTCCGGCATCGACAGCCTCGTCATCCGCGCGGCCTGCGGGATCTTGGCGACGACACCGCAGTGCAGGGAGTAAGGCGCTTGTCTCACCCACCGGCCGAATGTCAGTCCTGCCTTGTCAAGAAAGTCGAACAACTGCGGGACAGAATAGGCGCGGTCCTGCGGATGCAGAAGAGCGTCCGCAAGCGCCGCTTCATTCCGAAAGTCCGGGGCCTGGCTCAGCAGGCTTTCCAGCGGATGTCCGGGAGGCAACGCGCCGAGCGCACCCATGAGATCCCGAATTTCCGCGTCGGTGGCATAAATACCGATCCGCTTGCAGAATTCCTGGAGCATGTAGACGCCGATCCGTCCGTAAGGTGCGTACACCATCAGATGCATCGCTCCGTCCGGTTTAAGCACCCTGCGCAGAGCCCCGAGGCCCGCATCAGGGTCGGCGAGATGATGGAGAACCCCTGTGCACACGATCCGGTCGAAGCTCATCCCCAGGTCACTTACGTGCTCGATTGCAAGCTGGTGGATCTGCAGATTTGCGAGGCTATAGTTTCGCTTAAGCTCTTCAGTGCAGCGCACACTGGTTGCGCTACAGTCGATACCCGTAACCTCAGCTTCGGGCCAACGCAACGCATGCTTGGCTGCCTGCGACGTTCCACAACCCGCGATGAGGATGGATTGGTCTTCCCTATAAGCCCGGGAGGGCCAGAACAGATGATAGTCCGCGAGCCGTCTTTGCCGGTTCTCCCAGAGTCCTCGGTATTTTTCGAGGCTATCGACTGGTGGCGGATACGGATACCGGTCGTAGAAATGCCTGACTTCCTCTGCCACATCGGGTAATGAGGTTTTCTCGCGAAGGAAATCGGTCCGGTTGTCTAAACTTCCCGACATCGAAGAAGTTCGCATGTTCGTTCTCCCCATAACCCTTCACGAAATGATCCTTCACGACATGACGCTTCACGAACACTTTCCGTCCCCGTCTGTCGTCGCCTGGCGTGCAATGCAGCGGAACCCGATGTGGTTCATACTGGTGTCGACCATCTGTGGCTGCCGTGCCGCTGGACGATAACGCAAGCAGTAGTTGGGCGCGCACAGGTGCGAGCCACCTTTGACCACCTTGCGCGGAATCCGGAATTGCGCCTGCGCGGCGTCGTAACTCTTGTCGGGCGAAACAATGCGCGGATTCACTGCCGGACCACAACAGGCCTTCACCACTTCGTCGGCGTGGCGCCGGACAAACCAATCACAAGTCCATTCCCATACGTTCCCCGCCATGTCGTACAAACCGTAACCGTTCGGCGCGAAGGATCCGACGGGCGAAGTCCCCTCGTAGCCGTCGTGAAGCAGGTTTTGCCAGGGAAACTCTCCCTGCCAACTGTTGGCCATCGCCTTGCCGCCCGGAGAATGCTCATCGCCCCAGGTAAACTTCTTCCCGTCAAGCCCACCGCGAGCGGCAAACTCCCACTCCGCTTCAGTCGGCAGTTCTTTTCCTGCCCAGTGTGCGTACGCCTCGGCGTCTTCATAGGCAACGTGAACCACGGGGTGTTGCTCGAGACTCTCGAGCGACGATCCCGGCCCCACCGGATGGCGCCAACTCGTTCCCGGCACCCAGGCCCACCAGTTGACGTAATTGCCTAAATCGACCGGGCCGGCGGTTTTTTGAAACACCATGGAGCCGGGCACGAGATTCTCGGCAGGAGCACCAGGGAAGTCCGCAGGATTGAGCGGGCGCTCGGCAAGCGTCTTATATCCAGTTGCCTCGACGAAGCGCGCGAACTCTTCGTTCGTGACCGCATAGCAATCGATCCAGAAACCGTCCACGCTAACCTCGTGAACTGGTCGCTCCTCGGGATAGAAGTCTTCCGAACCCATGCGGAACGTCCCACCAGGAATCCAAGCCATACCAGGATGCCGCGAACGGCCCACTGTGTCCGCTGCCTGACTAAGTTCATCTGCCATTTGCGATTTCATCTTGTGTCTGTCGGGTCTTCCACGCCCCGGCTCGTCTCATTTCTTACAGCCTTGTTGGTTCTTGCCCTTAACGCAGGTGGTGCCGCCGGGGCCTTGGGCTACGCCCATTCCGTTCTTAGACTTCGCCTCACCGCCGTTGCTGGTCTTAGTGGTTGCCACCCCGTTCGAATTCTTGCTGGAGACGGCAGCATTGCCAGTGTTTGTGTTGACGGCGGCTTTGGTGCCATTGGCGCCCTCAGCTACGCCGACTCCATCCTTGCTTTTGGCTTCGCCTCCGTAGCTGGTTTGTGTAGTGGTTACCCCGTTTGAGCTTTTGTGGGCGACAGCCGCATTGCCGGTGTTCGGATTGACCGCCACGGCAGTGTTGCCGTTCTTGCAAACCTTTTGGCCGCGCAAGTTTGTGACGCAATCTTGCGCCAATAAACTCGAAGCCAGGAACATACACGCCATCATCAATAAAGGTTTCATTTGCCTCTCCGCTATTACGGTTGACTTCGATTGAACTTAGTTGCGTTAGCGGACGTGAGCCGGTGAAGGCCGAGGCCCCTGCGATGCTGGCGGCTAAAAGTTCCCCGGCGGGCATGTGGTCCCGCCGGGGATGTTGTCTATCAGCCTTTCGCAAAGGAGATCTTTCGACCTCCCTTGCCATCAGCCCTTAACTAGCTTTGCCGACCAAAACGCCATGATCCGCAGCCTTCTCGCTGGCTGCTTGTTTTATCGCTGCAGCCTTGGCTGCCGCAGCGTGATCGAGCTGCGCCATCACCCCGTCAAGGTTGAATGACGCCGCCTTTTGACGCGGCGGGTAATCGATGTAGTTCTGGATCTGGGCCGCCACGACCGCCTGGCACTGGTAAAGCTGGGGAACGTGGTTGATCATCCAATCCCAGTAGACGTTAGAGTTGAAATTGGCGCGCTCGAACGGATCGCGTCGCAGATTGAAGATATAGGGAAGGCGCAGCTTCACCATCGGCTCCTGCCAAACCGCGGTTGTAGTTGCGCGCTGCTCTTCGAATACTAACTTATAGTCGCCCACGCGGACCGCCATGACGCCGCCATCATCGCTGACGTAGAAGAAGGATTGTCTCGGACTCTCCTTCGCTTGGCCGGTGATGTAGGACAGAACGTTGAGCCCGTCGATGTGCACCTTGAACGTCTTGTCCCCGGCCTTATAACCGGTCAAGAGCTTCGTGCTCACATCCGGATCACCGGCGATTGCGAGCAACGTCGGCAGCATATCCTGGTGGGAAACGATGCCGTTCAGGGTCGAGCCCGCCTTGATCTTGCCGGGCCAGCGCATGAAGCAAGGAACGCGCCACGCGCCTTCCCAGTTCGTGTCCTTCTGGCTGCGGAACGGTGTGTTGGCGCCATCGGGCCAGGTGTCGTTTTCGGGGCCGTTGTCGGTGGAATACATGACGAACGTATTGTCGGCGATTCCCAACTCATCGAGCTTGTCGAGCATCTGGCCAATTTGTTCGTCGTGGGTGACCATGCGATCGCTGTAATCGTCCTGACCGCTCTTGCCGCGGTTCTTGTCAGCAAGGTGAGTCCGGAAGTGCATGGCGGTCGAGTTGTACCAGAGGAAGAACGGCTTGTTCGCTTTAGCCTGCTTCTCCATGAAGCCGAGAGCGCCTGCAGTAATCTCCTCATCGATGGTTTCCATGCGCTTCTTGGTCAGCGGGCCGGTATCCTTAACTGTCTGCTTGCCCACGCGGCCCCAGCGGGGATCCGTGGTTGCGTCATCCTTGTCAGACGCGAGGCTGTGCATCACGCCCCGGGGCCCGAACTGCGCCAGGAACTTAGGATCCTTGGGATAGTCGGGTAGTTCCGGTTCTTCTTCCGCGTTCAGGTGATAAAGGTTGCCGAAGAACTCGTCGAATCCGTGCACGGTCGGCAGATATTCATTTCTATCACCGAGATGGTTCTTGCCGAACTGGCCGGTGGCATAGCCGAGGTTTTTGAGCAGATCGGCGATGGTTGGGTCTTCCGGTTGAAGTCCGACAGTGGCGCCGGGCATTCCGACTTTGGTCAAGCCCGTCCGGAGCGGGTTTTGGCCGCAGATGAAGGCTGCGCGTCCAGCGGTACAGCTCTGCTGGCCGTAGTAGTCGGTAAACGTGACACCTTCTTGGGCGACGCGGTCGATGTTTGGCGTCCGGTAGCCCATCATGCCTTTGCTGAAGTGACTGATGTTCCAGGTGCCAATATCATCACCCCACAGGATCAGGATATTCGGTTGCTTTGTAGCTGCCATGGTGTTTTCCTTCCTTTAAGTTGAATTAGGTTGAATTTGTGTTGCGGTTGCCGGCTCACGCCGGTGAAGAATGCCTCGCAGCCGAAATGCGCCCATGGAGGTGTCATGCGGCTCCTCCATGCGCGCCGCCGGGCGATGCTCGGGATGGAAGTTGTGAAGGCACCGGCGCGACTCGCCCATCTTTGGACAGGAAGAAACGATAAGTGAAATCAATGTTGCAAATGGAGCCGCTCGGCTTTGCCAGCAGATGGACCGCGGCGGTGCGTGCTCTGGCCGAGTATCGTCTGGCCGATTATCGTCAGTCACTGGAGCCATGTTCATACCATTTTTGTGACGGCAACCAAGTCCGCTGCCAGTCCTGGTTCTCTCGGCAGTCACAGACTAGGCCGGAGCCTCCAGCCGCGTAACTGTCAAAACATACAGGCCGCTGGAGGCGTTCGGAACGAACCCTGGTGGCGTTCGGAACAAACCAATGAAAGGTTGGGCGAACGGAGTTTATGACCAAAAACCGCAACCACCCTATATAAGCGGCAGCAAACTTTCTTGCTGAATTTAGGCAAAAGGTTTCAGCGCCGACGCTACACGAAGGAGCTCCTTGTCGGCGCTAAACCCTGGTGGAAAGATCGTGTGCTCCTAGTTCTTTAGCCTCGTTTTTTCCGACGCAAGTTGTACCTTCCCCTCCGTCTCTGGACCATTCCGGTCGACCAGGGCCGAGAAATCCTCAGTCTTGAACGGATACAGGCGGGCCGACTCTTGGTCACCAGGATTCAAGGTCAGATCCACGCGGCGATTGTAGGCCAAAACAATGTTGGCTAACTTCTGGAGAGTCTTTTCCCGGTCCTCAGCACTTAGAGCGGAATCTTGATCCAACAGCTGTTTCACTTGATCGGAGGTAAGGTTCTTTTCCATACCGTATGCTTGAGTATCAATATTCGCTTCGGGAATCCCTTGCTCGACGAGGTAACGTTTGGCTAGCTCGGCTCGCCGCGCCGAAAGAGGCTGATTGTAGGCTTCCGGCCCGCGTCGATCGGCGTGACCGGAGAGCACCAGGCGGGCATTCGGCTTGTAGACAACATACTTCTTGTACTCATCGGCAATGCTCTTGAGCGTACCCTTTTCGCTCGGCAACAGAGCATCTTCGGATTTGAGTGTCCTTGGCCGATCAGTTGGAAAAAAAACACTGCGCATCGCAAGCGTGGGTTCCGGTTCGATCGAGCCCACAATATGCAGCGTCGCCGTCCGTGTTTCCGAGCCGCCACAACCATTGGAAGCGCTGAGCGTGTAATTGACGGTTTCATCGATAGGTCCCGGATCAGTCTTGCGGGGCACAACTTGCAACGTGCGGTTTCCACTCGGGTCGACTGAACCCAGAGGATCGATCGACACGTTCGAGGCGTTCGAGGCCGTCCAATTCAGCGCCGTACTGCTGCTCTCGACGACCTGATCTCCCACGCGCTTGTAATGGACCTCCGGCGACGAAAGCCCTAGATTTGCCTGCACAGCGGTGTTCACATTGACGGTCGTGCTGGCCGTCGCAGTGCCCCCCGGACCTAATACTGTGATTTGATACACAGTGTTTTCTTTGGGCTGAACGGATTGTTCGCCGCTAGCCGCAACCTTCCCAACCGGGGTGACTTCAACCTGAGGTGCGTCAGTCGACGACCACTTGAGTTGCGCAGCATCGCCGCAGTTGACCTGCCCGCTGCTGGCAGACAACTCCGCGGTAGGTTTAGCCACGGCGACCAGCGCGCTCGCCGTTCCCGCACCGAAACGGGGAATAGAGCTCAATTGTTCTCCGCGAGGCCACGCGACCGTCTTTCGAACTCCTTTAGGAATGTCTAGAACCACCCGTTGATTGGCCGGGACATTGACCGGGCCCGACCAGATTTCTTTGCCGGTACCCGCGCCCAAGATCGTAACCTGGTAGGTCCCAGGCGGAACGACCAGCTCTTGCTTCCATCCCCATTCGTGGTTGAACTCATCGCCGTGGCCGACGAAGAACTCCGGTGTCTTTCCGTTCAGTAGCACCGCATCCCGCTGCGCACTTTCAATCGTCATGGCACCGAATGGCCCGGATATCCGCGAGAGAACTGGTGTCAAAGTGACCGCAAGGTTTGTTCTTTTCCCGGCTGTTATCGAGACAGTCGTACTCGCCGGTAAGTATCCGTAGTTATACAGGTCGATCTTGTGGTCACCTGCGCTGAGATACAAAGCATGAATAGTCGCTTCAGCGTAAGCACGGCCATCAACAAAAGCATATGCCTGGCTAGGGGTTACGCGGATCTTCAGCGTGCCTTCCTGAGCGAGGCTGGGAAGAACGCCAGCACATACAAACAAAACCACCGGAACAATTACGCGGCCTATATGGCTTCGTATTTTCATTGCAGTCTCTCCTCACGGGTCTGAACTCATGCCGACGGGGACCATCTAGGCTCTCTAAGCAGCTCTCTGAACATGAGCAATTTACACAATCAAGAACCGCTAGCCTGTTGCTCGAACACCAGCGCGGAATTCATACTCCTGCTTCGATTTAAGCCCCGAGTTATGGGCGTGGCAACTGTCACATTTGACAGGTTGGGGGCTGGTTCGCTTCGTCGGATCGCACCGCTGAATGCGGTTCCGCGTTCTTATTCTTTAAGCGCAATTCTGGTTTTGCTTAATGACCGGCAGTCCAGGACTCCGGCGTCCGAGGGGCAACTGTCAGAATGTACAGGGTCCGGCGAGTTCAACTGGGAAGCGACGAGCGAATTGGTTCGCTGAGGTTGGGCCGTCTGCTAGGACCGGTGTCCGGGCGCGTGCTGGGCGCAAACCGCTGCCACAACGCCCACTTCCCTCACACACCCGAGCGCTTGGGTAGCAATATTGGGACAGCCGGGCTGGTCGCACAAATATTCTGTAAGCAGTTCTTCGTGTCCGTCCGGAGTCGTGAGGCCCGTTTTGATCGTTACCTGAGGAATGGAGAATCCCCTGACTGATCTACATCATTAATTATTAATAGATTGTGACAGTCCGAGGGTTCCCGCACAATTAACTTTGGTCATACCCTCAGTCTCCAATGCCCTGAGGCTGTCGGAAGAGATGCCCCCGCCTACCACCCATATTAATGATAATGACCTCTGTAAAGCCCCATATTTGCGCGTTTTGTTCCGAGGTGGCTCTGGTCTCATCGCCTCTTGATATGTGCATTATTATACGTACACTACGGCAAGTACAAAATGTTTCACGTGAAACATTGTACGTACAGTGATTGGCGGGAGAGCAGCCTAATGGCGAATGTACGCTGCCATGAGCGCACTGGCGGTGACCGCCGCGAGGAGCCACAAAGTTACGATTACGACCGAAACAACGACGGCGGCCGTTGATCTGATTTCCTCGTTCCTGCGCATCTCGGCGGCATCGGCTAGCTCACGGCACTCGGCAAGCACATCCGCCGGGGTAATCCTTCGGAGCAGCTTTACTCCCACGAACACAACCAGTACGTCGTCCAGACATCCGATCACTGGAATGAAGTTCGGGATGAGTTGAATGGGACTCAACAGATAGCCTGCGGTGCATGCTGCTACCAGTCTTGCGTACCAGCGCGTGCGCGGATGCTTGACGACAAAATATAAGACATGCGCTTCTTTCTGGAGTTTTTGCGCACGTTGCTTCCAGCTCGCCGCAAACGCAGATTCAGATCGCACCATGTTGGGAGCCAGACACAGCGCATGTTCGAAACGAGATGTTCGAACCGAGTCGCCGTCGTCCGCCCTAAGCCTCTCAGCTTAAGCTACGAGTCGCGCCACGGTGCCACAACTGGCAAATTTGACAGCAGGGAGCGAGCATTACTTGAAAACGACTTTGACCAGAACTTTTATCAATTCTGGGAGCGAAAACATCGTCAGCAACAACGGCACGAGAGGTGCGGCAGTGGCGGCCGCTAGGCGCGTTATGTCGGCCGTCCCGAAGGGAACCAGGCGCATCTGACGCACGTTCGAGTAGACGGTTGCCATGTCGGCCATCGCCTGGATGTCCGCGGTACCGAGGAGCGGGCTTGTTTCCGGGCTACTGGCTTGCATCCACTTGTTTTCAAAGCCGAACACGTACCGGTTGGCTAGCAGGCCATATTCGGTTGAGCCCTTCCGTTTGGTGCGATCAAGCAGAGGAGTAAACATTATCAATGGACCGAGGATGACCAAAACGAAGAAGCCAACGAACCCCGCTGCCTCCATCTTGAAGGACAGCAGACCCTGTCTTTCGTATAGGACACGGCTGGCGATTACGCCTGACAGCAATGTACCTTGGGCGAAGAGTATGGGCCCGAACGCATAGGAAGTTTTTCCCAGAAAACCGAGCCCCCCGGCTCGGTCCGGGTGGGCCGCACTCAGGTGCAGGTGCAGTCTTGAAATCTGCCACAGAAGCCGGAACCAGATCACGAGGCGCACGTACCATCGCAGCAAAATGAACTGAAAAACTGGAAGGCTCACGAAGACGTACCAATAGCCGGCTAAACTGAGATGCAACTGCTTCCCTTCTGGTATCGCGTACCAGGTGGGGTCGCCCAAGGCGACCTGGCTCCGCCAGATCCACAGCCCGATCGAATAGACCAGAACCAGCAGCAGCCCTTCCAAGACAACCGAGTTGCGGGCGCGTACCGCTGAATTGACCGCCGTGTTGAATCGCGGCAAGTCGTCGCTCACCACAATCCGCCTTTCCACGAACCGGCGAACCGGACTCATGCGCCGGTGAACTATGCCCTCGGCAAAAATGAGCACTGGCAGAGCGACCAGGAATCGAGCGTTGGCCTCGAAGTCGTGCAGGAAAGGGATCTTGATCTCCCCGGCAATAGCTTGCCTGTCGATCATCGACAAGATCAGGAGCGGCAACCACGTGAGCAGCATGGTAACCAGGACTTGGCGGTGCAAAAACTCCAGAGCATCTCCCGATAAATGCGCGCGCCGGGATAGTTGAAACAGTGGGCCGCCCAACACCAATGAGAAGTCAGCTGGCCCAGGGCGCGTGCCACCCGCCTCGCGATCCTCGACGCAGGCCAACACATCGTTCGCTGGACTGGCAATAACGGCGTGGGCAATCTCATCCACGGGTAATACCTTCACTCAGGTTTGGGGTTGTCCTCATTTTTCTCTAAAAGGGCCCGTGGCGCAGGAGAACGCCGTAAAACGTCACTATTCCAATCAGGATGACGGCCATCGCTACCACGAAGGAGACGGACCACACATGCCGCGACTGGTGCGCTCCCAACTTGTTCAGAAAGCTCCGGTGCTGCCATGCTCCGGCCGCCAATCCGAGCGTGCCGAGAGCAATAAGGCTCAGTCCCAGATTGCGGGGCGCTTGCGGACGCCGGATGTTGCCGGCGGCAATTTCTTCCGCCTGGTATTGGAAGAACTTGTAAATGCTGAAGCCGAACCCGATCATCGAAATGGCGGTTCGGATCCATGCCATCAGTGTTCTTTCTGACGCGATGATCGTTCGCTCGAAGGCCAGATCAGTTCGCTCTTCGGCAAGAATGGTTCCTCTGTCTTTATCTTTTCGCTCTGTTTCAACCGGACTCATGAGACCTTCCTCAGACTGGGGGGAGTCTGCTGCTCTTGTTTACGCCGCGCTTCGATCATCCGAGCCACACGCACGCACGGCCCGCGCAGAATCACATATGGAACTATCGCCAGGGCGAAGGCAACGATTAGCGCTTCCCCCGGATACACAAAGTGTAAGACGATGAGCTGGTACACGACGTCCAGCACCACCGCGAGAATGAACACCTTGCCGATGCGCGTCCACGCCTCCTTGACCATGTCCATGCGTTGGGGCGGATTCGAGACCAGCTCCCAGAACCACGGCGGCCTGCCAGCCTTAGCATCGGCCAGGCCCGCTCGAATTGCGAAGAACGCCGCCATGCACGGTTGGAGCACCAATCTGAACTTCATCGGCCCGCTGACACGGGCGAGCAATTGACTTCCGACACGTTCCCACATTTGGTCCATAAACATCCCCTTCCTTCGTAATCAGCCCAACAATGACAAAATCAGGACGAACCTCCTGCCTCTTTTCAGAAGGCGTTCACGCTCCCGGGCGTCGGCGGTCGGCGGGCACGACTAGCGGCACAATCTCCGGGCCTTCAGGCGGGCAGCCTTTCGGGATGAGCGACGGAAAATGATTCCGGACGGCCAGCACGCGGAAGATGAACGTAACCCCCACCGCGATCAGCGTGACGGGAAAGAAGGACATTCCCTTCGTTAGCTGCCAGAGCAGCGTGTAGACCGCGCCCGCCAGCACCGAGGCAGTCACGAGTTGCTCCGACGGCCTTACGATCTCCGGCGTGACCCCGGAGAAGAGGTCGATCAGCACCCCGCCCGCGTTTGTCGCGATCACCCCGATGACGATCGCGGTCCAGATCCCGAGGTTGTGCTCCAGCGCCTTATGCGCGCCCAGAATGGCAAACCAGGGGAGCGAGAAGGATTTGAAGAAGGCCAGCGTCCTGGTGCGAAACCGCTCCTCTTTCGTAGCGACGTAGCGATAAATTGCCAGCCCCACCAAACCCATCAGAATGCAGGTGAGAAGATAGTTCGGATCCCTGAACGGCGAGGGTAGGTCATTGAGCAGCACGTCGCGCGTCACGCCGCCGCCAATACCGCCGAAGAAGGCCATGATCAACAGCCCCGCGACAGTGTAATTACGGTTATGCGACGGTTGACCAGCGACCAGAACCCCATACAGGGCGTTAATGCCGGCGGAGAACATGTCGAGTTGTGGATAGTTTGGTAGGGTCATTTCAGGTTCCTCGTCAGAGCGGCTCGCCGCTCACGCTGTCTCTCAGTCGCCCGCGGTTTTCGGGCACTGTCCTCTCCTGCTTGTTTCACTCTGAGTCGCCACCCTTGCCGAGCGCCCATGGCCAATGGCCCTCGATTTCAACGACCACGGACCAGCTCAGGAATGTTCGAACCAAGACCAATCCCCCGAGTATGCCGATGCTCCTGACTGTTTCGTCCAGCAAGATCGTACGAATAACGTCCGCCGCGATCAGGAACTCGAGCGACAGCAAGAGTGACCGGCCGAGCAGTTTCTTATAGGCGGGGTACGGATCTGGCACTCGTGTCGCCATTTGCACAATAAAGCGCAGAGTGCCAAACACGATCGAGACGACGATGATGACCACCGCCAGGTCCTGAATTCCCGCTGACGACAATTCAATCCATTCGCGCATACTGCTCACTTACCCCACATCGGGCAGCATGGCGCTGCTTAGTCTTCCCGCCGCTGCGCAGAGAAGAAATCAGTTATGTGCAGTAGAGGTCACACACGGCCCTACGTTTCGCCAAGACGTGAAAATGGGATGTGTTCTGCGTCCTGATCGGCGGCAAAATCGCGCAACGCATCAGAGAACTTCCACTGGTGTGGAGATTAGGAGGGTAGCTTTGAGCTCACAACTGTCACATCTGACAGGGGAGGGTTAGCGATCCCTGATGCCCAGGCGTTCAGCCATCCGACCAGAACCTGCTGCGAAAGTAATAGAAGCCGCCGCATTGGGAAATGTTAGCCCCGATTACCAACCCATTTGCCCCATCCGCTTAAGGATGATCGAGCTGTAGTTGTTCATGCGCTCGGGTCGTCGCTTCAGGGGAGCCGGCAGAATCGCAGCCAGCCGTGCCGCCTGTTGCCGGTCGATATTCCGGGCTGCGCTTTCGTCGTAGTAACGACACGCCGACTCTGCACCATAAACACCGGGGCCCCATTCGACCACGTTGAGGTATATCTCCAGAATGCGCTGTTTGCCGAGCGCGAATTCGGCCACCGGTACCAGCGTGACCTCTGCGCCCTTGCGAAGGATAGAGCGGCCCGTTCCGAAGAATAGGTTTTTTACGAGTTGCTGCGTAATGGTGGAAGCTCCGCGGGTGCGATCGCCTTCCAAATCGTCTTCGGCAGCGATTTCGATCTCGTGCCAATCGAATCCATGGTGTTGATAGAAGTGCGCATCCTCCGCGGCGATTACAGCGTGCTGGAGATCAAGCGAGATTTGACTGAGCGGAATGTATTTGTAGCGTTCGCGATACGGCGCGCGGTGAACCCAAGCCTGCAAACGGCGCTGGAGGTGCACCGCCGTTGTCGGCGGGTCGATCCACCGTGCGGCCACAAGGATCAGGGCGGCAAGCGACCAAAGAAGCACCACGCCGATGACAAGCCATCGAATAAAGGACCCGAGGAAGCCCGTCCGAAGCGAGGCCTTAGACGGAGTGTTCGGCATTGCGGTCACGTTTCAGAATAATAGCCTGGGCCAGGTTGCCGCTGACGGCTGATCTTGTGCGCGCGAACACAAAGTGCTGCTTCTACTCGGGCACTCGGGACAAAGCTCCTTGGTCCTGAATCACATTAGAGCCTGCTACGAAGATAAAGCGGGATCCGTCCCGACGGACAGGATTGTTTGGAACTGAAGGAGGTCTTGCTGCGCTACACGTTGCATTAAACGAGGAATGCTCCAAAGGCTGATGCGGACCAGGCCACAATTGCGCCTTCATCAACTTTGGAGCATCCCTAATTTTTCTGCCAGAAATCTTGAGAAGCAAACCGCCTGGTTCTGAGCGGTCCTCGTGAGGCCCTCCAGTTGATTGCCCCATAATACGCTCGGATTAGCTGCCCCACAGCACGTTGCCCGCCTTCGTGTTCGTCTTGACTTTCATCGGATTGCTCCTTTCCTCGAATTTTTGTTCTGCCCGTAGATCCGTTAACCACGGTCCTGGATGTTCGGCAAGGCCCTCAAATTAGCTGCCCCACAATGCGTTGCCCGCTCTGGTGTTCGTCTTGACTTTCATCGGATTACTCCTTTCCTCGAATTTTTGTTCTGCCCGTAAATCCGTTGACCACGGTTCTGGATGCTCGGTAAGGCCCTCAAATTAGCTGCCCCACAATGCGTTGCCCGCTCTGGTGTTCGTCTTGACCTTCATCGGATTACTCCTTTCCTCGAATTTTTGTTTGCGAGTAAATCTGTTAACCACGGTTCTGGATGCTCGGTAGGACCCTCAAATTAGCTGCCCCACATTGCGTTGCCCGCCCTGGTGTTCGTCTTGACTTTCATCGGATTGCTCCTTTCCGGTAGTTTGTTTGTTCCACTCAACCCTGCCGTGATGCACCCTGACATATTGCAAGCAGCGTGCCGAAACGAACAACCTGCTCCGGACGGACGCCACCGGCAGGGTCTGTATTCAGAGGAAAGGAGATAGCGAGAGTTTTCTTCCCAATACCCCGCTTCCACCATTCCTGGAGCCGGTAGCGACCTAACCTTCAGGGTCGTTGACCTCACATTTATGTTAGGGAGCGTGCGAAAGAGGCGGTTGGTATACTCGTCGGGTGACGCAGGACCCCAATCAGCCCACGGTTTCTTCCAGCCCTGCAAGGCTGGAATCGGTGAGCGGCCCTCTCGAAGGCAAAACGTTCCCGCTTGCTGAAGATGAGGTGTCGATTGGCCGCGAGCCATGTAACCAGATTTCCCTCCTTGATTCGCTGGTTTCGCGCCGGCACTGCGTGATTCGGAGGGATGGTCAGGGATTCCTGATCCACGATCTTGACAGCCGGAATAGTACGTTCGTGAACCATGTGCCGGTGAAGGAGCGCCTGCTGGTGGAGGGCGACCAGATCCGGATCGGCAAATCGATTTTGGTCTTTCGAGGTGTGCCCAAAGAACTAGCCGACGACAACGCTCTCCTGCAGATTGATTCAGCTCCGACGCCCGGCGGACCCACCTTGATTTTGCGAAAGCAGGATGCGATTTACCTGGAGCCTTCACGCCTGCAAGCGTTGGGCGTCACGGAGCGCACACTTCGCGATTTGAACGTGCTCCTCAACTTCAGCAAATGTCTTAACTCCGTGCGCGGCCTGGCCGCACTTCAACAGAGGGTGCTCGAGGCAGTTCTCGAAATTTCCTCGGCCGACCGAGCGGCCCTGCTTCTGACGGAGGTGGGGACCGAGGGATTCGCTTCCGTCATGGGGTGGGATCGCCAACTGGGTCCAAATCAGCCGATTCAAGTCAGCCAAACGATTCTGAATCAGGTCATCGAAGAGAATCTCGCCGTACTTTGCAACGACGTTCCCAGCGACGAGACATTTCGGGAGGCCGAGAGCCTGCTGGCCCCACGGGTGCGCTCTGTGCTGGCTGTTCCGCTTGAGGTTCAGGACAAGCTCTTGGGCGTTCTTTACCTGGATAGCAGCACGCAAGGCGGCCATTTCGATTCGGAGCTCTTGCAACTGGTCACGGCGCTGGGCAACGTGGCTGGGCTGGCGATTGAGAATGCGCGCCATCTGGATCGGCTTGGGGATGAGAATCGGCGTTTGCAGCAGGAAATCAACATTCAGCACAGCATGGTCGGCGAAAGCCAGCGCATGCGCGAGGTGTATCAGTTTGTCGCCCGGGTTGCGGCGCGCGAGTCCACGGTTTTGATCGGGGGCGAGAGCGGCACCGGAAAGGAACTCGTAGCTCGCGCCATCCATTGCAACAGCAGCCGCGCCGACCGGCCGTTCGTAGCCATCAATTGTGCAGCGATCGTAGACACCTTGCTAGAGAGTGAACTCTTTGGTCACGAGAAGGGCGCCTTTACCGGCGCTGTCGGACAGAAGAAAGGAAAGCTGGAAACCGCCGAGGGCGGGACTGTGTTCCTCGATGAGGTTGGCGAATTGGCCGCGCCGCTCCAAGCGAAGCTGCTGCGGGTGCTGCAGGAGCGCGAGTTCGAGCGGGTGGGGAGCACACGCCCCATCAAACTCGATATCCGGCTGATTGCCGCGACCAATGTTGATTTGAACGAGGCCTCACGCACGGGAAAATTTCGGCAGGACCTTTACTATCGACTCAACGTTGTCTCGTTCGAGCTTCCCCCCTTGCGGGAGCGTACGGAAGATATTCCGTTGCTGGCGGCCTTCTTCACCGCCCGCTACAGCGAAAAGGTCAATCGGCGCGTGGTTGGCGTCTCTCCCAAGGCGCGGGCCTGTCTGCTGCGCTATCCATGGCCCGGCAACGTGCGCGAGCTCGAAAACGCCATCGAGCGAGCGGTGGTATTGGGCTCCAGCGAATTGATTTTGCCCGAGGATCTGCCGGATTCGATCCTGGAGGAAACAGCGGCTTCGGGCGAGCCGGTTACGGCCCTCCACGACGGCATCCGCGAGGCAAAGAAGAAACTTATCGAGCAGGCGATTGAGCAAGCAGACGGGAACTACACTGAGGCTGCGGGCATCCTCGGCGTCCATCCCAATCATCTGTTCCGTCTGATACGGACATTGAAGCTCACCCCGAAGCGCCAGCGACGTGCATAAATACCAAACCAGAATGTTAGGTCGTCAGCTTACTTGTTAGGTCAGCTGCGCGTCGAGTTCGCCGGCTAGCCATTGGGCGTGCACGCTTTTCATGGCTAACTCTCCTGTTTGCAATTTCAGAGGTCGTCCCTGCCGCCAAGCCACGCTCTGGCACTTGGGTTGCATAACGCCAGGTGTGCCTCGTACGAAATCGCAGCAAAGGAGAAAAGACATGAACGTAAAGAGCAACGTGAAAGCAGGACAGTCAACCGCCGCTGTTCTCGACTGATGGCTTCCGGAGTGAACGTGGCGCGAAACAAATCTGTGAAAGGAGAAAAGACATGAAGGTAAAGAGCAACGTCAAGGCAGGACAGTCAACCGTGGCCGTTCTCGACTAATTCGAAAATTTGCGGGTTCTTGGGACCGAGACAAATCTTGCGAAAGGAGAAAAACGATGAAAGTGCAAAGTGGCTTGAAAGCAGGGCAGTCCTCCGCCGCGATCCTCGACTAATGAAATTCCGTGAGGAGACGCAACTGACATGAAAACAAAAGCGCAACCACGAAACGCAAATCCGTGAGATCGCGATCGCCAAAGAAAACACCCGATCGCGATCTCTTCGTCCTGGCGGCAGCAACGGTGTTGCGCAAGAGCTTATTCCGGTTCTGAATCCTGGAAGTTCTCACTTCAGACCCTTCACCAGATAAAGGTTGGCGAGATCGTGCTGAAAGGAGAACGCGCAAGCCTTTCCATCTGCCGACAACGCCAGGGGTCCGAAAAATACGGCCCCAGGCTCAGGAACCTTCAAGGTCCGCCAAGGTTCTTTATGTCCGGTGGCGACGTCGAGCCGGCTAATCTTGATGGCGTCCTCCTCCGGCTGGCGCAGAAAAAGAAACCGTCCGTCACCGCTCCACCGCACCGCCATCTCTCCATTCTGCAACTGGGCTATCCTGTGAGGCGCTCCACCGCCAACCGGCGCAAGGGACAGTTGATGGGCCTCGGCGATGACGAACCAGTGGCCATCGGGTGAGACTTGACCCCCTCGGGTACCTTCGGCGGTCAACGGTGTGGCTTTGTCGGAATCCAGATCGTACATCCAGGTTCGAACCGGATGCCCCGCCACATTCCCCGTAAAGACCACCCGTTTGCTGTCGGGGAACCACCCGAGAGATTCGAAGTATACCCCCTCAATATTCAGAAAGCGGGATTCTCCAGGGCCAGTCGGGAGCAACATCAAGCGCGAGCGCGCGGCCTCGCGGTGTATACACACAACCCATTTCCCATCAGGCGACAGCGAAGGCCGATTGCCGTAACCTAGTCTTACCGCTGCCGACCCATCGGTCTTCCGCAGATAGATTGCCGCGTTGCGACCCTCGCCATTGGAGAGTTCCACAAAGAGCACGCTCTTTGCGTCACTGGAGATCTCATAGAGCATGGACGCGTCTAACCATGCGAGATCGCGTTCGGTGGAATGGTCGAAGTCTATATAGCGAATGCCCAGTCGCGAGTTGACAGTGCTCAGCAGTACGCGGCCATCCGCGGCCACGTCTTGCATCACGATCCAGCCAGGCGCCTGGGCGAGAAATCGCTGTTTGCCCGAAAGATCCACCGCGTAGAGCACGGGGTCGCTGCCCGGATGGCCAGCGGAGAACCAAATCTCATCGCCCCGCGGAGACCAGTCCAACGAACCAACCGCGCGCCATCCCCGCGAGAGCACTTGCTTCGGCCGGTTGGAGCCAACCACACTTAATGAGTAGTCTCCAACCTCCGAATCGAAATCGAAAAAGGCCACGAGTTTGCCGTCGACCGAAACTCGCGGCTCCAGCGGAGGGCGCACTTCCGTTTCGTATAGCACGGTCCCGATCGGATATTCGAGACGAAATTTTCCCGCATTCATTCGCACAACGGCCAGGGAGTCCCCACTCGGGCTCCAGTCCGCAGCGCTGACATTCTCCAACATTTCGCGCGGTGCGCCTCCGCTGAAGGGCACGCGCGCCAATGTACCTACGTCATCGTTGCCCAGTAGAATCGCCATCTCCCCGGCATGTGAGACGGATAGAATCCTTCCCGTAGGAAGATCCATGAGCCTGGCTTCACGATTTCCCGGCTGGGTGGAAAACAGCGTGGACGGAGCGCCGTCCCATGCGGCGCTATAGACGATCGTTTCGCCCGGACCAAACCTTGCCGCAGTTACGTCGCCCCGCCGGAAGGTCAGCCGTTGGAAAGTGAGTGGCTCCGAGTGTAGGAATCTCCGCGCTGAATAGGCACCGAGAGCAAGTCCAATCAGCAGCACGCTCAAGGCTCCTAAGATGAGCCGGCGTTTGGTGGAGGATGCGGCGCCTCTGCCCTCACTCGTTGGCCTCCTGCGGTCGATGCTGCTCGATTCCATTTCATCCCGCAACTCGTCCAGGGCGACCTTCACGTCAGCCATGCTCTGCCATCGCCGCACCGGATCCTTCTTTAGGCACCGGGCAATGATCCGGTCGAGTTCCTGAGGAACATCGGCGACCGCCTGCGAGGCAGGTTGCGGTTCCGTGTGCAGGACAGCCGAGAGGGAAGACAGTTTGGATCCGCCTGCGAAGGCACGGTGTCCGGTGACCATTTCGTAGAGCATGGAGCCAAACGAGAAAATGTCGGAACGGAAGTCGACTTTCTTTCCGTCGGCCTGCTCCGGAGACATGTACGCAACCGTGCCGAGGATAGTCCCCTCTTCCGTGAGAGGAGCACCGTCCCCGTGGACGGTGTCCGCAAACGCATCGGGTTCGGTCTCATCGTTCAGCTTGGCAAGGCCGAAGTCGAGAACCTTGACCAACCCTTGAGGCGTGACCATCACGTTCGAGGGCTTAAGATCGCGATGGACGATTCCGGCAGCGTGCGCAGCGGCGAGCGCGTCGGCGATCTGCGACGCATACTTCAGGGCCGTGCGAACTCCCAAACCCTTGCGGCCAATCAAGTGATCCAGGGTTTCGCCGGCCACGAATTCCATGGCAATGTAACGAACCGGCTTGCCGTCTATCTCGGCGGTGTCGATGTCATAGATGGTGACGATGTTGGCGTGATTCAGGGACGAAGCGGCCTTTGCTTCCTGGACAAACCGCTTTTCGCGGTCGGCACTGACGGCCGAGGCAACCAGAACCTTGATCGCAGCCGTTCGGTCGAGATGGGAGTCGACAGCCTTGTACACGACGCCCATTCCGCCGACACCGAGTTGTGACTCGATTCGATAGGAGCGAAGCGTCTTGCCAATCATGCGTTAGCCTCTGGACGATCAACCTTTCGATGGAGCAATCTCTCGAAGGGAAGTAATTCTAACCTAGATTACGCGGACCCTCCTCATGGGTGTGCAACCACCAGCAGAGTGCGCGCCCTCCGCAGGACACAATCGAGCGCTAGCCGTACATTTTCCGGATCGAGAGCCGCGAAGCTCTCGTCGAAAATCACCACGTCGGCACCCTGCAGCAACGCCCGGGCGATGTAAACGCGGCTCCGTTCCCCATGCGAGAGTTGCCAGCCTGTCTCCCCAACCATCTGCAGCATTCCCGCCGGCATCTTATCAAGCAGCGCCTCGAGACCGAGTTCACGGCAGATCAAGGACGCTTCCCGCATGTCCTCTTCGCGCGGCGGCCAGCGGCGCCCCATTAGAAGGTTGAAAGCGAAGGTCTCGGCCAGCACATGATTTTCGTGAAACTGGGGTGCGGACACGATCCGTTGACGCCAGCCTTCGTCGCCAATCGTTTGCCGGTCCAGTCCGCCGAGCAAAAGGAGGCCAGATTGCGGAACACGCAAACCGACGAGAAGTGAGGCCAGCGTAGATTTCCCTCCACCCGACGACCCTTCCAGCAAGAGGCGGTCGCCTCGGCGAATAGTCAGGCTGCATCCTTTCAGTACGGGCTCGCCACGGTCTTGGTAACGGAAGACGAGATCGTGAGCCTCCATGACCGGGTCTTTTCCATTGTCACTGCCCCGCGTGTCGTCTTTTCCATCGTTGCGAAGGACAGGGGACAGAGCGACGGCGGGAGAGCCCTGCAGTTGCCGCCTGGATGCCGCCTCAAACAACGGAGCGACTTTTTGCCAGGAAATGACAGCGTCGGCCATCATGACCAGGCCGGTCGAAATCCTCTTCAGCGCACGATACGCCAGCAAGATGCCGCCCAGGGAAATCGCCAGCCTGATGTTGAGTCCCTCACTGGCAACAAACGCCCAAGTCAACCCGAACGTCCCAAGAACCAACCAGCCGCGCGGTGCGAGCGCTGTAAGCAGGGCTGCTGCAGCGTCCGTGCTCTCCGAGAGTTCCAGATAACGCTCCAATTCTTCATCCTCACCCTGGTGCCATTTCTCAGGGGCCTCCTGCGCAAGTCGGGTGCGGTGCCCGACCATTCGTTCGGTGAGATCGTTGGTCATCGAAAGGCGCGCCGTTGTCCATCGCTGCCGTCGCCGGAAATAGCGGAGTGCCATAAACAACGTAATTCCGATCCAGAGCGGCAACAACAACAACTCAAGCGCACGACTCACGCCTTGCGTGAGAACGATTTCGGCGGCAATTAATTCGATGGCTGCGGTCAGGCCCTGAAATCCGGCGGTGACCGCCAGCAATTCCACGGCTTCCGATTCCATGACCTCGCCCAGAAACTGCCCCACACCCTTGTGCCGGATTTCCTCCGGCCTCAGACGAAGCGTGCCGAACAGCAGCCGCTGTTTGAAGAGAAGTCCACCGTTGATGGCGATAAAGCCTTGCAACCAAGTGCCGAAAACGTGGAAAGGAACCATCGTGAGCAGAATCAAAGCCCACGCGAGCAACCAGCCATGGTCCAGATGACCGGACAGCGCAGCGCGTCCGATGAGCCACCAGGAAGTAATCAGCAGGAAATACTCGGTGGCATGCACCACCAGGAGCGCGCCTAAACGGCGCGGCAAGCCGGCGCGCTTTGCCTGGCTCCAGAAAGTGGCGCCGGGTGACTGACGAAGCTGCCAGCATCCGCCAACTTCCTTGGTCCTCAGACGTTCGAGTAGAAGCGCCGACCGAGCAGTTCCGCGGCGAACTTCGGGAATGCCGGTCTCATCGAGCAGGCGATCGACCTCGGGAGCCACCGTCTCTTCCAGCGCGCAACAGAGTAGAGTGCGAGCCGTGTCTAAGCGCAGCGACACGGCGCGCAGATCGGGAGCAAGTACCGCGATGTGTCCCCTCCTTCGAGGAAAAAGGCTTCGAGGCAGAAGAAAAAGGAATCTCGGCGGTCCATTTCCCGGCACTTGCAGCACGGCCGGGCCCGCGTTTTCCAACAGTTTTTCCAAGCCTTCATAGGGCACAACCGAGGGCTCCGCTTCCAGGCCCAGCCAGTTGCCCGCCGACTCGATCCATTGGCTTAGCGCGTCCCGGCTGGAGGCCGAATTGTCCAGGGAACCAAGCGAACTTGGAGGATGCGGGACCTGCACGGTTGAGGGCTCGAGCTTGCTTCTACGCGCCAGGGCTTCGAGGCCGGAGCCGAGCTCAGCCAATGACCACAAAGGAGCGGCCATCTCCTCTTTATCCAATCGTCTCCTCATGCCGGTGTCCGCGGTAGCTCTTCCACGAGGCGGCCGTTTTCCAGTCGCAAGTGCCGCCATAGGCCGCTCGACCAGGATCCTTCCCGTACCATCTCCTCAGCTTCCAAGAGCGATCGATAGCGAGAGTTTGCTTGCCGAGCCAGCTCCTCGGGGTTGCCGTCCTCGACGATGCGGCCATGTTCCACCACCAGCACGCGGGGAAATCCCATGGTCTCACCGACATCGTGGGTGACGCACAGCAAGGTGATGCCTTCCCAGTGATGCCGAGCCCGCGCCAGCAACTCCCGCCGCAGATGCCGATCCAGACCGCGAAAAGGTTCATCGAGGAGAGCGAGCCCGACTCCGCGTCTCAACAGTGCGCGTCCGAAGCGGACACGTTGGCCTTCACCGCCGGAAACCAATCCGCCGCTCTCCCCAAGATCAGTCTGTAGACCATCTGGCAATGTTTCCAGGAGCTGGCGCAGTTCGGCTTGCTCCAACAGGTCCGCCGTCGGCACACCGTCGGAGTTGCCGTAACAAAGGTTGGCAAACAGCGAGCGATTCCACAGTTGCACGGCCGGGTCAATCCACGCCGTCCGCTTCCGCAACTGGTCGAGATGGACGCCTTCAAGCGTCGCCTCATCCACTAGTACGCTGCCCTCGGCTGCCCGATGCCATCCGAGCAGCAAGCCGAGCAGGCTGGATTTGCCCGCACCCGAGACTCCAACAATGGCTACGTGGTCGCCCGGCCCAATCTTCAGGTTGATTGCTTCCAGAATGGTGTGCCCCCCGGCGTGCACACTGACGTTTGCCATCTCGATGGCGACTCCGTCGACTCGCTCAGCGCTCTCAGATTCACTCGCAACCAGGGCCTCGCCCGCCGACTCGAGGACCGCGCTTTTATCTTCGAGGGCGCCAATAGGTTCCAGCAGGCGGAGGGTGACGTTGCGGTAGGTGGGATATAGGCGTGCAAACTGTACGATTTCCTCCCCGAGAACTGGCAGATTGAGCGCCCAATACACCAGCAGCAGCGCGCCTCCGGTCTCACCCGCGCGGCTGATGTGGTCGAGCATCAGCCATGCGGCCAAACCAAATCCGAGGAGCTCCTGTATCGCTTCGACCCAAATCGCCGCACGAACCAGCGCAAATGCTGCGTGTGCCCACTCCACGAGCAAGCTCTCATGTTCGCGGCGCAAGGCTCGCTCGGCTCGATGCGTGAGCACTGGAACGAGGCCCAGCAGAGCGTCCAGATAGAAACGGGATAAGGCTCCATTCTGGCTGCGCATTCGCAGGTCGCGCTCTGTGAGCACGGGTTGTACCAGCGCGGGCAAGCCTGCCGCCAGTGAGGCGGCGATAAGAGTGGGCAAGGCTAGTCGGGGATCAAGCCAGATGATTCCGGCAGCCGTGGCGACGAGCTCAAACACGGAACGGAGGAGTTGCCCTCCCAATCCAGGCAATAGCCGTATGCGGTGGGTACTGTGACTGCGTTCGGCCATATCGGAAGTCAGCCGGCTACGAAAGTATCGGTCCCCGAGCTTGGGAATTTTTTCCAGGAAGGTAGTGCGGAGGCGCGCTTCGAGATGCCTCCCGATGCGCAGGATGCCGGATGTAATCGGCACCTCAAGCAGCAGAAGAGCCGCCAGAAAAGCCAGAAGGGCCATCATCACGCCCAGCCGCTGTCCTGGCACCCCGAACTCTCGGGGCATGTCAAGCAAACTGCGAAACAAGATCGCCTCGACCAGCACTCCGAGAGTGGCGAGGCCGAGAGCCGTTACCAGCACTGCAGGCGCAAGGAATCCATCCGCCTTCAGCATCCGCAGCAGCTCAACCGCGGGTCGCCCCGTTTTCTCCGCAAGAGCGGCAGCCACTTCAGGTGGAAGCTTTCCAGTTTCCGCAGCCGCAGATTCCGAACGGCGTCCCTTCACGTGGACTAACACTGCGCCCTTAAAGAAGACTTGCTCTTCTCCGTCTTCCGGCGGTGCTGGCCATGCCGACCAATAGTTGGAGGGGATTACACCGTGTCCTTCTTTCGGGTCACGGCTCGCTTGTTCAATAAGTCGTTCGAGCACTCGCTCAGCTTCCGTTCCCCGTCGTAATCCCCCGGAGTGCACAATTGCGCCCAAGCTACGGGTACCGGCCTCCAGACGGGCCAGAGCCCGCCAGCCGGGAACGTTCAGCGCAGATTCGACAAGGCGCTTCGCCGCCTTGCCTGGAATCCCCAAATCGTCCAACTTCCGCCGTACGGGAAGGGTGAATTTCTCCGATTCCGCCCATTCTCTCCAGTTCTTAGCGGAAACCGGAAGCGTGTGGATATAGAGACTGGCAAGAAATTGCGCTTTGCCCCCCCATTGACGACCGATGGCGGGATCCATGATTTGCAGCAGCGCACCGTGGCTCCGCCACGCAACCACGAAGTGAGTTACTTTGCTGGCCCGAAGAACGACCGCAATAGCGGGCAAGAGGTTGGCTTCCGGGAGAAGTACAAAATCGGCCGGGGCCATGATCTGTTCGGCCTCCAGTCCAAGCTGCACCGCAACTTCTTCCATGGTGTCGATGGAGGTGCCGTCGACGTCAGTCTGGCAGGCTTCACGCAAACGCCCGTAGCTGACAGGTATGCCGAATCCCTCGGCCAGACATTTCAGCGCCGCCGGCCCGCAATCCATGGCGGACGTCTGCACCACCTCCGGCACAAATATTCGTCGTCGGCCTAGATTCATGGCTGCGTCACCGAGCCCAGGTTTGCGAAATTGCCTTTAGGGCCAGCGAGCAAACTCCCCGCTGTGCGCAACACCAGGTTCGCTGGCGACAGGGTCTCGATCTCGACTTCAACCGAGCCCGGGAGACCATGTTGCAGAGGAATTCGAGAGTCTGAATTGGAATCCAGCGCCATTTCCACCCGGATGTTGCCGTCGCGAATCTCGCTGGCAACGTTGGTGATGGTGGCAGAGACGCTTCCGTATTGCGCCCAGGGAAAGCCTTCCAGCCGCAGGCGCGCATGCTGGCCGGGCCGAATCCGGCCCAACGCTGCCGGCGGATCAAAGTTTGCCACCACCCGCAGCTTCCCCCTGGGTATCACGGCCGCGAGTTTTTCGCCTTCGTGAACTACCGCTCCGATCCTCAGGGGCGCCACTTCGCCCAGCTTGCCGTCAATCGGGGCGCGTATCCACCGGCGATCTACCTCATCTTGCAATCGCTCAATGGTCACGCCGGCGGTCGCCCGGTCGCCGCGCAACTTGTTAAGCTCGCCTGTAAGTTGTTCGATATGGGCTTTTCTCTCGTCGGTCCGCGTGCGTTGTTCTCCTTCCAGACGCACGACCGCGTAATGCAAACTGTCGGCTGCGGCGCGGCGCTGCTGGGCATCGGCTACGCTCCGGTTCAGGTCCAGTTCGGCAACCACGCCGGCGTTGTACATTTTGCGCAATCGCTCCGCTTCGGCCTGCGCAAACTGGGCTGCCGCTTCCGCCTCGCGGTAGTGCGCGCGTGCTTCCTCCAGGGCATCCTTTGCCGCTTGCTGATCCTGCGCAAGGGCCTGTTCCTCCGAGGCGATTTCTTCTTCGCGGGAATGGATTTGCGGATTTGCGCCGGCGAGTTGTGTCTTCTCTTCGCTGAGCTGAAATTCCTGAGCCCCAGAATCAAGTTCCACCAGAACATCCCCCGCCTTCACTTCCTGGTCGAGCGAAAGATGGGTGGCCACGACTCGGCCGCTGACTGCGGATTCAACTGGATGCGCCGCCCGATCTACTTCCAAATCAGCTTTGTTCGTGACTGCGTAAACAGACACTCGCGCGAGAAAGAACCAGATCATCCAGGCCGCTAGCAACAAGGTCGCTAGCGCCAGACCCAGGTAGGAACGCTGAGAATTGTCGGCGTCGAGGGAACGAACTGATCGAAAAAAAGTAGATGCCATCCGATCACAATCCTCACATTTGGGAGACAACGACCATAAACCTCGGGGCTCTTGCCACGTTCGAACCTGGGTTTGCTTTTTCCGGTTCCCTTCTAACCTCAGTCACAAGGTTTGCACCCTCTGTGCCGACTGTTGAGACAACAAGCCCTGGTCGCCGCCACGGTTCAAGCAGGCATTCGTAGAAGCCCGCCGCGGACATAAAACCAGCCGAATTCTGCATAGGGTAAGGAGTCTACATCACCTCGGAGGGGTTTGGGGCATTTGAAGTAGCTCACTACCCCGTTGAAGACCTTGACAGGCCGGAGGTCTGAGGCGCCAGGCAATGCGCGCGAAAGGTCACAGAAGGCGCCCAACTTACAGTACGATCCGTGAGCATTGATTGCAGGGGTAAAATGGCGGCCGTTCCTGGGCGAAGACGGTTATACAAGTGAAAGATAGGATTCCGGTCAGTCGACGCTTGGTGTGTGTCGTTTCGCCGTCGGCGAGAGATAGAGGAAACTGAGTGGTCACATAATCGTGAAGCATGTGTGGGGAGCAATCATGAGTCAAGATAGCTTTATTCAAGTTGCAACAAGTGCCAGATCGCGAGACGACCTCGTGGAGCGCGGGTTTAGTCGTCAGCCGCTCAGAGTTGATGTAGACATAGCGCGCGCACTGGAAGCGTTAGCCCATGCAGCCTGGTCCATTCCAAAGGACAAATACTACGATGGGGGCGACAGGTATCGTTCCTTAAATCGTGCCCGGGCCGAGATTGTTGAGGGCGGCGTAAATGTTTCGTTGAGCGAAGAGAGCACGCCCTATGTGCAGCTGAAAAAGTACAACACGACAATCGGCGGCCAGCCGCGGGAGTACGCTCCGCTGCCCCCGAAAATCGCCGGTTCAATAGGCGTTCGCAAGATGATTGCTCACCACCTTCATTACCTGCCGCTCTCGGCGGTGGGTACAAAGTATTTGGTCAACATTCATCTAATAAGGTTCACGGCTACGCTAGGCCGGCCGTGTGACACGAGCCCACCGGGTTTGCATAAAGACGGGGAAAAGTACATCGCCACGCATCTACTGGGTCGCTGCGGCGCTCACGGCGGCGAAGTCATCATAACCGACAATGACAAACATGAACTTGATCGCTTCACGATGCGCGAATCAGGTGAGTGTTACGTCTTCGACGATGACCGCATCTGGCATATGCTGACGCCAGTGGCAGTACTGGAAGGCAATCAGTACGCCTACCGTGACACGCTGGCATTCGATATGCTGCCAGAGGGCTGGGAACCCGTGAAGTGATCTGAGGAGCTACCGTGCCGTGCTGGCGGGCCTCAGCCGAAACGGAGCCTCGACTCTTAGCTCAGGAGATCCCAGACGATGAGGACTGAAATCGCAGGTCCAACGTTGAGCCGACAACGTGATTGACTTTTCGAGCACGGATCAGGCATCCGCTCCCAGGCCAAGCCTGGCGCGCCAACTTGGGCTGTTCGACGCCACCATGCTGGTAATGGGCGGCATCGTCGGTTCCGGCATATTCATAAATCCTTACGTGGTGGCGCAACAGGTTCATACCCCGGCGTTGATCATGGGAGCCTGGATTTTTGGCGGGGTTGTTGCAGTGGGCGGCGCCTTTATATGGGCCGAATTGGCGGCCACATTCCCCGAGGTGGGCGGCCAGTACGCTTACCTGCGCGAAGCCTATCACCCAGCGGTAGCGTTTCTGTACGGATGGGTGTTGCTGCTTGTCATCCAGACCGGAGGCATGGCGGCTGTATCGATCACTTTTGCGCGATATTTTCTTGAGCTTACCAATGGGCACGCGCCGGACTGGATCGTCGCGACCGCAGCGCTTGCTGCCCTGACACTCATCAACTGCCTCGGTGTAAAAACCGGCGGACGAACGCAGAGCGCGCTTATGGTGATGAAAATCGTCGCCGTGTCTGCCCTGGTGATCGCGGGGTTGATCTTGACCGGCAAGCATGTGACGGTAACGACCGCAGCTGAGCGGCAGTGGTCACTGACCTCGTTTGGAGCGGCTATGGTACCAGTGCTATTCGCCTACGGGGGATGGCAGACGGCGAACTTCCTGGCGGCGGAAGTGAAGGAGCCAAAGAAAAACCTGCCCCGAGGACTGCTGCTCGGAGTTCTCGGCGTAGTGGTGCTGTATCTCGGCGTGAACTGGGTATGCCTGCGCTCGCTCGGACCGGAGGCGTTGGCTGCAACCACCACCCCGGCCACGGCCGTAATGCGCCTGGCGTTAGGCAAGCGGGGTGCGACGTTTATCGCGGCCGCAATCGCCATCTCGACTCTCGGATTTCTGAGCCAGTCGATCTTGACCGCACCTCGCGTGTACTTTGCCATGGCTGAGGACGGACTGTTCTTCCGCGCCATAGCCTGGCTCGATCCGCGCACACGCGTACCTGTAGTTGCTATCGTCCTGCAAAGCCTGTGGACGATAGTGATCGCGCTCTCCGGCCGGTATGAGCAAATCTTGAATTACGTCATTGCGATGGATTTTCTGTTTTTCGGGCTGACAGCGACCACCATCTTCGTGTTCCGCCGACGGGCCGCGCGCGGTGAGATGAACTCCAGTCAAGGTTATCGTGTGCCCGGGCACCCGGTGAGCACGGTGATGTTCGTCGCGATATGCTGGTGGGTCGTTGCGAATACGGTCTACCGCTATCCGCAGAACAGTCTGATCGGTTTCGTTCTACTGCTGGCGGGCATTCCCGTGTACTGGTTCTGGAGCCGGCGAGCACGGTCGCGATCTGCCAATTCGTAATCCGATTTTCTGCGATCATTATCTGCAATCATTTTCTGCAAATTAGGAGAGCAAGGCATGAATGGTTTGCAGTCAGACGCAGTTTCGCTCTATCTGGCCTGGGCCAAGCTCCACTCGAATGCCCGCTTCAACCTGGCGTCTAGTGGAGTCATGGACTATCCGCTGGCTGAGTTGCCCGTGCACATCGAGGACCTGGAAATCGGCGGGACTGGCCCATACGGTTATCAGCCGCTGATGGAGCGCTTGGCCGCCAAGGCGGGCGTCCCTAAGGAATGCCTCGTCTACACCTTGGGTACCTCGATGGCAAACTTCGTGGCGCTGACAGCACTCGTCCGCCGTGGGGACGAGGTGCTGATTGAGCGACCGGCGTATGACCCGCTGCTCACAATTCTCGATCACATTGGCGTCAAGGTATGTCGCTTCGAACGTCTCGCGGAAAAAGGATTCAAGTTAGGGCTGGGAGAACTGGAGCGTAAACTCACGCCCCAAACGCGTCTGGTGATCCTCTGCAACCTGCACAACCCCAGTAGTGCTTTCGCCGACGACAGCACAATGCGGCAAGCCGGCGAGTTGGCAGCCAGGGTGGGAGCACGCGTTCTGGTGGATGAGGTATACCTCGAAACTCTATTCGACCATTCCTGGCGTTCCGCGTTTCATCTGGGAACGAATTTTGTCGTGACGAGCAGCTTGACCAAAGCGTACGGGCTAAGCGGCATTCGCTGTGGATGGATTTTGGCGCCGCCGGAACTGGTGCAGCGCATGTGGCAGGTCGTTGATTTCACCTACGGGAGCCCCGTGCATCCCGCCGAACTCCTCGCGGTAATTGCCCTCGACAATCTCGATCGGGTGCGCAATCGCGCCCGCGCCCTACTGGAAACGAATCGCGTGCTGGTTAACCAATTCCTGGCTAGCCATCCCGACCTCGATTGTGAGCCAAGCCGCTTCGGCACTACGGTGTTTCCGCGGCTCAGAGTAGGCCTTGCCGCCGAATTTGTGGGGATCCTGCGCAAGCAGTTTGAGACTACTGTGGTGCCGGGGGAGTTTTTCGAGCAACCGCAACACTTCCGAATTGGGTTCGGCGGAGCTACAGAGGCTGTCCGCGGTGGACTGGAGCGACTGAACGCCGCACTCGAATCGTTCCAGCAGCGGTCCCGCTAGGGAATGTGTGGGGTGTTCCCCAGCGAGCCTCCGCGCCATGCTTTCCTGCTAACAGTTATGGAAATGTTTCAGGCGCCATTCACGTGGATTGCCACCAGCGTAACATCGTCATCCGAATCGTCACCCGAGTCGCGAGCCGACCATTGCACCAACTCTTTAAGCAGTCGATCCGCCAAATGGTCGGGCGAGGTGCTTTGATCCGTCTCCAGAAATTGCCTGAAGCGGTCGGTACCAAACTCGATCTGCGACGGGTTCGTGGTTTCCGGTATTCCATCGGTATAAAGCAAAGCCCAATCACCCGCCTTGAGCGGCAACTCCACGAAAGAATAGGTTGCTTGCGGGAATTTTCCGAGAAACAATCCATTCTCTTCCACCGCACGTACACCCTCGGACCGACTCCACAACATCAAGGGAGGGTGACCCGCGCCTGCGTACCTCAGCGTTCCCTTCACCATGTCGACAAACAGATAAGCCGCTGTGACGTAATGGCGCTGAAATTTTCCGCATAACGCTTGATTCAGACCTAACAGCACTTGCGCCGGGTCGGCAGCGTGCGGTTCCTGCGCCGCCAGTGCAATTTTCAGCATCGAGGCGATGAGTGCGGCGGGCATCCCATGTCCCGATACATCAGCAACCAGAATCCCAACATGCTTTTCATCGACCACTATAAAGTCGTAGAAATCGCCGGCCACCGATGTCATCGGGATATAGCGCGCGGCGATCTCCAGACCTTCGATTTTGGGAATCCGTTCGGGAAGAATTGATAACTGGATTTCGCGCGCCGTTTCCAATTCTTTCTGGATGGCCAGCAGTTGCAAAGCCAACTGTTCGCGAATCCCGCGAAGCACGAGGTGAGTTTGCACTCGCGCCTTGACAATGGCGGGAGAAAGCGGCTTATGAATATAATCCACCGCACCAACGTCGAAACCCCTCGTCTCATCCTCGACTTCAGTCTGCCCGGTAAGAAAAATGACTGGAATATCCCGCGTCTCCGCCGCTGTTTTCAATCGTGTGCACACTTCGTACCCGTCCATCTCGGGCATCATTACATCGAGCAGAATGAGGTCGGGCAGGGGTGTAACATTCGCCAGTTCCAATGCCCTTGCGCCGTTGGTCGCGATGCGGATTTTGTAATTGTCCTTAAGGATAGAATTCGCGATTTGAATGTTGGCGGGAGTATCGTCTACCAGAAGTAGAGTCTTTACTTCGTCAACCGCTTTCATGCCAGCCTCCGCTTCGTGTAGCACTGTTCGGCGATGCCATCGAGTTTCACCAACGCTGCCGCAAAATTGAATTCGCTGATGGATGCGCTCAGGGAATCCAGGTTCGTCTTATCGACAACCCCGGCTATGACGTCCCGCACATTGCGAAATGCCTCTTCGGCATCTCCATCGCTCGCATCAAGTAAAGACTTGAGCCGGGCGATGGCGGCGGCGGCCGCTTCTCCATTGAACGCCGATGGCCGAGTTTCCTCCGGCGGAGCAGATGTCGATTCGCGTAATGCCTGGTCGACGGCATGAGCCTGGGCGCCCAACACGGTTGCGAACGCGCCGAGCAGCGCCGCGACCGAATCCTTCCCCTCACGGATTGCCTTCTCCAGCTTTTGCGCCTCAGACTGCACCTCCGTGATTCCAAGATTGCCGGCAATACCTTTCACCGTATGCGCGATGCGCTCAGCCAGTTTGAAGTCGCCACTTTCGAGTGCGGCCGCTATCCGCGCTGCTGCGCTGCCTTCCTTCGCGACAAACTGCCCCAGTAGGTCCCGATAGAGCCGCCGGTTACCAGCGAGGCGCCTCAAGCCGTCGGCCAAATTGACCCCCAAGATTTCCGGCAGGATCACGTCGTCGGCTGTTTTTGCCGGGGTCGTTCTTGTGTCAATCGGGGTTGCTTTGGGCTCGACTCCCGGCCTCGGCTTTGGCTTCGCCCATCGGATCAGGGTTGAAAACAGGACATCGGGATCAATCGGCTTTGAGACATGATCGTTCATGCCTGCGTCGAGGCAGCGCTGGCGCTCCTCAACGAGCGCGTGCGCCGTCATGGCGATGATCGGGAAGTTCTGCAGACGCGGATCACGCCGCAGCAACTTGGCTGCCGTAAAACCGTCCATCTCGGGCATCTGCAGGTCCATAAACACCACATCGAAAAGCGGAGCCTGACTACCTCCGGTCAGGATTTTCACCGCTTCTCCACCATGATTGGCAACGGTTACGACCGCTCCAGCGCTCTCCAGCAGTTCGGTTGCAACCTGCTGGTTCATCTCGTTGTCTTCTACCAGCAGCACCCGAATTCCCGTGGCGTCATAAACAGGGGTGTCGTCTTTCTTCGCTCGAGAACGCTGATCCTCAAACCCGCCAACGCCGAATAGATCCACCAGCGTGTCATAGAGTAACGACGAATTGACGGGCTTTAACAAAAAGCCCTCGATTCCAATCTCCTCTGCCTGCGTTCTGATATCTTCCCGTCCGAATGCGGTCACCATCACAATTTTCGGAATATGCTGGAGCCGATGATCGTGCTTGACGGTGCGACTTGCCTCCAGGCCGTCCATTCCCGGCATGTGCCAATCCATCAACACCAGTCGATAGGGATCCTGGGAATCTGCGCTGGCTATCTCCCTCACGGCGTCCTCCCCGGACGAAACCGATTCCGCTCGGAGCGCAAAAACGCGGAGTGCATCGGTGAGAATCTCGCGCGCCTGAGGATTGTCATCGACAACCAGGACCCGAATCCCTGCCAGATCAGGAATAAAGTGTTTGCCTTTCTCTTCCGACCCTATGCCGAACCAGGCAGTGAAATGGAAGGTGCTGCCTATGCCCGCCTCACTCTCGGCCCAGATGGCGCCCCCCATCATTTCGGCCAACCGTTTGGAGATGGAGAGTCCAAGGCCGGTGCCGCCGTACTTTCGCGTCGTGGAACTGTCAGCCTGCGCAAATGCCTGGAAGAGCCCGGCGCTCTGTTCCGGCGTCATACCGATGCCGCTGTCGCGGACTGAGAACCTCACCTTGACTCGGTCCGCCAGTCGCTCCTCCAGCGCAACCGTTACCAATACTTCGCCACGTTCCGTGAACTTGACTGCGTTGTTCACCAGGTTGATCAGGATTTGTCCGAGGCGCAGCGGGTCGCCGATCAGATTGGGCGGGATGTCATGCTGCGCTCTGATGAGAAACTCGAGGTTCTTGTCTTGAGCTTTCTGACTGACAATCGACGATAGATTGTCGAGCACATCCTCGAGCCGGAATCCTGTCTTCTCCATGTCCAGCTTGCCCGCTTCGATCTTTGAGAAGTCAAGGATGTCGTTGATGATCCCGAGCAACGCGTGTGCGGCGGACTTCACCTTAGTCAGATAATCTGCTTGTTTCCTGGATAGATCGGTCTTCAAGGCCAGGTGTGTCATGCCAATGATGGCGTTCATCGGCGTACGGATCTCGTGGCTCATGTTGGCCAGGAAATCAGACTTGGCTTTGGTGGCGGCTTCGGCGACTTCCTTCGCAGTGACGAGATCCGCCTCCAGCCGCTTGCGCTCGGTGATATCTTCCTGCAACGCGGCTACGTATTGCGGTCTGCCCACTGCATCCCGCAGCAGCGAGAACCTCACGCTTGTCGTGGCGATCGTGCCGTCTTTGCGAACTAACCGCTGTTCCCATTGGTTCTTGTCGCGCTTCCCCTCGACGAGTTCCGCATATCGTTCCGCGCCGGCTGCGCGCTCATCGGGGTGAGAGATTTCGTCCCACTTCTCCAAGCGGCCGAGTTCTTTCTCGGTGTAACCCAGCATCTTCTGCAGCGCGAGGTTGGGGGAAATCGTCTGTTGATTAATATCGAAGAAGCTGACTCCGATCTGGGCGTTCTCGAAAATCGACCGGAAAAGCTGCTCACTTGCCCTCAGTTTTTCCTCGGCCCGATTTCGCTCAGTGATATCAATAACCGTGATGACAGCTCCAGCGACCTTCCCCTCCTCAAGGATTGGGAACGAGGAATATTCAACGGGGATCGGGGTGCCGTCCCGGCGCCACATCACTTCGTCATCCACGCAGCAGCTCTCCCCCTTGTCGAATGCGCGGTAAATAGGACATTCCTCCACCGGATAAAGGGAGCCGTCGAACCTGTGGTGATGCACCAGGGCGTGCATGTTTTGGCCGAGCACTTCTTCAACCCGTGCACCGATCAACTCCGCCATCGCGCGGTTGAGGAAAGTACAATTGCCCTGCAGATCGATCCCGTAGATTCCCTGGCCGGTGGATTCGAGCAAGAGCTGCATCTGGTGCGACAGTCGCGCTCGTTCCGCACCCTGCTCCTGCGTCTGCTTCAGCAACTTCTTAGCCTCCAACGTGGTCGCCAGGATCTTGGTGTTAAGGGCGACCCTCGGTAACAGCGCGTCCAGCAGCGCTTGCTGACGTTCCGACACGGGAGCCGAAGGCGCCAGTTCGATGACGCCTAGCGCAACATCCTGATTAATCAGGGGGACAAAAAGGACGCAAGCCGGTGTCACTGTTCCCATTCCGGCGAAGACTTGGAGGGGCTTTTCTGCGCTGGAAACAATCCGCAGGGTGCGCCGCTCAAGGGCCGCTTGTCCCACCAGGGCTTCACCAAGCGCAATTTCCCGTGGTTCCGTCGCGTTGTCCGTCGCGAAAGTGCCGACGCGAGTGAAGCGCATATGAGTTTCGTCGGCGAGGTAAAACGCACCGTACAGCAAATCCCACGTTTCCGAGATTCGGGACAGGAGGATGGTGGAGAACGCCGCGAAGTCCTCGGCCGATTGCAACCGAGCGACCGTAGTCGCTACCTCGGTTTTGATCCAACCCTGCGTGTGCTGCTCCCGTGCAGCAACCTGTAGGACGTGCAGCGCACGGCTCATCTCGCCAATTTCATTGGTGCGGTTGAGATTCGCTATGGGCTTGTCCAGCCGTCCCTCCGCCACGTCCAGAATCCGGTGCCGAAACGAAGACACCACCCGCACGACTTCGACCTGCACGATGTAGACTGCAATGACGAAAGATGCGACCAGGCCCAGCACGATCACAATCCACGTGATCAGAATCGCGCGGTGCGTCCGAGAACTGAGTTCCTCGGATTCCAGGTTTGCAGACTTCTGCATCTCGTCCACCAGGTCGCTCATAGCCAGCCGTGCCTTTTGCAAATCAGCGTCGACCCCGCTGCGCATAATGTTCATGGCCTTTTCCCGGTTGCCAGCCAAGGCAGCAGCGCGGACGGGGCGTGCACTGGAAGCGGCTCGATCGAACACGGCCTCTGCCGTTTTAATTTGGTTGGCGTGACCGGAATTTTGCTTTAGCGCGTCGGCGAGAAATGCCCGGTAATCGGTTTGCACCCGATCCAGTTCTCCGTCGAGTTCCTGTCTTTGATCGGGGTTCTCCTCGGCGACGAGTTGGTAGACCAACAACCGGAACCGCATCGTGTTCCCTCGGGCTGCGGTCAACGATTGAAATGTTTTGACGTAATTGTCGATCAAATTGGTGTACCAAGTGTCGATCTTCTTGCTTTCGATCGACGAATACACCACCGCCCCAATCGCCATCAGCGCCAGCGGAAGCATGGCGACTAGCAGCTTGCTCCGGATTTTTAAATTCGCTAAGACACTCATATCATCCGTATCCGCCCAGGGACTTATCAGACGGGGGCACGAGCCGAAACGCTGCAGCGTTCCGCCGAAACTGGGGACTTTCCGCCAGGAGAAGGCTGGAGGACTGTTTTCAGGGGAGTTTCCTCCCCCTCAAGTGCCATGTCTCGCGAAAGGGTCGAAAGGTGGAGTTTTCTCCGAGAATACAGGCGCACCCGTACGCCGAGCCAGTTTATAAGCTCGGTGGTGCGTCAATAACTGGCAAAACTGCCAGTCCGATGTGCATCGTAGGAGTCTTTCAGGATTGCTCCCGAGTTATGGGCAACCCGGAAGTTATACGCAGATGGACTCTCAAAGACGCTGGCCCGAAGTCCGCTTCTAGGAAGTTTCAACGGATCGGCGCTGGGAGCCGCGCTTGTAGGAAGGGAGGAGCGGGTTTCTGAAGCCAGCCAAAAGTCGAGGGCGTTTTGCCGCATCATCGGATCCGCAACAGACTTCGGATCCAAAGCTGGGCTCGGCAGTCTCCGGCGCCTTTGCGGAGGGACCGGGCAAAACCTGTTAGAAAACGCTTACAAGAACCCTCCTCTACCCGCATAAATATTGGGCCGCCGAACCATGATCCCGAACGTTACATGCGTGTAGTTCTAATGTCGCCAGAGCAGAGTTGTGGACTCAATCAAAACCGGCGTCAGCACTCATTGACAGATTTCATCCTGCCCACAAATCGCTATTGCCTGCCTTTGCTTTTCGAGGGAGAATGTTGGCCCGTACATTTCCCGATTTTCCTGAGAATTCAATTTGGAGGTCCGATTATGCGGCCCTTTTCTTCCCTGCGGCTGGCTCTGGTTGCGATGATGTTTCCTGCGGTGTCTTCCTGGCTCCAGGCTCAGACGAGTCTGAAATATCAGGAGCCGCCGAAGGCGATTATCGATCTCGTGGACACGCATTTGACGCCGCGCGTGGAGGTTTCACCCAAGGACAAGGCGGGCAGGCAGTGGCTGTTGATCGAGCCGATTTCGGGACTGCCTCCGATTTCTGATTTGGCGCAGCCGGAGTTGCGCCTGGGCGGGCTGCGGTTTAATCCGAAGACGAATGGGCCGAGCCGCGGACTCTATTTCACCGGGCTACGGCTGCAGGCTTTGCCCGACGGCGCGGAGAAAACGGTGGCCGGGCTGCCGGCGAACGCAAAGATACGCTTCGCGGATTGGGCGCCGGATGCGCGGCACGTTGCCTTCGTAAACATCAGCGACGACGCGAAAGATGAGGGGCTGAGCTTGTGGATTGTGGATGTAGCGTCGGCAACGGCGAAGCGCCTCGGGGGAATCGCGCTGAATGGCGTGTTCGGATCGCCGTGCGAATGGACGAGCGACAGCCAGAGCCTGATCTGCAAAGCAGTGGTGACGGGCAGAGGCCCGGCTCCGCAGCGCAGTGAAGTTCCAACGGGGCCGGTGATGGAGGAGAACCTGGGGAGGGTCACGCCGGGTCGGACCTATGAAGATTTGATCAAGAATCCAGAGGATGAGCGGATTTTCGATTACTACGGGACGGCGCAGGCGGAGGTGGTGCGGCTGGATGGGACGGTGAAAGCGGTGGGCAAGGAGGGAGTCATCCAGAGCGCTTCGCCATCGCCGGACGGAAAGTACGTGATGCTTGAGGAGTGGCATCATCCGTATTCGTATTTGTTGCCATACGATTACTTTCCGCATCGAGTCACAGTAGTAAATCTGGGGACAGGTGCGAGCAAGCAGCTGGTGGATAAGCCGCTGCAGGATTCGATCCCCATCACGCATGATGCAGTAGAGGCGGGTCCGCGCGATTTTGATTGGCGTAGCGATGCTCCGGCTACGGTGTCGTGGGTAGAAGCAGGGGATGGTGGCGATCCGGCAAGAGATGTGACGGTGCGCGACACGATGTTCTTGCTGGACGCACCGTTTGAGGGTCAGGTGCGGAAGATGACGGAACTTCCGGTGCGGTTCCGCGGTGTGACCTGGGGAACGGGAAAGCTGGCGCTCGTGGAAGAGGAACGATGGAAGGATCGGAAGCGGGTGATGCTGGCGGTGGCGCCGGATGCTCCGGGGAGTGCAGTGACGTTGTTTGAGGGATCGTTTGAGGATCGGTATCACGATCCGGGATCGCCGCTGGAGGTGATGAATGCGAGCGGGAAGCACGTGCTCGAGACAACCGCGGATGGGAGCGGAATTTATCTGCGGGGGCAGGGCGCGTCGCCGGAAGGAGATCGCCCATTTCTGGCGGTGATGAGTACGGCGAATGGCGAGAGCAAGAAAGTATGGCAGTCGAAGGATAAGTTCTTCGAGTCGGCAAGGGCGGTGCTGGATCGGGGCAATCCGGGAGTGTTGGTGCGGAAAGAATCGCCGGAGTTATCTCCGAATTATTACCTGCTCAATCTGGCGAACGGTGAGCTGAAGCAGGTTACGTTCTTCCCCAATCCTTATGGCAACGCACCGCTGCCGAAGAAGCAGGTGCTGAAGTACAAGCGCGCGGATGGCGTGGACTTGAGCGCGAATTTGTATTTGCCTCCGGGATACCAGCCAACGGATGGGCCGCTGCCGACGCTGATGGAGGCGTATCCGACGGAGTATAAGACCAAGTCGGCGGCGGGGCAGATCACGGGTTCGCCGTATGAGTTTCCGCTTGTGTATTGGGGGTCGCCGATTCCGTTTGTGACACAGGGCTACGCGGTGCTGGAGGGTGCGACCATCCCGATTGTGGGCGAGGGGAATGCCGAGCCCAACGATACGTACGTGGAGCAGCTTGTGGCCAGCGCGCAGGCCGCGATCGATAAGGGCGTGCGCTTGGGAGTGGTGGATCGCAATCGCGTGGCGGTGATGGGGCATTCTTACGGCGCGTTCATGACGGCGAACCTTCTGGCGCACAGCGCTCTGTTCAAGGCCGGGATTGCGCGCAGCGGGGCTTACAATCGCACGCTCACGCCGTTCGGATTTCAGAATGAAGAGCGGACTTACTGGCAGGCGCCCGAGGTCTATTACAAAATGTCGCCGTTTTCCTATGCGGACAAAATCAAGACGCCGATTCTGCTGATCCATGGCGAGGCCGACAACAATTCCGGGACGTTCCCGATCCAGAGCGAGCGGCTGTTCAGCGCGATCAAGGGCGCGGGTGGGACGGTGCGCTTCGTGCTGCTGCCGCTGGAGTCGCATGGGTACGCGGCGCGTGAGTCCGTCCTCCACATGTTGTGGGAGATGAATAACTGGTTGGGGACGTATGTGAAGAATGCGGGAGCGGCCACGAAACCTGCGGGGAAATGACCCGTACATGCTGGTCATTGAGCGGTCAACGAGTGTAATAGCGACTTTCAACAGCTACCCGGATGAGGGAGTCCCGTATTGACCTGGGCAGCGGAGGACCGTTTCGAGTGAACTGCGCATCAGGGCGATTTAACTCGTGCGTTGTTCCATAGGATGCCCCCTATCTCCACGCCGACCGTGCTCGGTTGGTGGATAGTTCGACTATTCGCCTTTGCGGGCGTCGTGCCGGCGTCCTCGAATGAAAACGCAATCGCGACATTGGGATATTCCTTTCCGCCAATCTCCACATACGGATAGACAAAATAGTTCAGCGGTGGGCCTTCCTGAGCGGGGGCGAGTCTCAGATCACGCCCTTGCGTGAACTGCATCCGGTTCACGTCGTGGGCGCCAAAAAAGTAGTCGTGTTTCTCTTGGTGCTTCCACGCCTCCGAAATATCGACCGGCACCCATCCCACTGAATCAAGATAGAACTCGGCCCAGCAGTGGTATCCGGGAATCTCGGCGGAATGCTTGTCCGCCGGAATGGAAAACCCGATCTGAAAACGCGCCGGAATCTTCTCCGCCCGTGCCATTGAAATAAAAACCGAGTGGAAGTCGGTGCAGTTGCCATGCTTCGAATCGCACGCCCAGAGCGTGTCGCCGTGTCCCCAGCCCTCGCCGCTCTTGTCATATTTCATGGTGCGGAAAACGTATTCGTAGATGTCGCTCGCCTTTTCGAGGGGCGTGGTCGCGCCTTTCGTCTCCTGCTCGGCTAGTCGCGCAGGGACGCCGGTGACGGGCACCAGGCGGTCCGGCTCCAGAAACCGCGCCAACTCGACGTGGGGCGCCTTCGCCGATGGTGCGGCACCAGCCGGCTTCCCGTTGACCAGCACTACATGCTCTTTCCGAACGACGTCGTAGTCCACCGAGAACTTGTACTCGCCCTTATCGGCTTTCGATGCTTCCGCGTACAGCACCTCGTTTCCGTATTCGGGCTGCTGAACCTGCTTCAGCGGCAAGTCCCCACCCTTGGAAGTAACTTTCACCTCCTGGAACGCGTCGGAGTGGGCCAACGGAATCCAGACACGCAGGCGCTCGCCGGGGCTCACGTTCTTCACCGTGAATGCGTAGTGAAAAGTAAAATGGCGCTCATTCTGAGCGAGAGCCGGCAGGGACGAGAATACGAGAAGCAGGGAGAGTAGAGGTCGACGCAGCATGACGTATCCTTTGAAGGAGGATCGCTCTTTTTTAAAGCACTTTGTGACCAGCAACGGCCAGCGGACGTCTCAGGCGGGGCTGTCGTGAAGCGAAACCGCAGCCGCGCGGTCGCGGTGTTTGCATCTCACCGTTCGAAGCACACTTTCGCAGTCTGCATGTTACGGCAGCGTCCTGTCAAATCCCGCTCTCGATAGGAAGCGGGGCGCAAAAAGCGCTACCGCCGACGTTGATTTGGAGCGTCCACTGGCAGGAACAAGAGGAACCATTTAGAATACCGACTCCTTTCTGTTTCCCACCGCAAAGTGGCGGCATCGATTGAGTACGAGGTTCATGACGATGACGAACACGGGCCCGACGCAAAATTCAGCCAACCAAGCGCCCGCGGCAAATGGGCTGGCAATCGTTCGTGTCACGATCGGCGCAATGCTGGTGTGGGTCTTCTTCGAAAATCTTGGGAAGGGTCTCTACACGCCGGCGGGTTATGCAGGTCTGATCAACTACTACATAAAGGCGAGTCATTCGCCGGCCGTGTGGAAGGCAGTTATGGGTTTGGCCGCGAGCCACGCCGCGATGGCCGCTCCGATGCAGGCCGTGACTGAGATCGGTCTTGGAATCCTGCTGGTGATCGGTCTGCTGACGCGCCCGGCCGCATTCGTGACCTTTCTGTACCTGGGCAGCCTATGGGTATCCGAATGGGGCACATCGTGGATATGGGAGCTGCTGGTTCCGGTGCTCGCATCTCTTGGGCTCGTGGTAGGCCGGGCCGGTCGAGCGTGGGGTCTCGATGCCTTGCTGGCGAAGCGCCGCCCATCTTCACCATGGTGGTGAGTTGAGCCAAGGTCACGTGCGAGTGTCGGTCGTCATTCCTACGCATAACGAAGCGCAGTCCATCGGCCGCGTCTTAGCTGATCTCCCTGCTGACATTGTGACGGAGGTCCTGGTCGTAGATAGCAATTCAACCGACGGGACTCCCGAGATCGCCTCAAAGATGGGAGCCCGCGTCCTCCGCGAGCCCCGTCGCGGATACGGTCGGGCCTGCTTGACTGGGCTGGCTGAAGCAAGTAGCCCCGACATTGTGGTATTCCTCGACGGTGACTACAGCGATCGACCGGCCGAACTGCCGCTTCTCCTGGCTCCAATCCTTGACGGATCCGCGGATATCACACTTGGCTCGCGTCTCGGCAAGCAGAGCATACCTGGGGCATTGCCATGGCACGCCGCGTTTGGCAATCGCCTGGCGGCTTTCCTGATCAGGCTCTTGTACGGTCTGAGGTTAAGCGACCTCGGACCATTCCGCGCCGGACGAACTGATGTCCTTCGCCAGCTTGGGCTGCAAGAGAACACATACGGATGGGCGGTTGAAATGATTCTCAAGGGTACGCTCGCGGGGTTCCGCGTCGTTGAGGTGCCGGTGAGCTACTATCCGCGCATTGGGAAATCGAAAATTAGCGGTACGCTCAGGGGCACGGTCGGAGCGGCGTGGTTCATTCTCTCGCTAATAGTGCGCTATTATTTTCGGCAGCGTAGGGCCGGGACGCCCGGGCCGGCGTGAGTCCCCGTTCAACACACGTACAGCGATCTCCTATGGAGTCCTCCAAGGAAAATCCAGCACATTCGCCGGGCCTGGGCCGCACGCTGGTGGTCATGGCGAAAGCACCGCGGCCAGGCATGGTCAAGACCCGTTTAGCTCAGAGCCTTCCAGTGGAAGCGGTCACCGAGCTTTATCGCTGCCTTTTGGACGACACAATGACGTTGGCGCGCTCGTTGGGCACTGTGGATGTCGCAATCATGTGCCCTGCTTCGGATGTCGAAGAACTAACGCGGTTGGCGCACGGTGTAGGTGTCGTGGCACAGAAAGGGGAAGGCCTTGCAGCCGGCCTGACCTCGGTGTTTGCGCACTTCACAGCCCCGGGCCGGCAACGCGTGGTTGCCTTCAACAGCGACAGCCCGCATCTGCCGGCTTCAGTTCTTGAGAGCGCGTTCGAGGCGCTCACCGGACACGACCTGGTTGTCGGACCGACACATGACGGCGGCTATTATCTCGTAGGGGCAAAGGCTGCCCATCCAACGCTTTTCGATGGCGACGGCATGGGCACAAGGAACGCGCTTGAGGCCCTGCTGGCGCGAGCTCATGGAAAGCAGCTTTCCGTTGCCTCCACAGATCCTTTCTACGACATCGATGTGGAGAGCGACTTAACTCGGCTCGCCGAGGAACTGCGGCTGACTCCGGCCAGGGCGCCACGAACGGCGGCCTGGCTGAAACATTGGGGACAGACGTTGGCCCAGTTGCGGACAGCCATGGGAAACCTGTGAAGCTCACGCCATCCCGCAGGCTGTATGGGTTGGGCGTTATTTTGCTCGTCGCGCTGACCGACTGCTCACGCAAGTTCGGCAGCGTGGGTGCACCGTCCTTCCTTATCCCGCTGGCGGTTGCTGGCGTCGCGTACCTGCTCACCATTCGGGAGTTCTTCTCCACGCCGAGATTCCCGCGCGGGGTCATCGTCATCGGGCTCGGGTTGGCGGCTCTGTGGCATCTTGCGTTTCTGCGGATGCCGCCGGGTTCAGATGATGACATTCATCGCTATGTTTGGGACGGCAGGGTGCAGCGGTTCGGTTATAACCCCTACATTGTCGTTCCCAGCGACCCTGCGTTCGCCGGAATACATACGCCCGAGACCCGCACGCTGAACAATCCGGACCTACCAAGCCCATATCCAGCGGGCGCTGAGCTATTCTTCCTCGCCGTAACAGAGATTCACGAGTCTGTCTTTGCGCTGAAGGTAGCGTTTGTACTTTGTGAGTTTGCGATCGTTTTCGTTTTGCTCGACATATTTTCTCGTAGCGGCCAAGGAGCGCACTGGGTTCTGGTTTATGCCTGGAACCCGCTGCTGGCGGTGGAAGTGGCGGGTAGCGGTCACATCGATATTGTCGGCGTGCTGCTGCTGTTGGTGTCTTTCGCAGCGCTGGGGCGGCGCTGGCGCGCGGTTGCAGCCGTGGCATTCGGGCTGGCGGTTGCCGTGAAATTGCTGCCGATTATATTGCTGCCACTCTACTGGCGGCGGGTTCGTTTGCGCGACGCCGCGCTGGCGGTCATCGTGGTTGGACTCCTATATATTCCATTTCTCAATCACGGGCGGATTCCGATCGGCTCGCTCGACACTTACGTGCAAAGTTTCCGCTTTAACGATCCAGTGTTTGCAATCCTGGAGCGAGTGGCGACTCCGCGGGTTGTAGCTGGGTTGGCAGTGCTCGTGGGCTTTCTTACCGCAATCTGGATGAGACGCAAGGCCCCGGCGTGGTCTCCGGATGCGTTTGCCTGGCCCATGGCGGCAACTCTTTTATGTGCACCGGTCGTATATCCGTGGTACCTTCTGTGGCTGCTGCCCTTCGTGCGGTCGGCGTCGACGGTGCCGATTATCATCTGGACAGTCGGCATTATTCCCACATACTACGTTTGGCATTTGCGCATGCTTGGACGTCCGTGGCTGCTACCGAGCTGGATTATGTTGCTGGAATACGGATCCGTGGCAGCGGCCGGTGTAGTTATCGGGTTTCGGCGGCTCAGGCAACCGCCCGTGCCCGAATAATCAAGCCGACATGAGTTGTGTGTATCCCGAGGCCTTTGGCCGTCATCCAAAGCGACATCTGTTCAATTCACCGAGGAGCGAACACTATGAGAAATGTCCGCCGTTTAACCATGACGGGTCTTTTGCTTTGCGGAGTGCTGGCCCTTGCCGCACCCTCCTGGGCGCAGACGCGCCCGCCCATTCTCGAACAGATCGCCAAGACTTATGGTCTCGATTCGTTCGGGCAAATTGATGCGATCCGCTACACCTGGAACGGGGAAATCACCGGACTCTTCAAACTTTCTCGCACCTGGGAGTGGGAGCCCAAGACCGGTAAGGTTTCTTTCGAGGGGAAAGATAAAGACGGGAAGCCGGTCAAGGTCACGTACATGCGCTCCGAAATCAACGACGACACGAAGAAGCAAACTGATTCCGGCTTCACCAACGATAATTATTGGCTCCTGTTTCCGTTACACGCCTATTGGGACACGAGCGCCACCGTGACCGATGAAGGTATGAAGAAACTGCCGGCGGGAGCCGGATCAGCGACGCTGGTCTCGGTGAAGTATGGGGAAGAACTCGGCGGTTACACGCCCGGCGACACCTGGGACCTTTATGTCGGCAAAGACAATCGCGTCGAGTACCTTGTCTTCCACCACGGCGGGGACAAGAAACCAAGCCTCGTCAGTGCAACCTGGACAGGCTATAAGAAGGCTGGACCGCTGCTTATCTCAACGGAGCACCGTGGCAACGCCGACGGAAAGCCTCTGCACATCTTTATGACGGATGTGGCCGTGAAGCTGACGGGGTCAGACGCCTGGGTGGACGCGAAATAAGCGGCGATTTCTATCTGGCGATCACTACGGTAGTGCAGCAACTGCTGAGCTTGGGCAGATCGCGGGTCGCGGCCATACGGACTTGCAGCGTTCGGTGTTCCCCGCGAACGATGGGACAGTAATAGTCAGGCTCGAGCAGCGCGCCTTGCAAGCGCCGACGTCCGGCACAGCCGCCGTGACATGAATCCCGAAACTCGCAAGGTTGGCATGCGGCGGGAAGAATGCGGGCCTGCTCGAACGGCGCGGAGTCTAGAATGTCCAGCCCCATCGAAATCAAATCCGACAGCGGCTCCCCCGATCCCGGCCAATAAACGCAGGGCTGTGTCGTGGCGCGCGGAGTAACCCTCACGGTGCTTACCCCGCATCCTCCGCCGAGCGGTGGCAGGCCCGCCATCGCTCGCACCAGGGGCTCGCCGATGGCGATCACGTCCGTCTCCGCAAACAGATGCCGGAACCCCTCCCAATACTCTTCGTAGGACAGTGCATAAATGTCGGAGCGCACCGCCTGGTACACGTTCACCCGCAGGGGAGCGTCAAACTGTTTCGCTATGCGCGCGACCTCCGCCAGACGCAAGTAGTTCGACCTCATCATGACCGCGATGATGGTGACAGGCACACCCAGCTTCACACACCGTTCTGCCTGCTGGTGGATCAGTTCCCAATTGCCGTTTCCGCGCTGTGCATCCTGTTCCGCCTGCGCAGGGTAATCGAGAGAGAACTCAATGTCGTGAAACGCCCGCAACTCGTGGTCCTGCAACACTGCAACGCTATGGCCGTTGGAAGTGATGGTGAGTTTGACCGGCTGTGTGCGCAGATACGCCAGAATCGCTTTAAAGTCCGGATGCATGCCGTTCTCCCCGGTGCCCAAATTCACCGAGCGGACGGGCAGTCGCTCCATGACCGACCTGACCTGATCCGGAGAGAGCCGATCCGTGCGGGCAGGGTCCCGATAGCAGAAAGAGCAGGCGAGGTTGCACTCGTTGGTAAGCCCGAGTCCTAGCGATATCGTGGCGTCAGTGGCCTTCGCGGCAGATGGGATGGATGAAGACTTGCCGGCGACGTCACTCATTCGACCATTCTCCATCAGCTGTCAAGTCAAACGCGCGAAGCATTGTGTGTAGCGGGCGACTGCAGCATACTGCGGTAGGCTGCCCAGCTTTCGCTCCAGGGCAAAAATCCGTTCGTAGTCTTCGCTGCGAGAAACACGTGGCGGCAAGTAATCCGCAAGGACACGCACGCCTCGCTCGGCAATGGGCACAAGCGACGCTGCTTTCAGCATAGTTCGCAAGCCGTCGGACGTAAATAGTCGCACGCTGCCTCCATACAGGGACTCTTGTCCACGCTCAGCAGTGAGGCCATCAGTGGCTGCAGCCAAATCACCCGCTTGGATAGCGGCCTTGAATACCTCGCCTGCCTGGTTACGTACGAGAACCGACAATATCGCCGATGAATCTCGCAAGACGCGAGCTGCACCACGCAACACAGCACCCGGGTCCTCGCAATATTCCAGGATGTTGTGGCAAAGAAGTACATCGAACGATCGAGTGTGGAACAAGTTCGCCAATTGTGTAGCGTCGCCGCTTTGCAGTTCGACCTTGTCCGCAACTCCTGCTTCCCCTGCCGCGCGCTTCGCAATATCCAGCATTGCTGGAGAGGAATCCAGTAACGTGACGTGAATGCCAAGTTGCGCCAGGCGAACGGCGGTCGCTCCAGTGCCGCACCCGACATCAAGTGCACACAACGAAGGCTGGGCCGGTCGGGGAAGAAAATCCCGTAGGTTGGCAAGGGCTAAGTCGGTACGCAACCGGCCCTCTGGTGTCTTGAGGTAGGCGGCATACTCCTGCGCGCCACTCTGGAATCGTTCCTCGTTGCCTTTGGCTGGTACCGTCATGCGACAGGCGAAGTCGTCCCCGATCTGAACCGCGTGTCATGGGCGCGATACACTTTACCCATGCCGTCTGCACCCAGCCACTGTGCTGTACATACGAGCCTAGGGCTGCGATCCACTTTGAAACCGCAATGCGGCAAGGTCTGCTTCATAGTCAAATCGGGCATTGGCCTCGGCAATCTGCGCCTGTGTCTGTTGTAACTGGGCCTGACTTAACTCGACAATCGAGCTGAGCCCCAGGCGATACCTTGTATCAGCCAGGTCCAGCGCAGTGTTGGCCTCTCGCAAGAGCTCCGCGGTCACACTCATTTTCTGTTGTGCAGTGTTCGCTCTCAGCCAGGCGGTGCGGACATCCCGTACGATGCGATTGATGAGGGCACGGCTCTGCCCGTCGGACGCCTTGGCGCGCAGGTCGGCTTCCGCAGCCTGGGCATGGAATTTGAAACCTTCGAAGATCGGTACTCCGATGTTGATTCCTGCCGCGCCATACCAATCAGGGGTGAAGTAGGTGCTGGATCCGACGGGGGTGATGCCGACTGTGCCCAACCCGGAGATCGTAGGGAGTAGTTGTTCGTGTTGCGCCCGGCTGAAGCGCACATCCGCCTCGTGATTGAGTTTGAGAGCAAGAAGATCGGGGCGCTGTTGCAAGGCGAGAGCAATGACTGCTTCCGCCGAAGGCGCGACCGGCAGCGGTGGCGACGGGTCGTCGACCAGTTGGTACTGTTGATTGCTCGCGGTTCCAAGCACCTCATTGAGATTCGCCATTGCGGCATCGAACTGATTTTGCGAATCGAGATCGAGCAACTTGGCCTGCGACAGATTGACTTGCGCGAAACTCTGGTCGAGTGTGGACTTGAGCTTACTCGCAGTTAGCGCATTGACCTGATCGCCGACCGCTTGTCGGGCCTTGACGGTGCTTTTCGCAACCTGCAGCGTGGCCTGCGCCTCCAGAGCATTGTAAAAGGCAATGTCCACCGCCAGGACGATGTCCTCCCGCGTGGCCTGCGATTGTTGCTCGGAGGCTTTTGCCTCATAGGATGAGGATGCGACCAAATTGCGCGTACGGCCAAAATCCGTAATCAACTGATTGAGGTCAGCCCCTGCGCCCACGTGATAGAGAAGTCGGGAGGCGTCCAGCGACCCAGCCGAGACGCGGCTTGCTTCCTCAGCGTCAACCGCAGTCACATTGCCATTCAGCGTCGGAAGCAACGCCGAGCGAGTCTCGCGCACGACCTGCTTTTGTGCCAGGGCAAGCAGCGCCGCGACGCTGATTCGTGGGTTATTTTTCAGCGCCAACTGCTCCGCCTGTTGACGCGTCAGCATTTCTCCGGTTGAGTCTGGCGCGAGGGAGCTCGGAGAATTCGTTGCCGCGGAATTTAACGGCGGGGTTGGCTGCTGTGCCTGAGCCTGGAGTTGCGGCGCATCTGGAAGCTGCGCGACCATCTCCTGTGCGCGCATGGCTAGGGGACACAGAAGGAGCCAGAGCGGCAAAAATAGACTTCGCTTATGCATGGGTCACCTCACCGGATCGGGGCTCGATTTCGTCATCACGATTTTTTTTGCGATGAATCAGCAGGTACGCTGTCGGCACTAAGAAAACGGTCACTATGCCGGAAACGGTCAACCCTCCCAGAATTGCTCGTGCGAGCGGCGCGTACTGTTCGCTGCCGGGCTCCAGAGCGAGCGCCATTGGAATGAGGCCGAGGATAGTGGCTAGCGTGGTCATCAGAATGGGACGCAAGCGCACTTCGCAGGCTTCGGCGAGGGCTCGCTTGAGGGGACGACCATGGGCGCGGAGCGTGCCGACGAATTCCACGATCAGGATGCTGTCGGAAACGGCAATTCCAGTCATCATGATGACTCCCATGAGTGACATAACGTTGAGCGTCGTGCCCGTGGCCATCAGGAATAGGATCACTCCCGAAAGCCCCGGAGGAATCGCCAGCAAGATGATGAACGGATCGGAGAACGAAGCGAACTGCGCCATCAGGATGAGATAAACCAGCACGATCGCGAGGATGAGACCGATGCCGAAACTCCGGAACGAACTGTCCATGTCAGAGATCGCTCCGCCCATCGACACGGTGATCTGGGAGGAGTGGTGCATGCCATCGAGGACGTGTTTGATCTGAGAGCTTACGCGGCCGAGATCTTCCTTCTTCGGCATGACGTAGATGTCGAAACTGCGACGCAGTTGGTAATGATCGACCTCGGTCGGAGTATTGATCTGCTTGATAGATGCTAGCGACTCAAGCGGTGTTGTGTTTGCGGCCCCCGGGGCGCGCAACGGAATCTGCTTTAAGTCGGTCAGGGTTTTAATTTGATTGTCGGGATATTGCACGCTGAGAAAGTAATTATTGCCAGTCTTCGGATCGACCCAGAAACTCGGGGCAATCATCGTGTCCGATGTAAGCGCAGTGATGACATTATCAAGTGCCGCCTCCGGCGATATGCCGAGCAGTGCAGCGTGTTCGCGATCAATATTCAATTCCAGCCCCGGATAGTCGAGGTCCTGCGGAATCAGCACATCGTTAACCGAACTCAATGCTCTCACCCTCGCAGCCACTGACTTGGCGAAAGCAAACGATTCATCCAAGTCGCTGCCCCCGATTCGAATGTCGATCGGAGCCGGTTGTCCCTGGTTGACCACGGAATCCACCAATCCACCCGTTTGGAAGTAAGTGCTTACTTCTGGAAAGTCGTTTGCCAACCTCTCGCGCACACGTTGCATGTAAGCGAAGCTGCTGGTCTTATGGTCCTCCTTGAGACTGACCTGAATGAAGGCCGTATGCATTCCGGAATTGCTCGTATAGATGGCCGAAAGGTCTGGCGTAATGCCAATGTTCGACACAATCATATTCATGTCGTGCGGTGACACCACGTCGCGGATATCCTGCTCCATCTTCCCCACATATTCATCAGTCACCTCAAGACGAGTTCCGGCCGGGACTTTGACATTGACGACAAATTGCCCGGGATCGGTGCGCGGGAAGAACGCTACGCCAAGCAATGGAAACAACGCGAAGCTCAGCACCACGAAACCAGCGAAACCGCATACGACCAATACGGGCCGATCTAGACAAACGGCGATAGCTCTTTCGTAGGCGTGCTGCAGCCGCTCGAATTGCAGATTGAAACCGATGACGATGCGTCGAAAGATGTTCGCGCGCTTTATTCGTTGTTCCTCCTCGACTTCCTTTACCGCCTCCTCGGCGCCGCCTAGGGTACTGTAAGAAGCGCCGCTGTGTTCAGGCTCCAAACGAATAAACTTTGCGCAGAAAAGCGGCACCACAGTCATGGCGACGGCATAAGAAGCAAAGAGCGCCAGCACGACCGCGAGGGCCAGGGCGCTGAAGATATATTTGCTGACACCCGAGAGCACAATGACAGGAAAGAAAACGATGCTCGTGCTGCACGTAGCTGCCAGCACGGCAAGCTGGACTTCTTTGCCTCCGTTGATGGCAGCTTCAACCGCCGGCTCGCCCAACTCCATATGACGAAAAATGTTCTCAAGAACGACTACCGAGTTATCTATCAAGCGGGAAAGGGCGAGCGCGATGCCGCCAAGCACCATGGTGTTGATGGTGCTTGCGCCCAGGCTCAATGCGATGAAGGCGGCGAGGCACGAAATAGGAATTGAAAGCAGTACCGAGATCGTCGCGCGGAGATTTCCGAGAAAGAGAAGTATCATTAGTGCAGTGAGGCACAGGCCAATGCTGCCCTCATTGATCACGTTCTTCACCGCAATCTTTACGAAGACGGATTGATCAAAGACGACCGCCGTTTTCAGCGCCTTCGGAATATCAAGTAGATGTTTCACTGCCTCTCGAATGCCATTCACAATACTGATCGTGTTTGATCCGCCGCCCTGCTTTAAGATCGGAATGTAGACGGAATGCTGACCGTCGACTCGGACGATGTTGTATTGCAACTGGCCTGAGTCCACCGCTTTCCCAACATCGCCAACGAATACGGACTCCCCCATATGGTCCTGTTTGTCCGTCTTGATCGGCATGGCATTGATTTCGTCGACCACCGGAATCTGGCTATTTGCATAAACGTTGTAGTCCTTCGGACCGATGCGCACGTCGCCGGCAGGCAGAATCAAGTTCGATTCATTCACCGAGCGCACCACGTCCATCACCGAGAGCTGGTGAGCTTCAAGTTTGACCGGATCGACATAAATCTGGATTTGCCGATACTTGCCTCCGTAAGGCTGCGGCACGGACGCGCCGGGGACGTTGGCGATTTGATTCCGTACCTCAAATTGCGCGAGATCTTTGAGCCGTGTCTGATCGAGACCCTGACCTTCGAGCGTGACCAGGCACACAGGAAGATTCGAAGCGTCGAACTTCAGCACCACCGGAGGCAGGGTTCCCGGCGGAAGCCGCCGCAAATTCGCCATGGCGAGATTCGAAATATTACTGACAGCGGCATTCGCGTCTGTGCCCGGCTGAAAATAGATCTTGATCAGGCTCACACCGGGCAGCGATCGCGACTCGATGTGGTTGATTCCGCTTCCAAGCGTAAAGAAACGCTCGTAGCTATCCGTGATATCCGCCTCGATCTGCTGCGGCGGCATGCCGGCGTAGAAGGTCGCGACCACGACAACCGGGATATTAATTTCCGGAAACAGATCGACGGGCATACGCGCGACTGTCGTAACACCCACGACGATCACCATGAGACAAAGCATCAGGATGAAGAACGGATGCTTGATGGCAAAGGAGGACATTACTCGCTTACCTCCTGCGCCGCCGTTGGAATGAACGCCGCATGCGGGGACACAACTTCCCCGAGCTGATAGCCAGTCTGTCCAGAGGCGATCACCTTGTCCCCAGCCTGCAGTCCGCTGGTTATCTCCACTCGGTTCGAGGTTTGGATTCCGAGAATCACATTCCGCTTTTCGACATGGTTCGTCGCATCCACAACCAGCACGTAAGACGGATTGCCATTAGATGGGTCGCCGTTCTGCACCACCGCCTGTGCCGGCAAAATAAGTGCGTCATTCTTTTGCTGGAGTTGAATCGTCGTCTCCGCGTACATCCCTGGATTCAGACTCAGATCACGGTTCGGGACATCGACTTCGGTCAGCATAGTTCGGGTGTTGGTATCGAGTGCGCGCGAGAAACGGATGATCTTGCCTGTAAATGTGTGCCCCGTCGCGTTGACTTTCACCTGCACATCTCCGCCCACCTGAATGTAGGGTACGTCGCTCTCCGGCACCGGCATGCGAAGACGGAGCAGGTCGCTTTCGGCCACCTGTACCACCGGAAGTGTCTGCGTGTTGTTGTCTTGTCCGGCTTGAATCAGCGAGCCGGTATCGGCGTAGCGCTTCGTCACCACACCTGTAAAGGGGGCGACGATCCGCTCGTATCTGGACATCGTTTCGAGCCGGCTGTGGGTCGCGCGAGAAACGCCGAGTTGTTGCTGCATGGCGTCGAGCGAGGCCTTGGCTACGCCGACCTGTGCCGCCGCTTGCTGGTCTTTGGCTCGCGCGTCATCCAACTCCTGCTCCGCGATTAGACCTGGTCTTTCTTTGGAAGCTTCTTCCAGACGGGTATACTCAGCGTGCACTGCGGAGTACGTCGACTCTGCGCTGGCGACCTCGCTTTGTGCGCGAGTGATATCAGATTGGCTGTGGCGGACCTCGGCCTGAGCCCCCTCCACTTGGTCCTGCAACTCTGGAACTTCCAGCAGAGCCAGGACTTCGCCCTCACGAACCCGGTCGCCTATATCGACTTTGATCCAGCGGATATATCCCGAGACTTTGGCGTGAAGATCCACCTGTTGATAGGGCTGAAATTGACCGGCAACCGTGAGCGAACTGGCCAGATTGCCACGCACGACCGCGACGACTGCGGCCGCCCTCGGTTGCTCGGCGGGGCCTTTACGGTAGAGACCTCGAACGATCAGGAAGAGAGTTGCCACTAAAAGGCAGAGAAGCCCCGCAATCCAAAAGATTCGCTTACGATGCATGGAACCACCTGCTTTCAATCCCGCAAGTTCGGAATTGGAATCGACGACAGTACATCTCGTTAAAGCGACTGGCGATCACTCAACGGTCCTATTCGATGTCTGAGAACAGGCCGGTTTGTCGTAAATATATCGCCGTGGAGGGATTAACAGAAGGCTGGAGGAGGACGTTGGGTGAGGTGCGGATCCCGAAAGTTCCATCTGCCAGACCTGCAGAGGTTCATTTCAACTCGGCAAAACTCGAATGTAAGAACCAAAATCGCCTGGGCCAAAACCGATAGTGGAATCAGGTTCAACCTCTTCCAAGCCGTATCCGGTTTGAGCGCCTTTTCAAGCAAGGCCATGGTTTGGGCGGAACGCCTCTCCGTCAAGAGCTTGGCAACTGTGACGGTAGATGGAGATTGCGGAGTCTTGTAAAGGGACAGCTTTGCCTGCAATCCCCAACTGAATACGGCACAGGCCAAAAAGAGGAGAGCGCACTTGAATGCGTATGTACCGGCAATTTGAGGTCGCATCTGTCTCCTCCTTCCCAAGAGCCCTGTAAAGAATGGTAGCAAAAAATGGTCTTGTGGAGTCGCGGGAAGAAGGCCCCAAGGTGGGGGGCGGGCTCAACATTTTAGGACGTGAGGATGAACGTGCGTCAGTGACAGGGAAGATTGAGTTTGTTTCGGGACAGGCAATCAAAAATCGATCGTGTCAAACACGCAGAATCAGCATTCGCCTTATGCCCTCCTCGAAACCGGACTGCGCATGGGCCATCCAGAGAATTAGAGCAAATATCGCGAAAAATAGGCATGTTTCGCGTATTTCGGAATAAACAGCGGCGCGATTTCTCTGCAGTTCAGACTTGCTGGCGGAGAGGGAGGGATTCGAACCCCCGATACCCTTTCAGGTATGCCGGTTTTCAAGACCGGTGCCATCAACCACTCGGCCACCTCTCCGACTACTACAGTTTTACTACAGCATTCACTCGTCAGGGGACGGATCGCCAGGAAATCGATCGCCGGGAGATCGATCGTCAAAAACGTTATTTCGTCCCGTTTGGATACACCAGTATCTTGCTCGCTTCGCCCGTTTTCAGGCGAGCCATCGCTTTGGAGAAATCTTTCATCGCGATGCGGTCGGTGATTACCGGGTGAAGATCGAGGCGTCCGCTCTTGAGCAGTGCCGTCATCTGGTACCAGGTCTGGTACATCCGGCGGCCGTTGATGCCTTGAATGGTCAGGCCCTTGAAGATGATGTCTTCGGAGAAATTCAGCGGAATCGGTTTCGAGGTAAGGCCGAGCAGAGACATGCGTCCGCCGCGGCGGATGATGTCGAACGCCGTGCGGATGGCGTCAGGATGCCCGGCCATCTCCAGGACCACATCGACCCCGCTGCCTCCAGTTTTTTCGGCGACAATGGCACGCACATCTTCTTTGGAGGGATCGAGCGCGTAGTCGGCGTGCATCCTGGTGGCGAGTTTCCGCCGATGCTCGTTGACCTCGATCGCAAAAATGGTGGTTGCGCCCACGGCTCGCGCCACCGCGATCGCGAACAGTCCAATGGGGCCGCAGCCAGTGATGGCCACTGTCTTTGCGGCAATTTCTCCAGCCAGCACCGTGTGCACGGCGTTGCCCAGCGGATCGAGAATGGAAGCGTACTCCAGCGGGATGGCCGGATCGAGTTTCCAGATATTCGATTCCGGGATGACGACGTATTCGGCGAAAGCTCCATCGCTGTCTACGCCGATGATTCTTACGTTCTGGCAGATATGCGCTTCGCCCGTTCGGCACTGCAGGCACTTGCCGCAAGCCACGTGCATTTCAGCGGATACGAAATCGCCTTCCTTGACACTGGTAACTTCGTTGCCAAACGCGACCACCTCGCCGCAGAATTCGTGTCCGGGGATCAGCGGAGGATGAATACGTCCCTGAGCCCAGCGGTCCCATTCATAAATGTGTAGATCGGTTCCGCAGATGGAGGCCACTTTGACTTTGACCAGAACGTCGGTGCGTCCGTAGCCGGGAATTTTGACCTCACGGATTTCCGCGCCCGGCGCGGCGTCCGGCTTAACCACCGCGAACATGGTGTCGGGCATGGAAGCCCCCTTATCAGTACGGAATTACAAGAGCAAACGGTTTATTCTACACCGCCCGAAAACCGGTCACGCCTTGTGGCTTCCACGAGCATGCGTGTTCGGGCTCGCAGTTTTGTAGTCTTCGGATTTGCCTCGCGGAATGCTGAGGGTCTGCCATTCTCCGGAGCGCAGGTGCTTGGCGAGAAAGACGATTTGTCCGATGTGCTGCGCGTAGTGGGCGAGCACGCGGTTGAGCGCCTGCATCACCGTGTGCGGTTCCTGGCGGATGGTCACGGTGCGTTGCACATCTTCTGGCTTCAATGAGTCCAGCGCGGAGAACACATGGAACCACGTCTGTTCCCACCAGCGCATAACATCTTCGCGAGTGGTTTTCGCCGAGACTTCAAATTCCTGGTCGCGAAAACGGTCCGGCTTCTCGCCGTCGCTCGAAAGGAAGTCAGTAAAGCGTGAGCGTGCGTTGCCGGCGATGTGCTTGACCAAGGCCGCTACGGAGTTCGATTCCGGATCGAGCATGACGAAGAAATCGTCGTCTCGCAGCTGCGCCATGGCGGCTTCTCCCATGCGCTTGTGGCCGCGGAACTGCCGCTTCATTTCTTCGAGGTAATGTGTAGCGAGGTCAGTCATAGAAGTCCCATTGCAGAAGTCAGAGGTCAGATTGCAGAGGCAAGGGCGCCGGCTTCCCGCAGTTCCTTTTTCTACGGGAGCTCTGACCTCTGCAATCTGACCTCTAACCTCTGACCTGCAATTGTACGTCGCTCGCGATACGGAACCCATAGTCCGCGTACCTGAACTCCGGAGGAATGCTCGAGCGCGCAGCGCAGCGCGACATCTTGATATGGTGACGCCACGAGCCGCCGCGGGAAGCGCGCCTCTCGCCAGTTTCAGGGCCGCGCGGATTCCGCTCGGGCGACACGGCATAGTAATCGGGTGCGTACCAGTCCCTGCACCACTCGTGCACGTTATCGCACATGTTGTAAAGGCCGTATGCGTTCGGTTCGGCGCGCGCTACGGGCTCGGGGCCAGCCTTCCAGTAACCTGCGCAGCGTTCCGCGTACCCGGGCAGCGACTGCGGAGGCGCATCGCCCCAGGGAAATAGTGCGCCTGCCTTTGTACCCACGCCCGCGTCAGCGTCAGACCCTCCGCGAGCCGCGCGCTCCCACTCGGCCTCGGTAGGCAGACGGAACAGCCGGCCGGTGCCTGCGCTCAGCCATTCGCAGTATCGGATTGCCTCATGCCACGACACTCCGACGACGGGCTGTTCGGGATGATTGAACGCAGGGTCGGTCCAGAACGGCGGCGGCAGAAATAAAGATGCGTTGTCGCGCAGAAACCGGCCATAGTCGGCGTTCGTAACCTGCCGGGCAGCGAGCAGAAATTCGTCAACCCACACGCGATGCACGGGCTTTTCGTTGTCCTGTCCGCTATCGCAGCCCATGAGGAACCATCCGGCGGGAATACAGACGAGCGCGGGAGCATAGTCTTCTCGCGCTCGCGAGAGCAGTTGCGCTGGCTGCAATGAAATTGAGTAGGTCGGGTCCATGGCATCAGATCGCCCGCAGCGCGCGGACGACGTCTTCCATCTTATTCTCCTGGAACAAGCGGATGCCGGCGACTCCGGCTGCTCCCGCTTTCAGGCATGATGCGGCATTGTCAATCGTGACTCCGCCGAGAGCAAGGACTCGGATTTTCGCCCGGCAGGCCTCCTGCAACGCAGACAGGCCCGCAGGCGGTATTCCGGCGGCGCCTCCTTTCCCGAATACCGGAGCAAAAACCGCGAAGTCGGCTTTCTCCACTTCCGCGCGGAAAACGTCGGCGGCAGTGTGGCACGAGGACGCCACCAGGAAATGGCTAGTGGTCGCTGGTTGGTGGACAGAAACTTCCAGCACACGACGCACCTCATGAGGCGCAACATCGTCCGCGCGCAGATGAACGCCGTCGGCTTCCGCAGCGAGTGCGACGTCAGTGCGAGAGTTAATAAGTAGATGAGTTCTAAGCTCTCGATCCTCAGTTCTCACTGGAGCGCTGTGGATGGCAGATAGCGCGTCCTTTGCCAGCATTTCCAGCTGTCTCGCGCTCAGATCCTTTTCGCGGAGCTGGATGTAGTCAACGCCGGCACGCGCCGCATCGCTGATTTTGGCGATCAAGGCGCGGCGGCGAGCAGGTTCATCGCCCTGAAACTGGCTACGGTCGGTGATGTAATAGAGCAGCCAGCGATCCGACATCAGCTTGAGCCTACTACGAGGCCCGTGTGGCGCGGACATTCTTGTCCGCGAACGTCCGCGCCGGATGAATGCAAAGGCCGCAGACACGACCGACCGCGCCACACGGGCAGCAACCCGGCACTACTGCTGACCCATGAACAACTTCAAGTTCTCAGCCTTCCAGCGCATCGCGGCGTAAATGCGGTTGCGTCCACTGGGGTGATCGAAAAAAATCCACTCCTCGATGGGACCGGGATTCATCTTGCGGTATTCGCCGAGATGGATATCCGCCTGGACGTCACCGTCGGGCTGACGGCTGGTGTTCAGACCGTACATGTCGGCTTCGTATTCAAGGGTTCGGGTGAAGGTGTTCGAAATGGGCGTTGTGACGAAGATAAACACAAGGCCCAGCAGCACCACCAGCGGAACCACGGCCACGTCGTCCACACCGCGAATCTGCCACTTCTCGCCCCAGCGTTGCAGCGCCCAGCCAAGCGCCCAGCGCAAGCCGGCGAACGCCACCACCGTGACAATCGAGAAAAACATGATGCCGACATAGACGTGGTGCATAACGTAGTGGCCCATCTCATGTCCCATGACGGCCTGAATTTCTTCCGGCGATCCGCGGCGCAGCAGGTTGTCATTGAGGGTGATGCGCATGGTATTGGCGAAACCGCTGACGTTGGCGCTTATCCGCGTCGTCTGCCGCGAAGCATCGATCTCATACACATCATTGGCGGGGATTCCGTTGGCCCGCGCCATGCTCAGGATGGGATCGACAATTTTCGGATCGTCGAGACGCGTGACCTTATTAAAGATGGGGACAATGTAAACCGGCTCGATCAGCGCAGTGAAGGTCGAGAACAGGATGGTTACGACCGCACCCCAGATCCACCAGGTCCGCGGCAGACGGCGCACAACGCCGAACAGCAGCATCGTCAGCACGCCGCCCAGCACGATCCCCACTCCAAGACTCTTGATTTGATCTCCCATCCACGGGCCAAAGGTTTGTGTCGCGAGTCCGTACTTGTGTTCGCGAAAATAATCTTCATAAACCGTGAGCGGAAAAACGAGAATGGTGGTGAGCACGAGATATTGCAGCCAGTACACAAACGTGTGCACCGGCTTGAAGCCAGTGACCCGCTCCGCCAGATCGCGCATGCGGGCCGACCACCGCAGATTCAACAACAGCAGCGAGACCACGACGCCATAAAGAAAGTCCCAGAGAATCAGCCAGTAGCCGCCTTCGAAATAGGCGTCGGAACGGGCTGTCTTGTCGCCCGGAATTTGCGCGAGATAAGCGTTGGTCGCTGCCGTAGCATCAAAGTGCGCTGAAGGCTGTGCCTCCGGCGGAACCTGAATTACGGAAGGCATCTCGTTTGCCGCCGGCGCTTGCGCCAGCGCGGGAGTTGCACAAAAAGTTGCGCAGAAAAAAATCAGGCAGCAGAGTGTTGTCGTCGAGAACGTTCGTGAGGTCATCATTCAGTCTGTCTCCGAAACACTAACCAGTAAGTGTATAGGCAGCCCGGCTGAAGAAGTTCAATGTAGTAGAGACGGGTAGTGGTGGAGTTTGAACTGATTTTGGGTGGCGCAGCGGTTCACTGCTGTGCTACTAGCCTTTGGGTGGCGCAGCGGTTCACCGCTGCGGTAATTGCACTATTTTGAATGCGGCTTTAGCCGCTGAGGGTCGCCAATTTTCAAACAGCGCTTGCCCCGTCTTGCCGGAGTAGAAAGAGTGGAAAGAGAAAGACTGAAAAGAAACGGGGCGAGAGACGTTTGCCTCGGCGCCTACGGCCTCGTCCTGGCGATTTCCGGCACAGCCGCCTCGCCGGCACGTTTGGCCTGTTGCGTGCCGAGATGGTACCTGGTCAGTCCGTCTTTCAGGAACTCGAAGCTTTCTTCCGGCGAATCAGACATCTTGAATAGTTCGAGGTCCGCCGTCGAAATCATGCCGGCGTCGGCCAGGGCTTCGAAATTGATGACCTTCTTCCAGTACTCGCTGCCATACATGACGATGACAATTTTCTTGGCCAGCTTCTCCGTCTGGGCGAGGGTCAGGATCTCAAAAAATTCGTCAAGCGTACCGAAGCCTCCCGGAAAGATCACCAGCGCTTTGGCCAGGTACGCAAACCAGAATTTCCGCATGAAGAAGTAATGGAACTCGAAATTGAGCGAAGGCGTGATGTACTGATTCGGATTCTGCTCGAACGGCAACGCGATATTGAGGCCAATGGTTTTTCCGCCCGCGTCGTGCGCGCCGAGATTCGCGGCTTCCATGATGCCCGGGCCGCCGCCGGTGGTCACGACAAAACGATGGCGCTTGGCGGGGATCTGAGTTGACCATTCAGTCAGCATGCGGGCAAGCCGGCGCGCGTCCTCGTAATAGCGGGCCATGTCGACGGCGGCTTCAGCGCGCTTCATATCCAGCGCTTGCTGTGTTGGGGAGACGCGAACGCCGTTGCCGCGGATTTCGCTCATACGGTCGCTGGCGCTGGCGCGGCTGTGAATGCGGGCGGAGCCGAAGAAGACGACCGTGTCCTGAATCTGCTCCCGCCGGAAGCGCGAGAGCGGCTCGCTATACTCGGACAGCAGGCGCAAAATTCTGCCGTCAGGACTGTTGAGAAACGTTTCGTTCTGATACGCAAGGGGAGCGGACTTGAGCTTTTGATCAGTCATAAGTATTGAGACATTAAATCATTGAGGTACTGAGTCATTGGGCTCACGGAGTCATTGAGGAATGGAATCGTCGGGGTTGATGTAATGATTCAATGACTCAATGTTTTTATTCTTCTTCCCGATATTGAATGGCCTCCCAGAACCCGATCCAAACATTGATCACGCCCAGGCCGGTCGCAACTCCGCGTGCGAACCCGCTCGCCACCACCGCGCGAAGCTGCGGGTATGGCAGGAGGAGCGGGTTGTCGGACCACTCAGGCCGCCAGGGAAGGATTGTGAGCATCACCCCGAGCGTCGCGCACAAGAACACGAACAGAAGCACGCCGATGCGGCGGAGCCACAGACCAACGACCGAAGTCGACCGCCCCGCAACGGAGACCGGATCAGGCGCCTCTCCGGGAACGGCCGGGACACATGCCTCCGCTGGGGATTTGAGTTCCCCGACACTGGTGGAGTTGCTGGCAAAGGGTAGCTTGGGATCGGAAATCATTGCACGCGTCGTTGTCAGTAGGGCCGTCGGGTGGGCGCAGGATCCAGTCGCATCCTCAGCAAAAATTCGAACCCACTGGGAGCATTCTACGACTTCAGGGCCTGAATGCGCTCGGCCACGTCGCGATAATCGATGTTCGAACCGTAGACGCTGGTGAAATGACGCAGCGCGGCCGGCTTGTCCTTGGCAGTTTCGCAAGCCGAGCCCAGTTCATAGTTAATGGCAAGGCGCGCCTCGTCGTCGAGTCCCGGGATCTCAAGCGCCTTTTCATACCAGCGTATGGCGGCGTCAGGAACTCCTTTATCGAGGAAGCATTGGGCCAGCCAGGTGTAGGTCTGGACGGGCTGCGCAAATGCTTTGCCGCGCTCAATCGAGTTGCAAACTTTCTGCAATTCGGCAATGGCTTCGTCGAGCAGACCCATTTCGCGGAAGGCAACCCCCAGGTTGTAGTGCGTTTCCGGATCATCATCGCCCGCCGCAACGTCTTCCTCCAGTTCCTGTTTCAGCTCGCCGAACATCTCCGAAAGATCGACGCTGTCAGAGGGATGCATCGCCTGGGCGCCGGCGCCCAACGGACGCACGGCAGTAGGGCTGTAGCTCATCGCAGCTTTAGCTTGTGCAGGTGCAGGAGCAGGAGCAGGAGCGGCTGCGGCGCCTCCCGCCGATGCCGCCATCGCCGGCATTGCCGGGGCAACCGGCGTTTTAATTCCGATGTTTGGCGCAGGCTTCGGTTCCGGCTCGCGCTTTTTTGGAACTGGCGGTGCCGCAGCGCGCTTCGGAGCCGGCGTGGCCGGCCAACTCGGCACTGCTGGTGGCTGGGCTGCTGGTGCCTGGGTTGCCGGAGACGGCGCCGCCGCTGACTTGGCTGCGGGTGACTCTACTGCCGGCTTACGAGGTGCACGAGGCTCGGGTGCGGGCGGCGCTTCCGGGAAAGCATCGCCGAGCGAAGCTTCCAGATCCGCGACCAGCGCATTCAGATCGTTCGCCTCTGCATGTACGGGCTCCGCGTGCGCGGGTTCTGCATATGCCGGTTCGGGTTCTGGCGCCGATTTCGCCGGAGGCACCCTGCGGATTTCGTGGTCGTAACCACCCATCAAGTCGGCAGACGCGGCGATTTCGGAACCGTCCTGAGGTTCCGTTGCAACTTCGAATTCCGCTGGCTGATCAGCGTTGATTTCCTCAGCCTTGATCTCATGAGCACCGATCTCATCAACACCGATCTCGGCAGCACTGATCTCGGCGGCACTGATCTCGGCAGCACTGATCTCGTCAGCATTGATCTCCGCCATTTCCGCTTCCGGTTCGGCTGTCGGCTGGCCGGCCGACTCGACGGCGGCGCGCAACGGATCGAGAATGCTGGCATCACTGGTCAGGGATTCGAGCTTCTCGATCCCTGTGCGCGCCTGGTCCGTCATGAAGTGCTCGAGATAGAAACGAATTTCCTCGACCGTCTCAGCGATCTCGGGATTGCTGGACGCATCGGCACCCGCTTCAGCCTGTGCGGGGACCGACGTTTCCGCAGCCGGCGCAGCCTCGTCGACCGAGAGGGAATGTTCCCACTCGGAAGAAAGATCGTGCGGCTCGGACGCCGCTTGTATTTCCATCTCCGGCATGGCGAATTCCGGATGCGCGGCCGGAGCCATTTCGTGATCGGACGCCGGGGACGGAGCCGTCGGCCAGGGCGCGGACGTCGCCGCAGCGGCAGCGCTGGCGGCGGGCCGGGCGGCGGGTGAAGCAGCGACCGGAAGAGCAGCAGTCGCCGGCGTAACCATCGCCGGGCCAACCGTCGATGATGCGGCGGCCAACGGAACCGCGGTTTCGGCGCTCTGTTCGTAGCGCGCCGCCAATTCTCCATAGCGCAGGGCTTCATCCGGATAGCCGGCATCGTGGTACACGCTTTCCAGTGTGCGGCAGCAGACGGCGGCTTCGGTAAAACGGTGGAAGCGTGTATGGAGAGCGGCCAAGCGCTGGTTCAGGCGCGCGTCGCGTGGTGCCTCGGGCAGAGCGCCCAGCAGCGGCACAATCGCCTTGTCGGGCAGATTGTAAGAGAGGAACAGATCCGCATCGGTGACCGCCGCGCGGATGGCGATCGAGACGTGGTCCGGATAAGACTGATCGATCACCGGTGCGGTTGCTTCCAGCTCCTCGACGATAACCCCGCCTTCTTCGGCGCTGATCCCGGCAGCGGGCGGAGCCCCATCCATGCGCTCCACCACCTGCTGATAGTTCTGCATGTGCAACTGGTTCTGCGGCTCGGTGGTAGCCAGCATCTGGTAGAGGTCGCGAGCCCGCGCCAGGTTCCCGTCCTTGACGCAGGTGTGAGCGAGAAGCTCGGTGACTTCATTGACGTGGGTGCTGTCGCCGGCTTTGTTGAGCAGCAGCATAAGCGCGTCCAGCGCCCCCGCATCGTCGCGCACATGAGAGATCATGCTATGCAGGCTGCTCAGCAATTTGGTTGAATCCGTCGCCAGCAGGTGGTCGGCATGCCGCGTATAAACGTCAAGCGCTTCGTGATATTGGCCGAGGCGCGTCGACCCCTCCGCCATCAGAAACAGCCCTTCGGGATCGTTGTGCACCGTGAGCAGCTTTTCGGCGATGGGGCCGGCCTTGGGCAGCGTTCCCACCTGCAGGTACGCCTTCAGCAGGTCGCGCAAGCCATCGGGATGAGAATCGAGGTCGGGAACCTTCTCCAGGTACTCAATAGCGTGTTTGGGATCGTCACTCTCGACCGCGGCCCTGCCCCGCAGCAGCAGAACGTAACTGTTGCCCGGATCGAGGACCAGCATCCGTTTCAGAATGTCTTCGGCGGCGGCGAGTGAACCACGCGCGCGCAACGACTCAGCGGCCGCGCTAAAAATCTCCCACGCCTCTGTCTTTTTTCCCAGCCGGACATAGACCTCGGCCAGCTTCACCCGCATGGGTACATTTTCCGGGTCCATTTCCAGGACCTTCCGGAAAAGGCGAACCGCTTGTTCAAGGTCGCCATTCTTCATGAAGTCTTCGGCGACTTGCAGGTACTGCGCCCGGGCGTCGTTGAACAACCCTTGCTGGGTATAGAGTTCCGCCAGTTTCAAAGATGCATCCATGCTCGGCTGGAGCTTGGTGATCTTCTTGTACATGGCGATGCCCTTGACGGTGAAGCCTTGCGCGGCATACGCATCGCCCACCGTCTTGAAACACTCAATCGCTTTTGCGCTGTCGCCCATCCGCGCGTAGAGATCGCCGATGGTGTTGTTGACGGTAAGGTCGTTGGCGTCGTGCTTCAGAACCTTGTCGTACTCAGCAATGGCGTTCTGCAGCTTGCCCTGCTGGACAAACTTTTCCGCGGCGCTGAGAACCTTCTGTTTGTTGAAACCAAAACCAAACGCCATAAGGTATGCGGACTCCAGCCTTTTTCCCGCCCAACGCCCGCGCTTTTCCGCCAGCGTGCCGAACGGGCCGAACCTCGCCGGGAGATTCCCAGACGAGACACCGTAAAACCGCGCCAGGGGATCGCGGAGTAAGGTAATTGTAAGGCCGGGTACCCGCGTTCCGCTGGTTACCGACGATTACCGGGGGTTACCGAAAGTCCGTGTACGTCCGGGTTGCGGAAAAAACCGGCCTTCCCCTTCCAGATTGGGCATAAGGAAATGGGTAGTTGTGCAGTTTGAACTGATTTTGGGTGGCGCAGCGGTTCACCGCTGCGGTAATTGCACTGTTTTGATTGCGGCTTTAGCCGCTGAGGGACGACAATTTTTTCAAACTGCACCACTACCAGGAAATGCCGCCCTGAGGTCGACCCCGCGCAATGGTGTATTCTGCCAACCGACGTTCTCAGGAAGATCCATACCCGACAACCATTCGCCGCAGCAGAGGAAGGCTAATATGCAAAAAATCACTCCATTCCTGTGGTTCGACGGCCAGGCCGAAGAAGCCGCGAACTTTTATACCTCGATCTTCAAGAACTCGAAAATCCTGAACATTGCCCGCTACGGCGAAGCGGGCCCGGGACCGAAAGGAACCGTGATGGTGGCAACCTTCCAGCTCGAAGGCCAACAATTCATGGCGCTGAACGGTGGCCCGCACTACACCTTCACTCCAGCCATATCGTTCTTTGTGGACTGCGAGACGCAGGCGGAAGTGGATGAGTTGTGGGAGAAGCTCTCCGCCGGCGGATCAGAGCTGCAATGCGCCTGGCTGAAAGACAAATTTGGCGTATCGTGGCAGATCGTCCCCAGGGCTTTGATCGAACTGATGCAGGACAAAGATCCGCTGAAGTCACAACGGGTCTTCAAAGCCATGTTGCAAATGACTAAGATTGACATCGAGGGCCTGAAGCGAGCTTATCGGGGCGAATAAAATAAAATAAAAGAAGGAAGAAAGAAGAGTCGAAGCATGAGCCAAGTACGGGTTCTGGTCGGTACGCGCAAAGGCGCGTTCGTGCTCACCTCCGACGGCAAGCGCGAAAAATGGGACATCAGCGGCCCCCACTTCGCGGGCTGGGAGATGTATCACCTCAAAGGATCACCCGCCGATCCCAATCGCATCTATGCTTCGCAGTCGAGCGGTTGGTTCGGGCAGCTGATCCAGCGCTCAGACGACGGCGGCAAAACCTGGCATCAGCCCGGAACGCCGCCCGGGGCGCCGCCCGCCCCAGGTCCGCCAAAGGCCGCAAGCAACAAGTTCGTCTACGACGCATCTGCCCAAACCGGCAAGCCGCTCACCACTCATCAGTGGTACGACGGCACGCAGCATCCCTGGGAATTCAAACGCGTATGGCATCTCGAGCCATCGCTCACCGATCCCGACGCGGTCTACGCCGGAGTAGAAGACGCGGCCTTGTTCCGCTCGACCGATGGCGGCGAGAACTGGCAGGAACTCCCCGGCCTGCGCGGCCACGGCACCGGTCCGAAATGGCAGCCCGGCGCGGGCGGCATGTGCCTGCACACCATCATTCTCGATCCGAGCGATGCCCGCCGGATCTACATCGCGATCTCAGCCGCTGGCGCCTTCCGTACCGATGACGGCGGCAAGACGTGGAAGCCCATCAACCGCGGACTGCGCTCGGAGTTCATCCCAGACCCCAATGCCGAGATCGGCCATTGCGTTCACCATGTCGCCATGAATCCGAAGCGTCCGGGCGTGCTCTTCATGCAGAAGCACTGGGACGTCATGCGATCCGACGACGCAGGCGATAACTGGAAAGAAGTCAGCGGCAATCTGCCGACCGACTTCGGCTTCGTGATCGACATCCACGCGCACGAGCCCGAAACCATCTACGTCGTCCCCATCAAGAGCGACTCGGAGCACTTTGTTCCCGATGGCAAGCTGCGCGTATTCCGCAGCCGCACCGGCGGAAATGAATGGGAAGCGTTGACCAAAGGCCTGCCTCAACAAAACTGCTACGTCAACGTGCTGCGCGATGCGATGGCCGTCGACACGCTCGATCGTTGTGGCGTATATTTTGGCACCAGCGCCGGCCAGGTCTACGCGTCGGCCGATGCCGGAGACAACTGGGCTCCCATCGTCCGCGATCTTCCGGCGGTACTGTCCGTCGAGGTGCAAACGCTCGCCTGAGCACAGGGTAGGAACAGGCGTGACGCGTGAAGTATGGAAGCATGAAGGAGACGACGTGAGAGCCAGGCTAGCCGTAATCCTGCTGTGCTTCTTGTCAGTGTCGAGCGTCGCAGCGCAGGCACAGACGACGAAGAGCGACTTTTTCAAGACCTCCGATGGCGTAAGGATCCACTACCTTGAGGCTGGCAGCGGCCGGCCAATCGTTTTCATTCCCGGCTGGACGATGCCAGCCTGGATCTGGCAAAAGCAAATCGACGAGTTTTCGAAGAAATACCACGTCGTGGCCGTCGATCCTCGTTCGCAGGGAGAGAGCGACAAACCAACTTACGGCCACCTGCCCGAAACCCGCGCCCGAGATTATGAAGAGCTTGTGGATCACCTGGGCCTGAAGCAGCCTGTCCTAGTCGGCTGGTCGATGGGGTGTGGCGAGCTGATGAAATATGTCGAGCAATTCGGCACCGATAACGTAAGCGGTTTCGTATTGGTGGATGGGTTTATCCCGGACAAGCTCAGCCCCGAAATGTTCGCCTTCATCTCGGGATGGATGAACAAACTCCAACAGGATCGCCAGAAACAAGCCGACGGTTTTGTAAGAAGCATGTTCAAAAAGCCGCAGACAGAGGAGTACTTGAAGCGCGTCACCGACGCCTCCATGCAGGTTCCCGCCGATACCGCCGTCGCACTCATCTACAACATGATCGCCATAAAGGATCTTTCCGGCGCCTTCGCCAGGATGAATCGGCCAATGCTCTTTACCTACCAGCCCAGCACGCAGGCGAGCGCCGACTTACTGAAATCGAAGCTCGGCGACAAAATTCGACTGGAGCGATTCGACGGCGACGGCCACGCATTGTTCGTCGATAATCCGGAGAAATTCGACCGCGTGCTCGAAGACTTCCTGCAAAGCTTGCCTCAATAAGGTCGCAGTATCCCGGCGATAACGTAATCGATCCGCGATCTTGGGCCGGAGCTTTCGGTCGGGGTCCAAACGCTGGCGTGACGAGATCGAGCCCTCCAAAGCAGAGCTAGTCTCTACGTAGGGCACGCCTTCGCAGGATGCGGAAAAACTCACGTAGGGACAGCCGCCCTCGGCTGTCCAGCGAGCGAAGCTCGCTAAGCGGCTCACGTAGGGATAGGCGCCCTCGGCTGTCCAGCGAGCGAAGCTCGCTAAGCGGCAATGGGAAGGGCACGGCTTCAGCCGTGCCGTAACTGCCGCAAATCAATAGCGGCTTTAGCCGCTGGGGGAAGGTGTCTACCAGACTAACCCGCGACCTATGTCTAAAATGGTCTGAATGAATGTCATCCGGATCATACTCCCGCACCATCTGCGAACCCTGGCGCACGTGGGCAACGAAATAGAAATAGAGGTAGACGGCCCAGTCACCCAGCGCTCCGTCCTCGACGCCCTCGAGACCCGCTATCCCATGCTGCGCGGCACCATCCGCGACCAAGTCACGCTGCAGCGCCGTCCATTCCTGCGCTTCTTCGCCTGCCAGGAGGATCTCTCTCACCAGTCGCCCGACACACCACTGCCCGAAGCCGTCGCATCCAGCAAAGAGCCCTTCATCATCATCGGAGCCATCGCCGGCGGCTAGACAGTCTGCTCCTTCGAGCACGTACAAATCCGATCCGAAGTAGTGGCTCAGTTCGGTCGTCGAGCTGACCAAACAAAAAATTGTCATCCTGAGCGTAGCCAAACCAGGCGCGAAGCGACTGGCTTGGCGGAGCCGAAGGACCCCTACTCCAATATCGAGCGGTGCAGGGCGTCTCGCCGGCGATCGCGGAAACGGAAGTAGCCCGAAATCTTGTCAAGCCCCCATTCCGTCAATTTTCCCCGTAAGCCAATGCATTGGCACGGAAAATAAAGTGGCAAAACCTGTCGGTACAGGTAGGTCGGAATTGATATAATAGAGATATATAGCCTAAAAGGGCGCGGATCACACCCGCGCCCTTTCCAATTGGAGCAAGTTAGTGGAGCGCCGGGCGCCCCCGCCCGGCATCCACTGTCCTATAAGTCCCTATTACGGAATACTTTGCAGACAAGTCCTTTAAACTCAAAGATTTTGCGGGATTTTCTCGTTTCCGGCCCTTAAGTCCCACGCGCTGAGGACTTTACCTCTAACTCCCATAGGCTGAGGACTTTGGCAGGGGTTCACAAGCTAAAGTGCTGATTCTAATATACCAACAGAATAAGGGGGGTGGGGGTACCCCTCGATAAGAGTGAAGGCGGTGTCAAGGACAAAAGTATCCTGACGGTGTTTTTGGCACCGCTTTTTTGCCAGAGAGATTTGAGGACCAAGACTCTGGAAATCTCACGCTAATCACTTATCGGTGGTGATCTTCTCCCGAAGATCGTTCCACCAACCATCGATTCGGCCCCAACGTCGACCATGATTCTTCTATGCGAACATCCCGCCTCGTGCGGAATGCGAGAGCGCCCAATCAGTTCTGCGGTCTAGCTTGCGCCGACCAGGGGCACCCGCGAGCTGCTCTCGATGCGAACGATCTCTGGATACGGCTTTTGTGTGCGTAACATCCAGTAGAGTCGTACGGCTAACTTGCGCGCCGTTGCCACCTTGGCCACTCCCTTCGGCTTCTGGTGACAACGATGCAAATACTGCTTCTTCATTTCCGGGTCGAAGCGCACCGTAATCTGCGCCGCCTCCACTAGCAACGAGCGCAACATGCGGTTGCCCTGCTTGGTGATCGCACCCAGCTTCTGCCGTCCGCCCGAACTTTCTTCGCGCGGGATCAGCCCCAGATAACTGGCCACCTGCTTGCCCCGTGGAAAGCGACTCACATCGCCGATCGTCAGAACATAGGCCAGTGCCGTGTTCGGTCCCACTCCCGGCTGCGTCATCAGCAACTTCGCCTGCGGATTTTCCTCTGCCGCCTGCTGCACCGCCCAATCCAACTTGCCGATCTGCTGATCCAGCGTGGCCAGCAGTCCCAGCAAATCTTCCCGCCGGCACGCCGCCCAGGGTTTTAACGGAAGTTCGCGCAACATCTTCTGCCCCGCCTGGCTCCACAGCTTACGCTTGCGCTGCATTCCCTTATTCAAGGAAAGGTGTTGCAGTTCGTTTTTGACTCGGCTGCGAATCTCCACCAGCTTGTGCCGATGCAGCACCAGTTGTCGCAGATCGCGCTGCTCCCGGTCCGGGGTCCAGAGCCGCGGAAATCGGCCTTCCACCACCAGCTTTAAAATATGTGCCGCGTCGCGCTGGTCCGTCTTTTGCTTGCGCACGTAGCTGGCTCGGATCTGGGCTGCATCTCCGATCCAGATCTCATGCCCCAGATCCTCGACCAGTTCGATGAACCACTGGCTGTTGCCCGTGGCCTCCATGCCGATCAGCACCGGCGCCGCCAGTTGCTGATAGAACATCCTGGCGTCGCCGCTAGCATGCACCAGCTTCCGTTCCCCGCAATCCCCAGTCTCCATGTCCATCCAACTCACTTGCTGCCAGCTGGGATGGAAATCACATCCTATAATCATCATCGAAGGCTCCTTTCTTCCCAGCGTCTTCGTCCTCAAACAAAGACTACATGGGTTCGAATCGAGCCTTCACTCTTATCCAATCAGTTAAGACTTCGCCCGTTTCTCCATAGGCACAAACTCCCGCGTCTCATGCCCAATCCAGATCTGCCGCGGACGCGCAATCTTCTGCTCAGGATCGTTCAGCATCTCCTGCCATTGCGATAGCCAGCCAATGGTCCGCGGAATCGCGAACAGCACGGTAAACATCTCCGGTTTGAAGCCCATCGCCTGGTACATGATGCCGGAGTAGAAGTCCACATTCGGATAGAGCTTGCGCTGCACGAAATATTCGTCCTCAAGAGCGATTCGCTCCAGCTCCAGCGCAATTTCAAGTTTCGAATTGCGTCCGGTAACTTCGAACACCTGGTCGGCAGCCCACTTGATGATCTTGGCGCGCGGATCGTAGTTCTTGTAAACGCGATGCCCGAAGCCCATCAGCTTGCCCTTGCCCTCCTTGATTTTCTTGATGTAAGCGGGCACGTTGTCCTTGGAACCGATCTCGTCCAGCATGTGCAGCACTTCTTCGTTAGCTCCGCCGTGCAGCGGGCCGGAAAGAGCTGCCGCGGCCGAAGCCGTGGCCAGGTAAGGGTCGCTGTGGGAACTCCCGACGGCTCTCATGGCGTTCGTGCTGCAGTTCTGTTCATGGTCGGCGTGAAGAATAAAAAGAATGTCGAGCGCCCGCGCCAGCACCGGATTGGCGACATACTTCGGCTCAACCATCTTCCACAACATGTTCATAAAATTTTCCGCGTAGGTGAGGTCGTTGTCCGGATAGATGTACGGGAATCCGACCAGGTGCCGATACGAGAAGGCCGCGATCGATGGCATCTTGCCGACTAGGCGCTTGATCTGCAGCAGGCGGTTCTCGGGGTCCTGAATGTGCCTCGCGTCCGGATACACCGTCGACAGCGCCGCCACCGTGCTCACCAGCATCGCCATCGGATGCGCGTTGTCGCGGAAGCCTTCCATGAATTTCTTGGTGGTTTCATGCAGCATGGTGTGGTGTGTGATGTCATTCACCCAGTTCTTCAATTGACTGGCGTTGGGCAGTTCGCCAAAAAGAAGCAGGTAGGCAACTTCGAGGTAAGTACAGTGCTGGGCGAGAACGTCGATCGAATACCCACGGTAGCGCAGGATTCCCCGATCGCCGTCAATATAGGTGATCGCGCTCTTACACGACGCTGTGTTCATGAAAGCAGGGTCATAGGTCATCAAGCCGAAATCGTCAGGACCGGTTTTGATCTTGCGCAGATCCATCGCGCGAATCGTGCCGTCTTCCACGGGGAGCGTGTAGCTCTGCCCGGTACGGTTGTCGGTGATGGTCAAGGTATCTTGCGGCATTCAAACCCTCCTCAAAACGATAGCAGGCGCAATATAACTCGGGACGAAAAAATAATGCTACCAGCACCGGGCGCGGATTGCGTAGGGCCTAGCATTTTCCAATTATTGGCAATTGCACGCGCGAGCGTGTAGGGTGTGAAAACGCCGGAATTGCGGCCATCGCCGCTCGGAGGCAAATCGAAACCATGGCCTGGATTCGTACCATCCCGTTCACCGAAGCCAGCGAAGACTTGCGCCAGGCGATGGAAGGGCAGAAGGCGCTGTATCCGCAGGAATACGCCGTTCCCATCCATCCCGCAGCCGGCGGCGGCTCGCAGATCGTAGCCTCGCACTCCCTGATTCCGCAGGCGCTCAAGCATGCGTTTTCGACCTTCGGCGCGCTCATGTCCCCTGATCTGCCGCTCCAGCGGCGTCATCACGAAATGATCGCCACCATGGTCTCGGTGACCAACCGGTGCGTGTATTGAATCGAGTCCCACGCAGAGTTTCTGCGTCGCGTCACCTTGGATAAAGAACTGGTGGAAGCGCTGGAACGCGACTATACGACTGCGCCCATCACCCCGCAGGAACGAGTCATGGTCGACTATGTCGTGAAATTAACCAAAGACGCGACCCAGGTCTGGAAAGACGATCACGAGAAATTGCGGGCCGCCGGCTTCGACGATCAGGCCATCCTGCAGATCACGCTGATTGCATCCTGGTTCAACTACATTAACCGCGTAGCCGACGCGCTGGGCGTAGGCCGAGAAGGGTAATTTCCGCAGAGACGCGCCTTCCCGCGTCTGGCCGGGAAAGCCAGCTCTCTCTGGTTTTGGGTGGCGCAGCGCTTCAGCGCTGCGATATTGGCCTGCTTCATGGAACCGGCTTCAGCCGCTGAGGCCAACCGCGGCGCAAATCACTCGTTGGCCACGCGGCGATGCGGTTTCACCGCCAGGCAGCGCGCGAAGATCGCCGACACTTGCGGAATCTCCTCCTCGTTCAATCGAATCGCGCCGCCCAGTTTCTTCAATGCCGCGTTCAGAGCCGCAGGCTGTGGCCCCGTCAATTCCAGGACTTGCTGCCACTCCCGCGCAACCGGAATGCGCTCGTCGGTTTCAGCGTCTTCGCAAAACTGATCGGCCGCTTCCGGAGCCGTCCCGTACTCGTCGGCGACATCTTCATGGAAGTAGCCTCGCAGAAAGGTATGCAGCGCGGGAAAGTTGGCGGCAGTGAATTCCGGTTTCGGGTTCATAATCGGTACTCCGGATCAGAAGTCAAAACATGGTAATCGGCAGCCAGCCAGCCGTTCCTGAGTTCTGGCGCTGTAAAGTTCTGGGAATTGTGCTACTAAACAGGGTGTGCGGGCAAGTGTGCTGGATTCGCTGGACGACTTCGAGCGCTGGGGCGCCTCTCACAACGACTGCGCCTACGTGTTTCCACGAGGATACCGGCGCGAGCGCTGGAGCTACCAGCGCGTCGCTGCGGTCGCGTATCAGTTTGCCCGCGAGCTCGAAGCGCGCAACATTGGCAAGGGCGATGCCGTGCTCTTGTGGAGTCCGAATTGTGCCGAGTGGGTAGCCGCGTTCCTCGGATGCGCGCTTTGCGGGGTCATTGCCGTCCCCGTCGATGACGGCGCCAGCCCCGATTTTGCGCGTCGCATCAGCGCGCAGGTGCGCACCAAGTTGGTGCTCTGTCCGCGCGAGCGGGCGCTGATTTTCGAAGGAATCGCAACCGGAATCGCAACGATCGATCCCGCCGATCTCGCAGCCACAATCGCCGCGCATCCCGCGGAACGCTTTCGTCCCGCGCAGATTCAGCCTTCCGACACGCTCGAAATTGTTTTCACTTCCGGCACCACCGCCGAGCCCAAGGGAGTAGTGCTCACCCACGCCAACGTCGTCGGCAATCTCATCCCGATCGAAACCGAGATGAGAAGATACCTGAAGTACGAGCGCCTGGTACATCCGATTCGCTTCCTGAACCTGCTGCCGCTGAGCCACGTCTTCGGCCAGTTTCTGGGAATTTTTCTTCCCCCACTGCTGGGCGGCACGGTCGTGTTCGAGAACACATTCAATCCCACCGATGTCATGGAGACGATCCGCCGGGAGCGCGTTTCGGTGCTGGTGGCCGTCCCGCGCATGATCGAGTCGCTGAAGCAGCAGGTCGAACGCGATCTCGACACAGATTCTGCCAACTCGTGTGGTGGCGGGGCTTTGCCCCGCGCACGTCACCACACGGGCATCCGAAATGATTTTGCTGCCCGTTACGCCGCCGCCAAGAACCAACACTTCCTCCGCCGCTGGTGGACCTTTCGCGACCTGCGCCGCCAGTTCGGATGGAAGTTCTGGGCCATGATCAGTGGCGGCGCCGCGCTCGATCGCGAGACCGAAGAATTCTGGCATCGCCTGGGATACGCCGTGGTTCAGGGATACGGCTTGACCGAAACCACTTCCCTGGTCAGCTTGAACCATCCCTTCCACACCAGCCGCGGCTCCATCGGCAAAGTGTTGCCCGGGCGCGAAATCAAGCTGGCCGAAGATGGAGAAATTCTGGTCCGCGGCAGCGGCGTGGCCAGTGGCTACTGGAACGGCCGCGACCTGCAGCCGGTCACGGGCAGAGAAGACGAAGGCTGGTATCGCACCGGCGATCTGGGCGCGCTCGATGACCAAGGCAATCTTTTTTTCAAGGGACGCAAGAAGGAAGTGATCGTCACGCCCGCCGGGATGAACATTTATCCCGAGGACCTCGAAGCCGCGTTACGAAGTCAGAAAGAGGTTCGCGATTGCGTAGTCGTCGGACTGGAGCGCGGCGGAAACGCCGAGCCCTGCGCCGTGCTGATTCTGCGCGACCGCTCCCCAGACGCGTCCGTCGTGGCCGCGCAGAATATCGTCCAGCGCGCCAACGAAACGCTGGCCGAATATCAGCGCATGCGCACCTGGTTCGTCTGGCCCGACGAAGATTTCCCCCGCAGTTCCACGCAGAAACCGCGCCGCAACGTGATTCGCGATTCGGTCGAGGCTGCCCTCGCCGGAAAACCGGCCGCGAACCAAGCCAGTCCCCTCGTCGAACTGCTGACCAGAATCACGGGCCGCAGCGTTCAGAACATGCAGAACCTGACGCCCGACGCAAAACTCGAAAGCGGTTTGGGACTAAGCTCCCTCGATCGAGTCGAACTGCTCAGCGCCCTCGAAGACCGCTATCAGATCGACCTGAGCGAAACCGAGTTCGAAACCAGGTTCGCGAACGCAGCGACCGTCGGCGATCTGGAAAAGCTGATACAGGGCGAACGAGGCGCTCACCCCGAGCTTCATGATTCCGACCTTCGCTACAAAGGCTTTCACTATCCGCGCTGGGCGCTGCGCTGGCCGACCACCTGGCTGCGCCTCGCGTCGCAGTATCTGCTGACGCGACCGGCAGTGTTTTTTATGGGATGGCCCCGCGTGACCGGACGTGAAAACTTGCGCGGCGTCCGCGGGCCGTTGCTCGTCATCTCCAACCACATCAGCGACGTCGACGTCGGATTCATCCAGTTCGCTCTGCCCGCGCGCATCCGGCACAAACTGGCGACCGCAACCCGCGGCGAGGCGCTAGAAATCCTGCGCACTCCAGGCTCGGGTCGCGCGTGGCTCGCCCGAATCTACGACCGCCTGCGCTGGACGCTCGGCGTAGCCCTGCTAAACCTGTTCCCGCTGCCCCGCCAGTCCGGCTTCCGCAAAAGCTTTGCCTATGCCGGAGAAGCCGTCGACCGAGGCTACAGCGTGCTGGTCTTTCCAGAGGGACGTCACACCGAAGATGGCCAACTGCTTCCGTTCCGCAGCGGAGTCGGGCTGCTTGCCAACAATCTGCGCATCCCTATCCTTCCGATGCGGATTGATGGCTTGTTTGAAATCAAGAAAGCTGGCAAGAAGTTTGCTTCACCAGGAAAAATTCAAGTGCGCATCGGAAAGCCCATCCAGTTCGCTCCCGAGACCGACCCCGAGGAAATCGCTCGTGTCCTGCGGAGCGCGGTCGAATCATTGAATCACTGAGACATTGAATCATCGAAGTCTCCGTGAATGTGTCGCGATCGTCCCCGAAATACAAAAGGCCGGGCAGTTGAGCCCGGCGCTTCGTACTGAGAAACTGTCAATCGCTGAGTTGAGCTAGATCAGTTTCACGTTAACCCCGTTTTACGTATGTATTAAGCCACCCGCATTAGCCCTGTCGCAAAAAACAAACCTTACATCACCTGCGCAAGCCCTTCGAGTTCGCGCTCCAGCACCGGCAAAGAACAGCCCGCCATTTCCACTCGCCCAGCCGCGTCCATCGCTTCAGTCTGCGAAACGCCATAGCCGCGCCCCATCAAAAAAACCTGCAGCAGTTCCGCTGCTTCGCGGGAATCCACCATGCCGCCCTGGATCAGGTCGTTGCGCAACGCGCACAATTCCGTCACCGTGAATTTTTCTTTCGTGGCCATTCTCACCTGCGACCTCCTTGCCAGTTGCCTATATTAGACTCATCGGCAACCTGCTTTGATACATGCAATCGTAATGCCGTAACTTTGGTACCCTCGCCTGAGGCGGTTTTCCCGGTCCTCAAGTTCTTAGAACCCAATATTTTGCAAAAGGTTGCGGGGATATTGCAGGCAGGCCAGCAGTAGACATAACAATCGCCCCTGTTGCCAGACTGACACTAAGTGTCGTTTCGCTAAGGGACAAAACCGAACTTTGTCGTTCCGGTTCAGGCCGCGTCAATCGTAGCGGCGTCAACCAGCATGATCGGGATGTCGTCCTGAATAGGGTACACACGGCGGCACTCGCCGCATTTCAGACTTTTCCCGTTCGCACCGAGGACCAGCGGCTTCTTGCAAACCGGGCAAACCAGCAGGTCAAGCAGATCCTGGGAAATCATAGAAACCTATTGTAATGCTGCACGACGCCGCGCGGGAATCTTCAAAACCCGCTCTTTCCGCCGGTGGCACAAGCGGCCACAGCGCAGTCTGATGGGATAGAATCGCCTTTCAATTCACTGCACGCGGCGAGGTGGGATGGCAGCCAGGATTCTCGACGGTACAAAATTAGCCGGTGAAATCCGCGCGGAAGTCACCGCCCAGGCGAGAGCCCTGGCGTCATCAGGAATCCGTCCCGGGCTCGCCGTTGTGCTGGTTGGCCACAACCCCGCGTCGGAGGTCTACGTTCGAGGCAAGGTGAAGAGTTCGGAAGAGGTCGGTCTCTACAGCGAACAACACACTCCCGCTGAAAGCGCGACCACCGAAGAACTGCTTTCCCTGATCGCCGACCTGAACCGCCGCGACGAAATCGACGGAATCCTGGTGCAGCTGCCCCTGCCCGCGCACGTCGATTCGAAGAAAGTTCTGCTGGCGGTCGACCCCGCCAAAGATGTGGACGGCTTCCATCCCATGAACGTGGGCTATTTGTCCACGCAGCGTCCCGGCCTGGTACCCTGCACCCCGGCCGGCGTCATGGAAATTCTGAAGCGCAGCCAGATTCCGATCGCCGGGCAGGAAGCCGTGGTCGTCGGACGCAGCGACATTGTAGGTAAGCCCGTAGCCATGCTGCTGCTCAATCAAAACGCGACCGTCACCGTCTGCCACTCGAAGACGCGCGATCTGCCTGAAGTCTGCCGCCGGGCCGACATCCTGGTAGCAGCGATCGGCCGAGCCGGCTTGGTCACCCGCGACTACGTAAAGCCCGGAGCCACCGTGATCGACGTTGGCATCAACCGAATCACTGACCGGAAGGAATTCGACCGCCTCTTTGGTAGAAACACTGCGGCGAACAAAAAGCGCGAAGAAACCTTTCTGGCCAAAGGAGCAACCTTGGTGGGCGACGTCCACCCCGAGGTAGCCGAAATCGCCGGCGCGATCACGCCCGTGCCCGGAGGCGTCGGCCCGCTGACCATCGCCATGCTGATGGCCAACACGGTAAAGGCCGCCATGATGCGACGTGGGATTTCATCGTAGAGACGGGGTTCGCCCCGCCTCTCGTAAAGGCGGTATCAAGGTATGCAAGATAGAGACGTCAGAAAGGTGCTGTGCTGGGTTTTCGCATGCACGTCCGTGCTATACGTCGTGCTCTTTGTTCGGAGCATATACGCAATTAGTCAGAGCTACGCTTCCCTGACGCTCAGCAATCTGCTCATCTTCGTGTTGTTCGAAGTTGTGGTGGCCGCCATCACCGGAATGGCTTGGTGGACCATCTTAAAGGAAGAGCCCTTGGCTAGAGCCTGGGGAATTGCCGCAAGCCTGATGTATATTCTGATTTTTCTTCGGCCAATCATTTTTCCCTGGGGAACCGGCCGGCTGCGCCATGTGGGCGCACTGGTTATCGGAATAGTTGGACTGGTCGAGTTCTTGTGGCGGCACGAACAGCACGATCCCAATCCTCACACACCGTGAGCACCCATTGCTAAAACTCGGCCTAACCGGCGGCATCGCGAGCGGCAAATCCATCGTCGGCGAAATGCTCGTCAAACGCGGCGCGCATCTGATCCAGTCCGATGCCGTCGCCCACGCGCTCATGGATCCCGGCCGCCCGGTCTACGAGGAAGTCGTTCGCCGCTTCGGCCGCGAAATCCTGAACCCCGATGGAACCGTCAACCGTTCCCGGCTGGCCGAAGCCGCATTCGGCACGCCCGGCGGTTCGCCCCCGCGCGTCAAGGAGCTGAATGAAATTGTTCATCCCGCCGTGATCGCGCGCGAAAACGAATGGATGCAAGAGATCGGCCGCCGCGATCCGAACGCCATAGCTGTCGTCGAAGCTGCTCTCATCCTCGAAGCGGGCGCCGCCGACCGTTTCGACCGTTTAATTGTAGTGACCTGCCATCCCGGCCAGCGCATTCTGCGTTTCGCCCAGCGCCTGGGAATTTCGGAAGACGCTGCCCGAGCCGAGGTAACTCGCCGCATGGCAGCGCAGATGTCCGACGAAGAAAAAATCAAAGCTGCCGATTTCGTGATCGACAATTCCGGATCGTTCGACGAAACCGAGCGGCAGGTACAAAGGGTTTTCGCAACGCTGGGTGCGGAGAACAAAAAACTTCCTTAGTTCGCTTTGCGGCTCGGCATGATCAGCCACTGCAGCACCGAACTCACCAGGCTCAGCACAACGGCGCCGATCAGAGCTGGCACGAAGCCTCGCACCTCGAATCCGCGCACCAGTGACGCCGCCAGCTCCAGCATGATCGCGTTGATCACGAACCAGAACAGGCCGAGCGTTAGAATCGTCAGCGGGAAAGTGAGAATCTTGAGCAGCAAGCCGAGCGTGGCGTTGATCAGCCCTATGACCAGGGCCGCGATCAATGCCGCCGTCGGGCCGCTGACGCTGATGCCGGGCACGATTTTGGCCACGATCCATACCGCCAGGGCGCTTAAAATCCAATGGAGCAGAAGACGCACGATGAACCTCCTACGGTAGAGTCATTGGACACTATACAACGTGAAAACGGCTCAGAAAACCGGGGTCATCAAGAAATGCCGACGAAGACAAATGCCGCGCGGCTGCTCGATCAGATGGGAATCCACTACGAGCTGCGCGAGTATGAGGTGGATGCCGACGACCTGGCCGCGGAAACAGTTGCGGCGAAAATCGGCTTGCCGCCGGAGCAGGTTTTCAAGACACTGGTCGCGCGTGGCGACCGCAGCGGAATTGTCATGGCCGTGATCCAGGGCGATCAAGAGCTGAACCTGAAGGCGCTGGCAGCCGCCGCGGGAGAGCGAAAGATTCAGCTCGTCCCGGTAAAAGAACTGCAGTCGCTCACCGGCTACATTCGCGGCGGAGTGACCGCGCTCGCAGCTAAACGCGGCTTCCCCCTGTACGTCGACGAAACCATCGAACTGTTCGACGTGGTATCTATCTCGGCGGGCATCCGAGGTCTGCAGATTCTGATTGCGCCCGCCGACTATCTGCGCGCAACGAACGGCCAGATCGCAGCGCTCGCGGAGCCAAAAAAGAAGACCCAGTGAAGGAGCGATGCATCTTGTGACTTTCCCCGTGTTCCTCCGTGTCCCCTGTGGTAAAGAACTCTCATCAGACGCCGCAGAGCCCAAGTTCCCACCCCGTCGCCGCCAGTATTAAACTGATGAAGCACACGAGGTCACCCATGCCCACTGCCACGCGCGTCAACCCCCTTTCATTCCTGACCGATCAACTCGACGAACTCAAAGCCAAAGGCACGCACTTCAAGCTGCGCGTGCTGGACGACGAGCAGGCTCCAGTTTGCACCTTCGACGGCAAGCGCGTGATCAACCTCGCCTCCAACAATTATCTCGGCTTCACCACCCATCCCAAGCTGCGCGAAGCGGCGCTCGAAGCCACGCGCAAGTATGGCGTCGGATCGGGAGCCGTGCGCACCATCGCCGGCACCATGAAAATCCACATGGAACTGGAAGAGAAGATCGCGCGCTTCAAAAACGTCGAGGCCTGCGTGGTCTTCGAGTCGGGATTTACGGCGAACGCGGGAACGGTTTCTTCTTTTCTGGGCAAGGACGACCACATCATCTCCGACGAACTCAATCACGCCTCGATCATCGATGGCTGCCGTCTTTCACGCGCGAAGATTCTCGTCTTCCGCCACAAAGACGTGGCCCACGCCGAAGAGCAACTCGCCAGCGTGAAGAACGAGCCGGGGAAAAAGCTGCTGATCACCGACGGCGTGTTTTCAATGGATGGCGACATCGGCCCGCTGCCCGGCCTGTGCGAGGCGGCAGAAAAATACGGCGCAATCATGATGGTCGACGACGCGCACGCGTCCGGCGTCCTCGGCCGCAACGGACGAGGCACCATCGATCACTTCAAAATGCACGGGCGCGTCGACATACAGGTCGGAACCTTGTCGAAGGCGATCGGCGCTCTCGGCGGATACGTCTGCGGCACGCGCGATTTGATCGATTTTCTGTATCACCGCGCGCGGCCCTTCCTGTTTTCGACGTCGCATCCGCCCTCGGTAGCAGCCACCTGCATCGCGGCTTTCGACGTTCTCGAAGCCGAGCCGCAGTGGATGGAGCAACTCTGGGCCAACACACGCTTCTGGAAAAAAGAACTAGGACTGCTCGGTTTCAACATCGGAGGCCGGACCACTCCCGCGAGCGAAACGCCGATCACGCCCATCATCATTGGCGATGGACGCCTGACCATGGATTTTTCGCGCGAGCTGTTCAAAGAAGGCGTGCTCGGAACGGGCATCGCCTTTCCCACCGTCCCCGAAGGCAAAGCACGTGTGCGAACCATCATGACCGCCACGCACACGAAAGAACAACTGCAGCAGGCCCTCGAAGTGCTGGAGCGCGTGGGAAAAAAAATGGGGATTCTCGGATGAAGCATCCCGTCGGGATGCTCTCTCCAAGTCATGAAAAGTGTTGACTACCGTCCCGCCGGAGCATCATCCACAATTGCCTGCACTACCTGATCAATGGCGTCCATAACTCGTTTGCCCGGTAGGTTGAAGTTATTGGACATGATGGAGAAGGCAACCACCTGTCCCGAGTAGGTGGTCGCGTATCCGGAGAGCGCCTTCACACCGCCCAGCGAGCCGGTTTTGGCCATAACACGATTTTGCAGTTGGGGAGAGCTGAAGCGATCGGAGAGCGTGCCGTCGACGCCAGAGATGGGGAAGGTCGCCTTGTAGTCAGTCCCCCACGGCTGCGTCGAGCTATAGCGCAGTAGCTGCACGATGGCGTGTGGAGTTACTAAGTTCTGGCGAGAGAGTCCAGAGCCGTCGTGAAAAGCATATTCGTCGTTGGAGATTCCCGCCTGAGTCAGAAATCCGCTAAGCACCTCAAGGCCGCTTTCCACCGTTCCCGCGTTGCCGCGCTCGCGCCCCAGGAGGCGCAGCAGAATTTCAGCATGCAGGTTCTGGCTGACCTTGTTGACCACACGCAAATCCTGCAGCAGCGGCTTCGATTCGTAACTGGCGAGCGTCACCGGCTGATCGGTCTGCAGTGGACGCGACTGAGCGTCGCGGTTGCCGCCCCCGTTCGATGGCGCGGCAGCGGTCACGCTGAAAATGGAAAGCGAGGCGAGTTCGGTGTGGCGCGTGCGCTGCTTTCCATAGATTACGATGCCGCGTTTCTCGAGTAACTGACGGAAGAGGCCGGCGGCGAACTCGGCGGGATCTTCGATGGCGACCGCTTCGTTGGCGCCGGCGTCATCGAGCGGCATATTACCCCATAGCGTCAAGACAGTAGAGCCAGGCTCGCGGTTGACGAAAAACTTTCGTCCGGTGCCGGCAGGAGTGGTGACGATGCGATTGTCAATGCGGTAGTAATCGGCGAAAGGCGTGAGTGTGACGAAAGCTTTTTCGCCGGGACGGTCGGCGGGCAGAGCACTGACGAAGACAACATTGTCGTTGATGGTCAGTGCGGAAACCGGAGCGCCGTCTTCCCCCACCAGGTCGTCCTGGCTCCAACCCTCGCCGTAGCGCTCGAAGGCGAAGTACGAATCGTCGGCCACGATGTCGCCGTCGATGAATTTCACGCCTTTTTGGACGAGCGTGTCGGCCAGTGCTTCAAGGGCTTGAATGGGATCGTCATTGCGCTGGGTCTTGAGATCGTAGGGCAGTTCGCGTCCGGAGAGATTGGGATCGCCGTGGCCGACCAGCACGAGATCCCCGTTGAGGCGGCCGTAGCGGTCGAGAGTGCCCGTGGTTTCAATGGTGGTGCGGAACTTGTAGTCGGGACCGATCAGCGCGAGCGCGGCCGCGGTGACGAACAGCTTGGTGTTCGAAGCGGGCGTGAAGAGCTTGTCCGCGTTTTGCGAGTACAGCGTCTGCCCCGACGTTTTCCCGGACGACAAGGAAACGACTTCGATTCCCCAGAAGCCGCGGGCCAGATCAGGAGCGCCGAGCACAGCGGCAATGCGATCCTGTAGCGCCCGATCCTGTATAGGTTTGACGGGTGCGGCCGACAGTGGGGCGATCAGCAGAAAGATGATGGAGACGAGACGCGCAACTGACCGCCGGCGAAGCATGAGCTGGATTGTAGCACCAGGAAAAATCAGGTTCGTTCTAGAATAGCGGCAACATGCGGGCAATTTTTCAATGGAACCTGGGCGCTCGATCCGGCGGTCGAGTGTTGGAGTTGGGGCGACGCACTCTCATCATGGGAGTGCTGAATGTAACTCCCGATTCGTTCTCCGACGGGGGACTCTACATTGATGCCGAGAAGGCCGTAGTCCGAGCCGAGCAGTTACTGGACGAAGGCGCGACCATCATAGATGTTGGTGGCGAGTCGACGCGGCCGGGCGCGACGGAACCTGTATCGGAAGAAGAGGAACGCAAGCGCGTGCTGCCCGTAATCAGAGATTTGAAGCGGCGCCGGCCGAATGCAGTGGTAAGCGTCGATACCTACAAGGCCAGTGTGGCGCGGGCGGCCGTGGAGCTCGGGGCAGAGGTGGTGAATGACGTGAGTGGGTTCCGTTGGGATCCAAAAATGCCGAAAACGCTCGCTGAACTCAAAGTGGGAGCGGTGCTGATGCACTCGCGCGGGCGCCCCGAAGAGTGGCGGTCGTTACCGCCGATTGGCGACGCCGTGTTGGTAGTGAAGCGGGATTTGCGGCAGTGGGCCGAAGCCGCGACCCTGGCTGGCATCAAGCGCGATCGTCTGGTACTCGACCCGGGATTTGGATTCGGAAAGCGCTTCGAAGAGAACTATCCGCTGCTGGCGCATTTCGCCGAGCTGCAGCAGACCGGATTTCCCCTGCTGGCAGGAGTGTCGCGCAAGTCATTTATCGGGCGAACCCTGGCGCGCGATGGACAGGATAAAGACGCGGAAGTTAACGAACGGCTTTACGGAACGCTGGCCGCCGAAGCGGTCTTAATTTTGAAAGGGGCGCACATCATTCGGACGCACGATGTACGCGCTGCCGTGGAGGCGGCGCGAATCGCGGATGCGATTGTGGCGAGCGGCGGATAGACAGGGAATGCGTAGGGACAGCCGCCTCGGCTGTCCAAGCGAGCACAGCTCGAGGGTTTCGTGGATCCCATCTTTGCTCAATCAAGAGGGTGGCGCGGCCTCGCCCCGCGGACAGCCGAGCGGCTCTCCCTACGCGCTCAGGCGCGGGCCGCTTCGGTAAGCGGCGCGGTGACTTTGAGCACCGGCAGCCGTATTTCAAATGCGGCGCCGCCTTCGGGCCGGTTGTAGCAGGTGATTTGTCCCTGGTGGTCCTGGATTACGCCGTAGGTGGCGCTGAGTCCGAGACCGGTACCTTTGCCGACCGGCTTGGTGGTGTAGAAAGGATCGAAGACGCGCTCCGGATCGCGCAGGCCAGGGCCGGAGTCTGCGAACTGGACGATCACCTCGTCCTCTTCGCGCCAGAGGGAGATCTGGAGACGTCCGCCGCCGGTCTCCTGCAATGCGTCCACGGCGTTCTCCACGATCTGAACGAAGGCCTGTAGAAGCTGGTTGGGGTTGCCGAGGACGCGAGGCAAGGGGTCGTAGCTTTCCACCGTCAGGCTGATCTTCCTGTTTTCGATTTTGAATCCTTCCATTTGCACCGCGCGCTGCAGAAGAGGTTTCAGTTCGACCGGACCTTTTTCTCCCGGAGTCTGCTGGGCGAAGCTGAGCAGATCGCTGACCAGTTCGCGAGTGCGCCGGGCCTGCTGCCCGATCTTCTGCGCGTTGGAGAGTTGCTCGCGGCTCAAGTTGCTGCTGGCGGCCATGCGTTCGGAACTGCTCAGAATCGCTGAGAGCGGAAACTCGAGTTCGCGGGCGGCAAGCGCTACCAATTCCCCGAGCGAAGCCAGCTTCGCCTGCTGGATCACTCTTCCCTGCAGCCGTTGGAGGTTTTCAAAGCTCCGGCGCGAATGCTTGAGCAGCCGCAGAAGCTTCTGGTCCAGCAGGTGCTGCTTGAGGAAAACGACAAAAGCCAGGACAGCAACCCCGCCCATGGCCACCGCAAAACGCACGTGCCGCAAATAAGGCTGGTCGTGGCTCAGGAACAGCGCCCAATATGCCATAAGCGGCAGAGAGAGCAGCGCAAGTTTCGCCAGCAGAGGGGCGACCGGGCGACTGGCGCGGGTGATCGAAGGCATCAACTGTGTATCGCGAAGGCAACGCCGCCCGGCGATGGCGACCCAGAGAAACCCAAGCACAGAGGCCAGCACCGGCACATCATAGAATCCGCCGGTCGTATAGGTGCCCCGCACCACCGCCGCGTGCATCGCTTCCGCGGAGAATGTGTAGAGAACGGTGGCGAGAAAAATGTTGCGATAGAGCTCGCGCCACGACCCCGCACTGGTGAAGAACGCCGATGCGGATACGACAATCAGGAACGCTCCCTCGATGAAATACAGAGAATCCCAGCGCAGGTGGTACAGCGGGATATTGATAACGATGTATTCCTCGGGAAAAACGAAGAAGGCGTAGACCACGATCCACCACACCAGCAGGATGATGACATTCAGCGCACTCAACAACATCCCCTCGCGTTCTTCCGACTGATGGGGACGAATGGCCACCGCTCCCATGATGGGGACAACGTGCAGGAACAACACGACGTCCCCCGGAAAAGGATGGGGCAGCGGCTCGCGAACCACCACCTCGAACCACGTCCAGCATCCGGCGTTGAAACTCCACATGGCCATGCCCGTGGCCATGAGACTCCAGAACAGGCGCGTTCGTCCGCGGCTGTCGAAGGCATTTCTGGCGCAAAGGATGGAGGCGGCCACCATCGCCAGCAGCGGGATCAGGTCTCCCATAGCCACGCGAAAAAACGGGTTGGGAAACGCCACCGGAGCCAAAGCAAAGGCCAGCAGCAGACTAGCCCCACAGTAGAGCGCCGAGATGGGACGCAGAGACACCACCCTCAATCATATGACGTTTCGCCGCGATCTGTTTAGTCACGGACTAGTTACCGGAGGTGACAACGGTAACGCTCCGAAACCAGTGCACACGTTTGACTTTGTATCGCGCCGCCGGGTAAATTTGCTGCGCTGTTTCTTTTGCTCTTTCTCAACATTGTGGTTCGCGCATGATCGTAGGTCGGCAACACGCCGCCCTATGGGAAGCGGGTGTAAATCCCGCGCTGCCGCGCAACTGTAAGCGAGGACAACGCAACCGGTCACTGGGGAGCGTCCGAAAAGGACAACCTGGGAAGGCCGGTTGTAGCAACCGGATGCTGGGCTCAAGCTGATTCTAGCGAGCGCTCACATCCTGACTCGCAAGCCAGGAGACCGGCGTGAACCGTCCACACCAACCTTTCGCGTGATAAAGGAGACGTGCCATGCGCTGTTCCCGTGTATTCGCTGCTGCGTTCTTTCTGCTGTTTATATTGCCTCCCCTCGCTTCCGCTGAAATCAAAATCACAGTTGTCGATCCTCAAGATGCAGTAGTCGCCGCCGCTCAGGTGCAGCTGATAAAGCTCGGGAGATCCTCTCCGGTATCTGTGTTAAGGACGTCGGCCGAAGGGGTAGTGACCTTTCGAGAAACGGCGTCCAGTGCGTATCGTGTTCAGGTGTTGGCTGCGGGCTTCGCGTTAGAGACCTTAGACCTCTCTCCGGCTTCCGAAGCCGTTACCATCAAGCTTCACGTCGCAACCGCAGCGGAAAACATTGTGGTGACTGCGACTCGCACCCCAGTTCCAAGCCAGGCCGCAGGCGCTGACGTTGCAACCCTCAACGGCAGTCAACTGGAAGTGATGCAGCCGATCGCCGCCGCCGATGCGGTTCGTTTTCTGCCCGGCGCGGTTGTGAATGCCTACGGACAGCCCGGCGCACTCTCATCTCTGTTCGTCCGCGGGGGCGAGTCCACTTACAACAAAGTGATTGTCGATGGCGTCTACATAACCGAACCGGGAGAAACGTTCGACTTTGGTACGCTGCCTCTGGCTCAAGCGGATCGCCTCGAATTTGTACGCGGCGCACAGAGCACCTTATATGGCTCCGACGCCATGACCAGCGTGGTGCAGGTGTGGACGCGCACCGGAAGCACTCCAGTGCCCGAACTCCGCTTCGGCGCCGACGGAGGGAACTTCGGAACCGCCAACGGTTACGCGTCGCTGGCGGGCGCCTACCGGCGCTTCGACTACAACTTTTTTGGCGACCAGTTCAACACCAACGGCGAGGGCGTAAACAACTCCTACTCAGATTCGCTGGCCGGCGCGAACGTCGGCGTGGCTCTGAGCGATGACGTATCCGTCCGTGTGCGCGTACGCCACTCCAACAGTTATACCGGGCTCCCCGGTGCGTGGAGCTTCAACGGCGATCCCTTCGTTCCCCCGCTGCCGATTGGGGACGCCCACGCCAACACTCTGCTCGGAAGCGTCGAACTTGATGTCGCGGCTCCCTCTGGCTGGCAACATCGTTTCACCGGATCCGACTACCTCTACCACTACACCGACAACAGTCCGGAGGGAAATACCTACAACTTTGCCTCCCTCTACGACTACGACATCAACCACGTGGCATTCGAATACCAGGGCGATTACTCGGAGCGCGCTTCTGGCCGAATCACGACGCACTCGACCTTCGGATATCGCATAGAGAATGAGACCGCCTCGTTCGAGTATCCGGAGTTTCCTCCTGCAACCAGCGGGCAGAGGCTCAATCAGGATGCATATCTACAACAACAATTGACGCTCGGCAGACTGTCCGCGATTGCGGGCGGCCGTTTTGTCCACAGCAGCGCCTTTGGCAACACCGGCGTGCCTCGGGTTGCGCTGATGCTGCAAGCACTGAAAGGCGGCGCAATCCTCTCCGGAACACGGCTGCGTTTCTCCTATGCGACCGCCTACATGGAGCCCGATTTTACCGAGACGTTTGTCGGGCTGCCCTACTACGTCCCGAACAAGGGTTTGCTGCCGGTGCGGACTCGCGCCTTCGAAGCCGGCCTGCAGCAGAACTTCCTGGCCGGCCGCTGGGTCCTGAACGCAACCTACTTTAATAACCTCTTCCACGATCAAATTGAGTACGGGACAAACACCGTGGAGTACATGGGCAACCCCCCCGGCACCCTGGGCCAGTTTTTCAATGTGCAGCAATCCTTCGCTCAAGGCGCAGAATTTCAAGTGGACGGAAGGATATGGAAAAGATTGTCGCTGAACGCCGCCTATACCTATACTTCGACTGAGATCGTCGAAAACCCGCTGTGTACGCCAACAAATCCTTGCTTTTATCCCTACGCTCCCGGAGATCCCTTGCTCCGCCGCCCCAAACATTCCGGGACCATGCTTCTCAACTACCTGGGAACGCGCTGGAGCGCAAACCTAAGTGGAAGTTTCGTGGGACGCCGCCCCGATTCCGATTTTGTCGACGATCTCGTCAACCACGCCGCCGGCTACGCGCGCGTCGATCTCGGCGGCTGGTACGCCATCAATTCCCGAATCACGGCATACGCGAATGTCGGCAACGCGCTCAATGCTCACTACAACGAAGTGGTGGGATATCCGGCGCTCACGGCGAACTTTCGCGCCGGCATGAGGTTTCGGATCGGAGGGGAGTAGGTTTAGCGGCGGCTGTCGGCTGTTTGTTGCGGCTCGTCGTCAGATTGAAGATCTTCCGCCGCAACCGGCCTGCGAGGCGGGGCCAGGTCTCGTCCGCCGTTATAGCGGTGACGTACCTCGTGGAGTTTCTCCACTTCTTTTTCGCCGAGAGGCTGCTCGTTGCCGAGCAAATGGCTGACCAGCGCGATCTTCGCGAAGTGCTCCACGGTCTCCATTTTCATGTAGGCACTTTCGAGCGACGACCCAAACGTCACCACCCCATGATTCGCCATCAGGATGGCGTCGTGGTGCGGAATCAGCGGTTCCAGAGCATCGGTCAATTCGGGCGTGCCCGGGGTGCCGTAACGAGCCAGCGGGATTGACCCCAGACCGACGACGACCTCGCATACCAGCGGCCGGTTCAGATCGTAGCCGGACGCGGCAAACCCGGTAGCGGTCGGCGGGTGGGCATGGACAATGCCACACACGTCCGGGCGCAGGCGATAAATCAGCAGGTGCATGCCGATCTCGCTCGAAACTCTGCGTTTACCGGCTATGCGTTTTCCTTCCATGTTCACAATCACCATGTCCGAAGCGCGCATCCTGCCCTTGCTGATACAGGTCGGAGTCACCAGCACGCGTCTTTCGTCAAGACGAACGGACAGGTTCCCATCGGTGGCTGCAACCAACCCGTTTTCGTGCAGCAGGCGGCCGAACTGCACAATCGCAACCCGATGCTGGCGGTCAATGGACATTGAAACCCTGCGCGGCCATGTTACAGCACGCCCCAGAATCCTTACAACCATTAGAAGGTTAAAATATGTAAAATCCGGCGGATTGCTGGCGTCCTAGCCCCACCGCCTAGCCCCTGGAGCGCGGCCGAACCCTATAATCTCCTCGATGCTCGTCTCCGACTTCCACTATGATCTGCCGCCCGAACTCATAGCGCAGCAGCCTTTGGCGGACCGCGCCGCATCACGCTTGCTGCATCTGAATCGGCAGGGTCAAAGTCAGAGCTGGGAAGACCGCGGGTTTCGCGAATTCCCCGACCTGCTGCGGCCCGACGACCTGCTGGTCCTGAACAACACGCGAGTTTTCCCGGCACGCCTCTTCGGCCACCGCAGCGGACAGCGAGCACGACCCCTGAGTCCGCACAATCCGGCGGCCCGGGATTTTCTCCGTGGAGAAGTCGAAGTTTTGTTGACCCGCCAGCTGGCGGACGATCCGAATGAGTGGGAGTGCCTGGTCCGCCCCGGACGCAAGATCGGAATCGGAGAAAAACTCTTCTTCGGCAACTCGCCTCAGGATGCGCCCGAGGGCGAACGTCCCGAATTGGAGGCCGAAGTCATCGGCCGCGGCAACTTCGGAGAGCGACGCATCCGCTTCGCCCCGGTCGCCGATTTCTTTGCGCAAGTCGAGCGCACAGGCCACGTGCCCCTTCCGCCCTACATCCACCGCGACGACCGCACCGCAGACAGGAATGTCGACAGCAATGGCGACAGCGACTGCGACAGAGAACGTTACCAGACCGTCTACGCGCAAGCACGGGGATCGGTAGCCGCGCCGACGGCCGGTCTGCACTTCACCCCCGAGATCCTCCAGCAAATTCGTGGACGCGGAATCGAAATTGCCGAGATCACGCTGCACGTCGGCCTCGGCACCTTCCAGCCGGTAAGAGTAGAAAAAGTGGAAGACCACAAGCTGCATCGGGAGTGGTACGAGATCCCGGCAGACGCAGCGCAAGCCATCAACCGTGCGAAAGCCGAGGAGCGCCGCGTGGTGGCCGTGGGCACAACCACCGTCCGCACACTAGAGCACGCAGCAAAGCTCGCCGCAGAACACGCTGTCGAAAATCGCATAGAAGCCGGACGAGGCGAAGCGGACGTGTTCATCTATCCCGGCCATCGGTTTCGCATCGTAGACGCGCTGCTGACAAACTTTCATCTGCCGCAATCAACCCTGCTGATGCTGGTGTGCGCGCTCGGCGGAAAAGAGCTCGTGATGAACGCGTACCACCATGCGGTCGAAGCCGGATACCGCTTCTACTCCTATGGAGATTGCATGTTCGTCGAGTAGATGTGTGACGCTGATAGCATGGGTATCTATGCATTGCCACTCATGGCTCGTGTGGGGACGGGCGCCCTCGCCCGTCCAGTCCGAGTGCGGTCGAAGCAACTCTGGACTCGCGATAGCTATGATTGCGCTCGTTTCCTTGGGCTTGACGCTCAAGGTACAAGCGCAAGGTAAGGCTGCCCCCGTCGCCAAGCCCGAGCCGCCACGCAGCCAGGACGCACAGCTCTACCGCAACCCCGCCTTCGGATTTCGCTATCAGATCCCCTACGGATGGGTCGATCGCACCAAGGAGATGCAGGAAGGCAATGAGGCCGGCGCCAGCAAAGGAGAAGTCCTGCTCGCAGCGTTCGAGCGTCCACCCGAGGCCACGGGAGACACCATCAACTCTGCAGTCGTGATTGCCTCCGAGAGCGCAGCATCCTATCCCGGCCTCAAGCGAGCCGAAGACTACCTCGGACCGCTCACCGAACTCGCAACCGCCAAAGGCTTCAAGGCCGAAGGCGAGCCCTACGCGCTGGAGGTTGAGTCGCGTCATCTGCTGCGCGCCGATTTCACCAAGCCGCTGGAGGTGAAGACGACCAGCGCTAAACTCACCATGCGCCAGTGCACGCTAGTACTGCTAGCGAAAGGTCAGATCGTGTCCTTCACCTTCATAGCCGGTAGCGAAGATGAACTCGACGACCTAATGGATGGCCTCCATTTCGTCGTCGCAAAAGCGCCCGCCCACTAGAGTTCGTGGAGCGACGGGCGCCTCGCCCGTCCAAGTCGAAGGCCTGTCTGATTTTCCTGTAGAGACGCGGCTTGCCGCGTCTCGGCGGCGCCACAAAACTACGTCCCTAAGAGCAACAAAAAGCACAGTTTATGGTCTCGATTCCAGCCTCAAAATAAGCGCTTTTTATGTTAAAATAACAGCAGCTCAGGTGATAGCTAAATAGCAGAAAATTCAATAAGTTGAGCATACCCGAGCAGTCCCGGGAAGCGCCCCCTCCAGCCAGGCGCGAATCGGGCATCATCCTCCACGGAGCAGAATGGCCACGAAAGAATTACAAACCGACCTCGTCGATGCCAAGAACACCGACGCGAAAAATAGCGACGCGAAGAACAAGAACGGCAAAATCGCCAACGGAGACTACACCGCCGACTCCATCAAAGTCCTCGGTGGCATGGAAGCCGTGCGCAAGCGTCCCGCCATGTACATCGGTTCGACCGGTGAACTGGGTCTGCATCACCTCGTGTATGAAGTCGTAGACAACTCCGTCGACGAAGCGCTGGCCGGCCACGCCGACAAGATCGAAGTCACCATCCATCTCGACAACTCCATCACCGTAATCGACAACGGACGCGGCATCCCCGTCGACAACATGGACATCGACGGCGAAAAAATTCCGGCCGCACAAGTAGTGATGACTACCCTGCACGCCGGCGGCAAATTCGACAGCAACTCCTACAAAGTCTCCGGAGGCCTGCACGGCGTAGGCGTAAGCTGCGTCAACGCGCTAAGCGAAGAGCTCGATCTGGAAATCTGGCGTGACGGTTTCACCTGGGAGCAGACCTACTCCAAAGGCGAGCCCACCAGCAAATTGAGAAAAACCGGCGCCGCCAAAGTAAAGACCGGCACCAAGGTTCACTTCGTCCCTGACAAAACAATTTTCACCACCACCGTCGAATACAACTTCGACACGCTCTCCCAGCGCCTGCGCGAACTCGCGTTCCTCAACAAAGGCCTGGTAATCACTCTTACCGACGAGCGCCAGACCGACTCGAAGACCAATGAAGCCAAGCGCGCCGAATTCAAATACAACGGCGGCATCGCCGAATTCATCAAGCACCTCAACCGCGGCAAGCAGACGCTCCACGACAAACCGATTTATATGGAAGCCGACAAAGACGAAGTGCACATAGAAATCGGACTTCAGTACAACGACGCCTACTCCGAATCCGTTTTCAGCTTCGCCAACAACATCAACACCGTCGACGGAGGCACGCATCTCTCCGGCTTCCGCACTTCGCTGACCCGCACCATCAACTATGCCGGCCAGCAGATGGGCCTGTTCAAAGACGTAAAAGAAAATCTCACCGGAGACGACGTCCGCGAGGGCCTGGTAGCCGTGATCAGCGTCAAGCTGCCCCAGCCGCAGTTCGAAGGCCAGACCAAGGGAAAATTAAATTCCGACATAGCCGGCATCGTGCAAGCCGTAGTCAACGAAAAGCTGGGAGCATTCTTCGAGCAGAACACCGCCGTAGCCCGCAAGATCATCAACAAAGCGATCGACGCCGCCCGCGCCCGCGAAGCTGCCCGCAAAGCCCGCGACCTGACCCGCCGCAAAGGCGCATTGGATGGTGGAGGACTCCCCGGCAAACTAGCCGACTGCTCCGAGCGCGATCCCAACCGCTGCGAGCTTTTTCTGGTAGAAGGAGAATCCGCCGGCGGCACCGCCAAACAAGGCCGCGATCGCCGCTTCCAGGCTATCCTCCCGCTCAAGGGAAAAATTCTGAACGTGGAAAAAGCGCGCTACGACAAGATGCTCGCCCACGAAGAAATTCGCGCCATGATCACCGCGTTAGGCACCGGCATCTCGAAAGAAGATTTCGATCCCACCAAAGTCCGCTACGGCAAAATCATTCTCATGACCGACGCCGACGTGGACGGCTCGCACATCCGCACGTTGTTGCTTACGTTCTTCTTCCGCCACATGCAGGAACTGATCAAGCGCAACAACGTCTACATAGCGCAGCCCCCGCTCTTCGGCATCAAGAAGGGCAAGAGCCACCAGTACATCAAGAACGAACACGAATTCGTCAAGGTCATGGTGAAGCGCGCCTCCGAAGGCCTGATCATCCGCTACGGAGAAGGCGCCGCCAAGTTGGAAGGCGCGGCCCTGACCAAGTTCATCACCGTGCTCAACGAGTATCTGGGATTCCTGGACAAGCTCAACAAACGCATCCGCGAAGAAAAGATCACCGCCCTGCTGCCCAAACTGGACCTGGCCAAACGCGCCGACTTCGAAGGCGACAAGAACACCCCGCCGAAGAAGATCGAGAAACTCGAAAAAGAACTGAAGCGCCTGCAGAAAGACTTGAAGCTGAAAAGCGTAGAAACCCGCTTCGACGAAGAGCATAACCTCTGGGAACTGCATTTCGTGAACGCGCAAGGAGCCGAGCATCTCATCAACTGGGAACTGGCCTCCACCCCGGAATGCCGCCAGCTCATCGCCAAGTTCAAGCAGATCGAGCAGTATCTCGATCCGCCCTTCATGATCGAGAGCGTGGTGAAACCCGCAAAAACAGCAGCCAGCACGGCGGGGAAAGACGAAGAAGAAAATGAAGAAGCAGGCAATAACGATAACAACGACGAAGGCGAAAATCTGAGCGCCTCTGAAAAAGAGGAAGCCGAGAAGTCCCAGAAGAAATCCGGCAAGCCGCCAGCGCTTCGAGGAAGAGTCAAAGAACCCGAGATCGTCGAGAAAAATACCCCTCGCGAACTCTTCGACTACGTCTTGAACGAAGGCCGCAAGGAGTACACCGTCCAGCGCTACAAAGGCCTCGGAGAAATGACCGCCGAGCAGCTCTGGGAAACCACCATGGACCCCGAGCGCCGCACCCTCCTGCAAGTCCGTCTCGAAGACATAGCCGAGTGCGAAACCATCTTCACCACCCTGATGGGCGAAGACGTAGAAGCCCGAAGAAAATTCATAGAAGACAACGCCCTAGACGTAAAGAACCTGGACATCTAAGTAGCGCCGGCGTCCCGCCGGCATCACCGCAATCAGAATCCGCTCGTGTGGAGACAGCTCGTGTGGAGACAGCTTGTGTGGTGACGGGGCTTCGCCCCGTCCGCCGTAGCTCTTGCTTTTGACCGTGTAGGGCGGGCGCCCTCGCCCGCCGCCGTTGACTTTGATTTTGGTCTTGCTTGTGTGGTGACGGCGAGCCCTCGCGAGCCAGCCCGGTTTTGCCGAAGCCCCGAGCGGAGCCGAGGGGAAGTCGAAGGGTCCAAGCCGAGCAAAGCTCGGCAGAATTATGCGGACCACCGCGTTTCCCCGTCCGAAGTGTGCCTGTGGATCGTGTGAATGCTGAATGTTCCCACGTAACGGCAAATCCCTGTTGACACCAAGAGTTATAATAGATCTTGGCAACAGCCCAGCGCGGTCGTAGCCGCATTTTTCATAAGCTCTTTGAAATCAAGACTTTGAGCCGGACGTAAGTATGCAACTTACTGATTCCAAAGCGCGAACGGTCGCGGGAGCGACCACAATTCCTTTGTTATCAATACTTTGGATCTAACTCCTTTAAACCCAAAGACCTGGCAGGAATCTTTCGCTAACCTCATGATTCTAATATACCGGGGTATGGGGGAGGGGGGATACCCGCCCGTACTTAACCTCGGGGTAAGCCCGCTCAAACAAGACCCAGAGCGCTCCGATAACGACGAATACAAGGTAGCTTCCCTCCGGCCCAACCGAGCCGCCAGTAAGCCACTCGGGACCGTGAAAGCTGGAACCGATCAGGTGTCCAGGCAAAAGCGCGCCGCTGTCCGGAACGGAGTAAAGATAGCTCTCTCCCCAATCCCAAGCCATGTGGAAGCCGACAGCAAACCACAAATCACCCGTCCGCCGCAGCGTCAAACAAAAAAAGAGGCCGATGAACCCCACCGCCACCAGCCCAGTCGTAGTTTCGCCCGGATTGCGACCGTGGATGTAACTAAAACCGGCCGAGAGAAACACCGCCGCCGGCCAAAAATTCATCCCCTGCGAAAGCACCCATTGCGAATAGCCGCGCGCCAGGAAATCTTCAAAGAATGCTACGAACAGAAAAAGCAGAGCGTAATAAGCGGCGAATTTCCAGATGCGCGCACCGTGCAGTTCCAACGCTCCGAACGCAAATGCGCCCGTCAAGCGCAACGCCAGCATCAGGACGCTCAGAGACGCGATGCCCCACAGCGTCCCTACCCAAAAATTTCGTCCGAAAGCGCGTCGTAGTGGAAGGCCGAAGTCACCGAATGGCCGACCTTCAATGCGAGCCATCACGAAGCCTGGCAAAATCGCAGCCAGCATCATGCTGGCTTCGATCATCAAGCGCCACCAGAGGACACTCAGATACGATTGCAGCGACACGACGAGCCAGCCTTCGACCTGGAAAACGGTCCACGCCATCGCCAGATAAGCCAGCCAGCGCGCGCCCAGATAAATTCCCTTCGGGCCGAGAAAAACACCGCGCAGCAGGGAATCGTGACCAGCAACATCGGCCGCGACGGGCGTTTCCGGTTCCGCCGAGGAAGGTGACAACGGTTTGTTATCCATCATCGTCCCGGACATGGTAAAACACTCGGTCCCGCTTTGTTGGCCCAATGTTGCGGCGATTTCTTCATTCCGATACTTTCCGCGCCCCGCAATTTTTCGCGGCCGCACTGCTGCTCGCCTATCTGCTGCAGTGCACCTGGCTGGTTCATGTGCAAACGTTGCACGAATCGGCGCCGGACTCCGATCAGGATCTACGGATCTACCAAGGCCTCGAACAATGGAAAGGAGGCGCGATCGCGGGAACTCCCGAATCGTTGCGCTCGGAAGCCGCCACCGGCCTCGCTTCTGCCGGACGCGCCGGCCATCTCCGCGTGCGCGACGGTTACGATCAGGATCGCTCGCCGCTCTATTACCTGGTCGCCGCCGCACCGCTGCTGTTGCGCCCAGGGTCGTGGTTGCCGGAATCGCTCCAGCCGTTGCTGGTTGCGTCACCGTATCTGTTCTTCGGCGTCATGCTCGGAGCTTCGCTTTGGTACGTCGCGCGCCGTCTCTACAGCAACGCTGGCGGATACATCGCTCTCGCACTCTACTGCTTTTCACCCGCCATGATCGTGAATGCGGCGGGAACGCAGAACATGGGCGAGTTAGGCGCGGTGTGGGGAGCCTTCGGAACCGTCTTCACTGCCATCGCCGTGGCACACACACTCTACGCTCCCCGCGAAGTTGTGCTCTGGAACTGGCGGCGCATTCTGCTTCTGGGGTTGTCTCTGCTACTGGCAGCGGGCAACCAGTTTTCGCTTGCGGTACTGGCGTTGGTGATTTTGCCAATCATGTTCTGGGTGGCGCCAGTCCGGCCGCGCAGCGTGCTCGCAATTTGGACCACCGCCATCGCAGCCGCGTTTGTGCTGTTGTTCGCCGCTTACTTTTTCGAGCCTGCGTTGTTCTGGCAGGGAATGCTCCACGCGCGCTGGATGAACTTAGAACCCGCCGCGTTTGGCACGTCCTTTTCTTACCGCCGCACTTTGGAAACGATCTTCGTCAGCAGCCCGGCCCTGATGCTTGCCCTGCCCGTGTCGCTGGTTGCCTACTTGGGATGGAAGCGCGCACGCTATTTCGGCAACACAGCGCCGCTTTTGATCGCCGGACTGTTGCTCATTCTGGCGCTGGGCGCTCCCAGTTTTCCGGGACAGGGATTCCATCTGACTATGCTCGTATTCTTCTTCGTCTTCGTAGCCGGAGTGTTCGCCGATCTGTTGGAGAGTCAACAGGGGCTGGTGGTGATGGCTGGTCTGTGCGGATTGTTGAGCGCCTCCGCCATCTGGAACCTGTGGCAGTTAGCCCGTCTGATGTAGCGGCGAGCTGTGCAACGAATCACACAGGTTAAAATAACTGCTTACAATATTGGAAAAGATCAAGCATGAGCACACCGACCCAGACTTCCACACCGAAGACCATCTACGTGACTCGCACCGGCCTCCCGCTCAGTTTCAGGTTTGAGTGGCCTTTCCGCCACGCCACCTCCGGCGCAGACTTTGACGTCCTGCATACTGTGATCACCCTGGAGAGTTCTGATGGCCTGCGCGCGCTGGTAGCTGTAAACCTTTCTGCCACCCTGCGAGAGGTGTTGCCTTCGCTTGAACCGAAGGACACTGAAGGGCCCGTGATCAACGCCCTGCGCAAAGAGGTCGACCACAAGCAGACGGAGTTTGCAAAGTCCGGCAAGTTGGTACCGCTGCCGTTCTCAAGCCGCCACTACAGCTTCAAACTCAAGCAGTGGGTTTTCGGCAAGGCCACCGACGAAGAGATCGCCCGCATGATCGAGCGCAAGGTGTACTGGCAGACGCGTTTGGTGGGCGGGGAGGCGTGGCTAGGCGACCCGACCGAGGCCCTATATGTAGATACCAGCACCGATCACATCGCCGAGATCGCTGCTGGACTCGCACAGCAGGGACTGTTCACCATGGCTCGGGGCTACGCTACTGCGCTTCCCGCGTTGATGGATCATAAGGATCGTTTCGAATCGGAAACGGCTGCGGCGCTACAGCAACTGGAAGAAAAACACGCCTTCGAGCGCGGCTAAGGCGCTTCGCCTACCACACGCGGCAAGCGTTCTCCCTCACCATCGGCTGCCCTGGTTTGCAGTGGAACGCTTCACGAAATTCCTTCATGTTCGAGACCACGCCGTTTGCGCGATACTTCTCCGGCGAGTGGGGATCGACCGTCGCTCGCAGTCGCTTATTTTCATCGCGCTCGTTCGTGCACCAGCTCTGCCCATAAGCAACGAAAAAGCGCTGCTCGGGTGTCAGACCATCCAGCGGCTCCAGCTTTTGATGCTTCGTGTCTTCCTTCCATGCAAGATAGGCCAGCAGAGTACCGCCTAAATCCGCCAGATCCTCGCCGTTCGTCAGTTTGCCGTTGATCTTGATGTCGTCGATGATGGTGTATCCGGAATACTGGTCAACCACGCATCGGGCGCGCTGTTCAAATTCCTTGCGGTCAGCCTCGGTCCACCAGTTGCGCAGATTTCCCTGCGCGTCAAACTGGCTGCCCTCGTCGTCGAACGCATGGGTCAGTTCGTGGCCCATAGTGGCGCCTGTGTCACCGTAGTTGGGCGCAGCATCGGACAGTGCGCTGAACAACGGCGGCTGTAACACTCCCGCGGGGAAGTTGATATCGTTTCTCTGCGGATCGTAATCCGCATTGACGGTGGGAGGCGTCATGTCCCACTCTTTGCGGTCCACCGGCTTGCCGATTTTCGCGAGCCAGCGGCGAAATTCGAACCAGGAAGCCCGTTCCGAGTTTCCGATTTCGTCACCGCGGACAATCTCGAGCGAACTGTAGTCACGCCACCTGTCGGGGTAACCGATTTTGTTCGCGATCGTGCGCAGCTTGGTGAGCGCCTGCTCCTTGGTCGCCGCTCCCATCCATGGGAGTGCCTGGATCTCGCTTTCCATGGCCGCTTCGATTTCCTGCACCATCTTAAGCGCTGCCTGTTTCGCTTCCGGACTGAAGTACTTCGCCACGTAGGCCTGGCCGAGGGCTTCTCCTAGATCGTTATCTACGTCATTTGTGCAGCGCTTCCAGCGTGGTGGAAGTTCCTGGCGGCCGCGTAGGGTCTTGCCATAGAAATCAAAATCTTCTTTTACGAAGGCAGCAGAAAGGTCGGAGGCTGCGTCGTGCGCCGCGTGCCAGCGCAAATATGTTTTCCAGTCGGCCAAACCTTCTTTTTCGATCTCCTCATTCATGACATGGAAATAGTCAGGTGTCACCACGTTCAGCGTCGCGAGCGATCCCACGCCGGTTTTCTCGAAATACGTGTTCCAGCCGAAGGATGGCGCCAGTTTCCGCAGTTCCTCAATTCTCATCTTGTGATAAAGGTTGGGTGGGTCACGCCGTTCGACGCGGGTCATCTGGCCCTTGGCTAGCGCCGTCTCGATGCGCATCACGGTCGCTGCTTCAGCGGCAGCGTGCGTCGGCTTATCTCCCAGCAACTCGAACATCCTGGCAACGTGCGCCAAGTACTCTTTGCGCAGTTCCTCTGATTTGGGGTCGCCCTTCAAATAGTAATCGCGATCGGGCAGACCGAGTCCGCCCTGATCAGCCTCGGCGATCACTTGGGTCGAATCTTTAAAGTCCTGATTCGAGCGAAAGGTAAACAACGAGCCTCCGCCTTCGAGCGACGGCGGAAATTGCGCAGTTGCGGCATATTCAGCCAAATCCTGCTTCGACTTCAGACCCTCGATGCGGTCCAGTTCCGACAACAACGGCTTGGCTCCCAGCTTCTCAATGGCCGCCTCATCCATGCATGACGCGTAGTAATCGCCGATTTTCTGCGTCACCGCATCTCTTAGCAGGGTAGCTTTCGCCGCTTCTTCCAGAATCGTTCTCAGCTGCACCCGGTTCTCGTCCTCGAGCTTGCCATACGTGCCCCAGCTCGATTGGTCGGGCGGAATCGGATTATTTTTCATCCACTCGCCACATGAGTATGCGTAGAAATCTGCGCAGGGATCAACGGTTCTATCCATGGCGGAAACATCGAGGACTGGCTCGGAGGCGGAGTGTTGGGCACAGGCAGGCACAGCAGCCGAAAGCGCCGCCAGCATCAGAGTGGAGGCTTTCCAGTTCATAAGGTTATAGGCGCAAAATCGCTCCCCGAGATTATCGCTTCGTTCAAAACTTATCCAGCATCACCAACCCGGGTGATGGCCCTGTCGAATCCAAGTAGTCAGACGTGAGCACGGGGCTCTGGTTAGGAAAGTCGACGAGGGCACCCTGCCGAGCTCTGAACGATCTTCTGGACAGATAGTTTCAGAGCAAAGAATAGGGTCCCCCTGACGGTCCGCCAGCGTGGCATACTCTACCTTAGTACACCCGCGTTAGTATCCCATCTGCCGATTACATCCAAATAGCACCCACTTGTTACTCCCCCACTTAAGTTCTTTCTACGTTTCGACCCCAACGTGGCATACGCGACCCACGATGTAGTCTCCAGCCTTCTGACCCTGTTCGAGGGTTATTACGTCAATCGGGAAGGTCGGGTTGTGTGGACGCAAGATCAAGTGGCTGCCCGTAATTTCGACGTACCTGATCGTGCAAGTCTCATCTTTACGCACCGCGTACATGTTACCTTCGCCCTTGCGATAGGGAGTCATCGAGTTATAGTGGCGGTCGAGCAGTAGGGTGGCGCCGGGCATGGTGCGGGGATACATACTCATTCCTTGCTGCGTATCCATCTTGATGATCACAAAGCGTTCCCAGTGGCTGCGGTCGCCATCCATCTCCTCCTTTATGCGCTTTAAGAAGCTCTTTTTGAACTTCAGGATTTCCTTGGTGTGCATGCTCATGATCACAGCTTCCGAGGCTGCGATGTGAGAGTCTGTGACCACCACGCTGTCAAATTCGTCCTCGCTCGGCGGCAGGATCGACGCGCGTTTATTGACTTCGGACGGATCGATGAGATCCAGTACCGAAAGATGTTGCACGCTCAAAACTCTGTCCATGCCTTCCAGGCTGAGTCCGCGCTTGCGGTTCAGGAAGTTAGAGATATGGGCTTGCTTAAAACCGGTCTGCTCCGCCAGACGCAAGCCAGTGAGATCCCCTCCGTCAATGCGTTCCCAAAGGGCGTTGCGGAGATTTTCTTGAAGGGTGCGGAATTTCATCGCTGGAGTCTATCACGCGAGAATAGCAAATTGCTATTGTTAATATAACTATCACAGCCAGAAAGGAATAGAGTTCTTGACTTACTAATGTTAAAGCTATACAATTGTCGTATTATATGTCTAATAATGCACTTACACTTGAAAGAAAGGTTGTCCGCCATGATAGAGGTACAATTTCACGAAAACGAAGAGAGAAGCTTTGGCGAATTCCGTCGAAAAGTACGCTCGGCGGAAGTGCTTTCGGCGGCGATGCAGCGGTTGTTGCAGGCCATTCACTTTAGCGGGCATTTGAGCGTGATTGTGCAGAACGGTCGAGTGCTCAAGTCTGGATATGAGGAGGGTTACTTCCGGCAGCCGGAGATAAAATCAAACGCCCGGCTGCAGTGAGCGCTTCATTGGTAACTAAATAGCAAGACAGGTCATCGTAAGAGAAACGAGCCCTGGACCGAGAAATCGGTACCAGGGCTTTCTATTTTATTGGTATTCGTTTTTGAAAGAGAGGCAATCATGAATTTCATAAGCGAGATGGGAGACCAGGGAATGCATGTCGAACTGAAGTATTGCGAGCGGTGTGGCGGGCTGTGGCTGCGTCTGCAGGGAACAGATGGAGTGCATTGCGCGAGTTGTCTCGTGCATTTTGCAGCAAGGCCACAGCCGGGAGAACCGACGGCTTGCAAAGCGCGGCGAAGGCGCAGAGTGCGCGTGCGAAAGGAAAAAACGGACGTTCGAAAAGACTCTCAAGAAAATGTTCGAGGAGAGGATTTCCAGAATCCAGGCCGGATTGACTGTTTGGATGGCATGGCCGTGATGGAGGTGTGGGGATGACGAGCGCACTAAGAGTAAGTTCACCGGGGACGTGCACACACTCATGGAGCCTGATGGGGCAGGCAGAACCGCCGCCGGTTGTGTTCGACGAAAGAGAGATGGAACTGTGGCCCTATCGACGGCGCACAATCGCCCTGCTGCGGCGGTATGCCCGGTCTTCCGTCGAGGTCGGGAGACTGCCGTCTCTGCTGGGGCGCGAGTTCTTCCGGTCACGAGTGACGTCGTACACCATGAGAAACTTTGAAGACGTGGTGATCTTTGTGACCGACATGGAGCATGCCTTCGAGAAGCTGAACGCACTCGAAAGGAAACTCTTGGCGATGTATGTTCTGGAGGAATACACCATCCCGGAGGTCTCGCGGCTGCTCGGTTGTAACCAGAGAATGGTAGAGCGGTTTGTCCAGGACGCGCTCGACCAGCTATCGCGGATTCTGCTGACGGGCGGTTTGATGGATGAACTGCCTCCGGTGGGGGGGCGAAAAAGATGTCAAGAGGGTAATAATTACAAATTGGAGGTAAGTGACTCAAACAAAGGCGAAAATAAATTCCGGAAATTTGTCGGTACACCCCCCTCTGATTTGATATCCTAAACTTAAGAGTTGAAAAAAAGAAAAACTCCGAAGGGCGCGACGCAAATCGCGCCCTTTTCTATTTTGGCAGGCAGAGGGCGCGGTGCGGAGAGACCTCAGCCGGTCCTGGAGAGATCAATGACGGAAAAGGTGACGTAGAATCAGAATGATCGCAGGATGCGGATTGCAGCTTGCGCTGGAAAAGCGAACGGAACGCGGCATGGACATAACCTGGGTCACGGAACGAGTTGCGTTGGGCGGCGGGATCTGGAATGAGCGGAACATGGAGGAACTGGCGCAGGCCGGCGTGACTCACGTGCTCAACATGCAAATCGAGTTCGACGACCGACCACTCGCGGAGCTGCACCGGATCAAGGTGCTGTGGAATCCGACGGACGACGATTTTTTGCCCAAGCCCCCGGAACTGCTGAAACGCGGCGTGGATTTTGCGCTGGAAGCGCTGGACGACCCGGAGGCAAAACTCTACGTTCATTGTGCCGCAGGGGTGCACCGGGCTCCGATGATGACGCTGGCGATATTGTGTGCGATGGAGTGGGAACTTGATCCGGCCATGGTGCTGATCGAGACGCGGCGGCCGGTGGTCGATTTCGCGGACGTGTATGTAGAGAGCGTGCGGCGATTTCTGGAATCGCGAGTTGAGAGCGGGCCGCGGAGTTCAGGCTGACAGTTCGGGATTGGGGAAAATGCGAGGTACAAGTCCTCAGCGGTGGTAAGGGAAAAAGTCCAGGGCTCTAACCACTGGGGACACGAGGGAACACAGGGGAAACCTCATGGGAGCCGCTCGGGAGAGCGGCTTTTTTATTGGCCGGAATTGGGGTCGCGTGTGCTTACGAGGAGAGAACAAGAGATGCCCAGGTCGTTCGCGATAAATAACAAGTGTTTTCCGACGGCGGCGAAGGTAGCGCTTTCCCTGATGGGGGCGCTGCTAATAGCGTTAGCGCTGCCGGCCACGTTGCAGGCACAAGGGCCGGCACTGACAACGATCAGCGAAATGGCGGAGATCGCGGGCGAGGTGCGGCGGGAGCTGCGGGTTTGAGATTTTAGATGGCATAGGTTGATCGCAGAAGTGATGTCTGCTTAAAAGTTAGAGCACGGCACGGCGAAAGCTGTGCCGTTTTGTTTTGGCGACAAAACGCTACCAGAGGCACTGAACAGGGCGAGGGACAGAAGCAAGATTCGTAGCGAGTCCAGGGTCGGTGTGGCGCGAGCGACTGCGGAGCTGTGCTCGGCTTGGACCCTTCGATTTCGCTCAGGGCAGGCTCACGAGGGCGCCCGTCCCCACACAACCGCACAAGACTGAGGAGAACATGAACATTCGAGAGAGGGTTCGCGGCGCGATGCGCCGGGCGGGAGAAGTGTCTTTGCGGGAATGGCTTTCTACGAACTTGTTTGCCGGGCGCGATGGACGGCGGACGGCGGGAGCGGGGTCGAACCTGGCTCCGTTCTCTTCGCCGAGTTTTTCACGGGCAGGTACGCCCGCGGCACACAGTTTGGTGCCGAAGCCTACGCCGGCGAATCTGCGGAGGTTCGCCGAGACTCCGGTGGCGCGGCGGGCGATCAACGTGATCAAGGATCGGATTGTGGGGATGCGATGGCGCATCCAGCCACGGCGTGGGCGAGTGCTCGAGCAGATTCCCGATGGCGCGCAGCGAGTGCAAGTGCTGACCGAAAATTTCGAAGCGCCGAATCCCGATGATTCGTTTCGCTCACTGATAGAGCAGGTGCTGGAGGATGTGATCGTTGGGGGATTCGGAGCGATCGAACTGGATTTGGTCGCAGGGTGGACCCTCGACTCGGCTGACAAGGCGCCTCTTCTGATGTGGCCGGTAGACGGGGCGACGATTCGGATCATGACGGATTGGGACGGGCGCCCAGACTCACCGAGATATGCGCAGGTGACGGGGTTGCATGGGGCGGACGGTCAGATCGTGCTGAACGATAACGAGCTTAGTTACATCCGGCTGAATCCGAGGACCCACACGCCCTTTGGGCTGGGGCGGTTGGAAGTGGCGTTCGAAACAATCAATGCATTTTTGGGGGCGTACCGATATGCGGGGCGGCTAGCTTCGAATTCGGTGGTGCAGTACGCGTTGTGGCTGCAAGGTCTGACACCGGCACATCATGAGCGGCTGATCCGGTGGTGGCAGGATGAGATTGAGGGAACGGGGCGAGTACCGATCATGTCGGCGGAGACAAAGCCGGAGGTTTTGCGGTTCGCGGCGGGAACCGACGCAGACCTCCGGCTGGCGTGGCAGGAATTTCTGGTGCGGATCATCGCGAATGCGTTCGATCTGCCGGCGCAGTTTCTGGGACTTGAGCAGGACGTGAACCGGTCGACGTCCGGAACGATGAGCGACTTGGGGTTCCGGTCGGCGATTGTTCCAACGGCGCGTTTGGTGGCCGAGTACCTGACGCGGGATGCGATCGCGAAGAGGCTGGGGTGGACGGATTTGGAGTTTGTTTTTACCGACGTCGATGCGCAAGACGAGATGGAGCAGGCGCAGATCGACGAAATCCTGCTGCGCAACGGGGTGGTGACCGTCAACGAAGTACGGCGGGCGAGAGGGTTAGCCGAAATTATCTGAAGTGGGTTCAGATTGAACACCAAAGCTTGGACCATGCGGGACACAGAGGCAGACATACGAAAGCGCGCAGGTATGAGGAGATAAAAGATGGGATTGTCACTGGAGTCGATGGCGATCGCGATGCCGGCGGTACATGGTCATCCGAACCGGGCGGAATTCCGGGGAGTATTGACGATCGTCGATGTTGCGTCGGACAAGTCACCGTCGGGCGCGCGGGGGCATCGCGTGTTGCTGACTCGGCGGGCGGCGGAGGCTGCAATGCCGTCGCTAATGGGAATGGGGCTGGATTACTCGCCGGCGCTTGATCGTCATGACGCGCGGCGAAAGATCGGTGTCATCACGCGAGCGGAGATTGTGGGGCGTGTCATCGAAGTCGGTGGATTTTTATATGCCCGAGACTTTCCTGAGATCGTGGCGGAGATCGGCAGGCCGCGGCGGAGAGGTGCAGCGGTCTCCGCGGGACCCGAGATCATGCGCGGGAATGGACGTGCGAGCCGCTCGGGGCTTGGAATGTCGTACGAGATTACGGATGCACTGGTGGAAGACATCACGGCGAGCGTGTGGGTGCTGAACCGGGTGACCTTTACGGGGGCAGCGGTGCTGCGGCGGGACAAAGCGGCGTACAACTCGACATGGATCGAGCTGGGATGAAACCGAGCCCCTAAAGGGGCGATTGATTTTGAGGTTGTACGGTATCGCTGAAGCGATACTCCGATACGAAACAAACCAGGGAGGCAATAGAAAATGAACGAAGAGATGGTACAGCGAATGATGGCGGCGGCGGAGCGACTGGCGTCCGCCACGGAGACACTTGACCGCGTATTGGGAAAGATGGACGCGCAGCAGGAGATGCTGAACGGGAAAGTGGACCGGATCGTCGCGGCGGTCGAGGAGAGCGTTACACAAACAACTGAGCGGCACCAGGCGGAAGGAACTGGAGCCGAGTTGCAGCAACGCGTAGTGCAGTTGGAGAAGTCGAATGCGGATCTAAAAGCACAGGCGTCGCGGATGGCGCGGAAGACACTGTCACCGGTGGTCTCGGGGCTGATCGGAAAGAGCGAGATCGAAGGCGAACGACTGGACCCGGGGATGCTCAATAAGACGCTTGCGGCACTCAGCGTGGAGCAGAGAATCGCAGTAAAAGCGGAGTTGGCGCGGGCGGGGATGATCGAGTAAGCGCTTGTTGATTGGTAACCGCTTGTCGTAATTGGCGCGAGTTAGTTCGCGTCTTTTTTATTTGGACGAATAACACCGTCGCAAAACCAGTTGCGCGCCGAGCGCGCACCGACGACTTCCAACAGGAGACACCATATATGGCCAACAGCACAGAGGTCATCACCGACCTTCACACCCTGGCTGGATCCACTTTCACCGCAGCCAGCGTCGCCAAAGCGCACGCCACCGACAACCCCGACCTCGCCGGCATGGCGAGCGGGGCCGCAGCGGCGGTCGCCGATCTGAAGCGAGCATTGCGACTCATCGCCGCCAACCTTGACGCGGCGGATCCGGCGCTCACCCTTGCGAACAACATCCTCGGCACGCTCTCCTAAATCGAGCGGCTGACGAATCTTGCGCTTTGGTCACGCGACGAGCTGAAACAGATGCCGGCAAGAACGGCAATCAAAACTCAATTGAGGAGAAGACATGAAAGCGAATTTTCTGGATTTGCACGCAGCAGCGGATTTTCTGGGGCCGGGCGCTATCGAGATTAACCGGTATCAGACCGAGATCACGGACATCGTGCGGCGGCGCGGCGTGTTCGGACAGCGGATGAAGCAGGTGCCGGCGACAGGTCAACCGTCGCGGTTCTTTGAAGAAACGGCGATTGCTTCGCCGACGGCTGCCCAAGCCTTCGTGGATCCGCGCAACATGGTGCCGACACTGCAGGCGCCGACCCGTTTGGAGCGGACCGTTCCGCTCAAGGCGCTGGTCTCGCAGATCAACTACAACCTGTTTGACATGGAGGTGGGGACACAGCAGAGCCAGTTCGCGTATCTGCAAGCCAAGGATCTGGCCGACGCGGTGGACGGCGTATTGCGCACGCATGACGTGGCTCTGTGGAACGGCAACGACACTTCACTGGGCACTCCGACGACGCCGCAGTATTTTGGCGCCATTGGACAGATCGAGGCGGGTGGGAACACCACCACAATCGCAACCACGGCCAGCATCGTGGACGGGCTGAAGAGCACCATCGCGAATATGGTCTCAAGTTCGTCGTTCGACGTGCGGCCGACGGCGATCTATGCAAACCCGGTGCTGCTCGACCTGATCGACCGGGAAATGAAGACGGAGTTCAACGTCGTGCTCTCGACGGTGCAGATCACGGGCGGGCTAACCGTGAAGGCCTTGAGCACGCAAGCCGGAGAGTTGCCGCTGATTCCGGAGTGGGCGCTTCCGTATACGGGCACACCGGGAAGTGGCACCGCGGTGTTGCCGGCTTACATCGTGACGGAGGACCTGATCGAGTACCACTGGTTGACGGATCCCAATCCGCGGATATTCAAACTGGGACTGCCGAACACGCTGATGACGCAAAGCGTCGTGGTGAAATTCGGCGGCATGGTGGTGAAAGGCGCGAACTATGCGCACTACGAAGTGCTGGTAAACCGGTAAGACGAGTTCTCAGTTCTCGGTTCTCAGTTCTCAGTGGCAATCCACAAAAGGACGGAGGACCGAGACCTGAAGACTTGAGAACGGAAACCCATCATGAATTATTTGCAGCCATCGGAATACAAGTTGTACGGACTGGAAGCAACGACTGCCGTGGCTTGGGTGACGGCGGCATCGGCGATGATCGATGCGCATTGCCGGAGGATCACGCTGGCGATCAATCAGTACACGGAGCGCTTGCGAACGGAGAACGGGCAACGGCCGGTGCAGCTTACGTATCTGCCGCTCTCTGCGCTGGCGCCCGCAACATCGCCGATTGTCTCGGCGCAAGCTCGGTACGCAACGCCCCGGCGGGGCGAGTTGGATTACCAAGCGGATTTGTGGGACGTGGCTCTCGCGTTTGGAATTCCAGGAACGTGGGTGGATTTAAACGTGGCGGACCTCGATTACTTTCCGGAGACGGGGGAAGTCACGCTTCCGGTGAATGTGATGGGGTGGGCGTTCACCGAGATCGAGATTGTCTATACGGCTGGGTTTGAGACGTTTCCCAATCCGGTGATGGTGGCGTGCGCGCAGCTGGTAAAGAATGCGCAAGCTACTCCAGCGCTGAATGTGAAGAAGAATGTTGTCCCGGACGGAATGCAGTTGTGGTACTTCTCCGATTCGCTGCTGGATGCGACGGTGCAGGAGCTGCTGGCGCCCTTTGTGGCGCAGAGAGTGGGATGACCATGAGTGGAATTTCTGGAGCGGCGGCAGTGCGCGCAGCGGATGCCATGTTACGAACACTCGGCGGCACGGAAGTGATCTTGCTGTTTGCAGCAGCGGGACTGCCTGCCGATGGTGTGGCGGGGCTCGGTCTGGTTGATCCGGGAGTGGAACAGGCGCTGATCGCGCCAGTGGTTGTCCGGGAGCTAACCACTGAGACTAACGGACCCCGGCGGCGCATCGAGTTACTGGCGGGCCAGGCGGCGATGGCAGAACAAGTAAGTCAGCGGAACGTGGCTTCGGCAGAGGTGTTGTTTGAAACAGCGCTGGGATTGGTGTACTGCGGCGAAGTGTTCCACATAGAGGGGTTCGTCGTCGAGCGAGTGGGTGGTGTGACTTATCTGTACCGGGTGGCGGCGGTGTCGTAGGCGGCGGGTGATCGGATCATTGGGCCATCGGGCGATCCAACGGATGTGCTCTTGTGTTCAGTCATTCGATGACCGAGGCCAGTTCCTCTAACAACAAGCTACTGCGAGGGCAGCGAGTTACGACGGACCAACAGGAGAGATATGCAGGCAGCGAAGGACAGCTTTTACATGGCGCTGCGAGATCGGCTTACAGCGTTGAATCCGGCACGAACGATGGTGATTGACGGGGTTACGGTGCCGGCGATCGTGGTCCGTGAAAACATGGAGCCACGGTTTGGGGAAGCCCAGCCGGGAGCGTTCTACGTGGACTTTGGCGACATTCTGATCGCGGAGAGTACGCGGCCGATGTTGGGAGTGGATTGCCATATTTGGTACGCAAGTGAAGGCAGCGGCGGTACGGGAGTGGATCGAGGGCGCGTACTGGCCGAGATGGATGACGAGTTGCTTGGAATCTGCGACCCGCCACATACCGAAATGCTCGATTACAGCCAGACTCCGAGCGCTGACTTGGGATCGGGGATTTTCTGGACGGTGCCGATAATGGGAAATGCGCCGGGGGATGCTTCGATCCCGAAACAGCAGTGGAGCGCTGGCGCGGCGCTCGTGGACCGATATGCGCAGCTGAGGATTTATTTCTTTCTGCCCGAGGTAGAAGCGTGACGCGGGCGGGGCTACGGCCGATAGCGCGGCAGACGCGTGCCTACTTTGCGCCGGTGGACAGAGTGAACGGTCCGACCGCAGTTTTTGATCCATCGCAAAACAGTGGCTTCCAACTCGATGCCCCACCGGTGCCGTGGATTGACCTGGGATGGATCGAAAACTTTCAGCGCACGAGCACATCGCAGATCGAGGGCTTGATTGGTGGGACCGTGGGTGCGGTGTCGGCACAAGCTCGGCGTGTTTTAGGAGCCCGGGTTGACTTCGAATTTCGGGACTGGGGAAAGTTGCAGATGGCTTTGGCGGGAGGTGCGGAGCACATGAACGTGCTGGCAACGGATACGAGCGCATCGCCAGCAGGATCGGGTGGAATTCCGTTGACGGCCGTGCCGTTGCTCGCAGGCTCAACCGCTCAGGAACTGGTGTTGGGAGCGGGGGCCGTCGCCGGATTCGAGGCTGGCGACCTGGTCGCCTGCGATGTGGACTACGCACAACAAGTAGGCTACGTGGGCACCGGCATTTCGGGCGCATATGTACAGAATCCGGAAGATGTACTATGGGATGCCAACTATGTGCGGCGGGTGACGTTCAACGTGGGCCGAGTCGCGCTGGTGACGGCGACATCGTTGCTGCTAACGCAGCCGTTGCCGGGAGGAATGCCGGCGAGCGGGGCGTCTGTGCAGCAGGTGATGGCTTTTGTGGACCGCGAGGGCGGCGCGTTTCTCCAACAGTGGTCGGGGTTGTTCGTAACGGAAGAGGAATCGGGCGGATGCGTGTATTTCTTTTATCCGATTTTGAGTCCGTGCACGGTAAAGCCGGAGTGGGCGCGGGAGAGCTTGATCGAGATTCAAAAGCCCATCGGAGAGTGGGCGTTGCAGGCGTCGTTTACGGCGCTGCCAACAGTGGACATCAATGATGGAGCGCTGGTGCTGTGTTATCGGAGTTATTTCCCAGCAAGTGGGGCGGCAGTTTATTAGAGTCCAGTTACTGGATGCACTCGGATCGAGGCACGGCAAGAGCTTAACCACAGGGCAGCCACAGAGGCGCATAGGGGACCACGGAATTTTCCGATAAGTCATGAAATTAACGATCGACAATCTCGACGGCCTTGGGCCGCAGGATTACACCGCGTTCGTGGATTCAAACAAAAGTCCGATCCTGGTGCGCAAGCTCAACAGTCCAGCCGGGTTGAAGTTTTGCCTCGTCGCCGGAACGGGAAACTTGGTGGTGCCGGCGCTTGGCGGTCGAGTTACGTTGAACTTGAGCAGCGGCAATGATCTGTTCACGGGCGATATTGTCGAGATTCCGACATATCAGTATCTGGGTTGGGCAGATCGCGGACTGGTTTACCGATACGAGGTAGATGCACTTAGCGACGTGATGCTGATGGACCAGAAGGCGCCTCCCCCGCCTCCCCCGTTTGTGGACCGGAACGCTGGCAGCGCGTTCGATCAGCTGACGGCGGAGGCGCTGCCGGGATGGTTTGGTGTGACCGGCGTTCAGGCGGGCGATCCGATTCCGTACTACTGCGTTAACCCGGCGAAAAAATGGACCGCATCGGCGGCGGAGATTGCGCTATCGGCGCGCTGTTCTTACCGGGACGACAACGGCAATCTGCTCTTTGCGCCGCTGGCGGCAAACACCTACGCACTCGCGGAAGGCGCGGCCACGTTTTCTCCCGTCGACCTCCAATTGCAGAGTGTGAACCGGCTGGTTAACGACCTGACAATTCTGGGGCCACTGGAACCGGGTGCGCACGTGAAGGATTACTTCTGCGGTGACGGGGAGACGAGCTACTTCTACATGTCACAGAAGCCGTTCACGCGCAGCAGTCAGGTTGCACTCTACAACCGCACGATTCTTGATGAGATCTATACGGAATTGGATCCGACCCATTGGATCGTAACCGACCCGCTCGCTGTGATTACGGTCAGCAACGGCCAATTGCAGGTTGCGGGAGGAACGGGGGTCGATGGGAAAACGCTCCTGAACTTTGTCGAACAGGTCGAGTTGGGCGGGGCGACGATGCTGGAACACGGGGACGTGGTGTTCAATGGGGCATCGGATGGCGTGATCGGCGGGCTGTATGCGGGAGCGGTTTCGATTGCGAATTGCATAGCGGGCTTTCGCATTACACCCCTGGGCCCCTACTGCAATATTCAAGCGCTGGTCGGCGGCTCAGTCACAGGTACTCCTCTTGCCACCCAGGCCGGGCACCATTACGTGTTTACAACGATGCTGTATCCGACTGAAACATACCGGATGCAACAGGTGTTTCACTCGTCGCTGCACCCGTCTGGATCACCGCGAGGCGGCGGCGCGGTCGCGGGCGACGTACAAGTCGTACTACAGGTGCAGGATATTGATCCGACTAACCCCGCGACACAGATAGCGCCGGCTACCGTTCTGTTCGACGATGTCATAACGGATGCACCGGGCTTCTGTACTTATGCGCTCATCAATGCCGGCAGCATTCAGTGCTCGCTTGCGTTCACCTATATATGGCTGCCGGTCGATGCCCTGGTGAGCGGCACATTGCCTGGGGAAGATCCAGTGACGGTGTTAACGGGATCTTTGCTGGACGGCGCTGCATGTCAGGTCACGACCGCGCCTGCATTGGAGTTTTATCCTGAGTACATACCGGTCGCCAATCAGTTGATCACGGTGACTTATCGCGGCCAGAGCCATGCGAGCGCTCGAGTCGTCGACTCGGCTAGCATCGCCGCTCACCAGAGTGGCGGCGATGATGGAGTGCGTGGAAGCGTACGCGAGATTGAGTTGCCGGTTCCGCGCACGGATGCGGATTGCGAAATCGCCGCACTGGCTTTGCTGGACGACGCTGGGCAGGGATGGAGTGGGGAGTACCAGGCTTGGAGCCAGTTTCTGCCAGGTGGGGCGGCAGATATTTTTCCCGGAGACGGGCTGGCAGTGAATGTTCCATCACGCGCGGCGACGTTCACGGCGATCGTGCGCGAAGTGGATGTGGAGATCACAGACATAGCCGGCGAAAACAGCCGTTACACCCTACGGTTTGTGGATGCGGGCGATCCCTCGCTCGACTTTGCTTTTGTCGCAGCTCTGATGAAACAGACGCAGGTGCTGACGCCGATCGATGTGAGCGAGGTGGGAAATTTTTATCTTGCCGATCTCACCGACGCAGAGGCCACGGATGTGACTTCGACGACAGTGACGATTGACGCCGGATTCACTCCCCCGACCGGCGGGGGTATTGAAGTTAGAAACTCAGACCAGGGGTGGGGAATTGGTTACAATGGCAACCTTATAGGTCGTTTTACGACCAGCAGCTTTACGCTTACGCGGTACGCGCGGGCGCAGGACTATTTCCTAAGGAGCTATGACAGCAGCACTCCGCCAAGGTATTCACGGTATTCGGCGGCGCTGCATGTTGACTATCCACTAACTTAGAAATCGGGGAGATCGGACCATCAGGTGATTGAGGCAGAGATGTTCCGGAACTTGCCGGCGGCATTGGATCGAGAGGAAGCGCGTGGCCTTCAAGCACCCAAACGTTCATCGCGAGTTCGTGGAGTACTCCGAGACCAGAAATTGCACATCGTTTCGGTGTATTCAAACCCGTACCGCTGGCAGCGAAGACGAGAAGCTTTCCATGATTTCCGGTTTCACATGGAGGCAAGTCCGAACGTCGTGCTCCATGTGGTCGAGGTTGCTTTCGCAGACCGGCCGCATGAAGTCACCAGCTCTGACAATCCGCTCGATTTGCAACTGCGGACCGACTCGAGCCTATGGATCAAGGAATGCGCGATCAATGAAGGCGTACGCCGGTTTCCACCAGACTGGCAGTACGGCGGCTATGTGGACGGCGACTTCCACTTCACGCGGTATGACTGGGCGCTGGAGGCAATCCATATGCTCCAGCACCATAGCTTTGTTCAGCTTTTTAGCGCATATGCCGACCTGACGGGCGAGACGGCGACGAGCCATGTCGGTCACCGTCCTTACCGCATGAGCGCGAGTTTTGCTTGGAATTATATGCACCCGACCGAGTTCCTGAGTTCCCGGCGAGCGCGGCGTGGAGGAGCTGATACTTACTATGCTCCGCTGCAACCGTCGGAAGTTTTCCCCTTCGGTCATGCTCCGGGAGCGACCGGAGGCGCGTGGTCGTGGCGCCGTGATGCTTTCGAGATGGTAGGGGGTATGTTGGACACGTGCATCCTGGGCAGCGCGGACTGGCATCAAGCCTTCGGACTGGTGCAAGCGACCAACGCGGCAGCGGAAATGAAGCGGTGCACAGGGCCCTACGTGGAAGCTGTGCTGAATTGGCAAGCGCGTGCCGCGAGACTGGACCGCATCGAGGGCCGATCTCCGATGGGGTGCATCGACAATTTCGCGACGCATGCTTTCCACGGCAGCAAGGCGCTGCGTGCCTATGGAGAACGTTGGGCGCTTCTGCAAAAGTGGGCCTTCAATCCGGCTACCGACATCGCGCGAGATTACCAGGGATTGTGGCGTTGGACAGGCAACAAACCGGGACTCCGCGATGACGTGGCTCGATATTTTATCGAGCGTTCGGAAGATGGGCCATTACTTCTTGGCGAAACGCCGTTAGTTTGAGGTTGCGCGAACGACGACACCTTGCCACGTCAAAATGTCGGCTAGCCGACCTCTTCACTCCAGGTTTCGAGAGACTTTTTCACGACAGCCATGAACTGGTCGGCGACGGCACCATCGACAACGCGATGGTCGTAGCCCAGCGTGAGGTGAACCACGGAACGGATGGCGATGGAATCTGTGCCGTCTTTGTCGGTGATCACCATCGGTTGTTTGGTGATACCGCCGACACCCATGATGGCTACGTTCGGTTGATTGATGATGGGCAAGCCGAAGACCGCGCCAAATTGGCCGGGGTTGGTGATGGTGAAGGTCGCACCTTCAACGTCAGCCGGCATGAGCTTCTTCGAACGAGCGCGCTCGCCGAGGTCAGTGATGCCGCGCTGGAGTCCGAGGAAGTTCAGTTCGTCAGCGCTTTTGAGAACGGGAACGATGAGTCCCCAATCGAGCGCGACGGCGATGCCGGCGTTGACGTGCTTGTGACGGCGGATGCTGTCGCCTTCGAGCGAGCTGTTAACGATCGGATATTGCTGCAGGGCAATGATGGCGGCGCGCACGAAGAACGGCATAAAGGTAAGCCGCGCGCCGTGGCGCTGCTCAAAGCCGTTCTTGAGCTTGTTTCGCAAATTGACGATGCGAGTCAGGTCCACTTCGAACATGCAGTGGACGTGAGCGCTGGTGCGGCGCGATTCGATCATCCGCTGCGCGATGATCTTGCGCATTTGGGACATGGGCACCAGGTCGCCGGGAATGACCGCCGGCGCAGGGACTGAGGCTTGACGGGATGGGGGCGCCGCAATTGGAGCAACCGCGCGGTGTTCGACAAAATCGAGAACATCCTGCTTGGTGACACGGCCGCCGGTGCCGGTGCCGCTCACTTTTGCCAGATCCACATTGTGCTCGCGGGCGAGCTTGCGGACGAGCGGAGAAGAGCGCACGTCGGAATCTTCGTCCTCGGGAGCGCTGACGGCGGGCGCCGGCGGCGCAGCCGGAGCTTCTTTCTTCGCGGATATTGGAGCCGCGGAAGCGACAGCCTTGGCGGGGGCAGACGCGGAAGCACCGCTGCCGTCCCCAATTACGCCTACGACGGTGTTGACCTGAACTGTGTTGCCCTCGGAAACCTTGATTTCCTGAAGGACACCGCTGGCAGGGGCGGGGATTTCGGCGTCGACCTTGTCGGTGGAAATCTCGAACAGTGGTTCGTCGCGCTGGACCTTGTCACCGGTTTTTTTCAGCCATTTGGTGATGGTTCCTTCAAAAATTGACTCGCCCATCTGGGGCATGACTACGTCAGTTGGCATAGTTCCCTTTCCATGAAGCCATACACAAATAGCGGGGGGAAGAGCAAGGAAACATTATAGCGAAGCCGAGAGTGACCTCGGGTGCAGAGCGCATGGATCTGCGCGGAGCATCGCGAAAAAACTTCTCCCGCGTGTGGTGAAAGATGCGATTTCTTGTGGAGCAAAAAAAGCGATGAAGAAGTTTTTGGCGGTGTTAGTTTTTTGTCTTCCGGCTTTGGGGCAGGCGGTGTACTCGGGCCCCGGGACTTACTCAGGTGCGGCACAGTTCTTCCAGATCGCCGCCGGCCCCCTCACCTATCCCTCTGCCATCACGAACTGGTGTGAGCTGGGAACGGAAACGAACTGCCCCACCGCGACTCAGACTCCGTACCTCGGTTGCAATTACTGGGCGAATGGAACCTACACGCCGGGAGCTGCGCCTTGGACTGCAGGAAGCTATGCGCTCAACGCCACCGTGTCGGTGAGCGGTAACGTGTATCTGTCGCTCGAAGCCGGCAACTCGACGGAACCTCCCGGATCGGAATGGCAAAACCTGGGCGCGTGCGGCACGGTCACGTCCGCGGGCGGATTGACGGGCGCGGGGAATATTGTCACCCAGCCATTCTACGGAACCCAGGTTGCCCGGATCACGGATTACAACACGCAGTCAGGGCTTTGCACCGGTAATCCGTCCTACAATCCAGGAGACATAGCGCCCGATGCTTCTAAACTCCTCGTTGTTCCGGTGAGTGGCGAAGGCTGCATTTTCGCCTTTAATCCGGCGACTTTGGCGTCTACCGCCACGCCGATTCAGGGCTTTGTCACGGGAGACAGTTGCCTCACCAACTGCGTGAATTTCGCGGACGGCGCGCAATACGCCTGGTCTTATAGCAATCCAAACCTGATTTGGGAGGAGCTGCCGTCTCCACCCTCCATCAACCAAATCGTGATCCAAGCCTGCACGGTTCCGGTTGGAACAGGATCTTGCGTTCCCGGCGGAAGCACAAGTTCCAACGTCGCTCCCACCTTCGCAAACGCGGCAAACTGGATCTTCAACCGCACCGTCATCATGAATCCACTTGCACCTCCGGGGTGTGGCGGATGCTCTCCCATTCCTTCGGACTTCGCCACTACTTATATGGGGATTGCTGCCGTCGATTACTACGACACGGCAGTCTCGTTCGTTATGTCGGACGACGGACAGAACAATCCTATGTTTGGGGCCGGGCCGACCCTAACCAGCATCAGCGGGAACGGGACGGTCGTTTCGGTGGGTAACAACGCGAAAACCGGGTGGGCGCCGGTGGTTGGGTCGCCGGTGGTGATTTCGGGTGTTACCACAACCACCGCCTACAACTCGGCCACGGGCACGCCTTGGACGGTCTGTGGGACAGCAAGCGGGTGCACTAACCCAACCTCGACAGCTTTCCAATATCTAAGTACGGTGACCGGCACGGGTGGAGTTTCTTCCGCGACCGCCAGTTATCCGAGCAAGACCTGCCCAACGCCATCCGGAGCGGACCCGATTAACTTCGCGGGGTATTATGGGCCAATCTATATCATGAACGTCAGCGTAGGGAAGGGTCCTGGGGGGGGTGTAGGGTGGCGGTTATACGATGTCTGCGACGGGTGGATCACCGGCAACTTCGGTGACAGTTCGGCGAGCATCTGGCCGAATGAGGCTGCGCCGACCGAAGGGAACTGTTCTGCGGGAACTGCTCCTCCTTGTGATTCTGCTGATCTGACTCAATACCCAGTAGGCGAGAGCGGCGGCACTGCGCTTCCCGACCGTTTCTACCTGCACGAGGCGACCAACTCGCTGAATCCGCTCTACTCCAGTTTGAGCGTGGCCAGTGGGGAATCAACAAGCAATCCGGGGTCTTGCAGTGGCACGGTATGCAGTGATACTGAGACAGTCTGGGAAACGGGAACGACGAACATTCGAATCGTGCCGGAGCCGGAAGGCTCGGGACACTCAGAACTCACGTTCGACTACTTTATTGTTGGGCATCAAACGATCGCGTTCGAATTTCACAACGCAACCGAACCAGACGCGGTAATCTTCCCGGTCGCGCTCACCGAGATCGACCAGCACAGCACGCATCGGAACCAGGGCAGCCAGGATTGGCAACCGCAAATCTCCTATCCACAAAACGTCTGCGACATCACCGGAACTCCTGGCAGTTCTCCAACCGACGCCTGCCCGCCCTACTACAACGTCGGCGCCTGGCAAAACGAGGTCGTGGCCATTGAGAACTCCGTCGGCAATGGAACCGGGGGAATCTATCCCAACGCCGCGAACGCATATGGGAAGCACTGCACTTACACCATCGGTGGCACTCCAACGGCTTCGTCCTGCGCCTACCGCCTGGCCCAGACCTACAACACCGGCACGAATTTCGACTTCTATTCCCAGAACGCGACGACCACGATCTCCCCGAATGGCCAGTTTGTTTTGTTTACTAGCGATTGGAATCTGACGCTCGGGTGCACGAACGGATGGACGGGCGGCAGCGGGCAAGCCTGCCTGGACCCGGTGAGCGCCGCCAATACGACCAGCGGAACGATCTCCGCGACTTCGGCCGATGGCGCCGGCCACGCGACCATCACGGCAACAAATCCGACGACGTTTGTGGTGGGAATGTATGCGGCCATCACCGGGACCGCGGAATCCTGCCTGAATCACCACGTTCTTATCACTTCCACGACCGGCACTACGTTCACCGGGAACCTGGTTGGAGGCACCTGCTCTTCTTTCAGCAACGCTTCCGATACGGGAACGGCTAACTGGCCGGGATGCGGGAACGCATCGCTCTCCAACTCGGCTTGCCCGCGCAACGATGTGTTTGTGGTGGATTTGCTCTCGGCGAATTGAAATCCATTCAGCAGCGAAGCCAGCAGTTGTGTTCGGAACATGAGCAACTGCCGCTCGGACAGTTCTGATCGTAGAACTCTACGAAGGCTAGAACGAGAATCCCCATGAAAATCTCAGAGCATTTCACATTGGAGGAACTTACGTTCTCCGAAGCGGCGGCGCGGCTCGGGCTCGACAACGCTCCGAGCTCGATCGTTATTACAAACCTGGGCTTGGTGGCGGCGGTCATGGAAAGGATCAGAACGCTGCTTGGGGACAGGCCCATTGTCGTTCACAGCGGCTACCGCTCTCCGCAGGTCAACGAAGCAGTCGGCGGAGTAGTGACGAGTGCGCACTGTCAGGGTCTGGCCTGCGACATGATTTGTCCGGCTTTCGGTACGCCGGTTGAAGTGGCGCTGGCCATCCTGAAGTCCGATATCGAATACGACCAACTCATCCTCGAATACGGATGGGTCCACGTTGGCCTGCGGCAAGAGGGACTGTCATTGCGCCGGGAAGCCCTAACGAAGCGTTCGCCCTGGACGGCCTATGAGTCGGGCATCAGGGTATGACTGATTTCACTGCCCTACGCCCGCGACGGTCGGTGTAACTGCTATTACAAGGAGATACTATCTTGAAAAAGTACGCTGCTTATCTGCCTACCGTTGTGCTGCTGCTTACCTCGATCGCGAATGCGGCGACGCCGGCGATCGCTTCATTCTGGATGAACCACGCTGGTACCGCGGCGATCTTTGCGCCGCTGGCCGTCATTGTAGCGCATTGGCTGCCTTCGCCCTATACGGGCGTCAACTCAAAAACGGACCAGGGGACCGGGAAGCCATGATGCTAACCCAGATCGCGCCAACTCTCTGGAGCAATTACGGTGCGGCCACGATTGCCTTCCTGGGCTTCCTGATCAATGGTGTTCTGGCATTTGGGGCGGCGCAGAAACTGGCCGGCCAGCGCGAGCAGCAGAGAGTCGAGGATCAGTCGTGGAAGAAGGAGCACATCGCGCAGGCCAATGTGCGCGATATTGCGATCGCGGCGCTGCAGGCCATGGGAAACAGCAATGAGGCCACGGTGAAAGGCATTCAAGGGCAACTACTGCTCATCCAAACGGAGCTGCAAGAGCTCCGCAACCGAGCCGGCGACAGCGGGTACCTCTCACGAAAGTAAGGGAAATTAATTCCGAAAAATCAGGGAGAAACATTTATGAAGAACGCTCTTGTAGTTGTACTGTCGCTTGCCATTTTCTGTACCGCATGTTCGACCGCTTGGGTGACGACGCTCGATTCCATTCTGGCGGCGGCGGCGCCGGCGCTGGTCAACATTCTGCAAATCGTCGCTGTGGCCAATAACCAGCCGGTGAACAGCGCCCTAGCAGCGAAGATCAACGCCGATGCTACGGCCATCAAGACACTGGCTGCGGACTTCGCCTCGGCCTCGTCGGGATCCGCGCCGGGCGCTTGCCAGGAGTTGCAAGCCGCTGTTAGCGCATATCAGACCGATCAGCAACTCGTGCTTCAGGTCGCACAGGTTAGCGATCCGAACACGCAAACGAAAATTACGCTGCTTGCTGACTTGGTGGCAAGCACAGTGAATGCAGTCACCTCAGTAATTCCATCCTGTCAGAACGCGGCTGTAACCCGAAGCTCGAGGACTGCGCCGCCATACAGCGTCTCCACCTTCGCGGATCATTACAACCGCATCCTGGTGGCGAAGACTGGCAACGCGGCGGTGGATGCGGCGACCCCAAGACTAAAGCTTCACCACCGCTCGAAACTCGTGCGGATAATCACTTTCGGACGACTCCAGTGACAAACCGTAAGTTCGGAGCGGTTCGCGATGTTCACGATGTGCGGGATCGGATGTACTGCTCTTCTTCGCCGGCACGACCTGTCCTGCAACATGTGGATCTTCGGCAGTGGGGCGGACCGATCAAAGATCAGGGCGATGAAGGCAGTTGCACTGGACATGCCTTCTCGTCCGCGCGCGAATGGATCGCACGGAGGTATGAGAAAACCTCGCCCATGCTGAGCCCGCAGTTTCTCTATGTCGAAGAACTGATCGCCAACGGTTTCTTCCCAAAGGACGAAGGCGCGATGCCGCGCACCGGGTGCCAGGTGCTCACGGCAACAGGTTGTTGTGAGGCCTCGCTGTATCCTTACGTCTCGGGCAAGTTCACTACGCCAACGGCGGAGCAAGCGCAGAACGCGCTCAAGTACAAAACCGGTGCTTATCACCGCATCGGAACTTTGCCTGACGTTCTCAGTTGCCTATCGGATCCATCGCCGTGGCCTGTTCTGGTCGGATTTGTGGTTTACGAGTCGTTCATGAGCGAGCGGGTTGCGGACACCGGCATTATGCCGATTCCGACGCCGGGCGAACAACAAGAAGGCGGCCACGAGGTGCTCTGCCTGGGTTATGACCTGACGGAACAACTGGCGCTTATGCAAAACAGTTGGGGTGACAGTTGGGGACAGCGGGGTTACTTCTGGATGCCGTTTGACGTGATCACTTCGCCGGACACCGATCTGTGGATGGTGCACACCGGCGGACCATGGAAGTAGATCAGTTTTGTAACATTACGCAGTGCTGCGGTGACTCCCGCCCAATGTGTTTCTCGCCCTCTCGCTCACGGGCCTAGAATCTCCTGGTGATCTTTAGCATCCAAAGCAGTTGACCAAAACCACAGGAGATAAGAACGATGACACAAACACAACAGTCCGCTGCGCACTCAACGAAGATCTCCAGCGATGCACTGGACCAGCTATTCCGCAAGGCCCGCACACACTCAGCATGGCTTCCTAAACGCGTGTCCGTGGAAACGCTGCGCGAAGTTTATGATCTTGCGCGCATAGGTCCAACCAGCGCGAATTCGACTCCTGCCCGTTTCGTATTTCTCGAAAGCGAAGCGGCGAAGGCGCGTCTTCTGCCCGCCCTCGCTCCCCTCAATGTGGAAAAAACAAAAGCAGCTCCGGTCGCCGTCATTGTCGCCTGGGACGCCGAGTTTTACGAGAAGCTGCCCAAGCTATTTCCCCATGCTGACATGCGCTCCTTTTTCGCAGGGAATCAGTCATTAATCGATGAAACGGCCTTCCGCAACAGTTCACTGCAGGGAGGTTATTTCATCCTAGCCGCACGGGCTATGGGGCTTGATTGTGGCCCGATGTCCGGTTTCGACAAGGCCAAAGTGAACGCGGAATTCTTCCCCGACGGCAAATGGAAGGTGAATTTCCTCTGCAATCTCGGTTATGGAGACCCGAGCAAGCTCTTTCCCCGCAGTCCACGTCTTGAGTTTGATGAGGCGTGCCGGGTGCTCTGATGTGAGACGCGGCAAGCCGCCACGTCTCTACCAACAAGACGTCTATGATCCCGATTTCTTGTCGATCTTCTTCTCGACCTTGGCCCAGGTATCTTTTAGCGCCACGGTGCGGTTGAACACCAGACGTCCCGGTTTGGAGTCCGGGTCCACACAAAAATAGCCGAGGCGCTCGAACTGATAGCGGCCTTCGACCGGCGCATTCGCCAACGACGGCTCGAGCTTGGCCCGCGCGATTATTTCCAGCGAGTTCGGATCCAGGTTCGCAGTGAATTCCTGGCCTTCTTCAACTTGATTCGGGTCTTCCTTCGTAAAAAGCTTGTCGTAGATGCGCACTTCGGCGTCGATAGCGTGCGCGGCTGAGACCCAGTGGATGGTCGACTTCACCTTACGTCCATCGGGAGCATTGCCGCCGCGCGTGGCTGGATCATACGTACAGTGCACCTCAACCACTTCTCCCTTATCGTTCTTCACTATCGTCTTGGCTGTAATGAAGTAGCCATAGCGCAAGCGAACTTCGCGCCCGGGGGACAGGCGGTAATATTGCTTGGGCGGGTCTTCACGGAAGTCGTCCTGCTCGATGTAGAGCACCTTGGAAAATGGCATCTTGCGCTTCCCGGCGCTTTCGTCCTCGGGATTGTTGACCGCGTCGACCTCCTCTACCTGACCTTCCGGATAGTTATCGATCACGGCCTTCAAGGGCCGTAGCACGGCCATCACGCGCGGCGCGCGCTTGTTCAGGTCTTCGCGGACAAAATGTTCAAGCATCGCAAGCTCAAGCGTGCCATTCGTCTTCGAGACTCCGATGGCCGCACAGAAATTGCGAATCGCCTCCGGTGTGTAGCCGCGACGCCGTATGCCGGAGAGCGTGGGCATCCGCGGATCGTCCCATCCGGTGACGCGTTTTTCCTGCACCAGAGTGAGCAGCTTGCGCTTGCTGAGCAGCGTATAGGTAAGGCCGAGGCGATCAAACTCTATTTGCTGCGACGGGAAGATGCCGAGTTGCTCGATGAACCAGTTGTAAAGCGGGCGATGGTCTTCAAATTCGAGTGTGCAGACAGAGTGTGTCACGTGTTCGATCGAATCGGACTCGCCGTGCGCGAAGTCGTACATAGGATAGATGCACCATTTGTCGCCGGTGCGGTGATGCTCCGCGTGCAGGATGCGGTACATGACCGGATCGCGCAGGTTCAGGTTCGGAGACGCCATGTCGATCTTGGCTCGCAACACTCGCGATCCGTCAGGAAACTCGCCTTTGCGCATGCGCTCAAACAGATCAAGGTTCTCCTTGGCGGTGCGGTTGCGATGCGGACTTTCCCTGCCAGGCTCGGTGAGCGTGCCTCGATACTTGCGAATTTCCTCCGCACTTAAGTCATCCACGTACGCCTTGCCATCGTTGATCAGCTTGACCGCCCACTCGTAGAGCTGATCGAAGTAGTCGGACGCGTAGTAAAGGCCATCCCACTCAAAGCCCAGCCAGCGGACGTCCTTCATGATGGAGTCCACATACTCCTGCTCTTCTTTCTCCGGGTTGGTATCGTCGAACCGTAGGTTGGTCTTGCCGCCGAATTCGTGAGCCAAGCCGAAGTTCAGGCAGATGGATTTCGCATGGCCGATGTGCAGGTAGCCGTTGGGCTCAGGAGGAAAGCGAGTTTGAATGACGGCGTCGCCGTACTTCTTCGTTCTCAGATCTTCAATGACGATGTCACGGATGAAGTTCGAGGGGCGAGGCTCGGACGGAGAGCTCATGGCAGCATCAATAGTAGATGAATTCGCAACGCTCATACTCTTTGTATTTTATATGGGAAGAGGGGATTCGCGGCGGCTCTCTGCCATTGGCGAACGAATCCACGTGATAATCTGCGTCGAGAGGCTCCGCGCCGTTCCAGCGATCACCGGTGGCGGGAGGCGGTCTTCGATCCTTCATGGCAAACTGCATTCAGTGCGGTCGTCAGCTCCCAGCTCTCACCTTCGGCAAGAAGATTTGTCGGTGGTGCGTGCAGCATGAAGCCGCGCAGCGCGGCGAGGATTCTCCCATCCAGCGAGTCGAACCTGCGCCGTGGACCCGGCCGCAATCCAGTTCCATGGTGGTTACGCAGGCGATTTTCGGTATCAATGTTGCGGTGTTTGTGGCCATGACATTGGCGGGCGTCTCGCCCCTCGAGCCGACAGCCAAGCAACTGGTGGACTGGGGAGCAAATTTCGGTCCTTACACAATCGGAGGCCAGTGGTGGCGACTGTTGACCTGCGTCTTCATCCACATTGGTATCACCCACATCGCTCTTAATATGTGGTGTCTATGGGGCCTGGGCAGACTGGCCGAGTCGGTTTACGACCGGTGGACATTCGGCGCGGTTTACCTGATTACCGGCCTCGCGGCGAGTGTGGCCAGCATTGCTTGGAATCCCATCGGTGTGAGCGCGGGAGCTTCTGGAGCAATCTTCGGAATTGCAGGTGCCCTGATCGCGGCTTTTTACTTGGGCGAATTCGCGCTGCCAAAGACAGTAGTTTCGGGACTCCTGATGAGCGTGCTGAAGTTCGCCGGTTACAACCTTGTGCTTGGAGCCTTCTTAGGTCACACGGACAACGCGGCGCACGTTGGAGGGCTCGTATCCGGACTGATCCTAGGGGCGCTAATCGCCAGGCTAGCGCCGCAGCGCGACGAGACGGGTCGGCGCGTAGGCATCCTTCTGTTTGGGCTTTTGCTGGTCTTCGGCGCTGCGCTTTGGTGGCGGCATTTGCATCTTTTCTTCCTGAGGTAGCAATGTGCTTAAAGCTTCTGAATGGCTCGCTCGATTCTTGCCAGTGTGGTTTCCCGTCCCAGCACTTCCAGCGTCTCAAACAACGGGGGCGCGTTTTTGCGTCCGCAAACGGCTACTCGGATCGGCTGGAACATTTGACCTGCCTTGACCCCCAATTCCTGGGCGGCGGAGCGCAGAGATTGATCCAGCGGGTCGTGCTTAAATTCCGTTTTCGCCAGGATCTCTTGAGCGCGGGTTAAGACCTTCAGCGCCGTCGCCGCGTCACCCTTTTGCGGGATGAGTTCGGCTGGATCGTAGGGCGGGAGCTGGTCTACAAAGAAAAAATCGGCGGCGGTGAGAACGTCGCGCAGAAGTTTGATGCGCTCGCGGATGAGAGGAGTGATCGCGCGCATTTTCTCCGGCGTAATTGGGAATCCGGCGGCGTGCACGACCGGAAGCAGGCGCGCGCTCAGGTCGTCGATCGAAAGCCCGCGGATGTGTTCAGCATTCAGCCAGAGCGCTTTCGGATCGAAGGTTTCGTCTAGCGTCGCGGCGGGCTCCTTGAAATTAATGACCGCGTTGGCACGATTGATGCCTTCAAGGGAGAAAGCGTCGGTAAGTTCCTGGCGCGTCATGTTTTCGCGATTGTCTTTGGGCGACCAGCCCAGCAGGCAGAGAAAATTTATGAAGGCTTCCGGGAGGAATCCGGCGTCGCGGTAAGTGGTGACGCTGACCACCGGACCGTGGCGGCGCTTGGAGAGCTTCGATCCGTCGGGAGCGACAAGCAGCGGGAGATGAGCAAACTGGGGCGGCTTGGCGCCAGCGCCTTCGAAAATGAGCACGTGCTTGTAGGTGTTCGAGAGATGGTCCTGGCCGCGGATAATATGGCTGATGCGGAGGTCGATGTCGTCGGCACAGGAGGCGAGGTGGTAGGTGGGCATGCCGTCGGAACGCAGGAGCGCGAAGTCTTCGATGTCGTCGGCGGATTTGATTTGTTCGCCGTATACCGCATCATTGAAGTGAACTTGCTCGCTTGTTCCACGTGGAACCCGAAAGCGAAGCGCAAAGGATTCCCCGGCCGAGGCGCGGCGGTCGCTTTCGACGCGGGAAAGTTCGCGCATGCCCGGGTTGAAGAGCCATGTCTGATTGGCTCCAGATTTTTCGTTGCCGCCGGTGTGGGCGGGGGTGAAGTCGCGATAAGCCAGGCCCTTCTGAAATATGGCGTCGGCAATCTGGCGGTGCAGGGCGAGCCGTTCGGATTGCCTGTATTCTTCGTCCCAACCGAGGTCGAGCCAACGCAGACCTTCGAAGATGGAGTTAACGGAGGCGTCGGTGTTGCGCTCGACATCGGTGTCGTCGAGTCGCAGGACGACGGTTCCTCCGTTATGGCGGGCGTAAAGCCAGTTGAAAATGAAGGTGCGGGCGCTGCCGACGTGCAGAAAGCCAGTGGGTGACGGCGCGAATCGAACGCGAAGCATGACGTTTGAGTATAACGGGATTGGGGTTTCAGCTCTATCACTCTGCCTTGGAGGCGGGCCCGCCCGGTCTTCAATAACGAGGCCCTGCCCAGACGAGGCAAGCCGCGTTTCTACGGGAAGGTTGGTTACTAACAGGTTACGAATGTAACTTCTTGGGGGAAACCGGGGTGGCGGTATCGCATCCTATAAGAAGATAATTCTAAAAACGCCGTGCCCCAGGGCGGAACCTGCCGAAAGACACCTGTTGTTTCGATCTGTCTAGTGTGACAGGATTAGGCCAACGAAAGTTCCATCCGGGCCGCCATTTCAGATGACGAGGAAGCGTTAGCCGATGAATAGCGTTGCCACAGGTCTGGTGCTGAGTTCTGGGGCCGTGGCCCTGCTGGTGCTTCTCGTCTTCACCTACCTCTACGAACAGAGCCGTCACAACTATTTTCGTGCGTGGCAAATGGCATGGGCGGCCTATACGCTGCACTACGCCCTGCAGGCGGTTGAGTATTTCCAGGGTCCCTCCGAGCTATTGTCTTTTTTGAGCTCGCTGTTGCTGGTGGTCATGGCGATTTGCATCTTCGTTTCGACCCGGCTGATGAAAGAGCCGTTCCAGCTGAAATGGTTTGACGTCGCGCTTACGTTGATCGGGGTTCTGCTGGCATACGTAGGCTTGCGCGCGCACATTGCGAACGGGGTATTTAGCGAGAAAGCGACTCCGGTGCCAATCTATTTGCGGTTGGAAGTTGGGCTGGCCGCGACGCTGCTATATTGCTCTTTTCATTTTTACCGTTACGCTTTTCGCAGGGATTCGGTGGCCTTCCGGACGCTCGCCTTCGCCTTGGCGCTATGGGCCGCGCTGATGTACGCAGGGCAGGTTCGCCAACCTTTCCTCGATGTTGTTGGCCAGTTGGGAGGTTTCCTGGGGCCGATTCCCCAGATGTTACTGGCCATCGCCATGGTCATGGTGTTGTTTGAAAATGAGCGTAATGCAGTGCAGGAAAACGCATTGGCTTTCTCGACCATGGGTGTCGATCCGCGCCGATTGCTCTCTGCATCTGACTTGATCCCCAGTGTGCAAACTTTCGTTGAGCGGTTAGTCGCGCCTTTGCCTTCGCATCGCGCCGTCTTTTTTGTTTCGCAACAGTGGCGCGGCGCCGTGCCCTCGGTACAAAAGGGATTCTCCGCGGAGTTCCTGGAAAAACTGCAAAGGACGCAGGCCGGAGATTACATCGCCGAGCTCGCCTACAGGCGCGGTGGAGTGGTTACCTTCAGAGGTATCGCCGACCTGGAAGAGCCTTTGCCGGCGCTTTCAGGAGGAAGGTTCGAGGCCTGCAAGCAGATGCTGTTGTCGGAGGGAATCACCGACCTGATGGCGGTAAGCCTGCAAACGCGTGAGCACAACTTCGGGGTAATTCTGTTTCCACATGCGGAACGGCGGATGTTCGGCTCTTCGAATTTGCGGCTGCTGATCGGGCTGGCCCTGCAGATCGCGCTGACCCTGGAAAACTATGTCGTAATGCATGAAGCGCAGCGGCGAACCAAGGAATATGAACTGCTCACTGAGATCGGGCAGGCCATCAGTTCTCATCTCAATCAGGACGAGGTGCTACGCACGGTGCAGGTCGAGCTGGGTCAGATTTTCGACACCACCACCTTCTACATTGCGTTTCAGGAAGAAGACGAGATTCGCTTCGAACTGGAGATCGAAGACGGCAACATTCTCCCCAAGCGCTCGCGCAAGGTTGGCAATGGATTGACCGAGCACATTCTGAGGACGGGGCAGCCACTGCTGATCGAATCCAATCTGGAACAGACGCGGTTAAAACTGGGGGTCGATTTCGTGCCTCCGCGGCCGGCCCGGTCCTTCTGCGCCGTGCCTATTTTCCTCGGTGGCAAACCGGCGGGAGTGATGGCGGCGCTGAGCACGGAGCGGGAATCGCAGTTCGTGGCCAGGGATCTCGAAGTCATGCAAACCGCAGCCGGTCAACTGGGGGTGGCGATCGAGAATGCACGCCTGTTTACCGAGGAACAGCGCCGCGCCAAGCATCTCTCATTTCTTAACAACATTTCCAAGATGGCGATCTCGAGCGAAGACGCCGCGCAGATGATGGCCGATATCGTGCGCGAGATTCAGAAGAACTTCCTCTACGATCACATTGGCATCGGCATCATGGATTACGCCACCAAGGATATCGAGATCAGAGCCGAGGCGGGAACGACATCGCAAACGCTGGGCCGCCGCATCGCGGTGGGCAGCGGAGTTCTGGGAAAGGTTGCGCGCACCGGAGTAAGCGCGCTGGTGCAAAACGCCGGTCCGGGACAACTAGCTGGCGTACTGCCGGAATCGCGCGCAGTGCTCTGCCTTCCCATCAGTTACGGAGAGACCTTACTGGGTGTGCTCAATGTCGAGAGCCGGGATGAGAATGCATTCGCGCCCCAGGATGTTCTGATCCTAAACACGCTGGCCGATCTTCTGGCGACCGCATTGCACAACTCCTTCGTCTTCCAGAAGCTGCAGCAACAATCCATCACCGATGGACTGACCGGCATCAAGACCAGACGCTTTTTCTGGGAGGCGCTGAGTTCAGAGTGGAAACGCGCATCCCGTTCGGGGCGTCCGTTCTCGGTGGTGCTGATCGATTTGGATAAATTCAAGGAGGTCAACGATTCGCTCGGCCACCTGGAAGGCGATTTGGTGCTGGCTAGGGTTGGCCGGCTACTCGAACAGAAGTGCCGTCAGTCGAACGTGGTTGCCCGCTACGGCGGCGACGAATTCATCATCCTCATGCCCGAGACCGGAATCGAGCAGGCACAGGTGCTGGCGGAGAGGTTGCGGTTGTGGCTGGCCACCGATCCCATGCTGGAAGAGCACCATATCACCGGCAGCTTTGGTGTCGCGAGTTTTCCCGTGCATGGATTTTCCATGGAGGACTTGATTCGCATCGCGGATGCCGGCATGTACATTGCCAAGCACGCAGGCGGTAATCAGGTTTCCACTTCCGATGCGTTCGGTGAAGGCTCCTCGGTACAACGGCAGCTTGTCGCCGTTTTTATCGAGGGATTTCTGCAGCGCGACCATAACGGGCCGGAGCACCTCGAAGAACTGGTCAGCACGCTCCGCAAACTGTGCGGGCGCGACGGCGACGCAGACCAGAAGGCTTTGAAAGAGGCAGTCGAAGCTCTTTCGCGCGCGGCCGAACTTCGGGAACATAACGCAGCGGGCCATGGGGAGCAGTGCGCGCATTATGCCGGGATGATCGCACGCGGACTCAACCTGTCTGCGCCGGAAGCGGAAGAAGTCATTTTCTCGGCGCGGATGCATGATTTGGGCAAACTGTTCATCCCCGATCGAATCCTGAACAAACCGGGCGCCCTTACGGAAGATGAGCTCGGGGTGATCAGAACCCACCCGCGCCTGGGGGCGGAGGTGCTAAGGGCGCTTCCTGAAACCGAGCGCGTGGCCCAGGCCATTGACTCCCATCACGAAGCCTTCGACGGGAGCGGCTATCCTCTCGGACTGAAGGGCGAGAGTATACCGCTCTATGGCCGCATCGTCGCCGTTGTGGACGCCTACGTGAACATGACCAGCGATCGCTCTTTCGCTCCTCCCAAAACCGACGAGCAAGCGCTGGCGGAACTCGAGAAGCTAAGCGGCACCCGCTTCGACGGCATGATCGTGCGTTTATTTGCGCGCCTGCTCAAGATGCCAACCAAGATTTAATCGGATCATTCCGATCCCAAGGTCAAGACCAGGTTCGCATCTTTGGGTAGATAGCCCTTCCGGCGAAACCAGTCTTCCATCGAGTCCCTCAGTTGATCGAGCGGGACATGCGTTCCAATTTCCAGACTCCCGTCGGCCACCGGCAGCGTGTCGTCAAAAACAGATGCGTTGGTGAAATTGCGCATGCTGAAATTGTCGAGCCACTTCAACGGACAAGGGTGAAGCCGTCCTTCTTGTTGGTATTCCACGCGAAGTTTGCGGGCGAACATGCCTTAGATTTAAGCACAGAGATCAGTTCACCGCTGAGCAGCGAAAATTCGGCTGCGAAAATCCGATTTCACAATGGACGCCTAGCGGCTGGCAGCAATCGGGGGCTCGACTTCCGCCACGACGCCTTCGAGATGCTTGAGAGTCTCGTCGACGGTGAGTGAATACATTTCGCGACCTACGCCTTCACCCGATTCCAGCGCCGTTTTCAGAAAATGGCCGGCGATTTCCTTCGCCAAAGAATCAGTGATCAGCCTTCCGGTGCGGTACTTGTATTCGACCCAGGCCGGGTGCGGCAGGGCTACCCACACCGGGCGGCCGTCGACCAGGAACTTGATGTCCACCGCATCGGCGTGGCGGGTAGCGATCGCAACTACCAGGGCCTGGTAGAGGCAGTGAACCTGTTTCTTGGTCCAGCGGTCGGCGGCGGTGAAGTCAGTGAACATTAGAAGCTTGACCTGAATATCCGGTAAAGATGTACCCGGTAAATATATCGTCGTTTGGACGAGTGGAGCAAACGGCGGGGTTCCCTGTGAAAAACAACTTTACAAAGGTACGAAATGCTCTGCTAGCCTATCCTTGTATGCCTCAGTCCGTCAAAGAACGCGTTGGAAAGTTGCGAGAAGAAATCGCAGAGATCAGTGAAGCAAACCGCCAGTACCTGCAGGGTGGCAAAAAGATGGTCGGAGCTTCCGATCAGGAACGGCGACTGCAAAGATTGCAGGAGATCATGGACGAACTCATGTCGTTGACTGATTGGAAGAAGCCATGACTGGAAAAAGCCCTGACCTGCAAGAGGAATTGCGATCCCCCAGTGAAGCGAGGGATCCAGTTGGTCAGTCCGACGCTTGAACTTCCATGGTCTCCGTAATCCAGAGTTGTGCCGGAGCGCCTTTCGTGGTGCGAGTGGCAGTCGCCCTAAAGCTGCTCGATGTGAGTTCGACATCGTAAATATATGGAGGGCGCTCGCCCTTTATGGTGATGTAGTTGCCTGAAATCAGCTCCTCCAATGAAGCATACTTCCCTTGCGTCGCCAGGTACCCGCGCTCAGCATTCGCGATGCCGACCAGGTCATTCTTCACGCCCGTGATGGTGGCAAGTTCAGCGGAATTGCCGGTCCCGGAGGCGCTCGGAGTCAGTGTTTTGACCTGCAAAGAGTAGATGTACATGCCGATCGCCATGGTGATGACCGTGCCCAGAAACCCAAAAACACGCAACATAATTCGCTCCGGAAGTCAGGCTGCCCCGCAAGTGCAATTGCACCGCGAAATCGGCCCAGCGGCAAGTAACCAGAGTGCACATATCGAGATGGGCTGCTGTTTACGGTAAGGCTGGCTGGAACGGAACCGGCTTGTCGAATGGCGACCCCGGAGGGAGTCGAACCCCCAACCCTCAGCTCCGAAGGCTGATGCTCTATCCAGTTGAGCTACGGGGCCGTCCGCTGAAGTCACGTCACGGTGACTGTGAACCGGCGATGTCGATTCTACACCGCAGGGTAGCCCCGAATCATCATCGCTGTTGCCCACGGAAATCCGTCCTCCGTTGTAACATCAAATCGCATGGCCTTCGTGCCCAATCCGGTGAGCAATACCAGTTCGCGCCTGCTCGAATTCGAGACTTTGCGCGACCTGCTTGCCGGTTACGCCCCTTCGCCTTTGGGCCAGCGCCGTATCGCCGAACTTCTGCCTTCGCTCGATTGCGCATGGATTGAAAACCAGCAGCAGCTCACCACGGAAATCCGGGAGTATCGTCGAATCGGGGGACGTTTCGAATTCGCTGGCCTGCCCGAAGTCAGGAAGCTGATCGAGAAAGCCCGTATTGTTGGAGCGGCCCTCGAAACCAGCGAGATCCGCGACGTTGTCTTAGTCGCCGACCGCGGAGCCGAGTGGCGCGAAATCGTCCGCCAGCCTCCTGCCGCGATGCGCACGGAGTGGACCGCTGTGGCCGCACTTTCCGCCGGCATTCAGGATTTCACCGGCTTTCTGCGCTCCTTCCACAACAAGATTCTGCCCGACGGCACGCTCGATGATCGCGCGTCCCCGGAACTGAGCCGCATTCGCCGCGAGATCGAGAAACAGAAGCGGCAGATTCAGGAATCGCTGCGCGGCTACTTGCGGAAGCTTGCCGAAGGCGGGACCGTGCAAGACGAACTGATCACCATCCGCGGCGAGCGCTTCGTAATTCCGGTGAAAGTCGAACAGAAACGCCGCGTGCAGGGCGTGGTCCACGGATCGAGCTCCAGCGGACAAACCGTGTTTGTCGAGCCGCTCGAGACCATCGAGCAGAACAACGAACTGGTCCGCCTGCTGGATGAAGAACAAGTCGAGGTCCATCGTGTCCTGCTCGAGATGACGCGTCTTATTGGAGAAAACGCCGACGCAATCCTTGCCGCTGCTGACGTCCTCGCCGAACTGGAACTGCAGTTCGCCAAAGCCCGCTATGCTGAGGATTACAACTGCGTCGCGGTGACCTTAGGTGAGACTGGGACAACGAGCCAGAGTCGACTGCTTCTCCATCGCGCAAGACATCCGCTGCTTGAACGCAATCTAAAGCTGAAAGGCGCGAAGATCGTTCCCATCACCATCGAACTCGATGGCGATCATCGGCAGCTCGTCATCACAGGTCCCAACACGGGCGGCAAAACCGTCTCCCTGAAAACGCTTGGCCTTCTTGCCCTGATGGCGCAATCCGGCATTCCAGTTCCCGCGGATCGGGCTGACATGCCGGTTTTCGACGCCGTCTTAGCTGACATCGGCGACTATCAGTCGATCGAGCAGAATCTCTCGACGTTTTCCGCCCATGTCACAAATATCAACTTGATCTCACGCACTGCGACCGCGAATTCCTTGGTGTTACTCGACGAACTTGGTTCGGCTACTGATCCCGAAGAAGGCGCTGCGCTGGCGGTTGCGATCGCCGAGCATTTCCGCAAAGTTGGATGCATGAGCGTGATCTCGACTCACCACACTTCGCTCAAAGTTTATGGAGCGAATACAGCGGGAGTGGTCAACGCTTCGGTCGGCTTCGACGAAACCACGCTGCAGCCGACTTACGAACTGAAGATCGGGGTTCCCGGAGCGTCCGCTGGAATCAACATCGCGCAACGTCTTGGGCTGAATCCCGCGATTATCGCTTCCGCGCGTTCACGCCTGGGCTCGCAGACTCAAGATGTAGCGCTCTTTCTCGATCGTCTGCACTCCGATCTTCGCGATCTGGAAAAAGAGCGTCTTCGCATGAATGCTCGCGAACAGGAACTCGAGCGTGAGAAATCGCAGCTTGCGAGCGAAGGCCGCAAAGAACAGCAAGGCAAAATTCGCGAGATGGAAAGGAAGCTTGAAACTCTCTTTCGCGACTTCGAATATCACGCGCGCGAGGCGGTGAATGCTGTGCAGGATCGAGCCGCCGCGCAAAAATTATCAAAAGACGCCGAACGCCGCATCTCCAAAATGCGCCGCGAATTTCGCGAACAGTTCGATGCAACCGTAGTCGCGCACTCGACTGGCGCCGATCGCGGCGACCCAAATGCCCAGCCCAGCCTGGTGAAGCACGTCTCCGAGGGCGACACCGTCAAGCTCAAGTCGATGGGGCGCGCCGCCGTGGTCAAGAAGAAAATTGGCGAGAATCACTTTGATGTCGAAATGGGCTCGATGAAAATGCGCATCGCCCGCGACGATATCGCCGCAGTGCTGACAAACGCGCAGACTCGCGTCTCGGACTCGCCAGTGCAGGCCGCTCGCGCTCGTGGCATCAGTGTCTCGCTGCAAAACGAATCAAGCGGCCTCAACATGCCCTCCGAAATCAACGTCATCGGACGCACTGTGGACGAAGCCACCAGCGAAGTCGAAAAATTTGTCGACCGCGCGTTTCTGGCCGGAATGCCGCGTGTGCGCATCGTTCATGGGAGCGGGATGGGTATCTTGCGTAAAGCGCTGCGCCAGTATCTGCAGAAGCATCCTCATGTGGAGTCGGTTACGGAACCACCTAGCAACGAGGGCGGCGGCGGAGCTACGGTCGTCGAGCTCCGGGTCTAGCGGATCGGTGAGCGGTCCATTCTTATCTCTCATCGCCGCTTTTTCGGTAGAGCGCGAATCGATTACACGCCCATAAACTCCGGGCGGTAATCCTTCCAGATTCCGGTTGCCGGCGAGATTATCCGGACGGGGGCATCTTCAGCGTGTTTCGCGCTCCTTGCCCATTGCCACGCGTGTTGGATTTCGGAGGATTCGAAGTAACGCGTCTCGGACTGCAGAACGGCGGCTCCGGCGGTGACAATGTCGACAACCTCCTCCCATCGATGGGCGCCGACAACCGCCATCCGAGCGATATGGTTGGTGTACTTTTGGAGAAAGCGAAGGTCCTCCCAGCGCGCCTTCCATTCGGCTCCGCGCATTTCTGTGAGGTCCGCGAGGATGCCGATGGGGTGTTTCTTATGTTGTGCGATGAAGAATTCAAGCTGCGGCTCGAATGCTTTGAAGTCTTCGCCCGACAACGTTCCGGCCACCTTAAAACCGAATGCGGCCCCTCCAGTTTCCTTAAGTCGTTCAATCACGGGCACACCTCTCTTGTGTTTTGATTACTAACCGTAGTTCTTTTTCCTAAGATTCACAACCCGGCTCTGAGCGCTGAACGGCGGGTTGATCACATCTTGGGCGGGTAAGCACGGAGCTCGTCGAAGATCCAGATGCTTAGGTGGCGACCCCCGGCGGCGATGTTCTTACTTTCTCAACCAGATCTCCACTCGTCGATTTTTTTGCCTTCCCTCTGGCGTGTCGTTCGAGGCCACGGCAAGTTGCGAGCCGAAGCCGACCACGGTGGCGGCCTTCACGCCCTGCTGCTCAAATTGCTGCGCGACGGCGTCGGCACGATCTTTTGACAGATGATCTGACAGATTATCTGTGCCTTCCTGGCTGTCATCGAAACCGAGGAGCACCAAGTTGTTGCCGCTATAGTGCAGGTCCGTAAGAAAGGTAACGACACGAGACAGATCGTCCACTGCTTTATTGTCGAGCTGTGAGCTACCTGCGCGGAAACGGAAATCGAGCGATAAGCGATCGAAGCCGCTGGTGAGGCGGCGATAGTCCGCCGGTAGGGGGGTCGAGCCGGCGGCGGACACAGCCGCCACGTTCTGGCCCACGAAGCCGATCTCGGCTACGATGGTTTGCCCCGTGTTCGAAAGGGCGAAGTCCACAAATCTGCGAGTTAATTCCTGCCGGGGGTTGGCGGGCGTGTAAAGGAACAAGCGCCGCGAAAGTGCGTAGTCCTCGGTGGCTACGGTAAAGGGACTGGGCAAGAGCGGGGTGGCGCCACTCTCGTAAACCGAGACGGCTCGCGCCTCCTGAACGTCAGCCAAACCCACGAAACCGATTCCATTGGGATCCTGGGCGACGGAATGGGATAGCTTGCGACTGTCTTCGATACGCCGCGCAGAGGGGGCCAAAGGAGCATTGTCGAGCACGAGGGTTCTGAATGTGTCGTAGGTTCCCGACTTGTCATCGCGGGCGTACAGGTTGACAGGGGCGTCCCACCCGCCCACTTGCTGCCAATTCGCGATCGTGCCCTTGAAGACTTGCGCGATCTGATCTTTCGACAGGACGCCCACCGGATTCTTTCTGCTTACGATGATGGCAATTCCGTCTAACCCAAGAATGTGTTCGCAGGCTGGCGACGTCATGTCTCCGAGACTGGCTAATCGGCCCACTTCCTCAGTTTTAATTTTTCTAGAAGCCATTCCGATGTCAGCCTGGCCATCGGCCAGGTCTTCAAAGGCCGTGGCCGAACCGTGGGCATGAATCTCAATTGCTTTGGGGGCACGATCACCGGGCAGGACGCCCTGGACACGCACTTCGTCATCCCGATCCCCGGGGAAGGTTTTGACGTCGGTAGCGCCCTGCTGTCTGAGAAACTGTTCGGCTAGCGCGGGAGCCAAACCCGCTCCAATGGTGTTGGACCCGCTCAGCCGGAGAATGATGTTGTCCTGACTGATCTTTGAAGGGACACCCGGTCTGCCCAGCTTGAGCCAGAAGAGGAAGCCAAAGGTGGCCAGAAGCACGGCCCCGACAATCGCGATCACAGGCGTGAGCAGAATCTTGCGTGCCGGCATAGATGTTTTCCTGGCTCAGAGCGATCGGGACCGTTCCCAGGATGTGGCTCAATGATTTTATCCATCTGCGAGAACATGTCTACCCCGGGTTAATTGTTAATTTTTGGTTATAGACGTCCGTCAAGAGGAGCTGACGTGCTTTTCCGGAGATATTAACGCTCGCGGTTGGTCTTCCACATCTTTCCCACAGCGATTCCGCCTCGGTGCTATTCCCCTCGGGCCTCCCTGCCCTCATAATCATTGTCATTGCCGTTACGGGACCCTCGTGGGCCGGCAACGAATTTGAGTTCTACTTTGACTTCTTCCGACAACTTCAAAGAGACGCTTAAGCAGCAGGCGGATATCGTCCGGATTGTGGGCGACTACGTCAAGCTGAAGAAGGCCGGGGCGCAGAATTTTTCGGGGCTTTGCCCGTTTCATGCGGAGAAGACGGCTTCGTTTTCGGTGCATGCTACGCGGCAGTTTTTTCATTGCTTTGGGTGCGGCGAGTCGGGGGACGTTTTTACTTTTGTACAGAAGGTCGAGAATATTACGTTCCCTGAAGCTGTCCGGCTGATTGCTCAGAAGCTGGGCGTGCCGATGCCCAAGGTCAGTTTTTCCAGTCCGGCGGAGGCTCGCGACGCTCAGGTTCGGATGGCGCTGCTGGATGTACATGCGCGGGCAGTCGCGTTTTTTCAGGAATGTCTGCGGCGCCCGGAGGGGGCGAACGCGCGCGAGTACCTTAAGGGGCGCGGACTGGATGCGGATACGGTTGCGCGTTTTCGCATTGGGTACGCACCGGATTCGGGGTTTTTGCTGCGGGATGCTTTGCGGCGGGAATTCGATGAGGAGTTGTTGCGGGAGAGTGGGCTGTTTTCCTGGAAAGAAAGCTCTCGGCTCGCAGCTCGCAGCCCTCAGGACAAGCAGGTCCTTCGCTCCGCTCAGGATGACAATTTGGTGGAGAACTCGGCGAGCTTGCAGGCAAACGCTAAGAGCCGAGAGCTGAGAGCTGAGAACTCTCCCGCCATTTATTCTAAATTCCGCAATCGCGTTATGTTTCCCATTTGTAATGAACAGGGCAAGGCGATTGCTTTTACGGGGCGCACGCTTTCTACGGATGAGAAGGCTGGGCCGAAATATCTTAATTCTCCGGAGACTGCGATTTATTCGAAGTCGCGGGTGCTGTTCAATCTGGACCATGCCAAGGAGGCGATTCGCAAGCTGGAGTACTCCATTCTGGTCGAAGGGCAGATGGATTGCATTTCGGTGTATGCGGCTGGGTTTCACAATGTGATTGCGAGTTCGGGGACGGCGTTTACCGAGCTGCAGGCTAAATTGCTGGGGCGATTCTCTAAGAATGTGGTGGTCAACTTCGATCCGGACACGGCTGGGGCGCGGGCTACGGAGCGGACGCTGGGGTTACTGGTGGAGGAAGAATTCTCGATTCGCGTGCTTACTTTGGAGACTGGATTCGATCCGGATCTGTTTATACGGCGCAAAGGTAAGGACGCTTACGGGGCGGCGCTTAAGAACTCGCAGAAATATTTTGATTATCTGATCGATCGGGCGCGAGCTCAGTTTCCGGTGCGGAATTCGGAGAGCAAGGTGAAGGCTGTCAACCATCTGCTTCCGCACATCCAGCGGGTGCCGAACCGGATTGTGCGGGATGAGCTGGCGCTGGAAATTTCGCAGAAACTGGGCATTGATTCGGCGGTGCTGCGGCAGGAATTGAAACATGCGGCTACCAGTCGGTCCGCGACCACGGTTAAGGCTTCGGCTGAAGCGCAGGTCACGGGGGCGGAACGGGTGCTGCTTCGGGCGCTGGCTTCGGCTACGGAGATGCAGGCGAGCGGGACGCGGATTTCGGCTCGCGAAGGGACGGACGAGGAGTTCGATCCAGCGCGACAGGCGCAATATGCGCTGCAATCGGAGCGGCTGTATGAGGGGTTGGGTTCGCAATCGTTGATGGAGGCTCTGCTGGAGGCGGGGGCGGAGACGGCGGACGTTATGGCGCTGCCGAACACGGAAGAAGACCGGCGGCTGCTGGCGGCGGTTCTGATGTCGGAGGAAGAGGAACTGACACCGGAGACGGTGGAAGGCGCGGTCCGGGCTTTGCGGCGGATTTACTATCGGCGGCGGTTGGAGGAGGTGCAGCGGGGGTTGCAGCGGACAGGGCTCCCACTGGAGGAACGGCAGGCGCTTCTGCAGGAAAAGGTGCGGTTGAAGCGGGCTTTGATGGATCCGGGACTGGCGGAGACGGGCAGCAAGGCGTCGTGACTGGAAAGAGAAGGCTGGAACGAAACGGGGTTGAGCGACATCTAAAGAACTAGCGGAAAAGAGATAGGGCGCTGCGGACGGACGGCAAACGGGCAGAAAGTTTCACTTACACCGGGGAACGCAGGTGCCGGCGTGCTATACTTCTGAAGTCTGTGCCCCTTGCGCACAACTCCGTAACGAACCCCACCGCTGAATAGTTTGGCGTCCGCGAACCAGCGGCGTCTTGAGGATAATCTGGCTTGGCAATTGATGACAAGTACGATGACATAAAAAAGCTGATCGACGCAGGCAAAGAGAAGGGATATCTGACCTATGATCAGGTCAACGACTTAATCCCGCACGATGTGCACTCTCCTGAAGACCTGGAAGATCTGCTAACCACGATCGGGACCCAAGGAATCGATGTACTCGAAAGCTCGAAAGGGCCGACGACCGATCTGGAAAAAAAATTCGAAGAAGTGGATGATGCGTCCGAGGACGTCGAACTCGACCTAACCCCGGGCGCTCTGGAAAAAACCAATGACCCGGTCCGCATGTATTTGCGGGAGATGGGGACTGTTCCGCTGCTTACTCGCGAAGGCGAAGTTGAAATCGCCAAGCGAATCGAGCGAGGGCAAAACCGCGTTCTGAAGGCGCTATCGCGCTCGCCGATTGTGATTCGTGAACTCCTCGCTTTGGGCGAGGACCTCGAGAAGGGCGTCCGCTCGATTAAAGAGCTGGTGACTTTCGATGAAGAGGAAATCACGGAAGAGATCGTCGAGAAGCGGCTGAAGGAATTTCTTGCCAAGATTAACAATCTTGACAAGCTTTACAAGAAGGTGGCGCCGCTCCAGGAAAAACTGGTGGCGGTGAATCTGAAAAAACGGCCGCGCGACCATCGGCGATACCGCTTTCACCTGGCACACGCGATTGTGCGCACATCGATCGCGGTGCGGAAGCTGGGCTTCACCAACAACGAACGCAAACGGCTCATTGACCGTGTGAACCGAACGGTTGACGGGATGCGCTCGCTTGACCGGCAGATCCAGAATCTGGAGAAGCGGGCTGAGGCGACGCGCAGTGAAGAACAGCGCAAGGAGTATAAGAAGCAGTCGCGTGCGGTCCGCGGAGAGCTGGAAAAGCTTGAAGTGGAAGCGGGCCTGTTGTTCCAGGAACTCAAGCGCACACAGCGCGAGATCATCCAGGGCGACATGGACGCGGAGCACGCCAAGCGCGAGCTGATTGAAGCCAACTTGCGCCTGGTGGTTTCGATTGCTAAGAAATATACGAATCGCGGATTGCAGTTCCTCGACCTGATTCAGGAAGGCAACATCGGCCTGATGAAGGCGGTGGATAAGTTCGAATACCGCCGCGGGTATAAGTTTTCGACTTATGCCACGTGGTGGATTCGGCAGGCAATTACCCGCGCCATCGCCGATCAGGCGCGTACGATTCGTATTCCGGTGCACATGATCGAAACGATCAATAAGCTGATCCGCACTTCGCGGCAGCTGGTGCAGGAGCTGGGACGGGAACCTACATCGGAAGAAATCGCCAAGCGGATGGATATCCCCGTGGCGAAGGTGCGAAAGGTGCTGAAGATTGCGCAGGAGCCGATCTCTCTCGAAACGCCGATTGGCGAAGAGGAAGATTCGCATCTGGGCGACTTCATCGAAGACCGCGCGGTGGTTTCTCCGGCCGAGGCGGTGATCAACGTCAACCTCAAGGACCAGACTTCGCAGGTGTTGCGCACGCTGACGCCGCGCGAGGAGAAGGTCATCAAGATGCGCTTTGGGCTGGAAGACGGCTCGGAGCACACGCTGGAGGAAGTCGGGCAGTCGTTTGCGGTTACTCGCGAACGTATCCGGCAGATTGAGGCGAAGGCACTGAGGAAGCTGCGGCATCCATCGCGTTCGCGGAAGCTGCGGGCGTTTATGGACGGGGTTAGAGACTAGTCAGAGGTTAGAGGTCAGATTGCAGAAGCGGGGCGCGAGCGATCGCGCCCCTTTTTTGTTTGGGGTGTCTGGCAGGACCTGGTCTCCGGGTGGCGAATGCGCTCGCGCGGTTACTTGCTGAGCGACGCGAAGCCTGTGCATTGCAGCGGCCAAGTCCATAGGTCCTTCCCCTTCGGCAAGCTCAGGGTCAGGATGACAATTGGAATTTAGGTTGAGAACTGGCGAGATACTACGCTAGATCTTTTGCAGTCTCTGTACGTCGTGGACGCCGGGGATCTGCCTTACGCCGTCGATGATTTTCTGGAGGTGCTTCAGGTCGGCGATTTCGAGGACTACGTCTACGCTGGCTTGGCCGTTCTGGCTGCGGGCTTCGATGTTGCGGATGTTGGTGTGGGTGTCGCTGATTACAGCGGTGATTTGTTTCAACATGCCGAAACGGTCGTCGCAGAGCAGCGTGATTTTGACGGGATAGGAAACGGCCTGGCCGTCTTTGTCGCCGGCCCAGAGCACGTCGATGCGACGGTCCGGTTCGTAAAGAAGATTCGTGACGTTGGGACAGTTGATGGAGTGGACGGCAACTCCTTTGCCGCGGGTGACGTAGCCGACGATGGCTTCGCCGCGGATGGGGTTGCAGCAACGGGCACGATAGACGAGCAGGTCGCCTTGTCCGCGGACGACTATCGCATTGCTGTCACCACCAAACACGCGGCGGACAACGCTCGATATGCCGCCGGTTAAGCCGCGGGATGCGGCCTGCTCTTCGCTGTCGGACATCGGTTCGGCGCCGGCGGGCGCGAATTTCGCGAGCACCTGGCGGGCTGAGTATTTGCCGTAGCCGATGCCGGCCATCAGGTCGTCGGGGCGGCCGAGTCCGTATTCGCTGGCGGCTCTTTGCAGGTCCGCTTCCTTAATTTCCTTGAGCGAGATGCGGTATTTGCGCGCTTCTTTTTCGATCAGTTTTTTCCCGATCTCGATGGCGCGCTCGCGCTGGTGGACGTTGAGCCAGTGCTTGATTTTGTTGCGGGCGCGGGACGACTTGACGATGGCCAGCCAGTCGCGACTGGGGGTATGTCCGGGCTGGGTGATGACTTCGACGATGTCGCCGGAGTGGAGCTTGTGGCGGAGGGGGACCATGCGTCCGTTAACCTTGGCGCCGGTGCAACTGTGGCCCACCTCGGTGTGGATGGAATAAGCGAAGTCGATGGGCGTGGATTCGCGCGGCAGGACCAGAACCTTGCCTTTGGGAGTGAACGTGTAGACCTCTTCGGGGTAGAGATCGACCTTCAGGGTGGAAAGGAATTCGTTGGGATCGGAAACATCGCGCTGCCATTCGACAACCTGGCGGAGCCAGGCGAGGCGCTGCTCGTCTTCGGCGGAGACGGCGCCGTCTTTGTATTTCCAGTGAGCGGCGATGCCTTCCTCGCACATCTTGTGCATTTCTTCGGTGCGGATCTGGATTTCGAAGGTCTCGCCGGTCTCGGTAATGACGGAAGTGTGCAGCGACTGGTAAAGGTTGGGCCGGGGCATGGCGATGAAGTCCTTGATACGGCCGGGCACAGGGCGCCAGAGGTTGTGGATGATGCCGAGAACGGCGTAGCAATCCTGCACGGACTTGGTGATGACGCGCAGGGCGCAGAGATCGTAGACCTGGTCAACGCTGATGCGCTGGCGCTGCAATTTCTTGTGGATGCTGTAGAGACGCTTGATGCGGCTCTCGACGCGGCCGGTAATGCCGGCTTCCTTGAGGCCGTCGCGGAGCACGCCTTCGACCCTGGCCATGAACGCCTGGCCCTCTTTACGACGCGACTCGACGGCGGCGCGGACCTGCTCGTAGCCGATCGAATCGACGTATTTGAAACCGAGGTCTTCGAGTTCGCCGCGAATCTTGCCCATGCCGAGACGGTGCGCAATGGGGGCGTAGATTTCGAGCGTCTCGCGGGCGATTTTCTGCTGGCGCTCGGGATCGAGATGTTCGAGGGTACGCATGTTGTGCAGGCGATCGGCGAGCTTGATGAGGATGACGCGAATGTCGTCAACCATGGCCAGCATCATTTTGCGGAGGTTTTCAGCTTGCGCTTCTTCTCGGGTAGAGAAATCGATTTTGCTGATCTTGGTGACGCCCTCGACGATGTGGGCAACCTGTTCGCCGAATTCCTGGCGGATTTCGACAGCGGTGACCGAGGTGTCTTCGACGGAGTCGTGGAGGAGGCCGGCGGCAATGGAAACTGAATCCATTTTCATATCGGCGAGAACGTTGCCGACTTCAAGCGGATGGACGAGATAGGGCTCGCCGGAGGCGCGGAGTTGTCCTGCGTGGTGCTTTTGGGAGAATTCGTAGGCTTTCTTGACGAGATCGAAGTCGTCGTTGGGACGGTTCTCGCGCAGCTTCTTCATCAGCTCGCGGAAGCGGGTCACCGTGAGCACGTTGGTCGCGATCTGTTGACGCAACGTCGCCATGATCGATTCTAACGCAGCGGGAGGCGGGAATTCACCGGCCGCGAGGTCGGCGGGAAGAACCCTGGGGCTGGTAGAGTAGCCGGGAAAGAGCTTCTTCGCCCGGTATCATGTTGTTTGGCGAGGGCAACGCGGGCGGGGTCGCCCGCGTCCACACTGGTTTTGGGAGGGAATGGCTTGGAAAGGGTGTTGGTTAGTGGGGTTTCGGGGCCGATTGGGAGGGCGCTTCTGGCTTCTTTTGCTCCTCAGGGGACTGAGATCGTGCGGTTGGTGCGGGGACGCGCTCAGAGTGCGGCACAGGTTTCGTGGGATCCTCTGGCTCCGCTGTCGCCGGCGGTGGTTTCGGGGTTCGATGCGGTGGTGCACCTTGCCGGGGAGAGCGTGGTGGGACGATGGACCGAACGGAAAAGGGAGGCGATCCGCGCGAGTCGTTTGCTGGGAACGCGGAGTCTGGCTTCGGCTTTGACGCAGAGTGGGGCTAAGCCGCGGGTATTGGTGTGTGCGTCGGCGGTCGGATTCTACGGGAACCGGGGCGAGGAACTTCTAGGCGAAGAGAGTCCGGCTGGGCAGGGATTTCTAGCCGAGGTTTGTCGCGAGTGGGAGGAGGCTGGCCGGATTGCTGCCGAGGGGGGCATCCGCACGGTGAACATGCGGATTGGGTTGGTGTTGAGCGCTCAGGGCGGGGCGCTCGGGAATATGCTGAAACCGTTCAAACTTGGCCTCGGCGGGCGGATTGGATCGGGGCGGCAGTGGTGGAGCTGGATTCATGAGGACGACATCGTGGGGGGAATTCATCACGCGATGTGTACGGAGTCGCTGTCCGGGCCGGTGAATTTTGTGGCGCCGAATCCGGTGCGCAATGCGGAATTTACCAAGGTACTGGCGTCGGTTCTGAGTCGTCCTGCATTTTTCCCGGTGCCGGAGTTTGCAGTGCGGCTGGCGTTTGGCGGGATGGCTGCGGGGGAATTATTGCTGGCCAGCCAGCGGGTTGATCCGGGCAAACTCAGGGGCAGCGGGTATACGTTCCGTTTCAGCGAATTGAGGGCGGCGCTGGAGGATCTGGTCTGAGCACGGCGGAATCGCGCATCGAGATTTGCTGTCGACAGCGGCAATAGCCGAGCTGCGCTCGGCTGGACGGGCGCGAGGGCGCCCGTCTCCACACGTCCCTACACGACTTGGGTGTGGGTGCGGGTGATGCGGTCGTGCCAACATAACCCTTCCTGGTCGAGGACGCACCAGAGATAGCCGAGTCCGGCGGAAAACGCTGACAGAAACGATGCCAGCACGCGCCAGCGGCGGGATCGACGGGTAAGCGGCGAGCCGTCGAACGCGGCGAGGCGCAGTCGGGCGGCGCGTAATCCGGGAGTCGATCCGGTGTACACCACAAACAGGAATTTGTAAGAGGCCCAGAGCAGGACTGCGATTATGCCGAGCGCGCCGGCGAGCGTTGTTGCGGCGAGCGCTGGTCCGACGAGCGCTGGTCCGGAGAGCAGGGGGAGCGGGCGGTCAATAGAAATAGAAGTCAGGCTGAGGTTCGGGAGGCGGATGAAACCGGAGTTTAGACGAAGAAAAATCGCGGCGAAGGCCGCCAGAGCCACTGTCAGGACAATGCCGTCCACGAAGGCGGCCAGCGCGCGACGGGCGATTGAAGCGGACGAGGCTGGAGAGTCGACGGCCCGCCTGTCAACGGGCTCTTTATGGGCGGGGTCGATCAGCATGCCACCCAACGCGGGCGGCGGCGGCAGAATCTCGGGGGCTTCCACTATGCGCGGACGATGACGATCCAGGACGGGGTCGGCGAGGTCGCTGGGGTGAAAAACCGGAATTGCGGCGGAACGCGGGAACTCTATGACGTTAGCGGATAGTTCCGGGGCCTGCTCCGGATATGCGTGTGGAGCTTGCTGTGATGGGTAACGCTTCGATGGCTGGTGTGGTTCGCCGAAACCAGGCACCTCGGCTGCCGTCGGTTCTTCATTATTTGGGAAGGTGAAGTCTTGCTCGGCTGGCGTGGTTGCCCCCGCCGCCGCGCCTCCACTTGCCGTCGCGGGACGTGACCAGCTCTCGGGCGCATCAAAGGGTAGGAGCAGTGATGGATAGCGCGGGGTCCGGGGCTTGCGCCGGGTGCGATAGCGCTCGAGGCGAGCAGCCACCTCGACGCGCCAGGAATCCGAGTCCGGATCGGTCGGACGAAGGATGGGTTCCGAAGCTGCAGGTTCAGCAGCGGCACAGAGGTGCGCGTGGGCAACGGAATCGTCGCCGGTCGGACGGCTTGTCAATGCGTTTGTCATCAGTCCGGTCGTCAAGGTCCGGGGAAATCCGGTGCTGGTCGTCAAGTTGTCGTAACCAAGTCTCGCAACCAGTCGTCGCAACCAAGTCGTCGAAGAATGCCAGAAGCCAGAGCCAGGCCAGGCACAAATGGCGTTGATCAGAAAAATGCGCAGCTTTGCTTCGCCTGCCGCTTGCGTGCTAAGGTCAGTTGGTTCCCGTTGGCAGACCGGCTGGCGGAGCGCACGCGCGCTTGCGATGATCACCCGCTCTCGAATCTTTATCACGGCCGCATTGGTCTGTCATCTGCTTCTCGCTCCGGGGATAGTAACCAGCCAGACGCTGCCCCCTGCCTCGGCGCCGGTTTCCGGCTCTGAAAGTTCGGATTTACCGACCGCGCCTACCAGTCGGACGGAAGAGCCGGTTACGATCCGCGCGGTACAGCAGGAGAAAGATGGGTCGATCTACCACCTGCGGGGCGAGGCAGAAATCGACTATCGCAACTACATCTTGCGGGCGGACCAAATCACCTACAATTCGGACACGGGAGACAGCGAAGAGGAAGGCCACGTGGTGCTGGATGGCGGCCCTTACGACGAGCACGTTCTGGCCAGTCACGGCACCTACAACATCCGCACGCAAATCGGGACATTTTATAGCGTGATCGGAACGGTGGGAATGCGGATGCGGAAATCGCGCTACATGCTTACCACCACCAATCCGTTTGCCTTTACCGGAAAAATTGTCGAGAAGCACGGGCCCGATCGCTATCTGGTGAGGCAGGGCACGGTTACCACGTGCGAGTTGCCGCATCCGAAGTGGCTATTTGACGCGAAGCGCATTGCAGTGGATGTGGACAGCACCGCGAAAATCTATAACAGCGACTTCCAGTTGCTGGGCATGCCAGTGTTTTATTTTCCGTTTGTGAGCTATCCGGTTCAGAAAGTGCGGCAGAGCGGGCTGTTGATTCCAACTTTCGGCACCTCGTCAACCAAGGGACTTATTGCCGGCGATTCGTTGTACTGGGTCTTCAATCGCAGCATGGACGCGCTGGTGGGCCTGGATTACTATTCGAAACGCGGTTGGTTCGAACGGGGAGACTTCCGCGCCCGCCCGAGCGACAACTCGTACGTGTTCTTCAACTACACGGGAATGGTGGATCGGGGCATCGGCTATCCACCGCAGAATCAAGGGGGCGAGGACGCGCGTTTTATGGGGGAGCGTCCGTTCGGGACTTTCCGCGGCGTCGCGAATATCGACTACTTGAGTTCGTTCGTTTTCCGTCTTGCTTTCGCCGATGTATACACGCAGGCGATCGACTCAGAAGTGCGGTCACAGATTTTTCTGTCCAATACGACCGACGGATTTCACTTCAATGTCCTGGCGGAGCGTTACCAGAACTTCGAAGTGTGCGTTCCGCCAGCAGTGCCGGAACCGGGCACCTGCAGTACGATTACGCAGACCCAACTGATTCGAATTCTGCACACGCCGAGTTTTTTTATCTCGGGCGAGGAGCGGCAACTGGGAAATACGCCGCTGTACTGGTCGTTTGAGAGCGCGGCTGAAGGATTGCAGCGGCGCGAGGCTCCCCAAGGTTCGCAACCTGGTTTTCAAAGCGCTTCACTGGTGGGCAGGTTCGATTTGGCGCCGTCGCTGGTGATGCCCGTGCAGTGGCGGGGATGGTCGTTTCGTTCCGCACTTACTTTGCAGGATACGTTCTACACGCAAGACGCTGCCGACGGCGTTTTGAATCGCAAGTCCCTGGAAGGTTCGGTCGAAGTGCGCCCGCCGGCATTGTCGCGGGTCTTCGATCATCCCTGGCTCGGACGCAAATGGAAGCACGTGATTGAGCCACGTATCAAGTACGACTACGTGACCGGGATCGATAACGATCGTTTCCATCTGCCCTTCGCCAACATTCAGCGTTTCGATGCCACCGATGTGCTCACCAATACGAATGAGGTCGAGTACTCGCTGGTAAATCGTCTTTACTCCAAGCGCGTGGATCCCAACGCCAAAGATTGCGACGTGCCAAGCATGGGCACGCTGACCATAGGCGGTGTTCCACAGGTCGGCACGGTTCCATGGGAACTACCTCCGAGCCCAGACGTTCCGGTGTGCGCGTCGGGCCCGCGGGAGGTCTTAAGTTGGGAGATAGGACAGAAGTACTTTTTCGATCCCACGTTTGGGAATGCGCTAGTGGCAGGGCAACGGAATGTATTCACTTCGACGGCGGATTTCACCGGCACGGCGTTTCTGGATGCGGAGCGGCGCTTTGCTCCGATCATTTCGCGCTTGCGCATCGAAACCAGCCCGCACACCAACACGGAGTGGGATTTGGATTACGACGTCAAGACCGGGCAAATCAACTCCAGCCTGGCTTTGGTGAACTACCACTACGGCCCATTTACCATTGGGGGAGGCGATGCTTTCCTACGCGTGATCGACACTGCAGCGGGCGCTACGACGCAAACGACCGCCAGCGAGTTCCACCAGTTTCGGGTGTTGTTTGGCTATGGTCAACTCAACAAGCGGGGATTGAGCGCCGCCAGCAGCTTCGGCTTTGACGCGGACACCGGATCTCTACAATATGCGACGGCACAGACGAGTTACACATGGGACTGTTGCGGCCTGAGCGTGGAATACCGGCGCTTTGCGCTGGGAGCGGTGCGTAACGAGAATGAATATCGTTTCTCGTTTACGCTGGCGAACATTGGGGAGTTCGGGAACCTCAGACGACTGGAGCGGCTGTATTAGCGGTACCGTCGATTTCGGCATCGGATGAGTTCTCAGTTCCTGGCTCTCAGTTCTCAGAAAACATCACACGCCGCTCGCTTGAACCGAGAATCGTCAACCGAGAGCTCTTTTGGTGGATAATGGAGATCGTGAATCGTGCGGCCATGCTCGATCAGAAAGCTGAACACCTGCGCCAAATCCTCCTAGCGCGCGGCCGGGTGATCGTTGCTTACTCGGGTGGCGTGGATTCCGCCTTTCTTGCCTGGATGGCGCATCAGGCGCTGGGCGGCCAAATGCTGGCGGTGATTGCGGATTCCGCGAGCCTGGCGCGAACCCATCTCGAAGATGCTCTTGCTTTTGCGCGCGAGCACAAAATTCCTGTCGAAGTTGTGGAAACGCAGGAACTGGAAAATCCCGCGTACGTCCGCAACGACGCGATGCGCTGTTTTCACTGCAAGGACGAATTGTTCACCGTGCTCGAGCGCTACCGCGAAGCCCGCGGATTCGATGCCATCGCCTATGGAGTGAACGCCGACGACGTGGGCGATTTTCGCCCCGGGCAGCAGGCCGCGCGTCAGCATCGGGTTCTGGCCCCGCTGCTCGAAGCCGGACTGAACAAGGCGGCGATTCGGGAACTGGCGCGGCAGGCAGGATTGCGGGTGTGGGACAAGCCTGCTTCCGCCTGTCTTTCTTCGCGCGTGGAATACGGGCGCGCGGTTACGTCCGAAGCGCTGAGGGCGATCGAGCGCGGCGAAGACGCGCTGCGAGCCATGGGATTCCGGCAATTCCGCGTACGCCATCATGGAGAGATGGTGCGGGTTGAGATTGCGCGCGAAGAACTTCCCCGCGCCTTGACCGCCGAGATGGCCCGTGACTTCACCGCCGTGTTCAAAGGACTGGGATTCAAATTCGTTACCCTCGACCTGGAGGGATTCCGATCGGGGTCGATGAATCAATTGCTGACGGCCGAAGAGTTGGCACGGGGGCGCGCCTGAAAAAACGGCCTTCCGGAGACGCAGCTTGCCGCGTCTGGGCATTCGAGTGATCACGCGGAGTCTAGCTGCCATGAGATAATCAAGCGGTTTCCTCATGCTCAGGTGGTTTCGATTCATGATTGTGCGGCGCGCGTTTCTAGTTCTTTTGCTGGTCTGTGTGGGCTGCTCGGGCCAGGCCCCGCCTCCAGTGCCTTCTCCTGTCTCTACTCCTCTGGACATCACGCACGCGATCGAACGGCAGGTAAGGGCGCGTTATTCCCTCCAGCCGGACGTCAAAGTGATTTTGGGGCCGCTCCGGTCGAGCGAATTTGCGAACTATGATGAGCTGACGGTTACGTTTGCCAGTCCCAATAATAAGAAACAAGACCTCGAGTTTCTGCTTTCGCGCGACCATAAGATACTGATGCGCATAACCAAGTTCGATCTGACTACCGATCCATACGCTGCAATCATGAAGAAGATCGACGTCAGTGGGCGTCCGACACGCGGCAACAAAGATGCCAAGGTGACGGTCGTCAACTATGACGATTTTGAGTGTCCGTACTGTTCGCGGATGCACGCGACGCTCTTCCCCGGACTTTTCAAGGAATACGGCGATCGCGTTCTTTTCATCTACAAGGACTACCCACTCGAAGAGATTCACCCCTGGGCGGTGCATGCGGCGGTGAACGCCAATTGCCTGGGCGCGCAAAACGGCGACGCCTACTGGGATTATGCCGATTATCTGCACGGCAATCCGCAGGCGATCAGCAGCGTAAAGGGCCGCGAAGGTCAGAATGCGGAACTCGACAAGCTGGCCACTCTGCAGGCTCAGACACATAATCTCGACGTTGCAAAGTTGCAGGCCTGCGTCAAGGCCCAGGATGAAAAGGCTGTGCGCGCCTCGATGCACGAAGGAGACACGGTCGGAGTGGACGCGACTCCAACGATATTCGTAAATGGGCAGAAACTGGATGGAGCGGTGCCTTCGGATGACGTACGACTCGCGCTCGACCAGGCGTTGAAGGATGCTGGGGTTGCGCTTCCGGAACACAAACCTGTTGCGGCGGAAGTGAAGACTACGCCAGTTGCACCGTCGAAGTAACGGAATTTGCAAGTTGTGGTTTATTAATTGTGGTTGAAGACCACACGATTGGCGGGTCAACAATTACCAATCGCAAATTACCAAGCACAAATCTTCTTTAGATCGACGCGCCGTCGTGGCGGAGGGAAAAACTTGAAAAAACGTAACTGCGTTGGGCGAGCGGGCCTGATCGTGGTCAGCGCATTTCTGTTGATTGGGCTATCGGCTTGTAACCGTAACAGCAGTGGCGGGGACGTGATGGCTACGGTCAATGGGCGGAAGATTTATCGAAGCGAAGTCGACAAGTATTACCTCAACCAGACGGCGGGGTCGGATCAGCAGCCGACGGGTGAGCAGTCGGTGAGCCTTCGGCTGAGCATTCTGAATGAGCTGATCGAAACGGAAATCCTGATGCAGCGCGCGGAAAAACTGGGGCTGTTGGCGACGGACGAAGAAGTAGACCGCAAGCTGAACGAAATCAAATCGCCCTATACCGCCGAAGAGTTTAACAAGCGGCTGCAGGACAAAAAGATATCGCTAGATGACTTCAAGCGTGACCTGCGGCGCTCGCTCACCCGCGACAAGGTGTTGAACAAAGAGATCACTTCGCGCATCAACATCACCGACCAGGACGTTTCTGGCTACTACAACGAGCACAAGGCCGAGTTCAACCTGATCGAAGCACAGTACCATCTGGCGAAAATCATGGTGTCCGGATTGGTCAACACCCAGGTGCGTAACCGGGAGAACAGCAAGGCGCAGAACGATGCCGAAGCGCGCAAGAAAATCCAGATGATCGCCAACCGTCTCGACAGTGGCGACGACTTCGCGACCATGGCCATGAATTATTCTGAAGACCCGGAAACCAGCAACAACGGCGGGGATTTGGGAATGGCTCCCGAATCCGCGCTCAAGAACGCCGATCCGGCAACCCGCGACGCGGTGATGAAGCTCAAACCGGGGCAATACACACCGGTGATTCCCATGATGAATCCGACCAATCATCAGCCCTACGCTTACATGATCGTGAAACTGATTTCGAAGGAACCCGCGGGACAGAGGGACTTGAACGATCCGCGGGTGCAGCAGGCCATCCGTCAGCAATTGCGCGATCGCCGGGAGCAGTTGTTGAAAGCGGCGTATTACGAAACGCTTCGGGACGACGCCAAGGTCACGAATTATTATGCGGAGGAAGTGCTGAAGAATCTGGGCGCGGCTAAGTAGGGCCGAGGTTTGCTCAGATGGACAGCCGGGGGCGGCTGTCCCCCGTGTTACGCCGCTAGGCTTCCAGTTTCTTGGTCAAAACTTCGTTCACCAGCTGGGGGTTGGCCTGTCCCTTTGAGGCTTTCATCAGTTGGCCTACGAAGAATCCAATCATGGTTTTCTTGCCAGCGCGATATTGTTCTACCTGCTTTGGGTTGGCTGCTATTAATTCATCGGCGAGTTTCTCCAGGGCTGAGGTGTCGCGCGACTGCTGGGGGCGTCCTTGCGCTTCGTACACCACAGGGAAGTCCTGGTTGCGTTCGAAGGAGAGGTCATAAAGATCTTTCAGCATTTTTCCTGAGATCGCTCCCGACTCAACCAGATCGGCCGAGACGGTAACGCCGGCCATCGAAATTGGCGACTGCTCGAGTTCGAGGCCCTGCGCTTTCAGGCGTCCGAGTAATTCGCTCTGCACCAGATTAGCGACGCGCTTCGGATTCTTGGCGGTGCGAGCCGCGGACTCGAACTGGTCTGCCATCGCTCGCGTCAGCGTCAGGGTGTGGGCATCGCCTGCAGTGATGCCGTACTCCTTCATCATGCGCTGTCGGCGTGCTTCGGGAAGTTCGGGCAGACTGGCGCGGATGGCGGTTTGCCACTTCTCGTCGACCACCAGGGGAAGTAAATCGGGTTCGGGAAAATAGCGGTAGTCGTGCGCCTGTTCCTTCGAGCGCATGCCGTAAGTCCTGCCTTCGTGCGCGTTGTAGAGGCGCGTTTCCTGGGTGATTCTGCCACCGGCCTCGATGACGCCGATGTGGCGCTCGATCTCATACTCCAGCGCCTGCTTGATGAAGCGGAATGAGTTGACGTTCTTGACCTCGGTTTTCGTGCCGAATTCTTTCTGTCCGCGAGGCCGCACGCTGATGTTGGCGTCGCAGCGCAGGGAACCTTCTTCCATGTTGCAGTCGCTGACGCCGGTGTAAAGGATGATTTCCTTGAGGCGCGTGAGGTACTCGTAGGCTTCCTCTGGCGATCGCATGTCGGGTTCGCTGACGATCTCGGCCAGGGGCACGCCGGTGCGGTTCAGATCGATGGCGGTCTTCGTGGCGGCTTCGGCGAAACCCTCGTGGAGGCTCTTGCCTGCGTCTTCTTCCAGATGCAGGCGGGTGATGCCGATCTTTTTCCTGCTGTTTCCCGTCTTGCTTTCGTTCGTCTGACTTTCGTGCAGGTCGATTTCGATGAACCCGAACTCAGCCAGCGGCTTATCGTACTGCGAGATCTGGTAGCCCTTGGGCAGGTCAGGATAGAAATAATTTTTCCGCGCAAAGATGGAAACCTCGTTAATGCGACATTGCAAAGCCATCGCCGCCAGGGCCGCGAATTCCACGGCTTTTCGGTTCAAGACGGGCAAGGCTCCGGGAAGTCCTAGACACACCGGGCACACGTTGGTGTTTGGGGGATCGCCAAAACGGGTTGAGCAGGAGCAGAAAATTTTCGACTCGGTCAGCAATTGGACATGGACTTCAAGTCCGATGACCGGCTCATATTTCCGGAGTAAATCTTCGGAAAGGGCTGACGTGGTCGCCATAGCAAAGGATTATAGCTGGACCCTCCGACTGGGCTCAGGGCAGGCTCGCGAGGGCACCCGCCGCTCCACCAAACGAATGTTACGGTCTCTTGGCTTCGGGAGCGCTTAAGTACTTCTCCATCGGGATTTCGAAATACATCAGCTCATTGCCTTTCGCGTCACGAACGCCCATCAGGTAGAAGCTGGCTCCGGCAAGCGGGTTCGAGATGTCCGCTATATCGAAAAACAGGAAGCCGCGCGCCGTGGAGTGGGGTTCCACCGCTTTGGCGCCAAACTGAGCCTGCTCGATTTCGTCCCAAGTCTTGCGGTTCACGCCTCCTTTTACCTCTTTCTGTGGCAGGGGAATGGGCAATGCAACTTTCCCGTCGTTTCGGGAAGGATGAGAGAGCCGGCGTAGGAGATCATCCATGGATGCGGGGAACAGCTTGCTGCGATCCTTGGTATTCATCTGGGCCTGCATGCCGACGAGAGAGACGGGTTGATCGCCGTCATTCGTAATTACGAAGAAGACCGGCATGTATCCGTTATTGCGGTAGTTGACGGTGAAAATCGACGCTTTGTCTTCGACGTCGTAAGGATCGACTGCGACGGCAACTTTTTCCAGGGGATGGTCGTCGTGTGCCGGGTAGGTGCGGGCAGGCTGCGCCGTGGGCATTACAAACTCTTTCGTCGCAATTGCGCTCAGGCAGCAGAGCAGCACAAAAGCACAGACTGCCGCGGAACGTGGGGATCGCGGCATGGGCGCACGAGGTGATTCTGCCGAAGCTGATTCTTGCAAAGCTGCGTTATGCATACGTGAATTATAGGATGCCATCAACGCAAGCCGTGCTGTCCCGTCACAAGATCAGATTTTGGCGTGCCATTTAGAATGGGACTTCTCATCCATGTACGCGTTCTACAGTGCGTTGCTCGCTTTGTTTCTGGTGGTGACGCTGCCCTACTGGGTGCTGCAGATGATGCGGCATGGCAAGTATCGGGCGGGTCTGCGCCAGAGGTTCGGCGCCGTTCCTCGCGCTCTCGCCGGTGGCGGCGTGCAACCGGCAATCTGGGTGCATGCGGTTTCGGTGGGCGAGGTGGTGGCTTCGAGTGCGGTGGTCGACGCGCTGCGACAGAAATTTCCGTCTCATCGCGTGCTGATTTCGACGACCACCAGCACAGGCCAGAGACTCGCCGCGCAACGGTTCGGGGCGGAGAACGTGTTCTACTTCCCCTTGGATTTTGGATTGGCCATCCGGCCCTACCTTGATGCTTTGCGTCCGGAACTTGTGGTTGTCGCCGAAACTGAATTCTGGCCGAATTTTCTGCGGCTTGCCAAACGCAGTGGGGCTCGCATCGCCGTTATCAACTGCCGCATTTCTGATCGCTCGCTTCCCGGCTACAAGCGGTTCCGCTTCTGGCTGCCCAGGTTGCTGGAGAAGACGCTCGGGAACGTCGACTTGTTCTTAGCCCAGACCGAAGAGGACCGGAAGCGGCTCATCGAAATTGGCGCGGCTGAAACGAAGGTCACGGTGGCGGGCAACCTGAAATTTGATGTGGCGCCGCCGCCATTGCCGAAGGTCGTCGCGAGTCTCAGGGAGAGTTTCGACCTCTCCGGAGCGGGACCGGTTCTGGTATGTGGCAGCACGCTCGAGGACGAAGAAGGATCGCTGCTCTCGACGTTTCGCAACGTCCTGGCCAATCATCCCAAAGCAGTGATGATCCTCGCACCGCGGCATCCGGAGCGTTTTCCGCAGGTGGCGGCGCTGGTTGAACAACTCGGCTTCAGGATGTGGCGGCGTTCTCTGTGGAGCGGTGAAGCGCTGGCTGGCGGCGTGTTTCTGGTCGATAGCATCGGAGAACTGGCTGCTCTTTATTCGCTGGCGACGGTTGCGTTCGTCGGTGGGAGTCTGGTGCCACGCGGCGGGCATAACATTCTTGAACCTGCACTGTATGGCGTTCCCATCGTCACCGGCAACCACTACGAGAATTTTCGCGACGTCGTCAATTTCTTTACCAGTCGCAACGCAGTCCGCATCGTTGGGCTGGCGGAGCTGCCGCTGGTCTTTATGGAGTTGATTGACAACAGCGACGAACGGGCGACACTCGGCAAGAACGCTCTGGCCGCACTCGAATCGCAGCGCGGTGCGACAGACAGAACGGTCGCGGCACTGGTCGAACTTATGGGAAAGCGGCTTATGGGCGCTTCATTATGAATCCGCTGACTGCAATCTACGCCGCCACCACGGCTTTGCGAAATGAGCTGTACGATCGCGGCGTGCTGCGTTCACGGCGACTGCAGCAACCTGTGATCAGCGTCGGGAATTTGTCGGTGGGCGGCTCCGGTAAGACTCCGTTCGTGATTGCGCTTGGAGAATTGTTGAAGGCGCGAGGCATTTCGTTCGACGTGCTCTCACGCGGATACGGACGCAAAACTCGCGGGGTGCTCGTGGTTGAGCTCCATGGCAAAGCCGCCGATTTCGGTGATGAACCGCTGCTGATTGCGCGGCGGCTGGGTGTTCCGGTAATCGTTGGTGAGAGTCGCTATGAAGCGGGACGGGTCGCCGAGCGGAAATTCCAGTCACAATTGCACATTCTCGACGATGGCTTTCAGCACCGCTCTTTGGCGCGCGACTTCGATGTTGTCCTGCTGACGGAAGGTGACCTGTTTGACAGTCTTTTGCCATCGGGACGACTCCGCGAGTCGCCATCTTCGCTCGCACGCGCAGATGCAGTTGTACTGCCCCGTGGCTTCGCGCTGGAGTCTCGGATGCTAAAGCAAAAGGCGATGTGGCGGATCGAGCGCGAACTGGTTCTCCCGAACCTGCCTTTGGCCCCTGTTGTCTTCTGCGGCATCGCGCGCCCCGAGCAGTTCTTCGCCCAGGTGCGCGCCGCCGGAATCACGCCTGCGGCAGAAGTCATCTTTCGCGATCACCATGCTTACGACTCGGACGATATTCGAGCTCTCATCAGCACTCGTCGCGATCGGCCGGGTGGTGGGTTCTTGACCACCGAGAAAGACGCCGTCAATCTCCCTCCCGAGCCCTGCCTCGAACCACTCGCCATCGCGGAGCTCAAACTCACGATCGACGATCCCGCTGGCGTTGTAGACCTCATTTTGACGAGAATCGCGGAGCGAAAGCCCCGCTCGTGAGAAAATCTGTGTGGCACCCGATGTCGAAGCGTTTGATGAACCAGCACATTGATGACAAAACATATTAAAGAAAACGACCGCCTGCGGAAACTCGTCGAATCTTTCCCCAAGCTCACCGTGACCGTCCTCGCGGATCTGGTTGCTGATGAATTTGTATTCGGCGAGATTTCTCGCGTCTCGCGCGAAGCGCCCGTGCTGATTTTGAGGCACCGCGATCGCACGGTGGTTCCCGGCGGCGGCGCCAATGCCATCTGCAACCTTGCCGATCTTGGAGTAAATGTTTTGCCGGTTGGGGTCGTGGGCGACGACGAGCCGGGCAAGCTGCTGCTACGAGCTTTCCGCCACAAGCGCATTCCGGTCAGCGGAGTTTTCAAAGACAAGAGCACTAACACCGTCACCAAGACGCGCATTCTCGCCGGATTCGCGCATACTGCCGGACAACAGGTGGTGCGCCTTGATCGTGAGCCCGCCGAAGGTCCCAATTCGCATCTGCGCCGCGAGATCGTGCTTGCGGCCCGCGAATACACGCGAGCGTCCGATGCGCTGCTGGTTTCCGACTATGGATACGGCGCCGCGACGCCAACCCTGCTGAATGTGATTCGGGAAAAGCGCGGGGTCGAGAAGGTTCCGGTGACGCTCGACTCGCGCTATCGCATGCTCGAATTTGATGGCATAACGGCTGCGACTCCCAATGAATCGGAGGTGGAAGCGGTTCTCGGCATCCGGATCGGCAACGACTGGGAGCGCCTTCTGGCTGCGGGAGACCAGATCGCAGGGCAGATGAATCTGGAGTCGCTGCTGATCACGCGTGGCAAGGATGGCATGGTGGCTTTCCCGCGGCGCCACAAGCCGGTGGATATTCCGATCTACGGCAGCGATGAAGTTACCGACGTGACCGGTGCGGGCGATACGGTCATCGCGACTTTTACCGCTGCTCTGGCTGCGGGCGCAAGCGCCGAAGAGGCCGCCCACCTGGCGAACTACGCGGGCGGGATCGTGGTGATGAAGCGTGGCACCGCGACGGTCAGCCAGCAAGAATTGCTGGAGGCGCTCGATAAGGCGCCACCGGCGGTTCGAGAACATTAGTACTGGTGTGGTCCAGCCCCTAAGGGGGCGCCTGATTACGAAGAGTCAGCGGCATCGCTAAATCGACGCCCTGACACAAAACGTTAGCTTTGCAGCAGTCCGACAATGCGAGATCATTGAGCGCATCATCATTTGAATCCATCACTTCATCCGAAGATTGTTTCGCGCGACGAACTGCAGCGGCGTGTAGCGAGTTGGCGGCATGCCGGTGATCGCGTCACGCTGACTAACGGGTGTTTCGATGTGCTGCATGTCGGCCATGTACGCTATCTGCACGCTGCTCGGGAACTTGGTGGCAAACTGATTGTCGCAGTCAACGGCGATGCTTCGGTGCGCGCGTTGAAGGGCGAGGGGCGTCCCGTCATGCCGGCAGAAGAACGCGCGGAAATACTGGCGTCGCTGGCCGACGTGGACGCTGTCGTTATTTTTGCGGAAAAGGACGTGCGCGCAATTATTCGCGAAATCCGTCCTGACTTTCACGCCAAGGGCACCGACTACACGGTGGAGAGTGTCCCCGAGCGCGACGAGGTCGAAACCTGTGGAGGGCGAGTCGTGATTGTCGGTGATCCAAAGGATCACTCGGCTACAAAGATTATCCGCTCGCGGCTGGGGCCGCGAAAATCGTGAGGCGGTGGGGATGGCGGCGCGGGTTGCGACAAGAATGACCGACTCCATTTTCACCGCAGACGCGCCGCGAGTCGATAATCTGCTGATCGTGCGCCTCAGCGCCATGGGAGACATCATTCACACTCTGCCGGCGGCCGCGGCTTTGCGGCAGGCTTTTCCTCACGCCACGTTGGGATGGCTTATCGAAGAGCGCTGGGCGGAACTACTGTGCACACTGCGCTATCCGCGTTCGGGACGTCGCTCTCCGCAGCGTCCGATGGTTGACCGCGTCCACTCCGTCAACACGGCGGAGTGGCGCCATGCGCCGTTTTCGCCCAACACCTGGCAGCAGATGGCGGTAGGTTTGAGTCAGTTGCGTGGAGTGCAATATGACGCGGTGATTGATTTTCAAGGCGCGGTCCGTTCGGCGTTACTAGCGCGCTGGTCGGGCGCAGCCGTGGTGTATGGGAGTGTGCAACCGCGCGAGAACGCGGCCAGCATGTTTTACACGCGACAAATCCTGACGAATGGCACTCATGTTGTTGAGCAGGCGCTTAAGCTGGCCGGAGCCGTCGTTCCAATTGCGGGCATTTCGACGGCGATGGCGGAATCTCAGGTGCAGTTTCCCGTGGATCCGGACGCGGAGAACAAGATTGCCAGCCTCACGGCCGATGTGAAGGACTTCGTGATTCTCAATCCCGGAGCGGGCTGGGGAGCGAAGAGGTGGCCGTCGGAGCGCTACGGGCAGGTTGCGAAGGAACTCACAAAAGACGGATTATGTTCGCTGGTAAATTACGGGCCGGGAGAAGAAGAGCTGGCCGCGGCTGTGGAAGCCTCGGGCGAAGGGGCGGCGCGAAAAATCTCCTGCTCGGTTTCTGAATTGATCGCGCTCACGCGCCGGGCTCGCCTGCTCATCGGCGGCGATACCGGGCCGACGCACCTGGCGGCGGCATTGAAAATTCCGGTGGTAGCGATTTATGGTCCCACAAATCCGGCGCGCAGCGGCCCATTCGGAACACGATCGATTGTCCTGCGAAGCGCCAGCAGCATGACCGACCACGCCCGGCACCGCGAACCGGAACGGGGGCTGCTCGAAATCACGGTCGGCGAAGTCATCGCCGCAACTCGGAAATTGTTGCAAGGTGCTGCGGAATCGTATTGAAGAACCATATCTAACAACCATACTTAACAACCATATTTAACAATCAGGGTGAGTGAAGTTTCACAATCCGGGCCGCAACCCTCCGGGACCATCAGCGACACCTGGTCGCGCGTGGCCCGACGCATCCGCGTGCCGCTGGGATTTATTTTTGCGGTTGTCTATGTGTTGCTGGCGCAGCCGACGAGGAATTCGCTCATCGCGGGAACACTGGTGCTGCTTCCGGGGCTGGTGGTGCGCGCACTGGCTTCCGGCCACGTGCAGAAAGACAAGCAGCTCACCACGAGCGGCCCCTATGCCTACACGCGCAACCCTCTGTACGCCGGCTCGTTGATGATGGCCGCTGGCTTTGCGATCGCGGCGCGCAGTTGGTGGATCGTCGCGATCATGCTGGTGATGTTTGCCGTAATTTATGTCCCGGTGATCGCCGGCGAAGAACGCTACCTGCGCCGGACGTTTTCCGAGTATGACGACTATGCCCGTCACGTACCGCGCATGTTGCCGCGGCTTACGCGCTATGGGAGTCAGCGGAGCTCGTACTCTTCCGCGCGTTATTGGAAACACCGGGAGTACGAGGCAAGCATTGGCTGTGCGGTGGTGCTCGCGGTCCTCGTCGCTAAGTTGATCGTCAAGCTGGTGTGGTAGTCTGCCGTGGGGTTTTCGCTACATACAGGATCGCAGACACAGTGCTGAAGCTCCGCCGCGATTACCGGTTGGTGACGACGCTGCTGGTTGCAGCCATGTTGCCGGCGCAAGGGCCGCCGACAGCGACGATTGGCCCCGCTCCCGTGCAGATCGCGCCTCCGCGTCCGAACTATCCTTTCCCCGATGGACAAGGCTACGTCTATTCGGCGGAGTGGCATTTGATCACCGCCGGGACTGCGGTCGTGAGAATGGAAGCCGCTGGAACAGAACGCAAGGTCACCGCGTCCGCCGAATCTGCAGGAGTGGTCAACGTTATCTTTCCTGTGCACGACCGCTTCGAGTCACGCTTCGATCCCCGGACGTTCTGCTCGCTCTCGATCTTCAAGCACAGCGAAGAAGGCTCGCATAGACGCGAGACTTCGATCCACTTCGATTACGCGCGCAAGAAAAGTGCGCTGGATGAAAAGAACCTGAAAACCGGCGAGACCAAACAAGTCGAAAACGACCTGGCCGCTTGCGCCACGGATGTCATCACCGGCTTTTATTACCTGCAATCGATGCCGCTGCAACTGGGCGCCAGCTACGAGTTCCCGATCAGTGACGGGAAGACGACGATCGTCCGCGCCACAGTGGAGAAGCGCGAGCCGATCAGAGTGCCGGCCGGAACATTTCCCGCCGTGATGGTTGCGGTGGAAGCGATCTCCGGCCCGTTACAGTCGAAGGGCAAAGTGTGGGTGTGGTATTCGGAAGATCCGACTCACACGCCGGCGCAAATGCGCGTCAAGCTGGGATGGGGCACGCTGTTGTTTCGCCTGCAGAGGATCGAGAAGTGATCGAGAACTAAATTCTACTTCTGGGCGACCACTGCCTGTTTCGCCTTCGCCAGTTCCGGGCGCTCGGAACTCGACCCTGCACAAGTCTTGATGAGCACGGCATAATACTCGGTCGCCTGCGACGCTTGCCCCGCCATCTCCGCGGCCTGGGCTGCTCCATACAGGCCGTTGAAGCGCTTCGGGTTGAACTTCAGGTCTCCCTGATACTCTGCCAGTGCCTGGTCTGGACGCTTCATCTCCAGCAACATATCGGCCAGCATCTCGCGCGCCGGCATCGAAGTCTGTTCTTCGCCGACGGCGTCTTCATGATCGGCGACCTTGTGAAGCGCCGCCGTTGCCTCGTCGTCCTTAGCCTCGCCGTGCAGGACCCATGCTGATGCCTCCTGGTAAAGCATCTCCGTCCATTCAGCAACGTAAGGTTTCTTGCGTGCTACGCAATCTTTGTGAATGGTCTCGATTTCCGCAAGATTCTTCTTTGCTCCCGCCAGGTCTCCGCTGCGCGCACTTCCTATTGACTTTGCCCAATAAGTGTAGGCACGGTCGCCTGGATCGGCTTTGGGGATTACCGGCAAAGCGGCAGCCTCGGACCAGCGATGCAGTTCCAAGGCATACATGGCGGGAAACTTCGACATCGCGAAGGCCTGCATGTCGCGATCCATGCTTCCCATGTGCATGGCTGGCATCGTCTTCACTTCCTCAATCACTTTTAATGCTTCCGTCTCACGCCCACTCTGCAGATAGGCATAGATCAGAAAGTCCATGGCGTGGAACTCGTGGCCTTCACCACCCATGCCCATCTCCGTCGCCTTGCGGGTTGCGGCAATCGAGGCCAGGTTCGACTGAATTGAGTCTGGCCAATCGCCTACGCGAGCGAAAATGTGCGATGGCATATGCACCGCATGCGGAGCCGACGGCGCAATCTGCGCATAGCGCCGTGCCGCCGGCAATCCGAGTTCGGCCAACTGCGGTTTGTCGTAAGTGTGGATCAGGTAGTGCGCGATGCCGGGATGGTTGGGCTCCTCGGCGAACAGCTTCTCCAGGATGGCGCCGGCCTGCTTGCGGTTGGCAAATGTGGTGTCGTTGTCGGGCTCGGACGCGAGCAGCGAGAGCGCATAAAAGGCGGCCGCTTCGTGGTCGTCTGGATACTTCTGGTACACCTTCTGCATTGCCGCTGAATAAGCCTGGGCTCGCGCTTCATGATCAGCTTTCTTGCTGTTGGAATAGAACGCCTTCAGGGCCTGTATATAATCGCGCTCTCGCTCGGTTTTAGCCTTCGCCTTGTCGGCCTTCTTCAGTTCGGCCGAAGCCCGCTTGATGGTGGCCGCAGTCGGGCGATCCCAAAGCTGATGCCACAGGCTCAGGGCTTCGCCCCAGTATGCCATGGCGCACTTCGGGCCCTGTTTTTCGGCGTCGAGAAAGGTCTTCTCCGCTTCTTCGTACCAGAACGAATGCAGCAGCGCGATACCCTTTTCGAATGTCTTCTGCGCGTCCGGAGTACAAGATACGGGGAAATGCACCGTACCCAGTTGTTCCTGCGTGAGTTCCTCGTGATGATGGCCTTCATCGGCGAACGCGGCGCCGGAAAATGCAGTGGCAATACATAGAACCCAGATCAATTTGCGCATGGAGCACTCCGTTCGAAGTTTATGGCGTGAGCTGAGGCGGGGTCAAGGATGGGGCGGGGTGTGTACAGCGTCAATTATCATAAAGGTGCTCTAAACTACGGTTGACTGACGGCCTCAGACACTGTGATCGTGATGTTTCGCCAATTGACCGTCAGCTCTTCCGAAACAGATAATCGTGCCTTGTCTGGGAAGCATACGACTGCTGATTTTTGTCAAGAGTCTCATGCGGATGGTGGCATTCAACCCGCAGCCCAGCATCCTCGGCCATCTTGATGAATGTTTCCGGTGGGGACAAAAAGATGGCCGCTTGGCTGTTCACGAGGACGGGGCCACGCTGCTCACCTATTAGGAGCCGTCGGCACATTCCGAGGAAACTCCTCAGTCCTCGCTTTCGGAGTAGCCACCAAAGCATTTCCCGGACGCTCTAATGCCGAGGAACGCTCGTGATTTCCTCGACCCGAGGTATTTCGCCGAGCCAAATACGAGCGTTCGGTTTACAGATTCTAGCGATCTCGCGCAAACTCTTCGACATCTTGTCTTCAGGAACCAGCAATAACACGCTATTACACGCAACAACCGAGGCACATCCGTCTGGCAAGGGAATCGAGTCAGTGCGGCCCTGCCTCACATCCAGTCCGAGTGCGCGCAAAGGCCTCACCTCTTCATCAGTAGCATTCAGCCCGACTGCAGATCTTACTCCGCTGTCCATGGCCATTCTCAGAAGCAAACCGTGCCCGCATCCGATGTCCACGAACTGGTCTTCAGGGCGAAACGCTAGTTCGTTGAAGATTCTGCGATTGACAAACTCAGTGATTGCCCGAAAAGGACCACGCCCAGCCAGCTGATGAAGGTCGTCTCTCACTCTTTAAGATTATGCACTCGAACCAACGAAGATGGTTTCCCAAATGTTGTAAACGGGCGTGGGTGTTGAAAAAGTCACTGAGATTGGCAGGTGAGATTTAGCAGAAGCATGTTAGAAGGAGGAATCCACCCATGCTTTGCTGGATTTCTATCGTCGGAGGCCTGCTGATCATGATGGGGCAACACGACCGCTCCGAAGCGCTGTTCTATTACTTCCGCCTGGAAGATCAAGTTCCTGAGACCCACCTGCTGCGGCTCATCGAAAAACACATCAGCTTTGCCTTTGTGCGCGAGAAGCTGAAGGACAGCTACAGCGAGACCGGCCGGCCGTCGATTGATCCGGAGCTTCTGCTGCGTATCCTGTTGATTGGCTACTTGTACGGCATCACCAGCGAGCGGAAGCTGGTGGAGGAACTGCGCATGCACCTGGCATGGCGCTGGTTCACCGGTCTGGGCTTCGATCAGGAGATCCCGCATCACTCCACGTTCTCGAAAAACCGGCATGGACGGTTTCAGGAATCGAGGCTGTTCGAGGAGTTGTTCGAGCAGATCGTGCGGCAGTGTGTGGAAGTGGGATTGGTGCAGGGCAAGCACCTGTCGGTCGACGGCAGTTTCGTGGAGGCGAATGCAGCGAAGGAGAGCCGCATTCCGCGCGAGCAGTTAGCGGAAGCGGCGCAAGTGAACCAGACCGTGCGCCAGTACCTGGTGGAACTGGAGCAGCAGAATCCCCCCGAAGAGCCGGTGCATCAGCAAGACCAGGTCTCGACCACCGATCCCGATGCGACCTACGCGACCAAGGGTGGAACTCCGGCCCGACTGGGGTACTACGACAACTATCTGGTCGACAACCCCAGTTGCGTGATCGTAGGGGTGCAAGCGACCGCGGCACGGATGAGTCAGGAAACGGTGGCCGCGCAGGACATGCTCACACGTTTCACGCAATGGCGAGGACAAAAGCCAGAATCGGTGGCGGCCGACACAACCTACGGGAACGGGGAGTTCTTGCAATGGTTGGCAGATCGGAGCATCACTCCTTATATGCGAACCCGCGACAGCATCCACAGAAAGAACAGCCCGTTCTACGGACCCGACCGGTTCACGTATCAACCCGAAAGCAATAGCTATCGCTGTCCTGCGGGGCAGCAACTGAACTATGGTGGCCGCAACCAGCGGAACCGCACCCATGCCTACATCGGGACTCGCAAACGTTGCGGAGAGTGTGCGCTAAAAGCGCAGTGCACCAGTGGAGCGTTTCGCTTTCTTGCCATCCACATGGATGAACCCGCCCGGCAACGCGCCCGGGAGTTGGCGAGCACGCCGGAGTTTGCCCATGCACAGCGGGAAAGAAAGAAGGTGGAAGCCTTGTTCGCAGAACTCAAGAATCAGATCGGATTGCGCCGCCTGCGTCTGCGGAGATTACGGTTTGTGCGGGAGCAGTTCTTCCTGGCGGCGGCTGCCCAGAACCTCAAGCGACTAGTGCGGTTCCTCAGCCAACCGATAACACCCACTGTGGAACCCGCCTCTTAGCTGAGGTGAGAAGAAAGAACTCGTCGCCGTAATCATCGCAGCCAAAAAGACATTCCGATCACGCACTTTTTCAACAGCCACGGGCGATTTCACTCATCGAGAATCGGCGATGCGGGTCAACTGAGTGTAATGCAGGATGGGGTGGGAGGAGGGAAAGAGACCCACCCAGAGCGCCCCCTGAATGTAGACGTGAAAGTTTAGAGTGATAATTTGCTTGGCGTGCGCTGAGGGCTGGCCGGAAGGTCAATGAGTGTAAATCGCCTGATGTCGCCAGTGGTTTATACTTGGCTACTTGGCGATGCGAAGGATTCTCAGAGCGCTGGGTCGTGGCGTCGTACTCAAGCGACACCTTCCACGCGAGTTCGGTAGCGCGCCACTATTCGTTTCCCCCGATTCGGCATTGGGGTATTGGCGACGTGACATCGCTGATGTTGATCCATTCCTGCTGTCAATGGCTCGTGAGTTGGTGCATCCCGACACGACCGTATGGGATATAGGAGCAAACGTTGGATTATTCTCTTTCGCCGCGGCTGCGCTGGGAGCGAATGTTGTGGCCGTCGAAGCTGATACTTGGTTAGCGAATTTGATGCACCGCTCGGCTCTCCTCAATAAACTGCGCGTGACTGTCCTTCCTGCCGCCGTGTCAGACAGTTATGGAGTTTCCAAGCTGTATCTTTCCGACCGAGGGAGGGCCTCGAACTCGCTAAGGGGCAGTGGCCCCTCTCAATTGGTTGTTACAGTAACGTTGGACTGGATGCTCGATCACTTTCCCGCTCCCCAAGTCCTAAAAATAGATGTCGAGGGCATGGAGTATGCGGTTTTGAGGGGCGCGCAGAAGCTGCTTCAGTGCCGACCTCTTATTTTCTGTGAAGTGACTGAACATCACGACTTAGTCGGAGGATTGTTGAGTGGCGCTGACTACGAGTATTTCGCTGCTCGGGAAGGTAAAAGCCAACCACTGCGTCGCCCGTCCCGCGACACTCTAGCCGTCCCTAAACCTGAAGCGCATAACTGAGGGGCTTACTTGGCGAAAAACCCCATCTCTAAGAATGTCGGCGACTGCCAAGCCCTGTGCGACCACACGCCTGCATGCACTCATTGAAGAGCACCATTTCGCCCTCGTAGACGGTTTGCGCTTTCCAACTTGGGCTCGCTTTCAATCGTTAGGGTCAGGAACTCAAGGTGGTAAGAAGGCAAGCGGCTCTTTGACTTCTACTGCAACCGGAAGCGTTCATTCATCAGCCGCTGCAGCCGCGGGCGGTAGAGAATATCGTAGGCGAGTTCCTTGTCGGGAAACATGCTGAGGGCGGCGCGGCGGGCATTCGCGGCCATCTCGGCGGCCCCTTCCAGGGTCAGATCCGGATCCTGGCTGATCACGGACATCACCATGCTCATCATGATCTGCAGGCGGCGCAGTCGTCGGGTCTCGTCGTTGTTATTGTTCTTGTCTTTGTCCCCGAGCCTGTCCCTGTCGTTGCGCTCATTGTGCTCTCCGCTTGGTTCGGCCCGTTGAACTTCCATACTGCTCCCGTCCTTCCGGTCGCGCCCCGGTCGTTGTTGTGTGAGACCCATTGTGCCAGCTTCCGGCTGCGAATCAAGCTGCCCTTGGCCGTAGACCTTGGTGATCCGCAAGACAGAGGTATAGTGACTGCCGTAATCTGTTGGCAGGCAGTTTTACGGAGGAAGCATGCCAGATCCGACTAAGCGCAAACCTCAACCCGAGCCCAACGAGAAGCTGGTGAAGATTTTCGACACGGAGCAGGAAACTGAAGCCATCGTCGTGCAAGGCCTGCTTCAATCCGCCGGCATCGAGTCGGATTTGAAATCCATTGACGCGGTCCAGGACACGTTTCCTGGCGTCGGTGGAACGGTCATTCTTGTGCGCGAAGAGGACGCGCCCGAAGCAGAAAAGATTATCGACGCGTATCGTAAATTGCCGCCTCTGGATGATGAGACCGCCGATATCCCGGGGTGAAAATCCGTGGGGAGGAAAGAGTTCCCGTCGAGACGCGATTTGACGCTTCTTGGGAGTGCCTCACCGCCGGAGACAGGGCTAGCCCCATCTCTACAGGTTGGTCTACAGGTAGATTAGTGCAGAAGCGCGACGTCGGGTGTAACTGACTTGCCATCCAGGTAGAAACTTACTGCGCCCTGCGCGTCGGTGCGGTAGGTTTTCACTCCGGCCTGTTGTAGGCGTTCGAGCACTTCGCGCCGGGGATGTCCGTATACATTTCTCGCGCCGACTGAAATCACCGCATAACGGGGATGAACGGTCCTAAGCAGATCGGCGGAGGTTCCGCCGGCGCTTCCGTGGTGCGCGACCTTCAGCAGCATCGCCTCGGGATGCTCCTCGATGACGTGCCGTTCGGCTGGACGCTCCGCGTCGCCTTCGAGCAAGGCGGTCGTCCCGCCGAAAGTGGCGGTAAACACCAGGCAATCGTCGTTCGGGCGCATGGATCCGGTAATTTGGTTGCGGCCGGGAGCGAGCATGCGGAAATGCGCCCCGCCATAATCGAACTCATCGCCATCTTTTTTTACGGATACTTTCATGCCCGCTCGCTGGGCTTGCTCGACGATCGGCAGCAGTTGGCCCGCGGGTTTGTCGATGCTTATCCAGAGTTCTCGCGGGTGGAAATTTGCAATCACCGCGGGCATACCGCCGAGGTGGTCGGCGTGAGGATGGGTGATCGCGACGACGTCGAGACGATCGATGCCTCGATTCCAGAGATAAGAAGAGACCACCTGTTCGCCGAGATCAAAGTCGGAATGCATCCACTGCGGAAGGCCTCCGGCATCGATGAGCAGGGCGCGACCCTGGGGCGTGACCAGCAGAATGGAATCGCCTTGTCCGACGTCGATGGCCGTCATCTCCATCACGCCGGGGTGAAGGTGAGGGCGCGAGGGGATAAAGGCGATCCAGACGGCAACTCCAAAGAGCAGCACCAAAGAAGCGAAAGCGGCCCATCGCGTACGACGGATCTGCGCCGCGAACATCGCCAGAGCGAGCGCGGCGATCGAGCCCAGGATCATGGCGAGCGAGGGCATGGCTACACGCAGGTCGGCGATGGAAGTGCCCACGAGATGGGCGCCGCCGAGAAAGTGCACTGTTCCGGCGATTCCTTCGAGCGCGAGACCGGAAATCCAAACCGCGGGCTTGGCCAGCGTGGTCGAGATGTATCCCAGGCCTACGGCAGCGGCAGCGGCGGGCATCAGGATCTGAGTCAGCGGAATCACCGCCAGGTTGGCCGGCATTCCCATGGTGGTCGCGCGATGAAAATGGTAGGCCATCAGCAGCGCTAGCCCGGCCTGCATCAGCGCCGAGATGAAGATCAGTTCGCTTACACCGATCGCAACGCGCATAAGGATTGCGGGCACTGCCAGGCCGAGGCGGTTGCCGATGAATCTCTTCAGTCGGCCTCCGATCAGCCTTAGGTCGAGCCGGAACTGCGCCACTTTGGGAGCGACGTGCAAGTCGTAGCTGGCGGAGTGGAGCAGGCGCAGACCTCGCGCGTAGGGCAGCGATGTCCGCTCCAGAATCGGCGAGCCTATGGCGGCTATGATGAAGACTGCTAGAAACGTGAGTTGGAAACTGGCGCCAAACAAGGCGTGCGGATCGGCGATCAGAATTCCGAGGGCCGCTGCGCCGATTGCGTTCATCATGTTGCGGCCGCGATACAGCAGACGCGCGCCCAGGTATGTCGCCAGCATCAGGGCGGCGCGCCACACCGGTGGACCAACCCCCACCACAAACGCATATGCGAAAGAGACCATGACGGTTGTGATCGCGGCCACAGCGGGATCTAAGCGAAACTGGCGCAGCGTCCAGAAGATGGCGAATGCCAGGATGCTCAGGTTCATTCCGGAAACTACCAGCACGTGATAGGTGCCCGAGCGCTGATATTCCGTGCGCGTCGCGTTGCGCAGAAACGATTCTTCCCCGAGAACCATGGCGTCCATGAGCGAGGCCTGCGACGCGGGCCAGAGCTGGTGAATCTTGGCCACGATGCTGGAATGAACGCGGGTGCGCCAGAGTTCAATCCGGCTGCCGGAAAAGCCAGGAAGCCGCTCAATATCGGTTGCCTTTGCCGACCCCAGCACGCTGATTCCGTTCTCCCGCAGATACCCTTCGTAATCGAAGGCTCCGGGGTTGCGGTAATTGCGCGCCGGATGCAGTTTCGCGCGAATGCGCAGGCGCGTGCCGTAGGTCAGTGGGATCGGGTCATCGGATGATCGGGTCATCATGTCACTGAAATTCGAGGGCCTTGGGGCTCCGGTGGTCAGATGGGCCGATGATGGGAAGGGCCGACCTTCACGCTCCACCACCTCGGTATTTTCTATTTTCTTGTAAATCGTTAGCCGCACTCCGGCTTGCACCGGCCAGCTTTCGCCGTGGCTCGCGATCTCTTCCGTCTCCACATCGATGGATTCGCGAATCCGGCGCTCTCCATCGGTTCGCGCATCATCGGCTCGCGCATATCCCTCACGCATCACACGCGCTGTTAGCGTTACTTCCTGGCCATCTGCGAAGGTAAGAGTCCTAGAGGCATCCCGCTGGACTTCGGCGGGCGGTTGACTGCGAACCTGAATCAGAAAGGCACCAAGGAGAAACCACGCGCCCAAGGAGAGTGCCCTAGCCAGCCAGGCTCGTTGGGCAAGAAACCACAGCGCCGCGAAGACAAAGGCCACGATCGCGATCACCCACCATGACGGCGGCCGCCAGGCGCGCAGGCCACTCCACAGGCCGAGGGAAAATGCCAGTGCCGCCCAGAATAACGGCTGGCGTGGCGGCTTGTGGTTGCGTGTCATCGGGCATAACGCGGGCCCCGGTCTGCTCGAGTTGGACGGGGCAGAGCTCCGTCACCACAAGACCCGGCTGAACCGCCCGTCCTTTGGGGGGAACTGGGCGACGTGAAAGCGGTCAGCGCGCCAGCAGCATCACCGATTCGATGTGAAACGTCTCGGGAAAGAGATCGAATAAGTGAGCTTCCTCGATGTGGTAGCCGGCCGCCAACATGGGGGCGAGGTCCCTGGCAAGCGTTGCCGGATCGCACGAAACATATCGGACACGGGGCGCTCCGAGTTCCACCAGAGAACGGATCACCGTTTTGCCGGCACCGGTGCGGGGAGGGTCCAGGACGACCAAGTCGGGACTTTTTCGCACCGGCCGGCTTCCCGGGTAGCCGCTACTGAGGAAATCCTCGGTACGCGCGCCGACCGCTTTCACGTTCGCAGGCACATTCTGCACAAAGTCAGCATGGGATGTCAGTGACGCCTCTACACCAAGAATGTGATGAAAACCCCGCGCCAAAACAGCCGAAAACAACCCCACTCCGGCATACAGGTCGAAAGCGACGTCCCCGCTCGCATTGCCAGTAACGACCGAGACCAGTTCGTCGATCAGATAGCGATTACCTTGGAAGAAGGCTCCGGCGCTGACTTGATACTCGTGGACGTTTGTCCGATAGCGAATGGACTTGGCGCCCGACTGCGCGAGAGGTTTCGGGTCCATAGGCGCGTCATCTTCTTCTTCTCGTTGCTTGGAAGATCGTCGTCGCGAAGAGAAAAACGTCACGCCGGTGATCTCCGGCAACTCGAGCCGGAGCGCCTCTGCCCAACGCGATAAATCTCTCTTGTCTGGCTCGGTCGCACAGAATGCCCAGGCCAGCAGGCGTTCGTCGGCTGCGTCCGCGAACAGCTCAATTTCTTCAACTGCCGCTGGGCAGCTCAATCCGCCGAGCTCAATTAGCCGCGCCATCACGCGATTGAGCAGCGGTGAGCTGATCGGACAGTCGCTTACCGGAAGAAATTGGTGGGAGCTCATGCGGAAGTACCCTAGCGCAAACTCGGGCACAGTCCGCACTTGCAGTCGCGTCCGATTGCGGTAGTTCCATGGAGGAGAAGCATGCAGGCGAATTTCGGATTGCAGTTCAATTTTCGCAATCCGCTGCAGCGTCTCGCGCAGAATTCCGGCTTTGAAATCGAGCTGGCGCTGGTAAGGAATGTACTGGTAGTTGCACCCGCCGCATTGGCGAAAGTATGGACAACGAGCTTCAACGCGATCGGGGGATGCCTCGATCAAGTGCGTCACAGCGCCGCGCGCGAACCCAGGCTTCTCTTGCGTTATCTCGGCGTCGACTCGCTCACCCGGTAGCACAAACGGGACAAGGACGGTCATGCTACGGCCGTCCGGGCCCGGTGGCGTGCGCGCCAGGCCGTCGCCGCCGTAGATTAGTTTTTCGATGGAAAGGAGCAAGTCGTAAGTGTAGCGCGGCCACCGCACGAGCGCGGCGGGGCTCCGCCCCGTTGGACAGCCGGGGGCGGCTGTCCCTACGTTAGTGCATATAGAACAAGCTCAGCCTTGGCACACCACAACGCTCCAGTAGCCGCTTATGTACATACTGTTTGTGCAACTGCTCAACTTGCGCGGCAGTCATGTTTTTCCGGTAGGGGGCTATATCCCGATCTGCTTCGGCGCGAACCTGGATCAGATCTTCGTCTGGAGTCGTCGCCATCAACACCGCGAACAGTTTTTCCTCCATCACCGTCAGTCGCCGCTCCAGATCTTCGAGGCGGGGAAGCTTATCATTGTTATTGCTCTCAATCTCCTCCGCCATCTTGCGCAACGAACCTGCTTCCTCGCTTGCTAAGGCTCCGGTCGCGAATCCGGAGCGCTCCGGCAGCTTTGCTTTTTCGAGCTTGTCGGCGTTTCCACGCAGGAATGCTGCAATCTGCACAGCTTCAAATCCTGGCTCGCGTTGAGCTTTTGCTCCGCTGGCCGCGCCTACCGCCGCTTCCTTCATATCTTCGGCCGCTGCCAGCACGGCCTGCGAGCAGTACGCCAGGCTATTCACCTTTTTGGATTTCGAGGGACGCTGGTCATATTTGTCAAAGGAGTCATCCACCCCGCGCAGAACAGCCTCGAGCGGAATGCCCGCACTCTTCCAGGTTTCAATCAGCGCCCAATCGAGCGTGGAGAGAAGTAGGATTGTGCCCCGCCGGCGCTGGTAGTGTTCTTCGATTTCGGTGAAGTAATTGAAGTAATCTTCCACGACGATTCAGCGCGATTTGGGAGACTTCGGCGAGGGCCACGGTTTCGCGGTAGCATCCACGGGTTTGGGCGGAGCCGTCATCGTCGTCGACTTTGTGGCTTTCGGCGCGGCTTCGCGGCGGAAGGACTGGTTCCGATCCCATATGATGCGCAGCCCCTCGAGAGTGAGAAATTCGTCCACGTCTTTTATGAAGTGCGAAGCGGTGCCAATCAGCGAGCCCAGCCCGCCCGTGGCAATCACGCGCGTTTCCGCGCCCATCTCATCCACCAGCCGCTCGAGAATGCCATCGACCAGGCCGAGGTAGCCGTAGTAGAGCCCCGACTGCAAACTGCCCACCGTGTTCGATCCGATCATGCGCGCGGGCTTGCGAATCTCCACACGCGGCAGGCGCGCCGTGCGCTGAAACAGGGCGTCCGCGGAAATCCCGATCCCTGGACAAATGACGCCGCCCATGTACTCGCCCTTCCTCGACACGCAGTCGAAGGTTGTCGCGGTGCCGAAGTCCACAATCACGCAGGGGCCTCCATATTTTTCAAACGCTGCCACCCCGTTCACAATGCGGTCCGCGCCCACTTCCGCGGGATTGTCATACAGCACCTGCATGCCCGTCTTCACGCCCGGCTCGATGAACAACGGTTTGGTGTTGAAATAGCGCTCGCACACCTGGCGCAGCACCGAATCGAGCGGCGGCACTACCGAGGAAATTACTATCCCATGCACGGCCGAAACTTCCAGGTTGGCCATCGCGAAAAGGTCGCGGAAGATCACTCCGTATTCGTCGACTGTGCGGGTCAGATGCGAGCCGACGCGCCAGTTCGCAACCAGGCGCTCGTAACGCGGCGGGTCCGTGGTCACATCCTCGCCCGGACGGTGCGCCATCCGCTCGAAAACGCCCAGCACCGTATTTGTGTTTCCCACATCAATGACCAGCAGCATAGGAGAATTTGCAATTTCTAATTGGTAATTGGAAAAGCGGCCGTTCTTAGCTTGTCAATCACCGATTACAAATTACCGATGATCCTCACCGTTCCACTCAGTACCGTTTGCACGCCGTCTGGCGTTCTTATGCGCAAGAATCCGCGCTCATCCAGGCCCTCGGTAACGCCTGCCGAGGCGTCGCTCTCGTCGATTGTCACTCTTTTGCCCCGCACCGACGAAGAACCCTCCTCGAACCGGCGCAGGATCGAAGCTCGCGCTCCCGCATCTTGAGCCAGGCCGCGATATTCCCGGTCGAGTGATTTTAGCAAAGCGGCGCAGAGTTCCATCCGCGACCACTCCGTGCCGGTCTCGCTCCGCAACGAAGTTGCGAGGTCGCGCAGCTCAGCCGGAAACTTCACCTGATTCACGTTGATCCCGACCCCCACCACCAGATGATGCACACGCGTGGCCTCGGCATTCATTTCGGTGAGAATGCCGCAGAACTTCTTGCCGCCAAGCAGCAAGTCGTTCGGCCATTTCAGATCTGCCTGAAGTTGCGGCGCAACCTCGGTCACCGCCGCTCGAACCGCGAGGCCAGCGGCCAGTGAAAAAATCAACGCGTCGGAAGGCGGCATCTCGGGACGGAGGATCACCGAACAGTAGATACCGGTGGAGCGCGCCGAGTGCCAGGTGTGCGCGCCGCGGCCGCGGCCGGACAGTTGTTCTTCAGCGAGAAATACGCTGCCTTCTGGCGCGCCTTCCGCCGCGGATCGCATGGCCTCTGAATTAGTCGAGCCGATTTTGTAATAATGGTGGATCTGCTTGGGTCCCCCGAAGATTGTGCCTTTCAAGGACGGCGCCAACATCTCCGGCAGCAGCAAGTCCGGAACCGCGCGCAGTTGATAACCCGTCGCCGGATGTCCGGCGACGTCCACGCCCAATGCTCGCAGTTGCTGAATCAGCCGCCAAACTTCGGAGCGGCTGGTGCCGATCTCTTCGGCAATCTTTGTGCCGCTGACGACGACAATCGCGTGGCTCATGAGCAGGCGAACGATGCGGCCGAGGCGAACGTCGGTCGCTTTGTGCACGGAGGGCAGGCTGCGAGTTTTTGTGGAGGCGAAGATGGAGGGAATTATAAACAGTCGTTGGCCGTTAGTCGTTGGTCGTTGGCAACCGAATGCCGAACGATCCAATCGCGCGAACGACTAGCGACCGACGACTAACGACAGGGTTTTACGTCGGAGTGACTCGCACACTTATATCCACGGCTGTCGATGAATGCGTCAGCGCCCCTACCGAGATGAAATCCACGCCGGTTTCGGCGTAGGAGCGCACGTTTTCCAGATTGATTCCGCCGGCGCACTCCAGCGGAATCCGCCGCGACTGACGCGAACAGATCTCGACCGCTTTGCGCACATTCTCGACGCTCATATGGTCGAGCAGGATTGCTTCCGCTCCGTGCTCCAGCGCCTGCTGCAGTTCTTCGAGCGATCGCACTTCAATCTCGATCGGCTGCCGGCCACGCCGGTTGTGGATGGCGCGCTCCAGTGCCGGAACCGCGCCTCCGGCCAGCGCGATGTGATTGCTCTTGATGAGCACGCCGTCGGAGAGGTCGAGCCGGTGATTCTGCCCGCCGCCGCAGCGCACCGCATACTTGTCAATCACGCGCAGCCCCGGCGCGGTCTTGCGGGTATCGAGAATCCGGACGTGCGTGCCCTCAACCGCATCGACATACTTGCGCGTGGTGGTCGCGATTCCGGCCATGCGCTGCAGAAAATTCAGGATCACCCGCGCACATGACAGGATCACGCGCGCGTTGTGCTGGATCACCGCGATCTGCTGTCCTGCATGCACGCGGATGCCATCAAAGATGGAAGGATGGCTGGTCACCTCGTAGTGCGAAGTGACCGCTCCGTCGAGCACCGCATAGACGTCGAGAATCCGCGGCACGCATCCGAGGCCGGCGAGAATGCACTCCTGCCGGGCGATGATTGTTGCCGACGCGCGCTGATTGGGATCGATACAGGCGTAGCTAGTCGCATCGCGCGTCGCCCGATCTTCGTTCAGCGCGTTTTCGAGAATCGCGGTGATGCGCCGTGAATTCCAGTCCATAGCTTGCGTAGGGACAGCCGCCCTCGGCTGTCCAACTACTTCGATGCTGCGTAGAGCTTCGCTCGACTGGACAGCCGAGGGCGGCTGTCCCTACGTGAGTTCTTTTAACTTCGCCAACGTCTTTTCGCGCAGCGCCTCGAGTTCATCCGCGCGCGTCTTCAGCCCCTCGATCACTTTCGCGGGAGCTTTTGCCAAAAACTGCTCGTTCGAAAGCTGCCGCTGTCCGTTGGCCTGTTCCTTCTCAACCTTCTCCAGTTCTTTGGTTAGACGCTCGCGCTCGACGGCGATGTCGATCTTTTTTTCATAGATGACGAGTACATCGAAACGCGACGTGCTGCGCGCGCCCGGCACTTTCTCGAGCGATGATCCGACGAACGTCATCTTTTCTACAGCAGCCAACCGCGCAATCGCCGCCAAATTCTGTTCGAACATGCTCCGTATCGCCGGCTCATGCGCAAACACTTCAATCGGCACTTTCACCTTGGGTTCGATTTTCAATTCCGCCCGGAGATTGCGCACAGTGACGATCAAGTCCTGGAGAATCGCCATTTCGGTCTCCGCGGCGAGATCGATCTGCCTGGCATCTGCTGCCGGATACGCTGCCAGCGCGATCGACTTCAGCGGAGGCTTACCATCGTAGATCGCGTGCCAGATTTCTTCCGTGATAAACGGCATGACCGGGTGGAGCAGGCGCAGCGAGGCCTCGAACAGATTGACAAGGTTTGAGCAGGCAATTCGCGCCGCTCCCGTGTCGGCTCCTTCTTCAAAATTCAGCCGCGGCTTGATCAGCTCGATGTACCAGTCGCAGAACTCGCTCCAGAAAAAATCGTAGATGCGGGTTGCCGCCTCATCGAAACGATAGGTCGTGAGAGACTCGTTCACGTCCTTGGCCGCGCGATTGAAGCGAGAGAGAATCCAGCGGTCTTCCAGCGTCTGGACTTCAAATCCCTTGATGCCCCCAGCTTGCGCGGGCGAGTCGCCCACGCCCACACGAGCTGGGCGCAACCCCGCGTCAATCCGATCCACATTCATGAACATGAAGCGCGCCGCATTCCATATTTTGTTGGCAAAATTCCGATAGCCTGCGGTGCGGCTTTCGCTAAAAGCGATGTCGGCGCCCGGCGCTGCCATTGCCGCCAGAGTGAAGCGCGCCGCGTCTGTGCCGTATTGCCCGATCACTTCGATCGGATCGAGCACGTTGCCTTTCGTCTTCGACATCTTCTGGCGGTCGGCGTCGCGCACCAGCGCGTGGATGTAAACCTCGCGAAAGGGAACGCTGGCGCGCAAGTCGTCGTCTTCTGAATCCGGGTGCCCCATCCTAAACGCCTCGCTTTTTGAGGCGTTTAGGGTGGGTTTGTTCGGCGGCATCATGAACCAGCAGCCGAGCATAATCATGCGCGCCACCCAGAAAAACAGGATGTCGAAGCCGGTGATCATCAGCGAATTGGGATAGAAAACGTCCAGGTCGCGGGTTGGCTCGGGCCAGCCCAGCGTGGTGAACGGCAAGAGGCCCGACGAAAACCAGGTGTCAAGCACGTCCGTGTCTTGCTCGAGATGCGTGTTGCCGCATTTGCACGCGGACGGTGCCTCGCGCGCCACGATCACTTCCTTGCACTCGTCGTTCGTGCAATACCAGGCAGGAATCCGGTGTCCCCACCACAACTGGCGTGAAATGCACCAGTCGTGGATGTTGTGCATCCAATTCAAGTAGATCTGGCCGTAATTCTCCGGCGTGAAGCGGATGTATCCCTTCTCGACCACTTCAATGGCGCGCTCCGCCAGCGGCGCAATCTTGATGAACCACTGCGTCGAGAGCCGCGGCTCGACGATTGTGCCGGAGCGGTCGCACTTGCCAAGCCCGATCGTGTAATCCTTAGTGCCCACCAGGAAGCCTTGCTCGGAGAGGTCTTTCACCACTTGCGCACGAGCGGCGAAGCGATCCAGCCCCGCATAGGGGCCGGCATTCGCATTCATTTTGGCGCGCCCATCAATCACTTCGATCTGCGGCAGATTGTGGCGCAGGCCGGCCTCGAAATCGTTGGGATCATGCGCCGGTGTCACCTTCACCGCGCCGGTGCCGAACTCGGGCTGCGCCAGTTCGTCGGCGATGATCGGAATCTCACGATTCATCAGCGGTAGCATCACGAGCTTGCCGTGCAGGTGCGTGTAGCGTTCGTCGGTCGGATTCACCGCGACCGCCGTGTCGCCGAGCATCGTCTCCGGGCGTGTGGTCGCCACCGTAATGAATTCGTCTTTTCCGAATGCACCGCCCGACGCGCCGCCAACCACCGGGTATCGGATCTCGTACAACTTGCCGGCGACCTCCTCGTGCTTTACTTCGAGGTCGGAGATGGCGGTGCCGCAGTCGGGGCACCAGTTCACGATGTACTTCCCGCGATAAATCAAGCCGTCTTCGTAGAGACGGACGAACACCTCCTTCACCGCGCGCGACAGGTTGTCGTCCATGGTGAAGTATTCGCGGCCCCAATCGACCGACGCACCCAAGCGCTTCATCTGGTCGAGGATCGCGCCGCCATACTCGCGCCGCCATTCCCAGACGCGCTCGATGAATTTCTCGCGCCCCATGTCGCGCCGCTTCTTGCCTTCCTTTGCCAGTTGGCGCTCCACCATCATCTGCGTGGCGATGCCGGCGTGGTCCGTGCCGGGCAGCCAGAGAGCGACCTGGCCGCGCATCCGGTGCCAGCGCACAATGATGTCCATCTGCGTCTGGTTCAGCATGTGGCCCATATGGAGCCGTCCGGTTACATTCGGCGGCGGAAGGAGAAGCGTGAACACCGGACGCGTGTCTCCAGGCGGCGGCGTTTCCACATGAAAGAGTTTTTCCAGCACCCAATATTCGGCCCAGCGCGCTTCAATCGCGCCCGGTTCGTAAGTTTTCGGCAATTCGTGCGGCATGGTTGAGAGCACTCGGCAGTCAGCAATCAGCGTTCGGACAATGACGACGATCCAGGTCCGCAGACCTGAGCAGGAAATACTCAGAGCCGAGTGTGAACGGCTGAGTGAGAACTAGACTTTTGATCTTACAGGCGCGGGAAAAGAAGGGTCAAACACGTCGAGGGGGTTATACGCACTGAGGGGAAAATGCTACACCCCTTCCACCACGGACCTGGAGGACCGGAGCCCGCGCGCTAGTAGGCCGGGGGCGCTCGCGTGGGGTGAGAAGGCGTGGGGCGCGCTCGCCGTCGCCTCCAGTTGCGCGAACTCCTCCCCGCTCACAAAACGACCGACAACATCAAGGGAAGGAAATACACAGTTCTTTCTATCGTGAGATATCGAGCCAGATGAATCAACAAGTTCACGCCCGTGATTAGGCCATCCGTGGAACAAATGGTTTGGAGGCACGGCCCCTTTGGATGGGATCCATTCTCGCGAGCGATGCAGCATCGATTCGTACGAGATTCACACGCACGAATGAGACGTTGTGTTCTCGAACGCTAATTCGCGGAGCGGAGTGCGAGGCGGACGAGATGCCTTATCACAACGCTGGCAACGGCGATAGCTAGGATCAGCGCTACGCGGGATTCCCAGACGCCACGGGCAATCTCTATCGCCGATACCACATATGCAGCGATGACTCCGACAATCGCAGCAAACACGGCATCTATGACAGCCGCCTTGAGACCCCAAGGCCGCCGCAACATAAAGCATGTAAGACCGCCAGCACCGACCCCCAGCACACTGGCAAATAGTAGGTTGACCACAAACAAGACGGCAGCGCCACTTGTCCCGATCATCGTCCACTCCCATGGCAGACCTGTACATTCTAACAGTTGCCTGGCTGAAGCCTAGGCCCTAACGTTTCACGAAATTAGAAACGAGTTGCGCCGTCTCTTCGTGTCCGGCCCGAGCCTCGTCGATTTGTGTCAATGATAAGGGAGCTTCTTTATGAGTGACCAAGACAAAATCCAGCGAACAGTTCTTCCCATCCCGGATCAACCACGCACGGGATTGATCACTTACGATGCGAAAGATCCAGATACGAAGTTCCCACCGATAACGCCGTTGCGCCCACCCAAGGGTGCGCCGAACGTCCTGATCGTCTTGATTGACGACGCGGGCTTTGGCTCCTCAAGCGCTTTTGGCGGTCCATGCTACACGCCGACGGCGGAAGGGTTGGCAGCCGGCGGCCTAAAATTCAACCGCTTTCACACTACGGCGCTATGTTCACCCACACGACAGGCACTGCTGACCGGGCGCAATCATCACACCGTTGGAATGGGGGGGATTACCGAAATCGCTACCTCGGCACCCGGCTATAACTCGCTTCTGCCGAATACCTGCGCGCCCCTCGCCAGGACTCTCAAGCTCAATGGGTATGCGACGGCGCAGTTCGGCAAGTGTCATGAGGTGCCGGTTTGGGAGACCAGTCCGGCCGGTCCCTTTGATGCCTGGCCAACTGGAGGAGGAGGATTCGAATACTTCTACGGCTTCATTGGCGGCGAAGCGCACCAGTGGTACCCATCGCTCTATGAAGGAACCGCACCGTTCGAGGTCAAGAAAACGCCAGAAGAGGGCTACCACTTGATGGAGGACATGACCGACAAAGCCATCAATTGGGTTGGGCAACAGAAGGCACTTATTCCCGATAAGCCTTTCTTCATCTACTTCGCGCCTGGCGCTACGCACGCCCCACATCACGTCCCCAAAGAATGGATCACCAAGTACAAGGGCAAGTTCGATCAAGGTTGGGATAAGGTTCGCGAAGAGACCTTCGCTCGCCAGAAAAAGTTAGGCGTCATTCCGCAAGATTGTCAGCTCACGCAGAGGCACAAAGAAGTCCCGGCGTGGGATGAGATGGACGCAACGCTGAAGCCCGTGCTCATCAGGCAGATGGAGGTTTATGCCGGGTTTATGGAGTATACCGATTTTCATGTTGGCCGGTTGGTGGATTCTCTGAAAAAGCTCAATCTGCTCGATGACACGTTGATCTACTACATCATTGGGGACAATGGCGCGTCCGCCGAAGGTACGCTGCACGGCACATACAACGAGATGATCAACTTCAATGGCGCGGCCGCGCTGGAGACCCCTGAGTTCCTGATGGCGAGGATCGACAAGCTGGGCGGCCCGGAATCTTACAACCACTTTGCGGTGGGCTGGGCGCATGCCATGGACACACCGTATCAGTGGACCAAACAGGTCGCCTCGCACTGGGGCGGAACGCGTAATGGGACGGTCGTGCACTGGCCCAAGGGAATCAAAGGGAAAGGCGAAGTCCGGAGCCAATTCCACCACGTGATTGACGTGGCGCCGACTATTCTTGAAGTGGCCGGACTGCCCGAGCCGGTCTTCGTCAACGGAGTCCAGCAGCATCCGATCGAGGGTGTCAGCATGGCGTACTCGTTCAATGATGCCAAGGCGGCTGAGCGGCATGAGACTCAGTATTTCGAGATGTTCGGCAACCGTGGTATCTACCACAAGGGCTGGACTGCAGTCACACGGCACAAGACGCCGTGGATTCTCGTAGGCGAGAAGACCCCCGCGTTCGACGACGACAACTGGGAACTCTATGACACCAGCAAGGACTGGAGTCAGGCCAACAATCTGTCCAAGCAGATGCCTGAAAAGCTACATGACCTGCAGCGGCTGTGGTTGATCGAGGCGGTGCGATACAACGTCCTACCCCTCGATGACCGGGCTGCTGAACGAATTAACGCAGAAACGGCGGGGCGACCGGTGCTGATCAAGGGCAATTCCCAAATTCTATTTGGCAGCATGGGGCGTCTCTCTGAAAACTCGGTCGTTAATATCAAGAACAAGTCGCACTCCGTGACGGCTGAGATCGTGGTACCCCCGAGCGGGGCTGAGGGTGTCATCGTGGCCCAAGGTGGCAACATTGGCGGCTGGAGCCTGTATGCGAAGGGTGGCAAACTCAAATACTGTTACAACCTGCTCGGCATCCAGCAGTTCTACGCAGAATCGAGCGGCCCGCTGCCCCCGGGGGAACACCAAGTGCGAATGGAGTTTGCATATGCTGGCGGTGGACTTGGCAAGGGTGGCACGGCGACATTGTATGTGGATGGCAAAAAAGTCGGCGAGGGCAAAGTCGGCGCCACGGCGGCGATGGTCTTCTCCGCTGATGATGGTTGCGACGTGGGAGTAGACACGGGAGCTCCCGTCTCACCTGACTATGCCGCACATGCCAATGAATTCTCGGGTCGAGTCAAGGGCGTTCAGATCGCCATCGCCGAGGATGCAGTGAGCGTCGATCACCTCGTTTCGCCGGAAGATGCTGTCCGCATCGCCATGGCGCGGCAATAAACACAGGCGTAGGGTTCGCCAATTCTCGCGCTTTTCGAGAAGTGGCTTCCACCGCGATTGCGGCTCTGAACCTTTCATCACCATTGCACGGTGCGCGCCGTCACCGCGCCCACCTCCCCGCGCCCTGCTCTCTCCCTACCTGCTCTTTGCCACGCCCAGCGCGCCCCCCCCAGGTTCCAAATTCTGTGGTGGCGGGGGGTGTAGCAAAATCCCCTCAGGTCATAGTACCCCGTCAAACACGTCGAGGGGTTATACGCACTGAGGGGAAAATGCTACACCCCCCTACCGGAATGCCTAGTGATCGAGTTGGAAATCAGAGGCCGGGGCGCGCGCGAGCGGGGTGGGACCCGGGTGTTCTGAGGCCACGGGGCTGGCGGGATCGGGCGGGGCGAGCGGGGGCGTCGGAGCGGGCTGGATGGGTCCCCGCCCCTTATGGATGATTCCGGCGTAACTCAACCAGAGATTGAACGCATCCTCGTTATCGTTATTAGAGGACAACCCCTGAGCTACACATCCGAAAGCCGAACGTAGTTGCAGTCAGGTCTCGCACCTACTCACCTGTATCTTTTGACAGTTGTGTCCTGTGACCTCTAGCGTGAGTATCGTCAACAATTCTGTGAATTGCGTGAATCTGGAGAGTAGCTTGGCGCGGCAGTTGGCTCCAGATTTGTGACCCGAATCGTACTCACGGCACGGTTTGCTCCGGCCTCCTGCATAGGCGGTTTCGATCGGCTCGTTTGGCTCTCGGGAAGGTTATGACTGCTTCCTCAGCGGATCGTCAAGACGGTGGCCTTACATTCCCGAGGAATGCCCCGCCCGCTTTCCATGTGTTGATCAAACCGACGGGCGCAATCTGCAATCTCGATTGCAAGTACTGCTTCTTCTTGTCGAAGGAAATGTTGTATCCCGGCAGCCGTTTTGAGATGGCCGACGATCTGTTAGAGACGTATCTTAAACAACTTTTGGAAAGTCATCGAGCTCCCGAAGTGGATGTGGCCTGGCAAGGCGGTGAGCCCACATTAATGGGGTTGGACTTCTTTGAACGGTCCGTTGATCTGGTCAACAAACTAAAACGTCCTGGCCAAAAAATCCAATACACGATCCAGACCAATGGGACGCTGCTCGATGACAAATGGTGTGCTTTTTTTCGGCAAAACCATTTCCTTGTCGGTTTGAGCGTGGATGGGCCCAAGGACCTCCATGATGTCTACCGCGTGAACAAAGGTGGCGCCGGCTCATTTGATCAGGTGATGCGCGGCCTGAATTGTTTAAAGAAGAATGAGGTTGACTTCAATATCCTCTGCACCGTACACGCCGCGAATCAGCATCGCCCTTTGGAGGTCTACCGTTTCTTCCGTGATGAATTGGGAGCGCAATTTATCCAGTTCATTCCGATCATCGAGCGCGTTAGCGCGTCGATGCTGCCGATTGCCAACGAAGGGTGGAGTGAACGCCCCGGCGGAGAGCGGCCGCTCTACACGATTGAAGGCAGCCAGGTCACCGAGCGGTCTGTGGAAGCGATGGCGTACGGGCAATTCCTTATAGCAATATTTGATGAATGGGTGAAAACGGACGTTGGCAAGGTTTATGTCCAGCATTTTGACTCCGCGCTGGCCAATTGGGTCGGCGTTCCCGGAGCAGTTTGCATTTTCACGGAAACCTGCGGTCGAGCTCTGGCTTTAGAACACAACGGCGACCTGTACTCCTGTGATCATTTTGTAGAACCTAAATATAAGCTGGGGAATATTCGTGAAACGCATTTGATCCAATTACTTGCCTCTCCGCAACAGATTAAATTCGGCCAAGACAAGAAGAACACCCTGCCCCGTTACTGCCGAGAGTGTTCTGTGCGCTTTGCCTGTCATGGCGAGTGTCCCAAGAATCGATTCATCAAAACGCCCGATGGTGAGGACGGATTGAACTATCTTTGCGCGGGTTATAAGGAATTCTTCGCCCATATCAATGGGCCGATGAAAGTCATGGCGCGCCTGATAAGAGCAGGACGCTTTGCGGACGAAATCATGCAGATGTCGGCAGCAGAAAAGTCGACGGTCGCGCGAGGGGAAGTGGAGAGTAGTCGGTACTCACATTGAATCTTTTTCTGAGAATTTAAGACATAAAGACTTTGGGTACGAAATTAGCAAGCGTCAAAACACTAAGGAGACCAACATGGCAGACCAAAAGATAAATGGTGTTGCGGGTTCGCCCAGCGCCACGACCACCCTCGACGGGAAACAACTCCCGCCATCGCCTCCGAAATTCGGCGGTGTCATCAAGGAAAACGCCAAAGAGTCCACTCCTTGGTGGGCGCCGCAGGTAGTGCCGCCCAAGGGTGCGCCCAACGTCCTGCTCATCATGACCGACGACCAGGGCTACGGTGTTTCGAGCGCGTTTGGCGGGGTCATCCCGACGCCCGCAGTCGACCGCATTGCCGAGGCGGGATTGCGCTTCACCCACTTTCATTCCACTGCGCTGTGCTCACCCTCGCGCGCCGCGCTCATCACCGGCCGCAACCATCACTCGGTGGGCTTCGGCGTAATCAGCGAGCTGTCCACGGGTTTCCCGGGCTACGATTCGGTCATCAGCCCGGAGAAGGCCAGCGTTGGGGCAATCCTCCGCGATAATGGCTATGCCACCTCGTGGTTTGGCAAAAACCACAACACTCCCAGCTATCAATACAGCCTTGCCGGGCCCTTCGACCAGTGGCCGTCAGGGATGGGCTTCGATTATTTCTACGGGTTCATGGGCGGCGAGACCGACCAGTGGACACCTTATCTGTTTCGGGATCATACCCAGATCTCTCCGTGGATCGGGCGTAAAGACTACAACCTCACCACCGACCTGGCGGACGAGGCCATCAAATACCTAGGCGACCTGGACGCGGCGGCGCCCGACAAGCCGTTCTTCCTTTATTACGTTCCCGGTGGCTCGCATTCGCCGCACCAGCCCACAAAGGAATGGATTGAGAAGTTCAAAGGCAAGTTCGACATGGGCTACGAAAAGTTGCGCGAGGAAATCTTCGCCAACCAGAAGCGGCTCGGCGTGATTCCGGCGGATGCGCAACTCACCCCGTGGCCGGACGGACAGGACGAGTTTGGTGGCGCTAAGCTGCCCAGGTGGGACTCGCTGTCGCTGATCCAGAAGAAACTCTATGCCCGTCAGGCGGAGGTCTTTGCCGCCTATGTGGCCTATACCGACCATGAGATTGGCCGTGTGATTCAACAGGTCGAGGACATGGGCAAGCTCGACAACACGCTCATCATTCACATCTGCGGCGACAACGGCACCAGTGCCGAAGGCACCGAGGAAGGCACGTTTAACCAGATGACTGCGTACAACGGCGTTCTGACCCTCCCGGAACCGTTGCAAATGATGCATTACGAAGATTGGGGATCGGAGAAAACCTACCCGCACATGGCCGTGCAATGGTCGTGGGCCTTTGATACGCCGTTCAAGTGGACCAAGCAGGTAGCATCGCATTTCGGCGGAACGCGCCAAGGCGTCGCCATATCGTGGCCCGGCCATATCAAGGACACAGGCGGCATCCGCTCGCAGTTCCATCACATCATCGACATCGTGCCGACCATCCTCGAAGCTGCCGGCATCAGCGCACCCGAGACGGTTAACGGCATCCCGCAAAAGCCGATTGAAGGCGTGAGCATGGCTTATGCGTTCGAGCAGACAAACGCCAAGGCGCCCTCGACGCACACCACGCAGTATTTTGAGATGTTCTGCAACCGTGGCATCTATCACGACGGCTGGTATGCTTGTACCACACCCTTCGCCGCCCCTTGGCTTCTAGGAACGGGCAAACTGCCGGAGGTCGACGATTACAAGTGGGAACTCTACAACCTTACCCAGGACTATTCACAAAGCAACGACCTCAAGCAGAAAAATCCGGAGAAGCTCAAGGAACTCCAAGCGTTGTTTCTAGCGGAAGCCGCGAAGTACGATGTCCTCCCGCTAGATAACACGATCCTCCCGCGCATCGTGACTCCGAAACCAAGCGCCACGGCGGGACGGTCCGTCTTCACCTACACCGGTGCAAAGGCCGGCATACCCGTCAATAACGCCCCCGACATCCTGAACAAGGACTACACCATTACAGCCCAGATCAGCGTACCCAAAGGCGGCGCGGAGGGTATGATCGTGACCCTTGGCGGCCGCTTCGGCGGCTACGGCCTGTTCCTGCAACATGGCAAGCCCGTCTTTGTCTACAACCTCCTCGATCTGGAGCGGTTCCGCTGGGAGGGTGGCGTCGGCGGCCTCGTCGGCGAGGACGTGTTTGGCCGGGAGCTCAAGCGAGGCAAGCACACCATCGTCTTTGATTTCAAATACGACGGCCCCGGCCCCGGCAAGGGCGGCACCGGAGTGCTCTCGGTGGATGGCAGGGAGCTGGCCAAGAAGACCATCAAGCACTCGATTCCGCTGCTGATGTCCATTGATGAAACCTTTGACATTGGGCTCGATACGCGAACCGGCGTCGATAATAGCTACGAACTGCCGTTCAAGTTCACCGGCACGATCGACAAGCTGACCTTCAAACTCGGGGCTTCACAGATGTCCGAGATTGAACAAAAGACTGCTGCGCACGATATGGCTATGGCTCACGACTAGGCAGGGCAATGGGTAGTGGTGGCGGGTGGCGCACATCTGGCCGGCAACACGACGCAGCGGAAGTTAATATCGTCACCATAACAACCGGGGGATCCCCACGTCTCGCGATTTTGTAAAGGATGTCATGAGACTGAACAGATTTTCGAGACGTGGGGATCCCAACTGTACGCAGCGCGCCATTCACCAGTCAGCGCTTTTCCATCGCATCCAACCTGTGACCGCCATCGTAAATTCACTTGACCGATGTGATATACTGTTTATCTGAATTGGGGCAGTTTCGAGACCCGTCCAAACCAAGACGGACCTCGAAGCTGCCCCAAAACCATTTTCAGCGCTCTTTGACAACATAACTCCTTATTCCGGAATACTTTGCCTCTAAGTTCTTTAAACCCAAAGACCTGGCAGGAATTTTTCTCTAAGCTAATGATTCCAATAGACCGCGGTATGGGGGGAGGGGGGTACCCATACCTTGGCAATCCTTGCCAACTTCATTGGTTGCTTACTTCAAGCTGACCTGAGTGATCTGCAGATCCGGATAAGCATGGTTCCACTGCGCCGAGATGTTCTCAAACGTCAGCCGAAAAGGTTTGCTCTGACCAGGAGCCAGCGGAGACAGGTTGAGGTCCACGGCCTCATCGTAAGGACCGCCAGTTCGCAGCACGCGGATGGGAAGCTCCTCGCGCTGCGCCGTCTGTCCCAGGTCGTCCTTGAAAGTGACCAGAGCCACCGCGTGGATGACCGTCTGATCGCCAGTGTTAGTGATGGAGCCGTCGAGATAGCTGACCGTAGCGCCCACAAAATTCTGCGCGGCGCTGGTCTTGAGGTCTGAGAATTTCAAATTCGCGGCATACGCCGGAGGAGGAGCAGGCTTCTTCTGCTCACCACGAAAAATCAGAACAAGAATGCCGACCACAACTCCAACCACAACGATCCCGATCAGAATCGGACGAAGGCTGGACTCTTCCCGCTCTGCTGTAGTGTTTGCATTCGGCTCGAGCAGCCCATCCATGGCCGGATTGTACTACCGCGAACTCATCTCGGATGATGCTTTCGGAACAATCCCCGACGAGTGCGCATCGATGACACGATAGTTGTCGTAATCAATAGTCAGCGTGGCGAGCCCGCCGAACCGTATGTAACTCACCGACTGGTTGCGCCGCGGAAGCCAGAAATTTTGCACCTTCACATACTCGTGATGAATTTCGCTTCTCTTCGTCCAGAATGAGGGATTCTGCGCAGGTTCGGCTTCAATCCGCGTTACCGCGAAATCGGTTCCGTCAACCCACACTTTGCCGCGATAGAGATATTTGCTTTTCGTTTTCGGAGAGACAGCCAGAACGTACTGACCGCCATTTTGCGATCCCGAAGGCTCGAAGCCGATCAGCGCGATGTCGTAATTGTCACGGTTCAGCAGCGTGTGCGCATGCAGTTCCGGCTCTGCGGCTTCGCTCTCGCTCGCCAGCAATCGTTTGAACACGCGCTCGACGATCAGCTTCGATCCCGTTTGCGAGATGACTTTAAAGCTCTTGGTGGAAGGACTGTCAAAAGCAGCCTCCACCGTCATTTCGGCGTCGCGATCGCCTGGGAATCCGCGATAGGAAAGGCGATAAACCCGCGTGGATTCGTAGTGCCGCAGAGCCTGCGCCCGCTCAGCATCTTTGCGGACAAGATTGTCCACGACTTGGTCGACCGAAAGTGGCGCTGTAGCAATGGAAGGCGGCAGCGGACCGGAATCAAAGCCCGCACCGGACGCGCTGGCCAGTGCGACCGCCCACAAAATGAAAAGTCTGGTCGAGCTTTTAACCGAACTCTTAACCGAACTCTGGATCGAACTCAAGCGCGTACGCATGCAATGTCCGTCAAAAAACCAGCTTATCACTATCGACTGTCTCCAGTTGTTGGGCGCGCGTGACGGCCTACCGGCGCTTGGTGTCACGATTTCGGCACAGGCTTTGACGGCGACCGTGCAAATCTCTCCGCTCCATGGTGATTTCATCCACTTTTAGCAAGTAGGCCGCCATGCCAAGGGTATGTTTTCAATTACTTGCGCAAAAGCGAAAACGGTCAGATAATTGCTCTCATTTCAACAAAACATATCTAAGGAGCCCTCCCCCATGTGGATCCGTGAACGCGATACGTATTTTCGTCGCGATTGGAACTGGACTGCGTTGTTCTCCTACACCGCGTCGCTGGCAGTCAGCCTGGCAATTTGGACAGGCCTATTCCGGGTCGTCGAACACCTGGTCAAGTGAAAACGGGAAGCTAAGAGAAGAGAAGTGACAATTTGGCGGGCTTTACTGGTCGTAGTGGAGCAGTGAAAACACCTCGTACTTCGCCAGTTTCTCACGCCCTTTCAGGAAGTCGAGTTCGACCACGAACGCCAGTCCCGCAATCTGCGCGCCCAGGCCACTGGCCAGTTCCGCAGTCGCGACCGCCGTTCCGCCGGTGGCAAGCAGATCGTCCACGATCAGAACCCGCTGACTTTTCCTGATGGCATCTTTGTGAATCTCCAGAGCGTTGCTGCCATATTCCAGTTCGTAGCTGACCTTCACCGTCTCGGCCGGCAGCTTTCCGGGTTTGCGGACGGGAACGAATCCCGCATTCAACCTGTAGGCGAGCGCGGGCCCAAAGATAAATCCGCGGGCCTCCATGCCCAGCACCAAGTCAATCTCTTTGCCGATGTAGTTTTCCGAGAGCGCATCAATCAACCGCGCAAAGCCGACTTTGTCCTTGAGCAACGTGGTGATGTCGTAAAACAGAATGCCCTTTTTCGGGAAGTCGGGCACCTCCCGGATCAGCTTCTTCAACCCGTCGCAATCGACTGACTTGGGCGGAATCTTGGCCACCATCGTAAAGTTAAGCTCCTCGCACTTGAAACGAATTGATCCCCGCAGTCGGCTCGGCTGCAGATTCTTCTACGTCATCCACCCGCGCCGCTCGCGGACCCTCCCGCAAACGCGACCGCAACCCGACCAACTGCTCGCGCGTTCCCACGGCCAGAACTTCGACGCTGCCATCGGGATTGTTGCGCACCCACCCGGCAATTTGCAGGATGTGTGCCTCACGCTCAACAAACCAGCGAAACCCGACGCCTTGGACGCGTCCGCGCACAAAAAAGCGCCGAGCCTGAACGTGAGATTGATCGTCTGTGGAAGCCATCGTTCAATTGAAGAGCGTTCGATTGAACTGCCATTTACCGCCTACTGCGCCCGCGATAGATAAGTCCCTTCCGCCGTGTCGACCTTAATTTTTTCGCCTTCGTTGATGAACGGTGGCACCTGAACAATGAGGCCGGTTTCGGTTTTCGCGGGCTTAGTCACACTCGATGCGGTTGCGCTCTTCAGGCCAGGCTCGACTTCCGTCACGGTCAGCACGACGGTCTGCGGCAACTCGATACCGACGGCCTTGCCATCGAAAAACTCCACTTTGATCTGGAGGTTCGACGTCAGGTAATCCACCGCGTCGCCGAGCGTGTCGCGGGTCAAGTGGGTCTGTTCGTAGTTGGACGTATCCATGAAGTAGTAGCTGTCACCATCGGCGTACAGGAACTCCATGTTGACTTCATCGACGTTGACCTTCTCGATGGGATCGGGTGAGCGGAAACGGTGCTCGAACATGGCGCCCGTTCGGAGGTTGCGCAACTTCGCCTGGATGAAGGCGCGCAGGTTGCCCGGCGTGCGGTGCTCGACGCTGAACACGGAATGCAAGTCATTGTTGTGCTTGATGATCATGCCGGGACGGAGTTGGGTCGCTGGAATCGACATCGCTGGTTTACATCTCCTTCACTCTGCTAGGAATTCTGGACGACGGGGCAGGTCCGAAGCCCCCAGCGGGCCCGCTTTTGCCCAACTGGGATAGTCATCCGGGCTTCCGCCAACACTCGGGATTAACAATTCATTTTACACAGCCGAAGAGGGTTATGGGAACAGCCGGCCCTTCTTCCATATCGTGTCGGCTCCTAGCGCGGAAGACCTGTCGGTGGTTGTGGGTCTAAAATGTAGACGCGGGGTTGCCCCGTCTGGCATTACGGATAGTGTGGGAGGTTCTTGTGCGCATTGGAAAATATGAGAGTTCGGATAGTGCGACCGGCTCGGCAGTCACTTTCTTGCTGATCGGTCTTGGCGTCGGCGCCGCTCTCGGTCTGTTGCTCGCTCCGAAAAGTGGGCGGCAGCTGCGGAGAGACCTGCGGCGGTCTTATGACGGGGCCCTGGACACCGTCTCTGACTGGACGGACGAAGCGAAAGACCGCTTTGAAGAAGCGGTCGAAAAAGGCGCCGATTTTGCCGACGAACTGCGGGCCAAAGCCGAGCCGCTTAGCGATTTGTTGCGCCGCCCGTAAGTTGCGGCCACCGGCTCGCCATTGGATTCATCACCAGTAGCGCCTACGACGGCCGCGTCCTGCCCACGTGAATCCTACGGTGCGGTCTGAGTTTCGTCGTCGAGCGTGCGCTTCTTTTTGTGCACGTTGCGAATGACGACACCCAGCGAGAAACGGAAGTTGTCCTGTTTCTGCTTAGGTTGACCCGGAAACGCGGTGCCGGTCTGGAAGTAATCGGCCTTGAGCCGCAACGCGAAACGCTGATTGATTTTGCGATCCAGGCCGCCGCCAGCCAATATTGCCCGGCCGGTGCCCACCTCCGTCACCGTAGCCCCGCTACCGGTCGCAACGCCGCGTGTGCCTTGATGTCCGTACAGGAGTTCGCCAAACGGCGTCCAGCGTACATATTTGCGGCGGGCGAATTGCACGCCAAATAGAAAGTTGTACTCTCGCGTCGACACATCGAACGTGGGATAAGTGTTCGGGCAGAAGCTATTCGCCCCGGACCCGCAGGTTGGAAATGGCGCAGGAGTTCCTGACGGTATCTTTGAAGTTCCGAAGTACTGGCCGCCTTCCACTAGGACCCCTATCCAAGAGGTCGCGTTCAGGCCGAGCGAAGCGTCCCATCCAGGTAATCCAGCCCAGTGCCCAGCGTTGAAAAGACCGGCCTCAGCGTACGAACCGCCACCAAAGAATTCGATGCGCGCGAATTGGGGCGCTGGGGCGGCGGTGTTTCCCACTGTAGTGGGAATCGGAGCTGGCTCGGGCGCCGGAGGTGGGGCCGGGGTTTGAGCCGGGGGCGGAGCCGGAGCTGGAGTTTGAGCTGGAGCCTGCGCCCACGACACGACACACAGCGCAGCCACACCGGCCAAAACTCCCAGGTATTTCCTCACGATTCCTCCTTAAGATGCGGTTGCGAGCACACAGTTGCCAGTAGTCAGGAAGCAATTCTCTCCCATCCAACCGGAGTTTCAGCGGCCCAGAGCGTCATTGTCATCTCAACACGGGCCATTCGGTACTGGCTACTGAGTTGCTGGTTTTCCGAAAACCGTATCGTAGTGAAGCTGGATTTCTCCGCATGTTCCCTGTTCAGGCGAATAGACCACGCAGGTATCAAAGGGCCGCGAATAAACGTGCAGTGTTACCGCGCGCTGGTTCGCTTCCCGCAGATTCAGCACCCGGTGTACCGGCTCCCGCGGATCAACCGCGCACGGATAGTCCACCGTCAACTTCACCGTGTTAGATGCCAGCAATCGGCACTCGCCCGCCTCGATATCCTGGAATCCGACATGAAAATTTTCGACCACCAGACTTCCTATCGGCGCCGCCATCCAGCAATTCTGGTCGCGATGATTGTGCACTGAACTGCTCTGCCCAATCTCCCAGCAGACGGCCATGAATTCGTAAAGGTCCGTTTTGTCGATCAGGTTGCGGGTGTAGTGCTGGCGGTCCCAACTCAAATAGGGCGCGAGACTGGCCTCCTCAACGGGCATGTTCTGGAGCAATAACCCTATCTCCTCGGTGTTATCGAAGGCCGATGCGGGAAGCGCGCGAAGTGCGCGAACCAGTTCGTCAATCGGGACCCGAGGTCTTGCTGCCTGTTCGCTCATACGTGTACGCGACAAACTATTGAGTATACCGTGCCCGCCGGTGCTTGATTGTGTGGCGCGGGCGCCCTCGCCCGCGGCCCTTGACTTTGCCCGTTTCTATACAATCGAAGCGGTTAAAGAACTATGGAATTCAGACTCAAAGAAACTGAAGCACGCGTCCTTGGCTCGCTGGTCGAAAAGGACATCACCACGCCGGAGTACTATCCCTTGTCGCTGAACGCGCTGGTTAATGCGTGCAACCAGAAAACGAATCGCGATCCGGTGATGCAGTTGGACGAAGACGCGGTCCGCGACGCGCTGGACGGTCTCCAAGAGCAGCGCATGGCCGGCCCCGCACGCGGCGCCGACAGCCGCGTGACGAAATATGAACAGCGGCTGCAGGAACTGTTTAACTTCACGCGTCCTGAGATTGCGGTGCTCTGCGGTTTGCTGCTGCGCGGTCCCCAAACGACGGGTGAACTGCGCGGACGCGCCGAGCGCATGCATCATTTCGAAGCACTCGAAGGTGTGCAGTCAGCGTTGCAGAAGTTGATGCAGCGTGAACCGCCGCTGGCGAAAGTGCTGCCCCGTCAGCCCGGAACGAAGGAATCGCGATATGCGCATCTGCTTGCCGGGGATGCGGTGGAACCGGAAGCGCCAGTGCTTGGCGGCTGAGCGAAATCCGGCAGAGGGGGACCGGTTCGCGCGGCTGGAGGAAGAAGTGGCGGAACTGCGGAGGGAAATTGGGGGAGTGAAAGATCAGTTGGAGAGATTCCGGAAGCAGTTTGAGTGAAGTCTCACCACAAAGAAATTTCGCCCGGTTCCCCTGTGGTTAGGATTTGGGCTTTTTCTCGGAGTCTCTAAGGTGAAAAGCTCTAGAGTACCCGTTCCTGCGTATACCCCGCCGCGCCCAAAGCCGAGATAATCTCGGCGATATGATCAGGACCGCGAGTCTCCATCGTAATTTCAATCGCGGTCTCACCCAGGCCCACGCCGTGGTAAGCGCGATCGTAGTCCGTCTCCACGATATTAGCTCTATGCTGCGCCAGAATTGACGTAAGGCGATTGAGCGCTCCAGGATAGTCAGGCAAGTGGACGCGCAGGCGCACTAGACGTCCGTCTTTCACCAGGCCGCGCTCGATGATGCGTGAGAGCAGCGTGACATCGATGTTACCGCCGCAGACCAGCACGGCAACTTTCTTCCCCACCAGAGGCAGCTTGCGATTGACGAGAGCCGCAATCGCCGCCGCGCCAGCCCCTTCAGCCAGAGTTTTTTCGCGTTCCAGCAGCAGCAGGATGGCGTTGGCGATTTCTTCTTCCTCGACGGTAACGATGTCGTCCACATACTTCTGAACCAGCGGCAAGGTGCGCTCGCCGGCGCGTCGAACGGCGATGCCATCGGCGATGGTAGATGCCGCCATGAGCGTCACCGGCTTACCCTCCGCGACAGCAACTTTCATGGACGGCAAGCGTGAAGGCTGCACCCCAAAGACTTGAATCTTAGGATTCGACTCTTTCAGGGCGCAGGCAATGCCGCCAATCAAGCCGCCGCCGCCGATCGGAACGACGACCGCTTCGAGGTCCGGATGCTGCTCGATGAGTTCCAGGCCGATGGTGCCCTGTCCCGCAATTACTGCATCGTCATCGAAGGCATGCACGAAGGTGAGGTGCTCAGCCTGGCTGCGGCGCATGGACTCTTCGTAAGCTTCGTCGTAGTTCGCGCCGTGCAGCACGACATCGGCGCCATAACCACGTGTCGCCGAGACCTTAATGAGCGGCGTGGTCAGCGGCATGCAAATCTGGGCGCGGATACCGAGCTTGCCGGCGTGGTAGGCAACCCCTTGTGCGTGATTTCCAGCCGAGGCCGCGATCACACCCCGGGCACGTTCTTCGGGGCTGAGCGTGAGCAGCTTGTTCAGCGCGCCGCGCTCTTTGAACGCGCCGGTTCGTTGCAGGTTGTCGAGCTTCAAATAGACCTGATTGGCGGTTGACTCAGAAAACGTCTCCGAACGGGCGCACGGAGAAAGGTATATAGAACTGCGAATGCGGCGCAGGGCCGTTTGGATGTCGTTCAGAGCGATCATTTTTTTAACTACGACTCAGAATACAAAGATGGCAACATCTTACCTGAACGCACATCCGGCTCAATGCTAGAGACGCGGCTTGCCGCGTGTCGCGCCCCATCCCAACGAGACGGGCAAGCTCGCCTCCCTAACCTGGAGAAACGAAGGGGCGTAGAAGTGACCGGTCCAGGTACAACTTCCGTAATGGCCCTTTTGCACGGGGGCTAGGTCCTTTCGAAACCTATGCATCCGTCAGAAAGCCCGTCAGAATGGGCTTTTAGAGGAGTTCACCCCCTAGGGACTCATGACTACTTCGACTGGTACCGTTCTCGCTCCCCTCCCCACCCATCGAAAGTCCTCAGCGCGCGTCGCGTTGTTTGACTTGCCCGAAGCATCTGCGCAACTGGTGACGGAATGTTTCCGTCAAATCGGAATCGACACCGTTCCGATTGCGCGCGAAGATGCGGCTCGGCTCCACCGCGAGAAATTCGAGGCTTGCGTCCTGCACCTGGGAGAAGAAGCCAGCAGCATCATCGAGCTGGCGCGATCATCGGCTTCCAACAGCCGGATCATCATTTATGGGCTGGGCGGCACCGCCCAGGACTCTTTGCGCTATTCGAAGTTGTGCCTCAACGCCGTATTTCACGAACCGTTGGAGCGGTCAGCGGCAATGAAGCTGGTGCGCTCGACCCGAATGTTGGTGCTGCACGAATTCCGCCGCTACGTGCGTGTCCCGGTCATGACCGAGGTCGGGATTGTGATGAACGACGGTGGCCGCATGACCGCCACCAGCCAGGAGATCAGTTCGGGTGGAATGTCGCTCAAGGGCAATCACGTGCCCGAACAAGGCAGCCTGGTGGAAGTGTCGTTCTCTTTGCTGACTCTGCCGCGCGTCTGGGTGCGCGGGCACGTTACCTGGAAGAAACCCAATAAAAGCTTCGGGATCCGCTTTGACTCGACCGACGAGCGGCGGCGGCGGGTGAAAGAGTGGATCGGGACATATCTGGAAGTGTAGAAAACCGCTATCAGCTTTCCGCCATCAGTTAACCCTTCTGACCCAGCTACAATATCGCCGTGAGTTCTTCTTCAGCCGCGGTCGAGCCTGAGCAGCCCCCTATTTCGGAAGCGTGCCGATTCTCGCTCACGCAAAGAATTTCTTTGTGGCTCATCAGCTGGGCCAGCTATCTGGCGATTTCGCTGATCGGTCCAACTCTCCGCTATTCGATCTCGTGGGAAGAACCACCTTCGCCGCCGGACGCGACTTACGAAAAACCGATGATCTATTCTTTCTGGCACCGGGCCGTGTTCCCGAGTGCTTGGTTGTGGAGAAAGACCGGGATCGCTGTAATGGTAAGCCGCAGCTTCGACGGTGAATACATCGCTCGAACCCTTGAAAAACTCGGCTTCGTCGCGGTGCGAGGATCGAGCAGCCGCGGCGGCGCATCCGCCCTGCTAGGCTTGAGAAGCCAGCTGGAACAGGGCACTGCGGTTGCGTTTACGATTGACGGTCCGCGCGGCCCAAAATACGTGGCCAAGCCGGGGCCGGCGCTGCTGTCGCAGATCAGCGCGGTGCCGATGGCGGCGTTCTACGTGGCCCTCAGCGACGCCTGGGTGCTGAACACCTGGGATGCGTTGATGATCCCAAAGCCGTTCTCGAAGGCGCTGGTGCGCTTGAGCGCCAAAGTGCAAGTTCCCGCCGAGACGGGTGCTGCCGGGATGGGAAAGCAGATGGTCGAATTCCAACAGCAATTGCAGGCCTCGCTCGAACGCGTCACCAGTTTCGCCGAGGAACGCGTTGCGCGGGTAGGATCAGCGGAGTTTCCCATCATCAATGGCTAGAGGAATTGGGGCCACCGACAATACATCCGTTTGACCGATTTCCACAGCGCACGATAGACTGGATGAGTTTGCCTGTACTCGCGGACCCGTTCTGGGGCCGCGCCGCGTTTCCGGTCACAAGCCGCAGCGGGAAAACAGCAAGCACAAGATTGTATTTGCCGAGCTGCGGACGGGCAAAAGCCCGTCTCTGCACGAGTCTAAGGAGAGTTTATGTACGCGGTGATCCGCGCAGGTGGAAAGCAGTATCGGGTAGCCCCGGGCGACGTGATCCGGGTCGAAAAACAGGCCGAGACAGACGGTCGGGTCCAATTCGGCGATGTGCTGGCGGTTTCCCACGAGGCCGGCAGCGTGGTACCCGCAGGCTCGGGTGCGAGCGTAAGCGGCGAAGTGGTCGAGCAGGGGCGCGGCAACAAGATCCTCGTCTTCCACTACAAGCGCAAGAAGCAGTACAAGAAGCTGCGTGGACACCGGCAGGACTATACCGCGGTGCGCATCACCGAGATTGCTTTTGACGGGCAGTCGTTCAAAGCGCCCGAACTTCCGAAAAAAGAGAAGAAAGTGAAGCCGGCGCACGAAGCTGGCGAAGTACTAGAGACGAAGACTTCGAAGCGGCCGGGCAAAAAGGCGACGAAGCCCGCAGCCCACGCGCACGCCAAGAAATCGGCGCCGAAGAAAGCAGCCGCGAAGAAGAAAAAGAAGTAGCGGATCAATTTAGTGTTGGGGCGGCAAGAGACAAGAGATTGCAATTTACTGGCAACTGGCCACTGGAAACCGGAAACTGATTTATGGCGCATAAAAAAGGACAAGGCACTTCACGAAACGGGCGCGACTCCAACGCGCAGAGGCTTGGATTCAAGGCTTTCGGCGGACAACTGGTGCCCGGCGGCACCATCATCGTCCGCCAGCGCGGCACGCGGGTTAAGCCCGGGCTGAACGTTGGACGCGGCAAAGACGATACTCTCTTCGCCAAGATCACCGGGCGCATCAAGTTCCTCGACAAGGGATCGATGGGGAAGTTTGTAATGGTCGAGCCCGAAGCGATCGAAGCGGAGTAAGTGCGCTTCGCGAAGCGCAACCCTGCAGGTTCTGTGTCGTACCGCGTATCGCTTCGTATCAGGGCATCGCTTTAGCGATGCCGCAGTCTTGCGAAACTAGACGCCCCTTTAGGGGCTGCGGCCTCGGCTTCGCGTCGAGGCTTTTTCGTTTCGCCGAGTTTTCGCGGACAGGAGTGTCCGCGCCACACGAACACATCATGTTTATCGATGAGGCCAAAATCCGAGTCAAGGCTGGGGACGGCGGCAACGGCTGCATGGCCTTCCGGCGCGAGAAATTTGTCCCCCGCGGCGGGCCTTCGGGCGGCGACGGCGGCAAGGGCGGCGACATCTGGATGGAATCGAGCGAACGTCACAATACCCTAGTTCATTTCCGTTTCAATCCTGAATACAAGGCCGAGCGCGGACGGCATGGCGAAGGCGACAAGAAAACTGGCCGCGACGGTGAAGGAGTTGTCCTGAAGGTGCCGGTGGGCACAATCGTTTACGACGAGGATACAGGCGAGAAGGTCCACGATTTTTCGCACGCCGATGAACGCGTCGTGATCGCGCGTGGCGGCCGCGGCGGCCGCGGCAACGCCCAGTTTGCCACTTCCACCCACCAGGCTCCGCGCGAGCATGAAGAAGGACGTTTGGGTGAAGAGCGCAACTTCCGCCTGGAGTTGAAACTGCTCGCCGATGTTGGACTGGTAGGCTACCCGAACGTGGGCAAGTCGACGCTCATTTCGGTCGTCTCGGCGGCAAGGCCGAAGATTGCCGATTATCCATTCACCACCCTCGAACCGAACCTCGGTGTGGTGCTGGCGGGCGAAAAGGGAAAAGAAGAGAGTTTCGTGGTCGCTGACATTCCTGGCTTGATCGAAGGCGCGCATGCTGGATCTGGACTCGGCACACAATTCCTGCGGCACATCGAGCGCACGCGTTTGCTGGTGCATATGGTGGACGCCTCTGACAGCAGCGGCCGGCCCGATGTGGTTAAAGACGTCGAAGTGATTCGGGGTGAGCTGGCAAGTTTTGGCGCGGGTCTGGAAAAGAAGCCAACCCTGATGGTAGCGGCCAAAATCGACGTGGCGAACCCAGACAAGCTTAAGAAACTGAAGCAGTGGGCGACGCGCAAGAAGCTGAGGCTGTACCCGATTTCAGCGGTGACCGGCGAAGGAATCGAGAAACTGAAGTACGCGATGGCGGGGGAAGTAGAAAAGATGCGAAAAGCGAGGTCAACCTCCGAGGAGAGTCAGCTTTCGAAATCCAGCGCTTGAGGTCGGAGGTTAGAGTTAAAAACCTTCGGATTAGGCTTTAAAATCTGCAATCTGACCTTTGCAATTTGACCTCTGTTCTTTTGGGCCTGGCCGCTCCACCCCGTGCTAGAATTTCCACAGCTTCAGACCCTAATCCCCCGGACCCTAATCTTGATCGAACTTGCACCCTCGATACTATCGGCCGACTTCGCACACCTGGCGGACCAGGTCGAGCGGGCGACGGCTGGCGGCGCTGGCGTCATCCATGTCGACATCATGGACGGCCATTTCGTGCCGAATCTAACCATCGGGCCTCCGGTAGTGAAATCTCTGCGCCAGGCAACCCGGCTTCCGCTGGACTGCCATCTCATGATAGAAAACCCGGACCAGTACATTCCGGATTTTGCGGAAGCCGGAGCGGACTGGATTTCGGTGCACCAGGAGGCGTGCCGCCATTTGAACCGTACGCTGAACCTGATCAAGAGCCATGAATGCCGCGCCGGAGTGGTGATTAATCCGGCGACGCCGGTGGAAACGCTCACCGAGGTTCTCGACATTGTGGATTACGTGCTGGTGATGACCGTAAACCCGGGGTTCGGCGGGCAGAAGTTTATCCCGGGCACGCTGCACAAAATGAGGAAGCTCGCGGAAATTCGCGCCGCGCGCGGGTACCAGTACCGCATCGAAGTGGATGGTGGCGTCGGGATGGATACGGTGGTGGAAGTGGTGCGAGCTGGGGCGGAGATTCTGGTGGCGGGGAATGCAGTGTTCGGCAAGGGCGACGCCAAGCTGAATGCCGAAGCGCTGCTGGAAGCGGCCAGGAGCGCCAGTTTGCAGCGAGTGTAGTGCGAAGAAAGGTGCTCTTAGCTATTAGCTTTGGCATTTAGCTAAAAGCCAAGAGCCAATAGCAGTTTTGAGGTATTGAATGACAAATCGGAATTCTGTCGTTGTCTTTCTCGCGTTGCTGCTGGCCTTGACGGTGGCGTGCACGAACAAGAAGTCGGTGAACCCGCTGGCCAACATCGGGTCGAAGCAGCCCGACAAGGTGCTGTTTGACCGCGCCATGGATGCCATGAAACACAACCGCTTCGACGTGGCCCGCATGACGCTGCAGACGCTGATCAACACCTATCCGGATTCGGAGTTTATCGCCCGGGCAAAACTGGCGGTGGCGGATTCGTGGTACGCCGAGGGCGGTACGACGGCGATGCAGCAGGCCGAGATCGAGTACAAGGATTTCCGCACCTTCTTTCCCAATATGCCCGAGGCGGCCGAAGCTCAGCTGAAGGTGGCCAACATCCACTATGAGGAGATGGAAAAGCCGGACCGTGACTACACCCACGCCATGCGTGCGGAGGAGGAATACCGGGCGCTGATTCAGGAGTATCCGGACAGCAAGCTGGTACCGCAGGCGAAACAGCGGCTGCGGGAAGTACAGGAAGTCTTGGCGGACCGGGAGTACGGCATTGGGCGTTTCTACTATCTGCGGATGGCGTATCCGGCGGCGATCGCGCGCCTGAAAACGCTGGTGGACCGCTATCCGTTATATAGCGGCGCGGACCAGGCACTTTTTCTGCTGGGGCAATCCTACGAAGCCGAGATCAATGTCGTCCGCAAGAACCCGCGCATGGGCGAAGTGATGAAGGGGAAGATGATCGAGGAACTGACGAAGGAAGCGTCGGAGGCGTACGACCGGATCATCACGCGCTATCCGGCCATGGACCGGGCGGTCGATGCCCAAGCGAGGCTCGTGGCGCTGCACCAACCCGTGCCCCGGCCCACGCGGGCAGCGCTCAAACTGAACGAGCAGGAAGTGGCCAGCCGTCATGAAGCGGGCATCGTGTCGGACGTGCTGATCAACTTCGAGAAGCATCCCGACGTAGCCAAGGCCTCGCATGTAGGCGAGCCGACGATGGTCGATCCGGAGCCGGTGACGCCGGGCGACGTGTTGAGGAAGATGACCGGCACGGCCATGGGGACTGGCGGCGACAATAAGGTTAGCGTGGAAACCACCAACGGGACGGTCACGCCGAATCAGGAGGCACCGCATTCAGATACCCCGACAGCGGCAGACCCAGCAACGGCTCCGGGCCAGTCCGCGGCGGCCGAGTTGAAGTCAAGCGTGGCGGATCCAAATGAACTGAAGCCGAATGTTGATGCCGACCCGAACGCCCTTCCCCCGTTGCAGCAGAGCAATCAACTGGACAATGGCGGGGCGTCGAGCGCTGTCTCTTCCAGTGCGTCGGGCAAAACCGAGGAGCTGGCGGATATTTCCACGAGCAAGAAGAAAAAGAAAAAGGGTTTGGCGAAACTGAACCCGTTCTAGGGAGAAGCCCCCGTAGGGACAGCCGCCCCCGACTGTCCAGTCGAGTGCGGCCGCCCAGAGTTGTTCGTGGTCTCATGCTCCAGTGGCTGAACTTCGTCCCGCAGACAGCCAAGAGCGGCTATCCGCAACCACGCAACGTTACCAAAGGCACAACAACCTCATAACTGGCCCACTCCCCAACGGACTAGGAACGGTCGTAACCGGTTACCTCCGCAGGAATCGTTGACTTCGATTGAGGGACAAGGTAGTTTCGCGTTATCTCTACCTTTTTGTCGAAGGATGACGCTTGGCGCGGAAAATACTGCTTGCCGATGACAGTGTGACAGCCCAGAACATGGGGCGAAAAATCCTAGCCGACGCTGGGTATGACGTCATCACGGTCAACAACGGATCTGCTGCCCTGAAGCGAATCACCGAAGTCAAACCGGATCTGATCGTGCTCGATGTGTACATGCCGGGCTACAGCGGGCTGGAAGTCTGTCAGCGGCTGAAGGATGCGGACGAAACCGCGCACATTCCTGTGCTGCTGACGGTCGGCAAGCTGGAACCTTTCAAGCCCGAAGAGGCGCGCCGGGTAAGGGCCGACGGTCACATCGTGAAGCCATTCGAGGCCAGCGAGTTGCTGACCGCCATCACACGACTCGAAGACCGCATGGTGCCGCAATCCGATGGTGTGCGCTTCAGTTCGTCGGTTTCAGGTGTGGAGCGGTTCGGCGGCGGTGGCAGTGGCAACGACGGAGGCGGAAAGAAACAGGAGAGCGCCGCGGACACCGATACTGGATGGAAGAGCCGACTGCGTTTTCCGTCGAAGAAAAAGAAGGAAGAGCCGGAACCGGAACCAGAACCAGAAGATATCGCAGCAGCAGCGCCCTTCCGCGATTTCCGGAAGGGGAAGGGCAAAACTGGCGCCAGCTTCAAGGTGAAGGATCCACCGCCGCCCGGACAGGAACCCGGCCTCGTTCCCGATATTCCGCGCGACATCACGCCGGAAGAGTTGGACGCACTGAGCGCGTTGGCCGCGCAACTCGATGGGCCGGTTCCTGCGGCTGAGAATCTTGCGTCCATGGCGGAAAAGATGGACCCGGTGGAGGCTCCGCCGGCGGAAGTTGTATCGGCTAAGGCTGAAGTGGCTAAGACTGAAGTGGCAAAGGCTGAAGTTGAAGGTCCCGCCGCTGTAGGGAAAGCCGCCCAGGAAGAACCGAAGCAAGAGTCGAAAGAAGTTGAGACTACCGCCCCGCCCGCCGCTAATATCGTTGAGCCCGCTGCGGCCGCCGTTGCAGCCCCGGCGTTAGTTGTCGAAGCAAAATCAAATTTGAAGATCGAAGAAAAGAGCGAAGAAAAAAGTGAAACCCCGATTCCCGCCGCACAGGTTGTCGCGGCGGCGGAACCAGCGGCGGCGGCGGAAACCCCGTCGAGCGAAGTAAAGCAACAACCCCCGCATTCAGGAACCCAGAATCCCGAAACGCCGGCTGCGGTGGTCACGGTGGATGCAGCCCTTCTTGCGCAGCCGCCTGCGCCCGTGGACAAGTCCGATGAGCCGAGGTTCGCTTCAGCACCGAGCGCGGTTGAGCAGACGGCGGATAAAAAGATTGTGCCAGACAGCACTGCTCAAGACAGCACTGCTACTGCTAAAGAAACGGTCGAAGCGAAGCCCGTCGCAGCCGTCACCGCCGCAGCACCAGTACAGGTAAAGGTAAAGACTGAGGTGACCGCGCCGGCGGAAGCAGCTGTTGCAAAGACCCCGGAAACCAAGCCCGAAGAATCAGCCGCGCAACCATCGCCAGCCGTGGCGTTGAATCCGGAAAAGATTGAGCAACCGGTCGTGGCAGCCTCTAGCGTGCCCGAGCCGCCGCCTGAGGAAAAAGCGCCGAGCGATGAGGAACTGGCCGAGGCGTTGCGCTTGCTGACGCCCACTACCGGGCGCACGGATGTCTCGACCGCTCCATCGCACGGAACCTTGGTGGCCGCCGGTCAACTGTTGGCGGAAGAAGCGGCACGCCATGCGGCATCCGGCGCGCGGTGGGTCGCACAGCCGGTGGCGTTGAGTTCGGAAGAAGCGGCGATGTCGCTGGAAGCGGAAATGTTCCGCACGTTTGCGGCCGTGCCCACAACTATTCCTACGGCGGTGCCCGACGGCGAAATAAGGCCGACGCGGGTCACCGGCGTTTCAGCGATCACAGCCGCGGTGGAGAGCAGACTGGCAGCCGCAGAGTTGGCGGCCAGTGCGAAAGCTTCGCCGAAGCAGGAGGCCAACTCTGGTTCTTCGCAGCCTGATTCAGAAGCCACAGCCGTAGAAAGATCGATCGTAGAAGCGCCTGCGGAAGCAATCCCGGCGGTTTCGAACGCGGCGAGCGCGGTGGTTGATGAAATCGCAGCGGAGAAGGTCGAACCAAAGAAGATTGCAGAAGAAAAGCTCGAAGCGGCACCGAAAGATTCCCCCGCAAAAGTTGTGGAGGAAATGCCTGTAGAAGAGGTCGCGTCAGCGACTTTCGCGGATGCGGTGGGCAGGGACGAGGCCGAAGCTGCTGTAAACGAAGAGGATCAGAATTCAAGTTCAGATGCTGGGGGTGAGGAAGCCATGGGCAACGACGGGAAAGCGAAATCGGGGAAATCGAACTGGCGCCAGATCCACACAGGGCCAGCCAATGCTGGCGCTCCGGGTGACGTTGTGGAAGCGGCGAAACAGGGCGCAAACGGGGCCGAGGCTCCGAAGGCCATGGCAGCGGCGGCATCGGCAGATGGTTCAACGGCTGCGTCTCCAACCGACGCCAGCTCGATTGCCAGCATCGTGGACAGCGTAATGGCCGACCTTCGCCCGAAGATCGTGGAAGAAATTGCCAAGAAGCTGGCGGGAAAGTAAAGCAGCACTCAGCCATCAGCATTCAGCCACCAGCTCGTGAGGCGGCCCGCAGCAGCGCGGACGCCCTGAGCTGCGTCGAGCGGTTTGTCCGGCACCAGTTACCCCCACCCCCCTATTTTCTGCAAAATATTCAAAAATGAGGAGTTGACTGTAAAATACTCAATAGTAAGGAGTTATGTTGTCAAAGAGCGCTGAAAATGGTTTTGGGGCGGTTTCGAGGTCCGTCTTGGCTCGGACGGGTCTCCAAACTGCCCCAATTCAGATTTACATAATATCACACCGGTCAACTGGATCTGCTATGGCGCTCACCGCTTGGATGCGATGAAAAAGTCGTTGGTCGGCGAATGACACGCTGCGTGCAGTCGGGATCCCCACGTCTCGAAAATCTGTTCAGTCTCATGACATCCTTTACAAAATGTCCCGGGACTTTACAAAATCGCGAGACGTGGGGCACCCCAGCGAGTGGGAAGTCTAATGGGAAATCCTATGCTTCACGCGGCGGTGGAATCCCACCCTAACGTCGAAAAGCACGACGTTAGGATGGGGCACCCAGTTAGATAACTCGGGTTACCCCAAGTAAGAAGGCCGAAGTTCGCTGCGGAAGGACTATGTGCTTGCTTGCGGCTCTGGGTGTTGGTATAGGTATCTCGGTGGTTTAGCGGTATTGGTTCCGCGTTATGTGGAAACGCGTTGTTCTGGTCTTGCTTTTGTTCGCGGCTGTGGTGGGTATGGCGCGCGATAAGACGGAGAACTGGCTGGAAGTCCGCAGTCAGCATTTCACCGTGGTGACTAATGCCAACGAGAAGGCCGGGCGACGCATTGCGGACCAGTTTGAGCGCATGCGCTCGGTTTTTCATGTGGCGTTCCCGCGCGTGTCGATCGATAACGGTTCGCCCATAATCGTGCTGGCAATCAAAGACGAGAACGACTTCCGCGCGCTCGAACCGCAGGCTTATCTGGCAAAGGGACAACTTAAGTTGGGCGGGCTTTTTCTGCGGGCGCCTGACAAGAACTACGTTCTCATGCGAGTGGATGCCGAAGGCGAACACCCGTATGCGGTGGTCTATCACGAGTACACCCACTTGCTGCTCAGCAAGTCCGCGGAATGGCTGCCCTTGTGGCTGAATGAGGGGTTGGCGGAGTTTTATGAAAATACCGACATCCACGATAAGGATGTCGCGCTGGGGCAGGCGAGTCCGGGGAATCTGCAGTTACTGCGCACGAACCGCCTGTTGCCGCTGGCAACCCTGTTCACCGTCGACACCAGTTCGCCTTACTACCACGAGGAAGACAAAGGCTCCATCTTTTATGCGGAGTCTTGGGCGCTTACCCACTATCTACAAACAAAAGACTTTCAGGCAAAAACACATCGCTTAGTCGACTACACGGTGCTACTGGAACAGAAAGTAGACGCGCTGACGGCGGCGACTCGCGCGTTCGGCGATCTCAAGCAGCTGCAATCGAACCTGGAAGGCTACGTTCGGCAAGGGAGCTTTACCTATTTCAAGATCGCGACTTCGATCGGTGTGGATGACGCGGCATTCAAGGTGCGAGCGCTGACGGCAGTGCAGGCCGATTCGGTACGCGCGGACTTCCTCGCTTACAACGAGCGGGTTGCGGACGCCCGGCCGCTGCTGGAGCGTGTGCTGCAGGAAGATCCGAAGAATGTTTCAGCGCATGAAACCATGGGATTTCTGGAGTTTCGCGCGGGGCATTTGGATGAGGCGCGCAAGTGGTACGAACAGGCGGTGAAACTTGACTCGCAGAGTTACATCGCCCACTACTATTTTGCCGCGATCTCGATGAACGCCGGGGCCAGCCCCAGCGATGACGCTCAGGTGGAGGCCAGCTTACGGGCCGCCATCAAACTCAATCCGACATTTGCGCCGGCGTTTGAGCGACTGGCGGCCTTCGAGGGCATGCGGCGCCAAAATCTCGACGAGGCGTACATGATGGCGCTCACTGCGGTGTCACTGGACCCCGGCAACGTCGGTTATCGCATGACCGGAGCCAGCGTGCTTATGCAACAGGAGCGCGGTAAAGACGCGGTGGCGGTGCTCCATGAAGCCATGCGGGTAGCTAAGTCTCCGGCGGAGATGGCGACGGTGCAGAACTTTCTCACGCAAGCGGAGAGGTACGCGGCCGCGCGGGAACGGCAGACGGCGGAACAAGTTGAATTCGAAGCGCGAGCTAGTGCGGCGTCGGCGGGAGAGCGCGACGGCGATGCCGAGGCGCCGGCGGAGGAGCTTCCGAAGGGGCCACACCGTTTCCTGGTGGGCACGCTGCAGAACGTGCATTGCCATGCCTCACGAATGGAACTGACGATGACCGCCAAGGGTGGGACGATGTCATTGCATAGCGGCAACTTTTTCCAGATTGGGTTCACGGCTCTCGGCTTCGTGCCCAAGGGAGACCTGAATCCCTGCACGGATCTGGAGGGTAAGTCGGCGAAGGTTGAGTATGTCGAATCCTCGGCTCAGCCTCCGGTCGCCTATGTGGTGACCATAGAGCTCCACAAGTAGACAGCGGAGGTGGGGGCACCCGACCGGGGAAATCCCACGGTTCACGCGGCTGTGGGGCACCCACGGCTTTTCTACTGCTGGGGAAATCCCGCGCTTCACGCGGCTGTGGAATCCCACCCCTTCGGCTTCGCTCAGGGCAGGCTCTAACGTCGAAAGGCACGACGTTAGGATGGGGCACCGGGCTTTTTTTGCCTCCGCTACAATGGGGCTCGTGGCTGACGTCAAACCATTCCGTCTTACGGAGTCTGTTAAAGCTGCGGGTTGAGCTTCTAAGCTGAGTCCGGCGGCGCTGGACACGGTGCTTGGGAAATTAGCCCGGCAACAGGATCCTAATGTGCTGGTCGGCTTCGATCATGCCGACGACGCCGGAGTGTATCTGCTTACGCCGGAGACGGCGCTGGTGCAGACGGTGGATTTTTTTACGCCGATCGTGGACGATCCTTATATTTTTGGGCAGATCGCGGCTACTAATGCGCTCAGCGACGTTTATGCCATGGGGGGAAAGCCACTGACTGCGCTGGCGCTGGTGTGCTTTCCGGAAAAAGGCGATCTTGAAATTCTGGAGCGCATTCTGGCCGGCGGGCTGGCGAAGATGGTGGAGGCGGGATGCACGGTGGTGGGCGGACACAGCATCCGGGATGAGGAAACTAAGTTTGGGTATTCGGTAACGGGAGTGATTCATCCGGAGCGGGTGCTGGCTAATCAGGGGGCGCGGGCGGGCGATCGGCTGCTGTTTACCAAGGCGCTGGGGACGGGCGTGATTTCCACGGCGATTAAGAAGGGCGTGGCGCGGCAGGAGTGGATCGACGCGGCGGTCGGGTCGATGACTACTTTGAATAAGGCGGCGGCGGAGGTGATTACGGGCGGAGCTGCGCTCCGCATGGACGGGCGGGGCGCCCGTCCCCACACTGGACAGCCGAGGGCGGCTGTCCCTACGTGGGGGGTGCATGCGCTTACTGACGTTACTGGGTTTGGGCTGATTGGGCACGCTCGCGAGATGGCGCTGGCTTCGGGCGTTGGGCTGGTTTTCCGCGCGGGCAAGATTGCGGTGCTGGAGGGCGCGCTGGAATGCATCCGGGCTGGATATATTCCTGGCGGGCTCACGGCGAATCGCGACTTTGCGGAGTGCCTGGTGGGGTATGAGGCGGCGGTGCCGGAGGATATACGGACGCTGCTCTTTGATCCGCAGACTGCGGGAGGGCTGCTGATCTCGGTCGCGGCTGCCGATGCTGATGCGCTCGCGAAGGCGCTGCGGGATGCGGGGGTTCCGGCGGTTGAAATCGGCGAGGTGATCGAGGAGACGAAGCCTTTAATACGCGTTGCTTTTTGATTCGCGGCTAATGTTGGTTGATACGGTGCAGGATGTGGGCCAGATGATGATCATCGTGCTCGGCTACGAAGTACAGATGGTCGACCAGGCGCATGGGTATTTTCAGGCGTGGATGGGGAATGGCGCGGGAAAAAATTGCGGAGTCGATCTGCTCGACTTTGTTTACCAGTTGTGAGCGGGCACTTCGGAATTCGGCGAGGATCTCTTCGATGGAGCGCTGGTTGTGCTGCGCTGCGAAGGTCTTGCGATTGGTGAGGTCGGCTACGGTGAGCGATGCTTTCGTCCGGTAGCTGTCGCTTAGGTAATCATTGACGCGTGCCATCCACAGCGGTTCGAGGTCGGGCAGGTGGCCGGCATGTTCCTGGGCCGACCACTTTTCACTTTCTTGCGGTTTCCTGGCCAGGGCTTTGCGATCGGCGGCGCGGAGGATTTCTTCCAGGCGGGCGGGCGTACCTCGCAAACGTACGCAGAGGTTGGGATGCTGCTCCACGGGGAAGGTGAAGTCGAATTTACGCTCAAACCAGATTGGCGGTTGATTCATGGTTGCTGGCGAATCGTGTCTTTCTAGGAGATGCCCGACCGGGCGGAGGCGACGCAATTTGTGGAGCACTTTTTGGGGCCGAACTTTCGTCGCGGAATCTTCTTCGCAGAATCCCCTTCGCAGAACCTTCTCCGCAGCCACTGCATCTATAGACGCAAATCGCGACACGCAAATCGTGGATATTAATTTGTGGGAAAGGAATCCTTGAATGAAAACTCGTACTCTTGGGCGTTCCGGTCTTAAAGTTTCCGCGTTGGGCCTGGGCTGCATGGGGATGTCGGAGTTTTACTCTGGGCGGGATGACGCGGAATCGATCGCGACCATTCATCGGGCACTGGAACTGGGCATCAACTTTCTGGACACGGCGGACGTCTACGGGCCGCTGAAGAACGAAGAACTGGTTGGACGCGCGCTCCTTAGTTGGGGAATCAGGGGCAGGCGCGAGCAGATTGTGCTGGCCACGAAGTTCGGGATTGTTCGCGACCCTACTAATCCGAATATTCGCGGGGTCAGCGGCAAGCGCGAGTATGTGAAGAAATCTTGCGAAGGCAGTTTGAAGCGGCTGGGGGTTGAGTACATTGATCTCTACTACCAGCACCGGGTCGATCCGAATACTCCGATTGAGGAGACGGTGGGGGCGCTGGCGGAACTGGTCAAGGAGGGGAAGATTCGCCACATTGGCTTGTCGGAAGCAAGCGCTAACACGCTGCGGCGCGCGGTGAAGGTGCATCCGATTACGGCGCTGCAGACGGAGTATTCGCTTTGGACGCGCGATCCGGAAGAGGAAATTCTGGCGACTTGCCGCGAACTGGGTATCGGCTTCGTTGCTTATAGTCCGCTGGGACGGGGGTTTCTGGCGGGACAGTTCAGGAAATTCGAGGACCTGGCGGCGGATGATTATCGGCGCTTCTCGCCGCGCTTTCAGGGGGACAACTTTCAGAAGAATCTGGATCTGGTGAAGGAAGTGGAAGAGATCGCGCGCGAGAAAAATTGTCGGCCTTCACAACTGGCGCTGGCATGGGTGCTGGCGCAGGGGGAAGATATTGTGCCCATTCCGGGGACGAAGCGGCGCAAGTATCTTGAGGAGAACGCGGCGGCGGTGGATTTGAAATTGACTCCGGATGAGTTGGGCCGGTTGAACAAAGTGTTTCCCTCGGGTGCGGCTGCGGGAATGCGTTATCCGGAACACATGATGAGTCTGATTAACGGGTGAGCGAATCGATTCGGTGGTAGCGGAACGGGGCAGAGCCCCGTCACCACACGGTCTTATCTGCTACACGGTCTTATTTGCCGCTGGTCTTCTCCCTCATGCGCTTTACGAAACTGGGGACGTGAACCACGGCGCGGCCTACGGTGCCGCGGCCTATCTCCTGGGTGCCGTCGTGGGCGCGGACTCGCATGACGTAGAAGCGGCCGTCGAAGGATTCGAGTTCTGCCTCGGCGCGAATTTGCATTCCGATCCCGGTGGCCGCGCGGTGTTCGATGTTGATCGAGGTGCCCACCGTAATTTCACCTTGGTCGCAAAACGGTTGCAGGGCGTTGGCACCTGCGATTTCCATCAGCCGAATCATGTTGGGAGTGGAATACACGGGTGGCAACTCGGGGTTATGACCGGCGAGGGTGTGCTTCAACTCGACGGTTTCAGTCGCCTCGCCGCGCACGCCTATGGGGATGGGCCGGGCCATTCTTGGTCGCGAAACTCCCTACTATACGGGTGGGACGGACGGATCACAAGGACGCCCGTGCTTAGTTGTTACAATTAAGGCGGAAGTCTTCTCTCGGGATTGTGGGTCCTGTACACGCGCACATGCAGACGTTTGACGAACATTTCGAGGTGGTAGTGGTCGGCGCTGGTCATGCGGGGTGTGAAGCGGCGATGGCGGCGGCTCGGATGGGGCTGAAGACTGCTCTGTTTACGTTGAATGTCGATCTGATTGCGCAGATGTCTTGCAACCCGGCCATCGGCGGCATCGCCAAGGGGCACCTGGTGCGGGAAGTGGATGCGCTGGGCGGCATCATGGGCGAGATCACGGATGCGGTTGGAATTCAGTTTCGCCTGCTCAATACTTCGCGTGGGCCGGCTGTCTGGTCGCCGCGGGCGCAGTGCGACAAGCAGGCCTATCGGCTGAAGATGCGCGAAGTGCTGGAGTCGCAGGCGAATTTGAAGATCAAGCAGGCGGAAGTGGCGGATGTGGTGGTGGGGCAGCTCTCAGCTGTCAGCTCTCAGCTCTCAGTTACACCTGACATTGCTGAGAGCCGAGAGCTGAGAACTGAGAGCTTTATTCGGGGCGTTTTGTTGCGCGATGGGCGGCGGGTTTCGGCGGATGCGGTTGTCATTACTACTGGAACTTTTCTTAATGGGCTGATTCATTGCGGGGAGCAGCAGTATCCGGCGGGACGGTCGGGAGAAGCGGCGGCGGTTTTGCTGGGTGAAGCGCTCAAGAAGCTGGGGCTGCGCGGATGCCGGCTTAAGACCGGAACGCCTCCGCGGCTGGATGGGCGAACGATTGATTGGTCGCGCTTTGAGCGGCAGCCGGGAGATTTGGATCCTACGCCGTTCAGCTTTCGCACGCGGCGGGTGGCGCATCACGACTCGCAGGTGCCTTGCTACATCGCTTTTACGACCGAAGAGACGCACCGCATTATTCGCGAGAACGTGCATCGTTCGCCGATGTATAGCGGGCAGATTCAATCTACGGGGCCGCGGTATTGTCCTTCGATTGAAGACAAGATCGTCAAGTTTCCCGACAAGCTGACGCATCAGCTTTTTTTGGAACCCGAGGGCCTGAATACGCATGAGATCTACGTCAACGGCATGAGCACTTCGCTGCCGATTGATGTGCAACTGGCGATTCTCAAGTCGATTCCGGGGCTTGAAAACGCGGAGATGATGCGGCCGGGTTATGCGATTGAGTACGACTCGATTGATCCGACGGAACTTCGGCGCACGCTGGAAACGAAGAAGGTTGCGGGGCTGTTTCTGGCCGGACAAATTAATGGGACTTCGGGGTATGAAGAAGCGGCTTGCCAGGGAATTATGGCGGGGATCAACGCGGCTTTGAAGGTGAAGAATGACGCGCCGCTGGTGCTTGACCGCACGGAAGCGTACACGGCGATTCTTATCGACGATTTGATTTCGAAGGGGACCAACGAGCCTTACCGGATGTTTACTTCGCGGGCGGAGTTCCGGCTGCATCTGCGGATTGATAATGCCGACCGGCGGCTTACTCCGCATGGACGGCGGGTGGGGCTGATATCGGATGCAGCCTGGGCGGAGTTTGAGGCGAAGCAGCGGCGGCTGGAGGAAGTGAAGTTGGTGCTGGAGCGGACTAGGGTTACGGGGGCGATGGCGGAGCGGATCGCTGTCGAGCTTCGCTCGACTGGACAGCCGAGGGCGGCTGTCCCTACGTGTGGCGTGGCGTTCGATCTGTCTTCCGCGGTGGGGCAGGCTTTGGCGCAACTGCTGAAGCGGCCTGAGATTACTATTGAGCAACTTGCGCCGGTTCTGATCGAACTGCTGCCTGGGTTTTTCGAGAGGGACTCATCGGCGCCCTCTGTGGGTACGCTTTCGTCCGAAGTTCGGAATGAGCTTAAGTCTGTCGAAACTGAGATCAAGTATGCGGGGTATCTTGACCAGCAGCAGCGGGCTATTGAACGGCTGAAGAAGGCTGAGCAGCGGCGCATTCCGGATTGGTTCGATTATCGGGCGGTGAGCGGGTTGTCGCGCGAAATGCAGGAGACGCTGGGGAAGGTTATTCCGCAGACGCTGGGGCAGGCCTCGCGCATTCCGGGAGTGACGCCGGCGGCGGTTTCGCTGATCAATGTTTATATTGAGATTCAGGGGCGGCGGCGGGAGCAGGCTGCGGCGATCTAGCTTTGCGGCTAAAGCCGACAGTGTGGGGCAATGATCGCAGCGCTGAAGCGCCGCGCCACCCAAAAGCAGGCGCCGAGCTTCGCTCGGCTTGGACAGCCGAGGGCGGCTGTCCCTACGCGACCTGTTGCTACGCAACCAGACGGGGCAGAGCCCCGTCACCACACGAGCTAGTTAGCGGGCTGCTGCTTTTTGCAGGGCGGATCTTAGGTCTTCGTAGGACAGCGCTCCGGGATGGTACATCGCTACTTGTCCTGCTCGATTCAGGATTACTAGAGTCGGCGTGGTGCTGGCTCCATAGGCATTGAAGTTCTGTTTGCTTAGCGGCACGGGCATGTCTTGCAGGCTGGCGTAATAACGGTCGCGGACGGATTCGATGTAGGCTCGCTCCTGATCGGGGGCGGCGTCGGCTCCCTGGGCGGCGTAGCCGTAGAGTTGGGTGGGGCCGATGACGATCAGGCCTTCGGGAGCGAACACCTGGCGCAGGCGGGCGATGACGGGGACTTCGGCTTTGCAGTCCACACACCAATGGGCCCAGAAGAACAAGAGAACTGGCGAGCCTTTCAGCGACGCTAGAGTCGGCGGTTTCGGTCCGAGATATTGAGTTTCTTGCAAGGGCGGCGCGGGCTGGCCGACCAGAGCGAGCAGGTTGAGATTTTTCTGGAGCCGCGCTCTTATGGATGTATTTCCATAGCGAGCTAAAGCCGAACGCAGCAGGCTGACCGCTTGCGCGTGCTTTCCTTTTTCCTCCAGGGACTGAGCGAGGACTTCGTAGGCGGCGCCGAGGGCGATGGGGAGATGAGGTTCGGCGTCGAGTTTGCGCTTGCTTAGTTGCTGCTCCGCGAGAGTGCGCGTTTCGGTGGCAAAGGCAGTCGCTTGGTCCCACTGTTTCGTCGCGGCCTCCGCGCGCGCCATCCACGATAAGGCTTCGAGATACTCGGGAGTCACGCCGTGCTGAACCTTGTAACTGCTGAGTTCGGACTGGGCGGCGGAAAAGGAGTTCTGCGCGAGTTGGGCGCGAACGTCTCCGACGAGGTCGGTTTGGGCGAACGAGAGCGCAGCTAAGGAAACGCAGAAAATAATCCCGGTGAAAACGAGGCCCCACTTCCCCAATGAAATACGCATTCCTTGATGATGAATGAGGCTCTAGGAAGTTGCAAACCGTACTCGGAACGTGGAATGGCAGCGAAAGGTATCTTCCTCACCTTAGTCTCATCTCAGCAGCTAAAGCCGTTCCTGGAGAGGAGCCTCTAATCGCAGCGGTGAACCGCTGCGCCACCCAAAATCAAGTGCAACGTGGGTCAGGCAGCGACGGCGTAGTGACTATCGGAATGGGCCAGGATGCCCATCATTTCGTGGAAGGTCGCGATCTCGAAGTTCAGAATTGAACGATTGCGTGCCAGTCCTTCCATGACCGATTTGGAGGGAGAGAACAATTTCAATCGAAGACCGCGCTCGCGGGTCCAGCGCTCGAGAAACGCGAGCATACCCAAGCCAGCGCCGCCGATAGCTGTCACTTCGGAAAGATCCAAGGCAATGACGCGGGCGGGGGCCTGCGCCTGCACAAAATCGCGCAGTTTGAAAACGGAATCGCTATGAACGACCCTGCCTTTACATTCGACGACGGCCAAATCTCCTAGATTCTCGGCGTGGATGGTTAGCATTGGAATCCCTCCAAATCTTCGTCTTCAAATTACTCGCTAACAAGTCAATCGCTAACCTTGGATGCAAGAATTCTGCCAAAGGGTCAGCGGCTTTATTTTTCAGTTCGATGAGAATGAATGGAAGGCTGAAAACCGTGCAGTTTTGGGAGTTCCCAGAGAAATGTCTTCGTACAGTAAACGCTGTATCTGCGAGATTTGCCGTTGGGCCAGGCCATGGTGGATTACCTCAGTAAGCACAGAATCCAGTAGCCATTTAGCCTCGAATATGTACAATTTAGGTGCGTTTGATCTTTGCGGTTGTCAGGAGTGCCTGCTCTGAAGCGTAATCTGCCTGCACCTACCCTGCACTATCCTCCGAGTTCCAGCGCATACTTCAACACAAAAGGAACACAGTAACATCATGGAAACAGGAACCGTAAAGTGGTTTAACGATGCCAAGGGCTATGGTTTTATCAGCCGCCAGAATGGCGAGGACGTATTCGTGCACTTCTCCGCCATCCAGGCAAACGGGTTTCGCAGCCTGCAGGAAGGTCAACAAGTTCAGTTCGACGTGGTAAAGGGCCCGAAGGGCTGGCAGGCAGAGAACGTCAAAGGCGTCTAGGCCACAACCAAAATTCGGAAAAAGAGAGGCGGCCCGCGAAGGCCGCTTTTCTTTTTGCGGGCGATTGATTGGAGATGGAAATGTGATTGGCGATGGGAAATCGTTCGGCCCGTGAGGGGGCCGGGCGGGGCGCCCGGCGCTCCATTTTATTCATGTCACGCTGCTCGTTCGGCTTCGGCTACTGTGCTGTAGAAATGAAAGAGGTTGTCTACCCTGGTGACTTCCAGAGCCTGGTGGATGCGCTGATTCACGCCCACCAACCCGAGGCTGCGGCCATCTCTTTGTCGCGTGACGTAGGCTCCGACCAGTGCTCCAACCCCTGATGAATCGGCGAGGGGGACATTCGTAAAGTCGAGAATGAGAGCATGCGACTTGTCGGCACGCACCTTGGATTGAAAGCCGAATATATTGGCAAGGACCAGTGGTCCGGCCAGGCGCAGGATGCGGATTCCCTCGCGCGAGCCGGGGAGATCCTCGATGTGTAACGGCTGATCAGGCATGGAAGAAATGGTAACGCGAATGACGGTGTAAGTGTTAAAAACAGGTTAATTGCGGACTACTTAATTCCGGACTCATTCGGGACTCCGCATGCCGCATTCGTCGGGCGGCTACGAGCTTGGACGGACGGGGCGAAGCCCCGTCACCACACGGCCTTATTCGCCGCCTACTGTCAGGCCGTCTATGCGGATGGTGGGCGCGGCTACGCTGCCGCGGAATTCGAGGTCGCTGCCGATCTCGGAAATATTGCAGAACATGTCTTTGAGATTGCCGGCTACCGTGATTTCTTCTACGGGATAGGCGAGTTCGCCGTTGACGATCCAGATGCCGGAGGCGCCGCGGGAGTAATCGCCGGTGACTAGATTTGCGCCGTGACCGAGAAACTCGGTTACGTAGAGGCCGTCTTTAATGTCCGCGATAATTTGTTTCTGCGTTTTCGTTCCTGGTTCGAGGAAATAGTTTCCGGGGCCGATGCCGGGCGTTCCGGCGAGACCGCGAGATGCGTTGGCGGTGGTTTCGAGGCCCAGTTTTTTCGCGGTGTAGGTATTGAGCAGGTATGACTTCAGAATTCCGTTCTCAATTACCAGGGTGCGGCGGGTGGGGATGCCTTCGCCATCGAAGGGCGAGGTGCCGAAGCCGCCGGGCATGGTGCCGTCGTCGACGATGGTGACGTTTGGTCCGGCAATTTTCTCGCCGAGTTTGCCCTCGAGGAAGGATTCTCCGCGATAGACCGAGTCTCCATTTACGCCTTCGAAAATATGCCCGAGAATGGAGCCTGCGACCATGGGATCGAGCACGACCGGCACATGCGCGGTTTTTACCTTGCGCGCGCCGAGGCGGCGCAGGGTGCGGCGGGCGGCTTCTTTTCCGACTTGCTCCGCCGAGTCGAGCTTGGCCAGGCTGCGCGCGACCGAATACCAGTAATCGCGCTGCATGCCCTTATCATCCTGCGCGATGGGCACAACCGCGACTGAACAGTACGACCGGCGGTATTCGCCGACAAAGCCGTGAGAATTGGCCAGGATTTTTCTGCCGGTGGCGGCGTCGAACGATCCGCCGTCGGAGTTCTTGATGCGTGGATCGGCGTCGAGAGCGGCCTTTTCGGCGCGTCGCGCGTACTCGATGCGCTCGGAGCCGGGCAGCGAGTAGACGTCTTCGTGATAAAGATGGAGGTCGCCGGAAAGGGATCCGAGTTGGGCGGCTTCAGGAATTCCAGCGTACGGATCTTCGGAACAGATCTTCGCCAGTTCGAGCGCTGACTTGAGCATGCGTTCGATACCGGCGGCGGAAAAATCGCTGGAATAGGTGCTGGCGGCGCGCTGTCCGAAAAAGACGCGGACGCCGATGGCGCGCGAGCCTGACTCTTTCAGGGTTTCGACCTGGCCGAGGCGGACCGTGGTAGAAAATTCGTCGCCTTCGCGGACTACACACTCGGCGGCGGTGGCTCCGCCTTTCATGGCGCGGCGGACGACGTCGGTGGCGAGTTCTCGCAGGTCGGTTTCGAGTTGAGGGGTATGAGCTTCCAGAGTTGTGGTCATTTCAAGAATCAGAATCTACCACAGAGGCACGGAGTCACAGAGAAAAACAAGTAATGGTTTCTCCGTGAGTCCGCGACTCGGTGGTGGATGTTACTGCATGAACCCGCCGGTTTCGCGTTTCGCGGTGCCGCCTACGGTCAGGCGATCGATCTTGATGGTCGGGATGCCGACGCCTACCGGAACGGCCTGTCCATCTTTGCCGCAGGTGCCTACGCCTTCATCGAGTTTCAAATCGTTGCCCACCATCGAAACTCGGGTCAGCACGTCGGGCCCGTTGCCGATCAGGGTTGCGCCCTTGATTGGGGCGGTGATCTGTCCGTTTTCGATGAGATAGGCTTCCGACGCCGAGAAAACAAATTTACCGTTGGTGATGTCGACTTGTCCGCCGCCGAAGTTTACGGCGTACACGCCATTTTTTACCGAACGAATGATGTCGCCTGGGTCGTCTTGCCCGGCCAGCATGTACGTGTTCGTCATACGCGGCATGGGAATGTGTTCGTAACTTTCGCGGCGTCCGTTGCCGGTGTCGGCCAGGCCCATCAGTTTCGAAGAAAGTTTGTCGCTGAGATATCCCTTCAGGATTCCGTTTTCGATGAGCACGGTCTCCTGGGTGGGCTGGCCTTCGTCGTCGACGTTCAAGGAGCCTCGGCGCCAGGGCATGGTGCCGTTGTCAACAACGGTGCATTTTTCGCTGGCTACTCGTTTGCCGATCAGGCCGGCGAATGCCGATGTCTTCTTGCGATTGAAGTCGGCCTCCAGGCCGTGGCCCACGGCTTCGTGCAACAGAACGCCGGGCCATCCCGGACCTAGGACTACTTCCATGTCTCCGGCGGGAGCTTCGCGGGCGTCGAGTTGCAGAATTGCCTGGCGCGCGGCTTCTTTGGCAAAGAACTCGGGAGTTTTGTCTCCAAAAAAGAAGTCGAGTGCGACACGGCCGCCGCCGCCCGATGAACCGCGGCCGGAAGTTGCATCCGTTTTCGCGATGCAGGAAACATTCAGGCGTGCCAGCGGCTGGGAATCTTCCGCGAAGGTGCCGTCGGAGCCGACCACCAAGATGGTTCTCAATTCGTCGCCGTAGCTGGCGCGTACTTCTTTGATGCGCGGGTCGTAGCCGCGCGCGGTTTTATCGGCGCGCATCAGCAGTTCGACCTTTGCGGTAAGGTCGGCATCGACTGATGGCAAGGCAACGGGATAGAGGCTGCGGGCGGGCTTCTGCTGGAATCCGGCGACGGTCGATTTGGCGGGCGCGCTGGCGATCAGGGCGGCGGTGCGGGCAGCATGAAGAATTCGCTTCGGGGAAAGATCGTCGGTGTAGGCGTAGCCGGTGCGCTCTCCGGAAACGACGCGCACACCGCAGCCGGCGGAAATTCCCTGCGAGGCGGATTTGACTAGCGACTCATCGACCATCAGTGAGGTCGAGGTCAGGTATTCGAAGTAGAGGTCGGCGTAGTCGCCGCCCGCTGAGAGCGCGGCGGCTAGATAGGTCTCGAGGTCGTGGTTAGTGAGCCCGTAGTGCTCGAAGAAGAAACGTTCCTGGGTGGCGGTCACCATATTTGGATGCCTTTGGCTTGCAAACGACTCGCAGGCCGCAGCCCCTAAAGGGGTGTCGATTGCGAAGAACTTGCGGCATCGCTGAAGCGATGCCCTGATACGAAACGCTGAAGCGCCTGATACGAAACGCTGAAGCGCCTGATACGAAACGCTGAAGCGCCTAATACGAAACGCTGAAGCGCCCTGATACGAACCCGCTTGCCCGCGAACTGCTAACTGCATTATCCCATGAGCGGAGTGGCGTCCGGATGGCGATCAAGATTACGGAAGTGGGACTGCGCCGCGCTGGATCGAAACCAAACAATCTGCTGGTCCAGCGATCACTGACGTGGGCTTTGGCGGGGCGAATAATCCTTTCAACGTGACTCCAGACTCGCTCAGCCAGATGCTCTCCGGCTTTCTCGACGGCGCACGCGCCGCGGTGGTGGTGGAAGACGGCACCATCGCGTTCGACCTGGCGGAGGCGAAATATTCGGTTTCGGGTGAGTATCAGAAATGCCTGTTGCATCTTTGGTCGAATGAGCGAAATTTCGTGCGGCGGGTGCTGGATGCGGAGGTTAAGGCGACCACACTGCGATTGCAGGTGCAGCGCATGGGGCAGAATCGGCCGACGCGCCTCGACTTCTGCCGCGATCGCGATCAGCGGTCTCCGGGCGAGCGGCGAGCGGCGCGGGTTGCCTATGAGCCTCGTCTGCGCCGGGCGCTGGAGAGAAATTTTCCCGGGTGGACCGTGGTCCGGCTTACCACCAGCGTGGATCTCGAACACTCCTTTGGTCCGGCCTACCTGCGCGGATGGTTGCGACTGGGGCAGCGCGCCTTAGCCGTAGTTGGGGTGAACGATGAAGAAACGCAATCGACCGTCGATGGCGCGCTGACCGTGGGAATTCTTTGGCTCGAGGCGTGCCGCATGGCGCAGCGGGAACGGTGCGTGGTGGAGGGGTTAGCTCTGATTGTGCCGAAGGGAACCGTTGCGCTGACCCGGCAGCGGATGGCGCATCTGCATCCTACGGCAGCGAAATGGCAGTTATACGAATTCGATCAGCGGGAGGATGCGCTGGTTCCAGAGGATGCCGGCGATTGTGGCAACCTGGCGACGCGCCTGGTGCGTTCCGTCGATGAAGGGATGGCACGCGATCGTTTCGCGGAATCGATTGCGCGCATTCGGGGCATTCTGCCGCAAGCGGAAGTTGTGGTGCTCTCGCCCGCGTTGATTTCGTTTCGGCGGCATGGGCTGGAATTTGCCCAGGCGCGGATTGCGCATGATCCCCGAAACTTTCAGAGTGGCGAGGAAATCGCTTTCGGAGTGGGGCCGGAAGAGCGCGTTCTCGAGGCGGCGAATGAAATGCAGTTTGGCGATCTGGTGCGGCTGGCGGCGGCGGTCCGACGAAAGGACGGTCCCAAGAACCACGCGTTGTGGCGAATGCATCCGGAGCGCTGGCTGGAATCGCTGGTGTTCGACGACATTGCGGCGCTCGATGGGCGACTGCGGCCTGAGCCGGTGTACGCGCAGGTGCCGGCGTTTGCCGCGGCGGATCGCGCGATGATTGACATTCTGGCGACGACTCGCGAGGCACGGCTGGCGGTGATCGAGCTGAAAGCCGACGAAGATATCCACCTTCCGCTGCAGGGAGTGGATTACTGGTCGCGCGTCGCCTGGCACCAGAGCCGTGGAGAGTTTGCGCAATTCGGTTATTTTCCGGGGCAGGAAATTTCGCAGCAGAAGCCTCTGCTCATGCTGGTTGCGCCCGCTCTGCACGTGCATCCTACGACGGACACGATTCTTCGGTATCTTTCACCCGAGATCGATTGGGAAGTGCTGGGAATCGACGAGCATTGGCGGGAAGAGATACGGGTCGTATTTCGGAAAAGGCCGCAGCGTACGCCGGTTCGGGCGGCGTAGAGCTTTTCACCGCCGAGACGCGGAGAGCGCCGAGAAAAGCTTTCTTAGCTCCTGATCGACGGCGCTCGCAAGACTGGGGCGTTCAGATTCAGATCTCGATGCTCTTTCGCAGCATCACTAGTTGTCCGAGGTGATACGCATTGTGGTCGGCTACCAGCAGCGCTTCGCGCAAAATCGTCTGCCCGTCACCCCAGGGGATTCGGGCGTAGAGGTCGACTTTTTTTTCGGCGACGAGCTGCTCCATCGCACGCAGATCTTTCTTGAATGCGGCTACGCTCGCGGTCCACGCCTTCTCATCAGGGGGCGCTCCCGATGCGGGCCAGTATCCTTCGGGCCATGATGGGGAGACATGCTTCGAGTTGCGGCTGAACTCCAGGATATCCCGCTGAGCGAGGCGCATGTGCTCTAGGAGCATCCATGCGGTGTGGGGGAAGCCGGCAACTTTGACTCCGAGGAGGTGCGCGGGCCAGTCGCCTAACGCATCGTCGAAGCTGATATGCGCTCCGCCGCTTTTCAGCAAGTAGATCAGGTGGTCGCGGAGGAGTTGATCGTGAGCTGGCGGTCGCGTTGTGGCTTTCTTGGTCGATGCAGAGTTAGTCGATGTTTTCCTGGCCTTTTCTGCCATAACGATCCCATTGTAAGAAGGTTCTGGTCGAATAGAGAAGTCCAAACACAATTGGTTGTCGGTCGATAGCTCGGTTTGGACGGGGCAGAGCCCCGTCACCACACGAGCTAGCGACCATCGACTAACGACTGATTCGGCTTCGGGATTTCGCTTTCCGGTGCTTCGCCTTTGTACACCCTTCCGATGCCGCGCACCAGGCGGCGCATGGGCAGCTCTCCCCTTGCGTCGGCAAAGAAGATTTCACCGGCTCGGGTTCCGCGATAGCACCAGCGCTTGAGGATCGCCAGGTGTTCCATGCGCTCGATCGCCCTGGCTGGTTGGGACGCGGGGAATTCCGCCAATGCTAACTGGATACGCGCCTCCATCGATTGCGATTTGGTGCGCTCCCCTCCGGAGATGGGAAAGTCGAGCTGTCCGGCGAGCATGCCTGCATCGACCCGGAACAGGGCGACGCTTTCGGGCTGCCGCGACTTCTGCACGATTATGGCGTGCCCCTGGTCAATTCGGTGGACGAATTCCGGCAGTTGCTGCAATACGGGAGCGAGTTTGTCGAGGCGCGCATGAATGGAGGCGGCTGCCTCGAATTCCATTCTTGCCGAGGCGCCATCGCGCTCCGCGGCCATCTGCCGCTTTAACGATTCGCCGCGCGAATCGAGAAAATCTTCGACGCGCACGACCTCGGAGCGGTATTCATCATCGGTGCAGCCGCGAAAACAGGGCGCGAGACACATCTTCATTTCGGAGTAGACGCAACCGGGAAATTTCGGATCGGGATGGAGATCTTCCACACAACGGCGCATCTTGAAAAAGTCGAGCGCGTCGTTCATGAACTTTTCCGCCGCCACCCGCGACGCGAACGGCCCGTAGTAGATGTTCTTTGCGGATAGTCGTCCCAATCGCGTGGTGATCGAGGCGCGGGGGAATTCATTTTCCAGATGCAGTTTGACCAGTGGAGCGAAGCGCAGCCGCAGGCGATCTGCGTAGGTCTTGGGGAAGGCGGCGCGTAGGACTTGATAGAGCACGAATCCTGATTCGAAATCGGAGCCGGTCAGTGTGTACTCGATCGAGCGGACACGGTCGCGCAGGTTGAGGCGTCGCGTGCGCTCTTCGGGGGGCGAGAGTAGCCGCTGCAGGCGCCTTCGCAGGTTGGCTGTTTTGCTGACGTAGGGTTCGGAGTTTGCGTCTTCGCCGCGCAGGAGAAAGACGGCGGGGGCGGCGGCTATGGCGGAGAAGATCTCGGCGTCACGCTCTGGACGGAACTCTAGGCGCTCGGTGAGCACGGCTTAGATTGTAGTGCTTGGGGTGGGTGAGCGTTGCGCTTGCGGCAATAACACAAGGTCCCTCGGCTTGCCCTCGCGTTCGCTCGGGCGGCGCTCGGGATGACAGTTCTGGGTAGGGTTTTCATCCGAAGCTGGCGCTTTTGAATTTCTGGCGGAAGTCGGGGCCGTCCATTTTCACTATGCGGCACATTTCCTGGAGACGGGAACGCATGCGTTCACCGATTCGGTCGCCGAGGGTTTCTTCGCGAGCGGCGGCACGCGCTGACGACAGCGACGATGACCGGGTCACACTTGCGGCCGGCTCGTCCGCGAAATTCGTGGTGATGATGGTGGTTCGATTGTCGTTATAGCGAGTGTTGAGGATCAGGCTGACGGTGTCCCACACCCACTCACTCGGTTTCACGGCACCGAGTTCATCGAGCAACAACACCTCGGCTTCGAACACGGGGCGGAGCACCTGCAGTTCGGTTGCCTGGACGGAATCGTTGTAGGAGTTCTGAATGTGTTTTAACAGGTCGCGATAATCGCAAAAAAGGCAGGCGCTTCCTCGAGCCACAATGAGTTCTTTGAGAATGCCCACTGCGAGATGGGTCTTGCCGGTGCCGATGCCGCCGACCAGCAACAGTCCCTTGCCGTCTCGCGGATCAAACTCCTGCACGAAGCGCGACGCGCTGATCTGGGCGAGCGCAATCGAATGATCGGCCCCGGGGAAGTCGGCTGTGAAGTTCGAGAGCTCACAGTGCTCATATCTCTTGGGGATGCGGGCTGCTGCGATCAAGGCGCCGCCGCGTGCCTGCAATTGGCAATCACAGCGGGTTACGCCACGCTCCGGCGCTCCCGGGACTGACTTCCATCCTGAGCCTGCACATATCGAACAAACTTCTGCTGCTGTTTTCACTTTGTATTTGGACTGTGTAATTAGACTGTGCACCCGGACCTGCTTGTGCCGCAACTCGAAACCGTTTGCTCTCTGTGTACATCCTGTGGAGAGCGGCGGCGGGTTGTGGAGAATCGGAGAGAAGCGAGGAAAATCTCGCCGCAGAGCGCGGACAAGAACCGGACAAAATCTGGCACTTTCGACTCATATCCTGATTACTGCGGATGCAGGCGGTCGTTTCAGGTGTCAAAACCGGCTACTGGCACGTGTTTCCCATTGACAATCCCCTGACATAGGGGAGAATTGACCTCGCCGGTGCTCGCGCTTTGAGCTTTCCTCCCCGGCTGAAGGCGCGGGAACCGTAACGACTAGTGTCAGGAGAGAGCATGAATAAAGCTGATCTGGTTGACCGGATCGCCGGAGCCTGCGGAATTTCAAAGGCGCAGGCGACGACCGCGATCGACACCACAGTGGACAGCGTCACAGCTGCCCTTAGAAAAGGGGACCGTGTAGCCTTGATTGGATTTGGCACGTTCTCCGTCTCGCAGCGCAAGGCCCGCAATGGCCGAAACCCGCAGACGGGTGCCACTATCAAGATCGCTGCTCGTAGAGTCGCCAAATTCACTCCCGGGAATGAACTCAAGAAAGTGGTCAACAAAGGTAAATAGGGGCCCCAGAATTCTTGGATACGCGTGAGACGGCAGGGGTAGACCCTGCCGTTTTGCTTTGTAGCTCTCGGCTCTCAGCTCTCAGCTGTCAGCTCTCAGTCAAACCCGCCGTCTACGGGGTCACTGATAGCTGAACTCCTTGCTGAATCCTTTCTCGCTCCGGTAGAATCGAATGTCTGAATCGAGGATTAGGAACTGACATGAAAGCAGCCATTCATCCACAGTACAGTGAGATACGGGTACATTGCGCTTGCGGAAACGCATTCATCACCCGCTCCACCCATAAGGGCGACATCAGCGTAGAAATCTGCGCCGCTTGCCACCCCTTCTTTACCGGGAAACAAAAACTCATGGACACCGCCGGTCGCGTGGAGCGCTTCCGCCGGAAGTACGCCAAGAGCGATGCGGGAAAAGCAGAAGCCGCGAAAGCCGCCGACTTGGCGAAGAAGTAATTTCCGCGCGGGAACGCGCATTCTTGAAAGCCTCCCTTCGTGGGAGGCTTTATTTTTTGGTTGTCCCTCGTTGCAGGGTCTCGGAGGATTTCTGCTGCTTTTGGGCAGCGGCGCGGGCCTGCAGGGCGATGGTGACCGCGCTCAGCATATCGTTGGCGGGAGCAGGTTTGCCGGTCCAGATTTCGAACTGGCGCGCAGCCTGTTGCACGAACATTTCGACGCCTGAGATGACGGCGATTCCCTTGGCACGCGCGACCCGCAGCAGGTGCGTCTCGACCGGGTCGTACACCATGTCGAAGACGAGACGGGCTTGAATCTCCTCGTCTTTGAGCGGGCAATCGCGCGTGTTTCCCATACCGACAGGAGTGGCGTTGATGATGACGTCAAAGGCAGTTTTCCGGAGGTCGGCACGTTTGATGGTGTGCGCTTTTGCCTGGCGGGCGAGCTTCTGCGCGTTGACGGCGGTGCGATTGAGTATCCACACTTCAGCGCCGCGCTCCTTGAGGCCGAAGACTGCGGCACGGGCAGCGCCGCCAGCGCCGAGCACGAGAACTTTCGCGTTCTCGATAGTGAGACGTTGCTCGACGGGACGAACCACGCCGGCGATATCGGTGTTGAAACCGTAGAGCTTGCCATCCTGACCGCGGACAACGGTATTACAGGCGCCGATTTTGGCGGTGTGTGCGTCGGTGTTATCCAGGAACTGAAGGATGGTCTGTTTGTAGGGCATGGTGATGCTGAGGCCGTGAAGGGGAATTTCGCGGACGCAGCGGATGAGATCCTTCAGCGTTTTGGCGTGGAGGGGAAGATAAACGCCGTTCACGTTCTCACGGCGCAGCGCGGCGTTCATGATGATGGGCGAGAGCGAATGTTCGATGGGATCGCCAGCGACTCCATAGACCCGAGTGGCGGCGTCGACTTGATCGATGCGATAGATACTGCGCAGATCGGCCGCGCTGACCTGACCGGGGGCAGTTTTGAGACCGGCACTGGGATCGACCGCGCCAAAAGTGAACGCACTGCCGGCGCGCACGCCGAGCACGCGACTGATGATGCCTTGTTCTCCCATACACAAGCCGATCAGCGAGCGCTTGTCGCTCTCGGTCTGCAAAAACTTCATCATGGCTACGTTGTCGAAGAGCGTGGTGGCGGTGGTGACGATCTTGTAGAAGTCGGCGGGAACTTTGAGCATTTTCTCCAGCGTCTCATCGAGGTTGCGGGTGGCGCGGAAATCATGGAACGACAGGATGAGCGCGGTGCGGCTGCGCAGGCGTGCAATCGCTTCGGGCTTTGACTTCAGCGCGCTTTGCACTTCCAGATCGACCATCTGAAAGCCCGCGGTATGAGCCTTGAGGAGGACTTCTATTTGAGAGGTGAGCGATCCCTTGAACTTGCCGCCATTGTCGGCGCGGCGGCAGGTCCCGACGGCGGTGACATATTGATGGGTTTCGAGAAAACGATGGATCTTGGGAAGCGCAGCCAGGGGGTGTTTGAGGTAGTCCAGGCGGAACTCAAGGAAGGGATTATCCCGGGCCATGGGCTCGGCGGCATCGAGCATATCCTCGACCGTGTCGCCACCGAGCGCCAGGCAGACCCGAGGCAGGCGCATTGCGAGAAAACGGGGCACGAGAGTAGACGACGATGCCAAGGCCATTTGTCTTCAACGACGGCGCGATATTACAGGGGTGCAGGCTCATATGCAAGATTAAGGTTGGCGAGCGCCTGAGAAAGCACTTTGGGGCAAGAGGGCTAAACACCCTCGTAACCTTGACCCTTCTTCGGGCACTTGTTACTTTTCGGCTGTAACCCTTGTCTTCCTAGAGAGATAGCTGGGGTCCCCGGAAGGGCTTGGAGTTGGAGGTAACATGAAGAAAACAGGATTGTTATTGTTGTTGGCGGTGACGGCGACCCTGGCGGTGGCCCAGGACACGACAACGGCGGCGGTTACGCCGGACGCATCCGGTATCGTCAGCACGTCGGTCAATGTGCCATTCGTGCGCTTCCAGACGCCTACGGCGGCAGACATTTACTGCGCGGGATTTATCACCAAGGAGCGGATTCCCGATGCGAACTATGTGAACGGCGGGCTGCAGACACCGAATTCAACCAAGTTCGCAACCGGTGAACTGGTCTACCTGGCCGGGACGGGCTACCAGGCGGGACAACTGTATTCGATCGTCCGTGAAATGCGGGATGTTAACGAGTATGAAATCTATCCGGGGCAGAGGAAAGTGCTGGCTGCCGCGGGACGCCCTTACGGGGAAATCGGGAGGGTGCGGATAGTCGATACCCGAAATCACAGCGCGATCGCCCAGGTGGAATTCAGTTGTGATCCCATCAATCCGGGAGATGTCGCGGTGCCTTTCGTGGAAAAACCGCCGGTTGCGTTCCATGTGCCCGGACATTTCGACCGCTTCGCGCCCGCCAATGGAAAACTGACCGGGCGGATCGTGCTGGGTAAAGATTTCGACGACGTGCTCGGTACCGGCATGAAACTTTACATGAACATGGGTTCGAACCAGGGCGTCAAAGTGGGAGACTATTTCCGCGTAGTGCGCACCTACACCGCCACCTTGCGCGACCCGGTAGACTCGCTCTCCTTCGACGCTAAGATGTCAGAAGACACGCAGATGCGGCCCCCGACTTTTGAGGCGAATCGCTTCACCAGAACCAAAGGGCCGAATATTCATGTAGGCGATCTGCCGCGACGCGCCGTGGGCGAAGTGGTAGTTCTCAACGTAACCCCGACCGCATCGTCCGCCATGGTTGTCTTCTCGCTGGAAGATGTGCTTGCCGGCGACACGGTGGAACTGGACGAACAGCAGCAGTAAGAAAATAAAACAATTTGATGGGAAAGAAGAGGGGAGAGCGAATCTCCCCTTTTTCTTTTGGCTGGAGTACGCGCAACGGGGTCGAGGACACGCCACGCGAGTTTAAGACTTGGGACGAGGCGTCTTGGGACGAGGCTTCTTTGAACCAGCGTCAGCGGAAGAAGCGGATTTTCGGATTGCCGGGAATCATCGCGCCGGCGACGAGCGTGACGACGATCACAATAACGAGTTCCATTTTGCCCCCACAATATTGCCGTAGCAATTAAACAGCCAGATGTTCAGATTACGTTCTCTGGCCCAGAAAGCAAGTTACTCACGTGGGGGTAGGGGGCAGAAACGCGGATGCTGAGGCTGTGAAGAGACGGTTAGAAGCAGATTCAACACGGAAGTTCGGCATCGGCGTCGGAAAAGACTTCGGCGGTGAACGCCTCGACGGTTGCATTCTTGCGCCAGGCATCCGGCGGCAAGCCGGCCTTTCGGCAGGTTTGCTCCAGAAAAGTTTCCCGGCCCCAGACATTTTCGACCGACACTTGGGGCAACAGCAGGCCGCGGCGGGCGCCGTCGGAAATGAGCAGGCCATGGCGGCCGATTTCCACTGCCTCGGGATGAATGGGGAAAAGCGGAGATAAAACGCTCAGAGAAACCTGCAGTCTGGGAGCTTCTTCGAGTGTGACCGGCAAGAACCTGGAATCTTCGAAAGCGGCGGCGCGGGCGGTCTCTGCCACGGCGCGATACAGAGGCGCGACGGGCATGGCATAGCCGACGCATCCACGAAGTTGGTGGTGGCGATCGCCGTGTAGATGATCGCCGTGCAGATGATCGCTGGCGAGACGATCAGCGGGCAGACGATCGTGGCGGAGATAAAGGGTGGTGAAGACGCCGCGCGGCTCCGACAGCGTGGTAGGAAGCGGGGCGGCCGGGAAAGGCCGATGCTCCAGAAAGGAAAGAATCGCTTCGTGGGCGATGCGGAGCAGGGTCCGGCGTTGCTCGGGAGAAAGTTCGGGGGATCGCTGGGCGGGTTGAGCCTGATCGCGCGCGGTCAGATTTTCAGTCGGCTTTTCAGACAGCTTGGACATCGCTCTTTCTCCGCCGGGCTAGGACGAAGGAACGGCGTCGCCGCTTTTCCGATTTGCGGTCAATCCGCGACCAGAAGGCGACGAAATAGTCGAGTGCGGAAACCAGCGAAAGCAGAACCATGAACCAGATGGCGACCCAGGCAATCCAGTAGACCGGGAAAATGTAAATGCCGTGCACGGGCCACTCGTGCCAGCGGCGAGCGAGAATCACGGCCACGACAGAAATGATCTGCACCAGCATCTTGAATTTGCCCAGCTCGCTCGCTTGAATGGTAAAACCTTCAGAAGCGGCAATGGAGCGGAGACCGCTCACCAGAAACTCCCGGCCGATGATGACCACGGCCATCCAGGCTGGGACCAGCGCGGGATTGAACTGCACCAGCGTGATGAAGGCGGCGGCGATCAGCAGCTTGTCGGCCAGCGGATCGAGGAGCATGCCAATGGTCGTGATCTGGCCGCGTTTGCGCGCGAGATAGCCGTCAATGCCATCGGTGATTGAAGCCAGGATGAAAACCGCCGAGGCCAGGGCTTCTCTTTCGCCGGTCTGCTCGGTCGCGAAGCGCGGCGTGCAAAGAATCCAAATAAGTAGCGGGATCGCGGCGATGCGGGTGAGCGTGATGTAGTTAGGAAGATTCACGCGATGACTGAACCGAGGCCGCGAGGGCAGTGACTGTGATTATCCTCCACATCTGAAGACAAGGCAACGTGAGTCATTGAGTCATTTAGTCATTGAACCATTGAGTCATTGGATCAGTCACGTTCTATCTTTGTGCTTCTTTGTAGCCAGCGGCCTTTGCTTCCGCCTCGGTCATGAACTTTCCGGACTTGGTCTTACCGTACCAGCGGCCGTTCTTGTGATAAACGCGACTTTCGGTATTGACCCAGACCTTGCCGCTGGCTTTAGCGGCTGCAATTTCAGAAGCGGAAGGCTTGCCAGTCGCTGACTTTGGGGTATTGGGAGACACGTTGCCGGAGGAAGGAGCCGGAGCCGCGGCAGCGGCGTTGGGATTTGCCTGAGCTGCGGGCTTTGCAGTAGAACTGGTGTCACTCGAACTCGCCTGTGCCGTCGCCACAGCGGGCGCACTGCCGAGCGTGAGCAGCAGACAGAAAGGGAGCACCCAGAAAGTAGGTTTTCTTGGTGAGCGAATCATTTTTCCCCGCAAGTTGCGTCGAGAGGACGGGCGAGGACGCCCGTCGCTCCATAAAACATTTTGATCAGGCATAGATTCCGCGCTGGCGGATGGTGTATGCCACCCGGTCGATGGCCAGCATGTAAGCGGCGATGCGGTTGTTCACGCCGTGAGTTTCAGAGTAGCGAACGACATCGTCGAAGGCGGCAACCATGATCTCTTCCAGATGTTCGTTGACCACCGATTCCTTCCAGAAGTAACCCTGGCGATCCTGCACCCACTCGAAGTAGGAAGTGGTGACGCCGCCGGCATTCGCCAGAATGTCGGGAATTATAAAGACCTTTTTCTCGGCGAGGATGTCGTCGGCGGCTGCGGTGGTGGGACCATTCGCGCCCTCGGCCAGGATTTTGCATTTTATGCGGTCGGCATTTTGGCTGGTGATGACGTTTTCGGTCGCGGCCGGAATCAAGATGTCGCAATCGACCAGCAAAAGCTCGGCGGGATCGTACTTCTCTGCGCCGGTGAAGCCGTGAATGGTGCCATTGCGCTGGCGGAATTCCCAGAGCGCTTCCAGGTCGATACCGTCCTTTTTGTACAGGCCACCGCCGACCTCGACGACGCCGACGATTTTGTATCCGGCAGCTGCCATGAGGCGGGCAGCGTTCGAGCCGACGTTGCCAAAGCCCTGCACGATGACGCGGGTAGTGTCGCGATTCAGGCGCAGTTTTTTGATGGCCTGTTCGCAGACCATGAGAACGCCGCGGCCCGTCGCCTCGCGACGCCCGCGCGATCCTCCGATGTTCACCGGCTTGCCGGTCACGACCGCGGTGCAGGTCTGCCGGAGGTGCATGGAGTAGGTATCCATGATCCAAGCCATGGTTTGCTCGTTGGTATTCACGTCGGGAGCGGGGACGTCTTTTTCGGGGCCGATGAATTCGAACAGTTCGGCGGTGTAGCGGCGGGTCATGCGCTCCAACTCGCCTTGCGACATTTTGTGGGGATCGCAGATGATGCCACCCTTGGCGCCACCGAAAGGAATGTTCACCACTGCGCATTTCCACGTCATCCAGCTGGCCAGCGCGCGGACTTCGTCGAGGTTCACGTCGGGCGCGTAGCGGAGCCCGCCCTTGGCGGGGCCGCGCGCGATGGAGTGCTGCACGCGGAATCCGGTAAAGACTTCGAGGTGCCCGTCGTCCATCATCACCGGGATATGAACAATGATTTCACGGCTCGGACTGCGCAGTACCTTCCATATGCCTTCATCAAGATTCAGCTTGCGCGCGGCCAGGTCGAAGCGCGCGGCTTGCGCCTGCCACGGATTAGTTTCCTGTTCGAGGTCGACTGCTGTGGTCATAAAATTCTCCCTATTCTCACTATGATTGCGATTGTGATTGCCTTCCCGCGCTATCGGGCAAGCCTCGCAAAGTATATTGCCGGCCCGCAGGCTAGGCAAGCGCGGGGGGAAACAACACACGCAGGGACGGCCGCCCTCGGGGGCCTGCGCGCAACTCGCATGGTCACACCAGTTCATGCGATGCTAAACAGATGATCCGTCCTGACTACAAAGAGTTCGCCCGGCTATCGCGCACCGCCACGCTGGTTCCGGTGGCGAAGGCCATCTCTGCCGACCTGCTGACCCCGGTTTCCGCCTTTCTGGCCGTGGCGGACGGAGAGCCGGATGCCTTTCTGCTGGAGTCGGTCGAAGGCGGAGAAAAAATTGGACGGTATACGTTTCTGGGCGTGAGGCCATTTTTAAGGCTGGAGTCGCGGGGCGACGAGATCACGATCACGCGATCGTATGGTGACGGGGCTTCGCCCAGCCGTCGCGGGGCAAAGCCCCGCCACCACACAGGCAAAATCGAGCGGCGTACGGGGAGTGTTTTCGAAGTCATCAAGGAACTGTTGCAGCAGCATCGTCCGGCGGCGATGGAAGGCCTGCCTCCATTTACCGCCGGTGCGGTGGGATATTGCGCCTATGACATTGTGCGGCGACTGGAGAACATCGGAGAGCACGCTGCGGATGACCTCGACGTTCCGGACTGTGTGCTGATGTTTTTTGACCGGGTGCTTGCCTTCGATCACCTGCGGCACCAGATCCATATTGTGGCCTCGGCGGACGTGAAGCGAGAAGCGCCCAGAGTTGCGTACAGGCGGGCGGTTAAGGACATTGCGCGCATCGAGAAAAAGCTGGCCGCGGGATGGAGGCCGGCGCACTGGCGCAAAGCCTCGACGAAGTCGAAGCTGAAGCCGCGGGCGCGCACTTCGAAGCCGAGGTTCATGGAAAGCGTCCGCCGAGCCAAGGAGTACATCGCCGCCGGGGATATTTTCCAGGTTGTGCTTTCGCAGCGCTGGGACTTCGAGCCGGGAGTTGCTCCGCTTGATCTCTACCGCGCGTTGCGGACGGTGAATCCGTCGCCGTATATGTATTTTTTGCGATTCGGGGAAGGCCGGAACGCCGGACAAAAGAAAGCAGGGAAAAATTCGGGAGGAATGCACGTGCTCGGTTCATCTCCGGAGATGCTGGTGCGTGCGGCTGGGGGAGGACGAAAGCTCGAGTATCGTCCAATTGCGGGAACGCATCCTCGTGGTCGCGACGAGGCGGAAGATGCGGCGCTGGAAAAGAAAATGCTTGCGGACGAGAAAGAACGCGCCGAGCACGTCATGCTGGTCGACCTTGGGCGCAACGACCTTGGCCGGGTCAGTGAGTACGGATCGGTGAAAGTTCGCAATCTGATGTATGTGGAACGCTACTCGCATGTGATGCATCTGGTCTCGGCGCTCGAAGGGCGGCTGCGTCCTGAACTGAATGCGATGGACGCGTTTGCCGCGTGCTTTCCGGCAGGCACGCTGAGCGGCGCACCGAAAGTTCGCGCCATGCAGATTATCGAAGAACTGGAGCCGACTCGGCGTGGAGTGTATGGGGGCTCGGTGCTCTACGCGGATTTTGCGGGGAATCTGGATTCGTGCATTGCCATTCGGACTCTGCTCATGAAAGGCAAGAAGGCATACTTGCAGGCGGGCGCGGGAATCGTCGCCGATTCCGATCCGCAGAGTGAGTTTGAGGAGACGGAGAACAAGGCGCGAGCGGTGCTGCGGGCGGTGGAGATGGCGCGGGGCAGAAGATAGAAGTGATCTTGGATTGCGAGTGACTGCTAACGCCCGTCTTCGACGCTTGTCCAATCTGACGGACTTAAGATGTGGTCGGCCTTAACAGAGTCGGTTCAAATGTCGCATACGGAAGCGATGTCCGCACGCGCGTCCATGATGCCGGTGGAAGTCTCGTCTACCTTCTGACGCCAGGTTCGATGCCGCAAACGGCTCGCATTTTTCGTGAGCACAAACACCAGATAGATTTCGGTCTGGCTCAGCGCCGAGAGCTGCTTGGGGCTCCAGCGCTGCGCGCAGTCAGCCAGACTGGGTTGTTTTGACAACCTCGCTAACACCTCCAGAAGAAGGCAATTCAGGTTGTGATAACCAGGCGGGCTGAGATACGCGCAATCATACCAACTCCACTTACTTCTGTAGTCCCAGCGTGGCAGCGCATGCTTGAGTCCGGCAATTCCTTCTTCAAACAAGCGGCCCGGAGCCGGATCTCCGGTCTCTACATACAAGTCATAAAGACCGACTAGCGAGGTCATGAAGCCGTCTAGAATGCCGGGAAGCGGGCCACCGGGGACCTCCGTATAAAGAGTGCGGCCTTCCCATGAAACCCGGACTCCGGAGTCTTTGACATCGCGTTCAAATACCACAGCCGACTTCTTGAGCAGCTGCAGCAACTGAGGCCTTTTCGTCAGACGCCACGCGCGTACCAACGCGCTGATCACCAGGCCCTGCGTGTATGCCGAAATCCACGGCGCCTTGAGCACGACTCCACCGTTGGGGTAATCGAAGTTCATCGGCCAGACAACCGCCCCGTCGCTGCGCAAGACTGCATTCTGCTCCAGCCAGGAAACCTGCTTGAGGAAAGAACTCAGCTTTGCTTCATCGCCATGCCGAAGGTAATGCCCTAACTGGACCAGCCCGTACCAGGCAATATAGGCCGGCCAGTAAACCGCGCCGGTCACCCGATACCACGCTTTCGGAATGCTGTTGGAATCCAACCGCAGCGCCTCCCAGGCCAGCGCATCGCTATACAGGTAATAGTGTAGGGAACCTTTCGCAAAGCTTTCCGGCACCATGTAGAGCGGGTAATCGAAACGGAATCCGAAGATTTCCTTCTTCAACGCTCGGCCGGCACATTTGACAGCCTCGGTAGTACTCGCTTTTCGATTCATTTTCCCTACCCAAGTTCGCCGTCAGTCCCAAGGCCTTTCCAGCTGCGCGCTCACTCGCGACGCCAACAAAGATTCGTCGATCAGGAACCAGCGAGGGCGATCATTTTGCTTACTGGAATAGAGTTTGTCAACCTACGCTCGTCGCTCCACAAGAACAATAATGACCGCGTTGCCGAGACTGGTCGATAGCTGTTGAAATATCCCCATTACACTCATTGACCGATGAGCGCGATCAACTCTGCAGGAAATTCGCGACCAGGTTTTTCCCTTCGTTCGTCAGCACGCTCTCGGGATGAAACTGCACGCCCTCCACAGGAAACTTCCGGTGTCGCAAACCCATGATGACCCGAGTTCCATCGGCGTCGCGAGTCCAGGCGCTGATTTCCAGATCGTCGGGCAGGCCGTCTTCGGCGACGATCAGGGAGTGGTAGCGGGTTGCGGTCATCGGCGAAGACAGGCCGCGGAAGATGGTCTTGCCATCGTGTTCTACCTGGCTGGTTTTGCCGTGCATCAGGTTCTTCGCTCGCACCACTTGGCCGCCGAAGGCCGCTCCGATCGCCTGGTGTCCCAGACATACGCCCAGCACCGGGACATAATCATTATTCTTTTCTTTGTTCCTGTTCCTGCCCGCAAAATGACGGATCAGTTCGATGCTGATGCCGGCTTCCTGCGGAGTGCAGGGTCCGGGGGAAAGCACGATTCGCTCGGGGTGCATGGCCTCGATCTCTTCGACGGTTACTTCGTCGTTGCGGCGGACCTCGACCTGGGCGCCCAGTTCGCCGATGTACTGGACGAGGTTGTAAGTGAACGAATCGTAGTTGTCGAGGACGAAGACCACGCGTTTATTGTAGCGGTTGAGGGACGGGTCGGCAGCTTGAAACGGTGGTGGCTCAGTTTGAAAGCCGGATTTCCCCAGCGGCTAAAGCCGCTACTGATTGCGCGAATTTGCGGCACGACTGAAGTCGTGCCCTTCCCAGAGCGTGCCCGGACCAGAGTTCTCAGTCGATCCCTGACGGGGCAGAGCCCCGTCACCACACGAGCGAAGTCGTAGCCTTTCACAACGACTCGAAACTGAGCCACTACTCCGGAAACCTTGTTCTTGACAGCATTGCCGCTTATTGCCATGCTTACATGCGATTTACGGGCACGCTTTGAAACTCTGTAACCTTGAAACTTTACTTTTGGAGCTGTTCGATGGCAGAGACGCAGCCAGACCAGGAAAATGACAATAACAAGCGGGCCACGCGGCGGTTCTCGCTTCGTCTGCCCGTGAGCGTACGCTACGGCGAAAATGAGGAAGAGCACACGGCGCAGACGCGTGACGTGAGCGCGCGCGGGATTTGCTTCTACGTCGATTCCGCCATTCAAGCCGGCTCGGTCATTGATTTCACACTGACGCTGCCGCCCGAGATTACGCTGACGGAAAGTATCCGGGTGCGCTGCAAGGGCCGCGTGGTGCGAGTCGAGGGTGGGCGTCCTGCCAAGAAGATGGCGGTTGCGGCGGTTATCGATGAGTACGAGTTCCTCGCCGATTCGTAGTGCTTGTCGTTGTCCTTGTCCTTGTGAAACTTTAGTTTCTTTCTTTTCCCGGCGTTTCCTTCATCTATATTCCTCGATGCGACCCCCGAGTGGTATGGTTTTCTTTAACACTCGAGTGCTGCTGTGAAAGACGTCCAGCCGAATCTTCGGTTCCGGCAACCGCGTTCTCGCTGCAATTTGCGGGCGGATTTGTGCGCGGTTCTTGTGGCTGGAATGCTTGGACTGGGAGCGCCGTGGCTTAATTCCCAGACGCTTAATTCCCAAACAACGACTGCGCCTGGCTCCCAGGCTTCGGCTTCGTCCGCCGGGGGCAAGATTGCTGCGGTCAGGATTGCTGAGATCAAGAGCTTCCGGATTGTGCAGGAAAAAGACGGTCCGGCGGTTGAAATTCTTTCGACGAAGCCGTTGATTCCCACGATTCAAGCGATCAGCGACCCTGATCGGCTGGTGATCGATCTGCCGAACGCACGGCTGGACACGCAGCAGAAGCGGATCAGCATACAAGCCGATCAGATCAGCACGCTGCGCGCCGACCAGTTTCAGCAGAATCCGCCGGTGGCGCGCGTGGTGGTGGATCTGCTGGCGCCGCGCGCCTACACCTGGGATGCTGCGGGAAACCGGCTGGTGGTGCATCTTGGGAAAAATCCCAACCAGGCGCAGAGTTCACCGTTTCAGTCGCCCGCGGTTGTCAGCTTGACGCCCGCGCTGCAACCGGTGGTAGCGGCGGTGCGCACGGCCGGCCCGCTGACGCTGGCCGAAAATAACGGAGGCGCGGGCTCTGCGATTACGGCCGGACCCGATACTGCCGTGCTTCGCCTGTCGAGTGGTGGCGAGGTGCACGTTTGTCCGGGAACGACCGTATCGGTGACTCCGTCGGAGAACCGGCATAACCTGATGCTCAGCATGAACACGGGGGCGCTGGAAGCGCATCTCGCTCTGGACGCTTCTTCGGACTCGGTGATGACGCCGGACTTTCGCATCCTGCTGGCGGGGCCGGGGGAATTTCACTATGCGATCAGCGCCGACAATCGAGGAAATACCTGTGTGCGCGCGCTGCCCGGCAACACGGCAGCGGCGATTGTTTCCGAGTTGCTCGGCAATCGCACTTATCAGGTCAAGGCAACCGATCAGCTGGTATTTCGTGCCGGACAACTCGATCGCGTGGATATGGCGGTGCCGATCGAGTGCGGATGTCCGCCTCCGCGGGACGCTCCGCTGCGGGCGACAAATGATCTGGCCACGCAGAGCAAGGCAGAGAGCGTAATGCCGCCGGTAAACGCGGGCACAGCGGCGGCGGAGACGAACGCGGAGAATGCTCCCGCAAGCGTGATGCCGGCGACGGCCGCTCCACGTGACGGTGCCGCCGCGGCTAACGAAGTTCATGTGCAGGTAGAGGCGCCGTTAGTGTTCCACGCGACTGGTCCAGCGCCCGCGCCGGTTGAGGATGTGCGCGGCCTGCCTCCCGATGCGCGTCCCCGGACAGCACCTGCCTTGGCCGCTCCGCTGCCTCCGGCTGCGAACGAAAAGCCGAAAGCGGCTGGCACGGAAACGGCTTCGACGAATCAGGCCCCGAAGCGCGGGTTCTTCAAGAAACTCGGCGGATTTTTTGCCGCGCTCTTCCACTAATCTGCCCTAGCGTGTTGCGCGGCCGGGCAAATGTTTCTGCCTCGCTTGCATCTATATTGAGCTGCAGCCTTCAACCCACAAGGAGGAAAACAATGCGGAGGTTGTGCACGCTTGTATGGTTATTGACGGTGCCGGCCAGCGTCGCCTGGGGGCAGATTCCGACGAAGGGCAACGTGTTCTTCGGTTACTCGTATGACCGCACTTCTATCGTCTCGAACGACACATCAAATCTGAATGGATGGGAGGCGACGCTGGAGGGAAAACTCCTACCGTGGGTTGGCCTGGTGGCCGATGTCGACGGGCATTATGGCAGCCACACCTACGATTGCCCCGGGGTCGGATGCCCTCTGGGCGTCAACGTCGCTGCGCACAACGTTCTGTTCGGCCCGAGAGTGTCGGTGCAGGTCAAGCGCTTCCGTCCCTTTGCGGAGTTTCTGGTGGGCGTGGGGCACATCAGCCGGAGCAACGGAATTTCCGACTCGGATACTTCGTTCGCCGATGGTGTTGGCGGAGGACTGGACTATCGAATCGTCGGGCCAGTAACGTTCCGCGGACAGCTCGATTGGATCAACACTCGCTTTTATGGCCAGGGTCAGAATGGCGTGCGGTTTTCGACCGGCGTCGCGGTGCACTTCTAGGAACGTGTAGGGACAGCCGCCCTCGGCTGTCCACGCGAGCGCAGTTCGCGTGCGTTTCGTTGCCGGATAGTTGAGGGGCGGGGCTTTCGCCCCGCTGGACAGCCGAGGGCGGCTGTCCCTACGCGAGGCTGTCCCTACGCAAGTTGAACAGGCTGCAATTGCGGTCTCGTTGCTGTGCGCTCCGCGCATTGTTCCAGGATTACGGGCACTTCGAACAGCGCTCGATTGGAGTATTCGTCTGCCTTCCGGCGAAATTCATTGAACGTTGCGCTCTGGAGCAGGCGCTGGACGGCGGGCGCAATTTTCTTGAAGCTGGGCACGACGATCCCGTAACCCTTCTCTGTCACCCATTCGGCGTTGTAGCGTTCTTGTGGGAGGGTTCGGGAATTGCATTCCACGATGACGGGCAAGTGGAACTGGAGCGCCTCGCTGATCGAGCCCGGGCCGGGCTTCCCAATGAAGAAATCGGCCAGGGCCATGTAGTATTCGACGTTCTGGGTAAACCCAATAACTAGGATTGGCTTTCTGGTGGGCAGCTTCTTGAGCCTAGCGGCGAGCTTCTGGTTGTGTCCGCAGATCAGGATTAGCTGGACGCCGCTGCCGGATTCGTTGAGTTTCCTGGTGATGTCGACCATCACTTGGGAACCATGGCCTCCGAAGAGCACGATGCCAGTCGGAGAATCGGGTTCCAGACCGAGTTGTTTTCTTTCAGCGGCTCTATCGACGGTTGTCTTTTCGTAGAACTTGGGCTTCAAGATCATTCCCGATGTCAGGAAGATATGATCGGCCGCATGGCCGATGGTTAGTGCCTGCTGGCGGGCGCGTTCCGTGCCGGCGATGATGTACTCCGACTCGCGCTCAATCCAGAAATGTGGCGGGTAATCCGCCAAATCGGTGATCAGGGTGACAAAGGGCGTTCTTGCGCCCGGCGTTCGTGTACCCGGCGTTCGTGTTCCAATCGGGCTAAGGCTGTCGGCGATCTCACGATTGAAGTGCGGAACTACGGAGAGCACCAGGGCCGGTGGATGTTGTGCCCAGTAAGCGCGAAGGAGTTTCACGATTGGGGAGTGATAGGCACGGATCGTCCCCTGTAAAACGAGCAGGAGTTGCGGCGTAAAGCGCGTCCAGCCTTTGCGGAGAATCAGGTTGTAGGTGTCTTGAATGCGCAGGCCCGTCGCGCGGCGAATCAGGTCGAGGGGATCGAGCAATTCCTGAATGTCGAGAAGGCTGACGTCCCAGGGATGTTCCTGGCTAGAGCTGGAGAGAGTCGCTTTGAGGGCTTCTGCTGCGCTGCGATGGCCTCCGCCGGCGTGGTGGAAAACGATGGTTAGTTTGCGCAAGATTTCACCGTGCCTCATTTGTTGCAAATCTCAGGTTGCCACACCCTCGTATTCGCCATCTTCGACGAATCCCGTCTCTTCGCCGAATTCCGCCGGTTCGGTAACATCCGAGCTTCGTTCTGCGGCGGCAGCGGGATCGTCAGACCCCTCGATGTCAGGTTGCTCGATGTCAGGGCCGTCAGTGTATTCGTGGATCTGGACTCCCTCTTCACCAATAGTGATGTAGGTGGGGCGCGCGTCGATCCAGGCTCCGCAGTTGTAATAGTCGACACCGTTCTCATGCTTATGCGTGGCGGCATGGGTGTGGCCGCAGAAGATGCGGGCTGCCGGGTGATGACGGGCATGGGCGAGCGCGCCCTCGGCAACTTTCTCTGACAAGCGCTGCCAGCGCGTGCCCAGCCGGTCGAGAAAGCGAGTCAAGGTTTTGTTTTTCGAATCCCACTTCTGCAATTGCAGGTAGAGCAGCGTCCCGATGTAATAGCTGACGTGGACGTTGCTTACCACGAAGCCGTCGAACTGGTGACCATGAACGGCGATGTGGCGCAGGCCGTGATATTCCCATTGATATTCCTGGTACACGCGGACCCCGACCAGATGGGACATGATTTCAGTCAGGCCGTGGTCGTGATTGCCTTCGACCCACACCACTTCGACGTTACGCTTGGGATTGGAGAGCTTACGAATGTAGCCGAGAAATTTCCAGTGTTCTTTTTTCAGGCGTCCGAAATTGAGGTCGGCAAAAATATCGCCCAGCAGAATGAGGCGGCGATATTGAGTTTCCTGCAGAACGCGCAACGCCTCGCGCGCTCGACTCATCTCGGCGCCGAGGTGCAGATCCGACAGGATCAGCGTGTCATAGGTCTGCGATGCAATGATCTTCGATGCCATGACCTGCGATGCCACCGTTCCCATTATTGCCGAGCAGTGTTACGAGGTGATGAATTGGGCACTTATGAGGGGCCAGAGGTAATTCGTTAGTAACCTGCCTTCATGGGGACTGACGAACTGCAGATGGCTCGCGCGGCGACAGTTGTTGCTAGTATGTCGCGGCTCAGTGTGTCGGGGGGACGTATTCGGCTGGACGCGCGGATCCCTCACCGAAGAAAAACTGCTCCATCTGCTTCACGATGACTTCCTGATCCTGCTTGCGGGCGGGGTTCAGGCGATATTCGTTCAGCAACATTTTGCAGTGTTCCATCCACTGGCCCCACGCCTGTTGCGAGACGTTCTCATAGATTTTTTTTCCCAAGTCGTTGTCGAACGGAGGCTCGGGAAGACCGGGGAGTTCCTGTTTCAATTTTGCGCAGAAGACTTTGTGATCGGACATAAATTTCTTCTGAAATTATCGCACAGGTATCGCGGCTTCACCGGTTCCTGACGAGAAGCTTCTGCGGCGACGCTGAAATTTTTGCCGTGAGTTTGGGCGAGCGTGCAGAGCACGTGCTTCACCAAAATCGCGCAGCGTAGCGAAATTTTCATTGACAAATTACATACAAATGGCAATATCTTGTGGTAGGACAGCTGCTCATACAAGAACTTGGGTAGCCCGGGCATCAAGGTGCCCTGTCGAGAACCTTGGGAGAACAAATCGTTCAAACGGAGGAAATACTTCATGGCAACCAAGAAGAAAGCCGCCAAGAAAAAGAAACACTAAGCGGGCGGATGCTCGTTCAGAAGTTCCCCAAAGCCTCTCCGGAGAAGCACCTCCTGAGAGGCTTTTCCATTTGCGGCAAAGCGTCAAAACGGTCTGGCGACGGCCCATCTGCACTTTTGGGGGTTGTCCCGCGGGGCGGCTCGTGCTAGAAACGCGTATACAGCAGTACGGAAACGGCCTTCATGAGCGTCCGCAAGAAAACGCCGAAGAGAGCATCCCGCAACGCCGAAGTCATCATTCCGGACAAGCTCTATTTCCGCATCGGTGAAGTCGCCAGTTTGTGCCGCCTGCCGGCCTACGTACTTCGATTCTGGGAAACCGAATTTCCGCAGCTCAGGCCGGTGAAAAGCAGTACTGGGCAGCGCATGTACCGCAAGCGCGACGTGGAGTCGGTGGTGCGGATCAAGAAGCTGCTTTATGAAGATGGATTCACGATCGCCGGGGCGCGGGTGCAGTTGCGCGAGGAAACCAAGTCCGAGCGGAACCAGACTACTCTTCCATTTCCGGTGAAACCTGCCGTCAATGTGGCGCACCTGAGGAATGAACTGCAGCAGATCCTGCACATTCTTAGCGCACGACGCTAGCGGCGGGCGAGACTTGCGTCCATCGATGCATGAGCCAGGCCCAAACCCCCATGTATTGTCATCCCGAGCGAAGCGAGGGATCTGCAACTCGCGGCAACATGCAGATCCCTCGCTACGCTCGGGATGACAAAGTCTGAGTGAGCTCTATTTTAGGCCGATTCCCTTAGCGGCTCGGCTTCGACCAGCGGCGCATCGACCAGGTGTTCGCTCAGGAACCAGACCTGCAGTTCGTTGGGGCGAAGCACATCACTCACCACCAGGTCGTTGGTGCCGGGATCGCCCAGTTTGGTAGAAAGCTCCGCGAGTTCGCGGCAATAGGTGATGACGAGCTGGTGCGCGTCGAGCAGGCGAGACAGTTGCACGGGAACCTCTTCGCGGCCCTTGGGCGGTCGCGGGATGCGGGTCGTCTCGGCGACGTCGGGCGCCATGGCCACACTGACTCCGCCCAGAAGCTGGATTCGTTCCGCGATGGTGTCGACGATCTCGCCTTGTTCTTCGAAGTGTTTATCGAAGAGAAGGTGGAGCTGATAGAAAGTCGCTCCGGAGACCTGCCAATGGGACTTCTTGTAGAGATCCCGCAGGGTGATGGTGTCGGCCAGGAGCTGATTAAGTCGCTCCGTCATTTCCAGACGTACCGGCTGTTCCAATTGCAGCGGCATTGTGCTGGTTACGGTGCAGAATGCCTGGAGTTCACGGGCTGACTGGTGGTAGCGAGGTTGGGCTGAAGCTTTGTGCGAATTGCCGGATACTGGTTTCTTCGACATGAAGTTCTCCTGAAAGTGGGCATTTGGGGCAAGCCAGAAGAGGAGGAAACTGCCAGAACAGAGTGTATCTGCTTCCGGTCCTGTTTGCCGGTTCAACTATTTTCGATGCCAACCGCCAGAAATGGATACGGGAATTCTACTTGCACGCGAGTACCTATTTATGGCGGTGGGTGGACAGTCGCGGCCGTTTTTAACGCTCAGTCGGCGGCGCTGCGGCGGACGCTTTGCACCTCGGTCAGGAAATCGACTCGCGGCTGGCCTTTAACTCCCGCACTAGCCATTTTGGCTTTGAGTTCTTCGGACGCGATAAATGCGCGCGCCTTTTCCAGACTCTCCCATTCCATGAAAAGATTGACGTCGTTGACGTTTCCGGCGCCGCGAAAAATGCGGCAACTGCACTCGCCGTTTTTGCGGCGCCAGTCCTGGGCGGAATCGAACGCGGCTTTCCAGACCGTATAGTCGGCGACTTCGTGGTGAATCAGAAGGTTGATCATGGTGTCGGATACACTCCTTTCCAACTGAAACGTTGCTCCAAACGGGGGAAAAATGCAAGGGCGGGGATCACGGGGCGGGGCTGGGTGGGGAATGATGGTTGGCGCAATCGCAATATTTCGCTTGAGACGATCGCCTATCCGGGCGCTGCTCCATATTTAGCTACCTTGCGCGATGAAACCGGGGACGCCTGTTTTCACCACTTGATTGAGTCTCTGCCTGGTCTGAATGCGATTGATTTCGTTCAACGCATCTTCCGGAAGGGCAGAGATGTTAAAATTCTCCCGTGCGCGAGCCGCGCTTTTGGGTGTGGTGAGCAAAGCAGTGCCGCGCTGCACCGCCCATGCCAGTAGCACCTGTGCCGGCGTTTTTCCTACTCGTGTGGCGATTGCCAAAATGACAGGATCTTCGAGCAGCCCAGGCTTCATTCCATGACCCAATGGCGCGAAAGCCAAAAACACAATGCCCTTTTCTTTGCAGAATTCCAGAAGGTCCGTTTCGGGCAGATACGGATGTGATTCGACCTGGACCACGGCCGGCTTGATTCTTGCAGATTCGTAGATGGACAACAGTTCGTTCAAGCCGATGTCGGACAGCCCGATGGCCCGGCACCTGCCGTGGTCTACCAGACTTTCCATTGCTCTCCAGGTATCGAGGAGAGTCACTCCGTTGTCATAGAGGACATTGCCGTTTTGATCCCGCGGGTCCTGCTCCTCTCCGGGTTGAAATGCATAGGGGGTGTGGATGAGATAGAGATCCAGATACTTGAGTCTGAGTCTGTCTAGACTCGCCTCGAAAGCCGGTTCGACGCGATTGGGCCGATGGTTGGAGTTCCACAACTTTGTGGTGACAAAAATGTTGTCGCGCGCGATTCCATTGGCGGTAAGTCCTGCCTGTAATGCTTCGCCAACCTCGCGTTCGTTCCGGTATCGTTCCGCACAATCGAAGTGTCGAAATCCGGCATCCAGGGCGTCTCTGGTCGCAGTTTTCGTCTCAGCGGTGTCGGGAATGAGGGTGCCAAAGCCGAGTGCGGGCATACGGCCGGCTCCGTTGTTGAGCGGCATTCGGGTCAGCCGAAGATGAGGAGATTCAAACATGGTTACATCTCCAAGCTATTATGCGTCCAGCATCAATTATCAATTGCCCGGATCTCAATGCCCGGACTCGCCTACTCCACAACGTCCGCATCCAGCACGCGGTCCTGTTCTAAATAGTGCGAGACCGCATACTGGGCCAGAAGCGGGGTTTGTACACGAACTTCTGCTCCTATCCATTCACCCTTACCGTGGGGCGTGTTCGCGGGGTGATTGCACGGACCTCCACAGCCGAACTTGGGACCAAACGCGGCGTTCTGGATCTGATCGAACTGCTTTAGATTGCGCCAGACTTCGTCGCCGACGGTCCCACCAACATCAATTTTTAGCCTGATCAGTGGCACCCTTCGATATTACTTGAAATTTAGCGAACAGCCGCAGAGTCAGGGGATGATCCTCGTTGTTGCTCTCTCCCGCTTCTCCCGCAGCCATCCCGCGGACGAACGACCTAGAACACACGGCCCAGAGCGAAGAACCACTTGGCGTGTCCTGTGTCTCCGACACTGCCGCCAATGAACACGGGCCCAAGAGCGGTCCGTGCAATCACCCCGGCCGCGCCGTCAGTGGGAAGTCTGCTCACGCCCGGGGCATCGAACATCTTTCCGACCTCATAGAACGTCACAGCATAGACGCCAGTGCCGAGGAACGGTGGGAGTTTGAACAGATTGTGCAGATATCCCGCACGGAATAGGTAGTACTGGTCTCCACGTACCTCGTTCTCGCCGTAGGCAAACAACCCGGCCGTCCCTCCGAGGTAGTACTGTGGAATGCCAGTTTGGTTGTAGCCCAGGGTCGAACCACCCTGAGCGTACAAGAAGACAGAAGCTGGTTCCGAGATGGGTTTGAAAACTTCGGTTCTCAGCTCCAAAGTTGGAAATGCGGCTGGCGCTCCGGGACTCGTGTCTACCCAGTGGAAATTCAACTCCGCCAGATAACCGCGGCGGGGAATGACGGGATCATCCGTGTGGTCCGTGATGAAGCGAAACCGCGAAGCGCCGACTTCGCCCTTAACCGATGCAAATTCCGGAGTGCCCAGCTTCAGGTTTGCGTTGAGATAGCCGATCTCATAACCGGCGCGGACTTCACTGAACCGGCTCACCGCGTAGCCGATGTCAGTTCCAAACGCTACCCTCCCGATGCGGTAGTCGGCCTTGGGGTTGTCGTAGGAATAGATCCACTGCGCGCCGTTGCTTGCACTCACGCGTGGTGCAAAGAACCACCGGGAGGTCTGGCTGAATCTCTTGTAGAGCTCGGCGTCAATCCCATAGGTGTCTCCCAACTGAAAATCCGTGCGTAATTCCGAGCCAAACCCCGCGACGTCGAGGAATGTCAAACGACCTCCCAGCGTGAAGGTGACGTTGTCGGGCTGTTCACCATCCACGACAAAGGCCGGCTGCAGAACGGGCGGCGCATAATTCTTCTCTCGGACCGTGACCAACAAGCCGAGCTGACCGTCATTCTGGGTCAAATCATACGAAGCGCTTTCGAATCTGCCCACCCCGGTCAAGCGAGTTAGATAGGTATCCAGAACCTTGGTGTCGATGGGTTTGCCCACCAGAGGCTGTAGAAATTTTTGGATCTTTTGCTCCGCGTCGGCGGAGGTGCCCTCCACTGTTATAAATTGTGGAACACCCACACCTACTTTCTTGCGCGCGTTGCGCTTCGCCACATATTCGTCCCACGCGGCCTGATCGAGAGCATAAGGCTGCAAGATTTTGGCTTTCTCCTCGGCCGCTTCCATTCCCTTCTGAATGAGTGCTTCCGCTTTGTCGAATTCCAGGCTGGTGAATTTCTGAACGTCCACTTTGACGACAATATCCGCGGCCTCCATCCCCCGGAGCTCGGTGGCGGCGGTGCCAACAGTGATGGACCGGCCGAGGACACTGAAGAGAGATTGGATTTCATCGGCGGTGGCGGGAGCGACCTGGAGATGAATGGCGATGACCACGTCTGGCCCCATCTGACGCACCAGGTCGGTAGGCAGGTTGTCGACCAACGCGCCATCCACGTACACGTGGTCTCCGTCGCGCATGGGAGCGAAGATGGCGGGCAGGGACATGGAAGAGCGCATCGCGTAACCAATCGGACCGGTGGAGAACACGTGCGCCTTTCCCGAAATCAGATCGGTGGAAACGCAGCGGAATGGAATGGGTAAGTCGTCGAACGATTTCACGGCTGAATAGGCGAGTGTTTCATGGTCAATGACCAGACCAATTTGATGACCGGCACTCAATCCTGATGGGAGAGTCGGCCCATGTTTGAAACCAACGACCAAGTCGTTGGGGATCGCACGCGCATCCTCCTTGCGGCGGAAAGACAGATCTTCGTAAGGGGTTTCGCCCCCGATGACAAGCGGCCAGTCCATGCTTTTGACCAGTTTTTCGAGAGCGTCGGGACTCTTGCCGGTCGCGTACATACCTCCCACCAAGGCGCCCATGCTGTTTCCGGAGAGATAGTCGATGGGGATGTGGTGCTGCTCAAACCAGCGGAGTACTCCGATGTGGGCCAGCCCGAGGGCGCCACCGCCTTCGAGCGCAACCCCGACCGTCAGCCGCTTGTGAACCTGCGGTTCGCTCTGGGCAACGGCCATGAGCGGAGACACGATTAGAGCGAGAGCTACCCCGATCCTCAGGGAGCGGTAAAAGGAGCGGTAATAAGAACGCTGGCGAGTGCATTCAAATGGACAAATGCGATTCATGGCAGCCTCCGATTTCTTCAATCTTTAGTGCGTTCAGAATCAGTGCGACTCAGAATCCGATCCGCCCTATTCGAATCAGCGTAGAGAAATCGGGAGACTGGTTCGCGGCATGGGCCGCTGCGTTGATGTGCTCACGCTGCTTCAACTCTGGGAATGGAAGGCCGCCACTGACCAGGCGACCCCGGTCGTAAAGCAACTCATCCAGTGTGCCGTTCAATATGTATTGGTAATTCCAGGGTTGCGGGTTGTCGACGTCGGCAGAGAGCGGTTTTTGCAGCGTAGTGGTGCAGTTTCTTGTCAACTCGTTATACCACTCGGGGTGATCTTTCAATCTGTTCAGGTAGGTGACATAGGTAAGAAACATATTCCGCACTACTTCCGGTTGCACGTGGATGCGGTAGAGGTACACCTCTTCATCTTTACGGTAGTTGGTGCGCAATCGAATGACATCGCGCTCGTCCGCCGCCACAAAAATCAGCCCGTATTGGCGGAAACATCCCAGAATTGTCGAGTACGCTTGACCAACTTTGTAGCGTGCCTCAATGGAGAATGCGACGTGCTGGTTGTCCGCAAATTGAAAGCTGACAATCGGATGGCTCGCAAACGGTATACCCCAGTTCGTCAGGAACAGGTCGGCGGCCTGGATTTTTGAGAGGTAAATTGTACGGTCGCTCCAGCAATTGGTGTAGTCGGTTTCGCTGCGATAGTCGCAGTTGCGCAAATTGTGGATTGTGAACCGATCGCCATCAATCTCAGCCCAGGCTGTCTTTTCGACGTCAGGTTGCCAATTGCCTTCGTTCGAGGGCTTGAGCGTGAGCCACCAAGCAAGCACAATACCAAAGCCCACGAGACATAAAGCCGCAGACCAAGGGGACGCTTTGAACGTGAATACAATCGCGATAATCCCCACGACGTAGATCAAAGTCACGGGAATGCGCAGTGCCGGCATTCGAAAATCGACGTAAAGAGCTGCCACGGCCCACACAGTAAGCAGTGCGAGAATCAACCACAAGATTGTGATACCAGTCGCCCGCAGCACTTTCAACCAGGTCGGGAAGGCTGCAGCGCGATCGAAGACGGGAATGTTGTTCACCTGACCTCCAGTTCAGCCTCCAAGAACTCATTGCACCCTAGTGGAGGCCCTCGACACTATTTCGGGCGCTGGTTTGAGAATCTTCAATGTACACGACAAGCCAATGGTGCGTCCCTCTACAGTCGCCAGAGCCCGCTGCTGGTCGTAGTAGTCTGCTCGAGTCGTAACTTTTTGAGAGCACTGTCCTACTTTACCGATCTAGCGAAAATGTTAGAGGCAACACGCGGGTCCGGAAACTGTAAATCTGTCAGCATGAAATGCGGCAGGCGAATGTTGCTTTCCAGCAGACTCGCTGAAAGCCGAGCTGGACAGGACTATGCCCCGGAGCTGAGATTTGTGTATCGCCACCGTCCCGGCGACAAATTGAGGAAATCCGCAATCCGGGTCGACGCTAATTCAACGAACTGCCTGCAGATAATTTGGTCGGGACGGCGAGATTTGAACTCGCGACCCCTTGCACCCCAAGCAAGATAAGACCAGAACATCAGTGTTTATGCGGTTTCCCTCCACATTCGGCTACTTGCCTGGAGGAAAACATGCAACCGCGCTTTGAGCAGTTCATCCGTGAGCGTCAATACCTGCACAACGTCACCGCCGCAACCGTGGAATGGTACGAGTACAGTTTCAAATGGCTGCCCTCGGAGTCACCATCTGCGGATGAGTTGAAAAATCTCGTGATTCGTATGCGCGAAAAAGGCCGGAAGGCCACCGGCTGCAACTCGGTAATCCGGGCCGTCAATGCATACTTACATTGGAACGCGGTTGGGTCAGATGCGAGATGCAGTCCGAGTTGTAAGCATCTTCGTGTGTCTCAACTGAGAGAGCCACAAATCATCTTACCCACGCTCACCGAGGCGCAAATAACGCGCATCGTGAAGTGGAAGCCCCGGCAGCGCAATCACTGCCAATGTCGCTTGCATCTGCTTACGCTCATCCTGCTTGACACGGGCTGTCGCATCACGGAGGCACTGACGTTGCGGCTTGCAGACATCAACATGGAAAATCTCCTCGTGACGTTGGACGGCAAAGGCCGCAAGCAGCGAATCGTTCCCTTTTCTTTTGAGTTGCGAAAGGCTCTGCATCACTACGTGACGGATTTCAAGCGGAAGCCGGACTTGCTTCTATTAGCGAGCAGGCACGAGACACGATTGGACAGGCGCGTGGTGCTCCGGGACGTGAAACTGCTCTGCGAGCGTTTGGGTTTTGACCCTCCAGGGCGCACACTGCACAGTTTCCGGCACACGTTCGCCGTGAACTATCTGCGTCGTGGAGGGTCCGTGTTCCATCTGCAAAAGGTGCTGGGCCACTCGTCGTTGGAGATGACGAAGCGGTATTGCAACCTCGTGACCGCGGATCTTAGCGCGGTCCACGAGCGCATTTCGCTTTTAGCCGGCCGTTAATTTTAGCCTGTGCGACAATTGGAAGGATGTTCCAGCTTAATATCAAAACTCCGAGGGGACAGGCAACGCGCAACCTGGACACGAGCCCGGATTCCTGTCCAATTTGTCACCGCGGTATTGATCCCATTGACCCCGGCTGGAATTGGTTATTGGAGGAGTCTGGTGAGGTCATTGAGCGAGTTTTCGTTTGTCCCCTGCATTCCTGCCAACACCTCTTCATCGGCCGTTATTATCGGCAGCCTTCCGGGAACTTCTATCTGAGGCAGACCACGCCTACGGAGCCACAGCGTTATTCTCCCCCGCCTGAAGTCCAGCAAATCTCACCCGACTTTTGTGCGATTTATGACCAAGCACAGAAAGCGGAGCAACTCGGATGGGACTTGGTGAGTGGCCCCGGTTACCGCAAGGCTCTGGAGTTTTTGGTCAAAGACTATTTGACCTCTTTACAGACCACGGATGCGGCGAAGAAAGAAATAGCGGAATTGGCTCTGATGCCCTGTATCAAAAAGTACGTGACTGACTCACGGATGAAAGCTACAGCGGAGCGAGCCACGTGGCTCGGGAACGACGAGACCCATTACATTCGGAAGTGGGACGACAAGGACCTTCAGGATTTGAAGAAGTTCATTTTGCTCACCTGCTTTTGGATCCAGTCCGAGCACCTTACAAGTTCCGGCATTGCGGAAATGCCGCAGGGGAAAAAGTAACTCGTCCGAATCCGGCTAATCCACGAGCGGGTGAGCCTGTTGGCATCCCGCTAAGCAGAGTCGGAATATAATCAAAACGTGACGACACCCGCCGAGAAAGGAAATGCGCTTGAAAAGGCCGTGGCCTCGATTGAGGGCTACATCCTGAGCACGACGCCTGGACTCAGTGAAAAAACGTTCCGAATTGAAACCAACAAGATGATCAACGCGGGCGGAGTCCACCACGAAATTGACATCTTCGTGGCCATTGACCTTGGCAACGGATATAACTCGGTTTTCATCTTCGAGTGCAAAAACTGGCAGGAAGCCGTGGGGAAAAACGAGGTCGTTCTTCTCTCTGAAAAGATCGTCGTGACCAAGGCGCAGCACGGCTACCTCATCGGCAAATCATTCACTAAGGACGCCTACTTTCAAGCAGAAAAAGATCCGCGCCTGACGCTGCACATAGCCGCGGAGCACGATCCACTAACGGCAGAGAGACCCTTCGGGTTTCACATGAATTTTCAGGATTTAGAGCACGTGGAAATATCGCTTCACGGCAGGGGGAGCAGAGGAGAACCGGTCGAGATCGATGTGGACACCTGCCGGGCCAAGTTTCTCGGCAACCCCATCGACTTGCGCCAAGACACGCTAGACTGGGGGAATCAAACGGCCAGACAGGACGCTCGCAGCTTCCGCTCCGAGAGAGCGCCGGAAGGGCAATACCATCGCACCGCCCGCTCCAAACGGGAGTTCGCACTGGGCGAATTTATCGCGGACGAAGTGGACATTGAGCGGGCCGAGCTTTCCGTCCATTACACGGTGAGGGTTGAACGCCCCGCCATAATCTCCTCTTTCGAAGTGAAATCGCGCGGGCGAGTTGTGGAGTTCGCGCCGGTCCAGTTTCGAGATACTGTCACGTTCCAGACGAAGCTCATAAGCCGGGAGTAATCGCGCCGGAATGAACTACGTTCGCCATGTATTCGCTTTAAAAATGAGTTAACTTATACCACAATAAGGACTTATCGTCTTTTCTCACTTTCACTAAAACACATCGTGCGTGTGTGCAAAGCTGTGCGTCGGCTCCGCAAAACATTGCACTTTGGGATTTCGCCCCCCATATCCGGGGTACGGTCGGAATATAAAAACAATGTCACTCCTTACGTACGTACAAATACGTCATTACTCGTATGGCCGTACAGTGCCCCGCCCTGCCCATTAGAGCCCCTGTGGCGCATCGCTACGATCTCGGTGGGTTGGCTAGCGCACTTCCAAATTGACCCGCGTACAGTTCAGCGGGTTGCCATCCTTGAAACGTATGTAAGGCGGTGAGCCCGGCCAATCGCCGGTTGGCACCTGTGACAGATTGATGCCCAATATGAAGCACTCCAAGCGCTCACTGCTCCATCCACTGCCGCGGTCGGGGGGTAGGCGTACGTGGCGATAAGCGTACCTGTGCCCATAAAGGTCAACCGGGTGGTAGTACCAGCGGTGCTTATCCACCGCAGCGAAGTCCGCGGCGTCAATGATCGCCACCCAGTGGTCACCCAGCGGAATTGATACTGTTTCCATTTGTCCCACATTCTTAGGTACTAATCAAAATGCCCAAACCCACTGCACCGGAGCAGCGGACGCCGTAACGCCAGTGGAGGCGTACGGTGCTACGGTGCGGAGGGAGCGGAGGGTGCGAACGACCGGTGCTCTCTCCCTTGTGGTCGCGTCTGCCGCGTTTAAGTACCTTTATTTGCAACAGACCCTTTTTTTGCCTTTGACGCGATAATTGCCCTCCGTAAATCCCTAATTCCGGCTGTGCGGGGCTTTAGCCCGAGGGTCCGCAACCCTTTCACCAAGCGGCTAACGGTCCAGTCGATATGCGCCTCAACGTACTGAACGATCTCGGGGTGCTCTCGCCTGACGGACTCAACGGTTTCCGCGGCGTCCTGGGCGATTCGTTCGTCTTCGGCCGCAGCATCTTTTATCAGTTCTTCAGCCCATTCCAGGCGGGTCAATTTTGTGTTGAAACCAAGCCGGCACCGGATGGAGTAGAGGGCCCGATACCACAATTGGGACGCGGTGAACTTTTCGCGCATCACTTCCGCTTCATCGCCTTCGCACGTTTCACCCTATCGCGCCGGCTCACGGGCTTGGGTACGTGATGCGCGGAAGGGCGCCAACCCTGCTCAATGGATGCCCCATCGGCCCACAGCAACCGGCGAATGCGCCCAGGCTTTGAGGTGGGCTCAAGCACGGTGCCGAGATCCGCGTCCGCTTGGCTCTTCATCATTTCAAAGAAGCCGTTAAACTCGGGATGCAGGATGATGATGGCCCGTGCGTAGTGGCACGCGAAATTCTGAGGCATGGCAAACGTCTCGCCCGGTGCGCGGCCCAAGGTGCTCAATACCCACCGGGCATGGTGCCAGAGCGATCCGAAAGACGTTTTCTTCCATCCGTTCTCGCGCAGCGTTACGAGTTCCTGAATGAAGAAATCCAGGACATGGGGGTTGAGTTTGTGAAAAGCAGAGAATCGCTTGCCCAAGGGGCTCAGCCCGTGCGGCTTGCGGTATTCCAACAATTCTGTAAGGGCGTCCATTTGTGATGCTCCTCTTTTCGATTTACGAGTTGTGATCTACTACTCGTCTCCAACTATGGCCCCCAGGTGTGATATGATCAAGAGCACAGATCATGTCACGGGCGATAAACGTACCGATTCGCTTTCAGTTCCTCCGAACCTCTTGCGTGTGGGAGATTCGCACCATTGTGGGTGCCGGGCGTGAGCACATGCGTATGCTCTTCGCGAAAACTGTCCCAGGGCGAAGCGATATCATTGAAAAGCCGCAGCTCCTAGACGGTTGGCAATGCCGCCGTGAGTTTTTTAAGCTGCCTCAAACCGAAGATTCTCTTCTCGGATTTCTTTCGAAGGTCGGGGTCTGGCATTCGTGGACGGTTCCGCCGTTCGTTCACTGGCCGGAGGAAATGATGCAACATATTCGGGAGGGTCACCCGCCCCCTGTCTCTGTTCAAGCGATATGGCGCTGGAGGGAATCCCTCGCGGAGTTCTTGGTAAACCGTAAGAGGTTTATAGAGACTCACGCTCCCGCACGGCCACGGGTGCGAACGGCCTATGAAATTCTGTTTCCGGGGATGGGTCGGGGCACGGGGCACGAGTCTAACAAGTTTGACTTGAGCTTTGAACTGGAGAAAAATCCAGAAGGCGTAGTGGCTGTCTTGGAAGCTCGTCAGATGCTCCTCACCACCGTTTATGTTGATATGGTTCGCGGCCTGGGGTTCAAATACTGCCGGAGGACTGACTGCAAAGCACCGTTCGCCGTTACGAACAATCACGAGAAATTTTACTGTTCGCAGCCTTGCGCACATCTAGAGAATGTAAGGAAAAAGCGACGCGAGGCGCGGGAAGCGCGGGAGGTATCCTCACCGAAGATCACCAGAAAATTCATTTCTTCCACGTCCCGCTAACTATTTTTATATTGTGCGGGCAATCTGAAGCCTATCCTTCCAATCTCGTCCGGCGGCGGCGCGGTTTTGTGAATCATCGTTATTAGGACGTATTCACGGGGGTATGGTCCACGGGCGGGGCCGCCGGTCCCGAAATTAAAGGCGATGATGACATGATGAATGAGGCGGATCGTGGAGCGGTATTTTCTGCCGAAATGGGGCTTGCCCAAAAGCGAACAATTGACCCGGTAATCATTCCGGGGTAATGTTGACAGCCCAGGTCGCCGATGGACTAGACTGAACGTGGAGCGCCCTTATGAACCAGCCGACCAACCAACCGGAGAACCAGCTGGGTGGACTAGCGCTGGAATACCAGTTGGAATACGGGACAGCCAGCAGGGACCTGAACGTCCTTGATCTCGTCAACAATCCCGCAGCCAGCGGCAAATGCCGAGTCAATAGTCCGAGCCTCCCGGAACATGCCCCTGACCCTCTTGCCCGTTAGCGCTGTCCTTTCCTGGATGATGGAGCCGATTCGCTTCTGATCGCTCAGAATATTTGCAAGCCGCTCTCTCGATCCCCGTTCGTCCAAATTCACTCCTTGCGTGAAGTTGAAACTGACTCCGTGGAACATGAATGTGGAGTGTGGACAGGCGTAGCGCGTCTGCCCCGCGAGAAAAACGGCATTCCCTATAGAATCAACGTTCCCGACATTGTGCGTCGTGAGCGTGATTGGCAGACCGCGCAGCACGTTATAGAGGTTCAGGCCATTCATCACCGATCCGCCCGGCGTCGAAAGCATCAGGTAAAAGTCGCGTTTGCCCTGGTTGATTTCGTTGGCAAATATCGCTATCAGGCTCTCCGTCGTGTGAGCGTTTATCTCCGCCGAGAAGGATATGTAAACGGTCGGGAACTGACCCGGTTGTGGTTGATTTGGGGCTGCCATATGTTGTTCTCCGCTTTCGTTTATATGCGCAGATGTAAAAACAGCTATGTGCTGCGCGTGTCGAGGTGGCCCGGAAGCGACCCGACCACCACCCTCTTGGAATCGCCGTCCCAAAAGAAATAGATTCGCAGGCTGAATCGCTCGTCCCGATCCGAGCCTTTCTTGAGATGAAACTCAAGCATTCTCTTTTTGCCGCTGCCTAGCGGATACAGCACGAAATACTCGTCGCCTTGCTCCCCGGCACGGGATGAACTGGTAGATTGCGACAATTCCAAACCCAGCTCTTGTAGCTTACCTGTGCAGCGTCCGTGGGCTTCCGGTGCGGTATCCACGGAAGCCATTCGCATATTACGATACTCTTCAGCGAGCAGATCAATCGCCGAGTAGACCAGTGGCGTATCGTGGTACCTCGACTTTTTCGCAGCATCCGTGGCTCTAGGGTGCAAGATCAACTTCCCATTGTGTTTCTTGGCAACCCACTGCTCCAAACCTGTGAGGTCAGATGGAGCTGCCAAGACTACAGTCGGCTCAAACTTGTTTATCGCGCCAATGACTCCATCGGCATCACGGGCACTCTTGAAGCGCTCAATTACAACATTGAGCACGGATGACCGAGCCTTCCCCAAATCTATGATCGCATTCACATACTCAAATAAGTCGGTCTTACCACGCATGATGAACAAGCAGATTAGTATTTCAGTTGCACCACGATCTACAGCACTCAGAAAGTTGCCCTTAAAGCGATTGATGTTCGGCTCGTCGGTACGACCGTACGGCGGAATCCACACGACTGCGCCACTCTCCAGGTGATCCTTAAGGCGGTCCTGGAGTTCGGGCAGGACGTGTTTGAAAAATCCCGCAACGTAAGCAACTCGCACACGAACACTCCCTCATCCGCTATCGTTTCAAGGCATCGAACACAGCCCCGACGGGCAACTTCAGCGATCTCAATTCACCCAGTGAGAGTTCCGCTACCACCTTGGAAACGAGGTTGCGAAAGGTGGATTCATCACTAGAAACGGCAATTGTCGGGTGCGGCATTCTCTGAGGAGACGTGTGATCGAGGGTGTCCGGCAATCGTGTGGAATGTGTGACTGGAGGAATAGCCAGCTCACGCAGGGAGGAATTGAAGCGCTCGATGAGCTTCGCACGTCTAAACGCCCCCCACTGTGGTCCCACTCCGTTCCGCATTGCAACACTGGAGAATCGCACGTACCACTTCGGATCATGCAACAGTGCTGAAAGGCTGGTGCGTAAGGGCTCGGGTAGGTTGGAAGTAAACTCTTTTGCGATTTCGGAATGGAATTCCGCCGTCGGTTTCGGTAGGACAACTAATGGTTCGGTGAGAATGGCATCCTCAGGAAAAACTTGCAACGTTCCGGTTTGTCGGTTTGCCGCGACTACAAATGGATGCGCGGGATTTGAGTAGGCTTTCCAGTTGTACGTATTAGTGGGGAGACGGACATATTCCGGGTCGGTTGACTCTCGTGCAGGCGAATCTTGAGGAACAAACGGAAATGCGTTCTGTGCCGCCACGTCCGCAATGGCATAAAGAACGTCAGCGCCAGAGCGCCCTTTTTCCGAGACAGCCGGAACGTATGTTCGGATGAAATGTCTCAGATTACGGCAGCGATAGGTGTAGGGGTTAAAGGTTGGAAAGTAAACTCTGAGCGATGCTCCGAGCCGGACACCGAGCATAGTCCCGCCGGGGGCTTCACGGACAAGTTGAATGATCCTGCTGGAAATTTCTTGTGCTTGATCCATCGGTCATCCTCGCATAGGGACTCCAAGGATGATCTAAAGCTGCATCGGAAATGGGAGAGCAGGTGCTCTTGCCCTCCCAATCCTCCTTTTGCAGCTAAGTCCTTCTTGGGAATTCCCTTTTTTATTTCTTTGTCGCGAGAATGGCCTATGAGGGCAGAATAGGGTTTGCATACCCTAATCTTTATTCAACGGCAGCGACTCTGTTGCCGTCACCCATCATGGTCTCCGGCTTTAGTTCCATGTCCGATTCTGAGTGTGCCTTTCGTCCTAGGAGGGACGATGCGGGAACGCGCAGCACTACCCATCGCTTATGAGCGTAGCGCTACCGGCATTGGTTGTCAAGTCGGGGAAAACCCAGGGGAAGGGGTTACGAATTACGAAAGTTAGGCTAGCCCGTGAGTCAGCAGCGGGCCGCGCGGGAACACTGACGAAATTGTCTAGGACTTCGGTTTGGCCCATGTTTGGCTAACGAGGGTGTCTAGCTGGTCCTGCCGTCCCTTCGCCCACTTTGGCGTAATGGCGCTCCGTGGGCTTGCCGAACGGGGCGCACGAAGAACATTGCGCTGATTGACCCCTTGCCTTAGTATTCGAGGCCGGAGAGAAATCCGCGTAACCGCTTGATTTTGGAAATGGTCGGGACGGCGAGATTTGAACTCGCGACCCCTTGCACCCCAAGCAAGTGCGCTACCAGGCTGCGCTACGTCCCGATGATCCTGCCTAACAATGAGATCTGCCGTCGAGGGTGACAGCGTGGGGTTCGACTTTCAAATTCTACACCAGGGGGCAGCGGCGGGCGAGGACAGCGGCGACTCCTGTAGATGCTCCAAGATAATGTCACCCCTTAACTGCGACGAGACTTTGTCACCCTAAGAGGATGGTGACGATGAGTCAGAAAGAGTTCCAACGGGTGAAAGTGATTGAGAATGCAGCGGGTGGGAAGCTGAGCGTACGCGAAGCCTCCCGTCTGCTGCAACTGAGTGAGCGGCAGGTGCAGCGGCTCAAACATCGCTATCGGCCGGATTCTGTCGCCTGGGTGCAGCACGGCAATCGTGGACGCCCCATGCCCTGGGCGGTTTCACCTCCCCAGAAGCAGTTGATCTTGACCTTGGCTCGGGGCAAGTATCAGGGCTTCAACGATTCTCATCTCACGGAAAAACTTCGCGCCGAGGAAAACCTTTCCGTCAGCCGTGAGACCGTGCGCCGCATCTTGCGGGCCGCCAAGCTGGCTTCTCCGCAGAAGCGCCGGCCGCGGAAGTATCGATCCCGTCGCCCGCCCCGCCCGCGTTTCGGCATGATGGCGCTCACCGACGCCAGCCGTCATGACTGGCTCGAAGGCCGTGGCCCCGAGCTTACGCTCATCGGTTTTCAGGACGACGCCACCGGTCAGATCCTCGCCGCTCACTTCCAACTCGAAGCCGAAAATACCGTCGGCTACCTCCGTTCGCTGCACACCATGATCACCACTCACGGCGTCCCGCTCAGCCTCTACCGCGACCGCCACTCCATCTTCCAGCGCAACGATTCCAACTGGACCCTCGCCGAACAACTCGCCGGAAAACAATCTCCCACCCAACTCGGACGCGCTCTCGACGAACTCGGCATCGAGCAAATCCCCGCCCACTCACCCCAAGCCAAGGGGCGTATCGAACGCATCTGGCGCACCTGTCAGGACCGCCTGGTCAGCGAACTGCGCCTCGCCCACGCCACCACCTTGGAGCAAGCCAACACCGTGCTGGCCCAGTTCTGCCTCGACTACAACCAGCGTTTCGCCCGCGCCGCTGCCGACGCCGTTCGCGACTTTCGATCCCTGCCGCGCCGCTTCGATCTGGCTCGCTGCCTCAGTCTGCGCTACCAGCGCGTCGTCTCCGCCGACCACACCGTTGCCCTGGGCGCGCTCCCCATTGCCCTGCCGCCTCTGCCCGGCCAGCGCGGCTACGCCCGAGAAACCGTCGAACTCTCTCATCAACTCGATGGCCGCTTGCGCATCTTTCGCGGCGACCAACTTCTCCGCGCGCTGCCTTTGCCCCTCGAAGAACACGCCGAACGCCGCCCTGCTCCCATGACCACGGCGCAGAAACGAAAAACCCCGATGCCCCGCATCTACAACCTCGGTGGCAGGCCGGCCCTAGCCGCCGTTACTTAATCGATAAGGGTGACAGAGTCTCGTTGCAGTTAATACGACATTTTCTCGTTGCAACAACAGGACAGCGGCGACTCCTCTGTCACGAACGGAGAGTGATGGGTATCACTTCAAAGCGACGGCTTCTCGCGGCAATATGGCCTTGTGGCGATCTTAGTGGTGGGCGGAGCAGGATACATTGGGAGTCACGCGGCACGCGCGCTGCGGCGGGCCGGCTATGAGGTCGTGATCTATGACAATCTTTCCACGGGGTTCCGCCGCCTGGCGCATGGCTTTGAACTGGTGGAAGGCGACATCGCCGACGAAGGCAGACTCCGGCCGGTGCTGGCGCGCGTGGACGCGGTGATGCACTTTGCGGCTCTCGCGTATGTTGGAGAGTCGGTGGAGAATCCGCGGAAGTATTTCCGGAACAATGTCCTCGGGGCGCTCAGCCTGGTGAACTCCGCGCTGGACGCTGGTATCCGCCGCCTCGTGTTTTCTTCGAGCTGCGCCGTGTATGGCAGTCCAGAGCAGATTCCGATTACCGAGCAGACGCCTCGCGAGCCGGTCAATCCCTACGGCACGTCGAAGCATTTTTTCGAAAACGCGCTTGCGGCCTACGGTCGTGCTTACGGGCTGCGCTCGGTGAGTCTGCGTTACTTCAACGCAGCGGGAGCTGACGAAAGTGGCGAGATTGGCGAAATCCACGATCCGGAAAGTCATCTGATCCCACTGGCGCTGGCTGCCTCTGCCGCGAAGGGAGCCGGTTTGAAAATCCCCGAGTTGCAAATCCATGGCTCCGACTACCCGACTGCGGACGGCACCTGCGTTCGCGACTACATTCATGTGAGCGATCTTGCCGATGCGCACGTCCGAGCGTTGCGGTACCTGGAAGCGCAAGACTTTGCAGGAAACAGCGGAGAGGAGAACGGCGATTCGCTTGCCATCAATCTCGGCACGGGCCGGGGGCACTCTGTTCTCGAAGTTATAACGGCAGTGGAAAACGCTACTGGACGGCCGGTTCGGCGAACGGTCGGGCCGCGGCGGCCGGGCGACCCTCCGATTCTCGTCGCCGATCCGTCGAAAGCTCAAGCCGTTCTAGGATGGACGGCTCAGCGCAATCTCAGCGACATCGTGTCGAGCGCCTGGGCATGGATGCAGAATAATTTGCAATTGGCGATCTGTGATCGTAAATACGGTTCTCAAAATCGCCAATCACAAATTGCTGATACGAGGAGCTCGATGAACCGCTTAAGTTCCTAGAATGTGGTTACAAGACGGAAGGTGTATTGGCGCGCCGGACCGATGGCGTTGCCAGAGAACAATCCTCCGAAGTCGATCAGTTCGAGTGTGTTGCTCAGGTTCGCGACGTCGCCCTGAAAGCGTACCGAGCGTTTTTCCCGCTGGTAGAGATCGACGCCCACCGAAGCATTCTGCGTGAAGTAGGGGTCGATGCGGTCGCGATTGAAATTGAGGTGATTAGTCACCACTTGGCCGTATTCCGCGGCATATTGCTCCGGAGTCAAATCCGGTTGGAAGGGCAGTCCGGTGTTGTAATCACATCCCAAAGCCAGCCACACGCGCGGAACGACCTGATAGCGGACACGGGCGCGCACGGTATTCCGCTGGTCCTGCGAGTCGGGAAAATGTCCGGTGGTCGGGTTGATGGCATCATCTCCCAAGAACAATCCGCCGGTCACCGGGAACCAGGCGTTCCCGACGATGTAGGAGTAGCTAGCGAAGCCTGAGAAACCCTTCCATGGCAGGAGTTGCAGCTTGGCTTCCGCGCCGTAGAGGATGGCTTTATCGAAGGCGATGGGGAAACTGATTCCTGTACTCAGGACTTGACTGTCGTCGGCATAGTTGTTTACGTCACGGCGGAACATATTCGTGTCCAGCCGCAGTTTTCCGAAGAATGCCTTCGTAGCTCCCAATTCGTAATAGTCCCCATGTGAAGGCTGGACCGGCAGCAGCAGCGCGGGCACGCTGGTGTCTATGGCCTCCGCAGCCGGAGAACTGGCTAAAAGTATGTTTTCGAAGGATGGCGTCTGAAAGATCCGATCATAGGAGGCGTGAATATTTAGGCCAATGGTGGGGAAATAGCGTGAGACCGCGAGGCGCGGGCTGAGCGCATTCTGATTCACCAACAATTGGTAGTGATCCCAGCGGAGGCCAGCATTGATGGTCCAATTGCCGAGACGGATTAAATCCTGAACATAGGCCGCTTGTTCGAGATCCGGACGGTTGCCTTGAAAGGCAAAGGTTATCGCGCCGGAATCCAAGATCCCCAGATTGATAGGACATTGCGGGTCGGTAGGATTTTCACAGTCGGGTATCACGTAGCTGGTGTTTTCGTGCAGGAAGATGGCATCGGATTCGATTCCCGCTTTCCATTCTTGCCTCCCATGATGGATGGAGACGCTGCCGTTGAAGTAGATCTCCCTGAAGTCGTTGTGCTGAGTGGCAATGAGGGGCCAGGAGGCATTGTTGGAATAAAAGTCGTTGGCGTTATCGCGGGCCATTCCGCGCAACACACCGACCGCGTCGGAGGAAAAAATGTGCTGGTAAGAGACGCTCCCCGCAGTTTCAAAGTTGTCGCCATTCTGTAGCTGCCCACCGGGAATAAACACGCAATCGCTTGGCTCTGGGGGAGCAGGTGGGCAGCCGGTGGTGTTGTCGGCGTTCGGTAGATATGCCCCGTTCTGCTGCACCAGTTCGTTGGGGATTTGATAGCGCGCCAGTTCATGGCGGACAATAAAAATCAGACGGTCTTTCGGCGTGAACTCCCGCTCATAGCTGAGCGCAAAATTGGCGGTGGTACCGTTGTTGGTGTAATTCTCAGGGACGACCGGGTTGAGATAATGGCCGGTCATGTTCCCGGAGGCGCTCAGGCCAAACGTATTCTTATTCCATGTGTATTGGTCTTGGGTATTGATTCCGGCCGTGTCATAGGTCCCGCCGAAAAGGGTGAGCTGGCCATGGAATCCGGGATCTCCGCTCTTGAGAGTATTGACCTCAACCACGCCGCCCATCTTCCTGCCGAATTCTGCCGGAATGCCGGCGGTGTAAATGTCGATGGATTCCACGTCATCGGCTTCGGCGGGCTCCGGGCCAAAGCTGGGCGAACGGTTGTCGGTGAGCGGTATGCCATCCACCACAAATTGCGTCTGATATTCCGATCCGCGTGGGTGCAGAACCGCATTGCCTTCGTAGAGCCAGCCCGGTTCAGAGTTCACCAGGTCCTGCATGGAGCGGCCGGGGAGCGCGGTCAATCGATTCTGAATCGTCTGCAAACCCATCGAATTGACCGACCCTGCGCGATAGGGATCGACCAATGTGCCGGCCGCGCTGACCTTCACCGATTCGGAAACCGAAGCCACTTTCAGCGGAATCTTAAGGTCCAAGGGAAGAGCAGAACGTATTTCCACCGGCTCGGAAACCTCAGCAAAACCTTGCGTTCGGATCTGGACCTGGTAGATTCCATAAGGCAGGCGCTGCACTTCCAAGCGGCCCTGATCGTTGGTCGTCAGGGTATTTCTGTACTGATTCGCTTCGTTGGTGATCTGCACCGTTGTTTTCACCGCCAGGCCGGCCGGATCGGTTACTTTGAGGCGCAATTCGCCGCTATTGCTCTGGGCGAACATGCTCTCGCCAAAGAACACCAACACGCAAAAAACAAAAACAGCTGCAAATCTCTTCATGAAGAACCGGCCTTTGTAGTTTAGTCGCTGTCGGGGCATGCGCTAAGAGACGATTGTTGCCGGCATGGTTACCTTCGGGACGGATGGCGGCACAGTTGTCAGTCCCGCCTTGCTTCACGTACTCTGCCGCGATGAGGATCCGCAATCTTTCCGGCTTGTCGTGCTTCTGCATTCTGTCGCTCGGCTGCTCACTATTTTTCTATTCAGCGCCCAGTTCCGCGCAGACGGCTCCTCGCGGCTTCTCGCTGGAACAGGTACTGAGTTCGCCGTTTCCAAATAATCTCGTCGCCGCCGAGCATGCCGGACGAATCGCGTGGGTGTTTTCGGCCCGGGGCGAGCGCAACGTGTGGATCGCGGACGCTCCGAACTTCGAGGCCCGGCAGGTCACGCACTACGCGGGTGACGACGGCATGCCGATTGCCTCGCTGAGGCTGACGCCCGACGGGCGGACGGTGGTCTACGCGCGCGGCAGTGAGGCCAACGAGGCTGGAGAAATCGCTGACCCGACCAGCAACGTCGAAAAGCGGGTGCAGCAGGTGTGGGCCGCGGACGTGGGCAAAGGCGATCTTCATTCCGGAGAGCGCGGTTCCGAGGAGCGTTCGGGCGAACCGCGTCTGCTTGGCGAGATGGGCTGCGATCACGAGGATTGCGAGGACATCCAGATCTCGCCGAACGGTGAGTTCGCGGTGTGGTCGGCGAAGAAGCAGATCTGGATCGCGCCGATTTCGGGGAAGGAGAAGGCCAAAGCGCTCTTCTTCGCGCGGGGCAGCAACGCCCATGCCGTGTGGTCGCCCGACGGAAAGAAGATTGCCTTTGTCAGCGATCGTGGCGATCACAGCTTCATTGTCATTTACGAATTTGGGCGCAACACGCTGCGCTACGTTTCGCCCAGCGCCGATCGCGATCTGTATCCGCGCTGGTCGCCCGATGGGAGCCAGATCGCCTTTGTGCGTCTGGTCGGCAGGGAGATGAAGGAGGCTCTGATTCCGCAGACGCCGCTGCCCTGGGGGATCTGGGTTTATGACATTGCCAGCGATTCCGCGCGCGAGATCTGGAAGAGCGGCTCGGGCCTGGATGATTCGCTTCCGCTGCTGACTGAAGAGAGGTCGTTTAAATTTGCGGCAAAGAATCGCATCGTTTTCTCTTCCGAACAGGACGGGTGGAACCACCTTTATTCGGTGGCAACATCGAGTGGGCCTGTAGCGCTGTTGACTCCGGGAAAATTTGAGACTGAAGATGTTGCGCTGAGTGCAGATAAAACCTCGGTCATTTACTCCTCCAACCAACATGATGTTGACCCGCTTGATATCGACCGGCGGCATCTGTGGCGCGTCGGCGTTGAGGGGGGAACGCCTGAGGCTCTTACGCACGGCGCGACGATGGAATGGACGCCGCTCGAGGTCGCGGGGAAGGTAGTGTGCCTGGGCTCGTCGGCCACGACTCCGGCGATGCCTTACGTCGTCTATGCGCAGGGACGCGAGATGATCGCAAAGAGCGCGCTGCCTGCGGACTTTCCCTCGGCGCTGCTGGTCACGCCGAAACAGGTCATCTTTAAGGCTGCGGATGGGTGGGAGATCCACGGGCAGCTATTTGAGCCGAAGTTCGAACCGAAGACTGAGCCGAAAAGTGGTCCGCGACCGGCGCTGATTTTTATTCACGGCGGTTCGGAACGGCAGATGATGCTCGGTTTCCACTACATGGGCTACTACCACAACGCTTACGCGATGAATCAGTATCTGGCGAGTCGCGGATATGTGGTGCTGTCGGTCAATTATCGGACCGGCATTATGTATGGGCGGCATTTTTTCGCTCCGCCTGATGGCGGGCCGCGCGGTGGGGCTGAGTACAAGGATATTGTGGCGGCGGGAAAATATCTGCAGAGCTTGCCGGGTGTGGATTCGAAGAGAATCGGGCTGTGGGGCGGATCTTACGGCGGATATCTTACGGCGATGGGGCTGGCGCATGACTCCGATACGTTTGCCGCTGGAGTCGATTTCCACGGTGTGCATGACTGGTCGGCGTTCACAGAGAACTATCCCGAGGATGCTTCCGACCGCGATGCTGCGCTCAAGCTGGCGTTTCAGTCGTCACCGAATGCGGCGATTGCGGGCTGGAGATCTCCGGTGCTGCTGATTCAGGGGGACGATGATCGGGATGTTGATTTCTCGCAGACGGTCGATTTGTTGCAGCGGCTGCGCGCTCAGAAAGTGCACGTCGAGGAGTTGATTTTTCCTGATGAGATGCACGGGTTCCTGTTGTGGAAGAACTGGATTCGAGCTTATGGCGCGACTGAGGAATTTTTTGGGCGGGAACTTGGGGCGAAGTAGGCTGGCAGAGATTCCAAATGTATGGGCACCCCCTCCCCCAGCGGTATATTAGAATCAAGACTTTAGGGAGGATTTCCTGCTAAAGTCTTGAGCGCAGGGGAGTTGAATGCAAAGTATTGACAACAAATGAGTTAGTAGCTGGGCTAGCTCTATCCCCCATTAGAATCAGTAACTTCCAGACTATAATCCAACCAAAGTACAGATTTCAAAGAACTTAGTCCAAAACTCCTCAGCCACTCAGTGCCGTCGCTATAGTTCCATTATAGAGCTTGATGTCAAGTTTTTTCGCGGCGCTGAAGCACCGGGCTAGGCCCCTCCGGCGACGAGCTACGTGGTCACAGATTGCTAATTTGCAAGTTCTTTCCTGATCCTCTCCCACGTGACGTCGAGGGCTTCGGGCAGGACTCTGGTTTCGCCGATTACGCTTACGAAATTGGCGTCGGCTACCCAGCGCGGCAGGATGTGCATGTGGATGTGTCCGGCTACTCCGGCGCCGGCGGCTTTGCCGATGTTCATGCCGAGATTGATGCCGTCGGGCTTGTAGAGATGGCGCAGGACGGTTTCCATGCGCTGGGTTAGGGACATCATCTCCTGGGCGGCATCGGCGGAGAGTTTCTGCAACTCGTCGAGGTGCGCGTAGGGGACGATCATTACGTGTCCGGGGGTGTAGGGATAGGTATTGAGAATGATGTAGCAATGCTGGCCGCGGTGGACGATGCGGGCTTGCTGGTCGCTTTCTTTGGGAACATTGCAAAAGATGCAGCCCGACTTCGGCTCGGCGCCGGTCACGTAGGCGTAACGCCATGGGGTCCAGAGGTGATCCATGGGGGGAGGGTAGCAGAAGGGGATGGGGCGGGGCGAGGGGGCGGCGGTTTCGGCGCGGGGCGCTCACGTTGTGTTCGTGCGCCCAAGGACGTTTGTAAACTTGGAACTTATGAGCCTGTGGAGATTGACCTGAACCCCGGCCGGATCGTCAAGTATTTAATTGGTTAACGAGCCGTGGGGTGCGATGTCTTCCAAACCATTGATGTTGCCATGCCTTTCGCGAATGGGCGTGCGTTATCCACAGTTATCCACAGACTTCCACAGCAACAGTGGTATTCTAAGGTAGCTCTGGTAGAGACTTTGGCGATCTGAATCACTTCTCGCCGTCATGCGGGGCGGTGTCCGTGGCCGATTCTAAGTTTAAAAAACTCGTTCATTATGTCTGTTCGCTGTGCTCCGCAGACCCCACGAAACTTGGGGCTGTGCAGCTCAATAAGGCTTTATGGCTTTCCGACCTGACAGCGTATTACGAGTTGGGTGAGCCTATCACTAGTGCTCGCTACGTAAAACGGCAGTGGGGACCCGTTCCCAGTTCTATTCTTCCGGTGCTTAGGGAGTTACAGCAGGACGGCGTATTGACGATTCAAGACGCCGATCATTTCGGGTGGCAGAAGAAAGAATTCATCGTCCATAAAGGGGTTTCTAGTGATTTCCTGTCGCGAGACGAAGACCAGATTGTCAAGGACACAGTCGCGTTTGTTACTGAGGAGCACACAGCTGCTTCGATCAGCGAAAGGTCTCACGATCATATCTGGAAGGCGGCAGCAGACGGTGAAGAGCTCCCTCTCTTTACAGTTTTTGCTAAGCCTGGAAGGATCACTGATGAGGACCGCGAGTGGGCGCAGTGGGTGCTTGAGGGTGGACGTTAACAAGCGATGCGCACAGTCATCGAGGAAGAGAATGTTAGCGACATTATTGATCGCGAACAGGCGCTCTATCCGCGATTAAGCGACGCATTCGATGCGCTGAAATGGTGGCTCGCCCACCGTCCAGAAAGCGGTGAGCTGATTGATGACATCAATTGGATTTACAAGCAGCTTGGCGACCGCAACCAAACTATCCCTTCACTCGTGGCCATCTATACCTTCAACCATTGGTCAGTCACGATTAAGTTCATCCTCGTGAGGATTCCTAGCCTAGGCTAGGTTTTGGATCCCGGGTGGAAATCTTCTTGACCCACCGGCGCTGCCTTGACACCGAGTTTTCAGGCCTTTATTCTTATTTATTGCTCCCTGAGAGACTTTCGTCTCTGTGCGCACTTCCGCGGGCCTTTGCGGTAATTTGGGTGGGGGCGGCGGAGGTTCCTGGCTCCAATGTTCATCGAACTTAAGGATCTGGAAATTCACCCGGTTGATTTCCGGGAGGAATTTAGCCCGGGTGCGATCGATCTGGGTCCGGATGTGGTGCAGCGGTCGGTGCTGCGCAGTTCGGGACGGGCGGATCTGGTCGAAGAGCATCACGGCAAGCACAAAGTGGTGCAGGATATACGGGTGAAGGGCACGCTGGAGACTAGCCTGGAAGTGGCTTGTGCTCGCTGCCTTGATCCGGTGGTGCTCCCGGTGGAGCGTGGGTTTGATCTGTTGTACCGGCCGCTGGGAACGGACTCGGGGCACGAAGAGCTTTCGGTTACGGACGCGGAAGCGGAGATAGGGTATTACCAGGGCGAAGGGCTGTTGCTCGAAGACATGCTGCGCGAGCAGGTGTTGCTGGCGTTGCCTTTGAAGACGATTTGCCGCGACGATTGCAAGGGGTTGTGTCCGCAGTGCGGGAAGAATTTGAATGAAAATCAGTGCGCGTGCGTGGTCGAGGTTGAGGATCCGCGGTGGGCGGCGCTGAAGGGGATACGGGATAAGTTGAATCAATAAAGGAGAGTTCTCAGTTCTCGGTTCTCAGTTCTCAGTCAAGGCGGGTCCACTGAGAACTGAGAACCGGGAACTGGGGAACTGAAAACATCATGCCTAATCCGAAACGTAGACATTCGCAACGGCGCACCGCTACTCGGCGGGCGCATGACTCGCTCTCCACGCACTCGCTCTCGGAGTGTCCGAACTGCCATGAGCAGAAGATGCCGCATCGCGCTTGCCCGAAGTGCGGGACTTACAAGGGGCGCGAAGTGGTTGAAGTCGCTGAGAAGTCCTGATTCCTTCCTTTTCCCATGTCTTGCGTAATTGCTCTGGATGCGATGGGGTCCGACAAGGCGCCTAAGCCGGAGATTGAGGGCGCATTGCAGGCGGCTCGCCATCATGGCATCCGTGTGCTTTTGGTGGGGCCGGAGGCGCAGCTGCGGGCTGAACTGGCGCACTTTCCCGGGGCGCGGAGGCTGCCGGTGGAAGTGGTTCACGCCAGCGAAGTGATCACCATGCACGACAAGGTGGAAGCGATTCGCGCCAAGCGCGATTCGACGATTCGCGTCGGGCTGCGGCTGGTGCGCGAAGGGCGCGCGGCGGGCTTTGTGACGGCGGGCAACACGGGCGCGGCCATGGCTACGGCCAAAGTGGTGCTGGGGGCGCTGCCGGGGGTGGATCGTCCGGCGCTGGCGGCGGCGTTTCCTACGGTGATGAATACGGCGGCGGTTTTGCTGGACGTAGGCGCGAATGTGGACTGCACTCCGAATAATCTGGAGCAGTTCGCGGTGATGGGCGATATTTATTGCCGGTCGATTTTCGGGATGCAGCATCCGCGGGTGGGACTGCTTTCGATTGGAGAAGAAGACAGCAAAGGCAATGAGCTGACGCGCGCGGCGTTTCAGTTGTTGAAGCGGCTTCCGATTAATTTTATTGGGAATGTGGAAGGGCGCGATTTGTATAACGGCCACGTGGATGTGATCGTCGCCGATGGGTTTGTGGGCAATGTTGCGCTGAAGACTTCGGAAGGCGTGGCCCGGCTGGTGCGGGCGGTGCTGAAAGAGACTTTGAAGTCGACGATCACGCGACAGGTGGGGGCTTATATTTCGCGCAATGCGTTTTCGGATTTCAAGAAGCGGCTGGATCACACGGAGTATGGCGGGGCTCCGCTGCTGGGAGTGAAGGGGGTGTGCATCATCACCCATGGATCGTCGAATACGAATGCCATCAAGAACGCGGTGCGCGTGGCGGCGGAGTTTGCCGAGGGCAGGGTGAATGAGGCGATTGAGCGGGAGTTGGCTCAGCTTTCGGCTACTGTGGCGACTTAGAGAAGTCAAAAGTTAGAAGTCAGATTGCAGAAGTAAAATCCCGCGATTGCCGTTTGCGCTATAGGTTCTTACTTTTGCAATCTGACTTCTGACCTCTGACTTCTTAACTCATCTTAATATGACAAACACTTCCTCTCGAATTGCTTTTCTTTTTCCTGGCCAGGGTTCGCAAGCGGTTGGCATGGGCAAGGAGCTGGCCTCCAACTATCTGGTGGCTCGTCGAACTTTTGAGGAAGCGGATGAGGCGCTTGGCTACAAATTGTCCGCGCTTTGTTTTGAGGGTCCGGAAGAACAACTGAAACTGACTGAGATCACGCAGCCGGCCATTCTTACGGCGTCGGTGGCGGCTTGGCGGGTGCTCGAGGAGAAAGGGCTGAAGGCCGATTTTGTTGCCGGGCACAGTCTGGGCGAGTATTCGGCGCACGTGGCGGCGGGCACGCTGAGGTTTGCCGATGCGGTGCGGACGGTGCGCAATCGCGGCAAGTATATGCAGGAAGCGGTGCCGGTGGGCGTGGGCGCAATGGCGGCTATTCTGGGAATGGCGCTCGACAAGGTCGTTGAGATTGCGAAGGACGCGGCGCAGGGAGAGGTTTGCCAGGCGGCTAATATTAACTCGCCCGAGCAGATTGTTATTTCGGGAAACGCCGGCGCGGTGGAGCGGGCGGTCAAACTTGCTACGGAACGCGGGGCGAAGAAGGCGGTTAGCCTGCCGGTGAGCGCTCCTTTTCATTGTGCGTTGATGCAGCCGGCGCAGGATCGGTTGGCGCGGGACCTGGGTGCGGTCACGTTTCAGAATCCGTCGTGCACAGTGGTTTGCAACGTGGATGCGGCGGTGGTCGGGCCGGCGGAGGCTGCGCGCTCGGCGCTGATTCGGCAGGTGACCGGCACGGTGCGGTGGGAGCCTTCGGTGCGGCTGCTGATTGAAAAGGGCGCCAGCTTGTTTGTTGAAGTCGGGCCGGGGAAAGTATTGTGGGGGTTGATGCGGCAGATCGACCGGTCGAAGACCTGCTTGATGGTGGGGGATGAGGCGTCGCTGCAGAAGACGCTGGCGGCGGTTGCGGCTACGGCGGCGTGAAGACCACTGGCTGTGAGGTAGCTGCCGAGCTTCGCTCGGCTTGGACGGCCGGGGGCGGCCGTCCCTACACGAGTTTGGCTTGGACGGGGCAGAGCCCCGTCACCACACGGGCTGGTCACCACACGGGCTGGTCACCACATGGGCTGGTCACCACACGGCTGGTTACTGGCTAATACGGATAGACGGTCAGGGTTTTGTCTGATTTTTGCACGAACATTCTTGCGTGCTCGCTGCGCTCGTTGATGATGACCTCGACCACCAGGCCTCCACCGCCAAAGGCTTTTGTGTTCGCCGAGCCGTAGATCTTGTGCGATTTGATCAGGCCCCACTCGCCGCCTGGTCCCCAGTCGCGATAGAAATCCGCGTAGGTGTATTGGGGATATTTCTGCTGATGCTGGCGCCAGCCGGGATCGTTGAAGTAAATGCCGTAAGCGGTTTCGTAATCCTGATGCTGCAGCGCGGTGAAAAACTTGTCGACGGAGTGCTCTTCGGGCCAGTTTCGATACATCCAGGCGAGGGCTGCCAGACCGATCACGACCAGGATGGTGACGGCGATCTTGATCTTGCGGCGTCGCGATTTCGTTGGGTCGTAGGGCTGAGCGTCGAGCAGGGTCATAAGTCTACATTTAAGCATAACGGATAAGGCGGGATTGAGTCATTGAGCCATTTAGTCATTTAGTCATTTTGTCATTGAGGATCGAATTCGATGACCGAAAGACGAAATGGTTCTGGAACATTTGTCGTCTGAATCCTCGCCTGCTGGGTCCTGGTCCTTTTTTGCCTGGGTCCCGGGTTGCGCTCGGCAAAGTTTTCCCTGCCCGCCCACTCTAAGACGCTTCCAATGTTTCTTTGCTGGCTGCCGCTCCTAAACGGCTTAGAACGAGGTCATTGGTGAAAACCATCCCATCTGCGCTACGGCTACTCGCTTGCATTGTGTTTAACCACAAGGAGTCAACGTGGACAGCGGATTCTATGCGGCGTGCGCTGGTTTGAGGGCGCAGAGCGAGGCGCTCGAAGTGGTGGCCCACAATCTGGCCAATCTGAACACCGCCGGGTTTTCTCCCACCATCGGCATCATCGGAGCGGTGCTCGGTTTGATCCAGGTCATGCAGCACCTGGATAAAATCGAGGAAGTCGGAAAAGGGATTGCCGTTGCTTTCGTGGCCACTCTCTACGGAGTTGGCGCCGCCAACCTCATATTGTTGCCTTGTGCCGGAAAGCTAAGAATTCGCATACGCGACGAGCAGATCATCCGCGAAATGACGCTCGAGGGTGTGGTTTCCATCCTCGAAGGAATGAACCCGCGCATGCTGGAAGAGAAGCTGCTGGGGTTCCTGACCGAGGCCCGCGAACCCGCCGCCATCTCTGAGGAGTCGAACGCATGAGACGCCGCGCGCGACGATCCGCTCACAGCAATCGTGACCGCTGGCTGGTTTCCTATGCAGATTTCGTCACGCTACTGTTTGCTTTTTTTGTGGTGCTCTACGCGTCGTCGCAAGTCGACAAGCGAAAAGTCGGAATGCTGGCTTTGGCCATCCAGGTCGCTTTCCAGGAGATGGGAGTCTTTCAGGCTTCCACCACGGCAGTGCCGATCGACGTTGCCAAGCCCATGCCCTTCAGCACGGCGCAAGCCATCGAAAACACGGAGCGCACGGCAAGCCTGGGCCGGATCGCATCTCCGCCCGATGGCTTGCTCGGAACCGGCGTGGAAAACGGCGATCTGGCTCAGTTGCAGGCAGAACTGGAGACCGCACTTGCTCCGGAAATGAAGCGTGGGGAAATCGCCATGCGCCGCGAGGCCGACGGTCTGGTCATCAGTTTGCGCGAGGCGGGTTTTTTCGATAGTGGCTCGGCCAGAATGAGGGCCTCCTCACAGGCCACTTTTGACCGCATCGCCAAAATTCTCCGTCAGCGTGCTTATCGTTTGCGGATCGAGGGCCACAGCGATAATGCGCCCATACACAATTCCCAGTTTCCGTCGAACTGGGAGCTCTCCACCTCCCGGGCGACCGAAATTGTGCGGCTCCTCATTGTTCGTGACGGGTTCAGTCCTGATCGGTTGAGCGCTGCCGGATTTGCGGAGTATCACCCGGTCGCATCCAATCGCACCAGCGAAGGTCGCGGCATGAATCGCCGCGTGGATATCGTCATCCTCGGCCATGTGGCGACGGAGGCTCCGGTTGCCCAGGCGCGGACCCGAGCCCAGAGCCCAGTGACGGCACCGGCCCTGACGAAGACGGCACAAGCATCTTCGGTTGCCAAACCCTCGCCCGCGGTCGTGAGTAACGGGGGCGGCCGTCTACAACAGTAATTCCATCCAGAGCGCGCTTTCGATGGGAATCGCGGAATACGGTGGGATTTCGCGGAACCCGACTCTGCGATAGAGCGCGATCGCATCCTTCATTGCTGATTCGACCGTATCCAGGCGCATGCGCTCATAGCCGACGGCGCGCGCCTCGGCGATGATGCGTTCCACCAGCATCTGCCCCAGGCCGCGGCCGCGATCGCCGGGGCGCACATATAATCGCTTCATCTCGCAGATGCCGGGTTCGAGTTTGCGCAATGCGACGCACCCGGCGGCGTGGTCCGCGGATCGAGCCAGCAGCAATCTCCCGCTCGGCGGACCGTAAGCGCCCGGAAGGCTTTTCAACTCCTCATCAAAACTCTGGAAGCACAGGCTGAAGCCAAGCGAACTGCCATATTCGAGGAAGAGGCTGCGAGCCTGTTCGATGTGTTCGGGGAGCGTGGCCTGAATTAACTCGAACTGTAGCAATTCGTTTTTGTCGCCGGCGGAGGCCGTCATCTGGGATAACCTGTACTTGTATCTTAATGCTTGTGCGGATACTGCCCCGGTCGGGCAATTGCGCCCGGCGTTGCGGACGATTAATATCCCTGCACTCCCATGTCTGAACTAATTATGTCTGAAGTAATCCCAACCGAGCCTACGACTTCGCGTCCCGTTTCCGCGTCTGCGCCCGAAGCCTCAGTCGAGGTGTTCGCCGTATACGGCGTGGAGCCTGAGATCCAGGCCTATGCGATGGCCAAGTATTCGCGCTCGTCGCTCTCCATGAAGGAGTCGCTGAAGGAAATTACGCTGCAGAAGGCGGAAAAGTTTCTCAACACTTTCTACTTCCAGTACGGACACCGCTCCATTGCCGACCTTGCTCATATTGCGCTGGCCATCGAGCGACTCTCCATTCTCGCCGCCATCGTGGTTGCCGACGAGCAGCGCTGGGATGGCCAGGAGCGCTCGACGCGCTACCAAAACTTCAGGAAAAGCGGCTACTACACGCCCGGCTTTAAGAGCGACGCTTCCGCGACCCTGTATCGCGAGACCATCGAGTCCCTATTCACGGCCTACGAAAAGGTTTCGCAGCGGACGTTCGAATATCTCGCCAGCATCACGCCCCGGCCCGCGGAAATGAAGCCGGAGGCTTATGAGCGCACCCTTCGCGCCCGCGCCTTCGACATCTCGCGCTATCTGTTGCCGCTCTCGACCAACACTTCGCTGGGGGAGATCGTCAACGCCCGCACGCTGGAAAGCCAGGTTGCCCACCTGCTTTCGCAGCCGCATAAAGAAGTCCGCGATCTGGGAGCGCTGCTGAAACAGGCCGCCATTTCTCCAGCTTATAACGCTAACGAAGAATCGCTACGCGCGCTGGTGGCGGAGATTCGCAGGGTGTCACCAGAAATCGCGGACCGCGCGGAACGCGAACTTCTGCGCGAAGTGCGGGTTGCGCCCACGCTGGTCAAGTACGCTGATCCGAATGTTTACGAAATCGAGACGCGGCGGGAGCTCCAGCAGGCTGCGGCGGAACTGATGCGAGGCGCCGCGATCGAAGCGGCGCCGCTGGTTGATTTGCTGGATAATAACCCTGAAGATAACGACGTGCTCGAGATCGAACTTGCCACCACGCTCGTTTACGGGCACTGTCATTATTCCTACCGGCAGATTCGACGGGTGGTCGAGGCGGCTGGCGAGGTACGACGACGCGAAATCATCGACCTCGGCCTACGTCATCGCGGCAAGCATGACGAACTTCCACGCGCGTTTTCAGCGGGACAGCAGTTCCGCTTCGACATCCTCATGGATATCGGCGGCTTCCGCGACATGCACCGCCATCGCCGCTGCGTTCAGATCATGCAGGATTTCTCGACCGCACACGGCTTCGACACGCCGCCCGAAGCCGAAGCTGCGGGAGTCCGCTCGGATTATGAAGCCGCGATGGAGCGCGCAGAGACCACGGTGCAGAAGATTTCCGCTACCGGTGGTGAAGAAGGCCGGCAAAACGCGCAGTACGCGATTCCACTGGCCTTCCGCAAGCGCACGCTGTTTAAGATGGACTTCGCCGAAGCCGTTTACATCTCCGAGTTGCGCACTACGCCTGCCGGACACACGTCCTATCGCAATGTGGCTTATGCCATGTACGAGGCGGTCGCCGCGAAATATCCGGCGTTGGCCAAATATTTTCGGGTGCACGACGTACACGAGCCGGTGGATTTGCTGAAGCGCTGAGCGGGCGTGGCGCAGGTGCAAAATTGACGGCGGTGAATCTCCGCCTCTAAAATCAGCTCACCGATGCCCAACTACGAATACCTGTGCAAGGACTGCGGACACCGCTTTGAACAGATCCGGAAATTTTCCGACAAACAGCTGCGCAAGTGCCCCGAATGCGGGGGCGTGATTGAACAAGTGATCTCGGCTCCGGCGGTGCAGTTCAAGGGCTCGGGATGGTATGTGACCGATTACGCGAAAAAAGGCGCCGGGTCATCGGCATCGGCTTCGTCCTCTTCTTCCGAAGGCGAGAGCGGTACGAAAGACGCCAAGGATTCCAAAGACACGAAAGACACGAAGGAAACTAAGAAGGACGACAAGCCCAAGTCGGATTCCTCGCCCAAGAAGCACAAGAGAGACTAGCCACTTCTCGTCTTCCGTTGTTGCTTAAGCCACCGGAGTTCCGCCGGTCCGTTCCGGAATGCCGACCACCAAGGTTCGCCGGCGAGGCAGCTCATCATCGGAAATTTCCGCCAGGAATTGCAGGTTAAGGCCCAGTTGCTCGCATGCCTGACAGGCAGCGTCGTTGAGAAAGTACACGATGTCTCCGCCGAAGCGATCCTTAGCGCGGCGGCGTTCGTCCATGTCGAACGGGCTGACTGAATATACTTTGATCCCGGCATGTTCGTGCAGGACGGCGCTCAGTTCGCGTTGGAATCCAAGCGCTCCCTGCCGTACTTGCGCCATGGTGAAGGAAATAACTCGATAAGACATAGGCTGAAGCCGGTGGTTGTGACGGGTGAGGGCGCCCGTCGCTCCACCAAAAGACGAAGCATAGCAGCCTTTGCCGGTTGGCGAACGACTAATGACTAACCGGTGAATGACTGGCGGCCAACGACACTCCCCTCTGAATCTTTCCCGCGCTCTCGACATCTAAACGGTTTGAAATAGTTGTTATAACGACTAAGTGGGAGTGAGCGTCATGATTACTATTCGATCGAGCAAAGAGCGTGGCGGCGGCGGCGACGGCTGGCTGAAGACTCAGCATACTTTCAGTTTCAGCGATTACCACGATTCCAAGTGGATGGGCTTCCGCTCGCTGCGCGTGATCAATGAAGATTGGGTCGCACCCAAGGGCGGTTTCCCCACTCATCCCCATCGCGACATGGAGATCATCACTTATGTCTTGTCAGGCAAGCTTGAGCACAAAGACAGCCTTGGGACAGGTTCGGTGATCCTCCCCGGCGATGGACAGCGCATGACGGCCGGTCGTGGCATCCGCCACAGCGAGGCGAATCCTTCTTCGACCGAAGCAGTGCACCTGCTGCAGATCTGGATTCTCCCGGACAAGCAAGGGCACGAACCCGGCTACGAGCAGAAAAGTTTCCCCGAAGAAGAGAAGCGTGGGAAGTTTCGCCTGATCGCCTCGAACGATGGCGCCCAGGGATCGGTAAAGATCAATCAGGACGCGAGGCTTTTCGTGGCGCTGCTTGCACCCGGAGAAGAGGTCACGCAGGCGCTTGGCGCCAAGCGTTACGCGTGGCTGCAGGTCGCAAAGGGCGAAATCGAACTCAACGGCAAGAAGTTGCATCAGGGAGACGGCGCGGCCATTAGCGAAGAGAAAAAGCTGACGATCAAAGCAAGGGAAGACGCGGAAGTTCTATTGTTCGATCTGGCGTAACAGACTGCGTAGGGGCGACGCATTCGTTCGCCGCATCGCGCGAAGCGCGATTGGTTTACTCAGGTCTGATTCCTGCCGCAGCCATCATCCTCCCGGTCACGCCCTTCTCCGACCGGAAGCTGAACAGCAGGTCCGTATGGCAAGCCGTACACGGTGCTGCCGTATCGATGTTCTTCGCCCGGACGCCGGCATCCAGCAGCTGCCTGCGGTTTGCCTCTACCAGATCAAGGAAAAGTTTGGGCGGCAATTCGCTGTGTCCCGGCGCGCGCGCGGTCAGGAACAGCAACGGATATTTTTCCCGCACCGGGTCCGATTCCTTCACCTCGCGGAACAAAGTGTCAGCGTACGCAAACTGAGTTTCAAACCTGGTGCGCACTTCTTCGCCCACTTCGTAGCAACAGCCGTGCACGCCCGGTCCAATCGCCGCCACCAGGTTCCGGGGATCGCTTTTGAAATGCTGGCGCATCTCGCCGACACCTTTCTCAACGATGCGCTTAACCGTGCCGCGCCAGCCGGCATGGAAAACGCCGACGGCTCGCCGTTTCTGATCGACCAGAATGACGGGAAGACAATCGGCAGCTTGCACGGCTATGACCAGGCCTAGTGTGTCCGTGATCAACCCGTCGCCGGCAAGAGGCTGTTCTGGCACCTCTCGCGCTCCATCGACTCGGTGAATCAAATCGGAATGAATCTGCCGCAGGGAAATCAGCGGCCAGCTTTTGCGTCCGTTGGCTACGCCTAGTTGCTTGAGGAACAGCTCGCGGTTGCGCTCGACGGCTGCGCGCGAGTCATGCTTCGTGAACCCGAGATTCAGCGCATTTCCGCCGTAGCTGCGCGACACTCCGCCATGCCGCGTCGAGAAAGCGTGCACCAGCCAGCCCAGCGCGCCCAGCTTTTCGGAATGCAAAAGTTGTAGTTTGTTCTTTGCGACGCGATTGGTCACCACGGATCGATCATACCGGAAGCAGACCCGCGCGAACTGGTGTCGGCGACGGGGTTTCAGCCCGTCCGGGGCGGGGCAGAGCCCGCCACCACACAACCTCCTCTTACTTCTTCTTCACTGTTTCCGCATCAATCTGAATCTTCACGTTGTCTCCAACCACCGCCTCGCCGGTCCCGAGGAGCTTGTTGTAGACCAGATTGGTGCGGTGATGATGCAGAAAATCGGGTGATCAGGCCATCGGGTTATTCAAGATCGCCCGATGATCCGACCACCCGATCTTTCGTTGGTCGCTTGCCTTGGTTACTTGCCGCCGGCGGCTGCGCCGACTGCTGATTCGGCTTCATGCTGCTCGACTGGAGCGGCCTTAATCTTAACCGTGGCCAGGATCTTCTCCAGCTTGGCGAAAACTACGTCGCGGTTGACCGGTTCGGCACCGTCCTTGACGCCGTACCCGGCGGTGCCCAGGCTCAGGACGTACTCGTAGCAAGCGCCATTTTCGTAGCTATGGTAGTACTGCGTTTCGGTTTGCGTCAGGGCGCTGGCGGAGAAGTTGGAAGTCGTCTCCATGTCGGTCGCGCCGATTTTCACTTTTTCGGTGTCCGTGGACTGGCCGTTGACATTGTGCGAATCGGCCAGGGCGAAGTGCGCGCACTCCTGCTCGGAGACGTTGCGATTGACGTTCACGTTGAAGAAAGCGGATGCGAAGTCGGTTCCGGGATATGAACCGTCGGGCAGCACCACGGTCGCGACCGCAACTCCGCCGGGCTGGACGAAGTTCATCGACGCAGCACCCAAGCCTGCGAGCTGGGGCGATGCGTCATTGCCTGAGGTCAGTAGGAACTTCCGTGGATAGAGAAACGAAACGCCGGAGTTATCGTCGCTATAAGTGACGTTCGCGGGACGCTTCCTGGGGATCTTCTTCGCGGCCGCAACTGGAACCGCGGTGTTTGCCTGTGCGGTTGTGACCGCGCCCGCGGGCGGTGCCGAATTGGACGCTGGGCTGGAAATGCCTGCCAGCGCCGGTTTTGAAGATTGCTCCGAGCACGCGCTCATCGCGAGCAAAACCCCGAGCATCGCGACGCATGCGATCATAGCCAGCTTCTGCTGGCGCGACCAGGACGAAAAGAGCGTCCCGAAGATTGTGTGGTTAGTAACTTGATTGGTGGATTTCTGGTTTGTGGATTTCCAAATGGTTGCCATTTTGTCACCTCCTCTGCGGCTGGCGCAGTCGCGAGTGATATGGCAGGAGAGCGGCCAATTGGCGGCTGTTGATGCGACTGGATTTATGGGCGAGCGTCACGCGGGACTGTGCGCGCCGTCATACACGCCGTGTGGCGGGCGACACGTCCGTGAGCTGTGGCGTTTGTCGCTAGAATGATCTTGCGAGCGGCTTTTGCGAGTTATGCTTTTGGAGCCATGCCTCTGTGAGCAAAGTCACGCCCAGTTTTTCCGTTAGTGATCGGGAAGCCCTTCGTCATAGCCGAATGTATCGCGGGCGCCTGGCGCCTTCGCCGACTGGGCTGTTGCATGTCGGGCATGCACGGACTTTCTGGATCGCGGCGCAACGGGCGACCGAGAATCAGGGAACTTTGATTTTGCGCAATGAGGATTTGGATCCGCAGCGCTCGCGGGCGGAATTCGCTCGCGCCGTGATGGAAGATTTGCGCTGGCTGGGCATTGGCTGGCAGGAGGGACCGGATTGCGGCGGGCCATGTGGCCCTTACTCGCAAAGTGAGCGCTGGGCGCATTATCTGCACGCTTGGCGGCGGCTTCGGGAGGGCGGGTTTCTGTATCCGTGCAGCTGTTCGCGTAAGGACCTGGCGCAGGCGGCGAGCGCTCCGAATGATGCGGATGATGACGATGAGCCTATCTATCCGGGGACGTGCCGTGAGCGCAAGGATGCGGGCGAGTTCGTGGAGCCGACGGGCGTGAACTGGCGGTTTCGCGTTTCCGAGGGCGAGGCGGTTGAATTTACGGATAGGAATCTGGGCCGGCGGCGCTATGTTGCGGGTCGTGACTTCGGCGATTTTCTCGTTTGGCGGCGCGACGATGTCCCCGCATACCAACTGGCGGTGGTGGTTGACGATGCGGCGATGCGAATCACGGAAGTTGTGCGGGGCGCGGATTTGCTGAAGTCGACGGCGCGGCAACTGTTGCTCATGCACGCTCTCGGACATGCGGCTCCCGACTATTTTCATTGCGAACTGGTGCGAGATGCCGCGGGAGTGCGACTGGCGAAACGGCACGATGCGCTGAGCATCCGGCATTTGCGCGAGAGGGGTATGACGGCGGAAAAGGTTCTGGAGATGGCCGGGCGGCCGTGATGGCTTGCACTAGCTCCGTGGAAAACCGCAATCTGCTTTTCTGGCGGGAAGGACCCCGGTTGCCGTGATGCGGGGCGAAGATTATGACTGTGCCGGTGAGCGCTGAAACCCGACGTCCGGACCGCGGCTTGGTTCTGGGCGTTGTTCTTTATGATGGGCAGTGTGGGTTCTGCTCGCGCTGGGTCAAGTACTGGGCGGGAACTCTCGGGCGGTGCGGGTTTGCGATAGCGTCGCTTGACGAGCCATGGGTTGCCGAGAGGCTGAAGATGCCAAATGACGAACTGCTTACTGACATACGATTGCTCACGGCGGATGGTCAGCTGATTTCTGGAGCCGACGTCTATTTATATGTGACGCGACGGATCTGGTGGGCGTGGCCGTTCTATGCGATTTTCAGCTTGCCGGGTTTCAACCGCTTGCTCCGCGTAGGTTATCGGTGGTTTGCGCGGAACCGGTACTGCGTCGCGCATGCATGCAAGGTGCATCCGCGCTGAACGCTGGGCGGGTGCCTCATGCTTCCGTTCTAGCCTCGAAATGCGCTATTGGGGCGCTCTTCCGGCGCTAAACCCCCAATTTATGCCGATTTTCAAGGGGTACCTCACTGGAAACCGCATAAAATATGCATAAAATGCTACTTTTCCACAGCTGATTGCGTTACTATGCGCTGGATACACGCAAATTTGTAAGTCCCTGAAGGAGGAATTCATGGCTTCTGGTATGACCAAAACTCAACTGACTCGGCATCTGGCCGAGAAGCTCGAACTCAACAACAAGACTGCCGCAGCGTTTCTGGAGCACCTGGCAGACACAGCGATTAAAGAGACGAAGAAGAACGGTGTGTTCGTTGTTCCCGGCCTCGGCCGCCTGGTGAAGGCGCATCGCAAGGCCCGCATGGGACGCAATCCGCAGACCGGCGAACCGATTCAGATTAAGGCGAAGACGGTGGTAAAGTTCCGCGTGGCGAAAGCCGCGAAGGACGCGATCGCGCCGAAGAAGTAAATTTTCGCGGACAAGAATGTCCGCGCGACATGATCAAAAGGGGCCGGCTTGTGAGCCGGCCTTTTTCTTTCCACCGCTAAGTTTTCAACTCGATCAATTCTGCTTGTACTTTTCCTGCTTTGATCATCAGCTTCCCCACGGTCACCGGTAATTTGAAGCGGCGTGGGCCGGCGCTGCCGGGATTGAAATAGAGGACGCCGTCTTTCTCCGTTATTTTCGGCTGATGGCTGTGGCCGTAGATGACCACGCGGAATCCGGCGGCTGGCGGCTTCAGATCGAGGCGGCCGAGATCATGAAGCATATAGATGGACACGCCGCCGGCTTCGACGACTTCGGTTTCGGGCAGCGCGCGCGCCCAGATCTCGGTGTCGACGTTTCCGCGGATCGCGGTTACGGGCGCGATTTGTGCGAGTGCATCGAGGATTTCAGGGGAGCCGGCGTCGCCGGCGTGGAGGATGCGGTCGGATCCACGCAGGGCTCGAATCGCTTCGGGGCGCAGCAGGCCGTGAGTGTCGGAGATTACGCCGAGGGTGATTCGCTGCTCGGTCATCGGATTCTATTTCTCAGGCTCATGGGCGCTGCTGGACGGCCGAGGGCGGCCGTCCCTACGTGATTCATCACAAATCTAGCGTCGAGCGCTCACAGACTTCGCCAATAGGTCTAAGGCTATACTGCCGAGAAGGCCCGAAAAAAGAATGCCAGAAGCTGGTCCAAACTTGGCGGAAGCGCTGCGACGCTATTGGGGATACCACGAATTTCGCCCCAAGCAGGAGAATGTTATCCGGAGTGTGCTGGCTGCGCACGACACTTGCGTGGTGATGCCGACCGGCGGCGGGAAGTCGCTGTGCTACCAGCTTCCGGCGGTGATTTCCGGGAAGACGGCGGTGGTTGTTTCTCCTCTGATCGCGCTGATGCAGGACCAGGCGGCGCAACTGGCGCAGATGGGCATTCCGGCGGCGGCGATCAATAGTATGCAGAGTTCGTCGGAGCGGCGGCAGGTGATGGAGAAAGCGGCGCGCGGGGAATATCGCCTGCTTTATCTTTCGCCGGAGCGGCTGGCCGCGGGAAATACTTTCGAATGGCTGAGCAGAGTGCCGGTGGGTTTCTTTGCGGTCGACGAGGCGCATTGCATTTCAGAGTGGGGGCACGAATTTCGGCCGGACTATCGGCAGTTGAGCCGGCTGCGTACGAGCTTTCCTGACCGTCCGATTGCGGCGTTCACGGCGAGCGCGACACGGCAGGTGCGGCACGACATTCTGAAGCAGTTGCAGATGCGCGATCCACATCTTTACATCGCCAGCTTCCACCGCAAGAATTTGAGCTACGTGGTGCACGAGTGCGAGGCGCGCACGCAGATGGAACTGCTCGGCCGTGCTTTGCGACAGTACGCGGGAGAGAGCGTGATCGTATATTCGCCCACGATTCGCCGGGTCGAAGAGACGGTCGAGTATCTGGAGGAGAGCGGGATTGCGGCGATTCCTTATCACGCGAAGATGGAATCACCTAAGCGCCAGCAGAATCAGGAACGATGGATGTCGGACGAAGTGCGGGTGCTGGTCGGGACGATCGCGTTCGGGCTGGGCATCAACAAGCCCGCGGTGCGGGCGGTGATTCATCTGTCGCTGCCGAAATCGATTGAACAGTACTACCAGGAGGCTGGGCGGGCGGGGCGGGACGGGCGTCCGGCGGATTGCGTGCTGCTCTGGCAGAAGCGCGATCATGTGTTGCTGGAGTATTTCATCAACAAGATTTCGGATGACGCGGAGCGCGAGCGGTCGTTCGAGCGGAAACGGGTGATCAGCCGGTTCGCGGATTCTCCTCGCTGTCGCCACCGGCAGATTTGCCTGCACTTTGGAGAGACTCCGAAATGGGAGCGTTGCGGGAACTGCGACAATTGCGCCGCCAAGCCGGAGTGGCTGAGTAAGGAGATCGCGACCCTTGCACTGCCGGGCGTGACAGGACGAAAGACGTATATGCCTGCGACGTCATCTCCGTCCTTTCCGTCGTTTTATACCCCGCAAATGCGGTCGGAGAAGCCGCGGGTACGGGACTTGGCGCCGGCGGAATCGGATCCGGTGCTGGCGGAGTACCTGCGCGAATGGCGGCGAAAGATGGCGCGGGAGAACAAGGTGCCCGCCTACATTATTCTGCACGACAGCACGCTGGAGGAGTTGTGCCGCCGGCGTCCGGCGAATTTTGCAGAGTTGAAGCAGGTGCCGGGGATTGGGGAAAAGAAGGCGGATGTGTACGGCGCGGAAATTCTACAGGCTTTGCGGAACTTTGGCGACGGAGCGCGGGCCGCGCCGGCGATGGCCAGGGAGTTGGCTCCGGCGGAACACACGCTTCGACTTTTGAATGAGGGCCGCAGCTTCGAGGAGATTGGGCGCATTCGGGCGCGGCAGGTTTCGACTATCGTTTGCACGGTGGCGAATTTGATCGAGAGTGGGCAGGTGAAGCTGGATGCGAAGTGGATTTCGCCCGACGCGCAGCCGCTGATTGAGGCGGCGTGCCTGAAGCAGGGGGTCGAACGGCTCAGAGACATTAAAGAAGCGGTGCCGCCTTACGTCAGTTTCGACGACATACGGCTGGTGGTGGCGCACCTGCGCGCGGAGAACCGGGTGCGGGCGAAGACGGCGTAGGGATTGCATGCGGCTGTGTGGTGGCGGGGCTCCGCCCCGCCACGGGACGGGGCAGAGCCCCGTCACCACACGAGCTTTTCGATGCACAAGCCTTGCTAGACGCCTTTGGCGGCGGGATCCCAAATCAGTTTGTGGATTTGCAGGCTGAGGCGGGCGGGAACGTTGTCGGCGAGGATCCATTGGGCGAGTTCTTGGGGATCGAGTTGGCAGTGCGAGGTGTCTCTGGCGCCGGCAGCGGTTTTTTCGAACGCTGGGGAAAATAAAATGGCGTGGACGCGCTCCGCCAGGCCGTGATGCAGGACGAAGTCACGGGCGAATTCGTAGTCAACCCGGTCGGTCAGGACGAACTTGAGTTCATCGTGCGGCCGGAGTGCGTTCAGATTTTCGAGTGCGAACGTGTCAGGTTCGCCGGAGTGTGGACACTTTACATCGACGATCTTTATGACTGGTTTCGGAACCCGCGCCAATGGGCGTTCGCCGCTGGTCTCGAGCAACACCTGGTAGTCAGCGTCCAGAAGCTGTTCCATGAGCGGGATGACTTCACGCTCCTGCAACATCGGTTCGCCGCCGGTGATCTCGACCAGTCCGCCGGACGGGCTCAGACGGGCAACTTCGGTGAGCACTTCCTGCAACGCCATCTTTTTTCCGCCATAGAAACTGAATTCGCTGTCGCACCAGGAGCAGCGCAGATTGCATCCCGTCAGACGCACGAAGACGCAGGGCAGGCCGGCGTATGTCGATTCGCCCTGAAGCGACTTGTAGATTTCTGTTATTTGAAGCATTGAATCATTAAGAACATTGAATCATTGAGGCATTTAGTCATTGAATCATTGAAACGTCCAATGCAAGAGCCTTCAATGATTCAATGACTAAATGATTCAATGTCTCAATAATTTTACTCGGAGTAGCGGGCCGTCGTGGTATCGGTTTCAAACACGGTGACGTCTTTCACTCTCACCCTGCCGTTGGTTACGCTGCTTAGGCGCGTGTTGGTTTCGTCATAGAAATATTTCGCGAGATTCTCGGCGGAGGGATTGAGGACGGTGAAGGGCTCGATGTCATTGATCATCTGGTGGTCGAGACGGTCAATGGCGTGCTTCATCACGTCTTTCAGGTCTTTGAAATCGAGCAGCAGGCCGGCCTTGTCGAGTTCCGCGCCCGCGAGGGTCACACGAATCTTGTAATTATGGCCGTGCGGGTTCTCGCACTTGCCCTTGTAGTTGCGCAGGTAGTGTCCTGCGGCGAATGTGTCTTCGACAGTGACTTCGTACATGAATCCAACTGGCCTCGGCTGGGTTTTATTGTACCTTTTGAGAGCATCGGAGGCACGGCGGCGCGGGGACTTCGGGCTAACTGCAGATCCCTCGCTCCGCTCGGGATGACAATTCATGATTGGGGATGACAATTCTGGGAAAAAGGGACGGGTCGAGAGTGATGGCGAGGCTAACTGAAATCACGATTCGAGAGGCAGCGCCGAGCGAGTCGGCGGTTATTCTTCACCATCGACGTTCGATGTTTCGCGATATGGGCGAAGGCACGGTCGAGGAGCTTGACCGGATAGTGGAAGTGGCAAGTCTTTGGCTGGCGCGGGCTCTGGCCGATGGTTCGTATCGCCACTGGCTGGCGCTGGATGGCTCGGGGCACGTCTGTGGCGGCGGAGGCGTGCTGCTGTGTCCTTGGCCGGCGAATCCTAAAGATCCATGCACCGAGCGGGCGGTGATTTTGAATGTGTACACGGAGCCGGAGTTTCGCAGGCGAGGGGTAGCGCGCGAAATCATGGTGACCATTATGGCCTGGGTCAAGGCGCGGGGATTGCGTGCTGTCAATCTGCACGCAAGCCACGAAGGCCGGGCTTTGTATGAAAAGCTTGGGTTTGAGGCCACGAACGAAATGCGGCTGAGGTTTGACCGATTGTAGCGACTCTGGAGTGCTGTGGCTGTGGCAACTGCCGAGCTGCGCTCGGCTTGGACAGCCGGGGGCGGCTGTCCCTACACAAACAAACTGTCAAGCAAACCAAGGGCCAACTTCCTATAATCTGCTAACCTTCGGGTTGCTGCTCCGTCTATTTCCGTGCAAGGCTGAGGTTCGATTCACTTGTAGGGGACAGAGACAGACCATGCCGGCCGACTCTTACGCGGTAGCAATTCCGGTTGGCGAGATTTCCCGTCCGAGGCGGGCGGTACAGGACAGCGGCGGCAACCAGAACCCCACGTTGAATTGGAATATGAGGGGCTCCTTGGCAGCGCAGAGCAACCGCATTGACGACACGAGCCTGATCCGGGAGGCGCAGCAGGGAAACCGCGCGGCCTTCGAGGTATTGGTGCGTCATTACGATCAGTCAGTTCTGCGACTGGCGCTGCACCTGACGGGATCGGAGTCGGACGCTCAGGACGTTTATCAGGAGGCCTTTCTCAAGGCCTACAAGAATCTGGGCAGCTTTCGTTTTGAGTGCTCCTTCTACACGTGGATCTACCGCATCGTCACCAATCTCTGCCTCGATCATCTGCGAAAACGAAATGTGCGGAAGGAAGATGCTCCGGTGGCGGTGGACGCGTCGGGCGAGGAATACAGCCGGCTGGAACAGTTCGCGGACGTGCGCTCGGGAGCGAACCCGGAACGCGATTTGATGCGGCGGGAGCTGGGACGGAAGATTGGCGCGGCATTGACCACGCTGACGCCTCGCGAACGGATGGTGTTCGAGTTGAAGCATTATCACGGGCTGAAGTTGCGCACGGTGGGCGAGATGCTGAATACGACGGAAGAGACGGCGAAGAATACGTTATTTCGCGCGACGCAAAAACTGCGGGCCGCGCTGGCGGAGATGCGATGAGAGACAGCTACGAGCTACGAGCCGCGAGCCTCGAGCAACCGGTTCGCTCGAAACTCGAAGCGCGTGGCTCGAAGCTGCGGCGGGGATTCAACCGCCTGCAACTTTCCGCGAAGGGATACGAAAATGAAATGTGATTGGGTGCGGCAAAACGTTCTGTTCTACGTATACAACGAATTGGAAGACGATGCCCGCTACGAGGTGGAGCAGCACCTGGCGCGGTGTCCGGAATGCGCCACCGAGTTGAAAGCGGCGCGCAAGTTCCACGCGACGCTCTCGGAAATGCCGGTGGCGGAGCCGACTCCAAACCTGCTGGCGTCGTCGCGGATGCGGTTGCAGGAAGCGCTGGAAACGACCCGGCCGGGAGGCTTCTGGCAGCGGCTGATTCTTGAGCCCGCAACGTGGCTGCGACAGATTCGGATGGCGCCGGCGTTGGCTGCAGTGATTTTCATCGTGGGATTTGGCGGAGGCATTGGAGCGACCTACAACTTTCTTTCCGGACGTGAAGGGGGCGGCGTGGTAACGGGCTCGCTCGAATCGGGGAATCCGGCGGCCAATCAACCAGTGGAATCGTCCGCCATTGCGGGCATCCGCTCGGTGACGCAGGAGCCGGGATCGAATCAGGTGAGCATCAAGTACGACACGGTTTCGACCCAGGAAGCGCAGGGCTCGCTGAACGACCAGCGCATCCAGCAATTGCTGCTGTTCGCGGCGCGTAACAATTACAACTCTGGCGTGCGGATGGATTCGGTGGATTTGCTGACCCAGGCGCCCGACGATTCGCGCGTGCGGGAAGCGTTGATGTATGCGCTGCAGAACGATACCAATCCGGGTGTGCGGTTGAAGGCGCTGGATGGTCTGAGCGGCTTTGTGCGGCAGGATCCGCGAGTGCGGGATGGAGTTTTGCGGGCGCTCATCAGCGACACGAACTCCGGTGTGCGGCTGCAGGCCTTGCGGCTGGTGGAACCGATGAAAACGGACAGCAACGTGCGATCGGTGCTGATCAAGTTGTCGCAGACGGATCAGAATGTCTCGATTCGTTCGCAGGCGCGTACGATGCTGGCGCAGATGCCGGAGATGGATTAGTTGGGGGACGGGCGCCTCGCGCGTCCGATCCCGAGGTGGCCGGGCGGGGCGCCCGGCGCTCCATTAATCTAACGACTTTATTAACTGAGGAGGACATTCATTGAAGCACGCAATCAAACTTGCTGGCGTGGCCGGGCTGGTGACCGTCCTGGCATCGCTGGCTCTGGGCCAGGAAACCAGGGTGTATCGGGAAGGCAGCGACTGGGTCCAAGAAATGACGGGAGACTTGGGTACTGCGAAGAGTCTGCGGGTGAAACTGGATGTGGGTTCGGTACGGGTCGAGGGCGGATCGCAAGCGGGAATCACATACGTCATTCATCGCCGGGCATATACATCTTCAGAACAGCAAGCGCGCCGCCAATTCGAGTCTTACAGGATCAGCACTTCGGTGAAGGGAGACACGGCGTGGATCGTGGCGGAGTCAGGCGGGCGGGATCGAAAGTGCGCCGATGATTTTGTCATCCACGTGCCGCGGAACTTGCAGTCGGCCAAGATCGAGACCGGGGGCGGCAACGTGAACACGACCGGGATCGCCGGACGAGCCGACCTCGAGAGTGGCGGCGGGAATATTCACCTGGATGATATCGGCGGCGAGGTGACGGCGGAAACGGGCGGGGGCACGATTGAAGTTGGCAGCGTGGAAGGTAATGTGAGCCTGCAAACGGGCGGAGGAAACATCAAGGTTGCATCCGCCAAGGGCGAGATCAAGGCCGAAAGTGGGGGGGGAAGCGTGGTCGTCCTTTCCGGCCTGCAAGGCGCGGTGCTGGAGACGAGCGGGGGCAGTATTCGGGTGGACAAGTGCAGCGGGCGGGTGAAGGCCACTACCGGTGGAGGCAGCGTCGACCTGGGTGAGATTGGAGGGGCGGCTGAAATTGAAACCGGCGCGGGCAGTATTCGGTTGGTTTCCGCGAAGGGGAGGGTGCAGGCCCAGACCGGCGGAGGCACTATCCAATTGGATGGAGCGACGTCGGTGCAGGCGGAAACCTCGGCTGGCGGAATCATTGTGAAGCTGCTCTCATCAACTGGAGCCGCCAGTCACAACAATTCCACGCTGGAGACCTCGGCGGGCGACATCACCGTGTATCTTGCGAGTGATCTGGCGATCTCCATCCGGGCGGAGATCGAAAGCGCGAATGGCCACACGATTCGCAGCGACTTCTCCGACATTCACGTGTCGAGTGAAGGTGGGCCGTGGGAAAAAACGGTGACGGCAGAGGGTCAACTCAACGGTGGCGGGCCGGAACTGAAGGTCCGCACGAATTCCGGAAATGTCAGCTTCCGGCGCGTCAGTCGGTAGAGACTGTCGCTGGCCGCGGACCGCGAGGATTTGCTGACGACCGGCGACGAACGACCAACGACTAGCTTTTGTCCAGGAGGGCTTATGATCCATCGCTTCCTGCTTTGCATGTTTGTTTTTACGCTGGTCGCAAGCGCGCAACCAGCCGAACTTAACCCAGAGCAGCTTAACTATGACCGCGCCGGCGAAAGCTGGGACTGGAGTTACGGCGCTGAGGACGGAGGCGGATCTTCGTATCTCGGAGTGGACATCGCTGACGTTTCGGCCGAGCGGCTGGGAGAATTGAAGCTCAAGGAAGAGCACGGAGCAGAGGTGACGATGGTCGACCAGGACGCTCCTGCCGGAAAAGCCGGGCTGCACGAGCATGACGTCATCCTAAGCCTGAACGATACGGCGGTAGAGAGTGCTGCCCAATTGCGCCGCATGATTAAGGAGACGCCGCCAGGCCGTGTGGTGAATCTCGGCATCAGCCGCGACGGTCAACCGCAGACGATCAAAGTGCAACTTGCCGATCGGCACAAGTCGATGGCATGGGAGCCGAAGGAAGGAGAATTCAAGTTCGAAATGCCGAAGGTCTCGTCGATGCCGGACTTTGACTTTCCTGTCTCGGTGGTCGTTGTCCACCAATCGGCACGCAGCGGGCTGATGGTGGAAAACATTACCTCGCAACTGGGAGATTTCTTCGGGGTCAAGGACGGCAAGGGCGTACTGGTACGCTCGGTGGAAAAAGGCAGTCGCGGGGAAAAAGGCGGATTCCGTGCTGGAGACGTGGTGGTTAAGGTCAACAACCAAGCGGTGCGCGATACGTCTGACTTCACTCATGCGCTGCGGTCGTCGTCGGGAGCAACAGCGGCGGTAACGGTGATTCGCGAGAAGAGAGAGCAGACTTTGACTCTGACTCTTCCGGAGAAAAAGGATTCCGGCACTCTGCTCGAAGACAGCTTTGACGTTCCCGATGTCAGCGTGGAAACGGAGCAGGCGATCAACCGCGCCGAAGCGGAAATCGCCCGGTTGGGTCCGGCCATCAATGAGAAAGTGGAGCAGCAGGAATCGTGCCGGAAAGACCTGGAGAAGGAACTGCAGGAGTCGCGGCGAAAACTGCAGGATGAGCAGCGCAAGATGCAGGAACGGCAGCGGATGCTGCGCCGTGAGTTATCGGGAGCGTGGGCTGAGATCTAACGTTGTCACGGCGATCGGCGGCAGGTTACTAAAGTCACCGACGCTGGAATGGAGTAGGTTACAAGCGGCGTGGCCAGATTCCACGAATGGACTACCCCGAGGTTACCTGTCGCGGTTGAGGAAACGCCGATAAGCTAATGGCGCGATGGCTTTCCGCGCCCTGTTGTTTTCAACAAGCCCCGAGACGAATGCCGCCATGACGACGGCGTGCGAGAGTACGGGGATCCGCGCTGAAGCGTGCTCCGACATCTTTTCAGCCATCGAAAAAGCAAAGACGCGTGCCGTTTCGTGCCTGATCGTGGACTGGGCTGACCAGCCGGAGGCAGGCTTCCTGTTGAAGCGTGCTCGCGAGTCCACTCCGAACCGCAACACGGTCGCCATTGCCATCGTCGATCATGAACCCGAGGCGGCGGACATGCGCGACAACCGGCTCGATTTTCTGATCTATCGTCCGATTTCCGCCGAAGAGGCCGACGCGGTGCTGGCGAAGGCATGTGAGCAGATGCAAGCACCCAGCGGAGGGGATGTGGCGGAGTCGTCCGGCGCAGGCGGCGACGCGAACGGCAATATGGACATGGGTTCTGGCGATTCCCACGCACCCGAGCAAAGTCAGCAGGATGCATCAGACGGCTCTCCGGAAATAGACGCAGGGCAGGACGGCAACTTCGACGGCGAAATTGGGAGCGACGACGAAGAGCCTCGAAAACGCAGCTATGCGATAGGGTTTCGTGGACCTTTTGCCGCGGTGCTCGTGCTTACGGCGGGGTTTTGCCTTTGGAACTCGCGCGCAGTCATCGAATACCTGTCGCACACGCGGGAAGGAAGATTCCGTGTTTTGCGGGAATCGGTGGCGGCGCTTTTTTATATGAACCAAACCGGGGCGCAGCCCGTCGGCTCCGCGGGGAATGACTCGCAACAGGATGCGTACTACAGCAGAGGTCCGGCCGGTTCTAGTGCACAGACGCCGGCGCTGGGAGTGGTGGCGACGGAATCCACGGTGACGGAAGCGCGCTTTACCTTGCCTAAGGCTCCCGATTTTCCTCTGCCCGTGCCAGTGTTTGAGCATCAGGAAGCGGCGCCTGTCCGCGTGGAACGAGCCGCGATTCCCGACAGCATGAGAGACTCGCCGCCGATTGAGCGGCCAGTGGTGGTGACGGTGAACGCGGCGCAGATGATGCCGCCTTCGGCACCACAGCCGCAGCCAGCAGTTCAGCAATTCAGCGAACCTGTCGCGTTGAGCGAAGAAGCAGCGCGGGCCATGCTGGTGCATAGCGTTGATCCGGTGTATCCAGCGGAAGGGCTGGCGCAGAAACTTCATGGAGCGGTAGTGCTGCAGGCGGTGGTCGGACGCGATGGCAGCGTCGAGGATCTGAAAATTGTTCGAGGATACTTCATCCTGGGCCGAGCGGCGATTGCCGCGGTTAAGCAGTGGCGGTTCCAACCGTACAATATCAACGGTCACGCGGCGGCAACCCAAACTACGATAACCGTCAATTTCAGCTATCCGCCGGGATAGGGGCAGTGCGGGGCTGAGCCCCGCCACCACACGACCTTCTCCCACGCAACTTTCTATCATTACGCAACCCTCTATTTGTGGTCGTGGCCTTCTTCCGCGCTGGTGGGTGGGGCTGTGCCGGTGGATTTCTTCCAATAATCTTGTACGGCTGGTGGGAGCTTGTTTACGCGGGTGAGGAATGCGGTGACCTTCCACATGTCGGACTCAGAGAGCGCCTTGTCCCAGGCGGGCATTCCGGTGTAGCGGATGCCAGTGCGGATCACGTAAAAGACGTGCCATTCCTCGTCGTCGAGTGGATGAAGGATGAGGTTCGGCGAATGCGGATAGAAAGATTTCTCCAGGGCCGAGGGCTGGCGGTTGACGTCGCCATGGCACAACGCGCAATTCATGGTGTAGATCTTCAGACCTGCGATCAGATTCTCGTCTGTGGGGGGAACGGGATTGTTCACGCGGGGAGCATGGCGATCGACGGAATTGTCGAGCGCGCTCATGGCGATGTGGCTTTCTATGTCGGGGGGAGCGCTGTTGGCGCGGGTGGGCAAGAAGCCGAGCAAGGCAATGCCAAGGCTGCCAATCAAGAGAACCAGAATGGTGATGACAATCCCCAGAATGAAGTTGCGCATGTCGGGCCCTCGGAACAGCCTGGAAATTATGCTTGCTGCATTCTATCTATAACTGAGTCCAGCGGGTCAGCAGAATGCGTCTTTACTGCCTGCACCTGAGAGCACGACTCCTCAGAGCACGACCCCAGAGCTCAGTATGCGTGCAGTCGGCGCGCCTCGCGCACCAGGTCGGACACTTTGGGGAGGAAAAACTCCTCCTGCGGCGGAGAAAACGGAACCGGCGTGTCGAGCGACGTCAGGCGCACGATGGGACCATCGAGATCGTCGAAGGCTTCTTCGTTGATGATCGCGGAAATTTCTCCTGCGAGTCCTCCGGTGCGCGAGTGTTCGTGCAGAATGATGACTTTGTTGGTCTTCTTCACGGTGGCGGCAATCGCCTCGCGATCGAGCGGTGAGACCGTGCGCAGGTCGAGGATTTCGAGTTCGATTCCTTCTTTGCTCAGGATATCGGCGGCTTCGAGCGCGGTATACAGCATGGCCGCGTAGGTGATCACGCTGAGATGATGGCCCTCGCGCGCGACCCGCGCTTTTCCGATCGGAACCACGTAGTCGTCTTCTGCGCCTGGAATGTCTTCTTTGATTCTTCGGTAGAGATACTTGTGTTCAAAAAAAATTACCGGGTTGCTGTCTCGAATTGCCGACTTGATGAGTCCCTTGGCATCGTAGGCGGTCGCGGGGCAGACTACTTTCAGGCCGGGTGCGTGCACGAACCACATTTCAGGATTTTGCGAGTGAAACGGGCCGCCGTGCACATTGCCGCCGCTGGGGCCACGCAGCACCAGAGGGGCTGGCGCTCCCCAGCGGTAGTGGGACATGGCGACCATGTTGACGATCTGATTGAAGGCGCAGCCGATGAAGTCCATGAACTGGAACTCGGCTACGGGGCGCAGTCCGGTGAGGGCGGCGCCGAAGGCCGCGCCGATGATGGCCGACTCGGCGATCGGCGTGTCGATTACGCGCTCGGGACCGAAGCGGTCGATGAAGCCGTCGGTGACTTTGAAGGCTCCGCCGTAGATGCCGATGTCTTCGCCGATGCAGAAGACGCTTGGGTCGCGTTCCATCTCTTCCCAGATTCCCTGGCGGATGGCTTCGAGGTAGGTGGTCACGGGCATGAATAGGAAGTGTACAGCAACCAATTCAGACCGTGAATCGCCGCGGCTGCTTGCATGCCTGAATGGTTCCGGGCGGCAGGCGATCAGGTTCGGCTGACGAGATGGCGGCGGAATCGCTTGCGCTTTTCTCCTGATTATTCTCCTCGGTACTTTTCTTCTGACTTTTATCCTCGTTCAGGCGGCCCAGATTCGATGACGCGACCTGCATGGCGTAGAGCAGAACGCCAGCCTTTTTCGGGTCGAGACGCCGCTCCAGCAGGTGCTCGCAGACTTGCGTAATCGCTAACTGGATCGAGGGGGCGTCCTCAAGGACGGGCAGGAAGAAGGGGGCGGCAGGGACGGCGGCGGAGGTGCTGACGTCGACCTTCACTGGGCTGCAGTAGTTGTGGAAGCGGCAAAACTTTTGATCGCGCAGGGCGGGCGCTCCGCAGCGGTCTCCGTTCATTTTTGTGTGCTGGCAAAGTTCGATTTGATGGGTTGACATTTATGATGGCTCCTAGAATCGGCTGTCAGCTCTCAGCTGTCAGCTCTGAGTAAAAATGCGTTTGAGCGCTCTTTGGGGGTACCCCCACCCCCCCCTTTTTTCGTTCTATTAGAATCATGGGGTTAGCGGGGGAATTTTTCAGATAATTGGATCTAAAGGACTTACTTGGGGGATAATTGATTAATAAGGACTTAGCGGCGAAATCCTTTGCTTCGCTCGGGACTTCGGTGCTGGTTTTTTCTTTGACTGTGCTCGGGGCCAGGCTGGGACGGGCCAGAGGCCCGTCACCACACAGGCGCGCGCCAAATTGTCAAAGAGCGCTGGAAATGGAACCGTCTCTGGAGACGGGCGCACTTCTCGATGCTGCACTCTCGAGAATTCTTGCAGGGTTCGGGTTGGTTGTCTGTGATGACCGTACAAGAAAAATGTGATGAAAGAAGGCGGGGCGTTCGTCCCAGATCCACCCTTCGCAAAGTGCGCGAAGGATGGGGCACCCCCAGCGTTGGTTATGCCGGCGAGATCAGATGTTTTGGCCGTCCACCCAAATTCTCGGTGAGCCTGAGTTACTGTCCATCCAGCGTCAAGTGGATCTCTTTCATTTCCTTAATTTCCGTGATCACGATGGCATGCGTCCCTTTCCGCTCAAATACGGTCCCGCTAGCCCGCACGTATTTGCCGACGAATGGCATCAGTTTTTGCCGCTGATCGGTGTCAGGCATTTTGGCGGAGATGGGGAAATACAACTCACCGTCCTTCGTCAGAATAACGAGCGGCGAACCACCCCTCACGCATTCCCTCACGCATTTGAGGCTTAGGTTAGTCGCAGTTCCATCCAGGTTCTGAATGGGACAGGCAACATCCCGAACCAAGCCCTCGATTGTTGCTTTCGAAGCATTAGCCCGGTCGCCTGCCATCGAAGTGGTCTGCGGAGAGTGAGGCGACGCGAGGACCGAGACTATCCCGCAAACTGCCAGCAAGCAAACACTCAAGAATCGGCTCATGGGTTCTCCTTCTTCTCATTCTCATTCTCATTGGCATTGCATACCCTGCAGCCAGCGTCGTCAAGATGTAGGATTTTGCAATCCCGCCTGGTCAATTGGCGAAACATCGCGATTTCACTCAGAACTTTGGGCCGGTGCATCGACTGGTTTGGTTATTACGAGCATGGCGGCGGGCGCTACAGCACGTAGAGTCGCAGCATCCACCAAACGAGGAATAGTACAACGATAGCCCCCGCAATATGGACGATCCAGTCGCCACCTGTTTTCGGATTGCCGAGATTGAACACGATGGAATCGTAGCACGCGGCTCAAACAAGGCTCCAATTCGGTAGTTGGCGAAACATCCTGTTTCGCTCATGTTTTCGCCCAATGACGGAGCGGAGCACTTTCAAGAGTGGAAGCGACAGTACTCCGTCATTTCTGACAGTGGCAGATTGAATCGTCGGGGGCTAGATTGCCGGTGACGATTGCCGATCACGATTGCGGATCACGATTGACGATCACGACGCCATCCGCGCTTAACTGGGGGACGGCACATGACATCCATCGGCAAGGGAATGAAGATTGTTTTAGCGACATGGGGGCGAGTTGTCATGAGAAGAAGACAGAAAAGCGCATGGTTGGGGCTTTTGGCCCTGTTATTGGTGCCCTTGGCCCACGCCCAGAAAGTCACAGTCGACTACGACAAGAAGGCTGACTTCACGCAGTACAAGACTTATTCCTGGATCAAGCTGGGGGTGGGCTTCCACCCCAACATCCAAGCGGAGATTACGGCAGCGGTTGACCAGCAGCTCCAGGCGAAAGGTTTGAAGCATGTGGAAAGCGGCGGAGATCTGGTAGTGAACATGGTCGGCTCATTGAACGCAGGCATGAACGTTGAGTATGACGCGGACGTTTACGCGATGCCGGGCCTGGACGGACCGATCACCTGGGCCGCAAATGGTGGCCAGCCGCTAGGCAGCAGCGCGGTGATGTACGTAAATAAGGGAACACTGGTGGTGGACCTTGTAGACCGACGGGCCAAACAGCTGAAGTGGCGAGGCACGGTCAAGGCTAACCTGGATCCGGAACAGCAGGAGAAGTCGCTGGAGATCATCCAGAAAGCGATCGCGAAGCTGTTCCACGATTATCCAGGACATCGGTAATGAAGGGCGAACGTCGATACGGACGGCAGTCCTCGTTCGCTGGCGTATCACAATCCGTTATTCATTGCGACTCTTTGACAGGCCGAGACGGAGTTCTGCGGTGATCCCGGACGGGGCAAGCCCCGTCACCACACGGGCAAGGCCCATCACCACACGGGGCAAGCCCCGTCACCACACGAGCGATTCGCCTGTATGATGGAGATTCGGACACTGGAACGGTGCACGAATCCGGGCAGGCGTCCCTAACCGCCGATCGAGCAGGAGCCAACATGGCGCAGACTCATTACACCAGCAAAACCAAACGTCGTCCTAAGAACAGTAAGCGCAAGGACCCCTCCGCGGCGACGATGGCGGCGTTGCGGCAACTCGAAGCGGCTGCAAGAAAGTAGGCTTTGGGCTCGAGATCGACTGGTTTCGTCCGCGCCGTTGGTGAGGGCGCTAGCCAGAGGCGACCACCTGGAAACTGCGGCATAGACTGCGGAACGCGGGCGAGGGCGCCCGCGCTACACTTCCCCAAATCGCTTACAATTCCCCTTCCTGCGATTCCCTAATCATGACGGTTGCGGTTCGTTCTTTTGCGAAGATTAATCTCGGGCTCTACATTGGCGGCGCGCGCGCGGACGGCTTCCATGATCTGCGCACGGTGTACCAGACGATTGCGCTGCATGACTTGATTCGGGTTAGCGTCGTGCGGGGTAGCGGGATTGAGATTCTGTGTAAAGACCCGCGGGTTCCGCTGGATTCATCGAATACCTGCTGGCGCATGGCTGAGCGGGTGATGGAGGAACTTGGCGCTCAGGGGCGAGTCCGCATTGAGATTGAGAAGCGGCTGCCGGTGCGGGGAGGGTTGGGCGCGGCTTCTTCGAATGCGGTGGCTACTATGATCGCGCTGGAGCGGGCGCTGAAGAAGAAGCTATCGGGTGTGGCCCGGCTGCGCATTGCGGCGGAAGTTGGCTCGGACCTGCCGTTGTTTCTGGTGGGCGGGACTGTGCTCGGAGTGGGGCGGGGCGAGGAGGTTTATCCTTTGGCCGATCTGGCTCCGGTGGCGATGGTGGTGGTGACTCCGGAGGTTGGGGTTTCGACGGCGCGGGCGTTTGCCGATTGGGATGCGCTGGTGCAGGGGGATAGAGCGGCCGAGCTGCGCTCGGCTGGACGGCCGGGGGCGGCCGTCCCCACGCGAGTTTTTTCTATGCGAGCTGGGACGGGGCAGAGCCCCGTCACCACACGACCTGAGACGCAATTGACTGGGGCGGAATGCTCCGATAGACTGGTTGAGGTTGGCCGCGCGCTTTCGGCGTGGCTTAGTGGTTTGACCAGTGGTTACCCCAACACCGGTGCTTCCGCAAAAGGCGGGAGCCGGGCCGGGAACTTGCTTTCCGACCTTGTCCGTACCGGGATTGAAAACGACTTTGAAAAGGTCGTCTTTTCTCAATATCCCGAATTGCGTGACATGAAAGGTGCGCTGGAGCGCGCGGGGTCGAGATACGCTTCGCTCTCCGGGTCAGGGTCGACCCTGTATGGGCTGTTCCGGTCGGCTGCTGAGGCCGCTAAGGCGGCGGGCCGTCTGCGAAAGCAAGGGGTAAAGGTGGTGGCGACCAGTACGTTGACGCGCCAGAATTATTGGAAAAGGATTCTGGATTGATTTTCGATTGTTGGCATATAAAAGACAGTTGTTAAACGACAATTGTTCAACGACAATTGAAGAGCAATCCGCCAGTCAGATCGCTTCACTGGGCCGTCGACTAATGGTAGGTCAAGTGCCTTTGGAGCACTTTGTCTAGGTTCGAATCCTAGCGGCCCAGCCAGAAAAGCAGTTCTCGGGTGTCAGGTGTTAGGTCTCAGGAAAACCTAACTCCCAAAACCTGAGACCTAACACGTGAGACCTGAGACCTTAACTATGGCCACAGTTGCAACCACGACTGCTGAAAAGACGACCGCCGATAAAACGACGTTGGAAAAAAAGCCGACGACGGACGAAAAAACTGAACGCAAGCCGCAGCGCGCCCGGGTCGACGACCGATTCAAAGTCTTCTGTGGAACCGCCAACGAGGCGCTCTGCGATGAGGTCTGCAATTTCCTGGGCTTGACGCGCGGACAGGCTCTGGTCACGCGCTTCAAGGACGGCGAAGCGTATGTGCAGATCCAGGAAAACGTGCGCGGGGCGGACGTGTTCGTGATGCAGCCCACCTGCCAACCGGTGGACATGCATCTGATGGAACTGCTGTTGATGATGGACGCGCTCAAGCGGGCTTCGGCGCGGCGGATCACGGCGGTGATTCCGTACTACGGCTATGCGCGGCAGGATCGCAAAGACAAGCCGCGGGTGCCGATTTCGTCGAAGCTGGTGGCCGATCTGCTGACCACGGCGGGGGCGGATCGGGCGCTGGTGGTCGATTTGCATGCGCCGCAGTTGCAGGGATTTTTTAATATTCCGGTGGACCATTTGTTTGCTTCGCCGGTGCTGGTGGATTACTTCCGGAAACTGAACCTGCCGGATCTTACGGTGGTTTCTCCGGATGCGGGCGGCGTGGAACGGGCGCGGTTCTTCGCGAAGAAGATGGATGCGGCATTGGCCATCGTGGATAAACGGCGCGTCGAGATGAACGTGGCGGAAGTGATGAACGTGATCGGCGACGTTAGCGGGCGAACTTGTCTGATCATTGACGACCTGATTGACACGGCGGGAACGCTGGTGAAGGTGGCGCAGGCTCTGATTGAAAATGGGGCGGGTACGGTGTATGCGTGCTGCTCGCATCCGGTGCTTTCGGGGCCGGCGGTGGAGAATCTGGTGAACTCTCCGATCACGGAGGTGGTGGTGACTAACACCATTCCGCTGACTGAGGCGGCAAAGCAGGTCTCGAAGATCAAGGTGCTTTCGATCGCGGGGCTGATTGGGCGGGCGATTCAGTCGATTCACGAGGAGACTTCGGTCAGCAGACTTTTTATTTAGATTTTTCGATGGGCGAGTTTTGACTAGGGATTTTGCGGGTTGCGGGGCGGAGCCCCGCCACCACACGAGTCGAGAAGGACGGAAACGGAATTATGGCTACGGCAACGGATATCAGCATTCTGGAAGCGCAGAAGCGCGAACCGGGAACCAAGAACGCCGCGCGGCGGGTGCGCGTCGGCGGAAAAATTCCAGCTGTTTTATACGGCGCGGGCAAAGGCGCGGATTCGGTGGCGGTCGATCCGCGGCAGGTGCTGCGCATCCTGAAATCGGAGAGCGGGCACAACACGATTTTCGATTTGGCGATCGACAGCGACCGGGTGAAGGCGATGATCGTGGACTGGCAGTTCGAACCGATTAAGGGAAACCTGCTCCATGTGGACCTGCAGCGCATCGCCATGGACAAGCGGCTGACGGTGACGGTTCCGGTGGTGCTCAAGGGCGAGGCCTTGGGCGTAAAGACGGAGGGCGGAATTCTCGAGCAGTTGCTGCGTGAGATTGAGATTGAGTGCCTGCCGGCGGATATTCCGAAAAACATTGAGGTTGACATCAGTCACCTGGTGTTTGGCGTCGAAGTGCGGGTGAAGGATCTTCCGCACGACCCGAAGCTGAAGTTCCTGACGGAAGAGAACCAGATGATCGCGCACATCACGACGGTGAAGGAAGAAGTGGTGGCGGCTCCGGAGGTGGTGGCGGATGCTACGGCGACGCCGGCTGAACCCGAGGTCATTAAGAAGGGCAAGCAGGAAGTTGAGGGTGAAGGCGAGGCCGAGGGTGGAGACGCTAAGGCCAAGGCTAAGCCCGAGAAGGCTGAGAAGGCCGAGAAGAAAGAGAAGAAATAGCTTGTGTGGCGGCGGGGCTTTGCTCCGCAAAAGCACGGGGCTTTGCCCCGCAAAAGCACGGGGCTGAGCCCCGTCACCACACGATCTCATGGGCCGCAGCGTGAAACTGATTGTCGGTTTAGGGAACCCCGGAATCGAGTACCAGTTCACGCCGCATAATCTCGGATTTTTGACGATTGATCGGATCGCCAACGGCCTTGGGATTGAAATCAGGAATCGCCAGTGTCGGGCGCTGACCGCGCGGGCAATGATCGCCGGTGAGCCGGTGATTTTGGCCAAACCGGAAACCTACATGAACCTGAGTGGGCTTTCGGTGCGGGAACTGGTGGCGGAACATCAGGTCGAGGTGGAGCGGGACCTGATTGTGATTTACGACGAGCTGGATTTGCCACTGGGCGCGATTCGCATCCGGCAGCGGGGAAGTTCGGCGGGGCATAACGGGATGGAGTCGATTCTCGGCGCTTTGGGGACGGACGAGTTTTTGCGGGTTCGGCTGGGAATTGCGCCTGACCGCAAAGTCGTGGACGGCGTGCAATATGTGCTGACGCCGTTTCGCAAGGCGCAGGAGAAGGTTGTGGATGAAGTCCTCGACGCAGCAGTGCAGGCGGTTGAAGTGATTTTGAAAGAAGGACCGGCGGCGGCGATGAACCGGTTTAATCGCAAGAATGAGCCGGGGGAAGAGACGCAATAGTACTTGCGGAGAGGCGAGGCTTTGCTCTGAACGGGGCTGAGCCCCGTCACCACACGGGACTGGAAGAGAGTTTGGAGATAACGAATGAATCGTAATTATGAGTTGATGTTCATTGTCCGCCCTGACATGGTGGAAGAGGATCTGAACAAGCTGATTTCCACGCTGGAGTCGGCGGTGACTTCGGCGAGCGGATCGGCCAAGAGCGAGGTCTGGGGCAAGCGGCGGCTGGCGTACAGGGTGGGCAAGTTCAACGACGGCATCTTTGTCCTGATGCTGATTGAAGCGACCGGCGCGACGGTGCACGAAGTCGAACGCCGCCTGCGCGTGACCGAGCCGGTGATCAAGTTCCTTACGGTGCGTACGGACGAGGAACTGAAGCGGCTGGACAAGATCAAGAAGCTCCGCGATGCGAAGAAGAAAGTCAGCGCGCAGCCGGCGGCTGTGGCTGCTCCGGCTGCTCCGGCTGCTCCGGCAACGCCTGCTGCGGGGGCGGAAGCACCGGCCTCGGCGCCGGTTTAGCTGGAGCTTGGGTTTTTGGGAGGACGCGGTTTTGGCAGTGCCGCCGACGGGCGCGGGGCATAGCCCCGCCACCACACGAGCGAATTTTTTGGAAGGCAGGAGCTACTATGGCAGACGAAACAAAGGCACCTAGCGGGCATGCGGGCGGCGAAGGCCGTCCGGAGCGTAGTGGTGGTGATCGTCCGGAGCGGAGCGGGCCGCCACGTGGTCCGCGGCCCGGCGGAGGCCCCGGCGGTCCCCGGGAAGGCGGGCGCAAGTTTTTCCGGCGCAAGAAGGTTTGCAAGTTCTGCGTCGAGAAGATCGAAGCAGTCAATTACAAAGATGTGCGTCTGCTGGCGCAGTTCGTGGCGGAGAGCGGCAAGATAACTCCGCGACGGCTGACGGGAGTGTGCACGCCGCATCAACGCCGTCTGTCGCGGGCGATCAAGCAGGCGCGCAATATCGCGCTGCTGCCGTTCGCGGGGCGCGCGCAGTAGTCCAGTCTAGACAGGATCTAGGGTTCCCCTGTGAAACCCTGAGTTCCTTGTGGTTGAGAGAAATCTTTACCACTGGGGTCACAGGGGTGCACAGGGGGAAGCCAACGAAACGGAGTTGTTCATGGAAGTCATTCTGAAAGAAGACGTGCCCAAGCTGGGCAACCGCGGCGAGGTGGTGAAAGTCGCCGAGGGATATGGGCGGAATTTTCTGCTGCCCAAGAAGCTGGCGATTCAAGCAACCGCCGCTAATAAGACGGTTATTGAGCAGATGAAGGCGGCCTCGGTGCGCCGCTCCGCCAAGGAAAAGACGGAAGCGGAAGCGCTGGCCAAGCAGTTTGACGGGCTCGAAGTGAAGTTTCTGCGCAAGTCGGGCGAAGGCGATCAATTGTTTGGATCGGTCACGGCGGGCGATATTGCCGAAGCGCTGGAGAAAAAGAGCTTCCATGTCGATCGTCGCAAGATACAGTTGCATGAACCGCTCAAGAGTATCGGCGAGTTCACGATCGCCATCAAGCTGCATCGGGATGTGACCACGCACTTGAAGGTCGTGGTCGACAAAGAAGCGGCAGAGTAATTCTGGCTTGTGTGGTGACGGGGCTCCGCCCCGTTTGCGGGGCGGAGCCCCGCCACCACACGACCCACTTTCTCCCCCAGCTTTGACCGACCTTACGGGCAGTGAGCGTCATCACTGCGCCATGGCTCCTCTCTGAGTTACTCAACATAGATGTACCTTGATCGCAAGTACTCCTACCGGCGTACCCTGCCTCATATACTCAAAGACAATCGCCCGGTTTTCGTAACGTTCGGGACATTCAAACGATGGGAACTTCCTCCCGCGGGTCGGCAGTTGGTCTTGGAATGTTGTCTGCAGGAGCGTGGGACGACCATCGATTTGCACGCGGTAGTGGTGATGCCTACGCACGCGCACTTGCTATTCACACCTCTGCGAAATGCTGAGGGATGGTTGGTGAGCCTGCCGGAGGTTATGCGGCTCATCAAGGGGCGCTCCGCTCACTTTCTCAACCGGCTGCTCGGTCGGCATGGCCCGGTTTGGCAGCAGGAGTCGTTCGATCATGTTCTACGCTCGAATGAGAGCTTAAGCGAGAAGGTAAATTATATTTGCCAAAATCCGGTGCGAGCTGGATTGGTGCGGCGGGAAATAGACTATCCCTGGCTTTGGCGCGGCGAGATTCCGATCCTGTAAGCCTGCCTTCCTTGTGCGGCGACGGGGCTCCGCCCCGTTTGCGGGGCGAAGCCCCGCCACCACACGGGCATTTTCCACCACACGAGCATTTTCCACCACACGGGCATTTTCCACTACACGGGCATCTCATGAATCTGCGGTGAAGAATTCCTCTACTTTTTTCAGGTCTGTCGTCTTCTTGTAGGGCGGCAGGCTCTCTACAAATACGCGGCCGTACTGCTTTTTTAGTATTCGGTTGTCTAATAGCGCGAGAAGGCCGCGATCGTGCAGCGATCGAATTAGTCTTCCGAATCCCTGCTTCAAGGTGATGACCGCGCTCGGTACCTGGTATTCGAAGAAGGCGTTGCCGCCGCTGGCGTCGATGGCTTTTACCCGGGCTGCTACCACCGGATCGCTGGGCACGGCGAAGGGCAAGCGATCGATGATCACGCAGCTCAGCTGTTCGCCTTGGACGTCCACGCCCTGCCAGAAGGAAGACGTTCCAAATAACACGGCGTGGGGGGTGAGGCGGAACTCCTCGAGCAGCGCCGATTTCGGAGCGTCGCCTTGCTTGAGCATGGGGAAGTCCAACAGGCCGAGCAGGCGGTCGTAAATTTCGTTCATCTGAGCGTAGCTGGTGAAGAGCACGAAGGCGCGTCCTCGGGTAATCTCCAGCAGGCGGCGGATAACGCTGGCGGCCTCGGCGGCGAATTGCGGGGTGCGCGGATCGGGCAGATCGGGCGGGACGTAAAGAATCGCCTGGCTTTCGTAGTCGAAGTGCGACGGGACGATCAATTCGCGTGCGTGGTCCAGGCCTAGACGCTGCCTTATGTAGTCGAAGGCGCCGCCTACGGCCAGGGTTGCCGAGGTGAGCACAGAGGTCTCCAGCTTTGACCAGAGACACTCGCGCAGAATCTGGCCGACTTCGATGGGAGTGGCTTGCAGGAAGACGTTGGTGCGGCCGCCGAAGCGTCCCTCAGGGGCTGAAGCCCCTTTTTCAAACGCGGACGTTCCGGCGTGGCTGAAGCCACGCCCTTTCAAAGCGACGCCGGGCGCTCCACCGAAGGCTCGACGTTCGATCCAGAAGACGGTGTTTGGGTCTTCGCTTTCCATTACGAAGCGGAGTTGCACTTGTAATTGCTGCGCTCGCCGCACTAGCGAAAAAACGTCTTCCGGTTTTTGCGGAAGCTGCTCTAGCTCTGCGCCCAGACGGTACAGCGCTTGATTGAGCGCGAGAAATTCTTCGCCGTTTTCTTCCAGGAATTCGCGGCGCGAGTCGAAGGCAAAGCGGCCTTCGTTTGCGGGCAGGAGCGAGAAAAATAGTTGGGAGCGCTCGCGTACTGACTGGATCGCACCCGACATCTGTGGGGTGTAGAGTTTCTCGCGCTGCAGCAGGTGTTCTACGTCGCGGGTCAACTCGTCCAGGCGGAGGTTGCTGACCGAAATCCCGAAGTAGCTGCCGGCGATGTCTTCCAGTTCGTGGGCTTCGTCGAAAATTACCGCTCCGCACTCGGGGAGGACGCCGGCGTCGGGCGCGCCTTCGGCTTCGAGTTTGATGGAGAGGTCGGCGAAAAACAGATGGTGATTGACGATGATGATGTCGCTCTCGGCTGCGCGACGCCGCATTTCGGTGATGAAGCAGCGGTCGTAATCCTTGCATTTCTGGCCTAGACAGGTGTCGGCCCTTGCGTCTAGCTTGTGCCAGAGAGCGCTGGCTTCGGGCAGTTCGGCGAGTTCGGCGCGGTCGCCAGTTTGTGTTGTTTTCTCCCAGGCGGCGATGGCGCGGTAATGTTCGATCTCTTCCAGTCCACTGAGCACGGGCTGGTCGGTGAGGTCGTAGAGTTTCTTGCGGCAGAGATAATTGTTGCGGCCCTTCATGTAGCAGACGCTCAGTTTCCGATTTTCCCCGGGGAATAGCGCTTGCTCGAGCGCCGGGACATCTTTAAAGAAGAGCTGCTCCTGCAAATTTTTCGTGCCGGTTGAAATGATGACGCGCTTGCCCGAGCGGATCACCGGCAGCAGATAAGCCAGCGTTTTGCCGGTGCCGGTGCCCGCCTCTACGATCAGGTGACGATTTTCTTCGAGGGCCTCTTCGACGGCCTGGGCCATTTGCAATTGTCCGCGGCGGAATTCGTAGGCGGGATGCGTTTTTGAGAGCAGGCCGCCGGGGGCGAAGAACTGGTAGAGGGAGAATCCGGCGGGTCGAGCTTCCGGAGGGTGCGCGGGATGGGATGAGGAAGGCACGGAGTCTCTATAATAACGGGATGGAGCTCAAGCGTCTTTTACTGAGGCCGAATTGAGAGTCGGCTGCTGGCTCGCCGGATCACGTTCTTGTGTGGGCGCAGCTGAGTAAACTAGCACGGGGCGGAGCCCCGTCACCACACGACCACTCATTTTAATTCTGATTATGAAAATACTTTGAGCAAGAGAAAACAATCGCCGCTGGTTGCCATCGTTGGACGGCCGAACGTTGGTAAATCGACGCTGTTTAATCATCTCACCGGATCGCGGCGCGCTATTGTCGGAGACGAACCGGGCATCACTCGGGACCGGCTCTATGGCGAGGTGGAATGGCGCGGGCACGAGTTTCGCGTGGTGGATACGGGCGGCATTGTTCCTGACGACAAAGATTTCATTCCGTCGGAGATCTTTCGGCAGGCCAAGGTGGCGTTCGATGAGGCGGCGGCGATCGTGATGGTGGTGGATGCTCGCACCGAGATTGCGGGGCCCGATCGCGAGTTGGCTCGACTTTTGGCTCGCACCGGCAAGCCGCTTTTTCTTGCCGTTAATAAGATGGATTCGGACAAGCAGGATGGATTGCTGGACGAGTTTCATGTGCTTGGAATGCGGAACATGTTTCCGATTTCGGCTGAGCATGGACGCGGCGTTGACGATCTGCTTGACGCTATTCTTCTGGTGCTGCCTGCACGAGCAAAGGCAACCACTGAGGACACTGAGGTCACGGAGGAAAGCACAGGGGAAAGCTTACTTACTCCCGAGGAGCTGCATGAAATCAAGGTGGCTATCATCGGGCACCCTAATGTTGGCAAGTCCACGCTGCTGAATCAGCTCACGGGAAGTGACCGCGCCATCGTCTCGCCGGTTGCCGGCACTACGCGCGATTCGATCGACGAGGTTATCCAGTACAAGGGGCGCAAGATTCGCTTCATCGATACGGCGGGCATTCGGCGCAAGGGCAAGACGAAGTTGATGGCTGAGAAACTTTCGGTGGTGATGGCTCGCAAGAATATTGAGGACGCCGATATTGTGCTCTTCATGGTCGACGCCACCGAGGGCGCCAGCGGGCTTGACGCTAACATCGCGGGCTATGCGCATGAGAGTGGGCGGTCGGTAATTATTCTGGTTAATAAATGGGATCTGGTGGCCAGCGGGGAAAAACGCGCCATCAGCCAGTCTCGAACCGCGCGCATTCAGGATGCTAAGCGTCCGCAGGACCGCGCTCTTTACGAGGAGCGGCTGCGCTATGGATTAAAATTTCTGGCTTACGCTCCGGTGCTATTTCTTTCCGCGCACACGGGCAAGGGAACAGAGAAAATTCTTCCGCTGATCGAGAAGGTGGCTGCTGAGCGGCGCAAGCGCATTACCACTGGCGAGATGAACCGTTTTCTGAAGACGGTGGACTTTGATCGCGCCTCGGTTCCGGTGAGCAAGCGCGTGAGGATCAAGTACATGACGCAGGCGGGAGTGGCGCCGCCGACATTCGTGCTGTTCACCGACCGTCCCGTGAAGCTGCACTTTTCCTATCAGCGATTTCTGGAAAACCAGATTCGGACGGCGTTCGGGTTTATTGGCTCGCCTATCTGGATCAAGAACCGGGCGCCGGACTAGAACTCGCTCGATGCGGGGCTCAGCGCTTTCTTGGCGCGGAGTGAAACGGGTCGTCTTGTGGAGATTCCGGAGCGTCCTCGGGACTGGGAATATCCAAGTTGACGACTACGGGCTCCTGACCACTGCGCACGATGACGGCCTCCACCGGCTGGTCTTTGCGGGCGTTCAGCTCTTGATGAGGCAGGTAAGGCGGAACGTAGACGAAATCTCCCGGACCGGCTTCATCGACGAACTCCAAGTGATTTCCCCAGCGAAAGCGCGCGCGGCCTCGGACGACGTAGATCACGGTTTCCAGTTCTCCATGATGATGAGGACCGGTCTTGGCATTGGGATGCACTACCACCGTTCCCGCCCAAAGCTTTTGCGCGCCGGCACTGGCGTGAGAGATGGCTTCGGCTCGGGTCATACCGGGCGTTTGGGGGGTGTTGGTGTCTAACTGGCCGCTGCGAATGATGCGCAGGCCGTGGGTTTTCCAGTCGGGTGGTTCGTTTGAGCGCGTATCGGTCATGGTCATGGGCTATAGGTTGATGGCATCCTTCTTTGCATCCTCTTTTTTTGGACGGGGCGAAGCCCCGTCACCACACGATCTACTCTGCCTTTGCATCCTCTTTTTTTGGACGGGGCGGAGCCCCGTCACCACACGATCTACTCTACGGGCCAGATTATACGATGGGCTCTGCCGACGGTGGCAGGGGAGGCGCTTCGAAGGGCGGCGGGGATTCGGGGACTGGAGGCAATTGCGGCGCCGGAGGCGTCGGTGCGGGATGCAGGAGCGCTTCGAGATTCGGATATCGTGCGGCTAGAAAATATATGGCGTACGCAGGGAAGAAGACTGTGGCGGGTACGCTTACCAGAGCGATCAAATAAACCAGCAACAGCAGGAGCATCGCTCCAAAGATGATCGCCAGACTGATGGTGGTGACGTTCCATCCCAGACCCGCGACGCGGCCGGCAATTACCGCAACGGCAGCGGGGACGAGGATGAATACCACCGGGATGATCGCGATGATGCTGAACAGGATGGCTGCTGCGATGGAGAGCACCAGTTTGAGCAGCAGATAAACGGCGTATCGTCCCTTCTCGGGCCGGATTATCGCCAGCAAACGATCCCAGCCAGCGGCGAAATCGAGACCTTCGAGAGCCATAATCGGCACCAGAAAATCCTTCGCCAGCACTTGAACCACAGCGGTGGTCAGCACGAACGCTAAGATCAAGCCCACCAGCAGAACCACTCCGACGATCATGCGCCCGATGTGTTGCCGCAGGTCAGTCGTCCACCCCGCGGCCAAGGCCAGGGCCACTGGCACACCGACCAGAACCAGGAGAAATATCCAGACTGCAATCTGGAACACGATCTGCCATAGAAAGAATCGGCCGCCGGCGCGATGCCATTTTGCCCATCCTTCGCTAATCGAACATCGCCGTTGCAAAACCGAGTCGAAGAGGATGAAGCGGAACACGCTGTTGATGTAGAGGAAGATAAACGCCAGCACCGTAAACGCGAACACTGCCACCAGGATCAACCCGATGAATTGCGCGAGGTGCTCGGAAATTTGTGCGGGAATGTGCGCCCGACTGAGGGGCAGCTGACCAGAGGGCGCGCCCGACGTCAGGAACCCGTTATCGGTCTTCTGTGGGATGCGAGGCCACTTGCCGCCACTAAGGTTTCCGAAATTGCATCCGCCGGCATGGAGTTCCGCCGCTAGAATCCCAACCAGCGCCAGCCTAGACCATTGCCCCCAGCGAAAACGAGTGAAGAGTTGTTCTCGCACGTGCTGCAGGGCGGGCTGGACGCAATCCACGGCGGAGATAGGCACCGCATCACCTCGAACTGACGCCGCCAAGGTATCGCGTTGAGAGTTGCGGCGTCAAATGAGGAAGAACGGCTGCGAGCTTCGAGCTTCGAGCTTCGAGCTGCGAGCTTGGAGCGAGTCGATTGCTAGTGACTTGCAACGGACGGGCGAGGGCGCCTGTCACTCCATCGGACGTCATTCGTAGCGGAGCGCCTCTACCGGATCAAGGTTCGCGGCTCGTGACGCGGGGATCAATGCGCTCAGCACGCCGACCAGCAGCAATACCAGGGTTGAAATCGCAACGGTAAAGAATGAAATTCTGAGGTGGATGTCCGCTTTTCCTGAGGTGTCTTCGAATAGTGGGCCCATCAGCGGAAGTGTTCCCACGGCCACTGCAACCACGTAGGACACCACGATGCCAATGGCGCCGCCGAGCAGCATGATGAGCAGGGTTTCGGCGAGGAATTGGGCTTTGATATGCCATTTCCTCGCGCCCAGAGCGCGCCGTAAGCCGATTTCACGAATGCGCTCATCGACCGAGACGAGCATGATGTTCATTACGCCGACGCCGCCGATTCCGAGGGTGAGGATTCCGATAAAGATGAGCAGTACTTGCAGACCGATGGTGATGCCGTTGATGACGGGGCGGAACTCTTCGCGGCCGAACATCTGAATGGCTTTCTTGTCGCTGGGCGAGAATTGCTGGCGGGTGGCGATCGCGGCGAGGACCTGCGCCTCGGCGCGTCCCTCGAACTGGGGCGCGATGGGCTCAAACACGAGCACGTTGGCGTACTTCGCGTCCCAAAGATCTTTCGCCGCGGAGTAGGGGATCCATGTCGACTCGTCATCGCTGGAAAAATAATTGCTCAGCTGGATCTTGCGGTCCATGGTGCCGATCACGGTAAAGCGCACGCCCGCAATGACGACGGTTTCGCCCACGGCGGGGCGTCCGCCGAAAAGTTGCTCGCGCACGCGCGCACCTAGAAACACGACGCGACGGCGTTCTAGTTCGTCGAGGGAGTTGATCCAGCGGCCTTCCGACGGCTGCTCGTTGCGCATGTCGCCGTACTCCGGGCAGACGCCGCGGACGGGCGCGGTGCCGACCATGCGGTTTCCATAAGCGATGCCCGGGCGACGCACGGTTTCGAGACACGCGTGGCGCACATAGGTGGCGGTCTCCTTAATCATGTCGATGTCGGCTTGCTCGAGGACGACTTTCTTGCCGGCGCGCTGGCCGCCGGGTTGTTCGCTGGTCTGCTGCGGCCAGCAGATGACGGCGCCCTTGCCGAAGGCGTTGAAACTGCCGACCAAAATTTCGCGGAAACTGCCTCCGTAGGCGATCAGCAGCGTGACGGTGGCGATGCCCCACACGATGCCGAGCATGGTGAGCGCGCTGCGAGTGCGGTTGCGCTGCAACGCGCTCCAGGCTTCGCTCAGGACCTGGTAGATCATGTTAGCCACCAGCCTCGTGGCGCAAGGCTTCGATGGGATCGATGGCGGCGGCGCGGCGAGCCGGATACAACGCGGACAGGATGGCGATGGTTCCGAGAACGGCCATGGCCACGGTTCCCGCCTGCCATGTCGGCAACAGGCCGGCGAAGAAGTCGGGCATGGGCAGCAGGTCGACCAACGCACACAGGCCGAACGCGATCAGCAGCCCTACGCCGCCGCTGATCAGCGCGACCATCAGGGCTTCCAGGAAGAACTGTCGCAGGATGCTGTGCGCGGGCGCTCCGATGGCTTTGCGGACTCCGATCTCGCAGGTGCGCTCTTGAACTGCCACCAGCATGACGTTCATGACGCCGAGGCCGCCGAGAAGCAAGGTTACGAGACCGACTGCTCCTAGAAAGTACTTCATGCCGTCGGTCATGGTGCGGAAAGCTTTCGCTTCCTGGATGGTGTCCCAGATCGGGCAGGCTTCTTTGTCGGTGGGATCGAAGCCGTGCAATCTTCCCAACACGCTCCGGATCTCGCCTTTGCAGGCTTCGTGATGCTCGACGGAGCGCGGAACGACGAGCAACTGATCGAAGGTGTAGGGCGTGCCGGGAGGCTTGTCGGGAAAGTCGCGGCGCATGGCGGAAAAAGGGATGAAGATTTTGTTGATGTCCCAGCCGTCGTAACTGGAGTCCTGTTTCTTGGACGACATGACGCCGACCACGGTGAAGGGCATGTCGTTGAGATAGACGAGCTGCCCGACGGCCGGACGGCTGGCGAATAACTGCTTCTTCGCATCGGAGCCTAGGAAAGCAACTCTTCGTCCTTCGTTGATGTCAGCTTGATCGTAAAAGCGGCCTTCGCCGACGCCGAGGTTGCGAATCTCGGCAAACTCGGGCGTGGAGCCGGTGACCGTGAAAGCAGCGGCGTTGTATGCCGTGTGAGAACGCACCGTGTCCTGCTCGAGTTCCGGGATCGCGTACTGACAGTCGGGGGCCTCTTCCTGAAGATGAGGAATGTCGGAATCAACCCAGTGCACCAGGCGGCCGGCGCGCGTGCCACCGGCCTGCAGGCTAGTGCGGCCATGAAAGACGATCATCAGGTCGCGGCCCAGGGTTTCGGCTTGCTTGGCCTGGCCGACACGAAGGCCCTCGCCGGCGGCGACCATCAGGACGATCGAGACTACTCCCCAGGCAATTCCGAACATGGTGAGCAGGGTGCGGACACGGTGCGCCCATAGCGTCCGGAACACGTCCTGGATAAGATCGCGAAATAACATCTGAAGGTTCGACGCGGCTCGCCGGGAAATGGAAGCGCGGCCCTGGGTCTGCTTTGATGTACGCGGAACGGAGGTGTTTGGTTCCAGTCAGTCTTGCCGACTTGAGAGCTATTCTTCGGGGACGGGCGAGGGCGCCCGTCGCTCCATTGTTGGATTGCGGGTGTTCGATTACGGCCCGGCCGCGGCGGGTTGCAACGCGTTGCGCCGTAGCCATTCGCCGAACTCCTGCAATGCGAGTTCACATTGCAGGCGATGGCGTTCTTTGCGGTCGCGGACCTGGCGGTCGAGGGCGGGTAGCAGGTCGAAAGTTATGTTGGCAGGCTGGAAATTCCTGCTCTCTGCCTGGGTGATGTAGTGCACAAGCGAGCCAAACGCCGATGCTCGCGGCGGAGGCGCCAGTTCGTCGCCGCTGGCAAGTGCGGACGCATTCATTCCGGCGATCAGTCCGGTGGCGATCGACTCGACGTAGCCTTCGACGCCGCAGATTTGTCCGGCGAACAGCACGTGGGGATGCGCCTTCATCTGCAGCGTCGGGTGCAGCAGCGCGGGCGAGTTGATGTATGTGTTGCGATGAATCTGTCCGTAGCGCAGGAAGCGCGCGTTTTCGAGGCCGGGGATCAAACTCAGCACTCGCGCCTGCTCGCCGAATTTTAGGTGATTCTGGAAGCCGACGAGGTTGTAGGAATCGGCACGCAGATTCTCCTGTCGGAGTTGAACGACGGCGTAAGGCATTCGGCCGGTGCGCGGGTCTTTGAGGCCGACTGGCTTCATGGGGCCGAAACGGAGCGTGTCGCGTCCGCGGCGCGCGATCTCTTCGATGGGCAGGCAGCTTTCGAAGTAGTTGAGATTCTCCCAGTCTTTCTGCTCCACCGATTGCGCCGCTAGCAGTGCGTCGTAGAAGCGGTCGTACTCTTCTTTCGACATTGGACAGTTGATGTAGTCGGCCGATCCTTTGTCGTAGCGGGCCGCCAGGTAGACTTTGCTCATATCGATGGAATCGGCTTCGACGATGGGGCTGATGGAATCGTAGAAATACAGGTTTCCGTGTGGCGCGGGCGTCCCCGCCGGCGAGGGGTTGAGGCTTGAACTCAGTCGCACAATTTCCCGGGAGAGCGCGTCCGAGGTCAGCGGGCCGGTGGCAATGATTGTGATCTGGCGGGCTTCGATCTGCATTACTTCTTCGCGGCGAATGGTGATGAGCGGTTCGCGGGAGATTGCCTCCGTCACTTTTCTGGAAAACTCGGCTCGGTCTACCGCCAGCGCGTGGCCGGCGGGCACGGCGGTTTGCCGCGCGATCTCCAGCAGTCGGGAGCCGGCGCGGCGCATTTCTTCCTTCAGCAGCCAGGGCGCGGTGTTTTCGCTGTCAGACTTCAGGGAATTGGAACAGACCAGTTCCGCGAAGTTTTCTGTCTGGTGAGCAGGAGTGGTGCGCGCGGGCCGCATTTCGAAGAGCTCGACGGGGACGCCACGGCGGGCACACTGCCACGCGGCTTCTGATCCGGCGAGGCCGGCACCGATGATTTGAACGTTTTTCATGACCCCAGTTTCATGACCCAATCTTCATGCGACTCCAGCGCACTTTGCCGAATTTGTTTATTATAGGGCGCACGCCCCAGGAGAAAATTTTCATGGCTCGGATCAGTCTGATTGAACCTGCGCAAGCGACTCCGGAAGTTAAGCAAATTTATGACGGCAAGCTGAAAGGCAAGCCGGGCAACATTCAGAAGGCACTGGCGCATCGTCCCGCGATGCTGGACAACTTTCTCGGATTTTATCCGAGCGTGGGGCGTTCGCTGGATCGCAAGCTTTACGAGGCCGTGTATCTGCGCGTCTCGCTGATTAATGGATGCCATTATTGTTCGCAGCACCACATTCAGGGGGCGAAACGTGTGGGGTTGACGCCGGAGCAGATGAAGGCTCTGAAAGAGGGAAACTACTCGGGATTTGGTGCGGCGGAGCAGGTTGCGCTGCGCTATGCGGAAAAACTGACGCGCACGCCGGATGGGGCTAGCGACGCCGACTTCACTGCGCTTAAGGGACATTTTTCTGACGAACAGGTCGTTGATTTGCATATGCTGATTGGATTGGTGAATTTGACCAACCGCGTTACTGGGCCACTGGCGCTGGAAGTGGAATTTCCGGAAGAAAAAATCTAGGGTGTGTGGTGACGGGGCTTTGCCCCGTGCGGATGCGGCTCCGGCGACGGTCGGTTTGGACGGGGCCGAGCCCCGTCACCACACGGCCACACCATCACACGGCCACAGCATCACACGGCCACAGCATCACACGGCCACAGCATCACACGGCCACACAACCGCACAGTCATAGAATCATGCGCTCGTCTCCTACTCGGCGGGTTACTCGCTCGCGGTCCAGGTATTCGAGCAGCGGGATTGCGTACTTGCGGCTCACTCCGGTCATGTCTTTGAAGCGGGCTACGTCGATTTTCGGCGCGCTATTTTTGAGCGTCGCGAGTTTGTGGCGAAGATCCATGAGTGCGCTTTGGTGGAAGACTAGATCCTCTGAAATCTTGATCAGAACTTTGTCACGCAAAAGCAGAGTCACAATCTTCTGGGCTCGGACTTTATCCACCTTCAGACCCGCCAACACTTCTTTTAAAGATGGAACCTTCAAGCCGGCGGAGGCGAACGCCTGCTCGATGATTTGTTTTGACTCGGCCTCTTCGTGTTTCATGAGCACACCGCGACCGGACAGGTGGACCAGTTCGGCTGCGATTTCGAGTTTTTTTTCTTCCGCCAATTTCGCGAGCACGCTGTAGAAGACCTCGGGGCCGAGGTTGACGCGATCGCGGAGCTCTTCTTTGCTCATGCCTGCCACAAGAGGATTGGCGTCGTGAAATTTCTTGAGGGCCTGAAGGACATCTGTTTTGGCTTCCGCGAATGCAGCTGGCGCAACCAGGACCTGATTGCACCATACTAATTCGGCCGTTGCTAACAGCTTCGCGGCCTCGTGCTGCCGAATATTCATCTCTCCGGGAACGTCATCCAGGCGCAGGCCAATCGCGTCCCGCCGCGCCACGCGCGCTGCCAGCACTTGTGCCGGAGAACCATCGCGCATGATCTTGAGAAATGCGGAGGCGTCTTCCGCGCTTCGCTTGCGAGTCGGAGGAGACGCGTCCAGCACCATGCCTCCACCGATGGTCACTACCGGGGAAAACTGGCGCACGATGAAGCGATCTCCGGGCAGTAGCAGCATGGGTTCCGCGAATCTTAGCTGCACATACGCTTCGCTCGCTGGCTTCAGCTGCTTTGTCCCGTACAGCCGGGCTTCCGCGATTGTTTCTGTCGTATAAGCGTGAAAGTGCACGCGGGCGCCGTCTTTGAAGGGCTTGGCTGAGGCCAGGAGGGAAAGCAGCGCATCGACTCGCGAGGTGGAATGAAACGTGTCCGGGGTCGCGAGTGTCATCCCGCGTGCCAGGTTTTCGGTGGAGAATCCGGCAAGATTAAGGTTCAGCGCGGTGCGCTGACCGGCGACGGCGGAATCGGCGGGAGAGCCATGCACCTGCACGCCCCGCACCCTCACACGCTTGCCGGCGGGAAACAGTTCGAGTTCTTCTTCGTCGGATTTACGGATCGTCCCGGCAACAAGAGTGCCGGTGACGACCGTGCCGAAGCCTTTCATGCTGAAGACGCGATCGATGGGAAGGCGAGTGAGCGCGGCGGAGTCTTTCGCTGCAACTTCGGATGCGACTTTGGCAAGGGCGGATTTCAACTGGTCCAACCCCGCGCCCGTTAACGAACTCACTGCGACCATCGGCGATTTCGCCGCATCCAGAAATGATCCGCGTACATAATCTGCCACTTCCATGCGCACCACTTGTAGTGTCTCCGCATCCACCGCGTCGGACTTTGTGAGGACGGTGATGCCGCGGCGGATTGCCAGCAGGCGGCAGATGTCGAAATGCTCGCGCGTCTGCGGCTTGATGCCTTCATCGGCGGCGATTACCAGCAGCACCAGGTCGATGCCGCCCACGCCAGCGAGCATGTTGCGCACAAAACGCTCGTGTCCGGGGACGTCGACGAAACCCAGGCGAATCATGCTGCCATCGGGAGCGGAAAGTTCGAGGTGGGCGAACCCGATGTCGATGGTGATGCCGCGCCGTTTTTCTTCTTCGAGGCGGTCGGCGTCAATGCCGGTCAGTGCTTTTACCAACGCGGTCTTACCGTGATCGATATGTCCGGCGGTGCCGACGATGACGGACTTCATCTGCGACAGTATAGACGGGTGCGTCGGGCGGGCGGTCTTGTTGGCTGCGTATGACTTTGATTCTGGAAATTGAACTCGCGACCAAGGTCAACACCAAGATCAAGGTCAACACCAAGACCAAGGTCAACACCACGACCAAGATCAACACCACGACCAAGGTCAACAGCAAGACCAAGATCAAAGGCAGCGGGCGGGGGCGCCCGCTCTACATAAACCCTGATGCGAAAAGTTGGGGGAGATGCGACAATGAAGATTCCCTGATGACCACCTCTGCGATTGCTGCCGTTACGCCGGAGATGATCCGGGAGCATGGCCTGACTCCCGAAGAATTCGAAAAAATCAAGCAGCTGCTTGGCGGTCGCGAACCCAGTCGGACCGAGTTTGGCATTTTCAGCGTGATGTGGAGCGAGCATTGCTCCTATAAATCGTCGCGCGTCCATCTGAAGCGTTTGCCCACGCGCAGCAAGCTGGTGGTGCAGGGTCCGGGGGAGAATGCCGGCATCGTTGACATTGGCGACGGGTGGGCCTGCGCGTTCAAGATTGAGTCGCATAACCATCCGTCGTTTATCGAACCATTTCAGGGAGCGGCTACGGGTGTCGGGGGGATTCTGCGCGATATTTTTACTATGGGGGCGCGGCCGGTTGCGGTTATGGACTCGCTGCGGTTTGGGCCGATTTCTTCGGGGACGGAAGATGTGACGGGGCTTCGCCCCGTTGCGGGGCATAGCCCCGCCACCACACAGGCTCAGGCTACCCAGGCGGAGATTCATAAGAACCATTCGGTGATGGAGGGCGTCGTCTCGGGCGTTGCTTCTTACGGTAACTGTTTTGGTGTTCCTAACCTGGGCGGCGAGGTTAAGTTCGAGGCTTGTTACTCTGGCAATCCTCTGGTGAATGCGTTCGCTCTTGGGCTGGTTCGCCGCGACCAGATTTTTTATGGACGCGCATCGGGCACGGGGAATCCGGTAATTTATGTCGGCTCCAAGACGGGACGCGACGGTATCCACGGCGCCACCATGGCGAGCGAAGAGTTCAGCGAAGGCTCGGAAGCGAAGCGGCCTAATGTTCAAGTCGGCGATCCGTTTCTCGAGAAACTGCTGCTGGAGGCTTGCCTCGAAGCCATGCAAACCGGCGCCATCGTTGGAATACAAGATATGGGCGCTGCGGGGCTGACCTGCTCGACTTGCGAGATGGGGGCGCGTGGTGGCACTGGCGTCGAAATTGAACTGGATCGCGTGCCGCAGCGTGAAACCGGCATGACGCCTTACGAGATCATGCTCAGCGAGTCGCAGGAGCGCATGCTGCTGGTCGCGCAGAAAGGCCGCGAGGAAGAAGTGTTCCGCGTCTTTGAGAAGTGGGGACTGGATGCGGTGGAAATCGGCCGGGTCACCTCCGATGCGAAGATGCGCGTGCTGGAACACGGCGTAGTGGTCGCGGAAATTCCGAACGCGGCTCTGACCGATGACGCGCCGGTTTATAAGCGTCCGCTGGCGCGCTGGGAACCGGCGGTTGATCGGGAAATGCCGGAGGGCTTACGCACACGGCTCGGCGAGAGCGCGGAGTTCTCCGCGCAGCTCAAGCGTTTGCTGGCGAGTCCTAACATTTGCTCGAAGCGCTGGGTGTGGCAACAGTATGACCACATGGTGCAGACGAATACTGTCGAAGCGCCGGGAGCGGGCGATGCCGGCGTCATTCGCATCAAGGGTTCTAAGCGTGGGCTCGCGATGGCGCTCGACGGCAATAGTCGGTGGTGCTATCTGGATCCTCGTCTGGGAGCCATGCACGCGGTCGCCGAAGCCTCGCGTAAAGTGGCTTGCGCTGGAGCGACTCCGATTGGCGCCACTAACTGCCTCAACTTTGGCAATCCCGAAAAGCCGCATATCATGTGGCAGTTTTCGCAGGTGATTGACGGCATCACCAGGGCCTGCGAGGAACTTGATACGCCGATTACTGGCGGCAATGTCAGCTTCTACAACGAAACTCTGGGCGAGGGAATTTATCCGACTCCGGTGGTCGGCGTGGTGGGAATTCTTGAAGACGTGCATAAAGCGGCGAAGATGCACTTTGCGCAACCGGGACGAAAGATTGTATTGCTGCGCGCGAATGAGGCTGGTGACGCGGTCGATGCCGAGTTGGAGTTTGGATCGTCAGAGTACGCGAAGGAAATTCTTGGAGCGGTGTGGGGCTATCCGCCGGAGCTGGATATCGAGAAAGAAGCCACGCTGCAACGCGCGCTGGTGGCCATCATCCAGGCGGGGCTGGTGGAGTCGGCACACGACTGCGCCGATGGAGGCATCGCGGTCGCTCTGGTGGAATCGGCGCTGCCGGCTGGAGTTGGGCTGAGCGTCAGATTGCCCAGGCAGGAACTGGCGGTTGAGTTCGCGCTGTTCGGAGAAGATGCCAGCCGCGTCGTGGTAAGTTGTGATCCAATCAACCTGCCGGGCATCCAACAAGTAGCGGAAGAGTTCGGCGTGTTCGCGGACGTGCTGGGCGAAACGGGGTCGGATCGGGTTGAGATTTTGGTGGATGGTGAGGCGGTAATTTCGGCCGGCGTTGTGGAGTTGCGGGAAGCTTATGAGGGTGCGCTGGAACGGGCGCTGCGGACGGAAGCTGGAGCTGCGGCGGCGGACTGAGAGTTGCTGGGCTGGACGGGGCGAAGCCCCGTCACCACACGAGCGAGCTGAGTGCTAAAGGCTGATTGTTAAATGCTGACTTCTGATAAATTTCGCGAGGAGTGCGGGGTGGTTGCTATACATGCTCATCCTGAGGCGGAGAAGCTTGCCTATCTTGGACTGCATGCGCTGCAGCATCGCGGACAGGAATCGGCGGGCATTGTCACTTCCGACGGCGAGCGGCTGCGCCAGCATAAGGCTATGGGGCTGGTTGCCGATATCTTCGGGCACGAAGTGCTGGCCTCACTGCGCGGGGTTCTTGCCATCGGCCACACCCGATATTCGACGGCTGGGGATTCCGCGTTGTTGAATGCGCAGCCCATCATGGTGCAGTCCAACAAGGGCACGATTGCGATTGCTCATAATGGCAACCTGGTAAATGCGCAGGCGATTCGCGCGAAGCTGGAGGGGCAGGGGTCGATCTTCCAAACCAACAGCGACACCGAAGTGCTGGTTCACCTGATTGCGCTTTCGCGCGAGCAGACTCTGCCCGATGCCATCGCCGACGCGCTGCGGCGGGTGGAGGGCGCTTTTTCGCTGGTCATGATCAGCCGTGACCGGATTTTTGCCGCCCGCGATCCGCGGGGATTCCGGCCGCTGGCGATGGGGCGCATTCCGGCTTTGACCACGGAGAAAAAAGATACCGTCGTTTTTGCTTCGGAAACCTGCGCTTTTGATTTACTTGGAGCCACCTACGAACGCGACGTCAAACCGGGCGAACTCGTTATCGTTGGGCCGGAAGGGATCAGCTCGCGTTTTTACTCTCCGTCTCCGGCGCAATCGAGCTGTATTTTCGAACACGTTTACTTTTCGCGTCCTGATAGCCTGGTGTTTGGGCGCTCGGTCGACCAGAGCCGGGATGCCATGGGACGGCAGCTTGCGCGCGAAGCTCCGGTGGACGCCGATATTGTCGTTCCCGTGCCTGACTCCGGCAATACCGCGGCCATTGGATACGCCGCCGAGAGTGGCATTCCTTTTCGCCTGGCGCTGATTCGTAACCACTACATCGGACGTACTTTCATTGAGCCGCAACAATCGGTGCGCGACTTTGGGGTGAAGTTGAAACTGAACGCGGTGCACAGCCTGATCGAGGGCAAGCGAGTGATTCTGGTGGACGACTCGATCGTGCGCGGCACCACCAGCAAGAAGATCGTCCGTATGATTCGTAACGCGGGCGCGAAGGAAGTCCACATGCGGATTTCGTGCCCGCCGACCATCTCGCCGTGCTTCTACGGAGTGGATACTCCTTCAAAAAAAGAACTTATCGCCGCGAATAAGACGATCGAATCGATTCGCGATTTCATCGTGGCCGACTCGCTCGCCTACCTCTCGCTGGAGGGTCTCAAGAGAGCTTGCGGGGACGGGCAAAAGACCACCTACTGCTCCGCCTGCTATACGGGAAATTACCCCACCAAGGTCGACGTGGAAGAGATTCTGCCGGTGGTCGCCTCGCGGTAGTGCAAAACAGGCCGTCCAAATGGTATTCTTCCGTGAACAAGGCCTTGCGCCGGGCGCGCCATAGGAATGACAAAATCGTATTCTATCTTCAGGTCACAGCCTCAGCTGGGTCCTTTCGAGCAGCAGGTGCTGCAAAAGCTTTGGGCGCAGGGCAGCGCCACGGTCCGCGAACTGCTCGAAGACGGCAAAATCCATCAGGCCTATACCACGGTGATGACGACCATGGACCGTCTCTACAAGAAGGGCTTGCTTGACCGCGTGACGGAGGGCAGGGCGTTCCGCTATACTCCGCGGCACACGGCTGAGGAGCTGCAACGGGTAACGGCGCTGGAAAGCATCCGGCAATTGCTGGGATCGGGCGATGCTTCTTCATTGCCTCTCTCGCATCTGGTCGAAGCGTTAAGCGCCCACGACGCGCAACTGCTCGATGAGCTGCAACTGCTGGTCGAACGCAAACGCCGTGAACTGAGGGATCAGGAGAAAATCAGGGAGCAACGCTAATGTTTGCCCTGCGTGGAATTGCGGTTTCGCTCGCTTGTTTCGTTCTGCTCTACGGTCTAGTGTCGGCGCTGGTAGCGAGCGTTTGGCGGGCCCTGAAACCGTCGGACGTGGCGCAACGGAGCGTGGCCGCGTTACTGTTCGGGTTGCGGATTCTTCCGCTGCTTGCTTCTGTGGTCGTGACCTTCGCGCTGGTTGTGCCGTCGTTTCAGCTGTTGGAGCCGAGATCGAGGCATGAACACATGAGCGCGATGCCGCTTACGCTCGGTGTTTGCGCTCTGCTGTTGATTGCATATGGATGCTTTCGCGTAATCGCAGCCCAAACCCTTACTAATCGGGTGGTCGGGAGCTGGCTGGAAGGCGCGCATCCTCTGAACGCCACTGCCAGCTCCACCATCACTTTTCAGTCTCGACGGGAGACTCCTCCGCTCACTCTGGTGGGCGTGTGCAATCCGAGAGTATTGGTTTCAGACTCAACAGTTGCGCTGTTAAGTGAAGACGAGCTCCAGATCGCGCTCAGGCATGAGCTGGAGCACAGGAAATCGCACGATAACTTGAAGAAGCTCATCTTCAGTGTCTGTCCCTTTCCCGGCATGGCTAAGCTGGAGAGTGCGTGGTCGCTGGCCGCGGAACTCGCCGCCGATGATGCGGCGGTCTCGAACGAGCGCGAAGCGGTTGACCTGGCCGCAGCGTTGGTCAAACTTTCTCGCCTGGTTCCAGTCGAAGCTGTTCCGATATGCGCGGTGGGCTTCGTGACCGCTTCGCTCAGCGAGCGGGTCGAGCGTCTTCTTGCCTGGGATGAAGCGAGCAAAGCGCGGCGCGTCCGAATTCGCACCTGGTTCGTAGTTCCATTTGCGGTTGCCACTTCGTTGCTGGTGACCATTGCGTACGGCCCGGTGCTGGCGCTCACTCATGAAGTCACTGAGTGGCTTGTCCGGTAGGTCTTCCGAGTCGATCCCTTGTGTTCGGCTATTGTCGCTGATACTTTGACTTGACTATGGCTGGTAGTAGCCTGCTCATTCCATTTAATCTTCCTAAGCAGCTCTGCCTGGTTGCGCAGGCCGTTTTTTCCTGGACAGAAATTCCGAATAGCGGCAAATCCCTTCGTTCGACGGATGGTTTTCTAATGTTTGCCCGGTGGTTTTCACTTCCCCAAGGATGCAGATTGGCTCGGCTGATCGGTGCAGTTATTCTCGTGGTTTTTATTTCTGTTTCGCTCCTGCGCGCGCAGAATTCGAACGGCGCGCTTCGGGGAGAGGTTCAGGATGCTAGCGCGGCGCGTGTAGTGGGCGCCCAGATTACGGTGCAGTCAAAGGGGTCTTCCGTGACACGCGAGGCCACGGCGAATGAGCGGGGAGAGTTCCGCATCGAAAGCCTGCTGCCCGGTTCCTACCGGGTCACGGTGACCGCCAAAGGTTTTGCCCAGGCCACGGCCGATGTCGACGTCGCAGTCAGCGTGGTGCGCGAGATTGCGGTTACGCTCAAACTCGCGAGCGGAAGTGAGACGGTGAATGTGCAGGGGAATCCTTCCTCGATTACGACCGAGACGATCGACACCTCGAGTGCGGTGCATGGGGGTGTAGTCGGCAGTCGGGACCTGGAATCTCTGCCGTTGCCGGCGCGCAGCTTCGCCAACATCGCTTACCTCGTGCCGGGGACCGAGCCGGTCGAGCCTTCCGATCCGACCAAGGCGCGCATTACCGCGGTCTCCACCGGCGGGAGCTCGGGCTTGAACAACGAACTGTCGGTTGATGGGGCAGACAATTCCGACGACTGGATTGGCGGCTTTTTGCAAAATTTCTCGCCCGATGGAATCCAGGAATTTGCGGTGCGCACTTCGAACGAAGAAGCCGACACCGGGTGGACCACCGCCGGGTCGGTCGTGATCACCACCAAGCATGGCACCAACGAGTGGCATGGAGACGGAGCTTTCTACGAGCGAGCGTCGGCGCTCAATGCCCGCTTCCCGATCGAGAATCCAGCGCAAACGTGCACCGACGGAGTTTGCGTGGACAATCCCAAGCAGCCGTTCTCGCGGCAGAACTACGTGAGCACGTTCGGCGGTCCGATCGCAAGAAACAAAGTGTGGTTCTTTACTTCATTCGAGAATGTGCATGAGAATGCCAGCATCGCCTACAGCCCGGCGAGCATCACGCAGTTCGATGCGCTGGCACAATTGGCGGCGGACGGCCTGATTTCCGGCGTTCCTTCAATCCCAGTACCCGCGACTGTTCCCATTCCCTTCCGCGATTACCTGGGCTCGGTGCGGTTTGACTGGGCTGAGTCTTCGAAGTCGCAGTGGTTTCTGCGCACCTCGGGAGACAGCTACCTCACGCATAATGCGCTGGTGGAACAGGGGACGCTGCCTTCCACCGGATTGACGGCGCACAACAACTATTGGAACACGGTGATCAGCAACGCCTATGCCTTCAGTCCGACCTGGCTCGGCAATCTGGTTCTGGGCGCTAGCCTGTTGCACCTTACGCAGACGCGTACTTCGGACATGGGCTTTGCGCTGGCGTTTCCCTTCAGCTCCACGGCGTTGACGATTTCCGGATTCGAAACTTATGGCGACAACCAGTTCGCCACTCCGATCACTCTTTTCCCCGACCTGCGTAATCAAGATAAATACCAGGTTCGTTACGACCTGACCCACGTTATGGGAAGTCATGCGCTCAGGTTCGGAGTCGACTTCATCCACGAACCGGTGCTGGGCGGCTCGTTTGCTTCTACGGCGGAGCAGCTCATCCAGTATCCAGCGAATCCCGATTATTACGCCGCGAATCCTTCGCAGTTTTATTATGTTCCTCCGACTGCGGAGTGTGATCCCGCGCCTCCTGCTCCCATCCCTCCTGCCACCATTGGCATTACCTGCACTTTTACTCCTGCCGGCGATGGCGGCTTCTCGCAAAACGTTCAACGGTTGGGACTTTACGCCGAGGACTCGTGGCGCGTTTCACGCCACCTGACGGTCAACTACGGTTTGCGTTACCAGAACACCTGGGGACTGATGATCGGGTCGGGACGAAGCGAGACCGACAACGCCGCGTATCAGACGCTGCTGGCGCTGCAGATTCCGATCGTGCCCAGTGTGCCGGATGATTACCATAAACAGATTGCTCCGCGTCTCGGGATTGCGTACTCGCCCGGCAATAGCGGGAAAACCGTAATTCGCGCGGGCTTTGGGATGTTCTATGACGATCTCGCGCAGAATGGATGGGCGACGGCATTTCAGGGCGTCAACAACACGAATAAGATAACGGGAACCTGCACGTTCAGTGGAACGTCCTCGAGCACTTACGCGCTCACCGGGCCGGGCTGCCTGATCGGAGGCGCGGGCGCGACGGGAAATCTGATTGGCTCAAATTACAAGACGCCTTATGCGATCCACATCACGGGAGGGGTGCAGCACGCTTTCAATGAGCACTGGCTGGTCAGCGCCGACTACGTTCATGAGCAGGGTAATCACGGATACCGCGCGTTCCCCTACAGCAGCGCCCCTACTGACGCTGGTGTACCCACTATAACCTCGCCGCTGATTCCGGGCTCCGATACCACGGACCAGCAAGCGTTTGTACCGAATGTCAACGTATTTGAGTCTGACAACCGCTCCAGTTACAACGCCCTGATGCTGCATATGCAGGGCAATATGCGCCGCTTCAGTCTGGTGGCGAACTACCAACTCTCCAAGGCGCAGACCTGGGGATGCCTGCTCGGCGAACTGTTTGACTACGTGGATGGCGTCTGCCAGGTACCGAACGTACCTGCATTTGCGAATGCTGGGAAGCTGAATGCTTTCGGACCCGGCGACTACGGTCCCTCCGGTGAAGACGTTCGCGATCGGTTTGTGCTCGCCGGGACGGTGCACCTGCCCGGCGGTTTTGAAGTGAGCACCATCAATCAGGTGGAGAGCGCGCGTCCTATTACAATCACGAACGCGGACAATACCGGACGCATTTGGGTTGCGCTCAACAACGGGCCGGCGGCTTATACCGGCCTCGACATATTCCGGGGCACGCCTTACATTCAGTCGGACCTGCGCGTAACGCGTCCGTTCAAAGTCGGAGAGCGCTGGCAGATTAACCCGTTTGCCGAGTTCTTTAATATCTTCAATCGCAACAATCCGGGCGCGAATTACGCGGTGAATGTTGTGCAGCTCCCCGTGCCCATGCAGCAGATGCAGCCCAATGCAAATGGTCAAACTATTGTCAGCAGTTATTGTCCGGGTGGAACTCCTTATACGTGCACTTCAGCTGCCGCCGTGCCTATTACCAGCCTTAAGCAACTCCAGATACCGGAGGGGGCTTTGGGAGACTTCTTCGGTCCTGGGACGACGGTCGGAATTCCATTCGCGGCGCAACTCGGCTTACGGGTGACGTTTTAGGTTCATTCATAGAGCGCCGTTTACGGGACGACTGAAGTCGTCTCCTTTCCAGGACCTGCCCCCAGAGTTCTCTGGTGATGCCGGACGGGGCGGAGCCCCGTCACCACACTAATCTTGCACGGGGCGGAGCCCCGTCACCACACTGATCCTGCACGGGGCGGAGCCCCGTCACCACACTGATCCTGCACGGGGCGGAGCCCCGTCACCACACGAGCAGGTCTTCCGCAAGCGGCTACGATCCTGCGTGGGTCATTGGAGTGGCGTCGGTGGCGATGCAGATCCAGGAACCGTTTCGGTTGATCCAGGTATCGATGAAGCGTTCGCGATGAATTACGGTCTTGCCTCCGTGGGTTTCTTTGACCGCGATCACTCCGATCGCGATGGCGGTGGTGCCAAAGACGCGCACGGTGAGCGATTCGGGCGCGACCTGCTCCTGGTTAGCACTGTACGATTTGACGCTGGCGAGGAACTCGGACTTGGTTTTGAGGGAGCCGTCGTCTTCGACCAGGACCAATGAATTGTCGAGGATAGCGGCTAGCGCTGTGGTGTCGCGGGCTTTATAGGCCTGGTTCCAGGCTTTTTCGAGGGCGAGAACCTGCGACCGCGCGGCGGCGTCGTCCTCTTGCGCGGAGATGAGCGCGGCGGTTGCGCACGCCAAAGCCAGCAGACAACAGCCTATCCATTTTCGATTCATTCGCAAGCCTCCGTAGGCCGTTTCATCCGGAATATAACAGACGAGAACGGACGCGATTAGTTCCGGGGTTGGTACGCTGCCGGGGCGAGCAAATTCTCGAAGTCGGCTATAATCTTGCTACACAGTAGCCGTCCGTGGCGAGCCGGCGAAAGCGCCCCGGATCCCGCCTTCTGGGAACCGTCGTGGGACTTGGCTAGAGGGTAATTTGGAGCCTGAGATGGAATCCCCAGGGAAAAAACTGTTGAAACTGTTGGTGGAACACGATCCCGCGAGCCCGGAGTTCCGGAGCGCGGTTCGAGCAGCAGTTCGCTCCATCCTGGGATCGGCACCTGGCCCGGCAGAGTCGCCCGGCGACGGCGAATTCGACCTGTGGCGGGACGTCTTCGTCCAGCAAAAGCTGCCGTGGGAACGCTTCGTGCAATCCGCGCTGCTGCACGCGGCGGCGGTTGCGCTCATCTATACGATCTCGCTGGCGCTAATTCGACAGCAGAAAATTTTGGATCACACGGCGTTTGACCGGTCGTCGCTGGTAACTTATTCGCCGGACGAATATCTGCCACCGCTCGACACGGGCCGATCCCGAGCTCTGAAGCCGCAAAAGGGAGACCCCGTCTACGCGAAGCAGCCGATCCTCTCGGTTCCGAGGGAAGCGGACAACCGGTCCCAAACCATCGTCGTGCCGCCCGATCTTAAGCTCGACCATGACGTCGCTTTGCCCAACATCGTGGCGACGGGAGCGATTGTTCCGGCGGTTCCGCTGGATGCGACGCGAGGCCCAATGGCGCACGTGGCCGCGCCGGAGATGCAGGTCGTGGCGCCCGCGCCGGACGTGGAGTTCGCGCCGGACCATGTGGTTCGAGCGGCGATGAAGTCGGATGTGATTGCGCCACCTCCGGAGTTGACGCGATCGACCAAAGGACGCGTCGGGGTGATGAACATTGGTCCGAGCGACGTTGTCGCGCCGGCTCCGCAGATCACGCTGACGGAACAGCACTCGCTGGCGGCGCGCGGGAGCGGGCATCTGCCGGGCGGTGGTGTACAACCGGTGGGCCCTCCGCCGAGCGTGGCCGCGGCGGGCAGCGGCAGCGGGGGCGGACGGCTGATCGCGCTGGGGATTCATCCCGTGACGCCTACGGGACCTGTGGCTGTTCCCGCAGGCAATCGCCGGGGAGCATTTTCCGCAACTCCGCAGGGAAAACCGGGAGCTTCGGGAACTCCGGATTTGGTGGGAACGAAATCGGCGGCGAATGGATCTGGCAGTCGAGGAACGAACGACTCTCTGCCGGCTGGCCTGCACGTGGGCGCGAATTCGGGTGCGCGCGTGGCGTCTCCGGTTCCCGACGATAAAATCACCGATGTGGACCGCAAGGTTTTTGGCGGCAAGCGCGTCTATGGAAGAACGCTGAACATGCCGAATCTGAATTCTTCGACGGGCAGTTGGGTAATAAAGTTTGCGGAACTCGACGGGGGACGGAAGGAAGGGGAACTGCTGGAGCCGGTGGCCACGGAAACCTCGGACCCCGGCTATCCGAATGGATTGATTAACGCCAACGTGCGCGGCACGGTCACGCTCTATGCGGTCATTCACGCGGATGGCAAAGTGGGAGCGATTCGCGTCCTTAACAGCCCGGATGAGCGTCTGGATGCATGGGCGGCGAAGGCGCTGGCGCGCTGGAAATTCGTGCCCGCGGAAAGAGCAGGGAAGCCAGTGGCGCTGGAGGCGGTGGTGGAGATTCCGTTTCGGGTGCGGCGGAACTTCTGAGGTGGTTTCGCAGTGGTGTTGAGGGCTGCCCTCGGCGGCTAAAGCCGCCTTCGAAATGAGGCGGTTACCGCAGCGCTGAAAGCGCTGCGCCAGCCGAAATCAAAAGCAATGGATTGCCGCGTGCCGGACGGGGCGGAGCCCCGTCACCACACGAGCGGTATTTCTGCATGCTGTGAACTACCCCCGTCGCTCCATTGCTAGCGTGCGGCGGTTGCAGATTTTTCTCCCTGCAGGGCGGCGTAGACTGTGGGATTCGCACAGACTTCGTAATAGTAGCGGTCGGTCCAGCGCAAGATGGATAGATCGCGAACATCGAGCTCGGCGATGCGGTTCTTGCGGATGGCAATCTTGCGAAATACTCCGTTGGCGACAGGGACGGTGCCGACGAAGAACTGACGCTCGTCGTCGATCCAGGGGCTGTTAAATCCAGGCGCTTTCCGATCTGGCTCCCAAGCAGAGAGCGAGATTTCCTGCTGCAGTTTGCGGAAGGCTGCTTCACTCAGGCAGATCCCGCCCACGTTGAAGTTAAGGCGCATTTCTTCGGTGCCGGATTCGGGACTGGCGCTGTCGTTATTATTCTTATCGTTATTGCTGTTGCTGCTGTTGCCTGCGTCTCCGATCTGAACCGAGTACACCTGGAAGACTCCGGCGTCGGGTGCGAGTTTCTTGCGCACACGCTTGTTGCAGGAGGAGAGGCGGTCGCTCTCATTGATGGCGTCGGAAATCATGATGCGATGCTCGCCATCCATCAGGTAGAGCGGCGCCGAATCCTGGTAAGCGATGCCCAAGCCGACTTCCATCGGAGGCAGACCGGAGCGTCGCAGGAGTTCGTTGTACTCGCGCAGCAGGCTCACAATCTCCCACGCCAGGACGCAGGTGCGGCCGACGCCGAGCATGGCTTCGCCTTCGCGTTCGAGCAGCGCCACGATAATGGCGTCGCCTTCGAGGAAGACTTTGGTGGCGCCGTATTTCGCGAGCAGCTTGTTCACCGGATCATAGAAATTCAAACTGAAATAGGAGGCGGCGTTCATGCCTTTTTCCATCAGCGAGCGGGTGAGGCGCGAAGAGTCGCGCACGTCGGCCTTCAGGATCACGTGGTGCAGGACACGATCCTCGGCGGGCTTCTGGTCTTCGGGAGGCAGGAATTCGTAGAGCATTCCGTTGAGCGTGGAAAGCTGGCGGACCTTGTCGTCGCTGACCAAGTTGATGCTGTCATAGCCGACGGTGAGGGCTTCCAGACCGCGCAGGTCACGGTGATAGCGAAAGAGGTCGTGCAGAAGGCGCGCGGCTAAGTGGCTCCGCTCCGAACTGCGGCAAGAGGCGACGCGTCCGATGGCGGCAAAGAGCCGCTCGGAATGGAGGCGGCTTTCGGCAATGATGGTTTCGACGCGCACCGCTTCTTCGCGGGAGATGAGCGCGTTCTTGATCTGCTGCGGATTCACCCGCGGCGCATATTCGGCGAGGAGGGGAACGGCTTCATACGAAGCGATGACGTGTTGAAGAACGCCTTCACGCTGCAGCAGACGGGTCCAGATGTCGAGACGGTCGGCTCGATTGCGGTCTTCCGGGGTCGCGTCTTCGCCGTTGCCGGTACCCACCAGCGTAACGGCGTTTTCGGGAACGTTGAGTGCCTGCTCCAGATGCTCATCGTCAATGGCTTCTCCGTATCCGAGTTCACGCAGAAAGCTTAGCGCGAACTGGCGAAGACGGGAGAAACGGTCGGGATCTTTCTCGAAGTTGCCGAACATGTAATAGTGTTCGGCCCAGAGGTAATCGTCACGTCCGTCATCGGTGAGAATCAGCGGGTTGAGGAACAGGCGATAGCAGTCGGCGGGCAATTCGCCGAGCAGGGAGCGGCGAGTGCGGGCCAGCGTTTCTTTCTCGATTTCGCAAAGCAGACGAAACATCTCTTGGCCGGCGCGGCGGAGGATGATTTTCTTGCGTACCTGGAAAGAGGAGACGAGCCCCTGCGTCTGCATCATCTTCGCTTGCCGAACGCCCTCTAGCGCCTTCGACTTCATGCGGCACTGTTCGAGAATCCTGGCAAATTGGGTTTGCAGTTCGGTGCGTATGAACTTGAGCACGGCGACGCGGCCGAGCAGATCGACCGAGGGATTGCCTTCGGCCTTGGCGCGATTCAGGATCGCCAGATGAATCGAAACCAACAGAGTTTTCAGGTCGGCGGGTCCGGCCTTGCCCAGCTTGGCGGTGCCTTCGGCGGCGCGTATGAACTTGTTTGGGGCGGCTGAGGGAACGTCCATTTCGAACAGGGATTCCACTTCGCCGAAGCGGCAGATGTAACGGCCCAGATGGAAGCTTAAATCCGCAGTGATGCGCGGGCTGAGAAAAACGTCGTAGCGGAGATTGTCGACTCCCAGCTGCAAATCGCTGAACGCGAGTTTGAGCCCATAGTATTGCAGGTCGGGCCGGCTGGGCGGCGGTTCGAAACCGCGCAACCTAAAAATCGGGAGCTTGGGCATCGGCGACGGTGCGTTCCTGGTCTCTTAAGCTGTTTGCAAACTGCTGAAACTGCAATACTAAGCAGCAGACTAGCACGACGCCAGGAGGGGTCGAAAGTTACGCTGGTGTAAGCGCGGAATTATTGCGGTAACAAGTGCGGCAAAGGCTCAGGTTATTGCGTGGTGGGCTAGTTTGGAAGACACCTTTCCCCCAAGCGGATTTAAAGCCGCTACTGATTTTGCGGGTAATGACACGGCTGAAGCCGTGCGCTTCCGAGATCTTGCTGGAACTAGAGTTCTCCGGTGATGCCGGACGGGGCGGAGCCCTGTCACCACACGAGCAGCTTTTCAGCGAACTGTAAAGCCGCTGCTGATTTGCGGGTAACGGCACGGTTGAAGCCGTGCGCTTCCCGGATTCTGCTGGAACCAGAGTTCTCCGGTGATGCCGGACGGGGCGGAGCCCCGTCACCACACGAGTAGTTTTTCAGCGAACTGTAAAGCCGCTACTGATTTGCGGGTAACGGCACGGTTGAAGCCGTGCGCTTCCGAGATCTTGCTGGAACCAGAGTTCTCCGGTGATGCCGGACGGGGCGGAGCCCCGTCACCACACGAGCAGTTTTTCCGCGAACTGTAGAGCCGCTGCTGATTTGCGGGTAATGACACGGTTGAAGCCGTGCGCTTCCGAGATCTTGCTGGAACCAGAGTTCTCCGGTGATGCCGGACGGGGCGGAGCCCCGTCACCACACGAGTAGTTTTTCAGCGAACTGTAAAGCCGCTACTGATTTGCGGGTAACGGCACGGTTGAAGCCGTGCGCTTCCGAGATCTTGCTGGAACCAGAGTTCTCCGGTGATGCCGGACGGGGCGGAGCCCCGTCACCACACGAGCAGTTTTTCCGCGAACTGTAGAGCCGCTGCTGATTTGCGGGTAACGGCACGGTTGAAGCCGTGCGCTTCCCGGATTCTGCTGGAACCAGAGTTCTCCGGTGATGCCGGACGGGGCGGAGCCCCGTCACCACACGAGCAGTTTTTCCGCGAACTGTAGAGCCGCTGCTGATTTGCGGGTAACGGCACGGTTGAAGCCGTGCGCTTCCGAGATCTTGCTGGAACTAGAGTTCTCCGGTGATGCCGGACGGGGCGGAGCCCCGTCACCACACGAGCAGCTTTTCAGCGAACTGTAAAGCCGCTGCTGATTTGCGGGTAACGGCACGGTTGAAGCCGTGCGCTTCCGAGATCTTGCTGGAACCAGAGTTCTCCGGTGATGCCGGACGGGGCGGAGCCCCGTCACCTCACGAGTAGTTTTTCAGCGAACTGTGCACTTTCAAAGCAAATTCAAACTGATCCACTGCGGGGTATTGAGGAGCCTATTGAGATTGACTGGCGCGTCGCGCGGCCTCGAATTCATCGCCTTTTTTCCAATCCACGAGCCTCGCCTGGTTGGCGGCGTCCCATCCGAGGGCGAAACCGAAGCGTGCCATGGCGGCGTCGGAGGTGTAGTCCATGCCGGGGTGATACTCGTCGCTCGGCTGGTGGTAGTGATTGGCGGTGTAATCGGCATCTTTTTCAAGGCCCCAGGCTTCATCGTGACCTTTGAACTTCATTCCTTCATTAATCGAAAATGACGGAATGCCCACGCGCGCGAGGCTGAAATGATCGGAGCGGTAGTAATGTCCGGCTTCGGGGCGCGCGTCGGGACGAATTCTGAAGCGGAAATCCTGCGCAGCTGCCTGCACCGTGGGATAAAAGATGGTTCGCTCGGCTCCGGAAACTTGGACTTCTTCGGGCGCTCCGAGCGGCATCACGTCGTCGTAATTGAGGTCGAGCGAAATCTTGCCCGCCGAAATCGGGGGATGCTTGCCCAGGTATTCGGAGCCCAGCAGACCTTGCTCTTCGGCGGTAACCGTGACGAAATAGATGGAGCGGCGGGGTCTCTGCTTTGCCTCCGCGTAGGCTCGCGCGATCTCCATCACGATGCCGCAGCCGGTGGCATTGTCCATGGCGCCGTTGAAGATGTTGTCTCCGGGCATGCCGGGGCGGATGCCGAAGTGATCGTAGTGGGCAGTGTAGAGGACGCCTTCGTCTTTCAGATTCTTGTCGGAGCCGGGCAGCACGGCGATCACGTTGTTGGAGGTGAGCGGGCGAATGTTGCTGGCCATGTGGGCGGAGAGGCGGATGTGGAGGGGCACGGGTTTGAAGTCGCGCGAGGTCGCGTCGGCCATCATCTTGTCGAGATCCATGCCAGCGGAGGAGGCGAGCTTGCCGGCGACATCGAGATGAATCCAGGCGGCGACTTTGAGCTTAGGAGTGCCGTCGAGCTTGAGATAAGACTTCTCGCCGGAAAATGAATTCCGTACGACGTCCCAGCCGTAGCTGGCCATATCGGTTCGGTGGATGAGAATGGCACCGACGGCTCCTTTGCGCGCGGCTTCTTCGTATTTGTAGGTCCAGCGGCCGTAGTAGGTGAGCGCCTTGCCGGCAAAAAACCTGGGATCATCCGAGGGCGGCTCGTTGACCAGCATGAGCAGGACTTTTCCTTTAGCGTCCACTCCTTTGTAATCGTCCCAGTTGTATTCGGGCGCTTCGATGCCGTAGCCGACGTAGACGATCTCGGCGTCGACGTTGGATTCGGGTTGCTGGGTCTGATCGTAGGCGACGTAGTCGTCGAGCTGCTTGAGATCGAGCTTCGGTCCGTGGCTGGGAACGAGCGAGAAGCGGGTGTCGGCGCCGGGGGTGATGCCGACCATGGGAACTTTTTGCAGGTAGTAACCGTTGTCGCCCGCGGGCTTCAGTCCGTAGAGCGCAAACTGGGTGGCGATATATTCGGCGGCAATGTCGCCTCCGCGCTGGCCGGTGCCTCGTCCCTCAAGCAGATCGTGGGAGAGAAAGCGGACATGGGCCTCGATGTTGTCGGGACGAATGCCCTGCAAAGCGGCGATGGCGGCAGGGGGTAGGTGCGAGCTGAAGCGCGATTCAGGTCGCGGTTTCGGTGGTTTTTGTTGCGCCGGGAGGGTGGAGACAAGCAGCCCAACGGCGAATATAGTTCTGCCCATCAACATGCAGAGCACCTCATCCAGAACACCTCGATCACACAAATAGGGAAAGATGTGCACCGATTGTAATGGAAAAAGCGCGCCTCGCTAGGTTACTTGCGGGGTAGCGCGGAGGTTTTGGGGGGTGGGCGGAAGCTGCCGTGCCATCCTTAAGAATGGGGTGGTGAAATTCCAAACTGAGGCTTCGAAGGTCCTTTCCCGCGACCGCGGGGGTCAGTTTTTCGAGCCTCAGCCGGGGCGGGCGTCGCGGACGTCTTCGCCAGGCTCAAAGATCGGAGTCGGCGGAGTTTGGCGCACGGCGGCGAGCTTGCGGTTGATGTCCTCGACGTCCTGTTTAACCCATCCGACGCTGGTGATTTCGATCTGGCCATCTTGTGCGATCAAGAACAAAGTCGGGACATTGGTCAGGCCATAAGCATTCGAGACAGCGTATCCGTTCGGATCGTCGAGCAGAGTGGGGAAGGTGACGCCGTATTCTTTCAGAAAGCCAGCGGTTTCGCTTTGGTTGTTCTGCGAGATGCCCACGATCGTGATTTTCTTGTCGCCGTGTGCTTTATGAAGGCGCTCGAGGAAGGGGAAAGTGTATTGGCAGGTCGGACAGGAGACCTTGAAAAAGGCGGCGAGTACGGGCCCCTGTTGGAGAGCGGCTTGCAATGAGAACGTGCCGACGGTTTCTTTGTTATTTTTGCCGCCGATGACGGCGGGCAGAGAAAATTCAGGCGCTTTGGTTCCGGCCGGTAATGCAGCCATATCGTTCAGACCTCCGAACAGGCGATCGAGCCACTTCATAGACGAAATGCCTCAGCAGGTTAGATGATGCCGCCGGCCTTCAGGATCTTCCTCGTCAACCCGGTGATGGGGGTCTGCGGAATGCGATCGGTTGCGATCCACTTGCCTTTGGCGGCGGGCGAAGTATCGGGCAACGGACTATTCCGCAACGGCGTATTTCGTAACCGCACATTCCGTAACACATGAACAGTGTAATTGGTGATGGTGATGGAATGGCGAAACGTTCGCCAGCGCGCTGAATGCGACAAAGGGGGCGGTGGATCGGACGTTTGCGGCAGTTCCCACATGCCAGCCATGAGCGAGGCTTTCTTCGAACGTTGCACCAGCCGGACTGCGCCATTCTTGTTGCCATTGCCGTCGTCCTCACGATACTCGAGAGCACACCAAATTTCCTTCTTGCTCTGGCGGGACGGCGACTCGACGCGCGCAACTTCTCCCTGGGTGACGCACCATTTTCGAACGGGGCACACTGCGCAACGGGGGTCGCGCGGCACGCACACGGTTGCGCCGAGTTCCATCATGGCCTGATTGAAATCCCCAGGCCGGGAACTTGCGAGAAGCGCTTGCGCGTGTTGCCAGATTTGCGGCGTGGTGAGATCGATGCCGGTGAATCTTTGCAACACACGCTCGACATTGCCATCGACCACGGCTACGGGTTCGGCGAATGCGATGCTGGCGATAGCGGCGGCGGTGTAGCGCCCGATGCCGGGCAGGGCGAGCAAGGCTTCGGAATGGCGCGGGAAGCGGCCGCCGTATTGTTCGGCGATCTGTTGGGCGCAGCGATGCAACATGCGCGCTCGCCGGTAGTAGCCCAGGCCGCTCCAGGCCGCGAGCACGTCGTCTTCAGTAGCCGCGGCGAGAGTTTGAACGTTCGGAAAGCGCTCGAGGAAAATCCGGTAATGGTCAAGCACGGCGGCGACGCGCGTCTGCTGGAGCATGATTTCGCTGAGCCAGATGCGGTAGGGATCGCGAGTTTCGCGCCAGGGCAGGTCGCGACGATGCCGGTCGTACCAGCGGAGCAGCGCTTGCTGGAAATGATCTAGAGCCTTGGTGGAAATCGCGGAGGTGACCTGGGCGGGAGCTGTGGTGCTCCTAGACGCGGCGAGCCGCGTCTCTACCCTGATGTTGGATTGGGCTCGCATTATTACTGGCTGACGCTGTGCGCTATGACTACCCATCCGGATTTTTGCTGCTGCCACACGGTCATCATGTGCTGCGGGGTTGAGGGGAGCGGTTGGGAGCCGGCGCTCCCGTTCCCAGCGGTCCCATTCGAGGTGCCGTTCAGCGTGATGGTGTAGGTGACTACGATGGTGGTTCCGTTCAGTTCGGTCTGCAGATCACCTAGGGTGTAGTCTTTCAATTGCCATCCGCGATACTGTTCGAGCGTGGCGGAGCGGTCGAGGTTTCCGCTGGGGGTTACGCCGGCGTAATTCGAAGCGAGAGCGCGCTCCACCTCGACCCAGTTCGCCGCCTTCACTTCCTTCCAGAAGACGCGCTCCAGACCTTCGCCTCCGGTTGCTTCGGAGAAGGCGCGCGCCGGATGATCGGCGTTCATCGTACAGGCCGATGTGAGAGCGAGGGCGAACATCAGCGCGACAGTCAGCATCAAACTCACAGAAACGGTGGGCGGTTCGACGGCTATCCTCGGACGCATGGCGTGATTGTATCGTGACTTGGCTGGTGTGGGGATGTGGCTTTGGCTGGTCCGGGCGCGGGGCTAAGCCCCGCCACCACACAAGCGGGGCTGAGCCCCGCCACCACACGAGCGGGGCTCATTGACCGCTGCGACTGGGGCCGCGATAATGATGAGGGCTGGTAACCGCGACCGACGCGTGAACATTTGCCGAACCGGCAGGATGGGTATGACCGAATTCGACCGCAAGGTGGAAGAGGCTTCCGCGCGCTTCAATCGCTCGGTGGCGAATATCGCCGAGACTCTGGAAAAAGAGACGGCGGAACTGGTTACATATCTGAACGACGAGGTGGTGCCGGCGGTGCGAACGCATTCCTCGAAGGCGCTGCGGACAGCGGCGGGAAAGCTCTCCGAGTTTGCGGACTTTCTGGAGACACAGCGCAAGAGTTCTTGAAGTACATCCATTCCATCTACCTGGTCGGGAACTCGTGGCGGCCATTGCGGCGGGCGTCGGCATGGTCACGGCCCTGTTTTCTCTTCCTTCTTCTTCTATTGGTGGGCAGCGTGCTGGGCGGGTGTGGCGGGCATAAACCGGCGCGGGCGCAGGTTCCTCCTCCACCGTCACTTCCGCAAGAAAAGCCGGTCGCGCCTCCGCTGCCTGCGGCAACGACGACGACGACAAAAACAGCGACAGGGGCGGGCGCAAGCGAGAAGATCGACGTCCCTGCCGACGCGAAGCCGATCTTGGAAGAAACCGGGATGGCGAGTTGGTATGGCGCTCCGTATCACAATCGACGCGGATCGAACGGCGAGATTTACGACATGAACGCGATGACGGCGGCACATCTCACTCTGCCGCTGGGCTCGATCGTGCGCATCACGAATGTGAAGACTGGGAATTCGGCGGTGGTACGAATCACTGATCGCGGTCCGTTCGTGCCGGGTCGTATGGTCGATCTTTCACTGGCGGCTGCGAAAGCGGTGGATGTGTACTTGCCGGGCACCGCGAAAGTTCGTTTGGAAGTGCTGCAGGCGCCTTTGTCTCTTGATTCGGGCGGGCGCTGGGCGGTGCAGATAGGCTCCTTCACCGGGAAGAAAGCGGCCGCCGAATTAGCCGAGCATCTGCAGCAGCGTTACCAGACGGCCAGAGTCGTAAAGTTCATGAGTCCGGCTGGAGGGTGGTGGGTGCGAGTGCGAGTACTGGACGACGACCGCCAACGCGCGACGGCTCTGGCGCACGAGACGGAAACTGCAGAGGGAGCGGTGTTTCTGGTGCGGCTTGACTGAAAACATTTCTTGCCAGACGTTGGGTTGGTGTTATTGTTTCTCAGAGAGATGGAGAACCTATCTCCCCTATTACTTGCCGGATGATCGTAAACCAATGATCGTTGTCCAGTGATCGTAGGCCCAGGCAAGAGGAGACTAACTCATGGCGGACTGTCTATTCTGCCGTATCATTCGCGGGGAAGTGCCCTCCAAGAAGGTTTATGAAGACGAGCACACGTACGCCTTTGAAGATCTGAATCCGCAAGGGCCGACTCACGTGTTGATCGTCCCGAAAAAACATATTGCCGGCTTGAAGGAAGCCCTAGGCGAAGACGCGGAACTGGTGGGGCGCTGTCACTTGGCCGCGGCGCATATCGCGCGACAGCGGTCGATTGAAGATGGATATCGGACGGTGGTGAATGTGGGCCCGCGCTCGGGGCAGTCGGTTTTTCATCTGCATGTGCACTTGATCGGGGGACGCTCGCTGCATTGGCCGCCGGGATAGAAAGTTCTCAGTTCCCGGTTCTCAGTTCTCGGAAAAAACTTCGGGCTCACCGCGAACGTCGGGTCTCCGGGTACTTCTTCCGACGCACAGTCCCTGCCGACATTCTCTGGCTTACAATCGTAGGATGGCAAACCTGACATTGGTGTATGGTCTGCGTCTGCTGCCTTCCGATGAGGTCGAGGAAGTGGGCGCGGCTACGATCAAATTGAAAAATGGACGGGATGCGCATGTCACCATGCACATTCTTGAGGGCGGCAAAGACGAAATCGAGAAGCAGCTCAGGACGAGTCTCGCGGCCTTTTTCGACATCTATCCAGAGATATAAAGACAGATATAAAGGCAGATATAACGGCAGGCGCTACGTCCAATTATCAGGCGACGACATCAGGTAACGGGATGAGACTGATCTCTCTGGAAATCGAGAGCAAGCTGCGCGAAAAGGGGCTCTGGCCGCAGAGCTGGGTCGCGTGGGCGGCGATCTATGTGGTGGGGCTCGAACTGCTTCTGTTCGCCGTGCAACTGCTGACGCGTCGTGCCAGTCCAGCAACGTCGGGAAGCCTCGATGGATGGATAGATTTTCTCAGCGTGCTGGCGCTGGTGCTGTTCGGGATCACTGGGTTCCGGCGGCTGCGCTCGAAACTGCTCTGGCGGCTGCGGAACCGGTTGGTCGTCACCTATGTTTTTATCGGTGTGATTCCAGTTTTTCTGCTGGTGATGATTTCGCTGATCGCGCTCTATCTTTTTGCCGGGCAGTTCGCCAGCTTTGTGGTGACTTCCGACATCGCGACTCACCTGGGCCGTATGGAGGCAGCCAACCGGGCCGTCGCTCATCATCTGGCGCTGCAAATTTCGGACAGAGGAAAACTGGATGCGGAAATGCTTGACCGGGTAAGGCCGCATCGTCCGGAGTGGTCGCAGCGGCAGGTGTGCGCCTGGTACGGGAGCCGTCCGAAGCCTTACTGCTCGGGGCCGGAGGGCGCAGCCGGCTTTGATTCTCCTTCGTTTATCAGCGGCGATTTCCGAGACGTGGTGAGCGACCACGGCAAGCTGTATCTGCGCTCGGCGACGGTGGTCGCGGCGGGGACGGGATCTTCATCCTTATCTTTATCTTTACCATTGCGCATGATCTTGAGTGAGCCGTTCGACAAGGAGTTTGTCGAGAAGATTGCGGCGGGCCTGGGGCGGATTACGGTCTACGGAACCGAGGGCCCGGTGGCTGCGAGTTCGGCCACGCCCGGGCAGCGAGGCGCGTCGCAACCCTCATCGTCCTTGGTATTCGATGACGGGGGGACGCGCGAGGAGACCTTTTCCGCGGGGACGATTCCACCGGCGGCGAGCGCGTTCGATCACGAGATCACTTTGAGGATTCCGCTGCAGTTGGTGGATTGGGACACTGGGAAACCACAGCGCGTGGGAGCGCTGGCGGAGGTCGAGACTCGGTCGTCGGTGCTCTATGCCAGACTGTTCGCCGCGCGCGGCGACTACGCCAAGGGCGTGGAATATATTTTGTTGTCGATTGCGATTGTGTTCGCGATCATCGAACTGCTGGCGCTATTCATTGGAACCAAACTGACGCGCAGCATCACCTCGGCAGTAGCCCAACTCTACGAAGCGACCAAACACGTCAATCGGGCCGACTTCAGCCACCGCATCACGGTGCAGTCAAGCGACCAACTGGCAACCCTGGCCAACTCCTTCAACTCGATGACTACGTCGATCGAGAAGCTGGTGCTGGAGCAGAAGGAAAAGCATCGCCTGGAGGGCGAACTCGCGATTGCGCAGGAAGTGCAGGCGCAGCTCTATCCCAAGCTGATCACGCAACTGGAGACACTCGAGGTACACGGGTTCTGCCGTCCGGCGCGAACCGTGAGTGGCGATTACTACGATTTTCTGGCGCTGAATTCCGACAAGCTGATGCTGGCGGTCGGCGACATCAGCGGCAAGGGAATTTCGGCGGCGCTGCTGATGGCGACGATCTATTCGGCGGTGCGCGCTTACACGATCGAAGATGTGCCGGCTCTGCGCGAACTAACGACAGGCGAACTAACGGCGCGGGAACTGGCGGCGCGCGAGCCGGTTGCGGTGGCCGCGGGGGGCTCGGGACTGATGCTGGTTGCGGAGTCGAGAGGGGCGGACGTATCTCCGGCAACGCTGCTAACTTTGCTGAACCATCAGCTTTACGAGAGCACTCCGGCGGCAAAGTACGCGACTTTGTTTTTGGGAATCTATGACGGAGCGACGCGCCGGCTTACTTATACGAACGGCGGTCACCTGCCTCCGATCCTGATTTCGGAAGATGGGTCGTCGCAAGTGCTGAGCTGCGGCGGAACCGTGGTCGGCTTATTCGATAACTTGAGTTTTCCGGAAGCGACCGTGCAACTCCGCCGGGGCGATGTGCTGGTGGCTTACAGCGATGGAGTGACCGAACCGGAAAATGAATTTGACGAGTTCGGCGAGGAGCGGCTGATTCAACTGGTGCGCGAGAATCGCCATCTGCCGCTCGAGCGCATCACCGAAATTGTTGTCGGTGCCGTGGCCGACTGGATCGGCGAGAACGAACAGCCTGACGATATAACGCTGGTTCTGGCGCGGGCGCGATAGGAGGCAGCGCTTCATCCTTGATTCGCGATCGCTAATGGTCTGATTTTTATTCTTGACTCTTTTGGAATCATAGACTTAGCAAGAAATTCCCGCCAAATCTAGGTTGTGTGGTGACGGGGCTCTGCCCGGTGCGGATGCGGCTCCGGCGACGGTCGGTTTGGACGGGGCCGAGCCCCGTCACCACACAACCAGACGGGTTTAAGACCTACCCCCACCCCCGCTTATTCATTGACTTGGCGGGAAAATCGTCGAAATGGGGGGTTGACAGGACTTGCTGCGGCACCCCCAGTTATTTGGGTCATCTAAAAGACAACCCCACGGGAATCTGCGTGCTTCGCTACCCTGTTTAGCGGCGCGCTGCCTCGATCTCTTCGACAATATGGTCCATGTGATAGACCTTCCGCAGCCCTTCGAGGAGTGCGCGGCTGTCCACGGCGACCGCGCGATTCTTCGCCGCATCGTAGCCGTAATCGCCGCCAAGGGAGAAAATATTTCCGTCGAAGATGAGGCCAACAACGCTGCCATCCCGGTCGATCAGCGGGCTGCCTGAGTTGCCACCGATAATGTCGTTGGTGGTCGACAGATTCATCGGCAGAGACAGGTCCAGCGAGGCTTTGGCCTTGAGCCAACTTTCGGGCAGAGCGTACGGGGGAGCGCCTGTAGCGCGATGGAACAAGCCTTCGATTGTCGTATAGGGCTCGACGGATTTGCCCTCCGCGTCTTCGAAACCTTTCACGCTTCCATAGCTCAGCCGCGGTGTAAAGGTCGCATCCGGGTCGACGCTGGTGCCGTAGACCGCAAAGCGCGCCTTCGCAATCTTTTCCGCGGCTGCCCGGGTCGGCGCATCGACACGGCTTTCGTAATCCTTGCGCGCGGCAAGACGATCAATGTCAATCGAAGCGACGAAGCGGATCATCGGATCGCTAGACTCGGCCACCGCGGCCCGGCCACCGGTGTACAAATCCTCCCGCACCTTTGGATCTTGCAGATGCGTGCCGGTCACCAGCCGTTGCGCCAACTGCTCCGGGGATTCGTTGCCGAGCATTTTGCGCACGAAGGGATCGTCCGGCCCCATGTCCCGTTGTATCTCGGTGAACAAGAGGGTCAGGTTGAGTTGCTCAAGGTCCTTGTAAACCGGGACGGGCGCCGACAGCTCCTGCTGCACGTTGACGAGGGATTGATCGGTGTATTCCGGCAGACGTTCCGTGTTGGGCTTGGCGCGCTCGGTTGAGGCGCGCACCAGGGTAATCGCGTAGCCGAGCAGGCCCGATCCGAAAAAATAGTTGCTCAGGCTTACCCTGCGCGTAAACAGCTGAGCGCGTGTCCGTTGAATCTGGGCGATGTCGTCCCATGCCGAAACATCCGCGGCCAGCTTTGGATCGGCCGCTGTCGCGGCGCGCAGGCGTTGTTCCTCCTGCTGCTTGGTGGCGAAAAACTTCGGATCAAGCAACGCCCCCTGCCTCCCAACGTCGACCTTGAAATCGTTTTCCATAAAGAACAGCTGCTCGTTTGCCTCGCGCGCCTGTTCTGGTCCTCGAGTTACGAACTCTTCCAGTTGGCCGCGATACTCCGCGATCTGCGGAATTTCGAATGGAAACGCTGTGTCGCGGTCGAACGCCAATTGCGCGATCGTCAGCTCGCGGCTCGTACCGCCCGGGTTCCCGGATACGAAAACCAGGTCCCCGCCTTTCGAACCGTTCGGGCTCCATCGCAGGTAGGCGGGAGTGGCAGCCGGCTTGCCGCCTTCATATGCCCGCACCAGGCCGATATCGAAGTCGAAGCGCGGAAAATTAAAATTGTCCGGATCGCCACCGAATTGTGCGACCGCAAACTCCGGCGCGAACACCAGGCGTACGTCGGTGTAACGCTTGTAGTGATACAAATCGTAAACCCCGCCATGGTAGAGCGACACCAGGTCGCAGCGCACACTTGGATCGGAGCCGCAGCCCTGCTGCAGCTCCGCTTGTTTGGCATGAAGGGCCTTGTTCGCGTCATCGCCGGTCTTGCCGGCCATCGCACCTTGGACCTCTCCGGTCACATCGCGAATCTCCACCAGTTGATCGAGTTCGAAGTCGGGACACTTCCGCTCCTCGGCCATGGTTCTTGCGGCGAACCCGCTTTCGACAAGGTCTTGTTTCGGCGTGGACAGCTGTTCAACGCAGTCGACCACGCAATGATGATTCGTCATGACCAGTCCCTGTGGAGAGATGAATGACGCCGAGCAGCCGCCGGCGATTCGTAACGATGACAGGCGCACGTGATCAAGCCATGATTGTGAGGGCGTGAAACCATATTTCGCGGCGACCGTCTTCGACGGGAAATTGTCGAATGTCCACATACCCTCTTCGGCTGGCATAGACTGCGTCAGGCTCAGGCACGCCAGCAGCAATCCCGCCAGCAAGCTTGCGCATTTCGATAAATTCTTTATGTGCATCTTCATCGCATCCTTTTTTTTCGAGGTACGAATTTCAATCCTTCGTTGCGTCTGCATTCGGCTGCTGCGACCATCCGGTGGGTGACCGGGCGACATCGATTCATTTAGACGCGGGACTTCCGTCAAGGCGAGCACTTGTGGGGACGTTCGTTGAGCCACTTTATCAGCATTATATACGTGGGGTGCGGGGCAGAGCCCCGCCACCACACGAGCTAACCGGTGGTGCCGGGCTTCGCCCGGGGACAGCCGAGGGCGGCTGTCCCTACGTGATTCTTCTTTATACCAGGCCCTGATCGAGCATCGAGTTGGCTACTTTCAGGAAGCCTGCGATGTTGGCTCCGTTTACCAGGTTGCCGGGCGTGCCGTATTTCTCGGCCGTTTCGTAGCAGTTCTGGTGGATGGCGATCATGATCTTGTGCAAACGATCATCGACTTCTTCGCGGGTCCAGGAGATTCGCATGCTGTTCTGCGACATTTCCAGTCCGGAGGTGGCAACACCGCCGGCATTGGCCGCCTTGGCTGGTCCGTAGAGGACTTTGGCGTCGAGGAACATGCGGGTGGCTTCCAGGGTGCTCGGCATATTCGCGCCCTCGCTGACTACCTTTACGCCATTCTTTATTAGATTCGCCGCGTCTTTTGCGTTGATCTCGTTTTGAGTCGCGCTGGGGAACGCGCAATCGGCTTTGATAGCCCACAGCCAGCTGTGGTCGAGCTTCTTGTCGGTGGCGCTGTAGATAGCCTTCTTGAATTTTTCGGTGTACTCCTTGATGCGGCCGCGGCGGCTGTTCTTCAGCTCCATGACATAGGAGAGTTTTTCGCGGTCAATGCCTTCGGCATCGTAGATGGCGCCGTCGGAATCGGACAGGCTTACCGGCTTTGCGCCCAGGTCGAGCAACTTCTCGACGGTGTATTGCGAGACGTTGCCGCTGCCGGAGACCAGACACACTTTGCCTTCTAGCGTGTCTTTGCGGGTCTTCAGCATTTCCTTGGCGAAGTAGACGCAGCCGTAGCCGGTGGCTTCGGGACGGATCAGCGAGCCTCCCCAGGCGAGGCCTTTGCCGGTGAGGACTCCGGTGAATTCATTGCGCAGGCGTTTGTATTGGCCAAACATGAATCCGATTTCGCGGCCACCCACGCCGATGTCGCCGGCGGGAACGTCCGTGTTGGGGCCGATGTGGCGGCTGAGTTCGGTCATGAAGCTCTGACAGAAGCGCATGACTTCGTCGTCACTCTTGCCTTTGGGATCGAAATCCGAACCGCCCTTACCGCCGCCCATGGGCAGCGTGGTGAGCGAATTCTTGAACACCTGCTCGAACGCCAGGAATTTCAGGATGCCGAGATTGACCGAGGGATGGAAGCGCAGTCCGCCCTTGTAGGGGCCGATGGCGCTGTTCATCTCGATGCGGAAGCCGCGATTGACCTGCACTTTGCCCTTGTCGTCGAACCAGGGCACGCGGAACATAATGACGCGTTCGGGCTCGGTGATGCGTTCCAGAATCTTGGCATCGTGATACTCCGGGTGGCGCGCCAGCACGGGTCGCAAGGACTCAAACACTTCAAGGACGGCCTGGTGGAATTCTGGTTCGGCTGGGTTTTTGGCTTTGACGAGATTGAGAGTTTGATTGATGTAGTCCGCCGATGCATTCGCCTTGGGCGGTTCCATGACAGTCATAGGCTTGCCTCCAAATTTTATGTGAGGAACGGATTGTCAAAAAAAAACGGGACGCCGCAGGAATTGCGGCCGTAGTCATTAGATGCTGGGAGGGGGATGCCGCGCGGTGATGGGCGTCACCCGACTTCGTGATCATTGAGCTTGAGGCTTTGTGCGTAAGACACCGTGCGCAGGACACCAGGAATCTCCTGGAAAGTGTCCATTTGCGCGTCAACTAGGTTACTTCCGGCGGTCACGTTTTACAACGGTCACTTTGGCGGTCACCTGCTGGCCTTTTTCCATGCCCCCTACGGTGATGAGGCCGGTGCGCGTAACCAGCAGGCCGCGGTGGTCCATGGTGGGCTCGGGAGTATCTTCACTGATCGTTTCCCAATCGCTGGTGTGGTCGTTGTATGCGAACGTCACCGGGGAAGGTTCGGCAGGCTTGCTGTCATAGCCTATTCCGTCGTAGTTGTAGGGAGTGTCGCTACCGCCGGAGAAATAGATTCTACCTGTTTTTTTTTCCATCGGTCCCGCGCCCGCCGCGATGCGATAGCGCGCGTTGCCGGGATGGGGTCGAAGTTTTGTCCATTCGATCTTGGTGATGTCGCCCTTCCTCGAATTAGGAAGATCGCCCACCCAGCACTCGCTAGACGCGAGGTACTTGGGACCTATGCCGCTCCGGTTCTTGTAGGCGCCGTCCACATAAACGATAGTGTTGCCGATGATGGCACCCGCATGACCGAACACGGGCGTGCCGGGAATCGGAGTGGCCTGCATCCAAGTGTCTTTCTCGGTGTCATAGATCTGGACGTTGCCGACGGCGTCGTCCTTTGCCGATGACCATCCCCCGATGACATAAATGTAACGGTCGCGATAGACGCCAACCACGGCGTCGTCAACCGGGACGGGGATGTCATGGCCGCGATAATAGCGGTTTTGAGCCGGGACAAAGATGTTCAGGTCCGACGTGGTGGTCTCTCCACCCTTTGAGTCGACGACGTAGCCTCCGAAGATGAAAACCTGGTCGTGGAGCGCGACCGCCGATGCCGCCAGGCGCCCAGCCACGCCCGGCACGGGGTGTTTTTCCGTCCACTTGCCGGTTCGCGGATCCATTTCGTAGGCGCTGGTGCTGATCGCGTCCCAGGTTTTTTTCGGGCCGATGCCCATGAAGGAGAAGATCCTGGGTCCTTCGTCATGCGAAATGGCAACCGCATTGTTTGAAACTGGCGCCGGGAGCGGGCTGAGCTGGCGTTCGTCGGCAGCCTGAAGGCGGGCCAGCAGAAAAAAACAGAATAAGGCCGGGAGCAGTTTGGTGTACGCGGATTTCATTGGTGAAATGATAGCAGTCCCGCGCGTCTAGAGCTGGGGTGGACGGGCGAGGCGCCCGTCGCTCCACTTTAGAACCAGGTGCGCTTGCGATATTCGCGGTAGGCGTCGCCGAACTTGGCTTCGAGGACTGCGGCTTCACGGCGCGCACGGATGATCTGCATGGGAATGAGTACCAGGAAAATGATCAGCACCTTCGGCCGCCCCACCATGAGAACCAGTCCCAACCCGCAAAGCATGCCCGAAATATAAATGGGATTGCGGATCCGCGAGTAGATGCCGGTGGTGACCAGCCCCGTCGCTTTCGGAACCCAGGAGAACGATTGGCCCAGCGTATAGCGGGCGAGAATCACGCCGCCGAGGCCCATCAGGCCTAGCGCCAGACCGAGCCACCGCGCCACTCCATGCGGGCCTGATGGGGTGAGAAATATGACGAGGAAAGCCCACAGGCCCACGAGCAACGGCAGCCAGACGTGCAGTATCGTTCCACGATCAAGCCTCATAATTCCTCACACACTGCTCCACTGCTACTCAATAAACCCCTGGCGCACTGCGTGGATGAAATCGGTGTAGGCGGGCTCGATGCCGGAAGCGCGCATCTGCAATGCGATTTGCCCACGATGATACACCGAGTGAAACAGCACGTGCGTCAGTATGTCTTCCACGCGGCTGGACCAGGGTTCGCCCTTGCTGTTGCGGTACTCTACTTTGTCGTCGAGCGAAGCGGGCGGAAGCTGCGCTGCAAGCTGGGTAAGATAATTTTGCCACTCCGATGACATCTCTTCAGCCAGCGCCATGCAATCCTCAATCGTTGCGCTGGGCCATACCGGCATACTTTGACGGTGCTGCTGGATCCGCTCGAGCCAGAGCTTCTGCGCTGAAAGAATGTGAGCCATGCGTTTGACCGTATTCATGGAAGCGTCGGCGGAAACAGACGGGGCGGCCCGCATCGCGGCCAGGCATTCGCGATTCGCCCAGTGATCATAGGCAAACAGCCGGATGAAATCTTTGCTGTCCATAAGACCTCCCTGCGATTCGGACTCGTAGGCGCGTTGCGACTGGCTGCGCAAAGACGATACGATGACAGACGATACGATGATAAACGGTGCGATGGCGGGCGTGTGGGGGCGGCTGCGGCTGAACAGCACACTGGTCGAGTATTCCTTGCGCAACAGTTCGACCGCAGCGGCTAAAGCCGCTCCTCAATCTAAGGTCTTAATCGCAGCGCTGAAGCGCTGCGCCACCCAAACCCTAGCCGGTACCCAAGGCCTAGCGGCCGCCCAAACCCTAGGCGCTACCCAAGGCCAAGCGGCCGCCCAAACCCTAGGCGCTACCCAAGGCCTAGCTGCCGCCCAAACCCTAGGCGCTACCCAAAACCTAGCTGCCGCCCAAACCCTGGCCGCTACCCAAAAACTAGCTGCCGCCCAAACGTCGGCCGCCACGCGAAACCTAGCCCCAGTCTTTATTGCTGTTGTTGCAGTCTCACTCTGCCTATTGAGTGTGCCCGCGCCAGCGCAAGCGCAAAACCGGACCCGAGCACAAACCCGCGAAGAGTTGCTCCGAGACCTGGAGTCGGGCCAATTGCAGGATGCTGTCCTACTAGGGCAGCAAGCGGTCTCGCGTTGGCCGCGCGATGCGCAATTCCGCCACTACCTGGGTGTGGCCTACTTCAAAACCGGCGATAAGAAGCAGGCGCATGAGCAGCTGATGCGAGCGCGAGAGTTGAATCCGGAAGATTCGGCTACGCATTTTGACCTGGCGCTGGTGTTATTGAGCCAGCAGGACGACGCTGGTGCGGCGCAGGAGCTTGAAGCGGCGATCAAGCTCGACGCTTCTAACGCGCTGGCGCACGAGTTGCTGGGACGAGCGTACCTGAATTCGAATCGCAGCTTGCCGGCGGTTGACGAGTTCAAAGTCGCTCTGAAGCTCGACCCGGCGATCAAGCACGGACACTACAATCTGGGATTCGCTTACTTCAGCCTTGGCCGTAACGACGAAGCCATCAGCGAATATAAGGAGGAGTTGCGGCGGTCGGGGGAAAGTCCGGCGGTGGTGTATGAGCTGGGACGCGCGCTCGTCGGGAGCGGAAAATACGAGGAGGCGGTGACGTATCTGCAGCGCGGCACGGAACTGGACGCTTCGAATCCGGACGTCTGGTACACACTGGGCAAGGCGCAGGCACTGGCGGGGCGGGCGACTCAGGCGGAATCTTCTTTGCGTAAGGCGGCGGAACTGAACCCGAAGGATCCTAGCCCGCACTATCAACTGGCGCGGGTCCTGGAAAAACTCGGTAAGAGCGAAGAAGCGCGAAATGAACGAGAACGCTTCGCGGAGCTGAAGAAGGCGCAACCGGCTTCGGCAGGAATGGCTACCGGACGCGATCAATGAGCGGGAACCAGCGATGCGGATTCAGCGCATGAAAAACGTCCGCGCCACGGTTGCGGTGTTCGTCCTGCTGATGGCACTCGGCGGCGGGTGGTTCTTATGGGGAGCTGCGCAGACCAGCACTGCAAATGACGGTGCGGTGACGAAGCCTGCGGGGGCCGCGCAAAGGCCGGGCGCGAGGACTCCCGCGATAAATTCAAATTCGCCGTTGTTTGTTGACGTGACGCGCGCCGCGGGTATTGATTTTCACCTGACTTGCGGCAGCCTGGAGAAACTCTACATCGTCGAAACCATGTGCGGTGGCGCCGCCGCGTTCGACTACGACAACGACGGATGGATGGACATTCTGCTGGTGGATGGTTCGACGCTGGAGGACTATCGCGCGGGCAAATGCCATCCGCCGCGCCTCTATCACAACAATCATGACGGTACGTTTACCGATGTGTCGGCGAAGTCGGGGCTGAATTTTTGCGGGTGGGGATACGGGGTAGCTATCGGCGACTTCGACAACGACGGCTGGGAAGATGTCTATATCACCGGCTTCCACGGTTCGGCTCTTTACCATAACAACCACGACGGCACCTTTACCGACGTCACCGCGAAGGCGGGCGTCGCCAACGCCGATCGTTGGGGAACGAGTGCGGCTTTCGGCGACTACGACAACGATGGCAACCTCGATCTTTATGTCGCCAACTACGTGGACCTGGATATCAACAATCTGCCGAAGTTCGGCAGCAGCCAGTTTTGCCAGTATAGGGGCATCCCGGTGAATTGCGGGCCGCGCGGATTGAAGGGCGCGCGCGACCGTCTTTACCACAACAACGGCGACGGCACCTTTACCGATGTCACCGAGAAACTTGGCATCGATACCGAAAGTTATTATGGGCTGGGCGTCTTGTGGCTGGACTACGACAAAGACGGGTGCCTCGATCTTTACGTGGCCAACGACTCTTCGCCGAGCCTGCTCTATCACAACAACTGCAAGGGTGGATTCACCGAAGTCGGCGCCGAGGCGGGCGTGGCCTACAGTTCCGATGGGCACGAACAGGCAGGCATGGGAATTGACGCGGCGGATTACGATCGGGACGGCTGGCCTGACATTGTGAAGACTAACTTTTCCGACGATGAGAGCAATCTCTATCACAACGATCACAATGGCGAGTTCACAGACGTGGCCGGCGCTGCGGGGATTGGAGCCATCAGCAATCCGTATCTGGGTTTTGGGGTGAAGTTTCTTGATTACGACAACGATGGCTGGCCGGACATTTTCGTTGCGAATGGGCACGTCGATCCGCAAGTGGAAGGGCAATCGTTCGGTGTGGGCTACGCGGAACGGCCGTTTCTGTTTCACAACTTGCACAACGGGAAGTTTGAAGATGTCGGCGAGAAGTCCGGTGGCGCGCTGGCGAAAAAATATGTGGGCCGCGCCGCCTTGACTGCCGATTTCTGGAATCGCGGACGTCAGGACCTGCTGATCACCAATCTCGATTCGTCCCCTGTTCTGCTGCGCAACGAAGTCCCCTCACCGGGGCACTGGCTGCGCATCAAGACGCTCGGGAGCAAGTCGAACCGCGACGGCTTCGGAGCAAGGATCGAGATCACGGCCGAGGGATCAACCCGCTACAGGGAAGTGCGCGCCGGCTGCAGTTTCGAGAGTTCGAGCGATCCGCGCGCTTACTTCGGATTGGGCGCGGCGACAAGAGTTGACGCCATCGTAGTTCGCTGGCCGAGCGGACAGGTCGACAAAATCGGGCCAATGGCGGCGGATGAGGAAGTTGTCGTCCGAGAGGGAACCGGTGTGGTCGTCGCCGGCCACTGAATGATGTACGGAGAAGCGAGCAGGGGCGGTGACGGCTGCATAGGCGCGCTACGGAATTTGGTAGCCTGGCGCATTTCGATCTTCAGTTACTCATAGAAGCGGATCGCTGTTTCGCGCGTAAGTGTCTGAAACATTTGGCATTAGTGTTTGGTGCAATAGGTGCAATGTTAGTGGAAATGCACTAGGGTTCGGTGTTTCCGGAACGTTTCCCGGAACGAGGGAGGTTGGTTCTTAGGGCTTCCCGAGCGGTTACGGCCAACGGAATCAGTAAGATGGGTTGACAAACGGCAAGCGGAAGCGCAGAATTCTGCGCACTCAGTAACAGGTGATACGACCCGGGCCGTTCGCAATAAAAACTTTCGCGCGTGCGGCAAAAAGCACGCGCATGAATTCCAGGGGGTAGGTAAATGAAAAGACTGCAGTTTTGCCTCGTAGTATTTGCCGTGCTGGCACTAAGCTTCAGCGCATTCGCGCAGGTCCAATTCAGCCAGATTACCGGTACCGTGGTTGATCCGACCGGCGCAGCCATTGCCAACGCCAAGGTTGCGGTTACCAATACGGCGATCGACCTGCGCCTTTTCGCCACCACTAATGCCAGCGGCAATTTTATCGTGAAGGAGTTGCCGCCCGGCGTTTACAAAATATCGGTCGAGGCTGCCGGCTTCAAGACGGTCTCGAACACGGGTGTGACTGCTAACGCCGGGACCATCGAACACGTGGACTTCAAGCTGCAATTGGGCAAGGCTTCGGAAGTGGTCGAAGTCACCAGCGAAGCCAGTGCGGTCAACACCGACGACTCCAAGCTGTCCACCACAGTGTCCTCGACACAGATCAGCAACCTGCCGCTGAACGGCCGCAACGTCTATGACTTGATGCAGATGGCGCCGGGCGCGGTGAACGTGATGGGGGTCGACTTCGAGAATGGCCACAACACGGTGGTCAACGGGGTTCGCGAAGATTTCAACGGCTTCCTGATCAATGGCGAATCGAACAAGGACATGAGCGGTGGCGCCAACAACATTCCCATCCAGGACACGGTCGCCGAATTCCAGCAGTTAACGCTGAATATGTCCGCACAATACGGAAGCAGCGCGGGCAGTATCAATAACCTGGTCACCAAATCGGGGACCAACAGCATACACGGCAGCGTCTGGGAGTATGTACGCAACAGCGATCTCGATGCGAACCTCTACTTCTTAAATGCGTCCAGCGCACCCAAACCGCCTCTGCACTTCAATCAGTTCGGTTTCACCCTGGGCGGTCCAATCATGAAGGACAAGCTCTTTTTCTTCGGGTCGTACCAGGGAGACCGGTTTTTGACAGAGGGCACTCCATCGACGATCGAGGTGGAATCACCGGAATGGGAAGCAGCGGTGGCGCAGGCAGCGCCAAATTCGACGGCTGCTCTCCTGTATAACAACTTCAAGCCTTCCATTCCCGGAGCCGTGGCCACAACCTGCGGAGCGCTCGGTACCAGCCCCTGCACTCTGGATGCGTTTGCGACAGCTCCGAATGCCGCGGCGCCGGACTACACACAATGGCTATGTAGTCTGCCGCAGCTTTGGCCAATCATTGGAGTTACGACCCAGGACCAGACTAATGCAATAGCAGCAGGATCAGCAGGATGCCATCTGCCGACGACAGTTACCGGCGTTGCTGGGGTTCGAAGCGCAAACTTCCTGAACCAAAGCGTCGCCGTTTTCGGCAGCCAGACCCAGACGCTGGGCAATCTGTTCAATGGCAATGAAGCGATGGGAAGGCTCGATTATGACTGGAACCAGAACAACCGCATGTTTATCGAGATGAACTGGTCCCACACCACCGATAGTTTTGGGGGCAATAACTGTAACACCAATTGCACTCGCGGCTTTACCAATCCTAACAACGACTACTTCCCGCACGCGAGTTTCAATTTTGTGCACACGTTCTCGCCCACGGTTTTGAACGAATTCCGGCTGGGCTACACCCAGAACAATACGCAGATCACCTCGAACCTGCCGGGCGTGCCCGACATCAGTTTCCAGGACGCTGTGACCGGGTTCGGCTCGTACAATGGTTACCCACAGTACTTCAAGGACCACGAGTACAGCTACGGCGATATGGTCTCCATCAGCCACGGCAACCACAGCTTTAAGGCGGGCGTTGATGTACAGCGCAATCTGGAGAACAGCCTGTTCAGCGTGGCGCGTGGTTCCTACGAGTTCACCGATCCGCTCTGGTTCGCGGCGGACACTCCGGAAGGTCAGGCGGCGGGCGTGAATCCGGGATTTTGCACCACGCTTGCGTGCGACCAATACAGCTCAAACCCGCAAGGCGTGCTTTCCCCCAGCATCCGCCACTGGCGGAACTGGGAAGTCGGAGCATACTTCCAGGATGACTGGAAGGCAACCAAGCGTTTGACCCTGAACATGGGTCTGCGCTGGGACTTCTACCAGCGGCACACCGAGGAAGATAACCAGGTAACGACGTTTATTTTGGGATCGGGGGTCGGGGCCACGGTACCGGGAATTGCCGGACAGGTCCAGACTGCCAATGCTCCTTATGGCAGCCCAGGCTGCCCTAGCACCGGTCCTGATGCTATCGCGCCCAACACCCAGATTCTGGCAGGCATCTGCGGTCCCGGTGGATTTGCCAAGGCCAACCGCCTGGGTCCAAATCAGTATAAGGACTTTGGGCCACGGGTTGGTTTTGCCTGGGATGTCTTCGGCGATGGCAAGACCTCGATGCGCGGCGGGTTCGGCATCTCGTACGAGGGCACTTTGTACAATCCGCTCTCCAACTCTCGCTGGAATCCCCCCTATTATTCCTTTAATGCGGTTGGTTCCTTCTATGGCATAACACCGCCCGGAAGCGCGATCATTTACGGACCGACGACGTGCGCCGAGATCGTTAATGGCGTGTGCACGCCCAGCGGAACGCCCTCCTATACGGGTGCCGGGAGCAATCCCGGGCAGGGCACTGGGGCACAAGCTGTGGGAAACCTTACCGGCTGGGAAGGCACAAACGGGGACTTCGCATTCCTGACCGGCATTGTTCTGCCCCAGGGCATCAAGGATCCGTACGTCTATAACTTCTTCTACGGCATCCAGCGTGAAATCGTACCCAAGTGGGTGGTGGAAGCAAACTACGTGGGAACTGCGGGCCACAGGCTTTTCCGGTCACAGCAGATCAACCGCACCGTGGGAGGGGGTTTGCCCGCGGGCGCCACTGTGACGAACAACATTGGGGAAACAGTGACTGGTCTCCCGGGCGTGTTCCCCAACGCCAACTATGGGGTTTTGCGCAATTGGGAAAACGCGAATAACTCCAACTACAACGGTTTTCAGTTATCGCTCAGAAAGCAGATGAGCCACGGCATGCAGTTCAGCGCCAATTACACGTACAGCCACTCCATTGACAACGGATCGTCGTGGCACGATGCGGCGACTACCGCTGCGGGCGCGGCGGCTGGAGACGGGTACAGCACGGATAACAACAATACCGGTCTCGACCGTGGCAACTCCGTCTTCGATATCCGGCACCGTCTGTCATTGAACTATGTGTATAACCTGCCCGGTCAGAACCTGCACGGGGCTGAGGGTATGGCCCTCGGCGGCTGGAGCCTTAACGGCATCTGGTCGTTACAGAGTGGAGCGCATTGGTCGCCGTATAGCCGCAACACTGGAGCCGATCTGGTGCAGATTACCCCTGACGCGCTGGAGACAACGGTGGGGCCCTGCGTGGCGCAGGACATCCCCAACAATTGCCAGAACATCGGCGGAGAGTGGACGCTCGACGGACAATCCCCGGGCGTTGACCGTCCTAATAGCAGCAATGGCCACTACTCACAGAGCCGCTCAGCATGGAAAAACGGCTGGCCTGGCGTCAGCGGCACTTACGGCCTCTACAACCCAACCTCGCCTCTCAATTACTCGGCGGCGGGCTTTCCGACTCTATCCGCGCCGTGCCTGGCTTGCGTCGGCAACTTGGGTCGCAACACCTTTACCGGCCCGGGGCAATGGTCCGCAGATATGGCGCTGGGCAAGACCTTCAGGATCACTGAGCGCTTCAATCTGAAGTTCGAAGCCTCAGCGTTCAATATCTTCAACCGCGCGAACTTCCTGCTCGCAGTGGCTGGAGGCGGCGCACACAACAGTCTCGACGACGGTTTGTTCGGCACGGCGGGCGGAACCCTCGATGGCAGAGACCTTCAGTTCGGTTTGAAGCTTCTGTTCTAACCGAAGATTTCCTTTATTCAGGCCTGTCCCACTCGCGTGGGGCAGGCCTCTCGTTTTAGCGGTGCCTGCATGGCAATACTTGCCAGGTTGAGAACCGTCGCTATCTGCCTCGTAAGCTTCCTTGGATTCATTGCTGCGTTCAGCGGTGCGGCGGGAGGCCAGCAGACTTTGGGCTCAGTCGCGGGCCGGGTTCGCGTGGTTCGTGGTGACGCGCCTCCACAGCGTGTTCTGGTTTCCCTCAGCTTGCACCAGACACCAATCGACAGCGTATATACGGATTCACAGGGTACCTTCGGCTTTCATAGCCTTGAGCCTGAGGGTTACGAGGTGAGCATCGACGACGCGCAGTATCAGCCGATCCGGGTAGCAGCCATAATCCATCCATCATCCCTATCGCCAACGGTTTTTCTCGATATCCAACTGATTCCCAAGAGCAAATCCGATAGCACGAGTTCTACTCCGCAACAGCCGGGTAGCAACCCGTACACGATGGACGTGAAAGATTACGCAAAGGACTTTCCCAAGAAGGCGGTGCAGGAATTTGAAAAAGGGGTGAAATCGGATCACGACAACAACAAAGACGAGGCCATCGCGCACTACCTCAAAGCCATTCAGATCGCTCCCGAGTTTCAGCCGGCGCACAATAACCTGGGTACGATCTACCTGGGCAAGTCGGATTTCAAGTCGGCGGAAGAACAGTTTCGGGAGGCGGTTCGGCTCGATCAAAACGAAGCGCAGGCCTATTTCAACCTGGGCAACGTACTCATGCTGACTGGGCGCGGCCCCGAAGCTGAAACGACGCTGGCGGCGGGCCTGCAGCGGCGGCCGGATTCCGCGTTTGGCAATTTTCTTCAGGGATGTGTGTACGAGCAAACTGGCAAGCTGGCAGAAGCCGAGAGCAGTCTGAAAAATGCGGTGCGGTTGGATTCAAAGATGCCGCAGGCCTACCTGAAACTGGTCAACCTGTATCTACGGCAAAACCGGCGCGACGACGCCATCACGCAGCTGCAGGTTTTTCTGAAAGGATTTCCCGATGCTCCAGCGGCGCCTAAAGCTAAAGAGATACTGACGAAGTTGCAGACTGGGCAGGGCGCGGCGAAGCCCTAGGCTGGCTTACCGGGGAGTCAGGCTGCAGAACTTGGCTTCTAGCTGGCATGCGATTGCGTACTCGGCACGCGCCTCGGAGTTCTTCCCCACGTGTTCGTAAGCGTACGCCAGGTTGAGGTGCGCCTCGGCCAGATTCGGGTCGAGGGCTATGGCGCGCTGATGTTCGTGGACGGCTTTCGACATTCGGTTGGTCTGGCTGTAGCAGATGCCGAGAAAGTTATGCAGGCGCGCGTCCTCCAGCCCTAGCGAAAGCGCTTTTTCCAGATGGATAGCGGCGGCAGCATAATCTTTTTGCTGGAAGAAGGCCATGCCCAATTCCCGCTGCGCCGGCGAAAAGTTGGGCTGGATGGCGATTGCCTTCTGGTATGCGGACAGGGCTGCAGCGGGGTTGCTTCGGGCCCCCAATAAGCCGGTTTCGTACCAGGCCCGGTAATTCTCGGGATTGTTTTGCAGCGCCTTCTGCAGCCAGCTGTTTGCCTCGTCGACGCGACCGAGCTTCTCCAGAGCGCGGGCCAACCCCATCATGGCGCTGTCGAAGTTGGGATTGAGCTCGAGGCAGCGCTGCAGTTGCTCGGCGGCGCGCTCCCAGTTCTGTTGTCGCAGCGCTGACTCGCCGAGCATGAAAGGGATCACATAGATCTGCGGATCCTTTTGCTGGACCTGGTTTAAAAGAGCCTCTGCGCGATCGTCTTCCTTGAGCTGAAAAGCGTCGGTGGCCTTCAGGATGGAATTAAATTCCCACAGCTTGTCCTTCGGATCAGCCAGCCCTTGCTTGAGCGACTCGGGAGAAACTGCGGCACGAAACCCGAAGTAGCCCAGAGCACGCAGTTTTTCCTGCGCGTCGGGACTCAGATTTCCGGCGGCGGCGTTCTGCCGAGGGAACGGGTCGTGGGCCAATAACGCCTGCAGCTTTTCCCGCAACACGGCAACGGTGGCGGGCTGCTGGCCGGCAATATTCGTGGTTTCTCCCGGATCGGTTTCGAGATCGTACAGCTCTGGCTTTGGGGCCTCGATAAAGTGAAAACGCTCACTCTCGAGCGCGTGCAACGGACTCCAACCGAAGGAACTGAAGGGGTAGAAAGTCTCGCTGTAGGCCGGATCTTGTGATGGCTGGCTCGTGTCTGCCCCAGCGCCTAACAAGGCGTGCGACTGGAACTGCGCATAAATCGGATCGGTCGCATCCTTCAAGCGGGCTAGTTGAAGCAGCGTAGGGGCGACCGCTGCAGTCTCCACCGGCTCGTGGCGCCGGCCGGCCGAAACCCCGCTCCCGGCGGGCGGTTTCACGATTAGCGGCACATGCACCGTGGCGTTGTAGACGAAGAACCCGTGCTCGTCTTCGCCGTGTTCGCCGAGAGACTCACCGTGGTCGCTGAGGGCGACGATGAGCGACGAATCATAGAGATGGTTCTGCTTGAGCCATGAAACAAGGTTTCCGAGTTCGTGATCCGCGTAGGCGATCGCGCCGTCATAGGGATGGCTGCGATACTCGGACCGGTAAGGTTCCGGAGAATCGTACGGACTGTGTGGGTCGTACAGATGCAGCCAGAGAAAAAACGGGCGCTGCGGAGTTTTCTTCAACCATGCGATGGCATGCGCCACGCTCTCGCCGGCACGGCGGTCCACCAGGCCGATATCCTTCTTCTCGAAGGTTTCTGCCGAGAATGCATCATCATAAAAGTCGAAGCCGCGCGCGAGCCCCCAGCTCCGGTCGAGAACAAAGGCGCTAATCACGGCGCCGGTGGCGTAGCCCGCCTGCTGGAAGGCCTGGGACACGGTGCGAAAGTTCTGCGCCAACGGCTGACCGGTGAAATCCTGAACGCCGTTCTGAAAGGGATAGGTGCCGGTCAGGATCACAGCATGCGAAGGCCAGGTAAGCGGAACCTGCGAGATGGCTCGCTCAAACACCACCCCGTCGTGCGCCAGCGCATCGAGAGTCGGAGTCTTGACGGTCTGCGCCCCGTAACATCCAACGTGATCGGCGCGCAGGGTATCGATGGTGATCAATATGACGCTGGGCTTCGCGGCCGGTTTTGTAACCGCTCTCGTGGCGTTCGGCCGCGTTCTGTCAGATCGCGTAGCTTGCGCGGGACTGGTCGCAGCGTTCTGTGAGAAAGCTGTGTTTCCGGCAGTGAGAGTGATCACAACCGCGAAGCTGAGGGCCGACGAAAGCGCGGAGAGGACAATTGAGAAGCGCGCAAACATGCGTCTATTGCGGCGTCGGCTGCTGCTGCGCGCGCCGCTTCTCCTCGTCTGCTTCCGCCGTGAGTCCCTTGGCGGCCAGAGCCTTGGCTAGCGACTCGTGCATGATGCTCTCTTGCGGCGCCAACTCCACCGCGCGACGCAACTCTGCAATGGCTTCGTCAATCTTGTTCTGGTAGAGCAGGGTCTCGCCCAAGGCGCGATGACCTCGTGCTAAATCCGGATAGATGGTAACCGATTGCCGGAACGCTTCGGCTGCCGGCTCCAGTTGTTTTTTCTGCAGGAACGCCACCCCTAGATTGTAGGCAGCTTCAAAATTGGTGGCATCCAGTTGCAGAGTCCGTTGCAGGGTCGCGATGGCGGTATCCATTTGCCCGGCGTGGGCCTGCGCCATGCCGAGGTTGAAAAGGGCGAGCGCGTAATCGGGACTGAGCTGAACCGTTTTCTGCAGCTCATCCACCGCCTCGGGAAACATTTTGAGGTGATAGTAATTCAGCCCCTGCATATAGTGGGCGGGAACGGAGTTGGGCTCGCTCTTGATCACGCCCTTCAGTTTTTCGATCGACTCCTGATAGCGGCCATGCTGGCTGTCGGCGATGGCATCGGAAATCAGTTCATAAGCGGCGATGCGGTCCTTCGGATCGGGCAGATCGTGGCTGCTCGTGGTGGGCTCGCCGCCGGAGAACCCGGCATACCCCAGGGATTTTAATCGTTCCATCAGCGCCGGATCGAGGCTGGTTTTTTCGGCCAGTTCTTTGCCCGTGCCCGTGCCCGCGCTGTAATCGCGGATCATGGCCACGAGCTTGGCGCGCATCTCCTCGGCGACCGCCTTCTTGTCGGCGAACAGATTGTGAGTTTCGCCCGGATCCTTGGTTAGATCGTAAAGCTCGGGTCGAGGCGCTTCGATGAAGTGATATTTAGTATTCTCCGAACCCCGCAATTCACTCCAGTTGAAATGAATCCGCGGCAGGAACGTCTCTCCGTAAAGCGTGCGCTCACGATTCGCTTGAGCATCCGGGGCGGAGGGGTCAAGACGAATCTCGCGAAGCAGGCTGCGTCCCTGGACCTGCGATGGAACCTGCAGTCCGACGGCTTCCAGCACGGTCGGCATGAGGTCCACGAGCGAAACTGGATCGGCAAGTGTGCGGGCTACGGTTTTCTCGGGCAAGCGAATGATCAGCGGCACATGCATGGTGGCGTTGTAGATAAAGAAGCCGTGCGTCTTCTCGCCATGTTCTCCCAGGCTTTCGCCGTGGTCGCCGCAGAGCACGATGACCGTGTTCTGATAAAGCCCGTTCTCTTTCAAAAAGCGGAAAAGACGCCCTACCTGCTCGTCGGCAAAAGCGATCTCGCCGTCGTAGGGCTGCGCCGCATATTCGCGGCTGTAAGGCTCGGGCGGATGATAAGGAAAATGCGGGTCGTAAAGATGCATCCAAAGAAAAAATTTCTTTTGCGAATTCTTCGACGGCTGGTCTTTTCCCGGCCCCTCTTTTGCCGGTCCGTCTTTTTTCAGCCCCTCTTTTTCCAGCCAGTTCAGCGCCACATCGGCTACGATATTGCCCGGACGCTCCATCTCGTCGAGATTCGCTTCGTCCAAGCGACTGAATTCGAAGTGGTCGTAATAAAAATCGAATCCCTGATTCAGTCCAAACCGCGAGTCCAGCACCGCAGCGCCAATGACCGCCCCGGTTTCGTAGCCAGCCTGTTTTAGAACCGAGGCCAGCGTGGGCTGAAGGGGGCTGAGTTTGTTGCCGCTAAAATCATGCATGCCGCTGAACATGGGATACGTCCCTGTCAGCATCGAGCTATGCGAGGGCAGGGTTACGGGGACGACCGCGAAGGCGCGCTCAAAACGCACTCCATCCGCAGCCAGGCTGTCGATGTTGGGCGTCTTGATTTGCTTGTATCCGTAGCAGCCAACGTGATCGGCGCGCAGAGTATCAATCGTAATCAGGACCACATTGAGCGCCGGTTTCGGTGCTGTCTGCGCCGCCGCCGAGAGCACGGTGAGGGCCGCCAGGATGAGAATCAGTCGACGAAAAGTAGGCTCCATCGGTGAGTTCAGTTTATCGCATGTCATCGCATATAAAGATGCGGACGCGGGCGCCGGCAACGACTCAGGCAGTCGGGAGGACTGTGATAGGCTGAGCGTTCATGCGACGGCTGTCTATTGTTCTCGGGATTATGCTGCTCGGAACGGCAGCTTGGACTCAGACCTCGGTCCAGAACACTGGCAATCGCAACTCTCCTCCCGACGTGTACCTTATCACCATCGATACGCTGCGCGCCGATCATGTTGGCTGCTACGGATACAAGCAAGTCGAAACTCCCGCACTCGACGCGCTCGCCGCCGACGGTGTCCGCTTCACCGAGGCCTTCACTCACAGCCCGATCACGAACACTTCGCACGTCACGATCCTCACCGGCCTCTTGCCTAGCGTGCACGGCGTCACTGATTTTGGCGTCCCGCTCTCGCCTCAGCATGTCACTGCGGCGGAGCTACTGAAGAAGCGCGGCTACCAAACCGCAGCTTTCATCGGAGCGGTGATTCTCGACAGCAACACGCTCGCCCCCGGCCTCGATCGCGGCTTCGATTTCTACGATAACTTCCCCAAGGTCGAAAGTAAGGACGTCGATGGTGCTAATAAGGAGCGCTGGGGCCGCGTCGAGCGGCGCGGCATGGAAGTCGTCGAGCACGCCGAAGCGTGGTTCGATAAACACCGCACCGGACCTCACTTCGTGTGGGTGCACCTGTACGATCCGCACGATCCCTACGAGCCGCCGCCGCCCTTCTCGGAGAAATATAAAGACCATTTGTACGACGGCGAAATCGCCTATGCCGATTCGGCCGTCGCCCGTTGGATTGCATTCCTGAAGAAAGCCGGGGTCTACGACAACGCCATCATCATCGTCACCGGCGATCACGGCGAAGGTCTGGGCGAGCACGGGGAAGAAACTCATGGCCTGTTTCTTTACGACTCGACGCTGCACATCCCGCTCATTCTGAAAATGCCTCTGAAAGCTGCGGCAGGTGCTCAGCCCGGCTCCGTTGTCGATGCCCAGGTGCGTACCACCGATATCCTTCCGACGATTCTCTCGGTGACCGGCGTTGCCGCACCAGCGGAACTGAACGGCGAGTCGCTGCTTCCCCTCATCGGTGGAACGACGGAAGTCGGAACGGCTGAGTCGACGCCATCGTCATCCAAATCCAATCGCGCTCTGTTCGGCGAGACCGATTATCCACTTCGCTGGGGATGGGCTCCTCTGCGTGCTCTACGCACGGAGAACACCAAGCTGATCGAGGCTCCCCGGCCCGAACTCTACGACCTGCAAGCCGATCCGAAGGAGCTGAAGAATCTCTATGCTCCCGATGGATCTAGGACGCAGAGCATGCGGGCCGAAATGGCTAAGTGGGAGGCCAAACTCCCGCCTCGGAGCGCTTCTGCGAAGCTCGCAGAAACTCTGCCGGATCCCAAAGACAAAGTCGGAGAGCAGAATTTGCTGCACCGCGCCATGCTGGCCGCCGATGACAACCGATCGAGTGACGCGCGCCAGTTTCTGGAGAAAGCGCTGCAGATCGATCCGACGTCGCCGACCGCGCTCCGCCAGCTCGGCGAGCTCGAACTTGCTGCCGGAGATTTTGCCAAAGCGGCCGGTTACTTGAAGCGGGCGTGGGAACTGCGCCCCGACGATTCGACGGCCGCGTTTGAATTGGGCGAGGCTTTGGAGAAGTCCGGCGATTGGCCTGGGGCGCGGGACGCGCTCGAATCGGGCCTGAAGCTTGCGCCGAGCCAATTGTCGGCACGGCTGCGGTTGGGCCACGTTTACTTGCAACTCAAGGACGCGAAGAACGCGGAAGACCAGTTCGAGGCAGCCCTGCTGGCGGATTCGAACGACAGCGACGGCCGCCTGGGTCTGGCGGAAGCGCAAATTCAGCAATCCGATTTTGCCGGGGCATTGCCTGATCTGGAAGCGTTCACCAAGGCTGATCCGCGAAACGCCAAGGCGTTGCTGCTGCTCGCGCGCGCCTATCGCGGACTCGGCCGGGAGCACGACGCCATGCGGGCGGAAGAACAAGCCGCGGCGCTGGAAAAAAAGTAGGACTCCACGGCAAATCGCATCATTTACATTCCTTTCACATTTGCGTTTTATGCTAGCTTCTTTAGAGTGGCAGCGCGGCTCGAATTGCGCGAAGTTCCCATGGCGCGAAAAACGACTCGAAAACAACCGTCCCCTGCACGACTGAAACGGCGCGCGACGGCGACACCGTCGCGAACGGCGGAAGCTCGCCCGCGTCCGGCTCAGCCTCGCAGCAATGGCGACAATTTCGCCGAAGAGGAACTGTCAGCCCTCGTCGTTCGCGGCTGCCTGATCGCGCGCGACGCGGTCTTCAATGTCAGGGACTTTCTGGCGGACGGCTCGCGCCTGGCGTTTCTCGCGATCAAGGATTGCGAAAAAGAGCTCGACCAGATCGAGCGCAAAATCGATGAGAAACTCCCCGAAGCCATCACCCGCGTAGGCGAAGCGGAGGCGCGCGAGTTGCTGGCGTGTCTGAAGTTCATTACCGACCTGGAACGTATTGGAGACCTTGCCTACAGTGCGGTGATGCAGCTGCAATCGCGACGCGAGAAATTACCGGCGGCCGACTCCCGGCAACTGGTGGAGATGGCTACTCTGCTCTGCGCCATGCTGGAGCAGGTTCATCAGGGCTTCCTGAAGCGCGATGTGTCGCATGCGCAGAGCGTTCTGCAATCCGATCCGGAAGTGGACAGGTTGTGCCATTCCTTGTTTCACAGGCATCTGGCGGAACCGAACAGTCCAACCGGCCAAAAGAATTTCGACATACTGCTCTCTGCCCAGGCGCTCGAGCGGATCGGCGATCACGCCAAGAATCTGGCGGAAGAACTTTATAGTTTGTCCGAAGGGCGCTCGCTGCGGCACAATGCCAGAAAGCTCTCTACCGCGTAGGCTTGGCTCGTGTGGGGACGAGCGCTCTTGTCCCACGTCAATGAAAATCGTGTGATACGGTTTCCGCCCGGGTAACGCGGAGTGGGGAAACTTTTTCCGCGCGAATGTGAATTACGTTATCTTGATTCTGCAGAATTCCTTCGATCATTAAAAAGCGTTCGGAAACCAGCAACGCCCTATTCTTCTGCAGCAGATCGGGAGCGAAGATCGCATTGGCGATTCCGGTTTCATCTTCCAAGCTCATGAACATCATTCCCTTCGCCGTCCCTGGACGCTGGCGGGCAATCACGCATCCGCCAATGCGCAAGCGGCGTCCATGCGGAAGATGCGCCAGATCGGAAGCGCGATAAATTCCCATCCGCTTCATCTCTTGCCGCCGGTACTGCATGGGATGAGGGCCGACCGTCAGCCCGGTAGCGTGGAAATCCGCCACCAAACGTTCTTCGTCGGTCATGGCCGCCAGCGGAGATTTCGCATCGATTTCCGGAAGTTCATCGAGCAACGGCCCCGGCCAGCGCACCGCCCGTTCCACCTGCCACAGCGCGTCGCGGCGATGAATTGTGACGGCCCGATTTTCTCTGGCAACTGAATTCAGCGCGCCAATTTCCGCCAGTGTCGTCAACTCATCCTTGCGGAACTCGGGGACGCGGCGTGCCAGATCCTGAACCGAAGCAAACGGCGAGAGGCTGCGCTCCCGAACCAGAGCCTGCCCTGCTGGCTCACGCAGCCCGCGCGCGTATTTCAGTCCGAGGCGCACTGACGGCTGAGAGCTGAGAGCTGACGGCTCTAACGTGCACTTCCAATCCGACCGCGTCACATCCATGGGCAGCACTTTCAATCCATGCCGCTGCGCATCTTTCACAATCGTCGCGGGATGATAAAAACCCATGGGCTGATTATTCAGCAGCGCCGCTGTGAACGCGGCCAGGTAATGGCATTTCAAATAAGCGCTGGCGTAGGCAATTAAGGCAAAGCTGGCGGCATGGGATTCCGGAAATCCATAAAGAGCAAATGAAGTGATCGACTGGATGATCTGCTCCTGCGTTTCGCCGAGGATTCCGTTGCGCGTCATGCCGGCACGCAACTTTTCTTCGATCACTTTCATTCTTGCTTCGGAGCGTTTGAAGCCCATGGCGCGGCGCAACTCCTCCGCTTCGCCGCCTGTGAAGTTGGCGGTGATCATGGCCATGCGCAGCAACTGCTCCTGAAACAGCGGCACACCCAGCGTGCGGCCGAGCACTGTTTCAAGCGACGGATGCGGGTACGTGACCGCTTCTCGACCCTGCCGCCGCTTGAGGAATGGATTGACCATATTTCCCACAATCGGTCCCGGCCGTATGATCGCGACTTGCACCACGATGTCATAAAATTTCATCGGCTTCAGGCGCGGCAGGCAAGCCATCTGCGCCCGGCTCTCGACCTGGAACATCCCCACCGTGTCGGCTTTTTGCAGCGCAGCATATACGGCCGGATCGTCCGCGGGAAGATGCGCCAGATCCACTTCTGCGTGACAGTGATCGCGAATCAGTTCGAGAGAATCTTTCAGCGCCGCCATCATGCCGAGGCCGAGCAGGTCGACTTTGATGATGCCCATGTCGGCGCAGTCTTCTTTATCCCACTGCACTACGACGCGGCCGGGCATGGAAGCGGGTTCCAGCGGGACGACCGAATCGAGACGCCCTTCACAGATGACCATGCCTCCCGAGTGCTGCCCTAAATGCCGCGGCAGATCTTGCGCGGCGAGGCACAACTCGAAATATTTGCGAATCCGCGGATGCGTGAGATCGAGCCCGGCGTCGCGCAGACGGCGGTCGAGCGCATCGTTTTCGTCTTTGAATTCCCAGGTTGCTACCGCTGCTGAAATTCGCGTCAGCGTGTCGGGATCAAATCCCAGCGCCTTGCCCATTTCGCGCGCGGCCATGCGATTGCGATAGGTGATCACATTGGCGGTCATGGCCGCTCCTCGTTGTCCATAACGCTGATAAACGTATTGGATCACGCGCTCGCGCTCGTCGCCGCTGGGCAAATCGAGATCGATGTCGGGCCACTCGCCGCGTTCCTCGGACAGAAATCGTTCAAACAGTAATTCCATGCCGATTGGATCCACCGCCGTGATGCCGAGCGAATAGCAAACCGCGCTGTTGGCGGCCGATCCGCGGCCCTGCGCCAGAATCTTCTGTTCACGGCAGTAGCGCACCAGATCCCAGACAATCAGAAAGTACCCGGCAAGTTTTAGATGTTCAATTAAGTTCAGCTCGCGCTCGATCTGCCGCCGCGCCCGCTTCTTCAAGTCCGCATCTGCCCGTCCATATCGGTTCTGCATGCCTTCGCGTGTGCGCTCCCGCAGAAATGACATCATGCTTTCCCCGTCCGGCACGGGATAACGCGGAAACTCGTATCCGAGATCGTTCAGCGTGAACTCAAGCCTTGAGGAAAGTTCGACTGTGTTGGCGATGGCCTTCGGAATATCCGCGAAAAGCGCTCGCATGGCTGCGGGAGATTTCAGATAACGTTCGGCATTGCGTGCCAGCAAACGTCCGGCAGTGGCCAGCGTGCGATGATGCTGCAGCGCGGTGAAGGCATCGGCCAACTCGCGCCGCTGCGGCGTGGCATAGTTCACACCATTGGTGGCGAGCAGCGGCAGTTGCAAAGCCTCCGCGATTTCGATTGCGACCCGGTTTCGGTATTCTTCGGCGCGATGAAAATGCCGTTGCAATTCGACGTAAACATTCGATTGGCCGAAAATCCCTGTCAGGCGCTTCACGGTTTCGAATGCGGCTTGCGGGCCGCCTTGCCTGAGCGCCGCGGCCAGTGGTCCTTCTTCTCCGCCGGTCAGGCAGATCAAGCCGTCGGCATGCTCGACAAAATCCTGATGCGACGCGCGGGCTCCTGCTTCATTTTTGCGCCCAGCGCGCAGCTTCATTTTTGTGATCAGGCGGCAGAGATTTTGGTAGCCGGCGCGCGAAGCGACCAGCAGCGGAAGACGAAATTCACCGGGGGGGTATTCATTTTGTATGGTGATGAGGCTCTGTCCCGTCTGGGCGGGGCGAAGCCCCGCCACCACACAAGCAGTACATGTCACTTCTGCTCCAATATGCGCTTTGATCTTCGCCTTTTTGGTGGCGAGATGGAAGCGCGGCGAGCCGTACACTCCATCGCGATCGAGCAATGCCATCGCTGGCATTCCCAGGTTTGCGCACACGGCAATTAATTCCTCGGGAGTCGAAGCTCCTTCGAGAAAGCTGAACGCGGAGCGGGAATGGAGTTCCACGTACATCGGTTGCCAGCTCTCAGCTCTCAGCTGTCAGCTCTCAGTAAACCCTTAAGAGAACTGAGAACATTCTTAGTCATACGTTCCTTCTACGAACCAGTTTCCACTTAGTTTGTCCTGCACTACGCGATACAACACTAGCCCGGTTTCCGCGCAGACGGCGATGTCCCACTCTTCGCGCGACCAGCCTTCCTGTTCCGACCAGTCGCCGGAAGAACGCCAGGGGCCAGCGGTCCAGACGATTTTGCCGGCGATGTCGTCGCGCTCGCGGCATCGCAATTGCACGGGCTTTGCTTCGCGCACGGTAACCACCACGCCTAACGGCGGACGAAAAAGGCGCAGGGCAATGACTGTACTCATTTGTTCTTGTATGGCCTCTGCGTGTGCGGGCTCGGCGGGCGCGAAGTGGCGCACCGCGAACGCGCCTTCGCGATGCGTGTCAAGTATTTCCACCGACCCTACTCTTCCCTTGCCGACAATTCCTGCGATGCGCGCCAGTGTCAGTTCCAGTTTTTCGGGCTCGGGGAAAACGGGCTGAAACAATCCACTCTGCAGGGCGCGAGGGCGGGCCGGCTTGGCTGACAAATGAATCTTCACGATGGGCGCTCCGGGTGGATGCGCCTGCAGATCGAGCTGCAACAACTTGAGAAATATTTTTGCATCCAGCATGGGCGTGGGCAGGCTCAGTGTGCGCGTGAAGGTCCGGGTAGATGATGCGCACTCGTTCTGCGTCGCCGCGAGGTCCAGATTCAGCCGCAACTCCTGCACGGCCAAGGACCGCGCTCGCAAGCGCGCGCACACTTGTTCCAACATGCGATTCAGCAAGAACGCCAGCGGTTCCAGCAGTACGATGGGATATTCCAGCTCCGCACTTTCGGCAAAAATCAGCCGTGGTTCGAGTACACGCAGGTTGCGCCGCGCGGCGCCCCGCGCCAGCTCTTGCAGACGGAGCCCCTGCTGCCCCAGACGCTCGCTGACCGGAACTTCGGGAAGAGCGGCCAGCGCCCGCAGCTTGCGGATGCCCCAGCGATCAAATGTCTCCGCCGTTTCGGCCCAACGTGCGGTCTGCTCCGCATCGAAAGAAGAACTGGAAGAAAAACTTTCCAGCAACACATCCACTGGCAGGTCTCCCAGGCGCTCGGCTTCACGGCCTTCGGGAATCAAGGTGACGCCGGGGAACCCGCGGGCCGCGAGCAATGCAGCATCTGGATTCGAAGCCACGGCGAGGTTCGCCTCTAGTCCTAGCTGCGCGACGCGATGCACCAAATCATGGGCAATCTTCGGCAGCGGACCCAACAATGGCTCTAGGCCGGCCAGGTTCAGAAGCGCGGTGCCGGGCGCGGTATCTTCCACTTCCGGAGAAAACGATTGCGCGCAATCGAGCAGGGCGGCGTGAGCGGACGCCTCCTGTGCTTCCGAGCGCGCGCGCAGTACGAGGGTCTCCCATGCTTCGAGTTGCGACCTGGTGGCGCCTATCTCCACGCCTGTTTGCCGCGCTCTTTCATTGAGCGCCATCACTTTCTCCAGCGGAGGGCGTCCGGTGAGCACGGCGACCGGGCGGGCACGCGCGTCGGGCTCAAAGCGAAGGAGCGCTTGCACGGGGAAATCGGGGATGTAGATGCAGGCAAACATAAAAACCAGGTGTCAGGTCGCAGGTCTTAGGTCTCAGGAAAATCGTTCGACCTACGGATTCGAGTCGGACCTGAGACCTGACACCTAAGACCCGAGAGCTGAATTACTATCCCGCCCAGGCGGCTCGACTTTTGAAACTTGCTGTCGATTGCGCCGGTTTCTTTTCTAAGCGCGAGCACAACAACTCGGCGGTGATCTCGAATTGATCCAGCAGTTCTGAGTGCGTTAATTTCGTATGCATCGCCGGATTTCCTGAGAGCTGAGAGCTGACAGCCGACAGCTTTTTTCCTGACACCTTCACCAACACCGACGAGCAACTTCCCGCAATTGGCTGCTGTTCCAAAACCAGCAGCGCTGTCGGGGTGTGCTCAATGGCGCGGCGGAAACGGAACCACGATGCCAGAGGAATTCGGCGCACGCTTGGCACCGGAATATCGCCGAGATCGAGCGCAATCATTCCGAAACCATTGCTCTGCAGCAGCAGATCGGTAACTTTGAGCATTTGCCCGAGCCGCGGCTGCCAGCGGCTAAAGCCAGCGGAGGATTGTGTGGTAGCAGGGCTCTGCCCCGCCCGGACGGGGCGGAGCCCCGTCACCACACGAGCTTCTCCGCATCGCACCCACAGCAAACGGCTCATCACCATTCCGGCAGCCACCGCTGACGCCGGATCGAAGGCATCGCTCGAATCCACCAGCGCGCAAACTTCTCCGCGCTGGGTAGCGTGGGCCAGCGCGAAAAGTAACACGCTGGTTCTTCCCGAGGAGGCCGACCCGCAGATTTCCGTGAGGCAACCGCGGGCGAGGCCGCCGGTCAGCGAGTCCAGTTGAGGAATGCCGCTCGAAACCATTTCCGGCGCTGGGCGTACCTCGAGGCGCGAAGCGGGAACGACGGCTGCCAGTTTGGGGATGGCGGCGACGTGGGCCAAAACCTCCGCGGTCTTCAGCATCAGCGTTTTTTTGCGCGAATGCGGAGAAAAAATAAAAGGGCGGCTCTTGGCCGCCGATGAAAAAACCGGAGAGGCAGACATACTTTCTCGCAATTGTCAGGGAACACAAGGGGCTGGATCAGCCCTGGGCGATTTACTATGTTCGCTTTTTATTCGCCATGCGGAGTATGGCTCTCCGGCATGTTTTTGTCAAGGTAGTTCGGACGGAATTATGACCAGACGTGCAACGTTAAGATTCACAATGTCTTACGGAAGGGTTGCGACCTATTCCAGTGCGGCGATCTTTCGAGCGGAGATCTTAGTGCAACGATTTTTGAAGGACTTAATGGGGAAAGACTTCATGGGCTCGCGGATTTCCTGAATTGGAGAGGTGACAATCGGTGTGCTGTATGCGGGGTGATGAATCTCCATGTGCATACCACGGCCGATGAAGCGCATCTTGAGCATGGAACCACCCCAGGTCGAACCTGCGATGATTACCTCTACTGGTTCCGGACAGTATTGCGGATGCCCTGAGATGAGCGCCGACCCCTCGCCCAGAAGTAGTGCGGTGTAGAAATGGTGCTGAGTCCGAATCTGCAGCACGGTGTCAGGTGGCAGAGCTTCAAGGAACACCCCTCCCTCGATTTCCGACTGGACGATGTTCCGATTCACTTCGTCGCTGAAGCCGGGATGAGGCGCGAACATTAATTCCGCGGACATTAATTCACTGTATCGAGGTTGGCTGCCAGTCACAACGTTAATGTTCATTGGTGGGAGTTACTTTGGTAGTGGGTCAGTTTGAGAGACGAGTTCCCCCAGCGGCTAAAGCCGCTATTGATTTTGGGGCAGTCGCGGCACGGCTGAAGCCGTGCCCTTCCCCAAAAGGCAGGTGTTCTCAAACTTTGCCGTGTGCGGACGGGGCGGAGCCCCGTCACCACACGGGCAGTTCTTCCGCAAGCTGTGAAGCCGTGTTCTTCCAAAGCAAATTCAAACTGACCCGCTGCGGCTTCAATCTTCAGTCATCAATCCTTAATCCTTGAGACCTGTGACCTTTCCACGCAAGACGGTGAGTGAATGTCGTGTGCGAACCTGGCGCCAGAACAGTCGCGACCGGCGGATGATCCGGATCCGCATGGCTGTTTGGTCCGTCGTTAACCCAGACATACTGCTCGCTCCCGAAAGTCACGAAGGTGACCGGCCCGGAAAACGACACGTTCTGCTTGTTTCTGGAATCCTCGAATTGCACGCGCACGGTGTGCGGGTTGGTCTGGTCGCGGTTGACCAGCATCAGCGACCAGTTTCCGTCGGGGCGATGCACTGCATACGACGTAACCAGCGCATTGCCTTCGGCATCCTTGATATCGATATCCATATCCATGGAGGAAGGGAACATGTGATGCACGCCGGAGCGGTGCTGCACCCACTCCTGGTTAATCATGTGCGCGGCGAAATAGGGGGAGGTGTATCCCTTGATGTCGTAATTTTCGTCGGAGACAAAATTTGACCACGAGGCCCAGCCGAGACAGCTGTTCTGAATGCCTTGCGGCTGAATCGGCGAGTGATAGAAGGCTGCGCCTCCTCCCTCGAAGAATGAGCCGACGTTGTCGGCCAGCCACAGCGCCGCAAAAATCGTAGTCATGGGTCCGGTGAGCTCGGAGGCGAGATGGTTCTCGGTCACCATAAGCGGCACGTCTTTGGGAACGCCGTCATCTCTCCAAACTTGCAGGATGTGCTTGATCAGCTGAGGTTCGGTATACAGAGTTTTCCAGGTGATGGTGCAAGCTTCGAATGGATAGTGCTCGAAGGACACGAAGGCGAGGTCGGAGATGCGGCCGTGCGCCTTCAGGTAATCCACGAACCGGCCCATCCACGAAGTGCGGCCCTGGGCGTCAGGCCAGACGCGAATATCTTCGTTGACTCCTTCGAAGATCGGGCCGCCCAGCTTGAGTTGCGGGTCAACCTTGTGAATGGCGGTGGCCCATTGAATGTATAGGGCTGCGTAGTCTTCGGGCATGGCGTGCTTGCCGTCGGGTTCCTCACCCATTTCGATGTATCCGATGCGGTAGCCTCGCTTCTCAATGTAGGCAATTTGCGCCGCGGCGTCGTCGGGCGTGCCGTAGAGCATGGTCACGGGAATCATTGCCGGAAGATTGTTGGTGAGTCCGCTGGTGAAGAACAGGTCGAAGCCGCTGTGCTGGTAGCCGCCGGTGGCGTTCACGTCCGCGGCCGAGTGCCAGGGATCAATTGACGACGATGTGTAGGTGGTTGGTTTATCGTTGAAATTCTTCTCGACCTCGGCAAAGGCGCCGCTGGAATCGACGGTGCCGACGCGGATTTGCTGAATGGCGTAGCCCACGCAGTTGCGGACGTCGTCAGCTCCATGGAGATCGCAGGTGTTCGATGATTCCGTCATCAGGATGCGCACGAACTGAGTGCTGATGGGCGCGTCGGCGAGCTTGAGGGTGACGGTTTCGCCTTGGGCGTTCTTGATTGCGCCTGCTGCGAAAGTCTTCCACTCGCCCTGGGGGCCGGCATCGAAATCGAGAGCCAGTTTTCCTACCCAATACTCCACCTGGTAAGTCGTGGCGTACGGACTTGCCCAGGCGATGCGGATTGCATTTACCGGCTTCTCGGCCTTCAGATCCACGACCACCCATTGCGGGTGCAGAGCGTCGCTTTCTCCGGTGAACTGGCTGGTGAGATATGGGTTACTTTTCCAATAGATGAGGTTGGGGCCTTGCAGCGGGCGGTCTCCGCTGGTCGAGAAACCGCGATGCGGCAGCGCGTAGGAAAGGATGTAGCGCAGCGGTTCCTTGAGCTCGGTGCTTCCGGTGAAATACCCGCTCTTGTGTGCGGGATCGCTCCATGTTCCGTTTTCTGTCCAGTGCCAGGCCGCCATTCGGAGTTCGGAGTTGTTGCGGTAGGTTATCGGTCCCCAGCCCGCCGAGAGGGACTCCTGGATGATGTGCGGGGTATAAACCTTATCAATGTCGTCATGGGAGAGGACGTCAATGGAGCTGCCCAGAGCGCTGTCTGGATCAAAGGAGTTGATGACATGGCCGGGCGTCGCGTCGACGTGGACGGTCGCTGCGTGCGGTTCCGTAGCGGATGCCGACTGGGCGCTGGCGCTGTTCCCGACTGCCGCGAGAGCAATAACGATGGCAATCGCAAACCTGTTCCGCAGCTTTCGAGCAGACATTCGGTCGACGCTGCACGCCATGAAAGGTTCAAGCTGCATAGGATTCCCCTTTGGTGTAATGGTTCAGCTTATAAGACGCATTCCCCCAGCGGCGAAAGCCGCTACTGATTGCGCGGCATTACGGCACGACTGAAGTCGTGCCCTTTCCAGAACCTGCCCGAACCAGAGTTCTCCCGAGCTCCCAGACGGGGCGGAGCCCCGTCACCACACGGGCACTTTTCCGCAAGTTGTGAAGTCGCGCCCTTTCAAAAACAATCGAAACTGAGCCACTACCCCTTTTGTGCGCCGGCAACTGGCGAGCTCTATGGCTGTGGTTGATGCAACGCCTTCGAACGGTCCATCACCCATTGTGGAAACACGGGTGCTCCCTGCGGAGGATGCCCCAATGTGATCGCCCAGTGGTCGATCCATCCCGTACCTTCCTCGGCGACGAACGTGTCGGGCAGGCTGTATGCCTGATCGCTGAGGGCGTCTGCCAGCGTGATGAAGCGATAGCCCCGCTTGCGCATGAGATCGAGCAACTCGCCGATGTGATCGGCCTCCAGTTGATTAGCGTGCAGCAAGAGAATCTGTTTTGGTTCGTAGCCGATTGTTTGTTTAGCAAGCTGTTCCGCGTAGGCAAATACGGAGTCGCTATAGGAGAGATAGCTGCTGACCAGTTCCTGCTGCAGCGCGGCGTCCCCGCGTTTTCTGGCATCGTCGTAGACAGGGGCGTACATCCAGTCCCAGGCATCCAGGGTTACGGGAGCGATGCGGTAACCGCGTGCTACTAGAAACGCCTCAGCCTCGCGCCGGGTCTGAAGGTCGCGGCCTGTGTCCAGGAACGGATGCCGGAAGTATCGAAGCGTCATCTTGTGCTCGTCCAGCAGCATGCGGGTCACGCTTTCGCCCCGGATTACATCGTCTTCCCACGCCTGCAGGCCCACCAGATTGAGCGACATGTGCGTGAACGTGTGATTGCCGAGTTCAAAACCGTAGTCGAGCCACGTGCGGAGAGCTTTGATCCGGTCATCCACCTCTCCGAGCTTGTAAAGCTTCTTTTCGTTGACGAATCCCACCACCGGGACTTTCTGATCGCGGAGCGTGCTCAGCAACTTCGAGGTCATCTCATTGATCGCCGCGGCGGACATAGAGTTGGCGGCAGCGGCGGGCAAGTCGTCAATCGTGATTGCGACCTGGCGGTCGAGGGGCTGCTGCGCCCTTGCTGGCGTAGGCCCGGCGAGAATGCAGAGCGCACAGGCGGCGACGAGAAACCTCGACATCTTTCTTGTGTTCATGAGGTTTGTGTTCACGAAGTTTATGTTCATGAAGGCGGCTCTCCTGTGAGGTGACTTTGCAGCGTGAACAATATTCATGTGTACTTAGTGCGGCAAACTGGTTTTTTCGAGCGCCAGTTCGCGGGCCCCGTGAACTGCCTGTATCAACGCGCGGGCCGCTTGGGTGATCTTAGCCAGATCCCCGGCGCGCAAGGCGGTCGCATTTACCAGATCCCCACCTACTCCTAGAGCAAACGCCCCGGCGGCGATATAGTCGGCAGCGTTCGAAATATTCACTCCGCCGGTTGGAATCAGGGCGGCGTGGGGGAAGGGAGCTCTCAAAGACCGCAAATATTTGGGACCACCAACGTTGCCGCATGGAAAAATCTTGATCAACTTCGCGCCATTGTCATGGGCATGCATAAGTTCGGTGGGAGTCAGCGCTCCGGGGATGGCCAGCTTGGCGCAGGCCTGCGCCACGGCCAGCACCGGGAACGACAGTCCCGGACTCACCAGGAACTCGGCTCCGGCGCGAATACACTGGTCAGCCTGTTCGGCCGTTGTCACCGTGCCCGCCCCAATGAGCGCCGTGTTTCCATATTCGCGCATGACATGGCGGATCACCGCGGTCGCGTTAGGAACAGTCATGGTTATTTCGAGGATCGGGATGCCCCCGGCGCAGATGGCTTCCACGGCTCGGGTCGCGTCCTCGACGGTTGCCGCCCGCACTACGGGCACGATGCCGATCTCCCCGATTCTGCGAATCACGTCTTCGATGGTCATAGGTCGATGGTCATAGATATAGATTCGGATATAGATATTCAGCGTGCAATGCGCGCCGTTTGCGCCTTCATGGTTTGCAGAACCTCGTCCAGAGTTGCCATTGAAGTATCGCCGGGTGTGGTCATGGCGAGTGCGCCATGCGCCGCTCCACAGTCAACCGACCACTGCGGATCTTTCCCGGAGAGAAATCCATAAATCAGTCCGGAGGCAAAAGAATCGCCTCCGCCAACGCGGTCGTAGATCTCCAGATCTTCGCGAACGCGCGCCTGGAAGAGGTCACCATCGTAGTAGCACATCGCTCCCCAGTCGTTCAGGGTCGCGGATTTGGCGTGTCGAAGCGTGGTGGCAATGAGAGCCAGATGGGGGAAGTCGAGCAGCACTTTTTCGATCATTCTCTGGAAGTTGTTCGGATCGAGCCTGGAGTGGTGTTCGTCGAGACCGGGAACCTCAAAGCCCAGGGCGGCGGTGAAGTCTTCTTCATTCCCGAGCATCACATCCACCAGGGGCGTGAGACGGCGGTTGGTCTCCTGCGCTTTGGATTTTCCTCCGATCGACTTCCATAGCGAGGGACGGTAGTTGAGGTCATAGGAAACGATGGCGCCGGTGCGTTTCGCCGCTGCCATGGCTTCCTCGGCAACGAGCGGCGCGGTTTCAGACAGCGCGCAAAAGATTCCGCCGGTGTGAAACCAGCGTGCTCCGTCCTGGCTAAAAATCTGGTCCCAATCGATTTCGCCGGGTTTCAATTGTGAGACGGCGGTATGGCCGCGATCGGAACAGCCGAGGGGCGCGCGCAGGCCGAAGCCTCGCTCGGTAAAATTCAATCCATTGCGGACGTTGCGGCCGACTCCGTCAAAAGGAACCCAGCGCACATATTTCTGACTGACGCCTCCCTGGAGCATCAAGTCCTCGACGAGACGCCCGACTGGATTGTCGGCGAGGGCGGTTACGATCGCCGTGTCCATCCCAAAGCATCGCCTGAGGCCGCGGGCTACGTTGTATTCGCCTCCACCCTCCCAGACGCGAAAATGCCGCGTCGTGGAGATGCGCTCGTCCCCTGGATCGAGGCGCAGCATGACCTCGCCGAGGCTGACGAGGTCCCACAGGCAGCCGGGCTTTGGCTTGATGTTCAGCGGCTTGGTGCTCAGCGATTTGACGTTCCGTTTCGTCATGATCTTATGAAACGAGTTGCCGCGATGGATCCACTACCAGCCAGCTCACGGCACCTACGAGGCACAAGCCAGCGGCCACGAGAAATGATGTTGCCCAACCGAATCGGACTGCAATCCAGGGAGTGAGAGAAGCCGTGAGCGCCGCACCTATCTGATTCCCCATGTTCATGAAGCCGGACACTGAACCGGCAGATGTGCCGGCAATGTCGGCGGTTACGGACCAGAAAGAACTCTGCGAAAGATACAGCGCACCCGCTCCGCCGGCGAGCACGACACTGGCCAGGCGGGCGCTTTGAACTTGCGAGCCCAAGGCTATGAATATTCCCGCAATCGTGATCGCGAATACTGCCAGGCCGCAGCGTCCCACCCGCGGCCCTTGCCACTTTGTGAGCCGGTCGTTGAGTGTTCCGCCGACAAGGCAGCCCACCAGCATGGCGAGAAAAGGCAGCATGGTGTAAAAGGCGCTGGCCTTCAAATCGAGGCCGCGTACTTTGGCGAGATAACGGTAGAACCAGCTAAAGAAAACCCATGCCACGTAGCCGTAGCAGAAATAGCTGACGGTGATGGCCCAGACTTCTTTGCTTTGCAGGACGCGACGCCAGGGCAGCAGTGCTTTCGAATCGACCTCTTTCGATTCGGCTTGCGTCAGGCCGGAGCGAATCAACGCCAACTCCGAGGCGGAGACGCCACGGTGCTCCTCGGGCGTGTCGCGAGCGCTGAGGAACCACACTGCGCCGGCGGCGAATCCGATGATGGAGCATACCCAGAACGACGTCCGCCAGCCGTAACGAAGCATGATGTGGGTGATGAGCAAGGGCGTGAGGCCGGCGCCTGCTCCCACACCGGCGAAGATCCAGCCGTTCGCGATGCCACGTTCCGCTCTCGGGATCCAGCGCGCGATGAATTGATTGGCGGAAGGGTAGATGACCGCTTCGCCGGCGCCGAGCAAAAAGCGGACTGCAATAAAAATAAAAAGAGCGCCCGCAACGTTCGCAGGAACCATCGCGGTCAACGCAGTGAAAATTCCCCACCACATGACCCCCGCGGCCAGCACGCGGCGTGGGCCGAAGCGGTCAGCCAGCCTTCCGCCGACGGTTTGGAAGAGTGCGTAACCGATCAGCATGGCGCTGAACACTTTGCCCAGTTGCACATCGCTAAGGTGGTAGGCCTCGGCGATTGACCCTCCAGCGATGGAAATGTTTACCCGGTCGAGATAAGACACGGCACTGAGGATGAACAGCCAGAACACGAGAAACCAGCGCACGCGGCTCGTTCCGGCAGCGGTCATCGCCGAATCCCTTGAATTGCAATCATTTTGAACGCAAGCTCCTCAGGGGCGCCTTCTTTTTCTTTTTCTTTCTCTTTACCTACGCCGCGTGTTCGCGCAGGACTCGTGAAAGTTGCTCGGCAACGATTTTGTCTTCGCCGGGCTGGAGCATGAACGAGTTCATGACTAGCCCGGGGCGTCCTTCGCCGGCTCCGATCGCAATGCTCGGCTTTGCGCTTCTTAGCAACTTGGACACTTCATGCGGCGTCAATGAAATGCGGGCCGCGTCCCATGTGATGCTCATATGGGGTACGTGATTGGCAATGTCCGGCATGAAGAAAGACGTGCTGACCCCCGGAACTTTCTTGACTTCGCGGGAGATCATCTCCAATCGGCCTTGCCATTCCAGGTTGAGAGCCTCATGGTCTTCGGCAAGAAAAAGTTCGAGCGCCTTCACCATGCCCACGATTTCTTCTTTGCCCACTTTCTGACTTCGGCCTAGCGTGTCTTCGTTCGGGCTGTTATTCGCCAGCGCATTGGCAACCAGATCCTTACGGCCGATCAACAGGCCGGCGCATTGTGGTCCGCGAATCGCCTTGCCGCCACTGAAGGTCACCAGGTCGAAACCCATGTTGGTGTAGTCCGACAGATGAGACACCGGCGGCGTATCGGCGGCGGCGTCGTTCATGCAGGGGATGCTGTATTGCTTCGCCAGCTTGACCCACTCCTCCGCTTTGATCTGTCCGGAGGCGTTGGCGAAGTTTGAGAAGTGCATCATCGCAGTGCGTTCATTCACCGCGGCGCGCAGTTGATCGACGGTTTCGATCTCGATGAGCTTGATACCCGTGGATCGCAGTTGGTGATCAAACGGGTTGCGATGGGACTTCTGGATGATCACTTCCGATTTCATCCCGGTGAGATCGGGCAATTGCCGGATGAAAGTCTCGTTTCCTCCGGTCAGAATGCCCGCCAGTCCCGATTGAATCGCGGCCGCCGCGCCGGACGTTACCAGCCCGGTGTAACCATCCGGCAACTTGAGCATTTCCGCGATGCGCTTGCCAGCGGCTACTTCCAGTTCGTTGACGCTGACAAAGTGTCGCCCGGCCATGAACATGACCGCTTCTAGTTCCGGGTGCGGGAGAGAACCACCCAGCACCGTCATGGTTCCCTCACCATTGATCACAGTGGTAACGCCCAGTTCTTCGAAGGGATTGCCGGTCTCTCCTAAGCCCTTTATCGGCGTACTTGCGCCAGCGCCCGCGCCAACGCCAGCCGATGACCGATTCAAGGAAAATAACTTGTGTGGCGCCATGATCGCGCTGGCGATCATCCCCAGGCTGCCGAGAAAACCGCGCCGGTTCCACTTCGAGTTGAGTCGCATAAAACCTGCTCCTTAAGTTTTTACTTACGGGTGACTGCGGCGATGCAATTGATTTCGACCAGCGAATTTCCCGGCAGCGCGGCTACCGCGACGGTTGTGCGCGCGGGACCGCCATGGGGAAAGTAGGTCGAGAATACCTTGTGCATTCCGTCCCAGTGGTCAATATTCGTCAGAAAGACGTTCAGTTGAAGAATCGTGTCCACGGATCCTCCGCCCACTTCCACGAGCTTCTTGATCTGATCCATGACCTTGGTGGTGTGAGATTCGATCGTCCATTCCTTGGCATCTCGTTTATCGTGGGCGCCAACCCCCGCGACATAAATCACACCGTTGTAGACAACCACCGGCATGATGGCGTCTTTTTCGCTGCCCGGTTTACCTTCGTCGTTCATCTTTCGGATTCCACCCGCATCCTGCGCGGGGGAACTCTGTGCCACGGCTTGGTTGGGTAACACGGCGGCGCTAACTCCCAATGCGGAAAGCACGGAAGCGAACCGTGCGGCGAACGTTCTGCGTGTGTAAGTCAAGTTCATATAACTCCTCCTAAAATTTGGACCTCGAGATACCTTCTTAGATCACGGCAACGCGAAGCTGAACACGTCACTGCCCGCGGCAATCGCCACATACTGTTTGCCGGCGACGGCATAACTCATGGGGGAAGCGCTCATATCCTGCCCGGTATTAAAGTGCCACAACGGTTTGCCGTTGTGTGCATCCACGGCCTCAAACGAGCCGGCATCGTCCGCAAAAAAAAGCAGGCCGCCGGCGGTTGCCATAGTTCCTCCCCAGGAGTGTCCTCCACCCACCTGCGGGTATTTCCAGGCGATTGAGGTTGTATCCAGGTTGAACGCGAGCAGCACTTTCTGGGAAGTTTCGCCGGGAATGCGTTTCACTCCGGTCGAGTAAAATCCCTGACCTTCCTGAAAAGTCTCTGGTTTGAAAAAATAGGTTTCGCATTCCTCCAGGGCCATGAAGTAGACCGAATGAGTGGACTCGCTGTAGGAGGGCGCGTTCCAGTTGGTGGCGCCCGCGTAGCCGGGGCACACCCGTGTGCCCGCCGCCGTCGGCTCGACGCCGGTGCGCAGAGGCCTGCCTTGGGCATCGATCCCCTTCGCCCAGTTCAGCTTTTCCACGAATGGGGTTGCCGAAAGAAACTTTCCACTGGTGCGATCGAGCACGTAGACGTAGCCATTCCGATTGGCCTGCACCAGCAGCTTTCGCGCTTCGCCCCGATAGACCGCATCGATCAGCATGGGAGTCTCGACCGCGTCGTAGTCGAACAGATCATGCGGCGTGAACTGAAAATACCACTTCAATTTTCCGGTATCCGGGTCCAGGGCCAATACGCAATCGGTGTAGAGGTCGTCGCCCGGACGCACGCCACCTTCGAAGTCGGGCGCGGGATTGCTGGTGCCCCAGTAAATCGTGTTGAGTTGGGGATCGTAGGTTCCGGGCATCCAGGTGGTTCCTCCGCCACGGAGATAGAGTTTTCCCGGCCAGCTTGAGGAGCCGAATTCGCCGGGGCCCGGTATCGTCCAGAACCGCCAGGCCAGCTTGCCGGTTAACGCATCGTAGGCGGCAACAAAGCCGCGCACGCCGTCATCGCCTCCGGAGGTCCCCACCAGGACTTTGTCTTTGACTACGAGCGGTGCGCTGGTCGCTCCGTAGTTCTTGTTCCAAGTCGCATAAGCCACGTCCCACAGCAGATTGCCCGAGCGCGCATCCAGGCAGAGGAGATGCGCGTTGTCGGTTTCCATATAGACCCGGTTGTGCCACACGCCGACGCCGCGATTGATGTGCTGCGCCGCGTCGTCGATCAACCCTTCCGAGATTGGCCACGCATGGTGCCAAACGACTCGTCCGGTACGCGCATCGAGGGCTAAGACATCGTTCGCCGCGGTTACGAACATAATTCCGTTCACTACGACGGGAGTGACTTCGAGGCGGCTCGTGTTGCGCGCATGAAAAACCCATGCGGCGCGCAGTCCCCCGAGATTGCCCGGGTCGATTTCGGCCAGGCCGCTATAGCGACGACCGGAATAGTCACCGTTGTAGGAGATCCAGTTCGCGGCGGCCGGCTGAACCAGAAGATCCTCGGAACGCACATCGATAGTCGTGGATATGGCTGCTGGCGGCTCGTCTCCGGCCCGAACTTCCAGACAGGCAAACAGCACCACGGCGAGGAGGGTAGCGATCCGCATGTTACCGGTGACTCTCCTTCTGCAATTGCGTGATTTGGGCTTCACCTAAACTGCCACAGTCGACGCCTTGCTCGTTGGCCAAGCGGATCGCTACCCGACTCGCTCCAGGAGACACGCTGATGGGTTGGTTGAGTTCGGCGACCTGAAGCGGATCGACCGATTCCAGTTCGACAACGCTGCTTTCCGCCCCGTGCAGATCGAAGACATGCGCATACAGCTTGCCGGCAAAAAACACTCCAAAGGAACCTGAGAGCTGCAGGCGGTTCGCGGTGAGAGAGGCGGCGAAAGGATGCTGGACTATTCCGACCGAGGTGACGGCTTTAAGCTCTTTATTGGCGCGAACCGGGAACCACCAGGTGTCGAGAGCATAGGAGGCGCCAGGATTCAGGCGTTCCATCGGGCTGTTGACCTCGGCTTCCATGTAGTAGGGAGCTTCATCGGGATGGTTCGACCGCAGCGCAGGCATACCTTTGTCATCCAATTCCAGCGCAGCTCCGTTCTTGTAAAAGATCAGGGACGCTTTCCCGGGATATTCTTCCCCCGCGGAATATTGAAAGCGCTCGATCATGCCGTATTTCGTCGAGTCGTCAACGATCGCGAGCCAGCCCGCATCGGCATCGAGCCACACCTCATTTTCCAGATACAGCCAGTGCAGCGTGAACATGCCGTCATGGACTGCGTACGACGGATCGTCGGCGAGGCCGTTGCGAACGCGATACCCATCGATGTATGCGCTTTGCGGATTCAGTGGAGCGAAGGCCCAGAAGTCGTGGTTGTAGAGGGCGGGCGTGGCCGAATCGGCGGTGTCATACTGGGTCACGGATTGCATCGACCATCGAATTTCGTGGGCGGTGGCATTCGTCATGACCGCGTGAAACGAGATCCGCGGAGAATCGTTGCCGATGCTGATCTCCCGTGAATACTGCAGACCGGTTGAGGGATCGGCTGGTCCTTCAAGGCGCAGCGTGCAGGGATTGCTCTCGGAAACAACGGTAAGTTTGTATTCGCCATCATCGAGCGGGTCTGAAACCGGCCCCGGCCAATAGCCTTCCCCGTGACCTTCCGGCAGAGGCCAGAGCTTGTCGCCTCCATAGTTGATCCATTGACGTTGCTTCATGGAATCGGCTGGTGGAAGATACTGGCCCTTGTACCGTGGGTTGACGAACAAGTAGGGGTGTCCCCCGAAATCAACTTGCATCAGCCTGCCGCCGAGTTGGGGAACGAATGTCAGGCGCACCCAGTCGTTGAACAGTTGCTCAGCCTTCCACCCTTCAAACGTCGTGGACTGGAACCGGCAAGGGGAATGGGAATTGGGCAACGCCCCTGCCACGCTCGACGATATAAGGCAGCCGGCAGCCACGAGCAAAATCCGAAGGCGCAACAGCCGAGTCCGGGAGAAAGCTCGGACATCAATTCCAAAACTGCCGATGCTTCGCCGCTCAAAGAGGTTTCGCAATCGCTTGCTCCCCGGCGCCATTTTTTTGCAGTGGCGTTTTTTGCGGTGGCATTTTTCGTTGTGGCGAGCGGACGCCAGCACTCTGATACCCCAGCTCCCGTGAGATTTGCAATCCGGCGGCCTGAATCAACGGGGCGAGCTGGCGCAAACGGGTCACCGCCATGCGCACCATCGGCGCGGTAATGCTGAGGCTGGCATTCACGCCGCCGGCGTGGTCCCAGATGGGCGCGGCCACGCATCGTATATGAAGTTCGTTTTCCTCCAGATCGCAGGCGTAACCGTTCTTTCGGACCCGGTACAGCTCGGCCTCGAGTTCCTGGAGGTTGCCCACGGTGTTCGGCGTCAGACGCTTCAGTCCCAACTGCGGGAGAACTCTTTCCCGTTCCTCGTCAGGCATGTACGCCAGCATGACCTTGCCCACCGCGGTGCAATACAACGGCACGGCAGCGCCAATGCGTGAGTGGATCCGCAACTGCTCTGGTGAATCCAGCTTCTCGACGTAGACCGCGGACAGTCCGTGCCGTACGGTCAGATGAATGGTCTCGCGCGTTTGCCGATTCAATTCCTGAAGGTAGGGCAGGCTGACTCGGCGAATATCGAGTTGAGCCAAAGCTGCCTGGCCGATTGCGAAACACGCGATTCCCAGGTGGTACACGCCGTCGCTGCTGCAGTTCAAAAAGCCGGAAGCCTCCAGGTTCGCCAGGAAACGATGGACTGTACTCACCGGCAGCCGCGACCGGGCCGCGACTTGTTTGGCGGCGAGGCCCTGCGGTGACTCGCTGAACAGCTGCAGAAGACGCAACCCGCGCTGCAGCGCGGTGATGTTGTAGCTTCGTTTCTGAGAGTTCGCCATGAGAATCCGCGATGAAAGATGAGAAAGTCCGGTTATCACAAAATGAAAGTGCGAATTATCTGACGAAAGTCGAATTTGCGCAAGTGGGCCCTCTTTTGGCTACAGTCTTCCAAACTTCTTGACCGCTTCCATGATCGATTTCATCTGTTCGATCACGGCATACATCGAGTGCTCTTTGAAATCCATTTGTTGAGCGAGGGCCAGAACTTCCTGAGCCCTAGCGCGTGGAACCACCACCACGCCATCGCTATCTGCCGCGACAATGTCGCCCGCATTGACGGTTACACCATCGCAGGTCACCGGAATCTGGGAGCCTCCGAAGCGATAGTGATGCACGGACGTCGACGGTACGATGCCGGTTGCATACACGGGGAACCCGATCTTGCGCAAATAGGCCACGTCGCGCACTCCTCCATCGATCACGGCTCCGGCGTAGCCTCGCGCCGCCATGGCGGTCCCCATCAACCCGCCCATTCCCGCGACGTTCTCACCGTCCTCGACCACCATCACGTAAACGGAATCGGTGGAACCCTGATCGATGGCGGTCAGCATCCCATTCAATGCGGTGGGGTCGTTGTTGCCTTCGTCTTTCTTGAGCTGGACCGTCCGCGCAAAGCCGGCAAACTTGGTGGTGAAGAGCGGATGCATGCGGTGACTCATGTACATGCGCTGGCCGGTCAGTTGCTCCAGCGCATCCGAGACCGAAGCCACCTCCACGCGGCGAAAATCCGCAATTAAAGCACTGTCGGACTGCGCTGCGGTTGTCCCCCCAGCCGGCTGCGCGCGCAGAAGTCCGCCGCCGCACAAAACGGCACACAAAATGCCGACGGATAGCACGGATGCTGCAACGGTATGGGATTTCACGAAACCATGAAACTTGTTCATTTCGTTCCCCTCGATGTATACATGTGCGCGGACTCTAACACCGTTTTTGGTTGCGTGGAAGAGCCAATCCATTTATCACGAAGGGGAACGGAAAATGAAAATGAAAATGAAAATTTCAATGCAGATGAAAACTTTCCGCCTATGCGCATGCGCCGTCGCGATCCTGTTCATGATGGGCATGGCATCGCAGCGGACCTATGGCCAGGAACGAAAAGCGGTGAATCTGGCTCCCGCCAGGGGACTTCCTTTCAGCGACGGAATCGTGGCGGGGAACACTCTGTACATCGCCGGCCAGGAAGGTACAGATGATGCCGGCAAACTGGCCACTGGGGGCATCGGCCCGGAGACGACTGCGGCGCTCGAAAATATAGGGAAGGTTCTCAAGGCCGCGGGCTTCGAGTGGAAGGACGTTGTCAGCGTTACGGTCTTCCTGGCCGACATTCATGAATTTGGGGACATGAACAAGGTTTACAAGAGCGTGCTGCCTGACCCCAAGCCGGCGCGCGCCACCATCCAAGCCGCGGCTTTGGTTAATAATGCCCGGATCGAAATCTCGGCCATCGCGGTAAAACAGAAATAGGCCGCCGATTGCGAAGCGAGGCATTTTCAGCGGCGAGAATGAGGCTGATTGAGATGACGTGAACTATTTTGACTCCGAGTCAAGAAAACAAAAAGGTTGACACCACTATTGCGATTGAGATAAACCCTCTTCCCAACGGGTGGTTCGACTTCCACTACTGAGCTGCAGGTTTTACCAGGTGAAAGTAAAAAAACGGCGCTGAATCGGGCTGCTAGCCTTCTCGCGGGAGATCCACTATGCGCAATCGTGTGTACGGTGCAATCGCAGTGTTGGCGTTCGTGCATTTCGCGCTAACGGTCGCGTCGGCCAGCATCACCGGCGGTATCTCCGGCGTGGTCACGGATACTTCGGGCGCGGTTGTTTCCGGTGCTGCAGTGGTCGCAATCGATATTCAGACCGGGGTCAAAACGACGGTCAAAAGCGATGGGAAGGGCTTTTACAATCTTCCAACGCTGGCCATCGGTACTTACAACCTGGAAATCAGCCACAGCGGTTTCAAGACCTACCGGAAGACGGGATTGGTGATCGACGCCAACGCGGAGCTTCGCGCCGATGCCAGTCTTGAAGTGGGCGCGGCGTCGCAGACGATTGAGGTGCGCACGGACGCCGTCCACGTGGAGACCCAGAGCACGCAGATGGGAGAAGTGATCACCGGGGCGAAGATGCTCGCGGTTCCGCTTAACGGGCGCAGCTATACCGACTTGCTGGCGCTGCAACCGGGAGTGTCCCCCTACACTGCCGGCGACACTCAGACACCGGGGATCAGCGACCGTTCGCCCGATGGCGGACAGAACGGTGAGTATGCCGGAAATCAGTCGGTCAACGGGCAACGTGAGACCTCCAACGGATTCATGGTCAACGGATCGAACGTTGAGGAAGGTAAGAATAACGGCGCGGCGATTATTCCGAATCTGGATTCGATCTCCGAGTTTCGGATCATCACCAATAACTTCGACGCCGAATACGGCAACTACAGCGGCGGACAAGTTAATGTCGTGACTAAATCCGGCACTAACGGGTTCCACGGCAGCGGATTTGAATTCCTGCGTAATACCGCGCTGGATGCGACGCAGTATTTCACCGACTCCGTTCCCGTCTTCCGCCAGAACCAGTTCGGTGGCACGTTCGGCGGACCGATCCGGAAAGACAAGACTTTCTTTTTCGTCGATTACCAGGGTACTCGCCAAACCCAGGCGTCTCCTGCGACTACAACCCTGCCGTCCGCGGCAAACTTTACCGGCGACTTCTCTGATTCGGCGAGTTTGTTCACCACCGGCGTCGACGCAAATAACAACCCAGTAGCCTCTACCGTGAACGGTGACAATTTTGCCAGCATTCTCAGCGGAGGAGGTTTAGGGCGGCAAGGGTTGGGATATCCGGTCGTGAACGGAGAGCCGTACTACTTCACTGCATCCACGATCAATCCGGCGACGATCGGCTCATCGGGCGCGGGGACGCCCTATGGATACAATTGCACGACCAACAGCACCACAACCGGTTGCGTGTTTCCTAACGCTTCCATCCCGAAGTCAGCCTGGTCGCCCGTAGCGACGAGTATGGTGAACCTCGGCCTCATCCCGCAGCCGAATGTGCAGAATAATCCCGTCTTCAACTTCTCCTCGTCCCAATACGCGCAGCAATTAAGTGACGATAAGGGCGGTATCCGGGTCGACCATAACACGCGCTACGGCTCGCTGTTTGCTTACTACTTCATCGACGACTATACGTTGAACTCCCCGTATCCCAATGGCGGCGCCTCCGTGCCGGCGTCCAGCTTTGCCTACAGCGCTACGACCGCCGGACGGGCACAACTGGTGAACCTCGGCGATACCAAGAACTTCGGCTCTTATGCGGTGAATGAACTCCGCCTCAGCTACGTGCGCAATACTCTGCACCTGACAGAACCGACAGGCGGAGTCGGATCGGCTTACAGCCTCGCTACTCTAGGATTTGTAACTCCCTGGAGCAACCCCGCGGGTGGTATCAGCCCGATCGCGCCGGCGTTGGAAGGCGTGCCTTACATTACGTTCAATAACTTTCAGATAGGTGTTCCCCAGGTGAGCACCGGGCAGTTCAATAATTCATTCCAGGTGCTGGATAATTTCACCAAGGTCGTGGGAAGGCACACTATTCAATTCGGTGGCCAGTTCCACTACGACCAGATCAACGAAAGAAACCTGGCGGCGGAAAACGGTCAGTACGCATTTACTGGTGGAGAGACGGGAATCGATTTTGCCGACTTTCTCATCGGAGCGCCGGATAGTTTGACCCAGGCCAGCCCGCAAATCCTGGATTCCCGTAGTAAGTACTACGCTCTGTATGGGCAGGATAGCTGGCGAGTGACCTCCAACCTGGTGTTGAACTATGGACTACGGTGGGAAGCCAGCATGCCCTGGTACGACACCCAGAACAAAATCGAAACTATCGTTCCCGGGCTGCAGTCGGTGGTGTTCCCGGGCGCGCCAACGGGATGGGTTGTTCCGGGCGATCCTGGCATTCCGCGCACGCTCGCGCCGACGCAGTGGCATAATTTTTCACCTCGGCTGGGCCTGGCATATTCTCCCAGCACTACCTCGGGCTTTCTCGGCAAGCTTTTTGGCGGTCCGGGAAAAACCAGCATTCGTGCCGGCGCGGGCTTGTATTACACGTCGGTGGAAGACCTGTCGCAGTTCCTCGAAGTGGGCGACCCACCTTACGGACTCTACTACGGCAGTTCAAATCCTCCGCTCCTGGAAGCTCCGTATACGGTCCGTTCCATAGGTGGGCTTGTGGGCGGCTGGCCGAGGTTCCCGTTCACATTTCCTCCGACGAATGTTTCGGCTAAGAACCCAGACACCACTTTCGACTGGGCGGGGGTCGAGCCGATTTCCTATGGATTTTCGTTCGACCACAACAACAAGCTGCCGTATTCCGAACACTTCGAATTCTCACTGCAACGCCAGATTGGGGCGAACACTGTGGTCACCGCGAGTTATGTTGGGAATCAGGGACACAAGTTAGTGACCTCAATCGAGGCCAATCCAGCCAATCCCGCGCTCTGTCTGTATTTGAACAACCCGGCCAATCTTGCGCCCGCAACTACTGCCCCGCCATGCGCGCAATTCAGTGAGACTCCTCCCACCGGTACGTTTTGGGTTACGAACCCTGGAACGTCGCCCTACGCCGGTCAAACTTTTTTGAGCACCCGGCCGCTGGGGCCGGATTTTGATACCAACCCGTATGAGTCCACGGTGGCAAACTCAAGCTATAACTCACTGCAAGTCAGTGTGAGCCACAACACGGCGTCGCTAAACCTTCTCGCCGGATACACCTACAGCAAGTGCATGGACAACGCTTCTGGTCTGCAGGATTCCACTAACCCGTTCAATCCGCGGCTGAGCATTGGTCTTTGTAACTTCGATCTGACTCAAAATTTCGTGTTCAGCTACAACTGGCTCCTCCCGTTCGACAAGTTCGCCACCTCCGGTTGGGGCAGGGGTCTGGCCGGGGGCTGGAGTCTGAGCGGCATTACTACCTTCGCTACCGGGCTTCCGATCACAATGAATGAGAATGACGATAATGCGTTGATCGGTGCCAATGCGGCACCCGTGGACGTGCCGAACTATACACCTGGCCACGTGCTGGGCGACACCAATCCGCGTCATGGCAATCCTTACTTTAATACCTCCCTTTTCAGCCCCGAGCTGCTTGGGGTGTTCGGCGACTCCGCCCGCCGCTTCTTTCACGGTCCGGGACTTAATAACTTCAACATGACCCTCGCGAAGGCAATTAAGGTCACGGAGTCAAAAGAACTTGATTTGCGTCTTGACACGTTTAACCTCTTCAACCATGCGCAATTCAACAATCCAACTGGCCTAATCAACGCAGGTTTCCCTGACCAGGGGGGCACGTTCGGCTTGGTGAACTCGGCTAGGCCTGCGCGCATTCTGCAACTGGGGGCGAAGTTCTTGTTTTGAAGACTAAGCTCGCCGATCATCGGAGACGGCCTGCGGGCTGGGCGCTGCATATGTTCTCGAGTTTCAGATCACGCGGCGTGCTGGCTCTGGTTCTGCTGGCTCTATGGATCGCCAGCGTACCTGTCGTTCGATCGCAAACCCGATCGCAAACTCCTACGCAAACGCCCCGGCGGCAAGACTTAAAGACGGCGTCAACGCGCGGGAAGCAAACTTTCGCGTCGACCTGTGCCGGATGCCACGGGCTCGACGGCAAGGGCGGGGAACGGGCTCCGAATATCGCGGACAATCCAAAAGTGCAGAAGCTTTCCGATGCCCAGATCTTTGGCATTATTCAGAAGGGGATTCCTGGAACTGGAATGCCTGCCTTCCACTCGCTGGAAGACTCGGCCATCAAGGCGGTCGTGAGCTACCTGCACACTCTTCAGGGGACAGATCGGGGAGCAAAGCAACCGGTCAAGCTGCCCGGTGATCCGGAGCGTGGGGAGACAATTTTCTTTGGCAAAGCCGGCTGTTCCGGCTGCCACATGGTGGGCGGCAAAGGCGGTTTCATTGCCTCCGATCTGTCGGCGTATGCTCGCACTCACGATGTGGAGCAAACCCGCAGCGCGATCGCTAATCCGGTTCCGGGCAGCGACCGGCAGGCGCGGATGGCGACGGTGACCATGCGTGGCGGAGAGAAATATGCAGGAAGAATTCGCAATGAAGATAATTTCTCCGTGCAGCTGCAGACGCTGGACGGGACGTTTCACTTCGTCTCGAAGCCGGATTGGGAGGCGATCGAATACAGTTCGCAACCGCTGATGCCTTCCGACTACGGCTTGACCCTTACCTCCGGTGAGTTGAATGATGTGGTCAGTTATCTTATGAGTGTGGCCAGCGCCGGTCGGTCGGGACGTCCCACGAAAGCGGATGAAGAGGAGTAGGTGTTCTCATGAATCGGAGCCGGAAAACTGGGCGTACTTTCATCATCGCGACTGTGGCGCTCATCGTCATTGCGGTTCGAGCTTCGGTTTTTCTGGCGTTCGCGCAGTCGCCGGCGCAGTTTCAGTTGCAAGCCGCGTCGCCGCAATTCTGGAATCTGGTGGATCGCAACGCCAAGCTGAGCGTGGTGGGCACGGGGTTTGGGTTTACGGAAGGCCCGGTGTGGGATGAGGCGGGGTTCCTCTATGTCAGCGACGAGACCATTAACAAGATTTACCGGCTCTATCCCGACGGCAAGAAGGAGGAAGTGATTGCGCTCGGGGACCCCGATGGCAACACCTTCGACCACCAACATCGGCTGATCGATTGCGCCAGCGTGTTGCGCGCCATCATCGAAGTAAGTCCTGACGGGAAATACAAGGTTCTGGCGGATCGCTACGACGGCAAGAAATTTAACAGTCCAAACGATGTGATCGTAGGTCCGGACGGCGCTCTGTACTTCACGGATCCCACTCTGGATCTGGTGGCTGGCGAAAAACAAGAGATCCCATTCCAGGGCGTTTACCGCCTGGACGCTAAAGGCGAGGTGCGGTTGCTCACCAAGGACCTGACTCAGCCGAACGGTCTGGCCTTTTCTCCCGATGGCAAGCGCTTCTACGTCGACGACAGCGAAAAGAGAAACATTCGCGTTTACGACGTTGCTCCTGGCGGAACTCTTACGAATGGCCGCATTTTCGGCGAGGAGCCGGGCGGGAAGCACGATGGCGTGCCCGATGGAATCAAAGTGGATAAGAACGGCAACCTATTTGTCGTCGGACCGAAAGGCATCTGGGTCTGGGACGCGAACGGCAACCATCTTGGCACCATCGTCATGCCCGAGCAGCCGGCAAATCTGACTTGGGGCGACAAGGACTATAGGACGCTCTACATTACAGCTACTACTTCGGTCTACCGCCTGGAGATGAAGACGCAAGGCTTCGTGCCGTATCTGTGAAGAAGTGGCGGGGAGTTACACTCGGATGAACGACGACTAAGTGGAAGTTATATGACTCTTATGCGGCGATAAAGTCCGAATCTTCCGAGGGTCCATGCCATGCGAAGTAAGCTGTCATTGTTTACCCAATTCATTCTGCGCAAAACGCTAAGCGGAGTCGTTCTCTTGGGGGCCGCGCTGCTCTGGCCTGTGCATGCAATCGCGCAGCATGGTGTGACACAACACGGAGTGGCGCAACCCCGAGCGGCACAACACGGCAAGGCGCAAGATGAAGTGACGCAAACCGTCCTCGTCGATGCAACTCCCGGCCACGTTGTTAACACCTTCAGCCCTCTTTACGCGCTGGGGTCGACCGTGGACCGCGTCCCCAGCAACGCGACCGACATGTTCTTCCGGCCCGATCAGATCAAGCAGGTTCTTTCCGCCGGCTGGGGAGTTATCAGTTACCGCCAGAACACAGATCTATTCGTGCAAGCCTGGCATTGGAACCCCAAGGGCACCTGGAGCGATCCCGCGGGGCGCGGATATTTCACCGGCAACGCCACCCCCACGAAAGAAATGATCCGCCACACCTATGGCTACTCGCTCCGTCACCGTGGCTTCACCCGGAACAACGGAACGGAATTTGACGGCTTCTCGCGTCTCGACGATGGCGATCTCCAGTCGTACTGGAAGAGCAATCCCTATCTCACCAAGCAGTTCACGGGAGAAGACGATGCGCTGCATCCGCAATGGGTGGTAATCGCATTCGACAAGCAGGAGAGCATCAATGCCATTCGCATCGCTTGGGCAGAGCCCTATGCGCAGGTCTACCAGGTGCAGTACTGGGTCGGAGACGGTGACGCGATGGATGACCAGGACAAAGGAACGTGGACGACCTTCGTGTCGGGAACCGTGACGGATGGAAAAGGCGGCACGGCCACGCTGCGTCTGGATTCTTCGCCGGTGACTACGAAATTCGTTCGGGTATTGATGACTCGGTCCTCGAATACCTGCGATACGCACGGTTCGAGCGATCCCAGAAATTGCGTGGGTTACGCCATCCGCGAGCTTTACGCCGGAACCATCGCTGGGAACGATGCTGGGAACAAGGAAGATGGGAACAACGAATTCCATGATCTTCTAAAGCATTCGCCCGATCAGAAGCAGACACTGACCCTGTGCTCTTCGGTTGACCCGTGGCACACGCCCTCGGACCTTTACCTGGCGCCGGACCGCATGGAATCAGGGGATCAGCCGGGCTTTGATTTGTTCTTCACCAGCGGAATCACCCGCGGCCTGCCGGCCATCGTTCCCGTGGCGATGTTATACAGCACGCCCGAGGATGCTGCGGCGCAGATGACTTACATCAAGAAGCGTGGATACCCGGTGTCCTACATCGAGATGGGCGAAGAACCCGACGGCCAATACATGCAGCCCGAGGATTACGCCACCTTGTATTTGCAATTCGCCACCGCGCTCCACCGCGTCGATCCGAATTTCAAACTCGGCGGACCCGTCTTTGAAGGAGTCACCGAAGACATCAAGGTCTGGCCCGATGCCCAGGGGCGGGCTTCATGGCTGGGACGCTTCCTCGACTATCTGAAAGCTCATGAACGTCTTCAGGATCTCGCCTTCATGTCGTTCGAGCACTATCCCTACGACGGATGCGAGACACCATGGGAAGACCTCTATCAGGAGCCGGAGTTGATCACTCACATCATGAAGGTCTGGCGCGACGATGGCTTGCCTGCCGGAATTCCGCTGCTCGATACCGAAACCAACGATCACGGTGGCGAGGCTGCGGTCGACATCTTCGGCGCTCTGTGGCTGGCGGACTCCTTCGGTGGATTTCTCACCGCGGGCGGCAAGTCGACGCACTACTATCACGACTTGTCCTATTCTCCACCCCATCCCAACTGCGCCAACAGTTGGGGAACCTACCACATGTTTATGGTTGACCCGCATTACCGCATCCAGAGGAAGACCTCGCAATTCTTCGCCGCGCGGCTGCTAACGCAGGAGTGGGCGCAACCCAAAGACGCCGAGCATAAGCTCTATGCTGCATCGAGCGACGTGAAAGACTCCGACGGGCACGTGCTGGTGACGGCCTATCCGCTGCAACGCCCGGACGGCAAGTGGTCGCTCATGCTCATTAACAAAGATCACGACCACCCTCACAAAGTGAGGATTGTATTTCACGATGCAGACGCCAACCGCGACAGGTTTTTCTCGGGCCCGATGGTGATGATCACGTTCGGAAAGGCGCAATATCGGTGGCACGCCGCCCGGAAGAAGGGCTACGCCAGTCCGGACGGTCCGCCTGCAACGTCGCAACTCAGAGGTGGAGCAAACGTCGAGTACAACTTACCCGCTGCTTCCGTGACTGTTCTGCGGGGAAGACTGGCAGCCGCCGAAAGTTCTGGAGCGGCCAGATGAGATCGCTCTACGAAGAAATGGACGGAGGCTTGCGCCGTTGTCAGACTGGGAAGTATCATCAAAATCGACGGGAAACCCTTACGATCCCGGGAATGAAACGAGTGGCGCTATCGTCTAGGGGTTAGGACGGAAGATTCTCAATCTTCAAACACGGGTTCGATTCCCGTTAGCGCTACCAATCAGTCTGAAGTGCAGAGAAATCCGCCAGGATTACTCTGGGAATTGCGAAAAATGGCCGCAATTCAGCGGTTCTTGCTTTCAAACCGGACACTTTCAAACCGGACAAGAGAAAGCGCTCCGCTTCGTGCTGCCGGCTGGTGTTTCTGCCATTTTCTCCGGAAGGCATATGAGCAGTCCGGTTTCATAGACTCCGTCCAGCGAATGGAATGCGATCCATGATCTCGGTATCCAATGCTCACGAAGTCCCAAGGCTCGCCGCCGTTGCCAAACATGTTAAGGAGGAAGGCCACTACTGTAACGCACGAGGAACGCTCGGATACTGGGCAACTATCAGGAGCGGAGACCACTGGTATATGGTCTCAGTTTCCGACGGCCGATCATGTGTCCATCTGGATTACTCAGATCAATTACTTAGACCGCTGCTGCTTGCCGCAACTCTATCAGGCGGGCCGCAAGAAATCCTAAATACTGTTCCATTCCCTCTCCGGTCTTGGCAGAAAGCCTAAAGACTGGCATGCCCGGCCGCACCGCCTGGATGTTGTGGTATACGGTCTCCCAACTAAATTCGACGGCCCCCGCCAAATCAATTTTGGTGACGACAGCAACGTCGGCGCTGTTGAAAATGGTCGGATACTTGAGTGGCTTGTCCTCGCCTTCGGTCACCGAAATGAGCACCAGGCGGAGGTCTTCTCCCAAGTCATATGAAGAAGGGCAGACCAGGTTACCCACGTTTTCTATAAAGAGAAAATCCAACTGGTTGAGGTCCCATTCCTCCAAAGCGTTTTGGACCATAGCGGCTTCGAGGTGACAGAGAGTACCGGTCGTGATTTGTTTGACCGGGGCCTGGCTACGCGCCAAACGTAGCGCGTCATTCTCGGTGGCAAGGTCCCCGACCAGAGCAGCCACGCGGTAATTTGTCCGAAGCAGAGTGAGAGTTTTCTCGAGGAATGCGGTCTTGCCGGAGCCGGGGCTGGAGACCAGGCTCACCACGAACACTCCGGCTGCGCGAAAACGGTCGCGCAGGCCCCGGGCGACAATGTCATTTTGCTTCAGCACATTCTTCCGGACTTCGATCAAACGGGGTTCGGGACGCATTCCTGTATCTCCAGTGCAACCACTTCGAGTTCCTTGCCTTGCACTACTTCCGAGGCCGGAGTACCGCATCCCGGGCAACAAAACAACTGCATCGAACTGAGAGGGCGCTGCGCTTGACAACGGGGACAAAAGATCGCGACGGGAACATCTTCCACGAGCAGCCGTGAACCTTGCAGCCGAGTGTTTTCGCAGGCCATTTCATAACAGGACAGGAGCGCTTCCTTGACCACGCCGGATAGGGCCCCCAGCTTCAAGTGCACGGCATTCACGTGAACGCCGCGGCGCTCGGCCTCTTCCTCGGCCAGTTCGACGATGCTCATCGCAATGGAAAGTTCATGCATGTTTCTTACCTGCTTTGCCGGTTGTCCGCTCGAGTAAGGCTATCGAAGCGGCCGAACGCCGCCATTGCCGCCTGCCCGAGGCTGATGCCGCCGTCGTTGGGCGGAACTGCATGGTTTGTCCACACCTCCAACGGTCCGTTCCCCAGCAGGGATTTCAAATCTTCCAGCAGCAACTCGTTCTGGAAAACTCCTCCCGAGAGAACGACGGTATCCACTCCGTGACTACGAGATATGACGTTGAGGGCCTCGCACAATCCCTGAGCGATTCCGTGCTGGAACGATCGAGCGATTTCCCGCACATCGCGGCCACGAACCCGGTCTTGCGCGACCGCCAGCAGCAGCGGGCGAAAATCGAATTCAGATCGGATAAACGGGAAGGGATAGGGCTCCGTCAAGGGCGCGCGGCGAGCCAGTTGCTCCAGCCAGATCGCGGCCTGCCCTTCGAAAGTGACCTCTCGGGTAAACCCGAGAAGGGATGCAGCGGCGTCAAACAGGCGCCCCACGGAGGTTGTAGCAAACGCGCGCACGCCTTTGCCGACCAACTCCGTTGCATTACGGTAACGCTCGGAAAAAGAAAAGGGCTCGACAAGCACGTCGGGCAAGTCATCTACCTGAGTGAGGAACCCTGCAGCAGCCTGCACTGGGTAGTGCGCTGCGGCGTCGCCACCCGCAAGAGCCGCACGTCGTAAATGAGCAACACGGGTGAAACCCTGTTGCACGCTGCCGACGAAGATCTCGCCCCCCCAGATGGATCCGTCGTCTCCATATCCGGTGCCGTCGAAGCTCACGCCTACGACTCGTTTCGTCCATTCTGCGCGTTCGGCAAGCACGGAAGCGACGTGGGCCCGGTGGTGCTGCACCGCTCCGCTTTGCGAAACTCCAGTTTGCGAAGCTCCGAGCGCAGCAGCATGGGCGGTTGAAAGAAATTCGGGGTGAAGATCGTGCACCAGAAGGAGTTCGTCCCAGCGAACTTCGTACATCGAGACGAGGTCGTGGATGGTCTCCTCAAACGCGCGAAATGACTGGTAATGATCCAGGTCCCCGATGTGCTGACTCACAAACGCCTGGCCGCCTACAACCAGCGTGATGGTATTTTTCAGGTCGGCGCCCAGTGCGAGAATGGGACGCTCGGTCGGAAGGGATGCAACCGCGCCGGGTGCGTAACCACGCGCGCGGCGCAGGACAACCGAGCCGAAGGCACCGACGCGCGCGACCGAGTCGTCCACTCGCCGGGCAATCGGCCGCTGCCCGATCAGAAACGAGTCCGCGATTCCTGCGAGACGATGCAACGCGTCTTCGTCCTCGTAAGCGATCGGCTCACTCGACCGATTTGCGCTGGTCATGACCAGGACTTCCGGAGCGCCGGCAGCGAATAGCAGGTGGTGCAAGGGTGTGTAGGACAGCATCACGCCGAGTTCGCTGTTCTCCGGGGCGACACCGCTGAGTCCGATTCTTGCCGGCGCGAGCACGATGGGACGGGCGATGGAAGTGAGCAGCGCTTCGGCTTCAGAGCAGAGCTCGACCAGAGCACGCGCCATCTCGACATCTCGCACCATCAGAGCGAACGGTTTTTCCTTCCGGTATTTGCGATCGCGCAAGGCCGCAACGGCAACGGGATTTCGGGCATCGCAGGCCAGGTGGTACCCGCCGAGTCCTTTCACGGCGAGAATCGCTCCGGCATGAAGAATCTCAACTGCCCGGCGGATGCTGTCTTCACTTCCGCTGATGGTTTCTTCGTTGTTCGAGAGAAGGTTCGAGGGAATTTTCGAGTGAAGATAGTAGTTGGGCCCGCAAGCCGGACAGGCCACAGGCTGCGCGTGAAACCGACGATTGCCGGGGTTGGAGTATTCCGCGGCACAGTAGTCGTCAAGCGGCCAATCTTTCATGGTGGTGTTCGGGCGGTCGTAAGGCAGAGCCAAGACCACGGTGTAGCGCGGTCCGCAATTCGTGCAATTGATATATGGATACCAATAGCGCTGGTCGGCGGGATCGAAAAGCTCTCTTAGACAGTCATTGCAAACGGGTAGGTCCGGCGAGATACGAACCGTGGGGCGCTTCAGGCGCTGGCTTGTCCGGATACTGAACTCGTGCAAACCGACTGGCTCTGCCGGCCGCACGTCGATTTCCGCGATGCTGGCTGCGGGTGGCGGCTGCGCTGTCAGGTCCCGAACAAAAGCTTGCAGCCCAGTCTCAGCACCTTCGAGATGAATTTCAACGCCCTCTTCGGCGTTCAGCACCCATCCCTTCAGGGTATTGGCGCAGGCGAGGCGATATACAAAAGGACGGAATCCCACGCCCTGCACTACGCCCCGAACTCGAATGGAACACGCGCTGGCCATTTTGTTTACGTCATCTACTCGTCCGCATTACTCGTCCGCACTATTCGCCTGCACTATTCCCCAATGATGCAGCCGTGACCCTGCCATCCGACTTGAACCACTCTGCCGTCCTCGACCAGAATGGGCACGGTGCGCTCTCCGCGCGCGATCTCGCGCATTCGTCCGCGGGCTACGGGATCGGCTTCTACGTCGTACTCGACAAATTCGCTACGCTTCCACTCCAGCCACTCGCGCATTTCGCCGGTGTGGGGACAGCGAGCCGTCCCATAAAGTTCAAGCCTGGCCACGGTTCAACACCTCCTGGTTCAACATCTCCAGCGACTCGCGGATCACGTGGTAAATGGAAGCCTGCACTTCCTGAATGCGGGGGATGTAGTCGCAGTTCACTACCACAGGAAAGTCAGCCAGACGCTGGCGCTTGATTTCGCCGCCGTCGTAGCCGAGCAGCGCCACGGTCAGCAGATTGCGCTTACGGGCTTCTTCGAGCGCCATGATGATGTTGCGCGATCCGCCGCTGGTGGAAATACCGATTGCAACATCCTCGGGACGCGCCTGCGCGATCAATTGCCGAAGGAAAATTGCGTCGCTGCCGATGTCATTGGCGACGGCCGTAATGTTGGCCGGTTCCAACGAAAGTGAAACCGCGGGGATGGATTGATAGCCAGGCGGTGGGAGCACGCAATCGATGGCGAAATCATTGGCATCGGTCGCCGACCCGCCATTGCCGAAGACGATGATTTTGCCGCCGCGGCGAAGACGCTCATGAATCGCAAGCGCAGTGCTGCTGATCTGCTCAGCCTCGTCTCGCGCCACCTGCTCGCGCAGTTTGGTGTCGTCGTGGGCTTTCATCCGGATGGAAGACGCCACTTCAGCTACCAGGTTGGTGGTTCCCTGTTTTTTTCTGCCCAGGAACGGATAGAGGAATCCGGACTCTCCGACTTCATGGCCGAGTTCACGGTGCTCGAAAAAGACGTGCACAGTCTCCCAGAGCGTGTGATAGAGGATTTCGATCATCTCCTGATGCATGAAGGGATCTTGCGTGGCCGCATCCACCGCGTAGGAACCTTTGACGCCGGGCAGGGCGAACGTCATGGCATCGCGGCTGTGTGCCTGTTGAAGCGTGGCCCATACTTCGGGATCGCCCTCGGGTGGACCGAATCCCATGACGATGTCTTCGGGATGAAGGATGGCTTCGAGCCACGGTCGAAAGAGAACCGATAGATCCAGCGCGGGAAGCGCGCGCTTGCCCACGATGACCGGGTGAACGAACTCCACCGATACATGCTGGGCGTCGGTGGCGTAAGGCCCACGCCCGAATGCCAGCAAGCGCCCTCCGCGCAGGAATCGTTCGGACATTGCCCGACAAGCTTCCGCCAAACGCGGCGCCTCGCGCGCAAAGAACCGTTCGAAGAGTTGATTTCGCTCCAGCAGTCGCTCTTCAACCTGGCTTGCGAGTTTATATTCCGTCTCCATTGCGTGGCCTAGCAAATTCGCGGCAAGGGATCGCCGACGAGCATATCTACGATTCGACTGCCGCCGTAGAGGGTTGTCACGAGCACCGTGCCGGCGGGCTGTTCGCGCACTTCGCCGATCACCTGCGCTTCGCTTCCACCTGGCGCCAGGTTTAAGGCATTGATCGCGGCGTCTGCATACTCCGGGGAGACAACCGCGAGGAACTGGCCTTCATTTGCAATGTGCAGTGGATCTAGTCCGAGTAACTCACACGCGCCGCGGACGGTATCACGAACCGGAATCTGATCTTCAAAAAGGACCATCCCCAGGCCGCAGTCGCGGGCCAACTCATTTAAAGAAGTCGCAGCGCCACCGCGAGTTGGATCGCGCATCCAGCGGATACCCGGCCCAGCGTCGCGAATGAGGGCTTCGACCAGCGGGAGCACGGAACGTGTGTCGGAACGAAGGTCGGCCTCGAGATCGAGTTCACCGCGGGCCAGCAGGATGGTGATGCCGTGGTCGCCGATGGGTCCGGAGAGCAGAATTCGGTCGCCGACGCGCACGGAGCGGGGATCGATGGTCACGCCGTGAAGCAGGCGTCCGATGCCGGTCGTGGTGAGGTACATCTGGTCTGCTTTGCCGTGTTCGACGACTTTTGTGTCACCGGCAGCTATACGCACACCGGCGTCGCGCGCGGCTTTTGCCATGGCTCGAACTTCGGCTTCGAGAACCGGCGTGGGCAGGCCGGCTTCGAGCACGTACGTGACAACTAGGGCTTCCGCCCTGGCGCCCGAGACCGCCAGGTCGTTCACGGTGCCGTTCACGGCCAGTTCACCGATAGAACCTCCCGGAAAACTCAGCGGCTTGACCACAAAACTGTCGGTAGTGATCGCAACTTTTGTGCCGTTGATGTCGACCTGCGCAGCATCTCCGAGCGGACCAGGCGAGGAACCAAAAAGCAGGGGAGCAAAGAGGCCTTCGACCAGCTTGCGGCTGGCTTTCCCTCCGGCTCCGTGCGCCATCTCGATTTGCGGGTCGCGGAACCGGATGGGTCCCGATTCGGCGAGCATGGCGGCCGGGGCACTCTCGCGTTCGAGTCTTACGCGATCGAACTCAGACTTACCATTGCTGCCTTGCGGTGTTCGTAGTTGTAATAAGCGGCGCATGATCCTTCCGATGAGACCATGAGTGCGCCGATCGGATGCTCCGGCGTGCACTCGCGGCCAAAAAGTTTACACTGATGCGGCTTCAGCACGCCCTTCAGCACTTCCCCGCATTGCGCGGCTTTGGGATCGGTGACGCGAATGCCGGGAACCGCGAAGCGCTGCTCGGCGTCAAATTCGGCGTACTGGTCGTTGATACGGAGCGCCGACTGCGAGATGAACCCCAGACCGCGCCATTCAAAATACGGACGGAGCTGGAAAACCTCAGCCATCGCTTTAAGTGCCGCGCGATTGCCTTCCCACGGGACAACGCGCTTGTATTGATTCTCCACCTTCGCCTCGCCCGCCATCAGTTGACGCAGGAGCATGACGATGGATTGCAGCATGTCGAGCGGTTCGAAGCCCGAAACCACGATCGGTTTGCGTTCATTCTGCGCGATCCACTCGTAAGGGCGGCAACCGATGACGGTCGAGACGTGGCCGGGGCCGATGAAGGCGTCGAGCCGCATGTCGGGGGAATCAAGAATCGCGCGGATGGCTGGAATGATGGTGACGTGGTTGCAGAACACCGAGAAGTTACGGATGCCCTCGGCCTTGGCGCGCATCACGGTCAGCGCGGTCGAGGGCGCAGTGGTTTCAAATCCGATAGCAAAAAACATGACGTGCTTGTCGGGATTGAGCCGGGCCAGCTTCAGAGCATCGGAAGGCGAATACACAATGCGGACATCCATGCCTCGCGCCTTGTGTTCAAGAGGACTGCCCTGAGTTCCCGGGACACGCATCATGTCGCCGAAGGCGGCGAAGATAACGTCCGTCTGCTGAGCGATGGAAAGACCATCGTCGATTCTTCCCATGGGAAGCACGCAGACCGGGCAGCCGGGGCCGTGGATCAATTCGATGTTTTCGGGAAGTATATCTTTCAGGCCGAAGCGATAGATGGCATGCGTGTGTCCGCCGCAGACTTCCATCATGCGGTAGTGGCGTTCCGAACCGGCGAGGCGGCGAATTTCTTCCGCCGTCTTGGAAATTAATTCGGGTTCGCGGAACTCATCGACAAATCTCATGCCGATCCCTTCCTGCGGGCTGGACGCGGACGGTCGTCAATTCACGTCCTCCAGTCCGTATCCCCGGACTTCCTGCATCGCACCGTCGATCTCACCCAACATTCGGAGTGTGTTCATCTGGTCGGCGGCATCCTGCTCGCTGATTTTGCTCATCGCAAATCCCACGTGAACGAGAACCCAGTCGCCGGGCACCGGCTTGTCGTCCTGCAACAGGCCTAGATCAATCTTGCGCCGCACGCCGACCACGTCCACCAGCGCTGAATCCTGATTGTCGGAAGAGATCTCGACGATCCTCCCGGGTATGGCTAGACACATGCGGCACCCTCCCACGACGTCATGATTCGCTCGATTTGTTCCGTCCCCATCCATTCGACAATCCTCGCCGGTAAGCGCTTCACGCCTGTTTGCGAGCCGTAATATCAAACGACAGCTTGAGTTCATCTTTCAGTTTCACGGTTCCCCCGAGCGCGGAAACCGGGCGAATTTCGTAATCGCTCTGGCGGACGGAGAAGTCTCCGGTCGCGTGGAGCGTACTACCGTTTACCGAGACGCGCACCGACACCGGCTGAGTGCGCTTCTCTCCGTGCAGGGTCAGCTCACCGTTCAATGCAGCCCAGTACTGTCCCTCTCCTGTTTTGCTGGCGGACACGCGAGAACACTCATACACAATGTCGGGAAAGGAGTCGGACTCGAGGACCTCATCGTGCATACGGCGATTGATTTCTTGGCGATCTTTCTCGCTGATGTCATCGGTGACGGTCAGTGAAGCTGAATGAATCACAATGCGCAAGGAGCTTTGCTCCACAGCGTCAGGATTCAGGAAGATCTCGCCTTCGAAATCGGGAATCGCAATCGTCGGACTATGACCGAGAGCAGAGAGCAGCCCGGCGGCAAATGCCTTGACGGTAAAGGTGCTCCCCTTGGTTTCGATGATGTACTGAGCCGTTGTATCCTCCGGCGTTACTGTTGGTTTCATGGCGTAATGCACTAATAAACCTCCCCGGCGATCAGAGCAATTTTGGCAAACTTCACTGGTGTCACTCCAGCTTGCGCGCTACCACGTAAAAGGAAAACTTCAATTCGTCCTGCAGTTTCAAGGTTCCCCCGGCGATGGATGCGATCCGAATGTTGTAGTCGCTTTGCAGCAGCGAAAAGGAGCCGTAGGCGCGCGCGCTGTCAACTCCGAGAGACGCTTGAGCCACGAAATCCTGCTCATTGGAAACGCCGTGAAGAGCCAGTCTCCCGCGCACATTCAGGCGGTAAAGATCTCCTTTCAGTTTTTCTGCTGCCACTTCCGTGCTTTCGTAAACAATCTCCGGAAACTCTGTCGATTCCAGCACCTCCCGGTTCATCACCCGGTGAAGCTCCCGGCGATCAGAGTCCGACAGCTCATCCAGGACTTCCAGCGAAGCGGACTGCACCCGAACCTTAAGGGACGCACCCTGCAGTTCGTTGGAAGCCATCTCGACCGCGCCTGTCCACTCGCGAATCGCGATCTTCGGACTATGCGCAATTACTGAAATCAAACCGCTGGCAAACGCCTGCACGGTAAACTGGCTCATCCGTGTATCGATCACGTAACGAATGGTGGCAGCGCTGGTCGCCATCGGGGTTCCTCCCGAACCGTGGGGAACATGCGTTCGCGGTCCGCTCTGTCCCCTCTGAATGATCTGCACAACTCCAGCCAGTCTTCCTACATGGAACGCAATTTCAGATAGCGATCCAAATCCGGCAAGGCGCCCTGCGCGAAATTCCCGAGGCCGAACTGGCCGAGATAACGTCTCGCGACCGGATTGGAAAGAATCAGACCAGCACCGAAAACCACCAGAGCCACTCCGCTCAACATGAATAGTGTGTCTTTGTCACTGACGCTTCCGTTACCATTCTGTTCTATTGCCACGGCAATCTCCTTTTATCGCGAGATATTTACTGAGTTGAACCCAGGCCCACGCTTGCTCAGAATTTTGTCGATCAACGACTCCACCAACTGGACCGCCTGTTCCACGGCAGCCTCAACCGCCGCGCTGAGTCCCATCTGACCTTCTTCGCCGCCGAGAGTTTCGGGCTCGCAGCCGACCAGGAGAACATTTTTCAATTCGATATTCATCGCCTGCGCCATGCGCAACACGCTCACGGGATTCATGGCGTGGGCTTCGATCACGGCTTGCGGAGTGTCCGGATCGTCCAATACTTTCAAATCTGGCTCGATGACGTAGAGCGTGCCCGGCGCTTCGCCGTGCGGGCACGCATCCAGCAGAATTGTGATTTCATAACCGTCTTGCAGCGCAAAGGCGAGGTCGAAACCCCGAATGCCAAAATCCGCGACGCGGACGCTTTCTGGCAGCTCCCGGTTGGCCAGGCCGCGAGCCACTTCCACCCCAAACGCGTCGTCCCCGAGGAAGATGTTGCCAATGCCGGCGACCAGAATGGTTGGTTTCTGCACGGCGGAGATTTGCGGGAACTCATCGGACGAGAGAGGTTCAACCTCTTCTGCGTCAAAAAAGAAGCGATGACCAGGCTGACGAAGCAAGCCCATATCCCTGCCGGGATCGGCATCCAGAACAACACAGACGTGCTGCTTGCCCTCGTAATCCTGTTCGATGCATTCGATGGTGGCAATCTGCCCGGCGAGCGCAATGTCCATCACATCGCCACCCTTGCGCGGCCGCAGGCGCACGCGGCTTCCCGTCCTCACCTCGACTCCTGAAATTTCGAGATGATCGAGAGCAGTCTTCTCTTCGAGGAGTTGCCATTCCCACTCGTTCATTGGCGCTCCTCCTCGCGAGGGACGGCAAGCGGACGCAATCCCCGCAGAACTCCGTGCAACTTCATGAACTGTTCGACGGGCATGGTTTCGGTGCGCTCCAGCATCTGGCGGGCGCGTTCGTCCGACTGGCTCATTTCACGTTTCTCGTCGTCGGTCAGCGTCATGATTCGCAGGGAGAGAATCTCATCTATCTCGGTTCCATCAAACAGGTCTCCGGCACTTTCCGCTGCAATCTGGGGATAGTCATAAAGAACGATCGGAGAAGAAAGTACGGTGTCGCACTTCCCTTCCTCACCGACCAGAACCGGCCAGGTGCCCACGTTCTGGCAACTAGCCGCGACCTCGCGCATGTGGTCGGGGGGCGCCAGCAGCGAACAAAACTGTCCGCCTTCCACGCCGAGAACTGTGTGGGTGGAGACCAGCGAACTCAACAGGGCGTCCTCGCGGCTGGCCTGCCGCGCGCCGGCGAAGGGGGTGGTGTTAAGAATCCGAACGCTGACCTTGAATACTCCCTCTTCAACCCGTTCGCCCAAAACTTCGAGGGTCCCGCAAATCGCCCTCCGTTCGCGGACGATCACGCCGACGATCTGCCCGTCGCTCTCGCGTAGGTATTCGAACTGTTTTTCCGCCGGGAAACTAAAGGCGTCGGGAATCAGTCTGTAGCCCAGCTCTTCCACGCGGCGCACCGGCAAGATCACTTCCCGCTCGATTGCTTCCTGCCAGGGCTGGTAGACACGGCCAGCCACCTCAAGTCTCGCCACTGGTCGAAATTCCGGGGCTTCTTGTGGTGCTTCCGCGGGCCGCGGTTCAGCGACAGGCATGGTCAGCTCACCGATGGAACGCGCGACCAGTTGCAGAAACCGCACCCGAATTTCGAGCGCGGTCTGGGAGCCGCCTTCCACCAGGCATTCCGTCTGCATGCTCCAGGCCTCGCTGCCCTTCTGCGCTTCGCTGTAAGACATTGGGCAGACTACGCCAAAGTTCCAGCGCTGCTGATTCTTCACCGACGACGGACGGTAGGGATAGAGCATGTATCCTTCGTACAGCACCGCCTTCGCGATCTTGTCGACCATCGCGAGATTCATAAGACCGCCGTCTCTTTCTTCGCCTCTTTGATTTCTTTCGTCGGAATGATGCTCTCCAGCACCTCTTCCCAGCTGAGAAAGCCGTGCCTTACTTTGTATTGGTACAAGCGGTCGAACGCATCCTTATGCAGACAGATCCAGGCGCTGTTGGGGTAGTACGACTCCATCATGTCGCGCCAGACTTTCACCGGGAGCTTGAATCGGGCTTCCTTGTCCCACGAAATGGGAGCGACCTGCAGACCACCTTCCCCATTCGCGTAGAAAACAGTGCCGCTGAACTGAAGGCAGATGGGAACTTCACCGTTCGCGAGACCGTCGAAGTACTTCGTGGCGGCCACATTGAAATCGAAACTACACGGCACCGGAAGATCGACCAACGTAATCCCCTTGAAAGAAGGCACGACGAGGTTGGCGTGGGTCCACAGGAGATTTCGCAAGGTCTGGCCCCAGCGGCTGGGCTCACCAAACAGATCGTTTAGCCGCTCCTGATCCTCGTGCGTATATTTCCGGCGGGTGACTTCGAGTTGGATCTGGCAGCGCAGCGCCACCGTGTGAATCGTCTGTTCCGGATTGTCGCCAGTCAGTCGAAGTTTGAAAGCCAGCAGAGGGGTCGCTGCATTGGCGACAACCTCGACGCCTTCGACTTGAAAGCTCAGATCAGGCATGAGATTCCTCTTCGATCCGGGATGCCTCTTTGGTCTTGGTCCCGACAGGGACTTCGACCGATCGTGCTTTCACGCTCTTGAAGAATTCGCCCAGTTCCCTCCACACTTCCGTCCCGCCGGAAAGACCTTTCCAGTGCATGCGAATCAGGCCCACCAGCTTGTAGCATTCGTCGATAGGCAGGAGGTAGTACTCGGCGGCGGAGTATCCGCGGGAATAGCCGAGACGGTTGACCAACAGCCCCTCGACATCCGACTCCATTTCGTTCAGGATCGGGTTGCGCGCCACGATGTCGTTCCAGGATTCAAGGGCCAGCAGCGATTCGGTCGCACCCGCGGGGCTGGGATAGAGTGCGATGACGCGGTTCTCAAGGCTGCTTCTGAAGAAAAAGGCCATGTTGATGGGGACCATCAAGCCATTCCACTCGGCGTCGCTGAGATTGAAGCCGGGGAGAGAGCGTACCCGCCGGGGCACGCGCTTAAACTTCACGCCCTGGCGGCTGAACAGAATCGCGCAGCCATCGCAGGTGCAGAGAAGCTTGCGCTGCGCTCCCTCGATCAAGTGCGGATGATCGGGCCGCAGGCCCACGCTGCACAACTCGCAGCGTTCAAGCGGGCGCTCGCGCCGCGCCAACTGACGCAGCGTTCCAAAACCATCGGCAGATTGCGTAAATGGTCCTGAACTCATGATTGCAACATCACAAACTCTTGCCGCGTCTCTTTGTTAATCCGCAGCTAATCCGCAGCTGCCGGTGATCCAGCCGAGCCGGCGGTCAACTTGTCCAGCGCCACAAATCCAGAGGCCGGCTTTTCTTCAAAACCCTCAATTACCAGAGAGGTCAAATCCGGGGCTGCGTCGTACATGGCGCCCTCCAGCGCGGCCTGCACGGTTTTCGCGGTTGAGCCGCAAGTGTGCGACCCGGTCTCAACGCGCAGCCGGATCGCGCCGTCGTTCACGCCCAGCAGTTCAACTTCACAGCCCTGCTTGCGCAATTGCGGCCGCACCCTATCCACTGCTTTCACCACGCGCGTCTCGATGTCCTCGGGGTGAAGGCCGTAAAGAATCAGAACACTGCTCACCAGTGAATCGCGACCCAGCCGGTCAATGATGTTGATTCCTGGTTCTCCGGCGTCTGCGACGATATCGAGCGCTTTCTCCAGCGCGGAACCGTGCAGATCCATGAGCGACTGCACCAGATCTTTCGTTGCGGCCCGTACCGCGGGATCGGCGATCGATTCAATTTCCTGAACCAGCCCGCCGATCCGCTGCATGTCTCCCCGAAAATCTCTGCCGTCGACCACAATGCTCCTTGTCAAGAAATGACAATCAAAAAAATAGGAGCGAGAGCGCGATTCAAACTGCCAAACGCGTCGTGAACGAATGCGTCTGGCTGCCCCCTAGTAACAATCGCCCTCGCTCCCTCCCTAAGGACGCCCGCATGCCTGTAGCAGGCTCAGGGCTGGAGACCAAACATCGGAGAGTGATGCGTCTCCAGCACTTTCCCGTTCCCCAAATACATGTGTACGCCGCACGGCAGGCAAGGATCGAAACTCCTTACCGCTCGCATAATGTCGATTCCCTTGAACTTGTCCGGGCCGTTTTCCTCGAAGATCGGAGTGTTCTGCACCGCGTCCTCGTACGGCCCCGGAGTGCCGTAAATGTCGCGTGGATTGGCATTCCAAGGAGTCGGAGGATACGGATGGTAGTTGGCGATCTTGCCCTCTTTGATCACCACGTGATGTGAAAGTACACCGCGCACCGCTTCGTGGAAACCGCAGCCGATGGCTTCTTCCGGTACTTTGAATTCCGTCCAGGTTTTGGTATGTCCGGAGTGCAGTTCGGCCAGCGCCTTTTCCATGAAGTGCAGCGCGGCGCAAGCGGCGTAGACCTGGAAATAGGTCCGTGCGCGGTCGCGTTCGATGGCGTTGCTCCACTTGGGAATCTTCCATTCGAACTCGACCTCTGGCAGCGAGGTGGTTTTCGGCAGATACATTTTGACGCTGTGACCGGTGGCCTTGATGTATCCGATATCAACCAAGCCGGCGAGCGCGGTCGCCCACAGGCGCGCGATCGGACCTCCTCCGGTGTCCATCGCGAGATGATCGCCCGTTCGCTTGTCGAGCCAGCGCGGCGACATCACCCAAGTGTACTTGCCGCCGAAGTCGCGTTTCTGCGGACGGGGAATGGTGGTCTGGTTCCAGGGATGGTTCTTGTCCACCGGATTGCCGAGCGGATCTGTCTTGACGAAGACCTGGGAATTTTTCCACTCGTCGTAATAGGAACTGCCCAGCAGAATGCGTATGTTCAGGTTAATGTCCACCAGGTCCGTGGTCACCAGCTTGCCGTCGACCACGATTCCCGGAGTGACGAACATCGCGCGGCCCCAGTTCGTCATGTTCTTGTACGTGTAGTCGCAATGATCGGGATCGTTGAACGATCCCCAGCAGGCCAGCAACACACGACGGCGGCCTACTTCTTCGTATCCGGGGAGCGCCTGGTAGAAGAAGTCGAACAAGTCATCGTGCAAAGGCACAACTTTCTTCATGAACTCCACATACTTCATCAGGCGGGTCAGGTAGTCGGTGAAGAGCTGGATGGTGGGTACGGTGCCGACGCCGCCCGGATACAAAGTGGACGGATGAACGTGGCGACCTTCCATCAGGCAAAACATCTCCCGCGTCATACGGCTCATGACCAGGGCTTCGCGATAGAACGCGCCGGTAAAGGGATTGAGCGCGGTCATGATGTCGGCGATGGTGCGATAACCGTGCAGATTGGAGTGCGGCGCCGGCGTCGACTGGGCTTTGGTCCAGACCTTGGGATTGGTTTCCTTGACCATCTGCTCACAGAAGTCCACACCGACCAGATTGTCCTGGAAGATATTGTGGTCGAACATGTACTCGGCAGCCTCTCCGAGATTCACGATCCATTCGGCAATCGGAGGCGGCTTCACCCCGAACGCCATATTCTGCGCGTAGGTGGCGCAGGTGGCGTGGTTGTCGCCGCAGATGCCACAAATGCGGCTGGTAATGAAGTGGGCGTCGCGCGGGTCCTTGCCCTTCATGAAGATGCTGTAGCCGCGAAAGATGGACGAGGTGCTATGACACTCGACCACGTGGCGGCTGTCGAAGTCGATCTTGGTAAAGATGCCCAGGCTGCCCACGATGCGGGTGATCGGGTCCCAGTTCATTTCCACCAGATTCTTTGACTTGCTGGGAACATCCTTAGTCGGTGCGGTAATAGTGCTCATTGATCGCTCCTTATGCTTTGTGCTTCGTCAGTGGGCCTCAATAAGATCGTGGATGGTAGCCGGTGGTCAGTTCAGCGCGCGGATGACGCCACTTTGGTTCCTTGTTGACGGTGGCCTGGGTCATGTTGCGCAAGGCGCGAATGGCGCGGCCGTAGGCGCCGACGGCTGCGCTGGAAACCTTTGCACCCGGCGGCTCATCCATAAAGGGCATGAATTTGTCGGGGAAACCGGGCATGGTGCAGCCGATGCAGATGCCGCCAACGTTGGGGCAACCGCCGATTCCGGCCATCCACCCGCGTTTGGGCACATTGCAGTTCACCACCGGGCCCCAGCATCCCAACTTCACGATGCACTTGGGTGAGCCGTACACTTCGGCGAAATCGCCCTGCTCGTAGTAACCGGCTCGATCGCAGCCCTCGTGGACTGTCCTGCCGAATAGCCAGGTGGGACGAAGTTGATCGTCGAGTGGAATCATGGGCGCCAGTCCGGCCACCTGGTAGAGCAGATAGAGAACGGTTTCCATGAAGTTGTCAGGTTGCACCGGGCATCCGGGAACATTGACGATGGGCAGTCCGGCCTTCGACCGCCAATCCCAGCCGAGGTAGTCCGCGAGCCCCATAGCTCCCGTGGGGTTGCCTTCCATGGCGTGAATCCCGCCGTAGGTGGCGCAGGTTCCACAAGCAACTACCGCGAGAGCCTTGGGCGCAAGACGATCAATCCATTCGTTAGTGGTGATGGGCTGATTCGTCTTAGGATCCGTTCCGAGCGCCGCCCAGTATCCTTCTTTCTTTATTTTTTCGTTGGGGATCGAGCCTTCGACCACCAACACGAAGGGTTCCAGTTGGCCCTTCTCGGCCATGTACCAGAATTTGAGGAAGTCATCCCCGTTCTCATAGGCGAGAACCGGATTGTGCAGGTGCACCTTGGGAAGTCCGGGGATTGCTCCCAACAGAACGTCTTCGATGCTCGGTTGAGTAGCTGCAGTGACTGAAACCGAGTCTCCATCACAGCCGAGACCGGCGGTGATCCAGAGAATATGTACCTCGGCGACAGGCGATGGTTTTTGCGTAACTCGACCGTACGGAACTGTTTCCGTTGCCATAAATGCGTTCTCCTTTCCCGGAGCAACTTGTTAAGAACGGAGGCCAACGAATTGTTAGCTTGCGAACAGAAAATACACTCAGAGCGCAGCAAAGAGCCGCTCTTCTCCATTTCCTGAATCGGAAGTGAAGTGTACGAGGGCTAGCATCAACAAAGTCGGGACACGTTACAAGCGGGAGCACCACTTTTTCAGTTCCGTGGTATCACTATTTTGTGTATCGGGGATTCCCTGATGGCTAGTGAGTAGCTATTGCGTAGCGAACGGCATCCTACCCAGTTTTTTCATTCATGTTCCACTGAATGGCGTGTTGCATCAGTTCGCGGGAGCTCCGTAGCGACAGCTTTTCCTTGATGTGAGCCTGGTAGGATTCGACGGTTTTTATGCTGAGGTGCAGTTCTTCGGCAATCTGCCGGGTTCCGTGGCCTTCGCCGATCAGGCGAAACACTTCCAGTTCGCGGTCGCTGAGGTCGGCGATGGAGGAGCTTCTCAGAGTGCCGGAGCCGGTAATGTAGTGCTTGAGCATTTTGCCGGCGATGCGATCGCTCACATAAATCTCGCCACTCAGAATGCGGCGCACCGCGACCAGCACTTTTTCCGTCGCTTCCTGCTTCATGATGTAGCCGTTGGCGCCGGCGCGGAGTGCCCGTTCCGCGTAGATCGACTCATCGTGCATGGAAAGGATGAGCACCGGCAGGGTGGGGTGAGTGGTGCGGATGCTCTTTAGCAGATCGAGGCCATCGGGGCCACTCAGCGAGATGTCGACGATGAGAATATCGGGCCGGGCCGAAGCCAGTATGTGCATTGCGCCCATTGCTTCTTCAGCTTCGCCGCAAACCACCAGGTCGGGCTCACGGTTGATCAGCAGCGCCAGCCCCTGGCGGACGACGGGATGGTCATCGACCACCAGGATTCTTTTCTTGGTGACGGCCTGATTCTGCGAGGCGTGGTTGTCCGATTTGACAGGCATGTTCATCTCTCACTTCACTCCATCGTCATTGCCGGAAAGCTGAACTGGCGGAAGCACGGGAAACAAACAGGTGACCACGGTTCCGCCGGCGGTCACGCGCTGCGCGGAAAGTGAACCTCGGATCATCCTGGCCCGGTAGTTCATCAGGTGCAGCCCCATTCCTTTGTTGCCGGGAGCGATGTCGCCAATGCCGCAGCCGTCATCCTGGATGCTAAGCGCTCCCTGGTTTTCGTCCTCAGCCAGCCGAATGACGACCTGGCGTGCGTGACTGTGCTTGATGGCGTTGTTCACCGCCTCTCGCGCTATGTAGAACAGATGCATGGCCACAGCGTCGTCATGCACCAGCACCGGAGTAAAACACTGGAACCGGCATCCGATCCCGAATAAATCTTCCACTTCTCCTGCCCACTGCTGCAAGGCCGACATCAGCCCGTGCGCCTCGGATAAAACCGGGACCAGACCGCGTGCCAGTTCCCGCGTCTTGTGGATAGCTTCATTCACCAGGTTCACGATCTTGGCCGCATCGCCGGCCTCGGGCAGTCCTTTCTCCATCAGTTTTTGTTCCTGCACCTTGCTCATGAAGGCAATACCGGTCAGGTGCTGACCCAAACCATCATGCAGATCCTGTCCAATGCGGCGCTGCTCCCGGGCGCTGATCTCCAGAATTGTTTTCTCCAGGCGTTTGCGTTCGGTGATGTCGATACCGGTGGCGATCACGGAGGCCGGATTTCCGTCGTGGCCCGGCAGTAAGGTGCTCGACCAGGCGATCAAGCGGCGTTCACCGTCGCGTCTCACTAGATAGCCCTCATAGTCATTCGGCCTCTGGTCGCGGGAGAGTCGCTCAAAGATCGCTTTGAAACCCTCCACCTCCTCCCGCACCATGAACAGATCCCAGATACTCTGCCCGGCCACTTCGGCAGAAGAATATCCGGTGGACTGCTCTCCCGCGCGGTTAAAGCGGATGATGCGCCCTTCCGGATCCAGCACCACGACCAAAGCACCCACCGTATCGAGAATGGCGGAAACGACGTTACGTTCCTCCTGCAACGCTTCTTCGGTCCGCTTCAGATCGGTGATGTCAAAACCCACGCCGTGGATGAACCAGGGCTCGCCGTTCTCCTTGCGGATCATCTTGGCTTCGCAATGAAACCAGACCACGTGTCCATCGCGCGCCACAACACGATAAGCCGAGCGCAGCGGGCTGCCGGTAAGAAACATCCCGGCCGCCTCGGTGCTCCAGCGCTGTTTGTCTTCGGGATGGATGCGGCTGTACCAGCGCACCGGATCTTCCAGCCACTCTTCCTGGGAGAAGCCCAGCGCGGCTTCAATCTGCGGGCTGACGTAAGCCTCGCCGATGCCGCGATCGAGATACGCCATAAAAACCACCGCCGGAATCTGCTCGACGAGGGCGCGATACCTGGCTTCCAGATTCGGCAATTGTCCGTCGTCGGCCCATTCCTGACCGGGCTGCTCCGGCGGATACACAACGTGCCTTGCCCTCGCGGGATTGTAGCGGTTGAACACTCCAGCCAGGCCCTGTAGAATTGCCTCAGCCTCGGAGGGACTCAGGTCCGGCTCGGCAAGCACAGAAGGATGATCGCCCGTAGGATGATCGCCCGGCGTGCCGTCCGTATTATTCGGCCATGAAAACGAAAGCATTCCCACCCCACATTACCGTGTTCGCTTGCGCCAGCTGGGCTCTTTGTTCAGCGATGATTGCGTGAAGCGGCGCAAGGCATGAATCGCGCGTCCATAAGTTTGAACCGCCGCGGAAGACAAAAGAGAACCCGGCGGCTGATTCATAAAAGGCATGAACTTGTCGGGAAAGCCGGGCATGGTACATCCGATGCAGATGCCGCCGACGTTGGGACATCCGCCAATCCCGCCCATCCAGCCGCGTTTCCCCACGTTGCACTGAACCACCGGCCCCCAGCATCCCAGCTTCACAATGCACAGCGGCGATCCGTACTCATCGGCAAACTGCGCCTGCTCGTAGAAGCCGCCGCGATCGCAACCTTCGTGCACGGTGTTGCCAAAAAGCCAGGTGGGCCGCAACGCCTCATCGAGCGGAATCATAGGCGCGCGGCCAGATGCCATGTAGAGCAAATACAGAAGCGTTTCCATGAAATTATCGGGCTGCACCGGACACCCCGGCACGCACACGATGGGAATCGCCGCTTTCGACTTCCACTTCCATCCCAGGTAGTCGGGAAGCCCCATACATCCCGTGGGATTGCCTTCCATGGCGTGGATGCCGCCGTAGGTGGCGCAGGTTCCCGCCGCTAACACCGCCCACGCTTGCGGCGCGAGACGATCGATCCATTCACAGGTGGTGATCGGCTGACCAGTCTTTGAATCCGTGCCCAGGGAGGCCCAATAGCCTTCTTCCTTATTATGTTCGTTCGGGATGGACCCTTCGACGACCAGGATGAAATTGTCCATCTTTCCCGCGGCGGCTTGATGGAAGGGCCTCATGAAGTCGTCGCCATTCGCCAGGGCAAGAAAGGGATTGTGCAGCGTCACTTTCGGAATCCAGGGAATTTGCCCGAGAAGGACATCTTCGATGCTGGGCTGAGTGGCCGCGGTCATGGCGATAGTGTCCCCATCACAGCCCAGGCCCGCGGTAATCCAGAGGACATCGAGCTCGGTCACCGCATCCTTAATTAGAGGCGTGAACGCCATCCGTTGCTCCGTGGACGACATCATAAGCCTTCGGTTTGGGAAGAGGAAGAGAAAGTGCCGTCGATAACCTACGCTTCAGAGCTCAGCCGGCGACGAAACCTGTAGGTGCTCACACTGGCAAAGGACCCGCAACGTGTTTGCTTCAGCGACCGAAACTGTAACGTAAAGCGAATCGCGCCTGAACCGGTTCGACGGGGTGCATAACCCTTGTGAATGCCGCGTTTCCATTCACAATACTCGCAACATACTCCTGCCCTGCCAAGGTTGTTGGCGGTGTCGCTGGTAGCCCCAGCCCAGCTGCTGGCGTTATTTGCGATACATAGGCGTAGTCAACGTCGTGATCTCGGCGGTTGAGCAAATTCAAAACTTCGCCCCAAAGGCTCCAGTTCTTGTTGATTTTATAACTGGCCCCCAGGTTGACCAACGCCGTTGAGGGTGAGGTATAAATTGCGTCGGACGTCAAAGGGCGCGGGCCAAAGTAGCGCAGGCGCAAACTCGCTGAAAAGCGTTTGTAATCCTGCAGTGTGGCGCCCGATGAAACCACCCACCGAACTGCTTCGGGCACCTCCTTGCCGTTCGGATTTTGCAGGTAAGCGCCGCCCCCGATCGGAATAAGCCCAAAGCAATTCGAGTTTCTTGCGCAGAGCTGGGGACCCGTTGGGGTCGAAGTGTAAAACGTCGAATCGTATGGGTCGTTTTCGGTAAAAAGGGCGCGGGAGTCCGCAAAGTCAGCATCCAAAACCAAATGTTCCATTGGCGTGTAGTAGTTTCCAACTTCTATGCCGTAGCGGTTGCTTGACTCAACTGACGGAGTCGTGCCTCCGGTGTCGCCATCCTGCAGCAGTTCGGAATTACTGTGGAGATACCAGAGCGAAAAAGTGCTTCGCAGATTTGGGACGGCCGAAGTGCGCACGCCGACTTCCGCGCCTTTGGTTTGGACCAGGAAGGGAATTTTAATGGGGTTCAGCGTGTTGTAGTAAGGATAGGCGGGCGAAACCGGTTCATACAGTTGCGTTGAGCCACGCACGTCGTTGGTGTGGTAACTGGCTCCGCCCTGTACATACATCTCCGTATTGGCCCACGGACCGAAGATCAAACTTGCTTTGGGGCTGGGCAGGAACTTGGTGACCGATTGTTGGGTATTGGGATTGTAGTTGGAAGGGTAGGGATCGTTGGGATAGTTGGGGTTGGTGGGGTTCGTAAAGCTGGTGATGACACCTTTGCCGTCGTCGCCGCGCAGGGCCAGGATCGAGCGGAATTTGCTCGTCCATTGGATCTTACTTGTCACCCAGGGACTTCCTATCGTCTCCGTAAACTTATTCAAATCCGTGTCCGCGGGCAAAACCGCGACCTGATCGAGGGAGGAGGGTACATCGAGATAGTTGGCTGTGTAGTAAGTTTTGCTCGTACGCACGCGATCTTCCGTCCGAAAAAGGCCGTTGTGGATCCAATCGTTGCGGAGCTGCATGCCGAACGTGGTTTCCGTCTTGCGGCCGAAGAAGTGGCCGAAAATCGTATGGCGTACGTCGAACCCAGCCACCCAGCGCCTGTCCTGCTGCTCGAACTGGTCACCCTTATAAGGGTCAACCAGGTAATAGGTGAAATCGGAGAACAGATTGAGATCGTAATAGAACCCGTAAGCCATGAGTGCCGTTTCGGAATTTGCGCCCTTGTGATGCCATTCGCCCTGCAAGCTATACCGCTGTGATCTACCACCGTCAGACGGGCTCAGTGAGCCGAAGAACCCGACAACGGGTAGGGCCGTATAGGGTAGCTGATCGCTAGAGTTCCATCTAGCTCCATCGTAAGCGCGGGCCGTGACGCTGAAACCGTTGGACCCCGTTCCCTGGCTGTAGGTTACAAGGCCGTTAAATTTGTAAAAATTGTCCGGATGCACCCACGGGCCGTTATCGTGATACGCCTCTCCGCCGTACAGCAAACTGCCGGAACCGAGCTTTTGCGATACGCCGAAAACGAACCGCCCATAGCCATCATCGCCGCCGTCGACCTGGAAGAAGTTCCGTGGCAGTGTCTTGTAAAACACCACTTGGGCACTTCCCGCCGAGCCATAGTCGCCGACATCGGCGTAATAAGGACCTTTCTCGGCATCCACCCGCTCCACAAACTCCGGGATGACGGTGTTCATGTCCGAGTAGCCCTCGCCGTGCGCGTGCGACGGCAGGTTAAGCGGCATGCCGTCGAGGAAAATCGCGAAGTCCGTGCCGTGGTCGAGATTGAATCCGCGCAGAAAATATTGGTTGGCCTTGCCGCCGCCGGCGTGTTGCGTGATGATGAGACCGGGAAGCGCCTCCAAAATCTCTCCCGAGCGAAGAATCGGACGATTTTTGAGTTCCTCTGCGCCCACCGTTACCTGGCCGGCGGAAGCGGCAATCCCGACGAGGTCATCCGCTCGGCCCTGCACGTTGATGGTGGTGCTCACGGCGTTCACTGCCAGAGAGATGCGCAGCGGCGTTGGCTCTCCGGTGGCCCCGACGGTGACGAGCGCTTCTTTAGTTTCAAAACCGGGTTTAGATACCACGATTCGATAACTGCCAGCCGAGAGTCCGGAAATACCGAAGGAGCCGCTCGCGTTCGACTGAGTCGTTATTTGTACAGTACCTTTCGCGCTTCGAACCTGCACGGTAGCCCCGGCAATCACCGCGCCAGACTTGTCAACCACGGTTGCTGAGAGCTGAGGCGGATAAGCCTTATCGCTCGTGGCGACCGGCGTCTTCTCCTGCGCGATCGTCGGAAGCGAAGACGAGAGTATAAGCATCAAGAACAGCCCTAGAGTTCTGACGGCAGTAACGCCATGTCTCTCGTCGCCGTTGCGCTTCCCAGAAGTGTTTCGCATATCACGTTCTCTTGGTTCGTGCTACCCAAGGCGATAACACGACTCTCGATATCGTGCTACACCCTAGCACAAATTTGTAACCCACATTGCTATCGATTCAAGAGTTTTGGGTGCTACACAGGACTTCTCCTGCGTACGCCATAGGGATTTCCCTGTCGTTGCCTCAGCGGTGGCGGTGGGGATGGTGCGACAGGGTCTCAGGAGAACTCATAACCAAACGTCCATGCTGCACGCCTTTCGTGCTGATGAGCCGGTCGGCTAGCTTTTGCACGTCCCGTGACTTGCCGCGAAGTATTACCACTTCGAGGCAACTTTCATGGTCGAGATGGGCATGCAGCGTGGAAATGATTATTTCGTGATGCTCGTGCTGAAGATCCGTAAGTTTCTCGGGTAATCGCCGAGTGTGATGATCGTAGATGAGGGTGACCGTCCCCACGACCAGGGCATTCGAACCAACAACCACGGAACCGACGAGACGGTCACGAATTAAATCGCGGAACGCCTCCGAGCGGTTCTCATAGCCCTGGTCTCCGATGAACGAATCAAAGCGGCGTAGGAGTTCTGAATCTATCGACACTCCGATACGGCTCAAGTCTCCCATGAAGCACCTTCTTGGCGTCCGAGCAGCCGCCGTCAGCGTAGCACATTCTCCAAATGCTGTAGCACTCCGGGCGAGGTGACGACGACGTGAGCGCGCGCCGACGCAAATGCGTGGCTGCCGGCTGACTCTCCCTCCCTTCTTCTGGGACTGGGCCGGTTGCTGACCGAACTTCAGATAGTGTGCGTTGACCAAATAAACTTTGAATCCGCGCTCCTCCAGTATCCAGTATCTGAAACAGCGGGATGTTCCCGGCACTTACCTCCAAGCCAGGGTGGTTACTGAATTTGCCTTCAAAGGAACCGGCGCCGCCATATTTGCGAGCCGCAGTTCGATCGTCCTTGCCGGTCCCGAGTTCGTCACGACCAGCACTCGCTGTCCGTCAGGATTTTCAAGCGCAACGTGCTGCAGGTCAGCGGCCGCGCTCTGGGAGTCAAAGCGGTGAGCTCCGCGACGGATAACGCGCGAGTAGTGAGCAAGAGCCCAGTATTGTCCGCTACGGGTGATTTCCCTGGTCTGCGAATCGATCGTGACCACCCCTCCGCAGGGGAACGGTCCGATGTTCGGCCGACCATGCTCATCGAGAGCCAGGTTCCACGCCGTGATAGAGCGGCACCAGTTGCCTAGAGCCGCGCTGAAAGTTCCGCCCCACTTGCACCAATCCGTCAGATAACCAGGATCGGTGTAGTCCGGGCCGCCTTCCGTCCAATGCATCTCTACATCCGGATAGACGTCGTGGACCTTAGTCATCATGTCGGGAGTGCCATAATATCCGTGCCAGGCAACCGCATTAGAGTATCTGCGAAGCTTGGTGTCCTCCAGTGTGCACATAGCGCGTCCCCACAAATTGTAGTTATGGTCTAACACCCAGATCTTAGTTGGAACCCCGGTGCTCTCCAGGAGTGGACCTAGATGGTCGCGTACGAATTCAATCTCGTACTCCTGCGGCCAGATGCACGCGGGCATCTTGCCGTCCTGATCGGTGTCCACTTCGTTCTGCGAGGTTAGCGCCTGAACTGGGACACCTTCGGCCGCATACCCCTGCAGAAACCTCAGGTAGTACTGCGCATAGACCGGCAAGTAATCCCTGCGCATCGCGCCTCCCAACATCGTGAGATTGAACTTCATCCAGCCCGGCGGGCTCCAGGGAGATGAAAAAAGGAACATGCCGGGATTCGCCTGTCGCGCCTGTCGCAGCACCGGAAGAATGTATTCGCGGTCGTGCTCGATGGAAAATCTGGTCAGATCCGGATCGGGCTCACCCTCATCGAAGCTGTAGAGTTTTGTCGAGTAGTCGCTCGACCCGACGCAGATGCGGCCAACGCTCAGCCCCATCTCCGAGGGATGGAACAGCTCATGGAACAGTCTCTCTCGCTCCGGAGGCGAGAGTCGATTGAACGTGTAGCAGGTAGCATCGGTAAAGGCGCCCCCGAATCCCAAGACCTCCTGGAACTTCACGCTGGGATTAAGCCGGAGCTGATCGCTTGTTGGCGTCCCTGCTGCCGGACGCCAAGTGGCTCGAGGAGCGGCAGCAAAACGCTCATCGCCAGATGTCACCCACATGGAAATCTCCGGGCTGCTTGTCGACATGTCGTTGCCGGACCCGGTCATTGTCACTGTCGTTGCTGAAGCTGGCCGGACCACGTCAGTAACGGCCGCTGCCATCAACCCCATAGCGGAGATTCCGAGAAAACTCCTTCGCGACGTTTGGTTTGACATAGCGCCTCCTATAACGGCATCATCCGTGCATAAGTGTCCAAACAACACAACTGACACAATGCTTAGACAGTTACTGACATCAATTCTTTACGGATGTCGGCCTGATTTGTTCGGCAGAGACCATCCCTGCGCCTTTGTGCACAAAGTTAGGATGATCGGCTGCCAAGTTCGTGAGCGTTTCAATCTTCCCTAGTTGGCCAGAAGATTTCGACTTTGTCGACCCACTCCCTCCCGCCGAGGCCGAAGTGAAGGCGGAGATCAAGACCCTTCCGTAGGTTCCAACTTCCGGAGTGCAGTGACAATCGCTGCGTATTTGTCCAGATCACCCGCGCCAGAATAGAGTTCGATCAGCTCCATGCCGGTCTCAATCCGAATCTTCTGTTCCGTCAGGTTTGGAATTCCGCCCGCAGGGAGGCGACATCTGGGCTATGAGCGGGGTGGAGTAGCGATTTATCGCCAACCAAGCGTTGCTGCGAACTGTACGTTGACCTTCCCGTCGCCCACACCTAACATGTTTATCGAGTGTCCACGCCCTCCCAACCCGTGGGACAGACGGTGTCCCACTACCGCATCCTCGGCAAGATTGGCGGCGGCGGAATGGGCGTGGTCTATGAAGCCGAAGACCTCAAACTCGGCCGCCGCGTTGCCCTGAAGTTCCTTCCTGACGAACTGGCTCACGACGCGCAAGCGCTCAGCCGATTCCAGCGCGAGGCCAAATCCGCGTCTTCCCTGAACCATCCGAACATTTGCACCATCTACGAGATCGATGAGGCCGAGGGGCGAACCTTCATCGCCATGGAACTGCTGGAGGGTCAGACGCTTCGGCACCGGATCGCTGGCAAGCCGTTGGTGATCGAGGAGGTCCTCGCTCTGGGCATCCAGATTGCCGATGGGCTCGATGCTGCGCACGCCAAAGGCATCGTCCATCGCGACATCAAGCCCGCGAACATCTTCGTCACCAATCGGGGTCAGGCGAAGATTCTCGATTTCGGGCTGGCCAAGGTTTCGGGAAAAATCGAGACGGTTGCCGGAAGCGCCGCGACCGTCGAATCCGAAGAACATCTCACCAGTCCCGGCAGTGCGCTGGGAACTGTGGCGTACATGTCGCCGGAGCAGGTTCGAGGGAAGGAACTGGACGCTCGCACGGACCTGTTCTCGTTCGGGGCGGTTCTGTACGAGATGTGTACAGGAGCGCTGCCCTTTCGGGGCGACACTTCGGGGTTGATCTTCCACGCCATTCTGGAACGCGAACCCGTCGCTCCAGTGCGGCTGAATCCCGATATTCCAGTTGCGCTTGAGCAGGTCATTAACAAGGCGTTGGAGAAGGATCGCGACATTCGCTGCCAGTCTGCCGCCGAGCTGCGCGCTGATTTGAAGCGGCTGAAGCGAGACACCGACTCCGGCAAGATCTCAGCCACGGCGTCCGCTTCTCCAGTCGGCCGCAAGCGGAACCTCTGGCTTGGTTTCGTTGCCGTTGCCCTCGTCGTTGTGTTAGCCGGAATCACGTGGGGTGTTTATCACTATCAGTGGCTTGCCCCGAAGACCGGCGCAGTGACTTCGGCGAGCGAGTACATCCAACTCACCAACTTCAATGACTCGGCCACCGCTCCCGCGCTTTCGCCGGATGGACGCATGGTGACGTTCTTTCGCGGCGGTGGGTATTTCCTGGGCTCCGGGCAGATTTATGTGAAGCTGCTGCCGGACGGGGAATCGAAGCAACTAACCTTCGATTCGACCCTGAAGTACGATCCCGTATTCACGCCTGACGCCTCCCGCGTCGCCTATACGGTCCTGTCCCTCACCCCTAGCTTTGATACCTGGACCGTGCCCGTCCTGCGAGGGACGCCTGCGCGCCTGATGGTGAACGCCGCAGGCCTGAGTTGGATCGGGCCGGAGCGCCTCCTGTTTTCCGAGGTTATGGCCGGAACCGTCCTGCACATGGGCATCGTGACGGCGAAGGAGAGCCGGGCCGAGGAGCGCGCCATCTACTTCCCGGCGCACGAGCGCGCCATGGCGCACTACTCCTGGCTGTCACCCGATCGGGGTTGGGTGCTGATCGCGGAGATGAATGGCGCGGCGGAATGGCAACGCTGCCGGGTGGTCCCGATGGATGGAAACTCGGCGGGCGTTCAAGTGGGGCCGCAGGGCGCCTGCAGGGCCGCCGCATGGTCGCCCGATGGACGATGGATCTACCTCAACGCGGAGGTGGATGGCAGTATGCACCTGTGGCGGCAACGGTGGCGCGACCGCGCTCCGCAGGGAAATCCAGAGCAGATCACCTTTGGCCCCACCGAAGAGGAGGGCCTGGCCATCGCGCTGGACGGAAAATCGCTGATCGCCTCGGTGGGCGTGCGCCAGAGTTCAGTGTGGATGCACGATGCCGCGGGCAATCATGCGGTTTCGCTGGAAGGGTCGGCGGAGGCGCCCACGCTTTCTCCCGATGGCAAGCGGCTTTACTACTTGCTCCAAAAAAACAGTTCGTCGAACGTGAGCGAGCTGTGGCGCACGGATCTGGCGTCGGGTAAGTCCGATCCGGTGCTCACCGGCCAGCGCATCGTCGACTATGATGTGTCGCGCGACGAGTCGCAAGTCGCATTTACCCTCCTGATGGGAGACGAATCGCAGATCTTCCTCGCGGCGACCGATCGAAGCTCGCCTCCGCGCCTGGTGGTGCGAGGGGGAGACAGGGTGGGTTTCGGCGCCGGGCAATTGTTTTTTCGGCAACTGGGCGGCCAGGCCGACTACCTGGCGCGGGTTCAAGAGGACGGGAGCGGGCTGACCCGCATTCTGGACACTAAGATTGTCGAAATTGGCGGCGTTTCTCCGGACGGAGAATGGGCGACCGTCGCTGGCCGCATCGAGTCTGAGAGTGGGACCTTCGCCGTAGGGGTGCGGAACCACGCTCAGCGGAGGATCTGCGCCGGACCGTGCTTTGTACAGTGGTCCGGCGACGGAAAGTTCATCTACGTTTCCACCACCAGCCGGTCTTCGGCAACGGGTTCCACCAAACTCACATACATCATTCCGATCCCACACGGCTTCGGGCTTTTGAAGTTGCCGGCATCCGGGATCGATGGCGCCAGCGAGGCGGAACTTGCCGGGATCCAATCGATTCCGCAAGGCCCCGATATAGCGCCCGGACCGGATCCCCAAACGTACGCCTTCACCAGGTCGGCGTTTCAGGGGAACCTGTTTCGGATCCCGCTGCATTGAAGGTTAGCAGTCACCTCACTGCAACGATGCCCAACCGAGTCCGTCAACTCGATTGCCGGCGGCGATGAGGTTCTTTATCGACCAATCGGAAAGGCTTATCGCGGCGATCTTGCCGCTTTTGGTGCAGGAGACATACGCAACATCGTTGTTGGGAGAGATGAAGATTTCGTGCGGCGCTGGCGGTACGTCGATCGTGCGGGCGACCTGCAACGTTTGCAGGTCGACAACCGCGACCTGAGAAGTGCTCTGCATCGCCACCAATATCCACCGCCCGTCGCGCGTAGCGGCGGTGCCATATCCGGAAGCGCTCAAAGCAATCCACGTCTTCAACTTGTTCGTGGCGGTGTCGATCACCGCTAAGCGCGGCTTTGTCTGGTCGGCGGTGTAAACCGTTCGGTCGTCGACAGAGATGGAAATGCGTTGCGTTTTCTGAGAAACAGGAATAACCGAAATCAGTTTCCGAGCCTTGAGATCGAGAACCGAGACCGTTCCCGGCCCCACATTTGCCGTGTATCCAAATCGTCCGTCATGAGAAAGCACAAGCATGTGCGATTCGTCTTGACCAGTAGGAATCGTTCCCACCAATTTCAATGTTTTCGGATCGATGATAGTGACGGTGCGGTCCAACTCGGTTGTGACATAGAGCAGACCGTCGTTGGGATTCATCACCGCACAATGGGGGCGGACCCCGTGCCCGAAATCAAAGCGCTGGACGACCTTGCGAGAGCCGATATCAATCACCACCAACTCTCTTCCATCTGCGCCGGGATCGCCCACGCTGGAATCTCCGTAGATCGGAACGTAAGCCAGCTTTCCATCGAACGAAGCAGCCACCTCGTGACCAGTCACGCCTCCCTCCGCGATGGTTGCGACCTGCTTGCCTGCCTGCGGATCGACGATACCGAGCGTGGCATCACCCTGGTTGACGGCCAACAGCATTCCAGGCCCGGTCCCAGCGCTGCCCCTTACGCGCACAAAGGGGAAAATCAGACCTACGAGGGTCATCAGGCCCAGGGTGGCTCGAAAGATCCGAAGGGATCGGGCGTTTAGTTTGTGTGGTAGAACTTTTCGATCATTTGCCATGTCAATCTCATTTCTATGGGGGTGTTCCCCGTTGTTTCCTGGCATATTTTCTTTCTGGATATAAAATACGAGTAAATGCTCACAACTAAAACTCGCGTTCACGATGGCAGAGGCAGGCCGCGCAAGAACACGCTGAAAGCCCGCAAAGCGCCGGGTCAGGCGAGGTCTCAGGAGACAGTAGGCGTCATTCTTGAAGCGTCTGCTCGCATTTTGGAATCAGACGGGCTCCGGGGATTCAACACCAACGCGATCGCAGCGAAAGCCGGCGTAAGCATTGGATCCCTCTATCAATATTTTCCGAACAAGGACTCCATCGTCCGCGCCCTGATTGGCATTTTTGAGGAAGCGTTCCACGATACCGTCGTGAAGGCCGTGCAAGATGGAAAAGGGAAAGGACTGAAATCCCGCCTTAGGTTAGTCGTTCGGGCGCTTGTGAGCGCACATTACTACCGCCCTCGGCTGAATCGTGTGCTGGAAACTGAAGAGCAAAGACTCGGAAGCGAGGCCGACGATTCTGCGTTCCACGCAAACCTGCTGCAACTACTACGAGATCACAAGAAGGAAATGGCAATGCCTGCTTCGCGAGTGACGGAACGGGTTTTCATGGCCATACTCCGCGCCGTGGTGGACCTCGGCCTTGCCTCCGGCGCGAGTCCGCGATCCACCGAACAGCGAGCTGTGCGCGCTATATCCGGATACCTACTCTATGCGGGCTAAAGGTGGGTGATCATCGATCAGGACTTAGGAGCACCCGGCAAAAACAACAAGCTCACCCCAGCACCCACAGTACGATGCTCCCCAGCCTTCGCCGCCCACGCCGAGATTGCCATTCCCGATTCCATCCCTCCGATAACTCTCCACCGCCCTGCCAGATGCGTTAATCTGCAGATGCGTCATTTCGCAAATCATGCGTCTGCTGCGTTTCTTCCGGCCATCGCACCAGCACACCGCGTTTTCGGCGACGCTGCTGCTGATGACGACCATCACGCTCTCGCGCGTGATCGGATACATCCGCGAGGCCTACATCGCCTACGCTTTCGGCGCCGGACAGCAGACCGACGCCTACGTCGCCGCCTTCACCCTGCCCGACTGGCTCAACTACATCGTGGCCGGCGGCACCGCTTCGATCACCTTCATCTCCATCTACACCCGGTTTCTGGCGGATAAGCGCGAGCAGGATGCGCAGAAAACTTTCTCCATCATCATCACCGTAATGACCACGGTGCTCATCGCCGGCACCATCGTCGCCGAAATCTTCACACCTCAGTTTGCCGGCTGGATGTTCCACGGCTTCACCTCCGAACAGATGCGGCTCTGTGTTCATCTCACGCGCATCCTGCTGCCGGCGCAGATTTTCTTTTACGTCGGAGGAGTGGTTTCGGCGGTCTTGCTCTCGCACCGTCTGTTCCTGCTGCCGGCATTCGGTCCGCTGATCTACAACGTCTTCATCATCGCCGGAGGAGTGATCGGTGGCCGCCGGATGGGCATCGCGTCCCTGGCATACGGCGCCCTAGCCGGAATGGTTGCCGGGCCATTTCTGATGAGCGTGGTCGGAGCCGCCAAGATCGGCACCGGGTACCGCCCGTCGTTCGATGTAAAAAATCCGGCATTTCGCGAGTGGGTCCGGCTCTCCATCCCGCTGATGCTGGGCGTTTCGCTGGTCACCGCCGACGACTGGATTCTCCGTTACTTCGCCTCCAGCGGAATCGGCGACATCGCCCGCCTCAACTACGCGAAGCGTCTCTTCGCCGTCCCCATCGCCATTCTCGGCCAGGCCGTCGGCCAGGCGTCGCTCCCTTTTTTCTCGCGCTTGTTCGGAGAGAAAAAGTTCGCCGAATTCGCCGCCACTGTGAACGGTTCGGTCTATCGCATCACCGCCGCCTCTCTACTGATTACCGGATGGATGATGGCCATTGCTCTCCCGCTGATCGATCTCGTCTATCGCCGCGGACGCTTCACCTTTGCGGATTCGGAATCTACCGCCCTCTACTTCTTCGTGTTCTCGCTCTCGCTGGCCTTGTGGTCGAGTCAGGCGCTTTATGCTCGCGCCTTTTATGCATCGGGCAACACGCTGACTCCGATGATCGCCACCACCATCATCACCGCCGCTTCCATACCCATGTACGCGTTCTTTTTTCGGACGCTCTCGGTCACCGGGCTGGCCATCGCCTCCGACGTTGGTATCGCGGCGAATGCAGTAGCCATTGCTGCGCTGCTGCACATTCGTGGCATGGTGCCATTTGCCGGACTGAACTGGAAAGAATTAGGAAAGTCTGCATTGGTGGGCGTCGTTTCCGGCGGCTTGAGCTATGAAGTCATGCGCACGATATCACTCGATGGCAGCCGCCGCGCCGATCTTCTCGCCCTCGCGCTCGGCTCTTTGACCTGGGCCGCAGCCGTCGCCGCCGGACTATGGCTGTTGCGGTCGGAGTTGCCCGCAGATCTGCGCAGGAAGAAACCAACCGCCTTTCCAAGGGTCGCCGAAGGCGGTATTGCGGAGACGATGGCGACAGGCAAAGAGCCGTAAGAGTCGCCGCTCGTGTGGTGACGGGGCTCTGCCCCGTCAAAGCAGAGCACAGATTGCACAAAACAAACGGGCCTCATCTGAGGCCCGTCTAACAACCATCTTGCCGCCGATCAGCGAAGAGCGATCGGCGAACGACGAATAGCGCTTCTACGCTCGCGCCGCGATCGCCGGTTCGGGAGCCGCAGCCGCAACGCTCTTCACTTCTTCCGGCCGGCCGTCCGGCTTGGTTCCTGCTTTGCGAATGTCGATGCCGCCCTTGAAGAAGGCGCCGTCTTCAATCGAAATGCGCGCTGCCACGACATCGCCTGTCAAAGACCCATCGCTGCGGATATCAACCCGGTCGCTCGCTGTCAGGTTGCCCCGCACCTTGCCGAGCACCACGATTTCCCGCGCGTTGATGTTGGCCGAGACCACTCCATTGCGGCCGATGGTGACGCGATTGCCGGAGAGGTTGATCGAGCCCTCTACCCGGCCGTCAATATATAAAGATTCGGAACCAGTCACTTCGCCTTTAATCACCAGCGACTTGCCAATCGTGGCTTGGTCAGAAGTGGTGGTAGTCGCCGGACGCGGCACAGCCGCCGGTTCGCTCGTGCTCAGATTCATATTCACGCTCGGTGTCGTCGCCGCAGTCGTGCTCGGACGCTCCGCCTCAGCTGGCCGGCCAGGTGTCGCAGGTTGATTCGTGGGCTTCCACATTGTCGTCGAAATCCTTCCTTTATTAAGGGATTTTGATCTATCGCCGCATTTCGGCTGCCAAAGCGAATTGTACTCCTGGACATCTGCCCTGGGTTGTGGAAATCCGGCTTTTCCAACCGATTTTCATAGTTCCACTCATGGTTCCCCATCAGCGCTCGCACTATCGGTCGTGCCTCAAATCGTGTAAGCCCTGCCAGCCTTGCGGTAATTCTTCCATCGCGACCGTTCTGTCGGCGATCGCGCTGGCTCACCGAGTTGGAATCAGGATCGGACCTTGGTAACTCTCCCCCAACCGGAACGCAGCCGATAGCCCTGAGAGGAGATTTCAATGAGCGAACAGGAACTGGTCTTCAATGTCAAAGAACTTCATGTAATGAGCCTCGCGTGTGCCAACTGCGGGCATGGGACAACATTTGATTTTGAGACCAAGGACTATCTGGAAAAGTTGGTTTCCCCTAAGTGCGCGGTATGCGCTACCGAACTGGAAGTCGATCTGCGAGAGCAGCTGAATGCCTACCGCTGTTTCTATGACAGCATGTTGAAGTGTGAACGCGTCGAATTCCGGGTGCGCGTGAATAAACCCGAAGCCGCAGCGTCTGCCAGCGAAGTGCAGGAAGCGGTTTCTACCGCAGTAGCTGAAGTGCAGGACGCAGTGACCACTGCCTTTGCCAAAGAACACGCCATCAGCCGTTAACTTTGTAGCCGGTTGTTCTCTGTTACGACGCTTTGTCGCGATGCCTTCGCGCGCGATAGTATGGATTTGTGAGACGCGCCCAAACCGTGTCCCCTCACCGACGAGGAATCCATGCCTTCGACTGAAACGCCTTCAACCGCCACCGCCTCCCTCCGGCCCCAGCCGGGAGAATACGCTCCTTATTACGACCGCTACATTTCACTGGTGCATAGCAACGACATTCTCGCCGCCTTCGAAGACCAGCGCCGCCAGACCCTTCTGCTGCTCTCCGGACGCCCCGAAACCGACGGCGATCTCCGCTACGCGCCCGATAAGTGGAGCCTGAAAGAAGTTCTCGGCCACCTCAACGATACCGAGCGCATCATGAGCTATCGCGCCCTGCGCATTGCGCGCGGCGACCAGACTCCCATCGGAGGCTTCGAGCAGGATGACTACGTCCGTTATGCTCCATTCGCGCGCCTCCTGCTGGCCGATTTGATCGAGGACTACATCGCCGTCCGCCGCGCCACTGTTTCCCTGTTTCGCAATCTGGACGAGCCCGCCTGGAGCCGTCGAGGCGTGGCCAACAAGAACGAGATAACCGTGCGAGCCTTGGCTTACGTCATCGCCGGACACGAATTGCATCATCGCAGAATTATTGAAGAGAAGTATTTGAGGTAGGTCTCAGGTCTTAGGTGTCAGGTCTCAGGGAAATTTCCTGGAACCGATGGCCTGACACCTGAAACCTGACACCTGAGACCTAATGTTGTCCGATTCCGCCATCCTCCGCCACATCGCCCGCCAGCCCAAACAGACGGCGAGCCACAAGCAGCTCTTGCGCGAACTCGGCGTGAAAGGAGAAGCGCGCCGTGAACTGACCGACCGCCTGCACGCGCTGGTCAGCAAAGGCGAACTGCTGCAAGTTGACTCCGACTCTGAGCGCTACGCCATTCCGCAAGCCACCAAGGGACGCAACCTTCTGGTCGGCCGATTGACCATGCATCGCGACGGCTTCGGCTTTGTGATTCCCGAAGCCACTTCGCTCGACGCCAGCCTGAAGGCGCGACTCGCCGGCGATGTCTTCATTCCTCCGCACGCCACCGCATCCGCCATGCACGGCGACCGCGTCCTGGTCGAAGTCGGAGCCGTCCGTCCCGACGGACGCGCCGAAGGCCGCATCCTCCGCTCGCTGTCGCGCGCCCATCCCACCGTGGTCGGCATCTTCCACTACGGACCCCGTCACAACTACGTCAAGCCGATCGACGAAAAAGTAACGCAGGAAATCCTTATTCCACCGGGGATGGAGAACCCGCCGTCCCCTGTGTCCTCCGTGCCCCCCGTGGTTGCCTTTGACGCAGACGTCGCAAGCGAACGACACGGAACACAGAGGCCACAGAAGAAAAGCTCTCGCGACCGTGTCATAGGTGAAGAAGCCAAAGTCCACACCGACTGGCAGGATCTGGAAGGCGTAGTAGTCGACGTGGAAATCACCGACTGGCCGAGCGCCACGCAGCAGCCACGCGGCCGCGTGATAGAAATCCTCGGCGAAGAAAGCGACTTCGGAGTCGATGTCGAGATCATGATCCGCAAGTTTCACCTGCCCCACCGCTTCCCGCCCGAAGTGATCGAAGAAGCGCAAGCCATCGAATCCATAATTCCCGCTAGCGAGTTACGCCGCCGCCGTGACTACCGCGACCTCCCGATCGTGACCATCGACGGCGAAACCGCCCGCGATTTCGACGACGCCGTCCACGTCCGCCAACTCGCAAACGGAAACTACGAACTTCAAGTCCACATCGCCGACGTAGCGCAGTACGTGACTCCCAACTCGCCGCTCGATCAGGAAGCCCGTCTGCGCGGCACCAGCGTCTATTTCCCCGACCGCGCCGTCCCCATGCTGCCACTCGAACTCTCGACCGACATCTGCAGCCTGCGTCCGCATGTTGACCGCCTCGTCCTCTCCTGCATCATGGAGATCGACCACCAGGGCGAAATCGCCGGCTATGAAATCAATGAAGGCGTGATCCGCAGCGCGGAGAGAATGACCTATACCGCCGTGAACGCCGTAATCGAAGGCGTCCCCGCCGCGCGCCACACATATGCGAACCAGGTCGAGCACTTCGAACGCATGCGCGACTTGGCGATGATCTTGAACCGCAAGCGCAAACGCCGAGGCTCTATCGATTTCGATCTCCCGGAACCAGTCATCGAATTCGACGAATTCGGCATGATGAAGAGCATCACCCGATCCGAGCGCAACATCGCTCACCGCCTGATCGAAGAATTCATGCTCTCGGCGAACGAATCCGTGGCCCACTATTTGGAAAACAAGCGCATAGCCTCGCTCTACCGCATCCACGAAAAACCCGATGCCAAGCGCGTCTACGACTTCGAAGTGATCGCCGCCACCTTTGGATACTCCCTGGGAGTAGGCGCCCTGCCCATCCAGCGCGTGCAACTAAAAGCCGACCGCCGCGACGCCCGCGGCACCGGCAAACGGGTGCGCGAAATCGAAGTACCCAAAGAAGTCCACATCACCCCGCGCATGTATCAGAAACTCACCGAAAAGATCGCCGGCAAGCCCGAAGAAAGAATCCTGAGTTTCCTGATGCTGCGCTCGCTGAAGCAAGCCCGCTACTCCGAAGAAAATCGCGGACACTTCGCCCTGGCCGCCACCACCTACACTCATTTCACCTCGCCCATCCGCCGCTATCCCGACCTGATCGTGCACCGCATACTGAAAGATGTCCTGCGCGAATCGCCCGAAGAAATGGATGGAGAAGTGCCAGTGGGAAGGTCGCAATCCGACATCGTGTGGAAGCGGGGCTCTGCCCCGCTTGGACGGGGCGAAGCCCCGTCACCACATGGGCAACTTGACGGCGCGCCGCCATCCCCCTGGTCCAAGCGCCGCGACCACGACGCCCATCAGCACGCCCTCGAACCTATAGGCGGCCCGATAAAACTCGAAGAGCTCCACAACATCGCCGACGAATCCAGCCAATCCGAACGCCGAGCCGACGAAGCCGAGCGCGGCCTGATGGAATGGAAGAAAATGAAATTCATGGAGCGCCGCATCGGAGAAGACTTCGACGGCCTGATCATCAGCGTAACCAAATTCGGATTCTTCGTGGAACTGACCGACCTCTTCGTAGAAGGTCTGGTCCCGCTCAACACGCTAAGCGATGGCGATCAGAATAAGAATGACCGCTACACCTATCACGAAGACACCCGCCAGATCATCGGCCAGCGCTTCCGCAAAACCTACAGCCTGGGGGATCGGGTGCGCGTCTTGGTGGATCGCATCGATCCGGTGGAGAAGAAGATTCAGTTCGCGGTGCTGGAAGATAAGCCACAAAAAACACGTCGGAGCAAGTAAGAGCCCGTGTGGTGACGGGGCGGAGCCTGCCCTGAGCGGAGCCGAAGGGCCCCGTCCAAGCCGAGCACAGCAAGGCGATCCCGTATAAAATGAAACCAACAGGGAAGCGCGACCACGCCCATGCCAACCGAACCCAAGCCCGAACAAAATCCAGCTCAGGCCGCAGAGCACGTTGCCAGTGCTCACCAGCTTCTAAAAGAACTGCAGCAGAAGGTCGGAAATCATCCCGAACTCGGCGTTGCCATCACCAAGCTGGAAATGGCGCTCAACATTCTGGCGGTACAGACCGGCGGACTGTTGTAGCTCCGACCTGCTAAAATTCTCCGTCACCACTCTTGGCGCCTGCCCGGGAAGTCAATCCAATGTCCAGCACTCCAACTCCACGCACCCGCATAGTGCGCGAACCGCAACGCGCCGTCTACGACCGCGACGCCGTCAACCAGATCCTCGACGAAGCTTTCCTCTGCCACGTCGGCTTCGCAGTAGACGGACAGCCCTACGTCATCCCCACCTCCTACGGACGCAACGGAGACACGCTTTACATCCACGGCTCAGCCGCCAGCCGCATGCTGCGCAATCTCGATCAAGGCATCCCCGTCTGCATCACGGTCACACTGCTCGACGGATTAGTCTTGGCCCGCTCCGTATTCAATCACTCGATGAACTACCGCTCGGTGGTGATTCTGGGCACGGCAACGCTGGTCGATGATCCAGCGGAAAAACTCGCAGCCCTGCGCGCGCTGAGCGAGCACATCATCCCCGGACGCTGGGATGATGCGCGCCAGCCCAACGATAAGGAGTTGAAGCAAACGTCCGTCCTGCGTCTTCCAATCAATGAATTTTCAGCGAAGGTGCGAGTTGGCCCCGCGGTGGATGACGAAGAAGACTACTCATTCCCCACCTGGGCAGGAGTGATTCCGCTGGAGATGACGGTGGGTGCCCCGATTCGCGATGAGCGCTGCAAGCAGGAGCTCCCGGCGTACCTGAAGAACTACTCGCGGAGGAACAAGCCGTAGCCGTAATCACACGGCCTGCAATCATTCGTCAATCGCGTTATTCGGTTGCGGGAACGTAAACTTGGGCGGCCGACACAAGGTCGACGTTGCGCAGTTCGGTCCTCAACTTTACCAGTTGCAAACCAGACTTTTTCTGGGGCTGCGCCAGGAACGTTAATAAGTATTGATGATCCAGGCGATTCGCCACATCCTTTAGAAAAGGCGAGAAGTCCGGAGCCGGGCCAGTGAATCCGATGTAATACCCTTCGCCTCCGGTCTCTTCCGTCAGCCTCGAGAGGTAGATCTGTCCCCAGCGGTTAGACCGGCGACCGCGTCCGGAGCGCCGGCCACCGGGCGCATAAATGGCGGAGACGAGAATACCGGCACGCTGACAATCCTCGATCGCCGCCGTCACGTAAGGATCCTGCGGATCGCCGCCTCCGTAATAGGGGTCTGACCCATTGCTGATCATGACGACCGCGTGGCGATTCCCGTTCGGCTGCCAGTGCTTGGCAAGGTCGCTGAGCGCGAAATACGGGCTGGCAGTTGCTCCGATAGAGCCCAACGGCAGGCGAATCGCTTTTGCGGCAAGATCGTGGTCGCTGGTCAGGTTTTGCTCGATGCGAGCGATGCCGTTTTGCATGTAAGCCACACCGACCTGTGCGGTGGCCGGCAGTGCGACGATGAACTTCTTGATGTCTGCCAGCTGCGTGCCGATCGAGGAGGCGGTGCCGTCATCGATCAGGACAAAGAATTCCAGTCCAGCACGCTCTCCCTGGGCTGGGACCCAGTCGGTGACCTGGTCGCGGGTCTTTCTTTCGTACACCATCACGTCCTCACGATTCACCACCGGCAGGTCGGAACCCTTCCGGGGCTTGACCGTGACAATCATGTGTACCGGAGTGCCGTTCGTGTTCGGAGCCTGTTGGGCGACGGCATGGCCGCCGAGCGCGGCCGAGATCAGACACGCCATCAAGACGAATTGATGTCGAAGAATGTCCATGAAATGAGCATTCACAAAACGACGATTTACGAAACGACGATTCACGAAACGTCTCCCGGGGAAATCTTGAATTCCCATCTCTGGCGTGGGATTTATCTGCATACAGTCAGTGAAGTTGGATGCACTGAATGTCGGACGCGGTGCGGACCAGAATTCCTCCCAGCCAGTACCCGGTTGGGATCATGGCAACAGCAACAATTTTCCAGTCGTCTTCCGCCCTTCCAAATCGCGATGCGCCTGCTGCGCCTGCGCCAGCGGATACAAATGCTCACTCCGCAACTTGAGCTTCCCGTCCCGAATCATCCCGAACACGGCGCCAGCACGCGCCTGCAACTCCTGCGGAGTGGCAACGTAATTGCCCAGCGAAGGCCGCGTCAAAAAGAGTGATCCCTTCTGTGTAAGCACCAGCGGATCAAAGGGCGCGACCGCCCCGCTCGATCCGCCAAAAAGCGCCATCATCCCTCGCGGACGCAGCACATTCAGCCCCTTGTCGAACGTCGTCTTCCCCACCGAGTCGTACACCACATCCACGCCAATGCCGCCAGTCAGCCGCTTCGTCTCCGCCTCAAAATCCGCCTGCGTATAAAGAATGACGTCGTCCGCTCCCGCCGCGCGCGCCAGCGCGGCTTTCTCCTCGGTCGAAACCGTAGCAATCACCCGCGCGCCGAGGTTGTGCGCCATCTGCACCAGCAGCAACCCCACCCCGCCCGCCGCCGCATGAATCAGCGCCGTCTCGCCTTTTTTCAGCGGATACGTGTCATACACCAGATAGTGCGCCGTCATCCCCTGCAGCAGAACAGCCGCCGCGTCGCGCTCACTCACCCCCGCCGGAATCTTCACCAACCGCTCCGCCGGCACCGCCGCATACTCGGCATAGCTCCCCAGCGCCCTGGTGTAAGCCACGCGATCGCCGACCGCCACCGTGTGTACATCCGACCCGACCGCCGAAACCACGCCCGCTCCTTCCTGTCCCAGAACCAGCGGCAGCGGCGCCTTATACCGCCCCTCGCGGTTGTAGACATCAATAAAGTTGACGCCCGCCGCGGCGATCTTCACCACCACTTCGTTCGCTTTCGGCTGCGGAACCGGCAACTCCACAACCTGCATCACTTCCGGCCCACCGGTTTGCTTGATCTGTATGGCTTTCATATTTTTCTTAAGATGACTCCAGCACGGCCGAAGACTCGTTAGCCAGGCAGCCCATTCTACGCAGAATCAGGTGTCAGGTCTCAGGTGTCAGGTCTAAGGCCCTGGAACTAGGTTTTCCTGAGACCTAAGACCTAAGACCTAACACCTGCACCCAACGTATTGCCATTCGCCGCAAGCCTGGGGTAACATGCCCACCGGTTCCCAAGGTAACCGGTTGGAGGTCTCTTCAGTGGCGTTGACCCAACGAATTTTGCGATAGTACCATCTCAGTAGGATGGAGGCCGGGAAGCTCCGGGAGCGGTTACGGTAAGTTTCTGAAAATATGAGGCCTTCTTCTCACGCATATCTGCAGCTCCTTCTCTGCGCCCCATTGGCGCTGACGCTAGCCTGCCAGACCGCCCAGAAGACCGCCTTTCTACCTCCCGCGCAGGCGCAGGCCCCGTCCCTGGTAGCGTCCGGATCAGCGTCCGGCAGCGCGCCGGACCAGCACCAGAAACCCGCCGCAGCCGCAACTGAGCCCCAGTCGACTCCGTCGGCGCCGCAGGCGCTCCAGCCCGATCCCATAGCCGACCTGATCGCCAAGGTAGAAAAGGATTACCAGGCCGGCCAGGATAACTACAAAGCCGGCCACCTCGAAGCCGCCAAGCAGAATTTCGACTCCGCCTTCAACCAGCTCCTGGGCAGCGGATTCGACCTCCGCAGCGCTACCGACGACCGCCTCCAGCGCGAACTAGACCGCCTTCTCGACGGCATCAACACCCTCGACGTAGCCGCCCTGCAACAAGGAGACGGATTCGCCGAGCAAAAGTCCGAGCCCGCGCCCATCGACGAAGCCAACGAGCTGACTCCCGCCGTTGACCAGAACGTCAAAGCCAAAGCCGAAGCCGAAATCAAATCCACCCACTCCGGCCTGCCGCTGATGATGACCGACCAGGTCGCCGGCTACATCAACTATTTCTCCAACCGCGGCCGCGGCACTATGGAGCGCGCTCTAGCCCGCTCCGGCCGTTACGAAGACATGATCCGCCGCGTCCTGCAAGAAGAAGGAGTTCCCCAGGAACTGATCTACCTGGCCCAAGCCGAATCCGGCTTTCATCCTCTGGCCGTGTCAAGAGCCGGAGCCCGAGGCATGTGGCAATTCATGGGCAGCCGAGCCAAAGGTTACGGCCTCGAGCGCAACTGGTGGGTCGATGATCGCCAGGATCCCGAGAAAGCGACGAGGGCCGCCGCTCACCACCTGCACGACCTCTACAACGAATTCGGAGACTGGTATCTGGCCATGGCCGCCTACAACTCCGGCCCCGGCACAGTGCAAAGCGCCGTCAAGCGCACCGGCTACGCCGATTTCTGGGAACTCTACCGCCGCAACGTGTTGCCCAGGGAAACCCGCAACTACGTTCCCATTATCGTGGCCGTAACCATCATGGCCAAGAATCCCGCCCAGTACGGTCTGGATTCAGTCATAAAAGACAAGCCCGTTCCCTACGACACGGTAAAGATCGACTATCCCATCGACCTCCGCCTGGCCGCCGAATGCGTCGATGCCACCACCGCCGACCTGCTCGACCTCAACCCCAGCCTGCTCCGCCTGACCACGCCCAAAGACGTGGCAAAAAGCCGGCCGTTCGAGCTCCACCTGCCCGCCGGAACCGCCGACAAATTCGAATCCGCCGTAGCCGCCATCCCCGCCGACAAGCGAGTCTGGTGGCGCTATCACAAGGTTCAAGCCGGAGAAACCCTGGCCGCAATCGCCCGCACCTATCACACCACGCCGAAGGCGATCGCCGAAGCAAATGATCTAGGTGGCTCGAATAACGCCGGCCCGAATAACCCAGGCCCGAACAGCGCGCTGGAGGCTGAAACCCGTCTCATCATCCCGATCGCTCCCGGCAAGCAGTCCGACACCAGCACCTACGCCCGCGCCACCACTCACTACAAAGTCCGCAAAGGCGACACGGTTGAATCGGTAGCCGAAAATTTCGGAGTCTCCCCAAAAATGCTGCGCAGCTGGAACCGCCTGAAAGGCGACAGCCTGGCCGGACGAAGAATCCTCTATCTTCACCTGCCGATCACGCGCAGCGCAGCCGAATCCCAAGCTGAGGTAGCGACCAGGCATTCGACTCCAAAGCATCACGCAGCCACAACCCAAGCCGCAGCATCGAAGCCAACATCAACGTCAGCATCAACCTCAACCGCCGCGTCAACCTCAGCCTCCGCATCCGCCCGCAACGCCGCGGCCGTGGCCGTGATTCATCACCGAGTCAAGCCCGGCGAGACTCTGTATTCGATAGCCAATTCCTACAACACCACCGTAAGCGCTCTAAAGCAGGACAACCGCGACCGCGACATAGCCACGCTGCGTCCCGGCATGATCCTGGTAGTCCACAATCCCCGCTAACCTGCGAGTTTTGAGACCCAAAATAAATCTGTCATCCTGAGCGAAGCGAAGGACCCATGCATCTGGCGGCGTGTCGGCTGCGGGCGACCCCCCACCCCCCCATTTTCCCGATCCTTTGGAATCATGGGTTTAGGGAGAAACTCCCGCTAGATCTTTGGGTTTAAAGGACTTATCCGTAAAATCCTCCGGAATAAGGAGTTATGTTGTCAAAGAGCGCCGAAAACGGCTTTGGGGCAGTTTTGAGGGTCGTCCGGGTCGGCGGACGGGCCTCAAAACTGCCCCAATCAGAGCGCATTATAGCACAGTGCGAGGTGGAAACCTGAGGGAAAATCGCGCGCTTCGCGCGGCGGAATCGCACCCCTTCGGCTTCGCTCAGGGGCGGGCTCTAACGGCGAAGGACGCGACTTTTGGGATTGGGCGGTCGGCATCCGAGTTTATCTATACAATCGAACCTTTTGTTTTTGATCTCATGATAAGTTCTCCCAAAGTTTCTTTCTTGAATTTGACCATCTCGTGGAGATTGTCTTTGCTAAATGCAGAGAGTTTCATTACGCAGTGATGTGCCGCAAGCTTCTCAAACGATTTACGTGTTCGACCTTCGTTATAGATGGAATTTGTAAGGTATTTCATTCCCTCATAAACGCCCAAGTCTGCCACTTGTAAGAGTCTCATCCTTTCCTTGCCTTCGAAGGTGAGGCTTCCAATTCTGTGGCTCCACGGGTGGGTTGATTTCTTCAGTTCCGCGTGCAGTTTATTGGCCCAACTTTCATATGGAGAATTTCGGTCGAAAAAAAAGGCAATCGTTTCATGGTGGGGGAACCCAGAATCTTCAAATTCCCCCGCGAGGTAGGCAATAGCGGCCTGGAAAATAAAATGATATTGGCTGTATCCCAGCCGAGTTCCATCCGGCGTGATCGGATCAAGGGCCTTGTATTCCGCAATCGGGAGGCCAACGGCAAACAGGCCAACGACATGGCCACAAATAATGTTAATTAGGTCGATTATCAATTGTCGACGAGTGCCCTGATTCCATCCGAGCTTATCTCTAAATTCCCCCTGGCCAGTTTCACAATCTGTCATGTGAAAAGCCTTAATCGGATTAGGAAGTTTGTCCGGCTGGATGCGATCTATCCATTGATGCAGAATTGAGGACCACGCCTCGGGCCTACTAACAAATCCGCCGACCACAAACAAACGCTCTTGCTTATCCACACTTTCGTCCATGTAGGCATGTATTGAAGCGATCATCTGCGTTTCACCTTCGTAGCCGTGGACCGTCGCTGCCGAGGCTGGCGCCCGGCACTATGGCGTCCACCTCCAGTTTGACTTATAGATCGTAATGTTTCTCTCTTGCCAGTGTGATCGGTCCCACATTAGTTTCTTGGGGTTTCCCCCGTACTTCACGTCCTCAGACATCTTATTGAACACCGACTCTGTAATGAAAGCTGTGGGGCTGTTATCTGAGATGCCGGAAAGCTTCGCTGCGTAGTTGGCGGCGCGACCAACCCACACGAGATCATTTGAGGCTCGGATCCCGGTCCTCGCTACGAAAAGACTGCTTGTGTCGATACCAACGGAGTGCCTCAGCTCAAATGTGCTGTTCGGGTATGCTGCCTTTAGCGCTATGTTTATCTCGTTGACGGCCCAGTTGAGTTGAAGCGCAGTCTTACCGGCGGAAGAGTTCTTGTAGTCTCCGATATAAACAGCCATGACGCGATCTCCGTCGAAGGCGGTTATGGCCCCGGAGTTGTTGCGAATTACATGACACGCCGCTACGAGATAGGTCTTGTATACTTCGGCGGCGAACCAGTCCTTATGCCCGTTGACAAGCGCGGTGGAATCGGCCATGTCAGCGTAGAGGACCGTACCGTCTAGTAATACAGCGTCATTTCCAAGTTTGATGTCCTCCGGCTCAGGAACCTTCGTGCCGTCCCTTGTCTGCCATTTTGGTGCTGCAAAAATCTCTTTGACCTCGTTGATTATCTGTTGGGCGGTTTTCATTTAGGAACTTCCTCCATTATTTTGGACCGAGGGCGCTTATCCTTTGCCACAAAACTCTTGATGCCTGGCGTAGCGCCTCGCCAAGTGAACGGCCATGCCCGAGATCGTAGGTTGCGTGCGTTAATCCGAGAAGATCGGTGGGAAGCTTGAGGTCAATTCCCTTCGGCGCTGCGATATATGTACGGTCGCGCCCGATTGCTCCCATGAATAGCCCCAGTTCGAACACGACGTTGTCTCGTGGCGACGCTTTCCTCCGCCCTCGACTTGCAGTCATGTCGTCCGGGGTCAAAAAGAGTATTGCAAAGTCGCATTCGCCAGAGATTCCGATCAAGCTCTCGATGTTGGTCTGCGACAGCTCAAAGACGCCCTGTGTCCACAATTTGCACGTTACGTCACGTCGTTCAAGTGCGCGACCGATGTGGGTCGCTTCTGCCAGTGCTTCGCTTGACGAACCGATAAACACGATTGGGACAGAGTTGGGTTCCCTAATGAATTTGGCTCGCTCGCGGAGTCTGGCCGCCAGTTCAAGTGCGAGGCGGCGCCAGTAATCTGGATAATCGCGCGCGATGCGCGTCACGTTCGGTTCGGACACTTTCAAGACGACAGTTCTTTCCCGCGCTAATATCGTCGCGCTCCGCCTGGCGGTCGGGTCCAGCAGTGCCATTTCACCGACATGGTTCCCGCTGCTGCGGACTGCAACTTCGCGCTTGTTTATTACAACGGCAACGGAGCCGCTGACGATCAGATGAATGTCATTGTCAGCGTCGCCCTGCCGAACGATCGTCCTGCCCGCATGGTGTTCGTGCAGAGATCCCGCAGCTATGAGTCGACGCGCTAGGGATATGTTGCCTGCGACTGCCCGCTGGGCGCATACCGCCGCGGTCAGATTCGTGCGTCCGGTTTCGCCGGTGAAGCGAGGTATCAGGCTTGGGTTTCGTTTCGTAGGCACGATCGGGGAGCACCTCTCCTAACGAAAAAAGGGCCGCGGGCGTGGATTTCCCCGTGACCCCCTCGGCCGGGATCATTATTTATCAGACTCGACTAAAGATGCATAGACCACTTTGGTGCTGGCTGGGTTGGGGGCGATCCGCTGCTGGAAAAAACCAAAGTCAAACGCCTGAGCTGGCAACGGACGTGGAGTCCACCCTTCGGCTAGGCTCAGGGCAGGCTTTTCGAAAAGCGCGAGGCGTGGGGCACCCGCAGCCGATACGCTGCCAGATGCATGGGTCCTTCGCTTCGCTCAGGATGACAGGGTATGAACTGACGAAGTTATCGCAGCGGTAAGCCGCTGCGCCACCCAAAATCGCTCTGCTTGGACGGGCTAGGATGCCCGTTTCTCCACCGGCATCTTCCGCCCAGCTCATCGTTCCAGAATGTCTTTGTAAGCATTCAAAACGACTTTTTTCGGCTGCCGAGGCAGCAGGACATCGAAGCTGCGAGTCGAATTGCCGATCAGTCCCATTTGGCCGAAACGGACCAGGCCACCGCCGAAATCGGCGAATACCGGAACCAGCATGACAAAGTGCTCGTCCACTTCGCTCTGCGTGATGGTCATGTGGAGCTTGAATTTGCCGCCCTCCGCCGGAGCGACCTGGTATTCGAAGTGGTACCTTGGTACCTCGGTACCATAAACCCACTCGTTGAAAAACCAGTCGAGCCGGCCATTTTTTTCCAGATCCATGATCTTGGTCATGTGCTTTTCGGCAATGGCCTTGAAGCTCTCGGTGGTCGCTGACCGTTCGCGATGGCTCTCCACGAAGTCATGCATCATGGCGATGAATGCCGCATCCTGATTATCGAGTCCATACATCAGCGAACGCAGCATCTGCAGAACGTAAGCGCCCTTCGGATAAGTCACGTTCTGATAGGCATTCATTGACCGAGGAGAAATCAAGCGCAGTCCCATCCAGAGCGGACCAGCGTCGGTCGGAGCGACGCCAAAATTATTTTTCTCCAGAATGCGCACGCGCAGTCGTTCCCAGAATTCGATGTAATCCTTGCGCCAGTCTTTTCCCGTAGCCTGCTGCAGAAACAGTCCAGCGGAGAATTCGGCAAATCCCTCGGAAAGCCACTGATCATGGTACGAAGCCCAGCCGACGCTGTGTCCCCACCATTGGTGAGCGACTTCGTGAGGCGTTACTTCCTGCACAAAGCCGGTGAATTTGCTGTCGATGTGCCCGAACAGCATCCATCGCTGCGTCGAATCCATGTACGCGGAAATCGGAAGGTAAACCAGATTCGGCCAGGATTGTCCGAATGCGAAATCAGGCTGCTCGGTGATGGAGATATTCTCATAAGCACTCCTGCCAAAGAAAAGAGTGCACACCTGCAACTGCGCCCGAGTCTGCTCCAAGGCGTATTTCGTCATGCTTCCAGGAGCCATGGATTGCAAGGCCCTGTAACCACGCAGCCTGTCAGGCAACTCCGTCAAGTAATAGCCCGAAATCTTGTAGCCGGTTTTCTCATCAGGCAGATCGATCTTCTTATAGTCGCCATAGTTAAATCCTGCGACCGCAACCGGAATGGGAGTTGTCCAGTGGCTGACGGCGAAATCCTGCTCAACCGATTCTTGCTGGAGCTGTCCGACGCTGATGACTTTGTATTTGTGAGGAACTTTGAAAGTGAGATCATAAAACGCGCGCTCCCCAAAGCCATTGAGATTCGGATACCAGGAAGTTCGAGCCATGACATAGAAGCTTCCTTCGCCAGCCTCTTCAAGCACCTTGTCGCCTGCGTATTCAACGGTGATCGAGTGTTGCTTGCCCGCTTCCGGAGCTTCCGGGAGAACGGCGTAAAACGAGCCGTCTTCCTTTCGGCTCTCCTGAATAAAATAGAGGTCGCGCCCTTGATCATCCGAGACGCGCGTGACCCGCAGATTCGGCAGCAAGCCAAACTTCAGGACTCTTTCTCCGGCAACCAGCGGATCGTAGGTAATGGTAGCTACGCTGAATAAGTGGTCGTTCTTGGAAATTACGGTCTCGATCTTGTAACGGTGCGTGGCAAACAGGCGACGATCCTCGCCGGAACTAGCAGTGTGGTTCGAGTATTCCGACTGCAAGTGAGCCAGATACCAGACGCCATCATCCATTCCTTCGGGATCGTAGTTGATGAGCGCGACTTCTTCCGGTGAATCGAGTTGGGGCAAAGCCCCCACTCGAGCCCTCACGAAGAACCGAAGGTCCCTATGCTTCTGGCCGCGAAGGTAAGCGTTGAAGAATTCGGGATGCAAGGGATTGTACAAAGCGGCCAGAAGGTCGGCATCCACGTTGTCCATGGTTTCGCCTTCCAATAGATACTGAGTAAAACCCACTGCCCGTTCCGGGCGATGCCGCACCTTTTCCTTCCAGTGGTTAAGGACTGTTGCCGCCTCCTGAGGAGTTGGCACTCGTCCCCCAACTCCCGGAAGGAACTTCGCCGAGGCATCCCGAGTGAATCGGAACACCACTTCGGTAAAGTCTTCATTGGCCTCGGCTGCGCCGGTGCGCCGCGTGAGTTCGCGCGCATCGAGCGGGAGCACAGGTTTCAGATTGAAACGGCCTTCGCCAATGAAAATGGCGCCGGTTACGACTCCGTTCACCGGAGCTAATAGAGTCAGCGTCCCGCTCTGAAACTGGAAAGTTGCGGCGTCCCAATGCAGGGTGTAATTGTCAAAGCGAAAGGTTTCGCCCAGTCCGACCTCGCGAAGCTGCCGGTAAACCGGGTCGGAATTGGCGAAGGCGAGACTCTTCCCCGGAACGGAGATGCTGACCTGCTGTTTGGCAACGGTAAGAGTAAGTTGCAGTTGGACAGCGCCCCGCAAATCCACAGTCTTTATCAGCGGCTCGAACCCATCGCGCGTCACCCGCACCGAATAAGCTCCGGGTTTCAGGTCAGGGGATGCAAACTTGCCCGACCCATCCGACGAAAGCACCATCGACTGCTCCAGGTCTCCGCCGGTGACCTCGATCCTCGCCCCGGCGATAACGGCGCCTGAGGGATCCTGGACGGTTCCAGAAATCGTCTCTGCACGCAGCCACGCTGGCGTCATCAAGCAGAGAAGCAACAAGGTTATCTTCAGACTAGGAAAGCAGGAGAGACGCGGCCGGCGGGCGTTGGCCAGGCGATGCAGAATTTCCCCAAAGGTATAGGGCAACATTTAAGCCTCTTGCTCAATCGCCGGGGAATGGCGATACAGGTTAGCACTAGAACCTCTTCCGAAGGAATTCAAAAAGTATGTAACCGATGAAGGCGGCGATCAGGGCGATTTCAAAATTGGCCGTGGTGAAAACATCTTCGATGGCCCAAGCCAATCCCCTTTTGTGCCCCATGCCTGAGCGCTCAAATTCTCCCATCAAAAGATTGGAATAAAACAGGAAGATGATGAAGCCAATCTCGATCAGCGCTCTCCAGAGATTTCTCTTCATCGCGATATTCGGAGATGCTCAAAGTCAACAACGGGTCTAAACCAGCCACAAGATCAAAATCAACAACAAAGGCAAGGGCGGCGGACAGGAGTGTCCGCCCCACACATGCTAGCCCATCAACAGGCCGCCGTTTACGTTTAGCACATGGCCCGTTATGTAGGACGCTTCTTCGGAAGCCAGGAAACACACTGCGCTGGCTACGTCTGCTGGAGAACCGACTCGTCCCAGCGGAATCGTCTTCACCGCACTCTGCCTGAATTCCTCGCTCAGAGCGGCGGTCATGCTGGTTTCAATGAATCCTGGAGCGACCGCGTTGCATGTGATATTGCGCGACGCCACCTCACGTGCCATCGCCATCGTCAGCCCAATCAGCCCGGCTTTTGACGCCGCATAGTTCGCCTGGCCAGCTTGTCCCATTTGTCCGAAGACGCTGGTGATATTGATGATTCGTCCCCAGCGCTGCTTGAGCATCGAGCCAATCGCCTGCTGAATGCACAGATACGCGGAAGTCAGATTCGTATTGAGCACCGAATCCCAGTCGGCGCGCTTCATGCGCATCACCAACTGGTCGCGCGTGATTCCGGCGTTATTCACCAGGACTTCGATCTTGCCGAATTGCGCGAGCGCCGCTTTGATCCCCGATTTCACCTGCTCTTCGTCGCCCACGTCGATGACGAAAGCAGCCGCTTTGCCGCCCGCAGCGATGATCTCGCCCACCAGTTCGTCCAGCTTCTGATGATTGCGAGCCGCCACCGCGACCGTCGCGCCCTCACGCGCCAGTGCCAGCGCGCAGGCATGACCGATGCCTTGCGACGCCCCCGTGACCAGCGCGACTCGACCTGCGAGTTTCATGGTGCTCCTTAGGAAGCCAACTCAGGAACCGAACTCAGAACCGAAGTAAAGAATGGAGGATTATAAACGTCGAAGGAGGGAACTGGTGGGCAAAGGCTGGGGGACTTAGAATTCGCCGCCAAAAATCATAACCACAGGGGTCACTGAGGAACGCAGGGAAAATGCCACAGGGAACAACGGAGGAAGGCTAGCCCGCTTGCGTCGCCGGACGCGCCCGCAGTTCCGCTCCAAGAATCTTTTCAATCTTTTCGACCAGGGTTCGCCGGGAATAAGGTTTCGCCAGAAAATAGGTGCGTAACTCGGGTGCCTCGGCCTGGTACTCCAGATTGTTGTAACCGGACGTCAAGAGCACCACGATATCAGGGCAGTGTTCGCGCAGATCTTGTCCCAGTTGCAGTCCCGACCGTCCCGGAAGCACCATGTCCGTCATCACCAAGTCGATTCTCCGTGTGCGTGCTTCGTAGATCTCCGTGGCATCGCTCGCATTCTCGGCCTGCAGAACTTCAAAGCCCACGCTCTCCAGAATGCCGCAAGTCGCCTCGCGCACAAACGGTTCATCCTCCACCAGAAGAATGGTGCGGCGACGGGGCTGATCGTTCGGGAATGCATGGTGCTGAAGAGTCATACGGTCCTCCGATTTACTGGCTTGGTAACTCGTCCAGCAATCGCATGGCCTCTCCGCCGCGCCCAATCATCGCGGCCCACCGTTAATGTCTCTGATTCTTGGGAATTACTTGGGCGCGCTGAGTATCGTCTGCTTCGGATCGAGCACAATCTTGTGCACGTCGCTCGGGGCGATCAGCCGGAAACCAGTCTCCGCGCCATCTGCCAGCACTTCGCCCAGAAAAACGAGCGTGCTGCCCGACGTCGCGCCGTACACGGGAACCGCCGTGACCAGATCATCGGGTGCGTCCTTTTGTACGATCACGCCCGTGACCGTGGTCACTCCGGCTTTCTCGGTGATGCGAATTTCGCGCGCTTCCAGTTCCGGTATCGCTGTCCCTTCGATCCAACCTTCCAAAAACCAATCCAGTTTGGGACGTTTCTCGTACCAAAGTGGGCGTGGAAGGTTCTCTTCGAACGCCTGCACCAGTTCCTCCGTAGTAAGGCTCTTTCCGGCATATTGCTCTCTGATTTTCCGCAGAGTGCGGAAAAACGGCTCGTCCGGATTGGCTCGAGCGTTCCGGGAACGGGATGACGCTTCGGAATCGCGGAGCATGCATCGCAGCATATGAAACAGCCACGTCCCTCTTTCGTAGCTGATCTCCTCGTATCCCCGGGGAAAATGCGATGAATCCAGACGCTGGCCGAGCGTCACCGGTCCAGCGTCGCGCAGCCACTCCCCATCTTTGTTCTTATTTAAGAGATCGCGGCGGTACTGCTCCAGAACTTCGCGGAATTGCGCCGGTTTCTCTTCCTCCAACATCAACAGCGACGCGTAGTTTGCCAGACCCTCCGCCAGCCACTGATCCCGATAACTGTTCCACAGGACCAGATCGCCCCACCATTGATGTGCGGTCTCGTGCACCAGAACCTGGCTATCGATCTCGCGCGCCACGGGGGCAAGATGCAGATCCGTCTGCTCCCGCGGGCTGAGGAAGGCGAAGCTCGACAGGAACACCAGCCCAGGCCATCCCTGGCTCAAGTTCCCTGGCATCTGAGTCAGCGCCAGTGAGCTAAACGGATATGGCCCGAACCACTGCGAGAAACTCGCAATGGCCTTCGCGGCTCTGTCCGCGACCGCCTGCACATCGCGCGCCGGCGACGGAGGCGGCGGAGTCACCACCATCGGCCCCACCGACCTCGATCTCAGCCCGGGAGCAGGAGGAAAATTCGGCTCCTCGACCACCTCCGGCTGCGCTTTCGGAAACGACTTCTCCACTCCCTTCGTGCCGTACGCCTCGACCAGAATGTTGCCCGCTCTGGCCTCGGCGCGAACGTACTTGCCCAGGTTGAACCCCGCCACCGGAATCGGCCGCTCCGACTTCCAGCGCGAAACTTTCTCTTCTGCTTCCCGGGTGGTTTCCGCTTCGTTTTCGTCTTCCTTTTTGTCTTCGTTACTGCCCACGCGAGATATCTGTTTTCCGGTTGCCACCAGCGTCCAGTTCGCGGGATAGTGGAATTCCATCTCGAACTGCGCTGGGCTAAAGCCGAAATTCGGATACCACGTACCGCGCTCTCCCACATACAGCAATCCGGGTCCGGCCTCCGACAGAACCTCGCCCGCATAGCTGAAGTGCAGTTTCAATTCCTGCCCGGGAGCGAGCGGAGCAGGGAACACCACCGCCACCAGATCATTTCCTTTTCGGTGCAGCTCGGTGCCTTCAATTGCCGGGTTTTGGAGAAAGTCGACCGGCACCCGCCCATCCGCCTCAACGGCATCAATCTTCAGATACCGTGACAACTCAAACAGCAGCATCCTTTCTCCGCCGTTGCGGACCCGAACAGTCACTTCCGTCGATGCCCGCAACATAGTCGGAGGCTCGACCGAGGCTCGAATCCGGAAGCTCGTGATCGAGGCGTCAGCGACTGGTGGAGCCGCGGCTGTGCTGCCCGCCACGCTCGGCGCAAACGAGGTCCAGATGTCGAAGAACAGGATTCCGTCTTTTAGCCGTGGCTGCCCTGCCCACAACGGTTCGGCACTTGCCGCATCCCAGAACACTTCGAAAGCACCCAGCTGCTTGCCCAGCAGATGAGCGTGCAGCAGAGGCGGGAATTTTCGATTTGGATCGTTTCCTTCTGGACCGCTTACACCTGTCACCGGAAGAAAATGACTGAAGTCCGAGAGCAGGCGCAGAGCATCGAACTCGGCCAGCGTGCGGCTCGTGGCGCTCCATTGGTTTATGAAGTCCTGTTTTATGAATTCCACGCCCTCCGTCGCCGGCGAAAGAAAGCGTTTCAGAACCGACGCCGAGTCATCGTTGAAGCGCAGATATCCCGAGGTGAACTGCTCTTCTAAAATCGCCATGCCGGTGAACAGCGCCAGTGATCCGCGCTCCGCCCGGTTCGGTGGCCGCAGCCGCACCTCGCCATCGCCCTCGAAGAACGCGCCGGTGATCCGCCCGCAAATATCTTCCGTAAAGGCGAGCGTGCCGTCGTCCAAATCAATATGGAGATTGGGCCGGTCAATCGAGGCGTCCCGAATGTGGTACACCCGCTGCGGATCGAGCTCCACCGAGCGTATCCGCGCGTAGAGCCCGCTTGTAGTTTGCGGACAATCGGTGCCCGGGCCGGCCGCCTGCGCCTCAGCGGTCGCGGACAGCAGACACCATGCCAACCCGATCATCATCATCCGCCACGATCGAACCAGCACCTTGGTCACCTTACAGGCCCTCCGCGCGGTTGCTAAAATCAGCCGAGTGCGAGCCCTCGTCCTCATTCTAGTGCTTCTGACGGCGCTTCTCGCGCCCTCCGACGTCATTCATCTTAAGAACGGACGCACCATCTGGGCCGACCAGGTCCGCGAAACCAAAGACCGGGTCGAGTATGACCTCGGCGAAGATACTTACGCCATCCCGAAATCCTCCGTTGACCACATAGAGGCGGGCGGAGCCGTGCCCGTCCGCGCCGGGTCAGGAGCAGCTCCAAGCGCGCCGCCCGATATCACTCCGCCCGCGCCCTCGTTTAATCACGAAGCCGACGTCGCTGAAAAAGTTATCCGCGACGGCAAGGTGGATACCGACGCACTCGCCAGCGCTGCGCAAACAGGCAATCCTGAACTCGCTGCCACTGCCTACTTTCTCGCCGGCAAACATGAATCCGATAACGGGAACTTCCCGCGGGCCAAGGGTTATTACGAATCCGCGCTGCGTTTCCAGCCGGATAACTCGACCCTGCTGATCTACTACGCTGCCACGCTGATGCGTACCGGCCACGCCGCGGAAGCTTTGTCCTATGCGCAGCACGCTGCCAGCGTCGCTCCCGACTCGCCCGATGCCATTGCCATGCTGGGCTTCGTGCAATTCGCCAGCGATCATACTCCGGATGCCATTCGCTCGTGGAAGAAGTCGCTGGCCCTGCGTCCCGATGCCACGGTCAGCCAATATCTTGCCCGCGCCGAGCGTGAGGCGACGGCCGAATCCGATTTTTCGCAACGCGAGAGCAGCCACTTTAATCTCCACTTCGAAGGCGACGCCACCTCCGAAAACTTCCGCCGCGACCTGCTCGCGACCCTCGACTCCGACTATGACGACCTGGTGCGCGATCTCGGCTATTCACCCCGCAACAACATCGCCGTAACGCTCTACACGCAGCAGGCGTTCTTTGACGTGACCCAGGCGCCCTCCTGGAGCGGCGCCATCAACGACGGCAAGCTGCGCATCCCGATCAGCGGTGTTCAGAGCGTCACGCCCGAGCTCGCCCGCGTCCTCAAACATGAACTGACGCATTCTTTCGTCTCGCAGATGTCGAGCAACCGCTGCCCCACCTGGCTGAATGAAGGCATCGCACAGATTGAAGAAGGCAAGTCGTCCGCGCAGTACGGGCGGCAGTTGACGCAGCTGTTCGTCGCCGGAAATGAGATTCCTTTCAATCTGCTTGAAGGCAGTTTCATGAGCTTTCCCGGTCCGGTCGCTACCGCCGCTTACGCCGAATCTCTCGCCGCCACCGAATACATCCGCGATGCTTATGGCATGAGCGAAATCACCCGAATCCTGGAACTCCTCTCCCAAGGCAGTTCCAGTGAAGCCGCGCTCCGCGCCACCGTCCACTGCGACTACCGTCAGCTCCGCGACGAAATGACGCGTACGCTGAAAGAGAAGTACGGCGAATAGGTCGGTTTGGGGTGCAACCGCGAGCTATTACTGTAAGTGCTAGATATATCTTTTCAGTGATACTGGGGGAAGCCCACTCTTCCCCAAGCTTCCGCGAGGCCTGCTACCACCACTTCCCGGCCATTGCTCCGCCTCAAGGTTTATGTTAAATTTCGCGGCTTATGGCAGGCCTACTCGCAAAGTTCAGGTTCAACTCGACGGCAGTGGAAGTTCCCGAAATCATCCAGGGGGAAAGCACCGCGCTCTGGGGCGCTAACATGGCCGTCGCTTACTTCTCCTCGCGCTCCGGCGGCGATTTCCACGACTTTCTGCGGGTCGGCCCGAACCGTTTCCTTTTCGGATTGCTCGACGTAGCCGGCAAACGCGAAACCGGCGCCCCGGTGCTGCAAGCCGCGCAGGCCTGCTTCCGCTCCGCGGGTGAGGAACTCTTCGCTGCCGCCGAACTGAACGAATCGGACGCGATGATCGAACTGTCGCGCCGTCTGAATCTGGAGATCATGCGCGCTGCCGGAGGCGTGCGCAGTTGTCCGGCCTTCGCCGGCCTCTACAACGAAGAACTGGGAACGGTTTGCTACGTGAATGCAGGCCACACGGCGGGCTTGCTGCGCGATGATAAAAGCATCGTTGAATTGACGGCGACCGGACTGCCGCTGGGCCTGTTTTCGCTAGCCCCCACCGATGCTCGCATCGTCGGTCTGGGACCAAATGGCTCGCTGGTGGTGGTTTCACGCGGAGTGGTCGAGGCCGAGTCGAAGAACGCGGAATTTGGTCTGGATGGAGTCAAGAGCGTCATGCAGGCGGAACCTTCTTCCGCCCAAGATCTTTCCCGAAATATCTTGCAACGTGTGCAGGCCTTCATGCACATGTCTCCGAAACACAATGACGGGACCGCGCTGGCGCTCACGAGGGGAAATTAGCCAGGAACCAGCGACTTCACTACAGAGGCACAGAGACACAGAGAGAACCTTCAAACCTGTACAGACCTTTGGGATTTCCAAACCTCTGAACTCCTCTGTGCCCCGGCGTCTCCGTGGTGGGTGTTGCTCGGGACGGGGGATGGCTGACGATCCAGGTCCCAGCTCCGTTGGCCTCGATGCCGCTCACGGCGTAAAATAGATAAACAATTTTCTTGGGTGTACGCGGTTTCGAGAGAGCGGTTTGAAGAGAGAAGTTTTCGAGAGAGCCCTAATGAAGAAGACCAGACTTCCCCTACTGTTGGCTATCGGCTACGCGCTGTTGCTCCCGGCTGTTTCGCTGGCCGATACCGTGGTCGAAGAGATCGTTGCTCGCGTTAACAACGAAATCGTCACGCGCTCGGAATACGTCCGCAGCCGCGATCAGCTCAAGCAGGAGATTCAGCAACAGGACGCAGCCAGCGCCGACCGCACTTTTGCTGAAAAACAGCGCGACGTTCTGCGCGATCTGATTGACCAGCAACTGCTGCTGCAAAAAGCCAAGGACCTTGGCATCACCGGCGACACTGAGCTGGTCAAGAAGCTCGATGAAATGCGCAAGCAGATGAACCTCGAATCCATGGAAGACCTGGAGAAGGCGGCGGAGGCGCAGGGGGCTTCGTATGAGGACTTCAAGCAGAACCTGCGCAACCAGATCGTCACCCAGCGCGTGATTGGGCAGGAAGTGGGTTCGAAACTGGCGATGAACAAGGACGAGGAGAAGAAATTCTACGAAGATCACAAAGCAGAGATGGAGCAGCCCGAGCAGGTCCGTCTGAGTGAGATTCTGATCGCGCCAAAAATGCCCAAACCGACTGTGGGGGCAGACGGGAAGCCGGTGCCGCCGACCGATGGGGAAACGGAAGCAGCGCTTGCCACCGCCAAGGCTCAAGCGGAGGATGTGCTGGCGCAGATTCAGAAGGGCGCGAAATTTGCAGACTTGGCGAAGAAGTACTCCGATGGACCGTCGGCGAAAGAGGGCGGTGACCTCAGTTATTTCAAGCGCGGCACAATGCCGAAAGAACTGGATGACAAAGTCTTCGCGCTGAAGGCCGGTGGAATCACGGATGTGATTCGCACCAAGCAGGGTTACGTGATCCTGGAGGCGGTCGAACATCAGATGGCGGGCATTCCCACCCTTAAGGAAGTTGAGCCGCGTATTCAGGATGCGTTGTATATGCAGAAACTGCAGCCGGCTCTGCGTGTTTATCTGACTACGCTGCGCGAAGAAGCCTTCATTGACATCAAGACGGGCTACGTCGACTCCGGCGCGAGCGATAAGCAAACCAAGCCGGTCGAGACCACCGCGAAAGAAGACAAGGCGAAGAAACTGAAAAAGAAGAAGAAGCTGGGCGTGTTTTAGGCTAGTCGTTTTTGAGCTAATCTGGCTGTACCCGCGGCGGGAAGCCGATTTTGCGGAGGCTCATGAAAGAGTTTTTTATCTCCGACTGTTCCCAGCAGGAAAACAGGACCATCACCTCCAGCTTCGTGGTGGCATCGAAGCAGGTAAAAGCCAAGAAAAATGGCGAGCCATATCTGGCGTTGATCCTGGCGGACCGCACCGGCCAGATCGAAGCCAAGATGTGGGATAACGTCGACGAATTCATCCTCGCCTTCGAGCAGGACGACTTTCTCAAGATCAAGGGGCTCGTCAACAAATACAAGAATCGTTTTCAACTCACGATTCACAAGCTGCGGCGCATGGAAGAAGGCGAGATCGACTTTACCGACTACCTGCCCAAGACCACGAAAGACATCGGCGAACTCTGGCGAACGCTGACCGAGTTTGTTGCCACTTTTCAGAATCCGCACCTGAAGGCGCTGGTGGAACTGTTCATGGCGGACGCGGAGATTGCCGAGCGTTACCGCAATGCCCCGGCCGCCAAGACCCTTCATCATGCCTTTATTGGTGGACTGCTCGATCACGTCGTGTCGCTGTTCCGCTCCTGCGATTTGATCTGCCGGAACTATTCCCAAGTCAACCGCGACCTGCTGTTGACGGGGGCATTTCTACACGACATCGGCAAAGTTCAGGAACTCGCTTACAATCGCGCGTTTTCCTACACCACGCGCGGCCAGTTGCTCGGGCACATGATCATCGAACTGGAGATGCTGCAGGCTAAACTCGCAAAACTGCCGGATTTTCCCGAGGAATTGAAAACTCTTCTCGAACATATGATCATCAGCCATCACGGGCAATACGACTTCGGATCGCCCAAGCTGCCGATGTTTCCCGAGGCGCTCATGCTGCATTATCTGGATGATCTGGATTCCAAGATGGAAGCGATGCGCGCCCACTTCGACCGTGAGTCCGGCCTCGAAGGGCCGTGGACCAGCTATAACGCATCGCTCGGGCGTCCGCTGCTCGATTCCAGAAAATTCATGCAAGGGGAGAAAGAGGCGGCCAAGGCCAGTGCCGAAGATTCTGCGGCGCAACCGACCACGCCCGCAGAGGCGGAAAGCCCGGCTTCCACCGAGCCCGCGCTTGATCTGTTCAGCGAACAGAAAGCATAAGAAAGTTCTCAGTTCCCCGTTCTCAGTTCTCAGAAAAAACCTGGTTCACTAGAGCGGACAACTGTTTGCATTGGCCATGGACTTTTCACATTTCACCACTATCAGCTTTGATTGCTACGGCACTCTGATTGATTGGGAGTCGGGGATTCTGCCGGTCTTGCGCTCCGTTCTCGCCAACCACGGCCAAAGTCTTCCCGACGCTGCGATTCTTGAGCTCTACGGGGAATTTGAGGCGGACGCGGAGAGTGGCCCATACCAGAGCTACCGGGATGTGCTGCAATCCGTGGTGCGGTCGTTTGCAGCGCGCCTCCATTTCGAAGCCACTTCCGCTGAAATCCATTCGCTGCATGAATCCGTTCACGCATGGCCCGCTTTTCCGGATACGGTGCCTGCGCTGCGCGAGCTTCAGAAGCGCTTCAAACTAGCGGTGATCTCAAATATTGACGACGATCTATTTGCGGAGACGCGGAAGCATCTGGGGGTCGAATTCGACGGCGTAGTCACGGCGCAACAGGCGAGGAGTTACAAGCCTTCCGTCAACAATTTTCAAACGGCGTTGCGCACGCTTGCGCTTTCTCCGGATCGACTGCTGCACGCGGCGCAGAGCGTCTATCATGATGTTGTTCCGGCGCGTTCACTGGGTATCTCGACGGTCTGGGTGAACCGGAGGTCGGTTCGTCCCGGGATTGGCGCGGTTCGAGCTTCAGCTGGACGGCCTGACCTGGAGGTTCCCGATTTGGCCAGTCTCGGCGAAATCGCGAGACGCGGGCACGGCTGAGCCGGGCGGGGAGGCCTGGCGCTCCATTAGTTGGTAGGGATCGGCAACGGAAGAATTTTCTTCTGTATGGCGACCGTCACCAGTTGGGCCTTATTGTGGATGTCGAGTTTGCGCATCAAATTGAACTTGTGCGCTTCCACCGTCTTGGCGCTGACGCCGAGAACCGCCGCCGTTTTCTTCACGGTATTGCCCTCGGCCAGCAACTTCATCACTTCGCGCTCGCGCAGAGTGAGTGCATTTCTCCGCAGTGGCACCCGGGTCGTCTGGCTCCGCAGGATTGCGTCGTCGTTCAATTTGGTCTGAATCTGCGGACTCAACGACCGTTGGCCGCGATGCACCTCGCGAAGCGCGTGCAACAAAAGCGGCGCCGGAGTGTCTTTCACCAGATATCCGCTGGCGCCCGAGCGCAGGGCCTCCTGCACATATTCCCGGTCCTCGTGCATGGTCAGATACACGATGCGCGTGCCGCTGCAGTGCTCCTCGATAAGGCGTCCGGCTTCGAACGATGACATGCCGGGCATGCCTATATCCAGCAGCACCAGATCGGGGCGGTGCTGCAGGACCAGCTTGAGCGCCTCGGCGGCATCGCCCGCCTCGCCCACCACGGCAAAGTCAGGAGCATCTTCCAGCAGTCGGCGCACGCCGTAGCGCAGCATTTCGTGATCGTCAGCGATCACGCAGCGAATGCGTGCAGCTAGGCCCGGATGAAACGGACTAGCCTTCGCGGTCAGCATGAAAACAATCCTCGCGTATTCTTTCTCTCGTATTCTGGCGAAGTGGCGCGACTGAGTCTGGAGCACCGAGTCTGGAACCTCAGGGCGTCCGGCGACTACTGGCACAAAGTGATTTTAATTGTACCTGCACAGGCCACACCGGGGGGCAAAAAAGACTGTGGGAAATCAGCGAGAGCCGAACTTTATCCGAACTCTATCTTCATCATTTACAATGCCTTTTCCACATGCTGCGTTACTTTACCTCCGGAGAATCCCACGGCGAGGCCCTGGTTGCGTTTCTATCCGGGCTGCCTGCCGGGTTGACGGTGGATCAGGCATTTGTGGACCGAGAACTCTGGCGGCGCCAGCAGGGCTTTGGACGCGGCGGGCGCATGAAGATCGAGAGCGACCACGCGCATTTTCTGTCGGGCGTGCATCACGGCAAGACGATCGGCTCGCCGATAGCAGCGATGCTCGAGAACCGCGACTGGCAGAATTGGAAAGAGTCGCTGCCGGTGGAGACGGGTGATCCCGAGAAACACAAGCGTGTGGCCTCGCCGCGTCCGGGCCACGCTGATCTTGCGGGAGCTCTGAAATACGATTTCACGGAAGCGCGCTATGTGCTGGAGCGCGCTTCGGCCCGGGAATCGGCAGCTCGGGTTGCCATTGGCGCGCTCGCCAAGTTACTGCTGCGCGAGTTGGGCGTGGAAGTTCTGAGTCATGTGATTGCGGTGGGCGCGGTTTCGATTGCCGATCGGGAAATTGCGTGGGAGCAAATCGTGCCCTTGTCGCGCAAGGACGAGGTGCTGCTTTCTTGTGCCGACGCGGACGCCGAGCAGCGCATGAAGGAAGAAGTCGACAAGGTCCTACGCACGGGCGATTCGGTGGGCGGAGTATTCGAAGTGGTGGCGCACAATGTTCCTCCCGGTCTGGGCAGCTATGTGCAATGGGACGAAAGGCTGGATGCGCTGCTGGCGGCCGCGGTCATGTCTTTGCAGGCGGTGAAGGCAGTCGAAATTGGAAGCGGAATTCAAGCAGCGCATTCGCCGGGATCGGCCGTGCATGACGAAATCGGTTATCAGAGCGACACGGGATTTTCGGGCTTTACGCGCACGCGCAACAATGCCGGAGGTCTGGAGGGGGGAGTCTCCAACGGTCAGGAGATACGGGTCCGTGGTTATCTGAAACCGATCTCCACGCTGCGGCGTCCTTTACAATCGGTGGATTTTGCAACGCGCGAGCCCGTGAAAGCAGCGTATGAGCGCTCGGATGTATGCGTGGTACCCGCCGCCGGAGTGGCCGGCGAGTCCATGGTTGCACTGACGCTGGCGCGCTGTGCGCTGGAAAAGTTCGGCGGCGATTCGATGAAAGAAACCAAACGAAATTTCGAAGGCTATCTGGAGCAGCTGAAGAACTATTAATTTGAAACCAGTGTCATCCTGAGCGAAGCGAAGGACCTATGAATTTGAGTTCGTCCCAAAGCATAGGTCTTTCGCTTCGCTCAAGATGACAGCACTGTTTGCAAAAATGATTTATCCAATTGTGAAATTTGGCGACCCGGTACTGGATACACCCGCGACCGTGGTGACCAGCTTTGACGACGAGATCAAGAAGCTGGTGGAAGACATGTTCGAGTCGATGTACGCGGCTCGCGGCGTCGGCCTGGCCGCTCCGCAGATCGGCATTTCGAAACGAGTAGCGGTCGTGGACGTGACCTTCAAGGAAGATCCCGGCGCCAAGCTGGTCTTGATCAATCCGGTTATTGTCAGCAAGGAAGGTCGGCAGCGGAGTAGCGAAGGCTGCCTGAGCATTCCCGAATTTCGCGAGGAGGTTACGCGCGCCAAAACTGTGACCATACGCGCGCAGGACCTGAGCGGAAGGTTTTTCGATCACACCGGAGAAGACCTGCTGGCGCGGGCCTTCCTGCATGAGACCGATCATTTGAACGGCAAGCTTTACATCTCACACATCAGCGCGCTGAAGCGCGACCTCATTAAACGCAAGATCAAGAAAATGGTAAAGGCGGGAGAGTGGTAGGAAGGCAGGTCTCAGGTGTTAGGTCTTAGGTGTCAGGAAAAACATGTGCTGGGGCTGATCTGCATAATCTTGGCCGTTCCGCTTTTCGGTGCAGTAGCGCTCGCCAGTCAAGCTAGCCGATCCACTCCGGTTCCTCGTGGCGAGGACTCGCTTGGTGCTGCGATGCGCAAACTAGGCGTGCACACCATACTACTGCTTGAATCTCAGGCCGTGGACGAGATGCCTTTGTGGTCGCCCGATTCACGATTTGTGGCTGTGAATGTTGAAGGCAAGTGGTACAAGCTCGATACGTGGGCCATCCCGTCACTGGGATCTGCGAAGTGGCATGGCGAGAAAATTGGTACGGTTAGGGATGAACTGCGCTCTAATGCGACCGCCGCGCAAATTAGCAAATGGGAGGGGAAATCGCAGAACAATCCCCGTGAAGTGGTGTCCAAGTCAGGCATCAAAGTACAGCTAACACAACGCCAAGAAGACTTTTCCACGTCGTTTGTCATTTCAAAGGGAAGGGAAAGCAAAACACTGTGGGCATCAGGGCTGGAAAATTGCTACTCACCTGTGTTCTCCCCAAATGAAAAGTACGTCGCCTTCATTTGCGAACTCAACGGAGTCTTTGTAACCGACGTTGAAGCCGCGTTCAGAGAGCCCTAAGGCCCGAGACCTGACACCTATGTTCCTGGTTTTCTGCGGTACACCTCGCTTTGCGGTTCCAACTTTGGAGAAACTGGTCGAGGCCGGCCATTCCGTGCCGCTGGTGGTGACGCAACCCGATCGGCCTCGTGGGCGAGGAATGGAAGTCGCGATTTCTCCCGTGAAGGCCGCCGCAAGCCGCCTGGGCATTGCCGTGGTGCAGCCCGCCGCTATCAAGGACAATGCCGAGTTTCGCGACCAGCTTGCGGCGATTCCCCCCGACGCGATTATCGTTGTCGGCTATGGCCGCATCATTCCGCGGTGGATGATTGAGCTTCCCCGATTCGGAAATCTAAACCTGCATGCGTCGCTGCTGCCCAAGTATCGTGGTGCGGCGCCGATCCAGTGGGCGATTGCCAATAGTGAATCTGTCACCGGAGTCAGCACTATGCGAATTGACGCGGGACTCGACACGGGCGACATACTCATGCAGCGCGAAATGTCGATTGCCGCGGAAGACACAGCCGAGACATTGGGCCCGAAGCTGGCAGGCGTCGGAGCGGATCTGATGGTCGAGACACTGCGCGGCCTTGAGAATGGAGAAGTTCGCCCGACTCCGCAGGAGCACTCGCGAGCCACTCTGGCGCCGATCCTGAAAAAAGAGGACGGCCGCATGGACTTCGCTCGCAGCGCGAAAGAACTATTCAACCGCCTGCGCGGCTTTCAACCGTGGCCCGGAGCGTTCACGACCTTTAAGGGTAAAACGCTGCAAGTGCACCGCGCTCAGCCTGTGCACCATACGGTTAAGATGACGCAAGGAGAAATTGCAGTGGATGGAACGCGCCTGTTCGTGGGCTGCGGCATGGAAGACAAAAACACTGCGACGACGCTGGAGATCATCGAAGTTCAACCCGAAGGCAAGCGTCGCATGACCGCACAGGAATTCATCAACGGCTACCAGCCCAAATCCGGCGACCATCTGGGACAATAGGTTGCAATGGCTGTTTCTCGTGGTCGATCTTCTCGCGTTGTATCTTCTTTTGCTCGCTCTTCTCTTGCTCGAAGCGCGGCTTTCGAAATTCTGCTGCGGGTCGAAGGCGAAGAATCCTACGCCGCCGAACTGCTCCATTCCGGCCGCCTGGCGGAGCTTTCCTCGCGCGATCACGGGCTTGCCACCGAACTGGTGATGGGAGTTCTCCGCTGGCAGTCTCTGCTCGATCAGCGACTGGCGGCGGCATCGTCGCAGAAAATCGAGCGGCTGGATAGTGAGGTGCTCGCCGCGTTGCGCCTGGGCGCGTATCAACTGCAGTTTCTCTCCCGAGTTCCGGCGCGCGCGGCGATCTTCGAGAGTGTGGAGCTTGTCAAAGGAGCGCGAAAGCGCTCGGCCGCGCCTTTCGTAAATGCGGTTCTACGGAAAATTGCCGGCACTATTGTGGGCACTATTGCCGGCACTAGCGCGGACGACGTCTTCGCGGAAATTGGCAGATCGCCCGACTCGATGACGTTGGCTCGGAACGCGGCGCATCCGCCGTGGCTGGTGGCACGCTGGGTCGAGCACTACGGACTTCAGGCGGCGAGGCAGATCTGTGCCCATGATCAGACGGTGCCCGGCACGTCCATTTACATTCACAGCGATCGATCTAACACCGATTTATCTATCGAAGATGAAACAGAAGCCGAACTTGCCGAGGCGGGGGTGCAGCTGGCGCCGGGTCGATTGCTGGCGGCGGCACGGCTCGTTCTTGCGGGCGACATAGCTGGGACACGCGCCTTTCTGGAGGGCCGCGTCAACATTCAGGATGAAGCTTCGCAACTGGTTGCGTTGCTCGCGGGTCGTGGAGAAATGAGTGTCGATCGCAGGATTCTGGATTGTTGCGCCGCTCCCGGCAACAAGACTGCTTTGATCGCGCGGCGCAACCCGCGCGCTAAAGTGTTGGCGACGGAGCTCCATCTGCACCGCGCGCGCTTGCTGCAGAGCCTCAGTCGCTTGCCGAACGTTCACGTGGTCGCAGCGGACGCGCGACGTTTGCCATTTTCATCCTCTATCACGTTTGACCGCATTCTCGCCGACGTGCCTTGTTCAGGTACTGGGACTCTGGCGCGCAATCCAGAGATCAAGTGGCGGCTCAAGAAAGAAGACCTGCGCGATCTTCAATCGCGGCAGGTGGACATCCTAAAATCCGCGCTCGCCCAGCTTGCGATCGGCGGACGACTCGTCTATTCCACCTGTTCGCTGGAGCACGAAGAAAACGAAACGGTGGTAGAGGCTGCCATCGAGGGCGCGGAGGGATTCAAGGTCGTCGATTGCAAGGGAGAGCTGGACCAACTGCGGAAGTCGGGGGAAATGTGCTGGAAGGACGTCGAATCGTTGCTGGAGGGTCCGTATCTGAGAACAATTCCCGGCGTGCATCCTTGCGATGGTTTTTTCGCCGCGATGATCGAACGGAGATGAGCACTCGAAGGATAGGGTTCGCATGTTGAGCGAGGCAGAAACCCTCGTCTATTGCGGCATCCAAGTGCATAGGTCCTTCGCTTCGCTCAGGATGACAATAGGAAGTTGTGCAGTTGAAATTGAGGAGCAAACACTAGCGAACCTCGAAATTCACTGCACTGCCGGCAACAATTTTTTGTCCGGGCGCCGGGTTCTGGGTCACGATCATGCTCGCGGCACTGGGCTCGGAGGCCGCAGACGGCGCAACTGGCACGGCTTGCGGCTCGCCTTGCTGAGACGTTGTCGATGCCGGCGGCACCACGCTGACTCTGCCGACTTTGATGCCGGCGTCCTGCAGCGCCAGCGTCGCGCTGCCGAGCGGTTGTCCAGTGAGGTTCGGCATTACATAGGTTGGAGGCTCGGGGCCGTCGCTGACCAGCAAACTGATTTTTGGCGCGGACACGCCGCTGGCCTTCGCGGGCGGGCTTTGCGATATCACCTGGTCCAGCGGCGCGTCTGGCAAATTGACGCGCGCGACCGAACCGAGACTCAGTCCGCGACGCCGTATGTTTAGCTCCGCGACCCGCTCGCTCCCTCCTGTTACGTCGGGAATCGCTACCCGCTGCGGCCCCAGACTCTGTGCGAGGCGAATCGCCCAGCCGCGTCGGACCTTAGTTCCCGGTGGCGGCACCTGGGTCATGATTTTTCCCTCGGGGATGTCAGCGCTGTAGAATTGCCGCTCGACCGCAACCTGCAGACCCAAAGCCGCACCCGCGCGCTCGGCTTCGAGCGGACTCATGCCCACCAGTTTCGGGATGGCCACCTCGCGCCCGTGGATGGCCAACTGCATGGCGGTGAGCGCCGAAATCAGCGCCACCGTCATCAGCACCAGAGCCAAGAGCAGCATGCGGAAGAACTGTCGCATTGGTGAGGATTATAACCACGGCGGAACAATTCACCCAGGGCCCTGCTCTTCCCACTGATTGCCACAGGCATCGCAAGTCCATCCCTGTTTGTACACTGGGAGGGGAACGCCGGCGTATGCCGTCAGATATGCGACTGGCTTATTCAATTCTTCGAAGCTGACATCGAGAGAATGGCAGCGGGGACACTTCGGCTGCTCGAAGTCTCCGACGCCTTCGACATCCAGCGTTTCGGGGATTGGCTGGTTCAGAATTTCGCCGGCTGCCTCAGCGTCTTCGAGGCGAACCTTCAACTTGACTCCGCCGAGAAGATTGGAGATGAACCAATCCATGCGGATCATGTTGTCGTCGACCAGGTAAGCTTGAATCCCCGCCGATTCCAAACTGCCCTTCGCTAGCAGCGCTTCGGGAAGATCGCGGAACTGGCGCAACGTCACGGCTTCGTTGAATTCGAAAACGTCTGTGCCGCCGGGCTGGGCTAACTCGATCTTGAGGCCGCGCCTCGCAACCTCCGCCTGAAATGCTTCGTTCGCAGCGTCGCTCAATTCATCGCCGCTCTCAGCGATCTCGCCAAGTTCTTCGTCGCTCATCGCGGAGTACACGCCGGCTGTGCGTGCCCGTTCTTCTTCAGGAGTCGGCATAGCCGGAAATGATACTCCGAAATGATCTACTGGCTTTGAGTCGAGCTCGACCGTGATAACGAGGCTTGCGCCTTCTGTTGTCCGACCCATTCGTGTATACGCGTGCTCAGTACGTCCATGGGCAGCGCGCCGCCTGAGAGTACTTGATCGTGGAAAGCTCGTATGTCAAATTTGTCACCCAGTTGTTCTCTTGAGTACTGGCGCAACTTCAGGATTTCGAGCTGTCCGATTTTGTAACCGAGCGCCTGCGCCGGCCATGCCATGTAACGGTCGGTCTCACTCTGCACTTCGGCCTCGTCAATGGCCGAGTGGGCGTGGAAAAAATCGACCACCTGTTGGCGGGTCCAGTGTTCGTAGTGGAAGCCGGTGTCGACAACCAGCCGGATGGCGCGCAGCATGTCGTCCTGCAGGTGGCCATAGTAGCTGTACGGGTCCTGGAAGAATCCAACTTCCTTGCCCAAGCGCTCCGAGTAGAGCGCCCAGCCTTCCGTGTAGGCCGTATATTCTTCGTGCTTGCGGAAAAGAGGTAGTTCGGGCAATTCCTGCGCGATCGAAATCTGCATGTGATGTCCGGGCACGCCTTCGTGATAGGCGGTGGTCTCAATGTCGAGCGTGGTGCCTTTCTCGAAGTTGCCGGTGTTGGCCATGATGTGGCCGGGACGAGATCCATCCGGAGTTCCTTCAACGTATTCCGTGGAGGCCTCCTTTTCGCGGAACGCCTCGATGGGCAGGATTTCCACCTTCGCCTTTGGGAGACGTCCGAACATCTCCGGCAGCTTCAGATACATTTGATCGGTGTATTTCTGGTAGAGGTCGAGAATCTCCTTCCGGGAATGCACGTGGACCTTGGGATTATCCGGGAGTGAGGCGCTGAAGCTCTTCAGATCCTTGTAGCCGAGTTGGTTCACCACCGCGAGCATGCGGGCTTCAATCTCTTTCACCTGCTCCAGCCCGAGCTGATGGATCTCTTCGGGAGACAAATTTGTCGTCGTGCTTTCTTTTACGCGGAACGCATACCGCGCGTCGCCATCCGGCAGAGACCAGGCTCCAGGCTCGGTTCTGCCCTTGGGCGCGTACTCGTCGTGAACGAACGCGGTGAACTTGACGTAGGCGGGAAGCACGGAATCCTTAACCGCAGCCAACCCCGCTTCGCGGAGCCGCTTGCGATCGGCTTCGGAGATGGTATCGGGAAATTTGTCAAAAGGATGCACGAATGGAGTTTGATCCACGGGCGTCGTGGCGATGCCGTTCGCCTGCGTCACAACTTTTTCCAGCAGAATCTTGGGCGGCATCAATCCTGCCGCCATGCCCTTGCGCATCTGTTCGGTGGTCTGGTCGAACAAGACGGGAAGTAGCTTCAGTCGCGTGATGTAGTCCTCATAATCCTTGACGCTCTCGAATGAAAGGACGCTGACCAGCTGTGGCGCGTCGATGTGAATTCCGCTGAATTGATTTACCGGCATCTCCCACGGTTTGAAGCGTGCGCCCTCCAGATCCATCTTCAGGTCTCGAACCATGAGCTCTTTGTTCAGCGCTTCCTGTTCGGGAAAGCCGGTTGCGTCAATTGCCTCGAAGCGGTCGAGGAAGCGGCGAGTCTGTTCCAGATTGTCATCGATGGCTTGCTGGGAGAAGTCGTCAAGTTTATCGTTGTAGCGCTTATCACCCAAAATGGAAGCGTAGATTGGGTTCCTGCGCATGGTGTATTCCCATTGCTCGTGCAGCAGGTCGTTCAGCGCTTTACGCCGCGCTTCGAGATCGGCGGGTGGATTGGCGGCGGCCACAGTGGCCGGAATCAGCAGGGCGGCAGTCAGCAGGCAAATCAAAAATCGCATCGAATCTCCAAAGAATGTTTTGTGGTTTTTAGACAGCCTTCACACACAACTATGTTTTGTTAGACGGATACGCAAGCATATGGTTATCCGTTCCAAAAATTATTTGCCAGCATTCGCACGAGCCCGCCGCAGTCCGGCGGCAACTCCCTGCCGTATTGCTCGTTGGTATCCGGCAGCATCCATTTTAGCGGTGGTGGCCGCGGCAACACCACCGGGAGTGGCCGCCTCCTCAAGCAGCGACTGCAGGGAATGCTTCCCTTCGCGCCAGGCGATGATCCCGTCCGCCAACGCATGCGCGCTCGCCAGCAGCGCCGTGTTTCGGTCAAGGCCTGCCGCTTGCGCAGTTCGCGTCAGAGTTGCCAGCGCATGATAGCCGTGGCTGCATGAGAAGGTCACGGTGAACGCATCGAACTTCTTTTCCCGGATTTCGACCACCTGACCGAAGGTGGCGAAAAGATCGTGGACGCATTTGCGGTCCGCGCGCGGCAAAGTCCGGGGAAAGGTTACGGCCGTGAGGCCACGCCCGCTGCGGCAGAGAGGACTCGGCATGGCACGAGCCCACTGCACGGGCGCGCCCGTCTGCTTGCTCAGTGCGCGCAGCGGCACACCTGCGGCCAGGCTGACGGCAAGCGTCTTTCTTGCCGGCAATGCCCGGTTCGCTTTTTCGAGGACCTTGCCGACGATTTGAAGAAGCTCGCGAACCGAACTTGGGCGAACTGCGACGATCAGCACGTCCGCCTGCTTGACTGCGCTCCTCAAGTCGGGCTCGACAGTGACTGCGTAGCGCTGTTTCAGATCGCGCGGCTTGCCCGGATTGCGATCATGCACGACGAGACGATGTCTGGTGCCGCTGAGGCGCAGGCCGGCCAGCATTGCGGACGTGATTCGGCCTCCGCCAAGAAAGACAATCGTGCTCATGCCAACTCTTTCCTTTTCCTTCGCACGGGAACGACGGCGGCGTCACTAACGGCTGGCCAGCCCCCCTGCGGTTTCTCCGCCGTCGCAGGTGTAAACGTGGCCGGTGATATTTTGCGCATCGTCGGAAGCGAGGAACGCAAACAGCGCCGCAATTTCTTCCGGCTCAGCATGCCGGCGCAAAGGAATCTTCCGATTGACCTCTGCGATCATTTCATCGGTGTACTCGGCGCGCTGCATCGGCGTCATCACGTATCCCGGAGCCACCGCGCATACACGTACTTTCGGAGCCAGCTCAAGCGCCATCGACTTCGTCAGCTCGATAACGCCGGCTTTGGTCGCGTTGTAATCCGCATAAAGCGGATACCCCATGACGCCGTTGGTCGACGCGGTTTGCAGAATCGCGCCGCTGCCACGATCCATCATGTGCCGCGCGGCCGTCTGCGCAACGTAGAACACTCCGGTAAGATTCACGGCCATCACTTTGTCCCACTCTTCCGGCGTGATGTCTAGAAAGTTATGACGGATGCTGATGCCGGCGTTATTCACCAGCACGTCCACGCCGCCCATCAGGCGAACCGATTCGGCGAAGGCGGCCTGCACCTGTTTCAGGTTCGAAACGTCGGCGTCGAACGCTGCGGCCAGTCCCGGCAAGTCGTGTAGAATTTTTCGCCGCGCCTCGGCGTCGCGATCGAGCACGCAGACCACCGACCCCTCTTCAAGAAATCGCGCTGCCGTGGCCGCTCCTATGCCGCTGGCCCCGCCGGTGATCAGGACTCGCTTTGCTTTCAAGCCGCGCACTCGCGCCTCCGCAAAATAAAATCGGGCAGATCAGGATACCTGTCCGCCCGCGAACCTGCCATCGCTTGAAACTTTACGTCAGCTAACCTGCCATACCGTATCCAGCACCGTGCCATCGACCCACTTCACCACCGCGCACGGACGGTCGCCCAACTTCGGCCGCGCGGGCTTGCCGCAAATCTTTTCGACTTCAGTCTTGATGTCCTGAATGGGACGAACGGGCAGCTTCGAACCCATGACCGCATGGAGGAGGTCCGTGCGCCGCGGATTGATCGCGATTCCGCGCTCGGTTACGACCACGTCAATCATCTCACCCGGCCCCGTCATGGTTGTAACTTCGTCCACGATGACCGGAATACGATCGCGAAACGACGGCAGCGCGAGAATGGTGCAGCCGGCAAACAGGCAATTCTGCCATCCGCCGATGCTGTGCAGCAATCGGCCGTCAGAGTGCGTCACCGCGTTGGCGTTGAAGTTCACGTCAACTTCGGTCGCGCTCAAGACCACGGCATCGACCAGCGAAGCGAAGTCCCCCTTGCCGTGGTAGTTGTAAAAAGCGAACGGCGAAGTGGCCACGTGGCGCGGATCGTTCGCGATCGACTTCACTCCGTCCAGATCGAACGTCTGCCCATCCAGGATGTACTCCGTCAGGCCTTCCTGCAGCAACTCCACCAGAAATTTCGTCGATCCGCCGCGAACGAAGCGTGCCTTCACCCCATCTTCTTTCATCATCTGTTTCAGATACTCGACGTACGCCAGCGCGATCCCGCCCGCCCCTGCCCGAAAGGAAAATCCATTCTTCATGATTCCCGTTGCCCGCAGAAACTGCGCCACCAGCTCCGCGATCCGCAGCCGATCGGGTGAGCGCGTAATCTGCGTCGCGCCAGAAAAAATCTTTGCCGGATCGCCAATCGAGTCCACCTCTACAACGAAATCTATGTTGTTGCCTTGAATCTGCCAGGGCACACACGGAAAGGGCACCAGATTGTCGGTAACCACAATCACGCGGTCGGCGTAGGTCGAATCCGCCAGCGCAAAACCGAGGGAGCCGCATGCCGATTTGCCATGCGAGCCATCCGCATTGCCGAAAAAATCGGCGGTCGGCGCCGCAATCACGGCGATGTCAATGTGGACTTCTCCGTCCTGAATCGCCTGGTAGCGGCCGCCGTCCGAACGCAGCACGCCCATGCCGCGCATCTTCCCCTGCGTGCAGTATTCGCCCAAAGGACCGTTTATAGAGCCTTCGATATGATGAATCACGGCTTTTTTCATCAGATCGATTGCGCCGTGCTGGGACGGAAACGACGCGCTCGGGAACCACATCAGGTCTTTGACGCCGATCTTGGCCGCTGCTTCCAGCGCCATGAGCGCCACTCGATCGCCGTCCCGCAGATGATGATGGTTCGAGATCACCATGCCGTCGCGCAACCCGCAGTTGCGCAGCGCGGTCTCCAGATTGGCCACGCGCTTATCGCCGCTATCCGGATAGTCTTTATTGGAGCAGATCGCCGGCGCCGCCTTCCGCCCGCGCGGCTGATATTTGCCCGCGCCCAAAAATGGAATCTGCGGCTTGCCGTTGACCATCGTCGGCACGGCCCGCCCCGCGGCGTTATGCGCCAGTTCTACTCTTTCTTTCGCGCTCTCTTTGACACTCCCGCTCACGAGATCGCTCCCATTGCCTTCGCCCTTTCCACCAGCTTCAACGCGTGCTGCACGACCGCCGGATCGATCATCTTCGAGCCCAGACTCACCGCGGCCAGCCCCTTGCTCTGGGCTTCTTCAAAAGCGGCCACCACTTTCTGCGCCTTGTCGATCTCGACCGCCGTCGGCTGAAACGCCTCGTGGATCACCCGAATCTGCCCGGGATGGATGCATCCCATGCCTTCAAACCCGGCCGCCCGCGACGCTTCTGCCCAACGCCGCAAACCGTCCAGGTCGGCGACATCGCTGAAGACCGAATCGACTGCCTGCACGCCCGCCGCGCGCGCCGCATTCACCACGCGCGACCGCGCATACTGCGACTCGTGTCCTTCCGTCGTCTTCGCGACGCCCAAATCGGCGGCGTAATCCTCGAGCTCAATCGCCAGCGCCGCTACGTTTTCACTCGCCCTCGCGATGGCAAATACGTTCTCGATTCCCAGCGCTGATTCGATGATCGGCATAATCCAGATCGGCCGGATAATTCCGTGGCGTAATTTGATCTCGCCGATCATGCGATCCGCTTCCCGCACTTGCTCGGGCTCTTCGACTTTTGGAATCAAAATCAGGTCCGGATTCTCGCCCACGACGTCCGCCAGATCTTCGAGCCCGAGTGGCAACTGATTGATCCGCACCATGCGCTCGCACGATCCGAAATCGACCGCTCGCAAAGTGTTTCGCACGAGGATGCGAGCCGCATCCTTTTCTTCGCGGTGCACCGAATCTTCCAGGTCGAGAACCACGGCGTCCGGCCCATGCAGTGCGGCGTTGATGTAGTACCTGGGTTCAGAGCCCGGCAGACACAAGCGCGATCGACGCAGCCTATCTTTTGGCGAGGGCGGCGGCAGCGGATGCTGCTCCGGCAGCGAGCGCTTGCCCAGCCCGATCCCCGCGCGCCTGGCCGCGGCCTCGATGCGAGCTGCGATCACAAAGGGCAGCGCGCCTTCGTCATGAATCGCAACCCGCGCGTGCTTCACTCCCAGTTCGGCGAGGACGTCCCGCGTCTGTTCCATGATGGCCGAGCCGTAAAAGGGCGCGACACGAGATTCCAGCGAGGTCTCGATCCCACCGGTGTCCCGCGCCTCAAAGGCGACATGCACGTCCGACCGAACTTCTTTGCCCCAATGGCCTGCCTCGGCAGAACGTGGGGAGGTAGTTTCAACAGCGCGGCTCATAGTTGCGCACCCGTAAAGCGCATCATATCGTAAGTCCAGTGACGAGGCCTTGACCCGTTCCTGCGGGGCGGAGCCCCGCCACCACACGAGAAAAATCTCAGCCTTTCCGCTTCAACTCAAATTGCAGATACATCAGCTGGCCGATGTGATGATGCAGATGGGTTGCGCACGTCAGGACGATGCCAAATCGGTCGCGGGCATCGGCACCCACTGCCGTGTATTCCTTTGACCAGTCTTCCAGCGACTGACACTTGATTGCGCCGAGCACCATCTGAATCGTCTGATCGAATTTCTTCAACACTTCTGCCTTGGGTGGCCGCGTCGCGTCGGAGAACTCCAGCGGACGATCGCGCACATAGCCTGTCGCCGCAATCTGCGTACCAATGTAGTAATTCAAGTTGCCGGTGAGATGCAGCACGAGGTGGCCGAAGCTGTTGCCGAACGCGAAGGGCTTAGTCCAGAATTGATCTTCACTCAGGGGTGTGGCCAATTCGCAAACTACACCCGCCAGCTTCTGGTAACGGGCCGCCAGGTCGGATGCAATCGTCGCTCTTAAATCCGTCATAAGCCGCCTCACTTCTTCGAACCGACCTGCGCTCCCTGAATAGATTCCTTTTCGATGGACAGCAGCTCAATCCCACATCCCGAGCCGCTGCAAGTCAACAGGCCCCGGCGCACGATTTTCACCGACGACACATCCGGAAACCTTACCGGGAAATCTTTCTCGCGCATTTGGTCGCCCGCGGAACGAAGGCTTTCATCCCCGTCAACAAACTCTGCGCGCTCGGGGCGCGGCGAGCTATCAAACACTAGATTGAACCGCGCCGAAACCGATTTGCCACTCGCTAGGATCGGCCCGAGCTGCACGGTGCGTTCCTGCACTAACTCCGTGGACGCCTTTGCGACGTACTTTTCCGCAGCGCCCGAGTCGCCCGCCAGCTTGGCCAAGCGCGCCAGCGAATCCTGCTTGTCGCTGCCGCCTGCCGCTACGGCCAGCGCATACATGTGACGTGCCTTCTCCACCTGGCCCTGTTTTTCGAGCACTTGTGCCAGCCGATTAGCGACTGTCCCCGACTCGCTCAAAAGCCACGCCGACGTGAGAAACTGCATGGCCGGCAGATTCTCGCCGCGCTGAAATTTCGCCCATCCGATGCGCGCCCATGACAGCGCCACCAGTCTCATCGACGAAAACGCCGAAGGCCCCAACCGATCGAACTCGCCCGAGTCGAACTGCCCTCCAATGTCGTAGAGAACTTGCTGGGCATCGTTCTCGGTCTCGGTCGGATTGATATCGGTTTTCAGCGCGTCCGCGAAAATACCCTGACTCGAATCCGCGTCCGCGCTGCCCGTCAGCCCCTTCATCAACTCTTGCGCTTGGGATTTCTCTCCTAGTCGGGTGTACACCTGCGCCAGCGCCATCTTCGTTTCCGGATCAGCCGGAGGAATCGCGGCTGCCGCTTCCAGTTCCGTGCGCGCTTCGGCATCACGTCCCAACTGCGCCAGCAGCAGGCCGAAATTCTTCAGGGTCGTTTTCTGGTACGGGGTAATTTCCAACTGCTTGCGATACGCCGCGATCGCCTCGTCGGTCTTTCCCGTTTGTTGTAACTCCATTGCCAGGTCGCCATTCGCTTGGTTGTGATTCGGATCAAGCTCGATCTGCAACCGGAAGGCGCCGATCGCTGCCTGGTGATTGTTGGCTCCGCCGTAGGCCTGTCCCAGGTCATACCAGCCGTCCTTTAGGCTCGGCTGCGGGACATCCGCATCCACCGCGCGTTTCAGCAGTGTGATCGCCGTCTGATAATCCTTGCTCTGCAGCGCTTTCATCCCCGCCTTTTGCAACTCCGCGGGAGTGCCCTCCATTTTTGAAGCCGTCTGCGCCCCTTGACCCGACGGCGTCAGGATGGTGCACGACAAAAGCTGGTCTTGATCGCTCTGCGTGGCATTGCGAAACGATTCGTAATCCGCGCGTCGCGCCGCCGCCAACTCGTTCATCTTCACGACAAGTTTGCGCTCGCCCTCCAGAATCCCCATGTTCCCGGAAGTGCTCAGCGAATAGGTTGATGAATAATCGCCATAATCTCGCGACATTTTCACCGGGGTCGGTGTGCGCATCGTGTAGTTGGTGGGAAATTGCAAGTGGACCCGGTAGTCCGCTTCACCTGCCGGGCCGATGTTCAAGGGTGCCGTGTTCTTTTCCGACGCTCGAATCGCCGGCATCCCCAGCGGCGGAATCGGACGAAAATTCACGCTTGTCGATGGAACTACAAAATACTGGTCCTGATGCAGGTGATACTTCAGATGAAAAGGCCTGCTCGTATCCTCGATGGGATCGAGCTGCACTTCATCGACATCGCCTGGCAAGCCCCAGCTTGCAGAGAGGGCTTTGACAAAGTCCTTCCATTGCGCCTGCGAAAATCGCCGAAAGCTGGCGCGCATCGGCCAGTCGCGATCCCCCTGGGCGGTGACATCAAGGGTCGCGTCGAGCGCGCCGAACTCGCTGAACTTGCCGTCGAGAGTCAAGTGCATGAAGGTCTTGATGGGAGAATCCGCCGGCGTACGGCGCAAGCCTCCCTCGCTGTCGTCTGACGCCAACACGGCTTCCTTGTTTCGCAACTGGTAGAGAATCAGGCCGAAGGGCGTCACTTCAGGAGTTGTATCGAGCCAGGTCAGCTCTGTTCCCGTCCCCAGCCGTGCCGCCGTGATCACGTGATCGAACTGTGCCGGTGAGGGAACGTCTTCATCCAGTTGGCGCGTACTGTCGATCAGCACCGGATAACTCTGAATTCCCTCCGCCCGCAGCATCGCGGAGAACAACGTGTGTTTATCCTTGCAGTCACCGTAGCCATTCTGCAGGACGTCCGAAGCCGAGTGCGGCTGATAGCGGCCGACTCCTAGCGAGATGCTCACGTACCGTACACTCCGCGCCACAAAATCGTACAGTCGTCGCGCTTTCTCGGTGGGCGTGTTCGCGCCCTTGGTGAGCTCGTCTGCTTTTTTTCGCACGCTGTCGTCCACCGTCATGCGCTGGCCTTGCAGCTTTGCATACCATTGCGCCACCTGATCCCAGTTCGTGAAAGTCGTCAACTGCACGTCGGGACTGGTGGGTTCGTCCGCCTCATCTTTATCTTTGTCCTTGTCGCGATCCGGCTGGATATCCTTCACCACCCAGGTGTAAATGCGCCGGTCTCCGACCTCCTGAATTTCCGGTTTTCGCGCCGGCGTCTTGAGCTTCACATCGCGCGATTTCGGGATGTTAATTTCGAGCCGGTCTTCGTTGACCACTACTCCCTTCGGAAATGTGTATTCGTACCAGAAGTTTCCGGCTGCCAGCGGCGTGAGAACGCGCGTGACGGTGCGGTACTCGAGCGTGTCCCCGGGCTGCAACGCCGCCACGGAAATATGCCGCTGCCGGTAGTCGCTGTACATCGGAGCTTCTTTCAGCACATCGGGAGCGAAATCCTGCGCTGTCGACTCCGGCGTCACCACTACCTGCCCGTCCGGTTTGCGCACGCGGACATATTCGATTTCCAGCTTCTCAGTCGCCGATGAGTAGCCGAAAACCATTTGGCCGAATTCTTCCACCCCCGCCTGGCTCTGAATCCGAATCACGGCCTCGGTCTCGCTGACTTCGGTTCCGTCGTTTTCAAAGCGGACACGATTCAGGATTCGTTCGAAGATCGCGGCTTCTTCGGAGTCGGAGTTGGCAGTCTTCGTTTGCTTCTCGGTTTTCTGCTGGGAAGAAGCTGCTGCCTGCGCCAGAGCGTCCGGATTCGTCAAGCAAACGAGCAAACAAACCAAGAAAAGGCCAACCACGACGCGGGATAGACGATAGGACATATTGCAGTTCTTTTACGCTGTGCCCAGCGTAAAATCAAACGAGCCAAGATGAATTTCACGAAAATCATGCGGTTCGTTGCGATCCTGATTTGTTTCTGCGTTCCGCTGACCGCGCAAGCTCCGCCGCTCGCCGTGGGGAATGAAACTCTGCCCCCACTCGACGCAGGTGTGGAATTTCACATTCTTCTCCATGCCCACGGCGGCGTTCCGCCCTACGTCTGGAGCGTGGCCAGTGGCGATCTTCCCGAAGGAATCACGCTCAGCCGCGATGGCCTGCTGGCTGGACGCCCCACTAAACGCGGCTCTTTTGCCCTGACCTTAAGAGTCGAAGACTCCGGCCTGCCCGCGCACAGCATTAACAAAGAGCTCCAGATTGTGGTGTCTACATCTCTGTTGCTCGAATGGCTGGACTTTCCAAAGGTCCACGACGATCGGATTGACGGCTCCTTGCAGGTCTCCAATGGTTCCAAAAGCACCTTCGATCTAACCGTCATCGTCGTAGCCGTCGCCGAAAACGGGCGCGCAACGGCAATCGGCTACGAGCATTTCCCACTGAACGCCGGGGTTACGAACGTCAAGATTCCCTTTGGCAACACGCTACCGTTCGGCGGCTACGTGATCCACGCCGATGCCATTGCTGAAATCCCGGCCCGGATGACTATCCTCCGCCAGAGACTCCAGACCCCGCGACCTCTGCAGGTCACGCAGGGCCCGTAGCGGCTTTGCCGCCCGGCAAGTCCTAACCGGGTACGCAAGTCACTTGCCGTTCGCGTGCTATCCTCAGTATGCTGAGGCAGTTGCACCAGATTGTGTTCGTGGTGTATTCTCCGAGAAAATCGTGAGTATGGAGCTTTTTCTTAATCTCTGCTGGCTGTCCCTGCTGGTGCCCGGCTATCTACTGTGGCGGCAACGAGCTTCTTCGGCCGCTTCGGATAGTCGAGCAAAAAGTCCGGCGGTGCGCCCGTTCGTCTTTCTTTGCGTACTGGGCTGCGTTTTTGTTCTGCTGTTCCCGGTGATCTCGGCATCCGATGATCTACACGCCATGCGCGCCGAAATGGAAGAATCTTCGCCATGCAAGCGCAGCGTCTGCCAGGCGGCGGTTGAGAGAGTTTCCGTCTGGCACAACCCGTGGCAGAATCCGCCTGCTGTCGTCTCCGTCGCGGCGTCGCTCGGACTCATCAGCCGGGGCTGGCACGAACTGTTCACGGTGCCTCTTTCGGCGCCCGTTGCCCCCTCCATTCTTCGCGCCAGCCGCGCTCCTCCGTACTCCCGCCTCCTCACGTAGCTTGCGAAATCGCCGATCCATTTCAATTCAAGAATCGACGGCGACTCCCCTCTCTTTTTTGGTAATTCTTACAGGGGCCTTACATACAGGAGCATCCGACACTCAGATGGCGGACGCCCCATGGAGATAACGGGCCAAATCTCAACCAAGCCTTCGGAAAATCCGAGCGGCCGCGACGGAGTTACTGGATGCGAATAAAAATCCAGCGATGTTTCTGGCGTCTCCTGGTTCCAGCGCTGGGAGCTGCCGTGGCTTCGTCCGCTCAGCAGCCAGTTCAGTCGCCGACCCCGCAGTCTGCCCCGCCCGCACTAAGTTTGACCTGGGAGAAGGTGAAAGACCGTTTCGAACAGCGCAACCCCACCCTGCTGGCCGGGAAGCTAAGCATTGACGAATCCAAGGCCGAAGAGATTACCGCCCACCTGCGGCCGAACCCGAGCTTGGCGTTCGATGTCGATCAGATCGATCCGTTCAACGGTGGACCGCCTCACAGTACGTTCGGCTACCTGTTGACGACCGCATCCGCCAGCTACCTGCATGAGCGCCAGCATAAGCGCGAATTACGGCTGGAGAGCGCGAAAGAGGGGACGGCGATCGCCGTATCCAGCCAGGATGATCTGGAAAGAAATCTTCTGTTCAGCTTGCGCGGCGCATTCGTCGGAACCCTGCAGGCCAAAGCGGTTCTGGATGTGGCCAAGGAGAACCTGGCCTATTACGACCATGTGCTTGACATCAGCCGGGAACGATTCAAAGCAGGCGACATCGCGCAAATCGACTTGGATCGTCTGGAATTGCAGCGGGTCCAGTTCGAATCGGATTTGCAAACCGCCGAGGTCAATCTCCGAACCGAAAAGATTCAGCTGTTGATGCTTCTAAACGACCGGACGCCGGTTGAACAGTTTGACGTAACCGGGCCATTCGACTTCAGCGACCAACTTGGACCTCTGGACGACTTCCGCAAGATCGCATTGGACACGCGGCCTGACCTGCGAGCGGCGATTCAGACAGTAGAGAAGGCCAGGACCGACCACAAACTCGCCGTTGCCAATGGCTCGACCGATCCAACTTTTGGTTTTGACGTGGGCCGGAACCCTCCCATCGACCAATACATTGGCTTCAATGTAAGCATTCCACTGCGTATCTTCGACCGGAACCAGGGGGAGAAGCTGCGCACGCAATTGGACATAGATCGGAACCAGAGGTTGCTCGATGCCGCCCAGGCGCAAGTATTCAGTGATGTCGATTCCGCCTACGCCACGGTCAACAGCAACGTGATTCTGCTTCGGCCCTATAAGGCGAAATATCTACAGCAGGCGGTGCGCGTCCGCGAGACCATTACTTTTGCGTATCAGCATGGAGGGGCATCTTTGTTGGACTTTCTGAGCGCGGAAAACGACTACCGCAGCGTTCAGCTCAATTATGTGAACCTGGTCGGCTCTTATTTGATATCCGCGAGTCAGTTGAATCTCGCGGTGGGGCGCGAGGTAATCCAATGACGATCACAACACCAACCACATCGGTTCGCCGGCGGCAGTCGTTCAGCTGGGTGTGTTTCATAGCGGCGATTGTGTGTGTTGCATTCACTATGCTCGCCGGCTGCGGCGAAAATAAGGCCGACCCGAAGGCCGAGGCGCCACCTGCGGCAACCGTCGAGCCTGACCTGGATGCCAACAATTTCAAAGTGGACCATCCCGACCAGTTCCCATTGGTGACTGCGGTCGAGCATAAAGCGGCGCCGGCGTTGAATGTCACCGGCGTGGTGCAGCCCGATGTCGCGCGCGCCGTGCCCGTGATCTCATTAGCCGCGGGGCGCGTGGTGGAAATTAAGGCCAGGTTAGGCGATACCGTGAAGAAGGGCCAGTTGTTGCTCAGGGTTCAGAGCAACGATGTTTCCGGAGCGTACCAGACGTATCGCAAAGCCGTGAACGATGATCTGCTGGCGCGACAACAGCTCGAACGGCAGCAGATCCTTTACGATAAGGGCGCCGTGGCCAAGAGCGCTCTCGAACAGGCCCAAGACGCCGCTGACAACGCCAAAGCCGGTCTGGATGCCTCCATCGAGCAGTTGCGGCTTCTCGGCATTGATAAGGATCATCCATCGGGAATCGTCGATATCTTCGCTCCCATATCGGGCGTGATCACGGACCAGCAAGTTACCAACGCATCGGGCGTGCAAGGATTGGGCTCTCCGAATCCTTACACCATCTCTGACCTTTCCTATGTCTGGATCGTCTGCGATGTGTACGAAAACGATCTCGACGCGGTACACGTCGGCGAATACGCGGATATTCGCCTCAGTGCTTATCCCAAGCAGGTTTTAAAAGGCCGGATCGATAACATCCTGCCGGTTCTCGATCCCACCATCCGCACCGCCAAAGTTCGGCTCGAAGTTGCGAACCCCGGAATGATGCGTGTGGGAATGTTCGTCACGGCCACCTTTTACGGCAAGCAAGCCGAAATCAGGGCGGCAGTTCCCGCCACCGCCATTCTGCACTTGCATGATCGCGAGTGGGTCTACGCGCCGATAAGCGCCGGACGCTTCAGGCGTCTGGAAGTGGTCACAGGAAGCATGCTTTCCAACAACCTGCAAGAGGTCGTTTCAGGGATCAAACCCGGAGATCAAGTGGTCTCGAATGCGCTCGTTCTGGAAAATACGTTGGAGCAATAAACGGGGACAATGAATGATTCGCCGCGTCGTTGATTTTGCTCTCGACAACCGCCTGCTCGTGCTGGGTTTTGCCGTGATGCTTTTCGCGGGAGGCATTGTCGCGTTCCATGACCTTCCCATCGAGGCCTATCCCGACGTAGCAGATAACTACGTCGAGATCATCACGCAATGGCCCGGGATTTCGGCGGAACAGATAGAGCAGCAGGTCACGATTCCGCTCGAAATCGTGATGAACGGCATCCCGCATGTTGTGCATCTGCGGTCTTTCTCGCTTTTCGGGCTCTCTGACATCAAGCTGATCTTCGACGACGAATCGGACAACGACTGGAATCGTGAACGGGTTCTGGAGCGCCTGAGCGAAGTCACGCTGCCGCCGAACGTTGTGCCGCAAATGGGCACGGATTGGAGCCCGGTCGGCCAGATCTATTTCTTCACCCTGCACAGCACGAATCCGGCGTATGACCCGATGGAGTTGAAGTCCATTGAGGACTGGGTCGTCGAGAAGAGTTTCAAGTCTGTCCCCAACATTGTGGACGTGGCCAGCTTCGGCGGCCCCACGCGCGAATACCAGGTTCGCGTCAACCCCGACAAACTGGTTGCGTATGGCTTGAGCCTGGCCCAGGTCGAGCAGCAACTCACCAATAGCAACGCTAACGCGGGCGGCAGCTTTATCCAGGAAGGATTGCAGCAGATCAACGTACGTTCCGTCGGATTGGTCGACCGCGCGCAGGACATCGAACGCACGGTCATCGTAACCAAGAATGGCACGCCGCTGCGGGTCAAGGACATTGCAGTCGTTTCGCAAGGTCCCAAGATTCGCCTCGGTCAGTTTGCCCGAGCCCTGCACCGCGAGGACGGGAAGATTGTCGATAACGATGACGTAGTCTCAGGCATCGTATTGCTGCGCAAAGGCGCAACCGGCGAGAAGGCGCTCGCTGACATCCATGAAAAAGTAAAAGAACTCAACGATCACATCTTGCCCAAGGGCGTTAAGATCGTCCCTTTCCTCGATCGCAGTCTGCTGGTTCACTACACGACCCACACCGTGCTGCACAATCTCACCGAAGGCATGATCCTGGTGTCGGTCATCCTGCTGCTATTTCTGGGTAATGTTCGTGGCGCGCTCATCGTCGCTGCGACCATTCCGTTTGCATTGCTATTTGCGGCCATATGTCTGAACCTGATGCACATTCCGGCCAATCTGCTGTCACTTGGCGCGCTGGACTTCGGTGTGATCGTGGAGGGGGCCATCGTGTTGATCGAAAACATTGTGCGCCATTTAAGCCACGCTGATGGGGTCAAGACCGCTACCGAACGAATCAGTTTTGCCTCGCATGAAGTGCAGCGGCCGGTGTTCTATGCGATCGTCATCACCATTACCGCTTTCTTGCCGATCTTTACGCTGCAACGCGTGGAAGGCAGACTCTTCCACCCCATGGCTTGGACCGTAGCCTTCGCGCTGCTCGGGGCATTGCTGTTCTCGATCCTGGTCGCACCCGTGCTGGCAAGTTTCGCGTTCGCCCATGGGGCGAGCGAATGGCGTAACCCGGTCATGAGCTATGTGAGCGAACGATATCGCGACGGCCTGCGCTGGGCGATTCGACGGCGCCTTACCACGGTCGGGGTGTGTGTTCTTCTGATGGTCTTTGGCGGGTACCTCGCTTTCAGCGGCGTCATCGGTTCCGAATTTCTGCCTCACCTGGATGAAGGTGCGCTCTGGGTGCGCGGCACGCTGGCGCCCAGCACCGGGCCGGACGAGGGCATCCGGATCGCAAACCAGGCCCGAGTCGTCCTTTGTTCCTTCCCCGAGGTGCCGCAATGCACCAGCCAGGTGGGGCGTCCAGACGACGGAACCGATAACACGGGTTTCTTTAACACCGAATACTTCGTGGACCTGAAGCCGAAAGAGGAGTGGCGGCCGGTCTTCCACGAGAACAAAGAGGAACTGATCGCGGCCATGGGTCGCGAACTCGACAAAATCCCCGGCGTGGTCTGGGGCTTTTCGCAGCCTATCGAAGACAACATGGAAGAGGCTGTCAGCGGAGTAAAAGGCGCACTGGCCACGAAGATCTATGGCGACGATTTGAAGGTTCTGGAGCAGAAGAGTGACGAAATCGTCGCCATTATGCGCAAAATCAATGGCGTTGAGGATCTCGGAGTTTTCCGCGTCCTCGGCCAGCCCAACCTTAACGTGACCGTGGATCGCGAAGCCGCCGCCCGTTACCAGATCAATGTTTCCGACGTGCAGGATGCGGTTCAGACCGCGGTGGGAGGGAACGCGCTCACCCAGGTTCTCCAGGGCGAAGCGCGCTACGACCTTACCCTGCGCTACCTGCCAAAATATCGGGATACAACAGAAGCAATCGAGAACATCCGTCTGCTAGCGCCTTCGGGCGAACGGGTATCGCTCGCGCAGCTCTGCAAGATCAGCGTGACCGATGGCGCTTCGGAAATTTATCGTGAGGGCAATCGACGTTATGTAGCTATCAAGTACAGCGTCCGTGGTCGCGATCTTGGCAGCACGGTGGAAGAAGCGATCAAGAAGGTGGGCGACCAGGTGAAACTGCCCACCGGATACAGCATTGATTGGGAAGGCGAGTACAAGAGCCAGAAGAGAGCCAACGCGCGTCTACTGATCGTGCTCCCCATCACCATCCTCCTCATCTTTGTCATCCTGTACACGATGTTCAAATCCTTCAAATGGGCGCTATTGATCATGGCGACGGTCGCGATCGCACCCATTGGCGGACTGCTTGCTCTCTGGATAACCGGCACCCATTTCAGTGTTTCCTCGGGCGTGGGCTTCCTGGCGCTGTTCGGTGTGTCGGTGCAGACGGGAGTCATCATGCTGGAATACATCAATCAGCTGCGAGCGCGGCGCTATTCCATCGAGGACGCTGCAGTTGAGGGCGCCGTCCTGAGGCTGCGACCCATCATGATGACCATGCTGGTGGCAACTCTGGGACTGCTACCTGCCGCTCTCTCGCACGCCATCGGTTCCGACTCACAGCGCCCGTTCGCCATCGTCATCGTCGGCGGCCTGATCGCAGCCCTGATAATGAGCGTCTTCCTGCTGCCGACCTTGTATGTTTGGATTGCGGGCGAAACGGATGTCCTGCCTCCATCCGAAGAAGGGTTCGAAGTTGGCGAGCATGTCGACTAAGAGCGAATCCGATTAGGCGATTTGACCCGATCGTTCGCCCGATCGTCGCGATCACTTTCGTTACCTCCATCCCTGGTATTCAGTTCCGAGACCGGGTATCAGCGACATATACTCCATCTCACGCTTCTGCCATTGAAGGGACAACCTCCTCATAATGGGTGCAACTCTGGTGCGGGCCCTATGGGTCGCCGTTTTGTTGTCGGGTCCGGGCACGCACTCCCTTTCCGCCCAAAGCAAAGTGGAAACGAATCCGCAGCAGACTCAAGACTCGAGAACAGATGCGCCAGCGCTCACTGCCGCGAATCTATCGCTGGACGCAATGCCGAACCCAGTCCCGGAGCCGCCGACCCTGCCCGACCCTCCGGAGCTGCCCAAGCGTATGTTCGGGATGATCCCTGACTTCGAGAACACGAACGATGTACCGGTCAACCATCATCCATTAACCACCCGCGAAAAGTTCATCCTCTCACTGCATCAGGCCTTCGACATCAGTGCTCACATCGGAAACGCGTTTCAGGCGGCTTTGCAACAAGCCAGCAACGGCCAACCGCAGTACGGCCAGGGCTGGAACGCCTACGGGAAACGCTTTGCGGCGAACGAGGGCGACCAGGTTACGAGCAGCGCTCTGATCTATGGCGTTCTGCCCACGATCCTGCACGAAGACCCGCGCTATTTTCGCCAAGGCAAAGGGTCGTCGTTCTCCCGGATCTGGTATGCCGTCAATCGCACGTTTGTTACCCGCATGGACGACGGCACCTCCGGATTCAATAACTCGGAGATATTCGGTCAATTGATCTCCTGTGGCATTTCGACCAGCTATTATCCGCAGAAGGACCGCAGCGTCAGCCGTGTGTCCTCGAACTGGGGTGTTAATCTGGGCGGTAACAGCGTCTACAACGTGCTCTCCGAGTACTATCCCGACATGAAGCGCGCTCTCTTTCAACGGCATCGGAGGCCGGTCGTTCAGGATAGCTCTGCCGTTCTGAATAGCAATGACGGCGGGCACTAGAGTCGAATCCCAAGCTCCCGGCCGAAAATCAAAACTCCATTTCTTGCTTTTTAAGCGTGCTTCCGCTAGCTTTTATCTTTCCCTGGTTTTGCGACCTTGATTTGCAAGCTTTGACGAGCACGATCTGACAAGCGGGCAGGCCGGAACTTGCCTCCAGGAGTGGTGGGTATGAAGCGGAGCTATATTGGACTCGCCTTGGGCGCGCTGGTGGCAGTGGGAGCGGTGTTGAGCATGCCGAGCTGCGGACACGACCAGAAGCTGGTGAGCCTTGAGGTTACTCCCGCTAGTTTTACTTTTCTGACGCCGACGGCTGGAGGTCAAGGGCAGTTCACCGCGATCGGCACGTACATCCATCCTCCGGCGACGAAGAATGTAACCAGTCAAGCGACCTGGGCGGTTAACGATAACGTGGTTACGATAAGCGCTGGTCTGGCGACAACGACGGGAGCAGGCTGCGGTGGCGCGAATGTCTCGGCGACTATGCCGGAAGGCACTGGCGGTGCTTCGAACATCGTGATTGGTTATGCGACCGTGACCGTGAATGACGCGGCCAATCCGGTCTGCCCGGGTGGCGGTACGGAGGCCACATTAAGCGTGCAGGTTGTCGGCTCCGGTACCGTGACAAGTTTGACGGGGGGCATCAGTTGCCCGGCACAGTGTATCTCAGAATATCCCGTGGGGGCGTCAGTTGGACTTACGGCGACGCCTGCAGCAGGTCAGAGTTTAGCTAACTGGTCAGGCTGCACGTCTTCTTCGGGCAATACCTGCGCGGTCACCATCCCGGTCGGTGGCGCGAGTGTCTCCGCGACGTTCGACTGAGAGTCGGGCGCTCATTCATCTGTCAGTAGTTTGCCCAAAGTGGGCTTGTGCCGTTCCGGCTTGCTTTTCTTTGCGCGGACGAGTTGGGACGGTTTGGGACTGCCCACGCGTTCGCGAGCCATTTCGCGAACGACCTGGGCGGCGGAGAAGATCTTTTTCTTGCGCTTGCGCGGCATGGTCGTGATGCCCGCATCTTCGCACATTCGCTGCGCAAAAATGCAATAATCTGAGGTGGCTGGAGATCCCGAATCCCAAGCCGAGGGCCTGATATTTTATGGATGAGCGCGAATTCTTTGATGAAAAGTCCGACAAGAAGCCGGCAAATTTGAGCTGTCCGCACTGCCATCAGTCGGCGGAGTATGAGATTCAGTGGCTGGTGCGCATGAAGAAGAAGAGTCTGCCGCCACGGGCGGACGATCGTGACCGAGCGAAGTTCGCCAAAGCGCAATCCTACATGCTGCGGCGGGACGACATGATGATGTGCAAGAACATGCGCTGCCGAAAGCGCTTTGAGATCACGGGCGTGCAGAGCGTCGCATTTCTGCAGTAGCGCTCAACTATTTAAACTTGGCGCCGCTTGGGTACTAGCTCTTGGCGGAAGTGCGGTTGGCGACGAGTGTGGCGGCGAGCCGCCGGACGCTGTGCAGGAGTTGGCCTAGCGTTTCCGAGGCCGGGGCGGAAAGCGGCTTGGCTGGCGGAGCGTCGCTGAAGCCCTCTTCTTCCATTTGTTTTGCGGCGGCAGCGAAGCGTCTGGAACTGGCATCATCCATGGCCAGGAAACGGAAGGCTTGCGCCAGCGGCACACCATCGGCGCCGGTCTGAAGGAATTCGATATGAGCGCTGACTTTGCCGAAAACCGTGCCCAAAGCCATTTCACCCATGGTCCCACGGGAAATCGGACCTTTAGAGAGGACGGCGGAACCTCCCGTTAGAGAAAGGCGCTGCAGCACGCCAACGAAGCGGACACCGTCGACCGTAAATACCGCGCGCTCACTATTGGGGACGCGGATGCGGGGGGCGCGCGGACTCTTGCTCTTCTGAGACTTCTTCACAACATTCAGCATCGCAAGCGAGATGGGCGCGGTCAAGGTTACGGTGGTGTACCCCTTGAAGGACGTAGTCCTGTCACGACGCTGCAATGACCGTGCTCCATCCCTCGTTCAATCCCCTCGTTTATACTTAACAGTTTGGCCACCAGACTGACGCTGCAAGGGATGGGAGTTGATCAGTGAAGATTTTGGTTTGCCTGAAGCAGGTGCCGCAGAAGGACGCTCCGCTGAAGCTGAACGATGCGGGGACGTGGATTCGCGAAGATGTCTCCTACGAAGTGAATGAGCCGGACGCATTCGCGCTTGAGACGGCGCTGCGGCAGAAGGAAAAGCACACCGGCGAGGTGGTGGTCATTACGGCAGGGCCGGCTCGGGCGTCGCAGGTGTTGCGCGAGGCGCTCGCGAAAGGCGCGGACCGGGCGATCCATCTGGAAGACAATGCTTTTGTCGGGCTCGACGCCTACAACACGGCGCGAGCCATCGCTGCGGCGATAAAAGACGACAAGTTCGACCTGATCTTTACCGGCTTGCAGTCGGACGATTATGGTTATGCGCAAACGGGCGTGATTCTGGCGCAGATTCTGGGATTGCCGCATGCGACCATCATCATGCAGATTGAAAAAAATGACGCCGGAATCCGGGTGAAAAGGGAACTGGAAGCGGGATTCTTTCAGTACGTCGACATGCCTTTGCCGGCCGTGCTGACCATCCAGTCGGGCATCAATAAGCTGCGCTATGCAACCCTGATCGGGATCAAGCAGGCCAAGAACAAACCCATGCGCAAGGTCACCATGGCCGAGGTGCAATCGGCGGTAGGCGCAAATTTGCAGAAAATCGAGAAGCTATACCTGCCTCAGAAGTCGAAGAACACAGAATTTCTGGAAGGCCCTCCGGCGGAAGTGGCGAAGAAGCTGGTGGAAAAGCTGAAGAATGAATTGCGCGTAATTTGAATGCAAAGTTCTCAGTTCCCAGTTCTCGGTTCTCGGTGAAGAACTGGGCTTTTTCTGAGAACTGAGAACCGAGAACTGAGAACCGACTTTATGGCTGACACAATTCTGGTAATCGTCGAACAGCGCGAAGGGAAACTGAACCGTGTCTCGTGGGAGACGATCGCTGCCGGGCAGGCGATTGCCGCCCAGACCGGATGGACTCTGGAAGCAGCGGTGGTCGGCTCCGGCGTGGCGGCCATCGCCAGCGAGGTGGCGGCGAAGAAGGTTGCCAACGTCTACGCCATCGAGTCAGCCAGGCTCGAGCCCTACACTCCAGACGCGTTCGTCCACGCCTTGCGGGAATTCTTGGAAAAGCATCCGGCGAAACTGGTGTTGATGCCGCATACCTATCAGGTACGCGATTTTGTGCCGAAGCTGGCGACGGCCTTGCAAACCACGGCTATCAGCGACGTGATCGGCTATAAGCACGAAGGCGGGAAGCTGCTGTTCACGCGGCAAATGTTTCAGGGAAAGTTCGTGGCCGACGTGAGTTTTGCCGGCTCCGGGCCGTGCTTCGTCACGTTTCAAAACGGCTCGTTCCGCGCCGATAAAGTCGAGTCGGGAGCAGCCGCGGCTCCGGTGGAGACGGTGAGCGTCGAAATTCCGGATGGCGTGGTGCGCAACCGGCCGCAGGAAGTCTTCAAAGAAGCCAAGCAGGCGGTCGATCTGACGCAGGCTGAAATTATTGTGTCGGTGGGGCGCGGGATCAAGGAAGAGAAGAATATCGTGCTAGCAAAGCAGTTGGCGGATGCGCTGGGCGGTGAGCTGGCGGCGTCGCGTCCGATCTGCGATAACGGATGGTTGCCGATGGACCGCCAAGTCGGCTCGTCCGGCCAGACGGTCGCTCCGAAGCTCTATCTGGCGCTGGGAATCTCGGGTGCGATCCAGCACCTGGTCGGCATGAAGGGTTCGCGGAGCATCGTGGCCATCAACAAGGATTCCGAGGCGCCGATTTTCGAGATTGCGGACATTGCCGTGGTCGGGAATTTGTTCGACATTGTGCCGCCGCTGATTGAGGAAGTGAAGAAGGCGAAAGGGTAAGAAAGGTTCCAAAGTTTCGGTGCCCGCGGCAGACGAACAGCAGGTGCTTCGCTTCGCTCAGAATGACAATTTCTTTAAGGGATTGGACTGAAGGACAGGAGCCTTACGATCCTGCCGCAAACCCGCCGACGCGCGCCACGGTCAGCCGCAGGTACTTGTAGGGATTTACCGGGGCGTCGTTGATGCGAACTTCGTAGTGGAGGTGCGGGCCAGTGGAGCGTCCGCTGGAGCCTACGTAGCCGATGGTGTCGCCACGGTGGATGAATTGGCCGGCGGTGACGGCGAAGCTCGAAAGATGGCCGTAGCGAGTGGTGATGCCGTGTCCGTGGTCGACCATGATGGCGCGTCCGTAGCCGCCCAGAAAGTCGGCAAAAGTGACGCTTCCGTCCGCCGGAGCGATCACCGGCGAACCGACCACCGCGGAGATATCAACGCCGGAGTGGAAGGCGCCTTCTCCGTTAAACGGATCGATGCGCTCTCCGAAAGAAGCTGTGATCTGGCCTTCGACGGGCCAGAGGTTTGGAGCCGAGTTGGCTCGGATCCAGTCGGCCGTAGTGGAGTTGTTGGTAAGGCCGAGTGAGATGCCGACACTGGCCGCGCCGCTCAGGGCGGTGTGCTTCAACGCATAAAGCTGGTCGAGCGAAGAATTCACTTGCGCCGCTTGAATCTGCTCGGTCGAGGCTGACACCATCGCGGGATCGGACTTGAGTCCGTAAAGCGCGGAAACCTCGCTCGCCAGCGATCCCAGAGAAGCCACCTGGATGTCACGTTCCTTTTCGACCTGTTCCAGACGCGAATAGTTGTCCTTGAGCTGGGCGTGCTCGGTGCGGAGCTCGTGATAGTGCGCTACTTCTCGCAGCAGGTGGGTATAAGAACTGGCAATTCCGGTGAGGCAGAGCGCGCCGATTGCCGCCCCGGCCAGAAGAACGTAAAGGTACTGGACCGGAATGGTGATCTTGCGAAGCTGTCCCGCTTCGTCCCTGGCTACGAAAAATATGTAAAATCGTTTACGCAATTAGCCATCTTCCACAAAGCGTATTTTTGCTTCGGAATCCTGCCAGAGCTGGAACTGTCACGCTCGGGCTCGGAATCCTGATTCCACCAGCCGCATCAGGAGCAGGCTGGCTCTTCACCTAAACCACGGAACCAGGCAAGCCAAAATCCAATATCGCTGCAACTGATTCAAGTTGCAGCACTTGGGTTCGGCACAATTTTTGTGAACGGCGAATTAAAAGGTAGCAAACCCGGTTCCCCATGTCAACCTCACTACGCCCTTTGGAGAGTTACCAAGGCAGCGCCAAATACGTGACCATCCGGCCAGATTACCTAGGTAATCGAGCGCCCATTACCGGTTGCCTGGGCGGTCCCAGAACGGGGGACGAAGTGCTCCCATCCCTCGGCCTTGAGGCGCCGCGCTTTTCCATCAAACCCGATCAGCCGCATCCCGGAAGACCGCGTGATTTTGCCGATCCGCGTCACTCGAACCCCCGCGATTTTGGAGGGGACTGCCGCCGCAGACGTAAACAGCAATTCATAATCGTCGCCGCCATGCAACGCCAACTCGAGTGCAGCCCGCTTTTTCCCCGGCCCAACCTGAGCTCGCGGAATCGCCTCCGCCTCGATCTCAGCGCCCACGCGGCTTTCCTCGCAGATGTGTTCGAGGTCAGTGGAAAGGCCGTCACTCACGTCGATCATGGCCGATGCCACTCCACGCCGGCGCAGCCATTGGCCCACCGCAACCCGCGCTTGCGGATGAAAGTGCTGGCGGTAAGCTGCTTCCTCCGGCCTAGATTCCTCCGGCCTCGATTTCACCCGCCGCGCGAGCGCGTCCGCGGAGCCGCCCAACTCCCCGGTTACGTAAATCTGCTGGCCCGCCTTCGCCCCCGACCGCAGCACCGCCGTTCCCTTCGGCACCGAGCCCACCACGACGATGTCCGCCTGTATCCCGCCCGGCGACTGGGCTGTGTCGCCACCGGCCAGCGGAACTTGGAATTCTTGTGCCAGTTCCAGCAGTCCCTTCAAGAAGCGATCCACCCACCTCTGCGGAACGTCTTTCGAAACGGCCAGCGACAAGAATGCGGCCCGCGGCTCGCCCCCCATGGCCGCGATATCGCTCAGCCCGCGCGTCAGGCAGCGTCGCCCCACCAGTTCGGGAGGGTGCCAATCTCGCCGGAAATGGACGTTCTCGATGGTGAAGTCGGTGGTCAACAGCACCTCGTGTCCCGGAGGAAGGCGCAACACGGCGCAGTCATCGCCGATGCCCGTCCTTAAGGACCTGCTTTTGTCGCTGTCGCTGCGGGCAGAACGACGGATCTGCTGAATCAGTTTCTTTTCACTCAGTTTCTCGTCACTCAGTTTCTCGGCACTCAGTGGCACGTCGATCACTATACCCCGGCTGGGGCGTTATCCAGATACCTGAAACCTTGAAACCTCGAAACCTTCTTCGATAGGTGACTTTCGTTACCTGCCTTTGGTGACACAACGGGACTAGAGTAGGCTCATGAAAAAAGTATCTCTACTCCTGGCGTTCAGCGTCGCGCTGTTGATTCCAGCTTTCGGGCAGGGGCAGCCGGCGCCTGGCAAAATCGATAACGCTTTCGTGCAAAAGCAGTTTGGCGACCAGTTTACTTTTCTGTCCGGGATCGGATCCAGGGTCGGCGATCTGGACGGCGACGGCGTAGAAGACGTGATTATTGCGGCGCGCTGCAAAAATCCGATGCTCGACCAGGGCGAACACAGTTACCAGGTGATCGATCCCTACTACGAATACTTTGGCTACGGCAACCCGAGGATGACGACCACGTTCAGCGAGGGCGATCCCGCGAACCGCGGTCTGGTGGTGCTGATCATTTATGGCGCGGGGAAAGACGCCTGGCACGCGGCAACGCCGAAGTCGAAGTTCGTGATTGTGAATTTGCCGTATAAGTCGCTCTCCGTCAGAAAATTCCAGCTGAAAAAGAGGACGGTCGAGGCAATCTACGTTGAAGAAGCGGGTGAAATGGGCGATAGCTCTGCCGTATTCTTCGACGGGAAAAAGTTCAAATACGTGCCGATGGGCGGAGATATGCAGTAGGGACTAGGCGTCAGCTCTCAGGTCTCAGCTCTCGGTTCTCAGCCTCAGTCAAATCAATTCGCGTCTTGACTGACGGTTTCCGCAAGGCTGGTCTATAAGAATCAGCTTGGTCAATGGCTGACTTCCATTCTGTTCACTCTTCGTGTAGGAGGGGGTTACCCCCTCCCCCTGCCTATTGGAAGACATGGGGCGATTAGTCGCTGTTAGTTTTGCCAGTTCCGCTCCCACACTCGGTGTTGGAACATCTCCTCGCGTTGGCTGTCGAGGAGCTTGCCAGCGCGGGTCGTGGACGGTTCAGAGGAAGCCTCCTGTTCAGAGAAAGCGTGAGATGGACGCCACAAAGAAACTGTCGGTTCTGTTCGTCTATTACAGCTACACGCAGCAGACCCTCAAGGTCGTCGAAACCATGGCCGGGGTACTCCGCGATCGAGGTTCTGAGGTAGTTCAGGCTGGGATCGAGTTCATCGATGCGCGCTACGCGAATCGGTTCAAAGAGTTTCCGATGCCGCATCCCTACCTTGAGGTCGTGGGGATGATCCCACCGGAGCTCTTCCGCTCGACGGGGAAGATCCGTATCCCCGCCGTTGTGACCGAGCGGCAGTACGATTTCGTGTGCATCGCCTCTCGCACCTGGTGGCTCTCGACGAACGTACCGATCCGCTCGTTCCTGGAGTCTGAGGAGGCGGGCCGGGTCTTGAAGGGGAAGCGGTTCGCAGTCGCTGTCATCTGCCGTCGGTACTGGCGGCACAACATGAACACGGTGCGAAGTCTCGCAACGGAGCGCGGCGGCGTCTTCATGGACGGCATTCACTTCTGTTACGAAGGCGGCCAGGTACGCTCGTTGCTGTCGCTGGTGAGCTACCTCGGGTCAGGCGAGTACCGCCGCCGTTACCTGGGCGTGAAGATCCCGCCGACCAACCTCCAGGAGTACCACTTGGAAGCTGCACGGACGTTCGCGAACGGATTGGCGGATCGGCTCTTCGTTGCGCGCAGGCCCGAGATTCTTCACGGTGCTGCGTGACTGCGGCTGATCCCGTTCCAGGAGCGGCCGTTGTTGTTCTTGAGGGACCTCTATCGTGGAAAGCAACCCACAGGCCGCAGGGATCGGGTCGGGCGAACCTAAGAATGCGCGACGGCAGCGCTGGATTTCCCTTGGCTTGTTGTCGCTCGCGTTCATTGTTGTAGGCGTCCTCCTGGTTGCTCTGACCGAGTCAACGGTGGTCTGGTCGAGTTCTGATCGATTCTGCGGGACGGCTTGCCATTCGATGACCTGGGCCTCGGAGGCTTATAAGCGAGGTCCGCACTATCTCAATCCGGTCGGTGTGAGAGCTAGTTGCGGCCAATGTCACATCCCGTATGACTCGAGTCACGCCACTCCTGTGGAATATGTCAAACTCCTTTGGTTTAAGGCGGACCGCGGAGCCAAAGACTTCTGGAACGAGTCCCGCAAGACCATTGCCACCCAGGAAGAGTGGGAGAAGCGCCGTCCCTTGCTGCGGACAACGTTTGAAAACTACCTGACGTCGCACAATTACATCACCTGCCGCGGCTGCCACGCGCTGGATTCGTTCGCTGGCCCACGCAGCCAGATGAAGGTCTTGGTCCATCAGGATGTAATCAAGACTGCCGCCGTCGATTGCTTACAGTGCCATTCCAACCTCGGTCATGTCTACGCGCAAGGAAAGACGAAAGATGACGGATGGTACACCGAGGAGCAGGCGGCGGCAGGGGCCAAAACCTTTAGTCAGTCATGCGCCCCTTGTCACGGCACAAATTTGGAAGGCGGGGCCGGTCCAGCGCTGAAGGGCACGTCCTGGCAACAGTTGTACGGAGGTGCGAAGCTGCTGACGGTGTGGGGCGAGATCAAAGGCCCGATGGCGCGCTATGCCGGGACAACCTTCGCCACGCAGCAATCGCTCGACCTGCTTGCTTATCTACTCCAGCAAAACGGTCTTCCTGCCGGGAATCAGCCGCTGCTGGATACGAGAGAACTCTCCGACACGATTCCATCTAATTAGTGCGAAGCCGCGTTATTGCGGCTATCTTGACAGACCTCTGAACCAGTCAGGCCGCACGTTCCCTTATAGCTACGCTAGACCAGGTAGAGTACTGACGCATCACTCACTGGCAATCGATCCCTGCCGCTGTTCGCTCGTCCTCGCACGGGGGAGCAGGCCACCCAGCCCACTGTAGTAATCTTCTTTATCTTAATTGGCCCGCCATATTGCCTCACCATCTGAAATACCGCGTTCTATTGGAACGGCTGGCGGTGTGCCGGCTTGCTTCCGATGCCCATATTCCTGTTCGGACGCTGGAGGGCGGATTTTTCTGCGTGATGCGCACACACGATGAGCTTTCTATTGTCTGCCCGGAGGATCGTGCTCCGGAGCGCTCAAGCCGAGCGCGGATGGGCGGCGCTGAAACTCGAAGGGCCGTTTCCGTTTTCGATGACCGGCGTGCTGGCGTCGTTTTTGCAGCCGCTGGCGGAAGCGCGGATCCCAATCTTTGCGATCTCGGCGTTTGATACCGATTATCTCTTGATCAAGCGCGAGAACCTGGAGCAGGCGGTAGCGACGCTGGACGCGGCGGGACACGAAAACCTTGGAGAAGGCGATTGCTAGCAAGTCCGAAGTCGCCGTTTAACCAGGTTTTTCCACCGATTACTGCGGTGAATTGGGCACTGGGCCGCTTGCTGTGGTGAAATAGAGATATGCCCTGAGGATGACTGCCACGGCTTCGGCCTCAGGATGACAGAGTTTTCTACCAAACACAGGTGATTTTCGAACTATGACAACCGGGTCAGTGGCATTGCGCCGCAAGCTTAAGGCGGCGGAACGGAACGTTCATGGATTGTGGCAGATCCTGAAGGGCGTGGTGTCCACGGACCATCCTCTGCTAGCGCATCTGATTCCGATCCGGCGCTGCAATCTGGCTTGCACTTACTGCAATGAGTTTGACGATTTTTCGAAGCCGGTGCCGACCGACGAGATGTTGCATCGCGTGGATCTGCTGGGCAATCTGGGCACCTCCGTGATCACCATCAGCGGCGGTGAACCGATGCTGCATCCGCAACTGGATGACATTATTCACCACATGCGCCGCCGGCGGATCGTTTCCGGGCTGATCACGAACGGCTATCTGCTGACCGCGGACCGCATTCAGCGGCTGAATCGGTCGGGGCTGGAGTGGCTGCAGATTTCGATTGATAACGTGAATCCCGACGAAGTTTCCAAGAAAAGCCTGAAGGTGCTCGACCGGAAGCTGCAACTGCTGGCCGAGCACGCGGAATTTCACGTGAATATCAATTCGGTGGTGGGCAGCGGAGTGAGCCATCCGCAGGACGCGCTCACCATCGGCAAGCGCTCGCTGGAACTGGGGTTCAGTTCGACCATAGGCATCATTCACGACGGCTCGGGTCAGCTGCAGCCTTTGAACGACGAAGAACGGCGCGTCTATCACGAGATGAAGGAACTGGAGAAACGCAGCTTCACGCGCGTGAATGCGTTTCAGGACAACATTGCGCTGGGGCGCCCGAATCAGTGGCGCTGTCGAGCCGGGGCCCGCTACCTCTATATTTGCGAGGACGGGCTGGTGCATTACTGCTCGCAGCAGCGCGGCTATCCGGCCATTCCGCTGGAGAAATACACCCTCGCCGATATACGCCGCGAGTTCCATACGGAGAAGTCGTGCGCGCCGCATTGCACGGTGTCGTGCGTGCATCAGGTATCAGTACTGGATGCGTGGCGTGCACCACAACGACCAGCACCGGCCTCCGGAGCGGCGAGCGGACTGGTGCATATCGAGTAGCTTGAGATCAGTTCTCGGTTCTCAGTAACCTCCTAGGGTTGCGTGGCGAGTTCCCCCCGGCCAAGGTCGAATATCCCAAATTCTGAAAGCGAAAAATGCAATGGGGACCTTCTGAATCCGAATTCTGAGAACTGAGAACTGCTCTTAGAACGTTGTCGCCACAGTGAAGCGGAAGGTCTTTCGTGGTTCCAGAAGAGTGTAGTCGGAGCCCAGGCTTGAGCGCGTCAGGCTATAGGTGTAGTTGCCAGCGGCCAGGTCTTGACAGTTAGCCGCCCCCGGGACCGGACAGGGGAACATGCCGCGGTTGATCTGTATCGGAGGCGAAGCGCTGGTGTTCAGGCGCAAGGCGTTGTAGGCATAGTAAATGCGGAAGGGCGCATTGACGACGGGAAGCATCATCTGCAATTCAAGCCCGGTGGACATGCGCACAACCCAGTTGGTGCCCGGAACCGGTTGGAGGTTCTGCGGGATGCCGGTGATTTTTTGCCCGCCGGCACAGGCATAACCGGTAGCCGGACTCAGGTACGGACAGCCGAAGAGTGTGCTGATCAGGGTGTCGTACTGAGTCTGGTTGGTCTGCAGTTGTGAGGTACGAAGGATCGGATCGGTGCCGACGTCAACAAAGGGCGCGATGGCGACCGGCCCGGCGATGGTGATGCGGTATTCCAGGTTGCCGTGCATACTGAGGTCACCTCCCGGAGTCACCAGCTGATAGTAGGGAACCGGAATATTCCAGCAGTTGCTGACGCATGATCCGTTGGCGCCTCCTTGCACCGGAAACAAAGGATTGGCTGGAACGAAGCTCCCATCCGGGTTCCTGAGGGGCACGCTCTGGGCGCTGGGCAAGTAGGCGATGGGCGAGACAGTACGGACATCAAAACCGCGCAGATCATTTTCGCCGCCGAGGTAGGCGCGTTCAAATGGTGGCGCAACCACCCCGCCATAGCCCGTGATAAAGGAAGCTTGCACATTGTACCCAATTGCGTTGCGGCGCTTCTGGACGGGGAAAAACTGCTTATACTGCACGATAGGCCGGATGGTGTGAACAGTGCCGCCAAGGCCGGCGAACTCTCCGCCCAGGAACAGGCTCTTGCCATGATGGGGCGAGTAGGCCGAATCGAGAGTGTTCATGGTAAAGCTGGGGGTGATCTTGCTGGTGATGATGCCGTTGAGTGCGTTGGGGCCGGTGATGCCTCGAAAGTTGAGATTCTCGAACAACAGCTTGGAAGCGTCGCTGACCGCGACCAGCGAAGAGCGGTCGAAGGAATAGCTGATCCCAACCCGCTTGAACGAGCGTTTTCCCCGTAGCGGATAGCTTACGCTCACGCTGGTGCCGGTGCTGGACTGCGAGTAGTTCTGCAGGTTCTGCAGGTAGGCCGAGGGCAGGTTCAGATTCTGTCCGGTGGAAATGGCATACTGCTTAGCCTGGTCATAGTTGGTCTTCCGGGCGTAGACGTTGAAGCCCGCCTGGATGGGCCGGTCAAACAAATAGGGCTCGGTGAATCCGAGCACCACATCGCGCTGACGGCTGCCCAGGCTGGCCTGTACCGAGAGCGTCTCGCCCAATCCAAGAAAGTTGTTGGTGGCGTAATTGAGGCCAACAAAGGCGCCGGCCAGACCGCTGACGCCGCCTTGCAGGCCGATGCTGTTCTTGCCTTTCTCTTTCACCTTCAGCGTGAGATCGACGGTGCCGTTCTTTTCGTCGAGGTGGCGCTCGGTGGTATTGGGATCGTCGGGCTTGAGCTGCTCGAAATAGCCTAGCTGGTTCAGGCGGAGCAGGCTGAGTTCCCAGAAACGCGAGTTATAGATCTGGCCTTCTTCCAGCGCAACTTCGCGGCGGATCACTTTGTCACGGGTGGTGGTGTTGCCCTGAAACTCGATGCGGCGCACGTAGAACTGCTTGCCTTCGTCCACCTCGACGATCACATCCACTGTCTTCTTCTCGTCGTCGAACTTGGTGTCGGGCACGGGAGTGAAGTTAATGTAGCCGGCCTCGCCGTAGGCTTTGCGCAGGTTCTCCAGGCCCTTGGCGATTTTTTCACGGCTGAATATATCGCCGTCCCTCATGGGGAAGAGGTTGCGCAAGGCGGCAGTGTTCGAAATGGCTTTGTTGTTCTTGAAGGTGATGGTGCCGAGGCGATAGCGCTCGCCCTCCTCGATCGGTATCGTAATATCGACCGATTTCCCCGTTCCTGGCTGGATCCACGGTATGTGGAAGCCGGTGTGTCCAGTGTCGTGAATTTCGGTCTTCGGGTCGTCGACCAGCACCTTGAAGTAACCGCGGTTCTGGAACTCCGCGCGGACCCGTTCGGTATCTTCTTCAAGCTTGGTCGCGTCGTAGGTCTTGGAGAAAATGTCTTCCAGGAAGATGGAGTGGGGGATGCCGATGGGCTTGAGGTTCTTCATGGCGGCACGCAGTGTGCGGTCAGGAATGTGTTTGTTGCCCTTGAAACGAATGCGCCCTACCTTAACCTTGGGCCCCTCCTTGACGACGAAGGTGATGCCGACCGCATTGGGCGGGATATCGCGTTTTTCGGTGCGGATGGTGGCGAACTGACGCCCGTGCTCGGAGAGCAATTCCTTCAGGACAACTTCGGCCTTCTTGATCTTCGTAGGATCGTACTGGCTCTCCACTGAGAGCCCGACCTTGCGTTCCTTGAACCGGTCGAGCACATCGCTGGTGGAAACTGCATTCAGTCCGGTGTAGTCGATGGTGCGGATGGTGGGCCGTTCCTTGACGTAGATATGCAGGATCCAGCCCTTGGGGCTCTGCTCGCGCTCAAAGCGGATGTCCTCAAAGTAGCCCGTGTTCCACAGTGCGTTGAAGTCGCGTTCGATGGCGGCCTGGTCGTAGACGTCGCCTGCTTTGCTGAAGATGCGGGCTTTGACCGTGTCGGCTGGGATTCGATGGTTGCCATGGATAATGATGTTGACAATAAGGTCCTGCTGACCGACAACCGGGACCGCCAGCAGCAGAAGCGCCAACATCCCGAGAAGGCGATTCCAGGCAGAGCCGTGCCTCCAAACTCTTGTGGGGGAATAAGATGGAGACCAAGTGGAGTCTCTCTGCGGGCCCATGTCGTGGCCAAGTCGCGGGGCGCGCACAGGAATAGCATGATGACGACGATGAATCGCAACTACCTCGAAAAACTAGAGTTAGGAAAACGGTAATTATACGGTAGAGAGTGAGAACCGTCCAAGGTGGAGACGAATTTCCTCCATGGAGTCACGTCGGAGTCACGCCCGAAAAAGTTCTACCTCAACACAGACGGAATAGAACGTCGCCGCGTTGCCCATGTCGGTAAGTTTTTCTGAGGTCAGCACGTTGATATTGCGGCCGTTGGAGCTGAATCGCGCCCAATCAAGCCGGGCGGCCACGACTCCGGGAGGCACTGAGCCGTCAACTCGGGCCTGGAGCACAATCTCGCCGCGGGGGTTGAAGGCGCGAATGCGGTCGCCATTGCGGACGCCGCGGGCTTCCGCATCGGTCGGATGCATCTCGAGATCTCCGATCCACGGTTCCATCTCGCGGACGGATGGGAGATTGGCGAATGAAGAGTTGAGATGGTTGTCGGGCTTGCGCGCCAGGAGTTCGAGTGGGAAACCGGCGCCCTTCGATCCAGATCCATGGCGGGATTCGTCGGGTGGAGTGTAAGCGACGACCGGGTCGAGCCCCTGCCGCTTCAGGGTTTCGCTGTAGAACTCAGCCTTCCCGCTGGGCGTCGGGAAATTGCCCTGAGCGAAAGGAAGAAATGGCTCTTGGTTTTGGGTGGCGCATCGGTTCACCGCTGCGATAGATGGCTTGTTATCAAGGACGGCTTTAGCCGCCGAGGGCGACTGCAGTGCGCGCGACGAATTCTCCCTCTCGAAGTTCAGGCGTATGCGGTGCTCGCGCTCCAGTCGATCGCGCGTAATCCCCCGGAGCCGCGGGTTGGGCGAAGCCAGGGCGCGGTCGATCATGGAATCGACGGTTTCGCGGAAGCATTCATCTTCAAAACCCATGCGCTCCGCGAGCGCGCGGAACATCTCGACATTTGACCGGCATTCGCCGACCGGATCCATCGCCTGATTGGAGACCTGGAGGTAATAGTGGCCGTATGCCGCCTGCAAATCTTTGTGCTCGAAAAAAGTGGTCGCAGGCAGCACGATGTCGGCGTAGTCGGTAGTGTCGGTGAAAAACTGCTCGTGGACCACCGTAAAGAGGTCAGGGCGCTTTAATCCGCGGATGACTTCGTTGTGGTTGGGGCAGACCGCTACTGGATTCGAGCTGTACACGAACAGCGCCTGAATGGGAGGCGCCATCGTCGTCGAGTTCAGCACGCTGCCGAGTTGCACCATGTTGACGATACGAGCCGGGCGTCCCAGCGCCTTCTGCATCAACTCGGGCATCTCGAGCGCTTCCTTATTCAAACCGAAGGAACCGCTGAGCGAAAGCTGAAGTCCTCCACCGAGTTCTTTCCACGATCCGATTAAACACGGCAGCATGGTGACCGCGCGCATCGACATGCCTCCGCGGTCGGAGCGTTGAATCCCATAGTTGACGCGAATCACGGACGGACGCTGGGTGGCATACTCGCGGGCCAGTTTGCAAATGTCGCCGGCGGATATGCCGGTCCAGTGGGCAACCTTTTCCGGCGAATACTGTTCCGCGCGGGCCTTCAGGTCGTCGAAGCCGATGGTGTGGCGCGAGACATAGTCGGCGTCGAAAAGATTTTCCTTGATGATGACATGCATCAGGCCGAGAGCGAGCGCGGCATCGGTGCCGGGATGAATCGGCAGGTACCAGTCGGCGCACTTCGCCGTGCGCGTGCGGTACGGATCGATGACCACCAGCTTCGCACCTTTGCGGCGAGCTTCTTCGATGAAGGGCCAGAGATGCACGTTGTTGCCATGAATATTCGAGCCCCAGGCGATGATGTATCGCGAATGCGCAAACTGCTCCGGCTCGGTACCGAGCTTGATGCCAATCACCGACTTCAGGCCTTCTTCGCCGGCCGAGGAGCAGATGCTCCGCTCCAGTTGCGAAGCGCCGAGGCGATGAAAGAAACGCCGGTCCATGGACGCGCCGTTGAGCGCGCCCAGCGTGCCTCCGTAAGAGTAGGGCAGGATGGATTCGGAGCCGTATTCGGCAGCGATCTGGCGCAAGCGATACGCAATTTCGTCGAGCGCTTCGTCCCATGAGATGCGTTCCCATGCTTGTGTGGCGCGGGCGCCCTCGCCCGCGGACGCCGCCGGTCCCTTGGCTCCCACCCGTCGCATGGGGTAAAGCACGCGCTCCGGCGAGTACACGCGGTCCAGATACTTGGCGACTTTGGCGCAAAGGAATCCGCGGGTAACGGGATGCTCAGGATCGCCCTGAATTTTGGTGGCGCGGCCGTCCTCAATGGTGATCAGGACGCCGCAGGCATCAGGGCAGTCATGCGGGCAGGCGGCGTGGACGACGCGCTTCATCTACGAATTATAGTAGAGACGGGGCTTGCCCCGTCTCACGCCGCGACAGAAGAGGCGTCAAACGGCACGGGGCGAAGCCCCGTCACCACACGACCCTATTTGAACTCCAAAACTTCCTTCTCTTTGGCCTTGCTCATCTCTTCCATCTTCTTGATTTCATCGTCGGTGAGCTTCTGGATTTCGTCGAGCGCGCGCTTCTCGTCGTCCTCGGCGATCTTCTTGTCTTTCATCGCCTTCTTGATGGCATCGTTACCATCGCGACGGATGTTGCGCACCGCGGTGCGGTGCTCTTCGAGAATGCGGTGCAGATGCTTGACCATGTCCTTGCGGCGCTCTTCGGTGAGCGCGGGAATCGGCACGCGCACAAGTTTGCCGTCGTTCATCGGATTCAGGCCGAGGTCGCCGCCGCGGATCGCCTTTTCGATCGCGGCCAGCTGCGACGGATCGAAGGGTTGCACCGTGATCATCTGCGGCTCGGGCGCATGAATCTGGGCAATCTGGTTGAGCGGCATCTGCGATCCGTAGTAGTCGACTGAAACCGTGTCGAGCATATGCACATTCGCCCGCCCGGTGCGCGTGGCGGCCATTTCGCGGCGGAAGTCTTCCACCGCCTTCTCCATGCGCGTCTTCAATGTTGCGTAGACTTCCTTCAGAGCAGGATGGGCCATCTCTCTCAGCTCCCAAACCCAGCGATCTTAGAACGGTGCATTATAACCCCAAGACTGAGGTCAGAAGTCAGAGGTCAGATTGCATAGGTAAAATCGCGACATATCCTCGGGATTCTCACCTCTGCAATCTGACCTCTAACCTCTGACCTTTCCGACGCCATGCTATTCTGATCGCGGTTCGTCGAATGTTACAGTTCCGCCGCATCACCACCCAAAACCGCTTTATCGCGCAGATTGACGGGCTGCGCTTCGTGGCCATTGCCTGGGTTGTGTTTTTTCACATTTACGCCGCTCTTTCGGATCGGGGCGCCGTTCCCGCTCCCCTGGCTTTAGACATCGATTTGCCGAAGCGCGGAGTCGAACTCTTTTTTGCCATCAGCGGATTCATATTGGGGGTTCCGTTTGCTTCCGCTCTTCTTCGAAACGCCCCCGCGGTGAATCTCAAGCAATACTTCCTGCGCCGCCTGACGCGACTGGAGCCGCCTTATTTTATCAGTCTGTTTGTATGGGCTGCGGCACAGTGAGTGACGGCCCGGCGGCCTCTCGGCAATATGGCGCCGCACCTGTTGGCGAGTTTCTTCTATCTCCACAATCTGATCTTTGGTGGATTTACAGGACCCGTAAACCCCGTGGCCTGGTCGCTCGAAGTGGAGATTCAGTTTTATCTGCTCGTTCCGCTACTGGCTGCACTCTTCGCGATTGCCGCCACTCGCTTACGCCGCGTCGTCATCCTTGGATTGATGTTGGCCTCTGGCATCCTCAGCCTTCCGCTCTATAAGACGGTTCATTTTCATTACTCCATCGCTTACTATCTCGCATTCTTCCTCGCTGGATTCCTGGTTTGCGATTTCTACGTTACGCGACAGGCAGAATGGAAGCCGAACTTTCTTTGGGACGCGCTCGCACTGTGCCTCTGGCCGCTGATCTGGTATCCGGGACGGACCGTCGGCCATATTGTGTTGCCTTTTGTGATTGTTGCGCTTTATCTGGCTGCGTTTCGCGGGCGCATCTGCTCCGCGGTTTTCAGCAATCGCGTGATTACCGACATTGGCGGAATGTGTTACAGCATTTATCTCTTTCACGCTCTGGTTATCTATTTCGTGAAGCACATGACGTTCCGCCTGCACATAGGGCAGAATTTCTGGTTCTACTACTTTCTTCAGGCTTGCATGATTGTGCCGGTCGTACTGCTGCTCTGTGGGACGTTTTTTGTACTGATCGAGCGTCCCTGCATGGACAAGGAATGGCCGCAGAAACTATGGCGATGTGTTCACACGCTCAGGCTGTCGAGCGCGCACGACACAAGTCAGAAGTTAGAAGTCAGATTGCAGAAGTAAGATCCCAAGGGATATGTGGCTCTTACCTCTGCAATCTGACCTCTAACCTCTGACCTCGCACTACGCGCTTACCAACGACCCGATCTTCTCCCCCAGCACGACGCGGCGGATATTGCCACGCTGGTTCAGGTTGAAAACTATGATGGGCAGGTCGTTGTCCTTGCACAGAGAAATGGCGGTTGAGTCCATCACCTTGAGGCCCTGCTTCAGAACGTCCATGTAGGTGAGTTGGGTAAACTTCTTGGCGTCTTTCACCTTCATCGGATCGGCGTCGTAAATTCCATCGACTTTGGTGGCTTTGAGGATGGCATCGGCTTTGATTTCCATGGCGCGCAGCGAGGCGGCCGTGTCGGTCGAGAAATAAGGATTGCCGGTTCCGCCGGCGAAAATGACGACGCGTCCTTTTTCCAGATGCCGCAGGGCCCGGCGCCGGATGAAGGGTTCGGCCACCTGGTTCATCTCAATCGCCGTCTGCACGCGGGTGTAGACATGCTGTTTTTCGAGCGCGTCCTGCAGCGCCAGCGCGTTGATGACCGTGGCCAGCATGCCCATGTGATCGGCCGAGACGCGATCCATATCCCTGGCCTGGTCGGCAACCCCGCGGAAAAAATTGCCCCCGCCGACCACGATCGCCATCTGGATGCCGAGAGCGTGGACGTCGGCAAGTTCGGCTGCGACTTCGTGAATGCGTTTGGTGTCGACGCCGAAGCCTTGATCGGCCGCCAGAGCTTCACCGGAGATTTTTAGCAAGATGCGCTTGAAGATGGGAGGCATGAAAAGATAGGTCCTTCCCCTTCGGCTACGCTCAGCGTCAGGATGACAATCGACTACGATGACAATCGACTACAAGGAAGCATAAACGAAAGGGGCGCCGCAGCGCCCCTAAATTATTCGGCTGCTATTTGGCAGCCGGCGTCTCGCCGGCTTCGTTGTCGGGCTTAGTGCCGACGAAGGCGACGGTGGCAGTCGCGTCGCCCACTTTGAAGCGGGCGAAGCGGCGCACGGCGATGTTCTCGCCGAGCTTGCCTACCTTAGCGGCGATCAGCTGCGAGATGCTGATGGTCTGGTCCTTGATGAAGGGCTGCTCCAGCAGGCAGACCTCTTCGTAGAACTTTTCCATCTTGCCGGCCAACATTTTCTCGATGATATTCGGCGGCTTGCCAGTGGCCGCAGCTTGAGCGCGATAGATGTCTTTCTCGCGCTCAATGTCTTGCGCCGTGACGTCTTCTTTCCGGACGAACTTCGGATCGCTCGCCGCGATGTGCATGGCGATGTCGTGCACCAGTTCCTTGAAGTCCTCGGTACGAGCCACGAAATCGCTTTCGCAGTTGACTTCAACCAGCACGCCAATCTTGCCGCCGGCGTGAATGTAATAGCCCACCGAACCTTCGCTGGTCACGCGCGCCGCTTTCTTGGCTGCAACCGACACACCCTTCTTGCGCAGAAGGACGATCGCCTGTTCCAGATCGCCTTTGGCTTCGGTCAGGGCTTGCTTGCAGTCCATCATCGGTGCTCCGGTTTTTTCGCGGAGGTCTTTCACTTGCGCAGCGGAAATGTTTGCCATAGTAGTGCTCATTAAGAACCTCAGTTTCAAAGTTTCAAGGTTTCAGAGTTTCAAGGAGGGTCAGCCGGGGCCACACTGAGGTCAAATCAAGGTTGCAACCTTGAAACTTTGCAACCCTGAAACCTTGAAACCTGGATTTTTTGCTAGAACCGGCGCGTCTCGGCCTGTAGCTCGTCGACGTCTTCGGTAGCGGCTGAGGGACGCTTGCGCGTGCCCTTTCCCAGCACGTCTTCCATGCGGATCTCTTCACCTTCAGGCCCCGCAGCGGGAGCGGCAATTGCATCTTCGGCTGCGGTCTCGGCAAATATGACTTCATCCACCGGCGCTGCGACCACCGGTTCGGGTTCCGCCACCGCCTGAATGTCCGCCACCGCCTTGTCGTCCCGGGCATGCACGCCCTCGGCTATCGATTCCGAAATCTTGGATGTGAAGAGGCGAATCGCCCGCAGCGCGTCGTCGTTGCCCGGAATCACGTAATCCACTTCGCTCGGGTCACAGTTGGTGTCGACCACGGCGACCACGGGAATGCCCAGCTTGCGCGATTCACGCACCGCGATCTGCTCTTTATTCGAATCGATCACGAAGATCGCATCCGGCAACCGCGTCATGTTCTTGATGCCGGCGAGATTCGCCTGCAAGTGCTTGCGCTCGCGCTCCAGCTTAATGACTTCTTTCTTCGGAAGCAGGTCGTAACGGCCATCGGTGGCCATTTCGTCGAGTTCCTTCAGCCGCTTTACGGATTTCTGTACCGTGATCCAGTTGGTCAGCAGACCACCCAGCCAGCGCTGGTTCACGTAGAACATCGAGCAGCGCTGCGCCTCTTCGGCAATCGCGTCCTGCGCCTGGCGTTTGGTGCCCACGAAGAGGATGATTCTGCCCTCGGCGGCCAGGTCCTGCACGAATTTCGACGCTTCCTTGAACATCTTCAGCGTCTTCTGCAGATCAATAATGTAAATACCGTTGCGCTCGCCAAAGATGTACTCCTTCATCTTTGGGTTCCACCGCTTCGTCTGGTGCCCGAAGTGAACGCCCGCTTCGAGCAACTCCTTCATCGTGATGTTTGCCAATCAACCTCCTCAGTTGTTCTGCATCCGGACGCTGACCGGCCCCGGATTGCCATTCCCGTCCACCCCATCTCGGGGAGGTGGGGGGATGAATTTAACTCCAAAAATCAGTCGTTTGTCGTGTGTCGCTCGCAAACGACCAACGACTGACGACATCGACTATCTCTTACTGAACTGGAACCGCTTCCGTGCGCCCTTCTGTCCATACTTCTTGCGCTCTTTGGCGCGCGGGTCGCGAGTCACCATGCCTTCGCCCTTGAGCTTGCCACGGAGCTCAGCATTGAACTCCATCAGAGCACGCGTAATGCCGAGTCGCACTGCATCGGCCTGTCCAGAAACTCCGCCGCCGCACACGTTTGCCAGCACATTGAAGGTGGCCGAACTGTCGGTCGAAACCAGCGGCCGCTTCGCGCTGATGCGCTGCGAGGGCGTCACGAAATATTCGTCGAACGCCATGCCGTTGACCTTGAATTCGCCGCTGCCAGGACGAAGAAAAACCCGCGCGATCGCCGTCTTGCGGCGTCCGGTTCCGTAGTATTGAACGATTTCAGCCATTGTTAGCTTCTGGCTTCTAGCTGCTGGCTTCTAGCCACCCTAAGGGCGAAGACAGCGCCGTCCACCAATCAACCTTTCCAAAAAATCTTCCAAACGCTCTTTGTCACCGTGACCAACTGGTTCGAGCCACAAGCTAGGAGCCAGCAGCCAGCAGCTTCTTCTCCGGCTTCTGCGCCTCGTGCGGATGCTTGTCGCCCCGGTACACCTTCAGCTTCGTGAACATCTGCTTGCCCAGTTTGTTCTTGGGGAGCATGCGCGACACCGCGTCTTCAATCACCAGCTCCGGCTTACGGACCATGCGCTTCTTCATCTCTTCCGAGCGCAGTCCGCCGGGATACCCCGTGTAGCGGTGATAGACCTTCTGATCCGCCTTCATGCCGGTAATCTTGATCTTTTCGGCGTTGATGATCACCACGTGGTCGCCAGTGTCGATAAATGGTGTGTACTTCGGATTTTCTTTGCCGATCAGAATACGAGCTACGCGCGAGGCGAGGCGGCCGAGCGGAAGTCCGCTCGCATCCACCACAAACCACTTACGCACAATATCTCCCTCTTTCGGGAAATAGGTTGACATCGGAAATCTCCCTGAACTTTAAAAAACGCTATAAGAACGCTAGTAAGAACTGAAGACCGCTGAATGCCCTGATTAAAAGTTATCCACGCAGAACGCGCGCTAGGTGTTCCCGGCGGGCAGCCGCAGGACTTCCAACTTCACTTTCCAAGACATCTAGAATAGCCCAGGCGCAAGAAGCTTGTCAACGGAGAGATTGGGGCTAAACCATTGAATCATTAAATCATTGAGCCATTGAGTCATTGGACTAAGAGGGGCTTTAATGACTCAATACCTCAATGACTCAATGCGTCAATAGACTCATTTTCCCTCAACCGACTTCAAGCATCGCCCGTACAGCTCCAGCAGATGGGCGGCATAATCCTCAGGCTTGTCGGCCGCACCGCTGCCCTGGAAGCCGACTCCGGTCCCAGTCGTCTTGCCGTACCCGGTAGTCATGGCGATAAATTTCATGAGGTCAAGCGCGATGTCCTCGTCGCGGCGGGTGCCTAGAGGAAGAGCGGCCGTTTCCATGATGAAAACTCCTCTGTATTAAGGATGAAATCCGCCGGTCTTCCCGGCCTTGTCGCGATTTTAGCAGACGGAGCGTAGAACGGGCCGCCACCAGGCAACGCGGCAGCGCAGGCAATCCGGCGAGAGCGGTCCTAACGTCTGTTCTCAACAGTTACTCAGTTAGGTTGATTCCCGATTTGCGTGCCAAGGACAATGGTCCTGAGTTCGCGTCAGTGCGGGGCCGCAGGAGAGGCGACAGGGGGCGAGCAGGCGAATGCATTGCTAAGAGCTTGGAATACCGATCCCCACGCAGGCTCGTGTGGAAATCCCTGATGGCCTTCCAGCCATTTTGTGACGGCTCTCGTTAACTGGGCACTGTCTACCGGATCTGATGTGAAGCAGAATGCCACGGGTTTCTTGAGGGTGCTGTCCCTCATTAGAATTGCATCCAAGAATCCGTGGATGTAGTAGATACAACGGCCAGCGTCAATCTGCCTGCCTGTTGATAGGCTCTTGCCGTCTAGCTGTTCGACAGCCGCTCGGCACATTAGCAACAGATGGCTAGAGTCCATTCCGCTAAATTCTCTACGTTCGGGTGGCGTTGTTCCGCCGATACTGGGAACAGGCGTGAGGCACAGCAAAAGGGAAAGGCAGAGTACGTGCCGTTTCATCGGCCCCATTCAAACACGGCTTTCCTAGGAGTTCAAGCCTAGCTGTTGAAACACTCGCTTCTTGACGAGCCGAACACTACCCCACCTCCACCAGCCCATAACTCATCGCCCAGCGCGACCGCATCTCCCGAAGCGCCCGATCAACCTCATCTTTTGATATCTCGGAATTTGGCCCCGACACTACAAACGCAGCCTCGCGCTTAGCCGCCTCCAGCAGTTGCCGGTCGCGAATGATATTAGCCACGCGGAAGCTCGGAATGCCCGCCTGCTTGGTCCCAAAAAATTCGCCCGGCCCGCGCAGTTCGAGATCAAGCTCCGCGATCTGGAAGCCGTCGTTCGAGCGCACCATGGCTTCGAGACGGCGTTCGCCTTCTTCGGAAACTTTGCCGCCGTGCATGAGCACGCAGTAAGATTTCGCCGCGCCGCGCCCGATGCGTCCGCGCAACTGGTGGAGCTGCGCCAATCCGAAGCGGTCGGCGTGCTCGATCACCATGACGGTGGCGTTGGGGACGTCGACGCCGACTTCGATCACCGTGGTCGCGACCAGAATCTCAATCTTGCCCTGCTGAAATTCGCGCATCACGTGCTCTTTTGTATCGGCATCGAGACGGCCATGCAGCAGCCCGACATGCAGGCTGGGAAAAATCTTTTCCCGCAACTGCCGGTGCATCTGCTCGGCCGCCTTAACGTCGCGGGCTTCATTTTCCTCGATCACCGGATAAACCACGTAGGCCTGATGTCCGGCGGCGATCTGCTTGCGGACGAAGTCCCAGACTTCAGGCGCGCGCTCGTCAGGCAGGGAGCGGGTGACCACCGGAGTGCGTCCCGGCGGAAGCTCGTCGAGCACCGAGATATCAAGATCGCCGTAAAGAGTGAGCGCAAGCGTCCGAGGAATGGGCGTAGCCGTCATCACCAGCACATCAGGCTCGGGATCTGATTCAGTGGAGCGCCGGGCGTCCCCGCCCGGCAAGACGGGGCGGAGCCCCGTCACCACACGAGCATTATCCGCACGAGCACTATCCACACGAGCTTCGTCTGATTTTTTCATCAGCTTCAGCCGTTGCATTACTCCGAAGCGGTGTTGCTCGTCTACTACCACCAAGCCCAGATTTTCGAATTCGACTCGATCCTGAATCAGCGCGTGCGTTCCGATGACCAGTTGTGCGTTGCCTTGCGCGATGTGGCGGCGCACGTCGCGTTTGCGGTCTTCTTCGAGCGAGCCGGTCAGGAGCACGATGCGGTACCCGGCGCGTTCGAGAATCTGCCGCGCAGAAAAATAATGTTGCTGCGCCAGAATTTCCGTCGGCGCCATCAACGCGACCTGATATCCGTTTTCAATGGCGATGATCGCGGCCTGGAAAGCCACAATCGTTTTGCCCGATCCCACATCCCCCTGCAGCAGGCGGCGCATGGGGCAAGGCGTCTGCATGTCGGTGGCGATTTCTTTCAGCACCCGCTTCTGCGCCGCCGTCGGATGAAACGGCAGTATCTTCTTTATAGCCTCGCGAACGCCATCATTGAGCTGAAAGGCTACTCCGGTTTGCGCCTTCTGCTCGCGGCGCTTGAGTTCCAGCCCCAGCTCGATGAAAAATAGTTCATCGAAGATCATCCTTATATGTGCTGCTGTGCGCGACGATTGCAGGTCGGCAAAGCTTTCGCCGGCATCGGGCCAGTGCACTTTCCACAACGCTTCCAGCGGAGACACCAGGCTCAAATGCGCGCGCACCGCCGCCGGGATGGGATCGGAGATTGGATCGCTAAGACTGGGATTCAGATTTTCGAGCGCGCCTCGAATAATGCGCCGGAACCAGCGCGGCGTCAGTTTGCCCTGGCCGGTCGATTCGTAGATGGGAACTATGCGTCCGATTTCGAGCGAGGCCGCCGCTTTCTTTTCCGCCTCTTTTTCCGCCGCCTCGGCGCCGGCTTCATCATTAATATTAATGTCCCCCAGAATCTCGAATTGCGGCTGCACGATCTGCAGTTCACCGTCGCGTCCCTCTTCAACCTTGCCGTAGAGCGCCAGCATTTGTCCGGGCTGAAAGCGGTCCTGAAGATAGGTGGCATTGAACCAGATACACTTCAACTTTGCGCGACCCTGGCCCACCGTGAGCTGGAAGATGGGCGCTCGGCGTGTGCGAAATAGTCCGGAGTTGCGGACCTCGGCAATCACCGTCGCCATCTCTCCGGCACGCAGTTCGGCGACCGACCGCGGGTTCAGCCGGTCTTCGTAGCGAAAAGGCAGGTAGTGCAGCAGGTCGTCGACGGTCGCAATACCCTTGGCGGCGAGGATCTCGGCCAGGCGCGGGCCGATGCCTTTCACAAACTGCACTGGAGTGGACGGGTCCAGCATCTCAAAGAATGTTAGCAGGAGTTGGAGGTCGGCTTGGGTAAGAGCCTTGTCAAAAGTCCGACGGTGAAGAATTTTCTCGACGCGCTCGCGGCCGTTCTCGCCGGCAACGCAATTTATTATTTGCTCATGCCGCATCTGCCAGCGGTCGCGAGGCACAGGCATTTCCGGGAAGACTGGGGCCTGCTGGCGGATTTCGTGATCTGTACGGTGATCTTTGCAGCAGTGAAATACGCCCGCCGGGATGAAGCATGACTATCGTAAACTCGTTCGCAACATGTTTGCGCTGACCCCATGCTGAAGCCGCGCGCATCGATTGCCCGGCTGAGTCCGTACCATTCGCCCATCGTGAGCCGCGCCGGGCTGAGTCTCGATCTCAACGAGAGCATGGCCGGATGCTCGCCGCGCGTGCTGGCGCGGCTGCGCTCGCTAGGAGCGGCCGACTTGTCGTTGTATCCGCAGCGCGAGATTGGCGAGCGGCTGATCGCGGATTTCCTGGGCCTCGCGCCCGAGCAAGTATTGCTTACGAACGGAGCAGACGAGGCGCTGTCCGTGCTCTTTACGAACTATCTGGGTCCGGGCGACGAACTGTTGTTTGCTGACCCGACGTTCGTGATGTTTCCGATGCTGGGCGAGGCGTTGGGGGCGCAAGTGGTGCGCCTGCGGTCGGGCGAAGACCTGACGCTTCCTGTGGCCGATTTCCTCGCTCGTATATCGCCACGCACCCGGGTGATCGTGATCGCGAATCCCAACAATCCCACCGGCCTGGTGGCTCCGCGCGCGGACCTTTTAAAGATTGCTGAAGCAGCGCCCGATGCGGCGGTTCTGATCGACGAAGCCTACTTCGATTTTTGTGACGAGACACTCATCCAAGACATGGCGAGCCATCCAAACTTGTTCGTCGCGCGCACGTTTTCGAAAGTCTATGGACTCGCCGGCCTGCGCCTGGGGGTGCTGACCGGCGCGGCCGACCAGATCAGTTACATGCGGCGGTTCTGCGTGCCCTTCAATGTGAATTCCGTGGCGCTCGCTTGCCTCGAAGAGGCGCTGGCGGACCAGGCGTTCGTGCGCGATCACGTCGCACAAGTAAAGCAGAGCCGCGAGCGGCTGGCGCAATTGTTCAGCGAACTGGGCCTGCGCTTCTGGCCGAGTCAGACCAACTTCGTTCTGGTGAGAGTCGGCGCGCCCGCGCAAAGATTCGTGGAGTCGATGCAAAGGCGCGGCATTCTGGTCCGAGATTCATCGGCCAACCCAGGCTGCGAAAGATGCGTGCGCATCACCGTCGCCACGCCCAGTCAGATGGATGGAGTGGTCCTGGCGATTCGCGAGGCGATCGCGGAAACGCGTCGCTGATCGTGGAGAGCCGGGCGTCCCCGCCCGGCCGCGATGCTTCAGCGCATCGTGAACGGGCGAGACATCGCTCCACCGCCCGGCGTGCAAACAAAGCCCGAGATCAGGCAACATATCCGCATGACCACGATTCTGCTCCTGACTCTCTCCAACATCTTCATGACCTTTGCATGGTACGGCCATCTGAAGTATCGTCAAGCACCGCTGTTCAAGGTCATCGTCATCAGTTGGCTGATCGCGTTCGCCGAATACTGTTTCCAGGTGCCCGCCAACCGCATCGGCTCCTACGAGTTCACGGCAGCGCAGTTGAAGACCATTCAGGAGGTCATCACCTTGACCGTGTTTTCGATTTTCTCAGTGCTCTATCTTCGGGAGCCGCTGAAGTGGAACTACCTCGTCGGTTTTGTCATGATCATCGGCGCCGTCGCCGTCATTTTCAAGAAATGGTGAGCGGAGCGGAGGGCGTCTCGCCCGTCGCTCCATTATTCCCCGCCAGCCGTCTTCTGCGGGCCAGTCTTCGCGATAGCCGCAGCCGCAATCTGGGCAACGTCCAGCAACTCCGGCGGATTGTCCGTGGCCGCCGCCAATCCGTCGCGCAGCATCGAGTTACAGAACGGACAAGCCGCCGCGACCACGCTTGCGCCCGTGGCCACCAGTTCTTGAGCACGCTCCAGATTGACGCGCTTGCCCGTCTCTTCTCCCAGAAACATCAAGCCGCCCCCGCCGCCGCAGCAGAAGCCGCGTTCGCGCGCCCGCGGCGGATCCACCACCTCCCCGTAGCGCGCAATCACCTCGCGCGGCTGGTCATACACGCCGCGATATCGTCCCAGGTAGCAGGCGTCGTGAAACACCATAGTCTTCTGCGCGGTGCTGTCACGCGGCAGCTTGTCCTGATAACGGGCGAGTAACTCGCTGTGGTGCTCGATGTCAACCGTGCCGCCGTGCTCCTTCCAATCGACGCCCATGGTGCGCACGCAGTGCGGACAGATCGAAACCATTTTCTTCGCGCCCGCCTCGCGTATCTGTTCCAGGTTGCCCTGCGCCAGTTCGCCGAACAAATAATCGTTGCCCAGGCGCCGCACCGGATCGCCGTTACATTTCTCCTGGCGCAGAACGCCGAAGCTGATGCCCAGGTAACGCAGCACATCGACCAGCGCCAGCAGAATCTTCCGGCCATTCGGGTCATAGGATCCCAGGCATCCCATCCACAGGCAATACTCCTGGGTTCCGTCGAAGTAGGGCAGGCCGGCCTTCTCGATAAATTTTCCGCGTTCGGAGGGTGGGAACCCCAGCGCATTACCGTTGCGTTCGAGCGTGTTGAACAGGTCGCCGCCGTGACTGTTGTCCCACTTGCCGGTATTCACCGCGCCGCGCCGCAGCCCCACGATCAACGGCAGGTGCTGGATGCCCACCGGGCACTGGAACTCGCAGGCTCCGCAGGTGGTGCACTGGAAAGCGGCCTCCATGGAGAGGAACTTGCCGAGCAGTGGTTCGCTGCTCTGCGGTCCGAACTCTTGCAGGTAACGCCGCGTACCCAGAATGATTTCTTTGGGATTCAGAATCTTCCCCGTGTTATAGGCCGGACACTGTTCGGTGCAGCGTCCACACTCGACGCAGGAGTAGGCCTGCAGACTGGCAATCCGGGTCAGATCCTTGCCCGTGTCGAGACCGAAATCCTCGTCGCCCACCAGCGGCGGGATGCTGCTAAAACCGTCGCGCTCCAGAAACACCGTGAATGGGCTGAGCACAAGGTGCATGTGCTTGGTGCCGGGAATCAGCGGCAGGAACACCAGGAGAACCAGCGTGTGCGACCACCACAACGGCCAGGCCGCCGCGGAGCCTTCCGGCACCCAGAACGTCGCCAGGTAGGTGATCATCAGCGCGAAAATCAGGAATGCGATCAGTCCAGATTCCGGAGACAGCGGCTCCAGCCATCTCGGCCGGATGACGAACCGGCGGAAGGCCAGCCCCGCGATCGAGACGGCCACGGCCACGGAAAACACGCCCGCAAACAGAAAATAAAAGCGCGAGAATCCCCCATGCGACAGGAAGCCCAGCCCGAATCCTTCAGCAAAGTGGTTGAGCGTCACCAGGGCAAAAACGCAAAAACCCCAGAACACAAAAGCATGCGCCAGGCCGGGCAGCGGTCGTTGGGCAATCACCAGTCCCTGCGCCGCGACCTCCCAAAGCACTTTACGGATGCGCGGACCAATCGGCCGCAGGTGAAAGTCGGCGTCCGGCTTCGACGCCAGGATGATGCGCAGCGCGGCGCCGAACTTCCGCCAAAAAAGAAACACCGAAACACAGATGCCAATGAGCAGGACGATTCGTCCCGGCCAGTTCATATCGGGATGCTCCAGATAACCCGACAGTCTACGCCACCGGAAGAGTCGTCGCGAATATACATCGCGAATATAGTCGCGAATCGGGAGCCTTTTATCGTCATTCTTAACGACATTTTATTGACCCGCTGAGGGGTGCGCCCCGTCACTGTCTGGGTCTTTGCTGCGGGTGTATACTCCTGGGGTATTTCTGCTGGAATCCGGCCTCGGCCGGGCGCGGAGCGCGGTTCATCAGGTTCTTAAAGCTCCGCGAATAGAACGCTGGCACGGGGCTCTTAATATCATTCGCCCCGGACGACCGGCGGGGGCGGGAATCGCTCAGGCGGTGCCTTCCCCGAGAGAGGTCATACTCGTGGACGTCGTACTCATACGCTTTCTGTTTATCCTGATCGTCGGTGTCATCTGCTTTCTGATTCATCCGTTTAACCTGCCCCAAAACCTTGCCGCCGGCGTCGGTCTGTTGATCGGTGTCGCCATCGTCCTGTTTGAGTGGAGGTTGCGCGCCATCAGCCTGAAGCGGCTGATTGGAGCCGCCATCGGCAGCGTGCTCGGCATCGCTGGCGCTTATCTTTTCGCGCTGGTTATTGGCGGCAGCATCCCTGCCAGCCCCACCCGAAGTTTCCTGCAGATCATGGTCATGTTGATCATGGCCTACGTGGGACTGGCGGTCGGCGCTAATAAAGGTGACTTGCTCAATCTGGCGGCCCTGGGCGGAATCTTCGGCGGCGAAAAATCAGGCAAGAAGAGTTACAAGATCCTCGACACCAGCGTCATTATCGACGGCCGCATCTCCGACATCGCCGAGACGGGTTTCCTCGACGGCCTCATTGTCATCCCGCAGTTCGTGCTCCGCGAATTGCAACTGGTGGCCGATTCCGCCGATTCTCTCAAACGCAATCGCGGCCGCCGCGGCCTCGACATCCTGCAGCGTCTGCAGAAAACTGCTTCGGTGCAAATCCAGATTGTGGAAGACGACTTCCCCAGTGTTCGCGAAGTCGATATGAAGCTGATCGAACTAGCCAAGCTCTATGAAGGCAAGATCATCACCAACGACTTCAACCTCAACAAAGTCGCCCAGCTCCAGGGTGTGGCCGTGCTCAATATCAACGAACTGGCCAACTCGCTCAAGCCCATAGTACTGCCGGGCGAAGTGATGCGGGTATTCATTCTGAAGGAAGGCAAAGAATACAACCAGGGCGTCGCCTATCTCGATGATGGCACCATGGTGGTCATCGATAACGCGCGCAAGATGATCGGCAAGACCATCGACATTTCGGTGACTTCGGTCTTGCAAACCACCGCCGGCAAAATGATCTTTGGCAAATGGGATGAGCGCGCGACCGGCCGCCACGACTCCAAATCGGCGCCTCCGGTCGGCGTACCTCCGGTCGGCGTGCCGCCACCGGCCGTAAGCAATGGGCCGGCCTCCGACCCGGGAAGAAAGCCCGCTGCGGTGACGGATCGCGTGGCCGACTAGACCCCGGACTCCAAGTAGAAACCCTTCCTGGGTGAAAAATTCGTTGTTTCCGCCGCGAAAAAGGCGTACGCTTCCGTCTTCAAAGTCCAAACAAAGATTTGTGTTCACGAACTCAACTTGGAGGCAAGTGATGAAACGACTATTTGCGGGGCTATGCGCGCTAGCCCTCCTGTCCGTAATCTCACTCCTGGCGACAGCGCAGGCGCAAACAACGGCGGACGATAAAAGGCCGTTCTCCTATGACGTGACCAGGGAAGTTACTCTCCGTGGCACGGTGTCAAGTGTGGTCGGGAAGTCCTCGGCGGTGTTCGAAAAGTCCTCGGCGGGAATGATTATGGGTTCGCATCTCCTGGTCGCAACTTCCGATGGCCGGGTGGATGCGAGTTTGGGAAGGGCCAATGTGCAAGGCAAGCACGCTCTCCCCATCGCTGCGGGCGAGCAAATTGAGATGACCGGCGTCATGAAGACGATTAAGCATCAGCAAGTCTTTCTGGTCCGCACCGTGACCGCCGATGGCCATGTCTACACGATCCGAAACGAACACGGGTACCCCGTGTCGCAGCATGCCCGTGAAGGCGCAAGCCGCAAGACGGCAGGGGAGGGATTATGAACCGCAAGACTTACGCGAGCTTTCTCGCCTTAGCGTTATTGGCCCTGATTTTCCTGGCGGGCTGCAGTTCGAGCTCTGGACCTCCGATCGTAGCAGTCGCGGGGGCGACCTCTGCGCCAACCGCGACGGTCACCACAACATATGGGGCGCCGCTGACGGCGACGGTGACGGCGAACGGAACGCCCGTGGGCACTGTGGCGGTGACGTTCACGGCTCCGTCATCGGGACCGAGCGGCACTTTCGCAAATGGAACGAATACTGAAACGGATATGACGGTAAGCGGCGTAGCCACTTCGACGGCGTTCACAGCCAATGGGACGGCCGGCAGTTTTAATGTAGTGGCTTCGACGTTGCCCGCAGCGGCCGGCAATATCGGTCTAACCAACACCGGCGGCGTCTATTCGTACTATCTCAGCGGGACAGAGCTCATAAATGATGGCCCGAATTATTATGCCCTCGCAGGGTCTGTGGTCATCGACGGCAATGGCAACACCGTTGCCAACGGCAACATTCCGGGTAACACCACCGTTGCTGGCGAACAAGACTATAACGACGGTTTCGGATTAACCTCACCCCAGCCCTCCGGCGACACAATCGCGCCCAATGCGCAAGGAAGTCCCGCCCTGGTGGTGGATGCAACCGGCCAAGGGACACTCACCCTGGCCACGAACAACGGGGCTTTGGGTGTGGGGGGGGTCGAAACCCTTGGCGTCCAGTTCGTGAACGCCAACCACGCGCTCATCATTCAGTTTGACGGGTCGGCAACATCCAGCGGAAGCCTCGACTTGCAGTCACTGCCGAACGCGGTCAGCGGGAACTATGCCTTCACCCTTCAGGGGCAGGACTTCAGTTTTAATTCGCTTGTGCTCGGCGGCGTGATTTCGGTTAGCAGTGGCGCCATAACCGGAATTTACGACGAGAACGACGCCGGATTTGTGGTGACTGGAACGGCTTTCCCAGTCGCCGCCGTCGGCCCGCCCGTGGTCGCCGGTGTTACCGCATCATCGCCGGATGCCTTCGGACGGGGTACTATCACCGGTACCGATATTACCGACAGCGACGATAATGCATTCGCGACCGCGATCAACTACTACGTTGTTGGTTCGGAAGCCCTACGGATAATTGACGTGGATGAGCAGGACTCGGGCGCTGGCTCGGTCTTCGGCCAGGGGGGAGCCGCCTTTAACAACGGATCCCTCGGAGCAGCTTGCGCGACAATGGCCAACGCTAACCAGACCTGCGGCGTGTTTGCCGTCGGTAGCAACAGCAACCCGTTTGGGTTCCCCTATTCCGCGGTGGGCCAGATTGCTGCAATTCCGGATGCAAATGACGCGACCGGCGGTACATTCACAGGCGTCGCGGATGACAATGAAGAAGGCAGCACGGCTGCCGCCGCGTCTATAGCGGGGAACTATTCCGTTTCAAGCACGGTCAACGGATACTCTAGCCTGGGGATCGCGAATGGGGACCTGCAAGACGTCACCACCCTGGGCATATATATGACCGACCCAGCTCTCAATCTGAATGATCCGAACAACACGGCTGGAGGAGGGGGTGCTCTTGTTGCTGAAATGGATCTTCTCGTCGGCACAGGAGTCCTGGCTCCGCAAACCGACACCGCAGTCGCCGATTTTGCCGGCACCTACGGTTTTGGCTTCCAGGATTTCCCCTTTTGCGAGGGTTGCGAATTCGACTTCGTCGGGCAGGGATCGTTTACGGGTGGTGTTTTGGCCGGAGATGGATTGATCAATGACCCTGGCAACTTATTCGGCGGCGGCGACGTGCAGTACACCGTTGCAGAGGAGGGAACTGCAACCCCTGACCCCGACAACCTTGGGCGCTACACCATGCCATCTGACTTTCAGCTTGACGGTACCGATGTGGGAGGACCTTTCTTGACCATCTATCAGGCCAGCGCTGGGCAGTTGTTCTGGATGGACTTGGATGGAGGAGACGTACTCCTGGGCTCCGTCCAGCAGCAGGGGGTACTACCCCCATTCGCTGGCGCGGTAAAAAAGGCCACGCCGAAAGCCAAACTGAAACGAAAATAGTAGCCAGCCAGTAAGTGCGAAAAGGGCACAGCCGGGATGTTCCGGCTGTGCCCTCTTCATTTCGAGCAGCAATCGGCGAGTAGGTGATGGAGCGCCGGGCCTTCCCGCCCGGCCACGCTGCTGCTGACACTTGCAGGACGGATCACCCCATTACTTCGACTTTCCGCCTGAACTCTGTACTATACTGATCGCCCCTATGAAGGTGTTTGTCATCGTTCCGGCGGCCGGACTGGGCACGCGCATGGCTCCGTCCTCGGCCGCACCCTCGGCCGAAAAATCCAGAAAAAAAGCGCCCACCAAACAGTTCAAGGAACTGGGTGGCGTGCCCATTCTCGTCCACACGCTGCGAAGGTTCGCCGCCGTGCCCGCCGTCTACGAAATCATCGTCGCTCTGCGCCACAGCGAAATTGCCGGATTTCGCACCCAGCTCGAAAAGCAGTATCCGGAAATCCTCAGCAAGCGCCTGCAGATGGTCGAAGGCGGCGAGCATCGCCAGGACTCGGTGGCCAGCGCTCTGGCCCGCACCGCCGCCGATCCCGAAGACATCGTCCTCGTGCACGATGCCGTTCGTCCGTTGGTTACGCCCGAAATCATTGGCCACGTGATCGAGGCCGCACATAAACATGGAGCCGCCATCGCGGGTTGGCCCGCTGTGGATACGGTGAAACAGGTAGAACGAACCGCGGAAGGCGCGCTCATCAAAGCCACCATCCCGCGCGCCAGCATCGTGATGGCGCAAACTCCGCAGGGCTTTCGCTACAACATCCTGAAGAAAGCCTTTGACGACGCCATCGCCGACGGCTTCCTGGGCACTGACGAGGCTTCCCTGATCGAGCGCGCCGGCCTGCCCGTCGTGGTGGTAATGGGCTCGCCGCGCAATATAAAAATCACCACTCCAGCCGATATGGAACTGGCCGAGTTCTATCTGAACCACGAAGACGGGAACAAAATTTGAAACCTGAAATGCGCATCGGCTACGGTTGGGACTCGCACGAATTCAAGCGCGGCATTCCGCTCAAAATCGGTGGCGTGACGCTGCCACACGACCAAGGGCTCGGTGGCCATTCTGACGGCGACGTCTTGCTGCATGCGATCACCGACGCGCTGCTCGGCGCCATCGCCGGCCCGGATATCGGATCGCTCTTTCCGCCCTCCGATCCGCAGTGGAAAAACGCCGACTCAGCCGTGTTTCTCCGCGAGGCGTTAAAGCGCGTCAAGACCGCTGGCTACGAACTGGTGAATCTGGATTCCACGCTGATCCTGTCCACGCCAAGAATCGGCCCGCACGCCGAAGCGATTCGCAAACACGTCGCTGAGTTGTGCGGAATTCCCGCGGACTGCGTTGGGATCAAAGCCAAAACGCCGGAAGGCATGGGCACGGAGAATGCCGCGATTGCGAGTGTTGCAGTTTTGCTGAAACGCAGCTGAGAGCTGTTCGTGTGGGGACGGGCGCCTCGCCCGTCCAAGCCGAGCGCCAGCTCGGCAGCTGCCGGTGGCCACAGCAGCTCTAGGTCCGCTGAGTTGCTAGCCGCGGGAAGACTTAACCTTTCCACCGAACTCCGCGTGCTTCGCCCTCGCCGCCTCAATAAACGCCCTGAAAATTGCGCGCGCCGGCTCTGCTACCTCCGGCCCATCATTCACGCTCCGCTCCGGATGCCACTGCACCGCGAGCACAAAATGTCCGGGTGCCGTCCCTTCCAGAGCCTCAATGATTCCGTCTTCAGCGGAACGCGCCACCACTCGCAGCCCGTTGCCCACCGCGTCCGCGGACTGGTGATGCGAAGAATTCACGGCAACGGTTTTACTCCCGCCCACGATCTCCGCCAGCCGCGATTCGGGCTCGATCTTTACCGCGTGCGCGTTCGCTACCGTCCGTCCCGGACTGTGGTTGATTGCCGATTCAATATGCTGCACCAGCGATCCCGAACGGTACACATTCAACGACTGCAGTCCGTAACAGATGCCGAGCACCGGCTTGCGCGTTGTGTAGGCATCGCGCAGCAGGATCTCGTCCACCAGGTCTCGTTTGACGTCAGCGGGAGCCGTCCTCTCGTGGCGGTCCGCTCCATACTTCTGCGGATCAAGATCGGCCCTGCTGCCCGGCAGCAGAACAGCGTCGCAGCCCTCGATCTGCTTTATCACCTGCGCCGAAGTCTGGTCCAGTTCGACGCGCACCGGCTCGCCCCCGGCTCCGCGAACGGCGTCTTCATACTGCGGCAGCGCGCGCTCGGCATAGTCAGGATCCCCGGAATGCGGCACGGGAATGGCAATACGCGGCGCAGTCGCTTTCAGGTCGGTCATATTCAACTCACCCGCTCAATCCCTTCCAGCGTTCTCCGCTGCCGATAGTTCCGACGATAGTTCCGAAGTTCCATCCCCAGCGACAGCACCAGTACCATCGCTCCCACGGTGATGGCGAACGGAAACGCGATGTGCCGGTAAGCGAACGTGAGATTGGGCGCGACGTGCTTCATCTGCGCGTAAATCACGGTGCCCACAATGCTCAGCAGAAGAGCCACCGCGAACGACAGCAGCGTCACCAGAAACGTCATTGCGAGTACGCGCGCCGGAATCCCGATCCAGCGCGCTCCGCCAGTGCGCGTTTTCCCCATGCTTCTAAATTACACCAACTGTCTGGACGATTCGCCTACGGTTTCCCACCCGGATTCCACGTCGGCGTGAAGTCCGAATTCACCAGCCACTCCACCGGCCCGAGCATGGACCCAATCGCCGCGTCCATGTGGTCGAAGTCGAGATGCTCAATGTCGTCGCTCGGCCGGTGATAGTCAGCATGCATCCCATAACTCGAAACCGTCTGCGCGACCACGCCCTTCTTAGCCAGCACGTAATTATCCGACCGCGCGAAAAAATTCTGCTCAGGATGCGGGTCGCCCACCAGATTCGCGCCATGCGCCGCCAGCGTCGGGCCGAGGTTTGACCGCTCCCATCCCGTAAGCCAGAGAGAATCGGCTTTCACCTTGGGGTCGGGGCGTCCAATCATTTCAAACTCAAGGTTCGCCGCAATCTCTTTCAACGGCAACGGCGGATGTTCCCGAAAATACGTCGAACCCAACCCCCCCGTTTCTTCACTGCCAAACAACGCAAAAATCACCGTGCGCAGCGGACGCGGTCCCGCCCCCAGCACCCGCGCGAGTTCGAGCACCGCCGTTGTTCCCGAAGCGTCATCGTCCGCCCCGTTGTAGATGTTGTCCCCGTTGACCGGCTTCCCGATGCCGAGATGATCGAGATGGGCTGAAAGCAACACCGCCTCATGCTGCAGCTTTGGATCAGTTCCCTGAAGAATCCCAACCGCGTTCCAGGTCAAGCCCTTCTCCTGTTCCGACACGGTTCGAAAATGAATCTGGCTTCCGTCGGGCGCTTGCGCAAGCGTTCTGGCGGCATCCGCACTCAATTCCAGAAAGTCGAAGTCGCCCATATCGCTGCTGTCGCCTTCGAGCCGATCCGCTAGGCGAGGAAGATTCTTAGCCTTCGCTTCGAGGTCCCGCCCGCTCTGGTCACTCGCGCTAAGGCACGCAATCGCGCCGGCACTAGCCGCCGCAGAGCTTGCGCTGCGAACTTTCTTAGGATCTCCCGTGACCAACACCACCGCGCCGCGGTCGATCTTCATCCGGGGATTCGTCGCGTCTGCGGCATCCAGTTTCCGCAGCGGTCCGGAAAACTCCGTCCGCGTCAGATGGCTAACCCGGAATTCCTTACCGTAGGTCCAAGTGATCGGAGCGGCGCCATCGGCGGTTTTGATTATGATCTCGAGTGTGGGAGGCGCCGTCAACTTGCTCTTGATCAGCGGCGCGCTCTGAATATAACCGCCATTGTCGCCCGCCGGAGCGATCCCATAAGCCCGCAGCTCGGCGGCCACATAAGTTGCTGCAACCAGCTCATCGTGCGTCCCGCTGCCGCGCCCTTGCATCGCATCCGAAGCAAGAAATTCTTCATGCGCCCGAATACAGGCCGCGCACACCGTCTGCGCTGGCTTTCCATACCGCCCCGGAGCGGCGCGCTTAACCGCAGCAACTTCCGGACTTTGCGCCAAAATCGAAGACGTCACCAGCAGCGAAACGACCATCGAAAAAATAGTGGCGCGAGGCGGAAAGACAAATCGCATTGTCATGGCGGTGTTTACGAGGGCGACTGTAGCAAGACTAGCAGATTGTTTTCGATTGGATTTGGGCCTTGAAGCTCGAATCTGAAGCTCGATCTGAGGATCGAATCTAAGACTGAATCTCGCGGAAGGAGAAACCGCGAAAGCCGCGGAGCGCCCCAGAGGCGCGTTTGCGAACTGAACCGGGCTCCCCGCAGCACGACTACGCTACAATACCGTCATGTCGCAAACCGCCTCGGCGATCACCCGCAGCCCCGCGGAGATCGTGCAAAACAGCCCGGTTTCACAGGCCGCGAACGGCATCTGCTACGCCCGCTCGGGCGAAATCAACATTACCGACAACGACCTAGACCGCATGATTGCCGCCGTGCCCGGGCCGGTGGCCGCCGCCCTCAGCCGCAAGGCCTACTACTTCGTGCCGCTCACCGTGACCCAGGGCGAAGACACCGTGATTGCCGACCGTTACGACGTTGTTCTTAGTGACAACGCGGTTTGCCATCGCAACCTGAATCTGGGCGACGCGCAGTGCGTCTTCATCTCGACCCGCTTGATGGAGGACAAATTTTCCGTGGCCTTCGAGTTCTACATCAACGTCGGACACGCGCTGGTCGAACGCGCCGGAGTTGCCCAGAATTTCGCCGACCTGGCCTGGCAGCAAGTGGAGTCCGGGGTGCGCGGCGAAACTTCGCTGGACGCATGGGAAGCACGCAAGTTCGCCACCGCTCACGGTGCGGATGCGGAGAAATTCAAGAACGATTATCTGGCCGCCAGCTTCGCCGACGCGATTTCCATCTACCTGCTCTCGCTCTACCTCGACGTCGATTACTACGATCTGCGCGAGCGCGACTATCCGCTGCTGGCGCCGGTTCCGATGGCCGAGCGGCTGCGCAAGATCGCGGAAATCTTTCCCCCGAATCCCGGATTTGAATTCAATATTTATTATCGGCGGCGGTCGTAGCGCGGGTCTTCTTTGGGGTTAGCAGCTACCGAGATGGACCCGGTTGTAAGTGTACGGTTGCTGAACCTGTCTTGGCGGGGTCAGCTGCAAGGGTGGCAATTACGGTCACGGTTGCAGGATTCGGGACGTTCAAGGGTGCAGCGTAGATTCCGTCGTCTGAAATACTACCGCAGGCCGCCGCCGCGCACCCTGGTCCCGACACGCTCCATGTCACGGTCGAGTTCGCAGCGCCGGGGACTGTGACAGAGAATTTCTGCTTTGCTCCGGGCGCCAATTGAATTTCCCGACCTGGCAACACTATTACGTCGGTCGGCGTTTCCCTGAGATCTGCGTCCGGTTGAAGGTTGTAAAAATAATAGAAACGCAAGCCGATGAGTTTGCCTGAAAATTCCTCCGGCAGCGGTTTGAATGGAGTGGATGCGGTGATACTCCCCCATGCGGCTCGATCGAGCGCCACGTCGCCGGACGCGGTGCGCAGCGTCATGCCGGTTACTGTGCCGTCCTTAAGGACCTCGAATTCGATCGCAAGCTTGCCCTGTTTAAAGACCGGCGGATACACCGAAGGCGGCATGAGGGTGTACCAGTTCCTTTTCACAATCTGCACGACCTGACTCAGGTAAGGCCCAAAATCCACGCCCATTGTGTCGGTCAGAATTTCGACTTGATCCAACGCCTTCGACCCGCTTCTGCCCGAACTCCCGTAATCGCCCGCACTCGTTGACGATGCGCCCCACCAATTACCCGTTTTATGGATGACGCTTTCCCCGGCAAGAGCCTCTCCATTGATCTTCACGTCGGAGACTTCCCTATCGGGATACTCAGCCCAGAGCTCGCCATTCGGGCCTAGCGCGCGAGTCTGCTTCGCCGTGCCATCGGGAAGCCGATCGTACACGAACTTACAGACAAGGGTTTCCTTGTAGTAAAGCGCTGATTCCTTGAGCCAGCGCTTCTCGTCGTACGTATATTGCAACTCTCTTGTCGCGCCACCCACCTGGGAGATCCGTCTCGTCCGCAAACCCTGGTTGAACTCGTCAACTGAATACCATTTGTGGTTGGGATTATAGAAATCATTGCGCACGAGGTCGTCGTCGGCGTTGTAGGTGGATGAAGAGGTGTAGATGAGTTTCCCGTCCCTGAATCCCTGGTGCGATTTCCGGAGGCCAGTGCCGTCGTCCAACTCAGTGTCGACGTAGTACGAAAGGTCAGGAGAACCGTGATAAGAAACTCGAGTGAGGATGTCGTTCGCCGAGTAATAGAGGATTTCGTACTGGGTCTTCTTTCCTTCCGCCGTGTAGTGCGTGTCCTCAACGGAATCGGGGCTATAGGAATACAACTCGTAGCGGGTGAGAGTTCCACCGACCGTAAAATAATCCTCGCGAATCCGGTTGCCCGCTGCGTCGCGCTGGATTCGTACCACTCCTGTCTTCTCGCCCGCTTCGAAGCACTCGTACTCATCTGGAAGCTTGGCGCCGGTTGCGAAACGGTACAATTTTTCTGAGAGTGTTTGGCCATCGCGGATTACAGCCACCCGCGTGGTTCGCCCTTGGGTATCCGTCTCGACCTCATAGCGCCTTACGCCCACGCGAGCAGTCGGCGAAATCTCGCTGGCAAATTTGGATTCCTGCGAACGCGTAAACAGTTCGTAACGGTAGCTCCGAATGGTTGATGACGGTGTGCCTTGTGCGAATAGAAAAGCACTAGAAACCAGACAGACCGTAACCATTCCGAAGCGCAAGGGATATTTCATCAGGATTTGCCTGCGAGAATCTCAGTCACGCAGCATTCTACGCCAATCATGGAGTCCGGGATCGTCCAAGGCTCAGTTGATCGTCGTAATATCGCCGTTACGCGGAGCTCCTCTCCGCCGGACGGCCGAACGCGGCCGTCCCTACGCGGACAGATCCGGCTCGCCCTTTACTTGCTCGAAAGCACGAATTGATTCCCGTCGGCGTCCTTGAAGATGGAGCTCGTTCCCCAGTGTTCCTTCTTGGGCTCGACCGCAAACTCCACTCCTTTGGATTTCAGGGTCTTGGCGGTGGCGAACACGTCATCAGTCCAGAACGCGAGCGGCTGAAATCCGCCGATGCGATCTTCATGCCCCTCCGGAGTAAACAGAACGAGCTGCGATTCCGCGCCCGGAATGCCCAGCTCAATCCACCGTTGTTTTCCGAAGGGCTGGTCGGTCATTACGCGGAAGCCGAGTTTTTCCGTGAAGAACTTCAAGGCGCGATCCTGATCACGCACCGGAACGCAGGCGAATTTGATGCCACGAATCATTTGCGATCTCCTTAGGCATTAGTGAAGCCGTCTGAGCATAGAAAAGCGCACGCGGAGATGCAATCGCCTATTTAATGCTATATTTACTGTCGGTATAGCATGATTCCGCTCCACGATTGAAATAAATGGTTGCGATAAATGATCTCACTCGATGACTACGTAATCGACGTCCTGATGCGCGACCTCGTCGGCCACGACCGCCGCGTCGTAAGCTTTCTGGTATATCTGTGGTTTGCCAGCGAGCAGGGAAAAGAGCAGCGAAAGGGAAATGTAGTCGAGGCCAGTTATCGGCAGATTGCCGAGTGCATTGGAGTGTCAAAAAGTTCGGCGCAGGCCGCCGTCGCCTGGCTGGTCAAAAGAAAGTTGCTGGCCTCGACCAAGAAAACCGTGACGGCCACGCCATGCTACAAGGTGCTGGCCCCCTGGCGTGACTATGAAGGCCGTAGCCGGGGCCGAGGTTAGCAGTGCCCTTGGCGCGCGGCAAGGTTGCAGCTTATTCTGAAAGCAGACCGCAGAAAGTAAAATGAAAGGTTCCGGTTTCGTCTCCCGATGATTTCGCTTCGTCTCTACACAATTGTGCTGGCCGTGATTGGCCTCGCCGCTGTCCTCTATGCGCTGCTGCGCCGCAAATCCAAGAACGCGGACGAGGTCGAACGCGAACGCCGCACCTGGCTGAACACGGTCGGACGCATCACCGATGGCACGGTGATTGATGTGCAGGAAATCACGACCGCCGTGAAGCGCCCCGCCACCATGCTGATTTACCAGTACGACGTAGCCGGAGTCTCCTATGAGGCTTCGCAGGACGTCACCTATCTCCGGCAGTGGATCAATCTGCACTCCTGCCGCCTCGGCCTGCCGACGTCAGTGAAGTACGATTCCCGCAACCCCGGAAATTCCATGGTGATTTCTGAAGGCTGGATGGGCTTGAGGCAGTAAGTTGCGCTAGTGGAGAGCCGGGCGCCCCGCCCGGCCACGATGCTGCGTGCGCACACAAGACGGGCGAGACGCCCGTCGCTCCACTGAATCAGAGTTTTCCGAACGCGACCAGAACGAAATAGGCAGCCTGAGCGGTCGCCACTCCGATCCAGATTCGTTGCCGAATGCGTGAGCGGCGTATGTCGCGAAGCAGGCCGGCCGCCGTCGGTTCCTTGACCAGCACCTCTTCCAGCTTTTCATCCGGCAACACCACCGGTTCCAGATTGATCGGCCGCGCCGCCTCGATCTCTTTCGGCTTGTCGGGATAAAACACCTTCGGCGTGTCAACCACTTCCGACCACATCGGCAGCAGGATCCATGACTTGGGAATGATGTCGAGAATCGGTTTGGAAGTTAAGTCAAGAGCGGGCTGTGCTTCCGGCGCAACGCGATCGGCCAGACTTCGCAGCAGCGATCCCCACCAAAAGTGGCTCAGTTGATCGGTGAGCAGCTCGCCGACGTCGACGGGCCGCGATTCCAGTTCAAGCGGCGGCAGCGTTTCCGGCGAAATCACGTCCCCTACGTTGGTGAATACGGTGCGGAACCAGGGCATGCGCAGACGGTCGCCCAGCGCCAGGCCGACATTTACCGGCCGCGAAGTAAGCACGAGTGGCGGCAATTTTTCCGGCGCGAAAGTATCGCGCAGATTGCCGACCAGCGACCTCCAGAGCGGCTGCGTCAAGCTCGCTGGTGGGAGCAAATCCAGCGGAATCTCACTCTGTCCCTTCATGGACTGCGGATCGGGATACCAGGCTTCGGCTGCGTTTGAGCGGTAAGACATAAGAATATTTAGATGACTCCCGGTCGGCTCCACTGGCATTAGCTCTGAAGCCCACTGTTAATGATGTTAGATGCTGCAGACAGCATCTGTCACGCATATTTACGCAATGCCAGCCTGAATCCCGTCCAACACCGCCCCGAAAACCTGAACAAAGACAAGCAACTGAAAAAAGATGCGCAATCCCAGCAATGCGGGTACACTCCTCTGACCGGACAGCCTGACCGGAACACCTTCTTCGTTAGTACATGCACTTTAATGCCGTTGAGGGAAGCCGTTGCAGTCAAGCACAATCAAGCGTTCGAACGCGCCAAAACTCGAAAAGTTGCGAAGGTTGATGCCCCTTTTCCCGTTCATCAGAAAAAACGGTAGGAAAGGATAAGATGTGAAAGCGAGATCTGCAATGGAGAGGCGGAATTGACCGACAACGCACCACCCACATCCAAATCTTCCAGGCAGATGCGGCGGTTCTCGCGCTATCGCTTTGATGTGCGCATTCACGCATCAGTGTTTCGCGAGGGCGAGACGGCGTCGTGCTGGGGCCGAACCAGCGAACTCAGTTTGGATGGCATTGGCGCGACTCTCAGCGGTCAGTTCCAGAAGGGTGAAGTTGTTTCCCTGGAGTTTCCCATCCCGCTTCCTCCACACGAGATGAAGCTGCGGGCCGTGGCCCGTTACAGCGATGGCCTGCGCTGCGGATTCGAGTTTCTGGTTGTGACCGAGGAGCAGAGGCTGCTTCTGCGCCAGGTCTGCGTAGTGCTGGCAAACGCCTCCGCGCAGTAGTGATTATTGATTACGATGGAGAGCCGGGCGCCCCGCCCGGCCACCACTGCCCAACGGGCGAGACCTTCGTGCGAGAGACATCCGCGCTGGACGGCAACGCGCCCTCGCCGACGTCGCTAGCAACTTTACCCCGGGTCCCGCGTCCTATTTAACTGTCCATTACGCCCGTAACTATCGGCGGACAACCCTGCCCGCTTACCATCGCCCTATCTCCATTTCTCTGGGAAAGGACCGTATGGGGGAGAAAATCGCCCCGGCGTCAGCGTCAGCTGAATTGCCGGTGGTGAAGGCGATGCAGGAAGCTGTTGAGCACGGTGCCCCGCCGTCCCTTACCCACCTGTCCGATCCAACTCCGCCCACCAACGGCCACGCCGCCGCAATACCCCTGACAGCCCCGCTCACACTGGAGCAGGCCTACTTTGAGCAGCTCATCGAAAACGCGCCCGATGCGATCAGCATTGTCGATCAGGATCTGAACATTTTACGCATTAACGGAGAGTTCACTCGACTATTCGGCTTCACCTCGGCTGAGGCTGCGGGGAAACGGCTCGACGCGCTCATCGTGCCGCCGGATCGCTATGCGGAAACCGGATGGATCGCCGAGAGCATCAAGACCGCAAGCAAGCTTTCGCTCGAAACCCGCCGCCGGCGAAAAGATGGCTCACTGGTCGAGGTGCTGCTCTCAACCTCGCCCGTGAACATGAACGGCAGTGGAGTCGGAGCCTACGCCTCCTATCGTGACATCACCGAGCAAAAGCGCGCGGAGGAGCTGAATGCCGCCCTATACGCCATTGCGGCGCGCAGCCAGTCCGCCGAAGATCTGCAACAGTTTTTTGCCGCTATTCACACCATCGTCGGTCAGTTGATGACGGCGCGCAACTTCTACATCTCCCTCTACGATCCCCAATCTCAGTTGCTAAGTTTTCCCTACTTCGTTGATGAAGAGGATCCTACCCCGATCCCCAAACCTCTGGGCCGCGGTTTGACCGAGTATGTCCTGCGGTCGGGCGAGCCCTTGCTCGCGACTCCGGCAGTTTTTGAGGACCTGGTGCGGCGCGGCGAAGTGGAATTGATCGGCGCGGCGTCGCTCGACTGGCTGGGTGTTCCGCTGAAGAGCGGCACGACCTGCATTGGAGTGTTGGTGGTCCAGAGTTACAACGAAAACGCGCGCTTTGGCGAACGCGACCGCGAGATTCTGAAATTTGTTTCGCAGCAGTTGGCCGCCGCCATCGAGCACAAGCGCTACGAAGAAGCGCTCCGCCGCTCTGAAGCCCGTTCCCGCTCTCTGATTTCGAGCGCGGCCTTCGGCATCTGCCGCTGCACCCTGGCGGGAAGATTCCTCGACGTGAATCCGGCGCTCATTACCATGCTGGGCTATGAATCGGTCGAAGATCTTCTCCAGCTGAACCTGAGGCGCGAAGTCTTCGTCAATCCTCAGGAGTTGGACCGCCTGGCGGAGGACCATCGCCGCAGCCGAATCCTGAATGGCGTGGAAGTGCAGTGGAGACGCAAGGACGCCCGCGTCATCATCGTGCGCCTCAGCGGCAGCGCCACCGCCAGCGCCAGTGCTGATGAACCCGAAGAAGTATTGGAGCTGATCGCCGAAGATATCACCGACCGGCGTCAGCTCGAAGAGCAGCTGCGCCAGGCGCAAAAAATGGATGCGGTCGGCCGCCTCGCCGGCGGTGTCGCCCACGACTTCAACAACCTCCTGATGGTGATTAACGGTTACACCGAGGTATTGCTGGAGCAGTTGGAAAAGGGCGGCGAAATGCACCGCAAAGTCCAGTCCATCCAGCAGGCGGCCGACCGCGCCGCCACCCTCACCCGCCAGTTGCTCGCCTTCAGCCGGAAACAGCTCCTCGAACTCAAGGTGGTCGACGTCAACAGCGTCATCGGCGACATGGAGCGCCTGCTACGCCCCCTGATCGGCGAAAACATCGAATTAGTCACGCGCCTGTCCCCTGAAACCGGACACACCCGCGCCGACGCCGGCCAGCTCGAGCAGGTCATTATGAACCTGGTCGTCAATGCCAAGGATGCCATGCCCGACGGCGGCAGGCTCACAGTCCAGAGTTCCGAAGCCACCGTGCGCCAGAACTTCCGCGAGCACCGCCTCATCCAGCCCGGTCGTTATGCCGTGATCTCGGTTTCCGATACCGGTCTGGGCATGGACAAGGAAACTCAGTCCCGCATCTTTGAGCCGTTCTTTACCACCAAGGAAAAAGGAAAAGGCACCGGCCTCGGTCTCTCCACCGTCTACGGCATCGTCAAGCAGAGTAACGGATACGTTTTCGTCCAAAGCGAGATGGGATCGGGCACGACTTTCTACGTTTACTTGCCCCGCGTCGAAGAATCCGCCGAAGAGCTGAGCCCCGCCAAGCCCCCGCAGAGCGACACAGGTGGATGCGAAACCGTCCTGCTGGTGGAAGACGAGGAATCGGTGCGCGAACTGGTGCGTGTAACCCTGGTCTCTCGCGGCTACAAAGTCCTCGAAGCTGAAAATGGCGAGTGCGGCATGCGCACCGCCGAGGAGTTCACCGGAAACATCGATATCCTTATCACGGACGTCGTCATGCCCGGCATGGGCGGCCGCGAACTGGCCAAACAACTCCTCCTGCTCCGGCCCGGCATCAGCGTGCTCTATCTTTCCGGCTACACCGAAGACGCCGTCATCACCGGCACGCTCGGCCCCAGCAACGCGTTTCTGCAGAAACCCTTCACCCTTCAGAATCTCGCCAAGAAAGTCCGCGAAGTCCTGCGCGCCAGATCCACCCCCAAGTCAGTCGCCAAGTCGACATCAAACTGATCGAAAAGCGAAAGTGGAGCGCCGCGCGCCCCGCCCGGCCAGCACACCGTTGTACTCACTATCCTAAGTTGTGTTAGCGTCAAAAAAAGCGGCTGGGAAGCGCACACCGTCCGCCATTCCAGCCCCGGCGCGGAATCGCGTTGTAGAGACGAGGGCTTGCCCCGTCTCCGAAGAGGCAACCCTCCTGTCAATTTTCCCAGTTCTTCCACCGAAACTTTCTTCTACAATCCGAGTTAGCGCATCATAAGAAATGATCTCAGGAGTGTCTTATGAATCCCCACGCCTCCACCAACTGCGCCGGACGCCTGTTCATGGCTCTGGCAGCGATCGCCAGCATCTCTTTTCTGGCAGCCTGCGGCAACAGTCCGATTACCCCGAATAACCAAGTCGGCTTTAACACCGGCAGCCTGAATGGTACCTACGTTATCTCCATGGCGGGCTGGGACGTCAATTCCGATTCGGACGAGGTCCCTTTTGCTATCGTGGGTACCATAACAGCAGATGGCAAAGGTGGGATCACGGGCACGATTGACATCAACGATCCCGACAACACGGGGGTTAATCTCGGCGTGGCCGTCACTTCGCCCAGCGGATACCAGATCGGCTCGGACGGTCGTGGCGAGGGCACCCTGGTGACTTCGGTAGCGAACTTTGACATTGATTTCGTTCTGAGCTCGACCAATCAGGGGCTGATCACCCGTTTCGACGACCAGAATGGCAACATCGGAACCGGCAGCGGCACCATGGATATGCAGACCAGCACAACCCAAGGCTCGCTCGCGGCCCTGTCCTTCTCCCTTGCCGGCTATAACACGAGCGGAGCTCTGGGCACAGTAGGAGGGTTTACCCTCAATACCAATACCGGGGCCATCGTGTCAGGCACTCAGGATTTCAACAACGATGGCACCTCCGGCCCGGGATATGTGGATCTGCTACTCGGGGGCCAGCTGGCCTTGGCGGGAACAGGTACGACCGGGACGGCAACGCTCACCACATCCAATACCATCGTCAGCCCAACTGGCTCGCTCAACTTTGACGTCTGGGTGATCGACTCATCGCATCTGAAATTCATCTCGATCGACACTGCCGACTCGGGAGTCCTCCTCTCCGGCGATGCCTTCACGCAAGTCAACTCCGTTGCCCCCAGTCAGGAGGTTTTCACGTTCGCCGGTATTGACGGCGGTGCGGCTCCCGTCTTCGCCGGTGGTTATGTAAGCATCACGGACGCCAACTGCAACCTCTCCAATGGCGTTGAAGATTACAACGACGACGGCACCGTGGGTTTGGGCAAGCCTTTTTCCGGAACCGGCTCGTACAACACATCTACGGGACGGTGTGAAAACCTTCTTAACGGTTTCAGCAACGGCAACTCCCAAATCTTCACGTTTGCCACTTATTCCTCGAGCGGCGGGGCCCTGGCGCTGGAAATCGACAGCTTCGGACTGCTGCAGGGCGTGGCCTACACCCAATCCGCGACGTCATTCACCGCTCCCGGAAGCTACGCGCTAAACCTCTCCGGCAGCAACGGAAACGGACCGGTGGATGACATTGCCCAGTTCAATGCCACCACTGCAGTGGCACCGGCGGTAAACATGAATGGCGTACTGGACGAAAATAACCTTGGCGATCTGAATTCGGGTCAGCTGACGGGCGTCTACACTCCGGATCCAGCGCCAGACGGCCGCGGCTCGATGCTTGTTTCCACGCCCAATACGGCCCTGGGCGGGTTGACCCTGCAGTACTACGCGGTCGACAGTGCGACCGCCGTCTTTATTGAAGTCGACTCTAGTCAAGGAGCGGTCGGCGTATTTGAAGGGCAGAGCGCGCCCGGGGGCGGGGCAGCGGTGGCCAGGCCGCACATCGCAATCGCGCACCCAGCCGTCCGAGCACACGGGGCCTTCCGCCTCAAATAGACTCGGACGAATGGCATAACTAACCAAGGGCGCGGCTCCAAAGCCGCGCCCTTTCTCTTAGCAATCTCCCCAGTGGAGCGACGGGCGCCTCGCCCGTCCACGATACTGCCAGCTTTCGCCTCCGCAACTCGATTTTGAAAAATCCTGTCAACCCCCCGTTTCCGCGATTTTCCACGTAAGCCCATGAATTAACTCAGAAAATAAAGTCGGAGAAGTTGTCGGTGTAGGTAGGTTGAAATTGATATAATAGAGGTAAGAGACAAAAATAAGAAGGGCGCGGAATCACTCCCGCGCCCTTTTCCTATTGCGATATCCCTAAGTCGTTATTCGTGAGTATTTTGCAAAAACCCACCCACAACCCAATGATTCTAATAGATCGAAAAAAAGGGGGGGTGGGGGTGCATCGACAAACAGCGCCAACCGCATTGACTGAGACCTGAGACCTGATCCAAGGAGCCATCATGCCAACCTACCCAGGCGAACGCTGCCAGCGCATAAAAATGAACGGAGAACGCTGCGGGTCGCCCGCCCTCCGTGATCAAGAATTTTGCCACTTTCACGTCTGCTGTTCCCCGGTGCAGGTCGACGTCAGCACCTCCGCGACCGTTCCTCCCGCGCCTTTTTTCCTGCCCGTCCTCGAAGACGCTGCCTCGATCCGCTTAGCGATTGCGCAAATCTGCGAGCACCTGCTGCACCGCCGCCTGGACGCAAAAAAGGCCGGAGTTCTCCTCTACGCCATGCAAGTAGCATCCTCAAACCTGGATCGCGAGAGCAAGGATCGAAGTAAGGATAAAAGTGAGGACAAAAGTAAGGATCACACCGAGGAGGAAAGCGCCGAGGCGCCATAAGCGCGCTTCGCAGGGGCATCGGTATAGTAATGAAACTCAACCTTCACACACTATATTGCAGCGAGATCACGGACACAAAGTCTCACATGGTGGCGCTCTTGCCGTGGTATTATCCCGCCTTGGATGCCATTGACAACAAACGGATTCGAAAGCGTAGCGCAGTTAAACCACCATTTCCAAGAACATGGCGGTGACTTTGGTGCATCAAACGCTAGTGACTACGAACGGATGGCCGATGGTTTCCTTGGCGGAAGTAAGGCCGACACAGTACACGAATGCATACGTTCCTGTGGCATGAAGTTGCGGTATGATCCTGCCGATGAAGCGTTTGGGATCATTGACCGTGATGACGTCATCAGGACCTACTTCAAGCCGGTTCCGTGCTCTTCGTTGGATGGTGCGATGCGAGCCGCAGCCAGGCAAGCAGGTCGTTGTCATTCATGCGCCAATAATCTCGTCTATTTCAAGCTGGAGTGTAAGAAATGAATATTGAAAACCTTTGTCCGGTTTGCGGATTTGAAATGGAAACGCCCCCGAAGAACTACAACATCTGTTCTTCGTGCGGCACGGAGTTTGGCGTCAACGATGTCAATGCCTCCATCGCGGAACTGCGAGAAGCTTGGATGAAGACTGGCCCAAAGTGGTGGAGCAAGACTGAGCCCGAGCCTACTGACTGGGATCCGCTCACGCAAATGGAAAAGGCCGGAATCGCAGTTAAGCGGCAGCCCGCTAGCGAGCCATCCTCCATCAGCACCTCCAGTTCTACCGCTGTGGTGGGAGGCCAGGATTGGGGGGGGTGGGCTGCGGTACAACCCAGTGGTAGACCACTCGGAGTGGGATCTCGCTGAGGGACCGTCCATCAATCGACACATTGAACCAATATGTCCCCGCTTCTTGCGCAGGGAACGTCATTGGTATCACCACGGCGATTCCGCGCTCATCATCTCCCTCGAAAAGAACAGGTACGTCTATCGGGGGCAGCCTTTCGTCGGATGGAGAGACAGGAGTAATTCTGAGATGCGCTTGTCCCCTATGAATCCCCGATTTAAAAATGACAACAAGAGTGGCTTGGATGCCTGTTGGAGGCATAATTTCCGTTGGGCCACTTACCGTCCAGCGATCCACGAGGCGAATGCAACTCAACACTCCGTCAACTTCTCTGAGCGCCTTCTCACAGAGAAACGCCGCCGCTAAATATGGGCCACCTTGAATTGGCATCGCGGACACATCATACAGCAACGAAAAGAAACTCGGATCGCCTGTTAAGCATCTTGGCTTTGGCACTCGATGCACGGTCCAGCGAGAGTATGTAATTCACCAGTTTAGACTCCGGCAACCTCACCACGGGCTCACTGGCGCTCACTTAATCGCTTCCGCCGCGATCCGCTCCGTAACAAACGCCTCGATCACATCGCCCGCCTTGATGTCGCCGTAGTTCGAGATGGAGATGCCGCACTCCATTCCGCTGGTCACTTGCGACGCATCGTCTTTGAAGCGCCGCAACGACGCCACTTTGCCCTTGAACACGACCACGTTATCGCGCAGCAGCCGCACCTCGGAATCGCGCTTGATAAATCCGTCGCTCACGCGGCAACCGGCAATCGTTCCCACCTTCGGAATGCGGAAGGTTTCGAGCACCTCGGCGCGTCCCTGGTAAGTTTCTTTGATGGTCGGTTCAAGCAAGCCAGTCATAGCGCGCTTGATCTCGTCCTGCAGTTCGTAAATGATCGAGTGCAGACGAATGTCGACTTTTTCCTGATCCGCCAGTTCCTGCGCCTTGCGCTCCGGACGTACGTTGAATCCAATGATGATGGCATTCGACGCCGAAGCCAGCAGCACATCCGTCTCGGTGATCGCGCCAATGCCCGACCGGAGCAACTTCAATCGAACTTTTTCGTTCGACAGCCGGCCCAGCAAATCGCCCAGCACTTCGACCGACCCCTGAACGTCGGCCTTGAGGATGACGTTCAGTTCCTTCATGCCCGCTGTCTTTAGCTGCTCAGCCAGTCCTTCGAGCGATACGCGGGAACTCTTGGCCAGCGTGGCTTCGCGCGCCTTCTGCTCGCGGTAGTCGGAAATATCGCGCGCCTTCTCGCGGTCGGCAACGACGACGAACTGATCGCCCGCCTGCGGCAGACCCTCCAGCCCGATAATTTCAACCGGCGTCGACGGCGCAGCTTCTTTCAGCGCCTTGCCCCGATCGTCAAACATCGCGCGGACTTTCCCGTAGACGTTCCCCACCACAAAGTTGTCGCCCGCGCGCAGCGTGCCATTCTGCACCAGAATCGTGCCCACCGGACCGCGTCCCCGATCCAGTTTCGCTTCCAGCACCAGTCCGCTCGCCGCTCGTCCCGGAGTCGCCTTCAATTCCTGCAGATCAGCAGTCAGCAGGATCATTTCCATCAGCAGATTCAGATTCGTCTTCTGCTTGGCGGAAACGTCGACGAACACCGTCTTGCCGCCCCACTCTTCCGGAACCAGCCCGCGATCCGCCAGTTGCTTCTTGACCCGCTCGGGCAGCGCGCCCGGTTTATCGATCTTATTGACCGCGACAATAATGGGAACTTCAGCCGCGTGCGCATGGTCGATGGCTTCAATCGTCTGCGGCATCACGCCGTCGTCCGCCGCGGTGACCAGCACCACGATGTCGGTCGCCTTCGCTCCGCGCGAACGCATGCGCGTGAAGGCCTCGTGGCCCGGAGTATCCAGGAACACGATCTCGCGCCCGTAAGCCGGAGAAGCCGTGTCGGTGATGCGAACCTTATATGCGCCGATATGCTGCGTGATTCCGCCTGCCTCGCCTCCAGCCACATTGGTGGAGCGTATGGAATCGAGCAGCGTCGTCTTGCCGTGGTCCACGTGGCCCATGATCGTGACCACCGGTGGACGCGGCACAGCTTCCGCGCCTTCCTCGCTGCTCTCGACCGCTTCGGTGGTATCTTTCGCAGCCTGCTCTTCGAAGGTGATCACTTCCGTATCCGCTCCGAAGAAGCGCGCCATTTCACTGGCCAGTTCCGCGTCGAGCGTCTGATTGATGGTCGCGAACACACCACGCACCACCAGTCGCGCAATCACATCCTTGGCGCGGATGCCCAACTTCTCGGAAAGGTCCTTCACCGAGATGCCTTCAGTAATCGTGATGTTGCGGGTGATCGGCGCCGGTTCCGTATTGATGGTCATGCGCGGCGGCGGAGTGTAGCCCTTCATCGGGCCTTCCTTCACCCCTCGCGGCACATATCTCTGTCCTGGTCGCCGCGCTGGTCCTCCCGGACGACTTCCCGGACGCGTCGGTCCCGGCGGCGGCAGCGTTCCTCCCGGACCCACACCCAGCGGACGCGCTCCCGCTGGTGCCACTCGTGTCGGATGCATCGGCCGCCGTTCACCCGGACGAAGTATCGGACGCGCTCCCGGCGCTTGCGGCCGCGCGGTGCGCTGGAAGATTGGCTGCCCCGGAACAGGTCGTCCCGGCGCAGACCGTGGAGGTGCTCCTGCTCCCTCCGTCGCAGGCGAGCCTGGCGACGGCATCGGCGCCTTGTATACCGGACGCGGGCCGGTCTGCGGCATGATCATCCGCGGTGGCGGCGCAGACGGAGTTACCGACCTGGCGGCCACAGTCCCTTGCGTTTGCGGCGCCGGAGGCTGCGCCACCGGCGGAGCACTCCCAGTCGCAGTCGGAGTAGTAGTTCGCGGCGGAACAGCAATAGCTGGCGGAGGAGCCGTACTCGCGGCAGATGGAATGGCGGAAGGTGTCGTCGTGGAAACTTTTGGCGGAATTACGACCACCGTCGGCGGCCGATATCCAGCAGCTACCGAAGCAGGCGTCACAATTCTCGGCGTCGCAGGCGCAGGAGCTTCGATCGCAGGCTTAGGCGGCGTCGCCCTTGCTGGAGCTTCTGGCTTCGCTTCTGCCGCTGGCGTCGCAACTGGCGCCTTGACTGCCGGACGCGCGGCGGCAGGCTCGGTTGCTCCCTTGTGCTGCGTGATGGCGCGCAGCACGTCGCCAGGCCGCGAAATATTCGACAGGTCAATCTTGGTCTTGATCTCTTCTTCGCCGCGAGCGCTACGCGAAGTCTTCGCCGAACTTGGCGCCGCCTCGGAGCGGCGGCGCAGATGTTTCCGCACCAGTTCCGCTTCGTGCTCTTCCAGAGAACTGGAGTGCGTCTTCTTCTCGGTAACGCCCACCGTGGTCAGCACGTCAAGAATTTCCTTGCTCTTGACTTCCAGCTCACGGGCCAGATCATTGATTCGAATCTTACTCATCCGTTCTCGTTTCCTCTGCTTGTCCCGCTAGTCTCGCGTGTCTAAGCTCGCATATCTAACCTCATAAAATCCTGTGCAGTCGCACTTCTGGCTGACGAGCCCCGCGCCTTCGGTCCGGATCAACCTCCGAACTCGCCACCATCCCAGCCTTCAGCTCTGCTTGTCTTCCGGGGCTTCTTCAGTTGCGACTTCTGCGGTCGCGGACTCTTCAGTGGCGGATTCTTCAATAACAGATCCGCTGCTTTCCTCTGCCGGTGCCGCTTCGATGGGCTCTGCTCCCGCGGTCAACGCGTCCGCTTCTACCGAGCCTTCCGCCACCGATTCTTCGTTGAGTGCGACTTCGCCGACTGCCGCCTCGGTGGCGGCTTCTCCGGTGCTTTCCGCTTCCGCGTCGGCTACTGCTTCGCCGCCATCCAGACTGGCGAAATAATTATTGACCGCAATACTGATTTTTTCCACCGTTTTCGGACCAATGCCTTCAATCGCTTCCAATTGCTCCGGCGTCATATCGGCCAGCGACTCCACCGTGTTCACGCCCGCCGCTTTCAGTTTCTCGACCAGTCCCTCGCCCAGCCCGGTAACAATCTCCAGCGGAGTTACGGTCTGCGTGACCAGCGCCGACATCTGCTGTTCCACTTCCTGGCGTTTTTCTTCCTCGCTCTTGATGTCGATCTTCCAGCCCAGCAGCTTCGCTGCCAGCCGCACGTTCTGCCCTTTTTTCCCGATCGCGAGCGACAGTTGCGTGTCGTCGACCACGACTTCGAGGTGCTTGTCCGCCGCATCGACAATCGTCACCCGGCTAACTTTCGCCGGCTGCAGCGCTTTCTCGGCGAACGTAACCGGATCCTCGTGATACTCGATGATGTCGATCTTTTCCCCACGTAACTCGCGGATGATCGACTGCACTCGCATGCCCTTCATGCCCACGCAGGCCCCGACCGCGTCCACGTCCTTGTCCTTCGACAGCACCGCGATCTTCGTGCGCTCGCCCGCTTCCCGCGCGATTGCCCGGATCACCACCGTGCCGTCATAAATTTCCGGTACTTCGGTCTGGAACAGATGCTGGACTAGTTCCGGAGCCGACCGCGAAGCGATCACGCCCGGACCCTTCACCGCTTTTTCCACGCGCACGATCACCACGCGAATCCGTTCGCCCACTGCGAACGATTCCAGACGCGACTGCTCCTTGCGTCCCATGCGCGCCTCGGCCTTCCCAATGTCCAGAATCACGTCTGGACCTTCGAGCCGCTTCACGGTCGCATTCACGATCTCGTTCACATGCCCGATGTACTCGTTGTAAACGGTGTCACGTTCTGCTTCGCGCACTTTCTGAAATATGACTTGTTTCGCGAGTTGCGCCGCAATCCGACCCAAAATTCCTTCCGTCACTTTCGGAATGAGCAACTCTCCGCCGGCCTCCGCGCTCGGATCCAGCTTGCGCGCCTGCTCCACGGTTACTTGAAGATTCGGATCTTCCACTTGCTCCGGAGTCTCGACGATCGACTTCACCGCATAGGCATTGATCTTGCCGCTGTCTTTGTCGAGCACCGCGCGCAGGTTTTCCTGAGTCTTGTAGTACTTGCGCGTAGCCACCACAATGGCGTCCTCGACCGCGCTCACTACAATTTGCGGATCAATGCCTTTTTCCCGGCTGACCCCTTCGATGATGTTGTAAAGCTCACTAGCCATAAAAATTCAGGTCTCAGGTCTTAGGCGCCAGGTCTCAGGAACTGCTTTCCCTGAGACCTGACACCTAACGCCTGACACCTCTGCTCCTAAATTTCTGGAACCAGATTCGCCTTCTCTACGTTCCTCAACTCAATCTCCAGCTTCGCCGCTGCGCCCTCTTTCGGACGCATCTTCTTTTTCCGTGCCGCACTCAGATCCAGCAGCAGCTTTCCGTTTTCGAAGCTTTCCAGCTTCCCTTCAAAATGCCGGTTGTTGTTCACCGGATTCCGCGTTGTCAACTTCACGCGCTGTCCGCGAAAGCGCTCAAAATCCGCCGCCTTGGTCAGTTTGCGATCCAGTCCCGGAGACGAAACCTCCAGCACGTACGATCCGCCCGGCACCGCATCCTCGACATCGACAATCGTTCCAAACTCGCGACTGAATTTCGAGCAATCCTCGTGCGTCACGCCGTCCGGACGACCCGCAACGGCTGCCGCTCCCGGCCGGTCAATAAACACGCGCAGCATGCGGTGCTTAGCTGCGCCGCATAGTTCCACCTCGACTACTTCCAGCCCGCTCGAGCCTGCGACCCGCTCGGCAATCTGCCGGACCTTATCCAGATCTAAAGCCATGTTTTCAGCAACTTGCGTCCAGAATCGCCGCGCCGGTTATCCAGCAATTCTCCCCGCCAATCGGCCCAAACTAAAAAGTGGGCTTTCGCCCACTGGTGTGCTTCGACAATCCTGAGACTACGACACAACAGTATTCATCCCCAACTATACGCTGCCATTTTGGAAAATACAAACCAGTGCGGCGTGCGGCAGCGGCCACATCCGGATAGGCTCGGCCGCACCTCTTTACCGTTACGAAAGTATCTGAAGTAACCTTGCCGTCACTGCGCCCATCCTCCAAACTTCTCTAGATGCAGTCTTCCCGCACGCATGTCGCCATCGCAGTGGGCTTCGCAGTCCTGCTGGTCGGTGGTTTCCTCGGCTATCTGAACTGGCTCAGCAACCAGGGGCCAGTTCTATCACGCTCGGCGGAACGCGACCCTTTGACCCAGATGCCCATCAGCATCACCATGAATCCGTTTCGCGATCGCACCATTGAACGCACCGCCAATCGCTTCATCGCAGAGATGCGCGACGGCAATTGCCGCCAACTGCTGGGCCAGTGGGAAAGGGACTACCGCAAGAAGCGCGCCGACTTCCTCTGCAAATCCGAAGCCCAGCACCCGCTGATTTCCTGGAACCTGGTGGAATGGGAAGACGCGCCTCCGCTCGTGATTCTGCACTACAAAGGCCAGCGCTACAGCGATACGAGCCAGGAAGCAACCTACAAAGATCTTTTTTCCGTGACCGTGGAACAGAAAGATTCCGGCTGGACGGTCACTAAGTACGACTCCTTCTACTGATTCCTTTCTGCCGAAACGCGCAATCGAGCAGCTTCCCGCCAGCAGGTTTGTGGGTGCCTCCCGAGTTGAAGGGTGTTTATGGTTTCGCCAGTGTCGCTTTGGCCTGCAGGTCACCAGAAGCGGCTGCGTTTACGGTCTGAGCTGGAGCCTCAATCCTTGCCTGCAGAACTTTGGCAGTGTCGCTGATATGAACGGTATCCGTGACGGGTGGTGGTGGGTTCGGCGCGGACGCTGCCTGGCGCTCCGCCGATGGCTGGGCCTCAGTCTGAACTCCAGTCTGGGCGCGGATTTTCGTTACGCTGCTTACGGGGCTGGCCATTTGTTAGAACCTCCTAATGTTCCCTTCGGCACCGGGACGGATACACTTTAGGAGCTGTCCAGAAAAGCGTTGGGGACGCACCCGCCGTCGCCCGTGCCGCGACAAGTAACTCGCAAACTGATGACTGGAGTTTGGGTTAGGAGGGGATTTCCCGGCGCACTCTAAATCTCGGTGGGACAGCGGGTCTCGGCGCAACAGACCCGTTATCCGCCGATGTGTACCATCGTGCGTGACGCTGGCACAAAACCCGGCTCCCCGATGTGGTGCCGCTCTTCTTTCTTTTCCACCACTTTCACAATGAACTCTGTGAGCCTTTGGTCGGTCGCGCCGCGCCGCATCAGCTCATGCAGGTCGTGATCCCACACCGAGAATAGACAGGTGCGGAGCTTGCCGTCCGAGGTGATGCGAATCCGGCTGCAATGTCCGCAGAACGGATGCGATACCGGTGCGATGATTCCAATTTCGCCCACGCCATCAGAGAAGCGATAACGCCGCGCCGTTTCACTGCGCTCGTGCGCAATCTCTTCCAGCGACAGATACTCCGACATGCGTTGGACGATTTCATCGAGCCTGACCACAATTTCCCGCGTCCAAACGCGATCTTCCTCGAGCGGCATGAATTCGATGAATCGCACTACTACCCGCTCTTCGCGGGCGAACATCCCAAACGGAATAATCTGATCTTCATTGAAGCCGCGCAGCAGCACGCAATTGATTTTCACAGGATCGAGTCCCGCCCGCCGCGCTGCGCGCACTCCCGCCAGAACGCTCTCGTATCCGTTGGGCACCCGTGTGATCCGCGCAAAGCGCTCCGGATCCACCGCATCCATGCTGACCGTTACGCGATCGAGTCCGGCGTCTTTCAGCGGTTGTGCGATCTCTGCCAACAGATGGCCATTGGTGGTCAGTGCAATTTCGGGAGTTTTCCCCTCCAGGGTGCGAAGCTTCGCGAGGTCACGTACAAACTCCACAATCCCTTTGCGCAACAAGGGTTCGCCGCCCGTCAGGCGAATCTTGGTGATGCCGAGTCCAACCAGTATTCTCGCCATCCGCAGATAGTCTTCGAAGGGAAGCTCCGCGTAGGCCGCCCCGTTGGTTCCCGTGCGGCAATACACACACCTGTAGTTGCAGCGGTCGGTGATGGAAATCCGCAGGTCGTGGATCGAACGCCCGAAATTGTCGATAAGCGGCATTTGGCAGATTCTGACTAAAGGAGACACGCAGGCAGGAGTTACCCAGCGAGCGTTTCCTTTCCGACACGGGAGGCGCAGACGTTTCCACCCGCACCCTCGGACCGCTCCGGCCAAACCGGAGCAACCCTCGCCCCCGCCACCAGCAAATCTCTCAGGCTGCGGGGATCGGAAACTCGGTCATCATTATAGATGGCGGCGCCGAACTCCGCGAACCGGATTCCTGTGGCGGGGAGATGCCGCGCACTATCGCTCTTGCTTCCTCGCCCACTCCCGATCGAATCAGGCCTGCTAAACTTTCCCCATGAAAGCACTCGTCATCACTCGTTTTGGCGGCCCGGAGGTTCTCGAATTGCAGCAGGTCCCCGACGCGCACCCCACGCCGGAGCAGGTGCTGGTCAAAGTGGAAGCGGGCGGCTTGAATTTTGCCGATCTGATGACCACGCACGGCGGATACGCCAACACTCCCAAGCCCCCGCTCACCGCGGGTCGCGAGTTCGCGGGCGTCGAAGAATCCAGCGGGCGCCGCGTGATGGGCTACACGCAGTGGGCGGCTTTCGCGGAAAAAACGGTGGCGCTTCGCAACCTTGTTTGGCCCGTTCCCGAGAATTGGACCGCCGTACAGGGCGCCGCTTTCCCCGTAAATTTCTTCACCGCCTACCTCGCGTACTGGAAGGCCGGTTTGCTCGATAAACCCTCCGGTACCCGCCTCCTGATTCACGCCGTGGCGGGCGGCGTTGGCACCGCCGCGGTGCAAATCGGAAAGATTCTCGGCATCGAAATGTACGGAACTTCTTCGTCCGAAGACAAACTAGCCCGCGTGCGTGAACTTGGCCTGCAGCACGGGATCAACTACAAGCAGCGCGATTACGTCGAAGTAATCAAGGATCTCACGCACGGCGAAGGCGTCGACGCGGTTTTCGAGATGCTGGGCGGCGAACACGTCGCAAAAAGCGTGCGCTGCGTGCGCGACTTCGGACGCGTCATCGTCTATGGCGCCGCTACCGGCGAAACTCCGCAACTCGACACCCGCATTCTGTATGCGAAAGGCGCAAGCGTCCACGGGCTGTGGCTGTCCTATCTCAGCGCGAATCGCCCGCTCATGGAGTCCGCATGGAAGCAGCTTTCCGAATGGCTGGCAGCGGGCAAGCTCAATCCCGTGATCGGGAACATCTTTCCGCTGAGTGAAGCCCGTGCCGCTTACGCGCTGATGCAGCAAGGTAAGAACTACGGCAAGATTGTTCTGAAGATTAGCTAGCACACCGAAGCCCCTAGGAATTTGTCATCCTGAGCGAAGCGAAGGACCTCCTGTTCGCTGCGCCGAGGTCCTAACTCCAGACAAAACATCCCCACACTGTTACCAGAGCAAGATGCAACCTGCGTTGCTAACCCGGTTGACTGCCGCGCGTCCAATGGACATGTCGGCAAGAATAATAGTTCGCAAAGAAATAAAGAAACCGGGAACTTACTCAAATCGAGATTCGTATCCTGTAGCGAACCAACGACAGGTGGATGAAGCTTCGATCCACTTAGAAGAGTTTGCAGGGTGACGGGACGGCGCACGCATGGTTTGGCGGCCCTGAGTGCGCCGGGTCCGAGTAAAAGCACGAGTGTGAGGCTCGCGCCTTATTGCATCACCCTGACATGCGCATTGTAGGAGTTTGCACGAAAAAGGCAAGCCCTCCGGTGGAGCGTCCTCGAACTAGCGCCATCACGATCACCATCACTAGCCGCCCTAACGTCCGGCCGAAACCGGGCAGAAAGCTAAGGAGCATATGAAACTGAACAATCTGGCAAAGACTGTTGTGCTCGGGCTGGCGGTGTTGCTCGCATCGAGTGCGTTCGCAAGTAACAAGGGTTTGCTGCAGGTACACGAGGCTGTTGAAATCAACGGGCAGCAACTCGCTGCCGGTGCGTACCAAGTGCGCTGGGACGGGACGGGATCGAACGTCGAGGTGAGCATCATGCGCGGTAACAAGGAAGTCGCGAAGGTTGCGGCGAAAGTCATCACGCTTAACGAAGCCGCCGACTACGATTCCACCATCGTCGACCACACTAACGGCAAGGCTGCCGTTTCCGAAATACGCTTCTCCGGCAAGAAGTACGCCTTGGCCATCGGCTCTACTGATAAAGCTGAAATGGGCGCGGGCTCGGGCAAGTGACTTACTAACTCGTAGAACATCAAGTTTGGGAGCACTTCGGTGCTCCCTTTCTACTGTTCTGGAGTTGCCGCGTCGCAATCAATACTTAGGCATCTTAGTATCGATTCGTTCCGCCCAGGCATTGATGCCGCCGGTCAGGTTATGCACCTTGGTGAAGCCGGCCTGCTTCAGAAAGGCTACGGCTTTTGCGCTCCGTCCACCCATCTTGCAATGGGCTACGATCTCGCGGCTGCTGTCGAGCTCGCTTACTCGCTTTGGTAGGTCGCCAAGTGGAATGAGATATCCGTTCAGGTTACAGATCTGGTATTCGTGCGGCTCGCGCACGTCGAGTATAAAAACGTCGGCTTTGGCGTCGAGCTTCTTCTTCAAATCTTCCACAGAAATTTCGGACAAGTCGCCTCCGGTAGTTGATGCTGGCGCGGCTTCCACGCCGCGGATGCCGCAGAACTGATCGTAGTCGATCAACTTAGTAACCGTGCGGTTGGTGCCGCAGACGGGACAATCGGGATTCTTGCGTAACTTTAATTCACGGAACTTCATGCCGAGCGCATCGACCAGCAGCAATCGTCCGACGAGCGAGTCGCCTTGCCCGAGAATCAGCTTGATGGTTTCGGTCGCCTGAATCACGCCGACTAAGCCGGGCAAAATGCCGAGCACTCCGCCCTCGGCGCAGGATGGGACCAAGCCCGGCGGCGGTGGCTCGGGATAGAGACAGCGATAGCAGGGGCCATCTTCGGTGGCGAACACGCTCGCCTGGCCTTCGAAACGAAAAATCGAACCGTAGACGTTGGGCTTGCCGGTGAGCACACAGGCATCATTGACCAGGTAGCGGGTGGGAAAATTATCGGTGCCATCGGCGACGATGTCGAACTCGCGAAACAATTCGAGCGCGTTGGCGCTGGTCAGTTTTGTGTCGAACGTGCGCAGGTTGAGGAAGGGGTTGATCGCCTTCAGTTTATCTGCGGCGGAGTCGAGCTTCTTGCGGCCTACGTCGGCAGTGGTGTGGATGATCTGGCGCTGCAGGTTGGTGTAGTCGACGACGTCGAAGTCGACGATGCCGAGCGTGCCGACGCCAGCGGCGGTGAGGTAAAGTGCGAGCGGCGAACCGAGTCCGCCGGCTCCGATGCACAGAACTTTCGCGGCCTTCAGCTTCTGCTGACCTTCCATGCCTACTTCGGGCATGATGAGGTGGCGCGAGTAGCGTAGGATTTCGTCGTTGCTTAGACTCGGCTGTGTGGGAGCGGGTGCGACATCGGGGAGAGTGGCCATACGGATTGTCTTCTGTTTTTCGGGGGGTACCCCCCCTACTACCGGTCTATTGGAATCATTGACTTAGGGAGAATCTCCCTCAAAGTCTTCAATCGAAAAGGGTTAAAGCCAAAGTCTTGAAAATAAATATCTTAACTGTAGAAATTCAGATCGGATTGCCTTTTAAGCCAAACACCTGCTGAACTGTGCCCGACGGCGATTCTCTTTCGATCAGGACCGCTGATCAAACCTCTATTATAAAGTGCGGTGTCAAGCAACGCGGAGCGAATTTTCGCTTGGTCGAGGCCGCCGGCAATCGACGGCACGATGGAAATGGTATCACCGTCCTTGAGCGCGGTAGCTTCTTTCTGCAGGTAGCGCATGTCTTCGTCGTTGACGTAGACGTTCACGAACGAGCGCAGTTTGCCTTCATCGTTATAGAGGTGGCGCTTCAGTTCGGGATGCCGCGAAACCAGGCCAGCCAGGGCTTCTCCCACGGTTTTTGCCGGGACATCGACCGAGGCCTGTTTCCCGGAATATTGGCGAAGTGGCGATGGAATGTGGATCTGGGGCATGTAGATAAAGATGCTATGGTACGGGCGGAAGATGCAAGTCGAAAATGTCGGCAGCTTTGTTCCGTGGCGGACGGGCGGGGACGCCCGTCGCTCCATTTGGTTCCGTGGTCAAACTATCTCGGTCCTCTCTTCCACGAATTTCTTGTCGGCTTCGTCTGTCCCTGTCAGTTCGAATGAATTTGTCAGCACGGCGTTGCCTTTCTCCACACTCGTGATCACGTAGGAGCAGCCGAACCAGTGGGCTTCGGCGAGGTCGGTGGACGACCATCGCGCGGGATGATCAGGATGGGAGTGATAGAAGCCGACAATGTCTTCGCCGCGCTCGCGGCCTTCGCGCTGGATGCCGATCAGCTCTCTCGGATCGATGTTGTATCGATTTTGCGGCGAGTCGGCGCGGGTGTTGCCGCAGCGGGCCACGCGCGAGACAGTCTTCGTCCCGTCATCGTCGAACTTCCCGAGCAGCACGCCGCAGCACTCGTTTGGATAGGTTTCCTCTCCGTGCTGACGAAGGGAGGCGTAGACGGATTGGCAGAGATTGAGCATCGATGGAAGTCAGAAGTTAGAAGGCAAATTGAAGAAGTAAAAACTCCTTCAGCCTCCGCAAAACCATCTAAGATGGGACTTCACTTCTGCAATTTGACTTCTTACTTCTGCAATTATTCTGCACTCCAGAATCTTTCGCTCAGATATTTTTCGCCGGAGTCGCAGAGGATGGTGACGACGGTCGCGCCCTGATCTTTCGTGCGCCCGAGATGCAGTTGCTCGATGACTCGCAGGCTGCCGATCACGGCGGCGGCGGAAGAGACTCCGACGAGCAGTCCTCGTTCGCGCGCCAGGCGGCGGGCCATGGCGTGCGCGTCTTCGGTTACGATCTCCAGATTCTGGTCGGCGAGCGACGGGTCATAAATGCGCGGCACGATGGCCGAGGGCAGGTGCTTTGCGCCTTCGATGCCGTGGAACGGCGAGTCGGGCTGGAGGGAGATGCAGCGAATCTTCGGATTCAATTCCTTCAAACGGCGTGTGGTGCCGACGAAGGTTCCGGTGGTGCCGAGCATGGCGACGAAGTGGGTGATGCGTCCTTGAGTTTGCTGCCAGATTTCGTTCGCGGTGGTGTCGTAGTGCGCGCGCCAGTTGGCGTCGTTCGAATACTGATCGGCGTAAAAATAAAGATCGGGATTGCGCTCGGCATACTGACGCGCGATCTTGATGGCGCCGTCGGAACCTTCGGCGGGATCGGTATAGATGATATTTGCTCCGTAGGCCTGTAGAATGCGTTTTCGTTCGGGAGAAACATTCTCGGGGACGCAGAGGGTGACGGGAAATCCGAGAGCGGCGCCGAGCATGGCGTAGGCGATGCCGGTGTTGCCGCTGGTGGAATCGAGCAGGATTTTTCCGGGAGACAGTTGGCCCGAGCGGCGCGCTTCGGCAACAATGCGGGCGGCGGCGCGATCTTTGACGGATCCGCCAGGGTTATGCCATTCGGCCTTGCCCAAAAGTTCCACGCCCGGAAGATCGGGAATAAGAGCGTCGAGCGTCAACAGGGGCGTGTTGCCGATTTGAGCGAGCACAGCTTCTCCGGGCAGGCCAGACGCGGGGTTGGCCCGGGAGGGCGACGGCGAAGGCGCGGAGCCGTAAGCTGCTGGTGTCATTGACTGTCAATGGCCTTATGACTAGAGTAATGTGCCGGCAATCCTAAAAGGGTATATCTATCTACCTATACTAACGTCGTTAAATTCTACTGTCATCACGTTTAGATTCGTCGTGGAGAGCATTGGTTCCATCGAATCCGCGAAAGCCGCATCTAACCTGATGCAGTGATAAACGAGAATTGAGTTCATAAAATGGCCGCGAAAGTCGAACAACGAACTTACGAAGACGCAGTCAGCTGGCTGCGCGATCATGGCTTTGACCTGATTGAAGCTCCGGGGACGAAAACGCGCGTGTTCCTGAAGAAGTACAACTGCTCGGCGGCGATTGAGAAGACCGACGACGGCGGCGTGAAAATTTTCGCGTATCCGGGATACATGATCGGCAGCGAGATTTCAAAGCTGGTCAATCGTGGCTACCAGCAGTTTATGAAGACGACGAAAACCGAAGTGCCGGCGACAGCCGACCATTTGAAGGCGCTGCAGCAGTTCTCCGAAGAAATGAAAGAAGCGCTGGGAATACCCAGCCTGTACAACGAGTCGCTCGGAACCACCAGCGATTCGTATCAGTACGATCGCATCAAAGATCGCGACGAGCCGGAAGTAGAGCGTCCGAAACGGCCGTGGGAGACGGTGAAGGTGAAGGCGGCTGTGGCGGCGAAGAAGAGCCCGGCGTAGAAGACCAGCTTTCAGCTCTCAGCTCTCAGCTGTCAGCTTTTAGCGCTTGACTTCTAGCACCATCGCAAATCGATTCTGCTCTTCTTTCTCACTTTTTCTCTCCGCTTCAAAAACCCTAAAACAGTATGATGCGAGAGGCGTTTTGGGAGGCCTCATGCGTGATTTGGTTTTGCTGGTGGGGGTGATTGCTATGTTGGCAGTTCCTGGTATTGGGCAGGATGCTGGCGATGCCCACCGCATCGCGATTCGGAAAGTGATTGACGATCAGAAGGCGGCCTGGAACCGCCAGGATCTGGAAGCCTTCATGGCTGGCTACTGGAACTCGCCTGAGCTGACGTTTTTTTCGGGAGCGCACGAAGCGAAGGGTTGGCAGGCGGCGCTTGATCGCTATAAGAAAAACTATCAGAGCGCCGGGCACGAAATGGGGAAGCTGGAATTTGCGAACTTGCGGATCGAAATGCTGGGGCCGGAGTCGGCATTTGTGCGCGGGGAGTTTCATCTGACGATGTCGGATGGAAAGACGTCGCACGGATTGTTCACGCTCGTGTTTCGCAAGTTTCCCGAGGGATGGAAGATTGTGCACGATCACTCGGCCGGCGAATAAGGCCAGGTTGTCATCTGGAGCGAAGGGAGAGACCTACGCATGGGGGCGGCTTCAAGTACACAGGTCCTTCGCTTCGCTCAGGATGACGGCTTGGATCTAGCCTGCGAAGTCGCGGGACACCACGCTAGCGCCCTCGATCCATTGCCTCATTCGCCAGCCGATCGGCAATCTGGTTGTGTTCGCGCAGGGCGTGGCGGATTTCGAAGTGCTCCAAACGCCGCACCAGTTGCTGCGCCTCGTCGTACAGCTTGCGCAGATCGGGATGCCGCACCTTGTAGATCCCTTTCATCTGCCGGACCATCAGTTCGGAATCGCTGATCACCTGGAGCGCCTTGAGCTGGTGTTCGATGGCATAGCGAAGGGCGGCGAGGAGTCCTTGATACTCGGCATAGTTGTTGGTGTGGTGCCCGAGGTATTCGCTGAGCTCGGCGACCGGGCGGCCGGCGGCGTCCTGAATGGCGACGCCATAGCCGGCGGGGCCGGGATTGCCACGGGCTCCGCCATCGACGTGCGCGGTGTGAGCGGGCGGCGTGGATTTCGGCGCGAGTTTCGGCGTCGTGAAAAGATTTCTGGAATTGGGAGCGCGTGGGGGCATAGGGCGAGTTTACAACGTGCGCGGGTTACGATTTCGAGATCGAACTCTGTATATTGACTGTGACCAAGGCCTGAACAGGTCGTCAGAGAAGGAAATACTGGATGAGTAGTAAAGAGGCCCTGAATCACGCCGAAGGCGATGTGGACAAAATTGTCCGGCAGCGCTTTTTTCCTGGGCAAGACTCGGGGGTGCTTGTTGAAGTCGGCGCGGCGCGGCCAGATTATCTGTCGATCAGCGCTCTTTATCGGTCGCTGGGCTGGACGGTTATCGCTATCGAACCGAACCCTGCATTTTGTGAGCTGCACAGGAAGCGGGGCTACCCGGTGCTGGAATACGCTTGTGGTGATCATGATGAGGATGGCGTCGATTTTTGTGTAGTGAATTCCCACGGCACGCGATACGAAAATGGAGAGGTTTCGTATGAATCGCTTTCCTCGCTCGCTATCAAGGACGCGTACGTGAACACGAGTTCTAACCTGGATGTCAGCAAAATAAAAGTGAATTTGAGACGTCTCGACACGATTCTGCGCACGCATGCTCCGAGCGTCGAACAGATTGATATTTTGTCGGTGGATGTTGAAGGCTGGGAGCTGGAGGTTCTCGAAGGGCTGGATTTTCAGGCATACCGGCCGCGTGTGATGGTGATTGAAAATCTGTTTCGCGACAAGAAGTACAGGGCATATATGCGGGCGAAGGGTTACAGGCTATGGAGATGCCTTCGACCTAATGACATTTATACGAACGAAGCAGTGGGGTTCTGGGAGAGCCAGGGATATTCCATGTATCAGTGGATGTGGCGTCGCTGGAATCGAATTGGGCGTTTTGCGTCGCGCTTTCGCCGGTCGTAGGTCTTGTCTCCGCCATTACCCATCCTTTTCGCGCACTCGGCGAGAAGGATGGGCGTTATGGCTGATCGAAATGTGGCGTTACTCAGTGGTGGTCGCCGTGGCTGTGGCGCCAGCTCCAATATTCTTTCTGTTCTCCGGGCGGCAAATTGCGAAAATCGCGATGTGGATCGCGGTGGTATTCACGGGCCCACTGCTGGTAATAGACCACCTCGTCCTGGTTCCAGACGTGATAGTCGCTGTAATAAGGGTCATAGACCCGGTAATAATGATGTTCGGCACAGGCCGTGCCCAATACACAAGAGGTTAAGGCGGCGGCCAGAAAAAGTGAACTGATAAAACCAGATCGTTTATTCATTCGCTTAACGGTCCTCCTTCAGTGTCGAACCCTCACGGTAGATGCTGAAAATAGAGTCGACAGTGTGTGGAAAAAAGAAGCTTCGCCGTGATTAAACCCGGGAAGACCAGAAAAGTTTCAACCCTTTGAATGTCGTTACCTTCCGGTGGCGAGCCTGGTGGCCAACCGCTGCGGCAGATTGGCAGCGATAATTTTCTCCTGCGCCACGCGCAGGTTGTAAGGCACACGATAAAAAGTCACGATCCAAGCCTCAGTGTCAAATACGGCAAATGCGGCGCGCCAGTCGCCATCGCGGGGCTGGCCTACGGAACCGGGGTTGATTAGATAGCGGCGATCTTTGCGGAGCGGCCAATCCGAGGACTCGGGCTGGCCTATGGTGCGATATCCGGGACGGTAGGCTTCGCTGATCTCGCCGGTGAGCACGAATCCGCCTTGCAGGTGCGTGTGTCCGAAAAACGTGACCGGGACGGGATCGGTGATGAGCGGGGCGATGGCGTCGCGGGCGCTCACCATGTATTCATCCTCGTCGAGCGAGGAGCCGTGCACGAACTGGATGCCGGGGAGTTCGTCAATGTGGATGGGACCCTGAGGCAATGAGCGGAGCCAGGCGAGATTTCCGGGGGTGAGCTGGTCGCGCGTCCAGAGCGTGGCCAAGCCGGCGACGGGATTGAATTCGTCGAGGCTCATAAGGCCGCTGACGGCCTTGTCGTGATTGCCGCGGACGAAAACTTTTCCGAGAGACTGCGCCTTGGCGATTACTTCGTTGGGATTGCCACCGTAGCCAACGGTATCGCCAAGATTGATGACAAGGTCGTGAGCGGGTGCGGCAGCCAGACAGGAGTCCAGCGCTTCGAGGTTGCTATGAATGTCGCTTAGAACAAGGATGCGCACAAAGGGAGGATTATAGCTTCTCTGGAGGGGAAAGGACGAGAGAGGGGTCTTGGAGTCCTGAGAAAATCGGATTCCGCCGGACTTTGTCATCCCGGGAAAAGCCGGGGATCTGCATTTTGCGGCTAACTGCAGATCCCTCACTTCGTTCGGAATGACAAGTCCTAACTGCAGATCCCTCACTTCGTTCGGGATGACAAAGTCCTCAAGGGTTTTTCGACGGGTTGGGTCTATCTGATGCGCGGCGGATTCACGACTGGACAGCGGGCCCAATGCTGGGAACTGACCTCAACCAGTGGCGGGATCCCGAGGGCACAAGCGGCGACGCGGTGCGGGCAGCGGGGCTCGAACCTGCATCCTGAAGGAAGTTGGGCGATGGTCGGGACAGTGCCTTCGATGGTGGCGAGGGGGATGGAGCGGTCGGTCGCGAGGGTGGGGATGGCGCGCAGCAGGCCTCGGGTGTAGGGATGAGCGGGCGCGCGGAAAATATCGGACTTCGTGCCGATCTCGACCAGGCTGCCGGCGTACATGACGGCTACGCGATCAGCGACGTGCGAGACGACGGCGAGGTCGTGCGAGATGAAGAGCATCGCCAGTCCGAATTTGTGGCGGAGGTCGTTGAGCAGGTCGAGGATTTGCTGCTGGATGGTGACATCGAGCGCGGTGGTGGGCTCGTCGGCGATGAGCAGTTGGGGGCGGTTGATGATGGCCATGGCGATCATGACGCGTTGGCGCATTCCTCCCGAGAGCTGGTGCGGATAGCTGCGGGCGCGCTGCTCGGGGTCGGCGATGGCAACGTCGCGCATGCCTTCGACGGCCTGCCGCCATGCTTCGGATTTCGAGACGCGATGGTGAGCGAGAACAGCTTCGGCAATCTGGTCGCCGACGCGCATGACGGGATTGAGGGCGGTCATGGGCTCCTGGAAGATCATGGCGATGCGCGAGCCACGAAGGCGGCGCAACTCATCGGAGGGCAGGGTGGTCAGATTCGTGGGGGAGCTACCGTTCTTCTGCGAGCCGTTCTGGAAAACAATCTCGCCCGTGACCATGGCGGCCGGTGGAAGCAGGCCCATGATGGCAAGCGAGGTGATAGATTTCCCCGAACCGGATTCGCCAACCAAGCCGAGGACTTCTCCGGGGGCGATGGAGAAGGAGACGCCGCTCACCGCAGCGACGGGCGCAGCAGCCTTCGGCTGCTGCCCACGGGATTGCGGAAACTCGATGGTCAGGCCGCGGACGTCGAGCAGCGGGAGCACGATGAGTATGGTATCAGCCGAGACACACTACTTTAATTCGACCCCGACAACTGCTGTCTCACTCCAGTCCAGCCTTTCGAAGCATCTCGAGAAACTGCCGCTGCGTGCGCATATCAATCGACTGCGCCACCAGCTTTCCTTCGCGGTCGTAAACAAAACTTTTCGGGATGCCCTCCACGACAAACATTTCATTCACCTTCCGACCGGGATCGAGCAACACGGGAAACGAAACCTTGCGTTCCCGGATGAACGGCTCGACCTTCGCCGCCTCTTCATCGGAAATGCCCAGCACTACGAGCCCTTTTGAGCTGAAGCGCTGGTAAAGCGCCTCCAGATCGGGCATCTCCTTACGGCAGGGCGGACACCAGGTCGCCCAGAAATTCACCAGCACGACTTTGCCCCGCAATGCAGAAAACGTCCAGGTCTTGCCGGAAAGATCCGTCAGCGTAAATTCCGGGTGCTCCCGCTTGCGGTCATCGGCTTCGAGCCGCGCCATCGCTGCCCGAAATTGCTCATTATCAATGGTGGCCTCGACATGTTCGTAGCGCACCAGCATGGCCAGTTCGACATATGGATAAGCCGGAGCGCGCGCGGCTACGGCGTTGCCGCCTGTGGCGGAATCCGGCTCCGCCCAGGGCACCGGGCGCTCGCGTAACGTATCCGCCAGCGTCGTCGCCACTTCCTGCAGTGTGTCGCGTCCGAAATCGCCTTCGGTGGAGAGCCCGGCCAGACCCATCGCCAGCCGCAGCTTGTTCGCGGTCGGCGGCAGCCTCCGGACGTTCAGCGCAAGATCCTTCGTGGTCCCGGCCCGAACGTCATCCGCGAGGCTGCGCAGCCCGTGGATCTGTTCCGCAATCGGCTTCTCGTCCGCGCTCCACACCACTTCTTTCTGCTGCGCCGAGCCGAGCGGCAGCCCAAAGGTCACTAATACGGCCAGCCCAAGGGAGAGTTTTATCCGGCGATGTGAGGTCTCGGGTTTCATCGCCCACCAAGCTTAACAACAGAACTTGCCCAGGGACCAGCCGTCGCCCTCAACCAGCCGCGTTTACCCGCATTGTGAGAATGACCGCTATACTGACAGTTCCGAGGTAAACATGCCGAACCGGACAACCCGCTTCTACGCGCTGCCACTTGCGTGGATCGTTCTTTTTTCTTTTGTGCTTGCGGGCGCGCAGACGAATCTAGATGGGCAGAACAAGAAAGATGTTCAGAATAATAAAGACGTGCCTGATAAACGGCAGAACCCAGCTCCCAGTCCTGCGACTGGTGCGGATTACTCAGGCATGTACAGCTTTTTGCGCGAGGGCGAATTCGTGCAGGTTACGGTCGAAGACCAGGGACACGTCACCGGCTTTGTCTCCCGCTACGGCGACTCGGAGAGCGATCGCGGCGCTTTTCTTGATCACTTTTTCAAGTCGGGTAAGCTCGATGGCAACGGACTCACGTTTACCACTGAGGCCGTGCAGGGCGTGTCGTTCGAATTTCGGGGGACGGTCGAGCGGGGCGAAGGCAAGAGCCGGGGCGACGATGCGTATTACGTGCTGAAGGGAACTCTGGTCGAAAACACAACCGATGAAGCAAAGAAAACATCGTCGCGCTCGCTCGAGGTTGTGCTGAAAAGTTTCCCGCAAGATCTGGCTCCCGCGCAAACGGAAAAGAAGTAGGCGGGCAGTCGAACTTCAGTCGAAGTGTCGAGTTAAATCAACGAAGCAAAAGGAGCGTTTATGAAGAACAGAGTGTGGCTGGTGGTCCTTATGTTGGTTGGCGCGCTGCCGGTTGTGGGACAGATGAAGGAAAACGAGCGTATCGAGGAATCCGCGACGGTGATGAAGGAGATTCTGGATATGCCCGACACGATTAACAAGGACGTGCTGAACAAGGCGGAGTGCATCGTGATCTATCCGTCGGTAAAAAAGGCGGCGTTCATTGTAGGCGGCAGCTATGGGCGGGGATTGATCACCTGCCGCAAGGGGCTGGATTTTGCAGGGCCGTGGAGCGCACCCGCAATGTTTGCCCTGGAGGGTGGAAGTTTTGGTTTCCAGATTGGAGCGCAGGCCACGGATTTCGTGCTGCTGGTAATGAATGAGGCGGGCGCAAAGTCGGTGATGTCGAGCAAGGTGAAGCTAGGAGGGGACGCATCGGTCGCGGCGGGGCCAGTAGGACGCACCGCTTCCGCTGAAACCGATATCGTGATGCAAGCGGAGATTCTGTCGTATTCCAGATCCCAGGGACTGTTTGCGGGCGTGTCGCTTGAGGGTTCAACGATGCGGTCCGACGACGGAGGTAATAGGGCCCTGTATGGGAAAGAACTGAGCGCCCGGGAGATAGTGCGGGAGGGAAAAGTGGCGCCACCGGCATCGGCGCGGCCGTTGCTGGCGATCCTGAGTAAAGCCTCTCCAAGACACCTAAAGTAAATTCAAATTGCCATGCCTGTAGTCAGCCTCCCGACCGGGCCTTATGGCCCTTTCGGGGGGTTGTTTTTTTCCGGCCAATGGGTGAAAAATTAACCCCGAGTCTGAAGTCAATCAGTCTGTAAGCGGCGTTTTTGGAGGTTACTAGCCTGCCCATCGACGCTCCATTCAGCAGCACGGCCGCGCGCGTTGCCGTAATGACCACGGACGAGTCGGTCATGTTGGCCGCTCAGGAAAGCCTCGCCTCGGACTTTCACATCACCTTGCTCGACTCGGCGGAGGGCGTGCTCACGCTGCAGAATGAAGTTCCGCTGGAGGCGGTCATTCTGGACCTGGACAGCCCGGAGGGATCTGGCGAGCCCATGGTGGAGCTGGTCAGGCAACTGCGTTCGAAGGATGAGGACCTGGTGCTGATTGGCCTGGTCCAGTCGCTGACCAAAGTGTGGCGACGCAAGCTTCTAGCGGCGGGAATTGCGCACTGCTTCATGGCCCGGGCGGAGTTCGCCGAGGTGCAGGGATTCCTGCAGAGCGCGCTCGAGCAGCGCCGCCGCGAGATCGAAGGGCGAAAAGTCCGCGAAGAGGCGATGAGCCGGTATTCCTTCGGGGAGCTGATCGGCGGCAGTGAAGCCATGCATCGGGTGTATGAAGCGCTCAGCCGCGTGGCCCACGGCAACACCACGGTGATGATCCGGGGTGAAAGCGGCACGGGAAAAGAACTGGTGGCGCGCGCGATAGTAGCCAACAGCCCGCGCAGCGAGCAGCCGTTCATCAGCGTAAACTGCGCGGCGCTGCCGGAGACGCTGATCGAATCGGAGTTGTTCGGACACGAAAAAGGAGCGTTCACGGGAGCCCATCAATCGCGCGCGGGACACATCGAGTTGGCCCACGGCGGCACGCTGTTTCTCGATGAGATCGGCACGGTGGGGCTGGCGCTGCAGAGCAAACTGCTGCGCGTTCTGGAACAGCACACGGTACAGCGCCTGGGGGGGAAGGTGCCGAGGAAGATCGACTTCCGCCTGATCACGGCGACGAATGAAGATCTGGAGCAGGCGGTGCGTGCGGGAAGATTCCGCGAGGACCTTTACTACCGGATCAGCGTGATTCCGATTGTCCTGCCTCCGTTGCGCGAGCGGGACGGCGACATCGCGCTGCTGGTGGATCACTTTCTGCGTTTCTACAGCGCCGCGAACAGCCTGCCGGTGAAGACCATCGACCTGGAAGCGCTGGAAGTGCTGGAGGACTACCACTGGCCGGGTAACGTGCGCGAGCTGGAAAACCTGATGCAGCGGCTGGTGCTGATGGTTCCGGGGTCGAACATCGCGGTAAAACATCTGCCGCAGGGGATCCTGTATACGAGTTCGGCGAAACAGGAGTCGCTGCTGATTCCGGAAGACGGGCTTTCGTTTGATGAGGAGATAGCGCGGATTGAAGTTGCCTACCTGCAGGCGGCATTGCGGCGGGCCGGTGGGAAGAAGTCGGCGGCAGCGGCGCTGCTGCGGATCGATGGACAAAAGATGAAGTATCTCTGCCGGAAATATGGACTGCAGAGTTAGGAAGAGTCAGGAAAAAGGTCAAAAACTAACCTTGCGGCGGTTAATTATTAACCATCCGAGGTGACGCCTGCCGCAATGCTTGCCCCGTCGGATCTACAGATTTTTGTATCTTACTGAAATGATTGGGGATCGCCGGCGGGAGCCCTGTGCTCAGGGCGCCACGGCGTTTGGCATGGCTCTTGCACTAGACAATGGCAGACAGGGCGGGACAAAGAAAAAATCCCGCAGTCAAAAGATCCAGACTAAAAAATTCCATTGGAGGAAATTAGAATATGAGCATCGAAAAGAAATCGCTGATCAGCAACATGACGGCCACCAAGAAGGCCCTCATCGCCAGCAACACCGCTCCCGCTGCCAGCCCGCTGGTTTCCAACAAGACGGCTTCGAAGCCAATGTTCAGCAAGACGGCCTCGAAGCCAATGTTCAGCAAGACGGCCTCGAAGCCAATGTTCAGCAAGACGGCCTCGAAGCCAATGTTCAGCAAGACGGCCTCGAAGCAGTACCTGTAGCGCTCGACCGGTTCTTGCACACGAGGAGTAGCAGACAGGCTGGGCGCGGAAAACGCCGCGCAGTGAAAATATCGGACAAGAAAAGTCCAGAGGAGAAAAATAACAATATGAGCATCGAAAAGAAATCGCTGATTAGCAGCAAGAAAACCACCAAGAAGGCCAACGCCGGCAGCAACACCACGACTGGCAGTCCGCTGGTCTCCAACAGGATGGCCTCCAAAGCCGGCGTCGACCTCGGCAAAAAGTCGGCGAGCAAGTGGACGCTCGACGTGAAAAGAGCCAGCAAGAAGTAGCCTTGAGATGCAGGCAGGAATCTATTAGAGGCCGTGCGGGGAACCGCACGGCCTTTGGCTTTTTGTGGTTCTTACCAGAGTTTTCGACGGGCGAAGTCGCTGGCGGTTCGCCAAGCCATGCCGGCGATGCTGCGGCGGAAGGCGTAGATCTTGGCCGTACCGGTCATTCCATACATCAGTTTGCCTTGAGGGTTCGGTTCCTGGACGGTGACGACGTAGTAGCGGGGAGGAGCCAATCCTTTATATTCGGGTTTCGGTTCCAATCCCTTCTCCATTTCCGCGGACGCCATAGTGATCTCGCCAACCACGCCTGACATTGACCGGAAAGAAGAATCCAGACGGAGACTGACTGCCTGCCCAGGCCGTACATCGCGCAGCTCAGACTCTGGAACGTAGAGGCGCGCCCGCAGCGAAGAAAGGTCCGCAATTTCAACGGCGGTCGCTCCGGCATTGAGGTGTGACCCGAGCAGACCTGCCAAGTATGGACTTACCACGTTGCCGTCGATTGGACTGCGCAGCTCCAACTGATTCACCTCCCGTGCCAGCAATTGACTCTTCTGCTGTTCCTGCTGAAATTCCTGCTCCGTTCCTCCCGCATTGGCGTATTGCAAGTGGGCCTCGGTGTTGCGGGAGCGGGCCAGTTGCAGATCGGCCTCCATCAGTGCCTGTTGCGACTCCAGATCAAGATTGCGCAGGCGCAGGAGCGGGCTGTCGCGCTCCACCTTCTGTCCCTCATGCACCAGCACCTCGGCCACGGTGCCGGGCACTTCGGCGCGGACCACGGCGCGTTCGACCGGCTCAAGAATGAATCGGGCGCGCACCGTGTCGTGAAGAAACGGAACGCCGAGCAGAGCGACCAGAACGACGCCGAGGCCTGCGGCGGACACGGGATTCATATACCGGGCCAAGGGGGAGCGCAGCAGCCGGTCGCGTTTGTCCTTGTATAGGGTTTTCATAAATTTTCCCAGCTTGATTAGTCTGGATTTAAAAATCAGCACTGCCACCACCATCGTAGGAAGAAATGCCCAGTCTGGACTGTAGTGGCGGAATATGTTTCCCACGAATTCCGCTGCGGCAAATAAAAGCAAATAGCTATAGACGCCCGATAGGATCGCGTAGGGTACGAAGAACCAGCGGAGTCGCGGACGAACATAGGGGACTTCCACGGGAAGCCGGAAGATGCGGTTCTGCACCCAGCCGGTCATCAGGGAGGTCGAGCGCTCCTTGATCTCGTCAACACCCACAATCTCCGACAAAATGTAGTAGCCGTCGAGCTTGATCAGGGGATTGAGATTCATGAGCACGACGGCTACTCCGGTGATCAGGATTATCTTGTAGGCCAGATCGTGGATGGCGCTACCGGGCGGCGTGCCCCACCAGACGACAGCGGCTGCGGCGCAGATCATTAGCTCCGTCCAAATGCCCGCAATCATGGTGACCACGCGCTGGAAGCGATTGGCATAGACCCAGGCCTCGGTGACGTCAACGAAGAACGCGGGAGTCAGGTAGATCAGATGGAAACCGGTGGCGTGGACGCCACCGCCGTAATGTTTGCACGTGACCGCGTGCGCCGACTCATGAAAGAAGGCCAGGATAAAGAATAGGATCCAGAATTCGGCAATATCGGCAGCCGACTTGTCGGTAAATGTGTAGTATTCGAGTGTATCAACGCCGATCTGAGACCAGCGTGAAACGAAGACGTAGACCATGAAGGTAAAGAAGGCGAGCGTCAGGGCCGTGAACCATGGGGTATAGATGAAGCGCAGTTTGCGGGCTGCGGCATCTACCCACACGTCAGCATCCCAATGAGCAACAATGATGTGGGCGACGTCCCCGGCCTTTGACTTCTTCTGCTTCTTGCGGCGGGCGCGCAGCTTCTGCATAAGCGCGATGTTTTTCTCCTGCGGAGACTGGTACCAGAAGTCGGAGTCCTGCATCATCTCCGCGAAACCCCGGACATCCTCGGCGCTCACCTGGATCGCGTTCTCCGCCACGAACAACTCCGCAATTTCCGAGTAAGACCGCTGGCCGTCAAAGAGCTGCGTGAGTTTCCATTGTTCCGGGGTCAAGCGGAAGACGGTCGTCGATCCCGGCACATGCGTGAGGAACAATGGCTGGCCTTCTTCGATGTGCTCACGGCCCACGAGGCGCGGGTCCATCTTGAGGATCCGCTTGCTTCTGGTGGGCGTGGTTACCTCGGGAAGAACGTCGAGCGCTTCTGCGAGGTTCATGGCTGGTTCGGAACGCGGATGCTGGTGGTCATGCCGGGCCGCAGATCTTTCGTGGGCCCGACGAGTTGGGCGAGAACTTCGATGGTGCCGCTGGAGGGGTCGATGACTGGACTGATTTCCATCACCTTGGCGCTGTACTTGGCGTCGCCGCTGTCGACCGAGGTGACTTCGAGAGTTTGCCCGCGCTGGATCTTGCCGGCGAAACGCTCGGGGAGAGTAAATTTCACGCGCAGCGGCGCAGTCTCCGTGATCCAGAACATGCGGTCACCGTGGTTGACCTGTTGCCCGGCGCGAACGTAGCGGCGCGCAACAATTCCGGAAAATGGAGCACGGATCCGAGTCTTCTCCAGCTCGAGCTCAAGCGAGCGCTCGGTCTGTTGGGCGTTGACGAGCATCTCCTGTACCCGCTTGACGTCCCACTGGTCTGATTCGGCTTTGTAGCGCGCGTGGTCGAATTGCTCTTGAGTGATGAGCTGCGCTTCCCACATTTTTCGAGAGCGCTCGGCATCGGCTTCGAGGACTTTGGCTTCCGCTTCCCAGTTCTTGAGGTCGGCCGCGGTGCTGCGGGTGCGGGCGCGCGCCGCATCAAGGTCAGCTGTCACCTGGCGATCATCCAGTTGGGCCAACAGCTGGCCCTCATGAACCATCAGGCCAGGTTCAGCTTGAACTTCGTCGACAATTCCGTCGCGTTGGGCAGCGACATCCACCTGGTGCTCAACGATGAGCGGGCCGGAAGCGACGAAGAACCGGTCGCCATCGGCCGAACTATCGGACAAAAGGTGAGCAACTGCCGGAGCGTTAGCGACCGGCCGAGGCGAGGCATCAAGCTCGGCGGGCTTCGATCCACTGCAGCCGAACTGCAAAACGGTGATTGCGAGTATCGGCAAAATCTTCGCCGTGGTTTTCCAGTTCGTCATCGCCTGTTCCTGACTTCGCACTCTTTCACCTTCCGAACGTACCATCCGGACCTACCATCCGAACCATGACCACAGCTTGGAGTAGAACCACATAAACGGGCTGCGGAAAAGCACGTAGCCAATGGGGTGCCATCCGACAGAAATTTTCCCCCGGCCTTGCATTCCGGGGCGGAGGCGACCGTCGGGATTCGGAACATCGACGCGGGCATAGAAAAGCCGCACATCGCCGTCGGCCTGACTCTTGGGGCTGACGACGGCGACGTTGCCGCGAAATGTGTGCGTCGGGAAACCCTCGACTTTAATTGCCGCGGCGGCGCCGGGACGAAGCAAAGAGACTTCGGACTCATCGATGGCGACGTCAACCCGAGCTGTGGAGCTGTCCGCGACTTCGGCAAACGTGTCTCCGGCAGCGAGGTGACGGCCGGTCAAGTCTTCGACATGAGGAGTGGTGACCCAGCCATCCATAAGCGCACGCAGGTGCGTTCTCTCCAAACGCTGGCGGGCGCGGTCGACCTCGGATGCCCAATACCTGGCTTGCACACCCTGGATGCCAGCCTGGGCGCCATCGTTGGCCGCGAGTGCGCGATTCATCTCCATGGTCGCGGTCTGGTATTTGGCTTGCGCTCCGGCGAGAGCGGCGCGGTAGTCCCAATCTTCGAGGTCGGCCAGCACCTGCCCGCTTTGCACGTGATCGCCTTCGCGCACGTAGACTTGGCGAATCACGCCGTCGACTTCTGGCTGCACCTGGTTCGTGCGAGCGGGCGCCACGGTGGAAGTTCCGTCCACGCGCATCGGTATCGGGAAAATGGCAAAAAACAAAGCGACAGCTGCCGCGCCGGCCATCAACACCGCCCGACGGCGTTTTTCGAGGGCCAGGAATCTCGTTTTCTTTTGCAGGATCGGTCCGAGAATCCCTATGAACGGGACTTCTTTGTAGAGCGAAGCATTGCGCACCGCGACCGTCGCCTGACCGCCAAGAACCCGGATCATTTCCAGGTGAGCTTCGCCGAGAAAGTCAGGGTCGCTGCTTTCGAACAACAGAATTCCGAGCCGCCCTTCGTCATCGGCGAGGGGGAGTGCATAGAAAGCGCGCATCCCGGTCTCGGAAAAATATTTGCGAAACGGCGCTTTCATCGCTTCTTCGGGAGCGTCGATCCGGAAATCGGGCTCGTCGCCGCGCTGGGCAATAAAGACGGCGTCTTTCACGCCAGATACTGCGGGGATCACGTTCTCAAGTTGCGTGATCTCGCGTGCTCCAGGATTGATTTGTTCCATGCCAGAGACGGCCTTCAGGCGCAACTTGCCACGTTCGTCGAGAGCGACCGACGCCCGCTCATACGGAATCACGGCGCTGGGCGTGTTGACGACAGCCTGCAGAACCCGATCAAGGTTGAGCGTGGAGGTGATCTCGCCGCTCACTTGCACCAGAGCTTGCAGAATTTCCACCTTGCGTTCGGCTTGCAAAAGACCGGCGTTGTTCAGGGCTATGGCGGCGGTTTCGGAGATCGCGTTCAGCAGAAAAAGGTCGTCTTCGTCAAATGGACTTCCGTCCGTTTTGTTAATGGCTTCGATGATCCCGACCTGTTTTTCATGGGCGACGAGCGGGCAAACAACCACGGAAAACGGTCCACCGTCGACCCCGGATGCATTACGCTGGGCGAGACGCTCGTCTTTGACATCATCTTTGTCTCCGACTATGAGCAGGGGCTCGTTTGAATCGGAGACCTCGGTGATGTAGCCTTCGCCGGTGCGCTGCGAAGAGCCGACGGCTGCGGTGGGATCATTTCCGGACTGCTGCATGAGCAACAGCTCATTTTGATCCTTAACGAACCACAGGTTTACGGCCTGAACGTCCAACACCTCGCGAATCTTGGAGGTGATTAGGGGCTGAAGCTCAGCCATTTCAAGCGTCGAACTGAACACTTTCTCAAGATCGTAGAGTTGAGTGAGCCGCGAAACGGATTCGAGCAGGGAATTGCGCTCGTCTTCATAGAGCATCCCGGTGACCAGTCCTGCTCCCGCATGCTCGACCAGATCCACCAGGATCTGAACGTCCGATGAGTCGATCATGCCTTCAAAGGAGGCCACTTCCAGCGCGCCGAAGAGAACGTCATTCACGATGATGGGTATGCATGCCAGGGATACCAGCGTCCGCCGCGCATGGAGATGGGCGTAATCCTCACGCGTTAATTCATTCCCGGAGAACAGAAGGGGCCGCTGCTCCTGTGCCAGGGTTCCCAGAATTCCGGAGTCGGCAGGCACCGTCGGATCGTCCAGCAGAATCTCGCCGGCGGTGGCTTTGCCGGTCCATGTTGACGGATTGCTCGGGGATTTGCCCGCGTTCAATACATAAACGACGGCAGCGCCGCCCGAAATCAATTCCGCAGCCTGTTGCGCCAGGAGCGCGGCCCGCGGTGCAAACTCGCGCTCCCTGAGCATTGCACTCAGTAACCGGGATGACACCTCGACGTGTCCGGAGGGTTGCATTCTTGACACTATTTAAGCGAACCGAACATCACGAACAATCAGGGGAGGAGTTTGACCTTTGCCAGTTGCGGACGAGCCCGTAACTTTAGCGTCGGAACTTTAACAAACGGGCGCGGCCCTGTCAATCAATACTCGGGAGGGTCACCCATCGCGACGCCATTAGAGCGGTTGGACAATATGCTCCGTGGGTACTTGACATCTATGAGCCCGCCGCCGCAAAATATCGCCAAATCGGGGCAAAACGCACATTTCCTCTCAAGAGATGAATAGTCGGCAAGTTTATGATGTCTAGCCAGCCGTCGCAGTCCCCACCAAAGAAAGTCAATCCCGAACAGTGCAAACATCCACGGGTGCAAATCGTCTCCCGCGACGAAGAATCCGAATACGTGGAATGCCAGGAATGTGGAGACGTTTTCGAGGCCAGTGAATTAAAGGACATGGCGATCGAGGAGAAGAAAGAACCAGAGGAGGAGTGAGCCGCCTCCGGGCGCGCGGAACTGACGGTGCTCACCTGACCTTAAATCACCGGATTCTAGTCACCGAATTCTGATCACTAGGTTTTCCGCCGCATCCACCCAAAACTTCTTGCCCGGCGGAATTACCGTGGTCGCGCTATATTCCGTGATCACAGCCGGTCCCCTCACCGGTCGCCCGGGGACAAGATCCCCACGTTCAAAAACAGGCGCGATCAAGGCTTTATCTTGAAAGAAGACGGCGGCGCGTTCGACGGGCGCTACGCGAGGCGATGGCTTTCGCGCTGTTCGCTGGCGCGCAACTTTGAGTGGGGAGTCGGGTGGCGTACGCAAGCGAGCGCGTAGACGCAGCGTGACCAGTTCAATCTCCCGTCCCGCGTGGTGATATCCGTAACGGCGCTGATGTTCGCGATGGAAGCGGGCTGCTACGGTGTCTCTCTTGTCATCCTTATCCTTATCCGTGACGGGCACGTTGAGTTCGTAACCTTGACCGCGATAGCGCAGGTCAAGACTCCTCTCATAATGAAGTGCGCCACGCCACTGCTCCGCGCGGAATTCTTTCTGCGCCGCGGCCTCCAGCTTGCGAAATTCTTTCTGTAGTTTTGTCTGCGGCCCTGCTTGCCGGACCGCCTGGTCACGATGGCCGGCAATCCGCCAGAGCAATGTGCGCGAATAATCTTTGACCACATCGCTGACCAGGATTCCAAACGCCGAAAGCGCGCCCGGCCGCGCCGGAATCATCACCGTCGGGATCGCCAGCGCCTCCGCGAGTTCGCAGGCATGCAGACCTCCGGCTCCGCCGAACGCGACCAGCGCGAATTCGCGCGGATCGTATCCCCGTTCGATGGAAACGACGCGCAAGGCCCGCTCCATGTTTGCATTCACCACGCGTACGATGCCCGCGGAGAATTTTTCCAGACTCAAATACGAGCCCTGTTTCTTCAGCCATTCCAAGGTAATCCGCCGCGTTCTTTCGACATCGAGCGTAAACTCGCCACCCAGAAAACGGTCAGGACGAAGGCGCCCCATCAGCAAATTCGCGTCGGTCACCGTGGGTTCAGTTCCGCGGCCATAGCAGATTGGTCCCGGATCGGCGCCCGCCGATTCCGGCCCCACGCGCAGCGATCCACCGGCGTCGAAGCGAGCGAGCGACCCTCCACCGGCGCCCACGGTGTGAATCTCCAGCATGGGAACTCCCACCGGAAGCCCGGCCACCTCCGACTGGCCGCCGACTCGTATCTCGCCCTGCACCGCCGCCACATCGGTCGAGGTTCCGCCCATATCGAAGGAGAGAATCTTGTGGAACCCGCTGCGGGCAGCCATAGCTGCCGCGCCCACCAGTCCACCAGCGGGGCCCGATAATACTGTGCGTACCGGTTCGCGAGCCGCCGATTCCAGCGCCGTTATCCCGCCGCTCGATTGCATGACGAAGATTCGCGGCGCTACTTGTTTCCGAGTGGAGACGGAGACATCGCCGAGTCTTTCTGTGTGCTCTTTGGCGCGCTCCGCCAGTCTTTCCATGTAACTCTGCATCAAGGGCTGCAGGTAGGCGTTCACCACCACCGTGCTCGTGCGTTCGTATTCCCGGAACTCCGGCAGAATCCGCTGAGACACGGACAACGGTTTGCCGAGACCTTTGACGGCATCGGTCACGGCCGTTTCGTTCTCCGGATTGGCGAACGAGAACAGCAAGGAAATGGCGATGGCATCCGGGTCAGAACGCTGCACCGCCTCCCGCACGCGCGTCAACTCCGCTTCTGACGCCTGTTCCAGGACTCGTCCCTCGGCATCGGTCCTCTCCTTAACACCGAATCGCAGTTCCCGGCAGACGAGCGGAGCCACCCGGTCGAAGAAAAAGTCATACAAGCGAGGACGCGCCTGCCGGCCAATCTCAATGACGTCTTCAAATCCCGACGTGGTGATGAGCGCGACACGAGCGCCCTTTCTTTGCAGCAGAGCGTTGGTCCCGACCGTCGTGCCGTGCAGCAGGGTAAGCGCTACTCGCGTGCCCATCGCTCCAGCCCCGCGAATCTTTCGCAGAGCCTCAGCAATCGCTCGCGACGGATCATCGGGCGTCGAGAACACCTTCAGAGTTTTGAGAGTGCCACCCTCCACCCACACGCAATCGGTGAATGTGCCTCCAGTGTCGATTGCGACCCGGAGTCCGGAGCGAAGCGCGGGATGTAATGTGCGAGTCATGGATGGATGAAGGAAGATGAACAGGGAAGACTACCACCGCTCGTGGTTTCTGTAGTAACGGCGGCCCCGTGCTCAAAACATAACCGCCTCCCGGCCCCGGCTGCCGTATTCTGAAGAAGTGAACGGACGAACCTGGAAGGCGTGGCTGGTGCCCGGCGGCCTATTGTTGGCGCTGGCGGCGACGCTGGTAAACAGCTCTCTGTTCGTCCAGATCGCGCCCTCACTGGACTTCTACTATGTTGGCGCGTTCGCCGCCGGACTGGCGCTTGCCTGGCGCTTCAATTCCAGCCGCGTTTTGTTTTCCTTGCTGGCGCTGCTGCTCGCGCATCGCGCGGTTGAGTTCTTCTCCGCCGGTCAGGTTCTCGCCGGATCTTTCCGCACCGGACCGGGGCGCACCGCTGTTGCGCTCGCTGCCCTGCTAATCCCGCTGAACTTCATCGTGTTCGCCGCGATGCGCGAGCGCGGCCTGGCTATTGCTGGAATCGCGCCTCGCTTTGGATTACTGTTTCTCGAATCGGTTGCCTTCGCCGTAGTGTGCCGGCCAGAGAATAGCCCTGCCAACCCCCATCATCCCAGTTCGGCTGCGCTACCGATCTGGATTTTGTTAAGCTTTGCAGCCGCCATCGCAGTATTCGTCCGCCGTTTCTTCCAAACCCGCAAGCCGATCGAGCCCGGATTTACCTGGTCGGTGACCGCCGTTTTCTTGTGGCTCCAGTTCGCGCCGGTCGGCAAAATGTCGGAGGCCTACGTCGCCACCGCGGCTCTGATCCTAGCCGCCTCGCTGATCGAAACTTCCTACGTTCTCGCCTACCACGACGAACTAACTGGCATTCGCGGACGTCGGGCCTTCAACGAGTCCCTGCTTTCGCTCGACCAGCAATATGCCATCGCCATCGTCGATATCGATCATTTCAAGATGTTCAACGACACTTATGGACACGACGTTGGCGACCAGGTGCTGTGCATGGTGGCCAAGCGGTTGACTCAAGTTGGTGGCGACGGCCAGGCTTTCCGCTGCGGAGGCGAAGAATTTGCCATCGTGTTTCGCAGCACTTCCGCCAAAGAAGCGTTCGAGCATCTGGACGCGCTGCGCCAAATCATCGAGAAATCCACCTTTCATGTGCGCGGCTCTGAAAGAAGAGCCGAAAGAATTGCCGAGAGCAGAAGCGATCTTCGCAACGAACGTCGCAATGAACGTCGGGATGAACTTCGGGATGACCTTCGAGCGGCTGGGTCGGATCGCAGAAAGTCCGCAAAAAAGAAACCGACTGCCACGAGCCTCAGCCAGTCGCCTGATCGTCTATCGGTAACGGTCAGCATCGGCGTTGCTGAACCGAGCACCCGCAACCGCCAGCCCGAGCAGGTGATCCAGGCAGCCGACCAGGCTCTCTATCGCGCCAAGAATAAAGGAAGAAACCGCGTGGAACTGGTGTCCACAGCCCCGCTTCGGCTGGCCGAAGCTAAGCGGCCGAAGGCGTCTCGGCTCTGATGAATTTCGATCAATGAGTGGGTTTGGGCGGGTCGCTAGGAATTTTCGGCGTCAACTTCCGGACGACAAATTCTTGAAACAGATTGGCGACGGCAGTTGCGCCAACTCCGATTGCCCCGTTTTCGAGGGTTAGTCCCGCTCCATTGCGGTCTTGTGCTGGATAGTAGAGATTTGAAACGCCGCCCGCCGCCAGGCTCCCGAGGATATTCGAGTAATTTACCTGCCAGCGTTTATTGTCGCCCTTGCAGATCACTGAATTGGCAATCGCATACAGAAACCGCGCTGCCTTGCTGCCGGTTCCCTTGTAGAAATAACGCGGGTCTTGTTTAAGAAGCGATGGCAGTATGGCGCCTCCGATGAACGTGCCCGAAACCATATCGGCATAGCCTGCGCCGAAGCGCTTCGCATAACCTTGCGCGCCTTGGCCATATCCGGCGAAGTGATTTTGCGCCTGCTCGACTCCCGCAGCGCCTCCCACAAATACGAAGGTGAATGGATCCACCACCGTCCTGAAGGCGAGCTCGAACTTTTGTTTTGAGTTGAGGGGAGCCGCATTGGGGATGTAGCTGACATAGAAATTTGGAAGTACGCCAAGCACGCGCTGCTTCTCTTCAATCTTGATTTCCTCTTCGGCAACTTCAGTCTGTGAAAGTCCGACCTCCACATCAGTGACGTTGGTGGCAACCGCGAGCGCGATCGGCGGGACAATGTAGATCTCCCCCGAATGCAGGATTCCAGGGGACGTTCGCGCCGCGAAATCCGCCGAAGTAATGGTGAGCTGGAAAGGTCCAGGAGCGATGTTGGCAAAGGAGAATTGTCCATCGCCGCCTGATATCACCTCCTGATTCTGGGATTTATCTTCGGCAGTGCCGGCGCCAGTACGAGTGAGTCTCACTCGGGCTCCGGCGAGGATGGCCCCACTCTGATCGACGATCGTTCCGCTGATACTTCCGGGCAATGTTCCGGACGCCGGCTGTTCTGGACTATGTTCCGCGCCAGGCGCGGGCGTTGGCTGAGGGGTCTGTCCTAAGCAGTACGACGTCCAACCCAGAATGACCAACCCAAAAACTATGAGTCCGGGCTTGAATTGGAGCGCCATGAATAACTTGTTTTATCCTCTCCCGCACTTTTTATCCAGATTACGTTAGAACGGAAGCGCCGGTTGCGGCGCACGCCCTCGCTGCCAATCACAGCATAGCCATTCTCGCGCGTGGAATCCCCGATGCAAACTTTGATGCCTGATATAGCCATGTGTTTGCACTCACAAACCAGTGAGCATCCTGTTCAAAATGGCATACAGCGCACAGCCATCCGGCATTCACCATTCAAAAAGATGGATAAAAAACAGAATCACCGTCGCCCCCAGCGGCAACAGCAGCCCGGCCCGCAGACTTCCCGTGGCGTGAGAGATCACGCCCACCATCCAGGGGATGACCGCCGGCCCCACCGCTGCCAAAGAAAACATGACCGCGCCGATGCTGCGGGCGCCAACACCGAACCGTTGCGAAAGCTGGGCTACGGTGATCGGATACAAAGTTGCGAAACTCAGTCCCGTGATCAGCGCCCCGCCAATCACTCCCGCCAAAACCGGAACCCAAAGCATCAGCACGATGCCCGCTGCTCCGGCGGCATAGCCCGCTCGCAAAACACGGCGCTCGGAAAAATGGTGGAGAAAAGCAGTCCCTAAAGCACGGCCCACCGTCAGCGCCGACCAGAAGAACGCTGGCATCATCGAGGCCATCGCCGCTCCGCGCGGGCCGAAGCGAGAAACATAAGAACCGATCCATCCGCCCACCGCCGTTTCCGCTCCCGGATACAGAAAAAACACGGCCGCGAAAATCCAGATCGCCGGACTCTTCGCCATTTCTCTCCATGAAGAAGACGGAGCCAGGGATCCCGTGGATGTCGCCGCCGCGGGAAAGGGCAGATTGCGCATAGCCAGCGCCAGCAAAACCAGGAACAGCGCCAGCGAGCCGAAAAAGAACGGCAACAGCTTATGTGCCGCCGTCCAGGCCACCATCAGCGAACAAAACACCGCACCAACACCCCAGAAAAAATTCAGCAGGCTTACCGCGCCAGCCTTCGAACTGACTCCCGAACTCGCGTCCGGACCCACACCGGACCCTATCTCTGCAATCAGCAAATTGTCCGTCGGGATAATCAGCCCCAGCCCCAGGCCATACGCCGCCACCGACATCAATCCCAACCGGAGCGATCCCAAATAGAGCGTTGCTGCTCCCCCTGCCATCAACAACAGTCCCGAGAGGAATGCCGGGCGGAATCCTAACCGCGTCAGCAGCGCACCAGAGAGTTGTACCCCCACCAGTGCCGCCAGGAATTGCACCAGAAACAAATTGCCGGCCTGAGTGTCATTCATAGCCCAGCGCGCAATCAGGATGGGCAGCATCGGCCCTAGCAGTGTGGTCAGAATGCCGGTCGGCAAGAAAGCGATCTGGCCAGCCAGGACCAGTTTGCGGTTCGATGATGACGGCGAGAGTTCGACTTGAAGGCTGGCCATTGCGAAGAGGATTTACCCACGCGTGTCAGGAACGTTCAGCATAACGCAAGCGCCGCAGCTCCAGAATAAAAGGGAACGTCAGTGGTAAACTATAATTCCGCACGACGGAGAGGTGGCCGAGAGGCTGAAGGCGGCGGTTTGCTAAACCGTTATACGGGCTAACACCTGTATCGAGGGTTCGAATCCCTCCCTCTCCGCCAGTACTTTAGTTATCTTGTACTTGCAAGCCGGTGATACCTAGACTGATACCAGAATCAGCGAAAGGGTCACCTGATGAATCGCGAAGTCAATCTCACCAAAAGAGTCCAAACACCGCATGGATGGCGGTATTGCGCGGTGGTCCTATCCGTCAACGGCCGCGTTAAGCCAGACCTGGTGATCGTCAACGGCAAGCAGGAAGCCCACAAAGAAGGCGCTTATTACCTAGAGTGGCGCGACGGTGCGAAGCGCGTACGTCTGTCGGTCGGCAAGGATCCAGCCGATGCCAGTGCCCGACGCCAGCGCAAGGAAGCCGAGCTGAACGCGGTGAACAATGGCGCGGTTATCGTGCCTGACGGCCAAAACGGTCACAGGTCGGTAGCAGCAGCTGTCGCCGATTTCCTTGGCGAAACGAAGCTCACGAAGAAGCCGAAGACCCTAGCCGCGTACTCGACGGCCCTTTCGTACTTCGTGGAATCCTGCCATAAGCTGAATCTCGAAGAAATCGAGCGAAAGGACCTGCTGAAGTTCTCCGCGTTCTTGCGCGAGGAGAAGGAACAAGCACCGCGTAGCGTGTACAACAAGTTCGAGAATGTGATGACGTTCCTGAAGGCGCAAGGAATCCGCGGCGTCGTGGGCAAGAACGACTGGCCGCGGTTCACAGAGGAGGAACCGGAGATTTACGAACAGGAAGAATTGGACAAGCTGTTTGCAAAGTGCGATGCAGAGGAACGGCTCTGGTATGAGTTCTTCCTGATGACAGGCATGCGAGAGCAGGAAGTTATGTACACGTACTGGTCGGACGTCAAGCTCGCAGCCAGCATCGTTCGGGTCAGCCACAAGCAAGACAGAGGCTGGACACCGAAGGCATACAAGGAACGAGAGATCCCGATCCCTTCGAAGCTTGTGAGGAGCCTCAAGGCGTGGAAGGCGAAGTCCGACAAGAGCTGTAGTCTGGTATTCCCGACGGCTGGTTGCAAACCGAAGCTCGATTTTCTCGACGGTCTAAAAGCTGTGGCCGAGCGTGCGAAGCTGGATAAAGAGAACTTCTGGCTGCACAAGTTCCGTGCGACGTTCGCCACGTGGTCGCTGTGGGCCGGCGTCGATCTGCGTACCGTGCAGCAGTGGCTCGGGCACTCCGACATGGAGAGCACCATGCGCTATCTGAAGCCATCACGCAGCCAGCATGTGCGGGATAAGGTCAATGAGATTTTTGCTCAATCAAAGAGAAATCGAAACTGAGCGTCACAGGTCGTGAAGGATGCTAGCGGGACGGTCAAGATCAGCAGCATGATAAATATTGTCCAAAGCATTCGACGCCTCCGTTTTGACAGAAGTACTCCCCACCCATGACTCGGCTGGCAGGAGCAGCAGTCGCGAGAAGCGTAGCGTATGACACGTCTCCGATGCGTACGGTGAATCCTGTACACGCAGGTCATATTGTTGGTAGTCCCGTTTCGTCGTCCTGTTCATTGCGTCTAAATAAAAGCAAAGAGGAGGGGGCATGCGGAGAGACGAACTGATGAAAGCTGACCTGCTGAGCGAAATCGTGTTGTTGGGTAGTGGCGCGGCGGTTGTGATTGCCCTCTTGATAGTAGTGTTGGCATCCCTCACAAGCGCGGCCGCAATGCAATAGACCTTCCAACGCGCGCTTATGTTAACCAGAGCTGAATCATAACCAGATAAGGAGAAGAAAAAAATGAACTCGGACCAACTGAAGGGCAAGTGGAAACAGTTGAAGGGGTCGGTAAAGGAGCGATGGGGCAAATTGACGGACGATGACCTCGACGTTATCGACGGACAGAGCGAGCAGTTGATCGGGACGATACAAGAAAGATACGGGATTGCCCGCGAAGCGGCTCAGAAACAAGTCGACGAGTGGAACAAAAGCCTCGCGCACGAATCCGATGTTAATGTTGAGGAGACTCGCAATTCCAGGGAGAGGCGTAAGGCCAGCTAAACCCAGGTGCCAGCCGATCTCTCGCAGGGGAAGCCGCTTTGTCGGCTTCCTCCTTTTTTGTTGCCCTAGTTCTTGTTGCCCAAGCTATGCGGCGGAACCTTCTGTTGAAGCGGTCGCGGCAGAGGACACTTGGACTTGGATAATATCGTTCTTGACGGCGTATACAACCAGATCGCGAATCGAGTGGATATCGAGTTTGCGCATGATGTTGCTGCGATGTGTCTCGGCAGTCTTGGTGCTCAGGTTCAGAAGACAAGCTACTTCCTTCGAGCTCTTTCCCTCCGCTAGGAGCTGAATCACTTCGCGCTCACGCGGGGTCAGTGTCGGCAACCTGGGCGCCTCTCCATTGGAAGGTTTGTAGCCCTTGTCAAGAAAACCCGCCAGCACCATGTCGTTCACTCGGGGAGTAAAGAACATGCGGTTCCGCTGCAACGCTTCCACCGCTGACACCAAGTCGCGAGCGGCGTCCGATTTGAGCACAAAACCGCGAGCACCCGCATCCAGCGCTTCCCGGATCACCTGGTCCGAGTCCGTTATCGTCAGGACGATGACCTTCTGCTGAGGATTTTGCTGCAGTAGCTGCCGGGTTGCGGCCAAGCCGTTGAGATTGGGCATGCCAACATCCACAATCACGACGTCGGGTTTCAGCAGCTTCGCCTTTTCCACCGCTTCGCGACCGTCTTTGGCATCGCCGCAGATCTCCCAGCCTTCGTGCGATTGCAGAAGAGCGCACAGTCCGCGACGTACAACTTCGTGGTCGTCAGCTATCAGGATCCGCAGATTCATTGCTCGCCTCCGTGATGACACTATAAGCGCTACGTTACTGCCCCATGCGAAAAATACACCGGACTAAATCGGGCGTTCGCTGTGAACCACGGGCTCGAGGGGAACGGCGACCCGCACCAGCGTGCCGCTGCCATTCGATTCAAGCGTCAGCTTCCCCCCTAGCTCTCGTACTCGCTCGCGGATGCCCGCGATCCCCACGCCCGTCCCGGCGCCGGTCGCGCGGAAATGACTCAGCAATTCTTCCGGAATCCCGCGTCCGTTGTCTTTTATTTCCAAAACCACTTGTTCGGCTTCATGCCGAACCTGCACCTCGGCTGCCGATGCGCCAGAGTGGCGATGGACATTGGTCAAAGCTTCCTGGAGCACGCGAAAGAGCGCGAGTTCGATTTCGTCTGGCAAGCGGCCCAGATCGGTCGGCGCATCCAAGGTGACGTTGAGTCCACTACGCTGGCCATAGCCTTCGACGTACCAGCGAGCGGCAGAAGCGAAGCCCGCCGCGTCCATCGTGGGCGGATGAAGCAGGTAAGACAGAGTCCGGACTTCAGAAATGCACTGCTCCATCAACCGATCCGCTTCGGACCACAATTCTTCGCGTTCTGGCGATTGTCGGAGCATGTGCGCGGTGAGTTTCAAACCAACCAAGTATTGCCCCAGGCTGTCATGCAACTCGCGCGCGATTCGCCGGCGCTCAAAGTCTTGTAAACTGAGCAGCCGGGACGAAAGCTTTCTGAGAGCCGCTGTGCGCTGCTCCACTTGGGATTCCAGATCGGCCTTGATGTGGCGCAATGCCTCTTCCACTTGCTTGCGCTCTGCCATCTCGGTCTCAAGCGACTGCGCCTTTTGTTGCAGGCGAGTGATGCTGCGAAAACGTTCCTCCTCGTCGAGCAGTGCAGTGTAACTCTCAACCGGAATCACATGGGAGTGCTCGGCGCAGATCCTCAGAAACGAGTCACCGTGATCCTGGCGATTAAAGTCAGCCATCGGGTAGGCACATCGAAGAGATAATGGATAAGTTCGAGCCAGATTATTCCATAACTGTTCGAGGCGGACTGCCGCTTCAACATTCCCCTGCGCCCATAACAGAGCGACCATTTCCCCGAATGCGGCAATGCGGCCAGTTCTTCGTCCAGCGGCCGCAGCCTGCGCCAAAAAGCTGCCGATCACCTCGGTAAAGAGCTCAGCGTCGGGCCATCCATCCCGCATAAACTGCGCCAGGGCCTCCGCGGCATCGACTGCAATGTAGCGGCCCTGTTCAACAGCCGTAGCGGTGTCAAAACCGCGCGACTGCAGTCGCAGTGCAAGCCCATCCCGATGCGCCTTGGTCGCGATGACAACGGCAGCGTCGCCGGCCACCAGCTCGGCACCGATGAAGCGGCTCAATTCGTCAAGCAGCGATGAATCCTCGCCATAAAACTGTACTGAGTGCACCCAGTGCGCGACCGGTTCGGGCGATGAGACGTCATGACGGGGAACCGCGGCGATACTCATCTCAATTGCCTCCGCAACCAATTTTGTTGAAATCGCTTTATTGCACTCTATAGTTGCCGAGCGGTGTCCGAGCCTATAACCCGCTCCAGTCTAGGATTCCAATGCACCCGTGGGAATACAGGTAATCCTGTAGTCCCCGCAACGGGGCGATGGCAAACAGACCCGGGTCCTATTTTGGGGGGGTCTTCCAAATGTAGAAGTTTCCTTCGTCGGACAAGGTTTCGATACCCAGGCCTCTCGAAGCCGACGCGCGATGAACGGCGGATCGCAGATTGGCCAGGGTTGTCCCATCCACTTCGGTTAACGGAATTTTGATTGCCGATCCCTCGGGCAAAGATTCCAGATCCTGGAAAATTCCGCCCAGCAAATCATGATGTTTTCCTCGACGCATCCTCCGAATGTCGGCCAGAACGACGCGGTCATATTTCGGAGCGCTCTTCTGTACTCTCCCTCCGGTTTCTTTAACCATACGCACCTCATTCTTTTACAACTTTAGAGATGTCTTATATTATCCCGATCGCGTGTTGTCAAGTATTTGTTTGCTATTGCTTATCGAATATTTTTATTATACGTTATATGTCCGTCGGGGTTACGCTGGAGTTTTCGCTTTCTCCCGCTTCTTTAATTCGGGCAGGTGCAATATTCCGCAGTATTGCGACCCTTTTTTAGTGGAGCATGTACTCTGGGGTCGCAGAGGAAGGTTAGCTGGCAACCATGACCACGCAGGTTGGATGGCGAGAGCTGTATCGGGCCGCTCTACTTGAACTTCGCTCTGAAGAATTGCGGGCGCGAATCGACGAATCGACGATGCGGAGAGGGCGATCCGGCAACGAGTCGTCGACCTGAGACACGCTCATTCCAGTTCCGAAGAGGAGTCGCGGGCACTTGATGATGCGTTGCGGGGATTGCAAGTCCTGGCTAGCACGGAATGCAAATCTGCGCCGTCAACGCTTTCTGGTTTAGCCCAAGGTGAGGTGATATCGTGAAGCGCTCCTTTTCTTTTTCTTTGAGGGCCGGCGGTTCGAGGACCGGCAATTGCCGCAGTTTTCTGACGCCGGCGGTTAGAAGAGAGGCGCTGGCGGAGAGACTGGAAAAGCAGTGGCACGAACTCCTGCTGCATGCGACGATTGAAACGGACCCGGAGAAGATGTTGCGACTCAGGGCCAAGCTCGATCAGTGCGAGCGCCGAGCGGAGCCAGTGGGCAAGCGCAACGGCAATTTTTAGGTGTCTCCCAAGGCAATGTCCCCACGGAAAAAAGCTCAAGCGGCATTCGCGTCAGCTTTGGCGCTGCTGTTCCTGAGCGGGGTGGCGACCTACTTCGCAACCACGCGTCTCCTGGAAAGCGAAAAATGGGTGATTCACACGCATGAAGTCAGGGCTGCTATCGGTGACGTTGATTCGGCGCTGTCGCGTGTTGGACGCGCGCGAAGCGGCTACGTTAACTCGGGGACCGGCGATTTCCTGAATCAGTTCGAAGCCGCAGCCTCGGAAATGCCGCCGAGCCTCCAACATTTACGAGAGCTGACTCAGGACAATCCCAAGCAGCAGGAGTTCTGTTCGCGTCTGGAAGACGCGACAGCCCGCAGAATTGCCCTTCTCAGAGAGTCGATTCAATTACAAAAAGAAGCGCCGGGGAAGGACGAGGGACAAGTGGATTTGTCCCGCCAGGCCGTGCCCATTTCTTCCGACATCACATCGATTATGCAGCAGATGCGCGAAGAAGAACAACGTCTGCTCGAGATCCGGGAAAGCGCTTCGCATCGGCTGTTGATTGTGACAGTGGTTATCCTGGCGGTCGCCTTCATCGTGGCTCTGGAGCTCTTCGCCCTGCACTATCGTTTGCTGGCCGCGGAACTCACGGCGCGGGAGCAGGCGGAACAGGTCGCCCGCGATAGTGAGGAATCACTCCGCCGCCTGACCGGCCGGTTGTTGCAGCTGCAAGATGCGGAACGACGGAAGTTTTCCCGCGAACTCCACGACAGTCTGGGACAGTACCTAGCGGGTGCAAAGATGAACCTGGAGATATTTGCCGCGCAGCGCCGCGACGATTCTCTTCCGGAAGCAATTCAACTGCTGGATCAGGCGATAGCGGAAACGCGAACGATTTCGCATTTGCTGCACCCGCCTCTTCTGGATGAAGCCGGGCTTTCCTCCGCGGCGAAATGGTACCTGGAAGGATTCGCGCAGCGCAGCGGCATTGAACTCATAGTCAACCTGCCCGAGGATGTGGGTAGCCTGTCGAAGCCCGTGGCGCTCGGGCTCTTCCGGGTTCTGCAGGAGAGTCTGACCAATATCCACCGCCACTCTGGCAGCGCAAAAGCCGAGGTCACCCTCGATCTTGTGCCTGACCGTGTGATTCTGAAGGTAAGGGATTACGGAAAAGGGATCCCGCCAGAAGTGCTATCCGGTTTTCAGACAAAGGGAACGAACTCCGGAGTGGGGTTGGCTGGAATGCGGGAACGCATGCGCGATCTGGGCGGCCAGCTTAACATCCAGCCGTGCGAGCCTGGGGTTTTGATTTCTGCTACGCTGCCACTCTCGGAAACAGCGGAGAAGACGAGCGCCTCGGCCGCCGACTGACGCTCATGCTGCCGGGAAATAGGTCTCTTCTCGCAACAGAGCTTCTACTCCATCCACCAAACAGTGGAGATCAGTTTTCACGCAAGCGCCTCGTACTCCAACTTTCCGGGCCTCTTGAGACAGTTGTTTGGTGAGGTAGAGCGTGACCATGAGGATCGGCGTTTCTGGAGAGAGTTGAGCGATGATGCGAGCGGCATCGAGACCGTTCATATAAGGCATCTGAAAATCAAGAACAACCAGGTCCGGCCGAATTTGCTGGAACCTGTCTACCGCCTCTTGACCGTTGCGGGCTTCATCACAGACTTGCCACCCGCGTTGCTGCTCTAACACGCCGCGAAGATAGCGACGTACGACTGGGTTGTCGTCGACCACTAGAATACGAGTCACGCCGTTTTCTTCCGCCGCACTACTGGGACGCACCATAAAAAGGAAAGTACGCGCGAGTTGAAGGCCCCGCAATACATCGAATGCCTGAGCTTCGAATCCTCGGCCTGGCGATGACTTCTGGGAAGTGCCGCGCAAAGGAACCGAGTACGATTTACATACCGGTTGTCCCGGAAAAGAATGGCCAAGTTATGCACCGCTCTCAATTCACCGAGGGCTGTCAACAACTTAGCGGTGTGGCACGGTGCTTGCTTTCAGCAAAAGAGTCTTCTTACTCCCGACTTGGAGAGAAAAAGAATGGACGCGAGCAATGTAAATGGACACGGAAAAGACTGGCGCGAACTGTGCGCCGAGGCCGCTGACGAACCCGACTCTGAAAGAGTAGTCTCTCTCGTCAATCAGATTCTGCAGGCATTTGATGAGTGCGACCAAAAAAACATGCCCCCGCAGCGTCAAGCGGATATCCCGAGCTGACGCTACGGAGACGCGGCCACGCAGACTCGCTATACCCGGCCCACCAAGAGCAGCACCAGCACAATGACAAACACCAGGCCCAGCCCGCCGCTCGGGTAATATCCCCAGCCGGTGCTGTACGGCCACGTGGGCAATGCACCAATGAGCATCAGAATCAGGATGATCAGCAGAATGGTGTACATGTGTTCACTCCTTTTCAGCAGAAGTCACCGGATGCGCATAGCCGGTGCCAATTAAAATTTCAGCCGGGGTCGGTGATAGGCCCATACGCTCCAAACCCCGCTTAATGTGCCGGCCCGAGACTGCCGATCTGTTGCACGATCTCAGGCTACACAGGTATCTGAGACTGCAACATCCGCTCCAGCCTGTAGCATTCACCATTTGGTCATGTACTGCCTCAAGCTTCGGCCTGCACTGACCGAGTAGGCTTTGAATGTTTAACCGTTTCAGCACAGAAGAACGGCCAAGCCGTGGCGGCTTGGCCGTTAATTGGTGCTGTCAACTCCGACATCAGTTTGCTTAGTTGGTGATTGCAGCCTGATCGCTGGCCTGAATGGAATACCTGGTCACAGCTGCTAGGAAGGGCTCACTTCCAGCTGGCGGCGGAACCTTTCCGCGGAGAATATCCTGAAACGGAACCATCTGGCCGAACAGGATCTGCGTTTCGTCTTTGTCCTGCGATATTGCCGATCCGGACAAATCAATGCCGGCGAAAAGGCCGCGAGTACGCGAATAGGTTAAGACTTCCGCTCTCATCTTTATATCGGTACCGGCGGTGGCGTCCCTTCCAACCGGACCGGCCGCAGCGGAAAGATCAGCTCCAAGCTTGAAGTGGCTGGAGAGCAGGTGCTCCATTCCCTGGTCAGTCATAACCACCAGCACCAGATCCACCGCCTGGGCTCCAAGCTGCAGTCCCCAGCTGCCGCCGGTGATGGTAATCGGAGCCGGGGCGCTCCATCCGTCTGGCGTCCGGCACGTTGCCACTCCCTTGCCATGGTTCGCGCCCAGCACGAACGCGACCTTGACCATCGACGGTATGACGGCGATGCACTTCGCCTCATGCATAATCCCATCGGGAATCGCTTTGTCGGGAGTTGCCATAATTTCATTCAGTACGTGAGCGGACGTGTCGAGCCGCTTACCGATATCCGATTCATTCCTGTCGTCGGCGGCCCGGGTCAGGCTGGCGAAGAGCAGAGCCATGGTGGTCAGTGCTGCGAAGTATTTGGTTGCGGATGCGATTCTCAAATTCATCTCAAACCTCTTCTTCTGTGCCCATCTGAGCACCGGGATTATTAGTTTCACTCCCACAATAGTTTCGGGCGGTCCAGACGATCCATCCCGTCGAAACCCTAGTTCGCCCGAGTCCGTGCCGTAGATCCTTCTATGATGGATGTGCGCATCCACTCATGCATTCATGCATTTGGACCTGGTGAATGCCCTACAGGGAATCCTCAAGGAAATTACAAAGTCGCTTGGATTTTCACTTACCTCTCAACTGAGTATGCTCCATCATGAAATGTGAAAGGCAGGCATAATCATGGCGAACGCACCGGCACCAACCGAAAAATCTGGATCTGCGAATCATTGGAAAGACATCTTTGATCAGTCGCTTGCCATACTTTGCGACGGCGCCAATTCTGTGCCTATGCGCCGCAGCTATCTGCCTCTACGAATTGACGCTGTGACTCTTCAGAAGCGCGCTTTGAGCAGCGCGGCGGATGCCTTGGCGGCCTTGTGGAAGATCTCAGAAACCAGAGCCCCGAAACTCCGCAGCGGCGCGGTACAGTGGAGCAGGTAGACTTCTTGATCCCCGCAAATGATGCCACGGCGTCCTCAAGACTATTAACGCTGATCGCGATTGTGGTGGTAATCGTTGCGCTGTACTTCGGTCGCCTGGTCCTGGTTCCCCTCGCGTTGGCTGCGGTTCTGGCATTCTTGCTCACTCCAGTCGTAGGTTGGTTGCAGAAGTGTCACTTCGGCCGGGTGCCTGCAGTCTTGGCGGTGCTGTTGCTCGCCTTCGGCTTGGTTAGTTCTTTGGGCTGGGTAGTAACAGGTCAACTTATGGACATCGTTGACCAGTTTCCAAGTTACAAATCGAATATCCACGACAAGATTCAGTCCCTGCGAGTTCCAGACGGTAGCCGGTTGAAGAATGCGACTAACACAGTTTCCGAGCTAAGCAATGAGTTATCCGCGGCCTCGGACTCGGTCGGGGACAAGAAGGCCGGCAAAACCTCGGGCAGCCGCCCCATCGCGGTACAAGTCGCTCAGCCTCCTTCGACCGCGCCCCAATACTTGAGGGCGTTGATCGGGCCACTTACCGGAGTGCTCGAGACAACAGCGACGGTCATCGTCTTTACGCTTTTCATGATGATCAAGCGCGAAGATCTGCGCAATCGTGTGATCCGACTCGCCGGCCAGGGCCAGCTGAATGTCGTTACCCAAGCCTTGGATGACGGGTCGCGGCGTTTAGGTCGGTACCTTTTATTGCAATTCCTGGTGAATACGGCATTCGGCGTGACCTTCGGAAGTGGGGCTTACTGGATCGGGATTCCTCACGCTCTGCTCTGGGGTGTTCTGGCTTGCCTGCTGCGGTTCGTTCCGTACGTCGGGACACCGATTGCGACAGCGTTCCCAGTGGGCATGGCATTGGCCGTTTTCCCCGGTTGGCAACAGGCCGCTATGATGTTCGGTCTGTTTGTGATCCTCGAGCTCATAATCGCGAATCTCATCGAGCCTTGGCTATTCGGGGCCCACACCGGCATTTCATCGCTCGCTATTCTCGTGGCGGCTGTTTTCTGGACGATCCTATGGGGCCCCGTGGGTTTGATTTTATCCACTCCGCTCACGGTAGGCCTGATCTTGATAGGCCGGTACGTGCCCCAATTGAGCTTCTTGGAGATCCTGCTTGGCGACGAGCCCGTTCTTCCGGTGGAAGCTCATTTCTATCAGCGGCTTCTGGCACTGGATCAAGATGAGGCGAGAGACATTGCAGAAAGCTATCTGAAAGACAAACCCATTGGGAATTTCTACGATTCCGTTCTTATCCCAGCCCTCGCCTTGGCGGAACGGGACCGGCACTTGAATCTGCTGGAAGCAAGGACAGCAGATTTCGTCAATCAAAACACTCGCGATTTGATTGAGGAGCTAGGCGACGGCTCACCCGATGATGATCTGGTCATGTTTAGTAATAATAAAGATGAAACGGATGGTGCACCGAACCAGGGTGACGCGGATCATGAGGCATCGTCAGGGCTGCGGGTTGTTTGTATTCCGGCGGCCGACGAAGCTGATGAACTTGTAGCCATGATGTTCGCGCAACTGCTTGAGCGGTTGGGCTGTGATGTTCGTCACCTGCCCGTAACCCCTCGTGCCAACCTCTCGAATGAACTGGCGACGTTTGCCCCTCGGGTTGCTGTTATTTCCGCGCTTCCCCCTTTTGCAGTCGGGCAAGCCCGGTCACTTTGCAAGCGATTGCGACAGCGCCAGCCGGACTTGAGGATCCTCGTCGGATTGTGGAACTTCGAGGGCGGCACTGTCAAGGCGCAAGATCGAATTGGACCCAACGCGGCAGATATGATCGTGACGAGTCTGCAGCAAGCTGTTTCACTCCTCGTCGGCACGAGTGATGGCTCGAGCGCCGAGACCAGTCCTCCGGTTCTCTCCCTGTAAGGGTGGTGACAACCACTGCATAGTCTGACAGCGCGACCGCGGTACAGGGTTTTCCACGACAAACTACAAATCGAACACGATCGGTCGTGTGACCTATCACAAGCTAACGTGGATGAGTCAGGTTATATCGGGTGACCTTAGCGTTTTAGCTGGAACTCGAAGCTCACTCCACGCAACCCGCGGCAGTAGAGCAAGACCGGGCAAACGAGGGACGATGGGCAAAGGAAACACAATGCATATTCGTTTCATTCGTGCGCTGTTGTTCGCATTCGTCATACTGTCCATGTCGGCTGCGGCGTTTGCGGCAGTTGGCGTGGTAATTACCGTCGGCCCGCCGCCGCTGCCGGTCTACGAGCAACCCATTTGTCCAGGCGACGGCTATCTTTGGACACCAGGCTATTGGGCTTGGGGCGACGACTTCAACGACTATTACTGGGTGCCGGGCACCTGGATTATGGCTCCGGAGGTCGGTTTTCTTTGGACGCCCGGATATTGGGGTTGGGGTGGCGACAGCTTTGTCTTCTATGACGGTTATTGGGGACCAACGATTGGTTTCTACGGCGGAATCAACTACGGCTTTGGCTATTTCGGAGTCGGCTTTGAGGGCGGGCGCTGGGACAACGGACACTTTTTTTACAATCGCGCGGTGATGAATGTGAACGTCACTGACATCCACAACGTCTACAACACGACGGTCAACAATACAACCGTGAACCGGGTCAGCTACAACGGCGGCAATGGTGGAATCACTGCGCGGCCGACCGCGCAAGAAGAGGCGGCGGCGCGTGAAAGGCATATTGGCCCCGTCGCCGCTCAGACCCAACATATGCAGGAGGCCCACTCGAACCCGCAGCAACGCGCTTCCGTGAACCAGGGAAAGCCACCGGTTGCAGCCACAGCGAGGTCCGGAGATTTCAAGGGCAACGGCGTGGTAAAGGCCAGCGAAGCTGGTGGGCACTATACAGCCGCAACTGCGCGGCCTGAGGGCACTGCTGCTGCATCCAGCACACCAGGACACGTTCGCGACCTTCCGCCTGCGGAGCATCCGACCGCTCCAAATACGGGCAACGCGAAGCAGGACAAGAAAAACCAGAAAGAGCTGGACAAGCAATACGCGCAGCAACAGCAGGAACGCCAGAAGGTCCAGCAACAGCAGGAGAAGGAAGACCAGAAGATAGCAAAACAGAACAATGACGCAAAAAAACAGCAGGTAGAGCAGCAGCACCAGCAACAGACCCAGCAATTGCAGCAAAAGCACCAGCAGCAGACGCAGGAAATGCAGCAGAGAATGGCGGCGCCGCCCGCACCGAGGGTGGGGGGCCGTCCTCCTCAATAGAGGGAGTTGCTGGAACTGTTCCTCGATATCGCGAACCTCGACTCGCGAATCAGAGAGGGCGCACCTTCGGGAAACCGACAGTGCGCCCTAAGTTCGATCAAAGCAAAGGCGCGAGATGGTCGCTCACCCTGTTTTGCCGCGGGCTCGGAATATAGGAATTGGTAGTACCGGGCGCTCAAGCCATCATACTTATGCCACCCCTGTCCCTCTACACGAATCAGCCGATAGCCCCTGTCCGCATTCGGCAATTAGAGTTGACGTTCATGCAATTGACCTTTTGATCTTTGCAATTTTTTTGATTTTTGCGAATACCAGGAAAGGGAAATCATCATGAGGAACTTTGGAACGAAGAACAGAGTAAACGACTGGGTGCGCCTGGGTGCGAAATTGAGCCTTCTATTCACCGACCCAAAAGTAAGGAGTGCGATTGGCGACCAACTTAAGGACCGTGTGGACAATCTGACCGACACTGTCACCAGCAAGTACGAAGATGCGGCCGATCGCGTCCAGGCGGCTGCGGCAGCCTTTCAGGGGAAACGCAATTGGCCCTCACGAGTAGCAAGTTTTATGCTGGGCGTCGGGATTGGAGCGGGACTGGGAGTCCTGTTGGCGCCCGCGTCCGGCGCCGAGACGCGCGACGCTGTTCGCGACAAGGCCGTTGCTATGAAGAACAGAGTGTTCGAATCTGCCGCAGGCGCCACTGAGAAAATACGTCAGTCCGTCAACAGCGTGCCATTCACCGGTACCGAGGGATGACGGCGGCGGAAATGCTGCTTGAATTACGCGATGGCGAAACGAGAGCGCATCGGCGTGTTGGACGCAGCCTGGAGGGCGGTATAATGCAGCGCAGCGGGGCTAATGTCCGCAGAGTACGAGTGCTGATATATTGCCGGAGGTCCCTATGAGCGAAAACGCCAGTACCACCCTCCCTGCAACGGTCGAAAAAATCATCAAGCCCGTCGTCCCGGGCGATCCCGAGAAGGCACAGATCGCTATCGAAGGGGCCGATCACCTATATCGAGAGATTCGGATCGAAAACACTCTGACCGATGAGAATGGCGACAAGGTACGCCTCAAGCAGGGCGCCGAACTGGAAGTGACGGTCGAAGCCCCACCCGAGGCGACGACCCCCAAGAATGACAAGAAAGACTGACCGGCGCTAATCACCACCCCACTACAGGATCTACCCTAGTTTCAATCTGCCGTCGATTCTGTAAGGTTGCAATTCGAAGATTCTGCGTCAACTCGGCCCGGGCCCCTGCGATAAGGGTTTTCGGCGATCGTCGCCGATCACCGCACCCCTCGTGACGGTTGCCCGCGTGCCCGGCACCCGCGATACCAGTGTTCTGTGACGCGGAACTGGAGATCTGATCATGGCAGCGAATTCACCAGCCGCTTATGGAATGTACCGTGATGATGTATCGCTTCAGCAAGTAGTCCAGACCCTGAACCGTTCAGGATTCGATAATGAACAGATCTGCCTGATGGTTCGGCCCAGGCATCATCTCGCCACCGTCATGCGCGAGGCGAATAGTCTCGGCGCCGAGCGAGGCGCAAGCGCAATCACCCTGGATTTGCTGGGCTGGCTCATGAAACTCGGCGCGGTGGTGATCCCGACCGTCGGTTTCTTCATCCGTTCGCGAACTTACCTTCAGGCCCTGGTGATGAGGAAGGATTCTCCAGCCCTGTGTGGCAACTCGAGAGCTCTTATCGGCTTGGGCTTTTCGGAAGGTGACGCGGAACGATTTGAGAACGAGCTCCTGGAAATGGGAGTCCTGGTATACGTCGCTTGCCCTGAAAAAGTAAGGACGACTCAGGCAGTCGAAGTATTGCGCCGGACGGGAGCCCACGAAAGTGCCGTCTTGGAAAGAGAAGAGGCGGCGCGCCAAGCGGCAGCCTGACGAGCCGACCTGGTCGACAAGTCGTTGATGAGCGTCGCGGCCGGTTTGTCGATCCAGCGAAAATTCTTACACTCTTCCTACAGGAAAGACCCTAGAGTCGGCCCACAGTTCTTCATGATAAACAGATCATGTTTCAGTCGCTAAGTTCCTGAGGTCGCATTCAAAAAGATGTTTCAGGTTGACCCTGATTTCGGTGGTGCGGCCGCTCGTAGGACGCTGCGCGGGAAACCCTGTCCATTCATATCCCCCTGCAAAGTCGCGCCGTTTGTACGCGGCGCTACTGCAACGGCGGCAGACCGCACAGCGAGACAGGTTGTCTTGGCACAAGACCGAACCCTCCCTCCGTGCTGGAGAAGACGATGAAGAGAAATAGCAGAGACGCGTCGATCGCGATTGCCAACGGTGAAGCTCATGCGCACGAAAAAGAAAAGAGTAATGGGAACTCCTTTCTGGTTGCTGAGCGTGACTCGGCTGACCTGAGTGCGATTCTGGCCAGCTTGCAAACCATGCGGGACGGAGATTTTTCAGTCAGGCTGCCGGGCTCCTGGACGGGGCTGGGAGGAAAGATTGCCGACACTTTCAATTCCATTGTTGCTGCCAATCAACAAATGGCTCAGGAATTGAAGCGGGTTGGTCAAGTCGTCGGCAAAGAAGGAAGAACACGCGAGCGCACACGCTTTCATGAAGCGAGAGGAGCATGGGGAGACATAGAAGTCTCGGTAAATACTCTAGTCGAGGACTTACTTCGACCAACTGCTGAGGTGACTCGCGCCATAGCAGCGGTAGCCCAAGGAAATTTGACGCAAACGGTTCGCTTGGACGTGGACGGTCGCCCGCTGGAAGGCGAGTTCCTCCGCTCGGCCAATATCGTCAACACCATGATTCAGCAACTCGGCGTTTTCACTGCCGAGGTGACGCGCGTGGCGCGCGAAGTCGGTACTGACGGAAAACTCGGTGGTCAGGCACTCGTACCCGGCGTGGCCGGCACGTGGAAGGACTTGACGGACTCCGTCAACTCGATGGCCAGCAATCTTACTGGTCAGGTGCGCAACATCGCCGAAGTCGCAACTGCAGTTGCCAGCGGCGATCTCTCCCGCAAAATCACCGTCGATGTGCGCGGCGAAATTCTTCAGCTTAAAGAAGCTATCAACACCATGGTGGATCAGCTGCGCTCGTTTGCGTCCGAGGTGACACGCGTCGCTCGCGAAGTAGGTACGGACGGAAAACTGGGCGGCCAGGCAGTCGTTGTGGGTGTGGCCGGCACATGGAAGGATCTCACTGACTCGGTTAACGCCATGGCCGGCAACTTGACTGCTCAGGTCCGCAACATCGCCGAGGTGACTACCGCCGTGGCGCGCGGCGATTTGTCGCGCAAAATCACCGTCGACGTGAAAGGTGAAATTCTGGAACTTAAAGACACCATTAACACCATGGTGGATCAACTCAACGCGTTCGCGGGCGAAGTGACGCGCGTGGCCCGCGAAGTTGGCACCGAAGGCAAACTCGGCGGGCAGGCGCAAGTGCCCGGCGTTGGCGGCACGTGGAAAGATTTGACCGACAACGTCAACTTCATGGCCAGTAACCTGACCGGCCAGGTCCGTAACATCGCTGAGGTCGCGACCGCCATCGCGAATGGCGATCTCTCGCGCAAGATCACGGTGGATGTGCGCGGGGAGATTCTGCAGCTCAAAGAAACGCTGAACACGATGGTGGATCAGCTCAACCGCTTCGCTGGCGAAGTGACGCGCGTGGCGCGCGAGGTCGGCAGCGAAGGCCGACTCGGTGGACAGGCTAACGTGCCCGGCGTCGCCGGTACCTGGAAAGATCTCACCGACTCCGTGAACTCGATGGCCGGTAACCTCACCGGTCAAGTACGCAACATTGCGGAAGTGACCACGGCTGTGGCCCGCGGCGATTTGTCGCGCAAAATCACAGTCGACGTGAAGGGCGAGATCCTCGAACTGAAAAATACCATTAACACAATGTTGGATCAGCTTAATGCGTTCGCGGGCGAAGTGACGCGCGTGGCTCGCGAGGTGGGTACCGAAGGCAAGCTGGGAGGGCAGGCCCAAGTCCCAGGTGTGGCGGGTACCTGGAAGGATCTCACCGACAACGTGAACTTCATGGCCAGTAACCTGACCGGTCAAGTACGAAACATCGCCGAGGTCTCGATGGCCGTAGCCCGTGGAGATCTGTCGCGCAAGATCACGGTCGACGTGCGCGGCGAAATTCTCGAGCTTAAAGACACCATCAATACCATGGTGGATCAGCTGCGATCGTTTGCGTCGGAAGTGACGCGCGTGGCCCGCGAGGTAGGTACCGACGGCAAACTGGGAGGCCAGGCACAAGTACCTGGCGTTGGCGGCACGTGGAAGGACCTCACGGACTCCGTAAACTCGATGGCCAGCAACCTGACCGGTCAAGTCCGCAATATCGCCGAAGTCTCCACGGCGATCGCCAGCGGCGATCTTTCGAAGAAAATTACGGTAAACGTCAGCGGCGAAATCCTGTTGCTGAAGGAAACCATCAACACGATGGTGGACCAGCTCAATGCGTTTGCCGGCGAAGTAACGCGCGTGGCACGCGAAGTCGGCACAGAAGGTCGGTTGGGCGGACAAGCCAACGTGCCCGGCGTCGCCGGAACTTGGAAGGATCTCACCGACTCTGTCAACTCAATGGCCGGCAACCTCACCGGGCAGGTGCGTAACATCGCCGAGGTGACCACGGCCGTCGCCCGCGGCGATTTGTCGCGCAAGATCACAGTCGATGTCAAAGGCGAAATCCTGGAGCTTAAGAACACCATCAACACGATGGTCGATCAGCTCAACGCCTTCGCCGCCGAAGTAACTCGTGTAGCTCGCGAAGTAGGTACAGAAGGTAAGTTGGGCGGCCAAGCGCAAGTACCCGGTGTGGCCGGCACATGGAAGGACCTTACCGACAACGTGAACGTGATGGCCGCCAATCTGACTGAACAAGTGCGCGGCATTGTGAAGGTCGTGACGGCGGTCGCCAATGGCGAGCTGACTCAGAAGCTGACCGTTAACGCCAAGGGTGAAGTCGCCGCTCTGGCCGAAACCATTAACAACATGACGGACACGTTGGCCACCTTCGCCGATCAGGTCACAACCGTCGCGCGTGAGGTCGGCGTCGAAGGCCGTCTCGGCGGACAGGCCAATGTGCCTGGCGCGGCAGGGACATGGAAAGATCTCACCGGCAACGTCAATCTCCTGGCTGACAATCTGACCAACCAGGTTCGCGCGATTGCCGAAGTTGCGACCGCGGTTACGAAGGGAGATCTCACTCGCTCGATTCAGGTAGAAGCAAGTGGCGAAGTGGCGGAGTTGAAAGACAACATCAACACCATGATCGACAACCTCCGCCTGACCACCGATCGCAATACCGAGCAAGATTGGCTCAAGACAAATCTGGCGCGCTTCACGGGCATGTTGCAGGGGCAGCGCGATCTGACTACAGTCGGACGCATGCTCCTCTCGGAGCTGTCGCCGCTGGTGAACGCACAACAAGGTGTGATTTACCAGATGGGAACGGAAGAATCGGCGGAGATGGTTCTGCTGTCGGCGTTTGCTGGCGACGGCGAAGATAGTCACCTGCGTCGCTTGAAGATAGGTGAGGGTCTGGTCGGCCAGTGCGCGGCGGAAAAGCGCCGGATGCTGATCTCGGAATTGCCGCCGAACACGATTTCCATTCGATCCGGCTTATTCGAGGCTGTTCCGCAAAACGTCATCGTGCTGCCTGTTCTTTTCGAGGATCGTGTCAAGGCAGTTATTGAACTGGCATCGCTGAGTAACTTTACGACCTCGCAGCTGGCATTTCTCGAACAACTTACGGCGAGCATTGGCATCGTGCTTAACAGTATCGAGGCCACCATGCAGACGGAAGGCCTGTTAAAGCAGTCGCAACAATTGGCCACCGAACTCCAGATGCAGCAAAAGGAGTTACAGCAAACTAACGAACAGCTTGCGCAAAAAGCGCAGCAACTAGCCGAACAGAACGTCGAAGTCGAACGCAAGAATCAGGAAATCGAGCAAGCGCGCCGCGCTTTGGAGGAGAAGGCCAAGGAGTTGGCTTTGACTTCGAAGTATAAGTCCGAATTCCTGGCTAACATGTCGCACGAGTTGCGCACGCCCCTCAACAGTATTCTGGTTCTCGGTCAGCAACTTACCGATAACCCGGATGGGAACCTGACCCCGAAACAGGTTGAGTTCTCCCGCACAATTCACGGCGCGGGAACAGACTTACTTAACCTGATCACCGATATTCTCGACCTGTCGAAGATCGAGTCTGGAACCGTTTCAGTGGAGGCCGAGGAAGTGTTCTTTGCCAGCCTGTTGGATATGGTGGAACGTCCCTTCCGGCACGAGGCCGACAACCGGCGTCTTAGCTTTGAGGTGCAGACTGATCCGCACCTTGCCCGCAGTGTCGTCACCGATTCAAAACGACTGCAACAAGTATTGAAGAATCTACTGTCCAACGCATTCAAGTTTACCGAGCTGGGAGGCGTTCGCTTATCGGTGTTCGCCGCTAAGAGCGGTTGGAGCGAGGAGCACCCGATCCTGGGCAAGGCTGCGTCGGTCGTGGCTTTTGAGGTCTCTGATACCGGCATTGGCATTCCGTTGGACAAGCAGCGCATCATCTTCGAGGCTTTTCAACAGGCAGATGCCGGCACAAGCCGTAAGTACGGAGGCACAGGTCTTGGCCTGGCGATCAGCCGCGAGTTAGCGAGTTTGTTGGGAGGCGAAATCCAGTTACGAAGCGCTCCTGGCCGGGGGAGCACCTTTACCCTCTACTTGCCGCAAACCTATGTAGGGCCGTCCGGAGCGGCAACGCTGGAGCGAAGCTCGGCAACGTCGGTGTCGCCGGCCCAGTTGTCTGTCGCGGGTGTTTCGGAACATCCCGCGGAGAGAATTCCCGATGATCGTGAGAACCTGCAACCCGACGACGCAATCCTGCTGATTGTGGAAGATGATCCACACTATGCGCGTGTGTTGCGTGACCTTTCTCGGGACAAAGGATTCAAAGTTCTAGTGGCTCTGCGTGGTGCTGAAGCGCTCGCGCTCGCGCGCGAGTATTCTCCGACCGCTGTGTCGCTGGATGTTTTTCTGCCTGACATGTTGGGATGGACGGTTCTGAACCACTTAAAACAAGACCCATCGACCCGGCACATTCCAGTTCAGATGTTGACGCTCGACGAAGATCGTCACCATGGTCTCGCTCGCGGTGCTTTTGCATTTGTTACGAAGCCAACTACTCCCGATGGTTTGAAGACGGCGCTAACGCGTATCAAGGAGTATTCCGCTCCTCGGCGCAAGCGGTTGCTGGTGGTCGAAGACAATCCAGCCGAGCAGCTCAGCATCAAGGAACTGCTTGCCTATGACGACATCGACGTCACCGCCGTGTCCCGCGGCGAAGATGCGGTCCAAGCCGTTAGCGAGGAGTCGTTCGACTGCGTCGTTCTTGACCTGCGCCTGCCTGACATTTCCGGCTTCGATGTGCTGGAGCGATTCCGCGACACGCCGTCACTATGCGACTTGCCGGTGATCGTATTTACCGGCAAGGAACTTTCCACCGAAGAGGATGCCCGTCTGCACGCCCTGGCGCGCAGCGTGGTGGTAAAGGGAGTCGAATCCCCCGAGCGGCTGCTGGATGAGACTGCCTTGTTCCTACATCGGGTCGTGGCAGATCTGCCCGTGGAAAAACAGAGAATGCTCGACCGGTTGCACCACTCGGACGATGCCCTGGTTGGAAAGAAAGTGCTGGTGGTCGACGATGATGTGCGCAACATCTTCGCTCTCAGCAGTGTCCTCGAACGTCGCGGTATGGACGTGATTACTGCCGGGACCGGCAGGGAAGCGATCGCAAAGCTTGACTCGACACCCGACGTCGCGATCGTTCTGATGGACATCATGATGCCGGAGATGGACGGTTACGAAACGATGCGGGTGATTCGGCAGAACGTTTCGCTGCAGCGGCTGCCTATCATTGCTTTGACCGCAAAAGCCATGAAGGGAGATCGTGAGAAGTGTCTGGAAGCCGGCGCGTCCGAGTACCTTGCGAAACCGGTTAATACCGAACAGCTACTGTCATCCTTGCGTATGTGGCTTCACCGATAGAAGTTCTGGCAGCGGATTGGCTCTAAGACGGGCACGGAGAAAACGATGGGCGCAGACGGAAAAGTCAATATCCTGATGGTGGATGACCAACCTGCCAAGCTCCTCAGCTATGAGGTTATGCTGGCCGAGCTTGGGGAGAACCTGATCAAAGCGACCTCGGCGAAGGAAGCGCTCGAAATTCTGCTAAAGACGGACGTTGCCGTGGTCCTGATGGATGTGAGCATGCCAGAGCTCGATGGTTTTGAATTGGCGACCATGATTCGTCAGCATCCACGTTTTCAGCGCACCGCGATCATCTTTATCTCAGCCGTCCATCTCACGGATTTGGACAGACTCAAAGGATACGAACACGGAGCAGTGGATTACATTTCCGTACCCGTCGTTCAGGAACTCTTGCGCGCGAAGGTAAGGGTATTCGCCGAGTTACACCGCAAAACAAGGCAGCTCCAGGCGCTGAATCGCGATCTTGAGCGCCGTGTATTGGATCGCACCGAGGAGTTAGCGGCTAAGGCTGAGATGCTTTTTAAGCTGAACGTCGAATTGGTAGGCAAAAATCAGGAACTCGACGCCATTGTGCACACGGCTCCCGATATCATTTTTAGCAGACAGCCGGACGGCGCCAGAGATTACATCAGCGATCGATTTTATGAATATACCGGCGCTGCGGCGGGCTCGGCGGTTGGCTTCGGCTGGTGGGATTACCTGCACCCTGACGACCAGGAGCGAAGCCGGCAGCGTTGGCTGGACTGTGTCCAATCGGGTGAGAATTATGAAGCAGAATATCGCTTGCGCGGCAAGGATGGAAATTATCGCTGGTTTCGCGCTCGCGCCGTGCCCATCCAGGATCATCTTGGAAAGATTGTTAAATGGTATGGCACCTGCTCCGATATTCACGATAGCAAATTGCTGGAACAATCGATGCGCAATAGTGCGATTGAACTCGAAAAGATGGTCGATAGCAGGACAGACGAATTGCGACGCCTCTCCGTGCGCCTTATGACCATGCAGGACCAAGAGCGGCGGCGCATCGCGCGCGACTTACATGATGGGTTGGGGCAAGAACTGGCGGTGGCTAAGATGGTGTTGGACAAGATGTTTCTGGAGAAGCCCGCTCAACCGCAGGAACAAACATGGATTCAGGCCAGTTCCATTATCGATCGGGCGATTCAGGAAGTGCGCACCATGTCTCACCTTCTCCATCCTCCGTTACTCGACGAAGTCGGGTTGCAGTCAGCCCTGGGTTGGTATGTGGAGGGACTCACAAAAAGGAGTGGCATCGAAACGTTTCTAGACGTTCAGCCTCCGGACTTCCCGCGACTTGCACCGGCGGTCGAGACGGCGATCTTCCGAATTGTTCAAGAAGCGCTGACTAATGTGTTCCGGCATGCTGGAGCTCGAAAGGTGTGCATTACTTTGACGCAAAGAGATGGCCAGATAGTAGTTGCTGTACTGGATGACGGAAAAGGAATAGACCAGAGAATTGCGGAGCTGCGCCCAGAGAACGTCGGGGTTGGAATTGGTGGCATGAAACAACGTGCAAAGGAATTTGGAGGAGAATTGCGACTGACCAATGCTGATCCGGGAACGCTCCTTGAACTCATGATTCCCTCCAGCCTGGCACTGCGAGAATCAAGCCCAGTCCTGAATGCGTGTGTGTAGCATTGTGTTTGCCCACGAGAAGGACTCGAGCCAATATAGGAGTCAATGTCCCCGCCACCAAAGCTCTCCGGCCGGCCCAGCAACTTTGTCTCGTGTTTGATCAATTCGGACGGTACAGGAAGTTTCAGAATCAAGTACAGGGGCACCCCGATACGACAGATGCCGTCGCTTAGCTAATCTCTCCTTGCATGACAAGAATGCTCTCGAACAAAACATGGTTAGCTGATCAACCATCATCGATCATTGACCTTGATCAAGGAGGCTACAGTGTCCACTTCTCCCGTGCCCGCGACGGCAACAAATGTCATTCCGCCAAATGTGCTTCAACGTACAAACCAAAGTCAGCGAGACGATTCTGAAGGTACGCTCATCGAGCGTGCCCGGCGCGGCGAGGAGCGTGCCTTTGCCAGTCTCTACGAGTTGCACAAGAGGCGTGTGTATGCGGTCTGCATGCAGATGACAAAAAATGTGGAGGACGCCGAGGATCTAACTCAGGAAGCATTCTTACAGGTGTTTCGCAGCGTCAACTCGTTTCGAGGCGATTCGGCATTCTCTACCTGGATGTACAGGATCGCGGTGAACACCGTTTTGATGAAATTGCGTCGTCGCAAGACGCCGCCGTTGCTCTCTCTTGATGAGCCAATATCGGCCGAGTCGCCATCTCTCAAACGCGAGGCTGGGAAACCGGATCCGAGTCTCAGTGGGGCGGTTGATCGGATCGCTTTGAGCCGGGCCGCCGAGGAATTGCCTGCTGGATGCCGGCAAATCTTCGACCTGCACGAGATTGAAGGATACCAGCATCATGAGATCGCCCAAATGCTCCAATGTTCCATCGGGAATTCGAAATCACAGCTTCACAAAGCAAAGCTGAAGATGAGAGCTGTTCTATTTCCCAAGAAAAGAATGCGGAACACTTCCAAGGTGAGCGGTGGCACAGAAACCACCGCGAAAATCCCTGCTCCGCGTCACCAATCTGACTTTTCACCGTTGTGCAGCACTCTCTAGCAGGAATTCGATTGCCCGGCCAGGACGGAGGTACTGGTAGCAGCGGTGACGGGAATCGTTTGCGCCTAAACGGGCCGTTAACCATGGTCGATCGTCAGGGGTTTGCTGTATTGCAAACACTCCGTTACCAATCCTATGGTTGAAGGAGTCCGAACAATAGCAACAGCCCTGTGCAGGCTCTTGCGGTACAAGAAAAAATAGACTGGAAGGTAGGTTCCGCTTGGTGCGAATTCTGGTGGCAGATGACAACCCGGCGGTGCGAAATTTTCTTCGATCCCTGCTCGAGCAGCAAAGCAACTGGCGAGTTTGTGATCAGGTTCCAACGGGAGCGGAAGCCCTGCAGAGGGTCAAGGAAAATCAGCCCGATGTCATCTTGCTGGACTTCCAAATGCCAGACCTCAACGGGATTGAGGTTGCCCGGGAGATTGCGCGACTCTTTCCTGAAATTCCCATTCTGATGGTGACAATTCACCCTTCCAAACGATTGGTCGAGGAGGCCCGAAATACAGGCATCCGTGGGGTGTGTGCGAAATGGGACGTTGGCTCCATAGTGGAGGCGGTGAACGCACTCCTGCGCCAGGAAACCTATTTCCCGCAGGCGATTTCGGCCGGCCACTAAGTCTCGATTCCTAGAGCGGCGTGCCCCTCTACAGGATTCCCTGTATTCGAGAACGGGACGCGACCGTGTTACTGTTTGTGTGATTTACGTAAGATCCATGCCTGCGGCGTATCGGTGGACTTGCGCCAGTCCTGAGTAACTGTTTGAAGGGCCGTCTGAACTTGGAACCCCTGGGCAATGGTGCTACACGCAACTGGGAAAAGTTATGGCAGTCCGCATTCTGCTGGTGGATGATCATCCCGTCGTGAGGCAAGGGCTCAGGACTTTATTGGAGGGGCGATCCGAGTTGGAAGTAGTGGATGAAGCGTCGGATGGAGTGGAAGCCCTAGAGAAGGTCGCTAGTTTGCGACCCGATGTGGTGGTGCTCGATGTCACCATGCCAAGAATGAATGGCATTGAAGCGTGCCGGGTAATCAAACAGAAGCATCCCGCGCTCGAGGTTTTGTTTGTTACGCAACACGATTCGCCGCAGATGATGCGTGAGGCACTAGCTGCGGGGGCTCGAGGGTATGTCGTGAAATCCAACCTCGCCCGGGATCTGGTGGAGGCAGTTGAGGCGGTAAGCGAGCATCGGGAATTTACGGCGATGGCGCGAAATCCCCACGCTCCGAGCTGAGTAGCAGGGCGTCAACGCGCGTAGGTATCTCTCGAAATTCTTTGGTGGAGAAATCGCCATGAAACTACGCATCCTGTTAGCCGATGATCACGAGATTGTGCGCCGGGGCTTATGTTCGCTTCTGCAGAAGCATGAGGGATGGGAAGTGTGCGGCGAAGGCATCCGACGACCTTGAAGTGGGGATTCAGTTGAGGGGCACGCGATATCGCGGAATGAACCGCCAATTTGCCGATACCGACCGCCCGGGAACGTCAGCTCGACCCAACGCAGGCTGCCTTAGACATCCAGCCTGACAATCCTGGCCGATGAAAAAAAGAAGTCCCGCCCAAAAGGCCGGGACTTCCAAGTGAACCTTATTTCGAAAGAAAACTAGGAAGCGCGGCGTTGACGGTCGCGATTCTGGTTTTCTTCTTCCTCGTCGGTCTGACTCTGACCGCCCTTCTTGGGCTGTTGCTGTCCGGGTTGACCACTCTGCTGGCCTTGTCCCGACTGATCGCCTCGCTGACCTTGACCGGATTGACCACCCTGTTGACCTTTCTTTTCCACGTCGTCTGCCATGAATTACTCCTTCTAAAGCGCGGGCCCTACCGCACCTAAAGTGAATTTATCAACATCGGTTTAGTTGCTGAAACAGCCTCCAGGGTTGGGAGAAAAGTTGTCCAGCTGATTCAAAATCGATCAGACAAACTACAGGTGTCGACGTGGCCAATGACAGATCGTACAACCGCGGCCTCCACGCGTTGCAAATTCCGCTCCGCGTGAAGGCCGCCTGCTCGCGATTATGGTACCCGGCAACTACAACACAACTACAAGCGCCACTTGCACGCCAGGGTGAAGCAGATCGAACAGGAAATACTCACCATCGATGTAATCGATGTAGCACTGGTCGGTATATGCCCAGCCCATCGGCCACGCCTCAACCATGGTGAATGAGTAGCCACCGTACTGAAACTGTGGTCGGCTTCCAACAGTGGTTACGTGATTGACGACAAACGTGTGTTGGCGTCCGAAATGGGCGCGGAATTTGTCATCGGGAATGTGACCGCTGCCCTGGCCAGACGTGCGTTGCGCTTGTTTGGCGGCTTTGGCATCATCCTTTTTCGCCGCCTTGTCTCCGGCTTGCCCAGATTTGTCTTTATCTTGATCCTGTTTCTGCGGCTTGGCCTCATCCTGGCGCGGCGTCTTCGTTTCATCCTGAGCCGGCTTGGATGCCTCCGGACGAGGTTCTTCTTGAGATTTGGCATCCTCGTGCTGGTCCTGTGCGTAAAGCAGAGCCGTGGTGCCGAGTAACAGCGAAAGAGCTGATGCGCTTAACAACCTGGTGAGTTTCATGAGTTTCGTCTCCTTCATGACGCATGGGTTAGATGAGACCCAGCCGGCCTAAACACTGCTGCTGCGTCGGCCGAGATGGGCGGCAAGTGAAACCACAAACAAAATCAGAAAAACGACAAACAATAGCTTCGCAGTGCCCGCGGCCGCGACTGCTATACCGGTGAAGCCCAGCAGCGCGGCGATCAGCGCGATCACGAAGAACGTTACGGCCCAGTTGAGCATGATGAATCCTCCTGTTGATTTGCTAACGGGATCGTAAGTGCTAAATGGGTTTGGATGAATCCGTTCTAACCTGTATCTCGGGATCCAAAGTTATGTATGCATTTTAAGCAGTGGAGGGAATTTCCTCGGTTGGCGCCGGGGGCTCAAACTGCCGGTTCTGGCTACATCATTCCGAAGACTTTATCGGACTGTGCTCCGACGAAACTCAGCTACAAAGTCCGCGAAACCGAACTGGAATTTGTGCGGCGCGGGACCGCGCCGCACTCGTTACAAGAACAACTTTCCTGCCAGAGGCTAGCGCGGAGGCTTCTTTTCCTCAGGTGCCGGTTTGCTTTCTGGGCGAGGCGCGCTCTGATGCTCGGGTTTCGGCGCGCTTTCCGTGCGCGGTGCGGGCTCATTATGTGCAGGTGCAAGCTTGGCTTCCGTACGTGGCGCATTCGCATGTTCAGACGGCGCAGGTTTGGAAAGTTTGGATTCCGTCTTCGCCGTTTTTTCCTGAGACGCGGGAGCGGGTTTGGCTTCCGCAGGTCGCGTGTTCGCATGCTCAGACGGCGTGGGCTTGGAAGGTTTGGATTCCGTCTTCGCCGTTTTTTCATGAGACGCGGGAGCGGGTTTGGCTTCCGCAGGTCGTGTGTTCGCATGTTCAGACGGCGCAGGTTTGGAAGGTTTGGATTCCGTCTTCGCCGTTTTTTCATGAGACGCGGGAGCGGGTTTGGCTTCCGCAGGTCGTGCGTTCGCATGCTCAGACGGCGCAGGTTTGGAAGGTTTGGATTCTGTCTTCGCTGTTTTTTCATGAGACGCGGGAGCGGGTTTGGCTTCCGATTGCCGTGCGTTCGCATGCTCAGACGGCGTGGGCTTGGAAGGTTTGGATTCTGTCTTCGCTGTTTTTTCATGAGGCGCGGGAGCAGGTTTAGCTTCCGTATGCCGTGCGTTCGCATGCTCAGACGGCGCAGACTTGGAAGGTTTGGATTCTGTCTTCGCCGTAGTTTCATGGTTCGGCCTGGTGATCGGCTTTTTCTCCGCGGTAGCTGTGCTGATATTCCGGCCCGGACTTCCCGCGCGAGCTGCTACCACGCCGCTTTTGAAATCTCCCGGTTTGGCGGTCGCCGCTACGGGCGGCTTGCCGTGGTTGACGGAGGCCCGCAGGCTCCGGTCGCTAGCGGCGGATTGTTGCTGCCTGGCTTGCTCGGCGGTCGGCGCAATGCGTCGTTCGCTGGCGTACTTTTCTTCTAACGCTGTCGGTCTCGCCTTGATCCCGCCGGTGCCGCCGTTGAAGCTGACGCGGTTCACGCTGGTGGCGTTGATCACCGTTTTATTGAATGTGTTGTGAATGATCGTGGCGTTAACGTTCATGACCGAGGTATTGTAGAAAAATTGTCCCCCTTGCCAGTATCCACCCTCGAAGCCAGTGCCCACATATCCGAATCCATAATTAACGCCACCGTAGAAGCCGATATGTTCGCCCCAGTAGCCGGTGTTCCAGATGTATGCGCCGTTGACCCAGCCCCAATATCCCGGAGTCCACAAAAACCCAGGTTCGGGCGCGAGGATCCATGTGCCCGGCACCCAGTAATAGTCACCATCGTTCCATGCCCAATAGCCGGGCGCCCAAAGATAGCCGTCGCCCGGACAGACGGGCTGCACGTACACAGGGAGAACCGGCGGCGCAACGGTGATGGACACGGCAATGCCTTGCGCGAACGACCGCCCAGGTATAGCCAGCATTGCAAGTGCGAGTAACAGACAGCCTAGCGAGCGCGGTAAGCGGAAAGAAGTCATTTTCATCACCTCGTATTTATTTCAGCCGAATCTGGCCTCATGGTGGCCTCTTGAGATCGTGAACGCTTTGAAGATGGGGAGATATCGGGTAAAGAGCCCAGTTTCTAGAGTTGTGCATGGTATGGAGTACCCAAACGCGCGGACAATTGGGGCGGAGAAAAGTGCGGGGAAAGCGGAGGCCAGTGAGAACGACGGCGGTTGAAAGGTGGCCGATTTGTCAGTCGGGCATACAGTATTTCCCCGATTTGAGCTCAACCCAACATACGGTACCGTGGGTTCGGCGCCTCTTTGCCGCGTGTAGTGGGAGGGCGGCTGGAAGATGGCAACGAATAATACAATGAATAATATTGGATGCTACGAACCACCTGCAGAGCCAGAAAGGGAGTTCGTAGAGTCCGCCATCGCTAAACTGTTGGAGATTGCCGAGCGCCAAGGCATTACCGCCGCCGATCTTATTCAAATGCTGGACTCCGGTATGCGAATATCGGATTTGTTGAACGCACTGGACATGCTTGCAGTTGCCGGCGATACCACTATCAATTAGTGTTCTCGTGTTACCTTCGACAGCAATCCTTTTGAGATTATCGGGCTAGGCCCTCAAACTTCTAGTCGTACACGCGGATTTCCACCCTGCCGTTTTCTCCGGCTCCCGTCGACTTTCCCAGACCGATGGTTTTCAGTTTTGTGTCGTCGAATTTGAAGTTCTGGACCAAGAAGTCGCGGACCACCTTCGCACGGGCCTGAGTCAACACACGATCCTTCTTCGCATCTCCGACTTCGGAGGAAGTGGCCACGACAGCCAATCGGAATTTGTTTTGTTCCAGGAATTTTCCGGCCGCGTCCAGCGCCTTTTCATTCTTAAGTTTTGCATTATCGGATTTGTCGAAGATTTCCTTGGCGTCGTACGCGAATTCCTTGTCGCTGGGTTGGGAGGGCAGTTGAGAAATTTTGTTCTCCTTGAGTTCGTTAGAGTCCTCGTAACCGCGGCGGTTGAAGAAGCCTCGCAGCAGGAAATTCTGCTTCAGGGCGTCCGCATCATCCGCGAACGCGCTAGCCATAGCCTTGGTCTGGTTCATGGCTGCGAGCGCGGCATCGGAGAAGTCCACCGGAGTTTCACCCTTGATGGTGTCGCCATTCTCGATTTCAGGTGCCTTCTCCGACCCAAAGGAGACCTCTACGAACTTATTACCCAGCAGGCCTTCCGTCTAGATCGTGGCCACGGAATTCTGCCGGATGAGGTGTTGCGTCGAACTAGACATCTCCATCACGACGGTGAGTTTTCCGCTCGGACCGTCGGGCAGGGAGATGTATTTCACCGTTCCCAGATGAATGCCCCCGACGCGTACATCGGCGCCGTTGTCGAGTCCTGCGACATCCTGGAACTGCGCCTCCAGCCGATAGGTGCGCTGGAAGAGGAACCGCTTCTGCCCGACTAGAAAGACCCCGCCGGCCAAGATTAGAAGGCCTGCCACGATGAAGATGCCTAATCGAAATGCACGCGACATAGATTATCCCTTCATAACTCCGCGATTCAGAAATTCGACGACAAAATCGTCTTTGCTCGCTTGCAGATCCTCGAACGTCCCCTCGATCAAAATCTCCCCATCGCGCATTACCGCCAGGCGATCGGAGACCGTCCGCGCGCTCGGTAGATCGTGCGTGACCACGATCGATGTCATGTTTGCCTCCTTCTGCATCTTCAGAATCAACGCATCGATTTCCGATGCTGTGATGGGATCGAGTCCCGACGTGGGCTCGTCGAAGAGCAGGATGTCGGGCGACAAGGCCAGGGCCCGCGCCAGACCGACCCGCTTTTGCATTCCCCCCGACATTTGGCCGGGCAACTTGTCCAGGTCCCTCTCCATCCCCACGGTCGAAAGCAGCTCGCGCACCCGTTTCTTTCGTTCGGCGCCGGTCAACTGGCTGTGGCGTTCGAGAGGGAAGGCCACGTTTTGTTCAACGGTCATGGAGTCGTAGAGGGCCGAGTTTTGGAAGAGAAACCCGATCTTTTTCCGGATCTCGTTCAACTGGTGTCGTGAAAGGCCATTGATCTCTTGCCCATGGATGCAAACGGACCCCGAATCGGGCTGTTGGAGTCCGATGAGTATTTTCAGCAGGACGCTTTTGCCCGTACCACTCTGTCCGAGAACCGACAACGTCTCGCCCTGCGCCACCTCAAGATCGATTCCATTGAGCACTTTCTGCGTGCCAAACGACTTTTTCAGGTTTTTCACCTGAATCAGAGCCGAGGCTCTCTTGCTCTCCTTATTTGCCGTCATGGGAAAAACACCTCGATCAGCCGCACCAACAGCACGTCGGCGAGGATGATGAAAAGGGAGGACAGGACCACGGATCTGGTGGCGGCGCGCTCCACGCCTTCGGTTCCACCTTGCGCGCGCATTCCCTGAAAACACGAAACCACCCCGATGATCAGACCGAAAATGGCGGTCTTGAACGTGGGCGGCAAAAAATCGTTGAAAGTTACGTTCCTGGTGCCGTCTTCGATGAACAGTTGGAGCGAGATCGGCTCGGTCAGCGTATTCGTGATCCAGCCAAACAGGACGCCACAGAAATCCGCCACGAGCGTGAGAAGCGGCAGCATGACCACACAGGCAAGGATGCGGGGCGACGCCATGTACTTGTGAGGATCGACGGCCGAAGCCTCCATGGCATCCACTTGCTCGGTAACTTTCATGGCGCCCAATTCCGCGCCGATTCCTGCCGCCACGCGCCCACTGACGATCAATCCGGTGATGATCGGTCCGCTCTCCTTGATGATGGAAACGCAAAGGAGTGCGGGAAGCATGGACTTAGCCCCGAAGCGGACCAGGCTATCGTGTGTTTCAAGAGAAAGAACGACGCCGATCGCTGCGCCTGCCAACGCCACGAGCGGGAGAGATTTCGAACCCAGTTCATCAAGTTGGCGCAAGAACTCCCGGACTTCGTAGGGAGGAAGGAAGGTGGCTGGGACCAAACGAGAGCAGAAGATCCCCAACTCCCCAAACCACTCGAAAAAGCTGACCACCAAGCCAGGTGAAGCGGGCTGGCTGGCTTTCCGCGCGCTTCCGAGATCCGCTGCTGTCGAGGAAACCATAAGCGCAACTTGGATGCAGTTTGTATGGTGGTGGTCTATCGACAAATTTGTCTTCAAGCTGACGACTCAGGCGGCAACAATTCCATTTGCCTTGGTGGCACGAAGAACCTTCGCGACGGACCTTAGTGATTGCCCCAATTCAGCCTCCAGTAGGGAACTTCGGTTTTTGCGAAGTAGCGGAACGCATCGGGGCCGTGATCTCGTACTTTTAAGGGCTTTTCGTCGCCGCGTTGCGCGGCCTTAGAATCCCAGGCGTAGGTTTGCATCTCCTGGATTGTCTTTTGAACGGTCTGGCGGCAAAACCGCACCAAACGCTGATTGAGCACCATCGAGACGACTCGAATGCCTTCATTCACGTCGTTGTCGGCATCGGCGTGCCAAAGGCCGCGTTTCATCATTTCGGATTGATCATGGATAATTTCCAAAGCTTCGAGTTATGGCGCCAACCGCCGGCGCAGCGGACACACCCAACCTGCGACTTCGTAGATTCAGGTACTTGCAAGGCTAGCGGAAAAGGGGATTTTGGGCAGCTTCGCCCTCCGGCTCTGCCGGAGGATACCCATTTTGGAAGCCAGCCGCTGTTGCAGCGCGCCGGTTTCCTGTCGATTCCTTTATGCCCAAAGCCTAGAATGATCGGGGGAGGGGGAGGGGATTTTTCGTTATGGCCAGCCGAGCGTTCGGCCAAGATTCACTCGTCGGTCTCCGGTTGGGCCACTACCACGTCGTCGAGAGGATCGGCGCTGGCGGCATGGGCGAAGTCTATCGCGCCCGCGATGAGCACCTCGACCGCGACGTAGCCATCAAGGTATTGCCACCCCAGACGTTCTCCGACGACTCCGCCCGCAAACATTTCCGCACGGAAGCCCTGGCGCTGTCCAAGCTGAACCATCCCAACATCGCCACCATCCACGATTTTGATACGCAGCAGGAGATCGACTTTCTGGTGATGGAGTACGTGTCCGGGGTGACGCTGAGCGAGAGAATCGCCAATCACGCTCTGCCGGAGAAAGAGTGCACGCGGCTGGGGTTGCAACTGGTCGAGGGACTGGCCGCAGCGCACGAGCAACGTGTCATCCACCGCGACCTGAAGCCGAATAACCTGCGTCTGACCCCTGACGGACGGCTGAAGATTTTGGACTTCGGGCTGGCGAAGCTGGCCCCACCTGCGAAGCCGGAGTCAGATGCAGATACGGAGAGCGAAACCCGAACCGGAGCGGGGACGTTGCCTTACATGTCGCCGGAGCAGTTACAGGGGGAGGCGGTGGATGCGCGCTCCGATATCTGGGCGGCGGGGACAGTGCTTTACGAGATGGCGACTGGGCATACCGCCTTTCACGAGAAGACCGCCTCGGCCACAGCAGGCGCCATCCTGTACAAGGCGGTGGCTCCGCCGGGGCGCCTGACGCATGGACTGTCACCACACCTGGAAGACATCATCCTGAAGTGCCTGGAGAAAGAAGCGGAGAACCGCTACCAGTCGGCGAAGGAACTGGCGGTGGACCTGCGGCGGCTGGGCGCGGCAAGCGCCGGCGCTTCGGTTCGAAACGCTGAACCAAAACCATGGCGAAGGTTTGTGAGATCGGCGATAGCGGGCCTGGCCACGCTGTTCACGGTAGTAGCGTTGTTGGTTGCCTTCAACACGGGTGGCTGGCGTGATCGCTTGTTGGGGCGTGGTGGCCAGGCGCGGATCAGCTCGCTGGCGGTCCTGCCATTGGTTAATCTGTCCCGCGATCCCGAGCAAGACTATTTCGCCGATGGCATGACCGAGGCGCTGATTACCGATCTGGCAAAGAGCACGGACCTGCGGGTGATTTCGCGGACGTCGGTGATGCACTACAAGGAAACCGAGAAGCCGCTACCGGAGATTGCGCGGGAATTGCATGTGGACGCGGTGGTGGAAGGGTCGGTACAACGATCGGAGAACAGGGTGAGAATTACCGCGCAACTGATCCGGGCGGCCACCGACCAGCACCTGTGGGCGGACAGCTATGAGCGTAACCTCCAAGATATCCTGGGCTTGCAGAATGAAGTGGCTCACGCCATCACCCAGCAGATCGAGGGCAGGCTGAGTCAAAAGAACGAAGCAGGCCGCGAGAGTTTCCGCCCCGTCAATCCCGAAGCCTACGAAGCTTATCTCAAAGGACGTTATTTCTGGAACAAGCGGGACCGCGCCTCTCTGGAAAAAGGCCTGGGCTATTTCAACGAAGCCATCGCAAAGGATCCGAACTATGCACTGGCCTATGCGGGATTGGCTGATGTCTATGTTGTTATTGGTTCCGATTGGGCGACGGCGCCAAAGGACGTCAATGAGAAGGCCAAGGCAGCCGCGCAGAAGGCATTGACAATCGACGATAGCCTTGTGGAAGCGCACACTTCTCTGGCGAGTATTTATCACAACGAGTGGAATTGGCAAGGAGCTGAGCGCGAATTCAAACGAGCGATCGAGCTGAATCCGAGTTACGCGACCGCGCACCACTGGTATTCCATCTACCTGGCCACCGCCGGTAGATTTGATGAAAGCGTAATGGAAGCAAAGAAAGCGGTAGAGTTGGACCCGCTGTCGCTGATTATCAGTGCCAGTCTGGGAAATCGTCTCAACGAGGCGCGACGCTATGAAGAGGCCGCCAACCAATGCCGCAAGACCCTCGACATGGACCCGAACTTTGGGCTTGCCCATCTCTGTATTGGCATCTCGTACGTAAATGAAGGCCACTTCCAGGAGGGCATTCCAGCATTGCAAAAAGGCATGGAGTTGCTTCCGGGAGATCCGTATTCTATGGAGGAGCTTGGCATCGCTTATGCTTTGTCAGGAGATCGTGCACGGGCGCGGGAGATTCTAACCAAGTTGAAAGGCTCTTCCCAACCACATCTTCCCTCCTACAGTATCGCCATGGTGTATGCCGGGTTGGCCGATAAGGAGCAGACCATTTCCTGGCTCGAAAGAGGCTGCGATGAACGGAATGACGACATGGTCTATATGAAAATCGAGCCCGTGTTGGATCCTTTTCGCTCCGATCCTCGCTTTCAGGATTTGATCCGCCGGGTAGGCTTCCCACCCTAATCCGTGCAGAACCTATGTGCGAAATCCTGTGTACGAAATCCTGTTGACAACAAAGGAGTCTGCCTTTATCTTTCACGACGCTGCGGGTTCTTGCTTTGAATTTCAGCGTAGGAGTTAATCCATGCCTGTTCGACGAAAACAAGCTAAAAAATCCCGTGATCCCGTTGAACCCGCTGAAAAAACCGCAGTGAAGGAAAAACTACGGCTGGTCGCCGAAGACGCGAAAAGGCTTGACGCCCGCATTAAGCATCTGACCGAGACTCTCGTTCGCAGCCACTTTCGCATCCTGTAATGAGGTCCGCGGTGGTGGCATCTCCGGGACGGCTGCGCCGCGCTGCGAGCATCGTCTGCTACTGGCGGGACGGCAAGCTGACCTTCGAGAACTATCTTACCCACGTCCTGATCTCTGCCGATCCCATCGTGGTTTCGCTTCTAGACTACTTCAGCGAGTTTCGGACTACAGCTCAGGTCCGCTCCCTCACGTCTGGGTTCACACCTTTGAGCGTGGATTCTGCCTTGCGACAACTCACCCGGCGAGGTTTCCTGGTCCAGGAAGGCTCGGTCGCGGCTCGTGCAGACTCGAAGTTTCTGGAATCGTGGTCGTCGTGGCTTCCGGGTGGCGGACTGCTTCATTTCTCCACCAAGGACCTGCCGTTCGAATCCGATCTGGTGGAGTCCCGGCGTATGCTCTTAGATCGTGCGCGAGGTGAACCTGCTCCGCCTGCCGTAAAACGGTATCCGCGCGCCGCTCGCGTGCAGCTCCCAATTCCGAATACAAAGGGCGAGTTCCCGCAAGTCTTGCTCGCACGGCGCACTTGGCGCGAGTTCTCTGAGCGCCGCGTGGATCTCGAAGATTTGAGCACATTGCTTTGGCTCACCTGTGGCGTGCAGTATTGGGTAAAGCTGCCGGGCTCGATCGGCCGCGTGGCTTTGAAGACTTCTCCCTCGGCAGGCGCGCGACATCCGCTGGAGGCATACGTGGCGGTTCTCCGAGTGCGCGGTCTGCCGCGTGGTTTGTATCACTATTCGCCCGACACACATTTGTTGGAGTTGCTAAGAAGAGGCTGCAGGTCGCGCCAGTTCGGGAGTTATCTGGCGGGGCAGTCCTGGTATGGTTCAGCGAGCGTCCTGATGTTCATGAGCGCCGTATTCGAGCGCAACCGGTGGAAGTATCCCGATTCAGCCGCCTATCGCACAGTGATTCTGGACGCCGGACACATGTGCCAGACGTTCTGCCTGACAGCGACCTGGCTGGGTCTCGCACCATTCTGCACCATGGCGCTCGCCGAGTCCAAAGTGGAGAAAGCCCTCGGCCTGGACGGGATCTCCGAGTCGGTGGTCTACGCTGCGGGCGTGGGCACGCGGCCGTCAAGAGACTGGGCACCCTGGCCTGAGCCTGACGTTCGCCTATCGAAAACGCGGAACTTTCCGGTGGGAAAGTCGCGCGGGGCTAACGTTCGTCCACTCTGAGCGAGGAGTATAGAAAGGGTGTAGGATGTCTCCTTAATTAAGGCGTGCAGGTCGGCATAGCGCCCGCAGTAATCAGGTTGCGAATCGAGCGGCCTAACGACGCGTTCGTGTCTCGCAAGACTCATCCGTTTGAGCCGAACGCCTCACGGTGCCTCTTCCTCCAGTCATTCTTCTTCCACCCTCTTGCACGGATCATGCCGTCTTTGACATATTGCGAGTCGGTGAAGACCTGCACCCTTGTCGCGCTTTACTATGGACCGCTTTCGCGAATCCATTGCTTCCTGAACACTCCTTCGCACACAAGACACTTGCGCACGTCCTCACCGACAACGAGGAATCCTCACGATCCTGTGGAATTCGCACCTGCTCAGAATCGGCTATTCTCATAGCACGATGACCAATGACGAACGCATGCAGCGCGAGTCCAGTCTGATCGCTACGATTAGAAAGAATCTTCCTGACTTCGCGAAAGCGTGCGCAGAGGGCACATTCCTCCGTGTCGTTGCGTCCAGAACACTTAGATGTTGCAACCAGGCGATAACACGCAATATAAAAAGGCGCCCACTTTGCGGTAGGTTGTGATAGTTGGGATCACCACTTAGCGAAAGGAGCGCCGTCATGAAGCAAGAGAAGTATATTGGCATGGACGTTCACCAGGCAACGATCTCGGTTGCCGTCCTGGACAGCTCGGGGAAGCTGGTCATGGAAGGCATTTTGGAGACGAAGGCAGCCACGATTCTAGAGTTCCTCGATGGACTACGCGGGATGCTATCGGTGACCTTTGAAGAAGGAACTTCTGCCGCCTGGTTGCACGACCTGCTGAAACCTCACGTCAGCCGTCTTCTGGTCTGCGATCCGCGAAAGAACGCTCTGCTGAAAGACGGCAGCAAGAGCGACCGGATCGATGCGCGCAAGCTGGCGGAGTTGTTACGCGGCAACCAGCTCCATGCGGTGTACCACGGCGAGCACGGGGTGCGCACCTTAAAGGAGTTGGGGCGCAGCTATCTGACGCTCACCCAAGATATCAGCCGGTGAGCCATTTGTCGTCTACAACCAAAGTTTGAATTTCGGTCTCGCTGAGCTTGGGGTATTTGGCATAAGCCCCACAATCCAATTCGACATCGGCGTCCTTGATGTGCTTCTTCAGATCGGCTTCCTCGTTAGCAAGTTTGAGCCAATCATTCAGGACGGCTGCTTCGCCATTGGCATCTTTGTCGCCTTCCATCTCCTTTAGACGCGAAATCACTAAGGCCCGCGCGACCTTACCCTCCTTACCGTCTGGTGCTTCAGTTCTCGCTTCCGAGAAGGCGTCTTCTTCGCCGCCCTGCTCCTGTACGAGGTCGTTCATCCGGGCCGTGATCGTGTCCAACTCGGCGGTGAAATTGTCGATAAGGAACTGTAATCGTTTACAATAGCAAGCACTAATTTAAGAAGTCCTAAAGCTCGGAAGATCGTCCGGGCGATCGTCATGCGTGGAGAAAGTAGGCTCATGCGCAATTCTTACCTCCGTCTTCTTACACTGGTCCCGGTTTCTTTGGTCTTCGTAGCTCTCGTTGAGCCGGCTTTGGCCCAGCCAACTTCGAACTCAAGCAGCGTGATTGCGATTGACGCGAGCGGCCCAGCTCTTCCTCCCGAAAGCGGCTATCTGAAGATGGGCGGACGATCATCCAACGGCCATGAAATCCAGGTCAATAGCAGGTATCTGACGCTTGATGGAAAGCCCTGGCTCCCGGTAATGGGGGAATTTCATTTTTCCCGATATCCGGAAAAATATTGGGAAGAAGAGATTCTGAAGATGAAGGCGGGCGGAATCCAGATTGTCTCGACCTATATATTTTGGATTCATCACGAGGAAGTTGAAGGCCAGTTTGATTGGACGGGGCAGCGCGATCTCCACCGCTTCGTGGAGCTTTGCGGGAAGCATGGAATGTACGTGTTTGCCAGGGTTGGGCCTTGGGCGCATGGGGAGGTGCGGAACGGAGGTTTTCCGGATTGGCTTGTGCGAGAGGGGCCGACACGGCGAAACGATCCTGCTTATCTTTCCCACGTGCGGCGCTTTTATGGAGAAATTGGCAAGCAGCTTAGTGGCCTGCTGTGGAAGGACGGTGGCCCGGTCATCGGTGTGCAACTTGAAAACGAATACGGCGAGCAGGGGCCCGGCACGGGAGCGGCCCACATCGCTGCACTCAAAAAGATTGCGCTTGAGGCCGGACTGGACGTTCCGATATTTACGGTCACTGGCTGGCCCACTCTCGACTTTCCTCCTGCGGAAGTTATCCCTGTGTTCGGCGGCTATCCCGATGGTTTCTGGTTTGGGAGTCTGAAAGAATTGCCCGCCAATGACATTTACTTGTTCAATCTGAGTCGCGCGAGCTTCAGCGATTCGCCGCGCTATGACAAATTCAATATGCCTGACGACAGGCTCTTGCACTATCCATACATCGTTGCCGAGGGAGGTGGCGGAATGGCATCGTCCTATCATCGAAGGCCGGTCATTAGCGCTGACGATGTCGCCGCCCCTTTGCTGACACATCTCGGTTCGGGGACCAATCTGTACGGGTACTACATGTTTCACGGCGGAGCGAACCCCGAAGGAAAGTTCTCGACGTTGCAAGAGTCAAGCGCCACCGATTATCCCAACGATCTGCCGGTAGTTTCCTACGACTTTCAGGCTCCGCTGGGAGAATATGGGCAGATGCGGCCTTCATTCCGGCAGTTGAAACTCTTTCATCTTTTCTTGCATGATTTCGGAGAGTCTCTGGCACCGATGGTGGCAACTCTGCCTGCCGTGATCCCCAGCACGCCGGCAGACGCCGGGCCTGCACGCGTTGCGGTTCGTTCTGATGGGCAGCATGCATTCGTATTCTTCAACAACTATTTGCGGAACTATCCGTTGCCGGTCAGAAATGGGGTGCAGGTTTCAGTGAAGCTCGCGTCGGAGACCGTCCTGGTTCCCGACAAACCCGTCGACATACCTTCCGGCGCATATTTCATTTGGCCGGTAAACATGGATCTGCAGGGAGCGAAGCTTAAGTACTCGACGTCCCAACCGTTGTGTAAGTTGAATCACGCAGGCGCGACCTATTATTTCTTCTATGCTGTGCCGGGCGTGGCTCCGGAGTTCGCCTTCGATAGCAATAACATTAAGTCGATTGACGCGGGGAGAGCGGTCGTATCACGGGATGGCGGCAGGATCTACGTCCGTGGTATCGAAGTCGGCAAGAAGATCGCAATCACGGTGCGAACTCGCAAACGGGGGATCGTGCATATCATTGTGCTGTCCCAGGAACAAGCGCGCGACATATGGAAGGCTTCCTTCGGGGGCAAGGAATATGTCTTCTTTTCGCCTGCGGACGTTTTTTTTGATGAGGCGTCCCTCCATCTGCGGGCGCGTGACGTGGGTGAATTGCATTTCGGCATTTTTCCAAATCTTGAGCTTCAGCATAGTCCGGACATGCCGGTGAGAAAAGCGGCCAAAGACGGATTGTTCTTCGAATACGCCGCATCAATCAAACCAAAGAAGCTGACGGTGCAAGTGCAAGCGGTGCGCACAAATCAGCCGCCAAGCCCTGTAAAGATGGGAAAGCCAGTAGATTGGCGCAACCATACCGCCGTGGCCGTACCTCCTGAGGATTTCGATCACGCTGACGAGTGGCGGGTGGTCGTGCCCAAAGACGCGCTGGATGGGCTAAGCGACGCATTTCTGCGGATTGCGTACGTGGGAGACACGGCCCGACTCTACCAGGGTACGCGGCTGCTCGACGATGACTTTTACAAAGGAACGGTTTGGGAAATTGGGCTAAAGCGTTTTGCGCCCGGCATCACGGACGCTCCTCTAGAAGTCAAGATTCTGCCCTTGCTAAGGGCGGCGCCGATCTACCTTCCGCAGGCTGCATGGCCCAGTGCGTGGCCGGACGACGCAGTCGGCGAAATTCAGCAGATCGACCTTGTACCGGAATATGAGGTCAGGGTGCAAATTCGGTAAGCGCTGAAACCGAGGGGCAACCCACTATGGAAAGAAGAGATTTCATTAAGAAGACCGGAACTCTGGTTGCCGGGATACTGGCGGAGAGCGCTTGGGCAGAGACGTCCAGTTCGTCTCCGCTGCCTGCGGCGAGTGGAAGGCTTGTGCTTCTGATGAACCGGAACTGGCGGTTCAGCCGCTCTGCGGTTGCCGACGCGCGCATGAAAGACTTTGACGACTCCAAGTTCGAGCGGGTGGTCATTCCCCACACCAATATTCGCCTGCCCTGGCACAGCTTTGACGATAAGGACTACGAATTCGTGTCGGTGTATCGCCGTCATTTCAAGCTTCCGTCCTCGGCGCGCGGCCGGCATGTCTTCGTTGATTTCGAAGGGGTGATGACGGCTTCCACGGTTTGGCTCAATGGAGTTCGCCTCGGCGAATACAAGGGCGGATACACACCGTTTTCCTTTGAACTGACGCCTCACCTCGACTTTGACGCCGACAACGTGCTCACTGTTGAGGTTGACTCTACCGAACGCGCGGACATACCTCCATTCGGGCATCAGATTGACTACCTCACCTTTGGCGGCATCTACCGCGAGGTTGCGCTGCGGATCGTTCCCTCAACTTTTATCGAAAATATTTTCGCCAAGCCGAAAGATGTGCTTACCGCGAATCCCAGTCTTGAGGTAGATTGTTTCCTGCAGCATCTGGAACCGTTACGGCAAACGCTGTCGCTCGAAGTCACGCTGCGCGACGGAGATCGCGTGCTCGCTACGGGTACGCAACGAGTCGCGCCCGCGCCTGCGGCAAGTGATCCGGTGCCGCACAGCGTGCGATTGGAGCGACTGGGGTCAGTGGCGCTCTGGGACTTGGCGCGGCCCAAACTCTATTCCGTCGACGTCCGGCTGCTGAATGGGCCGCGTTTAGTCGACGAGGATTCCCGCACCATCGGTTTCCGCGAGGCTCGCTTTACCGACCAAGGTTTTGAGCTGAATGGCAAGGTGGTCAAGCTGCGCGGGCTCGACCGTCACCAGACTTTCCCCTTTGTGGGCCAAGCCATGCCGGGACGCGTGCAGCGGCGTGACGCGCAAGTGCTGCGCACTAACTTCAAGTGCAATATCGTGCGGACCTCGCATTATCCTCAATCGCGCCACTTCCTCGATGCATGCGATGAACTCGGCCTTCTGGTGCTGGAAGAGATTCCGGGCTGGCAGCACATCGGCGACGCAGCCTGGAAAGATATTTCCGTGGACAACGTTCGCCGTATGATTCGCCGCGACTGGAACCACCCTTCGATCATTCTCTGGGGAGTCCGCATCAACGAATCCCCGGACGATCACGACTTCTACACTCGCACCAATGCCCTGGCCCATCAACTCGACTCGACGCGGCAAACGGGAGGCATTCGCAACCACTTCGACTCCGAACTTCTTGAAGATGTGTTTACCATGAACGATTTCGGCTTCCCGCTGCACCCCCCGAACCATCCTCTGTACTTGAACACGGAATTCGTGGGCCACACCTATCCCACCAAGACCATCGACAATACGGAACGGCTCACCGAGCACACTTTGCGTCATGCACGAATCCACAACCAGCTGGCTTCGAACCCGCAGTACGCGGGCGGCCTAGGCTGGTGCGCGTTCGACTACAACACCCATTCTGATTTCGGCTCGGGCGACCGGATTTGCTACCACGGCGTGGCCGACATTTTCCGCGAGCCCAAGCCCGCTGCAGGCTTCTACAAATCGCAGTGCGATCCGGAGGAGGAAATTGTGCTGGAAACTGCCTTCCGCTGGGCGCGTGGGGACGAATCAACCGCATTCAGCAAGGGGGTGGTCTGCTCCAACTGCGACCATCTTAAGTTTTATATCGATGGCCAACTGATCGCAGAACTTGATCCCGAGCGCAGCGAGTTTGGCAACCTTCGCTATCCACCGTTCGTCCTCCATTTGGAGCCTTTCGGCAATGCGTGGGGAGACCTGCGAATCGAGGGCTACATTCAGGGCAAGCAGGTGATCGCGAAGAAGTACTCAGGCAAAGGGATTGACCAGCGGTTCTCGGTTTTGCCCGACGACACAGAGCTGGTTGCCGACGGCGCCGATACCACCCGTGTCGTCCTGCGCGTAACTGACGAATTCGGTGCCATACGTTCCCTGGCCAACGACGCCATCCAGTTGGAGGTTGAAGGCCCGGCCGAGATTATCGGCGACAATCCTTTCGCACTGGTGGGCGGGACCGGCGCGGTGTGGCTGCGAGCGAAAGAGCAAGTGGGGAAGGTAAGGCTGACGGCGTTTCACCCCGTTTTGGGCAAGCGCCATGTTGACTTGGAGATCAGGGCCGCGTCCCCGGAAGCTGTGTGAACGCTGACCGGCAGCGCTATTTTTTTCCAGACCGGCCCCGCCGTATTCCGAGCAGTAGCATAGTGATTCCGAAGACCAGCAGGGCTAACCCCCAAACCAGGTTGACATTGATGCCAAGCGACCGGCCATAAATGGCGGGGTTACTGAGAAGACCATAAATCGTCAGAATGACGCCGAACACAGAAAACATAAGGCCGATCGGCGTGCGGATATCCAAGCCCATAGACGAACTCCGTTTACCAGAAAATCACGTTCAGCAGCAAAGCGATGCCTATAACAATCGCGCCCAGCACGGCGGGGCGCATGTACCATGCCACATCCTCCTGGCTTGGCCTTTCAGTTAGCGAATAGACTAATCCGACCAAGTCTTTCTCTTCGCGCGCGCGGGTGCAGAGGCTGATGACAATCGTGACCACGAAGCACGCGGACCAAGCCCAGATAGCGGTCCAGAAGTTCTGCGCCATTTCGCTGGGATAGGTGTGGACCGCGCCCAGCCAACCACCTTTAATGCCGACGGAGGCGCCCTGGGGCAAGGTCAGTCCTTGATGAATGGCCGCCGCCGCCGTGCCGGAAAGCAATCCGAAGAAGGCCCCGTGTCCAGTCGTTCGCTTCCAGAACATGCCGAGGAGGAAAGTGGCAAACAGCGGCGCGTTCACGAATGCAAAAACCAACTGGAGGAAATCCATGATGTTGTTGAACCGTGATGCCGAATAGGCCGCGACTACCGACAGCGCGATGCCAAACACCGTGGCCGCGCGTCCCATCCAGAGATAGTGCGCATCTTTTGCATTCGGGTTGATATAAGACTGGTAAATATCGTACGTCCAGACGGTGTTGAACGCGGTCACATTACCAGCCATGCCCGACATAAAACTGGCCAGGAGGGCGGTCATGCCCAGACCAAGAATTCCGGTTGGAAAGTAATGCAGCAACATGTTCGGAATTGCCAGATCGTAGTCGAGGATGGGCTTGCCGCTGGAATCCAATATCGGAGCGCCGGTGGTTTCGTCCACTTTCGCGGGGATCAGTCCCTTGCCGGCCGAGTTGGAGACCTGCACTTGGCCAGTGCTGGGGTTAATAGACGTTGCGGCCGGATTGGGTAATGCGATTGCGATCATGCCTGGCAGGATCACTAAAAGCGGAAACACCATTTTCGGCAGCGCCGCGATTAGCGGCGTGCGGCGTGCAGCGCTCATGGAGTCGGCGGCCATGGCACGCTGAATCACCAGAAAATCCGTGCACCAGTAACCAAACGAGAGCACGAACCCAAGTCCCATGACCAAGGCAAATGCATCCACCCCCATTGGATTAGTGTGAGCACTGGACATACCCTGCCAGGAATGAGTGAAAGCGGGGGGGAGTTGGTGCTTCAGTCCGCTCCAACCGCCAACGTTTTTGAGTCCGAGAAAGACCAGAGGAAGAAAACCGGCGACGATCAGAAAAAACTGCAGCACCTCGTTATAAATCGCGCTGGTGAGCCCCCCTAGGAGAATGTATCCCAGCACGATCAGTGCCGAGACGGCGATACTCACATGGAAGGTCCAGACGGTGGAAATGCCGAACTTCGCGAACGGGCCGTCCAGAAGGTGCATGGTTTGAATGAGCTTCGCCATGGCATACATCGAGATGCCGGACGAGAAAACCGTCATAACGGCAAAGGAGACGGCGTTCACCGCACGAGTCTTCTCGTCGAAGCGTAGACGCAGATACTCCGGAACGGAGCGCGCGCGCGAGCCGTAGTAGAACGGCATCATGAACACGCCCACGAACACCATGGCGGGAATGGCGCCGATCCAATAGAAGTGGCTGGTTGCGATCCCGTACTTGGCCCCGGAAGCGGCCATGCCTATCACTTCCTGAGCTCCCAGGTTCGCGGAAAGAAATGCCAGGCCACAGATCCACGCTGGAAGAGAACGTCCGGCCTGAAAGAAATCCGAACTGTTCTTCACATAACGCTTCAGGACGACGCCAATGCCCAGCACAAAGGCAAAGTAAACCGCCATCAGCAGCCAGTCGACTGGGGTGAGATTCACGTTTGAGTCCTGTCCACCAAATTCTCGAGAATTCCTGTTTGCAGCTGAACGCGGAGTTCCCAACTCTTCCATGCGCCGGGTTGGATCTGAACACACTCGCCGCGCCCAATGGCTTCGGCCAACGAGTCCTCGGGGCTGGAACATGGCTCCAGAGCAGCGGTGTAGTGGCTGTCCTCTGGATTCGGCCATCCGCCCTCGCAAATCCAGATTCCAACGTAAGGTGCGATGGCAGAATCGAAGTGAAATGAAATGGATTCGCTCGATTCCGGATAATACAAAGCACAAGCTCCGTTCGAAAGTCGTGGCGTGAAAAGTTTTTCCGCGGATTGGCGCGATGGAGCTCCTAGAACGCTCAGGTCTGTTTCGGCGCCGTCGGCGAAGCGAGTCCGCGGCCATCGACAGCTGTGACCGGACTCTCCGAGGCGTTGATTCCGAGACGACTGGACAAGCACGTTTGTGACTTCCTTGGGCAGCACAATCCGGCAGCCGGGGTCAACTTTAAGCAGGGGATGAGCGGACCAAAGATAATAAAATGGCGCGTCGGCCACGCTTTCCAATTTATATTGCAATACGACTGCTTCGTTTTCGAGACGGATGCGCTTACGGAATATGTAGGGCAACCGGCGCCCTGCAGTTGCCAGCCATAACTCTTCCCCGTGCACTTCGAACTGCCAGCGAGACGACCAAAGTTCGCCATGATCGGGCAGCGCGGAACCGTCAAAAGATCCGCCCGGGTATTGGCACGCAGCGACGGTGGGAAAGCATTCGTCGAACCCGCTCGCGTCATAATTCTCAAATGCCGCGCCATAGACGGCGGGTTTCAGCTGGCGACCCGCTGGTTGCCGCAAGAACTCACGGCCCGTGGCGGCGCGGATCAGAGATGACATTTTTCCGCCGAGTTCCGGCAACACGGTGGCGCGGATCCGGCCGTTGTCGAGGACGACTTGTGTCATCCCGGAGGAGCATCGGGTGGTGATAATGCTTCGCCGCTTGTCTTGCAGTTGCACTGCGGTCGGTTGACCCCTGCCAACATCCGGTAGCGCCACAGCTTCCTCCCGTGCAACCGCGAATTGTAATCGATTACAATAAACTAAGGAACCTATATATTTGTTGACGGATAGTAGTGGTACCCTGAGCCAGCATGAACATCAAGGAAGTTGCTGCCCGCGCCCGCCTATCGACTGCCACCGTTTCGCGCACCATCAATCAGAGCGAACTGGTACGGCCGCGAACTGCCGAGAAAGTGCAGCGCGCCATCCGCGAGCTTGGCTACTATCCGAATACGCAGGCGCGAGCGCTTGTTTCCGGGCGCAGCCAGATGTTCGGCTTGATCATCTCGGATATCGTCAACCCGTTCTTTCCGGAACTGGTGAAGAGTTTTGAGTTTGCCGCTATCCATCGCGGATACGAAGTGATCATTGCCAATACAGATTACGACTCCGACCGTATGGGTGGGTGTGTGCGCCGAATGATTGAGCGCAAGGTGGATGGCGTTGCCATCATGACATCGGAAATCGACCGCCATCTTCTGGATGAGCTTTCTCTTCGCCGCCTGCCCATTGTGTTTCTGGATGTGGGCAAAATAAAACCGCTGATCAGTAATATCAAGGTCGATTACTCCAGGGGAATAGGAGAAGCGGTGCACCATATTGTTGCGCTCGGGCACCAGCGCATCGGATTCATCAGCGGCCCGCTTACATTGAAGTCGGCGCGGACGCGCCGATCGGCGTTCTTGAAATGTATCGATGCTTGTGGCATTGGTGAAGGCCAACGGAGCGTGGTCGAAGGAAACCACAAGATCGACGGGGGAGATGTGGCGATGGTGCAGCTACTCTCGCTTCCCAAGCCGCCCACCGCTGTGCTCACCTCCAACGACCTGACTGCAGTCGGCGCACTCGGCGCCATCACCCGCGCTGGTCTGCGCGTCCCCGATGACATCTCCGTCGTTGGCTTTGACGACATTGAGCTTAGCCGGTTCACTCAGCCGCCGCTCACCACTATCCGTCTTTCTCGTGACGAACTGGGGCGAAAAGCTTTCGATGCGCTGTACGAATCGGTTGAGGGCCAGCAGCGCTCGGGACGTGAGATCAAAGTCACCACCGCTCTGGTCCTGCGGAAATCCACGGCGCCGGTCAAGGCATCAGCGCTCGCGACTTGACGGCGGTCTGAAAATGAGAGGTGCAGCGCGCCCTGCAGACTTGGCATTGCACTTGAGCTATGCCGCTGGGTCGGGCTCAGCCCTCGCGCCCTCGGCCGCGGAACAGATATAGACGGCCGGCTTTATCCCAGTCGCCTTTTGGTAGCGACTCGAAATTTGATCGCCGAAGGACTCGGCATCCGTTGCCTCAACCAAATTAATCGTAGATCCACCAAATCCGCCTCCGGTCATGCGGCCTCCGTAGTAGCCCGGGAGGCCTTCGGCGGCCTCGACCATGATGTCCAGTTCACGACAACTGACTTCGTAGAGATCGCGAAGACTGCGGTGCGATTCTCGCATGCGCTCGCCAAAGCCATTCAAATCGCCGGCGCGGAGGAGGTGAGCGCCATCACGCACCCGCTCATTTTCCTCCACCACGTGACGGCATCTCTTATAGATTTTGTCGGGAAAATCTTTCGCGCGCGCGATCAACTGATCGAGAGAAACGTCACGGAGCGCGCGAATATTCGGATACCACTTTGCCATGATTCTCACGCCCTCCTCGCACTCCTCGCGGCGCCGGTTGTATTCCCCGCTGGCGTGCTGGTGTTTGACCATGGTGTTGCAAACCACCAACCGAACTCGGTCGGGGACGGGGATGAATTCGAACTCGAGCGAACGGCAGTCGAGCAAGAGTGCGTGTCCCGCCCTCCCCAGGCATGAGACGAATTGGTCCATGATGCCGACACGTGCGCCGATGAAGGCGTTCTCGGTGCGCTGGCAAAGCTTCGCCACCTCCGGCAAGGGCAAGAGGGCGCCATTGACGCTAATCAGTGCGAGCGCGCTGGCGACCTCGATTGCCGCCGAAGAACTCAGACCCGCACCGATCGGGACCTCGCTCCGCACCAGCAGATTCGCACCCTGTAGAGTATGGCCTGCTTGCTCTAGGGCGACAGCGATCCCCAGCACATAGTCGGACCAGGCTCCGGTTGCATGTTGGGGCAGGTCATCCAAATCAAACTCGAAGAACTGGGGAAACTCCTGAGAACGAATCAGCAGCTTGCGTTGGAGGCGGGGGGATATAGACACGCGAGTACGCAAACCGATCGCGCACGGCATAACAAAACCATCATTGTAGTCGGTGTGCTCCCCGATCAAGTTGACACGACCCGGCGCGCTAAAGATAGTGGGTCGTACACCGAACGAGCCCGCAACTGGCGGGACCAACTGGGTAGAATCCATGCGTAAGTCCCGACCAAGCAAATCGAGCTGGAGTGAAACCGCCGCGAAATGGGTGAAAAATGCAAGCGATTACATTCGCAAGCAAAACCATATGCTGCAACCCGCGGCGTGTCAACCGTTATCCACGCCACAATCGTGAGCTAGAGTGATAGGCGCATGTTTTCATCGGCGAGACCAGGTTTGGAAGCGGACCGATGCCCCTGCATCCGAACCTTCGCGGATGATGACTAGTTGGTCCGCGGCGACGCTCTTCAGGGTGTCGGTTCCGCCGAGCGGCCAGCGCACTTCAATGTCGGCGGTCTTCTCGGCCCCCAGGCCAAAATGCAAGCGCGGATCATTGGCGGAAAGGTAACTGGATTGGCTCATCACTTCCTGCGCCTGCACCTTGCCGCCGTAGCGGACGGTGACGCGCCCGCCAATGGCGCTGCGGTTGCTCTTAGTGCCTTCCAAGCGCACCTTCAGCCAGTGGTTGGTTGCCGGAGCGTCGTTGCGCAACAATGACGGCGCTTCGTTCTGGTTCATGATGACCACATCCAGGTCTCCGTCGTTGTCAAAATCGCCAAAGGCGCAACCACGGCTGACGTGCCGCGCTGAGATGCCAGGGCCAGCTTCTTCGCCCAGCTCGGTAAATCTTCCGTTCCCCTGGTTACGAAACACAAGGCGCGGGCCGCGCCTCGGGTACTTGGGATAGACGGGTTCCAACTCCGGGTAGACGGTTCCGGCGACTGACAGAATGTCGGGGTATCCGTCGTTGTCCAAATCCACCAGGCCCGTGCCCCAGTTGATGAACCGGCGTTCCGTGGCCAAGCCAGCCTGAGCGGTCACATCTTCAAAGTTCCCTTTACCCAGGTTGTGGTAGAGGCCGGTGGCTTGGTTCTGAAAGTGAGTCTTGACTACATCCAGGCGACCGTCCAAGTCGTAGTCTCCCACCCCTATTCCCATGCCGGCCATCTCCTGGCCATCGCTGCTCAAGGCTAATCCGCGTATCAGTGCTTCTTCTCGAAAGGTGCCGTCGCGGTTGTTCATGAGCAGCAGGCTCGGTGTGGAATCGCAGGCGACGAGAATATCGGGCCAGCCGTCATCGTCCACATCAAATGCGGCTGCGGTCAAGCCATAGGAGCCGCGAAGAGCCGCGATGCCCGACTGCCTGGAAACATCGGTAAAGGTTCCATCGCCATTGTTGCGATAGAGAAAAAATGCTGGCAGTGGTAATCCGCTCGGTCCGCAGTTGACTGGCACTCCTTCATATTGGCAGTTGGGCATCTGCAAATTCGGCCGGGGAGCGTGCGTCAGGTCGATGTCGCAGTAATTGGAGACAAATAGGTCGAGCAACCCGTCGCGGTTGTAATCCACGAAGGTGCAGCCCGAGCCGAAACGAGTGCTTGGATAGAGGAGACCGGCCTTGGCGGTAACATCGGCGAAGGTTCCGTCGCCGTTGTTACGGTAGAGTCGATTCTGACCGAAGTAAGTGACGAAGAGATCCTCGAACCCGTCGTTGTTGTAGTCTCCGACGCAGACACCAACGGCCCAGCCGGCATCGAGCAGTCCAGCTTTCTCGGTGACGTCGGTGAACGTACCATCGCGATTGTTCTTGTAAAGGCGATTGCTGGCTCCGGGAGGGATGCTTTCCAAGCGCCGGCCACCGAGGATGAAGATGTCCATCCAGCCATCGTTGTCGTAATCGAAGAAGGCGCAACCGCCACCCATGATTTCCGTAACGTAGGTTGCATTGGTACCTTCGCCATAGAACATCGTCTGCGTGAGTCCCGCACTTGCGGCTACGTCCACAAAACGGGAAAACGGCGGCGAGATCTTGGCGGTGCCAGGGATGGCGCACCAGCCCTCGCGGACAAAAGCCGAAGCGAGCGCCGCCGGAATCGCTTGTAACAGACGGCGCCGGGTCCACGGAACGAGCATCCGAGAAATCATTGCGGCCAGTGTAGCACCGGCGATTTGGACCGAGACGCGGCTAGAGTTGCCATTGCTCCAACGCCATCAGTACACTTACTCGCTAGCGAACCCAGTTGTGGGGCTGAGTGTCGGGGATGTCTATACCTCTTGTGAATCTGTCTGCAAGACTCTCGATTCGTTCTCTTCATGTTGCCGTGAATTTGGTTGTGCCACTGCTCTTCCTCGGGCTGGTCGTCTTCGGACAGATCGTCTTCGGACAGACCCAGACACCGGGCGAAGGCCCAAGGGCGACAAAGGATCGCTTGATCGACCAGCACTGGTGGCCGACGAAAGACACGTCCCCTTTCAGCGCGTATGCCGGTGAGAGCGCTTGTCGGCAATGTCATTCTGAAGAAGCTTCCTCACAAATCCTTACGCCCATGGCGGAGGCTTCGTTTCGGGTCGGGGAGCGCGCTTCGTCTCCGAAACTCGATTCAGAGACTCTGCAGAGTGGATCTTATCTGTACCGGATTGCTTCGGATAAGCTCGGGTCGAGGTTAGTAGTTAGCTCGGGCAAGCAGTCGACTGCAGCCAAAATTAGTTGGGTTTTTGGCGCGGGGGTGCATGGCCAGACTTATATTCTCGAAAGTAAAGGTGATTTCTACGAGAGCCAGGTGAGCAGCTTCGCCGCTTTGCGCGGATTGGATTTAACCCCCGGACATTCGCAAATTGAGGCGGGTGACCTTAAGAATGCGCTCGGGGAGCGGCTTTCAATGTCTACGGCAAAACTGTGTTTTGGCTGCCACACAACGTGTTCGTCCACTGATTCCAAGTTCGACGTTTCGCGGGCGACATCGGGAGTTCGTTGCGAATCATGTCATGGGCCCGGTGCGCATCATGTCAGCGCGATGAAAGCCGGCCGGATCGACGAGGCATTGCAGGCCATCTTGAATCCGGCGCATCTCAGTCCAGTGGATTTGGTTGATTTCTGCGGGGCTTGCCACAGGACCGGAGTGGACGTTGTCGAATCCGAAGGAGCATACGGCCCGCTCAATGTTCGTTTTCAACCGTACCGCCTGGAAAAAAGCCGTTGCTGGGGAACTCAGGGTGATGAGCGTCTCACTTGCATTGCGTGTCACAACCCACACAAGCCCTTGGTCAAAAATGAGAGCTCCTATGACGCCCGATGTGTAGGCTGCCACAGCGCCCAGGAGAAAGAGTCGCATGAAGCCAGCCCGTCCGGTGCGGTTTGTCCAAAGGCGACGGCGAACTGCACTAGCTGCCATATGCCCAAGTATGATGTCCCTGGAATGCATGCGAAGTTTACGGATCATTTCATAAGGGTTGTTCGCGCCGGCGAATCGTATCCCAACTGAGTTACGACTTGCGTCAACGCGCAGCGCTCTTAGCGTTAAGGCTGCGCCGAATCCAGCGCGCTGCTTAATTCTTGAGCCTTCCGATTTCCCGGCTCCACTTGCAAAGCACGCCGAACCGCTTCCTTCGCCTCCGGCAACTTGGACTCAAGATATAAAGTCGCCGCGAGATTCACCCAGGCCTTAGCAAATCCCGGAGAGGCTTGCACCGCCAGCCGGAAATGCTCCTCCGCGGAAGTTGTTTCTCCTGCACGCGATGCCAGGTATCCCAACTGGTTATGGGCTTCGGCCATGTTTGGATCGCTCTGGATTGCCTGTTCGAGTGCAATTCGTTCGTTCGCGGTATCGCCAGCTTTATCAAGCGCCATTGCCAGTTTGTAGGCCAGCGTAGCTTCTTTGGGCGCCGCGGCGAGAGCTTCACGATAGAGATCGATGGCTTGCTGCACTTCCCCCGCGGCTAATTTCTGATCCGCAAACGCGGCTTTTGCAGCTGCCTGGGTTAAGTCGGACTTCGCCTGCGCTTCCTGCTGGTAGAGCTTGAATTGTTCTTCGGCTTGCTCGTTTTCGCCTAACGCTCGAAGCACTCCGGCCAGTTCAAAACGGACCTGCGGATCATGGCCTCCCAGCGCGATAGCCTTTTCCAGTTGTTCTCGTGCGCCTTGATTGTCCTTGAGTTTAGCTAGTACGCTCCCCAGGTTGCGGCGGGATTCGTAGTGATCCGGATTTAAGGTCACGGCCTGTCGCAGATGATCGCGGGCCGCCGCGTATTCTCCCGCGCGCTGTTCGAGGACGCCGTTCAGATACAGCACCTCCCAGTTATGGGGAGTGAGCTTAAGCAGTTTGCTTCCCAATTGATGTGCTTTCGCGGCCTCGTCCTGGATCACCAGCAACCGGAGATAGAGCAACTGCACGCTCAAGTCCGCCGGGTGCTGCTGCATCGCTGTTTCCAGAATGCTGGCAGCTTCTTCCCTTCGCGCTTGCAAGACGAGCGTGGCCGCCAACGCCTTGGCGAGTGGCAGGGAAGTGGGATGCGCCCGCAGCGCGCTGCGTAATAGTGAATTGGCGTCTTGGAGCATTCCCATTTGGCCGTAGGCCAACGCCAGATCCAGAGTCAACTCCGGCGTCAACTGCCCTGAAGCAGCGGCTGAACGGAGCAGGGCGATCTCCGAAACGTGGTCCTTCTCGGCGAGCAGATCCTTGCTCAATGCGGCGCGCGCGGTTGTCGATTTTGGATCGAGCATGAGTGCCGCCCTCCATTCAATTTCGGCGTTCGTCGTGTCATGCACGTCGTCAAGCGCCGCGGCCAGCAGCAAATGGGGCTGCAGAACTTTGGGATCGAGCCGAACCGACTGTTGCAAGGAATCGATTGCCTCTTTCACATTCCCAGCGGAATAGAGGCTCGCGCCCAGAAGATACGCGAGGTGCGCCGAGCCTGGGTTCATTTCGAGCGCTTTTTTAAAGGCGTCTGTCGCGCAAGAGAATTGCCGGTGGTCGCGAAACCAAGCTCCGAGGTCTGCATATGCCTTCGTGCTGGGATGTGCTCGTAGTGCCGCCTCGAGCTGTGGAGGACCGCTGCAAGACGCCCTGAGGTAAGGCGCCGCGACAAGCCAGACTACTGCCGATATCAGAACTTTTCGGTTCCCGGCGTAGCGCCTAAACAGTTTCGTTGGTTCCAAAGAAATCACTCCAGCCGACGTTGGGTTCGGGGCGAGGCACAATTCCCAATGTACGCTTCATTCTTGGGGAGACCGAAAGGCTTGCTCCCCGCGATTGCCTCTTGGCGAACGTTACCATTTGCGCCGACGCTGACGCAAAAAGCTCTTGACAAATGCCCCGCCAAGTAATAAACCAATTCTCGGCGACTAGTTGTAAACGATTACATTGCCTAGACGTTCCTGAATCGATCATGAGGTAGGAAAGAACGTTGATGGCGGTTGCGCGGATGAAGTTTGTGCACCACAAATGTAAGCGATTACAGGACCATGACTGTCCTGCCTGGCGACGCTACGAATGCGGCGGTTAGTTCCGCGGAGGATTATCCATGCGATTTTCCATCAATAGACTCACGCTGGTTTCTACCCTGATCATGTTGTCCTTTGCGGGAACCCTGGCACGTGGCCAGGGCACCAGCGCTAGTCTCACCGGCCAAATCACCGACGCCTCCGGAGCTGCAGTGACCGGTGCGACCGTCACCGCGAAGAATACCGCCACCAACCTGGCCCAGACTGCCACCTCGAATTCAGAAGGGCTCTACACGATTGCGCCTCTACCGCCCGGCAACTACATGCTGACCGTCGAAGCAAAAGGCTTCAAGCGCTATGTTCAGCAAGGCGTTGTGCTGGGCGTGGACATCTCGGCGACGCAAAACGTCTCCCTCAAAACCGGAAGCACCCAGGAGACTGTCACGGTCACGGAAGAGGCCGAACTGATCGATACCACTACTGCCGAACTGGGTACCACAGTCAACCATGCTGCGATTACCCAGTTGCCTCTGAATGGCCGCGATCCTTCGTCGTTAGTGCTTCTGGCACCCGGCATTACAAGTGTGACCGCACCAGGAGGACAAGGAGGAGGCATGGGAGGACAGCCCGGCGTGCAGAGTGGCTTCTCTTTCCCAACCGAGACCGGAGCTTCCGCAAGCGGAGGGCGTCAAGGCAGCACGTACTATCTTTTAGATGGCGTGCCCCACATGGATAACTACACGCTCTTAGACGCGCCTTTCCCCAATGCCGACGCGATCGAGGAATTCCGCGTCATCAGCAACAATTTCAATGCCCTTTACGGATTCGCACCCGGCGCCGTGGTCAGCATCGAAACCAAGTCTGGAAGCAACAGCTGGCACGGCGGGGCCTTTGAATTCCTTCGCAACAAGGACTTGAACGCCAGCAACAGTTATTTCGACCCCTCAACTAGTTCCCCTGATCCGCTGCGACGCAACCAGTTTGGTGGTTATGTGGGCGGGCCCATCATCAAGAACAAGCTCTTCGGCTTCTTCAACTATCAGGGAACACGCAACAACTCAGCGGCATTGGCCAACCGAACCCAGACGCCAACTGCGGCGATGCTGGCCGGCGATTTCAGCGGCATCAGTACCACCCTCTGCTCGGGCAGCGACGCGCCTGCCAACTGTCCTTTTGGCACCGTGGGTGGCAAGCCGAACCAGTTGCTGCCTGGGTTTTCGTACGACCCGGCTGCAGTCACGATCGCCACGACTGGCCTGCCGCTGGGGCAGCAGCCCGATGGCACCGTCTTCTATCCGGGAGGCGCTCTCATCACCAGTTTTAACGAATACACCGGCAGAGTCGACTACAACATATCGAGCAAGCAGCGTCTTATGCTGCGCAACTTCATCGACTATTTGACCGAGCCCTCCGGCGATGTTCCCGGCAACATCCTCTCCGTACTCAACCTCAATCCGTGGTCGCAGACGTTTGCGGAACGGATGGAATTTTACAACGAAGCGATTACCCACACCTGGGAGATCAGCCCGACGGCGGTGAACACCGTGTCGGTCTTCTGGATGCAGATGCAGGCGCACAACTCCGCCGCCGTGAAGGATATTAACGGGAAAAATATGTGCTGGTCGCGCTACATCACCGTGAACGAACTTCCTGGCCAGTGCTATATGGAGGGATTTTCGGTATCCAATGGCGGATTCAACGGGGGATGGACAGAACCCTCGCAGGAGGGACGAACGACCTATGGCATTTATGAGAATTTCAGCAAAACTATAGGCAACCACATGCTTTCATTCGGGGCAAACGTGCAGCATCAGTACGCCCAGGAAGCGACGCAATATCCGACGACGCCGATCCTCGGCTTCAACGGGAGTTACACGGGCAACGGACTGGCCGACTTTTTGATGGGCTATCTGGCCTCGTACGAGCAAGGAGCCGGCGAAATCGCCAGCCTGGCTGGCTGGCAGTTTGGCCTCTATGGCCAGGACCAATACCGGGTGCGTCCGAACGTGAGCATCACTGCTGGCTTGCGCTGGGATCCGAATGTTGCCCCCGGCGTTACCGGTGGCCGCGGCGGGGCCTTCGTCCCAGGGCAGCAGAGCACGCTTTATCCGAACGCTCCGCTGGGCCTGGTGTTTCCGGGCGACAAAGGGATAAGCGACGGCTTGATGCCCAACACCTACGGATATTGGGAACCGCGTCTGGGCGTGGCTTGGCAGCCTCACTCCTTGCCGCGGACATCGGTCCGGGCCGGTTTCGGTCTGTTCACCGCTCCCCTGCAGTACTCCATGTACAACCACACAGCCGACATCAGCCCCTTCAGCCCAACATATAGTTTCAGCGGATCTCTGACCGGTATCCCCGGAACCAGCGTGCCCCTCTCGCTGGACAGCCCCTGGTCCCAGTTCTCGGGCACAGGTGGTACCAGCCCATTTCCGCCCTTCGCTCCGTTCAAGCCGGCGTCGAATGCCGCCTTCACCACCCCGTTCCTCCTCGGGGCTATCTTCGCGCAAAACTTCCGACTGGGTATCACGCAAAGTTGGAACGCCTCGGTCGAACATGAAGTCGGCCAGAACACGGTTCTCCGCGTGGCCTACGTGGGCGGCGAATCTTACCACCAAGCGGTTGTCGTCGATCAGAATCCTGGGATTTGTGGCCCAGTAGTGAACTCGGCATGCTCGACTCCACCGCCCAACAATCGCCTTACGTACCCCAACTTCCAGGCGATCCTCAACGACATCAGCCTGGGCACGTCCAGCTATAACGCTGTGCAGGTTGGAGTGGAGCGCCATTTGACCAAGGGTCTTCAGTTCCAATCGAACTTCACCTGGTCGAAAACGCTCGATACGACCTCTTCGGGGAACGTATCCTTCGGAACCCAAAACCTTCCCGACCCCTTCAACATTGGCTACAACCGGGGCATTTCGTACCTCAACATCCCGAAGCTCTGGGTGAGCAACTTGGTTTATCTCACTCCGACTCTCTCCGGAAGCAACCAGTTCGTGCGGCAGACGCTGGGAGGCTGGGAGCTGAGCGGAATCGTCACGCTGCAGTCCAATTACCCATTCACCATAGCCGGCGGCTATGGCGATAACTCCGGCAGCCAACAAGGCGGCGACCGAGCTGACGTTGTTCCCGGCCAAGCTTTTAACGTCCGCCAGGGAAGCAAGTCGCAGTGGATCAACGAGTATTTCAACACAAACGCGTTCATCGTAAATGCAACGGGAACCTTCGGCGACAGCGGAAAGAACCTGTTCCAGGGTCCACCCATCAAGACCATGGACTTGGCTTTCGCAAAGAACTGGACGATTGTCGAAGGCTACCGTTTGCAATTCCGCTGGGAGATGTTCAATGCTCTCAACCATCCCAGTTTTGCGGATCCGGATAGCAACGTCCAGGACGGCAATTATGGCAAGATCACCGGTCTGGGCCCGATTCCTGCGCGCCTCATGCAGGCGGCGCTGAAATTTACATTCTGATGTTTATCTTCTCGACGTGGCCCGGGCTGAAATCACAGCCCGGGCTATTTTTTGATCGCCGCCAGGCTTCGTCTCGCGTTGCCCGCGAGATGGCCTTGCAGTTCAGCCGCGCGGCCTGATCAAATTATTCGAATTTGCAAAAGTCCTCGCCCCGCAATGTTCAGGAGACAGTCATGGCATCCAAGGAACCGCCGAAAGGGGTGGTCATCGCACCGATCGAAAAGCGAGCCATCACCAACCACAGCGTCCTCAATGAGGCGTACAGCTATGCCCGTCCGAGTTCATTCTCTCGCGGTATGCGGATCGATCTGAATGGCGTGGTCATTCTGCTGATCTCAGGCACCGCCAGCATTGATGAGCATGGCGCTTCCATCCATGTGGGAGACTTCCGTGCGCAATGCCGCCGCGTGTTCCAGAACATTACCGCGCTCCTTGCAGCCGAGGGCGTCACGTGGAAAGATGTGGTGCGCACGAGTTGCTACCTCCGCGACATTGATCGCGACTACGCGCAGTTCAACGAGGAGCGGACCACGTTTTACAAGGAGCAGGGACTGAACCCGTTGCCGGCCTCCACGGGCATACAGGCTAAGCTCTGCCGTCCGGAACTGCTGATCGAGATCGAAGCCATCGCGATGTTCCGCGAGTTGCCCAGGGAGTAGAGTAACTAGGAGACGGGGAGTGTCCTGCGTGAGAGAGAGACAGATGTCTGAAGGCGGGAGTCCGGGCCAGAGCACCGAATATCTCGCAAAGTTTGGAGTTCTGCTCGGAACAGCCTTCCTGCTCGCGCTACTCGCGGCGCACGCGTGGTTCTCTCATCGGCACAGCCCGGGTGTTGCGCTGGCAGCCGAACCGTTTCCGATTGCGGATACGCGCCTGGCGAACTCCGGCAAGGAGTCCATCGTCATCGACTATCCGGAAGATGGCTCCATCTTCCCGCCTGAGATCACGTCGCCAACCTTCCTCTGGCGCGACGCGGACGCTTCCGCCAAGACCTGGAGCATTGACATTACCTTCGCCGATGGCTCGGAACCAATCCACGTCAGCTCCCATGGCGACCCCATGCGCATTGGTGAAATTGATCCGCATTGCGTTTCAGACACCAACGAGCCACCGTCGCTGACCAAGGAACAGGCTGCCGCGCACACCTGGATACCGGACGCGGCCACGTGGGCAGCAATCAAGCGGCACTCGGTGGAGCGTCCGGCTGCTGTGATGATTAGCGGTCTCAGCGACAGGGCTGCGGCCGGCCCGGTGTCGCGTGGCCGGGTCACACTCTCTACTTCGAAAGATTCGGTGGGTGCACCCATCTTTTATCGGGACGTCCCGCTGATGCCCTCCGAAGGCGCGAAGAATTTCATTCAGCCACTGGCCCCGTCGTCGATCTACCTTATTAACTGGCGTCTTCGCGATATCAGCCAGCGCGAGAGTCGAATCGTCATGCACGACCTGCATAGCTGCGCTAACTGCCATTCATTCTCGGCCGACGGAAAAACGATGGGCATCGACGTGGATGGCCCCAAGAACGACAAGGGCCTGTATGCCGTGGTCCCCATCCGGAAACAGATGTCCATCCGCAACGAAGACATGGTCTCCTGGAATACGGACATGCGCGTCGGACAATCGCGTGTCGGATTCATGTCGCAGGTCTCGCCTGACGGGCGCTATGTGCTATCTACTTTTGCCGGGCAGGACCAGAGCATCGCCAGTTCTTATTACGTCACCAATTTCAAGGACTATCACTTTCTCCAGGTTTTCTATCCGACGCGCGGCATTCTTGCCTGGTACAACCGCGCGACTGGCCGCCGGCAGCCGCTTCCCGGCGCCGATGATCCGCGTTACGTTCAAACCGATGGGGTCTGGAGCCCCGACGGGAAATACATCGTCTTTGCGCGCGCCGAGGCGAAAGACCCCTATCCCCAAGGGCAGAAGCCCGCGCTCCACGCCAACGACCCCAACGAAGTCCAGATTCAATACAACCTCTACCGCGTTCCATTTAACGACGGAGAGGGTGGCCATGCGGAGCCCATCGCCGGAGCTTCCGACAATGGCATGAGCAACAACTTTCCCAAGGTTTCTCCAGACGGCCGCTGGATCGTCTTCGTCAAGTGCCGCAACGGCCAGTTGATGCGCCCGGACAGCCAACTCTACATCGTGCCGTCCGGCGGCGGAATCGCGCGGCTGATGCGCGCTAACACGAAGTTGATGAACTCATGGCATAGCTTCTCGCCGAATGGGCACTGGCTGGTTTTCTCATCCAAAAGCCGTTCTCCCTATACGCAAATGTTTCTTACCCACATCGACAACCAAGGCAACGACAGCCCGGCCATCTACATTGACAACTCCACGGCTGCCAACCGCGCCGTCAACCTCCCCGAATTCGTGAATATCATGCCCGACGAGATGCAGCACATCGACGTGCCCGCGTCCGATCTCTATCGCATTATCGATAACGCGCTCGACCTGCAGAAGAAGGGCGAAAACGAAGCCGCACTAGCGGAATGGAGAAAAGCTCTGGAGTTGGATCCCAAAGACGCCCGGGCAAACAACGGGATCGCCGTTGCCCTGTCCGTAGCGGGGAATTCCGACGATGCCATTGCTTACTTCCGAAAGGCTATCGCGATTAACTCGAACTTTTTCGAGGCGTTCTACAATTTGGGGCTTGAGCTGGTGAAGAAAAACCAGTTAAACGAGGCCATCGACGCGTGGTTGAATGCCGTCCGTATCCGACCGGATTTTGCCGCCGGCCACGAAAATCTGGGCTATGCTCTTTATTTGCAGGGTAAATTCGCGGATTCACTCACCCACCTGCGTTTGGCGCTGGAGACCGAACCCGATCGAGTCTCCGTCCTCAACCTGGCCGCAAGTCTGCTGGCAACCTGCCCAGATGCCTCGATCCGCAATGGTACTGAGGCTATCGCTATGGCAACCCGGGCCCAGCAGCTTACTGCTGGACAAGACGCGGCAATCCTCGACACGATGTCCGCCGCCTACGCTGAATCGGGCTTCTTTCCTCAGGCCATCGAGACCGAACAGCAAGCTGTGGCCTTGGCGACGCAACAGGGTAAGCTTCCGCTCGCAAATACTCTGAAGGCCCATTTGATGCGATACAAGTCGAACGCGGCGCTTCGTGAACCGCCCGACCCCGTGTCCTTCTGATGTAGCGAGGGGAAGGTGAATTGCGGATCAGGGCAAATCTGTGGTGGTGGCGGCAACAGCTTGCAGTCGGATATAGATTTAAGGTGATGGATAAGATAAATGGAACCAGGGAACCTCTATCAAGACCCACATCGCCGGTTCAATCCACTTACGGGCGATTGGGTGCTGGTGTCGCCGCATCGCACGGAGCGGCCTTGGCGCGGCCAAGTGGAGTCGGCGTCATCTGCTCCGACCCTGCCCTATGATCCCACTTGCTATCTCTGTCCTGGTAATGAGCGGGCAGGCGGAGCGCGCAACCCTAAATACCAGACGACTTTTGTCTTCACCAACGACTTCGCGGCGTTAAAGCCTGAGGTTCAACCCGCGAGACAAGATGACTCCGGCCGCGGTCTGCTGCTGTCGGAGTCTGAGGCCGGGACCTGCAGAGTGATGTGCTTTTCGCCCCGCCACGATCTGGCCCTCGCGCGCATGACGGTCCCGGAAATCACCAGCGTGGTAGACATGTGGGTGGAGCAATCTGCTGAGATTGGCTCGTTGCCCTACATCAACTACGTTGAGATATTTGAAAATCGTGGCGAGATCATGGGATGCAGCAATCCGCATCCGCACGGTCAAATCTGGGCCAACCAGACCGTTCCCAATGAGCCTCGCAAAGAGCAAGAATCGCAGAGGGCTTACCTGGAGAAGAACGGCGCTTGCATGCTCTGTGACTACCTGCAATTGGAAACACGGGCGGGGACACGTATGGTAGTCGAGAATGCGCATTTCGCAGCCCTGGTACCGTTCTGGGCTGTATGGCCTTTTGAAGTGTTGCTACTCTCCAAGCGACACACCGGCGACCTGGGATCTCTTGACCCGGCCATGCGCAACGGTCTTGCGGACATCTTTAAAGAGCTCACCACGCGCTACGACAATCTGTTCGAGATTTCATTCCCCTATTCGATGGGCTTTCATCAGTCCCCGACCGATGGCCAAGCGCACCCGGAATGGCATCTGCATGCGCACTTTTACCCGCCGTTGTTGCGCTCGGCCACGGTGCGCAAGTTCATGGTCGGCTACGAAATGCTGGCCGGTCCGCAGCGCGACATCACGCCCGAAGCGGCGGCGGCCAAGCTCAGGAATCTTCCAGGGGTACACTACGCCGATCGCAAACCACGCTGACATCCTTTCAAGAGTTGCGACGCTGGCTGTCTGACGCCCCGGCGCGTCTAGAGGCCCATTTGGCGCACTAGATCTTGGAAGCGCGTCTGGGAGCGCAGAGAGTCTGAAAAGTAGAACCACCCGATCTAGCGCTGAAATGGTTGGTGTCGGTCTGGTGGTGAGGCGACGCTAGCACTAGCTGACTTGAACTGGAGCAGAGTTTTTGATAGAAAAGTCTTGAGGGTTAGTTTCACTCGTTCGTGGGTGAGATGCGGGAAAAAGTCCAGGCAACTGATTGCTGAGGTATCCGCATCCCAAACGCGGTTGTTTGCAAAAGCCGGCGCTTCCGGGACTCGCTCGCAGCAGTTCCGGCGGTGTAAGACTTCGAACCTCCTAGCCAAGTTTTGGAGTTCGGATGCTGTTCAATAGCAAGTCGGTAGTGACAGGGATGTCCTCTCATCCCACGGTCCGCTGTGTCCTGCCTGCTCCAGGCACTGGTAGAGTGCTGCCGCAGCCGCGATCCATCCCCTTTCCCACACTCACATTTAGTTCCACCTTTAAAAATCCATACAATTCCGGAGGATCTAATGACCCCCAATTTGGTCCACATTGAGAATGACTCGGAAATCAAGAAGCGATTGGAAACTGAACGGATGCGCCTGCGGAAGATTGCCGGACTCGATCAACCGTCGCACTTCCACCGGCCGGTAGAGCGCGCGTTTACCGCGGAAGAACGCAGCAAGGTAACAATCCTGTTTGGGGGGTTCACCTGGAAGCACGAAGATTTGATTCGCGCGGTGTTCCAGGGTTGTGGATATCGTTGCGAGAAGCTGCCCGTGCCGGACGTGCCCGCATTCCAGACAGGCAAGGAATTCGGCAATAACGGCCAGTGCAACCCCACGTATTTCACGGTCGGGAACCTGGTGCAGTACCTCCAGTTCCTGGAGAAGGAAGGCATTCCCCGCAAAGACATTCTGGACAACTACGTCTTCTTTACGGCGGGTTCGTGCGGTCCCTGCCGCTTCGGCATGTACGAAGCCGAGTACCGCTTCGCGCTGAAGAATGCCGGCTTCGATGGCTTCCGCGTGCTGCTGTTCAAGGACAGCGACGGAATCAAAGCTGCCTCGGGCGAGCCCGGATTGAAGTTCACCATTGACTTCGGATTTGGCATGCTCAACGCCATGCACCTGGGCGACGTGTTCAACGACCTGATCTACCAGATTCGTCCGTTCGAAGTGAAGAAGGGTGAGACGGACCGCGTATTCCGCGAGACTGTGGATGGACTGTGCGAGGACCTGAGGAATCGGGACTCGTTTGAAATCGAGCAACGGGCTCCGAACTGGGCTAAGCCGAAGTTCAAGAGCAACAAGATTCTACGCAACACCTTCAACGTGTTCGGCAAGATGAACGAACATTTGAGAGGGAAAGATTATCTCAATGCTCTTGCCGCCGCTCGGCAAAAGATGGACAACATTGAAGTCGACCGCACCAAAGTAAAGCCGGTAGTGAAGATCACCGGCGAGTTCTGGGCGCAGATCACCGAGGGAGATGGCAACTTCCACATGTTCGACTTTCTGGAGCGGGAAGGTGCACAGGTGTTGGTCGAGCCCATCGCGACCTGGGTGGCGTACTTGATGTACCAGGCGAAGGCGCATGCCAAGGCCAAATGGCCGGCGAATCGTCCACACCGGAATCCAAAATGGTGGGAACTGAAAAAACATCTTGCCAATGATTTGGGATTGCGCAAGAAGCTGATGGGGCTGGGCGCGGGTGAATGGATGTGGAACGGCCTGTATCACCGCACGATCAAGAATCTGGGCGGGATCACGCACCACCTCGTGCCTCAAACAGAGTTGGCTGAAATGGCGCATCCTTTCTACAACCAATTCGCGCGCGGTGGGGAAGGTCACCTTGAAGTTGGAAAGAATGTCTACTACACGGTCCACCATCTTTGCCACATGGTGCTGGCCCTGAAGCCCTTCGGTTGCATGCCGTCTTCACAATCGGATGGCGTGCAATCGGCCGTCATCAACAAGTTCAAGGACATGATCTTCCTTCCGATCGAAACCTCCGGCGAGGGCGAGGTCAATGCACATAGCCGCGTGCAGATGGCGCTCGGCGAAGCCAAGGTAAAAGCCAAGACGGAGTTCGAGCAATGTTTGAAGTCCACCGGCAAGACTCTCGACGACATCAGAGAATACGTAGAGGAGCACCCCGAGCTGCGGCGGCCCTTCTACCACGTGCCGCATCGCGAGGGAATCGCCGGCACGGCAGCGCAGTTCATTCTGCACGTGAACGATCGGATAGATAAGGATAGATCGTCATGGTTCCCGGCGCGGCGCAGTCGCATACCAGGAGCTTCTCTTCTCAAAGAAGCTGCTTAACCCGATCCGGGCCAGCAGTGCTGTGCGGCTGCTGATCCTTTACCGTTCGCGCTGAATCCTGATCGGAGAGATGAATGCACGACCATTCGAGTGGACACAGTCAGCAGCCAGCCCAGTTCGTCCCGATTGCGCGGATTACTCCTGCTCCCTATCAGAAGCCGCACGATCACCACACCCAATTCCTGGTAGGGCTCGACGTAGGCTCAACCACGGTGAAGGCTACCGTGGTAAATGCCGCGACCGACGAGATTCTCTGGCAGGATTATCAGCGTCATGAGACCAAGCAACCTGAAAAGACGCTGGAATTTCTGCGCCGCATGGAAACAGAGGTCGGAATCGATCGGCACAACACGCGGATGTTCATGACCGGCTCCGGAGGCAGCGGGATCGCCGAGCAGATTGGCGCGAAGTTTGTGCAGGAAGTCACGGCCGTTTCACTGGCGGTCGAAAAGCTTCATCCTGAAGTGTATTCGGTGATTGAACTCGGCGGACAGGACGCGAAGATCATCGTCTTCAAGGATGACGATGAGACGGGGCGAAAGAAGAAAATTCCTTCGATGAACGACAAGTGTGCCGGTGGCACTGGCGCCGTGATCGACAAGATCAACGCAAAGCTGAAGATTCCCACCGCCGAGCTCGCAATGCAGGGTTATCACGGCATCAAGCTGCACAAAGTTGCGGGCAAGTGCGGCGTGTTCGCTGAAACTGACATCAACGGCCTGCAAAAAGTCGGGACGCCGTCGGATGAGCTGATGGCTTCGCTGTTTGAAGCGATCGTGCTGCAGAACCTGAGCGTTCTGACGCGCGGGCACACGCTGCGGCCACATGTTCTGTTGCTCGGCGGCCCGAACAGCTTTATCAAGGGCATGAAAGAGGCGTGGCAGGCGAACATTCCGCGCATGTGGCAGGAACGCAAAGTCGCAGTTCCGGACGGCGCGAAGCCGGAAGATCTGATCAAGGTTCCAAATAACGCCCAGTACTTCGCGGCCCTCGGGGCGATCGAGTTCGGGAAGAGCGAAGACGATTGCGTCGGCTGCTACCAGGGTTATGAAAAGCTGACGTACTACATCGAATTCGGCCGGCAGGAGGAAAAAGCGAAGTCCGGCGCGAAGGGTTTGGTTTCGAAAGAAGGAGAACTCGACGGATTTAAAGAGGCATACCGCAAAAAGAAATTTACCCCCGCGACGTTCCAGAAGGGCCAAACCGTCGGCGGCTTCATCGGTATCGATGGCGGATCGACTTCAACCAAAGCCGTTCTGCTGGATGAACGAGGCGACATCCTGTGCAAGGCTTACCAACTTTCGAATGGAAACCCGATCCAGGACACGATCGAGATGTTCGAGAATCTGCGCGGGCAAGTCGAAGCGCAGAGTGCAAAGTTGGAAGTCCTGGGAGTCGCCACCACCGGCTACGCAAAGGACATTCTGAAAGACGTTTTGCACGCGGACGTGGCGCTGGTCGAGACCGTGGCACACACCGAGTCGGCGCTCAAGTTCTACGAGGATCCGCATGTGATCGTCGACGTAGGTGGGCAAGATATCAAAATCATCATCCTGCACAACGGCCGGGTCAAAGATTTCAAGCTGAACACGCAGTGCTCGGCGGGCAACGGGTATTTTTTGCAGTCCACCGCAGAAGGTTTTGGATTGGGCGTTGAACAGTACGCCGATCTAGCCTTCTCTGCGCAATCCATGCCTATTTTTGGCTACGGTTGTGCGGTGTTCATGCAGTCGGACATCGTGAACTTCCAGCGTCAGGGCTGGCGGGCGGAGGAGATTCTTGCCGGGCTGGCAAACGTCCTGCCGAAGAATGTGTTCCTCTACGTGGCCAGCATCCCGAATCTCGCGGCCCTGGGTACGCGCTTCGTTCTGCAAGGCGGAACGCAAAACAACATGGCCGTGGTGAAAGCGGAAGTGGATTTCATTCAGAACAGCTTCCGCGCTGCCGGCAAGAAGCCCGAGATCATTGTTCACGAGTTCTGTGGCGAATCGGGCGCAATTGGCGCGGCGGCAGAGTCTCTGCGTCTCTGGCGCAATGGCCAGCAGACTACATTCGTCGGATTGGATGCCGTGCGAAAAATCAAATACCGCACGACCAGAAACGAGGAGACGCGCTGCCATTTCTGCAAGAACGATTGTCTGCGCACCTTTATCGACATAAGAACCGCGCCCACGGACGACATGAGCTTTATCCCCATACAGAAAGTCACCAAGGTTCCGCTGATGCATGGCGAGCAACGGTTGATCATCGCCACTTGCGAAAAGGGTCTGGTCGAAGACGTCAACGATATGAAGGACATCAAGGCCGGCCTCGACGAGATCAAGGGGAAATATCCCAACTTCGTGGACTTCGCTGCCCGCGAGGTCTTTCGTCCGGTGAATGCGAAGAGCGTAGCTGACCCGATTCCGTCTGCGAAATTCTGGAATAAGGCTGCCAAAGAGCGCATTCCGCTGATGGAGAAGCGCAAAAAATTACGCGTCGGCATTCCGCGCGTGCTCAACATTTACACCTATGCGCCGCTGTTCAATGGATATCTGGAGAGCCTGGGAGTGCAGCCGGAGAACATCGTCTACTCCGACTACACCAGTTCGGATCTCTATCGGGCGGGAGCAAGCCGGGGTGCCATCGATCCCTGCTTCCCGGCTAAGATTGGCATTTCGCACGTCTATAACCTGATTCAGGAAAAGCATCGGAAGAAACCGCTCGACGTAATCTTCTTCCCAATGTACGACGTGTTGACATCGCCGCTGGTCAATATCATGGGCGCAAACGCATGCCCGACGGTGACTGCGACGCCGGAAACGGTGAAAGCCGCATTTACCAAGGAGAACGATGTCTTCGCGGAGCACAACGTCAAGTATGTGGATCCTGTGCTGAACTTTGCTGATCGAAAGCTTTTCGCTCATCAAATGCTGCAGGTATGGCAGCCGATCCTCGGGTTGTCACAGGAAGAGAATGACCGTGCGGTTGAGGTCGGCTACCAAGCGCTGGCCGACTACGAGAGCAGCATTCGCAGGCGCGCTCGCGAGGTAATGGACCAGCTCGAACGCGAAGACCGTATCGGCATCGTCATGCTGGGCCGTCCGTACCACCATGATCCCGGCCTGAATCACGAAATTATGGAAGAGTTCCAGAAGCTGGGGTATCCCATCTTCTCGCAGAACACCTTGCCGCTCGACGAAGACCTGCTGGAGCGTCTGTTCGGTGAAGAAGTTCGGGCCGGGGTTATCAGTCATCCGCTCGATATCACCGACGCCTGGAAGAACTCGTACTCCTGCAGCACGAACCACAAAGTATGGGCGGCAAAATTTACGGCGCGACATCCCAACCTGGTGGCACTGGAGATTTCAAGCTTCAAGTGCGGGCACGATGCGCCGATCTACGGTGTGGTCGAGGGCATTATCGAACAGTCCGGGACACCGTATTTCTGCTTTAAGGATCTCGACGAGAACAAGCCGTCAGGCTCAATCAAGATTCGCGTCGAGACCATCGATTATTTCTTGCGGCGTTACCGCGAAGAAGTCATTCGCAAGCGTAAAGCTGCGGAAGACATTGATGCGCAACTGGCGGCGTTGGAAGCGGAGCTGCGCGGCTCGATGGCATCCCCACCACTTCAGTTAGATCCGGCCGTGAGCGAGATGGCGGCCGATTGATCCACCAACGCGTACGCGGCTGGGCCGTGGGCTGAGCCAGGTCCACGGCACGCCGCCACATCTTGCTTGCCTGTTGATTTTTCCAGAGTGACCCTCACAATTGTTGTTCCTTGGTACCAGACGTCAAAGCTTCCACCGGAACAATTTTCTGCCAACTGGTCATCCTTGCACTGTGCGAACTATCTCGAACCACCTGAACATGAGTGGTATTTCAACAACTTAAAGCCTGCGCCCGCAGTTGGCAGATGACTTGCATCTCCTTTAACCAAAGACACAATTCCCTCCCCCAAGGAGACTGCGATGAAGAAGACACAATTCGCTTTGTCCATAGTGTTGCCAGTGATGGCGCTAACTGCAGCTTTGTGTTTCGCCAGCCGGCCGGCGTTTACGCAGAGTGCTCCCGATTCGTCGCGCAACACGACCACTCAACAACAACCGATGCAACCGGACGATCAGAATGCCGCTAATCCGGCTCCGGTAAAGACTTTCAACGGAAAGATCGTGAAATCCGGAAGTAAACTCGTCCTTTCAGACGCCGACAACAAGACCACCTATCAGCTTGATGACCAGCAAAAGGCTCAGGACTTCCTCAACAAGAACGTGAAGGTGAGTGGAGTTTTGGACGCTTCCACCGGAACCATTCGCGTCACCGCGATCGACCCTGTTTGATCTCCCCCTGTTTGATTTCCTGAAGAGGGGCGCTTTTGAGCAGGACACCGGACCAAGAGGGAAGGGGGCGGTACATAATAGCCGCCCCCTTTTCCCAGCTCAATTGCTGAACGTCTTTTTCGAACCGACATTTGAATGTGGGGACATGCAGCCTAAGTGTGCTCCCGTCAGATTTCTCGACAGTTTGAACTCAATATTTGAACTGTTCCGCCAACCCATCAGGGCGATATTGCGTCAAAACACCGGGCAAAGGACTGCACATGCGATTGTTGAGTGTTCGCCTCATCGTTTCTCTAATTCTCGGCATCACGCTGGTTTCCGCTGGTTTTTCATACTACGAAGTGCAGGGCGAAAAGCGCGTGCTGCGCAATGATATGGAGCGCCGCGCGGAGTTGCTTGGGGAAAGTCTCGTCGGCAACGTCGAGCGTTCCTGGAATACGAGTTCGGACATAGTTCGAAACAACGGTGTCAACAACGGTCCTGACAACATCCCGAACAAGGAACTGCAGCGACTGGTGCAGCGCTTCGGCAACCGGGAGCACCTGCTGGGCGTCATCATCTACGATCGGCAAGGCGCACTGGTGGCCATGACTCCTGAGCTCACAAAAACTCTTACTGTGAATCCACCGCCGGTGACGCAGGCCATCACGCAAGCGCACGAAGAAAGTTCGTTCGCTCGCCTGGGAAGTGTGCCGGTTCACATTCTCGCATTGCCGATTCGCCACCAGGATGAAGTCGTGGGCGGCTTAGCGGTCGTTCACGACGTGAGCTACATCCGCGCGCAAATCCTTCTGGTGTGGCGGCGGACATTTTTCCGTGTGCTGGCTCAGGTTTTTCTCATCGTGCTGATTACGTTGCTGATTGTCCGCTGGAGCATCACCGGCCCGATCGCGCGGGCCGCGCTGTGGATGCGGGCGCTCCGCACCGGAAAGATTTCCTTCCGCCAGGAGGTGCCCGACCTCGACATGTTCCGGCCGCTGGCACGCGAAGTCGCCACCATGGCCAAGAGCCTGAACCACGCCCGCAATGCCGCCGAAAACGAGGCTCGCCTGCGTGAAGCCGGAGAATCCATGTGGACGGCAGATCGTCTCTCGGTGCACGTGCGCACACGTCTGGATCACGGCGATCTTTTCGTCGTCTCCAATCGTGAGCCCTATATGCATCAGCGAAGCGGGAAGACGCTAGATGTGGTCGTTCCGCCGAGCGGCCTGGTCACCGCGCTCGAGCCCGTGCTCAACGCCTGCGATGGCACCTGGATCGCCCACGGCAACGGCAATGCCGACGCCGAAGCCGTGGATGCTCACAACCGGCTCCGCGTTCCTCCCGAGGATCCTCACTACAACTTGCGCCGCGTGTGGTTGACCAAGGAAGAAGAGCAGGGTTACTACTACGGCTTTGCTAATGAAGGACTCTGGCCCCTTTGCCATATCGCGCACACCCGCCCGCTTTTTCGCGCTGCTGACTGGCAGTACTACCAGGAGGTAAACCGCAAGTTCACCGCTGCCGTCCTCGAGGAAATCGAAAGTGTGGTGAAACCGGTGGTGCTCGTGCAGGACTATCACTTCGCCTTACTCCCGCGGCTGATCAAGGAAATGCGCCCCGACGCGCGCGTGGCCATCTTCTGGCATATTCCGTGGCCGAATCCGGAAGCCTTTGGTATTTGCCCCTGGCAGCGCCAGTTGGTGGATGGTTTGCTCGGCGCCGACCTGATCGGGTTTCACATCCAGTCGCATTGCAACAACTTTCTGGAGACCGTGGACCGCGTGGTCGAGTCGCGCGTGGATAGGGAACACTTTTCCGTGCTCCGCCAGGATCACCGCACCATGGTGCGGCCTTTCCCCATCAGCGTTGCTTTCACCGACGACGATGCCCGCGAAGACGACAATCAGGGTTTTAGTTACCTCGAACGTTCCGCGCTGATGCGAAGTCTGGGCGTGGAGGCGACCTTCATGGGCATCGGTGTCGATCGCGTCGACTACACCAAGGGAATCCTGGAGCGGTTCCTCGCGCTAGAGCGGTTCCTCGATAAGTATCCGAGCTATCAGGGAAAATTCACGTTCGTGCAGATTGGAGCGCCCAGCCGGACCCACATCAAGCGCTATCACGACTTGCTTGCCGAAGTGGAAGCTGAGGCGGACCGCATCAATTGGCGCTTCCAGAGCGGCAAGTGGAAGCCCATTGTCTTCCTCAAGCGCCAGCATAGCCATCAGGAAATCGAGCCCTATTACCGCGCCGCCGATCTCTGCCTGGTGACTTCGCTGCACGATGGCATGAACCTGGTCGCCAAGGAATTTCTCGCGGCGCGCCGGGATGAACGGGGCGTGCTCATCCTCAGCCAGTTCACCGGCGCGGCCCGTGAACTGCGCGACGCCCTGCTGGTCAATCCTTATGACATAGATCAGACCGCCGATGCCATCCGCGCTGCTTTGGAAATGGAGCCGGAAGACAAGCAGTTGCGCATGCACCGCATGCGAAAGGTGATCAAGGAGCACAACATCTACCGGTGGGCCGGGAACCTGATCACCGAACTTTGTGAGGTCCGCTTGGATGCGCCCGAGGATGTGCAGGAGAAATTTCGCGCCAGCGCGTCCGTAGCATGAAAGGAACAACGCTTTGAGGCCAGAAGTACAATCCGAGCTCACGCCCTTTCTGCAAAGTATCGCGCAGGCATCCCGGGCAGTGCTGCTCGTCGATTATGACGGAACTCTGGCGCCATTCGACGCCAGCCGTGACCACGCGTATCCATATCCCGGAGTTGCGCTCCTGCTGCAAGAGATCGTGCGCAACGGTCGGACGCGAGTGGTTGTCATCTCCGGCCGAGATGCCACTGATATTTTCCCTCTTCTCAATATTCACCCCGGACCGGAAGTTTGGGGGATCCATGGACTGCAGCGCCTGAGGACAGATGGAAGTACAGAGATGCCGCACCTCGATGAACGAACGCTCGATGGCTTGTCGGACGCCGAGCGCTGGCTGGGCTACCAGCAGCTGCGGCATACCGCGGAAATCAAAGCCGGAAGCATTGCCGTCCATTGGCGCGGGCTGAGCGAAAGCGACGCGAACGATCTACGTGCACGCGTCTTGCTCGGCTGGAGGCCGATGGCGGAATACAGCGGGCTTGATCTGCTCGAATTCGACGGTGGCGTAGAAATGCGCGCGCCCGGCGCCGATAAGGGCAATGCGGTTCGCGCTTTTCTCCGTGAAATCGGTCGAGACACGCCGACCGCTTACCTGGGCGACGACTCGACCGACGAATCGGCGTTCCGGGCCATCGAGGGCCGCGGCATCAGCGTGCTGGTTCGCCCCACCTGGCGGCAGACGGCGGCGCAAAGTTGGCTGCAGCCTCCCGGCGAGCTCCTCGATTTTCTCGGGCTATGGCTGAAGGCCTGTAGCGAAGGCAGCACCTTTGACAGCAGCGCCGCCGCGGCGGTGAACGGATGACAACCAGAGCGCGGTCAGCGGTACGAACTTCACTGTCCGTCTAAGCGACAGCCAGATAGATATACCGCAGAATAAAAAGAGCGGTAAGAATCCAGATCAGCGCGGTAATTTCACGAAACTTCCCAATAGCGATTTTGACCACTGTATAGGAGATCAGCCCCAGGCTGAGGCCAGTGGCGATGCTAAAGGTCAACGGAGTGGCGAGCATGGTAATAAAGGAAGGAACCGCCTCGCTAAACTCGCTCCACTTGATGTGCGAAATGGACTGCGTCATGAGCGCGCCCACCAGGATCAGCGCGGGCGCCGTAGCATAGGCCGGGATCGCTGTGGCCAGAGGCGAGCAAAAAGTCGCCATCAAGAATAGACCAGCGACCGCAACGTTGCTCAGGCCGGTGCGCGCTCCCGCCGCGACGCCGGCCACGCTTTCAATATAGCTGGTGACCGTGGACGTGCCCGTCAGCGAGCCGAACAGCGTACCTATGGCATCGGCCACCAGAGCCCTGCCCACGCGAGGAATCTTGCCGTCTTTGATGAAGCCGCCTTGCTCGCACACCCCGACCAGTGTGCCCACATTGTCGAAAAGATCGACGAACAAGAATGCGAACAAGATTTCCAGAAACCCCAGATGGATGGCCCCGCGAAAGTCCAGCTTCAAAAAAGTGGACGAAGGGTGCGGAAAAGAAAAAATCGCGGTCGGCCAATGAGAAATGCCGCGCAGAATTCCCACCAGTGTAGTTCCAAAAATGCCGATCAAAATTCCGCCGTTGACCTTCCGCGCCATGAGGATGAGAGTCAAGGCAAGTCCGAAACAAGCCGTTTGCACCTCCTTATCGGAGAAGCGTCCGAGGCCAACGAAGGTAGCAGGGTTCGCGACCACCAGTTTGGCGTTGCGCAGCCCGATGAAGGCAATGAACATTCCAATGCCCGTCGCCGTGGAGTGTTTAAGGCAGTCGGGCATACCGTTGACAATTTGTTCGCGCACGCGGGTCACAGTCAGCAGCAGAAACACCGTGCCGGAAAAGAAAACTACCGCCAGCGCGGTTTGCCACGGAACATGCATGCTGAGGCAGACGGCATAAGTGAAGTACGCGTTCAGTGACATCCCAGGCGCAAGAGCGATGGGATAGTTGGCGTAGAGGCCCATCACCAGCGTGGCGGCGGCGGCCGAGATGCACGTCGCAAATAGAACGCCTTCGGGCGGCATTCCCGCTTGCGCCAGGATCTGCGGGTTCACGACGATGATGTAGGCCATGGTTACAAATGTCGTGAGGCCGCCCAGCATTTCCTGTTTAACAGTAGTGTGGTTCTCCGCGAGTTTGAAATAGCGATCGATCAAATGTCTTCCTGGAATAGTTCTCAGGCTCTTACGGAGAACCGAGAACCGACAACTTCAATAACGAATCTTGCCCGGATGTTGCTCCCACGCTCGAAATGCCGCCAGTGCTTCCTCGCGCATCATCTGAATCATGGGAATCTCGCGCTCGGCGTGCGGCTGCGCGATTTCCGCATAGATCGCGGAATCATCAAAGCCGACTTTCGCGGCGTCCGCGGCGAGATTGCCAAAGTAAACTCTGTCTATCCGGGCCCAGTAGATCGCACCGAGGCACATGGGACAAGGTTCGCAGGAAGTGTAGAGATCGCAGCCGCGGAGTTCGAAACAACGAAGTTTCTGGCAGGCCTCGCGGATAGCTAACACTTCGGCGTGCGCCGTAGGATCGTTCGTCGCCGTGACTTGATTCGCCGCTTCCGCTACGATGACGCCTTCTTTGGCGATAACGCTGCCGAACGGCCCACCGCGCCCGGAGCGTACATTCTCGAGCGAGAGTTGAATCGCGCGGACCATGAAAGTTTTGTCCATGTGGCTCTGTTCCGTCATCCGTCATTGCGTAATCGTTAAGAGCGGGCTGATCCCTGCTGCCCGTGCATCTGCGCGCAAATCGGTCGTCATGGACTCTTTCGCAGTCGTGGTTGAGAAAGCAAGTATAAGCGGCGTCCAGGAATACGCAAAGTTTTTCTGATGCGCAGTCTCCGATGTCGCTCTAAGTGACGACCGGAAAAGTTGAAAAAGGCGGACAGGCACGATAGGCTCGGGCATGGACGGGCGGGCTTTTGTTTCGCGTCGGGTCGCTACGCCGGATGGAATTCGTCCGGCAGCGATTCTGGTGCCCAATTCCAATGACGTCGGCGACGGAACAATCGCCGGCATCGTTCCTGCCAATCAGGTGCCGGCTGATACCGAGGTGCACGACTTCGGCGACGCTGTGATTCTCCCGGGACTTATCGATTCTCATCTGCACATCAACGATCCGGGGCGAGCTGATTGGGAAGGATTTGAGACGGCAACGCGCGCGGCGGCGGCGGGCGGCTACGCGACGCTAGTCGACATGCCGCTCAACTGTCTGCCGCCGACCGCCACAGTCGCCGCGCTTGCCGCCAAACGCCAAGCCGCCGCCGGACGATGCTGGGTCGATTGGCTGGCTTGGGGTGGAGTGGTTAGCGACAATCAGGCTGAGATCGAAGCCCTCGCGGCCGCGGGCGTGCCCGGGTTCAAATGCTTTCTTATCCATCCCGGAATCGATGGGTTCACCATGGTCACCGAAGCCGAGCTTCGTGCCGCGTTACCTCATGTGGCTCGAACCGGCCTGCCACTGCTGGTTCACGCCGAACTTCCCGGCCCCATCGATGAAGCCACGCGGCGTCTGCAAAATAATAATAATGAAGATGTGGATTGGCGCCACTACTCTACCTATCTTCAATCGCGGCCGGAAGAAGGCGAGCTCGCGGCGATCCGGTTGTTGCTGTCCCTCTGCCGCGAGTACAAATTCCGCTTGCACATTGTTCATCTCTCGGCGAGTTCGGCGCTGGCGGAACTGCGCGCCGCGCGGGCGGCGGGGCTTCCGGTCAGTGTTGAAACCTGTCCACACTATTTGCATTTCTGCGCCGAAGAAATTCCGGACGGGGCCACATTGTGCAAGTGTGCGCCCCCAATTCGCTCTCGCGAAAACCGCGAAAGATTGTGGCAGGGTCTGAAGGACAAAATCATCGACTTGGTAGCCACCGATCACTCGCCGTGTCCGCCGGCGATGAAGCGGCTCAACGAAGGCAGCTTCAAAACTGCCTGGGGCGGCATTGCGAGTCTTTCACTGGCGCTTCCTTTAATGTGGACCGAGGCCAGCCAGCGCGGATTCACTTTGATCGATCTCACCCGCTGGATGGCGGAAGCACCAGCTCAACTGGCCGGATGCAGTGCTCGCAAAGGACGAATCGCGGAAGGATTTGACGCTGACTTCGTGATCTTCGAACCGGAAGCGGAGTTCGTCGTGACCGAAGATCGGCTGTATTATCGGTATCCTGTATCTCCGTATTTAGGGAACAAATTGCGGGGAGTAGTGAAAGCGACGTACCTGCGCGGGCAACCGGTATTCAGCGAGGGTACATTTTGCGAAAAAGCAGAAGGGAGGGAAGTTCGCTAGCTAGCAATCCCTATATGGTTAACGCATGACGGAAGAGCACATCATCGGCAAGTCGGTGCCGCGCAAGGAAGGCCGCGACAAAGTAACGGGTGCCGCCCGCTACATCGACGACATGACCATGCCAGGAATGCTCTACGGTGCGACGGTTCGCAGTCAGATCCCTCGCGGCATAATCAAGAAGATTTCGTTTGCCCCGCAATTCGATTGGTCCGAATTTGTAACTGTCACGGCGCGGGACATTCCCGGCAAGAATTGCATCGCTCTGATCGGAGACGATCAGCCCTGCCTGGCCGATGAGATGGTCAATCATCCCGAGGAGCCGATCTTAGTCTTGGCGCATCCGGACCGGCATCTCCTGCGGAAGGCCGTGGATGCTGTCTCAATCGAATACGAACCCCTGCCCGCGATTTTCACTATCGAAGAAAGTGAACGCCCTGCGCAAATCATCTGGGGGACCGACAATATACTCAAAACTTTCCTGATCTCGGAAGGCGATGTCGATAGCGTCTGGGCCAGGGCCGACTACATCGTCGAAGGCGAGTACACCACCGGAGCGCAGGAGCAGCTCTACATCGAAAATAACGGGGTGGTTGCAGTTTTCGATCGCGAGCAGGGAATTACCGTCTGGGGTTCGCTGCAGTGTCCTTATTACGTGCACAAAGCGCTGATGGCGTTGTTCGATCTGCCGGCAGAGAAGATTCGTGTGGTGCAGGCTGAGACCGGGGGCGCTTTCGGTGGCAAGGAGGATTATCCCTCGATCATCGCGGGCCACGCGGCTCTTCTCGCCATGAAGTCTGGACGGCCCGTGAAGATCATCTATGATCGCCTGGAAGACATGACGGCGACGACGAAGCGTCATCCTTCGCGCACGCGCCATCGCACCGCGGTCAGCAAAGACGGAAAAATTCTGGGGGGAGAGATCGACTTCACGATCGACGGCGGTGCATACGCGACGTTGTCGTCCGTAGTCCTCTCGCGGGGCATCATCCATGCCGGTGGTCCTTATTATTGGCCGAGCGTCCGCATTCGCGGGAAGGCCGTGGCCACAAACGCCCCGCCGCACGGGGCGTTTCGTGGTTTCGGCGCTCCGCAGAGCCTGTTCGCGATGGAGCGGCACATGGATCGCATCGCGCAGGTCGTCGGCCTTTCTCCGGTAGAAATCCGCCGCCGCAATTTCCTCAAGCCCGGCGAAACCACGACCACAGAACAAACAATCCGCGAAGAAATTGATCTGCAGAAACTTCTTGATCGAGCCCTCGAACTTTCCGATTACACCAAAAAGAAAGCCCGCTTCGCGGGCGAAAACAAATTGGGGCCGATCCGGAAAGGAATGGGGATCGCCGCCTTTCTGCACGGCGCGGGCTTTACCGGTTCGGGCGAGCGATATCTCGCTTCCGTGGTTGCGGTGGAAGGCTGTGCCGACGGCGGCGTGCGAGTGCTGGTTTCAAGCACCGAGTTCGGTCAAGGCACCAACACCGTGCTCTGCCAGATCGCGGCCGAAGCTCTGGACTTGCCCTATGACGACGTCCGAATTGCACAGCCGGATACGAATCAAGTACCGAACAGCGGTCCGACGGTTGCGTCGCGCACGGCCATGGTCGTCGGAAACCTAGTACGGTCGGCCGCTCTGGGAATCAGGCAAACACTCATTGCAAGCGGCTCGCTTGGCAGTTCGTACTCACCGCAAGAATTTCGCTCAGCCTGCCGGACGCATATTGCCGCGCACGGCGAGCTGCGCTCCTTCGCGCATTACGAAGCTCCAGAGGGAGTTTTCTGGGATGATCAGAAATATCGCGGGGAAGCCTATGCTTCTTTTGCCTGGGCGATTTATATTGCGGAAGTCGCGGTGGACCTTTCAACCTATAGCGCAACTGTCCAGGATTTCGTGGCCTTGCAGGAAGTCGGCAGAGTTCTTCATCCCGTTCTGGCGAAGGGCCAAATTGCCGGCGGCGTGGCGCAGGGCATCGGGTTTGCGCTCTATGAAAAAGTCGTCTGGCAAAATGGACGCATGCAGAATGGGCAGATGACAAACTACATCATGCCGACCTCCGCGGACTTGCCGTCGATTCGGGTATTCTTCGAAGAAATGGGCAATGTTCACGGGGCATATGGCGCAAAAGGAATCGGCGAACTTCCCATGGATGGCCCGGCTCCGGCGATCGCCAATGCCATCGAAGATGCCCTTGGCACTCGCTTTGATTCCGTTCCGCTCATGCCCGAAGATATCTTCGAAGCAGTCTCGGCCAACGGAGACCGATGAGCCACTCCTCCGAGCGCCGCCGCAAATGCGAGTTTTCTTTTTTCGTAAACGGCAAGCGCGAGACCGTTTGCGTCTTTCCCATGGAGAGGCTGTTGGATGTCCTGCGAAACGAGCTTCAGTTGACCGGCACAAAGGAAGGTTGCGGCGAGGGCGAATGTGGTTCTTGCTCCGTGTTGATGGACGGCAAGTTGGTGAATAGCTGCCTCATTCCAGCGCTGCAGGCAGCGGGCGCGAATCTAACGACCATTGAAGGTGTCGCCGGGGGTCCGCAGGTAAGCTCGCTGCAGGCGGCCTTTTTGGATTGCGGTGGCGCGCAATGTGGCATCTGCACTCCTGGAATGATTCTCAGCGCCAGCCATCTACTGAACAAGAATCCCGATCCGACTCTGGACGACATTCGTGAAGCCCTGGCGGGCAATCTTTGCCGTTGCACAGGCTACATGCAGATTTTTGAGGCTGTGGCGGAAGCTTCCCGCCGCAAGAATCCTGCATGAGATCCGATCCCGCCGATTACGAATTGATTGCGCCGGGGACACTGCAGACGGTCGTTGCACTTCTCGCGGATCAGCCGGGCAAGTGGGTCCCGATCGCTGGCGGCACCGATTTGATGGTGCTGTATGCGGCCGGCAAACTTCCTGCGCGGAAGCTGGTGAGTATCTGGAATTTAGCGGAGCTTCGTGGCATCGAGGTTTCGCCGGACGAAATCAAGATCGGCGCGGGGTGCACTTACACCGAACTGCGCGAGCACGATGTGATCGCACAAGAGTTTCCGCTGCTCGCGAGCGCCGCCCGGTGGACCGGAGGAATTGCGAACCAGAATCGTGGAACGCTAGGGGGTAATATAGCGAATGCCTCGCCCGCGGCAGATTCCTTGCCGGCGCTGCTAGTCTACGAAGCGGAACTGATTTTAACGTCGGTACGGGGCGAGCGCCGTGTACCTTACGTCGGCTTCCACACCGGCTACAAGAAAATGAAGTTGGAGCCCGACGAACTCATTCGCGCCATCTGTCTTCGGCGAAAGTTTTCGCAGCATCTTCATTACTCCCGCAAAGTCGGCGCTCGCAACGCTCAGGCGATTTCGAAAGTCTGTGTAGCCGCGTTGGGACGGCTTCGCGGCGGTGTAGTTGGGGGTGTGATCGACGACGTTCGCATTGCGCTCGGCAGCGTCGCGCCCGTTCCATTTCTTTTGACCGATGTGGAGCGCGTCGTGTCGGGAAAGTCTGTCGATCGGGAGCTTTTGCAGTTGGCAAAAAAGACGATCGCCGCTGCGATTCATCCGATTGATGACATTCGATCCACTGCGAGATACCGCGTGGCTGTGACGGGCAATCTGGTTGCCGAATTTCTCGAGCAACTGCGCGCGACTGGAAGGACAGCATGAGTGTGCTGGCGCGCTGGAATTTTCTTCCCGCTGCGGCAGCCGTGAATGAGATACTGCCATGCTGTGGCTCGCGAGCCTGGGCCGATGAAATGGTGGCGCGAAGACCTCTTCCCGACGAAGCCGCTCTTCTGACGGCGGCGGACGAAACTTGGCGCGGTCTGGCGGAGTCGGACTGGCTGGAGGCATTTCGCGGACATCCGCGGATCGGCGAGTCGAAGATCGGCGAGTTTAAGACCGGCGAGTTGAAGACCGGTGAGACGCAGGCGCCGAGAGTGGCGTTGCCTCAGTCGGCCGCATGGTCTGAGCAGGAGCAGCGCGGTGTCGCCGATGCCGGCGATTCTGTAAAGAGTGCGCTCGCAGAACGGAATCGTGAATACGAGCGCAAGTTTCGCCGCATCTTCATAGTGTGCGCGACGGCCAAGTCCCCGGACGAGATTCTGCGGATTTTGCAACGACGATTGGAAAATGACGAGCACACCGAACTTCACGAAGCCGCGGAGCAGCAGCGGCAGATCACGCAGCTTCGTCTGAGAAAGTGGCTTCAAATTTAACAATAATAATAATAATGACGCGCATTTCAACCCACGTTCTCGACACAGCGCTCGGACAGCCGGCGAAGGATGTCCCGGTGCGTCTAGAGCGGCGAGATGCGTCCGGCAACTGGCGGCTGCTGGCGGCGGCACGCACCGATCAGGACGGGCGGTGCTCTCACTTGTTGCCGGAGAAGGAAGCGCTGACTCCAGGGCTGTATCGCCTCGGTTTCGAGACCGCGATTTATTTTGCCGCGCGCAAACTGGACGGCTTGTATCCGTTGGTGGAGATTACTTTCCATGTTCGAGAAGGTGAAGACCGCTTTCACATTCCGTTGCTGCTGAGTCCCAATGGATACACGACTTATCGCGGTAGTTGACCATCAACGGGCAACAAGAATCCGAGGGAGCCGACCAACGTGACCTTTTCCATCCGAGAATGGATCCACCTCACGGTGCGGTGGTTCCATGTTTTTGCGGGAATCATGTGGGTCGGCCAAACTTATTACTTCACCTGGTTGGACGGCCAATTCGGAAGACTCGAGAAAGCATCCGCTGCCGCAAAAACACCTCCGGCGTTGTGGATGGTCCACAGCGGCGGATTTTATTCCGTCGAAAAACAAAAATCCCTCGGCGTCCCGCCCGAGCTTGTCCATTGGTTTCGTTGGGAAGCTTTAATGACGTGGATCAGCGGAATGGTGCTGCTCATCCTCGTCTATTACTTCACCGGCGGACTCGTCGATCCCGACGTAGCCAACATTTCCCAAGGTGCCGGCGTCGTCATTGGCCTAGCCGTTCTGGCCGCGGGTTGGCACATCTACGATCGGGCGGTCCGGTCAGCTCTCGGAAAATCTGAAACGGCGTTCGCGGCGTTCTCGCTGGTCATGACAGCCGCGATCTCCTGCGGACTGATGCACGTTCTCAGCGGACGCGCCGCTTATATTCACGTGGGCGCGATGTTCGGGACCATCATGACCGCCAATGTCTGGTTCAGGATTCTCCCCGCTCAGCGCAAGATGATCGCGGCTGCAGCGGCCGGCGCCAAGTTTGATCCGGCACTCGTCGCCCAAGCCAAGTTGCGCTCCAAGCACAATACTTTCATGGCCGTGCCCGTAGTTTTTCTCATGATCAGCAATCATTTTCCCGTGGGAACCTACGGCAACAGGTATGGCTGGGAGATCCTGACTGCTCTGGTCCTGATCGGCTGGGCGGCAGCAAAAGTCATTCGCCAGGTCTAGACGCAGCGGAAAGATAACAGTCAAGAAAATCGATAGGCGCTAAAGGTGAATTGTCGTTAGGGTGAATCAGTGCAGGCAAGCCGCAACAAAACAGATTACGCCAGCGAGGTCATCGCCCGTTGTCAGGCGCTCGCCCGCTTCAGTGAAGATGCCGGCAGCATCCGACGTACATTTCTGTCTCCGCCCATGCGCGAGTGCCACCGCGAGATTGCCCGATGGGTTGCTCCTTTAAGGGTCTCGTCAAGCGTCGACGCCGCAGGAAATCTGCGCATGCTTTACCAAGCGCAGAAGGCGGATGCGCCGCACCCGCCACGATTGCTTATCGGCTCGCATCTCGATACCGTGCCCAACGCCGGAGCGTACGACGGCGTCCTCGGAGTAGTTCTTCCCATCGCGCTGCTCGGTGCGTTGAACGGCCGCGAGCTTCCCTTTGCCATCGAAGTCGTCGGCTTCTCCGAAGAGGAAGGCGTTCGCTTCAGCACGCCGTTCATCGGCAGCCGCGCGCTCGTGGGCAGCCTGGGTGAAGATTTGCTCAGCCGCCACGACGCACAAGGAATCTCAATCCGCCAAGCGATCGCGGACTTTGGTCTGAATCCAGCAGAAATTCCGCAAGCGGCGATCGGCGGAGATGTTTTCGGCTACCTGGAATTCCACATCGAGCAGGGGCCGGTCCTCGAGAATGTCAACCGGCCGCTCGGAGTCGTCGAAGCGATAGCCGGCCAAAGCCGGCTGGAGTTCACGTTTCTTGGCCATGCGAATCACGCCGGAACGACGCCGATGAATCTCCGCCACGATGCGCTTGCCGCTGCTGCCCAGTGGATCAGCGCGGTCGAGCAGCGGGCGCTGAACACTTCTGGGCTGGTGGCTACGGTGGGCGCAATCCAAGCGAAGCCTGGCGCGACCAACGTAATCGCCGGGGAAACGCGAGTGAGCCTCGATGTTCGTCACCAGCATGACGAAGCGCGAAACCAGGCAGTGGACTATTTGATTCGTCAGGCGGAAGATATTGCGAAGCGCCGTCGACTAAGCGTGCGCTCGAATGTGCTGGTGAACCAGCGGGCCGTCCCCATGGATCCATTTCTCGTAGGCCAGGTGGAACAAGCCGTCCGCGGTGCGGGATGCGAGCCCTACCGCATGGTAAGCGGAGCCGGCCACGACGCCATGATACTGGCGGAAAAAGTTCCTGCCGCTATGATTTTTCTGCGTACGCCAGGCGGCATCAGCCACGATCCAGCGGAATCCGTGGAAGTCGGCGACGTGGCCAGGGCGATCGATTGCGGATTGCACCTGCTCGATCAGTTGGCGTCGTCATCTAAGTTTCAAGGAAAGGCACAGCTTGCATAATCTCGGTCGTACACGAAGCGCACAACAGCCGAATCATCTACTACTAACGCCCGACACATTTGTGCGTACTACGCTGCCGGGCATGAAAGGATGCGCCGCGGTTGTGCACGCAGGCTCGGCACTGGGCGCGCATTTTACGCAGTACACGGCGGAATTTGAACCCGCTGGCGAGTTGGGGGAAACGACGGCGCAGCGTTTCGTCTTTGTGATCGAAGGCGCTGTCAAGTTGGACGTGAACAAGCAGCAAAGCCAGCTCGGGGCGCGCGGTTACGCCTATGTGCCGGCAGGTCAGGTGCACCGCATCACAGCGACCGAGAAGAGCCGCGTGGCCGTGATTGAGAAGGCTTATGAAACTTTGCATACGATCTCACCGCCACGCTTAATCGTTTCGCACGAGGACAAAGTCGCGTCGCATCCACTCGGAGATGATCCCGGTTTGCAGGTCAAGTGCCTTTTGCCGGACGAGATGAGCTTCGATTTTGCGGTCAACACCATGGTCTACCAGCCCGGCGCCGCACTCAACCAGGTCGAAATGCATGTGATGGAGCACGGGTTGATCATGCTCGAAGGCGGCGGCATCTACCGGCTCGGAGATTCCTGGTATCCGGTCACGGCTGGGGATTTCATCTGGATGGCGCCATGGTGTCCACAGTGGTTCGGAGCGATCGGAAAAATCTCCGCCAAGTACCTCATCTACAAAGATTCGAACCGGCATCCCCTGGCAGGCGCGCAGCCATGAAGCTCGAAGTTGACGAAGCGAGGCTGGTGTCCGAAATCGAAGGGCTCGCCGCGATCTCTGACGCGGAAGTGCCAGCGGTCACGAGAATTGTTTTTAGCTCCACCGATCTGAAAGCTCGCGCCTGGCTGAAAGCCCGCTGCGAAGACGCCGGTCTTGTCGTGCGGCAAGATCCAATTGGAAACACCTTCGTGCGCTGGCTGGGTTCCGATCCCACGCTTCCGGCCGTCGGCACCGGTTCTCACATCGACGCGATTCCCAATGCCGGGAAGTACGACGGTGTGGTCGGCGTTCTCGGGGGTCTCGAAGCAATTCGAGCTTTGCAGCGCGCCGGTTTCCGTCCCAGGCATTCCATCGAATTGCTGGTGTTCACTTCGGAAGAGCCAACCCGCTTCGGGATCGGATGCATCGGAAGCCGAATGCTTTCAGGAACTCTTTCTCCGCAGGCAGCCCGGCACTTCAAGGACAGCGAAGGCGTTTCGCTCGATGAAGTTCGCGAAAGAGCGGGCGTGCGCGGAGACCTCGAAACCGTCAAACTGCCGAGCTCTTACTATAAGGCGTTTGTCGAACTGCACATCGAGCAGGGACCATTGCTCGAGCGCGAGCGAATTCCGCTGGGAGTGGTGACCAGCATTGCAGCGCCCGCCAGTTTGAATATCTCGATCGAAGGCTCAGGCGGACACGCGGGTGGAGTTCTGATGCCCGCTCGCCACGATGCGCTCTGCGCTGCGGCCGAATTAATCCTCGCCATCGAGAACGCCGCGCTCACCAGCGGAGCCATCGATACCGTGGCCACGGTCGGCATCTGCGAGGTTTTTCCCGGAGCGGTCAACAGCATTCCCAGCCGCGTTCGCCTGACCGCCGACATTCGTGACACCGATCTTAAGCGGCGTGACGCCGTGATGCAGAAGATAGAAGCCGCCACTAAGCCAATCGCGGAGAAGCGTCAACTGTCGGTTCGCACCGAGTTAGTGAACGCGGATGCGCCGGCAACCTGCGCGCCCGTCGTGGTCGAGGTCCTTTCCGAATCCTGCCGAAAACACAATCTGACTTTTCTGCCCATGGTGAGCCGCGCCTACCATGACTCGCTGTTTATGTCGCGCATCACGCCCACCGCAATGCTCTTCATCCCCTGCCGCAACGGATATAGTCATCGTCCCGACGAGTATGCGTCTCCGGAGGATATCGCCCGGGGAACGCTGGTGCTGGCGGAAACTCTGGCGGCGCTTTCCAGCTAGCGTCGTTCTAAGGGGTATGAGGAATTGCGGACTCGCGATCGGCCCAGTGCTCAACAATATCCCGGACAACTTTATCGCCGACGACCTGGGCTGCTTCGAGGGCAGGCAGGTAAGCCGAGTAATTGCCCGAAACCATTTCTTTCAGGCTTTCAGCAACCGGCATTCCCGGAGGCTCACGGTCGTAATTGCTGACCGTACGCAGCACCAGCACGCGCTGCAAATCAACGCGCCCAGCCGCACTTAGAAACGTGAGCGCCTGCAGCGTACCGGAGTCCTCCATGGCTGCGACCATGTAATTCCCTTTGCCTCCGGTGTAATAACGCGTCCAGGCGTTGGCCCATTCATCCATCTTGGAACCGTGCCAAAACGTGCTGGCCGATAACGTGTCGCCCCGCGCCACAAACGGCGGCTTCAGCGCATTGGCGAACCCGGGAAACCGCGCCCGTGATTTGCGCAACTCGTCGGAGTCCGCAAGTGGCACATCTTGGGTCAGCCGAAACGCCCAACCGACAAGCAGCGGATTGAGGGTATAAACCTCACCGTAGTCGTTACTAACGGGCAGTTCGTACGGCGTGCCTTTCCGCAGGGGAAGGTACCCGGTCGGCCAATTGTCAGGGATCTGACGCGCATCGATCTCGAAAGCCAGGTCGCCGTCAACGACATGGTCAGCCCAAACCGCCGAGCCTACCGACACGTCCGCCGGATCGCCTCCACCGATGCCCGCAACAATCCAGTATGCCTTCGACAGGTCGAACCGCGGGTCGAGGCCGAGCGCCATCACCGAGGCGGCCGCCTTCGCCGTTCCAACGCCAGTGACCATGCCGAGGACTCCGTCCTTGTTGAGCCGCACATGGTGATAGCCGGCAGGCAGCGGCAGAACCTGGTCCAGATGCTCGCGCTCCACCCAGAATTGGAACTCGCCCGGAGTGTCTCCAGTATCTTCTCCGCGTTCAAACATCGCGACTATCACAACCTTGACCTTTATGACGACTGACGACGCTGACGTCGCCGTCGCCGCCGGTGTCGTCATCTGCGCGCCAGCCACACCATACATGTAGCCAGCAAAAATCAGCGCCAGAGCGAACCTTATAACTACATTATGTATGGCAGTTTGCGGCATCTATATCCGGAATCCCAGCCTAGCCAATCAATTCTGCGAGTAAGTCGACGCGTTCATGGACTTACGAACCCTGGCATAACCAGGCTTGATGATCGAATAGATCAGATCGCAGCGCTCGCCGTAAGGTAAAAAAGCGCTTTTCATCGCATTGATGGTGATTTTCTCGAAGTCATCCAAAGATAGGCCAAAAGTCTCTGCAGCAGCCTCGAACTCCTGGGTCATGCTGGTGCTGCTCATCAAGCGGTTGTCGGTATTGAGGGTCACGCGAAATTTCTCCTGGTAAAGAATCTTGAAAGGGTGCTCTCCCAGGCTGGCCGCAGCGCCGGTGTGGACGTTGCTGATAAGGCAGATTTCCAGCGGAATTCTTTTATCCAGCACGTACTGGGCGAGGTCGCCTAACTTAACGGCCTTGCCGTCCACGACGGCGATATCGTCGATCAATCGCGTCCCGTGTCCGATTCGGTGTGCCCCGCAGTACTGAATTGCCTGCCAAATCGATTCCTTTCCATAACCTTCCCCGGCGTGAACGGTTATGTTGAAATTCTCCCGCTGAATGTAATGAAAAGCTGCCACGTGTTTCTTCGGAGGATAACCGCCTTCTTCTCCGGCAAGATCGAAGCCGACAACTCCACGCTCCCGAAAATCGACGGCGAGTTCCGCCATTTCCAGCGAAACGTCCATGTTGCGCATAGCGCAGATGAGCAATCCCGACGAAACCCCAAAATCCTTGCGTCCTCGTTCCAGTCCCTTCAAAACTGCCGAGACCACCTGTTGATGAGTCAGTCCTTTTTGGGTGTGAAAGATCGGCGCAAAGCGAGTTTCGAAGTAAACCACGCCGTCGTTTTTCAGATCCTCAGCCTGTTCATACGCGACGCGCTCCAGAGCCTCCTCGGTTTGCATGACCGCGATGGTGTGGGTGAAGCCTTCCAGATATTTGGCGAGACTCCCCTGATTCGCTCCCCGATAAAACCACTGCGCCAACGCCGCAGGATCTGCCGTCGGAAGACCCGCGTATCCAGCATCTTTCGCCAACTCAATCACGGTTCGCGGCCGCAGCACCCCATCCAAATGCTCGTGCAAAAGAACTTTGGGAAGACTCCGTAACAACTCCTTTTCAAGTTTCATCGAATGCTCTCTTCTCCCGGCAAGTGCGTCGAACGCCGTGGCTGAAACGTTGCAAGATGATACACCGCATTTCGATTTAGATTCTCGTTCGCGGTGGAATGCGAGTAGAGCGCGAGCGGTGTTATACAATCCCACCCCAATGCAGCCTGAGCAGAATTCCCCTCGCTCGACCCAAGCCGTCGCAAAAACTTCCGCGGCCACCGACCATGCTTCGCCCGACTACGGCCTGCGTCGCGAGATTCTTTCTCCCATGGAAACCTTGGCGCAGTCAGTCTCCACCATCGCTCCCACCACCTCGCCCGCGGCCACCATCCCGCTGGTTTGCGCCCTCGCCGGCAATGCGACCTGGCTGGCCTACGCGCTGGCGACCGCGGCCGTGCTGCTCGTTGCCTTGTGCATTGCCCGTTATGCCAGACATTCCGCGTCGCCTGGTTCGTTGTACACCTACGCTTCCATGGCCCAGCCTCCCTGGCTCAGCGCAACCGTCGCCTGGAGTCTCTTACTTGCCTACGTGGCCACGGGATCGAGCGTCATAGGCGGTTTCTACCACTACGCGAACCTGCTGCTGCAAGATGCCACCGGCCATGCTTACTCCGCTGTTCTGCTGGCCACACTAGTCACGGGCGTTTCCGTTTGGATTGCCTATCGCGACGTGAAGATCTCCGCCGAGCTTATGCTCTGGATCGAGGCCACATCCGTCACTGTGATTGTGATCGTAGTCGCGCTGCTCCTGCTGCGCCATGGCTGGCACTTGGATCGGGAGCAACTCCATCTCCACGGTATGACCGGCAGCGGCTTGCGGCTGGGACTGGTTCTCGCGCTTTTCAGTTTCGTGGGGTTCGAGAGCGCGACCACCCTGGGATCCGAGGCGCGCAACCCGCTGAAGACGATTCCGCGCGCGGTCATCCAAAGTGCCGTTCTCGCCGGAGCTTTCTTCATTATCTGCGCCTACGCGGAAGTGTTGGGTTTCCACATCGCGGGCCAGGACTTGGGCACGAGTCAGGATCCAATGCATGTGGTGGCCCGAGTCGGCGGCGTCCCCATGCTGGGAGTGCTGATCGATATCGGCGCGCTCGTAAGCTTATTCGCCTGCACTCTGGGATGCATTACGGCGGCAGCACGCGTGTTGCTGCTGATGGCGCACAACGGCCTCGCCCACGACTCTCTGCGCATCACGCACGCTCGGAATCAAACGCCAAGTCGTGCCGTCGTCATCACCGGAGCAGCCGCTCTCCTGCCGGTTGCCGTGCTGGCCGCCCGCGGCGCCAGCGGTCTGGATGTCTACGGCTGGCTGGGCTCCCTGGCGACCTACGGTTTTATCGTCGCCTATGGGTTGGTTTGCATTGCCCTGCCACGCTACTTGCGCCACCACGGTGTTTTCCGTCCCGGAGCTCAGATCGTCCCCTGGCTCGCCGGCGCCGCCATGCTGCTCGCGCTGGTTGGGAATTTATACCCTGTGCCCGAGGGTCCGTACGGCAAACTGCCCTACGTCTACTTTGCCTATCTGACGGCGGGCCTGCTGTGGTTCGTGTTTCGGCGGCGCACTGGTTCGCCAAACGGTCCCGCGACTTCCGCCTCTCCCCATAAGAATATTTAATCTACGGCAAAGAAATTTTCACTGAACGAAACGCTTTCCTTCCGCAACCAACTGGCGTAGATTCGCTTGATCAGTTTTACGTGCCGCATCGCGCGCGACCCAGCCTTGCCGCGAATTTCGTTTCCACGACACACGAGTGAATCGACTGCTCGCAAGCGGTAGTGCATCACTGCATCTCAAGACTTCTACGAGGCCATTGAATGAAGATGAAGCGAACGCTGATGACGCCGATGACGACCATGTCTAAGAAAGCCAAATTGCTTGTTCTCCTCGCCGGGCTTTTCCTGGGAATGCCGTTTGCCTTTACCCCCTGTGCTCAGGCGCAGACCCTCGGCGGCATCACCGGCTCCGTCACGGACAAGACGGGCAGCGTTCTGCCGAATACTGACGTGACGGTTGTGGGTGACCAGACAAAACTCACCCGCACCCAGAAGACCAACGCGAACGGCTCCTACGACTTCGTCAACCTTCCCATCGGCACCTACACGCTCACCTTTACCCATGACGGCTTCGAGACGCAGAAGGTTCCTTCGATCACGGTTCAGGCGGATCGCACCGCCACCATCAACGTTGCCCTCCCGATCGGCAAGGTCGGGACCGTCGTCGAAGTTCAGGCCGACCCGCTCATGAACGCGGTCGACACCACCAACGGCTACATCCTTGAACAGAAGCAGATTGAGGCCGTGCCGCTGCCCACCGGCAGCTTCACCGGACTCGCCATTCTTTCCGCCGGAGTGAACGCCGAACTGCCCTCCGGCACCGGCGCCAACGATGGACTCGGCAACCAGCCCATTTGGGCCAACGGCCAGCGCGATACCAGCAACACCTTCCTGCTCAATGGCGTCGACGCCAGCAACTTGTTCAACGGCAAGACTACCAGTACGGTGGCTTCCGCCCGCATCGTCAACAACACCGGAGTCGCCGGCGCCGGCAGCACCACCGCCGAAGTAATTCAGACGACGGCGTCTCCCTATCTCTCCATCGGTCAGGCGATACCGACGCCCGCACCGGAAACCGTTCAGGAATTTAGCGTGAACACCTCGATGTATGGCGCGCAACAGGGCTCAACCAGCGGCGCTCACATAGACATGAGCACCGCGTCCGGAACCAATGCCATTCACGGCGAGACTTATTGGCACCGCGGAACCGACTGGCTCAACGCCGCTCCGTTTTTCTACAACCAGGATGAGAACATCCCCAACAACGAAAAGGTGCCCGAGTTACACCGCTACGTCGCGGGCGGAAAACTCGGTTTCCCGCTCATCAAAGACAAGCTTTTTGGCTTTTTGGGCTACCAGCACACCCATGTTTCCGATCTGGAGATTGGAACCTCACGCACTGCCGTGCCCTTCGGACTGACCGACGATCGCAGCCCGCAGGCGTTGGCTGCTGTCGCCAACAACAACTGGCCATGCGGCGGATCTAACGAGCCAGGTTGCGTGACCGCTGTGATCGCGCCTAATACGCCGGGCTCAAACGGGCCATTCACCATCGATCCCGTTGCCTACGCCATGTTGAACTACACGTTGCCCAACGGCCAGTACATGATTCCCTCGGCGAATCCTGATTTCACCCCAACCCTTAACTTCCCGGAAAATGCTTTCGTCACCCAGCCAGCGTATTTCATCACCGATCAGGCCGTAGCCGATCTCGATTACCTGGTGAGTACCAAAGACACGCTGGCATTGAAGTATTTTTACCAGCACGATCCGACCACGGCGCCATTCGCGTATTCCGCTGTCCAAGGGTTTACGCAACGTTTAGACGCCGGCAGTCAGGTTGCCAGCATTACCAACACCCAGTCCCTTCGACCGAACTTCAGCCTCACCGAAGTATTCGGGTTCATTCGCGAGAAAGACTACAGCACCATCGGCCAGCCCTTCGGCCCTCAACAAATAGGCCCGGGCATCAACAATTTTGGATCGTCAGTTTTCCCCGGAATTACAATTTATGACGATTTAGGAAATTCCTCCCCAGCCAATGTAAATGGCGTTTACAACGCTGCGAGCACCATCGGATCGACGGGCGCCTCGCAGGGCGCATTCACCGGAATTTTTCAAAACCGCTGGATGCCTTCCGCCAGTGCCATTTGGAATCACGGCAAACATACAATTACTTTTGGTGGAAGCTTCTCCTATACCCAGCTCAATGCGCGCGATCGAAGGACCAACACGGGAATGATCGGCTTCCCCAATTTCGCCAATTTTCTCACCGGTACCCCCACTACCTACAGCGCCGACGGATACATCACTACCACCTTCTTGCAGGGCAACGCCAACCGTTACTACCGCTCCAATGAAGATGGCCTATACCTCGAGGATAAGTTTCAGCTCCGCTCCAACCTCAGCGTAAGCGTCGGCTTGCGCTTCGACGATCACGGAGGGCTGACGGAAAAGACCGGGAAGATTTTCAATTTCGATCCGGCGGCTTACAACTACGACGCGGCCACCGACTCCATCGTTTCGAATGGCTTCATTGTTGCCGGCAATAATCCTCTCTTTCCCACCAAAGGGGTCAGCAATTCCACTCTCACCGGTCGTCAATGGGGCCTCGCGCCGCGCATCGGACTCGCGTGGAGCCCGAAGATGTTTAACGACAAGGTTGTCGTGCGCGCCGGCTGGGGCATGTACTACGATCGCGGAGAACTCTTCACCTACCTGTCCCCAGGGTTTGCCTCCGGCGTCATCGCCGGTGGTCCCTTCGGTGTCAACCAGACCCCGCCGTGGGTCAATCAGACGTCTTGTAGTGTGTACGGATATACCAATTGCAGCACCTTCGAAGCCCCCTGGGGGCCGGCGCTCAATACACCTCCCACCGGCAATCCTGCGGATCTGAATCTCCCCAACGCTGCCGCCATCGAGACCGGGATTCCGCTCTTCTCCTTCGCCGATTACAACCGCGCCAACAAACTCCCCTACACTCTCAACCAGACGCTCAACATTCAATGGCAGCCGCGCCGCGACCTCGCCATCGAGATCGGCTACGTAGGCAATCTCGGCCGTCATGAAATCGTTCCCCTGCCTTTCAACCAGGCGCGGATCGCCTCGCCGTCCAATCCCCTCCTGAAAGGGACTGTTAACGAGCAAGACTATACGTACGGCTATACCATCGTCACTGCGCTCAACAGCTACACGCCCATCAACCTTCCTCCCGGCAATCTCCCCACCAGCAACACGCCCTACCAGTCAACCTTTGAAGGCGGAAATGTCGACCTCCGCGTTCCCTACATCGGCTATTCCTCCGAGTCGGAGTCCTATACCGCAGCCGGCATTTCAGCTTACAACGCGCTTCAGACCCACGTTGAAAAGCGAATGAGTCATGGCTTTTCGGTTGGCTTCTCGTACACCTACTCTCACTCCGACGACGAACAAAGCGCGATGGGCCTCTTTTACAACGGCAACAATCCTCTGAATTTGCGCTCTGGCTATGGTCTCTCCGATTTCGATCGCAAGCACGTGATCAACTTCACCTATCGCTACGAGCTGCCTAAGTTCTACTCGGAGTCTACATTCAAGGGCAAGGTAGCCGACGGATGGGCGATTTCAGGTTTGACCGTCCTCCAGAGTGGTCAGCCCTACAGTGTTATCGATTACTCCGGCGCAGTCGGTAGCATCTTCTACGGCGTGAACGACGGCATTACGAATCCAGTCGTTCCGCTTGTCGGTTGCACGCCCAAGCAGGCGCTCACCGGGTACTCGGGCGTGTACTCTGGGGCTCCCGCACTCAAGCCCAGTTGTTTTGGCGTTCCTTTGCTGGCTGAAGGTGCCTTGAATGGCGCCATTCCTTCCAATGACCCCTACGAGACGAACTTCGTTGATGAGGGCCAGCGTAACGTCTTCCGGCAACCGTGGCAGAGGCGCGCCGACATGGAAGTGGTGAAGACTACTGCGATCACCGAGCGCTACACCCTCCAGTACAAATTTGACGTCTTCAACCTGACCAACACCACCAGCTTCGATATCCCCATCGACGACGTGAGCCAGAACATCAACTTCCAGGGCTTTCCCTACTTGGGTCAGCCCGCAACATCGAATCCTTGCGACGCCAGCTACACCGACCTGTACGTCTGCCCGACCCTGAGCGGCTTGGGCATAACCAACAAGACCATCGGCAGTCCGCGGCAGATTCAAATGTCACTGAGCCTCACCTTCTAGTCCAGTGACCCCAAGATGAGTCCTACGATGGAGAGCCGGGCCCCCGCCCGGCCGCCACACTGCTCGACGGCGCAGGCGCTCGCAGCTCCACTGCATAACTCATCACCGCAGTCAAAGTAATAGTTGACATCATGGGTTACAATAGAAGATAAGACAACATCCCCAGTGAGGTTGTAGACGTATCCGACTAAGTTCTTTGAAAATCCAAGTTGTGCGCGACTTAGTAAGTCCAACGCACCGATTCGACCGGCCAAGTCCCCAGCATATGGACCTGTAACTCCCTTGTTATCTGGATTTTGACTTTAGCTCCTTTAAATCCAAAGATTTACGTCGTTTTAGCCTGTAACTCTATGATTCTGATAGGTGGGGTAGATAGGGGGGGTGGGGGGTACGTAACAGCAGCAACTAAGATAAAAATCCCGGGATATGCCGCCGAGTCGCCATGGTTTCCCGCTTCCGCAATCAGAACCGTGATCCTACTCTTCTCCGATGTCCTCATTCCACACTGCGGGATTCCGGCGAATATAATCGCCCAGCAACAAGGCACACTCCGAAGAGTCAAGATCAAAGACGCGCACGCCGAGCGAGCGCAGCCATTCCAAGCCTCCCTGAAAATTGCGGCTCTCTCCGACCACCAGCGAACCGAAGCCAAATTGCCGGACCAATCCACTGCAATACCAGCAAGGCGCAAGCGTCGTAACCATGGTCAGGTTTCGATAACTGCGTTGGCGTCCCGCATTGCGGAAGGCATCGGTCTCGCCATGCATGGAAGGATCATTATTCTGCACGCGACGGTTACGACCAGAGCCGACGCGCTTGCCCGCCGCATCAAAGATCGCAGCTCCGATCGGAATGCCTCCTTCGGCCAGCCCCTTGCGAGCCTCCGCCAACGCGACCGCCAACATTGCAGAATGGTCAAGCTCCAACATGGTCGTGATTATATAGAGGAAGCCAGTCTGGCCAGCGGCGACTACTGCAGCTTCGCATATTCCGCCTTGGCTTGTTTCAGGACGGGAATGTCAGGGTCTGCTTCTTTCCAGAGCGTGAGGAAGTCCTTGTAAGCGGCGAGCGCTCGGACGCGCGCTGCATCGGCATCCGCTCCCTGCCCTTGTCCTTGCAACGTTCTCGACTGCAAGGCATTGGCGCGAGCCATCCCCAGATGCGCCAGCGCTCCCGTCCAGCAGTTCCAGACGATGCCGCTGTGGTCGAGAATCTTCTGAAACTCGCCGGCAGCAGCATTGCCCTGTCCAGTTGCCAGGTATGCCTCTCCGTGTACATACACGTGATAGAGGCAGGAAACATTCATGACGAACGGCAGGTAACCGAATTCGATGGGTGAAGCGGATGGCATGGTGTTTAAGGCGAGAGCTGGATCCTTTTTATCCAGCGCCAATTGTGCCTGAATCGCGGGCAGCCAAAGCGACTGCATCTGCGTGTCCAGCGGATAGCGTTTCCCTAAGTCCTGTGCCAGAGATCCGGCTCGCGTCATGTCGCCCGCCATGGCAAATGCAAGTGCCGCTTCGCTCTCGACGCCTCGACTCGCGGGAGCAAGCTTTAAAGCCTCTGCGGCAGACTGTCGCGCTCCCGCTGCATTGCCGTACGCCGCTTGTTGCAGGGCAGCATTCGCCTGCCATAGCGCTCCATTTTCCTTGCTGTCAGCCCGGATGGCCGAGTCTACCGCCCGCTTGGTCAGTTCCCGCGCCTTCGCAGAATGACCACTATAAGCCTCGGTGTCGGAGGCGAGCGCCAGTCCAACGTTCTCAGACGCGGGCTTGGCCGCAAACCACCGTTGCTGTTCCGCCATCGCGCCGGAGTCAGACGTGAGAAAGCCAAGAGCATAGACGACATTGTGCAGTAAATAGTCATCATCCCCCAGTTTTCGCGCCTGCGCCTCGTGGATGATCTGTCGGGCTTCATCGAAATGCTGCATGGCGAGAGCGTAGTTGGCGAGATCCTCGTACTCGCTGACGGCATCCGGTGCAAGGCGTACCGCTGGCCGAGTGGTCTCCGCGGCTTTCTCAAGCTGCCCCTGTAAGGCATAGACCAGGCCCAAATTCACGTACGCTGCATCTTCGCGCGGGTAGCTCTCAATCTCCTGCTGAAAGGTCTGTGCCGCCTTATCCAGTTCCCCAGTGACATATGAATAGTAGTCGGCAGCGATCGTCAGCTTTTCCCGCTCGCTGGCGTGTTCCCGCAACTGAAATGCCTTAGTAAAGTACTCGCTGGCCCGTCCTAGCTCGCTCAGGCTGGCGTAGTCGATACCCAAAGCTCGGTAGGCCATCGCAAAATTCGGATCAAGATCAATGGCGCGCAGATCGTAAGGCAGGCCTGCAACAGCGCCTTTCTCGTCAGAAGCTTTTTTGCCCAGGCTAAGTGCCTTCAGCGCTTCGAGCGAAGATGTAGTGGCCTGTTCGAGCGGAACATCAAACTTCTGCACCATAGCCAGCGATTCGCCCAGTTCGCCGCGCAGCTTCGACGCTGCTTCGCCGAGCGCATCCAGCACCTTCTCTTTAGACGTCGCCGTCACCTGCTCCTGCGCCAGCGTATCTGCGTTATGGCAATTCACCGCCTTCAACCCCAGCACGTACTCGCTGCCCAGGCTGCCAATCGCTCCGGCAAGGTAGGCTTTGCTGGCCGCACGCTGGCACAGCTCGCGAGCCACCTCAGGCGTGAGCTTTGCGTTCGCCGGACGAGTCATCTGTTGCAATGTCTTCACGACTTCGCTGTCGGAGAGAAGATTCAGGAATGGCGATTGCCGCAGGGAAACGTCGAGAGCCGTCTTCAGCGTGTCGTCGAACACCGGATCGCCGGTGGTGTTGGCAAAATCGGCAAGAACGATCGTATCTTTGGGAGAGATTTGGAAACCAGGTCGGCGAAAATGCCGGAATCCGCCAACCGCCACAGCGGCCACAATCAGGGCAGCGGCAAGCCAAAAATAGCGCTTAATATACTGGAGTCGGCCCGCCGGGGACTCGATTGGGGCAACGGCTTGCGGTTCGGGCACCCAAGCCACCGGAGCAACAAAGCGATAGCCCCGGCGAGGAACGGTTTCCAGAAACCTGGGATTGTCGGCCGAATCGTTCAAGGCCGCGCGCAGCTTCCGCACCGCCGTGTTCAATGCGTCGTCAAACTCCACAAACGTATCGCGCGACCAGAGTTTCTGGCGGATTTCCTCCCTGGTGACAAGTTGACCGGGACGCTCCAGCAATAACGCAAGAATCTGTAACGGCTGCTCCTGCAGACGAATCCGGATCCCGGCCTTGGTGAGCTTGCCTTCTTGGAGATCAACCTCGAAGGACCCAAAACGAACGATCCGGCCCGCCGGTCCGTGCTGCTCCATACGAACGCCCCACCCGCCGCGGAATGCGGGAGATTTTAGCATGGCAGATCGGAAGTCAGAAGTTCGATTAACTGCCTTTCCTCTAGTGCGTTAGCTGGTTAGCTCAAGTTCGGGAACAGTTTCGTTGCCTTTTACTCGGAGCTCCCTCAAATTGCTGGCACAGCAGCAAGCCGCCAGCCCGTGGTTATGCTCGCCGGCGGACGTCCTGCAGCGGTAGAACCCGAGTCGGGAGAACCGTGGGGAAGCGGTTCTCTCGTCTCGAGCGAAACGCTTTGAGGCTGAAACGCACTATCCAGATGTGCGGTGTTGTCCAGATTGGGTCGGCTCGAAGGCTCAAAACCCTGGTCCAACACCGGGGAGGTTGACATTGGTTGCCCGCAAAGTTTCTGCCCGCCTGAAACCGAACTCGCTTACGGAATTTGTGAATCTCATGGAGGGTGAGATCCTCCCATGGCTGCGAAAGCAGGAAGGCTTTCTCGACTTGATCACCCTGGCTGTCCCCAATGGCAGCGAAGTCGCAACCATCAGCTTCTGGGATGACAAAGGAAATGCGCAAGCTTTCAACTCAAGTGGTTATCCCGAAGCAGTGAAGCTCCTCGAAAAACTCTTGGACGGGACTCCTTACGTGAAGACCTTTGAGGTCGTCAGCTCGACATTGCAAAGCGTTGCCCTCGCCATGCCGCCGGAAGAAGAACGAGACGCACGATCCGAGGGACGGCAAGGAAACCACGCGGAAGGTCCCATCTTAGAGTCTTTGAAACGTTCTCTCGTTGCCCACTATTAAGAGGAACGAACCTCGCACGGCCGTGGGGACGGAAGGAACTAGCCGGATAGCAGCTGCGAGTGATCTACGCTCTGGGCCAGCAGCTCGCCGGTCTTGTCGCAACCAGCCCCCCACAATTCCACGAAAATCGCTCCGCCATCAAGTACACCTGCTCCTGGCGACCATGGGTCAGAGATGAAGCTTGAGCGGTTGACTCCCGCAAATAGATGTCCACTGGCAATTACGCCTTGGGTGTTCAGCTTCGCCAGTTTTCTTCAAAGGCTAGCTGCAATCCGCAATAGTTACGATCTGCAATAATAGTGATTATTTTTTTCAGTCCTTGTTGAAGTCTAGCCAAACTCAGGTGGCAGCATCCCAAGAGGTCGGTTCGATGAAAATCAACTCGGAAACGAAAATGTTTCGTCCATTCGCCACGACACCAAGCCTGCTCACCACCCGCTTGCCGCTCGCCGCATTGTTCGTCTTAGCGAGCATGCTCCAGTTACCAGCTCAGAACGTTGTACTAACCGGCTCGCTCGGCGGACGGGCTACGGACCAGAGCGGGGCAGTAGTGCCGGGAGCGTCGGTTATTATCCGGAACCTCGCGACCGGCGTGCAACAATCTCGAGAGACAAACTATGCCGGACTCTACCGGTTCCCGGTAGTCATGCCCGGCAACTATTCGATCGCGGCAAGGCTCAAAGGCTTCCGCGATGTCCAGGTCCTGGTGCGCGTGCTAGTAGGAAACACCACGTCGCAGGACATCAGGCTGCAGGTGGGAGCGAGCGCGGACACGATTAAGGTGGTCGGCGAAACACCACAGCTCAAGCCGGAGGAATCCTCCGCCACCACGGTCATCGACCGTTCTCTTATCGAAGACTTGCCCCTCAACGGACGAAAATACACCAACTTCATGATGCTGACGCCGAATACCAGCTACGACGGCGACACCGGCCTAGTGAGCATTGCCGGACAACAGGGTGGAGAGGATTCGGGATACGCCAACGGAAATGGTTCCACTTCATTCTCTGTCGATGGCTCCAACGCCACCAACAACTACTTCTCCGATATTGTCGGCCGCAACCGCATCCCTTACCTGTTTGGCGAAGATTCGATCCAGGAGTTTCAAGTCGCCGTCAGCCCATACACCGCAATTTATGGCGGCGGAGCCGGTTTTGTGAATGCGATCACCCGGTCGGGTGGCAACGACTTCCATGGCAGCGCTTTTTATTACAACCGTAACTCCGCGTTCGAGGCCAACGACGCCCTCGACAAAGCCGCCGGCAATCCCAAACCGGAAGATGATTTGCAGCAATTCGGCGCCGCTGTGGGCGGCCCCATCCTGCGCAACCGTTTATGGTTCTTCGCGGACTATGAGCAGCAACTGCACAACAACCCGATTGCCGTCATCAACCCGACTTTGGCCCCGACGCCCGCGAACCTGCCTACCCTCTTGAGCCTTTTTAATGTTCCAGCCGGGACGACCCTGCCGGCGCCGACCGGTCCTTTACCTTCACCGAATATCGACACCGACGCCGACGTCGCGAATGGCCCCTCTGATCCATTGTTTCCCTTATACCTGCAGCAAGTATCGAACACCCTCAACGCACTCAGCTCCAATCTCGGCATCAAATCCAGGAAGGGCAACGATTGGGTCATTACGCCGCGTCTCGATTATCAGCCCACCAGCCGCGATAGCCTGTTTCTCAGCCTCAATGCGAACCATTTCGATTCCCCCGGAGGTGTCATCCTTGACCCGACGGTCGGTAACTATGGCACGCAAACCCTCGCCAACGCCGAAGTCCGTACCTTCCAGGCCACTGTGGGATGGACGCACTCTTTTTCCTCCAACCTGCTGAACGAATTCCACGCTGGCACCTCGCAGGATAGCGAAACCGCGACCCCCACCGGTTTGGCTGAGAACACGCCGACCGTGGTTCTGGATAATCCCAGCGCTTTCATCCTGGGCAACGCTCCTTTCTCGATCGGAGGAGTGTTTGAAAGACAGTACTCTTTCTCCGACCGAATCGATTACGTGATCGGCAAGCATACGCTGCAATTCGGTTTCGACTTCAACCGCACCTGGGACGCGGACACCGATGATGGCGGCGCCGATCCCAACGAGGCTATCGATTTCGGGTCGCCCCTCGGCCTCTATGAATTTCCCAATCTGGAGTATTTCGCGCTCGGAGAGTACAGCAATTTCAATCAGGCTGTCGGCAACCCGACTTTTTCTTTTTCCGTGCCTTACTACGGATTTTACGTGCAGGACACATTTCGCGCCTTGCCAAAGTTGACCCTCGAAATGGGCTTGCGCGAAGACTTCCAGGTCTACCCGCAGCCCGCCGAGAATCCCGCCTTCCCTTTAACCGGCCAGTATCCCAACCAATTCAAACGCGCCGCCCCGCGCTTCGGATTTGCTTGGCAGCCCGAGTCGAAAACCGTAGTCCGCGGAGGCTTCGGCCTCTTCTATACCAACATGAACGGCCTGAACTACCGCAACGCCGTCATCTCGAACGGCCTCGCTTCGCAGCAGGTGGAAGCAAGCTCCAGTTACAGTTCATCTACCGGTTTCCCGAACGCACAGGTGCCCACATTTCCCAATATTCTCGCTGCTAATAACCCGCTATTCGGAGCTTCCACCGACATTTCCCTCGTTTCTCCGCAGTTCCGCGCGCCTTATGTCGAGCAGGCAAGCTTGCAGATTGAGCGCGAGATTTTCGAGAACACCACCTTAACCCTTGGCACCATGTGGAATCACGGCGTGCACATAATTTCCGGCAGCGCCTATGACGCGAACCTCCAACCGCTGCAAGGCACGACTACCTACACCGTCTGTCCTCCCGGCACAACGACGGCGCCCTGTACAGGACCGACGTATGCCCTCCCGAACATGGATAATGGTCTGCTCACCGATGGCCGCATCGTCAATCCCAACATCCTCGGCCAGATCCAGGAACTCATCAGCCCCGCGCAAAACTACTACAACTCTTTATTCGTGCAAGTGCAGCACCGCCTGTCACAAGGTTTTTCGCTGCAATTCGGCTACACCTACGCCAAGAGCATCATGCTCGATGGCATGGACTTCAACAATCAGTTCGAGTTCAGCAACACCCATGCCCCCTCGCTGCTAGATGAACGTCACCGCATTACCTTCGCGGGAGTGTATCGCCCCCGTCTCGAACATCTCACCACGTCCAACGTGGGACGCACGTTCCTCTCCGGCTGGGTCCTAAGCAGCGTCATGGAGTTCTCTTCCGGGCGTCCCTATGCGGGTTTGTTAGGAACCGCTTGCACCAGTCCCACATTGTCGTTCAGCAGTTGCGGCAATCCTGCCGCGCCCCCGGGCACGCCGCAACCGCCACCCGGCAATGACAACCTGAACGACACCGCTTTCAATCAGGACACTGCGGCCACCGCCGGAGGCATAAACGGCGCCGGACCCACGCCCGGCATCGGCCTGAATTCTTTCTACGGCCCTTGGCTGGAGAGAATCGACTTGGGCCTAGCCCGTAGCTTCGAAATCCGCGAAGGCATGCAACTGCAACTCCAGGTGCAAGCCTTCAATCTGTTCAACCACGCCAATTACTATGTGCAGAACGGCAACGGCATCAATCAGTTGCAATACAACCCCATCGGCACGAACTGCGGTGATGGCTTGTCCCTCAATCAGCAGTGTTATCTGGTGCCCAATTCCGGCCCAGGCAACTTCGGAAGCTTCCAGGAAATCAGCCCCGACGGTCTTCCCCGAGCCCTGCAGTTTTCCGCAAGATTCACGTTTTAGGATTTGGTCGTGGGAATTCTAGTCATCGCAGATGTTTGTGGTGGACCTCGAGGTTCAGAGGCGAGACCCAAATTTTAACTAACCGGTCACTCGGTTTTCCGAGTTGACGGGAGTCAGCGCGACTGCCATGCGGCCGCCAGGCGGCGTAGACCTTCTCGCGCCTGAGCATTGTTGCGATCGAGCTTTAGAACAAGTCCGTATGTGTAACGCGCCAGACGATAATCGCCGCGCGCTGTTGAGGAATCGGCCTGGCTCAGCAGATCCGGGATGTCCTGTCGGCTGAAACCGTCGACCGTCAAAGCCGACTCCGGAGCGCGTTTTCGGGCAAGCGGCTTTGGCGTGACTGGCGGTGCAGTTTGCTTGTCATCGTCGCTGGAGGCAGAAGACGCGGTGGCTGCGTCGTGGGTGGTTGCGTTGTCGGCTGCAGGTTGATTGCGGTCACCCGACTCAACCGCTCGAGGTGAAGCGGTCTGGGCAGGGTCGACAGACTTCTCGGACGTCTCCGCGGGCGGAGACGATGCCGGTGCTCCTGACACGGGCCCGCTGTCACTTATCGGATGATCGCCTGACGACTGCGCCGCGACCGGCTGCAAGGTTGGTAAGGCTGCGGGGCTTGAAGCCGCCGGAATTGCGGATGTTTGTGACACGGGCGCCGGAGCATCCGCCGTCTCTGGATTCTGAGGACTGGCGGGCGCGACGCTGTGCTCATCGGCGGCACGGCGAGGTACCTGCGTGGAGGGCTCGTTGAGCGTTCCCGCGCCAGAAGTCAGGGCTCTGATCTCGCTCTCGAGTTTCGCAACGAACGGAGGAAACGCACCCGTTCGTGAACGAACGTAGAGAGCCCAACTCGCCGCTGCGATCAGAAGGAGGGCAGAACCGAGAATCAGACGCGGCCAGATTCGCGGAGCAGTTGCCTCGAGTTGAAGGGCACGCCGAGCGCTCGCTGGGGCTGGCGTCCGGTCAGCGACCACCTGTTCTGCCGGAACGGTCGCGGGCGAGGTGAGCGGTGCGCGGACAGATTGCTCCAGAAAGGCCTGGCGCATTTCCTCGCAAGTCTGGAATCGATCCTTCGGATCTTTGGCGAGAGCTTTCCGAACGACAGCATCGATCCCACCGGGAATCGCCGGGTTAATGAGCGCGGGCGCGACGGGATCCTCATTCACGATCTTGTAAAGGACAGTAGCGATATCCCCGGCAAATGGCTTTTCGCGGGTCAGCAATTCATAGAAGACGGCGCCCAAGGAAAAAATGTCGGCGCGATGATCCACTTTCTTGCCGGTGATCTGCTCGGGAGACATGTAGCCAGGTGTACCTATGACCAGCCCGGTCATCGTGAGAGACGTGTTCTCGATTTTGGCAATTCCGAAGTCGAGGACTTTGATGGCGCCTTCTTCGGTCACCATGAGGTTGGCCGGTTTCAGGTCGCGGTGAATGACACCGCGGGCGTGTGCAAAACCGACCGCCGCTAAAATCTGGTCTGCCCAAGAGAGGAGCGTGGTCAGGGAAGGCACGCCAACGTCAGCCAACAGCTCGGCCAGGGTTGTTCCTTTGACGAACTGCATGCTCAAATAAATGGCGCCGTTTTCCTCGCCAACGTCGTAGATGGTGATGATATTGGGATGATCCAGTCCGCCAGCCGCTTTGGCTTCCTGCTTGAGCCTCTCGATCATCTGGGCGCGATCGGGAGCGTTATTGTCGATCAGAATGGTCTTGAGCGCGACGGTACGGGCAATTACGGGATCGAATGCTTTATAAACGGCTCCCATGGCGCCGCGCCCTAACTCTTCCTGAATCTGGTAACGGCTCAACGCTGTTAGGTTTGCCCGACTCGAGGGAAGCGGCTGCGCAGAGGTGGGTTCGTCGGCAGATCCCGGCTGCTCAACCCCGTCGTTGGGTGGTTTCGCCAATTCCATGAGAAATCTCTAATGGACTGTCATCGCAAATATGCACAAACGCACAAGTTATCGAGTCTGTGCGCCGCATCCTCAATCATAGCCCGGCCACGTTTTGCTTCCCACTTACTTTAGTTTCGATTGGACTATCGATCTTGTTCCAGCCGTCCCTTCCCGCGAGAAAATGTAACTTGCGAATCTTTATGAAGTCGTGGAAACCCATTTCTTTCGCCTTCACTTCGAAGCGGTCGAACGAGTTCTCTCGTTTCGAACGGTGCTGTGTCACGGCTGCTCTCGTCGTCGTTCTTATGGGCGGAGCGTCAATCACGACTTACGCCAAAGATGCCTCCCTGACCGCAGTCGTTTTGTTCGACGGTCCCCAGGGCGCGGCGTATGTACAGATCACGGAAGCAGTACTGAATGGAAAGATCGAAGTTCGCAGCTGTGACGGGGTTCCGAGGCTCGACAAGAATATTTATAACGGCCTTCCGCGCGCGTCCCTGGCCGGCGCCAGCTCGCTTCAGCGCGGCGCAAACGGCGTACTCACGCTAACGGCAAACGGCAAGTCGGTCTGTGTCGTCCCCAGCAATCTCAAATTCGACCGGAGCGCTGAACTCACGCCTGCGGCGGCAGCTGAACAAGCCATAATTCGCGGCACGCCCGTCTCTTCATCGCCTCGCGATGCAATCATCCCGGAATTCAAGCCCGGTGTGAAGCTGATGTTTATCGCTGCTCCGGATGCTGAACTTGCTGACTTCCTGCGGGCGCAACGAGCAAACACGGTAAGGGACTGGGACGATTTCTTAACGCGTTATCCGTCTTCCGAACGCCGGGCTTCCGCTCAAGATGCCATCGCGGGATTTCATCAGATGGCAGCCGAAATTGCTTTTGCCCAGTATCAAAGTTCGAGCGGCAAAACACAAGATATCGCTATGCTGCAACAGGCATACTCGGAGGCACAAACTGCCAGCCAGTCGTCTCCCGGCTACAAACCCGCTGCGCGGCTAGTGGACGGGATCGGGCGGGAGTTGGACAACCTGGCGCGCCCAGATCAGACTCGCTTGCAGGCGTACCGAAAAGCCCTGCAAGACCATACGCCCGGGTATTCGCAACTGTCTGCTGCCAAAGTGCATGTAGAACGCCTGTTGGCAGTCCGTCCAGACTATGCTCCTCTGCTAAGCCTTCAAAGCGACATTGCCGTCGAGCAGCGAAAACTCGACAAGATCTTGGTAAGCGCACAAATATTGATCGCAGAGTCGCGTTACGACCAGGCCGTCAACTCGCTGGGTGCCTATGTCGCATTCGCTTCCGAAATACCCCGCCTAGACGCCGTGATCAGTGCAGCGTTCCAATACCACTACGATAACGGACAAAGACTGGCGGCTGATCAGGACTGGGAAAAAGCAGTCTCGGAGTTTGGCAAAGCGGGGGCCATCCGGCCCGACCGCAAAGATGTCCGGGCAGCCGCCGACAACGCCGCCGCTCAAATCGAGGCCCGACGCAATCAGCAGGCGGCAAACGCCGCTATCCTCGAGAGCGACGAGTTCGCCCGGAACAGCCAGGTCGTCGAGGCCTATAACGTACTGGCCGACTTACCTGAGAAACAGCGCGCCCTGGCAACGTCGCAGTTCGCGGCGTTGTCGCACGACTATATCGGCGCCGCCGTGCGGCGCGCGCAGAAACTCCAGGAGTCGCATCTTCCGATCAAGAACCCGACAGACGAGAATGCAGCGCTGGAGGCCTATGTTCTGTGGGATCGCGCCAGCTCTCTGGCGGATGACCCGGCGATCACCGTCAAACGGGATTTCCTTTCGGCCAAGATCAGTGCTTACTATCTCGACCAAGCCCATCGATATCTGCAGAAGCCTTCGGGATCCGGAGCCGGTGTTGGGTGGCTTTACCTGAAACAGGCAGTGCGTTACGGGATTACCAATCTCGACAGCCTGAAAGATGAGATGGCCCGTTACGAACCGGTTTTTCAACGGGAATCCCAACTCTCGGTCGGCATCGTGTTTCGCGATCAAACTTCACGTCGCGACAGCCATGGTTTCGCTGACCAGCTTGCCGACGCGATAAGCAGCGGACTCGATTCCTCCGGGATGCCGATTGCGGTCATGCGTAATACCTCCGAGGGTGAGCAGGCTCAATCGCCCAATTTCACGCTCGTCGGACAGGTTCTGGAACATCGCATGGTCAAGAACGCACACCTGGATGCTCCGGAATCGAAATACCGGGCGGGCGCGCACGAGACCAAAAATGCGGCTTGGCTGCAAACCGAAAGTGACTATGAAGCAGCTCAAAAGCAGCTCAGCTCGGCGCAACAGACGCTGGCTGACGCCCAAGCGCAGCACAAGAAGAAAGCGATCGCAGACGCTACTGACTCGGTGCAGCAGGCACAGAAGAGCGTCGACGAGTTGCGGCATAAGTTGGACACGACGGAGCAGAGCCACGTGGAGACCGTGGTTGAGTCTTATCACTACACGAAGAAGACCATTGATCTGAAGGCGTCGACGGAGGTCGAATTCCAGTTCCGCGACCGGGCGGGTAATTTTATCGGGCAGCCTGACGATGTGCTGAAGGACAAACACACCACGACAATCGTCTTGCAAGACGTCAAAGCGGAAGACACCGAGGGAGTCACCAACCAGGGCGTGGAACCGGACGGGACGCAGTTTCTGACAGATCTGGAAATCGAGTCGCGGAATGCCTTGGTCAAAGCGGTGCGAGAAAAAGCGGCAGAGCTGCCGGCGGCAGTCCTGCAGGCAGCGAAAGCACTGGCGCAACAAGGCAACACCGACGGAGCCGCGGAATTGTATGTGCTGTACTTGAACGCAACTCCTCAAGGCGCATCTCCAGGGCGAGACGAGGCGGTCAAGTTTCTGCGCGATCAGTTCAAAGTAGCGGTGTCAGCGGATAACAAGCTGTGACCCAGTTAGGCAAAGGGGAGACGAGTACCTTAGTACTCTTCCCTTCTGTGTTATTGGGCGCAGAATAGAAGGCGATCGTCGAGTGGTAGCGCCAACGAAAAGCTCGCTCTCCCCTACCACAATTTCTTTCGCAGATCACACTTTTTGGAGCCATGCCATGGCCGAGCTGTTTCTCAAATTTGAAGACCGGGTCTTACAAGAGCTCTTGCTTTCGGGCGGGACAGTCACCATTGGCCGTCAGCCCGACAACGTCTTTCGCATCGACAATCCTGCCGTCTCCGGACATCACGCCAGGGTCTACGCGGAAGGCGATAACTATGTAATCGAAGACGTCGAGAGCTTTAATGGCACGTACGTCAATGGTCAACGCATCAGCCAGGCGGTACTGAAGCACGGAGACAACGTTACCATCGGCAAGCACACGATCGAATTTCGAGACGAGGTCCGTCCGGTTGCCGCGCCGTATGGAACTCCCGACATCGCCGGGCAAATTCTGAAGGCGCCGCCCCAGCTCGATCGCACCATGGTTTTGGACACGGCAAAAGCAAAAGAAATGCTCGCGCAAGCAGCCGCAGCTTCCTCCGGCGGTCCGGTTGTGGTCCGGAGACCCGGCATCGCTCAAAGCCAGTTGCCAGTCAATACCACGCCCGCGGTACATCAAACCATTGGCACGCTGACAATCGTCAAAGGCCGAACTGACCAGCAGCGGTACGTTCTGACCAGTAAACTGACCCTGATCGGAAAATCGAAGATGGCCGGCATCCGGCTAAAGCGGTGGTTCGCGCCCCGCGTCGCAGCCTTGATTTACCGAGGTGAGGATGGCTACTTCATCGCGGCTTCCGAAAACAAAGTAAGGATCAAAGTGAATGATACCGTGGTCGATGGTGGCCAAAGACAACTCGAACCGGGTGACGTAATCGAAGTCGCAGGTATCGAGGCTGTTTTTGCTACATAACTGGGACGCTCGGAGGCAACCCTTCGATCCCAGGGAACACTTCGATTTTCAACTGCCCGATAGACACCCTCGACTACCAGTTCGAGCAGATCGGAAGATGAAGGTCTAGCGCTTGCCGCGCCTCTTACGCGGAAGGATTTGCGCAAACGCAATTCAGCAATGTTCAGGCTGGTTATGACAACCGCCTTGCCCAGGCAGTCCTGCATTATGCCCGTCGGCAGTTTTTCTGGACAGGAACGTAACGATCCGGGGCCACACATCACTATTCATTTGGAATAGCAGAATTGAAGTATGGCTGGACCAATCTCACCGACGGTCAAGGAAGTCCTTGACGAAGAGTTGCACCAGGTCGAGACGTCGCGCAACCTACGCCTTGGGCTCGATCCACGGCGACCAGCGGCAGAGAGTCTCATCGGGCTGGCGTTTTCCGGAGGCGGAATCCGCAGCGCTACCTTCAACCTCGGCATCTTGCAGGCCCTGGCGCGCTCGCGATTGCTGCGCTCGTTCGACTACCTCTCGACTGTTTCGGGTGGCGGCTACATAGGCGGCTGGCTGATGGCGTGGATGTACCATCAGGGCAAAGGAATCCAACTGGTCGAAGAGAAGCTCTCGGCACCGCCCGATGCCCCGAGCGAATCGTCCGATCCTCCCGAAGTTCATTTTCTGCGCGATTACAGCAACTACCTGACGCCGCGAAAAGGCTTGCTAGGTGCGGACTTTTGGGCCTTTGCCGCCAGCTATCTGCGCAACACGCTCTTGAACCAGATCATTCTTGTGCTGGCGCTACTTTCTCTGCTGATGCTGCCACGCAGCTTTGTGTATCTCCTCCATCTGCTGGAAAATGCGGAAGTGTCTCTACAAGGTAAATTCTCTGACACCGTGCAGGCCTACATGGAGTCCCAATACTTCGCGCTCGGGCTGGGCCTTGTACTTGCATTCCTGGCGGTCGTTTTTATCGGGATGAATCTCGTCTCTGTTGATCCGCGAAGAAGATTCAGAGATTGCTGGTTCACGCATCAATCGGCCGTGCAGGCCTTGATCGTGGTGCCTCTCTTCTTGGCCGCTGCGCTTTTCACCTACGGACTGGGACAATTCTTCACCGAATGGGGGATTCTTGACGCCCCGCTCTACCGCGCTCCATTGTTGGGAGTTGTTTTGTATTTCGGACTGTGGGCGGGCGCTCTTGCAGTGCGCTCGATTGTCCGGGCAGCTATTAAAACTACCGGAAATGGCGGACCCAAACCATGGCTCTTGCTGGTGACAGCCGCCGTGACGGGAGCAATCACCGGTTATCTCTTCGTCCCCTTCGCCGGAGTTCTCATCCCTGTTGGCGGCCCGCCCGGATCGACGTTCACGAAGTGGCACGTGATGACCTTCGGAACCCCGGTAGCGATCGGCATGATGCTGATCGCGGGCGTTCTGCACATTGGACTCATGGGCCGGGGCATGACCGATGCCCACCGCGAATGGTGGGGCCGCCTCGGAGGCTGGCTGGTGATCTACGGCTTCTGCTGGCTTTTTCTCTTCCTGATCTCGGTCTACTTTCCCGCCGCGATGGGAGCCCTCTTGCACTGGGAAAAGCAGCGCCACCCCGGTCACCCGCTTACGTTAACGGCGGTGTTGGCGTGGATCGCCTCGACCGCCTATGGAGTCGCCTTCGGCAAAAGCGACAAGATCAGCGAGCCCTCGTTGGATGCCTCCTACACCCAGAAACTCTTGCACTACTTGGCAAAAGTCACCCCTTACGTTTTTATTCTTGGGCTGATGCTGGGACTCTCGTTGCTGACCGCGGTGATTTGCCACTGGATCAAGGGACCGGACTGCGTCACAGGAATCGACCCGCCCGCGCTGGCTATACCCAGTGACATGTGTTTTCACCCCGGCGTGCCGTTAGCATGTGTGCTGTTCTTCGCCGCCGCCGTGGTCTTTTCCTGGCGTGTCGATATCAACGAATTCTCTATCCATTATCTATACCGCAATCGGCTCGTGCGCTGTTACCTGGGCGCGTCGGTGCCTGGCCGCAACGCTCAGCCGTTCACGGGATTCTCCGACGCAGACAATTTTCCTCTTTCATCTTTGCAAATTCCGGAAAACTCGAAGAACCCGAAAGATGCGCGTCCCATCCCGATTGTGAATACCAGTTTGAATGTAGTGCGCGGCAAGGAGCTGGCGCTGCAAACGCGCAAGGCGCGGTCGTTTGCCTTCACGCCGCTCTACGGAGGCTTCACGCGGCAGCCAGCCGGCAACAGGACGTGGGATTCCTTCTTCGGTCCGACGGAAAAAGCGGGCTGCCTGCTACCCGGGTATAAGGATGGCATCACGCTCGGCACCAGCATCGCCATTTCTGGCGCCGCTGCCAGCCCTAACATGGGGTCGTATTCGGAACCGCCACTGGCCTTTCTGATGACGCTGTTCGACGTGCGACTGGGTTGGTGGATTGGCAATCCCGCGGAGAAAAAATGGAAGCACGGCAGTCCAGCGATTGGTTTCTACTGGCTGCTCCGTGAGTTGCTCGGAGCGACCACCGACGACAGTGACTATGTCTACCTTTCCGACGGCGGACACTTCGAAAACCTGGCACTGTATGAACTGGTGCGCCGCCGCTGTAAGTTGATTGTGGCTTGCGACGCGTCGTGTGATCCGGATCGCCGATTCGGGGATCTGAACAATGCCATGGAGCGCTGCCGCACCGATTTCGGAGTGGAAATTCAGCTCGATAACCTCAGTTCGTTGAAGCCGCCGCCGAATGCAGCAGACGCCAGCACCGCGCGCACGAAGGCTCACTTCGTCACAGGTAGGATTCGCTACAACCCAGCCTCTGAGCAAGAAGACGGCACCATCATCTACATCAAGCCGGCCCTGGTGGACAAAGATCCCGAGGATGTCCTAGCCTACGCCGGAACCAATAAGAGTTTCCCGAACGACACGACGGCCAACCAGTGGTTTGACGAGTCGCACTTCGAGAATTACAGAGCGCTAGGTCAGGTTACCGGAGAACGGGCTGCGGACACGATTCGCGCCGAAGTTAGACGCATCCTGACCCGGTAGGTTGGGTCGGTGTCACACTAGGGGGACTCACGCCTGAGGCGGAGTGTACTTTGTTTTCGCCGACGCGGCCCACTGGCGCAGGATATCGACAAACGCAGTGGTGGCACAGGAAAGCGTCCGGTCGCGCCGGTAGGCCAGTCCCAGCTCACGGAAAAGCTCCGCATCTTCCAGATCAATCAGTTTCACTCTACCGGACGCCACTTCATCACGCGCGAACGACGCGCTAATGATAGACACGCCGAGGTCGGCCGCGACAAAGCTCTTGATCATGCCGACGCTGGGCAGTTCCATTCGCACTTGCAGTTCGTCGCGGTGCGGCCGGAACAGCTTGTCCATGATCCTTCGGGTGTGGCCCGTCTTAGGCAGCAGCACCGGATGTTTGACGATCTCGCGCACCGCCGCCGTTTTGTGCTTGGCCAGAGGATTCTTGGGGCTCACCATCAGCATCAGCTTGTCGCGGAAGATAGGCTGGATTTCGAGACTCGGAGACTGGATGGGTAACGTGAGAATGCCCACTTCAATGGAACCATTCTCCAGCTTCTCCGTGATCTTGTAGGTGAAGTTCCGGTAAATGTTGATCTGAACTGGCGGGTAGCGCCGGCAATATTCCGCAAATACCTCCGGCAGAACGTAGAGGCACGTTGCCTCATTGGCGCCGATGCGCAGGGTGCCGCGGGGAGTGCCGCTATGGTCCGCCACCGCCATCAGCGATTCCTCGCGCAGCAGCTTCAGCCGCTCGGCATAGTCGAAGAGCACTTGCCCGGCTGGGGTCAGTTTTACGGTCTTGCCCGAGCGGTCAAGCAGCCGATCGCCATATTCCTGCTCCAGTTGGCGGATTTGAGCGCTGACCGCCGATTGCGAACGGAAAACCTTTTCTCCAGCGCGAGAAAAGCTGCCCTGTTTGGCAACTTCCAGAAACGTGATGAGCTGATCGAAATCCATTCAGTTGATGCCGGGGATTATAACGGACGCCGCCAATATACAAGTTAAATTAGGCTGAATTTCGCAGGAAACCGCCAAACCCCAAAAATCGCATCCATGGTATCCAAATTCTGAATTGTACTTTCCCTCCGATTGAAGGTAACTAGAAGGTTGCGGGTGTGTGTGTTCCTGAGCCGAAGAGCGCGACAGCCCCGTCGCCCTTGGCGGGCGAAGTGCCAACTCAAGAACAAATGATTCGGGAGCGGCGACGATTCCAATGCTGTGAACGTGCCTATAATGACGACGCGTCTGCAAAACCCGACTGGCCAAAGAACCACTGGCCCCCCTGCCGCTCAGGGTCTGTACCACCCCACGCAAGAGCACGATGCCTGCGGAATCGGATTCGTGGCCAACGTCCGTGGCCAGAAAAGTCACGAAATTATAAGCCAGGGAATCAAGGTCCTGCTCAACCTGACCCACCGCGGCGCCTGCGGGTGCGACCCAGAAACCGGCGACGGCGCCGGCATTCTCCTCCAGATCCCGCACCAGTTCTTTGTTCGCGAGTGCGGCAAGTTGGGTTTCGAACTGCCTCTGCCCGGTGCCTATGGCGTGGGCATGACATTTTTGCCGGTGGAAAAACACGAGCGCTTGCAATGTGAAGGAATTCTGGAGCGCATCGTCCGCGAGGAGGGCCTGACAGTCTTAGGCTGGCGCGATACCCCCTGCTTCGCCTCCGCCATTGGCCGCGTGGCGCGAGGTTCGCAACCTTACATCCAGCAGATTTTTGTAGGCTGTGGCGTGTTCACCGATGAAGACGCCTTTGAGCGGAAGCTATACGTGGTGCGCAAGCGCGCCGAAACTGAGATGACGACATCCGGCATCGAAGATGCGAGCGTGTTCCACATCCCGTCGCTTTCTTGCCGCACCATTGTTTACAAAGGTCTTTTGCTCGCTCCGCAGATCACCAATTTCTATAAGGAGCTTTCCGATCCCGACGTGACCAGCGCGTTGTGCCTGGTGCACCAGCGCTTCTCCACCAACACGTTCCCGAGCTGGCAACGAGCGCATCCCTATCGCTACATCGCCCACAATGGCGAAATCAACACGCTCAAAGGCAATGTCAACTGGATGCACGCGCGCCAGTCGCTGCTGCAGTCTCCGCTGTTTGGCGACGACATAAAGAAGCTCTTTCCCATCATTGCACCCGACGGCAGCGATTCGGCCAACTTCGACAACGCCGTCGAACTCCTGTTACAGGGGGGACGAAGCCTGCCGCACGCCATGGCCATGCTGATCCCGGAAGCGTGGTCTGGGAATCCGCATATGAATCCGGAAAAGCGCGCATTTTACGAATATCACGCGTGCCTGATGGAACCATGGGATGGCCCGGCGGCCATCGCCTTCACCGACGGCCGAGTCATCGGCGCGATCCTCGATCGCAACGGTTTGCGGCCTGGGCGCTACATCGTCACTAATGACGACCTCGTTATCATGGCCTCCGAAGCCGGTGTGCTCGACATTGAACCGGAACAGGTAAAGATGAAAGGCCGCCTCCAGCCAGGAAAGATGTTTCTGGTGGATACGGTCGAAGGCCGCATCGTCCCCGACAAAGAAATCAAGCAGCGGCTGGCTTCGCGGCAGCCCTACGCGCAATGGCTCAAAGACAATCAGATCACCATCGATCAGTTGCCCGCGCCCTCGCGCATGCACCACCCGGACGCGGAAACCCTTCTTCGCCGCCAGCGCGCGTTTGGCTACAGCGACGAAGACTTGCGCATGATCCTCGGCTCGATGGCTTCGAAGGGCGAGGAGCCGGTCGGTTCCATGGGGACCGACACGCCGCTCGCGTGTCTCTCCGATCGTCCGCAGTCGCTGTTCAACTACTTCAAGCAGCTCTTCGCGCAGGTTACCAATCCTCCCATTGATCCGATTCGTGAAGAGATCGTGATGTCGCTCATCAGCTATATCGGAGCCGAGCGCAACATTCTCTCGGAAGCGCCCGAGAACTGTCACATGCTGAAGCTCGCCCACCCGTTGCTGACCAACCACGACCTGGAGAAGTTGCGCCGCGTCTCAACCGGAGACCTGCTGGCCATCACATTGCCTGCGCTATTCCGCGCCAGTGAAGGAGAAGCGGGACTGAAGCGCGCTCTCGACGAGTTGTGCCAGCGCGCCTCGCTCGCCGGAAAAGCCGGCTACACGCTGCTGATTCTTTCCGACCGTGGCGTGAACAAAGACTACGCTCCCATCCCCAGCCTGTTGGCGCTAGCCGCCGTGCATAACCTGCTGGTCCAGGAAGAGACGCGAACTCAGGTTGCCCTGATCACGGAATCGGGTGAGCCTCGCGAAGTAATGCACTTTGCGCTGCTCAGCGGCTATGGGGCAAGCGCCATCAATCCGTATCTGGCATTGGAGAGCGTTGAAGGCCTGGCGCGGCGCGGAGAGTTGGCCGACGGAGTAACTCCCGAACTCGCCGTGAAGCACTTCATCAAATCGGTGAATAAGGGTCTACTGAAGACCTTCGCCAAGATGGGTATCTCGACCTTGCAGAGTTATCAGGGAGCGCAGGTCTTCGAAGCCATCGGCTTGAACAAGGAATTAGTCGATTCCTATTTCGCAGGCACGGCATCGCGCTTGGAAGGCGTCGGCCTCGAAGTGCTCGCCCGCGAAGCGCAACTGAAGCATGAGCACGCGTTCCGCCCCCTGACCGAGTCCGAGACCGAGCTCGCGGTTGGAGGAACCTACCACCAGCGCGTCAACGGTGAGTATCACCTGCTGAATCCGCTGACCATCAGCAAGCTGCAACAAGCAGTGCGCCAGGAGAGCTTCGAGACCTTCCAGGAATACACCGACCTCATCGACGACCAAAGCAGCAACCTGGCGACGCTGCGAAGTTTGATGAAGTTGAAGAAGAGCCCCAAGCCGGTTCCGATCGAAGAAGTAGAACCAGCCAAAGAAATCGTGAAACGCTTTACCACCGGAGCGATGTCATTCGGTTCGATCAGCAAAGAGGCGCATGAAACGCTGGCCATCGCCATGAATCGCATCGGCGGCAAATCCAATACCGGCGAAGGTGGCGAAGATGAAGAGCGCTTCAAGCCCGATGCGAACGGAGACCTGCGTCGCAGCGCCGTAAAGCAGGTCGCATCGGCGCGCTTTGGAGTTACCGCCAACTACCTCGTCAACGCGGACGAGTTACAGATCAAAATGGCGCAAGGCGCAAAGCCCGGTGAAGGCGGACAGCTCCCCGGACACAAAGTGGACGAAGTCATCGCGCGTCTGCGGCATTCCATTCCCGGAGTGGGTCTAATCTCGCCACCGCCTCACCACGACATTTATTCCATCGAAGATCTAGCGCAACTGATCTACGACCTGAAAAATGTGAACCCGCAAGCCCGTATCGCAGTGAAGTTAGTCGCGGAAGTCGGAGTCGGAACCGTAGCAGCGGGTGTCGCCAAAGCCCACGCGGATGTAGTCCTGATCAGTGGCGACAGCGGAGGCACCGGAGCTTCCCCGCTGAGTTCCATAAAGCACGCCGGCATTCCCTGGGAGCTCGGCCTAGCGGAGACGCAGCAGGTGCTTCTATTAAATGATCTGCGCAGCCGAATCCGCGTCCAGACCGACGGCAAATTGCAGACCGGCCGCGACGTCGTGATCGCGGCACTGCTCGGCGCTGAAGAATTCGGTTTCGCCACCACGCCGCTGGTTGCGCTCGGCTGCGTCATGATGCGCAAATGCCATCTCAACACCTGCTCAGTCGGCATCGCCACACAGGATCTCGTACTGCGCAAGCAGTTTCAAGGACAGCCCGAGCACGTCATCAACTTCTTCTTCTTCCTTGCGGAGCAAGTCCGCCAGTACATGGCCGAATTGGGCTTCCGCCATATGGACGAGATGATCGGTCGCGTCGACATGCTCGACTCGCAGCCCGCCGTGAATCACTGGAAGGGGCGTGGCCTGGATTTGTCGGCCATCCTCCATGATCCGTCGATGCCAGCGCGCGTCGCACGCCACTGTGTGCAGGCGCAGGATCATGGTCTGGAGCAGGCACTCGACCACCAACTGCTCGCCAAATCGCAGGCCGCGCTCAAAACCCTCACACCGGTCGTGATCAAAATGCCAGTGCGCAACATTCACCGCTCCGTTGGAACCATGCTGAGCGGGGAGATCGCCCGCCGCTACGGGTCCGCCGGTGTGCCCGACGACACGATTCGGATTCACCTCGATGGATCCGCAGGGCAAAGTCTGGGAGCATTTCTGGCCAAAGGAGTCACTCTCACACTCGAAGGCGACGCTAACGATTACGTTGGGAAGGGCCTGTCGGGGGGACGTTTGGTTGCGTTTCCGCCAAGACGCTCACGTTTCGCACCCGAAAACAATATTCTGATCGGTAACGTTGCCCTCTACGGTGCCACCAGTGGCGAAGCGTTTTTCAATGGAGTCGCTGGTGAGCGCTTTGCCGTTCGCAACTCCGGAGCGACCGCCGTAGTCGAAGGAGTCGGCGACCACGGCTGCGAATACATGACCAGGGGTTTGGTTCTGGTGCTCGGAGCCTGCGGCAGAAATTTTGCCGCCGGCATGAGTGGCGGCATCGCCTACGTTTTTGACGAGCGCGGAGACTTCACCGAAAAGCGCTGCAATCTGGACTCGGTCGACCTCGAGCCAGTTTTCGAAACGCCTGCTTTCGGAATGCCCGCTTTCGGAACGGAAGATCCGCAGTCCGCCAAGGCTCGGCTTGCTGAAGCAAAGCTTGTCAGGAAGCTCGTCACCCGCCATCTCGGACTCACTGGCAGCCCGCGCGCCGCGTGGATTCTCGACAACTGGTCGGGAGCACTCTCCCGATTTATCAAAGTCTTCCCCCACGAGCACAAGCGAGTGCTCGGAGTGAGTCGCCGCCGCCAACCCTACATACCGAGTCCGCCCGTCGCCGCCATGGCCCCGGCCGAGCAGGTACAACATGGGTAAGGACACCGGCTTCATGGAATATTCGCGTGAGCACGCTCCCCGGCGTCCGGTCACACAGCGCGTCAACGATTGGTTCGAGATCTATCTCGATTTTCCCGAAGCGAATCTTCGCACCCAGGGTGCGCGCTGCATGGACTGTGGCGTGCCCTTTTGCCAGTCGGGATGCCCCGTCAACAACCTGATTCCCGATTGGAACGATCTCGTCTATCACGGACGCTGGAAAGAAGCAGTACGGCAACTGCACGCGACCAACAACTTCCCTGAATTCACGGGCCGTATTTGCCCCGCGCCATGCGAGGCATCCTGTGTGCTGGGCATCAATCAGCCCTCGGTCACCATCAAGCAGATCGAAAAAAATATCGTGGAGCGAGGATTCAGCGAAGGCTGGATCCATCCCGAACCGCCGAAAGTCCGCACCGGGAAAAAAGTGGCCATCGTAGGCTCAGGCCCGGCGGGATTGGCCGCCGCGCAACAGTTGTGCCGCGCGGGACACGCCGTAACCGTCTACGAAAAGGCAGACCGCATCGGTGGCTTGCTGCGCTATGGCATCCCGGAATTCAAGTTAGAAAAACACGTCATCGATCGCCGCCTGGAGCAGATGTCCGCTGAGGGCGTGAAATTCGTTACCGGCGCTGAGGTGGGCAAGAATGTTGCGGTCGACAATCTGCAGCGAGAATTCGACGCGATTGTGCTCGCCGGCGGAGCCGAGTGGCCGCGCGATCTGAGTGTCCCCGGACGCGAGCTAAAGGGAGTCCACTTCGCAATGGAGTATCTGCCGCAGCAGAACCGCCGCAATCACGGTGACACCATCGAGCTGGAAACAGAAATTTTGGCGACCGGCAAGCGCGTCGTCATCATCGGAGGCGGCGACACAGGAGCCGATTGCCTCGGAACCTGCCATCGCCAGAAGCCGCTCTCCGTGCACCAATTCGAGATCATGCCGAAGCCTCCCGACGACCGTTCGCCGCTCACGCCATGGCCGCTCTGGCCGATGCAACTGCGCATCGAAGGCGCACACGAAGAAGGTGGAGTGCGCGACTGGAGCATCGCGACCACAAAACTCACCGGCTCCAATGACGGCCACGTTCAACAATTGCACGCGGTGCGCGTTGGGCCCGCGCCAAAATTCGAGCCGATTCCCGGCACCGAATTCACGATGGAAGCCGATCTCGTGCTGATCGCGATGGGTTTTGTCGGGCCAGTCCGCAACGGGATGATCGACGAGTTCGGTGTGAAATTAGATTCGCGCGGCAACGTGGCTACAGACGAAAACTACACGTCGTCCGTGCCCGGAGTTTTCGCAGCGGGCGATATGCGGCGCGGCCAGTCTCTAGTTGTGTGGGCGATCGCCGAAGGCCGAAAGGCAGCCGCAAGTGCGGATGCTTACCTGCGAACACAGGCGATGCCCGCGATCGCTCCCGCGATTTCCAAGCCCAAACATCAACTAATAGCTTCCTGAATTTTCCCTACTGTCCCGCCCCCTCTAACTCCCGAGCCGCCGATTCGACCAGCGCCGCCTCATCCTCCAGAGCCTTCGAGACGCGCCCGATCTCCTGCTCCGCTTCCGCATATCTCTTCTGCTCAATCCCCTCGCGCACTCCCGGAACAGTTTTCACGTCATAGCCGGTGTAAACGCCCGGCGCGTACAGCAAATGCTTATACCACGGACGCCGCGGCAATCCGTCGGCATTGGTGAGTCGGCGCTCGGTTTCAATCAGTTCTCGGTTCAGAGCGCCCAGCTTCGCCGCAGCCGCGTCGTCTCCCAAACTCGCTTGCTTCTGCGATAACGCCTGCTGGTAGTGCTTGGCGCTGCGCGTGAGCGAGTCGACCGCGTTCTGCATCGGCGCAAAATTCAAGTGCGGCGGAACTTCTTCCCGCGCCGGCGCTACCGTAGGGCGTCTCGGATCAAACGTCGCCTTGAACATTCCTTCGTCCAGTTCCTGGTTGCGCTCGCGGATCTCCTCCTGCTTGTCGGCCAGCAACTTCTCCAGATTCTTCCTGTACATGTCGACCGTGTCGGCCAGGTTCACGAAGTCGAAAGGAAGCACTTCCGCATCCGCCAAACGCATTACTGATGTTCCCATGGTTTGCGCCAGCGCCCGCCCGTAAACAAAAGTCGTGTCCGAGAAATGTGTGTACCAGTAAAAGTCGTCGTAAACGGAGTGATAAATCCCCCCTTCGTCCTCGCCGCCATATTCCAGGTCCAGCGTGGCGATACCGACGTGATCGAGAAACGCGGTGAAATCGGTTCCTGAACCGAGTGCATCAATGCGCAACTCCGCGCGCTGCCGCAATTCTTTCCGCAATTCCCTGGAATCCTTCGCGGATTTCGCTGCGGCAATCCTGCTCAATTGAGCCCGCTGCCACACCGTCATTTTGGTTTCCGGATCCTCGATGTCGTGCGTAACTCCGTTGATGAATTGTTCCAGGCTGTGTGATCCGCCCATTCTCAGAACACCGCGGCCGTTGCTGTCGCTGTTGATGTAAACCGCCGCATGCTCGCGCAACTCTTCGGCATGAGTTTCCACCCATTCGGTTGAGCCCAGCAACATCGGTTCTTCGCCGTCCCACGCGCAATAGATGATCGTGCGCCGCGGCTTCCACCCTTGCTTCAGCAATAAACCGAAAGCCCGCGCTTCTTCCAGCAGAGAAACCTGCGCCGAGATCGGATCCTCAGCCCCGTTCACCCACCCGTCATGATGATTGCCGCGGATGATCCATTCGTCCGGAGCCACGCTCCCCGGAATCTTCGCGATCACATCGTAAACCGGCTTGATGTCCCAATTGAACGCGACCTTCAAATGAACCTGCGCCGGCCCGGGCCCCACGTGATATGGAATCGGAAGCGAGCCGCGCCATTCCTCCGGCGCCATCGGTCCTGCCAGGGCGGCCAGCAGAGGCTGCGCGTCGCCATAAGAAATCGGGAGCACCGGAATCTTCGTGATGCTCTTAGCATCCTTCAGCGCCAGACGCTTGGCATCCGGAGTCGCGCCCACCCCGGGCGTCAACGGATCGCCCGGGCTGTTGGCCGCAAAATCCATGACGCTCCCGCGCTGCACTCCATCCGCGGGACGCATCGGCCCCGCCGGGAACACATTGTCCTGCGTGTAGCCGTCGTCCTGCGGTTCCGAGTAAATGATGCAGCCGATAGCTCCATGCTCGGCCGCCACTTTAGGCTTCACCCCGCGCCACGAATGCAAGTACTTCGCGATTACGATCGCGCCTTTCACCGAAATGCCCAGCCGGTCAAGTTTCTCGTAGTCCTCGGGCAAGCCGTAGTTCACAAACACCAGCGGCCCGGTGACATCGCCATCAATCGAATAGGCGTTATATGTGGGCAACTGCTCCGCCTTTTGATTCGACGTCGGATCCACCGCCACCGCAGGTTCTTCAAGCTTGGCGATGAACTTCGCAGGTGCAAGCATTTCCAACAAGCGAACCTTGGGCGTCGGAAACAAAACATCGAACCGCTCGATGTGCGCATCCAGTCCCCACTCCTTGAAGTGCGCAAGAATCCACTCCGCGTTGTCCTTATCATAAGGAGAGCCCACATGATGCGGTCGCGCGCTCAGCCGCCGCATATATTCGCGCAGGTTCGCCGGATCTGGGATGGCGCGGAACTTAGCCTCCCACTCCCGCTCGCTTTGACCAGCGCGCGGCGAATATCCCACCAGCCCGGCTTGATTCGCGCCGACTTGATCAGCGCCAAAGGACAAGGACGATGATACAGACAACGATGGAAACGCCAGAGTAAAGATGAGTACAGTCGCGGCGAACAGTCGCATGCAGCTCCTTTTATCAGAAGGCTGCAATTATAGCCGCACGCCGCGCGGATAGGCTTTCGTAAACGCCTGCGACCCCTCACTTCACAAATGTCAGCCCATGCGGCACCGCGTAGGCAAACACGTAGGCGTAGAGCATCACGATGATTCCGACAATCGCTCCCAAGGCAACCGAATGCCACACCACAAACCGGAATATCGTGCCTTCGTTCCCGACTTGCTCAGTGGCCGCGGTGGCAATCGTAATCGACTGCGCATCCACCATTTTGCCCATCACGCCACCCGCGCTGTTGGCCGCGCACATGAGCACCGGGTCGATCCCGAGTTGCTGCGAAGTAATGCGCTGCAAACTCCCGAACAGTGCGTTCGATGAAGTGTCGCTCCCGGTCAGCGCCACCCCGAGCCAACCGAGAAAAGTTCCGAAGAAGGGATAGGCCCAGCCCGTGCGCGTAAAAGCCAGCCCCAGTACCGCATCCAGTCCCGAATAGCGGGTCACGTAACCGAGCCCGAGCATGAAGGAAATCGCAATCACCGCCAATCGCATGCGCACCAGAGTGTGCCAGAAAGTTTTTGCCAGCCCCCGCGGGCCCATGCCGAGTACCAGTCCGGAGAGGATCGCCGCCAGGAAGCATGCAGTGCCGGTTGCGGAAAGCCAGTTGAAGTCATAGCGCGCTGCCTCCGGCGTCGGTTTGGTAACCACGGGAGCGGCGCGACTGATCGCGTTGTGCAGCAGTGGGACATCCCAGCCCGGTGGCCCCGGCCGCACTTTTCCGTCCGGGAGGATCACCTTGAACGCGGGTGTAGTCGCCTGGTTTATGGCCAGCTTGATCTTGGGTAGGCCCCAGAGAAGGACGACGAGTGACAGGATGGCGAACGGCATCCAGGCTTTCAACACTTGGCCGGCCGTGTAAGAGCGCGCTTTAACGTTGGCATAGCCGTCGAACTCCTTCGCGGCCCATTCTCCTCCGAACTGGTCAGTAATGGGCGTTGTTGGCGGCGGCAGGGGCCGCTCTTTTTGATCGTAGTCAAAGCGCCAGATTTTCTTCGGCTTCCAAAAATGGAGAAAGCCCACGGTCGCGACGATCGACACTACAGCTCCCATGATATCCACCAGATTGCTGTCCACGTGGTTCGACCAGAAGAACTGTGTGAATCCGAAAGAGAGACCGACCACAAGAATAGCGGGCAGTACTTCCAACGTCTCACCCCATCCCACCATCGTTCGCACGAGCCAGAACGGCACAATGACCGCGGTGAAGGGAAGGATGCGGCCGATCATCGCGTTAAGATCGGACTCCGGCAGCCCGGAAACCGCTGCCAGCGTGTGCACTGGAGTGCCGATCGCTCCCCAAGCCACCGGTGCCGTGTTCGCAATCAGATTCAGTGCCGCCGCGTGGAAGGGCCGGAAGCCGAGCCCGATCATAAAAGCTCCGGCAATGGCCACAGGCGCGCCAAATCCAGCCGCGCCTTCGATGAACGCGCCAAAGCAGAACGCCACCAGCAACACCTGCAGGCGCCGGTCCGGAGTAATGCCGGCAATCGATTCCTTCATGATCTCGAATTGCCCCGTCTCCACCGAGATGTCATACAGATAAACCGCGGCGAGAACGATCCAGGCTATCTTCAGCAGACCGAAAGCAACCCCGTAGAAGAAGCTCATGGCCGCGAGTGTCACGGGCATTTTAAAAAACACGACCGCCACGACAGCCGCGGTCAGCGCTCCAGCGATCGCGCACAAATGGGGTTTCACCTTGAGGCCGGCAAGCAGCCCGAACAGGACAAGAATCGGCAGAGCTGCAACCAGTGTAGAAAGCCACCAATGACCAAACGGGTCATAGATCTGAGTCCAGTGCATGAAGTATCCTCTCCACCTTCAACCCAATAGCGGACAAGAATCCTTCAGCAAGTCCAAAAAAGCAAGTGAAAATTCCGCGGCCGTGATCTGACGCAATTGCAGGCGGATCGCGCCGGAAATGCTAAAGGAGATGCTAAATTAGAAGATTCATGTCCGCCCCAGACTCTCTCTTTGTTCGCGCCGCCAGGGCTCAACCCACCGAACGCACTCCAATCTGGTTCATGCGCCAGGCCGGACGCTACATGGCGGAGTATCGCGCAGTCCGCAAGCAATATTCCCTGATCGAAATCTGCAAAAAGCCGGAGGTTGCGGCCCAGGTCACGATTGAAGCTGCCGAAATCCTCAAAGTCGATGCCGCGATCATCTTCGCCGATCTTCTCCTCCCTCTCGAAGTCATGGGCCTGCCCTTTCACTTCGCCGCCGCGGAGGGTCCCGGCGGTAGCGGACCAAAGATTGAAAAGCCCGTGCGCACCGCCGAAGACGTCGCCCGACTGCGCACCGATCGTGCCGCCGACCTCGGCTACGTTTCGGAAGCGGTAAAGTTGGTGTGCAAGCACTTCGGAGACAAGTTACCCGTCATCGGCTTCTGCGGCGCCCCGTTCACGCTCGCCAGCTACATGATCGAAGGCGGAGGCGCGCGCCACTATCTTTTCACCAAGAAGATGATGTACTCCGCGCCCGTAGCCTGGAACGAACTGATGAAAAAGTTGGTCGCGGTCACTGCCGAGTATTCCGCGGAACAGGTGCGCGCCGGCGCCGACGCCATCCAGATCTTCGATAGCTGGGTGGGCTGCCTGAGCGTAGAAGATTATCGCCGCTATGTTCTGCCCCATGCGACCGACCTTGTAAAGCGCCTGCAGAAGACCGGCGTGCCCGTCATCTATTTCGGCACCGACAGTTCGACACTTCTGCCTTCCATGCAGGAAACCGGCGCCGACGTCGTTGGCCTCGATTGGCGCATTCCGCTCGATGCCGGCTGGAAGAGCCTGGGCTTCAAAGGCGCCGTGCAGGGTAATCTTGATCCCGTGCTGCTCTTCGCCGAGTGGAAAGAATTAAAGAAGCGGGCCGAAGACATTCTGCGTCAAGCCGCCGGACGCCCTGGCCACATCTTCAATCTAGGCCACGGCATTCTTCCCGAAACTCCCGTGGAAAATGTGAAAGCGCTCTGCGATTACATCCGCGAGCATTCGGCGGATTTCAAAACAGCGGCTAAAAGCAAACGTTAAATGGTCCACTCTTATGAATTGTCAGCTCCTAATGAATTGTCATCCTGAGCGAAGCGAAGGACCTGCTGTTCGCCGCGAAATGCAGGCCACGTGCCTTCGTTGGAGTGGTGCATGGCAAAGAGGGAGTCGAAAATGACGGCCTGCCCGCTTGGTCTCGCCAGCGAGTGCTATTGCGCCAATCGAGTGAGTGCCTTTGCCGCTTCAGAGCGGCCCGCGAAAACCGCCGTCCTTCTGCTAGCCCATGGCAGCCCCGAGAACCCCGATCAGGTTCCCGAGTTTCTAAGTTATGTCACCGGCGGACGCACTTTGCCGCCCGCGGCGATCGAAGAGATCCGCCATCGCTATTCGCTGATCGGCTTCTCGCCGCTCCTCTGCTGGACTCTTCTGCAAGCCGATCAACTTTCGCAATCATTGAAAATGCCGGTCTTCGTAGGCATGCGCAACTGGAAGCCCTTCATCGCCGATGCCGTGAAAGAAATTGCCAGCCAGAACTACGAACGCGTCATCGCCGTCTGTCTCGCACCGCAGAATTCGCGCACCAGTGTCGGCCTCTACCGCCGCGCGGTCAGCGGCGACGGAAACCTTCCTTTCAAGCTGGACTTCGTCGAGCAGTGGCACAATCACCCATTGCTGATAAGAGCATTCGCCGAAAAGCTCCGCGCGGGCTGGGAGAAAGCCAGCGCTGAAAATGGAGCGAAACTGCCAGTCATCTTCACCGCGCACAGCGTCCCGCAACGCACGATCATCGAAGGCGATCCCTACGAGAAGCAAGCCAAAGAAACCGCCGAGCTAGTAGTGAAAGAAGCAAACCTGACAGCGGACCTCGCATCCGGCGACTGGACCTTCGCCTTCCAAAGCCAGGGCATGTCCGGTGGCCCCGGGTCAGCCAATCCATGGATCGGCCCCACGGTGGAGGACACGATCAGGAATTTAAAAGACAAGGGCCATCGCGGTGTCTTCGTTCATCCCATCGGATTTCTGTGCGATCACGTCGAAGTGCTTTACGATATCGATATCTTTTTCAAACAGTTCGCGGAAAAAGAAGGCATGCGCCTGTGGCGAGCCGAGTCACTCAACGAGTCCAAGATATTAACGGCAGCTCTGGCGGAAGTAGTAATGAGCCGAATGAAAGCGCTGGCCTTTTAGCAAAAAGCTAGAAGCCAAAAGCCAACAGCTGATTGTCTATGAAACGCATTGCCATCATCGGCGGCGGAATCTCCGGCCTTTCGGCCGCATACACGCTCGAAAAAAAGCGCCAGTCCGGCACGCCCGTCGAGTATGTTTTGTTCGAGTCCAGCCCTCGCCTGGGTGGTGTGCTCGTCACCGACAGCGTCGACGGTTGCGTGGTTGAAGCCGGACCCGATTCCTTTCTCACCGAGAAGACCTGGGCTGCCGACCTCTGCGTCAAGATTGATTTGGGCGACCAACTCATCGGCTCGAACGACTCCGAGCGCAAGACCTACATCCTCGCCAAGGGCAAACTGGTGGTGATACCCGATGGGCTCACGTTCATGGTGCCCACCAAAATCATGCCCACGGTACTCTCACCGCTTTTCTCCGTGCGCACAAAAATTCGCATGGCTGCTGAATGGTTTCATCTGCCGCGCAAGGGCGACGAAGACGAAACCGTTGCCGAGATGGTCGAACGCCACTACGGTTCCGAGATGGTCGACCTGCTTGCCGATCCGCTGCTCTCCGGAGTGTACGGGGGCGAAGCTTCCCAGCTGAGCGTGCGCGCCGTGCTGCCTCGCTTCGCTGACATGGAATCGAAATACGGCAGTCTGGGCCGCGCCCTGCTCGGAGTTCGTAAAGAAGCGCGCAAGAAAGCGGGAGTAGCGACCAACCTCCCAACGCGTCCGCTGTTCACGTCTCTGAAAGACGGTATGCAGCAGATGGTCAATGCTCTGGTCGCGCGTCTGGATGGGAAAGCGCTCAAGACGTCCGCGTCCGTGCAGTCGGTGATCCGGCAGGATAACGGCTGGACGGTTTGCGCCGGATACCAGACCGACCACTTCGACGCGGTGATCGTCGCTACCCCAACCCATGCCGCTGCGGTGGTGCTGGAAGCTGCGGATGAAAATCTGGCTCGCGACCTCGGCGAAATCAAATACACTTCTTCGGTCACCGTCACGCTCGGTTACGACGAAAAAGTCCGTCGTTCGCTTCCGCCCGGCTTCGGATTCCTGGTGCCGCGCGGAGCATGCCACCGTATACTTGCGGCCACTTTCGTCCACAACAAATTTCCCCATCGTGCACCGGAGAATCGCGCCCTCATCCGCTGCTTCCTGGGCGGCGCGCGCGACGAGCAGATCATGCAAGCGAGCGAAAACGACATACTCCAGATCGTTCGCGGCGAATTGCGGCAGATTCTGGGCGCTGCCCTCAATCCCGATCCTCTGTTCGCGCGCGTCTACAAATGGAAGTCCGCCATGGCCCAGTATTCCGTCGGCCACCTCGCACGCTTGCAGCGTATCGAAGCGCTCCGCCAGAAGCTCCCCGGTTTGGCACTCGCGGGCAACGGTTACAACGGAATCGGGGTCCCGGACTGCGTTCGCTCCGGCGCCGAGGCGGCCGGCAAGATCCTCGCCGAGATGGGCATGTGGTCGGCAGCCGAGCCCTCCGGCAAGCCATCGTGGTCGCTCTAATCTGGGGTCCCACCACCTAAATTACCTGCGTAATGTCTCGTTCGGGTTCTCCATTGCGCAGAACAAAGCCGTTGGGGCAGGGTTAATACAATTGCAACTAGTACAATTACTCTGCGAAAGTTGGGGAATCGTTATGAAAACTCTGTTGACTCTGCTTGCTCTTGTCGGAGCGCTCTGCTTCGCGCAACAAGATTCGCAGGACATGAAGGGCATGAACATGCCGGGACACGACATGTCGAAAATGTCAGCCCAGGATTCCGGAGAAGACGCGGACGCGAGCATGCACGCCATGAATTCCATGGAAGGTCATCACATGGATATGGGCGCGCACATGAAGATGACTGCGCTTCGCGCTCCACAACCGGGCGATGCCGAGAAGGCGCAGAAGATTGTTGACGAAGCGCGCGGCGTGATGGAAAAGTACAAGGACTACCATGTTGCGCTCAACGAGGGCTTCAAGATTTTCCATCCGGAACTACCTCAAAAGCAGTATCACTTCACCAACTACCGCTACGCATTCGCAGCAAGGTTCGATTTTAATCCCGAACATCCGACCTCACTGCTCTACGAAAAGAACGGCGAGGACTACCGGTTGGTGGGTATCATGTATACCGCTCCCAAGAGTTTTACCGAAGACGACTTGAACCAGCGCATTCCGCTCAGCATCGCGCAGTGGCATGAGCACGTGAATTTCTGCCGGGCGCCCCTCGGCCGCAGGTGGGAAGCGTTAGCCCCGAATCCAAAGTTCGGCCTGAAGGGATCGATCGTTACCAAGGAAGAATGCGATGCCAACGGCGGAGAGTTTCTTCCCATAGTTTTCAATTGGATGGTGCATCTCTATCCACTCGAAAAGAGTTCCGCACAGATCTGGTCGGTCGATCGCCAGCACGCCGACTGAACACATCTGGCCGCCGGCTCATCGGGTGATCGCCTCATCGCAGTCAAATGCGTTTGAATTTAGATGGGCCGATGAGCCGATGACCCGATCTTCGTTCTGATATTCTAAATTTTTCCCACTCCCATTCTCATGAGTGATGCCCTACCCGCGAGTCGATGGAAGATCACTGTTGCCTTCGGGCTGGTCTACGTCTTCTGGGGCTCGACCTATCTTGGCATCGGCATTGCCGTCGAGCAGATTCCTCCGGCCATAATGTGTGCCGCGCGCTTCTCGATCGCGGGCGTAGTCATGCTTGGTTACTGTGCGCTCACCGGCCGCCGCATTCGTTTTTCGGCGCGCCAGCTTTCCCATCTTGCGGCGGTCGGCATCCTGCTATTGATGGGCGGCAATCTCACGCTAGCTTATGCGGAGCGCATCGTTCCCACCGGCCTGGCAGCCCTGCTGATTGCGGTTACGCCACTCTGGTTTCTGGTGCTCGACAGCATGTTGCTGGGCGACCATCACATCGCGCGCCGTGGCAAGATCGGCCTCGCGATCGGAATCGTCGGCGTAGTCGTGCTGATCTGGCCCGATCTTCGTCATCCAAATTCCCTGGGTCATCGCGAACTCTGGTGGTCGCTGGCGCTGCAACTCGGATCCTTCAGTTGGGCATTCGGTTCGGTGCTCTCGAAAAAGTGGCAAACTGTGGCGGCTGATCCGTTCGGCGCAATCGCGTGGCAGATGATCTTCGCTGGAATCGCGAATCTGATTTTCGCGCTCCTCGTCGAGAAACCTGCCGATGCGACGTGGACCCTCCGCGGAGTGGCCGCAATTCTGTATCTGGTGGTGTGCGGCTCCTGGATCGGTTACACCGCCTACATCTGGCTGCTGCAGCACGTTCCAACCTCTAAAGTGTCCACCTACGCCTACGTCAATCCCGTGGTCGCGGTCTTTCTGGGATGGCTGGTTCTGCACGAGCGCATCGACCGCTACATAGTCATGGGTAGCGCGATCATTGTGGCGTCGGTGGTGCTGGTGACGAGCGCGAAAGTGTCGAGACGGCCGGCGACCGAAGAGCTGTCTGCAGTCGAAGCTGCGGGAGATTGACTATTCCTCTGGTTCTTCGGCGTCGTTGACAACGTCAACCACGCGGCTGCGGATGGAGAATACCAGCTTCGGCTCGTCGCCGTGCTGAAAAGTCACTCGCATAGGCGTCCGGTCCCAGACCGGAGTCGGACACTCCGAGTCGGGATCGTCACCTCCCACGGGCTCGCCTGTTTCTTTTTTCAGGATCGGTTTGCGGCGGCCGACCTGGGCGACGACCGCGTAGACTTTCTTGCCGTCGTCGGAGACGCCGCAGTAGGCGATGTAGTCGCGATACCAACTGGCGGTCGAATAAAAGGCATCGAACTCGGGCAGGTTAAGCTGAGAGACGCGCCCGGTGAGCCGGTCGACGAGCAGCCAGCCACCACGCTGCCATTGCCAGCGCGGGACGCTGGCGTTGCCACTCTCAATGGGCAGCGCATCATTCACGCGAAACGCGCGCCGCACCACAAACAGGCGGTCGGTCAACTCATGCGGAATTCCGGTGGTGTATTCCTTGAGACGGGTATCCACAAACAGTGGACGCACTTTTAGGTCGAGCAGCTTCTGTCCGGTAGCGTTGGGCCATTTGGCGGAAATCCATTTGCCAAAGATGATCACGTGCGCCTTCGGGACGACTGCGCATTCACTCCACGGCACGCAGACGATGAGAAAAATCAGCAAGAATTCCCGCAGCATGATAGAAGACTGGCACGAGCGTAGAAATCCTGGCAAGGACGGTTGAACAGGCAAAATGTTCGGTTTTCAGGCAGTGAGCGCATGCCGCGGAGTGCGCGTGGTGGCGCAGTTTCCATGGGTGTGGGAGACTTGATCATGGCCAGGCGCAGTCTGCGGATATTGAAGCGAGTCAGCAACGTCCCCTCGCTGGGAACTTGCGAATCGTGCCATGCCCAGTTCTCGGCCAACCCTCGTCAGCTGGGGCAGGTGGGGGTTCAGCAGCAGTTCAACGCGCACAAGTGCGACGCGACGCATATCGCAGCGCCGATCGCGCGAGAAACTGCCAAAGCTCCAGCGAAGTAATTGGCTGGCGCATGTCTCGTCGCTGGCGAGCTTGCAATGTCGCAGCGAAATTGAGCAAGATGAAGCGTGAAGTGATGAGTCTACCGCCGCGACAGCTCCGGACAACCCTTTTCAAGCAATCGAGTTCTTACTCTGATATGGGTGATCTGCTGCCAAGCCGCCGGAAACAGTCGATTCTGGTGGTCGACGACAATATGGTAAATGCTGCACTGCTGAAGGAGTTGCTCGCCAGCCGCGGCTATGAAACGGTTGCGGTGCACAACGCGGCCGCCGCTGAGGCGGAGATTCTGCGCGAGGCTCCCGACCTGATTTTGCTCGACGTGGTGATGCCCGGCAAGACCGGTTACGAACTGTGCCGCGAACTTAAAGACGATTCCAAGACACGGCTCATTCCGATCGTCATGATCACCGGCCTGAGCGCTCAAGAAGACCGGTTGAAGGGAATAGAAGCGGGTGCCGATGATTTTCTGACCAAGCCGATCTCTCCCGAGGAACTGTTCGCGCGAGTGAGTTCGTTGCTGAAGTTGAAGGAATTCACCGACGAACTGGAGACGGCGGATTCGGTGCTCTGTACGCTCGGGCTGAGCGTGGAAGCGCGCGATCCTTACACCGAAGGTCACTGTCAGCGACTGGCACGCAATGCCACCGATCTGGGACGCTTTCTCGGGCTGGGGGAAGAGAGCATTGTGGCTCTGCAGCGCGGCGGCTACCTGCACGACTTGGGAAAGATCGTCGTGCCCGATGAAATCCTGAAGAAAGGCAGCGATCTGACGCCGGCGGAGTGGGCGATCATGAAGCAGCATCCGATCACCGGCGAGACGATTTGCCGTCCGTTGAAGTCGTTGCGGCTGGTGCTTCCGATCATCCGGCATCATCACGAGCACTCCGACGGCAGCGGCTATCCGGATGGGCTGCGGGCGGGCGAGATACCGCTTCTACCGCGCCTTCTGCAGGTGGTGGACATTTATGATGCGTTGCGCACGGCGCGTCCGTATAAGCTGGCGCTCGACCACGAGCAGGCCGCCATCACCATGCGCGCCGAGGCGCGAAGCGGCCTCTGGGACGAGGAATTGGTCTCGGAGTTCTTCGGCATGCTCGACAAACGCCGCCAGGTGGCGTGAATCATTGAGTCGTTGAATGATTGAGTCATTGACTCGCTGCCACAATCGTTCAATGATTCAATGACTCAATGATTCACTGTCTCAATGCCCCTGACCTACTCCATCGTCATTCCCGCCTATAACGAAAGCAGCCGCATCCGGCCGACGCTCGATGCGCTCCTTCGCTTTGCGCACGAACAAAACTGGGACGCCGAAATTCTGGTGGTGAACGACGGCTCACGCGACGATACGGCCCAAATTATACGGGAGTACGGCAAGTTGCATCCGCAGATTCTGCTGTTGGAGAACCCCGGAAACCGCGGCAAGGGTTACAGCGTGCGCAACGGGATGATGCATGCGCGCGGCGATATTTGCCTGTTCACCGACGCCGATCTCTCCTCGCCGTTGACCGAGGCGCAGAAATTGTTCGACGCGATCGGCCAAGGCGCTGACGTCGCCATCGGCTCACGCTGGCTGCGGGTGGAACTGCAAACCGGGCGGCAGCCCCTATACCGGCAGGCGTTTGGACGAATCTTCAATCTGGCGCTGCGGGTGATTCTGGGGCTACGTTTCGCGGACACGCAATGCGGATTCAAAGCCTTTCGGCGTGACGCCGCGCAACGCATCTTTCCTCTCCAGAAAATTGAACGCTGGGGATTCGATCCCGAAATTCTGTTTCTGGCGCGCCGCGCCGGCTTGCGGGTGGATGAAGTTCCAGTGCTATGGGCGCACAGTGAAGGAACAAGGCTGCATCCTCTTCGCGACGGACTGCGCATGTTCCTGGAACTTTTACGGATCCGGTGGAATGCGCTGACCGGCGCGGAGCCTTCCCCAGGAAAGTTATAAGCCAGATAGTCGCTCATGTGGTGACGGGGCTTTGCCCCGTTCAAGCGGAGCCAGAGTTCCGCCCCAAACTTCTACGACACGGCCCGCGCCTGCGCGTTCGCCGCCAGCCGTACAAATTCGGCGATCTGCGCCCCCATCTCTTCAGTGGAAACGGTTCGCTCACCATGCCGGGCAAGGTCGCGGGTGCGGAATCCCCCCATCAAAGTTGAAGTGACTCCAGCCTCCACGCATTCCGCCTCTCTTTGTAAATGAAAAGTATGGCGCAGCATCAGCGCCACCGACAGTATTGCACCCAACGGATTGGCGATGTTCTGCCCTGCGATGTCTGGAGCTGAGCCATGCACGGGCTCGTAGATACCGACCGCGCCTCCAATGCTGGCCGAAGCGAGCAAGCCCAGCGACCCCACCACTCCACCCGCCTGATCCGACAGGATATCGCCGAACATATTTTCGGTGAGGATGACGTCGGGCTCGGCGGGCTTAAGCACAAGCGACATGGCGGCCGAATCCACGTACATGTGCGAAAGTTGGACATCCGGAAAATCGCGGCCGAGGCGCGTCACAACCTCGCGCCAAAGACGCGAGCACTCCAGAACATTCGATTTATCGACGGAAAGCAGGCGCCGGCGGCGCGTGCGGGCAAGTTGAAATGCGATGCGGGCGATGCGCTCGATCTCTGGCTCGCTGTAGCGCATGGTGTTGACGGCACGCCGCGCGCCGGGGGCGCCTTCGCCTTCACCTTCAATCGAGCGAGGCTGGCCAAAATACAATCCGCCGAGCAATTCGCGCACGATCAGAATGTCGGTTCCCTTGACGATTTCTTCGCGCAAAGGCGAGCATGCAGCCAGCGCCGGATAAAAGACAGCGGGACGAAGATTGGCAAACGCTCCGAGTTCCTGGCGCAGGCGCAGCAGCCCCGCTTCGGGCCGAAGTTCACGAGGATTATGATCGAAGGCCGGACTGCCGACTGCCCCGAGCAGCACAGCCCGTGAGGCGAGGCAGGCCTGAATGGTTGAGTCCGGCAAGGGATTGCCGAACTTTGCCAGAGCGGCGCCCCCAATTTCCTTTTCGTCAAGTTCCAGATCGTGGCCGAAACCGTCGGCGACTTCTTCCAGAACGCAAATAGCTTGGGACGTAACTTCAGTACCAATTCCGTCTCCGGGGAGGGAAGTGACGGTGAGTTGCATGGAGTCCTCGCGTCTTTCCGTAAGGATATACGAGGAGAGACCGCTGTAGTAGCCCGATTTCAGGGCGTTCCTGGGTCGCTACTACGGGTTGCTACTCCGGTGCCGTGCTTACACACCCCAGAGATAGTCTTCTTGATCGCTGTGGTGATCGGTGAAGGGAATCGACACCTGCGCCTGCCCGGCACTGCCGGATACATGAGCCGGATGCGTTTCATTGGAAACCGCTCCGGCGACAGCGGAAACGGTACGCGGGAAAGGCAAAGTCGCCGCCGCCGGCGGAAACTTCTTCGCCTGACTCCCGGCGGCCTCGTTCTTGCTGACGCTGCCGTTGACTACGTCCTGAATCAGTTCCAGCAAATGGCTGTCCTGAACCTTCTTGATGCGGTCCGCAAGAATCACGAATTTGCGATAGATCTCGTCCAGTTCGCGGCGTTCAAACTGGTGTCCCAGTTGTTCACAGCGCAGAGCCAGCGCATGACGGCCGGAGTGCTTGCCCAGCACCAGCCGCGAATCGGGCACGCCCACCGATTGTGGCGTCATAATTTCATAGGTCAGCGGATTCTTGAGCATGCCATCCTGGTGAATGCCGGCCTCGTGCGCAAACGCATTGCGCCCGGTGATGGCTTTGTTCGGCTGCACGGGAACCCGCGTAATCTCTGCCAGCATCTGGCTCGAAGCAAACAGGTGCTCGGTGGCGACTGCCGCCTCGTAAGCATAGCGATCCGGGCGCACTCGCATGGCCATGACGATTTCTTCCAGCGATGCGTTCCCGGCACGCTCACCGATACCATTGATGGTGCACTCCACCTGGCGCGCTCCCTGCTGTACTCCTGCGAGTGAGTTCGCGACTGCTAAACCAAGGTCGTTGTGGCAGTGCGTCGAGATCGTTACTTTCTCGATGCCGGTGACCTTGTCGCGCAATGTCCGGATCAGATTGCCGTATTCCTCAGGCATGCTGTACCCGACCGTATCAGGAATGTTGACGGTGGTGGCGCCAGCTGCAATGACCGCTTCGACCACCTGGCAGAGAAACGCCACATCGGTACGGGTGGCGTCTTCGGGCGAGAATTCCACGTCGGCGCATAACGACTTGGCGTGCCGAACCGCATCGCGCGCCTGCTCCAGGCACTGCTCGCGCGTGATGCGCAGCTTATATTTCAAATGAATGTCGGAAGTTGCCAGAAAAACATGGATGCGCGGGTGCGCCGCTCCCTGCAATGCCTGCCACGCGCGGTCAACGTCGCCGACGCAAGCGCGAGCTAGGCCCGCGATGACAGGACGCCGCACCGATGCGGCGATGCTTTGCACCGCTTCGAAGTCGCCATCGGAGGCAATCGGGAATCCGGCTTCGATCACGTCCACGCCCAGGCGGTCGAGTTGCCGGGCGAGGCGCACCTTTTCCTGCACATTCATGCTGCATCCCGGCGACTGCTCGCCGTCACGAAGCGTGGTGTCGAAGATGGTAATACGCGGCCGATCCATGGATTACGTACCTCCTGGAAGATTCCTCCTCTACTTTATCGGCGGATGGAGCCGAAAGAAAAGTTTATTATCTTTACAGAAGCATTAGTAGCAGTGATAGTATTAGAAAGGCTTATGAAATGTATAGGTATATGTACATGCATGATTTGACAAGAACTCTCAGCCCGCGGGAACCCCGTCCGGACCTCGATCCCTGAAACCTTGGAGCTGAGAGCTGAGAGCCGAGAGCTGATTTTCCATGGACCTATCCCAACTAGAAGTCTTCCTGACCGTAGCCCGTGAGCGCCGCTTCTCGCGCGCCGCCGAGAAGCTCTTCCGCACGCAGTCGGCGGTCAGCCAGACCATCCGAAAACTCGAACTGGAAATCGGCGAGCCGCTTTTCGACCGTTCCTCGCGTGACGGCGTGCTCACCGACGCCGGCCGCGTGCTGCAGGAATACGCGGAGAAGTTGCTAAACCTCCGCCATGACGCAGAGGCAGCGCTGGTGGAGATGCGCGAATTACAGAAAGGCAAGCTGTCGATCGCCGCCAACGAATTCACCGCGCTCTACCTGTTGCCGGTTCTGGGCGAGTTTCGCCGCCGCCATCCCATGATCAAGATCACGGTGCGGCGTTCGCTGGGCAGCCACATTCCCGACGATGTGCTCAAGCACAACGTGGAACTCGGAGTACTTTCCTACGATCCGCAGGAGCCACAGTTGCGATCGGCGGTGGTCTACATGGACGAACTGGTGCTGGTTGTTCCGCCCGGTCATCCGCTCGCCTCGGCTGGCGAAGTCAACATCCGGCAGTTGGGTGCCGAGTCCTTCGTGGCCCACATCGTCGCGTCTCCGTACCGCGATAAAGTGATCGAAGCGTTTCGCCAGCACAAGACTCCATTGCACATGGATGTGGAGTTACCCACGCTGCAAGCCATCCAGCGTTTTGTCTGCATGGGGAACGGGGTGGCACTGGTGCCCGAGATCAGCGTGGAAAATGAGATCAGCCGCGGCGACCTGGTGCGCGTTCCAGTGCGCGATCTGCATTTTCAGCGCAAGCTGCGCCTGGTGTATCGGCAGGAATCCACGCTGTCGCACGCGGGAAGAGCGTTCCTGAAAGTGGCCGAGCAAATAGCAAAAGACAGAGGCGGCCATTACCGCTTCCAGCGAGAGAAGTAATCCCTGACCTGTCGGTGGAGCGACGGGCGTCCTCGCCCGTCCACCGCAAAGCTAGCCAAGAGATCGATCAGTTCTTGCGCCGTGATGAATCCACGGGAGGGACGAGGGTTCGCCGCAAAGGCACAATCGCCCCCTTGGAAGGATCGGCAGCAGCCGAGGCCCGCGCCAGCACCTCTTGCTGGATGTACTGCACGAACTCCTGAATCTGGCGCTGCATTTCTTCCATGCGCTCGCGCATTTGAAGAATGATGGCCATGCCGCTGATGTTCACGCCCAGATCGCGCGCCAGCGACAGGATGAACTCCAGCCGCTGCAAATCTTCATCGGTGTAAAGCCGGGTGTTGCCCTCAGTGCGGCTAGGCTTGAGCAGCCCCTCACGCTCGTAGAGCCGCAAAGTCTGCGGATGAATCTCATACATCTCAGCCACCGCCGAGATCATGTACGCGCCCTTGGATTTACGTTTGGTCATCGCCGCTGTTCACTAATGTATAACAGCCAGGTTGTGAACCGTTGGCGAAGTTTGGAAAGAAAGAAGGTAGTGTGGCGACGGGCCTCTGGCCCGTCCCGTCGGGAGCGGAGCGAACTCCGTCCCCAAACAAGCGCTACGCCGCCAACTCCGGCTTCGGCTCCGTCGCAGCCCAGCCCGCCGGCTTAAGCGCATGATTGATCAGGTAGGCGACGACGCCGGCGCCAATCAAAATCAGTCCGAACACGAGCGAACTCATGCCCAGCACCACCTCATGTTCGCTGCGAATGATGGCAAATCCCAGCAGCAGCACCGGAGGAATGCCCACGGCAATCGCTCCAAACATACCCCCCGGCACGCGGAACGGCCGCTTCAATTCCGGTTCCCGAATGCGCAGGCAGATCAAGGCCACAAATTCAAGCGCCAGGCTCGCGCCGTAAATCATGATGTCGATCGTAACCAGCCGTTCAAATCCAAGATTCAGAGCAAGTCCCCACCCAACCGCCAGCGCCAGAATCGCGACCCAGGGTGCGCGCGATTTCGGATGCAGCTTGCTGAAAACCTTCGGCAGCATGCCATCCTGGGCCATGGCCAATGGCAGCCGCGAGTAGCTCATGACCAGCGCGTTGAACATGCCAAAGCCGCTCATCATGCCGCCCGCCACCAGCGCAATCCGAAGCACTGGACCGCCCATCAACTCGGCGACGTCGGCCCAAGCGCCGGTTTCCCAGGCGCTGGCCGGAAGGCCTGTGATCCACATCGCGGCAAACGGAAGAACGTAAGTGATGCAAACGATCACCACCGCCCAAAGCATAGCGCGAGGATACGTCCGCTGCGGACGCTCCACTTCGGTGGCGATGGTAGAGGCGTTATCCCATCCCATGTAATTCCACATGCAGATAAGCAGCCCGCCAAGAATGTCGACGTTAGAAGTGGTCGGCTTGGTAACCGCATTCGCCAGCGCATGAATCTTGAAGGGCGCGATCACAAAGATCGCCGCAAAGGGCGCCGACAGCGCGAAGAAGAGCCACAGCGAAGTCGTCGAGACGACCTTCACGCCCATGATATTAAGGATCGCGCAGACAATCACCACGCCGAGCGCGACGGCCACGCCGCGATGATTCTCCTGAAACCAGGGAAACATGCGCGTGAGGTACGCCACAAACAACGTCGGATAAATCGCCATATCGAAAATGGACGCGACCAGCGACAGCCAGGCTTCCTGAAACCCCCAGAAATTTCCCATGGCGCGTCGTACCCAGGCGTAGTAGCCGCCTTCAAACGGCAGCGCGCTAGAAAGCTCGCCGATCATGAACGCCGTCGGCAGGCTCCAGAGAAGCGGGGTCAGCAGCAGGATGAGAATCGCTTTGCCATACCCGGCACCATGCACGATGTCTTCGGTGCCATAGGTCCCGCCCGAGACCATAAAAAAGGTCGCGGCGACCAGAGGCCAAAGGGTGAGGCGGATAGATTTCTTCGTCTTCTTGAGATCTGGAGCGGCGGCGGGAACGACGCTAGGCTGCGAGATGTTGGCTGGTGCGGTAGCTGTCGCCAATTTCTATGGCTTCCTCCTCAGGCGACTCACTCTCACCACCGCGTCTCCCTTGACGTTACGCGGCTCCCAGGGTGGGAAGCGATTCCCGGGCATTGTCGGCGAAGTTAGTTCGCATGTGTGAGATTACGGGAAATTTCCACAGATGCAAGAAATTTTTACAAGAAATCGAAAATTTTTGTCAACGCGGGCAGGTACGGAGGTAATGGCGTCGACGAAGTTCCTTACCACAGGGGTCACTGGGGAACACAGAGAAGCTCCGTCTCCCCTGTGCTCCCCCCGTGACCTCTGTGGTAACGATTTTGACTTCATTCGTCACCAAAGAGGGTGCCCAGAGATCACAGACGACACATGCAGCAGTTGGTATTGATGGATGCAAGGAGAAGCGAATGGCCAGTCCCGCAATCGTCCCCTTACCCCGAATCAATCAGGTAGCCGGCGAAGTCGTCAATGCCGCGATGAGAGTTCATTCCCTGCTCGGCCCGGGTTTGCTGGAGAGCGCCTACCAAGCCTGTCTAGCGCAAGAACTGAGGAAACGAGGTTTGAGAGTGGACACGCAAGTAGGGTTACCGGTGGTCTATGAAGGCGAGAAACTCGACCTAGGGTACCGAATCGACCTACTCGTCGAGAATCTAGTGATTATTGAGATCAAGTGCGTTGAGGCAATCCATCCCGTCCACGAAGCCCAACTGCTGTCCTACCTGCGCCTGAGCGGGAAGAACGTCGGACTGCTGATCAATTTCCACGTAGCCCGCCTGAAGGACGGCATCAAGCGCATGGTGGACGGGAGAGACTGGGACAAATAAATCCTTACCACAGGGGACGCAGAGGTCCACAGGGGAGAACTTGGGTTCCGCTGAGTTCCTCCGTGTTCCCTGTGGTGAGGATTTAGGTTCTCAGACCTTGCTCCAGAGTTCTTCCCGAGGATCCTCAGGGTTCAACTTGGCCAATTCCCGCAGCAGCTCTTTAGTCTTCTCATCACGGGGCATGGGCACGGTGATCTTGACCTCGACGATCTCATCGCCGCGCACGCCGTCCTGAGTAGCCGAAGGCACGCCCTTTTCGCGCAGCCGAAGCTTCTGCCCAGACTGCGTACCCGGAGGAATCTTCAGCACGCTGCGCCCATCAATAGTAGGCACTTCAATCTTAGAACCGAGCGCCGCCTCCACCGCCGTAACCGGCACCGTGATATGGATGTCGTCACCCTCACGCCGGAACAGCGAATGCTCGCCCATGCGGATGATCACGTAGAGATCGCCAACTCCGCCCCCGCGCAGTCCGGCATTGCCTTTGCCCGCGATCCGAATGCGCTGCCCATCGCGGGTTCCAGCCTTGATGCGTATCTCCAGCGGATCGGTGCGTTCGACGCTGCCTTCGCCATGGCACACCGGACAAGTCGAAATATTCTTGCCCGTCCCATGGCAGCGCAGGCAGGTGACGTTGAACTTCATCCGGCCGCCCGTCCCACCCGTCTGTTCGATCGTTCCCTTGCCATGACACTGCGGACAAACCCCCGGTGCTTCGATATATCCATTGCCATGACAGTTTCCGCAAACGTCGCGCCGGGCGATATTCAGCTTCATCACCCCGCCGCGAATCGCCGTCCAAAACGGAACGTTGACCTGGTACTCGAGATCGCTGCCCGGTTCCGGCCCCTCGTCAGCCGCCTCGCGCCCACCGCCACTGAAAATATTAGAGAAAATATCGCGGAATCCGCCGCTCCCGCCGCTCGAACCCTTCCGCCCGCCGCTGCGAGCACCCTCAAACAGATCCGAAAAGTCAAAGCCACCGAAATCGACGTTGCTGGGTCCACCAGGCTGACGTCCGCCGCCGGGGAAGCCTCCGCCAAAGTCGTCCGGGCCGGCTCCAGGCTGTCCGCCCCCGCGCGCATAGGCCTCCGCCGTAGCCGGATCGATATTGTCTGAATAGAACCCAAGTTGGTCGTAAATCTTCCGCTTCTTGGGATCGCTGAGGACGTCGTTGGCCTCGGAGAGAGTCTTGAACTTTTCTTCCGCGCCCTTGTCGCCAGGATTGACGTCCGGATGATACTTGCGCGCAAGCTTTCGAAACGCCTTACGGATGTCGTCGGTGGAGGCCGACTTCTTTACGCCAAGAACGCCGTAATAGTCTTTGGTTGGGGTGGCCATGTTCTAGCTGTCGGGGTCAGACCTCAGCTCGTCGTTCTCCGTCATCTTAACGCTCTGTCATCCTGAGCGTAGCACGGCCCTCGGCAAAGCCGAGGGCCGCGCGGAGTCGAAGGACCCCTGCCTGACAACTTAATTCACGATCTCCTTAGCTTGCTCATCCACCGCCACCGTGAACGCCGCCTCAAACGGCGCGGCATCCATCGAGACAGGAATCCGCTGCACTCCCGTCGCCGTGGGCGCGTAGCAATACCAGCGTCCCTCTTCGGGGACGAAGTTCACAAAAAACATCTGTCCATTGACTTCGAATCTCAATTCGCTTTCCTCTTTCCCAGACCCGTAATGACTTCTCTACTTAGTGTGATGCAAATGGGGGCGCATCTCGCGCCCCCACTGACGTGCCACTCGCCAAGGCAAGCAACCTTATTTCTTATCCTCGACGTCCACGTACTCAGCGTCGATCACGCCTTCGTCCTTCTTCTGGCTCGCACCGTTTCCGCCGGGTGCCGCACCCGCCGTCGGCCCCGCCCCCGGCGTCCCGCCAGGAGCCGCCTGCGTGGCCTTGTACATCTGCTCCGCCAGCTTGTGCGAAGCCGTCGTCAGCCGCTCGCGTGCCGAATCCATCGCCGCCTTGTCGCCGCCTTCGATGGCCTTCTTAGCGTCCGCCAAAGCATTCTCGACATCCCCGCGCTCCGAGCCCGAGATCTTGTCGCCATGCTCCTTCAGCATTTTCTCGATGTTGTAGACCATCGAGTCGAGCTGATTCTTGGCCTCGATCTCTTCCCTCCGAGTCTTGTCTTCGGACGAGTGCGCATCGGCTTCCTTAGCCATCCGCTCGACCTCTTCTTTCGACAATCCCGAAGATGAAGTAATGGTGATCTTCTGATCCTTGCCCGTGGCCATATCCTTCGCGGTCACGTTCAGGATCCCGTTCGCGTCAATGTCAAACGTCACTTCGATCTGCGGAACCCCCCGAGGCGCCGGTGGCAGTCCCGTCAAATGGAATTTCCCCAATGTCCGGTTCTGCGCCGCCAAGGGACGCTCGCCCTGGAGCACATGCACCTCCACCGAAGTCTGGCTATCAGCTGCGGTCGAGAACGTCTCCGTCTTCTTAGTCGGAATCGTGGTGTTCCGCGGAATCATCGCCGTAGCCACGCCACCGAGGGTCTCAATCGACAACGTCAGAGGAGTCACGTCCAGGAGCAGCAGGTCTTTCACCTCGCCCCCCAGCACGCCACCCTGAATCGCCGCGCCAATTGCAACCACTTCATCCGGATTGACGCCCTTGTGCCCTTCGCGTCCAAACAGTTCTTTTACGATCGCCTGAATGCGAGGCATGCGAGTCTGTCCGCCCACCAGCACCACTTCGTTAATCTTGCTGGCGTCGACCCCGGCATCCTTCATGCACTGCTTCGAAGGCCCAACCGACCGCTGCAAAATATCCTCGACCATCGATTCCAGCTTGGCCCGAGTCAGCTTAATGACCAGGTGCTTCGGCCCGGAAGCGTCCGCCGTGATAAACGGCAGATTGATCTCCGTTTCCATTGTGGTGGAAAGCTCAATCTTCGCCCGCTCCGCCGCGTCGCGCAGACGCTGCAAAGCCATCTCGTTCCCCTTGCCGCGCAAATCAAGCCCTTCGTTCTTCTTGAACTCGTCAATCAGCCAATCCACCAGCCGCTGATCGATGTTGTCGCCGCCCAGGTGCGTGTCGCCATTCGTGGCTTTTACCTCAATGACGCCCTCGCCGACCTCGAGCACCGAAATATCAAACGTGCCGCCGCCAAAGTCGTACACGGCGATGGTCTCGTCCTTGCCCTTGTCGAGCCCGTAAGCAAGCGCTGCCGCCGTCGGCTCGTTGATGATGCGCTTCACGTCCAGCCCCGCAATCTTGCCAGCATCTTTAGTAGCCTGCCGCTGCGCGTCGTTAAAATACGCTGGCACCGTGATGACCGCCTCGGTCACCTTCTCGCCCAGGTAGTCTTCCGCCGCCTTCTTCAGCTTCTGCAAAATCATCGCGGAAATCTCTGGCGGGGTATATTTCTTCCCCTGCGCCACGATCGCCACGTTGTCGCCATCCCGCTCAACCTTATATGGGACCATCTTCAGCTCTTCGCTAACTTCATCAAAGCGCCGTCCCATAAACCGCTTGATCGAGAAAACCGTGTTTTCAGGATTGGTAATAGCCTGCCGCTTAGCGACCTGCCCCACCAGCCGTTCGCCGGTCTTAGTGAATCCGACGACCGAAGGCGTAGTCCGCCCACCCTCTTCATTCGGTATAACCTTCGGCTCTCCACCCTCCATAACCGCTACGCAGGAGTTCGTAGTGCCCAAGTCAATTCCAATAATCTTTCCCATAAGCTTATCCTCCAAATAGATAAGTGCCTTATAATCAGTGCAGTGATCATTACGCTCCGGGCCATGCTATAACCTGAGCGAATCACTGTCAAGGTTTAGATGCTAGGGAAATGAAGAAGTTGCGGCGGTTTTCGCTCGTGTGGGGACGGGCGCCCTCGCGAGCCTGCCCTGAGCGAAGTCGAAGGGTCCAAGCCGAGCAAAGCTCGGCCCACTTTCCCGAACCTTCCCTAGGTCCTACGCCTGAGGCTCTACGCCTGAAAAGAATCCGAGTCCAGCGTCACGCTTTCTTCGCCTTCGCCGGAGGAGCCAGCGCCACCGAAGCCTCAGTCGTGAGTAGGAGGAAAGTGAACGTCTCCTGCAGATACAACCGGACAGCGGTATCGGTATGGCTGAGATAACCGATAGAGACGTCCTGGCCGATGTGCAGGTCGAAATCGCCGCCACGAGTGGTCAATACGAAAGCGCCGGCAATGGCGGGCGCCCATATGATTTGATCGTTGACCAGACGCTTGACGTGTTCCAGCACCGGATATCCATGGTCGCTGGTCTCCGCGAGCGCGGTGTAGGCGTCGGCACCGAGCAGCACCGAGTAGGGGCCGTTCACACCGACGAGACGCAACTGGCTTAAGCTTTGCGCAATGGCATCCGGATATGCGCGCACGTCGGCGGGAAGCGTCATGATCGGATTGCTGGTCCCTTGACGGATGCCGCCAATCCCCGCGGCGGCGTAGCCCTCGAAAATGGCGCCGTCCTCGGCGAAGGCGATCTGTCGCGCGGCGTCCTTTGCCGGTTGCCAATCCGCGTCGTTTGCGCCACGTTCGACGTCGTCGATCTGTTGGCGATCCAGTTCGAACGGAGCACGCACCTCGACCAGCGCCTTCACCTCGCGCTGTCTCGTGACGATGCCCTTCGCCGGAGCCGTGATCGTCCGCAGGTGGCCAGTGCCAACGGCCGAAAGACCGGTGCCGCCCTGCACCTGTACGTCGACGACGCGCCGTCCGGCAAGATAACGCTTGACCGTGCGCGACGTTTCCTCTTCAATCTGGGCCCATGCAGAATCGGAAATGGGTGCGAGTTCGCGATGGAGATTATTCATGTCGTATGTCTCCTTTGAGGGAACCGATGCCGAGTGAACCCTCGCGCACCGATGGGTTGGATGAAGATGAAGATGATGGGGCTTCGGTCGCCGCTGGAGCCCCCGGCGGGACCGCGGCCTCAGGCTGGTCTTCCGTCACATTCTCCAGAAACGTCGCCGTCGGCACGAAGAACAGGCCCCCGGTGACGGCGCGGCTGAAGTCGAGCAGCCGGTCGTAGTTGCCGGGCGGCCGGCCGATGAACATGTTCTCCAGCATCTGCTCGGTCGACCGGGGCGAACGGCTGTAGGCGATGAAATAGGTCCCAAATTCACCGTGCGCGGCCTGGCCGAAGGGCATGTTGTCACGCAGAATCTTGATCTCTTTCCCGTTCTCAACGATCGTGGTGAGGGCGTTGTGCGCCGACGTTGGTTTGACGGAGTCGTCCAATTCAATGTCGGAAAGCTTGGTGCGCCCGATGATGCGTTCCTGCGCCTCGGTCGAGAGCCCATTCCACGCGTCAAGATTGTGGAGATACTTCTGCACGATGACGTAGCTGCCTCCAGCGAACGCGGCGTCCTCCTCGCCGATGAGCGCGGCGTCGGTCGCTGCCGCGCCCCTGGGGTTCTCCGTCCCATCCACGAAACCGAGGAGATCGCGATCGTCGAAGTAACGGAAGCCGTGCACTTCGTCTACCGGCGAAACGGCATTTCCGATACGCGCCATAAACTGGGTGGCAACCTCGAAGCATAGATCCATGCGCTTGGCGCGAATGTGGAACAGCAAATCACCTGGCGTGGAAACCGCATGACGCGCTCCAGCGCGAATCTCTCGGAATGGGTGCAGCTCCGCCGGTCGCGGCGCTCCAAAGAGGAGGCCCCACGCGTCGGACCCAAACCCTACGACGCAGGAAAGTCCGCCTTCCAGGTCGCGAAAGTCCACCGCACGCAACAGCCCGGCGAGGTCTCCGCAAAACGAGCGCACGGTGGCGCGATTGTCAGCACCCGGGTTGAGTGTCACGACCAGGAAGATCGCGGCCCGCGTAAGCGGCGCGGCCACCGCCTGCGCCACGATAGGCAAGCCACCTGCCACTTCGGCCGTGCTCATTGGACCAGACTCCATCGGTGTCATCCTGACGGTGGGAGCGCTCTTCGAAATACCGCGCTCACCTCTCACTCGCAAAACCGGCGCCCAAAACTAGGACCGCCAGCTTACCATCGCCTGCCGACGAACGTCCAACCGCCCCGTGCCCAAACTATGCGATCGAACATGGGAGTGCTCAGCCGCGAGACTCGACGACCGACAGTATCTCCAACGGCTCAGGTCGATCGGTATAGTCCTCATTGGCCGAGGCAAAAAGAATACTGCTGTCGCGGTCGACAACAAAGGTCGCAGGGATGGGCAGCTCCCAACTGGAGTCGCCGTTGGCGAAGGGCAGGTTGACGAACGTGCTGCGGTAAAGCGCCTCTTGTTCTTCCGGGACGCGGTACACCAGTCCGAACTGCCGGGCAAGCTGGCTGTGAGCGTCCACCAGCAGCGGAAAGGCCAGCTTGTGCTGATCGTGCATAAAGAAGGCCTGCTTTTCCGTTTGCGGAGAGACAGCGACCAGCGACGCTCCAGCAGCTTCGATATTGGCGGCGACGTAGTTCATGGCCTCCATCTGGCCAACACAAAATGGACACCACCGTCCGCGGATGAACAAGAGAACAAGGCGTCCCCGAGCCAGAAGACTCGCGGAGGAAACAAGTCTGCCGTCGTGGTCGGGAAGTTCAAACGAAGGCACCGTGTTGCCGATTTTGAGTGCAAAGCCCGCGAGTCCCTGAGCTTTGAGTCCAGCGACAGCCCGAGCATGGACGGCCTGAACGTCAGCCGGAACGTACTTGACGATGGCGTCCCTGCGCTCGGCAAAAATTTCGCGAAGCGGCCGAAGGTCGCTGGAGGAGCCCGATTCCTGAAGAGAACGCCACTTCATAGCAGCTGCAATTGAATCATCGAGGCATTGAATCACTGACCCAATGTCTTTCAATGATTCAATGCTTCAATGTCTCAATGGTCACATTCCCGGAAACTTCATCCCCGCCATTCGCCGCGCGAAACTCGGCTTGCCCATTTGCTTGAACATTTTTCTCATCTGCGCGTACTGCCGAAGCAGATTGTTAACTTCCTGCACGCTGGTTCCCGAGCCGCGAGCGATGCGTTTGCGTCGGCTGCCGTTGATCGATTCGTGATGGTTGCGCTCGTATCCGGTCATCGAATTGATGATGGCCTCGACCCGGTTAATCTGTTTCTCGTCAACTTTGTCGGCGGCTTTCTGCATGCCGGAAAACGCGCCGATATTGGGCAGCATGCCCATCAGACTTTGCAGCGATCCCATCTTGCGCACCTGCCGCAGCTGGTCGCGAAAATCTTCCAGCGAAAAGCCATCGCCAGCCAGCATCTTGGAGGCAAGCTCGTTGGCCTTCTTCTTGTCGATCTGCGATTCCGCCTTCTCGATGAGCGACAGAATGTCGCCCATGCCCAGAATGCGCGACACGATGCGGTCGGGATGGAATGGCTCAAGCGCATCGTATTTTTCACCAATGCCGATGAACTTGATAGGCTGCCCCGTGACCTGGCGAATGGAGAGCGCCGCGCCGCCGCGAGCATCGCCGTCCATCTTAGTAAGAACAACGCCGGTAAGCGTGAGCTTCTTATGGAATTCGTCCGCCGAGTTGACCGCGTCCTGCCCGGTCATCGAATCGGCGACGAACAGAATCTCCTGCGGATTGAGCAGCCTCTTGAGCGACTGCATCTCCTCCATAAGCTGGTCGTCGATGTGGAGACGTCCCGCAGTATCAACAATAAGCACGTCGCATCCGGAGTTGATCGCCTCGCGCCGCGCTTCTTTGGCCAGCCGCTCGACAGTGGCAGTGTTAGCCTCGCCAACCTCGCCTTCGTAAAGGTTGGCTTTGATCGCCGCCGCAACCACTTTAAGTTGCTCGCGAGCGGCCGGACGATAAACGTCAACCGAGACCAGCAACGGACGGTGTCCGCCATTCTTAAGCCAGTTGGCAAGCTTGCCCGAAGTAGTAGTTTTGCCGGAGCCCTGCAACCCCGCCATAAGCACGACCGTCGGGGGTTGCGAGGCAAACTTTAATTTAGCCGTATCCTTGCCCAGAGTCGCGACCAGTTCGTCGCGGACGATCTTAATGACCTGCTCGCCCGGCGAAAGCGCAGTCAGAACTTCCTGCCCGACAGCCTTAGCCTGAATGCGGTCGATGAGGTCTTTGACAACTTTGAAGTTAACGTCAGCTTCAAGCAGCGCCAGACGAATCTGTTTCAGCGCCTCGGAGATATTCTCTTCCGTGAGGACAGCCTGTCCGCGAAGCGACTTGAAGGCGCGCTGGAGTTTGTCCTGGAGATTCTCAAACATAGCGTAAGCAGCTATTTTAGCAGTCGCGACGGAGGCTCGCCGTTCGCAAAACCCTTCGGTGTCATCCTGAGCGAAGCGAAAGACCTATGCATTCTGCTCGCGTCAAAGAAGATCAGTGCCTGTCCGCCGACCGCACCTTCACTCCACGGTCGGCCGCACCATCTCAAACCGCTCAGTAGTTCGCGTGTACTGCATGCCGCCCATGCGCCCAATCAGATCGAGCGAGTTCCGGTCAACGCGACCGTCCTTTATATACTGCTCCCGGACCTGAATCGAGACGATTTCACCAATCACCAGACTGCCGCCCACGGGCTCGGGATTGAAGTCGAGAATCTGATACAGCTTGCATTCAAAGCTGACGGGAGACTCCGCCACGCGTCGCGGTCGCACGACTTTCGAAGGCGCCGAAGCGACCTTCGCTACGTCGAATTCATTGATCGACGCGTCATAATCCCCGCTGGTCAGGTTCATGGCCTCGCCCAGTTCGAAGCTGACCATATTGATCACAAATTCTCGGGTCTCGCGAATATTCCGCAGCGTATCCTTCGGTTCTCCGGCGGGCGTCCCCGCCACCGCTCCCGGTTTCTTCGGCAAGCGCATCCCCGGCGCAAACGCCAGCAGTGGAGGTTTGGCGCATACCGCGTTGAAAAAAGAAAAGGGAGCCAGGTTGGGCTGTCCGGAAGCGCTAAGGCTCGATACCCATGCAATCGGCCGCGGCACCACGGCGCTGATCAGAACGTTATAGAGTTCACGGTGCGCAAGTTCAGAAGGAGTGACGTCCATAGAAGTGAAGTATAAGAGTGAAGCATATCTTCTGCACATTGTTACTCACTGTTACGCACTCCATCGCCCGTTCCCGCAAACACTTCCTTTGCGGCGACCACCGTATTGCAGTGAATCGTGATCGTGTCCTCGACGTTCCGCGCATAGCCGCCGGCGAGCGTGACCATCACCGGGATGCCCTCCGCCTTGGCCATTCGGAACACGATAGCATCTCTTCCCTTCAATCCTTCAATCGTCAACGACAATCCGCCGAGTTGATCTTCGCGATAAGGATCGGCTCCGGCGATGTAGCAGATGAGATCCGGCTTGAGCTTACCCAATCCCAAACTAAGCGCGTCGCCGACGCACGCCAGATATTCCTCATCGCCCGTCCCGTCCGGCAAATTCACGTCCAGCGACGAAGGAGGCTTAACCGCCGGGTAGTTGTTTTGCTGATGGAGCGAGATCGTGAAGACGTCCTCGGCATGAGCGCCCAAAAAAATCGCGGCGGTGCCATTGCCTTGGTGGACGTCGCAATCAAAGGTCATGGCGGTGCGAATCTTGTCGTCACGCTGCATCCGGCGGATGGCGACGGCCACGTCGTGGATTAAGCAGAAGCCTTCGCCATGACCAGGGAACGCGTGATGGAATCCACCGCCGATACTGATGGCCACGCCGTCGTCAAGAGCATAATCGGCGGCCTGCATCGAACCCCCCGCGGCGAGCCAGAAGGCGCGCACTAACTCCGGTGAGTACGGGACTTCAAGCTCTAACTCTTCCCGCGCGGAAAGAGTGCCCGTCTTTAATTTGTTGACGTACTGCGGAGTGTGCACCAGCAGCACGTCCTCGTCGGTCCCCGGGCGAGGCGTGAAAAAATCGCCCGGCGCGGCAACCCCGGACGCGAGCAATCGGTCGTGAATGCGCTTGTATTTTTCAGCAGGAAAAACATGGGCGCCGATGGGCAGGTAATAGTCGTCGCTGTAGACGAGCTTGAAAGGCAGCATTCAGCACCCAGCATTCAGCCATCCAACTGCGGAAAACCTAATATCATAACGAATTTCGAAATGTTCGCTTTCCCCTGTGTTCCCCCGTGTCCCCTGTGGTGAAGATTTCGTGAGCTGCTAAACTTGGCTAATTGCCTCCCAAAAAGAAATCGTCGCCGATCAGTGCCCCATCGCCAGTGCAGCCGACCGCCGCTCATCCTGACGCTAAGGGCCGGATTTTCCTGATCGATACCATGTCCTTCATTTTCCGCGCCTATCACGCGATGGCGCGGCAGCGCCCTATGTCGACGAAGACCGGACTTCCGACCGCTGCAACCTATGTTTTCGTCAACATGCTGCGCAAACTGCGCGACGATTTCTCGCCTGAGTATCTTGCAGCCGTGTTCGACGTGGGCGCGCCGACGATTCGCAATCAGCAGGCGGAAGCGATCACAACCATCCGCAAGTTCGACATCAAGACACAGACCTTCAAGGAATCGCAATATGGCGGCTACAAGGCGAACCGCACCGAGATGCCTCCAGACCTGGTGCAGCAGATTCCACACATACGCCGGGCGCTGGAGGGGTATCGCATCCCAATCTTGCAGCTCGAAGGCTACGAAGCCGACGATGTGATCGGAACGCTGGCCCGGAAAGCGGCAGCGGAATCGTATCCCGTGTTCGTGGTGTCGAGCGACAAAGACATGCTGCAGTTGGTGAACGACAAAGTGCAAGTCTTGAATCCGCCAAAGGACAACCTGATCTGTGACGCGGCGAAGGTTGAGGAGATTCTAGGAGTGCCACCGTCGAAGGTTGTCGATGTGATGGCTCTCCGCGGCGATTCAGTAGATAACATTCCCGGTGCGCCGGGGATCGGCGACAAAGGGTCGGTGGAACTTATTCAGCGTTTCGGAAGCGTGGAACAGGCTCTGGAACGTGCGGCCGAGGTGGAAAAGAAAACCTATCGGGAATCGCTGCAGAACAATCGCGACAACATCCTGTATAGCAAGCAACTGGTCACTATTGATTGCGATGTGGCGGTCGAGCTCGACGTTGCCGCGATGAAAGTGGGGGAACCGGATGCTGAATCTCTGCGCGAGCTGTTTGCCGAGCTCGAATTCACTTCTCTGTTAAAAGAACTGCTTCCCGTAGTTGAAGCGAAAGAAGGCGACTACCGGGAAATCAAGTCGCAAGCTGAATTCGAGGAGTATTTGAGCGGCTTGGACCAGAACGCGCCGCTCGCTCTGGCGATCCCGACCGAGCACACAGAGAGTGTCGAAGAGGAAGAAGAAGAGCCTCAGCCGGCGCAGTCGGGATTCCTGGCTTTGCAGCCAGCGGATGCCGAAGATCCAGGTGCGGGAAGTAAAGAGCGCATTGCCGTTTCGAATACGCCGGGGGCAGGGGCAATGGTTGTGCTGGAAAGCAAGGCGCTCGCCCAACGAGTAAGAAGTGTGCTCGAAGATGCTGCGGTGCCGAAGACGGTTCACGATCTCAAGGCGGCGCTGCACTATTTCGCAGAGCATTTTTCTGGCGAGACAATTGCCCCGGCCGGAGTGGAGCATGATCCGATGCTGTATTCCTACCTGCTCGATCCGACTTACTCTTCGCATTCGTTGCCCGAGGTCGCGTTGCGGAGATTCAACTTGAAGCTGAGCGGCAATCTGGCCGAAGCGGCGGATATAACCGGCAGGCTGGCGAGCGCGCTTCGAAAAGAAGTCGAGGAGCAGGGATTAACCTCTGTCTACGAGGATATCGACGCGCCGCTGGTCCCTGTGCTGGCGCGGATGGAAGACGCCGGAGTGAAGATTGATCCCGCGGTTCTGGGGCAGATGTCAGTGAAGTTGCAGCGCGAGGCCGAAGCCAAAGCACGCGACATTTATGAGCGTTGCGGCCTGGAGTTCAACATCAATTCGCCCAAGCAGCTGGGTGATGTGTTGTTCAACAAGCTGGCATTGCCGATGCCGTCGAAGTACGGGAAAGGGAAAAAGATTTCGACTGCAGTCGATGTATTGGAAGGACTGGCGGCAGATCACGAAGTTCCGCGGCTGGTGCTGGAGTACCGGCAACTGACGAAATTGAAGTCGACTTATGTCGATGCACTGCCCGCGCTGATTCGCAGCCAGAGCGGCCGCGTGCACACGACGTTTGGGCAAACGGGGACAGCGACGGGCAGGCTGTCTTCGACGAATCCGAATCTGCAGAACATTCCGATTCGAACGGAACTTGGACGGGAGATTCGCGCGGCGTTCATCGCCGAGCCGGGGCACGTCCTGCTGGCAGCGGATTATTCGCAGATCGAACTGCGTCTGCTGGCACATTATTCAAAAGACAAGCTGCTGGTGGAGGCGTTCCGGCGCGGAGATGACATTCACACGCTGACCGCGTCGCAGGTGTTTGGCGTGCCGCCGTTGATGGTTACACCCGACCACCGGCGACAGGCGAAGGTGGTGAACTTCGGGATCGTCTACGGTTTGTCGGCGTTTGGGCTGTCGCAGAATTTGGGAATTGAGCCCGGCGAGGCCAGGAAATTCATCGATGCTTATTTCGAAAAATATGCGGGAGTGCGGGCGTTCATTGACGCAACCCTTGAGCAGACGCGGCGCGATCAGAAAGTGAGGACGCTGTTCGGGCGCGTTCGGCCCATCCCCGACATCAACAGTAAGAACGCCACCCAGCGCGGATTTGCGGAGCGCACCGCGGTGAACACTCCGCTGCAGGGAACGGCCGCGGACTTGATCAAGCTGGCGATGATCCGGATTGACGAGGAAATTCGGAAGCGCGGGTTGAAATCGCGCATGACTCTGCAGGTGCACGATGAACTTGTGTTCGAGGTACCGGAGAGCGAAGTAGAGGCAATGAAACCGCTGGTGCGGGAACACATGGAGAAGGCATATGCGCTCGCGGTTCCGCTGTTGGTGGAAATCGGAGTGGGACCGAACTGGCGGGACATGGAATAAGAGAACATCGAGGCATAGCGCCCGACGCTAAGAAGAACTATTTCAGCGTGTCGGTTCCAGCGTTTCCGATATACTCACAGCAACGATCCTCATGAGCGCGGCCGTTCGTCGTTCTTTCCGGCCGGTTGATTCCAACCGCATGACAGGATTTGCTTGCGATCCTGCGGAGGCAGTCCGATGAGTGCAGTTCCAACGCCAGTGTTCGTCGAAGCGCCACAGCGCGTTTTTCCCCGGCACCCGATCAACGTACCCCTGGACTTGATCGCGCTGCGATCCGGCGTCCCCGAAAGTTTACCTGGGCGCTGCACCGACATCAGCGAAGCCGGCGTGGGCACGGTTGTGGCAGGAGAACTGGCTAGGGGAGAACAGGTCGCAGTCGAATTACGGCTTCCGAGTGTTGGCGTGCCGGTTCGCGCGAGCGCGCTCGTTCGTTATCAGTCGCGTCTCCGTTGCGGACTTGAATTTGTAGGGCTCTCGGTGGAGCAGCGGGAGATGATCCGCTATTGGGTTCACCGCTCCGCTGCACCGCTGGTGGGTATCGATATCAAAGATTCCGAGAAAGATGAGAACCACGGATTGCCAACGGAGATGACGGAAGCGGCTGCGGCCTCCCCGCAACCGGCGGCTGCGCCCAAGCGTAGAATTCACGTGGGGCGACGCGGATTGTACCTGCTGATCGCCTGCATGCTGACGCTGGCCGGTCTGGGATGGTGGCAGTGGCAGAAGTCCTGGAACGATCTCGAAGCGCACGCGTCGGTTGCGGAGCCCTCGCTGCGAGTCTCTCCCGAAACGATGGAGATGCGCATCGTAACCAAGGTCCAGCCGGTTTATCCGGAGGCTGCGCGCAACGCGGAGACAGAAGGCATGGTCGTGCTGGATGCGGTGATTGCTCCCGATGGCAGCGTAAAACGCTTGCGTCCCGTGTCAGGTCCTGACCTGCTGGTGCAGTCGGCGAGCGAGGCCGTACAGTCCTGGAAATTTGAGCCGTACCTATCCAACGGCAAGGCGGTAGAGGTTGAGACCACAATTGCGGTCGAGTTCCGGCTGCATTGACGCGGCGCTAATCGAATTTTTCAGCCATCTCAAAAGCCACGCCCCGCTGGTCTTTTGCAGAGACGATAGCAGAGACGCCCGCTGTGAAGCCCCGTTCGCCGTCGATTTGCCACGTGATGTTCAACGCAGGATCATCCCACGCCACCGTACGTTCGAGCTCGGGCGCATAGAAGGCCGTGGTCTTGTACATGACGTGGGCGGTCTCGGAAACAACTCGGAAGCCATGAGCAAATCCTCGCGGAATCCATAGTATGTGTTTGTTCTCACCGGAAAGTCTGAAGGATTCCCATTTCCCGAAGGTGGAAGAGGACCGGCGCAGGTCGAGCGCCACATCAAGAATCTCGCCAGTGATGACGCGCACAAGCTTTCCCTGGGGCTGCTGAATCTGGTAGTGCAAGCCGCGGATAACATTCTTCTCGGAATAAGAATGATTATCCTGTACGAATGGCTCCGGGATGCCAAGTTCGGCAAAGGTGCGTTGGTTGTAGCTTTCCAGAAAGAAGCCGCGATCGTCGCCGAACACACGCGGTTCGAGGAGTAGAAGTCCAGGAAGGCTGGCGGCGAGTTTTTTCATCGGACCATCTTCATCAAGACGATCTTCCTCAAAGAGTCTTCATCCATCAGAAGACGCGTTCCCGCAGCAATTGCAGAAGGTAGGCGCCATATCCATTCTTGCGCATCGGCTGCGCCAGCGCTTCCAGCTGCGCGGCGGTGATGTAGCCGGAACGATAGGCGATTTCCTCCGGGCAAGCGACCATAAGGCCTTGCCTCTTTTGCAGCGTCTGAATAAATAAAGAAGCTTCCATCAGGGCTTCGTGCGTGCCGGTGTCGAGCCAGGCCGTGCCGCGGCCCATCACACATACGTTGAGTTGATCGCGCTCAAGATACACGCGGTTGACGTCGGTGATTTCCAGTTCTCCGCGCTTCGAGGGCTTGAGACCGGCGGCAATCTCGACGACCTGCCGATCGTAAAAATAAAGTCCGGTGACCGCGTAACGCGATTTCGGCTGCTTCGGTTTCTCTTCAATGCTGAGCACCTTCCCGTGCGGATCGAACTCGACCACGCCGTAGCGCTCAGGGTCGTTCACGGGATAGGCGAAAACACGCGCGCCTTTGGGCTGGAGCGTAGCCGCCCGCAATTCCTTCACCAGGTCGTGTCCATAGAAAATGTTGTCGCCGAGCACCAGCGCGCAACCGCCGGAGCCAATAAATTCCTTGCCGATAAGAAATGCCTGAGCAATCCCTTCGGGCTTCGGTTGAAGTGCGTACTGCAAGTGGACGCCGTACCGAGAGCCATCGCCGAGCAAGTGCTTAAAACGCGGCAGATCCTCGGGCGTCGAGATGAGCAGAATTTCGCGGATGCCGGCCAGCATCAGCGTGGAGAGCGGGTAGTACACCATCGGCTTGTCATACACGGGCAGCAGGCTCTTCGGAAGCACCTGGGTGACGGGATAGAGGCGCGAGCCCGATCCTCCCGCCAGAATGATGCCTTTGTAATTCGGTTGTCCGGTTTTGGTCATGTCGAGGTTCAGTCTTAGCGTTCGTCTCGGCTTTCCGTTTCGGATTCGCGCCTCGGATTACGTCTCAACGTTCGGTGGCGTAATTCTTCGCCATCCATTGACGATAGCTTCCGCTGGTGACGTCGCGGATCCAGTCTTCGTGTTCAAGATACCAGCAAACGGTTTTGCGCATTCCGCTCTCAAATGTCTCCAGCGGCTGCCACTTCAATTCGCGCTCGATTTTACGCGTGTCCATCGCGTAGCGCCGGTCGTGGCCGGGGCGGTCCTTGACGAACGTGACTAACTTGCTGTGGGGAATGGCGGGATCGTTCGGCCGAAGTTCGTCGAGTAGCCCGCAAATCGCGCCAATGATCTCCAGGTTCTTTTTTTCGCTGCGTCCGCCGATGTTGTAAGTTTCTCCTACGCGGCCGTGGGAGAGCACACTGCGAATGGCGCGGCAGTGATCCTCGACGTAGAGCCAGTCGCGAACGTTTTCGCCGTCACCATACACCGGGAGCGGCTTGCCGGCGCATGCATTCAGAATCATAAGCGGGATCAGTTTTTCGGGAAACTGGTGCGGTCCGTAATTGTTGGAGCAGTTGGTGGTCAAAACTGGAAGCCCGTAAGTATGGTGATAGGCGCGGACCAGATGATCGGAAGCCGCCTTGGACGCCGAGTACGGGCTGTTGGGAGCATAGGGAGTGGTCTCGCTGAAAGCCGGATCTTTGGGACCGAGCGATCCGTAGACTTCATCGGTAGAAACATGCAGAAAACGGAACGAGGCGCGATCGGTTTCCGAAAGCTCCGACCAGTAAGCTCGCGCTTCTTCGAGCAGAGTGAATGTTCCATTGACGTTGGTGCGGACAAAATCATCGGGGCCGTGGATCGACCGGTCCACGTGGCTCTCGGCGGCGAAGTGCACGATGGCGCGGGGCTGTTCGCGTCGCAGCAATTTGCCTACAAAATCACGATCGACGATGTCGCCCTGTTCGAATCGATAGCGAGGATCGGCTTCGACGCCACGCAGGTTGTTCAGATTGCCCGCGTAGGTCAGCTTGTCCAGATTCAGGATGCGCGCGCGTTCGGAGGCAATCCATTGGAGGATGAAGTTCGACCCAATGAAGCCGGCGCCGCCGGTGACGAGGATGAGATCTTCCATGCTAGCTTTTTAAAGTGCTCATCTCAAAGGAGTTAAAGGTACCGATAGCAAGAGAAGGAACTAAAGAGTTACTGTCGGAAATCAGCCGTCAGAAAGAAACCTTCGCACCCCCCACCCCCCCCCATTTTTCTCAAATTATTCATTTTAAAGGGAAAAGTATAAATTCCTCATAACCAAGAAGTTGCTGGGGTTCCACGAGCCGTCTTTCTCGAATCAACGGGTCGAACTGGATTAAATCGCGCAAAGCGCAGATTTCAAATAGCTTAGGTTCCATTGCCGCTTGCGGCTTCACTGATTGGAGCCAACTACTATTATAGGGCAGAGTGTCAAGCGATCGATGTACAGAGTTTTGGTGCAGTTTGGAAATTGCCGTCCCTCAGCGGCTAAAGCCTCATTCAAAATTGCGCATTTACCGCAGCGGTGAACCGCTGCGCCACCCAAAGGCCAGGGCAACCCGATGTCCGCTGCGCCACCCAAAGGCAAGGACAAACCCCGGTGTCCGCTGCGCCGCCCAAAGGCAAGGACAAGCCCCGGTTTCCGCTGCGCCACCCAGAGGCAAGGACAAACCCCGGTGCCCGCTGCGCCACCCAAAATCAGTTCAAACTCCGGCGTGGTTCGATCATGCCCTGGACTCCGCCTAGATGCTACCGGACCGTGGAAGTGCGGTTCTGGATCTGCTCACTCGGTACGTGTTCGCCTGCGGTCCAGCCCAGCACGTTGTAATATGCATTTTCGATCGAGCGCGCGATTTCGGGCCAGAGATACTGGCCCTGTATCCGCTCGCGTTCCCGTGCTGCGGATTGACGGCGAAGTTCAGGATTGTGGATCAGCAAGTCGAGCATCCGCTCAAGATCCGCCTGGTCGCCGCGATGAAAGGTGAAGCCGGCGCCTTCGACCACCTCATTATTTTCAGGAATATCACTGGTGAGGACGCAGACGCCGGCCGCCATGGCGTCAAGAAGAGCCAGGGACAATCCCTCAATTTCAGAAGGCAGCACGAACAGAGCGGCATTGGAGAGAAGTTCTTCGAGATCGCTTCCCGAGACCCACGGAAGAAAACGAATGCGGTCGGATTCATGACGGCGCAAGCCCTCGGCGTAGGAATCGGAATGACTCGACCCTCCGGCGAGTACCAGTTTCATACCGCTGTGGAGGGTCTCGAAGGCCTGAATCAAGAGATGGCAGTTCTTCTCCGGCGAAAACCGGCCTAAGTAAAGGACGTAATTGTCTGCCAGCAGATCCCACTCGATCAATTTCCGAGGAAGGCGCCGTGGCGCCAGCTTGGCTCCGTTCGGGACGTAGATCGTATTGCGTTTGTACTGTTGGCGATAATGCTGTTGCAGGGTGCGTGAGACGACCATGGTGGCATCGGGTGAAGAAACAGCGGCCGCTTCTCCCCAGCGCAGTACGCGCGACGCGATTCGACCCCACTTGCCGCGCTGCCAGTCGAGACCCTGCACGGTGACTACCGTTTTCTTACCGGCAAGTCGCGGGAGAAAAGAAAACAACGCCGGCCCCAGGCAGTGGTAATGGATGACATCGTAGTCCGACGCCATGGCATGCGCTGTGCTCAACAGAGTGTGGACGACAGTTTCCAGATGCTTGGAGCGGATGGTCGGCAGCCGCCGCACGCGCATCCCGTTATGCGTGTTGATTGGAGGAGTGAAATAGCTGCGGCAATACACGGTGACTTCGTGCCCCAGACGGGCCAGTTCGTGCCCCGCCTGCTCGTGATAGGACTCGATGCCGCTGTACTTCGAGATCACGCCCCGTCCGCCGATGAATGCGACGCGGACGCTGCGGCGTCGGCGAGGAGGCTCCGGTGCCGCAGGGAAAGACACCAGCTTCTTGCTGACGGTCATCCGCGAATAGAGGTCGAGCAGCCTCTCCATGTGCTGATCGGGGTCGTGGTTTGTTTTCACGCGTTCGCGAGCCGCAGCCCCCATTTTCTCGATCAGATCGGGGCGGTCAAAAAGAAATCCGATGGAATGAGCGAGCTGCTCGCGGTCTCCGTCGGGATAGAGCAAGCCGGTGACGCCATGCTGCACAAGTTCCCGGCGCGAACCCAGGTCGGAGGCGATCACCGGCCGTCCCCAGGCATAAGACTCTAAAATGGATTTCCCCAAGGTCTCGTAGGCGTGGGACGGAAACAGGGAGAAGCTGCAGCCGGCGATAAGTTTCTCGAGTTTCTCGCCGTGAACCATGCCCGCGAACACGACCTGGTGCAAGTTCAATTCTTTCGCGAGCGCCTCGAGTCGGGGACGCTCCGGACCGTCTCCCGCGACGACAAGGGGAATGTGTGGCAGGCGCTCCATGGCTCGCAAAAGCTCATAGACGCCTTTCTCTGGAGAGAGTCTTCCGAAGTAAAGCAAATATCCTTCATCGGCGGTGAGCTGCTCAGCGCCGGCCAGAGCCTGGAAGTGGGGCAGCACTTCGATGCGTTGCGCTGGGAATCCATTGGCGATCAACTTGTCGCGCACGAATTCACTGGGAGCCAGGAACATGTCCACGCAACGGTCGTAGGTTCGTAACCATTTGTGCAGGTAGGCCTCGGCAGCGAGAACCACCGCGCTGGAACGCGGACCGGTATAGCAGCCCTTGGTGACGGCGTGGTGAAAAGCGCCGTGACTGCACAGCTCGCAGGCGCGGCCATCTGCCACAAAATTGTAGGTGGGGCACAAAATCTTGAAATCGTTCAGGTGGTAGAGCACCGGGATTCCCTGGCGCTTCAATTCCCAGAGAATCGAGGGAGACAAATGGTGGTAGATGCTGCGAACGTGCGCCAGATCGGGCGAAAAATCAGCCAGACAACGGCGCATGGCACGCCGGGCCGAGAGTGAATAGAGGGCATGCGCCGCCATCCTGACTTTCTTCAGGAAACCGGCGTCTGGATCCTTGAAGTCGATATGCGGAATGCGATAGCTGCGGCCGGCGAAAGCCGGACTACGGCCGTGGTCCATGCTGAACAGCGCCGTCTCCTGGCCGCGCTGATCCATCTGGCGGATGAGGTCGAAAAGGTATGCTTCCGTGCCGCTAAATGGATAGTCGTACTTGTTGCAATACAGGATGCGCATGGTTACCTTCCGATTGAGAAATGCGGGCCAGGAATTGCTCCGCAAAAGCGCGTAGATTTCGCTGGCGATTATAGGAAGCGGCGATGCTGGCCGCGGCCGCCTGCTGGATTCCGGCCAGAGAAGCTTTGTTGGCTTGAATCCAACTGACGGCGCTGACGAAATCGGGCAAAGAGCCCGGTTGGTAAAGAAATCCGGTGTGCTGGTGCTCGACGAGTTCGGGGATCCCGGTAATGGCAGGAGCCAGCACCAGTTTTTCGTGAGCCATGGCTTCCATAAGGACCACCGGGATTCCTTCGCTCTTGCTGGTCATGACCACCAGATCGGCGTAACGGTAATAGCCGGGGAGGTCGGTGCGAGGCACGTGACCGATCAGGTAAACCCGCCCTTCGAGCCCCAACGCCGTAATCTGGCCCTCGAGAGCCGGGCGATCCGGACCCTCGCCGACGATCCAGCAGATGAAATCGAGGCCCTGATCGCGGAGCGCCGCGCAAGCCTGGATGAGGAAGCAATAATCTTTGACTCGATGCAGGCGTCCGACGGAAAGGAGACAGAACCGCCGCTGTTTCGCTTCGACTTCCGCCGCGGCTGCGACCGCGGGTGTCGGCCACGAAAGGACGCGATCGACCCCAAGGCGTTGCACGATGATTTTGTCTGAGGGCGTGGAGGGGTAGTTGCGGAGAATGTGCTGCCGGTTGAAGTCGGAGACGGTTACGCAAAACTGGCAAGCCCGCAGCTTGGCTGAGAGCAGGTCCGCCCGCTGCAGCAGATCGGAGCCGTGCAAGGTGAAGCTGAAGCCGATCCCGAGCAGACGGGCAGCGGTCAAGGCCATCCATGAGGCGAAGTATCCGTGATGAGCATGAATGTGTTCCACCTTGAGTGGCTCCATCTGTTCCGCCAGAGCGGCGCCCATCACGGTGTGACCCAGCGCGCGAACACGGCGGGTCGGGGAAGCTCCGCGCTCCCATAACAGGGGGCGCAACAGATGCCAGAGATGGTGACGATTAGAGGCGAGCCGACGCGCCGCCCGTAGGAGCTCGGCGTCGGTAAGCGGCTGGAAAAACCGCGTTTCTTTCCAGAAAGCGCGTTCCGCGAGGCTGAAATCATTTGGCGAGACGCGTTTGCCGCTGCAGCAGATCACTTGCGCCCCGCGGCGACGCAGTTCCGTGATTTCATCGATCACATACGGTTCCAGAGGCGAAGGAAACTCGTTGGCGATATAAGCGATGGTGGTCACGCGACGGACTCCTCGGAAGCGCAGAGCATTCCGGCAACCGTGAACACGAGTCCAATGACGAACTGGTACGCCATGTCCACGAAGAAAGCGTTGAAGAGATAAACGCCAAGCAGCACGGGCCACACCTTGCGCAGGGAAGCGACCGGGCCGGACTCGCCGGGCGGGCGACGCCAGGCGAGGCGAAAGAGGTTGAAAAAGAGAATGGCATACAGCGCCAACCCCGGCACGCCGAACTCGACCAGCAAGGCGAGGTAGGTGTTATGCACATAGAAGGTGCGGAGATGGTAGCCCTCCATGCGGCGCGCAAGCTCAGCGTACATCCCCCCGGCAGCCCAACCGGTGAGCGGTCGCTCCCGGAACATTGCCCAGCCGGCGTCATACACGGCCAGGCGCGCCTCGACCGGACCGCGTTCACCGGTGCGGTCCCAAAGAGCGGTCTTCAGTGAATGGTTGCTGAAACCGATTGCCAAACCGATCATCAGGCCTGCAACCGCCAGCAAGGCGCACACCGCTTGCAGTCGGCGTTCGACCAGGCGGAATCCCAGAACCACGGTGGAGACGGCGAACGAGATCCAAACGGCGCGCGTCATGGTGGCGAGCACAGCCAGGGGCAGAGCCAGCCACAGCAAAGTGACGACGGCCTTGCGCCGTTGCGGCAGCGCAATCACGAGAATTCCAAGGATGTTCAAGGAAACGCCGTTGGCCACCGCCTGCAGAAATGGGCCACGAGCGCGGTCCGGGTGAAAGCCCAGGCTCTCGTCAAGAATGAAACGCGGAAAGATCAGTGAGCGGGCGTCGGCGAGGAAGGCAATGGCGATGAACACGAGATAGGCAAGCGCAAGAATCACGAAGATTTCGAAGTGTTTTCGTTGCGAGGTGCCTCGGAAGATCAGCACGGCGAGGTGAAATAGTGCAAAGGGGACAATGTATTTGCTGGCGACGATGCTCCAGATTTGTGCGTCGAACGGCTCCCGAAGCGCGCGGAACACGGCGAGCGCCGTGAGGCCGAGCATCGGCAAACTGAGTCCGGCGAAGAACGGGATCTTGTCGCGGAGTGCCATGGCACGCAGCGCAACAAAAAAGACTAGGATGCCGAACGCGATGCGATCCGCATAAAAAGAGAAGAGATCCGGCGGTCGAAACAGGAAAACACTCATCGCGGCCACGTAAAGAATGGAGGGAAAAGCGAGCCCCAGGTGAAGAGGCCGCAGCAGGAGAGCCGCAGCGCGCCAAAGCGGGTTGTCGTCACTATCCCGTGTTAAAGCTAGCGCTTGGCTGCTCGTCGTTAGTGTACCCATGGCGAGGGTCATGCTCCTTCCGGCGCGAAGAGTACCCGCACCGTGCTGGCGAGGATGCGCAAGTCCAGGCGCAGACTCCAGTTCTCGATGTAGGTGAGATCAAGGTGCATGTTGAGTTCGAACGAGGGACAGCCGCGCGCCGTAATCTGCCACAGGCCCGTGATACCGGGTTTTACGTCAAGACGCCGGAACTGATGAAGTTCGTAGTGATTAACTTCGTCGATCGGATGGGGCCGCGGTCCAACCAGGCTCATCTCTCCGCGCAGCACGTTCCAGAGTTGGGGGAGTTCATCGAGGCTGTAGCGGCGGATGATGCGGCCGATCCGGGTGACCCTGGGGTCGTCGTCGATTTTGAATATTGGGCCTTGTCTCTGGTTGCGCACGCGTAATTCTTCCTTGAGGTGTGCGGCATCGGTCACCATGGAGCGAAACTTGAAGCAACGGAAGCGGCGGCCCTTCGCGCCGGTGCGTTCCGCGGAGTAGAACACCGGACCAGGCGAGTCCAACCGGATGAGCAGGGCCACGATCGCCATCAGAGGACTGACCAACACCAGGCCGCACGCCGCACCGATGAGATCAAGCAAACGTTTTAAAAATATGGCGGCGCTAGGTGATGGCTCGCGATGCAGGGTAACCACCGGAACTTCTCCGATGTAATCGATACCTGAGTCGGGCCACGGACCCGGAGGCAGGTCAGGCACGGCACGAATGTCGAGGTGGTTGCGGAACGCGGCCTCGGCAGCTTCTCGTGTCTTGGCGGGCTGGCCGGGCAGCGCGAGGATGACCTCATCGATGAATTCAGCGCGAGCCAGCCAGTCGAGGTCTGCGATTCGCCCCAGTACCGCCGGGGATAGCGGCTGGTCGTCATCCACGAAGCCGCAGACGGTTGCGCGGTGCAGAGGATCATTACGCAGTGCGCGGGCGACGGAACGAGCGACTGGACCCCCTCCAATGATGAGAATCTTGCGTGATTCCGTCTCGCGGCGGCGCCGCTTCCACACCACTTGCCTTAACCAGCGCAGCAGCGCGAGACCTGCCAGGCTGCTGGCAAATATTCTGGCGGCGGCGAGGGGACTCATTCCGCCCCACTCAGCGATGAACACCAATCCGATCGCAAACAGGGTCGACCTCGCCAGTGCGGAGACGATCCCGACAGGAGACGGATCGCCGGCGCGTTTGTAGAGTCCCTCAGACGATCCAAAGAGTGTCACCAGAACCGCAAAAATCGGCAGATACGCCCATGGCAATCCCCAAGTGGGAGAGAACAGCGATGACGCGCCGCACACGACCACGAGAATGATCAAATCGGCCGCCACTAGCTCACAAAACGTGAATCGGTCGACCGTAGTTTGCGGCAAGAGTTGTTGATTAACCGTTCGCACCCGAGCGCCCCTCGTGGTGGTTTCCTCTGTTGGGTTGACTGGGCGTATGGGTATGGGGTCAGGCGTGGTCGCGGGTGCCGTCGCAAACCTGGGAGGAGTTACCGCGGAAGTCCCAAGAATCATGCGGGCAAACTGCGAGCCGCATTCCCTGTGTCCAGTGCTCCATAGTCGATTTGTAGTTAAAGGGCTCATAAGATTCACAAACTCCGGTAAAGGCCTTGTGGCACAGGGAAACGACGTTCTGCGAGGACGGTTCCGAGCAGAGGTACTCGCGCCTTGTTCAACTGATCCTTGATTTGGGCCGCGACGAGCCGTCTTGTTTTGTTGGCGGTCAGCACCAGCACCAGGCCGTCGCAGGTTCGGCCAATGCTTGCCGTGAGCCAGGAGACCGGAGCACACCAGAGAATGGAAAAACCGAATTCCGCCGTGAATTCACGAAGCCGCGACAAATTCTGATCGGTAATCCGCTCTCCGCTGGCGTCCGGCAGCCAGCTCTGGCGAGGAACCATCCAGAGCCGCGGCGCGACCGGCCAGGCGGCTTCCGCACGGTTGGGGGATGGAATCTGCAGCTGGGTTTGCAGTCGGACCGAGTCCGTGTGGGCGTCGATCAGCCCGACATCGTACCGGTTGTCTCCCGCCAGAACTCTGGCAACCTCGAGGCATAGTGTCGCGGTCTCGGTCGACGACTCGACCGCGGCAAATCCGACGTGCCGCACTGGCGTTGATTCGTGCCGGAAGAAGAGTTGCTGAACCAGCGCGTGAATCTGCTCATGACGGATCTCCCCATGGTGGATCTGCCCATGGTGAATCGGATCCGTCGACGAAGCTCCTTTTCGCGTGACTTGCTCACGAATCGGAGTTACGCGCGGCTGCTCAGCAGCCGGCGTTTCCACAAGCAGCTCGCGGAGGCTGTTCACTCGACCACCACCTTGTTCCGTGCGGTCCGGAAACGTCTGGTCCGGAAAATCGAGGGGAGCAGAACGGCATGCTCGGGCACAGGCAACCAGGCCAGCACCGGCGCGTCCAGTAGGTCGTACGCTTCGTCGGGCGTGCGAATCGTCGGATCAAAGTACTCCGTCGCAAAGGCGATCCCGACACTGAATGCCACGGCTAGAACGAAAGCGAGAATGAGATAAAGAAGGAAGGGGTGGACCGGCAGAGCCGCAGCTGCGGGGGGTTCCACTATGGCCACATTGAGGATCCGACGCTCGTCAAGCGCGTCGCCGATGCTCGCTTCCTCGCGCTTGCGAAGATAGAGCAGATAGTTGTCTTCCTCCGCCTTGGCGGTGCGCATCAGATCCTGTTGATCAACGGAGTCGGATTGCATCTGCTGGGCAAACGAGCGCAGAGCCGCGGCCTGGGTGGAAGCGTCGGTTTGTCGTGCTCGCAGGCCGTCCCACTGCACTTGGGCCTTCTCCATTTCCATGCGAGCCCACTCATAGTTGGGGTCTTTGTCGGTGGTTTCGTCGCGTACCGGGGTGAGCGCTTCGGCGGCAATTTCCGCGCGAGTTTCCGCGATTTCCTGCTCAACTTCTCGCACTAGCCTGTAGGACGGTTCAAAGCGGCTGAGAAGCTCGGTGTGCTTAAGTTGCAGCTCGAGCAGGTGCGTTTTCATCTTTTCCAGAACCTCGGGATTGTCGGCCCAGCGCTTGAGGGTGACCGAACGAGAGGGAAACGACTTGAGTTGCTCGCCCAGCGACTTGATTCGGTGCTCCGTCTCGACCCGATCCTGGTCGATCTGCCGGTAAGCCGCGTCCGCGTCGCCTAATTTCTGCAGCGCAATATCGCGTTCCAGTGAGGCCGAGGCCACGCCACGAACGCGAGTGAAGTGCACGAGTTCGGCTTCGGATTGATGCAGTCTCTTTTCGTATTCCGCGGTCCGCTGGTTGAAGAACTCGATCTCACCCGGCGGCCGCTGCAGATTCGTGTGCCTGCGCACGTAGAGGGTAGAAAGCGCTGCAAGTATGCGGGCGGCTCGTTCCGGACTGGTGTCCTTGTAGCTGACCTGGATGAGGTTCGACTTCTTCACAGCTTCGACATCCAGGCGTCGCATCAGCTTGTGAACGGCATGTTCGATCTCAGCGGGGCGATCGATCTCCGGCGTGTCCGCGGGAAGAAGTCCTGCCATTTTCACAACTTGCTTCAGCAGGTCCTCGTCGCTCAGGAGTTCGACTTCGGAATTGAGTTCTTCCTCGGTAATGTCGGGACGCGTGAAATCCATCGGGCTGGCGGGTTGGGAAGAGACGACCGGGTCATAGCGGCCACGTCGCAGCAGTACCTTGAAGTGCGATTCATATCGGGCCGAAAAGACCACCAGGAGCATGGTCGCCAGCAATACGACCCCAAAAGAAGTGGCTACCAGTCGCGGACGCCGGAACAGCGTGGCCGCAAGTTCGCGGGGCGTTGGGGAAAGGGGGGTGCGCGAGCTTCCGTTCAATTCCGCGGACATGGATCGTACAGCAAAGCCGATCACACCCGGCGGGCTTTAGGGGAACTCGCCAGATTTTGAAGACGCAATCAGTGAATGCTGCCACTCCTTCCTGCTAAAACTGCGCTGGGTTCACGTACCAACTCAAAGCGTTGGTCGGGATATATTTACGAATCTTTGAAATCCGGCTCTGGGGCACATAGATGAAGTCGCCCGCCTGAAGGTGGAGATCTTCGTCAAGGTTGCGGGAATCCAGCATCTTCTTCACGTCAATCACGTGGGATTCCGCTACATACGCCGAAATCCGGCGGAACACGACGACCTGTGAATGACGGGCCTGCTGCGTGAAGCCCCCCGCAATTGCCACCGCTTCATTTACCGTCAGATCCCCGCGCAGCTCATACTTTCCCGGCCGCGCCACTTCACCCGAAGCCAGGAAATAAGGTTTGTCAAAGTCTTTTAAGGTCACGGTCACCTCCGGCTCGCGCAGAAAACCGCGGTAGGCATGGGCAACCGCCTGCTGCATCTGGGGGACGGTGAGTCCTTCCGCTAACAGCGTGCCCGCACCTTTCAAGGCCACGAAGCCATCGGGAAGCACGGTCAAGGTCTGATTGAAGTCGGGCGAGAAAGTGAAATTGATGTCCACTGAGTCCGATTTCGAAAGCCGATAAAGCGGGTGGCGTTCCCCTCCGAATGCAGGATCTCCCATGCCACCCGCTCTTCCGGGCTGTGTGATCGCTCCGCGGGTGGAACTGCCCGCGCCCGACGGCTCCTGGCTCTGCGAGCTCTCCGCCGCCAGCTTGCCGGTCGGCGGAGCAGAGGATACAGGCGCCGAAGCAGGCGACGGTACAGTTTCCTGAGCGGAGGTGACCACGGCTAGCTGCAGGATGAGCATACCCACAGCTTCCAAAACGGCGTGTTTAGTAAATACATTCATCTCCGGACTCTCGCCGTTGCTCCGAACGGCGAACTAAGCAGCTCGGGCGTTTGAGCTGTTGGCCCGACAGTACAGTTGTGGCGCCAGCACAACAAGACTTGGAAAGTACTGTCTACGGAGGTACGCGGCACGTTCCGGCCATCGGAAGCGTGATGAAATCAGCAGCGAGGCTGCCAGGGCCGGGTTTCGAGCCTCGGGTGCACGTCGGATGAGAAAGTCAGGCTACAAAAGCTGTGCACAAGGGTAGCCACACGAAAGTAGACGCGATGGAAGACATCAAGCCCCGGTAATTCATCACCAACAGAGTATGACGAGGCCTACATCCGGACCCAGTGCTTTTGGGCATGATAGTAGCGTGAAAACCATACGCTCTACGCAACAGTCCTCGGGAAACGAGCCGGTCGAAACCGCAGCAGTGCACATATTGGTCGCCGATTCGGGTCCCATTCAATCTCAACTCTTGACTCGGGCCTTGAAAGGCCGGCGCGAGTTTCAGGTTTCTGCCGTCGCTCTGGAGACCTCGGCCATCCACGACTTTATGCAGTCCAATCACGCCGACGTGGTCTTGATTGCCGGCAACCATCTGCCGGATTTGAGCTTGCTGCGCTGGCTGCGAGTGTCTTATCCGAAGATCGCTCCCATACTGCTGGCCGAGAGCGATGACCGCGAGCTGGTGGTGAACGCCTTTCGTGCGGGTGCGAAGGGCATTTTTCTTTTTACCCACACTCCCTTTCCCATGCTCTGCAAGTGTATCCACCGCGTTTTCGAGGGAGAGGTTTGGCTGAACAGCCAGCAGATGAACTACGTCCTGGACGCTCTATCGGAGGTGCCCACGCTGCGCGTGGTCAACTCCAACGGCAGGTTTCTGTTGACGCCCCGCGAGGAGCAGGTGGTCGCGCTCGTTGCCGACGGCTTGACCAACCGCGGAGTCGCCGTCGAATTGGGGCTTAGCGAACACACCATCAAGAAATACCTGCTGCGTATCTTCGATAAAGTGGGGATCTCCAGCCGTGTGGAACTGGTCCTCTACGCGATGTCGCACGGCGAGCATCGCCCGGCGGAATGGATGCCCAGCAATAACGCCTGAGCGCGGAGGGAAAGGCCGACGTACAATGGCAAAATGCTCGAGGGCGACAAGATCGCTGGGGTGACGAATTCCGGATCCGAGTCCCAATCCAGCTCTGGCTCCAGCTCAAGTTCCAATTCCAAGGTCGCGCGCCGATGGACCGTGATCGCGTCCGGTCTGCTCCTTCTGGCGCTCGCCTTGGTCGTGATCTTTACTGGGCCGAATGCCTTTTACAGTCCCGTCGCTTTGGTCGTGGTGGCCGCGATCGGACTGGCCGCACTGCTGCTCCAGGTTTGGTTTCGCCAGGATCTTCCGAGCATTCATTCTCCCCTCTGGCTCAATGTCCTCGGCATTCTCTGTGCCATGGCATCGCTGTTCGCAGATCGCCTCCGGATAACCCGCCGAATGCTCGACCTGGTCGCGTTTGCCGCCGTAGTCTGCTTCGGCATCAGCGGATCGCTAATCCTGCAAGCCCTGCGAAGGCGATCACGAACATCTCAATCGACGGAAAATGCCGTGTAGAGACGGGGCTTGCCCCGTCTTGAGTCACCGCAGAACTGTCTTCGAGCACGAACGGGAAGGGCACGGCTTTTAGCCGTGCCGCCCAGAGCCAACAAGGATGCGGGCTTTAGCCCCTGAGGGCTCCGGCCTTACAATGCCGCTATGCGCGTCACGTTATTAGGAGCATCCGGACTGCTCGGCCAGGAACTGGTCAACGAGTTGAGCAGTAGCGAACTCGATCGCGATCAACTGACCGCATTGTCCTCCAAACATGCCGACCTGCGAGACCACGAACGCGTCCGCGACGTGATTCGCGATTCCCGTCCTGACTGGATTCTCCTGTCCGCCGCCTACACCGACGTGGATGGCTGCGAGTCAAATCGCGACCTGGCCTTAGCCGTGAATTGCGAGGGCGCCGTCAATGTGGCCGAAGCTGCCCGCGAAGCCAGATCGCGCTTGATGTTCCTAAGCACGGACTACGTTTTCGATGGCCCCAAGAAATCGCCATACGAAATCAGCGACGCCAGAAATCCAACCAGCGTTTACGGCGAGAGTAAAGCCCGGGCCGAAGAACGGCTGATCGGGATTCTGCCCGACGTCTGCATCGCCCGAACGTCATGGCTCTTCGGCCACGGAGGCAGATGTTTCCCCGCAACCATTCTGAAGCTGGCGTCAACCCGTCCCGAGATTTCCGTGGTAAACGATCAGCGTGGCAGTCCGACTTTCACCCGCGATCTAGCGTCCGCTCTAGTCAAACTCTGCCGTGCAGACGCCCGAGGCATCGTGCACGTCACCAATTCCGGCAACTGCACCTGGTACGATTTCGCCACCGAGATCGTGCGCGAGTCAGGCTTGCCGACCAAAGTCAATCCCGTAACTACAGCCGAATTCCCCCGTCCAGCGCGACGACCCGCCTACTCCGTTCTATCGCCCGGCAGCCTGCACGCGTACAACATCCATATGCCAGATTGGAAGGATGCGTTACGGCGCTATCTTGCGGGCCCCGTCACTGCTGCCCCTTAGAGCCGGCGCACTCGCCGTCGAGTCACAGTCCGTGCAGTCATAGTCATAGCTGCGTGCTGTGAGGCGTGCTGTCCAACCACCGCTGCGGTGGTTTATCCTTACGTTTCCTCGAGGATAATCGTGAACCGACGCTTCTTCTGTATTCTGCTCGCCGCGCTCTGCATTTGTCTTCTCCCGTTCACGCTTTCTGCCCAGCCATACAACCCGGCGATGTACCAGGAACTCCACTGGCGCATGATCGGCCCATTTCGTGGTGGACGCACCGTGGCGATTTCCGGCGTTCCGGGCCAGCCGAATGTCTTCTACATGGCGCCGAACGACGGCGGAGTCTGGAAGACGACGGACTTCGGTCACACCTGGAATCCGATCTTCGATGACCAACCGAACGACGCGCAGCATTCGGGCTCCATCGGAGCCCTGGCCGTAGCGCCGTCGGATCCGAACACGATCTACGTCGGCAGCGGAGAAGGCCTGCGTCGTCCCGATCTTTCCGTAGGCGACGGTATCTACAAGTCGACCGACGCGGGCCGCACCTGGCAGCACCTTGGTCAGGATGGCTCAGGCCTGCGCGACGCGCAGCAGATCGCATCCATCATCGTCGATCCCAAGGACCCCAATCGCCTCTTCGTCGCGGCTCAAGGACATCCTTACGGCCCAAACTCCGAGCGCGGCATCTTTCGCTCGCTCGACGGCGGTCAGACCTTTCAGAAAGTTCTCTACAAGGACGAAAACGCAGGAGGCATGGATCTAGTCTTCGATCCGCGCAACTCGCAGGTCATCTTCGCCAGCCTGTACTCTTCGCGCCGTCCGCCGTGGACCACAGGGCTTGGCTTAACCGGACCAGGCAGCGGTCTCTACAAATCGACCGACGGTGGCGAGCACTGGCGACAACTCGCCAAGGGATTGCCTGGTGAAGCTGAGGGCATCAGCCGCATCGGCCCAACTGTTTCTCCGAGCGATCCCAACCGCATGTACGCGTGGGTCAATGCGAAGAAAGGCAGCGGCATCTACCGCTCCGACGACGCTGGCGAAAGCTGGCAGCAGGTCAACGATGAAGAACGCGTCTGGGGACGTGGCGACGACTTCGGCTGCGTGCGTGTCGATCCGCGAAATAAGGATGTGATTTACGTCGCCAACACTTCGACCTACCGCTCCACCGACGCGGGCAAGAGTTTCACCGCCATCAAAGGCGCTCCTGGAGGCGACGACTACCACACCATCTGGATCAACCCCGAAAACCCCGACATCATCGCCATCGCTGTTGACCAGGGCGCAACCATCAGCGTCAACGGCGGCCAGACCTGGAGCTCCTGGTACAACCAGCCGACCGCGCAGTTCTACCACGTCATCACCGACGACCAGTTTCCCTACTGGGTCTATGGCGGACAGCAGGAAAGCGGCTCGGTCGGCATCGCCAGCCGCAGCGACTTCGGCGAAATCACCTTTCGCGACTGGACAACCGTTGGCGTAGAAGAATACGGCTACGTTGCGCCCGATCCGCTGCATCCCAATCTGATCTACGGCGGCAAAGTTACGGTCTTCGACCGCAACACCGGACAGACGCGCGACGTTTCGCCCGTCGTCTTGCGCACCGGACAGTATCGTTTCAATCGCACCGCGCCGCTGATCTTTTCTGCTGCCGATCCGCACGTGCTTTATCTGGGATCGAACGTGCTCTTTGCCACGCGCGACGGTGGCAACAGTTGGCAGGTCATCAGCCCAGATCTGACGCGTGCAGATCCGGGCGTTCCCGCGACGGTTGGGCCTTTTGTCGCGGACGATGCGGACAAAGGCAAGCATCGCGGCGTGATCTATGCGATAGCTCCGTCACCAAAAGACGCCAACCTGATCTGGGCAGGCACCGACGATGGCCTGATTCACGTGACCCGCGACGGCGGCAAGAATTGGCAAAACGTAACGCCTCCTGATCTGACTCCGTGGAGCAAGCTGGCGCAAATGGACGCGTCACATTTCGATACCTCATCTGCCTACGCTGCGGTGAACCGTTTCCGGCTCGATGACCTGCATCCTTATATCTATCGCACCCACGACGGCGGAAAGTCTTGGCAGAAGATCGTCAGCGGCTTGCCCGAGAACGAACCCGTCAACACCGTGCGCGAAGATCCCGCGCGCAAGGGATTGCTCTTCGCCGGCACCGAACGCAGCGTCTATGTGTCGTGGGACGACGGCGATCATTGGCAGTCGCTCAAACTGAATCTGCCTCCGACGTCGATTCGCGATCTGGTCATTCATCATGACGATGTGGTCGTCGGAACTCACGGCCGGTCGTTTTGGATCCTCGATAACATCACGCCGCTGCGGCAATTCAGCGCCGAGGTTGCGAACGGTCACGATCCGGCGCATCTTTTCTCTCCGCAACTTACCTATCGCGTCCGCCGCAACAACAACACCGACACACCTTTGCCTCCCGAAGAACCTGCGGGACAAAATCCTCCGGATGGCGCGATCATCGACTACTGGCTGAAAACCCCGGCGTCCGGTCCAGTCACGCTGGAAATTCTTGATGCCTCGTCTGGAAAAGTCGTGCGCCGTTTTTCGAGCACCGACAAGCCCGAAGCAGTCAACGCGAAAGATTTCAACGTTCCCATGTACTGGGTGCGCCCGTCGCGCACGCTGTCCGCCAGTCCCGGCATGCATCGTTTTATCTGGGACCTGACGTATCCTGCCCCGGACGTATTGACACGCGACTACCCGATTTCGGCGATCTACCACGACACGCCACTGTATCCGCTGGGAGCGGCCGTGCTGCCTGGACAGTACAAAATAGTACTCAACGTCGGAGGCGCGAGCTACACCCAGATGCTCGATCTGCGCATGGATCCGCGAGTGAAGACCTCGCCCGTAGATCTGCGCCTCCATTTCGAACTCGACCAGAAGATTGCCGAGGCACTTCATCGCGACTACGAAGCCCTGCAGCATGTGCGCAGCCTGCGCGCGCAGTTGAAAGCGCTCGCGGGTAATGCAGTCGCAAAAGCTGCCGCTGAGCTGGAAGCGAAAGCCGCATCCCTCGAAGGCGATGAAGGCGGTCACGGCACGCTCTACCTGGACTCTCCCGAAGGCCGCAGCCTGTCTCGCCTGAATAGCGGTTTCAACACACTCGTCAGCGCACTGGATACCGCCGACGCCGCTCCGACGACTCAGCAGGTAGCGATGTTCGGAGAGCTCGACAAAGCGCTCGAAGAGCAGTTGTCAGCCTGGGCGCAACTCAAGACGAAAGATATTCCGGCGCTGAATGAACAGCTGAAGAAAGTGGGACAGCCTCCGATCGATCTGCAAAAGCCGGTTCCGGACGCGGAAAATGCAGCGCAGACGACTTCGCAGGACCGAGATCAGAACGAAGAATAGGTTCTGTGGCGCACCGAGATTCCTCGCTCATCTTCTAAGAAATTCTGCCGATGTGTAGGTAGCGGGGACATGGAAAGGCATCCCAACTGCACAGCCGTAGTGCTACACTTGCGGGCGAAAAGGGTCCGAAAACACATTGACCATTGCGATTTCCATCAAGATTAACGACGGACTAGTCCTTGCAGCTGACAGCGCGTCCACCGTGCTCGGTCAAACTCCAGACGGCCAACTGCAGGTCTTCAACGTCTACAACAACGCGGACAAGGTGTTCAACCTACAAAAGGGCGTACCCATCGGGGCGATAACATGGGGAACAGGTAGCATCGGGCAGGCTTCTACCTCGACGATAATGAAAGACCTGAGGAAGATCTTCACCGAAGGCGACGAGGAGAAACATCCGGGTTGGAAACTCGACAAGCAGAAATACACGGTGGAGACGGTTGCGAATCGGGTGAAGCAATTTGTATTCGACGAGCTGTACGCTCCATTCTTTAGGGATTTTCCTCACAAGAAGCCAGACCTCGGCTTCATTGTCGCCGGATATTCGGCCAATGCTTCCATGGCGGATGAGTTTCAGATAGATATAAAGGAGGGGAACTGCTCTGGGCCGCGACCCGTCCGAGCACGAGAGCAAATCGGCATGACATGGGGAGGCGACCCAGAGGCGTTGAACCGGCTGATAACTGGAGTAAGCGGCGGCCTGCCGCAAGTCCTACAAAATCTCTTTAAGCTTGCTCCGGAACAGACACCACAGGCCATCGCGACCATTCAACAGCAGCTTCAACTGCCCGTTATGTTGCCCGCGATGCCACTTCAAGATGCCATTGACTTGGGGGAATTCCTGGTGGATTTAACCATTAAGTTCTCGCGCTTCAGACTCGGTGCACAGATCGTTGGCGGCCCAATCGAATTGGCGGCTATCAGCAAGCACGAGGGCTTCCGCTGGATTAAGAGGAAATACTACTTCAAACGCGAGCTTAACCCGGAAGATAGATTGACGCGAGTTTGGAACCCTGACAACAAGGAAGACAAAACCGACACTGATGACGGAAAATAGAAGGGAGAGCAACCATGTCTGAATCGAATTTGAAGGCTCCTGTTGACATCAGCGAAAGCACAACGGTCACGATCGTAGGCATCTCAAATGCGACGCCTGATGATTCCCGAGCAGTACCAACTTACGGGGTTACGTCCTTCACTATGCCGAGTGATAATACGCAACCCTCGCGCCCCTTGAATGAAGACGCGGTGCGCGTCGGGAATTCTCTGCTCAATGCACGCGTGCCTGAGTCGGCAATTCTCCGAGATAGGACAGAGGATATCTAGCGTTGTATATCATCCGTGGCGCAGCAGGATTTGATGTTGCAAACCTACGACAAGGAGACATCCTAGAGGGCATCCCTTTTCCACTGATTGACCACTCTACCCTACAAGTTCTAGGCGCCATCAAGCTCGACCGGGACTTTAACGCCCTACCTGAGATTGCGGCGAAAACTCACAAACAACGGCAAGATGCCGAATGGCTGACAGCGCTCGTCCCGGTTCGTTTCGGCTTCTGTATCGTCCTGTCCAACTGCTGTGACCTCGAGCCGCGAGACGGCACCATTTCGGCACCAGTCTTTAACCTCGCGCGTCTCCATCCCATCCCAGAAAACCTCAGGAACAATCCCGATCTTTTCGACAGCCTGAAAGCCAACAAGGACCCACGCCACCCGACCGACCCCGGCTACATTGACTTTTTCTACCTGGAACCGCACGCGCTGCTACAGGGTAGAGACTGGCGAGTTCACTACAATCAAGTCACCACGCTGCCGACGGGAACAATTGCAACGTTCCTCCTTAGAAAGAAAGTTCTTCAGCTCGACGACCGGGCACGAATGAAGTTCAAAATCAAGCTGGGATTCACGCTCATGCGAATCAACGACGAAGAGCGTAAGCTGGGCCTGGAGAATCCGTGGCAGGAAACGGCCGGCACCGGCGCCACCGATCCCAATCCTCAGCGACCGCAGTCCCCCAAATAACCCTTGACAACCCGTCTTATAATAAAAGTAAGAGCGCAATACAATCGACCCACGCGCGGCCTATCCACTCATAACTCCGCGCCCGCCGTGACCTACTCCGGCAGATAAGGACGCGTCTGTACCAACCCATGCAAAATCAAGACTTTACCCCTAACTATCTTCGTTTGAAGACTTTGCCGCCATCCCGGCGCTAAGTCGATGATTCTAATATACCGGAAAACAGGGGGTACCCCAACTAACAACAGGCCAGCGAGAAAATCGCAGCCAATAGCGTCCCACTTACCAGGAGTCAATATGTCATCATTAGCAGCAGCTCGTTGCCGACACATCAAGGTCAGCGGAATCCAATGTGGCTCGCCCGCTCTCCGAAAAAAAGATTTTTGTTTCTACCATCAGCAGAATCGTCCCATCGCCGTCGAATGTTACTCCGAAGGAAAGTACGCAACCGGCGAAATCGCGCTGCCCGTTTTTGAAGACGCACACTCCGTTCAGGCCGTCATTCGCCAGGTCGTGCAGATGGTCTTGCAAAAGAGAATCGAACGCAAGACCGCCAGCCTCCTGCTCTACGCCCTCCAGATCGCATCCTCGAATCTCAAGCGCATGGAACTCGAAAAACCGCAACCAGAGCAGGTTGTCACCGATCCAGAAACTATAGGTCTCGAAACTGTATCCCAAACTCCCCTAGATCCAAACCAAGCCAGCCATGAAGCGAAGACCGACGGAATTAACAGCCAAGACCTTCCGCCCGGTACCATCCAGGCCTGCCATCGTCCCGGATCACAAACCCGGATTCGCCCAGGCCAACAGCGAAAAAAGCAATATGTAATCTAACCCTGCACGTGCCTCGGAACTACGCCGGGAACTCGCGCCGAACATACTCCATCGCCGCCTCGCGCGACGCAAGTCGGCCTTCCAACTGCGCGTCTTCGACCGCTGCCAGCATCTCTTTGAGGCGCGGACCCGCGGCTCATAACCTCCCTCAATCAAGCGGTACGACCTTTCGTGGTGATTGATTCTGCCGGGAAGTCCGATGAACCCTTCAGGCGAGGGGCCTCGCGGCGAATTGCGCTGTGCGAACAACGCCGCCAGAGATCCCTAGCGCAGCATCCGTCGAAGTCGACGCCGTTGCTGTGGACACGAAAGGGACTGAAGCATGAGCTGCAAGCGGACGGCAATCCTGCTGGTGCTGGTCGCGAGTCTGAGCCATGCTCAGGACGCCGTTCCTTCTGTACGAGATCCGTCTGACCGAGATCCGTCCGAAAAAGAGATGATTCAGCAACTGGTGCAGCAGGTAAAAGCGCTGCAGGAGAAGGTTGCAGCACTCGAGTCCCAGCAGCGCGCCAGTGCCCCCTCCAGCGCCGACGCACGTTCTCCCGACGCACGTTCTCCCGACACACCTTCTCCGCCGGTGAGCACGCCCGCTCCGCGGGCTGCGGACAGCAATCCGCAACCTGCTGCGCTCTCACAAGAACTTCATGAACCCCGCGGTATTCAATGGCAGGGATTCGGAGAAGTCGACTACAAGGTGCTCAATCAGAAAATCCCTGAATTGGGAGCTTACGGTTTTACGCCTGGCTCAACCGGGAACTTCTACACCGGCGACTTCGATTTGTTACTCACTTCTCGAATTAGTGACAAGGCCAATGTGCTGTCGGAAATTGCGTTTGAAGAAGGGGATGCTCAGTCCTATACCGTCAACCTGAAACGCGTGCTGTTTAACTACGATTACAACGATCACCTGAGGATGTCTTTTGGCCGTTATCAAACCGGGATTGGGTACTACAACACAGCCTTCCACAGTGCCGCCTGGTTCCAGACCACCGCAGACCGGCCGTTGATCATGGAGTTTGCCGAGGACGGGGGCGTGTTGCCCACGCAAGCGGTGGGATTGTCCTTTACCGGGTCGATTCCGTCAGGGAACTTGGGCCTTCATTACATTGCCGAATACGGATCGAGCGATACCATTCTTCCCAACCTGGACGGCCAAGGGTACATCGATGAAAACAACGGAAATCTCGCCAATATCGGATTGTTTGCACGCCCCGACTCCATCCCTGGTTTGCAGATTGGCGGGTCGATTTACCACGATCGGATCAGCGACTTCTCGAAGGGACCAGACGTCCGGCTCGGCCAGATGATCGTCAACGCGCATGTTGTGTACATCCAGCACGGAATTGAATTCCTGAGCGAAGGCTTTCTCATTCGCCATGCCTACGAGCACAGTTCGTTGGTGTACGAGACACCCGCCTTCTACGCGCAGATCTCGAAGGAGTTCCACCGCATTCGGCCGTACGTCCGCTATCAGTATATAAACGCGGATGCGGGCGGCATTCTGGACGACCTTGACCTTCGCTATGGACCTTCATTTGGCGTGCGCTACGATTTCACTGACTCCGTCGCTCTCAAGACCCAGTTAGATCACACGGTGAGCAAAGGCGAGCCGGACATTAACGGCCTGCATATGCAGTTGGTCTTCAAGTTTTGAACGGGATTTCATGTACACGAGACTGATCGTCGTCCGAGTTGGGGTCTGGCTGGCGATCGCGCTCGCCGGTATGGCGAGCCTTACTTCCGCCGTTGCACAGACCAACGCCGTGGTGATGGTGGTCGCGGTGGTAGTGAGCGAGCGGAACCCGGTGACGAACATCAGTACACGGGAGCTTCGCAAACTCTTTTCCGGAGAAAAGCATGCCTGGGCGGGCGGCCTGCCGGTCAGGTTATTCGTACGCGCGCCGGACGCATACGAGCGAGTTGTGCTGCTGAAATTGCTGGATATGTCAGAGAGCGAGTACAAGAAATACTGGACGGCTCGAGTGTTTCGGGGGGACGCTCAGGCCGAGCCGATTGCGCTCTTCTCCAATGGAATGCAGAAAGAGGCTCTGGCAACCTTTCCCGGTGCCGTTGCTTTGGTCAATCTCCGGGATGTGAAGCCTGGCATGAAGGTGATCGAGGTCGACGGACATATGCCGGGAGACGCGGCCTACCCGCTCAACTGAAGAGTTACTCCTCTACATCCGCAAAAAGTGGACGGGCGAGGGCGACCGTTTCTCCATTGGCGTTAGAAGTTACACCGGGAACTCGCGCCGAACAAACTCCATCGCTGCCTCGCGCGACGCAAGCCGTCCTTCCAGTTGCGCGTCCTCGACCGCTACCAGTATCTCTTTGAAGCGTGGACCGGGCTCATAACCTGCTTCAATCAGGTCGCGTCCGGTAATCAGCGGCGTCGGACGGATCGCTTCGGGCGGGATCGAATGCAACTGCTCGCGCGAATAGTCATACGCGTCGAGATTGCCGTGGCTGGAAAGACAATCCAGCCGATGCAGTTCCAGATGCTCGTCGAAAGCAGGCAAGCGGAGAAACTTCTTCAGCGTGGATTGTTTCATGCGCTGCACGTCCCCGAAGCGCATGTGATTGTCGACCAGCGCCAGAATCTGATCGGTCTCGTCATTCGAGAAGCGCAGACGGCGCAAGATTTCGGCGGCCATCTTCACTCCAACGTCGACGTGGCCATCGAAGCGAATGCGGTCGGGCGCTACGCGGAATGTCGGCGGTTTGCCTACGTCGTGCAGCAGCGCTCCCCAGGCCAGCGTTTTCGAAGCGCCTGCTGGCAGTTTCTCCAGCAGCAGCAGCGTGTGCACGAACACATCGCCCTCGGGATGGTATTCGGGTGATTGCTCCACTCCCTTCATGGCGGCGATTTCGGGCAGCACTTCGCGCAAGAGACCGCTTGTATCCAGTAATTCGAAAGCGCGGCTGGCGCGGCCCTCGGTCAGCATCCTGGTCAGTTCGTCGCGCACGCGCTCGCTGGAGACCTGGCGAATCTGCGGCGCTAACTTTTGGATTGCTGCCATGGTTGCGGGGGCGATTTTGTAATCGAGACGCGCGGCGAAACGCACGGCTCGGAGCATGCGCAGTTTGTCTTCCGCGAAACGGCGCTCGGGATCGCCGATGGCGCGCACGATTCCGGCTTTCAGGTCCTCGCGTCCGCCGACGAAATCCAGAACTTCGTTGGTGGCGGGGTCGAGCATCATGCCGTTGATGGTGAAGTCGCGGCGCTGCACGTCTTGGCGAGGGTCTTTGGTGAAGCGAACCTCGTCGGGATGGCGCCCGTCGGAGTAGCTAACGTCGGAGCGAAACGTGGCGACTTCGACTGCTGAGCCCTCGCCCATGGAGCGACGGGCGTCCTCGCCCGTCAAGGCCAGCGCGTCAGATTCTGGTATCAGCACGACTCCGAATTGCTCGCCGACGGCGAATGTCTGCGGGAAGACCTGCATCACCTGCTGTGGAGTCGCGTCGGTGGCTACATCGTAATCGGCGGGCTCGCGGCCTAGCAGCAGGTCGCGGACGCATCCTCCGGCAAAGTAGGCCTGGTGTCCGCGATCGCGAAGCTTGCCAACGATTTTGGCGGCGTGTTGTTTGGCAGTGGACATTCGGTAGTTGGCGGTCGCGTAAACTAAGTAGCTACGAGCCGCGAGCTGCGAGCTTGAACCTCAATTGGCCGCGCGAAGCTCGTCGCTCGCAGCCCGAAGCTAATTATGCCTGACGCGTACATACTCGGCATCGAGAGCTCCTGTGATGAGACGGGCGCGGCCGTGGTGCGCTCGGGGCAGCAGATTCTGTCGAACGTGGTGGCTTCGCAGATTGCCACTCACCAGCCTTATGGCGGAGTGGTTCCGGAGCTGGCTTCGCGCGAGCATTTGCGCGCCATGGTTCCGGTGGTGCGCCAGGCTCTGGCTGAAGCTGGGCAGACTTATGAATCTGTCGATGCCATCGCGGTGACACAAGGGCCGGGATTGGCGGGCGCTCTGCTGGTGGGCATCAGCTTTGCCAAGGCGCTGGCTTTTGCGCTGGAGAAGCCGCTGATTGCCGTCAATCATCTTGAGGGACACATTCATGCCGTCTTGCTCGAGCATCGGCGCGACGACGGCGACGACAACGAAAACGGCGGGCTTCAGTTTCCAGTGTTGGCCTTGGTGGTCTCTGGCGGACACACGCATCTTTATCTGGCGCAGGTAGAGGAGAATCTCTGGACCTACCGGAACATCGGCCACACTCGCGACGACGCGGCCGGGGAGGCGTTCGATAAAGTCGCGAAGCTTCTGGGACTTGGCTATCCGGGAGGACCGATCATTGACCAGCTGGCGGCGCATGGCGATCCGCAGGCGGTGAAGTTCCAGACTTCGCAGATCAAACACGCGGACCGGCGCGATCGGAAGCAGGGCAGTCATAAGCTGATTTCGGCGGAAGACAACGGGCCGCGCTTCGATTTTTCTTATAGCGGAATCAAGACTGCAGTCTTGCGCTACGTCGAGACAGAGAATCTGAAACCTGCGATTGAGGTGCGGCGCCGGGCGCTTCTGGGCATCGGCAAGCCGACGCTGGAAGACTATCTCCGGCTTTCAGACCGGCAAATCCTCAACTTGGTGGCTTCTTTCCAGCGGTCCATGGTCAACGATCTGGTGATGAAGACGCTGGCGGCGGCGCGCGAGTATGAGGTTCGGACTCTCTTCGTAAGCGGCGGCGTGGCCGCTAACCGGGAATTGCGGGCTGCATTTGAGCGCGATGCGGGGATGCAGGGGCTTCCCGTATTTTTCCCGTCGCGCGCGCTTTCGACCGACAACGCGGCCATGATTGCGGCCGCGGCTTTCCCGAAATTTCTGCGGCGGGAATTTGTCGCGATGGACTTTTCGGCTGAGGCGGGAATGGCGCTGCGCTAGCGGAGGGCGGGAAATCATTGAATTGAAACATTTCCCAGCTACAATGGTTCGCGTGAAACCTACGATCTACGTGGTCGAAGACGACCCTGATATTTCCCGTCTGGTTCGTCATCATCTGGAAGCGGCCAGCTTCAACGTGCGCCTTTATTCGACCGGCAATCTGGTGGTGGTCGACGCCGAACGGCAGCGTCCGGCGCTGTTTCTGCTGGACATCATGGTGCCGGGAAAGGATGGCCTGGAACTTTGCCGGCAGATACGGCAGTCGGTTTCGCTGGCGCCCGTGCCGGTGATTTTCCTGACCGCGAAGAGCAGCGAGGCGGACCGCGTCCTGGGATTGGAGTTGGGCGCCGACGATTACATTCCCAAGCCTTTCAGCCCGCGCGAACTGGTGGCTCGCGTCAAAGCGGTGCTGCGCCGATTTGAGCGGCCGCTGCCGCCGCTCCCCACCAAGATTGATGAAGTTCACATTGACCCCGGCGCGATGACGCTGACGGTTCGCGGGAAGCAGGTGCCGACCACGGCCACTGAGTTCCGGTTGCTCGACTACTTCATGCGGCACGCGGGGCGCGTTTTCACTCGCGACCAGTTGCTCGACTCGGTTTGGCGAGACACGGCCTATGTCACGCCGCGCTCGGTGGACGTTTATGTGCGGCGCATCCGTGAAAAGATTGAGCCCGATCCCGAGAACCCGCGTTACTTGAAAACGGTCCGGGGAGCCGGCTACCGCTTTGAGGTCGCGCGTTGAGAAGTCGCATCTTCTTCAAATTGATGTTTGTGTTTCTGCTGGTGATTGGCGTAACCGCGGTCACGCTGCAGTGGACCGTGCGCGAGGTCTGGGAAAGAACACTGCGCGAGCAGGTCGAGCGCGATCTCCAACAGAAAACCTTGATGTTTGCCCATCGCGTCGAGTCAGACCGGCAGCACTCGCTGGCTGATATTACCTCCCAGGAAGCCCAGGCGGCTGGAGCCCGCGCCACCGTCGTTGATCCCACCGGCAAGGTACTGGCCGATTCCGAAGTCGACCCCGGTAAGCTGGAGAATCATGCACAGCGCGGGGAATTTGTTTCTGCCCTCGCCGGCCACCTCGGGATGGATCAGCGCAAGAGCCAATCGTTTGGTGTCCCTTACTTATACGTTGCGGCGCCGGTTTCTGGAGGCGCCGTGCGCCTGGCGTATCCGTTGCCACAGATGGAAATTACGGAACGCCCGCTGGCCTTGGCCCTGTTCTGGGGATCGTTCAGCGCCTTCGTTTTTGCGGTGGTCGTGGCTGCTGCTGCTGCGCAGTATGTTGGCCGGCGTCTGCAGCGGATCGTGAATTTTGCCGAGCGCGTGGCCGGTGGGGATTTGACGGCCAGAATCGCGTCCACGGCGACGGACGAGATCGGGCAGGTGGCGTCGGCGCTCGATAAGACCACCCGCCGCGTGGAAGAAAGTTATGCCCGCGTCCAGACCAGCCAGCGCGAACTGGAGACACTGCTCAACAGCATGCAGGATGCGGTGGTTGCGGTCGATGCCGACGGACGCGTGCAGTGGGCGAATCGGGGCATGAATCGCCTGCTGCTTCGGGCTCCACGGCTGAACGCGCCCCTGATCGACAGCGTCCGCGATCCGGACTTTCTCGCCGCGATTCAGGAAGCGGCGCGCGACCAGGTGGTAACTTCGGCGCGCTCGAACACCATCACTGCCGGACGAACCTTCGATGTCACCGCGGCGCCCATGCCCGGAGGCGGCGCGGTCGCCGTGCTCCGCGATCTCACCGAGACCGAGCGCATGGAAAAGAGCCGGCGCGATTTCATCGCCAACGTTTCCCATGAGCTGCGCACTCCGCTGACTTCCATCCAGGGATACACGGAGACGCTGCTGGACAGTCCTCTGGCCAGCAATCACGTGCGCGACTTCCTGGAAATTATTCGTAAGAACGCGGCTCGCATGTCTCGCCTTACGGAAGACCTGCTCACTCTGGCGCGGGTGGAATCGGGCGAGCACAGATTCGACGTGCAGCGAGTCAGCGTCGAAGAACTGCTGCAGGACGCTCTGGAAAGTTTCCAAGAAGTGGCGCGCTCGTACGGAGTCGAACTGGTGGTTGAGAACTTAGTCCCCACCGGACAGGTCAATGTCAATGCGGATCGGGAAGCTATCCACCAGATTTTTTCCAACCTGATTGAGAATGCGCTGAAGTACGCGGCGTCAGGAAAAAAAATTGTTCTCGGAGCCCGGGCGGCGGAGCGCGGCGTCGAGTTCTACGTCAGGGATTTCGGACCCGGCATTTCGTCCGAACATCTGCCCCGCCTTTTCGAGCGTTTTTATCGCGTCGATAAGGCTCGTTCGCGGGAATCCGGTGGGACGGGGCTGGGACTCGCCATCGCCAAGCACATCGTCCTGGCCCATGGGGGAACGATCCGCGCCGAGAGCGAGCTCAACCACGGTTCGAGCTTCTTGTTTACCTTGACCGCTTCCGGGACGGATTCGGCGTAGGTGCGAGGGTGGATGCCGGGCACGACCAGAATCCACCCCCTCCTCGGTAGTGAGTGTTAACGCCTGTGGCTGTTGAAAAAGTGCGTGATCGGAATGTCTTTTTGGCTGCGATGATTACGGCGACGAGTTCTTTCTTCTCACCTCAGCTAAGAGGCGGGTTCCACAGTGGGTGTTATCGGTTGGCTGAGGAACCGCACTAGTCGCTTGAGGTTCTGGGCAGCCGCCGCCAGGAAGAACTGCTCCCGCACAAACCGTAATCTCCGCAGACGCAGGCGGCGCAATCCGATCTGATTCTTGAGTTCTGCGAACAAGGCTTCCACCTTCTTTCTTTCCCGCTGTGCATGGGCAAACTCCGGCGTGCTCGCCAACTCCCGGGCGCGTTGCCGGGCGGGTTCATCCATGTGGATGGCAAGAAAGCGAAACGCTCCACTGGTGCACTGCGCTTTTAGCGCACACTCTCCGCAACGTTTGCGAGTCCCGATGTAGGCATGGGTGCGGTTCCGCTGGTTGCGGCCACCATAGTTCAGTTGCTGCCCCGCAGGACAGCGATAGCTATTGCTTTCGGGTTGATACGTGAACCGGTCGGGTCCGTAGAACGGGCTGTTCTTTCTGTGGATGCTGTCGCGGGTTCGCATATAAGGAGTGATGCTCCGATCTGCCAACCATTGCAAGAACTCCCCGTTCCCGTAGGTTGTGTCGGCCGCCACCGATTCTGGCTTTTGTCCTCGCCATTGCGTGAAACGTGTGAGCATGTCCTGCGCGGCCACCGTTTCCTGACTCATCCGTGCCGCGGTCGCTTGCACCCCTACGATCACGCAACTGGGGTTGTCGACCAGATAGTTGTCGTAGTACCCCAGTCGGGCCGGAGTTCCACCCTTGGTCGCGTAGGTCGCATCGGGATCGGTGGTCGAGACCTGGTCTTGCTGATGCACCGGCTCTTCGGGGGGATTCTGCTGCTCCAGTTCCACCAGGTACTGGCGCACGGTCTGGTTCACTTGCGCCGCTTCCGCTAACTGCTCGCGCGGAATGCGGCTCTCCTTCGCTGCATTCGCCTCCACGAAACTGCCGTCGACCGACAGGTGCTTGCCCTGCACCAATCCCACTTCCACACACTGCCGCACGATCTGCTCGAACAACTCCTCGAACAGCCTCGATTCCTGAAACCGTCCATGCCGGTTTTTCGAGAACGTGGAGTGATGCGGGATCTCCTGATCGAAGCCCAGACCGGTGAACCAGCGCCATGCCAGGTGCATGCGCAGTTCCTCCACCAGCTTCCGCTCGCTGGTGATGCCGTACAAGTAGCCAATCAACAGGATACGCAGCAGAAGCTCCGGATCAATCGACGGCCGGCCGGTCTCGCTGTAGCTGTCCTTCAGCTTCTCGCGCACAAAGGCAAAGCTGATGTGTTTTTCGATGAGCCGCAGCAGGTGGGTCTCAGGAACTTGATCTTCCAGGCGGAAGTAATAGAACAGCGCTTCGGAGCGGTCGTGTTGCCCCATCATGATCAGCAGGCCTCCGACGATAGAAATCCAGCAAAGCATGGGTGGATTCCTCCTTCTAACATGCTTCTGCTAAATCTCACCTGCCAATCTCAGTGACTTTTTCAACACCCACGCCTGGTTTCGTAAACTGAACAGAACCCCCGTACTACTATGCTACTTGCGAACTGGGGACGCCTTGGTCAGCACGTCATCCAACACTTTGGCTGCCTCGGGAGCAGCTTGGCCGCCCTCGACGATATCCTTTGCCCCGATCGCTTTACCATACAGAGATTTGTTGGCATCGTCATCGCTGTCCATCGACGCACCTTGGAGGGACACGCCAGCAAACAATCCCTTCGAACGTGAATAAGTCAAAACGTCCACGTTCATTGCAGTCGCGTTATACGACGTTGCCTGAGCCCCGGTGGGACCGGCAGCCGCGGCAGCGTTTCCTCCAAGCTTCGTCTTTCCGTTCAGGATTTGTTCTGCACCCTTTTGATTCATCACCGTGAGCACAAAGTCGGTCGCTGTCGACCCGAGTTGCACGCCAATGCTGGCCTGGTCGAGTCTGTACATCGCCGGAGTTCCCCACGGACCGTCCATTTTCGGACCTTTGCGGCAAACGAGCACGCCGCGTCCATAGCTGCCGCCGATGCCGACGGCTATTTTCTTGACGCTGGGAAAAATGACGACACAGTCGGCTTGGTCCAGGACATGAGTGGACAGGCCGTTATCCGCGGCAAGCAATGCCCGCAGCACCGTGGCCGAGTTGGAAATCCGCTCTTCTTCTTTCCTCTGAGCAAACAGCGGCGAAGCGATCGCCAAACAGAGTGTTACCACGATCATTCTTTTTTTCATTGTTTTGTCCCTTTCTACAATTAAGGATCGATTCTGATTTGAAACTCAGGCTCAATTATGCACAATCCATTGCGCTAAAAACCCATTTGTCGTGTTCCCCGACACCATGTGAAGGCAGTTTACTCCACATCCCAAGAATTGTTGAGGTTAAATCCCCATTACCCTCAGAACCTGCAATCGTAGCACGCGGCTCCCACAAGACTCCAATCGGTAGTTGGCGAAAAATCCCCACAGCGCTCACCATGCCAGAATCGGCTCGTCTCTGGGTGGTTGGTTGCAACCCGGAAACGGAGCCGTTAACTGACTTGCTCATTCGGCGACGAGGAATTCACGGGGTTGTAACCTGCCTTGAGACGCCGGGAATTATGCTTTTACTGGGAGTGTGTGTCACACTCTGGGTGGGTGCCGGCCGTGTCCGGCAGAGCGAATCCGGCATCCAACGAAGCGAGGCAGTTTTGCTTATGAGTACAGCCTTGAATACTCCTCCGCCTGAGCCCTCGCACTCGGGCCTGGTGCGGCGCACAGTGGAAGCGTGCGAACTTGCGCGCGAGGCCGCGGCTATCGCGGCCGAGGGAATCGCGACCGGATCCATGTCGCGCCTGAATGCCATCCGGCAGTGTGAAAAAGAACTCGATGCCATTGATTTGGAAGTGGACAACGGCGTGACCACGACCATCACGCGCGTTCCGGAAGCAGAAACCCGGCAACTGCTGGCTTGCATGAAAGTGATGATCGGACTGGAGCGAATCGGGGATCTGCTTCTAAGTTTTGCCACCAGCGCGCAGGCTGCGGGAGGACGTCTCGACTCGCAGGATGCCCGCGACCTGACGCATATGGCTACGGTCCTGGAGAAGATGCTGGCGGATGTCGGGCTATCGTTTTCGCACCGCGATGTCAAGAAAGCCATCGATGTGCTCCGCGCCGACGCGGAGATGGACCGGCTGCGCAATATTATTTTTCTGCGGCACATTGAGAATCCGGAAAACGTCACGCACCATTCCAGTCTGCAAGTTATTTTTATGACGCAGTCTCTCGAACGCGCCGGCGATCATGCCAAGAACCTGGCGGAAGAAGTGTGCCACTTTGTCAGCGGGCGCAGCATCCGGCATCTGCTCATGGACTATGACAAGCCGAAGGAACAGATGTTTATCGAATGGCTGCGGCATAAGGAAGAGAAATCCTAATAGCGGCTGCCGCGCCTGTTCCGCCGGGCGAGGCGCCCGGCTCTCCACCAGCAGACCTCCAATCCCTACCGGCTCTTGACAGCCAGAGTCTCCAAGGCGAGACTCGGTTCAGTCCTTCCGATGCACGGATCCGCCCAATCCGACGATCGATTCCCGCCAGCGAGTGCCGAGGAGGCGAGTGCGGGGACGGATCGGCACGCTTTAGCAGGCGCAGTAAATACTAATTCTGACGGGAGCCCGGTACTTGAAGAAACGGAACTGGACTCGGCGCTGCAGTTGTTGGTGGAGCGCGCGCAGTACATCACCGGCGCGACCGGAACTGCGCTTGCTCTGACCCGTGGGGAGGAGATGGTTTGCCGCGCCAGCGCCGGCTCTTCGGCGCCTGCCGTCGGGTCGCGCCTGCAGGTTCGTTCCGGACTGACCGGTGAAAGCATTTCGCGCCGGCAGTTACTGCGCTGCGACAACGCGGAAAGCGATCCGCGGGTGAACCTGGAAGCTTGCCGGGCACTGGGCATCGCGTCCATCGTGGTGTTGCCATTGCTGCGGCGTAACGGGGAGATTCGCGGCCTGTTTGAACTATTCTCCGATCACGCCTACGCCTTCGAAGAGCGCGATCTGGTCGCGCTCGAACGGATGGCCGAACTTACTTTGACGGCTCTTGATCTGGCTGAGCAGCGGCGCAAATCAGCGCCAGAGCCCAGGCTAGAGCCGCCCAAGTTCGATCGGGAGAAGACCGCCGAATCTACGATGGCAAGCGGTGCGCCGCCGGCTTCCGCCACTCCACTTAGCGATCCCCTGCTTAGCGAAACAGTGACCATTCCCGATAGGCCAGAGTTCACAGAGCCTACAGTTCTTCCCGCCGAGCCGCCGCCGGTAATTTCGTTGTCGGCAGAACCGCCAGCTACAGAGCCGATGCCGGCGCTCACTGTCCCCGAGGCGATGCTTCGCGTGCAAAAATGTGCTTCCTGCGGATTCCCGGTTTCTGAAGGGAGAACGCTCTGCCTCGACTGTGAAAGGAAGGACGGCCAGAAGGAAAATCTCGACAAAAAACAGCGGGAGAAAGATCAGCGGGAGCGGGAGAAAAACCAGCGCGAGGCGATGCAACCCGAGGCGCAAGGGGAGAGACCGTCCACCTCAGAGGCGCCGGCGCCGACGCCGGACGAATTCGTGCCGGCCTTTCTGGCAAACTCAGTGCCGGTACGAGAATCGTGGCTGGCGAACCACGTCAACGTGCTGGCGATCGCCGTCCTTATCCTGGGAATTCTGGTTGCCGTGGTGGTGTTTCGATAACTACCCCTGTACCCGGAAATGCCTGTTTTCCTTGACAAATTGCCGTTGGAACCATAGTCTGCGGTTAATCGGTTGTTTAAACACACAGGTGCCAAGCATGAAAAATGTGTACGAAGTTTTACGGCAAAAGGAACTTGAACTGACCAGGCTGGAAAAGGAAGTTGAGGCCCTACGCGTGGCCGCCCCGCTGCTTTCGGAAGAAAAGGAGCCGCTGGCGGAAGCGCCCAAGCCAAGTTTGGCTGCCACCGCGCCGCCGCAGCCAGTGCGTATTCCGCCGGTGGTTGCCGCCCAGGCTGCCACCCCCCCGGCACGCGTCGCCGGTTGGGAAGATGTGGCCAAGCGCTGGCCGTAAGCCATTCGCAGGTCGCGGATGGGACGGGGCTCGCTCCGTCGCTCGTTATTGAAATAGCCCCGTATCGAAGATCGTTCTTCGGTACGGGGCTATTTATCTTTACTCCCCAGCTTTGCGTCTTGACCTTGGGCTGAACAAGCCTTCAGTCCGGCGCCGTGAACGCCAGTGCGAGCAGCGTCTTCTGCTCCACCTCGTGAGCTTTTGCCGAACCGGTCGCCGGACTCGCGCTCGCGGAACGCTTCACCGAGAGCACCGGTCGGTCATCTGCCATGCGCTTCAAGCGCGGCAGCATGTAGGAAAGAGCACCCATGTTGGATGGTTCTTCCTGTACCCACACGATATCTCGGGCGTTGGGGTGACGCTCGAATTCCGCCTTGAGTTCCGCCTCCGGGAACGGGTACATCTGCTCGAGGAAGACGATAGCGGTGCTGAAATCCTTGCGCTTCTGGCGCTCGGCGCGCAGATCGTGTCCGATCTTGCCGGTGCAGAGCAGAATCCGCTTCGCGTCCTGCGCTTCCGTGTCCGGAATCACCGGAAGAAACTTCTGATGCGTCAGATCCTCCAGCGGGGACAGCGCATCTGGATGGCGCAACATGCTTTTCGGCGTGAATACCACTAGCGGTTTCCGCCATTTGCGCAGCGCCTGCCGCCGCAGCAGGTGGAAATACTGCCCCGCGTTCGAGGGCTGACAAATCTGAATGTTGTCGCGCGCCGCCAACTGCAGGAAGCGCTCGATGCGGGCGCTGGAATGCTCCGGACCCTGGCCTTCGTAACCGTGGGGCAGCAACAGCACCAGTCCTGACAGCAGATTCCATTTGTCCTCGCCGGCGCACACAAACTGGTCGATCACCGCCTGGGCCACGTTGGCAAAATCGCCAAACTGCGCTTCCCACAGAACCAGCGCCTCGGGATAATCGCGACTATAGCCGTACTCAAATCCCATCACGCCGGCTTCGGAGAGCGGCGAATTGTAGATGTCACAGGGCGCCTGGTCCGCGGCGATGTGGCGCAGCGGGACATATTCCGATTCATCCTCAATATCCAGCAGTACCGAGTGGCGCTGATTGAAGGTTCCGCGCCGGGAGTCCTGGCCGCTGAGGCGCACGGGAATTCGCTGCTTCCCGAGGTTAGGTTTGACCAGGCTGGCAAAAGCCAGCGCTTCGGCCATGCCGTAATCGACCGGCTTTTTGCCTGTTCCCATCTCCCGCCGTTGCTCCAGCAACTTCTTCACCTTGGGATGAATGTGGAATCCCTCGGGATACGTGGTCAAACGCTCGGTGAGTTCCAGCAACTCTTCGCGCGCGAGGCCGGTGGGCACTTCGTATTCCGGTTTATAGCGGCCGCCGAAATAGCCTTTCCAGTAGTTGGGAAGATCGCGCATCAGCGGCTTCCGGGTGACTTGCGTGGCGCCCTTCTGTGCGGCTTCGTATTCGCTCTTGATCGTCACCACGCGCTCCGCAATATTTTCAATGCCGATTTGTTTGGCGTAAATCTGATACAGGGGCGGATGCTCCTTGATCGCCTTGTACATCAGCGGCTGCGTCACGGTGGGATCATCCACTTCGCTGTGGCCATGGCGCCGGTAGCCGATCAGGTCGACGATCACGTCGGTGCCGAATTGGTAGCGATACTCGGCCGCGATGCGCGCGATGCGCATGACCGCATCCACGTCTTCGCCATTCACGTGAAAGATGGGAATCGCCTGCCTGCGCCCGAGTTGCGCCGAGAAGCGCGAGGAGTGTTCTTCACGGGCGTTGGTGGTGAACCCGAGCAGATTGTTGACGATCACGTGGATGGTGCCGCCCACGCTATAGTCGGCGAGGTCGGCATAATTCAGCGTCTCGGCCGTGATGCCCTGGCCCGCGAACGCGGCGTCGCCATGCACGATTAAAGGCAAATACTTCGCCTTGCCGCCTTCGCCGGCGCGGTCCTGCTTGGCGCGAGTTCGTCCGACCGTTACTGGATTAACGGCTTCGAGGTGGCTGGGATTCGACACCAGGTGAATATGAATCTGCTTGCCGTTCTTCGTTACATATTCGCCGGTCGCGCCCATGTGATACTTTACGTCGCCCGATCCCAATACGCTGCGTGGGTCGACGTCCTCAAATTCCGCAAACACTTGCTCGGCAGGACGATTTGCGACATGAATGATGACATTCAGACGGCCCCGATGACTCATGCCCATCACCAGTTCCACGGCGCCATGCTCGCCGGCTACATCCAGAACCTCATCCACGGCGGGCAGCAAAGAGGTGTTGCCTTCGAGTGAGAAGCGTTTGTTGCCCAGATAGCGCTGCTGCAGCGTCTGCTCGAACAGGTCGGCGCGCATGAGCAGGTCGAGGGCGCGTTGCTGGTCGACCGCGGCGGGTTCGGCCTCCATACGTTCCTGAATCCAGCGCCGCCGTTCGGGGTCGGCGATGTGCATGAATTCAACGCCTACGCTGCCGCAATAAATGCGCCGCGCTTCCCGTGCCCACTCGTTATCGATCTCGAGGTCCGGATGCGGTTGCGGAGGCAGCAAGCCGAGGGGGTTCAGTTCAGCCTCCAGATATCCGAACTGGCGGAACAGTCCGAATACCCGCTCCCGTTCGTGGTTTTGAATGATGGCGGGAGCTGCGCTCCCACGGCTGATCCGAGTCGAAGTAGGCATAGAAGGTCTTCTATAGAATAACGGATGCGCCGCCCGGTGTGGCCGATTCAGGCGGAAGAATATAGGAGCTGTGTGGTGGCGGGGCTATGCTCGGCTCGTGTGGTGACGGGGCTCCGCCCCGTTCCAGCGGGGCGGAGCCCCGCCACCACACAAACTGTTAGGGCAAGATGATTTTGAACTAGAATACGGCTGCTTGATAAACCGGAGGCGCTCCCATGGCTAGCGGGGTCATTGATGTGTCCAGTCGTTACTCTGTGCCCGAAACTCTGGCGCGGCTCGGGTCGATTCTCAAGGAGAAGGGCATAACCGTGTTTGCCCTGATCGACCACAGCGGTGAAGCAGAGAAGGTTGGCCTTAAAATGCGTCCGACGCAGTTGCTGATCTTCGGAAGTCCGAAAGCTGGTACGCCTTTGATGGTCGCCGCCCCGAGGCTGGCCATCGACCTTCCGCTGAAAGCGCTGGCATGGCAGGACGAGCAGGGTCAGGTGTGGCTCTCCTACAATTCACCGGAGTACCTGCAGCAGCGGCACGGTTTTCCCGCCGACCTGCTGAAGAACATCGCGGGAATTGCCGCGCTGATTCAGAAGGCTGTGGAATAATGGCGGGCTAGACTTCCCTTTGCAGGCATGCCCGAGAATCCAAATCCTAACCGCGCCCGCGATCACCTGGCCAACGAACGCACGTTTCTGGCATGGGTGCGAACCGGCGTCGCGACCATCGTGTTCGGATTCGCCATCGGGCGCTTCTCGATCGCTCTGCGCGAATTCATGAAGGTTGAGGGATATGGCTCGGCCACGCCGGGTTTTACGACATGGCTGGGCATTATCTCCACTGTGGGCGGAGTGCTGCTGATCCTTACCGGTCTCCGACGTTATCGCATAGCCAAAGTGCAAATCGATTCGAACACATTTGAGCCCGCCGGCCTGGTGATAGATCTGGTCTCTTACTTGCTGGTCATGTTTGGATTGGTGCTGGCAGGCTATCTCGCGTACATCGAAATTTTCAACAAATGAGAGAAGCGACTTATGGCGAATGAAGCAGAAAAAGAAGCCGCAGGCCGCGCTGCCGCAAAGCTGGTGAGCGACGGAGACGTTGTTGGATTGGGCACGGGGTCAACCGCCTACTTCGCGGTTATCGCTCTGGGCGAGCGCGTGAAGGCGGGGCTGAAAATCATCGGAATCCCGACCTCCATCAAAACCGCCGATCTGGCGCGCTCGGTGGGCATTCCTTTGACCACGCTCGACGAGCATCCGGAAATCGACATTACCATTGATGGCGCCGACGAAGTCGATCCCAAACTTAACTTGATTAAAGGCGGCGGCGGAGCGTTAACGCGCGAAAAGGTTGTCGCGTTTGCATCGAAGAAGATGGTTGTGGTCGCGGACGCGGGGAAGGTTGTTCCTGTGCTCGGCAAATTTCCTTTGCCGGTCGAGGTCATTGCGTTTGCGCGAACCGTGGTCGAGAAAAAGATCGTTGCGCTTGGCGGTTCGCCTAAGTTGCGCACAAAGCCAGATGGCAGTCCTTACCTGACCGACAACGGCAATCAGATTCTCGATTGCAGCTTTGGACAGATCGCAGATCCGGCGGCGCTGGCGCTGGCCTTGAGCGCCGTTCCCGGCATCGTCGAACACGGGCTGTTTGTGGGGCTGGCGAAGATGGCGTTGGTGGGGCGCGCAGACCGGGTGGAAGAAATGCGGGCGTGAGACGCGCGCTCGGTTAGCTCAACACACAATCTCGCGCAGCGCCTCCAGCAGTCGCTCGACTTCCTCCATCGTGTTGTAGTGCGCCAGCCCTATGCGCAGAAATCCTCCCAGGCGCTCAACGTCCAACTGCTCGGTCAGGTTCAGGGCATAGTAGTTTCCATCCCAGGTGAAGAAGCCGCGCTCGCCTAGTTTGCTTGCCAGTTCGAGCGGCGTGTGGCCTCCGATGCGGACCGCGAACGTGGCGCAACGATGTTCGAAGCGCCGCGGGTCGCTGATGCCGTACAGCTTCAATCCGGGAATCGCGAGCAAGCCGGCGATCATCTTCTCCATCATCTTTCGCTCGTGCTGATGGATCGCTTCGTGCGCGGCGAGGATCGCAGCGCGTCGGGTTGCGACCGCTTGCTGTGAACGACCCTCACGTGGAGACTCGACCGGCCGCGTCTCAGACGGGGCAAGCCCCGTCTCTACCCGGCGGCCGAGTTCTTCCCAGTAATCGATGCAGGCTTTGATTCCCGCAATGCATTCGTGGTTCAGCGTTCCCCATTCCCAACAGTTTGGAATGTTGTCGGTGTTGGGCCGGAGTTTATACGGATGCAACGTTTTCAAGTGCTCGCGCTTGCCGTAGAGCACGCCCATGTGTGGACCAAAAAATTTGTAGGTCGAGCAGGCCAGAAAATCGCAGTCGAGGGCGCGCGCGTCAATCGGGCCGTGTGGAGCGTAGTGGACGGCATCGATATAACTGAGCGCTCCGGCTTGCCGCGCCAGTCGCACCACTTCGGTGACGTTGTTGATGGTGCCTGCCGCATTCGACGCATAGCCGACGGCCACCAGCCGCGTGCGGGCTCCGATTTTGGCGGCGAGGTCGAGCATGTCGAGCGTGCAATCTTCCTCGTTGAATTTCACGGTGCGGATGATCACGCCTTTTTCTTCCAGCGCTTTCCAGGGCGAAAAGTTTGCGTCGTGGTCGAGTAGCGTGAGCACGATCTCGTCGCCGGGGCCGAATTCGCGGCCAAGCGCGCGGCTCATGGCGTAGGTCAGGGTCGTCATGTTCGGGCCAAAGACGATTTCATCGCCATCGCAATTCAGAAAATCGCCCATGGCCGAGCGCGCTTCCGCGATCATGCGTTCGGTGTTGCGGCTGGTGGAGTAAGCGCCGCCGGTGTTGGCGTTGTTACGGGACAGGTAGTTGGCGATGGCGTCGATCACCCGCTGCGGCACTTGTGTGCCACCGGGGCCGTCCAGGAAGACAGCGGGGTGTCCGTTGACGGTTTGGGCTAGCGCGGGGAACTGCGAGCGAACCCAGGCCAGGTCGAGCGCGGTGGATGAAGAAGAAACCTGTTCAGCTATCGGCATAGCTGACATTCTAATGCGAATCGCGCGCTACGAGGGGACTTCAGTAGCTCTGATGCGGTGCGCGTAAGGCGCCCAGCAGAGACGTATTCACGCAACTCGTTCGGGAGGATTGGGTTTGAATTTTCCTTTATTGGCGGCGTCCAGCCGAATGCGCGTTACTCGCGCCGTTTCCTGGAGCAAGTCGCCGGTGGCGCGCGTTCCGTCTCCAGCCATAACCGAACCCGCGGCCAGGGCAAAGCGCAACGCGTCTGCCTGGTCGTCAAAATACAAAATCACTTGTAACGCCATAGATACTTCTCCCTGAGCCTGACTTCGCAAGAGCCCGCATGAAGCGGGCACAAGAGTAAAGATCAAATTAGGACGCAGGTGGCGCTGCTAATAACGGGTTCCTGGTGACTCCAATTCCAATCATTGTCGGAGAATGCCCCCTCCAGTGATAGTGCTTTTGTTGGTTCTCGCCCCGGACTCCGTGCCGGTTCGGGCGAAATTCTTAACCACAGAGAACACGGGGGACACAGGGAAGGAACACAGGGGAAGATGCATGGCCCCTAAGGTCATGTTCCGGTGGGTGGCGGGAAAAGTCACTTTTTCGGGCGCCGAGTTTCCATAGATGACCATCTAGCGATAGAATCGTCTAAAGGCAACGCGTCTAAATAAGTAGCTTGGGGATGGCATGCTGAAGGCATCGGCAAATCGGGGCGGATTGTTCAGAGCCGTGTGTGTGCTCTGTATCGCTCTGGTCAGCGTGATCGGGATCGTGCAAGCGACTCACTCGCATTCCGAAAGCTCAACCACACCCCACCACGCCTGCTCGATTTGCGCGACCGCTCATGCGGGAATTAGTACGCAGACGGTTGCGTCCGCGCCAGTTCTGGCTACAACCGCCTTGGCGAGTATTATTACCGAAGCTTCCCCCATCTTCCGTCCCATAGCCACTGAGTTCATTCGTCCTCCGCCAGCGCTCTGATCTCGCGCCCAATCGAGTAATCATCCTCAGGATGCTGCGATCTTCGATCATTGCTTTGCAATCTGATCGGACTCGCTCCCGAACCACTTATTGGAGGACTCATGCGATCGTTTTATAAGAGTTGGTTGGCTGCGGCCTCGGTGGCCGTTGCGGTGATGTTAAGTGCTGGGACTGCGAGTGCGCAGTCGAGCGGAAGTTCGGGATCGATCAACGGCAGCGTCCTGGACCCTTCGGACGCGGTGGTGGCCAATGCGAGCGTCGAGATTCATAACCCGATCACCGGCTATGACCGAACGACGACCACCGACAGTAAGGGGAATTTCAGTTTTGTGAACGTGCCGTTTAATCCGTACCACATGACGATAACGGCCGCGGGGTTCGCTCAGACCGCGCAGGATGTGCAGGTCCGCTCAGTCGTGCCCGCCATTGTCCAGATCAATCTTCAAGTGTCCGCCTCTTCCACCACGGTAACGGTCGAGGATAAGGGAGACCTGGTGGAAAACGATCCGACCTTCCACTCCGACGTCGACAAGGAACTGATCGACAGACTCCCGATGGGAACCGGATCGTCGGCATTGAGTCAAATAGTCGGCGAAGCGACGCCGGGCATCGCCTCCGACTCCAACGGCCAACTCCACGGCTACGGTGACCACGCGGAGAACTCGTACAACATTGACGATCAGCCCGATACCGACCAGCATAGCAAGGTTTTTTCGAACCAGATTTCCGTCGACTCGATTCAATCCATGGAAGTCATAGCCGGTGCGCCGCCCGCGGAATATGGTGGAAAGACGAGTGTGGTGATTGTGGCGACCACACGTTCGGGCCAGGGCATGACCACGCCCCATGGCAGCGTTACCACTTCCTACGGTTCGTTTGGCTCATCCACGGTGGCTGCCGATGTCGGTTACGGGGGAAAGAACTGGGGAAACTTTATCTCGGTGGGCGGCTTGAACAGCGGCCGTTTTCTGGATGCACCGGAGTTCGCGGTAATACATGACAAAGGCAATGGAGAGAATGTTTTCGACCGTGTGGACTTCCAACTGTCATCCGCTGACACGGTTCACTTTAACTTCAGCTACAGCCGGAGCTGGTTCCAGACGCCGAATTCGTTGGACGCGGAAAACGCGACAGCCTGGAGCGGCCTGAGCGGAGTTCTTCCGGCAGTGGAGAACTATGGAGGCGTGGTTCCGGGCACTCTCATCACCGTCGGAGCAACCGATCAACGTTCCAAGATTGGAACGTTTAATATCGCTCCGTCGTGGACGCGTCTTATCAGTACGCACTCCGTATTTACTTTGGGAGCATTCGTACGTCGCGACGACTACAACTACTACCCGAGCAAAGATCCGTTCGCGGACCTGGGGCCGCCGAGTCTACAGAGGCAGTCCGTGGGTCAGAACCGAACGCTCACCAACACGGGAATTCGATCTGACATCTCCTACGTCAAAGGGGTGAACAACATCAAGGCGGGCGTCACCTACGAACAAACGTTTCTCAATGAGAATGACACGGTCGGGATTGTCGATCCCGCCTACAACGCGCCTTTCATATGTGCATCACCGGTAACGGCGCTGAACCCGAACCCCTACGTTCCCTTTGCGGGTTCGACCGCTCCGGCACAGTGCAGCGGACCCGCGCTGCCAAACACTCTGGCAGAGTACGGGGCCCTCGGCTACTTGACGCCTGGGGGACAGCCTTATAACCCCAATCCAGCTTTCTACCCGGTTTTTAATCCGATACTGGCTCCCTACGATCTGACCCGTGGCGGAAGCCCGTACACCTTCAACGGGCACACCGACGTGAAGGAGCTTGCGCTCTACATTCAGGACGCGATCACGGTCGGGCACTGGTCTATGAACCTGGGGTTGCGCGGCGACGTTTACAACGGCCTTACCACGGCAAGCCAGGCCGAGCCTCGTATCGGGATCTCATACAACTTCAAGAAGACGAGCACGATTCTTCGTGTTTCCTATGCTCGCACGCTCGAATCTCCTTTCAATGAGAATCTGATTCTTTCCAGCATCGGATGCAGCAACCCGGTTTTGAATCCGCTGCTGGCCTGTTCCGCGCCGGTGGCGAACCCTTTGAGCCCCGGCTTTCGCAATGAATTTCACGCCGGACTCGAACAGGCTTTCGGACGATACGTGGTCTTCTCGGGTGAGTGGATTACGAAATACACTCACAATGGCTACGATTTCAGTGTGCTCGGGAACACTCCGATCACTTTCCCGATCGAATGGCACAATGCCAAGATCCCCGGATATGCGGGCCGTCTGAGCGTACCGAATTTGCATGGATTTTCGGCGCAGATGGTCTTCTCCAGCGTGGCGGCGCGCTTTTTCCAACCCCAGATCGGGGGCGCGGGCGCGACGGTGTCTAACAGTACGGGACTTCCATTCCGCATTGACCACGACGAGAAGTTCAACCAGACAACGCACGTGCAATACCAGCCCTGGAAGCGTGGTCCATGGTTCGGCGCCAACTGGCGCTACGACAGCGGTCTGGTGGCCGGCAATGCGCCGTGTTACGGGGTTGATCCTGGTAACGATTGCCCGCAGTCAACTACGCTCGCCGGGCAACCAGCGGTCTTCCTGCGCGATTCTTTCGGAAATCCCTTGAGTGCCGATCAGGAGTTCGAGGCTGGGTTCACGTGCAATGGGGCCCACGCGACGCTGACAACCCCGCTCCCCGCCGCCTGCCAGGCATCGCAATTCGGATCCAACCTAATCAAGGTGCCAGCGATCAATGCCCAGAACGACGATCGCAACCCGGCGCGTATTGCGTCGCGCAATTTATTCGATGTTTCCGTGGGCGACGACAACCTGTTCAAAGGCGACCATCACAAATGGAGTCTTACGCTTACAGGCATCAACCTGGCTAACAAATTGGCGCTGTATAACTTTCTTTCGACCTTCAGCGGGACGCACTACGTGACGCCGCGCGCGCTGACGGCTGAGCTTGGGTTCCACTTCTAGAGGATGAGTGTGGGGGCGGGCGACCCCGCCCGCCCCGCCGTTACTGCAGTTTTGCGTATTCGGCCTTGGCTTCGTGGAGCAGCGGGAGGTCGGGGTCGGCGTCTTTCCAGGCGGCTAGAAAGTCCTGATAGGCGATGCGGGCCTTGGCAGTGTCGCCCTGCTTCTGAAACAGCCGGCCTAATTCCAATTGAGTGGCAGCGGTCGTGATGTCGGGGAAGCTGTGGGATTTCATGTCGAGAACCTTTTCGAGATCCTGCTGGGCCTCGGCGTAACGGCCAGCCTGCTCATACGCCAACCCTCGGACGAAAAAAACGCCGGCGTTGGCGCGAGCGTACAGGGCAGCAGTGTTGAGGAAGTCAATGGCCTTGGCGGGATCGGCCTTGGCGGGATTCGCGGGCCACAGAGCAGCGATCGCGTGAATCATGGGGACTCTTATGTTCACCGACATAGTATCGTTCGGATGGGCGCGCTGGATTTCGTCGGCCAAGGCGATTGCTTTCTGATCCTGGCGTAAGATAGCGAACGTCGTGGCCACACTTCCCATCACCGGAGCAGTTCGGGATAAACGGAGCGCTTCGGTAGCGTCGCTGTTGGCTTCGGCATGATTTCCCACCACAGCCTCGAAGACGGCCAGCACTGCCTCGACCTCGGCTCGGCCTTGCAAGTGCAGGCGATCCATCGCGTCTTCGTTCTGGCGCGCGAATTCCCTCGCCTGGCGCATTTGCCCGCGGGTGCTAGCGATCCTGGCGCGGAATCCGAGAACGCTCGCCTCACCTTCAGGGGTGGCGGAGGCACTTTGCAGTTCCTTCTCCATGTCGGCTTCTTTGCCCTCACACCAGTCCAACACGGCCAAGCCCAGATGGAAGCCCGCAGCTGACGCCTTGTGCTCGAGCGCTGCGTTGACCATGGCGCGTGCCTCCTCGATCCGGTTCAGGCCGAGGTAAGCTGTGGCGGCGTTCTCATAACCGCTTGCCATGTCGGGCTCGAGTTCCACCGAGCGCTTCGCGTTCTCCAATGCGTTGTCGAATTGTCCGAGCTCATTGTAGATAGCCGCGAGATTGTTGAAGGGGATGGAATCTCGCGGGTAGGTCTGGCGATAGAGTTCGTAGGCGGTAATGCCTTTATCGAGCTGGCCGCTGTCGGCATAATAGTGGGAGGTGATGTAAAGCTTCTCGCGCTCGCTGGCGCGATCGCGAAGCTCGAAAGCCTTCTGCCGGTTTTGCTCCGACGACTCGGTCTGCCCCAGGTTGTTGTAGACCGTGCCGAGGCGGGCGTAGGCCATGGCGAAATTAGGATCGATCTCGATGGCGTGCTGGTAATCCGGAACGGCAGCCAATTCGTCGCCCATATTGTGCCTGGCGTCGCCCAGGCTGAACGCCTTCAGCGCATCGAGCGATGAAGTGGTGGCCATGGCGAGGGGCGTGTCGTATTTCTGCACCATGGACAACGATTCGCCGAGTTGTCCCCGCAATTTGGTGGCGGCGCTGTGCAGCGCATTCAGCACGTCTTCTTTTCGGTCGGCCTGAGCCTGCTGGCGTCCGAGCGAATCGCCGGAGGAAACATTGGTTGCTTCCAGACTGACGACGTACTGGCCGCCTACGCTGTCGATGCTGCCGTTGAGCATGGCCTTGATGCCATCGCGCTGACAGATTTCGCGGCCGACCTCGGTGGTGATGCGGTCGGTGGGGCCGCGGCCCATGAACTGCAAGGTCTGGCGGATTTTCTCATCGGGGTAGACGTTCAGATATGGAGACTGCCCGAGATCGACGGCCAGAGCCTTCTTGAGCGTGCCATCGAAGACGGGGTCGGCGGTGGTGTTTACGAAGTCAGTGATCAGGATCGAATCCTTTTCGGTGAGCGCGTGGCCACGCTTCAGAAACACGAAGGCAATGCCGGCGGCCACCAGAGCGACGATCAGAGCGGGGATCAGCCACGGGGGCAGCCTGTGAGCGGGCGGCAGGAGTTTGTGAATGGAAGAGCTGTGGAGGGAAGCGCTGGAAGAAGTCGCCGCGGGAATCGTGCCCGACGCGGAGTCGCGTTTCAGACGCTTCAAGTCGGAACGCACGTCGGCGGCGTTCTGGTAGCGCAGGTCGCGATCTTTTTCAAGCAGCTTGTTCAGGATTTCCTCGAAGTGCGGAGGCAAGCCGGGATTCAGGCGAAGCGCCGGGGCCGGTGCACGATTCAGAATCGCATCGAAAATAACGGCGGACGTGTCTCCCCGAAAGGGCACAGCACCGGTGGCCATTTCATAGAGCACGGCGCCAAAAGAGAACAGGTCGGTGCGGGTGTCGAGATCCTTGCCTCGCGCCTGCTCCGGAGACATGTATGCCACGGTACCGACGGTCGATCCGGGGCTGGTCAGGAGCGGGTCGTCTACGGTCACGGTCGCGGCGGAGCCGACGGTGGCGGCAGAAAACATAGAAGGCCTGGCGGTGCGCTTGGCCAAACCGAAGTCGAGAATCTTGGCCTGGTTGCGACTGGTTACAAAAATGTTGGCGGGTTTGATGTCGCGGTGGATGATCCCTTTGGCATGGGCGGCGTCGAGAGCGTCGGCGATCTGGATGCCGAGATCGAGCAGTTGCTCAAGGTCCATCGGTTGGCTGGGGGGTTGGCGGTGGATCCGGCTCTTGAGGGTCTCGCCTTCGAGCAACTCCATGGCGATGAAGTGGCGTCCGCCGTCTTCGCCGACCTCGTAGATGGTGCAAATATTAGGGTGGTTCAGAGCGGAGGCGGCGCGCGCCTCACGCTGAAAACGATCGAGCGCGAGCGGATCTTTTTCCGTTTCCGGAGGCAGGAACTTGAGCGCGACATGGCGGCCCAGGTTGATGTCCTCGGCTTCATACACGACGCCCATGCCGCCGCCGCCCAGCTGCGAGAGAACATGGTAGTGCGAGACGGTCTGGCCGATCATGCTCTGGCCGGCCCTCACGTCACTGGTGTTCGTCTCGCCACTCTTCGTCTCGCCGATCACTGGGGGGAACACTCCTGGGAGAGAGTGATTGATGTTAGGCCCGTGGGTTCTGGCAAGTCAAACCAACGGACTCTCCTGGTTATACGATGCCGCCGGGTTCAAAGTTCACGGTCCCGGAGTGTCTAGCATCATCTGTCGTTTCTGTGGTTTGAGAGGTTTTTTCTCGCATTCGGAACGGTCACGCCCTAGCTAAGGTCACCAGAGCCCATTACGGAAGTTTCGTCCCAAATGTTCGAATGCTATCCTCCCACGCCCGGCGCCTGCTATCAATGAGTGTTCACGTGTGTTTTCGCCCGGGAATGATGAACCCGGCTTCCGGGCAGGAGTGCGTCCGAAATGAAAACTCGCCCTCAATCGTGGAGGGATATGAGCGCCGCGCCACGCTTTTTTATTGCCGTGGTCGTGCTCTGCGGGACGACTGTCCTGACCTATTCGGTCTTGCATGGCCGGAGCCAGAATCCGCTCAAATTTTTCTGTTATCTGGTAATCGCCTTGGCCGCCTCGCGGCTCAAGGTGAATCTGCCTGGCATCACCGGGACGATGTCGGTGAATTTTCTATTTCTGCTGCTGGGTGTTCTCGAACTGAGCTTGTCGGAGGCCATGGCGCTGGGCTGCGCGGCGGTGGTGGTGCAGTGCTTCGACCGGGACCGTCCGATTCCGATTCAAGTCGCTTTTAACGTCTGCTCGACCGCGCTGGCCATCGCGGTCACCTTTGCGGCGTATCGCTATTCCTTGTTCCATCGCGCGGTAAAGAACCCCTCCACTCTGCTGTTTCTGGCGGCGTCGGTTTACTTCGTCGCCAATACGCTTCCAGTCGCGGCCGTCATCTCGCTGACGGAGCGAAGATCGCTGCGAAAGATCTGGTCGGAATGCTACTTCTGGAGCTTTCCGTACTATCTGGTGGGTGCGGGCGTGGCCGGCATGATGAGCTGGCTGCATGGGTTTACCGACTGGCAGACATCGTTGTTGACGCTTCCGGTGGTCTATCTCATTTATCGTTCCTACCGCCTTTACCTGGGCAAACTGGAAGACGAGAAGCGGCACGTGGAAGAGATGGCGGACTTGCATATGCGCACCATCGAGGCGCTGGCGCTGGCCATCGAAGCCAAGGACCAGACGACGCACGACCACTTGCAGAGAGTTCGCGTCTACGCGGTTGAGGTCGCCAAGGAACTCAAGATTGACCGCGAAGGGATGGATGCGCTGCAGGCCGCAGCCTTGCTGCATGACATCGGCAAGCTGGCGATTCCCGAGCATATTGTCTCGAAACCGGGACGCCTGACGCCGGAAGAATTCGAAAAGATGAAGATTCATCCGCTGGTGGGAGCGGAAATTCTGGAACGGGTGCGCTTTCCCTACCCGGTCGTGCCCATCGTGCGGGCGCATCACGAAAAGTACGACGGGACGGGCTATCCGCTGGGGTTGAAGGGGACACAAATTCCGATAGGCGCCCGCATTCTGGCGGCGGTGGATTTTCTGGACGCGCTGGCCTCGGATCGGCAATACCGGCGGGCGCTGCCGCTGCAGGAAGCGATGACGCGGCTGGTCGATCAATCGGGAAAGGCCTTTGATCCGCAAGTGGTCGCCGTGCTCCAACGAAAATACGTGGATTTGGAGCAACTGGTCCACCAACGCACGGACAGCTTGGGCAAGCACAAGTTATCGACGGAAATCAAAGATATAGAGGAAGACTCGAAGACCGAGCCGACCATTAAGCCAGCCGCCGGGTTCGCGGCGCAAGGGCGGCGGCAAACGCCGGAGCGTAGTTTCCTCGGTTCGATCGCGGCGGCGCGTCAGGAAGCTCAAACTCTTTTCGAACTCAGCCAGGATTTGGGGGCTTCGCTCAGCCTGGACGAAACACTCTCGGTGTTTGCGGTGAAGCTGCGCCGGTCGATGCAGTACGATGCGATCGCGATCTACGTCCGCCACGGAGATGAACTGGTGCCGGAATATGTGAATGGCGACAACTTCCGGCTGTTCGCGTCGCTGCGCATTCCCATGGGACAAGGGCTCTCGGGTTGGGTGGCGCAAAACCTGAAGCCGATACTGAATGGAAATCCTTCGGTCGAGCCCGGCTACCTGAACGACACATCAAAGTACAGCACGCTGAATTCAGCGCTCGCCGTCCCACTCGAGGGTTTGCAGGGCGTGGTCGGCGTGGTCGCCTTGTACCACGCGGAAAAAGATTTCTTCACCTCGGACCACCTGCGCATTTTGCTGGCGGTAAGTTCGAAGATGGCGCTGGCCATCGAGAACGCGATGAAATACGAGCAGGCGGAGACTTCGGCGGTTACCGATTATCTGACCGGTCTGCCCAATGCGCGCTCGCTATTCTTGCAACTCGATCGGGAACTGGCGCGTTGCAAACGCGACAGCAAATCGCTGACGGTGATGGTCGCCGACCTAGACCGTTTTAAGCAGATCAACGACCGCTTTGGACACCTGGAAGGGAACCGCGTGCTGCGGCTGTTTGCGCACTCCTTGAAAGAAACCAGCCGTGAGTACGATTATGTGGCGCGCATGGGGGGCGACGAATTCGTAGTCATCGCTCCTGGCCTGACGCCCGAAGCCGCCGCACGCAAAGCGGAACAGATGCGCGACCTGGCCCAGCAAGCGGGAAAAGACGTCTGCAACGAGGATATTTTGTCGCTGAGCGTGGGCAAGGCCGTGTTTCCCGAAGACGGGACGGACGCCGAAAAGATCCTCTCCGAAGCCGACAAGCGCATGTATCTGCAAAAGCAGAATCAGGCGACCCAGAAAAACCGGCGTCTTTATCCTCGGGTGCGGGGCCGGCTCACCACGGAAATTTCTGGAGGTGGTGAGAAACTCGCGATGTTGGGCATCGTCACCAACCTCAGCCTGGGCGGTTGCTATGTTGAAACCAGCGGTCTGCTGCTGCCCGGCTCACAGTTGAAACTCACCTTCTCGCACGAGCACACCAACGTCTCGATCGTAAGCGAGGTGGTGCGCATGGACATGGGGATTGGAGCGGCGCTGAGGTTCAGTGAAGCGACGCACGAGGTCCGCGCCACTTTGCAGCGTATCCTGGAGCAGTTGGTGGCCGCAGAAGCGGTAGTTGATCTAACCCGCAGCCAGACTGCCGCCGCCGGGACCAAACTCTAGCTCCGCTGGACGGGCAAGGCCTCCGCCGCTCCGTCGCTCCATCGAACCTTCCATCACGCGGAAACGGCAATTGGCTGAATTTGAATCAGCGGCGCGCCCATACCCGATGTGCTGCGTGGTTTCGACAGTCCCAGCCGCAGCATGTTTGCCGTCGGCACACCCGTCCGGTAGAACGACTTCTCGCAGTCCGCAGTGGATGGACCTCGCATGCTTCCTTCCATATAGGCCAACCCAGGACATCGTGAGCAACTGGTGACGTGCGAGCACGACGAGCACACGGTCAGGTCTTTGGCCTGGATGGAGCGAACCTCTTTCAGCTCTGGGGACAGATTCCAGATATCCAGGAACTTCTGTTGACGAACATTTCCCGTGGGCAGCGGAAACTGCACGCAGGGAAAGACGTCGCCGTAAGGCGAAATGTAGCAGAAAGAATGGCCCGCGCTGCACGCGTAACCCTCAAGATCTTCCTCCGAAGGCGGCTTTGGGGGAGCACAGAACTCTTCCTGGTTGGCGACCAGCGTAGGGTTGTGGAAGATGTCCGGGAGGTCCTCTCCTGGAATGCGCAGCGAGAGAATCGACGTGTCGCCGTCCATCATGGGCGTGATGGTGGGATCGAGGGTGTAATGCGCGCCGAGGTCGGCGGCGAGCTTTTGCACACCCATGTGGTCGGAAGAATTCACGGTCATCAGCACATTGGCGATGGTGACGCGCAGCCCTTGTTCGCGTAAGAAGCGAATGGATTGCACGGTGCGCTCTAACGAATGGGGCAGCTTGGTGATGGCGTCGTGCACTTCGGGACGATGCGAGTAGACGCTGATCTGAATGGTGTCGATGTCTAGTTCCCGAATTCTCCGCGCTTCCTCCTCATGGATCATGACCGCGTTGGTCTTGATCTTCACGTTGAACATGAGCCGGCGCGCGTGTTTGACAATCTCAAAGAAATCGCGGCGCATGAAGACCTCGCCGCCGCTGAAGGTGAGAAAGAAAACTCCGGCCTCGGCCAGTTGATCGAGCACGCCCTTGATTTCGGCGGTGGTCATCTCGCCGTGGTCGTCGTGATCGAGATAACAGTGCACGCAGCGCTCGTTGCAGCGATACGTGACATCCATGTGCACGGCAAGGGGTATGCCCAGGTTGAACGCCTTCTGGCCTATCTCACTCATCAGGCTCATCGGGGAGCCTCCGAGGCTAGAGGTTGATTCGAAACCAGAAGAATTCCGTGGCCGGAAAGCTCGGCGACGAACTGCTCGGCGTCCGCTTGGGCCTGTTCGGGATCGACATCGAATTGCTCGCAGATGCGGTCGCGGATAATTTCCCGCAGAGGAGTGCGGCCGTCGGCAGCCTGAAAGATGGCGGTAGCGACCTCATTCAGGGTGAAGAAGGTCGAATCGGCCGAGTTCATGACCATCATTTCGCCGGCCAGCGCGCGAGCGGCAATGGTGGAACTACGCGCAATGTAGATGCAATTTTCAGGCATGCTCGGGCACCCCCTGCGAGTTGTGTTCGAAATCGCGATCGAAATTTCGATCGAAATTTCGCACCAGGTCCCACACCCTGGCATCAGGATAGAACGTCAGGCGGCGAATGGGAACCCTGGAAACGAAATCGCAAGCCGTGGCCAGAAGCTTTTCCACCAGGCCCTGGTCTTCAGCGAAGAACAGAATATTGCGCATGAGCCGGCGCACGGCCTCCGCGGGCGGCAACTCATCCACGCGGTTCTCTGGACCCTGCTCCAGGAAAAACAGAGCGGCGACCGGAGCCGTGCAGTTTTCACCGGCCTTGGCCAACTCCCCGGCGAAAGGAGTGCCGAATGCCGAGTATCCGCCGGCGCTCGGGCGCAGGTAAGAAATTTCGTCGGTAAGCAGGGTGATGTCCGGGGGCGCCAGCCGGGTCATCGTGGTTTTGCCGGCGCCAGATACGCCCGAAAACAAATACGCCCGGCCATTGCAAATCGCACTGGCGGCGTGCAGCAGGAATCCGCCTCGCTCGGCAATAATCAAGCTGTGCAGAATGCGCAGCACGGAATCGAGAGAATATGGGTTGGCATTTTGCCGAACGCTGCCTCGTCCGGTGCGCAGGTTCCAACGGGCGCGGAAATCTCCGCGCTCGAACAGCCACTCGTCACCTTCGCGGCGGACCCGAACGTCGTCATCGGAAACCGGCACGGGGCGGGTGAGATCGAACTCAAGCTCAAACTCGGGACGCGAATCACTCAGGAAGCCGTCGTAGCGATGGCGTAACAGGTCGAGAAAGCCGTCGTCGAAGGTGGACAAGCCAATCGGGATTCTGCCGATCTCGACACACGCGACTTTTGGTGCCGCGGCCGTCATCGTCACTGTCATAAGGCTTCCAGCGAGGCTTCCAACTCCGCGGAGGGAATATCCGCGGCAAGTTCACGGCGTCGAAACTCGCCCGCGGCTGCCACCCGGCGCTGGTGAAGCTTCAGAGCAAGACGGCGCGCCAAGCTGCAGTGGCAGAGCAGCAGTCCCAGCGCGCGGGACCACTTCGCGCCGAACCAAGTCTCGCCCGACACTCCGTTAGCGTCCTGGCTGCGAGCATTAGAGTTACCCACCAGCCGGCCGAGCAATGCTTCGAGTGGAAACGGCGGGTCAGATCCAGGCATGGAGTCGCCGCGCAGCACGAAGCCGCTCGGCTGGGAGCGGGTGACCAAGCGATGCAGGAAGAAGCGGCCGTCACGCAAGGCGAGCACGATCTCACCGGGCCGAACGTCTTCGGGCGAGCAGCTTGCGATCTCTACGACATCGCCCGGCCAAAGGGCCGGCAGCATGCTTTCTCCGCGAACTTGCAGTCGCAAATAGCCGCTGCCGCGCAAAACATCTGCCACCAAAGCTGAACGTACCGCGCTCCAACTCGACCGCGCCGCACTGGTGGTAATTTCCAGCATCAGGAAGTTTTTTGGTTACCCGGCAGACATTGTCCCTGGGTAGCGACGGTCTTGCCGCAAGATAAAGCCTGCATCTCGAAAACTCGTTCGTGGCGGAACGCCGGCTTCTTGTAGAGTTTCTTGTTTTTACCCGCGTCGCCCATCTGCTGCTGTTTCTCGCGAGGGGCTGGATTGTCGTTCATAATTGGTCAAGCCAGTTAGTGAAACAGGGAAGTCGGCTTATCCCCCAGTTTTTTGGATGAAGGTAAACGCAGTGTACTACAGGGCTTTCCCCGGTGCCAATATGAGTTGGGCCGAAAAGCGAAGAAGGCGAATCAGCATCCTCAATAAAATGACAGAGTTCCATTCTGGCGCGCTCGCCGCAAACTTAGCGACAGCCCGGCGAGCGCGAGCGGCAGCAGGACCACGCCAAACCCCGCCAAGACGGCCAGAGTGGGAGCCATCGCCGTCACGGACTGCCCTTCCAGCAGAGCCAGGCGCATTCCATCGATGGAGTATGTGAGAGGAACGGCGCGAGCGAGAAGTTCAAGCGGGCGCGGCAGGCTCTGGATGGGGAACATGGTGCCGCTCAGAAACCAAAGTCCGGAACTAAGCAGCCACAACAGAGCCGAGCCTTTCTGGAACGCAACCTGGAGAGTGGCGGCGGCGATTCCCAGCGCCAGGGCGATGGCCAGAGAAAAAATCAATACGGCCGCGCAGGAGAAAAAGTTGGCGTGAATCGATGCGCGGAAAACGGCGACGCCCGCGAAAAGATAGACCAGGAGATTGACCAGGTTTCCGGCGAAGGCAGAAATGGAGCTGAGAATCACGAGTTCAGCCGGCGCGGTGGAGGTGGTCATGAGCACTTCCAGCGTTCCCGTCTGCTGGGCTTCCTGCACCGCGTTCAGGAAGGCTTGCGCGCTCATCACAAAAAAAGTGTAGACGCCGGTGCCCACCAGAAGAAAGGGGAAGTACTCAATGCCGCCGGGTCGAAAGCTGGGACCGATGGCGCGGGATAGAAAATAAAAGGCGGCCAGTTCAGTGAACACTCCGACCAGCGTCACGACGAAACCGCTGCGGTGGCGGATCGCGGTGAGCAGATCGCGGCGCAGGATGGCGCAGAGCTTGTCGAGAGTCGAAGAAATTTGTAATTTGCGATTTGTAATTTGTGATTTCAAGCTTGCACATTTCCAGCAACAGATTCGAAACACGATTACCAATTACAAATTACCAATTACAAATGTTTCATCAATCTCTCCGGTCATGCGGAAGTAGAACGAGCGCAGCTCCTCAGCGCTCTCGCCGTCGCCCACCGGGCGATCCGCGAGCAAGTCGCCTCGATGCAGCAAAAGCAGACGATCCGCTACCGCGGCTGTTTCCGCGAAGTTGTGGGTGGCAAGCAAAACGGTGGTCTGTTGCCGAGACAACGCCCGGATCGTCGTCCAGAAGTGCGCCGTAGTGGCGGCGTCGAGGCTGCGTGTCGGTTCGTCGAGCAAGAGCACGCTGGGCCGCTTGACCAGGGCGCGCGCGATCCCCAATCGCTGGTACATGCCGCTGGAGAACTTCATGACCAGTGTGTTCGCTTGCTCTTCGAGGCCGGTGTCGATGAGAACTTCTTTGATCCTTTGCTGGCGCTCGCTGCGCGCGACTTCGTCGAGGGTGGCAAAGAATTCGAGGTTTTCACGAGCGGAGAGACGAGGGAAGAACGAGCGCTCGGCGGCAATGGCGATACCGACTTGCCGGCGGACTTCACCGGCATCGCGCCGCGCATCGAAGCCGCCTACTTGCACCGAGCCAGCATCGGGCAGGAGCATGGTCGAGATCAGCTTGAGGGCAGTAGTTTTTCCGCTGCCGTTCGGGCCGAGCAGCACTAAGACCTCGGCGCGGGCTGCCGAGAAAGACACGTCGTTCAAGGCAACAGTTTCGCCGCCCCGCTCCTTTCCCAGCCAATTGAACAGAGCGGGACGATGGCGAAATATCTTGCGAACGGATTGGAAGACGACTTGGTCCATGAGTTCGAACGGCGAAAGCGCGAACGACGAAATTGCGAACGACGAAAGCGCGAGCGGCGAATTGCGAAGCGCGGTTCGCGCGCCGAAGACTCTGTATTATAGAGGCGATTCGCGTTCGCATTGATTTTGATTGCGCGTTTGCACCGCTTGTCTATCCGTCAGGATTCGCCCGCATGACCGAACTCTTGCCTTCGTCCCCAGTGTCGAGCGCCCTGCGGCGGAGAGCAGACGAATTTGAGTTCCTTTGCGCGTTGGTCGGGTCGGAGTTTACCCCGCAGCAGCTTGAACGCGTTGCGGATTTTAATCTGTCCGCGCTTGACTGGAGCGAATTCCTTCGCTTGGCAGAGGAACATGGGGTTCTGTCGCTCGCCGCGCGGAGCCTGACCGATCGTGCTCGCGGACGGTTAGTGGAGATCCCACCGGAGATCGAGCGCTCGCTGCGATCTGCCTACGACGCAAACCTGCGGCGCAGCATGTGGTTTGCCGCCGAACTAGCTCGCATCATGGCTCACTTCGAAGGCAGACAGTTGCGGGCGGTGCCATATAAAGGGCCGGTGCTGGCGCAATCGGCTTACGGCGATCTGGGGTTGCGAAGTTTTTCGGACCTCGACTTCCTGATTTCTCGCGCGGATTTTGAGCGAGCGAAACAGGCTCTTGCCGAAATCGGATATCGCCCTTCGGCGGATCTTACGCCGGCCGTCGAGCGATTATGGCTGCGGATTGGCTACGAGCGCTCGTTTGACGGAGCCGCTGGAAAGAACCTGATCGAACTGCAATGGGCGTTGCTGCCGCACTTCTATGGCGTTGACCTGCCCGTGGATAGTCTGATAGCCCGCGCCGGGCGCACGGTTGTGGGCGGGCGCGAAGTGCCTGCTCTGTCTCCCGAGGATTCGCTGTTGGTGTTGTGCCTGCATGCCGCCAAGCATCTTTGGGCCAGGCTGATCTGGCTTTCGGACATCGCGGCCGCTTTGCAGGCGCAATCCCGAACCCAGACCATCGACTACGCGCTGGTGTTCTCCCGCGCACGCGCGCTGGGAATCACTCGCATTCTGGGCGTGAGTTTCTGGCTGGTGAAGAACGTGCTTCGGGTCGAGCTTCCCAAACCTGCGGAGGAAATGATTGCGGCCGATCGGCGGGTAGAGGCTCTGGGCAGCGAATTCGCCGGACGTCTGGCTCGTGGTGCGGCCTACGATTTCGAATCCACGGAATATTTCCGGCTGATCCTGAAACTGCGTGAGCGACGCCGCGACCGCTGGCGATATCTCTGGCGGCTGGTTTGGACGCCGGGCGCGGGAGACGTTGCGGCAGTGCGATTGCCGGAAGCGATTTTTCCTCTTTATCGAATCGTGCGCATGGGGCGGCTGATGCGGAAGCTGGTCCGGTGACACGGACTCAAATTCACTAATGCAATTCCCCATCGCCGGGCGCGACGTCTGGCGTATCAACTTTTTTCTGCGCGACGACTGTGTTCAGCGGAGCCGGTGCCCGCTGGAATTCGCCCGGATCTTTGCCGGCCAGCGCGACGCTCATGAACCGCATCCAGATGGGGAGTGCGGCATGGCCTCCGGTCTCTTTCTCGCCGAGCGATTTCTTTTCGTCATAGCCGATCCAGACACCGCAGGTGAGCGATGGAGAAAAGCCAATGAACCAGGCGTCGGTGAAATCGTTGGTCGTCCCTGTCTTGCCCGCCAGCGGATAAGGCATCTTTGCGGCGGCTACGGCTGTGCCGTGCAGCACCACTTCCCGCAGCATGGATGTCATGATGCGGGCGGTGCGCGAACTGATGGCGTCTTTGATGTCGGAGAAATCTTCTTCCAGGACTCGGCCTTCGTAGTCTGTGACTTTGCTGATGTAGCGTGGAGCGACGCGCACTCCGTCGTTGGGAAACACGGTGAAGGCTGAAGTCTGTTCGATCGGCGTGATTTCCGCCGAGCCGAGTGCCACCGGAAGATATGCGGGTATGTTTGCGGTAATGCCGAAGCGGTGCGCGTATTCGATCACGGTCTTAATGCCGATGCGGTCGGCGAGCTTGAGCGCGGGAATATTTCTGGACTGGGCGAGTGCGCGCCGCAGCGTAATGGTGCCCTCAAATTTGCCGTCGTAGTTATGCGGCGAATAGGGGCCGGAGGCAGTTTGAAAAGTTACCGGCGCGTCGACAATGGTGTCGTCGGGGCTGGCGCCTTGATCGATCACGGCGGTATAGACGTACGGTTTGAACGACGATCCTACCTGTCGCAAGGCCTGAGTGGCCCGGTTGAACTTGGAGAGATTGAAGTCGCGGCCGCCGACCATGGCCTTGATTTCACCGGTCGCGTTGTCGATGGCGACGAGCGCGCCTTCGACGCCTGAATCCTGTTCCAGACTGACGCGCGCTTTTCCGTTCGCATCCAGCGAGAGGACTTTGATGTAGACGATGTCGCCGGGGTGGAGAATGTCGGGAAGCTTGACCTTTGGCTTGGGCTTGGTCCAGGCCACATCGGCTGGCAAGAGCGTTGCCTTGCGCTGACCGAAGCGGAGTTCGGCGGCGGCGGGTGAGACTTGCGTCACCAGGGCGTGCATGTATCCGTCGATTTCGGGATCTTCATCCCAATCCGGATCTTCGTACTTGTCGAGCTTCTGGCCCTCAGCAATTACATTCAGAAGTTTGCCGTGCCAACCATGCCGGCGCTCATAGGCGGCGAGGCCATCGAGCAGGGCCTCGCGCGCGGCTTTCTGCAGATCCATGTCGAGGGAGGTGTAAACCCGCAATCCGCCCTGGTGAACCTGGTCGCTGCCGTATTTCGCTTCCAGGTAGCGCCGGATTTCCTCCACATAATGCGGAGCCAGCGAATTCGGATCCTTCTGCAAGTCGAGCACGATCGGCTTATTCTTTGCTTCCCTGGCCTGCGCGGTTGTGATCTTGCCATCCTCAAGCATGGCGTTGAGCACGAGGTTACGCCGGTTCTTGGCGCGGTCGGGGTGGTTGATCGGCGAATAATATTGTGGCGCCTTGGGAAGCCCCGCGAGCAACGCGGCTTCTTCGAGGGTCAGTTTCTTGGCTGGCTTGCTGAAATAGTACTCCGAGGCTGCCTCATAGCCGTAGGCGCCATGGCCGAGGAAAATCTGGTTGGCGTAGAGGGTGAAGATCTGCGGCTTGGTGAAGCGGCGCTCGATCTGGATGGCGAGCAGCGCCTCCTGCACCTTGCGATAAAACGAACGGTCGGGAGAGAGAAACAGGTTGCGGGCGAGCTGCATGGTGAGCGTGGACGCTCCCTGCACTTTCCCGCCGGATTCGATATCGCGATAGGCAGCGCCGACGATGCGCCAGAGGTTGATGCCTGAATGCTGGTAGAAATCCTTGTCTTCAATCGAGATCAGCGCGTTGCGGAGAACTTCTGGATAATCGTCATAGGCGGCGATGACGCGGCGCTGAAGCGCGAAGGTTCCGATGACTCGACCTTGCGTGTCATAGAGTTCGGTGACGGAGCTGGGACGATATTGTTCAAGTTCTTCAACCTGGGGCAAATCCGTCGAATAGACGAGCAGCAGGCCAGCTGCGGCGCCTACGGCGGAGGAGAGCAGGACGAGCAATCCGAACAGGAGGCGTCCGACCAGCTTCCGATCGCCAATTTCTATCGTCGGAAGATGTTGGAAAATGACTTTCATGGCGCGCTGACAAACAGCAGGTCCTTCACTTCGCTCAGGATGACAAATATATATTAGGCAACGCTCAAATACTCCTGGCGAAAAAAATCGCCCGCCGAAGCGAGCGATCTTGACTTTGAAACTCTGAAACCTTGAAACCTTAGCTCTTCGTTTCCCGGTTCTTCAAGACTTCCAACGCCTTGTTCAGCTGATCATCTGTCTGATTTTTTGGTTTCACGTCTTTCTTGTCGTCGGGAGCGGCCGGCGCATCCTCGTCAGGCAATCCACCGTCGTCTTCCGTACTGTCAGCGACCAGGACGTTCGGAGTGACGGCCACGTCCTGAATTGCTTTTCCGCTCGGAGAATAGTACTTCGCGACGGAAAGAATCAGAGCGGCATTGTCCTGCATTTCGATCAGCTGTTGCACCGATCCGTCGCCGAAGGTTTTATCTCCGACCACGTCGCCGCGGGCGTTCTCGAGGATCGCGGCGGCCACAATTTCAGCTGGGCCCGCCGTACCACGATTCACCAGCACCGCCACGGGAAGCTTGGTGATGTCTTTTGCAGGGTCGGCGTTGAAAGCCTGGCGCGGATACTTCTGCCCCTGCAGATAGGTGATGGTGCCATGGTCAAGAAAAAGATTGGCAGTGGCAACGCCTTCCGACTCCACGCCACCGGCGGAGTTGCGCAGGTCGAGCACGAGCTTCTTTGCTCCCTGCTTTTGCAGATCGCGAATCTTGCCGGCGATCTCCTGCGACTTGCCCTCGGGGAACGAGTCCACCTGGATGTAGCCGACATCATCCGCCAGCATTTTTTCATTAACGGGCGGAATAGTAACCAGGTCGCGCGTGATCACAATTTTCTGCGGTTCAGCTCGTCGCGGCCGAACCACGGCCACAGTGATGGTGGAGCCGACTTGGCCCGACAAAATGCCGTGGATCTCGGCCAGCGACATATCGTGCGTGCTCTTGCCCTCGATCGACTCGATGATGTCGGAGTTCTCGACCCCGGCCTTATCCGCCGGGCCTCCGGGAATCACCGCAACCACGGCAGCGTATCCGAAACGTTTGGAGACGGTGGCGCCGATATCTGCTTTGCCCCCGGTCTTCATCGTTTTGTAGCGCTTGTACTCCTCGGGCGACAGATAGCTGGAATTGGCGTCGAGCGATTCCAGCAGCCCGTGGAGCGCGCCATCGGTGACCCCGGCAATATTGGGCTCTTCGACATATTCGCTGCGGATGCGCGACAGCACTTCGCTGTACACCGACAACTGGCGATACGCGCCTTCATTCGACGAGGCGCGAACATGGACAAAACCGCCAACCACGGTGAACAACAGGATGGCCAGCGAACTGGCAATAACAGAGACCTTCAACTTCGTTGACATATTTGATCTTTTTCTCGGCTCTTTTTTGGATCGGGTGATCGGGCTCCCCGTAAGAACTGTTGTTCCATTATAGATGGTTTGATGCAGAGTTTGAGGACAAGATACGGGAACTAAATCGCGAGGGCTATATCGCGGGTAACGTCAGATTAGGGAGCGTCCACGCGACAGGCGATTCAGGACACTTGTCATCTTGAGCGGAGCATAGTCAGCGGCGAAGCCGATGAGCATGTGGAGTCGAAAGACCCCTAGCACCATTGCTTCAGGCGACGCTATCGCAGGGAGTTCTCCCCGTACGGAAGGGCGTGTCGAACTTTACGTTTACCATTAAGGTATTAATCCGGGTTACTACTACCCCCCCTACCCCCCTCGTAATGGAATCATTGGTTTAGGGGGAGTCTTCCCGCCAAAATCTAGAATGCCAAGGACTTATTTTCAAAATATTCCGGAATAAGGAGTTAGCTCGATTCCTCGCCAAATTCTATTGATCTTCATAGTTTTGGCGTGACTTCCGACGATTTCTGACGCCCTTGATTTACCACAAAATAGTTGTCAAAGAACAAACAGCGCAGAGGCCCATTGGTGACGTGCACCCTTCCGACTGCGCCAGTCTGGAGGAAATTATCGCAGCAGGTGAGGGTCGATGTCTGTGATGGTGCTTACCGGCTGAATGTGATGAAAAAAGTCTTTACGGGAGAACTCGCTGCCGTGGCGTTATGTGAAGAAACGGTGCCAGGGGTCTTTCGACTCCACATAGTCGTCGGCTTCGCCGCTGACTATGTTCCGCTCAAGATGACAGTGTTTTGGTGGGTGAGAGAGTCGAGAAACCACCCAGCCCAACAGCTCAGATTTTACTGAGAACTAAGAACTGAGAACTGAAACCCGAGAACTGCCGCACGGCTACCCTTCGTCAGCCACGGGATTGCGCAACTTGCCGATGCCTTCGATCGAAACTTCGAGGGTGTCGCCGGCGACCACTGGGGCGATGCCCTGCGGTGTGCCGGTGGCGATCAGGTCGCCGGGTTCGAGCGTCATGATCTGCGAGATATAACGGATGACGACGTCGAGCGCGAAGATAAAGTCTTTCGTGTTGCCGGATTGCCGCACTTCGCCGTTGACGCGGGTTTCGACTTGAATACCGGTCCAAGGATCGAGTCCGTCGGCGACCACGGGGCCGACCGGGCAGAAAGTATCGAACCCCTTGCCGCGGACCCATTGCGGTTCTTTTTTCTGCAGATCGCGCGCGGTGAAATCGTTGACGCAGGTGTATCCGAGAATGTAGGGGCGGACGTCTTCGCCATCGGCGAGGCGATGGCAGCGGCGGGCGATCACGACTCCCAGTTCGCCCTCGTAGTCGGTGCGCTCGGAAACCTTTGGCCGAAGAATGGTTCCGCCGGGCGGCAACAGGGAAGAGGGCGGCTTGAAAAAGAGCAGCGGTTCCAGCGGAACGTCATTGCCGAGTTCGGCAGCGTGCTCGCGATAGTTGCGGCCGACACAGACGATCTTCGAAGGCTGCACCGGAGGCAGCAGAGATGCCTGCGCGAGCGGGATGCGGTCCATGCGGCGGCTGGGAAGGCCTTCGACGTCACCATCGCTCTCCTGCGGAGGCTGGAGGAGCAGGCGAGTGATTACGTCTTCGTCGCTGCCCGCCACAGATTCGACCAGGCCGTAGTGGGAAGAACCGTTGAGCTGGAATCGGCAATATTTCATCAGAACAATATCTAAACACAAAGAGTGGGGAGATCACGAAGGAAAAATCTGGAGTGTGGGTTAGGGCACGGGCTCGCTGGCTTCCTCCGAGCGATGACTTTCGTTTCCGCGCAAATCCACGGCAGAGACTGAATAGGTATAGGTTTTGCCGGAGGCGACGTCGCTGTCGCGGTAGGACGGCGATTTCACCAGCTCGGAATTCAGCTTGACCATCTTCTCGCCGGCTGCGCCATTCGTTTGTATTTCGCCGCGATAAACGTTGTATCCGGCGAGATCGGCGTTCGTCACCGGCGCCCAGACGAGGTCGATAAATGGTTTCTGTCCCTCACCCGAGTATGCCGCCTGCAGGCCAGCGGGTACGGCGGGCGGAAAGACGTCATGGGCGATGACCTGAACCGGCGGAGTGTCGTCTCCCTCCACCTCAATCTGCGCCTCGCTATCGGGACGTTTGATGATGCTCACAGCGGTGACCCGGTAGAGGTAGGTCTTTTCCCACTCGAAGCCGGAGTCGGTGAAATGTACGGGGCCAGGCTCGCCTATGGGGACTTCGCCTGCGATCGCATCTTTGCCCGAGCTTTGGTCGCGCCGATAGATTCGATAACGCAGTTGAAGGGCGGGGACATTCTGCGGTCCGCCTGCGCTTGTCCAGGTGAGCACGACCCCGTCACCGGTCAGTTCGGCGGCAAGATCGCGAGGCGGAGGCAGGGTCACGATTGCGGGCACATGCACGCGATTCGACAGTCCCACGCCCCGCGCGCTGCGGTTCAGAACCTCGACGGCATAGGTGACTTCGGCGGACGGGTCGAACCGTTGCATGGTTGCGGGCAGCGTGTCGGTGTAGATCTGAGGGGCGGGGCGCGGGGCGTTTGAATTCTTCGCCGGGGGGCGCTTGGATCCTCGCTTTTGCGGCGCTGCGGGTGGTGCGGGCAGAATGGCGGCGGGATCTCCGCACGCGGTGATTTCAGATTCGAGGCTGCGGCAGACGAGGGTCGGACCGATATAGCGCACACTCTGGCGGTCGGTGGTGACCGTGGGCTCGCTCCAGCTGAGAGTTACGCGGTCGCCTTTGCGGCTGGCGCGCAGATCGTTAGGCGGCTTGGGAAGTTCGAGCGACGGCGGTAGCGGCGGTCCGAGCTGGGCGCAACCAGCCAGCAGCAGGCAGAGCGTGGTCGGCGCGATGAAGTTTATAAGCCTTAGTTTCATCCGGAACAAGAAAGAGTATCAGAGGAATGTTGAAACCAGTGTGGGCGCGGGCGACTCGCCCGCGCGGGCAGCTCAACTACACTTTTCGAACCACATCCACTCATATTCTCCCGGCTGTTTTACCAATGCCGCCCGAACTGGATTTAAGCGTATGTACTCCAGCTTGGCATCGATTCCCTCCTCGCGACGAAGAACGTGATCGAACGACTCGTCCTGCCAGACTCTGCCTTTTCTCCCCAGCAACCTATTGATGCGATGTGCGGATTCGCTCTTCACCTTCTGAAAGATTTCGGGCAGAGAAATAGGTCCGTCGTTGTCCGCGAGTGGGGTGAAGACCAAATGCACATGGTCTGGCATGACAACAAGGCCGTGTAGCGTGCACTTCGTTCCGTCGATGTGCAGACAAGCTTCAACTACGATACGCCGGGCCGCTTCTGGGAGACGCCACCGATGGTAGGTTGCGAACGTTCCGAAGATCGCTTTGTTGTCCTTCTGGTAGTGCGGAAGTGTACGGCGATACTCGTACTTCCTGAGCATACTGGCACACGGTAGCACCGGCGAAGTGCCGGTGCAGTGTCGTGTGGACAACGAATCTGTGATGAAGCCTCGAAAACCGGGCGGGCGAGGTCGCCCGCCCCCACACTTATAACCACCCAGACCTACAATATGTAGCGCGACAGATCCTGGTCTTTCACGATCTCGCTCAGCATCTTCTGCACGTAAGCCGCGTCCACTTTAAACTCCTGGCCCTTTTTTTCGGGCGCCTCGAAGCTGATTTCGTCGAGCACTCGCTCCATGATGGTGTGCAGGCGGCGGGCGCCGATGTTTTCCGTGCCCTCATTCACTCGAAACGCAAAGCGGGCTACTTCTTCAAGCGAGTCGGGCGTGAACTCGAGCTTTACGCCTTCGGTTTCGAGCAGCGCAATGTATTGGCGGGTCAGCGAAGACTTTGGCTCGGTCAGGATGCGGACGAAATCCGCCATGGTGAGCGACTGCAGTTCCACGCGGATCGGAAAGCGGCCTTGCAGTTCGGGGATCAGGTCGCTCGGCTTGGAAACGTGGAACGCGCCCGCGGCTATGAACAGGATGTGATCGGTACGCACCATGCCGTAACGCGTGTTTACGGTGGTGCCTTCGACGATGGGGAGGATGTCGCGCTGCACGCCTTCGCGCGAAACGTCAGGACCATGGCCGCTTTCGCGTCCGGCGATCTTGTCGATTTCATCGAGAAAAATGATGCCGGAGTTTTCCACGCGGTCAATGGCGACGCGCGTGACCTGCTCCATGTCGATCAGGCGCTGCTCTTCTTCCTGGATCAGGTACTCGAAGGCCTCGTTGACCTTCATCTTCCGCTTCTTGGTGCGCTGGCCGAAGATGTTGGGCAACATGTCCTTGAGATTGACGTCCATTTCCTCGACGCCCTGGTTGGAAATGATTTCAAAGGATGGGAAATTGCGCTCGCGGGTTTCGATTTCGACAGTGCGGTCGTCGAGTTTGCCTTCACGCAATTGCTGGCGCAATTTCTCGCGGGTGCGGCTGGACGATTCAGTCAGGCTGGTATTGCCGTCGATGACCACTCCTCCGGTCGAACCAGCGGCTGAGCTCGAATCCGACGCGCGCGGCGAGGTGGGCGGCAGAAGAATATCGAGCAGACGTTCTTCGGCGTTCAGTTCCGCTTTATCGGCGACATCTTCCAGTTTTTCTTCGCGGACCATTTCGATGGCGATCTCGACCAGGTCGCGGATCATCGACTCGACATCGCGACCGACGTACCCGACTTCGGTGAACTTGGAAGCTTCAACTTTGAGGAATGGCGAATTGGCCAGCTTGGCCAGGCGGCGGGCGATTTCGGTTTTGCCGACGCCGGTGGGGCCGATCATGATGATGTTCTTGGGGATGACTTCTTCGGCCATCTCGGGGCCGAGCTTTTGCCGGCGCATGCGGTTGCGCAGGGCGATGGCGACGGCGCGCTTCGCGTCTTTTTGACCGACAACGTACTTGTCGAGTTCAGTGACGATTTCGCGCGGCGTCAGCTCGTCGAGTGTGACTTGTTCTTCTTCGGCGGTTCCGGGCAGATAAATAGCCATAAAAAAATCAGGTGTTAGGTGTCAGGTCTTAGGTGTCAGGTTCTGGTCTTCCTGAGAGCTGACACCTAACACCTGAGACCTTTCCTCACAGCTCCTCAATCGTAATCCTGTCATTGGTATAGATGCACATCCGGCTGGCAATCTTCATTGCTTCTTCGGCGATCTCTCGCGACGAGAGCTTGGTGTGATCGGCCAGAGCTTGGGCTGCCGCCTGGGCAAATGGGCCGCCGGAGCCGATTGCCGCAATGCCGGTATCGGGCTCGATCACGTCTCCCTGACCGCTCAGCAGAAACGTGGCTTCTTTATCGGAAACCAGGAGCAGGGCTTCGAGATGCCGCAGAAATTTGTCGGTGCGCCAGTCTTTTGCAAGTTCGACGGCGGAGCGGCCGAGGTTGCCATGATACTGCTCCAGTTTGGCCTCGAAACGGCTGAAAAGAGTGAACGCGTCGGCGGTCGAACCCGCAAATCCGGCTAGAATTTTGTCCTGATAGAGGCGGCGAATCTTCTTTGCTCCGTGCTTGATGACGGATTCGCCGAGCGTGACTTGACCGTCGCCAGCCATGACAACCTTGTTGTCGCGGCGCACGCAGAGGACGGTGGTGGAGCGGATTCGGCGGCGAGTGGGAGCCTGGGCAGCGCTGTCTTTGGGCGCGACTACTGATGGGTTCTTTTTCATGAGCGCAATTCTTCATTATACAGCCCGTCGCGATGGAGAGACGGGCGCCCCGCCCGTCCAACACGGCTCCGTACCTTCGAGCCAGATCCACCGATACTCGGCCGCGCTGCTTACAAGCCTCGCTCTGACGGGGTTGTCCACCATGTATTGGATCTTCACGATCAAACCTTCTTCCCTCCGGAGAGCTCTATCGAATGATTCCTCTTGCCAAACACGTCCAGCGCGTCCTAATTCCTTGTTGATTCGGTGCGCTGAGACGCTCTTGATCTCCTGCATGATCTCAGGGATGCTGAAAGTCCCACGGTCGTCCCACCTTGGCGTCAGGGCGAGATGAACGTGGTCTGGCATCACCACGAGAGCATGCAGTTCGAAGCGGTATCCGTCCCCGCGAATACAGGTCTCCATGACGATGTCGCGCGCAGAGTTCGGAAGGATCCAGCGTCGGAATGTGCCAAAGGTGATGAAGAAAATCTTGAAGTCGGGCTGAAGGTGAGGAAGTTTGCGACGATAGTCACAGCGGCGATTCATGAAGGTGTCATAGCAGAACTCGCCGGAGAGAGCTGTGATCGTGGCAGGCATGTAATTGTGACGAATCTGGGGTGGACGGGCGGGGCGCCCGTCTCTCCATCGTTTAGAATCGAGTCAGCGCATTTCGGAGCCATTCTCTTTTGTCGTTTCTGGACGAGTTAAACCCGCAACAACGCGAAGCGGTCGAGACTACCGAGGGGCCGGTGCTTATTCTGGCCGGAGCGGGCAGCGGGAAGACTCGCGTCATTACATTCCGTATTGCTTATCTGATCGAGAAGATGGGCGTGATGCCGGAAGCGATCCTTGCCATGACCTTCACTAACAAGGCCGCAGCGGAGATGGCGGAGCGCGTCGAAAAGCTGGTCGGCGGGCTCAGCGTTGCCAAGCCGGTGATCTCTACATTTCATTCGTTTTGCGTGCGCGTGCTGCGGCGGGATATTGAGGCTTTGCGGATACCTTCTACCGTGCCGGGGCAGCCGCCGATCGGGCTCACGAAAAATTTTGTTATCTACGACGAGAGCGATCAGCAGCAGGTGGTCAAGGGCATCATGCGGAGGCTTGGGCTGGACGACAAGCAACTTACGCCGCGCAATGTGCTCTCTCGGATTTCATGGGCCAAAAATCATATGTTGGATCCGCAGGAAATTTATCTGCAATCTGCGGATCCGAAAACCGAGAAGATTGCGCACATTTTCGAGGAGTATCGCAAGGAGTTACTGAAGGCGAATGCGATGGACTTCGACGATCTGTTGCTGGAGGCCATGCGCCTGCTCAAGTCGGTGGCGGCGGTGCGTGAGTATTACAACCGGCGGTTTCAATATTTATTGATTGATGAATATCAGGACACAAACCGTCCACAGTATGAATTGATGCGGCTGCTGGCGGGCGCCGGGCACAACGTTTGCGCGGTGGGCGATGAAGATCAGTCGATCTACTCGTGGCGCGGAGCGGACATTCGCAACATTCTGGAATTTGAACGCGACTTTCCGGAAGCGAAGATCGTGCGGCTCGAACAAAACTATCGCTCGACGCAGAACATTCTGGGCGCGGCGTCGGCAGTGGTCGGGAACAACGTCCGGCGCAAGGGCAAGAATTTGTGGACGTCAAGACAGGGTGGCGCGAAGATCGGATACTACGAAGCTCCGGATGGGGAGAACGAGGCGCTGTTTGCGGCGGATACGATCAATCTCTATGTGCGCCAGGCGGGCGAAAACGGGGAAACGGCGCGGGCGGCTGTGCTCTACCGGACGAACTCGCAGTCGCGATTGTTCGAAGAGGCCATGCGCCGCTATCAGTTGAAGTATCACGTGGTGGGCGGCTTCTCGTTTTACGAGCGGGCTGAGATCAAGGATCTGATTTCGTATTTGAAGGTCATCCAGAATCCCGACGACTCGGTTTCGCTGCTGCGCGTGATCAATACGCCGGTGCGCGGCATCGGCAAGACGACCATCGAGATGTTGGAGCGGCTTGCGCTTGAAACTGGATTGTCGATGTGGGGCGCGGTCGGCGAGGCGATTCGGCGGCAGTTGTTGCCGGCGCGGGCTTTGGCGGCGTTGAACGCCTTCCGCGAGCTGATTGAGGACGGGCGGGCGATGTTGGCGGGGACGTTTGTGGAACGGGTGGAGGAGACGGCTGCGGCTCGCGACCAGAACGCTGTCGAGCTTCGCTCGGCTGGGACGGGGCAGAGCCCCGTCACCACACCAGCCGGGGACGATACGGACTTTGATCCGGGCAATTTCAGCTTTGATTTTGCGGCCGGTGACGCTGCCGCAGACGAGGCGACGGGCGAGGGCGTTCGTCTCTCCACTGACGGAGTAAACAAGGCGGCCGACGAGGTCGAGGGTTTCCGAACCCCAGGTGCGGCGGCGAATACGGCTGAGATTCTCAAATTTCTGATCGACCGCACTGGATACATCAAGCAACTGGAAGAGGAAGACACGCCGGATGCTTACTCGCGCATCGAGAACCTGCGCGAATTGGTGAACGCCGCCATGGACTCGCGGGATCGTGGCGAGACGCTTGATCAGTTTCTCGATCATGCCGCGTTGGTCAGCGATGCCGACCAGTACGACGAACACGCGCAGATTACGCTGATGACGCTGCATGCGGCCAAGGGGCTGGAGTTTCCGCTGGTGGTTCTTGCGGGCATGGAAGAAGGCCTGTTTCCACATTCGCGCACTATGCTTGAGCCCGATGCCATCGAGGAAGAACGGCGGCTGTGCTATGTCGGCATGACGCGCGCCATGGACACGCTGATTTTGTCGCGTGCCGTGTATCGGCGGCGTTATGGGACGGATATGCCGGAGGCCAGTGTGCCGTCGCGATTCCTGGACGAAGTTCCGCCGCAACTGGTAGAGGAGCTAGGCGGATCGCGGCGAAATACGGCGCGTATGGGGACAGGTCGTGTGGGGACGGGCGACCTCGCCCGTCCAGCCGGGCTCCGCCCCGCAGCCGCCGAAAGCACTCACTATTCCTACGAAGACGAAGACCAGAGCGCTGCCTGGAACCCGGCGCGAGTCCAGCCCAAGAATAAGACGGCGACTCCGCTCGGGAACTACAACTCCATCGACAACATTGCGCAATTTTTTGTCTCGCGCGGCAAGAAGTTCAATGTTCCGAAAATGCCGTCGGAGGAGCCTAAAGGCAGGCGCGGATTCCGTCCCGGGCAAAAGGTGATTCATCCGAAATATGGCGAAGGGACTGTCTACCAGCGCGAAGGGGATGGGGAAGACGCCAAGATTACGGTACAATTCCCTCGCTTCGGTTTGAAGAAGCTGGTGGAGCGGTACGCACAGCTGGAGAAGGCATAAGACGACAAAGAAGGATCCGAAACTTAAACAACAAAGGAAACCAAACGCATTCATGGCAAACACAACGAAGCTGACTAAAGAAGAACGCAAGAAATCCAAGCGCGCCGCCCGCAAAAAGATGAAGGCGGAAAAACCGAAGAAGCCTCGCGATTACGCGCGCGGATCGAAAAAGCGCAAGGTGAAAAAGCTGGCACGCGGTCAGGCGAAACGGTAGCGCTAGCCTGAGTTGTCGCGGTTCAGGGCATGGGCCAACGCCCATGCCCTACTCGCTGTGAGGAGACAACCAACTCTTGTCGCAATCATCCACTGAACCAGCCGCCGATGTCATCCGCACTTCCGATAGGCAGGCATTCTGTTGCAAGTCGATCGACAAACTGATTTCGGACTCGGAGAATCCAGAGCACCGGCTCAGTAAAACGCTGGGACCGTGGTCGCTGACCGCGCTCGGGATCGGCGCGATTATTGGTTCGGGAATCTTCATTCTGACGGGAACAGCCGCGGCCGGAGAATATTTCCAGGCGCCTTCCCTCCTGCATGCGCAGGCACTCGACTTGATCGTGAACTTCCTGCGCACCGGCAGTACGGCGGGGGCGCTGATGCATGGCCGTCCGCCGGCGGGGCCTTCCATTGCTATTTCGTTTTTCCTGGTGGCAATCGCCTGTAGTTTTGCCGGGCTGTGCTACGCCGAGTTGGCGTCGATGATTCCGATTGCCGGCAGCGCTTATACCTACTCGTATGCGACGCTGGGCGAAATTTTTGCGTGGATCATTGGCTGGGACCTGATTCTCGAATACGTAGTCAGCAACGTTGCGGTGGCGGTGGGTTTCGCCGGCTATACAAAAGCGCAGTTCGCGGCGTTCGGTCTCAACTTGCCGGATAAATGGGCGAGTCCCGTGTGGGCTGGCGGGCAGTGGACGGGCGCTTACTTCAATCTTCCAGGATTCCTGATCGTTTTTATTCTCACGCTGCTGCTGGTCCGCGGCGTGAAGGAATCGGCGGAGACTAACAACATCATGGTCGCGATTAAGATCGGCGCGATCCTGACCTTCCTGGTGGTCGGTGGAATGCTGGTGAAGCCCGCGAACTGGACGCCCTTCGCGCCTTCCGGTTTTGCCGGAATCGTCACCGGAGGCGCGATCGTTTTCTTCACCTACATCGGATTCGATTCGGTCTCGACCGCCGCGGAAGAATCGCGTAATCCGCAAAAAGATTTGCCCTTCGGCATCATCGTGTCGCTGATTGTCTGCACGCTGCTTTATGTCGGCGTCGCCTTGGTGCTGCTCGGCATGATGAAGTACACAACCTTCGTTTCCGGAGAAGCTGCCGAAGCGCCCGTCGCCTACGCGATGAAGTATCTCGGAGTGCACCCGCTCTTCCGGTCGGTGATCGTGATTGGAGCACTGACGGGGATGATCTCGTCGTTGCTCGTGTTTCAGTACGGGCAGGCGCGCATCTGGTACGCCATGTCGCGCGACGGATTGTTGCCGAAGTTGTTCTCCGCCGTGCATCCGAAATACAAGACGCCGTATTGGTCCACGTGGATCGCCTGCTTTGCGGTGGGGATTCCTGCGGGGCTCGTTGATATTGGAGACGCCGCCGACCTTGCCAACATCGGGACGCTCTTTGCGTTCGTGCTGGTTTCGCTCGGTGTGATTCTTTTGCGACGCAATCAGCCTGATCGCAAACGCGCATTCCGTGTGCCCTTTGTGCCGTGGTTCCCGCTGATCTCAGTGCTCTTTTGCGGCGGCCTGATGTTGGGACTGACGCTGATTACATGGTTGCGCTTCGTGATCTGGCTGGCGCTGGGGCTGGTGATTTACATCTTCTACAGCCGCCATCATAGCGAGTTCTCCAAGAAAGATCGGGTCATCGGGTAACTTTGTGTTCCGGTGGGGCAAAGCCCCGCCACCACACGATCCAATCCTTTAGAATTGCTGTATGCCTTCGGAGCCCTCCAGCTTCATCCTCTCGCTCCCCAAGGCCGAGCTGCACGTGCACCTCGAAGGCTCGATCGAGCCGTCCACACTGCTCGAACTGCGTCGGCGTCACGGGATGGAAGGCGCATCGCTCGACGCTGTCGAGCAACTCTACAACTACAAGGACTTCACCGGCTTCCTCTCGGCGTTCAAGGATGTGACCGGACACCTGCGGACTCCGGAAGACTACGAGTTGATCACTTACCGGCTGATGGAGCGGCTGAAAGCGCAGAACGTGCTGCATGCGGAAGTGATCGTTTCGGTTGGTGTCTGCCTGTGGCGGAAACAAGATTTCCCCGCGATTTTCGAAGGGCTGGAACGTGGCCGCCAGCGCGGCGAGAAAGACTTTGGCATTTCGCTCGTGTGGATCTTCGATGCCGTCCGGCAGTTTGGCGCCGAGAAAGCGCAGAGTGTGCTTGATCTAGCCATCCAATTTCACGATCGTAACGTCATTGCATTCGGAATCGGCGGCGACGAGAAGGCAGGGCCTCCGGAGTGGTTCGCTGGTGTTTACGCGCGCGGCGCGGAGCACGGACTTCATCTGACGGCGCACGCCGGGGAAAATGCTGGACCGGAATCCATTTGGGGCGCGCTGAACCTCAAAGCGGAGCGCATCGGTCACGGCCTTAGCGCGGGACAAGATCCAGAGTTGATTGAAGAACTGGCCGAACGGCAGGTTCCGATTGAGATCTGCGTCACCAGCAATCTGCGAACGGGTTGTTGCGCCGAACTGGCGCAGCATCCGGTGCGGCGCTACTTCGACCAGGGCCTGATGCTGACTCTCAACAGCGACGATCCTGCCATGTTTCGTACATCGCTGGTCGAGGAGTACGCGCTGGTGCAGCAGGCGTTCGGCTTCACCGACGAGCACCTGCGCGAATTGGCGCGCAATTCCTTTGAGGCGTCGTTTCTTCCGCCGGACAAGAAAATCGAATTCCTGAATCTGTTCGACTCCGCTGTCACGCGCCCGTAAGACGATTCATGGCCACGAAAGATCAGAACCTTAACCACAGGGAGCACAGAGGAACACAGGGGATAAGCCGCAGCGTTGTTTGGTCGTCCCTGTGCTCCTCCTTGCCCTCTGTGGTTAAGCTTTTGACGTGTCGCGCCTATAATGGCTGCCTATGAAACTCCAAGAGAAGATTGCCGAACTGAAGAAACGTGACCAGATGGCGCAGGAAGGCGGAGGCGCGCAGCGGCGCGAACGCCAGCACAATGAGGGCAAGATGTCGGCGCGCGAGCGCGTGGAGTTTCTGCTTGACGAGGGCACCTTCGAGGAAACCGACAAGCTGGTCACGCATCGCTGCAACGATTTTGGCATGGCCGGGCAGAAATACTACGGCGACGGTTTCATCACCGGCTACGGTCGCGTGGAAGGGCGTCTGGTGTTTGTTTTCGCTCAGGATTTTACGGTGTTTGGCGGTTCGCTCTCCGAGGCCAATGCGGGGAAGATCGTCAAGATCATGGACCTCGCGGCCAAGATGGGAGCGCCGGTCATCGGACTGAATGATTCGGGGGGCGCGCGCATTCAGGAAGGCGTGATGTCGCTGGCTGGCTACGCCGACATTTTCTTGCGCAACACGCTTTATAGCGGAGTCGTGCCGCAGATCTCGGCCATCATGGGTCCTTGTGCGGGCGGCGCTGTGTATTCGCCGGCCATCACCGATTTCATCTTGATGGTGGACCAGACTTCTTACATGTTCATCACTGGGCCTGACGTGATCAAGTTGGTGACGCATGAAGAAGTCACCAAAGACCAACTCGGCGGAGCGCACACACACAACGAAACTTCTGGAGTCGCGCACTTCATGTGCCGCGATGATGCCGAGTGTTTGTCGATGGTCCGCGAGCTGTTGAGTTTTATCCCGTCGAACAATCTGGAGGATCCTCCGCGCAAGGCGTGCACCGATCCGATCGATCGGGTGGATGAGAAGCTCGACACGCTCATCCCCGATCAATCGAACATGCCGTATGACATGAAAGACGTGATTCACACGGTGGTGGATGACGGCTACTTTTTCGAAATTCACGAGCACTATGCCAAGAACATCGTCGTCGGATTCGCTCGCTTCAACGGGAAGCCAGTTGGGATCGTGGCCAATCAGCCGGCGATGCTTGCGGGCACGCTCGATATCAATGCCTCGGTGAAGGGGGCACGCTTTGTGCGTTTCTGCGACTGCTTCAACATTCCGCTGGTGACGTTTGAAGATGTTCCCGGATTTTTGCCGGGTACGCAGCAGGAGTATGGCGGGATCATCCGGCATGGCGCAAAGTTGCTGTTTGCGTTTGCGGAAGCAACCGTGCCGAAAGTGACTGTGATCACGCGCAAAGCTTATGGCGGAGCGTATTGCGTTATGGCGTCAAAGCATATCCGCACGGACGTGAATTACGCGTGGCCCAGCGCTGAGATTGCGGTGATGGGACCGGAAGGCGCGGTGGATATCGTCTACAAACGTGAGTTGGACAACGCTGGTAATAGCGACGCGGTTCGCCAACAGGTTCGCCAACAAAAGATCGAAGAATTTCGCGACCGGCTAGCGAATCCATACGTGGCCGCGGATCGCGGATTCGTCGATGCGGTTATTCAGCCTCGGGAGACTCGGAAGAAGCTGATTCAGGCGCTGGCTATGCTGGAGACTAAGCGTGATAAGAACCCGGCCAAGAAGCATGGGAATATTCCGCTGTAGGGCGGTCGACGGTCGCTAGTCGCCGGTCGATCGCTTAGGCGAAAACTGTTAGCTCTTATCTGCTAGTCCGAGCGACTGGAGTACCCCCTCCCCCCTATTTTGTTAGATAATTCATTTTAAAGAAGTTAACGTACATAACACATAACAAAAGAGTTACGGGAGGACTCTTGGGCCTTGGCCTTTAGAATCAGGTGGTTGGGATTACCGGCGTGCGCAAATAATAGATTTCAAAGAACTTGATCAAGAACCGGCGCGGCCGCACTGGGCGGCTTCTCAATATCTATTCTAGGCCTTTGTGTCAAGCGTCGCGGCGTTCGAATTCGTCAAATACCTCATCTGCCGGGCGGCCTGAGCCTTTGCGAGCTTGTGCGAGGCCGCGACGAATGCTGTCCACGGCGTCTTATGATGTTTGACTTGGGGAGGCATCGAAGGAGGAAGCGGAGGACTTCATAGACATCCACAGGCAGTACATTCTCGACTAGTTTGTGCAGTCCTCGCTTTGGATCGGTAGAAGCGAAACACACTTCACTGGCGTTTTAGAGGGTAGGGGTCCTTCGACTGCGTAGCTGCTTCGCTTCGCGAAGCAGCTACTCCGCTCAGGATGACAGACCATATTTATTCTGCGAATTTTTTGGGTGACTGGACGGTGAGTCGGGGAGAGGCTGGGATTTCGGCCGAGCTTTGCTCGGCTGAACGGGCCAGAGGCCCGTCACCACACGATCAAAGGCAACGGCCTGCAAAAAGAGAGAGTTCCGAGGTGGTATTGCAGGGAACGCGAATGGGTGAGGCACCCCGGTTTCAGTTTAGCGGCGGTGGAGTCATCCCCTGAAATGACGTTCCGAGAAATTTACCGTCGGCATCGAAGTTCCAGGTGAATATGGCGAGTCCGGCGCGTTCGCAGGCGTGGCATCCGTTGATCAAGGGATAGCTCACCACAAACTGTATTCCACCGTTGGGCCCGGCTTGTGAGTTGGGCCATATTTTTCCGTCGCGGTCTCCGGGCCACACATCGACCTTGGGAAATTGATTCTTCAGGTCCTGAAACTGGGGACTCTGTTGCATGGTTTTTCTGTCGAGCAACTTCAGATCTTCGACGTTGACGAGCGGCGGCCGTCCATTCACCAGCACCAGGCCGTAATTCGTGTTGGCACGCAAGGGATACGTGACCCATGCGAAAGCAACCGGGCTCTGCGGCTGGAAACCGGTCATGATGCCGAACTCGCCGTGGCTTTGTTTGAAGAGTTCGCGCGTAAAGGCCAGGGCTGCGGTCGGAGCGCCGGCTTTCGCCATCTGGCCGATCAGGCATTCGAGGTTACCGGAATTGGCTGACTTTTCGCAGGCAGCGGGGGCCGTCGCGATAAATTGCGGCGAGACCTGCCATACGGCCGAGGCATCGATCTTTGATTGAGCGACCGAGCATCCAGACAATAGGGCTATGGCCAGCACCAGTCGCGTACTGCGCATGAGATATCCTCGCAGCCGACATTCTATACCTCACGGGCAGTCCTGGAATTCTCTGGGCTGGGGATTTCGGGAGGAGCGCTGGCTTGGACGGCCGGCGGTGCGGATTTCGCTGCGAGGCTGCCGCGCCTTGCTTGCCTAAACGGGCCGGAGGCCCGTCACCACACGATCACTGCAAAAATAGAGAGTCCCGAGGTGATGTTGAACTCATTCCTCTCGGCCAGTAGCTCGCGTTTAGACCCTTGCTGACCTTGAAATCATCTTGGGTGAGGCTTGGGAGTCCGGGAAGAGCGCTGGCTTGGACGGCTGGGCGGTGCGGATTTCGCTGCGAGGCTGCCGAGCCTTGCTTGCCTAAACGGGCCGGAGGCCCGTCACCACACGATCACTGCAAAAAAATGGAGAGTCCCGAGGTGATGTTGAACTCATTCCTCTCGGCCAGTAGCTCGCGTTTAGACCCTTGCCGTCGTGAAATCATCTTGGGTGAGGCTAGGGAGATCGGGAAGAGCGCTGGCTTGGACGGCTGGCGGTGCGGATTTCGCTGCGAGGCTGCCGCGCCTTGCTTGCCTAAACGGGCCGGAGGCCCGTCACCACACGATCACTGCAAAAATAGGGAGTCCCGAGGTGATGTTGAACTCATTCCTCTCGGCCAGTAGCTCGCGTTTAGACCCTTGCTGACCTTGAAATCATCTTGGGTGAGGCTTGGGAGTCCGGGAGGAGCGCTGGCTTGGACGGCTGGGCGGTGGGGATTTTGCTGCGGGGCTGCCGAGCCTTGCTTGCCTAAACGGGCCGGAGGCCCGTCACCACACGATCACTGCAAAAATAGAGAGTCCCGAGGTGATGTTGAACTCATTCCTCTCGGCCAGTAGCTGTTTAGACCCTTGCTGACCTTGAAATCATCTTGGGTGAGGCTTGGGAGTCCGGGAAGAGCGCTGGCTTGGACGGCTGGGCGGTGCGGATTTCGCTGCGAGGCTGCCGCGCCTTGCTTGCCTAAACGGGCCGGAGGCCCGTCACCACACGATCACTGCAAAAATAGAGAGTCCCGAGGTGATGTTGAACTCATTCCTCTCGGCCAGTAGCTCGCGTTTAGACCCTTGCTGACCTTATTCCCACAACTCCCTTGCGGGTTCATTGTAAGCCGATCTTGCTCGGGCTCCGGGCTCACCGCCAACCGGACAAATCAGTCCAACGCCTCGGGACTCTATCCTGCCTTTAACAGAGGCTCCTGTTCTCCTCGACCAGCGCTTAGCTATAGACCCTTGCTCGCCCTCCCAGACTCACCTCGCGGTTGTCTGAGTGACTTCGCTTGAGCCCCGGACGCCGCACCAACCGGAAAAACTTCAGAACGTGTCAAAGAACGATTATGCTTTTAACATATCTATTTTCTGCGTCAATGGAATTTGTGCATTTGTAACTGCTTATCTATCAATGGAGTGCAGCTCATGCACAGCCGGGTGACTCGGAATCTGTGCAATCGCAGTTGCTCGATTCTGAAATCCCCAGCATCCATGCGGTTTTCCGCGGTTTTTCGGCGGGAAGGCCGCGCTTCTGCTCGATGATCACATCAGATTCTGATTGTGCAAATCGATGCTTCACCCGCATCACTACTGTTATTTCTCGTCCAGCGCTCCAGTTCTCACGAGGATACTTACGTCCTACAATCGCATTCTCTACAATTCCACGGTGAATAGGATCGATGGTTGGAGGCCTTTTTGATGCGAAGCCTGCGCTTGGCGGCGGTGGCATGTTTCCTGGCGGTTCTTCCTCTGGCGAACATGTCCTGGGCGCAAAGCCCTGAGGAGAGGACGGCGAAGTATCTGGAATCGGTGCGGCATCAGCCGGGATTGCTGCTGGCTTTTCTGCAGCAGATGCCCAAGGGCGGCGATCTGCACGTTCATCTGTATGGCGCGGTCTATGCGGAAAGCATGATCAACTGGGCCTCGGAGAACGCGCTCTGCGTGGACCGCAGCACTTCGAGGCTGATTCGCTCGGCGTGCGACTCGTGCGAGCCCCACAAAAACAAGCCTTCGGTGCGTTGCGCCTATCAGGACCCCATTCTCTACGATCAGCTGGTGGACGCGTGGTCGATGCGCAACTGGCATCGCGAGGAGGAATCGGGGCACGACCGCTTCTTCGCCACCTTCGACAAGTTTGGCCCTGCGTTCGAGAAGCACGTCGGCGAAGGGTTGGCCGAGGTGGCGTCGCGGGCGGCGGAGGATCATCTGCAGTACGTGGAGGTGATGCACACCGCCGATGGGATGCAGGCGGCCATGCTGGGCGGCAAGACGGGATGGGATGACGATTTCAACAAGTTGCGCGACAAGCTGCTTGCAGGAGGGATGGCGGATGTGGTGGCGTCGGTGCGCGGCCAGCTCGACTCCGATGAGGCGCGCAAGAAAGAAGTGCTGCATTGCGGGACGGCGCAGGCGGCTCCGGGATGCGGAGTCACGATTCACTATTTGTACCAGGTGCTGCGCGGGTTGCCGCGCGAGCAGGTTTTCGCGCAGATATTGCTGGGGTTTGAGTTGGTCAAGACCGATCCGCGGTTTGTCGGCTTCAACCTGGTGATGCCGGAAGATTATTACGTGCCCATGCACGATTTCGATCTGCATATGCGGATCATTGAGGCTTTGCGCAAGTTCTATCCGGTGACGCATGTGTCGTTGCACGCGGGCGAACTGGCGATGGGGCTGGTTCCACCCGAGGGGCTGCGCTTTCACATTCGCGAATCGATTGAGCGCGCCGGAGCGGAACGGATTGGGCATGGTGTTGACGTGATGAGCGAAGATGATCCGGTCGGGCTGCTGCAGGAGATGGCTAAGAAAAATGTGCTGGTCGAGATTTGTCTGACGTCGAACGATGTGATTCTGGGAGTTGGCGGCGATCGCCATCCGCTGCCCGTGTACATGAAATATGGAGTGCCGGTGGCGCTCGCCACCGATGACGAGGGCGTTTCGCGTGGCGATATGACGCATGAATATCTGCGGGCGGTCGAGACCTATGGCTTGTCGTATGCGGATTTGAAACGCATGGCGCGCGCGAGTTTGGAACATAGTTTTATTCCCGGTGATAGTCTTTGGAGCGGCGCGGGGAGCGGCGGGCGGGAGATGCGGCGCGATGCTGTGTGCGAGGATCGGGGCGAACCGGAATCCGAGAAGTGTGAAAAGTTTATCGCGGCTAATGAGCGGGCTCGCGTGCAGTGGCAACTAGAAACGGCATTTGCTGAGTTCGAGAAACATTTCTAAGCGCAGGAGTTCCGGGTGGGGGTGTCACTTTGTGAAGATTGATCTGTTCAAGAATCTTCTCGGATGCCTGGTGGCTGTCAACATCATGTACTACGCCTATCGTGGCGGCCCGATGAGATACGGGACAGTGGACATGCCCGAGGAGGGGCGTGCCATTATTCTTGTTTGTGGCCTGGTTATATTTGTACATTTTTTGAAGCATGTCATTATCCAGACTTCGAAATGAAAACTGCTCCTGATTTATTTAGTCGTAGCGAATCCGCCGCCGCCTTTGTGCTTGCGCAGACCAAACTGCGGCCGCAGATCGGGCTCGTCCTCGGCTCCGGCCTTGGATCGTTTGCCGACGACCTCACCGGAGCCGTACGTATTCCCTATGCCGACATCCCGGCGTTTCCGCGCTCGACGGCAGTTGGCCACGCCGGACAACTGGTGATCGGAAAGTCCGGCGACGTTCCCGTTGCGGTGATGCAGGGACGCGTGCATCTGTATGAAGGCTATTCCGCCGCCGAGGTGGCGTTTCCGGCGCGCGTGCTGGGGCGAGCCGGCGTACGCGCTTTGATTCTTACCAACGCCGCCGGGGGCATTAACGTCGAGTACGGACAGGGCGCGCTGGTCATCCTCCGCGATCACATCAATCTTCAGGGGCAGAATCCGCTGACGGGGGCGAATGACGAACGCTTTGGGCCGCGTTTTCCCGACATGACTTATACCTACACCAAGCGCTATCGCGAGATCGCACTGGAGGAAGCGAAGAAGCTTCCGATTCCGCCGCGCGAGGGCGTCTATGCGGCACTGGCCGGCCCGAGTTATGAAACGCCGGCGGAGATTCGCTACCTGCGCACGATCGGCGCCGATCTCGTGGGCATGTCAACCGTTCCGGAGGCGATCGCCGCGCGGCACATGGGCATGAATGTTCTGGCCATCTCGTGTGTGACGAACATGGCGGCTGGAGTGCTTGATCGGATGCTGGTGCATGAAGAAGTGCTCGAGGTGGGACGACGGGTGATGGGGCAGTTCATCGCGCTTCTAAAGGCGGTGTTGCCCCGGATCGCTTCGGAGCTGCGGAAGGCTGGGTAGGCAGCCGAGCTCTTGCTCGGCTTGGACAGCCGGGGGCGGCTGTCCCTGCGCAAACCGTACGGGCCGGAGGCCCGTCACCACACGAGCGTCGCCTTACTCAGCGCGCTTTTCGCGGTATGAATATCGGCTGCGGCGGATCTATGCCGTACACCGCTGCGAAACTCCCCTGATTTACGGCAAAGCTGGCTCGTCCGCGCGAATCAATAAAGAGCAACGGCTGTTTCAAAGGCACATCGCTGAATGTGTTGACGAAGGGCATTTCGACTTCGCGTCCTCCGATGGTGGCCTTCAACTTATCGCCGTGCTGATAACCGAGCTTCAGAAAGTCTTCGGCGCTGATGTTGGTGACCAGGTTGCCAAATGGTCCATCGAGGACGATTACTTCTCCGGTCAGACCTTTGTCGTCTACGGTGGCAGGCTTCAGATCGAGCCGGACTAACTTTTTGACGACGGGACCGACTTGAGTCCAGTCGTCGCCGCGCGCGAGGTGGGCGCCGACGGGAGAAAAAATATCGCGGCCATGAAAGGTGGAAGAGATCTTGGCGCCGATCATCCAATCAGGGTTGGTGATCTCGCGAATGCTTTCGACGCCGTCGCGGTCCTCTACCAGGGTCATCAGGCCGTTGTCGGGCAGCACGAAGAATTGCCCGCGCTTCGATTTCACCACCACTGCCTTACGCGAGCTGCCGACGGTGGGATCGATGACCACTACGAATACCGTTCCGGCGGGGAAGTAGGGCGATGCGCCGGAAAGGTAAAGCGCGCCGTCTCGAATCGAAAAGGGAATCACCTGATGGGTGAGGTCGACAATGCGTAGGTTGGGCGTGATGCCGTACATGACTCCTTTACAGAGGGCTACCGAATCGTCGATCACACCGAAATCGGTCATGAAGACGACGGTTGGCGGTTGCACCGTAGTTGGCGCGGTCGTTGCTGCGACCGAGGGCTGCGCCAGAAGAGAGGTCGCGAGAAAAAGCAAGAGGGCGAAGCACCAGCCCAGCGCTCGCGTCGATTTTGCTGCCGAGGTCAATGTCGTCTGCATAAAGTCCGGCATAGATTGCTGCATAAAGTCCAACCCTCCGAGGGAACGAGTTTGGTTGCATAGGAGCGCCCGTGGCTAGCTCCGTGAAGCCAATGATTCTACCCGCTCCAGGACCAGAACCCAAAGCTGGCTTCGGGCATCTATAATCGGGGCGGCAAAAAAAAGGAGAGCCAGCGATGTCCAACGTGATTCCCGAAAAATACGTCGATCTTTTCCAGAAGCGCGCTTTCGCCAGTCTTGGCACCGTCATGCCCGATGGACGCCCGCAGGTCACTCCCGTGTGGTGCGACTTCGACGGCCAACATGTGATTTTCAACTCGGCGAAGGGACGCCAGAAAGATCGCAACGTGCGCCGCGATCCGCGGGTGGCGCTGGCCATAATCGATCCCGATAATCCGTACAGATATATGGAGATCCGCGGCACGGTGGTTGAAATCACCGAAGATGGCGCCGACCGGCACATCGACAAGATGGCGAAGAAATACATGGGCCTCGACAAGTATCCTTACGCCAAGCCGGGAGAGGTGCGCGTGATTTACAAAATCCGGCCGGAGCACGTTCAGGTAATGGGCTAGCCGCACCTGCAACAGCGAGTGGTTCGTGTGGCCGCGGGCGACCTCGCCTGCGACTCCTGACAGTGCCTGCAAGAAACCCTTTTCCCCGATGACCTTTCTCTACCGCACGAGTCCAACTGTTCATGGAACTTCGGAAGGTCCCTTTCCGTAGTAGAAGACTAGAAGACTAGAGTCTAGGGGCCTCGCCATTGGCGGGAGGAGGGGTTTATGAACGTTGGGAAAGATAACGGCGGTGGCTTGGGTACGCACTCCATTGATATTGATGCGCAGGCCAACAGCATTTCGGCGCAACAGGTGGTGAAGGCGGCGCACGAAGAACTCCTCCAGCTCATACGGCAGCGTGCCGAGATCATGAGGCGCATTGGCACTGTGAAGCAGACCATTGGCGGATTGGCGAATCTCTTCGGCGAACAGGTGCTGGGAGACGACTTGCTCGAACTGATCGACCGCAAGACTAACGGCCGCCAGCCCGGCTTCACCAAGGCTTGCCGGAGAGTGCTTATGGAAGTCCGGCGTCCGCTGGGAGCGCGCGAGGTTTGCGCGGAACTGCAACGACATGCTCCGGCAATCCTGGCGCGGCACAAGGACCCGCTGGCGTCGGTCACAACCGTTTTAAATCGCCTGGTGAATTACGGCGAGGCCCGCAGCCTGAGCAACGATCACGGACGGCGAGTGTGGGAGTGGATCAGCGATGCTGAGCCTTCGGCGGGCGCGATGCCTGCGCGGAGAACGGCCTGAGGGGCAGCCCCTCAAGGGGCGTCGGATTGCAAGGAAGATGCGGCATCGCTAAAGCGATGCCCTGATACGAAACGAAAGCCTGCCCTGATACGAAACCAAATTTTTCCAGCTGCCAGAGACGGGGCAAGCCCCGTCTCTACTCGAGTGATTCTAGGCGGGCAGCAGACGTCCTTTTTCCAGATGCCGGGTTACGTGGGCGTACTCGGCCGCGTGCGGATCGTGGGTCACCATCACGATCGTCTTGTGAAAACTTTCATTCAGCCGCTTCAGAATCTCCAGGATGTCGGTCGCCGAATTGCTGTCGAGGTCGCCGGTCGGTTCATCGGCAAGAATCAGCGTCGGATCGCTGACGATGGCTCGCGCAATGGCCACGCGCTGCTCCTGTCCACCCGATAACTGCTTGGGAAGGTGATGGACGCGGTCTTCGAGGCCGACGAGTTTGAGCGCGGTCATCACGTGATCGCGGCGTTGCTGCGGGGTCATCCTGGTCAGCAGCAGCGGCAACTCGACATTCTCAAATGCGGTCAGCACCGGGATCAGATTAAACGTCTGGAAAACGTATCCGATGTGGGTATTGCGCCACTTGGCGGACTGCCCATCGCTCAGACGAAAAACATTCTCTCCCATCACCAGCAGATCGCCGGAAGTGGGACGATCAATGGCCGCGATCATGTTCAGCAGGGTTGTCTTGCCCGATCCTGAAGGTCCCATCAGCGCCAGAAACTCGCCCGCGGCGATGTCGATGGAGACGTTGTCGAGCGCGGTCACCTGGAAAGCGTCGCGCTTGAAAATCTTGCTAACGCCACGAGCCTGGACGACCTTGCTGCCCACGGCCGGTTGCGTTGGTGTTTGCGTTATCGCACTCATGAATTCCCCTTAATACGAATCTTCTGCCCGTCCTGTAAATCCGCCGGCCCCGCCGTGATTACGTTCTCGCCGCCGACCAGCGAGTCCACCAGATAGCCTCCCGAACGCTGGCCCTGAACATGAACATTGCGGCGGAGAGCCTTGCCGTTGAACGCGAGCAACACAAATTTTGTACCGTCCTTGTCGCGCAAGGCGGCGGTGGGCACAAAGACGTAAGTCTGTTTTGTGGCCGCTTTCTTGCCGTCATCATTATTCGCCTTCGCCTTGAACTGCACGGTCGCGTTCATTTCCGGGCGCAGGTAAGAATCGGGTTGCAGAATCTGCACCTTGACCTGGACGGTTGCTTTCTGCCGATTCGCTTCCGGCGACATCTCGGCGATCTCGCCTTTGTAGGAGCGATCCTTGAACGCATCCAGCGTGACCACGCCTTCCTGCTTGGGAGATAGCTTCGCAAAATCATCCTGCGCGATATCGAGTTCGACCTGAATGTCATTCAGGTCGGCCAGGGCGACCACCGATCCGCGCGGGCCGCCTTCGGCGCCACTGGCGAATTGAGCGGTGACCAGTTCGCCCTTCTCGGCGGTGCGTTCCAGAATCGTGCCCGTGACGGGAGCGCGAATCACCGTGGCATCGAGTTGAGACTTGGCGTAGGCCATCTGACCTTCGGCCTGCAGCAAGTCTCCCTTCGCACGCTCAATTTCTTCGGAGCGCGGCCCCAGCTGCATCAGCCGGAAAGCTCGCTCCAGTGAATTCATTCGCTGCTGCGAAGCGTCGTTCTTCGCGATGGCGTCGTCGAGGCTCTGCTTGGACGCCACTCCCTGCGCGAACAGATCGCGGGTGCGGTCGAGGTTGAGCTTGTCGTTCACCGCAGTGGCGCGCGCCTCCGAAAGATTGTGATCGGCCAGCTCAATCTCTTCCGGGCGCGACCCATTCTGCTGTTCGAGCAGACGCGCTTTGGCGCTCTCTACTGTGCCTCTTGCCTGTTCGTACTGAGCGCGGAATTCGTCGTCCTCCAGGCGCACCAGAACTTGTCCTTCTTTCACCTTGTCACCTTTTTCCACGCCAATCCAGGCCACGCGGCCGGTGACCTTGGAATTCACGCTGATTTTGTGATGCGCGACAATGTATCCGCTGGCCGAAAGCACGGTGCTGCCTGCGACGTCACTGCCTTCGGCGGTGGCTCGCGTGACTTCCACTTCGGGTGTATCGGAAGCGAGCACGCGGTAGGCCAGCGCGACGATTCCCAGCAGGACGACCACGGCGATTCCGCCCAGAATCAAGCGGCGCGACCACGCGGGCGGTTCTCCGCCTCCGTGGCGCAGCGAATGATCGATGCGCAGACTGCGCAGATCGTCGTGCTTGGTATCCATCGGTCCGAGATCCGTTGGCATCGCTTAAAGGTACGCTCCCGAACTGTTAGCAGTTCAAAATCAATCGCATGAACAATTGTACTGACTGCGTGGGCTGTCCAGCCCCTAAAGGGGAAGTCGCTTTCGGACTACCGGCATCGCTAAAGCGATGCCCTGATACGAACCTACATTATGCGGCATCGCAAAAGCGAGTGGCCGGCGGGACGCCGGCGCTACGGTAACGATGTCCTGATACGAACCCCCGGTGTTAAGCGCGCAGCGAGGTCAAAATGTCCTGCCTTGCGGCTTGCCAGGCGGGCGCAAAGCCTCCCAGCAGGCCCATGATCATGGCAAAGACAACCGCTGCCATCACGACTCCCCAGGTCAGGTGCAGACTGAAAACGGTCTCGCTGAAAGTGAGCTGGTTGCCGATTCCGGTGGTTACGCCGTTGAACGGCAAAATCAAAACGATTCCGACGATTGCTCCCAGCAGCGAAAGCAGCAAGGCTTCGATCACGAATGAGGTGAGAATGCTGGGGCGGGAAAATCCTATGATGCGCAGGGTTGCGATCTCGCGCGAGCGGTAGGCAACGGCCGCATACATCGTGTTCATGGCGGCGAAGCTGGAACCGATCGCCATGATGATGGCCACAAATGTGCCGATAAATTTGATCGCTCCACCAGAGCTGGTTTGCTTCTCGTAGTACTCGGTTTCTAGCGCGCCCTCCAGCTTCAGGCGCTGATCGTCGCTGACGCGGTGTTTCAGCGCGTCGGCTGCTACCGGGTCGGTCGCCCGCAGATAGACGGAAGCATAGCCGCCCTGGCGGTCGAAGTCGGCAGCGATCTGGTTGACGTCGCCCCAGATTTCCGAGTCATAGGCGGTGCCGCCGGAATCGAACACGCCGACGACCTTCCACTGTCCCTTGGCAAAATCGAGATTGTCGCCGACATTGGCGCCGGAAAAACGATTGTGAATGGAGTTGCCGACGACCACTTCACGTTGTCCGGGCGTGAACCAGCGGCCTTCGACCAGCTTCGCGCTGGGACGCAGAGTGAGGCCCGCCGGCATCAGGCCGCGAACCGAAACGTTCACTTCGCCGGTGCCATCCTTGCGCGGCAGCACCACAACTACTACCCATTCGCCGGAGGCGATCGGTTCCCCCTGGGCGTCTTTGGCGACGCCGGGCAGCGTTCTTAACACGGGGAAAAGATTGGCGTCGAAGCCTCCCGAAAGTTCAGCGGTGGAGCCCTTGCGCATGACCAGCACATTCACCGGATCGCCGCTGGCCATAAAGGCCTTCTTCAGACCTGCCAGGAGCGCCATCAGGAAAACCGCGGTGGTCACGGTGAGCGCAATGCCCAGAGCCGTCATGATGGTGAGACCCTTGCGCAGCTTCAGGTTGCGGATGTTGTAGCTGATTGGAATGGCCATGTCGTTTTTTCGCTAGCCGATGTAGCGCAAGCCCTCCACGATGTCTAGTTTGGCCGCATGATAGGCGGGTAAGATTGCGCTCAGAAATCCGACCATGCCGGCTACGAAGATGGCTAGCAGCAAGGTGGGAGGCGTGACTTTCATCCCGGAAAGAAACAGACTCATTCCGGGGGCGTGCGACAATGCCGAAACCAATCCTAGAGCCAGCAGGCAGCCCAGCGCGCCGCCGGTCAATGCCACCAGCACCGCCTCGCCAATATACAGCCTCAAGATCGATTGCCGGGTGAATCCGAGGGTCTTCAAGACTGCTACTTCGCGGGTTCGTTCGCGGATCGACATGGCCATGGTGGTGGCTGAGACCAGAAGCGTGGCAAACACCACCGCGAAGCAGATACTCAGAATGAATACCTTCACGTTTCCAATGCTGTTGATGAAGTCCAACTGGAACGCTTTTTCACTTTCGGTCTTGGTGGGTTCGGGAGAATTGCGGAACATGGCATCCACCGCCGCAGCGACCTTGGGGACGTCATCGGGGGAATCGGCCAGGATGTCGAAAGTGCCTGCCTTGCCCTTGGCCCCCGGGACTGCTTCTTCAACGTATTTCATGTTGAAGTAAACGGAATTGGTGGGTTGAGGCCCGGTATAGATGCCGCGAATGGTGAGCTCGAGATCCACGGGGTAGATGGTGCCCTTGAGCACGATGCGATCGCCTAGCTTCCAGCCGTATTTCTTGGCGAGTTGGTCGTCGACGATCACACCGGCACGATCACGCTGCCAGGCAAGGAGTTGATCGCTGGGCATCCTGAAATCGGTGAAAATCTTGAAGATTTCGTCGGGATCGGTACCGAACTGGGCGAAGAAATTTTCCGGCTTTTCGTCTTTGTATATGCCTCCGAACCAGCTGTTGGGAACTACGGCTACCACCCCGGGAATGGTCCGGATTTTCTCGCGGTAGAACCCGGGCAGCCATTCCGTCAGCGAGACACGGTGGCGGGTGATCAAACGCTGGGCGGATTCGGCGCTGAATGTGTCGACGTAGAAGGCGCGCCAGACGGTCATCATGAGGGTCAGCAGCAGCAGCGAGAAGGTGATGCTTAACACGGTCAGAAAGCTGCGGCGCTTGTTGCGAAACGCGCTTTTGGTCACGAAGCCAGTTAAGGTCATGCGACTCCGGAAGGGCCACTGATTGATAGGAGGATTCCCCGAGAGAGAAAGCCAGCCCCGTTTGCTCTAGCTGTGAGGATAAAGCAGCGGTCGCGGTATGGACAACTGGGGCGGGCTCTTATTGCGCAGATTTCTAGACGCCGGCGGCCGCTGCACTGGCGCTGCGATTGCCGGCCAGGAGCTGCAATATCGTGCGATCGTCGGCGGGCCGGGAGAAGAAGTATCCCTGGGCCATCTCGCAGTTGAACTCCTTGAGCAAATTGATGTGCGCTTCGGTCTCGGTGCCTTCGGCAACAACTTTCAAGCCGAGATTATGCGCCAGGGTGATGATGGCCCGGACGATTTCGCGATTTTCCCGGTCACTATCCATATTGGAAATAAACGCCCGGTCGATTTTCAAGGTGTCCACGGGAATGCGGCGCAGGCGGCTCAGCGAGGAGTAGCCAGTGCCAAAATCATCGATGCTCAAGCGCACGCCGAGTGCCTTCAATTGCGCCAGCACGTAACCGGATCTCTCCGCATCGCCCATGGCGATCGTTTCTATGATTTCGATCTGCAAGCAGCCGGGCTCGACCCTGGCCAGTTCGAGGCATCCGCGGATCTCGCTGGCTAGGTCGGGCTGTGCGAACTCTCTGGAGGTGACGTTCACGCTCATGGTGAGAGGCGGGGTGGAAGGAAATTCGGATTGCCAGGAGCGGAGATGTTCGCAGGCTTCACGGAGCAGTTTCCGATTCATGGGAATGATGAGCCCGGTTTCCTCGGCAACCCCAATGAACTCCAACGGTGGGACTAAGCCTTCCGGACGCTGCCATCGCGTCAAGGCTTCGAAGCCTGCGATCTTGCCGGTCTGCAACGACACAATGGGCTGGTAGAAGACGCGGAATTCTCCCTGGTCGAGGGCCTTGCGCAGATCTGATTCCAGCCGCAAGCGCTTCACTGCATTGGCATGCATGGCCGTGTCGGAAACCTCACAGCGCGCCTTTCCTGCCCGCTTGGCGCGGTACATGGCGATGTCCGCGTCGCGCATGAGATCCTCGGCCTGGGTGTGAGGGCTGGTGCTGGAAGCGATTCCGATGCTTACCGAAATTACGATTTCCTCCTGGTTGATGACGAAGGGAGCCGCCAGTTCCGCTTGAATCCGTTCCGCGACCCGGACCGCTTCAATGGGGTCTTCGATGTCGTCCAAGAGGATGGTGAACTCATCTCCGCCAAGTCTGGCCAGGGTGTCATCGTTGTCGTTGTCATTGTCATTGTCGGTGGCGTTGTTATAGGCCAGCCGGTCGGGCACGTCGGCGATGTGCGGACGCGAGACGGTGTCGACCCGGCGCACGGAATCCCTCAATCTGTGCGCGATTTGAATCAGCAGTGCGTCGCCGGCGGAATGCCCCAGGCTGTCATTGACGACTTTGAACCCGTCGACATCGATGAGCAGCACAGCGAATTTGTAGTTCGAGTGCTTTTTCGACAGACTTAGCGCGTGCTGCAACCGATCGAGGAACAGAGCCCGGTTCGGCAGGTTCGTGAGCCCGTCGTGGAATGCATTGTGGGCCAGCATTTCTTCGGCGCGCTTGCGCTCGGTGATGTCGCGGTTCACGATGACCAGTTTGTCGGTCTGCCCTTTTGCGTTTCGGATCGGGCTCGCGGTCGATTCCAGCGTGCGCCAGGACCCGTCTTTATGGCGTACCCGGTATTCCATCCTTTCTCCATGACCACTCAGGCGCGCTTTTTCCGCGGCTTTCGATACGCGCTCGCGATCGTCGGGATGAATTTGCTCGATTGACGAAGTGGCTTTCAACTCTTCGGGAGAATATCCGAGAACCTTCAGATAGGCAGGGCTGTTATAGAGCCGCCGGCCATCGCCATCGACCAGCGCGATCATATCGTCGGCATTTTCACTGATGAGTTGAAAAAGCTGATCGCGCTCCGCCAGCTGGCGTCGAATACGGTGGAGTTGCAGATGCTGATAAATCGCGTAAAAGTCGAACAGCAACACCAGAGCCGCCAGCCCGCGCACCCATTCCCTGAGGTCAAACCAGTAGCCAACATCGGTCTCCCGGTTGAACCAGGGGAAAGTGAAGGAAATAATTCCCAGGGTCAAAGCCAGGGTTACCGCAACCGCGAAGCCCCACAGCCACCACTCACGACCTTCGATTCGACGCATCGCCGTCGGAATCGCCTCGGGGCTGTTGCGTCCGACTTGTTGGAATGATTGCGGATTCATGCCGTACCACTATTCTCGCGCAATTTCCACGGGTTCCCGGCTCTGAAGGAACGTAGGAAGAGTTACGAAGGGAGGGATGTCACCATGAGAGATGGTTAACCGGCGGTGTCTAAATCGCTGTTCCGAAATGATTTTGGCGACGGTTTCTTGAGAGGTTGCGATCGCGATCAGCTCTGAAGGTTCCGGAATTTGTCGGCAAGGGACTGGGGAAAACTCTCTTCCAACTTCTGTAAGAGCCATTCTTGTAATACCGCGCTCAGGCGCGGTGAAACGGAGCAGAACTGTAATCCCAGGTAGGATTCTTTCGACCAGCAGATCGTCGCCTCAACCACAAACCGCAATTCATCACCCGGAAGGGCGAAGTGCACCTGCACCTTGACTCCGGGCAGGACTGAGACCGAGGTAGCGATTGCGATCCCATTTTCGCTGATGTTCAAAGTCTGGCCATGAGCTTCCGGCATGCCTGGGATGTGAATCGCCACCGGGATCTTAACCGGACAGCGGAAGTAGCGGCGGCGCTCCCGCAGGATCAGACCATACGCAACCCTGAAACCTCGGTCAACCGAAGTCGGGGAAAGAGGCTTCCGCAGCACAAAGTTTGATCCCGCCTTGAACGCGCTGGAGGTTTCCGCATCATTTTCACTGACCGTGAATATCACCGCAGTTCGATTCGAAGGGGAGCGGCGTACCTTTTCCAGGACTGCATTCGCCTGACCCGCCAGATGCAGATCAACAATTACCGCCTCGAACTTCCGCTGGTTCAACAAGGCCAACGCTGCGGGAACCTCGGCACATACCTCTTGGGACATGGCGTAATGCTCCATCGACGCCCTGAGTTGCTCGATCGTGGCCACATTATCGGATATAAGGAGCGCGCTTGCGATGGCTGCGGAAGCCGCGGGTGCATTCATGTTACTCATTTCAGGTAGCCTCTTGGTCAGCAATCGCCCGTGTGCCTTCCTCATGGCTTTTGGGCAAGCGCATGTCCAGTAGAACGAGATAAGGAGAACGAGGTCGGGGGAGGGTCGGCCCAAGGGTGAACTTGCAAGGTGTCAGCCAATCCAGAAGACCGGAAGGACGTGGCCGGGCAGCAACTTAGTAAGCTATTTGTATTCAAACTTGTGCCGGTTCTTACCCGCTCTTAGAACATCCGGGTCACAACCTCGCGCGTCCGATTGCTGGTCCCATCTTGAATCCAGGAGAACGGCGGAATACCGAAGCGGGACCCCGGCATTGCTGGACGCTGTAAGCGGAAGGCACTCCGGTGCTCCCCGAGGCTCAAGCGGCCTTTCGGGGTGCTTTGCGTTACCTCCGTAACTCTCAATTGTGCAGGTGTTAGCGGTATCCTAGCGGTGGTTCTCCCCCTGTTCTTAGTAACTCCATATTCAGGGGTGAAGTGCGGCTTATCGCCGCGAGGGCGATTGTAATGGCAACGATGTTTGGCCGTTTCGAAATTCAGAGTGAGCTTTCCAAGTCCGACACCGCCGTGATTTATAAGGCGATGGACACGGAAACCAATCAGGTCGTGGCGCTCAAGACGCAAAGTCTGGAGCCGCTCGGCGAGCGTGCGGACGCGTTCGTGGAGGCGCTGATCGCAGAAGGCGAGAGCACGCGCGATCTCGTGCTGCAGAATATCGTTTTGCTCTACGGCGCAGGTGAGATGGACGGCCAATTCTGCGCGGCGATGGAGTACATCCAGGGCAACAGTATCGCCACCATGTTGGCGCGCAAAGAAGGCTTCTCCATCTGGGATCTGCTCGACATTACGCGCCAGGTTTGCGGCGCTCTGGAACATGCCGCCTCGAAAGGCGTGACCCACCATTCGCTGGAGCCCGCAAAGATCATGGTGCAGTGGGATGGGATGGTCAAAATCCTCGGCTATGGCATCTCCAACATGAGCCTGATCGACATGGGAACCGAAAAAGGCTTGGGACGGCTGCTGCCCTACTGTTCTCCGGAGCAAGTCCGCGGAGAGGCCATTGACCTGCGATCGAACCTGTTTACCTTAGGCACGATCCTCTACGAAATGGTGGTTGGGCGGCTGGCGTTCGATGCCGCAGATCCGGTTACGCTAGCCAGCCGGATTGAGAATGACACGCCCGCCGTTCCGTCTTCCGTGAATCCCAAGATTCATCCGGCGGTAAGCGCGCTGATCATGAAGGCGCTGGCGAAAGATCCGGCGGAACGTTACCAGAGCGCGCGCGAACTGGTCGATGACCTGGAGAAGTGCAAGGAGAACAAGAAAACCGCTCCCGATGCCAAGAGGATGACACGGGTGCCCAAGGTTGCGGTGAATCCTGAGGCTCGAGCGGCGGCGGCCAGCAAGTTTGCGTCGGCACCGTCAAGCGTGGCCCCGCCTGCGGCTTCTGCTCCTTCGGTTTCGCCTAAACCTGCTGCTCCAGTTCCTCCTCGACCCGTTGCAGCTCGACCGGTTGCACCCCGGCCGGTAGCACCTGCGGCTGCGCCAGCCAATCCGCCAGCGGTTGAAAACAGAGCCGCGGCGGCCGCTGCGGGCGCGGGTGGCGCCAGGCGCGCACCGAATGCGAACCCTGATCCCGGCGTTGGTTCGAACTCTAGTTCGAACGCTAGTTCGAATTCTGGCTCGAATTATGGTTCGAGTTATGGCTCGAAATCTGATCCAGGCTTTGGTTCGAGCTATGGTTCGAACTACGGTTCGAAACCCGGTAGCACGTCTGATTCGAAATCCAAGGCCGGCTCCGATTCGAATTTTGGCTCGCAACCCATGGGCGAATTTGCAGTAAACGATCCCGAATCCCAGGCTGAGCCCAGCCCGGTTTTATCGGCAGCAGTAGTGGAGCCGGAAATCCCGGAAATCGACGAGCAGCAATCGCCCGGCGTGGCCGTCGATCCGATGATGTCCGAGCCAGCGCCGAGTTCGGCCGGCACGAGCTTTTCTGACATGGCGGAGATGCCTCCGCTCAAGGCGCCAGTTCTCCCGCCTCCCATGCCAGAGCCAGTTGAGGCGCCGCGCCCGACAGTGCAGATCAATCCGCGCAAAACAGAAGAGAAGCCAAGAATCCAGCCGCGGGAAGTCGCCGGCAAGGCAATCAAGGAAATCGCCACGGTTCCGCCGCGACTGATGCTCTATTCCATCCTGGGCGCGCTGGGACTGATCCTGCTGATTGCGATCGTGGTCTTTTTTCATGTCCACTCGGAAGACGACGGTTCCACAGTCGCCCCGCAGCCCACGAAAGCCGCGAAGCAAAGCAAGAATGAAGAACAGCCGGTGGAACAGGCTCCGGTTGCGCCACGAGCCGAGAATCCGGCTCCCGCTCCGGCTCCTCCCATTATGGAGGCCCAACCGAGCCTGACGGTACGCCAAGTCGAAAAGCGCAACGCGAAGAATCGACGGAAGCCCGCGCCCGCCCCGGCGCCGGTCGTAATCCCCGGCCAGGCAATGATCGACTCCACTCCACAGGGTGCGCAGTTTCAGGTCGACGGGAGAAGCGATCCGTCGTGGATTACACCGTTTACGGTGGCGAACCTCGGTCCCGGGAAGCACATCGTATCGGTCAGCAAGGCCGGCTATTCGTCCGACACACGGTCGGTTGACGTTGCTGCCGCCAGCAGATCATCCCTGGTAGTTCATTTGGCGCCGATCAACGCGCTGATGGTGGTGAGCAGCACACCAGCGGGCGCTGAGGTCATTGTGGACGGCAAGTCCACCGGACGAGTGACCCCGGCACAGTTCGCCGTAGAGAAGGGTAAGCACACAGTTCTGTTGCGTAAACAGGGATACCTCGAAGAGACGGTCACTGCCGATCTCGGTCCGGCGCAGAACTTCCAGTATTCGCCTGCGCTGCGAGCGCTGGGCAATGCCGATGAAATGAAGACGGTTGGCAAGTTCAACAAGATGTTCGGCCACGGCGGGGACAGCACGGCCGGCATGGGTACCATCAGCATTCACACCCAGCCGAAAGGCGCGCAGATCGCAATCAACCAACGGCTGCTTGAGAAGCTGTCGCCAGTCGACGTCATGCTCGGACCGGGGAATTACATCGTGGATATCACGCTGACCGGTTTCAAGCCGGTACACAGGGTAATCAGCGTCGACAAAGGCGGTAAGACCCCAATCGACGAAACTCTAGAACGCGAATAAGAGCGTGTGGGGGCGGGCGATTGTGTGGGGGTGGGCGACCCCGCCCGCCCGGTTTCGCCAACCAAAAAGACCCCAATCCAAATCCCAACCTAACTGGTAAGTCGACAACTATTCAGAATCATCCACCATCCAGCCCTTAATAGGTGTAATCTGGGGCCAGTAGTTTCCAGTCGCCTGTCATTTAGAGCCGTCAAAAATCACGACGTGCGATTCCGGGTGTCCCTAGGGCAGGCTGAGGCTAGAGGGAGAGAATTGTGTCTTCGCATCCCATGCCAGGCAGGGTGAGCCCCGATCTGCTGCAGGCTCTTCGCCAGATCAAGTCGGTTCAGTTGTTTCCCAAAGGAGCCACGCTGTTTCAGCAGGGTTCCGCGGTCACGGGCGTTTATGTGGTGGAGAGCGGCGAGGTTCGCGTCCTGCTGCCGTCTGGCCAGAGACAGAAGCAGCTTCTGGAGGTCGTCGGGCCGGGAACCATGCTCGGGCTAAGCGAGAGCATGACTGGGGAAAAGTATCGGATCACCGCTGAAGCAGTCGAGCACACCAAGGCGGCTTTCATTCCGCGCGAGGAGTTCCTGGAGTTTCTGCGGGAGCACGGCGATTTCTGCATGCAGGTGGTGCGGCTCTTGAGTGAAGATTTGCACGGCCTTTACCACAAATTCCGCAGCATCAGTGCGCATCCAGGGCGTCCGAGGCACCGGGCGTTGGATGAGCAACTGAACTAGCTCTCAGCTGTCAGCTCTCAGCTCTCAGCAAAATCAAACTCCAAGTAACAGTCATGTGTGGTTTGCCCGGCTGAAGTCCGCCTAGCCCGAGTGGGGTAACTGAGAGCTGACAGCTGAGAGCTGAGAGCTGAGAGCTGAGAGCTGCTCTTCCTAATTCGCTTTGAAGGTAACCGAGATTTGCGTCTCGATTTCGACGGGCTGGCCATCGAGATAGTACGGCTTGTATCTCCACTGGCGGACGGCTTCCACCGCGGCGCGCGCAAGAACGGCGTCTCCACTGAGCACTTTCACGTTGGTGACGCTGCCGTCTTTGCTGATGGTTGCCTCGATCTGTACTACGCCTTGGGCACGAACCGCAAGCGCGGCTGGCGGATACTTTGGTTGCACCCGCTTGATCACCAGTCCCTGGGACACACCCTGAGAAACCTTTATTGTTGCCAGTGAGGGTTTGGGCAGACTCGACGGTACGGAAACCAGGCTGCTCAAGTTGCTCTCGTTTGCAGACGCATCAGCGGCCGAACTGGGGAGCTGAGGCGCGGACTCCTCGGATGAGGCCTGGGTCTGCGAGCTTTGGGCCTTCGTTTTGGTCCCCGTGGCGTTCGATTTCACAACTATGGGCGCCGAAGCGGGCTGCTTCGTTACCGGCTCAGAATCAAGCGTGATCGTTGTTACCGGAGAAGCTGCCGGAGAGTCAGTCACCGGGGAATGGCTGGTGCCGGCCGACGGTTTTTCGAGCGGTGCCGCCTTAGTCGTCTTGGGAGCTAAGGTTGAGGTTGCGGAACTCGCGGGGCCAGATGTGCTCGTCGAAGGCGCCGTCGCCGGGGAGGACGCGGGCGCAAGAGCAGGCTGTACGGAGTTCTGTGGCGTACCTAGGGGTTGCGAAGCTGTGGGTTGCGAAGCCGCGGGTTGCGAAGCTGGGGCGCTGCCGGGCTTGGCAAACTTCCCATAACCGACGTAGCCGAGTGCGGCCAGAGCCAGGATAACCACGGCAGCGATCAGGAATTTTTTCCCGCCGCCCGATCCTTCGGAATCTTCTTCGCCGAATGCGGAAAAAGACGGCGCATTCCCGACATAACCGGACATTGAATTCGCGGCGGGCTCCGATGCAACGACCCTGTGCTCCTTTGCGGGCGGAGCTTTTACTTCCTTTGCCGGCGCCGGCGCTGCCGCTGATCCCCGGGCAGAGGTGAACGCGGAATTTGTATTTTGAGCGGTGACGGTCGGGGCAGCCGCATCGTAATTGCTGGCTGCGCCGTGTCTGGTCACGTCCAGCTTGTTTACGCCCAGCGTGTTTACGTCCGGCTCAACTGCCTGCCACGTTTCTTCCGGCTGTTCAACCGCGATCATAGGCGCGATTGGCGCTGCATGGGCTGGAACAAGCTCGGGTTCGATCACCGCTTCTGCTGATGCCGCTATGACTGGATTCGCTGGCGCTGACGGATCTCGATCTTCAAGTTCAAACTCGGAAGAGACCGGCGACGCATCAATCGGTGCAGCGCCTCGGCCTGCCGGTTGGAATGAAGCGCCGGCGGATCCAGGAACTGTTCTTGCCGGTGTTGCTGGAGCGGCCGCGGTGCTGACGCCAGCAGCATCAGCGTTCTTTCGCAAGAGCCCGCGCGCCACCCGCAGCGTTCCCTTGGCCTGCTCGACGTTGATCGGCTTGGTGAGCACGAGGTTGGCGCCAATGCGATAGGACTTGGCCACGCCCGCCTGTCCTAAGACCAGGGCGATGGCCAGTGAGCTCTGATTGGAGCCGGAATTTCTTGCGCTCTTGAAGAGCAGTGAAGCGTTCTGCTCGTTCTCGCAGTCCACGACGACGGCGTCGTAACGCTGCGTCATCAACTTCTTGACCGCGGCAAACGGTTCATGAACCGGCTCAACGGTGAAGTCCAGGTCGCTGAACACCTGACTCACGACGCGAGCCAGTTTTTCATCGGGACAGAAGAGTAAAGCTTGGTAACCCATGATGAGGCCATCCTAGGTAATATGGTGGGTAACCAGCAAGTTACGGGGGTAATTGAACGGAGGTCGATGGGCGTCGTTCGATACTCGATGGTCGTTGGTCGTTCGCGCTGCGACCAGCGATCGACTAACAACTAACGAATAACGACCGGCGACATTCTGCTAGGGCCGCTGAAAGTCGACGATCACTACCGTCTGGAAGGGCTGAGCCTGTCCATTGCGGACGTAGGGCCGATAACGCCACTGCTTCACGGCCTGGATCGCTGCCGCCGCCAGGGTAGCGTCTCCCTCGACCAGTCGCAGGCCCTCGACCTTGCCGGACTCATTCACCACTGCCTTGAGGACAACCGTTCCGTCCGCTCCACTGGCGCGCGCTGCCGCGGGATATTTCGGCGGAGTGCTGCGAACCAGCCGTTTTTCCGCGCCCTTGGAAGAGAGAATGATCGCACTACTCTCCCCGGGTAGTTCCGAGTCGGATGAAGCCGCGGCGGCTTCTTTCTTGCTGTCGCCGGGCTTACTTGCGTCAGCCTTGGCAACCTCCGGCACAGTGTTCGCGGCCTTGGAAGTTGGCGGCGCAACGCCCGTGCCTGCCGTCGTGCCTACCGAAGTGCCTGCTGCCGTGGGAGTCGCCGCCGGCGGGACAGAAGCAGTCGCAGCGGCTGAACTGGTTGCGGAATCCGGGATCGCCGATGCCGTCTGATTCGGGGCGGCGGTTGAAGACTCCGGTGCGGTCGCAGAGGTTGTGGCCGGAGCCGGCGGAGCCGGAGGCTTCACGGGATTTGCTGCTGGAGCCGGCGAAGGGCTCTGCTGTGGATGCGCCATGCCTGCCAGTGCCAGCACCCGATCAATCTGCGGTTGGGCGATGTCTCGGAATCCAGGTTGATACATCCACGCGGCATAGAAGCCGCCGGCGGCGAGCACGAGTATCAGCAGCGCGACCAGCGAACCGCGCGGTTTCTGCTTTTGCTGGTAGGACGAAAAGACCGGGGCCGCTGGTTCCGCTGCGCGTCGGGGCGGTGCGGCTTTGGGCTGGTCTGAAGCTTTCAGCTCGGAAGCTTGCAGGTTAGAAGCTTCGAGTTCCGAAGCTGCGAGTTCCGAATCTTCCAGTTCCCTAAGCACGGGATCGTCGGACGGTACCAGTGGGCGCGTGGATTTTGAATGTGCCGAAACCGCTGGAGCCGTCACCTTTGGAGCAGCCGGTGCTGGAGCGACTGGTGCGGCGATTTCCTCCACGGCAGAATGCATCACGGCCTTGACGGCCGGCGCCGAGAGGGTTGTTGGAATGGCGCTGGGAACGAAACTGGGCGCAGGTTCTGCAAAGCTCGTCATTTGCGGAGCAACGGCGTGCGGAGAAACGGCATGCGAAGAAGCAGCAGCGGCTGCCGCATGGGCGCGCCCGTCGGGCATAATCGCGCCGGGCGTTACTGGGCTGGACGTTGCTGCGCTGGGCGTTACTGGGCTCGAGAAGGCCGCGCTCGCAGCCGGCGCCGGAACGCTCTCGCTGGCCGGAACATCTTTTCGCACGCGGCTGACCGCGGCGCGGATGGTGCTCCGGGCCTGGTCTTTCGCGACCGGCTTAGTCAGAATCAATTCCGCGCCCAGACGAAAAGCAGTGGGCAGACCGGCGCGGCCATCGACAATGGCGATCGGGACCGGGTTATTACCGTTTTTTCCGCGACGGCAGACATCAAAAATCAGTTTGGCTGCGGGCAGATTCTCGCAATCGACCAGCACCAGGTCGAAGCTTTGCGAATTGAGTTTTTGGGCAGCGGATGCTCCGTCCAGCGGACGCTCGCAAGTTACTGACATCTCTTCTAAAACACCAGTAATGGAGCTGACTGCCTGGTCATCCGGCGACAACAGCAAAGCATGAGGCATGGCTCTCCCATGCTAGGAACCGGCGCGGAAAGCCGCAAGTTACCGGGGTAAGCAGGGCGCTGCCTATAGTTTCAAGAAAAGCTTCAGGGAATCCGCTGGTTTCCTCCGGTCGCCGACTCGGGCGGAGGGTAGACAATCGAACCGCGAAAGGACGATTTTTCGGCCGGGGCGAAATCGGGGAAGGGCAACTGGTGCTGGTCCCGCCATTGCCCGACCTGCTGTTCGGCGGCGGCGGTTTTCTCTTTGTCGAGGCCGGAATCGCGCGAAAAATATAAGGTCCGCGACGGGAAGGCGAAGCCGCTGCCCGATTTTTCAACGATCTCCATGATGCGCAGCAGAAGGTCTTCACGGATGGCCGTGAATTCCGCGAAGTCGCGAGTGAGGACGTAGCTGAAGATCTCAAGACTCAAGGCACTGTTGTCGAAATTGGCGAAACGGATGCGTGCCGTTTCGCTCTCGACCTTCGGGTGTTCGTATAACATGCGTCGGACTTCCGCCAGCACATAGCGGAGCTGGTCCGCCGTCGTCTCACACCGAATCCCGAGTGTGGGATTGAAGAGAATTTTGTCGCGGCGGGTGAGGTTTTCGATGTTCATGGTTGCGAGGGCGCCATTGGGGATGGAAAGCTCGGTACGTTCATTGGTACGAATGCGGGTGGAGCGCAGGCTGATGTCTTCCACGATTCCAACCCGATCGCCGAAGCGGCAGCTGTCGCCGACGCGGATGACTTCGTCGGCGAGAACGGAGATTCCGCCGAAGAGATTCTCGAGTGTCTTCTGCGCGGCGAATGCAATCGCGATGCCGCCGATGCCGAGGCCAGCCAGCAGCGTGGTCAGATTGAAGCCCAGGATGGCGAATGCGGCCAGTATGGCGACGATCACCACCAGCGCTGACAGCAGCCGCTGGCCCAGCACCATCAGCGTTCCAGTGCCGATGCGCCCCGCGCTGATGGCACGAATGCGCAAGCGCTGCATCACCAGGCTGGTGGCACGAAGCAAAAACCAGAAGAAGCCGATGGCGATGAGAACCCCGATGATCCGGTAGTAGTAAAGACGAGGCAACAGCGGCAGGCCAAAGTAGCCTGTGATCACGCGGTGAGCCAGCGCGCTGAACAAGACCAGCAGCGGCGTGGACAGGTGGCCGTAAGCGTTCAGATTTGGGCGATTTTTGTATTTAAGCCAAAACCGGCGGGGGATGGCCAGCAGCAGAACCGCAGCCCATCCGATCGCAAGCGCCAACGGGATCGCGGCGAAAAGCGCCAGCCATTGCCAGAGCGGCATCCCGAGAAACACATTTTGCACCAGGCTCTGCGGGAGTTTATTTTCGATCTGGTGCGCCTTGAGGTTGTCATACAACTCGGAGACCCTGCTCAGGGTCTCGGAAGAGAAGAGCCAGACTTTTCCAGAATTCGGATCGCTGGTCCGAACCAGCACAACCGGAACGTCCGCATCGCCGTTGGAAAAAATGCCGATGGTCTGCTGATCGGCAGTGCCAAATTCCGGGCTACCGTCGGAACGCGTGCTGAGCCGCCGGAGGCCGCCTACGAAGGAGCGGTCCATGAGCACCTTCAGCTTCTCGGCGAGTTCCGGTCCCTGCGACTGGCGGTGCGCGGCGCTCATCTGCAGATAATCGGCGGCGGTTTTGTAATTTCCCGCCTGTGCGGCTTGCAGGAATCCAAGCACGGTTCCCGAGGGCGTGTCGCGACCGAGTTGATCGGCAGACGCGGAGGTTGGCGCTTGAGTCTGCGCCCCAGCCTGCAGCAGGCTGGTCACGGATTGCGCCGCCAAGCTTTGGAGCGCAAGGAAAACGACGAGAACCAAGAGCGCCAATTTTTTCATCGAGGTTCCAATATGGAGCGGCCGAGCTGCGAGCTATGAGCCACGAGCTTCGAGCTTCGAGTAAACCTGGTTGCCCGTAGCTCGCGGCTCGAAGCTCGCAGCCCCCACTACCTCTTTGGACGATAGATGTCGGTGGCCTGTCCGTAGAACACTTCCGCCGATTCCATCATCGTCTCCGACAGCGTTGGATGCGGATGGATGGTCATGCCGACGTCCGCCGCCAGCGCGCACATTTCGATGGCCAGAACGCCTTCGGCAATCAATTCACCCGCGCCTGCGCCCACAATGCCGACGCCGAGCACGCGTTCCGTCTTCGGATCGATGAGCAGCTTGGTGAGGCCTTCGGGCCGGTCGATGGTGATGGCGCGCCCTGAAGCAGCCCACGGAAATTTGGCGACGCTGATCTCGCGTCCTTGTTCTTTGGCCTGAGTTTCGGTTAGCCCAGCCCACGCAATTTCGGGATCGGTGAAGACGACTGCGGGAATTGCGTTCGGTTCGAAGGCGACTTTCTTGCCGGCGATCGCTTCGACGGCGGTGCGGCCTTCATGCATTGCTTTGTGAGCCAGCATTGGTTCGCCGGCTACGTCGCCGATGGCGTAGATGGTTGGATCCGCGGTCTGACGCTGCCCGTTGATTTCGATGAATCCCTTCTGGTTGACTTTCACTTTCGTCTTATCGAGGCCGGGGATCTCGGAATTCGGACGACGTCCCACCGACATCAGCACGCGGTCGAATACCTGCTCTTTTTCTTTTACGTCGGGACCTTCGAGCGTTACGCGGATGCCGGTCTTTTCATCCTTGAGCGATTTGACGGTGGTGTTCAGCAGGATCGCGGCGAAAAGTTTCTCCAGGCGCTTATGCAAAGGCAGCACCAGGTCGCGGTCGGCACCGGGCAACAGGCCGGACATCATTTCCACGCAGGTCACCTTGGTGCCGAGCGTGGCGTACACCGATCCCAGTTCCAATCCGATGTAGCCGCCGCCGATGACCAGCAGCGTTTTCGGAACGTCGGGGAGGTCGAGAGCGCTGGTTGAATCCATCAGGCGCGGGCTGTCGAGTTTGAGGCTGGGAACGACAGTGGGACGCGATCCGGTGGCGATAATGATGCGGTCGAAAGTCAAGTTCTCTTCGTTATTACTGCCGCCGCCGGCGGTCTTCGTAACTTTCAGCGTGGTGGAATTCACGAATGCCGCTTTGCCCTGGATGAACTGCACGGAGCGCACTTTCGCTATCTGTCCCAATCCTCCGGTGAGCTTTTTGACGACGCCCTCTTTCCATCCGCGGAGCTTGTCGAGATCAACTTTGGGCTCGGCGAATTCGATGCCCCAGTTCTTCGCCTGCTCGGCTTCTTCCAGCAGCTTGGCCACATGCAGCAGGGCCTTCGACGGGATGCAGCCGCGATACAGGCAGACGCCGCCGGGGTTCACTTCCGGATCGATCAGCGTAACTTTCATGCCCAGGTCGGCTGCTAGGAATGCAGCGGCGTATCCGCCGGGTCCACCGCCGATTACCGCTACACGGAGATTCGAATTGTTCGCCATTTTGTTTCTATCCTCTATAAATATCGACCACTCTTGTCATCCTGAGCGAAGCGAAGGACCTATGCATCTTGCCGGAATACATAGGTCCCTCGCTTCGCCCAGGATGACAGCGCTTTTTTTCTTCTCCGCGAACTCCGCGTTCTCTGCGGTTAGAGATTTCTACCCCTGCACCGACAACAGAAACGGCTGCTCAAACGCTTCCGCGATCCAGCGCAAAAACCGCGCGGCGTCGGCGCCATCGATCAACCGGTGATCGTACGAGAGCGACAGCGGCAGAATCAAGCGCGGCTCGAATTTGTTATTCACCCACTCCGGCTCCATGCGCGAACGCGACAGGCCGAGAATCGCAACTTCGGGATGATTCACAATCGGAGAAAAGCCCGTGCCGCCGATTCCGCCGAGATTGGTGATGGTGAACGTCCCGCCTTCCATCTCCTCGGCGGTGAGCTTGCGCTCCCGAGCTTTCTTAGACAGCTGCGTCATCTCCGCCGCCAGCTCGACGATATTTTTTTTGTCCACGTCGCGAATCACCGGCACCAGCAGTCCGCGATTGGTGTCGACCGCAACTCCGATGCTGATGTACTGCTTGTAAACGATTTCTTCCTTCGCCATATCAATCGAGGCGTTGAACTGCGGGAAGACCTTCAGGGCCGACGCGCAGACCTTCAGCGCGATCGCGGTCACCGTCATCTTGCCCCCCGCTTCCTCCGCTCGCGGCGCAAACTTGGCGCGTAACTGCTCGAGCTCGGTGATGTCGGCGCGATCCTGCTGGGTGACGTGCGGAATCGTGTTCCAGGCCTGACGAAGGTGCTCGGCGGTTTTGCGCCGCACTCCGCGCATCGAAACGCGTTCCGTCTTGCCCCACTTCGAGAAGTCGGGCAGTTCCGGTTCGACGAAGCTTCCCCGCGGAGACTGCGATGCCGCGGCCGCCGCCATCGTCAAAAGTGCGGTCTTGGCGCATAGCTTCACGTCGTCTTCGCTGATGCGTCCGCCCGGGCCGCTGCCTTGCACGCTGTGAATATCGACGCCAATTTCGCGCGCCAGGCGACGCACGTGCGGCGCCGCCGGCGCCGGGTCGCGATGTTCCGTGCCCGCAACCTTGCCTAGTTGCACGGGCATGCTGAATTCCGGTGTCGGCGGCTGCGGCTGATCGGGAGGCAGAGCCTGTTCTTCAGTCTTGCCCTCGGCACGCATGGCTAGCTGGAACGCGAGCCGCGCGCCGTGCTGCCCAGACATGTGCTCCACCGGTTCGTGTTTGCGAGGAGTTTCGACCGGCGCGACCGCGCCACCCTCCAGCGTAAAGATGACCTCACCGACCCTGACCTTCTGACCCTCTTTGACCTTGACCTCGCGCACCACACCGCTGACCGTGGAAGGAACTTCGACGACGGCTTTGTCGGTTTCGAGTTCCATGACCGGCTGGCCTTCAGAGACGCTCGCGCCCGGCGCGATCATCAGCCGCACCAGATCGCCAGAGTCGATGTTCTCTCCCAGTTCCGGCAGCTTGAATTCGCTGGGAGCGGCGACGGCAGGTTTGGCTCGCCGGTCTGGCCGAGGTGCGGATGGAGGTGCGGACGGAGGTGCGGCCGCCGGAGCCGTCTGCGCTGGGGCTGCGGGAACCGGGACCGCGGGAATTGCCGCTGCCGGAACTACAGTCGGCGGCGCGGTCGCGACCTTCGAAACAGGCGCTGCTCCGGACCCAGTTCCGTTTTCGACGGTGAAGATCACCTGCCCCACTCGCAGCTTGTCGCCTTCTTTTACGCGGATTTCGCCGATCGTGCCCGTCACTGAGGAAGGCACTTCCACCACCGCCTTGTCGGTTTCGAGTTCCATCACCGGCTCGCCTTCAGCGATGTTGGCGCCGGGCTTGATCATCAAGCGGACCAGGTCGCCGCTCTCGATATTCTCGCCCAGCTCGGGCAGCTTAAATTCTGTTGCCATTCTTTCGATGTTCCTCAATCTCTTGCGTTATCGCGGACGGGCGAGACGCCTGTCTCTCCATTAGCTCGTGGCTGGATTGCGTTTTTCCGGATCGATCCCCAGATCGCGGATTGCTTTCTCCATCGGTTCCGCCTCCACGCCCAGTGCATGCAGCGTGGCCAGCACAATGTGCTTCGCGTCCACCTCGAAAAAGTCTCGCAGCGACGCTCGATTCTCGCTGCGTCCAAAGCCGTCCGTCCCGAGCGACACCAGCTTGCCCGGAACCCACTGCGAGATGCTCTCCGGCAGAACCTTCATGTAATCCGACGCCGCAATAAAAGGCCCGGGCCCGGACGCGCCCTTCAGCGTCTGCGTGACGTATGGCACCTTCGCCTTTTGCGTGGGGTGCAGCATGTTCCAGCGCGCGCAGTCGTTCGCCTCCTTATACAGTTCCTTGTAGCTGGTGACGCTCCACACGTCGACCGCGACGTCATAGTCTTTTTCCAGAATCGCCTGCGCCTTGAGCACTTCAAACATGATTGCGCCGCTGCCCAGCAGCTGCGCGCGCAACTTCGCGTCCTTCTTTTCCGAAGTCCGATAGCGATACAAGCCCTTGAGGATGCCCTCGCGGATGTCCTCGCGAACTTCCGGCTGGCCGGGCATCTCGGGCATCGGCAGCGGCTCGTTGCCGACCGTCAGGTAATAGAAGATGGATTCGCCATCGACATACATGCGCCGAATGCCATCCTGAATGATGACGGCGATCTCATAAGCGAAGGCCGGATCATAAGCCAACAGATTCGGCACCGCGAGAGCCAGCACGTGGCTGTGTCCATCCTGATGCTGCAGGCCCTCGCCCGCCAGCGTCGTTCTTCCCGCCGTGCCGCCGATGAGGAAACCACGGCAGCGCATATCCGCCGCAGCCCAGATCAGGTCGCCGATGCGCTGCAATCCGAACATCGAGTAATAAATAAAAAATGGAATCGTGTTGATGCCGTGATTGGCATAGGCAGTACCGGCGGCGATGAACGAGCACATCGATCCCGCCTCGGTGATGCCTTCTTCCAGAATCTGTCCGTTCTTCGCCTCCTTGTAATAAAGGAGCGTATCCATATCAACCGGCTCATAGAGTTGGCCAACGCTCGAATAGATTCCGACCTGGCGGAACAGCGCCTCCATGCCGAAGGTGCGCGCTTCATCGGGAACCACGGGCACGATGAACTTCCCCACCTCCGGATCACGCAACAACTTCGAGAGCATGCGCACGAACACCATGGTGGTCGAGGCGTCGCGACCCTCCGTGCCTTTGTAGAATTCTTCGAAGAGCGCTTCAGAAACCGGCTTCAGCGGCGTGGCGCGCACCTTCCGCACCGGCATGTAGCCGCCCAGTTGCTTCCGGCGTTCCTGCATGTACTTGATTTCCGGGCTCTCGTCGGCGGGGCGATAGAAGGGCGCGTTGTGCAGCTCGCCGTCCGGAATCGGAATGCCGAAACGCGACCGGAAGATTTGCAGCTCATCATCATTCAGCTTTTTCTGCTGGTGCGTGATGTTCTTGCCCTCGCCCGCTTCGCCGAGTCCGTAGCCCTTGATGGTCTTGGCAAGAATGATGGTCGGAGATCCGGTGTGCTCAACCGCCGCCTTATACGCCGCGTACACCTTGATCGGATCGTGGCCGCCGAGGCGCATGCGGGCGAGTTGCTCATCCGAAAGATGTTCGACCATCTTCAGCAGCCGGGGATCGGTGCCAAAAAAGTTTTGCCGAAAATAAGCGCCGCTCTCGACGAAATATTTCTGATACTGTCCGTCGGTGATCTCGCCCATGCGCCGGACCAGCAGGCCATCGCGATCAGCCTGAATGAGCGGATCCCAATCGCCGCCCCAAATCACCTTAATGACGTTCCATCCCGCGCCGCGGAAAATCGCTTCCAGTTCCTGGATGATCTTGCCGTTGCCGCGCACCGGTCCGTCGAGGCGCTGCAGATTGCAGTTGACCACGAAAATCAGGTTGTCGAGCCGCTCGCGCGATGCCAGCGTGATCGAGCCGAGCGATTCCGGTTCGTCCATTTCGCCATCGCCCAGAAACGCCCAGACCTTGCCGCCAGTTGAAGTTTTCAACCCGCGATTTTCGAGATACTTGATAAAGCGGGCATGATAGATCGCCTGAATCGGTCCCAGCCCCATCGACACCGTCGGAAATTCCCAGAAGTCGGGCATGAGCCACGGATGCGGATAGGACGAGAGTCCGCCTCCCGGTTTCAACTCGCGCCGAAAGTTCTCCAATTTCTCTTTAGGGATGCGGCCTTCGAGATAGGCGCGCGCGTACATTCCGGGCGCGGCGTGTCCCTGGAAATAAACCACGTCGCGGTCGCCCGAGTCCGTGGCTGCATGAAAAAAATGATTGAAGGCCACTTCGTAAAGCGTAGCCGCCGAAGCAAACGTGGAAATATGTCCGCCAATGCCTTCCTGAATCTTATTGGCGCGGACGACCATGGCCATGGCATTCCACCGCACCAGGCTCTTGATGCGGCGCTCCATCTCCTGGCTCCCGGGAAACGGCGGTTGCTGCCGCGCAGGAATCGTATTCTGGTAGGGAGTGGTCGCCGAGAACGGCAGGTTGATCCCAGCCTCACTCCGGGCATGCAGCGCCAGTTGCTGCAAGAGGCGGCCGGCACGGTTCGGGCCGCCGTGCGAGAGAACATAGTCGAGCGAGTCCAGCCACTCCCGCGTTTCCAATACTTCGATCCCGTTAGTCGGTTGCGTCTCAGCCACTGCTGACCTCACGAATAGGAATCCAACCTCTCATCATAAGCAATCGCGAAGAATTTTGCTGGAAGGACGCCCACCGTTCGGCATCCGCTTGGCTCGCCTCGGTGTCGTCACAGGCTGCTGAAAAACTCGTGTGGTGACGGGGCTCTGCCCCGTAAGCGCTAGCTTAGGGCCGAATTAGTTACGGTTAGCCCGTGATCCGGGAGCAACTGATCCTCCCAGCAAGCCGACATATCGGAACTAACCTGGAAACGCTGGTGTAAAATTGCGGCCTTCCTGCCAAATTCTCAATGGCGGAATCTTGCGAGGTCTGCGATGCGTCTCCTGTTTCTAATTGCTTCATTACTCCTTGCCGCGATCGCTGTTGCGCAAACACAGAAGGCGAGTGGCGTAGCGGACTTCATCAGCGTCGATACTCCAGTCTTCGTTCTTGAGCATGTCCGAGTCATTGATGGTACGGGTACGCCGGCGAAGGAGGACCAGGCAGTCGTGATCGCGAACGGCAAAATACAATTCATCGGCCCGGAGGAGTCCGCCCAAATCCCTCCGAGTGCGCAACGAATGGGGCGCTCTGGCTACACGGTCATCCCTGGCCTGGTTGGAATGCACAACCATCTGTACTACACCGATTCGTACACGGTGCAAGTTGTCGGCGGAAAGATTGGCGAGCCGGGATTATTCATCGCGGAGATTCCTTACACGGCGCCGCGACTCTATCTGGCGGCTGGCGTGACCACAATACGTACGACGGGGAGCCTGGAGCCTTACACCGACTTGAAAGTCAAGAGTCGGATTGACGCGAACCTGATGCCGGGACCCAGCATTGACGCCACGGCACCGTACCTGGAAGGTGCGCCGACCCGATTTGCGCAGATGCATGAACTTACCGGACCGGACGATGCAAAGCGCATGGTGGACTACTGGGCGGCGGAAGGCATGACATCCTACAAAGCCTACATGAATATCACGCGCGAAGAGCTGAGTGTGGCGATCCAGCAGGCACATGCACACAAGCTGAAACTGACAGGGCATCTTTGCTCCGTGACCTGGCCGGAAGCGATCGCCCTTGGAATCGATGATTTCGAGCATGGCCCGGTGTTTACGGACACCGAATTCGTCGCAGACAAGAAGCCGGACGTGTGTCCCACTGGTGGCAGCAGCAGTTGGGCCAAACAGGACGTGAACGGAACGCAGGTGCAGGAAATGATCCGCAATCTCGTATCACATCACGTCGCGGTGACTTCGACGCTGCCGGTTTTTGAAGCCGGTGCCCCGGGGCGGCCGGCATTGCAGCCGCGCACGTTGGATGCGATGTCCGCAGAATCGGCGCAAAGCTACCTCGCCGCTCGTGCAAGAGTGGCTTTGGATTCACCGATGACGGCGCTGCTGCGCAAAGAGATGGATTTTGAGGTGGCATTCGTCAAGGCGGGGGGGTTGCTCCTTGCCGGCCCTGATCCCACCGGAAACGGTGGCGTGCTGCCGGGCTTCGGCGATCAGCGCGAGATAGAGCTGCTCGTGGAGGCGGGTTTCACTCCTGTGGAAGCCATTCAGATCGCCACGCAGAATGGCGCCTTATATCTCGGCCAACAAGATCTTGGAACCCTCGCACCTGGCAAACAGGCAGATCTGGTTTTGATCAAAGGCGCGATCCCTCAAAACGAATTGACGAAATCGAGAACGTCGAGACTGTGTTTAAGGCCGGGATCGGCTACGATTCCAAGAAGTTGATTGACAGCGTGCGAGGACAGGTCGGAATTCGATAGGTCGCACCGACTTGGGTATTGCCAGCTTGCCACTGACACGGTTCCGGGCGTGTGTCGGCAACCCTTACCTTCGGATTACTTCCCGCTTGCCCGTCATGGGGGAAGTGACCGCGATCGATTCTCAGGAACTGACTTCTTGTTCTTGATCGGGACGACCTCCGCAGATTGCTTTTTCTAATCCGCGATTGAAGTGCCGAAGCGAAGGAATATAATTGCGGTCGCATACATGGTCCTCAGCGCTGGCACAAAACTCGGTCCTTACCAAATCGAATCACCATTAGGTGAGGGCGGGATGGGGGAGGTGTACCGAGCACTCGACCTCCGCCTTGATCGAGCGGTAGCGATCAAAGTTCTTGCTTCCCATCTTTCCTCGTCGCCCGAACTCAAGCAGCGCATGGAGCGCGAAGCCAGGGCAATTTCTGCTCTGAACCACCCTCACATCTGCCATCTCTACGATATCGGCTCTCAGGACGGAACCGACTATCTGGTCATGGAGTTTCTCGAAGGCGAGACGCTGGCGGAAAGATTGCGCAAAGGGCCATTACCGCTCCCTGAAGTCCTGAAGATTGCCATCGCCATTGCGGAGGCGCTTACCTTTGCGCATCGCCAAGGCATTGTCCACCGCGATCTTAAACCCGGCAACATCATGCTCACGCGGGCGGGCGCCAAGCTGATGGATTTCGGTTTGGCGAAGGCCACGAGCCCGAGCCTGGGCCTTTCAGGATCCAGCGCGCCTCTGTTGTCCGCAACCCGCACGATCAATGAGGCCAGCCCAATTTCTCCGCTGACGACGGCAGGAGCGATCATCGGCACCATCCAATACATGGCCCCGGAACAACTCGAGGGCAAAGAGGCCGACGCTCGGTCGGATCTGTTTGCGCTAGGCGCGATTCTTTACGAAATGGTGACGGGCAACCGGCCTTTCGCGGGCCGCAGCCAGATCAGCGTTGCCAGTGCCATCCTTGAGAAAGAACCTGAGTCGATTACCGCGACTCATCCCCTCACGCCACCCGTGTTCGAGCAAGTCGTGGCAACCTGCCTGGCCAAGAATCCTGACGACCGGTTCCAGAGCGCCCACGACCTGAGTCTCCAACTGAAGTGGATTGTGGGAGGCAAAACCCCGACGATCAAGCCCGCAGAGTACGGAAGAACAAAACGGGAAAGCATCCTCGCGGCCGTGGCAGGCACGCTGGCACTCCTGCTGATCGCATCCGTGATCCTGTGGCGCACCAGCCGGCCTCTTAAAGAGACCGCATATTTTTCTGCACCGCTCGGGTTCTCGGCTCGAGACGTGGCAGTCTCGCCCAACGGCCACACTGTCGCCGTTGTTGGCCGGGATTCCGAGCGAAAAAACCTTCTGTGGATCTATGAGCCCGGCGCTCCGCAGGCGAGGGCAATTCCCAACACTGAGGGAGCCAATTTTCCGTTCTGGTCTCCCGATGGCAGGTCGCTTGGATTTTTTGCAGACGGAAGATTAAAGAGGCTGGATTTAGCAGGCGGGCCGGTGCAAACCCTCTGCGAGGCCCAGACCGGCCGCGGCGGTACATGGAACAAAGACGGAGTCATCCTGTTTACTCCGAGCGGACAGTTGGGATTTGGCCTGTATCGAATCGCTGCTTCCGGAGGTACGCCAACACAAATCACATTTCCAGACAGGGAGCATGCGGAAGACAGCCACCGCTGGCCTGTTTTTCTGCCTGACGGAAATCACTTTCTATACTTGGCTATGGACCTTTCCGGCCGGAAGACTCTCTCTTCCATTTATGTGGGCGCCCTGAATTCCAAAGAGAAGCGCCTGATTACACAAGCGAGAGCGAACGTCGCTTATGCCGCACCTGGTTATTTGCTCTTTTACCGCGATCAAACTCTTTTTGCGCAACGGTTCGACGCGAAGAAACTTGAACTGGGCGGAGAACCCACTCCCGTTCTCACAGAAATTGAATACTTGCCGCGAATTCAGAAGGCAGTGTTCGCGAGTTCCGAGAGCGGCATTTTGGTCGCTCAGAGATCATCCGGCGATACGGGAGCGTCGCAACTGCTTTGGTTTGACCGCAAGGGGCAGCAAGTTGGAGTCGCAACGAAGCCGGGCGTTTACGGCAACATCTCTCTGTCGCCGAACGGGAAGTTCGTTGCCGCAGACGCCATGGATCTTGGCACCACGAATACCGATCTTTGGACTTACGATCTCGAAAACGAGGGCGCCAAACGGCTGACGTTCGATCCCGCTATCGATTCCACGCCTCTCTGGAGCCCCGATTCAACCAGGCTGGTGTTTACTTCGGACCGCGCCCAGAAATTCAACTTGTACGTGAAAAATGCGGATGGGTCGCAAGAAGAGCAGCTAATCCCGCAGGAAGGTCCCGATCGCTATCCACTCGATTGGTCGCGCGATGGGAAATACGTGATCTATCAACGCGGCCCCGACTTGTGGTGCGTGACTTTTCCGGAACTCACGGCCACTCTTTTTCTGAAGGCAGCCTCTGCTAATGTCGCCCGCTTTTCACCGGATGGCAAATGGGTCGCCTATGCTTCGAATGAAAGCGGACGATGGGAGATTTACGTAACCTCCTTCCCTGCAGCGCATGGAAAGTGGCAATTGTCGAACGCGGGAGGGGAACAGCCCAAATGGCGAAGCGACGGGAAAGAGTTGTTCTACCTCGCTGCCGATGGCAAGATCATGGCCGTGCCCGTTACCACCGGCGCCAACTTCGATGCGGGAACCCCGATGGTGCTTTTCCAGGCGAATCCCCGCGAAATGGTCGCCACCTCCGAACGGTTCGCCTACGATGTAAGCAAAGACGGTCAGCGCTTCTTGATCAACACGCAGCTGAAATCGGCCTTGACGCCAATGTCCGTAGTGATGGATTGGACCGCCAGCCTGAGCAAGTAGTTGGGAAGGGCCAGGTTTGCCGCATCCGGCCGTTTTCTCGCGGTAGCCGTCACAGCCAAAGTTTGCAGGTCCCTTCATTGGGTTAAGCCTACCTCGATGGCCGGTCTTTTTTCTTGACACCCCGCGATAAAATAGAGGTAGCAGTCAAACCTGCATTGGCTCTTTGACAACACAAACAGAAGTTTGGCGAGACGATGCCCCGCACCCCGTTTCCAGAAGCTAACTCCAACGCACTCAGGACTTTACGAATAAGTCCATTCCGCTCAATACTTTGAGAGGAGACCACACTCTAAGTCAATGATTCTAATAGACCGAGGTATAAGGGGGGTGCCCGGTTTTCCTGAGAGCTGAGAGCTGAGAGCTGAGAGCTGAGAGCTGCCCTACTCCAGCGTCACCGCCTTCACCAGATTCCGCGGACGATCCACATCGAGCCCGCGCTTGGCCGCAACATAATAAGCGAACAGTTGCAGCGGAACGATCTCAAGAATCGGCGACAAAAGTTCCGGCGCCGCAGGAATAAAGATGGTGTGATCCGCCAGTTGCGGTACGGTTGCGTCGCCTTCGGTTGCCAGCGCGATCACGGTCGCACCTTGCTTCTTAAACCCTTCCATGTTGCTGACGTTTTTCTCATAGCGCAGCACGGAGCCAGTATCGTTGGGATCACAGGTCGCGATCATGACCAGCGGCAAGCGGAAATCGATCAGCGCGTTCGGCCCGTGTTTGGCTTCTCCGGTCGGATAGCCTTCGGCGTGAATGTAGGAAACTTCTTTCAGCTTGAGAGCTCCATCCATGGCGATCGGGTAATGAATGGCGCGTCCGAGAAACATGAAATCGTCCACGCGATAATAAAGTTCGGCCAGTTGTTCGACTTGGTCGGACGCCGCCAGAGTCGTTTCCGTTTTTTGAGGCAGCGCGAGAAGTTCGCCGATGTAGCGCTGGGCCAGCGCTTTCGCAACCGTTTCCTTGATTTCTCCAAGGTAGAGCGCGAAGAGAAACAAGCACGCCATCTGCGCGGTGAATGCCTTGGTGGACGCGATGCTGATCTCCGGACCAGCGTGAGTGTAGATAAATCCGTCGGCTTCGCGGGCGATCGTCGAGCCTTCAACATTTGAAATCGCAATGGTGCGCGATCCCTTCTGCCGTGCTTCGCGCTGCGCTGCGGTGGTGTCGGCGGTTTCTCCCGACTGAGTAATAAAGATGCTGAGTTCGCCCCGCCCAATCATTGGATTCCGGTATTCGAACTCGCTCGCGTAGTCCACTTCGACGGGAACGCTGGCAAGTTCCTGCATCATGAATTGGCCGGTCATTCCCGCGTGACGACTGGTCCCGGAAGCCACGATGTTAATCCGCCGCAGCGCGCGCAGTTCCTCGCGCGAGATATGGATTTCGTCCAGACGAACCCGTCCTTCGGACAGAGAGACGCGCGGTTCAATGGTGCGCCGCAAAGCGTCGGGCTGCTCAAAAATCTCTCGGATCAGGTGGTGCGGAAATTTGCGCGTCTCAGCCATTACTCTCCTTAATCAGTCTTCATGTAGAGGAGCATTCCACTCCGCCGATAAAAGTCCGCAACACTTCGCCCTCGTGGCTGAGGACAACGAAGTCCGCGTCGGCTCCAGCCGCGAGAACACCCTTATTGGCGATTCGCGCCACCCGCGCTGGATTTTGGCTGGCAGACGCAACCGCGGATGCCAGGTCCCATTCCGCGAAACGGACGAGATTGCGTACGGCGCGATCCATGGTCAACACGCTTCCGGCCAGCTTGCCGTCGACCATGCACTTGCCGTCTCGAACATCCACTTCGAGGGACCCAAGGCGATAGCGGCCCTCAGGCATTCCGGTTGCCGAAATTGCATCCGTGATGAGAACCGTCTGCTCCGGGCCTTTGGCCTTGGCCACGAGTTTGACGATTGCGGGATCGAGATGAACGCCGTCGGCGATGATGTCCGCGCTGATGCGACCGTCCGTAAGCACCGCACCCAGGATACCGGGACTGCGATGGTCCAACGTGCTGTGATCCAGCGGACGCATGGCATTGAAGGTGTGCGTCGCGTGGCGTGCTCCCGCCGCGATTCCGCGTTCAGCCGCCGCAAAATCGGCGTCGGAATGTCCCAGACTCACGCAAACGCCGCGCCGCGCCGCTTCGGCAATGACCTCGGGCGCGCCCTCCAGTTCAGGAGCGATGGTCATCATGCGAATGCGTCCGCGAGCGGCTTGCCAGAATCGCTCAAACAAGGCCAGCGTCGGAGCCAGCAGATCTTCGGGAGGATGAACTCCTCGGCGCGCATGGCTGATGAATGGTCCCTCAAGATGGATTCCCAGCGGGAGGGCGCGGCGCTTGCCGTCCGCCGGCCGTCGCTCGTGCGCCTGATCGCGATCTGGTTCGCGATCTTGCTCGCGATCTCGTTCGCGATCTCGTTCACTCTCTTCGATCGCATCCGCCAGCCGTTCGAGTGCGCGCAAAGTCCTATCCATCGAAGCGGTGACGGTGGTCGGAAAATAACTCGTGACCCCGTGGCGCGCAAGCAGTTGTTCGATCGCCGGAAGCGCCTCGGCGGTATCGTCCATGACGTCGTATCCGGCGCTGCCGTGAATGTGAAGGTCTACGTAACCCGGCGCTATCACGCCATCGCCGAGATCGGAAATGGAAACCTGGGCGGGAATCTGCCGGCTGCTTCGACTGGAGATTTCGAGGATGCGTCCCTGCTCGACGAGCACGAGAGGACGCTCGACGGCGCCGGTCGGAGTCAGAAGCCTTCCACTAGTAAAAGCCAGCATAGAAACGTTTTAATAGCGCTAAAAAGGACGACATGACCAAGATTGTAGCAGCCTTTGCGCGCCCGTCGACAGGCAGGACGGAACTGTCCGCCAGCGGAATGGTCTGGTTGCAGAATGCTATACTGTCTGAGTTCGAGTCGCCACATCGTTCCGGTGGTGGCCGTCCTCCAGTGGACAGTCGGGGAGTGGCTCAGCCTGGTAGAGCACCTGGTTCGGGACCAGGGGGTCGGAGGTTCAAATCCTCTCTCCCCGACCAATTCCTTCAAGCAGTTAGAGCGATTTCAGCACCCGCAGTTTTGGGTGCAATGGGTGCAACTGGCAATTTCGGTGCCACAGTGGGCATGTGGAAACCGAGTCCCGCTTGCTCCGCCGTGAATCTGCGGAACTCAACATCTTCCTTCACCTTCGAGTAGCCGTCTGTGACGCTCCCATCGGCGTGACCGATCCAGAATCGCAACAGATCCTCCGGCACTCGTTGCTTGCGAAGATGAGTCACACGGTATCTCCGAAAGGCATGGAAGCCGCACTTCTCGCGCCCCATCTCTCCCAAGATCTTGTGTAGACTCCTCCGCAACACGTTTGAGCGAGCCAGCGGTGTTCCTACTGCACTTCTGAAGACGAACCCCGTACAACGTCCGTTCAGATGACCGAACCGATGATCCGACGCTTCCCGTCCCGAATAAATTCCTTCTCTAGTGACATGTGTCCTCCTACCGTATATATACCAACGGCGTTCGCAAAATCGCTAGGAATCCCCAGAAAAGTTTCTGGAACAGCACACCCGATTGCAGAAAGTAGCACGCCAGTAATCCTTTCTGGTGATTACTCAAAATATTGTCCTGAATTCCTATCGATTTTCGAGATCAACTGGGTATAACAGCAATGCAGGTGAATGCGTGCACCCCTACTACAGCGGAGATAAAGAAATCGGCTTGGAGGACCTCATCCAAGAACAGCGAAGCCTCGCTCGTTCCAAGACTCCCTTCGAGCGGGTGGTCGGCTCGCTCTGCATCGGTGCGATTCTGAAGGAACAACTTGTGGGGTTGCCCAACAGCACCATTGGCCGACTAATGACCGATCACGTCTGGAGCGAACTGAATCTTCTGGGGCCTGAGAGTGTGGTCGTTGAAATTGCCAGTGAGCGGCTCATCGAGAAGTACGGGACATCGATGGTTTGCCCAGAATGCGGTGAGGGGTTGCGGAGGACGGATGAATAGACCTGACCTAGCAGTGCGGCAAGTACATTTGAGGGTAAACAAGATCGCATTCGAGTCGGTGCGAGTTCGGCACGATCATCGCTCGCGTGATTTCGACCTTGTGATCGACGATCCCCACATCGGACGCTTTGCCCTGACCGCTACCGTCCCCAGTCTGGAACTGCGAGACGAAGACTCCGATTGGCGGCAGGTGACGCTGGACGAATTGAAGAAGATTCTCGCGGAGGCTGCCGAACAGCCGCAGGTGTCCGAAACCGCTGAGCGCGAGTCATTCAACCGCCTCGTTGCGGAGGGCGAACACATAATGAACGCGGAGATTGCCCTATTCTCGGCGGGCATCCCGTTTCTCCAGCTTCCGTTCCAGCAGAATAAGTTCGCCAGCAACCTTTTTATGGTGCTGAGTGTGGCGAAAGCAAAAGCCTGCTTGCAGCGAGCAGGATTCCAAGGAAAGTTCGATTCAGAGACGGTCCTGTTCGACAGCCGAAACGGGCAGCCGATTCAACTCATTCAAGGCAGGTATGGGCTGCCGAGAGCAAAGAGTTAGCAAATAAAAGGGAGCATCACAGAATGAAAAAAGCCGCCGCAATCTACGTCAGAGTCTCAACGCCCGACCAGCACGTCGAAAGTCAACTTTACGATCTCCGGGAGTTGGCCTCTCAGCGAGGATTCGAGGTTGTACACGAATACGCTGATCGTGGGTTTTGTGGAAAGAACGCACGCCGTCCGGGTCTTGATGCCCTCATGGCGGATGCGCGGCGGAAAAAGTTTTCTGTTGTGCTGGTAGCGGCATTCGACCGCATTGCGAGGAGCACTCGGAATTTTCTACAAGTGATCGACGAGTTGGACAGTATGGGAATTGAATTCGTTTCACGTCGAGAGAACGTCGATACAAGCGGGCCGATGGGGCGTCTTTTCGTGACGATCATCTCGGCGATTGCGGAACTGGAAAGGTCACTTGTGGCAGACCGGGTTAGATCAGGAATGCGAAGGGCCAAACTTGAGGGCCGTCAGATCGGGAGATCGCGTTTGGATGTGAACCGAGAGCAAGTCGTGCAAGATCGCCGCTCGGGGATGTCTTTGACACAGGTCGCCAAGCGCCACAACATTTCGAGAGCCTCAGTGTGCCGCCTGATGAAAGGGGCGAACAGCGATTGCAATCTCGCCATTGCAATTCCGAGTGGGGAAGCTGGGCTAGATGCTCGGCTCTAAAGGCAACATGAAAACTGGGAGCAAATGATGCAAATCGGTAGGCCGTTGCGAACCATCGTCGTGGAGCCGCTGGAACTTCCGGTGGAACAGCCGACCCGCGAGCCTGAGCCGATTCACTCGCCAGAGTCGGAGCCCGAGCAGGTGCCAGTCAAGCAATGACCATCCCTGATTACATCTTGCCCATTGTCGGCTACCGTGGGTGGACGTGGGACACCAAGGGGCTCAAGTCACTCTGCGGGGAGCGATGGCACCCTAACCAGTCGTTGGAGGCGAGATGCAGGGCTTCTGCTGTCGTCGGAACCATCGCTGGTCGCGTCGAAGGCCATGATTCCCACGAAGCCCCGCAAGCGAAGTGCACCTGCGGCGTCTACGCCGCCAAGAGCCTTGAGCATCTACGAAAGAACGGATACGACAGATGCGGTATCTACGGAGAAGTATGCTTGTGGGGCGCCGTCGTAGAGCACGAGCGGGGATGGCGGGCCCAGCTTGCGTACCCCAAGAATCTGTTCCTGTCGCCGGACGCCCTGCCGTTCACGCTAGCGGAAATTTGGCCTCGGCTCCAAGCTTTGACCCTCTACGGTAGCGACATCTTCGTCCTCGACAACGACCAGACTCGTTCTTTATGGGGCAAGCGTTCTGGCTTTGACCCAGCCGGACTCGATTACCTGATCGAGAGGAGCAAAGAAGGTATTACGACCGACGCCAGCGAGACAGAAACCTAAAGAGGGGCGACCGCGCGGCGGTCCTCGGGCGCGGGATCGCGGTGGTCGAGCGCGCCGATGACACAGAGGTTCACGCGCTGCTGTCGAACAGGAGCGTGCTTAGGATCGGGCACAAGGAAATTGTTTGGGACGAGCGCAACATGCGGTGGGAGACGGACGCCAACGCGGCATTCGGTTGTCTCGTGCAACCGATCCAGTGACTTTTCATTCAGGAGGAGATCTGCCTAGTGGGATAGTGAGTCCGATAGCTTTCCAGCAGGTTGCGGACTGGATACCAAATGTCAAAGGGCCTGACAACCTGCCCTGCTGAGAACCGACTACTGCGGTGCACGTGTGAATAGAAGATTAATTTTATGACTTTTCACTCACGGCGAGGTCGAACGCTTCACGCAAGAACGGCATGACCGTGCGCAGGTCCCCGGCAGTCCGGACAAGGACGACGTGTGAGACGCGGTTGCCGCTTGGCCCGATTTTGATGAAGGACGGTGCACTCACCTTGCGACCGAGGTGAACCACCACGCGAAGCGCATCCCGCGTTACCGTCAGGTCCGCAAAGATGCGTGTTGTCCGGAACAGCGCGTACCGGTCACGTGTGACTACCTCCACCTCGCCAAAGCCCCTAACAGTGGTCTCGAGTTTCCGGTAGAGATCGATGAGGGCTGGTGGCCTACTTTTGAGTAAAGTCGCGGCTCTGCCGACCCCGCACGCGTGACGTTGATTGACCTGACGAAAGGTCCGATCACACCGCGGACATGCCCAACTCATAAAGTCTTTAGTACGCCGCGAACGCACATCTGTCAAGGTTCGGCCTTCACAGATGCAATCTGACAGGTGCGCTCTTGACAGCGGTGTCTGACACGCTTCGGCCTGACTACATCGTTCGCGGAGTGCAAAGTACTCGTTCGTAGGCCTGGTGACCCTCCAGTGGACATGTGCTGACAAATATTCAGCAATATGGCTGAATATTGTTAATGCCTAAACCTGCACCGAGGGTGCGGCGAGACGCGTATAAGGATGTCTTCGGGGCGCTGGCCCACCCGGCTCGGCGCCGCGTGCTGCTCGCTGTCTATTTCAATGGAGGCGCGATGACTGCCGGAGAGATTGCGGCGATGTTCGCGCATGCATGGCAGACCACGACCCGGCATCTTCAGGTTCTTGAGGCCGCTGGTCTGCTCACGCACGAGAGGCAGGGTAGGATGCGTATTTATCGCATCGAGCGAAAGCGATTGGCGTTGGTGAGCGATTGGCTGGCGCACTTTCAAGGCCCCGTGAGGCACCGCACAGGAGGAAAACAAGATGTCCGCAACAAAAAAACCAACAGCCGTCAAGGCGAAGCCGCCAAAGCGCGAAGCGCCTGACGACGTGCCGCAGTTCTTCAGGCTCAACGTGGAGGTCGGCGATCTCGACGCCGCGACCTCGTTCTATACGAAGCTGCTTGGTGTACAAGGGCGGAAGCAGCCGGGACATCGATGCTACTTCGATTGTGGGCCGGTAACCCTGCAAGTGCTGGATGTTTCCTCGAAGAGCCAGCCGCACCCAGCGGCAAAGTCTTTGTACTTTACGGTCAAGAATCTAGAGGCAGTATTCGATCGCGCCCAGGCGCTGAGCTGTCTGTCGCGCGAGGAAGTTCACGATGCACCGGGAGGCGGCATCGTGGTGCGCCCGTGGGGCGAACGATCGTTCTATGCCGAGGATCCATGGGGGAATCCTATTTGTTTGGTAGAAGAGGGAACCGTTTACACCGGGTAGCGACTACCGGCACTGCACACAGGTCCGGTTAGGAGGGACAGATGATTTTTGGCGCTCACGTAATTCTCTACAGTAAGGACGCCGAGGCGGACCGCGCATTTCTCCGCGATGTCCTCGGTTTCAAATCCGTTGATGCGGGTCATGGCTGGTTGATCTTCGCCCTGCCGCCCGGAGAAGCCGCAGTACACCCATCCAATGAGATTGGCACCCAAGACCTCTATTTCATGAGCGACGACCTGAAATCCGAAATGGCTTCCCTCGCAGAGAAGGGCGTTAAGTGCTCTGAAGTTCAGGAAGCACGATGGGGTTCCATTACGAAGATGCGGCTTCCGGGTGGAGGTGAGGTCGGCCTTTATCAGCCTAAGCATCCTACGGCTTTAGGCTTGAAATGAAGGGTTTCAACCCTTACCGGATGACAATTGGCGTCACGCGATTCTTTGTTCCTGAGATCGAGAAACGCAGCAACCAGGGAGACTATCCCTGGATGACGGGCAAGGCGGAAGTAACCGAATTATTGTCGCAGTAGGGACGACCATCGCGCCATTACTTCCGGCTTGCCGACAACTCGACGGAAATCGTTAAGATCCGCTGCACCCCCGATATGCCTTGGCAACTTCCCAGAAGCCGGTCTATGACAGCAAGCGGCATCCAAGTCTGAGGTTCCAACTTTTCAGAGTTAAACGAGTGGTAGGATGAATGTGGTACCGGGTTTTGTCTGACCTCACAACAAGTGAACCGATAGTCTTTCTGGAAGAACCTCCAAATCCCCTTCTTCGTTCATGGGTTCGATCACTGTGGTACTGCCGGGCGCCCCGGTTTTCCCACCATCGGGAACGCGTTTTGCCCAACGGCTGCATGCAGATCATCCTCAATTTGTCCCGCAGCTATCTCACCGACTGTGGAGAGGACGGAAAAGCAAGCAGGCTCCTTCCACGAGCCATCATCGTAGGTACGCGGGCACGATTTGGGGTTGTGGATACTGCGGACATGGAGGAGATGGTCGGGATTTTGATCGAGCCTGGAGGTTTTGCGGGGCTGTTCCGCGAGCGCGCCGACCTGTTTTTTGAGCGCTCTATAGGTTTGGAAGAGGTCTGGCCGGGCACGTCTCTCACGGACAGGCTGTGCGAGGTTCCTACACCCGTCGAGAAGCTGAGGACCTTGGAGATCCTCCTGACCGGACGTATTCATGTTCATCCAGGCACACGGCGTTCTGAACTGGTCGATCATGCATTGCATCTCTTCGGGCAAAAAGGGTTCCGCGTTGCCGAATGTGCCCGATCTCTAGGAGTAAGCGAGCGTCGACTCTCACAGGTGTTTCGAGAACAGGTTGGGATGAGCCCCAAAACGTGGTGCCGCATACGCCGCTTTCAGACCGCCGTGCGAACTTTGCACAACGGGGTGGACGTGCCTTGGACGGAGCTGGCACTCCGCTGTGGATACTACGACCAATCGCATTTTGCTAATGATTTCCGTGCGTTTTCCGGTATCAACCCTACCACCTATTCCGCACTCCGCGGACCTTGGCAAAATCACGTGCCCATCGTTTAGTTCCGAATTTTCCAAGCATCACGCCGCCTTCGGTGACAGAATGATGGACATGACCACCTCTGCGAAGAACTGCAAATCAACCGTAATTCCTGGGCTCCGCTATCGAAATGCCATGGCAATGATCGATTGGCTGTGCCGGGCCTTCGGGTTTGAGAAGCAGGCCGTTTATGCCGGGCCCGACGGTGTGGTGATGCATTCTCAGCTGACTTTCGGTAACGGCATGATCATGGTCGGCTCGGTCATTAGTGGGACGCCAGTGTCGAAGTTGCTGAAGCAACCGGATGAGATCGGCGGAGCAGAGACCCAAAGTCCTTATCTTGTCGTATCCGACATAGATGCGATCTATGCCAGCGCCAAGATGGCCGGCGCCAAGATGGTGATCGATCTTGAAGAGAAAGAGCATGGCGGTAAAGCATTCTCCTGCAGCGATCCCGAGGGACATGTCTGGAATGTTGGAACCTTCGATCCTTGGGAAGCACAACCGGCGTGAACCCGATGATTGTCGTTCGGGACGCATTGAACTCCGTCGGGCATAAAATCAATACTTTGCGGTGAATAGAAAGGAAACTTCCATGACACACAACCGCCGGAAATTCGAAGGCTGGAAATCTAGAGGATGGACTGTTTGCGTCATCGCCCTGGTGTCCTTTGCCGCTGGATCGCTTATTACTGCCCGCCTGATGCACGCGAATCAAGTGAGGGCCGATAGCAATCGCGTCTTCGAGCTTCGCGTTTATCATGCCATCCCGGGCAAACTGCCGGCGCTGGAGTCACGGTTTCGCGACACGACTTCAAAGCTACTCACCAAACACGATCTGAAGGTTGTGGGTTACTGGGTACCCGAGGGTGCTCCCGGTTGGGACAATACATTCGTCGATATCTTGGCGTATTCCAGCCGGGAGGAAGCGAAAAAGAACTGGGCCGCATTTGTGGCCGACCCGCAGTTTCAAGAGGTGATCAAATCCGAGCAGGCCAACAAGCTGGTGGAAAAAGAGGAGTCGGCGTATATGCATCCGACGGATTTTTCGCCTATGAAGTAGTGCCGGACTTGACAGGATTCGATTGCCACGACAGTCGCGGACGGAACTCTGATTCGCATGTGGTGTTATCGGCCGGAGGGCGCTCTCGGTCTGGGAGAACTGCAGTTTGGGAGAACTATGGGAACCGATGTAACCCGATGCCTAACTGGGATAGGCCGCCACCAGTGGAACGACCACTTCGACGATCTTTTTTTCTCGGGCAAGGCTGTGGTGATTCTCGCTTCGGTCTTTGTGGGTTTCGCACGCAGCTATTATCTGGCCGGGGTGTTCAAAGCTCCGCTGCCCAACCTGCTGGTTCACATCCATGGCGCGGTGTTTTCCTGCTGGGTGCTTTTGTTGATCGTGCAAACCTCGCTGGTCGCCGCCGGCCGCGTTGATCTGCATCGCCGCCTGGGTCTGCTGGGCTTCGGTTTGGCATGTCTGATGGTCATCCTCGGCCTGCTGGCAGCCGCCGATTCCCTGGGTAGGCACTTCGCCCCCGGCGAAGCGGGATCGGGCGTAAGAGCGTTCTCCACGGTCACCCTCACGACCATGCTGGCCTTCTCGACGCTGATTTATTTCGCCTTCCGCAACCGCTTTAATCCTGCCGCCCACAAGCGGTTCATCCTGATCGCCACGATTGCAATTCTGGATGCGGCCTTTGTGCGCTGGCCCGTTCCCGCTCAGTGGTGGGGTCTCCGTGCGGCATCGTTCCTATGTACCATCCCGCTACTGCTATTGATAATGGGCTACGACTACTGGTCCAGAGGCAAAGTCCATCGCGCGACGATCTGGGCCAGCGTATTCGTGGTGGTACTGCAGCAGTTGCGCGATCCAATCGGGCACTCCGCCTTCTGGCAGGCTTTCGCCCTGTGGGTGCAGATTCATGCGCGTTCCTTACACATTTAAAGGACGCTCCATGTCTAAATCGCCGCGTTCTCGGTTGCTTGTCGCAATTCTCATCGCCTCCACCCGGAGTTCTTCGTTCCCTACGGCTGGAAGCCAGTTGACGTGCGTTCGCCACTCAAAACGGCGGTACGTCTCAAGCGCCTTTCGTTCGGCATGCGGCTGCTGTCTCTGTTACCGCTCGAACGGACGCCAGGGCTCGTGCCCGTGGTCCGGCATCTGCCTCATCGCCAAACTATGAACCCCTAGGGCCCGTGGCCTGATTTCCGAATTGCAGCGGTGGATTGTGCCCGAATCACGGGCAAACAGGAAGTTATCCCTGGCGGCGTCCAAAGTTTTCCGCTGCTCCACAGCTATCCCCGCCAACAGGCCAGACGAGCAGGACGAACCCAAGCGGAAATAGGCTCTTAGCTCAGGTGGTCAAAAAGGGTTCCTGCACAGCAGCCGCAAGTGAGTGATTCTAATGCCTGAGAAATTCGGTCTCCAGGTGGTCACGCGGGTATACCTTGTTGACCACATTGACCACGGGTAGTGCACCAAGATCCTCGGTGCCACCCGCCCCGCCCCATGCTGAAAGCGCGCTGCCTCACGCCGTGCAAACCGCGATCTAACGCTGTCCCGGAATCTACAGAAGGGAACATGGAGGTACAGGCCCACCTCTTGTGGATCCGGCGCGAGGCTTTCATGCTGACGGTATGGTCGTAAAGTCGCTTTCCGATACGTTGTTGTGTTTCAAAACATGCGTGATCATGAGAGCCGATAACACCTCCCAGCTCGTAGACGAATATCCCAGTGCGAAATCCAGAAGGTGGGCGCAGCACAAGCTACTCGTTTGCTAAGGTCATGTGAGAGTCCTGAAGAACGATGGCTGACACGTATGCGAGCGTTCAGGAACTTGAGAGAGGTGAGTACAGTGGAGCTTCCCAGCCGCCCTTGGCCTGCTGCGCCGCGTTGTGAACAGTGGGAGCCCGGCGGATCGTCGCGGTCGTTCATCGGAAGGCCGCCCGCAAGGCACCGCCCTGCTATCTGAGGTAGGTTTTCACCATGTCGATCACCTCATCGGCCGCGTGCGTCTGCTCCGAATTTGGTTTCCGCTTCGGGTCAAGCACATGGTGCCGAATGTGCCCTTCCAAGAGTTCGGTCATCAGGCTGTTGACTGCCCCTCTTGCTGCGCTGATGATCTGCAACACCTCCGAGCAATCGCGTCCCTCATCGAGAATCCGCTCAAGAGCCTCAAATTGCCCCCGGATGCGTTTGCTCCGCAAAATCATCTTCTGTTTGTTCTTGATTGTATGACTCATGTGCAAACGAATGATATCATGCCGGAAGCTTGTGCTATACCTATGGGGGTATGTATGATGAACCATTCGTTGGCGACTCATTATATGTGGCAGCGCATGGCCTTCGTCATAACCGATGTGCTCCTGGGGTTTAGTGGAGGCGTGCTTGCCCTTTTTGTTCGGGGTATGCACGCCGGACGGGGCGTGGTAGCCGGTTTCTGTTTTGTTTCTGCGCTGGCTATCGTGCAGGGTTGGCTAGTTGCCTCCGAGATCGCCAAGGCCCGCAGGCTGTGCGGCAACCTTCGAAATGCATGTTATAGAGGAGCTCAGGCGAAATTTCGCGATGTTTCCCTCGTTGGACTGTGTGCAATCGCGGCGGTCCTTCCCCTCGCATTGATTGGGGAAGGCTCGGGAGCACAAGGCCGATTCGCCACTGTCATGTTAGGTGGTGTGGTGTTTTCCACGATCGCAGCGTTGACCGTGCTGCCTGTCGTCATTGCGCGGATCGCTGAGTAATATCGGTTTCATTTCTCGGGTTCCGTTTTAGCGGCGCCCGCTCCTTGGGGGCACAGTTCGTGCTAGGTGGCTATCAATTGATCGAAATGGTCGAGTCTTAATCTGGAATATCGCTCTTGTACCACGGAGGAAACGTCGCTATGAGTTCTTCGCCCATCATCGAAAAGTCCCTAGCCAACCCTCCGCATCTCAGCGGAACACGGAAGTCCCCAGAACTAAACCAGCCTGACCCTAGCTCGGAACGCGAAGAGCACGGTCATGGAGTCGAGTGGGCTGAGTTAGTCCGCATCGGCTTTGTGGCCTTGGCTGCGGCCGCGGTCTGGTTTCGGCTGTGGGAGCCGTTTCCTCGCATCAGCGTAATCGGCATCGCGGGTGCGTTGATCGGCGGGTATCCCATTTTCAAGGAAGCTTTCGAGAACATCGTTGAACGAAAGATGACGATGGAACTCTCGATGACCATTGCTCTTCTCTCGGCTTTGGCGATTGGAGAGTTCTTCACTGCTCTGGTCATCACCGGCTTCGTCCTTGCCGCCGAAGTCTTGGAGGGTCTCACAGTTGGCAGAGGCCGGCGGGCTATCCAGAGTCTGCTCGATTTTCTCCCGAGAACCGTCGCAGTCCGCCGTAATGATCAAGTGATTGAGGTCGCATCCGACCAAGTTCAGGTTGGGGATACGGTTATCGTGAAACCGGGTGGACGCATCCCGGTTGATGGCACTGTGCTTGGCGGCCGCTCGTTTGTGGAGCAAGCGGCGATCACTGGCGAAGCCATGCCAGTTGAGAAAACACCCGGAGATGTGGTTTACGCCGGAACCATCAATCAATCAGGAGCTCTGGAAGTTCGCGCCCAGAAACTCGGACGCGACACGACGTTCGGAAGAATCATTGAAGCTGTCGAGCGCGCGGAGAAGTCACGGGCTCCGATTCAGAAAACTGCGGATCGCCTGGCGGGCTACCTTGTGTATTTTGCCCTGGGAGCTGCCGTTCTCACATTCATCATTACTCACAATGTCAGGTCGACCATTTCAGTTGTGATTGTTGCCGGAGCATGCGGCATTGCGGCTGGAACTCCACTGGCAATCCTCGGAGCCATCGGCCGAGCGGCGCATCAGGGAGCCATCATTAAAGGCGGCCTCTACCTGGAAGCGCTGTCCGCCGTGGACACGGTACTCTTGGACAAAACTGGGACGCTAACCTTCGGTACACCGCAGATCCGGGAAGTCATTTCCGCCAATGGCTTCGCCGAGCGACAAATCATAGCGGCCGCCAGTATCGCGGAGCGCAAATCGGAACATCCTCTCGCCAGGGCAGTTGTTGCGCGGGCAACGGAACTCGCCATTCCTCTTGAGGAACCCGATGAATTCTGCTACACGCCCGGAAGAGGAGTCAGGGTGAGTTATCAAGGCGAGGAGATCCTGGTGGGTAGTCTGGCGCTCTTAGTGGAATATGGCATGACGAGGGGTTTGCCCCCAGATGGTAACGGCGCCGGCGGGGCGTCGGAAGTCTACGTCGCTCGCGCGGGGGAAGTTCTCGGGAGCATCCGAATTGCGGATGTCTTGCGGCCAGAAGCAAAGAATGCGGTTGCGGCAATGCGACAGATGGGTTTGAGAACTATTCTGTTGAGCGGAGATACGCAGGCTGTAACTTCATCGGTTGGCCGCGATCTCGGAGTGGATGAAGCGGTGGGAGGACTTCTTCCGGAGCAGAAAGCAATGCGGGTGGCTGAGCTGCGAAGCAAAGGGCGTAAGGTCGCGATGGTCGGTGACGGAATCAACGACGCTCCAGCCCTCGTAGAAGCCAATGTTGGCATCGCCATGGGATCGGGAACTGATGTCGCCAGGGAGAGCGCGGACGTGATCTTGATCGGAAGCGATCTGTCGAAATTAGTCGAAACTCTGCGGCTTGCTCGACGTTGCCGCGGCATCATCATGCAGAATTTTGTGGGCACGCTCGTTGTGGACGGCATAGGAGTGGGAATGGCAGCCCTTGGCTTCCTGAATCCGCTACTGGCCGCCTTTATTCACGTGACCTCAGAGTTGGCATTCATCCTCAATTCCACAAGATTGTTGCCCCGTGGTGCTGAATCCGGGCGATGAGTCGGGGAATTGGAGGGAAGTTTGAGTTGTGGCTATGCAAATTGGTCACCTGGTCCAGAGTCGGAAAGTCAGAGCTTGGGCAATCCTAATCGCCCTCGCGATCTTGGTGATTTTGATTGCGGCCGTTTTCTTACAGTCTCGCAGATCACCGAAACCGATTGAAATGGACGACCTATATGGCCTGTTGGATTAACTGGCTTCCAGAACTGGGGACGGATCACACGCTGTGAACGAAGATCGAGATTGTCCATTGAAAACGAAGCGCCTCGTAGTCGGACAGATCACGATCTGTCGAGGCTGCTGTTGCGGCAATGTCGAGCGTGGTTTGCCCGAAGTTCCGGTGGAATGGCTGAAGAGTGAATGGCGGAAACGGGGACTGCTGAAGCGAGTTCAGCTGACGATCAGCGGCTGTGTTGGACCATGCGATGTGCCGAACGTGGTCGTGATTACAAGCTCGTCGGGCACGGAATGGTTGGGGAACGTCGCCAAGTTCGACCAGTACCGAAGCCTGGTTGAGTGGGCTGTCCGGTGTCGGGATGCGGGCGAGATGCTAGCGCTGCCGCGGGAATTTCAAGAATGCAGGATCAGTCCATTTCGCTCATAGAGATTTCGGAAATGCGTGAGGAACTGTCGAACAGCCTTCGATACAAGGGAATGGCCTGAACTTTCAGAGACAACGCAACCAATGCTGCGGTATCCATACGCATCAAGGCCTCCGTGGATTCGAGCGTTCCTGTTTGAAGGCGCGACGCAGTGACCTTATGGTATCAATCTTCAAGAAGAGTCAGAACCGGAACAGGAGAGGGAGCCGTACTGAGGGGATCATTCGGCTGCTACTGATCGTTCTGTGGGCACTGGTCGTCGTCGTGTTGGGCTTTTACTCGGGTCTTGCCTTACACCACCACTAGCACTAGCGGCCAACAAACACAAAAACATACGCAGGCTGTCTGTACATACCGGGGTAGGCACTCCTTCGTTGCGTTTGTTTGGCATTTTGGTATAGATTCAAACGAAGCTTCCATGGGGTAGCCGTCATGCGGTCGATTTCGAGAAAGGTAGCGCTTTTTTGTCTAATGCTGACTTTTTGGTCAGCATTAGCGTTTGCTGCCCATCACCATTCGAGTCCCACTGAAGCGGCAAAATGTACGGTCTGTATCGTCGCTCATTCGGCTTCCCCCAGAGCTGACTCAACGCCGCGCCCGACGACGTTCGTTGTCGTGTCCACCTTTCGAGCAGAACCACTCTCTGCCAAAAAGCGCTTCATAGCGTTTGCACTCAGCGTTCGCCCGCCTCCTACTGTCTAAAAATCAAATTGCAGTTGTCTATGCCGGTTCGTATCCCAAGAACCGTTCCCTTTGATTTTTGGACCAAATTTTGTGGAGGAATTCATGCTGGCTTCTTACAAGAGGTCGCTTCACGCGACTTTTGTAGTGGTTTTCTGTTTGGCAATTGGGCTTGATGCGGTTGCTCAGTCCAACTCCGCGTCCATCAGCGGCACTGTGGTGGATCCATCCGGCGCTGTGGTTGCGAATGCCGTTGTCGAAGTTCACAATCCCGTCAGCCACTTCGACCGATCGGCCACCACGGACAGTTCGGGGAAATTCAGTGTTCCGAATGTTCCGTTTAACCCTTACCATTTAAGCGTGACAGGGGCGGGTTTTGCGCCTTACGCTCAGGACGTTGAGGTTCGGTCCGTAGTGCCTTTGGAGGTAAGAATCAGCCTCAAGGTAGCCGGTTCCTCCGAGAGCGTAACGGTGGAGGCAGGGGGGGATTTGGTGGAGAATGATCCCACCTTCCACACCGACGTCGACAAGAACTTGTTCGACAAGCTCCCCTTGGAAAGTGCTTCGTCTTCTGTCAGCTCCCTAGTTACTCTCTCAACGCCTGGAATCGCTGCCGATTCCAACGGCCTGTTCCACGGCCTTGGCGACCACGCGGAGAATTCATTTTCTGTTGACGGCCAGCCGATCACCGACCAGCAAAGCAAAGTCTTCTCAAACCAGATTCCGTTGGAATCGATTGAGTCTATGGAAGTAATCTCGGGCGCGCCACCCGCGGAATACGGTGGCAAAACCAGTGTCGTGATCGTCGCGACCACGCGCTCGGGCCAGGGCGTAACCACACCCCATGGCAGCGTAACTGCTTCTTACGGATCGTTTGGAACCTCCAACGTGCAAGCCGATCTCGCTTACGGCGGAGCGAAGTGGGGAAACTTTATCTCTGTCGGTGGCCTAAACAGCGGCCGTTTCCTTGATCCTCCGGAGTTTGTCGTGATGCACGACAAGGGCAACGAAGAAAATCTATTCGACCGGGTGGATTATCAATTCTCAAGCAAGGATTCGATGCACGTGAACTTGGGATTTACCCGCTCGTGGTTCCAGACGCCAAACTCCTTTGACTCGGAACTGGCGACCCCGTGGAACGGAGTAGTCGTGGCCAATGGCGGCCTCGATCCCAATGGAAATGTCGTCGGCCCGGCCGACCAGCGTTCCCAGATCAAAACATTTAACATCGCCCCTTCCTGGACTCGACTAATCAATCCGACCACCGTTTTCACTTTGGGTGCTTTTGTGCGGAGGGACGGGTACAACTACTATCCCAGCGCTAATCCCTTCGCTGACCTGGGAGCACCCGGCCTGCAGAGCGAAGCGGTGAGCCAGAGACGCACCCTCACAAATGTGGGGCTGCGGTCGGACGTGTCTTACGTAAAAGGAATTAATAACATCAAGGTAGGAGCGACTTACGAGCAAACCTTCCTGAACGAAAAGGATCCTTTTGGGATTGTAGATCCAACCTTCAATTCACCGTGTCTGGACGCGAATGGCGTCCCGGTTTTTATTGGCAATCCCGGCATCAACGATCCGTCGCAGTGCCCGACCGCGACGACGACCAACCCCGTTCTCTACCCCGCACCGTTTATTGCGAACGGAAACTTCAATCCACTGCTGGGTTGCTATGACTTGACCCGTACAATTCCGTCTCCCAACGATGGTTGCACAACATCGACAAGCGGCCTTTACACATTCAACGGGCACACCGACGTCAAGGAACTAGCTCTTTACGTTCAGGACAATATCATCAAGGGAAACTGGGCCTTAAACCTGGGGTTGCGAGGTGATTTCTACAACGGACTTACGACACATCGGGAGGCCGAACCTCGACTGGGTGTCGCTTATAACGTCAAACGTACCAATACGGTTCTGCGTGTTTCATATGCGCGCACCATGGAGACGCCCTTTAATGAGAACCTTGTGCTCTCCAATCAGGGTTGCGCTAACCCCGTACTCAATCCGCTTCTTCTCTGCACCGGGTCGAACGTTACTCCGTTCAGTCCGGGCTGGCGCAATGAATTCCATGCAGGACTCCAGCAGGCTTTCGGGAAGTATCTCGTTTTTTCCGGTGAGTACATCTGGAAGTACACGCACGACGCTTACGACTTCAGCGTGCTGGGCGCGACACCGATTACTTTCCCGATTGAATGGGATCGGTCGAAGATTCCGGGATACGCGGGCCGCGTCAGCGTCCCGAACCTTCACGGGTTCTCTGCGCTCATGGTGTTCTCCAGTGTGGCAGCCCGCTTCTTTACGCCCCAGATCGGCGGGGCTGGCGCGGTTCCCTCTGCCTCTGGGCCGTTTCGTATCGACCACGACGAAAAGTTCAACATGACCTTTCACACACAGTACCAGCCGTGGAAAGTCGGCCCGTGGCTCGGTTTCAATTGGCGGTACGACAGCGGCCTAGTGGCCGGCCCAGCACCGTGCGCTGGAGGCAACTGTGCAAATGGCCCGGCGGGCACAGACACGGTTGTGGATACGTCTGGGTTAAGCGCGGATCAACAGGCTGCAGCGAGACTATTTTGCGGATCAGTTCGCCCGACGCTTCCCACTCCTGGGAATCCGGTGGGTATTCCGTTAAGTTCCAGTCTGGGCACGAACCTGTGCCCTGCCTCCCAATACGGGTCATCGCTTCTACAAATACCGGCGCCCGGAACCGAAAACGACGATCACAATCCGCCGCGCATCGCGCCGCGTAACTTGTTTGATGTTTCGGTGGGCGACGATAATTTGTTCAAAGGAGACCATTACAAATGGAGTCTTACGCTTACCGCCATCAACATCACCAACAAACTGGCGTTGTATAACTTTCTCTCGACCTTCAGCGGAACGCATTACGTGACGCCGCGCTCCCTGACGGCTCAGCTCGGGTTTCACTTCTAGACGACGCTCCCCCGTCCATGAGGGCAGTGCGGTCGACGCTACTGCCCTCATTTGTAAATCTCACCGTGGGGGGACCGAAGCATCCGGTGTGCAGTGCACGCTTACCTAACCGGGAAACTGCGGGGCGCAATCCAGGGTTCCTCGCGTGCTTGTTCCGGTGACTACGGTGAAAGGCGGCAGACCCCCAGCTGCTCGATGACTGACTCGGCGATTACGCACTCGTTGAGAATAAGGGCATGCTGGAACGCACAACTCACTCTGGAGACATCAATGCGTCTATACGAGTTCATACTCACGAGAGCGTGCCTGTTTCTGTTTTTGTGTCCGCCCGCCCACGGGCAGACCTCCACAAAGACGCCCCGTTGCGATCCTCAAAAGGCCGTTGAGGACAAAGACCCCATAGCCATTGTTGAGCTTGGCGCAGCAACCAGCTGGAACCTCAGCGGAGGAGCGGCCACGGTCGCGCCGAATCTTGCAGCGGAGGTGACACCGATAGAGAACTGGCTGGAGCTTGAGGCAGGCGTGTCGCCCTTCTACACTCGTAAGTCAACAGAATGGGACACCGACCTACTTTTCAAGAAGCCGTGGACCATATCACGGAAGGCAGAGTTCATGGTGGGCGTCGGTCCCGAGTGGGTCCACCTCAAACAGAACGGGAAAGTGACCAACTCCCTCTCTGGGGAGATAGCGGGAGACTTCATGTTCTGGCCGACCGGCAAACACCGTTTCGGCTGGTTCCTCGAACCTGCTTACGACTACAGTTTTGCCGGAGGCCACCAGCAATCCATCGGTGTGAGCGTCGGTCTCCTCATTGGAATTCCGTGATAATAACCTGGCATGGATAGCGCGCCTTATCACCAGCCATCAGCCGCAAGGCAATACCGAGGCATCCGCCTGAGAGATTTGGCTGGTGCCCAGTTTGTTCTGCCTGCAATGTAACGGCCTTTTCGCGGTACGGATTACGGTACGTAGATCATTCAGCTTGTACCGACTAGCAAGGACTTAGGTGGCCGATGGAGAACCGAAAGATAATAATTGACTGTCCAGACGCTTATCTATACTATTTTACTCATGTCAAGGCCGAAGAGCGACGAGAAGAGAAGCGCGATTCTGGAGGCGGCGACGCGGATTATCGTTACGCAGGGCCTGAGCGCGCCGACAGCTGGCATCGCTAAAGAGGCTGGCGTTGCGAATGGATCGCTTTTCACTTACTTCGAAACCAAAACGGACCTCTTCAATCAGCTCTATCTTGAACTAAAAATTGAGATGGCGTCTGCCGCTACGAAGAACCTTCCCACAGGCGCAGAACCTCGCGACCAGCTTTGGAACCTGTGGCAACACTGGATGAACTGGGCAGTGTCCTACCCCGAGAAGAGACGAGCGCTGGCGCAGCTCAGCGTCTCTGACGAGATCTCGCCGGAGACCCGCGCGGCGGCCCACAAGACGATGGCAGGCATCGCAGGATTGCTGGAGCACATTCGCGCTAGCGGCCCGATGCGTAAGGCCCCAATGGGTTTCGTCGTCGCGATCATGAACTCTGTCGCGGAGGCGACGATAGATTTCATGGCTCAGGATTCAGCCCATGCAAAAAAGCACTGCAAAGAGGGCTTCGAGGCTCTGTGGCGCGTCGTAGCGTGATTTTTTTGATCTTGATTAATGACTGACTAGACAAACACTGTAAATCAGAATGGAGCGCACAATGTTGATGGAAACGAATGCAATTACCCCAAAGAAGATTGCGATTGTCACCGGTGGCAGTCGTGGTATTGGCCGCAGTACGGTTGAGAGCCTCGCGAAGCGCGGCCTCAACACGATCTTCACGTATCACACGCATGGCACGGACGCGGAGGCGGTCGTTGCCACGGTGAAAGACGCGGGAGCGAAAGCCATTGCTCTGCAACTGGATGCCGGCAATGCCGCGTCGTTCGATGCTTTCGTCGAGAGCGTGAACGACGCGCTGGCCAACCTCTCAGCCACGCGCTTTGACTTCCTGGTGAACAACGCGGGTAACAGTCACCGCAACATGCCGTTTGCAACGGCCACCGAGGAAGAGCTCGACCACATCTACAACGTCCACTTCAAAGGCGTTTTCTTCCTGACACAGAAGCTTCTCCCCCTGATCGAGGATGGCGGCCGCATCGTCAACATATCGACAGTGCGGACTCGCACTGCCTCGCCCGGAGGGGCGGTCTACGCCTCGATGAAGGGAGCGGTCGAAGTGCTGTCGCGGCATCTGGCAAAGGAGTTGGGTCCGCGCAGGATCGCCGTCAATGTGGTTGCGCCGGGCCCGGTCGAAACCGATTTCAGTGGCGGCATCGTTCGCGACAATCCTGCTGTCAACAAGATGATTGCCGAAAATACGGCACTAGGCCGGGCAGGTCTGCCAGAAGATCTCGGCCCTATGATCGCGTCGCTTCTCTCGGACGAGAATCATTGGGTCAATGCGCAGCGGATCGAGGTCGCAGGCGGAGTCGCAATTTGACGTCCAGGATTTAGCCACGAGAGATGAGTGCGAGGCTGCTGGACGCGCTCAGGTCCAGGACCCCGCTGTGTCCAATCGCAAGACAACTAAAAAAGGAAAGCAAGATGCCAAGCGGAAGATTGATGAAGCACCTATTTTTGCCCTTGTTGGTTTTTGGGGTGATAGGGGCGGCGACCGCCGCGTCAGCGCAAACCGCCCAGCCAGCCTTTGTTTCTGCTATCGGCGACAATACCAACGTCGTCTTTGTCGAAAACCATATAGTTATCGACAGGCCTGCGAATGAGATATTTGATTTCGTCTCAACCCCAGGGAACGTCTATAAATGGTTTACTAAGTCGAGCGACGCAAAACCGTTTATCACCGGGGCGCTCGACCACCCCAACCGCGTCGGCGATCAAGTATTCGAAAACATCGACTTTCCGGATGGGAGAAAGCTGAGCTTGGTGCAGACGACAGTCGTCTGTATTCCTGGCTTCGAGTGGGTGGTCACGGGGCAGCCCATCGGCAGCGACGGCAAGCCCTTGCCGCAAGTGCTTTCACTTGCGGTCTGGACCGTACAGTCTCTTCCCGGTGGCAAGAGTATGTTCAGCAGGTTCTTCTCCCTTGTCGGGTCCGAAGGAAGCGTGACCGTGTCGCGCTCGAAGAATGGCGCCTTGGACCCGGTGGGGAGCCAGGCCGCGCTGGAACGGCTCAAGAAATACCTTGAGGGGTCGCAGGAGAAGAACTGAGCAATAGTGATCGTCCCGGACGCTCCGGCGAGGCGTCCGGGATTCATCCGCAACAGCGATGCGCCTTAATTCCCACCCTTTCGGAGAGAAGTCATTAGTACCGACAAAACGCACTTCTCGACAGCAGTCGATCAAGCGACGAGAAGCCGACATATGAGGACTATTCGCCGTGCGGGCACCATATCGATCAGGTCATTTGAGCGGTCGGCTCTTTGCGGAATGCATATTCTGGGCGCACCGTTGAAGCATGGACCGTAGTGTATCGATCTCCTCAGCAGTAAAACCGACTGTCATCCTCTTCTCCACATCATCGATTGCTTCGCGTGCGCTTGCCAGCACCTTAGTGCCTTTTTGCGTCAACTCACTCTGCATGATGCGTCCGTGTGTCTGGTGAGGAGTTCGACGCAAGAGCCTCATCTTTTCCAGGTTAGCCACGATCCCCAGCATGCTCTGTGCTGTGACAAATGCCCCACGTGCAAGGGAGGCATTTGAAATGCCCGGTTGCCGCTGAACTGCGGATAAAACGTTGAACTGCGCCGTGGTCACACCCAGATGGCTTAGCTGGTCATCCATGCTTGTCCGGAGTGCGTGTTGTGCTCGCTTGAGCACGTATCCTAGCCGATCCGCCATCGGATGTTCTGGTGCCATGTTCGTCGATGTGCCCTCCGCGCTTGACATATAAGGATCCTTATATATTATAAGGACCATGACAACATCTAGCAAGCACAGGACTATGCCAAAATTGATCGGGCCAAGCTTTATTGCGCTCCAGGTACGCGACCTTGAGGCTTCCAAAACCTTCTACGTAGAGCAGATCGGTCTCACTGCATCCCCGCACAATCCACCGGGGGCGGTTGTCTTCAACACCAAACCTGTCCCGTTTGCGATCCGGACACCGATGGCTGACCTCGATGCAACCAGCAAGCTGGGATGGGGCGTGTCTCTTTGGATCGCCGCAACGGATGCCGATGCGCTCCACGCGCAGCTGGTGGAGAAAGGCGTACCCATCCTTCTCCCTCCTGCCGATGGACCGTTTGGGAGATTCTTCGCTTTCCGTGACCCGGATGGATACGCAATTACCGTCCACACAGAAAAGCCAAAGCAGGCAACGGCAACGTTGGACGCAATCAGCGGATATCTAACATTCATCAACACCTTCTCCGTCGAACCTGAAAACGCGGACCGCTTGGTGGAGAACCTGCAGAAGGCTACGGAAGAGATTTTTCGAGATCAACCCGGCTTCATCTCCGCGAACCTCCACGTCAGTCGCGACCGACGCAAGGTCGTCAATTACGCGCAGTGGCGATCAAAGGAAGACCATGCGGCCATGAGCAAGCTGCCCGGCATTCAGGCGCACATGAAGACAGCCGCGGCGTTGGCGACCGGGTTTGATCCTGTCGACTACGATCTCCGCGCCGTGATGCTTTGCGAAGGCGAGTAATAAGTTCTTCAGCCCCGATTGAGGTTCGAATTGGCACTCGCAAAGGTGACACACAAAAGCCATTGGGTTGGGGTAGCAAGCCACGACCATGTGCTCGGTGCCGTTCAAGGCGGCTTCTGCCAACTGGGCCACGGTAAGGAGTCTTTGGTGCGCCGATTGAAGGCCGGCGACCTCATCGTCTTCTACTCGCCACGCGAATTGATGGGAAGCGGACCTGTCCTGCAGGCTTTCACCGCTGCCGGACGCATCCTTGACGAATTTCCCTACGAAGCTGAGCAGTCTACGGGCTTTCGTCCATATCGCCGCCGGACGAAGTTTTTCAAGAGTAGACAAGCGCCCGTCCGGCCGCTAGTGCAAGAACTGACATTTACCCAAGGGAACGAGAGTTGGGGCTTAGCGTTTCGCAGAGGAGCTTTTCGGATCACTGCGGACGACTTCAAGAGAATTGCAAAGGCCATGTCCATCAAATCTGAAGATCTATCGTCAGAGATTTCCACGCCGTTGATGGCGAGCAGGCATTAGGACCGACAGGTCGGCTTCTCGGTATCGATCCGTTGCTCACGAACACTGTTCTTGCCATTGGTTCTCCTGGTCATGAGAAGTGAGAACCCACCCGTTCGAGGCTGACTACAGCTTTGTGAGTTTGACCGCGTAGCGTGCCTTCGGTTTCGCCGTGCTGAGTGCGACATGGACGGCTTGGCCCAAACTAGGCGAGCCCGATCTGCTTCGCCCGTAGAGCGGGGTCCACGAAGACGAACTCTTCGAGGAGCAGGTCGCCTTCCCACTTTGCGGTCGTGGCGAAATCGAGGTCGAACGATTTTCCTGTTGGGGCGATCACTTTGCCGTCGGGCATGATCATCTCTCCGCTGAAAGTCCCTGTAGCGCGGGTGATTACGGTGATCCAATCGCCGCTTCCGAGCTGGATTGGATATGGGTCGTTGTGGACGTGGATGTCGGGAAACCGCGAATCATCTGCTGAATCATCGCGGCGTGCGCTACCCGTCCGAGGATCGGATCGGGGATCCCCATGATGTGAGCGATTATGTCTGGGTGGTGTGCCGCGTTCATCGCTGCGACGTCGCGGGAGTTGAAGGCGTCGTCGCCCTTCTTCATGAGTTCAAGAAGGTGTGCGGTTCGGCTGGTGTTGGTTGAATTCATATATTTTATCCTTATTGTTCGTGTTTATCACCGGTAGTGTGATGACAAAAAGTGGTCTGGCATTCATTCAGTTCCCCTTGTCACGAGATGTGAGAATCCGCCGTTAGAGGCTGGCTTGGGCTTTTTGAGTCCCATTTGCTTTGCGATAAAGTTGTCGAACATCCTCACAGGAAGGAGTCTGAGCAGAGTCCAGTTCTTGAAACGTTGCGGAATGACCGCGTAGCGTGCCTTAGGTTTTGCCGTGCTGAGTGCCAGATGGACGGCTTCGCCCAAACGCTCAGGGGGTAGGCCATTAGTACGTGCTTCGTTGACGATCCACTTCTGGAAGTTCTGCACCGCCTCCCAATACTCGGTCTGCTTGAACTCACTCAGATCTTCTTTTTCGCCCTTGTCGTACATTGACGTGTTCACAGTGCCCGGTTCAATCATCACGACGTCGATGCCAAATAACATCAGTTCTATCCGCAGCGCGTCCGACATTCCTTCGAGACCACACTTGGACGAACTATAAGCACCGATAAGGGGGATAGGAATTTTTGCGCCGCTGGAGCTGATGTTCACGATCCGGCCGGCGGGACCCTGCCTCTTCTTATCCGTTCCCAAAAGAGGAGCGAAGGCTTGGATTACGACAAGCGGGGAGATCATGTTGACTTCCAACTGCCGCTTGTACTCGCTGGGCCTCAGATAAAGCAGTGGTCCACTCACCACAATTCCTGCATTGTTCACCAAGCCAACCAGATTCCTGTCGCCTATCACGGAACCGACCTTCTGGGCAGCTTGATGTACAGCGTCGGCGTCCGTTATGTCCATGATGAGTGGCACGAAGATGAGTGGCACGAAGCCGTCGCCGAACTCTCTTTGCAAGCGATCGGCGTCTGCCTGCTTGCGCACAGAGCCGAACACCCGAAATCCCTTTGAAACAAGCACCTTTGTGGTTCCCCAACCGATTCCGCTGGACACTCCGGTGACCACGACATCCTTGCTGTTCGCCATCGCACTTCTCCTAAGGTCGATCACTCATCTTCAATAGTCTTCAGTGGCTCCCAAAGACTCGCCTGAAGCGCGGGTCCCGTGAGCTCGTCTTAGGTCTGAGTGTATGCACTGGTGAGCCTCCTGAACTGTGCGAAATCGCACACACTCGACGAACGCCGCCGCGGGTGAGACTGTAGATTCTCACATCGGGAGATTATGGTAGAACAACGCGACTGGGTGCATGGGTGCAACTGAGTTTGCGCCAAGATTCGTAAGCGATACCAGACCAATGAGTTAGCTGTTGACTCTACTGAATTCGGGACCAGGGGGTCGGAGGTTCAAATCCTCTCTCCCCGACCAATCTTTTCTTGGATTTGCAGTTTCTGGTAAGCCCTCAGTCGCGCCGTTTGTGATGTGGTTTGTGACGTGACCAGTCGGTTTGCCCCGATGCTTGCGATAATCCGAGAGGACTCAAGGTTCGGTCCCCGCGCACAAGGCTGTCCCTCTAATCGAAACACCAGATGTGACTGGTCCGCAAGTTTAACCTTGAACTTCTCAAATTCTCCTGCGTCAGCTCAGTGGGCTCGCGACATCGCCTTCTGGAAATCGCTTGCGGTGGTGCGATAACAGGGCAGCACTGCGGTTAGGTCGGAGGAACGCAATGCTGCGGGGAGTTTTGAGTACTCTGTGGCTGCACGAGTTGGGTCGGCGTCAGACTGTATCATCTGCCACAATGATTCGTCACAACTCGGATCTGGTGTTACACGCAGCTTGATTACCCGGGGCGGCAGTTTGTCGAGATCATATTCAGACAGCCGCCGTTGATAGGGAAGAAATTCATAAACCAGCTTTATGAGTCGCATCTGGTCCTTGCCGACCCGTCTCTTGGCGACGAAAACTTCGAAATTGGAAAAGAAGGAGGTCCCCGGCAGGGTAAACACCACCCCAATCAAGCCGAGAGGCAACTCTTCGACGGTAGGTTTGTTTTCGTTGTTGACGGTGGGTGTGGGCGAAGAGGCGACGACCGGCAATGGATCCATTGGATCCAAGAGCTTTGACGGTCCACCCGCGGCAGAGGTGCCCGCACCCTCTACTGAGGAAGGAGGCGGCACGATCGGCGAGCCATTTCCGGACAACGAGCCCAAGCGTCCACCCGCGCCGGAGTTGCCCGCATCCTCAACCGACGGAGGCGGAGGGACCACTTGCGAACCCGCACCGGAAAGCGAGCCCAACTTCGTACCTCGAGCAGGGCCGCCTGAACCCTGGATTGAAGGAGGCGGAGGGACCACTTGCGAACCCGCACCAGCCATCGAACCCAACCGTGCGTCTCCGGCAGCATTGCCCGCATCCTCAACCGACGGAGGAGGCCGGACGACATTTGGCCCCGCGCTGAGCGACGAACTCAACTGCCCAGCTCTAGCCGAGTTGCCTGCGTTTTGAACTGATGGAGGAGGCGGCACAACTCGCAAGTTACCCGTATCGGGCGCCTTCATAGCCCGTCCTGTGGAAGGCCCCCCAAGCTCGGGCGCAGGAGCAACCGCAGAAGCTTGAGGCAGCGCCAGTCGGCGAGCTGTAGCCTGGTCAATCTGAGGCGGCGGGGCCACCACCCCGGATGGTCCCGCCAGCGAGTTCCGCCGCGGACCCGCGGTGGCTGAGAACGGTACCATAGGTGTAACGGCATGGGGGCCCGGAAATTGCGGCAGCCCGGACGAGGCCAGGTTGATGTCAGGTGGCGTAACGATGCTCTGTTTCTGCTGCGGTGGCACTGGTATTGCCGGTTGATGTGGCGCCGTTTGCTTCACTCGCGACCGCGCCCGAACGCTCGACGCCCTGCCCTCGATTGCTGGAAAGGACCGAGCAGGTGGGTAGTAGGTGATAGACCTGTTGAACGCATCTCGCTGCGGGAGCACTTTTGTCGACAGCACCCATACTCTGGATTGGCCCCATACGAACAAAATAATTAGCAGCAAATGCAATAGCGTCGACTCCGTGAACGAGTACCAGAGGGTGCCGGAGGGGACGAAAACGTCGTTCCAGAAAGGTGCGGGCCGTGAGGTGATAGGGATGTGCGGGACTCCCCGCCACAGGAGCAGGTCCGCCAGATTGCGGAAGAACACGCGATAGCCCGGTTCCAGTTCGACCAGTAGACTGAGACGGGGTGCAGGCCCTGAGCGCTGAACTCGCGGGTTTGCGGTCAAAACCCGATGGGCGTTGTCCATGGATATCCGCTGGAGGGGAGAGAAAAACAGAGCCGATTATAACGCCATTTCACGGCAACCGGGGGGTTCCACGGTTAATGGAGGGCGGGGTCGGTTTTCCACTCCGAATGCCAGATCGCTCTCCAGCCTTGGACGTTGGGATTTGGCTTGTTGATGTTATCCGGCCATTACACTCAGAACCCCCTGCCAGGGGCGTAGTTGGTAAAATCGAGAGGTTACACCAACAATCTGGATTGTTTCCGGATAGCCGACCATCCGGGAATTATCACGTGGTTGCGCGAAGCGAAACGCCGAGTGTAGTCACTTCTACGGTTTCCGCATCGATCAGGCATTGGGGTCCGATGTCGGGTTGTGTCCGGGGAAGGAGAAGAGGTACTATGCGCGAACCAGGGGTCCAAATCGGAGAATCCGGCTAAATTTGGCAGGTGCGCCAAGGTGCCTAGCAACGCGCCGCACCCCGCTCGCACCGAACTGCAGAATAACGGGTCAAATGCCCGGGGATAGAGGTAGCGTTGAACGAAGCGACGATTGCAGCTTTCAGAGCCAGCTTGCGCGGAGGTCTGATCGAGCCAGAAGATCCGAGTTATGACGCGGCTCGCAAGGTATACAACGCGATGATCGACCGGCGCCCTCGACTGATTGCGGGCTGCACCGACGTCGCCGACGTAATGGCGGCGGTGGAGTTCGGACGCGAACAGAAACTGCTGGTGGCTATCCGCGGCGGCGGGCATAACGCGGGCGGGTTGGGAGTGTGCGATGACGGATTGGTCATCGATCTTTCGCCGATGAACTATGTTCGTGTGGACCCGAAGAAGATGACCGTGCTGGCCGGCGGCGGCGCGCTCTGGCGCGACGTAGACCATGCAACGCACGCGTTCGGTCTCGCGGTTCCAGCCGGCATCATTTCGACGACCGGCGTAGCTGGATTGACCTTGGGCGGAGGGATCGGTTACTTGACGCGGCGCTATGGCCTGACGATCGACAACCTGCTTGCCGTCGAAATGGTGTTGGCCGACGGGCGGTTCGTCACCGCCAGCGCCAGGGAAAATTCTGACCTGTTCTGGGCGGTGCGTGGCGGGGGAGGCAATTTCGGCGTCGTGACCTCGTTTCTGTTCAAGGGGCAACGCGTGCACACCGACTACGGCGGACCGATGCTGTGGCCGATGGAAGACGCGGCGGAGATAATGCGCTGGTACCGCGAATTCATCGCTAAGGCGCCCGATGACGTCTATGGGTTCTTTGCCTTCCTCACCGTGCCGCCGGTAGCTCCATTCCCAAGGCATCTGCACAACAAGAAGATGTGCGGTATCGTGTGGTGCTATACGGGACCGATCAAGAAGGGGGAGAAAGTGTTCAAGCCGATCCGAAGCTTCAAGGCTCCGGCGCTCGACATGGTCGGCCCAATTCCACATCCGGTACTCCAAAGTATGCACGACGGTCTCTATCCGCCGGGCCACCAATGGTACTGGAAGGCCGATTTCGTTCGTACGCTCTCGGACGAAGCCATCGCGATCCATGTGAAACACGCGGCGAACTTGCCGTCGACGCAGTCGACCATGCACCTGTACCCAATCAATGGCGCCGCCGGCCGCGTCAAGAACAGCTCCACACCGTGGGGTTACCGCGACGCGACGTGGAGTTCTGTGATTGTCGGGGTCGATCCGGATCCGGCTAACAAGGAGAAAATCTCCACGTGGGCGAAGGAGTATTGGAGCGCGCTTCATCCCTATTCTGCCGGAGGCGCGTACGTCAACTTCATGATGGAAGAAGGCGAGGATCGCATCCGCGCGACTTACGGGAAGAATTACGACCGTCTGGCGAAGATCAAGAAGCGTTACGATCCCGGGAACCTGTTCCGCGTAAATCAGAACATCAAGCCGAAATGAAGACGGAATTTCTTGTCGCTGAACTTTGGGTGGGGTGCGCTTTGACCGTCCCTACTACTTCCATTTGTTCTCAATCTGCGGCGGATGCTCCAACGTTTGCATCACCACGCAATATTGTTCCGTTTTCGCCTGTAAAGCGCTTAACTGCTCCGCTGTCGCCTGCGGCGCGCGGACGTCGAAAATGACTCGGATGCTCTCAAATCCGACGGGTGCTTCTTTCGAAATTCCCAGCGTTCCTTGCAGATCTAGATCGCCCTCGACGGTGACATCGATGCGGTCGGTGGGTATTCCCATGGCAGCGGCTACCATTTGGCAAGTGATCTGCGCGCATGCAGCTAACGCACCTAACAGTAAGTCTCCGGAGCACGATCCGGTACCGGCGCCACCGACTCCTTTGTGCGCTTGCGCTTCATAGATCGCACGCCCCAAGTCCACCGAACAAGCGATCGGCGCGTCAGCCTGAGTACCGCGCGCGGTTAGCGTGATTCGCGAACTGGGCGGGTCTTGCCGGTAAAGATCTTTCAGGGGCCGCTGCAACGATCGAATGTCCATTCAATCCCTCCGAAATCTGGGATATTATAAGCGCAGCGGGGCTGCCTTGGGTTCTGTCGCAGCCGCGACTTAAATATTCACCTGTATTTGCGCGGCAGGGAAGAGTACGCTTCGGCCTGCCTAGAGCGCGCCAGCAAGTTCCATGAATCCACCTCCCGAGTCAGGTTCGTTGTCATCCACGCTGTCGCCAGGTGCGCGCTTTGGCAGTTACGAGATTCTTCAGCGACTGGGAGCCGGGGGCATGGGGGAGGTCTATCGCGCCAAGGACACCCGCCTCGATCGTGAGGTCGCAATCAAGACCCTTTCATTGGAACGCTGTTCTCACCCGGAAGACTTATCGCGTTTCGAGCAGGAGGCCCGTTCTGCGAGCGCCCTGAATCACCCGAACATCGTCACGATTTATGAACTCGGACACGAGAACGGCACGCGCTATATCGCGATGGAACTCGTAGAAGGAGATACGCTGCGCGGGCTGCTCGCCTCAGGCCCGATTCCATTTCGCAAGTCGATGGCGATCGCAGCGCAGATTGCCGACGGTCTGGCCAAAGCGCACGAGATCGGGCTCATTCATCGCGATCTGAAGCCCGAGAACCTTATGGTTTCTCGCGACGGGACGGCCAAGGTGCTGGATTTCGGTCTGGCGAAACTTCTTAAACCCGACCACGCCCCCGGTTCGGATGCAACTACCAGCATCAGCGAGCACGGGACGATCATGGGCACCGTCGGCTACATGTCCCCGGAGCAAGCGATGGGCGAGGAAGTAGATTTTCGTTCTGACCAGTTTTCCTTCGGGTCTGTGCTCTACGAAATGGCCACCGGATCTCCCGCGTTCAAAAAGAAGACGCATGCGGAAACGACGGCCGCAATCCTTCGCGATGAGCCCGAGCGGCTGGGCAGCAAAATGCTGCAGGCGCCCGCTCCTTTCATTTGGATTGTGGAGCGCTGTCTCGCCAAGGACCCGAAGCAGCGTTATGCCTCGACCCGGGATTTGGCTCGCGACCTCGCCGCAGTGCGCGACCGTGTCGCAGATACGCCTGCCCGGGAATCCGAATCTCGCCCCAATAATCTGCCGGCGCAGCGCACCGCATTCATTGGACGGGAACGCGAAGCGGCCGATCTCCGCCAGCTTTTGGGCCGCGCTGACGTACACCTCGTGACCCTCACCGGTCCGGGCGGCATCGGGAAAACGCGGCTCGCCTTGCAGGTGGCGGGCGAAATGGCCGACCAGTTTCCAGGCGGTGTTTGCTTTGTGGGCCTGTCAATGATCGGCGAGCTTGGCTTGATCGCTTCCGCGATCGCGTTGGCCGTGGGCGTGCACGAGACTGGAAATACGTCGCCACAGGAAAGCTTGATCGAGTACATGGCCGGCCTGAGCCAGCCGATGCTCCTTCTGCTCGACAACTTCGAGCACCTTCTCGCTGCCGCGTCGGTCGTAGCGCAAATGCTTACTGCGGGCCCCAAACTCAAGGTGGTGGTCACGAGCCAGGCGCCGCTTCATATCTACGGCGAACACGAATTTCCTGTGCCACCTCTCGCCCTGCCCGACCCTAAGTCCATCCCGCCTCTGGAAGTACTTTCGCGACTTCCAGCGATCGCGCTTTTTGTGGAGCGCGCGCGGGCGGTAAAGCACCAATTCGCGCTGACGAAGGAAAGTGCACCCGCGGTAGCGGCCATCTGTGCTCGCCTTGACGGCCTGCCTCTTGCGATCGAACTGGCTGCGGCGCGCATCAAACTGCTCTCGCCTTCTGCCATGCTGGCACGCCTCGAAAGCCGGTTGAACCTGTTGACCGGGGGCGCCTGCGATTTGCCAACTCGACAGCAAACTCTGCGTAACACCGTGGACTGGAGTTACGGCCTGCTCAATGGCGCGGAACAAACTCTCTTTCGCCGACTTTCCGTCTTCAACGGCGGCTGCACCCTGGAAGCCGTGGAAGCCGTGTGCGACACCAAAGGCGATCTGGGTCTGGACCTGCTGGAGGGCGTGGCATCGCTGGTCGACAAGAGCCTGGCGCAGCAGGTGGAGCAGGTCGATAAAGAAGCGCGCTTTGTCATGCTCTCCACTATCCGGGAGTACGCTCTCGAACGCCTCGCTGAGAGCAACGATGAATCTGCGACGCGCCGGGCCCACGCCGCTTATTACCTCGTGCTTGCCGAAGAAGGTGCCGAGGACATAGCCGCTCAACCTGAATGGCTCGACCGCTTTGAGTTCGAGCACGAGAACTTCCGATTGGCGATTGATTATCTGGTCAAAACTGGTGATGCCGAATGGGGCTTTCGTATGGGTGCCGCCCTGTTCCGCTTCTGGGAAACACGGGAGCATCTTACGGAGGGCCGGAACGCGATCGCCAGGCTCCTGGCGTTGGAAGGGGCCGCGTCGCGTCCGAAGCTTCGCGCGCGCCTGTTATTTTCGGGCGCAGTCCTGGCGGCGGCGCAGGGCGATTACAACTCCGCGCGGCCACTGTTCGAGGAAAGCCTCGAGACCTGTGTCAAGCTAAACGATAACCGCGGCGTTGCCGTCGCACTGAATGCGTTAGCCGTCAACGCTCGTGATCGTCGCGAATTCGCCGGCGCGTCCTCACTCTTTGAGCGATGCGTCGCAATATGGAAGGACCTTGGCGATCCCGCAAACATCGCCCGAGCCCTCAGCAATCTCGCCAGTGTGATGAAGTTGCAGGGCGAATATGAGCGCGCATTTTCCCTTTACGATGAGTGTCTGACGATGTTCCGTCAGATCGGAGATAGCGCCGGTGTCGCCTGGACGTTGAACTACCTGGGCGACGTCGCCCGGGAGAAAGCGGACTTGGTGGCGGCGCGTTCCTTCTGTGAACAGAGCCTGCTGGAATTTCGCCAACTCCGTGATAGCTGGGGAATTGCGAGCACCCTCGCCGATCTGGCTAGCTTAAGCTGCGATCAGGGGAACAACGCCGAGGCGCGCCGTTTATACGGCGAAAGCATCAAGGTGTTTCAGGAATTGGGTCACAAGCGCGGTATCGCGAGAGCGCTCGAATGTTTGGCCGTAAGTGCCGCAGCGCAATCGAACGCCGAGCAATCGCTGCACCTGGCAGGAGCCGCCGCTGCGCTGCGCCAAAGGCTGGGCGTTCCGCTCACGCCCGCCGAGCAGCCTAGGCTGGAAAGGGCCTTGGAATTTGCGCGCCGAACGCTCGGTAATGCTGCGGGTCTGACGGCGTGGATGGAAGGTTGGGCGATGCCGGTCGAGCAAGCCATCGAAGAGGCGCTGAACGGCGACGCGGAATCAGGTCGTCAGACTCGAAACCCGGCTTAAGTCAGTTCGCGGTGTCGGGATCGATCATACGGCGGACCGCCGAGATACGGTTTGCCGGAAAACCTCCGCGGCGTGCGTGTTCGCGAATCGCTTCCTCGTCTGGCGCCAGGTACACACAATAGACTTTATCGCCGGTGACGTAGGAGTGGAGCCACTTGATGTCCGGTCCCAATTCTTTCAACACGCCGACCGACTTTCTGGCGACTGCCTGCAGCTCCGCATCAGACAAATTGCCTGCGCCTGGGATTTCCCGCTCGATTACGTATTGGGGCATGGCTACCTCGCCGAACAGTGATGGTAGCAGATTTTTCACGCGAAAGTGCATCCCACCGTGCCAATTCAAAATGCCGCCAATGGGTCTAGATGCGCCCTTTTGTTTCGGTACAGAAATCCACACTTGGGCTCCCAACAAGGGCTTTCAAGAGAGCCTAGTTTGCTTAAAGCAGTCTGATATCAGTCAGCCGTCCGCAGGCAGTGTGGTCTGTTTCAGGCCGACCCATTTCGCCTCAAAACGAGAACCTCAGCGAGAACTGCAGCTGTCGTGCGTTGAGCATCGTCCTCGGCAAGCCGAAGTTAGCATTCGGCAAGGTTGGGATGAACAGACCTGTGCCGATCGGAGTGAGGGCCACGCTCCCGCCCGGAACCGGGATACCCCCGTTCGGGCAAGACATGGAACCCGATTGTGCCTGGATTGCTTGACTGACAGTATCCTTGTAGTGGCGTGGAATGGCCGGAGTCGCGCCGCAGAATACAGGCGAGCCGTAGACTGAAGTTACCTCATCCACGTTCGGACGGTTGAGGACGTTGAACGCATCGAAGGCTAGCTCCATCTGCGCTCGTTCCGTGAGATGGACGACCCGCGCAATCCGCAGATCCCAATTGTATTCGGGATCGCCGGTGTAGGTGTTTCTCGGGATCATGGTCTGGCAGTTCTGGACCGAGGGGCAGTTGCTGTAAGCTGGCGCGCCTCCGACACGGTCGGTTGCGCCGCCTGCCACGTCGTTCAGAGTGTTTGATCCGTAGAAAATTGTGAAAGGCCGGCCGGATTGAAGGGTGACGATGCTGCTGAACTGAAGATTCCGCCACGGGCCATTGTTGGGGGCAAAAGCGGTGAGATTCATCACGAAGCGGTGGCGAGCGTCCTGGTTGGAGTTCGAGCGCTCCGAGCTGTAGTCGAACTGGTTCGGCGGCAGATTGATGAAGGTGGTGAAGTTGCCGTTGTCAATGGCGTGCGAGTAGGTGTAATTCGCGGTCAGATTGAAATTCTTTCTGCGTTCGATCACCGTCACGGTTCCGCCGTTGTAAGAGGCATTGGCCACGTCGTTGTTGTAATCGTCCAGTCCATTGCTTAGGGTCTGCAAACCTGAGCCCAAGGCGCCGCCAAAAAAGGGCCCCAGACCGTTCAGGGCACCCGCGCCGAGCGTGGGGGTGCCAGTACACGGGGAGAGAGTGCCACCCGCGTCGAGTATTCCCGGTACCCATTCCGGCAACGGGTCGGTCGGAGGCGCGGATTTGGTGGTTCCCATGGGACAGGGTACGTTGATGTTATTTCCGCGAACCAGTTTGTGTGCCCCAACGAACATGTAACTTAGATTGACCGCCATCCCTCCGGGAAGTTGGCGATCGATCTCAAAACTGACCTGCTCGGCATAGGGAGTCCGGGCGTTGTGGTCCATTCCTCCTTCACCGACGCCGCAAGCGCCGGTAGTGAAGCAAGTGCCTGCCATTGAAATTCCAGCAGGGAAGTCCGATGAGTAGTTTCCCGACTGAATCACATTGGCAGCCAGGCAAGGGGCCTGCGGAACGCCCGCGCAAGGTGACCCGGGCGTGCCGTTATTCGCCGGGTATGCAAAGAGTTGATAGCCCTGACTCGCCTGTCCCAGATTAGACATGATGTTGGGATACTGCTGCGGCTGAATGACTACGCCGGGAATGTAACCGCCGTTGCAACCGGCAGCGACAGCCGCGGAAGGGTGATTGCCGCATTCATAACCCGCGACGATCTTCTGAGTATTGGGAACAAAGAAGAAGGTCAGGTTTTGACGGTCAAAGAATATGCCGAAACCGCCCCGAATTACAGTCTTCGAGTCCGGGGAATAGGCAACTCCGATGCGCGGCTGGAACCCGTTGTAATCGGGGTTTACGAACTGCGCCAAGCCCGACTCAACATCCCACCGCAGACCGTAATTCAGCGTGAAGTTGTGAGCAATGCGCCATTGGTCTTGAATAAAGCCGCCCCAATAGCCGTGGTTTATAAGCCGGCTGTAGCGGTTAAAGAATTGCGGCGGATAGGCATTCGCCCAGGTCGAATTGGGGAAACCACCTCCGTTGAGTGGGTTGGCCGTCGTGACTGTCGGCAAACAAGCGGGGTTGGGGAGAGGCGCGGCGCAAACATTGGGATCGGTGGGCAGCGGTACGCCGAGATAAGTAAACACCACACCATTGTCTCCGGGAACCGCACAACCGCCGGAAGCTGCGTCGAGCCCTGTACCAGCAGTCGGATAGGCTCCGTTTCCTGGCAGTCCGTTGAAATACTCCGCGAAGTTTGCGAGACAGGTGATGCCTGGCACGAGCATGCGAACGGGAGTGAACCCGGGGAAATTCTCGAGGCTGGACAAATAGTTACCGTCGGCCCCGAACTTGATGATGTGATTGCCCTTGACCCAGGATACTGACTCGGAAAGCTGCCCGCGGGTCTCGTAGAGCCGGTCGTTGGTTCCGAAGTTGTGGCCTAACTCGAGATCGTTCAGGATGCTGAAGTCGGGCTGGCCGGTGGCGCCAACGAAATTGTAGTGGCGACGCGCGTATTGCGCGAGCACAGTGTTGACCACGTTGGGCGACAGCACCGAGTTCACCGTGGCGACCACCGACTGGTCTCGCACGTATAGATTGCGACCGCCGCTGGGAACGCCGATGCCGCCGCCATCGAGCGTGTTGCCAACCAGTTCGTTGAGCGCGCGGATGTCTTCGATGTTGTAGCGAATGCCCAGGCGATTGTTCTTGGTGAGTTGCTGGTCGACCCGCGCAAAGCCGAAGTCGTCATTTCCAGTTTTCAGGAACCCATTGAGGAATCCGAACGCTTGGGCTTGGGTAATGTTGGCGGGATTGCCCGCGAAACCGGGAAGGCAGGTCAACAGTGCGCCAATGCAGCCTTCCGGGGCAAGTCCCATGAGCGCCTTGGCCTGGTCGATGAGCTGGATATTGTTGACGAGATCGGGCGGATAGACCGGCGATTGGGCACTTCGCTTGCCTTCGTAGTTCAGGAAGAAGAAAGTCTTGTCCTTGACGACGGGGCCGCCCACCGTCGCGCCAAACTGATTCTGCCGCAATTCGTGCGGCAGCGGAGCGGGCTGAAGGAGCGAGCGCGCATCGGTAGCGCTGTTCTGGAAATACTCGTAGAGCGACCCGTGCAGATCGTTGGTGCCAGATTTGGTCACGATGTTGACGATGCCGCCCATCGCCCGCCCGTATTCGGCGCCAAAGCTGTTGTTCACGACGCGGAATTCCTGCACCGAGTCCTGTGGAGGCGTAGCGCGCTGAATGCCACTGGCAGCATTGACGAAGTCGGCGCCGTCCACGGTAATTTCATTGCTGAAGGAGCGCATGCCGCCGAAGGAGATCTGCGTGACCTCAAACTCCGTGAATGTGGTTCCGAGGCTGGTGCGGCTGGTGGCCACGCCCGGGGTGAGAAGAGCAAAGTCAGTGAACACGCGGCTGCTGGTGGGGAGCGATTGGACCTGCTGGGTTTCGACGACCTGGCTGATCTCGCTCCTGGTCGGTTCGATGGTGGGCGCTTCGGTCGTCACCACGACGGTCTCGCCCTTGGCGGCGACTTGCAGGGCTACATTGATGGTCGCCAGCTGACCAACCGTCAGCGCAAGTCCGGTCTGCGTGTAGTTGCCGAATCCGGGGGCGGATGCTCGCAGCGCATAAGTACCGGGCAGCATATTCGCGATGACGTAGTAGCCGCTGGCGTTCGACGTTGCCTTGTATGCCGTGTCCGTCGCCGTGTTGCGCGCGGTGATGGAAGCGCCCGCGACAACGCTGCCGCTCGGGTCTGTGACGGTTCCGTTCAATTGGGCGCTTTCAATTCCCTGGGCGAATGCTTGATGGGCGTTGTAGGAGAAAACGGCGAAAGCAAGCAGGACCCAGAGAACCGTCGAAAAGCGTTTCATTAGCGCCTCCTAGGAGAAGACGTACGACACGTGGCAGGGCGTAGCCCCGAGATATTGTGACTCTATTTGTGAGATCCGCACCCAACTGCCGCAAAGGTGTTTACCATCTAAATTGTTTGATTGTCAACTCAAAAAATGTATACGTTTTCTGCGTTCGAGGGCACATTTCTGTAACCACCACGCGAGAATGTATGCATCGTGCCCAGCGAAGCCAATGGCGAGCAAGGAGTGGCGAGAGTGAGCCGTGCGTGATCTGGATTGTCCTTCAAGACGTCGAGGTAAGCGTGAGCAGGTCCGTCAGACGTTGTAGTACCCGGTGTGGGCTGCGGCTCAACGGCTGCTTTCGCCAATCTCGGACACTGGTCATACCGGTCGTAACTCCGAAACCCACCGCACCTCCGCGGCGAGCCATAATCATCTCCACCAGCGGATCATCGCCAACTACGCCAACTCTGCGCATGGGCACACCGAGTTTGCGAGCCACCAGCCGCAAAGCATGGAGCGACGGCTTGCCGGTGAGCACCATGGGAGCGCGAGTGATCTTGCGCACAGCCGCCGTTATAGCGTGCGAATGCCCCAATGTCTTGCCGCTCGCGGTGGCGAAGAATGGCACATCCGAGGCGACGTACAGCTCGGCCCCATTCCAAATTGCCCTCACCGCGGCCTCGATATCCTTCATCCCGCAGTCCGGATGCCAGCCGATGTAGACCGCCTGCGCTTGCTCGGCTCCTTCTTGCCCCGTGAATAGAGTTTCAATTCCAGCCTCTCTCAGTGCATGTCCCACACCGAGCGTGCCTAACACGAGGGCGCGCTTGATTCCGCGGCGCGGCATCAGGTCCGCCGCTACCGTCGAGGGAGTGAGTAGAGCATCGTCAGAAATGGGCAAGCCGAGCGCGCGCAACTTCGGTGCCTGCTCGGCGGCCGGATAGGCGCTGCCATTAGTAAGCACAACAAACGGCACTCCCCGCGCCTTCAGCTTCGTCAATACTTCCACTGCGCCGGGCAGCAATTGGTATCCGCTGAGAGAACGGTCGCTTAGGACTAGCGTGCCGTCAAGGTCGAACATGAAGCCCTCGACCGGACCGAGCGCTTCGCGTCTCCGGTGACGAGTTGCTTTCATGCTCCTGCATCTCCTGTGGCACTTAACTCAAGACTGAAACCAGCCTTCCTCACCGAGATATATGCGATGTCGCGGCGGGCGGCGAGTTGGCGGATCAGATTCTTCACGGGAACCATCTCGGGATTGTACGTACGCGGCGCGGCGCCGAGGGGTTTCATTGCGTCAACCTGGTTCCCCGGCATGGTGGCTCGAAGCAGAAACTCCTCATCGCTGAGTTCCGGTCCAATGCGCCTGCGCAGTTCGGGCAGCGGCGGCATGCCTGGGTCGTTCTGAAGCTCTCGGGCTCGCGGCAGTGAGTCAATCCGGTCCATCACCGCTGGCGCGATCGGAATGTTGGGGCGGCCAAATTTTCCGAACGCGTAGCGGATCACTTCGTCAGGAATCAGCGCATAGCGCTCTTTGTGCGTCACGTTCATCACGGCCTGGGACAGCACCATTTGCGAGAAGGGGGTCATCACAATGGGCCAGCCAAGTTCTTCACGCACCCGGCCGATTTCATCGATCACCGCATGCTCCAAGTGTGACAACCTGTTTTCGGCGAGATGACGCCGCATCGTGCCGATCATGCCGCCCGGCAGTTGATGGCGAAGATAGCCGGCGTCGAAAGACTGGGGCCGGCCCACCGGCAAGCCTTCCGCTTCCGCAAGGCGAGTGAAGTACCGGCCAACTTCGGCGAGAGCTTCATCGTCGATGTCGACCTGATGGCCGAGATCGCGCAGATTGGACACCACTCGTTCCGACGGTGGATTGGAAATTCCGTCGGAAGCTGCGCCCGAGGCGCAGTGGACTGCGCTGACTCCCCACTGCGGCGCATCCATGTAGACCAACTCCCCGAGACCGATGGTGCAATGAGAATGCAACTCCAGCGGCTTGTCGCCGATCACCTCCTTGATCGCGGGGATCAGCGTCCGGGCGCGGAGTGGAGTGAGAAGGCCTCCCGGATCTTTGATGTAGAGAGCGTCCACGTCAGGACTGGCGACCAGCTTGCGTGCGCAACTGACGTAGTGTGCATCGTCGTGGATGGGGCTCAGCGTGAAGACGAGCGCGGCCACAACATATTCGCCGCCGGCCGCCTTCACCATACGCGCGCAGGCGACATTCGAATCAGCATTGTTCATCGGGTCGGCGAGCGCAAAGCGGCGAATGCCATTCTTCACCACCGTCCTGAAGGCCAATGCCATGAACTCGGGGCTGGCCGTTTCCCACGAGATGAAGCGAAACCCCGTAGAGAGAAACTGCAGCGGCGTCTTCGGCATCGCCTCCGCCATCAGACGGATTCGCTCCCAGGGATTCTCCTGCTTATAGCGGACGGCAACGCCCATGTGGGTGGAAGTCGTAAAGTCGATGGCCTTGAAGCCCACGCGGTCCATCGCGGGCGCGATGCTCAAAGTCCTGGCGGTATCGACACCGAGCGCGGCCCAAAGGCTTTGATTCCCGTCGCGCAATGACGTCTCAACCAGTTGAATATTCGCCATGCTCACGACCTTGCTATCAACTCGGGACGGACGCGCAGCAGAATCTCGCCATACTCGACTGCGGCTCCGTTCTCGGACAATATCTCGACCACTTCGCCCTTCACGCCCGCCAGCACTGTGTTCATCAGCTTCATGGCCTCGATGATGCCGATCACCGTATCCTCTTCGACATGCGAGCCTACTTCTACGAAGGGCGGTTCACCGGGCTTGGGCGCGCGGTAAAAGAATCCGAGCAGCGGAGAAGGAACTTCGCACAGGCCCGGTTCTGACGGCGGCTTATGTTTTTTCGCCAGTCGCGGCGGGGCTGTCGCAGACGGTACTGTCGTCTGCGTGGGCATCGCCGTACTGTCGGCGCCTGGTCGCGCGGATTTGGCCGAGCTGCGTTGCAGGTGCACCTTCATGCCGTCGACCTCAAGCGACAAGGTGTCAAAGCTCGAATCTTCGAGCAGGCGCATGATCTCAGCCACATCCTTTGCCGTCAGGCTCATCTGCGGCCTCCGAAGATGTTCATTACATGCGTAAGTGGATTCTCTGCGGGTCTGGCGACTGGCGTTGCGTCTTTGGCGGACCACACCGTCTCGGGGCGGCTCTGCAGCAAAAGGATTCTTCCGTCCCGGTCAATGGCCCATTCAATATCCTGCGGGCGCCCGTAATGGCGCTCGATCTTACGGCCGATGTCTCTGAGCGCCGCTACTTCTTCGTCGCTAAGGCTCGGCACACGGCGCATCTCCTCTGGCGTTTTTACCTCGTCGATGCCATTGCCACCATCTGCCGCCGGCAAATGTTGGATGTGTTTATCTGAGATGTCGCGTATTGAAATCTCGCCGGTGATCTTTGCAATCACGAATCGGTCTGGCGTCACCTCGCCACTGACCACAGCCGAGCCCAGCCCCCAGGCCGCTTCGATCGTAATCACCGACCGGTCGCCGGTTAGCGGGCTGCGCGTGAACATCACTCCCGCCGTCCGCGCGTCGACCATGTGTTGCACGACGACAGCCATCGCCACTCCTGCTTCGCGGATTCCATGTTTGCGGCGATAGGCGATGGAGGGAACAGAGTAGAGACTTGCCCAGCAGGAGCGCACATATTTCAGTGTTGCCGGTGCACCGATAACCCACAGAGAAGTGTCCTGCAGGCCGGCGAAGCTGGCGTCCTCCGCATCCTCAGTCGTCGCGGAGGAACGCACCGCCAGCGGCAAGCTCAGGCGCTCGCCGCAAAGGACGGCATGCGCCTCCGTGATTTCCGATTGCAAGTCCTGCGGCAAAGCCGTATTTTCGAAACGCGCGCGCACTCGTTCGGAAAGTGAGGTGATCTCCTCCAGTTCGCCATCGCGGAGTTCACCATCGCGCAGAGACTCGACGCGCGGACGGATCGGTTCTTCCAAATCGAGAGCGGCCAGAAAACGTTCGAAGCCGCTGGTGCGCACCACGAACCCGGGGGGTACGGCGATTCCTGCGCGCGTGAGTTCGCCCAAAGACCCACCTTTGCCGCCAACCGCGGAGCGATGCTTCAGTGTGATGTCGGCGAACCAGCTGATGTTTTCCGATGACCGCATGGCAACCCTGTGAACTTCGAACCGGAATTGGAACTGGAACTGGGAAAGACTGAAACCTGACGGCCTACTCGAGAATCGTTACTATGCCTCGCCCTCCATCGACGCGGATGCGCTGACCGTCTTTGATTTTCTGCGTAGCCCTGCCCGTCCCAACCACTGCAGGCAGGCCGAATTCCCGCGCTACGATTGCTGCGTGGCTCATCGAGCCTCCTATATCCGATACAGCTGCTGCGATCTTCTGGAAGATCGGCGCCCAGGTGGGATTGGTGATTTGACAAACCAGTATGTCACCCTGGCGCAGTCGGCCGATCTCGTCGACTGACTTTACGACTCTGGCCACGCCCTCAGCCACGCCTCTGGAAGCGGCAAATCCCTTGATCTCGTTCGAATCCGGCTGATCGCCTGCTGTCAGCCACGCGTCCAGACTCTCGCGGGTAATCCCCCATAACATGACGATGGCCGGGTCATCGATGACCTCGGGAACCGGGCCGAGCGCTGGCGCAGTATCGTGCTTCGTCCATTCCGCAATCGCCGCCCTTCGTTCCTCGACGAGGGCGGGCCAGCGTGATGGGCCACGCGGGGGCGAACCGTTCGACCACGACGTCATCAGGTCGACAATCGCCGCTTCCACTTCGAAGTGAGTGAGCTGGAAGACGTCCTCAGTATCCGGGAAGAAGCCATTCGTGGAGAGCAGCGCGCCGAACTCCCTGATCTTGTTAAAGAACAGGTTCGTGTACCAGTGTTCGCAATAAAATTTGTGTCCCTCGACGTAAGGGAAAACGCGATGCGCCAGGCCGATCATCTGATCGTAGGCGGCACGCTCCTCGTCTGTATTCAGAAGATCGCGATAATCCTCGATGAGCTGCTTGCGCTCCGCCATCAGTTTCTCGACAGGCCTTTCGATGCGCCGGCCTGCCTTTATGTTGGCAATATATCCCGGCAGCGCGGCGAAAGGCATCGACAGATCGTCGTTCCATGACCTGTGATAGTGATAAAACCCGTCGCCGACGTTGATGTTGAACCAGGGGTCGCGCGAAACCGCGAGTTCTTCCAGCCACTTCCTGCCAGAGTTAGACCCCTCGAGATTCTCGATGATATCGTCGGGAGCGGCATCCTCGCGGAATTCATCATCGACTCCGAGTTCGACGGCGCACTTCGCCAGGCGTCTGAGTTCGTCATCCGGGCGGAAGATTTCAGCCTGCATACCCGCCACCATGCGCGCCACTGTCTGGTCGCTGATCTCCGGAAACGCTTTCTTGCAGAAATCGAAGAAGGTCAGATAGGCGCCATAGCCGAGCAGGAGAAATTCGAAATGGTACTGCCACATCCGGAAGTAGCCTTCCAGCGTTTTCTGATAGGTATCGAGCAGATAATGGTTTGACGCGACTCCACGGCCTGCATGGACATGCTCCAGGGGCTCGAACTCCGGGATTTCAACCTTCGGCAGCTTCTGCGCATCGCGGATCAGCACCATCATTTTTTCTTTCCATTGCGCGAAGAGTCGCTCCCAGTTGTCGTAGTAATAAAAGGCGCGCCGCTTGAACTCCACCGTGCGGCGGGCGATCTCGGCAGGATCCGTCACCGCATTTCCGCCGATGTAGATGCGACCGTTGATGATTCGATAGTCGATGCCCAGTGTTGTCGGCAGGCAATGTACTCGCGTGTTGGCTGCGCCCAAGGCACAATATGCGGCCTCCGCAGTGATCGTGTCGAAGAGGCTCATCGGCGCGGGGAAATGCATGGAGTTGTAAAACCAGAAGCGCTCGTCGTCTTCCTGGGTGAATTGCATGTAATAGGGGTAAGCAGCTTGTGTCCGTTCGGTTCCCGCGATTACTTCAAGCGAGCTCGGAAGCGGAAAGCGCTTGGGTTTGGCCATTGTGCTCATGTACGTCCCCCACGGGCCGTCCCAATCTACACCTTTGGGCTGGGTCTAGCCGCTATCTTATTGCGTCAACACGTTTCTCATTACGACTGATGCGCAGAACTCGATCATCCGTTTCCCCAAAAAGGATATCGAGCAGTTCAGGGCGGTTCCGCTGCAACCCACGACTGTTCACTGTACCTTTCTCCGTCAATTCTCCAGCCGCGCCGGAAGGCGGGACCTCAACCAATATTGCGGCGACAATCCGGTTGGAACTGCCGGTTCCGGTAGCGGCCAGCTCCGTCAATCGTTCGTGCAAAATCGTCCGCAAGCTCTCGTTTGAGGCCGTCTGTGCCGGTGTTGCATTGCGATCCAGACCGGCGACCTCGGCGCATACCTCCCAGTCGGGAAAGATGAACATACGCACATCCTCGCGGTCGGCGCCCACGATTACAACTTCGCTGGCCAGAGGTCGCAGCACATCGAGCGCGGTCAACCGCAGCTTGCCGGCATGCACGCGTGTGCCTGAAGTCAGCTTGAAGTCTTCACTGATCCGGCCATCAAAGCGCAAACCTGCTCTCGGCCGCTTCGGATCGATGAAGCTGAGCAGATCACCCGAGCGGAGGAAACCGTCTTCATCGAAGGCCGCTGCCGTGGCCGCTCGATCCCGCCAATAACCGGGAGTGATATTCGGGCCACGATAATAAGCTTCAAAGCTGTCGTCATGCGGCACCAGCTTAAGATCCATTCCTGCCACCGGGATTCCTACAACTCCAGGGCCGGTCGCGTACAGGTTGCCAAACAGAGCGATGGGGCTTGTCTCGGTCATGCCGAGGCCACTGACGATCAAAATTTTTTGACCGACGGCTTTCACCGTCAGTTGTTCGAGAGCGTTCCAGGTTGACGGCTGCATCGATGCTGCTGCATACCACAGAAACTTAATCCGCCGGAAGAAGTTTTCAGAAAATATCCGATCGGCTTCAAGGTGGGGGATCAACAGTTCAAAGCCCTTCGGCACATTGAAGTAAATCGTCGGCGATATCCGGCGCAATAACTTCAAACTCTCGCCGAACAGCGCGGGAGTTGGTTTTCCTGGATCGATGTAGAGCGTGCCCCCGTTGTGCAGCACAATACTGAAATTGCTGTTGCCACCAGCGGTGTGATTCCACGGAGCCCAATCCACCATCACCGGCGGCTCATCAGCCAGGATCGGGGCCACCTGGCGCTTCATCTGTGCGTTGGCACAAAGCATGCCGTGCGTGTTGATCACCGCCTTCGGCACTCCGGTCGAACCGGAAGTAAACAAGTACTTCGCGACTGTTTCTCTGCCCACTCGCGCCGCCGCTGCCATCACGGCGCCACGCCGGCTGCCGTCGCCATGCAGCGATGCAAAACTGATCATGTTCGATGACGGCGGGACGTTGCGGAGAGCGACAACGGGAATGGTAGTCCCGAGGGTCCTTTCAATGGCGTCTCGATAAAGTTCGCCGTCATCCACCACCACCATGCCCGGCGTCAACAGACGAAAGCTGTGCGCCAGCTTGAGATAGTCGGTGGTTTGAAGTGCATAAGCCGGTGCGATCGGAACGAATGGAATTCCGACATACACCGCAGCCAGAATGATCAACGCATAATCGATGCTGTTGGCGGCGAGTATTGCGATCGGTCGCTCGGGGCCGAGGTCATAACCGAGCAGGCCCTCGGCCAGAGCCAGTGCCGCCTCGCGAGCTTCGCGGTAACGAATGGTCCGCTCCCCGTCTTTCGTCTGGTCGTTTCTTGTCTGCTCGTTTTTTGTCTGGTCGTTTCTTGTCTGCTCGTTTTTTGTCTGGTCGTTTCTTGTCTGTTCGTTCTTTGTCTGCTCAATGATGAAGGCACGATCTGGAGCCTCGAGGGCCCAGCGGTCCAGCCAATCGCCGATCCGGTGGTCGTAATCGGCCAGCGGTTCGAGCGAGCGCATCAGGTAACTTCCATCAGCTTGGTGGGTCAGTTCGACGTCAGGAGAAAAGAAACGCACTGGCCGCAAAGGCGCATTCACGAGGGTTACCGGGTCGTTGAGTATACTCAATGGGGAAGCCTAACCGATGTAATTCCGCGCCGCAAGCGCCGTGCTGGACTTAGGGATGAATTCTAAAGAAAAGCCTTTCCTACTCAAGAAGCAGCGCAAGAAGCAGCGCAAAAATCAGCGAAAGCAAGCGACGACACGCCGTCCCAGTTCGTCATCAAAAGCCAAAACCAAAGGCAGCGAATTATCGAACGATGTTTATGACCAGCCGGGCCACTTGATTCGCCGTGCTCAACAGATCGCCGTCTCGATGTTCTACTCAACCGTGGGTTACGAACTTACCCCCGTCCAATATGGAGCGTTACGAATCCTTCAGGATTACCCCGGAATTGACCAGGTCACGCTGGCTCGGCTCTGTGCCCTTGACACCTCAACCGCGGCGAATCTGGCAGTACGTCTGGAGCAGAGAGGGTTCGTGAAGCGGATGGTGCCGGCCGGGAGCAAGCGTTTTCGTCTGCTTCGACTCACCCCACAAGGTGCCGCACTCTTGAAAAAAATTCTTCCGTCGGGGCGATTGTTGAGCCGGCGCTTGCTGCAGGCCCTCGACAAGAAAGAACAGAAAGTCTTTCTCCGTCTGCTCAAGAAGTTCGTGCATTTAAACAACGAAGAAAGCCGCGCTCCGCTCGACCGGGCATTCACTGAGACGCGGAACAACAATGGAAACTCAGGCGCCTCCCGCCAGAATCATTCTCACGGCTGAGTCTCTGAATCGCCGCCGAATTTCTTTTTCACCTCGTCCGGAATCGAACGCGCCTCGAATTTGTCGGCGTCGCCATCTGGGTGTACGACCCAAACGCGCGTCTCGAAGCACTCGATTGCCATCGCCATCCCGCCGTCTTTCATCAACTGGTGGCGGACGACAAAGCTGCTCCTCCCCCACTTCGACACTGCCGACTCCACGACGACGTCGTCCCCAAACCGCGACGTCATCATGAAGCGTGCCTTCATATCTACGACGGGAATGCCGGCGATCCCGTACGTCTTCAACATATCGCGTTTGAAAAGGCCGGCGCGTTCAAACAGTGCGCGGGTGCACGCGTCAAAGAACTCGAAATAGCGCGGGAAATAAACGATTCCGGCTGGATCGCAATCCCCCCATTCGATTCGTACGGTTTGTCGATTCGTGAGCATGGATGGCAAGCTGGGATTATATGATTAACCGAATCACTAAGGAGGCCAGATGGCAAGATTCGTCCTCGTGCATGGTGCCTTTTGTGGTGCCTGGATCTGGGGGCCACTGATAGAACGATTGAGGACAAAAGACCATTCGGTAGAGGCCTTTGATTTACCCGGGTCGGGCGAGGATCACACCCCGGTCCGCGGAATTACGTTAGATGCGTGCGCAGACCGATTGTGTGAGGCGCTGGCATCCGATCCCGAGCCGGCCATTGTTGTCGGCCACAGCATGGGCGGAATCATTGCCACACACGGAGCGGCACGCTGTCGCGAGCGGGTTGTGGCACTCGTATACGTAACTGCATTTTTGCCCAAGGATGGCCAGAGCCTTCTTGACTTGACGAAGCTTCCAGAGGGAGCGGGCGATCAGGTGCAGGCGAACATCGTGATCAAAGGAGAGCCTCCCGTTGCCGTCATGCCCGCCGCTGCTTCGCGTCACGCTTTGTACGAGTGCTGTGCGGAGGGTGTGGCTGCCTGGGCGATCCAACGACACCGTCCGCAACCGGTCGTGCCATTTGCGACGCCTGTATCCATCCCGCCGGAAGCCCTCGACAACATTAACCGGTACTACGTCGTGTGTACGTTGGACCGAGCTATAAGTCCGGCTTTGCAGCGCCGGATGATCGCGGAGAATCCATGTGCGGAGATCGTTGAGCTCAGCACAGATCACACACCGCAGTTGTCGATGACGGAGGAACTGGCTCAGGCGCTTCACCGTTTCGCGGTGCACTCATCAGCGCTGCGCGGAGGCTAGTCACCACTTGAGCCGCTTCGTGGTTGGGATCGCCGCATTCACAGAACCGGCTGCGCTGATAGCAGGGCGCGGTCCCATTGGTCGAAGCTTGAGTTGGCGGCTGCCAAGCGCTCGATGAGTCCTGCCAGCCGCCAATAATGGCGCAGATTTTCGTGATAGTAACGGACGCGCCTGGCGACATGATCAAGTCCCAGTGTGTCGGCATAAAACATGGGCCCGCCCAGGTGGCGCGGGAAACCATAGCCGCTCGTCCAGACCACGTCGATGTCTGACGCGCGTGACGCGATCCCTTCCTCGAGAACCATCGCCCCCACGTTGATCAGCGCGAGTAGGCAGCGCTCAACGACTTCGTCGTCTCCGATCTTGCGCCGCACAATATCTCTTTCCGAGGCGAGCGTCTCAATCAGGGCTGTCACTTCCGGATCGGGCATGGCGTCGCGGCTGCCACTTTCGTATCGGTAGAAACCGCGGCCAGTCTTCTGGCCGAGTCTTCCGAGTTCGGTCAGGCGGTCGGCGATAACGAAGTAGGGATCGGGGCGGCTCTCACGATTATAAAGCTGGATTCGCGCCTTCGTTCCGACATCATTCCCGCCCAAGTCGCTCACGCGCTGCGGTCCCATCGCAAACCCGAATTGCTCCAGGGCCGCATCCACCTGCATCGGCGAGGCGCCTTCCAAAAGCAGTTGCTCGGCCTCGCGAAAATATCCATCGAGCATCATCCGATTGCCAATGAAACCGAACGCGTCACGCGACACAACCGGAACTTTCTTAAGCAGTTTTGCCACCTGGAGTGCTGTTGCCAGTGTTTCGGCCGCCGTGTCGTTGCCACGCACGATCTCAAGCAACCTGGTAACGTTTGCCGGAGCGAAAAAATGCAGGCCCACCAGGCGGCTCGGATGCCCGGTCGCGCGCCCCAGTTCCGTCACGGAAAGAGTAGACGTATTCGATGCGATCAATCGTGTGGAAGGAAGAATCGAGTCGAGCCTGGACAGAACATCTTTTTTCAAGTCCATGTCCTCGAATACCGCTTCGATCACGATATCCGCATCAGCGGTGTCGGCGAGCTCCATGCCAGCGGAGATTCTTGCTATCCGCTCATCTGCGATTTCCGGGGCAATCCGGCCACGCTTGACGCTCGACGCATAAGCAGAACCAATGCTTTCCCGGCTTCGCGCAAGCGCAGCCTCCACATTGTCGATCAGCGTCACCTTCCGGCCGGCGTCTGCGAACGCGATTGCGATCGCGCTTCCCATCGTTCCCGCGCCGATGATGGCGACCCGCTTGATCTCTGATTCTTTCCCGCGGGCCGGCAAACCCGCCACCTTCCCGGATTCGCGTTCGGCAAGGAAAATATGGCGAAGCGCGTGGCTTTCACGCGAGGCGAGTGATTCCCGCGCGAGGTCAGCCTCGACAACAATGCCTTCCGCAAACGGCAATGTCGCTGCCTTGATCGCATCAACCAGAAGAGTCTGCGCCGTCCGCCCTTTTAGCGTGCGGGCATTCGTGCGCAGAGCCTCCGCAATATCGGACTCGCTGAGTCCGGCTGCGACGGAAAGATTGCGCGTCGGCCGTGGGCCGAGTCCGTTTTGTGCCAATCGCTCACAAAACTTTAAAGCGCCCTCGCGCAGATCGCCTTCCACCACTTCATCGACCAAGCCCTTGGACTTCGCCTCATCCGCCGAAATAGGCGTCCCCGACAGAATCATCTCTAACGCCGCGCGGGCGCCGATCAGCCGCGGCAGTCGTTGCGTCGCACCTGCACCCGGGATGATCCCAAGCGTGATCTCCGGCAGTCCCAGCTTTGCGCTTTTGTGCGCGAGCCGATAGTGACAAGCCATCGCCAGTTCGAGTCCACCACCGAGCGCTAATCCATTGATCGCCGCGACAACCGGTACTGGTGCTCCCTCGACCGCGGCTTGCACCTTTTGCAGCGAGGGCTCTCCAAGTCCAGTCTCGAACTCCTTCAGATCAGCACCCGCGCTGAACAGGTTGCCGGCCGAAAGAATTAGCAGGGCCTTGATTTGAGTGTGCTTTGAAGCTTCTGCAATCGCGTCGATGAGCCCGGCTCTCACCTCACGGCTGAGGGCATTGACGGGAGGGTTGTCGAGCCGGATCAAGCCGACGACGCCTACTTCATCGAGCGCAACGACTTGTGAGGAAGCGCTCACCGCGTCTCTCCATTCTGAAGCAATGAGAGTATGCATCCGCCTCCGGTCTTGTCAATTTTCGTTATGATCCGGCTCGAGGATATTGCAAACTTCGGGATGTTCCGTATACTGAACGACGCGTAGCCTCGACCGTCCAACATGGAGGGCAAAATGAGAGAGAAAAGTTTGGAGGATCTACTACAGGCCGCTGGGAATCCGGTAACCATGTTGCGCAATTCGCAGATCGGAGCCTACGTTTATCCGGTCGTCCCTACTGAATTTTCAAATTGGCGCGACGAACAAGTTGCCTGGCGCGAGACGGCCGTTCTCTTCGACCAATCTCACCACATGGTCAACCTGTACGTGGAAGGTCCCGAGGCTCTCAAAATGCTCTCCTACCTCGGCACCAACAGCTTTGCGAAGTTCCCGGTCAACCGAGCCAAGCATTTCTCTCCGTGCTCCTACGACGGCTATGTGATCGGCGACGGAATTCTTTTTCATCTGGAGGAAAACAAACTGGTGTACGTTGGCCGCGCGCCGGCTGCCAACTGGCTTCAATTCCACGGCGAAACTGGCGGGTATAACGTCAAAGTCGAAAATGACGATCGATCGCCCTCAAACCCGCGCGGCAAAGCCGTTCTTCGCACTTGTTATCGCTACCAGATTCAGGGTCCGAACGCTCCGCAGATCCTTGAGAAGCTGAACGGCGGCCCGGTGCCGGAGATCAAATTCTTCAATATGGATGTGATCAACATCGCCGGACGAAAGGTGCGGGCGCTGCGCCACGGCATGGCCGGCGCTCCGGGATTGGAAGTTTGGGGACCCTACGAAGAGCGCGAAGAAATTCGCGCCGCGATTGTGGGCGCCGGCAAGGACTTTGGCCTTCGTGAAGTAGGCGCCAGAGCCTACGCCACCAACACCCTTGAGTCGGGATGGATTCCATCTCCGCTTCCGGCGGTGTATACCGGCGAGAAGATGAAGGCCTACCGGCAGTGGTCGCCTGCTACCAGTTATGAGTCTACCGGTTCGCTTGCCGGCAGCTTCGATTCCACCAACATTGAGGACTACTACATGTCTCCCTACGCCCTGGGCTACGGGCCATTCGTCAAATTCGACCACGACTTCATTGGAAGAGAAGCGCTCGAAAAGATGCAAGGAAAAGCGCATCGAAAGAAGGTAACGTTCGCCTGGAACGCTCAAGATGTCGTCAACGTGTTTGCGTCCATGTTCGAGCCCGGAAATATCTACAAATATATCGAGCTGCCGCAATCGAATTATGGATCAGCCTCGTACGACAAGATAATCAGCGGCGGAAAGACCGTCGGCTTCTCCATGTTTAGCGGCTATAGCTACAACGAACGCTCAATGTTGTCGCTGGGCGTGGTGGATCCTGACATCGAAGTCGGCACGGAAGTAAAACTCGTGTGGGGTGAAGCCGGCGGCGGTTCGCAAAAACCGACCGTCGAACGTCATAAGCAAATTGAGATTCGAGCTGTTGTGAGCCCGGTGCCTTACTCCAAAGTTGTGCGAGAGACCTATGCGAAGGGCTGGCGCTCGGCTCAAGTGTGAGCGGCACGCGAGTTGGCAGCCCGATTGATCCAGTCGAGGGTTTTGGTGAATCCGCCGAAGACGTAGAAATGCAGTCCCGCGATGCCGAGCGGCAACGGTTGTTGCCTTCCGGAGGAATCGCTCTCTGGTCCGGCCGACGCTGCGATATCCCGGATAATCGGCTCTGGACCCTTTTCTACGAGCAATCTCGCAAACGACGGATTTTCCGTCAACACACGCAGCGAGTTGCCAATTCCGCATCGCACAGCGTAGCGCGCCAGCGTGAGGATCCCCGCTGGACCTGCCAGACCCACCCGCACGGGAACGTCGATACCCTGAACGCGAATGTGCCTGAGCCACGCGACAATCGGCTCAGCTTCAAAGCAGAATTGTGTAACGATTGAAAGGTGCACTCCGGCGCTGCGCGCAAAATTCACCTTTGCCGACAGCGCTTCGTCGAGAACAGCGTTGGAGATATGAGGATTTCCCTCCGGGAAACCGCCCACGGCCATGCGAACAATGCCGGCCTTCTGGAAAACGCCCGTCTGCATAACCTGCACGCTCGAGTCGTATGGGCCGGCCGGCTTAGTGCGATCGCCGCCGATGATGAGAATGCGGTCGACTCCTGCCTCACTAACCAGGCGCGCCGCAAATTGCTCGAGCTGGGCCAGGGTCTCGATATGCCGGGCGCACACGTGTGGGACCGGGACAAGACCAGCGCGCTGCAGCAGGACCGCGGGACCCACGGCATCCATCGGATTTGCGCCCGCGATCCAGGGAAGGAAAACTTCGGTGCCCGGTTGCAGACGCTCGATCGCCGCATCCACCACCTTGGAATGGTGGGGACTCACCTCGATCGAATAATCCCGCAGCATCTCGGCCATGCTGAACGCAGCGATCGCATCCGTCATGCAACCCCCGGTCTTCAGTGTACTGAACGTAGAACTGCATTCTGACCGCTTCCAGGAATTATTGTCAAGACACACGTTCAGAGGTATCGTTGAGCATACTTAACCTCCTGGTGAGGGATCGCGCAGCTGGGAGCGGTTGTCCGAGGTACGATGCTGGTGGCGGGGCTCTGCTCCGCCGGGACGGGGCAGAGCCCCGTCACCACACGAGTCGAGGTGACCCCATGCAAAACGAACCGGTCATGGATCTGGCTCATCTGGGTCATTTGGAGCTGCTCACGCCGAAACCGGAGGAGAGCCTCCGCTTCTTCGTCGACGTGCTTGGAATGACGGAGAGCGGCCGTGAAGGCGACTCGGTCTACCTGCGTGCATACGACGACTATGAACGCCATTCGTTGAAGCTGACGGCTTCAAAATTGCCAGGCTTGGGTCACGTCGCCTATCGCACCCGTAGCCCGCAAGCGCTGGAACGCCGCGTCGCTGCACTCAAAGGATCGGGTTTCGACATCGGCTGGACGGATGGCGACCTCGCACACGGCCCAGCGTTTCTCTGCCGGGATCCCGACGGTCACAAGATCGAGCTCTACTACGAAACCCAGTGGTATCAGGCTCCACCAGAGTTGCGGCCCGCGTTGAAGAATCAGGCGCAGCGCTTTCCCGCGCGGGGCATCAACGTCCGGCGCCTCGACCATTGGAACGGCTTGGCTGTCGACATCGAAGCCAATCGTAAGTTTTTCGAAAAGTATCTGGGCTTTCGTCTGACGGAACAGATTGTCCTCGATGACGGATCGGAAGCCGCCCTGTGGATGACGTGCACGAATAAAAGTTATGACTTCGCTTATACGCGCGACCACACTGGAACGAAGGGACGATTTCACCACATCACCTACGCGGTCAATAGCCGGGAAGAAGTGTTGTTAGCCGCAGATATCTGCCTGGAGAATGGCGTCTACATAGAGACCGGTCCGCACAAGCACGCTATTCAGCAGACTTTCTTTTTGTATGTATATGAACCCGGCGGGAATCGCGTGGAAGTTTGTAATGCCGGAGCGCGTCTGATCCTGGCGCCCGATTGGAAACCGATTCGCTGGAGCGAGGCCGAGCGCCGGAAAGGCCAAGCCTGGGGCCTGAAGACGATCGAATCTTTTCACACTTACGGCACGCCTCCCGTAGAGGCGGCCAAAAAAGCGTGAGCGGCGATTCAAAGGTGACAAGCGTGGCTGAAAAGAAAACCGCATTGGTGGTCAGCGCGCATTCTGCCGATTTTGTCTGGCGGGCCGGAGGGGCGATCGCGCTCTACGTCGAGCGTGGGTGGGAAATCACTGTAGTGTGTCTGTCGTTCGGCGAACGCGGCGAGTCGGCAAAACTCTGGCGCCAACCGGGGATGACAATGGATGCCGTGAAGGCCAACCGAAAACAAGAAGCCAATCGCGCCGCCGAGATCCTCGGAGCCCGGACGATTTTCTTCGACGTGGGAGACTATCCGATGAGAATCGAAGACAAGGTTCTCTACGAATTGGCGGCGCTTTATAGAAAGATTCGCCCTGAATTCGTTCTCACGCACTCGCTCGAGGATCCCTACAACTTCGATCATCCGCTTGCATCTCACATCGCGCAGGAAGCTCGCATCGTCGCCCAAGCCCACGGCCACGACCCGGGCACGCCGGTGATACGGGCGCCGCCGGTTTTTCTCTTCGAACCCCATCAGCCCGAACAGTGCAACTGGAAGCCGCAGGTGCTGCTCGATATCACTCCTGTTTGGCCTAAGAAATACGCGGCGTTCAAGGAGATGAACGCCCAGGAGCATCTCTGGCAATATTATGAGCGCGTCGCCTTGCAGCGCGGGGTGCAGGCCTCCCGCAATTCGAACAAGAACATCAAGTACGCGGAAGCCTATCAGCGCGTCTTCCCACAGGTGACCGAGGAGTTCGCATGAACCAACCCGTCGTGATCCGGCAGGTCGAGCGGCCGCCGGCAGAGACGGTTGCGGCGCTCGCAAAATATGGCGTTTCAACCGTGCATGAAGCACAGGGACGTTGCGGCTTACTTGCCGCTTATATGCGTCCAATTTATCCGGGTGCTGCTATCGCCGGGCCCGCGGTCACGGTGTCTTTGCCGCCAGGCGACAATCTGATGATCCACGTTGCCGTCGAGGTCTGCCGCGACGGCGACATCATGGTGGTGGCTCCGACCTCGCCTTGTAGCGACGGCTATTTCGGCGAGTTGCTGGCCACCTCGGTGCGCGCACACGGCGTCAAAGGGCTCGTCATCGACGCGGGATGTCGCGACGTCCGCTCGCTTACGGAAATGAAGTTTCCCGTCTGGAGCCGCGCCATCAGTTCGCAAGGAACGGTGAAGTCCACTCTGGGATCCGTGAACGTCGGGGTGGTGTGCGCCGGCGCGTCCATCGAAGCCGGCGACGTCATCGTCGCGGACGATGATGGAGTGGTGGTGGTGAGAGCGTCCGCCGCGCGCGACGTTGTGGCCGCCTGTGAACAACGGGTTCGCAAAGAACAAGCAACGCGGGAGCGGTTAGCGCGCGGAGAACTCGGCCTCGATATATACGGCTTGCGCGCCAAAGTTGGAGAGCTTGGCCTCAAGTATCTTTGAAGTACCTCTGAAGTACCTCTGAGGATTTTGCAAGAAGGAGATCGCATGGCTCCGCCATCGCAAACTCGCATTCCCTGTACTCTGATGCGAGGGGGAACTTCCAAAGGCCCTTTTTTCCTGGCCAGTGATCTCCCGAGCGATGTTCAATTGCGCGATCGCGTATTGCTTGCCGTAATGGGATCTCCTGATGCTCGCCAGATCGACGGCATCGGCGGCGCGGATCCTCTCACCAGCAAGGTGGCGATCGTCTCCCGCTCTTTGCGGCCGGGAATCGATGTCGATTACCTCTTCGCGCAGGTTTCAATCAACCGCCCACTCGTGGATGTAACGCCGAACTGCGGAAATATGCTCGCCGGCGTTGGCCCGTTTGCCATCGAGCGCGGTCTAGTCCCGTCGCGCGATCCGGTTACTGCCGTCAAGATCTACATGGTAAACACGGGAAATGTTGCTGTGGCGCACGTGCCCACACCCGATGGCGAGGTTTCCTACGAAGGAGAAGCTTCGATTGCCGGCGTGCCCGGCAAATCCGCTGCTATTCGCATCGATTTCCTCGACACCTCTGGTTCGGTTTGCGGGGCCCTTTTGCCGACGGGCAATCCCATCGATGATCTCGACGGAATCGAGGCCACGCTGATCGATAATGGCATGCCGGTAGTCGTGCTGCGCGCCGCGGATTTGGGCAAATCCGGGTACGAGGCGCCTGCTGAACTCGACGCCGATACGGAATTCAAACAGCGCCTGGAACAGATTCGCATCCTGGCAGGAGAGCGCATGGGCCTGGGCGACGTGCGATCGAAGGTCGTTCCAAAAATGACTTTGGTCGCACCCCCGCGCCAGGGAGGAGACTTGACCACTCGCACCTTCATCCCGCACAAGTGTCATGCGGCGATCGGAGTGCTGGGAGCGGTGACGGTCGGAACCGCAAGTGTGTTGCCTGGCTCGGTCGCTTCCAGGTTTTTCGCGCCGCGCGAAGGCCCTGTGCAACGCCTCTCGGTCGAGCACCCAAGCGGCGAATTCTCCCTTGAAATCGAAGTGGACGAGACGAGCAGTGGGGGCGGCCTCAGAGTGGTTCGTTCGAGCCTAATTCGAACCGCCCGCGCGCTATTTCGAGGTGACGCTCTCGTGCCGGCGAGCGTGTGGGGTGGGATCGCGTCGAAGCCTTACGTCACGAATGCGCCGGTGATGAAGCACGGGTAACAGGAATTCTCACGCCTCTGAGTTGCTCTCGCGGTTTTGCGTAGGCGCCCGATCCGCCGCGCCCGGTCGTGACGCCGCGCGCGACAGGTTGATGCTCTCTCTTATTCCATATGCGTGCTCGAACATCAGGGCTGCAACTCGCGCGCCTTCTTTATTCTCGAGCGCCTGCACGATGGCATGATGTTGGCGATGCGCGTAGCGCAGCACATCATACATGCGCGGAAGGTCCACCCGGTCAAACGCAATCGCATGCGCGGCTGCAAACGGTATTCGATCATTGTGTCGAATCGCTTCGCTCAACACTTTGCTCCCGGCACCTTCCACGATCAGTGAATGAAATTCCCTGTTGATATCGCCATATCGTGCTTCGTCGGATTCAACCAGATGTCCCTTGGAAAGAATCTCATCACCTTCGCGCAGGCACTCATGCAGCGAGTGTATTAATCGGCGTGGCGGTCCCTGTTCAGCCAGCATGCGCGCCGCGAGCCCTTCGAGCACTCCGCGGACGTCAATTCCGTCCATGATCTCCCGCGACGTGAAAGCACGCACCACGAAGCCGCGAGTATCCAGGTGGGTCAACACGCCCTCTTGGGCTAGGATCGGCAACGATTCACGTACAGGGGTTCTGGAGACTCCGAGCTTGCTCGCCAGGTCGAGCTCTCGGACTCGCTGACCCGGAGCGAGTTCACCCTGCAGGATCATCTCGCGAATTCTTACGATTACGCGTGAGTTCTTGCCGGCCATGACGGTATGCGAGCCAGATCAGGATTCGATCAGCATCCTGGGCCACAGGCCTTGCGATCGAGCGATGATGTCCGCGAGGAAACTACGATCGCGCCCTCATGCCGCCGACGCGCAATGCTGGCCCATGATTTCCGGGATGTTACCAACTTCGGTAAACACAAGCAATCGCGCCCGCCCGCACCTCGAGAAGGCCTGCAGGTGGTTACCGTGAAGTGCCTATCTAGCCAAATCGATACTTTGGAATAAAATTGGCGGCGAGATTGCGTCTTGAGCCCGCCGTTCCAGACGCGATTTTAGGGGGTGAATGTCATGGCATCCATTGCTTCTCCAGTTGAAGTCAAGATCAAGCGCGAGGTTGCAGATTTTCTGAAGCATCCCAGAAAAATGTTTATTGGGGGAGCATGGGTGGAAGCCGCCTCCGGCAAAACATTCGATACCTACAATCCGGCAACGGGAGAAGTGCTGGCCAGGGTCTGCGAGGGCGATCGCGCCGACGTTGACCGGGCTGTGAAAGCTGCGCGCAAAGCTTTCGAAGAAGGCCCCTGGCCCGACATGCTGCCCGCCGAGCGCGCTCGTTTGCTATGGAAGCTTGCCGACCTCATTGACGAACATCACGAAGAACTGGCCCAGTTGGAGACGCTCGACAATGGCAAGCCACTGCTGTTTTCGCGGATCGTCGATGTCCCCACCGCCGCCGCCAACTTCCGCTACATGTCGGGCTGGGCGACGAAGATCGAAGGCAACACCATTCCCATCTCCATGCCCGGTGCCAAATATTTCGCTTACACTCTGCGCGAACCGGTCGGGGTAGCAGGACAGATTATTCCCTGGAACTTTCCCCTCATCATGGCCTCGTTGAAACTGGGGCCGGCGTTAGCCGCCGGCTGCACAGTGGTATTGAAGCCCGCCGAACAGACTCCGCTCACCGCGCTGCGGCTTGGCGAATTGATCCAGGAAGCCGGCTTCCCCGACGGAGTTGTCAACATCGTGTCCGGCTACGGCGAAACCGCAGGCGCCGCTCTGGCCGCGCATCCTGACGTTGATAAGATCGCTTTCACCGGCTCGACCGAAGTGGGTTGTCTGATTGTCACTGCGGCGACCGGGAATCTGAAAAAAGTGTCGCTTGAACTCGGCGGCAAAAGTCCAAACATCATCTTTGCCGATGCCGACCTCGACTGCGCGATTCGCGGCAGTGCCAACGCCATTTTCTTCAACCAGGGTCAGATTTGCGCCGCCGGTTCGCGCCTCTTCGTGCACAAAAGTATCTTCGACAAAGTTGTCGCGGGGGTCGCGGAGGCGAGCAAGAAACTCCACATCGGTCCCGGCATCGATCCCGCCACCACGCTGGGCCCTCTCGTTTCGAAAGAGCAACTCGAGCGTGTGTGCGGCTATCTCGATTCCGGCATGAAGGACGGCGCAAAGGCCGCCATTGGCGGCCGCAAGATAGCCGGCCCAGGATACTTCGTCGAACCCACGATTCTTGTCGATGTGCGTCCGGAGATGAAAGTGGTGCGCGAAGAAATCTTCGGCCCGGTCGTCACCGCCATTCCGTTTAGCGATCCGAATGAAATTGTGAAGTCGGCCAACGATACTCACTATGGTTTGGCGTCAGCCGTCTGGACTCGCGACGTCAGTACCGCGCACAAGGTGGCCGCGAAGATCCGCGCCGGAACCGTCTGGTTGAATTGTTACAACATTTTTGATGCTGCGCTTCCTTTCGGCGGCTACCGCCAATCCGGCTGGGGCCGCGAATGTGGACGTGAAGGAATTGAGTTGTATACCGAGACCAAAGCGGTTTGCGCTCAGCTTTGAGCGCGCGCTGCTATGATGTGCAAGCTTCGAATTAAAATAAGCAAATCACGTACACGCCCCTCCATGACGAGTGATGTTCGTTCTGCGCAAGGACTTGAAGCATGAAAATCGCCGGCTATCGGCCAATTTATCCCGGAACTCAGCCGGATCATCTTCATCTGCCCTACGTTTCGTCCATCAAGCGTGCGCCCACCAAACCTCAGGTCCGTATTCCGTTCACGCTTTCAGAAATCACGGGACCATCATTCCACCCCGAGAGCGTGCAGCCTAAGGCCAGCGACTTGACGCGCCAACACTCGGGCGAACCGCAGGGAGAACGAATCATCGTCAGCGGCCGGGTTCTCGACGAAAACGCACGCCCGGTAGCCAATACCGTGGTTGAAATCTGGCAGGCCAATGCAGGGGGCCGTTACCGGCACGAGGTTGACCGGCATGATGCGCCGCTCGATCCCAATTTCACCGGCTCAGGACAGGCAATCACAAATGAGCGTGGCGAGTACCGCTTCGTAACGATTCGCCCAGGTGAGTATCCATGGCGAAACCACTACAACGCGTGGCGCGCGGCGCACATTCACTTCTCTCTCTTTGGTCCGTCATTCGCCACACGGCTGGTTACTCAGATGTACTTCCCGGGAGATTCTTTGATTCCTTTTGATCCGATTTTCAACTGCACTGCCGATGAAAAAGCTCGCAACCGCCTGATTTCGGTTTTTGACTGGGAAACCACGATTCCGGAGCAGGCCCTGGGTTATCGTTTCGACCTTATTCTGCGCGGGCGCGAAGCAACCCCGATGGAGGACTGAATGAGCCTGCAAGCGACCACCTCGCAAACCATCGGACCCTATTTCGAGATCGGGCTGAACTGGCTCGTTCGGGACAACCTTGCCCAGGAGGGTGTTGCCGGCGAGCGGGTTAAGATCGAGGGCCGCGTTCTCGACGGCGATGGCGTCCCGGTCGCGGATGCTTTTCTAGAGATCTGGCAAGCCAATGCGCATGGCAAATACGCGCATCCGGAGGACCGTCAACCGAAGCCCGTTGATCCGAAGTTTACGGGCTACGGACGAATACCGACGAACCGGGAAGGAATCTTTCGCTTTGCCACGATCAAGCCCGGCCCTGTGCCTGGACCCGATGGCAATCAGGCGCCACACTTGCTCGTGTCCGTCTTCATGCGCGGTCTCCTCCGTCGACTGGTGACACGGGTTTATTTCCCGGATGAGCCATTAAATGCGGCAGATTACATTCTCAACCTGGTCGAACCTGAGCGGCGTTCAACTCTGATTGCAAGGCGAATTAGCGGTCACCCTGGAGCGCTCGAATGGAACGTTATTCTGCAAGGATCGAACGAAACGGTATTCTTCGATTTGGGACTGTGAGGTAACAGTTGCTTTCTTGCGCTGCCTTCTTAGCGACGAATGGTCGGCGGGCGCGTCGTAGGAGCGGAGGAGATTCCCATGACCGAAGTGCAGCTGCTTATCGCTGATCGCGATACCGCCGCCTCGAATGCGGCGACGTTCGACCGCGCCAACCCAATTTCCGGCAGCGTGGCCACGCGCGCGGCTGCCGCCACTGTAGACGATGCTCGGGCCGCTGCAGCGGCCGCCGCCGCAGCTTTTCCGGCCTGGTCTGCGCTGGGCCCGACCGAGCGTCGCAAGAAACTTCTGCGCGCGGCCGACTTGCTCGAGTCGCGCACCCCAGACTTCATCAGCGTCATGATGGATGAGATCGGTTCGACCGCGGGCTGGGCCGGGTTTAACGTTTATCTCGCTGCGCAGATGCTGCGCGAAGCTGCGTCCATGACTACGCAAGTTTCGGGCGAGACCATTCCTTCCGATGTTCCGGGCAGCCTGGCCTTTTCAATTCGACAGCCAGTCGGCGTCGTGCTCGGCATCGCTCCCTGGAATGCTCCCGTGATCTTGGGAGTCCGCGCGGTCGCGATGCCGCTGGCCTGTGGCAACACGGTCGTGCTCAAGGCATCCGAGATTTGCCCGGCCACTCATCGCCTCATTGGCACGGTCTTACACGAAGCCGGCTTAGACCACGGCGTGATCAATGTCCTCACTCATGATCCCGCGAGCGCCTCCGCGATTGTCGAAGCGCTCATTGCCGATCCTGCCGTGCGGCGCGTGAACTTCACCGGCTCAACCCGGGTAGGAAAGATGCTGGCAGTCACCGCTGCCAAGTATCTCAAGCCGATTCTCTTGGAACTGGGCGGAAAAGCGCCGATGATCATCCTCGACGACGCCGACCTCGACGCTGCCGTTGATGCCGCCGCTTTCGGCGCCTTCCTGAACCAGGGCCAGATCTGTATGTCGACCGAGCGCATCATCGTCGATGAAAAAATTGCGGATGCATTCGCTCAGAAGTTTGTGGCCAAGGTCAAGAATCTGCCTTGTGGCGATCCGCGGAAGGGTGAAGTAGTGCTCGGAGCCGTGGTTGGGATGCCCACCGTCAATCGCGTGCATGCGCTCGTACAAGATGCAGTCGCCCGCGGCGCCAAAGTTCTGCTCCAAGGCGATGCACAAGGAACGGTTATGCCTGCGGTGATCGTGGACCGTGTCACGCCCGACATGCAGATCTTCCACGATGAATCGTTCGGGCCGTCGGTTTCAATCACGCGCTTCAAAACAACAGAAGAGGCGATCCGGCTGGCAAACGACACTGAATACGGCCTCGCCGCCGCCGTCTTCGGACGCGACGTAGCCCGCGCGTTTGAAGTGGCCAAGCGCATCGATTCCGGCATGTGCCACATCAACGGGCCCACCGTGCACGACGAAGCGCAAATGCCATTCGGCGGCGTCAAAGCCAGCGGCTACGGCCGCTTTGGCGGCAAGGCCGCCGTCGAGCAATTCACCGAGCTGCGCTGGATCACAATCCAGACAACGCCACGCCATTATCCCTTTTGATTTCCGGGGCACGTCTCGAATCGCAGCTTCTACGCGCGCACCGCGCGCTCTCCCACCACCGACCGCACTGCCTGCGCAATCTTCTCTTCATTGGGCACCAGGAAGTTCTCGAGCGGCTCGCTATATGGAACCGAAGCTTCCAGCGCCGTCACGAGAACTACCGGCGCCCGTAGATGCTCGAATCCCTTTTCCGCCACCTCACCTGCGATCACGATGGCAGCGGACGATTGCCGCGGCGCCTGATCCACCAGCACCAGCCTTCCCGTCTTCTTCACCGATTTCACAATCGTCTCCACATCCAGCGGCGCGAGCGTCCGCGGATCAATGACCTCCGCGCTGATGTCTTCCTGCGCAAGTTGTTCCGCCGCTGCTAGCGCTTTCTTCACCATCCATCCCGTGGCGACAATGGTCACGTCGCTACCGGCCCGCTTGATGTCGGCAACGCCGAAAGGAACGACAAACTCGCCTTCGGGCACCTCACCGGTGTCGAGGGTAAGCATGTAATGATGCAGGTACACGACGGGATTCTCATCGCGGATCGCCGCCGTCATTAATCCCTTCGCATCCGCCGGCGTGGAAGGTATTGCAACTTTCAATCCCGGTATGCCCATCATTGTGTGATAGATGCAGTTGGAATGCTGCCCCGCCCAGCCCGCCGAAAATCCGAAGCCCGCCTTCAACACCAGCGGAACCTTCACTTGTCCGCCCGACATGTAGCGCAATCGCGGAGCCTCATTCAATATCTGATCCATCGCCACCAGCATGAACTCGCTCATCCACAGTTCAACGATCGGCCGCAATCCCGTGATCGCGGCGCCCACCGCAATGCCGATCTCGGCGGTTTCAGAAATCGGCGCAAGGCGTACGCGCCCGGGGCCGAACTTCTTCAGCATCGGATCGCGCTCCGTCATCGCCATGTTCTGGCCATAAAAAATTACGTTGCCGTCGCGTTGCATCTCTTCGGCAATCGCCGTCGCCATCGCTTCTCCGTACATCATCTCCCGGGGCATACGATTCTCCTAAGCATAGACGTACTTGGTTGCTTCTTCCGGCGCAGGCAGCGGGCTGGCGAGAGCAAAGCGAACCGCTTCATCCATCTCCGCGCGCGCGTCGGCCTCAATCCGCTTGAGTTCCGCCTCCGTTGCGACCGAGCTGCGCAGCAGGTGTGCGCGGAAAAGCGCCAGCGGATCCTTTTCCTTCGCCGCCTTGTATTCCTCTTTATTGCCGTAGACGCCGATCGCCTCATGCTCCGGAAACTGCGTTGGCACCGGCGGGACGGTGATCGCATTGCCGTGTGCACTGAGCCGATAAAATTTCGATTCGATCAACGTCGGTCCCGCTCCTGCCCGCGCCCGCTCCGCCGCTTCCCCGACCACCTTGTATACCGCCAGCGGGTCTTTGCCATCCACGGTCGCGCCGGGAATGCTGAACGCCTCCGCCTTTTTCGACAGCGGATCTCCCGCCTGCGCGTTCGCATCTTCCAGCTTCACATGTGTGTAAGCCTGGTACTCATTGTTTTCCAGAATAAAAACAACCGGAAGCTTCCAGACCGCCGCCATATTCAGCGTTTCAAAGAACGCTCCCTGCTTGCTCGCTCCATCGCCGAAAAAGCAATAAACAATTTGGCCAGTTTTCTTCACCTGCGCCGTCAATGCCGCGCCCGCTGCATGCGCAATGCTCTGGCCCACAATCCCCGACGTGCCCGGAAAATAGCGTTCCGGATCGGCCAGGTGCATGGACCCGCCAAATCCCTTGCACAGGCCATCCTTCCGCCCATAGAGTTCCGCCATCATCCTTCGCGGAGGGGTGCCCAGCACAATCGGCTGCCCATGGCAGCGATACGTGGGCATCACAAAATCCGTGGGATTCCTGGTCGCCAGCGCACCGACGATTGAAGCCTCCGCGCCGTCGGCCAGATGCGTGTGTCCGCGCATCGCGCCCGGATGCTCGAGAAAAGTGCGCTTCACGTGCTCCTCGAACTCGCGAATTCGCGCCATCTGCGTGTACATCCAGATCAGCCGGTCATTTCCAAGCCCACCGCTCGCAAGCCGATCCTTCCCGGCATTTTCTTGCTTTTCTTTCATTTCTTTCTCTTCTTTCATCGCCATCGCCTCACTCCTTTGTCGCCGCGGAACCGGTCGCCGCGGAATCGTTCGGCGCAGAATCGCCCTCCTGGCCGCTATGGCACAACTTCCCGCCAACTGGAACCTGCGCACTTTCTTCGGCAAGAATCTTCAACAATGTCCCCGCAATCGGCGACTCCAGTTCGTAGCTCACCTTCTCTGTTTCCAACTCCACTACCGCTTCACCCACTTGCACCGAATCGCCCTCCCGCTTCAGCCAGCGCAGAACGCTGGCTTTCGTCGTCGGAATCCCGCCCGTCTTCGGAACCTTCAAAGTCGTGACGATGGCGCTGCCTCCTTAATGTACCTCGCGCTGCGCCCCGGTCCAATACGGTTTCCGCATCGCTTTGCGATCCAGTTTGCCGGCCGGAGTTTTCGGAATCTCCGCCCAGAATTCCACAGACTTCGGGGACTTCACGCTTCCCAGCTTCGCTTTGCAGTGCACAATCACATCGCTCTCCGTCAGCAACTCGCCCGGCCCGCAGACCACAATCGCTTTCACTGCTTCGCCCCATTTTTCATCCGGCACGCCAATCACAGCGCACTCCCGCACCTGCGGCAGCGCCATGATGCCGGCCTCAACCTCGGTGCAATACACATTGAACCCGCCGCTGATGATCATGTCCTTCTTGCGGTCCACAATATAGAGATACCCATCATCATCCATGTACCCGACGTCTCCCGTGTGGTGCCAGCCGTAACGCCGGATTTCCGCAGTCGCTTCCGGAAGGTTGAAGTAACCGCCGCTTACCAGTGTTCCCCGCGCGACAATCTCTCCCGCTTCGCCCGCGGGCAGAATGCGACCCTCGTCATCCATGATGGCAACCCGCACCGCCGCGGTTGGCTGGCCGCAACTGCGCAGTCGTTCCGGATGATCTCCGGCGGCGGCTGCCGCCACCGTGCGCGCGGCCAGAAATGTCAGAATCATCGGCGCTTCTGTCTGACCATACGACTGGCACATGCACGGCCCGAAAATCTCAACTCCCTTCTTCAACTTGTCAGGAGACACTGGAGACCCAGCCAGCAGAAACATGCGCAAACTCGAGTGGTCGAATTTTCCAACCTCTTTTCCAACTTCCGGATGGGCAAGCAATGAGTAGAACGCCGTGGGAGGAAGAAACATGTGCGTCACGCGGTAACGTTCGATCGCCGACAGAACCTGTTCCGCATCGAAGCCCGGCAGCACAACGTTCGTCCCACCCATGGCGAGTATCGAGAACGCAACCGGTGCGGCCGCGTGTGACAAGGGCGCGGTACAGAGGCACACGGGATTGGCGACGTCCGACTTCCAGTAACGCATGGCTAACTCCGTCATCGTGCCCCAGGCAAGGTTGGTCACCCGCACCCCGCGCGCCGGGCCAGTGGTTCCGCCAGTGGGGATCAGTCCCATGATCTGGTCGAGGTTGCCGTATTCGTCGGCCCAATCGTCGGCCCAATCACGATCGGAGGCGTCGCCCTGCCGCTCCATAAACGAGAGTAGGGAAGTATCGTCCGATGCCGGCCCGTCTGATGCTGGTCCATCAATGCAAATGAAGTGGCGGATGCAGGGAGCCCGTCTACGAATCTCGTCAACCTGCTCCTGAAAGCGGCTGCTATAGAACAACCATGTCGTTTCCGAGTAGTTCAGAAACTCCACATTCGCGTCGGCGGCGTTGCGAAAATTGATCGGAACCCACGCCGCCCCGGCCCGCAACATCCCCAGCATGCAAAACAGAACCGCGGGATGGTTCTGCGAGTAAATCGCCCCCCGTTCTTCACGCTTCAGTCCGCTGGCCGACATGGCCCGCGCAATTCGTTCGCTGAAATCGCGCACTTCGCTATAGGAATAGCGCCGATCGCCGTCCACGATCGCAATGCGGTCCGGATAGAGATCCGCGCTCTTGTCGAAATAATCGATGGCCCGCATTGATTGCTACTTCATGGATTGCTACTTCATGTCTGGAAAACGGCAAGGTTTCACGGCGAAAACGCATCCGAGCAAAAAATCGCTTCAACTCAACATCTTCGCCTTGGACAACCCGTGGTCTTCCACAACGGCGAGAACTGCTCGCGCGCCGAACGCCTCCGCTGCCGACGCAAATCCCACTTTGCGCGGAGCCTCATGAACCAGGTTGTGCGCAGCGAATGCCTGCAACAGTCCGGTTTGCCGGTAGCAGCACGTACCAAACACCACGCAGTCCACAGAAGCAGTGTTACCCCGCCCAACGATTACGTCAATCGTCCGGTGCTCACGCGGATTCTCCCGCGGCGGCGTCGCTCCCGTGACCGCGCTCGCCATTTCCGCCAGCTTCTTCCCCTGTTCGGCGGCCGGCAGCGGCCGAATCTGCTCCTCAAACATTTTCTCCGTCGCCGCCACGCCCTCCATAATCTGACGGTCCAGCAATCCGCCGAACGACCGCACATTGGCGACCTGCGGATGATCCTTGTACCACACCGGATGCGGGAACCCGCCCCACGCTAGAGCCAGCTGCGTTTGAATCGAACCCGGCACCACCACGTCGTAACGCGTCGCCCGCGGCCACGGCTTGTATTGGTTCTGCTCCAGGTAATAAGCGTCGGTCTGGATCACGGCAAAAATCGTTTGCGTTGATCCGAACGTCGGATTGCCTTTGAACATCGTCAGAACTTCCAGCGTGTCGATGCTGTGGTTATGCTCGAGGCAGACGCGAATGGCCGCATCGGTCACCGCAGACATAAACGCAGTCGCTGGAGCCACCAGCAGTCCTCGCTCAGCAAATTTCGGTCCCCAATCCTCCGATACTTTTCGGATCCACGCCTGCTCTCCGCTGATGTCCAGATAGTGGCAGCCGGCCTTCAGCGCGGCTTCGATCACGCGCGGGCCGTGATAAATGAACGGTCCCGCGGTATTGCAAACCACTTTTGCGCCGGTAAACAGCCGCGTCAAATCTTCCACTGAGCCCTGCGTTTCCACGCACTCGTAGTCGGCCGTTTCAATGCCAGGCACTTGCTTCATCACGTCCTGTAACCGGCTCAGGCTGCGGCCGGCGGCGATGAACGGCACGTTGTACTCGCGAAGAAATTCCGCAACCAGACGCCCGGAAAATCCATTGGCGCCATAAACGACTACCGGGCGCTTCTTAATCATGATGGTCTCGCCTCGCTGGTCTTTGCCTGGCTTGAGAATCGCCAGCCCGCTCGCGGCGCCTTGAATGGGGAGGGCTGCCGATGGCTTTCCAAGGCGCCGCGAAATCAGGTATCCTCTGGAAACCGAGAGCCTATTTTAGGCAAGAGTATCTCTTTGGCTAGTAGGCACGTTTCGGTAACCTGCCTGGGTGCGGACTTCAGAGGGCGGACTGCGGGGTCGAACTGCGATGGATCATCATAATTGCCCGGTGAAGTTGACTGCTTCCATTATTGGCGGCAAATGGAAAGCTCCGCTCTTGTTCCATTTGGAGGGGAAAACACGACGATTCTGTGAGCTGCAACGCCTTATCCCCGGCTTGACCAAGAAAATGCTCACGCAACATCTGCGCGAGTTGGAACGTGATGGCATCGTGCACCGCAAAGTCTACGCCGAAGTGCCGCCTCACGTGGAGTACTCGCTTACCCGCCATGGCGACAGCCTGAAGCCGCTGCTCAAGCTGATGTCCGCTTGGGGCAACCGCCATCGTGCCCGCTACGGTGCTGTCGCTGCTCGAAGCAGGAAACTGGCGGCATCCACCGACCGCAACCCGAACCCACCCGCTTCGCTGGCCGGGCAAATGCCGCGACTTGCGGCGGCTACTGCCGAACCAATCCGCGAGGAGAAACCAGCGGTATGAGTTCTCGCACCAAGGCGCTGCTCTCGTCTTACGACGACGTTTGGCTGCTCGATGGCGTGCGCACACCCTTCATCGACTACAACACCGCTCTCGGGGTCGTGTCGCCTACCGACCTCGGAATCAGAGCCGCGCGTGCCGTGTTTCAGAAGAGCGAAATATCGCCGAAAGACGTGGACATTGTTGTCGCGGGCTGCGTGGCGCAAGCCTCATTTGATGCCTATGTGCTCCCGCGCCACATCGCGCTTTATTCCGGAGTTCCAATCGAAGTCCCGGCTCACCTTGTGCAGCGCGTGTGCGGCACCGGCATTGAGGCGATTTTGCAAGCTGCCGATTCCATCAAGCTCGCCAAAGCCGGACTGGCCTTGGTCGTCGGCGCGGAATCGATGTCCCGCAATCCCATCGCCGCCTACACCCACCGCGGCGGTTTCCGCATGGGAGAAGTCGAGTTCAAGGACTTTCTGTGGGAGGCGCTCCTCGATCCATCCTGCAACCTGACCATGGGTGCCACCGCCGAGAAACTCGCCAAGAAGTATGGAATTACTCGGGAAGACGTCGATCAATTCGCCGCCGAAAGTTTTGCCCGCGCCGTCGCTGCGCAAAAAAGATGCTTCCTGAGCGGGGAGATTGCGCCCGTAGTCAGCGAAGCATTTGATCTGGAGGGCTACGCCTCGCGTGGAATCCGCTTGCCGCGCGGCGTTGAGAAGTTGAGCGAAGATACTCACGTTCGCCCCTCTCCGCTCGAAGTTCTCGCCAAACTTAGACCCGCATTCGGCGGCGTTCAAACTGGCGGGAACAGCTCCGCGATCGTCGATGGTGCCGCTGCGGCGCTGGTCGCCTCGAGCACCTACCTGAAAGAGTGCAATAAAGAACCGCTGGCGCGAGTCGTGGCCGGAGCAGTCGTCGGCGTTCCGCCCGAGATCATGGGCATCGCTCCGGTGCCAGCCATTCAACAACTTCTGGAACTCGCTGGCCTCAAGTTGTCGCAGGTTGATCGATTCGAGATCAACGAAGCCTTTGGAGCACAGGTCCTTGCTTGCGTGCGCGAGCTTGGCCTCGATCGCGCCAAACTCAACGTCAACGGCGGAGCCATTGCCATCGGCCATCCGCTTGCGGCCACCGGCATCAGGCTCGCCATCACCGTAGCACGAGAGCTGAAACAGTCACGCACCCGTTATGGGGTGGCCTCAGCCTGCATCGGCGGCGGCCAGGGGATTGCCTTGCTGGTGGAAAATACCTCCCTGGCGAATTGAGTCTCCTGCCTGATTTATGCTGTCGATTCCGGTATCTGGGTCTAAGCTCAGATGTCTGGGTTTAAGCTGTGCGCGTCACCGGCACAGGTTTCCCCCACACCTCCCGTGCCACTTCGGCAACCAGTCGCAGCTTCGCTTCCTGATCTGCGGTCGTCACTAAATTTCCTTCGATTGTCGACGCGAACCCGCACTGCGGACTCAGCGCCAGCCGCTCCAGTTGAATATAGATCGAAGCCGCTGCGATCCGTTTGTTCAATTCATCCTTGCTCTCCAACTGCGGCTTCTTGGAACTCACCAGACCGAGCACTACCGTACGATCTTCCGGCACTTGCCGCAGAGGTTCAAACCCGCCGGAACGCGCGTCGTCATACTCAAGCAAGAAGCGGTGAAACTTCGTATTTCGGAACACGCGCGTGATGGGCCCGTAGTCGCCCGATGCATAAAATCTGCTCTGATTATTCCCTCGGCAAAGGTGTAGTCCAAAAATGATTCCAGGATGGTCGCCGATTACGGCATTGTCCATCTCGATCGAGAGGTCCAGCAGTCGGTCCGGATCGTTGCCGCGTTGCCGATAGCCTTCGCGCAAGTCAGGATCGAGCAACGCGGTGTATTGCGGGGAGTCGATCTGGATGTAAGTGCAGCCCAGCCGGATCAGCTCTGCAACTTCATCGCGCAAAATATCGACGAGGTCAGCGAGATACGCGTCGACACTCGCATAAGCCGCCGCGGATTTCTTGTTGTCGTAATATGCCGCCGCCTGCTGGGCGCTGATGATGGTGGTCTTGGAAGCATGTTTTGTTCTGGCCCGCAGGTAGGTGAACTCTTCAGCGCACAGCGGACGCTTTCGCCGGAGTTTGCTCACAACCACGGGTCGAGGCAAAACCATCTTGTCGCCTTTATCATCTTTAAAGGGAATCGCCCATCCGCCGTATTTGTCGAAGCCTTCGACCGCATCAATCAGGTGTCCAAAAAATGCGTAGCGCCTCATTTCGCCGTCGGTAATCACTTCCATGCCGGCGCGGATTTGCAATTCGATGCACTCATTAACGGCGCGATCCTCGATCTCTTTGAAGGCAGCATCACCTAGCTTTCCAGAGGCGTACAGGTCGCGCGCTTCCTTCAAATAGGCCGGCCGCAACAGACTTCCGACGGTGTCACTCCGATACACAAGCACCTCCACGATTAACCGAGCGGGCATCAATGTAATTCATCCGTGTGTCCCCTTACAAGCCAAAACTCGCGGCCGACGCCCTGTTTGCCGTGCTAACGAAATGGTGAGGTCACGGAAATGCTGAGGTTACGGTCTTCAGTGCGCCATCGTTTTTAGCTCAGCGTTGTTCTCATTCAAAGTCTGGTTCGCCCGGAAGATGACGTAACTCCGAATCGCCGCCGCATCTTCCTGCGAAACCTCCTTCCCGAAGCCCACCATCCCCTGGGACTTCAGCAATCCGTCCCGCACAATCGCAAACCATCGATCGCTCCTCAGGAAAGCCGAATAACGCAGATCAGGCACCAAGCCACCGCTGACCGCAACATCGCCATGGCAGCCGGAACAAAAGCGCTGGAACACCGCTTCGCCGTGCCGAATCTCGGCTGCGCTCGCCGTCGACGGAGGAGGGTGCAACTGCGGCGTTTCCGGCGCCGGCAACGGCGGCAGCTTCGCTGTTCCTCCGATTCTGAACGCCAGCATGCGGCTGACGTTGCGTACATGTCCTGATTTGAACGCTACCTCGCCTGCCACCAGCGGAAAGACTCCACCCCATCCCGCGAGCACCGCGACGTACTGTTCTCCGTTGACTGTATAAGTCGCCGGTCCTGCCATCACGCCAGTCTGCCCATCAAATGACCAAACTTTTTCTCCCGTGTCCGCGCGATAAGCCTCAAATTGTCCCCCGGCTGTACCTTCAAAGACCAGATTTCCCGCAGTCGCCAATGTGCCCCCATTCCAGGGACCTGGACGCTCCACTGCCCACGCTTGCTTCTGCTGGATCGGGTCCCAAGCCACCAGCTTCCCTTTGACGCTGTCGAGAATAGCCTTCTTGATCTGGGGATCCTGTGGCAGGCCGGCAGCGACCATATCGATTCCGAAATTCAGCGCCTCATTCTTGAACTCGAAATCGTCGGGCGATTTGAAGTTGAATCCGACGTCATTGACCGGAATATAGGTTAGTCCGGTCAGCGGACTGTAGGACATCGGTTGCCAACTGTGCGCGCCCACTGGTCCAGGAACGATCGGTGGTGCGTCGCCGTGGGGATAGCGCGCCGTTGGGCTTTCAATCGGACGGCCGGTCTTCAGGTCTACTCCTGTCGCCCAATTCACGAACGTGAAGGGCTTGGCCGAAATTAGACTCCCGGTTTCGCGGTCGATGACGTAGAAGAACCCGTCCTTCGGAGCATGCAGAATCACCTTTCGGGTTTTGCCGTCGATCGGAATATCGGCAAGGATGATTTGCTCGTCTGCGTCGTAGTCCCAATCGTCGGCCGGGACTTCCTGATAGTGCCAGACATATTGCCCGGTGTCTGGCTTGAGAGCCACGATCGAGCAGGTGAGAAGATTCTCGCCGCCTTTGGGACTGCGATAGTTCTCGTTCCACGGCCCGCCATTCCCTACTCCGATATAAACAAGATCGAGCTCGGGATCATATACGATCGCGTCCCAGACCGTGCCGCCACCGCCGATCTTCCACCACTCGCCACTCCACGTTTTGGCTGCCTGCTCAAGAATCGGCCGCTCGAAGGGTTTTGTCGGATCACCCGGCACGGTGTAAAAGCGCCACACCAGTTTTCCGGTCTCTGCGTCATAGGCTGAAACATAGCCGCGCACGCCGTACTCCGCGCCTCCGTTGCCGATTAAAACCTTTCCCTTTACAATTCGCGGAGCGCCAGTGATTGTGTAACGCCATTTCGGATCGATCGTCAGCTGTTCCCATACCGGTTTGCCGGAATCTGCGTCAAGCGCAATCAGCCGTCCATCGAGAGTTCCGGCGTAAACTTTGCCTTGCCAAATTGCTACTCCGCGATTTACCACGTCGCAACAGGCGTTGGCCCCCCACTCCTTCGGCACATTCGGGTCGTAGGACCACAACAGTTGGCCAGTGGCGGCGTTCAGGGCGAACACCTTGCTCCACGCGCTCGTGAAGTACATCGTGCCGTCGACGACAAGCGGCGTGGCTTCCTGACCGCGGTTGGTGTCGAGATCGAAGTACCACGCTAAGCCAAGGCGTGCGGCATTGTGATGGTTGATCTGCTTCAGTGGACTGAATCGCTGTTCGCTGTAAGTGCGTCCATAGGTCAACCAGTTTCCCGGCTGATCATCGGCATAAACGATCTGCGTGTCAGTGATCTTTGAGGAAGCCCTGATTTGAGACCTCGTCTGCGGCGCCAGTGAGTGCCCACATATCCACCAGATCAGAACAACTGCAACGCCGACCTTAGGCCTTCGCATCCCTCTCCTTTGCTATTGCTATTGGCGGCCCGCCAGAGCGCAAAGCCGGCTTGAAAGGCCGAAGTCTACCACTGGAGATCATTGAAACACTATGTAGGCACCACGATGATACCGCCAAGTAGTAGCCTCTGTTGGCTCAAGATGGCACTTTTTGGTCTGCGGAATTCTTGAGTTCGACGATGAGTATGCTGATTTCGCGCGGCCCAAGATTTTCGACTGTGTGCGGAGGAAGCGGCGGCATCCACTGTGCGCAGGGAACTGCCGGCGGTTCTCCCGCCTCGCGGCTATCGAACAGAACATTGCCACGCTCATCTCGCCGAATGAAGTGACTCCAGCTCTGCACATACGCGAAGCCACCCCAACAGTGGGTATGCAGCGGGACGACATCGCCTGCCGGGATCCTGGTATGAAGAACGCGCACGCGATCATCTTCGAGCAAAAGTGCGTGATGCTTCGGCGCGGCCGACAGCGCATCGAGTGAATCGGGCCACGGCCAGCTTTCTGAAACTGTCGGAACTGTCGAATTGTTCACACTCATCACTGAAACTGGGCCATCGTCGTAGCGAATGCGCGGGGCACAACTTGTTCCAGCGGTTGCCTCCGCAACTCCTCGGACAGAACCTCGATTCCCCACGGACCCGCGTAGCCGATTTTCTGCAGACAGCGGATGAACCCCTTCACATCGAACTCTCCATCTCCACAGAGGCGGCGATGATTAATTGTATCTTCGTGAAGACTCCAGGGCGCTTGGAATGTTCCATCGTTTAATTCCACGCTGACTATGTATTCGCGCGGCACGCGAGCCACTTCCTCGTACGGAATCCCGAGCTTTGCAATGTGCCACATGTCGAAGGCGATTCCACCGTTGGGTTCGCCGGCGCCCCGGACCATCGTCAGCGACTCAGACAGCGTCCGAATCATGGCGAAGGGCATGAGTTCAAAACCGATTTTTGTGCCATGGCTCGCGGCCTCCCGACATAGCCCGGCAAACGATTCCACCAAACGGTCCATCGGACACTTCTCTTGAAAAAAATCTCCGACCTTGACGTGGTAGGCATGAAGGACCTCGGCTGCCTCGAACAACATCCGCTTCCGAATGTCGGATTGTTTCTTCCGTTCTCCATCAAGGAACCAGTCCGTCAGAAATTCCAGTTCCAGATGGCGAATGCCGTTATCATCGAGGATCCGCCGCATTTCGTGTAGTGTGTATTTCTTCTGCACGCGCTCGAGATCGGCGTGCCAAATACCGAATCCGCGGAAACCGGCTCGGGCCGCGGCTTCTACGCGATCCTTGAAATCGTAGGGGCTGTATTCGCGGTCGGTGTGCGGATGTCCGCCGGAGATCGTCCAATACGAGGCCAACAAATCAACATGAGCTGTCATTTGCTCCCCGAGCTCGCTTGGCAGGTTTCAAACTCGCGTTCTGGAGATGCGCCCGATCACGATTGACCGGTCGCGAATGCTCACGAAGCTAACCCAAGTCCATGGCCGCGTCAACCGAGCGCAGTGAAGTAACGCACGAAATCCCTGCGAGTGGCGGGGCGGCGAGCATAAGTTCTTGACGCTGCTCTCGCGTTGTGTAACGCTACGCCCCATCGGTAAAGCGGTTCGTCAGGGAAGGAAAATGCATGGTTGTGCGGTTGATGGAGAGCCTGGCCACTACTCCGAAGATGGCCGCTCTGTTTTCCGATGAATCGGTCCTCGCCGCCATGCTTGCGTTCGAAGCCGGTCTCGCTCGGGCCGAGGCAAGTCTGGGCGTCATCCCGTCGACGGCTGTTGCCGCTGTCGAGAGCGCAGCACGCGCGGAGTTGTATGACGCGGGCGAGATCGCTGCCGCCAGTGTGCGCTCAGGAACAGCGACGATTCCCCTCGTCAAAGCACTCCGGGAGCGGGTTGGCAAGGTCAGTCCATCGGCTGCGGGTTTTGTGCACTGGGGAGCGACCAGCCAGGATGTCGCCGACACAGCGATTGTGCTGCTGCTCAAACAAGCGAGGAGTATTCTTCAAGCCGACTTAGCGCGGATCAAGCGTGCTCTTTATGAACTTTCAGAGCAGCACGCGCACACGGTGATGTTAAGCCGAACCCTTTTGCAGGCCGCCGTGCCAACCACTTTTGGGCTCAAAGTCGCGGGATGGCTTGGCGCTTTGCGCCGCGATCATGCGCGTCTGGACGACGCCTTCGAGCAAGCGTTGGTCCTGCAATTTGGCGGTGCGGGAGGAACGCTGGCTTCGCTTGGCGACCATGGGATAGCTGTAGGACAAGCCCTGGCCAAAGAATTATCGCTTGCTTATCCCGACGCTCCCTGGCACACACACCGTGATCGTTTGGCCGCACTGATGTGTGCCTTAGGAGTGATGGTCGGCTCTCTTGGAAAGATGGCCCGCGACATCAGTCTGCTGATGCAGAATGAAGTGGCTGAGGTAGCGGAGCCGGCGGCAAAAGGACGCGGGGGTTCGTCGGCCATGCCGAACAAACAAAACCCCGTCGGCTGCACGCTGGCGCTGGCGGCGGCATATCGTATGCCGGGATTGATAAGCATGTTTCTTTCTTCCATGGTGCAGGAACATGAAAGAGCGGTTGGTGGCTGGCAGTCGGAGTGGCCAACCATCAGTTCCATTGTTCAGGAGACTGGCTTGGCGGTGGCTTCGGTGGCGGAAGTTGCCGAAGGGCTCACCGTGGATGCGGCGCGCATGCGTGCGAATCTGGAGGCAACTCACGGAACGATCTTCGCCGAACGCGCGACCATGTTGCTGAGCGGAAAACTTGGCCGGGAGTTAACGTCTTCACTCATAGAACGTGCCGTAGCCGAGAGCGTGAACACAGGTCAAAATTTTGTAGACGTGCTCGCTGGGATGCGGGAGGTTAAGGAAGCGCTGGATGCAGCTACTCTTCGGGATCTTCTATCACCCGAGAGCTACCTGGGTGCGGCTGAGGAATTTCGCGGTAACCTCGTAGGGTCGCAAAAACAAAAACCGAGAAAATCGGGCTCTGATAACCGAAAAGGACGCAAAACCTAAAATGCCTTTTCTCGACATTGGAAAAACCAAGATCTTCTATCGCCTCGAGGGCAACCCGGGTCCACTGGTGCTGGTGCTGTCCCATTCAATCGGCACGGATCACGGCATGTGGGCGCCGCAAGTCAGCGACCTGGTTCAGCATTTTCAGATCCTCCGCTACGATGCCCGCGGTCATGGCGCATCCGATGCACCGGCGGGAGATTACTCTATTGACCAACTGGGAGGAGACGTTCTTGGTTTGACGGATGCATTGGGCATCCGCAAATTTGCATTTTGCGGCCTTTCGCTTGGCGGCGCGATCGGGCAGTGGCTCGCAGTGAACGCTCCCGATCGTATTGAACGCTTGATCCTGGCAAACACCGCGGCAAAGTTCGGCTCCCGCGAACAATGGGAAACAAGGATTCGCATGGTGAGGGAGGGTGGCATGAGCGCAATCCTCGATCTCGCCATGCAGCGATTTTTTTCTCGCGAAACGATTGAACGTGGTGATCCTCACGCGCAATCCATCAAGTCTGTGCTCCTGGGAACAAATCCAACCGGATACGTGGGGTGCTGTGTCGCGCTGCGGGAGTTCGATTCAAGGGCATCTCTCGAAAAGATTTCTGCACCCACGCTGGTTATTGCTGGACGACGGGACATTTCTACTCCGTGGGCGGGCAACGGAGAAGTACTTACGGAGAAAATTCCCGGCGCGTCAAGCGTGCTACTGGATGCGGCTCATTTGTCCAATCTGGAGCAGCCGCACTCGTTTTCGTCGGCGGTCACAGAGTTTCTTCTTGCCGATTCCTGGGGTGGCGATCCGCTTAAGAAAGGCTTTGCCATTCGACGCGCCGTGCTAGGCAATGAACACGTAGACCGTGCCGTGGCCAACACAAGTGACCTGAACCGCGAGTTTCAAGACTTGATCACCCGCTATGCGTGGGGAACAGTTTGGACTCGTCCTGGTCTTGATATCCGAACCCGCAGGCTTCTGGTATTAGCGATCACCGCCGCCCTAGGACGGCTCGAAGAATTTCGCATGCATTTGAAGGCCGGCCTGAAAGCGGGACTGGAACTGTCGGATGTGAAAGAGGTCCTTTTGCAGACAGCCATCTACGCAGGAGTTCCAGCGGCGAATACTGCTTTCCAGATCGCGAGCGAAGAGTCAGAGGCAGAGGCAAGGAAAAACACATGATCTGTAAAATGGCTGACATGCAGATGTGGTGACGGGCCTCTGCCCCGTCAGGACGGGCCAGAGGCCCGTCACCACACAACCCACGCTACATTTCGAGCGACGAGCGATTCAGCTCCATTCCATCGGCAGGCCGACATAGTTCTCAGCCAAGCTGGACGTGGCGGCGCGCGAACTGGTTACATAGTCAAGCTCTGCCAGTTGACGACGCTGGTCAAACGCATTGCCCTCGGGAAAGCGGTGGAGCATCGAGGTCATCCACCACGAGAAGCGCTGCACCTTCCAGACACGGCGCAGACAGGTTTGCGAATAGTGATTGAGGAGATCCTGGCTGCCAGTTCTATAGAAATGTGTTAGTGCTCTCGCCAGCACTTGTACGTCGGCAATCGCCAGGTTGAGACCTTTGGCGCCGGTGGGCGGAACGATGTGCGCCGAATCTCCGGCGAGAAATAATCTTCCATATTGCATCGGTTCGATTACGAAGCTGCGCATGCCGGTGATTCCTTTTTGCAGAACCGGACCCTCGGTCAGCTTCCATCCCTCCGAGGCGAGCCGCAGCTGCAGTTCTTGCCAGATTCTCTCATCGCTCCACAACGCGATATCTTCGTCGGGTTTGCATTGCAGGTAAAGACGCCCGATTTGCGGCGAACGCATGCTGAGCAGGGAAAAACCATGATCGTGATAACAGTAAACTAACTCATCTGACGACGGGGGAACCTCGGCCAATATGCCAAGCCATCCGAAAGGGTACTCTCGTTCATATTCGGTGAGCACCCCACGGGGAATGCTGGGACGGCAGATGCCGTGGAAGCCATCGCAACCCGCCATGAAATCGCAAACGACCTCGCAGACATTTCCGTCTTTGCGGTAATGGATCTTCGGCTTCGGGGTGTCGAAGTCATGTACGTTGACATCCTCGACCTCGAATACGACCTGGCCGCCGGTGGCGATGCGCGCGTCATTGAGGTCCTTGAGAACCTCAGCCTGCGCGTAGATCGTGATTCCTTTCCCTCCAGTCAATTCGCGGAAGTCAACGCGATGGCCACGGCCCTGGAATCGAAGCTCAATTCCGTAGTGGATGAGGCCTTCTTTCTTCATCCTCGCGCCCACGCCCATATCGGCGAGCAAATCCACCGTGCCCTGCTCCAAAACGCCGGCCCGGACACGCTCCTCAACATACTGGCGGCTGCGATTTTCGACGACGACGGATTCGATGCCTTGCAGGTAGAGCAGATGGGACAACACGAGACCCGCAGGTCCCGCGCCCACGATTCCGACTTGTGTGCGCAACTTCTGCAACGGAGAACCTCCCCAAAAACAAAGATGACCGAGGAAACGATGGCCGAGGAGCCGACTAGCTACTCCCCACTCGCAGTTTCTCCCGCCGCGAAGCCGTGTCCCATGCTTGCAGTCTTGCGAAGGGAAAGCGCTACCAGAAAGACAACGGCGCTTCCGGCCGCCGCCAGCCACATGGTTAACGACAGCCCATATTTCTCAGCTAATGCGCCGGCGAGAGGCGGAGCTCCGGTCCCGCCCACCGCCTCGCCGACCAGTGTAACCAAGCCGATTGAGGTTGCGCGAAACTGGGCTGGCACGCTTTCAGTCGGCACCAGAACCATAATCAGGCTTGCCATTCCCTGACCGGTGTTCATGACAAAAACAATCGCGGCCAGCAGCAGTGGATACACAAACAGCCCCCGTACCAGGAAAGTCAGAGGCACCACAGCGGACATGACTGCCATTAAGAGCAGCACCGGCTTTCGTCCCACGCGGTCGGAGAGCGCGGGCAGCAGGAACCCTAGAAAGAAGCTGCCGAAACCGGTTGCCCCGAGTAAGAATCCAGCCGTCGTTGCCGGTTGATGAACGACCTCGGTGATGTAAAGCGGCGCGAAAACATTCAACGCAAACAGCCACGTCATAAAACCAATCGCCCCGATGCAGCACAACCAGACATTTCGGTGGCGCAGAACTGAGACGTATTCCACCCATGAAGGCTGCTCGTGTGCGCCGCCGGATTCGGGCTCGCGCACAAATTTCCAGATCAACAGCGCGGCGAGCAATCCAGGAACGCCCGCAACCAGAAACGCCGCTCGCCATCCCCAATGGGCAGCCACCTGGGTCGTCAACACGGGAGCCGCAGCCAAACCGACCAGAGCAGCAGCACTGACCACCAGGCCGATATTTCGTCCGCGCCGGTTTGCAGGTGAAGATTCCTCAATCAGCGCGGTCATGATCGACCAGGTTGGACCTCCCGCCAGGCCCATCAGGGCCCGCACGAGCAGAAGTTGGTAATAACTGTGCGCGAGAGCTGTCAGGCAGGACAGAATCGAAAAGATAATCACGGCAGGAATCAGCACAGCCTTGCGGCCGAATCGATCGGAAAGCGCGCCAAACACGAAGGCGGATACAGCCCAAGTGATGGCCATGGCGGAGGCCAGCGTTCCGATCTGCCCATGCCTTAGGTGGAACTCTGGGGCGAAGTAAGGCGCCAGATACATCTGCGACATGCGGGCCAGAAAGACAATGCCCCACGTGAAAAATAGAATTGGAATTAGAGTATTCTCGTAGCGCCGCGACTCATCCATGCCGCTGCATGATAACAAACACGCGAGCAGGAAGCTGCTTCGGCTAGTCATCCATGGTTCGACAAGATGGTTTGACAAGCGGCTGGGCAGGTGCAAGGAGATCTTATGAAATCTATTGCAGCGCCACTCGTTTTCATCGTGGTTGCGGTTGCCTGTATTGGCCAGATGGTCGCCCAGGATCTCGCGAAAGAGCGGGTCATCGGGCAGCTGGAAGTGATCGCAACATTCAACGGGCCAATGCCGACGGGCGTTACGGTTGCGAATCATACTGCGGCGACGAACGGCCGCATCTTCGTCAATTTTCCAAAATGGGGCGATCCCGTAGAGTTCACCGTGGCCGAAGTCGCTGATGGCAAAACGCTGCCCTATCCCAGTGCCGGCATCAACCACTATGTTGAAGGCGACAATCCTGCTGAGAAACTGATCTCAGTGCAGAGCGTAGTGGTTGATCCCACTGGAAGGCGCCTTTGGATTCTGGATACGGGGAGCATTGCGTTTGGGCCGGTGAAGCCGAATGGCGGCAAACTGATTGCCGTTGATCTCAATACCAACCAGATCGTGAAGAAGATAGTTTTTTCAGCCGATGTCGCTCTTCCGAAAACATATCTGAACGACGTCCGCTTCGACCTGCGTCGCGGGCGGGAAGGGATGGCATTCATAACCGACTCTGGAGCAAACGCAATTATCGTCGTTGATCTGGCTTCACAGGAGAGCTGGCGCCGCTTGAGCGATCATTCTTCGACTAAGCCGGACCCGCAGTTTGTTCCGGTGGTCGAAGGAGAAATCATGCGGATGCGGCTGCCGGGGCAAGCTCCCGCCAAGCTCGAAGTTGGAGCCGATGGCATTGCGATCAGCGCGGACGCCAAAACGCTTTACTACTGTCCGCTGATTGGCCGGCATCTCTACAGTGTGAGCGTGGATGCGCTCGCCGATCGCAGCAAGTCAGACGCGGAGGTGGCTGCCACGGTGAAGGATCTGGGCGAAAAAGGAGGAGCCGGCGATGGGCTGGAATCCGATGGCGAAGGCCGAGTTTATCTCAGCGACTATGAGCATGACGCCATTCGTCGTCGAACGATCGACGGCGTCATCGAGACGTTGGTGCACGATCCGCGCGTGCTTTGGCCCGACACGTTATCTTTGGCTGACGACGGATATCTCTACTTCACTGCTAACCAGATCGAACGCCAGCCAGTTTTCAACAATGGGCGGGACCTGCGGCAGAAACCTTACGTGCTGTTTCGCGTAAAGGTCGACAGCACGCGGATTCAGCCTTGAGAGCCGATTCTTCTACGAAACAACAAGGAGGTCGCCTTCAGGAGGGATCGCCCCATGAGTGCTCCAGTCCTTTTAACAACTGCCACACCGCACGATTCAGCGGCACTGGAACACCGAGCTTTTCACCCTGTTCTGCGATTGCGCCATTGATGAAGTCCACTTCGGTGGGACGCTGCGCCAGAACGTCGACCAGCATGCTCGCATATCTTTTTGTGGGAGCCCTCGCGCCTTCCGCAACCAGTTCGCGAGGATCGCTAGTCAGCACAATTTCGAGAGCGCGGGCGACAGCTTCTCCTTCCTGTAGCAAAGCCTCGTAGAGTGCCGCCGTAGGAGCGAAGCGGGCCGCGGCACCGTGGTGCAGGCGCGTTAAAGCTCCGACTGCATTCGCCGCAGAGTTGAAGATTAGCTTCGTCCACTGCGCGCCACGCGCGTCACGCAGTGGAACGAAGCGTAGACCGGCGCGATTCATCATCGCGGCAAGCTGTTCCACCAACGGGTAAGGCGTGGCGGAAGGCTCAAAGGGTCCGATCCACACATCGCCGTAGAATTCAATGCCGGCATGCCCCGGACCTCGCATATGAACGGCGAGGCCAGTTGCGCCGCGGATCACGTACCGCACCCGCTCAGCAATTATTTCTTCATTGCCCAGTCCATTCTGCACGGAACACACAGCAGCAGAAGGACCGAAAACGTGCGCAGTCTGTTCGGTTGCGGCCCGAGTGTGGATGCTCTTCGTCGCGAAGATGCCGAAATCGCAGGGCGGAATCTCGGACGGCTCAGAAGTCGCATTCAGTCTGGCGGTAAATTCTGTCGCGCCGCTGATCTGCAATCCACGTTCACGGATGGCGCGCATATGTTCTTGAAATACGTCGTAAGCATGGACCTCTATATCAGGCAGGCGCGCCAAATGCGCAGCGATCACGCTGCCCAGCGCTCCACAACCCACAATGCAAATCCTCACGGCCATAACGAATGACGCCGGGTGAGCGTGCTCACGACACGTCCTCCGCGATACGAAGGCAGCGACGATAGCATTTCTTGCCGCGTGGTTCAACCCCGTGATTCAACCCGAAGAGTTCAACTTTCGCCGAAGATTGACGCGGCTTGGTGGCAAAGTGATATAACATCGCACAACCTCATCCGAAGCGGGGCCAGCGTGAGCACGGTACGAGAAACAACATACGAGATCCTGCGTGACCTGGGCATCAACGTTATTTTCGGGAACCCGGGATCGACGGAACTGCCCTTCCTGCGCGACATGCCGTCGGATTTCAAGTATGTCCTCGGTCTGCATGAGCGCGTGGCCGCGGGAATGGCGTTGGGATATTCGCTCGGGAGCCGCAAGCCCGTATTCGTGAACCTTCATTCCATCGCCAGCACCGGCAACGGTCTTTCCGCGATCCAGGACGCTTGGTATATGCACGTGCCGCTCGTGATTACTGCCGGGCAGCAAGACCGTCGCCAGCTTCTGGCCGAGCCTTTTCTAACCAGTCGCGCGGTTGAGACGGTGAGGCCCTACGTGAAGTGGGCCTACGAGCCAGTGCGAGCCGAAGACGTGCCGGCCGCAATTGCGCGGGGAATTCATCTCGCAATGCAACCTCCGCGAGGACCCGTTTTTATCTCCATCCCCATGGATGACTGGACGCATGAGTGCCCGCCTGTGCCAGCGCGAAAAGTCAGCGAGTCCGTTCTCGCCGATCCCGCCGCCCTCGACGAAGTTGTTCGCGCGCTTGATTCGAGCCGGAATCCGGCGCTGGTCGTCGGCCCGCAGATCGAAGAAGATGATGGCTGGCGTGCAATGCTGGCGCTCGCGGAACACCTCAACGCCAGCGTTTATCAGGATCCGATACCATCCCGCTGGACTTTTCCGCGCAGCCACCGGCTATTCCTTGGAGGACTGCTGCCGGCTCAGCAGCCTCTCGCCGATCAGCTGGCCAGGCATGACGTAGTGCTCGTGCTTGGAGCACGTGTTTTCTTGTACTACGCCCACGTGCCGGGGAATCCAGTCAAACCGGGAACCAGGCTGTTCCAGATCACCAATGATCCGCAGGCGGCGGCAGCGGCTCTAGCTGGCGATAGCGTCGTGGGAAATGTCGCGCGGGCGGCGAACTACATTCGTGATCATGCCAAGGCGAGACAGCGCTCGACAGAAGGACCCACAATTCCGCCGGGCCCAAGCCCGCAGCATCCCATCAGTCCTGCTTATCTGTTCAGTGTCCTCAACAAGGTTATGCCGCGAAACGCGATCATTGCCGAGGAATGCCCGTCTTCCAAGGGAGACCTGGATCGCTATCTCATTCTGGATGAGCCCGGATCGTTCTACTCGGTGCCTAACGGCGTGCTCGGATTCGGCCTGCCTGCTGCGGTCGGATTGCAGCTTGCGCTTCCGGAGCGGCGCGTCGTTTGCCCGATCGGCGACGGCTCCATTCAATACTCGATTCAAGCTGTATGGAGTGCGGTTCAGAATCATGCGCCCGTCGTTGTTGTCGTCATCCGAAACTCTGACTACTCGGCGTTGAAAGGATTTTGCGACTTCACGCAAGTCGGCCGCAACGTTCCCGGCATGGATATTCCTGGGATCGATATGGTGAAAATTGCGCAAGGCTACGGGATGTCCACGCGGGAAGTTGATGAGCCCGCTGAGCTGGAACCAGCGCTGCAAGCCGCCTTTGCGGCGAATGCGCCATGCTTGATCAGCGTGAACGTCGCCCCGGGGGGACAAAAAACCATGGGCATGGATCAGTCTTTCAACCCGCCGAGGTACCGTTAGCTCGGCTCACGCTTGAATTCGACCGCTCGCTGAAGTAAGCTGAAACGCCGCAAACGTAGAAGATTCCATGAATCAGCTGCCACGCCGCGATTTTCTCAAAACCACTACTGGGTTGCTGACTGGCTTCGTGGTCGCGGGCAGCTCTCTCGCCTCGCTCGCCAAACTACGGATTGCTCCAGGAGGAAGACGGGCGTGGGCGGTTCCCCTGTCGGCGCTCACCACCGCTGATGCCGCGACCCTCATGGCCATGGCTCGCACGATCGCTCCTCACGACAAACTCGACGATGCCGCCTACGCCCTGGTCATCAAGGCCGTGGATCAGGCTGCAGTTAAGGACGACCGCGTTCGCAAGACAATCGAAGAGGGAGTTACGGATCTCGGAGCCGGTTTCGCGACGGGCCCGGAGAACGACCGCTCCGCCGCGCTTAGAAAAATCGAATCCTCCGAATTTTTCCAAACCATGCGCTTGAAGACCTTGCAAGTGCTGTATGCAACGCCGATGGCATACGCGTACTTTGGTTATGAGGGAGAAGCTTTCTCCAAGGGAGGCTACCTGCGGCGAGGCTTCAACGATTTGCACTGGCTGCCGGAAGTCCCGCTCGAAGACGGTGGTCCATTGCCGATATGAGATGAACTGCGGTCGATTCCTGCCATGGCGACGTTTGCGCTCAAGGACGATAGCGTGGTGGTCATCATCGGCTCAGGTGCCGGCGGCGGCACGCTCGCCCACGAACTGACCCGGCGCGGCATCAAAGTCGTTCTGCTTGAGGCGGGCAGCCGTCAATCGCTCCACAGCTTCTCTCAGGTTCCGGGGGAAGCTTTTAATCAACTGACATGGCTCGACACTCGCACCCAGAGCGGTGATTGGGGTGTTGCGCGCGATTTTCCCAGCCTGCCGGTGTGGCACTGCAAAACCGTTGGCGGCACGACCGTACACTGGACGGCGTCTTGTCCCCGGCTTCAACCTTGGGAACTACGGGCGCGCACAACCTACGGCGCGGTCGCCGGAACTTCCTTGGTCGACTGGCCGATCACGCCCGAAGAACTCGAAAGGTATTACGCGATCGCGGAGACCCGCATGGGCGTCACCCGGCGCAACAACATACCGGGTTTGCCCGCCTCGAACAACTTTAAGGTGATGTACGCCGCTGCGAAGAAGCTCGGCTACAGACAGGTTCACACCGGGCACCTGGCCATCAACTCACGCCCGTACGATGGGCGTGGAGTCTGCATCCAGCAGGGATTCTGTGTGCAAGGCTGCAAGATGGGAGCTAAGTGGAGCACGCTCTACACCGAAATTCCAGAGGCGGAGGCGACCGGCAATCTAGATCTGCGGATCGAATCTACAGCTACGCGCATTGAGCATGGGCCAAACGGCCACGTCAATGCTGTGATTTACCGCGATACCAAGGGACACGAGCAGCGCCAGGCAGCTCGCGTCGTTTGCGTTGCCGGCAATGCTATTGAAACAACCCGCCTGCTGCTGCTCTCCGAGTCTTCGAAGTTCCCGCATGGACTTGCCAATTCCTCCGATCAAGTTGGCAGGAATTACTGTCACCAGATTACCGGGTTTGTGTGGGGAATTTTCGACAAGCCCATCTATTTCTGGCGTGGGGCGACGATCGCTGGCGTGATCGAGGATGAGGCGATCAACGATCCTGGCCGCGGCTTTGTCGGCGGATACCGGATCGAGTTAGTCGCACTCGACTTACCCACGCTGCCGCTCGTCGGTTTGCCGTATGGCTGGGGCCGGGATTTCGCTTCTATCATGGAGAATTACCGTAATCTTGCGGGCATGTTCATCAATGGCGAAGATATGCCGCGCCCCGAAAATCGCATCACCCTCAATTCGGATGTCAAGGACGGTTATGGCTTGCCCGTTGCGCATGTTCACGTAGATGAACATCCCAACGACCGGGCTCTGCGGAAACACGCGCAGGGGCAGATGTCGCGAATGTATGAAGCGATTGGGGCGAAGCGCGTCGTGGTCGGGCCTACCCCACCCGCAACCCACAACACAGCTACTGCCCGCATGAGCGCCGATCCTCGTGACGGAGTCACGAACGGTTGGGGTCAGACCCATGATATCGCCAACTTGTTTATCTCAGATGGCAGCGTCTTAACCACGCCCGGCTCGGCAAATCCTACCTTGACGATTGTCGCTCTGGCGCTTCGGCAAGCAGAGTACGTTAGCGGGCAGATGAAGGCAGGCCATCTCTAATCGAACAAGGTCTGATCTAACGAGGCTTGATCACGGCCGTTAAGGTGCAGCCGTGCGTTCCGCTCCCAATCCTGTGTTCGCCCGCACCATTAATTCGTCGAACTTGGCTTCAGCCGCAGGTTCCTTGGTGAGCAGGGTTGCGAGTATGGCCGCCAGAAATCCGAGCGGCACGCTGACAATCCCGACATTCTCATACGGAAACCAGGGCTGGGCCTGGATCAAGTGGCGGCCGCCAGTCGCGCTCGCCACATCGACACCCATAAAGTTGGGGCTAGCCAGAATTAGCGCGAGGCTGCCTAACAGGCCAACCATCAGACCCGCCACCGCTCCCGCGGTATTGAAGCGCCGCCAATAGATCGAAAGCGCAAGTACCGGAAAGTTCGCCGACGCCGCTACCACCATTCCATAGGTCGCGAGAATGATAACGTTTGAACCCGGTCCCAGCCGGGTCGCGATCAGCATTGACGCCGCGCCGATCGCCAGCGCAGCAATCCGTGCGACCAGCACACTCTCACCCGCCGTGCGTTCCCTGCCGTGGTGAATGACGTTGGTCCAGAAATCATGAGCAAACGACGTCGACGCACTGATCATCAATCCAGCCACGACCGCCAGAATTGTCGCGAACGCGACTGCTGATACGAATGCCAGCAAAGGATCGCCGCCGACCGCCTGGGCCAGCCGCGGCCCCGCCATGTTCGTTCCCCCGCGCGCAAGAATCGAATCGGGACCGATCATGATCGCTGCAGCGAGTCCGAGGATAGTCGCGAGGACGTAAAAGCCACCAATCACAAACATGGCCCATACCACGCTATGGCGGGCGGTTCTAGCGTCCGGTACAGTGTAGAACTTGACCAGCACGTGCGGCAGCCCGGCGGTGCCGAATACGTACATCAAGCTGAGAGAAAGCAGGTCGACCGGTCCGTGCGGTGGGTGATAGTGGAGGCCCGGCTGAAGAAAATCACGAACCACCAGCTGTCCATTTTGGTGATATGCGATCTGGCTGGCCGCGGCAAAGAAGTCGATCAGATGAAATTGAAAACGTTTGAGCACCAGCACGGTAAGCACCACGCCGCATGCGGAGAGCAGCATGGCCTTGATGATTTGCACCCAGGTCGTTGCCAGCATGCCGCCAAAAACCACATAGATCATCATCAGAGCGCCGACTCCAACCACCGCCATGTTGAAAGTAATGCCAGAATCGGCGAGCAGCAGATTCACCAGCGCTCCGGCGCCGACCATTTGGGCGATCATGTAAAACGTGGCGATGGTCAGCGTGCTGAACGCAGCGAGCGCGCGTACGAGTCGCGGGTTGAGCCGGTATGCCAGAACGTCTCCAATGGTGTATTTGCCAAGGTTGCGCAGAGGCTCGGCCATGAGCAACAGGATCGTGACGAAGGCAACAAACCCTCCAACCGCATAGAGAATTCCATCCAGGCCTTGCAGAGCGATCAGGCCGATCAACCCGAGAAACGAGGCTGCGCTCATGAAATCGCCGGCCACGGCAAAGCCGTTCTGCCACGCTGTGATTGTCCGGCCGGCCGCAAAATACGTGCTCGCTCCGCTCGATCGTTTCGCCGCCCAGTAAGTAATTCCAAACGTGCCAGCAACGAACAACAGGAACACGGCCAGAGAAATGGACACTCACTCTCCTTCTTGCAGCTTGCCAGCGTGGGCGAGGATGTCGACCGTTAGAGCATCGAACTTGGCCGCAGCAACCAGGTAGAGCGCGGCGATCAGCCAGCCCGCTGCAAACTGAGAGAGTGCAAACAGATAGGCAATTGTCACTGTTCCAATCACCCGAGTCGATGCAAGTTTGGGTGCATATCCTACGAGAACGGCGAGGGCCAGGTAATACAGGAGGAAGATAGCGAGTGCCGGCACGATGAAGGTCTTTTTGATCGCAATCAGATCCTGGAACGCTTCGCCGTTCGCAATCGCGCTCCAATCTTTGTCGTTCACCGTTGGTACCGCTTCGTTCTTGGCTGCATTGCTCATGGTCGATCCGCGCCAAAGCATTGTATCCGAGACGGCAGATGCTGCCAGGTCGAATCGACGTCTTCTTCGGCGGCGGGATTGCAATTTTGCCCTTGTATATTGCTCTCGACGTCCTCATCGCTAAGCCAACGCGAACGTGCGGTTCAGGGAATCCCGGCAATCGGAGAGCGTGCGATCGGTCTCGGCGGGTCTGACCTGGAGTTGATCAAGTGTGATAAACCGTTGTAGATTCTATGCAACCTCTTGGGTGAAAGCGCATCCATAGTCTCAATTGATTGCGCCAGCGGTTGCCGCACACGCTGTTTTTGCAATCGACGACCGATAGCCTGTTTGGTCCCGGGCGCCCTCGAACTGTAAACCCAGGACATGCGTCTCGCAGCCCAGGCGCCAGCAACATTTGTGGGAGACAACATGAGCAAGATCCAGAAACGCTATCTGTTGATCGGCGGAGTTCTTGGCTTAATCGTGCTCGCTGTGATTGTGGTAGCCGTTCGGCCGTACAAGCGAGCTATGGGTGCGCCGCCAAGCGCTCCGGATGTCGAGGTGGCGCAGGTTCAGAAGGAAGATGTTCCAATTTACGCGGAGTGGATTGGCACGCTTGACGGTCTGGTCAATGCTGACGTGCGGGCGCAGGTCACGGGCTACCTGCTAAAGCAAGGTTATCAGGAGGGCGCGTCGGTGAAGCAGGGCCAACTCCTTTTTCAGATCGATCCTCGGCCCTTTCAGGCGGCGCTCGATCAGGCTCAAGGCCAGCTTGCTCAGGCTAAGGCCGCGCTTGCCAACGCCGATGCGGTTCAGCGTCGGACCGAACTTGACGTCCAGCGCTACAAGCCACTGGCAGAGCAACAGGCGGCCAGCCAGCAGGATCTCGACAATTCGGTTCAGAACAATCTGGCCGCTCTCGCCAACATAGAAACCGCCAAGGCTCAGATCAAGACCTACGAGGCTACGGTTGAAACCGCCAAGATCAATCTGGACTTTACTCGCCTCATTGCGCCCATTGACGGCATCGCGGGGCAAGCCCAGTTGCAGGTTGGTGCGCTGGTTAGCCCTAGTAGCGGGGTGGTCACTTCCGTTTCTACAGTGAATCCGATCAAGGTCTATTTCACCGTGAGCGAGCCTCAATATCTTTCATGGCGGAGACGTTTTCCGACTGAGGAGGACCGCTTGCAGGCCGACAAGGAACTGCGGCTGCAGCTGATCTTGGCGGACGGCTCAACCTATCCGCATGAAGGGAAGTTTTATTTTGCCGACCGCCAGGTGAACGAGACCACTGGAGCGATTCGAATCGCCGGGCTCTTTCCCAATCCAAACAATATTTTGAGACCCGGCGGCTACGGCAAAGTCCGCGCGGTAATCCGGACCCAGCCGGGGGCGTTGCTGGTTCCGCAACGGGCAGTGTCGGAGTTGCAGGGCGGCTACCAGATTGCTGTTGTTGGCGCCGACAACAAAGTTGACGTTCGAACGGTCACTGTGGGTGACCGGGTTGATAACCGATGGATCATCGCTGACGGACTCAATCCCGGAGACAGAATCGTTGTTGAAGGAGTTCAGAGGATGCGCAGTGGTGTGCGCGTGAATCCCAAGCCATTCATGGCCCAAAACCAAGGATCGGCGAATCGATAAGGTACGGATGACCCATGTCGAAATTCTTCATCAACCGTCCCATCGTCGCCATGGTGATTTCCATCGTCATGGTGCTGGTCGGTGCACTCACTGTGCTGAGCTTGCCCGTCGCACAGTTTCCGAATATTACGCCACCCGAAATTCAAGTCATCGGCACCTACGTCGGAGCTGACGCGCAGACTCTTGAGCAAGCGGTGGCCACTCCCATCGAGCAGCAGATGAATGGAGTGGACAACATGAATTACATGTATTCGCTGAACGCCACAGGAAACAACACCACCAGCCTGATCGTGGATTTTGACGTTAAGACCGATCCGAATACCGATTTCATTCTCACTCAATCTCGAGAAACGCAGGCTGCCTCCCAGCTTCCCGCGGACGTCAACAATTACGGCATCACGGTGCGAAAGTCGGTCACCGCTCCGCTGATGTGGGTGGCGCTTTATTCTCCGCGGGGAACGTATGACGCCAAGTTTCTGGCCAACTACGCATACATCAATATTGTCGATCCGATTCTTCGCTCCTACGGCATCGGCAACGTTCAGGTATTCGGCGCGGGCCAATACGCCATGCGCTTGTGGGTAAAGCCGGATACGCTTTCAAAGCTCGGCATCACTGTTCCACAGATCGTCAGCGCGATTCAGTCACAAAACACCGTGAACCCGGCCGGCAAAGCCGGGGGCGAGCCGGCTCCCAAAGGCCAGGAATATACCTACACTGTTCTCTCGCAAGGGCGCCTGGTTTCGCCGGAAGAATTCGGCAACATTGTTGTCCGCGAAACACCCGACGGTGCAACGGTAAGAGTACGCGACGTCGCTCGAATGGAGCTTGGCGCGCAAGACTACAGTATCTCGGGACGGTTTAATGGAAAACCGGGCGCCATAATTGCCGCGTATCAATTGCCTGGATCGAACGCGGTCGATGCGGCGGCCGGGGTCAAGAAGTTGATGGCGCAAATGAAAGAGCGTTTCCCCGAGGATATGGATTTCGCCGTCTCCCTCGACACGACGCTTTCCGTGACGCAGGGCATCAAGGAAATCGTTGAGACCCTTGTGATCGCGCTCGTGCTGGTCATCCTTGTTGTTTTTCTTTTTCTTCAGGGCTGGCGCTCGACGCTGATTCCGCTGCTGGCCGTACCGGTTTCGCTCATAGGTACCTTCGTATTCTTCCCGTTGTTCGGTTTTTCCATTAACACACTTTCTCTCTTTGGTTTGGTGCTGGCGATTGGGCTGGTGGTGGATGACGCAATCGTCGTCGTGGAAGGTGTGGAACGCCATATTGAAGAGGGGATGACTCCGAAAGATGCGGCGTTAAAAGCGATGGAGGAACTCTCGGGTCCGGTTGTGGGTATCGCGCTGGTTCTCTCCGCCGTATTCGTGCCTACGGCCTTCATTCCGGGGATCACCGGCAGGCTGTATCAGCAATTCGCAGTCACCATCGCCATTTCGGTGATTCTCTCCGCGTTCAACGCGCTAACGCTCAGCCCTGCTCTGGCAGCACTACTGCTTCGTCCGCGCGAAGAGAGCCACGGGTTGCTGCAGAGATTCTTCAATTGGTTTAACCGCGTTTTTGAGCGAGCCACCGAAGGCTATGTCAGTTGGAGCGGCGTGCTGCTCAAGAAAACAGCAGTGCTGGTTGTGCTGCTGCTGGTCTTTTGCCTCGCGGCGGGATTCTTCGCCAATCGGGTGCCGTCGAGCTTTCTTCCCGACGAAGATCAGGGTTATGCATATGTGAATCTGCAATTGCCCAATAGCGCGTCTCTGGAGCGAACATCGCAGGCAGCGACACAGATCGAAAACATTCTGGCTAACACACCCGGTGTGAAATACACGACCAGCGTCATCGGTTTCAGCTTGCTCAGTTTTGTTCGTACCAGCTATAACGCTTTCTTCGTGGTCACGTTCAAGCCGTGGGACGAACGCACGACCAGAGCCCAACAGTTCCAAGCCATTAAGGCGCATCTTAACCAACAGTTGAGCAAATTGCCGGCAGGAATCGCATTCAGTTTTTCGCCGCCGGCCATCCCCGGCGTCGGTACTGCGGGCGGATTCACCTTCATTCTCGAAGACCGCTCCGGCAGCAGCATTCAATTTCTCGCGAAAAATGTGAGCACGTTTCTTGAAGCAGCGCGAAAGCGGCCCGAGATCGCCAGCCTGAGCACCACTTTTTTGCCCAGCGTTCCACAGAAATTTGTTGCTGTGGATCGCGACAAAGTATTGAAACAGGGTGTCAATCTTTCCGATGTCTACCGCACCATCCAGGCTTTCATGGGCGGCTATTTCATCAACTACTTCAACCGCTTCGGCCGGCAGTGGCAGGTTTACGTCGAAGCCGAAAGTGACGATCGCGCCAGCGCGGATAATGTCGGGCGATTCTATGTCCTCAACAGCAAGGGCGAAAGTGTTCCGCTCTCTACTCTAACGACGGTTAAATCGCAGTTCGGCCCCGAATTTACCATGCGCTTTGACGAGTATCGCTGCGCACAAATCAACGGCAGCGCAGCGCCCGGTTTCAGCGCCGATCAGGCCAGCGCAGCCCTCGAGGATGTGTTCAAACAAACCATGCCGCGAGAGATGGGATTCGACTACTCCGGGATCTCGTTTCTGGAACAGAAGGCGCGCCAGGGAGTGCCACCCGCGGCCATCTTTGGACTGTCGTTGTTGTTCGTCTTCCTGATTCTGGCGGCACTGTACGAAAGCTGGTCGCTGCCTTTCAGCGTACTGCTAAGCACACCGGTGGCGGTCTTTGGAGCGTTTGCAGTGCTATGGCTGCGCCGAACCTTGCTGGGCGTTTTCCTGCCGCCGTATATGGTGCAGATCGAAAGCGACGTTTACTCGCAGATCGGCTTGATCATGCTGATTGGCTTGGCGGCGAAGAACGCGATTTTGATTGTCGAGTTTGCGAAGGATCAGTACGAACACGGGAAACCGCTCGCGGACGCGGCTCTCGAAGGGGCGCGGCTGCGCCTGCGCCCGATCCTGATGACCTCATTCGCGTTTATCCTGGGCTGCGTTCCACTGTGGACGGCGAGCGGGGCAGGTTCGGTCGCTCGCCAGATTATGGGAACGGCGGTCATCGGCGGAATGCTGGCTGCCAGCGCGATTGGAATCTTTTTCATACCCGGCATCTTTTATATGGTCGAGAAATGGTCGGGCGCGGAGAAGGAACCCGCATCCGGCCTATTGCCAGCTGCGCCTTCACCAGCGCCGGGAGACTGAGGGATCTCGCAGTGCGTTCAACAGATTGGAATCAAGCGGAGTCTGCGCAATCATGAAGATCGCGAAATTGCTCAGCGCAACATTGGCCTCCACTATGTTGGTGGGCTGCATGGTTGGCCCCAATTATCATCGCCCCGCCGTTAAGACACCGAGTTCTTATCGAGATCTGGCCGACAATCCTCAGCTTCAGGCGCAGACTGCCTCGTATGCCGATCTTCCCTGGTGGCAGGTATTTCAGGATCCGAAGCTGCAGGAACTCGTGCGTATGGCACTGAAACAGAACTACGATTTGCAACTCGCCACCGAACGCATCAACTCCGCCCGGGCTCAGCTTGCGGTTACCCGTTCGAGTCTGTTTCCCCAGGTATCGGGCAATGCCAACTTCAACGGCGGCAAGGAAAACCTTCAACAGTCCCGGTACAACTTTCTGCTCTTGACTGCCGACGCTGCGTTCCAGTTGGATTTCTTCGGCCGCTTGCGCCGCGCCAACGAAGCAGCTCGCGCTCAACTGCTGGCTACAGAAGATGCGCGCCAGGTCGTCGCGCTGACCCTGGTCAGTGATGTGGCGAACGACTATTTCACGCTGCTGCAACTTGATCTGCAACTAACGATTACGCGCGAGACAGTCAGGACCCAGACCGATTCGGTCAAGCTTACCCAGCTGCGGCTCGACCACGGCGTTGCCACCAAGTTGGATGTGCTTCAAGCCCAAGAGGTGCTGGATACCGCCAATGCGGCGATCCCGGACCTGGAGCGACAAATTGCCCAGGAAGAAGATGCCATCAGCATCCTGCTCGGCAACTACCCACAAGACATCGCACGCGGGATTCCGCTCGTCAAGCAGACACTTCCACCGGAAGTTCCAGCCGGCGTTCCATCTTCGATCATCGAGCGTCGGCCTGATATTCGAGAGGCGGAGCAGATTTTGGTAGCCGCGAACGCCGACATTGGAGTCGCCAAGGCGCAATTCTTTCCGCAATTTTCGCTGACCGGCGGCGGCGGCGGTTCATTTGGTCGAGACTCTGGTTTCCCAAGCTCCTACACCACGCAGCTAGGCATCTGGTCGTATGGCGCGCAGGTTAGCCAGCCTATCTTTACCGGGGGCGCACTGAAAGGGAATTTGCATCTAGCTGAGTCTCAACAGCAACAAGCTCTGATCGGGTACCGGGAAGCGATCCAGCACGCTTTTGGAGAGGTCTCGGACGCGCTCATCGGTTATGAGAAACTTCATCAGGTCCGAATGCGCCAGCAGGATAGTGTCGCTGATCTGCAAGAAACCGTCCGCATTTCCACGCTTCGCTACAAGGGCGGCACGACGACATACCTCGAAGTGCTCGACGGACAGCGGTCGCTTTACGGCTCCGAACTGACGCTCGCTGCGGCACGGGGCGATGAATATCGCAGCCTGGTCCAACTCTACAAAGCGCTGGGCGGAGGCTGGCAACAGTGAAATCGTCGACCAGACAGTGCGAAGCGGAATCGGATCTCACGAGATGTACGCACAAGCTGGCTGGCCGCTGGCACGGTATTTCACCGCGTGAATGTGAGTGAGCAGTTGTTGGCCCAGGCGAACCAGGCGCTTGATCTTGCCCAGACACGATAAAAGCTAGGCCTCAATTCGATTGTAGAACTCAGCCAGGCGCGGTTACAGCAGACCGAGGCCGAGATCGGAAACGTACAGGCCGGATATGAATACCGTTTAGCCTTGTCGGTTCTGCGCTCCAGACGTCAGGGTTGTAGTCGGGCCGCAGGTGTGCACACTCAGTCGTTTCCGCCGGACAAGCAACCCATGCCTCTTCATTTGCAACTAAAGAATTAGTTACCTTTCGCTCAGGCAAGCGTCTAAGGTCAACGAGGAGCGTCCAGTGCCGCCTAGACAATCGGGGACTTTGACGGAAGCCGAGCTGCGGATCATGAACGTGCTCTGGTTGAAGGGGGCGGGTACGGTCCAGCAAGTTCTTGATTCTATTAGTGAAAAGCCTGTCCTCGCCTATAACTCTGTTTTGACCACCATCCGCGTTCTGGAAAGAAAGGGTTATCTTAAACATCTAAAGGATGGGCGGGCGCACGTGTATACGCCGCTGGTCGGGAAGAAAGAGGCGACGCGGTCGGAGATCCGGCATCTGGTGAGTCGTTTTTTTAAGAATTCTCATGAGCAGCTCGTCTTGAACCTCCTCGAGGACCAGGGCATCGGGCCAGAGGAAATCGATCACCTGCGGGAGATGCTGATCCAGAGGGATGGGATTCGGGGTGAAGCAAAATGAGCTGGTTTCCCCTACCGACATTTCCCATGCAAACCGTGGCACAGGTCTCGGTCGAGCGCATTCTCAACGTGCTCCCTGAAGGATTCCTGATCGCGGCTTTTGCGTGGGCACTGCTGCGTATTTTGCGCAGGCAAAATTCTGGAACCCGGTTTGCCGTCTGGTTCTTGGCATTGCTGTCGGTCGCAGCACTTCCCGTGCTGGGCCGTTTCGGTGGTGGGCAGGGGCTGGTGGGGGTGGGACTGTTATCTGCTATGCCTTGGAAAAGCCTGCTTCCTGCGATCAGCATACCCGGCCGCTGGGCGCTGTTCGTCTTCCTTGCCTGGGCTCTGGGGGCCAGCGTGGCGATGGTTCGAATAGCGGCTGGTTTTTGGCGGCTGCGACAACTACGCCGGGGTTGCACCGCAATCGACGCAACGGATCTCCATCCGGCTGTGCGAAAAACGGTGGAGGCTATCGGTGCGTCTAGATCGGTGACGATCACGACGTCAGAAGATGTGCGCGTGCCTGCCGCCATTGGTTTCTGGAAGCGGACAATCGTCCTGCCCGCCTGGGCGTTGCGCGAACTGAGCCCCGACGATCTTAACGTCATCCTGCTGCACGAATTCGCACACCTGCGGCGCTGGGATGACTGGACAAATCTCATTCAGAAGATGGTGCGCGCTCTGTTTTTCTTTCATCCCGCGGTGTGGTGGATCGAGAACCGGCTCGCGGTGGAACGCGAGATGGCTTGTGACGACGCCGTGCTGGCCGAAACTTCCAACCCGCATGGATACGCCAGTTGTCTGGTCTCACTGCTGGAGAAAAGTCTGGCGCATCGTCTTGCGGACAAACGATGGACGATGGCCCATGCCGCTGTGCACCGAGCCCACGAGGCTTCGCTGCGGCTGGCGCAGATTCTCGACAAAAACCGGCCTGCGACCACGCAAGTCTGGAAGCCGGCGCTGGGCATGGTGGGAGCTTTTTCGGTGGTCTGCCTGATGGCGCTGCCGCTTGCACCCCAGTTTGTTGCTTTTGATCGCGGTATGACGGCCAGTGATTCCGATCAGGCGTACTCGGCCGCACTCAGCCATCCTTCGTTTCAGATTTCCGGAAGCACGACGGCGATCATTCCCGCTACGTTGCGTACGCGCGCGTCGTCCTCGCCCGGGGTGATGAGCAAAATGACGGCTGCCAAAGTTGTTGACGCGCGCGTCGATGCGGACCATTTTGCCGGACAGAAGCTTGCTCCGGCGCGGGACCTGGTAGTTGAGGCAAGCGCACACGCAGATCGGGAAGTCGTACCGCAATTTCAAACGCTGGTCTTTATTGAAGCCACCCAGTACGGAACCGCAGATTCGCCGGTGTGGCAAGTTCAAGTGTGGCGAGTGACATTGGTGACCCAAGTCCGCGAGCGGTTGGCGAGAGTGCCTGTAGCCAATTCGATTTAGCGGCAAAATTTTTTTGCCAGCAACAACTAGATAATTAGTTGTACGGATCGTCAATTACATGATCGTTAGTTACACAAGGAGAAAGGAAAATGAAGATGTGGATGGAAAGTTGTAAAGCACGTTGTAAGGCAGTAGTGACGAAGCGTCTGTCGGTGGCTCTGCTTGCCGTAGTGGCAGTTGGGTCAGTGGCGACGTTCAACTTTACGAAGTCTGCAACCGCGGCGGCTCCGGCTCCGGCCGCGGCGCCGCTTGATGACAACAGCGTGGGAGCATTGCTCACGCTCGACCGCGCCATGGAAACCTTGGCCGCGCGAGTTACACCGGCGGTTGTGAATGTTACCGTGGCGTCAAAACCTAACGCCCAGCAGAGCGGAACGGAAGGCATGCCCGACATGCAGCAATTCTTTGGCCCGGGCAACCCTTTCGGGGGTCAACATCAATTCAGTTTTCCGTCGCAGCCTCAGAACCGGATGGAACACGGGCTGGGCAGCGGCGTGATTATCTCTCCCGACGGATATATCGTCACTAACAATCACGTCATCGATGGAGCTGTTGATATCCGGGTTACCATGAGCGACCAGGAAGTGCTGCCGGCGAAGCTGATCGGCGCCGATCCGCTCACGGACCTTGCGGTCATCAAGGTAGACCGTACCAACTTACCCAGTGTGCCGTTCGGCAACTCGAGCAGCTTGCACCCCGGACAGACGGTGCTCGCCTTCGGGAATCCTTACGGGTATCGCTTCACGGTGACGCGTGGAATTATCAGCGCGTTGAACCGTCCGAACCCCGATCCCAGCGATCGTCATAAGCCGGGTGAGTTCATCCAGACCGATGCTGCCATCAATCCCGGGAATTCCGGCGGGGCGCTGGTTAACGCGCGCGGCGAACTCATCGGAATCAATACCTTCCTGATTTCAAACTCGGGATCTTTTTCAGGTATGGGGTTTGCGATTCCCACTCAGATTGTTCAGCCGACAGTGGAGACGTTGATTCGGGACGGAAAAGTGACGCACCCGTTCATCGGAATTCAAATCGCTGACGTTACTCCCGATAACGCGAAGTTCTTCCATATGGACAAAGCGGCAGGAGCCCTGATCAGTGAAGTTCAGCCGGACACGCCCGGCGCGAAGGCGGGCTTACAAACCGGAGACGTAGTTACCGAACTCGACGGAAAGCCCGTAGCCGATGCCGGACAACTGCAAATGACAGTCGGACAAAAGCGGCCTGGTGAAACGATCCATCTTCAAGTGGTTCGTGACGGCAAGTCGATGAATGTTGCGGTAACGCTCGAGGCCCTGGGCGGCGACAAAGGCACCGAGACCGCCGAAAGCGAACATGGCAAGGGGCGTTGGGGGCTAAGGCTCGCTGACTTGTCTCCGGACGTCCGTAGCGAAGTGCAAGTCCAACCGTCAGTTCACGGTGCCATTGTTGAAGACGTCAAGCCCGGCAGTCCGGCCGATAATGCCGGCTTGCAGCGCGGGGATGTCATCATGGAAGTGAACCGGCGCCCAGTGAAATCGGCGGCCGAGGTGGCACAGGTATTATCCAACGTGCCAAACGGTCAGGATGCACTGGTGCTGGTGTGGTCGAACGGGGGCAGCACATTCCGCGTGTTGCATCCAGCGCAAGGCTAGCGCGGCTAGAGCTGGTGAGGTGGCCGGGCGGGGACGCCCGGCTCTCCACCAGCAGGCTTGAACACTACCAACGGTCTTGCACCAGCCGACGAATCTTCTCGTCGTAAATGCGCCGCACCCCCGCCATTGCCTCGCCGGCAAGGGGCGGCAGGTCCGAAGCATGGCAGTTGTCCGCAACCTGCTCCGGTCGCTTGCCGCCGGGAATGGCGCAGGTCACCGCGTCGAACATCAGGATCCAGCGGAGAGCGAACTGACTCATCGAGATGCCTTCCGGCAGGAGCGAGCGGATTTCTTCCACAGCGTCTAAACCGATGTTGTAATCCACGCCGGAAAATGTTTCTCCCATATCAAAGGCCTGCCCCTGGCGGTTGAAATTACGGTGGTCGTCTGCCGCGAAGATGGAATCGCGCCGGAATTTACCCGTCAGCAGGCCGCTCGCGAGCGGCACGCGGGCGAGAATGCCTACGCGCTTTTCTTTGGCGCGCGCGAAGAACTTGTCCGCCGGACGCTGGCGGAAACAGTTGAAGATGATTTGCACCGTCTGAATATTGGGGAACTCAACGGCCTTAAGCGCTTCTTCGATCTTCTCGACACTCACCCCGTAACGGCGAATCTTGCCCGCCCGCACCAGGTCGTCGAGTATTCCGAAGACCTCAGGCCGGTCATACAGCGCAGTCGGCGGACAATGCAGTTGCAGAAGATCAAGGCTGTCGGTTGAAAGGTTCCGCAAACTGTCCTCGACCCACATCGTGAGATTCTGACGGCTGTATCCTTCGACCGTCTGACGCGGCAGACGACGGCCGGCTTTCGTGGCGACGATGATCTCGCTCTTGAGGCTCTTCTTGAGTTGGGCAATGAGCCGTTCGCTGCGGCCGTCACCATAGACGTCGGCGGTATCGATAAAATTTACACCACAGTCGACGGCTTTGTGCAGGGCAGCAAGAGACTCGTCGTCGGAAACGGAGCCCCACGCACCTCCGATGGCCCATGCGCCAAAGCTGATGTCCGAAACTTTCCAACCAGTGCGTCCAAGTTGACGGTATTGCATGGTTTTCCTCTTTATTCTTATAGAGAACAGATCGGGTTCCAGCTTCGACTTGCAAGTGTAAATTGAAAGTATAAAGTGCGGACTGGAAACATGAGCCCGCGATCGGCCCCGGATGCGCGCTATCAACAATTCGAATTGGACCTGGCGTGGTCCGGATATTAGAGTCTCAGTTCGCTTACATACTAGCCATGCGATGCGCACCGTAGTAATCAACAATTGCGCAGCCGATATGGAGTAGTTCGGTTCCTACCCGATAGAATGGCTTAAGGGGATGGTTTTCTTTAACCGTGTTCCCCTTATAGCTTAGCGTGGCTGGGTTGGTGACTGGGTGACCGGTTGCGACGCCTAAAGAATTTTAGGCAAATGGAGACGAGACTTGGATCGACCGAATGAGCTAGTTCAGGATCAGGAGCACCCTGCCTGTTCTCTCGATGCCAGCTTTGTGCTGACGTGGGAGGAAATCGCGAACCTGGCAGCGGAGCCCGGCAAGCCAGCCGAGACCCTGATGAACGTTGTCGCATTGATTGCCAGACGGTTCGGCACCGATGTTTGCTCAGCCTACCTGCTGGAGCCCGACCGCGCCAATCTGGTTCTGGCCGCGACGCTCGGTCTGCGCCGGGAATCAGTGGGCAAGCTTCGCATGGCAGTCAATGAAGGACTCGTCGGACTGGTTGCGGAACAGGTACGCCCGGTGGCTGTTGAACAGGTTAAGAATCATCCTCGCTTCAAGTACTTCAGCGAAGCTGGCGAGGATGCTTACCAATCTTTCCTGGGAGTTCCCATCATTGATCGCGGTGTATTGCAAGGCGTTCTGGTGATTCAAACGGTGGAAGCGCGGGTGTTTCCGGAAGATGAGATCCGTCTGCTTACCGAGGCCGCGAAGGGGGTTGCCCCGGTGGTGAGCGAAGCCCGCACGCTTGACCGTTTCATCGCGCCCGTGCAGGAGCGACTCTGGGCGTTGGCCCGCAACCTGTGGTGGAGCTGGGATAACGATTCCGCAGCCTTGTTCCGCGATCTCGATCCTTTGCGCTGGAGGCAGCTCAATCACAGCCCCGTCTCGCTGCTGAACGAGTATCCTCTCGACAAACTCGAAGCACGCGCCGCGGAACTCATCCTGCACAGCCGCATCAACTATGCCTATCGCCGTCTGCGCGAGTACCAGGATGCCGAGCGCACCTGGGGCGCGCGCCATGCCGGTGTACTGCGGCCCCGTCCCGTGGCTTATTTCTCCGCCGAATTTGGCGTGCACGAATCTCTCCCGGTCTATTCCGGTGGACTCGGAGTTCTGGCCGGCGATCACATCAAGAGCGCCTCGGATCTCGGAATCCCCCTGGTCGGCGTGGGCCTGTTTTACGGCCAGGGATACTTCCGCCAGCGTCTGGATCGTGAGGGCTGGCAGCACGAGGAGTACCTCGAGACCGATGTCAATCAACTCCCCATGGAAACGGCCATCGGGAAAAACGGCAGACCGGTGGTGGTACAGGTCGATACCCACCATGGTCCAATCTACGCAAAAGTATGGCGCGTGAAGGTGGGCCGCTGCGATTTGTTTCTCCTCGACTCCGACGTCGAAGGCAATACCCCCGAGGACCGCGAGATGACCTCGCGCCTGTACGGGGGTGACGGCCGCGTTCGCGTGCATCAGGAACTGCTTCTGGGCGTCGGCGGCCTGCGTGCTTTGAAAGCGCTTGGCATCACGCCCGGGGTTCTGCACCTCAACGAAGGGCACAGCGGATTTGCGGTTCTCGAAGCGATTCGCCAGCGGATGGAAGAAGAGGGCGTAAGTTTCGACACGGCCGTGCCCCAGGTTGCGCGCGAAGTGGTCTTCACTACCCACACTCCAGTACCCGCCGGCCACGATCGCTTCGATGCCGATCTGATCGAAGAGCATCTCGGACCTTTGCGCGAGGCGCTCGGTCTTTCCAAGAAGAATTTCATGGCACTGGGACGCGAGAATCCCGAAAGCGACGAGCGTTTCTGCATGACCGTGCTTGGCCTGAAACTTTCGCGGCACGCCAATGCGGTTTCCTCACTGCACGGTGAAGTCTCCCGCGCCATGTGGACCGGGCTTTTCCCAGGCAAGCCGGAAGATGAGGTTCCCATCGGACACATCACCAACGGCGTGCATGCTCCCACCTGGCTGGCTCCGCAGATGTTTCGCCTCTACGATCGCCATCTCGGCACGGGATGGCATCTGCGCAGCAGCGAAGCCAAAATCTGGGAGGGCATTGACAACGTCGACGACGGCGAACTCTGGGAAACTCATTTCAATCTGAAGTCGCGAATGATCGAATTTGTGCGCCGTCGCGCCGTCAAACAGGCTGAGCACCGCGGCGAACCGCTCGCCGTACTGCAGCAACTGGAACGCGTGCTCAGTCCGGACGCACTGACCATCGGTTTTGCGCGCCGCTTTGCTACCTACAAGCGCGCCAATCTGATTTTGGCCGACATCGAAAAAATAGCCGGCATGGTCAACGATCCGAAACGCCCAGTGCAATTTGTGTTTGCCGGGAAGGCGCATCCGCTCGATGAACCGGGCAAGCGCGTGCTGCAGCAGATTGCGCAATTGATGCGCGACCCGCAGTTTTCCGACAAGTTCGTTTTCGTCGAAGACTATGACATCAACGTCGGCCGCCATTTGACGCAGGGCGTCGATGTCTGGCTTAACAATCCGCGGCGTCCACTGGAAGCCTCGGGAACCAGCGGCCAGAAAGTCGTTTTGAATGGCGGATTGAATCTCTCCGTTCTGGACGGCTGGTGGGCGGAGGCTTACGACGGCCTGAATGGCTTCGCCATCGGAACCGGCAGAACCCACTCCGACATGAATGTTCATGACGCCCGCGATGGGAACGACCTGATGCGGGTTCTTCGCGAAGAAGTGATTCCCCTCTACTATCAGCGCGATCATGATGGCCTGCCGCGCGGCTGGATCCAGCGCATGAAGCGCACCATCCGCACTTTGGGCTGGCGCTTCAACGCCGATCGCATGGTGATGGATTACACGCTCAAGTGCTACGTTCCGGCAGCCGGCGGCACCTCGAGCGACCTGCGGCTGGGACTGTAAGACTTTTGAGACTCCAAGGAACGCGGCTTACCGATTCGCGAGCGCGAATGGGAGCCGCGTTTTTCTTCAGTATGAGGCAGGGACCGTGGCGTCTTCGGGGTAACCCGACATTCCGAACTCGGGTACATCGAGACCCTCTTCTTCCACCTCCGGCGACACGCGCATGCTTTTCGCTTTGTTGACCGACCAGAAGACAACATACGTTGCGCCGAACGCCCAAGCGGCAATCAAGGTCGCTCCCATGAGCTGGCACCAGAACTGCCGCGTATCGCCGTGAAGCAATCCGGTCACGCCCTGGCCCGCGCGTCCCAGATATGCCGCTGCGCCGACGCCGTTCCATCCGGAGCCATAGGTGCCGTCGGCAAAGATGCCGACGCTGACCGCGCCCAGCCAGCCACAGTAACCGTGGACCGAAATCGCGCCGCAGGGATCATCGACTCTGAGGACGCGATCATTGAACAGAACGCCGCCGCACACCAACAGTCCCGCGAGCACGCCAATGACGACGGCCGAAGTGGGGGAGACAAAAGCGCAAGGAGCGGTAATGGCCACCAACCCGGCCAGCATGCCATTGCACGCCATCGTGATATCGGGCTTTCCGAACAGGAAGTACCACAAGACCATCGCGACCGCCGATCCTGAAACTGCGGCAAGATTGGTGTTCACTGCGATCACTGAAATGCGAAGGTCGGTGGCGCCGAGAGTCGAGCCGGGATTAAAGCCCATCCAGCCGAAAAGCAGAATGAAGGTGCCGGTCACGACATACACGATGTTGTGTGCGGGAAAGACGCGAATCCTACCCCCGGGCCCATATTTTCCGAGTCGCGGACCGAGAATGATCGCCAGAGCCATGGCGCAGAATCCGCCCACCGCGTGGACCACCGTCGAGCCGGCAAAGTCGACATAACCGTGGCCAAGATTCAGAGTAGTTCCGATTTGTGACATCCAACCGCCACCCCACACCCAACAACCGGAGATGGGGTAGAGAATCGCGCCGATGAAAAGTTCACACAAGAGGAAAGCCCAGAAGGTGATGCGCTCACAAATCGCGCCGACGATGATATAGCCAGCCGTCTCCATGAACACGACTTCGAACAGCGTTAAACAATTGCTGGCGCTGTCATAGGCCGGACCGGTAAGGAAAAAACCCTTGCCCCCGACGAATCCCCATTGTCCGCTGCCAATGAGAAACTTGTTGAGCGTGGGGATGCCGCCGAGGTTGGCGGGCGCGGCGTTGATGGCGACCGCTCCAAACTGGAACGCGTACCCGAGCGCGTAGTAGGCCAGGAAGGCGAAGACGTAGGCGGCAAAGTTCAGCATCATCAAGTGGGCGACATTCTTCTTTCGCACCAGCCCGCACGTGAGGAGAGCGAAACCTGCCTGCATGAACAGGACTAGATAGCCCGTATTCAGCGTCCAGGCAAAGTTGGTGGCTACGCGGACGTGCCCGACACTATCGGCAAGTTTTACCGCGAGCGGCTCTTTCGCTGCTTGAGCCTGATAGTCGTCGAATGCCTTTTTGTTGGCGGCGTAGTCCGGCGCTGCCTTGTCGGTGGGCTCGGAGACGACAAAGGAATTGCCGGCAGCGTCTATGGCGGCAGTTTTGTCCCCGGTTGCTATGCCCGATGGATCCGGCTTGGGGGTGTCGTCGGCGCGGCAGGGCGTCGCCAGGGCGGCAAACATTACCACGAGCGTCCCGGCGGACAGAAGGATGGCCAGAATCGAGGCAGATGCACATAGTGACCGGCGCAACACGCGCCTTTCCGGTTGTTTCGTCATGGAATCGCTCCTGTTTTTTATGGGGCAGACAATTCTTACGGAATAATGCGGCGTGGGGAAGGACGGCGTGAAATACGACATGAACTGTGTTCACTAGCCTCCAACTCGCGTGCTGCAGCAGCCCTCCACACTAAATGCCCCTGAACGGCTGAGTCCAATAGAAATTTCTTCTTGCAACCATCAGAAAAGCTTTCAAAGACTCACTAATTTTGACAACCCGTTTATCTCGGCGTCATGACTTCGGCGATTATGGTTTCGGCGATCATGAATTCAGCGGTATAGACCGACGAGTTTCGAACCGAGGTTTCGACTTGACAGTTCGGGTAGACCATTTACTATATGTAATGAATATTTATTCATTATTGTGGATAAATATGCTTCAACCAGGAACAATACGTAGGGGCGAGATTCGGTAGACTGAAGAAGATCTGATGGTGGCTAAACTCAAAACCGCGGTTCTCGGTGCGACGGGTTATTCCGGCCTCGAACTCGCTCGTCTGCTCGGCCGCCATCCGCGGACCGACGCACCCGTACTTATGCGGCGCAGTGCCGAAACTGACGATTCCGCTGCCGGATTGCCGCACGTTTCTGGCAACGGTAAAGGCGACGGCAATTCGCCGGTTCAGCCGTTTTCCTGGTCCGCGCTGGAGCAACACGGCGTGGAGTTTTTGTTCCTGGCAACGCCCCACGCGGTGTCTCGCGAACTTGTTCCCGAAGCGATTGCGCGCGGGCTGCGGATTGTCGACCTAAGCGGCGCGTGGCGACTGAAACAGGAACAGCATCGTGCTGTCTACGGCTTTAAAGATGCCAACACGCAGACCGCCTCGGAACTCACGGAGCGTGCCGTGTACGGTCTGCCCGAGTTGAAGCCGAATGTGGACCAGATTCGGGCCGCTGCTCTGGTTGCGAATCCCGGCTGCTACGCGACGTCGGTCATTCTTGCGCTGGCGCCGTTGCTTTTGGCTGAGATTGTGGATTTGGATCGCGGCATCATCTCCGATTCGAAATCCGGCGTATCGGGTGCGGGCAAAGAGCCCACGCCGCGTACACACTTTGTTTCGGTGGCCGATAACTTTTCCGCCTACTCGGTCTTTGGACATCGTCACACCGGCGAGATGCTCGAGCAACTGGCGCTCAATTCCGGACAGTTGATCTTCACTCCTCATCTTTTGCCAATTCCACGCGGGATTCTCTCCACGATTTATGTGTACCTGAAACGCGAAGTGACAACGGAGGAGATTCAAAGTTGTTTCCGCGATTACTACAATGGCAAGCGGTGGGTGCGCATTTTCCCGGCAGCGAGTTTGCCGGAGATTCAATTCTCGGTGCACACCAACTATTGTGACCTCGGTTTCTGTCTCGCGCGAGATGGCCGCCGGCTCATCGTCGTTTCTTGTCTGGACAACCTGCTCAAAGGCGCAGCCGGACAGGCCGTCCAGAACATGAACCTCATGTGCGGGTGGGACGAAGCGGAGGGCTTGCAATGAAGATTGTCGTCAAGATCGGCGGCGCCGCGCTGGAGGATAAGCCGACTCTTCAGAAATGCGCCAAAGCGGTGGTGCAACTCGCGCACGACGGACACCAGGTCGCCGTTGTGCACGGCGGTGGGAGCGCACTGACGCGCACCTTGAAACTCCTGGGGAAGACAAGTGATTTCGTCCATGGATTGCGTGTGACCGATGCCGAGACTCGCGATGTTGCTCTGATGGTGCTTGCCGGCATCGTGAACAAGAGCTTAGTGGCGGCGATCGGTGCAGCCGGGCAACCGGCCATCGGTCTTTGTGGCGGAGACGGCGGCGTTTTTCGTGCTCGCAAAAAACAGGATGCGGAACATGACTTGGGATTTGTCGGGGAAATTTGCTTTTCTGAACCGCGCTGGCTTAGAGCTATCTGGGCTGAAGGGGGCATTCCTGTGCTCTCCTCGGTTGCGCTCGGAGGCGACGGCCAGTATTACAACGTCAATGCGGACCAGATGGCGGCCGCTTGCGCTATCGCTTGTGAGGCCGACGCGTTGATTTTCCTTACGGACGTAGCTGGTGTAAGGCAGGCCGACGGTTCGGTGATGCCACGCCTGGATACCAAGCAAGTTGCCGGCCTCATCGACGAGTCCGTGATCAGCGGCGGAATGATGCCCAAGCTCGAAGCCTGTACGCAGGCTCTCAAGAGCGGTGTAGGGCGCGTGCGCATCCTGCCCGCAGCACAGGTCGAAATGCTGCCGCTGTTTTATTTCACCAAGCTGGAATGCGGCACGGAGGTGCTGAGAGCATGAGCCTCGCTTCCGTTTCCCGCATGGAAGCGAAGCTCTTGCTTCCCACCTACGAGCGCCAGCCCATCCTTTTTGTTCGCGGGCGCGGCGTGTATCTCTGGGATTCGAAGGGCAAGCGATACCTGGATTTCCTCAGCGGAATCGGAGTCAATGCACTGGGCCACAATCACCCTGCCATCCAGGCGACGATCAAACGCCAGGCAAGCCGGTTGATTCATATTTCGAATCTCTTCTTCCACGAGTATCAGGCGGAACTTGCGCAGCAGTTGGTCGAAATCTCCGGACTAGACCGCGCTTTCTTTTGCAACAGCGGCACCGAGGCTTGGGAAGGAGCGCTCAAGCTGGCTCGCGCCTTTTCGCAAACGAATAATCGCAACGGCACCAAACCGAAGTGGCGCATTCTCGCCATGGAAAATTCTTTTCATGGCCGCACCTTTGGCGCGCTGGCCACCACCGGTCAACTGAAATACCGAGCTCCATTTGTCCCTCTCATGCCGGGCGTCACTTTTGTCAAATTCAATGACCTGGACGACCTGCAACGAAAGTTTGATTCCAGCGTTTGTGCTGTGTGCATCGAGACTATTCAGGGAGAAGGCGGGATTTGTCCGGTCAGTCGGGAATTTCTTGACCTTGCCTCGCGCTTGACCAAAAAGAGCGGCGCACTGCTGGTGCTCGACGAGATTCAGTGCGGCCTCGGGCGCACGGGACGCCACTTTGCCTACCAGCACTACGATGTGCTGCCGGATGTAGTCACGGTTGCTAAGCCGCTGGCTTGCGGCTTGCCGCTTGGCGCCATCATAACCACTGAACGAGTTGCCAGTTGCATGCACCCGGGAATGCATGGAACGACTTTCGGCGGGGGGCCGCTGACCTGTGCCGTTGCCATCGAGTTTCTGCGCACGGAAAAGAAATTGCTGAAGCACGTTCGCGCGCTCGGCAAATATTTTCACTCGGCGCTTGAGACACTCGACAAGAAACACAAGTCGATTCAGGACGTCCGCGGAGTTGGACTGATGCAGGCCGTGGAATTGGATTCGCCCGAACTGGCCAAGGCGGTGACGAAACAATTGCTGCAGGAAGGGATCATCATCAATCGCACGCACGAGACCGTGTTGCGCTTTCTGCCGCCTTACGTGATTCTAAGAAAGCACGTAGATCAGGTGGTCAGGGCTCTGGACCGGGCATTACATAGAAATGCAGAACTCCCGCAAAATCGCACGCACCGAGAAAAGAAAGCCGAAAGGAAAACGGCTTCGTCGCGTCGTGAGGGCGTCCATGCGCACGCGTGACGCGGTTCTTCCCGATGCCGAGCAGATTCACGCTCTCATCGCGGCCTACTCGGGCGACGGCACTCTACTGCCTCGCTCGCTGGCGGAGATCTGCGAGAACGTCCGCGACTTCGTCGTTCTGGAGCATGACGGACGCATCATCGGATGCGGCGCTCTCCACCTCTATGGCGTGCATCTGGCCGAGATTCGCTCGATAACCGTCGATCCCGCGAGCCAAAGCAGCGGCGGCGGTAAACGCCTGGTCAAGGCTCTTCTTGCAGAAGCGGGAAAACACAACGTTAACTGTGTGTGCCTGTTCACTCGCATTCCAGATTTCTTTTCGCGCATGGGATTCACGGTCGCTGCTCACCAGGATCTTCCCGACAAGATCCACAAAGACTGCTATAAGTGCCCCCGTCTCTATCGCTGCGACGAGGTAGCGATGATCCGCGGAGATCTGCCGACGTTTGCCATCTTGCCGCCGCCGAAAAACTGGTTGAAGATTCAGGCATGACCGCGCTGCGTCTTAAACTAAGAAGTTCTCCTGAGAAAATTCGTTTGCCCCTGGGATTCTCTTTCGCCGCTGATGCCGCCGGAATAAAAGCCAGTGGCCGGCCGGACCTCGCGCTGGTGGAAGCCGCCGGTGGCGCGACCGCGGCGGCGTTGTTCACGAAGAACCGGGTCGTCGCCGCCCCGGTGGAAGTCGGCCGCGCGTCGTTGCTTTCGACCGGCGGCCGTGTTCGAGCCATTGTCGTGAACTCAGGCAACGCCAATTGCGCCACCGGGCGCGCCGGCATTCGCGCCTGCGAACGAGTTTGCCGCGAAGCCGGAAAGTTGTTCGGCGTGTCCGCTGCGGAAGTCCTCCCCTCTTCGACCGGCATCATCGGAGTTCGACTTCCGGCAGCGAAGATCTGCGCGAAGCTGCCCGAACTTCTCGCAAGGAGATCGCCCGGCCAGCGCGGCGTCCGGTCTTTTGCCCACGCCATCATGACCACCGACACTCGGGCGAAGATAGCTTCCGCGCGTTTCCGCATTTTAACCTCAGAAGGTACGAAAGAAGTCACCCTGTTGGGTATTGCCAAGGGTGCGGGGATGATCCATCCGCAGCTTGCTACCATGCTGGTGTATTTGTTCACGGATGTGGGCGCGAGTTCGCGTGAGCTGCTGCCTCTTCTGCGCGAGGCGTGCGACCAGTCTCTGAATTGCATGTCCATCGACGGCGACACTTCGACCAACGATACGGTGTTGCTGCTCGCCAATGGCGCCAGCGGTGCCAAGGCGAGAGATGTTCGCACCCGGAAGAAATTGTCCGCGGCTCTGACCGCAGTTTGTCAGTCCCTCGCCGAGCAGATCGTGAGTGATGGTGAAGGGGTGCAGCATGTGATCCGCCTGTTCGTCGAGCAGGCGCGGAGCAGGGAAGAGGCGTTGCTGGTGGCGCGGACGGTCGCTCATTCCATGCTGGTCAAAACCGCGTGGGCTGGCGCTGATCCGAACTGGGGACGCATTCTGGCGGCTGTGGGAAGATCTGGCGCGCCTATTGATCCATCGCGCGTCCAGATCTTTATGGGTGAGCAGAGAGTATGCCGCAACGGAATCGGTTGCGTGTTTAACGAGCGGCAAGCACATCGCGATCTCGCGCGGCCGGTCTGCGACATACGCGTGCAACTTGGTCGCGGCCAGCACGCGGTGCGATTCCTCACTACTGACCTGACGGCTGAGTATGTGCGGATCAATGCTGACTATTCCACTTAGAATAGGTGTCAGGTCGCAGGTCCCAGAAAAACCCCGGAAGCAGGTTCAGATTTGGTCCTGAACCCTGCTTCTAGAAGCTGAACATTGCCTGCAATTCAATTTTTCGATTGGCCGCTGCGCTCGAGAACGGGCCACCCGCCAGAGCAGTCGACTGTTCGAAATTGGGCGACGTCAGGACTCCGCTGGGAGTTGCCGGGTTCACCTTATTCAGAACGTTTCGAGCATTAACGCTGAACGTCAGGTTGTAGCGTTTATTGGTCCCCGGCCCCATGCTAAAAGGGCCGCCGCCACCTCCGGGACGTCCTAACCCTCCGCCGCCACCGCCGCGCGGACCGCCGCCGCCCCCTCCGCCGCCGCCCGGCTGCGCTCCGCTTTTCCCACCGACCTCCGGACCGAAGCCGAAGGTCTTCGCCAGCCGCAGATTAAGCGTGAAGAGGTTCGGACCGGTCAGATAGTTGATCGGAATTTGCGTGTAGGGGGTCGCCGGAATCATGAATTGGCAAGCGGCTTTCGTTGGGAAGGTGCACGCACCCGAGGGGTTGGCGTTGAATGCGGGGCGGACATTGAACAGCAAATCGTTGGCTAAATCCTGGCCCGCGGTAATGTTGTAGGGGGAACCGGAATTGAAAATCATAAACGGGCTCAGACGAAACCCACGCGGCAGTCCGATTGTCCCTCCGAAGAACACCCGATCCCGAATAGCAAACGAAGCTCGCCCGTAGTCCAGCTTCACGTTGTACTGGTCCGACGGGAAGTTGTTCGCAAAGGCTCCGTTGCTGGAAGAGCCAAGAGGGTCGCTGTTGGCGTAATTCAGCGAGTAGTAACCGAACAGAGACAGCTTCGCTCCAGCCCGAATGTTGAAATTCACGATCAATTGGTTCTGCCGGAAAACTCCGACAGAGGAGTATTGATAAATGTCGCTTACATCTGGATAGTAGGGGCGCTGCCCGGTGGAGTACGGCGTACCCGGCGTTGGCGCATTGACGTCGATCGACATAAGCTGGTGCACTCCGCGCGCATTGAGATACGTCAGCGTAAGGTTGGCGATCTTCGTCACCTGCCGCTCCATGCTAAACGCGGTTTGCATGATATAGGGCGCATGCAAGTTCGGGGCGATCTGATAGATCGGGGAAGTGGATTGCGCTGGCAACTGGACGTTCGGGAAAAAATCTATCGAAGCACACGGCTGCGGCGGCTGTGACGGCGGACACGATACGGCGTACTGCTGCTGGGTTACGCCGTTTAAACGGTCCGCATTCAAAATCAGGTTCTGGGTGAATCGGTCGTAGAACAGACCAAAACCGCCGCGCAGTACGGTTTTCGGCGCATTCTTTCCGCCTCCGCCAAGGCCCCACGCGAAACTGACGCGAGGCGCCCAATCCGCATGATCGTGAATGTCGTTCTGCGTTTCAAAGCGCAGCCCGCCACTCAGCGTGATGTTAGGACGCACCTTCCAGTCATCCTGTACGTAAAGTCCGGCATCCACCACAGTAACCGGCACGGTCGGGACACTGCCGCTGGTTGTTGCATCGAGCGTGAACTGGTTCGCCCCCTGGACCTGAGTGCCAGCGCCGCCCGCTGCCAGAGCCTGCACTGCGGTCGCGTAGTCTTGTATCGTCGGGAAAGTGAAGCTGCCATTAAATCCGGCGCTCGAAGTACTAACTTCGTGAACTGCCCGCAGTCGCCCTCCGAATTTCAGAAAATGTTTGCCTTGGGCTATCGAGGTGTAATTTTGTAGTTCGTAATGATCCTGGTGGTCGGTCTGCGCTCCCGCGCTCGAGCGTCCTCCGCTGAATGCCCCGATCACGTTGATGGACGCGCCGGTCGTGAAGCCGGGCGGCAACTCCTGCAAGGGAGTCGTCACCGGAGTCTGCTGGCTGTTATCGTGCAGGTACTGGAAGCGCGTCTCATTGATCGCCTTCGCGCTGAGGACTTGCGTGTCGGTGATCTGCACCGTGTCTTCGGTAGAGGTGGAGTTGTAGCCCGCCTCCGGCAGTACTGAACCCCCGACGCCGTTGTTCTCCCAAGTATCGCGATAATACTGATAGCGCGCGGTGAGCGTGTTGTTGGTGCTGACCTGGTAGTCGATACGTGGAGCGATGTTGGTACGGGTGCGCGGGTTCGATTCGTCTTCGGTCAGCTGAAATGGTTGCAGTTCAGAGTTCAGCGCTTGCGTGTTTACGACGGCTATTTCGTCGATGTTGCGGCGCTGCGCGTCGACAAAAAATGACGCCTTCTTATTGATCGGGCCGCCGATGTTCCCCATATAAATTACGGAGTCGTACGGCTCCTGCGGGGCGTCGCCGAGAAAGGGATTGCGCGTGTTCAATCCCGAGCTGTTTCCCACGACCTGAAACTGCCCGTGCAGCTTGTCGGTGCCCGGCTTGGTAAAGATTTCGATTCGCCCATAGCCGAGTTTGTCGTACTCCGCCGAAAACGGATTCTGATTGATGCGAATCTCGCGAATCGACGACTTCGGCGGTAGCTGTCCCGCGGTAAATCCATCGATGTAAAGCTGCCCGCCGTTGGGACCCGCCGAAGGTCCAGCCAGCGCTTCCAAGTCAGACTGCAACTCATCGGGATCGTCCGGAAGCGCTTCGAGATCTTTGCCGCTGAGCACGATCGCGCTCGCATTGTTCGCGGGGTTGACGTCGAGCGTTGGTCCTTCTGCCTCAACGTTGACCTTTTCCTGCTTCACGTTGATGTCGAGTGCAATGTTGAATTGCGCGACCTGGCCCGCTGCGACGTCCACGTCGCTCTGCACAAAAATCGCGAAACCCTGAGCGTTTGCCGTGACCGTGTATTTGCCCGGCGGCAGATTTCCGATTTCGTAACCACCGGTTTTGCCGGTTGTGGCCGAATACGCTTGCTTCCCGGATACCACGATCGCGACCGTGGCGTTCGCAACCACCGCTCCCGAAGGATCCGTCACTTGCCCACGCAAGGTTCCCGTTGTCGTGGGTGACGAGGTGGAAGACTGGGAGGGTGACTGGGCCTGTGCCGATGCGGGCGCGGCCAAGCGGATCAGCATCGCCGGGATCAAAATTGCTAATATGAAGACAGATAAATACCTCAACACGCACCTTTTCTTTCGAGGCAGACCACATTGATTCAGAACACTGGCTCAAAACGTCAGTTCAGAACATGGATTGAGAGTTGTTCACGGCTGCGCGGCTTCACCCTCTCCACCGGACGCGCCCAGCGACCACGGCGAAAGCAGCGAGGATGCGCTTCGATTTGGCGCGGCTGTCAGGATGGCTTCCACTCCTGCCAGCAGCGTGATCGCGGTTACCACACCTGAATCTCCGCCCTCGGTTGAGACGATCATCACGGCGTCGCCCTTCTGCAGGTCGGCTAGCGTGCTGTTGGGCAAGCGGCTCAACATGCGCTGCAAGTCGGGAGGGCCATTTCCGCCCGCCCCGCGCCCTGCCTGGGACTCCGGCGCTGGCCGTGCCCCGCCACCACCGGGCGCTGCGACCTGCCCGGTCGTTGTTTGGCCCTGGGTTTGGCCCTGGCCATTGGCGCCCGCCTGATCTCCGCTTCCTTTGCCCACGATGCCTTTCAATCGCATTGCGATGAGTTGCGCCACCCCCGCCGGCAGTTTCTTCATTTGCGAGTCGGGCGACACCTTCACCACCACCGCGCCCTTGCTGATTGCATCCTGCACCGTCATCGTGTTGGTGGATGCGTCAATTGCCTTGATGGTTCCTGCGATATTACGGAATGCGCCCGCGACAACTTCCTCCGCACTCACTTCGCTGCCATCCGGGCTGCGAGTTCCGCGCGCGCGCAACTGGTCTCCTGCCTTGATTTGCGCCATGAATTCGGTGGCGGGCGCTGGCTTGGCATCGTCGAAATTCACCGAGTCGGGCGCGTAACGGCGCAGGATCGTATCTTTGGCAATGTGGATGGCGATGCTCCGGTTCACGCCCATCCCGCCGGTTGAAATCGTGATGATGTCCGTCGCTGCGTCCACCTTGGTGACCAGCCCGCCAACGCCTCGTTTTTGCCAGTCGTCGCGGTCGTGCTGTTGCTTGGCGGTCACATCGGCCTGCTTCATCACAATCACCGCCAACGCTGCGATGACGGTCGTTTGTCCGCCGCCATCCGTCGATGCCGGCCCGCGAACCAGAACGCGATCCCCGGGCTGCAGGTCCTGCGCTTGCAGGGCAGTCGCATTCTTCAAATCCTTTTCTCCCGGCGGCACGCGCAGAATTTTTGTCGAGCCCATCAGTTTCGCAGTGACCTCACCACCGGATTCCGCTGCCACCGTGATCGAATCCGCCTGAATGCTCTTGATCACACCCACGGCCTTGGTGATTTGTGCGCTTCCGGTACTGCTGGCCGGCTTGTCCTGCGCGGAGAAATAACACGGTCTCGCCAGCGTCAGAACCACCAGCGCCGTGAGCAAGGAACTTGTAGACAGAACCGCCCGCGGCCGACTGTGCCACAAACCTCGCATGATCTCACCCTAACATCGCCAAATAGTTCCTATCACTTTAGCATCGCCAACTACGCGATATACGGTCTTTACGAAATTTTACCCGGCATTGACGATGCTCTTTACGGATGCTGGCAACTGCAACTCCATCGCTGCGCATCCAGTCATTAGTATCCGACTCGCGTTGTCGTCTGTCTCAAGCGCGGATCGGTTCGCTCTCGTGCAAGACAGTAACTAAGTCAACAGTAAAACGATGCTGGCATGGATGCGCATGTCAACTGACAAATCCAATCTCGAAAATCAGGCCCAGCCGGTCGCGGCTGGTTTCCTATACCGTTTGACGGTGGCGTTCCCCAGTTGGGCGGGCGCGATTATGGCGGTGTATTCTATTTTCTTGTATAGATTCAGCGTTCTTAAGGTCCGTCTGAAATAAACGATAAAAGGGATCACAACAAACGGAGGACGTGCGGTGAATGAGTTCCGGCCCGATAATCCCCGGCCCAGTAGAGAGAAAGCTAAAGCTAAGGACAATGCCCAAGAGATGAATGCCGGCTGTTCATTCTTGTGGAAACCGTTTCCCTATGGGCTGATCTTTGTGCTGAACTTCGCGCTGGTCGCGCTTCCGGGGGCCGGCCCCTCGATGTGGGCTCAGGAACCGGCGTCCACCATTGCCGTCGCCGTCAAAGTAGTCACGCTGCCCGTGACCGTTCGCGATAAACACGGCAAGATCGTGCGCGACCTCACGAAGGACGATTTCACACTGCAGGAAGATAGCCGGGCGCAAACCATCAAGTATTTTTCGCAGGAAACGAACCTGCCGCTCACGCTGGGTCTGCTCGTCGACACCAGTCGCAGTCAAGACAACGTGCTCGACGCGGAGCGCAACGCGAGCCGGAGTTTCCTCGATCAGATGCTGGTGCAGCCCAAGGACAAAGCCTTCCTTATTCACTTTGACCGCGAAGTCGAACTTCTGCAGGACTTGACTTCGTCGCATGAAAAGCTGCAAGCGGCGCTCGAGTTGATCAAGAGTTCATCCAACCGCGAGCGATCGAACGATCCTAACGATCCGTCGAATTCCCCTTCCGGTTCGGGCTCGCATCGTGGCGGCGGTACGCAGCTTTACGACGCCGTGTTTCTGGCGTCGAATGAATTAATGAAAAAGCAGCAGGGCAGGAAGGCTCTTATCGTTCTTACAGACGGCGTCGACCACGGCAGCAAGACTTATTTGGAGAGCGCGATCGAATCGGCCCAGCGCGCCGACACGGTGATCTACACCATCTATTTCACGGATTCTCACCGCGACGAGGGACAAAGGCAGCCCGGCGGAATGGGCCGTAACGGCGGCGGTTATCCTGGTGGTGGCGGTGGTGGCTGGCCCGGTGGCGGCGGTGGATGGCCGGGCGGAGGTGGCGGCGGTGGCGGCCGTGGAGGGCAACGACAGCCCCAGGAGTCACACACCGATGGCAAGAAAATTATGGAGCGGGTTTCGAAAGAAACCGGTGGACGTTTCTTTGAAGTCTCCAAGAAGGAAACCGTCGGCGAGATCTACGACAGCATTGTCGAGGAATTGCGAACCCAGTACAGCATGGGTTATACGCCTGACAAAGACAGCTCAGCCAGCGGCTATCATCACGTCCAGTTGGCAGTAAAAAAGAAAGACATGACCGTGCAAACCAGGGACGGGTATTACGCGGATCGCTAGGTCGGAATCATTTCGCCGCGAATTCGTCGCGCAACGCTCGCCCCAGTGCCGCCTGCCGGTCCGCGCTCAACTTGGCTCCGCCTGAGGTCAGATACAGGACATCGATCGCCATTTGTCCCTCGGTCTCGATCAGCGCAATTTCAATGTTGCATTCATGTTTCGAAACCAGCGAGCACATACGATAAAGCAGTCCCGGACGGTCCTGGGTAAGAACCTGCAGCAGCGTGCTATTGGCGGAGCAGCCGTCGTCGAATTCAATCTGCGTCGCAACCTTAACCTTCGTGGCGTTCGCCTTCTCCGATTTCAAGCGGTCGCGCAGCATGCGCGCTAGGTCGGCTTCTCCTTTGACTACGTCCGCGATACTCTTTTTTAGACGCTCCCATTCCTGCAGATTCATCTCCAGGGTTCGGAAGCGATCGGTGAAATAGAAAGTGTCCACCACCATGCCGGCGGCGTTCGAAAATGCGTTCGCCTTCACGATGTTCATTCCCCACGCGGCCAGCGCCCCGGAAACTGAAGCGAACAGGAAGGGCCGGTCGGTGGTAATGAGCGTCAGCTCATACCAGTGACGAACTTGCTTCAGATTTAATTGGACGCCGTCTTGCCCTAGCCGGGCGGCCATTTCGGCGTGCGCCAGAACATCGCTCGCGCCGTGGATTCGGAGATACCGTTGCGGCAAGCCTTCAAGGAAAACGTTGATCTTTTTCCCCGCCACCGGCGCCAGCGACCGCAGATGCGCCAGACTGGAGCCGTCGTCGGCGGTATGAACACGCTCATCCGCGCTCCGGCTCAGGTAATTCGCGCACGCAATATATAGTTGCCATAAGTTGTCGGCTTTCCAGGGCGTCATGGCCTCCGGGTTCACAGCTTTGATGTCGGCATACGTCATCAGACACAGCATCTTCAGCCGCTCCGGTACCCCCACTCTTTCCGCGAACGACTTCACATTCGCCGGATCGAATACGTCGCGCCGCATGGCTGCAGACATTTCCAGATGGCTTGCCACCAGATATCGGACCGTCTCGCGATCCACTGGATCAAGATCGAGCCGCTCCGTGCAGCTGTCGGTGAGTTGCAGGCTGAGCTCAACGTGATTGTCACTGGGAACAGCTTTGCCGGAATCATGCAGCAGCAGCGCCAGGTAAAGGAGTTCTGGCTGTTCGAGTTCGCCCAGCAACTCGGCAAAGCGCCGGTCCCATTCCGATTTCGATTCTTTGAGACGGTGGAGATTCTCGATCGCCAGGAACGAGTGCTCGTCCACCGTGTAACGATGGTAAAAATCCCTTACCACCAGCGCCTCAATCCCTTTCAGTTCCGGTAGCAGGAGCGCCAGTAGGCGAAGCGCGTTCATGGCGCGCAGGGCGTCGGCGGCATGCGGTTGCACTAGAGTTTCCTGTAGGTAGAGCCACAACTCGGAGCCGCGTGGAGGAGTCGCCGCCAGCGCCGGCAGCGCCTGCTCGACTTTGTATTCGGTGGTCGTACTCAGTTTGAGGCCATGTTCAGCCATGAAATGAAAAAGCCGCAACAGCATTTCAGGATCTCGCAGGCCGCCCGGTTGCTGCAGAAAGATGAGTCCGTCCACAACCGAAAAATCGTCGCTTGCAACCCGCGCCCGCCAGCCTTGGAATTGACGGTATAACGACGACCAAGCCGCCGGAATTTCCTCGAGTAACTGGTTGCAAACGCGGTGCACGCTGCGGACGTGACCAAAGTAGACGCGCATCCAGTCCGCTGCGTTCGTGATTTCCGCATCGTTCACTCCAACGCTAGCGCCGATTTTTCTTGCCGCCGCTTCGTCCTGTGCCTCCCAAAAGAGCGTGTTGTCGTGACGCCCGTGCCGGAAGTGGAGAAAGCACCGCACGGACATTTGGAAATCGAGCGCGGCGTCGAACGCCCTCCGCGAAGAAACCGGCAGCAATGTTTTTTCGTCCGGCCACACCTTCAGCTTTTCCATAGCAGAAATGAGCGCCAGCCAGTTGGCGACGTTGTAGTCGCGCAACCCGCCGGGCCCATCCTTCACGTTGGGTTCCAGGTGAAAGACGGTATTGCCAAACTTGTGATGGCGCGCCCGCGTAATTTCACCCAGGTTCTGGATCAGGTTCTGGCACTCCCGCCCGACCAGACGTGGGATAACTTTTTCGCGCAGCCGGGAAAAAAGCTCGCGATCACCGGCGAGATATCTACAGTCGAGAAGAGAGATGGCAAACTCAACATTGTTTGGATCCAACTTTTCGCACTCCGCCAGGCTTCGTGTAGCGGGACTGAGCTTCAGTCGCAGGTCCCACAGTTCCTGCGAAAAACGCCGGATGGGATCTTTGAATTCGGTTTCGGAATTACCGCCGTCGTGCAGAAAAAGTAGATCAATGTCGGAGTGGGGGAAAAGCCAGCCGCGCCCAAATCCGCCGGTTGCTACCAGCGCGAAGTTTTTCGGCTTGTTGGAATCGGCAGGGCTGGAGTCAGAGTTAGTAGAAGCGGGATGAGAACGCAGGTGGGGGCCAACGATGATTTCGTTCCAGAGCCGTTGAACCATCGAATCGACCAGCGCCGTACGTCTGGCTAGCGCCACGCGCCCTTCACCGGAGACCGAAAATTCTCGCTCGATAGCGGCGGATTCCCGCCCGTACAGGTCCCACAACTCACTGCGGACGATGGCCCCGGTGGTCATTCGATGACACTCTCTCCGAAGTGTTTAGCCTGCTCCGGCCTTCATTCGACTCTTTTCATAAATAAGAAGAGGGGGATGTCGATCTTTTGCTGTCGATCTCTTACTGTTGATCTCCTGCTGTTGACCTTTTGCCCGTCGAATCGGCGTTTCGACATTCGCTTTACAGCACGCTATCGCCACGTTCGTCGTTGCGAATCCGAATCGCTTCGTCGATGCGCGAAAGAAAAATCTTCCCGTCGCCGATCTTGCCCGTGCGCGCCGCGGTCGCGATTGCCTGCACCACTTTTTCGACCATTTCGTCAGCGAGTACGATCTCGAGTTTCACCTTCGGGATCAAGTCCACGGTGTACTCGCGTCCTCGATAAAACTCGGTGTGTCCTTTTTGCCGGCCATGTCCTCTGGCTTCGAAAACGGTCATGCCTTCGACGCCCACCTCGTGCAACGCGTCTTTTACGGCATCCAGCTTCGAGACCTGAATAATCGCTTCGACCTTCGTCATTGTCGTCCGTTCCCGGACACCATCGTCCGCCCTGACTCAATTGCCAAGCCTGATTCGACAACCGCATCATAACAATAGTCGTTGCGCCACCCTTTGCGGAAATCGAAACTATTTATGTTCGTCATTGGAAATCCTTATGTGCGCGTCGGGCTCGCCCAGGCCTCGGGGGAATGTCGTCCAATTGACGCGGGAGGGCTTTCTGCGGTTGGATGGAAGCTGCGTGGCGCCTGCACCTTACATTCTCGATCCCGACTCGCGGCGGCTTAACCGTCTCGACGCGGTCTGGCTCACGATCTGGCTCCTTTTCCTCGCCGGACTGGCCGTGCTCCCACCAGAATTCGAGTGGCACAAGCAGCTAATTCTCCTCGCCATCGGTGTGGTGCAACTGCTGGAGACGAAGTTGGTCTCCCACTTTCCCAAACGAGGGGTCTCCTATGTCATCCTGCTTAAGATTTTGCTGGCGACCCTGCTCATCGATCACACCGGCGAAGTCGGCATCAACAGCAGCTACTGGCCTATCTACTTTGTTCCGGTAGTGACGGCGGCGCTGTATTGCGGTCCGTGGCTCACGCTGCTTTGGACTCTGTTTGCATCCGCTGCCTACTGCTCGTATCTCTATCCGGCGATGCAGGAATATGAATTGACTCCCGAGGCGTTCGGCTACCTCGCGCTGCGCGTTCTGTTTTTCTTTCTGGCGGCGATGGTGGTCAACCGCTTTGCTCAGCAGAGCCGGCATCAAACCCAGTTGTACCGCGACCTCGCTGAACGCCTCGCCGAAACCAATCGCCGCCTGGAGCAGGCTCAGGCTGAGGCGCGGCGTTCGGAACGGCTGGCGGCGCTCGGTCAGCTTTCGGCTGGACTAGCTCATGAGATTCGTAACCCTCTTGGAGTCATCAAGGGTTCGGCCGAAATATTGGCCCAGAAATTGCAGGGCTCGGACGAGCTTGCCCGTGAGTTAGCCGGCTACATTTCGACGGAGGTCAACCGGCTCAGTGCCCTCGTTACCGAGTTTCTGGACTTCGCTCGTCCGCTGCATGCCCAACCGCATCCCGCGGACCTCGTCGCCCTTCTCGATCGTGTCCTGCAAATCGTCGCAGACCGCTTTGCAGCGAAGCAATCGGGCACCCAAGCGAGCGGCAAAGCTGTTCGCGTCGAGCGCCACTATGCCAGCGGACTGCCGCTGGTTCCGCTCGACGAAAGTCTGTGCGAGCAAGCCTTCCTTAATCTGGTGCAAAACGCTTACGAAGCCATGCAGGATGAGGACAAAGACCACGACGGCACGGCGCCGGTCGGTGTTCTGCGTGTCAGCGTTCAACCCGCTACGCAGAATGATCGCGCAGGCGTAGAACTCCGTCTAGCCGACACCGGCCCCGGTGTTCCCGATGAGATGCGCGAAGAAATTTTCAATCCGTTTGTGACCACGAAGAAAACCGGTGTGGGACTGGGCCTCTCCATTGTTTCGAAGATAGTGGACGGTCATCATGGGTCGATCCATGTCGAGAATGGCCCGGACGGCGGCGCGGTGTTTACGCTCTTCTTTCCGCTCGATGAAACGGTCGAGCGGCAAACACCGGCCGAACTCCGCCCGGCTTGGACGGGCGAGGGCGCCCATCCCTACACTACTAGCTAAGCTGATGCCGACCATTCTCATCATCGAAGACGAAGCCAAGATGCGCCGACTGCTGGAACTGAACCTCGGCGACGACGGGTTTAAGACAGTCTCGGCGGGCGACGCCGAAACTGGATTGAAGCTGCTCGCCTCCGAACCCGTTCACCTCGTGCTCACCGACCTAAAGCTTCCTGGCATGAGCGGGCTCGATTTTCTGCAAACCGCCAAGCAGCAGAATCCCGCGTTGCCGATTGTCGTCATGACCGCGTTCGGGTCGGTCGAAACAGCGGTTGAGGCGATGAAAGCAGGCGCCAGCGACTACGTTCTCAAGCCGTTCTCGCTCGCCGAAATGCGCATGGTGGTGCACAAGGAACTCGATAACTCCCGCTTGCGCGAGGAGAATCGCTCGCTGCGCGAAGCTCTCGGACAGAAGTATAGCCATCCCAACATCGTCGCGATCAGCCCCAAAATGCAGGAAGTACTTGCGACTGTCGAACGCGTAGCCCCCACCAACTCCACCGTTCTGCTGGGTGGCGAAAGCGGGGTGGGCAAGGACCTCATCGCCCGAGCCATTCATGAAAAGTCGCGCCGTGCTTCCGGCCCGTTCATCAAGATCAACAGCACCACCATCCCGGAAAATTTATTGGAGAGCGAACTCTTCGGCTACGAAAAAGGAGCTTTCACTGGGGCCGCCACCAGCAAGCCGGGCAAATTCGAACTTGCCGATAAAGGCACTCTCTTCCTCGATGAAATCGGAGACGTGCCGCCCGCCATCCAGGTCAAACTTCTCCGCGTGCTGCAGGAGCGCGAATTCGAGCGCCTGGGCGGCATGCGCACCATCAAAGTCGACGTTCGACTTCTCGCCGCCACCAACCGCGATTTGCGTGCCGCGCTCGAAGACGGAACGTTTCGCGAGGACCTCTACTACCGGCTCAACGTGGTGCCGATCGATATCCCGCCCCTGCGCGAGCACAAAGAAGATATCCCCGGGTTAGCGAACCTATTTCTCGCGCGCTTTGCCGAAGATTCCGGAGGAGAGGAAAAGATCACCGGCATTTCGCCCGCCGCTATGCAGCTTCTGGTCGGCCATTATTGGCCGGGTAACGTGCGCGAACTGCAGAACGTCATCGAACGCGCCTGCGCGCTTGCTTCAGGCAGTCAACTGGAACTCGCGGACATACAACTCGACTCTCCGCGCAATCGGAGCGGCACGGCTCCCGATCGCTTCCTCCCCGACGGCATGACACTTGACCAGTGGGAGGACGAAATGATCCGCGAAGCCCTGAAGCGGGCTGGCGGAAACAAATCGCAAGCCGCGCGCCTGCTCGGGCTCTCGCGGAATGCGCTGCGATACCGCTTGTCCAAGATCGGTATCGAGGACGAAAACGAAGCGGAGTAGCGGCGATCCGCGAGCGGTAGCTGGGTGTCCACACCTAATGTATTGCCACCTTTTGCCGATGAGGAATACAGGGACAGGTCAGACGGGATCTGAAGCTGGAAGTGTGTTTGGCGGACGGAGACGGAGTCGGAGGGGATCGAAAGTGGAAGCTGAGAATAAGTTCACAACCGGCCCCCTTCTAGCCACCGCAATCGATGCCCGTCGCCATCCCCGATTCAAACTTGGGGTGGATATCAGTATCAATTCCAGGACGTGCGGTCTGCTGAAGGGCCACACCGTGGATATCAGCCAATCCGGAATTGCAGCCATGCTGCGGATAGAAGTTCCCGTTGGCGAGATCGTGGAGTTGGACTTTACGCTGCCATTCGGACGAGTGACGACCTATGCGGCGGTCCGCCAAAGAAGCGCATTTCGCTACGGCTTTCAGTTTCTTGAGTTAAGCGATCTGGAAGCCATTCGGTCCACCTGCCGCCAGTTCGCCGTTGAGCAAGCGCTAAGGTCGCCTGATAGCCACTGACAAAATTGGCGGAAAGTTGTTGTGACCAAGCGCAAACAGGCGCTGGCCGAAATCCACCACCCTGGTGGAATCGGGCCACCGGTTTCCCGCGAATCGCCGGTCGTCCTCTTTGTTATGCCTTCCGTAACTTGCTGAGAGCAAGGCAGTTAGGGAAAGTGTAACCCGTCGTTCGACATTGGCATTCTGACTGCATTATTTCGAGCATAGTTTTGTCCCTCCCAAGGGTGGAGACACGAATGAAGTTCAAATTAATAGCAGCACTTCTAGGACTGATGATCGCGATCCCAGGCGCCGTCGTCGCTCAGAACTCCGACGACCAGGTGCCGGATCAAGATTCGAAACCGTCGCCGAGCATCCAAATGCCGGGTCCCAACGATCAGGGCTCTGCGGACGAGGATTCAACGGATCCGGGTTCGATGAATCCAGGTTCGATCAATCGGGGCTCGACTGACCCCGGCTCCAACGACTCTAGTCCGAGCGCTCCTACTTCCAGTGCGCCGGCTCCGGCGGAGACCCGCGGCGTTGCACGCATCAGTCTGATTCACGGTGATGTTTCCACGCAGCGCGGCGACACGAAAGACTGGTCGGCGGCAGTCCTCAATGCGCCGGTGCTCGCCGGTGACCGGGTTTCTACCGGCGACAAAGCCCGCACTGAACTTCAACTCGACTACGCCAACATGCTGCGGCTGGCTGAGCATACGCAGGCCAATATTACGCAGCTCACGCGCTCGCAGATTCAGATTCAACTTGGGCACGGAATGGCGAACTACACGGTCTACAAGAACAGCGATGCGGATGCCGAAATCGACACGCCGAACGTTGCTATTCGCACCGAGCGGCGTGAATCGAGCTTTCGAATTCTGGTGACTGCCGATGATCACACTGAAGTTCTGGTGCGCAAAGGCGAAGTGGAAGTTACTACTCCGCAAGGCGGAACGCGTGTGGGACAGGGGCAGTTCATTACTATTCAGGGCGTGGGCGATCAGGCGCAGTACAAGATTGGTGAAGCGCCGGCCCGGGACGACTGGGATCAGTGGAACACCGATCGCGACAATATGATCCGCAATTCGGTATCGCGTCGCGAGACTAACGACTACTACGTGGGAACGGAAGACCTCGACGGCCACGGCGCCTGGTCGGAAGTTCCGGATTACGGTCCGGTGTGGCGGCCAGCGGTTCCACCGGACTGGGCTCCGTATCGCGCCGGCCGCTGGGTGTATGAGCCTTATTGGGGATGGACCTGGGTTTCTTATGATTCATGGGGCTGGGCTCCGTATCACTACGGTCGCTGGATGTATGTAGACGGGGGTTGGGGATGGTGGCCTGGGCCGGCTTATGGATATCCGTTCTACCGTCCGATTTGGGCGCCGGCTTATGTTTCGTTCTTCGGCCCCGGTTTCGGACTTGGAGTTGGGTTCGGCTTTGGCTGGGGCTCGATCGGCTGGCTTCCGCTTGGACCGGGTGACTTTTTCCATCCCTGGTGGGGCGGGTGGGGCGGACGCTACGGCGCTGTCGGATTCGGCGCTTACAATCGCGGAGGCTTTGCGCCGCTGCGCGCCGGCTCGCGATTCTCGAACGTGAACCTGGCGATGCATAACACGAACTTCCGCGGGGGAACGACCGTCTCGGGCAGGGAGTTCGGCACCGGCCACATGCGCGCCCAAGCGATGACTCATGCGCAGTTCCAGAATGCGCGTTTCTCGACTGGCAGGCTGCCCGTGACTCCGAGCCGCGAGAGCTTCTCGGCCAGCGGACGTCCGGCGGCTGCTTCAACGACTCGGAACGTCTCGCAGAATCAGCACTTCTTCTCGCCCCGAGGCGCGACTGGAACGGCGAGCGGCAGATCTGCTGAAGCGGCCCGCGAAGGTGGAGGTGCGAGGCCCGGGAGCAGCGGCTCGAACGGCGGGCTTCAGCGGTCCGGTCAGGGCGTGGAATCCCGAGGCAATTCGAATGTGGGATCGGTGTCGAGGCCCAGCTACTCGGGTGGCTCGACCATCGCTCGCGAGAATGGCAGCGGTAATGGCGGCTGGCAGAGATTTTCGCCGATGGCCCCGCGCTCATCTCCTCCTTCTGAGTCGAGCAGGGCGAGTGAGTCGTCCGCTCGCACAGAAAACCGAGGTTCATACGGCTCTTCCCGCAGTTCGGCTTCAGAAGGCCGTGGCTACGGCGGGTACTCTCGCCCGCCGCTTAACATGAGGCAGCCTATCGTCAGGCAGCGGTCTTACGGCGGAGGTGCTTATGGCGGCGGCCGCTCCGTTCCAAGTTACGGCGGTGGACGCTCTGCTCCTAGTTATGGCGGCGGCCGTTCGGCGCCGAGCAGCCACGGCGGCGGATCGCCGCATGGTGGGGGATCGCACGGCGGCGGATTCCACGGCGGCGGTGGCGGTGGCAGACATGGGCGGTAACTGTGCGCTGGATTGTTTCCCAGCGTAGCAAGGCAGCATAGCAACACTCTTCCCAGCAGTGAGACGCGCAAACCGCGCGTCCCACTGCTTTTTTTTGGAGTCTAGCGCGTTTGATAGCTGGCGTTGTGCTGGCGGAGGAATTCCTGCATGCGGGCTGGGTCGCGGAATGCTTCCGTGCCGCCACAGGCAGTGGTGGAGAATGCGCCGCACAGGTTTCCGAAGGCCAGGCAAGTCGCGAGATCCGCTCCGCGCAGAAACTGGTGGAGAAACCCGGCGTCGAAGCTGTCGCCTGCTCCGATAGGATCGATGACCGTTACCGGCACGGCAGGTGCGGTGAATCGCTGCGCTTGGCGGACGGCAATAGCTCCGCTCGCGCCCAACTTTACCACGACGGTTTTCACCTTTTGCGCAAGCCGCGAAAGCGCGGTTTCTACGTCGTCAGCCCGGGACATCTTCATCGCTTCGCGTTCGTTCGGCAGCAGGATGTCGAGGTGGGGCAAGATCTCTTCGAGGACGCCATCATCATTCCAGCGGTCGTCGGGATCGTCGTTCGTGTCAAGCGAGGTGGTCAGGCCAGCGGATTTCATCCGCCGGAAAAGTTCGGGTACATGCGGCAACAATTCACGCTGCAAAAACAGCGACGACATATGAAAGTGACGCGCGGATGCCAGATAATCGAAGTCGAGATCCTCAAAGCGCAATTCGGAGATCGTGCCCGGATACGTGAGGATGTGACGCTGGGCGCCGTGGGGCAGAATGAGCGTTACGCCGGACTTGGCGCCGTGGGCGATGCTCGCCAGGTCAACACCACGTTCGCGCAGGCGCTCCACCGCCAGGGTTCCGAAAGCGTCGTCGCCGACCTTGGTGACAAACCCTACGCGGCTGCCTAGAGCGGCGAGGTTATGCGCCAGGATAGCGGAGGAACTGCCCAACGTGATGGCGAAGCCACTGGCCAGCAATTCGCGTTCCGTAGGCATTTGCTCTGGGAGACCGTAGAGGATCAGGTCAAGATTGATCTCCCCGGCGATCGCGATATCGAGCTTGGACATGGAGGCGGGTCTTTTTGTGTTCTTGCTACACGCTAAGGGCCGAGTGCTAACTGCTACCTGCGGGTTTTAGTTCGACCACGCGCGTCAGGTTTTTCGGCGAGTCGGGATTGAGGCCCCTTTTGAGTCCGTAATAAACGCCGTATAGCTGACCCCAAATCGCGTAGGCCGCCGGACGCGCGTACTCGGGCGACTGGAGGTCGAATTCGATGGCAAAGTCAGCGGCCCGTTGAGCCCTGCTATCGACGCGATTCGCAATTACCATGGTGGCCGCGCCGAGAGCTTTCATTTCTTCGAGCAACTCAACTTCCGCGTCGTAAGAAGTTTCCGAAATAAGAAACGTGATCAGCGTGTCCGGACCCGCAATCGATTTCGGACCATGGCGGAACTCGAGAGAGTGAAATACCTGAGCATAAGAGGACGAGGATTCGGTTACCTTCAGCATGCATTCCGAGGCGATGCCGAATAGCGGACCCTGCGCCAGGTAGACGAAGTCCGAGAAACTGTGAGCCTCGACAAACAACCGCAACTGCTGCGGAATGTCCTTCAGAAGCGGTTCAACCTGTGGCGCGAGCTCGATCAACGCGCAACGGAACGTATTATCTCCCGAGATAATCGCCGCAAGGTATTGGAGCCCGAGCAGCATAGAGGTGAACGACCGCGTCATGACCGTGCTTTGCTCGTCGGCGTCGAGAAGCTTCAACGTAACGCTGCAAGCCGCTTCCAGCGGCTGTCCGTCGGCGCAGGTGATGGCGATGGTCCGGAGATTGTAATCCTTCTCCAACATCTGCGCGGCGCGGACTGCCTCTGACGTGAGGCCGGAGCGCGAAATCACAACCGGAACATAATCCCGTCCGGCATGCAGAGTCAGCGCCGGATACATGAGTAAGTCTGAAGCCGGGACAGCCCGCGCCGGCAGATTGAGATGGTTGAAGCTGGACGCGGCGGCCTGTGCGAGATAATAACTTGTTCCGCAGCCCACAAAAATCCACTCCGCTCCTGCCCGCGCCAGCTGAATGGCCGCACGCAAATCCGCGCTGGCTGCCAGCTGGTCAAGACACATGCTCCAGACCTTGGGCTGAGAAAAAATCTCGTTCAGCGTGTTTTGGCCTTGTTGCGCGATTTCTGCCGATTTCATTGGTTCCTTAATTCCGCTCACACCAGCGTCACTTTTACGCCTGCCTCTTTCAACGCGTGCAAATCCGACTTGGGAACACCCTTGTCGGTAATCACGTGATGGACCGCCGTGATCGGCATGATATTGCAGAGGCTGCGACGGCCGAACTTACTCGAGTCACAAACCGCTATCGTCCGGCGCGCAATATCGACCATCGCCCGGTTCACTTCGGACTCCAATAAATTCGGAGTGAAAAGGCCGGCCTTGGTGTCGAATCCATCGACGCCGAGGAACAAGATGTCGGCGCTGAGCTGGCGCAGCGCTCGCTCGGCCAGCGGACCGACCAGAGAAAACGAGTTCTTGCGCAGCGTGCCTCCGGTCAGGATCACTTCAATGTGGGTGCCCGCCAATTCAGCCGCGATGTTGATCGCATTGGTGATCACGGTGAGTCGCGCCATGTCTTTCAGGGCGCGCGCAATGGCCGTCGTGGTGGTTCCGGAGTCGAGCAACACGGACTGCCCTTCTTCCACCAGGCTCACCGCAGCTTGGGCAATCTGTACCTTCTCCTTGCGGTGGAGCCTCTCTTTCTCGCGCAGTGACGGATCGAGCAATGCACCAGCTTGTACGGGCAACGCGCCGCCGTGGGTACGCTGGATGACGCCTTGGCCATCGAGGAACTCCAGATCTTTACGGATGGTGATCTGCGAAATATGAAAATGCCGGGCGAGATCCTTGACGAGTACACGTCCGTCCCGATGCAGAACCCCAAGGATTTCCCGGCGGCGTTCTTCGTTGAGCAGACCGTTCGAAGCCATGATGTTTCGATTTGTTTCGAATAGTAACTTTCGTTGATGGTCGCGGGAATTGTCAAGGGCTATTTGAGGTCCTTTGAACCGTTGAACCGCGCAAACAGCGCGTCCGCGTTGCGGTGATAGACCTTTTGCAGCACGTCATCGGGCAGTCCCAGACCGTAGATCATCCAGCGCCCCTGCTGCGGATATTGCGCGTATGGAAAGTATTCGTCTTCGGTCTCGAACCAGCGGAAATAGTTCTGGTACATTGCCTCTCCCGCACCTTCATCGGTGCCGAACATGATGCGGTCGGAATACTTCAGGAAGATTTCTCTTGTCCGCCGCGGCTGGCGTCCGAGTTCTCCTTCGCGCGCCCCGGTTTCAATCATGACGTTAGGAAATTTCTGAAGCGTCTGTTCGACGAAGTCCAGGTTCTCCGGCCAGCTGCCAAAGTGCAGAGCGACGAACATCGTATGCGGATGCTTGGCGAACATCCGATCGCGCTGAGCCACCAGCTCTTGCAGGGAAGGGAACTGCGGTCCGTAGAAGCTCCAATCCGGATGCTCAATTAGCTCCTCGTAGCGCTCGTTGCGAGCGTCGATGGGATGAAAAAATGCCTCGGGATCGGCCACGTGAAGAAACACAGGGATGCCCAACCGCCCGCATTCTTCCCATGACGCGTCGAGGCGCGGATCGTCGATGGTTATCAGCTTGCCGGTTGAATCGCGTACACCTAGGCCGAGTTCTTTCAGAATCTTCAGCCCGCGCGCGCCGCGAGCAACGGAATCGTCGATCTGGCGCACCATGAGCTGGCTGAAATTCGGATCGTTGATCTTGGACCAGTCGAACTGCGTAAACACTACGAACCGTCCGGGATAGGGTTTGACCATGTCATCGATGATGGTCTGCAATTTGTCGCCCCACATGCCGGTGAGAATGACGATGGTCTTGACGTTGAGTCGGTCCATGCGCGCGACCATCTCTTTGGGGTCGACTCGGTCTCCGATACCGACGGCGTCGTTGGTGTGGGTGTGCACGTCGATCACAGGGAATTTCGCGCTTTGGATTTCGTGCACGGCGGCATGAAGCGCCGAGTCGGGGTGAAAGTCCTTGAGCAGAATGGTCTTCTTGCTGTCGGCATCAGCAGCGGGTTTGTAGCCGATGCTGGTTTGTTGTGCCCAACCGTCTGAGCCAAAGACGGAAGCCAGGAGCAGAGCGGTCGTTACGATCCCCTTCATCATGTATGGCCTAACTTCGGGCGCTGGAACCATGAGCTTTCAGTGTAATATTACGAACGATTACTTTTACTTTCGTTTCGTAGCTTTTGTCAACTGCGATATTGCACAGGCTGGCGGAGTCGCAGATGGTAAAACATCAGGTAGAACGCCAAAGAGAAAAGAGAGAGGAAATCGATGATCGCCCGCAGACACGGAATTGCCCTGGTCGCTACGACGCTGGTTGTGACGCTTGGTCTCATACTCCTGCTGACGGCTTGCTCGAAGTTGCCGAAATGGCCTCTGCAGACTCAGCTGAAGACCACGACTGTCAAACCTGAACCTACCCAGCCTTCTACGATCGGCGTGGAGGTTAAAGACGGTGGGCCAGTGGTGTTGACGACAAGCACAGCCGAGTTTCAGGTGAGGCCAGATGGCTACGTTCGGGCATCCTTGTTGAAGGACGGGAAGAGATTTTCACTGGACGAGCCGAACGTGGGTAGTCCCGCCGACAGCGATTTCGTGCGGGTCGGGGGCAAGGATGTGCATTTCACGCTCGATTTCCAGCAGGCGCAGGTGCACGAAGCGATGGGAAAGATGGGAGCCGGGAAGCGGGTGGAGATTCCGGCGCGCCCGCTGGGGCCATCGGGGACGGAGTTGCAGCGCGTGCTGGCGCTCGAAGTCTATGACAAATTTCCAAACATTCTGCTGAGCACGGTGGAATACAAGAACACGGGCACGGGCGAGGTTGTGATCGAAAAAAGTGTGAACCAGCGGCGCCGGTTGAATGCGCAGCTAAGCGACGCGAAGGCGCAGCCGTGGGAGATGTGGTCGTTTCATGGGGCGAGCTATGACTGGGGAAAAGATGATGTGGTAAAGCTGACGCCGGCTTTTTCGCAGCCCAACGTCACGGGAGAAATGGTCAAAGGCGGCTATGGTGGCGGAATCCCGGTGGTGGCGTTCTGGACGCGCCAGGTGGGGGAAGCGGTCGGGCACGTAGAGACTCTTCCTATTTCTGCGGCGATCCCGGCAAGAGTTGCGAGCGACGGGCGCGTGGATGCCGAGGTGGACTACCCTGCCAACATCACGCTGAAGCCGGGTGAAACGTACTCGACTCCGCGCAGTTTCGTCTCGGTTTTTGCGGGCGACTTCTATGAGCCGCTGCGAATTTGGTCGAGCGTGCTGCAGAAAGAAGGCTGGGAACTTCCGAAGCCGTCGAGCGAAGCCTATAACGTGAGCTGGTGCGGCTGGGGATACGAGGCTGATGTCACGCCGGCGCAGATGTTGGGCACGGTTCCGAAGCTCAAGGAGATGGGCATCAAGTGGGTGACGCTGGACGATCGCTGGTTCGATGTCTATGGCGACTGGAATCCGCGCGCCGATACTTTTCCTGGAGATTCCATCAAGAAGATGACCGACGACTTCCACAAGGATGGGATGCTGGTGCAGTTGTGGTGGCTGCCGCTAGGGGTTGAGGATGGCGAGGGAAGGTACGAATCACACAAATACTCGGTCGCGAAAATCGCGCAGGAGCATCCGGAGTGGCTGATCCTGGACAAGAATGGCAAGCGTGCGCACATGACACGTGGCTTGGCGGTGCTGTGTCCGGCGGTGCCGGAAGTGCGCGCCTATCACAAGCAGTTGACGGAAAGATTCATTCGCGACTGGGGATTCGACGGCAGCAAGTTGGACAATATCTACAGTGTTCCAGAGTGTTACAACCCAGCTCATCATCACAAGTCGCCGCAGGATTCGGTGAATGCGATGGGGGACGTGTACAAGGAAATCTTTCAGACGACGCGCGCGCTGAAACCGGAGAGCGTCACGCAGGCCTGTCCATGCGGTACTCCGCCCTCGCTGGCATGGCTGCCATTCATCGACCAGGCAGTGACGGCCGATCCGGTAGGAGCGGTACAGGTGCGGCGGCGGATCAAGATGTATAAGGCACTGCTCGGGCCCGAGTCAGCGGTCTACGGCGACCACGTCGAACTTTCTGCGATGACCAAAGTGGGCAATGACTATCGAGAACACGGCGACGATTTCGCTTCCACGATTGGCGCCGGAGGCGTGGTGGGGACGAAGTTCGTGTGGCCCGATCCTGGTCCGAAATTCAAGGACGTCAATCTGACCACGGCGAAGGAAGAGCGCTGGAAGAAGTGGATCGGTTTGTATAACCAGAAGATGCTATCGAAGGGTGAGTTCAGAGACCTATACGTGACCGGATACGATACGCCCGAGGGCTATGCCATCGCGAAAGACGGCAAGATGTATTACGCGTTCTTTACCCCGACCGACTGGAAAGGCGAAGTCGAACTCCGCGGATTGAAGCCCGGAAAATATCGGGTGAGTGAGTATGACGAGGGAAAAGATCTGGGCACGGTGGATGCGGCGGCCGATGGCGTCGCGAAACTGGCGACGGCCTTCAAGGATCATCTCCTGCTCGAAGTCAGTTCGCAGCCGTAAACTTAACTGAGCGTTGCAGGAAGAGAGAATGCGTGCGCGCAGGGGTAGCATGAACATCTCGATTCGAACTACACTCGCTCTTGCCCTTATTACGTCTTCCATGTCGGCACAAGACCGCTCGTCTGCCCGCTCGATGGTTGTCACACGTTATGGCATTGTGGCGACCAGCCACGTGCAAGCTTCGGTGGCCGGTGCGCAGATCCTCGCGCGGGGAGGTTCTGCCGTAGATGCGGCGATTGCCGCGAATGCCGTGCTCGGGGTGACTGAACCCATGATGAACGGCATGGGTGGAGATCTGTTCGCGATTTATTGGGATGCGAGAACCGGCAAGCTGTATGGTCTCAACGCCAGCGGATGGGCGCCGCGGGGACTGACCATCGAGCACCTGCAGGCCAAGGGTGCGACCTCAATGCCGCCGGCAGGCATTGACTCGGTCACGGTTCCTGGTGCGGTGGCGGGCTGGCAAGCACTGCACGAACGGTTTGGACGGTTGACGTGGAAGGATCTCTTCCAGCCTGCGATTTTCTATGCCGAGGATGGCTATCCGGTGCCTGAAATCATTGCGTCCTATTGGAGCGGCTCGGCCGATTGGATTGCAAAGGATCCGGAAGGCCAACGCGTTTATCTGCCCAATGGCAAGCCTCCAGCGGTGGGCCAAGTGTTCCAGAATCGTGATCTCGCGAAGGCCTTGCGCCTCGTGGCGCAGAATGGCGCGGCTGAATTTTACAAGGGAGAGATTGCGCGCGCGATTTTGAGCACGTCGCAGAGCCTGGGCGGAACGATGGCGGCCGATGATCTGGCCGAGTTTTCGCCGGAATGGGTCGAGCCGATTTCAACCACCTATCGCGACTGGACTGTATACGAGCTTCCTCCCAACGGACAAGGCATGGCGGCGCTGGAGATGCTGAACATTATGGAGACTTCTCCGGCGTCGCCCGATGGGCCGCTGAGCGTCGCGGAATTACATAAGAAAATCGAAGCCATGAAGCTGGCTTACGCCGATCTGGGGCGTTACAACGCCGACCCACGTTTTGCGAAGGTTCCGGTGAAGGGGATTCTGTCGAAGGAATATGCGCGGCAGCGCGCCGAGTTGATCAATCCCGGCAAAGCCAATTGCGAGGTTACGCCCGGCACGCCTCCCACCAGCGACACGACTTATCTTACGGCCGTTGATCGCGAGGGCAACATCATCTCGCTGATTCAGAGTAATTATGAAGCATTTGGGTCGGGCGTTGTGGTGCGCGGCATGGGATTCGTGCTGCAGGATCGCGGTGCGCTGTTTTCACTCGATCCTCGGTCTCCGAATGCGCTTGCCCCGCGCAAACGGCCGTTCCACACCATCATTCCGGCTTTCATGGAGCATGGGTCGCAGCATATTGGCTTCGGGATCATGGGGGGAGCGAACCAACCTCTCGCCCACGCACAATTCGTTTCCAACGTGGTCGACTACGGCATGAATATCCAGGAAGCACTGGAGAACGCCCGTTTCACCGTCAGTCCCGAGCGTGGGTGCAAAATCGTGATCGAGTCGCGTGTCCCGCCCGACGTGCGGCAAAAACTTTCCGCGATGGGGCATCAACTCGATGTGCGGCACGGGTACACCACCGCCATGGGTCGCGGGCAGGCTGTCATGCATGACTCGAAGGCCAAGGTAAACTACGGAGCCTCTGATGCGCGCGCGGACGGCTCCGCCGAACCAGAGCCTCCACCGATGCAGTGACGGCTACGACGGCAAGGTGTGCCCACGAGTCTCCGCGCCTAGCGGAGTCAGCAGCAGGCCGATGGCAAAGGCGATACCAGTAAGTGCCACCGGCGTCCCGACGGAACCGAAGTGGCGCACGCCGGCGCCAACCAGAAAGGTGATTCCGGCTCCAGCGAAGCGGGCGAAGGAAGTGGAAAAGGCGAAAGCACTGGCGCGGCATTCGGTGGGATATTGTTCCGGCAGCCACAGCGTGTAGACGGAGAAATTGGCTCCTCCGAGTCCGAGGAAAAACAGACAGACAAAGAACCACGGCAGTCCGGCTCCGCCCAGATAGTAAACCTTGCCGAAGGTGACGACGATAAACACGAGCATCAGAGCGAAGTAAAAGGCTAGCGCTCCTCGCCGCCCGAATCGTTCGGCGAGGGTGGGCATGGCGAGGCATCCGAGAATGGTCGCTGCGGCAACCAGCATGGTTGCGTACGAGGCCAGCTGTGCCGCTCGTGGACCGCCGCGACCGCTGGCTTCGGCGAGATTTGTAACCGCCGTGGGAACGTAGACCGTGCCGGCCCACAGACCGCAGATCGAAACCAGCATGAATAAGGAATTCAAAATTGTGCGCCGGCGCAAGGTTGGATTGAAGAGCGTCGCCAATGGACGCCACCAGGCCCAGGTCTGAACAACTTTCTCTTTCTGCACCCAACGCGACGGCTCGGTCACGCCGTAGCGGATCCACGCCAGCAAGAGTGCGGGCAATCCTCCGAAGGCGAACATGTAGCGCCAGCCGAAGTGGCTTCCGATGCTGTAATTGGCCAAGGCTGCCAGCAAAAATCCAAAGTAGTATCCGGTGTGCATGAATCCAGCGCCGGCGACGCGCCGATGCTCGGGCCACTCTTCTGCGACAAAGGTGCCGCCCATGGCCCACTCGCCGCCAATTCCGATGCCCGCCAGCAGGCGCAGAATGGCGAGTTGCCACACACTGACCGCGAAGGCGCTCAGCAAAGTGAACGCGGAGTAACAGAGAATCGTCAGCATCAGGGTGCGCACCCGGCCGAACTTATCTCCAATCGGGCCCCAAAGGAAGGCGAGGCCCCAGCCGATTAGAAACAGAGCGAACAGCAGGCCGCCGTAATAGCCTATGTTGCCTTTGGTCGCCGCAATCCCGGACCGGGGCAGCAGTTCTCGCAGCGACGGCACCAATACCAACGCATAGATAACGGAATCCATGCCGTCCAGTGTCCAGCCTCCCCACGATGCCCAGAAGCCGCGTATTTGATTTCGCGTCAGGGGCGCGTCCCGTTCGTTTTCGCTGGGTCGACTCGGTGATGTTTGGACGTGCATAGTTTTAGCAAGGCGCTCAGTGGCCCATTTCCGGCCAACGCAGCATACTCCGGTCGGCCACGGGAAGTCGACCGTCTCGCCCGTAGTGGGTCAGTTTGAATTTGTTTTGAAGGGCAAGGCTTTTCGGCCGTGCCGTTGGCAATTTTGTGGAGTTTTTCTATTTCTCCGACCGTTTAGAACCATCAGGACGTACCCCCACCCCCCCCTTTTTTTCGCAAAATATTCAAAACAAAGGACAGGCTTCTAAAATATTCAAGGATAAGGACTTAGAGAGGATGGGGCCGGGCGGGGACGCCCGGCGCTCCACTATTACTCCAATTGGAAAAGGGCGCGGGGATTATTCCGCGCCCTTCTTTTGAGCTATATCTCTATTATATCAATTCCGACCTACCCGTACCGACAAGTTTTGCTACTTTATTTTCCCCACCTATTCATCGACTTACGGGGAAACTCGCCGGAATGGGGGCTTGACAAGATTTCGGCTGGGGGCAATCTAGAAGACATGCTCCCCAGCGGCCGGTAGTGGGCCACTTTCACTTCCGCGATAGCCGGCGAGACGCCGGCGCTACGGTCGGGGCCGTCTCAGCTAGAAACTGGCGATCACCACATTGGGTGCAGATGGCAGTAGGAATTTTACGCCGCGCTGTTGGTTGGCTTGCAGGGTGGCGGGCGGGTCAAGGGTGGAGAGCGGAATGCGCTTTGTCCAATAGCCGTTTTGCCAGTCGTTGCCGCGGACGTAGATCATGCCGTCCGCGATGGCATAGTCAGGGATCTCCTCGCGATGGCCGTCACGATAGACCAGCACTGCGGGCGGGAGCTCTCCGGCTTGCGATGCGATCGGCTCCTTCTGCGCGGCGGCCATTCGCGGTTTCGTGGGCAGTTTCGTTGGTGCTGGCTCCGCATAATCGGGATGCGCCGAGGCTTCATGTTCCGCTGTTTCGGCACCACCGAATCGCACATAGCGATCGCCCTGCAACTCGATCAGTAAGGGTGCGAGCCTAGTTTTTCGCGGAGAATCGTCAGCTGAAGCCGACTGCACTATCACGAACTGCGTCGGAGCGCCTTCAACCACATACGTCTCACTGGGATCGTAGTCCGAATAGGGCCAGGGCGACCCTAGAAAAATTCCCCGAGAAAATGGACGCCTTCCATAATGCAAACCAATTCCACGCGTGACGCCGCGTGCGAGGCCGGCATGTGCCATGGAAACCGGCATCCCCATCGCCCCACGCCTCTGCGCGCTGGCGAGCGGCATGGATATTGTCGCTACAAGAAGCGCGATGCTTAGCCGCCGGAACATGTAAGCCGGAATTTCCTTTTTAGAGTCAAAGACACCAATCATTTTACCCCCGTTTTGCCGGCCCGAGCGTTTGAAACGGGCCGAGGGTAGTCGGCGGCACGCCCGCGCTAGCTCTAGTCGCACCCTGAGCCAGCACTCATTGACCCTCGGAAGGGAGTTTTGAGCAGCTATCGCTGGTTTCGCCAATTGAGGACTACAATGTCGATGACCATGAACTGTCACAGCAACCCGCCGACTTCATGCACTTGAACGGGGGGATCGAGCCGCTGATAGGTCTGTAGTTGTGATTTGAGGTCAAGGTGTCGTCGAATTCTCGGCTCTGCCAATTGGGCCCGCTGTGCTTGATGCTTACGCTGTGCGCCTTCAGCCCGGCGCAGACTAGTCCCGCTTCCCGCATCACTCAACCGATTAATGATGCTGTTCGCGTCACGCTCAAGGGAAACGTTCACCCGCTGGCGCAGGCACCCTTCGATCTGGGCACAGTCCCCGACTCATTCCCCGCCTCGCGAATGGTGCTGCTGTTACGGCGTTCGCCGGAGCGCGAGGCAGCTCTGCAGCAATTTCTGCAAGACGCGCACAGGCCGGGATCTCCTACTTTTCACCAATGGCTCAAACCCGATCAGTTTGGCGAACTGTACGGACTCACCGATTCCGAGATCGCTACGGTCTCTGGCTGGCTGCAAGAGCATGGATTCGCGGTCAGCCGAATCAATCGAGCCAAGACAGCAATCGAGTTTTCGGGCACTGCCGGGGAAGTGCGCTCCGCGTTCCGCACGCAAATCCATGCTTACCTCGTGAACGGCAAGGAGCATTACGCCAATAATGCCGATCCGCAGATCCCGTCAGCGCTGGCGCAGGTGATTGCGGGCATCACTCCGATCAACGACTTTCGTCCGAAGTCTTACATAAAAAATCCAGGCAAGGCGGTCTACGACATCGGGAGTAAGAAATTTGTTGCGGACTGGACTTTTCCTGCAGGTCAAGACTTGTTGGACTTGGCGCCTGGCGACTTCGCTCTCCAATATGACCTCGGTCCGCTGTATGCAGCGGGCATTACCGGGAGCGGCATCACCATCGGGCTAATTGGCGCGTCAAACGTTGATCCAACGGTTGTGGCTACCTATCGCTCGTTCTTTGGGTTGCCGCCCAACCCGCTCAACGTCGTTATTGACGGAAGTGATCCGGGAGAAACCGACGCCGTCGTTGAGTCGTATCTGGATGTCGAACTGAGTGGCGCGGTTGCCCCGGGAGCAACAATCAACCTATACACCGCGGCCGACACCTCGGTGCAATCTGGACTGTATCTGGCCGCGCAGCGAGCGGTTGATGATGATCAAGCCTCCATCCTCAGCACGAGCTATGGTTTGTGTGAACAGGATCTGGGTTCGGCAGGAAACCAGTTCTGGTATTCCTTGTGGGAGCAGGCAGCGGCGCAAGGGCAAACCCTCGTTCGTTTCGGCTGGGGACGGTGGACCAGCAGGCTGCGACGACTTCAACAGCGGTCAGCCGGCGCAGTACGGCGTTGCCATGAATGGGTTCAGTTCGACTCCCTGGAACGTTTCTGTGGGTGGCACCGACTTCTATTACAGCAGCTACAACGGAAATTCGGCCGCACAGCAAACTCAGCTGGCGACTTACTGGGACACGGTCGCGACTATTTTCCCTACGACATCTCTTCTGCAACCAGTGCCTGAGCAAGCGTGGAATGAGCCGTTCGGACTGAATCTTGCGACTGGGGGCCTCTACAATCCCGGCAACCCCAGTATCGTTGCGGGAAGTGGCGGGCCCAGCAACTGCGCGAGCGGGGTCGATGCTCCAGATGGCACTTATAGTGCCTGCTCTGCTGGATATCCGAAGCCTTCATGGCAGACGGGGCCGGGAGTTCCCAGCGACGGAGTCCGTGATCTTCCTGATGTATCGCTGTTTGCGGCGGCGGGGGAGAACGACACTTTTTATCCCTTGTGCGCGGAGGAGGGTGACTGCGTTGTTTCCGATGGCGATCTGACCATTGGAGTTGTGGGAGGGACCTCGGCATCTTCGCCGGCGATGGCAGGAATTCTGGCTTTGATCGAACAGAAATATGGACCGCAGGGACAGGCTAACAACATCCTCTACCCCATGGCAGCGCAGCACCCTTCCGCATTTCACGACATTACGACCGGGAGCAACATCGTGCCCTGCCAGCAGGGCACACCGAATTGCACTCTGAGCACGGCCAGTGACAATACAAAGGGCTATTACACGCTCGGGTACTATGCAGTCCCTGGATACGATCTGGCGACTGGCTTGGGCAGTGTGGACGCGAATCAGCTGTTCAACAACTGGAACTCGCTTAGTTTTAAGTCAACCTCTACAACTCTCAGCCTCAGCCAGACCAGCTTCGGGCACGGCACACCGATCACAGTAAACGTCGGAGTAACCGGGAGCGGCGGGACTCCTTCCGGGAATGCGGCTCTGGTTACGACCGCAACTCCGCAGAACAATGAGGGACTAAAGCTGTTAACCCTGCAGGGCGGAACGGCAAGCGCCAGCGTGGACAGTCTTCCCGGCGGCCAGTACAAGGTGAGCGCGCGCTACGGTGGAGACAGTGCTTTCGCTTCCAGCACTTCCAACCCGGTATCGGTGAATGTGGCGCCGGAAGCGAGCAACCTGTCGCTGTTTGGAAGTTATTACTCGTATAACGGCATCACTACGGGGACCCTCACAAACGGAGGAAGCTACCCTTTCGGTACTTCGATCGCGGTCGAGGCGCAGGCAGTGGGAGTAAATGCTCCTGCGGGATCAACCGACGGCATCGCGACGGGCACTGTTACGTTTGCGGATGCGGCGAGCACCGGCACAGTAAGTTCCGGCCCGGTGAGTATGGGGTCGGCCAGCACGGCGGAGTGGGTTCCGACTGCTTTTAGTGTTGGCAGTCACAGCATAAGTGCCAGCTATTCAGGAGACCCCAGTTTCAACGCGTCGTCCAGTTCGACGCCGCTGAATTTCACCATGACTAAGGCGACTCCCGGGGCTCAACTGTCGACGGGCTCTTCTACGGTCGCGCGCGGTCAGAACGTGATGTTGCAACTGACCGTTAGCATCTACTCCGCGGCTCCTCCGCCCACCGGAACAGCTACGTTCTATTCAGGAAATACTGTGCTCGGAACCGCAACGGTCGCCCCGACGACACTTGACTGGCCTTTCATCGCTTCCGGGGCGACCTTGAACGTGACGAACTTGCCGGTGGGAACGGACTCAATCACAGCGCAGTATAGCGGTGATGCTAATTACCAAGCCGCAACCTCCAATCCCGTACCAGTCACCGTGACGCAGCAGCCGGCGGGAATCCTTACCGCCAGTGCGAACGCATCTTCGATGCTTCCGACGCAGGACCTGACAGTGACGGCCAATGTTGCGGGAGTGAGCGGGCAGCCGACTCCGACCGGATACATCGGTTTCTATGCTTATGGACCCGGCGGAAGCTACAGCTCCAGCTGCACGTTGGTGAATGGTTCCTGCAGCTTCGACTTTGGGAGCGGCTATTGGAGCCCCGGCACGGTGATGGTGGATGTGAACTACAGCGGTGACGCCACATACGCTGGAAGCAGTATGGTCGTCCCGGTAACGATGCTGAATATGTTCACCATGACGGCGGCGAGTTCTGTATCGTTCGCACCGGGAGCGAGCACGGGTAACGCGTCCACGCTCACGGTAACGCCAGCCAATGGATTTACCGGGCCAGTCTATTTTGCGTGCACGATCGCATATTATCTGCCAGGAGCGCAGCATCTTCCCACGTGCTCGGTTCCGGCATCGGTGAATGTGACGGGCGCAACTGCGGTGACCTCCGCCATGACGATCAGCTCGACGGGACCGACGATGGTCTCGCGTGCTGAAAAAATCGACGGTCCGCGGTTTCTTGCGGCGCAATCTCTTACTTTCGTTGCCGGGATTCTCGTGGTTGGGCTGCCGCTGCGGAGACGGGTTCGTCTCCGCAGGACTGCCCTGTGCTTGCTGATTGTGCTGGTAGGGAGCATGACCTTGCTGAGCTGTGGCGGCGGTAGTGCGAGCGGTGGAGGTGGCCATACGATTCCTGGCACAACGCCTGGGACCTACAAATTTATGGTCGACGGTGCGTACACCCCGAATGCCAGTAACACTGGTGAGCCACTTTTTTACAGTACGCCACAGGTGTTCGTGGTGAACGTGAATATTCAGTGAGCAGACAGAGTGGGGTGGAAAAGCCAACCCGTCGCGTCTTATGCGACGCACGGGGCGGGAGCGATGGTATTGGTGAATGTCATGCGGATCCCGTGCTTCGGCCGCAGGATGACCATCGGGCGAGCTTCGATCATTTGGCCCGGAGCCAACTGAAAATCGTATTTTCTGAGAAGATCGCTCAAAATCATAAGGATCTGCAGCATCGCGTAATTTCCGCCAATACAGCCTCGCGGTCCGGCTCCAAAGGGAAGATAGGTGAAGGGTGGGCGCAGCTTGTCGTTTTCTTTGGTGAAACGCTCCGTATCGAAGTTCTCAGGATTTTGCCAGTAGCGCGGAGCATGGTGCGCACCATACACATACACAATGACCATCGATCCGCGCGGTATGGCGACGTCGCCTACACGGTCGTCTGCAACGGCCATGCGGTCGACCATCCAAAATGGCGGGTAGAGGCGGAGCGCCTCTAGAATGACCTGAGTCGTAAATTCGAACTTGGGAACGTCGCTGTATGTCATGGGCGCGTCTCCCAGCACGGAATCAAACTCCCGCCGTACCCTCTCGAGACAATCCGGACGCGAACTCAGAAGATAAAAAATCCACGATAGCGCGTTCGACGATGTTTCATGTCCGGCAACCAGAAGTTGCATGCTCTCGCTCAGGATGAGCTCATCGCTCATGCCTTTGCCATCGCTATAGCGCGCATCCATCAAAGTCTGCAGCAGATCGTGGCCGGGTGGTTCGTTGCGGCGCTTCCTTATGTACTCGAGCAGAATGGCGTCAGCGCGGGTTCGCATGTCTTCGTGTCTGCGCAGTTCGCCCGAGACGGCGAACCAGGGATTCAGATAGGGCTGAAGAGTTTGCCGGACAATGAATTCCTGGACGGTGCAGATGGTATGGCTGACAAGATCGATGTCCTCATCTTTCAACCGGGCGCCAAACAGCGATCGAGCGACCATGGCGAAGGTGATTTTCATAAGTTGCGGGTAAATGTCCACGGGACCACGATGGATCTGTCTGTCGAAATCCCGTAGCGACTCGGCGAGAGAGTCCTGCATGATCGAGGACAGCGCACCGAGTTGCTTTCGATCGAAGCCCGTCTGGATGAGGCGGCGCTGCGTGAGCCAGGCTTCTCCGTGGGTCGTCAGCAGGCCTTTGCCCAGGAAGTGGCCCATTCGCTTCACTTGAATTTCGGATTTCTGGTAGTTCTCCGCATTGGTCTTCAACACGTGCTGAATGACAGCGGGATCGATGGTAACCATCGCCTCCTTGAGACCGCCTATGCGGATCCAGAACGTGTCGCCGAAGGCCTCGTTGTAGCGGGACAAAACCTGGACGGGATTGCGCGCCATGGCGTGAGAATCCGCAAAGCAGCGAAGTCGGGAAACAACGGGGACAGGCATGGAGGTTGATGATCTCAAATCAGTCTTCATTCCCCAGTTGCTTCAACAGTAACAGATGATGCTGGATTGCCAGCGTCATGGTGGAGTGTTGCCTGTAGGGAACCCCAAACTCTTTGGCAGTCTCCTTCACGATCCTGGTCAGCGGAGCATAGTGGGTGTGACATACGAAAGGGCACAGGTGGTGGACGACGTGATGGTTAAGCCCGCCCGCGAGCCAACCTACAAGCGGATTTTCCGTCGCATAATCGGCGGTTGTCGCGAAGATGTGGTACACGCCGTTTTCAAACTCGCCACGATCCGCTGGAAAATAGGTGCTGTCCACAGTGTGCGTCGACTGGAATACGAGCGTTACAGCCAAGCCGACGACCAAATGGACCAGGAGGAATGCGCCCGCGACCAGCAAAGGCGATTTTCCCAGCACCATCACCGGCAAGACAAGCATGTAAGTGAGGTAGAAACCCTTGCCGGCAAAGAGAATGGCATATTCCCGCAGAGGGTGTTTCGTGCGTCTCAGATATTCATGGGTCGGAAAGAAAAAGCACTGGAAGTCCCGGAAGAACACATAATCGAGAGAGAACATCGCGTAAACGGACAGCACGTAGATGTGCTGGAACCGGTGCCAGGGCGCGCGGGGTTCATAAGGCGTAAAGCGAAAGATGCCGCGTCCGGAAAGCGCGTCATCTTCACCGTGGAGATTGATGCAGGAGTGATGACCCCGATGGTGGAGTATACGCCACATGTACGAACTCATTCCGCACAAATCGAAGACATAGTTCAGGGTTTTGTTGATGTGCGAGCGAGACGAGATGGCGTTGTGATTGCTGTCATGGGCGATGTTCAGCAAAAGGAATGTCTGCGCGAGGCCGCCTAAAAGGTAGAGGGCGACAAACTTCCATGAGCCGGGTCTGAGCGTATAGAGGGCAATCCATGCGCCAGCGAGGACGGCCAGACCTATAGCAATCTTGATCCACATCGTGCCGTCCGCTTTAGGAGAAATGCTCTGATGGGCAAAAAACCCGTCCAGGCGGCTACGCAAGACTTTCGGGAATGAAGACGGACCAGCCGATTCGATAATGGGCGAGGCCGAAGTTTCCGATGGTACGAGATCCGCGATGTCCGGCTGATCCGCAATCACCGCTTCGGGTTGGAACGCCACCGACTCCTCCGCGATCATGGTAATGGGGACCTGATGCGCTCGATATGCCCCACGCGTAGCCGTGACCCGCGGCGAAGTTCTTACCGCGCTGTTGACACTCTCGCTACTCTATTTTAGTGCGAGCCATTAAGGGCAATCAAGAAAATTCGGGACCGACCACGGGAAGTGGTACCTCATCCCAACACGCAATGACGCATGGTATTGTGCGAAGGTTTTGCTAATATACCAACTAATGAAACTAGTGAACGGGGCCGCCTGCATGTGGTATAGGAGTTCCACAAGTCTGGGTTGCGTCCCGTGCGGCAAGAAGGAGAACGTTCGTTCCCCAGCTAATCGAGCGACGCTTGTGGTGGGAAAAAAATTACGCGTACATTCTCATAGTCCCACGTTCCAGGTCTACACTGCGGTCTGCACTTTGAGACTCAATCGTGTTTCACCTCGCTCGCTCGCGAGGTATGTTTCGTTCTACCGACTTGCGTTCTATTTGACCTTGGAGGATCGCTGATTGATGACGGCGTCAATTCTGGACCACCTGGATAGGCTGGCAGATGAGCACCCGAACCGACTACTCTATTCGTACCTTGACGTAAACGGCGATCCGATCGAAACCTACACCTACGCGTCGTTTCTCCGCCGATCGCAAGCGATCGCCGGACATTTGCTGAAAGACGGTCGTTTCGCGGTGGGCGACCGGGTTCTGCTGGCCTACCCGCCGGGGCTCGAAATGATCTGCGCATTTTTTGGTTGCGTGCGCGCCGGATTGATCCCCGTCCCGGTCTATCCCCCCAGTTCGCGCGGCTTCCAGAGCGCCCTGTACAAGACGGTCCACATCGCCAAGGATTGCCAGGCGGCTGGGGTCTTAACGAGCAGAGATTACCACGCATCTCTCAAGACGAATCTGGCCAGACGTGGAGTCTCGGCGTCGGGCGTCGATGTAGATTACATTTCCGGTCTCCCGTGGATCGCCACGGAAGGTTTCGTGGACATGATTTCGGACCTGCCACCTGTCGATCCTCCGGAGATCGTGTTTCTCCAGTACACGTCGGGTTCGACGATGGAGCCCAAGGGCGTGATCGTGACGCACGAAAACATCCTGAATACCTATTCGCTCGTGATCGACCATCCGGCACCGGTCGTCGTGTCCTGGCTTCCGCAGTATCACGATATGGGGCTGATCGGGTGCTACCTATATCCGGCTCTGAAAGGTGGCACGACATACGGGTTCGCTCCCATGGACTTCATTCAGCGGCCGATTTTGTGGTTCAATGCGATAACGACCTACCACGCCACTGCGGCGGCTGCCCCCAACTTCGCCTACGACTATTGCTTGCGCACCGGGAGGCTTTCCAAGGAAAGCCTGGAGGCTTGTGATCTCAGCTCGCTTCGCGTACTGATGTGCGCCGCCGAACCCGTAAAACCGGATACCTACACCCGGTTTCTAGAAGCGTTTCAGCCCTATGGACTCAAGTCCGAGAGTTTTTATGTCGCCTACGGGCTGGCCGAAAATACTTTGGCGGTCTCACTGGGCGGGCGCAACATCGTTTCCGTCAACAAGCGTGCTCTGGCGCTCGGGAAGGCCCGCATGACTACCGAGGTCTCGGAAATCGGCGGCGCCACGCAGATTGTCAGTTGTGGAACCTCGCTCCCGGGTCTCGACGTTAAGATCGTGGATCCGGAAGGACATTTCGCTCTTAAGCCGGAGCGCATCGGCGAAATTTGGGTCGCCGGAAGCGGTAAGTGCCAGGGTTACTGGAATAATCCTGAATTGACTCTGAAGCAGTTTCGTGCGCGGCTCGTGGACGATACCCCCTATGACGACGGCTACCTTCGGACCGGCGACATAGGATTCATCCACGATGGCGAACTCTACGTCTGCGGCCGCATCAAGGACATGATTATTCTCCGCGGCCAAAACTATTACCCGCAGGACATTGAGAACGTCGTGGAGAAATCATCCAGTCTGATCCGGCACAATTGCGTCGCCGCGTTCCAGGTTCGGGAAGATAGCGAACCCGCGCTGGCAATCGTCGCCGAAGTCAAGAATCCTAAGGCGCTTCCCGAAGCACGAAAGATCGCCGCCGCGGTCCGGAATTATCTCAACGTGGAAGTGGCGATGATTTCGCTCATCGCGCCTCGTGCGATCCCGAGAACGAGTTCGGGGAAGATTATGCGCCATAAGACCAAGCAGATGTGGCTGCAAGGTCAGTTCACCGTTCTCTCCGACTTTTCGCGGGAGAAGGACGCCGGGAACTCTGCGTCCGATTCCGACATGCATTCCACTTTCGCCGAATTGAAAGCCAGATACAACCTGACAGGTCAGGAATCGTACAGCCTCGTCGAAGCCGGTTTGGATTCCCTGGATCTTGTTGTGTTCATGCATGAACTCAAGGAACTCCTGAAAGATAAAGGCGCCGAGATGCTGGCGAGGCAGGTAGATATTGGCGTCATTCAGCGTGTCAGTGTAGCCGAGTTGTTTGAACTAGCCGAACAACTGGAGCGCGCTCCCGAAGAGGCACTGGTTCATCTGCGCAATTCCCTTGCGGCTTTCCGCGAAGAGCAGTGCGCGGTCGAAAAACGAATGATGAGCAACGACAGAAAGCTCATCTTCGAGCCTCCGGCGCCTGCGCCCATGCCGGAGATACCGATGCTGAAACAGGTGCTGCTCACCGGCGGGACCGGCTTCATAGGGCCGTTCCTCATAAAAAGCTTGCTGGAGCAGACACGAGCGAAAGTCTATGTTCTCGTCAGGTCTTCCGACGAAAAGCAGGGCAAGCAGAGACTGCGAGCTGCAATGGAGTCAATGGGACCATGCGGGGCAGGGCTGATGGAGATGTTCGAGGCCCGCGTCATCCCCGTCTCCGGCGATCTAGGGCAGCCAAAGCTTGGCCTGACGCAGGACGTGTGGGATTTCCTGGCGAGTGAAATCGACACGGTGTTCCATAACGGTGCAACCGTGAACTACCTGTTCAACTACGACCTGATGCGCGACGCGAACGTGCTGGGAACCAATGAAGTCGTACGGTTGGCGTTCGAGGGAAGGCCCAAAGGGTTCAATTATGTTTCGACTACTTTCGTGTTTGGCTGGGCGGTCAAATCGGTCTTGTATGAGACCGACCTGAACGAGAATATGGAGCTTCTCGATTTTGGGTACAGTCAATCGAAATGGGTAGCGGAACAGGTGGTTGTCGACGCGCGCAGCCGGGGACTTTCCGCGCGGATTTTCCGGCCGGCTCTGGTGAGTCCCTCCGTCACGGGCGGAGGTAACAACTTCGACATCGCCGTTCGCTTAGTTGCCTTTATGGTGAATCATGGCATTGGCGTCGACACTCTCAACCAGGTCAGCTTTGTTCCGGCTGACATTGTGGCGAACAATATCGTTGCCATCTCTACCACTCCCGGTACAGCGAATAAGAATTACCATGTCACTCGCGATGATTATTCGAACATGATGGACATTACCGGCCTTATTACCAAAGCGACTGGCCGGCAATTCGAACCATTCAGCCTTCCCGATTTCGTTCCCGAGCTGATCCGGAGATGCCGGAAGGAAGATCTTCTCTTTCCCCTGCTCGATTTTCTGGTGGGCTCTGTCGACAACATCTCCGCGATGGAGTTCAAACGGTATGACAGCTCTTCCTATCAAATGGCCCGGGATGCCTCCGTGTGGGGCAAACCGGACCCGTCTCTGGAAGACACGGTCAACGGCATTCTGAAATTTATGTATCGCAAGGGAATCGTTTCGGTCGCGGCCCGTGAGGTCAAGCCGGTGTCACCGGTCCGCGAGCTCGACCTGAACATCGTGACCCACCGGAGAGGTGTGGATTGCGGTGCGGATTGCCTGCAATGCATGGCCGATGCTGGAGAGCCGGAGTGCGTCGCGGAGATTCCGAAGATCGAAGCGTCGGAGCAGCTGTGAGATGAGCGCGGGGCAATGAGCGGAATGGGCTGTCTACAATAGGGGACCGTCTATACCGGCAATATGGCTATCCCGCCCCGGACGATGCAGCGCGCTACTGGGGCAACCGCCTTCTGGACTGCACGGATAGCTTCGCCGCTACTTCTTAAACACAAGCTTCTCCGTTAGCCGCTGGCCAGTTTCCAGCGTTCCTGCGGTGGATAGGGTCATCTGCTGCCCATCCGCGGAAACCACCCACCTGTCCTTCTGAGTAACTTGACCGTCCCGCTGATAACTCGCATCCACCGTGTGAGGATCGACGAGTTCGAGCGTCACTGTATCGTTGCGCGAATTCTTCAGATCGTATGGCTTCCCGTCAAAACGGGCGGTATAGCTGAAGTCGCCCAGAAAACGGGCCCCACCGCTTCCGGCCGCCTCGATTTTGAGCGCCAGCCCTTGCCGCAAACGGGTCTTGCTGAGATCCTGCGTCCATTCGCCTACAAACGGGTCAGTGGCGAGCTTCACACCACCGGTTCGCGTCCAGACGTTGATCCGATCGGGATGGCCCACCGTCGCAGTCGTGGACGTTAGCTCCTTTCCATCCTTGGAAAGTTGTTCGCGAACCGTCGACACAACCGTTCCGTCCTTTTTCTCCGTGACCTCAGCCTTCCTCTTATCGATCCTAAGCAGATCAATTTGATTGAAGCCCAGATTGCCGGGTGCGGGCGAATCGTGTCCGTTCCGATTCGCTGTGAAATCGAAATGGGTTTCGCCGGACATGACTACATGCACCCCGCCATGCAGGTGTGTAATGGAGAGCCGGTTCGGAGGATCCAGGCTAGATTCCGCAGAGACAAGCGTCCACACGCCGATGCGAGGATCGGGCGCTCCAGATTGCGCAACTGCAGGTTGAGCGGCGGCTAGTAGTGCAAACAACAGTAAGGTACGAATTGGTCCTCCCACATTGATGTCGAAAGTCTAGCAGATTCACATAGCTTGTTATTGTGCGTGGTGCCCGAGAGCATGCAGACCTTTAGTAGCGATGATCTTGTATGGCATGATGAGTGCTATGGATGTGCGCCGCTTATGGGTGTCAGGGATCGTCCTCGCAGCAGCCATCGCACTTCTTCCATTCTCTTTTCATGCCGAGCGCCACCTGGAGACGGCAACCCGCGTCGAAGGGAGCCAGGCTGAAACTGTCCGTCAAGAGTTGGCCGACCGTTTTCATTCGCCGTTCGTGGACCAAGTGGTCTTCGTGATTCAGGGACTCCCGCCTGCGGATTCGGAGGAAGGCGCGCGAGCATTAGAACCCATCGTGACAGCACTGAAAGAGCAATCCGGCGTTTCGGGAGTGGTGTCCTATCTCGACTCTCGCGATTCCGTCTTCCTCGGCCGGGGAGGGGGAACGTTTGTTCTCGTAGGGCTCACGTCGACCGATGCTCCCGTGGAGCTGCTTGTTCCGAAGCTTCACCAGTTGGCAAGTTCGCTTGAAAATCAACTGCGGGGCCGTTATCCGGCGGTGAATCTCGAACTCACCGGCGAGATTCCACTGAATTTCGACATTCGGAAAGCGAGCTCCGACGACGTAGATCGCGGCGAAAGTCTGGTCATCCCGGCGACCCTCGTACTTCTGCTGGTGGCTTTCGGAAGCCTGATCGCCGCCCTGATTCCATTGGCGGTCGGTCAGCTTGCCATCGCGACCACCATGGCGATTACAGGACTCCTGGCGCAGCGCTGGCACTTGTCAATTCTGGTTCAGAATTTGGCCACCATGCTTGGCTTGGGCCTGGGAATCGACTACGCGCTCCTCATGGTTAGCCGCTTCCGCGAAGCGATTTCTGCGGGGAACGACGGACCTGCGGCCTCGCTCATCGCGGCACGTCAGGCAGGTCGCACGCTCCTGATTTCGGCCTCAACGGTAGCCATCGGATTTCTAGCCCTCTTGACGGTGCCGATTAGCGAAATCCGTTCCATCGGTATCGCGGGTTTCCTGGTGGCCGGGATGAGTGTGTTGCTTACAAATACCATCGTTCCGGCAGCGCTGGCGTGGCTCGGTCCGCGGATTAATATTGGCCGATTGCCCTTCACTCCAAAGTTGGATGCGCGTCGGGCTGATCGCACTGGCATTCGCTGGCGGCAATGGGGCAGGGTGATCGTCGCGCATCCCTGGCTTGCCCTCTTTCTGGCAGGCACTCCTTTGCTTCTGCTCGCCTGGCAGGTCAGACGATTGGATACCAGTCTTCCGCGAGGGGATTGGCTTCCACCCGCGGCCGAATCCGTCCAGGCCCTCCACGCCCTGAGACGAATGGATCGGGAAGGCGTGGTTGAATCGTTGCGCATCATTGTCGAGCTTCCATCCGACTCCATCGCGCAAACCGACGCTGGCTGGAATGTGCTGGATCGTCTCACCAAGCGCCTCGCGAGCGACCCCCGTTCGGGCCGCGTGATTTCTATCACTACGATTGCGGATGGCAACCGGTCTTCCCTCCTTGACATCTCGCGGGAGACCCGTCGAACATTTCTGAGTAGTGACGGACGAGCGGCGCTCATTGAGGTGTTACCCGCGAGTTCGGTCTCCCTGCGCGAGCAGGTCAACTGGGTGCGGGAGATTCGGAAAACGGGCGCGCTCGCTCTCACCGGAGTGCCGGGCGCAACTCTTCTCGTTGGGGGCATCCCGGCACTCAACGCCGATTATGAAACGATTATTAGGGACCGCTTTCCGTCGGTAATGGCGCTGGTAGTCGGGGGGACGCTGCTTGCGCTACTCTGCGGGTTCCGAGCTATCTTCGCCGCCCTGAAGGCCATCGCCCTCAACCTGTTTTCGGTTGCCGCGTCCTTCGGAGCATTGGTTTTAGTTTTCCAAAACGGGCACGGAAGCAGATTCCTGGGAGTTCCTGGAGGAACCGGTAGCGTGTTTCCTCTCGTTCCGATCGTTGCCTTTGCCATCGTTTTCGGGTTAAGCATGGACTACGAGGTATTTCTGGTTGCGCGCGTTCTCGAAGCCAGAAGGAGCGGGCTAAGTGAAATGGATGCGATCCCGGAGGGTATGGCTAGAACCGCGGGCCTGATTACGAGCGCCGCTGCGATCATGATCGTGGTCTTTGCGGCATTCACTTTCGGAAGCTTCCTGGTGGTCAAGATGATCGGATTTACATTGGCGATAGCCGTGTTGATTGACGCCACACTCGTTCGTATTGTGATCGGTCCCGCGCTCCTTCGTATTGCAGGGGATTGGAATTGGTGGCCTGGGGGCTTGCCAAAGCGAGCGAGGAGCGCTTGAGCATGGCGCTTGCCCTATTGAACAGATCTCCGAGTGATTTTGCGGTCTGCAAGTTATCGAAAACTGGCGGAAGCGTGTGTGAGTCGAAACAACTCGAAAACGTAGTTACAACAACTCAGAACGCCGCAGATGACACTCTAATGGCGTTTTTCGCATGCAGCGCAACGGGAACAGCACACCAATAGCAAACCAACAAGAAAGCCGCCCGATGGCCTGAACGGCCTCATTGATCCGTATTGTTTGCTTAGCTATTCTTCCTTCCTGACGCAGAGATAAACATTCCGCCCGCGCTATCGTCTCTGCACTTCAAGTCACTTAGAGGTAAAGGCTCGTTCCGAATGTCATCTATGCTTTTCGATTTTCTCGACGTGCGGCTCGCCCGAACATCACAGGCGGGCTACTTCGGCTCCTTCACTCGGAGCGTTTGATTCTCCTCGATCCCGGCAGTCAAAACCTGCTTCCGTCCTGAGGGCCAGTCGACTTCAACTCGATCAATCTCACGGGCGTCTCCCAGGCCGAAGTAAAGCGGCAGAACACTCTGCGCCAGATACCCGGATTTGCCATCGTTGTACTTCGTGTACGTTTGCCCGCCAGCATACACGCGTACGGTAGCACCGAGCCCGTTGCGATTTGAGATGGTGCCATCGAGGACGATTTTGAGCCAGTGAATCTTTTTACGCTGTGCGAGGTCGCTGATCAGTACCTGCGGCTCGGAATTGAAATCGTTGGTCACGATGTCGAGATCACCGTCATTATCCAGATCGAAGATAACGGAGGACCGACTGGAGCGCGGCGCCATGACGATGGACTTGCCACTCTGTCCAACGCAGACTTTGCTGTTGAGTTTTTCCTGGGCTTGCCGCTCCTTTGGGTCGGAACAATCGATTTCAAACCAGGGTGTGTAGAGCTTCTTGCGCGGCTCGATTCCGAGCACGAACTCGGCATCGTCAAACTTCTTCCCATGGTCATTCAGTAAGAGAGAGTTGATGCCGTAGCGATAGGGATAGCTCATGCCAGACGCTATGAAAATGTCATCCCACCCGTCAGCGTTGAGATCTCCCGCTCGGTCCCCAGGGCCAATAAGTTTCGACGCCCAGGCGGTCGGAGACCTCCTCAAATTTTCCGTTGCCGAGATTGTGATAGAGGGCGTTTCCCCAGATGAAATCGGACTTGGTGCCTTGGATGTAGGAGTCATCCCAGGTGATGTTCGATTTCATCTTTTCGTTTTCTGGCCCTGGCTCAGCGCTCATGTCGGAGTGCATATCGACGATGAACAGATCCATGCGGCCATCGTTGTCATAGTCGAAGAACTTAATCCCCATCGCGCCCCACGGAGTCTTGGGAAAATACTGATCGGTTTTTTCGACAAACTTCTTACCACCTTGGTTTTCGTAATAGTGGCTGTGGCCCTGCATGTTGAGAAAGAAGATGTCGGGCCAGCCATCGCCGTTCAAGTCCGCGAAGCTGGCGTCGCCGCACCAGCCATGTGGATCTAATCCCACCTCGGCTGTAACGTCCTTGAAGCGGTCGTGCCCCATGTTCTTGTACAGTACCGGATGTTCGTAACGTTCCGGGTGCAGGTGACCATCAAACGCGTTGGGTATCCCAACGTACTCGCCATCCGGGCCTTTGTCGTCATACGTATACTTGCCAACGTTGCAGACCAGGAGATCAAGGAGGCCGTCGTTGTCATAATCAAAAAAAAATGCGCCCGAAGAATGAGCGGCCAGTCCCAACCCAGCCTCCTGCGTAATGTCTTTGAAATGTCCGTGACCGTCGTTTTTGAACAATACATTTCCGCCACGAACGGTGGTAACGAAGAGATCTTGGGCGCCGTCGTTATCGATGTCGGCGAAGGCGGCGGCAACGCTGATCCGGTCAGGCAAACCCACGCCGGCTTCCTGGGTGATGTTCTTGAACTTTCCGCCACCCAGATTTTTCCAGAGTTCGTTTCCACCCACCTGATTGACAAAGTAAATGTCATAGATTCCGTCGCCGTCGACATCGGCGACTGCAACCGCGCTGCCGTGGTCGTAGTGCCCCATCCGCATATGTTTGGTGATATCGTCGACGGCGTGGTAGGTGAACGTAATCCCACTCTCTTCGAGCTTGTCGGCGAACTGGAATTGATAGAACACCTTAAATTGTTTGGCAGCCTCGAGTTGGGCCTTCTTCCGGGAGAGGAGGGAGTCTTTCCCGATATCGTCTTCGGGATAGCGCTGCCGGACTGCGGGATCGGCGGTGGCTCCCACTCCAACGACTATGAAAAGTCCAATCGCGATCAGCCCTTGCCCAATCTTCAGCAAACGATTTCTTGTCCGCATGTTTTATTCTTATAACGAAGTGAGTGCCAGCGGTCAACATCGATATCGGTGCCCCAGCGAGAGATAATGGCAGACATGCGCTTCCGAATCCGTTGTGGTGCGCTAGTCACGGTATTTGTCGCCCATCTGATGATTGCTGATCAAACGATTGTTGCTCAGACGATGACTGCTCAGACCGCGGATCAAATCGGGCCGATTACTTCTGCTCTGCGAGCGGGACGATTCGACCAGGCGCGGCAACTCTTGCAGACCGGACTGCAGCAGAGTCCCAAGAGCGCGCAATTGTGGGCCCTGAACGGCATTGCGCTCTCGGGCAAGGGTGACAAGAAGGGCGCGCTGGGCGCATTCCGTCACGCGTTAGGAATTTCGCCGGATTACCTGCCTGCTCTGGAAGGGGCGGCGCAAATCGAGTACGAGAACGGAGACAAAGAGGCGGTTCCGCGGTTGCAACATATCCTGCGGCTGCGTCCGGACGAGGCGACTAGTCACGCCATGCTCGCAACGCTAGAGTACCAACGCGGCGACTGTGCCAGCGCGGTTTCACACTTCGAGCGGAGTGGTTCGCAGCTGGATGCCCAACCTGAAGCGCTGCAAGAGTATGGAACTTGTTTAGTGAGACTTAAAGAGCCGGAAAAAGCGATTGCCGTCTTTCGTCGCGCCCTGGCGCAATCGAACGAGGATGGAGGCATCCGCTATCGTCTAGCATCGGTCCAAATGTTGGCGCAGCATCCTCAAGATGCGATCGAGACTCTGCAGCCGCTGCTGCAAGAAACCAAGCCCAATGCAGACGTTCTGGAATTGGCATCGTCGGCTTACGAAGCCGCAGAAAACACTCCGGAGGCGGTACGCCTTCTGCGGCAGGCGATTCTGTCCGATCCGCATAATGTGGATCTTTATCTCGATTTCGCGAATGTCTCAATCGACCATCAGTCCTACCAGGTCGGCGTGGATATGATCAATACCGGGCTCCAAGCGGAACCGAAGGCCGCGCCGCTCTATTTGGCGCGCGGTATCCTTTACGTGCAGCTCGGCCAATTCGACAAAGCTGAGGCCGATTTCGCGCAGGCCGATAGCATCGATCCCGGGCATACTATCGGCTCGGCTGCGGAAGGGTTGGCTGCGGTGCAGAAGAACGACCCTGACCGGGCCCTGGCGACCGTCCGCGCGAAGTTGGCCAAGAAACCAAACGACCCGTTTCTGCTTTATTTGCAAGCCGATATTCTTATCCAACATGGCGCCGAGCCGGGCAGCGCGGACTTCCGCGAGGCCGTGGACTCCGCCAAGAAAGCAGTCTTACTTCGCCCTTCGCTAGCGGCTGCTCGCGACGATCTGGCAAAACTTTACTTGCAGGCGGGACAGAACGAAGCGGCCGTCGAGCAGAGCCGCAAAGCTTTGATCATCGACCCCAAGGATCAGACCGCGCTCTATCACCTGATTCAGGGACTGCGCAAAGGCGGCAAGAGTAAAGAGAAAGACGAGATTCCTGAACTGCTCAAGCGCCTGGCTGATCTCCGACTCGCAAGCACCAAGGAAGAAGCCGAACACAATCGTTACAAGCTCGTGGAAGAGGAACCCTCCACAATGGAGAAACAACAGCCTTGAACTTGAGCCGGCGTGATTTTGTGCGACTCTCCCTTGGATCAGCGGCCAGCGCTGCTACCCCGCGGCTATTAGCGCAAGGCGTGGCCACACACACGGTCAAGCCTGTGGCCCGGCCAGCGCTGTCGGGGCGCCCGTTTTATGCGCACTTTGTGGATGTCGCATCGTCCGCCGGCTTGAAGTCTCCGATCGTGTACGGTGGCGTGGAAAGCAAGAGATATATTTTGGAGGCTACCGGCTGTGGGTGTGCCTTTATCGACTATGACAACGACGGCTGGGTTGACATTTTCTTGTTGTCAGGCACGCTTTTAACCGGTGATCCGCCCGACGCGACGAATCGCCTCTACAAGAACAATCGCGACGGCAGCTTCACCGATGTCACGGAAAAGGCGGGTCTGAAGGCAGTGGGCTGGGCGTCCGGAGTGTGCATAGGAGATTACAATAATGATGGATTCGAGGACATCTTCTGCACCTATTTCGGGCAGAACCGTCTCTATCGTAATAACGGAGATGGAACGTTTACCGACGTTACAAAATCAGCCGGCCTGTGGAACGCTGAGTCGCGCTGGGGAGCGGGATGCAGTTTCCTCGACTACAACCGTGACGGACACCTGGATCTCTTTGTTTCCAACTACGTGCGTTTCTCCTTCGAGCACGCGCCGGTTCCCGGAGCAAACGTAAATTGCAACTGGAAAGGCGTCCCGGTCGAATGTGGTCCGCGGGGCCTGCCCACGGGACGACATTCGTTATACCGCAACAACGGCGACGGCACGTTTACCGACGTAAGTCAGCAGGCCGGGATCGCCAGCGCCACCGGTTACGGAATGACCGTGGTCGCCGCCGATCTTGATGAGGATGGATGGACTGACATTTTCGTGGCCTGCGATTCCACTCCCAGCCTTTTATTCATGAACAATCATGACGGAACCTTTCGCGAGGAGGGCGTGCTCCGCGGGGTGGCGCTCAGCGATGACGGGATGGAACAGGCGGGAATGGGTGTGGGTATTGGCGACTATGACCTCGACGGTCATTTAGATCTTTTCAAGACTCATTTTGCCGACGATGCCAACGGCCTTTATCACAACGACGGCAAAGGGAATTTCGACGATGTGACTCGATCGTCGCGTCTCGCAGTCGATACCCGATACATCTGCTGGGGCGCAGGAATCGTGGATCTCGACAACGATGGTTATCCGGATCTGTTCATGGTCACGGGCAATGTGTATCCGGAAGTCGAACGGACGTTGCCGCAATACGCGAACAAAACGCCACGGGCGGTGTTTCGAAACCTGGGCAACCGCACGTTTGAAGAATTGGGCGAGGAAGCCGGCAGCGGCGTGACCGAGGCGCATTGCAGCCGCGGCTGTGCCTTTGGCGATTTTGACAACGATGGCGATGTGGACATCCTGATCGTCAATCTGAATGAGCCGCCATCCCTGTTGCGCAATGACATCAAGCAGAAGCAGAACTGGATTAAGGTCAAACTCGAGGGAGTCAAATCGAACCGCAGTGCGATCGGAGCACGGGTATTGGCTCATTACGGTGGCAAGGTACAAGCGCAAGCCGTGGTCAGCCAGTGCAGTTTTTATTCCTGTAACGATTCCCGCCTGCACTTTGGCCTGGGCGGGTCCAGTACGGTGGATTTGGATGTTTACTGGCCCAACGGCCTGCACGAACAATACAAGCGCCTTGCCGCGAATCAGCTCATAACCCTACGAGAAGGCTCGGGAATCGTCAGCAACAAAGGCTGGAGCAAAGGCTGAGTGCAGCACGAGATCGGGGCTTTCCCTCTGCGCAGCTCTTCTCCTTCTCACCTTCACGGCCGCGCCGTAACTCTAGACCCGCGATACGGGCTATGAGTTGCTCCGCTTCAAGACTTCAGCAGCACGTATGTACTGTAACTTTCCTTATCGATGTTCATGAAAGGGCGCATCGTCACGCTGCTTCCGTCTGCGGAATTTGCCAGCCAGTCCCCGCTAGCATTATTAACGGGCTTGGCCTGCAACAATGCGCGAGCGTCGAAGCTCGGCCGAGAATCGGCAACTGCAAACAGCACCACCGGGCCGAACAGCAAGGCCACTAAATTCGGGTGATTTGCATCCACCGGCTCGAGGCGCAATGACATCGGCAACTCGAGTTCGACGAGATCGCCATCCTTCCATGTGCGCCGGATCGCGACAAAGGTTCCAGGGCGTACTGCATCCGAAACGCGCTTGCCATTGACGGACAGGACGGGATCGGGCGCGGCCCAACTGGGAATGCGGACGAAGATCGTGTACTCCTTGGGCTGTGAACCGGAAACCTGAATCTGAACTTGGTTGTCGAACGGATACTTCGTTGCTTGCTTCAATCCGTAGCGTCCGCCTGCGTCATTCCATTGCACTCTTGACGGCGTGAAAAGATTTACGTATACGCCATCGGACGAGCGCAGATAGACGCTGATGTGGTAATCGGCAGCGAGCTGTGGGAAAGTTCCCGAGCAGCACGGCCATTTCTGTCCGTACCAAACCTTTTTACCGGTGGTTGCGTAATCGGAGTAATAGAAAGAAGTGCCATCCGGCTGAATTGGCCAGGCTCCAAGAATGGTGTTGTAAAGAACGCGTTCCATGCTGTCACCATACCGAGGATCTTTGGTGACGCGCAGCAGGTAGCGGGTGATCTTGAAATGGCCGTAAGCGCCGCAGGGCGTCTCAAAGCTGGCGTGAGTTTGCGCCAGGCTATCGCCTAACTGACCTCGTTCCGGTTCTCCAAATGCCTCGTCAGGCCCCCAGCCGCCAGTGGCAAAGCTTTGCGTCTTCACCAGCATCTCGAAACCGTTCGTGGCAGCCCGCAGATGCTTGTCGCTACCCAGCGTGATATAGGCCTGCATGGCCGAACTGAATGCATTCACGTGACTGTATGCGTGTTCGAAGGGCAGTACATTGTTGCCCTGAGATAGAGGATTAAAGTAGGTGTCATCCTCGAGATACTGCTTGGCCATGTCGCGATAAAACGTCCTGCCGCTGCGCTGATACGCGAGGAACAGATTTTCTGGTAAGGTGTAAGTCTCGTCCCAGGTGTAGGCCGTATCCTTGTGCGGACGGGCACGCTGTTCCTGCCGCGACAAGGCCTTTTCCGGAAGATAGGCCGTGATGGCGTGGGTCAGCTTTTCGTGGGTGTCCATGGCCAGCGGATCATGGGCGAATTCATGAGCATCGATCAGACCGGCGGATAGCTTGTCATAGGTGTATGCCGGAAGGCGATAATCCACGAAGAACTTAGCCTTGGAATCGAGTGTTTCCGCGTATCCCTTGACCAGGCGGTTGATCTTTGCGCGGGTGGGTTCAGATCCGGAAACAGCATATGCGCGTGCCAGCCCGGTATTGGCCAAAACTGTGGCCGGCAATAAAGCCGTGAAAGTCGTTCCGCACCAAGCTAAAGCCCGTCAGGTCGTACCAACCTCCCATGTCTTCACCGGGCGCCGGCAAACCGGCAACCTGACGAAAGACCTTGAGCAATCGATCGTCGTCCAGGTTCAGGAAACGGGCATGGTTCTCGTCGAACTGCCGTCGCATCGGGCCGTCGAACAACTCCACCTCAGAATACGAAAAAGTCGTAAGCGGGGTGTTGATCGCAACCGAGCCTCGGTCGGTAACAGCCCGTGCGGGAAGCGCACGACTGAGGTAAGTGGCGGCAGAGACGGCGGTGGCGGCTTTAAGGAAAGTGCGGCGACTGAGGCGAGATTCCATGCAAGGCCTCCTGGGCGACGACGGCTCAGATCAGCAAACGATTACTACTCAGTGAGCTTTACCCGCCCGCGGGGTGTTTGTCAACTGCTCGCTCGACCGTTGCTGGGTGCGCCGCGCTGCCGTGGCAGTGAACGTAACCAGCTCGAGGTTAGGCGGCTAGCTCTCGTTGACGTGACCGGCGAGATTTGTACCAGGTGGAATGAGAGAGAATCCACTTGGAGGAAACACGGTCATGCCCATCCAGAGGTACAAGCCCGAGCAAATCGTGACGATGCTGCGGCAGATTGAAGTCAGCATTGCGAAGGGAAAAACCACCCCACAAGCCTGCAAAGAAGCCGCGATCACGGTGCAGACGTTCTACCGCTGGCGGAAGGAATACGGCGGCTTGAAGATGGACCAGGCGAAGCGGATGAAGGAACTGGAAAAAGAGAACGGCAAGCTGAAGCGACTGGTGGCGGAGCTGTCGTTGGACAAGCAGATCCTAAAGGATATTGCGGAGGGAAACTTCTAAGCCCGGAGCGACGTCGGTGCGCCGTGGAGCATGCCCGCGAAGAGTATGAAGTGAGTGAGCGGCGGGCGTGCCGAGTGGTGCGGCAATGGCGGGGAACACAACGCTATCAGCCGCTGCGGCGCACGGACGAAGACGAGCTGACGCAGGCGATCCTGACCCTGGCCACGAAGTATGGGCGGTACGGCTACCGGCGCATCACGGCGTTGTTGCAGCATGCGGGATGGCCGGTGGGGAAGGATCGAGTGCAGCGGATCTGGCGACGCGAAGGGCTGAAGGTACCGCAGAAACAGCGGGCGCGAGGGCGGTTGTGGCTGGGCGATGGTTCGTGCATCCGGTTGCGTCCGGAGCGGGTGAACCACGTGTGGAGCTACGATTTCGTGAAAGCGATGACGCACGATGGACGAACGCTGCGCATCCTGGTGGTGATCGACGAGTACACGCGAGAGTGCCTGGCGCTGCGGGTGGCGCGGCGTCTGGGAAGTTTGCAGGTGATCGAGACGTTGGCAGATGTGATGTTGGTGCGCGGGATTCCGGAGCACATTCGGTCCGACAATGGGCCGGAGTTCATTGCTGAGGAGTTGCGGAAGTGGCTGGGAAAGCTGGGGACCAAGACGTTGTACATCGAGCCCGGAAGTCCGTGGGAGAACGGGTATTGCGAGAGCTTCAACGGCAAGCTGAGAGATGAGTTCTTGAACGGCGAGATTTTTTACTCGCTGAAGGAGGCCCAGATTCTGACGGAGAGGTGGCGCGTGGAATATAACACGGAGCGGCCGCATTCGGCGCTGGGCTACAGGCCACCGGCACCACAAGCTATCTTGCCAAAACCGGGGCATGGAGATGTGGAAAACAAAGAACGTTTCCCACATCTCCACACCCCCGGCGGCGACTACGGACAAAGGTCGAAACAGGCGTTACACTAACATTCCACTTGGTACAAAAAATCGGTCCGGTCAAGCAAATAAAGAAGCTGAATAATGCCTGCACGTAATCCATGATGCTGGCAAACTGCATCACCAAGTAGGCCGTGCCGACGCTCACCAGCACACCGATCACCGTCGTCCAACGGCCCATGTTTACGTAATGATGATCGCTACCCTTGCTGTTGATAAACGGCCGATAGATGTCATACGTCCAAACGGTTGTGAAAGCACTTACATTCCCCGCCATGCCCGACATGAAGCCCGCAATCAGAGCTGTAACTCCAAGCCCGAGCAGACCCGGACCACAGTAACGTGCCAGCATCAACGGCAGAACATCGTTATAACTATGGCCACCAGTGACTGCGGCCACCGATTCCGGCACCAGTTTCTCCGGCAATAGGGCCAAGCCAAGCAGGCCGGGCAGAATCACGATGATGGGCACGAACATCTTGAATCCGGCGCCAATGATGGGCGCGATTTCGGCGCTGCGGATATCTTTTGCCGCCAGAATGCGCTGCACAACCAGAAAATCCGTCGTCCAGTAACCCATCGAGATAATTGCGCCCAGCCCAAACACAATGCCGACCCAATTGATGCCCATGGGATTGTCCGAGAACGAACCCAAACCCGACCAGAGATGCACGTACTGATCCGATGCCCTCTGCGCAATCTGTAGCTTCAGGTTGGTCCACCCGCCAGCCTCATACAATCCTAGAATTGGAATCAGCAGAGCGCCTGCCCAGATGAGAAAGAACTGCAGCACTTCATTAAAGATGGCCGAGCGCAGACCGCCCAGTGCTACATAAATCGCTACGGTCACCGAAGACACCCAGATGCTGAAATTAATATCCCATCCAAGCACGATCTGCATGACCTTGGCCATGGCAAACATGTTGACGCCGCTCATCAGAACGGTCATGAATGCGAACGAGATCGCGGACAGGGCCCGGCTCGGTTCGCCGAAACGCAGTTTCAAATATCCCGGAACCGAGTGGGTCTTCGAAATGTAGTAGAACGGCATCATGACCAGCGCCAGGAAGAGCATCGCCGGGATGGCGCCGATCCAATACCAGTGTGTGGCTAGGATGCCGTACTGGTAGGCCGATCCCGCCCACCCCATCAATTCGAGCGCACCCAGATTGGCCGAAAGAAAACTAAGACCGGCCACCCACGCCGTCATCTCCCGTCCTGGCTTCGAGTGCCTATCCCAAGTTAGCGGCAGCCAACACGTTCACGGGGAACCAGACGGTGAATGGCACCGTCGAGGCCACGTCCCCGGCGAGCGCCGTCATTGGGAACTCAACCAGCTCAATTTTTGCAGCCGTTGTAGGAGGGGGTCCCGCTATCGGCGTGTACGGAACCGCGAGCGGCGCAACTGGCTCCGCTGTGTACGGAACCGCGAGCGGTGCCAGTGGCTACGGCGTGTATGGAACCGCAAGCGGTGCCAGTGGCTACGGCGTGTACGGGAGCGGCGCGACGGGCGTCGTGGGGGTGTCGACGGGCACCGGTCCGGGCGGCAGCTTTACTGGTTTCCTGCCCTCGTCAGCCTCGGGCAGCGGTTCGGACGGTGTCGAAGCCACTGGAGGATTTCTTGGCCCTGAAAGCGATTACATGCCCGCCGCAGGCGTTGTGGGCGTAGGTGGCACGAGCTATGGCGACGGGGGAGGACCGGGAGGTAGCTTCACCGGCGGCACCGGCGGCGACGGCGATGGAGTAGACGGAATCGCCGGGAAAGGCACCGGCGACGATTATGGTGGAAACTTCGTCGGCAGCGTCAACACGACTGGCAGCTACCTGACCGGCGGCTTGGCGGCCTTGAGGATCGACAATCCCCTCGATCCGGCCAACAGGTACCTCGTTCACTCTTCGGTCGAGTCCTCAGAGATGAAGAACATGTACGACGGCAACGTCACTACCGACGGCCAGGGTCAAGCGACGGTGCAGCTGCCGCAGTGGTTCGAGGTGCTCAATACCGACTTCCGTTACCAGTTGACCGTGATCGGGCAATTCGCCCAGGCCATCGTCGCACACGAAATCCAAAACAACCGGTTCGAGATTAGGACGAGTGCGCCCAACGTCAAGGTGTCCTGGCAGGTGACCGGAGTGCGGCAGGATGCCTACGCCAAAGCGAACCCGCTGGTGGTGGAGCAGGAAAAGCAAGCCCGGCTGCGCGGCTACTATGTCCATCCCGAGTTGTACGGAGCGCCGCCCGAGAAGCAGATTGAATGGGCGCGCCATCCGCAAATGATGAAGAAGATCAAGGAAATGCAAGCCCGCCAGTTGGCAACGCTAACCACCAAGACGGCGGTGAAACCCTCGGCCGCTCAACCCAAGTAAGCAACGTCGGCCGATGACACGCCTGCGCTGAAACCGAAGGGACCCGGGCTTCGAACCATGATCTGAACCTGAACAGGAAACGACCTGGAGCGTGCCATGAAAAACTTGAAAACACAGGTAGCAGTACTCTTGCTCTCCGCAGTATGTTCGTTAACCTCCGCCCACGCGCAACTCACGCCCAGCGCCGACGCCTACACCAACTCCGCCGATCCCACCACCAACTACGGCGCCGGTGTGCAGCTCGACGTCGAGAGCACGCAGACGACTTACATTCAATTCAATCTGTCGTCGATTCCCGCCGGCTACACCAGCGCCGACGTCACCCAGGCCACGCTGAAGCTATATGTTAATGCCGTGACTACAGCCGGCAGCTTTAACGTGGACTACGTCAACGGCGCCTGGGTGGAGAGCACCATCACCCACACTCTGGCCCCGGCGCTGGGAACCACGATCGTCGCCAGCGTCCCGCTTACCACCGCCGATAAGAACCAGTACATCCTCGTCGACGTCACCGCGGCGGTGCAGGCCTGGCTGAGTGGAACTCCCAACGACGGCATCGCGCTCGTGGGCAACAGTCCGGTGAACGTCAGCTTCGACAGCAAAGAGAACACGACGACCAGCCATCCGCCGGAATTGGACATAGTGTTCGCCGGCACGCTCAAAGGAGTGACCACGGCCAGTGGCAGCGGCCTGGTCGGTGGCGGCACGAGCGGCACGCTGAATCTGTCGCTGACCAAAACCTGCGCCGCCAGTCAGGTGTTGAAGTGGAACGGAACGGCGTGGGTCTGCAGCAGCACAGGCACGGGCACGATCACCGGAGTGACGGCAGGCACGGATCTGACCGGCGGCGGGGTCAGTGGCACCGTCACCCTGAAACTCAACACCGCCACGGTACCGCTGCTGGCGGCGGCCAACAAGTTCACGGCCAGTCAGACCGTCGACGGCAACCTGACCGCCACAGGCACGGTTAAGGCAGCCACCCTGACTGCCACAAATGCGAGCGTGTCCAATACGATGGTGATCACCTCGGCCAACGGCGGCCCGCTTACTGTTACCGCCAGCGTTCCTAGCGCAGAGGCGATTTTTGGCTACGCCTCCGCGAGCACAGGGGATGGCAATGGCGTTATTGGTCTAGTTAGTAGCAGTGACCCCGCTGCCTATGGCGTTTACGGGTATGCCACCTCTTCGACCGGGAGTCCGGTGGGCGTGTACGGCCAGGCAAATTCGGCCGCCGGTTATGGTGTTGAGGGTACGAGCCCCAATGTAGGCGTCTACGGGACTGGCGCGACCGGCGTCGTGGGAGTGTCGACCGGCCCCGGCCCAACCGGATATCAACCGGGCACCAACCCGGGCGGCAGCTTTACTGGTTACTCGGCCCCGTCAGGTTCAAATGTGGACGGTACGGACGCCATCGTCGGCACTGGGGGCAGTGGTGACCCTGACGTAAACGACTTTTCTTACGCGGGCGTTGGCGTTTCCGGTATGGGTGGCGCGGGGGTCATCACCATCACCGAGGGTACTCCCGTTATCGGAGGGCCCAGTCCCGGAGGGGTCTTTGTCGGCGGCAGCAGCCCGCACTGCAACGGCGACGGCTGCGGCGGTGATGGCGTGGACGCTTTGGACGGTACGGGCGCTCTCGGAGAGGGGAACGGCCTCGCTGGGAACTTCAACGGCGATGTGGAAATTAGCGGCACCCTCAACGGGAGCACTCCGGCGGTCAAAATCGACGATCCGCTCGATCCCGCAAATAAATACCTGCTTCACGCTCCAGTCCAATCCTCTGAGATGAAGAACATCTACGACGGCAACGTCACCACGGATAGCGAGGGCCATGCGACGGTGCAACTGCCGCAGTGGTTTGAGGTCCTCAACACCGATTTCCGTTACCAGTTGACGGTGATCGGACAATTCGCCCAAGCCATCGTGGCGCGCGAGATCGAAAACAACCGGTTCGAGATCCGGACGAACACGCCCAACGTGAAGGTGTCATGGCAAGTCACCGGCGTGCGGCAGGATGCCTATGCCAAGGCGCACCCGCTGGTTGTGGAGCAGGAAAAGCAAGCCCGGCTGCGTGGCTTCTACGCCCATCCCGAGTTGTACGGAGCGCCGCCCGAGAAGCAGATTGAATGGGCGCGCCATCCCCACATGATGAAGAAGATCAAGGAAATGCAAGCCCGGCAGTTGGCAACGCTAACCACCAAGACGGCGGTGAAACCCTCGGCCACTCAACCCAAGTAAGTGCCGTCAGGCGGGGTGCCCCACTCATCGCGTCCTTCGCGGTGAGGGGGTGTAGCGAGCATTCCGGCCCTCGCTGCCTGACGCTGAGCTTTTTCGGAAATTAGGCACTTTACAAGCCCCATACGTTTGGGCATCATTGCGAGGATGGTAGCCGGAGGCATCACGGAGATTTCTTCTCAATTAAAGTGGCCTTTGAGGATGGCGACCGTGCTGGTAGTGGTTGGCCTGACCGACGCGCTAGCGGTTGGTTTCGCGCCGCGGCCATTGCTGTGGGCAGTCCTGATTCCGGCGCTCACCCCTCTGCTTACGGTGATTTTTGTGATTCTTCCGATGCTCAGGAACCCGAGGTTGTAAAGATCACAGACCGCACGCCGCGTCACGGCATCTGATTTTGCGATTCCCACTTTGGGTCTGCCAAAGGGATAATTCCGCTCAAAATTATTGACCTCGGTCCACCTGTGCGCGATAATGGAGGAAGATTGGGGCAGTTTCGAGGTCCGCCCGTCACCAAGACGGCCCTCGAAGCTGCCCCAAAGTCATTTTCAACGCCCTTTGACCATGTAAGTCCTTATTCCGGAATACTTTAGATATAACTCCTTTATTTTCAAAGACCGAAGGGAAAAATTCCTCCTAACTCCATGATTCCAGGAGACCGGGGGGGAGGGGGGTGGGGGTACTAACCAGTAAATACCCCCTAAACAACAGGCAGAAACAAGCAAGAATGGCTCCAGGGGAGCCCGACACTCCGCCAAGAAGCGAGGCACCTCCGAAGCCAAAGGTTTCACTGAGAACTGAGAACCGAGAACTGCCCTACGAGAACCTGACCTTAACATCCGGCCCCTTATCCAAATGGATGCTCTCAATAAATCGCACTCGTCCCGTTCTCAAAGTCAGAATCACCGAAGAAGTCCGCGTCCCTTCGCCAAAAAACCGGACGCCTTTCAGCAGCGCGCCCTCGGTCACGCCCGTCGCGGCGAAAATCAGCTGTTTTCCCGGAGCCAGGTCTTCCGCCTCATAAATTCTTTTCTTGTCCTTGATCCCCATCTTCGCAATGCGCTGTTCCAGTTCCGGCTTGTCGATCACCAGACGCCCTTGCATGTATCCGTTCAGGCAGCGGATCGCAGCCGCCGTAATCACGCCTTCCGGAGCGCCGCCCGATCCCATGACCGCATGCACACCGGTTCCGATCACCGCTGCGGCAATGCCTGCCGAAAGATCGCCGTCGCTGATCAGCTTGATGCGCGCGCCCGCCTTCCGAATATCGGCGATCAGCTTCTCGTGCCGCGGACGATCAAGCACGACCACCACCAGATCCTCCACCCCGCGATGCAGCCGCCGCGCGATATTCTTCAGGTTGACGGATACCGGAGCGTCCAGTTCCACCGCGCCCTTGCACGACGGTCCCACCACGATCTTGTCCATGTAGCAGTCGGGAGCATGCAGCAACCCGCCCTTTTCCGCAGCCGCCAGCACCGTGATCGCCCCTGGCGAACCGGTCGCGCACAGGTTCGTGCCTTCCAGGGGATCGACGGCGATGTCAACATGCGGAACGTCGCGCCCGTCCGGATACGGCCCACCCACCTGCTCGCCGATATAAAGCATGGGCGCGTCGTCGCGCTCGCCCTCGCCGATCACGATCGTCCCGTGCATCGGGACCGTGTCCATTGTCTTGCGCATGGCCTCGGTGGCCACCTGGTCGCTCAGTTGACGGTCCCCCTGGCCCATGGTGCGGGCCGATTCGATGGCCGCGTTCTCCACCACACGCAAGAATTCCAGGGCCAGATCGCTTTCAAGATTTTCCCCGAAGTTCTTCGTCTGCGGTTCGGGACGGGCGTGACTTTCCATGAATGCCTCCTGAAGGAAAAATGCGACCTTGGAATATATCCCCTTCGGAGCAGAGATGGAAGTGCAGGAGTCAGTAAGGCCCGTGTGGGTGTGGGCGAACTCGCCCGCGCAAGCATCTCCAGGGCAATCCATCTGCTAATCTTCACTCATGACTGCCGAACTCACGACTGCCGACCGAAAAGAGCCCATCTATCTTTTCTCCGAGAAGCAGGTGGCGGAAAAAAGCGCCCTCGCCCGGCATTTTCTGGACAATCGCAAGCGTCTGAATGAAAACGTCAACCAAGCCGACAACTTCCTCGTCAAACGCTTCTGCAACCTGGATCACAACGCCTATCTGGAAGGCGCTCTGCCCGCCAAGTACAAAGAGTTAATGGGACTGGTCGCCTCCGTCAGTTTGCGTTGCGACGACTGCGTCACCTACCACGCGATTCAGTCGTATCGCCTGGGCGTGACGCGAGCCGAACAGGAAGAAGCCATCAATGTGGCCATGGTGATAGGCGGCAGCATAGTGATTCCGCACATGCGCCGGGTGTATGAGCTGTTGGCGGAACTCTATTCCGCGTAATAGAGGTTCTGCGAACTAGATAAAGACTTCCGCCGACACGTTGAATCGCCGGCCGAGTCGGCGAACGTGCTCGGTAGTGAGATGCCGTTTACCGTGGAGAACTTCGGAGACAATGCTGGGCGTGCTGAAAACGTCCAGCAGATCCTTCTGCCTCAGATTGTTCGCGCTCATCAGTTCGTTCAAGACGTCTACCGGGCTGGACGCTTTGAACGCGTAGTGCTTCTCTTCAAAGTCTTCGATCAGCAGGGTCAAGAGTTCAGCCATGCGGCGTTCGGCAGCCGTCATCCGACTACCTTTGCGGTCCAATTCCTCCAGCAGGGCGATGTAGCGCTCGTTCTCCGCCTCGCTGCGAATGACTGCTGGCAGAGTGCTGGAAAGTAAAGCGGCGTATTCGGATCGGACAGCGGTCGCACTCATGATTTCCAGCCCCCTCGGTCATACTCGGCATGCGTCAATACATGGCGGATGTAAATTCGGCCGAAGACATAGTTGATCTCGGTAATCAGCCGGTACTGGTTTCCTTTTACGTTGAAAATCGTCCACTTACCCACGCCGTCCGCCGTCGAAAAAGTTTTTCGAACGTCGGGCAGATTTTTCCACAGAGCTTTCCTTGCAATGCGAAACCATGCGTCGAGCGGGCCTTCCAGGTCAGCGTGCCGGGCGACGGCCTCTTTAAGCTTCTTGCGGCTGATGACATGCATCCCGCTCCTCGCAAGTTCGCATTATGCGAAGATTATACTTCGCAGATTGCGAAGATGTCAAGGGTCTCCTGATCTAGGAAAGAGTGGCTAGAACGCGTCAATCCCCGTTAAGCTGGCCCCGATTATCAGCGTGTGGATATCATGCGTGCCCTCGTAGGTCTTTACGCTTTCAAGATTCATCAGATGCCGCATGATGGGATAATCGTCGGCCACGCCATTTGCCCCGAGAATATCTCTCGACATCCGTGCGCATTCCAGCGCCATCCAGACGTTGTTTCTCTTCGCCATCGAGATGTGCTGGTGCTGCACTTTTCCGGCATCTTTTAATCGGCCGACCTGCAGCACGAGTAACTGCGCCTTGGTGATCTCGTTGATCATCCAGGCGAGTTTTTCTTGTACGAGTTGATGCGAGGCAATGGGTTGATTGCGAAATTGTTTCCGCAACAGCGAATACTGCAGCGCGCAGTCGTAACAGGCCATGGCCGCTCCAACCGCGCCCCATGAGATTCCGTAGCGCGCCTGGTTCAAGCACATCAGCGGAGACTTCAATCCACCAGATCCTGGCAGGAGGTTCGACTCGGGAATCCTCACATCCTGCAGCGACAAGCCCGACGTCACCGAAGCCCGCAGCGACCACTTTCCGTGGATGTCCTCCGCCTTGAATCCAGGTCGGTTGGTCTCGACCAGAAATCCGCGTATGGTTTCTCCTTTGCCGTCTCCTTCATTGTCGACTTTGGCCCAGATTACGGCCACGTCGGCAATCGAGCCCGACGTGATCCACATTTTTTCGCCGTTCAGCACATACTCTTTCCCAACCTTCTTTGCGCGCGTTCGCATGCCGCCGGGATTCGACCCGAAGTCCGGCTCGGTCAATCCGAAGCAGCCTAGTTTTTCGCCTTTCTGCAGCGCAGGCAGCCAGGTATTTTTCTGCTCATCGCTGCCGAAGGCATATATCGGATACATCACCAGCGCCGACTGCACGCTCACGAACGAACGCACGCCCGAATCTCCGCGCTCGAGTTCCTGCGTGACCAGGCCGTACTCGACGTTCGACATGCCGGCGCATCCATATCCGTTCAATGACGCGCCGAAGAATCCCAGATCAGCCATCGGCTTCACCAGTTCGCGCGGGAAGCGGCCGGCGCGGTTGCACTCCTCGATGATGGGCACGAGATTGTCTTCGATGAACTTACGCGCCGTGTCGCGCACCAGGCGCTCGTCGTCGTTCAATAAACCGTCGAAGTCGATGAAGTCCACACCGCGAAATTTGATGGCTGGCATTAGGTCTCACCCCTCAAGTCAGCAGACAGCGGGAAACCATTCACGGTAGCAGAGCGGTGGGGAACTCAGCAACGCGGCTCCTGGCTCGTGTGGTGACGGGGCTTTGCCCGGTCCAGGCCGAGCGCCGCTCGGTTTTACACTCTTCTCCCGCGTCTAACTTCCGAATTTCGGAATCCAGCGCGGCACCGAGGCGCGATAGCGATCGTATTCCTCCCCAAACTGTTCGTGCAGGGTCGGTTCCTCATAAAAGATGACAAACAGATGGACAATCAGCAACATGCAGGCCAGGTAGATGGCGATGTGCAGTGAGTGGAACAACCAAGCTTGTCCTCCGATGACGAGTGCAACTCCGATGTACATCGGGTTGCGCACGAACCGGTGCAGACCTTTAACCACCAAGATCCTGGTCGGCGCGATAGGCGCCGGTGTTCCCCCGCCTATCACAGCGAAGCCCCAGAAGGCGGTGTAGAGATAGATCGCGATTCCGATGGCGATGACGGTAATCGCCGCCCATTCTTCAGCTCCGGACACCGGCAGTGCATTCCGCCTTAACCGCCACGGCAGATAACCAGCCACAGTCCCGGGCACGAACACGGTGAAGGCCAGCGTTTCGGCTATTGCTGGAATCGCGGAGCGCACGATGCCTATCTTGGTCCGATGTTATCCGGCAGTCAACCGCATCGTCGGCTCAATCGGGCCTCCTAATCTTTTTCCATTAGAGACACCGCTTCTGGCAAACCGGTAGTATGTCGCAAACATTAAGGAGTGCAGGTTCTTGTGGGGGCCTGCGGGAATCTCTTATGTCTTCTGCCGGAAATTCTGTGGGCCGAGTGTTGTCGCTGTTGATCGGCTTCCTGGTCGTATCCGCGATTTATCTTTACGCGTTCCCACAAGCGAATGTTTTCTATGCCGGAATGGTGTTGCTCCACGCCGTCGCCGGCGTTGTGGCTTCGGTCTGCCTGCTGCTTTGGCTGGTCCGCTCGTGGCGTCAGGGTGATCTGCTGGTTCGCATCGGGATAGCCATCCTGTTCCTCGGCGCAATCCCAGGGCTGGTGTTGATCTACACCGGAGCGCTGCGCACGGAGTGGACACTCGTCTATGTCCACCTTGGCGTTAGCTTTCTCGGCGCTGGCTTGATCGCCGCAGCTCGTCTAGGTGACCTGGGATGGCTGCCAAGGCACGCCGCTGTTCGAGTTGCCGCCCTGCTGGCGGTGCTGGCGGTGCTGGCGCCCGTGGCCCGCTATCTGCGCGAGAGCTGGAACCAGCATGGCCGCATCGAAAATCCGACCCTGCCGCCGCTTACCATGAACGGCGAGGGCGACGGCCCGACCGGCCCATTTTTCCCCAGTTCCGCGCAGGTTTATGGCGAAGAAAAAATTCCCAGCCAGTTCTTCATGGAATCGGATTCCTGCAAACGCTGTCACGAAGATATCTACAATCAGTGGAACAGCTCGGCCCATCATTTTTCATCATTCAACAATCAGTGGTATCGCAAGTCGATCGAATACATGCAGGATACGATCGGCACCAAGCCTTCAAAATGGTGTGGCGGATGTCATGACCCAGCCGTGCTCTACGCCGGCAAGATGGATCGGCCCATTAAACAGTTCGTGCACAATCCCGAAGCCCAAGCCGGACTCGGCTGCATGATGTGCCACTCCATCGCTGAAGTAAAAAGCACCATGGGCCAGGGCGATTTTTATCTTGAGTATCCCAAGTTGCACGAACTGGCGGCCAGCAAAAGCCCGCTGGTGCGTACCCTGCACGACTTCATGATCAAGCTGAACCCGGAACCGCATCGCCGCGTCTTCCTCAAGCCGTTCATGAGGCAGCAGACGGCGGAGTTCTGCTCCTCCTGTCACAAAGTGCATCTCGACGTGCCCGTCAATCACTACCGCTGGTTTCGCGGTTTTAACGAATACGATAACTGGCAGGCCAGCGGAGTCTCCGGCGAGGGCGCGCGCTCGTTCTACTACCCGCCGAAGCCGCAGCAGTGCGCCGATTGCCACATGCCGCTCGAACGCTCCAACGACATGGGCAACGTTGACGGCAAAGTTCACTCGCACCGTTTCCCCGGCGCCAATACCGCATTGCCCATCGCCAACGAAGATCCCGCGCAGTTGAAGGCCACCGAAGATTTCCTGACCAGTGGCGCGCTTACGGTGGATATTTTCGCGCTTTCGCCGGCGAAAGCGCCGTTGCCGACAGCTCCTTTGAAGGCGGGAGCGGGCGCCGAGCATGAAATCGCAACTACCTTCGCGGTGGGAGAAGAAGCCGAAACGAGAATCGCGCCCAGCTCGAACGCCGAGGCTACACCAGTCACCGCGCCTCTCAACCGCGTGCATCCCGCCGTCCGTCGCGGCGATACGGTTCGCGTCGATGTCGTGGTGCGTACCAAGCGCGTGGGGCATTTCTTCCCCGGCGGCACCGTCGACGCCTACGACACCTGGCTCGAGCTGAAAGGCGTCGACGACAAAGGCCAGACGATTTTCTGGAGCGGCATGGTCGAGGATGACGGCAAAGGCCCCGTCGAGAAGGGGGCGCACTTTTATCGCTCGCTTCAGGTGGACGCGCACGGCAACCCGATTAACAAGCGCAACGCCTGGTCCACGCGCGCCGTCGTATACGTGCGTCTGATCCCACCCGGCGCCGCCGATACGGTGCACTTCCGCATGAAAGTTCCAGAGAAAACAGGCGGCAAGATTATCTTGACCGCGCGCCTCCTCTATCGCAAGTTCTCCTGGTTTGGTACGCAGTTTGCGTTTGCGGGCGAGCCGGAAAAAGCGGCCAACACCAACCAGACGACGACGCCGCAGAGTGCGTCCGGCGCCGTTGCGCCGGCCTCAGTTACCTCGGACTACGACGACAGAAAGTTTGTTTTCACCCAATCGCTCCGCGGCGTTTCTGCGAAGGAGGAGAAGATTCCTGACCTGCCGATCGTCACGGTGGCGCAAAACGCTGTGACCCTCGACGTCTTGCCCGCGAATGCGCCAACGCCGCTGCCAAAAACCCAGCTCGCGAAAGAAGACTGGCAGCGCTGGAACGATTACGGCATCGGCCTCTTGCTGCAAGGCGATCTGAAAGCAGCGCAGGCCGCTTTCGAAAAAATCACCGAAGTCGATCCGCAGAATCCCGACGGCTGGGTGAACATCGGACGCGCCGCCCTGCAGGAAGGCGACATAGCCCGCGCCCGTACCGTGCTTGAGAAAGCGCTGGCGATTAACCCGACGCTGGCGCGAGCCAACTTCTTCTACGGATCTCTGATGAAGTCCACTGGAGACTACGATCAGGCCGCCGCGCATTTCCAAATCGTGCTCGCGCAGTACCCGCACGACCGCGTTGCGCTGAACAATCTCGGACGCGTCCTCTTCCTGCAGAGGAAGTATGCGGACGCCGTGAAAGTGCTGCAGCAGGTGCTCACTGTTGACCCCGAGGATTTGCAGGCGCACTACAACCTCATGCTTTGCTACAACGGTCTCGGCGACGAGAAGATGTCGAAAGAGCACCAGGCGCGCTATCTGCGCTTCAAAGCCGACGAAGCTGCGCAGGCCATCACAGGTCCCTACCGCCAGCTAAATCCCGAAGATAACAACGAGCGCCAGAACATCCACGAGCACGCGTCCGTCCCGTTGCCGATCTTGAACAACGCACCAGCTAAGCGTCTGACCGCAAGCGTCACCGCGTCTCCCGGGGCCCGACGGTGATGAGTCACAACCGAAAATCCACCACTGAGTCACGGAGTCACAGAGAAAAACAAGGTTCTTTTGTTAATACATTCCTCCGTGCCTCGGTGTCTCCGTGGTGGGTGTTGACTCTTCTGCTGATCTCGGCAAGAGGCGCGTCGGCACAAACCGTTACTTTCCGCGACATCACCGCCCAGGCCGGCATCCACTTCACCCACAACAACGGAGCCTTCGGGAAAAAGTGGCTCCCGGAAACCATGGGCCCCGGGTGCGCGTTCATTGATTACGACAACGACGGCTTTCCCGACATCCTGCTCGTCAATGGCCAGGACTGGCCGGGCCACGCCTCTCTCCATGCGACGAACGGCGCGACCACGTTGAAGCTCTACCACAACAATCACGATGGTACTTTCACCGACGTGACGAGCAAGTCAGGCCTCGGCATTTCGCTCGTTGGGATGGGCGTCGCTGTCGGCGATTACGACAACGACGGCTTCGATGACATTTTCATTTCCGCCGTCGGCCAGAGCCATCTCTTCCACAACAACGGCAACGGTACGTTCACAGATGTTACGAAATCTGCGGGACTCTGGGGTCCGAGCGAGTTCTCCACCGGCGCCGCCTGGGTCGACTACGATCGCGATGGCAAACTCGATCTTGTCGTCGCCAACTACGTGCGGTGGTCCGAGCAAACCGATCTTTACTGCACGCTCGATGGTGCGCACAAGTCGTACTGCACGCCCGAATCGTATAAAGGAACGTCGGCCCGCCTCTGGCACAACTTGGGCAACGGCAAGTTCGAAGATGCTACGCAGAAAGCCGGCCTCTACGATCCAACATCAAAAGGTCTGGGTGTCACCATTCTCGACTACAACAACGACGGATGGCCAGACATCATGATCGCGAACGATACTCAGCCCAACAAGCTCTACCTGAACAAAAAGGACGCCACCTTCGAAGAGCGCGCAGTTTCCGCCGGCATCGGATTCAGCGAAGATGGCGTGGCCCGCGCCGGCATGGGCGTTGATGCCGCGGATTATGACCGCTCTGGCGGCGCGAGCCTGATGATTACAAATTTCTCCAACCAGATGCTTTCGCTCTACCACAACGAAGGCAACGGGTTGTTCGTGGATGAAGCTCCGCGCTCGGAAGTCGGCCGCGCGACGCTCGTGACGCTCGGTTTTGGCTGTTTCTTTTTCGACTACGACAACGACGGCTGGCAAGATATCTTCGTCGCCGACGGCCACATTGAAGACCAGATCGAGACGGTGCAAAAGCGCGTCAGCTACGCCGAACCGCCGCACCTGTTCCGCAACCTCGGCAACGGCAAGTTTGAGGAGGTTACGACGAAAATCGGGAACGGGCTCGCCGCGCCGAAAGTCGCGCGTGGCGCGGCCTACGCCGATATCAACAACGACGGAGCGCTCGACATCCTCATTACCACCAACGGCGGCCCGGCGCATCTCTACCTCAACCAGGGCGGCACGAATCAGAGCCTGCGTGTAAAACTCGTCGGCACAAAGTCCAACCGCGACGGCATCGGCGCGGTCGTCCGCGTCAGCGCCGGAAACGACAAGCAGTGGCTCACCGTAAAGTCCGGCTCCAGCTATCTCTCACAGAGCGAACTGGTGTTGACCTTCGGCATGGGATCGAGAAACAAAGCTGATGCCATCGAAGTCGACTGGCCCAGCGGACAAGTGGACAAGCTCTCGAAGATAGCGACGGGGCAGACCATCACCGTTCAGGAAGCGAAGGGCCAGATCACCTCGCGCGCCTACGGGACTAAGTAGCCGAGTCAGATAGAATCGTCTCGAAGCCCTGATGACCAAGACGCTGAGCATCGCCCTCGTCTCTACCTTTCTTCTCGTACTGCTCCTTGCGCTGCTGGCCGCGAACCGTCCCGCGACCAATTCGCAGGAGGCAGCGCGCCTCAACAACATCGGAGTCGCGTACATGAATCAGCAGCTGTTTGAAAAAGCACTGAAGAAGTTCGAAGAAGCGGCTGCCAATGATCCGGCGTTAGAGGTCGCGAACGTCAATCGCGGCGTGGCGCTGCTTAACCTGCAGCGGCTCGATGAGGCGAAGGCGCTGCTGGAAAAAGAAGTAAAGAACAATCCGAAAGACCCCCACGCCTGGTACAACCTTGGCCTCTATTACAAAAACTCCGCCGACGCGAGCGCTGCCGTAGACGCGTTTCGTTGCGTTACTGAAATTGATGCGAGCGACGCCGACACATGGTACTTCCTCGGATCGACCTATGCGCAACTCAAGCAATTTCCAGAAGCGATCGCTGCTTTCGAGCACGCATTAAAGCTCGACCCGCACCACGCCTCCGCCCAGTTTGGACTGGCGCGGGCCTACCAGCAATCCGGACAAGCCGATCCCGCCCATGAGGCGATGAAGAAATTCCAGTACATCACGCAGAACAAGCTGGGCTCGCCCATCAGTTTGGCATATGGCGAACAGGGAAAGTATTCGCGCGCGGAAGAGTCGCCAATGGCGGTGGAGAAGGTGGGGGCGGCGATTCCGGTGCGGTTTGTGGATGTGACGCAGAGCGCGGGGCTGGCCGTGAATGGAAGTTCCGCCGCTTGTTTCGTCGATTATGACAATGACGGCAGAATCGATCTGTTTCTGGGAGGTGGCGGGGCGCTCGGAGGAGCGGCCCTTTTTCACAACCTCGGAGAAGGGAAGTTCGAAGATGTTACGCAGAAGCTCGGCGTTAGTGCGGCGGAGGGCGCTGCAGGATGTACGGCGGGCGATTATGACAACGACGGTCTCCCAGATCTCGCAATTAGCACATCGAGCGGGATTCATTTGCTGCGCAATGATAAAGCCATGAAGTTTGTCGACGTAGCACAGGCTGCCGGGATTATTAGCGACAGAACCGCGGGCGCTAGCTTAGTGAGTTGGCGGAGCCTGAATTTTGTTGACTACGATCATGACGGGGACTTGGATTTGCTGGGCATTAGGGAAGCTTCGTCCCCAGTTACGGGGTTAGAGTGGCACGCGTCACCACTATCCTCGGAGATGTGGCGCAACAACGGGAATAGCACCTTCACGAACGTGACTAGCGATCTCGGGTTATGGCGAGCGACCGCGACCAACAGCATAGGCACCGACTGTAACAACGATCGGGCCGTCGACCTTGTGGTTACCAGTTCAGCCGAGGCTCCCAGTATCTTTGAAAACCAGCGCGAAGGAGAATTTCTTGTTCGGCAGCCGTGGTCTTCCGTCATGCCAGCGCCAACCATCGGACTCGCGGTTCTCGACTTCAACCACGACGGTTGGATGGACATTGCGTTTACGCATTCGGGCGCGCCCGGAATAACGCTTTGGCGCAACAATCATGGCAAGAGTTTTGAGCAGGTGAAGCTTCCCGAAACCAACTGGGTCCGCGCTTACGGCGTCGCCGCCATCGACTACGACAACGACGGCTGGGTCGATCTCGTCGCGGTCGGCGAGACGAAAGACGGAAAGGGGGAGGTCCGCCTCTTCCGTAATCTCGGCCCCGACGGCTGGAAAGACGTCACCGTCGACGTCGGACTCGACAAAATTCAGCTCACAGCGCCGCGCGCGGTCATTGTTGGAGACTACGACAACGACGGCGCCGTCGATCTGCTGATCACGCAAAATCACGGCCCGGCGGTGCTGCTCCGCAACGAAGGCGGCAACAAGAACAACTCGCTGCGCCTCGCGCTCAAGGGCCTGAACGATAACAAGAGCGCCATCGGCACGAAGGTGGAAGTGTTTTCCGCAGGCCTGCGGCAGAAGTTTGAAGTGTACGGGTCGTCCGGCTACCTCGGACAGAACTCGCCCTACCTGACCATCGGTCTCGGGCAAGCGAAGGAAGCCGACGTGGTCCGCATGCTGTGGCCGACCGGCGTTCTGCAAGATGAAATTGGAGTCGCTGCCAACAAGCTGCAGAACATCACTGAACTCGACCGCCGCGGCAGCTCCTGTCCAACGCTCTTCGCGTGGGACGGGACGCACTACGAACTTGTCGGCGACATGCTCGGTGCAGGCGTCGTCGGACACTGGATCGCGGCGGGAGATGGCAATGTCCAGCGCAGCGTCGTCAGGAACATCGCACGCCCGACCGAAGCCATCAAGCTCGACCGCGCTTCGCTCCGCGAAAAAGATGGCAAGCTGAGCTTCCGCTTCATGGAGCCCCTCGAAGAGTCTGTTTATCTCGATCAGGTGCAATTGCTCGCCGTCGATCATCCCGCCGAGGTCGACGTATATCCGAACGAATATTTCGCGAGCAATCCTCCGTACCCGCCGTTCAAGGTTGTGTTCAGCAATAAGAACGATGCGCGTCCGCCCGCCGGCGCGTGGGATGAGCACGGCCACGACGTGCTCCCCGATTTGCTCGCGCATCGCTATTTTGGCGACTTCAAAGTGCTTTCATTTCTGGGATTCACCGAGCCCCACAGCCTGGAACTTGATCTCGGCGAGCCCTACCGCGGCGGTCCGTTGTGGCTTTTGATGCATGGCGAAATCGAGTATTTCTCCGCGACCAGCATGTACGCCGCCGATCAGGCGCACTTGCGGCCGTTTGCGCCGTACGTCGAAGCGCGAGTCTCAACCGGAAGCTCGTCTGGAAACCACGGAAACGAAAAATGGCTCCGCGTCGTCGATGACATCGGATTCCCGGCAGGCGGCGCGCGTACCATGACTGCCGATCTCACCGGAAAACTTCCGTTGGGCACGCGGCGTATTCGCATTACCACGAATCTACAGATCTATTGGGACAACATCCTGATCAGCCGGACGAACCAGGATCAAAACAAAGATCAAAGCGCTCGCCTGACGCCGGTGCCGCTCGCCCGTGCTGACCTGAATTTTCATGGATTTCCGCTGAAGATCGAAGATCGGCCGCCGGGTAACGTGAAATACATCTACGAAAAGGCCAGCGCCACCGGCCCCTACACGCGGCCTGCAGGCGCTTACACGCGCTATGGCGACGTGCGGCCGCTGCTCGAATCGATCGACGATAAGTTTGTCGTCTTCGGATCAGGCGACGAGGTTGCGCTCGATTTCGATCCAGCGAAACTGCCCGCACTGCCGGGTGGATGGGTGCGCGACTATTTCTTCGTCGCCAACGGATACGAAAAGGATATGGACTTCTATGCCTACCGCGGAGATACGGTTGAGCCGCTGCCTTTTCGCGCCATGGAGACGTATCCGTATCCCGGCGAGGTTTTTCCCTCCGATGCCGAGCACTTGAACTACTTGCTCGAATACAACACCAGGTTCATGTCGGGAAACGAAGCCAGCGGATATTCGTTTCAATATCCCAAGGAATAATCCCGGCAAGAATCGTTTTAATAGAGGAGCTTTTTCGTTGACAGAATATCCCTGCCGTATAGAATTCGAGCAGGATTTTGTGGAAGTGCGGCAGGGCGGTTCACTTCGCGGTCCCGCCAGTCACGAAGATGTCCTTCCTCCGAACCCCGTTATCTCCGCAGGATAATGGGGTTTTGTTTTGAGAACGTAAATATAAAATGAGTTCTACCGCCAACCCGTCCGCCGGCTCCCCCGCCAACTCGCCGCGCCTGAGGCGCTCGCTCACGCTCTGGGACCTGATTCTCTACGGCATCATCGTGATTCAGCCGGTCGCCCCCATGTCGGTGTTCGGGGTGCTCAGCGACCGTGGTCATGGGCACGTGGTTACGACCATCCTGATCGCCATGGTGGCGATGCTGTTTACCGCCATCAGCTATGGCCGCATGGCACGCGCCTATCCCAGCGCCGGATCGGCCTTCACATACGTTGGCCAGGAAATCAATCCCGCTCTTGGTTACGTCACCGGCTGGAGCATGGTGATGGATTACATGCTGAATCCGATCATCTGTACCATCTGGTGCAGCCAGCAGGCGCACGTGTTTGCTCCCGGCGTGCCGTACGCGGTGTGGGCTGTCTTCTTTGCGCTGGTGTTTACGCTCATGAACATCCAGGGAGTAAAAACCTCGGCACGCGTGAACTCGGCACTGGCGGCGGCAATGGGCGTGGTGATTGTAATTTTCTTTGTGGTTGCGGCGCGTTACATCTTCGGCCATCCGCACGACAGTGCGGGCTTCTATACGCATCCCTTCTACGATCCGAGCATGTGGAACACGAAGGCCGTCCTCGGAGGAACTTCAATCGCGGTTCTTACCTACATCGGTTTCGACGGAATCTCCACGCTCTCGGAAGAGGCGGAAAACCCGCGCCGCAACATTCTGCTGGCAACGGTGCTGACGTGCCTGGTGATCGGTATTCTATCGGCCTTTGAGGTCTACGCCGCGCAGTTGATCTGGCCTGCATCTCAGCCTTTTCCGGACGTTGACACTGCCTTCGTTCACGTCGCAGGCCGCGCCTGGAAGCCGATGTTCGGCATCATCGGATTCACCCTGCTGGTCGCCAACTTTGGATCGGGCCTGGGCTCGCAAATCGGCGCTGCACGCCTGCTCTACGGCATGGGACGGAGCAACGCGCTACCGAAATCATTTTTCGGCATGGTAGACGCGAAGCACCGCGTCCCGCGGAATAACGTGTTGTTCGTCGGCGCAATCGCGGTGATTGGCGCGTTCGTGATGAGTTACGGTCTGGGCGCAGAGATGCTCAACTTCGGTGCGCTCATCGCGTTTATGGGCGTGAACGCCGCTGCATTCATGCGCTACGTGGTGCGCGATAAAAAATGGACAATCTCGTTTGCCGCGCCGCCCGTTCTCGGCTTTTTGATTTGCTTCTTGCTCTGGCTGAGCCTCAGCCGCAAGGCGGTGGTCGCAGGCGCCATTTGGATGGCCGTTGGAATCGCCTTCGGTGCCTGGAAGACGCGTGGCTTCCGCGGAGACCTGGTGAACTTCGATCTGCCGCCGGAAGAATAGAAAACTCTCCTAAGTTTTGTCATCCCGAGCGAAGCGAGGGATCTGCAGTTCGCGGCAAGATGCAGATCCCTCGCTTCGCTCGGGATGACAATTCTCACGAAGATCTATTCCACGTTCCAGCCGCTGATTTCGATTTCAGGCTTCGCCGTTTCCATCGCGCTGGCGCGATAGGTTGCCGTGATCTCCCGTTTTTCACCGGGCAGCAATGAAATGTAATTATCCTGCCAGACCACCGGCAGTATTTCCTCGCCGCCTTTGCCTTTGTCGAGCTTCAGGCGCAGGGAAAATGCTACGGTCTTATTGGGGTTTTCCACGGTGACGCGGGTTATCGCATCGCCGCCTTGCGTTTCGCTGCGACTCGATACATTCAGCTTCACCTTGGGCAATTGCGCGAGCGAAGTGTAGTCCGCATAGGTCGCAGTCGGAGTCATATACCAGTTTGATTTTGCCCAGTCGAGCGTCTCTGGTTTCGTCGAGAGCCAATAGAAGTTCGACCCGACGAGTTTGCCGCTGCCATCGGTGACGCGAAGATCGAGAAAGTACGCCGGCGACAATCCCTCGATCCGCGGAAGCTCAAACACTTTCGCGGTGCTGTCGGAGGCCGCATCGAGCGCTGCCTCTTTCATAAACTTCTGTGTTCCATCCAGATTGAACACCCGCGCCACCAGCTTCAATCCCCTGGCATCAACATATTGGCTGCTCACCAGCCACACGGAGTGATCGTCATATCCATAGATGGGGTCGAGCGCCTGCATCGCTTTCTTCGCGCCGAAATATCCGCCGCCCGGCCGCAAATAGTAGTCATAGAGATGCCAGATCATCGAGGGCCACGCGTTATTCAGCATCCACTGGATCACGCCCGTCGAAGTGTATTTGTTGCGGCTGTAGGCCTCATACATGGCGCGCACGCCCTCGTAGGTCATGAGTTGGGACTTGTAGGTGAAGTCCTCCGCGCTGCCGGCTTTTCCGTAACGCGCATTCAGCGCGTCGGTGAACACCTTAATGGTTTTAAAGGCGCCGCCGCCAGCGTGGAAATTCCAGTATTCGTCCAGCGGGCCATTCATCGCCCACTGATGATCTTTCGGGATCATGCGCTCGACGCTCTCGATCGGCGGAACGGCCGGTCCCATGCTGGTTTCGCTGTTGAAACCGTAAGCGCCGCCACATCCGCCGGGGTTGCAGCTTTTGTCTTCGGTGCGAAGATTCGGATCCGCCGTCCAATACGAAGGCGCAACATATTCGTACGGCCCGCTCATCTTCACGCCGCTTCCGCCGGTTAACGTGGTCGTCTTCGCGGTGGCCGAAGACACCACCGGATTCGGCCACCGCAGATCGCCTTCAATCTTCAGGTACATCTCCTCCACGTCCGGTGGCGGAGGATTGTCGCTGCCATTCAGCCACATCAGCATGCTCGGGTGGCTCCGCAGTCTGTACATCTGGTCGCGCAAAGAGGCCCGGGCGATTTCGAAGTCCTCATCTTTCCAGCTTCCCCAATGCTCCCAGGAATCGCAGCAGCACCATCCCGCCATCACCAGGATGCCCTGTTGGTCGGCCATCTCAAAGAATTCCCCTGTTTCGAGTTTGCCTTCCAGCCGGACCGTGTTCAGTCCCATGTCGCGCACATAGCGGAACTCATCGGTGAGCCGCTCCGGCGTCTGCCGAAGCATCATGTCGGGAGTCCAGCCCGCGCCGCGAATCAGTATGTTCTTGCCATTGATCTTGAACAGGCGTTTGAAGCGATCCGGCGACTGCTGGACAACCGCGGATGTAATTTCGCGAATGCCGAACCTAGTGCGCGAGGAATCGGAGATATCACCATTCGCCTCGAACGAAAGAGTCAGTTCGTAGAGGTTCGGCGTCCCCATCTGCACGGGCCACCACAGCCGAGGATTATTCAGGTTGAGCTGCGGATACTGAGCGGGCAAGAAGGCCACGTCTTTTGACTCTCCCGCCGCCAGTTCCACCGGTTGCGCGAATTCGATGTTTTCTATCCTGCCTTTCAGCGTCCCTTTTACGGGGTTGCCGCTGACATTTTTCAGCAGCGCGGTTACTGTCAAGTGGGCCGTGTTGTTCGTGGGCGAATCAACCTTCGAGAACACTGCCGGATGCCGCAGCGCGACCGGCCCGCTGGTGGTCAAATACACCTCACGCCACAGGCCCATATTCTTGTCGGGCGGCGCGGGATTCCAGTCCACGAATGTGATCGCCAGGCTGTTCTCGGTTGGCGCCCATACCTGCACCGCGAGTACGTTCGCTCCTTGCTTGACGGCCGAGGTGACGTTGAATTCGTAAGTTCGCCAGGCGCCGGCGACTTCGTTCGAATTCGCAATCTGCGTTCCGTTGAGAAAAATGCTGGCGCGGTAGTTGATGCCGCGGAAGTTCAGCCACACGGTTTTTCCATCGAAACCATTGGGCAGCGAGAACTCCTTGCGGTACCACCATGAAACCGCGTAGGGACTGTCGGAGCGCATCGGAATATTCGAAAAATTGGCGCCGATGGGATAGGTGATCCCGGGAAATTGCCGTAGATTCATGCCGAAAAAAGGATCGGGCAAGAGCCCATCTTTTACCTGTGCGGCCACCACCGTGGTTGGAACATCGGCTCGAATCCAGTCGTTGGCCTTGAATGCCGTGCCGGAAACCGCTTCGCCGGTTGCCGTCACCTTCGCGGAAGACTGTAGCGCCCACCCTTCGCGCAAAGGGAGCGTCAGGGCCGTGCCCGGCTGGAAACTGGGCTGGGCGGCAGCGATGGCGAGCGAAAAAAACGGGATCAGGAGGCGGAATATCTTCATCAAAGCTTCCTTCATACCTGGTTGAAGATGCATGGTTGATGATGAAAAATCGAAAAGATGGGACCCATACTGCAGGAGCCACCCTAAGTTCATAACACCTTTATTAATTCGATTCAATAGGACTTCTGCAAAGCGCTGATCAGCACGCGGAGACGCTTGTGAGGAAATCCGGTGGTGTTGAACTGCCGGGCTTCGCTTTCACCCCGAGCCGCCAGCTTGGTGGCTAGTTTATAATCGTAAATTCTGGCTTCCACCGTGGAGTACTCTGCCGGAATTAGGTAACTCGGAGTTATCTGACTATGATTCGACAGCTTCAAAATGCAGGGCCGACCGTGAAGATTGTTCTTGGCGCACTGCTCGTCCTCATCTGCGCCTCGATGGCGATCACGCTCATTCCTGGCGGGATTGGGTCCAGCCTCGGCATTGGCGCGCCTCCGGCTGGCGTTCTCGCCACAATCGGAGACGAAACCGTGACCGTGCCCGAGGTGCAAAAAACGGCGAGGGACATGATCCGGCAGCAATTTCCTCGCGGCGGTGAGCAGGCCAATGCGTTGCTACCCTATTTTGAAAGTCAGGCCGCCGAGCAACTCATCAATGAGAAGACGCTGGTTGCCGAGGCCCGCCGCCTGGGTCTGCACGCCAGTGACGACGAAGTGCGCGATGAGCTCCAGCACGGACAGTTTGGCAGCGTGTTCTTTCCCGACGGCAAGTTCATTGGACAGGAAGACTACGAAAACCTTCTCCAGCAACATGACCTAACCGTTCCTCAGTTTGAAGCGGAGGTTAAGGAAAGCATCCTGACGCGCAATCTTCGCGCCCTGGTTTCAAGCAGCGCCTTCGTGGGGGACGGTGAAGTTCGCGACGAATTCAACCGCCGGGACACAAAGGTGAAATTCGAATATGCCGTGGTTACGCAAGCAGACATCCTGAAGGGCTTGCACCCAACCGACGAGGAACTCAAGGCCTTCTACGAACGCAACAAGGCCACCTACAACAACTCCATCCCGGAGAAGCGGCAGATCAAGTACGTCGTCGTGGACAGCGCGAAAATGGGGGCTGCCGCGACGGTGACCGATCAGGACCTGCAGGCTTATTACGATCAGCACCGCGACGAGTACCGTGTGCCCGAACAGGTGAAGGTCAGCCACATTCTGATCAAGACTCCTCTGCCAGCGTCCGGCGCGAAGGAGGACGAGAAAGCCGTTGCGGATGCTCGCGCGAAAGCGGAAGACGTCTTGAAACAGGTTAAGGCGGGCGGGGATTTTGCCAAGCTCGCGGAAAAATATTCTGACGATCCCGGCAGCGCGAAAAGCGGAGGCGAACTCGGCTGGATCGGCCGCGGCCGCACCGTGCCTGAATTCGAGAAGGCCGCCTTCTCGCTCGGCAAAGGACAGACCAGCGACCTGGTCAAAAGCAGTTACGGCTTCCATATCATCCGCGTCGAAGACAAGCAGGATGCTCATCTCAAGACGCTCGCCGAGGTGAAAGGCGAGATCGCAGAGAAAGTGAAGCAGCAGAAAACGGCACACGCCACCGAAGTGGCAGCGAACACATTGCTCAGCCAGGCGCGTACTGACGGGCTCGACAAGGCAGCCGCCGCCAAGGGTCAGCCGGCAATCACCACCGAATTCTTCGGACGAACCGACAGCTTGCCTGGGCTGGCCGCGAATCCACAGTTTATGGATGCTGTGTTCAACGGAACTGAAAAGGCTCCGCCCGATGTGGTGCAGATCCCCCAAGGCTACGTAGTCTTCCAGTTGCTCGCTATAAAGCCCCCGGCTACGCCGACGTTCGAAGAGATCCGTTCCAAGGTCGAAGCTCAGTTCAAGAACGAGCGCGCCGGGTTTCTGCTGCACCAGAAGACGCAGGAACTCTCTGACCGCGCCAAGGCTGCGCACGATTTGAAGAAAGCCGCCAAAGATCTGGGTGCGACGGTGAAGACGAGCGATCTGGTTGCGCCCGATGGCCAGGTTCCTGACATCGGGTCGATGACCAATGCGAGTGCGGTGTTCTCACTGAATCCGGGCGAAATCAGTGGGCCGATCACTGCCGGCGGCAATGGCGTGGTTGCTCAGCTTCTCGAAAAGCAGGCGCCAACGGACCAGGAATACGCCGAGAAGAAGGATCAGGTCCGGCAGTCACTTCTCGAAGCCAAGCAGAACGATTTGTTCGGGCTGTTCGTCACCAACCTGCGTGCAGAAATGCAGAAGACCAAACGGCTAAAGATCAACCAGGACGAGATGAAGAATCTAACCCGCCAAGGCGGGCAAGAAGGTTCATAGCGAAGAAGAAGTTCTCAGTTCTCGGTTCTCAGTAAGTGCTAACACCGTGAATATCCGAGAGATCAAAACTGAGAACCGGGAACTGAGAACTGATTTTGAATGTCATTCCCGCGCGCCAGCGGAATTCTGCTACATCCCTCCTCGCTGCCTTCGCGCGGCGGGATTGGTGACTTTGGTCCACCGGCATACGCCTTCGCGGATTTTCTCGCTTCCGCGCGGCAGGGTCTGTGGCAGGTGCTGCCTCTAGGCCCGCTCGGTTACGGAGACTCGCCCTATTCCTCTACTTCGGCTTTTGCGGGAAATCCGTTATTGATCAGTCTGGAGCGGCTCGCCGATCGCGGCTGGATTGATCCCGGTCGGATCGACTCTCTACCGAGCAGTACCGGGCCCGTGGATTACCCCTCGGTTTTCCAACGGAAGATGCCCCTGCTGTTTGAAGCAGCGCAAAATTTCGTGCGCTCCGCTCCGCCGAGCGCCCGCTCGCGTTATGAGAGCTTCAGCCGGCAAAACCGATGGTGGCTCGACGACTTCGTTCTCTTCGACGGTTTGCGCGAGCGTTTCAAGCTGGCAACGTGGAACCGCTGGCCCCATGAACTTACTCATCGCGATCCGGTGGCGATCGAGAAGGCGCACACCGAAATGCTCGACGAACTCAATGCGCGCCGCGTCGTGCAGTTCTTTTTCTTCGAACAGTGGCAGGCGCTTCGAGCATACTGCGCGCAGCATTCCATTCGCATCGTGGGCGACATTGCAATCTTTGTGAATTTCGACAGCGCTGATGTCTGGACTCATCCCGATCTGTTTCGCCTGAACTCCGACCTCGATCCCGAAGTTGTTGCGGGCGTGCCGCCGGATTTTTTCAGCAAAGACGGCCAGCGCTGGGGCAGTCCTCTTTATCGCTGGGACGTAATGAAAGAGCAGGGGTATTCGTGGTGGATCGACCGGATGCGCTGGGTCACGCACAATTTTGATTACATTCGACTCGATCACTTCCGGGGGTTTTCGCAGTACTGGGAGATTCCGGCCAGCGAACCAACGGCGGTTCGCGGCCGCTGGGTTGACGGCCCCAAGGACGATTTATTTGTGGCGTTGCGCGAGGCCCTGGGTGGGCTTCCATTTTTTGCCGAGGATCTCGGATACATCACGCCCGACGTGCATGCGCTCCGCGAACGCCTCAAGATTCCGGGCATGGCGGTGTTGCAGTTTGGGTTCGGCGATGTCGGCGCGCACGCCCATTTGCCGCACACCTTTACCACCGACAAAGTGGTATGCACCGGTACACACGACAACGATACTTTGCTTGGCTGGTGGGCATCGGGCGCAACCGAATATGAACACCAGCAAGTACAAGCGTACCTGGGCCGATGTGAAGACGGTGTCCACTGGGCGATGATTCGCGCCGCTTCCAATTCCGTCGCGAGCCTCTGCGTGGTGCCGATGCAGGATGTGCTGGGGTTGGGAAGTGACGCGCGCATGAATGTGCCCAGCCGCCCAGGCGGGAACTGGCGCTGGCGTTTTGGGGCCGAGTTGCTGCGCCCGGAGTTGGCGAAAAAACTGGCCACACTCGTTGAGGTTTCGGACCGGCTGCCGCAACCGTTGCCGGTGGCAGCGAGCGCATACGACGGTGAAGAGTGGGCAGCCTGAGTAGTGTATCCTCGCTGCGAGGCGAATTGACCAAACTTTCTGGAGTACGATTTCGTGACCGAGCCCACCGATCCCATTATTCGCGCGAAGGCTGTCGAAAAATTCTACCTCCAGCCGGATGGGAACCGCATTGAAGTTATTGCGCCCGTCGACCTCGATGTAGAGCCGGGAAAAATTATCGCGCTGCTCGGTCCCTCCGGCTGCGGCAAGTCCACGCTGCTGCGGATTCTGACCGGACTCAGCAAGCCTTCGTCGGGCGAAGTTCTGTGGCACGGGCAGCCCATCACGTCGCAGAACGCAGGCGTGGCCATCGTCTTCCAGAGTTTTGCTTTGTTCCCCTGGCTCACCGTACTTGATAACGTCGAGGCTCCGCTTGAAGCTCGCGGAGTGCCGGCTATGGAGCGTCACAAACGCGCGTTGCGCATCCTCGACACCGTTGGCCTCGACGGCTTCGAGAGCGCCTACCCGAAAGAGCTTTCTGGCGGCATGAAACAGCGCGTCGGCTTTGCGCGCGCCCTGGTGGTGGAACCCGAAGTCCTGTTCATGGACGAGCCTTTTTCGGCGCTCGACGTGCTCACGGCGGAAAACCTGCGCAACGAATTGCTCGAGCTCTGGATCAGCAAGAAAATGCCGACCAGCGCTATTTTTATGGTGACACACAATATTGAAGAAGCCGTACTGCTGGCGGATCGCATAATCGTTTTGGCAAGAAATCCGGCTTGGGTGCGCGCCGATTTTCCCATTGAACTGGCGCATCCCCGCGATCGCAAATCGGCGCGCTTTATCGACCTGGTGGACTACATCTACAAGATCATGACGCAGCCCCAACTCGCGCTGCTTGTTCCCGACGCTACAGCAGCCGCGCAGAAACCGGCTCGCCAGAAATACCAGATGCTTCCGCATGCGCGCGTCGGCGGCATCGCTGGTCTGCTTGAGTTGCTGCAGGACCGCGGTGGACAGGAATATCTCCACCGTCTCGCCGAAGTCCTTATTATGGACACGGAAGACTTGCTCCCGATCGTTGAGGCTTCAGTGTTGCTCGGATTCGCCACATTGAAAGAGGGCGATGTCCAAATCTCCCCCGAGGGCACAGCCCTTGCGGAAGCTGACATCCTCACGCGCAAGATTCTTTTCCGTCAGGCCGCGCTTAAACACGTCATGATTCTGCAGCAGATCGACAGCATCCTGCACGCCAAGACTGATCGCTCCATTTCCGAGGAGTTTTTCTACGACATCCTCGACGAGCACTTCAGTCAGGATGAAGTGGAGCGACAATTTGATACGGCTATGAACTGGGGCCGCTACGCTGAGATTTTTGATTTTGATCGGGAATCGCATCGCCTGGTGCTCGCCGAACCGGTCGGAGAGCCGCATCCGCCAACCACCACTCCGGTGCAGCCGTGAACCGTCCGCAACGGATTACTTTCCGTCCGTTGGTTCGTATCTGGTCGGTGTTGCCGCGTGCGAGCGTATCGAGCTTGCCCGACCTCATCATGTTTTCCGGCGGCCTGGCGCTCTTTTATGGCGTCGTGCAAGTCGGACGCAATTGGCTCGGTCCCTTCCATCCTCAGATCGAGATCAGCCGCAGCGTCGGTTCTCTCCCCGTCTATGCCGGATATTCCCTGCTCCGCATCGCGCTGGCCTATGTGCTGAGCCTCCTCTTCGCCGTCACCTACGGATACATCGCCGCTTACCGCCCGCGCGCCGAGCGTTTCATGATTCCGCTGCTTGACGTTCTGCAATCCATTCCAGTATTGAGCTTCCTTCCGGGTGTGATGCTGGCCATGTCCGCGCTTTTTCCAGGACGTCAACTGGGCGTCGAACTAGGCGCGGTCCTGCTCATTTTTACCGGACAGGTATGGAACATGGCCTTCAGCTTTTACGCATCGCTGAAAAGCATCCCGCGCGAGATGCGTGAAGCGGCCACGATCTACCGTTTCAACTGGTGGCAGCGCTTCCTCCAGATCGAACTGCCCTTCGCCACCATCGGGTTGGTCTGGAATTCCATGATGTCGGTCGCTGGAGCGTGGTTCTTCCTGATGGCCTGCGAGCAATTTGGCGACTTCCGCCTGCCCGGACTCGGCTCTTACCTCCAGGCTGCTGCCGATGACGGTGACACACGCTCCATTGTCCTCGGCATTCTCACGATGGTGGCCGTGATTGTGATGATCGACCAATTCGTATGGCGTCCCGTGATTGCTTGGGCGGAGAAATTCAAAATGGAGCAAGTCGAGAGCGCCAGCGTCCCAACTTCCTGGGTACTCGATTTTCTCCAGCGTTCGCGTGGCGTCGCGCTTTTTCGTAAGCGCGCGGTTCGTCCACTTCGTGAACGGATGATTCGTTACTTTGCGCCTCGGCATGACGTTCGCGTTGAATCGGCAGGCGAGAACGCCGCGGTTTTGTGGCTCTGGCGAGCAGTCGGAATCGCAGCTCTCAGCGCGATCGGCTATGCCGTGGTGCAGGTGGTCATGATCTTGACTGGCCTGCACGGGTCCGAATTTCACCAGATCGGCATCGGTTTGCTTGCAACCTGGCTGCGCGTGAATCTTACGCTTGTGCTGGGAGCCCTCTGGACCATCCCGGCCGGCGTTGCCATCGGATTCAACCCGCGCCTGGCGCGCATCGCGCAGCCGCTCGCGCAGATTGCCGCTTCGGTCCCGGCTACGGCGTTGTTTCCGGTGGTGTTGCTGGTCCTGATTCGCATGGGCGGAGGCTTGGGAGTGGGCTCGATCGTTCTGCTGCTGCTCGGGACGCAATGGTACATCCTGTTCAACGTGATCGCCGGCGCCATCGCCATTCCCACTGACTTGAAAGAAGCGGCCAGCGTGTTCGGCATCCGCGGCTGGGAGCGCTGGCGCACACTGATTCTGCCCGGAATTTTTCCTTTTCTAGTTACGGGAATGATTACGGCTTCAGGCGGCGCCTGGAATGCCAGCATCGTTGCCGAATATTTTCATTTCAAAGGCCAGACCTATTCGACCGTAGGCATCGGCGCCATGATTTCCGCAGCCACCGATGCCAAGAATTTCGATCTCCTGCTGGCCAGCACAATTGCCCTGGCCGCCGTGGTGGTTACCACTAACCGCCTGCTCTGGCGGCGTCTGTATCGTCTTGCCGAGACGCGCTTCAAGCTCGAAGGCTAGCTCCGCGCGTTGGGCTTTAGCTTGCACGCTTGCACCGCGTCTTCCAGCGCACGCGCCAATTCATCTCCGAGCGATGCTAATTCTTCGGGCCGCATCCGGTTCTGGATGGCCTCGAATAGTTGCCGCTCTTCTTTGCGGATGTGCCCGGAGAGCAACTTCGCGAATGTTTCCAGTTCGCCTTGACTCATCGCGCCCTTCTCGGCACGACCAAAATATTCCCGCAATCGTTCGTGGTCGCTCCAGAGTTCCTCCACCAGCGCGGCTAGCTCTGGAAACCGCCGTGCAGCAGGGAACAGGACTTCTTCCTCCGCCGCGAAGTGGAATTGGACTTCGTCTTTATAAAGCTGGCGCATTTCCAGTTGCCAGGCGCCCAGATCCACGGCGCACCCCCGCAGCGCCCGCTCGATCCGCACACAGAGCGCCAGGGCGTGCTGGTGTTGACGCGAAAGCTGGACGAGGCTCGGATCGCGCAGCATGGAGCTATTATCCTCCTTTGCTAAATCCGCTCGCATGTTGAACAATGAATAGTCCACTGGCCGCGGCGGCTGATTCCGGTTCCGCAGGCGCGCCAGAGAAAACGCAAGGAGCCTTCATGCCCGCAACTGGAGAACTTATCCGCCTGATGAATTACATAGACGACATTGCCACCACTCTGCGCCGCATCAGCGCCAGCATTCCGGCGATGACCAAAGAGGAGTGCGCCCGCCTGGGCGAATATATCCGCAAGTCCGAACCGAGCTATGAGAGCGTGGTTCAGCATCTCGAGCAGTCGGGCAAAGAGTAAAGAGTGGAACAGTGACCGAAGTCCGCACGGTCGCCGTCATCGGCGCAGGCATCATGGGACGGGGCATCGCTCATGCTGCCGCTCTCGGCGGCTATCGCACCATCCTTGAAGACCTGCTTCCGAACGCCCTACGCAAGGCCGAGACGGAAATCCGCGCTCATCTCGCCCAAGCCGTCGAACTCGGCCATGTCAACGCCAGTGACGCCGACGCAGCTTTTTCCCGATTGGAGTATGCCGGTTCGGTTGATGAAGCCGCGCGGGAGGCGGATCTGGTGATCGAGGCGGTTCCCGACGAAATGGAATCGAAAATCGAAATCTTCACCATGCTCGACAAGTTCTGTCGTCCCGCTACGATTCTCGCCTTGAATACGTCCTCGCTCAGCGTCAGCGAGATTGCCAGCATTACCTATCGCGCCAAGAAGTGCGTGGGCATGCGCTTCTTCAATCCGGTGCAGCAGATGAAGCGGCTCGAAATCGTGCGCGCGCTTGAAACTGATGACGAGACGCTGGCGGCCGTCGTCGAAGTCGGCAAGCGGATGGGCAAGGAAGTCGTGGTGCTCGTAGAGTCGGATTCGTCGCCGTTCGCATCGACGCCGTGATTGGAGTTTCTATCGGCTCCATGAGCGTCTGGGGGCGCGCGGTGAGTATCCGGAATCACAGGCCAGCTCCCTAAGAAGGCCTAAAAACCACTGGTTTATCCCACTTTTCTTGCTGGTAACTCCGAAGTTATTAGCTCGTGTTTACTGCCACCCCCCTACCCCCCCCATCTATGGAATCAGAGGGTTATGAGTGGTCTCGCCGCCAAAATCTAGAGCGCAAAGGGTTTATTTCCAAAATATTCCGGAATAAGGACTTAGCTTGGTTTTGCGCTCGATCCTCGCTCGGCTCGGGACCCCGGCGGTGAGCCGGTTCCCACTTTTGCCTCAGAACCGCATTTGTCAAAGAGCGTTGAAAATCGCCTGCAGCGGGTTCTGAGTTGTCTTTTAAGACGGACACACAGGTAGCCCGCCGATCAGACCTGCATTCTGAGGCATTCTCGGATAAAAGTCTGTGACGGGTGACCCGTCCGTTTGTGATGAAAAAGGCAGGCGTCAAAATCGCGGGATTGCCGCAGTCCTCGTCCGAACAGTTTGACAGATCGGCACTAATAGACCCGGCTAACCCAAACGTGGTGCGGTCGAAGGACCGTGACAGGCAGCTATTTTTGCACGTTAGCAGAAAGGTTGCGTAAATAAATGATTGCAAAAAGCTTTAGAATTCGTTGAGATTGCTTTTTCGAGAGAGCCGTTCATGGCCGTCATCCACCTATATTGCGATGAGAGCGGGAAGCACTTAAGAAATCCCCTCATTAGCATTTCTGGCATCGCGGCAGGAGCGTCTCGGTTAGAGAAATTTTCCGCAGAATGGGAAACATTGTTGCGCTCATATGGGCTAGGCGAAGAATTGCACATGTCGAGGGTCGGGGATTTAGCGCAAGCTTGCGGACCACGAATGCCTGCTTGGCAGACGTATGATGAGCGGACAGAAGCCCTTAAGCCATTTGCGGATTGCATCAACCAACATTGCGAGATTGGTTTTATACAGGCGTGGGACGTAAAGGGGTATAACCATCTCTCGCTGGAGGCCAAGAAGCGTCTCGGTGGCTCGCATGATCCTTATCAACTGGCTTTCATTCGTGGCTTAATCGAGATTCTGAATCATGTTGGTGAACAAGACCACTTGGACGTTGTCGCCGATGACGACGATTTGACTGCATGGGATAGCTATATTCATTATCGAGCAATAGCGAAAGCCATACCAGAAATTGCCAAGAAATTGGCCGGGATTACATTTGCCAAGAGTCAGTATTTTCCGCCTTTACAAGCCGCTGACATGGTAGCGTTTCTTGCCCGCAAGGAAGCAGCAGCAAGATTTTATGGGAAGAATAATGAATTCAAGAATCTCACAGATTATTTAGTCACTGAACCAGCTCCGGGCGTAGGGATAATGCGTTGGTTTATGATGTTTGCAGATGAACGGCAATTGGTGAATTTTGCGAACGCTATGAATCCCGTTGCCGCATCCAGTAAATAGTAGAAAAAGCCCGGATGCCAGTCCGGCCGTGGTCAGAGCTACTTGTCGTCTTGACGAGGGATGAACAGCGATTTTTAGCGTCCACTCGCGGGAGTGCCGGGAATACGGAGTAGTAGAGCGAAACCGATGACGACACGCTGGCGACCGTCGTCGAAGTCGGCAAGCGGATGGGCAAGGAAGTCGTGGTGCTCAAAGAGTCGGCTTCAGCGCCAACCGCATCGACGCCGTGATGTCCTCATAAGGCCAACGAAGCTCTGGTTTGTCGCGCAAGACTCGTCTCGGTTTATTTTTGCCGATAGACGTTGGCGAGGCGAAACGGTTTCTGACCGTAGTGCTCGATCTCCAGTTCGTTCTTCTTGTTGAACTTGACTTTGCAGAGGGGCGCGAACGAGCCAGTCCCCTTGCCATCCTTGTCGACGTCGAGCACCACGATGCCGATCTTGTAGTTGGTGGAACGCGTGCCGTTGTACAACTCCGGAAACGAAATCGGCCGATTGGTCGCGAGCACGATGTGCTGTCCGCCGTCCTTTGTCGGGTGAATGCGGACAATGCGCATTCCGGTGCCGACCGAGCCGGTCGGAGCGACACGGCCCTTGTCGTTGATTTTCTCCATTGCGCTTATCAAACCGTCCTGGCCTTGGTGCCTCAACGTCGCGGCCAGTTCCTCAACTTCGCCATCGCTCGTTAGTCCCTCCACATAAATATTGAGGCTAAAGCTCTTGCCTGCAACAGAGCCGGACTGGCCGAATGCGGTCGCCGCGTACTGCGCCGGTAAATCGGGTTGAGTCTTGGGTTGTTCAGCCGTCTGCGCCGCGGCGCTGGACAGCGCAAAACAGGCAAATAATGCTGCAGGTGCGAGAAATCGTAGTGTCGACATTTCATTCTCCTCGGGATTCAACTCGTCAACCGGTCATTTTGCGCGCAACCAATTCGCCAAAACCGGACGAGAAATCCCATTATAGCGATCATGAGCTTATAAGGCCCTAGGCCGAGCGATAACTGGCAAAACACACAGTCCATCGGCTTTGCCAGGTTGTCGGCAATTAGGGGGAACAATGATCCGAGACGGGCGACGCGGCGTGAAGCTGCTGGCACCCACTCCTTGCGATAAGGCTGCAAGGAGTGGGACACCCCGGGTTATTGGTTGATGTCTTGCTTTGCCTCCAGTCGCTTGACCAACCCGTCCACGTAGCTCTTCTGGTTGTCGGGGGCTCCGGCTAGCGCCAGTTTCATTTCTTTTGCCGCGTCGTCGAACTTGCCCTGGGCGCAGTACATGCGGGCCAGACCTGAATGCACGAACCACTGGTCGGGGTGGTTTTTGGCGTTTTCGCGGAAGATGACGAACGCTTCTTCACTGCGCTTTTCAGCCTGCAACTGGCGAGCGTATATGTGAATCTGCAGCGGGCTGGCCAGGTCCAGCGCTTTTTTCTGCGCGACTGCGGCCTCGTCCTTGCGATTGAGGGCGGTCAGTACTTTTGCCTTGGTGTCCTCGTTGTCGAAGCGATCTTCATTTTCGATGGATTTGTTGGTATAGATCAGCGCATCATCGAAGGCGACCTTTTCCGCCAGCAGGTAATTCGCGGCGTCGTCCCAGCTCATCCAGGTGTACTGCGAGAGATTACGAAGTTGTTTCTTCAGGCTGGCCTCGACCACATCGTGCACATCGACTGAAACCTTGAATGGGACCGCGATCTTTTCCCACTGCAGCTCAACCACCGCCGAATCCTTGTGCAGGTCGTCGAAGTCGTAGGTGAGCGCGTTGTGCATATCGGCGGCTTTGGGCTTAACCGTCACGCGGAGCGCGTCTTCCGCCTGGTCGTAGGTGAATGATCCCCAGGATGTCGAGTTCTTGGAAAAAATAATCGTCCATTGATCGGCGTTCGGGATCATGTGCAATCCGTAAGTGCCTTTGGCGAGCGGCTGGCCTTCGATCTGGACGGGATCGGTGAAGGTGATGGTCGTGTTTTCATTCGCTCCGGCGCGCCACACTTTGCCGTAGGGAACCAGGCCATCCCAAACCTTGCGATCATTCACCAGCGGCCGGTGATAGCTGATGGTGATATCGGTGATGCCGATGCGTTGTGAGACCTGCGCCCGCTGGCTCTGCAGGGGCAGATCGAGTACGAACGACTGGGCCGGGCTCAGAGCCGGCAGGGCTGCCATCAGCAGGCAGAACAGGAAAGCTCGCGAAGCTGTTCGAAACATATTTTGAAACGTAGTTGGAAACATAGTTGGAACCATAGTTTGAAACATGGGAATGCCTCCCATCAGGAATTGGATTTCGGTGGTCAATCGGCCCGCACACAGTGCCGGGATGCCGCTTAGACGCGACAATCCGCGGCAGGTGAGCAGGGTTTGCGCTTGCCGGTGATAGAGCGGGATGTTTGCCGGCATTAAGGCCTCCCGCCTCGAATCCCGGCGAAGCCCTTGGCCACGAATAAAAACGTTGTGTTATATTTCATCCACGTTTGCACCGGAGGATTTATGCGCCCACTTGGTGTCACCCTGGTCGGTTTCTATCAGATTCTGCGCGGCATACTCGGGCTTCTATTCGGTCTGTCAGTCCTGCTGTTTACCGGACTGGCCGCTAAACTCGCCTCTCTGGCGGTTGAGGGCAACGCCACCGGACGCTTTTTCGGCGGCTTCGGGCACGTAGCCAGCCTGGTGGTTATTTTGTTTGCAGCCCTTCACCTGATCGCCGGCTATGGAGTTCTAAGTATGCAAAATTGGGGGCGTCTGCTCACCATGTTTCTTTCAGCGATCGGGCTCTTTTTGCTGTTGCCGGTCCTGATTGTCATGCACGGAATTCCGCTGGCTTTCGGGATCATCAATGCGGCTGTAATCCTTTATCTGGCTATGCCGGCGGTCAAGCGCGCCTTTCACGAACAACGGCATTCGCTCCGCATGGCAGCCTAGTCGCGACCGCGTGCTGATCGAAACAGTGGAGGGACGCGTCTGGCGCGTTGAATCTATTTCTCACTAATCCGGCTTGGCTAATCCGGCTTGGCTAGTGCAGCTTGGCTAGCGCAGCCCAAGTAGAATGGATGCGTGTCGGGCGCCGGTAAACTCGGGATGGTTCAGGAACACCTTAAGCTCTACGAGCATCCGCTGCTTGCCTTTTCCGCGCGCGAAAATAACGGCGTTATCGAAGTGCTGATCGACTTGAAGAATTCGACCGTACCGGTTCACACCTACGTGCTTCCGATTCATGCACGCGACCTGGATCATCCGCAGTTCGCCTGGCATCTTCAGCACCAGCTCTACGACGGACTGCATGACTATTTCGTCGAAATGTTTATTCGCACCCCGCAAGATCGCGTCGTTCCCCGGAGTTCGGCGTCCGCCGGAGAGGGAAGCGAGGGGAGTTAGCGCATTGTCCGTCGATTTGTCCGTCCGGCAACGAATCGAGAGCGAAATCCGCGAGCGGGGGCCGATTCCGTTTTCGCGCTACATGCAAATCTGTCTCTACGATCCTTTGCATGGCTACTATGCGGCAAACGCCGAGCAGTTCGGCAAAGCCGGAGACTTCTACACCGCCAGCGATGTTCACGCCGTTTTCGGACGCCTGCTGGCGCGGCAGTTTGACGAGATATGGCAAGCGCTCGATCGGCCTTCTGAGATCGAAATCCTTGAGCTTGGCCCTGGTCGCGGCCTGTTTGCCCGCGATGTCCTCGATTGGTCGAACAAGAAGTTCCGAGACTTCTTCGCGGCGCTTACTTACACCTTGCAGGAATCGTCGCCTGCGCTGCGGGCGAAACTGCGTGACAATCTTCGCGAACACATTTTCAGTGGGAAAGCCAAAGTTCAGGAGGAACAGCCGACCGGCCCGCGCCGCACTCTCGCGCCTGAAACTCCGATCATCGTCTTCGCCAACGAATTTTTCGATGCCCTGCCGGTTGAGATTCTCAGCACTCACGGCAAACTTCACATCGCACTCGAAAACAATCGTCTGCGCGAAACCTGGCTTCCGCCGCTGGCCGAAGAACTGGAGTTCCTCGACCGCTACGGCGTTCGTCCCGAACCCGGCGAGCGCATCGAAGCGTCCATCCTCGCGCAGGATTGGATGCGGCAGATCGCTGGCTCCCGCTTCATCGAACGCGGCCTGCTGGTGATGGTCGACTACGGTTACACGCGCGACTTACAACTCGCTGGTCGTCACCGTGGCACGCTCATGGCATATCGTCATCACTCCTCGAGCCCCGATCCTTACCAGGCTCCGGGAGAGCAGGATCTCACTGCGCACGTCAATTTCACCGCGCTCGGTGCCGCCTGCGAGCAGGCTGGTATGCAAGTGGAAAAGCGGCTCACGCAGGCGCAATTCCTGATGGGCATTGGCGAGGGGAATCAGTTTGCCGACGCCTTCGAAGACTGCCGCATTCCGCAAGAACGCGCGAAAGTTGCCCTGCAGCTCAAACACCTGATCACGCCGGATGGTATGGGGGAGAATTTTCAAGTGCTGATTGCCAGCCGAGGGGTGGATGCTAAGAAAGTCGCCGCGTTGAGCGGGCTGAACTTCGGAGGCAGCTCTCAGCTGTCAGCTCTCAGCTCTCAGTAAATCGCTGGATCGCCGGGGCACGTGAAAGCTATACTTACCGAATTTCTGGAGGGTCGTTATGAAGCGCCTACTTTTTGTTGTTGGCATGGTGTTCGTGATCAGCTGGACTTGTGTTGCCCAGACAGACGCCGACTCTCCCGCTACAAAAGAGGATATCGAAAAATATCTTCAGACCGTCCATTCTCGCGGCATGGCAGCAAAGATGGCGGACGCGATGGCCCAAGGTTTGCGTCAAATGCTGCACGAGCAATATTTGAAGCACAAAGACGAACTGCCCGCCGACTACGAGTCGAAGATGGCCGTGCGGATGGATGAGATGTTCGCGAATATGCCCTGGGATGAAATGATGCAGGCCACGGTTCCGATATATCAGAAGCACTTTACCAAGGGCGACATCGATAACCTGATTGTGTTTTACTCCACGCCCACCGGCGAGAAAATATTGCGAGAGATGCCCTCCATTGCGACAGAGGCGATGCGAAGTATGATGCCGATCGTCAGTAAGTACGTGGAGACGGTCCAAAAACGGCTGCTGAAGGAAACTGATGTCATGATTGCCCAGTCCAAGAAGGCGTCTGACGCCACGACTCCCGCCAGCCACAATTGAGCTTTGAGCTCCTGGGGATCGGGTACCAAAGGACCCGTTACCAAAGGGTGCACCATTTTCGTTGCATTTAACATTCTTGAAATATCTTTGCAGTAAACTACGAATCATGAGCGTGCCTCGGGCCTCTCGTTTTGCGCTGCCCTTGCAGGTTGCTGCGGTCTGCTACCGGCGGATGGATTCGCATGTCGAGTTTCTGCTGGTGAATACCAACGGCGGCAACAAGTGGACGTTTCCCAAGGGAGCTCCCGAGCCTCGTCTCTCGCACAGCCAGGCGGCGGAACGAGAAGCCAGAGAGGAAGCGGGAGCGATCGGCGTTATCGAGCCCCGACATTTCCACATCTACGTGCACTCCAAGGGTGTCTTCTGGCAGCCCGGCGGCGTGCAGGAATATGTGGTCAAGGCTTTTTTGATGGAAGTCCGCCAGACGCGCACCCCTGAGGAAGACAACCGCAATCCGACCTGGTTCGATGCAGAAAGAGCACGGGTTATCCTGGCCAAGGGACGCGAAGTTAAATACGCCCACGAGCTGCAGACGGTGGTCGACCGCGCGCTGGAGCATATTGGAGTGGCGCGCATGGCTGCGGTGCGCTAGTCGATTTTCAGGAGTTGATTTTCAAACCAGCAGCGACCGCGAGTTTCGCCTGCCGTTCGTCGAACGTCCAGAAACGCTCGGCTTTCAGCTCGAGGGCGGAAGCCACGTGCAGTGTGTCGAGTGTCCGAACACCAAGCCGTGCCGCGTACCGGTGAGCCAACTGCGCACACACGGTAAACACCTGGTCGGGGAGCGCCGCTTCCCTCCACAGATGTTGTTCGCGAAACTCATGGAATCTCTGTAGCGCACGGTCAGCTTCGCTACGCGTAATCACCTTTCGGAAAACGTGATGCTCGATGGCATGTGTGCACTCAGCCACATGAAGGGGTGTCATCCACAGCGACGGCCGCGAACTGAGTCGACGCTCGACTTCCGATGTGTGCCGATCAGGGAGATAGATAGAGACAAAAAAAGAAGTGTCGGCGTAGATATTCAGCGGCGCGGCCGACGCGACGGTCGTCAATGGAGCCTCAATAGCGACCGCGTTCTTCAATCACCACATCGGCCCCGGGCAAAGTGCGATCGCCAAAAATTTCCTTGCGTTGGGCCGCAAAGTCGGGCCAATCGCCGGGCGGCGGCGATCCTTGGGGAACAATGCGAGCAATTACCTCGTCTCGCTCGCGAAGTTCCACAGTCTTGCCTGCACGCAGCCAAGCTTTGAGCCGTTTGGTGTCTCGAAGCTGGCGAATGTTTACGCTAGGCATAAATGAGATTGTGCCACATATTGTGACACATTGTCAAGTGTACTTTTGCTGGATGCTGACAACTGGAGCTGACAGCCGATGGCATTGTTTGTCCCGTATATTTAAATAGAGACAATCATGATCCAACTCTCCGGCGCCGGCAAGCGCTATGGCCATAAGCTCTTGTTCGAGAACGCCGACTGGCTGATTACGCCCGAATCCCGCGTCGGCCTGGTGGGAGCGAACGGCACCGGCAAGACCACCATCATGAAGATTCTGGCCGGGAGCGAGTCGCTCGACTACGGCTCCATCTCGCGCGCCAAGGGCATTTCCACCGGCTATCTGCCGCAGGACGGCCTCACCATGACTGGCCGCACGATCTTTGCCGAGTGCATGTCGGTTTTTGATGAGCTCCATGCCATTGAAGAAGAGATGGAGGCGCTCACTCGCAGCATGTCGGAACTCGACCACGAGGGTCTGGAATACTCCAATGTTGCCGACCGTTACCAGAAGCTGGAACACGAATTCGTCGCGCGTGACGGATACACGCTTGAAGCGCAGGTTGGTCAGGTCCTGACCGGTCTCGGCTTCCACCGCGACGACTGGAAGCGGCAGACGGAAGAATTCTCAGGCGGCTGGCAGATGCGCATCGCGCTCGCCAAGCTTCTGCTGCAAAAGCCCAATCTGCTGCTGCTCGACGAGCCTACCAACCATCTTGATCTCGAAGCGCGCAACTGGCTTGAGGAGTACCTGACGACCTATCCTTACGCGTTCGTTCTCATCTCGCATGACCGCTACTTTCTTGACATCACCGTCAAACGCATCGTGGAAATCTGGAACAAGCAAATGCACTTTTATGCTGGCAACTACGACCAGTATCTGGCGGGCAAGACGGCGCGCAAGGAGCAGCTCGAATCCGCATACAAGACGCAGCACGACCGCATCGAGCAGCTGGAAGTGTTCATCAATCGATTTCGCTACACGGCGACCAAAGCTAAGCAGGTGCAGAGCCGCATTAAAGAGCTCGAAAAAATGGAGCGGATCCAGATTCCGGAAGAAGAGAAGACCGTTCACTTTTCCTTTCCGCAACCGAAACCGAGCGGGCGCATCGTCGCCGAGTTCACGGACGTTGCCAAGAGCTATGGCGAGCGCGGGGTCAACGAACACAAAGTTTTTGAAAAAGTAAATTTCATGATTGAGCGCGGCGAACGCATCGCGCTGGTGGGAGTCAACGGGGCAGGGAAGTCCACGCTGATTAAGCTGCTGGCGGGTCAGGAGCCACTCACCGCCGGCGAATACAAACTCGGCCATAATGTTGGGCCCGATTATTTCGCGCAGGACCAATACAAGGAACTCGATCCTGAAGCTCGGATTCTCGACGATCTTGGCGAACTCTCGCCCGCTTCCACGCAAACCCAGCTACGCAGTCTGCTCGGGTGTTTTCTTTTTTCCGGGGACGATGTCTTTAAGCGCATCGGCGTTCTCTCCGGCGGCGAGCGGAATCGCTATGCGCTGCTCAAGATGCTGCTGCATCCCGCCAACTTCCTGCTGCTTGACGAGCCCACCAACCATCTCGACCTGCGCGCCAAAGACGTGCTGCTCGAGGCTTTGATGAAGTACACCGGTACCGTCGTCTTCGTTTCGCACGACCGCTATTTCATCGACAAGCTGGCCACTCGCGTCTTTGAGATCGGGCATGGCAAGGTGGAAATCTATCCGGGAAATTACGAAGACTATCTGTGGCGGAAGCAGGGACGGGCGGTGGTTGCGGTGGAAATGCCGAAGCCATCCGCGTCTGCAGGGGTGACTTCATCTGTTTCTTCCGGTGAGCCCGTGAACGGAAGCGGTACGCCCGGCGCCGACACAACCGAACTCAAAGGCAAGCGGCTGAATCCGATCAAGCGGCAGCAGATGGAAGACCGTTTGCACGAAATCGAAGAAGAGATTGCGCGTGCCGAAGCCGCGATTGCGCTTTGTGAAACGCAGCTCCAGAGCTTTGTGAGCGCGGAGGAAACGCAGCGGCGGAGCGAGGAACTTGGCAATCGGAGAAGCGCGTTGCAGCGTTTGATGAAGGAATGGGAAGAGCTTTCGGCGATGCTCGAGACTGCCGGCTAGAACCGGCGCTCGGCTTGGGCCAGTCTGCGCTACCTAGACGCGGCAAGCCGCGTCTCTACAGGAAATTTGTTTTGGGTTACCCGCCCTGTTTCAGTTCTTGCAGCACTTGCTTGGCGATTTCCTTGAGCGTTTCGAACACGCCTACACCCTGGAAGGCTACCGCTTCGACCACCGCCTCGTTTTTCTTGCGTAGTTCTTTGGAGAGAGTGTCCACGGGCAGCGCGTTCGGCAGGTCCCGTTTGTTCAATTGCAGCACGTAGGGAATCTTGTTGAAGTCGTACCCGTGCTCTTTCAAGTTGTCCATCAGGTTGTCGAGGGCTTCGACGTTGGCGTCCTGGCGCTCCTGCTGGGAGTCGGCCACGAAGACGATGCCGTCGACGCCGCGCAGAATCAGCTTGCGGCTGGCGTCGTAAAAGACCTGTCCGGGAACGGTGTAGAGGTGAATGCGGGTCTTAAAGCCTCGAACCGAGCCGAGATCGAGCGGCAGGAAATCGAAGAACAGGGTTCGATCGGTCTCGGTGGCGAGCGAGATCATCTTACCCTTCTGCTGTTCGGCTGTTTTCTGGAAGATGAACTGCAGATTCGTCGTCTTCCCGCCCAAACCGGCGCCGTAGTAGACGATCTTGCAGTTGATCTCACGTGCTGCGAAGTTGATGAAACTCAAAAGGTTTCCTCAGAAACTCCTGCGAAAAAGTCTCTTGCGAACCACTCCCCCAACGCGCGAGCCTCTCGCTCCAAATCCACTAGACTACAGTATCGGTTACTGCTGGTTTTTATACCACACCGGAAGGCTCTGGTGCTGGTTACCCACGTTACTAAACCACCACGGGCTTAAATGCCTGGCTGCTGCATCGGCTATCGAGCCGTCGGCAGAGGATAATATCCGTGCTTGGCATACACCTTCAAGCCCGGACGCGTAACGATGACATCGATATCCCGGTAGCCTCCGATGCCCGACTTGGGGGTGTAACCCAGCGTGTACTGATAGCGCGCGTCTCCCATGGCCTGGGCGTAAGCCAGCTCGATGCCGCTTTGCGACAACTCGCCGTACACCGTGCCTCCTCCAGTTGCATTGACGTATTTCGGCAGAAGGTCGCTGTAGCCCATTAGTTTTCCCGTCTTCGGCAGATGGAAGCGCTCGAGCCGGTCGTAGATCGGGATCGCCGCCCCTTCCACTCCCACGGCGTAGACGGTGATGTTCTGGGTCAGCAGCACTTTCAGGGTATCGGCGTAACTGGCGGTTGAGCCCTGCTCCCGTCCATCGCTGATGACGAAGATGATCTTGCGCCGGTCGCGGGGGCGCTTGGAAAGGTCGCGAGCCGCCAACAGGATCGCGTCATTCAATACGTATGCGATTTTCGGCGGCGTGCTCACCGGGTCGACGGGCTGGCCAACCGGAATACCGTTGATAATCGGGCCCTGCGGACCGAGCGGCCCGCTGGTCACCGGAACTCCGTTATTGGCTCCGCTGTATCCCTTGACTTGATTCAGAACCGTCGTCAACTCCTTGCCCACGCTGGTGAAGTCCGAGACCCGGCTGACCGTGCTGCTATAGGTGTAGATCCCAACTTCATCGAACTGGCTGAACGCGCCCTGCAGCGCCGATAGCGTTTCCTGCACCTTCTTCAAGCCGACGTCCGCCATGCCGGTATCGAAGATAACTGCCGCCGACAGCGCAAACGGGTCGCTGGTGAAAAACGTCAACTTCTGCCTCACTCCATTTTCCTTGACCGAAAAGTCTCCGGACCGCAAGCCGTCGACGAGCCGACCTTCGGTGTCCTTTACCGTAACCGGAACCATTACCAGGTTCACGGTTTTCGTGAACGTGTAGAGATCCTGCCCGGTATCTGCATCTTTGGGAACGCCGCCCGCCGGTACCGTTCTGACCGGAGGCATGGGCGGTGGGGCGGGCGTCGAACCGGTTGCGCTTCCGGGAAATTCGAGCGAGCTGCTGGTTCCTCCGGCCCCGGTTGCATTCGCCGGCGGCACTTGGGGCTTGGATTCCTCCTCGGCTTCTTGCCGCGGGCTGGGCGGCGGGGGCGGCGGTATTGGACGCGTCGCCGAGGGAGCGTCCGGGATGTCGTCAGGCTTCTGCTGCGCCGCCAGAGCGCCCGCCAGCAACAAGGTCAACCCCAGAATCAGTACGGTGCTAACTTTTGTGGCCATAGCCCGGAACCCTCTATCTTTTGTCTTTCTTTTATCTTGCCTTCTTCTTCTTTTTCGACCCGTGTCGCCTTGGTGGACCACTGGCCCCGGCGCTTCTTATTTATTCAGATGCCCGTCCGCGCCGCCTTGGTGCATCTAACCGTTACAGGATAGACTAGCAAAGTCTCGGGATAAAACGCCGATGCCCAAAGTACATTGCAGACCGTACCTAGCCACGGGATTATTCGCTCTAACCATATTCGCTTTGGTGACCGCCCTGTTCCTTCCTGCAGCTGCGCAGAATCCTCCGATTCCGCCGCCTCCGGAGCCCCCTCCCGCGTCGTCGACCGGGCCCACATCGAATACCGATCTCCCTCGCAGTCCTAGCAACGATTCCAACGCTCAGGCGCAGGATCAGTCGGTGGAAACCCTGAAAGTCAACGTCGAAGTCGTCCAGGTGTTCTTCAACGTCAAGGACAAACACGGCGCGCTGATTCCCAACCTTAACAGGGACAACTTTGACCTGCTCGAGGATGGCAAGCTTCAGACTATCAAATATTTCAAGGCCGAATCCGATCTCCCGCTGACGATCGGCATGCTCATTGATTCCAGTGGCAGCCAGATGCGCGTCCTGGAGATGGAAAAAGAAGTCGGAGGTTCCTTCCTGGAGAGCACGCTGCGCCCGAAGGACGAGGCCTTCGTTATCAGCTTTGACGTGGATATAACCCTGCTGCAGGATTTCACCAGCTCCGTTAGCCGGCTGAAGCATGCGCTCAACGCGGCCACGATTAACACGGGCGGAGTTGGCTGCGGGGGCGGCCCGATTGGCCCGCAGGGACCGATTCCGTGCTCTTCGACCGGGCAACGCGGCACGGCGCTTTATGACGCCGTCTATCTGGCTTCGCACGACGAGTTCAGCCACGAGGTTGGGCGCAAGGCGATGATCCTGCTGACCGATGGAGAAGATGAAGGCAGCCGCCTCAAGATTAAAGATGCCATCGAGGCCGCCCAGAAAGCCGATGCCATCTGTTACGTACTGCTCATCGCCGACCGCGGTTTCTATGGTATGGGGGGCATGGGTTATTCCGGTGATTCGGCCATGAAAAAGCTCACCGAGGAAACTGGCGGACGCATGATCGAAGTGGGGAACAAGATCGAAAAACTCCGGCAGGCCTTTGATCAGATTTCCCAGGAACTGCGCAGCCAGTACAACGCTGGTTACGTACCCACCAACGCCACCCGCGACGGTTCTTTCCGCAAAGTCGAGATCAAACCCAAGCAGGGAGATTACAAAATCCAAGCCCGCAGCGGCTATTACGCGACCGCCAGCCACGAAGACTAGGGCTTCGGAGATTGTGTAGGGACGGCCGCCCTCGGCCGTCCGAGCCGAGCAACGCCCCGGCGCGCCCTTAGATTGTGTGGGTGGAGAACGAAACCTAGTGAGTCGTGCTCTCTTGGACAGCCGGAGGCGGCTGTCCCTACGCTTATTTCTTTGGCCGATTCTTGACCGGGATCACGAACTTCAGTCCCGACCATACGTCAGTGACGGCGCAGACTTTTATGTCCACCAGGCCAGCATCAAGCCCGCTCTGACGAATCACGTCTTCAGTGAGGTCGGTGGCGACGCCTGAACTTTTCTTGGGCCACGCGATCCACAGCATGCCCGCGGGCGCCAGCGCCTCCGCGGCTGGCAGCAGTTCGAGCTCCAACCCGGCGCGCGCTTTGGCAAATAGGAAAATGAAATCGAGGCCGTGGTTGGTGTGTCCCAAGTTGTTTTGAACGCGGCATTTTGCGAGCGCGGAGCCAAGTTCGCTCTTCACGTCGCTGGGCAAATGCAGCAGCGTAACGCGAAAACCATCCTTGATGCCCAATTTTTTCGCCAGCGGAGTTCCGGAATATCCGGGCATAGGAGTTTTTCCTGAGAACTGAGAACTGAGAACTGAGAACTGCTCTACTGCTTCGGAGCGTAGTATCCCTTGCGGGTGCGTACCTTCAGGCCCTTATCTTGGGCCAGGATTTCGATGGTGCGGTAGTGTCCATCGGCGACAAAATCTGCCGGCTTGTAGGCGACCCAATACTGGCTGCGCAACTCCTCCTGAATGGAGACAAACGAATCCGACACGTCGCGCATCTGGAAGGGAAAGAACGCGCGGCCGCCGGTCGCTTCCGCGATGCGCTCCAGCACTTTGTCGCCCTTGCCTTTCGTGCCGCTGATGTTGGTGCTGATGGTGTAGACGATTACGTCCGCGCGCTCCGCCATCTCGATGGCTTCTTCACGGGTCACGTGGCTCAGGTTGTCCTCGCCGTCACTCAGCAGAATGATGGCGCGGCGCACCGGCCCCTTTTGCTCCCGCTTCAAGAGCTTGTCCCGGCACGCATAGTAGAGCGCGTCGTACATTGCCGTGCCGCCGCCCGCCCGCAACTTGCGCACGCCGGTCGAAAGACTCTCCGTATTATCGGTGAAATCCTGCGTAAGCTCTGGCGTGGCATCGAAGCCGATCACGAATGCCTCGTCATAGCGCGGACGAACGATGGCGTTCAGAAACTCGATGGCCGCTTCCTGCTCGAACTTGAAGCGGTCGCGCACCGAATTGCTGGCGTCCACCAGCAGTCCCACCTGCAGAGGCAGATCGGTCTCGCTGCGGAAGCTGCGCAGTTCCGCGGGCTTTTGATCGTCGATCACTTTGAAGTCGGTGCCCTTCAGGTCTTTTATGTAGCGGCCGTGCCGGTCGGTCACGGTGAACACCACGCGAACTTCGTTGACGACGGACCGGATGGTCGCGATCGACTCATCGGAATCCGACTTGGCTGGATTTTCCGGCTGCGCCGGAGCCGGCGTTTTGACGTCAGGCGGGGGGCTCGTCTTCGCGGGTGAATCCTGTGTCGTGGCGGGCGCGGACGCAGGCGGGGGCGTCTGGGCGGTCGTTTGGACGACGAGCGAGCCAGCCAAAAGAAAAGCGATCAGAAGCGGGAAAATGCGCGATTTCATCGGGACGATTTGATCAGAAACTGATTTCCTCAATTATAGCCCGCGGACCGGAACGGAGCCCGTTTCTTACTGACGAGGTTCTCATCGGCCGGGTTCCAGCCGAGGGCCTTCCTGTTGAGCATTCTCGAGGCTATCGAGCAAATGCTCCAGTTCCTTCGGTAACGGCCGGGAGAACTTGAGCAACTGCTTCGTCCGCGGATGGGTTAGCTCCAGCGCCGCCGAATGCAGAAAGTTTCGATTCAGGGTCAGCGTCGCGGGCATGCCTGCTGACCGTCGCTTGTTCGACTGCGACCGCAATTCGCCGGGCGCGCCATAGAGCGCGTCACCCACCACGGGATGCCCGAGCGACGACATATGGACGCGGATCTGGTGCGTGCGTCCGGTCTCGATCTTGAGTTCGACGAGCGCAAACTTGCCGTAGGGCGCGTCAATCTTTCGCCGCACCACGTAATGCGTCGCCGCCTCGCGGCCCCCGAAGCCGCGCGTCGTCATGCGCGTGCGGCGCTGCGAATGGCGGCTGATGGCGCTTTGAATCGTGCCGCGATCCTGCTTCGGCCAGCCGTGGACCAGCGCAAGGTAAGTCTTGTGCACCTCGCGCCCGCTGAACTGCTTAGCCAGCCGGCGGTGCGCTTCGTCGTTCTTCGCCACCACCATCAGCCCGCTGGTGGCTCGATCGAGCCGATGCACGATCCCCGGACGCAGTTCGCCGCCGACCGCGGAAAGCTTTCCAAAGTGATGCAGCAGCGCGTTCACCAGCGTTCCGCGGTTGCGCGCATCCTCGGTCGCTCCCGCGCCCGCATGCACCATCATGCCGGCGGGCTTGTTGACGATCGCCAGATCGTCATCTTCAAAGACGATATCGAGTGCAATCTCCTCCGCCATGGCGCGCAACGGCGGAGCTTTCACCGGCCCGGTGACCGTGATTTGCTCATCGCCAGTGCCCTTGAGCCGCAGCGAAGCCTTGGCCGCGGCTCCGTTCACCAACACGTCACCGTTTGCGATGAGTTGCTGCACGCGAGCCCGGCTGACTTCAGCGTGATTGGCCTCGGAAAGTTGCGTCGCCAGATATTGGTCCAGGCGCTGCCCGGAGGCTTCGGGAGGTGCGGTTATAGTGAGGGGAAAGTCGGGCATTCAGCACTCAGCATTCAGCACTTAGTCAACAAGTGCAAGAAGAATCTGTTAAGGAGTTTAAAGGGCCGAGCCCGATTTCTGAGCGCTGAGTGCGGAATGCTGAGGACTGCTTTTCAGCCACCAGATCAACCCGCCGCCGATGACCAGCAGAATCGAGATCAACTGCGTTCCTGTCATAATGCCGCCGAAGACCTCACCGCGTCCGGGATCGCCGCGCAGAAACTCGATGAAGTAGCGCTCGATTCCGTAGAGGATCATGAAAGTGGCCCACACCTGTCCATCGAACTTCTTCCGTCCCAGCAGCCAGGTCAGGAACAGGAAATTGCAAAACTCAGCAAAGGCTTCGATGAGTTCCGTGGGTTCAAGTCTGACGCCCAGCGGAGTTAAACTGACGGAACTCGCCAGAGGATTGGTGAAGATGACGCCCCAGAAGTGATTGGTCGGTTTGCCGTAGCAGCAGCCCGCCGCGAAACATCCGAAGCGTCCGATGGTGTGGCCAAAGGCCAGCCCCGGAGCGAAGCCGTCGCAAGTTCGCAACGGTGGCATGTGATGGCGGCGCACGTACCAGGCCGCCGTCAGGATCGCGGCAATCAATCCGCCGGAAAACACGCCGCCCGCCTGCAGCGTGTTGAGGCTGAAAATCTCACGCCAGTTGTTCGCGTAACTGCTCCAGTCGTTGATGATGTAAAGAATCTTCGCCCCGATAATTCCCGCGAGCACCACGAGAATGCCAAGGTTCCAGGCGTCGTCGCCGTTGATGCCCTGCTTCTCCGAATTGCGCACGCTGATCCACAGGCCGACCAGAACGCCTGTGGCGACCAGGACACCATACGTGGGCATATAGAAATTGCCAATTTGAAAGAGTCTGGGAAGCACGTTGGTTTAGATGCTCCGATTGCAGCTTGAGTTCTAATTCTAAAGAGAGTCTAGCAGAGCAGAGAGGTCGCAGGCGTCGGGTCGCAGTTGTCAGGAAAAGCAACATTCGAAAGGCGCAGCCCAGCTTTTCCTGAGACCTGACACCTAAGACCTGCGACCTGAATAAAAAAGCCGACCCACTGGGCCGTGTGGTGGGCCGAGAATGAACCCGTCTCAGACGGTGGGAACCCGCCGCGACCCATTAGGCTTTTCCGCATGACGGAACGTAGCACACCGGATCTTTTTGCGAGTCGAGTCCCCGTTCATTCGGCATTGGTTCAAAAATCGGTTACCACCAGCACCAACTCCGCAGGTCGACTTTCACCTTGGATGCTAGGAAACCGCGGAGAGATTCGCAAGAGGAAAATGCAAAATAGTTGGCAAGAAGTTTGCTAGCAGTTCATTCGGCTTGTGTTTAGAAGATGAACGCGAGGTTACGAACGATTATCCATGTTCCGTATCAGGGTATCGCTTCAGCGATACCGCAAGCTGGAAGGGGAGAGCCCCTTTAGGGGCTGGGCGTCAAACTCCGCTACTTCTTCAGCCCGTGCGCCGCGTATCTTTTAGAACTTCGTCCAGCGCGCTGGTCAATTTGCTGGCCCGCAGCCGCGCATCTGGCGAGGTCGGCTCCAGTCGCCGCTTCAGCAGATGATATTCATCCGCAATATTCAGCGCCGCCAGCACCGCCAACCGCACCGAATCGACCGTGGACGTCTGGTCCGACACCGCGCGCATCTTGCCGTCCACATACTCGGCCAGCTTCAGAATGTAATCCGCGTCAGAGCCCCGGAGGTTATAGACCTGGTCGAAGATTTCGACGCGCACGCTGCCAACGGCATTCGTGGCCGGCGCGTCTTTGGCCGGCGCGTCCTTAGTCAGCGCATCTGTCGGAGGCTGTTTGCTCGCAGTAGCCATGTCACTCCTCGGCAAATTACTTCCTGCCAGTTCACTGCCCGACGCCTTCATCGGTCAGCTTGCCGCCTTGTCTTGCGTCAAGCTTTCCATCTGGCCCAGCATCTTTTCAACCCGGGCTCGGATATCCTCGCGATCCTTGCGCAGCTGCACCAGTTCGCGGCGCATGGCCTCATTTTCTTCCTCGCGCTCTTCGAGTTGCTCCCGCAGCCGCTGTGTGTCGCGCTCGGCGGTTGCTCGCGCTTCTTTGGCAGCCTTGTACAACTCAATGGTGCGATAAACTTTCTCTTCCAGCGCCTGGAAATCTTCAGCCGGAACCTCGGTCGATACCTCTTCCACCACCTTCACAGACATGGGCACCACTCGCTTTCGGAAAATATTTCAGCGTTGAGGCGAAGTATAGCGCAGTTGGCTGTGGATTTTACCCTACATTCGTTTCAGCTCTTCCAGCCGTCGCGCCGCCTCGTCCAGTGTCTCAGGCTTTTTGCAGAAGGCGAAACGTACCTGTTGGGATCCGTCCTTCGGATGCTTGTAGAAACTCGACCCCGGCACGCACGCAATGCCGACGTCCTTGACCAGGTAGGCGGCGAACTCCACGTCGTTGGCGAACCCGAAGGCGCTGATGTCGGTCATCACGTAATAAGCGCCCCGCGGAAGGTAGCAGCGGAATCCAGCTTTCTCCAGCGCCGGAATCAGATGATCGCGCCGCGTGCGGTACCGGTCGGCCAGTTCGCGGTAGTAACTGGCAGGCAGGCTCAGCGCGGCCGCTCCCGCTTCCTGCAGAGGCGCAGGCGCGCCCACGGTTAGAAAGTCATGCACTTTGCGGATCGCGTTCGTGATCGCCGGAGGCGCAACCGCCCAGCCGACGCGCCATCCGGTGACGCTGTAGCTCTTGGATAGGCCGTTAATAGTAATGGTCCGTTCGCGCATGCCGTCGAGGCTCGCCAGAGAAACGTGCTCCGACCCATCGTAAAGAATGTGCTCGTAGATTTCATCGGTGATGGCAAGCACGTTGTATTCGACGCAGAGGTCGCGAATCAGTTCCAGTTCCTTGCGGCTGAACACCTTGCCGGTAGGGTTGTTTGGCGTGTTCACGATGATGGCCTTGGTGCGAGACTGAGAAGCCTGAGATTGGCCGTTCTTGTGAAGGAACGCTTCGCGCAATTCCTGTTCGTCGAACGTCCACTCGCCCCCGGCATTTTGCGGCGGACGCAAACTGACGAAGCGCGGCTTGGCTCCGCTGAGAATCGCGTCCGGTCCATAGTTTTCGTAGAAGGGCTCGAAAACAACCACCTCGTCGCCCTTGTTGCACACCGCCAGCAGGGTTGCGATCATTGCCTCGGTCGAGCCGCAGCACACCACAATTTCTTTTTCCGGATCGACCTCAATCCCCTGATATTCCCGCATCTGCCGGGCAATTGCATTTCGCAGACTCTTCGCGCCCCAGGTGATGGCGTACTGATTCACGTCGGCGGCGATGGCTTCCTGGGCGGCGCGCTTGATCTCGGCGGGCGCGGAAAAGTCGGGGAACCCCTGCGCCAGATTGACGGCGTCATACTGCATCGCCTGCCGAGTCATCTCGCGGATCACGGACTCGGTAAAATGCTCAACCTTGTCGGAGAGAAAGTGCTTGGGATGGGCCGAAACCTGGGTCATGGAAAGTAAGGCTAGCACAGGAGATGCTTGCGCAGGGGGACGCATTCGTTCGTCCAGCGGGGCGACACAGCGCGAGCCCAAATTGCGGTGATGTAGAAAAATGTCATCCCGAGGTGCGGAGTCGAAGGACCCTATCCTGCACGCAATCAATAGGGAGTAGGGGTCCTTCGACTCCGCCGAGACAGTCGCTTCGCGCCTATCCCGGCTGCGCTCAGGATGACATTATGCGTGAAATGGTCATACATATCGACTATGGTATGATATAGTGACTACAAGGAAATATTATGCAGGAAATCGCTATCTCCGAGTTCAAAGCCAAGTGTCTCGCCGTGCTGGAACAGGTTCGCGCCACGAAAAAGCCGGTTCGGATCACGCGGTTTGGTAAGCCCGTGGCCGAAGTTATACCGCCGACGGCGGTAGAAGATCGTAAGGCCTGGATCGGATCGATGAAGGGCACGTTCGAGATTCTCGGCGACATTGTGTCTCCGGCCAACGATGAGGACGAGTGGGAGGTCGTTCGCGATTGAGACTCCTACTGGACACACACATCTGGCTCTGGAATTTTCTGGAGCCGCGGCGGCTGGGTCGACGCGTCTTGCATCATCTCCAGGACAAGCAAAATGAACTGTGGCTTTCTCCGATGAGCACCTGGGAAGCGCTGACGCTGAACTACAAAGGTAGAATTCGCATTAAAGAAGACTTGGCGACCTGGCTGGCGCGAGCCACCGCCGGCACCCGCGAAGCTCCACTCACTCACGAGATCGCCCTCGTAGCGAGGCAATTACAGATGCATCAGGACCCCGCCGACCGCATTCTCGCCGCCACCGCCGAAGTCTTGGACCTGACGCTGGTCACGGCCGACGAACGCTTGCTGGGGTTGGGAACGATACGAACTTTGGGCAATCGCTGACCGCGAAGAAAAGCAGGCTACACCCGCTGTACGCCGCCCAGCCCTTCCAGCGCCTTCACGATCTGCGCCGCCCACTGCGCCACCTCGTCGTCGACCAGGGTGCGTTCGGTTGACTGGAGCCTGGCTCGCATGAGAATCGAGTACTTGCCCGCGCCAACTTTTTCGCCACGGAAAATTTCTACCGGGACGAAACTGCGCAGCTCGGGAATTGCCAGCTTGCTCACGCTCGCATGGATTTTCTCGAATTCAACGCCGTCATCAAATGTAAACGAGAAGTCGCGCTCGACGGCAGGGAATCGGGGCAGCGCTTCGTAGCGTGCCTGGCGCAGATCGTGCTTGTAGAGCCGGTCAAGGTATATCTCGGCGACAAAAGCATCCTGCCGCAATTTGCGGGCTGCGGCCACATCGGGATGAATCTGTCCAAACTGGGCCACGGTCGCGCCGTCCAGCACGGCGCGCGCGGAGCGTCCGGGATGATAGTAGTCAGCGGTGTGCGCATCGTAGTAGAGCGTCCAGTGATTGAAGGACGAGAGCAAGTTTTCGACGTCGCCCTTCAGGTCGAAGAACGAGAACGGACGGGCTGCTGCCCCCGGAGCCAGACCGTGAACCACCCCCGCATCCACATTGCCGGTAGCGCCGATCGAGATGCGTTTCAACTCCAACGCTTTTTCCGGCGACTGTGCGTCCGCGGTCGACGCCTCAAATACATTTCCAGCTTCGAACAGGCGAACATTGTCGCTGCCGCGATTCAGGTTGTACGCGAGCATGTTGAGCATGCTCGGGACCAGCGACGTGCGCATCACCGAAGCTTCTTCGCTCAGCGGGTTTGCCAGGTCGATTTCGGGGGCGGTCGAAAAGCGCTTGGCGTCTTCTTTTGAAATAAATGTGAGCGAAATCGCTTCGTTGTACCCGAGCGCCAGGAGCGATGAACGCAGCCGCGCATCTTTGTGCGCGTCGGGCAGGTCCCGAACCTCGCCGCTGTAGGCGGGAAGCGTGTTTGCGAATTTGTCGTAGCCGTGCAGTCGCGCCAGCTCTTCAATGATGTCAATTTCCCGCTCAACGTCGAGGCGCCAGCTTGGGATGTGGACCAGGTAAGTCTCTTCTCCGCCCGGAAGCAGCGTAAAACCGAGACGGGTAAGGACGCGGCTGATTTCGAGAGTGCTGAGTTTTTCGCCGAGGATGCGGCGCACTTCGCGCAGATCGAGTTCCACCGGAGCAAGATCAAGCTTGCGGGCGACCACGTCGATCACATCGCCGACCAGCGTGCCGCCGCCGAATCCGGCACAAGAAGCGAGAATCAGCTCGGCGACGCGGTTGGCCGAAGGCACGGTCGATTCGAAATCGGCGCCGCGCTCAAAACGATGCGAGGCGTCGGTGTGCAGGCCGTGCCGCCGCGATGTACGGCGCACCGCGGCCGGGTCAAACCACGCGGATTCGATCAGGATGTTCTTCGTCCGCTCGGTGATCATAGTGTCGAAGCCGCCCATTACACCGGCCAGCGCCACCGGCTTTTGCGCGTCGGCAACGACTAGATCGTCGGTCGTGAGCTTCCGCTCCACGCCATCCAGAGTCTTCAGCACTTCGCCCGGCTGCGCGCGCCGTATGATCAGCCTGCCGCCTTCGAGCAGATCGAGGTCGAAGACGTGCGTCGGCTTGCCACTTTCCCACAGGACGTAGTTGGTAGCGTCGACGGCGTTGCTGATGATCCGTTGATCGAGCAACTGCAGACGGTTCGCAATATTTGGGAGCGAGGGTCCGATGGTGACGCCGCGAATTTCGCGCGCGGTGAAGCGCGGACACAGCTCCGCGTCCTTAATATCGATCGTGACTTCGGACTTGCCTTCCGGCGGCGGCAGCTTCGGTTCGATCGGTTTGAGCGGCAGATCGTAGAGCGCCGAAACCTCGCGCGCCACGCCGTAATGATTCATCGCATCGGGGCGGTTGGTGGTGATGTCGAAATCGAGCACCGTCTGTTCGACGTCGACTTCACCATTTCCCGTGAGGTCGACGCTGAAACTTTCGACGGCGAGTCCGGCCATGGTCAATCTTTCGACGATCTTGTCAATCGTCCCCAGATTGCTGAAATCTGGCAGGTCGACAAAATCCCCTATCCACCCCAGGGAGAGCTTCATAGAAACTGCTCCAAGAACCGCACGTCGCCCTGGAAAAACAGCTGAATATCATCCACGCCATACTTGAGGATGGCGATTCGTTCCACGCCCATGCCGAAGGCGAATCCCGAAACTTTACTGGCGTCGTAATCCACAAAACCGTAGACATTCGGATCGACCATGCCGCAGCCCAGCAGCTCAATCCATCCGCTGGCCTTGCAGTTACGACAGGGAGCGCCGTCGCGCACGCCCTTGCCGTCGCAGAAAATGCAACTGATCTGCACGTCGGCACTGGGCTCGGTAAACGGGAAGAATGACGGATAGAAACGCGTCTTCACGCTCGATCCGAACATGGCTTTCATGGCGTGGTCGAGCGTTCCCTTCAAGTCACAGAAGGTGATGTTGGTATCGACCGCCAGACCTTCGATCTGATGAAATATAGGCGAGTGCGTCGCATCGAGCGCGTCGTTGCGATGGACTTTTCCCGGACACACGACGCGCACCGGCGGCTTCATCTTTTGCATCGTGCGAATCTGCACCGGCGAAGTGTGGGTGCGCAGCAACAGCCGGTCGCGCAGCGGCTTCGATTCCTGACCGGCGATGAAGAGCGTGTCCTGCGTGTCGCGCGCCGGGTGATTCGGCGGGAAATTCAGGGCCTCGAAGTTATAGAAGTCGGTTTCGATCTCCGGACCTTCCTCGACCGAGTAGCCCAGATTGCGGAAGACGCTAATCATCTCGTTCATCGTCTTGATGACGGGATGCTCGGCGCCGATCGGACGGCGAATGCCGGGCAGAGTGATGTCGAGACGCTCGGATGCATCGCGATAGGGAAGAGCGATCTCCGGAGCGCTGTCCGGAGGTTTGTCCCCAGCCTTGTCCCGAGCGTCGTCCCGAGATTTGTCCCGGGCACCGGCCACCGTTTTCGCTCGTCCTACGGACCGGCCTTTGAAGAGAGCTCCGCTCAACAGGCGGGCATAGGTCGCATTCACAGCCTGCTCGACCTTCGGCTTGAGTTCGTTGACGCGCTGCCCGACGTCGCGCTTGTGCGGTGCGGGAGCGGCTTTCAGCCATAGATCATTGAGTTGGGTGAAAATGCCGTTCTTGCGCGCTATCCAGCGATCGCGAAACGCCTTCCATTCGCTTTCGGCCCCGACCGCCGCTGACTCTTGCTCCAGCGCCGACAGAAGTTCGCTCACCGCACTGTCGAGCGCGGCCGCCGAGAAGTCGGTCAGATGGGGGACGGTGTAGGGCATCTTTTGAGCAATATCTTAGTTTCGACGATTACTCAATAGTGAGTATGATTCCGAGCAAAGCGGGGTCGGCAGTTCTTCCCACTCGAAGGAAAAAGCAGGTCCTTCGCTCCGCTCAGGATGACAAACCCAAATTAAGGCTGAACGCTGGCGACTGAAAGCTGGCGGCTACGCGGCGGCTGCGTTCGCCTTCTTGGCCTGCTCCGCGAGACTGCCAAATCCTGCGGGATCGTTAACTGCCAAGTCCGCCAGGATCTTGCGGTCGAGTTCCACGCCGGCTTTCTTCAGTCCGCTGATTAACTGGTTGTAGTTGAGTCCGTTCAGGCGGGCAGCGGCGCCGATGCGCACGATCCAAATCGACCGGTACTGGCGCTTTTTCTGCTTTCGGCCGGAGTAGGCAAACTTCAGTCCGCGCTCGACGGCTTCTTTCGCCGAGCGGTAAAGTTTGGATTTGGTTAGGAAGTATCCACTGGCGCGCTCAAGAATCTTTTTGCGCTTGGCGCGGCGTTTGGTTCCGCGTTTTACACGAGGCATTGCAGTTCTCCTTTTTTATTTCGTCTGGCGGCTGGAGGTAAGGAGGCTTCTACCCGATGGGATTTCTGAAGCCCGACCTCTTCACGCGCCGCTGCGGGATGTTTCGCTCCGCAGACTTTGCTAAGGACGGGCGCGCACGCCCGTCGCTCCATTGTCCCTTTGCTTAGTACGGGATCATCCGCATGACCTTTTTAAAGTCTGCGTCGCTTACCAGCACAGCGCTGCCGAGATGTTTCTTGCGCTTCTTAGACTTCGAGGTCAGGATGTGGCGGAGGTTCGCTTTGTGCCGCTTTATCTTTCCCGTCCCGGTTTTCTTGAAGCGCTTGGCAGCGCCTTTGTGTGTTTTTAGTTTAGGCATAAATTAGCTCTCAGCTCTCAGTTGTCAGCTCTCAGTTCTATCGTTCAGTGTTCTTGAAAACAAACATTTCCGTTGACTCGCAGCGATCGCACCAAGAGATTTTCCTGAGATCTGATAGCTGCTTTCTTACGCTGTTTGCGCGCCGCCTCGCGGCGGCGGAGGTGGCGCGGACTTCGGAGGAGCGTGTGGCTTCTCTTTTGCTCCGCCTTCCTTCTTGTTGGGCGCCAGAATCAGGTGCAGCGTATTGCCTTCCTGCCGTGGACGAAACTCCACCAGGCCTCTCTGGTCGACGTCCTTGATCAGACGTTCCAGAATCTGGCGGCCCAGGCTTTGTCTCGTCATTTCGCGTCCGCGGAAGAAGATGGTCGCTTTCACCTTGTCTCCATCGTCGAGGAAGCGCAACACATGATTCTTTTTGGTTTCGTAGTCGTGATCGTCCACGTTGATACGAAACTTTACTTCTTTGACCGTAATGGTCTTCTGTTTTTTCTTGGCTTCGCGCTCGCGTTTTTCGTTCTGGTACAGGAATTTCCCATAGTCCATGATGCGGCAAACCGGGGGTTGCGCGGTCGGGGAAATCTCCACCAGATCCAGGTTTCTTTCGCGGGCCAACTTGAGCGCCTCGAAAGGAGGCATCACGCCAATCTGTTCCCCTTCGTCGCCGATCACGCGAATTTCACGCGCCCGGATGCGCTCGTTCATGCGGATAAAGCGTTTATCGATACTGTCCTCCGTCTGCTGATCACGGCAGAAAAGATGCTTAAAAAGTATAGCACGCGGCTTCCTGGGTGTGGCGGGGCTTGCCGCGCCGGACAGCCGAGGGCGGCTGTCCCTACGTTAAGTTCGGCGGCGGATCACCGCGCCACCACGTCATATGGCCGCATCATCTCGTTATCCTCGTGCTCCAGGACGTGGCAGTGCCATACGTACCGTCCGGTGAAGCCTTCGAATCGGATAATGATCCGCGTCACCATTCCAGGATCGGCGCGCACCGTGTCTTTCCAGCCAACCTCGCCCGGTTCCGGAGGCATTGCCGGGGCGGTGTATTTGATTTCGTTATTCATCCAGTAGTCGGCGATGTTGAAGGACCGGCGGTCGAGAATCTGAAATTTGACCAGGTGCAGATGAATGGGATGCGCATCATCCGTTGTGTTGATGAGATTCCAAATCTCGATCGAGTCGAGAACCGGATTCTCCGTCACCGGCATGGTCCAATGGGCGTTATTCAATAACATCTTCACGGGCCGCTGAACCAGATCGTCGATTTCCACCAGAGACAACATGCGAGTCTTAACGGCGGAGGATTCTGGAATCCTGGGAACGGGCCTGAGTACCTGTGGAAGCGCGCTGGTATCGGGCGCTCCTTTGGGTGCCACGCGAAATTGCAGGACGTTCAGGTTGTCATTCTTGAGAATGACGCTGCTTCCACCGCTTCGGGAAAAATCGTGCTGCGAAAAATCAACGATCAGGTCGGCGCGCTCACCGGGCGCGATCGACAAGATCTTCAGCGGAACCGGCGCAGGCAACAGTCCCTGATCGCTTCCGATCTGGTGAAAGCTCTGACCGCCCGGCATCGGCCCGTTGGAGGGTTGTTCTTTCGAGAAGGTCAAATGGAAGAACCTGCCATTCGCTCCATTGAGCACGCGGAAGCGATACTTGCGCGGTTCCACTTCCAGGTACGGGAAGAGTTTGCCGTTCACCAGGATGGCATCGCCAAAAACTTCCGGCACCCACGGCGACTTCGCTTCGCCCGACACCGGGTAGTTAAGCTGCCCATCGAGATCGAAGACACGATCGTAGAGCACGAGCGGAATTTCATATTTCCCGCTCGGCAGATTCAGGGAGTCCTCAAATTCGTCGCGCACAAAAAATGCGCCCAGGAGTCCAGCGAAAACATTGAGCCGGTTAATGCCCAGAGCGTGGTCGTGGTACCACAGCATGGCCGCATCCTGGCGATTGGGATAGTGATAGACGGCCGATTTTCCGGGCACGTACCAATTCTCAGGATATCCATCACTATCAGGCGGAGCCTTCGCGCCATGCAGGTGGACGACCGCGCGCACTTCGGGCTTGTCCGCTTCCGCTCCGTGAATGCTGTGGTCGATGGGCAGGAAATGCGCTTCCGGCAACTCATTGACCCACTCCACCAGCAACCCCTGGCCGCTGCGCGTTTCAAAGGTCGGCCCTGGCGAACTGGAGGCATATCCCCAAAAGCGAGTTGGTTTCAAGTCGCGGTGCACCTTGTTTTCGAACTGCCGCATGGCCACTCGGTAATAAGGGAGCTGGACGGCGGGATTATCGGGGCTGGGCCGATGGCCGCTGGGTGAAGCGATCTCGGGCAGTGGCAGCGGGTCCACGAATTGCGCCAGAGAGCTGACATTCAGCTGGGTGCGGAACTTGGGCGGGCTCGCATGAGACGTGCCGCGAGACATCGTGTGAGCCATCGCGTTTGCCATGCCCTGGCGCATGGCCAGCGCCATTGTCATCACTCCGCCTTGCGCCAGAAACGCTCGTCGCGTAATCGCCAAGCAACAGTCTCCTCCTGCAACGTCATGCTCTCAGAAATTCCACCCGAAAACCAGAACGGGCATGCGAATCGAATTTCGCATGCCCGCCCGATTCACGAACTCAACGTCGCTACCACTGTGGTTCGCCGGTGTCCGGATCCAGGAACAGCCTTCCGTCGATGATTCTCGGATGGCTGAAGTTGAAGTACTGGGTGAGGGAGCTGGAGATCGCATCGAAAGAACCGTTTCCGATGCGGGCTCCGTGCAGCCAGTTGTCTTCGATGAAGTGGATGACCGAGGTCTGATCCGTCACGGTGTGGTCGACGAAGTTGGCCTTCGCCCACGGTGAAATGACCAGCATCGGCAATCTCGGACCATAACCGCAGCGCCCTAGAGCATGCGGGTTCGCTGCCGCTCCAGCGTAGCCGGGCAGCGAGGTTGCCGCCGTGCCGCAGGCGCCGGGACCGGTCAGAGCATCCTGGGGACCAGTCGACGTGTTGACGATCGGACCGAGTTGATGGTCGTACCAGCCGTCGGAATCGTCATACATGATCACCACCGCCGTGCTGTCCCAGGTGGGCAGCACCTGCAGGAAGTTGATCGTGTTCACCACGAAGGTTTGCTCGTCCAGAGGGTCGGAGTATCCGGCGTGCGCGTCCTCATAGCCTGGCGCCTTGAGGAAACTCACGGCCGGCAGATTGCCCTCAGCCGCGGCGGCGTAGAAATCCTCGATATCGTATTGGTGTTTAGCCCGACCGTTATGCCCGATTTCAGCCAGCGAAGCGGGACGGGTGTGATTCAGGTTTGCGACCGAAGGCCAATATGCGAATAACGAGTGGTGCGGGATGTAATCTTCTTCCGTGACTCCGGTGACGGCCGAGGTCGTGCTGCGCTTGCAGCCGGTGGTTCCGTTCGCATTCACGATCGACAGATTGAACCCGCCCATGAAGCCTCCCCAACTCACACCGGCGGAGGTCAACAGATCGCCGATGGTCGCGCCTCCCATTGTCGCTTGGTTGCGAGTCGGGCTGGAGCAAACGTCGCCGATCGGATCGGGATCGTCGATGTTGGTCAGCGAATTGTCGACTCCTCCGGGCACAAAACTCCCAGTTCCGTTCAGGTAGGCGACCACGCCATTGGTCTGGCCGGAAACCAGGTTCATCACACCGACCGACGATGGACCGAAAGTGGTTCCGTAGGAGTTATCGCTGAGCCCGAAGTGCTGGGCGTAATTCCACATGGCAGTCACGGTATTTCCGTCGAAATAGCCCATGACCAAGCCGTTAGTCTGCGACACTCCCGTCCCCGAAGGTGGCGGTCCGGCGCTACCCGTGTAGAGCGGGAAAAGATCCATCAAACCGTTGTCGGATGCCTGCTGCTCCGGCATGTAGTCGTGGTCCATGTCGTTGGTTGAGGCCTGTGACCGATCGAGCCGGAACGGGTTTGCCGCGCTGGTGCCGTTCGCGGGATTCAGGTTGGGGTTGTTGTTGAGCAGAGCGTTGGTCAGCCCGTTGACCGTCGGCGTTCCGGGTGCCGCTACAAACTTTGGTTCCCCCGACGGATTATGCGCGTTGGGATAGGTTCCAAAGTAGTGATCGAAAGAAATGTTCTCGTTGAAAATTACCACCAAGTGCTGGATCGGAGTCGCTGTGTTGCTCGCTCCGTGTGTGGTTGCCGGTTTGACGGAAGAGGCGAAAGCGGGAGTGACGCTCGGCCCGAGGGCAATGGTCATGGTCAGTAACGACGCCATTATCCGCCTGAGGTTGGCAAAAGGATGCTGCTGTTCAGACATGCTGAATTCTCCGTCTCCTGGAAATTGCCGACGACTGGGCCCCACAGACCTGTCGCATGGCGAGAGATGGCAGAACAATAGGCGAGGAATATTGCGGGTCTGTAACTGGAATGTTAAAGGAAGATGAAAAATCGGGATTCTTGCAACCTGCTGAAAGCCTTACGCCGCAGCCACTTTGGCTGTCCGCAGGCGCCGGTACAGGCGCAGATAATCGTCCACCATGCGGCGCGCCGTGAAGCGCTCGCGCGCCCGATTGTAGGCTCGCGTCCCGTAGAGGCGCGTGAGGTCGCGATCGGCCTCCAATTGCGCGAGCACTTCGCTGAGGCTCTCGGCGTCATTTTGCTCGAAGTACAAAGCCGCGTCGCCCCACAGTTCGCGATACACTTCGGTGTCGTTGGCCACCAGCGCACAACGCGAGAATGCTGCCTCGATCGACGCCAGCCCGGTAGGTTCATAGCGCGAGGTGGCGGCAAAAATCGTCGATTTGCTGTAGAGCGAGCGCAGTTGCGATTCGGTCTGCGCTCCCTTCACCGAAATCTCATGCTCTCCGGTGGAGACGCGCACGTCGGCGCGGATCGGCACCCACGGCGCGGGAATCGGATTATCCGCTCCCACGATGCACACCGGCAAGGCGTGCGCGTGCTGGGTCAGCAAGGCGACCTGCTTTCCCGTATCCCAGAGGCGCCCGATCGCCAGCACCGACTCTTCCTTGGTTACAAACGGATTGAAGTAGATGGGATTACGCCCCGGCGGAACGACGTATGCTTCAAAGTCGTTATTGTCGCCGTAAGCCGAGCGCAGCATCTTTTCCATCCAGCGCGACGTGGTGACCACCGCCTCTGCTCGTTTGAGGCCGGCGACGATCGTTTCGCGATACCACTTCAGCCACGCCGACTCCGCCGGTTCGTGTCCGTGGATGCTCAACCACCAGGTGACCACATCGCCGTGCGCCACTACGACTCGCGGCGTCGGGACGGGCAGCGCTCCAAAGCTCAGCTGATTCAAATGCAGAAAATCAGGACGCGTATCGCGAACCACCGCACACAGATAATCCTGGGCCGCGTGGAAGTCCTGCACACCTTCCTGCATCCAGTCGAGGCGAAACGCGGTGGGATGATATTCGAGGCCGTGCAGCCCGTCCATCCAAGCGGTTTGATGAGGGAGCGGAATTTCTCCAAAGCTGACGAGCGTGACCTGGGCGCCGTGGGTGACCAGTCCCGAAACCAGTTCGCGCGAGTACGTCCAAACTCCGCTGAACGTGTCAGCCGTAACCAGTACCCGCACAGAACCCCCGGGGAATCGAGGGCTGGGAAGGGACCCTCGGCCTGCCTGCGCCCAGTTTAGGGGAGAGGGCGGCGCCGAGGGAAGTGTTTTCTTTGGATTTCCGCAGCCGACGCCCGTTTCGAGCTAGTCCGGCCCACCCGCAAACGCCACCTGTCCAGCATGTCATCCTGAGCGGAGCAGGGACTTCACGAAGTGAAGGCCCAGCGGAGTCGAAGGACCCCTATACCCTTCGCGCTCAGTAAGGGCACCAAGGATGTTCGCTTACAATTCGCCTATCCAACTCATCGCAAGGAACGCGATGAGCGGGGCACCCCGCGCCCGCTTCGTCACGTTGAGTCGGCCCATTGGGTCATCGCGCGCGGTTCCGCGCGATGATCCTGCATCACCACTTTCGGCCGCACCAGGATTCGCATTGTCCACAGGAGATCGTCGAGGGAGGTTCCGAAACCGAAGTGAGCATCCACGAACGCCAGTTCCGCGGACGGCAGAGTCGTGCGGGCAGAAAGCAGTACCACGGGAACATCCGGCACCAGGTACTTGATCTCCTGGGCCAACTTTGAACCCGACATCGAAGGCATTTCGTAGTCGAGAAGCGCCAGATCAAAATAAGTTCGTTTGCAAATAGCGAGCGCCTCGAGAGGATCGTTCTTGGTGATCACTCGGAACCCGCATTCTTCAAGAACACTGGTTAGTAATCGGCTGGATTTGGGATTGTCGTCCACGTAAAACACTGTCGTTCGGTTCTCCATCACAAACCTCCGTTGGTCTATCTGATGTCTGAAGAACGCAACCGGCTATTGGTTTTGCGAATAGTTTGAGCAAAGATTTGTAAATGTTTGTGGCGAACTCAGCTACATAGGTCCTTCGGTTCGCTCAGGATGACAAAGTGGATTGACACGGCGAACCGGTGGAACACGACACCGGGCCGGAAGCACTAGACGTGTGCGGCTCGTTCGGGCGCTCCGGTTATGCCAGTCGACTCCAGTTGGTGCCAGAGTGTTTTTACCAGTTCGTGAATCGAGCGGAGCTTTTCGGTCGCGGTCGAGGGCAGGCCGGTGGTTTCGAGAGCCAGTTCGATGGAGAGCAGCAGCGCCGTGACCGTGCCATTCAGTTCACACTGGAGCCGCCCGAGCGCTACCTGGCGGGCCCTTGCTTCCTCACGCTGGCGGCGCTGCATGGCCTCGCGTACCTCGCGCACCAGACGATCCATAGCGCTGATCGCGAGATTGACCTGTACCGGGATGGCGCTGCCCAAATGTTCGAGCGTGGTCACGGCTTCGCGCGGCTCGGATTCGAGCAGATACTGATCGAGCACCACGGCCAGGTAACATTCCTCCCGCAAAAGGGTAGTGGCACGAGCCAGACTTTCCGCCACCACGACCTCTTCGCCGGTAGCCTCATGCAACGCCCGGACGCACTCGGATGCCCGCTCGCTCGGCGTTACCAGAAGGATCATGCCGAATCCTTCGCAACTTTCTGGCCAATTGTTTTTTTCTGAAAATAAATGAGTTAGGCGCTGGGCATCCGGCTGAACTCCCGTTCCGGCACCAGCGCTCGGCCCGGCAGATCAGTTTTGGGACTGGGCAATTTGTAATTGGCAATTTGTAATTGGTAATTTTGATCCAGTTTTGACCCACGTCTTAATCCGAGCGATCCCGCCCGATTTTCAATTACCAATTACCAATCACAAATTACAAATTCACCGCCTCATATTCTTTCAGCTTGCGGTACAAAGTGGTCTTGCCAATACCCAGCAGTCGGGCTGCCAGCATCTTGTCTCCGTTGACCTGGGTGAGCGCGTTTAGAATGGTTTGTTTCTCCAATTCCGCGATGGGCACGATGCCATTGGCGGGATGGGTCATGGCCATCAGGTCGATGGGCGCGCTGTAGACATGGGTGGGTAGATCGCGCTGCTGGATTTCGTTCGCGCTGCTGATGGCACATGCCCGGTCGAGCGCGTTCTCGAGCTCTCTAACGTTGCCGGGCCAGTCGTAATTCATGAGTGCCTTGAGCGCCTCATCCGATATCGTCTTTTCGATGCCGGCGTCGCGTCCGATGCGTTCGAGAACGTGCGCCACCAGCAACGGGATGTCCTGCCGGCGATCGCGCAACGCGGGCAGGCGCAGCGTCAACACGTTCAGCCGGAAAAAAAGATCGCGGCGGAACGTGCCCTCGGTCACGGCCCGTTCCAGGTCGCGATTGGTGGCGGCGAGAATTCTTACGTTGATGGGAACGCGCTTCACGCTTCCGACCGGACGAATCTCCTTTTCCTGTATTGCCCGCAACAGCTTGGCCTGCAAGTCGACCGGCAACTCGCCAATCTCGTCGAGAAACACGGTGCCGCCGTCGGCGATCGCGAGCAGTCCGTCCTTGGGATTGGTCGCACCGGTGAAGGCGCCGCGCACGTGGCCGAACAGCTCGCTCTCGATCAAGGTGGGGACGAGCGATCCGCAGTCGACGGGAATAAACGGCTTGTTGCGGAACAGGCCGGCGAAGTGAATGGACTTGGCCACCAGTTCCTTGCCTGTGCCGCTTTCACCAAGAATCAGCACGGGGTGCACGCTCTGGCCGGCTTTGGCGATGATGCGGTAGAGTTTTTCCATCTCCGGCGCCCGCCCGACGAGGTTGCCGAACCCTTGCCGCGACTTGATGGTCTCGCGCAGCGCGCGGCTCTCCGTCTTCAGGCGCAGATGCCCGGCCACGCGCTCCAGCAGCAGACGCAGTTCTTCCATGCTGAAGGGTTTGGTGACGTAGTCGTAGGCGCCATCCTTCATTGCCTGCACCGCCGACTGCACGGTGCCACAGCCGGTGACCACGATCACCAGCGCTTCGGCGCGATGCTTCTTGATGGCATGCAGCGCTTCCAGGCCGCCTGCGCTGGGCATGCGCAAGTCGAGGAGCACGGCGTCGGTGCTCGAGCTGTCGAGCAGGCGATAGGCCTGTTCGGCGGATTCCGCCACCTGGGTGTTGAATCCAAGCGACTGCGCCACCTCGCGGCAGGCTTCGCGGATGGTGCGGTCGTCGTCCACGATCAGAAGGTTCAGGAAATTCGCTCCCTCAATTTGCGGCAGATGGCTGTCGCGATGGCTATTAGTATGGCTATGATTGAGGACGGCAGAAGTGGATGCAGTGAACATGACGATCTCCCTGGCGCTACGATTGCATAACTTCAACCACACGTTCGATCAGAGTTCTTCCGGAGAATGGCTTGCGAATCATTGCAACCGCACCCGCCGCGAGTCCCACGGGCGCGTCCTGGTAGCCAGAAATCAATAGGACCTTCAGGTCGGGTTTCTGCCGCAGCAAAGTTTCCGCGAGTTCCTGGCCGGTCATCCGGGGCATTCTGCAATCGGCGATCAGCAGGTCGGCGGCGGAATCTTCGGCGAAGACGTTCAACGCTTCCTTGCCGTTGGAAGCGGCCAGAATCCGGTAACCGGCGTCCAGCAGGAAGCGCTGCATGGATTTGCGCGCGGCGGGGTGGTCGTCCACCAATAAAATGGTTTTTCGCTCGGTTTCGGGAACGGCCTCGCTCGCGAAGAGCTGCACTACTTGCGGGCTCGCCGGATTCGAAGACTCCCCGGTCGAAGACGGCTTGATCGAAGATTCTCCGGCCGAAGCCTCGATCGCGGGAAAGAACACCTCGATCGAGGTGCCGCGTCCCGGTTCGCTCTCTACCTGGATTCTTCCTCCCGCTTCACTGACGATGCGCTCGACCGTCGCCAGGCCCAAACCAGTTCCTTCTCCCGGATTCTTGGTGGTGAAAAAAGGTTCGAACAGGCGGGCGCGAGTTTCCGCATCCATGCCGCAGCCGTTGTCTTTCACCGCGAGCGCGACGGCGCGGCAGCGACACTTCGGCTCAGCGTCTCCTCGAGTTGCCGTACCTCGAGTTTCCCTACTGGGAAATTCCGCAGCGCGCGTGCTCAGCCTGATCTTTCCGCCGAGCGGCATGGCATCGCGAGCATTCAGAACCAGGTTCAACAGGATTTGCCGCAACTGCGCTGGATCGGCGAGCACACGCCCGGCAGTGGAGTCGGGACGCGGGTCGAGCCCAGGGTCAAGCGTATCGTCAAGTACTACGTCCAGTTCAATCTGTTCGCCAATCAGGCGCTGCAAAAGATTTTTCGTGGAAGCCACAACTTGGTTGATCAGGACGGGGCTCGGCTCGGCGGCTTGTTTGCGCGCAATGGCCAGGAGCTGCTGGGTCAGCGCCGCGCCCTGCTCGCCCGCCAGACGGACTTCTTCAACGTGCTGGCACAACTCGCCCGGCTGCCATCGGTTGTTTTCCAAATCGTTGTTTCCGAGAGCCACGCTCTTGCCGTCCTCTAATCCGGCATTCTTTAATCCAGCGATCAGCAGGTCGCAGTACAGCAGAATGCCGGTGAGCAGGTTATTGAAGTCGTGAGCGATGCCTCCCGCCAGGCGCCCGATGGCTTCTATCTTCTCGGCTTCGCGCAGATGTTCTTCGGCCCGCTTGCGCTCGGTCGCATCCGCCAGCATGGCGATCAGGAAGGCCGGCTGACGGCGCGGGTCACGGCCGAGCGATACCGTCAGATGTCCCCAGAGCTGGGACCCGTCTTTGCGCTGGTAGCGTTTTTCGATTTCGAAAAAGCCGCGCTCACCCCGCATCAGCTCGCCCAGCGATCTTTCATTGGAGTCGGCGTTGGAATTCGCATTGGAGTTGAAGTTCGCGTCGGCGTTGCGAGAAAAATCGGCGGGATCAACTTCACCGCCAATTTCCCGATGAAGCTCGGGATGAAGACCCGGAAGAAGTTCGCCGGCGTGAGCGCCCGTCAGTTCCTGGGGACTGTAGCCGAGCATCCCGCCGAGCGCGGGATTCGCTTCCAGAATCCGGCCATCGAGCTGGCAAATAGCGATTCCAATCGCCGCCCCTTCAAACATCGCCTGAAAGCGCAGATCGGGCTCGTAAAGGCGTGCGGCCGAAAATTGAGTCGCAGCGTTCATGGCGAGCATTTCAGATCCCAGGTCTCAGGTGTCAGGTCTCAGTTCTCGGAAAAACAAGGTTCCACGTCTGACCCTCGCTCCGATTCCAAGCTGGGAAAAAGTAGGCTTTCTTTTTCCGCGTTGGAACCGGGCTAACCTGATTGGGGAAAAGTGTAGTGCGAAACCGATTGCCGATAAGTGCGAGCCATCACAGCAAATTTGTGATGAATCGGGGGTGGGTGATTCCTTGAAGACTTCACATTGACGCGACCAGGGGTTAAGTTCGGGCGGGGTCTTTTTTTCGGATGTGCAGCAACTTCTCAACTTCGGCGACGACGTCCCCGGATTCGTTCTTGACCGCAACCGTGAACACGCGCTCGATCTTCGGCTGGGACTGCAAAGCGCCCCTGATTTCCTGGATTTGCTCTTCGGACAGCCGGAAGCTGGCGGTCATTTTTCCGCGTCCTGGCTTCTTGAAGCGGATACTGGCTGCCTTGTCCCAGACGATGTAATCGTTCCCCAGATTCTCAATCAGCATGACCATAAAAAACGGGTCGGCCATGGAGTACAGCGACCCTCCGTAGTGGGTGCCAACGTAGTTCGCGTTCCACCAGCGAAGCTTCATCTCCACATCGATCTCTTTCCAGTCGGCTGCGAGTCGGCTGATGTGGATTCCGGCGCCAAGAAACGGCGGCCAGATATTTAAGAGCGCGCGTGCGTGGCGCTTCAAAGATTTATTCACAGGACGCTCCCGTTGCGGTGCACGGTTTGTGAGTTGTCGTCGACTTCCGCAATCAAGAATAGCCGCGGATCGGCGAAAGAGCGAAGCCCACGGCGCAAGCCGTGGGAAAAAAGTGAGCTGACGAATTAATTGGTATTCTGATCGGGACATGCCGTTCCGTCGCCATCCTGTCGCCGTCATCATCGGACTCAGCGTTCTCTGCGCCTGCGGCCGTCCGCCGGCTGACAACGCTTCCAACTCCCCGGAGGCGCAGAAGCTGCCTTTCGATCGCCAGCCGCAGTCGTCCGGCATTGGAATTTCACCCAGCCAGTCACTGATTCCGTCGGCCACGAAACTGCCCGAGGGAACGCCTATCCCAGTTCGCTTGCAGAGCGTGCTTTCGAGCGCGTCGTCGCACGCCGGAGACACTTTCACCGCGACCATCGACGAGCCGATCGTGATCGATGGCCAGACGGTGGTCGAGCGCGGTACGCCCGCGACCGGCCGCGTGCTTGAAGCCAAGCCCTCGGCGGGTTCTCGCGGGAGTTCGATGGGGAATTCGCCGGCAAGCTCGCCCGGGAGTTCACCCGGAAGTTCGCTGGAACCAGGCTACCTGCGCATCGTGCTGGTAAGTCTGAACCTTGGCAACCGGACGGTGATGATCTATACCTCCAGTATTTTCGCCAAAGGCGGGTCCCGCGAGGAACGAAATCCAGCTGCCGGCCCGTCTTCCGGCGCCAGCCGGAAAGACAGAGATAGAGATGTTGTTTTCGGAGCCGATCGCCGTCTCAGCTTCCGCCTCGCCCAGACCGTCGATTTGCAGAAATGATTTGCAGAGATAGCCGTAAAGCTGATCTGCAATGCCCCTCACGAGTTCAGTCTGCGTAGAATTTACATTGCACAGCCACGTCTGCACTGCCTCGCGGCAAGTTATGTTACAGAAAGCAAAGGACCTTCTCCGTTCTGGCAAACTGCGTGCTCTATTCCAGTTGACCCTATGGTATTCGCGATTTCCATGATCTTCGCGTTCACGCTAATCACCATGACGACTGTTGTCATGAGGATTTTCGCGATGTTACTTATGCAGCGGCTGCTGGGGCTGCGCCAGTTCTCACGCCAGGTGCTCTCAGGCCAGGTGCATGCGTCAGCGGACGCGTTCCGCGCCGATCGGGCTCGGGCTTCTCGCGCCATCTCGTGACCCGGCAACGAAATCAAAGCCGCACCGGCTCCGGCAGCGCCGTTAATGCAGGCGGTAGCGGAAATCGATCATCGAGTCCGAGCGCAGCAAGCCAGGGCGCAAGCGCCCGAGCATCCGAAAACACAAGATCAACAATAGACCCGTCAGTTGCGGGTGGGCCGCGGCCAACAGATGCAGTATCATCTGCTGTCGAGTTCGGTATGTGGGATTAACTTCTTTTTGCCGGGCGGCGGTCTCCCGGCCGACCTTAAATTTCTTTTGGGCCCCGCAGTGCCCGTCAATCCACGAACCCCGGAGAAGTAGGGCAACACCGGGCAAACGAGGGATGGCGGAGAAGAGGAATCACCATGCATATTCGATTCATTCGCACGCTGTTATTCGCGCTGTTTGTGCTGTCGATGTCGGCAGCGACGGCGCATGCGGGTGTGGGCGTCTTAATTACCATCGGGCCGCCTCCGCTGCCAGTCTATGAGCAGCCCATTTGTCCGGGCGACGGTTATCTTTGGACTCCAGGCTATTGGGCCTACGACTATGACATCGACGACTATTACTGGGTGCCGGGAACGTGGGTGATGGCGCCGGAAGTCGGTTTTCTGTGGACTCCAGCATATTGGGGCTGGGGCGGCGACCGATTTGTTTTCTATGACGGGTATTGGGGTCCGCAGGTAGGTTTTTACGGCGGGATCAACTACGGCTTTGGCTATTTCGGTTCGGGATTTGAAGGCGGCCGCTGGGACGGCGGACACTTTTTCTACAACCGGGCCGTGCTCAACGTGAACGTGGACGTGATTCACAACGTTTACAACACGACCGTGGTCCACGAGAACGTGAGCCACGTCAGCTTCAACGGCGGCAAGGGTGGAATCGACGTGCGTCCGACGCCGCAACAAGAGGCGGCGGCGCATGATCGGCATATCGGGCCGGTTGCGGCTCAGACACAGCAAATACAGGCGGCCCGCGCCAACACGCAGATGCGGGCTTCGGTGAACATGGGCAAGCCGGCGATCGCAGCGACAGAGCGGCCCGGAGAATTCAACCGTGGCGTTGTGCCTGCGAAAGAGGCTGGGGGTGCTTATACTCCTGTGAATCGCGGCGGGAATGTCGCGAAGCCCGGCGGCGCCGCCGTCCACCCTCACGACCTGCCGCCGGTGGAACACCCCGCTGCACCCAACACCGGTAATCCGAAGAAGGACCTGAAGTACCAGCAGCAGCAAGACAAAATGATTGCGAAGCAGAATCAGGAGCGAGACAAACTCCAGCAGCAGCAGGACGCGGAACATCAGCAACTGACAAAACAGAAGGCCGATGACGCGAGAACGCAGCAGGTAGAACAGAAGCACCAGCAACAGACGCAGCAACTGCAGCAAAAGCACCAACAACAGCAGCAGCAGTTTCAGCAGAAGGTCCAGAAATCGGGCTCTTCTTCCAATAAGAAATAGGACCGGTCGTTTAACTGCTTACTTGACCGACGTTTGAGGAAAACGAAAACTGGGCGGGGCATCGGCCAAGCGGTCGATGCCTCGCCCGGCGCTAGACCAGTTCTTGCGAAGGGTTTTGCAGGTTACGGGTTCGCGGCAGCGCGGATATCCTTGCTCTCCAAAACCCGTTTCGGATAGCCATTTGCCGCCACGTTCAACATGGCCCGGCCGATCTGTTGCGTGGTCAAAACGTAGTCAGGAAAAGCCAGACGAAGCAGCGGCAACACCGGTTTGGTGAGCGTGTAGAAGACGCGATAGGCAGTGGTTTTGGATCGCACTCCATGGAGAGGCTCGATAAACCCTGGACGGAACATATAGGATGCCTTAAAAGCCATTCGCAGCAACGCGTTTTCAGTCTCGCCCTTGATACGCGCCCACATGATTCGTCCTTGCCCCGAGCTATCGGTGCCCGCGCCTGAGACATAGATAAATGTCATCTGAGGATTGAGGCGGCAGAGAACTTCGGCGGCTGCCGTGGTGATTCCGTAAGTCACGCGTGCGTAGTCTGCTTCTTTCATTCCGCTGGAGGACACGCCGAGACAGAAGAAGCACGAATCGAAGCCGGAGAGGTTAGCCTCGATCGCCTCGTAATGCCACAGATCCGGATGCACAATCTCGCGCAATTTCGAATGCTGCACGCCGGCGGCGGTTCGGCCGATGGACTGCACCAGTTTCACATTCGGATCGAGAAGGCACTCGCGTAGCACTCCTTGCCCGACCATTCCGGTTGCACCGAAAAGCAGGACGTTCATGGTTTGACCATCTCCTCCTCCGTCTCCCGTTTCTCAGGGTCAGTGTTGCCTCGCGCGCGAACCGGCTCGGCTCATCAGTCGCGAGTTCTACCGTGAGAAGGATCGCTTGAAGTCGCAACATCGAGGTCCACGTGCAATCGTTGGGCGGGATCAACCCCGGGCGGATAACAACTTCCGTCCTTATTGTAGTTGTCATTGTCGTTGCCGCGGCAGCCGCCGGAGAAATCCGTTCGCCTGGGTGACTGGGCAAATTGCCAGACTTCCGCAAAAGAGATGCCGCTCGACTCGGGCGCGAGATCCTTTCGCGAAACGGTGCATCCGGGCGAGGGTGGGCAGGAATCGTCGACGACCCAGTAACTTATTTTTCTGGCACCTGCATTTTGACGGATGTCCTCGGCGGTTACGACGGAGACGCGCGAGCTTTCCCGGGCAGCTACGCCCGAGCAGTACACACCCGCCAGGAATTGCGCGGAATTTACTCCGTCGACCCAGGCATGAAGATAGGCTCGTTGTTCCGGAAGCAGACGTCCGCCCTGTTCCTGATCGAGGAAGATGATGGTCTGCGCCGGAAATCCTTCGGCACGCGCCGCCGAGATCGCCGCGGCTGCGTCGGAGCTGCCCAATCTGGCGGCATCGCCGGCTGCTTTGATCTCCGCGTAGGTGCGGCCGTTGAACAGAACCAGGAAGCCGAAGCCTGCACTTTGCAGGGTCTTCCGCTTTCCGCTCCAGGAGTTTGTCTTCGCTCCCGGAGGATGATTCAGCCAATACCCGGAATAGGAGAAGGTCTGGCGGAGAACCTTCAGGTTCGCGTCGCCCGGATAGTCGTTGCGATCGAAGCCTATATATCCGGCATGCGGTATGTGTGCGCTCGTATCCGGCATTCGTTGAAATGCGGCTGCCAGGGCAACCCCGGTTACTGCAATTAGCAGGAGAACCTTCAAGCCGTCAGCTCTTCTCGGCGATCGGGTTTCGCTACGGCGGCGGGGAGACGCAAGCGGAAGGTGGTGCCGGTTCCGACGATGGAATCGAATTCCACCGAGCCATAATGCCACTGCATGATCTGGTAGGTTTGCGCCAGGCCGATTCCGCTTCCGCCTTTGTCTTCTTTGGTGGTGTAGTAGAGTTCGAAAATTTTCTCCTGGGCTTCGGGAGGAATGCCGCACCCCTGGTCCAGGACTTCGGCGAGAATCATTTCGTCATCGCGGCGCGCTTTCAGAGTGAGCGTTCCTCCGTTGCTCATCGATTGCACGCCGTTCAGCACGAGGTTTAAAAACGCCTGCTTCATCAGATCGGAATCGGCTCGCACCATGAGTGCGTCAACAGGGCCACCGCCGACATCTTCCAGTGCATCCTCCAGTACTATGCGCACGCCGTGACGCTTGGCGTCGGGCGCGGCCAGTGCCGATACACTTTCCAGAATCTTGCGCAGGTCGACGTCCTCCAGACGCAAATCGCGGGGACGGGTGAAGTCCACCAGGATTTGCACGACGCGGTCGAGGCGGTGGATTTCACTGCCGATGATGTCCATGTGGCGGCGGGTTTCGGGATCGTCCTGCCGCAGTTTGTTTTGCAATAACTGCAAGTGCAGCACGATGGCGTTGATGGGGTTTTTCACTTCGTGGGCGACGCCACGGGTGAGGCGTCCGCTGGCGGAAAGACGCCGCGAAATTTCAATCTCATCCTCGATGCGCCGCACCGATTCGGCATCGCGTATGGTGAGCAGCGCGCCAATCTGCGTGCCCTTTTCCTGAATGAAGTCGAGCGACACCTGAACCCGGCGGCCGTCGGCAGCGTCGAATTCGTATTGCACCAGTGGACGCTTCTGCTGAAAGGCGGGCAGAACCACCGCGCCCAGAACAGTTCCCGGTCCATAGGCGGCGGAAAAAATTTCTTCGGCGGTGTGGCCCAGAATTTCACGGCGCGGGCGTCCCAGAAATTTTTCCGCCGAAGCGCTTACCAGCACCACCCGCGAATCGCTGGTGAACAGCATGAGCCCGTCCTGCAACTTGGTCATGACCTGCTCGACGTTGTCTTTGAGTGCTGAAAAAATCTGGTTGGTATCGCGGATCTGCCGGCCGAGGTGGGCGATTTTCAGCGATACCAGGCCAACCTCGTCCTCGGAACCGGACTCCTCGGTGGACAACACATCTCCGGCGCTGGCGCTGTCGAGATTGCGGGCGATGGCCTTCAAGGGGCCGAGCGCGAGGTTCGAAACCACCGCCGCCAGCAGCAGTGAACAAAAAATTGCGACTACCGAAAAGAAAACCGCCTTCTGCAGGTTCGGCGTCAGTTCGTTGCGCAGAAAAACCGTGTTCACGCCTACCCGAACGCTGCCGAATGCCTGGCGATCGAGTTCCAGGCCGATGCTGACGTCATAAACGGTGGCCGGGCCATAGAGCAGGCGCAACTGGCGCCGGAAGCCGGCATCGCGCAACACAGCCAAACGGGGACGTTCCGGAATCGGCTTGCCATTGAGAGAGGGATTGGTGTCGAGAATCGCCACTCCACTCGGATCAATGACAGCGGCATCGTAGATGATGCGGGAATTTCCCACCACCGATTCCAGCATGTCGTTCAGGTTAGTGTCGGTCTGCAAGTAATTGGTGATGGCGGTACGCAGCGCCTTGGGGTTGTTGGTGTCAACCCGGGTGCTGGTGAGATCGGGCACCGCCTTGGATGCGGCGTACTCCAGTTGATTGGTGAGCTGGTAGGCGGTTTCATCCGCCCAGAGCAAACGCTGGCGCAACAGTTGCGAGAGGTAGATCCAGGAGAAGGCCACGACCAGCGCCGTGAATAGCGTGGTGATCACGAACACGATGATGAATTTGCGAGTCATCGAAAAGCAGGTGTCAGGTCTTAGGTCTCAGGTCTCAGGAAAATCTTAGTGTTCGCTGACATCTTAGTGCTCCCTGACACCTAAGACCTAACACCTGACATCTGCCCTTCTCACTCCTCCGCGGCCATGATCGCATCCTGCGGACGGCCATACTCTTTCAGCTTGTTATGCAGAGTCTTCAGGCTGATGCCGAGGATCTCGGCGGCTCGCGTTTTGTTGTTATTGGTCGCCTGCAGAGTTTTCAGGATGAGCAGCTTCTCAGCTTCCCCGACGGTCGTGCCCACGCCGAGGTGCACGGCATCAGGATCGTTCACCACCTGGCGCACACTTTGGCCAAAACCCGGTGGCAAGTGTTTGGTTTCCACCAGACCGCCTTCGCAGACGATCACGGCGCGTTCGAGCGTGTTGCGCAACTCGCGCACATTGCCCGGCCATGAATAGGTCTGGAAGATATTGAGCACGGCCTCGCTCACTTGCGCCACGTTGCGATTGTGCTTCTCGTTCATATCTTTGAGCAGGCTTTCCACCAGGTCGCGAATATCTTCTTTATGCTCGCGCAGCGCCGGCATATGAATATTGAAGACGTTGAGCCGGTAATAAAGATCCTCGCGCAGTTCTCCATTGGCCACGGCATCGTCGGGAACTTTGTTGGTGGCGGCGAGCACGCGCACATCCACTGAAGTTTCGACCTTGCTGCCCAGCCGCCGCAGTTTGTGATCTTCGAGCACGCGCAGCAGCTTGGCCTGCGTACCCACCGGCATCTCGCCAATTTCGTCGAGCAGCAGCGTGCCGCCTTCAGCCAGTTCGAAGCAACCGGTGCGGCGCTCCAGCGCCCCGGTGAACGCTCCTTTTTCGTGGCCAAATATTTCGCTCTCGATGAGCGTCTCGGGAATGGCCGCACAGTTGATGGGGAAGAAAGGTTTGTTGCGCCGCGGACTCAGATCGTGGATGGTGCGCGCCACCAATTCCTTGCCGGTTCCGCTCGCCCCGGTGATCAACACCGAGGCCGTGCTCGGCGCCACCATTTCGATCATCCGGAAAATCTCCTGCATCTGAGCGGAGGCGCCGACCAGCAGTCCGAGTGCTCCTTTGTCGCGCAGACGGCGGCGCAGCGATTCGTTCTCAGTGCGCGTGTTCAGGATCTCCCCGATGTTGGTAAGAATGGAGCGCAAGCGGCGAAAGTCGATGGGCTTCTCGATATAGTCCTGTACGCCCAGGCGGCCGGCGTGAAATGCGGTGTCGGTGGCCTTCTGGGCGGTCACCATAACCACTGCGATGGACTGGGCAATATCCGCCAGCCGCTCTACCAGTTCCATGCCGCCCATGCGGGGCATCTTCACGTCGGTGATTACAATGGATGGAGTGAAGACGGGAATTTTTTCCAGAGCTTCCACGCCGTCGGCCGCCGTGTCGGTTCGATAGCCCCATCCCGAGACCAGCTCAGCCAGTCCGGTGCGCTCGTTCTCTTCGTCTTCAACAATCAGTACGCGTTCCTGTGTCATATTCCTCTGCCCATGGCCCAATCAGCATTATTCAGGGAAGCGCGCCGCCTCGCAACCCGGAATGCAGGCATATCAATTTGAGATCAGGGCACACAAGCCTCTGTGCGAGGACCGATGCACGACCGGTGATGGCATATCCTCCACGAATTCTTGTCTTTAGTCTTTTGCAAAAATGCCCGGTTGCTGTAGAATTCGGTGTTCCGGTTGCAGCCTATCCGTGCGTGCCCTAGGACTTTATTGATTCCGGTTCTATTAGATAACTTGTAGTGGACTCGATTCGGAGGAACTCAATGTCACTTTGTCAACAGACTTACCGGAGATGCGCGAGTGTCGCGCTCGTCCTGGCCGTCGTTCTGATGGTGTCGCCGGCTTTGCTGAACGCGCAGTCGGACGATACGGTGCCTAAGGTGGAGTTGTTCATTGGCTATCAGTGGTGGAACCCGGGCGGCAACCTTCCCAATAACGGCACACCGCCGGTGGGCTTCACGGCGCCCTCCTCGCCGATTGGCTTCGGGACCAATGTGTCCTACAACTTCACCAACAATCTGTCCCTTGAAGGCAACTACGGCGGCAACTGGACCAAGAGCAGCAACAGCACCAACTACAATAACAACGCATTCACCGTTGGGCCGAAGCTCACGTTTCGCGGCGAGGGTGTGAACTTTTTCGTGCACACGCTGGTCGGAGTCGAGCGCTTCGATTCGAACTATAACCAAAACGACACCGGGTTCGCCGCGGTTCTTGGCGGCGGTATGGATCTTAAGTTCTGGAAGCCGGTCTCGATCCGGCTGTTTGAAGCCGACTACCAACTGGAGCGCGTAAACTTCGCCGCCACGGTAGGGCCAGCCAATCCCGGTTTGGAGCACCAGACTTACAATGGTGTGCGGCTGACGACCGGTCTGGTGTTCAATTTTGGAGGCGAACCCGAGGTCCCGGTCGCGGCGGCCTGCTCCATTGATCGCAGCGAAGTGCTGGTAGGTGAGCCGCTGCACGTAACCGTCTCGGCCAGCAACTTCAACCCCAAGCACCCGCTGACCTACAGTTGGGCCAGCAGCGGTGGCAAGATTCAAGGCAAGGATACCGGAGCGTCCATCGACACCAACGGCGCGGCTCCCGGCAGCTACACCGCCACGGCCACCGTGACCGATGCCAAGGTCAAGAAGAACGGCGTGGCCTCCTGTACGTCGAGCTTCACGGTGAAGCCGCTGAATCCGCCGCAGATTTCCTGCTCGGTCAATCCGGCAACCGTCGAAATCGGAACGCCCTCGACCATCACCTGCTCGTGCACTAGCCCTGACAACGTGACCGTCGCAGTGGGCAACTGGACCTCGAGCACGGGTAGCGTATCGGGCAGCGGCAACTCCGCAACGCTCAGCACAGTCGGCGCTTCCGCAGGCACGGCTACGGTGAGCGCGACCTGTACCGACTCCCGCGGCTTGACCGCCTCGGCTTCGAACTCGGTGACGGTCAACAACCCGCCGCCACCGCCACCCGTAGCGGTACCGGTGGAGCTCCGGATCCACAGCGTGTATTTCGTGACCGCTAAGCCGACGGAAAAGGACCCCAACGGCGGCATGGTTAAGAGCCAGGAACAAATCCTGATAACGTTGGCCACAAACTTCAAGAAATATCTTGTGGCCGTACCGGATGCCCACTTAACCCTCGAAGGACACGCGGACGTGCGTGGCTCCGATGCCTATAACCAAGCCCTTTCCGAGCGTCGTGTGGCGCGCGTCAAGAGCTTCCTGGAGGAGAATGGCGTACCCGAAGCCAACCTTGCAACCAAGGCTTATGGCAAAGGGCACAACATGACCGCGGAGGAAGTGAGGGCAGCGGTGGAGCAGAACCCCGAGCTGACGCCAGAAGAGAGGGCCAGGGTCCTGCGCAACTTAACCATCATCCAATGGGCCAGCAATCGCAGGGTGGACGTTACTTTGAGAGCTGCGGGCGAAACCGAACAATCGGTCCGCACGTATCCATTCAATGCTGCTGATTCGTTGACTCTGATTGGCGGCAGGGAATCGGAGATGAAGGCCAGAGCCGCAAAGAAGGCTCCAGCAAAGGGCGCCAAGAAGCCACCAGCAAAGAAGCAGTAATCACCGTAAGGTGAGTGCCGCAACAATACGACGGAGGGAGCGGTTCCGCTTCCTCCGTTTTTTTTGGTGGCGTCTCGCCCTCCCGTCTTCCGCCTTGCGTTCCTGGCAGCAGTGGGGAACAATTCTGTTGGAACCGTCATGCGACTTGCCTGTGGACTCGCGATTGCGCTTTGGCTGAGTTGCCCCGCTGCTGGGATGGACTCCCGGCAACAGGACGCGGCAGGCTCGGCAAATTCCGCTGGACAGTCTCCGGCTCCGCCCGCAGCTCCAGCCGAGCACGCTCCAGCAGAGACCACGCCGGCGGTGAAGAAAGCGCCAGAGAGCGGAGCAAAGGAGAAGACGGGCACTGGTTCGACGAGCAATAGTTCGACGAGTACTGGCGCGGCGAGCGGAACTGCGAAGCAGGGCAAGCGGACTGTCTCCACAGCCGTGCCCGGGCCCGTGCCGGATGGCGCTCCGCGGAAGATTGTGGTGCGCGAGGGCGGAGCGCGCGAGCCGGCGGCACAGATTGCGCCCGGCATGACTCCCGCAGAAGCCACCCGCCAGCGTCAAAACGCGGAACAGCTGCTGAGTTCTGCCGACGACCGGTTGAACCAGCTGGCGGGACGCACGCTGGACGCGCGACAGCAGGAGACGGCAGGACAGATCCGCAACTATATGGACGGTGCGCGTTCAGCGCTGAAGGAAGGCGATTTGCGAAGAGCGAGCACGCTGGCCGAGAAGGCGCATTTGCTGGCGGACGATCTGGTGAAGCATTAGGGGCGGCAGGAAACGCACGGATTGTAAACGCTACCTTGTGATGCTATAATGTATCACATGACCAAAGCTTCGGTTCGGGACCTGCGCTACGATTTCAAGAAGATTGAGCGCCTCTTGCTGAAAGGTGAGGAGATCCAGATCACCAAGCGCCGGCGTGTGATCGCCCGCCTGGTGCCGGAAAAGCCGGAAGGCGAGAAGAAGATGCCTGATTTCCTGGCGCGGGTGCGGAAGATCTACGGCGACAAGGTGCTGGCCGTCAGCGGCGCCGACCTGATATCTGCGGATCGAGACCGGTATTGAGAATCTACGCCGATTCCAGCTTCTTGGTGTCACTGTACGGCGCAGATACCAATTGGCCCGTCGCCGCACGCACAATGGGGACTTCCGCGGGAGAATGCCTGGTTACTACTCTTGGAGAACTTGAAGTCGTCAATGCTTTCGGACTACGGGTCTTTCGCAAAGAAGTATCGGCCGCGCAAGCCCAGGCGTCATTACTCGACTTCGAGAAAGACTTGCGTGCTGGGATTCTCCAACTTCGAGAATTGTCAGAGCCGATTTTTCAAAGGGCGCGCCAACTGTCCCAGCAGACAACCGCCAGACTGGGCACCCGCACCGCAGATCTGTTGCACGTGGCCGCAGCGCTCGAACTGGATGCCGACGTCCTCTACAGCTTCGATCAGCAGCAGAGGAAACTTGCCCGCACCACTCGTCTCAAGCTGAACTAGCGCGGCCCAGCCCCCGAAGGGGCAAGTAATTTCGAGGGAATTGCTATCGCTAAAGCGATACCCTGATACGAATTCATTTCCAACCGCTACTTTCTGCCTTGCCGCTTCTGCGCCACGACCAGGCCGCGGGGGGTTGGCAATAACACCGCCGAGATCAAGCCGTCCTGTTCGAGTTTAAGCGCGGCTTCGCGGACGATCTTCAAATGCGAACTGGCGTCGTGCATCAGAATCAGGCCATGGGGATTAATCTGCGGCAGAAAGCGGCGAATTTCCTGCTCGCGAATGGGCAGGTCGCTGTCGCTGAAAAAAAGGTCGATGGTGCCATCGACTTTCATGTCCAGGCTTGATTCATTACGCAATTCGATCCACTCGGCGAGTTCGGAAGCCTGGATTCGCGTTTTCGCGTTCTCGTAGATGTCGTGGTCGAACTCGCAGGTGATGACGCGCCCGCGTCCGTTGGCTTTCAATCCTTCGGCGATCCAGAGAGTGCTGATGCCGCTGAAAGTTCCGGTCTCGACCACCAGTTCGGGCTTGATGGTGGTGACGACGGTGCGCAGGAATTCGAGCACCTCGGCCTCGGCGGTCATGGAGTCGAACATGCGCCAGCGTTCCGGGTGCGGACACTCGGGCGTCGGACGGTGATACTCGGGCTGCAGTTGATCGCCGGTGCGTTCGATCTGGCGCAGGATGCGGCGCTCCTGCTTTTCTTTCGTGAAAAGGCGGCGAAGGCTGAGGGACATGGTCGTAGAGAAGTGTACTGGAAGATGGTTCTCAGTTGTCAGTTCTCAGTTGTCAGTTGGAGCCCAAAGGGTTGACTGAGAGCTGAGAGCTGAGAGCTTGTCCCTACTCACTGGTGAAGTAATCCACGGCCACGGGGTTCTCAAACAGGGAGTAATCACGGGTGACAATAGTGATGCCACTGTCGGTGACGAAGTAGCGCTCGCGGTCGGCTTCGATATCGTAGCCGATGGTAGAGCCTTCGGGAATGTGCACGTCCCGGTCGATGATGGCTTTGCGGATGCGGCAACTGCGTCCGACGTTTACGTGCGAGAACAGAATGCTGTCTTCGATTTCGGTGTAGGAGTTGACACGGACATCGGGTGACACCACGCAATTCTTCAGCGAGCCGCCGGAAATGATGCAGCCGGAGGAAATCAGAGAATCGAGGGCATGGCCCATGCGCCCGGATTCGGCAAACACGAATTTTGCCGGAGGATATTGCCGCTGATGCGTGCGGATAGGCCATTGTTCATCATAAAGATTGAAGACGGGAGAGACCGAAACCAGGTCCAGGTTGGCTTCGTAGTAGGCTTCGAGTGTGCCCACGTCGCGCCAGTACAGGGCCTCTTTCTTGTTTTCGTCGACAAAATTGAAAGCGAAGACGCGATAGTCGCCCAGCATCTTGGGCAGAATATTCTTGCCGAAATCGTGGCTGGAATCGAGATCTTCGGCGTCCTTGAGCAGCACCGGAATGAGCACGTCGGTGTTGAAAATATAAATACCCATCGATGCCGAAATTTTCGTGGGGTCGTAAGGTGATCGCAGCTCGGTCTCGTTTGGTTTTTCCAGGAAGTTGGTGATGCGATTTTCGCGGTCGATATCGACGACGCCAAAATGGCGGCAGTTGGCCGGGTCAGTCGTCAAGGTAGCGACGGTGACGTCGGCGGCAGCATCCACGTGCTGCTTGAGCATGCGCCCATAATTCATTTTGTAAATGTGGTCACCGGAGAGGATGATCACGTACTTCGGCTGCTCCGAGCCGATGGAGTAGATGTTCTGGTAGACGGCGTCGGCCGTCCCCATGTACCAGTTTTCGCTGACTCGCTTCATGGGGGGCAGGATTTCGATGAACTCGCCGATTTCACGGCCAAAAATGTTCCAGCCTTCGCGAATCTGGCGATTCAGCGAGAGCGCTTTGTATTGCGTGAGGATAAAGACGCGGCGCAGGCCGGAGTTGACGCAGTTGGAGAGCGTGATATCGATGATGCGGTAGATGCCGCCGAAGGTTACGGCTGGTTTGGCGCGGTCGCGGGTGAGCGGATAGAGGCGCTCGCCGGCGCCTCCAGCGAGCAAGATTCCGAGCGTATCTTTCATCGGCACACCTACATTGCCCACACCCAGGATGCAGCATTCCCTGCGAATGCTGCTCCAGCTCAACGCGAAATACTAGCACAAGGAGTCGGCGATAAGAGAACCGTCTCGGTTGGCAGGGAGTTGTGTGGTGACGGGGCTCGGCCCCGTTCCGGCGGGGCAAAGCCCCGCCACCACACAGGCCTTGGGGGGCTAGCAGTGGACGATCTTCTCGCTCTTGATGCCGCGGGTGGCGTTTCTTGAATCGACAACCAGTTTCGACTCACTGACGATCTTCTTGTAATCGTAGTCGGAGTGGTCGGTGACGATGAGCACGCAATCGTACTGGCCGAGATTGTCGAGCGGCGTGCACTTCATCTGCAGGTCGTACTTGCGGCCGCGGCCGACGAAGGGAAAGTAGGGATCGTTGTAGCTGACCGCCGCCCCCTCTTTTTGCAGCAGCTCGATGATGGTGAGAGCGGGCGACTCGCGCAGATCGTCAATATCCTTCTTATAGGCAACGCCCAGAACCAGAATCTTGGATCCGTTGATGGACTTTTTCTGCCGGTTGAGAGCGGAGATGGTGGAGGCGATCACGTTGTAGGGCATGGCCACGTTGATTTCGCCGGCCAGCTCGATAAAGCGGGTGCGGAAGTCGAATTCTTTCGCCTTCCAGGAGAGATAGAACGGATCGACCGGAATGCAGTGTCCGCCAAGACCGGGCCCGGGGTAAAACGCGTGGAAGCCGAAAGGCTTGGTGGCGGCGGCGTCGATGATCTCCCAGATGTTGAGGTCCATCCGCAGGCAGAGCATCTTGAGTTCGTTGACCAGCGCGATATTCACGCAGCGATAAATATTTTCGAGCAACTTGGTCATCTCTGCGGCCGCGGGTGAGGAGACGGGGACGGTGCGGCGGAAGATGGCGCCATAGAGCGCGGCTGCAATTTCGCTGGCCTGGGGATCGAGTCCGCCAATCACTTTCGGAATATCGTGACGAGCCACCTGGGTATTGCCAGGATCCTCGCGCTCGGGCGAGAACGCGACCCAGATATCGTTGTCACCCGCCGTGCCTCTGCGCGAAGCTTTCAGGCCGCCCTTGTTTCCTTTTTCGAGAATCGGAATCAGAACCTCTTCGGTGGTGCCTGGGTACGTCGTGCTCTCGAGGATGACGATCTGTCCGGCGCGCAGGTAGGGCGCGACGGCGTGAGCGGTATTGGTGATGTAGCTGAGGTCGGGCTCGTGATATTCGTTGAGCGGCGTGGGCACGCAGATGATGATCGCATCCATGGCGGTGATCTGCGAATAGTCGGCCGTGGCTTTAAAGCCGTGCGCCTTGGCGGCCGCGATCTCCGCGGGGGTGATGCGGAAAATGTAGGTGCCGCCGTTGGCGAGGGTGTCGATTTTTCGCTGATCGATATCGAAACCGGTGACAGCGAATTTTTGCTCGCTATAGAGAAGGGCGAGCGGCAATCCGACGTAGCCGAGGCCAATGATTCCAACTCGTGCCTGGCGTGTGCCGATGCGGCTTTTCAAATCAGTGAAAAGGGATGAAGCGGTGAGTTGAGTATCCATAGGCCAGAAATAATTCTAGCATTGGAGATCGCGGTTGGCCCGCGGAAGCTGCGGTTCTCCAATCATTTTCATACGATTGTTACTGGGCGATTGCGATCTTGAGTACTGCGGTAATCGAATTCGCCCCCGCGATGGTTTCCTTAGTAACATGCGAGGTGCGGCAACAGGCGCCCCAGATGCGATTCTTCCGACTACAGATCGTTTTGGTCTTCGTCATTGTCGTTGTTTTTATCCTTCTCCTTGTGCCGCTGGCGAGTCGCGCGGCGCGCTTTCTGGTGGTGGACGAACCAGAAAAATCCGATGCCATCGTGGTGCTGGCCGGGGAGACGAACGCGCGTCCAGAACACGCCGTGGAACTGTTGCGCCAGGGAGTGGCGCCGCACGTGTTTCTGGATGCCGAATCGGGCGAACTGATCTACGATCAGCTACTGACCGAGATTGTGCAGAGATATGTGATCGGTCTTGGGGAAGCAAACCGTGTCTCAGCGTGTCCGATCGTCAGCTACTCTACTTTTGCTGAGGTCGACGACGTAAGCCGGTGCCTGCAGCCGCTGGCGCCGCATCGCGTGCTGATCGTGACCTCCGACTATCACACCCGACGCGCCCTGATGATCTTTCGCCATCGCCTGCCGCAATATCAGTTCAGTGCGGCGGCGGCCCGCGATCCCGCGAAATTCGGCGACGCCTGGTGGACGAACCGCGAATGGGCAAAAGTCACTTTTGATGAGTGGTCGAAAATTCTGTGGTGGGAGGCCGTGGATCGGTGGCGGAATCATTGAATCATTGAATCATTGAATCACTGAGGCATTGAGAGATTGAGTCATTAATTTCTTCGCAAGTGATTCAATGATTCAATGCCTCAATGATTCCATGTCTCCGCTGGCAACTTTTTCCCGGGTGCGATAGTTTGAAGGCTGGAGGTTTCATGGCGCAAGTCACGATTACGGTGCGCAATAACGGTCCTTTGCGCATAGACGATCCCAACAGCGTTATCGAAATGGTGGACGCCGAGGGCAACAAATACGACCTGACAGGGAAGACCGCGTTTTCTCTCTGCCGCTGCGGTGCTTCGGCCAACCGGCCTTTCTGCGACGGTAGTCACAAGATCGCCTTCCAGGCGCCCGATACCGGGATCAAGATCGGGTAGTGCCGGGAGTCCGCAGAGACGCGGCAAGCCGCGTCTCTACGCGAGATCAGACTCCCTTCGAAGCTATCCGCGAACCAACTTCAAAGTTTCCCTAGTGCCTAACTGGAAACGGGGCGGCGAAATTCCGTGCCCGGGGCTTTCTGGTGATCTAGCATGGACACTGGACGGTTGCCGGCAGTAGAACTCTTTGTCGGCGAACTTTATGGGCTCTCCGGAAAAAACGCAGCACGCCATTCGCCGCAGCACGCGGCTGCCGCTGGAAGTTCCGGTGCGGGTGACCAGCCTTGATCCCGTGCAGCCATTTTCCGAGCAGGGCAACACCACGCTGGTGAACGCGCACGGATGCGGGCTGATCGTTTCACGGGTGCTCACGCACGGCATGCAGGTCCGGCTGGAAATCGTTTCGGCAAAACGGCACACCACGGCGCGGGTCTCGGAGGTGGTTCCACTGGGCGGCGATCCCGAGACTTGGCTGGTGGGGCTGGAACTCGACGTTCCCGGCAATTTCTGGGGAATCGAGTATGCGCCTTCGGATTGGAAGGTCGAGGAGAGCTTACCGCCCGTCGCAGCAGAAAAACAACGGCCGGCAGATCAAGAGCGGAGCGCGCCGTCGCAGCCGGCTCGTCTGGGACGCTGGCGCCTGACCGACATCAGCGCGGGCGCCTGCTACCTGGAGACGGCCACGCCTTTTCCCGCCGATACTCCGGTGTTGCTGAGTATCCGGGCGATGAACACGGAGTGTCTGCTCGACGGAGTGGTGCGGGTATCGCATGTGCAGACGGGGATGGGAGTCGAGTTCACGGGAACGCCGGCGCATGATCGGCGGGCACGGGTGGAGGCGCTGATTGGCCGCTTGACCAGCGGTGGGGAGGTTCCGAAAATCTTCGTAGGGAGAAAAGAGAAACAGAAAGAAGGCCAACTGGCGGCGCCGAAGCACGTGCCCGAAGCGGCGCAAGATGACGATTCGCCAGACCCGCTTCTGGGGCTGGTTCGCGAGGGTCCGTCGTTGACCACGGAGCAGTTTCACAACGATTTGCGAGCGCAGCGCCTCGGTAAGCGCCGCGATCCGCGCATCGATCTGGCGTTGCCGGTGATGCTTACCGGGACCGACAGCAGCGGTCGTCCGTTGGATCAAAGAGTGATTACGGTCAACATCAGCCGGCGCGGTGCGCTGTTGGATGGCATCCACGGAATGCTGGGGGCGGGCGACAAGATTTCTCTGGCGCGCGGACATAAGAAGGAAGAGTTTCGCGTCGCGTGGGTGGGAGAAGATGACACTCCGAGGGCGGGTCAGATCGGGGTGGCTGCGGTTGACCAAAATACTTCGTTCTGGAGTGAAGTGCTCGAAGCGACGGCGAAGTCCGGGCTGGAGACAGCCAGCGTGCGTGGGAGTTCCGGCGAGACACGGCCGTAGCGGCGCTGGACGGATAAGTAATGAGGGATAAGTAAGGGATAAGTAATAGTGATACACTGCCTCGCCGGAGGGCTATGTGTCAGAGGAATCCGTGTCAAACGGGCGGGACCGAGCACTGGGAATGGGCGCAAGAATCACGCGCCGGGATTTTCTGAACGGAGTTGCGCTCGCGGCGGGAGCGGCTGCCTTACCTTCGATAATCCCGCTTGAGATGTGGGCTGCAGCTGCCGCTGACCTGCCATCCGAAGCCCAGAACGTTCCCGGTTACTATCCTCCCAGCAAGACCGGCCTGCGCGGAAGTCACGTCGGGTCGTTTGAAACCATGCACAAAGTCCGCGATGGCGCGTTTTGGGAGGACGCTCCCAAGGCCGTAGACACGGGCGAAGTTTACGATCTGGTGATCGTAGGCGGAGGCATCAGCGGGCTCGCCGCGGCGCACTATTTCCGCAAGGCCGCGGGCGACAAGGCGCGCATCCTGATTCTCGAGAACCACGACGACTTCGGCGGCCACGCCAAGCGCAACGAATTTCGCTCAAGCGGCCGCACGGTTTTGGGATTCGGCGGAACTTTTTCCATTGAAAGCCCGTGGCCTTACAGCGCTGTCGCGAAGGGTCTGATCGACGAGCTTGGTATTGATGTGCCTTCGTATCCCAAGTATGTCAGCAAAGATCTCTATCGTTCGTTGGGTCTGAAGTCGCGGATTTTCTTCGACAAGGAGACTTTTGGGGCGGACAAGCTGGTCGCAAACGCGGCACACTCCGGCGGAGATGAGAGCGGCCTCACGGACAAGAGCGGCGAAGCGGACCTGCGAGACTTTCTGCAAGAAGCTCCGCTCTCGGCGAAAGCCAAGGAAGATTTCCAGCGGCTGCTCACGGAGGAGAAAGATTATTTTCCCGGTCTCAGCTCGGACGAAAAGAAAGCGCGGCTGGCACGCATAAGCTATGCGAAATACCTGACCGACATGATCGGCGTGAACGACGAAATTGTGAAGTTGTTCCAGGCTTTCCCGCATTCGCTGTTTGGCGTGGGCATTGACGCGGTCGCGGCGCAAGACGCCTGGGGACTGGAAATGCCGGGATTCAGCGGTCTCAAGCTCGATCCCACGCCGGGGAAGGGGATGAACCGCGACGCCATTCGCAGCGACGAAGCGGAAAAATACTTCTTTCATTTTCCCGACGGCAACGCTTCGATCGCGCGGCTGCTGGTGCGGAAGCTGATTCCGGCGGCAATTCCGGGAAGCTCTGCCACCGACGTGGTGCTGGCGAGGGTCGATTACTCGAAGCTCGACGAGCCGTCCTCTTCGACGCGCATTCGGCTGAACAGCACCGTGGTCAAGGTGAATCACCGGGGCGATCCGGCATCGGCGAAGGACATGGAAGTCAGTTACTTCACCGAGAATAAGCTAAAGACGGTGCGCGCCACGAATTGTATTCTGGCGTGCTGGCATGTGGTGATTCCATACATCGCGCAGGAATTGCCGGACGCGCAGAAAGAGGCGCTGGCTTCCGCGCAGAAAGTTCCGCTGCTCTACACCAACGTGCTGGTGCGCAATTGGAGGGCTTTCCAGAAACTGGGCGCGAGGGGGATTTACTGTCCCGGCATGTACCACACCAGCGTGAACCTTGATCTTCCGGTCAGCATCGGCGGCTATGAATGCACAAAGAGCCCGGACGAGCCGATCGTCGTGCACATGATGAAGGCAGCCTGCAAGCCGGGACGTTCGGCGCGCGAGCAGCACAAACTGGGGCGCATTCAGCTCTACACCACTACTTTCGAAACTTACGAGCGCAATATTCGCGAGCAACTGTTGCGGATCCTGGGTCAGGGCGGATTCGACCCGGCGCGCGACATCCTGGCGATCACGGTGAATCGCTGGCCGCACGGCTACGCGTATGAATACAATTCGCTGTTTGACCAGTTCTGGCTGGAAGGCGGCGAGACGCCTTGTCAGGTGGCACGCAGACCGTTTGGGCGGCTGGCGATCGCGAACTCGGATGCGGGCGCCTACGCTTACACTGACTGTGCCATCGATGAGGCTTATCGCGCGGTGCAGGAGTTGAAGAGGTAGAACGAGAGGTCGAACGAAGGTTCGAAGCTTATGGCGAAGCGTGCTACGAAGCGGAGGGCTGTTAGGCGGGCGACGGCCTCGAAGCCGCAGCCTAAGGCGGATCGTCCGTTTGCTCCCGGTTACGGCATTGTCGGACCTAAGGACGGCAAGGGCGTGCTTCCGTGGGCTTGGGTTGCCGGAAAGATGAATCGCTGCCGGACCTTCTGGCTGGCCACGATTCGTGTGGGTCTTGACGCAAATCACGCTCGTCCGCATATGATGCCGGTCTGGGGAGTGTGGGTCGACGACGCTTTCTTTTTTTCGACGGGACGGAAATCCCGCAAAGGTCAAAACCTCGCCGCCAATCCTGCGTGCTCGGTTGCGAACGACGATGGCCAGGAAGCAGTGATCGTTGAGGGCTTGGCGATTGAGGTAAAGGATGCGGCGGAACTGGAGCGCGTTGCGAGTGCCTACAAGAAGAAATACAAGATGGATCCGCGGAGCATGGAAGAACCGATTTTTTGCGTCCAGCCCCGCCGCGTTTTCGGATTCGTGGAAAAAACCTTTCCGCAGTCCGCGACGCGGTGGAGGTATGACTTATAACTCGCGATCTCGGGATCGAATCCGTGCCCGTGTTTGGGCTCTTACTTCCAGTGGAAGATAATGCCGGCGGCAAAGACCACAACGAACATCAGGAGCACCACAAGAATGCCGCAGCCGACGAGCCGCATGCGGTCTTTCGCACGTCTCCAACCGCGCTGTTGTGGAGACGCGGCCTCCCTGATCTCACGGGCGACTTCCTCGGCCAGAGCGACTACGTTTGAGTAGCCTCTGTCACCTGCATATAGCATGGAGTCCGAGAAGTTCCTGGGATCCCTGTCGAGGTCGTCGGGAGCTTCGGCTTCGAATATCACCCTGATCAGAACCTTCGCCTTTTGTCGCAAGTCCTCCGGAACTGAAAACGGCGATTCGGAACTCGCCTGAAGAAGGGTTTCTTTTTCCTGATCGGTCAACGCCGTTCCCGCCTTCTCTGCCTCCTTGGCGAGCAGTTCTACCATGTTACTGGCAGCCTCCTCGGGGCTGGAGAACGGACTCTTCCGCCGCCAGTTCATAACTCACGCAATTTACGCGCCGACAAATGGGCTCCCGTCAGCAGCAGCATCCCCGAAAGAAACGCCCAGAACATCAGGCTGACCGAGATGGCGAACGGTCCATAGACTTCGGCGAAATTCAGCCGGGGCAGAGCGTAGACATACGCATACTTCAGCGCCTCGGAGAGCAATCCCATAAGCACTGCGGCGGGCAGGACTGCGCGAGCCGGCACCTTGCCGTTCGGCAACAGCCAGTAGACGAGAAAGAATATCCCGATGCTCGCCAGGATGGAAAAGGTCTTCATGATCAGGAAGTCCACCAGGGTCACGTACCAGGCGCCATAGCCGTGCAGCGCGCTCTTCACGAAGGCTACGTTTCCGGCGGTCAATCCTACCGAGAGCAGGGCGAGCGATCCGCAGGCAAACACCAGCCCAAGCGACATCAGCTGATTTTTCAGGTAGGTGCGGTTATTGCGAAATCCCCAGACGCGGTTCAGCGCAACTTCGAGGGGCAGAAAAATTCCGGTGGAAGTAATCAGCAGCATGGCCAGCGAAAACACTTTCGCTTGATGGTGTTCACCGACCAGCGCATTCAGGTTCCGGATCACGAACTCCTGTCCGGTAGGAATGTAGTCACGCAAAAGGTTCTCGACCACGCTGTACATCACACGGGAATGGAAGACGTACTTGATCAGCGTCATCAGCAAGAGCAGGAACGGGAAAAATGACAGGATGGCGTTGGCGGCAACGGAGAAGGCGAAGGTGTGCACCTCAGTCCGCAGCAGATAGCCGGCGGTGGAGCGCAACAAGCCCTCGGCCGGAACAGGGGGATCGGCGGCCTTGCCGGTCTTGTCGGGAAGCGCGATTGGAGTGAGAAGCGACACGGATTTCTCAAATATTATCAAATACTTACGGCGTTCCGCCGGGTTTCCAGAGAGGCTCACCGCTCGTTGGTCGGAGTCCTCACGGGAGAGCTTTTGATTGAGCCCGCGGGTCACGTTCGTTTTCAGCAACTTAGCTCTTGCCATCTGGAATCTTCCTGCTATTATCTGGTGCTTCGTCAGCCGGACCCGGTTGGCGAGTGCGTAGAAAGATAGACGTTTCTGTGTCGGCAGTGCGATATCACGCCTTCGTTTTCGCGGCTCCACGGTATTTCGTCGCGGGCAACCGTACGACGGAATACAGGGGAGCCGTTTCTGTTGGTGCGGCATCACCCGCGCGCGGCGACGTCAGCAGGGATTCTTACCGTTTCTTCGAGGGGGTGCTCTGGCAGCGGCATTTGGTATCGTGTGTCCGCTAGACGGAGCAAACAGACAAGCGGCGGGAGAATAATACTTAGCGCTGACTCGAAAGGAGTTTCTTTGTGAGAGAGAAGGGTACTGTGAAGTGGTTCAACGGGGCGAAGGGATATGGATTTATCCAGCGCTCCACGGGCGAGGATGTGTTCGTACATTTCTCGGCCATCCAGGAGAACGGCTACCGCTCGCTGAACGAGGGTGAGACCGTCGAGTTCGACTTGCTCAAAGGCCCTAAAGGCTTCCAGGCGGGCAACGTCGTGCGCGCGGCCTGATATTCTCCAACCAGTTCGCAAACCCTCTCGGTGTGTGGAGAGGGTTTTTTGTTGGGTTCCTAGATATAGGACCGATCGAAAAAAATTAATTTCCGAATCCCTTAGAATCACAGATTTACGCGGTAGAAGGCCGACCTTATTGGAGTCAATGTTCGTGGTCCCTACCCCCACCCCCCCTTTTTTTTATTAAATACCTCAATCTAAAGGAGTTTACCTCCAAATACCTCACAGCAAGGGAGTTAGGAGCAACAGGCATTGATGACGCCGGAGTTGCATGTCCATTTCTGGAAACTTTCTCTTGGTGCCGATGAGTTCGACTTAGTAAGTCAGACTAACTCGGATTTCAAAGAACTCGAATGCGGCTGCGGCCACTTTGGGCCACTTACTAAGTCTTATTATAGTCTTTGATGTCAAGTGGAATTGTGCGCGTGGGCCGCATTAGCGTCGGAGTCGAAACGGGGCAAAATCCCATAGTGCTGGTTGTCGTGGAGGCCTCTTCTCAAAAGGCGTGAGAAGTGGCACACCCGGCCATCGTCCGTGGTGCTCACCCTTCGAAAACCGCGAAGGGTGAGGCAGCCGACGTCGTGGCGGCGCAAAGGTGGGCCAGCCCCCTTCGCAAAAAGCAGGAGCAAGAGGTTGCTGCCTAAGCAAACGCCGAGTTCACCTTCGCCTAATCCCAAGGAATGTTCTCGTGTGCCTTGACCATCGTTCCGTTTTCTCGCTTGAAGAAAACTTTTAAGCGCTCCCCGACGATACTTCCAGTTACGAGGTTACCCCCTATCTGGTAGTTTACGACGCCAACGTACACCCCAGACGGCGTGTCTTTCATGCTCCATTTCCAACTGTATTTAATCGAGGTAGCAGTCCGTTCTGTCTCTTCCATCAGCGCGTGCTGATGCACGGGATTTCCAGTGCCCCAGTTGTAGATCGAAAGGTCGGGTACTTCTTGAACTTCCCAACCAGCAGGAAGTCCCCCAACCATAACCGTCCATTCATAGTTTGGTGTTGGTGCTTCTTCCCTAAACCCTATATCTTTTGCTATCAATCCTGCGGCGAGTATGTGTGCTTCCTTGCCAACCAGTTCCATGCTCTTTTCAGGTGTATGCGTCGGGTCTAACGCCGCCGACCAGCGCGTGAACTCCGCTACAGCAGTAGCAACATCCGAACTGAATCCGGCTGCCGGGCGCACATAGAAATTCGGCAACTCCGGAAGCATCGCGCCAACTGCTTTATGGAACGCGATTTGACAGTTAAGGTCAAGGTATTTGGCATCCATCCTTTCAACGATGCTGTTAACGAAATGCTCAAGGTGCCGCTTCGCCAACCAGTAACCAAATATCGTCCCGGCGAAGGCGAGCACTACGTCAAACAATTTATCGGCAAAGAAACGCCCCAACGGAGCCACAACGCCAATGAAATGAGACCAGCCGCCGATCACACCTACCGCAATCAGGATCATAGTGGCTGTTCCCCAGACAAGTATCTTCTCCGATTTGTCTGACATTATTATCCGCCGTTACGGCGTGAGCCGTGTTGCCTTGGTTCTTGTTGGGTTCGGTGCTAGTAGCTTGCCATTGACCAATATGGATGTCTGACGGCAGCGATTGCAGAAATGGTAAGCATAAAGTTCATCGGAATTGAATTCTTGATAGCCCTGCAAAATAACCTCGTGGCTTTTGCAGTGTGGACATCTGAAAGCGAACCAATGATGCACCCGTGCAAATAGTTTCTTGATCGCCAGAAAAATCGGCGGGAGAAAGAAGTACAGCAGATAGTAAACAGCCACGCCGCCGATGAGCCAGTCTTTTTTCAGTTGGGTGAAGATTAGACCGAGCACCAGCAAAATTAGTGGGACAACAATTTTCGCGTCTTCCTTATCGAAGTCGTATTCCCACTGCCAGAGTTTGATTTTCACTTGGCTGGTGTTCCCTTCGCTTGCACGATCAGCCAACTCCAATGACTGAAGGTACGACCCTTGATATAGGTGTCTGTTGGAAGCTGTAATCCAAGGCGGATGGTGACGTGCTCTGTTTGCAGTGGGGCGATAGAGATTCGCTCACGGTAGTAATGTTGCTGATCATCTCCGTGGGGGACGATCTGAAATGTAACTTCTGTGACGTTCCAGTCGATCAACCCATTGTGGACATCGCAGTCCACATTGTTCCGAGTCGCGTCCGTTCCGCACACCCCAGCAAGGAGCTGATCTTGCGAGCCATTCTGGACGAAACCGCCGTAAGTGATTTTAAGGTCTTGCTCTGGAATTTCTTTGGGGGTCTGGGCGCTGGGAGGCTTTGCCACTTCCTCGCAAGCGGACGATACCAGCAAGAGAGAAATGGCAACCCCCGTGAGAAAGTTGCGCCTTAGCACGACGGGATTATAAGCCCACCACTACCCCTATGCCCACACAGCGTTGACCTTGGCACGAACTTTCGGCGATTCAGCTTTGGCGAGATACTGCATGGTCGATTCCAGATTCTTATGACCTAACAACTTCTGCACGGTCTTCAGATCAACGCCATTCTGAAGCAGCGTGGTCGCGAACGTTGCACGGAAGCGGTGCGGGTGAGAATCCCTGACCTTGGCTTTTTCCCCAATCGCCTTGGCATCATCCCAACTCTGCGTGTACATGTTCCCACTGCTGTTGGCGAACACCAATTTGCCACGGCGCGGCAGTTCCTTCAGGATGGTGAGCAGCGACTCCGGTTCAGGGGGGGCTGGACCACCTTCGAATTTCCACAATGACGGCTGCCCCACCTTTGCCGGTTTTGCAAAGGTGGGCACCGCGGACCTCGACCCCCATTGTTCATCCATCACATACAAACACCCGGACTCTGTGTTACCTGTTCTGGATGCCCAACCGCCTCCATCGCTATTACGGCGCTGGATATTTGCACTTCATCACCACCAGTTGTTACCAGCGCCGTGCCCTGCTCGGAAGCCGGCAAAATCGCGACCTGTTTCTCGAGGTGATGGAGCAGGTGCGACTCCGCTATCACTTCGTGGTCGTCGGTTACGTGGTGATGCCCGAGCATGTGCATCTGCTGTTCGGCGAGCCCGAGCGCGGCGATCCATCAGACGTGATGCAAGCTCTGAAACAGGGCTTCGCGCGGCGCTTGTTGCGCATGCTGCGCTCGCGCACCGATCCCGGCCAAGGCCACTTATGGAGCGCGCCTCTCGAGGCCGGTCATATCTGGCAACGCCGCTTCTACGATTTTGTCGTATTCAGCGAGAAGAAGCGGATCGAAAAACTGCGCTATATGCACCGCAATCCGGTGAAGCGGGGATTGGTGCTAGAACCGGCACAGTGGGCGTGGAGTAGCTTCCGAAACTACGCCGACGGAGAGCGCGGCCCGGTGCTGGTGAACGAAACCCGGAAGGTCGAACTGCGGGTGAGAGAAATCCTCTGATGCCATCGTCCGTGGTGCTCACCCTTCGAAAACCGCGAAGGGTGAGGCAGCCGACCTCCTAGTGGCGCAACGGTGGGCCAGCCCCCCACTTCTCAAAAGGCGTGAGAAGTTGATTGGATAAGAGCGAAGGCTCGATCGAACCGGGGGTAGTCTTGGTTTGAGGACTAAGGCTTCTCGGAAGGGAAGGAGCCTTCGCATGATGATTATAGGGTGTGATTTTCATCCCAGCTGGCAGCAAATTGCGTGGCTGGACACGGAGACGGGCGAAACCGGCGAGCAGAAGTTGGTTCATGCCGGCGGGGAGGCAGAGCGCTTCTACCGGCAGCTGCCAGGTCCGGCACTGATGGGAATGGAAGCGACAGGGAACAGTCACTGGCTGGTGGATCTGCTGAGCGAGTTGGGACACGAGTTGTGGGTGGGAGATGCGGCGCAGATCCGGGCCAGTTACGTGCGGCAGCAGAAAACTGACAAGCGGGACGCGGCGCACATTCTGAAACTGGTGGTGGAAGGGCGGTTTCCGCGGATCTGGATGGCGTCGAGTGAGGTACGCGATCGGCGGCAGTTGCTGTTGCATCGCTACAAACTGGTCCTCATTCGGGCGCGGGTGAAGAACGAACTGCAACACCTTTGCCTGAATAAGGGAGTGCAGCGCAAACGCAGGCTATGGAGTAAAGCGGGACAGCAGGTGTTGCGCGAGTTGCCGTTGAAGGCGTGGGCGGGTCGTCGACGAGATGACTTGCTGGGGCTGATGGCGATGCTCGACCAGCAGATCGATCCGCTGGACGAGGCGGTGAAAGCAGAAGCGCAGCGAGACAAAATGGCGCTTCTCCTTCAGACCCAACCCGGAGTCGGACCCATCACCGCACTGGCATACGTGTTGACCATGGGAGATGTCAGACGCTTTCCGCGGGGCAAGCAGGTGGCGAGTTATCTGGGTTTGATTCCGCGCGAGCATTCTTCGGGCGGACGGCAACATTTGGGAGCGATCACCAAGCAAGGCAATCGCATGCTGCGGATGTTGCTGGTGGAAGCGCAGACGGCGGTGCGCCTGGATCCGGAGTTTCGCAAAGAGTATTTGCATCGCTGCCATCAGAAGCCTAAAGCGGTGGCCAAGGTGGCGGCGGCGCGCAAGCTGGCCGTACGACTTTACTGGATGCTGCGCACGCAAAAGCCGTATCCGGAGGTCGTTCGCATCGAGAGCAGCCCGAGGGTGCGCCTGGTCGGTGAAAACTAGACCGCGAATGTTGATTGGGCGCTCTCGCATCCCGTAGCGACGGGATGTTCGCATGGAAGAATCATGGCCGACGTTTTGGCCGAATCGATGGGTGGTGGAACGATGTTCCGCCGGGAAAATGATTCAGCGTGAGATTCCCAGAGCCTTGGTCCTCAACCTCCTCTGGCAAAGCAAGCGGTGCTCGTCACTGCCCAGGATATCTTTGTCCTTGACAGCGCCTTCGCTCTTATCGAGGCGCACCCGGCATCAGGGGTTTGGCTGGCCCGCCTTTGAATTTTCACAATGGTGGGCGAGCGCCCGTCGCCACCCAGGCGGGGCGTCTAAAGACCCATTTGGCGCACTAGATCTTGGAAGCGCGCCTGGGAGCGCAGAGAGTCTAGAACTGGATCCACTTTAAGATATTGCATCCATACTGCGTGCTCATCATAAGCAGATTGAAGCCATTTCATGGCGTGCTGTTTGTCACCCAATGCAGCGTAGATCTGTGCTAAGCCATACGACGAAACGTAACTCTGCCTGGCGAGCCTCTGGAGTTGGGCAATGACCCTCAGAGCTTCGGCGTTCTTACCGGCCATAGCATAGGCAACACCGACCTGAGCCATATAAAGCGGACTGTCCCCGGAAAGGGCACTTGCGCTTTGCAATTCCGAGATTGCCTGAGCGTGCAGACCTTTCTGCGCGTATGCCTGGCCAAGTAAGAGATGAGCGGGTGCGAAGTTTGGATCGAACTGCAGTATTTTGCGGCCCTGTTCAATTGCTTCGTCGTACCGGCGAACGTGGTAGTAGCGAAGCCCCAACCAGGTGTTGATTATGGGCGAGACGGGGTCGAGTTCGAATGCCCGCTTCGCTTCGACGAGCGCTTCTTCTTGCCGACCCACAACTGATAAGTAGTCCCCATACCAATGGTGTGCATTTGCATACCTGGGGCTCAATTGCAGCGCGCGCTTAAACTCGTTTTCCGCCGCCGCCCAGTTCCTCTGATGTGAAAGCACCAGGGCGAGGGAGGCATGAGCTTCGCCGGATGCAGGGTCGATCTCAATGGCCTTAAGCGCTGCTGTTTTCGCTCTGGGGAGAGCTTCCGTCGGCGATGCAAAGCCGTGCCAGGCAAGTCCGCTGTTACAGTCGGCCAAGCCAGAGTAGGCAAGCCCATAGTCGGGCTGTTGATTTATGGACTGGTGAAAATAATCTGAAGCTTTCTTCATTCCCTCTGCTGTTCGTTTGTTCCAGTAGTATCGGCCTTTGAGATAAGCCTCATATGCTCCGGGATTGACGGGATGGACAGCTGCCAAGCTCAGTTGCTCGTCCGGAGTCAATGTAACGTTGATTTCGTGGGCAATCGCTCGCGCGACGTCATCCTGCAGTGTCAGCACGTCCTTCAATTCGCGGTCGTAGCTCTCGGCCCACAAGTGGCGGTCTGTGGGGGCATGAATCAATTGCGCTGTGATGCGCACGCGATCACCCGAGCGCTGCACTGTCCCCTCGACGATCCCATCCACGTTTAACTCGCGCGCGATCTGCGGCAATGACTTGTCAGACCTCTTGTAGCGCATGACGGATGTGCGGGAGGTGACGTGGAGTGCTCCGATTTTACCTAAATTCTTAATCAGTTCCTCAGTCATGCCGTCCGCGAAATACTCCTCTTCCGGTTCGTGGGAGAGATTCTCGAAAGGGAGAACAGCTACGGACTGGATGCGCACCGGAACAGTGCTGCGCAGCAGGCGAGTTCTAAGCTTACCCACAGCAAGTGCGAAAAGCAGAGCCAGCACGCAGAGAAATGCAATCCCCGATATTGCAACTGCTGGTAGCAGCCGGACTTTAGATTTGGACGCGGGAATTGCCTCGGTTGCACCGCCGGGGCTTGCCGACGGCTGCAAGTCCGTGCGCACCTCCGAACGTGGCGCGGTTACGGGGACAGCGACCGGTACGTTCTCGCTGATGTCTCCGACGCATTCAACCGGCACGAGCCAGCGATATCCACGGCGCGGAAGAGTCTCAATAAAGCGCGGGTGTTCGGCTGAATCGCACAGCGCGTCGCGCAGCTTTTTGACGGCACTGTTCAGACCGGTATCGAAGTCAACAAACGTGTTGCCGGGCCAGAGTTTCTGGTGAAGCTCCTCGCGCGTAACGACATCCCCCGGATGCTCCAGCAAAAGCGAGAGTACCTGGAAGGGCTGGCCATGAAGCTTTAGCCGGATGCCGTGCTTGCGCACTTCACCCGACCGCATGTCCACTTCAAAGGCGTCGAATCGCGCCCAGCGGGTTCGGTCGGTAGCCTCCATAGCAGGCTCCCCAGATGGCCGGTAGTAGTCTACCACTACTGCTTATCACCTAAGGATATGCCGGCGTGGCTGCAAGCTACCTGCATTCATAGAGTTGCACGATCAGAAAAAAAACACCTACAGACCATACGCCGACCATTGCGCCGCAAGCGAGCTCGCGCCAATGTCGCGCGACGCAGGCCTTGTAGGAGAATCAAAAATGAGCAAGTTCGGAAAGTATTTTCTTCTCGTGACAGGTTTCGTGCTCCTGGCGACTTTTGCTCGCATTCCGGGGGCTGTCATCAACGTTCGTGCCCACGACCAAGGCTGTAGCGTTGCCAGCCTCAAAGGGACCTATGCCTGGCGAAGGTCGGGCATGAACAAATCCATGGGCGGCCCTGTTGCCGAAATTGGCCTCGACGTCTTTAACGGAGGCGGGACGCGCGGCATCACTCGCTCGACCGGAACCAGCTACCCTCAATCCTACGACTGGACAAATGTCCCGTGGCCGAACGGAAGCTACACGGTCGATGCGGATTGTACCGGCTCGCTCTTCAATGCAAGTGGTACAAAATTCAGCAACATGATCGTCCTTGACGGAGGCAAGAGATTCTCCATGATGAGCTTTGAGCCGGACAAAGTTGTCACGGGAGAGGGAATAAGGATGGAGGAGGAGAAGGACTAACGATACGCAGACTTGGTTGGATAAGCACTTCTTCATTAGAAGCGGTTGTGCATCTCGCCGACGGTCGGTGATGTGGAAGTGGGTAACTGGAATGGGCGGGTGCCGTGAAAGGCGTGCTAGTGAGAAAGCTCGCAGTAGTGGGGATGGTGAGCCTTTTGCTCCTTGCTGGATGCGGAGGCGGCACTAATCCGTCATCGACCAAGCTGCCTACATCCAACACTCCAACAATCACCACAATCTCGCCGAACAGTACCGTTGCTGGCGGTGCGGCTTTCACGCTCACAATCAGTGGGACGAATTTCGTCGCAGGTTCTATGGTTAACTTCGGCGGATCGGCGCCCGCCACTACCTTCGTCAGCTCCACGCAATTGACTGCGGCCATCCCTGCTGCCAGCATCGCCTCAACCGGCGTTCCGGCCGTGACAGTGACCAACCCCGCTCCCGGAGGTGGCACCTCCAAGGCGATTAACTTCACCATTACCGGCGCCATCACGACAGGATCTGTTGATCCGCAGTCAATCGCACTGGACCCTACCGGAAAGTTCGCCTATGTAATGGATGGCGGCAGCGGTGGCTATGGTGGTTACGTGTCCATGTACACGATCAACCCCACCACCGGGGCCCTAGCGTCCATAGGACCACCGGTGCCAACATACGGCTACGGTGTTTACTACGGTTCCGGCGTCAACGCCGGGTCCGTGGCCGTGGATCCTTTAGGCAAGTTCGCCTACGTCACAAATGCGGGGGATGTTTGGGATTATGGCGATGGCGCTGATGGCACTGTCGCGATGTACGCCATCAACGCCACGACCGGGGCCTTAACCTCCACAGGAACGATAAACGGAAATTGTCCGGGATTGTGCCTTCCCTCGTCGATGGTCGTGGATCCATCCGGCAGGTTGGCTTATGTGGCGAATGGGGGAGGTGGTGTTCCATTCAACGTCGCGATGTACGCCATCAACAGCGCGACTGGGGCCTTGACGTCCATTGGGACGATCGCCGCAGGGACAGACCCTCTCTCCGTAGCTGTGGATCCTGCGGGCAAGTTCGCCTACGTGGCAAATTGGACCGGGTATGAGACTGAGGGTAGCGTCTCGATGTACACCATCGACGCCACGACCGGGGGCTTAACGCCCATAGGAACGATCGCTACTGGAGTATCTCCTACCTGGATAGCCATCCATCCGTCCGGTGAGTTCGCCTACGTAACGAATTCCGGCTCGAACGACGTCTCCATGTACAGCATTAACGCCACGACCGAGGCCCTAGTATTTACAGGGTCGATCCCCGCAGGAACAGACCCTGTCTCCGTGGCTGTGGATCCTGCGGGCAAGTTCGCCTACGTGGCAAATTGGACGACGTATGACGCTGACGGTAGCGTCTCGATGTACACGATCGACGCCGCGACCGGGGTCTTAACGCCTTCAGGAACGATAGCCACGGAGATATCTCCTACCTCGATAGCCATCCATCCGTCCGGTAAGTTCGCCTACGTAGCGAATTCCGGCTCGAGCAGCGTCTCGATGTACAGCATTGATAGTTCCACCGGGGTCTTGACGCTCATAGGGACAATAGGCACATGAAGGAGCCGGGGGGGCTGGCCCACCTTTGAATTTCCACAATGGCGGCTGCCCCACTTTGCGGGTTTTGCAAAGGTGGATACCACTGAAGCGCGGATTGGTGCTAGAACCCGCACAGTGGGGGTGGAGTAGCTTCCGAAACTATGCTGACGGAGAGCGCGGCCCCGTGCTGGTGAACGAAACCCGGAAGGCCGAACTGCGGGTGAGAGAAATCCTCTGATGCCATCTTCCGTGGTGCTCACCCTTCGAAAACCGCGAAGGGTGAGGCAACCGACCTCGTAGTGGCGCAAAGGTGGGCCAGCCCGCCAACCCCGTCTACGACGGCAATTTCTTGCGCATTGACAGGACAACAACTGTCGAACATAATCTTGCGCAAGTTTTGGGCGCCCACGCCCGTTGCCCCGCTGCCCGGAACCTATTTTCCCTGGTCAGCTTTTCACCTGAGTGTATCGGGCCCCTCCGAAACCTAATATTTCCTCGAAGGAGAGATTCCATGAAGCCCCGCATCGCTTGCGTGATGGCTGTATGGCTGTCGCTGGTTGTTTCACTGACTCCACTAGTCGTTGCCCAGACCTCCTCTCAAACTGCATCCGCCCTGCCTCGTCTGGTCCGCTTCGGCGGCACGGTGAAGGATCTCAATGGCAATCCGCTGACGGGTGTGGTCGGCATCACCTTTGCCCTTTACTCCGAGCAAAGCGGTGGCGCTGCCCTCTGGCTGGAGACGCAAAATGTTACCGCCGACAACACCGGCCACTACACAGCTTTACTGGGATCAACCAAGCCCGATGGGCTGCCGGCGGAGTTGTTCACCTCCGAACAAGCCCGATGGGTCGGGGTGCAAGTTTCAGGACAAGCTGAGCAGCCGCGCGTGCTGCTGGTTAGCGCTCCGTATGCACTCAAAGCCGGAGACGCGGAAACCATCGGCGGACTCCCGCCCTCGGCTTTTGTGTTGGCGGCGCCGCCGACCGTTGGCACCAGCGTGAGTGAGGGAGCCACGTCGTCGCCTCCGTCCTCCTCGTCTTCCTCCGTCTCGCCGGATATCTCGTCGGATGTGACCACGACAGGCGGAACAGCGAGCACGATTCCCATGTACAGCACGGCGACGAGTATCCAGAACTCGATTCTGACGCAGACAGGAACCGCGTCAGTGAACGTGGTCGGCAAACTGAATCTGCCATCGACGGCAGCGGCTACCAAGACGGCGGGAGCGGACTCGCGAATCCTGGAGTTTGTGGCTTCCTCGTTCAGCAGCACGAGCAGCGCAGCGGTCAACCAGAACTTCCAGTGGAGGGCCGAGCCAGCCGCGAACGACACCGCCAGCCCGTCGGGCACGCTGAATCTGCTTTACGGCCTGGGCACGGCCGTACCCACCGAGACCGGACTTACGCTGAGCAGCAAGGGCATCTTCACCTTCGCCGCGGGGCAGACGTTCCCCGGTGCGGGCGCAGGCACGCTGACCGGGATCACCACCGCGGCGGGCAGCGGATTGTCCGGCGGAGGAACGACAGGAACGTTGAGCCTGAAAGTGCCGGCCGCCGGCATTACCAACGCGATGCTGGCCGACTCGAAGATTACTCTGAACAATAACGCGGCCGGCGGGCTGACCACTCCCGGAGCCATGACTCTGGGCAGTACGTATACGATCGGGCTGAAGACGTGCGCGACGAGTCAGATCCTGGAATACAGCGGCACGGTCTGGAACTGCGTAGCGCCTACGGGCACCGGCACCATCACCGGCGTCGCTGCCGGGACCGGCCTCACTGGTGGGGGCACCGGCGGCGATGTCACCCTCTACGTCGACACGACAAAGGTCCCACTGCTGTCCTCGGCCAACACCTTTGCAGGTTCGATGTCCCTGCGCGTATCGAACCCTGGCGGCATCGGACCAACGCTGACTCTGACCAACCCGGGCGGCGACAACACCTCGACCTTCGCCGATGGCGCCGCCGCAATCGATTTCAACACCACGGCGATCTCGACCTCGGGAACCTACAATCCTGGTGCGCGAATCGAGGCGGTCGACGATGGCGTCCACTCCACTGACATCAACTTCCTCTCCAACATCTATGGTGGAGGGAGCGGAACAGCAAACGGCGGTCTGCAAACCAACATGACCATCTTTGGGCTGAGTGGAACCGTATCGATCGGCACGAATGAAGCCCAAGCCCAACTGGAGGTCATCGGAACCAACGAGGAGGGTGTCTGGGCGTTTGGCGGTAACGAGCCGGATTTCGGCATGTCTCAGGGGCTAAACGGCCTCCGCGCGGGAGGCGGATTCAGTACCGGTACCGATAGCGGTGGAATCGGCGCATGGCTCTTCGGCGGCGACAGCGATGCCGGAGAAACTGGAGAGGGACTGCTGGTGTGGACGGGTGAGTCGAACAGTGGCCCGATCGGGTTGGCCGGAGATTTCGAGGGCGACGTCTTCGTCGATGGAACTCTTTCCGCCAACACTAAGGAATTCAAGATCGACCATCCCCTCGACCCCGCCAATGAATACCTCGTCCACGCTTCGGTTGAATCGTCGGAGATGATGAACATCTACTCCGGCAACGTCACCACCGACGAATTCGGCCTCGCCACCGTCACCTTGCCCGCCTGGTTTCAAGCCGAAAACACCGACTTCCGCTATCAACTGACAGTCGTTGACGAACGTTTCGCCCAGGCCATCGTCTCAAAACGAATCGAGAACAACCAGTTCACGATCCATACGAATGCCACGAACGTGCAAGTTTCCTGGCAAATCACCGCCGTCCGCCAGGACGCCTACGCCAAAGCCCACCCCATGGTTGTGGAGCAAGTCAAAGACGCCAAGGAACGCGGCTTCTATCAACATCCGGAGCTTTACGGACAGCCCAAAGAGAAGCAAACTCAATGGGGACGCAACCCGGCAATGGTGCAGAAGATGGTAGCGGAAAAGAGCAAATTAAGGGCGAAAGCTCTGAACAAGGGGGCTCGCCCATCTTTGAATTTCCCACGATGACGGCTGCGGGCTGGTCCACCTTTGAATTTTCACAATCCGCGAAGGGTGAGGCAGCCGACGTCGTAGTGGCGCAAAGATCGGCCAGCCCCCTCAATGTTCGTGGTCCCTACCCCCACCCCCCCTTTTTTTATTAAATGCCTCAATTTAAAGGAGTTACCTCCAAATATCTCACAGCAAAGGAGTTAGGGGCAGCAAGCATTGATGACGCCAGAGTTACCTGTCCATTTCTGGGGACTTTCTCTTGGAGCCGGTGAGTTCGACTTAGTAAGTCAGACTAACTAGGATTTCAAAGAACTTGAATGCGGCTGCGGCCACTTTGGGCCACTTACTGAGTCCTATTATAGTCTTTGATGTCAAGTGGAAATAGTGCGGGTGATGGGCCACGTCAGCGTCGAAGTCGAAACGGGGCAAAATCCCATAGTGCTGGTTGTCGTGGAGGCCACTTCTCAAAAGGCATGAGAAGTGGCGCGCCCGGCAACCGAGATCGTTGCCTGGTGAACGTCCATGCCAATATACTTCTCTCGCTTCATGACGGCGCTCCTTTCGGTAAGTGGTGATCCCAACAATCACAACCTACCGCAAAGTGGGCGCCTTTTTATGTTCGTGTAATTGATTGCATAACAATGTCGGCTCCGACGCTCGAGTAAAGTTGGTGGAGCTAAAGCCAACCAACAGGCTCGGGAGAAAGGAGCCGAACAATGATCATTATAGGGGTAGATTTCCATCGCGAGTTTCAGCAAATCGCTGCGGTGGATACCGACAGCGGAGAGTTTCAGGAAAAGCGGCTAGTGCATCGCGAAGAGGCGGAGAAGTTCTACCGTGCTCTGACGAGCCAGGAGGTACGAGTTGGAATGGAAGCCAGCGGACACGCTCGCTGGTTTGAAAGGCTGCTGTCAGAACTGCGGTTCGAACTCAACATCGGCGATGCCGCCGCAATCCGAAGCAAGCGAGTACGCAAGCAGAAGACGGATCGCCAGGACGCACGACTGATTCTGCAATTACTGATGGAAGATCGTTTTCCACGGATCTGGGTGCCGAGTTGGGAGAATCGGGATCTGCGGCAACTGCTGTGGCACCGGCACCGGATGGTGCAGGCGCGGACGCGGATCATGAACCAGTTGCAAGCGGTGGCGCTCAACGAAGGACTGCGCTGCAAGAAGCGGCTCTGGCGGGATGCGGGGCGAGAACAACTGGAGTCGTTTCGGTTGGCGCCATGGGCGAGCCGGCGACGGCGCGATCTGCTGGAGTTGCTGGACCGACTGACGCCCACGATTGCCGAATTGACCGAAGCCATCGAGGGGGAAGTGGAGAAGTGTCCTGAGGCGCGGCGCTTGCAGACGCACCCCGGAGTGGGCGCACTGACAGCGTTGGCCTTCGTGCTGATCATCGGGAAAGCGGAGCGGTTTCAGTGTGGCAAACAGATCGCGAGCTATCTGGGGCTGGTGCCGTTAGAAGAGTCGAGCGGGAATCGGCGACGGTTGGGACACATCACGAAACAAGGGAACTCGCTGTTGCGCTTCCTGCTGGTGGAAGCGGCGCAAGTTACCGTACGCAGCGATCAGGAATGGCGCAATCAGTACTTCCACCTGGCGCTGCGGCGCGGGCGGAAGATTGCCAAGGTGGCCATGGCGCGGAGACTGGCGGTTCGCATGTACTGGATGTGGCGCAAGGGATGGGATTACGAGCAAGTTAGAAAGTTCGGTTCGCACGCGGGACAGCCCGGAAATCGCGATGGTGTGCAGTCGAACGCCGAGTAATTGATTGGGCATCCCGCTCCCCTTCACGGGGGAGTTCGAAGTAGTAATCATGATCGAAGTTGTGACCGAAGAGACGCATGGGTCGAACTGAGTTTCTGACCTGAAACCGATTACGAGCGAGCCTGGGTTGGCAGAGCAAAAGCAAAAGCTTCAACGAGAGCGAAAGGGCGCGCTCTTCGGAGTGCACGGAGCGGTACGCTCAAAAAGTGTTTGACAGCGCCGACATTGTTAGAGACGCGATTTATCAACAGTTATTCTTCCACAAGTGCGCCAACTCCTTTGCTCCCGTTGACTTGCCTTGTCTCATCGACATAAGATTCGCTCACCGTGATCGGGCAAACCATCTCGCACTACCGCATCGTCGAAAAGCTTGGGGGCGGCGGCATGGGCGTCGTGTATAAAGCTGAGGACACCGAGCTTGGGCGTTTCGTCGCGCTCAAATTCCTGCCCGATGAATTGTCGCGCGACCCGCAGGCACTGGAACGTTTTCGCCGGGAGGCTCGCGCGGCGTCGGCTCTTAATCATCCAAATATTTGTACTATCTACGAAATCGGCAAGGACGGTGAGCAGTCGTTTATTGCCATGGAGTTTCTGGACGGCGCGACGCTGAAGCATCGCATTGCGGGAAGGCCGCTGGATAACGAAACGGTGCTCTCGCTGGCGATTGAGGTCGCTGACGGGTTGGATGCCGCGCATTCCAAGGGGATCGTCCATCGCGACATCAAGCCGGCGAATATTTTTGTGACCCAGCGCGGGCACGCCAAGATTCTGGATTTCGGGCTGGCGAAGATTGATCCCATGGCCGGTTCTTCGAGCGCGGTTGCATCGGCCAACGCCCTGGCCGCGAACACCATGACCGCGGTCGAGGAGCAGCATCTTACGAGTCCCGGCTCTACGCTTGGCACCATCGCCTACATGTCGCCGGAACAGGCGCGAGCGAAGGAACTGGACGCGCGCAGCGATTTGTTTTCTTTCGGTGCGGTGCTTTATGAGATGGCGACCGGCACGCTGCCGTTTCGCGGCGGCAGTTCGGCGGAAATTTTCAAGGCCATTCTGGATGCTGCCCCGACTCCGGCTCTGCGGCTCAATCCCGACATGCCTGCGGACCTGGAACGCATCATCGAGAAATCTCTGGAGAAAGATCGCAACTTACGCTATCAGACTGCGGCCGATCTGCGAACCGATCTGGCGCGTCTGAAACGCGACCTCGATTCGGGGCGATCGGCGAGCGCTTCCTCGTCAGTGCCGTCGTCTTCAGGCCCGTCGTCTTCAGCCTCGGGGGCGGCGAGCGGCGTTGGCTTGGCCTCGGCAGCTTCGTCTTCTTCTTCCATTCCGGCGGCGGCAGCGCCGGGCCGTTCCCGCAGGATTTTGGCCGCGGGTTTTGCGGCTGTCTTGCTGCTCGCAGTTGCCGCTGCTGTGTACTTTGTGCGCGGAAGATCCGAAACTGGGAAGGTCAACTCCATCGCGGTGCTGCCCTTTGTCAATGCGACTGCCGATCCCAACAATGAGTACCTGAGCGACGGGTTGACCGAAAGCCTGATCAGCACGCTCTCGCAGCTTCCGAACTTTAAGGTCATGGCGCGCAGCACGGTCTTCCGCTTTAAGGGAAACCAGGAAGACCCGCAGAAGATCGGGCAGACGCTGCAGGTGGGCGCAGTTCTGATGGGACGGATAACGCAGCATGGCGACGAATTGGGCGTGCAAGCCGACCTGGTCAATACGGCCGATGGCACGGAACTTTGGGGCTCGCACTATAGCCGCAAGATGGCGGACGTTACGCAGGTGCAAAGTGACATCACCCGCGACATTTCCAGCAGTCTGCGAATCCAACTGAGCGGAAATGAACGGCAGCGCCTCGGTCGCGCCGGGACGACGAATCCGGAGGCCTATCGTCTTTATCTCGAGGGGCGGCAAGCCTGGTATGGGCGGACGACGGAGGGCCTCAAGAAGAGCATTGATTTGTTCCAGCAGGCAATCGCGGCCGATCCCAACTATGCGCTTGCCTATTCGGGTCTGGCGGACACTTACATTGTCGCCCCCAGCTACAACACTGGCATCACCTTTATCCAAGCGCATGAGTTGGCGGACGCGGCGACTCGCAAGGCGCTCGAACTCGACGATTCTCTATCCGAGGCACACAGCGCGAGGGCTGGCGCGCTGATCGCGGCGCGGAAGTGGAACGAGGCCGAGGCGGAATACCGCCGGGCGCTGGAAATCAATCCGAATAACGCTACTGCGCACTATTTTTATGGGTGGGGAGTTCTGATGCCTGAGAAGCGCACCGAGCAAGCGCTGGAGGAATTCCGGACTGCCTTGTCGCTCGACCCGCTTTCTCCGATTGTGAACCTGAATTACGCGTTCACGTTGATGGTAGCGCGCCGCTATCCCGAATCACTGGCGCAGTTTAACAAGGCGATTGAAAGCAATCCGTCCTTTCGAGGGCTTCACTTTTATCTTTCGCAATTTTATGCTGCGACTGGGCGGTTCGCGGAGGCGGTCAGCGAATTACAGAAATTCGACCCGTCGATTCACGGATCGTTCAGCGCCGACGCTCAGGGTTATAACAAACTCGTGCTGGCAAGCTTCTCGATACGAAATAATCCCTCTTCAGTCGCGGTGAGCTACGCTCTGCTACGCGACCGGGACAAGACATTCGAATACCTCGAAAAGGCGTATGCCATGGAGGACGGAGATTTGGAACAATCCCTGCGCAATCCGGCGATGGACTCGGTGCGTTCCGATCCGCGCTATGGGGAGCTGATGCGGCGGTTGGGGCTGCCGGAGTAGCTCTGGGGCTGGAGATCGTCCGTTAAGTGATTCTTGAGGCTTGATTGATGGTTGATTGCGCGCCGCCTGTTTAGCCTTGGTTGTTTTCTTCATGTTTTCGTTTCCAGCGTTTGCGAGCCGAGATCACTGCGTATGCAGGGATTGAGAGAGGCTAAGCAGGTTCTGCGGCTGCACGCGAATCAGTCCGGAACGCGGGCTGTCAATGTCGGCGATAAGAAAGAACGAGATCGAGACCACTAGTGGTAGAACGAAAAGCAGTCTGGCTTCCTTTTGAGCGCGATGCACACCATATCCGATCAACAGGTTGCAACAAATGGCGATTGCTGCCATCAGGCCCCATGCCCCGGTTGGGATTCGGTTCCACCAGGCGGCTTGCGTGTACCCCTGCGAGTTCAACACATCGTTCATGCCAGACACAGCGAGGGCGACCACCGGTGTCGGTTGCGCCGCAGCGGGAGCCCGTGTCGCGGACCACAGCTCGGTCTGCAGTTGAGCAGTGGTGGCATCGATCCGCTGGATCTGGCGGGCATCCCGAGTTTCATAGAACAAAACACGCTGATCGAGATAGCTTCTCAGCAGGGCACGCACTCTGGCCGCATCGGGGTCAGGCAACAAGTCTGCCCGGACATACTCGGTACCGATTGCGTTGGCCTCTGCCTCTTCATAGATCTTGCGCTGATCGTACCGGCTACTAGCCATAGAAAAGCTGAATCCGATGATGAGACCGAGCAGGGTTAGAGTAGCGGCCACGACAAGGCTGAAATCGTCGCGCTCGTCTGCCTCCAGCTTCGCTCGTCCCTTGCAAAAGGCCGCGCCGAGCCGCGCCGAGAGCCATAGCACTACGAGGGAGAGCGCCAAGATGAGGGTCGGATATCTCATTATCTGATTCATGTGCTGTAGCCTCCATAAGCCTGCTCTGCCCAATTTACAGCATCGTGCAGGCGGCGAACCGAATTGAAATTTGCAGATCGGGCATGGCTTCTTGAAGAAGCCTTGCAGCGGTTGTTAAGTGCAATGACAGCGCCAGCGCAAGAAAGTTGAGGCGCTGTTTGCGGAACTGAAGAATCAGATCGGCCTGCGTCGCCTACGGCTTATGCTCAACATGCGCTCCGTCGATCTATCTGTGGTATATCTCTCATTCGGAGGGAGACAACAATGCAGAAGAAGAGTATCCAAGCTGTCCTGGCTGTCGTCAGCGTACTGTTCGTGTGCAGCGTATCGATGTTCGCTCAGGTGCCCCAGGAGCCCGCGGCGCAAGGCGTTTCAGATGCAGATGCACAACCGCACCGCCTTTCAGACCAAGACATCGAGATGCTGCGGACGGACATACGCGCACAGCGGAAGCAGATCGTCGCGCAAGACATGAACCTCACGGCCGACGAGGCCCCCAAATTCTGGCCGATCTTCGATCAGTATAGAAAAGAAGCTATCAAACCCAATGACGAGCGCTGGGCGGTGATCAAGGATTATGCAGCGAACCACAGCACCATGACCGATGCGCAGGCTTTCAATTACATCAAGAGATTGGCGGCCGTTGACGAGGAACTCATCGGATTGCGATTGAGGTATGTTGCGGTGTTTGAGAAGGTTATCTCGCCCAAGAAGACTGCGTTGTGGTACCAGATCGATCGCCGTATCGACCTCCTGATCAATTTGCAGTTGTCCATGCAGGGTCCGGTGGTCGATACCAGCAAGTAAGCTGATGGGCAGGTTTGTTCTGCGCCTTCACTGAGTTTGTCCTCCCGGTGGGCTGGATAGCGCTCTCCGAAGCGGGGCCGCGAACTATTCCAACGCGGACTGCGTTAGCTTGACCGCGCAGTACGCGGCCGTGGTTCCGCAAATGGTGGTTGACGTCGCTAACGTACCGAAATAGAGGCTCGACGCCTGGGCGTCGGTTGAATCGTTGTCCACGACGATTGCGCTTGTCCCGCCAGATATATCGGCGGTGTTGGTCGCCGCGATGATCGGTGCACCATCCAGGCCCCCGGTCAAGATCCCAGATGGCAAAAGGAAGGAATACAACGCCGCTGGGTTTTGAACCGCTCCGACGAACATGTAGTCTGGTCCGCCCGTGGCGGTCGCGCCGGTGACGGTGCATCCGGTAGTCGCGCTGGGAACGGCGGCGTCGAAGGTGAATTGTGTTCCGCTTGCCGAAGCGACGGTTTGTAGTCCTCCATTGATGACGGTGAGATCACCGGCGGTGCAGCCAGTGCCGTTGTTGACGCCCACGCCCGAGATGGTGACCATGTCATCGATGGCGAGCGTGTTGGCCGCGGTGACCGTCACTACAGCTGTAGTGGCCGTAACCGCCGTCACGGTGGATACCTGACTGTTCCAGAATTCGGTGAGCGGCGAGAGGACCGACGGGCCGGTCCCTAGTTGAGGCTTGTCAGCGTCCTCCGGCGCTGTCTGCAATTGGGAACTTGCGAACTGGAATGCTTTCAACTGTTGGCCACCGGTGCCGGAGGAGGCGGCGATCAGCTCTCCGTTACTCGTTGCGGTCGCACTGCCGATTCCCAAGACCAAGTAGCGTTCGTCCGGAGTGGGGTCGTACAACGGATAGCCGGCGACGGTACAGCTTTGGTTTGCACCCGAATCGAGTTCGGCGGCCGCGACTGAGGTCAGGGTGGTGCTGGTGAAACTAAATTGGATCAGACCGGCGTTGGTCGTATCGGTCTCGCCGCCGGTGAGGCCGGTGCTGCAGCCGGTTACGACGTAGCCCACCGCGTTCGTCGAGTCGATGATGGGGCTGTCGCGAATGCCGCCGTTGAGATTTTCGCCGACCGATAACGCTGTTGCCGCTGTCGCTCCGGCCGACGTCAACTCGTACAAGTTCGCGCTGCTGTCGCCGACAAAAATGTTGCCGGTGGCATAGACGTCGACCACCGGGGCCGAGAGATAGTTGGATCCGGGGACGACCGTTGCGGTGGTGATGGTGCAGCCGGTGCCGGTAGTCGCGCTGGGTATGGCAGCGTCGAAGGTGAAATTCCCAGCGGCTGCGGTGGCAACGGTTTGTGTTCCATTGATGGCAGTGACGTCACCGGCGGTGCAGGCGTTGCCGCCGTTTGCGGTTACACCCGAGATGGTGACCAGCTCTCCGATACCAAGTGTGTTGGCTACGGTGACGGTCACTACAGTTGTGGTTGCCGTTATCCGGGTCGGCGTGAGTGACGCTGGGGTGGCGCTTACGTGGACCGGGAAATTCCCTCCCTTATACGCCGGCGTCCCGAGGAAGGTCGGGGTGATCGCGTACAGGTAGCCGTTGTTGTCGCCGACGAAAGTAGTGTCGTCAGAATAGTTGACGAACGGGGATGAAAAGCTATCCGCGGCTCCCGCCACTGCGGTGGTTGGGTTGGCGGCAACCAAACCGAGGGGAAGCATGAAGTCCTCGGCGGTGCTTCCCGCCGTGCTTCCGGGGATCACCGGGTTGGTGGCGCAGGTGGGCAAGGTGGCTCCACCGTTGTTGTTGGTGGCGCAGCCGGTGGTGGTTCCGTACTCGGTGCTGCCGCTGCCGAAGGTCAGCACGTGGAGGATTGCGCCGAGGGTCGGGTCGTTCTCCACGTACGAGATCTCCGCGCCACTGAGCGAGAGTGTGGGCGAGGTGGTGACCGGTCCGACGCCGGAGGCGTAGGAGAAGATGAATTCCGGATTGGTGAGACAGAGCGGTGTCCCCGAACCGCTGTAGAGTTGGTTGAAGGCGACGATGTTGGCTTGGGCGCCGTTCGTCCCGGCGGTAATGGTGCCCCAGGTCAAATTGGTTACGGTGGTGGGCACGGTCAGCACTACCCGCGTTCCCGGCGTGAGCGTGTATACGGTGACGGTGTGGGTGGCAGTGGACGCGATGGCCACGATGCTGCCGAGGGCGGTGCCACTGAGATTACGATTGATCGCGGCCGCCAGATTGGTTGCGTTGCTGGCCGCGCCGGCAGCGCCTGCGACAGTGGACACCTCAAAGTCTGTTCCGGTATTGATGGTGGTGCTGGCGGTCAAGCTGAGAGAAACCGCGGTTCCAACGGTAGGAGTTACGGTGAATTTTACGGTGCCCGTGCCGGCCACGGCGGCGGCGCTGAAAGTGCCGACGACTTGAGCGCGCGTGTTTCCGGTGGACGCGTTGATGGGGAATACTACGAAATCGGCGGTGCAGCTCGGCGTCGCGTTCACGTTGAAGGAGTACTTGGCAGGGAACATGCCTTGAGCGACCCCGCCGTTGCCCAGCGAAATAGCCCAGTCCCTTCTCATCTCGTCCCTGGACCGCCGCCGGCGCCTTGGCCATTCTGGCAGCCTTCGCACCAGGTCTGAACCCTCCGGCGGATTACCATGCTGGAGCCACTCTGCATAGGCCCGCGGCTCGTTCAACATCTTCGACGCCTGCTCCGGCGTGAAGCCCGCGGTGAAGAGAACACGCTTTGAGCTCCAATCCAAGGGCACAGGAAGCGAACCATCCGGCCTTGCGAAGCCCTGCCCGAACGCCGATGTGGCGAAGCACGCCGCCAGCCCGAAAATCCCCACGGCGATAGCCGGCTTGAAGAGCTTGTTGCGATAGCTGCGCATAACCCTCTTTTCTTCTTACCATTTTTCTTCTTGCCATGGCAGTTCCCACGGCTCGAAGAGCTATCGACTTTCCGCCTACCGGAAAGATACTTCCGGCCACCGACACATGCAAGGGTTGAACACCGCCAGGGAGTGATTCCCGCGAGTCGGGTTCATCGTGATCTGAAGATGACGTGAAAAGCTGCCGAGAGGATTATTTTTCGACCGTCTTAATATCCAGACTCTTCCACAGATACCAGGAGGCGATGGAGCGGTAGGGCGACCATGGCTTTGCGATCTTCTCCATTATGGCGGGCTTGGGCCACTTGCGCTTCTTGTAGTGCTTCTTGATGGCGGCCTGCACGCCGTAGTCGCCGGTGGGGAGAATATCCGGACGGCGCAGGGTGAACATCAGGAACATGTGGGCTGTCCAGACGCCGACGCCTTTGACCTGGGTGAGATGTTTGATCACTTCTTCTTCGGGCAATTCCGGAAGACGGTCGAACTCGAGCAGGCCGGCTTTGGTCTTCTCGGAGAGATCGCGCAGGTACGCGGTCTTCTGGCGCGACAGGCCTACGCCGCGCATTTCGGCATCGGTCAGTTTGAGGATGCCCTGCGGCGTCAGCGGATCGCCGGCCAGGGCGGTGAAGCGATCAAAGATGGTCGCCGCCGCTTTGCCGTTCAACTGCTGGTAGAGGATCGACTCCGCCAAGGCGTGAAACGTGGGATCGCCAAATTGCATGCGACACGGTCCGACGCGCTCGATGATTGCGGCCAGCACGGGGTCTGATTTTTTCAGGTGGTTGGTCGCTGATTTATGGCTCACCTTGTGGATTCGCGCTTTGTGCATCGTGACCGCTCCGGAACGGACGGGGGATAGTTTAGCACACAGGCGAACAAAGGGCGAATTGTTTCTTAGGAGGGAAAGTGGAAGTGCACGTCGTGCCGGGAGGCTACCGGCGTACCGTCGAGCGTGGCGGGCTGGTAGTGCCAGCGGCGGAGAGTGGCTTCAATCTTTTCGTCGATGCCGTGGCCGATCGACTGGACAATTTTGGTTTCGACGACGGCGCCCTGGGAGTCGATGGTCACTTCAATCACAACGTCGCCCACCAAGTCACGGGGAAGTTCGGCGCGATCGACGGGAGGATCGGGATAGACGACCGGATACGCTACGTGGACTTCATGGCCGGTAATCGGGCCGTCAATCATGGTGCCGAGCGGAGATCCGGCGCGGGAGTTGTGATCGCCCACTTCCTCGCTGGCCAGCACCTGCTGAGGCTTGGGCGCGGGCTTGGACGGCTGGGATTTCGTCTGCTGGCGGGGTTGTTTCTTGTTTGCGCGCGGGAATAATAACTTGGCCGCGTCTGGGCGCTTGTCATTGCTTGCGCCCGACGGAAAGTAAATCAGCTTGTAGGTATGGGCGCCGTCTCCATAGGCGAGCCAGGTCGGGCTCAGGTCGATCACTTTGGGATTGTGGAATGCGATCGCGGCCAAGAGGGCCAAGTGCGCGGCTACTGACACTTCTACGGCACGATGGCGGCGGAGTATGGAAGTCGCGGGCTGGAGGCCAGTGAACACGTCAATCCCTAGTCTACTGGATTGACGTGCGGAGGAAGAAAAGGTTTTGGGGAAGGGACGTTACCACCTTCACTTGCCAGCCTGCTGTTGGGCTATGTCTCCGATTACGGGTAGCTTGAACATCTGTTTCTGATAGGCCTTCATTGCCAGAATCAGCACGGTCACAAACAAGGCCAGTCGGACTATGGTCCAGAGGAGGGGGACGAAGCCGATAAATGAGAGGCCAATGCCGACGATCATCCACGCGACGTAAACAAAGATGCTTTGAAAGGCATGGAAGCGGATGAAGGGATTCTTGTTGTAAGGGGCCAGCAGCAGAAAAATAATCGCCGGAATGATGGTCACGTAGGCGAGCGCGCCAGCCACGTTATCGGCGAGTCCGGCGCCGGCAGATACGGCCGTGGCTGGGCTTTGGACAGTGCCGCCAGCACACTTCGAACAGGTCGCTCCATCGGCAATCTGTGCTCCACAGGTTGGACAAAAAGCCACGGGGCCTCCTTTGAGATGACAGGCAAGGTATCAGAACCGTCGCCGGGGCGCAATGGTGTCGTGGTAGGCATTCCTGGGCGTTCAGATTCTCCGTTTCCGCGTGACGCGCTGGGCGATTCGAGCCGATTAAAATTTCTAATCGAGGCATAACTAGTTACCGTCTCTTCAAATCGCGGTTCTCTGGTATATTGCGCGGATTCCCTGGAGTGGTTTGGGGCCGAATTTCCGGTTCGCGCCCGGTGGGGGAAATGGGATCCACGTCAACTTTATGGGGCGCATCGTAGTTCTTTTTCTCCGGCGGTTGTGGCTGCCCACGCTTGTGTTCGGCGGTTTCAGCCTGATGTGCGTCGTGGTGTACATGAGGCTGGAGGGGCTGCGCGCTATTGACGCGTTTTTCTGGATCTTTCATCCGCACGCGATCGATTACCGGGCTGTCCGCAGCGCCACCAAGTTGTTTTCGATTTTTGTGTATGTGGGAGTATTCGCTTTTCAGGTGTGGATCGCGGAGCGGGTACTGGTTACGATCTTCAACCGGCAAGGTTTGGAGGCTTGGAAATCCATGGTCAACGACGCCAATATCGCGAAGCTCAAGGATCATTTCATCATCTGCGGATACGGCCAGGTGGGGCGGACGGTGGTCGACCAGCTTACTCGGCTGAAGATTCCGTTTGTGCTGATCGAGACCAACGAGGGACTGTGCCGCGAACTGCTGAACGGCGGTGTCCTGGTAATCCAGGGCGATGCCAAGCGGCACGACACGCTGCTGCAAGCCGGCATTGAGCGGGCGTGCGGCATTTGCATCGTGATCGACAGCGACGCCGACAATCTTTACATCACGGTTACCGCCCGTGCGCTGAACGCCAAGGCAAAGATCATCACGCGTGCCGGCCAGCAGCGCTACGCCACCGCGATTCGTAACTCCGGCGCCGATGAAGTCATTATCCCGGAATACGAAGGCGGCTTGATGACTGGACGAATGATCCAGAGATACTATCCGGCGAAGGGGAGTTTGGAGTAGGGCGGGTGACTATCGCCCTTGCGCGACCTTTGCCCGACGGTTACGTTTCCACTCAAGATGACAGGCACGTTATCAGAAGGCTCGCCGGGGCGCAGTGGCGACGTGGTGGGCATTCTTGGGCGTGCTTGGCTTGGATGGCATTCATCGGCCAGCAAACATCGGTCAGCAGAGATCTGCCTGGCATCGCGGAAAACAATTCATCAGCCACGTTACGGCAACGGTGTCCGACCGCCTCGGGTTTCGTCCCCCCTATTGGCGTCTACTCGAAAGCGACCGGACACTTCGCCGCGCTCGGCGCCAGCAACGGAGAGCGGAAACATAGCGCCGGGCAAACTCGGTTCCTATGGTGGTGCGCGATCAGGAGCTTTCAGGCGCGGGATCACGCCGGTCGATCGAATCCAAAACGGCGGAAATCGCGTACCTCGCCTCCGTTCCATCCGAAAAACCGCACGCCAGGATCGCGCTGGAGACGAGTTCAATGAGTTCGTCTTGCGGCAGCCGTTCCAATCCCGCTACGTATTGGTCGAGATCATGCAGCACGAGCAGCAAGCGGGTGATTCTTTTGTCTGCGATGTGAACCCTCGAGTCGGAATCGGTCGTGGTGAATTCAGGGGCCTGCAAAATGTGTTTGGTGATCGGATCATTCAGCCTTTTTATTTTGTCCATCGGAGCCTGTTTTTCTGCGCTCGCATGAATGCGGAAGCGATCGCGTCGCTGTTGAGGTTCGGTTTATCGCCTGGCGTTCAAGTCGGACGATGGGATAGGGGCGCGGCGTCAACCCATCGACGTCGCACCGCAAAACCAATGCCCGCGGTTCCAGGCGAAGTTGTCAGTTGGAGTTCAGACTCAGATCAGCAACGTGCAGAGGAGGTCCTGAAGAGAATGCAGATCGCGCCGAACAGGCGTGCAGTCCGCCCTATGGGCGCGCGCTTGAGCGGCGACGCCGCGCAATGCTTCGCAAACGTGCCTTGGCAGAATGACCGGGGCGACGATGGGACGGATAAACCTGATGCCCTGGACTACGGGAGGGGCCTGATTTACGGGGGTGTCAACTTCGTTGTAGGAAGTCTCGGGGCGGTCAGTTTGCGGGATGGCGAAAACGCACACCACCGCCCCCATCAGGAGAAGAACGAACGTCAAAACTCCTCGCCTCACCGGGTCGCCTCCGTGGGTGTAACAATAGCTGCGTCACCACGGGTTGTCAAAGATTTCGTAGACTACTCGCGGTAGTTGTTGCCGCTAGAGGTGTCTGAAAGGCTTTCGATGATCACCATTGTTTCGGGATTGCCGCGTTCGGGCACGTCGCTGATGATGCAGATGCTGGATGCGGGCGGGTTGCCGGTTCTCTCCGACGGCGAGCGCAAACCTGACCCTGACAACCCCAAGGGGTATCTGGAGTGGGAGCGCATTAAGCAGCTTCCAAAAGATCCCGGTCTGATTGCCGAGGCCGAAGGCAAAGTTGTGAAGGTGATCTCGCAACTGATTTTGTCGCTGCCCTCGGGCCACGACTACCGAATCGTCTTTATGCAGCGTCCGCTGCCCGAGGTGCTGAAGTCACAGGACGAAATGCTGCGACGGCGCGGCAACGGGGATTTAGTCGGAGACAACTCCGCCGTCGAAGAGCTTTTTCAGCGTCACTTGATCGAGTTGAATAAGTGGCTTGCGGGCAAAGCGAATGTGCAGGTCGCGCGGGTGCACTATCATCGCGTGCTGCGGGAACCGCAGGCAGTGGCTGAGGAAATAGCCGCGTTTTTGCAGGTTCCGCTCGACGTTGAGGCTATGGTTCGGCAAGTGGATGGAAGCTTGTACCGCAATCGCATGAAGTAGAGCGGCGCGTCCTGAGCATGGGCCGGAGGGGTAGAGATAGTCAGTGGCGGAAGGAAGCTAAGCGAGCAGCCACTTCAACCAGCGCGCGAACAGAAGCTCCAGCGGAGAATGGATCGACACGACCAGCCGCCAAAATGTGGCCTTAGACCAAGCGCTGGCGAACAAGAGAAGATTGTGCAGCACGATGCCGAGCCCTTAACACCTGAATATGTAGCTGCCCGAGGGGACGAGGCAGCTGGATTACGAATAAGCCATGAACCCTACTTCGCCGTTACCAGCGAATGAGTGATGGCGTGGACGGAGAGCGCGATGCGATTCTGGACGCCGACTTTGCGCATCAGCTTCGCGACGTGAGCCTTCACGGTGCGCTCTTCGATGCCGAGGGCGGAGCCGATTTCTTTATTGGAGCGGCCGGCCACCAGCATTTCGAGAACTTCCTTTTCGCGGTCGGTAAAGGAAATCCGGCCGGCGGGGAAGATGCGACCTGGGGAAGCGCTGACGCGTTCGATGAAAGTCGAGAGCACGCGTCGCGGAGCCCAAACTGAACCCTGATTGACGACGCGCAGAGCCTGGATAAACTCGGCGGGTGAAGCGGCTTCGTCGACGTAGCCTTTGGCGCCAGCGGCGATGGCTTTGAGGACGCTTTCGTCATCCATGCCGGAGCCGGTCACGATGATGCGCAGGTCGGGCCGCACAGCTTTCATGCTGGCCATAATGTCGTAGAGGTTCTGGCCGCCGCGGTTGCCGAGAAGAACCAGATCAATGGCCTGCAGCTGGCCCAGGTCGGCCAGCGAGGCGGAGACCAGCTCCAGATCGAGTTCGGTATCAAAGAGGGCCCGGAATCCCACAAAGCGCAGTGGATCGCTCTCCACCACGGCGACACGTATTAGCGGCTTTCTGGCGACGGCAGCTTTCATCAAGGTTTCCCTGTTAGGATTGCATCCTGTTTAAGCTTGCCTGAACTAGCAAAGAATTGGAACGATTGGTGATCGAGACAAATTACGGGGGTAACCCCCAAAGTCAGGCACCAGAGGAGGGTCTGGCAGTGAAAAGAAGGCAAATGTGGTATTGGGTGGGGATTCTGGGGCTGGGCATGATGGGAGCGGGGTCAGGGCTGGCGCAGGCGGAATCCCATGCGGCAGCGCAGACGTCGGGGCAGGCGACGACTCAACCGTCCGCTCAAACGTCCACACAAACGACAGCGCCAGCGCCGGCTTCAGCGACGTATCAGCCGAAGTATCCGGGTGATCCGGCGCGCTCGGAATCGGAAGCGCTGGCGCTCGGCTACATGCGCGTGGTGTTGCGGGCGCAGCGCGAATATAAAAAACGCCATGACAAGTATGCGGATTCGCTGGCCGCTCTGGCGGGTACGGCATCGTTCACCAAGCGCATGTCGCAGACCACGGACCGCGGGGATTACACCGCCAGCTTCAGTCGCAAAGATAAAGGCAAAGATGATAAAGACGGGTTCGTGCTCACCATGACGCCGAATCACATGGACAGCGAACACCGCTCGTTCTACGCGGAAGACGATGGCGTGATTCATGGGGATGATCAGAAGGCCGCGGATCTGGACTCGCCGAAAGTGAAGTGATGGGATGGCGAGTTTTACGACCTGCGACCGACGCGGCGAGCTGCGCTCGCTTGGACAGCCGAGGGCGGCTGTCGCTACGCGCTTGCGGATTACTTTACATTCAACCCTAGCCGCGATATTTTTCTTCGCATGAAAGCCACAAATTGGGAGTTCACGAACCGGGCGCTGGTGTTTGGGCTGATCTTTGGCTTCACGTTTCCGCTCTACTTTGTGGACCACGAGAATTCCACCGCGGTGCTGGCTAACTGGCTGGGGGCAAGATTTCAGATGGATGCCGGCCGGCTGGCTCACTTCTTATTTGCTGGCGCCGCTCTCCTGCTGGTTGTCGCTGCGCTTATTCGCACCTGGGCGTCGGCATATCTTCAGGCGGAGATCGTGTACGCCGCTGACGTGAAATCGCAATCGCTGGTGGCCGATGGACCTTACCGGTATGTCCGGAATCCGCTGTATGCGGCTAACGTATTGATGGCCGTCGGCATGGGCTCGATGATGAGCCGAACTGGATTCTTAGTGGTGGTGGTGGCGATGCTGGTGTTCTGTTACCGGCTGATCAATCGCGAAGAGGCCGAATTGCAGGCGAGCCAGGGGGAACAATACGAACGTTATTGCAGAGCGGTCCCGCGCTTGCTGCCATCGCTTTGGCCGCGCGTCGCTGCCTCCGGCCGAAAGGCCAACTGGGGCGCGGGATTCAAGGCTGAATCCTGGTACTGGGGATTCGCGGTGGCACTGATGGCGTTTGCCATCACCCTGAAGATCGCGCTGTTTTTCGCGATACTGGCGGCGAGCATCGGCTTGCTGTGGGTTTCTTCCCTGGTTTTGCAAAAGAAGGTTGCTCGGGAGAAATCGGCCTCGCAAGCGGGTGAAGGCGGCGCGCCCTCGGGCAGCTCCACCATCTCCAAGCCGTGAAGATTTGACGTGGGGCTGATGGCGGTTCAAGTTCGGCCTGTTGTCTTCTGTTCGTCAGCTTCTGTTTGTTATCCTCAATCGTGCTCAAAATCCACCGCAACGCCTGGGGACTGGTCGTCCTGTCGGCAGTCCTGCAGGTCGTGATCTTTCCGCTTCCGGGGCTGTACTGGTTGTCGTGGGTTGCGGTCGCGCCGCTGTTGGTGGCGATTCTGCGGGCGCGCGCTCCGGAAACTCTGCAGTTAGACGATCAAGGGCGGTTGTTGCCGGCGACGACTTGGCAGGGATTCTTGCTGGGCTACCTGTGCGGCATTCTCTGGTTTGCCGGGACCTGTTATTGGATTTTCGACACCATGCACCGCTATGGCGAGATGCCGATTCCGGCCGCCGCGCTGGCGCTGCTTTTGTTCTGCATGTATGTCGGGCTGTATCACGGAATGTTCGGGCTGCTGCTGGCGCTGGTCGCCGGATCGAAGACCGCGGGATCAAAGACCGCGGCCTCGGGAGCGTCGATCCGGCGCGCTCTGGCGGCCGCTCCGTTTCTCTGGGTCGCGGTGGAACTGGCCCGCACACGGATAACCGCGTTTCCATGGGAGCTGCTGGGGTATTCGCAGACGGCGAATTTTGCGCTCACACGGATTGCGACGCTCTTCGGGGTCTACGGGCTATCGTTTGAAATCGCACTCGTGAACAGCGTCTTCGCGGCGGCGTTCCTGGCTCCGCGCGAAGCAACAAAGCAGCGGCGGCGGTGGCTGCTCGGGGCGGCGTGCGCGGCGGCGGTGATTCTGCAGGCGGGACAACTGATAGTGCCTCCTCCGTTCTTGACGGATCGCACCGCGCTGCTGGTGCAGCCGAATATTCCGATCCTCGAGGGCGCGATGTGGACCAGAACATATTTTCAGGACACGCTGCGGGACTTGACCGCGCTGAGCTTGCATCCTCCGGGAGAAATGAAAGATTCCCGACTGCATGACTTGATCGTGTGGCCGGAATCGCCTTCGCCGTTTTATACGAACGATCCGCTGTTTCGAGATGCGGTGAGCGCTTTGGCGCGGCAGTCGGGAACATGGGTGGTGACGGGCTCGATTGGAATCACGCCGGCAATGCACGCTGGCGGGGAAGGCTCGCAGATCTTCAACTCAGCTGCGTTGGTGAATCCGCAGGGGGAGTGGGTTGGACGCTACGACAAAGTGCATCTTGTGCCCTTCGGCGAATATTTGCCGTTTCCGCAGGTGTTTGCGTTCGCCGGGGGACTGACCAAAGAAGTGGGAGAGTTTCAGCGAGGCGCTTCGCGAACTCCGCTCGATGCCGGAGGCGAGCGGTTCGGAATATTTATCTGCTATGAGTCGATTTTTCCCGACGAGGTACGGCAGGGACCGCTGCAGGGCGCGCAGGTGTTGCTGAACATTTCGAATGACGGCTGGTACGGCGACAGCGGCGCGTGGGCGCAGCACCTGCAACAGACAGAAATGCGCGCCATCGAAAATGACCGGTGGCTGCTGGCCGGGACGAATACGGGGAAGACGGCGTCGATTGACCCTTACGGGCGAATCGTGGCATCGACTCCGCGGAAGATTCGCACGGCGCTGGCGGCGCCTTACGCGCTGAATTCGGGAACCACCTTTTACACGCGGCATGGAGATTGGTTCGCATATCTGTGTGCGATAATTTCAGCAGGCGCGGTGGTGGCGCGGTTTGTGTTTGCTGAGCCCGCACCATGAGGGGATCGTGTCGCGCGGGTGGTAGCTACCCTCAGCGGCTAAAGCCGGGCCTGACAAAATGCGACTCGCCGCAGCGCTGAAGCGCTGCGCCACCCAAAATCAAGGGCGGGTTTTTCAGCAAACTAAGTTGGTAAGACAAGTCGAGTGACAAATCATGTTGGATGAACTGGAACAGCAATACACTTCCTTAAAGACTAAGGTTCACGACCTGCGGGAGTATCTTTGACGCGGGCAAGCTGCGCCAGCAGTTCGCCGAAATCGAAAAGCAGGCATCGGATCCGAATCTGTGGTCGAATCCTGAAAAATCTCAGCAGGTAATGCGCGAACGGAAGCGACTGGAAGGCATGTTGTCGCTGGAAGGCGACCTGGCGCGCCGGACCGATGACATCGCCACCTACTTCGATCTTGCGGGCGAAGGTGAGAACGTCGCCGCCGATTTGCAGCGCGACCTGGATGCGCTGCGCGACCTGGTGGATCGAGTCGAAACCGAGACGCTGCTTTCGGGCGCGAACGACGGCCTGAATGCGATCATGACGATCCATCCCGGGGCGGGCGGAACGGAGTCGCAGGACTGGGCGGAGATGTTGCTGCGCATGTATCTGCGCTGGGCGGAGCGTCAGGGATTCAAGACGGAGATGTACGACTACCAGCCGGGAGAAGAAGCTGGAATCAAGTCCGCGACATTTGGGGTGATTGGCCAGTATGCGTTTGGCTATTTGACCAGCGAGATTGGGGTGCACCGGCTGGTGCGGATTTCTCCATTTGATCAGGCGAAGCGGCGGCACACGTCGTTTGCCAGCGTGTATGTTTCTCCCGAGATTGACGACAGCATCGAGGTCAATATCAAGCCCGATGATATTCGGATTGACACTTACCGCTCCAGCGGCAAGGGTGGGCAGCACGTGAATACGACCGATTCGGCGGTGCGGATCACGCATATCCCGACGGGGCTGGTGGCCAATTGCCAGAATGAGCGCTCGCAGCACAAGAATAAAGAGAAAGCGATGAGTATGCTGCGCTCGAAGATTTACGAATTTGAATTGGAGAAAAAGCGCGAGGTCACGAAAAAGATCGAGGATTCGAAACTGGATATTGATTTTGGTTCGCAGATCCGGTCGTACGTGCTGCAGCCTTACCGCATGATCAAGGATCATCGCACCAAGCTGGAGATCGGCGACGTGGATCGCGTGCTGGACGGCGATCTGCGGCCGTTGATGCAGGCTTATCTGCGGATGCGGAGAGGCGAGAAGAAGGCGTAGGCGCGCGGCAGTCAATGGAACTCCCCGTGGCGGGGAAGGGTGTAGGGGTCCTTCGACTCCGCCAAGCCGTTCGCTTCGCGAACGGCTTGGCTGCGCTCAGGATGACATGGGTTTAGGTCTATGAAAGTTAGAAAGAAGATTGCGCTTCGACCGCCGAAGCTTGGACCCCGGCTGCAGCGTGCTTTTCGCTACGCCGCTGAAAAGCATGCTGGACAGACACGGAAGCAGACGGCGGTGCCTTATCTTTCGCATCTGATGGCGGTGGCGTCGCTGGTGCTGGAAGCTGGCGGTGACGAAGACATGGCGATCGCGGCGCTGCTGCATGATGTGGTCGAAGATTGCGGCGGCTTGCCGAGGCTGCGCGAAATCCGCAAGCAGTTTGGTTCGCGGGTGGCGAAGATTGTGGAGGGGTGCACGGATTCGTTCGGTGAGCCGAAGCGGGAGTGGATCGAACGGAAGAAAGATTATCTGCGAGAAGTGAAGCAGGCCGACACCGAGACGCGGCTGGTTTCAGCGTCTGACAAGCTGCATAACGTCCGCACGATTCTGGCGGATTACCGGCTGGATGGAGAAAAGATCTGGACGCGGTTCTCGGGAAAAAAGGAGGGCACGCTCTGGTACTATCGCGCTTTGAGCGACGAATACCGGCGGCGCAATCCGAACCGAATCACGCGCGAACTTGAGATTGCTGTCGCGGAACTGGAGCGGATGGTGGGCTACAAATCGCGGTCGTCGAGAGAGAGCGCGAAGGAGCTCACGAAAGAGTTCAGGAAAGAGTTGCTCGCGAAGAAGAAAGCCGTGGCGAGTTCTGGGAGATGAATGATGGCCCGAATGCTTGATATGATCCGCAGCTCGCAGGTGCCGTCGAACCTGATGCAATCGGCGGCGCGCGGCGCGTTGTCGGTGCCGCCCGAGGAGACGATTGAGATCCTGGTTTATCTGGCGCTGCATCACAAATTGTTTGGTGAGCGGGCGCGTCTGACGCTGGCTGGCTGGGATGAAAAAGCGAGCGTGGCCGCGGCTGCCGACCCGAAGACCAGCGCCGAGGTGCTGGGATATTACGTTTCTCTGGAGAATCTGAGGACTTGTCTGCTGCCGGCACTGGCGGAGAATCCGTCGGTAAGCGAAGAGGTGCTCGACAAACTTGCCGCGACGGGGTCGCGCTCGATCGTAGAAATCTTGCTGGCGAGCCCGCGGGTGATGAGTGCTCCGCGGCTATTGCAGGCGTTGCAAACCAATGCCAATTTGCGTCCCAATGAGCTTTCGGCGATTGCAACGAAGCTGGCTGTGGTGGAGCCGACACCGGTGGCAGAGGCGGCTACCGGCGCTGCCGATGCACCCGACGAAATTGTCGAATTCGCAGTCACAAAATATCTGGAAGAGAATGCGGCGGAACTGGCGGCGGAACAAAACAAACCGTTCCAGCCTATTGGAATGTTGGACGAGGGGGCGGGCGGTGCGGCGGCGGGTGAAGCTGAGTCGCAGGCGGCCGCTGCCGCGGCGGTCGAAACCGTCGAGGCGGCCAAAGTCGAAGCGGGGAGATTGGCAACGGCTGCAGCGGGAAAGACAGGAGCGGCTTTGGCGGCTGCTCATGCCAAGAAGAAACTGGCTCCCGGTCAGGAAGAACGGCGCGACAGCACGTTGCAGAAGATTTCCAAGCTCGACATCAAGGGGCGAATCGCGCTGGCGATGCGGGGCAACAAGGAAGAGCGGTCAATTCTGATACGCGATTCCACGAAGCTGGTATCGCTGGCGGTGCTGGATTCGCCCAAGGTTTCCGATGCCGAGGTGGAAAAATTCGCGTTGCAGAAAAATGTGCTGGAGGCAGTGCTGCGCGCGATTCCGCTGAAACGCAAGTTTGCCAAGAATTACAGCATTATGCGGAACCTGGTCTACAACCCACGCACGCCGCTCGATCTGTCGCTGGGATTGATGAAGAACCTGCTGGTTCACGACCTGAAAAATCTATCGGGTAACAAAGAGGTTTCAGACACGATTCGCAAGCTGGCGCTGCGGATGTTTAAGCAGAAACTGGAAAAAAAGGGCTGAAGGGGCGGTCGCGATTGAAGGAGGCAGATCCGATTTACGAATTGCTTTCGCGAGCGAAGACGATTGCCGTGGTCGGATTGTCGGGGAGTCCGATGCGGCCGAGTCACGGCGTTTCCGCTTACATGCAGGCGGCCGGGTACAGGATTATTCCGGTGAATCCGCAGATTGCGGAGGCGCTGGGGGAGAAGTCGTATCCTTCGTTGCTTGAAATACCGCTCGAAGTGGCGCAGAAAATCGATCTGGTGGATGTATTCCGGCGGCCGGAGTATGTGGATGAGATCGTGGAGCAGGCGATCCAGTTGAAGATACCGGCGATATGGCTGCAGGAAGACGTGGTTAATGAACGGGCGGTGGAGAAAGCGCGCAAGGCCGGAATGTTTGTGGTGATGGACCGGTGCGTTTTGAAAGAGCACCGGGCGCGATTCGGGTAGGGACGGGCCCAGCCCCTAAAGGGGCAATTGAGTTTGAGGGAGTGGCGGTATCGCTAAAGCGATACCCTGATACGAAGCCTGAGTTTTTCCGCCGCCGTGCTCAAGAACTAGCACTCCGGAAACCGGCTCTAGCCAGGTCAAGCGCGAGCCTGCACCAGGATTACCGTGGCATCGTCGCGCAGCCCAACACCATTCGAAAACCTCCGGACATCCGCAAGCAGGTCTTCTGGCGTAACGTTTGGTGACTGCATCTGGGCGAGAAGACGCTCTGCACCGTACTCTTCGCCGGAAGCGACGTCGGCCTCGGTGATTCCATCGGAATAAAATGCTAGGCGCGAATGTTCGCCGAGCGTTATTGCCGTCTCCGAGAATTTGCTGGCTGAAATTCCGAGTGGCATGCCGTGCTCGTGATTGATCCAGCGGTGGCCAGAAGGCTCGACCAGCAGGGGCGAGAGATGGCCGGCGTTCGCGATGCGCAGAATGCGGCTGGACGGGTCGAGTTCGGCATAGACCATGGTGACAAAGCGGCCGCTGGGGAAATCCTCGATCATCATGTTGTTGAGACGCAGGAGCACCTCGGCCGGCCCATGTCCGGTTTGCGCGAGCGAGCGCAGCATTCCGCGGGTGGAGGACATGAGCAGCGCAGCTGCGGTGCCTTTGCCGGAGACATCGGCGAGAACCAGTCCCCAGCACCCGTTGGCGAGGGGAATGAAGTCATACCAGTCGCCGCCGACCGTGCCTGCCGGAATCGAAAGCCCGGACACACGGAATCCCGGGATCAACGGCGAGGTGCGCGGCAGCAGAGCCTGCTGAATGGAGCGAGCTTCTTCGGCCTCGCGGCTCATGCGCTCGCGCAGTTCGCGCTCGTTGCCAAAGCGGCGGGCGTTGTGGACTGCAACGGCGACGTGATCGCACAATCCCTGCAGCAGACTTAGTTGATCGGAACAGAAAGCATTTACCTCGGAATGGGAAGCGGTGAAAACTCCGACCAGTTCGCCGTCGCGTTGCAGGGGGATGGCGACTTCGGAGCGCGTATCGGGCTCGCAGGCCAGGTAATAAGGGTCGCGCGTGACGTCGGGAGCGTAGTGCATTTTGCCGGTAGACGCGACGTGCCCCACCATCCCGGTGCCCATCTGGATGCAATGGCCCTTGCCGTGAACGCTGCAGCCGCGAACGCCGGCCAGTACGAATTCGGATTGCTGAGGATCGCGCAGGTAGAGGTTGATTTCGACGCAGCCGAGCGACGTGGCAACCTCGTCAACGATTCGCGGAACGAGGTCTTCAATGTTGAGAGTGATGCGCTGCGCGAACTTTTGCAGGCGTACGAGTTCGGCGATCCTGAGTGCGGACGGATCGGACAGAGCCTGAGCGGAAAAGCCGAAATCCATGAGCGGGCTGGTGGCCACGACGAAACCCTCCTGCCTGGCCTTCTACATTGCTACATTGCAACTCCTTATAAGATTGCGGGAATCAGGATTCAGATTCTCTTTTTGTTCGACTTTTTGCCGGGCTTGAGGTGCGGTTGGACGCGGGCTGCTTGAGCCGTTTGATTTCTTCCAGACGTTCGCGAATCCGCTTTTCGACTCCTTCGTTGGTGGGGCGATAGTAGACGCGGCCGCGCAGGCTGTCGGGCAGGCATTGCATGTCGGCGAATTTGTTTTCGGCGTCGTGGGCGTATTGATAGTCCTTGCCGTAGTCCAGGCCTTTCATCAGGCTGGTGGGGGCGTTGCGCAGGTGCAGGGGGACGGACTCGGCGGCAGTTTGCTCTACATCTTGCTGAACCGCGCCGTAGGCAGTGTAAAGCGCGTTCGACTTGGGCGCGACCGACAGATAGACGACCGCTTGCGCCAGGGCGAGATTGCCTTCGGGCATGCCGATGAAATCGACGGCATCGCGGGCGGCCATGCACAAGGCGAGTGCATTCGGCTCAGCCAGGCCGATGTCCTCGACGGCCATGCGGACGACGCGGCGGGCGATGTAGAGGGGATCTTCTCCGGCTTCGAGCATGCGCGCGAGCCAGTAGAGGGCGGCGTCGGGATCGCTGTTGCGAACTGACTTGTGCAGGGCGGAGATGATGTTGTAGTGCTCTTCGCCGTTCTTGTCGTAGAGCAGAACACGCTTTTGGAGGGCTTCCTGGATGGTGGCTTCTGATATCTCGGTGGCTCCGGGCGGAGACGCGGCTAGCCGCGTCTCTACCGACGTTTCAGTGGAGAGTGCGGCGGCTACTTCCAGGACGTTGTAGGCGTTGCGGGCGTCTCCACTGGAGTAGGCGGCTATTTTGCGCAAGGCATTCTCGGACGCTTCTAGATGCATCTGGCCTAGACCGCGCTCGGGATCGGTGAGGGCGCGGCGCAGAAGAACGACAATCTCGTCGTCGGTGAGCGGCTTCAGCACGTAGACGCGGCAGCGCGAGAGCAGCGCGGAGTTGATTTCGAAAGACGGATTTTCGGTGGTGGCGCCGATCAGGCGAATGCTGCCTTTTTCTACGTGGGGGAGAAAGGCATCCTGCTGCGCTTTGTTGAAGCGGTGAATTTCGTCGACGAAGACGATGGTGCGCGTACCGTATTGGCGGGCGCGGTCGGCATCGCTCATGACCTGCTTGATTTCCTTGATGCCGGCGAGGACGGCGGAAAACTCGATGAAATCGGCCTTGGTGATGCGGGCAATGATCTTGGCGAGGGTGGTTTTGCCGGTGCCCGGTGGGCCCCAGAAGATCATCGAGGTCGGGTCATCGCGCTCGATCTGCACGCGCAGTGGCTTGCCGGGGCCTACCAGGTGCTCTTGTCCGACGAATTCGTCGAGCGTGCGCGGGCGCATGCGATCGGCTAGGGGACGTGCGCCCTGTGCGGCGCGATCGTCGTTCGGGATGGGCGCGAAGAGATTCATTGGTAATTGGTGATTTGCAATTGGTAATTTGAGACCCAAGATCGAGGGCCGGGGGTCGGTTTCAAATTACCAATTACAAATTACCAATTGCAAATTCTTATCTCACTTCCGGTGTTTTGCCGCTTCGTACAGCACGATGCTGGCGGCTACTCCGGCGTTGAGCGACTCGACTAGCGAAGCTTGCGGGATGACTAGTGTTTCGTCCATTTGACGTGTTAGTTCACGGGGCAGGCCCGCGCCTTCGTTGCCGATAAAGATCGCTAGTGGCAGCGTCCATGAGATTTGAGGCAGCGGAGTTCCCTGGTGCGAGGACGTTGCCAGCATACGAACTCCGCGTGCGCGCAACAGCGGGAGCAACTCCGCGGAAGGGATCTGCAGGAAAGGCAGGCGGAAGATCGAACCCGCTGAGCCGCGGAGAACTTTTGTGTTGTACGGACTGACGGTCCCTTCGGTCAGAAAAACTCCGGCAGCGCCAAAGGCTTCGGCGGAGCGCAGGATGGTGCCCAGATTGCCGGGATCCTGCAGGCCAGCGGCCACGACGAATGGGCCGTCGCTCGAGCGATCGAGGAGTTGAATCGAAGAAAACGCTGGCAGCTTGACGAGGGCCGCGACGCCCTGGGGCGCATCGCTGGGCACGATCGAGTTGAAGAGCGCATTCGGCAGGACTAGCGTCTCAGTGCGGGTATTGATCTGGGGCAAAAGTTTTTCCGCGAGAGGGCGCGCTGATTCGCTGAAGAACACGGTCTTCAGATGCTGGCCGCTGCGCAATGCTTCTTCGATCAGCTTGACGCCTTCGATGGCGCACTCACCCTGCGGAGTAAGCTCGGCGCGGCGGAATGCGAGCCGCAATTCTTTCAGCCGCTGGTTGTGGCGGCTGGCTACGGGACGCAAACGGTCGGTCTGACTGCGAGTTCTCGCGGCCTTCGCGTCTTGCTTCATCAGTTAGTTCCAAAGAACAGGATGTATGGTACATTTCATTGTTTAACCCGACAACGTTCAAGCTGAAAATTGGGAAGGGACCAGAGTGCGCGCGGAAATCCTGAAAATTGATGCGGTAACGCCCGAGGCTTCGCTGATCAAGTATGCCGCCGAGCAGATTCAGGCGGGGCACGTGCTGGGCATGCCGACCGATACGTTCTATGGCCTGGCCGCGGACCCGTTCAATCTGCGCGCGGTGGAGCGAGTCTATGAGATCAAATCGCGCTTACGGCATAAACCGCTGTCGCTGTTGATTGAGAACGTGGACCAGGCAGAGGAATTTGCGCGTCCCCTGCCCGATGATTTTCATCTGCTGGCGCGGCGTTTCTGGCCGGGGCCGCTGACCATGATTGTGCCGGCGGCGTCGCATCTGCCGCTGAAGGTGACCGCCAATACGGGGAACGTGGCTTTGCGCGTGCCGGCATCCGAAATCCCGCTGGCAGTGGTGCGGGCGGCGAAAATTCCGATCACGGCGACCTCCGCTAACCTGAGCGGCGCAGTGGAATGCACGACGGCCGAGCAGGTGCAGGAGCAGTTGAAGGGACGCATCCCGCTAATCGTGGACGGAGGGAAGTCTCCGCGGACCATTCCATCGACGATCGTGTTTTTCAAAGAAGACGGCACTTGGCAGATTCTGCGCGAAGGCGCGATCCCCGCCAAGGATATTGTCGAAGCGTTGTCGTAGGCAGCATTCAGCTTTCAGGCAAAAAGCCTCAGCGCTGAATGCCGCAAGCCTTGAAACCTGAGTTCATATTGAAGATGGCCGAAGATCGCAATCCATCTGACCAAAACAAATCTTCATGGAAGCGTCCCTGGCTGTTGCTGTTGCTGGCGGTGGTGGGAGCGCTGCTGTTGTTTTTCGGGGTGACCGGGTCGCGGATCGTGCGCGCCTCCGCCGAAGCGCCCGCGAAACCAGCGGATGTGATCGCTATTTTCGGAGCCGCTGAGTACGCGGGCCATCCTTCGCCGGTATACCGGGCGCGACTGGATCACGGCTACGAATTGTTTCAGCGCGGAATGGCGCCGGTGGTGATCACGACCGGCGGAGCGGCGCAGGACCCGGATTTCAGCGAGGGCGGTGTTGGCCGAGACTATCTTTTGCGGCGCGGCGTCCCGGAGCAGGCTCTGATTGCGGAGACGCAAGGCTCCGATACGGCGCAGTCGGCGGCGCGAGTAGCCAATATCATGCGCGCGAACGGCATGCACAGCTGCATTGCGGTGAGCGATGCGTACCATGTATTTCGCATTCGCGCCTTGCTGGAGCACGAAGGGGTGCAAGTGGAGTTGGCGCCCCGGCCAGAGTCGCGTCCGCGCGCGCTATGGGAGCGGTTTGCGGCGGTGATACGGGAGGCGGCGAGTTATCTGGTGTGGAAGGCGGAGATGACTTAGAGGGCTGCGGACCTCAGCGGCTAAAGCCGGCGCTGAAAAAGGCCAGTTTTCGCAGCGGTAAACCGCTGCGCCACCCAAAGGCAACTATATCCACCGGCGAACCGCCGCGCCACCCAAAGGCAACTTCATCCACCGGTGAACAGCTGGCCGCCTAAAGGCGGGAACAGAATCGAAGCCGCTTTCCTACCATCCCATCTTTTCGCGCAGGCTGGTGACGTGGGCTACGTGGTGGCGTCCGTGCCAGGAGTAGAGGGCGAGATTTTTTTCGAGCGACATCGGGCCCATCTCGGGATGGCGGAAGGCGCGTTTCCATTCTGCGTCGGTGAGTTTGCGCAGCATCAGCATCCAGCGCTGGTGCAGGGAATCGATGAGCGCCAGCGACATTTCGATGGGGGCGTGCTTGGCCTCGGGCAGCTCGGCCCAGAGCTTTTCCAGGTAGGGCTTGATGGTCGGTTCGTCTTCGGTGAGCGCCAGCTTGAAACGGATGTAAGAGTTCATGTGGCTGTCGGCGATGTGATGAGCCAACTGGCGCGGCGTCCAGCCGCCGTCGCGATAAGGAGTATCCAGTTGCTGGTCAGAAAGCCCGCGGAGCGCGGCACGCAGTCTAGTGGGAGTCTGCTCGATGTCGTTCAGGCATTGCTGCTTCTGTTCCGCCGTAAGCGGGCCGGCGTAGGAAAATTTTCCGATGGGATAGCGCGAGTCAGACATGGACGTTCCTCCGGAGGGGTAGATGATTTCGGAGGGAGCGGCGGTGCAGGAAAAAAACGATAGGCAGTTGGCGCCGCCACGGCGATTCTGGCTGGCGGTGTGCCGGACGGGCGGGGCGCCCGTCGCTCCACTAAAAGCTACCGCACCATGGCGAGGATGCGGACTGGCGCTTCGCCGGGCTTCTTGTTTTTTGCCGGGGCGACGATGATCAGCGATCCGGTTTCGGGGAGCGACTTGAAGCGGGTAGCTCCTGCGACCACATAGTTTCCGTGGAGGGCGAGTTGGCGCGCGAGGGTGCGGTCGGAGGCCAGGTCCACAGGCGTCTCGACCACAAAGCCGATGGTGTAGCGAGCGTCGATGAGAAACATGGCCGCGTTGCTAGCGATAGGAAGCGGTGTTGTCGCTGCGCGATCGGACGCGACGACGGGTGCGATATGGAACGCGCCAGCGCGGCGGATGGCAACGACGGCGCCTTGCGGAATCATGCCGTGGTGCGTTTCCCAGGCGGCGATGTCGTCGAGAGAAATCTGCGGGCTGCCTTCGGACGCGTTCAAATCCATAACCACCAGCGGGGCCACGAGACGCTCGGGCGGGATCTGTCCAGCGGCCCAAGTCCCGGGAATGAGTGCTGCGGGAGCAATGATGTGGGTTCTGGATTCCGCGGACGATTCCGCGGAGATGGCAGGCGACGAGGTCTGCGGCTTGGTCGCGCTTTGGCCATCGGTCAGGTCGACCACGTGCGAATAGCGATCCTGCTCAGGGGAAGGTGGGCGCCGGTCGGCGAACAGCAGAATGGCGAGCACGAGCGCGTAAGCGATGATAAAACTGCGAATCCGCATTCAATTCCTAGTGGAAAGTAAGTAAGACGTAAGTCCTGCTGGTATTGTTGCCCGGCGGGGCAGGAAGTTCAATCCACGGTTGGACATGAACCCCTGAGTGGCTCGACAATGGCGTCCGGCTGACCGGACGGGCGAGGCGCCCGTCTCTCATTCGAAAACTTTCGTTTCCTTCCCGACATTTCGGACGCGACCGGGCAGGGGTTAGAATACAGTTAACTTGCGAGAAGGTTTCCAGATAGGTTCCAGAGGACAAATGTTCGGCCGCGAAGAAAAAGTTTCCGCTCTCCGGCTCACCGCCGTGCAGTACGTCGTGCTGTTCATTTTTCTGCTGCTGGCGTACGGACTGTGGCGGCTGCAGGTGATGCACAGCGACGAGTACGCTCAGCTGGCGGAGAAGAACCGGGTTCGAAATGTGCCGATTCTGGCGCCGCGCGGCAAAATCCTGGATCGCGAAGGCCGGGTGATTGTCGATAACTACCCTTCGTTTTCCGCTCTGCTGCTGCGCGATTCCATGCGCGATCTGAACGCGGACGCGGGCGCCATCGCGAAGGGCCTGCACTTGAATCCCGACGAAGTGCGGCAGCGCATCTGGCGCTTCTCCTCGATGCCGCAGTATCAGCCAATTTTTTTGAAGGAAGACATCACGCCCGACGAGCTGGCGTTCATCGAGTCGCACAAGAACGAGCTCCCAGAACTGGAAACCATCATGGCGCACCGGCGCCTGTATCCGCGCAACGGTTTTATGGCGCACCTGATCGGCTATGTGGGCGAAGTCAGCGAGGACATGCTCAACCAGCCGCAGTTCGAACTCTATACGCCCGGGGACGTGGTGGGCGTGAGCGGAGTCGAGAAGCAGTACAACACCATCCTGATGGGCAAGAACGGATCGCGGCGCGCGTTGGTGAATAGCAAGGGGCGCGAAGTGGGGCGGCTGGACGAAACGCCCGCGGAGCCGGGCAAGCCGCTCAAGCTGACGATCGACCTTGATTTGCAAATTGCGGCCGAGCAGGCGCTGGACGGGAGGAACGGTGCGATCGTCGCAATGAATCCGCGGACCGGAGAAATCCTGGCAATGGTGAGCCGACCGACCTTCGATCCCAACGATTTCTCGGTGAAGATTTCGCGCGACGAGTGGAATAAGCTGGTCGACGATCCCGACCATCCGCTGCTGAACAAGGCGATACAGGCGCAGCTTGCGCCCGGCTCGGTGTTCAAGATCATTATGGCGACGGCGGGGTTGCAGGAAGGCATCGCCCAAACCATGCATGTGTACTGCAACGGCGGCGCCACTTTCTATGGTCGTTATTTCAAGTGCTGGGTGCTGGAGGAACACCGCATTCACGGCGACGTTGAAATCAGCAAAGCCATCTACCAGTCGTGCGACGTTTTCTTTTACACGCTGGCCGAGAAGCTAGGCATCGATCGCATTGCCAAGTATGCGATCGCCTTTGGTCTGGGGCAGAAGACCGGCATCGATCTGCCGCAGGAAGCGAGCGGCGTAATGCCGTCGGAAGAATGGAAGATTCGTAACTACAAGCAAAAGTGGTACGCGGGAGAAACCATTTCGGTGGGCATTGGACAGGGGGCGGTAGCTGCTACGCCGATTCAGTTGGCGCGCGCCATTGGCGCGATCGCCAGCGGCGGACTCCTGCAGCGTCCGCACGTCATCAATCCCACGGACTTGCCACCGAATATAGTTCCGGCAGCCACGCCCGACGAAGTTCGGGTGCCGCTTGATCCGCAGAACTGGGAGATCATCACGGACGCAATGGCGGCGGTGGTGAACCCCGGAGGCACGGCTGGTTTGTCGCACTTGCAGGGTATCGATTTCGCCGGCAAAACCGGCAGCGCTCAGACCATCAGCAATGCGTTGAAAGCGAAGCTGGGCGCAGGCGGGAAAAAATTCAAGGACAATGGCTGGTTTGCGGGCGTGGAGCCGAGAAGGAATCCGGACATCGTAGTCTGTACGTTGCTCGAAGAAGGGGAACACGGATATCTCGCCGCCAGGACGGCAGCGCAGGTGATCAAGGCCTACGTCGAGAAGCAGCGCCGGCAGCCCACCAAAATGGCGGGTTCGGGGAATGGCAAGGTCGAAATCGGCGCGGTCTGGGGTGAGCCTGGCGTTGGCGAAAATGGCGATGGCGACAGTCACCTGCAGGCTGGTCGCTTTTTTGTGGATGTCGCGCGCAAACGAGCGCCGCTGGCGGCGGCCGCGCCCGGTTTGCGCTAATCGACACTCTTCAACAAACCCCACCCTCAAGCTGCTCGTGATACGTTAAATCTGAAAAATGAAGACTGCAGCCCAGTTGGCCTTGGACGCCGCATCGGTGCGCGGAGTTAGTTATGCGGACGCGCGCGCGGTCGCGATCCGCAACCGCTCGCTGACTACCAAGAACGGACGCGTGGGACATGCGTCGGAATCCGAATCGCTGGGCATCGGCGTGCGCGTAATTGCGGATGGGGCGTGGGGATTTGCAGCGTCTGCGGATTTGAGCCGCGCCGCGGTGGAAGCGGCAGCCGCGCGCGCGGTTGAAGTTGCAAGAGCCTCGGCGCGGGTGAAGCGGGAGGATGTTCGGCTGGCTCCCGAACCTGTGGCGGTGGCGGAGTGGACGACTCCGTACAAAGTCGATCCGTTCACTACTTCGGTGGAACAGAATCTTGATCTGCTGCTGAGGGTTGATGGGGAGATGCGCGCCGTTCCTGGCGTCACGCTCGCTGAGACCGGCATGAACTTCCAGCGCGAAGAGTCGTGGTTTCTTTCGTCCGAAGGCTCGGACATTCATCAGACAAAATATTCGACGGGCGCGGGAATTACGGCGTATGCGTTTGCCGGGTCGGAGATTCAGAAGCGGTCGTACCCGAATTCGTTCGGCGGACAATGGCAGAACCTCGGGTACGAACTGATCGAAGAAATGAAATTGCCGGAGAATGCCCGTCGCGTGTCGGAAGAAGCCGTCGCGTTGCACCGGGCCGAGCAATGCCCGGAAGGCACGGCCACAATTATTCTGGATGGATCGCAGCTGGGCTTGCAGATTCACGAGTCGATCGGGCATCCGATTGAACTCGATCGCGTGCTGGGCATGGAAGCAAATTTTGCGGGCACCTCATTTCTGACTCTGGAAAACTTGGGCCATCTGCGTTATGGCAGCGAACTGGTCAACGTTGTGGCCGACGCCCGCCAGGAACACGGACCGGGCCTTGGCACTTTCGCCTATGACGACGAGGGCGTCGCGGCGCAGTCGACGCCGATCATCACGCATGGACGCTTTGCCGGGTATCTGAGCTCGCGCGAGACAGCCCACACCGTTGGCGCCGCGCGATCGGGCGGAACGCTGCGGGCAGAGGGCTGGAACCGGTTGCCCATGATTCGCATGACCAACGTCAGCATTCTGCCCGGAGAAAAGCCGCTCAGCCTGGAACAGCTGATTGCCGCGACCGACGACGGCATCTACATGGAGACCAACAAATCCTGGTCGATTGACGACAAGCGCTACAACTTTCAGTTCGGATGCGAGATTGCGTGGGAGATCAAGCACGGTAAGCGGCTGCGGATGCTGAAGAATCCTTCGTACTCCGGGATCACCACGGAGTTTTGGAATTCGATGGATGCGATCTGCTCGCGCGACGAGTGGGCGCTGTGGGGAACTCCGAATTGCGGCAAGGGGCAGCCGCAGCAAGTCGTGGGCACGGGACATGGGGCGAGTCCGGCGCGGTTCCGGAAAATTCGCGTCGGCTCGGCGTATTCGTAGAGACGGGGCTTGCCCCGTTTTTGCCGGGGCGACGAAGCAGTGGCGCGGGAAGACGCGGCAAGCCGCGTCTCTACGAGAAAATTGGGAATGCTGACTCAAGAGCGAGCCGCCGATATCTTCGACCGCATTCACCGCTTCTCGTCCGCCGACGAGGTCGAGGCTATTTTCACCGGCTCGCGCTTTGCTTTGACTCGCTTCGCCAACAACGTCATTCATCAGAATGTGGAGGAAGAGAACTCCGTTGTGTCGATCCGCGCGAATTTTGCGGGACGGACGGCGCGCGCTACTACCAATCAGTTTGACGATGAGAGTTTGCGGCGGGCGGTCACCGCTTCGGAGAAGCTTGCGCGAGTGCAGGTGGCGGATCCGGATTTGCTGCCGATGCCGGATGCCCGCGAGGCACTCGGAAGGACGGGCGAGGCGCCCGTCGCTCCACCATCCAGGTTTTTTGAGGAGACCGCGGCCGTTACTCCCGCCGATCGCGCTGAGGTGGTCAAGGGCATCGTGGCCGTTGCGGGCAGACATAAGCTGACCACGGCGGGCATCTACTCGAACTCGGAAACACGCGAAGGGATCTTCAACTCCACCGGATTAGCGAATTGGCACCATCAGACGCTGGCGGAAGTTTCCATCACCATGCTGGCCGGCGATTCTTCCGGTTGGCGGAAATCGAATTCGCCCGACGTGAGGAACCTCGATCCGGCGCGACTGGCGGAGGCGGCCGCGCAAAAGGCGGTCGAGTCGGCCCATCCGCGGGAGATTGGGTCGGGGAAGTACACGGTTATTCTCGAGCCGGCCGCAGTCCTCGACATTGTTGGTTTCATGTTCTGGGACTTCAGCGGCGTGGCGATTCTGGACCAACGCTCGTTTTTGAACGACCGGATCGGCACCAGACTGTTTGGAGAAAACATCAACATCTGGGATGACGTGGCGCATCCGCTGCAGGCAGGCTCGCCGTTCGATGGCGAGGGCATGCGACGGCAGCGTGTGCAGTTGATCGAAAACGGCGTGGTGAAGCGCGTGGTGTATGCGCGCGCGACGGTACAGAAGATGAAGAATTCGGAGTACGCGGCGAAGGTTGGCCCCATCGAAGCCACCGGGCATGGATTTCCCCTGCCGAACGAGATGGGGGAGATGCCGATGAACGTTGTGTTCGGTGGGGTGGAGGATCCTAGAAGCGTCGATCAAATGATTGCCTCGACTGAGCGGGGCGTGCTGGTGACGCGGCTGTGGTACATCCGTGAAGTCGATCCTTACGAGAAAATTGTGACCGGCATGACCCGCGATGGGACGTTTCTGGTGGAGAACGGTAAAGTGCAGTGCGGCCTGCGAAATTTCCGCTTTAACCAGGGCCTGATTTCGATGCTGTCGAATGTGGAGGCGATGAGCGTCCCGGTGCGCGCCAGCGGAGAGGAATCGTTTGACATGGTGGTGCCGGCGATGAAGGTGAAGGAGTTTAACTTCACCGAGGTGACGAAGTTCTGAGTGAGCGGCTGCGCTCGCCTGGCGGACTGGTGGGCGAGCAAAGCGAGGAGTTTCTCGGCGTGACGCATGTGCTCGAAACAGAACGGTTGTGGCTCCGTCCGCTCGAACTCTCCGACGCCGAACAAATTCAGATTATTTTTCCCCGCTGGGAACTGGTGCAATTTCTGGCCGGGCGGGTACCGTGGCCTTATCCAGCCGACGGTGCGCTGACATATTGTCGCGACATCGCTCTTCCGGCGGTCGAACGGGGAGAGCGATGGGATTGGACCTTGCGGCTCAAGAAAGATCCGTTGCGCGTGATTGGCTCCATCAGCTTGATGAGATCGGAAAATCACAATCGCGGGTTCTGGCTCGGGCTGCCGTGGCAGGGGCAGCGCCTGATGAGCGAAGCTTCCGATGCGGTCACCGATTATTGGTTTGATGTTCTGAAATTTCCAGTCCTGCGAGTTCCCAAGGCGATTGCCAATGAGGCCTCGCGCCGCATTTCTGAAAGGCAGGGAATGCGAATCGTGGGCGCCGAAGAGCGAGACTTCGTTTCCGGCCGGCTGCCGGCCGAAATCTGGGAGATCACGGCCGACGAGTGGCACGTGCGACGGAGGCCAAGGTGACCCGAAGCCGAGTTCGCGTTTTGCCCGGATTTCCCGGCCTTTGTACCGCATTGTGGCCGTCCTTCCGACGCTTTCGGTAAGCGACCGCGCCGCAGTTCGCATACGCCCGTAAGTCCCTGTACCACCGACACTTCGCCGCCTTTGTTCCATGACTTCCGTAACTTTGTAATGTAGATGCGGGGGTGTAATCTCGGCCTGAAATGTGCATTTGCTCAATTGGAGTGGTGCACGGCACGAACCGGAAGGAAGGTCGTCGCAAACGTGTCTGAAACCGCCAAAGGAACCGCTGCTGAAGTCAGCCAGAATCGAAGGGCTTATACGGACGTGCAAGGCGCGCCCCGTTTTCCCATCAAACTGCCGGTGGCATTGAAGTCGACGTCGGCAGGCAGCCAGCCTGGAGTCGCAGGGCCTGAAGTCGCGGGAAAAACGGTCGAGACCGAGAACATTTCCGCCAACGGTGTGCTGTTCCGCATGGATGCCGATGTACCAGTAGGTTCGGCTGTCGATTTTACGATCTCTCTTCCTGCCGATGTGGTGGGCGCAGAGGCCGACGTGCAGGTGGATTGCCGCGGCCGAGTGGTGCGCAGTTTTGAGGATGGTGGCCGCCGCGGAGTCGGTGTGGTCATTGACGAGTACCGTTTTGAGCGCAGGTAGTTTGAGCGGTTCGACCCGAACAAGTTCGGCCGCGCAGGTAGGGCGCGAAAAGAGGACGGATGGGTAGCACTTCGGTCAGCATCGAGCCGGGCGACGGCCTTCAGCCGGAAGACGGCAAAGGCACGATCCGCGTAATTGTGGCGGATACCCAAGCCATTTTCCGCGCCGGGCTGCGCAAGATATTTGCGCTCGAGGACGACATACGGGTGGTCGGCCAGGCCGAGACTCTCGATCAGACGGTTGCCGCTATTCAAAAATTTTCCACCGACGTTGTGATCTTTGAAGCGGCTTTGTCCCCGAATCCGGCGGACGTTGTTTCCGATCTTCTGCGACAAAACGCGACCTGCCGTTTGGTGGTCGTGCTGCAGGAGCCCGACCAGGAGATGACACTGGACTTGTTCCGGCGCGGCGCCCATGCCATCGTTTCGCGCGAAATTGAGCCGGAAATGCTGGTCGAATGTCTGCGCAAAGTCGCGCAGGGTGAGCCCTGGCTCGACAGTCGCGCGATCGGATGGGTGATGCAGGCGTATCGCACGCAAGGATTACGTCCGGCAGGCTCGCGTCCCAAAGTGACGCTCACGCCCAAAGAGGCGCTCATTGTCTCCTGCGTCACGCAGGGAATGAAGAACAAAGAGATAGCCCTGCGGGTGGGCACCACCGAGCAGGTGGTCAAGAATTATCTCCGCAAAGTCTACGATAAGCTGGGAGTTGCCGACCGTCTGGAACTCGCGCTGTACTGCCTGAATCATCGCGTGGTTGAGGGAGTGGGCCAGGCAAAGTCACCCGCCCCGCCAACCAACGGTCACGCTGCGGCAGTGACGCCGGAACCGCCCAACGCCGCAGCCGCTGCTGCCGGAACCCGCTCCTGATTTTTTTCTTCTGGTAACAATCCTCATTTCAGTTCTCAGTGCTTAGGTCTCAGTGCGATTTCGCTGATACAAGAACTCAGAACTGAGAGCTGTCCTGCAAGAGAGGCAAACTCTCAGTTGTCATCCTAACGTTGCCCTCCCAACAAATGAGCGAGGCGACGGGGAAGGATCGGCAGTTCGCGGGCAATCCGTAGCACTGTTAGAATCAATACAATTGCTTCGGAGGCGCCGGAGAGATGGCCGAGTGGCTGAAGGCGCACGCTTGGAAAGCGTGTTTACTCGAAAGGGTAACGTGGGTTCGAATCCCACTCTCTCCGCCATATTTTCAAATCGCAGCCAAACATGCGGGTTCCGCGAGTCTGTTACTAATTTTGAGCGGTTCCTGTTACTACAAATCGTGAAATCTCCTGTTTCGCAGTATTAGGACTCAGGGGATTTTCATGTCCAACCGCACCGCAACTTTGTACCTACGCGTCACCACCAAAGACGGCAAGGCTCCGTTTTGCAAGCCTGTCTACCTATTCAAGGGCCGTCTCAAGCCCCACTACGCGATGGTCAATCGCCAGCCGGAGCATCACCCCGAAGGCGTCTATTACGTTCGCTTCGGGAGGGAGGGTCGCAAACAAAAGTTCGTTCCAGTCGGCAACGACCCTTACATCGCGTTGGACAAGCTTGCGGAAAAGGAGCGTTGGCTGCGGGATCGGGAGCGTAGCGTTCCTTACGCGGCCTCAGACAGCCCGAAGCCAGAAAGTAGTCGACTGAAAGTCGATGCAGCAGTCGAACAATACTTCAAGAATCTCCAATCGCAGGGTAAAGACCCGAAGACCATTCGGGCGTACAAGCAGGCGATGGAAGAGTTTCGCCAGTCCTGTACCAAGAAATTCATCGACGAGATCAAGAAGCAGGACTTGATCGACTTCATGGGATGGCTGCGGACACGGCCTCCGAAACTGCGGAAAGACGGCCAGCCGCGTAAGCCACGGAGGTCTGGCGACCCCAACAGAACCTACTTCAACAAGGTAAACGACATTGTGATTTTCCTGAGTGCACACGGAATCAACCGCCTGCTCAAGAAAAGCGAATATCCCAAGTTTGCCGAAAAGCCTGTGGTTTACTACGAGTCTGAGCAGGTCAAAGCTCTGTATTCGGCGGCGAAGGACAGCGAGCAACGCTTCACGCTCGACTATTTTCTTAAGAGCGGGGTTCGTGATGGGGAAGCCGCTCACGCAGAATACAGTGACGTGAAGGGTGGCTTTCTGAACATCGTCGACAAGCCACATCTTAACTGGCATCCAAAACACTGGCACATCCGCCGCATCCCAATTCCCCGAGACCTTATCGCCTACCATCGCCGACCGCCAGAGGCAGAATCCTGGTTGCAAGCTGATTTTCCCGAACCAAGCACGAAGGCCTGACCAGCACTTGCTCCGCCACGTCCAGCGGATCGCAAAACGCGCTGGTGGCACGTTCCACGCCGACCTGCACACGTTTAGGCGTACCTACGCTACGCTCTTTTCAGGCACGACGAAGATCCAGACCATCCAATACCTCCTGGGTCACAAGGACATCAAGACGACGATGCGTTACTTGGGGATTCCTGATCTAAACTCGCCCGAAACCAGACGTGCGGTCGAAGAGACCTTTAGAGAGTTCACGGCCATGCAGATCGAAACCACACCGGCTGCGACGGCATCGGTAATGTAAAGGGCGGGTGGGCCGCTCCTGGCGGTTGCGCTCTCTTTGTCCCGTGCAAATCCCTAAGCTAGTGTTTAGCCGCAAATCGCGTATTAGTAAGTGTGAACCTTGTTGACGACCTCCGGACCCGCATTACCGCCCTGACCTCGGCGGAACTCTGCGAACTGATCAACCTGCATCCCGTGACACTGCGGGAGTGGACCCGTGCAAGGCGAATTCCGGGATACCGCATGGGTCGCGAGTACCGCTACGACCCTGAGAAGATCGCAAACTGGTTGGAAGAATGCGAGATTCGCTGATTGGGCGCTGATCGGTACCGACCGCCATTTGCTGGTCCAAAACCGTGAGCCTGCACAGGGCAAGAATTATTTTTCGCTTTTGTCGCAGAAAATCCCGTGGACGTCGGTATTACCCAGTATGTCGGGCGAACGAACTGAAAAGGCGAGAATGCCCTGCCCTTACCGACACCTTAGAAAGGACGAGCAATGAAGACTTTCCGAATCGACTACCACGATGGTGCAGGTGAATTCATCTATACTGCCGCCACTGTTGAGAAAACCTACAGTCCCCCTTTGGCGACTGCATCGCCTTCAACGACTATGCCGTCACGAAAGACGGTGTGATCGTCGATAAGGGCGATGGCATCGTCGTGCCGTGCAATTGCATTTTGACCTAACCGAAATTTCGTGTTAGGAGAAGCCATTCGGTTCTCCCGTGCCACCCCTTTTTAAGACGGAGGCGTCTGGCTGGTCCTGACGGGTTACACCAGAGTCTCCATGTTGCTGTCGGCGTCGATTGCAGCCCGTACAGACGGTTCCGCGAGGAGTGCTGGATCCGTGCCAGCAACGGGGGGGGTGCTCCCGACGTAGCGGGATGCGATCTTCGCGGCAAACGCACGTAGTGCGACGGCACGTTTTTCCTCGTCGAGAGACCCGAGTGCCTGATCGAACTGCTCGCCCAAACAATTACTCACCGTGTCGTAAAGATCCTCAACTTGACCCGGCTGCAGTTCCTTAACGGTCACATGCGTCCCGATGGGCTTGTGCCTCACATGGCGAAGTAGCCGAAACGCCATGCTGGTTAGTGCTGCTTTCCGCCTACCGCCAGAAGGGTCGTCGGGATCCGCTTCATGGAGTCCTAGGACTGCATGAGCCATCGTTACAGCCATGTCGATCGTCGCATCACGCCGCTGTTGCTTTCTCAACTTCTGCGTCGGATCGGGGGGGCCTGCCAATAGTCGGCGAACATGTCGATCGCTGACACCCAGGTTTTCTTTGATCCATTGGGTGAATGTTGGCCGACCAGCGATCGGAACACGCCTTCCTGGTTGGGTGAAGCGGTTGCGAGCCTCTCGGATGTAGGCGAGGTTGATCAGCAGAGTTTGCCCCAAGGGCCTAAGCTTGTTCTGGACATGCTCGACCAGTTCTTGGTCAGTCATGCTTGCAGCGTGTGCTTGCTTGTCGAGTTGGGGGACGGTGGGAGTTAAAGAGACCTGTGGACTCGCGTCCGCAGCTTGAATTAGTGATGTTGGCGTGTGCGACTCCATTTCAGGAGTGGCGGTCATTTCTGCCATGAGAACACCTCGGTTACGATCAGGAACTGGCGACCGCGACCTAACGCGGCGTCTCAGCTCCCTCTATCTAGGGGTTGAGATCTCAGGAAAATTGACCGCGGTGTCAGTTGATTGAGGCTGGGATGATGGCGAAACGTATCGCGTGATGGGTGTTTTCCCACAAATAACGGGAAAACTGCAGGCGCGACATCGCAGATTCGGCGTGCAACGGTGGGTCTCGCAGGCAATGAAGAATGAATGACAGTAGCTCTTTGCGGGTTGTGACTCGGCTGAGACAACGCGGTCCCGCATTTCCAAGCCCTCTGGGGGACGCACGGGCGTGGGTCGTTCAAGGCATACATTCGTTCCAATTCCTCAAGCTCCGGACGGTCCGCCTTGAAGGCGAATGCACCGATCATTGGGGCGAGCCGTGGCCAAAGGTGCGGTTTACGCATGATTTGTTCGACGTACCAGCAATCGGAACACCCATGCGGTTTTCCCAACTGATATTTGATGTACGAGCTTTCAGACCCGCAGGCTTTGCAACGCAGGATGAAATGTCGTTTCCGCGATCGATCCGGGCCGACAAGCTCCCACCCATCGGAAACGCCGTGCTTGCTGGGATCACCCCAACCTGTTCCGTAGTCCATGTCTAACTAATACTAGTTTTGTCTGCACCTTGAGATTCAGTCTATTTTTCTTGACGCTCGGGGATCACGATGTTCTGAGCGTAGACAACCCGATGACCGAGCCACTTCTAGGATATCTAGGCGGGCTGGACGCACGCGTTCGACCATCCATTCAATCCGTCTGGTCAATCCGATCAACCATTCCAATCATTCAACCCCTTTAACAACAAAATCTGGTTTTTCTTTATTTATTAGTCCATGACAGAAGGGAATGGCAGGATTGAACGATCAGATCGATTGATCGGATTGAACGGCTGAATTGCATGCCAGGCGGGGCGCCCGCCGCACAGCCCTAAGCTGTAGAAACTACGCTTTATAGAAATCCCGCCGATAAGCCCCAGATTTCCAAAAAAATCCAGTATTAAGGGTTAAGCGAACGGTGATTTCCAAGAGTCATCGAGGGCGGCAGGTTCTGGTAGGTCTTCCACTACTGGGTTTACTGCCGCCCGAAACAAAACCCAGTATCAGACCTTCCAGCCTGCTACCTCCAGTTTTGAATCGCCACCCTAAAGTCGTAAGAGGTACAGATGTTGAGTCCAGAAAATGATCCCGCACGGCTGTCTGACGTGGCTTTCGAGTCACCCGCAGTCATTCCCGCAAATGGTAAAGCGACGCACGAGGCTGTCGCCAACGCCACGAAGAATACCCCCTCGAAAACAATGTTCGCACCCGCCAGCCACAGGGCAGCCGAAGCAGCCAAAAAGGGCACGACTTCGACCAGCCGCACGGGCAAGGCAAAGCAAGTCAGCTACGAATTCGGAAAGCCTCCGAAGGGAATCTACGTGAAGGTTCATCCTTCGCCTGACTACCACACCTTCAATCTGCCAGTGTTCGTCAACGAGAACGCCGGCACCTTCCACTACATCAATCCCGAACTCTTCGAGTCTGGCGAGTTGCCAGAGCGTTTTCGCAATGTTTGCAAGCTCATGGACATCCGCACGGCTGGCTGTGCGGACGGCACGTTCTTCCTGTGGTATGTCTTCGTATCGTCCAGCAAATGGCGTAAAGCTGCCAACAAGGCCGTCGACGAGGCGAAACGTGGGTACGTGATTGTGAGCAGCGTCAAGGCTCGCCAGACGTACAACGTGGAAATGGCAGACCAGCCGATAGCCGAACCCAAATGGCAGTCGCTCCCTTCCTTTGAGCAGATGCTCATGGACGCATTCGATTCCAACATCAACGTCGCCGACGACAAGGCTGTCCTCGACTACATGAGCGGCGGCGTTGCGGCCCGCGAGGACGAAGATGTCGAGTAAGCTGACGCCAGAACGCTTCCCGTACCTCTACGTCCCCGATACGGAATACGTGGCACGTCCGGGCGAAACCCAACGCCCGGTGTACCTCGTTGCCCAGGGCTTCAACAAGGGTCGGCGGATCGAGATGTTCTTCGATACGCCGGCCGCCAGCCCATTCCCTGATCCAAAGAACACGCTCTTCGTTGGTTATAACCTACCTTCGGAACTGAAGACCATGCTGTCGCTCGGCTGGGAACTGCCAGAGCATTTCATCGACCTCTACGTTGAGTTCCTGAACATGATTAATGGCAAATGGCGTGGGAAGCCATTCTTGAAGGACTTGGGCACAGGGTTGGTGGATGCCGTGACGTACTTTGGCGGCAATCCGATGGAGTTTTGGAAGAGCAGCAAGGACGAAGAGCGTAACTACGTCATTCAAAACGGCACAACACCGCCCGAAGGCGTCACGATGGAAACGCACCAAAAGCGGATCCTCGCCTATTGCGAAGAGGACGTGACTGCGACCGTCTGGCTGGGTCGCCAGATGATTCCTGAAGTGGACATCGAACAGGCCCTCTGGCGGGGGAAATGCTGCAAGGCGAATGCATCCTTCGAGCACAATGGTGTCCCCGTGGACGGCGAACGCTTCCATGCCATCGAAAACGAATCTTCGAAGCTCAAGCTCAGCATCGCCAACAAGATCGAAGAAACGCACCGCTACGGCGTGTATGTGGTCGAGGGCAAAGAAACGACCAAAACCAAGCCGCATCCCGTGTTCAAGATGAACAAGTTCGCCGAGCTACTGGCGTCCAAGGGCATAACGGTGGGGAACCGTGGGGCGATGTGGCAAGCTACGCCGTCAGGCGACCCCATGCTCGAAGACGATTACTTCGGAGACATGTGTAACGCGTACCCCGAACTGCAACCGCTACGTCAGTGTCGGAAATCGCTGAATAACCTCAGCCGCTTCGAGACCGTGCTCGGCGAGGATGGGTTCAACCGCTCGACGCTGTGGATGTTTGGCACGGTCACGTCACGGAACAACCCCAAGGCGAAGAATTTCCTGCTCAGCCGGCCGCATTGGGTTCGCAACCTGATTGCCCCACGGGAAGGTATGGCTCTGGTCGCGTGCGACGTGACAGGTGCCGAGGACTGGCTTGCAGCAGGATTCTCTGGCGACCCCGAATTGATGCGGATCTATTCGTCTGGGGCAGACTCTTACATGGAATTTGCTGCCGTCACCGAGGCCGTACCTTCCGGGAACCATGCGTGACAAAAGCAACAAGGAACCGGAAATCATCCGGGCACAGCACAAGACGGCGAAGCTTGCGATCCAGTACGGCGTTGGTGCCGAAACGCTCAGCAAGTACCTTGGTGTGCCTCTCTGGAAGGCACAAAAAATCATCAATCGCCACAAGCAGGGGTACGCAGTCTACTGGCAGTGGGTTGAAGATCAAGCCAAGCTCGCCGAAGAACGGGGGTACGTGGAAACGGATTTTGGGTGGCGGCGGTGGACCGAAAACATGAGTGCCAACAGCGTGCTGAACTTCCCTCAGCAGGCAGGATGTACGGAACTGCTGCGGTGTGCCTGCATCCTGTTGGTCGATGCGGGATGGGGCTACGCACTGGCTGCCCCTCATCACGACGCACTGTACATGCATGTTGAGGCCGAAAGAGCCGAAAAGTGCAAGAGGGCTGTCGAGGACGCATTCATCGAAGCGGGACATCTCATCATGGGATTGCCAGAATTCCGTCTGCGAGTGCACGCTGATGTCGTCTACCATCCCGCCCATTACGAAATGCAGACGGGGCTGAGATTTGGGACATCGTTTCCGAATACTTCGGATGGGACAAATTTGCCGTATTAGAGGAAGAGGAATCGGGTGAACAATTACTGGCGTATTCAAGCTAAGCACGCTACGGTTTGCCCACGTTGCCGAGGCTACATCAAGATCGGCAACATGATCGTCAGAGAAACGGCGACACCAAGTGGTCGCATGCCGTTTGTCCGGGCCTCGCAAGGATCGAGCGTGCACGCAGCAACGAAGAGCGTGCGGTTTCACGCACCGAAATCAAACTCATCGACGAAGGGGTAATCGCATAAATGTCACACATGTTTGGAAGTGAGTACGACAAATTGATCGACCGAGCCAGACTCGGCTCGGCATACGACAACCAACTCAGCGACATCGCCGAGGAACGGCTGCCAGGTCCCAGCAGGAAACTGGGCAAGCGTGGGAAACCTGTCACGCCTGCGGAAGAGTTCGGGCAGACCTGCTGGAAAACGCAATACTTTTGCCGATGCGTAGGACGTGAACGGTAAAGGGGGATGTTTCGAGGGGCTGCGGCCAATGGCTTCGGCAATAACCGCTTCTGACGCCGTATGACGTTTGGGATAAGGCAAAAATTTATAGCGACAAACGCTCCTGAGATGGGCGTTCTCGCCACAGGTGCCCCTGTTTGATCGCTTAGGATACGGACGTACCTCCCATTGCCGGAGCTTCTTGTCAGCAGCATTCACAAAATAGACGTATCGGTGCTTGCTGCTACGCTCGATCATCTCGCCACGCACTTTGTCTGCAAACGGAGTCGAGGTTCCGGTGTAAGTCCAATTTGAAGCCATGTACACCGTGCCTAGATGACCCCTTGGTGCACCTTTAGAAGGCTTCGTGTCTGCGTAGCTGACGAGAATCATGTTTTGATGTGCCTTCCGCAATTCTCGCAGACACCATCCAATGAACTGGCTCTCAGAGTTGACGGGAGACTTTCGTGAAGCCAAAGCCGATTGATTCGTAAACGTCAGCCGACCTTTCTTTGCCGCACGCACCCTCGCAAACCGTTCTTGAACACGGCCTGCCAACTGTCAACACTCCTTTAAGCTTTTCGTCCACAACGATTCCCCACGCCCACGATATCGGGCACGGTCGATGGAGATCGTGCTTCTCGATGACTGCGAGCCTCGCCAGTCGTTCGTCGATCCTCGCGAAGAACCCCTGCTTCATCTTCATAGAGCGTCTCCGAGATCGAGCCTCAACTTTGCCCAATCTTTCGCCGCCCACAGATGGCTTTGGTCTGCGACCTTCTTCCTGAGAAGTTCCTGGCAGAACCCTGCTTCGAGCATTTTCTTGGCGAGGCCTTTGTATCCGTCCAGACTGCCAATCGGGTCAGACCGATTCGCTGAGCTTCTCGTTGTCGGGTGTCCACGGGGAAGGGGCCTCTGGTCTCTGCTTTTGAGGTCGTGCCGTTCTTGCCCCGATGGAAATCTCATACTTGTTCATCCAAAAATAGGCCGTGGATCGGGGGATGCTTAGTTTGTCTAAGGTTGCACAAACGCCGTCGCCCTCTTTTCGAAATCCTTTTGCCTTGAACTTGTCCCGCCACTCGCAGCAGACTCTCCCGAATTCCAAGTTGTGCTTCTCGATCTTCTGCCATGCTGCTTTAATTTCGGCAAGTGCTTGTTCTTTCATCGTCATCGTTGACGATGAGGCGTGTTTCGTGTGAACGCGTAAGGCTCTTCCCCCCGCGACGGGTAACGCGATGTTCAGGGGCGACGGGCATCTGCGTGGAGGCACCGCGGGCGATTGCAATCGTTGCCGTGGGTACAGAATCTTCCGGCTACCAGAGCCGGGGCATAGATTACGAGGGTCACCACATGGTTGCCCCTAACTCTGTGTGACATCAACCCTCCTTTTTTGGCTTTTTGCTGGAAGATTCGATACCTCTCACGAACGCTCGCGAATTTTCTCGACTTCGGAACTGCATCTACAGAGGCCTGTGAAACACGCCCAAACAAGCCGAAAGTGGAGGAAACATGTCAGTTCAAGAAACAAAGTCAATCATCGGGGCCTTGAGGCTCAGGCTTCAGCCGTTGAACGTGAAGGAATTTGCGTGGATATTCCGAGTCGCGGAAGACACTGCCCTAAAATGGATTCGCGAGGGCCGTGTTCCTGCGTTTCGTCTCGGAAAAACTGTAAGAATTGATCCACATCTGCTGGCGGACATGCTTCAGCGTGAAGTCTCCGACTGGGAAGCCAAGCAGGAATTGCTCGACAGAAGGCTGAAGATCATCGAGAAAGAAGGAAATGCCGAAGATGCAGACTGCGAAGAAAGAGCAGCTGCAATTGGGCGGACATGGCTGACCCCTTCTCAGGGGAACGAGAAGCGAATGCAATGAGCTTTTACGATAAAGTCGTGACGGATTTCAACAACTATCCCGCCCTCGTAGGCAAAGTCGCCCGGCTACTCGCCGAAGGTGATTTTGTCTACGTGCTCCTCGGCGATGGCGTTGCCGTCGCCACCACTTGGGACGATTCCGACATCGGTGCGGTAGCGAAGAAAGCTCACCTCGACCCGAAAGAAGACGGAAGCCTCGGCTTTCTCGGCTGGACAGCGGGCACCACAGTTAACAACCCCGTTGTTGTGGCGACTCTCGCTGTGATAGCTCAGGGAGCAAGCGTAGAACCGCATTCCGCTTCCACTGATGAGGAACTCCATGATTGGCTGATCTCGGCACGCGAACACAGAACCAGCTTTCTTCACGCGATTGCTGAAGCGGCATTTCTCTCCGACCTGAAGCACTACCGATTGCTGCGGCCCGTCCTCCTCAACCTGAAGAAGATGTATCCCGAAAATTGCTGCAACTCGAAGTTGCGAGCTTGCGCGTGAAGGATTTGAGCGATTTCCAATTGACGCCCGGGCTGGCGGAGCCTTCCCGGCGTCGTTGGACGTCTCCTATCGGGAATACTTTCCGCCGCTTGCTCGGGGAGGAGCACGAAGGAAGCCGAAAGGCGGATCGCGACCATACCGGAGGACAGGCGCTATCTCACCAGGGTGCTGGACTCCTTGGACGCCGCGTTTGCGGACCTCGATACCGAGACCGCGAAGCTGGACCCTGCCTCACATCCAGACCATAAACCTGAAGCCATCAAAGGCTATCTTGAGTTCCGCCTACAGCAATTTCGAATGCTACTGAATGCGGTTCAGGCTACGTCGAAGAGAAGTATCCAGCAACAGGAGGACATTCTTAATTCTGCTATCCAATCTGCCATAATCTCCCCCACGCGCGGCGCTAAACCAGATTTCCACCGCAAGGTGACGAACAAGGGCAGGTCGACGCTGAGTGATTTCAACCTTCGGAACCGGCGCCGTTCCTAGGCAGTACCAGTTCGCTGGTTTCTCTTCACCCGAAACGTCTGCCCTATGTTGATGTCGAGAACGGCAGGCGCCACCAGGGTCTGTTAGGGGCGCCTTAGTAACCTGCCCAGTGGTTACTGGGCCGGTTTTTTTCTCCCCATTTACTAGCGATATGGGCCCCTTTTTTGGGTATATAAGACGGCCCCCCGAGCCCCGTCCCCCAACTCATTTGTATCTGTGACCTGTATTTTTGGGTGCGTATCAAGAGGAGTCGACGTGATGGAAGAGCCTACACGGATTGACGAGTTGCCGGTTGAGCTGCTGGTAAACGGCATTTCTGTGCGGTCTGTGCGGGTGCGGAGCGCTCCTGCCTCGGACGATTTTTCAGATTCTCATGACGGATCCTCAACTCGGAAGGCTCTCACTCGACTAGCGCGTTCGAGCTCGAAATGCGAGAGGAGGGTTCATCCTGGCGTACCGTCACACTGGAGCAGTTCGCAAAGGCTCTTACCGAGAGCAGCGAATTCTTGCAGTCCGAGGACCTGCCAAAGTCCTCGGAGATGGCCGAGCGCCCGGCTGTTCGATCGATTCGATGACCTCGATATTCCACACCGCAGCTCGCCCAGGGTGGGCAAAATCACAGGACACATCCATGTGCGTGAAGCGTGTGCAGGCTGTCCTCTATGAGGCTGCAATACCCCACCAGGTTTTAGGGACGGTGTTCCTGGTTCCCGATGCCGCCCAGGCGCGAGTCGCGCTGATCCGAGCCGGCTTTGAACGCAGCACTATTTCACCAGGCGCCTTGCTCGAACCCCAAAGCGATTGTGCCATTCATCTCCTGGAACGTCCTCGCTCTTGTGGCAGGTCGCGCAGACGGAATCCGAAAGACGAGAACAAAGCCCAAGCAGACGAGAGACTGACCTCAACGGGTCGGAATTAGCCTAAGGAGGAACGAAATGGAACTTATTCGGAATGACCACGGGTTTTGACAGGAGTTATCCGCGAGCTCGCGGGCGGGCGCGAGCGGCTGTACACACCGACCGGAAAAGCAATCGCTGACTATGATTCGGTGACTGGGGCCACATACGACACCGACCGTCACAGAATTGGAACTGGGGACCGCCTTGCCGGCCTCGTCGAGGATGAAGAATAGCAGTCCTCTGCCTTGTCTCCAGCCGCCTTCCCCCCAAGGGATAACTAATTGCTCCTCACCCATCTCCTCCCCTAAGTGAATGCAGTTGCCGCGTCCCGCGCCGGCGCCAGTGTGCCAGCCGTGTGCCCAGATTTTCGGGAGGGAGTTTCGTTGGCTCGCACGAAACGGGACAAATCGTGGGACGCGGTCGTCGCCGCTGGCTCGTCCGGGTCTTCCTCGGCCGCGACCGCGAAACCCGGCGACGGCGGTACCTTAGCCGCACCGTGCACGGCCCAGTCCGCCAGGCCCAGTCCTACCTCAATAAGGTACTACGCGAGCGCGATCTCGGCCACCATGCAGGAAGGAATCGCGATCACATTGAACGAGTACCTCAATCGCTGGCTCGAGACCGCCGCGAAGCCGAAACTACGCGAGAAGAGCTAAGAAAGTTACGAGAGCCTTCTGCGGCGCTGCATGCAGCAGGTTCTAGGCAAGCAAGATAGCGCAGCAATCTGCCCGCTTGATATCCAAGCAGCGTGCCCAGCAACTGGTCGATCGCGGTCTATCTGGACGCACGATTCGATACACACACTCCGTCCTCCGTTCCGCAATGCGGCAAGCAATCCGGTGGCGGCTTCTCTCCCAGGATCCGACAGACGGCGCCCAGGCTACCACGGCTTCGACGACGGGAGATGCGGGCTCTCAGTGCAGACCAATCCAGGGCATTCCTGTCGGCGGCTCTCAAGACTCACTACGGACCGGTTTTTGCAGTCGCTCTGAGCACAGGCATGCGT
>CAVVFQ010000006.1:0-105950 GCA_963747545.1 uncultured Acidobacteriaceae bacterium | reverse complement strand
AGCGCAGTGTCCGTCGCACAAGCGAACATTCACAGCTCGGAAGCCGACGTGGTCAATGCGGAGCGAGGCGTCGATCGGGCGCGCGCCGAATGGAATTACGCAAACAACAATTTGCACCGCATCGAACCATTGCTGGCAAAACAGTTTGTCACCGTGGACGAAGTGGATAAAGCGAGATCTTCTGAAACTGCACAAGCAGAAGCCCTGAGGCAAGCTGAATCTCGATTGCAGTTGGCGAAGGCGGAATTGAGCTCTGTCTTGGCGCAGCACGAACAGGCCAGGCATGCGGTTACAACGCTCGAACCCTTGATCAATCAGCGTGGGGCAAGAGCGGCAGCGGTGAAGAAGGCTCGCTACGATTTGGACAACTGCCGCGTCTACGCGCCGTTTGATGCTCGTGTGACCAACCTTACGATTTCCGAGGGCGCTTATGCTCACATCGGCCAGCAAATGTTCACGCTTATCGATGCTCGCACTTGGTGGGCAGTTGGTAATTTCCGAGAAGGACAACTCAAGCGTATTACGCCAGGCATGCGGGCTGATGTCTATCTGATGTCGATGCCGAATCTCCGCTTTGCTGGTGTGGTGGATAGCGTCGGATTCGGGGTCACTCCGGACCCAGATAAAATCGGCAGCTTGCAACCAGGCCTTCCCGACCTGCAGCGCACATTAAACTGGGTTCATCTCGCATCGCGCTTCCCGGTCCGTGTACGCGTGGAGAATCCCACCCCTGACCTGTTTCGAATCAGTGAGTCTGCCGTAGTCACGATTCGAGGCGATTGAGAATGGCAACCATCGCCCACAGTCTGCCTCGCCCATCGAGCGCACTGACCTGGCTGCGAGAATTTCTCAAAGAAGAACTTGCGCCTTACCCAGGCAGGGCTGCACTGGTAGGCAGGATGACGCTTGCCGCCACCCTCATCGTGATTGTCGGAATGACCTTCCGCATTCCGTACAGCTGGCAAGGTGCCGTTTATGCACTCATGGTTTCTCGGGAAAACACTCGATCGACGCTGCAGTCTGCGGCAACGATTTTCCTGGTGACCGGAATCGGCGCTGCCTATCTCTTAGCATCTGTTTGGTTTGTCATCAATATTCCCCTGCTTCATTTTCTCTGGGTTATTGCGACCTTCTTCCTCGCTTTCTATGGAGTTAGTGTGCTGACGAACTATACAGCGGCTGTGGCGTTCGTCAACCTGACCGCCGTTGGAATTCCACTGTGGGATCGGCGCGTACCGGCCGAAACCGGTGTGGAGGATACACTTTGGCTGTGCTTAGCCGTATTGGTAGCAGTGGTGATCACTGCGGCTGTAGAGCTCGCGTCTGTGCGACTGCGGCCGGGGGACGAGGTCGTGTTACCCATTGGCGACCGATTGTCTGCGGTCGAAGAGTTATTGACTTGCTATGCTGAGGGCCGAACCGTAGCTCCGAGTATCGAGCAAAGAGTCATGCGGCTCGGGACGCTTGGAACATCCTTATTACGGCGGGCATTGCGGCGCGCGGCTTATTCGCCCGAGTATTCCGTCGAGATGGGTGGTGTCGTAGCCCTCGTGGGCAGGCTCGTCGACCTTGCAGCGACCTTACCTCAGCTCAGCATCGAGCTTTCCGCCGGTGGCCAGAGGCGATTCGGCAACTTGGCCTCGGCCGTCCGAAGTATTCGCGATGATCTGATGAGCCGGCGGATTCCGGGTCCGGTTCGCTTCGATTCAAATGAAGAATCTGCTCCCTTTGTGCCATTACTGGGCGAGATGGAACATACAGTCATTCTTATACCCCAGGCATTTGCGGATTCCGGATCAGGCCAACCCGACTTGGCAACAACAGAGGATACAGCGCAACGAAAACTCCTTGCCCCCGACGCTTTCCGCAACCCCGAGCACCTTCAGTTCGCGCTCAAAGGCTGCCTGGCCGCGAGCGTTTGCTACGTGATCTACAATGCGATCGCATGGCCGGGCATCAGCACGGCCGTGACCACATGCCTGCTCACCGCGCTCTCGACAATCGGTTCATCTCGTCAAAAGCAGCTTCTTCGTATCACAGGCGCAGCCGTCGGCGGCTTTCTCGTCGGGATGGGTTCGCAGATATTCATCCTGCCCTATCTCGATTCGATTGCCGGATTTGTCGTTCTTTTCGTTGCTGTCACCGCCCTGTCTTCCTGGTTCATGACATCGAGTCCCCGGTTGTCATACTTCGGAATTCAGGTCGCTCTGGCTTTCTTCCTGGTCAACGTGAGCGAATTCAAAATGCAGACCTCACTCGCCGCCGCCCGAGATCGCGTGGTGGGTATTTTGTTGGGTCTCTTCATTATGTGGCTGGTGTTTGATCAGTTATGGGGGGCGCCCGCCGCGATTGAGATGAGGAGGACGTTCATTTCCAATCTTCGGCTATTAGCGCATCTCGCGAGGGAACCGCTTTCGCCAGACCGGAAAACTGCAATCGCACGGAGTCTTGCTCTTGGAGAGACAATCAATGCCAACCTCGACAAGGTGCGAGCTCTTGCAGACGGTGTTCTGTTTGAATTCGGGCCTTCCCGCGAGCAGGATCTCGCTTTGCGTGATCGCATCCGACAATGGCAACCGAACTTGCGCATGCTGTTCATCACCCGCATCGTCTTGTGGAGGTACCGTGCTGGCCTGCCGGGATTCGAGTTGCCGGAAGCAATGCGGCCGGCACAGCAGAAGTTTGACAACCGCCTGGCTGCGGCACTAGACGGACTGGCCGATCGAATGGACGGCAAGGCATCGACCCGATTAGACGACTTGACTACGGCTTATACCCAACTCGAACAAGCGGCATGGAAGGCTACACCGAAACAGCAACATCCCACGCCACAGATGCAGTCCTTTCTCGTTCTCTCGCGCAGAATTGCAGACTTGGCAGACCGCGTGGAAAGGGACATTTAAAGGTCGCGCTCCTCGCCGTGATCGGCGGATCACTGTATCCCATCGACTTCGACGCCGCTGGGAACGGGTGGGTGTTCTATGGCAGGCAAAGAGAGTGCGTGGTTACACTCTTGTCAACTGGTTGACACTCTCGTCATCGGTGATCGTGGTAATTCCGGCAAGTTCGCACAAAAGAGGGCTGGCAGGACAATTGCTACTTAGAAAGGCAGGCTGTTGTGCGCCGTTGATCGGCAGTTCTAAAAGGAGAAATGATCACATGAAACTCGGGAAATCGATGGCTCTTATTCTTGTTCTGACTCTAGGTTCGATCGGTGTTGCCCAGGACCTCGCGACCGATGTCGGAAAGGGAGCGAAGGACGTAGGCAAAGCGACGGAGAAAGCCAGTAAGGATGCCGCTCACGGCACGAAAGACGCTGCCAAAGACGTAGCTCATGCCACCGACAAAGCAGCCAAAGGCACGGCGCATGACACGAAGAAGGTAGCTGGAAAGACGGCACGCGCTAGCGAGCGCGTTGGCAAGGAGTCTGGGAAGGAAATTGAAAAGGGTGCGAAAGATGCCAGCAAAGGCGTGGACAAGGGTGCGAAAGACGTCAGCAAGGGTGTGGATAAGGGTGCGAAGAAGACGGTGGACGCGCTAAAGTAACGCACGCTATCGATCGCGTGCAGTTCCTCCTCGATGGACGTGCGAGGTACCTACACGCGGGTGTTGGACGGCTAAAAAGTTGGAGACAATCGGGCAGGCCGCGCCCTCATGGCGTGTTTACTGATCGGACACATGACTACTATCTCGGCCATTTTGCGCACTGTCGCCGTGCCACTCCTTATCTTTGGCCTGTTAACTCCCGCGATTTCCGCCCACGAGCAACAACAAAAGAGTTTTGGCTTTCCGCCGCGGCAGCAAGTAATTGGCTTCCTCACGCGAAGCATCGACTGGTACCACAGTGCATCCGTCGATCCCTCAATGCCGCTCAAGCCGGCAGACATACCGTTTCGCGAAAATGCTCAAACGCTTCGCTTACAAAGCCTGCAACTTTCCTTCGACTACGCCAAGGCGATTGCGGCAGCCGAAGCGGGCAGTGTGACTTCGACTGAGCAACACAGCGATAGTTCTGCTCGTGATTCATCTGGATCAGACCCGCAGCGTTGGATGAAAATTCAAGCCCTATGCGAAACCGATATCCAAAATGCTCGCAATGACGTTATGTCAATTCGCGACAAAGCTGATAGGGAGCGAGGAAAAGATCGAGCTAGGCTGAACGCTGCACTGGCGGAAAGTGAAAGCCGTCTCAACCTGGTTCAGGCGAAGTGTCACACTTACGGCAACCTTCTTGACTTCGTGCGGACAATGCACGCTAGCGAGCAGAATGAAAGCTTGGACTTCGTCATTGACGATCTGTCACGAACGGTGCCAGAACTCGCGAACGCCAGTGTCACATTGCCATCACAGAGCGGAGTCAGCACAGCCGTGCCACCAGAGACGGGTTCTAGTATTCCCGACCTTATTTCTGATGTCATGCTGTATCGTCGAAAGCTTCGCACGCTGGACCAAGCAGGGCGAGCGACCGACGCTCTGGCACAGGCTTCGCAGAACCTGAGAACCCCGCTTGTACAATATCTCAACTCCGCCTTGCAGGGTGCCAACCTCAGCGGCAGTGACCCGCAACCCAACGACCTCGACGCCTTGCGCCAGCAGCAAGCCCGGCTTGACAACCTCTCTGCCCAGATCACCGCTCTTTCTCCGGCCACGGTCGCGCTGGCAAAACAACAACTCCTGTTCGGCACTTTCAAGTCAGATCTCGCGAACTGGCGAACGCTGGTTGTCAGTCAGTACGGCGCGGCTTGGAAGATGCTGATCATTCATCTGCTCGCAGTTGTGATCGCGATTGGCCTGTTGGTAGCTGTGATCGCGACGCTGCGCCGAGTCACTTTTCGCTATGTCCGCGACGCGAGCCACCGTCGCACTGCCCTGATTGCTGAGTGGACTCTGCTATGGCTGGGCATCTTCCTGATTTTAGTTTTCACTTTTGCTTCCAACCTGGGCTCATTGGCAACATTCCTGGGTCTCGTCACCGCCGGCCTTGCCGTCGCTCTGCAAAATGTCATCCTCGCAGTGTTGGGATACACCGTCCTGGTCGGCAAGCTCGGGCTGCGACTGGGCGACAAGGTCCAGATCTCAGGGGTCACAGGCGAAGTCCTTGAGTTCGGTCTCCTGCAGTTCCAGGTAAGAGAAATTGACGGGCAAGGGCTGCCCACTGGCAGAATTGGATCGTTTTCGAACTCCTTCGTCTTCGTCTCGCCCGCGATAGGCATTTTCAAGCTTGGAATCGCGAAGAGCAACACGGATTCGTCGGACCTACCTCTCGTAGTTGGCCCGCATGGCATTTCGATTGATCCAAAGACGTCGAACGCCTGACCTCGCGATACTCTCTCTCGGCATATGGGAAAGCCTGAACCTCGCTGGCTTCTGGCGAGGCCGATTGCTTCAAATGACCGCGTACGCAAAGCTAGTGTGTTTGTGGAGGAGTCGCGCCCGCCGTTGGCTTGTACTTGGACAGCTGAATACTTGTCCCAAGCTATTGGGATCTGATAGTCCAGTTGATTCGTGATGGTGCGGGCACTCGCAGGTCGAGTTCTCGGCGGAGCAACGTTGCCAGCTTGGCACGGGCGCGAGAGAGTTGAGCTTTGATTGTGCCCACCGGGACGCCCAGGGCCTCTGAGAGCTCCGCGGTAGTCCTCCCCTCCATGTAGTTTCGAATGGCTCTGCGAGATGCAGGCGAGAGCTTGTTAATAGCCTTAGCAAGCAGATTTCGCAATTCTGACTGGGCACAGGCTTCTTCCGGGCCGGGATGGTTATCCTTGCAGGTGTCGAAGAGTGTCATCGAGCCTTCCCTTGAACTGATCTGCTCCTCGAACGATACCAGCGGGCGCTTTCGGCGTCGTCGCATCCGAGCAGCATTCATGACAATTGCCATCAACCAGGTTGACAGCTGCGCTGTACCTCGAAACTGCGACAGGTTCGTGTATGCAGAAACGAGCGCATCTTGTACAGCGTCTTCCGCATCATGCGCGTTTTCGAGCTGTCGATTGGCCTGCCTGTAGAACTTTGGTAGCTCGTGCTTCACGAGGTACTCGAGTTGTTCGATGTGCACGTTTGGCCTTTGATGTTCAATCGGCTGGAGTGTTGTTCCTGTAGTTGACATAGTAAGCTGCCAGTTCGTTCGCTGACTGCTCCTGCACGGCTGGTTCCAGTCGTCGGTGAGCTCGTCAAGCACCGATATCCATGTGTGGTATTTGGTCCGTAAGTTTTATCAACCGAAAACACCACTGAGAAAAAACGCGATGTGGGCGGAATGACTTCTCGACACCGCGTGGATTGCCTTCGTCAAGTTACCGACACTTTTCCTGCAATCGGCCGGGGTATAGTTCAGCGATTCATCGTACCTATGCTTAAGGCCAAAAGCTTTTAGTCAGTGTGTCCCTGCGCATGCGACTTGATCTTTGGAGACTGACTTGCTTCCTTTCTGCTCAATCTCTTCTCCTCGAACAAAGCGGACTGGAGGTCAGGTGACGCTAAAAATCACCACATTGCTGGCCTCCTTTCCGCTTGCCCTCTGAGGTCAGGCGCTGAGCGACGGCTCGCACTGCTCGCGACTGCCTGCTCCCTGTGAGGTGTCAGAGAGAGTGCCCGGTTCTGATTACAGGAGACAGGAATAGCGTGCTTCCGCGTGCCCAGTCGCTCAAACTCGTGCGCTTTTCTTGCCGGCAATGTCAAAGATCTCTGCGTGCGCTGTGCGCCCTTGGACATCGTGTGCCGCTTTGAAAAGTCGTTTCGGGGAATTGCAATGTGGTGGGTGAGGCGACGAAAACGGGTACGGGTACTCGATGCTTACACCCAGAGCCAACTCGATCCTTGGCGTAGATTTGGGCGGGTGATAGGAAATCGACACTAGCGAAGATATCGTCAAGACTTCAACACCTGTCAAGTCCGCCGCGCTGAAACCTTCCCCAGATTCGCGTCTCGAATTCTCTCCGTCCGCACGTCTAGCCCGCAATTGCTCAATAGCTTGCGTCAATTCGCATCCGCTCCTTGAAGGTTTGGACACCGCGTTGCATTGACTATCGCCGAAAGGAGCACGGCGAATGCGAAGAACTTCACTGATCGCCTTCTCGATGCTGGTGCTCCTCATCCGTTGTTTTCCTCAAGACGGCCTCGCCACACCAGGATCAATTCGCGGCGAGGTCGTCACCAAGAATCAAAACGGAGAACCTGCCGTTTTGCGAAATGCACGCATCGTCCTTCACGGACCCGTAAACAGGGAAGCTGAGTCGGACGCACAGGGAGCATTCGCCGTCGATGGCCTTCCCCCAGGCAAGTACGACATCGAAGCCAGTGCTCCCGGTTTAAACGCGGCGGTCACGGTGGAAGTAAAGCCAGGAATCCCTTCGGTAGTGCCGATCGATCTCAGTGTCAATGCCGTTACCAGCACGGTAAACGTGACTGCGAGCGATCCTCCTCCAATTGAAGACTCTGCTCAGCAGAACACGATCGGACAGTCGACCGTAGACGCTGCGCCCAACCAGGAGGAGAAAATCGACAGCCTGCTTCCTCTTGTTCCGGGAGTCGTTCGTGGACCGGACGGGCGAATCAATATGAAGGGCGCTCAAGCCACTCAAGCCGGTTGGCTGGTAAACTCGGCCAACTCGACCGACCCCGCCACCGGTGGCCAAGCCATCAACCTGCCGATTGACGTGGTCTCGTCGGTCCAGGTGATTTCTAATCCTTATGACCCTGAATACGGGAAGTTCACGGGTGGGATTTCCAGCGTCGAAACCAGCACCGGCAACTTCGACAAGTTTCACCTCTCCGTTCAAAATTTGATACCGAGAGCTCGGGACCGTGATGGCCACATCGTGGGAATCGAAGCGTTCACCCCACGGCTTACCTTTACGGGGCCCTTGCTGAATGACCGGGTTGCTTTCACCCAGTCCTTCGAATATCGCTTCGTTCGCACGCCGGTAGAAAGTCTCCCGCCGCTGCAGCGGGACACCACCCTTGAGAGTTTCGATTCGTTCAGCCAGTGGGATCTAAAAATCAGCGAAAAACAGACGGCCACATTCTCCGTCGCAATTTTTCCGCAAAGACTCGAGTATCTGGGCCTCAATACGTTTACTCCTCAGCCCGCTACACCAAACCTACACCAACGGGGTTATCAGGGCTCTGTACAGGATCGCTACGTTACGGATTCGGGCGGGCTGCTTACTTCGCAAGTGACCTACGAGCGCTTCGACGCCGACTTACTGCCAGACGGCACTGGTCAATACCAACTGCTCGTCGAAACTACCCAAGGCGGATTCTTCGACCAGCAGAAGCGTCGAACCAATCGGGTCGAGTGGCAGGAGATCTATCAATTAAGTCCAAAGCATTTTCTCGGCACGCACCAACTGAAGGCTGGGCTCGATTTTTCGCACAGTTCCTACGACGGGCGTCAACAGTTTCAGCCCGTAGACATCGTTGGTACAGCGGGATACACGTTGGAACAGATCGAGTTCGGTGCGCCCACAACTTTCTCCGTCGGCCAGAACGAATTTGCCTGGTTTGTTGGCGACCAGTGGATTGTCTCGACGCGCTTGACATTCGATCTTGGACTGCGCTTTGACCACGACTCGGTAACCGCCTCCACTCACGCAGCGCCGCGAGCCGGATTCACTCTCGCATTGACCAGCGATCGAAGGACCCTACTCAAAGCTGGCGCTGGGCTGTTTTACGATCGCGTACCTTTAAACATCCCTGTCTTCCCGCTATTTCCTGATCGCACGATCCTAGCGCTAGATCCTACAGGCCAAGTGCTCAGTTCGACACCTTACGCAAATGTGATCTCTGGCGGGATCCGGAATCCGCGAAGTGAAACCTGGAATGTCGAACTCGACCGGCAGGTCCTGGACAACTTATTGATCCGGATCGCGTATCAGCAGCGGAATACTTTCAACGACTTTATTGTGACACCGCTCACAATTGTTGACCTCCCGTCGTCTTTGTCCCTGGCCAATCGCGGGGGGGACTTCTACCGGGAGTTCCAAATTACTGGCCGCTACCAGATACATCGGCAGACGCTGAATGCTTCATACGTGAGATCCAAAGCTTCCGGTGATCTGAACGACTTTAACCAGTTCTTCGGTAATGATCCGGTCGCGGTGATCCAACCGGACGAGCGGGGGCGCCTTGCATTTGATGCGCCCAACCGGTTCCTGGCATGGGGAGAGTTCGCGGCTCCCTGGAAAGTAACCGTGATGCCTGTTTTCGATCTTCACACCGGCTTTCCTTATTCGGTCGAGAACCAGCTGCGCGAGTTTGTCGGCCCGCGGAACGATGAGAGATTTCGGCGCTTTGATTCCTTTGATCTTCAGGTCGTAAAGCAGATCAGATTGCCCTTCCGGGGCAAAGAGCACACGGCAAAACTGGGGTTCGGAGTCTTCAATCTCTTGAATCACTTCAATCCCCGGGATGTGCAGAACGATTTGGACAGTTCACGTTTCGGTGAGTTCTTTAATGGTCCGCCGCGCACTTTTAGAGGGAAGTTCGTTCTTGGATTCTAGTCATGACCCTGGCCACACAAAGTTTTCGAAATACATACGGCAGCCGGTCGGATCGCTGGACCTCCGATCCCGCGCTGATTGCCTTGCTCGCTCTCAGAAATCACGAAAAGCCTAGGGTTACCAGCGGATTCTGGCGAGGAGTACGGTTCGCCCTTCTTGGTATCGCACCGTTTTATCTGTTGGTGATTTACATGTGGCTCCGATGAACCTCGGCCTTCATTCGCGCGATTGGGTTGGTTCAGAAAGTTTACGTTCTGTGGGGAAGGTGGTTTATGAAAAAAGTGAATCAATGTCTCATTCTCGCCGCCGGTAACGGGACTCGCATCCGCTCGGTATCGGCAGGGCTTCCTAAGCCACTCGTAAAGTTTCGCGGTAAACCCATCCTCGAACACGTGATTCGGAGAGCCAGTCAAGCCGGCATTGAACGGTTCGTGATTGTCGTGGGTTATCGCTCTGATTTGATCAGGAAATGGTTCGATGGCTGCTCGCTCGGGGTATCCGTGACCTTTGTGGAAAATTCGGAGTATCACAAATCCAACGGAATTTCCGCGCTGAAGGCCAAGGACGAAATCCACGAGGACTTCCTGTTGCTAATGGCGGACCACATCTTTGAACCGGAGACTGCGCGGGTGCTCCTAAAGCAGAGGCTACAGCCCGGCGAAGTCATTCTCGCAGTGGATCCCAACATCGATCGCATTTTTGACCTGGACGACGCAACCAAGGTTCGGCGCGACGGGGACCGTATTGTGGATATTGGAAAGGAAATCGCGCACTACGACGCCCTGGATACCGGGATGTTTCTGTGCAACCCCGCGTTTTTTGGCCGACTCGAAGCGGCAACCAAGGATGGAAACTGTTCCCTTTCCGATGGCATGCGGCAACTGGCCAACGAACGGCGCCTGCGGGCCATGGAAATCGGCGAGGGGCAGTGGCAAGACGTGGACACACCTGAGGCACTGGCATATGCCGAAGGGGTGTTTGATGGTTACTTCCACCACGAACAGAATGCCAGGAGTATCGCCCGTGTCTAGCAGCGCAACGAAAGCGCGACGCTCTCTCCGCGTGCTTGCGGGGTTGTTTGGCATTTTTCTGTTGGCCTACGTGGTTCACCGGGCCGGACCAGCCACACTGCTCCGAAGCATGAGCACCCTGGGATGGGGGGTCGGTGTGGTGATCGCCTGGGGTGCTGTGGCCCACATTATGAAGACCTGGGCTTGGCGCCTCATCCTACTCGACGACAAACGACAAGTTTCCTTCGCACGAATGCTCGGCCTACGGCTCGCCTCCGAAGCCGCGGGTCAACTTGGCGGAGTCGGCCAGCTGTTCGGGGAAGGCTTAAGAGTGTCAATGCTGGGCCCGACGATGCCTCTCACCAGAGGGATCACGTCGGTAACGATTGATCGCGCATTCTTTGTCCTGAGCGCAGCGGTGGTCAGCATCGTCGGATTGTTAGCCGTGCTGATCGTCTTGCCCCTGCCCCGCACGATCGCGCTTTACGCGGGCTTGTTTGCGTTCACGCTCCTGGGCGTTCTCATGCTGACTGCGGTTGCCGTTGGAAGGCGTTGGCCCGTACTTTCGGGGACAGCGCGGCTCGTAGGCCGGATCGGGTACTTCAAGGATTGGGTCGAGCGCAAGCGTTCGGTCATTCTCTCGGTTGAGACCAGTCTGCTCGATTTCTACCACCGCACACCCGGCTCGTTCTGGGCCAGTTTCGCGCTCAACCTGGCCTGCCACGCCGCGGCGGTGTTCGAAGTTTATTTGATCCTCTGGCTTTTAGGCGCAAGGGTCAGCCCGTTCGGTGCGCTCGCAATCGAGGCCTTGACCAAGCTGGTCAATGTCGCAGGGACATTTAGTCCGGGAAACATCGGGACCTATGAGGGCGGGAACATACTGATCGTCAAAATGTTCGGCCTGACGGCGGCTGCCGGGTTGACTCTGGCGTTCATACGACGTTTGCGTGCCGTATTCTGGGCGGCCATGGGCAGCCTTTGCATCGTCGTGTTAGCCAAAACGCAAAAGCAAAACAATCTCGCCGAGAGTAGTGAGGACATCGTGCCGCTTGAACCTGATCAGATTTCGCCAAAGAAGTCTCATGCCGCTGTGATTCTCGCCAACAACCTGGGTGCGCCTGTTTTTGGCTCACCGATACGCCAGGTTGGCGCCCTTCCGATTTTGCTTCGCACCGTCCTGGGTGTGCATAAGGCGGGCGCTGCGCAAATTATCGTTGTTGTCGATTCAGCGAAGGGCCGGCGGATACGACGCGACCTGTTCCGAACCGGTCGTGTCCCTCGCAACGTCGAGTGGTGCGAATTCACTGCTGGTGAGACATCGCTACCGGCGCTCTTAGGGCAGATCGCTTCCGAAGTTCAAGCGCATCTGGTGCTGATCGCCGGAGACAGGGTCTATCATCCATCCCTCCATCGGCACGCAGCCGAATGGGATGGACAAGGCAATGCTCTGACCCTCGTGACCGGCAACCAACTGGTTGGCATCTGTTCGCTCAGTCGAGAAGCATCGATCGGCCTCTCGCGGCGTTGTCCGGAAATCGCGAGTTCCATCGAGGAACTCCTGGCGTGGCTTCCGTCGACTCACTTCGTGGAGAACGAAGCGGTGCCCGAAGAGAAGTGGCAACGCGTTCTCAGCGAGCCACAGCGCCAGATGGCTGAAGAGAAGTTGAACGGTTGGCTGGTTAAGCCCACGGACGGAATTTTTGCGAGAGCGAACCGGAGAATTTCAATACCGATCAGCCGCCAGATCATCCCCTACCCGATCACACCAAACATGGTGAGCCTGTTCACGTTGGGAGTGAGTTTTGCGGCTGGCGCCTTCCTCGCTCTCGGTGGCTACTGGAATATGTTAACGGGCGCAGTGCTGGGCTGGTTGTCGAGCGTTCTCGATGGATGCGACGGCGAGGTCGCTCGTTTGAAGCTTCAGGAGTCCGCATTCGGATGCTGGCTGGAGACGATGTGCGACAACCTGTACTACTTATTCATTTTCGGGGGATTGACGATCGGACTCGTGAGAAACTCAGGCAACCGAAATTACCTGGTATGGGGCGGTGTCCTGGTTTTTGGCGCAATCGCCAGTTTTCTCACCACCGGACTGCAGCGTCATCAACTGGCCAGCGGACATCCGGAACAGTATTTGAAGATATGGCACAAAGAAGCCGACAATCGCAGTTCGAACCCTTTCCTGTATCTCGGGCGGCATACTGAGTTCATCATCCGGCGCTGCTTTTTGCCTTATGTCTTCCTTTTTTTTGCTATTTTCCACATCATGAACTGGCTTTTGATCGGGGCGACGGTAGGTGCGAACATGGTTTGGATCATCGCTCTTTATTCCTGCCTTACCTTTGGTGCAACGCGGCCTTCGACTTTGCCTGGCTCTGCTGTTTGGTTGAAGAAGTCTTCAATAAGCCCTGCCAGGTAGCGGCTCTCGATGGCCAGCGACTGCAACAGAGGATAATTGTGCCTGTCATGCGATCACTGGGTAGCGGGAATGCGGAAGGCTTTTCCCGCTCCGTTCGGCGGCTACAGTGTGAATGTGGGAATGCAGGAAATTGTTACAGGCAACTTCGCGCGTTTTAGATGGACGATCTGGCCACCCAGCGCCCTCCGCGTCGTCGATTGGAACATCGATCGTGGGCATCGGCTGCCGGCGATCATAGATTTCCTGGCAGCCTTGGATCCAGATATTCTCATTCTGCAGGAAGCGGATCTCAACGCCCGTCGCACGCATCGGCTGAACATTGCCGAAGAGATCGCGCGGAAGCTGGAGATGAACTACGCGTTCGGGCGCGAGTTCGAGGAATTGGTTCAGGGATCTAAAGGATCTCCCGCGTATCATGGGCAGGCTACTCTCTCGAAGTGGCCCATTTCGAATCCGCGCATCATTCGATTCTCTCGGCAGTCTCACTTTTGGCAGCCGCGCTGGTTCTTGCCGCGAATCGAACCCTTCCAAGAGAGACTGGGCGGAAGAATCGCGCTCGTCGCCGAAATCAATGTCAATGGCTGCAAACTTCTTACCTACAATCTTCACCTGGAAAGCCGCGGCAATGATGACTTGCGCCTCTCACAAATCGACGAAGTATTGTCGGATGTCGCGCGCCAGGATCGCGAGTGTCCCATCGTTGTGGCAGGCGACTTCAACCTGGATGCTTCCAAGGATGCGGCCGCATTGGCACTATCGAGAAACGGATTTCAGAATGCCATGGTGGTCCCGGGCACGCCGACCACTCCCTCACGTGGCGTCTTCGAACCAGGACGGCGGATTGATTGGGCCTTCGTTCGCGGATCCATGCGGGCCAGTGCTGGCCGGGTGCACAATCAGGCCAAAGCGTCGGATCATTACCCTATCTCGTTCACTTTGACCGCATCGCGCAGCTGATCGTCGCGCCGCTTGCGAAAGTGAGTCTGTGAAGAAGAGGAAGCTTCATTTACGAAATCAACCGGCCCTCCCGGAAGATGACCTCTGACAGCCCTTGCAATTGCGTGATGGCTGACTTGTCACGCGTCAATTGCCTGACATCGACTGTCGCCGAATCATTTTGCGTTGAACGATACCGCGCCGAGCCGCTACTTGCCATCTGGAACCTTAAATGCTGGTCGTTACATAAGAGTTTGACGATCCCGTCGGGAGAAGGATCCAGATGGGTCAGACTTGGAGAGAGCATGAGTTCCTCAGCCGCTGCTTGGAACAACAGTCCGAGTACTTACTTCCTGAAGCCTAGCCCAATGCTGGCGTTCGTGGCGCTGATCCTGTGGAGCACATTAGCGCTGGCTCAGAGTGACAGCCAACCAGCAAAGTCGCCCTTGAACATTCGCGCGACTCATGTTTTGGGATTCGAAGGTGCCAAAAGCAACGCTAACGGGACTCTGTCGATTCAAGAGACCACGTTGCAGTTTCAGAAAAGTGGAAAGCAAGCGGTCCAAATACAAATAGCCTCCCTTCAGGGTATTTGTCTGGGGCAGCAAAGCAAGCAGGTCGGCGGCTTGCCCATGACTCTCGGCAAGGCTGCGACTCCATACGGCGGAGGGCGGGTTATTAGTCTCTTTGCCCACAAGAAGTACGAAACGCTGACGCTGGAATATGTCGACAGCGATGGAGGATTCCACGGCGCGATGTTCCAACTCCACCAAGGGCAAGGCGAGATTCTGAAAGACGCCTTAGTGGCCAAGGGCGCACACGTCGGCGATGTCCAAGACCAACCCAAACAACAGACCCCTGCAGAGGTGCCCGATGAAAGCAAATAGTCGATTCTCACGCCCCGCGCTTGCGCTTGCCCTGGTGACGATCATCATGGGAAATCCTTTTCAACTGCTTGCCCAAACTGTGCCCGTGAAATCTTCTCCCAGCAGCAAAGGTCCGACTGCTGAGTCATGGAGCGTGGAGGTGGACAAGGTTAACGTCGGCGCCGTAAACCTCGAACCGGCCTTCCAGATCGCTATTTACGAAAACCTCCTCGACGAGTTGAGCAAGGCGAAGCGCTTCAAGCAGGTGCTCCGCGAAGGAGACCGTAACGCTGGCGACGCTACCGATTTGCTGATTCTGAAAACAACCATCCAGAAGTACACGCCCGGCAGTGAAACTCGGCGCGCGGTGACCACCGTGAGCGGGGCAACAAAACTAACGGTACACAGTCAACTGTGCCAACGGGACGGCCACGTCGTGCTCGATCGCACAATTAACGGCAACGTTCGTTTTATGGGCAGCAATTTGCGCGCTACCCATAACCTAGCGCGCAACGTAGCGAAGACCATCAAGCAATCCTCCTTGCCGGAGCCTCTGCCATCCGCTCCGCCACTGAGTGGTCAAATTTGAAACCCGGAATTGCAGCGCCAGTTTCTGAAGACTGGAAGAAGGAGAAGTAAACGTGTCCAGAAAAGATATGACCGCGCCGCGTACGAAACTAACGCTCTCCCTCGCAGCCCTCACAGTGTTTGCAGTAACAATGTTTCCAGCCGATGCAATAGGGCAGAGTGATACGGAGAGCCAACCAAAACTTACAGCTCCACTCGAACCTTTACGCCAGGGTGTCTCGTCCGACCAGATCTTCGCCGAGCTAAACGTTCACAATGAGCTTCGAAAGTCGGCCCTGCGGGACTATACGGCCCGTCGGACGTATCAGGTGGTCGATCTCAATGGGAAAGTCCATGCCGAGGAAGTCGGGCGCATGGAGTTTCGTGCGCCAGACAAGAAAACATTCTTCGTCACATCCGAAGCAGGCTCCGGACTCATTCGCCGGATGGCCTTGAATCCGCTTATCTCCAGCGAGATCGAGGCTGCTGCCGGCAAAGAACATCACGATAGCGCCATCTCGCCTGACAACTATTCCTTGGATCTGCTCGGCGAACAGCAAGTTGGACGTCACCGTTGTTTCGTCGCGCAGGCCGTTCCGAAGCGGCAGGACAAGTATTTGTTTGGGGGCAAGCTGTGGATTGACGTTGACGATTTCGCCGTCGTCCGGATCGAAGGACATCCTGCGAAAAAATTGTCTTTCTGGATCCAACGAGCCGATTTCGTCCGCCAATATCAAAAACTTGATGGCTTCTGGCTTCCCGAAAAAGACCAGACTTTTGTCCAGGTCCGGCTCTATGGCAAGAAGGTTCTGACGATCGAACACGAGAACTATGTCGTGAATGCAGTCCCGGACAAAGAACGATTGACACCTGTTCAAGAGGCTCGGTCACGGGACATCATTGCAACGAAGTAGAGCGGTTAACGATACGCATCTGCAGCCGCTTTGGGGAAGTCTAAACCGCTTATTTTCACTTACCATGCGCTGGGGTCCGTTCCGCTATCCACCAGAAGCGAGGCGAGCAAATGCCTCAGGTTGTGGAAGCCGAACAGTACCTTCTGCCCGCTCATTAGTTCCGGAACACCACCCTTTAGGCGTTACCACTGCCGGACGCAAGTGATCCTCCACCTCGAAAACGAATCTCCGTCGAAGCGAGAAGTGACGAACACCAGCGCCGATTGCGCTGCTGACCACTCGAGTTGTACGGAAATCCCAATGTCAGAAGCAACTGCACCGTCCGTGCTGGGACCGTGCACTTATGGACAGAATTCGGGCCATTTGGGTTAACTTTGAACGAAAAGCAGATTCCCCAAATGATTGAAAATAATAAAAAACCAAGGTGCGCCATGGACTCGCTGGAAGGACTTTTTCTGCGCCCAAGGCAGGTGCGCTACCAGGCTGCGCTACGCCCCGACTGTTGTTCGATGCACTGCCGTTCGGTTACTTGAGATTCGATTATAAAGCATGGGAGGCGGGCGGCCTCTCTGACATCCCTGAGAAGTGGCTCAGTTTGAGGAACGCGTGGCCTCAGAGGCTAAAGCGGCAATGAAAATGCGAGGCTAACGGCACGGCCGAGGCCGTGCCCTTCCCTAAGGCAGGCGTTCTCAAACTTTGCCGCGTGCTGGACGGGGCGGAGCCCCGTCACCACACGAGCAGTTTTTCTGCAAGTTGTGAAGCCGCGCCCTTTCAAAGCAAATTCAGACCGAGACACTACGTGCCGAGAGGTGGACTGCTCCTGTCTGGTGCGCTCAGGCTATAATTTCAGCTTCGAAAGTCATGGCCCGTTCACACTACGCGTTGGTCTGCTACGTACGCAATCCGGTTGGCGAGTTTGTGGAACAACTGCGCCAGGAACTCCATCCGACTTTGGCGCATATGCCGGCGCATCTCACGATTCTTCCTCCTCGGGAGCTGACGATCAGTGAAGCGGCGGCGGTGGAATTTCTGGAAGAGGCTTGTGGACGCGTGCTCCCGTTTAATGTTGAGCTGGGAGATGTGGAGACATTCCTGCCTACTACTCCGACGCTGTTTATACAGGTGAAACGGGCCGCTTATCGGATGCGGGAACTGCACGATCAGCTCAGTGGGCAGCGGCTGTGCTGCGAGGAAAGTTGGCCTTATATTCCGCATCTTACGATTTTGAAAACGGAACGGGATGAGCAGGCGCGCGCGGCTTACGTGATTGCGCGGGAGCGCTGGGCGAAGTTTCGGGGCACGCGCGAGGTTTATGTGGACAAGTTAATGTTCGTCCGGGAGAATGGCGGTTTGTGGCAGGACGTGGCGCCGCTGGCGCTGGGACACGGCCAGTTGTCGTCGAAATAGCTCGGCCGTGGCTCGGCCGTGGCTCGGTCGTAGCTTTGTCGTAACTCGGTCGTAACCCACGATTTGCCCCGGAATCGTGATCCGCAATACCCCCTCAAAACCCGCAACTAGCGGGCAGTTTCACGGTCCGGCGGGACATGTACTTTCTGGCCGTTGCCAAGTCCATTGGGCGGATTACCATAGATTCAACGGGCTCGAAACCAAGCGCCGGATCCCAGGCTGCGGGTTGATTTGGAAGAGTGAATATGCAAATTGGGGTTTATGGATCCGGCTACCTCGCCACGGTTATCTCCGCTTGTCTTGCTGACTTCGGCACGCCGGTTTGCTGCTGTTATGCCGACAGCACGCGGATTATCGACGTTGCCAAGGGCAACATACCTTTTTTCGAGAAGAATCTTCAGGAAGTGATTCGGCGCAATGTGCGTTCGGGACGACTGGCTTATTCGTCGGAGCCGGAGGAATTGGCGCGCCGGGCGCAGGTGATTTTTCTGGCCGAAGATTCCGCGCAGGGACTGGAAGAAATCGTCCTTCGGCTGGCGAGCGCGGCTGGCCGGTTCCAGGTGCTGTCGATCGTCACGCCGGTGCGAGTGGGTTCGACCACAAAGATTGAAAAAAGGCTGAAAGACAAAGGGCTGAAGAGCCTGCTGGTGTGCCAACCGATGTTCTTTACCAACGGATGCGCGGTGGAAGACTTCAACTGGCCGGACCGGATTATTCTGGGAACACCTTCGAGCGAAGCGGTCTCATCGCTGAAACAGATTTTTCATCCGCTGGTGATGCGGGGAGTTCCGGTGCTGGTCACGAATTATGAAACGGCGGAATTGACGCGCGAAGCGACCACGGCGTTTGTGGCCACCAAAATTTCGTTCATCAACGAAATAGCTAGCTTGTGCGAACACGTGAACGCCGACGCTGTCAGCCTGGCGCTTGCGCTGGGGCTGGACAAGAAAATTGCTCCGCGCTGCCTGCAACCGGGCGCCGGCATGGGTGGAATTTTTGCCGAGAGTGACATGGAATCGCTGACCGGGCTGGCGCGAGAAAACCGCGTCGATCTGAAAGTGCTGAATGCCGCCCGCGAAGTGAATCTGAATCTGGCGGACCGGCTGTTGCAGAAAGTGTCGGTTGCGATCGATACGGTGCAGAACAAGGACGTCGGCATTCTGGGACTGTCGTTCAAGCCGAACACCAACTCGGTTGCGGGATCCGCCTCGGTGCAGCTGGCGCAGAGCTTGCTGGCCGGGGGAGCGCGGGTGCGGGCTTATGATCCGGTGGCGATTCCGGATGCGCGGCTGCAGCTGAACGGCATGGTGAAGTATTGCGAATCCGCTTATGGAGTGGCCGAAGGAGTGGATGCGCTGGTCGTCGCTACTGGATGGCCGGAGTTCCGGACGCTTGATTTCGCGAGGATCCGGCATCTGGTGAAACGGCCGATCATCATCGACACCAAGAATCTGCTTGACTCGTCGCGTCTGCGCGCCATGGGGTTCCAGTACATGGGCGTGGGACGACAGTAGATGCTGGACCTACATTCGGAATCGCCTGATTTCGAGAGTGGCGCTCCCACGATGGTGACGCTTGTCCCGCATCCGCCTACTGCAGCTTCGCGTATTCTGCTTTAGCTTGATTCAGGATCGGAATGTCTGGGTCGGCGTCCTTCCACTTGGTGAAGAAGTCCTGGTAATCGATGCGAGCTTTGGCGGAGTCTCCGGAAAGCGCAAAGCCTCGGGCAAGGCCGAGCCGAGCCAAGGAGACATAGGGCGAGGCTCCGAAGGCGGATTTGTGATCGAGAATCTTCTGGAACTCGGCCGCCGCCTGCGGGCCCTGTTTGGCCTGGAGATAAGCGAGGCCGCGCAGGTAGATCGGCATGCCATCGGCGACGAAGCCAAACTGATAGGGCTCAGTCGAGCGTAATTGTTCGATGGCTTTGGAGCTATTACCGCGCTGCAGTTCGATCCGGGCGCGGATTTGAGGAATTGCCAATTTCTGGGTCAGGGTATCCAGAGGATAGTTCTTGGCTAGGTCTGAAGCGATGGTCTCGGCTTTGGCCGCTTCGCCGCAAGTGGCGAATACATATCCCGCTAGGACGCTCGCGACGCGGGTTTTACCGGTCGGGATGGTCGCGGCGTTTTGCCGGGCCTGTTCGCAGGAACCGAAATCATCTTGAGTCAGCGCGAGTCGGCCCAGATCCTGCCATTCGATTTCCTGCAGGTTCTGATTTTTTTCCATTTCCAGCGACTGCTGCGTCAACTCGGTCGCCAATCGCAGTTTCCCTTCGCTTTGCAAAGCGCGCGCGCGCAGGGTGAGAAATGCGAATTCGTAAGGCCTGCCCTTCGCCCAAGCGAGTTGGCTCTGAACTTCATCCGGCTTTTCGTAGGCGAGCGCGATCCACAAGGCCACCCAGTGCATATCATCCGAGTTCGGGAACTGCTTGAGCGCCTGGTCCGTCGTTTGCCGAGCCTCGTCGGTCCGGCCCATCTTGGCATAAGCCATGGCCAAATTCTCGTAGGCGCTGGCTGAATTTGGATCCGCCAGCACGCTATGGCGCGCCGCCTCCGCAGATTTTTCCTGGTCACCGATCTCCGCATAACTGACCGAGAGGTTGTTTCCAGGGACTGAGTCGGAGGGATAGGTCCGCTGATAAAGATCGAGAGTCTCGATCTCTTTGTCGAGTTCCCCGGTCACGGTCTGGTAGTAATGCTCGGTGATGTAGAGCTTTTCACGTTCGCTGACGCGGTCCCTCAGTTCGTAAGCCTTGCGGGTGTATTCTTTCGCCGGTTCCAACTCGCCGGCGTTGGAGTAAATCACGCCCATGCGCGCGTAAACAAAGGCGAAGTTGGGGTCAAGTTCGATGGCCCGGCGATAGAACGGCAACGCCGCCATTTCGCTGCCGCGATCGAATTCGGCATTCCCGAGGGCAAAAGCTTTCAAAGCGTCGAGCGAAGCAGTGGTGACCTGTTCGATGGGCACGTCGAATTCTTGTACGGAGGCCAGCGATTCGCCCAACGTGCCGCGCAATTTTGACGCGGCGCTGCCGAGAGCGGCGAGCACTTGCTCCTTGCTGGAGGCCTCAGCCTGCTGCTGCGCGAGAGTGTCACCGGTCTGGCAATTTACGGCGTTCAAAGTGAGGATGTACTGCGTGCCTAGGCTGGCAATGGATCCGGAAAGCATGGCCTTGCTACCCACGCGCAGGCACAAATCGCGCGCCAAATCAGCGGTTAAGCGTTCGTCGGGGGAACGGCCCATGAAGGTGAGCATGGTCTGGACTCGGGCTGGGGGTACGACTCGCAAGAACGGTGATTGGTCAAGGTCGATGGCGAGCGCCTGCTTCAAAGTGGAGTCGAACACCGGATCGCCAGTGGTGTTGGCAAATTCGGCGAGGACGATGGTGTCTTTCTCGGTGAGTATGCTGGTGCGACGCGGCCGGAGCAAGAGACCTCCACCGATGAGGGCCGCGATCAAGACAGCGGCAATGACCGCAGGAATCTTCCAGGCTTTCTTGGGGCGCTGCGGCACTGGCGGAGCGGCCCCGCTTGCGGGCATCACCGCGCTGGACGCCGACGAGACGGCTTGCGCCGCCGGTTTCGATCCTGAGTCGGGCGCGGCCGCTACCGAGCCAGAGCTTGCGGCCACGGCCCGCCCTGTATCGGTGTCGCGCTTCAACCGTTGCAGGTCGGCGCGAATATCGGCCGCGTGCTGATAGCGTAGATTACGGTCTTTCTCCAGCGCTTTGTTGATAATGTCTTCGAGCTTAGGAGGCAGCTCAGGATTCAGACGGATCGGCGGGGTCGGAGCGCGATCCAAAATCGCTTGAAAAATCAGCGCCGAAGTGTCTCCGCGAAAAGGCACCATCCCGGTTGCCATTTCATAGATTACGGCACCAAAGGAGAACAGGTCGGTGCGTGAATCGAGTTCCTTCCCCCTCGCCTGCTCCGGTGACATGTAAGCCACCGTGCCAATCGCGGACCCGGGACTGGTGAGGTGCTCTTCTGCGATCGAGGCCTCAACCGTCACACCAGAAGGCTCCGATGGGCGGGTGGCAGGCTGGGCCACTTTTGCCAGACCGAAGTCGAGAATCTTCGCGTGCCCGCGCTTGGTGACAAAGATGTTTGCGGGTTTGATGTCGCGATGGACAATGCCCTGCGCGTGGGCGGCGTCGAGCGCGTCGCTTATCTCTATCGCCAGCGAAAACAGGGCATCGAGCTCCATCGGACGGCTGCCGATGACGTGTTTGAGCGTCGAACCGTCGAGGTACTCCATGACGATGAATGCCTTGCCGTCCTGCTCGCCGATGTCATGGATGGTGCAGATATTGGAATGGTTCAGAGCGGATGCTGCCTCCGCTTCACGCCGGAAACGGCTTAGAGCCTGCTGGTCTGTGGCAACGTCTTCAGGCAGGAACTTCAGAGCCACAAAACGATGTAGACGCGTGTCCTCAGCTTTGTAGACAACCCCCATCCCGCCGCCGCCGAGCTTCAGCACAATGCGGTAGTGCGAGATGATTTCGCCAATCATGGAATCGCGCCATAGTAGACGGGATGCGAGGGCAAGTCAACGAAAGCGCGAGAAGTTGGCGGTGCCACAGCTCGTTCTCGAGGGAGCCGGACAACCGCAGCCTAAACCTGCTGACGGAGGTTGGGACGCAGTGTGAGCGAGCCGTCATCGTTCAGTTTCTGGTGACAAGCCCACTGCACGGGATAGCGCATTCCCTTCACCTCAATCTCAGCTCTAAGCTTCAATCCTTTCCAATCGGTGACGGTTGGAAGCACGAACTGCGCCTGACGAATCTTGCCCGGTAACGGGTACCCGGCGTCCAGACAACCGCTCTTGAGCACCCTTCCGTCGCGGTCCTCCACGGTCACCCTCAATACGCCCGGCACACCCGTGATTCCGTCATTGGCGAAGCCGATAACTAGCCCCGTGGTGCCATCGTCCTTATAGCTCCAGATGAAAGACGGCCTGACCCGATAGCCAATTCTGCGATTGATCCGGTCGAACGCTGCCGGATAAGCCTGGTAGTAGTTCGTCAGATTTCTTGCGCTGATCTGATGAAAGTTCCAGAGCGACCAATAATTCGCCCCGACATCAATGACATGCGCGATGATGTTCTCTGCCGGGGATATTCCTTCATATGCGACGCTTGGGTCGGGAGGTTTGCCCGGGAGGCCCTGCTCGAGCAATGCCGCGGTCCAGGGTGGGCGATTGCTGAGCGCTTCAATCTGCTCGTTCTCGATGAAGATGGTGTCGCTGCGAATCCAATTGTTGCTGCGGACCGTGCGGTCTACCAGTTCTGAATTGCCTACCCGGCTGTAATCCGGTTGAGTATTGGTCAGCAGAGGAGTCTTGGAAAAGTGCTCGAGCTGGATTTCGAGCATATTGATCCAGGTGCGCTCTGCTGTCTGGTAGTCAGGGAAAGGATTGTTGCCAAATGGCCAAGTGTGCCCTTCACCCCAAAAGCCATACATGAAGGTATCGATAAATTCGATGAGCGGATTGCCATCGAATTCCGCTGCCAACAGGCCAACCAGTTCTTTGAATGCCTGCTGAAAAAAGGGGTGGTCATACCGGGGCTGATAACGCGAATTTGGGTTCTGCAAGTATCTTTGCGCTGAAGCACTGCTTTCCTGATCGCTCAAGACCAGATCAACTTTCGGCACTTTATCGAGGACAAAATCCGGGAGGGCCGCTTCGTGTGTATAGTCGGGAGCGCTCATCTGCACTCGCAATCCGATCCGCTTGTTGTTCTTCTTCGCCAATTCAAAAACCAGCTTCAGGTAATCAGGCATCTCCAGGCGCCCGGGCCGCGGCTGTATTTCCCTCCAGGTCGGGCGGATATAAAGCTGCTGGCCCAAGGGAAATCGAACCAGGTCTTCGATCGCCTGAGGAATATTGTCTGACTTGATTTCGTCCGTGCCACTGTCTGCCGTGATATAGGTGATCAGTCCCTTGCCATAGTTCGGCACGACGTCTTCGGAAGGGGTGGTGGTCATCACCACGTCGTCCGTGGGAATGATGGCATCAGGTGGGTATTGAGGGAACGGACCCTGATTGAGGCGATCGGTCACGCGGGGACCGGAGCCGAAGTCGTAGTTTCCCCAGTTGTGGGCGGGAACCTTCGCCTGCGCTTTACTCATTCCAAGTTCCGCAGCAACGGCAACAGCGACCGTACTTCTTAGAAAATCTCTACGTTGCATCGAAGTTGCCTCCTCTTATCGGTTCGGTTGGATTTCGGCCGAACTGGAGCACGAAGGCGCAAGAGTCATGTGACGGCGTAGATCCAGCACCGAGATGAGTCTTCCGGGGCTTGTTATTAGTCGTGGGACGCGGTAGTGGGCTACTTTGAATTTTCTTTCTCTAGCTTGACCGATCTGACGTACCAGATCAAACAGCATATAAAGGCGAAGAGGATCGGGGCCACGTCTCTCAAATCTCGATTCAGTCTGTATATCGGGAACTGATGGTATGAGGGGATGTGGAAAGGCGGAGGGGGCAATCTATAAGTCTCGATGTAGGTATAAACAAGAGCTGCAATTTGGGCAATGGAAATCACACCGAATATAGTGGTGCCAGCCAGCGCCATGAGTCGTAAGGTCTTTTTCATTTACGCTGCTCTTTCCGCCCTCCGCTGCTCGTAGGCTTCCCAGAGGGCTACCAAGTCCTCTACGCTCCACAGCCGATCTGTCACGCCAGCAGCCATGGCCGGGGACGTGCGAAGTGTACGATGAATCTTGACAAAGTTATAACTAAAATAATTCAAGGCAGTCGCAGCCGCATGATTCTCTAGCTTGCGCGAAAAACCATTCGACAGGCGCGTGTAGCGGCGCATAGTGCCGCGTACCGTCCAGTTCTGGCGCTCTACGAATGAAGTGGAAACGTGCTTCGGATCAGGCCGACCGCTTACCTCTTTCATCTCACAGCCGATGCACTTTGCCGGAGAATAGCGGGTATCTGGGTCGCCAGAAGCCCGATAAATTTTGTGCAACTGGGCGAAATCGGCCTGTCCACCGAATGCATCTTCGACTACGTTGAGGTACGTGCGGAGTTGATCTGTGGTGATTTGTACGCGGCCCTTAACGCGCTTGGCAATATCTTCCACGAAGTCTCTGGCTGTTGCTAGATCGCGCTTCCCAAGCCGCCATGAGGCGACCAGTTTGCTATCCGCGTCGATACAAACCCAGAGCCACACATCGCCAGCATCTAGCCCACTACCGTGGGATGCTTAGCGCTTTCCTGGGCCTAGCAGGGCGCGGCCGGGGAAGACATCGGGCACGAGCTTGCCTTCGTCTACGACCACGGTTCCTCCTACCAGTAGGTAACGCACCCCTACACTTGGCTCCATGGGCTTCTCGAAGGTGGAGCGATCGGTGATGGTGGCGGCGTCGAAGACCACGATGTCGGCGTCGGCGCCCTCATGCAATCGGCCTTTTCGCCGCGCGTCGGGAGTCGAACGCTCCAGCATTTCGGCGGGCATGAAACTCATCTTTCGCAGCGCATCCATCAGGGTGATCGTCCCTTTTTCGCGGACGTATTGGGCCAGCACGCGCGAGTAGGTTCCGGCGTTGCGGGGATGGCCTTCCTCGCCATCGCTGGCGATCATCACCAAGGGATTTGGAATCACTTTGTCGACCATTTCCTGTGTGTTGGAGAAAATCAATACCAGTTGCGCCGTGCTGGAATTGTGGAGCGCGTCAAAGCGGTCTTTGGTCAGGTGCTCGCCGGTTTCGGGAAGCACGAGATCTTTATAGCTGATGCCAAACTTCTCCTGCCAGCCGGGGTTGAAGAGCGCTGAGTTGATGGTGGTCATGCCTGCGGTGTATGGGTAGGCTTCGGTGGTGACATCGAGGCCACGGGCACGCGCTCCTTCGACCATGGCAAGACACTCCATCCCGTCGCGGGCGCAGGTGCTGTTGATGTGCACGATGTGCAGCGAAGCGCCGGTGATGGCGGCCGCTCCGATGACTTCGCTGGTCGCCTCAATGGCCGAGCCAGGCTCGATGCGGCCGGAGCTGCGCATGTGAGTGTATACCGGCACTCCCCGCTCGGCGGCGAGACGGAACATGTCAATCACCTCCAGCCGAGTTGCTCCCGGTGTGTACTGGATACCCATCCCTATTGCCAGGCCGCCGGCGTCGAGTTCTGCGCGCAGGCGTTGCCGGATGGCTTCGATCTGCTCGGGGGTGGCGTGCTGGTCGGTTGCTGGGCCGCTCTTGGGCAGGATTTCCGCGGCTGGCAGCGGGGCTCCGAATACCAGGGCTCGCGCGGCGGCGTGGCTGGCGGAGGTTCCGTAGTGAATCAGCGAGTGGCCTTCTTTTGCATTCAAGAACTGGGCAACGTCGGGCGCGCCGATTTCCAGTTCGAGCGCGGAGGTGACACCGTCGAGCACCTTGACGCGCTGGCTGGCGAGGTCCTGGCCGTGCTGGTGTAGATCGATGAAGCCGGGAGCGACCACGAGGCCGCTGGCTTGAACGACGCGCCGTCCTTGGAGCGCTTCGGAGGAGACGCGGACAATCTTTCCGTCGCGGATGCCGACGTTGCGTATGGCGTCCAGACCGGTTTCGGGATCCATGACGCGTCCGCCTTCGAGCACTAGATCGTACTGCTGGGCGGCGACGATGGTGGTTGAGAACGCTAGGAGGCAGAGAGAGAAAATCAGCTTGCGCATGAGTTGCTCCGTTGAGGATAGCGATTGAAACCAGCGATGATATCAGGATTCGGTTGTGGGTCGGTGCAGAAGTAGACAGTGTGCCGCAGCCGGCAAGAAGCAGGTCCTTCCCCTTCGACTGCGCTCAGGGTCAGGATGACAATTCGTTTGTGGTGTCGCCGGCGCCGGACGCTGGCGGAGTTGCTATAATCGTTGTTTGTACAATCGGTCTGTACAATCTGTTTGTACAATCGGTATCTGTGGTGGGAGTAGCTCAACTGGTAGAGCATCGGACTGTGGCTCCGACGGTTGCGGGTTCAATTCCCGTCTCCCACCCCAATGTTTCAGTGAGTTGTAGGCCCTTCCGTGCCGTTCCCGTGCCGTAATGCCCTTTGAACTACTTTTTCATGCGCTTGACGTAGATCCGATACGACCGTGTCCCCGTAGCTCGCCGTAGTGGTGATGCTGGAGTGACGCATCATCCGCTGTTGCAGCCCGATGGGTGAGCCCAGCGCATCCAGCCAACTGCGGTAGGTGTGCCGGAAGCAATGACTGCTGACGTGAGTCATGCCCAGGCGCGTACGGGTTGTGGTCAACAAGTTCCACACCGACGTGTAGCCAAGTGGCATGCGGCCGAGCTTGACCGTGCTGGCAAAGATCCAATCTTCAGCGCCCGCAAACTGTGTGGTTTGCTTCCACGCCTTCAGAATGTCCAGCAGCTCATCCGCACAAGCCATCTTGCGGGCCGAGTGTCGGGACTTCACGTCATCCACAATCGCTTTCACTACGCCCCTGTTTATGCTCACCGTTTTGCCCAGCCAATCTATGTCCTTCCATGGCGGCCTAGCGACAGGAAAGACCACACTTTTCGCCTAGCCGCGATGATTAGCGCCAGGAGGCATTTCATGCACTGCGCCGAGTGTAAAACGACCAACGCGGAAGGCAATTCATTTTGTGGCCGGTGTGGAGCAGAGCTTGGACACACATTAGATGAAACAGTGCGCAAGGTGTCTAATTTCAAGTTAGTCAAACGTCAATATGGTAAGCGGCGAAGAGGTATAGAGTTTCCAAACTCGCTATGGCTCGCCGCCGATCGGCTCGGCGACAAAAGACATGGGAGTAACTGGCGATGTCTCTTGTTGGGAGCAACGTCGTCGGTCGTAAAGGAGGTACCGTGTTCACCTTAAGAATCCAGAAATTGGAAGGCACCACTGTCATCCGGTGTGCGGGCCGAATGGTCACTCCGTATGCGGAGGTATTACGAAATGCCGTTTTGCGGCAGCTTCGAATTCGAACTTTGGTGCTTGACTTGGCGGACGTCGTTGCAGTCGATGCTGCTGGCTTGGGAATACTTGCCTCATTGCGGGCGTGGGCTATAGAAACCCGGACAGCGCTCAAATTAATGAACGTGACTCCGAAGCTAGAAAAGTTGCTTGAATTGACAAACCTGAAGTCTGCATTTGAGGTTTGCTCGGGCCGGGAGATGATTGCTTTGTTGTGCCGCGCAATTTACGAAACTGAATCAGTGGGATTCAAAACAGTGGTTCAAGACACAAACCGCATCGACGAGACCTTCGGTGACGGCGCACCGGTCATCGCTGGCGAGGCACTTCGCACGGGTTGAGTATCGTACTCGTAGGGATGCATGCGTTTTGCCTTACTATGGAAATGGAAAAAAGCAGTGGATCTGGCATCACGCCGTTATAACTGCTGCATTCGGCAGGCGTGCCTAGAGTTTCCGCAGATTTCCCAGAAATCTGTCGAATGGGCGGCATCTCATCCGTCATACATGCAGGAGCACAAAAGCGCTCACAATTGTTCCCAAAGGAGAAAAGGTGATGCAATTCGCTCTGCTAATCTTCGAATCACCAGAAGCTTTCGCGGCACGGAACGGCGACGGAACCGACCCCTACACCGCCGCTTGGCGTCCGTACTACAAGGCTCTCGTCGAATCCGGCGCCTACATCGCTGGCGAACCGCTTGAAGTACCCGAGACTGGAACCACGGTGCGGCTCAAGGACGGAAAACGGCGCGTACAGGATGGCCCCTTCGCTGATACCAAGGAGCAACTGGGGGGATTCATAATCATGGAACTCCCCTCGCTCGACGCGGCTCTGGATTGGGCCGCGCGCTGTCCAGCATCCTCGACTGGTGCTGTGGAAGTCCGTCCCCTTGCGCCCGCAGCCAAGCACCGGGTCATGTGATGAATGGAAGCGGCCACGAGAGCACTCATCGCGCGATCGAGCGGGTGGCACGCGAGTCGTACGGTCGTCTGGTGGCCTATCTTTCCTCGCACACGCGCGATGTGGCCAGCGCGGAGGACGCTCTGAGCACAGCGCTGGTAGCTGCACTCAAGGCGTGGCCGCGAGACGGCGTGCCGCAAAATCCGGAGGCCTGGCTGCTGACGGCAGCGCGCCGCTCCTTCATCGACCTGGTGCGTCATCAACAAGTGGCCGTAGCAAGTGAGCCCACTCTCCAACTCCTAAGGGAGGAACGCGAGATGACGTTGCCGGCCGAGTTTCCGGATGACAGGTTGAAGCTCTTGTTCGTATGCGCTCATCCCGCGATCGATGCGGCGATGCACACGCCACTCATGCTCCAGGCCGTTCTGGGGCTGGATGCAGCGCGGATCGCCGGTGTTTTCCTGATTTCACCGACGACGATGGGGCAGCGCCTGGTGCGAGCAAAGACGAAGATCCGCGACGGCGGGATTCAATTCGAAATCCCGCAGGAGCGTGAACTGCCGCAGCGGCTTGACGCGGTGCTGGAAGCGATTTACGCCGCCTTCGGGATCGGCTGGGACGATATGGCGGGGGTTGACCAGCGCGGCCGCGGTCTGGCCGAGGAGGCTATCTGGCTGGCGCGGGTCCTTCTGCAGCTAATGCCGAGGGAAGCGGAGGCGCGAGGTCTGCTGGCTCTCATGCTCCACTGCGAAGCGCGCAGACCGGCTCGGCGGGGGCCGGCCGGCCGGTACATTCCTCTTACGGAGCAGGATTCACAGCAGTGGTCTCTCCCGTTAATCGAAGAGGCGGAACGCCATCTAGCCGAAGCATCGAGTCGCGGTCGCCCGGGCCGGTTTCAACTCGAGGCCGCAATTCAGTCGGTACATGCTGAGCGGGCGCGCAGCGGCCACACCGAGTGGAATGCAATCATGCTGTTCTACGAACAGCTGATCCGGATATCCCCGACGCTCGGCACGCAAACCGGATACGCCGCGGCGGTAGCCGAAGCGAAGGGACCTGAAGCGGGACTGGCGGTACTGGATGGAATCGACCCGGCCGCGGTCTCCACTTATCAGCCCTACTGGGCAGTTCGCGCTCATCTGTTGCAACTATTGGGCAAAACGACTGAAGCCGTGGACGCCTTCGACCGGGCGATTGGCCTGGCCGAGGATCCTGCCATTAGGCAGTTCCTACTCCAAAGACGGGGCTGATTTTTTTCTACGGTGCTCTGTCGAAATGAACTCTCTTCACCCGTTACCCCTATAGAGGCGGCTTAGCAGTTAAGCTTCGCCGCCCAATTAGGTGGAGGGCTTATGACAATCAAAGACAAAACAGTTCTGGTGACCGGGTCGAATCGCGGTATAGGGCAGGCGCTGGTCGAGGAAGCCTTGAGGAGAGGCGCGAAGCGGGTGTACGCCGGTACGCGTCAGCCCTTGGCTCATCTGGATGGGCGCGTTACGCCCCTTACCCTCGACGTGACCAATGCTGCACAGATTCAGGGAGCAGTCGAGAGAGTCGAATCTCTCGATATCCTCATCAACAACGCCGGCGTGGCGCTTTACGATGACTTAAGCGATCGTGGCGCGCTCGAACAGAGCCTCGCCGTCAATCTCTATGGCCCGTATGGCGTGACCCAGGCTTTCCTGCCGTTGCTGACACGTTCGCGGGGAGCCATCGTCAGCGTTCTGTCGCTGGCGGCCATTGCCGCCGTGCCGTTCTCTCCGGCTTACTCGATCTCAAAGGCAGCCGCGTTCTCCCTGGCTCAATCGCTGCGCGTTCTTTTGGCCAAACGGGGCATTAGAGTACATGTGGTCCTGCCCGGCCCCGTGGATACGGATATGACCCGAGGCCTGGAGATACCGAAGGCCTCTCCGGAGTCTGTTGCGCGAGCCATCTTCGACGGAGTGGAGAAAGGCGAGGAAGAGGTCTTCCCGGATTCCATGTCAGAGTCCATGGCGGAGGGCTGGCGCAACGGTGCAGTCAAGGCGCTCCAGCGCCAGTTTGCGGCGCTCGTAAGCGCAGCGCCCGTCAACGCATAAGCAAAGGGAGGGGCTTTTCCCTGTTTGCTCTGTCGAAATGACCTCCCTTCACCCGTCACCAATACAGAGGCGGCTTAGCGGTCAAGTTGGCCACGAGGAGGGAACGATGTGTCCATTCTGTTTGGCAACCATGGGATTAGTCGTTACCGGCGCGGTTTCCACCGGCGGCCTGGCAGCGTTGGCCATGAAAGTATTTCGCAAGAACCGGACAGGAGAAGTCCTGTCGAACTCAGATGAAAGGAAAAATCAAAATGTCGACCAGAACGATTGAGAACCGGAATCTCGCGATGAACACACCTCCGATCGCGTCGCAGCAGGAGTGGGAGGCTGCGCGCCAGCAACTCCTCGTGAAGGAGAAAGCCTTCACCCGCTCCCGTGACGCGCTCGGCGCCGAACGCCGGCGGATGCCTTGGCTGGCTGTGGACAAGAAGTACGAGTTCGACGGACCCAAGGGCAAGGTAAGCCTGCTCGATTTGTTCGAGGGGCGCCCTCAGTTGATCGTCTATCGCGCCTTCTTCGAGCCCGGGGTATTCGGCTGGCCGGAGCACGCTTGCCGCGGCTGCTCCCTGGGCGCCGACCAGGTCTCGCACCTAGCTCATCTGAATGCTCGCGACACCACCCTCGTCTACGCCTCACGTGCGCCGCAGGCGGACATTGCGCGGCTGAAAGCGCGGATGGGCTGGGAGATGCCGTGGTACACGATCACGGACGGCTTCGACGCGGACTTCGGCGTCGATGAATGGCACGGCCATAACGTGTTCTTCCGCGACGGCGAGCGGGTGTTCCGCACATACTTCATCAACGGCCGCGGCGACGAGGCGATGGGGACCACCTGGAGCTACCTCGACATCACACCGCTCGGCCGTCAGGAGACTTGGGAGGACTCGCCAGAGGGTTACCCCCAGACCCCGCCGTACAAGTGGTGGAACTGGCACGACAACTACGACACCGAGGCCTCGCCTGACCCCAAGTGGGTCAAGGTGTCGGACGCGGGAGAAGCCGCCTTCCGAAAGCCCGACGCAGAAGCGAAAGTGAGCTAAAGAAAGGGATCGAGCCATAGATCGTAGTCATCTGGATCAAGGATGACTGGCATACGGTCGTGGATGGGTCAGGTCACCGCGTTTTGGGGTTGTGGTCAGAATCGAACGGGTCTCTGTAAATCAACTGCCTGTCATATTGCGGGAGGCAGTGTAGGTTGGCGCTCCGAGCCCAACGCCAGTCCCCGAGACGGTCAAGGTGTCGCCGAATACTGTCGTACCGCTCGGCGTGAACCTTATGATCACTGTGCAGGAACCTCCGTTGCAAACGATCAGCGTCAGTTCACCGTTAGCGGGTACGACGCCGAGGTGCTAGTGCTGTTGTCGTCGTTGCCTGCGTAGACGGCGGTCAGCGTCTGTGGTCCAGCATCCGAAGCCGCGAACGTCAGTAAGCACTTGCCGGCGGTTACCGTCCCCGTGCAAGTCTCTCCGCTGCTGGCGGTCACTGTCACGTTACCCTTCACCGCAGTGCTCGTTCCATTGCTGACAGTGAAGTACACCGTGACCTTCAGAAGGTTCCTGGGCGTCAGAGTAGCGGAGCTTGTGATGGCCGTGCTCGTGCCCAGCAGCGTCGCGTTCGTGGATTGTGTGAGACTCGTGGGTAAATAGTAGTCGTTCTCGGGCCACGCAGCTTTTATGGTGCAAGTTCCAGTTCCCTCCTTCATCGTAACGGTGCCGCCGCTGACCGTGCAGACACTCCCCGTCGTTGACGTAATCTTCGGAAGGATTCCGGAGTTCTGCGTTGTGGCCACGTTGAAGGTGGACAAGTACACGGCGTCGGTTGGCGCACCGGTGAAGGTAACCGTTGGCGGAATCCTCGTAACTGCTGTAACCGCGGTTACGGTCTTTATCACCTTCGGTGCAGGAGCGTAATTGCCGCCGCCCGCTTGATCTGCGACCACATGGCAAAACCCGTTGTTGCTGGTCATGGTGTAAGTTGCGCCCGAGAGCGTGCACACCGAACCGGCGCCAACGCTAAAGGTTACCGGGTTCCCACTCGCGCCACCGGTGGCCGCGACCGTGAAGCTGTCTTTGGATTTCACGGTTGGCGGCGGCGGTACCGTGAACGTGATGGTCTGGCTCAGAATAATACTGGGTTGGTCGCTTACTATTATCGTCTCCTGATCGTTGACCGGCACCATCACCTGCGGTGGTGCCCCGGGAGGCGTGCTGGTCCCCGAGCCGTTCAGCGCAATCGATTGCACATAAGTCGAGCCGGAGCCTGTACTGGTCACGTTGCTCAACGAAGAATTATCGGTAAACGTGATTGCACCGGTCGGGGCTGCACCTGCTGGAGCCAGGTAAGAAATCGTGAACGCGCAGGCCCCGGAGGGTGGAAGCGTTGTCGACAACGAGGACGCCCCAAACGACGACGCGCCATTCGAGCACTCTATTTGGGTGAGCGAAAACGCTCCCCCGGAGGTGGACTCGCCGTTCAAAATCAACGGCCCCTGGCCGATGTTCGACAGCGAGAAAGACTGCGTCGCGGTCTGCCCAGCAGGTACAGTCCCGAATCCAACACTCCCTACCGAGTAATACGCCACCGGTAACGCAAAGGCTAGCGGTGCGGGCATAGGAACAATAAGAGGTGTATCCGTAACCGTAATCGTTTCAGGGTCGAATACATCCGGGAAGGTCGGAGAATCTGTCACCAGGATGGTTTCGGTGACGCACGCACACACCGGAGTTGTAGAAATCGCGGTCACAGTGACGTTCGTGGGGCCTGTGCTGGTTGCTAGATTCGGCGTACTTTGGAAAGTCGCGGTATAGGTGTACGTGCCCCCGGTCGCAGGACTCGTCGCTGCGAGGCTGGCTTGCCCGGAGCCATTCAAAGGCACCATCCCGATCATCGCCCCATTGTAGTCATAGAACGCGACATTGCTGCTCGTAACCGGCGTCCCGTTATAGAGAACTGTGGCGGTCAAGGTAAATGGCTGACTTACGCCAAGGGAGTTGGGCGTCGCGGTCAAAGTGGTCGTGGTGGCGGCAGGATCAATTACCAGCGACTGCGTCAGACCGCCGGTGTCTCCCTGGGAGTCGCTGACGTTGACGATGAACGGGAAAGATCCGCCCTGCGTCGGTGTGCCCGAAAGGAATCCAGCTGGGCTTAAACTCATCCCGGACGGCAGCAATCCGGTCTCCGAGAACGTATACTGCCCGCTGCCTCCTGTCGCCAGGAATGTTACCCCGCCGTAGGCCACGTTGTAAGTTCCCGTCATCGCGGCACCTGTGATTTGAAGGGTGGTCGCTGGGGGGGGATAGCGTTCAGATGGATCTCTTGCGCCGTCAGGCCAGGTGGGGGGGCGCTGGGGGGGTTGGGGGGAAGGGAGGGGCAAGAGCCGGCCGTCAGTGGCGGCCCCAGAGAAACTTCGATCTCCGAAAGCGTGCAAGCCGTCACGGCCGCGTCGCTGGAGACTGAATTGAGCGTCACCACCAGCTTGCACGACGTGTTTGGGGAAAGAAGAGTCGAGGAGGTTTGCGAACATGTGGTTCCGGCTGCGACAGTGAAGTCGGAACTGCCGGTACCGTTCAATATCGGTGATCCAAATTCCATCTCCACCGAACCCTGCGTCCCGGGCACTGGGTTCGTCACATAAACGGTCTGCGACTCCCCGGTCGCGGTGAAGTCCACAATACTCTGTGTGACGTCCAGGTAGAGCAGATTACTCCCGTCAAGAATGTAGATGCTGTTGGAGGCATCGAGCGCAAGCCAGGTGGGGTTGGCCAAGCCGGTTTGCACGGCCGACACGGCGGTTTCTGCCAGCAGCGAGTCCCCCAGCCGTTCGGTCGCAGTCCCGTTGCCGGCTATGACGATCACGTTTCCGTGAATATCCATGCGGTAGACCAGGTGCGTGCTGGTATCGGAAAAATAGAGACCACCGGCCGCATCTATCGTGATTCCATACGGCGACTGTAAGGTGAGGCCCGGAGTCGATACCATAGACGCCGTGCCGCCACTCGGTATCTCAAGAATGCTGCCGCCCGATGAACTGCCCGGCGCCTCTGAATTCGCCACATAAATTGTCAGCGTGGTCGGATTCACTGCGATGCCCAACAATTGTCCCAACGCAGGAGTTCCTGCCGGCGCCGCATTGAGCACCGTCGTAGGAAAGCTGCCATCGGGCCGGAAGGCCACCAGGCGTGGGCCGCTTGCCGGCATGTCGGTGACATACACCTCATCGCTGGTTTCGAAAATTCCCATCGGTGTATTGAGCGGCGGGCTCAGCGTGCCGCCACTGGACCCAATATTAATGAGGTTGACCGTCGGGCTGGCGCTTGATGGATTGACCACCTGAATGACGCGGTTGTTCCCGGTGTCGGTGACGTAGAGATTGCCGTCCGCACCAATGACCATGTCGCCAAGATTATTCATTGCGCCGAGCGTCACGCCGCTAGAGGTGACCGTGCTGGGGGAAATGATCGTGCCGCCGCCGCTGTTCTTATCTACTAAAGTCACGGTGCCCGCGCTGTTGAGAAAATACTCGTTGCTCTTGGCGTCGAGCGCGACGATCCCGTTGCCACCGTTCGGGCTCACGCTCAGCGCTCCGGGCGTCAGTGCCACGGGCTTAGATGCGACGGGAATGTTCGGCACACCTGAGTCGGTGCAACTCGCCCCACAAACCGTTACCGTCACGGATCCCGTCGTAACCGGCAGATAGGGCGGATTGAAATACTCCGCTGCCACGTAGTAAGTGCCGGCGATCAGGAATGGTGCCTGGTCACTGACGCCTCCCGAACTATTGCTCGTGGGGTTGGCCGCAACCGCTCCCAGCGTGGCCCCGCCTTGGCAGGCAACCGAATCGGTAGAATTTGCTGGAGTGAACGACGGAGTTGAGAAAGAGCAGAAAAACACCTCGCCCTGGAGAGGAGTCGTGCACTGGCTCGTGCAATTCTGGATTCCAACTGTCGAATAGAACGTGACCGATCCCGGAGCCGTGATCTGCCCATTGCCTTGCACAATACTCAAAGCTGCAGTGAGTGTGGGCGCAGGGCCGCTTGGCGGCGCACCCGAAGCGCAAGCCGACGTGCCCGCCGTCGCAGGATTCAGAATCTTGCGCACTACATTGTTGCCGGAGTCCGCCACATAGATCGAGCCGCAGGCGTCGACCGCCAGGCCCGTGGCATTGCTCAACTCGCCAGCGTCGCCTGGACACCATCCTTAAAGCCCGCGATCCCGTTTCCGGCGACTACATTGCCGGGCGCGGCCTGCACAAAAACCGTCGGTTTGCTGTCGCCGGCCGCGATTGTGAGCAGGAAGTTGCCCAGCCCGTTGGAGATCAGCCGTGACGCATTCGGAAAGCTGTCGTCGATGGTGAAAACTGGCGACGTTGCGCCATTGCTCACCCGATCGATAAATCCGTTGCTTCCGAACAACGTGGTTCCAAGCCAGCCCTGCGACGCTCCCGTCGTGGACAGCACAAACACGTTGCTTTCGCTGTCGACGGTAATGCCCGAATAGACTGTGCCCGCCTGCTGAATCAGATTCTCCGTGGTTTGGCTGCCTGCTGGAATCTCATCCACCGAGCCGGCGGGCAAGACACTCGGGGGGTAAAAATAAGAGGCGAGGTATACGTCTCCACTGCTATTGCAGGCAAGGGCCACGGGAAATAACGGAGTCGTGGAGTTGACAGGTGTTGGAGGCATGGGCAGCGTGGAGAACGTTCCGTTCGAGATTTCATAGACGCCGCCGGCCACAGCGGTCGAAATGCTCTGCGTGGAAAGCACAGGATCGAAGCCGTGCGTGGCGAAGTAGAGATTGTTGCCGCAGAAGGCCACGTCGATGGGATGCGCCAGCGATTGCAGTGCGCCGGAACCGGCGCCGGGCGTGCAGTTTCCCGGGATGCCGGCAATCACCGTGCTCACCCCGTTGGTGACTTCCCACACCACGCAGTTTTGCGCGTCGGCGACATAGAGATCGCCCAACGAATCCACGGCCACGCCCGTGGGAAGATTGAAACTGGCTCCCGCAACGTTGTCCCCGCCAACATCTCCGGCGACGGTGGTAATGACATTCTGCGCCCGCAGCGAAGTCGGGGAGCAGAAAGTGACGAGAAGCAATGCGAGCAGCAGGCCAACGCCGTCGAGGCGCAGACTTACTGTCGCTGCCGCCGCCCGAAACACGGCTTTCGCCTTCGCGGACTTCATCGTGATCAGTCGGTTGTTAGCTCTCGTCTCCACCGCCAGCTCCTTTCGCTCTGCCCGCAGCGCTCCGATCAGTGAGTGACTGGAGTCGAAGCAGGGAGCTTGGTTGAAGCCGGAGTTCGAAGAATCGGTTGTGGGCGAGCCAGAGCCGGGGTCGCGGACTGGCCGTCGCCGCTGGGACTTGAGAAGCTGAACGTTACTGAGGCTGCGATGACCTGGCCGGCTTGTACGGGTACTTCGCAAAGAGTCTGCCCGCTGCCACCGCAATTTGGGGAGGGGCTTAGGGCCGGGTAGAAATCATATTCCGTGAAACGTGCAGGGTTAGCAGCTATCGGGTAACAAGCGCTCGGCGAGTTCCCGTACCCGCCGGCCTGGACGACGCAGTAGGACATGAGGGACTGAACGGACACTATGTTCGTGGAGAAATCCGCGTAGGCTTGACCGCTCAAGGTAAGCGACGAGGAACTGAAGCCCGGAGTCGGCGCTCCCGTAAGGGAGGTTGTCAGGTTTGCATAGCAAAAAGGCTGCGGGTCGGCAGCGCCGACCGCGGTTGTGCAATCCTCCTGGGTCGCCGGTCCGCTTCCTGAGGCAACCATATAGCACGCACCGGATGCGTCGGTCGAACAAGGGCCTTGGGGCCCCGTCTCACTTAAGGTCCCCGAAACAAGGAGTTCCCACGAGCCCGGCACCCAGCTGCTTGAGAGCAGGTATGAGAGTACTGCTGGGCCGTCGCCAACGAGCGCATTCTCAAACTCGACATGCCTGGCGACCGAACCGTCCCGGTTCCGTATCTCGATCGTCCACCAGCCGTGGATTTGGATTCCTTCTCCCATCCCCCTCGGCGCCTTTGTGGCCTGGGCGGTTACTGAACTCGCTGACGGTGGCGCGGCCTTTGCATCCGCAACCTTCGGCGCAGGCGCGGCGTTCGATTGTGCGAAGCTGCTCGGCGCGAACGCCAGTGCTACCGCGAGAAGGCCGACCAGCACCAAGCCCCGCCCGGCAATTCGTGAACCTGATTCGTGTGTATCGTTCGTCTTCATGCTGTGTCTCCTTTTGCCGCATCTTTAAGCCTTAGCCTAGGGAAATGGCCTAGCTCTGGGATTCATGTGCCGCGGTCGTCACCAAGGACTCCCTACTGCTATTAGCGGGAAATACTGGAAAAGACTGTCATGCTATCTGGAAAAAGCCGAACCGCTGGAAGCCGGTACCCTAGACTGGACGGGGGCTCTGTGGTACCTTCAGGGCTCAAATCTGGCAGGCACTTCTACCCTCCCCAGAGCCAGATCAGGACCACCTTCCATGACCGGTCCGTCCTCGTCGGAAATCACCGAACTCCTGCATGCCTGGCGGGGAGGGGATCGGCTTGCTCTGGAACGACTTACGCCGCTGGTCTACGAGGAATTGCACCGCATGGCGAAGCATTACATGGCCCGGGAAAGAAATGGGCACACGCTGCAGACCACGGCTCTAGTCAACGAAGTCTATTTGCGGCTGGTCAAGGTCAAGGAAGTAGAGTGGCAAGACCGGGCGCACTTTTTCGCCGTTTCCGCGCAGATGATGCGGCGCATCCTCACCGATTTTGCCCGCTCCCAGGGGTACGAGAAGCGCGGAGGAGGAGCCCGCCGCGTCCCGCTGGATGAGGCGTTCACCGTGTCCGCGGAATCGACCGTCGACCTGGTGGCTTTGGAGCAGGCCCTGACACGCCTGGAGGAGAGCGATGCGAGAAAGAGCAAAGTCGTGGAACTGCGCTTCTTCGGCGGTATGACGGTGGAGGAAACCGCAGAGGTTTTGCAGATTTCCTCCGAAACCGTGATGCGGGACTGGAGTATGGCTCGGGCATGGCTGCAGCGGGAACTCGACAGGGGCGTAGGCCATGAAGCCTGAACGCTGGCAGGACATCGAGCGCATCTATCACGCTGCGATGCAGTGCGAGGAAAGCCAGCGGCGTGCGTATCTGGAGCGCGCTTGCGCAGCAGACCAGACTTTGCGGGTCGAGGTGGAATCGCTGCTGAAATATGGACAGCGCCCGGCGAACTTTTTCGAAAAGCCAGCGCTTGAAATCGTAGCCCGAACACTAGCCGAGGATCTTCGCGCTCAGGAATGCAATAAGACCGACAAGATGATCGGCGCGCGAATCGCACAATACCGTCTCGTCGAAAAATTGGGCGTGGGCGGGATGGGGGATGTTTATCGCGCGGTTCGCGCCGACGACCAATTCGAAAAGCAAGTAGCCATCAAACTGGTTCGGCAGGGCCTGGACACGGAGTCTGTGTACACCCGCTTCCGGAAAGAGCGCTAGATTCTGGCCGGCTTTGAGCATGAAAATATTGCCCGCCTGCTCGATGGCGGCACGACAGACGAAGGTTATCCCTACTTTGTCATGGAACTCGTCGAAGGGAAGCCCATCGACGAATATTGCGATGAAGGCAAGCTGGGAACCGCCGTCCGCCTCGATCTTTTCCAGAGTGTCTGTTCGGCCGTGCAGTACGCCCACCAGCGGCTAGTGGTGCACCGAGATATTAAGCCCAGCAACATTCTAGTTACGGCAGATGGCGTCCCCAAATTGCTTGACTTCGGTATTGCAACCATTCTGAGCCTGGAAACCGATTCTCCGGGAGGGGACCCCACGCTTACTGCGCAGCGCATGATGACTCCGCAATTTGCCAGCCCTGAGCAGCTTCGCGGCGAAGTCATCACTACGGCAACCGACGTTTATTCCCTGGGGGTCGTCCTCTACAAGCTATTGACCGGGCGCTTGCCCTATCGCCTGGACGCGCACTCGCCCTATGACTTGGCTCACGCCATTTGCGAGGTGGAACCGGAGAAGCCCAGCAGTGTCGTCGGACACTCCGGACAGATGGACCGTCAGATTACGCCAGAGTGGGTGAGCGTTTGCCGGAACACCAGTCCGGAAAAGTTGCGGCGGACTTTGTCCGGCGATCTCGACCAGATCCTGCTGAAGGCATTGCGCAAGGAGCCGCAACGCCGTTACCCGTCAGTGCAGGAGTTTGCCCAAGACTTACACTCGTACACTCTCGGCTTGCCGGTATCGGCGCGTGGCGACACGTTCAGTTACCGCAGCGGCAAGTTCATCAAGCGCAACAAACTCGCGCTGGCGGCGGCCGCGATTTTCGCCCTGGTTGTCCTGGCCGGTGCGGTGGCGATTGTGCGCGAGGCGCGTATCGCCCGCATGCAGCAGGCCCGTGCGGAGCGCCGTTTCAATGACGTGCGCCAGCTGGCCAATTCACTGCTTTTTGATATTCACGATAGCATCCAGCACCTGCCCGGCTCGACAGCGGCACGAAAGATCCTTGTGGACCACGCACTGCAATACCTCGACAGCCTGGCTGCGGAGGCTGGCGGGGACATTCCCTTGCAGCGGGAGCTTGCGGCTGGGTATCAAAAACTCGCTTCCGTTCAAGGTGGTGCGGCGGGTTCGAATCTGGGTGATACGCAAGGGGCGCTGAAAAGTCTTCGCCACCTGGTGAGGATCCGAGAAGCAATCGCTGCTGTGAATCGTGGCAACGTCCAAGATCAGAGAGATCTCGCTTCGGGTTACTCAGCATTGTCGCTGGCTTTGCAGTTTGCCGGCGACAACGCCGGAGCGGCGGAGAATAGCGCGAAATCGGTCCAAATCAGAGAAGCCTTGGTGAGAGCCGCACCGTCGCGCCTGGACCTGGTTACCGACCTCGCTATGAGTTACCGCGACGACATTGGCGGCGCCCTCGCAGCTAGAAACGACCTAGCGGGGGCCCTAACCAAGTACGAGCAATCGCTTCAGTTGTTTCAGCAGGTAGCAAACTCCGCTCCGCAGAATATGGTCTACCAGCGCAATCTTTCCTTCGCCCACAAGCGCGTGGCAGCGACGCTCGCGGCATCGGGCAAACTCTCCGAAGGCCTGGAGCACGACCGCACTGCGCTGGGCATCGATGAAAAGCTGATGGCAGCGAATCCGAGCAGCACCCAGGCCCGCTATGACATTACCTTCACTTATAGCGACATCGGCTATATTCTCGGCAAGCGCGGCGAGCTCGATGCTGCTCTCGCCAGTTATCGGGAGGCCCTCGGCATTCGGGAATCGTTGGCAGCAGCTGATCCCAGAGATATGAAGGTTCGAGCGGGCGTCGCTCGCACTTATGGTTACATTTACGCTCTCTTGCAGCAGCGGGGCAGCACCAACGAGACGTTGGTTGCCGCGCGTGCCGCGCTGAAGATACGCGAGACCATGGTTTCCGCTGACCCCGAAAACATGCATCTGCGCGCAGAGCTTACACGCTCTCAGATAGATATGGGATTCGCATGTGCTGCGGCAGCGGCCAAGGCGCAAGAAACGGATGCACAGCTTGCTCTCTGGCATCAGGCACAAATGTTTCTGCAGCGGGCTTTGTCCGCGTGGCCCGAAACGATCGCGAACGACAGCCTGTCGCAGCACAACGGCGCGCCACCTTCAAGCATCTCGGCTAAACTTTCAGAATGCAAAGCTGCAATCGCACGGCTAGAGACTGGGAATCTCGCCGCGCAGCGCAAATAGTCGCCGCACGCCGGATGAAGCTGCGGCGATCATCAGAGCGCTCCTGTGCAAGCCCGGATTTCGAAGTAGCCGTTCCCGTGCCATTTCCGTGCCGTTAACACCGAGCTAAACCGAGCTAGCCGCGATAGATGCCATCTGCCGCTGGCTAACTACATGGAACTACGTTGGCGCGAGGATTCGACTCACACACGCTTCCCCATTCCTTGTCATCGCCGTGAAAGGGCGCTTATTGATCCGATCACGAAAGTGTAGGAATCAAGCTTTTGTCGGCGTGTCTGAATTCGCCGAGGCTCTGCCCGACTTCAGGCGTTCACTGTCACGGCCCTCAGCTCGATCGTTGCGGCGACCCGGGCCACCCTCTGATACGACTGCAGCCGGTCTTCACGCTCAAAGGTGTCAGTCACCACGATCACCTCATCGGCCCCTGTATCACTCACCAACTTCTGTAGGCTCGCCGTCACAGTCGCATCCGATCCCACAATTGCTGCGCGCAGTTTGCCCTCAACGACCGCCCGTTCGTGGTCCTGCCATAGCGGCTCCATGGAATCGACTGCGGGCAATAATTCGACCGGCTGATTTCGGATCAGTCGCAGAAAGCGTTGCTGCGACGTCGTGAACAATCGCCGGGCTACCGCATCCGTCTCCGCTGCAATCACCTGCACTGCTACCATGAAGTACGCCTTCCGCAGTTCTTCGCTTGGCCGGAACTCTTCGCGATAGAGCTGCGCCGCTGCGTATAGATACTCGGGAGCAAAGTGCGCCGCGAATGCGAAAGGCAAACCCAACATCCCAGCCAGTTGGGCGCTAAAGCCGCTTGATCCCAGCAATGTGATCGGTACATTGCTCCCCTGTCCAGGAATTGCTCTCACGACTTGCCCAGGCTTCTCGGGACCGAGGTACGTCTGCAGTTCTTCGAGCAGCGCCGGAAAATCTTCCCCACTTTGATTTAAATCCCGTCGCAGCGCCCGCATCGTCTGGAAGTCACCCCCCGGAGCACGCCCTAGACCTAGATCGATTCGTCCCGGATACAGCGCCTCCAGTGTGCCGAACTGTTCCGCGACTACGAGCGGCGCATGGTTGGGAAGCATCACTCCCCCGCTGCCCACCCGAATCGTCTTCGTTGCCCCGGCCACATGTGCAATCAGCACCGGCGTGGCCGAGCAGGCCAGTCCGGTAATGGAGTGATGTTCTGCCAGCCAGTAGCGTTTGTATCCCCATTGCTCGACGTGCCGCGCCAAGTCCACCGATCGGGCAATTGCGCTGCCCGCGGGTTCCCCAGTTCGCATGCCAACAAGATCCAATACTGAAACGGCTAATTGATTGCCCATCGTGGATTAGATGAGCCGGCCTCGAAAGCGATGCCAACCCGACTCTAGAAGAAGCAGCTCCAGTAGGCGCTAGAAATACCTAAGGTCCAAAGTGATTCCAGAAATCAGTTCGTTGCTTTCCATGCACTTAGAAGGACTAAGATTTGCCAGCCGTGCCCACTAAGTTCTTTGGTTAACGTTTCCAGGCAGTTTCGAGTCCTACCTGAGGAGCCCGATGATCCACGAGCGTGCCGTTTCCGTGCGAATCACCGAAATAGCCGCGTTAGAGTGCTATCTGCCGCGCTATAATTCGTTTCGATAACGTTTTGGGTGGGATTCAATTCCCGTCCCACCCAATGTTTCCCACAAGCGGGACAGCAATAAAAATCGGCTGGCGAGCTTTCGCTCGCCTGGACAGCCGAGGGCGGCTGTCCCTACGTGATTCCCCCAACGCGATTCTCCGACTTAGGGCGCGCGCGGCTACTTCGCCTCTCGTTCGGTTCCTTGTTTCTGGTTATCAGGGTTGCCCCTTTTCGCTATAGTGTTATTCTCACGGGACTTGAAGTCAGGAGGATCCATTTGAAAATATCGGGAACTTTGAGGGGGGCCTCTCGACTTTCGGCACGGCTCGTGCTGATCGCTCTTGTCTTTGGAATTGGACTCGGGCTTGGGGCGGCTGGCGTCGCACAGGCTCAGCCTGCGAGTTCGAGCAATACCAGTGCGGCGACGCAAGAGCTTAGCTCCGAAGGTCGAGCCTGGCTACAGGCAGCGATTAGCGCTGGCAGTTTCCAAGATTTGCGGTGGCCTAATTTCAGCGATTACAGCAAGCATGTGCAGAAATTCTACGAACTCAACGGGAATTCATTGTGGTGGGTTAAGGGGATGGAGCCGACCTCGGAGGCGAAACAAGTAATCGCGCTTTTGCTCGAGGCCGACCAGAAGGGACTCTCGGCCGACGACTACGATGGGCCACGGTGGAACGATCGGCTGGCCAAACTCAAACCGACGACGGGACAGCCAACGGAGGCGGATGCGGTTAAGTTCGATCTCGCGCTTACGGTTTGCGCGATGAGATATGTCTCCGACCTCCACATTGGCAAGGTGAATCCGAAGCACTTCGACTTTGCTCTGGATGCTGAATCCAAGAAATACGATCTGCCCGAATTTCTTAGAGACAATGTTGTTGTCAATGCGGGCGACGTTGCCGGCGCTTTGGCGCAAGTCGAGCCGCCGTATCCGGGTTATCAGCGTACGATTCGTGCGCTGCAAACCTACGTCGAACTGGCAAAGAAGGATGATGGGGAACAGCTCCCGCCCACCAAGAAGGCGATTGTTGCCGGCGACACCTATCCCGGTGTCCCGCGGCTCACGCGGCTTCTGCGGCTGGTCGGCGACCTTCCGGCTGATGCCAACGTTCCGGCGGATGGACTGATTTACGAGGGCGCGCTAGTGGACGCGGTAAAGAATTTTCAGCGCCGTCATGGCCGGGATGCGAACGGGAAAATTGACGCTACAACCCTGGCCGACCTGAACGTTCCGCTGAGCCGCCGGGTTAGGCAAATGCAGCTAACCCTTGAGCGATGGCGCTGGTTGCCGGGCTCCTATGAAAAAGAGCCCATCGTGGTGAACATCCCCGAATTCCGGCTGCGCGCCTATGACAAGGACTTCAAGATCGGGCTGACGATGAACGTCGTGGTCGGCAAAGCCTACGGCCACAACACGCCAGTGTTCACCGACATGATGCAGTATGTCGTCTTTCGGCCGTACTGGTCGGTGCCATATTCGATCACCAAAGGGGAGATGATTCCGCACATTGTGCGCGACCCCGACTACCTGGCGAAAAAGGGATTCGAAGTTGTGGACGGTAAACAGAATGTCGTCTCAGCGGGGGCGGTCACGCCCGAGGTGCTCGGCCAACTTCGAGCGGGCAAGCTTTTCGTCCGGCAAAAGCCGGGCCCAAAGAATGCGCTGGGACTCGCGAAATTTATCTTTCCAAACAGTTACAACGTTTATATGCACGATACGCCAGCGACGGAATTCTTCGCGAGGTCGCGGCGGGATTTCAGCCACGGTTGCATTCGTCTGGAAAGGCCCGCCGATCTGGCGGCTTGGGTTCTTCGGGACAATCCGGGATGGACGCCGGAGCGGATTCGCGCGGCGATGAACGGCACTACGACACAGCAGGTGAATCTGACGCACCCGATTCCGGTGTTGATCCTCTACGCCACCGTGATTGTGCCGGATGACGGCATTGTTCATTTCTACGATGACATCTACGGGCACGACGCCGCTCTGGACAAGGTGCTGGCGAAGGGTTATCCGTATCCGTGGTGAGGGTTAACCCTGAGCGTTAAAGAAGTGGAGAACTACCAGCTGCGCACGCGGCCCACGTCGACGTGTACGAAGTCCGAACCTCGATAATAACCAACCCCTCCGCGATGCAGGCGCAGCGCCGCATCACGCAGGGCTGCGGTCGGAATCCCGGGCAAGCGAATGTCAATGGCTTCCGCCTGCATGTGCAGACTGTGGCGCGCCACGCCGGTGTGTGGGCTGCGGGTGCGCAGGAATTCGTTGCTCGAGGGTGTCCGGTATCCGCAGATAACGTTGATCTCGCCGCCGGAATCGTGGAGAGACGCGGTCAGGTCGTGGAGCAGGTCGAACAGGCGGGGATCGAAATGATGCACCTCACCGGTGCGATGATCGCGGAGATAGTGGTCGAGTTCATCCAATGCTTCCGGTAAGTAGGTATCGCCACGGCGGTAGACGATGTCGAGCCGCTCGCGGGTGTGCGTGTGATAGAAACGGAGCCGGTATTCGGGCGCGGGCGGGGACGCGGCCGACGATTGGGAGGTTTGCCCAAAGGGCGCGGCTAGCAAAAGAGCTAGGAGCAAGACACCGAAATGGCGGATTCTTAATTTCATTCTTACAGTCCAAAAACCTCTTCGGATGCAGCTGGCGAGCTGCGCTCGCCTGGACAGCCGAGGGCGGCTGTCCCTACGTGATTCTCTCGGCTCAGGCCCTGGCGCCTACTTCTTCTTTTTCTTTTGCGGCGTAGTGGGAGTCTACGTAGTCGTCGAGAATCTTTGTGAACTCGGCTACGATCTTGTCGCCTTTTAGAGTGGTGAAGAGGCGGCCGTCTACGTAGACGGGGGCTTTCGGTTCTTCGGCTGTGCCGGGGAGGGAAATTCCCAGGCTGGCGTGCTTGGATTCTCCGGGGCCATTTACCACGCATCCCATCACGGCGACTTTCATTTCTTCGACGCCGCTGTGGGTTTGTTTCCAGACCGGCATCTGATCGCGCAGGTAGGTTTGGATCTGCTCGGCCATTTCCTGAAAGAAAGTGCTGGTGGTGCGACCACAGCCGGGGCAGGCGGTGACTTGCGGAGTGAAACTGCGAATGCCGAGCGACTGCAGGATTTGCTGCGCCACGCGGACTTCTTCGGTGCGATCGCCTCCGGGAGCGGGGGTGAGCGAAACGCGGATGGTGTCGCCGATGCCTTCCTGGAGTAGCACGGCCATGGCCGCGCTCGATGCCACGATGCCTTTGGCGCCCATGCCGGCCTCGGTGAGTCCGAGATGCAACGGGTACTCGCAGCGGGCGGCCAGGATGCGATAGACGTCGATTAGATCCTGCACGCCGCTGACTTTCGCGCTGAGGATGATCTGGTCGGGGCGCAGTCCGTGCTGCTCAGCCAGCTTGGCTGAGGTTAGCGCGCTTACTACGATGGCTTCCATGGTGACTTCGCGGGCGTCTTTCGGCTCCGGCAGAAGCGAGTTCTCGTCCATCATTTTGGTCAGTAAGGCTTGATCGAGCGATCCCCAGTTCACGCCTATACGCACGGGCTTCCGATACTTCACAGCCACTTCTACCATGGTGCGGAAATTGTCGTCACCCTTGCGGCCGATGCTGGAATTGCCGGGATTGATACGGTACTTGGCCAGGCCTTCGGCGCAGGCGGGATATTTGGTCAAGAGGAGGTGTCCGTTGTAGTGGAAGTCGCCGACGATGGGGGTGTGCAGGCCTTGCTTGGCCAGGCCCTCGACGATGTAGGGGACGGCTTTGGCGGCATCGTCGTTGTTGACGGTGACTCGGACTACCTCGCTGCCGGCGCGCGCCAGGGCGGCTACCTGCTTGATGGTGCCGGGGATGTCGGCGGTGTCAGTGTTGGTCATGGACTGCACCATAACCGGTGCATTACTGCCCACGCGGACGCCGGCTATGGTGGCGGTAACGGTTTTTCTACGCTGGATTTCGGCCATGTTCGGTCTCTCTATTTTAAACCAGGGAGGGGGAAAGCGCGAGGTGGGCGCTGGTTACGGATGGGGGTCGCGGATCGCACCTCGGGGGCAGAAGCCCTCGGAATTGGTCGGGTTCAATCGCAGCGGTGAACCGCTGCGCCACCCGAAGGCTAGTAGAGCCACGGTGAACTGTGCTCCAACCCTGGAGTAGTGGCGCTTCCACGCGGGCGAGGGCGCCCGCGCCACACGAGGCTAGGGCATCCTGGTTAGGCCGGGCAGGGTTTTGACTATGTCGTTGTAGATCACGGTCACGGCGAACAGAACTAGAAACACGAATGCTGCCTGGTAGATGCGTTCTTTTATGGGCAGGCTGATTTCCCTCTGCATGAGGCTTTCGATCAATAGAAGGAGGATTACGCCACCGTCCAGGATGGGGATGGGGAGCAGGTTCATCACACCCAGGTTGAGGCTGATAATGGCGCTCACGAATAATAGCGGAGTCCAGCCTTCCTCGCGGGCGGCCGCACCTACGGCGCTGCCGATGCCGATTGGGCCATCGACCTGACGCATGGAGACCTTGTGCTGCACCATCTTTTGCAGCAACTCCAGGATGAGAGACGAATTCTTGACGCATTCGGCAACCGATCTACGGACAGCCTCCGGGAAAGGCAGTTTGACGACTTTGGTCGGGTTGCTGGCGAGGCCGATCCGGTAGCGCATCTCCCCGGGAGGGTTACCGGCAGAGAGGATGGGCTGAACCTTGAATGTGAACTTTTGGCCATTGCGGAGGACGACGATTTCCAAGGGCTGATCTTTGGTGCGGGAAAGCAGGTCGACCATCGCTTCAAGCGCGAAAACCTCCTGGCCATTGACGGTCAGGATCTGGTCCCCGACTTTGAGGCCGGCCTTTTCCGCAGGCATGCCGCGTTCGATGAAGGTAGCGATAAAAAGCGGTTCTTTGGGCACCATTCCGACATCGCCCGCCTGATTGCGGCCCATGGGCTGAGGGACGAGAGTGATGTAGGAAATGACGCCTTTGCGCAACATCTCAAACTTCAAAGGTTGATTGGGGCTGAGAGCTTCTTTATAGCCAACCTGTTCCCAGTTGGGGTTCTCGATGTTGTCGACGCGGACGATCTGGTCGCCGGTTTGGATTCCAGCGTTGGCGGCGGGGGTGCCGGGCACGACAAATCCAACCAAGGCAGGCCCGTCGATCACGGCGCGGTATTCGTAATGCACCATGAAGACGCCGGTCCACAAAGCAAAGGCGAGCATGACGTTCATGAATGGTCCGGCGATGGCGATGATGAAGCGCTGCCAGCGCGGATGCGAGAGAAACTCGCCCGGATCGCCGGTGCGGTCATCCATGGGGTTTTCGCCCGACATCTTGACGTAACCGCCGAGCGGAATAGCGCTGATGCGATAGTCGGTATCGCCTTTTGTGAAACCGAGGAGACGCTTGCCGAAGCCGATGGAAAAGACCTCAACGCGGACGCCGAAATACTTGGCAGCGGCGTAGTGTCCGAATTCATGAATCAAGATCATGAATCCGAGCACGATGGCCATGATGAAAATGGTCTGAAGGATGGAAAAAAGCTGCGGCATCATTCCCAGATTACTCCCTAATTCCTATTATGAAATGGCCCCGATGGGCGATCCCTTTCGGCGGCGCTGCTTCACGACTTCTCTTGCCAAAAGGCGGGCCTCAGTGTCCAGAGCGAGTACCTTCTGTATAGATTCCAAATGTCGGGCTGGCGTTGCCGCCATCACTGCCTCAATGATTCGCGGAATGTCCTGGAAACCGATCTGCTCCTCCAGAAACGCGGCTACGGCTACTTCGTCGGCGGCGTTCAGGGCGATGGTCTTTGTGCCTCCGGTCGCCGCCCCTTCGTAAGCCAAAGCAAGACAAGGGAATCTTTCCATATCCGGGGGGCAGAAATCCAGATGCCGTAAGTCACGTATCGAGAAACGAAGATCGGAGGGAATGCGCTCCGGATATGTTAGGGCGTAGAGGATGGGGAGACGCATATCGGTGACGGAAATTTGGGCAAGTATGCTGCCGTCGACGAATTCGACCAGTGAGTGGATCGTAGACTGCGGATGCACAATGACTTCGACGCGCTCGGGCGGGACCTGGAACAGGCGGCAGGCCTCGATCACCTCGAACCCTTTATTCATCAACGTGGCCGAGTCGATGGTGATCCTCTTACCCATTTTCCAGGTGGGATGATTCAGGGCCTGTTGCACCGTAATTGAGGCAAATTCCGACTTGGGCGTGTTCAGAAACGGGCCGCCGGAGGCGGTCAGCCAGATGCGGTCAACCTCGTTTACTTTCTCGTCTTTGTCCATCCGTCCGCCGCGGAGGCATTGATGGACGGCGTTATGTTCGCTGTCGATCGGCAGCAGCGGCTTGCCCTGCTTCCGGGCTTCAGCTGTGATCAACTCGCCCGCCACAACTAGACATTCCTTGTTGGCGAGGCCTACGGTCTTGCCCGCGCGTACTGCTTCGTAGGTCGCCTCCAGACCGGAGACACCCACAATCGCGCTGACCACGAAATCGACTTCGGGATGGGTTGCGACCCGGACGGTGCCGGCGGCGCCGTGGACGACTTCGACGTCGTTGTTGCTTAAGCCGGCTTGCCGCAGCTTGGTTTGGAGCGCTTGGGCGGTGGCTTCATCGGCCAGCGACACCACTCGCGGCTTCCAGCGAACGGCTTGCTCGAAGGCGAGCGCGACATTGTTGCCGGCGGCCAGCGTCGCGACCTGAAAGCGGTCGGGATAGCTCTCGACCACGCTCAAAGTGCTGCGTCCGATCGAGCCGGTGGAACCGAGGATGGCGATGCGTTTCATCAAGGGGACTGTTCGTATTGTACGGGATGGAGCGGTTCGAACCGCAGCCACGGTGCGGGGTATGGGCTACTTTCACTTCCGCGGTAGCCGGCGAGACGCCAGCGCTACGGTCGGGGCGGTTCCGATGCCTTCGACGATTGAGGGAGAAGACTCTAGAACACCGGTTGAATTCAAAGTAGCCCACTACCCGGGATGGCATTCGAAGCTGGTGCAGGACAGCGGGTGACTTCTACAGGTTAGTTCTCAGGTTACTTGTGGACGAGCCCTTTTGGATAACCGGCGCTGAGGAAGGTCCACCTACAATTCTAAAGAGTGACATCTACGTACCGTTGACGTAATCCGCAGTTACTATGCCTGGAAACAAGCAAAATGCGAGCCGTGAAGCCGTGTGGATCTATCGGCCATGGCTGGATTTGGTTGTGGGATGTGGCGCGTGGTCGGTTCCGCTGTTGCTGCTTGCGTATTTCTCTTCTGCTGCCAGCACGCTCACCTGGTCCGTCCTGTTCTACGCGCTCGCGTTGTTTTTCAATTATCCGCATTACATGGCGACGATTTATCGCGCTTATCATACGAAAGAGGACTTTGAAAAATACCGGATCTTTACTGTGCACATCACGCTGCTGGTGGCGCTGACTGTGATTTTTTCGCACTTCTGGATTCGGTCTCTACCTTTTATCTTCACCTTATATCTCACGGCGAGTCCATGGCACTATAGCGGGCAGAATTACGGCCTGTTCATGATGTTTGCGCGCCGGGCCGGCGCGCAACCCTCCAACCTCGAGCGGCGCGCCCTTTATGCGGCGTTCTTGATCTCATACGCGGTCTTGCTGCTGAGCCTCCACACCGGGCCTTCGGGCGATTATTTGTTTGTCTCGCTCAACATCCCCGCGACGATAAGCTCGCGAGCCCAAGTCGCTCTCGCGGTCGTCTTTGTGGGCTGCTCGGTTTTCGGCTTGTCGCGGCTGGTCGCGCAGGCGGGCTTTCGCAGAATGATCCCGTCGCTGACTCTGTTTTCTACTCAGTGTGTGTGGTTCCTGGTGCCCAGCCTGCTGTCGCTGGTGGAAGGATTCCAGGTTCCGCGGAGCCGGTATAGCACGGGCGTTCTCGCGGTGATGCACTCCGCGCAATATCTTTGGATCACCAGTTACTACGCCAAGCGAGAAGCGGCGACCACGCCGAGCCGGCCGTGGCGTCCTTTTTCTTATTTCGCGATTCTCGTGGTTGGGGGGATTGCACTCTTCATTCCCGGTCCGTGGCTTTCGAGCCTGGTATTTCATTTTGATTTCACGCGGAGTTTCTTGCTCTTCACCGCCCTGGTGAATATTCACCACTTCATTCTTGACGGTGCCATCTGGAAATTGCGGGACGGACGTATCGCTGCCTTGCTGGTAAATTCACGCGCCCAGATTTCGAACAGCAAGCTGGCGGAAGGCGCGCGTGCGGCGGGGAGCAGGACGATGACGGCCGTGCGCTGGCTGGCGGGACCGAATTCGGCCGCACGCGCTCTGCGGGTGGGAACTGCTTCGGCGCTGCTGCTTTGGGGCTGTGTCGATCAAGTGCACTATTACTACGCCCTGCACGGCGGCGATCTGGCGGATTTGAAGCGCGCGGCTTCACTGGCTCCTTACGACACTCCGCTTGAGGTGCGACTGGCGCGACAGGCGCTGGAGGAGGGCAATCCGGATGAGTCTGTCGCGGCCTGGCAATACGCGATCAAGGCCAACCCGGCCGATCCGGCTCCGCGTGATGCATGGCTGAAGTATCTAACGCAGGAAAAACGGCTCGATGAGGCGTATCACCTTACCGGCAGTTGGCTCAAGGTTGCGCCTCGGGATGCCGCTTTGCTGGTGAATCATGGCATCCTCGCCGAGCAATTCGGACATGCCGATGAAGCCGAAGTGAGCTGGCAGAAGGCGCTTGCGCTCGACCCAGCGCAAGCCGATGCTGACCTCTATTTGGCGCTGGAATTGGAGAAGCAAAATAAATTCGAGGATGCCATCGGACACTATGAAGCCTATCTGACGAAGGTAGCGCAGCGGCCTGCAGCCGATGTTCCGCCGGCGGCCAATTTGATCAGCGTGGTGCTGAAGCTGGCAGAGTGCAACGCCCGGGCCAATCATCCCGACTTGGCATTGCGGCACTACAAAATGGCGCGTAGCTTCGCGGCGCAAGCGAAAGAAAAGAAGCTGGAGAGCTTTGCCGATGTGGCGGAGGCTTCACTGCTGGCAAAACGCGGCGAAACTGACAAGGCGCTACCGCTCTATCAGGCGGCACTTCAGCTCGATTCTGGACTCGACGACCGGCACAGCGAGGGCGTCGATTGGTATATGTACGCGATGTTCTTGCGAGACACGGGCTTTCCGGCACGTTTTGTCTACGCCAGTCTGCTTAAGTCCCAGTCGTTGTTGTTGTCCTCCGATGCCAAAGACAATGTCAAAGACCAGGATGTATCCACAGCAATTCGGGCCCGCAAGGAATTGGAGCGGCAACTTGGCACCCAGGCTTCCGCCATCAGCCGTGATCCTGAGCCGATATTGCGTGCGGCGCTCGAACTGAAGCGCTAGCGGTCGGGTCTGAAAGCTGCCTACTGCATCAGCCGCCAGGCCCCGTAGGCCCATACCACGGGCACGGCGAAGAGCATGGCGTCGATGCGATCTAGCATGCCTCCGTGGCCGGGGAGGATGGTGCCGGAATCTTTTACTGCGGCGCCGCGCTTGATGAGGGACTCGACCAGGTCGCCTAACTGCGCCGCGATGTTGACGACTGCCGACAGTAGAATGATGGGCCACAGTTGGGGCCGTTCCAGGCCGAACATGCCGTCGCGGAGGTCGATCAATCCAATCCGCAGCAGCGCGGAACTGATTCCGGGGGCGTGCTGGAACCACAGCGTGCCGACGATTACGCTGGCTACGATTGATGCCACGGCGCCTTCCCAGGTCTTCTTCGGGCTGATCTCAGGCGACATGAGGTGGCGCCCCATTGACTTGCCGACGAAGTACGCGAAGATGTCTCCCGCCCAGACGACGAGCAGCGTGTAGATTGTCCAGATTGCTCCGGCGGGTTGTTGGCGGATCGCGACCAGCAGCGCCATCGGGATGGCAATGTAGGCGAAGGCGAAGGTCGAGGCCGCTGCTGCGGGATAGCCGGTCTTCAGATCCGTGCGGTGCATGGCTACGGTCAGAAAAACAAAGGGAGCGAGCGCCGCTGCCAGCGCGATTCCGTAGAGAATGGCCGCGGTTTCAGCCAGAGGCGTGCGGTCGGCGGACGCCACTATTACGAATAGGAAGAAGAGCGCGACGAACGTGTAGGTGGCGGGTGCCAGGGGCTGGACTGCGTAACGGGTCGCGAGTTTAAGGAACTCGGCGATGGCCAGAAGGGCGACTGCTCCGGCGACGATGGACAGAAGGTAGAGTGGGGCCTTCAGCACGAGCAGCAGAACCAGGGGGATTAAAACTACGGCGGTTGCGATGCGCTTGATCATGGGCGGGAGCTCATTGAAACGCGGCGGCGTCTCGTCGCCGTGAGCACAGGGGGGTGCCGAGCTTCGCTCGGCTTGGACGGGCGAGGACGCCCGTCCCCACACGAACCGTGCTCATCAACGCTTGGCCCCTGCGTGGGTACGGACGGGCGGATGGCCGTTCTGCCCCAGTCCGCCGTAGCGGCGATCGCGCTTTTGATATTCTTCAATGCCTTCGAGCAGTTGCAGACCGCGGAAATCAGGCCACAACGTTTGTGTTACGTAGATCTCGGCGTAGGCCAGTTGCCAGAGCAGAAAGTTACTCAGCCGCATCTCTCCGCTGGTGCGAATTACTAAATCGGGATCGGGCAGACCACGGGTGTAGAGATGGTCGCTGATGGCTTGCTCGTCGACGGCCAGGTGAGCGAGTCCGCCATTGCGGGCGGCAGCGTCGGCCAGTGAGCGAAACGCGTCGACAATCTCGCTGCGCGCGCTGTAGTTCAGCGCGAGGGTCAGCAGCATTCCGGTATTTTTCGCGGTGGCGTCGCTTGCTTCTTGCATTTCGCGCTGCACCGACTCGGGCAACTCATGCTGACGGCCGATATATTTCAAGCGGATATTATTGTCGTTGAGAGTCTTGATTTCCGCCTGGAGATAGCGACAGAGAAGGCGCATCAGGAAGTCGACTTCGGTCTTCGGGCGCTTTTTCCAGTTTTCTTCGGAGAAGGCGTAGAGGGTCAGGGCCGGGATTCCGATCCGTGCCGCGGTCTCGACTGTCGAACGCACGGCGGCTACGCCGGCGCGGTGTCCGGCAACGCGAGGCATGTGGCGGCGGCGGGCCCAGCGGCCGTTTCCGTCCATGATGATGGCGATGTGCTGGGGGAGACGCGCTCGATCGAGCCGCAGGTAAACGTCAGTTTCCTTGCGGTCCATCTTCATTCCTATCCCAGCCGGAAGCGTGTGTCGCAAGCGGACCTCTCCGAGTCGAAGCTAACACACGAAATCCAGTGCGTGCAATGTGATAGGAGGAGCCGCGAGCGAGCTAATGGTTACTACCGTGCCTCTTCGGGAAAGATGGGTAGAACCAGCCTCTCGGTGTGTCGAATGATCGTCAAGGTGCACCGCGCGCCCACCTGGGCATCGGTCAGCAAGCGATGGAGGTCATCGACTCCCGCGACTGGCTGGTCATCATTATCGTTGTTATCGCTGGCGACGGCGAGCGCGACGATCACGTCACCCTCGCGCAAGCCCGCGGTGCGCGCCGGGCTCCCGTCCTCAACGCCGACTACGACCACGCCGGTTTCCCGGGCAAGAGAATAGAAGCGGACTACGCGGCGATGAATCGGAACCGTCTGCGCCGAGACGCCGATGTAACTTCGCCGGATGCGTCCATCGCGCAGCAAGCGGCTGGCCACGAATTTGGCGGTATTGATTCCGATCGCGAAACAGATTCCCTGGGCCGGCAGAATCGTCGCCGTGTTGACTCCGATCACATGCCCTCGGGAGTCAACCAGTGGGCCGCCGGAGTTTCCGGGATTTAAAGCGGCGTCGGTTTGAATGACGTCCTCGATCAGGCGGCCGGAGTAGGAGCGCAACGAGCGCCCGAGCGCGCTGATCACGCCGGCCGTCACCGTGGACTGGAATCCGTAGGGATTGCCGATCGCAATTGCCATCTGGCCAGGTCGCAGTCGCTGCGAATCTCCGAGGGGAACGGCCTGCAATCCGGAAGCATCGATTCGGATGACGGCGAGATCGGTCGCTGGATCGTCGCCGATGGTATGAGCGGGAGCGCGGCGTCCGTCGGCCAGCGTCACCTCGATGCGCGTGGCGTCGTGCACCACGTGGCTGTTGGTGAGAATCAATCCATCGGGCGTGAAGACGAAGCCGGAGCCGCCGCCACGGCGCTCGCGTGGCTCGCCGGTTCGTTCCGCTGGACGAGTTCGGCCGCCAGTTGGGCGCAGCGTTTGATGCACTTCAACGTTCACCACGGAGGGGCTGACTTTCTCCACCGCGGCGGTGACCGCCCGCGAGTAGGAGTCAAGCAGGGGGGCGTCTACAGATTCGGGAGTGGTGCGCGTTCCATCCTCGGGCAAAGACCCGCCCAGTGCCTGGTGCGAGGAGAGGGGTTCTACTAAAAAACTATCGAGGCTCATGCTGGATAGATGAACGTCGATGCGAATTGGATTCTGCCAGCTGTCGCTCCATGAACGTGCTGGACGGGCGAGGGCGCCCGTCGCTCCACGAGCGTGCTGGACAGCCGAGGGCGGCTGTCCCTACACCTAGGCGCGGTTTACGCCGTATGCGTCTAGCACATCCCGCAGGGTCACGATGCCTTCCAATTTGTGCACGTCCCCACGGTTTACCACCGGCAGGATTTCGAGCTGGTTTGCTCCCATGCGCTCGAGCGCCAAATCAAGCGCCTGGTCGGCGTGGACGTGCGGGAAGACCATAGCATCCGTCAGCTCGGCGAGCTTCTTGTCAGGGCTCTCGGTTAGCTCTCGTTCCAGCGTCGCAAGATTGATGACGCCGATCACACCCCGCTGATCCGTCACCAGCGAGGTGCGGAATTTGCTCGATCGTACTTGTTCCAAGGCTTCCCGAACCGTCATCTCAGCCGCCAGCGACTCGCTCGCTGTCTGCATCACTTTTATTACCTGACGCTGACCATAGCGTTGACGGGACTCCGCCGAAGGCAGGTGGATGCCATCTTGCAGGGCCAGACCTTCGTAAATGGGCTCGTGCTGCAATTGCGAAGCGATGAAAAGGCTCACTAGATTCGCAATCATCAGCGGGACGATCACCGCATAGTCCTGCGTCATCTCGAAGATCATGAGCACCGAAGTCATGGGAGTGCGCACCACGCCCGCGAAAACCGCACCCATTCCTACCAGCGCGTAGGCTCCGGGGGCCGCCGTGTAAGCGGGGAAAAAATGATGCGCCACTGTTCCGACCGTGCCTCCCAACATCGCGCCGATAAACAAAGACGGGCCGAAGATGCCGCCCGCGTTGCCCGACGCATAACTGGTGGTAACGGCGACCAGCTTCAGAACCACCAGCAGCGCCATCATCTTGAACGCCATATTTCCGTTCAACGCCTCGCCGACATAGCCATAACCGACGCCCAGAACCTGCGGCACAAACCATCCCATCACGCCGACCAGCAAGCCTCCCGCTACCGGTTGGAACCAGACTGTCTTCTGCGGAAATCGCAGGAAGCGCGCTCGTATGCCCAGCAAGAGTTTCGTGAACGCCGCCGAAACCACACCGCCGGCCACGCCGAGCACGGCATAGACCCCGAATTCCGCCGGATGGATCAGATGATATTGCGGAACCTTGAAGAGAGGATGATCGCCGAGCGAAACGCGCAGAACCATCCACGCAGTCGCCGAGGCCAGCACCACCGCACCCATGACCGGGGCGTAGAGATCGCCGGTGATCTCCTCCAGCGAAAAAAGCACGGCTGCGAGCGGCGTATTGAACGCGGCTGCAATGGCTGCCGCCGCTCCCACCGGGATCAACTTCTTTACTTGCTCATTGGACAATCCGAGGAGGCGTCCGAGCACGGAACCAATGCCTGCGCCGACTTGCACCGAAGGGCCTTCGCGTCCGAGTGGAATTCCGCTGGCGAGCGTTGCGGAGGTGCAGAAAAACTTGCCCAGCACGGTGCGCAGCGTGATGCGGCCTTCGCGGGCGAACAGGGCGGCCTTGGTTTGGGGCACGCCGCTGCCGCGGGCGTTGGGAAAATAACGGTAGAGCAGGTATCCGATTCCGAGCGATCCTACGACCGGGAAGAGCAGACGCCGCCACGGAGCGCCGCCCATCGGGTAGAGGCGCATTCCCAGGCGCTCCGTCAGCAGGATGAAGGCGACGACCGCCAGTCCGGTCAATGCGCCGATGACCAGCGCCAAGACCAGGAAGATCTGGCCCTCACGTTGCCGCAGTTCGGTTACGCGACGTGACAGCCAGGTTCTCCATCGGCTGGTGGGTGTCGTCTGGATGTTTTCATTCATCTCTATCTGGGGCTTCTTCGTTAGAAGGATATCGTACTGGATTTGGAGGGCGGCCCAAAAGCGAGCCGCCCTTTCCTTAGGAGTGGTTAGCGGTCGAATGCAAAGTGGTCTACCCGGTTCTGCTGCCAGCATTGTTCGTTGTCCTGGGTGCAGAACGGTTTCTCCTTGCCGTAGCTGACGGTCCGGATGTGATCGGCGGGAACTCCCTCTTGGACGAGCGTTCGCTTTACAGTTTCTGCGCGACTGGCTCCGAGAGCGATGTTGTATTCATCGGATCCGCGGTCGTCGCAATGGCCCTCGACTACAACCTTGATGCTCGGATGCTGCGCGAGAAAGGCTTCGTCATTCTTGACGGTCGGCGTCTCGTCAGGGCGCATGGCGAATTTGTCGTAGTCGAAGAAAACATCTTTGACGTTCCGGCTGAACAATTCCTCATCCGTGGGCGACGGCATCGCCATGGCGCTGGCGGCATTCACTGTGACGCGGGCGGAAGCCTCATTCGTCCCTCCCGCACCTTGGGCAACCGCGGTGTAGGTGGTGGAGGCACTCGGTGTGACCGACCGGGAACCAGAGGGTGGGACCGTGCCCAGTCCGGCAATGGTAATTTCATTGGAGTTGGTGGTTTGCCACGTTAGCACGGACGATTGTCCCTGCTGGACCACGCTGGGGTTGGCGGCTAGAGTGACGGTGGGCGCGGGTGTGGCTGTGGGCGGCGGTGGCGGCGTCACTTTGGCTGCTTTCTTAGCGCATCCTGCTAGTGTCAACGCACCTGCCAGCGCCGCGATTAGAGCAAATGTCTTTATTCTTTTCTGTGTCATTTTATTTAGTCCTCCTCATTTGAAAGAAGTGTTGGATTAGCTGTGGAGCAAATAATGGCTGAACAATCTCCGGGGAGGCACGCTTAGAAATGCATGACAGAAGGAAACACTTCCGGCGGCCGGGACAGAGATTGGGATTCTAGAACGACAGTTTGAGGAGAATCAGCAACGGAGAATGGCGTTGCACTCGGGCACGGAAACGAAGTGAAAATCTGCCGCTGAAATCGGCGTCCAAAAGAGAACGGCGAGGGGCGAGAACAGACAACTGGCGGCCGATCTAAGTGCGGCATGCACGATGGCGCTTTGCAAACGGGCTGCTGCTCGCGCCGCCAGAAGTGCGGTAGCCGGTCCGTGGACCACAGAATAGGGACCCTGCATGGACGGGAAGAAAAACACCGTCAGAACGCAGAGAACCGCCAGTACAGCCAGTTCGCATCCGGTTCGGCCAGAAATCATAGATTCCTACAGTTATTATATCGCGAGGGCAATAGCATCAAATGCCCAATCGAGATAGAACCCCTGGCCCGCTGGACCCCCTCCTTTCGGCACCTTTCGGTGGTATGTTCTATGTGGATTTGCTGCGCCCATGAATACTCGCACGAGCCGAATTCTTGGAGCGTTTTTTCTTCTTATTTTCTGTGCCGGAAGTCTGTGGGCGCAGACGCCTACTTCATCGCAATCCGGAAAGGAAGCCGCCTACCTGATGCGGCTTGAACGGGTCCGCGAAGGCCAGGACGTTTGTGTGCTTATCCGCGGAGACGGCCAGTACCATTGGGAGCGTCATCTATCCGAAAAAACCAAGATCCTCGAAGGAAATCTTGAGGCCAACGAAACGCAGCAACTCGTCCGCATCGTTTCTGACGATCAACTTGTTCTCCTGCGACAAGATCAGATCTCCGAATCAATGCTGCGGTCGAAGTTCGATGAGGTACGTATAGCCGTTCTCCGCCCGCAAAATCGTTGGCAAGGACTGGTATTCCATGATCCCATCTCACGTGAGCCCTATCGCAAGTCCCTGGACCCACTGCTCAGTTTGCTGGAGAAGCTCGAGAAACGCAAAGGGCAGGAATTGTCGGAAGATTCAGGGCGGAACAGTTGCATCCCTCCTCGGAATATAGATTTGGCAGTGCGAGACCGGAGCCTGCAGGAATCTTTACCGAATGTTGCGGGTCAGACCGCTCTGCAAAAGGAGGGTGGTCCTTCTCCTCCCCAACTGAAAACGCGGAATGGTCAAGATCAGTCTGACACAATTCCGCAGCTTACCTTTCGACCGGCGCAGAGCCCGGAGTCTTCAGGAAGCAATATTCCTCCGGCACCTCCTCAACCGCAAACGCCGGCTGTCAACCAGGAACAATACCTGCTCCGAATCGTCGAGTCCGTGATGTATCCACGCGTCGAGTGGGCGACATGCTCGGTTATTTCGCATTCCGGTTCATACCACGCCGTATCGCAGAATCACGACCCTGGGTCGAGTAAAGTCCATAGTGCTGTACTTGACGGGCGCCTTAACGAAGCGCAGCTTGCTGCGCTCGGCAAACTTCTTGACGCGCCGGAATTGTCAAAGGTCGTGTTGCACGAATCACAAGATTTGTCGTATGTACCGCCGATATCCCAGAATGGTTTTTTCATATGGATCTCGTTGTTGCGAGAGGGAGCGACCTATAACTATGAAATGTCGCGACCTTTCGGATACGTGGGAAGATCCGATATCGATAAGGCACAGGGAAAAGAATTGCAGGCTTTTGGTCCACTGCTTAGCTGGCTGAGAAAAAACATGGACCTGTCCAAGTCTCCACCTACCTCAAATCTTTTGAATAACCGATGCGCTGAGGTTCCCTGAACTAATACTGGTTCAGAAGAGTCGGAGGTCTTGCGTCTCTGCTATGTCTTGCAGTTCGGGGTAATGTTTCACTAGGGTTTCCGGGGCACGGACTTTCTTGCCGTCCAACAGATGCCTCAACTCCAGCGCATTGACGGCGGCCTTGGCTTGAAAGTGGTTGTTCGCGATCACGTAGGTTGACTCGGCGCGGCGGGCGATGATCTCGACTTTCTCTTTCCACTTTTCTAACTCGGCCGGCTTGTAGAGGTAGTTGTAACGGTCGTCGCGACTGCGGCTGTCGTTTTCGGACCCGCTTTCAAACCAATGCTCGTAGTTGCGGCCATGCAGGCGGACGTATCCGACGCCTGAGGTTACGTGCTCGGTCGGCGCGAGGGAACGGCCCAGGAGCGGCTGATCGATGTTGCAGAAACCGACGTTGTGGCGCGTGAATTCGGTGAGAGTTTCAGGATTATTCCAGCTGTCGTGCCGCACTTCGACCACCCGCGGATACTCGATGAACTGCCGCAGTAACTGCTCCAGGTATTCGCGGTTCAGGCTGGTGTTCTTGAAGGAGACGGGGAACTGGATGAGGAGTGCGCCCAGCTTGCCTTCCGATGCCAGTGAGTCGAGGCCCTCGCGGGCGAGGCGTTCGTCCTGATCATTCGGGCGGATGCTGGCCGCCGAGGTTGGTTCCAATTCCCCCAGCGGAGAACGAGAGGGGGTATGTGTGAAAGAGCGGTGCAGCTTCGCGGTAAAAAGAAAATTTGGATTTGCCGCCGCTGCCTTCCGCGACCACAGACGACCCAGTTCCGGGCGGATGTGTCCGTAGAACGAAGTATTGATTTCTATGACGTCAAAGAATCTGGCCAGAAATTCGACGGGATGAATTTTTTTCCGCGTCACTTCCGGCGGATAGAGAATCCCGTCCCAGTCCTTGTACGACCAGCCGGCCGTCCCGATGCGGATTCGCGGAGCAGGTTCCATACGGGCGGGAGTTGAAAAACTAGGTGCTCGCAGGTTAGCACAGAGCTTGCACGACAGGCTTGTGGGGCGCGGACACTCCTGTCCGCGTGCTGCGAGGATGTGGGAAGTATCAGTAAAGAAGAATGGCGACCCAGTAGGTCCCGGTCGGATAGTCTGCATTGCGCGCGTAGCAGGCGCCTACCGCAAACTGGCGGACGCCTGGATCGCGCAGCATACTGACCGCGGCTTGGGGCACGACTTCTGGATGGCTCCCGGTGTAGGTGATCATTTTTCGATTGTCGTAGGCGGTGGCGAGGAGGTGGGCGTTTGGACGGTCTTGTCTTGCCAGCGAGCACGCGGCATCGTTGAGAGTTGCGGGCTTCAGTTGGACGAGCTCGGGAAGGCCCGCCTGTTGCCGTATTTCACCGACGGCGCGGCCGACCAAATTTACGCTCTGTTCGGCGGAATAGGACTGGATCTGGTGCGCAAAATCCTGGACCACATAGAGTTTGCCTTTGCTCCAGATGGCCGCGATGCCCGCGACATTGAAGCTGCGATCGAGCAGGTTCTCGCGGTGCGGGGGCGAGCGCATCAGCGCGGTGTTCACGTCCGGAGCGCACAGGGCATAGGCGACGTTCTCGCCGGCACGGTCGATTTTCAGTCCGTCACTTTTCAGCACGTCGCTCGGAGGCAGAGGGCTGAGCTGCGCAATTCGGTCCATCAGCGCGGGCTCGCCGGAGAACTGATGGTCGAGACGCCCGTTCGCAATCATCTGTTGGGCGTGCGCTCGCGCCGCTTCGCGCAGACTTTCATCCATGCGCAACGGGGGCACGCCAGCGCGTTCGCGGCTTTGGTTGGCCGCTTCCAGGAGTTCGTTCTCGGCGGCGGAATCCTCACCAGAGGATGATCCGGCCGCCGAGTTCGAGTGGGGGGTGGGCTGCCTGCTGCTAGCGTCGTGGCTAGTAAATTCGACTGCCTGCGGAGTTGCTTGCGCAGCGCAGGGTCCGGGATTGACCGCCAAAATTGCGATTGCGAATGAAACCGCCAGGGCCCGGAGCATAATTTAGGTGGTCGGCGTTTCGGCGCAGGGATCGTCATTAACGAATCGCCGGTAAAGTTCCGCTTTCCATCCCTGACGCTAACCTCTAGAATTCACCTCAGCCACTTACTATGGAGACCATACTGCTGGTTACTGTGCTGGTCGGAACCCTTGTCCTGCTTGGGTTTTCGGCCGTTCTGCTGCGCCGCGTTTCGGGGGCCGCGCAAGTGGATGTAAAAGCGGAAGTTGAAGGTCAGCTCGAAAGGTTCAATACGGTGCTTGGCCAGAAGATCAGTGTCAGCACTGCCGATATGGCCAGTCGGCTGGAGCAGACTAAAGGGGACCTGCGGCAGCAGGTCACAGACCGCATCCAGCAGGGGTTTTCAGAGATTCGCAGCTCGGTCGAACAGCAGCTCGCGGCGGGCAGGGACGAACAGAACCGCAGCTTGAGCGATGGCCGCAGCGAGATGACCAGTTCTCTTCTGCTGACTACGCAGCAACTCAAGGTCGAATTTCAGAGCCTGAATCAGCAGACGGCGCAGAGCCTCGACTCGATTCGCGACCGCGTGGATTCGAAGCTGATGGCTATTACCGAGCAGGTGCAGCAGAAACTTGATCAGAACATCAAGGAAGGGTTTGCGCAGTTCGAAAAAGTTCAGCAGCACTTGAAGGCCGCGGAGGAGCAGCTCCGCGAAGTGGGCGCGCTTGGGCACTCGATCAACGACCTTAACAACCTGCTGAAGCTGCCGCATTTGCGCGGCCAGTTCGGGGAAGCGAGCTTGGAGCGGTTGCTTGGGGACTTCCTGCCTGCGCATATGTTCGCGCTGCAGGCATCTCCGGGCGAGGGCGGGGGGCGTGTTGATGCCGTTATCTATTTCCCCGATCGCAAGCTGCCGATCGACGCGAAGTTTCCGCGCGAGCAGGTGATTGCGCTCTTCGAGAGCAACGACAAGGCCGAGATCGAGGAGGCGCGCGTCGCGCTGGTGCGAGTGATGAAGGCGGAAGCCAAACGAATTCAGCAGTACATTCAGCCGGAGAATGGCACCACTAATATCGCGCTCATGTATTTGCCGAGCGAGACCTTATATATGGAGGTCATCCGCAACCGCGAACTGGGCGACTGGATGAATGAGCAGCACGTGTTTCCTGTCTCGCCCAACACCTTGCTGATGACGCTGCATACGATTTCGCTGGTGCACAAGTGGTACGAAGTCGCCAAGGGCTTTGAGAAGAGCCGCGCCGAACTGGCCAAGGCGCAGAAGTCGTTCGACTTCTTCCAGAACCAGTTTGAAAACGTGGGCAAAAATCTGAACAAGGCGCAGGAAGCGTTTGAGACGGCGCAGCGGCACTTGAAAAGCTATCGGGGGAAAGTGTCCGCGCTCAGCGGACAGGAGCAATTGGAGCTGGATGCGGCTTCATCAGCCGATAAGCCGCTGCCGCTGCTCGATAAGGCGAGCGCGTAGATCTTCTTGATCATGCAAAGCTTCTCACGGCCTCACTCATCCCTTTCTCGTATACGGAAATAAGCTTATCCATGTCCGCGTTGACCTGGTGGTCGATTTGTTTTCGCGACGGATCGGCGTTGAACCACGCCAGCGATTGTCGGATACCTTCGGCAAAACTTGTACTCGCGCAGTAGCCGGGAACAAAACGTTTGATCTTGGAGTTGTCAAAGACCACGCTTACGGATTTGTCACCGATCAGCGTCCCCTCTTTTTCGGGGAGGCACGCAACAATGAAGTCGGATGGAATATGCACCAGCTGCGGTTCTACGCCGACGGCGGCGCCGACGATGCGGAATAGCTGGTCCCAGGTGAGCACCTCATCCGAAGTGATGTGAAACGCATGTCCTAAGGCTTGCGATTGGCCGAGCAGGCCGACGAGTCCTTTGGCAAAATCGCTGTTGTGCGTTACCACCCACAGAGAAGTACCGTCTCCGGGCACAACCATCTTTTGTCCTCGGATCATGCGGTCGACCGCGGTGTAAGACTGCTGCCAGCTATTCAGCACCAGCGGAATCTGAGTGTCGCCATAGGTCAGCGATGGGCGCACGATGGTTACGGGAAATCCTTCGTCGCGATAGGCCTGCATCAGGCGTTCTTCACAGGCGATCTTGTTACGCGAATAGTCCCAATGCGGGTTGGCCAGCGGCGTGGACTCGGTCATCAAGTAGTGCGTCTGCGGTTTCTGATAAGCGCTGGCGGAACTGATGAAGACGAACTGCCGGATGCGTCCGCGGAACAGATTGAGATCGCGTTCGATGTCGGCGGGAGTGAAAGCAATCCAGTCGACGACCGCGTCGAAGGATTCGCGCTCGAGTTTCTGGGGCAGGGCGGGATCGTTCACATCCGCGACTAGAGTTTTGACCCCGGGCGGGAGCCTTGACTCGTGCTGGCCGCGAGTCAGCAACGTGACGTCCATGCCGCGCTTTGCGGCAAGTGCAGTGCTGGCGGTGCTGATGATTCCCGTTCCACCGATGAAGAGAATTTTCATAAGGAGATTATTTGTAACAGAAATATCGTATCGTTGGCTGGCAAGAGTCAGCGAGCCTGTTAGCGACAGCCCTAGCGGAACATTCGCAGATCAAACTCAAAGGGCTTGGGTTTTTCAATCCTAAGTTTGTGGAAATCGGAATGTTCCGGGTTCAGCAAAACATTCCATTCGCCGCGAATGGCTGCGGAAGGTACATGCAGCGCGATAGTCTTGCCGGCGAGGATCCAACGATCTCCGAATGTCGTCAATGATTCATCTCGCAGCGCATGCCATTTGCTGGGAAGGGACTTCAGATCAAGACGCTCGGTAGCGAGATCGTCGGGCAGTTCTGCAGCAATCGAAACCAGGTCGTCCGGCCGCAGATTCGGTTCGAGGTGAACGAAAGTCTCGATCGCAGCTAAAGCCAGCGAAGGAGAAGTGTAGATTACGCGCACGCCCTGACTATTCCAGCGACCGCCGTAGAGTCGGGCACCGACACCCGAGAAAGCGCCGGCCGCGTGAACCTGACGGCAAATCCTCCACAGGCGCATCAGCTGTAGACGCCGTAGGCGATACGTCCGAGGATGTTTTCCACTTCCCTCGCGCCCAAGTCAGTGTCCAGTTGATCGATCGGAATCTGACCTCCGAGCGCGCGGTTGGGAGTTCGCAGCCACTCGGCAGCCTTGCCGGCATTGCCGATCATCTCAACCGCCGTGGCATACACTCGCGCCAATCGCACGGTGCGGTCGGACTCTGCGACCGTGAGACGCGAGTGCCGGCTCAGGCGGCGTGTCAAAGTTCGCTGCGGAATGCCGAGAGTTTCGGAGAGCGCCGCATTCTTGAGGTCGAGTTTTTCTCCGAGCACGATGAGAGAGCCTGACGGCAGACCCTTGCGGATCAGGTCCGCGAGCTCGGCGAAACTCTTGATGGAGCGCCCCAGGACTTTCTTGCCTCCCAGAGCCTCGGCGATTCCAGTTGACGTCATACTGGCCTTATGGCTATTTATTGTACGCCAATTGGCAAGTGGAAACAACCCACGCCTAGGCAGTCTCGCGGACGGGGTGCGGATGCGCTTTCTGCTGCGCGGATTTCAGATGGTCCGCGTCTTTTACTTCCCAGATTCCGTCGAATTTTACGAAGTAGGGCTCAACCGAAATGTTGGGGAAGTTTGTGGTTAGTAGTTCTCCTGCGCGGAGAAGTTCGCCACGGTGATGCGTGGCTTCGGCTTCCTGGTCGCCTTTGAAATGGGCCAGGCCGCCGTAGGTGGCGCAATCGGAGTGGCTCATGACCATGACGCGTTTGGTCTGGTGCAGGCGGATGGACATACGGACTTGCTCGAGGATGAAGTCCTGCTCGAAGTCGTTGCGCGGGGAAGCGAGGGTTTTGGCGCCTCCGGCGACGACGATCATGTCGGCGCGTTCGATTCCTTGCTTCTTGAGAAATTTTCGCACGGCCGTGCCGATGCGGTGGTCGAAGCAGCAGAGGACGGCGGCGTCGGCTACGTAAGGGGCGGCGGGCGAGTCGAAATGGAAGATCTTGCGCATGGGCTATTCTTTCTTTGTCATTCTCATTCTAACGTCGATCGTAACCTCGATTGTAGCTTCGATAGCCGGTACGGGCGCGATTTCGGTTGTGGACGGGCGGAGACGCCCGTCGCTCCATCGTTTATTTTCTATTTGATGTAATAGCCGGAAACTTTCCACTTGCCGTCTTTGTCGAGCATGGGAGTCGCCGTCTCTAGCGCCGACTGCTTGTGCTCAAAGCTCGTCTCGTACTGAATCACCACATACTCGCCATCGGGAGCGCCGGGCAGCGTTGTTTTGTAGGTGGCGCTCTTGAGCTTGCGCGAGAGCATCTTGCCCAACGGATCGCGGGTTGCCCGCAGGGCGTCTTGCCACTGCTCTTTGGTGACGTGGGCTTTGAAGAGCTCGGAGGATTCCTGCCAGCTTTCTGCATATTTTCCGGAGTCGACCAAGGCGAGCCATGCGTCGGCGGACTGCTGAGCGAGGTCTTCGGGTTTCGGCTGAGCTTGGACTGCGGAGCAAATGCCTAGCAGAAATGCTAACGCCAAGAAGCGCGGCATTAGCTTGGATTCGACTTGCGCGAGTCTTGCGATCATTTGGGTTCTCCTTGGTACTCTAAATCTGTTCAGCGTTCGGTCGACAGCGGCCGGGCTTTGCCCGGCTGGACAGCCGGGGCGGCTGTCCCTACGTTAGGTCTGCTCTATCTGAGACGTTTCACTAGCAACGCTACGATTAGGACGGCGATGCCGACGAGCATGCCAATCAAGCGAGCCTTGTTCGCATTTTCTGACATAAGTCTCCGGTTAGGCTCCGCGTTTTGTTTTCAGCTCGGTCAATAACTGTTCGATGCGGTCTTCTTTTTCGAGGGCGGCGAGACGATCTTCCACGTCGTCGGCCAGGAGTTGGGCTTTGGCTCCGCCGATGGCTTCTTCGCGGGCCACTTTTCTCTTCATGCGGTCGAAGGTGGCGGACTTGGTGTTGGCGTTCATGCCGGAGTGGGCGTCGCTGGCTCGATTGGCGGCGCGGGCGCGGCGGTGCTGCGCGATCAGCAGATCGGCTTTGGCGTTCGCTTCGGCCAGCTTCTGATCGAGATTACGCAGCGCCGATTTCAGATTCTCGACCTGGGCTTTCTGGTCTTCGAGTTGTTGAGCGAAGTTCGCGCTCAGATCGCGATAGCTTTCCACGCGAAGCAGAGCGGCGCGGGCCAGGTCGTCTTGCTTTTTGTCGACGGCGAGTTCGGCCTTGCGCATCCATTCCTGGATTTTGTCGTCATTCTCGTGTTTCTTTTTTTCCAGCAGATGCTGATCGGCGATGGCGATCGCGACCTGTGTTTTGACCTGTAAAAGCTGGTTGTGCATGTCGAGGATGACTTGCTTGATCATCTTCTCGGGTTCTTCGGCTTTGTCGATCAGGTCGTTCAGATTTGCCCGGACTAAGGTGGAAACGCGTTCGAGTAATGCCATAAGGGGCTCCTTTAGTTCAGTCGTTGGTCGTTCGGTTTTTTGCTCCAGACGCCGCCTACTAGCGAGATCGCTATGTAAGCTACGATTCCGGCGGCTACCCAGACTCCTATGTGGCCGGTGGCGGCGCCGATGGCTGCGCCCATCGCGGCTCCCAGGGCTACGGACAGGGCGAGCGAGCGGGCGTGGTGAAGTTCTTCTTGCACTGGATACCTCCTGAGAGACTCTCTTTGCTGCACACAAACATCCCAAAACTTCGGCTTGGGTGGAATCCCACCCTAACGTCGCAAACTGCGCGACGTTAGGATGGGGCACCCTCGGTCACCTTCAACCTCGGTCACCTTCACCTCGGTCACTTTGTGACCTTGCCCGGATCTTCCGGCTTTGGTGCTTTGTCGCCGATCTGCCTTACTTTGCCTAGTAACTCTGCTAGCGGCATGCCGCTTAACGTTTCGAATAGCGCTGGTACTTGGGCTGCCATTTTTGTTATGTCGCCGGTTATCTTGCTCATTCCGGCGGTGTCGCCGTTGCCGGTGGAAACGATGGTGATCTTATCCACGTTGGCTAAAGGCGCGGCCAGGGCTTTTACTATTTCGGGTAAGCCGGTGATCAGTTTGTCGACCACCGCGGCCTGGTTGTACTCCTGATAGGCTGCGGCTTTTACGTTCATGGCTTTGGCTTCGGCTTCACCTTTCTTGAAGATGATTTCGGCCTCGGCTTCTCCCTGGGCGCGAATTGCCGACGCGTGGCCTTCGGCTTCGGCTATCAGGCGCTGCTTTTCGGCGGCGGCTATGGTTTCGATGCGCTGACGCTCGATCTCCGCCTGTTTCAATACGGTCGCGATCAGTTCTTTTTCGCGCCGGTTGATTTCGGCGTCTTGAACTTTGACCTGTCCTTCTTTTTCTACTTGCTGCACTCTTACGTTTTCGGTGGTGACCTGCTGCTGCATGATGTTGGTCTGAATGTCGTAGGCTTTGTCGGCCTGCGCTTGCTGCTTCTTGGTGACTTCCAGGTATTGCGCTTTCTTGACCTCGAGGTCGCGCTGCGATTCGGCTTGCTTGGCTTGGGAGAGCGTTTCCGCGAGCACGCGCTCCTGGTCGGCTTGCGCTTTTGCTACCGCGGCTTCGCGGGTGGCCATGGCGCGCTTGATGGCGGTGTCGCGCTCGGCTTCGGCGGTGGCTACGTCGGCGTCGCGCTTGATGCGGGCTACGTCGGGCTTGCCCATGTTGGTGATGTATTCGTTCTTGTCGCGGACTTCCTTGATGGTGAACGAGATGACTTCGAGTCCCATCTTGTTCATGTCGTCGGCGCAGGTGCCGCGCATGCGATCGCCTACCATCTCCGGTTGCTTGACGATTTCTTCCACGGTGAGCTGTCCAATGATGCCGCGGAGATGGCCTTCCATCACCAGGCGGATCAGGCTTTCGCGCTCCTGATCGGTCTTGGTCAGGAACTGCTCGGCCGCGGTCAGGATCGATTCCTTGTCGGACTTAACTTTTATTTGAGCGACGGCTTCGACCGTGACGGCTACGCCCTGCTTGGTGTAGAGATCCTGCTGCGGAGCCACGTCGAACGACATCAGTTCGAGGGAAAGATCCTTGCAGTTTTCGACCATCGGAAAAATGACGGTGCCGTGTCCCTGGACCACGCGAGTTCCGCGGAAGCCGTAAACGATCAGCGCTTCATGGGGTCCCGCTTTGCGGTATAAGCGGGCCAGCATGCTCATCAGGAACAAGGTCGCCAATACGACCAGTCCCGCGATGACCCAGATTTCAATTGCTATGCCGAGATACATATCGCCTCCTTGAAAATCAGTTCTCAGTTCTCAGTTCCCGGTTCTCAGGTCTCAGCGGGCGGAGACGGCTTGCCCCGTCTCTATGGGCGCTGAGATCAAGCCCGTGACCATATCGAGATCGCGCATGATGCGTGCGGAATCTTTGTGGCCGAGAAAAATGTCGCCGGTCGTCGTCTTGATGTGCACCACGTGGTTGCACCAGACGTAAGCGCGTGGCTTGCCGATGCCGCGAATGCCGTAGCCGCGAATCAGATTCCAGGGCTCGATCGAATAACCCACGATCGATTGCTTGGGAATCGAGCGCAGACGGAATCCGAGCATGCGAATCTCCACCCCGTGGCGCAGGAACCGGTACTGGAAACCGCTCCAGGACATCGCGAAGACTCCGATTGCGAGTGCTCCGAGGGGCACGATCGCCCAGCGGCCGACGGGTGATGGCATCATCGCCACTGCGATCAGCGGTCCGAGCAGCGCCAGCAGAATGATCAGACTCCACAGGCGTCCGGAGTGCGTTTCTTCCGCCAAAACATCGGTTTGAAGTGCGTCGTTCATAATTCAGCTCTCGGCTCTCAGCTCTCAGCCGTCAGTTCTTCGATGCTTGCCCCTCAGTGCTATTGCTCAACTCTTCCCACAAGCGCACATACGCTATGCCCTTGTCGTAGCGTGTTACCACGATCTCCTCGCCTTTTTCGATGGCGGCGCTGTTCTCGCTGCGCGCGCCACAGGTGCGCCTGGTGCCGGCTTGCGAATAGATGATTTCGCCCGTGCCGTTTTCGCGGATGGGCATTGAGATTCGTCCGAGCACGCCGACCATTTCGTAGTCGGCGGAGTCCATGTTCTCCTCCCGCGAAATGAGCACGCGGGTGAGGAACAGGAAAACGACGGCGGCGCCAAAGACTCCGGCTCCCAGGGCGATCAGCAGGCCGAGCGCGAACCAGATGCTCGAGAAGCGGGTGATCAGAAAACCGGTTCCTCCGAACCAGGCGAGGAACGCGGTCAAGGTAACGAAGTTAAAAGGCGACATCGGCGCCTGGTGACCCGCATGCGGAGCTGCGCCGTTGCCCGTGCCGCCTTGCGCCACGGGTGCGTGTCCTGCGCCAAGCGGTCCGCCGGTGTGCGGAAAGTGGGGCAGATGCAGATGCCAGCGCAATCCGCCGGCGATGAACGAAATCGCGCTGAGCAGAAAACCGACGGCGAAACACGTCAAATAAAAATCAGCCCAAGTCATATTCCAAGTCATAGGCTTCGCCTCCGTGGCGCGGCGCTGGTGCGCGCGAGTTCCGGCCGGAGCGCTTCGAACAGGCGGTCGGCGAGTCCGGGAGTGTTCAGGATTTCGCCGAGCAACAGCAAGCACCCGCGCGTGTCCTTGTCGCGCGCCACCTTGATCAGAACTTCGCTGACCTCGGGATCGCTGGCGAAACGTTCCGAGCCTTGCAACAGCCAGACATCGAGCTGACCTTCGGTGGTGCGCAGGTCGCTGACCAGTTCGGTGTGGTAGCCCTCGGGGTCATCGACCAGAAAGCCGGGATGCACCTTGAAAAAGCGCGCCAGCAAAGTGCGCGTTGACTGGGTCATATGCGGACGCTTGCCGCGCTCGATCTGCGAAAGGTAGGACTGGCTGATGGTCTTGCCGGTCTCGGCCTGAATGCCCTTCATCAACTCCTGCTGGGTGAGGGGGCGATTCATGCCGCGGAGGGAACCTTCGACCTCGCGGAGGTAGCGGATTTTTTCTCCCAGCGTCATGGGTAATATTCCAGATCGGCATAATAATATCGCAATATGAAATATTGTCAAGAACTGGATTTGGCCTGTTTGCAGACGCTTGCGAGAGTTTCTGCGATGATCCCACCACACGGGGCAGAGCCCCGTCACCACACGGGGCAGAGCCCCGTCACCACACGGGGCGGAGCCCCGTCACCACACGAGCGGTGTTTCCAGCGTTGGTTCCAGAACTGGAGAGGGTGATGCAAAAGAAAAAGCCTCCGCGCGAGCGGAGGCTTGGACGAACAGGTTTCTCTTAGTTGACTCGGATCTGCACTTCCTGGGAGTGCGATGCTCCGTTGCCAGCGGAGCCGGTGATATTGATGGTGTAGACTCCAGCCGAGGTGCCGCCGGGGGTGGCAGTGGCGGTGCTGGAACTGCCACAGCTCGGCAGCAGCAGGATCATGCCTGCGATCAGGCCCAGGACGGCCCCGAGGAGCCAGCGGCGACGTCTTCGTCGACCGGCGGCGCCGATACCGAGCCCGACCAGGCTCAAGCCTCCAATGGGAAGCCATGCAGCATAGAACGAGCCGCGGCGGAGCAGGCTGCCGTTGGTCACGGGGCGGGCTACGGTGGGGATGGTCAGCGTTGTGGTTCCGCAAGCGCTGCCCGAAAGGGTGACGGAGGTGGGGTTGAAGCTGGGCGCGGGTGAGGTCACCATCGAAGGCGAAGTGGATTGGCTTGGGGTGATAGTGCCGCTGTAGCCTCCAAGTGGAATACTGAGGACAGTGGGACAGAACGTGACGTTAACCGTGGGTGGGGGCTGCTGGCCAGCGGTCACGGAAGGGTTCGAAGTAGAGGCCTGAACAGTGAAGTCGACGACGCCCACTTGCTGGGAGTTGGATGCAACAAATGGACCTCCGTTGGCGGCGGCGATGCCCGAAACGCTGACTTGGGTGACGGGGGGCGTAGGAGGAGGAGCGTTAATGATCGGCGTCACCTCGACTTCAACGGTGGCGGTGGCGCCCACTGCCAGAGTCGGAATAAAGCAAGGGATGGTTGTTCCTTGCAGAGAACCGCAGTTTCCCGAGCCACTGGTGACTTTGGCGGTGGGAGTTGTCGAGTTTCCGATGATAGGCACATTGGCGTCAAAAACCACGAAAGTTGCCGGGTCGGTCAGGCCGTTGGGATTGACATTTTCGATGTTGAAAGTAAATGTGACCTGAGTTCCGGCTGCGACCGGGCTGGGGGATGGACTGGAACTACCCTGGGTCACGGAGAGTACGCTGACGGCGCCGAGCTTGCTCACGAAGGCATTCGCGAAGGTGCCGTTCAACTGCGACTGGTATGCGGTCGAAGTAACCGGGAAATTCGGCGACAAGGTGTTGCCCGCGACGTAAGCGGCTCCATAGGTGTCGAGAGCGATTCCGGTGCCTTGATCCAGCTGGTTGCCGCCCAGATAGGTCAGGTAATTGCCGGTGGCGCCGTTGGTAGAAATCAGCGCGACGAAGGCGTCTCCGCTGCCGCCGGGCGCGTTTCCGTTATACATGCTTGCGGTGCCTGGCTGGATGGGGTTGACGGTGAGAAGGCCCCCTGACGAGGTATAGCCGGTCACGTGAGCGGCGGCCAGCGAATCCACCTGGATGGCATTGCCTATGGTGGAGCCGATGCCACCGATATAGGTGAAGTAGGTGAGCGGAAACACCGAACCGCTCTGGCTGCCGATTTTGGCGATGAAGGCGTCGCTAGGCCCGCTGAGGGTACCCTGAAATTCCTGGCAGCTGCATACCCAGAGAAGCGAGTTGGTCGAGCCGGTGATATAGGCGTTGCTCGAACTGTCCACCGCGATGGCGGTGCCGGTGTCCTCGCCCTCGGCGCCTACATAGGTGGAGTAGACGAGCGAGCCCATGCCCGAGAGCTGCGGGTTGATCTTGGCGACGAAAGCGTCCGTATCGGTCGCCGGGTTGGGGTTGCAACTGACGTTTATACCGGACTGGTTGAGACAGGACTGGAACGCGTTGACGAGCGGGAACCCGAGGCCGCCGTTAATGCCTGTGGGAAGCATGTTGGTGGTGCCGGTGATGTACATGTTGCCGGAGGGGTCCACGGCAATGCCGCCACCGTTAGCGACCGGGGCGGCGGGGTTACCGCCACCGAGGTAGGTGGAGTAGACCAGGCTGTAGACACTGCTGCTGGCAGTATTGAGCTTGGTGGCAAAAAACTGAGGGTAGCCGGGAGTGTTCGGCGGGGCGTTCGACGCCAACTGATATGCGTTGTTCGGGTTCGCGGGGAACGGGTTGCTGTTGCTGGCAGGGTTGTTGGACGTGGTGGTGCCGGTGACGTAAACGTATTGATTGCTGGTGTCGATGGCGAGCCCGGTAATATTATCCTCGCCATTGCCGGCGAGATAGGTTGAGTAGTCGAGAGTGTAAACCAGGGTGGGCGGATTGAAGGTGGTCTCGACCGCGCCTATCTCACTGACGAATCCGTGGGTGCCGGGGAACGTTACGTTCGTCAGGGTCTGAAATGCATTTGACGTAGTGGGGAAGCTACTGGAGTTGGTCGATCCGGCAACGTAGATGTCGTAGTTCGAATCAACCGCGAGTCCCGCCAGACTGTCAATCTCCCCGGAAACCATACCGCCGAGAATGATGGAGTACAGCAACTGGGGCACGGGCGTGCCTGCATTTCCTGGGTTGATCTTGGAAACGAATATATTCTGCCCGCCAGTGATGTCGATGGGGCCACTGGTACCCGGAAATACCGTCGAGTTGGTCGCGCCCGCGAGATAAATGTTCAAGGCGCTATCGACCGCGACCGCCACCACATTGCCGGGGTTAGCGATGACGCCGCTGGGTCCCTCGATACCGTTACCGCCGAAATAGGTCGAATAGGTGAGAGTAGGGTCGATGATGAGTTCGCGGCTGTGGTCGTAGTCTCCGATGGTGAAGCCGATCCTGTTGCCGGCGAGCTGGCGGAAAGCTCCGGCCACCGTTTTCTCGGCTTTGGCGGATGCATTCCCGGACGATTCTCCGGATCGCGGTGCGGCGGGTGTAGCGGGTTGATAGACGTGAGGCGCGTGGAAGCGCACCTCTCCGTTGGCGGTGGTCAGGACTAGATCGCCCGCGTCATTGCCCGAGCCATTGACCGAAGCGGCGGGCACGATGCGAGCGGAAGCGCCTTCGAAGCTCAAGGCAATCTGATTCGGGTCAGCGGCCGGAGCGACACGAAAGTCGTATTCGAGCTGTCCCTGGTTGCCGTAGTAAACCAGATCGACGCCGGGATAAACCGCTTGATATTCGACGCGAGCAAATTGCGGAATGTCACGATGCCACTTGGAGGGATCGTTTCCAATAAAGTAGCTGCTCTTGCCCGGCAGCGGCGAAGCGCCCGAAACCCTGGCCGAAGAGTTCGCGCCCTCGAGCTGCATGCGGATGACGCTGCCAGAGGATGGCTTTCCCTTGACGGATCGCTGGAGGTCGAGCACGGCTTGGTCGGCGGTCAGAAACAGACTGTAGCCGGCGCCGTGGGCGAGGAACTTGACCGGAGGAGCGGTCTGACCTTGGTTCGGCTCGAAGAACAGCGGCAGCGAAAACGCCTCGGCAATAAGCGCGTTGTGGGCGTCCGGTGTTCGGTCGGCAAACCCCGGCCCGGCAAACCCTGGCTCGGCAAACCCTGGCCCGCTGGCTTTGGCGGCATGGAGTGCGGTTCCGAAATAGAGCGCGGCGCCTGCGGCGGTTAGCACTGCCACGACCACAAAAGCCAAGTTTATCCAATTTTGTTTTTCTGTCTTTCTTCCTGTCACAGAACTTCTCACCGAACCTTCGACCGACACAGGGTAATTCCGATTCACGAAGCTCCTCCAAATTTCCCAATTTCGTGGGGTGAGAACAAGAATGGCACGCAAACACCGCCGCCCCTCGACTCCCTCAGGAAGCGGATGCGTACCTGTCACCAGAATACTGGGTATGAACCAATCAAATACTTTTACATCCAACAGATACGCTGTCAAGCGGACAGACAGCATGGGCCGGATAGTGAGAAGCCGAAAGAGATGGAAATGGTTGTAAGGAAAAGGTGGCAGGTGTCAGGTCTCAGGTTTCAGGAAATCTTTTCGATGGACGGCTGGAAGCGATTGATCAGACCGTTCAGGATTCGGCCCAATTCCTCGGTCTGCGATTCCAGGTTTTCGAATGCTGGTAAGTCGATGTATTCGACGGTTTCCTGACACCTGACACCTGACACCTGACACCTGAGACCTAAGACTCGACACCTGGCTTCTTCAATTCCTCGATCTCTCCCTGCAGGCGCTTGTAGCGACGGACGATGGTGCCCAGGTAGGTAATGTGGATGATCCAAGTGACCGCGTAGGCAGCAAAGAGGTATCCGTTTCCGCTCATCGCACACTCCCGCGGGGGGACATCAGAGACTCGATGGCATGGGCCTGGTTGACGTCGCGCTGCAACTTTTCCAGGCGATAGCGCGACCAGCAAACGAGAAATGCGAAGCAGGAAAAGGCCAGCCAGTTGAGGAGCAACACGTGCAGCATGCGCGGGTCGATGGATCCGCCTCCTCCCATCACCGGCTGCGGGTGCTGGGTGCGGAAAAACCAGATTGAGAAGTAAACGAATGGGACACAGAGGGCGCCGAGAACCGCAAGGGCGGCTGCCAGTGCGGGTGTTTCTCCGCTGGAGGAGAAACGGCGCAGGAAAAGATAGCTCACATAGATGAGCCACAGCACCAGGGTGGAGGTGAGGCGCATGTCCCATGTCCACCAGATACCCCAGACCGGACGCGCCCAGATGGGGCCCGTGACCAGGTTGACGGTTAAGAAAACCACGCCGACTTCGGCGCTGACCAGCGCGACGATATCGGCGGCTGGCTTGCGCTTGATCAGATAGAAGATCGAAGCTCCGAAATTGACGAAAAAGAGCGTGAACCCAATCAAGGCCGAAGGCACATGGTAGTAAAAAATCCGTTGCACATTGCCCATGGTCTGTTCGGTGGGTGCGCCGATCAGGGCCATGTACAGGGCATAGATCAGCAGGATCGTGGTCAGGACGCTGAGGATGGGGAAGAGTTTCTTCATTGAGTCATTGAATCATTGAGTCATTGAATCATTGAATCATTGAATCATTGAAATGCCCGGTCGCTTGGGGTTCTTCAGTGATTCAATGTCTCAATGATTCAATGTCTCAATTTCTTTTTCATTCGGCGTTCAGGACGGTTTCGAACAACAACAGACACACCGTAGTAAACACCAGATCGTAGGTCACGAGCAACACGATCCAGAAACGCGCGCCTTCGCCGTTCAGTATGGCGGTGGTGGATTGCACCATGGCGAGCAGAGCCGGGATCGAGATGGGGAACAGGAGCAACGGCAGCATGACCTCGCGGCTGCGCGTGCGGAGAGACATGGCGGCGAAAAAGGTTCCATTCACGACTAGAGCCCAGGTGCCGAAGATTGCGACCAGCAACAGTTGCCAAACCGGGCCCAGCGACCGCAAGCGGTAGAAGACGATGAACAGTGGAGTCATGAGCGTTTCGAGCACGCTGACGAAAATAAAATTGCCGAGCGTTTTGGCTATGAAGAGCGAATTGGGTGGGGCGGGCGAGACACGGTAGGCGTCGAGGACCTGGTTGCGAATTTCGCGTGCCCAGGTCTGGTTCAGTGCCACCACTGCCGCGAACAGGAACGCCACCCAGACGAGGCCGCCGGCGATGTGGCGCGATTCTTCGGCACTGGGATCAAACGAAAAACTGAACACCACCACCACCAGCAGAGAAAAAAACAGCATGGAGTTGATGGCGTCTTTCGATCGCCATTCGAGACGGAGGTCTTTGAGCAGCGTGACGCGGGTGATGCCTGTGGGCGCGCTCATATTATTGAGTTCTCCCCAGTCGGGTCTGGCCGTTTCAGTTCCCGCGTGCGCTCGACAATCTCGCCGTATTCCATCCAAACGAACTCGTCGGCCGCGCCTTCGAGCAGCGCTGCCTGATGGGTGACGAGGAAGACGGTGGTGCCGCGATCGCGGATACCGGCCAGCAGGCGGACCATTTCCGTGGCGGAGTGCAGGTCCACATTCGAGAAGGGTTCGTCGAGCAGGAGGATTTTGGGGTCGTTTAGTAAAGCCCGCGCCAGCGACATCCGCTGCCGCATGCCTTGCGAATATTGGCCGACGGGGCGGATGAGATCGGGATCAAGACCGACCGCGCGGATGGCCTCCTCGCAGCGCGTGCGGCTGACGATGCCGTACAGCCGGGCAAAGTATTCCAGGTTCTCCATACCGCTCATCTCGTCATAGAGCAGGGAGGGATGCGCCATGTAGCCCACGTGTTGGCAGATGTCGCGAAATTGGCTGGCTCCGAGGATCGTGACCTCACCGCTCGACGGGCGGTTGAGTCCGGCTAGAGTGCGCAGCAGGGTGGTCTTGCCGGCTCCGTTGTCGCCGAGGATGGCATAGAGTTTTCCGCCGGAAAATTCCGCGGTAACGCCGCGCAGGGCGGCGAAACGGCCAAACTGCTTGATCAGGTTGGTGACGGTGACGACGGGGGCGGGCGTGGTTTCAGTCAAAGGGATAGCGCACTCTCTTCAACTCACGTAGTCGCAGATCTCAATTCTTTAATAATCGACCTCAACTCGACAACTGCCGCCTCATCCATCTCGCCCGGCCTGTTTACTAGCGGGCTCAGCTTGTCGCAGCGCTTCCTATAACGTTCGACACGCGGATATTGTTGCCCTGTTTCCGCGAAATCACACCATTCGATTGAGTCGCTCGGCCCGTCTAGGAAGCGCTCGATGACATGTGCTGCCTCTTCCGCAGTCATGTCCCCCTTCCACGGCAGCCTATTAGGATTTGACTCGAACCACATTGAGGGTGGCCAAAGATTTATGTGAGGGCCACCATCGCATTTCCGATTCCCCATCGCAATTCCTGTAAGGAATGAGAATTAGTTCGCCACTCCGCCAGAACCCGAACCCAGGTTCTGCGACATGCTCTTCGCGGGCGCGGCGGTCGGGGTGGCTCCGGGCTGCGGCGCGTATTTCGAAGCGCACTTGGCTTGCAACTGCTTGGCGTGGAAGACGCCGTCGCGTCCGAAGCTGCCGTCGGCCAGGGCTTGCGAGTCGTCCTTGAAGGTGTCGGGTGGAGCTTCGGTGCCGGTATAGGAAACCGGTAGCGTCAGATCGTTCTCCTTCAACATGAAGTCGACGCGGGTGCCGGAGCGCTTGATCGAACCTGGCACCACGTTTCCGGCCACACGCAGACGCTTCGAATAAGCGCCGTTCCCCATGCCGTTCAGTTCTTTGATGGTGACGTAGTAGCTTTTGCTGTCCTGCACGCCGGTATAGGCTAGGTAGCCGAGCGAGACGAGAATCAATACGGTGACCGACCCGAATTTCAGATACTTGCTGGCTTCGCCGGACATAACCCCACCTCTGCTGGATAAAAACTCTACGCGCTGAAGCGGTGTGGGTCAAGACGCACAGGTCGCTGACAGCAGTGGCCGCGCCACATGCCCATCTGACTGCATTTACAATCCTCTTAGCGGCGTAAACGAACTAGCATAGGCAGGTTCTGGTCATGATCCATCCCTGGCACGACGTGACTCCAGGCAGCAAACTGCCGCAGGAGTTCAACACGGTCATCGAGATTCCCTTCGGCTCCAGCGTGAAGTACGAGCTGGACAAGACCAGCGGCCTGATCAAGCTCGATCGCATCTTGTACTCGGCGGTTTACTATCCCGCAAACTATGGCTTCATTCCGCAGACGCTGGCCGAAGACGACGACCCGCTCGATGTGCTGGTGTTGTGCCAGGAAACCGTGGTTCCGCTGACCATCATCCACGCGCGTGCCATCGGGCTCATGACCATGATCGATTCTGGGAAGAAGGATCACAAGATCATCGCCATCGCTACCGAAGACCCGGAGTTCAACGCCTACCGCGAAGCGGCGGAAATGCCGCCGCACCGGTTGATCATGCTGCGCCGATTTTTTCAGGACTACAAGCAACTGGAGGGCAAGTCGGTCGAAGTGGATGAGATCCAACCCGCCACCAAGGCGTACCCCATCATCGAGGATGCCTTGCACCGGTACAGCGAACAGCGACGCAAAGGATTTGACGGGATCAAAGCGTGACTTCTGCCGCCGTCGGTAACAAGCCTATTTTGAATACGATACAGGACGTTTGGGGGCGGAATCGCCGGGCTTAGCGATTCGTTAAACAAAGTCTATAAACTTACTTGACATTATTTGGAATCTTCTTTATAGTTTGGATCGTTCCCTCCTGGCCCGTACCACTATTCGCCTGGTGGTATGGGCCTTCTTTTTCTCCGATGGAAGAGTGCGGGGCAGAGCCCCGCCACCACACGGCCGCGATTTTCTAGCTTCCTTTTTCGCGCTCGTAGGGCTTTTGCATGTAGCGGCGGGCTTCGTCGAGCGCGCCCTGGGTATTGTCGTTGGTCTGGATGGCCTGGCGGTATTCGTTGACGGCGCGCTCGCGCTGGCCGGTTACGTCGAAAATCTTTCCCAGCTGCAAGTGGCTCCAAACCTCGGTCCAGCGCGGGTCGTCGTCGCCATTCAGCGATTCGCGGTAGGCGTTCGCCGATGCCTGATAATTCTTCTGCATGTAAAACACTTCGGCGATGCGGTAGTGAGCCAGCGAGCTGTTCTTGTTGACTTCGAGCGCTTTGTTGAATTCGCTTAGAGCGCCGGCCAGGTCGCCTTGCTGGATCAGACCCTGTCCGCGCACGATGGAGGAACGCAGCTTGATGTCCTTGGAGTTGGTGAGCACGCGGTGTTCGGGATCGACCGAGATACGGCGCGGGCGTCCAAAGGTTTCAACCGAAAATGGGGAATCGGTGCCTACCACCTCAATGCGTTTTTCTTCCGTTCTTCCATCGGTATCGATTCTCAAATCCACCGGCATGCGAAACAGATCGAGATCCTGCGAGATCGCGCCGACGATGCGGAAGCCTTTGTTGTTGCCCAGTCGGTAGACGGTGTACTTGGCCTTGAACTCGGGGGCGCTGGTGGAATCCATCCACTGGGAGTAGAACCAGGTGAGTTTTTGACCGGAGACCTGCTCGCTGAGTTCGCGGAAATCGTCGCTGCTGGCGGATTTGCCCGCATACTTGGCGGCGAAATCGCGCATGATCTTGAGGTAGTCTTTCTCGCCCACCACCCAGCGCAGCATGTTCAGGATCATGGCGCCCTTGTCGGTGACCAGCGACTGAAATTCGGGAGAGAAATAGTCGAGCTTGTCGGCGCTGGAAAGGGGCACGCTGTCATAGGCGAGCGCTCCCACCGACATGTCCTTGATCATCTCCTCGAGCCCTGCTTCGCCGGCCGCGCTCTCGACGTAGCGAGCTTCCGAGTAGCGCGAGAATCCCTCGCTGATCCACCAGTCGTCTTTCGATGCCGGACTCACCGAGACGCCCCACCACTGATGGGCAATGGTGTTGGCCAGCAACCGGTAGTTGGTCTTCTCCGTGATCGCGCGGCCAGAAAGCGCTGCGATTTCAGGCGCCCATGCGGTGGGCACGGTGTCATCAGGGAGTTGTACAACCCTTAACCGCGTCGAGGGTGCGACTCCATATTGGGTGACGAAGTAGGTGAACACCTTGACCGCCGTGGAAGCGTACTCCGCGCCCAGGTCCTGTTTATTGGGCTTGAAGAATACGTGCAGGTCGATGCCGGCGTCGTCACTCTTGAATTCCTGGAAGGCGCCGGCAATGATCGTGCCCGGAAAGCTCGGCTTATCCGAGGTGAAGGTGAAGGTCTTGGAGTTGGCAATCGTGGTGGTGGGTTTTTTCGCGGTTGCTCCCGCCTCCGCCGACGTTTCCTTCCCGCTGCCGATCACAACCATGTGCGACGGGACGGTAACGCTGATGGTCGAAGTGAACCGGTTAATGCCATATCCGGCGACCGGAAACCACAGGCCGGAATAGAGCAGGTAGCTGGTCTCTGGACCGACGTAGGCGAGCTTCAATCCCTCAACCGGGCTTTCGTCGGCGCTTTCCAGGGTGCCTTCATATTCGAAGTTGAAGGTGGTGGTCGCATTCTTCGGCAAGTCGCTGTTGAGCGAGAAGCGGACGGTCGAATCCTGCGTGTTGCGCTCGGGAGTGAGCGCCTTGTTGTTCGCGTCGGTGAGCTTGGTGATACGCAGCGCGTTGTTCAACTGGAAGGTGGCCACGGTGAGGTTATCGATAGCGGTGACGGTAACCGTGGCGCGGGCGGTGAGCTTGTGAGTCTGGGGCAGGAGTTCAACGTCAATCTTGTAATCGTCGGCGCGCAGGCGTGACTTCTCGGCCGCCAGTGCCGTCCGGCTCGTGGCAACGCTAAGAAACAGGCCAAGAAAACACACAACCGATAAACCGAGCGCCCGGCGCGCCGGTCGAGAGTGGCAGAGCTTCAAGTAGATCTCCTGGCAGGGCAACAATCTCTAAGATGTTAATTTTCCCGCAAAAGATGCTGTGCCGACAAGGGTTAGCAAAATTTGTTTGTCAACAATTTGTCGCGGAGCGTGCGGTTCCACGACGTTTTAGGTGTGGCACAAGACCGCGCACCTATTTTTCAGACCCAGCTGGCGGACCCAGTTTACAGAGCCGGTTCGAAAAATCGGCCGGGACGCGATTCGCAGACTGGCTCCGGGGGCGGCCCGGCGACGGAAAAATAAATGTTCGGGCCGTCGAAATTCCTGCACATGTCACCCAAGCGATGTGTCCCGATATGGGAAAGCGAGTCTCACGTCGTTAAGAACAAGCTTCCCAAAATTGGCGGAGAAGTGGCGCAGAGGTTGCACGATACGGTTGAGTCCATCTCGAAACGCCCAGCCAGCAGGCTGTTTGCCGTCCTCCTTCTGACGGCCGGGCTTCGCGATAGCAAGCCCGAAGGAGATTCTGTCTGCCGATCGCGCGTTTTCCCGTTTTCGCACTTCTGTTGGTCTTTGTGGTTACTGTAGTCGTCTCCTCTGCGCTGGGCCAAAGCCAGTTGCCCAGCGAACTGCTCAGCGAGGCGCCAGCAAAAATCGACTCGATGGCCGTTTCTCCTGCCGAGGCTCCGCCGATCTCGCTTCCCGATGCGCCTGCTCCGCAAGAAGCTAAAGATAAAGTGAAGGTGATTGACAAAAAGTTCATCGCCGTCATGGCAGCGCTCGGCGGCGCCGAGAGTTTGCGTTTCACCACCCACAAGCTGGTGCTGGACCACGAGCTGGATGCGGGCGCTCCCTGGGTCACGAGCGTGCCTGCAAACCGGCACCTGGTCGCCAAGTACGGGGGGATTTACGCGGCCGAATTGCTGGTGGTTTACGAACTCAAGAAGCCGCACTCCTGGCTTCCGGGGGACAAGGTTATACGAAAACTCTGGTGGGTGTGTCCCGCGGTGATGGTGCCGATCCACATAAAAAACGGAATTCGGAGCATCCGGACTCAAGCTCCGTCATGCCCGGTGGACGAGTGTCAAGCGCCGTAGAGTTGTCTTACCGGGAAATCATTCCAATCATTCCGAGGATGATCTGCGCCGCCGTTTCTGATGGATGCTGCTGCGCGCCTCCGCTCCCTATCTTCGTCTTTAGCCGCGCCTTCACTTCCGCGAGGCGCTCGATCATGCGAGTCCGCGGCGCGCCGTCGGGAATAATCTTATTCATTTCGGCGACGATGTTCTCGGCCTTGAATTTGTGCTGCACGAGTTCTGGCACGACCTCCTGTTGCGCGATCAGGTTGACCATGGCAAAGTAAGGAACCTTCACGCGGGGCTTGCCCAGGGCGTAAGTCAGCGGGGATACGCGGTACACCATGACGAATGGAGTTCCCATGATTGCCGCCTCGACCGTAGCCGTGCCGCTGGCGACGATGGCGGCGCAGGAGTGAAATAAAGCGGGCAGCGCCTCGGAGACCAGGTGAACGCGGTCCTGCGGCGCCGCGATCAATGCCCGGAGAAAGGCCGCGTCCAGCGTGCGCGCGACTGGCAGCAGGAATTCATAACCGCTGCCCAGCCGATTCGCTGCCTCGAGAATCGTGGGCAGATTCAGGCGCACTTCTTTCCGGCGACTGCCCGGCATCAGCGTGATCCAGGTCTTAGCTGGGTCGAGCTGATTCTCGGCGGCATACGCTTCACGAGTAATTGCGGGCGCAGGCAAATCGGCCAGCGGATGGCCGACGAAGGTCGCGTCCACTCCGCGATCGCGATAGAACTTTTCTTCGAAGGGAAAAATCACCAGCGCCTTGTCGACATACTTGCGCAGCAGTTTGACGCGTCCCTGACGCCACGCCCAGAACTGCGGGCAGACATAGTACACGACCGGAATGCCGCGCTTGCGCATCTGCCGCGCTACGCGCCAGTTAAAGGCGGGCGAGTCGATGACGATGGCGATTGCCGGACGTTTCTCGTCGGCCGCGCGAATTAGTTTTTTATAGAGTTCGAAAATCTTCGGCAAATGGCTGAGGATTTCAGTGATGCCGACGACGGCTAAGTCTTTTGCATCGACGATGATCTCGCACCCGGCAGCGCGCATGCGCTCTCCGCCTGCGCCGAAGAACTCAAGCTGCGAGGCTCGTGTGGTGGCGGGGCTTTGCCCCGCCGGGACGGGGCCGAGCCCCGTCACCACACACGCAGAGATGGATGCGCGACGGAGAAGAGCTTCGATGAGCTGTGCGCCATACATGTCACCCGAGGCTTCACCGGCGGAGATGAGAACTTGCACGGGACACATTGTAATGGGATGGATCGATCACCGTTCAGTCGTCGGCGTTCGCGGTCGCGGGCGCCCGCTCTGCATTCGTCTCCTGATCTTTGTATTGCAGTTGATAGAGCTTGTAGTAAATGCCGCGCTGGGCCAGCAGTTGCTGGTGCGATCCCATCTCGCGGACCTGGCCTTTGTGCATCACGATGATCTTGTCGGCGCGCTGGATGGTGGAGAGACGGTGCGCGATGATCAGGGCTGTTCGGCCTTCCACCATGCGATTGAGCGCGTCGCGCACACGGAACTCGGTCTCGGTATCGACGCTTGAGGTCGCTTCATCGAGAATCAGAATCTTCGGATTGTGCGCCAGCGCGCGCGCAAAACTGATCAACTGCTTCTGGCCGGTCGAGAGGGTCGAGCCGCGCTCGCGCACTTCCTCTTTGAATCCTCCCGGCAAGGTTCGAATGAAGTCGGCGAGGTTGACATCCTCCGCCGCCTGTTCCACGTCTTCATCTTGAATGCGCGCCGTCCCTAGACGGATGTTGCCAGCCACGGTGCCGCTGAACAGAAACGGATCCTGCAAGACGACGCCGAAACGGCTGCGCAGGTCGTCGAGATTCATCTCCTTGATATCGACGCCGTCGATGCGAATCGCTCCGCGCTGCACGTCGTAGAAGCGCATCAGCAGAGAGATCAGCGTGGTCTTGCCTGCACCGGTGTGGCCGACCACGGCGATGGTCTCGCCTGGGTCCAGCACGAAGTTGACGTCGCGCAAAACCCAGTCGGGCTCGGTTGCCCGGGACGCAGTTGGCGGGGAGGCAACTTGTGTGGTGACGGGGCTTCGCCCCGTCCCGGCGGGGCGGAGCCCCGCCACCACGCGATCTGTTTCGCCGGCCGCGTTGTAGGCAAACCATACGTGGTCGAATTCAATCCGCCCCGGGCCCTGCGGTTGTTTCGCGATCGCCGGCGAGGTTACTTCAATCTTCGTATCGAGCAGCTTGAATACGCGCTCGCCCGCTGCCATCGCCGATTGCAGGATGTTGTACTTCTCGCTCAGATCCTGAATCGGACGGAAGAAGCGCTGCGCGTACTGCATGAACGCAACCAGCACGCCGAGCGTCATCACGCTGCTCACCATGTGAAAGGTGAGAAGGGTCTTGCGAGAGAATCCAATGGCCACGCTGGAGACGGTCGCGTTTTGGAGGATTCCGTTCCCACCGAACCAGATGATGCTGGCGACTGCAATCGACGCCAGTATTTCGACCACCGGGTAGTAAACCGAATACGCCATGATGGCGTCTTTAAACGCTTCCATGTGCGAAGCGTTGATGTCGGAGAATTTGTTGAACGCCCGCTTCTCGCGATTGAAAAGCTGCAAGACCAGCATCCCCGAGACCGCTTCCTGCAAGAAAGAATTAATCCGGGCGATCGCCGTGCGGATGCGGCGGTAGGAATCGCGCACCTTGTCGCGAAAAATCTTGGTCGCGTACACGATCAGCGGAAGCACGGCAAAGGTGATGAGCGCCAGCTTCCAGTTCATCTCCATCATGATGGCGATGATGCCGGCCAGCACGAAGACATCTTCAAAAATGGAGACCACGCCCGCGGTGAACATTTCATTCAGCGCATCGACGTCGGTGGTCACGCGCGTGACCAGCCGCCCCACCGGATGCTTGTCAAAAAACGCGACGTGGATGTGCTGCAAGTGGCGGAAAATCTGCCGGCGCAGATCGAACATCACTTTCTGGCCGGTCCACTGCATCAGGTAAGTCTGGACGAACTCCAGCGCGAAGGTGAGGACGAGGATCCCGACATAGAGCGCGCCGATCTGCGCGATGCCGGTCAGCGGAGCGCTGCTTAGCCGGTCGCCGATCCATGAGTGTGAATTCGGCGACTTGGCCAGGTATTTGTCGATGGCAATCTTAGTGAGGAAAGGTCCCAGCACGTCCAGGCCCGATTTCAGGATGATCGCCGCCAGTGCCACCACCACGTGCGATTTGTAGGGACGCAGATAGGTGAGCAGCCGCCGCATCAGCCGGCTGTCGTACGCTTTGCCTAATACTTCTTCTTCCTGATTGGAGGCCATCGGTGGCGCACGAGAACCAAGTCACCCTAAATTAAAGACTACCGTATTAAAGACTACCGCAACAACGCTACTCCAAATAGATGGTCGAAGCGGCGCGCTGGATGGAAAAACTGCAAAGCCGCAGGGCCACGGTCCGCAACGCCGGACTCGGATCTCACTCGGACCGCAATGAAGCGGGGAGAATGCGGGAACGTTCGGGCGGCAGATCCGGATTGAGATCGTTCCACGGGCGCCGCGATCAGGCTAAAGGGATGTGGAACATTTACGGTTTTCGAGCCCAAGAGGGACTTCCCGGGTACATGTGCGAGTAGGCTTCCCCCTGCATATCTCGGTAACTTACTCTAAAACAAAGGCAATCCCGGACCAATGCGAGGACCCTCCGCCAGAAGTAATACACCTCAGGTTACGCGACTTTCCGCGAGTAGGTGGGTTTGCATGTCCGTATGGCGGATAGTTTCCCCCCAATAATTCTTCACCTGGAGCTTGGCATGAAAAGATTCCGTGCATTGAAGTTGACCTTTGTTGCAGTTCTGCTCGCGACCGTCACGCTGGTTGGTTGCGGTTCTAACTCCTCGAACTCCACACTCCCGGCCCAACAGACTGGCAACGTGTTCGTCACCGGCGAAGATGCGCCCCTGGCCTCGGTAGTGGGCTTTGACGTCACTATCAACACCATCACCCTGACGGGCCAGAAAAGTTCGCCACAAGTGCTTATCGCTCCAACAGCGGTGGACTTCGCGCGCCTTATAGGTCTGCGTTCCCCGCTCGCGTTCAGTTCGGTTCCTGCCGACACTTACAGCAGCGCGACCTTCGTGCTGACCAACCCGGTCATCTCTTATGTCGACATGACCCAGAATCCGCCGGCGCTGAATACCATTTCGGGCACGCTGCCCCAACCTACTTACTCGCTGACGGTCAACTTTCCTACTCCAATGGTTGTGGGGAGTAATGGACTCGCCGGCCTGAGGATGGAATTCGATATCCGGCAGTCTCTGGTTGTGACTAATGGACAAGTTACTGGCACCGTGAACCCGGTTATCTATATCAAAGCCACGCGGGCGAGCGACCCTGATGGCCAGGTTACGGATCTGACCGGCGGGTTGGCATCGGTGGATCAGGCCAATAACTCATTTGTGATGCAAGGGCCCTATGGCCGCCAATTGACCGTCTACGTCAACGACAGCACGCAGTTCAACAGCGGCTGGAGCATGGGCGATCTCGCGGTTCCGGCGATTGTCGGGGTCGAAGGCGCATTTCAGGCCGATGGCAGCATAATGGCCACCAGTGTGGAGGTCATCACCACCGCCCAAACGTTTGTCTCTGGGCGCGTTCTGCAGGTGACGCCCGCCTCCGGCGCTGCGCAATCCGTGACCATGTGGGTGGGAGAAACGGGCGCCGACATGGACAGCGACTCGCGCACCATCCAGACCATCAACATCAGCGCGGTGACCGATTACGAAATCTGTTTCTTCGACGGCCCGATTACCAACTATCTATTCAACGGCACATCGATTGAAGTCGGCCAGAGAATCTTCATCGGCGGCAGCTACGTGAATTCCACCTTTGCCCCGGAGATGATCTCGCTGCGTCGTCAGGGCGTTTACGGCACGCTGGTGCCGGAGAGCGTCAGCATAACCAACGACAACGCCGGAAGCTTTCTGATTTCAAACAACGGCTTGGTTGGCTACGCTGCGGGTGGACCGGTGACCGTTTATACCGGCAACAGCACCGTGTTCTTTAATGTGAGCGGACTCAGCGCGCTCTCCGCCGATACTACGGCGGTGCCGCTGATCACGCGCGGTCTCCTGCTCCAGGACCCCAACAACCCTGGCAATCTGGCGTTCTTTGCCGGGTTCGTGGCGGAACCGCCGCAGGCGACGAACTAACTCGGCAAGGGGACACTGCGAAGCGGGCGGCCACAAAGCCGCCCGCATTTTTCTTGCCGGGGCAAGCCGGAAGGCAAAGAAGATGCAAGAAAAGACGGGCAACGGACGAGCGAGAACGCTTTAGTTAGTCTTGTTGACGGATCGCGCTCCCGCGACGGTCTGGGCAGTGTTTGGAGGCTTGCAGTCAGGGTTCTCGCGGCATTCAGGGCATACCACCTTGGCATTCTGGTCGGCCATTTCGTGCAGGAAGGCGGAAAACGTCTTACCGCACATGTTGCATAAAGCTTCAATCGAGTCATCGCTTACGTTTGCGTTCTCCATCGTTCACCTCTGATCGGCTGAGCCCATTCTAACGGGTTCCTCACGCTCTATTCCAAACCACTATTTTAAGCCATCATTTTAAGCCATCGGCCGGCCGGGTGCATCCCATAGAATGAACCGCAGCAGAATGAACAATTAGCATGCCCCTGGGCCTCTACATCTCGATACCATTCTGCCGGACCAAGTGCAGCTACTGCAACTTCGCCTCCGACGTGTTTTCGAAGTCGGCGTACGAAAACTACGTTGCCCGCCTGCTCGAAGATATCGCCAACTCGCGCCAGCTTGCGGCGGACTTAGGCTGCGTGCTCGAAGAAACTGCCGATTCCATCTATCTCGGCGGAGGAACTCCATCCATTCTCGATGCCGCGCAGTTGCTGCGCCTCTTTGCCGCCGTGCGCGATCATTTTGCGATTACGCCCGATGCCGAGGTCACGGTCGAATGCGCACCGGGCACGCTTACACCCGCTCTCATCGAAACTTTGCTGCAGTGCGGGGTGAACCGGGTGAGCCTGGGAGTGCAGTCCTTCGTTGACCAGGAAGCGCAGTCGGTGGGGCGGCTGCACAAACGCTCCACTGTTCTGGAGGAAATCGCTCGTCTGCGCGTCGCGGGCTTGGCCAACATTAACATTGACCTGATCGCCGGATTGCCGCACCAGACGGCGGATAGCTGGGCCTACTCGGTAGCAGAGCTGATCGCTACGGGTGTTCCGCACGCCAGCGTTTACATGCTCGAAGTGGACGAAGATTCGCGCCTGGGCAGGGAACTGATCGCCGGAGGCGCCCGCTACCACGCACACTTTGTGCCCGACGACGACGCGACCGCGGATTTCTACCAGCAGGCGTGCGAAATGTTAGCCGCCTCCGGCATTGCGCAGTACGAAATTTCCAACTTTGCCCGCGCCGTCGCGCCGTCGCGCGGCGGCGAGTTACGAAGTTACGAGTCACGCCACAACTTGAAATATTGGACGCGCCAGCCCTACATAGGCATCGGCGTTGATGCGCACTCTATGCTGGAACGAATCACGCTGGAACGAATCCCCGTGGAGAGACGGGCATATCCGTGTGTCCGCTTCGCAACTCCCGATTCGCTCGACGCCTACATGAATCGCGCGCCACGCACGGTGACTCCGGTCTCCGCGCAGGCAGCGGAAGAAGAAGGGTTTTTTCTTGGTCTGCGCCTCAACCGGGGCATCGATATTGAGGGGCTTTGGCAAGAATCGGACCCAGAGATGGTTGCCGGCTGGGAATCGGCAATTCAGCAAAGTGTGCAGGAATGTCTGATGGAGCGGCAGGGCGCAACCCTGCGCCTTACCGCCCTAGGACGCCTCTTGTCCAATGAAGTGTTTGCCAGATTTCTTGCTGAAGAAAAAGCGGGAACCGGCCACGTGAATCCACGTTAGTTGGCCGATGGAATGCCGTTCGGCGTTGGCCTATCCGGTCCCCACCATTTCACAAACTTGCAGGAGGCCAATCCCGATGCCCATGCTCGTGCTAAATATGGGAGGCTCAGTTGCCAGAGCCTGTATGCCGGCCTCTCCCGAAAGATTCATCCACACGATGCGAAACTGAGCCCGCGATGCGCCCAGCTGCACGTCCAGCAGTTCTCCGGCCTGGACCTTCGAGCGCACGCCGGTCAGAACTGCCCCACGGTTGCTGACGTTGCGCACCCGAACCAGTTCCGCGAAAGGCCGCGACATCCTGTCCATGCCCCAGATGCGTACCGTCAGCTCCAGGTTCAAACGCCGCTCTTTCCGCCGATCCATTTGCACCCCGAATGTCTGCAACGATTCGGATCATAACCACGAACGCCGAAAAGCGAAATATCACATCAGTTACACGCCAAGGAGTTCCGGAAGTTACGTTGCATTCACGAGGAAATGAGCGAGGGGTAGTGGTGGTCGTTGTATAGCTAATAGATATTAGGAAGTGAACTTATATCTCACGTCAACGCTTTCGCACGCAAGCATTCACACGCAAACATTCACACGTAAACAAGGGACTTAGTCGAGGTCTTTGAGCGAGCAGGCTCCTGGCCCGCGAGGGTCGCCACAGGATCCACAGGGCCCCGCAGAGAAAGACGGCTGGGTCCCTGCTCCGCTTTTCGCGGCCACGGCGAACACGGAGAGCTGGGGCTCCAGTTTCTTGCTCTGGCACTTCGGGCACTCGGCTTTTTGATTGCCGAAGAGCAGAGCCTCAAAGCCGTGCTGGCACTCCTTGCAGACGTACTCGAAGATGGGCATGTAAAAACTCCACGAAGAAAATTGCTGTCTTCTATTTAAAATCAAAGTGTGGACATTTCGCAAACCCACGGGGAGACGCTTGCCTTCAGACCACGTCGCTGGTTGCGCGGCGGACATGTGCAGACGGTTGCCAGCTTTTTAATTCCGCGGCGTTTTCATCTGCCGGCGTCCGAGCAGCGATTGATCGAAGTCGAGCCCGGCGTCCAAGTGCTTTGCCACTGCCACTGGCAGGCGGATCGAGCGCGCGCGCTGACCATCATTATTGTTCACGGGCTGGAAGGGTCGAGCGAATCGCAGTACATGCTCGGCATCACCGAGAAGGCGCTGGCCGCGGGAATGAATGTGATCCGCTACAACCAGCGCAACTGTGGCGGCACGGATGCGCTGGCGCCGGTGCTTTATCACTCGGGGCTGTCGAGTGATGTGGCGGCGGTGGCACGCGAGGTCATCGCGCGCGACGGCGTTTCGCGCCTGGCGCTGGTCGGATTCTCCATGGGCGGAAACATCGTGCTCAAGTTGGCGGGGGAGTGGGGATCCGAAGGGCCGCCGCAGTTTTGTGCCGTCGCGGCGTGTTGTCCGGCGATTGATCTGGCGAAGTCGGCGGACACGCTGCACGAACCGGCAAATCGAATTTACGAAACGTATTTCCTGTGGGCGCTGCACCGGAGAATGGTGCAGAAGGCGCGGCTTTTTCCCGATCACTTCGACGTGAACCGCCTGCGCGGCATCCGAAGCCTGCGCGAATTTGACGACAAAGTGACGGCTTACTATTGCGGCTTTACGGGCGTGGCCGATTACTATGACCGCGCTTCGGCGGCGCATGTGGTCGAGCGGATCGCGGTGCCGGCGCTGATCCTGTACGCGGCCAATGATCCGTTCATACGTATTACGGCGGAGACGCGGCGAAAGATTTCGTCAAACCGGAACATCAGCTTCGTCGAGACGGAGGATGGCGGGCATTGCGCGTTTATCGGGTCGTCGGTCGGATCATCGGGCGGGTCGCCTATGAGACCGCCTGCCGCGGCGGGGAAGGCCGGCGATGGTCGTGATGACGACGGTTATTGGGCGGAGCACGAGATTGTGAACTTCCTGCGCAGATTCTGATGGATGCTGATTTCTCAATCGAGCTGGGGCGCGACGATCCAGTGCTGGATTTTCCGTGGACGGATCCGGCGGGCGTGCTTGGCTACGTCGACCTTAAGCGGCGTCCGGAATGGATGGCGTCGATCAAGGAGGCCGAGCAATTTCCTGAGCTGGGACAGTTTCTTCGGGCAATGAACTCCGCCCGGAGCATGGTAGAGACGGCGAAGTGCGATGGCTGGTCAACTTCGGAGTTGAGTCCGGAGGAAGAAATCTACGGGGCGTCGTGTAAGTTCGCGAGCTATGTGGACGTGGTGTTTTCTGACATCGACGCGCGGCTGGTTCTCTCTGCGCATGAACAGCTTGCCCGGAAGCTGGTTGACTTGCTGTGGCGGACGCCGGAAACTCCGTCGGCGGCGGAAGTGTGCGTGCGGCGGTGTTACTTTGGGGGGAATGACGGCGTCCGGGAAGGTTATTACTTTACCTTGTATGTGAGCGGCTACGGAAATGACGACTCCAGCGCGCGTTTGAATTGGGGTGTGGCGTTGAAGCTGGTGGGGAATGCGATCTTGCAATTGTCGGCGGGCGGGTGACTTGAACCCATGCGAGCCGAAGCTTACGGGGCAAAGCCCCGTCACCACACATACCGATCTAATCCTATGCGGGTTGGACTCGGCTGGTCGACTTCCTCCTGTTGATCTTCTTCCAGTCAAACTTTGTCCAGTCAATTCTTGTGCGGACTAGAGAGAGAAGCAGCATGAACAGGAAGATTTCTAGCAATCCTCGCGAGGCCGCGGGGATGGATTCGGCCCGTTTGGGGAGGATGGAGAAGCGTCCGTAGACGAATTCTATGTGGACCCAGTAGACGAGTAAGGACGTCTGACCTAGCTGGATTAGCGGGCTGAAGCCTCGGGTTGCGAGTCCCCAGCGGCACCAGGCGTAAGTCAGAAAGCAGATCACTAACAACATACCTATGCGCATCATTAGGAAGTTCGGGCTGGTGTGCCAGTAATCGTAAGTAGAGTAGAGATAGAAGGAAGAGTGGTCGAGTTGGCGGGCTGCGAGGATGGCTACGGCTCCGACGGCGGCGAAAATGGCCAATGTTTGGGCGGTGCGATTGCGGGCTTGGTCGCTGAAGATTATGAATCCGGCGGCTAGGCCGGCGAAAGCGAACGCGGCCCAGGGGAACAGCGGGAAGAGCCAGGGTTGGGGAGCTCCCAGGTTGTGGCATCCGTCGATGTAGGATTCCAGCGGCCAGGGGAGCCAGGTTGGGCGCCAGGTGGTGTAGAGGGGCGGAGTTAGCAGGGCGATTAGGGCGACGGTGGCGGTGGAAGAGGCTACGATCGCAGAACGCCAGCCGCTAAAGCCGGGCTCATTTTCAGCGCATTGCGGTATGCCTGAAGGCATACCCTGATACGAATCGTTTCGAATGGAACCCCGTCCCCACACTTGCAAGACCGCGCCGCAGAGTAGGGCCATCAGCATCATGGATAGGCCGATGATGTTCAGTACGTCGACGCGGAGTAAGTCGGACCATGGGGCCCATCCCCAGGCGATTAAGAATTCCTGCAGGCGGAAGAGGAGTCCGAAGGCGAAGATTTCGGCGCCGTGACGGAGCATGGCGCGGGTGATTTCGCCTGTGCTTACGCCCTTGCGTATGAGTTTGTCAGTAACGAGGGCGAAGGAAATTCCGGCTAGAAAAAGAAAGAGGGGGGCGGGCAGCGTGCCGAGGATTTGCGATCCTTTGAGGAAGCCGGTGTTGCGGGCAGCGCCGCCCAGCCAGGCATCGTAACAGTGCGTTTGGAACATCAGCACGCAGGCCAGGCCGCGCATCCAGTCGATCCATGCGAGACGGTGAGGCGGGGCCGAAGTCACGGACGAGAGTGTAACGTGCGAACTGGCACGTGGCCAAGGTAAAAGGCGACGGGCGGGGGCGCCCGTCTCTCCACCGGCGTGCTAGCATTTTCCAGGAACATGGTTTCCAGGAAGTCCGTCAGGCCCATCATGAGACGGCACCAGCCCTTTACGATTGCAACGTTCGTGGCCCGGGTTACCGCGCTGCTGGCAATTCTGATTGTGCCGAGCTTGGTCGCCCCAGTCCGCGCATTCGCCAAGGATGAGCCTAAGTGGATTGAAGTGCATACTGCACATTTTTCCGTGGTCACAGATGCGGGAGAAAAGCGCGGGCGGGAAGTGGCTTTGCGAATGGAGCAGATGCGGGCGGTTTTTGGACAACTGCTTCTAAAAGACAAGCTGACAATGCCGGTGCCTATCACCGTCATTGCGCTCAAAAGCGACAAACAATATGGCATGGTCGCTCCGGCGAAACAGAGCATGGCGGCTGGATTTTATGTGCCGGGAACGGATCGGGTTTATATCGTCCTGAATCTTTTTGAAGAAAATCCATGGCGGGCGGTGGCGCATCCGCTGGCGCATTATCTTTTGAATTACAACTATCCTCCGACGCAGGGCTGGTTCGACGAAGGACTGGCAGAATATTTTGGGTCGATAGACATCGGCAAGCAAGTGGAGATTGGGGGCGATCCGGAGCTGGCGCCGGAGTGGCACGAGGACATCTTTGATGAAGTGCGGCGAGACCCGAATGCGCCGCAGTCGCTGACCCAGTTAGTTAGTTCTCCGGTGTGGATATCGATGGTGGACCTGTTCACAATGAAGCATGACGGCTCGGGGACGCGGGAGGGGACACATAACACGTTGTATTACGCGGAGTCCTGGATGGTCGTCCACTATCTCCTGAACAAGAACAAGATGCCTGAGGTGGGGACTTACTTCGACCTTGTGCTAAATCAGAAAGTACCAGTGGATAAGGCGATGGTGCAGGCGTTTGATATGTCGCCTGAACAGATGGAAGACGCGGTGAAGACCTATTTCAAATCGCTGAGCGGGCTGGGCATAGCGCTTGATCGGGTGAAGAAGCCGAATCCAAGTCCGGCGGATACTCAGCAGCCGGATCATTTCGCCCTGCCGTTCGACGCGGACGTCATCGGGATGGCGGTTAGTCCGGTGAAGGACGAGGATGCGCGAGCGGTGATCGACGATGTGATGGCGCGCATCCCTGAGCATCGGGATCAAGCGCTGCACGATTGGCAGCAGTTGATCCTGGATCCAAAAGATAATGAGGCGGCGCACCGCGGGTTGGCTTGGGATGATATCCGCCAGAAGAAGTTCGACGAGAGTGGCGACGAACTGGAGAAGGCGACGGAGTTGAATGCGCGCGACCCGTGGATCTGGTATTACCGTTCGGTGCTGAAGTATCGGAAAGCGCAGGCCACGCGGCAAGAGATGCAGGGGCTGGCGAACATGATGCAGGATCTGCGGGCGGTAACGGATTGGTATCCGGATTTAGCCGACGCTTATAACATGCTGGGCATGGCGCGAGTGGAGGGTGGGGGGATCAACTCGGCTCTGGAGGCGCAACGGCAGGCGATCGCGCTGGCGCCGCGGAATGTGGAGTATCAGTTCAACCTGGGACAAATCTATGTTGCGGGGAAAAAGTGGGACCTGGCGCGGGAAGTGTTTACGCGGCTGAAGGCGGGGCCGGATCGGGTGGCGGCGGCCGCAGCGAAGCAGCAGTTGGACGATTTGGAGACGCTGCAGAAATATGGAGTGCGTCCGCAGCGCGCCGGGGAGAATGCGGCGCCGGCGGGCGCGGCGAGCACTCCTGCAGCGGGGAGGAGCGCGCCGGCGGCGGCCGTGAGCGCGGCGCGGAATCAAGATGAGGATGAGGATGAGGCGCCCAAACCGGCGGCGGTCAAGCCGGGGACGACCGGGCCGGTGATATTTCTGAAAGGCAAGATCGTGAGTAGTGATTGCTCAAAGCCTCCCGAGGCTACGGTTACTATCTTGAGCGGCATGACGACTTATAAGATGCATGCTACGGATTACAAGTCGCTACTGGTGATTGGAGAGGACCAGTTTTCGTGCGGGTGGAAGAATCGTCCGGTATCGGTGAATTATCGAGCCGTGGGGAAAAACGGAGGGGAAATCGTCTCCGTGGAAGTGCGGTGAAAATTATTGGCCAGGAAGCGGAACGAGGGTGGGCGCGTTGTTCTTGATCTGGTAAAGGAAGTGAGTTTTGAAGCGAGCGATGGTTCCTTTGGGGCCGACTGCCCATCCTTCTTGGCCGTCAAAGCTGGCGGCGTTGAGATTCAACGGGTCTGTATGTTGCCAGTGCATGCTCTCTCCGCCATTGCCCTGGCTGACGTCGGTGCCGTTCGGACCGACCGCTGCGAAATCTCCATACCCTATCTCTCCGACTGCCGAGCGATAGCCTCCGGGTTGCTGCTCGGCGAGGTGCCAGGTCGCGCCGGAATCTTTTGAATAGGTGGCGGCGCGTTTGGCGGCGGCTGGTTCCTTGTAGTCGCCTCCGACTGCCACCACCAGGAAATCTCCGCAGGCGACGCTGAAAATTCCGCTGGACGGGTTGCTGGTGGCAATCGGCGTGTCGGCCGCACTCCACGAATGTCCACCGTCTCCGGAGTGAAAGACTCGCGCGGCGCTGCTGCCTCCAGTGCCAAAGTAAATGTTGTTGCCACGATCACAGATAACGATCGACGTGCCGCTGGCGGCGAATGCTCCTTCTTTGGGGAGGGCGGCGGGCATCTTGTCACGCGGCAGTTCTTTCCAATGTTCCCCGTCGTCGGTGCTCAAGACCAGGAATTTCCCGTCGACCGGATCGCTTAGCGCCAGGCAATGCGTTTTCGAATCGCAGGCGAGAGAGTCGAGAAAGAAACCGGGACGTTTGTCAGTGTACTGAAGGGCCCACGACTTACCGCCATCGGTCGTTTTGTAGATCCGGGATTTATCGCCATCGCCGCTCGACATGAGATAGGCGGTATCCTCGTCGAACGCTTCGATGTCTCGGAAATCGAGATCGCCACCTCCCGCCACACTGAGTTGTTTCCACGTTTTCCCCTCGTTGATCGAGCGCAGAACAACTCCATTCGAGCCCGAGGCCCAAATAACGTAGAGGGAATGGAATAGGCTCGGCCGCCGCTCGCTTTCTCCCAGGTATTTGACGCTGACGCCGCGGAGGTTGGTATCGAGGCCACTGGTTTGAACGGACCACCAGGGTGCCTCGCCGACCAAGGCTGTAGGAACGAGGAGGGCAAGAGCGAGAAGGCTAGTCAACAGGCGCACTTATGAATTTTAGTGTATGAGAAGAAAAAAGCGGGGAATTCTAGCTGGGTGCAGACGACGCTCGCCTAGCGCAAAATATGCGAAGATGGAGTCTGGGAGAGCAAGCGGATGGAGAATCCACTGAAGCTGAAACGCATTCACCACGTCGAATTCTGGGTGGGCAACGCGCGGCAGGCGGCCTACTTCTATCGCAAGGGATTCGGATTTTCGCAGGTTGGCTACAGTGGACTGGAAACGGGCCAGCGCCAGCGCGCTTCTTATGCGATGAGTCAGGGTAAGGCGAACTTCGTCCTGACTACGCCGATAACGCCGGACGATTTGGCGGCGGAGCACATCCGCAAGCATGGCGATGGCGTGCGCGATATCGCGTTGGAAGTGGAGGACGCGGATCAGGCATTTGCCGAAGCGATCCGTCGAGGAGCGCAGCCAGCGGAAGAACCGCATGACCTGAAGGATGAACACGGCGCCGTTCGCCGAGCTGCGGTCCACACTTATGGCGACACGATCCACTCGCTGATTTCGTACAAGGATTACAAAGGGCCGTTTCTGCCGGGGTATATGGCGGCTCCGATCGCGGGCGACGATTGCGGGATTCTGCGCATTGACCACATCGTGGGGAATGTGGAACTGGGCAAAATGCAATACTGGGCCGATTACTACACGCGGGTTTTCGGCTTCCATCGTTACATCACGTTCGATGACAAGGATATTTCCACCGAGTACAGCGCGTTGATGAGCATTGTGATGTCGGACGATTCGCATTCCGTGAAATTTCCGATCAATGAACCTGCGGCGGCGCGCAACAAGAGCCAGATTCAGGAATACATCGAAGCGTACGGCGGGGCGGGGGCGCAGCATATTGCGCTGCAATGCAAGGATGTTGTCTACACGGTGGGGAAACTGCAACGCAACGGGCTCGATTTTCTGCGCGTTCCCGATACTTATTACGCGGCGCTGCCGGCGCGGGTCGGGCCGGTGGAGGAGTCGCTCGGAGAGTTGCGCTCGCTGGGCATACTGGTGGACCGCGACGAAGAAGGTTACCTCTTGCAGATCTTTTCTAAGCCGGTGGAAGATCGGCCGACGGTGTTCTTCGAAGTCATCCAGCGCAAGGGCAGCCGCGGATTTGGCAAGGGGAATTTCAAAGCATTGTTTGAGTCGATCGAGATGGAGCAGGCGCGACGAGGGAATCTGTAAGCATGCCTAATGCAAAAGCGAGTAGAAGAACGATTGCCGCAAAAACGCCTGGTGCAAGAGCGAACACGCCGGGGAAAACGGACTTGCGTTATCAGTATCAATCGGGGTTCGGCAACGAGTTCGCGAGCGAGGCGGTGGAAGGGGTGTTGCCGCGCGGGCAGAATTCTCCTCAGAAAGTGGCGCATGGGTTGTACGCGGAACAATTGAGCGGCACGGCCTTCACTGCACCGCGGGGGGTAAATCGCCGGACGTGGCTTTACCGGATGCGTCCGTCGGTGGCGCACAAACCGTTTGAACCTATCGGTCAAGGAAAGCTGCGCAGCGCGCCGTTTGACGAAGTCCCGACACCGCCGAACCAATTGCGGTGGATGCCGATTTCGATCCCGGCTGCTTCACAGCGCACAGACTTCATTGACGGCCTGATCACCATGGCGGGCAACGGCAACACTCATACCCATGCGGGGGTTGGGATTCACATCTATGTTGCCAACGCTTCGATGACAGATCGGTTTTTCTACAACGCTGACGGAGAAATGTTGATCGTGCCGCAACAGGGACGACTGCTGCTGCGCACGGAGATGGGCGTTCTCGAAGCGGGTCCGGGCGAGATTGCAGTGATCCAGCGGGGAATTCGTTTTCGCGTTGAACTTCTGGAGAAAGAAGCGCGCGGGTACATCTGCGAAAATTACGGTGCGCTGCTTCGTTTGCCGGATCTCGGGCCGATTGGCGCTAATGGGCTGGCGAATCCGCGCGACTTTCTGGCTCCGGTGGCGGCGTTTGAAGATCGCGAAGGCGATTACCGGATTGTGACCAAGTTTCAGGGAAGACTCTGGGAGGCGGCGATCGATCATTCGCCGCTGAACGTGGTCGCGTGGCACGGGAACTACGTGCCCTACAAATACGATCTGGCGAACTTCAATTGCATTAACACGGTGAGCTTCGATCATCCCGACCCATCGATTTACACGGTGCTGACTTCGCCTTCGGAAATACCGGGGACTGCCAATGTGGACTTCGCGATTTTTCCGCCGCGATGGATTGTATCGGAGCATACGTTTCGTCCGCCTTGGTTCCATCGCAACTTCATGAACGAGTTCATGGGGCTGATCCGCGGCGAATATGACGCCAAGGCGGAAGGGTTCGTGCCGGGCGGGGCCAGCCTGCACAATTGCATGGCGGGTCACGGGCCCGACACTGAGACGTTTGAGAAGGCGAGTAATGCCGAACTGAAGCCGGTGTTTCTCGGGGACACTATGGCGTTCATGTTCGAAACTCGCTTCGTGTGCCAGCCGACGAAGTTTGCGCTGGAGACTTCGCAGCTTGATCATCAGTACTTTGAGTGCTGGCAGGGACTGCGGAAGAAGTTCAAGACTTAGGCGGCTAACAGATTTTGTCGTCCTGAACGAAACGAAGGGCCTGCTTTCTTCCGGCGAACAGCAGGTCCTTCGCTTCGCTCAGGATGACAATTCAATGAGGGAGATGGATTTGCAGGCTGCACACTCAGTACGGAGTTCCGCGGACGCTTTGGATGCTGCAGGCGCGCTGCTGCGGGAGTTGATTGACTATGCGGGATTATTTCCTCCGGCATCGTTGGCGATGGCTCCGTCGGTGGCTAACTATGACGCTTATTCGCGGTCGGAATGGAACTGGATTCTCGGGCGATTTATCGTTCCGGTGGCTCGACTCGGTGAATTCGAGGAGGCGTTTGCTGGATTGCCAACTCCGGCGCATGGGACAGGCTTCACGAACTGGCGTCTGTCGGTGCTTGTGGGCTCTGATCCGTTGGCGGATGTCGCCCGCATTCGCGAGTTCAATGATCGAATAGCAGGCGCCAGTTCCAGCAGGACGGCGGTGGTCGAGTCGGTTGAGGTGAAGGCTACGAGCGCCGAGGAGGTCAGGCGGCTGTCTGGAATCATCCCGGCAGAGCTTGCGGCTTATTTCGAAATTCCGCTGTTCAGTTGCGCGGAGTGCATTGCGGCGGTCGCCGAGTGCGGGCGCAGAGCCAAGATACGGACAGGCGGCGAGACGGCTGACAAGTTTCCTGATGCCGAGGGCGTGATCGAATTCATCCGCCTGTGTGCTGCGGCCGAGGTTCCCTTCAAGGCGACGGCGGGACTGCACCATCCGCTGCGCTCGGTTCATAGGTTTACTTATCAAGCGGAGAGTGCGTCGGGAATGATGCACGGCTTTCTGAATGTTTTTCTGGCGGCTGCGTTTTTGCGGGCGGGAATGGATTCTCGGGTTGCGGCTCAGTTACTCGAGGAGGAATCGGCGTCGGCATTTCGCTTTGATTTGGATGGAGTCGGCTGGCTCCAGCATCGGCTCAGTCGTGATGAAATTGCCGCAGCGCGCCGGAGTTTTGCGGTTTCGTTTGGGTCATGCTCATTTACGGAGCCGATCGACGACTTAAGGTCGCTCCACCTCTTATAAAAGATCCGCTATGAAACCTGTTCTGGATGAGACCCACGATCCGAAGGTGCAGAGTTGGGTTGAGTCCTCCAACGTTGCCAGCTCAGATTTTCCTATCCAGAATTTGCCCTTCGGAGTTTTTCGGGGACGCGATGCCGGCGCCACGGCGAGGGTGGGGATTGCAATCGGGGATCGTATTCTTGACCTGGCTGGAATTCAGAATGCGGGTTTGCTTGCGGACGAAAGCGTGCGGCTTGCCGCGAATGCTTGCGCATCCGGTTCGCTGAACGTGCTGATGAGGCTTGGAGTCGGTCCGCGGCGTACTTTGCGCCGGCGTCTGCATGCAATTTTGCGTCAGGAGGCACCTGCCTCGGAGCGACAGGCCGCTTCCCGCCATCTGATCGCGCAGTCTGAGGTTGAGATGCTTCTGCCTGCGGCAGTCGGAGACTACACGGATTTCTACGCATCGATTTTCCACGCCACCAACGTCGGGAAACTTTTCCGGCCCGACAATCCGCTGCTGCCGAATTACAAACACATCCCGATTGGCTATCACGGGCGAGCCTCGTCGCTGGTTCCTACGGGAACGCCGGTGCGTCGGCCGTCTGGCCAGACGCGCGAGGGCGACGGCAGTTCGAGTAACGCTCCGAAATTCGGACCGACTAAGGCGCTGGATTACGAATTGGAACTCGGCTTTTTTGTGAGCGATGGAAATAAGCTGGGAGTAGCCATTCCCATCGACGAAGCGGAAGAACATATCTTTGGAGTGTGCCTGCTGAATGACTGGTCGGCGCGGGACATTCAGGCTTGGGAGTATCAGCCGCTCGGACCGTTCCTGGCGAAGAGTTTTGCTACTTCACTTTCGCCGTGGGTGGTGACGATGGAGGCGCTGGCTCCGTTTCGTCGGGCGGCTTTTGCGCGTGCGGAAGGCGATCCGGCGCCGTTGCCTTACCTTTTTGATCAGAGCGATCAGGAACATGGCGGTCTCGATTTGTGGCTGGAAGTTTCTCTTTTGTCGTTCCGGATGCGCGAAGCCGGCGTTGCTCCCGTGGTTTTGGGGCGCAGCAATTTTCGCGACATGTACTGGACCATGGCGCAGATGCTGGCCCATCACGCGAGTAATGGCTGTAATTTGCGCGCCGGCGATCTGCTGGCGAGCGGGACCGTGTCGGGCGCGGATAAGAGCGCGCGCGGCTGCCTGTTGGAACTGACCGCGCGCGGCAAGGATCCGATTACGCTGCCAACTGGCGAGCAGAGAAAATTTCTGGAAGATGGAGACGAAGTCATCCTTCGGGGATTCGCAGAACGAGACGGGTTCCGCCGCATCGGACTGGGCAGTTGCCATGGGACGATTCTGCCTGCGGTTGCGACGTCCTGATTTCTGCGTCACACTCAGTTCATGGATGCGAGTTTTCCTTCTGTTGTGCGGGAATGAGATCGTCCATGATGGCTTTGCGGATCAGGTCCGGCGGCAACAGGCCCTGCGCCAGAATGAAGTCGTGGAACCGCTTCTGGTTGAACTTTGGCCCCAGCGCCTTCTCCGTATCCTCACGCAGTTCGATCAGTTTCGTGTAGCCGTAGAAGTAGCTGTTGGCCTGTCCGGGAGCGCGATAAGTGTAGCGTTCCACTTCTTCCTGGGCGAAGGCGTGCGAAGCCACCACATCCTGCTCCAGCACGCGATAGGCATCCGCGGGAGTGATCTTACCCGACTGCAACTCCGGATCGAGGAAGGCGCGCGCAGCTCGCAACAACCGATAGTCCAATGAAACGAGTTGACCCTCCAGCGGCATGTACGGCTTGATGAGATATTCGGAGTACAGCCCCCAGCCCTCGACGTTGGTGCTGTTGAATGCGTAACGCACCCGCGCCAGCGAAACTCCATGCTCGAGCATGGAGTCGAACTGCAACTCGTGGCCGGGGCGCGCCTCGTGCGCGGTCAGCGTCCACGCGGCCGCATCGAAGGTAAAGTCGTCGTACTTTTCAGACGTGGTTTGCCCCGGCCCGGCGGGAATATTCAAGGGCAGCACGAACACGCCCTTCTCACCGGTGTTGTGCAGGAACGGTGGAGGCTCCATGTGGGGGGCGGGTTGCTGCGCCGTCTCTGCCGCGGTTGCGATGCGGATTTTGGCCGGTCTTTCGGGCATGGACACGATCTGTTGTTCCACGATGATCTTTTCGATTTGCTTCAGCCGGCCTTCATAAAACGGCAAAATAGCGTCGCCCACCAGTTGCTGTTTTTTCAACTCGCGGATCACGTCGCGATAGTCGCTCGATGGCAGGTTGCGCTGCTGCGCAATCTTCAGCGCAATCGACTTCATCTCTCCCTGAATTTCGGTGAAGGCCTGGTGGGCCATGGTGGCAACCTGGCCGGGCGGAATATCGATGCCGTAGTCTTGCAAGGCGAGCGCATACTCCTCGGGAGGCAAGCGGAAATCGGTTCGCGCCTGGGGCAGCACGGTTGCCCGCACCCACGCGTCATAATCCGTAAGCTGTGTTTTCAGCTTGCCGAAAGGCTCCTGCCAACCGGTCAGGCTGTACTTTTGCATGAGCGCGGCAATTCCGTCGAGGTAGTTGGAGTTGCGCGCCATCTCGGTTTCAATCTCGACGCGCGCGGGATAGAGGACGCCGGGCTTGGCCATCTGCTCCTTGACGCGCTGCTCCAAAATCTCGGTGAGCGATGTGTAGCCGGGCTCCAATCCGGCATATTCACGGATGCGAACCACTGCGGCGGGACGGCGATCCGGTGGCGTTTGCTCATCCAGCAGACTTCGCAATCCGCTGAAGACCATCCGACTTGCATTGAAGAACGGCACCTTGTGCGCGCGTGCGAAATCTTCCTGTTTAAAGGTAAGCTCTACTTTGCGAATCATGATCTGCAGGTCTTGCGCGACTTGTGTCGGTTGCTTCTCGGCGGAAGCGCTCTTGAGTTTGACCAACACAGCCGCCGCCTCTTGTCTCTCCTGGTCTTCATCGGCCAGTGTCGGTTGAGAGATCTTTTTATCGAACTCGCTCAAACCTTCTTCGGACGCGGCTTCGGGAGAATGCTTGAACTCGACCTGGATAAGAAGGTTGGTGTAGTTGTTGCTGGCGGCAATCCAGCTGCGATCGGCGGGCTGGGTTTGGGTGAAAGCTGGCAGACTCAAAACGGCTGCCGTGAATACTGAAATCACTCTGCGAATCAAGCGTCCTCCTGGGGAATAAACCGAAGTCGTAAAGAGATGATGTCGGTCGGTGCATTTGCATTATATGTCCCCGGTTGCTGTCTGGGAGCCAGCGCTGGTCCGGACGCTTGGTCGCGTGTATGCTGTTTCGGGTCTTGATGAGTAGCACTACCATTGACGGCGCCGCGATTTACACGAAGAAAGTTTAAGCGCCGAACCGGAGGCAACTTTGCCGGAAAACTACGCGAGTCCGCCGATCAGTTCTGCTCCCACTCCGGCGACCAAAGATCGCCACGGTCCCGCCGTTGTTGCCGGCTTTCTCGGCTGGACACTGGACGCCTTCGACTTCTTCCTGGTCGTCCTCTGCCTGACGGCCATTGCGAAGGAGTTTCACCGGTCCGACAAAGAAATTGCTTTTTCCATTACGCTTACGCTGGCGTTCCGTCCGGTGGGAGCGTTCATCTTTGGGCTTATGGCCGACCGCTATGGGCGACGCATCCCTTTGATGATTGACCTGGTGTTCTACTCACTGGTCGAGGTGGCCACCGGTTTCGCGCATAGTTTTGTGGTCTTCCTGGTGCTGCGCGCGCTGTTCGGCATTGGCATGGGCGGAGAATGGGGCGTGGGCGCATCGCTGGCCATGGAAAAGGTTCCACCAAAACTGCGCGGGTTCCTTTCCGGGCTGCTGCAAGAGGGATATGCTCTGGGTTATCTTCTGGCGGCAATCTGTTTCTACACAGTTTTCCCGCGCTGGGGTTGGCGTCCAATGTTTTTTATTGGAGGACTGCCCGCCCTGCTCGGACTTTTCGTCCGCTTCAAGGTGAAAGAATCGGAAGTGTGGCAAAAGAATCGTCACAGCAACTGGGGCAACCTGGGCCGCGAGATAGTGTCGCACTGGAAATTGTTTCTCTACCTGACCCTGTTAATGATGATGATGAACTTTGCCTCGCACGGCACGCAGGATATGTTTCCAACCTTCCTGCAGCGCCAGTGGGGCATGGGTGTGCGCCAGAGGGCGGTTATCACTGCGATCTCGATGGTGGGAGCGATCTGCGGCGGGACTTTGTTCGGCTTGCTGTCCGATCGCTTCGGACGCCGCCGGTCAATGATCATCGCTTTCGTCTGTGCGATCGCAGTAGTGCCGCTGTGGGCCTACGCTCCCTCCCTAACCTTGCTGGTGGTTGGAGCTTTTCTGCTTCAGTTCATGGTGCAGGGAGCGTGGGGAATCATTCCGGCGCACCTCTCGGAATTGTCGCCCGACTCGGTGCGCGGATTTCTCCCCGGATTCGCCTACCAGTGTGGCGTGCTATTGGCCGGGTCGGTCGCATACATAGAGGCGCTTCTCGCCGAACATACCAGCTACGCAAACGCCATGGCTTTAACGGCGCTGGTGGTATTCACACTGGCGGCGATCGTGGTGGGTGTGGGGCGCGAAAGGAAGGGCATTGAGTTCGGCGCGTAGGAGTTCGCGCACTGTCTCAAGAAAGCCCCAAAAGTATTCTTGCTCTTTAAGCGGTGCGCGTCGGCTGCGATCCTTTGAAGCCGTAGTAAACGATGTATAGGTAACAAATGAGCGGCAGGATAAAAGAGTGGTGGATCCCGATCCGGTCGGCCAGGACTCCAACTAAAACCGGGACGATCGCGCCCCCTACGATCGCCATGATCATGATTCCGGATCCTTCGCCGGTAAGAGGTCCCAGCTCGGCGATGCCTAGGGTGAAAATGCTGGGGAACATGATGGAGTTAAAAAGTCCTACCAGGATGATGCTCCACATGGCAACTGGCCCGGTGCTCAGCATGGAAACGCTGACGAGAAGACAGGTTGCGATGGCGGCGGTGCCCAGGACGGTTCCGGTGCGCACCTTTTGCAGAATCGCGGAACCAATAAATCTGCCCACCATGGCACCGCCCCAGTAGAAGGACAAGTAGCTGGCGGCAACCTTTTCGGTAAGATTGCCAATGTTGGGTTGACTTAGATAGTTCACCATGAAGCTGCCAATCGAGACCTCGGCACCGACGTAGACGAAGATTCCAACTGCGCCCAAAACCAGCTGCCGGTACTTCCAGAGATGGGTCTGCGCGGGACGGTCGCCGGTCTGGCGCTGTGCCGCCGGTACTGGAGGCAGTTTGAATGTGGCAATCGCAATTCCCAGCGCGATGGCAATTAATCCCAGCGCCAGATAGGGAAGCTTGATTGAGGACGCTTGCTGCAAGCGGTAAGCGTGAAGCACGTCGGATGACATTTGACGAATCTCGTCCATGCTCTTTGGCGCCGCGCTCAATATGAAGAGACCGCCTATGTAGGGAGCGACTGTGGTTCCCAAGGAATTGAAAGCTTGCGCCAGGTTCAACCGGCTGGACGCGGTTCTTGCCGGGCCCAACACCGCAACGTAGGGGTTGGCGGCAACCTGCAAGGCCGTAATCCCGCCCGCCAGGATCATTAATGCGAACAGGAAAAGCGGATACGACGGCACGGCCGCGGCGGGGATGAATAACAGGGCTCCCACTCCCATGGTGAACAGGCCGCCCACCATGGTCCATTTATAGCCAATCCACTCGACGATTTTCCCCATGGGCACTGAAAACACAAAGTATGCTGAGAAAAATGCGAACTGAATGAACATGATCTTCGCGTAACTCAAATCGAAGATCGGCTTCAAGTGAGGAACCAGAATGTCGTTGAGACAGGTGAGAAACCCCCACATGAAGAACAACGTCGTGACCACGACCAGAGCGCTCCTGTAGCTGGCGGAAGGCGCGTTCGTCGCGACCTGGGCATTAGAGCTGATCGTCGTCATAGAGTCGACGTCCCCGAATTTTGCCGGCGACCTTGCGTGCCGTGTGTCTGGTTAAAATTCTGCACAGTATACACTCCGCGTTGAGAACACCGGGCGCGTCAAGTCGCTTACTGTGGTGCCGTGTTCACGTCCACGCTCATCCAACCACGCGAGGCGGAGGGCCAGCAAAAATTCAGCGACGAATCGGCAGTAGAAAAGCAGTACAAAATTTTGGGATTCAACGTAAGCGGGTGGAAAACCGGGGCAAAAGAATGGC
>CAVVFQ010000005.1:0-57348 GCA_963747545.1 uncultured Acidobacteriaceae bacterium | reverse complement strand
GCCAAGGTCGAAGTCGCGGGTTCAAATCCCGTCTCCCGCTCCAGTTTCTGGAAGCCCTGCCCCGGCGAGGGCTTTTCGTTTTATACGTGTCGTTTTCGTGAACTATCCGGCGCGGTAGCCAAGTGGTAAGGCCGAGGTCTGCAAAACCTCTATCGTGAGTTCGATTCTCACCCGCGCCTCCAAGACCAGCTCTCAGTTCTCAGCTGTCAGCCCTCAGGAAGGTCAAAAACCGAGAGCGAAGATTAAGCTTCAAAAAGAAAAGTGGAGCGCCGGGCGTTTCCGCCCGGCGCTCCACGGTTACTGCTGGACGGGCGGGGGCGCCCGTCGCTACACGAGCCTCCTGGGCTAAATCCTCGTGCACACCGCCTTGGTCTGGGTGTAGAGGTTGAGTACGTCTTTGCCCATTTCTCGTCCCCAGCCGGACTGTTTGTATCCGCCAAAGGGCAGTGCGGCGTCGAAGATGTTGTAGCAGTTTATCCAGACGGTTCCGGCGCGCAGCAAAGCTGCGGTCCGGTGCGCTTTCGAGACGTCCTTTGTCCAGACGCCTGCCGCTAGTCCGTACATGGAGTCGTTGGCTCGATTCACCAGCTCTTCCGGATTGTCGAATGGAATCGCTGCCACCACCGGGCCGAAGATTTCTTCCTGTACCACCCGCATCGTGTCTTTCGTATTGATTAGTACCGTGGGCTCGACAAAATATCCCTTATTGCCCAACTTCTTTCCGCCGGTCACTGCGGTTGCGCCTTCCGACAGGCCTATCTCCAGATAGTTGCACACGCGCTGGAGCTGCTCTTCGGAGACGAGTGGCCCCATCGAGGTTTTCGGTTCCAGACCTGATCCTACGCTGATCTTTTTCGCCTCCGCGGCTACGCCCTCGACCACGCGATCGAAGACTGGCCGCTCCACAAACAGGCGCGAACCGGCGCAGCAACACTGGCCATGATTGAAAAAGATGGCGCTGGCCGCGCCGCCAATTGCGGTGTCCAGGTCGGCGTCTTTGAAAACGACATTGGGCGATTTGCCGCCGAGTTCGAGGGAAACTTTTTTCAGATTTCCGGTGGCTGCGTGGACAATCAGCTTGCCCACTTCGGTCGATCCGGTAAACGCAATTTTGTCGACCAGATCGTGCGCCGCCAGAGCCGCGCCCGCGGTCTCACCGTATCCCGGGACGATGTTGACCACACCATCCGGGAATCCGGCTTCACTGATCAGCTCGCCCAGACGCAGCGCGGAGAGCGGCGTCTGCTCGGCTGGTTTCAGCACGACCGTGCATCCCGAGGCCAGCGCTGGCGCCAGCTTCCACACTGCCATCAGCAGAGGGAAATTCCACGGGATAATCTGGCCCACGACGCCGACCGGCTCGCGCAGCGTGTAAGCGTGGTAGTTTACGCCGGGCGTGTAGAGCACGGAGAGCGGAATGGTGGTGCCTTCGAGCTTGGTCGCCCATCCCGCCATGTAGCGGAACATGTCGACGGCGAGCGGAACATCGGCGGCGCGCGCTATGGTTAGCGGTTTGCCGTTATCGAGGGTTTCGAGGGTCGCGAATTCTTCGAGGTGCTCTTCCAGCAAGTCGGCCAGTTTCCAAACCAGCTTACCGCGGTCGGAGGCGGTGATGCGCGACCAGGGACCGCTGTCGAACGCCTTGCGGGCGGCCTTTACGGCGAGGTCGATGTCCTGTCGATCGCCTTCAGCGACCTGCGCCAGAATTTCTCCGGTGGCTGGGTTGTAGGTTGGGAAAGTTTTGCCCGAGACGGCGCTTACCCACTTGCCGTCGATCAGCATTTTGAGCGGCTTGCCGATATAGTCGCTGACTCGTGAATCAATCTGAATTGGAGAAACTGCGATTCCCATAAATCCTCCTTAAAAACGAAATTGAGAGCGTTTGGTGACGGCCGAATGACCCAGAAAAATAGTAGTCCCGCGGGGTGGAGAAGGCAAGACGGGCATTGAAGCATTGAAATCATTGAATGATTTAGTCATTGAATCATTGCAAACCTTAAGGCCTGTGGGCCTTTGACTTTCAATGATTCAATCGTTCTCACTTGATGTCTTTCATCGCCATGAGTGAACTGAAGTTGTGGCCGGAGGGGTCGACGGCTCGGGCTACCACTCCGGCAAAGGCTTCGCGAAATTCTGGGAACTTTGCCACTAGCGCTTTGATCACGGCAGTATTTTCCTGAAACGTGCGCGCCGTGTCGGAGACGTCCGCCGCCTGATAATTTACTTCCACGTCAAGATCGTTATCGCTACCCACACCTCGCAGAAAGATTTCGGTTAAACGATAGACCCTGCCTCCGGCGCTCAGCTCCACCGTGTTTCCGTTCGCGGGCATATCGGCGGGTTGGGTTGCCTGGGCTTCGTCGTAGAGTTTGTCGGTGGCGAGCGTGCTCATGAAGTCCACTGGAGCGGACAGGGCGATCGCTTCGCGGTAATACAGCCAGGCGTTGTGATTCTGGGCCTTCGCTTTGAAGTCGCGGGCGCGCTCGGTGAACCATGCGGCATCGTGTCCTGATGCCTGTGAGGACTTGGCGAAAAACCCTGCCAGCTTCCAGTCAGCACCGGCCTGCTGCAGGACCAGGGTCAGCGTTATTGCAGCCTGGTTGCCCTTGACGTCGAGAACGGTGACGCCGTACTTGCCGGGCGGCAGACTATTCAGGACGAATACGGCGCTGCTTTTGGTCTGACCCGACGCCCCGAATACGCCGCACAAAAATTCCGCGCGCGTCAGCGGTTCCGCGCTGTCGGCGGTTAGTAAAAAGGGCGGCCGAACCGAGGCTTTTGCGCCGGTGAGCACGGCCTGGTTCTCTTTGACCGCGGCCTCGATGCCGGCAAAACTGGCTGCTACGGAGGCAATGGAGTTTTGCTGCAGGGCGGCCGTATCGCCGCGTGTCGACATCTCGAAATAGCGCTTCGCCGCAGCCTCGAGCCCGGTTCGTACGGATTCATCCATATCTGCGGCGCTCTGGCAGGTCTGGGCTTGGGCGCAGGCCGCTGCTGCGAGCGCCAGCAGCCAAAGCCATCTTCGATATGGATATTGGCATCGCCGAAGATCTCGGAACACGGTTTCCGGAGCCTTGTACAAGGGGAGGGCCTCCGCTGGCATTCTACGCGCAGTTGAAGGCCGGGGCCGTCTAAATGCCTGCGAAGGCTGTGCCTGCAATGGCCATTCGTAATCAAGTAAGCAAGAAATGAGGCTGCCCGGCGTTCTATAAGCAGTGGTAATATCAGGCAGGGGCGGAGGGGCTGCGAAGCGGGCAGCCACTCGCGGGAATGGGCATACTCTGATTCTAATGTCGCGCATACGCCAATGGATTGTTTTGGGGCTGGTGCTGGCAGCTCCGGTCTTGCCTGTGCAGAGCCTGCTAGCGCAAAGTGTTGCCGCTCCGCCGGCCGCTCGGCCAGCTCCTGCAGCGGCGCAGCCCGTCGCGCCAGCCACCGCTGCACCAGCCACCGCCACGCCGACCGCCGCTACGCCAGCCACCACCCCGCACCACAAAGCCCATAAGACGCAGAAGACCCTGAAGCCAGTCGAACTCCCGCCGCTACCGAGCGGTCCGCTGAGTCAGTTGCCGATGGACCAGATTCCGGCGACGAAGGCGGTGGTCAGCTACGAGGGCGGTTTGCTGACGATCTCGGCTCAGAATTCGACTTTAGGCGAGATCCTGCGCGATGTGCGCAAGCTCACGGGGGCTTCGATTGAAATTCCTCAGGGCTCTGCGGTTACCGAAAGAGTGGTTGCTCATCTCGGCCCCGGAGCGCCACGGGACGTTATGGCCGTATTACTTAACGGCTCTAGTTTTGACTACGTGATGCTTGGCTCGAACTCAGATCCCGCGGCTATTTCAAGCGTGGTGCTTCTGACCAAGCCTTCGGCGGCGGAAATTAACCAGACCGCTGCGAACGGTCAGGGCAATCCGGGGGGAATGCCTGTAAACGGCCAGCCGCGACCGTTCGGTCGGTCTGCCATGGGGGGGCCCGGGAATCGGCAGGCGGCGAATGCCCAGGATGACAGCAAAGACGACGACTCCGATAGCGCCGACGACAAAGACGACGATCAGGCCCAGCCCGCACAGCCTGCGCAGCCCGAGACGATGGGCGCCAATGCCGATGCCAACGTCAATGGCAATGGCAGTGTGAATGGGCAAGACCAGCCGCAACCGGCAGACCCAAACCAGCCCAACGCGGGGCCGAAGACGCCAGAGCAGATTCTGGAGATGCTCCAAAGGCAAAAACAGCAGCCCGGCGCTCTCCCGACTCCACCGCAACCACCCCAACAACAGTAGCGCCTATCTCAACCGACAGCTTCGCAGCCAGCCGGGCGGGGCGGCCTGCACGTCACTGGCAAGCTTGGATAGAGATACAGGGCGTCGCTGGGGTGATGCAGAAAGGTGCTTGCGATCCGCAGCCCTTTAGGGGCTGGGCGTCGGTCAGTGGTCGGTGGTCAGTATTCAGTCGCCGCTTGCGTGGCCTTGATGGGGCAGCAATGCCCGAAAAACGTTGGATGGGCGGGAGGGATTGACGGCGGCCAGGATGCCGCAAATCGCGAAATACGCGCCAAATATGCCCAGAATTACGGTTAGGATTGCGGTGCTGCAGATTAAGAAACCTACGAAAAGAGTGCTCACTTTACCGGCCCTTGCTGGCAGCCACCCCTAAATCGTTTGGCTGCAGATGTTTTGCGCGTCTTGGGACAATTTCCGCTGTTTACGACAATATCCGCATTTGACCCCCGCCGCTGTTAACAAATAAGATACGGGAATCGGACTGCGTATCTCCACTCTCCAACATTTCTTGGGACCCGTCCACGTTACGGAAGTCCATAAAGTTTTGTGTTAAATGGCCATCACAAGCATTTCCGTGCGCGGCGCGCGCCAGCACAACCTGAAGAATATTGACGTCGAGATTCCGCGCAATACTTTGACGGTCATTACGGGTCTGAGCGGCTCTGGGAAATCTTCGCTTGCTTTCGATACCATTTATGCCGAGGGCCAACGGCGCTACGTGGAAACGCTTTCCGCCTACGCCCGCCAGTTTCTCGATCAGATGGAGCGCCCCGACGTCGACTCGATCGACGGGCTCAGCCCGGCGATTTCGATCGAACAGAAAACCACTAGCCGTAGTCCGCGCTCGACCGTGGGTACCATCACTGAAATCTATGATTATCTGCGCCTGCTCTACTCTTCAATCGGGGTGCCCCATTGCCCGAATTGCGGCAAGCCCATCACCCGCCAGTCAGCGGAGCAAATTGTGCAGCGGGTGATGTCGCTTACGCCTGATGATCGGGTCATGATCATGGCGCCCATCGTTCGGGGGCGCAAAGGCGAATTCAAGAAAGAGATGGAGAAACTGATCCAGCACGGCTTCTCCCGCGCCCGCGTCGATGGCGAACTGGTGAGCCTTGAGGACGACCTGGCGCTGGACAAGCGCAAAAACCACACCATCGAAGTCGTCGTGGATCGGTTGCTGGTGAAGCCCGGAATCGAACATCGCCTCGTACTCTCGGTCGGACTGGCGATGAAACTCGGCGGAGGACTCGTGCTGGTAGCGGTCGTCAACGGGGACGAGACACTTTATTCGGCGCGCATGGCCTGCCCCGACTGCGGCATCAGCGTCCCGCAACTGGAGCCGCGATCGTTCTCGTTCAACAGTTCCTATGGAGCCTGCACCGAGTGCCACGGCCTCGGGAGCCGCTACGATTTGGATCCGGGCAAAGTGATTGTCGATTGGTCGAAGCCGTTGCTCGATGGCGGCCTGGGACCCGGGTCGTCGTCGCAGAACCTGCTGCGCAGTTTGCAGTTGCTTGTGCTGGCATACGGGTTCGACTTGACTACGCCCTTCGAGAAATTTCCCGACAAGATTCAGAACCTGCTGCTCTACGGCGAACCGCAGCGTGGGGGCAAAACGGGCTTTCTGGGGATTCTCGGTCATCTCAAGCAGAATCTCGAAGCGTCCACGTCCGACATCTACCGCGAATATCTGATGGATTTCATATCGGCGACCGAATGTTCGATTTGCCACGGGAAGCGTCTGCGTCCGGAAAGCCTGGCGGTCAAGGTGAACGGGATGTCGATTGCGGATTTCACCAGCCTTCCGATTGCGCGGGCACTCGAAGCCGCGCGCGACATTAAGCTGACCGGCAGGGAACTGACCATCGCGGGACGCATCGCGCATGAAATAACCCAGCGGCTCGAATTTCTGCACGACGTCGGACTCGGCTACCTGCAGCTTGGCCGCTCCGCTGCCACACTTTCCGGTGGAGAAGGCCAGCGCATCCGCCTCGCCACGCAAATCGGATCGAAGCTGCGCGGTGTTCTGTACGTGCTCGACGAACCCTCTATTGGCTTGCACCACCGCGACAACGGACGTCTTCTCGCGGCGCTGGAAAACCTGCGCGACCTGGGCAACACCGTGCTTGTAGTGGAACACGATGAAGAAACTATTCGGCGGGCCGACTATGTCATCGACCTCGGGCCGGGCGCTGGTCGTCACGGGGGGGAGTTGGTGGCCAGCGGAACGCCTGGCGAAATCATGAACTCGTCTGCGTCGCTCACTGGCGCCTACATCGCCGGACGCCAGCAGATTGCCATGCTTCCCGAGCGCCGCAGCCCGAATGGGAAAGCTATTGCCATCCTCGGTGCGCGCGAAAATAACCTCAAGAATCTCGACGTAGTTTTTCCGCTCGGCGTCATGACGGTGGTGACCGGTGTTTCCGGTTCGGGCAAGTCAACACTGGTCAATGACATCCTGTATCGCGCGCTCGCGAAACAGCTCTATCGTTCGCGCGACGAACCCGGGACGCACAAAACTATCACCGGATCGGAGTTGATCGACAAGGTGATTCGCATCGACCAGTCTCCCATCGGCCGGACTCCGCGTTCGAACCCCGCAACCTATACTGGAATATTCGCCGCCGTTCGCGATCTCTATGCGATGCTGCCCGAATCGCGCGAACGCGGATACAAGCCCGGACGGTTCTCCTTCAACGTTTCTGGCGGACGCTGCGAGGCCTGCCAGGGCGAAGGCCAGCGCCGCATCGAGATGAATTTTCTGCCCGACGTCTACGTGCAATGCGAAGTCTGCGGCGGACGCCGCTACAACCATGAGACGTTGTCAGTTCATTACAACGGCTATTCCATCGCCGACCTGCTGGAAATGCCCGTATCGGATGTGCTGCAGATTCTTGAAAACATTCCGCAGGTCAAGCAGAAGCTGCAAACGCTGGTCGATGTCGGCCTCGGATATATTCACCTTGGTCAATCTGCGGTTACCCTCTCTGGCGGAGAAGCCCAGCGCATCAAGCTTGCTCGCGAACTCAGCAAACGCCAGACAGGAAAAACTCTTTATCTGCTCGATGAACCGACCACCGGATTGCACTTCGACGATGTGCGCAAGTTGCTCGACGTTTTGCACCGGCTCACCGATCTCGGAAACACGGTCATCATCATCGAACACAACCTGGACGTGATCCGCAATGCGGATTGGATCGTCGATCTTGGCCCCGAAGGCGGAGAAGAAGGCGGGCGTATCGTGGCCCAGGGCACACCCGAACAAGTCGCGCGTGTGAAAAAGTCATACACCGGACAGGCGCTGACCGGGTATTTCAATGGGTCGGTTAAGAATGGGTCGGCGAAGAACGGGTCTGAGAAAAATGGGTCGCCAAAAAATGGCTCGGGAAGAAGTGTGCTCGCGCCTACTGGCACGGGGGAACTCGCGTGAGCTTTTCTCCTGACGATTTAACGGAGAGTCCGACGCCACCGCCAAAGCCCGCGGATGCGGCATCTGCCGAGCTTTGCTCGGCTGGACAGCCGGGGGCGGCTGTCCCTACGTGGACGGGCGAGGGCGCCGTTCCCTCCACCGGCGGTGGCCTTCCTACGGTGCCCGCGGATCCGGCATTAGATGATCCGGCGTGGAATGGATGGGATGTTCTGCGCCTCATATTCCTTACCATGGTTGCACTTTTCGTTGGTGTGTTTGCGGTGTTGTTCGCCGCCCGCGCCTGGGTGTACCCGCACCGGGCCCTGGGCGAAATCGCCCGAGTCCCGCTGGCCGTGGTCGCCGGACAAGCCCTGGCTTACCTTCTGATCCTCGCGTACATGTATGTGCTGGTGACGCGCGAGCGCGGTTGTCCTGATTTTCTCAAGGCTATCCACTGGAACTGGCCTTCCAATATTGCAGTTTACGTGTTGGCGGGCTTCGTGCTTTCGCTGGCCTTGCAAGCTGTGGCGCATTTTTTGCCGATTCCGAAAGACCTGCCGATTGACAGTTTCTTCCGCACTCCGGCCGAAGCCTGGGCGCTCGGCATCCTGAGCGTTACGCTCGCGCCTTTGATGGAAGAGCTTTTTTTTCGCGGCTTTCTTTATCCCGTACTTGCGCGCGGCCTCGGTTTGCCGATTGCCGTTTTGCTGACCGCGATAAGCTTCGCACTGCTGCACGTCACCCAACTGGGGTTCGCCTGGGGACCCGTTCTGGTGATCTTCCTGGTTGGCCTCGTCCTGACCATGATCCGAGCCAAAACAAATTCGGTGGCCGCAGGCGTCATCGTCCACATGGCCTACAACGGAACTATCACTGTGGCCATGTTCGCCGCCACCGACGGATTTCGGCATCTGGAGAAATTGAATCAGTGAAGGAGTCTCAGTAAAGCAGGTCTCAGGTGACAGGTGTCAGGCTTCAGCGCTAACCGCCGTTGTGAGTCACAGTTTAATTGCTTGAGTCTCGAGTTGGCAGTCATCGCCAGTTCCCTATACCCTGAGACCTGACACCTAAGACCTGAGACCTGAACTTTCATGTCAACTGCGCGACAAGAACTCTTGGAAATGCTGGCGCAAAAATCATTTCGCCTGGGGGAATTTAAACTGTCGTCGGGCGGCACCAGCGACTATTACATCGACTGTCGCACTACCACGCTCGACGCTCGCGGCGCGCAGCTGGTCGGTGAAGTTTTCTTTGATGAAATTCGCGAGCAGGGCTGGGAAGCCGACGCCATAGGCGGGCTGACCATGGGTGCAGACCCGATCGTGGTGGCCGTAGCCGTTACCAGCGGCACGATGAACGGGTTTCTCGTTCGTAAGGCGGAGAAGCAGCATGGCACCGGCCAGCGCATCGAAGGTTTCCGCGAACAAGGCGCACGGGTCGTGATTGTGGACGATGTTTGCACCACAGGATCCTCGACCGTGCAAGCCATCGAAGCGGCCCGCAAATTCGGCTTCGAGGTGATCGGCGTCATATGCCTGGTTGAGCGGCAGGAGGCTCGCGGTCGTCCCAATGTAGAAAGAGCCGCCGCGCCAGCGAACTTCATTTCGATTTTTACAGCGATTGATGTGAGGAAAGAGCACTTAGCAATCAGCGCCTAGCATCTAATAGCGAGCGACTAACGACCAACGACTCACTCATGATTCAAACCCTAGAATGGACGAAATCGGGCGTCGTCTTCATCGATCAGACGAAGCTGCCTACCGAAGAAGTGTACGTAACCTGCACCACGCACCAGCAGGTCGCCGACGTGATCCGCAACATGGTGGTACGGGGAGCGCCCGCCATTGGCGTTGCCGCGGCCATGGGCGTCGCTCTCGGCGTGAAGAATTCCAAAGCCGAGAATGGTGCCGATCTGAAAAAGGATTTCGACCAGATCTGCGAAGCCATCCGCCAGACGCGGCCCACCGCCGTCAATCTGTTTTGGGCGATACGCCGCATGACGGAGAAGTTTGAATCCCTCCGCATCCGTCCCATAGCGCAGATTCAGCAGGCGCTCATCGAAGAATCGCAGCGCATGCACGCCGAAGACATCGCCGCCAACCAGGCCATGGGACGCCACGGCGCCGACCTGATGCCCTCGAGCGGCGGCGTGCTCACCCACTGCAATGCCGGAGCGCTCGCGACCGCCGGCTATGGCACGGCGCTCGGCGTCATTCGCGCCGCCGTCGAAGCGGGCAAGAAGATTCACGTCTACGCCGACGAGACGCGGCCCTTTCTGCAAGGCTCGCGCCTCACGGCGTGGGAGCTGATGAAAGATGGCATCCCCACCACCGTCATCTCCGACAACATGGCCGGAGTGATGATGCAGCAGGGCAAAATTGGAGCCATCGTTGTGGGCGCCGATCGCATCGCTGCCAACGGAGACGTGGCCAACAAAGTCGGCACGTATACCGTGGCCGTCCTCGCTAAAGAACACCGCATTCCGTTCTACGTCGCGGCGCCGATTTCTACAGTCGACCTGGCCACGCCTGACGGCAGCAAGATTCCCATCGAGCAGCGTAATGCCAGAGAGGTAACGCACATTGCCGGCAAGCAGATGGTGCCCGACGGAGTTCAGATTGAAAACCCGGCCTTCGATGTAACCCCGGCAAAATACGTAACCGCCATCATCACCGAACGAGGCATCGCGCGCGCGCCCTACGAAGAGTCTCTACTGGAACTTGCGGAGGCGACGAACCAGCTCACGTAGGGGCGGATGCATTCCTTCGACTTCGCTCGGAACCCGCCCCGCCGCCCGGCAGCTCTAGACGGACCTGTCCGCGATGCCCACCATCTCCCAATCCGAACTCACTTTCCAGAGCGGCGGTAAGTCGATCCGCCTGGACGCGTACCTGCCGGATACGCACGGCGCCCCAGTCCCTGCCGTAGTGGCGCTCTACGGCGCTGGGGGCAACGTCTCCGGCATGGAGCGGTACGCCAGCACCCTGGCGGCGCAGGGTTTCGCTGTATACCTGCTTCATTACTTCGACCGCACCGGCACCGAGTCTGCCGACAAGCCGACCATCCTGCGCAATTTCCCGCTGTGGATGAAAACCCTCTGGGACGCAATCAGCTTTGTCGAAGAGCAGCCGCAAGTCGATGGGAAGCGCATCGCTCTGCTCGGTTTCTCGCTGGGAGCCTACCTGTCGCTCGCCAACTCCGCCATCGACCATCGCGTGCAAGCTGTCGTCGAGTTTTTTGGAGGCATGCCGAAAGAGATGAACCTCTTTATGCGGCGTCTGTGCCCCGTGCTCATTTTGCACGGCGAGGCCGATGCGACCGTCCCCGTCGAGGAAGCCTACCAGTTGCAGAAGTTGCTGGAGAAGAAGGGAATTGCCTACGAAATCAAAATCTATCCCGGAGCCGGGCATGGCTTCGAGGACCAAACCATCTGGCGCGACGCGGGGCTGAGGAGCCTGCAATTTCTGCAGAAATACTTGGGCGGACCTGAACCCTGAGAGGCCGGGCGCCAAGCTGCGCTTGGCTGGGCGGGCGAGGTCGCCCGCCCGCACACGAGCAACTTTCAAATGCGCGACAGTCGAAATGGAGCGCTGAGCAGGCGCGCGGGGAGCATCACTGCGGCCCAGACCAGCGCGAGCGCTCCATTGACCGCGATCCCAATGATGCGGAAGGGCAGCAACAAGAGCCACACGATTGGATAGATGATCAGCGCCAGTAGCGCCAGGGGCCAGCAAATCACGAAAAGCAAGCACCACAGTAGGAAGGCGATCATGATGAACTCCTCCTCGGTATGATACGCAGGGCTTAGAAAAAAGTTCGAAGCTGACCAACAGACAGCTCTCAGCTCTCAGCTCTGTTCTTACATCGTCTTCAGTTCAGAACTGACGCGCAACTTCGCTTCGGTCGCCTTCTGGACGTCATCGACCGTCAGACCGGGGGCGATCTCTTCTAGCAGCAAGCCCTCGGGCGTGACTCGGATGTAGGCCATCTCGGTGACGATCGTGTCGACGACCTTCACACCGGTCAGGGGCAGAGTACATGTCTTCAGGATCTTCGGTTGGCCATCTTTGGTTGCGTGCTCCATGGCGATGATTACGCGCCGCGCTCCGGCGACCAAGTCCATGGCTCCGCCCATGCCTTTTACCATTTTGCCGGGAATCATCCAGTTCGCAAGGTTGCCGAGTTCGTCGACTTCCATTGCGCCCAGCACGCTGAGGTCAACATGGCCGCCGCGAATCATGGCGAAAGAATCGGCACTCGAAAAATACGCGGTGCCCGCCATCTCGCTGACCGTTTCTTTTCCCGCGTTGATCAGGTCCGCGTCTTCCGTGCCTTCGAGCGGATAGGGCCCTATGCCGAGCATCCCATTCTCGGATTGCAGGATGACGTCCATGCCCGGCGGAACGTAATTGGCAATCAGCGTGGGCAATCCGATGCCGAGGTTGACGTAGAATCCGTCGCGCAATTCGCGGGCTATGCGCTTGACGATGCGTTCGCGTTTGTCGGTATCTTTTGGGACTTTGGGCAAAGATGACATATTGTTCTTCGACTCTAGTTCGGTGATAAGGAGAAAAGTCGTTGGTCGTTCGGCGCTGGTCGTTAGCGAGCCGGAGCATCTTGCTGTGATTTCCGAACGACTAACGACTAACGACCGTTTCGCTACCTGGTTGCCACCGCCTTCGTCACGGTCCTTTTCTCAACTCGCTTCTCAAACAGCTCGCCCACAAAAATCCGTTTCACGAACACGCTGGGCGTATGCACCATGTCAGGATCGAGTTCTCCTGGTTCGACGAGGTGTTCGACTTCCGCGATGGTGATCTTTGCCGCCGTTGCCATCATGGGATTGAAATTGCGCGCGGTTTTGCGATAGACGAGATTGCCCCAGCGGTCGCCCTTCCAGGCTTTGACGAAGGCGAAGTCGGCTTTCAGCGCGCGTTCCATGATGTAGGTGCGGCCGTCGAACTCGCGCGCTTCTTTGCCTTCGGCCACCATCGTTCCGACGCCTGTGGGTGTGAAGAACGCAGGAATTCCGGCGCCGCCGGCGCGAATTCGTTCGGAAAACGTTCCTTGTGGAACCAGGTCGAGCTGCACTGTGCCGTTCAGCACCATCTGTTCGAGCAGTTTGTTTTCGCCGACGTAGGTTCCGATGTGCCTTCGAATCTGGCCGTTGGCCAGAAGCACTCCCACGCCAAGTCCGTCGACGCCGGCATTGTTGCTGATCGTGGTGAGGTTCTTGACGCGCTTGCGGGCGAGAGCGCGGATCAGGTTCTCGGGATTTCCGCACAAACCGAAACCGCCAATCATGATGGTGGCTCCGTCAAATACGTCGCGGATCGCCTCTTCAGCGCTGGCTACAACTTTGTGCATAGCAGAAGAATTCTATAGGAAATAAGGAATCGGAGAGAGGTCAAAACCAAAATCCACGACGGAGGCACGGAGACACGGAGAAGAACAGAAAATGAATTTCTCTGTGTCTCTGTGTCTCCGTGGTGGGTGTTCTATCGCCGCGATCTCGACGGCTTCGGCGGAAGGGGCGGTTTGCTCTTGCGCAACTGGTGCGCGCGCTCGAATTCCACGGCCAGTTCTCGCGAGTCGAGATTTTCGCGGATGTGCGCAAGGCGTTGTTCCAGTTTCTGCAGCACATCGGCAAGGTTCTTCTTGTTGGTGATGGCGACGTCGCGCCACATCGAATAGGGACTGCCGGAAATGCGCGTCATCTCGCGAAGGGCTCGTCCGCCGATGTCGAGCACGGGCGCGTCGGGACCGAATTCGTCGACCAACGCCGCCGCCAGAGCGGTGGAGATCATCTGCGGCAGATGGCTGATCCAGGCGCAGAAGCGATCATGATCGGCGGCATCGACGACGGCGATCTTGGCGCCCATCTTTTCCGCGCAGTGGATAAATTCTCCGCACAGTCCAGCGTGAACGTTCTGTCCGGGAAGCGGCGTGAACAGCCAGGCCGAGCCTTCGAAAAGATCGGCGTCCGCAAACTCCACCCCGGCGTGCTCTTTGCCCGCCATGGGATGCCCGGCGAGGAATCTGTGCCCGGCGCTTCGCCCGAATGATTTTGCGGCGCGCTCTACAACTTCCGCCTTGGTGCTGCCGACATCGGTTACCAGTGTCTTCGGCGGCAGCGCCGGGCCGAGGCGTCCGATCAGGTCGAGGATCGGGATCACGGGCGTCGCCAGCACCACCAGATCGCTGCCGCGCACGGCATCGGCCGGATTGGACGTTCCCGAGTCAATGTCAATGGCGCCGCACCGCTCAGCCTTCTCCAACACCGGAGCGCGATCGCACCCGATGATTCGTCCGGCAAGCTGCCGTTTCTTCAGCGCCAGGCCGAGCGAGCCTCCGATCAGCCCGGTTCCGATGATAGTGACTTGTTTGAAGGGCATCTGTAATTTGTAATCGGTAATTTGTGATTTGTGACTGTGATTTTCAAATGCAAATTACAAATCGCAAATTGGTTTACGCGATCTCGCGTCCCACCGCAGGCGCAATCATGCGGAGCTGGTCCATTAACTTGGCAAACTGTTCCGGGTAGAGCGACTGCGCACCGTCGGAGAGCGCTTTGTCCGGCTGGTGATGAACCTCTATGAGCATGGCGTCGGCGCCGGCGGCGGCGGATGCAAGCGCCATGGGAGCCACTTTATCGCGGCGTCCGGTGCCGTGCGAGGGATCGGCGGTCATGGGCAGATGTGAAAGTTTATGAATGATGGGGATGGCGGAAATGTCCATCGTATTGCGGGTATAGGTTTCAAAGGTGCGGATGCCGCGCTCGCACAGAATGAGTTCGTAGTTGCCGCCGGCAAGCAGGTATTCAGCGGAGCAGAGCAGTTCTTCAAACGTAGCGGCAATGCCGCGTTTGAGCAGCACCGGCTTGCGGACCTTGCCCAGTTCGCGCAGCAGATTGAAGTTCTGCATGTTGCGCGCGCCCACCTGCAAGATGTCGACGTAGGGCAGCATCGGCTCGATCTGGGAAATCTCCATGACTTCGCTGATCACCAGGAGTTTGAAACGATCGCCCGCTTCACGCAGTAATTTAAGTCCGTCGAGGCCGAGGCCCTGAAACGAATAGGGAGAAGAGCGGGGTTTGAAGGCGCCGCCGCGAAGGACGCGCGCTCCGGCTTTGGCGATCAGGTCGGCGACGGTGAAGATTTGCTCACGAGATTCGACTGAACAGGGCCCCGCCATGACGACAATCTTTTTGCCGCCAATTTCAATTCCGTTCTGAAATTTAACTACCGTGCCCTCGGGACGAAAGTTGCGTCCCGCCAGCTTGTACGGTGAAGTGATGCGGTGAACTTCCTGCACTCCCGGCATCATTTCGACTTCGCGAGTGTCGAAGTCGTGAGGGACCCCTACGCCGCCAAGAACCGTCTGCCGCGCCCCGGTGGAGCGGTGAACTTCAAAGCCGAAGTGGACCAGTTGATCGATCACCTGCTGGATCTGGTCTTCGCTGGCCGAATCTTGCATTGCTACGATCATGATTGCGCTCGTTCTGCCGCGCCGGAACACGCCCAAATCGCGGCGTCGGCAGCGTACCCTGTCAGTTTCTCAGTCGTTGATTCTCAGTTTCTGAATTTCGAATCCGTCTCCTTGTCATGTCCATCGTCGGGAACAATTTCGTGCTTCTGGATGCTGCGCATCACGTCCATAATTCGTTCGTAAATCTGCCCCAGATCGCGCTCGGCTAAGGGGCCGGTATTGCTGCGCTGCACGTTGGCGATCACCTCGCGCTCGCGCTCGGGTTCGTAAATGGGCAGGCTGGTATTGCGTTTCAATCGTCCAATTTCGACGGCAGCGGCGGCGCGCTCGTTGAGCAGCGCCGCCAGTTTGCGGTCCAGTTCGTCGATTTTCTTACGCCAATCGGAAATGTCCATAGTGAGCTGCGAGCTACGAGCCACGCGCTACGAGCAATCTTACAAATTCTGCCACAGTCACGGCTTCCCGTCCGGGATTTTGTTCGATGACGTGCACGATGGCGCTGCCGACCACCGCGCCTTCGGCGAATTTACCGACGGCTGCGAACTGCGCCGGGGTTGAGATTCCAAAGCCGACGGCGACGGGAAGCTTGGCAAAACGACGGATGCGCTTGGCTAGAGTCTTGGCGTCTCCGGTCATTTGCTGGCGCGCGCCGGTGACTCCGGTGCGGGAGATGGCGTAGATAAAACCGGTTGAGACCTGGGCGATCGACTTCAGGCGCTGGTCGGTCGAGGTGGGCGCGGCTAGAAAAATAGTTGCGAGGTCGTGCTTGCGGGCCTCGCGCAGATATTCGGCTGCTTCTTCGACGGGCAGATCGGTGATCAGGGTTCCGTCAATGCCGGCAAGCCGCGCCACCTGGCAGAATTTTGCGACGCCCATGCGCAAGATGGGATTGAGATAGGAAAAGATCACGAGGCCGACGGATTGGGAATGTTCGCGAATTTCAGCGGCGAGGGTGAGTACGTTCTGCAGTGACGTTCCGTGTTTCAGCGCCCGCTCGCTGGCGCGCTGAATGACCGGGCCGTCGGCTACCGGGTCGCTGAAGGGGACGCCGAGCTCAATCACACTTGCACCAGCGTCGATGGCGGCCAGGATGACTTCGCGCGTGGTGGCTAGGTCAGGGTCGCCGCAGGTCAGGTAGGCGATGAGGACGGGCTTGTTCTCGAAGTGGAAGGGCATAGTTGAATGTGGACTCGGAATCAATCCAATTTCAGATTCTCCCGCAGAATCCCAACGTCCTTGTCGCCGCGTCCCGAAATATTCACGATCACGACTTCTGACTTCTTCATTGTCGGAGCGCGCTTGATAGCCTCGGCAACGGCATGCGCGGATTCGAGCGCAGGAATAATGCCCTCGGTGCGGGCCAGCACCATAGTTGCCTCCAGCGCCTCATCGTCGGATGCCGGAACATATGAAGCGCGCCCCGTATCTCTGAGCATCGCGTGCTCGGGGCCGATCGACGGGTAGTCTAGGCCAGCCGACACCGAGTGCGTGCTTGCGATCTGGCCGGACTTATCTTGCAGCACGTAGGAGTATGTTCCTTGCAGAACGCCGGGCGAACCGCCGCGGAAACGTGCTGCGTGCTGGCCGAGCGCTTCGCCGCGTCCGCCCGCTTCGACTCCGATGAGTTCGACTTTCTTGTCTTGAAGGAAGTCGTAGAAGATGCCGATGGAGTTCGATCCTCCGCCGACGCAGGCGATGATGGCATTGGGGAGTCGGCCTTCGGCTTTGCGGATTTGGGCGCGTGCTTCGCGTCCGATGACGCGATGGAAGTCGCGGACCATGGTTGGATAGGGATGCGCTCCCAGCACGCTGCCGAGCAGGTAATGGGTGGTGCGCACGTTGGTGACCCAGTCGCGCATGGCTTCGTTGATCGCGTCTTTGAGCGTGCGCGATCCGGAATCGACGCCGCGAACTTCGGCGCCGAGCAGACGCATGCGGAAGACGTTGAGTTCCTGCCGGCGCATGTCTTCGGTGCCCATGTAGACCACGCACTCGAAGCCGAGCAGAGCGCAGACGGTCGCCGTCGCGACGCCGTGCTGACCGGCGCCGGTCTCCGCGATTACGCGGTGCTTGCCCATGCGTTCTACTAGCAATCCCTGGCCGAGGCAGTTGTTGATTTTGTGCGCGCCGGTGTGGAGCAGATCTTCACGCTTGAGATAAATTTTCGCGCCGCCAAGTTTTGCGGTCAGGCGGCGGGCGAAGAACAGCGGCGTGGGACGTCCAGCATATGTCTTCAGCAGCAGGCCGAGACGCTGCTGGAATTTGCGATCGCGCTTGGCTTTTTCGTATGCGCGCTCCAGTTCGTCGAGCGCGGCCATCAGCGTTTCCGGAACGTAGCGGCCTCCGTAAACGCCGAAACGGCCGGCAGCGGCGGCGCTCGTCGAGTTTTTCCGAGTGATCGCCCTGATTGCCGGGGTGGACGGGCGAGGCGCCCGTCGGTCCACTAAACTACTTGCGGTCGCCATCGTTAATTCGCCTCTTCCATGGCCCGCACGGCTTGGACAAAGGCGCGGACTTTTTGAGAGTCTTTTTTTCCGGGTTCGCGTTCGACGCCTGAGGAAACGTCCACGCCCCAGGGATGGAGGAGGTGAATCGCCTCCTGCACATTGTCGGGGCGCAAGCCGCCGGCGACGATCAGCTTGCTGATGCTGTTGATGATTCCGGCCCAGGGCTGGACGCGTTCCCAGTCGAAAGCCTGTCCGGTGCCACCGCGTTGTTGCGGTGTCGAGGAATCGAGCAGAACTCCGGACACCACGCCAGGCCGGAAGCCATGAGTTTCGAGAAAAAGGTCGCCGTTCTTGGCGACATGGATTTTGTGTACGCGCTTGCCCTTGTAAGCCTCGTCGGGCTCAACCAGTCCGGCGCCGACCGGATCCCACCCGACGGATCGCTCAGCGGGGGCATCGAAAATCTTCGCCGGCCATGCGCGGAAAATCATGGGGCGGGGCGACCCATTGGCGAAGTTCTGGTTGGCGATGCCTTGGTTAGCGAGTCCCTGGAAGAGCGCGCGGCTGAATTCCGTGCTCTCATCGCCGTGCAATTGCACGGCTGTAAGACCTAACTGTTTGGCGGTGTCACACACCCGCTCGAAGCTTTCGTTGACGAAAACGCCGACTTTTTCCATGTGCTGCGGCACCTTGGCGGAGATCGAGAGCGCGGCCTCCAAAGTGACGTAGCGCGGGCTCTTCGGATAAAAGATGAAGCCCAGCGCGTTCGCGCCCGCATCGGTGGCGGCGAGCGCGTCGTCGAGGTTGGTCATTCCGCAGATCTTGATCCAAGTCATAAAGGCAGTTGTCGGTTATCAGTCGTCAGTTTTCAGTGGAATCAACTACTTACTTACCGCCATTCTTGCTTCTTCAGTCAGTTTTGCTAGCGCTTCGGCGGGGCGCGTTGCTTTCATCAGCGATTCGCCGATCAGGAACGCTTGGTAGCCCGCCGATCGCAAACGAGCTATGTCCGCGCCGGATTGGATTCCGCTCTCGGCTACGCGAACGCACGACGCGGGCACTTTTTCTGCCAGCCGGAATGCGGTTTCGAGGTTGACTTCGAAGGTACGCAGATTGCGGCTGTTGATACCGATCAGGTCGCAGCCGGCATCGAGCGCGCGTCGCAACTCCGCTTCGTCATGAGCTTCGCACAAAACGTCGAGACTGTGAGATCTTGCGGCTGCGGCGAGCGATACCAGCTCTTTCTGTTCGAGCGCGGCGACAATGAGCAGGATGGCGTCGGCACGGTTGGCTCTGGCTTCCACGATCTGCAATTCATCGACGATGAAATCTTTGCGCAGGCAGGGAAGAGAAGTGCTGGACGAGGCTGCGCGCAAGTAGTCCAGCGAACCCTGAAAAAATTGTTCGTCGGTCAACACCGACAGTGCGGCAGCGCCTGCCTGTTCCAGATCGCGCGCGAGTTCGGCTGGTCTGAAATCCGCGCGAATCAGGCCTTTTGAGGGCGAGGCTTTTTTCAGTTCGGCAATAACGGCGATCGCGCTTCCGTCTCTATCCTCCGCGACTCGGCGCAGTTGCTCCCGAAATCCACGCGGGGTGTGCGTGGCTGCCGCGCGTTCCAGCGCCCGCAGGTCGTAATCTCGCCGATGCAGAGAGAGACGGTGACGGGCAGCAGCGACAATGGAGTCGAGGGAGGCTGGCATGGCAGGCCTTAATTATACGGAAGACGCCCGATTCGGGTGGGGTGCATCATGTGACGGCGGCCATTGACCCGACTTCCGGCGAGATGCTATAAACGAGTGCTTTGTGCTGGAGTGTGTCGTCTGATGCTTGGACGATATACCGACGCACAAGTTATTCCGACGCGGCCAAATCGGCACTCCTCTTTTTATTTTTATGCCTGGCGGTGGAAGCGTGTTCGGAGAATCACACGTCGTGACCCCTGAATACCGTGGAGGATTGTAATGCGCACCTGGAACGCTGATCTTGCGTCCGTCAGAAACTGGTTTTCGAAAAAACTCTTTAAGAAAAGACACTTTGCAAAGGTATCGGCGACGCTTGTAACCTTGCTGCTTCTGACCGCGGGCTGCGCGCGGGCGCAACCAGCCGGGGAAACGACTGAAGCGGGCGGCGAGGCGGCCTTGAAACTGCCCGACCTTTCTTCGGTTTCCTTCCTTGGCGTCGACGGCCATAGCCTGCTGATGATCGGGTTAGTGTTCTGCGTATTCGGCCTCGGCTTCGGCATGGTCATCTTCATGCGGCTGAAGAACCTGCCCGTGCACCGCTCCATGCGCGAAATTTCGGAGCTGATTTATGAAACCTGCAAGACCTACCTGATCACTCAGGGCAAATTCCTGATGCTGCTGTGGGTCTTTATCGCCGTCATAATCGCTGTGTACTTCGGCTGGCTGAAGCCGGTGCCCGGCAAGTCGGTCGCGCTGACCTTGCCTATTATCCTGCTGTTCAGCCTGGTAGGAATCGCGGGCAGCTATGGCGTCGCGTGGTTCGGCATTCGCGTTAACACCTTCGCGAATTCGCGGACGGCCTTCGCTTCTCTACCCGGCAAACCTTATCCGGTTTATCAGATCCCGCTCGAGGCAGGAATGTCGATCGGAATGATGCTGATCTCGGTCGAACTGCTGATCATGCTTTTCATCCTGCTGTTTGTGCCGGGCGATTATGCCGGGCCGTGCTTCATCGGATTCGCGATCGGCGAATCGCTTGGCGCTGCGGCGCTGCGTATCGCGGGCGGCATCTTCACCAAGATTGCCGATATCGGTTCGGATTTGATGAAGATCGTCTTCAAGATTAAAGAGGACGATGCCCGCAACCCCGGCGTAATCGCCGATTGCACGGGCGACAATGCCGGCGACTCGGTTGGACCGTCCGCCGATGGTTTCGAAACCTATGGCGTGACCGGCGTCGCGCTGATTACCTTCATTCTGTTGGGCGTCAAGGATCCCGCCATTCAGGTGCAGTTGCTGGTGTGGATTTTCGTGATGCGCATCATGATGCTGGTCTCCAGTGCATTGGCCTATTTCATCAATGGTGCGATTGCGAAAGCTCGCTACGGCAATGCCAACGAAATGAATTTTGAAACGCCTCTGACTACGCTGGTCTGGCTTACTTCGATTGTCTCCATCGTTGCCACCTATATTGTTTCGTATTACATCATCCCCAACCTGGGTGGTGATATGACTCAATGGTGGAAGCTGGCTTCGATCATCTCCTGCGGAACGCTGGCGGGCGCGCTGATTCCTGAACTGGTTAAGGTCTTCACCTCGGTGGAGTCGCGACACGTGAACGAAGTGGTGACCTCGTCCAAAGAAGGCGGCGCGTCGCTCGGAATCCTGTCGGGCTTGGTCGCCGGAAACTTCTCGGCGTATTGGTTGGGGCTGGCTTTGGTCGCCCTCATGTCGCTGGCCTACTTCTTCAGCGGGATGGGCTTGACCGCAGCAGCCACCATGATTGCCGCGCCGGTGTTCGCGTTCGGCCTGGTGGCTTTCGGATTCCTCGGCATGGGGCCGGTGACGATTGCGGTCGACTCCTATGGTCCGGTTACTGACAATGCGCAATCGGTTTACGAGCTTTCCATGATTGAGCAGGTGCCGAACGTCAAGGCCGAGATCAAACGGGACTTCAACATTGACGTGAATTTTGAACGGTCGAAGGATCTTCTGGAAGAAAACGACGGGGCGGGCAATACCTTCAAGGCGACGGCCAAACCGGTGCTGATTGGAACTGCCGTCGTGGGCGCCACGACCATGATTTTCTCCATCATCATGGCGCTTACTAACGGACTGACCACGAATGTGGAGAAGCTTTCTTTGCTGCACGCTCCATTCTTCCTCGGCCTGATCACCGGCGGCGCCATGATCTATTGGTTCACGGGCGCATCCATGCAGGCGGTGACTACCGGCGCCTATCGTGCGGTGGAATTCATCAAGGCCAATATTAAGCTCGAAAATTCGGAGAAGGCATCGGTCGCCGACAGCAAGAAGGTCGTTGAGATCTGCACTAAGTACGCGCAGAAAGGCATGTTCAACATCTTTCTCGCGGTTTTCTTTGGGACGCTGACGTTTGCCTTCGTGGAACCGTTTTTCTTTATCGGGTACCTGATCTCGATTGCGATCTTCGGTCTCTACCAAGCAATCTTCATGGCCAACGCCGGCGCCGCGTGGGACAACGCCAAGAAGATCGTTGAGACGAAACTAAAGCAGAAAGGAACGCCGCTGCACGACGCAACGGTGATCGGCGACACGGTGGGAGATCCTTTCAAGGACACGTCTTCAGTGGCCATGAACCCGGTCATCAAGTTCACGACGTTGTTCGGACTGCTGGCGGTGGAGTTGGCCGTCTCGCTGACTCGCGACCAGGGCACCGGGTTCACCCACATTCTGGCGCTCGCATTCTTCGCGGTCTCGGTCTTCTTCGTCTACCGGTCGTTCTACGGAATGCGAATCAGTTCGGAGGAAGCGCGCGAAATGTAGGGACAGCCGCTGTCGGCTGTCGCTGCTACTTTGAAAGAAGAACGCCATCCAGTGCGAGTGGATGCTTTTTCCATTGCCGGCAATGCGCTTAGTAGGCGTTGCTTAGTAGGCGTTGCGCATCTTGTCCTGAACGCTCCTGGCCAGCTTCTGAATTTCCTGCGCCTTCTTGATCACATCCACGGAGAGGATGTTGACGCCGGCTTTATCCACGTGCTGCTTGAGTTCGGCGGTGAGAGATACCAGTTTCTCGGTGTCGCTGCGCAGCTGAGCTTGCCGCTCTGCGATGCCGCGCGCGATCATTGCTCGTTGGGCTCGGTGCTGCGGGTCGTTGGACAAGTCGTGGTTCAACGCGTCGGGCGGGATGGCGAGCCCCCTTTGAACTTGCGGCTCGTTCACGAGAACTGTGTTCTGGGGGTGCGCCGGTTGGGTGAACAGGGTTAGCGGGAAGATCAGGACTGCAACATATTTCAACATGACCGTGCTCCTGCAATAACCATCGGCAATTCGCCGGGCCTAACCAGTGGTTTAGCACGGTCTGATGTGGATAACTGATAGCAGATGGGCACATCTCAGGACGAAAGTAACCAAGACGGGCGAGGGCCTTTCGCGCCGGGGCAGAGTTTGCAAAATCCCGAGAGGGACGGGGCCGTGGAATCCCACCCCTGCGCAGAGAACGCGCAAGGATGGCGCACCCGGCCGGGAGAAATGGGGCAGGCTCTTCACGCCGCGCAGCTCTCCTGACGCGGGCTGGACGGGGCGAGGGCACCCGCCCTACACGTTCCCAATCTACAACTGGCTCATCTTGGCCAAAAACTCGCTGTTTGTCCCTGCCTTGGCCAGGCGCTCAATCAGCAATTCCATTGCTTCTACCGGTGACAGCGGGTTCAGGACTTTGCGCAGGACCCAGATGCGCTGCAAATCTTCTTTCGGAATCAGTAGCTCTTCTTTTCTGGTGCCGGAGCGCTGGATGTCGATGGCAGGGAAGGTCCGCTTATCGACCAGTTTGCGGTCCAGAATGATTTCCGAATTGCCGGTGCCTTTGAATTCTTCGAAGATCACGTCGTCCATGCGCGATCCGGTGTCGATTAGGGCGGTGGCGATGATGGTTAGTGAGCCGCCTTCCTCGATGTTGCGGGCTGATCCGAAGAAACGCTTTGGACGCTGCAAGGCGTTCGAATCGACGCCGCCAGAGAGCACTTTGCCTGAGGGCGGCACGATCGTGTTATAGGCGCGTGCCAGGCGGGTGATGGAATCGAGCAGAATGACCACGTCGCGTTTGTGCTCCACCAATCTCTTCGCCTTTTCGATCACCATTTCCGCAACCTGCACGTGGCGGGCAGCGGGCTCGTCGAAGGTCGAGGAGATAACTTCGCCCTTGACTGAGCGCTGCATGTCGGTGACTTCTTCCGGACGTTCGTCGATCAGCAGCACCATCAGCACTACTTCCGGGTGATTGGTGGTAATCGAGTTGGCCACGTTCTGCAGCAGCATGGTTTTGCCGGCGCGCGGCGGAGAAACGATCAGGCCGCGCTGTCCTTTGCCGAGCGGGGTGAGCAGGTCCATGACGCGGGCGCTGATGTTTTCGCGCGTGGTTTCCAGCTTCAACCGCTCCTGCGGATAGAGCGGGGTCAGGTTGTCGAACAGAATCTTGTTGCGGGCTTCATCCGGCGATTCAAAATTGACCGCTTCGATCTTGACCAGGGCAAAATATTTTTCGCCCTCATGCGGCGGACGCACCTGGCCGCTGATGGTGTCGCCGGTTTTCAGGTCGAACTTGCGGATTTGCGACGGCGACACGTAAATGTCGTCCGGCCCGGGCAGATAGTTGTAATCGGGCGAGCGCAGGAAGCCGTAGCCGTCGGGGAGGATCTCCAACACACCTTCGGCGAAGATGTGTCCTTCTTTTTCACTTTGTGCCTGCAGAATCTTGAAGATGAGATCCTGTTTGCGGAGTCCGCTGGCGCCGGGCAGCTCTAAGGATCGGGCGATCTTGGTCAGCTCGGTAATATTTTTTTCTTTGAGTTCAGCAATGGTCATATTTACCTGCGTGGATTTTCATTTTCTTCGGGAGGGATTTTTTAATCTCTATCTCTCGGGGGACTGGATTGCTTTGCCGCCGTGCGGGCACACGGCGGAGCTGCTTAAGCAGCTCGCCGTTGTGCTTCGGCAAAGTTTTCGGGTTCGCTCAGAATGTCATGACGTTCCGCATCGGCGATCTTGTCAAATACATCGTTCATGGTTTCCTGAATGCGGGTGTTTGGCTTATGAAATCTGCGCGTTGCCTTTGAGGCAAGCTGGCAGAGCATATACCGGTTCCGCAAAGTATGTAGAGCGTCAAATACACGATCAGAGCGCATGTTCGGTGGTTCTCCTTCAACAGGGATAATTGAGGCGACGATCCCATCGTCCCGCCCACTGGGTGATGGTCGTTTACGGTTGCCCGAGCAGCAACCCGGGCCAGGTTCAACGGGATTTGCCAGAATTACCCAAATAGATGCCCCGCCCAACCCGAAAGTTGCTTAATTCTTAAGGAGTTGCTGCAACGCGGGCGGAGGTTCACCAGGACCGGCAGAAACTGCTTTAATGTCCTGAGAACACCTAAGTATAACAAACCGCTGGGGACGGTCAAGAAGAATCTGCAACCCGTTTGTGCCCAGGCAGTTGACCTTCCCGGCACCTGCCCGACGAGCGTACGGTATCGCTCGCGAGTTCAATGCCCAGCCCCTAAAGGGGAGCTGATTTTGGGCGGATTTGCGGTATCGCTGAAGCGATACCCTGATACGAACCGGTGAGCCTGCGAGCGGTTACTTCAGAGCAACGAGCCTTGCCGACAAGCGTGATTTGTAGCGCGAGGCCGTATTTTCGTGCAAAACACCCTTCTGGATTGCCTTGTCGAGCGCCGACACGGTCTGCCGGTAGGTCTGGCTGGCGGCGGTTTTGTCGCCCTTTTCCAGGCTCTCACGCATGCTCCGCAGTGCGGTGCGCAGTTGCGAAGCGTTGGCCCGGTTGCGGGCGGTGCGCTTCTCGGTCTGTCGGGCGCGTTTCATCGCCGAAAAATGATTTGCCATGCGTCTTGATTACCTTTGTTGTCCTAGATTGCCCTAGGAAGATGTCCGGTGGGAACCGAAGCTGTATTCTACGGGAGCAAGTCACCGCCGGTCAAATAGACATGAACTCGTGCCCAAACCCACTTGACCGCCTGAAGATTCTCATCAACTCCTCCACTCCCATCGTGGTGATGGAGACGGCCGAGGAGGTTCGCGCGCTGTCGCTGGTGCGCGCGGCTTGTTCGGATCTGAATCTGGCGCTTTTTGAATGGACCATCGCCGATGGTCTGGTCCGCTCGGGCAGCGACCCCGCCGTCCCGCAGCCGCGGGCGACCATGAGTCACGCCGCCAATGCAGCCAGCCCCAACTCGGCAATGTATAACACCGCCGACCCCGTGCAGGCGCTCTCGAACCTGGAGACCATGACCATCGAGGCAGTTTTCGTGCTCAAGGATTTCCATCGCCACATGGAGAACCCGATCGTGGTGCGCCGGCTGCGCGACGTGGGCCAGAAGTTTTCCGCGAACCGAAGAACCCTGGTGCTGACCGCCCCCGCCATCGAGATGCCTCCCGAGCTTGCGAACCTGGTGGAATTTCTGGATCTGCCGCTGCCCGATCGCGACCGCCTGCGCGAGATCATCCGTGAAACCTACACCCGCATGGCCGGTAGCCATACGCTGAAACTGCAACTCGATTCGAATGGCGTGGACGCAATGGCCGCGAATCTGCGCGGGCTGACCGAAGAAGGAGCTGAACGCGCCATCTCGCAGACCGTGGTGGGACGCCAGGCGCTTTCGCCTGAATGCGTCACCGATGTGCTCGAGGCCAAGAAGGCTTTGCTGCAGCGCTCGGAAATGCTGGAGTTCGTGGATGCGACCGACAACATGGCTAGCGTGGGCGGCCTGGAGAATATGAAGCGCTGGCTCGAACTGCGACGGGGCGCATGGGACGACGGCGCGCTCAAGTTTGGGCTCGAAGCGCCGAAAGGCGTCATCATTTTAGGTGTGCAGGGCTGTGGCAAGAGTCTCTGCGCCCGCGCCGTGGCCGGAGAATGGAATCTGCCACTGGTTAAGTTCGATACCGCCGCTGTCTACGACAAATTCATTGGCGAAACCGAAAAGCACATCCAGAAAGTGTTCCGAGTAGCCGAAGGCTTGGCGCCCTGCGTGTTATGGATAGACGAACTGGAGAAAGTCTTTGCCGGAAGCGGTCCCGATTCCGCCTCCGCCGACGCGGGTGTCTCGTCGCGCCTGCTGGCGTCGTTTCTCTCTTGGATGCAAGACCGCAAGCCCGCCGTCTTCGTGGCCGCTACCTGCAACAACGTTACCGTGCTTCCTCCGGAGCTGATTCGCAAGGGACGCTTCGATGAACTCTTCTTCGTCGATCTGCCCAGCGCAGCCGAGCGCAAGCAGATATTCGGCATCCAGCTGACTAAGCGCAAACGCAATCCTGCCGACTACGAATTGGATCGAGTCGCAGCCGCGGCGCAAGGGTTCTCGGGGGCGGAAATCGAATCGGCCGTGCAAACTGCCCTCTATGCGGCGTTCGCGCGCAAGCAGGAACTAAGCACCGGAGACCTGCTCGGCGCATTGTCGTCTACCGTGCCGCTGTCGGTCACGCGGGCTGAGGAGATTGCGGCGCTCCGTGCTTGGGCTAAGGATCGGGCGGTTTGGGCTAGCCCGCTGGAGTCTAAGCGAGAGGGCGCGTGACCGCTCGACCACGATTTGCTCATCTTCGCGCAGTCGTGGCGATATTGATTCTTGCCGCCACTCTACCCTTGCGCGCTCAAGGTCAACCGCCGCCGGAGGGCAGAGCGTCGTGGACGCTCCAGAGACTCTGGTGCGCTTCGGTCTTGCCAAGACGACGGAGTTGCGTTTCAACGTACCGGATTATTTTCACAATGTGACGACCGGCAACGGCGGTTTCGGCGACCTTGCCATCGGACTAAAACAGCCGCATGGGCCGACCCACGGGTTCGATGTTTCCGTCATCATCTGGAGCAAGTAGGTGACCATTTGGGCAAGCCGGCGCCCGGCAGCAGGTTCGTTCCCATTGACTCCCATGCCTACCCGCGCTAGGCTGAACTCAAATGGTTGTTAACCGCCCCGTCGTCGGGGTGCGCAATCCGGTTCGCTCCACTTCCTCATCTAGCTATTCGCGTGCAAAAAACGCCGGCACCGGTTTTCCCCAATCCGGCGGTGAACTACATCCCGGTTGCAAGAGTCAAATAGTGAGCCCTGTCCGGCTGCTGGAGGCGGCGCTTCAATCCTGAATGAAAAAAAATATTGAACTGACCCGTGACATCGAAACCCTGTTCGGCACCCGCGATGAAAATCTCCACGTGCTCGAAGACGGCCTGAACATCAATATCGACCTGCGTTCGGATCGCATAGAACTGGAAGGCGCGCCCCGCGACGTGGCCCGCGCCGAACAGCTATTCGCCGATTACGAGTACCTGCGGAAGTCCGGCCACCAGTTCGTCAACGGCGACCTGAGCAGCATGTTGCGGGTGGTGGTCAGCGACGCCAACGCCACTCTCCGCGGACTGGCCGAGGCCGGACGCCAGCGGTCGTTTGGACGGCGGACGGTGCAGCCGAAAAGCCCTAATCAGCGGCGGTACCTCGAAGCCATCGAGCAGCACGACATGGTCTTTGGCGTCGGTCCCGCCGGCACCGGCAAGACCTATCTCGCCGTGGCCATGGCCATCTCTGCGCTGCTGAACAAGCAGGTCAACCGCATCATTCTGGCGCGCCCCGCGGTTGAGGCCGGCGAACGACTCGGCTTTCTGCCTGGCACCTTGCAGGAGAAAATCGATCCCTATCTGCGTCCCTTGTATGACGCGCTCTTTGACATGCTGGAGCCCGAGCGCGTGGAACGCTATCTGGAAAAAAATGTCATCGAGATCGCGCCTATCGCCTTCATGCGCGGACGCACGCTGAACGATTCATTCGTCATCCTCGATGAAGCGCAGAACACCACCTCGGAGCAGATGAAGATGTTCGTCACCCGCCTGGGATTTAATGCCAAGGCGGTGATCACTGGCGACGTCACGCAAATCGACTTGCCGACCGCGCGCCGCAGCGGTTTGGTCGAAGCGGTCGAAATTCTGCAAGGGGTAAACGGACTGGCCTTCGTCCACTTCGATGAAAGCGACGTGGTGCGTCATCACCTGGTGCAGCGGATCATTCGCGCTTACGACGAACACAAGACACGGCTCGCGGAGCAGCAGTTGCCGCTGCTGGAACCGAAACCGGTGGCGCCGCCGGCAGCGCCCGACGAACCGCGCCTGCGCAATTAAGAGCTGTCAGACAGGAGGGAGCCTAACCGCTACCCTCCTTTTTCGTTTCGGCCTTGCGGGTTTGGATGAGGACGTCGCTTCAAAAACGCCGTGGACCCGAAGCGAAGTTTCCGGTGGGAGAGAAGAATTTGGTCATCTTTCAAAAGCGCGTTCCGGCCCTCACCGAGCTGGCGCTCGAGCGTTTCGTGGCGCGCGCCCGGCACGCCGCGAGATTGAGGGGCTTGGTCAACGTCCTGCTCACATCAAGCATTGAGATGAAATCTCTGAACCGCCGTTTCCGAGGAGCGGACAAACCGACCGACGTGCTTTCGTTTCCTGCCGAGCCCGGCGCACGAAAACAATTCGCGGGCGAAATTGCCATTTCAGCGGAGATAGCAACGAAAAATGCGCGCGCCCTTGGACACTCGCCCGTCGTGGAAGTTAAGATTCTGGTCTTGCATGGCGTTCTGCATCTGCGCGGTTACGATCACGAGTGCGACAATGGACAAATGGCCCGCCGCGAAAAACAATTGCGCGCCAAACTCCGCCTTCCGCTGGGCCTGATTGAAAGAGCAACGATAGAAAGAACAACGGTTGAAAGAACGACAAAGCCAGCCTCGACTTCGATTGCTGGTCCGCGCACCAGGAGGAACAGCCGGCCATGATCGCCGTCAGCATTGCTCTGGCGCTCTTGTTCGGCCTGCTGACGCTGGTCTCCTACGTTGACCGTCTGTACCAGGAGATTGGCAAATTTCTGTCGCGCGATTTCCAGGACAACATCGATGCCTTCGAGCAGATCGTCGAGCCGCGCCTTGGAGTAACGCGCGCGCGCGCCTCGCTCTCCATGGCCATTCTGACGCAACTGGTGACGGCCGCGATTGCCATGATCGTCGGCTTCACCGTGTTTCGCGATCGCGCCTGGAGCGTTTACGAAGTTCTCGAAGCCACGCTCAGCCTGGTGTTGATCATTATCTTTTTCAACCGGCTGCTGCCCTTCGTCTTTTTTTCGCGAACCCGGGGACGCTGGCTGGCCGACTGGGCGCTGTTCTTGCGCCTGCTGATCTATCTTGTTCTGCCGGTGACGCTGGTGCTCGGATTCTGCCAGTCGGTGGCCGCACTGACCAAGGGGCACGCCGAAGCGCAACCCGAGACCTCAGCCGAGGCGGTCGATGCATTGATCGAGGCGGGGCAGGAAGAAGGCATCATCCAGGAAGGCGATCGTGACCTGATCCAGTCGGTGGTCGAGTTTAGCGGCAAAACCGTTCGCGAGGCGATGAAGCCGCGTCCCGAAATGCTGGCCATCCCGTCGGACTACACCGTCGAGCAGGTGGTCGAGTTGCTCAGGGGCAAGCCTTTTTCGCGCATCCCCGTGTACGAAGGTTCGATTCACCACATCAAAGGCATTCTCCACACCCAGGATGTGCTGCAGGTGGCCGATTCCGAAGCGCACACGCGCACGGTAGCGACGCTGATGCGAAAAGACGTTTACTTCGTCCCGGAAAGCAAGTTAGTCAGTGACCTGCTGCGTGAGATGCAGCGCAGTAATATCCGCATGGCGATCGTAGTGGACGAGTACGGAGGCGTAGCTGGCCTGGTCACCATCGAAGACCTGGTAGAAGAGATCGTGGGCGAAATCGGCGATGAGCACGAAAAAGCCCAGGTGGTGCAGGAAAACGACCACTCCTACATAGTCCCTGGCAACATGGACGTCGACCGCCTCGATGAACTCTTCGGCATGCGCCCCGAAGGCCACGAATCCTCCACCATAGCGGGCCTGGTCAGCGAACTGGCCGGGCGTATCCCCAAAAGAGGCGAAGTCATCGAGGACGAAGGGTTGAAGTTTGAAGTCCTCGACTCCACGGATCGCCGGGTCGAGCGCGTGCGCATCACAACGGCTGCGCCGAAGCAGATGAAATTGATATGAGAAGGTATTGCGTTTTCGATTCCGTTACTCGCCTTGCCAAAAGAAACGAGCCGGAGAAAATTTCCTCCGGCTCGTGAAAGTGCACGTTTGCTGCGGCGCCCGCTTGCTATTCGTCGCCGGCTACGGCATAGATGAAGGTGAGGCCGTTAGGCGTACCCCACCCGGTTGCGTTGTCCCAGCCGTGATTGACCGTGAGTGAGCTGTCGATTCCGAACCCCCAGTCCAGAACAGTACCCGGGCCCGCCGGCAAGAGTGTGCTGGTGAAATCTACGTTGCCGTAGAGTGCTCCGGTAAAGAGACTGGTATCCGAGTATTTTGTGGAACCGCTCGAGTCCTTAATCACTCCCGTGACATTGTTCTTTGTGCTGTCGGAGATGGCACGGACGTCCTGAACGCCTCCGTAGGGCAACTTTGCGATCACAGGCGCGGCCTGGCCGAGGGGATGGCCGGCCTGCTGGTTGGCGATCGCCCAGAACGCGGTGAAGATGGGGCTCGACAGGCTGGTGCCGCCCCAGCAGCATTGCAGTTGCAGGTCCCCGTCAACCGTGAGCACGATGGTGACGCCGGTGTTGGGGTCAGCCAGGGCGGAGACATCGGGCGTCTGCCGTCCTTTGCCGGGAAGTGAAGCCTGCCAGGATGGCTTATGGAAGAATACGCTCTCGCCGCCACCGCCTCCGCCGATAAAGCCGTAGAGTTCCGGCGGGTCTAAAACTGTGCCTCCGGCCGCCAGGTAGGTCAGGGTATCGCCCCAACCGGTGGTGATCGTGGATCCAGGATGGCTGAGGTCGTTCAGGATGGCGGTACCGCCAACGGCGGTGGCATGAGGAGCAACCGAGGGCACGCCGGCCGCGCCTAACGGACTACCTACGCCATTGTCGCCACTATCGCCAGTGGAGAAATTGACGGAAATTCCCTGGGCGGTTGCGACCTCAATCGCCTCGTCCCAGGAAGTCTGTTCGAGGGAGCCGGCGATCAGGTCGAGGTCCTCTTCATAGCTATTGGAGACGGAGTTGCCGAGATGATGGTGGGCCACGTAAGCAATCGAGTTTTGAAAGTCTTCGCTGTCCTGGCCGCTGGTGACGACGACGACGATGTTGGCTCCGGGAGCAATGGTGTGCGACGATTGAATGTCGATCGCTATCTCAGTATTCCAACCAGTGAGTATCCCAAGATCCGCGGCAGGTTTGCCCTGGGGGTAGACAACCTGGAAGTTAGACTTGTTGAGCAGCGGCAGCCCGGTCAACTTGAAGTAGGCATTGGCATCCGACTCCATGGTGGGATACCCGTAGCCTTCGACCAGAACGATCGTCTGGCCGGTGCCGTCGAGTCCCTGTTCGTAAACCGCATTCAGGGCGTAAGCAGTCTGCAACTGTTGCGGCTGATAGGCGCAAGGTATCCCGTTCTCCTCATAAACGGTGCCGGTGTAGACGGCTTCCGGCAAAGCGGTCGGGCTCCCGAAGGTGGCGGTTGCCGGCGCGAAGAGACACTGGGTGGTGATAAATCCGGTCGGGAAACTGGAAGTGTCGGCGAGCTTGTGGAGCGAAAGCGGGGCATATGGTTTCTGGGTGCGTGGGTTCATAGCGCGCGCGAAAAGCGGCCGCACCTGATGGCTTTCCAAACCGGCAACGGTGGAAACATAGTTCCCCGCCTCACCGCGAAGCTGGGCGTTGCGCACATTGGCGCGGAAGACTTTTCCGTTGTACTGAAACTGGTGGAGTTCGGTGTTGAAGGCGCGCTCGATATTGGCGATGGCGCCGCGGGCGCGGACGGTGAAGCCGACGGGGTCAGTAGACAGAATGGTGAGTCCGTCGTTCCGGAGTTCCTGCATGACGGTCTGCCGCTGCTGTTCCGTGGGCGCGTACTTCTTGAGATCGGCATCTGTCATCCACTTGTGGAAGGTTGGCGAAGTGGGGTCCTGGAGGGCGTCGACGGCCTTGTCGAATGCGGCCTTGTCATTAAGCTTGAAGTGGACTGTGATGTTGATCTCTGCCGTTGAATCGACGCGACCGAGGTCGTGGGAAAGTCGGATGCCCGCAGGCACGTTACTTGCTGCTGCCCGCGCGTAGGCCGAAGAACCGTCCGCGACGAAGAGCGTGATCACTGCAGTGATGGCTAAAGCTCTCAACAATCTTTGATGGGTCATGATTTTCTCCTGGGTAGCGCTGGATACGTTCAGCTGGATACATTTACAAGTGGGACCGCGCGAAACGAAAAGTCCTGGGAAGAACATCTGTCCGAACCATTTCCACTTGAGCGTGTCTCGTGGCCCGAGAAGTATATCTTGAAAAGCCGTTCCTGGACTAGCCGGATGCCGCGCCCCTTGCGCTTTTTGCAGGGACGCGCCCGGAGCGCCAGCCGAAGGGTAGGATGCGCCGCGGGCTGCGTTCCGCGGTTGATGATTAACGGGCAATAATTAACGTGCTGATTAAACGTGCAACCCAGCGGGCAGGAAGGTAGTCAAATTCCATATGCTTCTTCCGCTCCGGATGAAACTTGCCATGTTGGCCGCTGGCTTGTTGCTCTTCTCTTCTATTTACCTTACTGCTCAGGTAACGGAGTTTCACGTCAAGATCGAGTTAATTCCTGAAAGTGCCGCGGTCGAAGCCGGAAAGCCATTCTGGGTGGGGCTGTTGTTTCGCTTGGATGAGGGTTGGCACATTTATTGGCAGAATCCTGGGGATGCGGGTGAGCCGCCGAAGGTTCAATGGCAACTGCCGCCGGGTTTTGCCTCGGGCTCCATTCTGTGGCCGCAACCGGTTCGAATCGGCACGGGATCGGTGGTTGATTACGGATATGAAAATCAGATTCTGCTGATGACCCCCATCCAACGCGCCGCTGGCTCGACGGCGGGTTCCACTTCTGCCGTCAGCGCGGACGTCAAATATATAGTGTGCCGGGAGATGTGCATTCCGGGTAAGGCGCATGTCGCGTTGTCGTCTCCGCCGTCCGGCCAGCAGGTCTCCGCCCAGCAAAGTCCCGCCCAGCGATTCAGCGAGTGGCGCCAGCTTTTCGAGCAAACCCGTGCGCAGATTCCCAAGCCTGCGCCGAAGGCCTGGAAATTCTCGGCAAGAGCCGAAACCGGCAAGGACAAGAACGACCATTTCATTCTGTCCGTTCAGACCGAGTCGAAAGTTCACGCAGCGACATTCTTTCCTTTCGAACCCGGCCAGATCGAAAACTCGGCGCCCCAGACCTTCGCGGCGACGGGGGACGGATTCCGCCTGAGTCTCAAGAAGTCGGACTTGCTGGTGAAACCGATTAGCAGTCTAAAGGGCTTGCTGGTCCTGGGGCCGGGTCGAGCCTATGAAATCACTGCGCCGGTAGCTCGACGATAGTAGAGTGACGAGCGGAGCGGCGGGGCGAGTTGTGCTGAGAGATGCAGTTGTAGAAAATACGAAATACGAAGCGCGGAAACCGGGAGGTCAGAAATGAGAAAGCAAGTTGTGGCGTTGGCGGTAGCGGCCTTTGCGCTGGTGATAGGGATGTCGTCTGCGTGGGCGGCGCGGGTGGGTGATCACGCGCCGGATTTCACGGCCACGGACAGCAATGGCCAGGTGCACAAACTCTCCGACTATCAAGGCAAATTCGTGGTTCTCGAGTGGACGAACCGCGGTTGTCCCTATACCCAGAAACATTACAACAGCGGAAACATGCAGCAACTGCAACGGGAATGGACCAACCGGGATGTGATTTGGCTGACCGTGATTTCCTCCGCGCCGGGAAAGCAGGGATACGCAACCGGCCCGGATGAGAACGCGTATTTGAAGCAGGTCAATGGAGTTCCAACCGCTGTTCTGCTTGACCCGACCGGAGCGCTCGGCCATCTCTACGACGCCAAGACCTCGCCGCATATGTTCGTCATCAATGCGCAGGGAATTCTGATTTACAACGGAGCGATTGATGATCGGCCGACGACCGACGTGGCCGACATACCGAGTGCCAAAAATTACGTCTCTCTCGCGCTGGAAGAAGCCACATCGGGTAAGGCGGTCAGCAATCCGACTACTCGGCCCTATGGGTGCTCGGTGAAGTATCCGGACTGACGGTGCCGATCAACGGGGAGACGGGTGCCCTCGCCCGTCCAGTCACTGCCCTGAGGGGAGGGCCCACCGAGAGTTGTCATCCTGAGTCGATTGTCAGGGAGGGGAAAACGTGAGACTGCGAATAACGGATCACGAGGTGGATGGCGTAAGCGTGCTCGATGTCGACGGCCGGATCGTTCTCGGCGAGGAAAGCAACGCCTTCCGCGAGCGATTCAAGGCGCTGATGGCGGCAGGGAAAAAAAAGATCGTGCTGAACCTGGCGAATGTCACTTACATCGACAGTGCCGGGCTCGGAACGCTGGTCGCCACCTTGAACAGCGCCCGCTCGCAAGGCGCTACGCTCAAGCTTGCGAACCTCGGCTCGAAGTCCAAGGAAGTTCTGCAAGTCACGAGGCTTATGACTGTCTTCGATGTCTTCGACAGCGATTCTGCAGCTGTCGCCAGTTTCAGTGCCTCTCCGTAGACATTTCGCCGCACGGGTGTTTCCCATGCGGACAGTCCGAAGCGGCCCACGCGAAGTGCGCGCCGGTTGAGGGATCACGCGGGCGTTGCCGTTGTCGGAATGTTGAATCCTGTGCTGAGGCGCCACGGGCTGGTTCACGAAGTGCCGAATCCATTTCCTGGTGTCGCGTCCGTCCTTGACTTCCCCAGGGTGCGTTGCCTAAGATTCCGGGAATTTTAGAATCATTCCTGATGGGCGGAGTACTGGATGGGCTGGTTCAAACGCCGAATTGCAGGCATCGTGGAGTGCGGAGTGTGCGGGGCAGTACTCGTGTCCTTACCGGCCGAGGCGATGGCGCAGCAACAGGCATTCCAGCAAGACCCGGTAGATCAGTACGGATCGCGGTTTCTTGCTATCGTGATCCTCATCGGGATAGGGCTGGTCCTCTGGAGTCTCTTTCGTTACCGCGGCAGAGATGTCGGACCAATCTCATGGGGGTTCCTGATCGCAGGCACGAGCGTTTTTCCGATGATTTTGTGGGGCGTCGGAACAATCCTGGTCGTCGAGAGAGTCAAGACCGTACAGCTCTGCGGGTCGTGCCACCTCACCATGAAATCTTACGTTGACGACATGATGAACCCGAAGAGCAATAGCCTGGCTGCTGTCCACTACACGAACCGATACATCGCGGAGAACCAGTGTTACGAATGCCACACGTCTTACGGCATGCTGGGGACGCTAGAGGCAAAAAAGCAAGGCCTGATCGACGTGTACAGATACTACACGCACACATTTCAACTTCCGCTCCGGCTGAGTCATCCCTACCGCGACGGAGATTGTCTCAAATGCCATGCAGGGGCAACCAAATGGATCGCGGCGCACGAGGAAACTGAGCAGAGGATTTTCGAGGCTAAGCTCAGTTGCATGCAATGCCATGCGGAAACCAATCCCGCGCACACTTTAGTGGGGCAAGAGTTCAATCCATGAGCGCACCCTCCGTCTGGACGATCGAACTCGATCCACGGATCATTCGGTGGACGCTCATCGGCGCGCAGGTGCTCGCGCTGATCGCGTATCTGCTGGGGGCGGGATTCCTGCTTCGTGCCAGTGGAGGAACTTTTTTCCTCTTCTCGATCGCGACGCCCGCCATGATCCTGCTGGCGACGCTGGCTCTGGCCGGAGTGGCGCTCTACCGGTATCTCAGACGCAGTAGCCTGTTCGCCTTCGCGCTCTTCGAACCGGGCGACCTCATCTTGCAACAGGGCGATGAGGGCGACTTTGCTTATTTTATCCAGCAGGGTGAAGTCGAGGTGATCCGGCGGGATGAGCAAGTCGAGACGGTGACCGCCCTGCTCAGGAAGGGACAACACTTCGGCGAGACGGCTCTGATCAGCGGCGCGCCGCATCATGAGACAGTTCGGGCTAGAACACGTGTCCGGGTCGCAATGCTCGGGAAAAGAAAGTTTCTGCACATGCTTCGATTCGTACACCCCGCGCAGGGCGACTTCATGAGCGCGATGAATCAGCGAGCCACAAAGCAGGCCGCCAAGAGAGCCAAATCGGCTGCGCAGTCCAGGAAGGATCAGAGCGAATGAAGAAGAACTTGTCCGCAGCGAGCGGTGTGATCGCAGCGCTTCTCGGGGTGGCGCTGGCAACCCAGGCGGCGGGCGCAGGCGACGCGACCGCGGGCAAAGCCGTCTACCGCAATAAATGCATGATCTGTCATGGGGCTGATGGTGAAGGCGCGACCGGGTATGCCAAGGCAATGGGACTCGATCCTGCGCAGCTCAGTTCCGACAGGGTCCACAAGAAAACAGATGCGGAGCTGAAAAGAATCATCCTGGAGGGGTCAGGCAAAATGAAGCCTCTGAAGGGTTTGAGCGAGATCGACCTCGACAACGTCATCGTCTACGTTCGCAACTTCCGCAAGAAATAACGCAGCCCTAAATCTGCCGTTAGGGGCTCGGAGAACGCCGTAAAAAACCTCGCTTTTAGCGATCAGGGCTCTCTAAACCTGTGGAAATACTAACCGTAGTTGAGTCGGCCAGAAGCGAGTAGCCTATTACTCATGTCGTTCCATTCCGGATTTGTCTGCATTCTCGGCCGCCCCAACGCGGGCAAGAGCACGCTGTTGAATGCGCTGGTGGGCGAGAAGCTGGCCATCATTTCGCCCAAGCCCCAGACCACGCGCAACCGCATTCTTGGGATCATCAATGTGGCCAAGCAAAAGGGACGCGAGGCCGGGCAAATCGTGCTCATCGACACGCCCGGAGTTCACCAGTCCGGCTCGTCGCTGGGACGCAAGATGATGTCCGAGGTGCGCGAGGCGCTGGAAGGGTGCGAGCTGATTCTGATGATTGTCGATGCGAAAAAGAAGTGGGATCGCGAAGACAGCTTTGTCCTCGATCTGGCGAAGAAAGCGGGTACTCCGGTTTTTCTTTTGCTTAATAAAATTGATCTCATCGCCGACAAGAGCAAACTGCTCCCGTTGATCGCGCAGTTTCAAGCGCTGCACGATTTCGAGGAGATCGTGCCCATTTCCGCCCTGAAGAAAAAAGGCCTCGACGAATTGCTGTCCTGCGTGCTGAAGGCTCTGCCCAATGGTCCGCGCTATTTTCCCGAGGATCAGATCACCGACCAGCCGGTGCGCTTCATGGCAGCGGAGTTGATCCGCGAGCACGTTCTTATGCAGACGCATGAAGAGGTGCCGCATTTGGTGTCAGTGCTGATTGAGCAGTTTGAAGAGAGTCCGAGGATGACGCGGATTGCTGCGGTGATTTTCTGCGAGCGCGAAGGGCAAAAAGCCATCCTGCTTGGCAAAGGCGGCCAGATGCTCAAGAAGATTGGAACCGCAGCCCGCCTCGACATCGAGAAGATGGTTGGAACCAAGGTTTTTCTCGAACTTTTTGTCAAGATCAAAGCAGGCTGGCGCGATTCGCGAAATTTTGTGGAAGAACTCGATTGGCGGCGTCAACTACAGCAGATCGGAGGCCCTCCGGATTCGGAGTCATGAACTCTGGTGGAAATTGTCATCCCGACCCTGAGCGGAGCCGAAGGGGAGGGATCTGCATCGGGCGGCGAACTGCAGATCCCTCGCTCCGCTCGGGATGACAAACCGTAACTCGGGATGACAATTCATGAGGTTGGTTGTGTTTCACCGCCTCAGAGCTTAGGCCATAGATTTCAGGTCGTTAGGCGGCAGCGGACCGGGGTCACCCCGCGGGGGTAATACTCTGAATACACTAACGGCGGACCCAGTTTGCGAATAAATTTGCATGTTGGGCGCGAAGTCCCTAGAATCTGTCAGCGCCTTTCTGCATCTGAATTAAGAGTAAGGCTGACAAAACAGCGCCCGAATCCATTTATGAAAGAGTCCCCCCTGCCCTCCACGCCGCCGCAGTCGTGTAACTTCGACTCGGACAAGCTCGATCTCAAGCTCAGCGTGACGCTGGCTGCCGACCGCGACGCCGTGGACCCGGTGGTCCGCAGCGTGATGAATGTGGTGCGGGAAACGAACTGCGCTCCCGGACACGAAGATGACATCGAACTGGCGCTCACTGAAGCCCTGGCCAATGCGGTCGTTCACGGAGCGAAAAACGATCCCTCCAAAGTCGTCGAATGCGACGTGGCCTGCGATCAGGAGCATGGCATCCTGATTATCGTCCGCGATCCGGGCACTGGTTTTGATCCCGGCAAGATTGCCGATCCTTGCCATGGCGAGAATATCTTTGCCAGTTCCGGCCGCGGCATTTATCTGATCAATCAGTTGATGGACGAGGTGAAGTTTCACAAGAACGGGACTGAGATTCACATGCTGAAAAGGTAGGTGTCAGGTCTTAGGTGTCAGGTCTCAGGAAAATCTCGCTGAAATCAGACCTTACACCTGAGACCTAACACCTGACACCAGACACCAGACACCTGCTTCACTCTTTTGCTGCGATTCCTAAACTCTTCATCTTGCGATACAGGTGGCTGCGCTCCAGGCCTAGGACCTCCGCGGTGCGGCTTACGTTGCCGTGATTCTCATCCAGCTTTTTTAGGATGTAGTCGCGCTCATAGGCCGCCCGCGCCTGGTGCAGGGTGGAGCCCTCGCTGCCTGGAACTCTGCGGTTGCCGTCGCGGTGCACGAGCGGTGGAAGATGCTTGCGTTCGAAGCGTGAAGTGGTGGGATTCATGATCACGATGCGCTCGATCACATTGCGCAGTTCGCGGACGTTTCCCGGCCAGGTATAGCGCATCAGCACGTCAATGGCGTCGTCGGTGATCTCTCGTGGACGACGGCCGTAGGCGGAGGCAAATTCTTTCAGAAAATGCCTCGCAAACAATGGGATATCTTCCTTGCGTTCGCGCAGCGGCGGGACTACGAACGGAACCACGTTCAGGCGATAAAAAAGATCTTCGCGGAAGTTTCCCTTGGCGATTTCCTCTTCCAGGTCTTTGTTGGTGGAGGCAATCACGCGCACGTCCACCGTGACGGAGGCATCGCTTCCCACCGGGATGAATCGTTGTTGCTCCAGGGTACGCAGGACTTTCGACTGCGTCTTCAGACTCATGTCGCCGACTTCGTCCAGAAACAAGGTTCCGCGATCGGCCTTCTGGAACTTGCCTTCCTTGTCGGCGGTAGCTCCCGGGAACGACGATTTGCGATGCCCGAACAGTTCGCTGTCGATCAGATCTTCGGGAATCGCGGCGCAATTCATCTCGACAAACATTTCATCTTTGCGCAGGCTCTGCGTGTGGATGGCATGCGCGACCAGCTCTTTGCCGGTACCTGATTCGCCGTAGATCAGGACGCGTCCGTTGGTCGGCGCCATCAGCGCAATCTGCTGACGGAGCGCCTTCATGGGTATGCTATCGCCGACGATCATGCTCTTCGACTGCAGCTGCTTCCGCAGGTCAAGATTCTCATGGCGCAACCGCCGGGCTTCGATCGCATTTTTCACCAGGATGAGCGTCTTTTCGAGCGACAGCGGCTTTTCCGCGAAATCGTAGGCGCCCAGCTTGGTGGCGCGCACAGCGGTCTCGATGGTTCCGTGGCCGGAGATCATGATGACTTCGGGCGGAGCCTCCATCTCGCGAATCTTTTCCAGAACTTCCAGTCCGTCGATTCCGGTCAGCCACACGTCCAGCAGGATCAGGTCGAAGCTGCTCTTGTGAAGCATTTGGAGGCAGTCTTCACCGCTCGGGCTGATGCTGGTTTTGTATCCCTCGTCTTCGAGGATGCCGCGCAAGGATTCGCGAATGCCAGATTCGTCGTCAACGATCAGAATGTGCGCCATGCTTTAGCCAGCGCCTAAAGGCGCGTTAAGTGCTAACTCGCTTTCGGCACGCCTGAAGGCGTGCGCTGATACGAATCACTTACCATGGCAGCTAGCTTGCCGCCGGAGCGCTGAGGGTTTCCACAGCTACCGGCAACTCGATCACAAAGCGGCTGCCTACTGGCTTGTTTTCCTCGACGCGGATCGAACCACGATGATCTTCCACGATTCTGCTGACAATCGCCAAACCGAGGCCGGTGCCGCGCTGCTTGGTTGAGAAGTAGGGCAGGAACAGCCGCTCCTTCACGTCGCGCGAAACTCCCAGCCCGGTGTCGGAGACCGCCAGCTCGACGGCATCGCGGCTGGCCAGCAGCGCGGTTGAAATGGTTATCTCCTTGATGATCGCGTCCTGCATCGCCTCCGCTGCATTGTCTACCAGGTTGGCAACCGCGCGTTTGATCGCTTCCGGGTCGGCCATCACCGCGGGCAGATCGTGCGCCAGTTCCGTACGCACGCGAATGCCTTCGAGCCGCCCGCTGAACATAATGAGCGCATTTTCCACCAGGGAATTCAAGCTGGCGGGTTGCGGGCGGGAAGCGGGAAAACGCGCCAGCGCGGAGAATTCATCCACCAGCGTGCGCACGCTTTCGACCGCATTCCCGATGGTTTCCGCGCAGGTGCGGATCACATCGAGTGAGGCCGCATCGGGCGCCGTGCCGCGCTTCAGATGGCGATGAATGCGCTCGGCGGAAAGCGCGATCGGGGTGAGCGGGTTCTTGATTTCATGGGCCACGCGCCGCGCCACCTCGCGCCATGCGGCCTGCTTCTGCGCGCGCAGCAGGTCTGAAAGGTCTTCGAACACCAGCACGTATCCCAAGCCCTCCGCACCGTGGCTGAGCGCGGACACGGTTACGGCGACATTCAATTGTGCGCGGGGCAGGGCAAGTTCCATGTTGGCTGCGGTGATGCCCATGCGATCGGCGCGGCGCAGCAGCGGTTCCAAATCCGCCAGCACGTCGGTGGGAATCACCTCGTGCAGCGGCAGATTTATCAGCGATGCCGGGCTTACGTACTCGCTGTGCTCGTCCATGCCTGAAGCCATGTAGAACATGCGGGAGAAAGCGGCGTTGGCCAGGGTCACGCGGCGCGCGGCGTCAATCGAAATCACTCCGGTGGGAAGACTTTCGAGGACGGTTTCAATGTAGCGGCGTCTACTTTCGAGCGCCTCGTTCGCGGCGCCCACATCGCGACTGGAGGCTTCGATCTGGCGCCGGCTGGATTCGAGCTGTTCCGCCATGCTGTTGAATGACTGCACCAATTCGGCAAGTTCGTCGGTGGCGCGGATATCGACGCGGTAGTCCAGTTGCCCCTTGGAGATGGCTTCGGTGCCCGCGGCCAGCGCCGCCACTGGACGGTTGACCAACTTTGAAAGCAGCAGCGCGAGCCAGGTGGAAGCGAAGAGCACGACCACGGTCAGCAGAAGCAAGTATCCGATATAAGTCCGCCGAAATAGCTTTCTTTTTGCCGCCAGCTCGATGTAGCGCTGCTGGCTTTCCTGAATCTGCCTGGCCCTTTCGGCGAATTTTGGTGGGAGAGGCATCGCGACCAGCACAGCGCCATCCTGGAGCGGAGCGGCCGCGATAATGTAATCGGTCTGTCCCCACTGGAATTGCGGGTGCTCTCCGCGCAGCGCTGACTGCAGCGGGAAGCCATTCTTCATATCGGTCCAGGAGGCCGGTGTCTTCAAACTGGCTACGGCGGCGCCGTTCGCCAGGGCTACAACGAATCCACCTTGCAGCGTCGGGATGTGTTCTCGAAATTCTTCGGTCGCTTCAGAAAAGTTTCCACCGGCGAAAGCCTTCTTGAATTCTTCCGACTGTGCGATCGATTGTGCTTCCGAGGTTGCATTCTGGCCGGCGTAATCATAGAGCAGAGCCGACATGGCCGCGGTATCGGCGCGCACCTCCTCGACTGGTTGAGAAAACCACTTGTCGATGGAGCGGTTCATCAGTCCATAGGAGAACCAGAACATTGCAATCACCGGTAAGAACGAGAGCAGCAGGCTGACCACTACCAGGCGGGTGCGGAACTTTGAACCGACCACGCCTTGGCGCCGTTCGGCGTAGAGTTTCAGCAGGTTGCGTCCGAGAACGATGGTCAGGGCCACGAAGGCAAAGAAAATGAGGCCGCTCAGTCCAGCAAAAAACAGAAGCTCCTCATTGCTATCAGGGCTGAGGAACTTCAGATTGAACGAGGCCTGCAACACCAGAATCGCGAGCAATAGAAAAGCGCCGATCGCCAGCCCGATTACGGCCTTGCGGCGGCGGGAGGTCTTGGGTTCGCTGCGAATTGGATTCGGTGAGGACAAGGCCAAGCGTCCCGGCAAAGACACAAAGCCGGCGACGGGATTGCCCCATTATAGAGAGTCTTTGGTCGTTAGTCGCTGGTCGTTCGCGGTTCGGCGAGCCGTCGGAAGGCAGGGTCGTGCCGGCCAACGACTAACGGCTCCCGACTAACGACTGAAGACTCCGACTAACGGCGTCCCGACTCCAAAGCACTCCGCAGGCCTTCATAGGCTGGCTTATAACGATAGTTCCGGTCAAACGGCAGGGCCGCGCCTTGTGTCTGCTTCGAGTGCGATCCGATCCAGGAATACTTGTCGGTGAAACCCCATGTCTGGATCGCCGTGCATCCGGGGTGAGACAGGCACGCGGTGGCAATCTGGCGATAGACGTCCGCCTGCTTTTGCAGATCCTCGGCGCGCGGGTTGGCGCTGGCGGCGAGTGGCAGAGCGACGTCCATCTCGGTGATGTGGACCTGCACTCCGAGAGCGGTGAAGCGTTTGATGTTGGCGGAGATGGACGCGACATCGGCGTGCAGGTTGGCAACGTGCATCTGAAATCCCACGCCATCGATGGGAACACCGCGCTGCCGAAAATCACGGACCATGGCATAGATGGCGTCCGACTTGGGGTTCAGGACCTCGGCCTCGGCCTCGTTGTAAAAAAGCAAAGCTTGCGGGTCGGCCTGGTGGGTCCAACGGAAACACTGTTCGATGTATCCCTGCTGCGAGCCGCGAGCTGCGAGCTTCGAGCGAACCGAGTTGTCCGTAGCTCGCAGCTCATAGCTCGCAGCCGTGTCTTCCGTCGTGCCGATTCCTGGCTGGTCGCGCCATATTGTGCTGCGCAGCGTTCCGGGGTGCAGTTCGTCGAAGGCCTCATTGACCACGTCCCACGCAAATATCTTGCCCCGATAGTGTCCGACTACCGTCTTGATGTGTTTCTCCAGAATTTCGGCTAACTCGGCGGAAGTGTATTTTTTTTCCGTCAGCCATTTTGGATTCTGCCGATGCCAGACCAGCGTGTGGCCCCGAATCTTCATGTCGTGGCGGGCCGCGAAATCCACAATTTGGTCTCCCTGAGAAAAATCGAAAGACTGCGGCTCTGGATGCACCACCTCCCACTTGAGGGCGTCTTCCGGCTCGAGCATGTTGAACTCGCGGGCGAGAGTGGATGCGTATGCCGGTTCGGAGAGCTGAGCTGGCCTCACTGCGGTGCCGATGAGCAGTGCAGAACCCTGCGCGGCTTCACGCAACGATTGCTCTGGGACCGCGGCGCCAAGTCCCAGGCAAAAGGCTGTGGTTGCCGAAACAAAAAGTAGAGCTCGCCATTTCATGCAGTTACCTCCGCCGAACTATCGACCGAACTATCGACCAAACTATGGACGACTTACTTTGCCTCAAGGAGGAACTTCTGCAAAGGACACTGCTCACACCGCGGTTGTGACTTTAGGCAATAGGTCTTGCCAACTCCGACGATGAACCCGTGCATTTCGTTGAGAACCTGGACCAGCGCCGTGCGATCGGCGGTGCTTACCCGCGAAGGCTTATGACACGGCCCCGGCGCCCCCGCTGCCGCGGGGGTCTCTTCCAAGTCTTGCCGAGGCGGAGGTGTTCCGGTCAGCGCCTGCTCGAACAGTTGTCGAATCTCGTCGTAACCCGCTGCGCTGGAAACAATCTTGTGGCGTTCCAGAATGCGCCAGGTGTAAGCATCCACCACAAAGACCGGGTGATTGCCGGCATACAACAGAATCGAGTCGGCGGTCTCCGGGCCGATGCCATTGAGCGCTAGCAGTTTGTCGCGTAGTTCCACGGTTGGCCGCGCAAACATCCGCGTGAGCGACCCGCCGTAATGCTCATCGAGGAAGCGGACAAACGTCTTCAGCCGTTGCGCTTTCTGGCGGAAGTAACCCGCCGAACGAATCAATTTCTCAAGCTTGGGCCGCAGCGTGCGCCGGATTCCACTGATGGTCAGGAGGTGCGCTTTCCGAAGGTTGGAGAGCGCCTTCTCAACATTCGTCCAGGAAGTGTTCTGCGTTAAGTACGCGCCAATAATCATCTCGAAGCGCGATTGCGCTGGCCACCAATGCTGGCGTCCCCAGGCGGAAAACAGGGTGTGGTAGTAGGTGCGGATCGCGTCTTGTTTGGTCTCGGTCATAGTGCGCGCGGAAGAGCTGACGATACCATTCTAGGGTCGTGTCGTTGGTCGATAGTCGTTAGTCGTTCGCGCTTCGTCCTGCTCCGCGAAAGCCGAGTCAGGCCCTTGCGAACGACTAACGAGTGACGACCAGCGACTGCCCCTCACACCGAAGAACATGGTCTGCCGCGCTGAGATCGTCGTCACACGCTGATTTTCTGGCACAAATGCCGCCAATAGCGGGCACAAACCGCTGCTCCCGCGAGGTACAGGTACCTAAGTTACTTTTTCGGAATTCCCATTGGGTTGACAATTTGTGTCAGTGCGAAAGCTGGCTCGCTGATCCCCCCGGAAATCAGCGGCTTCGCATTGACCTCGGAGTTCGCGGGAATACAGGAGAGATATGTCTCAGCGGCTGGGTGACCTGCTGGTCAAGGAAAAGGTCATTACCCAAGAGCAGTTGGAACAGGCGACCAAACTCCAGAAGGAGTCTCATACCCGGCTCGCCTCGGCGCTGGTGAAGTTGGGCTTCCTCTCGGATGAGGATGTCACCAACTTTCTCTCGCGCCAGTATGGCGTGCCCGCCATCAATCTTTCTTATTTTGAAATCGACCCTGCTGTCGTCAAGCTGATTCCTTACGAGACCGCCAAGCGCTATCAGATTTTGCCGCTCAGCCGGGTCGGCGCTTCGCTCACCATCGCCATGGTCGACCCGACCAACGTTTTTGCGATGGACGACATCAAGTTCATGACCGGCTTCAATATCGAACCGGTCGTGGCCTCGGAAAGCTCCATCATCGAGGGCATCGATAAGGCCTACGGCACTTCCAAAGAGGAAGAGCTTGAGCAGGTGATGCAGTCGATGAACGACGCCGGTGAAGCCGACGTCGAGGTGCAAGGTGAAGAGCAGGAACTCGAACTTAAGGAACTGGAGAAAGCAGCCGACGAAGCTCCTATCGTCAAGCTCGTGAACCTGGTGCTTACCGACGCGGTGAAGCGTGGCGCCAGCGACATTCACATGGAGCCGTACGAGAAAGAATTCCGCGTCCGCTTCCGTATTGACGGCGTTCTGCAGTTGATCATGAATCCGCCGCTGAAACTGAAGGACGCCATTACTTCGCGCCTCAAGATCATGGCCAAGCTCGACATCAGCGAAAAGCGGCTGCCGCAGGACGGCCGCATCATGCTCAAGATGCAGATCGGGGGCAAGAAAAAGCAGCTCGATTTCCGCGTCTCTACCCTGCCCACACTGTGGGGCGAGAAGATTGTGCTCCGCTTGCTGGACAAAGAAAATCTGCGGCTCGACATGACCAAGCTGGGCTTCGAGCAGGAGTCGCTGACCAAGTTCCAGAAGGCGATCCTCAAGCCCTACGGGATGGTGCTGGTCACGGGGCCGACCGGATCGGGCAAGACCAACACTCTGTATTCCTCGATCTCGCAGCTCAATCAGCCCGACACCAACATCATGACCGCCGAGGACCCGGTTGAATTCCAACTGGGAGGCGTGAACCAGGTGCAAATGAAGGAGCAGATTGGCCTGAATTTCGCGGCGGCGCTGCGCGCCTTTCTGCGGCAGGATCCGAACATCATTCTGGTCGGCGAAATCCGCGACTTTGAAACGGCGGAAATCGCCATCAAAGCCGCGCTCACCGGCCACCTGGTTTTGTCCACGCTGCACACCAACGGCGCGCCCGAAACGATTACCCGTCTCATGAATATGGGAATTGAGCCCTTCCTGGTGGCCACTTCGGTTCACCTGATCTGTGCTCAGCGCCTGATACGGCGGATCTGCAAGGACTGCGCCGAACCTGTCGAAGTGCCGGTGCAGGCGCTGATCGACGAAGGCTATTCGCCCGAAGAGGCCAAGACAGTGCAGATCATGAAGGGCAAAGGCTGCGCCACCTGCAACAAGACTGGCTACAAGGGCCGCACCGGATTGTACGAAGTGATGGAAGTGGATGACGAAATCAAGGAACTGGTTTTGGTGGGCGCCTCGGCGCTCGAACTCAAAAAGAAAGCGATTGAACGCGGCATGATCACCCTGCGACGCAGCGGGCTGATCAAGGTCGCGCAAGGCTGGACCACGCTCGAAGAAGTGGCCCGCGAAACGATTCACTAAGAACGACGAACGCCGAAAGACGAAAGAAAAACTATGGCACTCTCATTAAGCGATCTACTCCGCCGCATGCTGGAGATGAGTGGCAGCGACCTCCACATCACCACCAACTCTCCGCCGCAAATCCGCGTGCACGGACATTTGGTGCCGCTCGACCTGCCCCAGTTGACGCCGGCTGAGACCAAGCAACTGGCCTACAGCGTGATGACCGATTCGCAGAAGCACCGGCTCGAAGAAAGCCTCGAGCTCGACTTCTCGTTCGGATTGAAGGGACTAGCTCGGTTCCGCGCCAACGTGTTTAACCAACGCGGCGCCACGGCTTGTGTCTTCCGTCTGATTCCGTTTGAGATCAAATCGTTCCACCAGCTCGGCCTGCCTCCAGTGGTCAGCGCCATGTGCGACAAGCCGCGCGGGCTGGTGCTGGTGACGGGGCCAACCGGCTCGGGCAAGTCGACGACTCTGGCGGCCATGATCGACAAGATCAATACCGAGCGCCACGATCACATCCTGACCATCGAGGACCCCATCGAATTCGTGCACATGAACAAGAACTGCGTGGTCAACCAGCGCGAATTGCACTCCGACACCAAAAGCTTTACCGACGCGCTGCGGGCGGCTCTTCGTGAAGACCCGGACGTGGTGCTGATCGGCGAAATGCGCGATCTCGAAACCATCGAGTCGGCGCTGCGCATCGCGGAAACCGGCCACCTCACCTTCGGCACGTTGCATACCAATTCGGCGTCCTCCACCATTAACCGCGTCATTGACGTCTTCCCGTCACACCAGCAGTCGCAGATTCGAGCCCAGCTTTCGCTGGTGCTCGAAGGCATCATGTGTCAAAGCCTGCTGCCACGAGGCGACGGCAAGGGACGCGCCATGTGCATGGAAATTCTGGTGCCCAACGCGGCCGTGCGCAACCTGATCCGCGAAGACAAGATTCACCAGATTTACTCGGCCATGCAATCGGGACAGGAAAAGTTCGGCATGCAGACGTTCAACCAATCGCTCGCGACCGCCTATTTCCAGAAGCAGATCACGATCGAAATGGCGTTGTCGCGCTCCAGCAATCAGGACGAACTGCAGGAAATGATTTCGCGCGGCGCCAGCCTTACGAACCGGACTGCTCCGGGTACGTTGGCCAAAGGCGCAGCGCCCACGAAGCGCTGAGAGCAGGTGTCAGGTCTCAGGTCTTAGGTTTCTAGTTGGAAGTGAGATGTTTGGCAAAAAAGGGCGTCAGAAGTTGCAGATTGGGGTTCGAGGTTTTCCTGGGACCTAAGATCTGAAACCTGACGACTGGTCCATAAGGAGAAGCACCATGCCGGTTTTCACGTTTTCTGGAAAGACCGCTTCGGGCGAGAAAGTTCAGGGCGAGCGCGTAGCCGCCAACAAGGACGGGCTGGCCTCACAGCTCCGGAGGGAGCGCATCACGCCGGGTTCCATCCGCGAAAAGGGCAAGGAATTTTCTCTGCCCACTTTTGGCAGCGGCAAGGTCAAAGTCAAGGAAGTTGCCGTCTTCTTCCGCCAGTTCTCCGTCATGATTGACGCCGGCCTGCCGCTGGTGCAGTGCCTGGAGATTCTCGGCGCCAACCAGGAGAATCCGAGCTTTCAGAAAACGCTGCTCGGGGTCCGGACGACGGTCGAAGGCGGCGCCACGCTGGCCAACGCCATGCGTCAGTATCCGGTGATCTTCGACGACCTGACGACCAACATGATCGAGGCCGGCGAAACCGGCGGTATTCTCGACATCATCCTGCAGCGCCTGGCCATCTACGTGGAAAAGGCAGTCAAGCTGCGTGCAGCCGTCAAGTCGGCGTTGATCTATCCGGTGGCCGTCGTCTCGCTCGCAGTGTTGATCGTGGCCGCCCTGCTTAAGTGGGTGGTACCGATCTTCGCTAATCTTTTTGTTGGGCTCGGAGTCGATCTTCCCCTGCCTACCCGCATCGTCATCGGCCTCAGTAACTTCGTGGGTAATTTCTGGTGGTTCTTCATCCTGGGTGGTGTCGGCCTGGTCTTCGGCGTCAAGCAAATTCGCAGGCATCCGCGCGGCAAGTATTACTTTGACGCCATGCTGCTCAAGCTGCCTATCCTCGGACTGCTGCTGCGCAAGATCGCGGTCGCCCGTTTCACCCGAACCTTAGGCACGCTGATTACCTCCGGCGTTCCTATTCTCGAAGGGTTGGCGATCACCGCACGCACGTCGGGCAACGCGGTGCTCGAAGAGGCGCTGATGAAGGTGCGCAAGGCGATCGAAGAAGGCCGCACCATCGTCGATCCTCTGCGCGAATGCGGCGTCTTCCCCAACATGGTGACCCAGATGATCGGCGTGGGCGAAGCCACCGGCGCCATGGACTCCATGCTGCAAAAGATCGCGGATTTCTACGAGGATGAAGTCGACTCCGCTACCAAAGACATGCTGGCCATGTTGGAGCCGGTCATCATCGGCCTGCTCGGCGTTTCCATCGGCGGCATCGTTATTTCGCTGTATATGCCGTTGTTCTCGATGATCGCAAAACTGGCGGGATAGAAGAACCGGCTGCGAGCTACGAGCTACGAGCGGGCAAGGACTTTGAGGGTTGGCTCGCAGCTCGCAAAGCTCGAAGCTCGCAGCCACCTAGCGCGAACGGCGGACGGCGAAACCTAACTCATGCATCCTATCTCTGATGAGCGGAACTGGCTGACCTGGCTGGTGAAGGTTCGAATCCTGATCCTGATGGTCCTGCTCGCCATCGAGCTTGCCGTCATCCGTCTCACGCCCAAGCCGCTGCCCATCCTGCCTTTTCTAACGGGGATGGTGCTCTGGTTCGTGCTCTCGCTGTTTTTTCTTTTTCTGGTTTCGGTGTGGAACGAGCACCGCCTGCAAGCCATACTTCAAGTTCTGGCCGATCTGGCCATGGTTACGCTGGTCGTGCATGTAACCGGCGGCATCGACAGCTCGCTGAATTTCCTCTACCCACTCGTGATTGTGGTTGCTTGCATGCTGTTGCCGCGAGCCTGGGGATACCTCAGCGCGGCTCTGGCTTTCATCCTGTTCGGGTCCGTCCTCGAACTCGACTATTACCTGGTCATACCCTCGTATTCGAACTCCCATCCCAAGCTGAAAGCGCTGCAGGTGGTGATCTTCGTCAACCTGTTTGCCTATTTTGCCATCGCCTACCTGGCGGGTCTGCTGATGAGCAAGCTCCGCCAGGTGGACGTGCAGTTGAAAGACGCCAGCGGCGCGCTCGAAAATCTGCAGGCGCTCCACGAAAATATCGTGCAATCTATGAGCGGTGGCGTCATCACCACTGGGATTGACGGACGCATCACGCTGGTGAATCGAGCGGCCCAGCAATTGCTCGACATCTCCGAAGCGGAATTGTGCGGGCGCTCCGTCGCTGACCTTTTTCAGGATCCGTTGCCCCACTTTGGCGGGGCCCGGGGCGATGCTGAAGTCCGCTACGTGGGCGGTAACGGTTTCCGCAAGACCTTTCGCGTGATGGTTTCCGCGCTCAACGTGAGCGCGCGCAATGACCTGGGTTTTGTTTATTCCTTTGATGACCTCACGGAGATACGCCGGCTGGAGCGCGAAGTGCGCATGCAGGATCGCCTGGCTGCCGTGGGGCGACTGGCTGCGGCCATCGCTCACGAAATCCGCAATCCGCTGACCTCCATTGCTGGGTCGGTCGCGATGTTGTCGGATGCGCCTGCGTTGAATCCGGAAGAGCGCCACCTTTTGCAGATTGTGATTCGCGAGTCCGATCGCCTCAACAACATCATCACCGACTTTCTGGCCTACTCGCGAGGTAAGCAATATCGCTTCGAGCGGGTGAATCTGGTTCCGTTGCTCGAGGACACTCTTACTTTGCTGGCACACCGCCTCACCGCCGAGAACGCGGGCATCAAGCTGCAGCGCAGCTTTCCGAAGTCCGAGGCCTGGGTGCTGGCCGACGGCGACAAGCTCAAACAAGTATTCTGGAACTTCTGCGAAAATGCGGTTCGCGCAATCAAGACGACGGATAAAGGTGGAACGCTGACCGTGTCGCTGGCAGAGCGCGGGCCGGACTGGGAAATGAGCTTTGCCGATACCGGTCCGGGCATCAATCCGCAGCAGACGGAAAAAATATTCGAGCCCTTCCAGTCGAACTTTGAAGGTGGAACCGGCCTCGGTCTGGCCATCGTGTACCAGATCGTGCAGGCGCACGAGGGAAAAGTGTGGGCGCGCTCGGAAGTGGGCGCCGGGACCAGCTTCGTGGTGCGGCTGCGGCGCATGGAAAACGAGTATGTGGGCGCGCCGGGCACGGCTGGCGCAACAACTTCCTCGGCGTCGGCGTCCGTATCCGCTCCTTCATCCGCTTCAACCGCGCTGGCTGCGGCGGGAGCAGGAGGGGGTTCGCGTGGGTAACATTCTCGTCTGCGACGACGAGCGCTCGATCTGCGAACTGCTCGATATTGCCCTGCGCCGCGATGGCCACAAGGTGGAAACCGTCACCGGTGGCGAGTTGGCCAAGCGCAAGATCGACAGCGCGCTGTTCGACGTGATTGTTACCGACATCAAGATGCCGGGCGTGGACGGAGTCGAAGTGCTGCGTCACGCGCACCAGATCTCGCCCGATTCCGCCGTGATTCTGATGACTGCGGTCGATGACTACGAAGCTGCGGTGCAGGCGGTGAAGGCGGGCGGCGCGAGCGATTACATCCGCAAGAGTCCGGGACTGGTGGATGAAGTCAAACTCGCGATTGCGCGTTCGCTGACGAAAGTATCCCTGAGCCGGCAGAACTTCGCCCTGCGCCGCGATGCGGCTACGCGCAACTCGCTCGACAACATCATCGGCGCCAGTGCAGCGCTCGAAAAGCTGAAGCAGACCATCCGCACCGTCGCTTCCACCAACAGCACCATCCTGGTGTACGGCGAAAGCGGAACCGGTAAAGAACTGGTTGCGCGCGCGGTGCATACCTGCTCGCCGCGGGCATCGGAAGCATTTGTGTCGGTCAACTGCGGCGCATTCCCGGAAACGCTGCTGGAAAGCGAACTCTTCGGCTACGTCAAGGGCGCTTTTACCGGAGCCAACCAGAACCGGCGCGGGCTGTTCGAAGTCGCCGACCAGGGCACGATTTTTCTCGACGAAATCGGCGAAATGACCATGCCCATGCAAGTGAAACTGCTGCGTGTGTTGCAGGAGCGCACGGTGCGTCCGGTGGGCGGCACCAGCGAAATTCCGGTGGACGTACGCGTGATCGCCGCGACCAATCGCGACCTCGACCGGCAGGTCAGCGAGGGCACGTTCCGCGAGGATCTCTACTATCGCCTGAATGTGATTCCTATTCGCGTGCCGGACTTGCGCGAACGCCGCGAGGATATTCCGCTGCTGGCGAATCATTTCCTGAAAAAATATGCGCCTGGCGCCGGGAAGAGCATTCACGGCGTGGAAGCGGCGTCGCTCCAAGCGCTGACTGGCTACGACTGGCCGGGCAACGTCCGGCAACTGGAGAACACGATCGAACGTGCGGTGGCGCTCGAAACTACGAACGAGCTGCGGGTTGAGTTGCCGGCGGAGCGTCCGAAGGCTCGCGCCGCGGCCGCGGGCGCGGATGGCGCGGGCGGCACGACTGCGGCTCTTGCTTTGAACGCTCTTACTTCGAACCTGGCCATTGCCGCGGGGGCGGTTCTGCCCGAGGGCGTGAACATGGAAGACTACGTCGCGCAGATCGAGCGCTCGCTGTTGCAGTCCGCGCTGGAACAAACCCACGGGGTGCAGATCAGGGCGGCTGACGTGCTGGGCGTCTCTTATCGGTCGTTTCGTCACTTGATGAAGAAGTACGAGCTGTAGGGCAGCTCTCAGCTGTCAGCTCTCAGCTATCAGGCTTCAGCGACCTATCCTTAGCTGTCATCCAGAGCTTGGTAGAGACTTCAGGAAGTGAAATCACTTGGTTACTCATGAGGTATTAATGCGTGTTTACTACCACCCCCCTCCCCCCTCCCTACTCGAATCATAGGGTTACGGGGGATCGCGACGCCAAAATCTAGAGCGCCAAGGACTTATTTTCAAAATATCCTGGAATAAGGACTTAGCTTGATTCTTGGCCTATTTTTCTCGAAATTGGTAGATTTGGCGGCTCTTGGCTCCTGCTCGTCTGCCCAATTTTTGTTTCACACAAAGTTACTGGCTATTAATTCGGCGCGGCCTTGCATAGGGCTTGGCGCACCTCGGCAGCGACACCTCAGAGAATATGGTCGCGCACTTCCGGCTGGATGTCAGTGATGGGGTGCACGGGACGTTTGTGATGAAAAAAGCGCTCAACCTTGCGCACGCGTATGCGGCGGGCAAGCGTGCACCCTCGATAACCAATTGCGAGTTCTTCTGTCCTTGACGAATGGACGCTTCGGGCTATACTCAGCGTCAACTTGAGTTACCGGATTCCGGCTTGAGGGGGCCCGGAGTTCGGAGGAGGCGGAATTGCTGTTACCGCGGAGTGGCGCCACTTGTCCCCTTGGAGTTATTGGTTCCCGCCTGCAGCGAATCCTGTTTCTCAATATTTCCGCCGTACCAGCATTCATGTTGGGAGAGTTACTGGGAGAATTGCGATGAATTTGTTCGGGTTCGGAAAGTGGGGGGTGGTCGGGCTTGCAGCCTGCATGTTGGCGGCGCAGGAAGCGAAGGCGGGTATTGGGTTTCAACCGGTTTCGCAAGATGAACTCAAGATGACGAGCGAACCGCTGGCGCCGGGAGCGCCCGCGATCATTCTTTACCGGCAAGTGGACCGGGATGACAACGTTCATACCGGCCACGAAGACAATTACTTTCGCGTCAAGATACTGACTGAAGAGGGGCGGAAGTATGCCGACATCGAGATCCCCTTCTTCAAGGGAAACGAGGATGTCGTAGGTGTCAGGGGCCGGACCATCAGGCCGGATGGCTCGATCGTAGAGTTCGACGGCAAGGTCTTCGAAAAGGAGCTGGTCAAGGGGAGGGGAGTGAAGTATCTGGCGAAGACTTTTACTCTGCCGGACGTGCAGGTGGGGGTCATCATCGAATACCTCTATACGATCGATCTGAAGGAACATTTCATTTTCGGTTCCAATTGGATCCTGAGCGATGAGTTGTTCACCAAGAAAGCGCAATTTTCACTGAAGCCTTACGAGGGCACGTACGTGCACTATTCGGTGCGCTGGAGTTGGCAGAGTCTGCCGGCTGGCACTGTTCCTGCGAAAGAGGGGCCCGACCACATCGTCCGGATGGAAGCGAGCAACATACCCGCATTTCAAATGGAAGACTACATGCCGCCTCCGAACGAATTGAAGTCGCGGGTGGACTTTATCTATGAAGAGGGCATCTCCGATCCAGACCAGACCAGGTTCTGGAAGAAGGTCGGGAAAAGGCGGAACGACCAATTGGAAAGCTTCATCGGAAAACGCAAGGCCATGGAGCAGGCAGTGGCGCAAATTGTCTCGGCGAGCGACTCGCAGGAGGTGAAACTGCGCAAGATCTATGACCGGGTGCAGCAGCTCCGGAACACGTCGTACGAGCTGCGAAAAACCGAGCAGGAAGAAAAGCGCGAGAAAGAAAAGCCGCCGGAAAACGTGGAAGAAGTTTGGAAGCGAGGCTATGGCGACAGCCACCAGCTGCCGTGGTTATTCCTTGGTCTGGTACGAGCAGCAGGTTTCGAAGCCTATGGATGCTGGGTTTCGAGCCGGCAGGAATATTTTTTCAGTCCAGTCACGATGCAGAGCTCGAAATTGAACTCCAACGTAGTGCTGGTCAAGCTGAATGGGAAAGATCTCTATCTTGATCCCGGAGTGGTTTTCACGCCGTTCGGTCTGCTGACTTGGTCGGAGACTGGGGTGCAGGGGCTTCGGCTGGATCAGGACGGGGGCACCTGGATTCAGACCACGCTGCCGCATGCTTCGCAATCTCGGATCGAGCGTGCGGGCAAGCTGAAGCTTTCCGACACGGGCGATCTGGAAGGGAAGCTGACCGTTACCTACACTGGGTTGGAAGCCATGCATTACCGGTTGGAAGAGAGACATGCGGACGAGGTGGCGCGCAGAAAGTTTCTGGAAGAGCGGGCGACGTCGCAAATCGGAATGGGCGCGGAGGCGGAATTGACCAACACGCCGGACTGGTCCAGTTCGGAAACGCCGCTGGTCGCGGAGTTTAACCTGAAGGTTCCGGGTTGGGCGTCAAATGCCGGCAGGCGGGTGGTGATTCCTGCTGCGATCTTCTCTGCCGCTGAGAAAGGCATCTTCGAACATGCCAACCGGGTGCATCCTATCTATTTTGAGTATCCGTATGAGAAAGCGGATGACGTGACCGTCGAGCTGCCGCCGGGATGGCAGGTGAGCAGCGTGCCGGCGCCGCAGGATCTGGATGCGAAGGCGGCGCTTTACAGCTTGAAAGTCGAACAGAGCCGGGGGACACTGCGGCTGACGAGAAAGCTAACCATTGACATGCTGCTGTTGGACCAGAAGAATTACTCGTCATTACGGAATTTCTTTCAGGTAGTGAGAACCGGCGATGGGGAGCAGATTGTTCTGCAGCCAGGGGAGATCCATGCGAGTAACTGAGCGAGTGGCTAAGCCAGTGACTAGGCTTATAACCAGGCGAGCAACGAACCGGCGGCGGCTGCTCGTTTTCTTTTGTGTTGGCGTATGGGTCGTGACCTGTGCGCCGCGGGCGGCCGCTAGTGGGGACGCTCCACAATGGATGCACTCACTGGTTGGGGTCACGTTGCCTTCCTACGATGAGAAGACCGACGCGGTGCTGTTGTATTCCGAGACGAACGTGACGGTTTTGTCGGAGGACAGAATCAGGACGCACGTGCGCGAGGCTTACAAGATTCTGCGGCCCGAGGGGCGAGGACATGGCACGGTATATGTTCATTACAACCGGGGCCGAAAGATTACAAGTCTGCATGCCTGGTGCATCCCCGCGCAGGGCAAGGACTATGAGGTTAAGGACAAGGACGCGACCGACGTTTCTCCGCCGATCGAAGGCGGTGAACTGGTGTCGGACGTGAAAATCAGAATGCTGCGGATTCCGGCGCCCGATCCTGGAAATATCGTGGGCTACGAATATGAAGTGGAGGAGCAGCCCTTCTGGTTACAAGATGCTTGGAGCTTCCAGGAGACGGATCCGGTGCGGGAGAGCCATTTTTCGCTACAACTTCCTCCCGGCTGGGAGTACAAGTCATCGTGGCTTGCCTATCCGGAGGCGAAGCCGACCGAAGGGAGCGGCAACGTGTCGCAATGGGTGGTCAGCAATGTTAAGGGGATCAGGTATGAGCCGGACATGCCGCCGTGGAGGGGTGTGGCTGGACAGATGATCGTGTCATTTTTCCCAGCCGGTGGAACGTCGCGGAAGAACGAGTTCGCCAACTGGCAAAGCATGGGGAGTTGGCTGGGAAGTCTGTATAGCGGGCAGACGGGGGCGTCGGAACCGATTAAACAAGAGGTGAACACTTTAGCGGCGGGGAAGACTGGGCAGTTACAGAAGATGCAAGCGATCGCCGAGTTCGTGCAGCACGACATTCGCTATGTTGCGATCGAACTGGGTATCGGTGGCTGGCAGCCACATGCGGCTCCGGATGTCTTCTCGCACCGGTATGGGGATTGCAAGGACAAAGCGACGCTGATGCACACCATGCTGCGCGAGATTGGCGTGGATTCCTATCCTGTTGTGATCAACATGCGGCGGGGCGCGGTTACGCGGGAGACGCCGGCACACAACGGGTTCAACCACGCGATTCTTGCCATCAAGTTGCCGGATGATGTGAAGGATCCGTCGCTGATCGCCGTAATGCAGCATTCCCAGCTGGGAAGGATTCTGTTTTTCGATCCGACCAACGAGTTGATGCCGTTTGGCCAGATTGGCGGTTACCTGCAGGCGAATTATGGCTTGCTGGTAACTCCCGAAGGCGGAGAACTGGTGGAGTTGCCGCAACAGCCGTCGGCGATGAACAGTATTCAGCGCGTGGGCAAGCTGACGCTCGACGCCAACGGAGTGTTGAAGGGCGACGTCCAGGAAGTGCGAGTGGGAGATCGCGCTTTTGCGGAAAGATTGCGATTGCGCAAGGTGACGCAAAACGCCGATCGGATCAAACCGATTGAAAGCCTGCTGGCGGCATCGCTTCCCAACTTTCAAATTGCGCGAGCGAGCGTTGTGAACCTGGACCGCACGGACCAGCCTTTCGGTTTCAACTACTCGTTCGAGGCCGACAATTACGCCAAGAATGCGGGGAATCTGCTGCTGGTACGGCCGCGGGTGCTGGGAAGCAAGTCGTCGGGGATACTGGAGACGAAAGAGCCGCGCAGGTTTCCGCTTGAATTCGAAGGGCCGTCGCGAGATACCGACAGCTTCGATATCGCGTTGCCGGTGGGCTATGAGGTGGACGAGTTGCCGCCTGCGACGGATGCGGACTTCAGCTTTGGCAGTTATCACAGTAAGACGGAAGCCAGCGGGAACGTGTTGCACTACACGCGCAGCATGGAAATCAGGGAGTTGAGCGTTCCGGTCAGCAAAATGGATGAGCTGAAAAAGTTCTATCGGATGATCGCTGCGGACGAGCGGAATACGGCAGTCCTGAAACCGGCTGGGGCCGGCAAGTAGCGGGAATTGGTCGGGGCGCGCGGATTTGAACCGCGGACCCCCTGCGCCCAAGGCAGGTGCGCTACC
>CAVVFQ010000004.1:0-815000 GCA_963747545.1 uncultured Acidobacteriaceae bacterium | reverse complement strand
CGAAGCAGACCGCTTCAGTTTTGATCTCGAACGTGCGAGCACGAAGTCGTTCACCGTGCTCGTACCTACCTTGAGGCCACAAGCTTTCTTGAGTACTTGCGTGATTTCTCGATAGCTGTGACCTCGCTTTCGCATCTCAGTGATTAGCTCGCTGTAAGACTCCAAACGCGAGCGCGGCTCTTTGGTAGGCAGGTTGTTGAGTATGGCTTCAAATTTGGCGTCCACAATTTCCTCCGAGAGCGTCAGGCGAGATGGACTCCGGCGAAAGGCCGTTACTGATAGCAGACGCCAAACGGAGGTCAGAGGATGGCCGGACAAGCGCCGGACGGGTGCCGGAAGTACACCGGATGAGGCCGGACATACACCGGACGAGATTCAGGTCGCGCTTGCGACACCGGACCTAACGCGGAGCGTTAGGGATGGTGTCTTGTTGCAAATGAGACGTTAAAGGTCTTCAACCATGCTGACCATTCGCGCCATGTCCAACGGAACGGGCTACTCTGCACGCCATTTGCAGCACAGTGACTACTACGCCGAAAGGGAGCGTATAACGGGTCAGTGGCAAGGCCGGGGAGCGGAGATGCTCGGCCTGGGAGGGGAAGTTCAGTCGGAGCAATTCGAGGCACTCCGCCAGGGCCTCGATCCCAAAAGTGGTGAATTCCTTCGGCAACGACACAGCGCCGACCGCACAGCCGCTGATGGCACGACCCAGAGTCGAGGCCGAAACCTGTACGACTTCACGATATCGGCTCCCAAGTCAGTTTCCATCATGGCCCAACTGGGTAGGGACGCACGACTTGTGGAAGCTCACAAGAAGGCCGTTGGAGAAACGCTGACAGAATTGGAGCATCGCGCAGCAAGCCGCGTCCGAAGGGACCAGGCGAATGATAACCGCACCACGGGTAATCTTGTATTGTCTGTCTACCATCACGACACGAGCCGCGAACTTGATCCCCAGCTTCACACCCACGCGGTTGCCGCTAATCTGACCTACGACGGCGCGGAGGGCCGCTGGAAGGCGCTGCAAGCCTCCGATATCTACGAGCAGCGGGCGTACCTGACTGAAGTCTACCGGAACGCGCTTGCCCGCGAAGTGCGGTCTCTGGGCTATGAGATCGAGGACCGGCGCAGCTCCAAGGGCAAGAACCTGGGTTTTGAGATCAAGGGTGTCTCCGATGAATTGCTCGAAAAATACAGTCAGCGTAGCGAGCAGCGCGACCGAGCCATTGCCGAGTTTGTCGAAAGTAAGGGTCACCAGCCCAGCGACAACGAAATCGCCGTGCTGGTTCGTGAGTCGCGGGCCGATAAGCTGGTTGAAATTTCAACTGCGGAGGTGCACTCGCGGCAAACGGCTCGATTGACCCCAGAGGAGAGCCTAACCCTTGAGCAACTCCGCGAGGCAGTCCGGGAGAGATCCGAAACGCAGCGACTAGAACCAGAGAGTGCAGCTCCTTCCCTCGACTACGCAAAACAACACGTCTTTGAGCGCGTCTCCGTGGCGCTCGACCATGAACTGTTGACTGAAGCACTCCGTCATGGCCGGGGCCGGATCGACTTGGCGGACCTGAAAGGTGAGTTTTCACTGGAAGAAAGCAACGGCAGAATCCTCCAGGCTGGGAAGGAAGTCGCCACACGCGAGAGTCTTGACCGTGAGCGCGACATGATCGAGCGGATCAATCGTGGAATCGGTCAGTTTGAGCGGCTAGGTGGGCAGCATGAATTCGCTGCTTCCGCCTTCCTCCGTCCCGAGCAGAAAGAGGCAATCGAATTTGTTCTCAATTCCAGTGATCTGGCGGTGAATATTCGCGGGGCAGCAGGCACCGGGAAGACCGCTACGCTGCAAGAGCTGCAGCGCGGCCTCGAAGAGAGCGGTCGCGAGGTGTTGGCGGTGGCTCCCACGATGAGCGCAGTTGAAGAACTACAGAAAGTAGGCTTCTCGGATGCCATCACGGTCGAACGGTTATTGCAGGGCCAGAATGCTCAATCAGACTTGTTCGGGAAAACGCTGATCGTGGATGAAGCTGGCATGGTTTCCGGCCGTCAAATGTCCGAACTTCTAAAGCTGGCTGACCAGCAATCAGCGCGAGTCATTTTCAGCGGTGACACCAAGCAGATTCGGAGTGTCGAGGCCAGTGACGCCCTTCGGGTGCTGGAAAAAGAGTCTCACTTGAAGAGTGTTTCGCTTAGCGAAGTGCAACGCCAGACCGCCCGAGGCTATCGCGACGCGATTCAGGAATTGCGCCGTGATCCTGAGCGCGGCTTGGACAAGCTGGAACAAATCGGTGCTGTGCGTTCGGTCCCCTGGCCCGACCGGGCACAGGCGGTTCAACAAGCCTACTCAGAGGCTCAGGCTCAGGCCAATGCGAAGGGCCAGCCACGTAGTGTGCTGGTTGTCGCCGCCACACACGAAGAGATTAGCCGTATCACCGAGGCTATCCGCGCTGAGCGCACGCGCACAGGGGAACTGGGACAGAGTACCCACAAAGAGCAACACGTACCACTGAACTGGACGAGTGCGGAGAAAAGTGACCTGCGGAACTATGCTGAAGGCCAAGTGCTGGAATTTCATCGGGCTGTCAAGGGCGTTGCGAGGCATGAAGCGCTGGAGGTCATCGGAGTGGAAAATGGTAAGCTCATTGCCCGGAACCCACGCGGCGAAGAGCGTGAGCTCACAGCAAAGCAGGCGAAATCCTTTGAGGTCTGTGAGCGCCGCGCGATGGAAGTTGCGCCCAACGACAAATTGCTGCTCACAGCAAACCGTCGGGAGCCGGGCTTTCGCGCTACCAACGGCGAGTTGGTGACGGTTTCCCGAATTGACGAGCAGGGCCGCATTCACCTACAGGATGGCCGCACCCTGCCGGAGAACTACAAGCAATTCACACACGGCTACGCTGTCACCGCCCATCGCAGCCAGGGGAAGTCTGTCGATGGCGTTGTCATTTCCGCCGATGGGATGCGGAAAGAGTTGTTCTACGTGGCTGCTTCGCGAGGCCGCGAGAGCATCACGGTCGTGACCAGCGATAGAGACCTGCTGCGGGAGACGGTCGCACACTCAGTCGCACGGCAATCCGCTTCCGAGTTGTCGCGCAAGGCGCAAGGACCTTCCTTGGAAAGGTTGAACCCGTCTTTACGCGAGCGTGAACGGCGAGAACTGCCGATTGCCTGCGAGCAAGGCTACGGTAACGTACCCGAAGGAACGGGACCACTTAGAAAAACTCCCGCTTCCGAAACAGTGCAGGCCATCGACCGCGAGCAGGCGACTCGCGACGAAAGGCAGGAACACATCATAGAACCAAGCCACTCCTATGGCATCAGCCGGTAATCCCAGTAGGCTCCCTGCCGGCACGTACCGGACCGTTCGATTTCGTCAACTTTCTGGCGCGGGAGATGCAATGCTCGATGCTCAGCTGAAGAACGGTGGTATGAACAGCAGCGTCTAGGCTATCTCCGCCTTTGGCTGAAGTGGTATTCAGCGCTGTTTACGGATTCGTCGCTTCGTCCGGTGCCGGGCGAAGTTCACAGCGTGTGGTATCGTCGTTCTTTTTTTGTCGTGGGTCATTTTGCAAGCTCCTTAGCCGCGAGCTCGGACTCATACTCTACTTGGTTAATCGCACGGTCGCACTCCGCTGTGGTTTTTGGGCCAAGTTTAGAGGGCTGTTTGAGCTGTTGAAGCTGGGCGTCAAGCATGCAGACCTTATAGAGAGCGAGCTTGGGAGAGTCGTAGTTCCAAGTTGTTCCGGCCATTCTAATCTTAATTTGCATGATGTCTGAGGTCCAGGTCTTAGCCAGGCTCATCCCACCGTAGTTCTTGTCAGTTGGCCCATTCTTTTCATAGTCCAAGATGCAACTCTCAAATTTGGCCGAGGCATCTGAAACATGAGGAAGCTTGGCTTTGCAGTAAACGTAGTGTGGCGACTGCCCGTAAGCCCTCCCGCAGCTTAGGGTCAGTACCAGTATGAACAACATTGCCCATCGCACTTGACGGTCGGTCGAAGGTATTGCTGCCCAAGTTGTCATAACCCTCCTTGATCTGCTGTGCCTTTTGCCGCGGGCCTGGGTGATTCAACTTGTGTCACGGTCAACAATGTCCTTACTGACCCGACGCTACAGCGCCAGCAACAAGGGGTGCCACGTCGTCCACAGTAGGCTTGGCTTTTCGCTTATGGCTCGCTCGTGCAACCCTCTTGCGTGCTTCGTCAGCCTTTTCCCCCTCAATCACATCCCGCTTCAGTACTTCCTGCAATAGCACGGTTTTGATCTGCTCCAAATCGAACTTGGCATCGGGCGACATGTTCTTTAGCTGTCGTCGCACAAGTTTGAGTATAGGGTCACTGACGAGCACAGCACCAAGCGAGAAACGACTCAGAGCCTGACGTTGGATGTCGAATTCTTCCAGAGCTGACTTGCTCCAACCTTCCTTCGCGAGCAAATAGACTTTTTCTATGTCTTCGTCTTTTTTCGGATTGAGGTCGAGCAGATCGAAATCCAAGATTAATTCTTGATCCACTGGTTTGCCAAAGATAACCCGATAAATCTGCCATCTGGCGGAGTTCGTGAGCGTGACCCACTCAATCCCTGAGTTGGCGCAGTAGTCAACGGCTTGACGCGTATGAGTATCCTTCAGTTCGGTCCCAACGGCTTTGACTTCAATGAGTGATTGGATTTTGCCGTCGCTTTTTGTCGCGAGATCGCAATGCGTTCCACGAATATCCAACTCAGATGTGACTTCTGAATACTTGTCGTATCCGAAGACGGCTGACAACATGTCAGTCACAATGATGACGGTATCCGACTCGTTTACGTCGCGTGACTTCGCCGATTGCACAATTGCTTGGAATTCCTTCAGGCTTGACCTGAGCCTGTCTGCGACACGGACGGGTATTGTGGGCATGGCCGCTGTTTCCTTTCACTGCGTGATGCGACTGTACACGATAAGTCCTGCCCACGGATACGTCTGACTGGGGCCTTGAAATAACCAAAGTCACGAGTGATGAGGGTGGACGCGACAGCCTATGATTGCGACGTAACCACGGCAATCTACGGTTTGTGAATCCCGACGTGTACACTCGTAGGGGCTGTCCCCGGTTTTCCAAGCTGGAGAGAACCGCCCTGGCCACCTACTGGCTGTTGCTGGCTGAAGGACATTTTCACCGGCGGGAAATTCCGGTTATTTAAGGTACACCATGTGCCCACCCATTGATCGGCTTGGAGAAACAGGCGAGAATGCAGCACAATCGGCGGCTAAGCACGCCTCTGAGTATCTTCCGAGTGAGTTTCTGAAACATGTCCGGGAGAACGATTACCAAGCGTTAAACATTGCGATATCCGATGGCATTCGAGAAATGTTGGGAGTTCCGGGAACTGGCCGCAGGATACGAAAAGCTTTGCCATATTTGTCGGTTGGACAAGCCGAGATGATCGCTCACAGCGGAATGGCTCGGGCGATGGAAGAAGCAACTTTCCACAAAATTCTTCGACTGGGATACAAACTGAAGCAAGTGATCATTGGCCCTGACGCATGTCCAATCTGTCGAGCGAACCATGCGCAGGGGCCTATACCGGTTGATCAGCCCTTTAGCTCTGGTCACTTGCATGGCCCGTTCTGTCTTGGCTGCTGCTGTGCAATAAGCGCAGCTAGAACTCCTTCGTCAGACTGATGTGCATTGTGGGGTTTGTTTAGCAAACGGACAGAAAACAACGATTTCGATTAGCCATGCTCCATTAATTGGCTATGGCCTGGTCGTTTGAGCGGGCGCAGAGTCTTCCTGTTTAGCTCCAACCACGAACGAGGGCCGGCAGACTCTTTCACGTCAGCCCATCTTCCCAGCGTTAACGCGGTGAGCTAGAGAAGGGCATTCTGCCGAGTAAAAAGAAAAATCGCGCCTTGGGAACACGCGGTTCAAAGGTCCGTTCAAAGCTCGCTGGGTCTATTTTACTCCGCGTCTCGCGAACGCCGAGCGGCATTCGGTCTTGTCTTTCGCTTTCCCGTCCTCTACCGATTGCCATTGAAGATTCGACACGGCGTCCGCGCCTCCGTCGCAAAGCGCTACGACGTGATCCTTGACGTAGCCGGGGCAAGCGCCGGTACGTCGTCCGGTCGATGGGCAAGGATGCTCACGCTCGAACTCCCGCGTCACTTCGCGGCTGCGAGGATGGGTGCGGTGACCGACTGGCGCGAGGCGCTCCGGTTCGGACGTTACGGGACGTTCGAGCTTCCCACCGAACTCCCGGCGCTCCGACCGGGACGCCTCGTGGAACTGACCGCCGAGCGCGACCAGCGCCACGACTACAACGATCAGAAAGGCGAGGACGCGGTTCATTACGCGCCTCCAGCCGCCGCGCTTACTTGTCGCCCAACTATCAATTCCTTCCACCGCTCCGGCGAAGTTCGGAACCGTTCGAGCAGGTTGATCAGCTCCGCCGAAGGAGCGCTGGTTGAATAGCTTCCCTTTCTCCAAGACTCCGTTTCCGTCCACCGCATCGCCGTCGCGACTTCTACCGCCTCGGCGTAGGTGAGCGCATAGGTGACCGCTCGCGATGGTTCCTCTATGTACCAGACGAAGACCAGAATAAGGTCCGCCGTCCGTTCGTACTTCCGATGTATTCCGAACGCCGAACGGCTGCTAACCTTCATCTGTAATGGTCGCGCTCGGAAACCGCCGTCCGAGCGGTCCGCGTAAGCGATCAGGTCCACTCCGCGATCCCGCATCGGCTCCGCGAGTTCCAACCCAGCGTTGAGAAGTTCTTGGCACAGCCGCGCTCGGCCTAGTAGTTCAACCACTTGGGTATCTCCCATCTGTACCTCTCCTCTTTCAGATTCCTACCACGGAACCGAGGAGCTTCGTTAGTTACGCTAGAGTCCCGCTCTGTAAAACGCTGCGTCAACCTTGAGCATTGCTCCCTCGATGAAGCAATCGAGGCGCCGGAGTTCGTCCCGGCTCCCGCGCCGGTAGTCCGGATGGTTTTTGCAGTTCGCTCCGGCGGCGATTCCCAACGACCATGGCGCGAACGTTCCCGCCACCCTCCATCATTCCCATAACGACAGTCTTGTCTTTTCCGCATGTGCCGGTGATGACTCGGGCGCGCTTGCTCCGGTGCATGTTGCGGGCCTTGCCTCCGATGAGGGTTTCATCTACCTCAACCTCACTACCGGGGCCGCCCAGGTTTCCAGAATTCTTGCCCTGCAATGCGTGGCGAATCCGTTGCAGCATGAACCACGCGACTTCTGGGTCACTCCAAGCGAGCGGTGAATCTCCCATGAGCCAACGCCGTTCTGACCGCCTATTTCCAAGCAAAGATCACGTTTTCCCGTCACGTAGGCAGTGCGAACTTGCGTACTGACAGGGTTCTTGAGTTTGCTTTGGTACTCTTTGACGGCCCGCAACGCAGCCGCCGTGTTCGGGTCTACCCGCGCGGTTCAGAGGAAATCCATCAGCCGCCCGCAGAAGCCAAGTAAGTTGTTTCGCAGTGCCAGCGTCACCACGAGTTCGACACACTTTCGTAAGTTGTTAATTTCCATCGCCAACGTTAAATTTCATTTTTCCCCCAATCCTTTCCCCAGACTTAGGGCCCTGATCGAGTTGCACTCATAACGGTGGCTTGAGCTTCGACGATTGCAGTCGGATTTCGTTCGCGCCACTGCTGAAGGCGTGTGATTGAAATCTTCGGAGGTTATGCCATGTCCACTGAGCTGCCCGTTTTAGACGACACGATGGAATGCCCACTGTGTCTGGGCGAAGGTCAATTAAGAAGAGCTGAAGTTCTGGAGCGCCTGGGTATGAAGGACTTTGCCCGCGTCGCCCAACTGAGCGCGGAGGAAGCGTTCCGCCTACTTCTGAAGAAGCACACGCAGGATGAAGGCTCAGTCTGGCTCCGGTTCGAGGCCGAGCTAAACAAACGCACTGCCCAGATTTCCGAACACCACAAAGCGGAGACCCAAAGGCTGCAGGAAGAAAAGAGCAGCGTGGAGCTTCGACTCGAAACCCTTCTCAAGAATCAAGAAATCGCTTTGAAGAACGCTAAAGAGTCGGAAAGACTTGAGGCTGAGAAACAGTTACACCAACAGATCAATGAACTTGATGGCCGCGTCAAAGAGTTAGTGGCAGCTACCAAATTGGCCGATGAGCAAAAGGCGTTGGAAATCGAGCGCGTGCGCAGTGAACTTCAAGTTGCACTCCGTTCGGAGCAATCCGAGAAGGAGGATCTGAATCGGAGAGTGGAGGACTACTTCAAGGAAATCAAGGCTCTTGGTGAGAAAAACCAAGAATTGCAGACCGAGTTGTCCAAGGTGGCTCGGGTCGGCAAGCGGGAAGAGTTAGACTTTGCCGCAGAGGCGCGCACATGGCCTGGGATTTCCATTAGCGAGAAGCTTCCGAAGAATGGTGACTATATTTTGGCGTACCGCGACCCCGCAGGAATCGCACTGGACCCTCGAATCCTAGTTGACAACAAAGACAAAGAATCACTGATCACGGAAGGCGACATCGACAAGTTGGTTCGCGATGCACGCGTGCGGTCCATTCCCGTTGCTGCCTTGGTAACACGTGACGAGAACCAGCTTCGGCAGGGAGACAGAGAGATGAGGTGGTCATGCAAGGATGAGGTTTGGATTCTCCGCACGACACGTCAGTGGCTTCCTCGCGACCTTGAAGTTCTAAAACCGTTATTTGAACGCATGAGGGCGGAAGGACCGGATTTTCTTGAAAAGAACGTACTGCTGGCGGAAGAGGTTCGACGTACGTTTGTCGATATCGATGGGATCGAAAAGGAACTCAAAAAGGCTTCCAGTGCGCTGAAGTCTGTGAGCGAACTCGTGTCGAAATACAGAAACCGGCTACAGACGCTGTGCGACGCTAGTTGCACCCACAGAATTGCACTTAAACCCTTGACGAGCGCACTCGAACCTGCGGGGTCGGATTCGAACACGGAACAGCATTCCCACAGCTAGAGTTGGCAATGGCCATTGCCACCTAAGCGCGAAACTTTCACCTGAATCTGGAAAGCATTCTTGAGGGCTGGGAAAACAGACTAGGTTGATCCGGAAGGGCCAGCTTGTCGGTCTGCGCCGGACGTTACCTTGGATACCTACCACCTACGGCAGAGACACCGCTACCTTATAGTGATGCGAGGAAAAATCAAGATGCCCAGATTAACTCTTCAGTGGACGTTGTGTGTCACGGCGCTACTTGCGCCGTTCCTTGTCCTGAACGCGCAGGCTCAAGACGCTACCGCGTTAGAAGCGCAGTATAAAACGTGTGCGAAGCACTATATTCCTGCCGACAAATGTACTCCCGAAATTTACCAGCAGCTAAAGGATAAGGACAACGCTCCTCCGGATCCGACTACGGCTACAGCGCTTCAGGCCGTTAAGGAGTACCAAACTCGGTTGAAGAACCCAGAAAGTATGCAGGTCCATACCGCTTACGTCACCAATGAGGGAGCTGTTTGTATAGAAATCGCTGGGCAGAATGGCATGGGCGGTATGACAGTATCCCGCGTCGTGTACCTCACGGAAGCGTGGCCTCATCGTGGAAAAGGAAAATGGATGGACGAAGGCGGATTTATGGGAGGCATGGCAGCTAACAATAGCGGGTCCTATCAGGTTGATCGCTGGGGTGGGTTTTGCCAGAAAGTGAAAGCCTTCGGGAAGCAAGGGGACATGAATCCCGGAACCGACGTTACTGAAAAGGTCAACCAAGTGCTCAAGGAAAGCAAATGATTCAGGATGTCTTTCTGATGCGAGCCTAGCAGCTAGGGCTGAGCTTCGGACAATTCGGGATGATGCCCCACGCTCGCGGCAAGGGCCAGCATTTCCAGGAAAGTTTCGTTTGCGTGTGATCCTCTGGGTGAATTACCACATCGAGAACCTCGTAGCGGCGTTTTTCCAAGCTGTGCGGGTAGTCGTTTTCAGATATTTCAGGTGGGGCTAGCCTGCTTCAACTCATGAACCCAGGTCGAGAAAGGCTCTGATAAGGGTCTGAGGGGTTCGCAGTAGAGCCGTTGACCAGTTGCCCTCATCCAGTCAGAGCCAAAGATAGAGAAAAGAACTCCGTCTGGAACTTGACGGACCCCCGTTTCATTGTCGCTCCACATACTTCTGATGGCCAACTCGAAATCGACGTCTTCGATCGCCGCGTGATCGCTCCAGAAAGCCACGATGCCGCTGCCGGCCTCAACCTGCTTAAACTTTTTTGCCAGTTCGTCCCCGATCTTCTTGACACTCCTCTGCAGGTCGCCGTATGGCATAAGCTCGCCCTCGATTCCAGCAGTAGGGCCATCGTCTTCTGGTGAGGGACGAAACCGTTTGACCTCCACGTACGCGGGATGACCATCTCGCGAAACCAGCAGGTCCGGCCCTTCCTTTCCGCACGGCTCGAACTCGGCCTCAAACTTCAATTCGGAGAAGGTCAGCGCCCATCTGATTTCCGCAAAGTAGTCCAACACCCCTGCCATATCCTCGGACCGCGCAGCTCGGGCGATACGCTCAAACGTGGACTCCGACCCTTTGAGAGCAGCAGCAGCTTTGATCAGCTGAAACAGTCTGTCGCCTTGGGTTCGCCCCAAGACTGCCTGGATGTTCGTAACGGCTCTTTCTTGCCAGTGCATAATTCCGGTCCTCCGCCTGAGGGGTGCTCATTTGAATCACGCGCGAAGTCCCCACGGCAGCACTAGGTCGATGTCCCCCCCAGGTGGGCGTCGCCGCGCGGCCACCAGTCAAGACAACGAACTAAACGAACGCCACAAATTATCATCGAAAATGCAGTCCGGCTGGCGCGGCAAAAGAAACGGGGCCTATTTCGCTTCGGGTACTCGTCAGGCTTCGGGTGTTCAAGTCAGTTTAGGCCATACTTCGGTGTGGTAAACCGCTTCCTTGGTCGGGCTACAATTACTCTGTACGCTTTATGACACCCGAAATTGATTTCGTTGAATCGTATGATCGAGAGGCCATCATACGAGAGTTGCAGCGGCTTGCGGGAGTTCTTGGAAAAGTAACACTCTCCAAGCGGGACATCGACTCTCATGGGCGATTAAGCTCGTCAGTCGTTATGAGGCGATTCGGATCGCTCAGAAGGGCGCTGCAGGAGTCGGGGCTGACTCCTGCTCGATTTATGAAGGCCACGGATGAGGAGTTATTCTCGATCCTCATTGAACTCTGGACGCAAACGCTCGAGAAATTTGGACGAAGTCCATATCGCAGGGAACTGAGAGCCTTCGGTTTCGCTGTGTCCAGCGATACATACATTCGCCGGTTTGGTAGTTGGAAAAAGGCTCTTCTCGCCGCTGCCGGATCAGTATCCTCTCCTGACGATCTGGTCGATGCACCCACTCTACCGCAAACACCAACATCTAAGTTCGAGAGTCGGAAGGCTCTTTCGATCAGGAAGCGGTTTTTTGTCCTCAAGCGAGATCGCTATAGATGCTGCATGTGTGGACGGTCCGGGGTCGAATTGGAAGTTGACCACAGGATTCCGATAGCCCAAGGTGGCTCTGATGCGTTAGACAATCTCCAGACTCTTTGTTTCGACTGCAATCGTGGCAAGCGACATAGCTCAGAATGAAACGGTTGCGCGCTAAACCGAATGGTGAGTCAAGTCCATTGCCACTTTAGTGAACATCCGTTCTTCGCTGACTTGCATGGATTTTGAGATAATGACCGAATTCAACGCCCAGGTACGGTAGACTCAGGATAGACATGTCAACGGCAGGCGCACCCAGAGCGATAACAGTTTCCGATTGCCTCCTCAGGCGCAAAGCCGTGGAAAACGCGGTCTCAGATCTGCGTTTGGAGGGCCTGGTGCCCACTGCTGACGCGCAGCTATTCTTTGAACAGTTTGTCCAGGGCGATCTGACTGAAGAGCAGTTAGTCATTGCTGTCCTCGCTCGATGAGCGATCCCTACTTCGATCCTGAATCCGCGATTCTGTGAAACGAGTTCGGTCCAATCTGAACATGATTGCATAACGACGTTGGCCCGTCGCGAGTAGATTGGTATGCGATGAAACAAGACCAAGGCTCGTGAGAGGAGCCAACGTCATGCTGATTATAGGCTGTGATTTTCATCCGGGGTTTCAGCAGGTCGCGATCTTTGACAATCGAACGGGAGAGATTCAAGAGAAGCGGTTGCAGCACCGCGGGGAAGCGGAGCAGTTCTACGTTTCTCTGGCAGGCCATGAAGTGCGGGTGGGGATGGAAGCTTGCGGACACTATCCGTGGTTCGAGCGGTTGCTGGCGGAGTTGGGATTCGAGCTATGGTTGGGCGATGCGGCGCGGGTGCGGGCCTCGGTGGTGCGCCGGCAGAAGACGGACCGGCGGGACGCGGAGCATCTGCTGGATCTGCTGCGGGAGAATCGGTTTCCGCGGATCTGGGTGCCGAGCCTGGAGGTGCGGGATGTGCGGCAGTTGCTGGTGCATCGGCACAAGCAGGTGCAGGCGCGGACGCGTACGAAGAATCAGCTGCAGGCCATGGCGCTGAGCCATGGGGTGCAGAAAAAGCACAAGCTGTGGAGCCAGGCGGGGCGGGCGGAGTTGGAGCAGTTGCCTTTGCTGCCGTACGCGTCGGAGCGGCGGAAGCGGTTGCTGGCGGCGCTCGACGGGCTGGAAGCGGAGATCCTCGAGCTGGACCGGCGAGTGGCGGAAGAAGCGCGGCAGCGGCCGGAGGCGGTGCGGTTGATGACGCATCCGGGAGTAGGCTCGGTGACGGCGTTGGCGATGGTGCTGACGTTGGGGCCGGCCGGGAGGTTTGCCTCGGGCAAGCAAGTCGGCAGTTTATTTCGGCCTGATTCCGAGCGAAGAATCCAGCGGCGGAAAACAGCGGCTGGGCAAGATCAGCAAACAAGGCAGTTCGTTTCTGCGCTTTTTGCTGGTGGAAGCGGGACAGACGGCGGCGCGGTTGGATCCGCAACTGAAGCGCTTCTATCGCCGCCTGGCGGTGCGCAAAAATCGCAGCGTCGCCAAGGTGGCGGTGGCCAGAAAGTTGGCCACGCGGTTGTACCTGATGTTGCGCGAAGACTGGACGTACGCGCAACTGTGTCAGGCCGTCATGCAGGTAAGCCCGAGTCATTCCGTGGCCGGCCAGTAAGAGCCGAGCACTTGAGTGGGCAGCCTGCCTCCCTGAGAGGCGGGGAGATCGAAGTGAGTAATCGTGGGAGCAAGTCCCGAAGAGATGGATGGTGGGACCTGAAGTCCCCCTGCAGGATTGAATACAGTGACGAGCTTGGTCTGGACATCAAAGACTTTCTACGAGAGCGAAATGGCGCTGCTTTCGGCGTCGACGTCGAAGTGTCGCCTAAATTCGCTTGACAGGGCGCAGCGTCGTTAGAGACGGAATGACGGTATAATCGTGGCATGGCTGACCATGTGATCCACATCACGGAAGCGGAAGCCGCCAATGACTTTGCTGGGCTGCTCGCGCGGGTGCGTGCGGGCGCGGAAATCGTGATCGAGAGTGGGAAGCTGCCGGTGGCGGTGATCCATGCACCAGTCCCGCCGCGCCGGTCCATCTCGGAGTGCATCGCGTTGCTACCCGAGGACTCGACGGCGACCATCGATCCTGACTTCGCTAGGGATGTGGAAGCGGCTGTCGAAAGTCATCGTGAGCCGCTCGAACCACCCGCATGGGACTAATCCTCGATTCCAGTGTACTGATCACAGCCGAGCGCCAGGGGCAAAACGCGCGGCAGATGCTTGCCGCGATCTCGGGTAAGGCAGGGAATACCGATATCGCCGTCTCCGTGGTTACTCTGATCGAGCTGGCCCACGGGGCGGCCCGTGCCGATACCTCGCAGCGAAAAGAGAAGCGGCAGCAGTTCATTCAGGAGCTTCTCACGGCCCTGCCCATGCATCCGGTAACGGTGTCTCTTGCTCTTCGTGTCGGTCAGATCGATGGCGAGAACCAAGCGAAAGGCATTCGTCTACCGCTCTCCGATCTGTTGATCGGGGTGACGGCCTTAGAACTCGGCTACAGCGTAGCCACGGGCAATCTCCGCCACTTCCAGATGATTCCTGGCTTGTCAGTCGTGCAGTTTTAGTCGCGGATTCTGCAATCACTTTGCGTGAACTACTGGGTATTTCCACGTCCTTAGAGTGCCGTCCGTGCTCTGTAAGTCCTTAGTATTGACGTTTTCAGGTGGATTTGAATCCTACAATTCTCCGTGGTTAGGGACGGTACGGATAGCTGGCCAACTTTAACCGCAAATGCACCCACACGTCGAGATCGGATGCGCGGAAACGCCACAATTTTCCGACCCGCATAGCGCGTATCTCGCCTTTGCGAGCGAGGCGCTGAAGTGTCTTCGGATGAATTTGCAGCAGTGCTGCGGCTTCGCGTGAATCGAGGAATCTCTCGAAATTAGGGACAGGTTGGCTGACTGGTGTCGCTTCATGCATCTCGCTCATAAAACCCCCTACAGCGAGAGTCGAGACCGGGCTGAAATCACTGCGTCGTCTGAAGGCCGGCTGTGGCGTCCGACCTCGTCCGACAGATTTCGAGCCCATTCACTACTCGGCTGGCGTTAGTCTTCGCGTCATGGGCGGACGAGAACTTATTCGTATAGAAACCGTACAAGACGCATTTTGTTGCTTCCTTTCAAACAATCTTTTTTCTTATCCACTTCAAGATAACTTCTCAAGAAGTGCTTAAAGCGCCTAAAGTGCCTAAAGTGCCTACAAGTGCTTTTAGGTACGTTTGGGGGAATCCACGGGAACAGAGCGATGGCCGCACTCAACTGCCCGCCTCTTTAATAACGAGGCGGTTCCATTGATTGGCGCGAGATTTTCCCCTTCTATGTATAAAAGGAACCTGCGGGAGGAAAAATATGTCGAAAATATTTTCGGAACGTGATCCGAACGGAACTGCCCAGAGTGGAATCGGAAGGAGGAGATGCGATCCCTTGTCCTGCGGAAGAAACTGAACTGTCAATCACTCCTGCTAGAAGTTGTTATTCATAGACGGGATGCCGATTACTGGTCCGCAGTTCCAGTCCGCACTCAACGCGTCTTGCAGCTACTTACAAGTACTTGGCAGTCCCACGTGTCCTTGTAAGTTCTTAGAAACACTGGTTATACACACTCTGAAAAGGCTGGCGTCGGCGGTTCAACTCCGTCCCTGGCCACCATCTTTTCAATAGCTTGCAACCTCACGACCAACTAACCGGCTCGCCTGGGGTTGCCTCAAAATTTCGGGGGTATCAGAGCAGTCTGGCAAGGGCTGACGGCTTCCTTCAACAACTCTTGACGTAGGCGCTCACCTCGCTATCGGTGAGACTTCCCAGCCTGAGCGAAAAGAGCGCATCTCCGTACTTGTCTTTCAACGTACTTGTCTTTCAACGTCCGAACAGTGTGGAGGTCTGTCGTATTGTTGCCCGTTGCGGTGAGATTCGCCAGGTCATTGCAGTACGTCAAAAAGAATTTCTTTTCGGGTCCCATCAAATGGAGAGAAGTTAAGACCGCGTTGTGACATTCATAAACAGCCCCCACAAGCGCATCGAAGTGACGATTTACCTCTTGTCGATATTCGGCAGTATGTGCCAGGGTCGCGTGGGAAAGCATCGAGTCCAGCGTCACGAGCCGTGCTTGCACGGCGACAACAAGCGTCAGAACTTTCTCTCTTTCTGCCGTGGCAGCGACAAGTCGCTGATATCTGAAGGCTTGCTAACGGTTCACAAAGACGCTGATTATATGAATGCCGCCGCGGAAGCGGGTGGCTCAGCTTATGTTGTGAAATCGCGGTTAAGTCTCGATTTGCTTCCAGCAATTCGTGCCGTACTTTCCAACAAGCTCTTCGTCTCCGCAAGCTTGATGAGTGAATCTGGCTAGAACATCAGCTTCAGCGTGAACTGGGCCGAACGCGGGCCGCCTACGGCGTAGAGCGGGTTTTGAGAACCAGATCCGGGTCCGTAACCTGCGTTCAACGTCTGCCCTGAAAAGAGCTTTCCAAAATCGGGCCCTGGCGCGCACGACGCCGGGGTATTCCCAGTGCAGAGTCCCCAGGATGTCCAAGGCGCATTCACACCGCCGAACATCGGGTGATTGAAAATGTTGAAGTACTCGGCGCGCACGTCCAGTTTCACGCGCTCGGTAAGGTTGAACCGGCGGCGCAGCGCCAAGTCAGCCTGGCTGATGTCGTAGGGGCTACGAATGGAGTTTCTCCTATGTAGAGGTCGCGAGTCTGGAACAACTTCCTCCTGGTGGAGGTACGGTGGTCACGATCGAGGGCAAAGACATCGCGCTCTTCAACGTTGGTGGAACGGTCTACGCGATCGACGATGGTTGCCTTCACCACGGAGTGTCGCTCGGAACCTCGGAGTGCGACGGCAAGATCGTGACTTGCCGCGGGCACGGCTGGAAATATGACGTCACCACCGGGTTCACGCTGAATGTTCCTGGATACGGAGTCGCCGCCTATCCGGTGAAAGTCGTCGACGGAAAAATCATGGTAGCTACGGATGAGACCCTGAACCCGGCTGCTTGAAAAGAGATGGCCGCTGTATCGCTACGCTATCTCCGTATGAGCAATGAGTGGAGACATGGAAGAGTACCTCAGACGAGTGTGGGAAGAGCTTGTAGGACGCGTCCACGGACCGATGATGTTTCGGTTCGTCCTTCAACCGTTAACGGCCGCCATCCTTGCGACTCGGGCCGCCATGAGAGACGCGCGGGAAGGCCGTCCCGCCTACGGTTGGGCGCTCGTAACAGACGCGCCTCGACGGCGCGCACTGTTGCGGGAGGGTTGGAAAGAAGTAGCCAAGGTCTTTGTTGCGGCTGTGATCATCGACTTGATCTACGAAGTTATCGTTTTTCACAGGATCTATCCGGGGCAATCCCTGATCGTCGCGGCGGTCCTCGCCTTGCTGCCATATCCGTTGATCCGTGGTTCGGTGAACCGTATCCTGAGGCTCCGAATTCCAAGGCAGGAAGGCAGCAGAACCTAACGATGCACCGCGCCAAAAAACCGAAGCCTAGCCGCACGTGCCGAAAAGGATTGGGATGTTTCACCAACCGAGGCGACACGATGTTCTCAGGCTCTCGCCGCGGGGATCGGACTCATAAAGCGGACGGTACATATTTTTGCTCTTCATTTCTGGCCCTCCGAAATATGCGGCCTCTGGCTCGCGTGATGGAGCAATGGCGGCAACTGGCTAAGATGCTCCAAACCGACCCACCTATGCTGAACGTTCGCTGCTCCGCTAAGCCAGAACAGGAGAATCTGGTTCGCATTCATGGTGGTTCCGATTGAGAGTCTAAAGTATCGACCGTCCTTAGTGTCACCGCGAACGTCCACGCTGTCGGGGAAATCGAGCATATGATTCGCTGCATTCTTCGGGCCTTGCGTAAAGCCCCAGGTAAGGGTCCAGTCCGGCCCAGCGTTTACCCGCACCCAGTCTTCGAATCTGACCGTAGGCAACCCCCGCTGCAGCCTAGACGCCGGCGCATCTTTGACCCTGGCAATCAGGTCGGCAGTCTGTGCGTCAGTCGATTCCCGCGAAGAACCTGCCTGGGCAAAGACCACGGAGGTAAGGAGGCAAGCCCAAAACAAGCCTCGGACGGCATGTTGGCTCACAACAGCCACCTTTCGTAAATATCTGCGTTGTACAGCTCCATATACTCGGGCGACTTCGCAGGTATGAACAGCAAGAGCTTAGCAAATAACCATCCATCGAGGAATCGATAGCTGACGCTAACAGCGTTTACACTCAAAACCCGGATCGTGAATGTAAATGCCTGATTGCAACAATTGACCTCCGGTTTGCACGTCACTCGGGAGCAATCCTGGAGAGACTCAGACGATCCACATTCGGACTGGCACTTTTGCCAGTTCTGTGCGCCTGCCCTGCCTCTTTAGCATCTTCTGCTGAGCAGACTGCGAGGGTTTAATGGCTTGCTTGAACGCAAGGAGAATGGAGAGAGGATTTATGACCAGTAGAAAAATTGGTATTCCGGTGAGTCTCTTAGCGGTGTGCCTCTTGAGCCTGGGATCGGCCCTTGCCGCCGACAAGATAAAAGGCAAAGGAGTGATCACCCTGCGCTCGGGAAACAACCTGACCGTGGAAACCGACGATGGAACTACAACCGTGGTGGTCACTCCTGATACGAAAGTGCAACACCCGATAGGGCTGGGTGCGCGGAAAAAGCAAGTGGGTCAAGAGGTCCTGATACCGGGACTCAAGCTAAAGTTCGAGGGAACGGGTGATTGGGCCCAGCTGACGGCGGAAACGATAACCTTCGATCAAGATGATCTCAGCATAGCCAAAGTGATCCAGGCCGGTTTGAACCCCGTGGCGCAACAACAAGCCAAGAACATCGAGACCTACCAAGCCAATAAGAAATTGACCGATGCGGAAATTGCGGCCAACGACGCGGCCATCGCAGCTCATCAACAGGAGATTGACGCGGGCAAGCAGGCGATTGCAGCCAACCAACAAGGCATCCAGGAGGTTGCGCAGTCAACTCAGAAGCGCTTCTCCGATTTGGCTACGTGGTACGTGAAGGGTTTAGCGACTGTGTACTTCGCAGTCGGTGATTCCGTTCTTTCGAAGGAGTCCAAGCAAGAAATCGCGACCCTGGCAAACCAATCGCTCACCTACACGGGGTTCGTGATCGAAGTCAGAGGCTATGCGGACTCGACTGGCAAACTTGAAGACAACCAACAGCTCAGCAAAGAACGTGCTCAAGCCGTAGTGGCCTATCTGCTGCAGGATTGTCACGTTCCGGTAAAGAACATCACTGCGCCGGGCGCGATGGGTGAGTCGCATCCGGCAGCATCTAACGAGACTGCGTACGGACGAACTGAAAACCGCAGGGTCGATCTTAAGCTCCTTGTCAACAAGGGCGTTACCGGCGGGGAGTAGGCACACGGGAAGCTTGCTGGATGGCTGCGCCCCCTCCTTCCGCACGAATTTATGAAAAACAATTGGAAGTGCGCATTAACCTTTATATGGGCTGTCCTATTTCTGAATTCCGCTTTGGATGCGGAAGAAAAGTGCCCCGTCGAGGTCAAGCTCTTGCTCTCCCCATCGACGATTAAAACTGTGATCGAATCCCTCAGGTTTGAAAAAGAGACGGCAGGTCGAGTTTATTTCTTCGACACCGACCAGCTCGATCTCTTGAAGCAGGGTGCGATTGTGAGAGTCAGGCAGGGCGCGGATAACGACCTTACGGTAAAAGTGCGCGTACCGGAGGGCAACAAGCAGGCCGGCGCCTCGCAGCTTCGAACGCACTTTCCGTGCGAAATAGATATGACTGAATCCGGGGAGGACACCGACTACTCAGTTCGGCGCAAGTATAAAGCTCTGCAGGTGCCTGACAGGGGCGCCGACATTCTCCGGCTACTTAGCCTGCCGCAACAAAGATTGTTACAACAGGCGCAGGTCTCGATTGATTGGACCCGGGTAAAGAGGATTGCTGACATCAAGTTAACGAAGTGGGAAGCCTCAGCTCAGGCGCCGTTTCGCAAATTTGCGCTGGAGCTGTGGGAATGGCCGGCTGGAAGTATTCTAGAACTCTCTACCAAGGTCGGTCCTGATGAGGCGCAGTCGAAATATGCGGAGTTACGACTGCTAGTCAACAGGGAGCGCCTGTCGTTGAGCGCCAGCCAAGGCACGAAGACCAGCATAGTCCTTGAGACACTTACACATCACCCATCCCCGCCTTGATGATCCTGGCTTGGAGTTTCCTACTTGCAGCCCTTCTCGAACGTCATCTTCGAAGGGCCGAAGTTTCAACAAGACCGGCTACTTGGGAGCCTTCGTCGGGCACTGGGCGTCGTAGATCGTCTGCATCTGCCTCAGTTTGAAAACGCCGTAGAAAACGGTAATCGCCATGGCCATAACCAGAAGCGAGCCGAACGCCTTTTCCATGTTGTACGCACCCTCACGACCGGCGACATAGCTGGCGACGATCAAGCCAAAAATGCCGATATTGATGGCCCAGTTCACCGGCTTCGGCACGATGTAGTGCAGGGTGCCGAAGCCGGCGAGTTGATAGAGCATGAATGGCAAGATCGCCACCATGGGCAGGAGCTCGGAGGCGCCCAGCGACATATCAACAGCGCCCGGGGCCACTGCGTGCAGCAGCCTACTGTGCGCCAGTTGATGGAACAGCGCCGGAATCGCGCACAACAAAGGCACCACCGCGAGCAGTTCGAGCACAAGCGACCCGCTCCAGGTGCCAACCTGGGACGAACGATCGCCGCCCGCACCCGATGATTGCGAGCCGATGTACAGTCCACCGACGATGGCGGCCGCACTGGAGAGCATCAGCAGTTCCACTATGATGCCAAACGCCTCCGGTTCTCCCGCCTTGAGTAGCAGCATGGCCAGGAAACCGGGAGTGTAGAACATCACGCGCACGAGTTTCGCCCAAACGCGCTCGTCGCGCTCCGGCGGCAGGACTGGGAGCGGTCGTCCGTCGATTCCAGTAGTTGGTCTAGCCTTATCTTTCGACATTCCGGCGCCCTCGATGCGCAACTTGTACTGGGGGCTGCTGGCGCTTGGTGACCGCGCGCAGTAAGCCCGTTGGCTAGTGCACCATCCGGATGGATCAGTGCCAACTGTCACTTGTTACAGGATGGGGGCCGGAAGTCGTCTTTTTTTAGCATGGGGGACGGAAATTCCCGCCGCCTCCCTGCCAGCGAAGTCGATCGACTAGAAAGTCAGATTGACTTGTACTCCTAACACAACTGCTCCCGTCCCATTCGTGCCGTTCGTATCCCAGATGCGCTGGAAATCGGGGACAACGGTAAGGTAACGCTTTGCTACCCACTGGTAGTTCGCTTCAAATAGTTTCGCCGCCGACCCGTTGGGAATATAGCTGCTGGTCTGCCCATAGATCCAGCCTGCGCTGACGATGTCATCTTTCCGCTTCTTGATCAGACCCTCATAGCTAAGCCCAGCTCCAGCGAACACCGGCATGGGACTGACCGACTGTTTCGAGCTATACGCCCAGGCGCCCCAGATCGTAAGACCTTGTGATGTACCTGCGGCCCCCGGCCGGTACACCATCTGTTGCCCAAGGACAAATACGCCGGAGTTGCCATCACTCTTGGAACTGCCAACGGGAAGTGTGGCAAAGGAGTTGTTGTCCTCGAAGAAGCCTGCCGTATATTGGCCTTGCTTCCCCTCTTCGTTCGGTCCCTGGTTGTATAGATAGCTTAGCTGGGCAGTCACAAGTGCGCCCTTATTGCACTGCTGGAAGGCAAAGACGTTCCCATTATTTGCGGAGTGTGGATTGCTGTTGAATACTCCTGCGGCCACCTGGATAACGGGAGTGATGTTGTAGATAGCCTGTGCCCCCCACTCGAGGCCGGGTGGTGGACCCGTATAGCTAAGGTCATTGGAAGCCAACGATATGGGGGCTGGATTGATAGCAAGACTCACATAGTTATCGAAGACGGGCAGACCAGCAAAAGTATAGTTGGGAGCTAGGCGGCCCGCTGCCACTGTTAGATCGTCCTTGAAGAGTTTTTGCTGTAGATACACTTCTTCTACGAAAGCTCCCACCGCGTAATTGACGTTGACCGGGAAGACGCTGTCGATAGTTGATGTGAGATTGCCTCCCGTCCCCCATGAATCGGAAACGTACAGCGACATGCCTGGAATCTTGAGCAACTTCTCGAAGTTGAAGTCCACTGCGGTGGTTAGCTGACCGGTATAGCCCCAAATCTGATGCGGGCCGCCCATTGCGTTGGTCTGCAGCGCGGAGAAATACGAACCACTTGGCGTGATTCCCAGCTTTCTTGCCTCCGCGCGAGCGCCGTTCCAGTCTGAGGTCAGCGTCTCTTCCCAGTCAAAGTCTTCGTCTTTGCAGCCAAATCGCCGTTTGCTCGGATTGGCAGGGTGTTGGCAGTTAAGCTTTCGCGGTTTGGTGCTTGGTGTGCCCGGGGCTTGAGATTGCTTGTTTGAAGAATCCGGAGTCTGGGTCTGAGCGGAAGGAGGGGGCGCAGGCACAGACTGGGCAGGAGGCATTGGATGCGCATCGGGACTTGTGGTCTGCTGCGCGAGCGACAAAACTGACCACCCCTGCATCAGCACCATCGATATCGCTGCCGTCAACACGAATCGGAGATTGATGCGGCCGAGATGATTCGTCAGTCGCACTCTCTGCGCACTCATCACTCTCTCTTGCGACCGCCCAGGGGCGCCGGGACCTGACGCGTAACCATCGTCCGGGCAGGAAGATGACGCTGCACCTGTCAAAAGCAACAGTTGTGGGAGCGTGGATATCGTCGTACACACATAGTTTGAAGAACTGTGTGAGACAGCACGGGAAACTGCGGGGATACTATTCCAACCCTCCTGGCTAAGATTCCCGATGAATACAAGCCGCTGGCGGCGCTCGGCATTGGTGCATTCGTCCTGGTTTTTCTCGCCCTGTTCCACGGAGTTGGTCTCCACTGGATACTCGTCGAACAGAGGCACGGCGAACGACGTCTGCGCTCCGGCCGGCCCCGTTTGATCGCGGCTTCGTTCCTGTTCGGATGGTCTGTATTCCTCATGCTGGATTTGCATCTTGTGGAAATCCTGATCTGGGCCTTCGTTCTTACTCACATGGGCTTGATTGTGCACGCCTACGATGCGATCTACTTCTGTGCCAATGGCTACACAACGCTCGGCATGGGGAAGATGGACGTCGAAGAACACTGGAGAATCCTCAGCCCCATCATTGGCATTTCCGGATTGTTCACTTTCGCGTGGACCACCAGCGCGCTGGTTGACGTTGTGTCTTCCAACAGGCGACTCCTCGAACAACTGGAGGACGAGCGCGAGCGGGAAATGCACATGCGCTTCGCTCTGCGGAAAAAAGAATGGGACGCTCTGAAAGCAGAAAGAGACGCTGAACGAGCGGATAAGGACAAGACCCCAGACGCTGGATCCTCAATCATTCAGAGGTTCAGGATCTGGCGGGAAGAAAGAAAGAGAATAGCGGAACTCCTCAGCGGGTACAGAGCACAGATGGAGGATCTCCGGCGAGAAGAGCGCCTGAGCGAAAAAAAAGCTGTGGCCAGTTCCACTCCCGCTCCTAGCAGTCCCAAAGATAAGGAGAAGGAGTCAGGGCAACCGCAATCCTAAGTGCTATGGCTGAATTTCGATTTTCAGGTTTTCGAATCTAATTCCAGCCAACAACTATCCCGATATGGTGCTCACAAAACGAGTTTCGCCGGTCAGCGATCCCGTTGGGTACCCATGCTATTCTGGATATCACTGTCCATTTTGACAGGTTACCGGGCAGGCCTGCGCCTATAACCTTGCGCGGTTAAGTTGGAGGTCACGATGTCGAACAACGAGACGAAAAACTGTGCCCACCTACCCTGCCGTTGCGTGGTACCGGCAGGACAAAAATATTGCGGTCAATCGTGCGCGGATGCGGGATCAGAGGAAGTAGAGATTGCGTGTGAGTGCGACCACCCACCTGTTTGTGCTCTTACAGTGACGGAACAGTCGGTCGCTTAAACGCATTTTGGGAAGCGCCGCAACAGTCGGGGGAACAACAAGATGTGGTGGATCAGCTACCGAGGTGAGGGCAAGGCCGGCGTCGAAAACATTGGCGTTTTCGAGGATGACGGCACTCCGCGCAAGAAGCATCCCCTGCTGCTCGATCCGTCGCCCAAGGCGTACCCGTTGCGCATTGCGCGCGGCTTCGCGCTGGTCGGGGACGACCTCTACATTGCGAGCGCCTGGCGCAAGGACAGCCATGTCGCTCGGTATCGCCGCCACGGCGACACTTTCCGCTTCGCCGACGTAGTGGTGACAACCAAGCTCGTTTCGGCGATGATCCACCCCTTCGACGTAGAGCTCGGCGACGACGGCAGCCTGTACGCTTCGTGTCAGGACACCAACACCGTCCTGGCCATCCTGCCGAAGACGCGCAAGCCCGCGCCGGTGGCGCTCCACCTCCGCAAGAGTTTCCCTAACGGAAACTTCTTTCCTGGCACGCTGGTCGCCTCCAGCCAGGGCCGGCTTCCCGAAGTCGGCGACCGCGCGCCGCTGGACGTACCGCCACCTCAGGGCCTTAAGGTAGTGCTCGACGAGCACGGCAGACCCCGCCACTCGGTACGCGGGATCATCGTGCACCGCCGGCTTCTCTACGTAGCGGACGAAGCGGGGGACGTGGTCAAGATCTTCGAAAAAAAATCGGGAAGACTCGTGGCACACATCAAGGGGAAGAAGCTCACGAAGCCCGTTCACCTTATCCTGCACGGCGAGACGCTCTACATCGGCGCGGCGGGCACCGGCAGCATCCTCGCTTACGACATCCCCAAAGTGGCCCCTCGCGGCAAGGTCAAGGCGCGCGTGGTGATCGGTGGCAAGCTCAAGGCCCCGGCCGGCTTTGCGATCGGCCCGGACGGCGATCTCTACGTGGCCGAACGGTTCGATCAGCGGGTCCGGCGCTTCTCCGTCAAGGGAAAGAAAAAGGGGACGTTCATAGACGGGCTCCCGGACATGCCGGAGTTCCTGGTGTATGTGCCTGATCGGACGTAAAAACATCGTGCTGGCATTCGCAGGGACCATGGGCGGCTTGCAGGATGGCGGCCATTCGATAAATTCTTGGACACTCGGAGTCCTCTTACCGAATCAGTCTTCCTGTTGAGTTGTTGGCGGGCAGTTTGGGATCTCACATCCCTGAGTAGTTCGACCTCGACTGCGGCACTCACGCTCCTGTCTTACCTTCAAGCTTGGCTGATGCCGATGACTGCTCGCTGGCAATCTCCAGTCCCGCCTTTCGGAGACCGTCGATCAGGCGCTCGACGAGTTCGGGATCTCACCATTTTCCAAATTCCTGGCGCGCCGCTGTGGCCCATGCCGCTTACTCCAAGAGGCGAGGGAATCTCATACTGATTGAGTTTTGTGCCCGAGGTAAGCACCATCCGCCCGCCATTATCGTCTCATCGAAAGGTGCCTCCCGCTTGTCGTAACGGGTTCCAGGTTAAGAACACTGGCGCCATCGTCGGCTTTCTTTTTGTCCGCCGGGTTTAGTTTAGAATGTGGGACGACAATCCGATCAGAGCGCAATCTTTTGGATTGCACATCAGGACAAATCAATACTTTGCGTTGCTCTCGGGTTCTGAGGGGAGGTTTTGTTGGCTTCCAGCGAAGATTTCGATCTCATCGTGATCGGCTGCGGTCCTGCAGGAGAAAAGGCTGGCGCGCAAGCTGCCTATTTTGACAAACGCGTTGCCGTCATCGAGTGCGCCGAGTATGTCGGCGGAAGCTGCATCAACACCGGCACTGTACCCAGCAAGACGCTTCGTGAATCCGCTCTCTACTTCTCCGGTCTCAAGCAGCGCGGTCTCTACGGCATCGACTATTCACTGAAAGAGAATCTCACCGTCAATGATTTCATGCACCACGAGCGAGAAGTGGTTGAAATGGAGCGCCAGCGGATCCTGAAGAATCTCGCTCTTCATCACATCGAACTCGTCCGCGGCCGAGCTTCTTTCGAAGACGCTCGCACCGTGTCCGTTTCCGGTACCAATGGCATCCGCCATCTGCGCGGCGATGTGATTCTCATCTCCACCGGTAGCAAGCCGCACCGTCCGCCGGAAATAGCTTTCGACGACGTCCGCGTTTTTGACTCGGACACGTTTTTGCGGATGGATCGCATCCCACAAAGCCTCGCGGTGATCGGCGGCGGCGTTATTGGCTGCGAGTATGCGTCGATCTTCGCTGCCCTCGGCGTGAACGTCACACTGGTGGATGGCCGGGACCGCTTGCTGCCCTTCCTCGATGCGGAGATTTCCGAGAGACTCCGCGTGCGGCTCGCCGCGATCGGCATGCACTTCTGGTTCAACGAACGGCCGGTCAAGGTCCAAAGCACGGCGTCAGACGTGCACCTGGCGATGAAGAGCGGCAAGACGCTGCAAGCCGAATCAGTGCTGTTCGCCGCCGGGCGCCGCGCCGCAGTGGGCGGATTGTCTCTCGAAAAGGCGGGCCTGGCCGTCAACGACCACGGATACATATCCGTCGACGAGAATTATCGTACCGCGGTGCCGCATATCTACGCGGCGGGCGATGTCATCGGATTCCCCGCGCTGGCTTCGACATCGATGGAACAGGGACGCGTCGCCGTGTGTCACGCTTTCGATTTCAAATATAAGCAGCGGGTAGCCTCGATGCTGCCGATGGGAATTTATACCATCCCCGAGATCTCCGCCGCGGGCGAGACCGAAGAATCGTGCAAAGAGAAAAAGATCGACTACTGTGTCGGGCGCGCCCTATATGCCAACAACGCCCGTGGCCACATCACCGGCGACACTGCCGGAATGCTGAAACTCGTCTTCGCGCGCGCCGACAAGAAACTTCTCGGAGTGAGCATCATAGGCGAGAGCGCTACCGAACTGATTCACATCGGAATGATGGTTCTCGACAACAATCGAACCATCGACGAGTTCATCGAACAGGTCTTCAACTACCCCACGCTCAGTGAGACATACAAATACGCTGCCTACGAAGGGCTCGGCAATCTGACCGGTCACAAAGTACGCGAAGGCTAGCCTGTGGCGCCGGCCGCTCCGGCTTCGCGACGCGCCTCGCGAATATCCTTAGCATCGCCCAGCACAATGATGACGGCGCCGGCGCGGATCACCAAAGTATCCGGAGGATTTACCCACAACTTCGGACCCGCCGATCCTCCTGCCGATCCCCCCGCGTTCTTCAGCGCGAGCACCAGAAGGTTGTGCCTGGCATGAATCTTGATTTCGCTTAAATGCTTACCGTCCCACGGCGAAGAAGCTTCAATTCCAATCTCCTCCACGCGCAACGTTTGCGACTGATCCTTCAACATAAGATCCAGAAAACCCACGACGTGGGGCCGGATCAGTTCGCTCGCCATTCTGAGGCCGCCGATGTGGCTCGGGGAAACTGTCGCCGAGGCACCCGCCCGTAACATGCGCTCGGAAAACTTCTGGTCAGCGGAGCGGGAGACAATGCGCAGATTGGGCAGGTTCTGGTGTGCGACAACCGTCACTACCAGATTGTCCTTATCCTCGGGAAGAGCTGTAACCAGGCCTTTGGCATGTTCGAGGCCCGCTTTGCTGAGAATTTCCTCCTCGGTCGCGTCGCCGACGACGTACAGCATGTCGCGAAACAGGTCCGGGTGGGTTTCAGCCACCTTCTTGATTAACTCTTCGTGAAGGTCGATGACCACATAGTGCGTCCCGGTCCGATGCATCTCCTCGGCCACATACCGGCCGGTATCTCCCATGCCGCAGATGATGTAGTGCCCTCGGAGTTGGCTGATTTGTTTCTGCATTCTGCGTCTCCAAAACGGATTTGTCGCTTCGATTTCTACCAGGAAGGCCGCCACCACGGAAAACACGTAGACGGTTACGGCCACACCGAACAGGACCACGCCCATGTTGAAGACCCGCAGGGCGGGGTTGTGAGCGGTGTCCACAATTTCTCCATAACCCACTCCGGCCAGTGTGATGACCGCCATGTAGAGTGCTTGCAGAAAGCTGACGGATGGTCCGCCGAGCAGGCGATAACCGGTCACGGCCACCGTAATCAGGCTCAAGAAGAGAATTCCCGCGGAAATCAGCCGTCTCCGAAGCATCAGCGGCGCCACTCGTCGATCAAGTTGGCCACGATACCCGACCAGCCCGTCTGATGGCTCGCCCCCAGGCCTTGCCCGCTGTCTCCGTGGTAGTACTCGTTGAACAGCAAGCAATCCCTCCAGTGAGGATCTTCCTGAAACTTGCGGTAAAAGCCAAAGCAAGGACGTTGCCCTTGCTCATTCCGCCGGAACAAGCCGATCATGCGATCGGCGATCTCCGCCGCCATGGCAAAGGGCGTAATCGGCTGGCCGTCACTGCCGGGAATTCTTACCGCGAAGTCGGGCTTGAGCGCCCGGCTGAACTTCAATAGGGAACGAATTAACAAGTAGCTCGTTGGAAACCACAACGGGCCGCGCCAGTTGGAATTTCCCCCCTTGATTCGCACCCTCGATTCGCCGGGTTCGTACCCTACACATTCTCCTCCGAAGCAGAACGGATGCTGTTCGTGATATTTGGAGAGGCTGCGAATCCCGTGCGGGGCGAGGAACTCCCTCGGGTCCCAGACATACTGCAGGATGCGGGCAAACTGGTCGGAGTCCGCGATCGATAGCACGTAACGCTTCCCATCAACCGAATAGCAGGCGTTGCCCACCAGGTCGGGACGATTCTTGATGAACCACTCTACATTGCCGAGAAATTCGGGATGAGGATCCAGATCTTCACGATTGAGCACCTCAATCGCATAGAGCGGGATCAGCCCGACCATGGAGCGCAGGCGAAATTTATTGAAGTCTCCATTGGGCAGCCGGAGAACGTCATAAAAAAAACCGTCCTGCTCGTCCCAAAGTTGATAGTCGCGGCCGCCCATCTTCTTCATCGCCGCGCCGACGTAGATGAAGTGCTCAAAGAATTTGGTCGCGAGTAGCTCATATGCCCTGTCGTGGTTGGCCAGTTCGAGAGCTGCCCGCATCAGGTAAAGGCAAAAAAATCCCATCCAGCCGGTCCCGTCAGACTGCTCGAGAATGGCTCCTCCGGGAAGTTTTTCGCTGCGGTCGACTACCGTAATGTTGTCCAATCCCAGGAAACCGCCCTCAAAGACGTTGTTGCCCGTGCTGTCCACGCGATTCACCCACCAGGCAAAGTTCATCAGCAGTTTGTGCAGGCACTTTTCGAGGAAGGCGGTGTCGCCTTTGCCGGTGCGCACCTTTTCGTTTTGATAGACGCGCCATACGGCCCAGGCATGCACCGGCGGATTCAGGTCAGAAAACTCCCATTCGTAGGCGGGAATCTGTCCATTCGGATGCTGGAACTGTTCGAACAGCATGGCCAAAAGATTCTCCTTGGCAAACTGCGGATCCACCAAGGCGAGAGTGGTGCACTGGAAAGCCAAGTCCCACGAGGCAAACCAGGGGAACTCCCATTTGTCGGGCATGGTAAGCACTCGCATCGAATTCAGGTGGCGCCAATGGATATTACGTTGTTTCTTGTGGCCTTCGGGTGGGGGAATGCTATCGCCTTCCAGCCAGCGCTCGACGTCGAACAGGTAAATCTGTTTTCCCCACAACATCCCCGCGAAAGCGCGCCGTTGTATCAGCTTCTCCTCCGCCGTCGCCGCGGGAGGATGGATGGCTTCGTAGAATTCGTCCGCGTCTTTCTTTCTGGCTTCCACTACTTCGTCAACGTCGCGGATTGGATCGGCCATCTCTTGTTTGGTCAGGCGCAGACGGAAGACAATCGAACTCTTCGCCGCCACCAGGGCGCGGTAGTGTATGCAAGCCTTTGTCCCCAACCGCAGCGGATTCACGCACTGCTCGCCATTCACGATGTGGCGATGAAAAGCGTCCTTTACGTAAGGAGAACGGTTGACCGCGGACGGCCCATAGAGGCGTGAGGCGTTGCTCTCGTTGTCGGTAAACAGCAACTCGCCGCCTGACTCCGCATACAAGTAGCGCCGGCCGAGAGCGTATTGCAGTTGAATGTTTTCCAGCGCCTTGGCCGTGGAATCGTCGGCCAAAAGCATGACGTGCCCCTTCCCTGCTGCTCCACCATGAATGGTGGGCATACCGCTGGGCGGGTCGGTCCAACTCCACGTATTGCGGAACCACAAATGCGGCAACACGTGGAGCTCGGCAGCGTCGGGACCGCGGTTGAATGCTTCTACGCGGATGCAGATATCTTCCGGCGATTCTTTGGCGTACTCGATGAAGATATCGAAGTATCGATCGTCATCGAAGATGCCGGTATCCAGCAGCTCGAACTCAGCTCCACTCCCGCGCCGGCGATTTTCCTCGAGCAACTGCTGGTACGGATATTCCCTTTGCGGGTATTTATAAAGCATTCGCATGTAGCTATGAGTGGGAGTGTTATCCAGGTGGAACCAGTACTCTTTCACATCTTCGCCGTGATTGCCTTCGTTGCAGGAGAGCCCGAACATGCGTTCTTTGAGAATAGGATCGCGGCCGTTCCAAAACGCCAGAGCAAACACCAGCAGCTGATAGCGGTCGCAGATCCCCGCAATACCGTCCTCACCCCATCGGTAGGCCTTGCTGCGCGCCTGATCGTGCGTAAGAAAATCCCACGCGTTCCCGTCCGCGCTGTAGTCCTCGCGTACGCTTCCCCACGAACGGTCGCTCACGTACGGCCCCCATCGGCGCCAGGGCGGCACTGGATCGACGTAGGGTTCGGCTAAGCGGACATGCTCCTTCGTAGAGGCGGCGTTCTTGGCCTGAGGAGAAGGTACCGCCGGCTGCTTGCGATTGACCAATTTTTCTCCTGTGCTCGCGACGAACAGTGTCACAACGAACAGTTGTAACGAAGAACGAAAACTGCCGGATAGCAAACCGTGCGGGCCAAATTGTATCCGAAGTCCTGCGAATTGATTCACCAACTTTTTCGAGCGTCTGTAGCCCCTCCAGAGAGGCTTCCAGAAAAACTAGCGGGATTGCCTCGGGACACGAGTACACTCTCAAGCTGACTCGTTGGCGGAGAGGAACCCGCAACATGACAAGCGCTCGTCGAGAACGGTTGCCCAGGTTCTCCTACCGCGCCCACCCGCATTTGTATGAGATCAACACCTGGGTGTGGTTGGAAGAGCTTTCTGCCAGGCACGGCCGCAGCCTCAGTCTGCAAGACGTGCCGGACGAAGAATGGAACCACCTCGCAGATCTGGGATTCGATTTCGTGTACCTGATGGGAGTGTGGCGGCGGAGTTTGATTGGGCGGCAAATCTTTCGTACTGACCCCAAGAGTTTTCCGAATTTCGATGCCGCGCTGCCGAGTTGGAAAGTGCGTAACGTGGTCGGTTCGCCTTTCTCGATTCAGGACTACAGTCCCGACCCTCGCATCGCCACCCCCGAAGGCCTGAGCGAAGTGCACAACCAGCTGCGAAAGCGCGGCATGGGGTTAATTCTCGACTTCGTGCCCAACCATACCGGCTTCGATCATAGCTGGATCGTGCAGCATCCCGACCGTTACATCCAGGGGAGCGAAGAGGATTTTCGAGGCGATCCAACGGCCTTTTACGTTTTGGAGGGGGCAAGCGGCGAGAATTTGTTCATCGCTCGCGGCCGAGATCCCTATTTTCCTCCATGGTCTGACGTCGCGCAGCTCAATTACTTCAATTCCGATTGCCGCCAGGGCATGATCGAGATACTGAAGAACATCGCCCAGTATTGCGAGGGGGTGCGCTGCGATATGGCTATGCTGGTCACGAATGAAATTTTCAATCGGACCTGGGGACATTTTCTTAAATCGTGGCCCATGCCAAAAACCGAATTCTGGCAGGAGGCGACTGCCGCGCTACCGGACTTCGTGTGGCTGGCTGAAGTTTACTGGGACATGGAATGGAGAATGCAAGAACTGGGCTTCCATTTCACTTACGATAAGCGTCTATATGATCGCCTGCGGGATGCTTCACCCGAACAACTGCGTGCCCATCTCGGCGCTGACACGCGCTACCAGAGCAAGATGGCGCGCTTCATCGAGAACCACGATGAGCCGCGCTCGGCAGCGGTTTTCCCGCGCAAAAGAATCGCCGCCACGGTCACTCTGCTGTCGACCCTGCCGGGAATGCGTTTTTACCATCACGGCCAACTCAACGGCTGGAAGACGTTCGTGCCTATGCCCCTCGACAAGGCGCGAAACGAAACTGCGGACCCGGAGATTCGGGAATTGTACGAGCAGTTGCTGCGTTTCTCCCACGCGGAGGTCTTTCACAACGGTGAATGGCAACTCCTCCAGGTGCAGCCTGCGGGAGACGACACGTTTCAGGATCTAATCGCCTACTGCTGGCGTCACCAGGCTGATAACCGGCTCATCGTGGTGAATCTAGGCAGTCGAACGGCGCAGGGGAAGGTCCTGAAAGTAGCAGTGGGCGTATCCCAGAAGTGTTTGTTCTGCGACCTGCTGGATGGCAAGGAGTATCTATGGGAGCGCGCCGACATCGACAGCAATGGCCTATACGTGAGGCTGGCGCCGCACCAGGCACATGCCTTCCAGATTCATGAAAGCTAGCGGCCGTTATTGGCCGGCATTATCGGCCGGCGTTATCGGCCTAGGATCTCGCTGACTCTTTGCATTTGAGCCGCAAACCGAGGCGCCGAATAGGCCGATGGATCTTGCAGTTGCGAGAACAACCCGTCGAGCGCCGCGCGTATCTCGCTGCTGTTGGCCGGCTTCACATTCTGGTTATAGGCTCTGAACAGGGAGTCCAGGGTGAAGGCAGCCTGTTCGGCCGAACGCTCGCCCTCATTGGAGATGGCTGTGCGGTCACTCGCAACCCGCCGCATGAGGCGCAATGTCAGCGCTGAGTCGTAGCCCTGAGCGTCAACCTGCTTCACCAACTGGTCCGCCAGGACGGACGCCCGCATCGCCGACGCGGCGATTTGGTCCCGATTCCCGTTCAGTTGATTCATGAGGCTCGCCAGCTGCGAAACCTGTTCGTCCAACTGCTGGCTGGCAGTGGGACTGATCTCCCCAACCAGATCGCGGAATACGACAACGCGCGACTCGTTCCATGGTGTATTGCCGGGCCGGTGGCCAGCATAGCCGCGCGCTTGGCGCCAGCTATCCTCGGCACGAGTCAGACTGTGGTGACAGGCAAAGCAATCGAGTTCAGCATACTCAGGCCATACCGGACTGTTCGCGCGGCGCGCCAACCGGTTGAGAGATTCGCGCAGTTGTACGGCCTGCCCGACGCCCCACGCCTGCACCTGTCTCCACGGGTTGCCCTGCTCCGGCATCCTCCAGTGGGGTGGCATGGAAAAGGTGAATAAACCCAGCTCAAAAGTAAGATCGGGGTGCCCAGCGGCGATCATCTCGTGATCGACAAATTTTTCCGCTGTCCCCAGATGGCAGGTCAGGCATTTTGCGCTGCGGTTCTCCAGGTTGCGAGTGTCATACATGCCAAGCTGGACCGACTTCTCGTGGGGCCAGTTTTTCGTCGTATGCGGACCCAGCCACCCCGACGCCGGACCATGACAGTTCTCGCAACTCACCCCATCGGCAAGTTCGAACGTCTGGGCTTGCTGATCGGAAGACACATACAGGGAATGACAGACCAGGCACTTGGGCGCTTGAGTAGGTGGTCCGATGTTCAGGATCTTGCCGATACGCTGGGAAACATTGTTCTGCAGCACGCTGAACGCTCGCGCGTGTTTGTCTTGCGCGATCCAGATCGTGTATTCGTTCTGCAAAATGCGGGTGTTGGTTTTCGGTTGCACGCTGCCATGGCAACTGCTGGCCGCGCATCCACCCGGGCCGTTGTATTTACCCGCAGAGACTGTTTTCTGATTGTAAAGCGGCGCCGCTGCCGGCGCAGCTTCCATTGCAGCCCCTGCCGGAGCGGTGGCGGTGCTTACCGGTGGCTTCTGGGGAGCCGGCGCGGGGGTTGGTGCGGCCGTCGGCGCGGCCGTCGGCGCAGGCGTCGGCGCGCGTGCCGGGGCGACGGCCGGCGCTTCATTCTTCGGCGCCACCGGCGCTGCATTCTTTGGTGCCGGCGGCGCTTCGTTCCGCGGCGCGGCCGGGGCGTTAGGGGCACTGGCTGCATACATCCGCAAAGTCACTTGGTTACTGCTGCCCGGCACCAATTCGTATCGACAAGTCTCCAGACAATCAATCACCACGCTGGTGGTTGGAGGCGTCCGGCCATCGGTCCCTATGCGAACCGCCTTGACGTGACGGCTGTTGACGTCGATGTGGCTGTACGAAGTCGACATCACTGTGTCCGGCAGAAGCACAACCACACGGGGCGGAGAATCCAAAGTCATGAATTTCGGCGCCCAGTGGCCGCTGCCCGTGATCTCCACGCGATTCGAATCGCCATCGCGGAGCACTTCCACTTCTTGCAATGCAGCCGGGCCGCTCGGGCCAGCAGTCTGCGCGTCGCCCACGGCCAGCAGCACGAGCGGCAACAAGGCGGCCGCTAGCAGTTGCTTTCGCATTTTGCTGTTCTCTGTCTCACGAACTGGATTTTGCCTGCCTGGTGACCCCTACCAACGCACCGGGAGTGATTTTCTGTTGGGTGGTCGGTTATACGACGAATCGGCCGAGAAATCAATCAAAAGCAGCGAGCGGCCCTGTTACGCTGCACCAAATTGAGACACTATTCAGTCAGGTCTAGGCATGTCAGGTCTGGACATGGAATCTGTTTTGCTATAGCATTCGCGCTCTCACCATCTTAAGCAAGGCTCGACCTCAAATAGCTTGATGCGGAGTGTCTGGCGTCGTGTTTGAAGAACTCAGGGCCATACAACGCGATTTCGGCTACCTGCCCGCCGACCAACTCAAGTCCCTGGCGGGAAGGATCAAGGTCCCTGTAAGCCAAATTCATGCCGTAGCAAGCTTTTATCCCCACTTTCATCTCAGTCCTCCACCGCGAGTGGATGTGCGCGTCTGCGCCGACATGAGCTGCCACCTTCGGGGCGGCGACAAGGTCCGCTCCGCTCTCGATTCCGCCTTTCAAGGTGCTGACCCGAAAGAGGTCTGTATCCGCGATGTTTCCTGCCTCGGCCGGTGCGACCAAGCTCCAGCGATCACGGTGAATGACACTATTTACTCGCACGTGAGCAGCCGGGACGCAGTCACCATGGCACAAGATGTGCTCGCGGGCAAGACTCTCCCAGAAACACACCGTAATGCGGAACGCATGGCGGTGGTCTGTGATCCCTACCGGGGGTCAGGCCAGTATGCGGTGGTGCGCCGCTTTGTTGAAACGAGAAATTGGCAAGGGATAATTGCGGACTTGAAAGAGGCTGGCCTGCGTGGGATGGGTGGCGCCGGCTTTCCAACCTCTAGCAAGTGGGAACTGGTGCGCAACGCGCCCGGTTCGCCGAAATACATTGTGTGCAACGCCGATGAGAGCGAACCCGGCACCATCAAAGACCGCGGCATCATGGAGAATGTCCCATATCTCGTGATTGAAGGCATGATCACCGCCGGCCTGATCACCGGAGCGCGCAAAGGGATTCTGTATATCCGGCACGAATACGAAGAGCCCAAAGAGGTTCTCCAGGAAGAGATCGATCGCTGCTATCAGCAGGGCTTATTGGGATCTCGAATATTGGGGAGCGATTTGACCTTCGATCTGGAGATCTTTGTCAGCCCGGGCGGATACATCTGTGGAGAGGAAAGCGCCCTTCTCGAGGCCATCGAAGGCAAGCGCGCCGAACCGCGTAACAAACCTCCCTTTCCCGTCAACAGTGGTTTGTGGAACCAGCCCACCGTCATCAACAACGTTGAGACTTTTTGTTTGGCGACCGTGATCCTGGCTTGTGGCGTCGATTGGTACAAGGCGCAAGGCAAGAATGGATCGGTGGGAATGAAGTTCGTGGGAATCAGCGGCGACGTGATTCGCCCCGGCATTTTTGAAGTTCCGATGGGTACCACCTATAGCGAAATGATCTATGAAAATGCCGGAGGCATCTCCGACGGTTTGGAGCTTCTCGCCTTTGCGCCTTCCGGCCCGTCTTCAGGATATTTGCCGGCTTCCATGGCCAACCTGCCGCTCGACTGGAACGCGGTTGCGGCTGCGGGATCCATGGTGGGGTCGGGAGCCATTGTGGTGTGTGCGCAAGGCAGATGCATGTTAGATATGGCCCTCAATGCCACTCGCTTCTACCGCAATGAGTCCTGCGGCAAGTGCGTACCATGCCGAGTAGGTTCGCAAAAAATGGTAGAGATGCTCAAAGGCTGGACCGCAGGGCAAAGTTCCAAGGGAGACATGCAGCTTCTCGAGGAACTTTCGACAGCCATGCGGCTGGCATCAATTTGTGGACTGGGGCAAGTGGTGCCGGTCCCCATCGCTTCCGTGCTGAAACATTTTCCCGGTACGGTGGAGGAGCACATCGTCCACCGCCGCTGTCCGGGAGGGGTTTGCTTCAATCAGTCCTGAGAAAATCATGAGTTCTAATACAGTGGCAGGCAAACCGATCCCTGCAAAATACGTGCAACTGACCATCGACGGCACAGCCGTGTCCGTCCCTCAGGGCACGACTATTTTTGACGCTGCCCGTGGCCACGGCATTCCTATCCCGACACTTTGCCACCAGCAGAATGAGAATCCCGTGGGGGTATGCCGGGTCTGCGTAGTGGACGTGGGCCAGAGAGTCTACGCTGCTTCCTGTATTCGTCAAGCCGAAGCAGGGATGACTGTCAAGACCAATACCGATGCTGTATTGGGCGTTCGCAACACTCTCGTTGAACTGTTAATGTCCGACCATCCTTCTCCGTGCGCGCGACAGCAGCATTCCGGCGATTGCGAATTGGAGCGGCTCGCGGCCCGGGCCGAAATCGGGCAGCCACGGTTCCCAACTCGCACCACGCCGCGGGGGCACGATAACTCTTCCTTAGCCATCGAGGTAGACCACGAGTCGTGCATCCTGTGTGACCGCTGCATTCGCGGCTGTGATGACATCCGCAACAACTGGGTGCTGGCGCGGCGGGGCAAAGGATACCAGGCAGGCATTGCCTTCGATAACAACTTGCCGATGGGAGAGTCTTCGTGCGTTTCCTGCGGCGAGTGCATGGTGTCCTGTCCCACGGGAGCTTTGACGAATCGGGGGGTGGTTAAAAGTCACCTGGAAGGTGGGACTGTCGATCCGGATTTTCTTTCCGGCCTGCCAGTTTTCGAAAACGTTTCCGGAACATTTCTGAAGCTGAACCGGAATGCGATCGTGGACAGACGCTTCAAGGCAGGAGAAATCATCTGCCGTGAGGGCGAGTTTGGAGCGACCGCCTTCTATATCGTGGATGGCACCGCGGAAGTGTATCTTGCCAGCCCGATCGCCCACGTCAAGACCGAGGGCGGCGCCCGCGGATTCCTGAGCAAGCTCCAGAGCCTGCTCACCCCTCGCGACGAGGATCAGCGCAAAGAGGAAAGCACTCGTCCCTACATACCCATCGACGCCTCGGTAGATCTCCCATATCAGAGCCCGATTGCCGAGTTAGGCCCCGGCGATCTGTTCGGCGAGATGACATGCATGAGTTATTATCCGCGCTCGGCGACCGTACGCGCGAAAACCGATTGCATCATGCTCGAGATGCTGCGCAATGTTCTCGACATCATGCAGCGTAACAAGAATTTCCGCGAGCAACTTGACCGCACCTATAAGGCGCGCGCGTTGGATTCGCACCTGCGCAGCGTGCCGGTATTGGCGCCGCTTACCGGCGACTTTATCGACCATTTGCGGGAGCACGTCGAACTGCTGCGCTTTCAACCAGGACAGGTCATCTGCACTCAGGGTGAGGTGGCCGATAGCTTTTACCTGGTGCGACTCGGGTTCGTGAAGGTATCCCAGCATCGGCCGGGCGGGGATATCGTCCTGGCTTACCTGGCGAGAGGTTCATATTTTGGCGAAATGGCTTTCCTTACGGGCACGCCGCGCATCGCCACGTGCACGGCGCTGGACCACGTGGAGGTGGTGCGCATTCCCGGAGACGATTTCCAGCTCATGCTCGACCGCTTCCCGGAAATCCGGCGGAAGCTGGAAGCAGAGTCGGCGGAGCATGCGGAGCAGAACCGGCAAAGGGTTGCGCCGGCTGCCGATGTCTCCATGGACCAGTTCCTCAATCAGGGTCTGATGGAGGCGCAAAGCCTGCTGCTTCTCGACCTCGATCGTTGTACCCGCTGCGATCAGTGCGTCCGCGCGTGCGCGGACGCTCACGACGGAGTAAGCCGCCTGATTCGTGAAGGACTTCGCTTTGACCGGTATCTGGTCGCCACCTCGTGCCGGCAATGCCGCGATCCGCTTTGCATGGTCGGTTGTCCGGTGGGATCGATTCGCCGACGCAATTCGCTTGAGGTGATCATTGAGGACTGGTGTATCGGTTGTGGCCTGTGCGCAAGCAATTGTCCTTACGGGAATATCAATATGCATCCGTTCCCGATCCAACTGGACGATCCTTCCTATCCGGGAAGAAGTACCGCTAGCGTGAAGATGAAAGCCACATCTTGCGATCTCTGCCTGGACCACGCGGAACCGAGTTGCGTATATGCGTGCCCGCATGATGCCGCACATCGCGTGAACCCGCCAGAATTCTTCGCCGGCCTGCTGAAGCGAGAAAAGGTAGGCAGACCATAGTTAGGAAATCAGAGCCAGTGAAGTAGGACAGTGCCCCTTGCGCATTGATGAGACACACCGGACGTGGTTCATAGGCAGTTTGGCCGGACTGCTCCTCGCCACTGTCATCTACATTCCGTACAGCCGTACTGCGCCCCAGGGCGCAAACGGCGGGACCGCGGTCGGCCTGATGTATGGGAGCATCGCCTCAGCATTTATGCTCTTCGCCGGGCTGCTCGGAGCCCGTAAGCAAGTACCGATCTGGCGCGTAGGACGAGCGCAAGCCTGGATGCGCGGTCACCTTTGGCTCGGCTTCATTAGCTTTCCGTTGATCCTCTTCCATTCGGGATTCCGCTTTGGGGTGGGGTTGACGAGAGCTTTGATGTGGCTTTTGCTTGTAGTTTTCGTCAGCGGAATCGTGGGAGCAATATTGCAACATTTCATGCCGAGGCTGACAACCCAGAGGATTCCGCTGGAAACTATCTACGAACAGATAGGGCGCGTGCGTTCGCTACTAGTCAAAGAAGCACAGACCATGGTTGCAGAGGCTTCTTCCGCGCTCGCAGGAAGTGTGTCCCAAGCCACCGAGCAACAGCGTGCCGCATCGGCGAGCGCAGGAACCATAGGCGGCCTCACGGTCGCCTCCGGCTTGCAGGTAGACGAAGGAGCCAGCGACCAACTTCAGGACTTCTTCCGGCGCGAGATGGAGCCCTATATCGCGCATAGCGGATCCATGGGCATGGCGCTGGCCGATCGCAATCGGTCCCAAAGCATGTTCCAGCAACTGCGCCTGTTGCTACCGCCAAACTTGCATGCAACGGTCGACGATTTGGAGAATATTTGCGAGGAAAAGCGCGAACTCGACCAACAAACTCAATACCATCGCATTTTGCACGCATGGCTGCTCGTGCACATACCTGCTTCCTACGCGCTCTTGCTGCTGGGGACGGTGCACGCGGTGATGGCGTTGCGCTATTGAGGACAAACGATGGCTCGGCGCGTACGCACCACCAAGAATCTCGCCAAGCGGATGGACTTGCAGTATTTCACGCATGCCCATCCCCTCCGCAGCTTGCGGCTCTGGCTGTCGATCCTGATTCCGATCGTCGCCCTCGGATGGTTCGCGGCAAAGCGCGTAAGCAGCCAGAAGGTGTATAGCAGCGGGCCGCTTTCAGCAGCGCACTCCGTGTTGGGACAGCGCTGTAATGTTTGCCATGTGACGACCCTTGGTTTCTTCCGGGCGAAGGTCAGTGACGATGCCTGTTCGAAGTGCCACGACGCGCCCGCACATCACGCCGACAAGGTGGCCTCCACGGTTAGCTGCGCTTCATGCCACGTAGAGCACAGGGGTTCGCTTCGACTGGCGAGCACAGAGAATGTCAGTTGCACCCAGTGTCATGCGGACTTACTAACCCGGGGCGGGGATCCGCATTACGTGCGCGTGGTGAAAGACTTCGACAAGGATCATCCAGAGTTCGCAGCGTTGCGCCCGGGCGCGCGTGATCCGGGGCAGGTCAAACTGAATCACTACGCCCATTTGCGTCCCAATCTCACCGGCCCGGCTGGCCCCGTGCAGATGGATTGCCAAGACTGCCATCGCGTGTCGGCGATGGACGGGAGCTGGCCGTATGCCATGCCCCAGGCTAAGTCCGTCGCAGCCGGCATGGGCGCAGACCTGAAGCACTCGCCCTCCCGGGATTACATGTTGCCAATTCTTTACGTGAATCAGTGCGCTGGCTGTCACGTTAAGGACCTGCAATTCGACAAGCGCTTCGATCAAGCGGCCCCGCATGACAAGCCGGAAGTTGTCCAGGCATTTCTAGTTCAGAGCTACAGCGACTACTTCGCGTCTCATCCAGGAGCGCTGACGGAAGCGGTGGCGCCGGAACGGATGCTGCCGGGCAAGATGAAATTGCCACTGCCGGTTCCACAAAATCGGCAGGAATGGATAGACCAGCAGGTCATGCTGGCCGGTCGCCTGCTATTCGACAAAGGCTGCAAGCTCTGCCACATCATGATTGAAGGCCAAGGAATGCTGCCGATGGTGGCAAAGTCTTCCATACCGGCACGCTGGTTCCTGCACGCCGAGTTCAACCACGATTCCCATCGCCTGTTGACCTGCACGGCGTGCCACAACCGGACGCCCGAGAGTCGCCAAACCGCCGACATCCTGCTGCCCGGTATTGCATCGTGCCGCAGTTGCCACCAGGACAGCGGGGCGCGGCATGATGCCGCCAGTGGCCGTTGTTCCGAGTGCCATTCGTATCATGACTGGACGAAAGAACGACCCGCCAACGGAAAATTCACGATCCAACAATTGCGGGCGGCAACATCAAAGTAGCACCCAGGATCAATGTGCGGGGCCGGGGGGGCTGTCGCTAACCGTATAGAGTTCGCCATTACGAAGATACATGCGCTGCATTTCCTGCTGATTGAACGGGCGAGCGCCGCGGCGTCCGAGCACCGCCAACTGATTGCCGCTCTCGTCCACGCCGCGATCGCGATCGGTGCCCTTGGAAACGGCCAGCGCCGGCCCATGCGTGTGGTGAGTGGCAATCAGCTTGGGAGTGGGGCGCGGGCTGAATCCGGAAAAGTTGGGATTGTCGGCGGGCGAGAACAACTGAATCACACGCAGCCCGTTCTTGCCATCGGCCACGTAGGCGAACAACTCCGCCGAGACCATGCCCAGTTTGACGTCGTTCACGTCATTCATGGCGCCATCGGCGTTGAAAATCTGGTCCAGCCTAGGTTGCTCGGGATGCTCAATATCCACTATGGCCAAACCCTGCTTGCCCGCGGAAACGTACGCGTAAGTGCGAGCAACATACACGTTGCGCGCGTCGGCCAGCGGAACCAGCGCTCCCTGAACCGGAACTGGCCGGTCGAGATGAGTAATATCCAGAACCTTCAGTCCCTGACTATCCACCACGAACGCATAACGGAACTGCACGGCGATTCCCCGCGCCTCCATTAGAAAAGGCGCGCCGATTTGGGTTACGAGTGCGGGTTTAAGTGGATTATCGAGGCTCACCACGGCCAGGCCGGCGTCGCAAAGGATGTAAGCATACGTACCAACGATGGCAATCCTCCGCGCTCCCTTCAGCGCGCCGTTGGGGTTGAAAGCCAAAGCGCGTTTGAGAAAATTGTTGTTGGGATTGCCGTCGAGCAAAGTGCCGACGCCGGGACTCTTGCTCTTCAAATTGGGGTCGCCGATGACCACCAGGCCCTCTTCTTTGTCAGCGACGTAGAGAAAACCGTAGATCAAGTGAATAGGTTGCTCTTCGTTTTCGGGGCGATGCGTGCGTAACGGGTCCACACCCAGTGTCGTGGGAGTCGCTACCGCCATCGCATATTTCGTAGGAACATAGAACCGCTGGCCGAGGGGCGAGACCGGCGCAGTAATCGTGCGTTGAGAAATGTCCTTGTCATCGACGTTAGCGATGTCGTAGACCCGCAAACCACCTTTTCCCATGGCCGCGTAAAGATATTCGCCGCGAGCCTGAACATCCAGAATGTCCGACCCGGCGTGCCCATACGCCTCCTTCAACTCACGTTTGTTTCTTACATGTTTGTTGTAGTCGTCGGGATAGGCGAGCCTTTGCAAATCGCTTCCAATCACAGCCGGGGGTTCTTCATGTTCGGCAATCGCAACCGCCTCGTATCCCCGGTTGCCGGTGGCTACGTAGATGTAGCGACCCATGAAGTTCATGAAGTTCGTCCCCAGCAGGAGCAACTGGGTCATCCAGGCATTGTTGTCGCCTGCTTTCGATACATGGCAGTCGGTGCAGCCCTTGGTTTCCGTGGCGCGCACAGTGTGGGGGACGAAGGTACTAAACGCCTGCCCGCTGAGACCCTCCGCGGAAACAGTCTGCTGCTGGTAATAGATCCAGTCGCGGTTATTGTTCTGGGAACTAACCAGCACAGCGCACGCCGAACGCACCGGAGCGACTCGATGCCCGGTGACCGTGCCATCAATCGCCAGGCTGTAAACGTCGTCGCGCAGGACCTGGAAATCGTAGGACGTCCAATTGCGAGTCGTCAGTCCCTCGTTGTGCAGCATGGGCATCTTCTGATTTGCCACCATCGGAAGATGGCATCCATAACACGTGGGGGCCCACGAGCTGTGGCAGGAGTAGCACGTCATCTTGCTGTTTTCATGCGCCAACTGCGACGAGTCGGCGTCGGCGCTTCCCCAGGTACTGCCGTCCTTCTGGATGGTTTTGGCGAGGCGCGATTTCTCGTTGTAGTGGGAGTTTCCGGGAGTGATGGAGTCGATCACCTGCACCACCTCCCATTGCTGCTCCTTCTCTAACATCGACCGTTGAAATAACCGATCTCCTTGCCAGTAGAAGCGCCGTTCACCAAAAGGCGTGCGCAGTTGGCCAAGCGCAGTGCCGCCGGCAGGCGCCGCGATTCCTGACGTGTGCAACGTCGCTCGTTGCTGGATCGTGCCATGGCAATCCACGCAATCGACTTCAATGGCGTTGCGTGTTTCCCCATACAATTTTCCGTTGCCGTGGCTGTCCTGCTCGAAGTGGCAGTCAATGCAATGCATGCCCTTTCCCAGGTGGATGTCCTTCAGGTGGACAGCTTTCTTGAACTTCTCCGGATCCTCGAAAGAAACCTGGTTTCCGTCGGCATCGAGAAGATTGCCTTTGCGATCATGTTTGAAGGCCGCGCGGAAAATCCATCCGTGACTGTGGAAATCGGCGAACTGCGTGTTCTTGAGGTCTTTGTTGAATTCCGGCGTCCCAGTCTTCTCCAGGAAACCTACATCGGACCAGTTGCCGCGAATCGCAGCGCGCTCCGGATCCCGCGTCTGGACCAATTGCTGTTCCTTCGGACTGGGATGACGTTGCTCCTTGGGATACATCTTGTCGCCATCGGTCTCGTTGTCCCACCAGGTGTAGCCAAAGTAAGGTGCGACCATGTTGGTACCGGGATGGATGTGGCAAACGATGCACTGACTCGACGGAATCGATCGAGTGAACTCATGTTTGATGGGATGTCCGGACTCATTCTTCGGAATGGTCGGGTCAGCAGTTGCGGTCTGCCCAAGGTTGCCACCGGACGCATAGTGTCCCGAGTGTTCCGGCGAACGGTCGTTAGCGTAGATCACATGGCAAGCGCTGCATCCGCTGGCGCGAAAGTCACCGGGTTGATCGTTGGTTCCGGGGAATGACAGCAAAGGATCGAGCAAGCGCGTTTTCTGCAAACCTAGGACGGTAGGGTCGGTACGCGTTAGAGTGCCAAAGCCGCGCTGGCCGAGTTTGACGTCGGGCTTTCCCGGCAACTCTTCGGGACTGGGAATCCCTACTTCGGGCTTCTTTTCGCCGCCACGCTCGAACGACCGCAATACGTTGCCGGGCTGCGACACTTCCCATCGTTCAATCGGTTCAAGGTACGGGAGAATTCCCTTTGTGCGCGTCTCTTCGGCAGTCGGTGGCGGGAAGGTCTGCAATCTCTGCGGCGCGCCATCGGGGCCATAGCTTTCGCCGAAAATCGGATTCTTCAACGGAATCGCACCGTTGTTGTAAAGCGCGGCTCCCCATAGCATCGCACCGTGGGTCATCATACTGGTGCGTACCCGCTGGACTTCTGCTGTATGACATCCAGACCGGCCGCAGGTTTGATCCGCTACGCGCAAATCGCCGGGGTTTATAAACTTGATGTAATCCGCGTCTTCTTTCAGCCACTTGGCATAGGAACGAACCGGGTTGGCGGAGGACCGGGCGCTCTCGACAAATCGAGGCCGCGGGTGCGCCTGCTTAGTCACTTCCAAGTATTGCTGCGATCCGTGCGCTACTCCGGCAGGCAACGAGATCTGAGCGTTCCCTCCATGACAGTCAGTGCAGCCCAAGCGCACGGTTCCGGTCGTGTGCATGGTCGTGCTGTCCATCGGGTTGTGGCAAGTTACGCAACCTGCCGACCTGTGCTCCGCTTCTTCGAGCGAGTCTCCAAGCCCAGGCGAGCTTTGTTCCGTGCTCGTTTGCGGCGACGATTCGGGGGTTTGTTCGGAGGCCGCCGTTCTGCCGGCAGGTCCAAACACCGCCAACGCGGCGCAGACTATCGCCGCGAGGGACAACACTAGTCCCAATCGTCTCCAAGAACATCGTCGCCAGAGAGAAAGCCGCATAGCTTAAGCTCAGAACACTAGCTTTATCGTTGTGAATCCGGAGATTAACACTCGCTTGTTGAAGATGTCCTCGAACCCGGCGCCCGGAACTAAGTTCGATACTCCCGACGTGATCACGATATTCTCCGTCAACGGCGGACGGTACTGAATTCCGATTCCGGTGTCGGTACCGATGCTGTGCCGGATTCCGGTTTGTGCCAGGACGAATTGTAACGGCTCGGTCCGGTCGAACTGAAGGTAGTTCGCGTTTACGAACGCCTTCAGCTTCGGGGTCAAATTGAAATCAGCACCCACGTTGAATACATAGACCCCTGGATTTACGAAGTTGGCCTGGCCTTCTTCCTTGTTGCTGCGCAAGCTGACCAGCAGGCTGCCAGGATTGGTGAGCGCGATTCCCGTGCTCGTCAGGCGAATGCCTTGTTGATCGAAGAAGCTGAAGGCTCCGCCGGCGAAATTCGTTTCATCCACAATCGTGTCGAAGCCGCGGGCGGTTGGACCGCGTCCGCCGCCCGCTCCGAGTGCATCGGACCGGTTACTGGGGTCGCCCGAAGCGTAGAAGAACGATGACCGGAAGCGCACCCAATCCTTGTCCACCGACAACTCCAGCGCAGCCATCCGGGCGTCGATGTCAACGTGTCTTCCCGCGATCGGATTGTAAGTGTCATGGCCCAGCGCCTGATAAAACGCGTGGCTTACATTCAGGCGGCCGATGTGGCCGTTACTGGTCCAGCCCAGGTAGTAGGCGCGAATGCCGTGCGTCAGAACGCTGTTATTCACCACCGACCCGATGGGTGACGGCCGCACCTGAAATCCATTGTCGTCGAAGTGGATCGTGGGGTCGTCGCGATTGTAATGGAAACTGAATTCCGTGGTGTAGCCTTTGGCAAAGAAGTCCTGGATGTAAACATTCCCGATGTAAACCTGTTGATGACGCTGGTTGAACGTATTCAGTCCGCTGTTCGTGTCCTTTTCCAGAAAATAGAAATAGGCCAGGTTGTAGTTGATACGGTTGGAACGCAGATTCCCGAAGAGGCGTATGCCGGGCTGCTCCTCGGCGAAAATAAAGCCCCGAAAATCGCTGACGAACTGCTGGATCCCGGCCCGAACCGAGATGAAGTCAAAATTCGGGCTCACGTCGTGGAGTTTGGCTTCGACAAATGCCTCTTGCACACCGGCATGCGTGTCGAATCGGTTGGTGCCGTCGCGAACGTCGATATTGACCAGTCCGCGCTCGCGGGTTTGCAGAAAGTTCAAATTGAATTCCGGAGTAAAGCGAATACGGAAATCAATCGGCCGAAAACTGGTGTCGCCTTCGAAAAGATCGAACGACAGTCGGAAACTTTGCGAGGCGAAGCCCTGTTCACCCCGGCCGAAAAAGTCGGCGCTATCGCCGTTCTCGGCGGATACGCCGCTGGGGACAGGCAGCCGGCGCACGTCCAGGCCGGTGAGGCTGGTTCCGGTGAAGTCAAAGAACCATTGTCGCCCGAAAATGGGCTCGTCTCCCTTAAGGCGGCTGCGATTAAATGGGTCGTACCAGTGCCCTTTGGTATAGGGGTATTCGCCGCCTTTGCCGTAGCGATCCCAGACCGGCATGTTCACGTTCCACCGGTCGGGCTCCTTCGCGGAGTTCACGCTGTCGGGGGGCATCTGCTCGGGAGCAATGCCCAGCGGCCCGGGAGAGGAAGGCGTTGCGGAAGTTCGCAACCCTGGATAAGGTCCAGTCGGCGGAAGCGGTGGAGCCGGGGGCGAGGGTACAGCGCCCGGAACCCCGGATGGACCTTTCGTCGGCGGCGTCTCGCTGGCTATCGCCTCTAACGCCAGATCCTTGGTTTCAGGACCCTTGATTTGTAGACTCGGCAGGTCCACGACCTGGAATCCTTGCTTCTCGGCCTTGAGTTCATATGTTCCCGGCGCCAAACCGACCAGGCGGAAGATACCTTCCACGTCAGTTGATTTTTCGCTTACCACGACACCCCCGCGGAGGAGGCTGATCTCGACTCCGGGGATTGCCAGCTTGGTTTGCGAGTCTCTCACCGTACCTTGGAGCGACGCAGTGCTCGCGGGCGAGTGTCCGGGAATCCGCTGCACCGAAGGCGAAGGCGTTGGAGCAGTCTCCTGTCCAAACGTCATACCGCCCAGCGCGACCAGGCACAGAAACGCGGTCGTAAAAGTCCAAGCCTTCATAAGCCGCGGCGCTTTTGCCAGTTCAATTTTCATCGCCAGAACTGAAGTCGCTTCTAATAGCCGGAACCGGATGGGGCATAACACCTATCACAACTTCTGCCCGGTAGCAAGCATTGCTTGACTTTGTCCCGAGCCGAGGCATAATAGGCGGCGCGCAATAATCAGATCCAAATCGCAGCGAATGTGAATCCGTGCATAGCGCTGCATTCGTGTTTGCCAAGAAGTGCCCGGCCACTGCGGGTGGAGATTTTAGAGGGAAAGCTCGCATGAACAGAGTTCGAATTATCAAGACCAGGAGCGAGCAGCATTGTCTCTTTGGCCTTTCCGGACTCTCTCTGGTGGTAGCGGCGGCAGTTCTGCTGTGCTTGTCCTGCGGCGGAGGTGGATCTTCGTCTTCGATCACGCCCGACCCTCCAGCAACAGCGACTCCGCTGAGTGTCACCGATGTAACCAATGTTGTACAGAATGCGGTGGCGTCCGTGAACGCGCCCATGGTGGTCGCGGTTGCGGACCGCGCGGGCAACATCCTCGCTGTGTACGATACGGCCGGGGCGCCGGCGACGGCGATCGGAAATTTTGGCCAGACCGTACCGTCGGACGATCTGGCTGTCGGGTTGGCCCGGACTGCGGCGTTCTTCAGCAACGATCAGGCGCCGGTCTCTTCACGTACGGTGCGATTCATCAGCAGCATTCATTTTCCCCCAGGCGTCGCCGGCGCTCCCAATGGCGATCTGTATGGAATCGAGAACACCAACCGCGGCTGTACCCTGAGCAACAATTTCCTGCCGGGACAGATGTTGAATCCGTCCCTTTCGATCGGTGGCGGCTTCGGTCCGGGCATCATTACTGGCAAAGCAGATACGGACGACAGCCAGCCGTTCGCGGTCAATCCCGGCGGTGTGCCCCTATTCGATGGCGGAGCGGTCGGTGGCGTGGGAGTGGTAAGCTCATCTTCCGAAATTGCGGAATACGCTGCGTATTCGGGCGCGATGAATTCGGGACTTCTGCCCACCATTGCTCAGCTTCCGCCGCCGGGAGTCGTCATCATCGGCGGAATCGCATTGCCTTTCGTGAACCAAACCACGCAGCCTGCGGGCACATCTCCCGGGCCCTTCGCAGGTGCGGGCTCATATGAAATATCCCCGACGGCAGGCACGCTGCCCCCGCAGGGTTACTTGGTCGGTCCCAATGCTGGCACCGCGCTGTCGCAGAGTGACGTCAACGGAATCATCATGAACGCTATAGCCACGGCAAGCATAACGCGTGCCGTGGTCCGCCTTCCACCCGGCTCCAAGACTAGAATGACAATTGCTGTCGCGGACCTCGACGGCACGATTCTCGGCCTCTATCGCATGTCGGATGGAATGGTATTCAGCGCCGACGAGGCGGCCACCAAGGCCCGCAACGCGGTGTGGTTCAGTACGGTTGGCGTGACCGATTTGCCCGGCGTCCCGGGGGGAACCGCGGTGACCAACCGCACCATCGGCTTCGGAGCTCAGCCGCTGTTTCCGCCAGGGATCGACGGATCGGGCGATGGGCCATTTTTCCCGCTATATCTTTACGATACGTCGAACCCTTGTACCCAGGGACCAAGTTCGGTGGCATTCCCGCCCAACACCAACAACATGAGTGGAGTCGTCTTTTTCCCCGGCAGCCTGCCGCTTTATCAAAATGGCGTGCTCGTCGGCGGACTGGGCGTCAGCGGAGACGGCGTCGACCAGGATGACTTCGTCACCGCGGGAGCAGTTAACGCCGCCTGTGGCGCGGGTGGTCCCTGTGGCGTGCCTGATTTTCAGGCGCCAGTCAGCATCAGGGCCGATCAAGTCGTGATTGACAACGTGCGCCTGCCCTACCAGAAGTTCCCCCGCAACCCGACTGACTAATCCTCAGAGCAAGCCGATACCGGCAGGCCCGGAGTTAAAACTATTTTGATTTCATCACGTAGACTCCGTCCCAGTCAGGCTCGGGCGCTTCCTCCATGAATTCAATGCAGCGCTGCAGCAGTACCTGGGTGGGGCCGTCATCCGGATACATAATGAGCAACTCGCCGAACTTTCCGGCTGCCTCCCGCCAATTCTGGCTGCGGTATGCGTTGAGCGCGTCATTGAACTGGGTCAGCAGCGCGGCGTAGGCGTGGCGTTCGGAATCCCTGGCCATCAACTGGTAAATCACCACCGGCTGCTTTTTTCCCTTCACGCGGATGCGGTCAACTTCACGCGCCACAAACTGATCCGCCACTTGGGAATAGGTGCTTTCGCTGATGATCACTTGACTGCGGTATTGCTTGGTCATGCCCTCCAGCCGCGAAGCTAGATTGACGTTGTCTCCCATCACGGTCCATGACAGGCGTTTGTTAGATCCCATGTTGCCGACGTTCACCGGGCCGGTGTTCAGCCCGATGCCGATGGCGATCGGACGTCGTCCCTGCTCTGCCCACTTGCGGTTCAGTTCTTCCAGACTAGCGATCATCTCCAGGGCGCAGCAACAGGCGCCATAGGCATGATCCTGCTGCGGATAAGGCGATCCCCAGAACGCCATAATGGCATCGCCGATGTATTTGTCGAGTGTGCCCAGATTGCGAAACAGAATGTCCGTCATCACGGTCAGGTACTGATTCAGCAGGTTCACGAGATCGTCTGGTGTCAGGCCCTCGGAAAGAGAGGTGAAATCGCGGATGTCGCTGAACATCACCGTCAGGTCGCGGACTTCGCCTCCCGGACGAATGTACCTTTGCGGATTCTTCTCAATTAGCGCGATCACGCCAGGGGAGAGGTATTGAGAAAATGTCTTGCGGATTTTCCGCTTCTCGCGCTCCTCGTGAATCATCCGAAAACTGGTGATCGAAGCATACGAGCCCACCAGCGTCGCCGCCGGTACCATGAGGCTGTACCAGCGCCCCCAGTGAACAAAGCCGAAGTAGACAAACCCCAGAAATACTCCCAGCACTACCATGGCCGTGAGGGTTGCAATCAGGGGGCGCATGCGGCCGAACCAAAGTCCGAGCCCGACCCCGAAAAAGACAATGAAGCCGATGTCGACGATCTCTTCGCCGAGGCCGCGGATCAGAAAAGTGCGCTTCGGCTCGCCGCTGTGCAGCAGATTATCAAGGATGTTGGCATGGATCTCAACGCCCATATAACCAGAGCCCTGTTTCTCAAACGGTGTGTTGCGCAGGTCGCCGATGGCCAGCGCCGTGGCGCCAACAAAAACAATTTTGTCGCGAAATGTATCCGCGGGCAGAACCCCGCGCACTACGTCCACCATCGAGTAATGCGGATAGGAATGATAGGGGCCAACATAATTGATCAGCGCGCTGCCGTTCTGCCAGGGATGCAGATCGTGATCGCCAAACTGAATGCGCTCCATGCCCTCGGCCGAAATGTAAGCCGCGATTTGCTGGTCGGGAATGTTTTCATATTGTCGCAAGACCTGTAACGCCAGCGACGGGAAGAAATCCTGGTCCTGGTAGCGAATGACGAACAGCGCCCGCCGAATGGTGCCGTCGGCATCGGGATCGATGTTGAAGAAACCATACGACGCGGCGGCTTCGGCCAGTTTCGGAAGGTTGGCTTCCACGCCGGCCTCCACCGGTCCTCCACTGTGTTTCCATGCCTCGCCGAGATCAAAATCACGGTTGTTGGATTTAACTTTAAAGACCTGCGGAAAGCTCTTCGCCCATACGATGTTGAAGTAAGCCTCCGCGAGCTTCGGATCCATAAACTTGGAACGCTCGGCGCCCAGAAAAAGATGGCCGAGAACGACGTTCCCCGCGTCTTTGAGGGCGGCTGCAAACTGCGCGTCGACATCGGATTCCCGCTCGAGTTGCTGAACTTTATTTCGCAGGCCTGCCGGCGCGGAGGGTCCGATTTCCTTGCGCAAGCGTGCCAGGGCGTCAAGCGCTTCGCTGCTGGCTGCGGTGGGGAAGGTTACGTCGAAGGCGACAACACGAGCGCCTCCCTGTTTCAACTGACGCACCAGCAGCGCATAGTTACTTCGCGGCAGAGGGTAGGAGCCGATCGTCTGCAGCGTCTTGTCGTCAATGCCAACAATGACGATGCGCGGATCCACAGCGCGCTTACCACGCGTGCCAAAGCGAAGATCGAGTGTGCGCTGCTCGATGTCCTGGAGAAACAGAAAACCGGCACGCTGGTTGCCGCCGATTCCGGTGAAAGCAAAAAAAACCAACCCAACGCTTGTCATAAATACAGCAATCGCCGCATCCGCGTGGCGGAGCGCAAGCTGCATCAATGCCCGGGGTTTGCTCTGGCCCTTCAAGGAGAAATGGCTACCGCCTGCATATTGTCACCGATATTGTCGCCGATAGACAGCACGCGAAGAAAGCATACAAGGGCCAGCCCACCGCGTTCCTCCTACTGCTGCACAACCAGGTTAAAACTGACCGTCTCCGTGATGGCCGCCCCCGTCGCCGGTTGGTAAGTTCCCGTCACTGTAAGGGGATAGGTGCCGGCTGGCGTACCCGGAGGATCAACTCCACCCCCGCTCGCACATGATGGCAACATCGCCAGCGTCGCCAGCAGGCACAACAACAAAATCAACCCGTACAGGCGCCGCCCCGGTTTCCCGCAACGCTTGTTCGGCAGCACCACCAGCGCGGCCAACCCGGCGATCCCCGCCAGTCCAACCAATCCCGCCATCCGGTTCCCGTTCGAACGTCCCAAAGGCGGCTGCAGAAAACCGGTCTGTTGCATGGTCGTGGCCGTGACTTGGGCCGTGGTCGCTCCATCCAGCGGGTTCGTAATATTCGATACCGTGCAGCTCCCGGGAGTCGGCGCTCCGCTGCAAGCCAGCGTTACCGACGGGCTGTTTTCACCGGCGGGAGCCAGATCCACCGTGAAAATTGCGCTCTGTCCCGGAACCACCGTCAGGCTGGTGCAGCTCGTGGTCAGCGAGAAGGGTGAACCCGTTCCCGTGAGTCCGACCGTTTGTGGGCTGCCGGGCGCGTTGTCGGTAATGCTGATCGACGCCGTGACCGGTCCAACCAAGGTAGGTGTAGCGCTGACGGTGATGATGCAACTGGCACCCATCGCGACCGAGGTGCCACAGTTGTTGGTCTGGCTGAAGTCGGAGGAGGGATATCCGTTGACGCCGACGCTGATGGAGCTGATATTCAGAGCTGCATTTCCGGTATTGCTGAGCGTTACCGTCTGCGATGCACTCGTGGATCCCACCGCCAGCGCAGTGAAAGTGAGACTCGTGGGCGAGAGCGCGGCCACCGGTGCACCAGTTACCACTTGTTGTTGCAATATGACGGCCACCTCTACACCATTTGTACCGTCCTGGGTCACCAAGTCCGGCCGTCCGTCACCGTTGAAATCACCTGTAGCCAACAAGACGGCTTCCTCAGCATCTCCGCCGTTGCTGATCGCCGGTGTCTGGAACGTTCCGTCGCCGTTTCCCAGCAGGACGTAGGGACCCGTGGCCAAGTCGAGTTTCCCGTCTTCATTGAAGTCGGCGGTCACGATTACGCCGCTGGTGAAATAAGGAGGCGGTAAAACCTCGTTAAAGGGGTTGGTGGTGTTAAACGAGCCGTCTCCATTCCCGTTCAGAATGTAAACAACATCTCCTCCTTCTGAGCCGTACACGAGCGCGATGTCTTGCTTGCCATCCCCATTGAAGTCGGCGGCTGTGAAAGCAAAAGTGTTCCCTGGGATATTAGTCCTCACCGGGGTTGTGTTGAACCCCGCGGTGCCCGTGGCTCCCAGGTACACATCAACGACATTTTCGCCGAGATCCAACACGGCGAGATCGAGGATGCCATCTCCGTTGAAATCAGCCGTAAGCAGACCACCGAACTGCTCAATCGCGCCGAAACGCTGCCCTATACTGAAATTGCCCTCCCCATCGTTGTTTAGGATCAACACGGTGCCGTCGAGGTTACCCGCTATATCTAGCGCACCGGTCTGGGCGAAGTCGCCTAGAGCGATGGGTATCAAGCCTTCTTGCGGCGTGATTTTTACCGTGAAAGTTCCCTGACCGTTGTTTACGAGGAGCTGGTCGCCTACAGCTATATCGAGCGAACCACCATCATTGGTAAAAACTCCTGCCACCATTGAACTCGCGTCATCAACCTCATAAAATGAGGGCGCGGGGGACGGGGGTGGTGCGAACGTACCATCGCCCTTTCCGAATAAAATATAAACCACATCAGGGTCGTTAGAGACGCCCACAGCTAAATCCGGAATGCCATCGCCATTCAAGTCTGCGACCAGCACGCTCTCGACCGGATCCTCATTACCTTGAAGGCTGTAATCGACGGGATCGGCGAATAGCGGAGATGCCGGGGTCGCAATCTGAAAAAATGCCACGTTGGAGGCGACGGTGAGGTCGCTGATGTTGGTCTGGACCGATACGGATGCGGTCCCCGGTTTGGCAATGGCCGTCGCCGGTACCATCGCTTTTAACTGAGTGGCAGTGGAACTCGTTATTGTTAGCGTAGTGCCACCAAACAGCACGCCCGTCGGCGTCGGAACAAACCCCGTACCGTTAATCGTAAGCGTAAAACCGGCACCGCCCGGCTGGGCCGCTGTGGGAACCAGAGGTTGTTCGATGGTAGGGATGCTGGCACCAGGGGCGGTGGTTTGCGCCATGGCCAAAGTGCTAAGAAAGATCAGCCAAACGCCGAATGCCCTCGCAGATCTCATAAAGTTGCCCTCGCGCGATAGCCCGAGCGACGGAACGTCAGCATACAAGAGCTGGTTCACTGCGTCCCTCCTGCGAGCTACTGCTGCACAACCAGGTTAAAACTGACCGTCTCCGTGATGGCCGCCCCCGTCGCCGGTTGGAAAGTTCCCGTCACCATAAGGGGATAGGTGCCGGCTGGCGTACCCGGAGGATCAACTCCACCCCCGCTCGCACATGATGGCAACATCGCCAGCGTCGCCAGCAGGCACAACAACAAAATCAACCCGTACAGGCGCCGCCCCGGTTTCCCGCAACGCTTGTTCGGCAGCACCACCAGCGCGGCCAACCCGGCGATCCCCGCCAGTCCAACCAATCCCGCCATCCGGTTCCCGTTCGAACGTCCCAAAGGCGGCTGCAGAAAGCCGGTCTGTTGCATGGTCGTGGCCGTGACTTGGGCCGTGGTCGCTCCATTCAGCGGGTTCGTAATATTCGATACCGTGCAGCTTCCTGGAGTCGGCGCTCCGCTGCAAGCCAGCGTTACCGACGGGCTGTTTTCACCGGCGGGAGCCAGATCCACCGTGAAAATTGCGCTCTGTCCCGGTACCACCGTCAGGCTGGTGCAGCTCGTGGTCAGCGAGAAGGGTGAACCCGTTCCCGTGAGTCCGACCGTCTGCGGGCTGCCGGCCGCGTTGTCGGTAATGCTGATCGACGCCGTGACCGGTCCAACCAAGGTGGGGGTAGCGCTGACGGTGATGATGCAATTGGCACCCATCGCGAGCGAGGTACCACAGTTGTTGGTCTGGCTGAATTGGTTCTCGTAGGATGATGATGCGCCGACGCTGATGGAGCTGATATTCAGAGCTGCATTTCCGGAATTGGTGAGCGTTACCGTTTGCGATGCACTCGTGGATCCCACCGCCAGCGCAGTGAAAGTGAGACTCGTGGGCGAGAGCGAGACCACCGGCGCCCCGACTGTAGCCTGTTGTAAATAGACGTAAATACCTGAATCGGCCAAGGTTACCAAGTCCGGCCGGCCGTTGCCATCAAGATCGCCTGTGGCCAGGATTTGGCTGCTTGCTTCGCCTTCGAAGGCAATCGGTGTCTGGAACGTTCCGTCGCCCTTTCCCGGCACGCCGTTTCCTAGCAGGACGTAGGTGCCCGTGGCCAAGTCGAGAATCCCATCTTCATTGAAGTCGGCGGTCACGATCGGGCCGCTGACAGGATTCGCTAAAGCCAAGGAAAAGGGGTTGGTCGTGTTGAACGTGCCGGTCGTTCCATTCCCGATCAGAATTGCAACCTCACCGCCGCCGGCGTCCGGGTTGTAGGCGTATGCGATGTCCTGTACGTTGTCCCCATTGAAGTCGGCGGCTGTGAAAGAGACAGCCCCCGGCTGGATATTAGTTACGGGCGCGGCTTCTGTGACGAACCCGTCGGTAGATCCTAAGAACACCCTTATCGCTGGGCCTCCGGCATAGATATCCAGGACGGCCAGATCCAGGAGGCCATCTCCGTTGAAATCGGCCGCGAGCATGCCGCCGAACTGCGTGATACTCCCGGTGAAAGACTGGCCTTGGGTGAAAGTGCCATCGCCGTTGTTGTTCTCGACAACCACCTCGCCCTCGCCATAACCCGCAATACTCAGGTTGCCGGTCTGGTTGAAATCGCCCACAGCGTAGGGTTCAAAACCTTCAGGGTTAAAATACTGTGACCGGGTGAAAGTGCTGTCCCCGTTGTTCTTGAGAAGCTCGTCGCCCACAGCTAAATCGGGCAAACCAGCACCATCGCTAACGAAAGCTCCCGCCACCATCGAGAGCGCGCTGTCAACGTTGTAACATGTGGGGGCAGGGGTCGGGGGCGGAGAGAACGTGCCATCGCCGTTCCCCAGAAGGATACAGACTTCAGAAGGGTCATCACTAAGGCCCACAGCTAAGTCCAGAATTCCATCGCCATTGAAGTCCGCGGCCAGCGCGCTCTCGGTCGTACCCCCGGTTCCGTAAAACACGGGAGCGGCGAATAGCGGAGATGCCGGAGTTGCAATCTGAAAAAATTCCACGTTGGATGCGACAGTGAGGTCGCTGATGTTGGTCTGCACCGATACCGAGGCAGTCCCCGCGGCGGTAATATCCGCCATCGGCACCGTCGCGGTTAACTGAGTGCCCTTCGTATTGACACTCGTTATGGTCAGCTGGATGGGGGCGTTGGTTCCTTCCCGCCACAGCACCGCGGTTGGTTGCGGGTAGAACCCAACGCCGTTAATCGTAAGCGTGAAACCGGCTCCACCCGGCTGCGCAGCCGTGGGAACCAGGGGTTGCTCGATGATGGGGAAGACGATGGGGGGAGGGGCGGTTTGGGCCATCGCCAAAGCGCTGAGAAAGACTATGCAAACAACGAATGTCCTCGCAGATCTCATGACGTTGTCCTTAGGGGCTAGCCGGTTCCAAAGTCTCGCCGGTCGCCAAGGAAATCACCCGCGCGAAAAGAAGCTGAGGCCCCACTGCCGTTGCTGACGAGTTGCGCCTCCACCATCCGCGGGAAAGTTAACAAGTCTGCACCCCGTCACACCGAAACGTGATTCCCGCAACAACCCCGCACCACCCGCTCACCGTACTGAAGCTCCATCATTGGCACTGCGGCTGCGATCGCCCCCTAGGCGTGACGCCACAGGTAACTGGGGGAGGTATGGCAGCTGACCCACCACCGCGAGTCGACACCACGACGCCCGTAACTACGCCGCCTACTACAGCACCCAAAATCGGTATCCAGACTTTCGGTTGCGCAATAATCACAGGACGAGGGTTGACATTCGTATCTTGCATCGAAGCCTGAATGATCTCGGACTCGGGAGCCAATCCTTCGGGCGGAAGTTTCAGTCCGACCATAACTAACTGCCCTGCCGCCAGAGTCGTAACCGCCTGGTCGGCGTTTGCCTGATCGGACTTTCTCACTGCCTTCGCCGTACCCACCGAAGTCACCGCACATTTGCCGGTGTAACAGATCACTGTAGTGATGTCTTTTTCTCTGTCATAACCTACGAAGACGTCGGTGCCGATGACGCCGATCACCGCGTTCGGCGTTCTGATTTCGAACTTGCCACCCGGCTTGGTAATCTTGACCACCTGGCTGCGCAGCTTGCCATAGCCCAGATACATCGAAGTCTGCTGCGACGCCGCATCGTGCTGCACTATTCTGAGCGCGCTGTTGGAGCCGAGACTGAGAATGGAGCCGTCGGTCAGCCCGGCCCGCAAACGTCCCTGGTCAGAGGTTTGCAGCAGATCATTCCAATCGAGGCTGTCTTTGGCCTTGACTGTCTGCGCATTGCGCCATGCAGCGGGTATGAGCGCCTTCACTTCACCCGCCGTTTGGCTATCGGTTGGAGCCGCAAACATGGGAGTTGCAGCCAGTAGAAAAGATAGCAAGACCGACAGTGACTTAACCATGCTAGCCTCCGGAAGTCTGGTGTCAGGGAAGATGTTCAGGAAAGCGTAGCCATTGTCCCAGAAAAAGGAGCAAAGTCAAGAAACTTCATTTGCTGGTAGTAGCGCATTCAACGCCGGGTTGGGCATGACGGGCGCCGTAGCACGCGGCTCCGAGCAGCCCGGTTTTTCCGTTGGTAATTACGCGCACCGGGATGGCTTCGAGCAGTGGCTGCATGCGTCCTTTGCTGATAAAGCCCTCCATGAACAGCGGCCCCGCAAGCTTCGGAAGAATCTTCGGAGCGATTCCCCCCGCCAGGAAAATTCCGCCGGTCGCCAGAACTTTCAGCGCCACATTGCCGGCTTCGGCGCCGTAGATTGAAACCCACAGGTCCAGAGCCTGTTCGGCCAGAGGCGCCTTTCCGTCAACGCCGGCTCGCGAGATGGCGGCTCCGGGATCACCGGCTGCGATTTCGTCGCGCAGCCATTGCGGCTCGACGCCCCGATGCGTGTCCTTGAGAAACAGATACACGTTTACCAGGCCAGGACCGGAAACGATGCGTTCATAGCTGACGTGTCCGAAGCGCGTAAGCAGGTAGCGGAGGAGTTCGATTTCCAGTTCATTGCGCGGAGCGAAGTCGCAATGCCCGCCTTCGCAGGCGAAAATGTCGTGGCGTTTTCCGTCCCAGATAAGCCCCGCTTCACCCAAGCCGGTTCCCGCGGCTACTACGGCCTGATTGCCGCCCGAAGTTTGCTCAATGACGGGGTTAAGAGCAACCGTGTCGGAGGCCTCCAGGCATTGAATGCCCCATGCTTGCGCCTCGAGATCATTGATAAGGTTTACAGAATCGAGTTGCAGTTCCTGCGCCAGGCGAGACGACTCGACGACCCACGGCAGATTTGGAGTTTCGACGCGTCCGTTGCGCACCGGACCTGCGATCCCGAAGCTGGCGATGGTGGGACGGAGGCCGGTTTCGGACACGAATTTGAGTACAACTTCATCCAGCCCACGAAATTCCCGGCTCCTAAAAACACTTTCGTGGACGGCGGTGAAATGGACGTTGTCATCCTGCTCGCGGTAATAACTAAGGCGCGCGTTAGTTCCTCCGATGTCGCCCGCCAGAATCATTTCTCGAAATTTCTCCAGTGCCGGCCATCGCGTTCCAGCAATTCGTCGGACTCTTTTGGTCCCCAGGTTCCGGCGGCGTAGTTGGGGAAGTTGCGCGGCGGCAGCGCCTTCCAAACATCGAGCACGGGATCGACAACGCTCCAGCCCGCCTCGACCATGTCGGCGCGCTGGAACAGCGTGGCGTCGCCGATCATGCAGTCATGCAGCAGGCGTTCGTAGCCGGTCGCGGAACTGGTCCCAAAATAGTCGGTGTAGTTGAAATCCATATTCACTTCTCCCAGCTGCATGGTGGTCCCTGGAGTTTTGGCGGCGAAGCGCAGCGATATGCCTTCCTCCGGCTGAATGTGCAGCACCAATTGATTGGGCATCATGGTCTCGACCTGGGTTTCGCGGAACAGCATGAAGGGCGCGCGCCTGAACTGAATCACGACATAGGTATTGCGGCCAGCCATCCGCTTCCCGGTCCGCAGATAGAAGGGAACTCCCGCCCAGCGCCAGTTGTCGATCAACAGTCGCATGGCGGCGAAGGTTTCGGTGCGCGAGTCCGGGGGCACGCCATCTTCGGAGCGGTATGCGGGCACGTGCTCGTTGTTCATGGTGCCGTCGCCGTATTGCCCGCGGACGGTTTTGCTGAGTACATCCTCGTCGGTGTAGGGCTGCAGGGCGTGCAGAATCTTGGCCTGCTCGTCGCGCACCGCATTCGCCTCGAAGGAGATGGGCGGTTCCATCGCGGTGAGGCTGATGAGCTGCATGATGTGGTTGGGCACCATGTCGCGCAGGGCGCCCGCGGTATCGTAGTAGCTGCCGCGTTTTTCCACGCCAACTGTTTCGGCGACCGAAATCTGAACGTGATCAATGTAGCGGCGATTCCAGATCGGCTCAAAAATTCCATTGGCGAAACGCAACGCCATAATATTCTGCACCGTTTCTTTGCCCAGGTAGTGATCGATGCGATAGATCTGGCGTTCCGAGGCAACTTTCAACAGTTGCTGGTTCAAAGCCTTGGCGGAATCGAGATCGTGGCCGAAAGGTTTTTCAATAATCACCCGCCGCCAATGGCCATTGTCTTCGGTCATCAGCCCGACCTTCGCTAGCCGTTCGACAATGTCACCGAAGTAGGTGGGAGAGGTGGCAAGGTAACAAAAGTGGTTGCCGTGGCAGTTGTGTTCCTTATCGACCTTGGCCAGCGTTTCTTTCAGACGATCGTAAGTTGCGGGATCGTCGAAATCTCCATTCACATAACTGATGCGGCGGACAAACCATTCCCACAAATCGTTGTCGACCGTGCCGCCCGCAAACTTTTTGAAATCGTCGGTGAGTTTCTTCTGCGGATCGTCGCCGCTCATGGCATAGCGGCCAACCCCGATCACGGCGAACTCGCGCGACAGCAATTGTTGACTCGCGAGATTATAGAGGGCGGGAATCAACTTACGACGCGACAGATCGCCCCCGAAACCGAAGACAACCATCACGCACGGATCCCCAACGCGCCCAACCCGCAGTGTGGTGATTGCTGGTAGAACCTCTGTTTGAGACATGGTTACCTCGATGGAGCATTGAATCAATGATGCAATACTTCAATGATTCAATGACTATCTCTCCTACGCCGTCTTTGCCGGCGCTTGGAGTTCAATGTGGCCACCAAATTTCTGTCGCATGGCGGAGAGCATCTTCTCCGCAAACGTATGATCCTGACGCGAACGGAAGCGCACGAACAAGGCCGCCGTCAGCACCTCGGCCGGAACTGCCTCTTCGAGCGCCGCCTGGATCGTCCAACGGCCTTCGCCGGAATCCTGCACAAACCCGCTGTACTCGGAGAGCGTGGGATTCTCAAGCAGTGCCATCGCGGTCAGATCCAGCAACCATGAACTCACGACGCTACCCCGCCGCCAGACCTCGGCGATATCCGGCAGGTTGAGATTGTAGCGGATATCTTCTGGAAGGTCCTTGCAGGTTGCGTTCTTGAAAATGTCAAAGCCTTCCGCGTAGGCCTGCATCATGCCGTACTCGATTCCGTTGTGAACCATTTTCACGAAATGTCCCGCGCCCGACGGGCCGCAGTGAATGTAACCTTCTTCCGCTGTGCCAGCGGCGGCGCCTGCGACTTTTTCGCGCCCGGGAGTGCGTTCGATGTCGCCCCGTCCGGGCGCCAGCGTTTTAAAGATCGGGTCCAGACGCTGGACGGCTTCCTTCGGTCCACCAATCATCATGCAGTAGCCTCGGTCGATTCCCCAGATACCGCCGCTGGTGCCTACGTCGACGTAATGCACACCCTTGGCGGCGCAGATTTTGGCGCGGCGAACATCATCTTTGAAATAGGAATTGCCACCGTCGATGATGGTGTCGCCCGCCTGCATGGTCTTGAGCAAAGCCTGCACCGTTTTCTCCGTCGGATCGCCTGACGGCACCATGATCCATGCGGCGCGCGGAGCGGTCAGTTTGCCCACCAGGTCGTCGAGCGAAGAGGATGCCACCGCACCTTCGCGAGCGAGACCCTTGACAGCTTCGGCGCTAAGGTCGGATACAACCAGTGTGTGACCGCCGCGCATCAGGCGCCGCGTCATGTTGGCGCCCATCTTCCCCAAACCTACCATTCCGAGTTGCATCTTTAACTCCTTGAATTTCGCTGGGTCTGGACGGGGCGTTGGCCCCGCCAAACGAACCTCGATTTGCTTCGAGAAGATACTACCCAGGATCTCTTTCCTGACCTAAAGAACGGCACCCAGTCTACACCCATCTCGCCGCTTCGCAAATGTTGCAAAATGGCTGTCATCGGTGCCCCCAATCGGTGTGCCCGGGTGTAGACTGGGTGCCGTTCTTGAAGTCAAGAACGAGATTCCTAGGTAATTCTGGAGATCGTGTGCATGGCGCCGATACCAACTCGAAAGTTGTGCTCTTCTTCGATGTGGACAATACGCTCCTCGACAACGATTGCGTATCGCGAGATTTGAAGGTCTACCTCGCCAGCAAGGTTGGCGAGGCTAGCGCGCAGCGCTATTGGGAAATCTTTGAGCAGTTGCGCACCGAACTTGGATACGCCGACTATCTCGGCGCGCTGCAGCGTTATCGCATCGAACGGCCGTGCGACCCGAAACTGCTGGCCGTATCGCACTTCATGATCAATTATCCCTTTGCCAATCGCCTGTTTCCGGGGTCGCTGGACGCGGTGGCATACGCGCAGCGGTTGGGGCGCGCTGTGATTCTGAGCGACGGTGACGTGGTTTTTCAGCCGCGCAAGATCGACCGCTCCGGCCTTTATGAGATCTTCGAAGGCCACGTCCTGATCTATATCCACAAAGAACTGGAACTGGCCGATGTGGAGAAAAAGTATCCGGCGGAGCATTACGTGATGGTGGACGACAAGGTGCGAATTCTGGCAGCCTTTAAGAAGCATTGGGGGGACCGGGTGACAACCGTGTTTGTGCGTCAAGGACACTACGCCCTGGATGCGCCCGAGGTGGCCAAGTATGCGAAGCCGGATATCACCCTGCAGCGCATCGGAGAGCTGCAAGAAGTATTCGCTGCAAGAAATTTTGGCAGCCGCCGGGAAGTGAGCGCTTAGCCGCCGCCTTCCTCCCCGGACGCGCGCCGGCCCGGATCAGCGTTTCAATTCTCGGCTCATAAGGAGGATCAAGATGGCAGCACGCGTCGAAGCAATAACCGGAGGTCGCGTCATCAAACGCCAGGCCTGGAAGAACCTCACATCTCACTATAAGAAGATTCGAGAGTTACACCTGCGGCAGCTTTTTGCGGAGGATCCCGAGCGCGGCACACGTATGACTGCCCAAGCTCTGGGCCTTTATCTCGATTACTCGAAGAATCGCATTACGGATGAAACACTCGCACTCTTGATCCGGCTGGCTGAGGAATCTGGTCTGCAAGAGCGCATCGCCGCCATGTTTCGTGGAGACAAAATCAATGTCACGGAAAAGCGAGCCGTCTTACACACGGCGCTGCGAGCGCCGCGAGGCGCCACCATCATGGTCGATGGCAAAAACGTAGTGCCCGAGGTACACGCTGTTCTCGATCGGATGGCGGTTTTCGCGAACCGGCTGCGCAACGGCGAGTGGAAGGGGCATACCGGCAAGCGCATTCGTAACGTGATCAACGTCGGCATCGGTGGTTCAGACCTGGGACCCGTCATGGCCTACGAGGCTCTGAAGCACTACTCCGATCGCAGCATGACGTTTCGCTTTGTCTCGAACGTCGATGGCACCGATTTTGCCGAGGCTGTCCGTGACCTCGACCCATCGGAAACGCTCTTCATCATCTCTTCGAAAACATTTACCACCTTGGAGACGATGACCAATGCCCAAACGGCTCGCGCCTGGTCACTGGCCGGATTAGCCGGCGACGCGAAGTCGGTCGCGAAACACTTTGTTGCCGTGTCGACCAATACGGCAGAAGTTGCGAAGTTTGGTATCGACACCGCCAACATGTTCGAATTCTGGGACTGGGTGGGCGGGCGCTACTCGATGTGCTCCGCTATTGGCCTTTCGACCATGGTCGCCATCAGCCCGGAAAACTTTCAGGCGATGCTGAGTGGTTTCCACCAAATGGACGAGCACTTCCGCACAACTCCCTTCAAGCAAAACCTGCCCGTGCTCATGGGGCTTCTGGCGATCTGGTACAACGATTTCTTTGGCGCGCAGACGGTCGCGGTCTTGCCTTACGAGCAATACTTGAAGCGCTTCCCGGCCTACCTGCAGCAACTGACCATGGAAAGCAACGGCAAGCACGTCACGCTCGAGGGGAAGAGGGTGACCCACGAGACCGGTCAAATTTACTGGGGCGAACCGGGAACCAACGGCCAACATTCTTTCTACCAATTGATTCACCAGGGAACGAGACTCATCCCGTGCGACTTCATCGCTTTTTCAAAGCCGCTCAATCCACTCGGCCGGCACCACGACATCCTGATTGCCAACGTCTGCGCGCAGACTGAAGCGCTGGCGTTCGGCAAGACACCCGAGCAGGTTGAGGCGGAAGGCACTCCGCGGTGGCTCGTCCCGCACCGTGTGTTCGAGGGCAATCGTCCGTCGAATACCATCATGGCTGAACGGCTGACGCCTGAAAGCCTGGGCAAACTGGTGGCGCTATACGAACACTCTGTGTTCACCCAGGGCGCAATCTGGAACATCGATTCGTTCGACCAGTGGGGGGTAGAACTGGGTAAGGTTTTGGCGCAGCGCATCATTCCTGAACTTGAGAGCAAGGCAGAACCGAAGCTGGCGCACGACAGTTCCACCAACAACCTGATCGCCTACTACCGGAAATCCAAGGGAGCAGCATGACCTCTGTCGGCTTCGGCGAAGAAGTCGTTCACGCCTAAGCGAAGGTAAAGGTAGAGGTAGGTTGAAGCTCACTTCGGCCCGTGAGGGGACCACCCTTGCCGGTCCCCCTCCAGGCTTTCTCAGCCTAAAACCGCCGATCACCCAACTTTTTCGGCAACCTGCGACAGCGCGTAGTCTTGCAGATGGCGGGCGTCGGCATTGAATTTGCGAATGCCCTCGGCCAGCTTGTCCGTCGCCATCGCATCCTCGTTGTGCATCCACCGGAAGGTTTTCTCGTCCAGGTGGATTTTTTCTCCCTTGCTCGACTTCGCCTTCACTGGATCGAGTTTGCGTTCCACAGTGCCCTCGGTTTGCTCCAACTGGTCAAGAAGCTCCGGACTGATGGTGAGTAAATCCGATCCGGCCAGACGGATAATCTGATTCACATTTCGGAAACTTGCCCCCATCACCTGAGTCTTGTAGCCAAATTTCTTGTAGTAGTTGTAGATAGTCGTGACAGACTCGACGCCGGGGTCCTTGTCTGGAGGAATCTCCGCGCCGCCCTGCTCCTTCTTATACCAATCGTAAATGCGGCCGACGAAAGGCGAAATCAAGGTCACTCCCGCTTCCGCGCACGCGACCGCTTGCGCGAAGCTGAAAAGAAGTGTGAGATTGCAGTGGATGCCTTCCTTCTCCAGCAACTCTGCCGCCCGAACACCCTCCCACGTGCTGGCAACCTTGATCAGGATGCGTTCGCGCGCAATGCCCTTCTTCTCATATAGAGAGATCAGCTTGCGCCCCTTGGCGATGGTTGCCGTGGTATCGAAGCTCAGGCTGGCCGCAACCTCGGTGGAAACGCGGCCCGGGACCACCTTGAGAATCTCGCATCCGAACAGCACGAAGAGATGATCGATGAATTCTTCCGCCATGGCTTCGTGACTGCCGCCGCGCTCGAGGGCAAGTTCCGACGCCTCATCGACCAGATTCCGGTAGTGAGGATTTTTGGCCGCTGCATAAAGAAGCGAAGGATTGGTGGTAGCGTCCTGTGGACGGTGACGGGCGATTGCCTCGATATCACCGGTGTCCGCCACAACGGTCGTATATTGTTCCAGAGATTCAAGCAACTTCATCGTTTCCTCCTAATTCATGCAGGCCCCCAGCCTGCAGCTATTCCCTGCCCGCCCCAAGTGGGTGCAATGCGATCTGGCTCTTCGCCGCAGCCACTACGCTTTCCACGTTGAAACCAAACTTCTTCAACAGATGCTTAAGCGGAGCCGAGGCTCCAAAGCTTTCGATACAAATGTTGTGACCCTCGTTCCCGGTGTATTTGGCCCAGCCAAAATCCGATGCCACTTCCACCGACACTCGCGCCTTCACGCGTGGCGGCAGAACCGATTCGCGGTAGCTCTTCTCCTGATCGTCAAACAGTTCCCATGACGGCATGCTCACTACTCGCGCCCGCACTCCGTCTTTCGTGAGTTGTTCGTAGGCGTCCAAACAGAGAGAAACCTCGCTGCCCGTGCCGATGAGGATAACCTCGGGGTCGCCTCCGGCAGAATCCGCGAGAACGTAGGCGCCGCGGGCCAACCCTGAAGCTGCGGCGTATTTTTTCCGGTCAATCGTTGGTAGTGCCTGACGAGTGAGTGCCAGCACCGCCGGCTCGTGATGCAGTTGCAGTATCACCTTCCAAGCCTCTCGCACCTCATTCGCGTCCCCCGGCCGGATCAGGATCAGGCCAGGCATGGAGCGCATGTGGGCCAGCTGTTCTATGGGCTGATGGGTGGGGCCATCCTCGCCAACTCCAATCGAATCGTGAGTGAACACGTAAATCACTGGAAGCTCCATCAAGGCGCTCAACCGGAGCGATCCCCGCATATAGTCGACGAAGATGAAGAATCCCGAGCCGAAGGGGCGCACTTTCACCAGACTCATTCCGTTCAAGATGGCGCCCATGGCGTGTTCCCGGACTCCAAAGTGAAAATTGCGTCCGGCATAATTCTCCGCCGAGAAATCGCCCGCGCCCTCAAATGTCAAACGGGTCTTGGTGGAGGGTGCGAGATCCGCGGCTCCTCCGATTAACCAGGGAATATTCTTGGCCGCTGCGTTCAGCACCTTCGCCGAGGACTCGCGTGTCGCCAAGCCCTTCGCGTCCGCGGTGAATTCGGGAAGATCGCGGTCCCAACCCTCCGGGAGCTGACGGTGCTGCATGCGATACAGCTCCTCGGCGAGCTCGGGATACTGCTTGCGATACTCGCCGATTTGCACGAACCATGCGTCGCGCAGCTGCTTGCCGCGCTTTCCAATGCCCTGGCGGAAGTGATCGTAGACGCCATCCGGCACGTAGAACTTCTTGTCTTCCGGCAGGCCGTAGTTGCGCTTCGCGAGCCGAATCTCGTCTTCGCCCAGAGGCTCACCGTGGGCCGCGCTCGTATCTTGTTTGTGCGGCGCGCCGTAGCCAATGTGGCTGTCCACGATGATCAACGTGGGCCGGTCCTTTGTGCTCTGAAAGGTGCGGAACGCACGGGCCAGCATGTTGAGGTCATTGGCGTCGCCGACGCGTGTCACATTCCAGCCATAGCCCATAAACCGAGTGGCCACGTCTTCGGTAAATGCCAGGGACGTGTTGCCTTCGATGGTGATGCGATTGTTGTCGTAGATCCAGCACAGATTCGAAAGGCGCAGGTGGCCGGCGAGTGAGGCCGCCTCGCTCGATATACCCTCCATCATGCATCCGTCTCCGCAAAGCGCGTAGACATTGAAGTCGATCAGATTCTCGAAGCCCGGCCGGTTGTAGCGTGCCGATAGCCACTGCCGGGCGCTGGCCATGCCGACACTGGTGGCCACGCCTTGGCCCAGTGGTCCGGTGGTGGTCTCCACGCCCGAGGTCCAGCGGTATTCCGGATGACCCGGGCAACGGCTTTCAAACTGGCGGAAAGCCTTCACCGCATCGAGTGGCACGGATACTTCGCCGAGAGTTTCGTAGTCTTTGCTGACCGCTCGAACCTCCGTCAAGTGCAGCAGCGAATAGAGCAGCATGGATGCGTGCCCCATCGACAGCACAAAGCGATCCCGGTTCGGCCACACCGGATCCTGCGGGTCGAAGCGAAGGAACTGCTGCCAGAGGCAGTAAGCCACCGGCGCCATCGCCATCGGAGTTCCGGGATGCCCGGAATCGGCCGCCTGCACACCATCCATTGAGAGCGCGCGGATGGTGTTGACGCTGATCAGATCCATTCGTTGTTCTTGTTCTTGAGCTGTCGGGGTGGGGAAAACGATTGCTACGCTCATTCAAAGTCCTTTCTCGATGGCCTTCGCTGGCGTTCTACCGCGTGCAAAGATTAAGACACTTGACATCGGGCGGGAGGCTATTACGAGTGACGTCAGCGCTCTTGTTAAGAACCTCGTCCAGGAACCCGGGATCCTGGCGCGTGAAACCGTCGTGGTCCTGCCGCCGGACCGTGGAAGTAATAGGTCGGAGTCTCCTTCTTAACTTCAAGAACGGCACCCAGTCTACACCCATCTAGCCCGTTCGCAAACGTTGCGCAATGATTTTCATCAACCCGGAGTATGCTTCGCACGAATAAGAAATGCGGCTAAGGCTGTGCACGATAAACCGTCACGCCGCCAAACATGGTCCACAAAACTTTGGTGTCCTGCAACTCCTCGGGCGTAACCGTGAGAACGTCGCGGTCGACCAGCACAAGATCCGCTTGCATGCCCGGCGCAAGCGATCCGATTCTGTCCTGCTGGTTCAAGGCGCGCGCCGAATTGCGCGTGTAGGCGTAAAGCATCGCTTCGCGCGGCATGCGTTGACCGGCGTCGAGCACCCCTTCGGGTCCCTTGCGTGTTTCGGCCTGGTAGATCGCCTTAAACACATTCGGAGAGGAAACGAACCAGTCGCTGGCCCCCGAGATGATGGCGCCGGCATCGAGAAGCGACCGGGCCGGATATTGCCAGCGGTACAACTCCGGATCGACATACGGCTTAATCAGTTCAATCGTGTCTGACTCCGCCGTCGCCCACAACAACTGGAGCGCCGCAATCACGCCCAGCTGCCGGAAGCGCGGAAAGTCCTCGGGATCAGCCAATTGAATATGGGTCAGCGTATGGGGCAGACCGCTGTTTCCGTTCGCTTTCCTGGCCGCTTCGATTCCATTGAGTGCTTCCTTCACCGCTCGATCGCCCAAGGCATGGACATGCACAATAAGACCTTGTTTATCGGCTGCCATGGCCAGTTCGGCAAAGCGAGCGGGATCAAACAGCAAGTCGCCTGGCCTCCCGGTGTTGCGATAAGGCTTGGTCAACGACGCAGTCTGCGAAGGGTACTCCAGCACGCCGTCGGCGAACACCTTAATGCCGGGGATCGTTAGATTCGGAATGTTCGCGAATTCCTGCCGGAGCTTCTGCACCGCCTCCAGCTCTTTTGTCGGATCGTTACGCGGATTCACCACCGGAAACGCAGCCACGTGCGCGGTCAGCTCTCCCCGTTGCGCCAGACTTTGATAGGTCAAAAGGAGCGGTCGGTCGGCCATCGCATCCAGCCAGGCAGTGATTCCCAGGCTGTGCAGAAATTGAACAGCGGCGCTTCCCCCCGCGAGCAATTGCTGCGGCGAGGGTTCCGGCACGACGGTGGAGATCTTGTCCATGCCGGCATCGACGGCGAAACCATTGGGATCGCCGGTCGGTTCCATCCCGTAGTAAGCGCGTTCCTCCGCCGAAAGATGGCTTAGGAACTCTTTCGTAATTCCAGCGCGGCGGAGCAGAGCGCGATTCGCCCAGCTCGTGTGCCCGTCGGATCCAGCAAGAAACACCGGCAAATCGGCGTAGTCGCCGTTGTTGAAGCGCGAATTGAGCTCGTTTGTCTTCAACCAGTAGACCGAGGGCAGCCCACTGATGGAGAGCACGTCACCGCGCAAGCCCTTGCCCGTTTTCTTCGCATCGGCGGCGAAGCTGACCAGTTCGTCCAGGGACAGCCCTTGATCGCCCACATCCGCGCCCGTCAGGGTGAGGCCACCTAGGATGGGGTGAACATGGCTGTCGATAAGACCTGGAAGCAGGAAGTTTCCGTGCAAGTCAATTCCCTCGGCATTCCTGCCGATCGCCAAAACGACTTCTGCGAGACTGCCAACCGCTACGATCTTGTCGCCGCGAATGGCGACAGCTTCGGCATAAGGATGATCGGGGACGCCCGTGAATACCTTGGCATTGAACAACACCCGTTCCGTCTTGTCGGTACCTTGGCCCCATGAAACAGATGCAAAGCAAAACACGGCAAGCACTATCAGAAAGCTACAACCCAAGCCCCGTCCCCGCATTCCATCCTCCGTTGTCTATATTCTTACTTCGAAACAGGCTTCTCTCGACCCTCAGATAGTAAAGCAATGTTTCGAACTCCGCGCGCGTCAAAGAATTCACAATAATTAGCTCAGTCTAAGAAACGCGGCCATCCGAACCTATGCCCTCAGCTGGCCCCCGGGCAATGGGTCCCGGGTCCCTAATGAAGATCGCAGCGCAGACGATAGGTATTAGAGGGAGACCAGACGCCAGACAGGCTGCGGGTCCATCGGAAATCAGTCCTCATTTGGATTTGGATAAGGAACGGCAGCGATGAGCGAGAACGACAACGATAGCGACATCGTCAAAGATTTTCTGGTCGAGAGTTACTGATCAACCTGCGCGGTCAAATTGTAACGGCCATCGATCTGCGCAAGCGTTTGGGGATGACCGAACGCCCTGCCAGCCAGTTGCCGATGAACGTGGTCGTGCGCACCGGCGACGGCGCGTTCAGCCTGCTGGTGGACGAAATCGGCGATGTCATCGAGGTCACGGAAAAGTCCTTCGAGCGGCCGCCGGAAACGCTGCAGGGCGTGGCACGGGAAATGATTCGTGGCGTCCACAAAATGCCCGAGCGTCTGCTGCTGTTGCTGGACACGGAACGCGTAGTGGATGTGGCTGAGCCCGGTCCGGCAACGGCAAAAATCGACGCCTGAGGCATCTTGGAACGTCGAAATAGCGTGAGCATCGGCACAGGAGAGCAGACCATGAAAAGGCCGCAACAGCAGAGGAAGAACGCCACTCGAAGGGTTGCAAAGGACCTGACCCGCATTGACTGTGCCGGCCAGGTTGCCGCCATCCGCAAGTCGCACGCCGTGATCGAATTCCGCATGGATGGAACCATCATTGACGCCAACGAAAACTTCCTCCGAGCACTCGGCTACTCCCTCGACGAGGTTAAGGGCAAGCATCACAGCATGTTTGTGGAAGCGCCGTACCGGCACAGTGCGGACTACAAGGAGTTCTGGGCCCAGCTGAACCGGGGCGAGTACCAGACGGGAGAGTTTATGCGACTGGGCAAGGGCGGAGCGGAAGTCTGGATCCAGGCCTCCTACAACCCCATCATGGACTTGAAGGGCAAACCGTTCAAGGTGGTGAAGTATGCCACCGACATCACCCACCAAGTCAGCACCATGCGTGAGGTGGCCGAGACGGCGGTGAACCTGTCATCGGCCTCGGAGGAATTGACCGCGGTGAGCCAGCAGATGAGCGCCAACGCGGACGAGACGTCGGTCCAGACCGACGTGGTCACGAAAGCCTCCGAGCAGGTCAACAGAAGCCTGCAGACAGTGGCCATGGGGACCGAAGAGATGGGCAAGAGCATCCGCGAAATTGCCAAGAACGCGACGGAGTCGGCCAAAGTTGCCACGGCCGCAGTGAAGGTCGCCGAAACTACCACCGCCACCGTCGCCAAGCTGGGCGAATCGAGCACCGAAATCGGCCAGGTGATCAAGGTCATTACCTCCATTGCCCAACAAACCAACCTGCTCGCTCTGAACGCCACCATTGAAGCGGCCCGCGCCGGGGAAGCCGGCAAAGGCTTTGCCGTAGTGGCGAACGAAGTCAAAGAACTGGCCAAGGAGACGGCTAAGGCGACCGAGGACATCAGCCGCAAGATCGAAGCCATCCAGACCGACACCAAGGCCGCGGTGGATGCCATTGGCACCATCAGCGAGGTTATCAACCAGATTAACGGCATCTCTAACACCATCGCTGCCGCAGTGGAACAGCAAAACGCCACCACCAATGAGATGGCTCGCAATGTTAGCGAGGCGGCGCGCGGCAGCAGCGATATCACTAGCAATATCACTAGTGTGGCCGCGGCGGCGGCGAGCACGATGCGCGGCGCCAACGACACGCAGATGGCGGCACAGCAATTGGTGGAGACATCCAGAGTGCTAAAGGACCTGGTCGGAAAGTTCAACCTCGACGGCGGGGGAGCTGAGAGAAAAACCGCGGAAGGCGGCGCATCGCCGAAGAGCAGGGCGGCGCATGCCTCGGTGTAGTGGCGTGGGCGCATCCGCGCACCCGCCTGGAGAATCGTGCACCCCAGCGATTCCCGGGGCAGCAAGGGGATTGCCAGACTGAACCCGTGCACGGCAGGTTGTCGTTCTGGAATTGTGCGATCCGGAGAGGAAAAATCACATTGGACAAAGCGCCCATACGCATCCTGGTGGTGGACGATTCCGCAGTGGTTCGCAAGCTGCTCTCCGGCACCTTGTCGGGAGACCCTGCGCTGGAGGTAGTTGGCGCAGCCAGCGATGGGCGAATCGCTCTCGCCAAGATTCCACTGCTCTATCCCGACCTGATTACGCTCGATATCGATATGCCGGTAATGGACGGCTTGGAGACGCTGGTGGTCATACGCAGGTTGTATCCAAAATTGCCGGTCATCATGTTCAGCACGCTCACCGAGCGCGGAGCGGCCGCGACCCTGGATGCGCTCTCGTTAGGCGCGTCCGACTATGCCACAAAACCCAGCGATACTGGCAGCGCCGCGGTTGCGATGGAGCGCATACGTGCCGAGCTCATCCCCAAGATCAAGGCGCTATCTGGCGTTGCTACCCTGCCTCCCCTGCCTCTACCCCAGGTCCGTCCCCTATTGAAGAATCGAGCGCGGATCAAACCGCGCATCGACATCGTGGCCATCGGCACTTCAACCGGTGGTCCGAACGCTTTGGCCGATGTCTTGCCCGGGATCCCCAGTGACTTTCCCGTCCCGATTGTCGTGGTGCAGCACATGCCACCCATTTTTACCCGTATGCTGGCGGATCGGCTCGCCGAGCGCTCCTCCATTCCCGTGGAAGAGGGCCGCGCCGGCGCAACTCTCTCGCCCGGTCACGCCTGGATCGCCCCGGGAAACATGCATATGAAAGTGATCCGCACCGGCGTGGATTGGTGTTTGAACCTGAATCAGGGCCCCCAGGAGAATTCCTGCCGCCCGGCCGTCGATGTCCTGTTTCGCTCGGTGGCGCTCGCCTACGGCGCCCACGTTCTCGGAGTCGTCATGACCGGCATGGGCTCGGACGGCGCGCTCGGAGCGCAAGCGATTCACGACGCGGGCGGAGAGGTCATCATCCAGGACGAGGCTTCCTCCGTGGTCTGGGGAATGCCTGGCCTGGTTCACGCCTCGGGACTGGCCGATGCCGTCTACCCCGTCGATCGCTTGGCGGCGGAGATCACGCGCCGCGTGCTGCAGAGCCGTACTCCTCGACCCCACATTGCCTGGAAAGACTGTTCCGCCTTGGAGCCGCGCGCAAAATGACCGTCGTCCCCCAACCCGCACCGGTGCGACCCACCCGCGACCAGAAACCCGAGACATTGGACCCTGTGTACCGGCAAATCCGCGACCTGGTGTACAAGATTTCCGGCATCTACAAGGCGGAGGAAAAACTCTACCTCCTGGCCGACGGCTGCGGACGCCGAATGAAGCATCTCAACGCGCGGACCCCGCGCGAGTATTGGGAATGTCTCACCGTGGCGCCCGGCCGGGATGCGGAACTCAGGGAACTGCTGAATGAAATCACCATCGGCGAGACCTGCCTGTTCCGCAGCCAGCTGCAGCTCGACGCGCTGCGGAAAGTAATCCTTCCCGAGTTGGTGACGACAAAAACCAGGCAGATCACCAAGCGGCTGCGCATCTGGAGTGCGGGCTGCTCCACCGGTGAAGAGTCCTACACCCTGGCCATGAACATGCTCGAGGAAAGCGAAGGCTTGCTGAAAGGCTGGACGGTGGAGATTCTGGCCACTGATTTGAACGATCACTCCGTGGAGGCGGCCAAGATCGGTGTTTATGGCGACTACGCGCTGCGCAACACCAGCGTTCTCTACAGGCAAAAATATTTTTCCGCGGTCGATGAGAAGAGACTCCAGATCCGTCCTGAGGTAAAGAAGCTGGTCACCTTCAGCCGCCTCAACCTGCAGGACGACTCCAAGATGCTTTTCATGAAGAGCATGGATCTCATTTTCTGCTGCAATGTGCTGATCTACTTCGACGCCGCCTCGAAGGCAAAGGTGATCAACCATTTTTTCAGCAACCTCAATTTCGGCGGATATTTCTTTCTCGGCACCTCGGAGTCGCTAATGAATCTGAATGACCAGTTTCACCTCGTCCATTTTCCCGGAACCGTCGCATATTGGAAACCATCACTGAGCAGTGGCAAACTATGACCACATCCCTCGCGTGCATTTGAGCGATCTTCTGTGTCGCATGCGGGGCCTCGGCTACGGCTACTATGAGCGCCACAAACTGGACTTGATCGCAGATCCGGCCTGGGCCATTCTTCTGCAGCAGCACCGCGACCTCGAAGCTGTAGACCTGGTGAGGTTTACATTTGAACTCGATGAAGCGGTCGAAGAAATCCACGCCCTGAACGACGGCATTCGGGTCGGCGCTGGTGCCGGTGCACACCTGAGATCTGGAGAAATGCTGTCCCACCCCGTGCTGTAAGTGCCGCAGGGCGGACGATTGGAGTTGCGCCGCCGCTCTCAGCTCATGATCTGGAGGGAAATGATCATGGGCATGCTCTCAAACAGCAACCTGAGCACAAGACCACGCGACTCTGCCCGCGAGTGCAGACTGTAGCTGTTGCCGGTAATTACGGTTGGCGGGGAAAGCATGCAACCTCCCGACAGGCCGGAAATCTTGTTCTTGAAGTTGCCCGCCACCATATTCGCGATTTCCCCGAGCGCGTCCGGCATCTCTGGGCCAACTTTGTCCAGTTCCACTCCCAGCATCTTCGAGGTCATGAGCGCCGCCGCCTTCCCCGTGCAGCGGACGCTAAGCACGCCGCAGAGCTGCCCCGCCAGTCCCACCATGGCAGTAACGTCCATATTAGTTTCTTCGGCGCTGGGCTCTTCGGCGGTGGCCGGTCCAGTCAGCCGGCAGCTCAGCATGAGCTCGAATACTTCCCTCGTCGCCACTTCGAGCAATGGAATCCAGCTTTCATGGCTGCTGTCGGCGGCATTCATCTCCTTCGCCGAGTTCATGATTTCCCTCCCAGAACAGGCACAACGTGTTCCTTCACCTGTTCCGACGTGAAGGGCTTGCGGATGTAGCCGCGGGCGCCGAAGGACAACGCCTGTACCACGTGAGACTCGCTGCCCTCGGTCGTTATCATGACCACGGGCACGTCTTTCGCGTTCGCCACCTGCGGAAGTTGCTTGATAAACTCCAACCCGTCCATGACCTGCATATTGATGTCGCAAAGGATCAGGTCCACCTGGTTTTCCGCGAGCACGCCCAATGCCTCGGCCCCGTTGCCTGCCTCGAATACTGTGGCGAGATTGAGGCCGGCCTGGCGCAGCGACCGCTCTACGATTTTCCGCATGACCGAGGAATCGTCAACGATGAGGGCGCGTATGGGCATAAGACTGTGCTGATTCTCCTCTTACGGAGGAAACGCCTGGGTGGTTGCTTCCTTTTATGTTTGCTTCTGGGTACATCGGCACGGCACGGTCGGATTTTAGGACAGCGCAACGCGAGCGCACTGAACCGCCGTACTAACGACACGGCAGCAAGTTAGCGCCCGTGGTGCAAGTGGGATCCAGATCGCGGGATTCGGATTGTGCGGATTCCGTATTCGTGCGGTTCGTATCAGGGCACGCCTTCAAGCGTCCCGAAAGCGGCGGGGAATGATTGCGCCTTCAGGCGCTGGATCTCCTCACCAGCGCAGTCCAACCGTGATGGGCATGACGATCGTCTTGCCGTCGGCCTGATAAGCGCGATGGTACCGCCACTCTAAATAAACTTTGGCATTCTTGAGATGATTCAGAGGATAAGTAAGGCCGCCACCATAGTTGAAGCCGCCTGCAACCACCGAGTTCGAGGACATTATTTGCGGGGTCGTGATGTGATTGTTGACACAGGTAAGGTCCCACCAAAGCCATGCGGGCTGGCATGGTGCGGGGGGATATACAGGCTGGGGGTACTTCAACGCAACGTTGCGATCATAGAAACCTATGCCGAAAATTCCGTATGCGCCGAATTTGCGAATATGGCGGGGAACGTTGACGACCCCGTCCAGGCTGAACGACTGCATATGTCCGCTTTGGTCCGGCAGGGATTGATTCCGGATCACGTTGCCCCTGAAACCGAGGTCGTAGTACATATATTCGGCATCCATGCCGAACATGCGGGTAAATTTCATGCCGACTCCGAACTCCGCTTGTCCAGAATTGCCGACAAAGCTTGCGACATATCCGCGGCCGATGCCCGGTCCACCGCCGACGCTATAGGTAAGGTTACTAAAATTTATTTGTGCCGAAGCCGATGCGATGAGTCCGCAAAAGGTCAATAACAACAGTATCCGATTCCTCAATCTCGATCTCCTGTTTCCTAGAGCTAAAGTCGTCCCGCCACGTCATAGTTCGCGGTCATAGTTATATAACCGCTATTGCGCACGAGCCACGCTCGCAAAACCACAGTCGTGTCGCGAACGCTATTCCCCAGCTTAGATGCGCGTACAGAATAGGGAAGGCCAGCCTTTTTCCCGGATGGTTAGCTGTGCCCGGAAGTCTCCGCCGCCGAACCGAGCATTGCCCGCGTTACCGAGTTCACCGAAACGCTGTTATCCACGAACAGCTCAAATTTCTGCCGCGCCGAAAGCTGTTCCGTACTCTAAGCGATGTTCGGGGAAAACGATGGATTTCCTCTCCGGAAGATTGTACAAGGCCGGGCGGAAGCTGCGACAGAGTACGGAGCCTGAACGGCTGGAGTTTGCGCCGCGGGCGAAGGGCTGGGCTCCGTCTGCAGCGGTGGGTTTTAAGCAACGTCTCCAGTCCGAGCCCCCAGGTACTCCAGCAGTTCGCCGACGGTTAGGCCCGACTCCAGTAAGAGAATCATCTGGTCCGCACTGACTCCAACCCGTGTCCCCAACCCAACAATCTTGCCGACCGCGCGCTGCAGTGCTTCTTTCTGCGCCAGGGTTAGCGGCTCGGCTAGGTCACGGCTCATGGCTGCGGTCAGATCCCGTTCGATCGTCATTCGAATGCTCCGCGTCTTTCGATTTCGGACAATGATCCGCCAATCGACCCGACCTGCGCTGTGACGCCGCTTACTTCGATTTGTGACGGAAGCAGGTTTCAAGTTTCAAGGTTGCACGCTTTCAAAGGTGACCGCCTGCAAGACGCGCCTTTTCCTTGAAACCTTGAAACTCTGAAACCTGGCTCTATTTACCCATTAATTCCAGAATCGCGGCCATCTCGACTTCGACTCCAGTCTTGAGGCTGGGTTCGCGATCGGGCGCGAAGTAGGGAGAATGTGGCCCCGGAAGCGCCTCTCCACTTTTTTTGGCCGCCGCATATTTCTCGGGGTTCACCGCACCCAATTCGAGCATGACGCTGGGAACTCCCGCATACCGGTACTCGGCAAAATCATCGCTCGCCATAATCGGACGTCCAAGTACGACGTTCGAATCTCCCATCACCTGCTTCAACCGATCCGCCAGCCGGTTAGTGGTTGCAGGATCGTTGTAAACCGCGCCCACACCCTCCACCAGTTCGATAAGCGGTTTCTTGGGAGCGCCCGCCGCCGCCGCTTCCGCGTCCGCAATCCGCTCGATAGAGGCCAACAAATGCTTGCGCACCTCATCCTTGTAAGACCGCACGGTCAACTGCATCAGCACTTCGTCGGGAATAATGTTGTTCTTGGTTCCGCCGTGAATCGCACCCACCGTAATCACGGCCGGCTCTTGCGGATCAATCTCGCGCGACACGATGGTCTGCCAGCTGACAATGGTTCGCGCGGCGATCACGATGGGATCTACCGTTTCCTGCGGCGCCGATCCGTGTCCGCCGACACCGTACACCGTGACGTTCACCGAATCGGCATTCGACGCGCTGAAGCCGGGAGTGTAGCCGACTTTCCCTGCTGGAAGCCCGTTGCTGTCGTGCACGGCGAAGGCGAAGTCGGGCTTGGGAAAGCGAGTGAACAGCCCCTCCTTGATCATCGCCTTGGCTCCGCCAATCCGCTCCTCGGCGGGCTGCCCAACATAAATAAAGGTTCCGTGCCAGCGGTCCTTATTCTGCACCAGCAGCGCGGCCGTTCCGATGCCAATCGCCATGTGCAGATCGTGGCCGCAGGCATGCATCACCGGCACCTCAACGCCGCGGTCATCATGCGTGGTGACATGACTGGCGTATGCGAGCCCCGTTTTCTCCGGCACGGGCAAGGCATCAAGCTCGGCGCGCAGCATGACCACCGGGCCTGGTCCATTCTTGAACACGCCGACCACGCCGGTGCCGCCAAATCCAGTGGTCACGTCGTATCCGAGTTTGCGAAGCTGGTCGGCGATCTTGGCCGCAGTCTTCTCCTCATGATAGGAAAGCTCGGGATTACGGTGCAGGTCGAGATAGAGCGCTTCTACCTGGGGATAGACCGCATCGATCTGGGTGGAGGGAGCTTGCCAGGAATCGGCGGCCCAAGACGCAACGCAAAGCGAGAGGAGGACAAGCAGCACACGTTTCATAAATTTTCATCCCAGGTGATTTAGTGTGGTGACGGGGCTCTGCCCCGTCCGGCGGGGCAAAGCCCAGCGGGCATGTGGCTAGCGCGCTGCCGTGGCTGCACAGTGGTGATCGAACGCCGCCTTCAGGTCGGCGGCAATGGCCGAGGCGTCCCGCGTTTCGATCTGGTGGCGCTGCATCATGTAGACCACCTTGCCGTCCCGCAGAATCGCAATGGAAGGCGACGACGGCGGGTACCCAGTGAAATACGAACGGGCGCGCTCCGTCGCTTCCGTATCCTGCCCGGCGAATACGGTTCCGATCTTGCCCGGCTTGGCCCCATTTTGCAAAGCCAGACGCACCGCCGGACGCATGCGCCCAGCGGCGCATCCACAAATCGAATTCACCACCTAGCTCTTCAATTCCCAGCCGCGTCAGCTCTTCGCGCATCGGGACTACCATTATTTCTGGATACATGGACTCTCCTGTATTTTCGATTTCGGTCTTAAGCAACGCTTGTCATCCCGAGCGAGCTCGCAACGTAGCTCGCTTCTCAATATCCCCGCGCCAGCAGACATGAGATGCTCAATCCACTATAGAGTGAAATCAGCCTGATGACCATTCAGGAAAATGTTCCGCTGTCGCCGCTGACTACCCTGCAGGTCGGAGGCGCCGCGCGTTACCTCGCTGAACTGAAGAGAGAAGACGAGGTTCGCGAGGCCGCGCAGTTCGCGAAAACCCGCAATCTCCCGCTCTTCGTGCTGGGCGGCGGGAGCAATTTGGTGGTGGCGGATTCCGGTTGGCCCGGCCTCGTGCTGAAAATTGCGATCGGCGGAATCACCACTCCAGCCACAAGCGACACCACCGGCAACGCCGTGCTCTTCAGCGTCGGCGCGGGCGTTAACTGGGATGACTTTGTCGCGCAAACCATCGTGCAGAACTGCGCCGGAGTCGAGTGCCTGAGCGGAATTCCAGGCAGCGTCGGCGGCACGCCCGTGCAAAACGTGGGCGCCTATGGGCAGGAGGTCGCCGACACCATCGAATCGGTGCGTGCGTTCGACTTAAGAGAAGACCGCATTGTGGTCCTCCCTAAGCCCGCCTGCGGATTCCGTTATCGCACCAGCATCTTCAACACCAGCGAACGTGGCCGCTACATCATCCTGCGCGTGAACTACCGCTTGAAGCGCGGGGGCGCTCCGAGTTTGAAGTATGCCGATTTGCAAAAGTACTTTACCGAAAACACCACCGAACACTCCACCGAGAACGCCGTCGGAAAAAAGACGCCGCCATCGCTGGCCGAAGTGCGCGAAGCCGTGCGCGCCATACGCCGAAGCAAAGGCATGCTGCTCGTCCCCGGGGACGAAGATTGCCGCAGCGCCGGATCGTTCTTCAAGAATCCCGTACTCACCGAGGAGCAGTTCAAAAACCTGGCCGAGCGCGCCGAATCCAAAGGACTGGAGATCCCCACCTACCCCGCTCTTAATGCGCGACGCAAAGTTTCCGCGGCGTGGCTGGTGGAACATTCCGGCTTCTCCAAAGGATATGCGGCAGGCGCAGCCGGCATCTCGCAAAAGCACGCGCTAGCCCTGATCAACCGCGGAGACGCGAAGGCCAGCGATATAGTCGCGCTGAAAGATGAAGTCCAGCAAGGCGTCCTGGAGGCCTGGGGGATTCAACTGGAGCCGGAACCAGTGTTCGTAGGCTTTTGAAGGGATCGAGGTCGTTGCCTCAATGCATCAATTCCATCAATCATTCAATAACCAAGGGCGGCGCATCCCGTAGCGACGGAGCCCCCATGCCGGCCCAGAGGTGTCCGCTACCGCGAGATCCGCCCCGTTGATCTATCGGCCAGTTCGCGCGCTCGCTTGAATATCCTTTGGAACATCTCCTTGGTCAGCTTCCCCGTCTGTGTGTTCTGATTCGAGGGGTGGTACGACGCCAACAGGATGCGTCCATCGGGCATCGCGTATTCCGCGCCGTGGCGAAACCCATACTCCCGTTTGCCCGCGATCAGCTTTCTCCGCTTCAAATAACTCAGATAGGCATCGAATCCGATTCTTCCCAAAGCAACGATGACGCGCAGCTCTTTCAGTCCTTCGAGTTCCCGTTCCAGAAATGGAGCGCAGTTGGCCAGTTCCTCGGGCAAAGGCTTATTGTCGGGCGGCGCGCAGCGCGCGGCGGCGGTTATATAGAGGCCCGTCAGCACCTGTCCATCGTCGCGGGACGTCGCAGTGGGCAGCAGTGCAAATCCGGTTTCGTGCAGCACCGGATACATGAAGTTGCCGGAAGCGTCTCCGGTGAAAGGGCGGCCGGTGCGATTGGAACCATGTGCGCCAGGAGCAAGTCCCAGCACAAGCACGCGGGCATGGGGATCGCCGAAGCCGGGAACGGGTTTGCCCCAGTATTCGCAGTCGCGGTAAGCGCGGCGCTTCTCGCGGGCGATCCGCTCGCGATACGCGACCAGCCGCGGACAAAGCGTGCACGAGACAACTTCGCCATTCAGAACCGTAAGCCAGCGAGGCAAGGCCATTCCTCAATTGTATTTGCTCGTGTGGCGCGGGCGCCCTCGCCCGCGGCCGTTGCTTTTGCTCTTGCCTCTGCTCTCTCCGTACCCCGACGCTCAGCTGCGGCTCTCGCGACAAGAGCACCCGCACTACGAGAAACTACCGATTACTTTGGTGAGCAAGAAATCCCTCTCCACCGTTTGACGTCGCTCTTCAAGAGTCTTTACACTCAAGTTTGTGGCACAAAGCGTCGCAGCGGAGCAATTCCCTCCCGACTCTGCTGCCGCAGCCGCACTGGAAAGGCAACTGTGAGCCCCACTGATATCAAGGACGGCGCGACCCCGGAAGTTACGGCCCAAACAGGCGCCACCAAGCGCGAGATCTCGGTTGAGATTCCGGTCGCAGATGTCAACCGGCAGACCGACGCGTTGATCCAGAAATATCAGAAGGTGGCACGCATTCCCGGCTTCCGCCGCGGCCATGTTCCGGCGTCCATTATTCGCCAGCGTTTTTCAGAAGAGATCAAGACTGACATGGTCGAAGCTCTCATCCCGCGATTCTTCCGGCTGGAAGCGGAGAGGCTGAGCCTGCATCCGGTCTCGCAGCCCCGGGTGACGGACTTGCACCTGCACGAGGGCGAGCCGCTGCGCTTCAAAGCCGCTTTCGAGGTGTTGCCGGAAATCAAGCTGCAAGGCTACAAGGAGTTGCGCGCCGCAAAGCCGGAGGTCGCGGTTTCGGACGCCGATGTGGAGCAAGCCCTCGTCGATCTGCGTGAGCGCCATGCCACTTTCAATCCGGTGGAAGGCCGCGCCCTCGCCGATGGCGATTACGCGCAGGTCTCGCTCGATGGAACTCCAAAAGCGGGCGCAACCAAGCCCGGCGAATCAAAGACTGGGGAACAAAAGACCGACGAAGGCCAGCCCGTGCACATGGATGAAGTCCTGGTCGAAATCGCAGGCACCAACACCATGCCGGAATTCACCGAACACCTGCGCGGGTCGAACCCCGGAGACGAGCGTACCTTCGACGTGATCTATCCGGAAGATACCCAGGACAAGCGCCTGGCCGGGAAGACGTTCTGTTACGCCGTGAAAGTGCAGGCGATCAAACAGAAAAGCCTGCCGGAGCTGAACGACGAGTTCTCAAAGACGTTGGGCGAGTTCCAGACCATGGACGATGTGCGCAAGGCGATTCGCGAGCAAATCGAATCCGATCGCAAGCATGAAGCCGAACACGCCGCCAAGGAGCAACTGGTGAAAGAGCTGATTCAGCGCAACGATTTTGAAGTTCCCGACTCGCTGATCGAGCAGCAGGTTGACATCCGACTGGAGCGCGGACTGCGCGCGCTCGCAGCCCAGGGTCTGACCGCCGACCAGATGAAGAAAATGGATTTGCCGCGTCTGCGTGCGGGACAGCGCGAGCAGGCGATTCACGATGTGAAAGCTGCCCTGCTGCTCGAAAGAGTGGCGGAGGAAGAGAATATTCAGGTCAGCGATGCAGAGTTCGATGGGGAACTCGAAGCGCTGGCCAGACAATCAAAACAGACGTCCGAAGCAGTACGCGCTCGTTTGACACGGGATGGGGGCCTCGATAGGATACGAACACGAATCCGCAACGAGAAGACCCTCGAATTTTTGTATCACCAGTCCGCATAATTTTAATGATGCGGACCATTTCGACCCTCCCCTGAGCAGCGAGACCGACTTCAGGGCAGGAGTGTGGAAAGGGCGAACGTGAATAAGCAAGACCCACAAATGATGCTCGTACCGATGGTGATCGAGCAAACCGGCCGCGGCGAGCGGGCGTATGACATTTATTCCCGGCTGCTCCGCGACAACATCATCTTTATTGGCACTCCGATTGACGACAATATCGCCAACCTGGTAATCGCCCAGATGCTATTCCTGGCGCAGGAAGACCCGGAGAAAGACATCCAGCTCTACATCAACTCGCCGGGTGGATCGATCACCGCGGGCATGGCGATCTACGACACCATGCAGTACGTAAAGAACGATGTGACCACGATCTGCATCGGTCAGGCGGCCTCGATGGCGGCATTACTGCTTTCGGCGGGCGAAGCGAAAAAACGGCTGGCGCTGCCGAACTCGCGCATCCTGATCCACCAGCCCTCGATGGGCGGGCTTTCCGGGCAGGCCACCGATATTGACATTCATGCCCGCGAAATTCTGCGCATGCGGGAGATTACCAATCAGTTACTGGCCAAGCACAGCGGACAGAAGCTCGATAAAGTGGAAAAGGACGTCGAGCGCGACTTCATCATGAATTCGCAGCAGGCCAAGGAATACGGAATCATCGACGACATCATCTATAAGACGAGATAGACGACTAAGAGGGCCAGTCTTAATATATGATCGCCATTTCGTGAAGCAGTTGCTGCAGACGCGGCGTGCCGAGTCTCAGCCCTGGAGCAGGAAGCCAGCCGCGGCTAGGCCACCGGAAAAGGAGTAAGGCGGAGTGAAAACCAGATCGGGTTCGGAAGAAATGTTGCGCTGTTCGTTCTGCCACAAGTCGCAGGACGCGGTCGCGAAGCTGATCTCGTCGCCGAGCGACTATCCCCGGGCATACATCTGCGACGAGTGCGTAGCCGTCTGTAACTCGATCCTCGAAGACGACCGCACCGCGACCCCTTCGACTGCGGTCCCCAACCAGTTGCCCAAGCCGCAGGAAGTAAAGAACTTCCTCGACGAATACGTCATCGGACAGGAACAGACCAAGAAGAAGCTCGCCGTCGCCGTCTATAACCACTACAAGCGCATCTACATGAACCGCCAGCGCACCGGCGACGGCGTCGAACTGACCAAATCGAACATCCTGCTGATCGGCCCGACCGGAACCGGAAAGACACTGCTCGCCCAGACCCTGGCCCGCATGCTCGACGTGCCCTTCGCCATCGTCGACGCGACCACGCTGACCGAGGCCGGCTACGTCGGTGAGGACGTCGAGAACATCATCCTCAAGCTCCTGCAGGCCGCCGAAGGCGACGTCAACCGCACCCAGACCGGCATCATCTATATCGACGAAATCGACAAGATCGGACGCAAGGACGAGAACCCGTCCATCACGCGCGATGTCTCCGGCGAGGGTGTGCAGCAGGCATTGCTCAAGATTCTGGAAGGCACCATCGCCAACGTTCCGCCCCAGGGCGGACGCAAGCATCCGCATCAGGAATTCACGCCCGTCGATACCACCAACATCCTTTTCATTTGCGGCGGCGCCTTCGTGGGCCTGGAGAAAATTATCGGACGCCGCATCGGCAAGAAGGCTTTAGGCTTCAAACTGGGTGACGACGAGGAAACCGAAGCGGGCCTGGATGCGAAGCGCAACTTTGAGATGGTCTCCGAAGCGCAGCCGGAAGATCTGATCAAGTTCGGCCTGATCCCCGAGTTTGTAGGGCGACTCCCAGTCATGGGAGTGCTCCAGCAACTGGACGAAAACGCGCTGGTGGAAATTCTGACTCGCCCCAAAAACGCGATCGTCAAGCAGTACCAGCGCCTGTTCGAGTTTGAAAACGTGCGCCTGAAGTTCAGCGACGACGCCAACCGCGCCATTGCGCGCCAGGCCATGGCCCGCAAAGTTGGCGCCCGCGGTTTGCGCATGATTCTCGAAGAACTCATGCTAGAACTGATGTATAGTCTGCCCAGCCAGAAGAAAGTTAAGGAATTCGAGGTGACCCGTGAGATGGTTGAGAAACGAAACGTCTCGCTGGCCATGATCGAGAAAGCGGCGAGCTAAACGACGGCAACTTAACAGGCCGTAGTGCAAGTAACACTTGTATTAGAGTAAGACTTGTATCAGGGTATGCTTTTAGGCATACCGCAAGCGCAATTATGAAAGCGCCTTTAGGCGCTGGTTTTCACGCTGTAGCCAACACGACCAGAGACGGGAGACCAGGTTGTCGAACCCCAAGGAAAAGTTTGAGAGCAAGAAACTGCCGATGATGCCCATTCGGGACGTGGTCATCTTTCCCTACATGATGACTCCGTTTGTGGTGGGCCGCGAGTCGAGCGTGCGTGCGCTCGAGGAAGCTCTGGCCAGCGATAAAAAGATATTTCTTGCCACTCAACACGATGCCTCGATCGACGAACCCAAAGCCGGAGACATCTTCCAGGTCGGCACCATCGTCAACATCGTGCAGAGCCTCAAACTGCCCGACGGCAACATCAAGGTGCTGGTCGAAGGCATCGAGCGCGGCAAGACCCTGCAGGTCGTCGAAACGGATGGCTACTTGCAGGCCACCGTGCGCGTCGCCCGTTATGCCACCGAAACCACGGCGCCGATTGAAGCCGGCATGCAGCGCGTTACCGCGCTCTTCGAGCAATATGTAAAACTTTGCCAGTCGCTCAACTACGAAACCATGATCGCCGCCGTGCGCATGGAAGATCCAGCCAAGCTCACCGACACCATCGCCGCCAACCTCCAGCTCTCCATCGAGGAAAAGCAGGGCCTGCTCGAGATCTTCGATCCCGCCGAGCGTTTAGTCCGGATCGGCGACGTGCTCGACGTTGAAATCGAAAAGCTGAACATGGACCGCACCATCCAGTCGCGCGTAAAGCGCCAGATGGAGAAGGCACAGAAAGAGTATTACCTCAACGAGAAAATCAAAGCGATTCAAAAAGAGCTGGGCCGCGGCGAAAAAAGCGAATTCGACGAACTGAAGAAAAAGGTAGAAGCCGCGGGCATGCCGAAAGAAGTTCGCGACAAGGCGATCCAGGAACTGAAAAAGCTGGAAGCCATGCCGCCCATGTCGGCGGAGTCGACTGTCTCGCGCAACTATCTCGACTGGCTGCTGGCGGTGCCGTGGAAGAAGCGCTCCAAGGAAATCCGCAACATCACCCGTGCTGAGAAGACTCTGAACGAAGACCATTATGGCCTGGAGAAAATTAAGGAACGCATCCTCGAATTTCTTGCCGTCCGCCAATTAGTAAAAAATCCCAAAGGCTCGATTCTCTGCTTCGTCGGACCTCCGGGCGTTGGGAAAACGTCACTCGGAATGTCGATCGCCAAAGCGACCGGACGCAAATTCGTGCGCATGTCGCTGGGCGGCGTGCGCGATGAAGCCGAAATCCGCGGCCATCGCCGCACCTACATCGGCGCCTTGCCCGGCCAGATCATCCAGATGATGAAAAAAGCCGGCACCAAGAACCCGGTCTTCATGCTCGACGAAGTCGACAAGATGTCGATGGACTTCCGCGGCGATCCCTCCGCCGCGCTGCTCGAGGTTCTTGATCCGGAACAGAACTACATGTTCGTCGACCATTACCTCGACGTCGAGTACGATCTGTCACAAGTCTTCTTCGTGGCCACGGCAAACGTGATTCATACCGTTCCGCCCGCCCTGCAGGATCGCATGGAAGTGCTGCGCCTGCACGGTTACACGGAACCGGAAAAAGTCGAGATCGCCAAACAGTTCCTGGTCAAAAAGCAAATGCTGCAGGCCGGGCTGACCGAGAAAAACATACAGTTCTCCGACGACGCCATCCGGCAGATCATTCGCAGCTACACCCGCGAAGCCGGAGTGCGAAACCTCGAGCGTGAAATTGGCAACATCTGCCGCAAAGTGGCGCGCAAAGTAGTCAAAGAAGGCGCAAACTTCTCGGCTGCGATCCAGGCAGACAAGATTGGCGACTACCTCGGGGTTCTGAAGTTCCGCGACACCCTGGCCCACGAAAAGAGCGAAGTCGGCCTGGTGACAGGTCTGGCGTGGACCGAAGTAGGCGGCTCCATCCTTAGCACCGAAGCCTCGGTGGTAGACGGCAAAGGCAAGCTAACCTTAACTGGCCAACTCGGCGACGTGATGCAGGAATCGGCGCAGGCAGCCATGTCATACATCCGCTCCCGAGCCGCGCGTCTAGGACTAGCCCGCGACTTCTACCGCAACCAGGACATTCATGTGCACGTGCCCGAAGGGGCGATTCCAAAGGATGGTCCCTCCGCCGGCATCACCATAGCCACAGCTCTAGCCAGCGCGCTGAGCCGCATTCCCGTACGCCGTGACATCGCCATGACCGGAGAAATCACGCTGCGCGGTAAAGTTCTCCCCATCGGCGGATTGAAAGAAAAACTCCTGGCCGCCCATCGCGCCGGATTGTTCGAAGTAATCCTGCCGCAGGAAAACGAAAAAGATGTAGCCGAGGTCCCCGAGAACCTGCGCACAGCGATGAAACTGCACTTCGTGGACAACATGGATCAGGTGCTGGCCGTGGCCCTGGAAGGCCCGCTGCCGCAGATGCCTCCCGAAGCCGAGACCATGGCTCCGATCGCAACTCCGCCGGCCGGGGAGATTCCCACCGCCCGGCAGTAGGCTGGAATCAAGGCGCGGCGGAATTCACTCATCTCCGAAGAGCGCGAAATAGAGCACGAATCGTCGGCCTTTCACGCTGCTCAATCGAACTGGCGCAACCAACCCGACTCGATGCCTCAGCTATCAATCTTGTTGCCGACGCGGAATGAGAAAGACAACCTGGAGCTGCTCTTTCCTCGTCTCGATTCCGTACTCCGTGAGATCGGAGTTACGTACGAATTTATCGTGGTTGATGGCGATTCCACCGATGGGACTCTCGAAATGGCGCGGCGCCACTGCGCCCTGGCATTTCAGCAGAATGGTACCGGATACGGTCTGGCTCTGAAACAGGGCTTCAAAGCGGCTTCCGGAGAGTACATTGTCACTCTCGATGCCGATCTTTCTCATGATCCCGAGTTCATTCACCGGCTCTGGGGAAACCGTGAAAGGGCTGACGTCGTTGTAGCATCTCGTTATTGCCCAGGAGGAGCTGCCCACGCCCCGCTGTCCCGCCGTATCCTGAGCCGTGTGCTGAATCGGTTCTTCGCCCTAGCCTTCGGTCTTCCCATCACAGATATGTCTAGCGGATTTCGACTTTATCGGGCTGACGTTATCAAGGCGGTCGAGTTCGAGGGTAAGACTTACGACGCCCTTGAGGAGATCCTGATTCGAATTCACAACCAGGGGCGGCGGATCATCGAGGTTCCATTTACCTACGTTCCTCGCGTGCACGGATCGTCGAATGCCAGGATTTTTCGGATCGGCCTGGGGTTGCTCGCTACCAGCTACCGGCTGCGGCGGATGCGGGGTTCGAATCGGTCTTAGATCCCAAGTCTTAGATCCCAAGTCTTATATCTCAGATCTTAGAACCTTAGCCCATCGCCTTCAGCCAAGCCCCCCAAGCGATCACGCCACAATTCGCATGGGCTTCGGTGCCAGCCGATCCAAGTCCGCTTGCACCATCATTTCGATTAGCTCTCGAAACGCTACTTTTGGCTCCCAGCCGAGAACCTGCCGCGCCTTACTCGAGTCGCCACAGAGGTGGTCGACTTCAGCGGGACGAAATAACTTCGGATCGATTTCAACGTACTCCTGCCAATCCAAGCCCGCGTAGCCAAACGCAATCTCCAACAATTGCCGCACGGTATGAGTTTCGCCGGTCGCCACCACATAATCGTCCGGTTCCGTCTGCTGCAACATCATCCACATGGCGGGAACGTAGTCCCCCGCAAAACCCCAGTCGCGCCGAACGTCGAGGTTGCCCATTTGCAGCTTGCCGGCCAGCCCAAGCTTGATGCGAGCCACGTGCTGGGTTACTTTGCGGGTCACAAACTCAATGCCGCGCCGCGGAGATTCATGGTTGAAGCAAATGCCCGAACATGCGTAAAGACCGTAGCTTTCGCGATAATTCACCGTAATATGGTGGCCGAACACTTTGGCTACGCCATACGGACTGCGGGGATGGAAAGGGGAGCGCTCATTTTGTGAGTGGCTGCTGACCTTTCCAAACATTTCCGAACTGGAAGCCTGAAAAGCTCTCGCCTTAGGGGCATGTTTACGCAGTGCCTCAAGCACGCGGAAAACGCCCACTCCCGTAACATCGGCCGTTAGCACCGGCTGCGTCCAGGATACGGCTACAAAGCTCTGCGCCGCCAGATTGTAGACTTCATCCGGTTGAGCCAGCTGCATCGCCGTCTCCAGCGATCCTTGATCGGTCAGGTCGCCCTGCAGCAATTTAAGGTTTCCCGTGATCCCCGCGATGCGCTCGTGCTTCTCCGAACTCGTGCGGCGCACCAGACCATAAACCTCGTATCCCTTGGCCAGAAGAAATTCCGCCAGATAGGAGCCATCCTGCCCCGTAATTCCAGTTATCAAAGCTCGCATGTGTGGGTTATCTCCAGGCAGGGTCTTGTTATCTGTATCCGCGTCTCTAGTCTCAAGAGATTGTTTCTAACATAGTCTATTTCGCTTGTCCACGAGTGGGATTCCATCTCCGCCCGTGCATTTAGTGTGGCGCGGGCGCCCCCGCCCGCGGCCGTTGATCTTGGGTAGCGCAACTTTGGCTGGCACAACTCTCCCGCTGCGATAACTACTCCTTAGCAAAAGCAAATTTATTTCTCCGCGCCGCTTGCCATGCGCAACCCAAACACTGGAAACTGTCTATATGCGCATTCTGGCGAATTTCATGCTGTCGGCCAGCGACTTGATGCACTTCCCTGCTCCCGGAGTGCCGGAGATCGCCTTTCTCGGACGCTCGAACGTCGGGAAATCAAGCGTGATCAACGCGCTGGTGGACAAGAAACTGGCCCGCACCAGCAATACTCCCGGACGAACCCGCAGCATTAACTTCTACGAAGTCCGCAGAGCGGGGCAGCCAAAGCCAGAGTTGCTGTTCGCTGACCTGCCGGGATACGGCTACGCCAAGGTCTCCCGCGAAATCTCCGCCGACTGGGCTCGCTTTGTCGATCCCTACCTGCACCAGCGATCGAGTTTGGCTCTGTGTCTGGCGCTGGTCGATTCCAACATTCCTCCGCAGGAAAGCGACGCCCAGTTGCTGGAGTTCCTCGTCTCCAAAGGCCGCCCGCATGCGATTGTAGCCACCAAGTGTGACCGGTTGTCGGGCAACCAGTTGCAACAATCGATCCGCGAGCTCGGACAAACCTATGGAGTGCCCATCATAGCCTTCTCGGCCAAAACCGGAGCCGGCAAAGAGGAACTGTGGAGCCAGATTCGCGCTTCTCTAGCGCGATTCAAGGCAGTCTAAGGTTTTCCCCCAATTTGCCGATACAACTAACAGGCATTCCTTTCGGAGGCGCTCTTGGACCGCATCCATCCCGGACAACCTGTATTGCCACAAGATTCGAGTACCGGCGATGATGGCGTCAACTATCTTCGCCGGCTCAAGGGAGGAACGGCGCGAAGTGCGTCAACTGACGCACCTGCAACTGCAACTACAACGACCGGAGGATCTCAAACCAATGCGACCAGTCCCGCATGGAAAGAGCGCCGCCAAAACCTCCGGCTTCGCTGCTCGGGCAGCGTGGAGTTTCGTGCCGACGGCAACGACGTGCGCATGTGGGGAACCCTCACCGACGTCAGCCCGCATGGATGCTATGTGGAAATGCACACCACGTTTCCCGTTGGCACGAAAGTAAACCTTGTGCTCAAGTCGTTTGGCATCCGCATTCAGACTCCGGGCACGGTTCGCGCCACGTATCCTTTCCTGGGCATGGGTATCTGTTTCGCTGAGATCGAACCCGAACAACAGCTGCAACTGAATCAACTCATCGCAGCGCTGGCTGGCCACAGCACCGTCCCCAATGCCGAATCGCCCGAGGCGAACAGGATGCAGGAAAGTCCGGGGTCTGACAACCCCAAAACCTTGCTCGATGAGATTAAGGTGTTCTTTCAAAAGAATCCGATGCTTTCTCGCGAAGAGTTCAACCAAATCGCCAAACGGGTTCGCCGGCCCTGAATCCTTCTTCCGTGGATTTACCGGCCCGGGGCCGTTTGGCGGGCTCCGGAAAGTTACTCCTGGTGACGCAGTGTCGTGTGCGTCGCGCCAATCCATCCGTTATCATTAAAAACATATGGCCAAGTATCTAGTGACCGGCGCTGCCGGTTTCATCGGGTCCTCGCTGGTGCGCGCTTTGCTGGGACGCGGCGACCAGGTTCGGGGCGTCGATAACTTTTCCACCGGCAGGCGCGAAAACCTGACCGAGGTGCTGAATCGGGCGGAGTTCTACTTCCGCGAAGCTGACATTCTCGATCTGGAGGCCATGCACAAGGCGTGCGCGGGCGTCGATTACGTGTTGCACCAGGCAGCCATTCCGTCGGTCCCGAAATCGGTGCTTGACCCGCTCGGCAGCAACCGCGCCAATGTCGACGGCACGGTCAATGTTCTGGTCGCAGCGCGCGACGCGAAAGTGAAGCGGGTCGTATATGCCGCCTCATCCTCGGCATATGGCGACACCCCGACGCTTCCCAAGCGTGAAGACATGACCCCCAACCCGATCTCGCCGTACGCTGTGGCGAAGCTGGCCAGCGAGCTTTACATGGTGTCGTTTTACCGTTGCTATGGTCTCGAAACCGTCTGTCTGCGCTACTTCAATATTTTCGGACCACGGCAGGATCCTTCTTCGCCATATTCCGGCGTGCTCGCCAAATTCAGCATGCAGATGCTGCGTGGAGAACAGCCCACGATTTTTGGCGATGGCGAAACCAGCCGTGATTTCACCTACATCGACAACGCGGTTTCGGCCAATCTGCTGGCCTGCTCCGCCCCGGCAGAGAACTGTGCCGGACGCGTTTTTAACTGCGCCACCGGACAGCGGGTCACGCTGAACGAAACTTTCCACGCATTGAAAGCGCTCACCGGTTACAAAGGCACCGTCAAGTACGGTCCGGAGCGTGGCGGGGACATCAAACATTCGCTGGCCGACATCGCGCAGGCGGAAAAGCATTTGCGCTACAAGGTTCTGGTGAACTTCGCAGACGGCCTGCGCCGTACCGTGGATTGGTACAAAAGCCAGGACCAGCCCGTCCGAGCCTGAGAAAAACAAGGTTTCAGAGTTTCAAGGTTTACGACGCTCACCTCGGCGGACTCGAAACATTGAAACCTCGAAACTCTGAAACCTTGCTCTTGGACCCTTTACACTTTCGACTTTTCCCAAGCCGTGAGTTCATTCAGGTCATAGCGGAATGGACCATATGCGCTGAAGGTCCGCTCGTCGAACAGCCGCTTGGCGCCGCAGCTCAAGCAAACCTGGTAGGAATATCCTTGCACGCCAATCGGCCAGCTCATCTTGCCGTGCCAGCATCCTCGGAACGCCACCACCGCCGCGCCCGCCAGGCTGCTCGCCACGACCCCGGGCCACCACCAACTGTACTTCTTCAGTTTTACCGGCTTTTCCTGCTCGACCTCTTCGATCATCACATCTCCGGGCTGTCTCTTGGTGTGCTTCTTAACCATAAGATGAATTGAGCCCGAGGGCAAAATCTGAAGGGTCGTAGCTCGGACGTCCCGACTTTTGCGGCGCTGGGTGCGGTCCCAGCGCCGCAAAAGGACGTGTACCAACGGACATTGCAGTACACTCCCAAAGACTATTACGCTCGAGGTTGGAGTTGTGTGTTGTGCCCTGAGGAGAACCGCCGTTTGAGCCTGCTCAGGTGAAGCTTGGCCGGTTGAATCCGGCCGACCCAGAGCCATGGAATGAGTTTTCCGGCGAGTTCCGGATACGATAAACACCGGTTTTTGTTATCCTTTACCGTGCCAGCATGAGTGCCAATCCAACCCGAGTTGACTGGGCGGCGCCGACCCCCGACCCCGGTTTTCCATTGCGGGAGGGCAATCGCGTCCTCGAATCGATCGCGCGCCAGGAAGCTCTGCGGGGGTTGCTTGCCTTTTCCGAACTCCACGAGCTGATACGGAACCGGCGCGTGGCCGTGGGATGCGCCTCTGATGGCGACTTGTTTGAAACGGAACGCTTCATTCTGGACGAAGTGCTGCAATTGATCTCGGATCGGGCTCAGGCCATTACCCAGGCTGATGGCATCATGGTCGCGCTGGCGGAAGCATCTGAGAACGGCTTGCCGAATATGGTTTGCCGCGCGGCCTCCGGACCGCTCGCCGTCGAACGCGGCGTTCACCTGATCGGCGAATCCGAGTTTCTGCAGGATTGCCTGGAGTCGGGACGCATCCTTCGTTGCGATGATTGTGAAGTCGACGCTCGCGTCGAACTGGACTTTGCGCGTGCCATAGGCGCTCGCTCGACCGTGCTGATTCCATTGCGCGGCCGGCACCAGCAACTGGGTGTGCTGCAAGCGTTTTCAACCACCGCTTGGTCTTTCACGGATAACAACATTCGTTGTTTCGATCTGTTCTCTGAGCTGGTGCTTTCCGCGCTCAAGCCCGAAGATCAGCATCGGCGCATCCACTGGCTGTCGGATGTGGCAAACGAAGTCCTAAAGCCGAGACTGCCTGCGCCAGTGCCGGCTGTTGCTGCCGCTGCAGCCATCGAAATTCCTGAGGTCAAGCCGGAAGTCAAGCCGACTGGAACCAGAGTAGAGACGGGGCTTGCCCCGTCTACCGCCGCGGAAGCTATTCCCGAGGCGTGGCAAGTTCCGCAAGCAGCGCCTCCACTGCCAGTTCCGGAAGTGGCCGTGCTGGAGCAGCCGGTTTTCAATCCAGCGACCTTCGCCGATTTGCATGAGCACAGCGTCCCCGACGAACCATTCGAGGACGGCACAGTTGCAATCGGCGAGCCGGCAACATCCAGCGAATCGTTTCGCCTCTTGCCATTTCTGCAACGCCATATTGTTCCCGCCACTTCGCATACCGGGTTGAGAGTGGCGATGGGTCTGGTGGCAGTAGCCGCGTTATTTTCAGCCGGAGCCTGGTGGGGCATGCAGTTTCATGGGAAGACGGATGCCACAAAGACCGCAGCCACAAATGCTGCGATCTCACCACAATCGGTGACCGCGCCGTCAGCGCCCCCGGCGGATGTTCTGTCTCCAGCGATCGCCGATAATCTGATGGATCCGGCGAAGGCCACCTCCGATGCCCCACTCACCGCCGTGTCCGAGGATAAGTTGGCGGCGCTGCCGAAAATCACCGGGGTGCGCCATTGGTCTTCATCCATGGGCAGCACGGTGGTCATCGACATGCAAGATCAGGTGCCGTACGAAGTTCATCGGTTGATGTCGCCCGAGCGGATCTATTTCGATCTGCACGATACGGTTCTGTCGCCCGAATTGGATGGAAAGACGATGGACGTCGGCGATGCTTCCCTGACGCGCGTGCGGGTCGCCCAGCCCGTCGCCGGCGTGACCCGTGTCGTACTCGACACCAAGGATGGATCGAACTTCTCCGTTAGCATGGAGTCGAGCCCATATCGCCTGGTGGTCGAACTTCGTGGCAGTGACAAAACCTTAGCCGCGAATCAATCTGCTCCGCACCACTTGACCCCGGTCCAGCCGTCAGCGTCCGTGGCCGCAGCGTCGGCCCCGGTGAAAGCGGCTCCGGTCACGGCATTGGCGGTAACGGCATCCGATCAACCCTTATCCGCTAGAACCGGGAAATTGCGCATCGTACTCGACGCCGGACACGGCGGCTGGGATCTGGGCACGGTCGGACGCCAGGGATTGCTGGAAAAAGATCTGGTGCTCGACGTGACCCAGCGGCTGGGCAAGTTGCTGCAAGCGCGATTAGGGTCGGAAGTAATGTTCACGCGCACCGGCGACACCTACCTCCCACTCGATGAGCGGGCTGACTTCGCCAACCAGGCGCAGGCCGATCTCTTCCTCTCCGTTCACGCCAACTACAGCAGTTCGGCGGCGGCGCGGGGAGTCGAGACTTACTATACGAATTTGTTTTCCGCTCCGGGATCGCGGGAAGTGGAAAAGCATGAGGATGGGACGTCACCCAAGCTGACGCCGGTAAGGCTATCGGCCGGAGCGTTGCACGAAAAGATCGAGGAGTCGCAGCGTCTCGCAGCCAGTATCCAGCGTTCTCTCTATGCCACCCTGGCCTCGAGCAGCCCTGACATTCGCAACCGGGGTATCAAGGACTCCGCCTTTGCCGTGCTGACCGGCACGACTATGCCCGCTATCCTTACCGAAATTTCTTTTGTGAGCAGTCCGGCAGACGAGCAAAACCTGCAGAGCGCGGCTTACCGCCAGAAAATTGCCGAAGCGCTCTACCAGGGCGTCGCCCGCTATCAGCAATCTTCCCCCCGCGCGAAAGTTGCCCAACTGCAAACCGACGCCGCGCACCGGTAAACCGCCCGAGAATTAATTTTGTTCGGCCGTAGACTTATCCAGAATGGCCAGTATCTTATATGTTTCCCACTGCTTCTTTTTCCCGTCAATGCTTACGACCCACTCTAACTTTGCATTGTCTCCATGAAACTCCGCCTGAATCTCATCGACGAGTGGCATGCGACAACTCCTGTGATTTCCGCGAGGCCCGGCCATGCGTTCCTTAAACTTGCTCTCGCAATTGACAACGGCCGCGCGGCCATCGGGCAAGAGCAGAGTAAACGTTGCACCCCGCACGTGAAATGGCACCTGCACGGCGGGCATACTCGTACCGGTGGTCGTGCCCGAACCGTTGCAGTTCACACTGCTGTCGCCACCGTTGCAGTTCACAACTGAGCTGGACTCTGAACTAAAATGCCCGGGTACGATGTATGTATAGTCCGTTTCATAGTCCTGACGGTTGAGAATCTTTACGCTGAGTTTTTGCGATGCTGCCGAAACAGCACACACTAGAATCAGTCCGGCAACTGCGAGTTTCATCGCGGGCCCCCGCACTGGATAGGTAGCCTATAGTTCGCGGAAAGACCATGGCACAGCGTGGCGATGTGCATCTATCGCGTCTTTTACTTACCAACCCATTTTTCATCACAAACGTGCTGTGTGCACCATCACAGACGTCCAACTGCCCGTTCGGCGACAATGTAGATGACGTGTGCATAGGAGCATCTCCCAGGAGACGCCATTGAGTAAGAAATTTTGCTAAGTCCTTATTTCTGAATATTTTGGAGCTAAGTTATTTAGATTCAATATTTTGGCGCAAATTGGGGGGGGGGGGGGGGGGGGGGGGGAGCTGTGATCCCGGACGAATTTCCCAGAACTAATAACGAACAATTGCTAGTTCGTGCCCGTCACGCCGCCATACTTAATCAGCCACTTCAACTCTTCACGCACCATGATCTTTCCGTGCCAGGGATTCTTGTCGAGGTCGTGCCCCTCGCCAGGAAAAATCAGCAACTCACTCGGAACATTCAACTCGTGCAAAGCGCGATCGAGCAGATATGCCTCGAGCGGCGAGACCCGAATGTCGTCCTCTCCGGCGACCACGAGGGTTGGCGTGCGGACTTTATTCATCTGGAAAATCGGGGCTTCGCTGCGATAGCGATCGGGCACTTCCCAGGGCAACCCGCCGAGGAAATATGCGTCGTCAAAGGCGTCGTCGTCGTTGCCCCAGTTGGCGACATTCTCCACCGCTCCCGCGCCGGTAACGGCAGCCTTAAAGCGCGTGGTCTGCGTGATCAGCCAGTTGGTCAGATATCCGCCGAAGCTGTAGCCGCCTACGGTCAACCGGTCGGGATCCGCAATTCCGTCTTTCACAAGCGCATCGACGCCGGCCAATATGTCTTTGCCAGGCAGGGAAACCATTTCAGGAATGATCGCCAGCGCGAACTTGTCGCCGTAACCGGTCGATCCGCGATAATTCGGTTCGAACACCAGCCAACCCGCAGTGGCGGCAAGACGATCCCACTGATACCAATCCGCCTCGAAGTGGTTGCCATCGGCATCCTGCGGCCCGCCGTGGATGTAAACAAACATCGGCAGATTCTTTGCCTCGAACTTTCCGGGCGGATACATCAGCATGCCCTCCACCGGCGTGCCGTCGTAGGAGGTCCACCGATAAGGCTCAGCCAGAGGCAGTTCTCGCTCGGCGAACAGTTTGTTAAAAGAAGTGATAGGCCGCGCCTGCGCCAGTTTGTCGGGACCGTCGGCGATATAAACTTCCGTGGGACGTAGGATTGACGAATACACAAACGCTATGCGTGTGCTTTGAGATTCCGATTGCAACGCGGCAGCGGGGATTTCATATCTTCCAGCCCACCCCTCGCGCTTCACGATGGCGGCTTTCGGATTCGCTTGCGATACCAGTTGCACCTCGGTCCCCATGCGGCAAGCGCACAGCACCGAACCGTCGGGCAGCAGCGTGTAGTGCACGACTTCGCCCGGATAGTCAGCGAACCAGCGCTGAACCTCTTTTTTTTCCGGCCTCTTATCGGGAGCGTCGCCGGCATCCACCCAGTAGAGGCGCGGTTGCGGATCTTCATACTTCCTCTCCAGCGATCCCAAGTCGACCTGAAAGAACAAATGACGATTGTCCCGAGCCCACTCCAGATTCACTTCCTCGGCTTCGTTATGGGTCAGGCGGAGGGGCGCGACTTCCGGCGTACTGCTCGCCAGGTCGACGACGTAGATTTCGATGTCTTCAACTTTCTCCTCCAGTTCGGACACGGGGTAAGTCACGAACGCCAGGCGTTGGCCGTCACGCGAAACGCTGATTTGATTTGCCCGCAGCGGTGTACGCGCAATCGCGATCGCTCCGGGTGTGGCATGGGAATCTTTCTCGGCGTCTGCGCTGTTTTTGGAACCGAGCGCCGCGTGCCGTGCCAGTGCTTCCTCAAGATTGAGACGGAAAATCACGTCGCCGCGCTCATCGCCGCGGAAACGGATAACGTCCTTCCAATCTTTCCTGTGATCGTCGTTTTGCTGCTTGCTCCAGGGTTCGCGGGTTGAGAAAAAGATTGCCTTTGAGTCGCCCGACCAGGCAAAAGCGTGGACTTCTTCGTCGCTCGAGGTGAGGGCAATAGCCTCGCCGCCGCTGGGCGAAATCAGAAACAGCTGGGCGACGTCTTTGTCTTTGCCGTCCTTTTCCCTGACGTCTCCTGCGCCCTCGTCTTCGGTTACGCTGGCTTTGCGTTCTGAGAGGAACGCGATCCACCTGCCGTCAGGCGACCAGTGCGGCGAACTGGCGCGCCCGGCTTGCGTCAGCCGCACCAGATTCCCGCCGTTCGCGGCGATCCGGTAGAGCCAGAGTTCTTTTCGGAAGATCTGCTGATCCCAGTCTGCCTTTTCTGTCCCGATCACAACCGAGCTGCCGTCTGGCGAGACTCTCACCGCGTCGAAGCTGACCGAGTCGAAAAACTCGTCAAGCGTGAGCTTGGGTTTTGTGGTTTGGGCTGGCGTAAGAATGGAAGCCGCAATTACGGAAACCAGCGAAACGAGCAAGATGGATCGTCGCATAGAATTTTGTTGCCCCGAGGTTCGTCCCTAGTGTTCTTAAGATTTTGGCCATGTTCTTTATTGCGCCGTCGGTTGAGCGTTGCGCAGCCCATCGTCCAGCGTCTGGTTGCCCGGTACGTTTTGTTCCACCATGCGCCACCCGTCGTCATAGCCACGAAATCCCACAGTCGACCGGTAGTGCACGCCGCTGTCGTAAAGTGCGGCCCCCACCTGATTGATGGATACCCAGCGCCAGATGAACTCGACATCGGCGACGTTGCCAGCCTTGCTGATTCCGGAAATACCCACCAGTTCCCGGTGCGCGACTTGAATCGCCATTGGACCGTTGTCGCGGCCATTGTCAGGAAGGGCATTCGAAATCAACGGCCGTATCGTTTCTACTCCGAGCGGCGTGAGCAGCACGTCCCAGCAGGGCGGAGGTTCGACTCCGGCTGGACACTTCTGCTCCGTGCCGATGACCCAGCCGCGGCGCTGTAGCACCATGAAGTCGGGAGAACTGAAATCCCTGTTAGAAAGGACCCCGGTCCTGAGCCAGAACAATTGCGGCGCCTTGAATGCGTCGGAGGCCCCGATCAAATAAGCGGCCAACCGGCGCGTCAGGAAGTTACGCGGAGAACAACCCAGGTCGAGACTCAATAAGATTAGACACGGCAAGACCGCCGTCAGCAAATTTTTGGACGTTCGCATGAATGTGATTATGGTCGCGAGAGAATTCTAACCAATTGCGCATGCCTGCGGGGTAGAAAAGGCGCAGCCGTAATCTGACCGTCAAATTTCTTCGACCAGCGCCCCGGGACCGGTCCGTGGCAGGCTGGGCAATCGCCCCGCGCAGTCAGCTTGTATTTTTCGATCGAATATCCATAGCGCTTGATCAGCAGTTCGCCGCACTGGTGACAATGAGTATCTTCCAGACCCTCCACCCGGCCAGGGAGATTGCCGGCATAGATGTAGCGCAACCCAGCTTCACGGCCGATGGCGGCGGCGCGCAGCAGATCCTCGGGGCGCGTATCGGCGGGCGAAGTCATTATGTAATCCTGGTGAAAGGCGGTCACATGCCAGGGGATATCGGGCGAGACGTCGCTCAGAAAGGAGGTCAGGTTGCGCAGCTCAGCGTCGCTGTCATTGAAGCCGGGAATGAGCAAGGTGACGATCTCCAGCCAAACGCCCATCCGATGCAAGCTGCGGATGGTGTCGAGAATCGGTTGCAGGCGCCCGCCAAGCTCGCGGTAGTGGCGGTCGTCGAAGCTCTTGAGGTCCACCTTGTAGAGATCAATCCAGGGATTGAGATACTCGAGCACCTGCGGAGTTCCATTGCCATTCGAAACAAACGCGGTCAACAAGCCCGCCTGGCGTGCCTGGCGGAAAACCGCAACCGCCCACTCGCTGGTGATCAGCGGCTCATTATAGGTGCTGACCACAACCTTTGCGCCTTGGGCAAGAGCGTCTTTCACCAGCAGTTCCGGATCAATCTCGACCGGCGGCGAGACGGCGTCGGGGTCGCGGAGCGCCTGCGAAGTAACCCAGTTCTGACAGTATGCGCAGTGCAAATCGCAGCCGAGCATTCCGAAACTGTAGGCGAGGGCCCCGGGGTAAGCGTGGAAAAACGGCTTCTTCTCGATCGGGTCGCACTGCACTCCCGCGACGTAGCCCCAGGGGACATAGAGCGTGCCCCCGTGGTTGAAGCGAACCTTGCAGACACCGGGTTGCCCCTCTGAAATCGGGCAGCAGTGACCGCAGGCGTAACAGCGTACTCGATTGCGATCCAGCTTTTCCCAAAGGGCGGGGTCGCCTTCGCGGACGCGGTCGTCAGCCGTCAAAATATCGCGCAGCGTGGCCACACAGATATTCTACGGCTGCGGGAATGAGTCTGTCTGTGATCTGTAAATGCCGCCGGTAGATAGAGGGCTTGCCGCGTCTCTGCGGGAAATCGGTTGCTGCCTCAGTTCGCCTCGGATTTTGCGTGTTGGTTATGGGAGTGGATCCAGGCTTCGGCCTGCTGGCGCGCGTCCGAGACCTGCGCCCGGGTCATTTGGGACGCCAGCCCTTCGAGTCGAGCTTTGCTGTTCTCGTCACCTTCGGCGAGCGCGATCGCGGACCACAAATAGGCTTTAGACAAATCAGGGGTAGGAACTCCACGCCCCGCCCAATAATAGGCGCCGAGGTGAGACTGAGCATCAACGTGCCCCTGTTCGGCGGCGCGCAGAAACCACTGCATCGCCTGCGCGTCATCTTGTGGAACGCCCTCTCCGTTATGGCACCGGACACCCATTTGAAATTGCGCTTCCGCGTCTCCCTGATCTGCAAGCCTTTGCAAGTCGGCCAGAGACTGCGGTTGCGCGCGTTGCAGTTGCAGCTGCAACGACCGCTGAGCCGCCTCCGGTGAGTTGGCCCAATGCTTCTCGATAAGGGGAGCAGATGAATACCCGGCAGCCATCGCCACTACGGCAACGGCCGTCATGAGCAGTAACAGATGAGGCAAGCGAGATGGAGCTGCCGGCACAGGTTCGAGAACCTGCTCTGGAACCTTCTCTGGAACCTGCTCCGAGATGATTTCCCCAGCCACCTGCTGCGGAAGCTGCTCTGGAACTTCAGGTTCCCTTTCCAACAAAGCCTCGCGAATCGCGTGCATCGAACGGAACTCGGGCGAATCCAGTGCAGCCGAACCGGACTCCGAAGCAGGAGATGGAGACACACCCAACGCAGTGTCTGCCGCGATCGGCGCTTCCGGTAGAGCCGTTTCGAACTGCGTGTTTTGGGGCCGCGTCCTCCTCGGCTGGGCTTTGGGAATCATTTCGACCAGCCGGTCTAGAACCGTCGCGTGCGTCTTCGTAAAACCGCGCGGCAGCGGCGAGAAAATCTCCAGCAAGCCGACCACCCGGAAATTGGACACGATAGGAGCGGCCATGAGCGAGCCGATCCCCAGTGCTCGACAGATTTCTGGATTAATCCGCGGATCGTCTTCCGTATCCTCGCAGGAGACGATGTGACCACTGCGAACGCATTCTCCAGACAACCCTCGTTGCGCGTCCACGGGGGCTCCCAGCGCCGGTGCTGGCTCGCCAGTTCGCGCCCGGCAAATCATCTTGTCATCGGTGAGAAACGCCAGGGCCGCACCACTGGCTCCCGTAAGACTCAAGGCGCGCTCGGTGATGAGTTGTAAAACTGCATCCAGGTCGTCATCGGTCTCACGAATCTCGATCCCGCGGACTTCACGGCGAACTGCTTCCAGCGAAGAGAGGATTTCGCTTCGATCGGAGATCAATGCGACCGTACTGGATTGATGGACCGACGGGTTTAGCGCCGGATCGAGCGGTGGATCGACCGACGGGTAGGCCGACGGATCGACCGACAACGACTCGAGCGCTTTCCCTTCCTCGCGGCGCGCGAGTTGTTCGGTTCGAGCTGCGTGGTTGGAGCAGGCAATCAGCAGATTCGCGAAAAGCCATTCTTTCAGTATTCGCCGGGAACTCCCAGAAAGCCCCGAAAATTGGATACCTCCGCGACCAGTTTCATCGCTCCACATCACCACGCCACTGCTATGAATGTAACTTTTCGTTTCAGGCAGATCGAGGCAAAGATTTACGGCTCGGTTCGTTTCGAGGCGTTCACTGGTTTGAACGGCGAAGCCGTCTTCGTGCAGGTCGAGCAATTCGCTCAGATCCACAACCATGCCGGTCTCCGGTCCATTGAAGCTGGCGTATACCGGGGTGTGGAGTCTTTGACGAACTGAACGCCGGCGGTCTCCGTTGGGAGCCCCTGCTACTGGATCCGGCAATCCGCGAATGCTCTGACCCATGGGAGTTACATCCAAGTTACATCCATATTAACTCAGGGATACCAGGAACGGAGCAAGATTAACCGAGAGGACTGCCAGGAGCCGTCCCGTTAGAGGTTCGCAGCCAGAGACGAGGTGTCGCCCTGCGCAACGGGTACGAGAACATGGGGCATGATCAGCACTCGATCGAGCGCATCCGCGAGAGTAGCGGGAAACTCTGAAGTCAGCAGGTTGACATCCAGTTGAAGATCGCGGTGGCTGTAGATGCGATAGACGACGAGTGCCCCGCGCCGCCGATTCGAAGTTGTCACCAGGTCCAGCGTCAGCTTCCAGGAAGGCTCGCTGGAAATTGCCGCCATGTGAGGAAACTTGCTCCATTGAAAGGGGCGGTTGGTTTCGCTAGGCGCCACATGGTCACCCTCAAGCGACTTGAGGCGCAATTCGAACGCGTCGAAGTCGTTACTCTCGAAGGCGGCGACCAGAACGCTGCGCACTTGACTGAAATCGCCGGCGACTTTGAGTTCCTCGACCGCACGGCGCACCGAGAGGTTGTTGATCACGATCTGCCGCTGGTCAATGGTGCGCTGCGCCACTCGCCGCAGCTCGCCAAACTCCAGGTAGTTCAGATGCTGGACTCCCAGCCAGATTCCGGTACCCACTACCGCCAGCACCAATCCCAGAGTGCTCCCCGTCGGCCAAAGCAGGAACAGGCTGAGCATGGCGAATACCGCGGAGACAGCATAGAGAACGATCACGACCTGGCGATGCGAAAAACCCATCTGCAGCAACTTGTGATGAATGTGTTCGCGATCGGCGGTGAAAATCGGACGCCCGCTGATCAGCCGTCGCATGATTGACAGCAGTGTTTCCAGAATGGGCAGTCCAAACGAGACCACCGGGATGGCCACGGCCACGAACGTCGGTGCTTTTTGCGCTCCAGCCAGCGCCAGCGCGCTGAGCATGAAACCGATGAACAGGCTGCCCGAGTCTCCCAGGAAGATCGTCGCCGGATTGAAGTTGAAGCGAAGGAATCCCAGAATGGCGCCGGCGAGCGTCACGCTCATCAGGGAGCCCAGCCAGGAATGATCGACCAGCGAGACGATAAAAAACACCATCGTCGAAAACAAGGCCGATCCGGCAGCCAGACCATCCAGGCCGTCGATGAGGTTGAACGCATTCGTAACTGCGACTACCCACAACACCGTCAGCGGCAATCCGACAAACCAGGGCAGCGAGTGGGAACCGAAGATCAGCGGCAGATCGAGAACCCGCATTCCGCCGGCGAAGAGCATCGCAGCGGCGATTGCCTGCACCACAAACTTCAAATAAGGACCAGCGCCGCGGAGATCATCGTAGATGCCAAGACAAAAGATCAGGCACGCCGGAATATAGATGCGGAGAAGCGTAGCGGGAGCTAGTCCGCCGAGCAGACGGGGAAATGCGACGGAAAGTCCAAGCCACACGATCAAACTGAAGGAGAAAGCCAGGAAGATCGCAACACCCCCCAGACGGGGAAGCGGGGATTGGTGGATATGCCGTCCGTGTTGCGGCACCGAAACCCAGCCTCTGCGGGTCGCTAGGTCTCGCACTTCACGCGTAGCCACAAACGACGCAGCCAACGAGAAGGCAAATAATCCAAAGAACAGGAGCGTCAAATCAGAGTTCCCTTCCGGCTGAAAACACCCCGCGCGTCACACCAGACCTGCTGCGCAGGCGTTTCAGTCAATTCTTTCAGACGGAGTTTCCCCGTAGTGGCGACACTGTGATGAAATTTTTATTTGTTGGAACTATACAACTCGTGGCAACCGCTGAGCAACTATTCCAGCGCATTTCTTTATTAACTGTCGATGGTCTCAGGGCCGTGAAACAAGCGCTCTGCGCCGATCTTAGTGGGTTGCATGTGTTAGACTCAACCTTAAATCCAGGAGTCTCGGTATGTCAGGGCGGTGCCACCGCTTCCTTTTGCGAAGCTCGTATGTATTCTTGATTGGTTGGTGCAGCGTCCACCTTCTGGCCCAAGTACCGGCCACAGGAGAAACGCCGCAGGCCGCGCCCGCCAACGAAACCGCTTCGCCTCAGTCGTCTCGTCCGCTGGCGAATTCCAATGTGAAACTGGGCATCGGCGATCTGATCGAGGTCACTGTGTTCGGAGTCCCCGATCTCACGACCAAGATCCGCGTCAGTGGTTCCGGAGACGTTTACTTCCCTCTGATCGACTACGTTCACGTTGCTGACCTTACAACCGATGAAGCACAGGAGTTGATTCAAAAGCGACTGGAGGATGGCGGCTTTGTCCGCGGCCCGCACGTTGCCATTTTCGTTGATGAGTCTGCCTCGCAAGCAATCACAATGGTCGGGGAGGTCTCCCGCCCCGGGCCCTACCCAGCGATTGGCGAGCGCCGTCTTTTCGACCTGATCTCAGCAGCGGGCGGATTGACCGATAAGGCAGGCCGCCTCGTAACCATCGAGCGTCGCGGAGACCCCGGTAAGACTATTAACTTGCAGATATCGTCCAACCTGGCGGAAGACACTCAGGACAACGTGGAAGTTTTCCCGGGAGACACGATTATTGTGTCGCGCGCTGGAATCATTTACGTCGTGGGTGATGTGAACCATCCGAGCGGGTTTCTCATCGAAGACAATTCCCTCAGTGTGCTGAAAGCGTTGGCGCTGGCCGGCGGCAATACCCGCACCTCTGCCTTGAGCAAGACCAAGATTCTGCGGCAGACACCGAACGGAGTGAAGGAAATCCCCGTCAACCTGAAGAAGGTGCTTTACGCCAAGGCGCCGGATTTACCAATGGTGAGAGGCGACATATTGTTCATACCCGGAAGTTCGGCCAAGGCTGCGGCATATCGCACCGCGGACGCAGCCGTATCGATCTCCACCAGCTTGGCAATCGTTGCGGTTGCTCACTAGATTCCGGACGCGTGTCTTCCGCATTACACTCCTAGCCCTTCAAGCACAGCGATGTAGTCCTGCGCCGTTTTTTCCCGGGAAAATTTGTTGATGATATATTGCCGCCCGTTGGCTCCCATCTGTCCTCTGCGCGCGTGGTCCTCCGCCAGGTCGAGGATCGCGTTGACCAAGGCTCCACTATTCTCCGGTTCCACAAAAACGCCGGCATCGGCTTCTTCGACAATCTTGCGAGATTGTCCATCGACCGCGACAATGACCGGCCGCTCGCACGCCATGTATTCGAGGAGCTTGGTGGGAATTACCGTCTTGAACAGCTCAGTCTTTTTCAGCATGACCAGGCAGAGATCGGCAGCGGAAATATAAGCGGGAATCTGTTCCCGTGGCTGCTGACCGAGGAACTGAATGTTGGTGAGTCCGCGAGCAACGGCGAGTTCCACGATACGTTCCTTTTCTGCCCCCTCCCCAATCAGCAAGAACATCGCGTTCGGCAACGCAGTCCGCAGTTTTTCGGCGGCGACAACCAACGTCTCAAGTCCGTGCGCATTGCCCATCGTGCCGATGTAACAAATCAGAAAACGACCTTCGAGCTTCAATTGCTTTCGCACTTCCATCGCCGCCGGGACAAGCCGAAAGAGATCGGTCTCCACTCCATTCTCGACAATGGAAATCCTGGCAGCCGGGACATTCCAGTGCCGGATCAGGTGCTCTTTGAACGCCGGACTCACGACCACGATCCGGTCAGCGCGCTGGTAAAGAAATCCAGCGATTGCGCCGAGTGTGCGATGGAGCAACGTCCCCTCGCTGCCCGCGCCCACCGCGGCAAGTGATTCCGGCCAAAGATCGCGCACTTCGAAAACGAAGGGGACGCGCTTCCAAAACGCCAGCCACCATCCGGAAAGCGCGCACAGCAATTGCGGAGAAGTGGCAATGATAACGTCCGCTTTATCCAGTGCCAGTCCGCTGACCGCCGCCGATACACAGAACGACGTGTAGCTTCGGATCCTTTCGTGCGCCTTCCGGTTCGGCAGCGGCCAAAGCCAGGTGCGAACGACACGCACTCCATCAACGGTTTCGGTGTAGCGAAGCTGGTGCAGCCGCGAGCGCCATTCTTCAGGCACAACGCCAGTCGGATGGTTTGGAAATCCGGTGAGAACAGTTACCTCATGACCCATCCGCGCCCAATGCCTCGACAACTCCGCTGCGCGCGCCGCCGGCGCGCCCATTTCAGGCGGAAAATATTGTGAGACGTAGAGAATCTTCACGATCAATAGTAGGACAACCCGTATGACCTTCAGTATTAAGACAATCAGTAGTGAAGCAATTTGAAAGCACTTTTCTCAATCAGCGCGCGAGTCCGATTGCTGCGACGCTGCGCGTAGCCCTCCCACCGCTCGGCAATCGCCGCAAAGCCGGCGTCGCCCGTCAGTTTTGACATCACGCGCAACTGTACGATATGCAACTGATGATAGAAAGGGCTCGCCAGCATTTTCAGATCAGTTCCAGATTGTTCATATAGCGACCAGTATCCGGTATCGAATCGATCCAGATTGTGAATCAGCGTCTCCACCCCACGATCGAAAATATCCTTCGCCGGAGCATCTGCGTTCGCCAGCCAATAATCCAATACCGCCCACAGCGCCCACATGAATCCGTTCAGAATGTGCGTCGGTGGATCAACGAGATACTCCTCGATCCACAGGTTATTCTCTTCATCCTCAAGAAGCACGCCACCTTCGGCGACGGGCTTGGTGAGTGCAACAAACGCCTTCTCAGCCGCGCTTTGATATTGAAATTGATACTTCTCGTCTACAGCGCGAGCGTGCGCGTGCGCCCGCAAGAGTAGTGAAACGCCTTGTCCCTGAGCCAATCCCGAATACCAAGGCGCCTTGAGCGTGTCCCGATACTCCCAGTCAAAATGATGGTTCCAGACCCAGAGCCCGTGGGAGTTCTGTTCCAGGTTGGCGGTGAGCCAGTCGGCTGCCTTGAGAGTCTTCTGCCAGCGCGCCTCATCCCCCGCCTCACAAAAGCGGTTGTAGTTGGCGAGCCCCCACTGTGCAATCGCGATTGGGTTGTATTGCAGGCCAATCACTCCGTGGTAGTCGAGCATGGGAATGCCGGCAGCGTCGTAGTGCCCCGTGTAGTCTACTTTCTCGCGAAACAGCATGTAGTACTCGCCAAGTCGGCCCGCGGTTGCGCGTGGATTGATCTCCGGCGTCTCATGCCAGAACGTCAACTGGCTTCGCCCGGAGCCGAGTCCGGAAAAAAGATAGGCGCCGAAGATACGCCGATAGTAATGCCACCGCTTGGAAAGGCTCATTCGACTTCCCAGAGTGTCGTGACCAGATCGTCCGGCTCGACAGCGATGGTCGTCGCCGCCAGATAACGAGTGGCGTTCTCGCCGTCCGGCAGGAAAGCATTACCATACTGAAAATAGCGCATCGGCAATCTGTCCTTCTTCCAGCTTGCCAGCACTTGCCAGTTCGTTCCCTCGCGGGAGCCGGCGAGATGGACTTCACGCCCGGTGTTGACCGTGCTCGGCTCGATCATCGTCGAAAAAAATATCGCCTCGCCAACTCGACAACCGTATATGGAAGAGCTGGCGAGATCGCCGACTAGCTCGACCTTCCCTGCCCCATCGATCCGACGAGCGAACCGATAGACGTGGTTTTTTTCAAAGGGCGTGTCGGTCGCAAGATACAACCCCGTTTGCGTTGGAATCGCAGCCACGGCCCGGGCTTGTTGGTTGCCTGCGAGCACCTCTTCCACCGAGCGAAGATCGCACGAAGCGCGCAGCACTTTGCACTCGGCGCCTTCATCTCCTGTCAGTATCCAAAGGCAATCGCCCCAACCATCGTAAACAACGTTGTGGACGTGTCTTATACTTCCCGCGGAAAACGTGTGGGCAACCTGCCATGTGCGTCCGCGATCGGTCGAAGCGTAAATGTGGACTTCCGCGCGCTCGCGATTATCGAAATACTCGCCCCAACAAATCCTTCCCGATGGAACCGCCGTAACGTGCAGCGGCCGAGTACCGCGCTGCACCCGATGAGTAACTTGAAATTCGTCGCTCTCCGGAACCCGCGTTACCACCGCGCCCGGGACCACGCCCACCATTGCGTGATCGTCGAGCACGGCCAGCGCATGAAACCCATCACGCACCAAGCGATAGCTCAGTGTCGCGCGCGACGTGAGATTCCTCCACCAGACTGGATGAAAACGCGCAACAGTTTCCCACTCCGCGCTCTCACCGGTTTGCGGAGTAACGTGCAGCCGAACGATTTGGTACCCGCGGCAACCATACAAAACATCGCCCTGCCACGCCAGCACTCGAATGCCTCGCCAGGCAGCGACTCTCAGAAGCTTTAGAATGGAGGATGCAGGCACCGCAACTGTGGTTTCAGTCATGACTGGTGATGTCAGATTTTCGGTCTTGAATCCTCTGTCGTGACTTGGGACTTGCACGCAAGAAACGACCCGATGGCCAGCACATCCATTTTCGTTCGCCGGTAGCAATCGATCGCTTCTTGCGGTGTGCACACGATCGGCTCATTCTCGTTGAAGCTGGTGTTCAGGATGACAGGGATTCCGGTTTTCCTGCCAAAAGTCTCGATCAGATCGTAGTACAGCGGATTCTCTTCCCGCGCAACTGTCTGCAGTCGCCCGGTGTTATCGACGTGGTTCACAGCACAGAGGCTTTGCCTTTTCTCCGGACGAATCTTGTACACGTGCAGCATGTAGGGCGAGGGATGATCGTGTTCAAAATACTCGTGCTGCGCCTCGGCCAGTATGGAGGGCGCAAAGGGGCGGAACCACTCACGGTGTTTGATCCGAGCGTTCAACACGTCCTTCATCTCGGGACGACCCGGGTGGGCCACAATGGAACGATTGCCCAGCGCGCGCGGCCCCCACTCCACGCGCCCCTGAAACCATCCCACGACATTGCCCTCCGCCATCTGATCGGTAACTGCGTCGAGCAGCGGCGCGCGCTCCAGCCGCTGATACTTTATGCCAGCGGTCTTCAATGCCGATTCAATCTGCGCTTCGGAAAACTCGGGCCCGAGGTAAGCATGGTTCATCTGCTCGCGACGCGGCTGTTTCAATACCGAATGATAGGTGTGCAGCGCGGCGCCAATCGCCAGGCCTTCGTCGCCGGCCGCCGGCTGAATCCAGGTGCGACGGATTGGCGTCCTCGAAAACAGCTTTCCATTGGCCACGCTGTTGAGCGCGCATCCGCCCGCCAGCGCCAGATTCTCATCGGGAACGCGTTTATGCATCTCGTTCACCAGATGAAAGTACACTTCCTCGAAACAATATTGCATGGCATACGCCAGATCCATATCGCGCTGCGTGATCTCGGCGTGCGGCTCCCGAGGCGCGCCGAAAAGCTTTTCCATCTTGTCAGAAAAATGCCGCGCCAGACGCACCGTTCCGTCAGGCAGCACCTGCATTCCCTGATTGCTCCCGAGCGGCTTGAAATAATTCATGTTGAGCTGAAAGTTTCCGTTCTTGAGCGCGATAATCTTCCGAATCTCCTCGACGTAGGTGTCTTTCCCGTACGGCGCCAGCCCCATGACTTTGCCTTCATCGCCATATTTTTTGTAGCCGATGAAATCGCAGATCATGGTGTAGAAACTGCCGAGCGAGTGCGGCAGAAACACGCGGTCGAGCACCTGAATCTCAGTGCCTTCGCAACGTGCCGTCATGGTGGAGACAAAATCTCCCGAACCGTCGTAGCTGAAGCCCGCCGCCTTCTCCCATGGCGAACAGTAGTAAGAACTGGCGATGTGCGCGATGTGGTGCTCGAGATGATGCTCATGAAACTTCAGCGTGGCGGCATCCACATCGAGCGCCTGCGCCAGCAGCGAACGCACATCGCGCATCGATTCTTTGCGCTGCCGCATCTTGATAAAATTCAAAATCTTCGCCGGATTCGCCAGTGCATATTGCACCTTCTTGGCGAGATTGGCGTCGCTGTCCTGCCCCACGGCAACGTGCTCAACCTCGGTGATCTTCGCGCCTGCCGCATCAAGACAAGCCTTCACCGCCAGTGCCGGAAATCCGCCGAAGTGCTTGTGCCGGTTCAGTCGCTCTTCGGCCACTGCAAAAAGAATCTTCCCATCTTCAACAATCGCCGCCGAAGCGTCGGCGTGAAACATATTTAGCCCCAGAATCAGCATTTACGGCTCATCCCCTTCTCTGGCGATTCCATTCGTGCTGCGGATTTCTCAGTGCGAAGACTTGTCCTGCGGTGCAAAAGCGACAAACTCGTGGGATGCGTCGATCTGTTGCTGAGCAAACTTCCTTGCGCCACCGTCGATAAAAAGCTGCATCCAGATCTCCAGCGTCAGCAGTTGCCAGATTTGCATTGACCAGTCTTCTGCGCCCCGCCGGTGCTCGTCAATGTACCTGCGCACAACTTCTGGACGAAACAACGCTCGGCGTCGTACTTGAGATTCCGAAAGAAGATCGTCCACCATGGGACGCAAATCGTTCGCCAGCCAGTAGTCCACTGGAGCCGCGAAACCGGCTTTTGGCTGCCGCAAGACCTCTTCTGGCAGCATACTACGCATGGCTTCGCGGAAAATATGCTTCGTCACGGGGCGCCATTTTCCTTTCAGCTTCCACCCCGGTCGCACATTCCACGCAACGAATTCGGCCAGTTCGCGGTCCAAAAACGGCACGCGCACCTCCACCGACGACGCCATGCTCATTTTGTCGTTGTAAGTCAGATTCAGCGTGGGCATGAAAATCTTGGTATCCAGATAGAGCATCTGGTTGAGAAAGTTCGCGTGCCGTACTTTGTCGAACGCCGCCAGATGCCGGTCATCAGAATTCGAATCAGGATTGCCGTTTGCTGCCGGCTGCGATTTTAGATCATACAAATCAGCCTTCTGCTGCGCATCGAGATATGTGCAGTTCCTGATAAACGCTTCCGAAGGGCTAAGCGTCGCGCTGCGGGCCATTTTCTTCGCCAGACGCACCGATCCCTTCATGCGCGTTCCGCGCAGTGACGGCAATCCCAGCAGAGCGCTCTCCGCGACGGACCGGGCAAAACCCGGGACGCGCCGATACTCTTCCGCCCACGCGTGAGCGACATGCTTCCGATACCCCGCGAAAATCTCATCGCCACCCACCCCCGACAAAAGCACGGTCGCCTGTTTTCGAGCTTCGCGACACACTAGATAAGCCGTGATGATCGCTGGATCGGCAGTGGGCTCATCCATGTGCCAGGTCAGACTCGGCAAGAGACTCACTACATCTGGCTCGACCACGATCTCACGGTGCTCGCAGCCGAGCATGCGCGCGAGGCGCCGGGGAACGTTCGGATCGTCGATCGTCGTTTCGCCAACGCGATATTTCTTGGGAAACGTAATCGTATAGGTACGCACCGGCTGCTTCCGCGCCATAGCCACTACGATGCTCGACGAATCCAGCCCTGCGCTCAAGAACGCGCCGATGGGAACGTCGCTCACCATTTGTTGCTCAACCGAGGAACAAAACCTCTCTCGAATCTCATCCGCCAGATCCGCTTCCGTACCTTCGAAGCGATGTCCCGCGGGAGGAAACGTTAAGTCCCAATACTGTTCGATCTTGAACTCGCCACCTTGCCAGATCGTGTAGTGGCCTGCCGGAAGTTTGCGGATTCCTTCAAACATCGTCAGCGGATCAGGCACCCAGAGGAACGTCAGGTATTTGTCGAGCGCCTCCATGCTCATGCTCGCTTCGATCCCAGGCACTTCGAGCAGCGCCTTGATCTCAGAAGCGAAGGCGAGTTTCCCGCCGCGCTTCCAGTAATAGAGTGGCTTGATTCCGAAATGATCGCGAGCCAGAAACAACTTCGGCGAAGAGCCGCGCAAGTCGCAGATCGAGAGCGCAAACATGCCATTCAGTCGGTTCAGGCAGTCTTTGAGGCGGTCGGGGCCATATTCTTCGTAGAGATGAACAATAGCTTCCGTGTCCGTATGCGAGCGAAAAAGATGCCCCTTGCCCTCGAGTTCGCGGCGCAAATCGGCGAAGTTGTAGATCTCGCCGTTGTAGGTGATCCACACGGACCCGTCTTCGTTGCTCATGGGCATGTGGCCATCGGAGGAAAGGTCAAGGATGGCAAGACGGCGGCTCCCCAGCCCCACGTATCCCCCATCCGGGAAATGCCGCTCCCAGAGCCCCGAGTCGTCGGGACCACGGTGCGTCTGCACGTTCGTCATTCGCGCAAGCGTCTCCCGATCGCCGCAGTTAACAAGTCCGCTGATACCACACATGACCTCAGCCCCTCCCGATCCGGAGCTCGTAGATCTTCGCCTTGGTATGAAACATCTGCAGCGCTTGGAAGGTGCAATAGACCAGGCCGGGCACCCCATCGAGAAGCCCCAGACGAAAAACGTAACGGTACAGGAAGAGCAGAACCGGAGAGCCCGGCAAGCGATAGAGATTCCGTTTGAGCCATCTTCGGCGCTGCGCTTGAGTGCCGAATAAATCCGGCCTCACAGCTTCAACATTAGAATTAGCATCGCCTTCCGACTGCAAAAGCACACGCGCTTCCCAGTTCGAGTACTCGTTGTGCTTCAGGATGTAGCGCGACAAGGAATCAACATTGTGGTGGACGAGCGCCTTGCGCAACTTCGCGGTGCGCCCATCCACCACCACGTGTTCGTGGATCTCGATGTCTGCCATAGAAGCATCCTGATCCTTCAAGCGGCATTCAAAACGGCCTCGCCCTTTTCGGAACAAGCACAGCTTCCAGAAACTCGCATCGCAATGTCGCAGGATCCGTCCGAGAAAATACATCTGCAGGCGAATGGAGTATCCATCGATCTCAAAGCTCTGAAGCGCGTGTCGAATTTCTGCGGCCAGTTCCGGCGTCAGGACCTCATCCGCATCGAGCAGCAGAATCCAGTCGAATGCGAACGGCAGTGTGTCCATCGCCCATTGGCGCTTCTTCGGCCAGCCACCACCATAATGAAACTGGACCACCTTCGCACCGCGCGACTGGGCAATCGCAACCGTGCCGTCGGTGCTCTGGGAATCGATGACATACACTTCCCCGACCCCCGCCAGCGACTCCAAGCACCGGGGCAGATTGCGAGCCTCATTGCGGACTGGAACGATCACGCTTATCGGGAGCGCCAGCAGCGCGTCGCCCGAGTGCAACACCTCAGACTCTGATTTTGTTTCGATCATTATCTATTTCGATCAAGTCATTCCTTCGGCAGGTAGATAGTCCCTCTATGTTAGCTGAACTCAAGGCATTCTTGAACGCAGGATCGTTCCCGCAAGATTGCTGACGGAGAGTCGGCGTGAATAGGGTTCCTGCCCGAGACCCTCATCATGCGGGTGCAAGTGGTGACCTTACAGGTTCTGCTCGCACCAGTGCTTCAGCACGAACAGCGACCATGGCCGCGACCAAGAAGTTTCTCCCGCAAGAAAGCGGTTCCACACTTCTCGTACGGCGCAGGCTCTGATCGAAGTCTGATCCCAATCGCTTTTCAGCAGCGAGTCTTCGACGACCGGTCTCATCTCACCCCGCAGCCATCGCTCAAAGGGAAGCGTAAATCCTCGCTTGGGACGATTCACGATCTCCCGCGGCAGTTCGACGCCAAGACTCGCCAGTAGCAAGCTCTTTGGTGAGTCGCCTTGCAATTTCTTATCCCCTGGAATGTGGAAGCAGGCTTCGACCAGCGCCCGATCGAGAAAAGGCACGCGCAACTCGAGACCATGCGCCATGCTCATGAAATCGGAATCCCGGAGCAGCGTGTTGCGCATGTACCAACGCGATTCCAGATAGGAGACGCGGTTGACCGGATCGAGAGACTGGCTTTCAGTGATCGATTCTCGCAGCCCTCGATTGATGGACCGTTGCAAGGCTTGGTAGTCCGGCGCTGCGAATAAAACTTCGCACTCCGCGGCTCCAAATAACATCCGCGCCAGAAAATACGGATGAACGATGGAACCATGGTCCGTGGCCAACTCGGCCAGCTTGCGGCTGCGATCGCCCTTTCCCACAAACAGCGCCACGGGAACAGAAAACGGCCGTTGCACCAGCTTTGGCAATCGCCCAAATCGCTTAGAAAAAGCTTCCATCCTCGGCACGCGGCGAAAGTTCGAGTAGCCTGCGAACAGCTCGTCGGCGCCCAAACCAGTCAAAGCAACTTTCACTCCCGCAGCCCTCGTCTTGGCGGATACGAGATACGTATTGATGCCATCGATGGTTGGCTGGTCCATGGCACACAGAGCTTCGGGCATTGCGGCCAGCGTATCCTGCTGCGAGACTGGAATCTCATGGTGCTCGCTGCCAAAGCGGCGGGCAATTTCCCGTGAATACTGCCCTTCATTAAACTCCTCTTCCTGGAAGACCAGCGAGAAGGTGTTCGCGCGCACGCCATTGTGGCTGAGTACGGCAACCAGAGCGCTGGAATCGATTCCGCCTGAAAGAAAAACTCCGACGGGCACGTCACTCACCAGGTGCGACAACACCGCATCGCGCAAGAGTCCAGGCAGCCGACTTGCCGTTGCGGTCCCGTTCCCTGAGGCCGGTTTCGACTCGACGCTCGAAGACGGCAGCGGATTCCAGTATTCGCGGATGCTCACCGATCCGTTCTGCACGGTGAGCACATGTCCGGGAGGAACGGCCCTCACTCCTTCCGCGATCGTCCGCGGCTCATACACGGAACCGAACGCCAGGTAGCTCAAAACCCCTGTGGGATCGACTTTTCGCGGTACGAGTCCCGTCCGCAAAAGGGTCCGAACTTCCGAGGCAAAAACAAAAATCTGCTCTGACTGGTGGTAATACAGCGGTTTGATTCCCATGGGATCGCGCGCCAGCAGCAGCCGCTTTCGGGACACGTCCCAGAGGGCAAACGCAAACATTCCGCCCAGTCGCGTCAGGCAGGACTCGCCCCACACACGATAGGCGGCTAAGATCACTTCCGTGTCGGAATGACTTTTGAACTCGACGCCGCAGCCTTCGAGCTCCTTACGAAGTTCGCGGAAGTTGTAGATCTCGCCATTGAAGACAATCCAGTTGCCGGTCACCGGATCCTGCATGGGCTGGTGCCCGAGCGGCGAAAGATCGAGAATCGCCAATCGCCTGTGACCCAAGCCGATCTCCAGCGGCTCCGGTTCGGCATCTTTCAGCAGCACGGTGCCGGAATCATCGGGTCCTCTGTGAGCGAGCGAGCGGGTGGCTCGTTCCAGAACTTCAGCAGGGATCTGGGTCTTACGCGCCAGTATGCCAACGATGCCGCACATCTGAAATATTTGCTCGCTTTCCCACAGCTGTTGTTCCATCTTATCCTGAAGGGGCGCACAGCCTGACACTCCTGAAGGGGCGCACAGCCTGACACCGGCATGGATGAAACACAAACCTCAATCGGGCGTGAGACCAAGCGAGTCAAGTCAGACTGGCGGAAGATTCGAGACCGCAGCAATCTGAAGCGCCAACTGCAGCAAGGGGCGGTAGCAAAAGCTCAGTGCACAGCGAGAAACGAGTATGCACCAGCAGGAGTGATCGCTTCAGACCCACTCGGATTGCAGAAATGTAAAATGATTGCGCCCTCATCGCCAGGATAAGCGTTAAGGGACAGATTCCCTAACCTCCCGGGTGGAGTGATGCTGGTAACCTGATCGGATCTGGTGAGTCCCCTCGCTTCCCCCGACACATCGACGCAACTCTGGGGGGGCACATGGCTGGCATGTATGTTATCAACGCTGTATATTTTCATCCGCGACAAGGGGGAGCCATCCCCCAAGGTAAAACTGTTTCCATCGCTTATCCTTACCGGTACTGCAAAGGTCTTTTGCTTCGAGGTCAGCCGCTCCAGCCAATTCATCTGCACACCGTCCCCAGTCGCCCGGATGTAGTTGGTGATGGACAGCGGCGCTCCGAAGGCAAGCTGCCCCGCACTCGCTGGAACTCCGCGGCTCGGCACATCCGTCCCAATCCATGTATCATTCGCGCTCGCCAATGGACGATATCCTACTGTTGCTTCGGTAAGTGCAGGCTGAGAATCAATCAACGTAATGATATGGTGTGGTAGTTCAATGGCGAATGGGCTCATTGCAAAGTTCAAACGCCCCTTAACCGCCGACATGTAGCCGCCGCTTGTAGTTCCATCCGTCATCAGCGTGGCCGTCTGAGCCGGAACGTCTTGACTCGTTATGCTGGCTAAACACGAAGTATAGCCGCCGCCTGCTGCGGTTACTCCATAGCCGGCGCATGCCCTGGCAATTTGAAGTGGATTTCCGTTCAGTCCTACGTCTACCACGCTTGATGCTTCCTGATCCACCGAAATGCTCTGGTCAACAGTTACAATCGAACCGGGCCAGAAAGTTATGTTGCCGTTATAGTCGCCCAGCACCGGATAGGATGAGGGGTCAGTGGTGTGGGCAGACGTGGATGATGGGCTAGTGTCCGTGTAGGTGCAAACCAAATGACCGGAACACGCTCTAGCCTGAGACAGACCTTGTACCACGTATCCGCAAGTCCCATATGAGCCGCCACCACATCCACCCGCATAAGGAACGACTGCACCGATTCCAGAAGGGGTTTTCATACGGATCACATCATAGGTGATCGTGTCAGTCCCATTCGCCACTCTCGGCCAGTAAACAGGAATAGAGGATTCGCAGGAGGATGGACAGGTGGACTTCCAATCCAAGACCGCCATCGGAAACGTTTGCGTCCTGGCAGTTGTATCGTTGGCAACGATGTAGTAGGTGTACGGAGTCGACCCACTTCCGCCTTTCTGAAATTCTCCCAAAGGACCACCGGAACCAGCGACATGAATGGCCGCAAACCCACCGGATCCCGCCGTCTTCCCGGCAATCAAACCTGCAATTCCGGTTCCAGGGAACGGTGAGGTAGCACGGGAACAACTCGTTGGATAGGACTTACAGGCGGGGTTGGCTGCAATTGTGGTCTCGGAATAGATGTTCTTTAGATACGCTCCCTGGTAGTTTCCAGTGGACGTTGAGGAATAGAACTGCCAAGGGCCCGTCGACTGGCAGACTGTGTTCTCGATATACAGTCCATTCGAGTTATAGTCAGTCACGCAGTTTGAGTTGCCTGCAGTGATACTGGAGTCCCGCAGCGTGATAACCGGAGCCAGATTGTGACCTATATTCAACTGACCGCCAGAGAAGATAAACGAACTTGTCCAATTCAAGTTCGCATTCAGACCCGTTACAGCGCTGAAGCGATCGATAACTGCGTTTTCGTCATCCCAGAAATCGAAGAAGTTGTTGAATTTTCCGTTTTCCCCTCCCAGATCGTATTGAATATCGATGAAATGCGTGGCTCCGGCATTATCGAGAATAGCGCTATAGGCAAGAGCGACTACGCCTGGGCTATTCAAAGAAGGGGGGTTGCCAGGATGGGCGTAGCGAAACGTGGTTGAAGACGACATGCAGGTCGCAGACGTGGAGCCCGAGCCGCAATCAGTGACAATCGCGTCTCCCCAATAACTAGAGCTGTCGGTGAACAATATCGTTACCATGTCTCCCGGTCGAAAGCCATGGGGACTGGCGGTCGTGATCGTCGCATAACCGGAAGTGAATGATGTTTTCAGTATGTTTACGCCTTCGTAGGCGGGGATCGAGGAATAGCTTTTCAGCGTTGCAAAATTGATTCCCTCAACGGTGTTGTTCAGATAGTGATTGCTGTTTGATAAATCTCCGACTTGCAGGCATGGTCCCCGTCCGTAACACTCTAATCGAGTTCCATAACCAGAAAGCACCGATTGGTAGGCGTGAAAGAAAATCGTGCCATAAACTTGGTAACGGTTGTAAATATAACCATGGCCAATAGCCGGGAGTGTAATGTTGCAATAGCCATTTTGTGTGTGCAGGGTGTTGGTCCCACATACACTGTTGATCGTCTCCTGAATGCCACTGGAGCCTGACTCGATCGCGTACGAAGCGTGGGAAAAGTACGGAGTGAAAGTAATTGTGCCAGAGGATGCACCCGATGTGCAGGTTCCACCAGTAACCGCAACCGATTCGCTGCTGGTCTCGTCTGAAATGTAAACGTCGTACATTCCCTTACCGGAAGTATCTACGCCAAGGGGACACGGCGTAAGAATCAGAGCGTTCGAGGAGCCAGCGGTCAAAGCGGCGGTCGAGTTCTGCGACCAATTTTGCGCCGTCGTGTAAGGCATTCCTGTCGGGCTGCCGCCACTTTTGGAAGCAGAAGTCTGCCCGACCACCTCCAATGTCAGCACGAGCACCGCACATGCTAGACGTCTCATCGCAATGCCGCCTTCAGAGTCTTGTGTGCTAAATCGACTCTTTTATTGTTCCTTATATGACCTTATACGACCTTGTTACTCGCGGGTCGAGAGGCGCCCTTGATCCGCGGCCAACGCTGGCCGCCCCAGCTAGTCAGGCCTTCCGGGAAGTATAGCAAGCCTCCACGGACCAGCACTTTTGTAAGGCACCCTCGATCGACGACTTACAACCCACGTTGTGGACCACGGGGAGGTTTCGGACTTCTGCTCTGTCTTCCGTCCTCCAGACCCAATTTCCATCACTTGTACTCTCATGCGATCGCTTGGCGGTAGATGTTGGCCAGGCGCCGTGCTTGATCCGACAGGGTGAATCCGTTCAGGATCGTCGCTCGTGCAGCGAGTCCCATGCGCGATGAAACATCGGCAGACTGGAGCAACGTGGAGAGCCCCTGAAGAAGTTCTTCGAGCCCACCCACAGGGATGAGCCAGCCATTCTTGCCATGCTCAATCACTTCATCAATTCCCTGCCCGCGACAGCCGATCGCCGGCTTGCCGCAAGACATGGCTTCCAAGTACACGCACCCCAGCCCCTCGTTGCGGCTGGGCAGCACGAATACGGAGCAGCGCCGCATGGCCTCCGCTACTGCCGACCGGCTCTGCCGGCCAACAAACTGAACTTGTTGCCCAATGCCCAATTGGCGCACCAGAGATTCAAACTCGTCGCGGTCCCTCCCTTCTCCGATGATGCGGCACCGAAGTTCGGGAAAAGGAGATCTGAGATTTCCAATAGCCCTCAAAACCAGTTCGTGGCCTTTGCTGCGCACTAAGCTGCCGACAACCAGAATTTCTGGATCGCGCTGTCTCGCCTCAACAGGGTTTGGCGAAAAAAGAATCGGATTTACGCCGTTGTACACGACAGCGCTGCAGATTTCCTCCGCCGTTCCAGTTCTCAAAATCTGCTGCACCTTGCCGCTGATGCATATTATGGTCCGCGCCGCGCGGTAAACGTTAGCCGACGCTTCTCGCCGCCAAGTCGCTGGAATTCCATCAGCGAAACATGTGTTGAACACATCCAATCCGTGAACGGTCACTACGAATGGAATGTTTAGACTCCTGGAAAGTAACGCAGCTGCGTGGCCGCAAGGCAGGGCTGCATGAGCGTGGATCACATCGATCGGCTTCACCGAGTGAAGCTTCCGGATTCGTCGTAGAAGACGCGCGTAGAGCAGCTTCCCCGCGGTTGAGAGCCCGAGATTTCCGGGAACTTGCGGATACCGCACCCACTCGGCTGCAGCCGATGGGTTCGGTTGTTTTCGAGGACGGTAAATCGGGGATACTGCAATCACACTGGAATCGACGCCGATCTGCTTAAGCTGCTCGATCGGTTCCGCAACGAAGCACCCGTTCACTTCATTTTGGTCCGAAGGGAAAAATGGGGTGAGCGTCAAAACGTGCAGCGTTGAACCAACGACCGCGACTCGGGACATCAGTTTCGCTCACTCTCAGGCCACGCTAGTCCCCGCGCCAGAACAATCAGGCGTTCAACATGCTCGCTCCAGCTGAAGTCGCGGGCACGCCGCAGGCCATTGCGCGACAGTCTTTCCGCCAGCTCCGGCGACTCGTGAATTTGCATTACCCGTTCCGCGAGCGCATCGGGAGAAAAACGGTCGAAATAAATTCCCGCATCCCCGCAAATCTCGCGATGCACCGGCAAATTTGACGCCACCACCGGCAAGCCGCTCGACATCGACTCGATCAGTGGATGAGCAAAGGATTCCGCATAAGCCGGGGTCACATAAATGTGGCAGGCCCGATAGAGGTGATGCAGCGAGCAATAGGGAATCGTTCCGAGCTCGACGATATCCTGGCTTTGCCGAAGAGCGTTTGCCATCGACGCTGCAGACTCGGCTCGATATGTCCCAGGATTCTGGCCCGAGTCTAATCGGCTGGTAAGAAAGAGTTTTACCTGCTTTCCTTTCAGACGACCGCTCAAGATGGGCATTGCCCGGAATAATGTTTCAAAATTCCGGTAATAATTGTAGTGGCTTACAAAAAGCAGGCGGAGAGCGCCTTTGCCTCGCTCAAGCTGGGCTTTCGCTGCCGATGGCAAAGGCGCTGTATTGCTTGTAAAAGTATCTGGGTCAAATCCATGGTGCAGCGCAAGTACTTTCTTGCCACTCCACTGGCTCAGTTCCTGTGCAAACGCTTCGCTCGGGGCGACGGTAATGTCGGCGCAGCTCACGGATCGCCGTGCCAGCCAGCCCTTGACTAGAGTATCCGCCCACATCGCGTAGTCCCCCCGAGCGCGCACATCGCGCAGGAAATCGCCGGAAGTATAGAGCGAGTTACGAGACAGCAATATCTGTGGGATGGGAGAATTCCAGAGCGCAAAGTTGCCTGCGGAAATCAACACCTGCGCGCCGCTGCGCCGTACCAGTTTCGGCAGCGTGGTCTGTTCGCGAATGAAGCGCCAAGGCGCGCTCCAAGACTCCAGCTCATCGACAAAGGAAACGTTCGGCAGTTCCCCAAATTCTCCGCGAATCGCCGGGTTCAGCAGCACCGTAGTTTCGGTATCCACTCTCCGCGCGAGATGAGGAATCACGTTACGCAGATACGTTAGCCCACCGCCCGCAGTCGCGGCAAGGCCATTAATAAACAACCTGATCATCGGCTGGACACAACCGCTCCGAATGCGGCTGGCGATGGACGGGGAGATCGGGAAACAACGCCGGCTACTGGAACCACAACCGTGTCAGGAACAAAATCCGCGAGTAGAAATGCAAGAACCCAAAAATACACGCAGAGATAATAACCCACGGCAAAAAGCCAATCTTCGAAATTGGCGTGGACCAGACCCGCCAACGCCACCATGGCCAGCGGAATCGAGTAATGGCGTGGGTCGGCAGTGCGCCTCATCCACGCGCAAACCTTCCATATGTTCGACACCGTCAGCGCCAGCAGCCCAACGAAAGGCAACACACCCAACAGTCCCACCCACTCTGCGACCGTCATGAAGCTGCTGCCGTGCTCTCGAGATGACTCGGCGCTCGAAGAAAATCTTCCGAAATCCCACCCGGGATCATCGCCCGTCGGAGCCGTGCCATATCCCGTTCCGAACAGCGGATGCTCTTTGATGGAGGCGATCGACTTTTCCCAGGGTGTTCGACGCGAAGCCAGCACCCCCCCTTCCTTCCGTCCCTCCTTGTAAAGCACTGTATCCGTCAGGTCACCCAGCGACTTGATTAGAGTTTCTGGAGCCAACATCCCAACGATTGCAACCATGACCAGAACCAGCGCCACCACCTTCACCAACAATTTGTACTGACGCAGGCAAAAACAGAAGATAAGGGTGACGACCACGACCGAAAGAATTCCTGCGCGTGCCTTGCTGACATGGACAAGGTACGTGCAAAGAAGTAGAGCAACCAACCGGCGGAACTTCAAGGCAGGTCCGTCGCTGGTGAGCCATCCCCAAAGCAGGATGGGAAACATTCCAACACTCATAGCCGAGCCCAGGGAATTGGGATTACCCCAAATACTTTGCCCCAGACCGAAATAGCAGATCGCCGTAATATAGACGGCTATCTCACATCCCCAGAGCAGCCCCCGAAAAAAACGGTCCTCCCGTCCGAGAGCAGCCAGGCGACCGCCCGAGGCACAATATGTAAAAAGAAGTAATAGGCTCAAAGCTTTTAGAGATGCCATCTGAACGTATTGAGAAACAGTGGCGGAGACAAATGCCGCACAGACACAAAAGAAGGCGATCAGATGTAGTGCCCCAAAAGGCTTGCGGGGAGCCTTCGTCCAAATAATATAGCCTACGGCCGCCCCAGCAAACAGCACGACCCAGCGTCCGACCGTCCCGGCGGCCTGCATGGGAACATTCATGCCAGCCCAAAGAAAGCTGACGATCAACAGAACAAGAAAGCGCTGATCATATTTCCAGAGGCTGGCGATGATTACCTCCAGCAGCAAGATCCCGCCCAGGAATGAAACGTCGCCAAAGTATTCCAAATAGGAATAAAAAAAATACAGTGCCAGGCACAAACCCAGCCCAATGCCAACCCACTGCAGGGGTTTCAATGAGTTCATCGAGCCCCCAAACCAGCGGAGATCGCAGCGGCAGCCAGACCATCCGCACACGCTTCCGGTGAGTAGTTTCGAATTCGTTCCAAGCTGCGCGCGCTCATCTGTTGTTTGAGTTCAGCTCGCCTGAGCAAAGAATCGATCGCCTCACGGAGTTTCTCCGAATCTTGGGGAGGCACTACGTAACCATTCCACCCATCTTCGACTAAGTCGACCGAACATCCCGCGACACTGCTCACAATAATCGGAAGCCCGCACGCCATCGCTTCGTTCACCACCAAACCCCAAGTGTCGCTGTGCGTCGGTAGAACCAATGCTTCCGCGAGCGCATATAGACCAGCCAGATCTTCCCGCTGCGCGAATCCCGGAAAACGCACCTCTCCCGGGGTGATCCGCTTCGCCATTTGCGCGAGTTCCTCTCTGCACTCGCCATCACCCGCAAGAACCAAACTCACCTCCGATCGCAGGTTGTTCTCCAATTTGGCATAGGCTTCGAGGAGATCATAAACACCTTTTTCCGCGACCAGCCGACCCACAAACAGAATAAACCGCGATGGCAGTTTCAGCTTCTCTCGAAATTCCGCTGCATGAGCCCGGGTATTCGCCGCTTTGGCCGCAAACAATCTGTTATCGACGGCATTGGGCGCGGTCAGAATGCATGCTTCCGGAGACCCCAGCGACTTGAGATACTCAAAGGAAGCCTTCCCGGGTACCACAAATCCGTCACAATGCTTCAAGAAATAGACCTTCAGCCACTCCACCCAGGTCCGCCCTGCACGAGCATCCTGGCCGTTGCTCTCCGACCACAACACAAATGGTACCCCGTGGCGGCGCGCCCACAGAAGAGCTTCCCAAGAGGCGGCGTAGTTGTATCCACCACAAATAATAACCTGCGGACTCAGCTTGTTTAAGGCGGACCACAATCCTCGGTTCAACAGAAAACTGCTTTTCTCCGCATGCCAGCGCCAAGACGGCAGAACCTGGTGCGAAAAACGGATTTCGTTCTTATAAACATGCCACTGCCGAAGTTTCTGATCCGTCTCCGCCAGGAATATTACATGCAGATCTAGTGCCTCCCGGCGTGCCAAAACGTTGAAAACCGGAATGCGGTACGGAGCGATAATCTCAGTGAGAAGCGCGATCCGGTAAGTCATGCACGACACTCGCGCGCAGTCAGGAATCGTTTCACTTCCATTCTAGCCCAGGATCTCACACCGAAGATCGCGCAACCTCGCCCTCACGCGCATCATGGCATCTCGGGTTGAAACCGTTCTCTCTATGTGTTCAAACGCGGCTAGCAATAACCGTTTCCGGCCTTCAGGCCCCGGCCCATCCACGAAGGGATGCGTCTCCGCCGGATCTGTTTCCAGATCGTACACTTCCTCAATCATCCCGGGCTCAATCCGCATGACCAACTTGAAGCGGGCTTCGCGAACCCCGAGGAGCCGGGGTGCGCTCCGGCTTTCTGCCCGGAAGGGGTTCGTGCAACCGTACGCGCACTCGATAATCGCGGGATCGTCCCATGCCATTCCGCGCTGAAGATTTGTCCACAGACTGCGCCCCCGGAACGCAGACGGAGACTGCACTCCCAGGATCTCCAGCAGAGTGGGCGCCAGGTGCAGATGGCTCATCGGAGAAGTTGAAACCTTCAGTCCTCGATCTCCGGGAACACGGATCAACAGCGGCACACGAACTATTTCCTCACTCAGGCGCACCGGGGCGTGATATCGCCCGCCGTGTTCGAGAAACTCCTCGCCGTGATCCGCGGTTACCGCCAACACACAATCGTCCCACAGATGCGTTTGCCTCAAACCGTCCACCAGGCGGGCGATTTGGCGGTCGACCGACCGAATACCCGCGTCGTACAACTGCACAACCTCATTCCGTTTTCCGAGTAAGCCGGAAGGCGTCAGGTCCGGACGGCTCCAGTATTCGTTCACATAGCGCGCACGGCCGGGCTCAATGTCTCTTCCCGTAAGTTCGTGAAACGCCTCGTTCGGCGGATAATAGGGCGAATGCGGATCCATCAGATGTAGCCACAGGAAAAATGGACGCTGCCCGACCGATGCCAGCCACGAAAGTGCCTCCTCCACCAGAATGGCCGCGTCGGGATATTTTCTCAGTGCGTCGACACTTTCCGCGGCAGGAGAAATCTTCATGCAGTACTGAAAGTACAGTTCGTTGTAGAGTCTGCTGAGTCCGAGCGCTCCTGCAAAACTCTTTATCGATCGATTCACCTTCCCGCGAGCCGAATCAAGGGGCGGGTTTTCCGGACTGATGTTGTCTTCGGTTGACTGCGTTTCGAAGTCCTGCGTCTCGAAGTCCAGAAAATCGCGGAAGACATCGAATCCTTGGTCGTATCCTAAGCGCGACGAGATGTATGGATTGCCCGCGGAAAATGCGCCCGTGGCATAACGAGATTCACGCAACACGGTTGCCAGCGAGCTTTCGCCAGGAGCGAGACCAATCACATCGCGGCCCAACGCAAGTGGAAAGCGCGATGCGAGAATTGCGGGAAACGAGTAATAGGTCGGCGCTCCCGCGACAATCGCGTTAGAAGACCAACTCTGGGTTGCCAGTGAATCGAGAAACGGCGTGGTCGGTCGGTCATAGCCCAGGAAACCGCAATGGTCAGCCCGCAGGCAGTCCACAGTGATCAGGACCAATGAACGTCCGCGTTCCATCAAGCACCTCGCCCCTCGGGCGGCTGGAGGGAACCTGTTGCCTACTGCTTTGCCGTCACCGTGACCGAACCCCGCAACCCCTCGTATCTGCCCTCGTTGGCCAAGTGGTAGAGGTCCGCATCGTGTATGTATAGCAGATCAGGATACCTTCTTTCGAGGGCGCTCAGAAACTCATCCAACAGTTTCAAGCTGGGGCCTCGAAAATCGCGCACTGAAGAATGAAAATTGATCGAATGCACCGAGACGACAGCTGGGATTCCACCATCAAGGTTCCGCTGCGCGCTCCGCAAGCAATCCTTCAACGAGAAAGAAGATCCTGCCGTGGCTGGCTCAAAGTCGACGTTCCGATGGACCCAGAGGATATTGTGCTCGTCGAGATGCACTGGAACGGATCCACCGCTCCCGTTCTGTATCACGCGGATCCCAAACTGCTCCCAGGCTCGACAGGTATCTTCGTTCGATCGATATCCCGGCGCGCAGGCGGAGAATGGCGCAATTCCGAACATGCGCCCGAACAGTTCTGCCGACTCGCGAACCAGACCCTCCTGCCGGGACTTATCCAGAAATCGTCGTTTCGGCTTGAACTCCGGGTTCCAGTACTCGTACCCAATCCAGGGCATGCGCCAATAAATGTAAGGCGTTTCGGCCCTCCACAGGGTTCGCAGCAGCTCTGCTACCACGCCATCGTCACTGAGCTTTCTCTCCACCGCGGAACGACAGAAGTGCGTCGTGCCATGTAGCGCCGGATAAAAGGTGCCATCAGCGATTCCACTCCGGTAGGCGTCTAAAAGTCCCGGCCGCTTCCACGTGCCCGGCAACCCGTCCGCAAGTGGCATGAGATGAAGATTGCGAAAATCGTCCGTGGCCGTCTTGGAAAAATCCACGTTCGCCAAGACAAAATTCATGACCAGACAGGGCGGTCGGCCGGTGGAATCACCATGCCGGCGCAACATTTCATGCAATGCCTCGACATCTTCAGCCCCTTCCAGTGTGTAAAAGTCATAAGGCTGTTCGCCCATCGTCAACCCTGCGGCCCGAAGCTGCTCAAACCCCTCGCGGTCCCTCACCCCCACGCGTCCCCAGTCGTCACTTTGCAAGAGAACCAGGGGTCGCCCAAAAGCAAGGCCAGGCGGGGATTTCCGCTGTTCCCGCGGCCTGAGGTGTCTTCCAATGTTCAGCATTGGGCCTTCTACGCTCCCAGTTTCTTAGGAACTATAACGAACTGGGTCCCCCCTTCACAAAGGCGCAGGTAGACGAGGGTCATCCGCAAGATGAGCTGTCCCAACAAAGGAACGCTGGTCAGAGCACGGACGAATCTTGCGCGCTTGCTCTGAAAACTACCGTCCGCGCACTTCCTCAGAAACTCTTCGCGATTGAGATCGACGATCTTCCCAGGTTCGAGGTTTCGCAGTAATCGATGGACACGCCAGTTGGTCGTGTAGTTCAACTGGCCCAGCATCATCGGGTTTCGGCCGCGAATTCGCAAGTACCACCTACCGAAGGTCTTAGGCATCAGTGGCAACCAACGGATTTTGTAGTGAGGCTCATACCATCGCAAATAATTCGGGCAGGCGATGTAGACCACGCTCTCCGGCTTAGCCACGCGGAGCGCCTCTTTCAGCACCGCGCTCTGATTCGCCACATGCTCGATCACCTGGTCGAGAACGACCAGATCGAATGCATCATCGGGAAAAGGAAGTTGTTCGCCAACCCCAACCACAAAAGCGGGCTCGTCGAGCCTTCTGCGCGCGATCTCAACAGCCGTTATCTGCGAGCCCTTGCCGATTCGATCTGGTTCGACCCCGAACGCCTGGAGACCAAGCTTGCGGCAAAGAACGACGAAGCTGCCCACTCCGGAGCCAACATCAAGAATTCTCATTCCTGGCTGGGGCCTCCAGTAGTCTGCGATCTGCTGAAAAGTGTGCGGCTCGTCACCCTCGGCCAGCATGTCTTGCACGATGCGCTGCTGCCACTCGGCTGTTTGGATGCCGCGCCAGTTTTCCTGCCGGTAAGCGACCAAAAGTTCCCGCAATTCCGATTTACTGATAGCCATAGCTTCGACATTGAGTCATGGTTACTTCTGCGCCAAAACGCTGTAGTTTGCAGCGAATTGATCGTTACTGGTCAGCGCCAGAGACTCGAGGCAACGGCCCACGAGATTCAGTAACGGGACACCGGAATAGGCCAGAACCCTCTTGAGCCGCTCGAATCTTGCGCAGGAAACCAGGAACACATTCATCGTTCGAAAGAAACCAGTGATGCTACCGCCTTCAGGTTCGACTTCTATGCGCGAAAATGCCGCCAGCAACATACGCAGCGAAGCTGGCTCGAACCGCCAGTATTCCTCATCTGAATCGCGGGGAAAGATAGCAGGAGCGCTCAACAGCAACACACCGCCTGGTTTCAGAACCCTGTAGAATTCCCCAACCGCACAGCTCGGACTCGGAACATATTCCAACACTTGAGTGCAGAAGACCAGATCGAAAACTCCCGACGCCAGGGGAAGTTGCTCTCCTCTACCCACAATGTCGACTAATGCAGTCACCTTCAGATCAAGCGCAAGGTAGCGAGCCAGTCTGTGTTCTACCAGGGGCCGGTACGGCTGAAGACGGCCGCCAACATCAAGCACCAGCAGACAGCTGCCCGGCACATCGGCCAGCCATCGCCGGAAGAGGTCGCGGCGCTTTCGCAGAACCAGATAGTTCGGATCTGTGAGTCTTGGGTTGAGCCGATCCGCCGCCTGCTGATTCAGCTCTTGGACACTACCACTCTCAGCCATTCGATCTGTCATCCTCGGTTTGTCATTTGAGTCAGATATATCCGAGGGCGCGCAGACGTTCTTCAATGATCCGGGCCTCCGCCTGATCCATCTGGGCAGCGTTGTCGCTCGTCAGCTCACGCAAGACAAAGGTAATGAGCTCCTCCAGAGTACCGAACTCTCGCCCGAATTTCTTTTCTGCGGCACGGCACAGGTCCTCCGGCAACCGCAGCTCGCGCATGGATTCTGCCATTAGACAGTCACCGCCGCTTGATCTGGAATCCCGGACACTTTTTCAGAAAGATTAGCGTGCAGCAAACCACCTCCCCAGACCGCGCGGAAGTCGGGAACGTGCGACCTGCCAGAGCAACCGGTCATCATCATCCAAGCCAAATGCCAATGACCCCACCACAAAGACAGCATAGCCGAGGATAAGAGACACGATAATCGCGGGCAAATTGGCATAAGCGCGGAAAAGCGGAATTTTGCTCACCAGCCAGATCACCAGCGCTGTGGCTGCCACTGGTCCGGCTAGCCTGAGGTAGTGACGGTTGTAGGGCCAAAGGTTAAGTTTGCGACGAACTAGAAACAGGTACGCCAGATTGCTGACCGTCGCGCCCAGCGCAGCTACCACAGCCGCTCCCGTAATTCCGAAGACGGGGATCAATGAGACGTCCCCCAGAAGGACAAGTATACTCACCGCGACCTGCACGCGAATGAGCTGTTTCTGATTTCCAGACATAAGGAGAAAATAGCCGACCGAGCCAGTACCACAGTTGATCGTTTGGGCAATTGCTCCCAGCACGAGCAGGAACCAGCCGGCCTCAAATTCTTTGCCCAACAACCCCATCAGTTGGTGAGAGAAGAAAACAAAGACAAATACCAGAGGCAGTGCAAAACCAAGAACCCATTTCGTGATGGTCTGAAAGAGCCGGGAAAGCAAAGCGTTCTCGCCCTCGGCATAGAGTTTTGCGATCGTCGGCGCAAAGATGGAGTTCACGGATTGCAGACCCAGTGGAATCAGGGCAGCCAGAGAACCAGCTACGGCGTAAATGCCGAGTTGTCTTGCCTCCAGGTAGTAACCTACAATGAGACGGTCCGATTGACCCAGGATGAATTCCACAACACCAATTCCGAAAATGGCGAGGGCATATTGCTTCACGTCTCCTGGCAAGCCCAACCCGTCCTGCTCGGGCACATTCGATGGGCGCGGCAGCAGCGTACGCAGGCTCAACGCCGCCAGCACAAGGGTTAGCGATTCCGCGGCGACTTGTGCGAAAACGTAACCCCACAGCGACAGCCCCGACATCAGGGCCACCACGGTCAGCACCATCATGAACGGGAACGAAATGAAATTCGTGATCGTCATGCTCCGGCTGACCTTTCTGAAGCCACAGAGTGTCTGGTTCAGGAATGCACTCGTGGCGCCGATCGGGATCAGCACGGCGAACAGCGGAAGATAAGCGGCGAATTCTGGCGCGTGGAAAATGCGAGTCGCAAGCCAATGGCGTATGCAGATCACCAGCATGCCGAGCGACGAAGTTCCAAGGAGTGTCCAAAATAAGGCTCTCCTGAAGAACGTGCGTAGCTGGCCTGGCTCACCCGCCCCGTCGTACGCCGCCACATAACGAAGTGCCGTTTGAGGCAATCCCATTTGCCCAAACAGCTTGCAAATGGCGTAAAGGCTCATCCCCAGGGCATTTAAGCCCACCAGCCCTGCACCCAGGCGGCGTACCACATAGAACCGGAAGAGGTATCCACCCAGCAGTGTAAACGCGGTCCCGGCGAAGTAGACGGAGGACTGACTGGCAACATTGGCGAAGTTTTGCCTGAACTTCACGTGCGCAGAATCCGCAAGAACGAGTCCGGCGGTATCCTCGGGCAGATCGTACGCGTTATCAGTGGTCACAGACTCGACTCAATTGCATTTTCTCCGCCGTCGCTGCCGCGAGTGTGTTCCGCAGTGCCAGGGGCGTGCATTTCTTCAACCGAGCTCTCGCCCGGCAGTTTCTGCTCTTGCCTGCCAGTCCCGCGAGGTTAGAGCCACTGCTCTGGTAGTCCATGCGAGTGCTTTTCCGAACCATCGATAAACTGCCAGTTTCCGCTGCCCTGCTCGGCGATGTTCCTCGCGAAGCGCCCCCGACCGCATCTGTTCGTAGGTGCGAACACCTTCTTCATAGGCTTTTTCATCTCCGGTGGACCACTTGCCAGGTTCGTGGAGTGAGGCGCCATAGCCCAAAACATTCATCTCTTCATGCAGAAACCTCTCGATCAGCGCACATTGAGCGGGTCGAAACTTCTGCACGTACCGGTTGATCCGCTCGGTGGTTGCGGGTTTGCTCAGGAGCTCGTGGTGCTTCGCATCCGAAGTGCTTCGTTCCGCTTTTTCCTGCTGGCGGTAAAATTCTAGCATTCCCGGTTCGAAGTCAAGTTGCAGGAAGCGGCAGACCTCCTCCAGTACGACCGATGGCTGTGAGACGAGCGATTCGTACTTCACCCGGCAAACTTGTTCCGGAGGAAACACGGACTGGTACAAGAGGTGGGCAAGATAGTGCTTTACCTGGGCTGCCGATTTCATAAGGAAGTCGGTGTCGCCACGCCCGTGGTTCCAGCGCTCGTCGTAGGAAACCAGCACGTCTCGCGGGTCGCGCACGGTGGCCACGACTCTCGCATTCGGAAACAGAGCACGAATCTGTGGAAGCCACAGCACGTGGCCTGGTGTTTTTTCGCCCCAGACTCGAGCCTTGCGGACGCTGGCGTATGCTCTTCCAAGCTTTTCCAACACCGGCCTTGTAGGTCCCACATACTGCGGCTGCTTGACCCCTTCCATGGCCAACACGCGGGCCGCGGGATCCCTCTCCGATTTCAGGCTGTCCCAGACCTGATTCAAAAAAAGAATGTACTGCCATGGATCGGTAAACTCCTCGAGGCATCCAAAGCGATCCAGCGCCACATACCACCACGTTTCAGGAAAGATCGCCAGGGCAGAGTGTGCGTCCAGCATGCGGGACAACAGAGTGCTGCCCGAACGGGAGAGCCCCACGACAAAGACCGGCGCATCGCTAGATGTCGTCGCAGGAAGATCCGGTGCAGCAGCCCCGAGCGGAGATTCCGAAAGCGCGGACGCGTCAGACATGGATTCCTACTTCGCCTCCAGCTTCTCGGTCACTTCTCCTCGCTGACTTCCCGACAATACTGCTCGTAGAGCGGTTACCGTAATCGCATTCGTGAGCCGCGGACCGCGGAACGAGACACCGTAACTGCTGAGCATTTCAGGAATCTGGATGATTTCGTCCGGCGAGTTCAGGGCCTGTCCGACGCCGAATCTCTCATACTGGCCCACGTACCCCGTCCATGCATCACGCAGCCAAGCGCAGAAGAATACCGGAACGCCACGACCCGCGCACTCCATCGCGACTGTCGATTCAACTGTAAGAGCAAAACGGATACCGTGCCACAGATCGGGTGAAAATGGTTCCAAACGCAGTTCGATTCTTTGTCTCTCTTCGCGGGACAGAAATCGCTCCAGGTAGCGCCGATGTGATTTTGCAGACTCGAAAGGGTGGAGTTTGACCACTAGCTTCAAACCAAGGTCGGCGGCCAGAGCCGACAAACGTGGCAACAATTCCTTGTAGATCTCGTCAGAGCGCCAGGATACGACCTCGTAAGGTTCCGAGAAAAAAACCATCCATGGTTTCGTTTGGACATCCGCGACCCGGCTCGGCTGCGACCGAGCGGCGGAGGCTGGAGCCCCAAGAACGACTTTCTCTGGAGCCACGCGGCAGACTCGCAGCATGTAGTCCTTTTCCATCTCGCCCTTCGCAAGATAGATGTCGGCGCGGTGTTGCTTGAAGGCCATCCTGGCGTCAAGGGCGCCGTGGTGACAGGCTATGGCAGGCAGTCCGCGCAACCCGGCGAGAATAAGAGGAACTCGCGTGTACGGATTGCTGTCGTCAGCGCTTAAACAGCTGACGATGTTCTCGACATCATAGACTCGAAGCCATTTGTCGCGTATCGCTGCACCCCAGCGCAGAAGGGCGGGCACGCGATTCAGAGCGCCCACCGCATCCGCAAGGCGAAATTCCACCGCCGCCCCGATTAGAGTTTTCCGCAAACCTTCCCATTTCTCCACCAGTAAACCAAGTTCTTCTGCGTTCAGCGGAGAGTAATAAGAGGCCAGAGGAATGCTTCCCACATTGGGCGGTAATCCTTGAAGCTCCCCGCTTTCGCGGGCGCAGACCAGCAAGAATTCCTGGTCCGGAAGCATCGCGGCGTAACTGACCGCGGTCTGGGAAACATTCGCGTAGGCCGAGGGTAGAAGCACAAGAGGCGATCCAGTTCCCCCAGGCCGCGGCGCCAACCACCGTCGAATCGAGTGGGTGGAGTCGAACTTGTCCCACGCAATCTGTCGGAGTTCATGCCCCTCGAACCGGGAAATCACCTGACCATAGTGCTTTAGGCGGCGGCCCGCATATCTAAGCTTGGAGCCCTGGAAAGCGACCAGTTCACACCCCAACAGGTTTTGCAGCGTTCTGGCAATTCGATTGGGCCGGCTGCAAAACAGCTGGACACCCGAGTGCAGTTGTTTGGCGAGTCGTCTTGCTAACATCCCTTCGGCGACGTCAGGCGCAACCATGAGCGAGGTAATGTCCCACCAGTCGATGCCTAAACGATCCACCAGAACCCCCAGCCCCAAATCCAGCAACCGCTTCAGGGCGTGCAGGTCCTCGATCTCTTCGGCGAACTGGTAGAGGCTGATCGCTGGACAGCTGGCTTCCCGTGCCCATCGCTGGTGCGTCGACAGAGGTGCCCTCGCGAGGTCGACAATAAGATCCCATGTGGTGGCGCACAGATCGCCGCTGAAGGTGTCGGAGGGATCCAGCAACAAGACTCTCATGGTCGATCGTTTGCCCGCCTCGCGAATTCGAACTGCTGGCCGTGAGGCTCGATCTCGCGAGGCGCTTCGACCCTAACCCTCCTGCTCGCAAGCAACAGGCGCCTGCGAATCATGGAGTCCTGATGCACAAAGCCTGCCTTCCTCACACCACGAATGAAGGGCTGATTGCTCGCCGCACTGAATGTCCAGGCCCGCTTACCCAGCGATCGCAGATGCAACGCCAGTTCCCGATTGGCAACGGCGCAATAGCCTCGCCCTCGCGCGGACGTTGGCGTCCAACAATCGAAAATCACCACACAGTCGGCGCCCCGACCTTGGACCTTCGCGTCCAGCTCCTCAATGTGGAAACCATCAAGATCGTTTACCCAGCCGAAATGAACAGGAATCCCTTCGTCCAACACCAGAGCAAATCCTTCACTCTTCCGATCGCGAAGCCGTTCGGCAGCGTGCAGCAAATAGTCCACCGTCTCCCGGTCGTCGCAATAGTGGATCACCGCGGTCGCGAGTAGTTCCCACGTGATTCTTTTCAGCGAAAGGCTCCCCACTCTTTGCAACGGCACAGTCGCACCGCGGTCGCGCCACTCAAGAAACAGAATCTCATCACGGCGCCAGAATCCTCTCCCCAGGCTCTTCCAGGTCTTGGAAACGAGAGATCGAAGCCCGGAACGGCCCACACGTCGCTGAAACCAGCGAAGCCCACGCTCCAATCGAGGCGAAGCCTGGGCCAGGACCGCCGCGTGATACCGGACAGTTTCCTTCACGTGGCCCACCAGGGAATGATTTAGCGTGAGGTGTAGTGTCTGGCGTGAAGTAGTCGCCAGTCGCTCCTTGTAATCCTCGGCACCTAACCCCAGATCGACCAGATTGATCGTGGGATCGGCGCAGGCCGCCTCTACGATTTTTGACAGAAGACAAATACCAGGTGAAAATTCTTCAAAATTCGTATCAAAAGTGGGCTGATACCAGAACCAACTCCCCATGAATCCGAAGCCGTAATTCCACGCAACCGGATGATCGCTCACTATCAGCCTGGTAATACGCAACCACCCAGAGGCGGCGAGCAATTGTGAAAGCTCCGAGAGAAATGCGCGGCGTTCCGGATAAGCGAGGTTACTGATGCGTCCAGTGGCCAGGAAGCGGGCGACATGGGCTAGCGTGAAGTCAGCCAACAGATCTCTGGCTGCGTCGGACGCCAGGTCGACCATGGTGACAGACCCCTTGCTTTCCAGGGCCCTCAGGTTTCGGCGAAGCGCCTTTTTCTGGTGATTCGACCGAGCGACCGACCGCCCCTCGCAATAGGGCCCCAGCTCAATCTGCGCGCACCGATACGCTGGACGCAGAAACAGGTGATAGCCGCTCGTCCCCACAAAGGCCTGCATCGCGGCGTTAGTCGCTGAGTCGGCTGGCAGGTTGGCCAAGGTCAGCCTCTTCACTTGCAGCTTCCGCAACTCGCCGAAGACCTGCCTGACGCAGTCGAGGCGGCGCGCCGGGTGACTCAGGAAATCACAGTAGTCAGCAGTCGTCCCGCAAAGAAAGAAAGCTTCACGCTCATCAGAAGTGCTGGTGGCCAACGCCGCCACTCCGACTAGCGATTCGCCTTCGAAAAAGAGATATAGCAGTGGAGTAAAGGCTGAACCATATGCGTGCTGCACGGCGCGGGCCCATTCCCAAGTGTAGAAAACCTCCGGGCGATTCGTTTCCAGGACCAACGCGTTCCATTGCTGGCGCAGACCTTCCTCCTCCGGCACTTTTCTGAACGCGACTAAGCGCATGGTTGATGATCCGCGGGGCGATCAGGCTTCGCAAACACGTAGTAGTACCAGTCTGTTATATAACTTCCGCTCCTCTTGGGGTAGTCGTCTCCACGAATATCTCGCAACTGGAAGCTCAGCAGTTGAAGCTCTGACGTCACTCGCTCTGGGGTTCCGTAACGCGTGATCAAACCTCCGTGCACTGGATCAAACATCCATCCCTCTCCTCGCCAGAAGGGCGACTTGGTGATCCGGAAAAATATGCGTCTCAAACTCGCCGCCGATGCAGTCAGGGAGGCGAGCGACACACGGGCACAAGTCGCACAGAACATAATGGGCTTGAAAAAACCGCGCGCCTCACCAGTTAGTTTCAACGTAAACGCGCGCAGGCGTTCGGGATTCCACGAAGGCCGTACGAATATGGCTCGCGGATTGTGGGACGAAAAAATAAAAATTCCTCCGGGTTTCAAAACTCGGAGACATTCCTTCAGAAATCGCGAGCGCTCCTCGTCTGGAACGATGTAGTCAATGCCGTTGAACGCCATGACCGCGGCGTCGAACGATGCCGACGGAAAGACCGACAAATCTGAGGCGTCCGCCACCAAAAACTCGAGGTGCGGGAACCGGCTACGGCATTGCTGGACCATGGCCTCCGAGTAATCAATTCCCACATATCGAGACGCCATACTCGCCAACCACAATGTTGTTCGCCCCCCACCAACTCCTAGATCGAGAATCGTCACGCCCGGTTTGATATAGGTTTCGAACAACAAGCGTTCGCAAGGAGTGAGATAGCCCATCCCCGCGTAATGAGCGGCGACGTCCGCCTTGTTGTAAGTCCTCAGATTGAGCGCTGCATTCGGGGCTTCCATTGATTCCTTCTCGCCCTTAGCTCTGGGTTGCCAATGCGGGAACATCCTCTCCCAGAAACCGCCGCCGCAATTCCCGCCGAAATCCTGAAACGTTAGCTTCGAACTCGGCCAGGCTCATATCCGACGTCACGTGGATCCGCGGCAAGGCAAACAACGGCAGCTCACTGCCGAAACCACCTCCAAAATTCGTGAATGCTCCCTTGTAGCCGGCGCGCTCGCTCATCGATAGCTCTCGTGGAGTAACCGATTCAGGATCACCAAAGGGATAGGCCAGAGCCCACACCTCATCGCCAATAACTTGCTCCAGTTGCCTCTTGTGCTCGGCCACTTCCTTCCGTGCCAAGTCGACCGGCATATGCGAGAGCATGGGATGAGAGTGCGTGTGGGCGCCGATGGACATTCCTGATTCCTTCAGCTGCCTCAGTTCCTGGGAAGTCAACATCATGAAGCGCCGCCGCAGAATCGGATCTTGATGGTAGATCGAACGCCAATCCTCCGTCAGCCCCAGTTGCACTCTTGCGGATTGCAGAAAGCTGATCCGCGTCTCGCCATCGAACTGCGACAGTTTCTTCACCAGATCCCACCAGACAGAACGTCTCTGCCCGCGGTTGTAAAAGCAAACTCTCAGTCCCAGACTCTTAGACGTCAGCGTAAAAGGAAACTCTGCAGCCGCCAAGATCATCAAGTAGAGCTCGTCATACCAAATCATACTGGGCATCTCTTGCAGCGACGCACCAGTTACAAAAAACAAACACGCAAGGCCCTCCTCCAGTAGGATCGGCGCCATGTCGGTCAGGTTGTTCAGTAATCCGTCATCGCAGGTGAGGAGTACGGACTGCGGTGGAAGTTCCTGCTTTCTTTCACACCAGAGTCGTACGTCTTGGGGCGCTACGACCTTGTATGCCGCCTTGAGAAGACGCAGTTGCCTGCGTAGTGAATCCACGTCGATCAGGCTTCCATCCAGGTCAGGGTCTTTTATCTCGTAGCCCGTGGGCCGCACACCGTGATAGGCGACGATCGCGAGCCGTCCGCTCTTCGCGCAGTGCTGCAGGTACCCCACATTGGCAGCGCAGGGATAGACGACGTGCTTGAGGAGTGGGCTAAGCAGCCTCATTTTTCGGCAACTCCAACCCGCTGCTCCAAATTCCCCAGGATGTCACCCCATTGCGCCGCCACCCGATCCCAGTCGAAACTCTTTGCGTGTGCCACGGCGGCGGCACACATTCTCCGTCGCAATTCGTGGTCCTGAATCAATAGTTGCAGCCGAACAAGCATCTCTTCAAACTTCTTTACCTGAAACCCGGTTACTCCATCCACCACTGAGGGCGTTTGATAGTCATCAAACACCACACACGGAAGTCCGGCAGCAGCCGCCTCCAGAGTCACCTTCGGTATGCCCTCCACACGCGACGGCAAAAGTAAGATGTCGCTTTCCTGCATGATCCTCACCATCTGCGCTTGGGAAACCGGATCTTCAATACTCACGTTGGCTAGTCCTGCTCCCCGAAGCGTGAGTTTCAAATTGTGCCCGAAGTCATCTCGAGCATGGCCAATCATGCGAAAGCGAGCCTGTGGAAAGTGCCTGGCTGCCTCAAGCACAAGATGCGCTCCCTTCCGCTCGATCAGATGACCGACAAACAAGATTGCGAGTGGCGCGTTATTCCGTTCAGGAGGAGGCAAGAACAGGTGCGTATCGACTCCTACCGGTACGGTGAAGTCCGATTTCAGGCCATACAGGTCGAGTAACTCCCATGCGAGGAACTCGCTGATGGTAATGCGCAAGTCGGCGTGTTGGACCAGATACTCAGCATACCGGCGAACGGTCGCCGATACGCCGCTCAAATTTCCTCGGCTACCTTCAATGCAAAGCACGGTGCGCGTGGATCGACGGAAGAAGCGCGGTAAATGAAGGTAAAGATAGGACGCCGGGCTCAGATCGATGTAGACGATGAAGTCATGAGATCCCATCATTTCCCGGAGAATTCTCCACGTCTTGCGGCCCTCGGGAAGTTTCACCAGGCAAATCCCCGGCCGCAACAGGCGTGGGTCCGGTGTTTTTTCAAAGAACATCGTCGAACAAAACTGGGTTGGATCCAAGCGCAGAGCGATATCGCGAGCGTTCAGGCTTTGGGCATTGTAATTGTCCTCATCCGCGAACACATTGAACAAGACCCGGCACACACGGCTCTCCGCCTTCCCGTGCGCGCGTTCACGCAGGATTGTGCTGAGCACCAGAGATCAGACCGCCTTCAGCCGAGAATTGCTGCGACGAAACCAGGATACAAACTCCGCGAGTCCCTTCTCGATCGGCGTTTGGGGGTCATAGCCAAGTAATCGCTTCGCCTTCGAAATGTCCGCCCACGTAATCGGCACATCCCCGGGTTGGGGAGGAAGTTGCTTCCGGATCGCTCGCTTACCCACCGCCGTCTCCAGCATCTCGACTAGCCGGTTCAAAGTGACTGGATGGGAATTGCCTAGATTAATGATGTCAAACCTCGCGTTCCCCACTCCGCTCTCCGGGTGATATTCGAGTGCCGCGAGCAACCCACTCACAATGTCGTTCACGAATGTATAATCCCGGCCCGTCGAACCGTCCCCATAGATAGGGATAGCGCTGCCTGCCTCAATTAACTCGGTGAACTTATGGATCGCCAAGTCTGGCCTTTGACGTGGCCCGTATACCGTGAAGAACCGCAGGCAAATAACCTCGAGTCCATACAAGTGTGCGTACGTGAAGCTGAGCATCTCCCCCGAAAGCTTGGTCGCGGCGTAAGGCGAAATCGGCCGCAGCTCTGTATTTGACTCCTTGAAGGGCACCTGCTCCGCAACCCCATAAACCGAGCTTGACGACCCGAAAATAAACTTGGGGACTTTGAATTCCCGGCATAATTCGAGCAGGTTCACCGTCCCCGCGACGTTGACGCGCTCGTAGAGTTCCGGATCTTTCAGCGAAGGGAGGACCCCGGCTCGGGCAGCAAGATGAACAACGATATCGGGCTGTGCCGCCTCGAACGCCTCGCGAAGCTTGTATCGATCGCAGATATCGGAGTGGAAGAATTCAAAGTCGCCAACTTGTCGCACTTCCGCCAGATTGGCCTTCTTGATCTCCGGGGAATAGAAGTGATTCAACTCATCGACGATTGCCAGCCGCATTCCTTTTTGTAGGAGGGCTTCGGCAAGATGTGAACCAATGAATCCTGCTCCCCCGGTCAGAAGAATGCTGTAAGCTGTGCCTCTCACAAGTTGGGCAAGTTTAGCATGCGCTTGTAAGGTCAGTCGAACCGTACACTGTGCCGCTCCGGATCTTTGACATTGCCCATAGGGCGCACAGGTCAAGATCGAACCATCCAAATCAGAAGCACGGCGCGGCACGCGAGCGAACACCGGGTTCGAGTCTTATTGTTGTTCCTAGTCTCGACAATGTGCCCAGGTCAATGGGTCAATGGACCCTCACTTCGTCGTACAGGGTCCATATTCGGTCGGGAGGAAAGTCCAGTTCGGTGGCTGCGTTCACAATGCTCGCCTGACTGCCGTAGCTGGAGACCAACATGCGCGCGCTTGGGCAGGAAATATCGCGCAGTACCTCGGGAGAATGAATCTCGATTCCCCGCCAGCTTTTTCCTTTCTTCATTGGGTCGCTGTCCACGATGACATACTCTCGATCGGGCCGGCTGCTGAAGAAAGACGTAGTCTGGTAAAGGAATTCGGTGTGAAGACCACCTCCCCAGATGAGACACCGGTCGCCATCTCTTAATTCGAAAAGTCGAGCCTCCGCCTTCGCTAGCGCTCCGTACCATCCAGAAAGGTACCTGTGGAGCAGGCTTGTGGCTCGCTCGTCCCTTTCGGGGACACGCGTCGGCACGCTGGGTAAGGCCACGACGCGGAATCCATTGTATTGCGCTTGCTCTTGTGACTCGTCGATCTTCCAGCCCGCCCAAGCGAGACAATTTTGAAGGCTCGTCCGGCTGAAGTGGGTCATGTGGTGGGCGGAGAAAAATCCGTTAATATCGTTTGTCACTCCGTTCTCCAGGACTGGCACCTCCACAACTAGTCGGGTCCCCGGGTGTGCCATCGACCGGAGGTTCCGAAGGACGGACACCGGTCTGGGTAAGTGCTCCAGCACATGAAACATCGTGATGACGTCGAAAGAGCCATCGAATCGAAACCTCTCGAAGTCCCCCAAAATAAAGTTGATGTCGCTTCCGCCAAAGTTTCGGCGTCCCCGATCAATAGCTGGTTCGTCAACGTCCACACCGAACTTTTTCACGTCCCGCGGCAATTTCGCGAGAAAATTTCCGTCGTAACAGCCCGCATCCAGGAAGCGGCTACCAGACCCGAGCAGGCTCCGGGCCCTCAGCCACTCGATTTCTTCATCAGGGCGACCGACGGTCGATCCGTACGAGCATCCCGCTTCGGCAAACAGCACACGAAAACCGTAATCCGAATAGCAGGGGTTTAGATAGACCGCGAAGCAATCGAGGCACTGCACTTCGCGGATATCGACGCGCTTGGGCACTTCTCCAGAGTCGGAGTAAAACTGGAATTGATCGAACTGCAGCACCGTGCGCGGGCGATCGCCACCGCAGATGGGACACGGACGCGCTTCGGTGGTGGTCGCCGAACTGGAATTATCCGGGAATGAATCTACCTGACTCCAACGGATGGTCATTGCGGGGACAAGATCGACCTTTCAGTCTCCTTTAAGTCTCAATTCTAAGGCTTGATTTTAGGGTCAATGATTCACTCCTCACTTTGGAGCAACTACCTCCGAAGCGCAGACTTCTGGTTGGCTGATAGCTTGGCTCCGGCCCGCAGTCACCGTGAATGCTAAAGTCCGAGGAAAGTCCAAGCGCCGACGGTTACGGCATGTTTCATCCAATTCCGCAGCGGAAAAGCTGGCACGGTAGAAAAAAGAACCTATTACCGGGATGTACGTGACTTGCGCCACCACACAAGCCTGGTCCAGGCGCGTTTGCACCTTAATCGTCCGCTCATTGTCGCCCATGCTGAGCTCGCCGTTCGTCATTCCCATGGCGTTGCTGGCAGAAACCAGAAACGACACGGATCGTCCGTGCTCGATTCGCTTTGCGCCCACGGAAAACCGTTCGGGGCAAAACCCGCCGTTGTGACTTTCAAAATAGAGCCGCTCAGGATTGAAGGCTTCAGGATTCAGCGTCACGTGAGCCAGCCGAAGAGCGCAAGGTGGCATCTCGGCCCACTGCAATTCATATTCAAGGCCAAGCTGGCCTCCGGGACTCAACTCGACCCGTTTGCGAATCATGCCCAGCGACGTCGCGATTTCACCACCCACGACTACGGTTTCGCCATCGTCTGCGCGCCCTATCCTCGGCTCCACGGCGACAAGGTCCGTGATTTTCGATTGCCCCGGCGCCTCCAGCACCAGGTGGCCAGAGTAATAATCCGCCCCCAGCGCAATGTCTTGGTAGTAACCGTGTGCCAGAGTGCCAAGCAGAGATATATTGGAAATCTTCTTCACAACGAACGAATCGATTGCTAAGCCGCGCCGGCAATTCAGCACGACTTGTACCAGGTCGTTCTCCAACTTCAAGAAACGGCCTTCCCGCCAGCTGCGAAATCCTGTCGGAAGTTGGGCTTCAACAAGCCTGGAGTTCCCGCTTGTCGCAGCCTTTTTGTCGATGCCAAGACGCCGCTCGAACCCGTGCAGGCGCTCAAGATACGCCGACCAACGCTTGTCAGTAATGTGAGTTCGAAAATCGCTGCTCCACAGGTAGCACAGCTCACGCCATAAATCGTCGTTCGGCTCGCTCCGCTCTTTGAGTACCTCGTAGCAGCGGCGGCACACCGTGTTGATCCCGAGATCATCTCGGCCGGTCACTGCCCACCGCGTGATGTTGTACTTTTCCTGTTTCTTCACCGGCACCGGGTCTTCGGCTGATTCCAGGCGCAGTCGAGTCCCCGCGCCCGGTATACCCATCCAGTCGAGCGTCCGGCTTGGGAGAATGCATTCGAACCGCTCGTCCTTGAGGATCGCGCCAAAGAGTCGTGATATCCGCTCCCACTCTCCGATCTCCCGAAGTGCAGGCTCGGTGTGGTACCGGCCCGGACGAAAATCAAAGATTTCCGCATCGTTCCCATAAACCGGAAAGACACGGGGGTTCTCGGACAAGTGCCCACAAAGGTATGTCAGGTACTCCTCGAGTTCCATCTCACCATGAGCCAGGCGCTGGAACTTCTGAAATGCGATGGATTTGTTCCAGATCAGAGGTATCTCTTCACCGTGCTGGCCGCACGCGATCTGAGGCAGATATCGCAACTCGGGTGACCACTCCGGGTGGTAGCGTGATGGGTTATCCCACTCCATGATGATCGCCCGGAAGCGTGCATCGACGTAGTGCTGTATCAGCCCAGCCGAGTAAGCCTGCTCGTTGATCAATGCGATCGAAGGCCTCATCCCAAGCAGGCGCTCATACGCTTCATTTCCCAGGCGGAGATTCGCAGCGTTTACTTCCGGCGGCACTAACGGACCGATCAATTGCACATACCCGCTGCCTATCAGTTCACAGAGTCCTTCAGCGCACAGGGACGCAAATTCGATCCCCCATCCAGGATCAATGTCTCTGATCGACTCCAAGGTGTAGGCCGAGGCTTCGATGCCAATCGGGACACCAAGATTCCTGACGAGACGCAGAAGCGGCCAATAACAACTTTGAACTACCTGCGCGCGCTGCCCCTCTTCGATCGAAGAGTAAGCCAAATTCAAGTGGAAAAAAGCGTAAAGTCGCAAACGCCCGGTCGTCATCGATGGGCACCTATTGGATCTGTCGCATCGATCGAGGCGGTTTCGATCTCGATGGATTCAATCGCGGCTTGCGTCCTTTCCATCGCTTCCCTTCGAGATTCCCCCATAGCCATCACCAATCCGGCGCGTGCAGGATGACTATGCACTGGTCCAACGAGATCCCCAACTCTGAGTCGTACCTGACAAAAGACGACCCCCGGTCGTCCCGACACCTCCTGCGCGCCGACAATTCCGACAACACGGCCGGCGCTGGGAAACAAGTATCGTTGCGAGATGCATCGCTGGAAGCGCGGGACCAGGTCTTCTGCACTGACCCGCTCCCCGAGTGCGAGTCGGATCGCGCAGCCAACGAAGTCCACACCGGTGCTCAGAGGAATCTCGTGGGTGCAAAGGTATCCGCCACTGAGGCGGGTCGCCAACTCGATGATGAATGGCTCGCCGTCATGGAAGACAACGTCTCCCTTTACTACTCCATTGCGGACTCCCATGCTGGTAGCCGCCTGCTGAATCAAGTCGCGGACCGCTTGTTGTTCTTCTGCCGTCAACTGCGTGGGAAGGTCGCCCCCATTCTCAATAATGTGGGGAGCAAACCTGTCCAGAAATTCGTAATTCCGATCGGCGAGGCCAGGGGTGTAAGAAACGCCTTCCAGGACGATCGACTCTGTACTGATCTGCGATCCTTCAAGAAACTCTTCCACCATGACGCGGCCCGATGGCGATTGACTGGCAGAAAATTCGTAAGCCCAGTTCAAGTCAATCGCCTCGGTCAGCCTCAGCACACCACGGGCGCCACGACTGTCCACGGGTTTGATCACCAGGGGGAAACCTCGGCTAAGAACGACCTCGTGCAACTTCGCGGAGGATTCGACCAGGCTGAACCAGGGCACAGGAACGCCGTCTCGGCGAAATTTCAACTTCATCTCCAGCTTATCGCTGGAGAGACGAGCGGATTCCTCGCTGATTCCCGGCAGTCCGAGGTCGGCGGCGACCGCCGCGACGGTCTTTGGGATATCTGAGGCGATGCACATCACACCATCGAGCCGCCGGACTTCGCGATGATATCGGCGAGCGGCAGCAACCGTCGCTGCAATGTCATAAGTGCTCGCCAGCAGACGGTCATCGGCAACCGCAAAACCCGGTGCCTCCCGGTCTCTATCGCTGACCACCAGGTGCAGCCCCATTTGTTTGGCGCGTTCGAGACCCGGCACTGCCTCAATGCCGCCGCCCACCACTAGAAGGTTCTTAGACATAGGGCGAAATGTTTTCCGCAATTCGATAGCAGCGTGTTCTGAGCATACAATGTCTTCCACCCCATTTCCACGATACTCCGCAACAGACTGGGCAAGTCTTGACCGTGGGTCGCGGGTTGTGACATCGTGAGTATGAAGAAAGTATGAAGAAATCCTAACCGGTGAGAGGCTTGTTCATCCGCCTGGAACGGACGTCGAACCCGCCGATCTATGCCAACCCAAAAAGCTGACGTCTCAAATCTCGCTGATATCTCGAAGCTCAAAGAAATGTCGAAACGCCTTCGGATCAACAGTCTGGTTGCCATTTACCATGCCGGCTCCGGACATCCGGGAGGGGCTCTGTCAGCAGCGGATCTGATCAGCTACATCTGTGGCTGCTTATTGGCCTGGCCCGTGAGCAACGGAAACGACCTAGCCCGGGATCGCTTCGTGCTGTCGAAGGGTCATTCATGTCCTGTTCTCTACGCGGCCGCCGCGGAGTTCGGACTCATTCCTCATCGAGCGCTACTTACGTTTCGGAAACTGGGATCGCCATTGCAAGGTCATCCCCACGTGCTCGACGCGCCCTGGGTGGAAACAAGTACGGGTTCGCTCGGGCAGGGATTCTCGGCCGCGATCGGCATGGCTATGGGCCTGCGTTATCAGCGGAGCCACGCGCGCGTGTACGCAATGCTCGGCGATGGTGAAATGCAGGAAGGTGAAGTGTGGGAGGGCGCGATGTGCGCCGGCCACTACAAACTCGACAACCTCTGTGCGATCGTCGATTACAACAAGTTGCAGAGCGACGACTCCAACGAAAACATTATGGGTCTAGCGCCACTACGCGCCAAATGGGAGGCCTTCCGGTGGCACGTGATCGAGATCGACGGGCACGACTTCAATCAAATTGATGCGGCCTTCACCGAAGCAAGAGAAAACCGCGCCAAGCCAACCATGATTATCGCGAATACCCTTAAAGGTCGAGGCGTCTCGTTCATGGAAGCGTCGCCGCTCTGGCATGGAAGCGTAAAGCTCCGCGATGAGGAACTGGCCACGGCACTGCGCGAGTTGGGCGTCTCAGGGCATCACGTGGGGGGATATCTGGATGGAAGCATCTGGCAAAACGACAGCCGCTGAGTCCAGCGGAGCGCCGTTACTCATCGGTAGCAGCGGCGACTCACTCCGCGAGGCCTTCGGCAAGGCTCTCGTCCAACTCGCGCCACGATACACAAATTTTGTGGTGTTCGATGCCGACATCGCCGGAGGCACCGGCGTGCATCATTTTCGTAAAAGTTACCCGGAGCGCTTCTTTCAATTCGGAATCGCCGAGCAGAACATGATGGCCGCCGCTGGAGGTTTTGCCAGTACCGGCGTCATCCCATTTGTCACGACATTTGCGGTCTTCTGCCTGCGCGCGCTGGAGCAAGCTCGGGTCTCGATTGCCTACGCCCGGCGAAATGTAAAGATAGTGGCCAGTCATCCAGGTCTGGATACTGGCCCCGATGGTGCTTCCGCGCAAGCCACCGAAGACTTGGCAGCGTTCCGGGCAATTCCCGGTATGGTCGTGTTGTCTCCCGCAGATCCTTTGGAAATCGAACAAGCCACCGAAGCCATCCTGAATTACGACGGCCCTGTCTACATGCGGAGTGGGCGCAGTAAAACGAGAAGGATCCTCGGAGCCGATTACAGATTTGAAATCGGAAAGGGCCGGATTCTGCGCGAAGGTAATGACGTCACGATCATAGCTTGTGGAGTTCAGGTCGCGCGAGCGCTGGATGCGGCTGAGTTGCTGGCGGTGGACGGAATCGCCGCTCGCGTCGTGAACATGTCCACACTGAAGCCCCTCGATAAAGAGTTAGTTATGCGCTGCGCCGAAGAAACCGGCTGTTTCGTCACTGCCGAGGACCACAACATTCATGGCGGACTCGGCAGCGCCGTGGCTGAAGCAGTGGTGCAAATCCACCCCTGCCCAGTTGAAATGGTTGCGGTCCAGGACACCTTTGGTGAATCGGGCGAACCCGAAGAATTGGCGGAAAAATACCGCTTGACCGGTCCTTACATTGCCGCGGCGGCGCGGCGTGCTCTCCAGCGGAAGGCGCACGCATAGGAACGCCCTTCATTCCGGCTCAGCCCATGTACAAGCCGCCGTTTACGTTGATGCTCTGGCCCGTGATGTAAGCGGATTCGTCAGATGCCAGGAACGCGACCGCCCCTGCCACTTCCGCTGCCAGTCCGGCGCGGCGCAGAGGAATCTCGCGACTTATCTTCTGCTGGCCAACCTCGGAATGGATCTCCTTCTCAGACATTTCCGTCTCGATCAACCCCGGCGTCACACAATTGACGCGAATGCGATCTGGTGCGCCAACCCGCGCCAGGGAACGCGTCAGCGAGATCACCCCCGCCTTGCTCACAGCGTAATGCACGGCGAGCATGCCGCCCAATTGTCCGCCCGAGGAAGAAATGTTGATGATCGTACCGCCCCCCTGCCGCACCATGACCGGCATGATCTCCTGCGAGCACAGAAAAACACTCTTCAAGTTGGTCGCCAGCATCGTGTCCCAATCTTCGTCGGTAATCGTATTGAATGGCTTCTGCTGAAGGATGCCGGCGTTATTGACGAGGACGTCGATTCTTCCAAACTTCTCCGTGACCGTCGAAACCAGCCGGCGTACGCTCTCCCGTTGCGTCACATCGGCTTGAACCACAAGGGCCTCACAGCCGGCCGCCCGTACGTCAGCCGCGGTCTGCTCGCAACAATCGCGGCGCGTGAGGTAGGTGACCACCACATCGATTTTCCGTTGGGCAAGCGCCAGAGTAATCGCGCGCCCGATTCCGCGCCCTCCACCCGTGATGATGGCTGTTTTTCGCACTGTGTCACCTCTTGTGCAAGTCGCCGATGGAACCGCTTTTCAGGCCAGCGACGAGACGATCGTCGTTGCGAATGAGAAAGACGATCCGGGTTTCCTGTACGTGAAACATTTCCATCGAATTCGAAAGCGCCCGCAGATGTTCCGTCACCTGCGGGTACGCCGGGTTCTCATAGTCGTGCCAGGCAATACAGGCCGGATGATCGTCGCAAAGCATTTTGAAGGCGTTCTCGGTGTCGGACACCAGGGTCGGCAAATCGTGGCCGCCATCAACATAAACCATATCGATTTGTTTACTGAATGTAGAAAAATCGTAGCGTTTCGATTCACCGCTCAGCTGAGTGATCCGTTTTTCGTAGGAAGTACCCAGGAATGCTAGCTTGCTCAAATTATCGAAATGAGTCAACGTCAAAGGCCGGTCGTGGATGTCTTGCTGTAGATCGCGCAGTGAGTCCTCATCCAGATCCAGCGTGTACAAATGCGAGTGCTCCGGTAGATTGGCGGCAAGGTTAAGCGTCTCTACGCCAAGATAGGTACCAAATTCGAAGAACTCTCTGGGTCTCACGAGTTTCGCCAGCGACAACAGTATCGCGGTTTCCAGAAGGATAGGCGCGACCTGGTCGGGCAGCGCGATCTTGACCAAGCGTGCTTCATGAGAGGGTGTCGATACGAGGTTGAAAAGCCGGTGGGGACGGATTGTGATCATCGTTTGCTGGAAACCAAAAGCGGTATTTTAACAAAACGTTCAGACGCGCGGATGGGATGCAGTTGCGCCGTCACATTTCATCCAGAATTACAACGGGTGGCAGCCGTACTGATCAGCAACTCTGCCACGCGACTCGCTCCGCGCCCATCGACAAGTTCGCGTGCCCTCGCCGACATCCGCACTCTTGTATCCTCGTCCATCAGCAGGCTTTCGACGGCAGCGGCCAAGCGCGTTTCAGTGTCCTGATCGTCGACCCCCACCGAAACCCCCATCCCTGCGGCGACGAGCGCCGACGCCGATTCGTCGTGATCCGCGGTGAGGCAGGAATACACGCTGGGAACGCCCATCGCTGCTAGCTCGTATGCCGTCATTCCGAATGAACAGATTGCCAAGTCCGCCTCGGCCATGGCAGCGCTCATCTCGGTTACGTCCTCCCTAACCGTGAACCGTCGCTGTGCTTTGCCGAGGAGGTCTCGCAAAGATTGCCAATGGCAAAAGCCAGCTCCCGCAATGATCACCGATTCAAAATCTCCGTCCAACCGATCCACTGCACGCACCGCCTTCAACGTCAGACCCGCCGGATCGCTTCCCCCCATTGCGATTAGCAGGGAACTCTTCGAGTTGTGGCGCAGCACGATAGGCCCAGAGAACTGGGAACGCAAGATAACCCACTCCCAGCCGACGCAAAGCCGGCCACGAAAGCCGGACCAGTCCGCCCCGCGAACTTGGGGAACCGGCGGATAAAAGGCAAGATCGGCTGCCCAGCGACGGTCGCTCGAATCCTCCAGCAACGCGATAACAGCCCCATTGCTGGCCAAAGCATCCAGAGTCGCCTTCGAAAGATCGTCACGCACATCAACAACCAGCGTCTGAGCTCCCGACGTTACCATGCATTCACGCAACCACACCTCTTGATCAAGAGCTCCGCTGTCACGGGGCGACAGGATCGGATAGCCGCGTTGCTTAACCATCTCCGATGCCAGTGCGCCTGGGCGCATGGCGAAGCTAACCGCGGCGCCGTGCTTTTCGTGGACTTCGTCGGCTAGGGCGAGGCAACGCACCAAGTGTCCCAGTCCAATCTCAGGAGATGCATCACAACGAAATAAAATCGGAAACCGGGTTGTCACCGTCAGCACGCTTACACCTGCGGCCAGTAGGAGGGATCGAGCAGTTGTTCATCGTCCAGCTTCAGCAATTCGGTTTTTTGCATTAATGCGCTGTCGAGCGGACCCGCATCTTGGGCTCCACGGGCTACGTCCAGCTCCGGCAGGGACCGCAATCCCAACAGGACGGAATGTATCCCCGGCACGGAAAGACAGAAACGGATCGCCGCGCCGGGCAGCGATTCCCAGGTTTCTCCTAATCCCTGTCGCATCCGATCGGAGGCTCGCGCAAGGCTGCGGAGCCCCTCTGGGAGCAACTTGGCTCGCTCCGTAAGAGCTCCTTTAAGGAACGCCGAACGAACAACGACTCCCACATTGCTTTTTCTTGCCTCGGGCAACACCTTGGCCAACATCCGTTGGTCGAGCAGGTTCAGCGCAATCTGCAAAACGTCAACCTTCCCGCAGCGAATCGCAGCCAAAGCTGCCGCCTCGCCGTACACCGACGCACCGACAAACTTCAGCTTACCCGCGTCGCGCGCCCTCTCCAAAACATCCAACATCTCGCACCGCTCAAGAATATCTTGGGTGGCGTTATGGATCTGCACCACGTCCAGGACATCTCGCCGCAATGCCTTCAGACTTGTCTCAATCGACTCCACCACCGTTTGCTTCAGCGTCGCGGAGCTTCCGCTGGCACAGATCCCTACCTTCGTCGCAATGATGCAAGACCCGCAGTTGCTCAGCGCCTTTCCCAGAATTGTCTCGCTCTCGCCATAACCTCGAGCCGTATCAAAGAAATTGATGCCTTTCTCGACCGCTGCTCGGACCAGCCCAATCGCCTCGTCTTCTCCGAGTCGACTCGGCGCATCCGGTTCTTGGATGCCATAATTCTCCAGGCCGAATGCAGCCGTACCAAGGGCAAGTTTGGACACCTGCAGGCCAGTCCGGCCTAACGACGAATACTCCATGGTCTCGACCAAACCTCCTTTGACCCGGGTATTCATGCGAGCCTATAAAATCCACGTTGCGCCACTGGCCCACGCAAGCGGTTGTGCAGATCAGGTTGGGCAATCGCTTTTGCGAGAAAGCCGAATACTTCCTCAACGTTAGCCAGATAATTCTCCACATGCTCACTGGTGTGTGCGAATGAAGGTTTGAACTGGTTGTAGGCCAGGTAACCTCTATCCAGCATAAGTTGAGTGAACAGGGTGGTTAAGGCCGGTTCCTGCTCATTCTCAAAGGAAAAATGACAGAGGCTCGGCAACCCACTTGTGTGCAACTTCAATCCGGTCCGTTGGGCAATCCTCTCCCAACCTTCCATCACTTGATTTCCTATCGCAATGAGGTGCGGAACAACCTTCTCGCGACGGAACTTGCCGATGGTTGCGATGGCCGCTGCGGGACCGATGCGCTCTGTCCAGTTCGTGCTGCTGATAAAAGTCGTTTGCGCCGCCTGCATCACCGTCTCTGTGCCGATCACGGCCGCCATCGCATATCCGTTCGCCATCGCCTTGGCAAACACTGCGACGTCAGGACTCACGCCTGATAAAAGGTGGATTCCGCCCTCGGTCATGCGAAACCCAGTCGTAATTTCGTCGAAGATCAGCACCGCATCGAGCTCATTCGCAATGTCACGCACGTTCTCCAGGAACCCCGGTGCCGGCTTCTCTCCGCGTTGCGGCTCCATGACAATCGCGGCCAGTTGATTGCGGTTGGCATCGGCGATCGCCTTCAATTGGTCAATTCGGTTGTAATGGAATGGCAAGGCTGTTCCCCGCAAGCCCCTGGGAACTCCGCGAGGTTCGAGGCCCGGTAACAGGTGGGCATCTAGAGCTTCATCTTCAGCCAAATTAGCAGCCAGGTACCAATCGCACCAGCCGTGGTAGCCACAGAAGGCGACTTTGTCCCGGCCCGTTTGAGCCCGGGCGATGCGAACCGCGATCGACATCGCCTCACCACCACCGCGTGCGTAGCGCACCATCTGGGCCCAGGGATGTAATTCGAACAACAGTTCCGCCAGTACCAGTTCCTCGGGAGCGTTCAGGGTCGACGCCACTCCTGCGTCAATAGCATCCTTGGCCGCGCGATCGACGTCAGGGTCCGCGTAGCCAAGCACGCAAGCCCCGATACCCATCAGGCTCATGTCGATGTACGTTCTGCCGTCAAGGTCCGTCACTTCCACACCGCGCGCTTTTGAGAAATACGAGGGCCACTGGCCCGGCAGAAACATCGAGGGACGCTTGGACAGTAACTGCGTACCCCCGGGGATAACTTTGCACGCCCGCTCGAACAAATCCCAGCCTTTGGTTGCGGTTTCGGTCGTCATCACTACTCCAAAACGCTCCGATAGTTATCGGCTTCAGTCCATTTACGATTCACTTGAACCAGGCGGGGATTTCTCTCCAGGAAGTTCATAACATCAGACAATAGAAACGGACTGCGTTCGCTATAAAGGGACTCATAGATTTTGGATACCAATGCAAAATCCTCAGCGTGATCGACAGTTAGACGCAGCTTTGGATACACCACGTCGGCGGTAAGATCGCCACAACGGAAGATCTGCTTGTTGTTCCAGATATAACGGGTCACGTGCTCACGATCGCGGGGATCGGTCGCAGCGTGCCAGGCTTGATCGAGCGCGGAGAAGCCGAAGCATTCGGCATCCAGTCCATCGGGATAGCGCCCTTTGTCAATGCGGTCTGCGCCCGCCCCCGCCGCCACTCCGATGTGGTCGTACCCGCAGCTCTTGTACCTCTGGATGAGCTTTTCGATTAATTGAGGATCAGCTATCGGGCAATCTGCTGTAATGCGTATTACCGGATCGGCCTCAAATTGCTGCGCAGCTCGATAATAGCGGTCAAGCACATCGGTTTCACTGCCCGCAAAGTGGGTGATCTTGCTGTCCGCGCAGAATCGACGCAAGACTTCATTAGCCCCATCATTCGGAACGGCAACCACAACTTGGTCAATTGAAGGAACGGTACGAACCCGATCGACGATATGCCCCAGCATCGGCTTGCCCAGGATGGGCATAAGCACCTTGCCGGGCAATCGATTTGAACCCATTCGCGCCTGTATGATCGCGACCGTTCTCATGGTTGGGCCTGCCTCAAATCCTTCCGCGTGTCCCGCAACGGCCGAAGCCCATCTTCCGGGTCGGCTCGCCACTCACGTTCTTTCATTTCGCTTGCCGCGGGCCCAATCCTTCCATCTCCGTCCGCCAGTATTCCAGTTCGCACGGCTGCGATCACGGGGCGCATTCCTTCCGGAAGCCAGCAATGGCCCGCCGAAAACTCAGCTCCCTGCCCCTCGAGGTCAAGATGGAACTCCACCATGGTCGCGCCCCAGTGCTGGATTGCCCGGAAGATGACACCGGGATCCACGCTGTGATCCGACCAACCCACCGGACACTGGCAGGACTCGCGCAAGGTGGCAATCGCCCCGAGATTACAGTCCTCCGGTTTGGCCGGATACGACGACACACAATGTAGCAGGGTCAAGTCGCGGCTACCAGCACTTCGCAGGACCGAACAAGCATGGTTCACTTCCGCTAAAGTTGCCATGCCGGTGGAAAGCACGATCGGCTTTCCCGTGCTCGCGCAAGCCTTCAGAAGGTCGTCCCACATCAGTTCATAGGAAGCCACCTTGAAGAAATCCACAAAAGGCGACAATTCTTCCACGGCCTCCAGATAGAACGGCGTGCACGCAAACTGGATTCCCGCCTCCTCGCAACCCCTCAGCAGACGCGGCAAAAACTGAACCGGCAACTCCCAGGCCTCGCGTGCCAGAAGGTGCGGATCGTGTCGCAAAGCTTCGGGCGCGAACAATTCCCGTACGCGAAAGAGCTGGAACTTGACCGCGTCGCAGCCGATTTCGGCTGCGCTTCTGATGAATTCGAGACAGCGCTCCAAGTCCCGGTGATGATTGCTCGAAACCTCAGCAACAAACCTTGGGCTTTGCCTACTCGGATTCAGTTGATCGGATTTCGCTCCATTACTTGGCATAGGACGAGATCACTTTGCTCACCGCCCGAACCACGTCCCCCACATCTGCATCGGTCATGGCATGGAACATCGGCAGGCTGATGAGTCGCTCATAGGCTGCCTCCGCGACCGGGCACTCGCCCTCCCCGTGACCGAAGTGCTCGCGGTAGTAGGGATGGAGATGCACGGGAATGTAATGCACGTTGACACCGATGTTTTCAGCGCGCAGCGCACGGAATATCTCGCCTCTGTCGCCGGTGAGTTTCGCCAAATCGAGGCGAATCGCGTACAGGTGCCACGCAGGATTCACCTCGGCTCGGACGCTGGGCGGAATCAGTCCCGGCAAATCCCGAAACGCCGCCGCATAATGAGCGGCAATCTCACGGCGTCGGGCAAGGTTCGCGTTCAAATTCGTTAGTTGGGATAGTCCCAGGGCACAAGCCACATCCGTCAGTCGGTAGTTGAACCCCAGCAGGACCATCTCGTAGTACCACTGTCCAGCGGCCTGCCGTTGCCGTGCATCACTCGAGATCCCATGATTCCGGAACCGTCGTAGCGTCTCCGCCAGCGTCGCGTCGTCGGTGGTCACCATGCCACCTTCTCCGGTCGTCAGGTGCTTCACCGGATGGAAGCTGAACACACTCATATCGGCAATGCCGCCCACGCGCCTCCCGCGGTAACTCGCCCCCAGCGCATGACAGGCATCCTCAATCAGCAGGATTCCGCGCTGTCGCGTCACCGCAAGCAGCGCATCAAGATCCGCCGGGTGCCCGGCATAGTCCACCGCAAGAATGGCCTTGGTTCGTGGAGATAGTTTCCTGGCAACTTCATCGGGGTCGAGATTCAGCGTGTCTGCACTCACGTCGACGAACACCGCCTTCGCTCCCTGGTACAGCACGCAATTCGCGGTCGCGCAGAATGTCATAGGAGTGGTGATAGCTTCATCACCCGGCCCCAGTCCCGCGGCGAAGGCCGCCGCGTGCAGCGCCGCCGTCCCCGAACTGAAGCTCACCCCGTACTTTGCTCCCACCCAGGCAGCAAACCGCTCCTCAAACTCGCCGACTTTCGGCCCGGTCGTCAGCCATTCTGACCGCAAAACTCCAACCACCGCCTGAATATCTTCTTCTTGGAGACTCTGCCGCCCGTAGGGCAACAGTGTTTCCCGCACGGGCGTACCCCCATGGATGGCAAGCGCTTCCAGCTTTGTAGGTAAGGCACTCATGCTAGCAATCCGTGGCTAGACGGACGTCGGAACCGCCTCCGCAGTGCTGGTTTCGGGCGCTACCAGTTCTTCCAGTTCGCGCCGCGTCAGCCAGCGTTCGTTCGTGTCGCTCGAGTAACGGAAGCCTTCCGGAAGCGGCTTGGCGCTAACCCAGTTTTCCGATTTCCACCACGGATGGGCCGGCTGAATCACGTACATGTCCTCGGTTTCGAGCGTTTGCCGCGACTCGTCTTCGGACACCAGCACTTCGTGCAACTTCTCTCCGGGACGAATCCCGATGTGCTCCACCTGGCATCCGGGGGCAACCGTCTCCGCTAAGTCCACCAGCCGCATGCTGGGAATCTTAGGGACAAAAATCTCGCCGCCATGCATCTGTTCCAAACAGGTGATCACAAACCTCACACCGTGCTCCAAAGTCAGCCAGAATCGCGTCATTCGTGGATCTGTGATCGTGACCTTCCCCCGCCGCCGCTGTTCCAGAAAAATTGGGATCACGCTGCCGCGGCTGCCCACCACGTTCCCGTAGCGGGCGCAGCTGAAGCGCGTATTTTTCGCGCCCGCATAAGCATTCGCCTGCACAAAAACTTTTTCCGCGCACAGCTTGGTCGCGCCATACAGATTGATCGGATTCACCGCCTTGTCCGTGCTAAGCGCCAGAATGCGGCGTACACCCTGATCAATCGCCGCATCAATTACGTTGCGGCCGCCCATGATATTCGTCTGGATCGCTTCGAACGGGTTGTACTCGCACGCCGGCACCTGCTTCAGTGCCGCCGCGTGCACCACAACCGTCACGCCCGACAGCGCCCGCTTCAACCGCTCCACGTCCCGCACGTCTCCAATGAAATATCGCAGGCTGGCATGATCGAAGCCCGACGTTCTCATCTCATGCTGTTTCAACTCGTCCCGGCTGAAAATCACCAGCCTTTGCGGCTGGTAGTCACGCAGCATGATCTCCACAAACTTCTTCCCGAACGATCCAGTTCCACCCGTTACCAGTATCGATTCCTGCGACCAATTGACCATTCTTGTTCCTTAAGAATCCTCTTCTGTCGAGTACGCACCAACGCCTGCCCACCGCCAACTCCAGCCGGTTTCGGAAGCCATAAGAAACTTCTTTTTCGGGTAAGTTCTCGTGCTCGACAGTATAGCTGACGAAGCGCTCAGGGAGTATAGCCCCGGATTCCTTGCGGCCGTCGTGTCCGCGCGCGGCAACGAGTATCTCAAACCACATCGGGAGACCTTAATTTTTGGCTGTTCTCACTCCCAAGGATGCTAGAATCAGGCCAATTCTTCATTACAGCCCGCTCTAGTGTTCCGGCTTGCAGTCAATTGAAGTCCGGCTGCAGCAGAGACCTGTGTGGCGAGTGCGGCGCAATCCCGCGCTGAGCTGTTAGTAATTAAGGAGTAACGATGTCATTGGGGCCCCTGGTTCCACGAAATAGCGACCCGCGAAATAACGATCCGCGCGGAACAGACGGATTTCGCGAGCTGCAACCCGGCGAACCGGCTGAATTTCTTAGACCGATCACGTCCGCGCTCTATAACGCGTTGCCGTCGCAGGAATCAACACTACGCGAATACATGCGCGTTCTCATTAAGCGCAAGTATCTGGTGATCGCAGTTGCGACCGGCATCTTCATGGCCGTCGCCGTTGCCAGCCTGCGCGAGACTCCCGTCTACGACGCAGTAGGCCGCATCGCCGTCAACAAGGCTGATTCCAATCTCATTTCCTTCAAAGACTCAACGCCCGACACCGACTACGTTTACGAGCAGAGCGATCTGGACACCGAAGTTCACATCCTGCAAAGCGATCTGATGGCGCTGCAAGTAATCCGGAAACTGAATCTGGATAAGCGTCCCGAGTTCGGCGGTCACTCGGATCAGAAACAAGCCAACCTGGTCGCCGATCCGCTGCAAGCCGATTCAACCCGCACCTCCGCTTTGCTGGCGAGCTTTCATGGCAGGCTCCGCGTCAGCCTTATTCCCAATACTCGGATCATGGAGATTCATTTCACCAGCACCGACCCTCAGCTCGCCGCCAGCACCGTAAACACCCTCGCCGCCACTTATGTCGAACAGAACTACCAAACCAAGTTCGAATCCACCATGGTGGCCTCCGACTGGCTTGCCAAGCAGCTCGTCGGATTGCAGATGAAAGTGGAGACATCTCAGGAGAAGCTCGTACGCTACCAGAAGGAGCACGAGATTCTTGGCACTGACGAAAAAACGAACATCATCACCGAAAAGCTCGACGAACTTAACAAAGAAATGACGGTGGCCGAATCTGACCGCATGCAGAAAGAGGCCGTCTATCGCCAGACCCAGTCCAATGATCCGGTGGCCATCGCTGCAGCCATCGTTTCCGATCCCGCCAGTGTGCTTCTGGACAAACTGCGCGAACAACAGGCCAGCCTCAGAATCCAGATTGCCGACCTCAGCATCCAGTTCGGCCCTTCGTATCCGAAAGTAGCTCAGCTCAACAACCAGTTGAAAGAGATTGACCGCCAGTTTCAAACGGAAACCGACAAAGCCGTTGATCACCTCAAGGGGCAGTACCTGGCCGCTTTGCAGCGCGAAGAGATGTTGCGTGGCGCCTTTGATAAGCAAAAACAGGAGGCCAATAAGCTCAACGAGAGTGCCATCGAGTACAGCATCCTGAAGCGCGACCTGGATAGCAACCGCACGCTCTACGAAGGTTTGCTGGAAAAGATGAAAGAGGCGGAGGTCACCGCGGGTTTGCGCTCCAATAACTTTCGTATCATTGATGCGGCCCGCGTTCCCACCTCTCCGAGCGAGCCGAACATTCCGCGCAACCTGTCCTTCGCGCTGGTGCTGGGCATCATTTCTGGCCTCGGCCTGGCCTTCCTGCTCGAGAACATGGACAACACCGTCCGTACCCCCGAACAGGCACAAGCGATCTCCGGCCTTGCCTCTCTAGGGATGATCCCTCTCGGCTCCAAGTCGGGTAACAACGGGCCGCACGGCAAGCGCCTCGCCTTGACCGCTGCCTCGAAGGAAGTCGTAGAAACCGTCACCCTGGTTCGCCCCCAGTCGCAGATGGCCGAATCATATCGCGCGCTGCGAACTTCGCTTCTGCTTTCCAACCTCGGAGCGCCGCCCAAAGTCATTATGGTGACCAGCGCGCGTCCGCAGGAAGGCAAAACCACCACCAGCATCAACACCGCCATCGTGCTCGCGCAAAAGGGAGTCCGCGTCCTTCTCATGGATGCTGACTTGCGCCGGCCCAGTGTTCACAAGACCCTTGGCATGGGCCCGCGCAGCGGTCTCAGCAACGTGCTCACCGGTAGCGCCACCGTCCAGCAGACGATTACAACTTCTCAAATCCTCTCCAATCTTTTCATCATGCCTGCAGGTACGCCGCCGCCGAACCCTGCCGAATTGCTGGCATCCTCGAACATGAGGGACCTACTCCTGGAGCTGCGCCCTCAGTTCGACCACATTGTGATTGACACTCCCCCAACACTTTCCGTCACCGACGCGGTCGTGCTTTCACCCCGCGCCGACGCCACGCTTCTGGTGATTCGTTCCGGCCAGACCACCAAGCAGGCGCTGCGCCGCGCTCGCGACATATTAATGCAGGTCAATGCTCACGTAGCCGGCGTGCTACTCAACGCCGTCGACCTCACCTCCCCCGATTATTACTATTATTATGAGTATCAGGGAAAATACAGTCATTACTATCAGGAAGAACCTGTCGACACTGGGAACGGAGCGCAACCTAAGGCAGTTTGACGTGGTGGAGAAAAAAGCGCGCACCCATGGCCATTCCACTTTCAAACACGCGACGTTGGCAGTTCGCTGCTGGTCTGGCCTTTGTCGCCTGCGCCTATCTTTTCCTGACAGGCACTGAGTTCGCTGCCAGCGTCTTCGCTTCGCGTGCCGAGTTGCCAAAACTACAGCGCGCGGTGTGGCTCTCGCCCGGAAACGCAGACTATCGCCACCGGCTCGGGCGATACTTTGCATTTGTTGCCGGTGATCCCCAGTCCGCCATCGAAAACTTTCGCGCCTCCGTAGCTCTCAACCCGCACAGCGCCACCTACTGGTTCGATCTCGCGGCCGCGTATCAGGTAACCGGATATATCGCCGGGCAGCGACAGGCTCTGGATCGCGCGCTGCAAGCCGAGCCCACCGCTCCCGATGTCGCGTGGGAAGCGGCCAATTTTTTCCTTGTCGACGGCGATATCGACCGCGCCTTGCGCGAATTCCGCGTCGTCATCGAGAACGATGCCCCGATGGCCAACACCGCCATACGCGAATGCTGGCGCGCGCGTCCTGACGCGGAAACTCTGCTCCGAGACGTGGTGCCCGCTCGCGCCGATTCCCTGATTCTCTTTCTTTCATTCCTCCAGACGAAGCAGGAGACCGACGGCGCCATCAAGACCTGGGACCGGCTCACCCAGTTGCACGAGAAATTTGACAACCACTATTTGTATGATTATGTGCGCTATCTGATTGGAGTCCATCGTCCCGACGCCGCCATGGCTGCCTGGGAACAGACCGCTGACCTTCTTGGCCTCTCTGCTTACCTGCCCACCGATGACAACCTGGTGGTGAACGGCGATTTCAGCCTGGATATCCTGAATGGAGGTTTCGACTGGACTTACGTCAATCGAACCGGAGTCACTCCAGTGCTCGATTCGAGTGCCTTCCATGAGGGTCGTCGCTCCCTTTTCCTCAACTTCTTGGGCCCGGGTATCTACGACGCGGGGATCCAACAACTTATTCCGGTGCACGGCGAAACTACTTACGACTTCTCTGTCTATTACAAGTCGGCTGACTTTGAAGGAGCAGGCGGCCCGCAGATAGTTCTGCGGGACCTCTACACGGGCGCACCGCTGTATACCAGTGACCCCCTCAAGGATGCCGACTTCTGGAAGGAAGCGCATTCAAAAGTTACAACCCCAAAGTCCACCACGCTGCTTGTGCTGGCCATCGAGCGCTTCCCAGCCGGCTCTCCAATTCGCGGCAAGCTTTGGCTCGACGACTTCGAGCTTTCTCCCGAAGACACCGCCGACAATACTCCCAGCAATTCCCCCGGCAACTCCAAGGACAACCCGTGAGTTCCGCCCTGGCAACGCAGCCCGAACCCGCGCCCGTCGCTAAAGCGTCGCGCCCGCGAATTACCAACAACGCGCTGCTGACCGGCGCTTGTGCCGTGCTGTTGCTCGGACCGCTGGCCTTTGGGGCGGTCGAGCCCTGGTCCATTTTTGCCTTGGAGGCGTGTGCCATGCTCCTGGTCGTGGTTTGGGCATGCCGCCAGTGGGTCAACCGCGAACTCAACCTCTCCGACCACGTGCTCTACCGCCCCATGGCGGCCTTTTTTGCGCTCGTGCTCGTGCAGTGGGTGGTTGGAACAACCGCCTACCGTCATGCCACCTACTCTCAATTGCTGCTCTATGCCGCCTACGGCATGCTGGTGTTTGTCGTAACCCAGACTTTGCGTCGGTCTTCGCAGTTCGAAATGCTGGCCAAGCTGTTCACGGGTTATGGGGCCGTAGTAGCCACCTTTGCCGTGCTGCAGGGTTTGGGGCCGAATGGAAAGCTTTACTGGATTCGGACCTCGGAACAAGGTGGGGCGATTTACGGACCCTACGTCAATCACAATCATTACGCGGGCTTGATGGAGATGCTGATGCCCTTCCCTCTCGTGCTGGCCGCCACTCACTTCACCAGCGGGAACCGCAAGGTTGTGGTGGCAGGAATTGCCGCACTGATGGCAGCAAGCATTTTTCTTTCCGGTTCGCGCGGGGGCATGGCTGCGTTCATAGCGCAGATGGTGGTGCTCGGCGTATTAATGGCTCGCAAGCGCGAAGGAGGTTGGAGACAGCCCCTCATGCTGGGCTCGTTTCTGGCCGTGGTGATTGTTTTTCTCGTCTGGATGGGTGGCAACGCGCTCACCCAGCGCCTGATCAGCATTCACTCCGAAGCCCGCGAAGAGATCAACGGGGGGATTCGCCTCGGCATCGATCGCGACTGCCTGCGCATGTTGATCAAGAGACCCATTCTCGGCTGGGGACTTGGCACCTTTCCAACCGTGTATCCGGAATTTCGCAGCTTCTACACTAACTTCTTCGTAAACCAGGCCCATAACGATTATCTGCAACTGCTGGTCGAGACCGGCCTGGCCGGGTTCTCCATCGCCGTCTGGTTTCTGGTGCTGGTCTTTCGCCAAGCCGCGGGCAAGCTTAAGAATTGGACCGAGACCGCCAGCGGCAGCATGACTATGGCCGCTCTGCTCGGTTGCGTGGGGATTCTGGTGCACAGCTTTCTCGATTTCAATCTGCAGATTCCCGCAAACGCCGCGCTGTTTTATGTTCTCTGCGCCATTGCCGCCTCCGCCCCACTCCAGGAATCCCAGCGAAGACGCTCGGCTCGCCGCCAAAGTTGGATCACTGAACCCACCCCGGAAACCGCGGCCTCCTGAGCGCGGTGCCGCCATGGGGTCGATTTGGACTATTTCTGCGCTCTTTCGGGCCGTTTTCGGGGTCGGGTGCGGCACCGGGCTCGCGCGCGTACCTAGTTCCTACTGGTATTACTTAGGTAATCAGGGCTTCTTTTGGGGTATTTTCCGTGATATAACCCCGTTAGCTGCTCGTCAGGCTGTGGGCTGGGAATTTCGTGGTTTTTCTGGTTTGGCCTTCCGCCTTGGCTTTCGGGCTTGGTTTTCTGCCTTTGGTTTTGAAGCACAGAGCGACAGTAGTAGTAAGAGGAGGAGTCGTGTCCGAAGCGCGTACCGGGAAAAGGTTTCCGCTGCATTTGCCGATCAAGATTCATAGAGAAGATACCGCGGGTGACAGTCACAGCGGCATGACCGGAGATCTCAGTGCCGCCGGTGTGTACATCCGCGCCGACGCATCGCTCGAGGTCGGCTCACCAGTAGAGTTTGAGATTACCCTGCCGCCGGAAGTAACCGGAGGCAAGGAAGATGTTGTGATTCAGTGCCGCGGCCGCGTAGTGCGGACCGATGAGCCCAATGCCAGCGGCGCATCCGGAGACAGCCGGGGCGTCGCTTGCGTAATTGATTCTTACGAATTCGTTCGCAACAGTTAACCGGGGAGCGGGATCCATGCTGAAACTTATTTTGGCTGACAATCAGGCGATCTTCCGAGCTGGCATCGCCAAGGTACTGGCCGTAGAAGACGAAATGCGCATTGTGGCCCAGGCGCAAACTGCCGAGCAGATGTTCATGGCGCTCGACAAATTCCGCGCCGCGGTCCTCATCATTGCCGGAGGGTTTCACTCCGATTTCAATTCCGTCCTCGCGGCTGCCAACAAGAACAAGACTCGTGTGGTCGTGCTCGCTGACACCGGCGAGAGCGCGCAGCGCTACATGGCGGCGGGCGCACACGGCGTCGTCTACCGTAACGTTACCAGCCCCGCGCTGGTCGACTGTGTCCGCAAGATCGCGCGGGGCGAAAACTGGGTGCAGGACATGGCAGTACCCAGCGAACTCACCGAAAACGATATGGTCGGGCTGCGCGTCCGTGACCGTTTGACGGCCAAGGAACTGCGCATCGTCGCCCTCATCGTTCAGGGATACAAAAACAAGGAAATCGCCACCCAGTTGGGTACGACCGAGCAGGTAATCAAAAACTACCTGCGCAACGTCTACGATAAGATCGGCGTCTCGGACCGCCTCGAACTGGCCCTGTTCACCATTCACCATCGCATCCTGAATGAAGCCGCGGCAGCCACGGCAGCAGCGGCCATCCCGCTACCGCCGCAGAGCGCGGGAATCAGCAATTAGATCGTTTCCACCGGAACTGGAAAAAGGCCGCCGAAGGGCGGCTTTTTTCTGTTCGGATGGGACCGGAACACCCATCGTCAAGCTAAGCGATCTTCTCGCCCACGCTCTTCGCCTGCGTGAACAAGTAGAGATAGTCCGGGCCGCCGGACTTCGAATCGGTCCCTGACATATTGAATCCGCCGAAGGGGTGCGCGCCTACCATCGCTCCCGTGCACTTGCGGTTCAGGTAGAGATTGCCGACGTGGAACTCCCGCACCGCGCGATCGAGCTTCTCGCGCGAACTGGAGTAGACCGCGCCGGTCAGTCCGAACTCGGTATCGTTGGCGATCTCGAGGGCATGGTCAAAGTTGCGCGACTTGATCACCACCAGCACCGGCCCAAAAATCTCTTCCTGCTCGAGGGTCGACTTTGCCGGAATGTCGGCAATCACCGTAGGCTGAATAAAGTAACCACCTTCGGAACTGGCATCGGTGGCCCGCGCGCCGCCGGTGATCAGGCGTCCATCTTTTTTGCCGATCTCGATGTAGCGCAGAATGTCTTTCATCGAACCTTCGTTGATGACCGCAGCCATGTTCGGGTTCAGCGTGGGATCCCCGATGGTGATGCGCTCGACGCGCGATTTCAGTTTCTCGAGGAACTTGTCGTAAACGCGCTCGTCGACGATGGCGCGCGAGCAGGCCGAGCACTTCTGGCCCTGGAACCCGAAAGCAGCCTGCGCTACTCCTTCCACCGCGGAATCGATATCGCCATCGGCCTCAACGATAATCGCGTCCTTGCCGCCCATTTCGAGGACGGTGCGTTTGATCCAGAGCTGGCCCGGTTGCTGCTGCGCCGCGGTTTGATTGATGTGCAATCCGACTTCGCGCGAGCCGGTGAAAGCGATGTAGCGAATCTTCGGATGCGCCACCAGCGCATCGCCGAACGTCGCGCCGCCTCCGGGACAGAAGTTCACGACGCCTTCGGGCAAGCCGCATTCTTCAAGCAGCTCCACGAACTTCGCCGCAATCGTAGGCGAATCGCTCGACGGCTTCAGCACGACGGTATTACCGCTGACGATCGAAGCGAGGGTCATTCCCGCCATGATGGCGCAAGCGAAGTTCCACGGAGGAATCACCGCGCCCACGCCCAGCGGAATGTAACTCAGCGTATCGCGTTCGCCCGGCAGTTGCACCGACGGTGCAGCCTTGGCGAAGCGCAACGCCTCGCGCGCATAGTACTCGCAGAAATCGATGGTCTCTGAGATATCGGCATCGGCCTCGAACCAGTTCTTCGAAACTTCGAACACCAGCCAAGCCATGTATTCCAGCTTGCGCTCGCGCATCACATCGGCCACGCGGAATAGAAGCGACGCTCGCTCCTCGACCGAAGTGTGACTCCAGTGGCCAAACGCTTGGGAAGCCGCCTGTACGGCGGGCTCGACGTGCTCCTTGCCAGCCTTCTGGTGAATACCGACCACTTCCGAAGGCTTGGCGGGATTGATGGAGCGGATCTTGTCGGTGGTCTTGAGGCGCTTGCCGCCGATGATCAGGTCATACTCGCGGCCCAGTTGGCCACGCACTTTCTCGATAGCAGCGCGCATCTTGCGCACGTTGTCTTCTTTGGTGAAATCGACGAACGTCTCATTCTTGAATGGGCCTTCGTGAAGGCGGATTTGCAGACGCGGCGGGGCTTCCATGGTTGCCATTAGAGATCCTCTCTGGAACGTTTATTGGATGTTAGCGCAGACGATCGCGACGCTTGATTCTACACCGACGGGAGCGGCAAGCAGTCTGCGATACAATCCGCGTTTTCGGTCGCGGGTGTTTTTGACTCCCACATTTTTGCTGCTCACATTGCTTCGCTTCGATTTATTAGTGGCGCGGGAGAGTTCTGTCCTGGAGCGTACTGGTTTTCTACCCCCCACCCCCCCATTTTCGCCAAATAATAGAATACAAATGACTTAACTCCAAATAATTCAGGAATAAGGACTTAGCTCTCAAATTCCATTCAAAATGGCTTTGGGGCAGCTCCGAGGCCCGTCTTCCTTTTTTGACGAGCGCTCTCTTCCCTACTCCCTTCACATGGCCATTATCGCATTGGGCAGGTTGTGCGTATGTGATGGCGTCCACTAGCTGATTGTGATGAAAAATTCCAGAGGCCCTCACGTGGACAAGGAACGTCGGGGATGGGCGCGGTGCGGGGTGCTGAGTGTGGAGATGTGATTAGATCGACAATCCATTTCTTCTCCGACCCTACCTCCCCCCGAAGGCAGAAGTTCCGAGTGACTCGTGATGGGGTAATCCTGCGGAGCTCGGTCGATCTCCGTGCGCACTGCTAGTTCTGACAGTTAGCGGGGACGGCAGGGCGGTTGTATGGTTCGTTCCCTAGTTACCTGAGTGGATTGAAGGTGGCGAATGCAATGGAGCACCATGATGGATCAGCAATTTAGAAGAATATATTCCCGCGAGAAAGTGGCGGCATTTCTGTTGGTTGCCATGATGGCGGTCGCACCGGTCGCGGCGCAGCAGGTCACGGGCACGTTGGGTGGGCCGAGCGCCACGACTACGATAGACGGAAAACAACTCCCGCCGCCGCCACCGAAATTCGGCGGCGTTATCAAGGAAAGCGCCAAGGATTCCACGCCCTGGTGGCCCCCCCGCATCGTGCCCCCCAAGGGCGCGCCCAACATACTGCTCATCATGACCGATGACCAGGGTTACGGCGTCTCCGGCACTTTCGGCGGCATCATCCCGACGCCTGCGCTCGATCGCGTCGCGAAGAACGGATTGCGCTACACCCAATTCCACTCCACCGCTCTGTGCTCCCCCACGCGAGCCGCGTTGATCACCGGGCGTAATCACCACTCGGTCGGCTTCGGCGTGATCGGCGAACTGTCCACGGGCTATCCCGGCTACGACTCCATCATCGGTCCACAGAGCGCGACCATCGGCGAGATTCTCAAAGAGAACGGCTATGCGACGTCATGGTTCGGCAAGAACCATAACACTCCTAGTTTCCAATACAGCAGCGCGGCTGGTCCTTTCGAACAATGGCCTTCAGGCATGGGATTCCAGTATTTCTACGGCTTCATGGGCGGCGAAACCGACCAATGGGAGCCGTATTTGTTTCGCGACCATACCCAGGTCTTCCCGTGGGTCGGAAAGCCCGGCTACAACCTCATCACCGACATGGCTGACGAGGCCATCAAATACATGCGAGATCTGAACGCGGCCGCTCCCGACAAGCCGTTCTTCGTCTATTACGTGCCCGGAGGCTCGCACTCACCGCACCAGCCGAAACAGGAGTGGATCGACAAGTTCAAAGGCAAATTCGACATGGGTTGGGAGAAGATGCGCGATGAGATCTTCGCCAACCAGAAGCGGCTCGGCGTCATTCCTGCCAGTGCCCAGCTAACCCCCTGGCCGGATGACTTGCCGAAGTGGGACTCGCTCAACGCAGAGGAAAAGAAAATGTATGCGCGCGAGGCGGAGGTTTTCGCCGGCTACACCGCCTACACCGACTATGAGATTGGCCGGGTTATTCAGGGCGTCGAGGACATGGGCAAGCTCGACAATACTCTGATCATCTACATCGTCGGCGACAACGGCACCAGCGCGGAAGGCAGCTTGTACGGCACTTTTAACCAACTGACCGCCTACAACGGCATTCTTACCGACCCGGCGGTCAAGGCGGTTAAGGTGATGAATGCATTGCACTACGAAAATTGGGGATCGGACAAGACCTACCCGCACATGTCAGTCGCCTGGTCCTGGGCGTTCGATACGCCGTTCAAGTGGACCAAGCAGGTGGCATCGCATTTCGGCGGGACCCGGCAGGGCCTAGCCATCTCGTGGCCCGGCCACATCAAAGACGTGGGCGGAGTTCGCACCCAGTTCCATCACATCATCGATATCGTCCCCACAATTCTTGAAGTCACTGGCATCCCGGCTCCGGATACGGTCAACGGCATCAAGCAGAAACCGATCGAAGGCGTGAGCATGGCCTACACCTTTGATCAGGCAAACGCCAACGCCCCGTCGAAGCGCGACACGCAGTATTTCGAGATGGTCGGCAACCGCGCCATCTATCACGATGGTTGGATTGCCGCCACCACACCACCCGCCCCACCGTGGGAGCTCGGCACGACCGCAATGCCGCCGATCGATCAATATAAGTGGGAGCTGTACAACATCACCGAGGATTATTCGGAATACAACGATCTCGCAGCCAAAAATCCCGATAAGTTGAAAGAGTTACAGGCTCTGTTCCTGACCGAAGCGGCGAAATACCAGGTCCTCCCGCTGGATAATTCCGGCTTCGTCCGCCTGCTGGCGCCCAAACCAAGCGCCATCGCTGGACGAACCGATTTCACCTACACTGGTGTGACTGCAGGCATCCCCGTCGGCAATGCGCCCAGCATTCTGGATCGTGACTACACCATCACCGCCAACGTAACCGTTCCTGACGGTGGCGCCGAGGGAGTGATCGCGACCCTCGGTGGACGCTTCGGCGGGTACGCTCTTCTGCTGACCCACAGCTTCAACTGGTGGCTGAAGAGCGACTTGTTCAAGACAATCGGTTGGGGATTGTTGATTGTGGGACTGCTTCTCGTCTTGTGGGGTAAGAACGGGAAGCGGAGGGCCCGGTTGGGCCGTGTTCTCCTGCTGATCGCCGCACTCGGACTGGTTGCCGTCTTTGCCACCGATTTGTTTTCATTCGGCAAGGGCAGACCAGTATTCGTTTATAACTTCCTCGACCTGGAACGCTTCCGGTGGGAAGGGCTCGACGGGCTCAGCGCCGGCAAGCACACCATCGTCTTCGAGTTCAAATACGACGGCCCGGGCCCTGCCAAAGGCGGCACCGGTGTGCTGTCGGTGGACGGCAAGGAAGTCGCCCGCAAGACGATCGAGCACACGATTCCGTTGCTCATGTCCATCGACGAGACCTTCGACATCGGGCTGGATACCCGCACGCCGGTGGACTTCAGCTACGACGTTCCATTCCGCTTCACCGGAACGATCGACAAGCTGAACTACAAGCTCGGGCCGGAGCAGTTGTCTGCGGAGGACAAGCGGAAGGCTGCGGTGATGCTCGCTGCCGCTAAAGACTAGGTGCGTCGATCGAATCGGACCGTCGCGGACCAACGCGCTGGTAACGCCTTGCAATTCGTGACAAAAGTCTGGCCGCTGTCACTGTGGCTACTGCGAGTATGAGCGAGAAGACGCGAACGAAGTCGGAACCCGCACGTAACTACTCGACGCTGAGGCGCTCAGCATGGATATTGATCTTTCTGAGCATAGTTTCCGCGGCGGTGGCGGTCGCCGTCTTCCGCCTGTGGCTTCTACCGCCCGCCAGTAAAGTGGAGGCGGGGCTAACCGTGGCTGAAGCCTTTGACGCCACGACTTTCGGCCCCACTATTCCCATCGCTGCTCCTGCTCCCGCGCCCTCACCACACGGGATGATATGGATTCCCGGCGGTGAATTTTCCATGGGCGCGATAGATCCGGCCGCCACCGATGAAGTCGGTATGCAAGCGGCGGCTGACGCGCGCCCCATCCACCGTGTATATGTGGACGGTTTCTGGATGGATGAAACTGATGTAACCAACGAAGAGTTTGCCCGGTTCGTCAGGGCGACGGGCTACGTAACCATAGCGGAGCGCAAGCCGAAAGCGGAAGATTTTCCCGACGCTCCTCCCGAAAATCTTTATGCCGGCGGCACCGTTTTTTCGCCGCCCGCTCATGCCGTGCCGCTTAACGACCCTTATGAATGGTGGTCCTATGTAAAAGGAGCGAACTGGCGTCATCCCGAAGGTCCAAAGACTGACCTCAAGGGCCGTGAGAAATACCCTGTCGTCCAGGTCGCCTATCCAGACGCTCTAGCCTATGCCAAGTGGGCGGGAAAGCGTTTGCCTACGGAAGCAGAGTGGGAATTCGCTGCGCGCGGGGGTCTCGCGGGAAAGCGCTACCCGTGGGGCGACGAATTCCGGCCGAGCGGAAAATGGATGGCCAACACCCACCAGGGGCATTTCCCCGACACGGACACCGGAGAGGATGGCTACGTCGGGATTGGTCCAGTGGCGCAGTTTCCGCCGAACGGCTATGGCTTATATGACATGGCGGGCAATGTGTGGCAGTGGACCAGCGACTGGTATCGCCCTGACTATTACCAGCAATTGGCGGCGGCAGGGGGCGTGACGAGAAATCCGCGAGGTCCGGACACACCCTATGACCCGGCGGAGCCGGGCGAGAAAAAGAAAGTTCACCGCGGCGGATCGTTTCTGTGCACCGACCAGTACTGCTCCCGTTATGCAGTGGGCACACGCGGCAAGGGCGAAATTACAACTGGGACCAATCATTTGGGTTTTCGCTGCGTGAAGCCGGTAAGCGCGCACAAGGGAGAGATCACCGCGACGAATTTGACGGGTCAATAAAGCTTAACTTCATGCCGTAAATCTGCTCGCGCCTTTTCCAGACTTCGAGGGTGACTTGCGCGACGTAGTCGATGAGCCTGGGTGTGGACGCGGCGTGGAATCCTGACCTCATGCGCTGGCCGCATTTAGCGGGCGAGGGCGCCCGCTCTACACTTCAGACTTTGACCGAGTCCCGGCGCTCGGCCGGTACATACTTCACGGCGGCGGTGCGATCCAGTTTGTCCCAGGCAAACGGGCGGCCTTGAATGGCGCGCTTCAAGGTTCGAAACAGCACAATGGAAAATACCTGGCGATAGGCGAAGCGCTGCAGCCAGACCTGACTGAGCAGCCAGGCGTCTTCGCGGGCTTCGGGCTGGCGACGCTCTAACGCGAAGGCGATCGCCGAGGCGATGAAATCAATCACCAGGAACGCAAAGAAGAAAACCAGCAGCCGCTGAAAGCTGGCCGGATCGGTGGAATCAGGATGAAAGTGTCTCTGGATGAAGTACCAGATCACGCCGACGGCAAACATGACATCAATGAAGGGCGAGACCAGCGGAAGCAGAATCTGGAAGATAAGGATGTTCGGAAGCGCGACCAAACCCAATGCGCCTTTGCGCGCGAAGACGCCCTTATGCTTGAAGATGGCCTGCAGGATTCCGAATGACCAGCGGAAGCGCTGGCGCATAAGCGCGCTGGCCGTCGTGGGAGCCTCGGTGAAGGCGAGCGCCAGGTCTTCGTATTCCACGCGATAGCCGTTGCGCAGAAGCGCCATGGTCAGGTCGGCGTCTTCGGCGACGGTATCCACATGGAAGCCGCCCGCTTCGCGAACCGCCTCGGTGCGCCAGGCGCCGATTGCGCCCGGCACCACGCTCACCGCGCCCATGGTGTTGAGCGCTCGCCGCTCGAAATTCTGGCTGGTAATGTATTCGAGCGCCTGCCAGCGCGTCCACAGGTTTACGCGGTTTCCAACCTTGGCATTGCCGGCTACGGCTGCAACCTTCGGATTGAGGAAGTGCGGCACCATGCGGACAATTGCATCGGGAGCAATGATGGTATCGGCGTCGATGCCGACGAAGATCTCCGCATCGCCGATGTGCTCAAGTCCAAAGTTCAGCGCCTCGGCCTTGCCGCCGTTGGGCTTGGTGAGAATCCATACTTTGCCGGCCGCTTCTTCCGCGGCAAACGCACGGCGGACAATTTCCAGCGTGCGATCCTTGGAGCCGTCGTCGATGACGACCACACGCAGGTTGGGATAGTCCGAGTCGAGCGCGCCCTGGATGGTGCGTTCGATGACCTTCTCCTCGTTATAAGCCGGAATGAGCACCGCGACCCGCGGCCGGTAGGCAGCAATCTGCTCGGGGGTTCCATAGACATGCGAGCGGAGACGGTCATAGATGGCGAGGACGCCCACCGAAATCAGGCGTCCGGTCATCAGGATGTCACCCAGGAAAAAGATGATCGTAATGCCCATCATGGTCGCGCTGAAGAACCCGAAACCAATCCAATTCAGCCGGGCGGACCAATACTCGTTGGCCGGAAGCGGCGGCATGACATCCGCGATTTTCGTTTTGCCCATCAACTTGTAGACGGGAACGAATTCAAATCCGCGGGCACGCGCACCGTCGATGATCAGCGGGAGCGCCAGCACCGTTCTTTCCCGGTTGCCGCCGCCATCGTGCATAAGAATGATGTTGCCGCACTGGGTATCGTTGGCCTGGCACGGCGGCAGGTGGTCGAGCACCCGAGCGGCGATTTGCTGCGGTGAGAGCGCGGGCTCATCGTTCCAGTCCCTGGTGTCGATCTTGTTGCCGATGGTGATGTAGCCCAGGCTTTGTGTCAGTTCGAGCGGACGCACCTCGTCTTCAGTGTCGGGCTCGGCATCGACGGAGTACGGAGGACGAAACAGCAGGGTGCGAACGCCCAGTTCGCTGGCGAATAATCGCTCGGTCAGGTTCAGCTCCACCTTCATGTAGCCGGATCCGATCGAGCTGATGTCGGGATGAGTGAACGTATGGTTCCCGATTTCATGACCTTCCTTGTAAATGCGTTTGGTCAGGCCGCTGAACTTCTCCGCCTGGATTCCGATCAGAAAGAATGTTCCCGGCACATGCTCGCGTTTCAGGATATCGAGAATTTTCGGCGTCCACTCCGGATCGGGACCGTCGTCGAAGGTCATGGCGAGTTCGTTCTTGCTTGCGCCATAACGCGCCACACGATAAGGCTGGGGCAGGCTCTTGAACTCTTCGTTGTCGATCAGCCCGGTCTGCTTGTCTATGCTCAGATCGCGCTCGCCGTCGGTAGGCTTTGCCTCGATGTGCAGGATTTCGCCTTCGCCCTCCATGTCGACGTCCTGGCCGGGAGGGACGTCTTTCAGCCGATCGGAAGCATTGGCTTCCCCGGGCATGTCCCAAACGCGCCATAGAGAGCGGTCTTCCGCGCCCAGTCTCCACAAGGCGAAAGTCTGGATGCCGACGCTCTGGGCGGCACGCATCTGGTTCAGGGCAGTCACCGCGTCGAGAAACCAGACATCGTGGCGAAAGTTACCGTCGTCGCGATAGCTGAAGTGCGGATTGAGCGCATCGCCATCGAAATCAATGTCTTCTTCGGAATCGCGCGCCCCCACCCAGGCATCCTGCACGGAAACGGTCTTGTCGGCCACTCCAGGTGGAAGCTTGCCTGTTTTGGGCCGCTCGACAAAGTCGTATCCGTAATTGGCGATGGCACAGATGAGCTTCTCTTTCGGAATCTCTTCGAGCGCAGCGTCAAGGTTGTCGGTAAACCAGTCCTGCGAAGCGACGGGGCCAGGGGAGCCGCCGGGATAGTGCTCGTCGTAGTTCATGATGACGACACCATCCGCGGCGGAAGCAATCGCCTTGTAATCGTAATCCGGGTTGCGCACCTGGACGCTGACGTACAACTTCATCCCCTTGGCATGCAGGTCAGACGAGAGTTCATTCAACAGGGTCACGTATCCGGGTTGCGCTTTTTTGGGGAAGGATTCGAAGTCGACCATCAGACCCCGATAATGATCGGAGGCGAGAAACATCCCGATCTCACGGCGGAACCGGGCGCGCGCTTGCGGATTCATTAGAAAGTCACTGATCCCCGGCATAAAGTCGGTGCCGTCAAAGTTCTGCACCACCGGAATCACTTCCATGTCGGTGTCTTCCGACTTCAGAAACGGCATGACCCGGTCGTCAACGCTATGGACCTTTTGCCCTTGAATAACGTCAAACATGGCGTTTGTTTCCGGATCGGTGCCTTGCAGATGGCCGTCCGCACCGAGGACCTGCAGCCACGTGGGGAAGAGCAGATCGATCTGGCGCGCATATTCGCGCAATGAGGAGAAACTGGCCGCGTCCCAGGAAACGTAAAACGCGGCCCGAACCCCCTGCTCTGAATTCAGCGTGAGTTGCGAAGGAGCCTTACGAGCCTGATGACGGTGTCCGGTGCGCGCCAATGTGGCCAAGCGGCGTTTCTCGCGTGCTTTCAGCTTTTCTTTTTCTTTCAGAGCATGGTAAGGCTTTTTTTCCGTAAGCCAGGAAAGATCGGGCAAAGGCTCGCTGCGCAGAGCGCTGTAAATAAAGAAGATCACCAGTAAAGAAAAAGCGATGGCGGCCGCGTCGACAACGCGGCGAATCCGTTTCCAGCGCGCTTGCAAAGGATCGTGAAAAACCTGTTTCGCCATTTCGTAGTGTGTCACTTCATCCTATGGTGAGAGCCGCAGGGGGTCAAACCCAGTTCTACGACCTCGAGTCTCAGGTGTCAGGTCCGCGGATTTCCTATTGGTCCGGACCGGAATCGCTATTTCGATTCCGATGATCCGTGGAGGAGAACACGTCATTCGCGATATATTCCCAACGTGCTCAAGCTGATCCGGGAACATCGCGGTTTTTTCCTTTGCGCCACGCTGGCCGCCCTGGCATTGCGACTATCTTTCTTCGTATATTTCCCGGAAATCACGGATGACTCGCGCGTTTATGCCGACCTCGCCACCAACTGGCTGCAGCACGGCATCTACGGCCAGACGGTCACGGTAAATGGTCAGCCAGGGACAAAAGTCATGCCGGCCGACACCCGCCTGCCCGGGTATCCAGCTTTTCTGGCGGCGATCTTCTGGCTGTTTGGACCCGGCAACTTGAAGGCTGTGCTCCTCACCCAGATCCTGGTGGACCTGGCTACCTGCCTGATCGTTGCCGACCTTACCCGCCGGGCGGTTTCCGATCGCGCGGCAAGAATTGCATTTGTCGCGGCAGCGCTCTGTCCATTCCTGGCGAACTATACCGCAGCCGAACTCACCGAAACTTTGTCGATCTTTTTTACCGCGCTCGCTCTCGATTGTGCGGTCGCCGCGCTGAATCGAATGTATCCCGCTGGAACTGGAATCTGTGCGGAGACGGGCGTCCCCTCAGCAGTTTCGGGGCAGGCTCTCGGCCATAGTTCCGGCCAGAGTTCCGGACAAAGTTCCGGACAAAGTTCCCGCCAGCTCTGGGCAGCAAGCGGAGCGGCGATCGCGGCCTGCATCATGTTGCGTCCCGATGGCGGCCTCCTGCTGTCGGCGGTCGGGATTTATCTCGGGATGTTGGCGGCGAAGCATCTCTTCGCCAAGAACAACGCCTGGAAGAAAAACCTGGCGGATGTCTTAGTCGCGGGGGTCATCGTCGCGGCATTGGCCCTGGCGCCACTTGTCCCGTGGACGATTCGTAATTTTCGCACCTTTCATCGTTTCCAACCGCTGGCTCCGCGCTACGCCAACGACGCGGATGAACTAATCCCCCGTGGTTTCATCCGCTGGGTCAAAACCTGGATGATCGACTACGCGTCGGTGGAAGAAATCTACTGGAGCGTTCCCGACGGCAAGATTGATACAGCAAAACTGCCGTCCCGCGCGATCGATGACTCCAACCCGGCGGAAAAAGCGGCGACGCTGGCCGTCATTGCGGACTTCAACGACTTGCAGGACATTACGCCGGAGCTGGACGCGCGCTTCGGTAAAATCGCGGCGGAGCGCGTTCGCGCCCATCCCGTTCGCTACTACTTTCTGCTCCCCGTGCTCCGCGTCGCAGACATGTGGTTGCGTCCGCGAACTGAAATCCTTCCTCCCGACGTGCGCTGGTGGGAATTCAATGACGACCCGGATCTGTCGGTCATGGCGGTTGGGTTCGGCTTGCTGGGCTTGGCTTACGTGGGAACCGCGCTATTGGGGCTGGCCCGCAGGCCGTCGGGAATTCGCTGGGCCGGATTGCTGGTTACCTTTCTGCTGGTGCGCTCGGCATTTCTTGGCACCATGGAAAATCCGGAGCCGCGCTACACGCTGGAGTGTTATCCCGTGGTGATCCTCTGTGCAGCAGCCTACCTTGCGAAACGCGACCGGGCCGCAGCCATCTGAATCGCGATCCTGAAATTCCGATTTGCCGTAGCGAAAATTCAAGAAATAGAAGGTGACGCGCAGTCACACCCCGCTAAATTAGTGCATTTCATGCTTGTTTTAGCGGAACGCGACATGCAATATTTGTGCCCAACTTTCTGTGAGGGCCCAATGAACACTGTCTGCTTCCCCCGCATTGCTCTATCCGCCGCCATCTGCATCGTGCTCTCGGTGGTCTTCCTGGGCGCGAATCAAGCCGCTGGCCAGCAAGCCGCAGCTCAACTGCAGGGCACCGTCAAAGACTCCTCGGGCGCTGTCGTGATGGGCGCGAAGGTAACTTTGAAGAATTCCGCCACCAACATCGTGCGCAGCACCACCACCGACAAGGACGGCGGCTACCTGTTCACGCTCGTGCCGATAGGGGCCTATGAGCTTGCGGTTGAGAAACAGAATTTTGAAAAGTACCTGCGCAAGGGGATCACGCTGGAGATTAATCAGAATGCACGGCTCGACGTCGCGTTGCAAATCGGCGCTATGAGCCAGGTGGTAGAGGTGCAAGGCGACCTCACACAAATCGACACCGTAAGCGCCACGTTGGGCAAAGTCGAGACCACGCAGCGCATTCAAGACCTGCCGCTGGCCGCGCGCGACACCATGCAACTGGGCCTGCTGCAAGCAGGCACATTCGCTCCCGACCAGGATGACGGTTCGGGCAATCCGTTTTCGGTGAGCGGGCAGCGCTCGGAGTCGATGACGTTCTTACTCGATGGCGCCGATAACAACGACTTCCTCGGGAACAATATGGTCGTGGATCCGAATCCCGACTCAGTCGCAGAATTCAAGATTATAACCAACAATTACGAAGCGGAGTATGGACGCACGTCGGGCGGAGTCGTGAATCAGGTGATTAAGTCCGGTACGAATGCCATCCACGGCGACCTGTTCGATTATTTTCGCAACACCGCTCTTGATGCCAGCGACTATTTCCTTGGGCAGGCTCCGGTCTTCAGATACAACGTGTTCGGTGGAACCGTCGGCTTCCCCATCAGGAAAGACAAGATGTTTTTCTTTGCTTCTTATCAGGGGGCGCGACGACAGGAGGGGCAAAACCCTGGAATTCTAACGGTATTGACTCCGGCGGAACGGACTGGCGATTTCAGCGACCTGGGATTCCCGCTCTTTGACCCAACGTTAGCGAGCCCGAGCGGCTATTTACCCAACAATCAAGTGCCAGTTGATCCGGTGATGGCGACCTACATAAAAGACTTCCTTCCCATGCCCAATTACGGGAGCAATGGTCTTGTGGAAGATCCCGTGGCCAGCTTGCAGGAAGATCAGTTTATTTTCCGCTATGACTACAACCTCTCCAGTAAAGATACGCTGTCAGCGTTTTACATTATCGATGACCAGCCGCAAACTTTTCCGTTCGAGGTCGTAAAAGGCGCGTCCACTGGAGGAGACGTACCTGTGGGGTCGGGCTTTACCAATAGCCAGCGCTATCAAACCGGGTCGATCAGTTGGACCCGTACCATTTCTCCGACCATGCTCAATGAGCTGCGATTCTCGGCTGATCGGGTCGCAACCTTCAACTCGGTGCCCACCGACACGACATCGCCTTCAGCTCTCGGATTTCTAACCATCACCCCGGACGATCCCAAAGGCACCGCGCCCCCGGCAATTTCGGTCTCGGGTGCCTTCAACCTCGGCCCTTCACCGCAGGGCCCAACCAAAATTCATGATGTCACATTCCAGTACCAGGATACTTTTTCCTGGACCCGAGGGAAACATTCTCTGAAGTTTGGAGGCGATCTCCGGTGGGTACGGAACAATTTCCATTACGACTTTTACAACAACGGATCGTTCGACTACGGGACCTATTACACGAACACGGGCAACGCTTTGGCCGATTTCGTTGGCGGGTTCACCGACAACTACTATCAGTTTTCGAGCGCGATCTATGGCATCAGAACTCATCAACTCTATTTCTTCGCACAGGATGCGTGGAAGATCACTAAGAATTTGAGCCTCGATTATGGCCTGCGCTACGAATACAACTCGCCACAAGTAGATCCGCGTAACCAGATTCAGGGTTGGTTCCCGGGGCAACAATCGACACTTTATCCGTCCTCTCCACCCGATTTCCTGTATGCGGGCGATCCCGGGACGCCGAATCGCGGGTTGGTCTCTCCCGACTACAGGAACTTTGCGCCACGATTTGGGTTTTCCTGGGATATGTTGGGCAGCGGCAAGCTTGTAATGCGCGGCGGCTTTGGGATTTTCTATGACATCGAAGATGGAGCGCTGAACCTGCAGTTCGGAGGACAGGCTCCGTTTGGATATGTGGCGAATAACTATCCGTGTTTCACGACAGTGGCGCTCGCCGCACCCGGATGTTTACAACCCATCAACGGTTCTTACTCGGCGGATCCTTTTCAGACCGCAACCACCGGGTACTCCAATCCCTATCCCTTCATCGCCGGAGGACACTTGGGACAATTCTTTACTCCTGCGATTCCTTTTGCATTTGTGGTCACTCCTCAGTTCCGGACTCCCTACGCGGAGAACTTCAATTACGGATTTCAATACCAACTTACGAAAGACACCATGGTAGAGGCGGTCTACGTAGGCAGTCTGAGCAAGAAGGCTATCAGCGGTCTATACCTGAACAACCCTCAAATCGGCAGCAGCAGCAACCCCAACAGTTTGATGGGGCAATACCAGGCAGCGGTAGCAGGTGGCGAGAATCCGGTTAGTGCCATCGTCCCGGATTGTGCGCGCCCGCTAGCAAATTGTGATGTGAACCTTATTCCGCAGGGCGCCACCCAGATCATCACCAACGTGAGTGAGGGTAGTTCGTCGAGTAATGAGCTTCAGGTTACCGTGGACCGGAGAATGAATCATGGTCTGGGATTCAGAGTCGCTTATACGCTGGCAAAAACAATTGACCAGACCTCGGGCTTCCGGGCGCGTTCGTCAGCGTACACAAATTCCCTGGATCCGGCGTTCGACAGGGGCCTCGCCGATTTTGACGCCACCAACCGCCTGGTGTTAAGTCCGCTATGGCAAATCCCCATCGGCAAGAACGGGAGCGCGCTCGTGAAACAACTCCTTGGGGGATGGGAGGTCTCTACGATTACTTCGTTTCAGTCCGGGAACCCATACACTCTCTACTCCAGCAACGGAGCCAGTGAATCGGAAGAAGGACTCGACCGGCCCGATGTGGTCGGACCGATCCAGGTCTTCAAGAACCCGCGACAAGTACAGACATTCAGCCCCGACCCGGATGGTATCCATGGGAGTTGTCTGGCGGGCCCAACCACTGGACATTTTCTGCTCAATCCGATGAATCTGGTATGTTCCGTAGGGCCGCCGGTGGGCCAACCCTTCGTTCCGGGCATCGGCCTGACTCAAGGAGGTGTGCCCCTGTTTACTTACGGCAACATGGGAAGGAACGTGTTGCGCGGACCGGGAATTAATGATTGGGACATTTCGATCCTGAAGAACTTCCAAATCACGGAAAGCAAATCGCTACAGTTTCAATCAAACTTCTTCAATGCCTTCAACCACGTGCAGTTCTACGGACCCAGTTTGGGCGGGGGCGCGTTAGGTGGCGGCGGTCTGTTTGGTCAGGCCTCGTTCGACAGCACCCCCTCTAGTTCGCCATACTACCGGGGGCCACGCATTGTGCAGTTTGCTTTGAAGCTTTACTTCTAGCTCAGCGGCGAGTCGGTCATGCGGAAACGCGTGCGGACGTGCTCGGAGAGCAGTTCGACAGCCTCGCGATTGGCCACGGGGTCGGCTTGCGCCAGATATTTCATCGCTTCCACCAGCATCTTCTGGCCGTCCACGTAGCGGGGGTCGGTGGTGCGTTCACGCTTCTTGCGCGACAAGTCGGGCGGAACGGTGATGGTAAACACTTTGGCCATGCGCACTCTACTTTCCAAGGTCTTTGTGCAGTATATCGCCGGAGCCGGTCTTTTTCAGCTTGTTTCTGTTGGATTCGATTTTGCCCGATCTGCCGGCGTAAACCTATCCCTGTGGCGAGATAAACTTGGTCTTCTTCGTGGTCTTAAGCTTAAACACATTCTCCGGAAGTTTTTGATTGATTTTTATGTCCGAATACTTCGCCAGACGATAGTCGCCGGCCGATCCGCCCTTTGCGTCGGGCTCAAACAACTGCTGCTGCACCGAAATTCCCCGGGCCGGGTCGATCCAGAGCAGAATGCGCGCGATATTGTTGCGAAAACGCTCGGACTTCGGAATCAGGTCCAGTTTCTCGGCTGCGACGCCGTCGACTGTCTCGGACCCCATTAACTTCACGTCATAAGACTTGAGCAAATCGTGCCCGCCGCCGCCGAAGCCGAGCACCAGAAAGCTATCCACGTCGCTGCGATTCTTGCCGGGAATGTATTCGTTAACTTCATCGATCTTGGGCTGGTACCGCTGAACTTTGCCGTCACTATAAACGATGTATTCATTGTCGGGCGCGACGATGTCGGCGGCCATGCGTACTTCGCCGCCTTCACGCTGAAAGTAAATCTTGCCCTTCTGCCTCGCGCTCTCGTCAATTTCCTTGATGACCGCGTAGTAGTGATCCCAGACGAAACTCGCCTCGGCGCTCTTGAACGATTGAGCGGCAACGTCCATCTGCTTGAGAACCTTGTCGAGCCCGGAATCGCTTTGCGACCATGCCGTGGCCGTCAGCAGCCAGCCGATCGCCAGGATCAAGAGCAAACAGGTTTTGAGCACAACTTTCATTCGACCTCGAAACCTTGAAACTTTGAAACCATGAAACCTTGCCCTTACTCTTTTTGCACCCAGACTTTATAACTCTGCGGGTGTCCGGAGGCGTCGTTAACCGTATCGACCCGGGTAATGCTGACCGCTCCGGAGATGGGTTCGATGATCTGCTCCAACTGGCGGTGAATATCTCCACCACCGGCGGCATTCACCGCCGATGCCTGGATCTGATAGATGAAGCCACCTTTGTCGCCGGGAATCACGACCACGCCGGTGAGATGCGGATTGCGCTCGACCGGTTTGTCTTTGAAGTTGATGAAGCGCGGCGAAACGAAAACAAAGATGAGAATCAGCGTGACCATGATGTCGTAGTGCAGGCTGCCCCGCTCGTACGACCAAAGAATGTATCCGCGAATTGTGCGCCAGATCGCGCCCATGGGAGAGACGGCGCCTTCAGGCACCGTCGAGGCTTCGGGTTGCTGCCAGTTTATTTGGGAATTCATGGGATATCAAATGGACCGCCGCTATACGGGGGCTCGTCGCCAGTTTCTTAGCCAGTTCGCGCCACAATGCGGTCCGTTCCCATATACGGCTGCAACGCCTCGGGAATCCGCACACTCCCGTCGGCTTGCTGATAGTTCTCCACAATCGCAACCCATGTGCGCCCGACCGCTAAGGCGCTGCCGTTCAACGTATGCAAAAATTCCGTCTTGTTCTTACCCTCGGGACGGTAGCGAATATTCGCCCGCCGCGCCTGAAAACTTTCAAAGTTCGAGCACGAAGAAATCTCGCGGAACAAATTCTGTCCCGGCAGCCAGACTTCAATGTCATAAGTCTTAGCCGCGGAAAACCCGATATCGGCTGTGCAGAGCGTGACCACGCGGTAGTGCAGGCCGAGTTTCTGCAAAACGGTCTCGGCGTTGTGGGTCAGCTTCTCCAGTTCATCGTACGAAGTCTCGGGCCGCGAGAACTTCACCAACTCCACCTTTTGAAACTGATGCTGACGGATAATTCCGCGCACATCTTTTCCATACGATCCCGCTTCGCTGCGAAAGCACGGAGTGTATGCCGTCAGCGAAACCGGCAAGCGCGCCGCATCCAGCACTTCGTCTCGATAGAGATTCGTCACCGGAACCTCGGCCGTAGGAATCAACCAGAGATCTTTCTCCCCGTGCGGCACCTGAAACAAATCCTGCGCGAACTTCGGAAGCTGGCCCGTGCCATACATCGACTCGGAATTCACCAGGTACGGAGGAAGCACTTCGGTGTATCCGTGCTCTCCAGTGTGCAGATCGAGCATGAAGTTGGCGAGCGCCCGCTCCAGTCGCGCACCCAGAGCCCAGTACACGGCGAAGCGAGCGCCAGACAATTTGGCGGCGCGCTCCAGGTCGAGCACTCCCAGCGCTTCGCCCAGCTCCCAGTGCGGCTTGGGCTTGAAGTCAAAGTGCGGAGGAGTGCCCCAGCGTCGAGCTTCGACGTTTTCTTCAGCGCTTTTGCCCACCGGCACGCTGTCGTTAGGAAGATTCGGAAGCGAAGTCAGAATTTCGCGCAGGCGAGCCTCCTGTTCCGCCGCCTTTTTCTCCGATTCCTGAATCTGTTCGCGCAGGTCTTTGGTCTCGTTGATCTGCGCCGACGCGTCCTGCCCGCTCTTCTTCAGTTTTGCAATTTCCTCGGAAGCCCGGTTGCGGCGCGCCTGCAGAGTTTCCGCCGCCGTGATCGCCTGCCGCCGCTCGGCATCGATGGTCCGGAAGTCTTTCAACACTTCCGCCGGATTCATTCCGCGCTGGCGCAGTTTTTCTTCCACCAGCGCGAGGTGGTCGCGAACAAAATTCAGATCGAGCATTCTGCTTTAACTTTAGCTGAAAAATGCGATTCCGTGGAGGCAGACGATCAAACGCTCGAACCGCGGAGAACGCAGAGCGCGCAGAGAAGAGCCTGCAAAAAAAATCTCAGCGACCTCTGCGATCTCTGCGGTTAAGCATCTTTTCTCCTGTAAACTAGCTCGCGATGAGACTGCCCCGTTTCCTCCTCCTGGTGCCGGTCGTGGCGTTGATGTGGCTAGGCTCGATCCCAGGCGGATTCGCGTCCGCTTACAACGCCCACCCCAAGCTCGTGGTCGTCATCGTGATCGACCAGTTCCGCGGCGACTACCTCGAGCGCTATCGTGACCAGTTCGGCGACGGAGGCTTCCGCCTGTTTCTCGACCACGGCGCTAATTTCACCGACTGCAATTACGACTACGCCAACACCCGCACCGCTCCCGGTCACGCCACCCTTTTCACCGGCACCTATACCAGCGGACACGGCATCGTAGCCAACGAATGGTGGGACCCGCGGAAAAAGAAGCGGGTAACGTCGGTCGAAGACGACACGACAAAACTTGTCGGCACAGGTGCTGACCGCGCGGCCCCCGGAGCATCGCCGCACAACCTCTTGAGCGATACGCTCGGCGACGAGTTGAAACTGGCCACGGGCGGCAAAGCCCGTGTATTCGCCATCTCGCTGAAAGATCGCGCGGCCGTGCTGCCTGCTGGATTCGCCGGAGACGCTGCCTACTGGATCGATCCAAAAAGCGGCGACTGGATTACCTCCACCTACTACCGTCCAGACCTCCCTGAGTGGGTGCGGAATTTCAACGGCACGCGTCCTTCGGAAAGACGCGCGGAAAAATACTGGAACCGCGAATGGAAGGACAGCGAAGGAAACGTCCTCGGCTCGACAACACCGCGAGACGGAAAAGACGGATCGCCCGCCAGCTTCTACCAGGTCGTCGGCTCCACTCCCTTCGCCAACGATTATCAGCTCGAATTCGCCAAGGAACTGGTTCTCTACGAGAAGCTGGGCGCGGGCGCGGCGACGGACCTGCTCGTGATCAGCCTCTCAGCCAACGATATTCTCGGCCATCAGGTTGGCCCCGATTCTCCGCAGATGCGCAGTATGGCGCTCGAACTCGACCGCAGTCTGGCGGAGTTCTTCAACTTCCTCGGCCATCAGATCGGAATGGCCAACGTGTGGATGGCGCTTTCCGCCGACCACGGCATCGCACCGTTGCCTGATTTCGCAAAAAAACTTCGTCTGCCCGCAGCCAATCTCGACGCAAAAGCGTTGCGCGATCAGATCAATTCCCTGCTCTCGAAAAAATATGCCAAGAAAGCCGACTACGTGCTCGACCTCGATTATCCGGTCGCCTGGCTGAACGAAGACGCGTTCGCCGAACACTTTGCGGGAGACCATGAATCCACCGCCGAAGCCGACGCGGGCGAAGCCATGAAGCAAGCGGGATTGGCGGGATACTTCACCAAGTCGCAACTGGCCCGCGGGGAAACTCCGGCCAGCGAAATCGGACGCCGTTACGGCCACAGCTACTCGCCCGAAGGCGGATGGTATGTCCTCGGGGTACCCTATCCATTTCAAGTTGGAATCACAAAGGGTACCGATCACGCGACGCCTTTCTCGTACGATACTCATGTGCCGCTCGCTTTCTATGGACTCGCCTTTCAGACCGGGACCTACCGCACGCACGCCGAACCGGTCGATCTCGCGGTGACGCTCGCCTCTTTGCTCGGAATCAACGCACCGGCGCAAGCCACGGGAAGAGTGCTGACCGAAGCGCTGCAGCCACCACATCATCCCACCGCGCCCTCATCAGCGCGCCCCGCGACTTCTCCAGCCAGTCCGAACGCCAGTCCGACAGATGGAGGAATCCAATGACGCCCATCGGCCATCCCGACTTGAGCGTCAGCTTCGCCGGCATCGAGCTGAAGAATCCGATCATCGCCGCCTCCGGCACCTTCGGCTATGGCGTCGAATTCGAAGACATCGTGCATCTCGACCGGCTTGGCGCATTAGTCGTCAAAGGTCTCTCCAAGGAGCCGATGACCGGAAATCCCCCGCCACGCCTGTTTGAGACCGCTGCCGGAATGCTGAATGCCATCGGACTGCAGAATATCGGGGCCCCCGCATTCCTCACGGAAAAACTCCCGGCCTTACGCGAGAAGAAAAATGTAGTCGTCTTCGCCAACGTGTTCGGCCACGCCCGCACCGATTACGAGGAGACAATCGAGATCCTCAATCAAGGCGAGGGTATTGCAGCCTACGAAATCAACGTATCCTGCCCCAACACGGCGCAAGGCGGCATTCAGTTCGGCAGCGACCCGCTTTTGCTTGACGAAGTGGTGCGCACTGCGAAGCGCGTCTCGACGCGTCCAGTGATCGTCAAGCTTTCACCCAACGTCACCTCGATCGCGCAGATGGCATATGTGGCGCAGGAAGCGGGCGCCGACGCCATTTCCCTGGTCAATACTTTTCTGGCTATGGCGATTGACCCGGTAACGCGCCGCCCCAGAATTGCAAACGTAACCGCCGGCCTCTCCGGACCGGCCATCAAGCCCATCGCGCTGCGCATGGTCTACGACGCAGCGCACGCCGTAAAAATTCCGGTGATCGGCATGGGTGGAATCGCGACCCCGGCGGACATAGTGGAATTCATGCTGGCGGGAGCCAGCGCCGTGCAGGTGGGAACCGCAAGTTTCTTCGACCCGGTGGCAACCGAAACGCTGGTGGAGGACTTGACCGCCTACTGCCGCGAACACCGCGTCGAGCGGTTGAGCGACCTCACCGGCGGTCTACTGACGGACTGATAAATCACACCATAGTTCTTACGTTGTCATCCTGAGCGAAGCGAAGGCCCTATGCGTTGCGCCGCCAAGATGCATAGGTCCTTCGCTTCGCTCAGGATGACAATATTGATTAGGAAGTCCGCGTCTATCGTTCGCTGGCGTGCCAGATCGACCCCGGCGACTGATAATTCAGCCCTTCGCCCCACACCACGTGCGTGTCTCCGTGGTTGTCGATCGCCAGCCCGAAGTAATCGCCGAAAGGAAAACTGAAACCTTCTTTGCCGATATAACGATAGCCCGGCACGTAGCCAGAAACGCGAATCTCATCTCCCCATGTCGCCCCGCCGTTACTCGAACTCCGATAGTAAGTGTTCCAATACGGAGACTTGCGAAGAGTATTCCGCGCATCCATCCAGGCGATGCGCACGTCGCCCGCACTCCCGGCCACGATCGCGGGAAACCCGTGTTCCACGCCCGCCGCAGCCGACGAAACGCCGGCCCGCGGCAACCAGTTTTCGCCGCCGTTGGTCGACGACGAAAAATAAATGCGCTGCGGCTTGAGCGGCGCGCTGCCTGCGCTCCAGAGCGCGTAAAGAGTTCCGGCGGCATCCGAGGTCAACGCCATCTGCGCGCCCAAAAATCCCTCGCCGCATTCCTCGTCCTCGCAGCCGGGCGCTGCCGCGGAAACATCGAGCAGAGTCGGATTCCAGGTCTTGCCCGCATCCGCCGACTTCGCCACATACAGATTCACCGAGCCCCGCGCTCCTCCGGCTTTTGAGTAGGAAGCCCAGGCCAGATACGCGTTGCCCACCGGATCGACCGTTGCCGCGCCCAGCAGCGACCATCCCGGACGGCTCTCCGCATTCACCCGCGTCGGCGTATAGCTGCGCCCTCCATCCTGCGAGGCCGCGACCCACACCTCTTCTTCATGATTGAAAGCCACGTAAACGTTCTGCCCGCGCACCGCCAGCGCCGGCTTATCAAGTTCCGCGTCACTGCGCACCGCCATCGTAAAATTCCAGGTCGCACCAGAGTCCACCGACTTGGCCAGCATCACCACGCGTTTGTCGTTCTGCAGCCATGCCGCGTAAACGGTGCGCCGGTCGACTGGGTCGACGGCAATCTGGGGGTCAAACTGCCCCGATCCCGAGTCGAGCATCACCTGCGGGGTCTGCCAGGTCTTGCCGTTATCGTTGCTCGCGACCAGCAGCATGGTGGGCACGCGACAGCCCTTGCAGTCGGGCACGGGCCCGTATTGTGGATAAAGAACGTAGATCCGTCCCGAACCGTCGGCCGCCACCGAAGGTTCCCATTGGTCGCCGGTCGTCAGACCGACTCGCTTCTGCCCGGAAAATTGTGGCGCCGCCGCCCAGGCCACGCTGGCCAGCGCAAACAGCACGATTACGAGTTTCGGGAAGACGAGCTTCGGACCGACGAGGTTGTGGTGAGCAGCGCGCATGGTAACCAGAAACCAGGGTGGGGGGCAAAACTGAACCCTGATTCTTGAACTTTATCCCGAAGCCTGCCGCCGGTCAACCGAGTCTGCACTAACCAGCGGTCAACAGGATAGGCGCACCCGAAGTAACTACCAACGTATGCTCAAAATGCGCCGAGAGCGCGTGATCGCCCGTTCGCACCGTCCAGCCGTCTTTGTCCGTGAACACCCGCCCCGAGCCGCTGGAGATGATCGGCTCCACAGTAATGACCAGCCCTTCATTCATGATCTGGCGGGCCTCGGGGTCGGCATAATTTGGGACGTGCGGCAACTCGTGAATCGTCCGCCCGATCCCGTGGCCTCCCAATTCGCGGACCACCGAGAACCCCGACTTACGCACCTCGCGCTCGACAATCTTTCCAATCTCAAACACGCGGAATCCAGCTCGCGCCACCAGCATCGCCTTGTGAAAAGCACGCTCCGCGCAAGCGATCAATTTTTCAGCCTGCGGACTCACGCGGCCGACCGGTACCGTGATGGCGGCATCGGCCATGTAGCCATCCTTTTCCACCGTCACGTCAAGCTTCACCAGGTCGCCTTCCTTGAGTTCGCGCTCGCCCGGAACTCCATGCACCGCCTCATCGTTCAAGCTGATGCAATTCGCCCCCGGAAACTGATACACCATCGATGGAGCTGACCGTGCTCCATTCTCCCGCATGACCCGCGCGCCGACTTCATCCAGATAGCGAGTAGTGACGCCCGGCCGCACCTCAGCCTTCATCGCGTCCAGCATCATGCGAACAACACGGCCAACCGCTTTTAGCGAAGCTAATTCCTGCTCATCCTGAATGCTCATGCTCGACTCCCTTCACGACGGCGACATGCATATAAGCTACCCCATATTGGGATGGTCGCATAACCAACCTAAGACTCCGTCAGGCGATACCATGCCAGCCCGGTTCTTGCGCCCAGCCACCGAAAAGGCTCATTCGGAACGTAATCCAGCCTGGCGTTGAGAAAGGGAAACTGTTGCCAGGGTTGCTCACGGCCGGCCTCCAGATCGGCAATGATCCTCCCAAAAACTGAGGTCAGATTCACTCCATGTCCGCTGTAGCCGAGTCCATAGAAGATGTTCTTATTTCTTCCAGTGCACCCTACAGAGGGCGACTCGTCGAGAGACCAGTCAACCACTCCATCCCAACCAGCTTCGAACTCGACACTCGACAGGCTGGGGTAGATTCGTACCAGCTCGCGCTGGAGTTGAGCAAAATGGGAAGCTGCGTTGCTGGGATCTCCAACCCCGCCATTGAAAAAGTAGCTGGGACTACCTCCGCCAATGTGGATACGATTGTCTTCGGTCAGGCCGAGATAGAAGACTTCGGTGCGGTTGTCATTGAACGGGACTCGCATGCGCCATCCGATCTCGGCCAGTTGCTGCTTGCTGAGGGGCTGCGTCACGGCCACGTATTCGTGGACGGGCACAATCGAATTTCGGAAGAATCCCAATCTTGAAGTGAAGGCGTTAGTCGCCAACACCAGCGACTTTGCGTTGATCGAATGTCCGGTGCTCGTATGAAGGAGGTTCTCCTGGCCTTCCTCGATGCTGGTTACGGTTGTGTTTTCGTAAATCTCCGCGCCGACGTTCTCGGCAGCGGCCTTGAACACATGCACCAGCTTCATGGGATGGACGTGTCCACCGTTAGGGTCGAAGAAGGCTGCCTCGTTAGACTTCGGTGCCGATGGCGTCAACCACTCGCTGCTTATCCCAGAACTCAACCGGCATGCCGAGCGATCGTGCCTGCTGCACATAGGCCTTCGCCGCTTGCACGTCTTCGGAGGTACTCAGCACTTCCAGAGCCCCATTCGTCTCTAACTCGCAATCGATGCCGGTCGACGCTCTGAGCTTCGACAGCGTCCGGATGTTCTCTGCCGTCAGGTCATAGATCTTCTTATCGATCGCCGGAGCGGAGCTGAAGGTCATATACCGGTCCTCGGTCATGGTCAACACCATGGCGCCGTTTCGTCCCGAGGCTCCGTTCCCACAACCCTTCGCTTCCAAAACGACGACGCGCTTATGCGGGGAGATGCAGCGGATGTAGTAGGCTGCGGAAAGTCCCGTGAACCCGCCGCCAAGTACCGCGACATCTGCGGCGATGTCCCCCGTTAACGGCGGATTCTGCGGCGGCTGACTTCTTGCCCAATAACTCCGGTTAGGCGCAAACACCAAAGGCTCACGCCAGATCCTGGGAGAGATTTGGTTCAGGCCGACGGTACCGAGCAACGCGCCACCACCTGCAAAAGCTGCCTTTTTTAGAAAGCGTCGGCGGCTCGAAAGCTCTTGCATGAGGGATAGTGGAGAAATTCAGAGTAAGAGATCGCTGTACACTCGGCAAGCTAAATAAATCGATCACCGCGAAACAGCACTCGCGGACTGAAGGACGTCGGCGGCGCGGAGGTAAAACGCGGAGGTAAACCAAAGTGAGGCAGGTCATCAGGCATCATCGGGTAACTGCCGGTTGGTCGGCAAAACCCCATCCTCACCCCCATGCGCTATAATCCGTCCCACAAATGGCCCTAACCTCTGGCACCAAACTCGGCCCCTATGAAATTCAATCCCCACTAGGCGCAGGCGGCATGGGCGAGGTCTACCTCGCTCGCGACACTCGCCTCGATCGCACCGTCGCGGTCAAGATCCTGCCCACACATCTTTCTTCCAACATCGAAGCCAAGCAGCGCTTCGAGCGCGAAGCCCGCGCCATCTCATCGTTGAACCATCCCAACATCTGCACCCTCCATGACGTCGGCCATCAGGACGGAACCGATTTCCTGGTCATGGAATATCTCGAAGGCGAGACCATGGCCGATCGCCTCATGAAAGGCCCGCTGCCCTCCGAACAGGTATTGAAATACGGAATCGACATCTGCGAAGGCCTGGAGAAAGCCCACAAGAGCGGAGTGATTCACCGCGACCTGAAGCCAGGCAACGTCATGCTGACCAAATCCGGAGCCAAGCTGATGGACTTCGGATTAGCCAAGGCCACGTTGGCCCAAGCTCCTCCCGCGTCTAGCTTGACCATGACCATCTCCGGTCCGTCGGCAGGTCAGCCGCTAACCGCGCAGGGCATGGTGATCGGCACGTTCCAGTACATGGCGCCGGAGCAACTCGAAGGCAAAGAGGCCGACGCTCGCTCCGACATCTTCGCCCTGGGAGCGGTGCTCTACGAAATGGCGTCCGGCCGCCGCGCTTTCATGGGCAAGAGTCAGGCCAGTATTGTGGCCGCCATTCTAGCCTCCGACCCGCAGCCGATTTCGTCGGTACAGCCGATGTCGCCGCCCGCGCTCGATCGCGTGGTCCGCACCTGCATGGCGAAAGATCCCGACGACCGCTGGCAAACCGCGCATGACGTCAAGCTGCAATTAGAGTGGATTGCCGAGGCCGGCTCGAAGGCCGGCATCCCCGCGCCCGTGGCGGCAAGAAGAAGGATCTCGCAGAAACTGGCGTGGGCGGTGGCAGCCGTGGCCGCCGCAGCTGCCATCGCACTGGCCATCGGGTTTGTGTTGCGTGCCCCCGCGCCCGTCCACCCGTTGCGCGTGAGCATTCTGCCACCGGACCAGCACTCCTTCGATCCCATGAGCATCGCTCTTTCGCCTGATGGCACCAAGCTGGCGTTTGTGGCAGCCGCCGCCGGAGGCGCCGCGCAACTCTGGGTGCGTCCCCTGGATTCGACCGCAGCCCAGCCGTTGGCCGGAACCGACGATGCCGCTTTCCCCTTCTGGTCGCCGGACAGCCACAACGTGGGATTTTTTGCGCAGGGAAAAATGAGAATCATTGATGCCAGTGGAGGCGCGGTGCAGACCCTCGCCGACTCTCCTCAGCCCCGCGGCGGCTCCTGGGGAACGGATGGCACCATTCTGTACACGCCCGACGCCAGCTCCGCCATGATGCGCATTCCCGCGGCTGGCGGAACACCGTCACCCGCCATCGGCGATGAAAAGACAGTTGCCAGCGTAGGTTCCCCGCGCTGGCCTGCGTTTATGCCCGATGGAAAGCACTTCATCTTTTTTCAATTCGCTCCCGACAACCAGGGAGGGGGAATTATTTATCTGGGCGCGCTCGATTCGCAACAGGATACAGTTTTGGTGAAGTCGGACTACCGCGCGCAATACGCCAGCGGACATCTGGTGTTCGTCCACGGCGGGAATCTGATGAGTCAGAGTTTCGATGAGAAAAAACTGAAGTTGACGGGGAGTCCCGTGCCCATCGCCGAGCAGGTCCGCGGTGAACCGCGGGGAGCGGCTGCCTTCTCACTCTCTACTGAGGGCAAGCTGATCTTCGCCGGTGGGCAGGCAACGACTCTCGACCTGGCTTGGTACGACCGCACCGGGAAGAAGGGCGACATCATCGACAGCGGAACCTTCCAGGACGCTCATATCTCGCCCGACGGCAAGAAGGTCTCAGCAGCGCGCGCCGACGCGGGAGGGCACCTGGAGATTTACATCTACGATCTGGTTCGCAACACCAAATCACAGTTCAGTTTCTCGCAGTCCAGAGATGACGATCCCGTGTGGTCTCCGGACGGAAACACCATCGTCTTCGACTCCGCGCGCAACGGAAAGATTGACCTTTATACCCGGCCGGCCAACGGCGCCCGCCAGGAGGAGTTGCTTTATCACGACGATCAGGACAAGTACGCCGGCAGCTGGTCCTCCGACGGAAAATACATTGTCTATGAAACCATCGTCAATACGCACATCTCGATATGGGTGATGCCCATGTTCGGCGACCGTAAACCCTTTCCCTTCGTGCAGGAGAAGTACAACACCCGCTTCCCCGTGTTTTCGCCGGACACAAAATGGATGGCTTTCACATCGTTCGAAGCGGGGCGCCCCCAGGTCTATGTCGTGGCCTTCCCCAAACCTGCCGGCAAGTTCCTGGTGGGCGAAGGTCAGGAACCGGTATGGAGCCGCAACGGCAAAGAGATTCTCTACCTGGACGACCACTCGCGCGTGGCCTCGGTGGAAGTCACTGCCCACGGCGACAGCGTGGATCTGGGCAAACCACAAGTACTGTTTTCCGCCCAGGCCGGAGGATTCAATCAGTTCGAGGCCAGCGCCGACGGCAACCGCCTGCTGATGATGCAGCCACCGGTGCAGGATTCGCCCAGCCTGACCCTGGTGGTCAATTGGCTGCAGGAACTCAAGAAATAAAACCTCGTACGGACTGTGTGGTGACGGGGCTCTGCCCCGTCCAAGGCGGGTCGAAGACCGGCCACCACACATGACGTGCCCGGACTAAACCCCCGCCCGCGGCGTTCGTGGAGAATACAGCAAGAGCAGCAGGAAGCCGCCCAGGTAGAAACCCCAGACGTTGGCGAGCGTGAAGCCGAGCACCCGCAGAACGAACCCGAACAAACCCAACGCCTCGCACAACACGTACAAGAGGGTGTAGCCCGCTCTCCAGCGCGCCAGCGCGACACTGTCGTCGGGCCTCTCTTTCAACACCGCTTCGGCCGGAAACACCAGCGTCCGCCGCATCACCACCGTCGCCCCTACCAGGCTGATCGAAATCAAAGAGAGAGCGTGAAACAGCGCGTTCGCCGGATCGTGAGTAACCGTCCGGGCCAGGCGTTCTCCCGCCGCCACGTACAGCGCGATGCTTACCAGCAAGGCGACCTGGACCTGTCGCATCCGCCGTACTGCAGCTCTCATAAGCATAAATTCTATGCCAATAACGATTCTCCGCCTAAACTCGATCCCCGTCATGCGGGAATTTCCCCGAAGAACCCCATTCAGTAATGGTGCAAGCGTCCACCGGCCATGGTATGGCTTAGTGGTCGTGATGGCTCAAGGCCGGACGAACTCTCAGAAAAATCTGGAACGAGACTGGATTTTTCCCGTAGGCAGAGTCCAGCGTTGAGGGCTTCGAGTAAAACGTCACGTCAGTGCCCATCGCCAACTGCCAGAGTCGGCTTTGGACGAGGTCGCGCGCGCCGCCAAAGGTGTAAGCTCCGATACGAAAGCTCGGAAGCAATGGATTGTCGGGAAATAATTCGTCCTTATCGACCAGTTCCATCCGCGAGAACACATAATTGCGCAACTTGAAGTTCGCCGTGGTCTCCAGTAAGTAGCCGTTCAGATTGTGGTTATCGAACACCTGGTGCACTCGTCCCCACACCAGCGATGTTGCCCACGAGCCGCGCGCGAACGGCCGCACATATTCCACCGAAGCCGTCTGCCGGCGCTGGCTTCCCGGTTCGAGCGCCTCGGGATGCTCGAGCCGTCCGTAGCTGTACTGCATCGTCCAGTTCTTCGATGCGGCAACGCTCAACCGCGCTGACCAGGAATCGAGCGGCGCGAACTGAATCGTGTATCGTTTCTCATCCGGCTCACGGCCGTTAAATACCGAGCCTTCAATCCTGAAGCGATCGACGACGAGTCCCGTTGTAATCACTCCAAAACTGATGTGCGTGGAATCCTGCAAATGATGCGAAAGCGGCGCCAGCGGCAACTCCGACGCAGACGCTCGGTGCACATATGCCACCGGACCGAGCGCCGGTTCGCCCACCGCCGCGCCATAAAACTCCCACCAAACTTTTTCTTTGATCGGAACTCCGATTGGGTGTGTGTAATACAACGCGAGTTCAGAAAACACGTTGTGCGGATGCTGATGATCGACCAGCGGCTGCCCATGATAAGTCTCTCCCGTCTGGAATAGCTCAGGGAATCCCGGATGTGGCGAAGACAGCGACTCGGCGGAAAACATCTCGCGAAACAGGATGCTGCCCTGCCATAGCGAACGCTGCTCCATCAGCATCAACCAGTTCTCCGACTCCGCCTTGCCCTCTCCCCGCGGACCGCCTTGCTGGTTGTAATCCACAAACACGACCCCGTGCGCCATCACTTCCCAGGCTCCCACCGACTTCATCCAGGCATGCCCGGGAGTCGCCGCTGGCTGCCATCCCGTACCCGAACTATCGTAAGGCGACGGCATCCAGTCGGGCGTGACCGACATCTCCATGCCTTGCATGCCGGCCATATCCATCTTCTGTTGTTCTGTCGGACCCTGCGTGGGCTGCGTCTGCGGATCACGGCCGTGAACTTCAGGGACAACGTCCTGCGCACCAGCAAAAGATACGCACAAGACGATCACGAAAAAAAACATTAACGCCCGCACGTCAAACTCCTCATGAGCAACCGGTTAGAAGAAGGGGAACCAAGAACCCGCACAGCCCCGGCAGGGGCGGCCAAGCTTAGCCCAGGGCCCCCAACACGCCCGGTTTTGGCGTGATGGGGTGGAGCGCTTCAGTGCTGGGAAAAGTGAAAGAGATGATTCACTCAGGTTTTTGTATGTGGAGGAGACTAAATTCGCAGCGGAGAGGAACCCGGCGGGTCGGAGGACAAAACCGTCGCAACTTTCAAATCACCAGAAAGAAAGTACCACGCGGGCGCGACTCGCAGCGCAAGGTGGGTGATCTGCCCCGAAGGTTGAGGCACCAAGGAAGCCCGCACCGCCGCCGCATCATGACCAGTCAAACAGCACTGGTAGCTCACTGGCGCGGGCCGCGGAGAACGAGAATTCTGAGAATCAGGAAAGCTCTTGTCGGAGTACCCGTGGCATCCTGCCGCACTCTGACCGTACGCTGACGCCGTCTGATCCGCCGCTGCCCCAGCATCAGTCGCCAACGTCGCCGTCGCCAGCGCTACGGTCAGCAGAAGCCCGAGAATTTTACGCCCATACTTCATTGCTTCGTTTACCAGCATTAGATTTAGCTTTGAACCCGACCGGCAACGGTTGCGCCTTCACGACCCGGTGAGCTTCACCCGTATCTCTTCCGGCAGTCGTTCGCGAATCTCCGCCGGCAGCCGGTCATGCACGTGTCGCGCGCCCAGCTTGGCCACATCCACCATCACCATGGGAGCCGGAGTCGCCACCGCCACAATCAGCCAGATCAGCGCCGACAGGGCGAAGCCCGCCAGCGCGCCCACCTCCAGCCAGAACGCATGGCGTGGTTCAAAATACCGCACCGCCACAAACGCCAGCAGAAACACCGCCGCCGATGCCGACGCCAGCCCAATCAGCGAAATGTCGATAATGCGGTGTAGTTTCTGGCGGCTGCGGCAGTGCTCGCATTCCGCGAAATGCAGCTCGTAATCCCCGCGCATCTCCGGAGCCAGGCCGGAAATGTCGTAGCGCCATCCCGCAAGGATTTTCCCTACGATCGGTTCCACACATTCGCTCATAAGAGGCTACGACCGAGGCTACAATCGGATCGATTCGAGAACTTCCGTCTGGGTCGCCAGCAGCACACGGTTGTGCCACAGCCCCTGACGCCCGCCGAGCGCCTGTTCTGCCGCCGCTCGCGCGATTTCGGGATGGTTATTCTGTTCAGACAAATGGGCCAAAATTACATATTCAGCTCCTCCATCATAGTCGCTGGAGAAGAATTCCGCGAGCGCCTCATTCGACAGATGCCCCACCCGGCTCATCACCCGCTGCTTCACCGACCACGGATACGAGCCCGAACGCAGCATCTCCACATCATGATTCGATTCGATGACCAGCACGCTGCAACCCCGTAAATGGTCGCGCACGCTCACCGGCATGTAGCCCAGGTCAGTGGCAAATCCGATCTTCACCCCTTCCGCGCGAAACGTAAAACCCACCGGATCGATGGCATCGTGCGGAATCGTAAACGGCATCACCTCGATATCGCCCACCCGAAATCCGCGCCCAGCGGAAAAGTGTTCTGACTTCGGCAGTTCCGGAATCGCGCCTTCGGCGTCGCGCACCGCCCGGCTCCACGCATGATGGGTAGACGCGGTCAGAAACACAGGCACATTCAGTTTCTTCGCTAGCCGCTGCAGCCCGGCAACATGATCGGAGTGTTCGTGCGTAATCAGGATCGCGGAAATGTCCTGTTCGCGTCCACCGACGCACTCACCCGGAGTGCGCTCCCCGAGCACCCGCAGCCGCTTGAAAGTTTCGCGGCCGGAAAGACCGGCATCCACCAGAATCCGCGTTGTACTCGTCGCCACCAGCGCGCAGTTCCCACGACTGCCGCTAGCCAGCACCGACACTGACACTCCCATTGCCGTAGCTTACCCCTACCGGCTGTGGAAACGGGAACAGTTTTTCACGAGTCCGTACCTTTGGTGGGACTCCCTCGGTGCTGCTCCCATAAACGCCGACCTAGACCGTTTGTTGCCTGTAAGTTTTGTCAGTAGTACCTGCTCTCTCCAAGTGCTAAAAAAAGGTCGCGGCTGGGTTGTTGCCTGTGGGATCGAGACAGACTCAAGTTCCGCGAGTTTTCGGCGGTTGTCAGCTGCGGGGATGTTCGTTGTAGCTGCAGCCTTCAGGTATGAGAACTTTGACACCAGTTCGCCCGCGAACCGTTTCAGGAAAGGTCTTCAGAAATCGGTACACAATGCCTCGAATGCAGAAATCGGTCGCTATATTGATGAGTTTTCTTCTTGTCCTGACGACGTTTCCGGTTGAGGCAAGCGCGCAGAACGCCTCCTCGTCTGGATCTCCGAACGCATCCGCGGGAACTCCAGAGGAGCCTCAGCCTCTTACCCCCGAGGAACTCGACGAGCTCGTGGCGCCCATCGCGCTTTATCCCGATGCTCTGGTCGCGCAGATTCTCGGTGCTGCAACTTTTCCCTACGAAATCGTCGACGCCACTCTATGGCTCAAGGACAACTCGCAGCTGAAGGGCGAGGCGCTAGCCAAACAAGTCGATCAACAAGCCTGGGATCCCGCGGTGAAAGCGCTAACCCAGTTTCCGTCCGTGCTCGACAATCTGGCGAAGAACCTCGCTTGGACCTCCGCACTTGGCGAAGCGTCGGCCACACAGCAGTCGGACGTTATGGCTGCCGTCCAGAGAATGCGCGCCAAGGCACAGGCGGCGGGTAACCTGAAATCGAGTCCAGAAATCAAGGTCGTCCAGGAGAGCCCGCAGACCATCGTCATTCAGCCGGCGAATCCACAGATTGTGTATGTTCCCGTCTACAACCCTGCGGTGATTTACGGCGTTCCCTACGCGTACCCCGGCTATGTCTATGTCGCTCCGCCCCCATCGACTGCGGCGATCGCTTTCGGCGTCGGAGTCATGGTTGGAGCCATGGTGTATGGCGGGTGCTGCGGGTGGGGCTGGAGCTATTGGGGCACCAACTGGCACGGCAATACCATAATCTACAATCGCAACATTTACGTTGGGAACAGCTACTGGCGTGGTGGCTACTACGGTGGTGGCTATCGTCCCGGATATCCCGGGTATCGTCCTGGCGGTCCCGGCTACCGCCCCGGCTATCCAGGGTATGGTCGTCCGCCAGGCTATCGTCCTCCCGCTACAACCCTTCCAAGTCCGGGCAACCGCCCAGGCTATCGTCCTCCTGCTACAACCCTCCCTGCAAATGGGGGCAATCGTCCGAATGGCCCCGGTGGACCTCCGGGTACGAGGCCGGGCGCGGGCGGACCGACTACTCTGCCGGCCACTCCAGGAAATCGTCCGGGCCAGACCCCGAGCACACGACCGAGCACCAACGAAGCCCGCGGTTATCAACGTCCACAGACCCCTAACACTGGCGCCGTGCAATCCGATCGTCCGAATGCGTTTTCCGGAACCGTCGGGGGGCGTGCGCAGAGCGCGCGCGGGAACCAAAGTGTGGCAGCCAAGGGCGGCAGAGGCGGCCGCTAGTGGTGCGAACTACGAATGAAGGAGTGGTATGAAGCATCTCAGATTTACCCGAATGAGGCTTGCCCTAACCAGGTTTGCCCTGATGAAGATCAATTCGTGCAATTTGCTGTTAGCGACTTTGATCGCCATCACTGCCCTCTCGACGGGCTGTAACAAATCGCAGCCAGTCGCCAGCGGACCGCAAACGTTCGCTTCCCCGGAAACCGCCGGGCAGGCGGTTTATGCCGCCGCAAAAGCAGGCGACAGCAATGTAGTGCTGGCGATTTTCGGCCCCGAGGCGAAGGAACTGATTCTCTCAGGCGATCCCGTTCAGGACAAAGCCGGGCTCGATCTGTTCACGGGCCGCTATGACGAGATGAACCGCTGGGGCAAGTTGGCAAACGGCGGAATGGTCCTCGATGTCGGCGCCGAGAATTATCCCTTCCCCTTCCCCTTGCTGAAAAACTCCTCAGGGCGATGGTATTTCGACACTGCCTCGGCAAAGGAAGAGATACTGGCCCGCCGCATCGGCGGCAACGAACTGGCAACCGTGGACGTTCTAAACGCCATGGCGGACGCGCAAGCCGAATACTTCAGTCAGACTCACGACGGCAGTCATGTGCGGCAATATGCCCAGAAGTTCATCAGCGATGACGGCAAACACAACGGTTTGTACTGGAAGCCCGCGGATGAGGATCAACCGGATAGCCCTCTCGGACCACTCGCAGCTTACGCAAGCGCCGAGGGCTACACCGGCAATACGCAGGCGCCCCAACCCTTCCACGGCTACTTTTATCGGATCTTGACCAAACAAGGCGAACGCGCCCACGGTGGGACAAAAGAATACGTCGTCAACGGAGCCATGACGGGTGGCTTCGCCATATTGGCGTATCCCGCCGAGTATGGCAACTCCGGCGTGATGTCGTTTTTCATCAACCAGGATGGCGTTGTATTCCAAAAGAATCTCGGGGCAAACACCGCGGATGCAGCCAAGGCCATCACCGCATTCGACCCGGGCGATGATTGGAAGCCCGTGCAGTAGTTTCTCCTCGAACTCCGATGGGCACTCAGCCGGCGGTCTGAATCAGCTCGCTCAATTTGTCCAAGTCCTGGGCGCTGGCGTCGCCGATCACAAAATAACGCAAGCCATTGTGCGACCAGCTCCGCACTTCAAAGGACAGGGCGGTTCGCACGCCCTCATTTCCACGCACTACTCCAAGCCCTTGTTCCTGGAAAATAAAAACCGAAATCTGATGCTGGCGGACGCGAAAAATGAGTTCGGCACCCGGAGACTGGCCGAGGTAGCTGACCCTTCCGCCGACCAGCGTGAAAGGTGAGCCCTGCAACTCGGGCAGGTTGAAGGTGAAGGGAATCCTGCCCGCAAACCATGGTTTTACGGTGTGCCGGTCGGTCGAAACAACATCAACCGGGTTGGCGCTGGCAAGCGTGGCCACATGCTGGTCCACCAGTTCGCTTACCAGCCGCCGTTCGCTCCTGCGGTCACCTTGGAGATTGAGAAAAAGCGCTCCGGCAATCAGCACCGCGGCGGTTGCAGTTATAGCTCCAGACAGAGGAAGCCAACGCCAGTTCCACAGGGACGGCCTGCGCGTCGCGATACTCTCTTGAATGCGCGCGCGAAAAGCGGGGTCCGGCGCGAACCTCTGGCCGGCAGCCTGCACCGCACGCTTTTGCTGAACCCTGCGCAGGCCCTCTGCGGCGCAGCTGGCGCATCCGCGCAAATGTTCATCCAACGCGCGCGCCTCGGCGGCGGGGAGTTCCCCGTCGAAGTAAGCATCGAGTTTTTCACTCCAGCCTTTTTCAGTCCCGGCTTTTTCGGTCCCGGCTTTTTCGGTCCAATGCTCGCAGGCCATAATTCAAGTATCCCAGTGACCCATTCAGTTCCCTTGCAGTTCCAGCACAGCATCCCGTAGAGCCCGGCGCGCGCGCGACAAGCGCGACATCACCGTACCCATCGGGATGGCAAGAGTTGCAGCAATTTCCTGATATGACATCTCTTCAAATTCCGAGAGGAGTAGCACCTCGCGATAGGGCACCGGCAACCGGCCTAAAGCCTCCTGCACGATCTGCCGATCCGAACGTTGCAACAGAATGCTCTCCGGGGTCGCGTTGACCGCAGGAAGCATTTGTTCGTCGCCTTCCAGATCGAGCGGCACGGTCGCAGCCGCCTTCAGTCCGGTGCGCGAGGTGAAGAACGTGTTGCGCAGAATCTGGTAGATCCAGGCGCGGAAGTTGGTGCCTGGCCGGAACGACGAGAATCCCTTGAGCGCCTTGACGTATGTTTCCTGCACCAGATCCTCGGCTTCCTGCCGATCCTGTGTCAGCCAGTGAGCAAAGTTATAAAGCCGGTCAAAGAGGGGCATGGCCAGCTCCTCGAACGACCCCGATAACGAGCGCTCTTCCGACACGTACACAAGAGTAAACCAGCGAACCATCGTTTTATTCCCATCGCCCACAAATATTTGCCGCGGAATAAAACCGTGTGCCGCCGGTTCTGCACGACGAATCACAGAGCGAGCTGGAGTCACCGAGGAAATGGTGGTGCGGAAGAACCAATGCTCTTTAGCAGTTCCTTTAGGGGGAAACAAAATGAAAAGCCATCTGAGAGTACTTAGCCTGGCGTTGTTCACGCTGCCGGTCTGCTTGAATGCCGCGACCGCACAGGATATGAAACAATCGTATCAATCTGCCCAGGAACAGAACGAGCGGTCTGCGGAACTGATTCCGGCCGGCACCATCGTTCCCGTCACCTTGAATTCCAACTTGCGCTCGGATAAGAGCGAGACCGGAGCCGCGATCACAGCGACCATCATGCAAGACGTGCCGCTGGGCGCGGGGAACACCCTGCGCGCCGGTTCCAAGGTGACCGGGCATGTGATCGAAGCCGTCACTCCTGGAAGAGGATCCGACGGATCAAGGATCTCATTTCAATTCGATCAGATCCATTTTGGCAACGAGACAGTTCCCATCACCGCCAGCCTCAGGGCTCTGGCGTCGGTGATGGAAGTGTATGCCGTGCAGGTTCCGAAATCCGGAGGCACAGAGGACTACAGCGGTTATTGGAGTTCGGACCGAATCGGCGGCGACCAAGTTTCATACGGACTAGGGACGTACACGAGCCAAGGAGTGTCGGCGGGCGGCATGCTCCCGCAAGCGCTCTGGCTCTTTTCCGCGAATGCGTTCGGCACCTATGGGTTTGGCAATTTGCAGATTGCTCATACCGGACTCACCGAGCCGGCTGATGAAGTCACTTTGACCTCCAATCGCAAGGTGTTAAAGGTCGGCAAGGGCAGCGCCATGCTGTTGCGGGTGGATTCCAGCAGGTCCGAGGATGCAAAGGCTCGCACGACTATTTCGCCCGCGATGGCCCAATAGCTCGTCCGAGGGTTGCGGCGGACTCAGTTTCGCCCGGTCAAGTCCGCCGTAGCCGATTCATTCATGGAAGTGAAGCCCACAGACCCTTGTGGGCCTTTTTTATTAGCACCTTGCTCACCGCCCACATTCTTTCAAAAAAAGATGGAATAAAACTGGCCGCCTCCAGTTCTGCACAGTGAATTTGGAACAACGTCAGAAAAGCCGGAGGAAATCATGCCACAGCAAAATAATCACGACGCAATTTTGACCGACCACAAACACGACGGAATCGACCGCCGCGGATTCCTGAAATGCATGGCATGGGCCGGCACCGGAGCCCTCTGCGTGCTCGAGGGCGGAGTGCTGAAGTCCTACGGCCTCGACGATCCCGCGCGCATCGCAAAGGCCGCCAAGGGCGAACTCAGTTTTGTCCAGATCAGCGACAGCCACATGGGATTCAACAAGCCCGCGAACTCCGACGTGATCGCCACGCTGCAAGCCGCGGTTGCCAAAATTAATGCGCTGCCCGCGCCCCCGGAATTCATACTGCACACCGGCGACATCAGCCATCTCTCCAAGCCGTCGGAGTTCGACACCGTCGATCAGATTCTGAAATCCGCGCCCACCAACAATGTGTTTTTCGTTCCCGGCGAGCACGACGTTCTCGAAGATGACGGCAAACAATACCTCGAGCGTTACGGCAAGAACACAAAAGGCGCTGGCTGGTACAGCTTTGACAAGAAGGGCGTGCACCTCATCGGACTAGTCAACGTGATGAACCTGAAGGCTGGAGGCATGGGTTCGCTGGGCGCTGAACAACTGGCATGGCTGGAAAACGACGTTAAACACCTCTCCAAAAGCACGCCCGTGATTGTGTTCGCGCACATGCCGCTATGGAACATCTATCCGGAATGGGGATGGGGCACCGACGACAGTGCGCAGGCGCTTTCCCATCTGAAGCGTTTCGGCTCGGTCACAGTTCTGAACGGGCACATTCATCAGACCATGCAGAAGGTGGAAGGCAACGTCACTTTCCACACCGCTGCCTCGACTGCTTTCCCGCAACCCCGCCCGGGAGCCGCCGCTTCCCCGGGCCCACTGAAAGTTCCGGCGGAGCAGTTGCGCGGTCTGCTGGGAGTTACCGACGTCAATTACGTACGCAAACATCACGCTCTGGCATTGATCGATTCCACGCTGGAGTAATCGGTTTTCGAATACGTCAAAGGGACCTTCACAAACTTTATAAGGAGCAAGCAGATGAGAATAAGAGTGAGAAAAAGTAGCTGGATTCTATGCGTTGCAGCGTCAATGGTGCTGGCTTTAGCCGGTCTCCCCGCAATCGAAAAGACAATAGCCGCGGGTCCGCCAACCGTCGACGTCAAGATTGATAACTTCAGCTTCACGCCGCCGACGCTTACCGTGAAGGCAGGGACGCAGATCACCTGGACGAATGCCGATGACATTCCCCATACCGTGGTCAGCGACGACCAAGCCTTCAAGTCCAAAGTGCTCGACACTGACGAGAAGTTCACCTTTACGGCCAGCAAGCCCGGCACGTACTCGTACTTCTGTTCGATTCACCCGAAGATGACCGGCAAATTGGTTGTGGAGTAGGTGGCCTCGTGAATCCCTTTGATCCCAAGTCGGCGTTGCTCGCGAAACATGCACAACATGTCGTCCTGGTCCACTTTCCCATTGCACTTTTTCTGACGGGAGTCGCGTTCGATTTCGCGGCCCGATGGACTCGAAAAGCCACGACAGACGCGACGAAAAGCCTGACGAAGAGCGCAACTCTGGCGGCAGCGGCCCGTCTCAATCTCATCGCCGCTGCTGCTTTTGTGTTGCCGACGATCGCGACCGGCATCGGCGCCTGGCAGTGGCAGCTCGAAGGGCACAAACTGAAGGGACTGTTGCTGCTCCACGTAGTGCTCGGAGGCGCCTCCGGTCTGCTCATCTGCCTGATTGGGTGGATACATTTTCGGCGGCGACAAGCTACAGATCCCGCGCTGCCGATTTACTACCTGCCACTGGAGCTAGTTACCGCCATTGTCGTCATTCTCACCGGTCACCTCGGCGGATTCCTCAGCGGCGTGAACGTCCCCGGCTAGGTCGCTGGGGTTTTCGGCACGGGTGCCTCCGCTGAGATCTCCCCCGGCAGACGCTGACAGAAACGCCCACCTCAGCCGTTAATACCCTTGGTTGCGACTATAATGTTTCGAACGAATGTCTCTTACCCCTGGCGCGAAACTCGGGCCCTATGAAATCCTCGCCCCACTAGGCGCTGGCGGAATGGGCGAAGTGTATCGCGCGCGGGACACGCGTCTCGGGCGCGATGTCGCTCTGAAAGTCCTTCCCGATTCCTTCGCGCGCGACGCTGATCGTCTGCGCCGCTTCGAGCAAGAGGCGCGGGCGGTGGCCGCGCTGAATCATCCCAATATTCTCGCCGTCTTCGATATCGGCCGGCAAAATGAAGGTCAAGACGGCTCGCCCTTTCTGGTCTCCGAGCTTCTCGAAGGCGAAACCCTGCGCGCAGTTCTGGATCGCGGAAACCTGCCCCAGCGTAAGACCATCGAGTACGGAGTGCAGATCGCGCAGGGACTCGCTGCCGCGCACGAAAAGGGGATCGTCCACCGCGACCTGAAACCCGAAAACATTTTCGTCACCAAAGACGGGCGCATCAAAATCCTCGATTTCGGCTTGGCCAAGCTGGCACAGCAATCGGGGTCGGACGACGTAACCCTTACCAGCCCGAATACGGCGGTCGGCGTGGTGATGGGCACCGCGAGCTACATGGCGCCCGAACAGGTGCGCGGTGAAGGAGCCGATGCGCGCACCGACATCTTCGCGTTCGGCGCCGTGCTCTACGAAATGCTTTCCGGCGTGCGCGCCTTCCACCGCGACACCGCGGCCGAAACCATGACAGCGGTTTTGAAGGACGATCCACCAGAGTTGACTGGTCAGCCGCCCAATCCCGTTCACCCGGTCTCCCCGACGCTTGAGCGCACCGTCCGCCGCTGCCTGGAAAAGAACCCGGAACAGCGCTTCCAGTCGGCGCGAGATTTGTCGTTCGCTCTGAGCGCGCTCTCTGGAACCGAGACCAGCATAATGGCACGCGCCGCCGCAGCGCCTCGCCGGCCGCCGCTTCTGCTCTGGCTCTCCGTAGCGCTGGCGCTGGTGGCAGTCGCCGCGGTGACGTGGTTTGTGGCGCGCCGCCCCTTACCCACCTCTCGCATGCAGTTCGCTCTGGCAGTTCCAGATGAACTGAGCATCAGCCACATGGCGCTGTCGCGCGACGGCTCCATGCTGGTCTTTGTGTCGCCCGACGAGAACTCGGCATTACCCATGCTGTTTGTGCAGCGCGTGGGTTCGGCGAATGTGACGCCGCTGCTGGGCACGCAGGGAGCAAGTTATCCCTTCTGGTCGCCGGATGGCGCTTACGTCGGTTTTTTTGCCAATGGCAAGTTGCAGAAAATGGCGGTCTCAGGGGGCACGCCGCAAATTCTTGCCACCGCTTTGGCGGGACGCGGAGGCAGTTGGGGAAACAAGGGTGTGATTATCTACGCCGCGGATGCGCAGAGTCCGCTCCAACGTATTAATGCCGATGGGACGGGAATGGCGCCGGCCACCCTGGGTATCAGGACCAAGGACGATCAATCCCATCGCTGGCCCATGTTTCTGCCCGACGGCGACCATTTCATGTTCTGGGCCGGCAACTTTGCGAATGCGAAGGACGACCGCTTGAGCGGCATCTACGCCAGTTCTTTGGAAGGCAAGGACAGAAAACTTGTCCTTCTTTGCCATTCGAATTTTGGCTTCGATGCCCACAATTTGTACTATGCGGACGAGCAAAGGCAGTTGGTCAGCATGGCCTTTGACGCATCCACGGCCACGGTTTCGGGGAGCCCGGCTGTCGTCGCAAATGCGGTCGGATTTCAACCCTCCACCTATTGGTCGGCTTTCGCGGTCGGGCAGAACGGGACGCTCATTTACAACACTGAAATCGGAGCGGCGCAGTCCGCGCTCACCTGGATCGACCGCGCGGGCAAGGAACTGGGCCGCATCGGTAATCCGGCCGTCATGGATAACCCGACGCTTTCGCCCGACGGCAGCCGTGTCGCCGTCGACATCAGCGACGAGAAGGCCAATAACGTCGACATCTGGATCGTTAGCACTACCGGAGCCGGCAACTCGCGCTTCACCTTTGACCCGGCGGAAGAAGTGGCCGCGGTATGGTCGCGCGATGGGAAGACGCTCGCCTACCGTATCGCATATGCCGACGGGCCTTCCCTGCTCTTAAAGCCGGCGACTGGACTGGAGCGTGAGCGGCGGAGATTCACCGTGCCCTCGCGCTCGATGGACGACCTTATTCCCAACTCCTGGTCGTTGGACGACCAGCAGATCCTGTTCACTCACCAGGTTACGTCGGGCGAGTATCTTGAGCTCATCCCCGTGGCTGGGGGCAATCCCACTCGCTTTCTCGCCGGCAAAGGCAGCGAATCGAACGGACAGATTTCTCCTGACGGGAAATGGGTGGCTTATGCCTCAGACGAGTCGGGCAATTGGGAGATTTATGTCACGTCGTTCCCCGGCGCTGCCGGAAAATGGCAGGTATCGCGCGGCGGCGGCACGGAGCCGCGCTGGCGCGGAGACGGAAAGGAAATTTTCTATATCGCGCCCAGCGGCATGCTGATGTCGGTGCCGGTCAACGGTGAAAGTATTTTCGCGACCGGAACGCCTGAGCCCCTGTTCCAGATTCGCGGCCGCGCACCGATATCCTCCACCGACGTTTTTACCTATGACGTGGCCAAGGACGGCAAGCGCTTCCTGGTGAACCGCTACGTGAAACCGGAACACGTCGAGCCGCTGAGCATCCTGGTGAATGTGCCGGCGGGCAGTTCATCGTTCTAGGGCAACCATTCAGTCGCCATTTATCTCGATCGCCATTTACCCCCGCTCACTTCCCCGCAAGAATTTTGTCCACCACGCCCCGTCCGATCGATCCACCAAACGCGCCCGCGATTCCCGGCATGAATGCAAGAAATGATTCGTAGATCTGCGCCCGCTCCGGCTTCTGCGACAAATAAAAATATGCCAGCCACTCCATCACCGGCACAAACACTCCTACGATCAGCACCCAGCGCCACGGCCGGCTCGGACTCAAGAATCCGAGCAGCATGTTCGCCGCCAGCACCACCATCGCCGTCAGCAGCAAGTCACCCACTTTTATGTTCAACCACCCCGCCAGCACTCCCGACATCACCGCCATCAAATAATAAAACGCGTCGCCGCCCGACTGTTTTTCAGGAAGAATTTGACCCCAAGCCGTCGTCATAATCTCTATCTCACAACTTTCCAGCCGTTCCCATCCTCTTTCCGGTACTAAGAGTAAGTATAAAATCCGCGCCCGCTCTTGCGTCCCAGCCAGCCCGCGTCCACCATCTTGATCAGCAGTGGACAAGGCCGATACTTCGGATCCCCCAGCCCATCCTGCAGCACCCGCATGATGTCCAGACACACGTCGAGCCCTATAAAATCCGCCAGCGCCAGCGGCCCCATCGGATGCGCCATCCCCATTTTGAACACTTCATCCACCGCCGGCGCCGTGGCCACGCCCTCCATCACCGCAAACATCGCCTCATTCAGCAGCGGCATCAGCACCCGATTCGAAACAAATCCCGGAGCGTCATTCACCTCCACCGGCGTCTTCTCCAGTTTCACCGCCAGCCCGCGCACCGTCTCAAACGTGGCCTGCGAAGTCGCCAGGCCGCGAATCACTTCGACCAGTTTCATCACCGGCACCGGATTAAAGAAGTGCATCCCGATCACTTTGCCTGCGCGCCCGGTCAGCGCCCCAATCTTCGTGATCGAAATCGAAGACGTATTCGAAGCCAGAATCACTTCCGACTTCGCGATGCGATCGAGTTCGCGGAAAATCTCCGCTTTGATCTCAAACTTTTCCGTCGCTGCCTCGATCGCCAGATCGCAATCCGCCAGCCGCGCCCGGTCCACCACCGCCGTAATCCGCCCCAACGTGGAGAGCTTGTCGCCCGCCGTAATCTTGTTCTTCGAAACTTCGCGATCCAGATTCTTCGCAATCGTGTCCAGGCCGCGATCAAGAAACCGCTGCTCCACATCGCACAGCACGACCTTGAACCCGCTCCGCGCAAATACGTGGGCGATCCCATTGCCCATCGTGCCCGCCCCGATCACTCCCACCCGCTCGATCGCCATGATGGCCTCACTTCAAGAGGAAACTGGAAAGTTTAGCAGAATGGAGGGATGCCGAATAAAGCGCGACTGCGGTGGTGGTTCCTAATTCGCCTTTTCTATCACAGCCAGGCAGTTGGATTTCTCTGCGTCCCTGTGACTCTGTGGTGAGAAAGGTGAATTAGGAAAGCGCGGATTCAGCAGCGCCCGGCCGCCGCGCGAGCGACTTTCTTACCCGACTCGCGAGCCGCGACGCTGAGCTCTTTTTCAATTGACGAAAAGCGCTGAAAGACCTCGTGCAGCCGCAGCGCCATGTTGCGAATGGCATCGGCTTGCCCAAGCACGGTGGCGGACAGTCCGGGCTCGAGCGCCAGAAGTTCGGCGTTGCCGAGCACGGTGGTGAGTACGTTATTGACGTTCGTCCGCATCTCGACCATGTAGCGGCCGAGAGTGGCCTCCGCTTGGGCGGCGGCGCACAGTCGCTCGGCTTCCTGGGCGCGAGATTCGGCGTGGCGGCGGCGAAGAATCTCGCGGCCCACCAGGCCGGCAAGCGCCGGCCAGAGTCCGGGTTCGCGCCGCAACTCAAGAACAGCGCCGTGGAGGTTGTAGAAACCGATCGAAGGATCGGAGTGAATGATGATGGCAGGCTTGCCGGCAGCGGCGAGCGATTCCCTCAGCGCCTTGATGCGGTCGTTATCGCTGTTGCTACGGTTCTTGTTGCTCGAAGATTTGTTTTCAACCGAAGACCCGTCGGCGATGGCAAGGTCGTACTGACTGCCCTGCAGTTCACGAGAGAAGCCTTCGTCGAGCATGACGAACTCCGGACCAGCGGAATGCCGATCAGGATCCTGGGGCCAGTGCGCTGTAATCTCGCGCGAGAAGGTGGGGTCGCTGGCAAGGATCAGGACGGTCGGGCGATGGTGACTCATCTTCAGTTTTGCTTTCTGGGTCTGCAAATCTGGGGTAGAAACGCGGCTAGCCGCGTCTCCACGGAAAATTACTTCTTCACTCCGGCGCCAGATTTTGTGGCGGCGGCGACGGCGCCCTTGGCGAGCGGGGCTTTACGCGAGCCGTTCTGTAACGCGTCGTCGACTGCCGCTCGGAGATCGACTAGCATGCGCAGCGGCTGGCCAGAGGAGTATTCGGCGTGGAACATTACTTTCCAGGACTGGCAGATCATGCGCAGCCGCCCGGTCGGTTCCTCGGCGGAGAATTGAGCGCGGCGGCAATCGATGGTTTGGATGCCGCGCCGCTCCAGTTCGCGCAACCCGTCCGTGATGGCGTTCAGATCGTCGTGCATGAGACGGAAAAATATTCGCCGGATCATGAAGCTGAAACGAGCAAAGGCCGCCATCGCCGAGGGCTCGAAGTAGCGGGCCGCGCCCTGCGCCTTGAGCTTGCGCCCTTGTTCGAGCACACCGCTATGCAGCAGTTCGCTCAGGCGTTTGCAACGCGACGCCGTCTGCAGGATGGTATCCAGCGCAGTCAACCATTCCGGCAGTTTCGGCTCTTGCGGCCCAAGCACGGGTTCCAGCACCTGGGCAACGTAATCGAGATCCAGGTCAGCATCTTCCAGGCCGGAGGGCGCGCACAACGAAAAATACTGCACCAGCAGGAAGTCGGTCTTGTCGCGGTCGCTGGTGGATTTCGAGTCCTTCTGCATGTGATGCGCCAGAAGTTGGCGGAGCACGGTCTCATTAGCCAGGGGCGTGGTCTGTAGAAACTGGCGCAACTGGTGCACCTGCATCTGCGCGTCGACTTGCTGGAACCAGGCTTCGGCTTGCTTGACCGACTCGACCGAAGGCGAGAAGCCCTCATCAACATTAATCGGGCAGGCGGGAACTTCAATTACAAATTCTCGCACCAGCGCGGAGTAAATGGGCAGCAGCGCGCAAAGCGTTTCGCCCTGTTCTTCCAGTGAAGGCCGGGTGGATGCAGTCATGATTTCACAATCCAGTTGGGAACACGTTTTAGGAAGCGGACGGCAATCGCTGTCCGTTCCGGGTGATATTGAACCGCCACCACCGAGCCTTCGGCGCGCAGCGAGCCGTCGTTGCTTTCGATGAGGACGCGATCGGCGAATTGCAGAGGACGGTCGACCATAAACAAGACCTCACGCGGCGTCCCGAACTCGATGACCGTGTTTTGGAAGAAAACGTTCTCGTTTTCGTGGGCGTCGTCATTGCCGTTGCCATTGCCCATCGAGCGGCTGAGCTTGATGGGAATCCGCACCGGTGTGGCCTCGGGAAAAAACTTTGCCAAGCGGCTTACGATGCCTGGTTCGAGCGCACGAGCAGTTGCCTGGTGGGGCACAGTAGAAACCCTCGATCCGGAGTTTGAGCGGGCGAGTCTCCTTGTCTTCCTGGTTTGAAAGAACTTCCAGGAGACTCCCTCTGCTTTATCGGCATTCTCTAATGCACGGGGCCCACCAAAAACTTGAAGGTCATGCACCTAAGAACAAGTGAAACAAAGGATTAGCAGTTAGCGCCCCAGCGCGGGGACGAAACAGCTTAATTCCCTGCACCTCTGGAAAAGTGCGTCTCAGAATGACACGACCGTCTCAGAATGGAGGGGCGCGAATAAAGGTCGATGGAGAGACGGGCGCCCTCGCCCGTCCCATACCGCGCCCTATTGAAGAGTGGTCGATTGCGGAGGCTCCTCATGCCCGCCGATGTGGTAGCGCTTCAGCTTGCGATAAAGAGTGGCGCGGCTGATGCCAAGCATTTTCCCAGCCAGAGCCTTGTCCCCCTTGACCTGCGAAAAAACGCGCTCGATGGTGGCGCGCTCGATATCTTCCAGGTCAGTGGCGCGCAGGTCGGCGGAGCGGCCGGAGAATTCTGCCGACCCCGGCGATTCTGCCGGTTCGGCGCGGACTTCCGAGTGCGCGATGGCCGGCGGCAGATCGTTGACCTCGATAATGCGCTGGTCGCCGAGAGCGACGGCTCGCTCCAGGCAGTTTTCCAGTTCGCGGACATTGCCCGGCCAGTCGTACGCCAGCAGCGCCTTCATGGCATTGCTTGCCAGCTGGACGCCCCGTCCCGGCGCCAGGCGTTCCAGGAAGAACGCCGACAGAATGGGAATGTCGGAACGGCGCTCGCGCAGCGGCGGCAGAGAAATGGTGACCACGTTAAGGCGAAAATAGAGATCCTTGCGGAAGGTCCCGCGCTTATATTCCGTGTCGAGATCGCGGTTGGTGGCGGCCATAATGCGCACGTCCACCTTCACTTTCTGGTTGCTGCCCACCGGACGGACTTCTTTTTCCTGCAGAAATCGCAATATCTTGGCTTGCATTTCGAGCGGCAGTTCGCCCACCTCGTCGAGAAAGATGGTTCCCGTATCGGCCGATTGCAACAAGCCCTGCTTGGAGCGAAGAGCGCCAGTGAAGGCGCCTTTCTCATAGCCGAACAATTCGCTTTCGATGAGCGTCGGTACGAGCGATCCGCAATCGACGGCGACGAAAGGACGGCTGGCCATGGTGCCGCGAAAGTGCAGGGCGCGGGCCACCAGTTCCTTGCCGGTTCCGCTTTCGCCGGAAATCAGAACCGGCGTCCGCGTGTCCTTGAGGCGCGAAATGAGCCGCAGAACGTTCTGAATGCCGGTGGAATTGCCGATGATGCCATGCAGCGACGTCTCCGTTTCGGAGCGTTCGCGGAGGTACAGATTTTCTTCCACCAGCCGGACCTTGTCCGCCATGCGCCGCAGGAAGAGCCGCAGATCATCGAGCGGAGCAAACGGCTTTGCAATGTAATCGTAGGCGCCCAGCTTCATCGCCTGCACCGCAGTTTCAACCGATCCGTGCCCGGTCATGACCGCGACTTCGATGCGGGGATGCGCCCGCTTGGCTTGCTCCAGGAATTCGATGCCCGACATGCTCGGCATCACCATGTCGGTGAGCACCATATGCACCGGCTGTTCTTCGAGCAGCGTAAGGGCCGCGTCACCGCTCTCGGCTTCGAGGCAGTGGAAGCCGAGCGACTCGCCCACGGTCATGCACAGGCGGCGGATGGTCTGCTCGTCATCCACAATCAACAATCGGATGCGGAAGTCGTCCCTCGTCAAATTCTGTGTCGTCAAAGTCTTTGTCATGGAGCCGCCCTGCCCATGGTCTGTTCGACCACGGAAATAAAGTCATGGACGCGAAACGGCTTCTCCACGCAAGGCGCTCCCGTGCGCCGGAGCGTGGCAGCGGTTTCCTCGTTGGCCATATCGCCGGTAATAAACACTAGCCGCGAGGCCAGTTCGGGGCGATGAGCAGCAATCCACGCATAAACCTGCGCGCCATCCACACCCCCCGGAGTGCGCATGTCGGAGACCACTCCGTGAAAATCGCCCCTGGCCAGCAATTGCAGGGCTTCGGCGCCGGATTCGATCGCAGTGACGGCGTATCCGTGGCCCTCCAGAACCGCGCGCACTAAAGCCATGACGGCCGGTTCATCTTCAATCAGCAGCACTGGCGCAGCGGTTCTAGGTACTGTTTTAGTTCCTGACTGGGTCATTTAGGTTGCACTCCTGCAACAGCTCCAAAGGACGCCGTCTCGACTGCTACCGGAAGGCGGACGATAAAGGTCGCTCCTTCAGAGCCATGGTTGTTGTGGCACATAATTTCGCCGCCATGTTCGTGGACAATACCGTAGCAAATACTCAAGCCCAGGCCGGTCCCCTGGCCCACATCTTTGGTGGTGAAGAAAGGATCAAAAATGCGATCGGGATCGGCGATGCCGATACCGTTATCGGCGAAAGAAATTTCGACGTATGAGCCGACGTGGGCGCTCCTGATCTCGATGCGGGCGCGGTGCGCGGGGAGGGTGCTTTCGCGGACCGCGTCGTACGCGTTATTCAGGATGTTGAGAAATACCTGCTGCAGCTGATGGGAATCTCCGATGACCTGGGGCAGGGACTCGTCGAGGTGCTCGACCACGTCAATGCCGTGACTGATGAAGTCGTAAGAGCGCAAGTGCACCGTCCGCTGCAGGATGGAGTTGATCTGAACCGGCTGGCGCTGCGGCGGCATCTGGCGCGCAAAACTGAGCAGATTTTGCACAATCTGCTTGGTGCGCTGCGCTTCCTGCAGAATCACGCGAAGATCGCGGCGCGCGCTTTCGGGCAGCTCGGGATTCTCCATCAAAAGGTCGGTGAATCCGAGGATGGCGGTGAGCGGATTGTTGACTTCGTGGGCGACGCCAGAGACCAACTGCCCGACAGCAGCCATCTTCTCGGCGTGCACGAGTTTCGCGCGCAGCATGGCGGAATCGGTAACGTCGGTCATGACCACGACGATGCTGGTCACCCGCCCGTCTTCGCCGCTGATCGGACTCAAATTAACCGAGAACTGGGCGCTGGCGCCGTCGCCGCGCACCAGGGGCAGGTCAAAGTTATCGACTTGCTGGCCGCGAGCTACCGCTGCCAGCGCCTCGCGGAGCGCGGACCGCCGCGGCGCGGCGCACAAGTCGGGCAGGGGACGCGCCAGAATCTGCGATTGCTGAAAACCGAGACCGCTCCAGCGCCGGTTGGCATAGCTGATCACGCCCTCGGTGTCTGTGACCAGAATCAGGCTCTGGGTATGACTCAGGATTTTGCTGGAGAAATCACGCTCTTTCTGCAACTCGGTTTGCGATTGGTGGAGGCCGCTTACATCCAGCATCAATCCACGATGCTGCAGAACGTTGCCCGCCGAATCACGCGTCGCAAAACAGTTCATGAAGACGTGGACGGGCGATCCATCCTTGCGCCGCAGAACTTCTTCGTGGTCGTGCATTTCCCCCTCGTTCTTGAGCCGTTCCGCGAGTTCCCACCGCCGCTCCGCAGAGAAATACAACTGGGTGGGAATATCGAGCTGCAGAACTTCTTCGCGGCTGCTGTAGCCGAGGATGCGCACCATCGAATCGTTCACTTCGACAAAACGGCCCTGGGGCGTCGAAACGTAAATTCCTTCCTGAATGTTGTCGAACAGTTCGCGATAACGGCGCTCGGCATCGCGCCGGTCGCTGATGTCCTTGAGCACGTGCACCGTCTGTAACTGCGCACTGCTGGCGGCATGGATGCGCGAGGTGGAAATCAGATAAGTCCGTTCGAGAACCGGGTGGACATATTCGTCAAGACCCTCGCCGCTGCGGCAGAACGGACAGGAGTGCGGCGAAGCACCAGTCGAAAGCGCTTCGAGCGCCCGCATGTTGATGCCAATCAGCTGCTCGGAGTCGATGCCCACGAAGTCGGCCAGGGAGCGATTGACGCGAAGAATATTGTGCTGCTCGTCGTGGACCACTATGAAGTCACTGATCGCGTCGAAGACTTCCAGCCAATGGCGGTTGGCCTGCTGCATGCCGGTAAAAAGACAGGCGTTCTCGAGAGCGATGCTGGCGTGGCCGGCGATGGCGCGCAGCAACTGCTGATCTTCGCTGCCCGGCGGAGCGCCCCGGTCGGCGAGACAAAGAACGCCGACCTGTTCCCCCGAGGCGCCGGCCAGCCGCACCAGCGTGCAGTCGGTCCATCGCAGACTGGAGGCCAGCGCGCTTCCCAGCATCTCGCCGGCGGGAGCGAAGGCAATATCGGCGGAGTATTTCGGCAGAGCCGCACTGAGCGCCTGGGTGAAGCGGCGAAGCAGCCTTTTGTCGTTTATCTCGGAGACGCCAATCCCGGAAATGCCAGCCTCGGAAATGTTAACCGCGGAATCACCAACCTCCGCGACGGCACCCTCGGAATCGCCAGCCTGTCCGGCGCCGAAGATCAGCGCCGTATCCAGCTCCGACGACTGGAAAAGGCTGAGAGCAACCGACCGGCTTCCGAGCAGGGCAGCCGCGCGCAGAGCGAATTTGCGGGTGAACTCGGGCAGGTTCAGGACGGTGTTGAGTTCGAGCGCCATCGCCACCAGGGCCTCGGCGCGGCGGCGGTGCTCCTCCGATTGATGCAGGTTACGCGTAAGTTCGAGAGCGATTGCAACCTGCGCCGCCAGAGCACGCGCGCGGCGAACGTCTTCGTCGTTGATCGGCCCGATCTCGATGCGGTCGAGCACGCCGAACATCCCCAGCACGTCGCCGTTTGAACCGAGCAGCGGCACCGCGAGGAATTGCCGTATACGGAAAGCAGCAACGAACTCCAAATCGGCGCCCAGAACGCTGGAGGCATCTTCGGTGACGAACACATTTTTTTGCTTCAGCGTGCGGGTCGCGACACCATCGTAGAGCGGGACATCGACGGGACGAGCCGTCCCGTTCTCGACTCCCCATCGAATTCGGAATGCGCCCTCTTCGAAGAGCCCGATGAAGCAGCGCCGGAAGCCGAGAAAACTGGCGGCCCGAATCGCCGAGGTCTGCATGAACTCGTCAAGTTTTCCGGCGGAACCGAGTTCGAACGAAATTTCAAGGATTTCGTGCAGCTCGTCAGCCTTGGCACGAGCCATGCCGCACAACTCTGCATTGGCGATGGCCACCGCTCCAAAGCCGGCCAGGGCTGAAATCAGCGCTTTGTCTTCCTCCGTGAACGGTTGGGCGTGACGCGGGTAGACCAGAATCGCACCGTGCGAGCGCGAGGTGCGAAACGGCGCCGCGATCAGAACTCCTGCCGGCGAATCCTCGCCGAAATGAGACGCGCCGTCGATGCTCACCACAATGCGCTCGCCGGCGGCGATCGCGCGCGTGGCAATCTCGACCGAAGAGCGCAGGTTGCTCTGCTCGAAACGAGATCGGATGGCTCCGGCAAGCCTGGGCGCTTCGGTAGATACAGCCTGCAGCTGGAAGCGTTTCTCCGTTTGAACCTTCTCCTGCTGGCTCTTCTCCTGTTGAACCTTCTCCATCTGAACAAGAACGAGCACGGCGGGGGAATGGAGCAGCACGCGGAGACGGTCGGCGATGCTCTCCATTACTGCGGCGGTATCGGGCAAGCCCTGCAGCGCGCCGGCCGCTTCGACCAGAACCGTGGCGCGCCGGTGCTCTTCACGGGAAAGCTGGTTCAGGCGTAGCGCTTCAAGTGCAGTGCCGAGCTGGGCCGCCAGCACGTTGAGCTTGGCTACCGCGTCCTCGTCAAAGCCGGCATGCGGCACCCTCAGCACGAACGCGATCGCTCCCACCACTTCCCCGGAAACCAGCAGAGGCGCGGCCATCGCGGCGTGCGCGCGCCCTTGCGCCAGCCACGGGTAGCGAGCGACGTTGACGTGGTTCAGGAAGAACGGGCGACGTTTCTGAACCGCTTCAATGGCGATGGATGGCGTAATGGAGGGATCCCCAGCGCGCAGGCGCGTGCCGCGAAACGACTCCTCTTGATCGCCGTCGGCTTCAGCCCCGGTAAGCTCGCCGTCGGAGGAATAATTCCAAAAGTAGGCGCCGCTGGCATGGAAGAAACCGCGGGTGAGCACGCAGAACGACCGGATGAGATGGCTGGGATCGCTGCTCTGGAAAGCGGCCCGGGAAAGCTCCAGAAGAAGCTTCTGGAAAGCCTCGTCAGACTGAGACGCGTGTCCGCCCCCCGAATTTCCACCGTTAATTGTCAGTGCGCACCATTCGCTTAAGCTAAGCGGTTGAAAACAATTGAATTACATCAAACCTACGCTTCATTCTCAAATTGAGTCAAGGGAATATCAGGTGGCAGTGCCAACTTTGGAAACGGGTAAAAGTGTTACCGGCGTCTCATTCTGCAATAGGGCGATCCCAATATGAGGCCCAGAGCTACCAGCCGCGAGCGATCAAATCTTGCCCTTGCCTGTTCGCAGCTCGTGGCTCCGCAGCTCGGGGCTCGCAGCTCGTAGCTCGCAGCCTGACCAGGCCGGGTCACCCGATCCCTTCATCACCAAAGTAATGAACAAGAGGAACTTTTAATATCCGCTGAGGTGTTGCTTGCACGAATATGGGATGAATGCCCATTGTCAAGGAACGTGTCATGACCCTTCGAGTACTGCATCGTGTATTCGCAGTGGTTCTGCTGCTGATTGGCGGATGGGCTTCAACCAGTTCTCCCAAGGCATGGGGACAGGAAGAGACCACCCGGAAGATAAAGGCCAGGGTAGAGCCGGTTTATTCGGACCTGGCAAGGCGAATGAAGATCACGGGCACGGTCAAGGTCCGCGTGATCGTCGCTGCCAATGGGTCGGTGAAGACTGCTTCTCTGATTGGCGGGCACCCGGTGTTGGCGAACGCCGCTCTGGATGCGGTCAAGAGGTGGCATTTCGAGGCGGCTCCGCAAGAGTCGACGGAGATTGTGGAATTCCGTTTTGATCCGGGTCAGTAAGCAGGCCGCACCGGGTCCGAAGCGCTGGCTGAGGAAGGTTTGAGTATGAATATCAAGAAAAAACTCTATGTGAGTTTCGGCGTCATTCTGGGGACGGTTCTCGTGCTTCTGGCGATCAACCTCTACGGGGTACATCGCGAGCACGAAACCAAGGCTGCGGCACAGAGCTCGATCGACATGACCGAGGCTACCTCGTCGGTGCGCTTCCAGATGATGCAGAACCGCCTTCACCTGCAGAACTACCTGCTCAGCGGCGACACCCGCGACGTCGAGAAGATGACTGACGGCCAGCACCAGTTGAGTGAGGCGCTGCACCACGCCCAGGAACTGGCCAATTCCGCGCAGCAGCGCGGCAATCTGGAAAAAGTGCAGGGTCTGGAGCAGGCCTGGAGCACCGATTTCGCCAGCCCACTGGTCGACAAACGCCGCGCTGTGGATGGCGGCAACGCGACCGTGGCCGAACTACAGATTTTCTATCTGCAAAAGGATCCCAACTCCTGGGTCACGCGTTCGAGCGATGTTCTGGACGAGGTCGACCGCGAGAACCGCAAACTGTTGGACGAGCGCCGCCGCTCCGATGAACTAGCGGCAACCTGGACGGTTCTGTTTGCCGTGTTCAGCACCATGATCGCTCTCGGCTTGGGTATGGTTATCGCCTTCCGCACCGCCACCGACATCACCGGACCGCTGACCCGGCTCATTCATGTGGCCGACCAGATCGGCCAGTCCGGCGATCTGGAGCACAACATTGACGTTCACGGCAAGGATGAGATTGGACAACTGGCCCGGACTTTCGACTCCATGGTGAAGTACCTGAAAGAGATGGCGGCGGTTTCCGAAGCCATCGCCGGTGGCAACCTGGCGGTCGAAGTCCGTCCGCGCTCGGCCAACGACACCCTGGCAAACGCCTTCACCCGCATGGTAGAAGGCCTCCGCGGAATGGTGCGCAACGTGCGCGATGCCGCTTCCCAGGTAGCCAGCGCGTCCACCCAGGTGGCCAGCGCTTCCGACGAATCGGCCCGCAACAGCCTGCAGACGTCTTCAGCCATTGATGAAGTGACCAGCACCATGCACGAGATGAGCGTGAACGTGCAGAACATGGTCAAGAGCACTCAGACCCAGGCCTCCAGCGTCAGCGAAACCTCGGCCTCCATCGACCAGATGGTGACCTCCATCCAGCGGGTCGCCGATACCGCCAAAGTTCTGCTCGATATCTCCAACCGTTCACGCGAAGAAGTTCACAGCGGCATTGGCACCATGGAAAAGGCGACCGACGGCCTGAACCGGATCAACACCACCATTCGCTCCTCGGGCGAGATCATTGACGCGCTGGGCACCAGGGCGGACGACATCGGCAAGATCATCGAAGTGATTGACGACCTGGCGGAACAGACTAACCTGCTGGCCCTGAACGCCGCCATCGAAGCGGCCAGGGCGGGTGAGCACGGCCTGGGGTTCGCCGTGGTAGCCGACGAAGTCCGCAAGCTGGCCGAGAAATCCGCGCAGTCGACCAAGGAAATTTCCGAACTCATCGGCAGCATCCAGAAGGAAGCCCGCAAAGCGGTCGATAACATGGAGAAGAGCACGACGATCGTGAATGAGGGACTGAATCTGGGACAGGAACTGAATGGCGCGCTGCGCAAGATTTCGAACGTGGTAACCGAGGTCTACAAGTTCGCGCAGGAAATCGGGGCCGCCACCAACGAGCAGTCGCACGGCTCGTCGCAGATCGCGCGCGCCACCACGCGCTTGAACGAAATCACCCACGAGATCAACTCGGCGGTGGAAGAACAGGCTTCCGGGGCGCAGGCGGTGGTGCAGGCCATGGAACGCATGCGCGAACTGGTGCAGTCTAACACCTCGGGGTCGACCGAACTGGCCGCTTCCTCCGATCAGATGTCAAAAATGTCGCGCGGCCTGCTCGATTCGATGGACCGTTTTGCCCTGCGGCCGAACGAGAGGACAAACGACGGCGCTTCGGGGCACGGCAACACCGCCCGAACTGCCGCCGCGGGATCGCGTTGAGGGGATTCCAACCATGAGCCGGGAAACACACATTGTGGGCTTCCGGGTGGGACGCGAGACCTACGGCGTTCCCATCACATCCTTGCATGAGATCGTCCGCGTACCGGAGATCACGACGGTGCCGGATGCGCCCGATTATCTGGAAGGGGTCATTAACCTGCGCGGCAAGATTGTCTCGGTGGTGGATCTGCGGAAGCGCTTCGGAAAGCCGTCGGCTGGGCTCGACCGGCGCAGCCGCATTCTGGTGGTCGAACACCGGGGACGGCTGGCGGGCATGATAGTGGATTCGGCGTCGGAGGTTTTGAAAATTCCCGAGAGCGACATCGAAGCCGCCCCCGCCATGATGCAGGCCGGCGGATTGGACTGCGTAACCGGCCTCGGCAAGTACCATGGCCGGCTGATCATTCTGCTCGATATCAGCAAGGTATTAGGGGCGCGAGAATTGGGGAACGAAGCATCGGCGGAAAAGCTGGCGGAAAAATCGGCGGCGGGCGACAAAGCGGGGACCAGGGCGGGGACAGGAACAACGAAATCCGCCTCGGCCGGAAAGTAACGGAAAGAACCGAACCCACATGAGCACGAGCGAATCACCAGTACTCACCGACGCCGAATTGAAACTCCTGCAGACGCTTGTCTACCAGGAGTGCGGCATGCACTTCGACGATCGGCGCACTCCCTTCCTGCAGGACCGTTTGCAGCGCCGCTTGAAAGAGTGTCATCTGGATTCGTTCTACAGCTACTACCGCCTGCTCACCAGCCACCAGGGAAAACAAGAGCTGTCGCGGCTTCTCGAAAACCTCACCGTCAACGAAACCAGCTTTTTCCGGAACAAGGCGCAGCTGGAATTGTTTCAGAGAGACGTGATGGACGACATTCTGCGCCGCAAGCAGGAGCACCACGACTACAACGTGAGAATCTGGAGCGCCGGCTGTTCCACGGGACAGGAACCCTACACCATGGCCATGCAGGTGTCGGATGCGCTGTCGTACCACTATCTGCGCCACCCGGCGCCTTACGAGTCACCGGTTCCGAAGCCTATGGTGCCCGCACCTTGGCGGCTCGAGATCCTGGCCAGCGACATCAATTATTCCGTTTTGCGCGCGGCGCAGGAGGGTTCCTACGGCGAACACCAGATGACGGGGGTCGATTATGGCTACCGCTTGCGCTACTTCGACAAAGTGGGCGATCGCTATGTGGTGAAGAAAAACGTCAAGGAACTGGTGCACTTCGACTTTCACAACCTGAAGACCGAATTCTTGCCCCAGCGCAACGACATTATTTTCTGCCGCAACGTGATGATGTATTTCGATGAAGCGGAGCAGAAGCGGCTGGTCGAGAAGTTTTATCGCTGCTTGAATCCCCAGGGATACCTCTTTGTCGGCCACGCCGAGAGTTTGCTCGGGCTGACCGACAAATTTCACATGGTGCATCGCAACAGCGGCACCGCATACCAGCGCGTGGAGGTGCCCGCTTGACCGTCCCCCCCGACGATCGCATGACCGAACTCCGGCAGCTGTTCTTCGAAAGCGCGGGAGAACTCGTCCAGAAACTGAACGACGAAGCCATGCAGCTGGAGAAATCGCCCGGCGATGCGGAAACCGCCCGGAGCCTGCGGCGCACCGTGCATACGCTTAAGGGAGATGCTGCCGCCTGCGGCTTCCGCGAACTCAGCGAACTCTCCCATGAATTCGAGGACGTGCTCACGCTGGAAAACGTGGCGGCGGCTTCGGTTCCCGAGATCGCGTTGCGCGCGGCCGACGTCTTTGCCGCCTTGCTGGAGGCATATCGCAAGGGGACGAAACTTCCAAGCATTCAATCTCTGCGCGCCGATATTGCCCGTCTCGCACACCCGGCGGCGGGCGCCACGACTAACGGCAAAGCAAAAAAGAAGACGACAAGGAAAGCCGCCGCGAAAACCAGCCCCTGGTCGGAATACGATCAGCTGGCAATTACCCGCGCATTGGCGGAAGGCAAGCGTGTTTACCACGTAGTGGTGCAGATGGATCCGCAGTGCGCCATGCCCATCGCCGGACGCCAGATGATCCAGTTGGCCCTGGCAGGGTTGGGCGAGGTCCTCGCCCTCTATCCGGTCGAAGGCAGCGTCGCGCCCATCAACCGAGTCGAAGCGGCGCTCGCGTCGGAAAAGCCAGCCGAGCAAGTCCGGACCAAGTGCAGCATTCCAACCATTGCCCAGAGTGTCAAAGTCACATCTCTGCGCCTCTCCGCGCCCTCCCGCGCGCTTCCGCCGGCTGCGGCCGCCGAAGTTAAAGACAAAGATAAAGACGAAGTCAAAAACAAGAAAAATAAAGATAAGGGCGAGATCGCCCCGTCAGTAGGCACCGATGTCGCTGCCGGCCTGGCTGAAAATGACGCGCCCTCGCCCGAAGAACGCCCCGTGGCATCCGCCGTGCCCGGCGGTCCCGACAATCTGCTGCGCGTGGATGCCGAAAAAATCGACAGCGTTCTCAATCTGGTCGGTGAGTTGATCCTGGCAAAATCGATGTTGCAGCAGGCGTTGCTCGAATTTGGAGAGCGCTTTCCGAAAGATGTCTTGCGGGGCAAGTTCTCCGATGCCATGGCTTTCCAGGGACGGGTTTTGAATGACTTGCAGCACTCGGTCATGAAGATTCGCATGGTGCCGGTCGAACAGCTTTTCCGCCGCTTCCCGCGCATTGTCCGGGACGTCGGGCTGCAGTGCGGTAAAGAAGTCGAGCTACTGGTCAAGGGCGGGCAGACCGATCTCGACAAAAGCATTCTGGATGCGATTGCCGAGCCCCTCACCCACCTAGTGCGAAATGCGGTCGGCCATGGCATCGAAAGCGCCGAGGAACGGGTGCGCGCCGGCAAGCGGCCGAAGGGGACACTGCGGCTGGGCGCGTATCACCAGGGAAACCAGGTGGTCATCGAAGTCACCGACGACGGCGCCGGCATCGATGTGGAAAAAGTCCGGGAGCGCGCTCTGTCCCAGGGATTATTGAAACCGGATCAGGCAGCCCGCCTGAGCGAAACCGAAACTTTGGATCTGATCCTGCAGCCCGGATTCTCCACCGCGAAAGAAATCACCGAACTTTCGGGCCGCGGCGTCGGTTTGGACGTTGTGCAAAGCGTGCTCGGACGTCTCAAGGGAACGGTGCAGATCGAAACCGCGGTGGGACGGGGCACCACCTTCCGTCTGCGTCTGCCGCTGACCTTGGCTATTATCCGCGCGTTGATGTTCCGCGTGGAGCAGCGGCTCTACGCCCTGCCGCTGAACGCGGTCGCGGAGATCGCGCGCACCGTCGAAGAAGAGATCCATCAAGTGGAGCATTACGACGTGCTGCAACTGCGCAACGACGTGTTGCCTCTGCTGCGCCTCGGGTCAAAGCCTCCGAGCGGGCCGGAAACGGCGCGGCGTAAGGTCTTCGTGCTGGTCATCATCAGTGGGGACCGCAAGTTCGGTGTCGTCGTCGACGAACTGGTGGGCGAGGACGAACTAGTCATCAAGGCGCTCGATGATCAGTCGATCACCACCGACCTGGTCAGCGGAGCTTCGATTCTGGGCGATGGCAGGGTGGTTCTAATCCTGAACATGATCGCCCTGATGGATCGCTTCACGCGTGGGCGGGCGGACGCAACCAATCCGAAGATGACGGGGCTGATGTCGGTGAACAACGGCGGAATTCATTCTGGCGAAATGCGTGCCCGCGGCACGGCAGGGGGCCAGGCATGAAAAAGACGCGCGTTCTGGTGGTGGATGACTCGGCTCTGATGCGCAAGCTGATTCCGCGGATTATCGAGCAGGATAACTCCGTCGAAGTAGTCGGCACGGCCATGGACGGCAATTTTGCCTTGAAGAAAATCGAGGACTTGTCGCCGGACGTGATCACGCTCGACCTCGAAATGCCCGGACTGAACGGGATCGATACGCTGAAGCAAATCATGCGGCGCGGGCGGCTGCCCGTCATCGTGGTCAGCTCGCACAGCACCGCCGGGGCGTCGATCACGCTCAAGGCGTTGGCGCTGGGCGCGTTTGATTTCGTGGCTAAACCCACCGACGTCGCCGCGCGCATGCCCGAAATTGCCCGCGAGTTGATTAAAAAGATCCAGGCGGCGGCGCAGAGCAGCGGCGTGCAGGCGCAGTTTCTGCCCGGCGAAACCCACCACGAACAAGCCAACAAGATGCAGCCCGTCGCCCCCACCCGCATCATCGCCATAGGGGTTTCGACCGGCGGTCCAAACGCCTTGCAATACCTGTTTTCGCAGCTGCCCGTCGAATTTCCCGGCAGCATCCTGGTGGTGCAGCATATGCCCGACGGTTTCACCGAGTTGTTTGCCCGCAGGCTCGACGAGTGTTGCCCCATCCGGGTCAAGGAAGCGCAATCGGGCGACTTGCTGGTGGCCGGGCGAGCGCTCATTTGTCCGGGAAACCGGCACATGAAAGTGAAAAAGCTGCCGCTCGGGAACGTGGCCGTATTGACCGAGGATTCTCCGGTAAACGGTCACCGTCCTTCGGTCGACGTGCTCTTCCACAGCGTCGCCAAGGAGTTTGGCCCGCAAGCCGTGGCTGCGCTGCTCACCGGCATGGGGGAAGACGGGGCGTCCGGGCTGGGCGAAATCCGGGCGACCGGGGGATATACCGTGGCGCAGAGCCAGGAGACATGCGTAGTTTACGGCATGCCCAAGGTGGCCATCGAACGCGGCCACGCCATGCGCATCGCCGACCTCCAGGATCTGCCCAGTATCTTGCAGGCCCAATGCGCGCAAGACCACGGCCGGGGGGACATGGCCGACGTCAAGCGGGCAAGTGGTGCCGGAAGTAACTAGAGTTATCTATCGAAAGTACGTGGTTCGTGATTAAGTGATAGTTGGGGAGGTTTGTCATGGAAAAGTTTGCGCCCGTAAAACGGAGCGAAGACGGACAGCCGGTACGTTATCTGATCGTGGATGACTCGGTGTTCGCCCGCAAGAACCTGGCCCGGATGGTGGAAACATTCGGCGGACAGGTCATCGGCGAGGCGGGCGACGGAGTCTCGGCCATCAGCGAGTACGAACGGCTCAGGCCCGACATCGTTCTTATGGATATCACCATGCCACAGATGGAAGGCATCGAGGCGGCGGAGAAGATCGTTCGCGATCATCCCGGCGCCCGCATCGTCATGGTGTCTTCGGTTGGCTACCAGGAAAACATCGTGGCCGCCTTGCAGCGTGGCGCCCGTCACTTCGTGCAGAAACCGGTGAAGCCGGAAGTTCTCTACGAAGTCATCAAGTACGTGATGCGTGACGATGGAGTCACGGTGCGGGGCGCAGGAGCTGGAGCGTAGTCATGCGGATGGACCTGATTCAACCTTTCATCAACTCCGCCGACGCCGTCTTGGCGCAGGCCATGCAGTCGCCTATTTCCATCGAGAATCTGAGCATGGAACAAGAGGCGTACCGGCGCAAAGGCGTCGCTGCCGAGGTTTGCCTCACCGGCGAGATTGAAGGGCGCATCATCTTCGACGCCGACTCGAGTGCGGCCGTGCAACTCGCCGGCCGTCTGGCCGGAGTCGAAGTATCGGACGCCAACGAAGACCTGGTGCGGGAGGCGGTCTGTGAACTGGCCAACCAGACCATTGGCAACGCCGTCACCACCCTCAACGACCAGGGATTTCACTTTCGCGTCCATCCACCAACCCTGCACACTTCCGAGCAGGGTAGCAAAAGCAGCGAAGACACCGAAGCCCTGGTGCTGTGCTTCAATACTTCCAGCGGAAACGTCTTCATGAATGTCGCGCTGCGCTACCACGGCCAGGAAATGGAAGCCGCGGCAGTTGCGGGATAGGAACCAGCCCCTTCGCACCGCAACGAATCCCTACAAAAGTTCAGATCAAGAGGAACACACCCGTAGAGACGCGGCTTGCCGCGTCTCGGCATGCTCCAGCGCTCTTTGGAGAAGGCGAGCAACAGCCTTTTGAACTCCGCGCGACGCACCCCCGAACTTCTCGTTGTTAAGGACCGGCAATCAGAAACACCGGATTCTGCGGCGGGTTCTGCAGGCTCGGTGAAATCGGCGGCCGCGTACCGGTTGGGGCCGGTTGATTCAGGATGTAAGTATCATTGGAAGTATCGATGACGTTGACCATACCTCCGTCGCAACTCGAGAGATACGCACGGCTGCTGTCGCCGCCCGCTCCCATCATGAAGCGGAAACCGCTGCCAAGCGGTCCGACCAGATCGCGTGTGTTCGCGCACACCGGCACGTAGTACGGCGAACTCGAGATGGTCGCATCGGGGAACCCCGGGACCGCAGTTGAGACCGTCACGGTGTTGCTCGCGGCGTCGATCGCCGTCACCTGCGGGCAGATGTAATCGATGCCGATGCCATTGACCACGACCACGTTCTCGTAGTAAGCCCCAACGTAAGCTTGGCTCCCGTCTGGCAAGGCTGCTGCGGCAACCACCGTCAGCGGCTTCGCAGTGGTGAGCGCGCAGGGGTCCCCGAGGCCGCGCAAACTGGGTGCGAAGGTAGGGATGCAATTGGATGACTGCGGCGCCGCTGCGCAGGTCGGGATCGGGCCTCCCGCAAGGAATTGTGGCGGAGACTGCGAAACATCGACGATCGCCACCTCTTGCCCACCGGGAATATAAAGCCGATTCAGGTTCGGGTCGTAGGTCATGATGTTAGCACCCGACACAGCTAGCGCAGGGTACTCGGTCAGCGTGTCCGGGCCAGCCGTCGCCGTCACATTCAGCGCACCCAGAGTGCCGTTGCCCTCCAGCACATACACCACCTGGCTGTCGGAACGCGCCGAGAACCAGATCGGCGGCGAACTTGTGCTCACCGGCGAGCCCACACGAAGAGTCAGGTTCTGACCGTTGATGTCGAAGCCGTCGATCGTGCTGTCGGTCTGGTTTGCCACGTAGACTTGTTTGGCATTCGGGGTCTCCGCCACGGCAATCGGGCCGTTCCCCACCGGCAGGGTCGTGATCAGGGAGCTGCTGTTGGTGTTAATCACACCGAGCGACGGAACCACGACGCCGGGGTTATTGATGGGGTCCGGCACGTAACTCGGCAGCAGGACGTAGGCCTGGGTCGACTCGGTGGTGGCCACGAAGTTCGGCGCCGAATTCGGCGGCAGACTGATGGTGGTGGTGCTGGTGATGGTCGTGCCACTGAAGTTCAGCTTGGTAATCGAATCGGCGACCGCGCCGGTCAGAGAATGGTTTGCCACCAGGATCACGCTGGCGGATTGCTGCACGGCATTGACCGGAGCGAGGCCCACCTTGGCAATGCTTGCCACCGAGTCGCCGGAAACATCGATCACCATAGCGCTGCCCGGCACAACTTCCGGTTGACCCGAAAGCGGTGCGTTGACGTTGATCGACACCACCGTGTGCGCGGCCGCCGGGTTGGGAAAGATTGGAGGATTCGGGATGATAATCGGGCGGAAAGTGTCTCCGCACCCGCTACAGATTAGATACAACGACAGCACGAACCCCAGCCAGAGAAACCGCCTCATTCAAACTCCGTAGAAAAAATTGGTCTTACGCGGAATCTCGTATTGTATCGGGAACCGGGTCATCAGGGGAAATCAGTACCCCAAATCACGTAGGGACAGCCGCCCTCGGCTGTCCAGGCGAGCGTCGCTCGCTGCCGCACTGGTGAGAAGCGAGCAAAGGCAAGTAAGGTTGCCAGGAAACCCGCAATAAGAGTTGAGACGTGGAGATCGCGGACTTACCCGCGCCCGCGACGTGTCTTGGTTTGGCTCCCGCCCGGCATCTCCGCAACTTTTGCCGATCCCGCCGGCTTTTTCGTCTGCGCCAGGCTCTCCTTCAGCGCCGCCATCAGATCCACCACGGGAGCCAGTTTCTTGGGTTGCTCGACGGCTTGCACTTCCCCGCCTTCCAGTTTCGTCTCAATCAGTTTCTTCAGATTTTCCTGAAAGCTGTCGTGATATTTCTCCGGGTCCCACTCGCCCGCCAGCGCCTCGATCAGTTGATGGGCAACTTTAATTTCTGCCTCTTTAATCTCCACATCGGGAGCGCCGAACGACTCAACTTCCTTAACCTCCTCGGCGTAGTACATGGTGTGCAGCATCATTCCGCCTTTATGCGGCCGCAGAAACACCGTGTACTCGCGGTTGTGCATGGTGAGTTTGGCGATGGCCACGAACTCGCTCTCCTCCAGCGCCTTGGTCAGCAGCGCATAGGGACGGCGGCCCGCTTCTTCCGGAACCATGTAATATGACGACTCGAAGTACACCGGATCGACTTCGCTGGTCTTCACGAATTCCAGAATCTCCATCGTCTTCGCCGTCTTCGGCTCGATCTTCTTGATCTCTTCGGGATCGATAATGACGTATTCGTCCTTACGATACTCGTAGCCCTTGACGATATCGCTGCGCTCGAGGACCTGGTTGTCCAACGGGCAAATCAGCTGCTGCTTTACCCGATGGTGGTCCGTGCGATGAAGCTGGTTGAACGAGATGCCGCTACTGCGCGCGCCTGAGAACAGACGCACCGGCATCGAGATTAATCCGAACGTAAGATATCCAGACCAGACTGAAGCCGCCATTGCTTTCACCCCAAGTAGAGACAAGCCTTGCCCTGCCCCGCCTTACGTTGCCTCGGCAGACGCGGCACGCCCGGAATTCACCCAAGCGTACAGAAGTGTAGCTTAAACGTGCAGGAGTTGCAGCCGCCAGATTACCGGGCGAATCCAAAGGTCAAGCCCTACATGCCGTAGTCCGCTCCCGCGGGATACCGAATATAGTGTTATCGAAAGGGGATCATGCGCTCAGCTGTCAGTTATCAGTTATCAGTTGTCAGGGAATCAGATTCTACTGACAACTGAGAACTGACGACTGACGACTCACAACCTCCTCCACCATGCTGAACTCTTTCCCAGCGCACGCCTGGGCGTCATCCCCCGAGAGGCTGGCAACCGCCGCGGCGGTCACGCTGGGCTTCGCGGTGCTGGCAAGGATCCTGCGCGGCGTCAATCGATCCGGCGCCATCGCCGGCGGTGTCGCCTGTTTCCTGCTTTTTGCCGGCGCCGGCCCAACCGCCTTCGCCATGCTAGCTGCGTTGTTCGGGATGACCTGGATATCCACGCGCATGGGATACCGCCGCAAACTGGCGCTCGGGATCGCTGAGCGCCGCGAAGGCCGGAACGCCTGGCAAGTGCTGGCCAACCTTTCCGTGGCTGCCCTCGGCTCGGTGGTGTTCAGCGCCACCGGAAGTCAGCTTTGGTTGCTCGCGGCGTCCGCTGCTCTCACCGAAGCGGCCACCGACACCGTGGCCAGCGAAATCGGTCAATACCGCCGCAAGGAGGCGCGCTTCATCACCACCTGGGAACGCGTCCCCGCAGGCACCGACGGCGGCGTCACGCTTTCCGGAAGTATCGCAGGCTTGGCGGCCGGTCTGGTGATTGCGGCCGTCGCAGCGCTAGGCGGGACCCTTCCTGAGTCCCAACTCTGGATTCCAGTAGCCGCCGGTTTCGCCGGCATGTTCGTCGATAGCATTCTGGGAGCGACGTTGCAACGCCGTGGCTGGATCAGCAACCAGGCAGTGAATCTCTTAGCCACGTTAGCGGCAGCCGTCCTGGCCTACGCCATCTTGAGGTTCACGTAGGGACAGCCGCCCTCGGCTGTCCAGTGGGGCGAAGCCCCGCTAAGCTCAATTATGCGGATGGATCGATATGCGACGGATCAACGAAACCCGACGAGCCGCGCTCGCCTGGCAGCCGAGGACGGCCGTCCCGACGCTACGTTCGCTGCTTAACGCGGTCAAGCAGCGTAAAGATCAAAACGCCCAGCACCGCATTCGCTAGTCCCGACCAGACTTCGTGCGGCCAACTGGACGCCATCCGCGACCCGACCAATCCGCGGGCAATCATGAAGTAGACAACCTCATGCACCACGTAGAAGAAAATCGTCAGCAGGAACCGAGCGCCCGCATTCTCCACGTCCAGCTTGATCCCCAGCGAAGACGCGCCGAATCCCACCACCGTCAGCGAAATTCCATAAAGCCCGATGGGATTGCCCGTCAGCGCGTCCTGCAGAATGCCGATCGCGCCGCCCGTCAGCAATCCCGTCAGCGGACTGCGCCGCGCCGTCGCGAAACCGATTGTCACCAGCAGCGGAAGATCGAAGACCGAGAAAAAATGAAATCGCAGCGGCAGCCACGCCTGCAGAAAAACGGCGGTCAGCGGAATCAGTACCGTCGCCGGAAGACTGAACCGGTAAACTTCGACTTGCTCTCCCGAGGTGTAAGTGATGGCCACGTTAGTGCGGACTGTTCTCGACGTCAGGTTGCGGTTTGGGGTCGGCCGCTTCCTTCACCGGCTTGGGAGAAACTTTCGTAGCACCGGCGCCGGCGCTAGCATCGACAGCGGTTGTGGCCGCCTTGGTTGCCGAATTGGTCGCGGAAGAAGTTCCAGAACCGGCTCCAGCAGAAGGCACAGATGGATTAGATGGAGAAGGAATAGGCCCCGCCGTTTTTCGCGCCGCAGGCACTGCGCTGCCGGCGGCAACTGGTGGGAGCGCGGCCTTGGGCTTGCCCTCCGAACCTGTGGTCGCTGTCGCAGCAGCACCAGTCCCCGCCACGCCGGCTTTTACACCATCTTCCGGCTTCGCAGGAACGCCCGGCAGGCGCTCGGCCAGAATGTCGACCGCGCGCGTTGCTCCCGTCTGATCCGGCTCCGCCTGCCTCTCATCAATCTTCGTTACCACCAGCACTTCTTCCAGTTTGCTGAGATCGGCCGCCGGACGCACCCGAATGTTCAGAAACAGATCGCTTCCCGGCGCCGCCTTGGTCACTCTGCCCACCAGCAGGCCCTTCGGAAAAATGCCGTCCCCGCCACTGGTCAGAACCATTTCTCCGACGGGCACGGTTTCGTCGCTCATCACTTTTTCCAGCACCACTTCGCCCGACGGCGTGCCCCGTAATATGCCTTGCAGCCGCGTCTTGTCGAGCAGTGCACCCACTCCACTGGTCTGATCGTTGATCAGCAGAACCAGCGAAGTGGAGCCGTATACGCGCAGCACCTTGCCCACAATTCCGTCCGCCGTGATCACCGCCATGTCGGGCTTGATGCCGTCGCCTTCACCTTTGTCGATGTAGACCGAACGCGATAATTCGCTGCCGCTCGATCCAATCACTTGAGCCGCCATAGTGTGGGAGATGAACTGTTCCTTGAAGGCAAGCAGCGCCTGCAAACGCCGCGCCTGATCGGCATCCTGGCTAATCCGCACCTGTTCCAGGCTCATGCGCTCGATCTGCTGCTTCAGGCTACGGTTTTCGGCTCGCACTCCGCGCAGGTAGAAGTAGCTGTGCCAGACGTTGCTGGTCGAGGTTTCCACCCATACCAGCACTTTTTCGAGAGGAGTGATCACGTCCACGGCCCAGATTCGGATGAGCCGAGTCGGTTCGTTGTCGGTCGTCCGCCTGACCTGCACGGCCAAGCCGAGGATCTGGGCGAACAACACTCCCACCAGCACGATCAGATTGCGGTAGCGTCCGAGGACGTCCATAACACCAGTTCTCAGCTCTCAGTTGTCAGTTCTCAGTGAGCCCGTCGTCCTGAGATCGTTATCGTCACTCGAAGCCTGCGAGTTCTACTCGATCGAAATCTTGCGCAGCAGCTTGAAGTCCGAGAGCATCTTGCCGGTGCCCAGCACCACGCTGCACAGCGGATCGTCGGCGATCGAAACCGGCAATCCCGTTTCCTCGCGGATGCGCTTGTCCAGGTTCTTGATCAGCGCGCCGCCTCCGGTGAGCACAATGCCGCGGTCGCTGATGTCAGCGGAGAGTTCCGGCGGTGTACGTTCCAGCGCAACCCGGATGGCATTCATGATGGTCGAAACGCATTCACTGAGCGACTCGCGAATTTCGCTGTCATCCACTGTGATGGTCTTGGGCACGCCTTCAATCAGGTTGCGGCCTTTGATTTCCATGGTCAGCGGCTTGTCCAGCGGGTACGCGGAGCCGATTTCCATCTTGATCTGCTCGGCCGTGCGCTCGCCCACCAGCAAATTATATTTCCGCTTCAGGTAGTTCATGATGGCCTCATCCATCTGGTTGCCGGCCATGCGTACGGAACGCGAATAAACAATGCCACTCAGCGAAATAACCGCGATGTCGGTGGTGCCGCCGCCAATGTCAACCACCATATTGCCGCTCGGCTCAGTGATCGGTAGCCCCGCGCCGATGGCCGCCACCATAGCTTGTTCCACCAGATGCACTTCGCTGGCCTTGGCGCGATATGCGGAGTCCATAACCGCCCGCTTTTCCACCTGCGTGATTTCCGAAGGCACCCCGATCACGATCCGCGGATGCACCAGCATCTTCCGGTTGTGCGCCTTTTGGATGAAGTAGTTCAGCATCTTCTCGGTGACTTTGAAATCGGCGATGACGCCGTCTTTCATCGGCTTGATGGCCACGATGTTGCCCGGCGTGCGCCCCAGCATCTCCTTGGCCTCTTTGCCCACCGCTTCCACCTCGCCGGTGTTTTTGTTGATGGCTACAATCGAAGGCTCGTTCACCACAATGCCCTTGCCGCGCGCATACACCAGCGTGTTGGCCGTGCCCAGATCGATAGCCAGGTCGCTGGAAAACATGCTGAACAAAGAGCGGAAATTGTGCGACCGCGATGAGCCGTTACTAAACCCGTTGTTTGACATGAATACTTCTCTCTCTCGGAAATTCGCCTCACCCCTGAAACCTGGGTCTTCTTCAGTTTCTTTGTGAGTCGTTCTCCTCTGGTGTGTTCTATTCTACTTGCATGTTCAGAAGAACTGGTTGCTATTAGGGCACCGGCACTTCCGAACATTGATTCCGAACCTCGAACCTTTACTGAATCACCACTTTCTCCTGGCGGGTGTTCACTCCGCCTTTGGAATTCTGCGCCGTCACCGTGATCATATTTTCCCCGTTCGGCAAGGGCGGCGTGAAATAGTGGAAGGCGCCATCGTCGGCGACCAGCGGCACTTCCCTTCCATTCACCATTACGCGCGCTCCCGCCTCGGTCTTGCCCGTCACTTCGATCACGTGTCCGTGCTGGATAAAAGGATCGAGGTCGAGCGACAGCTCTACCTTTTCCTGCGTCTTGACAATGATGGTAAAGCGATTCTTTTCGCTTTCCACCGATTCTTTCCCCGCCGCATCGAATGACTGGATCGACCAATAGTAAGCGCCGATCGGTAGACCCGTCACCACCACACTCGATGTCTCCACCTTACGGTCCAGCAATAACGACGAAAAATACGGATTGTGCGAAATTTTCAGCCGGTATCCGGTGGCATTCGCCATGGGCGTCCACGCAAACTCAACTTCTTTCGACTTCTCGTCCGGATTCAGGAAAACCGGCATCATGTTGCCCGGCGTAATGGGCGCCGGCGGACCGATTTCCGTGGCCCGTTCCATGGTTTTCGATGCGCTCTGGAAACTCACCTTTTCCCAGTTCGTCAGGTGAACCACTTCTCCATTGCGTTCGATTTCGCCGCTGCCTTTTCTTACCAGGATTTCATGCGAATCGTCTTTGGGATTATTGTGCACCATCGCCGACGAATCCGGAGCCAGCGAGGCCTTCGCGCCCGCCACAATCACCTGCGATTTGGAACCCTGAACATAAGTCGCCGTAGTCAGGTCCACCGTGCCGGTCGTGACCGCCACCGACACGCTCGTCTGCTGCTGATCGTTGGCCGAGTTTTCTTCGATCACGATCAGCGAATCCTGCTTCACGGTGTAGTTGGTGCCGTCGTTGAAAACAATCTTGGCCATGCCCTCGGCGCCCGTCTGCACCACGTCGCCTTTTTCCAGCGGCACGTTATAGTCGGCATTGATCCAGCTATTGCCGTTCCCTTTTCTTACCCGAATCGTGCCATCGAGCGCGGTAAAGTGCGCCTGTTGCGCAACCAATGCCGACGACCCCTTGATCGGAGGCGCCATGCCCGCAACTTTTTCCAGCAAGCTGGCGGAAAAATGTCCGGCCGCCTTCACTGTCGAATCGGTGAATTTCGGAAACGCTTCGTGCATCACCGCGAAAAAAATCAGCGCCGCACCAAGCAGCGCCACAATGACGCTGCGGTACGTCACCGTCTTCCAGGCGACATAGAGTTCCGGCTTATTTCTATTCGGCACGAGCCCGCGTCAACCTCATTGCAAAATTCTCAGAGTACGGATATCCCCACTGTGTCCATCATATCCCCGCTGCCAGGGGTATTAAACTTGAGTCAGTGGGGGGAAGGGTTACGAAAGTGACCGCCGAAACTGCCCGCCGGCAACTACCCGTCAGGGCAGGTAGGCCAGGTTGTCAAATTGGAGTTCGGCCTCCGGGGAAATATCAAAAGTTACCGAAGAACAGGCGGAATGCCAACCCGTTCTCAATCGCTTCAGCGCACCGGGACCGACGGACATCGTAATCTCGCCGGCTTCCAGGCAGCCGACTCTCAGTGTGGCCTCCGCGGGCCCCGCGTTGTAGACATCGATCCCGGCAAAGACGCGCGGGCCGCGGAGTTGAAACGCGCCCCTCCGGTTGCTCGTAGCTGGATTCGACATAGCTGGATTCGACATAGTTAGACTAAAAGTTCCAAACCCCCCGGATGGCGCGCGGATGCTCCAGGAATCGCCTGTCCAGGTAATCACGCCAGCTGGGTATTCTCCTTTGAGCGTTGTCCCTGCCGGTAGGTGTGGATCATCGAAGGTAACGAAAAGAGGCGTCCAACCGCCTCCCTCCCCTTCAATCCGCACAGTTCCGGACCGCCGGTGCCGAATGCGCAGAACCCGTGTAGTCGATTCAAACTCAAATCCTTCCTGAGACAAATCGGATCGTCTGGCCAGCAGCCTGCCACCGGCCGTTACTTTCGTGACGTCGAAGTCGAGCCGCAGCAGGTCGGTTGACTCGCGATCGAAGGTCGAGTAACTGACCGATCCTTTGTCGTAGGAAATCTTTGTCACAACCGAAGTTGACCCCAGCAGATGGGATTCATTTGCTGGCGCCCACTCCGGCACCGCCCAGAAGCCATCCATCAGCCGCCGTGGGGCGTCAGCGAATTCGTCCGTAAACCACCACTGCTCGCTGAAGGGAGCATGCGCCTTCCCCGGCAAACCCTGGAAGTATGTGACCCAGTTGAACGAGCGCATCGCCTCTTCCTTGTAACTCTCGTCTCCGGTGCGCGCGAAATATAGCGCCTCCACGGCCGCCAGCCGCGCCGTGTGGCTGTCACAGCATTGGTTCGGCTTGTTGCAGCAGAAATTCACGCCGTCGCCTTGCTCGGTAGTTACCAACGCTCCGTGAACCCGATACTTCGGCCATTTCGGCGTCGTTTTTACCCACTCGATCAATTGCCTGGCGTGCTGCTGCCAGTCCGCGTCCTTCCCTGGATTCAACAAAACATAGCGCGCCAGTTCCAGCGGAATCACGTTATTCATATTGTTCATGTTGGGCGGAACGTCTTCGAAGTAGCCGACCCACACGTTGTTCTTCAACGGATAAGCTTCCAGCCATTGCCATGCCGCCCGGCGCACTTTCGCGTAGCTCGACACCTGTCCCCGTTTCAGCCGGATCAATTCATCGAACAGAGAGATCGGCCCCAAAACATTCGCCGAGTACGGCCCCATCCCTTTGCCTTCGACCCGCCCGTCGCGAGCAAAGCAGCGCACCGGCCAGGGAGAGTGTTCGGCATCGCCCGGCTTGTAGTTCCTGACCAGCACGTCAGCAAAGTGGATGGCCGCCAACAGGTATTTCGTCTTGCCCGTCATCTCATAGAGACGCACATAGGCGTAGCCGTCCTCGCCGATCACGTGCGGCTCAACATAGTCCTCCCCATGGCTGCTCCAACCGGAGTAGCGCGCCGCCCCAGGATTCGCCGAAGGGTAGGGCACACCGGACCACACGTAGTTGTCGGGCGTCATCCCGTTTTCCATCTCGTAGTCGACAAAGTTCTCCAGAAAAGCCAGCGTGCGCTCGTCTGCCGTGTACGGATAAAGATGTTCCACAAAACCTTCCAGCATGGCCCGCAAGTAGGCAGTGGAATTGGCCCAATTACGGTCGGGAATCATCTCATAAGAGACAGGGTCAATCGCAAAACAGCAATAAAAGTAAGGCAGGCGCTGGCGCTGGAATTGGTCCCAGAGAATCGTCCACTGGGCCAGAAAATCAGAGGAATAAGAATCCCCCACGCTCTCCGGGAAGGGCCAAGGCAGCAGTTTCCCCTGCGCGTCCAGTTGCACGGGCCGCCCCGCAATCTCCGGTTCATCGACCGTGGAGATCACGGGGAAAGTCCCTTGCGACGGCGCGGGCGCCGCCAGCATCAAACAAACCAGCAAGCACTTGGCAAAATCAACGCGCTTCATAATCAAGACGAAAATATCACGAAGACTCGGGCATCCGCGTCCCCTTGCTTGCCCGTCCTCACCCCGGTTGTTAGCATAAAGTACTGCGCACTACTCCCAGGAGGATTCAATGGCGACCGATACCATGACCAAGCCGGTGATCGACGGCGGCACCACCAAAACCAGGGTTTTCAAGAATTTCATCGACGGCGAGTGGGTCGAATCCGCCAGCGGACGAACTTTCGAAGACCGCAATCCCGCCGACACCCGCGAAGTAGTCGCCATTTTCCAACGGTCGAATAAGGCAGATGTAGACGCAGCCGTGGACGCAGCCAAGCGTGCCTTTGCCAAATGGCGTCTGGTGCCCGCGCCCCGCCGCGCCGAAATGGTTTTCCGCGCCGCCGAGATCCTGATCGAGCGCAAAGAAGACTACGCCCGCGACATGACCCGAGAAATGGGCAAGGTGCTGAAAGAAACCAGAGGAGACGTCCAGGAAGCCATCGACGCCGCCTACTATAACGCCGGAGAAGGCCGCCGCCTGTTCGGTCCCACCGTGCCCTCGGAGCTGCCCAACAAATTCGCCATGGCCGTCCGCCAGCCCATCGGCGTCTGCGGCATGATTACTCCGTGGAACTTCCCCATGGCCATCTCTTCGTGGAAGCTCCTGCCCGCGGTCGTCTGCGGCAACACCTGCGTGATCAAACCCGCGCAGGACACTCCACTCTCCACCTTCAACCTGGTGCAGGCGCTCACCGACGCCGGCATCCCGAAAGGCGTCATCAACATCGTGACCGGCTTCGGCACGGAAGTCGGCACCCCGCTCACCGAGCACCCCGTGGTCCGCGCCATCTCGCTCACCGGCTCATCGGCAGTCGGAAAAATTGTCGGCGCCACGGCGGCTCAAACATTCAAGCATTGCTCGCTCGAACTCGGCGGCAAGAATCCCATGATCGTCCTCGACGACGCCAACCTAGAACTAGCCGTCGAAGGCGGGCTCTGGGGCGCTTTCGGCACCACCGGACAGCGTTGCACCGCCACCAGCCGCATCATCGTTCAGAAAGGCGTGTACCGCGAGTTCGTCGATCACTTCGTCGCTCGCGCTAAGAAGATCAAAGTCGGCAACGGCCTCGATGAAACCGTCGAGATGGGCCCGGCCGTCAACGAGAACCAGCTCAAGACCGACCTGAACTACATCGAGATCGGAAAAACCGAAGGCGCCAAACTCGTCACCGGAGGCCATCGGCTTGACCAGGGTGAATACCAGCATGGCTGGTTCCTCGAGCCCACCGTCTTCACCGACGTCGATCCCAAGATGCGTATCGCGCAAGAAGAAATCTTCGGCCCCGTGGTTTCCATCATTCCCTGCGACGACTTCGAAGACGCCATCGCGATCGCCAACAATATCGAGTACGGCCTGTCGTCTTCGCTGTACACCAAAGATGTGAACAAAGCCTTCGCAGCCGTCCGCGACCTCGAGGCCGGCATCACCTACATCAACGCTCCGACCATCGGCGCCGAAGTTCACCTGCCCTTCGGCGGCACCAAAGCCACCGGCAACGGACATCGCGAGGGCGGCATCGGCGCAATCGACTTCTACACCGAGTGGAAGTCCGTCTACGTCGATTACTCCGACACGCTGCAAAAGGCGCAGATCGATCGGGGGGAGTAAAACAGTCTACCGCCGAGACGCAGAGCGCGCCGAGCTTTTAAGGATTGTCCTCCGCGCCCTCGGCGTCTCGGCGGTGATTTTTGGACGCCTCTATCCGTGACCTTGCTGCTTGCATTCCGAAACCCTACCGTGGCTAGGCAGGGCTCTATGCGTTTTTCGTCCCTGCAAGCGGGTACAGATTGGCCTACCATCTCGGCGGCGGTTCCCGGACCAGCGGTTCCCGGACCAAGCGCAACAAGAAGAGCAACCATCGGAAGCTGGCCCTGCTGCTGCTGTTCTGCCTGGCGCTAGCCTCGTTTCCAATGGCGCAAGCCCAGTCTGACGAGCCCTCCGGTCGCAAGGTCATTCGAACCCAGCAACCCGATTACCCCGAAGCCCTGAAAACCAAAGGAATCGGCGGGAAGGTTCGCCTGCGTGCCCGGGTGCTTGCGAACGGAACCGTGGCTGAAATCGATGTTCTGGGAGGCAATCCGATTCTCGCCGAGAGCGCAGCCAAGGCCGTGATGCTGTGGAAATATTCCCCGGCCTCGTCAGCCAGCAATGAAATCGTCACCTTCACTTTCAAGCCGCGCTGAATCGCGACTCATTCCGAATATTGACTCATACCGAATATTGACTCATACCGAATATGAATCGACTTAGCGCTCACTTCGGAGGCAGCACCGCGAACACACGGACCGGCCCGCCCGACCCGCCTGCGAGCTTGATTGGAGCCGCGATCAAATACGCGCCCCATTCCGGCAGTGACTCTGTGTTGGCCAGGTTCTCGAGGTTGTAGAGTCCCGCGGGCAGGTCCACATGATGCACCTCGAAGTCCTTCGACGGACCATAGTCGATGCTCAGCGTATCGATCCCCAACCCCACCACGCCGCGTTCCATCAGCAGCTTTGCGGATTCAACCGAGTACCCCGGAAAGTGCATCACCTTGTTCGCGTCCATATTCCGATAGCGCGCCACATCCGGAACCCGCGAGCCCCATCCCGTTCGCAACACCGCGATCGCGCCCTTCGGAATCTGCCCATGCTCCGCTTCCCACTTTTTAACCCGCGCAACCGTCAACCGGTAATCCGGATCCTTGGCTGCCTCTTCGCGAACGTCGATCACAACCCCCGGCCCGAAAAAATGCGCGTCTGGAATCTCATCGAGGGTCATCTTCCCCGGCGGAAAATGTGCCGGCGCGTCCATGTGCGTCCCATAGTGCTCCAGCATCCAGAAGCTGCGCGTGAAGTATCCGTTCTTCTCCATCGTCGCGTTCACTTTCGCCTCGAACACCCGGTCATCCCCCGGCCACGGCGGAAATTTATCGTTCACCGGGTAAGTCATGTCGACCACCACATTTTTCCCGGTCGAAATTCCATGAAGCCAATCCCCCGGCGGTGCCATAATCTGTTCTTGCGCCGCACCCGGCGCTACCACTGCAAACGCAGCCGCCAACACCAACATTGCACAGCGCATGGAACTCCTCCCGAGAAACAGCGTATTCTTCACAATTTTGCAGAGCGCGTCAAACATATGCCATCTACTTACACGCTCACCTTCTACGGGCTTGCCTGGATTTTCTCTGCGCCCTCCGCGCCCTCTGCGGTTAGAATTCCCTCATGTCCGTCACCCAACTCCGCGAAATTGTCCCGGCCACTCGTCTGGAGAACGTCCGCTACGCCATTCGTGACCTGGCCTGCGTCGCCGACGAGGTTGCCCGCCAGGGACACAAAATTCTGCCCCTCAACATCGGCGACCCGCTTAACTTCGACTTCCAGACCCCCGCCCACATGATCGAGGCCGTCTATCGGGCCATGCGCGATGGCAAGAATGGATATTCTCCTTCCTCAGGTATCAAAGAAGCGCTCGAAGCCATTCGCGGCGAGGCCGCTCGCAAGGGGATCACGAGTATTCAGGATGTCTTCGTCACCTCGGGCGTCAGCGAGACAGTCGACATCTGCCTGACCGCCCTGCTCAATCCCGGCGACAATCTGCTGACGCCCTGCCCCGACTACCCGCTCTATTCCGCGGTTCTGGCGAAGCTCGAAATAGGACTCAACGCTTATTACCTGAACGAAGAAGATGGTTGGCAACCCGATCTCGACGACCTCAAGAAGAGAATCACGCCGCGGACGCGCGGCATCGTGCTCATCAATCCCAACAACCCGACCGGCTCAGTGTGCACCAGAAAGATGCTCGAGCAGATTGCCGAACTGGCGCGCCGCCACAACCTGATCGTCTTTGCTGATGAGATTTACGACAAGCTCATAATCGACGGGGACAAGCCTGACGAAACCCCTCACGTCGCGATGGCCGCAGTCGCGCCCGACGTTCCAGTCATCACCTTTGGCGGACTCTCCAAGAATTACCTCGCCCCCGGGTGGCGCATCGGATGGGGCATCGCCAGCGGCGAAGCCTCCGTCATCAAACCGTATCTGGAAGGCGTGAACAAGCTGTTACGGGCTCGCCTCTGCGCCAACCATCCCGAACAGTATGCGATCAAGCCCGCCCTCGAAGGTCCGCAGGATCACCTCGTCGAGGTAAAGCGCAAGCTGCGCAGCCGCCGCGATCTGACCATGAAATGGTGCGCCGAAACTGCGCGTGTAAGTTGCGTCACGCCGCGCGGAGCTTTCTACGCCTACCCGCGCATCGACATCCCGGAAGGCGACGACGTCTTTGTCACCGAACTGATTCGTCAGAAATATGTGACGGTAGTGCACGGCTCCGGATTCGGCCAGCGTCCCGGAACGAAGCACTTCCGCATCGTCTTCCTGCCCGACGAAAAGACGCTGACCGCCGCCTACGTAGCGATCAGCGATTTCATGCGCGAACGCTACCCGTAGCGGGGTCCAACGACTACCTCGACCACCAACCTCGACTCGGCTTCACGCGGCAAATGAGCGGCGAACACGACGATCCAGTAGATTCCCGGCGTGGACGTCCCGCACCCAGAACGTCAGCCTAAATACTCACCAGCACACAATAACCCCATAAAACACGGCCCTCTAGGCAAAATGCGCGGACGTATCTGGTGTTTCTGAAAATTGCTGCCCTTTTACCTACTTTCGTAACTCCACAATCTCCCCCCGTACTTCCTATACTTGCTGCAACACTCAGTAGGAGAAACTCTTGTCCATGCGTCGAACCATTCTGTCCTCAATTCTCTTGCTATCGAGCGCGATCGCGTTAGCGCAGAGCGGCTCTCCGGAAGCTCTTTACGATCGGGGCGTCGACGCCATCACCGGTATCGGGTCCACGCAAAATGACTCTCTGGGAGTTGATTACTTCCGTCGCTCCGCCGATCTCGGATACGGACCCGCCCAGATCGCGCTCGCTTACTATTACGAAACCGGAACCGTGCTCGCGAGCAATCCCGGCCTGGCCGCTGACCTGTACCGCAAGGCGGCTCAACAGGGCGACCCGCTTGCCGGCTGGCTCGCTGGACGAATCTACTTCCTCGGCAACGGCGTGCCGCGTGACCCAGATGCGGCCCTGAAATGGCTCAAGCTGTCCGCCGACCAGAACAACGCTTACGGCTCCTACTACCTCGGCCGTCTCATGGCGGATCGAGACTTCACCAAGGCTCCCAAGCTTTATAAGATTGCCGCCGATCAAGGATTGCCCCAGGCGCAGTATTTCTACGCCAAAGCACTGAAAGATGGCCGAGGCATTGCGCAGGACCGCTTGAATGCCTACGCTTGGTTCACCGTTGCGGCCGACGCCGGCTATGCCGACGCAAACGCGGATATTGGCGACCTCAACCGCAGCGATCTTACAACCGATCAGATCTCGCAAGCCCGAGCCAAAGCCCGCGATCTGGAACAGGTCGTGATCCGCGCCGTCAGCGCCCGCGGATGCTCTGGATGGGAAGGTGAGTTTAGCGAGTTCCCCGTCCCGCCTCCGCCGAAACTACAGCGCTTCTGCCACTAAGCTAGTGTGGAGACTCTGCAGTGTGGGGACTGCTGTAGTGTGGGAACGGGTGTTGTGTGGGGACTGCCGTTGTGTGGGGACGGGCGCCTCGCCCGTCCAAGCCGAGCGCCAGCTCGGCCTCGTCACTGAAGCCGCGTGCTAAACCATCTCCGTACCCCATAAATCATGCAGGTGTAAGATTCCAAGCAAGCGCTGATCGCTGCCCGCAACTCCATCCACCACCACCAGCGAAGTAATCTTCATCTCCTCCATGCGCGCCAGCGCGGTGGCCGCGAACTCCCGCGGCCCGATCGTCTTGGGAGCCCGCGTCATGCAATCCCCCGCCATCAGGTCGAGCGCATCCTTGCCGCGCTGCTCGAGCAATCGCCGCAGATCGCCGTCGCTGATCACCCCCAGCAACCGATCGCCGAGCAAAGCATCGCCCTCGACCACCGCCGTCATGCCCAGCTTCTTGCGCGACATCTCGTAAATCACCTCCGGCATCTTAGTCTGCGCCGTCACCCGCGGAACCGCGTCTCCCGAGTGCATCAACGCTTCGACTCGTGCCAGTCGTTTGCCCAGCTTTCCTCCGGGATGCAAGTTGGCAAAGTCTTCTTCCTTGAACCCGCGTTTTTCCGAAAGCTCCACCGCCAAAGCGTCGCCCAAAGCAAGCATGGTGGTAGTGGAAGCAGTAGGAGCCAGCCCTAGCGAACAAGCTTCCTGAGAAATGGAACAATCCAAAGCCACATCAGCCGCAGCAGCAAGTGTAGAGCGGGCGCCCTCGCCCGCTGCCTTTGCTCCGGGCTCATCACAAGTCATAGCAATCAGCGGAACCTGCAGCCGTTTAATCGTAGCCAGCAGCCGCAGAATTTCTTCCGTCTCGCCGCTCGCCGAAAGCGCCAGCACAACATCGCCGCCGACGATCATCCCCAGATCGCCATGCAGAGCCTCGACGGGATGCAGATAAAGCGCCGGCGACCCAGTCGAACTCAGCGTGGCCGCGATCTTGCGAGCGATCAGCCCGCTCTTCCCCATCCCCGTCACCACCACCCGGCCGCGGCAGCCGAACATCAGGTCGAGTGCCCGGTTGAAGTCCGCAGCCATCGGACCCGCCAGTCGGTCCGCCAGCGCCCGCAACGCCTCCGCTTCAATGCGGACCACGTTTTCGCCTGAATGTTTCATGAAGGGGAAATGTTAGCAGAAGCAGCAGGCATCGGCTGCCTGGGCTTTGGCGGGGTCGTCAGAGAGCGCGTCGGCGCGGACCCACACTGCGACGGCGAGAGCCCCGCCGAAAGTTGATTACAACGCCGCGCGCGCTAGAACGTATCGTCGATGATTTTGGCGACCTTCTTGGAGAAATCGTAGGTGGCGCGCAGGTTCTCTCCAAAGAAGCGCACCTTACCCTGGACGTCGCGATCCACCAGCGTCTGCCCGGCGTGATCCGTGATGTGGAGCTTCAGTGTCATCGAGGTAGATCCAGCGACCGTGGTCACTTCGCGCTTTTTCTGGCTGCCTTGCGTGAAGGCTTGCGCGGTGGTGCGCAGCGTGACCAGGTCGGGCGCGCTGGCCGCAGCCTTATCGCCGCTGCGATAAACATGTTGGAACTTTCCCGTCTTCTCGATCTGCGTGATCAGGTTTTCGTAGATGGACACACGGAATTCCGGCGGCATCGGCACATCGCCCGGATCCATGCGCTCGATCTGAATCGATGAGGCAGAGAATTTCTGCTTACTCTTGGAATCGCCCGAGCTCGTCTGCCCCCACAACGAGCCGACGAGCAGAAGAAGGACGCAGGCGAGACCAATGCGGAAAATGACTGAGACTGCCGCTCGATTTTGATGTTTCAAAGTTTAGTCCCCCTATTTATTTTTATTGTCTGGCGCGGGTTCTGCCAGCGGAACGCTGGCTTTGGCGCCCATCGCGACCAGCTGCCTTTTGATCGGAGCGGCCTGCCCCTGCGGAAGCACAAAGATAACGCCATGATAACCACCGTTGACGTTCCTGAATTCCACCGTGAGGACGTCAACCTTATGTGAAAACAGACTCAGGACCCGTCCACCCCCGTAGGGAATGGCCATGGTCACGACTTTGGCTGCGCCAGTGATATCCTGCCGGCTATCTTCATTGGTGGAGATGTCCAGAATAGATGAGGCGTCCACCTCCACCTTAGTCTTGGGGGTCGCGAACTGCAGCGAGTTGCCGACTATTGAAAGCGTGCCTTGCGAACCATTCTTGACCTTTTCGCCGCCGATCACCAGTTTCACATCCGTTTGCGTCAGGCTCGGAGCGGGCTGGGCCGCGCCCGCTGCCTGGCCGCGCACCGGCGCTGGGAAGAAGATCAAGGGAGCGCCAACGGCCACCAGGAAGAGTCCGCGCGCCCAGATGCGCGCCCCAGTTCCGCGGAAAGAATTCGTTTCGACAACATCGACTATCGGGTTTTGAACGCTCATCGTTTTCTCCCTCATGCGTGTTAGCCGGAGTCAACACTATACATCCTGCGCTGCAGAATCAGTTTCGACGCCCGAGGGAGTGTAAGCGATCAAAGCAAAGTTGGCAATCTGCAATCATTCCGGGTTAGTGCCTGCGGCGCTTGAGGACAGCCCGACTGGTGCGCATAAACCGAGCGCCGTCGACGCCGTTGCCGCACGCGGCCTGATCCCCGGTTAGAAGTGGTCGTCCGCAGCGCGTCCCGGATGCTCCAGCGCACGCGCCTGAATCGCGCTGTCCCATGGTCCCGCCTGCCAGTTATCTTTTTTCCGATCCGTGCGGACCCACGGCGGCAGCGTCATCAAGAGCCGCCGACTGAGCGAGTGCAGATAAGGTTCATAGAGCATCCGAAGATCCGCCAGTCGGTCGGGCGCGTCCGCGTCGTTTTCTGGAGGAACGCTCAAACTCACGCCATGCCCGACAAGTTCCGTCCGCAGCCGGATCAAATCCGCTGGCGCAAGCCGGTCTTCATCATGTGGACTGTAATCCGCGTTCACCACTTGCGCCAGATCGACGGCCGCATGCCGCGCCATGGCAAACGTGAGTTTCGCCTGATCCGGATGAATGCCCTCCACTCCGGTCACCACCAGCGACGTAACATCGAGCATCACCGCCAGCGCCCCCAACCACGATTGATTGCTATGCTGCGATCGGAAGAAAACCAGCACCGGATAAGAAATGTGACTCGACAGCAAGTCAGCGCACCAGCGCTCCCAGTCGCGAAAAATTTCGTCGAGCACGGTCTGCTCAGGACAGCATCCCAACCGTCCCAGAAACTCGGCCGCGCTCGGCGGCGACCCGGCGCGCGCATCGAGCAGTGAAATTTCCGTCTCGCGCGCCGCAAACGAATTGTAGATAACCGGCAGATATCCGATCACCACTCCGAGAAACGCGAAGCCCATGCCCGCTTCCATCACGGACAGGGCGCGGGCGGCGGTATTGTTGGGAGTGATGTCCCCGTAGCCCAGTGTGAAGAAAGTTTCGCCGCTAAGATATACCAATTTCCCGAACGTGATTTTTTCACTCCCCAGCGACGCGTGTTCGCCCAGGCCATACTGCACGCAGGCAAATCCAAGAATCAGCCCGAGTGCCCAAAAGCCTAGCAACGGGAACACCGACAGCGGTCCATAGTACGCGAGGAACCCTTCCCGCCGGTTCGCGGACTTGATGTGCAACCCCACACGGGTCCAGAGACGCCAGGTTTTCCTGTAGAACCGGGACGAGATGCGAAAAAAAGTCCGCTTGATGCGCCGCGGCAATACCACGGTCTCAAACGCATCCATCAGGATGACGAAGATAAGAACAATGCCGACAATCGATGCCCACCAATGCATACGCGATGAGATTCAGATGACGCCGGAATAGTAGCAGATTCAGAAACGAGATGACGCTACGGCGTCGCGTGCGCCACGTCCAGCGCCTTCTTCACCGCCTGCAATTCTTTCAGCAAGCCGCGCAGATTTCGCGTGTCGAGCGCATTCGCTCCATCGCTTTTCGCTTCTTTAGGATTGTCGTGGACTTCCATGAACACTCCATCCACCCCTGCCGCCACCGCCGCCCGTGAAAGCACCGGGATAAATTCCGGCTGGCCGCCGCTAACCGCCGGCAAATCTCCATCGCCTGGCGCAGCCGACGGCAGTTGCACCGAATGCGTCGCGTCGAACACCACCGGAGCAAACTTCCGCATGATGGCCAGCGACCGCATGTCCACAACCAGATTGTTATAGCCGAAACTCGATCCGCGCTCGATCACAAACACCTGGCTATTTCCGGCGTCGCGACACTTTTCGACGGCGTGCTTCATGTCCCAAGGCGAAACGAATTGCCCCTTCTTGATATTGACAGGACGCCCGCTAAGCGCTGCCGCCACAATCAAATCGGTCTGGCGGCAGAGAAACGCGGGAATCTGCAGCACGTCCACCACTTCCGCCACCGCAGCAACGTCGGCCGCCTGATGCACATCGGTAAGCACCGGAATGTGCACCTCGTCTTTGACTTTTTTAAGAATGCGCAGGCCTTCCTTAATCCCCGGCCCGCGATAGCTGCGGATCGAAGTTCGGTTCGCCTTGTCGTACGATGCCTTGAAAATGAACGGAAAATTCAGCGAACGCGCCACGCCCTTGATGATCTCCGCCATGCGCAGCGCATGATCTTCACTCTCAATCACGCACGGCCCAGCGATAAGAAACAGATCGCCCGAACCAACGCGAACGTTATCGATTTGGAAAGACAAAGTCATTGAATCATTGAGGCATTGAATCATTGAGACATTTAATGACTCATTGACTCAATGCCTCAATGATTCAATGTCTCAATGGTTTATCTTCTCCCCACTTTTTCCGGCCGCAGGAACATCTCCACCACGGCCGCATCTTTCCGCTCTTTCTTTTTCTGTCCGTGTTCGTACGCAGCGCCCGTGAACGCCTTAAACAGCGGATGCGGCTCCAGCGGCTTTGACTTGAATTCCGGATGAAACTGGCAGCCAATAAAAAACGGATGCCCCGGAATCTCCACCATCTCCACATAAGTGCCGTCCGGAGTCGACCCGGAAATCTTCAACCCGGCCGCCACCATCGGCTCTTCATACTCGCGGTTAAACTCGTAACGATGCCGGTGCCGCTCGCTGATTTCGGTCTGCCCGTACACCTTATACGCCAGCGTCCCAGGCTCGATCTTGCACGGCCACGCCCCCAGCCGCATCGTCCCACCCAGTTCTTCCACGCCCCGCAACTCGCGCAACTTGTAGATCACGCGATGCGGAGTCGCCGGATCGAACTCACTCGAGTTCGCATCCGCCAATCCGCAGACGTTGCGCGCATATTCAATGCAAGCCGTTTGCATTCCCAGGCAGATTCCGAAATAAGGCACATGCTTCTCGCGCGCATACCGGATCGCCTTCAACATGCCCTCAATGCCGCGCTTCCCAAAACCGCCCGGCACCAGCAATCCGTCGTACCCTTCCAACTGCGCTTCATAACTATCGTCGGCAGTCTCCAGACCCTCGGCTTCGATCCAATTCAATTCCAGCTTCAGGCTGTGCGCCAGCGCCCCGTGCACCAGCGCCTCTTTCAGCGATTTATAGCTATCCTCGTACTCCACATACTTTCCAACAATGCCGATCCTGACCACATCTTTCGGGTTGTAAACGCGGTGCACCAGATCGTTCCATTTCGAAAGATCGCGATCCTTAGCCTCCAGGTGCAAACGACGCAGCACCAGAGTGTCCACTTCTTCATGCGCGAAAACGATAGGCACTTCGTAAATCGACGCAACGTCCTTAGCCGTGATCACCGCTTCTTCTTCGACATTGCAGAACAACGCAATCTTCGACTTGATGTCTTTTGGAAGGAACCGGTCCGTACGGCACAACAGAATATCCGGCTGAATTCCCGCGCTGAGCAATTCTTTGACGGAGTGTTGCGTAGGCTTGGTCTTCAATTCCTGAGCTGCGGCAATAAACGGCACCAGTGTCACGTGCACAAATAAAGTGTTATCGCGCCCCAACTCCTGCCGCATCTGGCGAATCGCCTCAATAAACGGCAGCGACTCGATGTCGCCCACCGTGCCGCCGATTTCAATCAGCGCCACGTCCACATCCTGCGCCACCTTCTTAGCAGCCGCCTTGATTTCGTTGGTCACGTGCGGAATCACCTGCACCGTCTTCCCCAGGTAGTCGCCCCGCCGCTCTTTGGCGATGATCTGCTCGTACAGTCGCCCGGTAGTCCAGTTGTTGTCACGGGAAAGTTTGGCGTGTGTGAAGCGTTCGTAGTGCCCAAGATCGAGGTCGGTTTCCGCCCCATCGTCAGTGACGAAAACTTCGCCATGTTGAAACGGCGACATCGTCCCCGGATCCACGTTCAGGTAAGGATCGAACTTCATCAGGTTAACTTTGAGGCCGCGGCTTTCGAGCAGGCATCCAATCGAAGCCGCCGCCAGACCTTTACCCAATGACGAGACCACACCGCCGGTTACAAAGATGTACTTGGCCGACATCGCTTCCTCGCTTTAATTTTGTTTGGGAAATTGTGCGGGTTGGGGTGCACGATCAATTATGACAGAAGTCTTTCCCGATTGGAATGTGGAAAAAGGGGCAGTCAACCCTCAGCATTCAGCTGTCAGGTCGACCCTTTGTCAGCAGCGGATGGCAGGGGGTGCCCCACCCTTCGTTTCTTGAAGGGTGGGATTCCACGAGCATCACAAGCTTAACTCTCAATAGAAAACCCAGTCTTTCATGTGAGTAGAAGACCCGACAATGCACCGTACATTCTCCTGGAGCCGCGTTAAAGCATACGCGGTCGCGCGGCAGTGACCCTCCACCAATATTATTCCGTTGCAACCGTCGTCGACGCCGATCAGATCCGGACACCGCTTCCCTTTGCCCAGCTCCGTGACCAGTGCCCTTATGTTCTCGTTGGCGTCCGCAACAACGATGGAGTCAATATTTGCCGCCCCATCCGCTACAATTCGTGTGCCGCCTGAAAGCCTTACCCAGGGAACATGGTTCGCATACCTAACTCTCGTCCAATCGGCGCGTTCGATGCCCACCGTGCGCCACATTGCATCGTCCGGAAAGGACGTGAACAGTAAAGCGTTTGCTCGATAACCACGAACAGCTTTCAACAATTCAATTCTTTGCGTGTTGTCCCGTGGGGAATTGAGATCAGCATTATCGATTAGTCTTTCCCGAGTAATGCCCGCAGCTCTGAGCCTTCCGAAATGCGGGCTATATGCTGGGCCGAATCGGGGAGAGTCTACCTCGGCTCGCAGAAAGGCGAACACCATGTCATTTTCGTCAGCTGGCCCTACTTCAATCATTGCAATTCATCGTCGCGTAGGCCAACTAGTACATCGGGGGCATCAGCCAGGATACCGGCGATCGATCATCTTCCCAACGTCCTCATGGTCAACCAGCTCCCCTCGGTCAGCGGCTGCCAGTCCCTCTTCGACTTCGCGGAGAAACCACTCATCATAATCGACGAGCTTTTCAATTGCCTCCCGCACCAGGGCCTGTGCGTCCCGGCCCCGTTCCGCGGCAAGGCGGGCAAGCTTGGCTTGCAAATCTGGACCAATATTCACTTCCATATAATTCAAGCGTAAAGATCAGGGAAACCGCTGTCAACGACAATAGGAAACTCTCATTCTCACCCTTCCGCTAAAATATCCCATGCCCGACCATTCCCTCTGGAGCGACGGCGCTCAAGCCGACCGCCTAGCCGAGTTAACCGCTGACACTGCCGATCCCGCGAAAGAGCTTCCCCTGCGCCGCGATGTCCGTTCCCTCGGAATTCTGCTCGGCCGCGTGCTCGTCGAGCAGGAAGGCCAAGCATTTTTCGACGTAGTCGAGCAGTTGCGCCATTTACTGATCCAGCACCGCGAGCAACCTCAATCCGATGCCACACCTAAATCTGACGACAAACTGACTGACGATAATCGAATTAACGACAATCTAATGACCCGCAGCCTGCTGGCCCGCGCTCGCGAAATCGTCAGCAGCCTCTCCGTCGAAGACGCCTATCGCATCACCAAGGCCTTCGCCATCTATTTCGAACTTACCAACCTGGCCGAGACCAACCATCGCAAGCGCCGCCGGCGAGCGGCTCGCATGCAGGGGAGCAAAACCCCCGCCCCCGGCTCCTTCCGCGGCACCCTGGTCCGCATGCGCGCCGCCGGAATCTCCGCCGGCTCTCTTCTCGAAGCCCTGCGCAAGGTCAAAGTGACGCCCGTCTTCACCGCTCACCCCACCGAAATCACGCGCCACACCATCCGCCTGAAACGCCGACGCATCGCCGCCTATCTCGAACACCTCGACCAGTTGCCGCTTCCCGATTCCGAGGCCCGCGAATACGAATCGCTCATCCTCGCCGAAATCACCGCCCTCTGGCAGACCGATGAGGTCCGCCTCAACAAGCCCACCGTGCGCGATGAAATTCACATGGGCCTCGACTACTTCCCCATAGTTCTCTTCGAAACTCTACCGCGCCTCTTCGCCGAATTAGAAGAATCTCTGCGCGATGTCTACGCCGCCTCCGAAGTCCCCGAGATGCTCTCCTCCGGATTGCTGTCCTTCGGTTCCTGGATCGGCGGCGACCGCGACGGCAATCCCTTCGTCACCGCCGCCTCCACCCGCGAAGCGCTCGACATGGCCCGCCAGGTCATCATCGACCACTACATAGCCGAAACCACCCGCCTGATCGGCCAACTGAGCATGTCCACCCGCCGCATCGCCGTGTCACCAGCCCTCGCCCAGCGCGTCCGCATTTACGACGAAACATTCGGCGAAAAATATTCGCGCTGGAAGCAGATCACCGCCGCCGAACTCTATCGCCACTTCCTCGAGTTCCTGATCGCCCGTTTGCGCTTCACCCGCAAATCGTCGAAGCACGAACACGCTTACAAGTCCCCACAACAATTTGAAGAGGATCTAGGAATCATTCGAGACAGTCTCGCCGCGAACCACGGCCTCCGCTTGGCAGATCTCGTCTCGCCTCTTCTGCTCAAACTCCGAACCTTCGGCTTCCACCTCCACGAGCTCGACATTCGCCAACACGCCAGCGTGCAGTCGCAAGCGCTCGCGGAACTTGCGTCCGCAGCCAAGCTACCCGCAAGAGCAACCCAGCTTCCCCCAGAACTCTCCGCGCCATCGGCCGAACTTCTCAAGACCTTCCGCGCCATAGCCGAACTAAAGAAAACTCACTCCCCGGAAGCAATCCGTAATTTCGTCATCAGCAATACCCAGTCTGAACACGACATCTACGCCGTGATCCAGCTAGCCGCGCGCGGAGGAGTCTCCGTAGCCGCCAGCAATAATGGTGCCGATCCCGGCCTGATGCCCATCCCTCTATTCGAATCGATCGAAGCCCTCCGCTCCTCGTCCGCCATCATGCGTCGTGTCTGGCGAGCTCCCGAGTTCCAACCGCTCCTCGACTCCTGGGGACGCACCCACGAAGTCATGCTCGGCTACTCCGACTCCAACAAAGATGGAGGCATGCTGACCAGCACCTGGGAATTGCACAAAGCGCAGCGCGAATTGCACCACGCCGCGCGCGAGTGCGGAGTCGATCTGCGCCTCTTCCACGGCCGCGGCGGCACCGTGGGCCGCGGTGGAGGCCCCACTCACGCCGCCATCCTCGCCCAGCCTCCAGGCGATTTCTCCGGCGCTATCCGCATCACCGAGCAAGGTGAAGTTCTAAGCTGGAAATATGCCGACCCGGTGTTAGCCGAGTGGAATCTGGAAATCATGATCGCCGCCAGCCTCGAGGCCGTAGCCATGCCGAACCGAGCGTCACCCGAAGCCGAGCAGCGCTGGCATGAAGCCATGGAAGCGACGTCCGCCGACGCCTTCGCCTTCTACCGCAAACACATCGCGGAAAATCCCGAAGTCCTCGAATATTTCGAGCAGGCCACGCCCGTCAATGAGTTGGAGCACGTCCGCATCGGCTCCCGCCCCGCCAGCCGCGCTGCCAATCGCAGCCTCAGCCTCGATCTCAACAACCTACGCGCCATCCCCTGGGTCTTCGGCTGGATGCAAAGCCGCCACGCCGTACCCGCATGGTTCGGAGTCGGCTACGCCCTCGACCGTTTCGCCCGTCGCAGCCCGGCAAACGCGGAACTCCTGCAAGAAATGATGCGAGGCTTTCCGCTCTTCGCCAGCCTGATTCGCAGCGTCGAAATCGCCATGGCCAAAGCCGACTTCGCCATCGCCCGTCTCTATGCCGATCTCGTAACCGACGCCGCCCTGCGCGAACGCGCCTTCGAAATGCTGCGCCAGGAATTCGAGCGCACCAGTCGCCTCATTCTCGCGATCACCGGTCAGCAGGAATTGCTGGAAAACAATCCCGTGCTCTTGCGCTCCATACACCTGCGCAATCCCTACGTCGATCCGCTCAGCCTGATCCAGGTCGATCTGTTGCGCCGCAAGCGCACCGGCATTGCCGATCCATCTCTCGACTACGCCATCGGAGCCACCATGAACGGCATAGCCGCCGGCCTGCACAATACGGGATAAGAATTAAGAATGGAGAGACGGGCGCCCTCGCCCGTCCAGCACAATCGCGTCCCGCGCAATCGCGCCGATCTACTTCGTAATCACGCCGCAGGCGATCCGATCGCCAGCGTTGCCTGCGGGAGCAGTCTTCTGGTCGTCGGCTTTGGCGTGCACCACGATGGCCGTGCCTCCATTGCTGTACAGCGAATGGCTGTCGCTCCCGAGGTTGACGTCCTTATCTTCCCTCTTGAAATGCGCTTTGCCATCCGCCCCCACCGTGAAGTTAGGCCCATCCCCGGCGTGGTGCCCTTCCGGATTCTCCAATCCATGTTTCTTCCCGTCAGGATTGAAATGCGGCCCAGCCGACTTGAAGTCCGGCGCCTCACACTTCGCATTCTGATGAAAGTGGATGGCATGTTCGCCGGGCGGCAGATTCTCGAGATTGACTTCCATCCCGATCCCTCCGTCCGATTCCCACAGAATCGCGGAGCCCACAACCTTGCCTTGAGCATCCTTGAGTTGAACCAAAATTTTGGCGGAACTGGTCGATGCCAGCGCGAAAACGAGCAGTGCGAGCAGGTACAAGTGACTGGTTTTCATGCCAGGGATTATAGCGAAATGGGCCGCAACCTGCGACCTCCGTCGCCCGGTTGGCTCGTAGCTCGAAGCCCGTAGCTCGTAGCCCGGCACCACGTCCACTCTGGCGCAGAATGCCGACCAATGTGACAATAGACAAATGCAAAGATCTCTCACTACAGCGCTACTATTGGCCGCGGCGATCATGCTGGCCGGAGTTGGCTATGCCCAGCAAACTCCACCAGCAAGTGCTCCAGCGGCAACAACACCAGCGGCTCCCGCAGCCACAACTCCGAAAGCAACCACCACGGCGAAACCTCCGGTGAAGAAGCCGGCAGCGGCTCCTGCTCCGCTTACCACCAGAAAAGAAAAGTTCAGCTACGCGCTGGGAATGAACATCGGAACCAGCCTTGGCGGCACCCTGAAAACCCAAGCGGTCGAAGTGGACTGGAGTCTGGTGATCCAGGGACTGAAGGACTCCACCAGCGGCGCCAAAACACGTCTGACGGAACAAGAAGAGAAGGCCGTGCTCACCGAGGTGCAGAACGAGGTTCGCAAGCAGCAGGCGGAGAAAACGAAAGAGGCTGCGGATAAAAACAAGACCGATGGCGAAGCATTTCTGGTCGCCAACAAAAGCAAAGAAGGCGTTGTTACCTTGCCCAGCGGCTTGCAGTACAAGATTCTAACCGCCGGCACCGGACCGAAGCCCACGGCGTCCGACTCGGTCGTGTGCAACTATAAAGGCACTCTCATCAGCGGCAAAGAATTTGATAGCTCCTACAAACGCGGACAGCCGGCGACGTTCCCTGTAAGCGGAGTCATCAAAGGGTGGACGGAAGCGCTGCAGCTCATGCCCGTGGGATCGAAATGGCAGCTCTTCATTCCCTCAAACCTGGCGTATGGTGAGCGGGGCGCAGGAGCCGAGATTGGACCCAATTCGACCCTGGTTTTTGAGGTTGAACTGCTCTCGATCCAAGACAAGACGAAAGACGATAAAACGAAAGACGACAAGACAAAAGACGATAAGCCAAAAGACGACAACAGCGCCAAGCCCGAAGACAAGAAGCAATAATCATTGGCCGGTGGAGAGACGGGCGCCCTGGCCCGTCTCTTCCCGATTCACTGCATCACAACCCCTCACCTTCTCAAATACTTCCGTTTGGATGTCTCCGGTTCTCGGAATTTTACCAGCGCAGGGGTAGAGACGCGGCTTGCCGCGTCTCCGGCGGCGAGGCAAACCTGTCTCTACACTCGCCAGAAGTATCGCTCTACTCGTAGCGGAGAGCTTCGATAGGGTCAAGACGCGAGGCGCGGATCGCCGGAACCATGCCGCTGATCAGTCCGACCGCACTAAGGATCACGACGGCGACGATTAGCGTAAGCGGGTTGATCATAAGGCGTATGTCGCCCGCTTCCGCGTGCTTGGCCATGGCGCTGTAGAGCGTGAGTCTGCCGACGGTGAAGGCAACCACGTATGCGAGGATGATTCCGAAGAGTCCGCCAATGAAAGTGATGGTGAGCGCCTCGGCCAGAAACTGGAGGAATATGTACCGCCGCCGCGCCCCCAGCGCCTTCTCGATGCCGATTTCGCGCGTGCGCTGGGTGACCGCCACCAGCATGATGTTCATCAGCCCGACGCCGCCGATCCCCAAGGTCAGCGTGCCGATGAAGGCGAGCAGAATCTTGAGACCGATCGTGACAATCTCGAGCTGGTGAACCTGCTCCATAAGATTAAAAACAAACATGGCGCGCCGATCCGCGGGATTGAATCTGTGCTGCGCCGCCAGGATGTAGCGTGCCGATCGCTCGATCCGTTCATAGTCGTTGGTTTCGTAACTGAACCAGATGGAATCGAGGTAGTGCGTGTCCTTGAGGTCGCCCATGGCGGTGAAGGGCACGTAGACGACGCGATTGATATTGTCGTCGCCCGCTTGCATCTTCGGGTTGAGCACTCCGACGACTTCAAAACTGATGCCATCGACGCGGATATGCTCGCCGAGAGCGTTGCGTCCCGAAAAAAGCTTTTCTTTAGTGTCGGAACCAATCACGGCGACCCGCGCGTGCTGGCTCTCATCTTCCGAATTGAAGAAGCGCCCTTGTGCGAGGGTCAGAGCGCGAATGCCAAAAGTGTTGGGGTATTCACCATGAGTGCTTATGGTGTATGAGCGTGTATCGTACTGCACCGTCGCATCCTTGTCGCAACTGGGAGTGATATGGGTGATCTGCGGAATGTTGGTGGTCAGCAGGTCGACGTCTTCCAGCGTGATGCGGATTTGCGCCCCCGCCTTGTCGCCCCCGGCCTGCATCGACGAGCGCCCCGGAGCCAGGATCATCAGCTTCGTGCCGAAGTTGGCAAAGATGTTGGCACAAGCGCGCCCGAATCCGTCGCCGTAAGCGAGCAGCATGACCACCGTGGCGATGCCCCACGCCATGCCCAGCATGGTGAGCGCCGTCCGGCGCCGGTTGTGCCGCATCGCCTCGTAGGATTCCTGGAGCAGGTCGCGCATCATCTTTTTTTATCGGCTCCTCTATTCCTGCCTCAAGGCCTCAACCGGTTCCAGGCGCGCCGCCTTGCGCGCCGGGTAGAGCCCGGCGGCAACGCCCGCAAGCATTAGGCTGGCAATGGCGAGGATCGCGGTTTTCGCAACCAGTCGCGGCGGATCGAACCCGCCAGGACCGTTGTACTTGCCCAGCAGCGCCATCAATCCTCCGGCCAGTCCCATGCCGATGAGTCCGCTCACCAGCGTCAGCAGAATGCCTTCGGCGAAAAATTGCAGCATGATGCTGCGGTTGGTGGCGCCCAGAGCCTTGCGCAATCCGATTTCACGCGTGCGCTCGCTGACCGCGATGAGCATGATGTTGATCACGCCGATAGCACCCAGCGCCAGCGTGACCAGACCAACAGTCCCGAGGAATCCATTCATCGCATCAAAAATCGTGCCCATCATTTGCGCCTGCTGCACCGTATCTATGCCTTCAAAGGCGTCTTCATCGTGAGAATCGAAGCCGTGATTGCGGGCTATGATCCGGCGCGCCTCACCCTGCGCCAGCAGGTGTTCGTCGGCGATGCGGGGCTGATAATAGATCATCGAAATCGCATCGAACGCTTCCTCACCCTTGAGCGGAAAATCGCTGCGCATAACCTGGAAAGGAATGTAACAGCGGGTATTGGTCATGTTGTCGTCGCCGCGACCCACCCGCTTGAGCGTGCCGATCACTTCGAAGCGATAGCCGTTGAGCAAAATGAAGGAGCCGACGGCGGGTCGTCCCGGGAAAAGGTGGTGCGTCATCTCATCGCCGAGAATCACCACATCGCGTTTCTGAACTTCGTCCAGGGCGTTGAGCCACCGTCCCTCCTTCATCGGGAGAAAGCGGATTCCGTTGTACTGCGGTTCGACCCCGTTGAGTTGGCCGCTCGCGCTCGCGAACTCGCTGACCGCATGCACGTCGTTGCTGGAGAGGACGGGAGTAATGGCGCGTATGTGCGGAGATTCTTTACGGATGTCGAGGTAATCCTGGTAAGTAAGATGGTACTGGCGGGCGGAGTTCATGCTCCCCTGAACCGCCGGGGCGCGGCCCGGGAACATCATGATGATGTTTTCGCCATATTCCGAAAGGTTGCGCCGGTTGCCCGTGCGGAAGCCCTCGCCCAGCCCGACCAGCAGCAGCAGCGAGCCAACACCCCAGGCGATGCCGAACATGGTGAGGAACGAACGTAGCTTGTGCGCCCAAAGGGTGCCAAAAATCTGCGCGAAAACGTCGATCACCATTTGCACGGTCTTAGTTCGCCTCTCAGCTCTTAGACAGTCCTCAGTTAAATAGGATAGCAAGCACGCGGAGGCGGTGCACCCAGACTTTGGGTTTGCGCCAGCACAGGCGCACGCGGCTGCTCACACTTGGGTTGGTTCTGCCGGATTCCTCGATGCGGGCTGGCGCTGAATCGACGGCAGTCCCCGAAAGCCCACCGCCGCCAGCGAATACAAGAGCGCAGCGATAACCAGCAGCGCTTTCATTCCAACGATCAGCGACACGTTTTCCAGCAGTCCGCCGACCACCGCTCCCAGCATATTGGCGCCGAGGGCTGCCGCGGGAGCCTCGGCCGAGCGGAATTCAGAAGCAAACAACAACCCGGCAAAGAACACGGGGATGGCAAACACGAGGGCGGCAAACGCGCCGACCATGGCCGCCGAGCCGGGAATGCGGTTGAAGGGAACAAAATAGGCGCACGCAATTCCAACCAGGATACCGATCAGAGTCCACGCGCGCGGCCACGCGCGTTGTTGTTTTTCGATAACGAAGTTCGCCAGAAGCAGCGCGGAAAGAATGGCAGCGATCACAATGCCATTGACCTGCCAGGTCGTCCCAAAATACAAAGCCAGCCGGCTCACAACTTGCGTTTCCAGAAGCAGGAATCCCGCGCCCATGCTGAAGAAAAACAGAGAAGGAACGCGGGTGCGGGCCTCGGGAATCTGAAAATAGAAGACCCCCGCCAGCAAAATGACGAGTGCGCTGAGCAGGAAGAAAATACCCGGCATCCAGTGTCCCTGGTGGTAGAGATAGGGCCAATCGTCGGTGGTTACTGCGACGACTTGGGGCAGAGCAAGATACGCCGGACGCCGGGCCGCGACAAACTCGCTGAGTCGAGGATCGGCGGCCAGACTGGCCTCCACCTGTCCCGAAGGCGAAATGGCAAAGCAAGTCGCGCCGGCAGAATAAGAAGAAGGCGCCAGGAAAACCACCGGAGCCTTCCCGAAAGTGTGCGTCAGCATCTCGTTCAGGCGTTGTCCCACAAAAGGATGATTGATCTGAAACTTGATGAACAGAATGCCGTTCGGAGCGAGCAGGGCGCGAGCTTCGCGGAAAGATTCTTCCGTGTAGACGAAGTTGTCGAGCCGCATGTTGGAGTAGTCGGAAAGCTGCGTGTGCGAATCCAGCAATCCGAAAAGGATAAGGTCGTAACGGGCAGTGGCGCGCTTCATGAACGCGCGAGCGTCGGTCAAGTGCGCGGAGACTCGCGGATCGTCATACGGATGCTCGGGGTGGCGAAGCCGGCCCAGTTCGAGAATTTTAGGGTCGATTTCCACCGCATCGACGGATCGGCTCTGGTGCCGCAACGCCGCCGCAACGTCATTGCCGGTGCCCGAGCCCACAATCAGCACGCTTGGGTTCGGAGAACTAAAACGGAAAGGCAGATTGTAGGGATTGTCATCCGCTCCCTCCTTCAACAATTTGGGATGACGAGCCAGAAAATCGGCAGAGAGATTCACCATCACCTGGTAGCCGGTATGGTTGACGCGAATCTCTGTGCGGGAAAGTTCGCCATCGGGAAAATTCTCATCCTCCAGTTCGATCTGCTGGTAGGGAGTCCAGAGGTTGAAGTGGTGCGGAGTGGAAGGATCGATGAGCAGGACCGCCACCGGCAAGACGGCCAAGGCGATCCGTATGCTATCGCTGCGGTTGGTTTGTAGCAGCGCCATGCCCGCCAGCACGATGGAGAACCACACCTCCGGCGGCAAAGCCAGCCACGACACGGCGAAAAATGCGAGTATGCCTACCAAACTGCCAGCCAGATTCCACGAGTAGCCGTACAGCGTACGCGGTGCCAGTTCGATCTGGCGGCTTACCGTCTGCCCCATGGGGATGAAAATGTAAGTGATAAGCAAGAGCAGGATGGTGGTCACCGCCACGGACAGGAAAAAGCCCGTGGTGTCGTGCACGCTGCGCGTAGCCCATATCTCGATATCCTGCGCTGCGCCCAGGTATTGCGAAAGGCTCTCCATGATCCGCGGTCCGCTCCAGGGCAGGCGAACGATGACGATCAGTCCGAGGAGCGCGGTCGCCGCGGTCTGCCAGCGAGGACGTTGGCGAGCTAACGCGCAGCCCAGTCCGAAACCCAGGAAACACAGCAGCAGCGCCAGGTTCTTGACGTAGGCAAATACCCGCACTTCCGTGGCCACCCAGCGAATGAGGGCAAGTTCCGCGAACAGCGTGAGCGCGCTGGCCAGGAACAAAGTAGAGAGACTCCAGCGCTCGTACGGAGACAAGTCTGAGGCTTGATGGCGCGGCTTGAATATGCGATAGCCGACCAGCAGCAAGGCGGCCAAAATGAAGCCCACGACGCGCAAAGACATTCAGGAGTCCGTTGAGGGAAGAGCGCAACAGAATAACACGCGCGGTGAAGATGAAAAGGTTCGCGTAGGGACAGCCGCCCTCGGCTGTCCAAGCCGTGCGCAGCACGGCCTCCGCGTGCACCTATAAATTAGCAGACAAGCTGATCGCGCGTGAGTTTCAGCCCGGTCAAGTTGCCGAGAATGGTTACAGCGATCTTCTCCGTTCGGAAAAATTCTTCCGCGGTTTGTCGCAAATCCTCCACGGTGACGGCTTCGATCCGTTCGATCAGTTCGTCGAGGCCATAAAAATGGTCGTAGTACATCTCCTGGCGGGCCAGATTCGCCATCCGCGAGGTCGAGGATTCGAGCGAGAGCATAAGGCTGCCTTTGAGCTGGTCCTTAGACCGGCGCAGTTCCTCTTCCGGCACAGGCGAGGCCTTCAGGTTGCGGAATTCCTCGACTACGCACTCGACCACTTTGACCGCCGACTCGCGCGACGTCCCCGCATACACGCACATGGAGCCGGTATCGCGATAAGGATTCAGGTCGCTGTAGATGGAGTAGGCAAGCCCCTGCCGTTCGCGAATGTTCTGGAACAGCCGCGAACTCATCCCGCCTCCAAGCAGCGTATTCAGGATGTAGGAAGCGTAGCGACGCTCGTGAGCCATGGGATGCGACGGTACGCCGATGCAGATCTGCACCTGCTCCAGCGATTTCTTGTTGCGCAGATTAATGCGCGAAAAAGTCTTAGGCTGCGGAGAGTGCAATCCGTTCTTAGACGGCTTCACCTGTTCGAAATATTTGGCGACGAGTTCGACAAAGTTCTTGTGGTCAAGATTACCCGCGGCGCTGACGATGAGATTGCCCGGCGCAAAGTGATGCCCATAGAAGCGCGACACCACCGGCCGCTCGAATTTTTTCACCGTCTCACGCGTGCCCAGGATCGGCAGCCCCAGCGCGTGGTCCCTCCAGAAACTCTGGGTAAAGATTTCATGGACCAGGTAGTCCGGATTGTCCTGATCCATTTTTATTTCTTCCAGAATAACGCCGCGCTCCTTAGCGATATCGCCGACATCGAACACAGGATGCAGCACCAGATCGGTGAGGACGTCGAGCGCAATCGGAAGATGCTCATCGAGCACCTTGATGTTGAAACAGATGCATTCCTTAGCCGTGAAAGCATCCATGTTGCCGCCGATCGAATCAACCTGGCGGGCGATGGCTTCCGCCGAGCGCGTCTCCGTCCCCTTGAACACCATGTGCTCAATGAAATGCGAGATGCCGTTAAATTCCGAATCCTCATCGCGCGAGCCGGATTTGAGCCAGATGCCAATCGCAACCGAGCGAATGTGCGGCATCTGCTCGGTAATCACGGTCAGGTCGTTAGGAAGAGTCTGACGACGAATGCTGCGGGTTTCTTTTACCATTAGAAGTTCGTATCCTATGAATTCACGGATGAATCATTACTCTCATTCTCCCACAATCCGTTGTCGGACGGCGAAAGCCGAAGTTCAGTCTCTATTTTGTTTAACTTACATCGATTCTGCGACATCGGATTTTCGGTATTACACTCTTACTCTAAAGAACTAAGACATACGAGCGCGTCGCTCCGTCACTTCAATGCCCAGCCAGCCATCCAATTCGCTCATAGGACTTGATTTGCAGGAACTCACAGATCTTGCCCTCGGGTCAAGCCAGCCTGCCTACCGCGGCCAGCAACTATTTGATGCCGTATATCGGCAAAAGATCGACCGCCTGGATCAGGTGTCGACCCTCCCGCTCGAATACCGCGCGCGCTTGGCGGACGAAGGCTGGGCAGTGGGCCTTCCAAAGATTTCGCGCAAGTTCGTTTCGAACGACGGCACAGTGCGGTATCTGGTGGAACTCTCCGACGGCGAAACCGTTGAGACCGTCTGGATGCCCGAAGGCGACGGCGGCGAAAGCGGCGACGGCACCGAAGCCGGCGACGAGATCGAGACGGGAATAGAAACAGACCGTGTGGTGGCGGGGCTAAGCCCCGCAACCCGGACCAAAGCCCCGCCACCCCGCGAGACCAGGCGCCGATCGACCATCTGCGTATCCAGCCAGGTAGGCTGCGCGGTGAATTGCAAGTTCTGCTTCACCGCCCTGCTCGGCGTCAAGCGCAATCTCGAGGCCGGAGAAATCGTAGGGCAGATCGCCGCCGTGCTTCGCGACCAGGTAGTCGACCCGCCGCTGCAGCGCGTCAACATCGTCTTCATGGGCATGGGCGAACCCTTCCTGAACTATGACAACTTCATGAAGTCTGTCAGCCTGCTGGTGGAGGGTGTCGGAATTCCGGAGTCGCGCATGACCGTGTCAACCGCCGGCATCGTGCCGCGAATCCGCGATTTCGGTCAGGAAGCTCTGCGTCCGAAGCTGGCAATTTCGCTGAATGGATCGAACGACGAACTGCGCAGCGAGGTGATGCCCCTGAACCGGAAGTGGAACCTCACGGAACTGATAAGCGCGGCGCGCGAATTTCCCCTGCGCACACGGGAGCGCCTCACCTTCGAATATGTGCTCCTCGCGGACGTGAATGATGCCCCCGAGCAGGCGCGCGAATTGGTCGAGTTGGTCCGGGGCATAAGAGCAAAGATCAACTTGATCGCACTAAATCCAGGAACGGAGTTGCCCTACCGGACACCGGCGCAGGAGCGTGTGTTTCAGTTCCAGCGCATTCTGGTAGCGGCGGGGATTCCAACCTTCATCCGCCGTCCGCGAGGCCGCGACATTTTTGCCGCCTGCGGACAGTTGAAGAGGACGGTCGAAGTGGCGCCTGTCTCCCCGTAGAGACGCTGCTCGCCGCTTGTGTAGCGTGGGCGCCCTCGCCCGCGAAAGGCCGTAGAGCAAGACGGGGCAAGCCCCATCTCCATCTCTGCACATAGGGCTACGAACTGCCGCGAGCCACCGGCCAGTTTGCCGCGAGCGCCGCGCGACCTGCCGAATTTCCGGCGACCCGCAGTTCCATACGAAAAGCTGGGTTGCCGGGAGTCGAAGGCTGCAACAGACGCCCGCCATGTTCTTCGACAATCCGGCAGCAGGCGCTCAACGAAAGGGTGGAAGGCTTGTTCTCGCCTTCGGAGTTGAGCGGCGACGAGTACGACAGGGGCTGCGAAACCCGTTCGTCCGATGCCTGATCGCCCGATGAGCGCTCGCCCGACAAACCATCGCCCGAAGCAGCCTCGCAAGCCGAGAAATCGACCAGCACCAGGTTGCCTTGGCTGTGCGAGTGCACAATCAGCGTGGACTGTGTTTCGCGATTGAGATGGGCGTTGATCTGTCCGGCAAGATGCATGCAGACGTGGAGAATCTGGTTCGAATCGGCGAGCACCGGCGGAAGCGAAGCGGCGAGTTCGAGCCGGACCGAATTGCCCTCCGCCTCCAGTTGCGGAGCCAGCAGCAGCACCGTGGTTTGCAGCACAGAGTTGATGTTCACGGCCGCAAATCGCGCCGGAGTCTGCCGCGCAAACGTCAGCAAGCTCGCCACCAGCGTGGTGGTGCGGCGGACCTGTTCTCCGATTTGCGCGGCCTGCGATAGCTCCTGCGGTGGCAAGGTCGACGCATTGAGCAGGTCGGAGTAGCCCAGCATGGCGGTCAGCGGGTTGTTGATCTCGTGCGCCGCTCCGCCCACCAACTGACCGAGCGAAGCCAGCTTCTCCGATTGAATCAGCTTTTCCTGCAACGCCTTGAGGTCGTCGAAAGATCGTCGCGACCGTTCAAGAAATAAAGATAACTCGTCTCGCAGCAGCCGCTGCCGCCAGAAAACCACCACCCCCATCACCACCATCGTCAAAAGAGTCACCGTGATCCGGAACTCCTTGACCGCATTTGGAATCTTCGGGTCCAGTTCCCCCAGCAGGGCGGCCCCGATCAGACTGAACAGCGTGAACATGCTCAACCATGTGATCCAGACGCCCAGCACCGGCCGCGACGGCCTCGAGTCAGAGAGGTCAAAACGCCGCGCCAGCAACGGCACCGCGCCCATCCACGCGATCGAAAGGATCAGCGGGATGTCGTAGATGCTCCCGCTGTAGTAGAGCTTGCGGCCGATCGCCCAGGTCGCAACATACGAACTGGAAGCGTAGAGCGCGCTCGCGCCCAGCAACTGTCCGTAAAGCTGCCGCCACCCGCCCGTGGCGGTGTAGGCGAGGACGGCCAGCGACGCCAGCAGCAGCAGTTTTTCGATCAGGTAGGCGAGGTTGAGATTCGCGTTGTAAGCCCGTTCATCCACCCACACGGTTTGCCATGGGATGACGAAGTACACATAAATAAAGACCCACCAGATGAGCAGGAGGGTAAAGTCGAGCATGCGGACACGCTCGTCGCGCTCGTCTTCGTGCAGATGAGGCAGCACCGCAAGCGCCGCGATCATGGGCACCAGATGCAGGAACAGAACTATGTCGCCCAGAAAGGGATCGGGCACATCCTGACGCTTCAGGACTTCAAAATAATTCCACATCCCCTGGTAGAGAAGCCAGAAGAACATGCCCAGGCTCATCAGTATCCAAAAGAGCCAAATATGGAGAGTAGGACAGCGCGTGCGCACGGTGTTGGGCAGGTAGGCGGCGGTCGCAACCAGCAGCAGACCGCCCTGGATCAGGTCGCTCGCTATCATCAGGGCATCGCCCCTTCGCATGAGCAGCGACGCTCCAATCTGGGCTAGAACCAGCCCGACCAGCAGAGCGATCCAGAGTTTAGTGCGTGCGGCCAAGAGACTACTCCAAATTCCATTCTAGAGGGTGATGTGGGTTTGCGGGGGTTACTAGTGTAAGCACTTAGGGCATTTCCACAGAGGTGTAAACCAGCAGTCAGCGATCCTCGGAGGGAACGCATTGATTCAATACCTCAATGCCTCAATGAATCAATGATCCGATGATTAAATGATTCACTGCCTCAATAGCAAGAACCACATTGGAGTTTGCCCGAGCTTCGCTTTAGAATGAGTCGCTCAACCTTAGCGCTAGCTCGTCGACGTGAATCCCTTGTCCTGGATGATTCTTCGATATCGTGATCTCTGGCGCTTCCGGGCGCCACTCAGTGCGGGCGAAATCCGGCGGACTGAGCGCTGGCTGGCCACCGCGCGTGTGGCGCTGACCATTGCCGCGGTATTCGCTCTCTTGATGGAACCGGCGCGCGAGTTCGTCTATTCGCGCTGGCTCTATTGGCTGCTCACCGTGTACCTGATTCATGGCGTGGTGGTGTTGCTCTTGCTTCGCTTCCGGCCGCAGTCGACCACCGCTTTTCGTCTGGTGGTTCATGGGGTGGATATCCTCTGGCCGGTGCTGCTATCCCTGTTCGCGACCGCGCAGCGCGGGCCATTTTTCCTCTTCTTCGTCTTCGTAATGGTGGCCGCCGCCTATCGCTGGGGGCTGTGGGAAACGGTGGGTACGGCCGCCACCGCAGTCGCCCTCCTCGAAATTGAAGCCTCCGCCGATCGCTGGCTGCATTCGGCGCATCTACCGCGACTTTTTATAAGTGTCCGCGAACTCGATCCGCAACAGTTGTTCATGAGTTCCGTGTATCTCATTGTCCTCGGATTTTTGCTCGGTTACATGTCCGAAAACCAGAAAAAAATTCGGGCAGAGCGCGCTGTCATCACCCGCATCCTCAGTTCCACGCGTGTCGAGGCGGGACTCACCGGCACCATGCAACTGATCCTCGGCGAAGTGATGACCATCTACGGCGCGTCCCGCGTGCTCAGCGCCTCCCAGGAGTCGAACAGTTACCGCGTATTCCTGGCCGAGGTGAAGCGCGCCGGCGACGGCATCGAGCCGCTGCGTTGGCGCGAGCCTCTGCCGGAAACCGAAAAGTCCTATCTGTTCGACTCGCCGGTGGACGCAATTTACGCGACCCGCGCTTCTAATGGTTTTCGCACCGTTCTGCTCGATCGCGAGGGCGAGCGCGTACGCGACTCCAGCACCGGATTTCTCGATGCTCTCGCCCAGGTCGAAAAGTTCGACGCGGTGGTTTCGGTATCGTTGGTGTTCGGGTCCGAGTGGTCGGGCCGGGTGTTTCTGTTCGATCCCAAGATGATGGGAGAGCCGGAAGAGGAATTGCGTTTTCTGCAGGAGTTCGCGCAGCAGGTCGGTCCCGCCATCTACAACGTCTACCTGATGCGGCGGCTGCGCGAGCGCGCCGGAGCCGTCGAGCGAGCCCGCTTCGCGCGCGAACTCCACGACGGAGCGATTCAATCGCTGATCGCTGTCGAAATGCAACTGGACGTCCTGCGCCGACAGTCCGGCGGTGCGCAAGCGCAACTGGTGAACGCGGAGTTGGCGCGGATCCAGAAACTACTCCGTGAAGAAGTTCTCAAGTTGCGCGAACTGATGCAGGCGATGAAGTCGTTCGAAGTGAATGCCGACCGGCTTCTCGGTTTCATTTCCGACACCGTCGAGCGCTTCCGGCGCGAGACCGGAATCGCAGCCGAGTTCGTCAGCGAGTTAGAGCGCGTCGATTTGGCGCAGAAAGTCTGCCGCGAACTCGCCCGCATCGTGCAGGAGAGCCTGGTTAACGTGCGCAAGCACAGCGGAGCCCATCATGTCCTGGTCCGCCTGGCGCAGCGCGCGGGCAATCTGCAGCTGACCATCGAGGACGACGGAAAAGGATTTTCCTTTTCCGGAAGGCTGTCGGATGCGGAACTCGAGTCAACCGGCAAGGGACCGGCGGTGATCCGCGAAAGGGTACACCTGCTGGCGGGCGAACTCGCGATAGAATCAACTCCTGGGCACGGCGTGCGCCTGGAAGTAACCATTCCGCCAGCGAGAAAGGCCAATCATGGATAATCCGAGCAAGGATAGTCCAAGCAAAGATAGTCCAAGCAAAACCAGTCCGATCAAGGGCGGCCCGATCGGCGGTCCGATCGGTGGCCCGATCAAAGACAATCCCATCAGGAATACTCCAGTCACGGATAAACCGGTCATGGAAAAACGAAGTCATCCCATACGCATCGTGATTGCCGACGATCATCCCATTTTCCGCGACGGGCTGCGGCGCCTGCTGGAATCCGAAAGCGATATGAAAGTGGTGGGCGAAGCATGCGACGGCCGCGAGGCCGTCAAGCTAGCCACCGAGATCAAGCCCGACATTCTTCTGCTCGATCTGGCCATGCCGCACCACACCGGCCTCGATGCCCTGCGCGACTTGAATACCAGCGCGGGCGGCGCCGGAGCGGTGCGCATCATCCTGCTCACCGCGGCAGTCGAAAAAAAACAAATGGTCGAGGCCTTGCAGTTGGGAGCGCGCGGCGTGGTGCTAAAGGATTCCGCCACCCAGTTGCTGCTCAAGAGCATTCATGCCGTGATGGCCGGAGAATACTGGGTGGGCCGTGACAGCGTCTCGAATCTGGTGCAGTACCTCCGCAACCTCATGCAGAGTACGAACGAGGAAACCAAACAAAAGAAATTCGGACTGACGCCGCGAGAACTGGAGATTGTCTCCGCCGTGGTCGCGGGCTATGCCAACCGCGAAATCGCCGAATACTTCAAAATCAGCGAGGATACTGTGAAGCACCACCTCAGCAATATCTTCGATAAATTGGGGGTCTCCACTCGCCTGGAACTGGCGCTGTTCGCGGTCAACCAGGGACTTCCCTTGAAAACGATTGTGTAATAGCGATTGCGAAATAACGATTGTCCGGTTTAAGATTTTGCAGGTGATCTTGCGTAATCGATTGATTGGCTTGTATCTGTATGTTTCTAAGGGAAATCACTGAGATATGGCACGATAGTGCCATACCGGGCACTGCGGTGCTATTGGGTGGAAGCCCGGCTCGGGATATTTTACAATTACGCAACGGCGAGAATCTGCTCGTAAGCATGAGTCAAGCTGCGCCGTTGTCGATTGGGGGGAACAGTGATCAAAGCAAGTGTGATCAAAGCAATCGGTAAGCTTTGGACTGAAGAGAGCGGTCAAGACGTCGCCGAATACGCGGTGATGCTTGCAGTAATCCTGGTGATCGTGATTGGCACGGTCAAACTGATTGGCACCAATGCGAACAACGTGTTTTCGCAAGTCTCCAGCCAGATGACGAACTAGCCGCACGCCCAAGCCCCGCTGCGTCTGGCAGGGGGCTTCCCCTGATTTCTTCTGTCGCTTCTCTCCCGAGGCCAAAGTTCCAGAACCGCAAGGCTTCAGCGTTTTAGCGTGATCTCCCGTGGCGCGGAGAATATGCGTATGCTGCGGGCGGCGCGTGGGAGCCACCCGTTCTCACCTCTGCAATCGAACCTCTAACCTCTGACCTTATTTTCCCGTCGGAGCAGCCGCCGTTTTTTCCGGGACAGGAGCCGCCTTTTCTGGAGCGCCGCTGTTCAGCCTGGTGAGGAACGGAAAGAAGGGCGTGACCTCGAAAGGCATCTTCTCCGCTGCGGTGGTGATGGCCACCGGCTTGGTCTTGACCAACTCAAGTTGATCGTTCCACGGATCAATCTTCACGCGGCCACCAAGCGGCAGCGCCGCGACCTGATCAGCCTTCTTCGGGTCGAACGCCGGTGAGGAGGTCATCAATGACGACATCCTGGTGGCGTCGCCATTCAGCAGGCTGTCGCCCAGGTGCGCCCGGATCAGGTTCTTCAAAGCCGGAGCATACGCCCGGACCGCTTTGAGGAACAAACCGGCGTTGCCGAGCTTGTCCTTATAGGGCGAGTTGTTGAGCAATTCGATGGCTTTCTTGTCCGCAGCTTCCTCTTCGCCGCGATCGCGCGCGAAATCCATGCGCTCGAAGGTGCGTTCGTCGGGAAAGAACATGCGGTCGTTGAAGGCGAGCTTGGTGTTGAGATGATGCCCGAGCACGATGTGCGATAGTTCATGCGTCAGAATCATCGCCAACGATGCCTCGTCAGGCAGCACGTCAATCATGCCGCGGCTTACCACGATGGTGTGGCCAATCGTAAAGGACTCGAGCGGCGTGGTCATCAGCACCCGGCAGTGCACCTCGGGTTGAATGTCGATGTTGTTGGTGACCATCATGTTGTTGACCACGGTCTGCAGCACCTTGTCGATTTCGCCTTCCGGCGCCAGCAGCCCGATCTGCTGCAGGCGATCAAGCACGTTGATTTCCGCCTGGCGCTCCCATTGGCGCTGCGCCTCTATCGGCGAAGCGTCCTGGGCTTTCTGACTCTGGTCCTGCACCGACTGCGGCGCATCAACGGTGATCTCCGTGAACTCGGAGTTGCGGCGGAGATCCTTCAAGTTGTAGCCCCAAAGCCGAGTTTGCGCCTTGTAATGAAGCGTCTGCCCCAAGCGGCTCTTCAGATCGGACTCCTCCGAATAAATCATCGAAGACAGCCAGATGCCGCCGGGTCGAAGGTTCTGCCGCCAACTGTCAAAGTGTAGGTAGTAACCGTTTCGCTGATGAGAAGAGTAGGTGCCGTTGAAGCGGACGATGTTGTAGTCCTGATCTTCGATCCAGGCGCGGCCGACAAAGCGGCCCTTGCCGGCGTCTTTCTTGGGGGCGATGTCCACCACAATGCAACGTATTTCGCCGAGAAACTCGCGGCGCACGAAAGCGAAATCGTAATACTTGCGCTGGAAATCCTGATCGAGCACCACCATCTGGGCAAACCCCAGGGGCAGGAAATTTACCGTAAACTGGTCGCCCAATTTACGGAACATGCGCTTACCGAGGCCCGCCGTGCTGGGCTGCGAGAAGGTCCGGTCATCCGTACCTTCGCTCATATCCAATCGGCCCAGAAAGTACACGTCGCTAATGGGCACAGGTGCGTCCAGCGCTTTGTCTTCCTTCAGATTCTGGAGATATGTCTCTACCAGCGGATGAAGTTGCTTCATCTGCGCCATGAAAAAATGTTCGCGTTCAATCGCCCGATCCACCACCTGATCGAAGCTGTAGGCAGAAGCGCTCGCCTGTTGAGTGGCGGCGTCGCGCGTCGTGAGCTGGGGTTCGGTCGGAGTCGGCGCAGGCGCAGGCGGCGCGGGTGCAGGAGTCTGTGCGGGTGCAGTAGTCTGTACCGGTGCAGTAGTCTGCGCGGGTGACGTCTGCACGGGTGGAGTCTGATCGGGCGCAGTCTGCGCGCATAAACCCGCGCAACAAACCAGTGCTAGCGTAAGCGTAAGAAGTGCCTTGAGGGATCGCAGCATTTTGGTTGGTTTCATTTTACATAGGATGCGCCCATGTTGCATAACCTATGTTGCATGGCGTGTGTTGCCCGACCAACTTTGCACGACCTACGACGCCAGTTGAAACTCGATATGCAATACCGCCTCGGAATCGGCGGGGTGACCGTCTTTCAGCGCCGGCTTGAATTGAATTTTTTCCGCCGCGTGTACCGCGGATTCGTCCAGCCCATGACCGAGACCCCGCACCACTTTCACAATGCGCACCTGCCCAGTCGCTGAAAACACAACATCGATCAGAACCTCGCCCTCAATCTTAAGCCGTCGCCCCTCATCCGTGTAAACCGGATGGGGCTTATATGTGATCTCAGCCGGCAAGGTCTTGACCGTGGCTTCGATCACCTTGGTTTTGGGCTGCGAAGCAGGCACGACGTCCGCGTCTCCAAAGCCCGCCTGTCGAACCGTGCCGCGCGAACCGGAAATGCCGGAACCATTGCCGGTTGCAACGCCGCTGCCAAAGCCTGTGCTCGCAACCACCCCGCGCGCGCCGTTCGCACCACCTGTGCCGTTGCCATATCCAGGACCGTAGGGCATGTCATACGCGCCCGCCTGCGCGATCGTAACCGCATGCCCCTTAGGATCTGATGCCGGTACACCGTTCGGATCCCCGAATCCACCCGTTTGCACTTTCGACGGCGCAGCCGCCATCGTCGGCGTCGCCGAACTCCCAGCGGAGAACACATTCGTCTTCACCGGCGGTCGCGGAATCTGCACCTTCACATCCGGCAAAATCTCTTTCGTCGCTGCCAGCGTTACCTTGGGCGCCTGCTCCTCAGGAACCACTACCTTCTTCCGCACCAACTCGGTGGGCACGCGCATCGCTTCAGGCCGCGGCACTACCGGTTCTTCAATCTTTGGAGCAGGAGCAGGAACCGCAAAATGCCGGACTGGCGCCGGAGCTTGTGGAACGGGAGGCGGAGTGCTGACCAGGCTGACGAAATGGTAATCACGCTCCCGCGGCTCAAGAACATCGGGGTGCATGACAGCGGTAATCACCAAAATCGTCAACAGCACCGACTGTACGCCGTAACTGACAATAAACTTGCCCCAGCGAGTGCCGGGCTCGGGAAGAATGCCTAGAGTCAATTCTGAAGCCTGGGAATTCATGGTGCGCTACCTCATCCTGCCATCTGCGGCGCTATGCCAAAAAAGACGTGGTCAATCCCGCGGGCTAGCACTTTGAAGGCCGCTGGGAACTGGGTCGAAACACGACACTTCTGCACCATGAAGTGCACGCCGAAGGCCATTTTCGACGACCGCTCTCCACCCTTAAGATGCTGCTGAGCGGCTACTTACGTGAGGAAAAACCTATCCTACCAGACCGGCAGACCGCATCTGCAAAATTTTTCCTATTTGGGAAAGGGAAAAAATTGTGGGAAATCGGAAGATTTTGCCCGCACCCCTCAGTCTGGTCCAGTCCCAGCCCCGCAGCGCTGGAAAAGCTCACCTCAATTCGAACGAATCAAGGAACCGCTGGATACCAGAGCGATCCTTGCCCTGAATCGCCCAGCCCGCGACCCAGTAAACGCGATTCTGGCCCTTGATGAGATTCTGCCCCTTCACGAAGATGAGCTTCATGTCTACGACCGCCGAGTATGAGACAAAGTTAGTCTCTCCATTGTTGATGATGAAAGTGGCCGTTGCCACAAGCGCCGGATGGCCCTGAAAAGTCGTGTAGGAAGTTGCGCCAGTCTGCGTCATTCCACCATCCCTGAGGACTTCCTTGAGCTTGCCTTCCATGAACTCTTTGGTGACATCCTGTGGCATCACGACATTTTTATATGCCTTCACCTGAGCCACCCAGGCTCCGCCCGGAGCCTTTGCAGCAAAGCTTGCCACGTCTGATGTAACTTGTGTGCGCACAACGTCTGCGGGATAGGACGCGGCGAAACCGAATTCGCTGGAGACATACTTGTCAGCAGCTGACGCGAAGGTGGCGATCAGTATCGCCCACAGTAGCAACGAGGTATTTGTTTTCACTTTTGCCCCTCATGCGTTCCTAAACATGTGTTCCTAGTATGGTTTCCAATATCAGTCGCGAACCAACGCGGAATGCCAACTCATCGCCCCGGATTCCGCCTTCAGTTCGTTCCCGTCGGCTTCTCCGCCCCGCTGCGCACTGCCGGCCAGTTATATACCGGATATTTCGGTCGCTTGACCTCCGGCACCGGGTGAGCTTTCAACAGTTCGAGCGCCGTCGCGATGCCCTTCTCGAGTTGCGGATCATGCCCCTGCCGCCATAACGCCGGATCAAACTCAACTTCGATATCCGGCGTCACTCCTTTATTTTCTACGTCAAACTCACCCGTATCTGGATTGTAGATGCCCCAGCGCGGCGCCGTTACCCCGCCGCCGTCGATCAGCGACGGATAGCCGCCGATGCCGATCAGTCCGCCCCAGGTGCGCGTGCCGATGAGCGGACCCGTCCCCAGCCGTCGGAACATCCACGGCAGCGCGTCGCCGCCCGAGCCGGCGTATTCGTTGATCAACATCACCTTGGGGCCAAAAATTGTCTGCGGAATGTAATTGTCCTTTCCCTCCCGCGTCATCGCCACCGCCAGCAGCGGACGTTTTAGCCAGTCCACGATATAGTCCGCGATCCATCCGCCCCCATTAAAGCGCTCGTCGAGGACCGCACCCTGCTTATCGCTCTGCGCAAAATAGTAGCGGTTGAAATTGGTGTAGCCATTGATGAACGTGTCCGGAAGATAGACGTAGGCCAGACGCCCCTTGCTCAGTTCCTCCACCTTGCGGCGGTTTGCGTCCATCCACGCGCGCTGCCGCAACGAGCGTTCATTGGCAATCGGCACCACCGTCACGTTCCGCGCATCCTTGCCACTCGCGTCAGATGCCACTTTCAGCTGGATGGACTTGCCCGCCGTCTCCTGGAAGAAGCTGTAAATCTCGTCGCTGCCGCGCAGTTCGCGCCCGTTCACCGCCAACAGGTACTCGCCCTCGCGCACGTTTACCCCCGGTTCGGTCAGCGGAGCCCGCAGGTCGGGATTCCAGTTCTCGCCCTGATACACGCGCAGAAAGCGATAGCGCCCGTTTTCTATGCTGTAGTCGGCGCCCAGCAGCCCGACGCCAACGTGCTTCACATCCGGCATTTCTCCGCCCGAGATGTAGACATGCTGCGCCGTGATCTCCCCCAGCATGTCCCCGAAAATATAGTTGAGATCGGAGCGGCTCATCACGTTGTCAACATACGGTTGATAAATCGCCGTCAAGCCCTTCCTATCCGCGCCGTGCAGGTTGGGATCGTAGAAAAAGTCGCGCTCAATCCGCCACACTTCCCGGTACATTTGCTCCCATTCGGCACGCGGATCGGTATACACCTCCATGCCATCCAGTTTGAGCGGACCATCAGCCTTGTTCGGATCCGGAGGCTTTCCCAGAGCGTCCACTGCTTTGATAAACCACACGCCATGGGGACGCCCACCGCCGTCGCCGCCACCTCCGGGTTTTCGCTCCGGCACTTGCTCATAGAGAGCCTTCTCCGCATTTGCCGAAACAAAAAAGTTGCCGATATTGTCCAGCAGCTTGTCCGTCTTGCCCTTGCAAATATCGAACTTGTGGACTATCTGCCCGCTCGCTGTTCCGTCGTTCACCATCGGACCTTCCAGCAGATACAGAATATGGGTCTTGCCCGCCACCACCCCGTTGTAATTTCTTGCCGGAAACGGCAAAGCCAGAATGCGCTGATCAATCTGCTCAAAATCGATGCGCACCGCCGGAGGTTCCTTAGACTTGCTGTCAAAAGACTTGCCGTCAGAAGACTTGCTGTCGTCCTTTTTCGCCGCCTTATCTTTCTCGTCCTTCCCCGAGCTTTCCTTCGGCTTTTCACCGCCCGCCTTGGACGGTGACGAATCTTCCGCCTTGCATTCGTCCGTGTCCGCCAGGCCTTTTGCCTTGTCCGCGGCGGTCTTGTCAGAAGCGCCCGCAGCCGATTCCACTTTCTCCTCGTCACTTTGCGGCGCCAGCGGCGACTTCTGTTCCTTACTGAGCACGATCACATATCCGCTGCGCGTCACCGGTATTTTGAAACCTCCCATGCTGGCGGTCAGCGTCGGTCCGTCATCCGTGCTCGCGGTGAAATAAAGATACTTCCCATTCCTGTCGAATACGGCAAACGCGGCGTTACTCAAGCCATCCGTAACCTGGTGCGCGGTCTTGTCTTCCACTCCATAAAGAAACACCGCCCTCATCCAGCTGCTGAGCTGTCGTGTGTAAGCGATCCACCGGCTATCCGGCGACCACGCTGGATCGAACCCTGAACCCGGATTGCCTTCGTATGGGTTGGTGTCAACCAGCACCGGCTTGCCTGCCTCCACGTCCACGTACCAGAGGTTCAGACGTTTATCGGTGTACGCAATCTTCTTGCTGTCGGGCGACCACACCGGCGAGTAAAAAAAGGACGGCGGATTACCCAGGTTGATTTTGCGCCGTTCACTAAGCCCATCCTGCGAGCGCAGGTGCAGAGCGTACTCGCCCGATTCATCCGAAAAGTACGCGATCCATTTTCCGTCCGGCGACCACGCCGGATCGCGGTCGGCCACTCCCGGAGAATTCGTCAGGTTCCGGATGTCGCCATGTTCCACCGGCACCGTAAGAATCTCGCCATGCGCCTCAAACACAGCCCGCATTCCCGTCGGCGAAATATTCGCGTTCTCGATGTGCTCCGCCACTTTCACAAAGTGCGGCCGCACCGCCGGGAAGTCGCCGGTCACGTGAATATCCACCGCATGCTGCTGCCCGCTTGCCGGGTCGAAAAGGTGAATCGATCCGAATTGCTCGTACACAATCGCATCCGGCCCCGCCGACGCGGACTTGATATCCACGCCGTTACTGCGGATCGCCTCGCTGACCTGCTTCGTCGCCACGTCGTACACATACAGGTTCACAGGCCCGTTCCGGTCGGAGAGAAAGTAAATATGATTCCCCACCCACATCGGCACCGAATCGTTCGAGTCCTTGCGCGGAACCTTCTCCACGCTGGAATCCGCCAGATTCGCAACCCACACCGGCGAAGCCGTGCCCCCGCGATAATGCTTCAGGCCGCGCTGGAATTGCGACGATTCTCGGAAGTTAGTAAACGGCACATACGCCAGGTGCGAGCTGTCCGGCGAATAAGATCCTTCGACTGCCATAGGCAGCGGCACTTCTTCCGGCAGGCCTCCCTCCAGCCCAACCGTGAACAGCCGGACAAAACCCGAATAACTATTTCGCGTCGAACGAAACAGGATGCGCTTGCCGTCGCGCGTCCAGCCCACCACCTGATCGCTCCCAGGATGTGACGTAAGCCGTTTCGGAATCCCGCCCGCCGCCGGCATGACGTACACGTCCTCGTTCCCGTCATACTCCCCGGTAAACGCGATCTGCGAGCCATCGGGCGAAAAGTACGGATCAATCTCGATCCCGACGTCGCTGGTAAGCCGCCGAGCCTCGCCCCCGTTGCGGTCCACGATCCACAGATCGCCGCCGTAGCTGAACGCGATCTGCGTCTGGCTAACCGTGGGATTGCGGAGCAGCACCGCCGCGCCGCCGGTCTGTCCGTTCACCAGGGAGGCCGCAAACAACACGGTCAAAATAAGAGAGCAAAATGGTGCGAGTGTCTGCGACTTAGGGAAGTTGAAGCTCATGAAAGTCTCCTCGAAGCGACTGGCCTGCGAAAACACCACCCGGCGGATACGCAAAGCGGAACTGAACAGGAAATTTGCAGCGGAAGTTTATCACAGCAGCCCGTACGTAGCGCCGGCGTCCCGCCCGCACACCACCGATAAGCGTTGGAAACTGCAACTACCAAAGGCTCGTATTCCAACGGATTTCCTGACTTTGCTTGCTCATCTTCAACGGTTGCCGAGGCGGGTGACCATTCGCGCACGCGGCATTATGCTGCTTCCATTGAGCGGCCACGTGAGCTGCAAAGCCATCGGGAACGGTATCGCGTTTCACTGGCGCAAACACCGCCAGGGGAGTTTTGCACTCTGCTGTTTCGCATTCGAGAGTCACAACGAACGCAACCAGATCATCGGGATGTCTGGTTCGATCTTTGGTATCGAGCGGCAGTAGATCCTTCGGCACCTCAGCACGCGATAGATTATTGCAGGCAGGACACGCGTAATTTATGTAGACGCCGCCCTCATACGACGCCGGTGGATTTTGCGTCATCCGTTGCAGCACTGGTTTTGGGTGCTTGCTGGACTTCCCGCAACACAGGCAATGAACCTGTTGCATGATGAGCACGCCTGATTCACCTCGACTATGGTGGAGTCTACAAAAAAACGAAGGCTGGAAATCCGGCCCGAAAGCACGCGCGCCGCGAATTATATCTCAGCTGATGAACAAATCAGGAAGTCGTCGTCGTGGGCAGCGTTGTGTGGGTAGCAATGTTGCCGTTTGAAATCCACCGGGCTGGCGCTGGGAACCGACCTGTGGGAAACTCTTGTGCATGAACAAACCGCATTTGGTCATCGTCAAAGAAGTCGACGGAACCCCTGTCCAAGCCGCGTGTTCGTCGTGCAAAGACGTAATATTCAACGCCAGTGCCGGCATATTTCCGCGCGAACGAAAGCAAAATCTGAAGAACCAGTTCCGCGAGCACTTCAGAAACGTCCACGAACGCGAGGATGCCCGTCAAGCCGCTGCCGGATCGTGAAGTCATGAAAGCGGCCTGGTACGAAAAGCAAGGTCCAGCGCGAGATGTCTTGAACATCGGCGAGATCGATGATCCTCGGCCGCTCGCGGGCGAAGTGCGGATTCGCGTTGCTTATTCAGGCGTCAACCCAGGAGATGTAAAGAAACGCGAGAACGCTTTTGGCCTCGGAATGCCGTATCCACGCGTCATTCCGCACAGCGATGGTTCCGGCACGGTTGACGCGGTGGGCGAAGGAGTGTCGCAAACCTGGATCGGGCGGCGTGTCTGGTGTTACGGCGCTCAATCCTACCGCCCCTTTGGAACCGCCGCCCAGTACACGGTAGTTCCGTTGCGCCAGGTGGTGCAACTTCCCGAAGGAGTGCCTCTCGATCAGGGTGCCTGTCTGGGTATTCCGGGCATCACCGCTCATCGATCCGTTAATGTCGCGGGTCCGGTCAAGGGACAAACAGTCCTGGTGCAAGGCGGCGCCGGCTCGGTTGGAGCTTGTGCCGTACAACTCGCGCATCGTTCAGGAGCGCGAGTGATTGCCACTTGCCGCGCCGAAAGCGACAAGGAAATCGCATCGCGAGCCGGAGCGGACGAGGTCGTGCTGACTGATGGAGACCTGGCGGAGCGAATCCGGGCATTAGCTCCCGCTGGAGTTCATCACGTAGTCGAGGTGGCATTTGCCGCGAACATTAGGGCCGATACGGCGGTTCTCGCGCAGGGCGGCTCCATCGCAACGTACGCGACCAATGCGCCCACGCCCGAGACACCGGTGTGGGAACTCGTCTTTATCAATGCCAGACTCTTCTTCGTTGGCAGCGACGATATTCCGGTTGAGGCAAAGGTCGATGCCGCTCTCGCCATCAATCAGGCACTTGAGGCGGGATGGCGGGGGTTCGACATTGCCGAAATCGTCCCGCTGAATCAGATCGCACGAGCGCATGAGTTAGTGGAACATCCAGTGAAACCCGGACGCGTGATCGTCGCAGTTACGTCTTAAGTTTTTCCGCAGCAGGTCGGAACCAGCGAGGCATGACTACACGGGAATTAAAATGACGGCGGGACGAGAAGGATGGTGGACCTGGTCGGGATCGAACCGACGACCTCTTCCATGCCATGGAAGCGCGCTCCCAGCTGCGCCACAGGCCCACTGTTTCAATTCTCGCCCAGCTTCGTCGCGCCGTCAAACTCGACTCCGTGGCCAACGTCAAATAGGATATGGAGGACAAACCACACCACCATCGGAGCCCATCTTGAACTTGATGTCGAACTCGCGCAATTTTCTGCGTCAGGCGTTTCTTCTTAGTCTGATCGCCACGCTTGCGGCTTCGTTTGCGGTTGCGCAGGCGCCGGCACAAGATCAAGCCGCGCCGCAGCCGCCCGTCGCTTACGCTTCGGTCAGCGAGCTGAACAGCATCCTGGCGCAATTGCAGCAGACCGTGAAGAGCATCCAATCCGATCTCGCAAGCATGCGCATCGAGAGATGGAAGACCGACGGCGCCACCAAGAAACAGACCCTGGCCGATATCGACTCCATCCAGCGCAATTTGCAATCGACCCTGCCCGAAACCATCGCGCAACTCAACAACTCCCCCGAAGATCTGGGAGCAAGCTTCAAGCTCTACCGCAACCTCGATGCCCTCTATAGCGTTTTTGGATCGGTGACGGAATTGGCCGGAGCCTTCGGATCAAAAGACGAGTTTCAAAGTCTGGACAACGACCTGAACGGACTGAAGAGCGCGCGCCGCGATTTTGGCGATCGCATGCAAAAACTTACGGCGAGCAAGGAAGACGAGTTGACGCGCTTGCGCGCCCAAGTCAAGACCCTGACCGCGGCCCCGCCTCCGCCCCCAAAAAAGATCGTGGTGGATGACACCGAGACCCCGAAGAAGCCCGTAAAAAAGAAGCCGACCGCCCCGAAGCCGGCAGCGACTACCCCAAAGCCGCCAACCACCCCAGCCACTCCGCCCGCCAGCCCTCCGCCGACGAAGTAACCGACCCGCCCCCCTCCAATCTATTGCAAAAACAGGGCTTAACGTGGGAACTCCAGCAGCCCCGCCGGAGTCTAACCATCTAGGCGTGAAGGATTAGAATTCCCGCCGGCGGGGGCCAGAGTTTCTCTATAATTGAGGGCAACGCCACCATGGCGGGAGCAACCACATTGGGCGATCTAGCCAGCGTTATCGGAGCCCGAACCGGAATCCGAACCGAGGAATCCGCCGTCATCGCTGAACTCAAGGCGGGTTCCGAAGAAGCCTACTCCTGGCTGATCGGAGAGTTTCACCAGCCCATCTACAGCGTCATCTACCGCATCGTGAATGACCCGCAGGACGCGGCCGACACGACCCAAGACGTATTTCTGAAAGTGTTCCGCGGCATGAAGCATTTCCACGGCGAGTCCAGCCTGAAGACCTGGATATACCGCATCGCGCTGCACGAGGCCGCCAATCGCAGGCGCTGGTGGTTCCGCCACAAAGCACAGGAAACGCCGATTGACCCGATGCCCGCGGGTGAACACGAATTCTCGAGCTTCTTCGAAGACCGGCTGGTCGATCCCGGCGAGTCGCCCTTCGAACAGTTCGCGCATACCGAAGTCCAAGCCGCCGTCGACCAGGCTCTGCAGCAAGTGCCTGAACCCTATCGCACGGCATTGATCCTGCGCGACCTCGAAGAAATGTCCTACGAAGAGATTGCGGAGGTCTTAGCCATCTCGCTGGGCACGGTAAAGTCACGCATCACCCGCGGCCGCGACGCGCTGCGCAAGAAATTAGCAGCCTACGTAAAGGAAGTCGGTCCCGAACTGGGCCTGCTCGCTCCTGACGCCGGCCCGAACTCACATAAAAGTTCGCATGAAGGTTCGCGTGGTGGCAGAGAGGTTGAGGTGACACCATGAAGTGCACCGAGACAAAATTCGCCGGGACGAACTGCGCGCAGACCAGAAACCTGTTCTCGCCCTATCTCGACGGCCGCGTAAGCGGAGCCGAGATGCTAGCGCTCACCCGCCATGTGGAACAGTGCGCCGCCTGCGAGCGGGAATTCGCCGCCATGCAGCGCACCCAGCAGTTGCTTACCAGCCTCGGACCAAAGAAAGCCCCCGCCGACTTGGCGTTAAAGTTACGGCTGGCGATTTCGCGCGAGGCCGCGCAAACGCGCCGTCCAAGATTTGAAGGCCTGCTGGTAAGGCTGTCAAATTCGTTCGACGCTTTCATGGTTCCGGCCACCGCCGGACTAGTCAGCGCAGTCTTGACTTTCGGACTCCTGCTCGGCTTCTTTGCCCTGCCGCAAGCCCTCGAAGCCAGCAGCGCCGACGTTCCACTCATGCTCTACACGGGACCTCAACTTCAGCAGTCGGCGTTCGGCATGTCGCTAGGCAATATGGGAGACAATGCAGTGGTGATCGAAGCCTACGTCGATGCCAACGGCCGAGTCGAAGATTACCGCATCCTGTCGCAACCAGACGACGCCCAAGCCGTGCTGCCGCAGCTAAAGAACCTGCTGATTTTCACCACCTTCCGTCCAGCCCTATCCATGGGGCGCCCTACCACGGGAACCGCCGTTCTCTCCTTCTCAAAGATCAGCGTAAAAGGCTAGCGGGGCGTCGTAAGACGACGTTCCCTGTTACTTCCGGGGTTGCCGTGTTCCGGCACAGACGCGAAGACACTGCCGATACGAAAGTATGGGCTATACCATCGTCCAGTTGCGCAACCCATTTTGTTCTGGCTAAATGGTGGCTTCGATCAGACTCCGAATGGAGGATTTCATGAAAGCAACCGTTAATTGGACCTTCTTGGTTGCCGTGTTGGCGCTGGCGATCGCGATCCCTGGCGTGCGTATTTCCGCCGCCCCCAATCCGCAAGTCAAGTCCGGAGTAGACCGACTCTATGTGATCGACTGCGGCGACGGCAGTGGCCCCGACGAATCGCGTTGGACGCCAGGAGTCAACGTCGGAACCCCCATCGGCTTTCCCGGACACTGCTACCTCATCCACCACAGCCAGGGGTGGTTCCTATGGGACACGGGCATTGATGATGCTGTAGCACAACTGCCTAATCATGAAGAGGTGTTTCACGAATGGGGGCCCGGCACCGGCCCGATTTGGCGCAAACCAATAACGCTCGCGGCTCAGCTCGAAGAGATACACGTTAAGCCTTCGGACATCAAGCTCATGGCCGTGTCGCATAGCCACCCGGACCACGCGGGGAACATCGAAATGTTTCCCAACACACTGATGCTGGTGCAAAGAGTCGAGTACGAATGGGCTGGGAGCCGGCAAGACACCGTCGCCTTTAACAAGAAGCATCCGGTAAAGCTCATCGACGGCGACTACGATATCTTTGGCGACGGGAGCCTCGTGCTGCTCTCCACGCCCGGACACACGCCCGGCCACCAATCTTTGCTCGTGAGGCTCCCTAAGACTGGCCCCGTGATTCTTAGCGGCGATGTCGTTCATTTTCAGACGAGTTTCGAACATCGCTACGTCCCTGACAATAACTGGAACAAGCAGGCCTCGCTTCAGTCCATGGATAAGATAGCGGCAACCATCGCGAAGGAACATGCGCAGCTCTGGATCAACCACGATCAGCGCCAAAGCGACGCGGAGAAGAAGTTGCCGGCATATTACGAGTGATGGCCACCAGGTGTAGGCGTCACCTTGAGTTTCCCATAGTTCTCAGGTTGTCGATAAATCCCGTGGCTGTTGAAAAAGTGCGTGATCGGAATGTCTTTTTGGCTGCGATGATTACGGCGACGAGTTCTTTCTTCTCACCTCAGCTAAGAGGCGGGTTCCACAGTGGGTGTTATCGGTTGGCTGAGGAACCGCACTAGTCGCTTGAGGTTCTGGGCAGCCGCCGCCAGGAAGAACTGCTCCCGCACAAACCGTAATCTCCGCAGACGCAGGCGGCGCAATCCGATCTGATTCTTGAGTTCTGCGAACAAGGCTTCCACCTTCTTTCTTTCCCGCTGTGCATGGGCAAACTCCGGCGTGCTCGCCAACTCCCGGGCGCGTTGCCGGGCGGGTTCATCCATGTGGATGGCAAGAAAGCGAAACGCTCCACTGGTGCACTGCGCTTTTAGCGCACACTCTCCGCAACGTTTGCGAGTCCCGATGTAGGCATGGGTGCGGTTCCGCTGGTTGCGGCCACCATAGTTCAGTTGCTGCCCCGCAGGACAGCGATAGCTATTGCTTTCGGGTTGATACGTGAACCGGTCGGGTCCGTAGAACGGGCTGTTCTTTCTGTGGATGCTGTCGCGGGTTCGCATATAAGGAGTGATGCTCCGATCTGCCAACCATTGCAAGAACTCCCCGTTCCCGTAGGTTGTGTCGGCCGCCACCGATTCTGGCTTTTGTCCTCGCCATTGCGTGAAACGTGTGAGCATGTCCTGCGCGGCCACCGTTTCCTGACTCATCCGTGCCGCGGTCGCTTGCACCCCTACGATCACGCAACTGGGGTTGTCGACCAGATAGTTGTCGTAGTACCCCAGTCGGGCCGGAGTTCCACCCTTGGTCGCGTAGGTCGCATCGGGATCGGTGGTCGAGACCTGGTCTTGCTGATGCACCGGCTCTTCGGGGGGATTCTGCTGCTCCAGTTCCACCAGGTACTGGCGCACGGTCTGGTTCACTTGCGCCGCTTCCGCTAACTGCTCGCGCGGAATGCGGCTCTCCTTCGCTGCATTCGCCTCCACGAAACTGCCGTCGACCGACAGGTGCTTGCCCTGCACCAATCCCACTTCCACACACTGCCGCACGATCTGCTCGAACAACTCCTCGAACAGCCTCGATTCCTGAAACCGTCCATGCCGGTTTTTCGAGAACGTGGAGTGATGCGGGATCTCCTGATCGAAGCCCAGACCGGTGAACCAGCGCCATGCCAGGTGCATGCGCAGTTCCTCCACCAGCTTCCGCTCGCTGGTGATGCCGTACAAGTAGCCAATCAACAGGATACGCAGCAGAAGCTCCGGATCAATCGACGGCCGGCCGGTCTCGCTGTAGCTGTCCTTCAGCTTCTCGCGCACAAAGGCAAAGCTGATGTGTTTTTCGATGAGCCGCAGCAGGTGGGTCTCAGGAACTTGATCTTCCAGGCGGAAGTAATAGAACAGCGCTTCGGAGCGGTCGTGTTGCCCCATCATGATCAGCAGGCCTCCGACGATAGAAATCCAGCAAAGCATGGGTGGATTCCTCCTTCTAACATGCTTCTGCTAAATCTCACCTGCCAATCTCAGTGACTTTTTCAACACCCACTCCCGATTGCACTCATCGACTCGGATCCAGCCCAGTTCTCAGTGAGTGTAAACACCTGAGTTCAGCAGTTAAGAAACAAAGTCTCACTCCGTGCGATGCTTCCCAGCATGAACGAGAAGGAGGCAGATATGATCATCCCTCGCAACAAAGGATCTTGGTTTGATCGCTCTTACCAACTCACTTCTTCTTCGCGTTGAGTGCCGGTAGAAGAAGCTTCAGAAGCGCTTCATCAGAGAACGGGTTCTGACCTGAGATCAGCTCGCGATCTTGAAGGACGTAGCTCCCCCATGGAGCGACCACACTTACGTCACCGCCCGCCGTACGCAAGGCGAAGTCCGGATAGAACAGCACCTTGCCGCCAATCTCAAGCGGCTCCCGCTGCTGCTCTTCCGCTGTCGAAAAGATGGTCATCTTATATCCAGCATAGATCCAACCTTTAGCCTTCGCCTGCGCTCCAGCGTTATCGCCCGCCGCCAGCGCGGCGACCACCTCCCAAGAATTTGGAAGGGCCGAGAGAAGTGAAATCGGGCCATGGCAGAGCACTGCCGTAGGCTTGGATGTTTTATGAAAGTGTCTCATCACGGTGCCCGCGTCGGGATCATCGAGAAGATCGATCATCGGGCCATGGCCGCCGGGGACGAAAACGGCGTCATATTGATCCAGACCCGATGCGATGACATCCGCGATGCGCATTGGATCTCTGAGCCCAGCCAGGCCGTCGCGGAATAGCATATAGTCCTGAAGCTTGGCCGCGTCCCCGCCGAAGAAATCGGCGACCTCTGAATGCACATCCACTTGGGGCGCGTTGCCTTTGGGGTTGGCGAAGGTGATTTCGTAGCCCTCCTTCATCAGGGCGCGAACCGGAACCGTCAGCTCGTTGAGGTAGTAGCCGGCGCCCTTATAAACTTTGCCATCTTTCAAGGGCAAACCGCGACCGCTCGAGACTAGTACCAGGACTTTTCCTTTTGTTACCATTTTGTTCTCCTTTCTAAAATCCATGAGGCCATTTGGAATCAACCATGGGTCTGGCTGCGCAAGGTTATACCGGAATAATATTGCGCGAACGCCACATAGGACAACCGAAAGGTCGGTAGCGCGATCTTCCCGCTCTCGCGCGTTCCCCCGAGAGCGCCTGATTCGATAGTTGCTTCAACCGGAATCCAATGCGTGGCTATCTGCCATCATTTTTCGTTGCCGATACTGAGATATCACCCAAGTTGCGACCGCAACAAAAACAGCACCCACAAAAATGAGGACTGCTGTTCAGGTGTTCGGAGCGCCGGGTGTTGGCGGACGGGGTGCTCTGGCTAGCTCGTGACGATGAAGAGGATCACCATGCCCTGTACTTTTCTATCTGCCCGCGGTCATGACGGTTCTGGTCCAAGGATGACTGAATCGCCGCTTGCAGCCTGACCTCGTCGTCGTCGTAGAGTTTGACGAACTTGAACGCCTGGAGACCCCAAGTGACCGGACTCAACATTTCCGCCGCGCCAAGCACCGATCCCCTGCGAGTCAGAAACATCAACTTTACCTGTGCGCCCTGATCCAGAGGTTCAGGCAAGTAGAGCAAGCCTCCAGTGAGAGAGATGACCTGCAATTTGCCTCGTAGGCGACGACCGTTCTGACATCGAAGGACAGCAGGAGTAGTTTCAGCGAACCCGGCTCGCGGGGCACGCCGTACAGTCGGCGGTGGGGGAAAGTACGGCATGGGCCAGAATCGAGTATGGGACTCGTCCACGGAGAATGGGAGATTACGGAAGGACTCGTACGTAACGAACCGGACCTCACCGTCTATGGTTTGATGACCCGGCGATGTCCGTCCTTGTTGGTCAGGGTTAATGAGGTAGCGCCGCCATCGGCGCTCAACACCAGGTAGGCGGGATCGATGCCTCCGCTGAGATCAATGCCCGAGCCCTGCTCGGTGGTGGCGATCTTTACCGAAGGGCGGCCGTCGGGACGGATCAGACGGAATACCACGGCCTCGGGATAGACTTTTCCGTTCGGATCTATCAGGGTGCCATCTGCGCGCCGCGACGGTCCCTCGGGAATGACCGAAAGTGATGCTCGCAGTTTTCCTTGGGCGTCCACGATCTCGAGCGCCCGGGCGCGAACTACCTGCTCAGAGTCGCTCGCTTGCACCGGCGCGGCCTGATGGGCGAGGAGGAAAATCAGCATCCCGAGATTGACCAAGGTAAGGGCTGTTAGTGCATGCGTGTTCTTCATGGTGGCTCCCCGTTCGGATCGATGGCACGATTCCCGCCGCTTATCCATTGAATCGCTGGGGTCCACTGCATATAAGCAGTGGGCTCATCTGTCTCAAGAATCCGCAGAGGCCAATTGTCTCCTGAGAACTGAGATCGTGAGAACTGAGAACCGGGAACTGAGAACTACTTCTGATAAACCGTCGGCTGCGGACCCTTCTCCAGCGTCTCGCGATCCCAGATCATGCCTTCGCGATTAAAGCTCGCCAACTCGAAATCCTGGGTAAGCTCGAGCGCATCGGTTGGACAAGCATCCTCGCACAGGCCGCAGAACATGCAGCGGCTCAAGTCATAGGTAAAGTGCACGAGTTCTTTGCGGCGGGTCTTTTCGTTGCGTTCGCTGATCACCACGATCAAATTTTCCGGACAAGCCAGCGCGCACAGGTCGCAGGAAATGCAGAGGCTCTCTTCCGTGTCAGGATTGACGTTCAGCCGCGGCGCGCCCCGGTAGCGTTCCGCCACCTGCGGCCGCTCCAGCGGATACTGCTCGGTGTAGATTTCCTTGGGATGCTGATAGCGAAACGTCACCCCAAGTCCCTGGGCCAGGTCCACCAAAAACACTTTGCGCAAAATGTCGGTGATTCTGCCGGTCATTCCCATAACCCGCATAGAATAACACTGAAGGCAAAACGCCGGTATCAGATGAGTCGCAGAAAGCTAAATCCAAAGCCCGAAGCGCTTGCCGAGCGTTCCTCAGACGAACTCTGGATGGAGGAAGCCCTGCGCTCGGCCCAGCGCGCGCTCGAGGCGGACGAAGTGCCCGTGGGAGCAGTCGTAGTCTGCGCCGGCCGCGTAGTTGGACGAGGCTGGAATCAGAACCTCACCACCCTCGATCCCACCGCCCACGCGGAAATCGTGGCCCTGCGCGAGGCCGGACGAAACCTAGGTAATCACCGTCTCGGCGACTGCGAACTGTTTGCTACAATTGAACCGTGCGCGATGTGCGCGGGAGCAGCCGTTCATGCCCGCGTCCGCCGCCTGGTGTATGGTGCCGATGACCCGAAGGCGGGCGCCGTCCATTCGATTCTGCAGGTGGCCAATCACCCCAGCCTGAATCATCAAATGGAGATCAGAGGTGGGGTACTAGCCGGACGTTCAGCAGAACTGCTGCAGGAGTTTTTCAGAAAGCGTCGTTAGTGGAAAGGCAAGGCTTCAGAGCCAGCGGAAAAGCTCGTGTAGAGACGGGGCTTGCCCCGTCTTGCATCATCCGTGAACCATGCTGGAGCACGAACGGGAAGCGCACGGCTTCAGAGCTCGCTCTGAGCGATGCCGAAGGGTGCCGCCCGAGACAGAAAAGACGCGGGCTTTAGCCTCTGAGGGCAGACGCTTCCACTGACAATTGCGGTTCGGAGAGGTGCGTGAGTGGTTGAAACGATCCGCCTCGAAAGCGGACATACCTTAACGGGTATCGTGGGTTCAAATCCCACCCTCTCCGCCATACTTTCAATATGCTAAAGTACTCTCGCCTGTGAGCGATCTCCTCCAAACTCCGTTTGATAGCGTCGAAAACGCCCACGAATACGTGCGCCTGCTGGTCGACGCCATCGCCGAAGCCAAAAGCGAAATCGCGGCCGACCTCGACGCAGCCGTCGCCGCCAAGCCCGATCGCCGCGTCGAAGCCCTGCGCCTCGTTCAATTCAAACTGGATAAACTGGAGCAGCACCTGAAGGCCAGCAGCCGCCTGCTCAACGATCTGCGCACCCTGCGCCGCCTTCTCTTCGAGGAAAGGCCCGAGGAGAGGCCCGAAGAACGCCCCGAACCCGCCGCCGCCGGTCAGGATCCCGCAGCCTGAATTTCACAAGTCAAGATTTCCCGAGTCAAGATTTAGAAAGCCTGGATTTCGCCAGCAGCCACCGGCTCACGCCCGCAATTTTTCGGCGAACTTTTTTTCCAGCTTCGCCAGCTTCGGCGTGATCACAAACATGCAATAAGGCTGGCGCGAATTTTCGTTGTAGTAGTTCTGATGGTAGCCCTCAGCCACGTGAAATTCCTCGGCCGGCTCAACCGCGGTCACAATCGGTTCAGAGAACGCCTTGGCTGCCGTCAACTCCGCAATGGTGTTCTCGGCGATCTTCTGCTGCTCCTCGTCGTGATAAAAAATCACTGAACGATACTGCTCGCCAGCGTCATTTCCCTGCCGATTCAACGTAGTCGGATCGTGCACCGCAAAAAATACGTCCAGCAGATCGCGGTAGCTGATCGCATCAGGATCGAAAGAAACGCGCACCACTTCCACATGCCCCGTGTCGCCGTCGCACACCTGCTTATAAGTCGCCTGGTCGGCGCGACCGCCCATGTACCCAGGCTCGACGTGGGTCACGCCCGCAAGACGCTGAAAAACCGCCTCAGTGCACCAAAAACATCCGCCGCCAAAAACCGCTGTTTGCTCTTTTGCCATAGTCGTTAGATGCCCACCCGGCCGCGAAGTCCCCCGCGGTCGTTTTTCTCCGTGACTCCGTGTCTCCGTGGTGGATGTTGCAATCCCTACACCGACACGGTAAACGAAGTCTCCGTGCGCGTGACCGGCCGGTAAAGCGTATCCCGCTCAATCGGCTCGCGCCCAGCTTCCGTAATCAACCGCACCAGGTCGTGCCGCCGCAGCCCCTGGGGCGTGGTCGCTCCCGCATCGTGATAAATCTTTTCCTCGACCACCGTCCCATCAACATCGTCGGCTCCAAAGCGCAGCGAAATCTGCGCAATCTTCGGAGTCATCATCTGCCAGTAAGACTTGATGTGCGGAAAGTTATCAAGCACCAGACGGCTGACCGCAATCTGCTTGATGTCAAGCATGCCGGTAGTCGTGAAAAGATGCTGCAGCGGAGTATTCGCCGGATGAAACGCCAGCGGAATAAAAGTCTGGAAGCCGCCCGTCTCATCCTGCAAAGCGCGCAGTTTGAGCAGATGATCGACGCGGTCTTCGTCGTTCTCGATGTGCCCGTAGAGCATGGTGGCGTTCGACTTCAGCCCGATCTGATGAGCCAGACGCGCGGTATCGAGCCATTGATCGCCATCAATCTTGTGATCGCAGATAATGTGTCGCACCCGGTCGGCAAAAATTTCAGCGCCGCCGCCCGGCAAAGAATCGACGCCAGCCTCTTTCATTTGTTCCAGCGTCTCGCGGATGGTCAGCTTAGCCCGCTTCGCCAGATAAGCGACTTCCACCATGGTGAACGCCTTCATGTGGACCAGCGGAAAGCGCTCCTTCAATCCAGAAACCAGATCAAGAAAATATTGAAACGGCAAATCAGGATGCAGCCCTCCAACAATATGAAACTCCGTGACCGCCTCGCTGTAGCCGGAAGCCGCTGTCTCGAACGCTTCTTCAAGCGCCATAGTGTAAGAGCCCGGAGCATCCTTCTTGCGCCCAAAAGCGCACAACCGGCAAGCCGCCACGCAAACATTCGTCGGATTGATATGGCGATTGACGTTGAAGTAAGCCTTGTCACCATGCATCCGCTCCCGAACCCAGTTAGCCAGCCAACCCACCGCCAGAATGTCGCCCGTCCCATAAAGCGCACGCGCGTCGCCCTCGTTCAGGCGCTCGCCGGCAAGGACCTTATCCTTGATCGGGAGCAGGCGCGGGTCATCGGTCTGGAATGCGTGCGCGTTCGGCATCTGTTTAATAATAACCCAGTCCGCGGAGGACCACTAAAGACTTGTCATCCTGAGCGCGGCATGGACTTCACGAAGTAAAATCCGTGCGAAGGCGAAGGACCCCTACCAATTGGTGCACCTCTTCTCGTGCCTTTCGAGAAGTGGCCTGCCGCTCAGTCGATACCATTCCAATCCGCTTTGAGGCCCACTACCAATTCATTGCCATGATTCCAAATTGAATAACATGATATGCTATTTTCAAGCATTTGTTGTTATACGGTTGACGTGAGGGACCCGTGAATATTTCTCTAACGCCAGAACTGGAACGAATGGTGGACGACAAGGTAAAGAGCGGACGCTACGCCTCTGCCTCGGAAGTGATCCGCGAAGGCCTGCGCCTTCTGGAAGAGCAGGAACAACTCAAACGGCAGCGACTTTCAGAAGTACGGCAAAAAATCGACCGGGGAATCGACCAGCTTGATCGAGGCCTCGGCATTGCAGGGCCCGAGGCCAGGGCGCGACTGCGGCAGCGGAGAAGTGCAAAGTAGCGGCAATGTCCAGCTATGCGATCTCTCCCGATGCGCTGCAGGATTTGCAGGACATTTGGGATTTTGTCGCGCTCGACAACGTAAACGCCGCCGATCAACTCGAAGATGAGTTCTTTAACGCATTTGAGAAGTTGGCCCGGCAGCCTCGGATGGGACACACCCGCTGGGATCTAACCGAACGTGACGTGCGGTTCTGGCCTGCCGGTTCCTATCTGATTGTCTACCGCGAACGACCGCAAATACTGCAAGTCATCGCCATCCTGCATGGATCGCGTGACGTTCCAGAAGTCATGCGCAAAAGGGAATTTCCGCGAGACTAACGCCGCACCAGCAAATCTCCCGCCACAAACACAAAGAACACCACCGAAATCACCCCATTCATAGTAAAGAACGCCGCGTTCAGCTTACTCAGATCGTCGTGCCGCACCAGCGTGTGTTCGTAGAGCAGCAGCGCAGCCACGGCGATCACTCCCGCGACTGCCAGCTTACCCAAGCCGAAAGTGACGATCAGCGCGACCAGCAACCCCAGCATCACGAGGTGAAACAAACGGGCAACGACGAGCGCATTCCGAATTCCGAGATGCCGCGGCACCGAGTGCAATCCATGGCTGCGGTCATAGTCATGATCCTGACAAGCGTAGATCACGTCGAATCCGCCAACCCAGAACGTCACCGCCGCGGTGAGCAACAGAATTCGCGGATCGAGCGACCCGCGCACCGCGATCCAAGCCGCCGCCGGAGCGATGCCCAGAGCAAATCCAAGAAACAGATGCGACCAGCGCGTAAATCGCTTGGTGTACGAATACAAAAGGATCACTCCAAGCGCCACCGGCGAAAGCATCAGCGTCAGGTGATTCAACTGAGAAGCGGCCAGAACAAAAATTCCGCACGAGACCAGAACGAACGCGCCGACAAACGACGGCGTCAACAGTCCGACCGGCAGTGCGCGAGTAGCCGTGCGAGGATTAGCCGCATCAATCGAAGCGTCGGCCAGCCGATTGAACGCCATAGCCGCCGACCGCGCCGAAACCATGGCGACCACAATCCAAGCCAGTTGCCGCCAGGCCGGCAAGCCTCCAGCGGCCAGCATGGCTCCGCAGAGCGCAAACGGGAGCGCAAAAATCGAGTGCTCCCACTTGATCATCTCCAGCGTGATCTTAAGATTCTGGAAGAAACCCACGAGACAATTGTAAAGCAGTGAATGCTAGTGGAGAGCCGGGCGCCCCCGCCCGGCCACGATGCTGATGGAAGGAAGAGACCCATGTCGCTCGATCGCATGACTTATCGCACCGTCGCAAAACTATTCGTTTTCCACCGCCCCCTCCACCAGCGGCACAAACCGGCAGCCTTCGAGAATCATCACCTCCGCCCGTCCGCCAACTTTCAAAATCAGTTGCAGTTCCTGACTAGAGGACGGCCCAACCGGCACCATCATGCGTCCGCCCTCGCGCAACTGCTCAAACAGCGCTGGAGGCATCTCAGCCGTGGCGGCAGAAACAAGAATGGCATCGAACGGCGCGTATTCCACCCAACCCAAGCGGCCGTCGCCGACTCTGATCTTCACGTTGCGATACGCCAGCCGATGCAGAGTACTCTCCGCCAGGGCCGCCAGCGGCGCGTGCCGCTCCACCGAATACACCTCGGCCGCAAGCAGCGAGAGCAATGCCGTCACGTAGCCAGAGCCGGTGCCGATTTCGAGCACGCGATCGCCGCTGTAGTCACCAGATTGAAGACCGAGATGCGCAAGCATCGCCGCCACAATATAAGGTTGCGAGATGGTTTGCTCTTCGCCGATGGGCAACGGATGGTCTCCGTAGGCATCCTGCCGGAAGTTCTCCGGGACAAACTCATGCCGCGGCACTTTGCGCATGGCCTCGAGTACGCGAGGGTCGCGGATGCCGCGCTCGGCCAGTTGCACACGCACCATTTCTTCGCGCTGCCGCTGCAGAGAATCGCCTTGAAAGGGGAAACCCACGGTTTCTGTCCACGTGACTTCAGTACGGCCCGATGATTCCGCCGATATTAATGCTGCGCGCAACCGGCGCCGCGGGCCGCGCTTTCTTTTCCTGCGCTGCGATCATGTCGAGATACTTGTAAGCCGATCCCGTATTGAAGAGCACGACCGTGTCGTCGGCGCGGAAGAATCCGCTGGCGAGCAGCTTCTGATAAGCAACCAACGATGCGGCTCCCTCCGGAGCGGCAAACACGCCTTCCACGCTGGCCCAATGCCGCATCGCCGCAAGGATTTCCTCGTCGCTGGCAGCGACCGCCGTGCCCCGGCTTTTCTTCAGAATATCGAGAATAAGATAGTCGCCATAAGCTTTCGGCACGCGCAAGCCCGCGGCAAAGGTCGAGGCGTCGGCCCACATTTCAGAAGTGCTCTTCCCCGCTTCCCAAGCCTTAACAATCGGCGCGCAGCCCGCCGCCTGCACCGCAATCATCTTCGGACGCTCAGACCCAATCCAGCCCAGCTCCTCCATCTCATCGAACGCCTTCCACATGCCGATCATGCCCACGCCGCCGCCCGTCGGATAAATGATGCCGTGCGGAAGCTTCCAGCCGAATTGCTCGGCAACTTCATAGCCCATCGTCTTCTTGCCTTCGACGCGAAACGGCTCTTTAAGGGTCGAGACGTCGAACCATCCTTCTTTATGATTCGACAACCTTTCTTTTTCTATGCGTTCGGCAACCATGCGTCCGCAATCGCTGATCAGCCCGTCGACCAACGTGACGTGCGCGCCGTAGTAATCGCATTCCATGCGATTCGCCAGAGGCACATCTTTCGGCATAAAGATGTAAGCTTCGATCCCCGCCGCCGCCGCATAAGCCGCCAGCGCGCCCCCGGCGTTTCCAGCCGAAGGAGCCGCCAGCTTCTTCAGTCCATAATGTCGAGCCATGGTCACGGCAGCCGACATGCCGCGCGCCTTGAAAGAACCGGTAGGATTCAGCCCCTCATCCTTGATGAAAACGTTAGCAGGTTCGCAGCTCGTGTGGTGACGGGGCTCCGCCCCGTTGCGGGGCAGAGCCCCGCCACCACACCGGTTGGGAAGCATAGGCGTGAATCCCTCGCCGAGCGTGACCGGATCAGCATCCGGCAGAACTTCAGCATAACGCCACATGCTGGCCACGCGGCCCGATAAATCGTCGCGGCGCAACTTCCCTTTCAGGCCAGCCAGGTCGTAGCGGACGAAAAGCACGCCGCCATCTTTGGGACAAACATTCTGCGGACGATCGGCGGAAAGATGCTCTCCGCAGCGAGTGCATTCGAGGTAGGAAATACGCATCGGTGGAAGGATAGCATTTTGGCTATTAGCACTAAGCAATGCTAAACGCTCGTTTTGTTGAGCATCTCATTCGCCCGCCTAAACCAAGGCCGCTCCCGCCGCCGTAGATAACCAGGCATGCTCGGTTTCTTATCAAGCACCTTCTGCGCCCACTCCCGCGCCTCGGCGTTGCGTCCCTCGGACGCCAGCAACTCCGCAAAGTTCAAGTAAGTCTCCGACAAAGTCGACGTGACCGTCACCCGCCGAAACAGCGCCTCCGCTTTCTCTTTTTGTCCGGTCTGCGCATAGGCATGAGCCACCAATCCAGCCGCGCGCTGGAAATCGTAGTCCGGCTCTTTCCCGACCACGCGCTCCAGATCAGGCAATGCTGCCGCCGCGTCACCCAGCAGGATGGCGCAAACTCCGCGCCGGTAGAAGGGGTCCAGCGTATCCGCACGGGCGGCAATGGCCTTGTCAAACGCCACTCGCGCCGACTGGAGATTCCCGTCATCCATATAAAGGTCACCGAGTTCTTCATAGTTCCCCGCCGACGGATTGTCACGAATCGCCGCCTCCAGTTCGCCAATGCGCTTGCGCCGCGGAAACACTTTGAAGGATTGCCCCACCAGTCCAACATCGGGAAGCGCCTCCACAAAAAGATAGATAATCGCTCCCAGCGGCCCGAGAAACAGGATGATAAAAATCCAATAGGTATCCGGCCGCCGCCGGATAAAGTGAACAATAGCCAGTCCCTGCAGCAGAAAGCCCCACGGGTATATAAGGTGGTTTAGAAGTCCCATGCCAGTATCAAGTCCTAGCGTGAGATTACCATTTGTCAGATACGGGAGAGTTATGCCGATCAAGAACATCGCGACCGACGAACAGCAGAACGATGAACAGCAGATCCTAGCGCTGCACGAGGCCGGAGACCGCGCACTGATGATCGCCGATCTCGCTGCACTGGCGCAGATCTTCGCCGACGACTACGTGCAGTACAACGAGGCCGGCAAGCCTTTCACCAAGCAGGAAGTGCTGAACAATTTTCGGACGGGAGCAATTCGCTATCCCTCGATTGTCGCGACCGGAAGGAAGATTCGCGTATTCGGCGACACCGCCGTCGTACACGGCTCAGAATCCGACGAAGTCGAAATCAACGGGAAGCGTTCCGCGGTGCTCTACATTTACCTGGACGTGCTGCGCAAATGCAATGGCCAGTGGAAGCTAGTAGCGTCTCAGTTGGCGCGGCCGCCAGCGTAAAGAGTTCGTGTGTGACGGGGCTCTGCCCCGTCCAAGCCTACTCCGCAATGCGCAGCCGATTCTGCCAGTGCGACCAAAGAAACCACACGATCCCAGCCAGCAGAAACGCCCCAATCACCGCATCGAATTTGTGGAAGTACTTGCCCAGCGAGCGCCAGTTCTCACCCAGTTTCATGCCGAAGTAGGCCAACATAAAGCACCAGGGCCACGACCCGAGAAAAGTGTAGATGTGGAATTTGCCGCGCGGCATGCGGGCAATCCCGGCCGGCAGCGCGATAAAGGTGCGAATCACCGGCAGCAGCCGCGCAATGAACACGGCCATGTCTCCCCAGCGCAGAAAAAATCTGTCGGCCCAATCCAGTTCACGATGGCCCATCAGGATCCAGCGTCCATAACGCACCACCAGCGGGCGTCCGCCGTAGCAGCCGATTTCGTAGGCAACGAGCGAGCCCAGATTGCAGCCGATCGCGCCAGCCGTCGCCGCCCACACCAGCTTCATCGCGCCCGTATAAACCAGGTAGCCCGCAAACGGCATGATCAGTTCCGAAGGCAGCGGAATGCACGCCGACTCAATCGCCATAAGCAGCGCGATCCCCGCGTAGCCGGTCGCCGCCACCAGGGAATTAATAAAGACAAATAGTAAGGTGAGGATTTTCTCGGTCATGCGATCAGCTGTATGGGCAGTCCAAATGCAGATCCCTCGCTTCGCTCGGGATGACAAGCGTGGCGGGGAAGTCCATCAAAACGTGTCAGAACGTCCCGTCCTGCGTGAAGCTGAAGCCGGGCAAAGATACGCCATCTCCGGACTTGACGACTTTCACCTTCACGACCGGTGCGTCAGGCGCGGTAACCTCGGCTGGCCGCAGCACCGCATATTGGGAGAACACTTCGCTGTACACCTTGGTGACCAAATGATCCTGGCCGGTTGCGTCCTGGCGCCAGACCTGTCCGAGTTTGATTCCCTTCACGGCCACAAGTTTTTCCTTGATTGTCGGAACTTAGTTTCCAGAGTACTCACCCGCCCGCCAACCCGTCAATCGCAGCGGGGTTACTTTGGTCGGATGCGTGGCCGCGGCTTTGTTACCATGAACCCGCTATCCAACAGTGTCCAGGAGGAAACCGATGCCTCGCGGAAACATGCCGCGTCAACCCAGCCGCAGCGGACGACAGGAAGGCGCCCGCCGGACGCAGGGTTCAGCCTTATTGAAGAAAACCGCAAGAACGACGACTGCGAAAGTGACGACTGCCCACGCCAAGAAAAAGAAATCCGCGTCCGGATATGACCCTTTGGCCCCCGAGCGCGTTCTTCAGATCATCGCCGACCTTGACCAACTCTATCCCAACGCGACCTGCGCTCTCACTCACCGTAGCGCGTGGGAATTGCTGGTGGCGACGATTCTTTCCGCCCAGTCAACCGACGTGCGGGTGAACATGGTCACGCCCGGGCTCTTTGAAAAGTATCCCACCGTCCAGGATTTCGCCGCTCTCCAGCCCGAACAGTTGCAGCCCTACATCTACTCGACCGGCTTCTTCCGCAACAAGGCAAAGTCGGTGGTGGGCGCGGCGCGGAAGATAGTCGCGGACTTCGGCGGAAAGGTGCCCGACACCATGGAGGAGTTGTTGACCCTCCCCGGAGTGGCTCGCAAAACCGCGAACGTTGTCCTCGGAACCTGGTTCAAGAAAAATGAAGGAGTCGTGGTCGATACGCATGTGACCAGAATTTCGCGCCGGCTCGAATTGACCAAGCAGGAAGACCCCAAGAAAATCGAAGAAGACTTGATGCGGATCATCCCTCGCGAACGCTGGACAGACTTTTCTCACGAAGTGATCTGGCACGGGCGGAAGTTATGCGTGGCGCGCAGTCCAAAGTGTGCCGATTGCGCCCTGGAAAAGCTGTGCCACGCCGCCGACAAGACCTGGTCAACGGTTGAGATCCATCAGGACGCGCAGCCATAGAGCGCGATACTTTGCTTGTCGTGACCGGCTCGTGTGGTGACGGGGCTCTGCCCCGTCCAAGGCGACGTCTCGAGCTTGGAACCAGGTCTCGAGTTTCGTATCAGGGCATCGATTTAGCAATGCCAAACATTCCGAAATCAGATGCCCCTTTAGGGGTTGGGTGTAATAGTCCCTTGGACGGGCAGAGCCCCGTCACCACACAAGCAAGACCTTAGCCGCTGTAGAACAGCTCAACCACCGTGCAATCGTCGTTGAGCGGCGTGCCTCCGCAGAAATCGGCGACGGCAGTGAAAACATCTTCCATCGACTTACTCGTCCCCGCCACCGCCTCCAGGCGTTCGCTGTCAAACATATCTCCGCGGGCGTTCTCGGCTTCGGTGACGCCGTCGGTCACCAGGATCACGCGATCCCCCGCCTTCAACTGGCACCGGTCGCTCGAGTACGTCGCATCCGCCAGCAGACCAACGGGCAGATTGCCGTGTCCCGGCCGGAGCACTTCGTTGCCGCAGATCCACACCGGCGGAACATGTCCGCAGTTGACGTACTCAAGATCGCCGTCACTGCGCAGGCGCGTAATGATCATGGTCGCGTATTTTTCACCAATGTGTTTGTAGGTGAAAAAGCGATTGACCGCGTCGACAATCTCCACCAGCGGCATGCCCGAAATAAGTTGCGAGTAAACCATCCCCTGCAGAATGGAAGCCAGCAGTGCCGCCGAGACTCCTTTGCCGCTGACGTCGGCGAGCACCACGGCCAGGCCCTGGGGCGTGTTCACCGCTTCAAAGAAATCGCCTCCGATTTCTTTACAAGACAAATTGCGCCCGTTGACCCGCGCAAAAGGAACTTCGGGTAGAGTAACCGCTAACAGACGCTGCTGAATCGACGCCGCGATCGACAGTTCCTGCTGGTACCGCCGCCCGGCTTCTTCGGCCTGCACCAGGCGCGCGTTTTCGACCAGTTGCGCAGCTTCAGACGCGATCGCCCGCAGAATATCGTGGCTGACGCTGGTGATATCGCGCGAGGCAAAGCGCGAGTCCACGTAGAGCGCCCCCATCACTTCCCCACCCGCGACCGCCTGCTCCGACCGGGAAGTTTGCACCATCGGTTTGCGCAGCGGCATGCAGATCACCGTGCGCAGGTCGAACGTGACGATGCTTTTCCGTTCCTTTACGTCGAGCATCTGGCTGGTGTCGGTGAATATGTATTCCGAGTCCGAAGTCAACGCGCCGTCCAGCACCGATCGGGAAATTGTCTTGTCGTCGAGCAGCGGCTCGCCTTTCGAGTTACGCCCGGCCGCCAGCGTCAGGGTCGTCGCGCCAAGGTCGCGAAGAAAGATGTACGCCCGTTCGGCGCGCGTCAGCTTCAGCGTGGCATCGAGCAGCGTAACCAGAATTTCATCGAGCACGCCGATGGTATTGAGCTTGCGCGCCGCTTCCATGAACAGCGTGAGCTTTTCGAGGTCGCTCGCCTCCGGCGCGATCTGGATGCCGGAAATCTGGCTCAGAAACTCGCGCGCCGTGTTCGAGGTCGTATGCTGCAGCGGATGGAAGATCAGGTAGGCGATATCGCGCGCGCCAAATTCCAGCCGGTCGTTGCGTTGCAGCTTGTGGCGGTCCACCTTCTCTCCATTGACGAAGGTGCCGTGTTTGCTATTCAGGTCGACGACAAAAAACTCGCCGTTTTCTGAAACGATGGTGGCATGCTCGCGAGAGACGCGAGGATCGGCAATCACCAGGTCGCGATCCACCTTGCGCCCCACGGTGTAAGGAGTGTGATTCAGCGACACCGTCTGCTGATCATTCCCGGTTACAAAGATCGCGATGGGGAAAATACTGGATATTCCCGAATGCGACGAAGTCGACATTTACCCTGATTCTCCTGCGGACATCCTACCAGTAAAAGCCACCAGCCGAAGCCGCCAGCCAAAGACGGCATCGTCCTGCGCGGCCCCAAAGCATTCTACGACGTGGCCGGCCTTGCCGACACGGCAAAAGCCCTCTGATAATAATGCACCAGCATCAGGGCAGCCACTCCCACCGGAATCTGCGTCTCCGTCCAGAATGGGATTGCCCAGGCTCGCTCCACCGTCTCCCGCGGCAGAATAAAGGACAGACCTACCAGCACCATGCTCGATATCCACGGCCAGAAGATCAAGCCAGCGGTGATCGCAAACAGAGCGCGGTTAGCGGCACTTCTCTGCCAAATTGCCCGGCGCTCCATGACCAGCACCAGCACCGCTGGGATCAGAAGCACCTGATTATAAGGGGCGCAGGTGGGTATCAGGAGCACGGTTGTGGCCAGCACCAGGCTGACCGTGTAAGCAAAGGAAGCAGTGTTCGCCGCCTGCCGCCGTTCCCGCCAGCAGACACCCATCATGGCTGCGAACGCCAGAAGTTCGACAGCCCAGCTCCAAGGGAACCGCATCGACGGAGCGCCAATCAACGTGTCCAGCACCGACATCGACCCCGTGTAGCGCTGATATTCGTGGAGAGCGTGCCAGAAGCGGGGAATCCAGTGCGGCAGATACCACTCCGAAGCGCCACACAGGATAACCATAGTTAGCAGGAACGATGCGGCGCCGCGATAGCGACGGCGCCAGTCGGCGACGGTCCAGATGGCAAGCCAGGCCAGTAGCAGCACCACCAGTTGCGGCTTAATGCTCGCCCAAGCCAGCAGAAATCCAGCAGCGACCGCATGATCGGTGACCAGAAGCGTGATCGCGATGGCAAGCAGCCCCGCCACCAGAAGACTCATCTGCTGCAGCTTCAGCCCCTGCATCACAGCTACACTACCCAGCGTCAGCGCGAGCAGGCCAGCCCGAGTCCACAACGTCGCCCGCCACCGCAAGACTCGGAGCCAGAGCAGCGTGCTGGCCAAGGTCAGAACCAGCAGTATCCAGAAGAAGCCTCTCTGGACCACCGCGAAGCGCAATCCTGTAGTCGGGGCAAGCAGGAAGACCACATAGACAGGATAAGCAAACCCCTGCTCATCGCTCGGATCCCCCGCACGAGCCGGATCGAGTGGACGACCGTAGTAGCCAGCTTGAATTTCGCGCGAGACTTCCGCGCTGTAAGGATCGCGCCCGCGCAGCAGAAGCTCTCGCGCGCCTAGCCACCGAGGATAAAGATCGGAAAGATTGCCCCGCGGCCGGCCCCGCGCATTGGCATCGGACACCTGGTGCGGAATCAGCACGCGGTTGGCGTAAATCCACATACTCGCCGCGCACAGCGTGGCCACCAGAACCAGCCGCAACGGTTTATCGGAAATGTCAGGTATCATGCGAAATCTGAGAGAACCTGGATATTACATCGCTCCCGTGAACATTTCGCGCCCCAGCAGAAATTTCGCCGTTGCCGCGGCCTTCGGAGCCGTGAGCGGAACGCTGTGCTGGGCGTTCCTGCGCCGCTTCCAGCTTGGTGCCGGAGATTTCAACTGGTCGCATCGCGCCGCGCGCGCGCTCCTGTCGGGCCAAAATCCCTATGCCAACACGCCGCTGGGAACGATTCCCTACCCGCTGCCCGCCGCCGTTGCGGCCCTGCCGTTCGCACCGTTTCCACCCGAAATTGCCGGCGCTCTGTTTTTCGGAATCAGCTCCGGCTTGCTCGCCTTCGGACTCATCCGCCAGCACCCGGAGCGGTTGCTGATCTTCTTCGCCTATCCTTACTGGGCCGCGCTCATGACGGCACAATGGACGCCGCTCATCATGTGCGCCGCTTTCTTCCCGCTGGCCCTGGCGTTCTGTCTTCCCAAGCCGCAAACCGCCCTGCCGGTCGCCCTCACCCATCTCTCAGGCAAAGGACTAATAGCAGCCGCGGCATTGCTGCTGGCGTGTTTCGTGATCCGGCCGCGCTGGCTGCTGGAATGGATCCCGCAGCTCCATGGATATCAGCATTTCATACCCTTGCTGGTAATGCCTGGACCGCTGCTGGTCTTGGCGCTTTGGCGATGGCGCGACCGCGATGCCCGCCTGCTTTTCCTGGCCTGCCTAATGCCGCAACGCTGGTTTTACGATTCCTTTCTCCTCTGGCTGATTCCGAAAACGCGGCGCAGCATTCTGGCGACGGTGGCGTGCAGTTGGGTGATCGGACTTTGGCGCTGGTATCACATGCCGCGCACCATACAGCAAGCCGGCCTCTGGTGCGTCCTCGGTTTCTACCTTCCCATGCTGGCGGTCGTTCTGCTTCGTGGCCGTCACCAGCCTGCGGTGGATGCCGCAGCCCCACCCCGGCCAAACTTCCAATAAAACCAGCTCAGAACCACGACCGCCCAGCCGAACTGATTTACGTGCGGCCAGATCGGATCGAATAGCGGAGCAAGGTAGAGCAGCGCGAGCAGCACAATATCAGTTTGGGACCGAAGCCCGGATTCGGGCTCCCGAGTGGCGAGCAACGGAGAGGCGAACAACAAAAGCGCCACCGGCAGCAACAAGCTTAGATCGTAGGAGAACGTGTGATAGCTCACCAGGATAGCGGTGACCGTTGCCAGGATGAAGTCGCGGCGAACCGAATCTCGAGTGGACGCCATCCGCCACAACGCGATCGCGATGACGACCACCGAGCACGCAATGGTGAGCGGCATCAGCGAAGCTCCGTAATGCACACCTGTGAGACTCGCGAGCATGCCCCGCAAATTTGGCATATCGGAGCCGACAATCGCGCCGCGCGCCCCGCTGTTCTCCAGCTGAAAAAGAAATCTCACATAGCCGGCCGCGCCCTGCCATCCCACCATAGCCAGTGATACACCACCCAGCAGCGCAGCGACCGGAGCAAACCCAAGCAGCAATCGCGGACGCTTCACCGCCAGCAGAAAGGCTAAAGGAAGAATAAGGTTGAACTTGAACAGGCCTGCACCCAGCGCCGCGCCGGCTGCGGCGTCGTTCCCTCTCGCGGTCGAGACCAGCGCAATCACAAAAAGAAGCAGCAGCAGACTGGAATCCTGCCCCTGAACGATTCCGCTGGCAACGGACGGGAAGCCAGCCGCCGCCAGCACCACAAGAGCAAGGGGTAGACTGCCGATTTCTGTGAATTGTCTTCGCAACAACATCATGCTGACGAAAACCATCACCACGTTCAAAAAATTCCAAAGCAAATAAGCGGGCACATACGGCAAGAATGTGAATGGCACGAACAACAACGCTTCAAACGGAGGATGCATGTACGGCAGCGCTGCCTGTCGAATTCGTACATTCGGGGCAAATTCTTCCTGCGCCCGGCTCTCGGCGGGCAGGTCATAGAGGACGCTCGATTGGCCGCTTCGAACCATACGGGCAGCGCCGTAGAAGATGGTGAAATTCTGGTATCCATTGCGCAGCAAGCCCGTCAGCCCCGCGGCCGAGACGACGTTGCTGACCGTCATTGCGAAAAGGAAGACAGTCGCCAGCCATTCCTTCCGCGTGCCGAACCGCGCGCCGAAACTAGTCCGGTTCATATAGAGAACGTCATTCTATAATCGTCGCGAAAGCACGCCATGAAGATTCTTGAGTTCAGCCAGGGGAAGGTGTTTGCGGCTATCCTGCTGTTCGGCTTGCTGGGGATGACCGCGCGCAACGCCGTCGATCCCGACCTGTGGTGGCATCTGCGCACCGGGCAATGGATCGTGGAAACCGGCCGCGTCCCCCACTCCGATCCCTTTTCCTTCACGCGCACCGGACAACCATGGGTTTCGCACGAGTGGCTGTCGGAGGTCGTGTTCTACGAACTCTGGAAGCACGGCGGTGCAGCCGCTCTGATCGTGTTCTCCGCCCTCATTACGACGGCTGGCTTTATGCTGCTCTATCAGCGCTGTCTGCTTTCAGGAGCGAAGGCGTACTGGGCGGCCGCACTCACCGCCTTCGGTGCCTTGGCTTCCGCTCCCTCATGGGGCGTCCGACCGCAGATGTTCACCTTCGCCCTGGCCAGTCTTCTTCTATACCTGCTCGAAGCAGGCGAGCATCGCCCCCGGCTACTCTTCTGCATACCGCCGCTGTTTCTCCTCTGGCTGAATCTGCACGCCGGATTCGCGCTCGGCCCCGCACTGCTCTTAGCCTACGGCGTCGGTCTGATTCTCGAGACCGCCATCGGCACCACACCCTGGCAGCAGGCGCGGCCCCTGCTCCTGCGAGTGCTGCTGCTTCTGCTGGCTTGTTTGGCGCTCGTGCCTCTCAACCCCAGCGGCGCTCATCTCTATCATTATCCGTTCGATACCCTACGCTCCTCTGGGATGCGGTCGTTGATTGGCGAGTGGCACTCACCGGACTTTCATGAATCGATGTATCGCCCTTTCCTGCTGCTATGGCTGGTGTTTCTGACCGCACTGGCCAGTTCCCGCTCGCGGCCCAGGGGACGCGTGATCGTGCCCCTGATCCTGGTTTCTTTCGCCGCTCTGGACGCCGTCCGCCACATCCCAATTTTCGTTTTGCTGGCGATCCCGATAATCGCCGCGGCCCTCCCAGCCTCAGCGTCCTCGGCGATTTCGCATCGGCCTCCTGGCGCCTCGCGCTTCCAGCCATTTTTCAACGCCGCAGTGATCATTCTGATGGCTGTATTTGCCTTGCTGAAGTGGGCGAGCGTTGCTCGCAACCAGGATGCCCGCGAGGCAACACTGTTTCCCCAAAAAGCGGTCGCGTCCTTGCGCGCCGACAACCTTTCCCAACCCCAATTCCAAAGGCTTTTCATTTACTACGACTGGGGAGGCTACGCGATCTGGAAGCTTTATCCCGAATATCGCGTGTTCGCCGACGGCCGCGCCGACCTTTACGGTGATGACCTCCTCCGCCAGTCCATTAAGACCGTGGTCGACCTCCGCACCGGCTGGCGAGACGTTCTCGACCGCTGGAAGGTGGAGGTGGTCCTTGTGCCCCCTACCTGCGCAGTCGCGCAAGCTCTCCTCCTCGACCCCAATTGGCATGCTGAGTTCAGCGACCCTGAATCGATTGTCCTGCTCCGAACGCACCCCCCCATCGCAAATCCTGCCATTTTCGAGAGAAGCCGCGTCAACACTGCCAGAAAGTGAAAAAATGTTTCCCACAGCCATCCGAATCTGCGAAACTAAGGCGCAGAGCGAAAACTGTTTCCCGGTTGGAAGTTTCTAGCGCAAGTTCGAAGGAGTCTAGGATGAAAGGTTTGGCTAAACTCTTGTGGCGCAATGATGAAGGGCAGGATATCGCGGAATATGCGGTGATGCTGGCCGTAATTCTGGTGATCGTGATCGGCACCGTCAAACTGATCGGCACCAACTCGAACAACGTATTCTCGTCGGTGGCCAGTCAGATCCAGTAGGCCGGCGCGCGGAAATTGAATCGGCCGGGGCAACGAATTAGTCCGTTCCCCCGGAAGGAGAGGAATGAACCGAAGCCGCCTGTTGATGATCGGAGGTCTGGCGCTGGCAGTCGGCCTGCTCGTCGCCTTTACCGTCTACAGCCGGCTTTCGACCTTTGCGGGTTCAACCAGCAAGGAGCGTGGAGTGGCGGTTGCCGTAGCCGCACGCGATATTCAGGTCGGAGTCAAGTTGGCAGCCGACGATGTCCGCGTCGTTACTTTGCCGCAATCGGCGGTCCCTCCCGGCGCATTCTCCGGAACATCTCAGATTCTCAGCCGCGGCGCGATTCTGCCGATAGCCAAGGGCGATTTCATTCTGCCCTATAAGCTGGCGGCGATGAACGCCGGAGCCGGTCTCCCCTCGCTGATCCCGCAAGGAATGCGCGCGGTTTCGGTGCGCGTCAATGATGTGGTTTCGGTGGCCGGCTTCGTCCAGCCCGGCACCCGCGTCGATGTGCTGGCTACCGGCGATCAAGGCTCGGGCAACGACCGTCAAACCACCACCGTCCTCGAAAACGTCGCCGTCATCGCCGTCGGCAAGAGTTTGGACCGCAACGCTTCCGCCGATGCCGCGACCGCCCCGGTGATTACACTCCTCGTCTCTCCGGACGACGCGCAGAAGCTGGCGCTGGTTTCGCAGGAAGGACGGATTCAGCTCTCGTTGCGCAATCCGCTCGATACAAAAAAGGGTGGCATCGGCGCCACCCGCACAAGTTCGCTTTACCTCGGCGACACACCGGTGGTGAGCGTACCGAAGGCTAAAGCGCACAAGGTAGTAGTCACCAAGATTCCGGCGCCTCCACCGGGTGTCTATCAGGTGGAGATGATTCATGGCAGCAAGCGGGATGAGACCAAGTTTGAAGAAAACAAGTGATTTTGAGCCCTCGATACGGCAGCGCTGTGCATCGGCTTATCGCCTCGATGAATTTGCTCGTGCAGCCTCGCAGAGGTCCGAATTGATGAAAGCTCTCACGCTCGTCGCAGCGGCTTTGCTTCTCGGTGCGATGGCAACAACAACCATTTTCGCAACCAAAGTGTCCGCGCACACCAGCGCTCCCCATAGGACCCAGGACAAGCCCGCGGCGCCGCCTGCCAATCAGGACTCGCCGGTAGTGCCTCCCGCCAATCCGCCAGCCGCGCAACCCGGCACTGCAGCCACGTCTACATCCGGCCAGAGCGTGACTCCGGGCGCAGCTCCGCTGCGAGTGATGGTGGGTAAGTCCCTGCTGATTAACACCACCGAACGCCTGAAGCGCGTCTCCGTAACCGACCCCACAGTGGCCGACGCGCTGGTCGTCACACCCACCCAGGTGCTCGTCAATGGACTCTCCCCCGGCGAAGTTTCGCTGCTCATCTGGGATGAACTGGAGCGCTCTCGCAGCTTCGATCTTCGCGTCGATGTCGATATAACCGCCGCCTCGGAGGAAATGCATCGCCTTTTCCCGGATGAGCAAATCAACGTGACCCCTTCGCGCTCCGCCATCGTTCTCTCCGGTCACGTAACCACCGAGGACGTCGCCAAGCACGCTGGTCTGCTCGCCTCCGCGTATTCCAAGAATGTCGTGAACGTATTGACCTTCGGCCCGGTCGGAGCGGAGGAAGTTCTGCTGGAAGTCAAGTTTGCTGAGGTAGATCGCACGGCCCTCACCCAAATAGGCTTCAATCTGCTTTCCACCGGCGCTGGAAACACCATCGGCGCCACCACCACCGGCCAGTTCGGCGGAGTCAGCGGCATTGGGTCCATTAACGATAGCGGAACGAGCAGCCCATTTCCCAGCACCGCAACGGTATCGAACGTACTCAACATGTTTTTCTTCAACCCTCAGGTCCATCTGGGTGCGGTGATCGAAGCCCTCAAAACGCAAAATCTTTTGCAGATTCTCGCCGAGCCCAACCTGGTCGCGGTTAATGGCAAGGAAGCCAGTTTCCTGGCCGGAGGAGAATTTCCCTTCCCCGTGGCGCAGCAAAACGCGAGTGGAATCGCCACCGTCACCATTCAGTTTCGAGAGTTTGGAGTACGTTTGAAGTTCACCCCCGTGATTCAGCCGAATGGCAACATCCACCTGCACGTGATTCCCGAAGTGAGTACGCTCGACTTCGCCGATGCGGTCACGGTTGCCGGGACCACCATACCCGCCATCAGCACGCGCAAGGCGGATACTGAATTCGAACTGCAGGACGGTCAGAGCTTCGTCATCGCTGGCCTGCTCGATAACCGGGTCACAAATGTTCAGAACAAGATTCCATGGCTGGGCGATATTCCGATCATCGGTAATTTCTTCAAGAGCAAGAGCGACCAGAAGAGCAACTCGGAGTTGATGGTCCTGTGCACGGTGCGCCGGGTTTCGCCCACTACGCAGCCTCCGAAAACTCCTACGATGCCCGTGCCGAATTTGGATCAGAAGAAGTTCGATGCCAAGAAACCCATTTAAAACATTGAGGCATTGAACCATTGAGGTATTGAACCATTGAAAATCGCGACCAAGGGGTTCTAAATGATTCAATGCCTAAATGATTAAATGATTTAATGTTTTTGGGGGTTGGTGATTCATGCCGGAATTGTCGGTAGCCGTGTTCGCCACGGACAATGACCAGCGCGCGGTGCTGCAGGTCCTGGTGGATGGCACCAGCGTGGCTCGCACCGTGTGCAGCAACCCGACCTTCCCCGCGGCCGCCCACGATCCGGTGATCCGCAAGACTCAAACCTTTGCCCCCGACGTGGTTCTGGTCGATATCGCCACCGATGCCATCGCGCCCGCACTGCGCGCAATCGAGTTGCTGCACCAGGAACTTCCGGATTCAGCCGTGTTCGCCGTCGGCCCTATGACCCATCCGCAGTTGATCGTCAGCGCCATGCGCTCCGGTGTGCGCGAATATATTGAGCGCCCCACCACCACCACCGACTTGCTCGAAGCCTTCGTCCGTCTGACTTCAACTCGGCGCAAGCCCGGGCGCGAAAATACCCGGGGAAAGGTGTTCACCGTCGCCAACGCCAAAGGCGGCAGCGGCGCCACCACCGTCGCCGTCAATCTCGCGCTCGCCTTGCAGTCGGTTCACCACAGCACGGCGCTGGTGGATTTGGCGCCCTTGGGCCACTGCTCCTTGCATCTCAATCTCAAGCCGGCCTTCACCGTCTCTGACGCCATCGCCAATCTGCACCGCCTCGATGCGTCCCTGCTCGAAAGCTTCATGGCCCGTCATGATCGCGGATTGCAGGTGCTGGCCGGCGCTGTGGCTCCTGTTGCCATCGAGCCCTCCGCTTCCGATTTTGCCCGCCTCTTTGACACCATGGCTGGCCAGTTTCACTATATTGTCGTCGACGCTTCCTCCCGCCTCGACAGCGCCACTCGTCTGGTCAGCAACCTGTCGGAAAGAATTCTGCTCATCGCCCACGCCGACGTCGCCTCCCTCTGGAGTGCCGGAAGAGTGGCCCAGTATCTCGGCGAGACCGGCTCCCGCGATCGTTTTTCATTGGTGTTGAACCGTTATCGCAAAGTGGCCGGCTTCAATGAAGCGGAGACCGAGGCCGCCATCGGAGCCCCCGTCCTCTGGCGCATTCCCAATCAATACTTCGCCGTCTCGAGCGCAATTGATCGCGGCATTCCCGTGATGCAGCAAGGAAGCACCGAAATTTCCCGCTCCATCTCCGGCCTGGCCGAATACTTGACCAGAGACGATCTAGACGTGAAGCGCACCGCCTGGTCGTTGTTTAAAACGGTGTAAAGTAGCTCTCAGCTGTCAGCTCTCAGCTCTCAGCGTAAGCCCTTGGCCTTCCAGCCAGGAGCCCGGTGCTAAGAACTGAGAGCTGACAACTGAGAGCTGAGAGCTGATTTATGCCCAATCTGCAAGCCTTCGAGTCCCGCAACGAGTACCAGCAGGTCAAAGCCGACCTGCACCGCAAGATCCTCGATCGCCTCGACCTCGAGAAACTAGGCCGCTCCACCGGAGATTCGGCGCGCGAAGAAGTTCTCATCCTCATCCGCAGTTCGGTGAACAGCGAAGCCGTCCCGCTCAGCTTCGCCGAGCGCGAGCAGTTGTCGCGCGAGATCCTCGACGAAATCTTCGGCCTCGGCCCGCTCGAGCCGCTGCTCAAGGATCCCACCATCTCCGACATTCTCGTCAACCGCTTCGACCGCGTATACATCGAACGCGGCGGCAAGCTCGAAAAAACCATCTTGTCGTTCAAGGACAATCAGCACCTGATGCAGATCATCGACCGCATCGTCTCCCGCATCGGACGGCGAGTCGACGAATCTTCGCCCATGGTAGACGCCCGCTTGCAGGATGGCTCGCGCGTCAACGCCATCATTCCGCCCCTGGCGCTCGACGGAGCCTGCCTCTCCATCCGCCGCTTCGGCCGCGATCCAGTAACCGCGCGCAACATGCTCGAGAACAAGACCCTCACCGAGCCCATGCTCGAACTGCTCTCCGCCATCGTCAAGGGTCGCCTGAACGTGATCATCTCCGGAGGAACCGGCGCCGGCAAAACCACGGTCCTCAACGTTCTCTCCGGATACATCCCCGACACCGAGCGCATCGTCACCATCGAAGACGCTGCCGAATTGCAACTCAAACAGCAACACATCGTCCGCCTCGAAACTCGCCCTCCGAACATCGAAGGCAAAGGAGCTGTCCGCATGCGCCAGCTCGTCATCAACAGTCTGCGTATGCGTCCCGACCGCATCGTGGTCGGCGAGGTGCGCGGAGAAGAAGCCTTTGACATGCTTCAGGCCATGAATACCGGCCACGAAGGTTCGCTCACCACCGTCCACGCCAACTCGCCGCGCGATGCCCTGGCTCGCATCGAGAATATGGTTTCCATGGCCAACCTCAACATTCCCGAGCGCGCCATTCGCCAGCAGATCGCCAACGCCGTCCACGCCGTCGTTCAGGTCGCGCGCCTCTCCGACGGTTCGCGCAAGATCATCACCATTTCCGAGGTCACCGGCATGGACGGAGAAATGATCACCCTGCAGGACATTTTTGTCTTCGACCGCAGTGGCATCGACGAGAGCGGAAAAGTGCGCGGCGTCTTCCGTTCCACCGGACAGCCGCCCCATTTCGCCGAGCGCCTCGCCACCGCCGGTTGCCGCCTCAGTCCCGCGATCTTCGAGTCCCGGATGGAGGTCTAGCCGATGCCTCTCCTGGTTGCCTTCCTGGTATTTGTGGTGGTCACTATGGCGGTTTTTGCCGCCATGTCTTTATTTGATGAGCGCAAAGCCCAGGCCCGCGTTCTCCGCGATCGCCTCGCCACTGTTCAGAAACCAGCCGATCAACCCGCCCCCGACTTGGCTCTTCTGCGCGACGAAGTGCTCAGCCGTATCCCCGCTTTCGACACTTTTCTGCGCCGCTCCGAGCGCGTTTCCAATCTCCAGAAAATGCTCGCTCAGGGCAACGTCGACGTGCGCGCCGGAAACTTCCTCATGGTTTGCGCAGTGTCGGCCATGGTCCTCGCGGTCATAGCCTTCGTAGCCGGCGGCAACGTCGCCTTTGGATGGGCCGGCGCTCTGCTCGGTTTTTTTGTTCCCTACGCCTACGCCTCGCACATGCGCACCAAGCGCTTCCAGAAATTTGAGGAGAAATTTCCCGAGGCCATCGACACTCTGGCCCGAGCCGTTCGCGCCGGACACGCCTTCACCACCGCTCTCGAAATGATAGCCAACGAAGTTTCCGAACCCGTAGCCGGAGAATTCCGCCAGCTCTACGAAGAACAGAAATTCGGCCTCCCCGTGCGCGACGCCCTGCTCAACCTCGCCGACCGCATTCCTCTAGTCGACATCAAGTTCTTCGTGACCGCCGTGATGTTGCAGCGCGAAACCGGAGGCAATCTAGCCGAGATTCTAGACAACCTCTCCTACGTCATCCGCGAACGCTTCAAAATCCTGCGCCAGGTCCGAGTCCACACCGCTCAAGGACGCCTGACCATGGTCCTGCTAATGGCTCTACCGCCGACTATCGTAGTAGTGATGACAATCCTGAACCCAGGCTTCATCCGCCCGCTCTTCACCGACCCCATAGGACACGCTTTGATAGTAGGTGGCATCACGCTGCAAACCCTAGGCTATTTTTTCATTCGCAGAATTATCAGGATCCAGGTGTGAAATATGAGACCAGAGTTCTCAATTCAGCTCTCAGTTCTCAGCTCTCAGTAAAAGCGAAAGCCTATGGTTCGGCGGATTTACTGAGAGCTGAGAACTAAGAGCTGAGAACTAGAGGTCGTAAGCCCTAATTCATGACCATCGCGCTGGCACTCTCCATTTTCGTTTTCCTGACCATCGTGGTCATCGTCTTCGCCTTCGGAGCCGCCACCGTTGCGCCCTCCTCCGTCCTCGGATCCCGCCTCCGCGAAATCGGCTGGCAGCGCCCCAAAACCCAAGCCAAGCCCGCCATGCGCGAACGCATGCAGCAGGCGCTCGATCCCTTCAGCCGAGCCTTGCCCGTCTCCCCCGCCGGAGTCTCCCAGACCCGCGCCTGGCTCATCCAAGCCGGATATCGCAGCCCGCAACACGTCACCATCTACAACGGTCTGCGCGTCCTCTTCGCCGCCATCGGTTTCTTCTCCGTTTTTCTGCTCACCGGATTCGATTCGCCCGCCCTGCTTCTAGGCATGCTCGCGTTCGGCTTTTTCATCCCCCGATTCCTGCTGAAAAGAAAAATGAAGGAGCGTCAGCTCCGCATCCGCCTCGGCCTTCCCGATGCCCTCGACCTGACCGTCATCTGCGTCGAGGCAGGACTGGCTCTCGATCAGGCGATGAGTCGCGTAGGCACTGACCTGAGTCACGCCCACCCCGAACTAAGCGCTGAATTCCATCTCTTCGACCTGGAAATTCGCGCCGGCAAACCGCGCGTCGAAGCGCTCCGCAATCTAGCCGAGCGCACCGGAGTCGACGACATCCGCTCGCTAGTCGGAACCTTGATTCAAACCGACCGCTTCGGAACCAGCGTAGCCCAGGCCCTGCGCGTCCATTCCGATTCCCTGCGCACCGAGCGCCGCCAGCGAGCCGAAGAACAAGCCGCCAAAACCACCGTAAAAATGATCATCCCCCTGGTCCTGTTCGTGATGCCCTCTCTACTCTTCGTCACCATAGGCCCAGCCGTGATTCAGTTGTTACACATCTTCATGCCCACAAAACATTGAGACATTGAATCATTTAGTCATTGAATCACTAAAATCCCATGACTTGAATGTCCTTAAATGATTCAATGTCTAAATGCTTCAATGACTAAATGATTCAATGACCACGGCCTACGCCTTCAACCGCACCCGCACCACCTATCTCGCGACCAATCTCCTGATCGCGCGCACCCACTGGACCCGCTTCCGCGGCCTCATGGCCACCGACTCCTCCAAATTCCCGCGCGGCCACGGACTCTGGATCAACCCCTCCCACGGCATCCACACCTTAGCCATGCGCTTTCCCATCGACGCCCTGTACCTTGACCGCGACCGGATCGTAATCCATCTAGAAGAGGGACTAAAGCCCTGGCGCGTAGCCGCCGTACGAGTCCAAGCCGCGTCCGTATTAGAGCTTCCCACCGGCACCATCCGCGAATCCCTGACCGCCCTAGGCGACCAGGTAGACATTTCCTTCGAAGAGCGCCCCCTTCACACCGAAGCCGCCTGAAGCACGCGTTGCGACCAACCTCCAACCTGTCATCCTGAGCGGAGCATGAGGATTCGCGAAGCGAATCCTCATGCGGAGTCGAAGGACCCCTACACCCTCCCCGGCCGCCGTGGACGCATCACGGAATTCTCCCGATGCACCGTGCAGTGACCGGCGTCTCGTCCCGCAATCGCGGTGGAAGCCACGTCTCGAAACGCGCGGGAAGTGCCGCACCCCGGGCTACTGCGCTGAAGTCTGCGGCATCCCGTAGCGACGACTGCGGCCCGCTTTTGAGGATCGATATCGAGCGCTCATTTCAACCGCGGACGACTTGCCAGGACTCGCAGCCGGCGCCTGGCTGACCTGCGCTGACCGAACGTGAGCCTCTTCGCAACCATCTCCGCCGCCCTGGCATGGCAGAAGCAGGAAAACGTGCTGGTCTCCGTTGGGAAGGGTTCCAAAGCCGGTTATTTCTCCGTTATCGTTTATGAAAACTGCTTCGTTCAGGGTCAGGTCGGAGCTGTCAGGCACGAAACCGTTCAAGTCGATCATTCGGCCGTTCTCCCACAGAAAAGCGTGTTCCACCAAGTCCGTACACGCCGGGGCAGACGCCGAATCGCCAGACCCGCCGACCACCTGCCCGCTGGAGTTGATGGCATCGGCGGTGCTGCACGAGTTGCCCGGCAAGGTGCCGAGGTTGGTTATCGCGCCATTTCGCCACAGGAACGCCAGTTGGGCTTGATCTCCTTCGTTCGATGCGGCGCCGACAACCTCACCGAAGTCGTTGAGCCAGGTCGCATTGGAGTCGAAGGACCCCTACACCCTTCCCGGACGGTGGCTTACCCTTAAGGAGCTTTCGTTCTCCGTCTGCGTCACCCAACTGGGGGTGCCCATCCTTCGCGGCTTTTTGCGAAGGGTGGGCAAGCAGACTGGTCGCCCATGGGTTTTGCCTCTCATGCCGCGTGTCCCAGAAACGGTCTTGTTCTTGCCTTGGGTGGCGCAGCGGTTCACCGCTGCGATGAGCGGATTGTTCACGGCGTCGGCTTTAGCCGCTGATGGCAACCGCCGCCGCCCACCCCGTCGTTCCGGCCAACGTTCCAAAAGCACACCGGCGTTATACTGGCCACGCCAACGTGGCCCACCCGCCTCAAAAGAAGAGGAGGTGTGGCTCAACGAATATCAGAACTTCGACCAGGCCCAGCTGAGCGTCGCCCGCTGGATCGAGGAGTACAATCACGACCGTCCGCATCGCGGACTCCACGGACGGACCCCGCGCGATGCTCGTGCCCGGTTCGCCCAAACCCTTACTTCAAACATGGCCCCATGTGTCTAGTCTTGGAGGGTGCACTACAACAGTCTCCTGTACCATCGAATCATAGGTGGTATGGAGAACTAAAGTATGCTCGGACCGGAGTTTGCTGGTTGCTGGGTCAAGCTCGGGAGAGCGGAAGAACATGCCAATACCTTCTACAGAGAATTGAAGGCTTGGGTTGACGCCGATCCTTACGTCATCCGCAAGAAGATCAACGCTGACAGTTCCCGCTACAGCATGGTCATCGAACAAATCAAAATCCAACCCCCGCTTGACCATTGGGCGTGCGTTATTGGAGATTGTGTTCACAACCTTCGGTCGGCCTTGGATCATTTCATCTACGCCGCTACCATCCGAGAAAGCGGACAAGACCCGCCCCCGAAGAAAAGGAGCCTGCAATTCCCGATTGCCGATAGCCCCGATAAATTCATCGACCAGGCGGGGAGAATCGAGCCTTTGAACCTGAGTATGAAGGCAGAAATCGAGAGGCTGCAACCATACAACCGAAGGCACCCATCCCTCCCTCCCCTGTTGGGCTTGGTCCGCGACCTCGATGACTTTGACAAGCACCGATTGCTCAGCGTGGTTCTGTCCCAAGTCGGCGAAGGAGAGTTTAATTTTCACCTTCCCCGCGGAAGCGGGAAGCCCGTGGTAGATTTCATGCGCGAGAGGCTAGAGGAGGGCACAGAAATTGCATGGTTCACCATTGACCCGCCTCAGCCGAATGTGCAGTTCGAGCACAAAGCACTTATTGTAATAACCATAGGACACGTCCCCGGTCCTTCCGGCGACGGCAGGACGGAAGCGCCACTCGTGATCAACTCTTTGACAAACGAGGTCAGGAACGTCATCGACATCCTCGGGAGAGCGGTTTAGTTTGCAAATATCCGGATCTAGGGACGGCATAAGAATTTTCCATGATCGCCTCCGACAATGCCAACTAACGCATTCACTCGCTTTATTCGGCGTTATATCTACCTGATCTTATTGGTTATCACCGTAGCGTTGTTGTGGCGACCCCTTGGTCCCGTCGGCATCATCCTTGCCTACGCGATCGGAATCCTCATCATCGCAGGAGTCAGACGCATCTGGCGACGGAACCACCGACCTCTCCAACGCTCTTTCCCTGGTTTGTGCTTCCACAATTCGATCAACTCAAACCTGTTAGTTTCTTCGATTAAAGCGAGTGTCTTAGGGCACCAGAACGCCAAGATGCGTCTTTCGTCCTTCGTCAGAAGGACAATCGGAAAGTCGAGATTGGTATACGCACATTCTTCCTTCACGCATCAATTTTACGCCTTCCCTGTCCAGGTATTGGAGCATTTCGGGCCTGCTTTACAACAAATGAGACCGTCTCTACTGTTAGGCGGGTGGGCCACATATCGTGGCAAATATAACGGGGTAGGCCCTCGAAACGTCGACCGAAACAACCGTGGGTCCGCCACTTCTCGCGCTTTTCGAGAAGTGGCCTCCAAATCGCCCTTGACTCACCTGTTAAAATAGACTCATAGCAAACAAGCATTTGCCCAAGTCCCACTTGCTCTTTGACAATTAAACCGAGCGGTAATCGTTCATTGTTTCGGTAGCCGACCTCCGCGACCCGTTTTATCGGGCGCATTGCGAATAACTCCATTTCTTGGAATACTTTGAAGGCGAGCCAGCAACTCGCACCAGAGGCCCCGCGCTAAGTGATTGATTTCCCGTGGCGGGCGCCAACAGGGACGCGTCGAGTCAGCCATAAGCCAGACTAACTCCTTATTCCCGAATACTTTACCCATAAGTCCTTATTCCCCAAAGACCTGGCAGAAGTTTTTCTCTAAGTTAATGATTCCAATAGACCGGGGTATGGGGAGGGGGGCGGGGGGCCGCTAGTAAATACCTCGTCCCAACGCTCGACATTCAAAACGAGCGGGAACCCCCGCTCCAGTGTCAAACAAAGCACAATGGCACAAACGAATCAAAAAACACCGAAGTCACCGCGATAATCCGGCCATCCTTCTGGCACACTACACTGGTAGGACTCCCCAAGAAAAATATCGCAGTCGGAAATGCAGTCGAGATAATGTCCGAAGTTGCCACCACACCCGCAGTCCCCGATCGTGAGCCCAACGATCGTCAAACAAACGATCGTCAAAAAAACGACGGTCGCCCAAACGATCAGTGGCCCGAGCCGCCGCGCCTGCTCGTCGAATGGTCCTCGCGCTGGGAAGAATTCAAGTCCGCCTTCGGCCCCGCGCTCACTCGCGCTCCAAAAGCCTTGGCCGGAGAAGCGCCCGTCGGCATCTTCCCGTATCGCGGCATCCTCGCCAGCTGGCTGATCGAATGCCTGCTCCTGATCGCGCTCATCGTGCTTCCCGGACGCTTTCAGAGTCTTCAGCTCCCCGCTCCTCCAACGCGTCTTCACTGGGACGTAATCTATTACTCCGGAGACGAACTGCCGCAGACGCAAGATCGAGGCGGAGCGGAGTCTGGCAAATCCGGACGCGCCGGCGGCGGGCAAGCCCACCATCGCACGCAAGCCATACGCGTAGCGCGCGGCGACAAGCCCAGCGAAAAAGTTGTGGACGCTCCCAAAGTAAATCTGCCGCATTCCGATTCCGCGGTAGCCAATCTGCTGGCATTCAAATCGAATCCCGGACCGCCGCCCGCCGAAGGCCTGCGTTCCACTCTAACCGCGCCCACTCTGCCAGCAATCAGCGTAGTGCCGCCATCGCCGGAGTTAAGCTCATCGACACGCCGCGGCGCAAACAGCTTAACCACCAACGTCATCCCACCATCGCCGGAGCTAAACTCCGCCGCAAGCCGAACTCCCAACAGCTTGACGACCAGCGTCATCCCGCCCGCGCCCGAAGTCTCTCACGCCAACACACGCGCGTCCGCAACCATGAGCACCACCGTAGTCGAGCCCGCGCCGAACATCTCGCGCGATAAAATGCAGACCGCAAATCCGCTGGCGCAGACTGTCATCGCACCCGCCCCGCAAGACGCGCAGCGCGACCTGGCCAGCTCCCGTCTCCCGCTGTCGCAAACTCCCGACGTGGTTGCGCCGCCCGTTTCCGCGCCCCAGCGCGAAGTGTCGTCCACGCCCAAGCTGTCGCTGCCCGCGCCCGCCGTAGTAGCACCGCCACCGTCGCAAGTCAGCAACGATCTCAACAGCTGGGGAAGGTCCGCCACAGGAGACATGCAAGCCAAGCCCGTGCCTCCGCCGCCAACCGCATCCGGAGGAAGCTCGCTAGCCAGATCAGGAGCCGCGACAATCGCGCCGCAAGTAGTGCCACCACCAGCCAGCATCGAGAGCGGGAAAAACGGCTCCCAAGGAAACGGAAGTCGCGCCGGGCAATCCGCAAACTCGCTGCTAGGCGCAGCCGATGTCGTACCGCCTCCACCAGGCCTGGGCGGAGGCAAAGCGCTCTCCGGCAGCGGACGAGGCAACAAAGGCGCAGGAGCAGGCGGTCCGCTCGACCTCGGCTCCTCGGTAGCTCCGCCAAAGAACGCCGGAGGCAACGCCGCCGGCAGCGGAGTCGTAGTCTCCAACCAACCCGGAACTAAGGCTGCACTACCGAACTCCACCAGCGGCGCCCTAGCCATGTCGCCCACCGGAACCGCAAAGACCGGTCTCGGAGGCAGCGGTGGCGGATCAAACATAGGCAAAGGCAATGGCTCCGGCAGCGGATTACAAGGAGAAGGTTCAGGAGCCGGCAGAGAAGGCACCGGAAAAGGCACCGATCCCAACGCCCGAGGAGGAATCTCGCCGTACCCCGGCACCGGCGGCTCAGGCAACGGCACCACAAGCGCCCCCGCCGTCCCCGGAGTATCCGTGCAAGGCGGCACCACGGCAAGCATCACCCTGCCCAGTTTCGGAGCGCCCGGTGGCGACGTCCCATCGGCAGGCCCTGGCCATTCTTCCACCAGCGCGCACGGAGGCCCGAGCTACACGGTAAAAGCCACCTCAAGCTCCGGCGGTGTCTTCAATCGCTATGGCCAGCTGAAAGGCGACAACTACTCGATCTACATCGACACCTCGCTCGGAACGGCGGTGATGCAGTACGCCGATGCGTCATCCGCCGCGCGCTCTTCCTCCGGAGACCTCACCAAACCCGAGCCCATGCGCGTTGACTTGCCTCAGGGACTGCGTCCGACCTACGTAGTGTTTGCCTGCATCCTCGACCGCTCCGGAAATCTCAAAGACATAAAAGTACTCGAGCCCGGCGCCGCCGAAACCACTTCAAAAATTCTGGTGGCTCTGCACAGCTGGAAATTTCGTCCCGCAGTGCGCGGAGATGAACCGGTAGAAGTGAATGCATTCCTGGGGTTCGGGATCGATACGCGATAGAAAAATCTTTCAGTAGCCCTTGCGTTTATCCACGACGGCCAGCAGCGGCTTGCCATTCAAATAGCGCCGCAGATTCTCCGAGAACAGCGCGTAATGCCGCTCCCATAACTTGTCGGTAAGCGCCGCCGTGTGCGGAGTGATGAGCAAGTTAGGCACATCCCAAAGCGGAGAATCAGCAGCCAGCGGCTCTTTCGGAAACACATCAAGCGCAGCGCCGCCAATCTTCTTTTCACGTAGAGCAGTAGCAAGCGCGGGTTCGTCCACTAACTGCCCGCGACCGACGTTAATCAGACAGGCGTCCGATTTCATGAGCGCGAACCGCTCGGCGTTCGCAATCGCCTCGGTGCCGTCCGTGACCGGAGCTGCCAGCACGACATAATCCGCTTGCCGAAAGATTTCGTCGATTTGAGCCGGTCCGAAGACGGCGTCCGCGCCTTCGCTTCCCTTCTCCGGATGCTCGCGCACCGCGATCACCCGCATGCCCAGAGCCTTCGCGCTCTTCACCACCGCGCGTCCGATGCTGCCGAGGCCCACCATACCGAGGGTCGAGCCCGCGACCTCGCGCACGCGCGGCAGTTCGTCCCACAAAATCTGCTGCCCCCAAACATGCTTCTCCTGCAAGCGCACCGAGCCCGGAATCTTCTTGGCCAGCGCAAAGATCAGCGCGATCACGTGTTCCGCAACCACCGGCCCATGCACTTCACGGGCATTAGTGAGAACGACGTCGCTCGTGACCAGTTCCGGAAACATCAGCTGATGAACCGCAGCCGCTGGAGAGTGAATCCATCGCAGCTTTTTAGCCGCCGCGATCTGCTCGGGACGAATCGACCAGGCGATGACAATTCCCGCATCGACGATCTCTTCATCGACGCGCTTGTAATCGGGAAGGTTGACTACGTCGACTTGCGGAAATTCCCGCTGCAACCGCTTCGGGAACCAATCCGGCGCGTTCCATTGATCGAACGGATGATGGACGAAGATCAGAATGCGGATCGGGCGCGTGATCGGGACATCGGGCGGTCGGGTCATCGGTTGATCGGAAAGATTTCTCGGCGTCCTGTGCGTCTCGGCGGTTCAAGCCTTCCGCGGCTGACGCAAGTCTGCCCCGGTCATCTCCCTCGGCTCGGCAATCCCCAGCATGCCCAGCATGGTCGGCGAAATGTCCCGCAGCGAGCCGTTCGGCTTCAGCGAATACTGCTTCGCATCCTCCGCCATCAGAATAAACGGCACCGGATTCGTGGTATGCGCCGTATGCGGACCACCAGTCGCAGGGTCAATCATCATTTCGGCATTGCCGTGGTCGGCGGTAATCAGCATGGCTCCGCCTTTAGCGCGCACCGCTTTCTCAATCTCGCCCAGGCAGGCGTCTACCGTTTCGACCGCCTTGATGGTGGGCTCGATCTTACCCGAGTGCCCAACCATATCGGCATTGGCAAAGTTGACGATGATCACGTCAAACACCCCGTCGTTGGTGGCTTTAACGACAGCTTCGGCAATGCCGGCAGCGCTCATCTCCGGCCTAAGATCATAGGTTGCAACCTTCGGAGATTGCACCAGCACACGATCTTCTCCCGGAAAAGGCTGCTCCACGCCGCCATTAAAAAAGTAGGTCACGTGCGCATATTTCTCCGTCTCCGCCACGCGCAGGTTGCGCATGTTCATCCCGCCCATGACGTTCGCCAGGATATTCGCCATCGACTCCGGCGGAATCACCACCGGCAGATCGAAGTTCTTGTCGTAGCGCGTCATGCAAACGTACCTCAGGTTTTTCGGCGCGCGATCGCGCGGGATGGTTGCGTCCAGTTCGGCAGCGCCCGGCAAATCGCTTCCGCCTTTTTCGTTCAGCCCGCTGTTGCGGCACAAAGCGCGCGTAATCTGGCGCACGCGATCGGCGCGGAAGTTAAAGCAGATGCACGAATCGTCGTCGTCGATTTTCCCGAGCGGCTCACCATTACCATCGATGCAAACGAACGGCACCACGAACTCGTCCGTCACGCCCTTGTTGTAAGACTCTTTCATGCCCTGCACGGCGTCAGCGTAAGTGCCACCCTCAGCTTTGCCTTCGACCATCGCGCTGTAAGCCTTGGCGATGCGCTCCCAGCGGCGATCGCGGTCCATGGCATAGTAGCGGCCGCTGACGGTCGCGATCTTGCCGGAGTTGTATTCGCGTATCTTCTGCCGCAGTTGCTCAAGATAACCCGCGCCATTGGTCGGCAGCGTGTCGCGACCATCCATGAAAGCGTGCACGAAGAGGCGATCAACTCCCTGCTGCTTAGCCATTTTCAGGAGCGCATAAAGATGTTCCTGCCGGGAATGCACGCCGCCGTCCGACAGCAGCCCGAACAGATGCAGCTTACGCCCGCCCAGCCGCGCATTCTTCATCGCGTCGACCAGCACCGGATGGGAAAAGAATTCTCCGTTCTGGATCATCAGGTCAATGCGCGTGATGTCCATGTGCACGATGCGCCCGGCGCCCATATTCAGATGGCCAACTTCGCTGTTGCCCATCTGACCCTCCGGCAGTCCAACAAACGGCCCGCTGGTGTGAATGAGCGTGTTCGGATATTCGCGCAGCAGCCGGTCATAGGTCGGCTTACGCGCCAGCGCGATGGCGTTGGCTTTGGTTTCGGCGCGATATCCCCAGCCGTCAAGAATGACGAGTACGAGAGGTTTAGGACGAGGCATAAATCAGCTCTTGGCTCCTGGCCTGTGGCTATTAGCCTTTTGCAGATAGACTGAATCGCTTCCTGCGGCTGTACATCTCATACTATTGCAGAAACAGTCCCTGAGGATAAACATGCCCATCCATGATCTGCTCCTGCCTGAATTCGATGAAGAAATAAAGAAGACGCGCACCATGCTGGAGCGCGTTCCCGAAGACAAGAAAGATTTCGCGCCGCATCCCCGGTCGATGCCGCTGAACAAGCTCGCGCCTCACGTGGCGCAGTTGGCCGGCTTCGGCCTGAAGATTCTCACCACTCCTGAACTTGATTTCTCAAAAAGCAGCATGAAGCCTCTGCCCTTCGAGTCCGCGGCGCAACTGGTCTCAGCTCTCGATGAAGGCGCAGCCAAAGTACGCACCGCGCTCAAGAACACTCCCGATGAAGCCTGGACGCAGCCCTGGAAGCTGAGCTTCGGCGGCAAGCTCATCTTCAGCGGATCGCGCTTTCTAGCCTACCGGCAAATGTTCCTAAATCACCTGGTGCACCACCGCGCCCAGCTCGGCGTGTATCTGCGCTTGAATGAGAGGCCAGTGCCCTCGACCTACGGCCCTTCGGCGGACGACACGATGGGGTTCTAGCTAAGACTTATTCACCAGAACAGGTCTTCGATTTCCTTGGGCAGGGGGTCGTGAAGTCATCCGGCCCGGTGAACTCGTTCTTGCGGAGGCCAACCGAATCCGCTGCGGTTCTACTCCGACGTAGGAATCGGCACAAGCTTTGCAACAGGCTCACCATGGTCCGTAATCACGACTTCCTCGCCGACAGCGATCCTGTCGAGCGACTCTTCGAACCTATCCTGGGCTTCGCTGACGCTGACTTTCATAGCTATGTATCCATCGGCGGCTTAGCCCTTGTAGTTCAGCGCCTTAACTCCCAAAAACCGCGCCGCCCCGCCCAACTCCTCTTCAATCCGCAACAACTGGTTGTACTTCGCAATTCGGTCCGTGCGCGAAGCCGAGCCCGTCTTGATCTGCCCCGCGCCGGTCGCCACGGCCAGGTCGGCAATAAACGTGTCTTCCGATTCGCCGGATCGATGCGAGATCACCGACGTATATCCGTTGCGCCGCCCCAGATCGATCGCGTCCAGCGTCTCGCTAACCGTGCCAATCTGGTTGAGTTTGATCAGGATCGAGTTAGCAATTCCCTTCTCTATCCCCTTGGCGAAAATCTCAATGTTGGTGACAAAAATGTCATCCCCCACCAGCTGAATCTTGTCGCCCAGTTCTTTGGTCAGCAGCGCCCACCCATCCCAGTCATTTTCGGAGAGCCCGTCTTCGAGCGACACGATGGGATAGTCCTTCACCCATTTCGCCCAGAAGCGAATCATGTCCTCCGAACTCTTGGCCGACTTGTCAGATTTCTTGAAGACATATTTGCCATCCTGATAAAACTCGCTAGCCGCCGGATCGAGCGCGATCGCAATCTCCGCACCCGGCTTATAGCCCGCCTGCTGAATCGCCTCGAGCACAACTTCAATCGCCTCCACGTTCGACTTCACCGAAGGAGCAAACCCGCCCTCGTCGCCCACCGCCGTGTTGTATCCGCGTTTTTTCAGCACGCCTTTCAGCGTATGGAAAACCTCGACGCCCCAGCGCAGCGCCTCCGAAAACGACGGTGCCCCCACCGGCATCACCATGAACTCCTGGAAGTCGACGTTGTTATCGGCATGCGCGCCACCGTTGAGGATGTTCATCATCGGCACCGGCAGAGTGTTTGCCGCCGCCCCGCCCAGGTAGCGATAAAGCGGCAGTGAACAAGCGTTCGCCGAAGCTCGAGCCGCCGCCATCGAAACCGCCAGAATCGCGTTCGCCCCCAGCCGCCCCTTGTTGGGCGTGCCATCAAGGTCAATCAGCCTGGCGTCCAGCGTGCGCTGATCGGCGGCGTCCACTCCAGTGAGGGCTTCCGCAATCTCGCCATTGACGTTGGCCGCTGCCTGCAGAACGCCCTTGCCGAGGTAGTGTTCCTTGTCGCCGTCACGCAATTCGACCGCCTCATGCTCGCCGGTGGAGGCGCCGCTCGGCACAATTGCCCGCGCACTCGCGCCGCCATCAAGAAAAACTTCCGCTTCAACCGTCGGATTGCCACGCGAGTCCAGCACCTGGCGTCCGCGAATATCAGCAATACTGGTAAGAGACATAAGTGCATCCTTTATTCATCGGATGATTTAGAAACACCGTCGCTAAACCGGTCCCCTAATTCGCGACATAAGCCGAACTTGCGGAACGTCACGCTGCGGGCGAACTGGAATTATATCGGACGCGAAAGGACCCGTCTGTGAGCTGTAAACACTCGATCGAATCGCCACCGCCCGCCATCCCACGTACCCCATCCGTTATTGTTCCTAATTTCCACCTCGCTTAAAGTCGAACTGACATGCAACACCGCACCGACACTCTGGAAATCGGGTCGCGAGCCCCGGATTTTTCGCTGGCCGCGGCCAACCGCGAGGGCACATTCACTCTCGCTGGTCTGCTGGAACAAGGCCTGCTCGCCGGGGGCACGCTGATTCTGGAGTTCGTCCGCGGCACCTGGTGACCGAACTGCGTGAAGCGCATGACTCAGTTTGAGTCGAGGCTGCCAGAGATTGAAGCAGCGGGAGTAAGCTTGGCGTTCATTGCGGCCGAAAAACGAGATGGCGTGTGGAAGCCGGGAAAATTCCTGGAGAAGCATCCCATCGCCAGCGTCTTTCTGCTCGATGAGGATCGAGCCGTGACCAAAGCCTACGGCCTGCATCACGCGCTCGGCACGGACGCGATCAACATTGCGCACCCGGCTACGTTGATGATTAGTCGCGAAAGGGAAGACGATCGCAGCGGCGTCGTCCGCTACATCTACCGCGGCGACAACCAGCTCGACCGCGCGCCGCTTGATCAGGTTCTTGGAGCTTTGAGAGAGATAAGTAAGAGCTAAGAAATTGAATTCTGGAGGTAAGAACTAACATGAAAAAAACACTTTTGCTGGCATCGCTCATCCTGATCGCAAGTTTCGCCTGTGCGCAAACCGCTCTGCCCACCGGCACTGCCGTCAAGATGAAACTCGAAACCTCGCTCGCAACCTTCAGCTCAAAAGCCGGAGATCCGTTCTCGGCCAGAGTCACCGAGCCGGTCGTGCTCGACGGCAAGACCGTGATTCCGATCGGCACAACGGTCGAAGGCCGCGTCACCAAAGCGAACGAACCACGCCGCATCGCCGGCAAACCGACCATCGCTATCTTCCCCGAAACCGTGGTACTTCCGAATGGCGACCGTTTCATGCTGAACGCCACGCTGGTTGACACCAACCGCGGCCACGGCACCGACGTCAACACGGAAGGCCAGTTCAAAGGCGCCGGCCACGACGGCAAGGATCTCACCGAAATCGGCATGGGTACCGGCGGAGGAATGATCGTCGGCGGCCTGGCCGGCGGCGGCAAAGGCCTGCTCATCGGCGGAGCCATCGGCGCCACCCTGACCGTCGCGCACTGGCTCGGCAAGCACCGTTCCGCGACCCTTCCTGCAGGCACGGAAATGGTGATGGAATTGAGCCGCCCCATGACCATGACAACGCGAACGCCAGCCGCCACCGGCGGCCAGTAGGGATAGAGTCAGGTTGCAGAGTTTCAAGGTTGCAGAGCTTCAAGGTTCATAAGCGTTTCGACCACCTATCTTCCGGTTTCGTCGAAACCTTGAAACTCTGAAACCTTGAAACCTGACTCCATCTTATCCCCCCAATGCCAGCAGATCTTCTTCCGTCAGCAGCTCCAGGTTCATCCAGCCCTCCACCGGCAAGGCGTCGACGGGCAGATGGTTCTGCCACAAACTGAAGCGCAGGCGCAGCCGGGTGGCGAGCAGGTCCGAGTCGTTCGGCCCTCGCACTTTTTCAATTTCCAAAGGGGCCGCGAGCAGCCACGCGAGCGGCAGGCGAAATTCAAAATTCCGGACCAGCGCCACCCGCGCATCTTTCGGACCGGCCGGATCAAGCGGATCGATTGCATCGGTCGAATCCGCCATTGCCTTGTCTTTCCCTTGCGTCACTCTCCACGACCGTATGCGGCCTCCATCCACCGCTGCACCCAACCGCAGTTCCTGCCGGGATTTGACTGCATGGTTGGCCCACGACTCCAGATTCACCACCACCTCAAATGCGTCCAGCGGGACTTTGCCGGCAAAATCCAGCCGGCCATATACGTACTGCTCGTCAATCCCGGCAAACACTTCGTCCATCAGAAACTGCTTGCCGTGCATCGCGCCCGAGCGCTGATCAGCCGTGTAACACGCTGCCCCCATCCACTCGAAGTAGCGCACCATGTCACCTGAGACCCGGGGATGTATATAAGCAGTTTGCGGCGTGAACGACGGTCGAGCCGCTCCCCTGATGATCGGCTGCGCCAGATAATCCGGCGGGTTCCCGCCCAACGCCTGGTAAACATTCGACAGGTGCTTGCGATAAAGTTCGTCAAAATCGCGATCGTTCGCCGAGTGGTGCTCCGGTCCGTACCACCAGTTCCAGTCGCTGCCCTCCGCGATCAATATTTCATCAAATGCCAGCTCGCGCTGCTTCTCGGTTGCGCTCGGCGCAGCGTGCGCATAGAAATTGCGCGCGTGATACAGATAGTCCCAGGCCTTGTTGTCCTCCGGCGCTCCAATCCAAACGTTGAAGTTCGCGTTGATCCACGACCCCGGCACCAGCGACTTCAGTGGACTGACGTTCTTGTGGCGCGCGATCGCCTCCGTAACCGTCACCGCTTCCATCCCCGCATCTTTCTGCAAACCGTCATAGAATCTCCGCAGAAATTCTCGCCCCGAATGCGGGTAGTATTCCCATGCATTCTCTCCATCCAGAATGATGGGGACCACGGCATCCTGCCCGCTCGCCAGAACCGGCTTAGCCGATTCCTTAATTTTGTGGATGAGATTATTGGCGGCGTCCTGCGGCGGCATTCCCGAATATACAAATCCAATCAGGTCCGAGAGCGTGTGGTCGCGGAACAGCAGATTCATCCGCGTATCGGCATTGGCACTCTCATAGCGATAAACCGTATACAGTTGCCGCGCCCCATCCGAATTCAGATAGCCATTACCGTCGCGTGAGAAATTTATCCCCAGACTCCGTCCCAGCACGCCTTCGTCGGTGGCCATCCACTGCACCCCGAGCTGGTGCGCAATCGCCAGCGTCTCTTCGGAAACGCTGCCCTCCGACGGCCACACCCCTTGCGGCCGCACCCCAAAGACTTTTTCGTGCAGATCAAGTCCGCGCCGCAATTGCTCGCCAGCATCCTCAGGATGACGATAGCGGTTCTGCGGCAACGCCAGGCCAGGCGAGGATACCGCCCCCATCTGCGTGTCGCACACCAGCGGCAGAATAGGATGATAAAAAGGCGAAGTAGAAATCTCGATCAAGCCGTTCAGCGCCGCCTCCGCATGCGCCGGCAGCACCCGGCCCAGCAGCTCTCGTTCCCGCGTAATCACCAGCCGCTGGTCTTCGAGCGTATAGTTGCGGCCTTTGCGGATCAACTCCGCAATGTCTTTCTCCGCCAGAAAATATTCGTCGAACCACCCAATCTGCGAGAGCACCTGCAAGTCGGTGAAATCCTGAACATGAAAATATTTCTCCGCTCGCTCCGGCGAATCCCCCGCCCCGTGAAATTTCTCCCACAGCTCGCGGTACCTCGGATAGCGCCCGATCACATTCACCGGATTCGCCTGGAACAGATATTGCAGCGCAAACCGCCGCTCCTGCTCCGTCAGATCCTTAGCCGGTTTCGCCGCAACCTGAAGAAAAGGGTCCTGAGCATCGCCCGAAACATAATCCTGAATCTGCATGATCAGCGAGGGCACCAGATTGAACGTCTGATGCACCTGCGGGAACTCGTCCAGCAGCTTCACCATCCCGTAGTAGTCCTTCAACGCATGAAGCCGCGTCCAGGGCAGACGATATTGCCCCGTCACCAGGTCCTTATAGAACGGCTGGTGCTGGTGCCACAGGACGACAACCCGCAGTTGAGCCATGAAGTCTGATTCCAATCCTTAATCGGCGATTTGTCAGTTTAATTCAAACCGGCTCGTGTAGGGACGGGGCTCTGCCCCGTCCAAGCCGAGCGCAGCTCGGCCCCTGCCGGTCGCCATAGCAACTTTGGATTCGCTATAGTGGATGAGCTTGGTAGTCGTGAACTCAAAAGTCAAAGTCATCTTCTTCGACGTGGGCAACACGCTCCTGTTCCCCAATCGCGAGCGCATTCACGCGCCTCTCGCCAGACGCGGCTTCGTCCCCGATGCCGAGCACTTGCGCGATCTGGAATGCCGCACCAAGAATCAATTCGATGATGTGATGACTGGGGCGATGAAGAAGAACGGCAGCACCGACCACGGCTTCTGGTGGATGTTCTACACCCAGTTACTCACCGAGATCGGTCTCAACGACGATGCACGGCGCGACCAGCTAGTCGCCGCCATCCGAAATTCCGGCAACTGGGACATAATTCACCCCGGCACCGCGGAACAACTGCGCGAGTTACGCGAGCGCTACCAAGTCGCTGTCATCTCCAACGCCGATGGCAAGATCGAAGACGTGTTGCGCAAGTGCGGCATCGCCGATTGTTTCCACACCATCACCGATTCCGGACTCATCGGATACGAGAAACCGCACCCGGAAATTTTTCGCCAAGCCATGCTGAGCATGAATGCCGCGCCCACAGAGAGCCTCTACGTCGGCGACGTCTATTCAGTCGACTATCTCGGCGCCACCGGCGCAGGCATGCAAGCAATATTGATGGACGTCCCACGCGCCTACCGCGACAAGGGAGTGCCGCGAGTGGAATCGCTCGAAGAGCTGCAGACGCTCCTGCGCGACGGGGAGTCTTGGCCTTAGGCAAATCGAGGTAATTCGCTGATTTTGGGTGGCCGATTTTGGGTGGCGCAGCGCTTTCAGCGCTGCGATATTGGATCGTGTGGAGTCAGGCTTTAGCCGCTGAGGGCGCGCCCTCCGTATTCGACTCTACTGCACTTCAATCACCTGGTGATCGTGGCAATCCGGACGAATCGTCTGATAGAGGTTAGCCAGCAATTCCGCCCCATACCGCGCCACAAAGCTCACGCCCGCGACCTCGCGCTCCTGCAGCGCCTTATGCGGAAACAGCGCACTGGACAAGACATCCGCCTTCCGCGTGATGATTTCATTCCGCTGCTGCTCCGCCCGTGTCACGCGCGCGCGCAGCCGATCGATTTGCTGCGCCATGCTGCTCCGCGTACTCTCGGCGGTATCGATGAGCGTTGAGTCCAGCTTGCCGATGGATTCGCGGAGTGCGGCCATCGACTGCTCAACGCTTGCGTAAGCCTCCGAAAAGCGCGTCTGCAAGTCCGCCGGCAGCGAACGAGCAGCAATGGCTTCTCGAACTTTCTCCGGCCCTTGGAACAAGTCGGGCAACCCCAGTTGATAGCGCGTCAGAATGCGCTCTGGCTTCGCTTCGACCAACGTCGCCGAAAACCGCGGTAAGATCGGCGTCACCCGCCCCAGCAGTTTCTCGTACACGACGGCCACCTGTGCAAAGTATGCGACCTCCGCCGCTCCGCCCGTATAAACCAGCGTCGGCAGCAGGTAATCCTGCACCACCGGACGCAACAACACATTTGGATTGAACTTCTCCGGAGCCGCTTCAATCCGGTCAACCAGCTCCTTAGCCGAGACACGCTCCTCACCCACCGCAAACTCGCCGCCGTTGGTGCCGGCGTCATTATTATTATTTCTGCGCCGCACCACGGTACGCGCGCCGTCCTTCACTTCAAAAAGCAGCGCGGTCGCCGAAGTCACTTTCACTTGCTGGTGGTATCCCGCCGCCTCAAGCGCCTTGCCCCGCGCCAGCAGCGCCTCGTCGAGTTCTGAGGCTCGTTCGATCGCCGCGCGGAACAACGGTTTCGCTAGGTCATGAAAATCTTTCTCCGCCGGATCGAGCAGAATCACGCCCCACTCCGCAAACAGCCGGGCAAACAGCAGGGCAAACGCGCTGCCCAGACTTTCTCCCGGACGATACGCCTGGCGCAGCCAGGTCGTTACCTCGGAACTGGAATCTCCCAACAGCGCCGCCGCGCGCTCGACCACCGGCTCAATCTCAACCCCAAACTTCACGGTTCCGACGGGCGCATCGGCTACGTGACTCTCGCCCCCCCCGCCTTCCACCGCAAATGGCTCCGGAAGTCCATTCTCAGAGAGCAGCGCCACATGGCTGACCTCCGCCAAATCGTGATCCTCGGTCGCCAGCCAGAAGACCGGAACGCAATCCACCCCCGCGGCCGTAGCCTCCTCCGCCAGCTTGACCGCCGTCAGCGCCTTGAAAATCGAAAACAGCGGCCCGCCAAAGAGACCGACTTGCTGTCCCGTAACCGCCGCCAGCGCTCCACGTCGGAACCGCTCAATATTCGCCAGAGTCTTCGGAGAAGCTCCCCAAGCTCGATTCTGCCGCTCGAGAATCTCGCTAACCTTGCCGCGTCGCGCCGCATCGTAAACCACGCGCTGCGATTCGTCCTTAGCCCACTCTGAAAAAATCGGTGACCGTGGATACATGCCGCGAACGGAAGGAGTATAGGAAAGATAATCGAGGAAGAGACGCGTGCTGTGCGGAATCTGGGTGAACGGCAAACACTGCGACTTCATTGGCACTTCTCCCGACAGGTCTCAGCAACCTTCTCGACACACCCGCGCGTTTTTGCGATCCGCATGTGTTCTCAGTCCTTCCCAGGCTGCCAGCGCCAAACTCAACTAGATCAGATGATGCGGAAGCGCCCAAGTTGCAGAGAATGGCGAGAGAGACAGGTTAGTCGAACGAACGGCCAAGTGCTATAGTGTCGGTCGAGCCGGAGGCAATCGCCAATCCCGGCCCAAATCGGCGACAAGTACAAGGAGGACAGCATGGGATTCATCGCTTGGATCGTGGTTGGACTGATCGCAGGTTGGCTTGCTGGCCAGGTCATGAAGGGCGGCGGCTACGGCGTACTCGTCGACATCATTCTCGGAATCCTTGGCGGCGTGGTCGGCGGCTGGGTCTTTGGACTCCTGGGAATCTGGCCAGGAGGCGGCCTGATAGGTTCCATCATCGTCGCATTCGTCGGCGCAGTAATTTTGGTCGGGATTACGCGCTTAATAAAAAAGGCCTGAAGAGGACTTTTGAGATACACCGAATCGCGCGGTGATGACAACGGCACGTTGATTGGGATACATTTGCGCCCGCCCCTCACGCTTGGAAGTTGACTGTAAGTTTTGTCAGTATTGCCTGTTCCGTCCAAGTGCTATCAAGGGTGGGCCGCCCCGCACCATGAACGCGGGCACTCCGGGGGGAACATGACATCAAGAGTATGGTTGTTTTGTGTGCTCTGCATGGGTTTGGCGTGCACCGCCTTTGCCGATACCCTTCAATTAAAGAACGGTGAGGTCATTACCGGCACCTTTCTCGGTCGGAGCTCGGCGGGCGTCCAGTTCGTTGGCCCGGACGGAATAAGTCGGATGTATCCTTCGCAAGACGTCGTATCCCTGACTTTTGTTCCGGTCCCCGCTCCACCACCTCCGCCGCCGGGGCCGCAACAGGTCTGGGTTCCGGCGGGAACAGTGCTTCTCGTCCGTACGGTTGACGCCCTGGATACTAGCACCGCCTATACCGGCCAGATATTCTCGGCCACTTTATCCGTCAACCTTACCGCCAATAACTATTTGATCGCGTACGCGGGCACAACGGTCTATGGCCAGGTAGTCGAGGCAAACTCTGCCGGACGCGCTAAGGGCACCTCGCAATTGAAACTTCAGCTCACGCAAATCGTGCTCAACGGAAACGCCATTCCCATCATGACGGATGTTTTTGATTCCCAGGGAAAGAGCTCCGGCAAGCGTACAGCGCGAAGGCTTTTCGGAGGAGCCGGGCTGGGCGCAGCCATCGGCGCCATCGCCGGAAACGCGGGCATGGGTGCGGCGATTGGTGCGGTATCGGGCGCCGTCGCCTCCGGAGTACAAAAAGGCGACCAGGTGCAGATTCCCAGTGAAACCCAGTTGCAGTTCCAATTGACGCAACCGGTACAGCTTCCGGTCATGCCTTAAAAAGACACAGAGACTCACCAGAAAAAAGAAGAAATCTTGGAGGGCTCCATGAGAATTCGATTGACGGTCGCGGTTTTGGCTCTGACGGTAGTAACTGGCCTGTGGGCTCAGGAAAAAGAAAAAAAGGTCGAGGACCCAGCCGAGAGTAAGGAACTGAACAACCAGGCATATGTTCGGCTTCTACGCTCAGACCTGAAAGCCGCGAGGGAGCAGATCGTCAAGGAAACCATGCAGCTGAATGATCAGCAAGCGGCTATCTTCTGGCCCATCTACCGCGACTACAGTGCCGAACAGACTAAGCTCGGGGACGAGAAGCTGGCAATTGTCCAGGACTACGCCCAGAACTTTCTGAACATGAACAACGAGAAAGCAGATCAGCTTGCCCAAAAGGTCATGGCTCTGGACGACCAGAGGTTGGCTCTCAAGAAGAAATATTACGAGCTCATGAAGAAATCGCTCCCAACCGTCCTGGTGGTTCGATTCTTCCAGGTGGAGAGTCAGATCCAGTTACTGGTAGACCTGCAAATCGCTTCAAATCTGCCGATCATTGAAGAAGCCCAATAAATCGCAGGTCCGGTTAATGAGTGAAATCGGGGTGCTACAACAGTTATCCCAAAAGAGGCACTGGGACAAGACCATTCTTAGCTGAGAAGTAGATCATCTGACTCCGATTCGGCCTGAGCCTTGGTGCTAATGATCATCTTCCGGATTCGGAACGATGTGTGATTCCGCGCCGAATTTTCTGCAATCGTGAAATGAAAGGACGTTCTTGTAGCACATGCCAAAGCGGTCGCACTCCACAGCCTCTCCAGCGGTGGGTAGCAGGAAGCTTCCAATGTCCGAGATCGCGACATCGCCATAATTCGTGGCGCTCAAGTCCGAAATGACAGGGAAAGAGGAGTCGAACCCGGTGCCAAATACATCCATGCGTAGCAGTTTGCCACTATTCCGATCTATCCAGAACGAGCCCGCCAAGCCGGGATGGAAACGCCTACCTTCCGTCGGTAGCACGATTGAGAAGCCGGATGCTCTATCCAAATGAAAATCAAATTGTGTTGACGGACCTGAAGGCAGGTTCACCTCACCGTTGAATTTGAAGTTGGCTTGGCTAAGTGGATTGAATACGGCTACCAATTCTGTGCCAAATTCTGCTAGGTCCCACCACCCCCCGGTGTTCTGCTGCTGAAGGAATTTAAGCAAGGCGAAGTCCCCATGGATATCCGGCGGCAGATTGAGCGGGCGTCCATTGATAGCAAATTTCGAATAGCGATCGCCTCGGCCATTAGCGAAGGTCACTTCAACGGTGACCACATCCAAGTCTGTCCACTTGCTGTTTGACAGGCCGCGAGTTGCGCGCCGCATAGTCTCTTGGCAAATGAAGTTTGGCAGGTTTCGTGGGGAGAGCGCGAACTCGCAAGCACTTGTCAAGGGTCCAAATTGCGGGTCCATCGCTGCGATCTCGGCACAACGGGGCACTTTGGATGTCGTAGTTTCCGGAGGAACCGCACGCGTGTCCGAGACAGGTTGCGGCGGGGCGGACGGAAACGGCAAGTCTGGCTTCTCCCGCAGTGCATTATCCTCCGCCTTGGATGGCTTCAGCAGAGGAAACTTCATCTCTTTGCCGTTCAGGCGCTTGAGGTAGATTGCGTCCTTGGTTAACCGGAACTCCACTGGGTCGTTCACCGCCCATTCAAGTTTATAAGTGGGTTTTTCGACTATGCGAACCGAATAGGTGCGATCTCCTTGCTGGATGTAAATTGTGTAAATTCCGAGCCCTATTGCCTGCGCGGAATCTACATGGATAAGTTTGCCCGTCAGGTAGGTCTTAGCGGAGGCAACTGAAATGAAAGTGACAAGGAACAGCGCGAGAAGAAATGACCTCGCTCTCATGCGACACATTCTAACGTAAGACGCTTTGAAACCAATGAGTTTCGCGGATAGTTGTTGAAACGTGGCAATTACACGCATGACTAAAAACGAATCCCCTGAGGCGTCATCGCCCAACACCTAACGCCTCTCAAACACCACCGCAACCTTGTCTTCATAAGCCACCCGCCAATCCCGCGGAAGTTCGCGGAGCAAGTTGGCCAGCGTCGAATCAGCAGGCAAGAGCGCCGTCCGAATCTGCCAATCCTCGAGCACGCTCTGCCATCCCGGCTCTGCCCGCGTCAGGATCAAGTACTGGCGAATCCTGCCCGAGCCGTACAGATCGTGACGATCATCGACAACGACCTTCCGCTCGGGATACATCCGGTAAATAAGATAGCCTCCCCATGTATCGGTCGAGAAAACCGGCTCCGTGCTCGGCTGCTTGTCTTTCGAATTTTGCAGTTCGCTCTGCAGAAAATTCACCGCCGCAACCGGCACTTTCTTAGGATCAAACTGCGCCCGAATCAATTGCCGCGATCCGAGCCATCCACCTTGAAGACAAAGTCCGAATGCCAGTGCCACCGAAGCAACCGGCCACAAATGTCCCCGAAGCTCCAATTCCTGCGCGCCCATGCGATCGGAGAAATCTGAAATTCGGCTTGCGCCCCCGCGCAGCCACTGCCAGGCACCCGGCTTGTCGGCCAACGAAGCGAAGTTTTCCCAAAGCATCGGCCCGGCAATCAGCACCAGCAGCATCGACGAAACCGGAAGGTTGCGCGAAGAATAGAATCCCGCATACACCGCCAGCAGCACGACCAGCAGATGGCTGAGCCGCAGGTTCTTACGACTTTTAGCAAACGCGATCAGCGCCAGCACCAGGATCACCGCAAAGCAGCGCTCCGCCCAGCCATGAAAATCAGGCGAGCGAAACTCGTCGATCCGGTTCATCAGGTAACGATCGCCCAGATAGCGATAGATGTGCGCATGCAGCCGCCAGCCATACGGATTCACCAGCGTTGCCAGCGCCGACGCCACGAAAGCCGCAGCCATGGCGCGAGCGCGATGCGCCGCGCGAATCGCCGCAAACGCATCATTCTTCCGCATCCGCCAGCTCTCAATGAACGCAGCGAGAGTGTAGATCCCAAGCAGCGCCATTCCAAACAGCCATCCGCCGTGCAGATTCACCCAAAGCAACATCGAGGCTGGGAAGAACCAGCGTATCCAGCCCGGCGGGCGCCCGCCTCGCCAACGCTCCCAGTGTTCCAAAGCAACAAACCAGAGCAGAGACAAAAGCCAGCTAACAATATGCGGACGCGCATAGAGATGAACGGTCGAAGCCGCCTCCGCCAGCAGCATGAGCACGATCGCCAGCAGCAGACCAGTCCCGCGCCGCAGCAGTTGCGAAAGCAGCAGCGCAAAAATCGCAGCCACCAGCAAAGCGCACAACCAAACCACTCCATTCAATCCGCAAGCCTGGTGCAGAATCCCAAGCAGAATGTCGTAGAGCCATTCCCAGGCAAACCACGGCTGACCCTGCATGGTGGAAGAAAACGGATCAGTACGGGGAAGCGAGTGCGTCGCAAGAATCAGTTCGCCGGTCCGGATATGCCATCCGATGTCGGAATCCGCCAGCGGCCGATTCGACAAAGGCCCCGCCAGCAACGACCAGAAAAGAAAAATGAAAATGATGTCGCGGACCGAAGGCAGAAGAAAACGCAGGGCAAACGGACTGGGCTGCGCCGGGGTCATCAAAGTTTGCGGCAAAGTATGAAGAAGGAGTGTACAAGGTTTCAAAGTTTCAGAGGCGACCTGATGGTTGGCGTAGTAGGGATTTTTTCACCAACAGTCACTCTCACCAGCCGAACCCGGTCCATTGCCGGCAACCCCGGCTGTGCCTCCGAAGTCTTCGCGGAGTACGTGGTATCCGTTTGCCAGTATCATGCCGTCAACCGAATGCACGTTGTATCCAAGCACTGTTCCGAAGTCACTGAATGTGTCATATTCCACCGTCACCAGCTTCCCGTTTTTGGCAGACAAACGGTCGTGGAGGTCTTTCGAGTGAAAAGCGTCATAGCAAATAACACCGTTGCGCCCGGTACGGTATAGAACGACTGCATTCGGACCATCCCTCGGTGGGCCGGCTATTCCCACCGGCCCTTCTCCATTCAAAGCGACGTAGGCCTGGTAGGTTTTTCTACCCGCTCTGTCTATGAATCGCAAGTAGCCAACCACCAGGCAAGCGATCAGTACAGTCAAGATGAGCGGCCAGCTCGCTGCTCGCTTCATGCCGGTATTGTGCGGGAGTAAGTCAACTGCTGTAAACAGGCGATCGCATCACGATTAGGGCAACGCAAATATGATTTGGACAATCTCGGTGGTTTCCCTGGGCGCAGTTTCAAACCTCCACATGCGCACCGCGTCGATGGCCGACGGGATCAGCACCGGAGCCCCACCCAGGGGCTTAGTAGACTTAACCGTCCCATTGACGCCGACGACAACTTCCAGTCTGACCACACCTCGGATGTGGTCGCGCTTCGCAAGTTCCGGATAAACGGCCGCGACTTTGTAGACCACTCTTCGTCCGGAATGGCCCGGCATCTGAGCCGAGCTGATCCGTATCGACAGAGCGGCAGATAGTACCGTCGCAGCGATCAAGATGCCTGCTCGACGCATAAAATGACGCATAAAATAATGAAAGCGGACCCTTTTGCTCTACACTATCGGCAGTTGCTCCGAAATAGGTAGTATCGAAGGTAATGGGGTGTTGCATCGCATCCAGCAGGCCATTCTGTGAATCTCTATAGTAGCCAGCAGAGGGTAGAGCGCGAATTCAATGCCGACGAACGCCCAACCAGCACCAAGAGTGGTAATCGTAGGAGCCGGATTCGGCGGCCTGACCGCCGCTCGCCGAATCGCCCGGCTCCCTGTTCAAGTCACGGTCGTTGACCGGAGAAATCACCACACCTTCCAACCCCTGCTCTACCAGGTCGCGACCGCCGGCCTGTCGCCCGGCGAAATAACCGCGCCCATCCGTTGGATACTAAAAGGCGACTCCAACGTTGAAGTGTTGCTCGAAGAAGTGGTCGATTTCAACCTGCAGCAAAAAAAGGTCATCACCAGGCAGCAGCAGCTCGATTACGACTTTCTCATCATCGCCTCCGGAGCAACCCACGCCTACTTCGGCCACGACGAGTGGGAGCCTTTCGCTCCCGGTCTAAAGACGATTGAAGACGCGCTGGAAATCCGCCGCCGCGTTCTGCTCGCCTTCGAACTAGCCGAGCGGCAAGAAGCCGATCGGCAGAAGAACGATCGGCAAAAAGCCAGCGGCGAAGGCCCATCCCCGCTGCAGTTCGTGGTCATCGGAGGCGGACCCACCGGCGTCGAACTCGCCGGCACGCTGGCTGAAATCGCGCACCACGCCATGAACCACGAGTTTCGCAACATCGATCCGCGCCAAACCCGCATCCTGTTGATCGAAGGTGGCCCCCGCGTTCTGCCAGCCTATTCCGAAGAACTTTCCCGCAAAGCCGAAGACCAGCTGCGGCAATTAGGGGTCGAGGTTCGCACTTCCCACATGGTCACCCGCATCGAGCCCGGAGCGGTCTGGACCGGCAACGAAAGAATTCCCGCTCCAGTGGTCTTATGGGCAGCGGGCGTTGCCGCTTCGCCACTCGGTAGAAAGTTGGGCGTCCCCATCGACCGCGCCGGTCGCGTGCTCGTTCAACCCGACCTCAGCGTACCCGGACATCCCGAAGTGTTTGTCATCGGCGACCTCGCCGCCCTAAACGACGAAAACGGCAAGCTGCTCCCCGGAGTCGCTCCCGTCGCCATCCAGCAAGGCGACTGGGTTGCCGACACCATCGCTCGCGACCTCAAAAATCAGCCGCGCCGCAATTTCCATTATCACGACAAAGGCAGCCTGGCCACCATCGGCCGCGCCGCCGCCGTAGCCCAGTTCGGAAAATTCGAATTGTCTGGCTATTTCGCCTGGCTGGCGTGGCTGTTCGTCCACGTTTTTTTCCTGATCGGATTCCGCAATCGCATACTCGTAATGATCCAGTGGGCCTGGTCATATCTCACCTACGAGCGCGGCGCCCGCCTCATCACCGGCAGCGACGAACTCCCCGGCTGGACCCAGTCTCAGACCGCCCCCGAAGCCGAAAGTGGAGCGACGGGCGTCTCGCCCGTCCCGGGTGATGACGCGCCAGCCCTCCGCCGCCAAGCCTGAATCGGCGCCGCCATTATCACGCAGTCGCCGCGCCAGCCGCTATAATCAACCTGTCGTGAAACGCGCCGCTGTTTTCGTGTCAGTGGTTTCGCTGCTTCTCTGCCCGTCGCTGCGCGCCCAGAACGCGCCCGCTTCGGGCCAGACCATGCCCGGCCAAACTATCGTCGGCCAGACCATGGTCGTAATCCCCTTCGAGAATAATTCTCCGACCCCCGGCCTGGAATGGCTCGGCGAATCCTTCCCCGAAACTTTCCACGCGCAACTCAATTCTCCGCTTCTCTACGTAGCCAGCCGAGACGAGCGACTCCGAGCCTACGATCGCCAGGGTATTCCCGCCGGCGTTCACCCGTCGCGCGCCACCCTCTACCGCCTCGCCGAGCAGATGGATGTCGATTACGCCGTGCTCGGCTCTTATAAATATGATGGCCAGCGCCTGACCGCAACCGCCCAGTTGCTCGACATGCGGGCTGCGAAGCTCCTGCCCGCCGTCTCAGAGTCCGCGCCCCTGGCCGATCTTGGCAGCCTGCAATCCGCGCTGGCTTGGGATTTACTGCGCCAGATCCGCGCCGATTTCTCCATCACCAAGAACGCCTACATCGCCAGTATCACTCCCATACGCCTCGACGCTCTGGAGAATTACATTCGCGGCATGCTGGCCACGACCGCCGAAGCGAAAGTGCAGCACTATCGCGAAGCCACCCGCCTCAATCCGGATTACGCTCAAGCCTGGCTGGAACTCGGCAAGACCTACTACGCCCAGCACGCCTATGAACTAGCAATCGCCGCCCTGAGCCAGATCCAGCAGTCTTCTTCCATGTCAGGAGCAGTCGCGCGCGAAGCGAATTTCTATCTCGGCCTGGCCGCCTACGCTCACGGAGACTTCGCCAAATCCGAAAGCGCCTTCGAGTTCGTAGCCGCCCGCCTGCCACTGGCCGAGGTCTATAACAATCTCGGAGTGGTCGCCGCCCGCCGCGGCCAGAAAAACGCCGCCGAATATTTCGAGCGAGCAATTCAAAACGACCCCAGCGACGCCGATTATCACTTCAACATGGGAGTCACTCTAGCCCTCGCCGGCGATCGCCCCGCCGCGGCCCGCGAACTGCACGCCGCGCTCGATCATCGCCCCAACGACGCCGAAGCCAGAATGATGCTCGACTCCCTCACTCCCTCTGCGGCCGGCGCCGGCGCCATCGTCCCGAGCAGCGCCGTGTCCAAGGCCGCATCCGAGCGCATTAAAACCAATTATGAAGAAGACGCCTTTCGCCAGATGACCACGCAAATGCAGGGCTGGGTCGAGCAGCAATTTGCCCGCTCCGATTCCAACGCCCACGCGCGCTTTCACCTCGAACTCGGCAAAGAGCTGCTCGCCCACGGATTCATCGCCGAAGCCGAAGCCGAATTCCGTCACGCCGCCGCGATCGATCCCTCGAGCACCGCACCCTTCACGGCTCTCGCCGAAGGCTATGAAGCAAGCGGCGATACCCGTGAAGCCCGAGCCCAGGCCGAAGCCGCGCTCCGCATTCACGAATCCGTCGAGGCCTACCTGATCCTCGCGCGCCTCGACCTAAGAGAAAACAGAATGGAAGCGGCCACCCAGAACATCAATCGAGTGCTGCAACTGGAACCCGCCAACCCCGCGGCCCAGGACCTGAAGCGCACCCTAACCGCCAAGCTAACGGAGAAAGCGCAACCACTATCAAAGCCATGAAGCCAGCTCTAAAAAGCGCAAGTGTAGGGACGGGGGCTCGTGTAGGGACGGGCGCCCTCGCCCGTCCAAGCCGAGCAAAGCTCGGCAACTGCCACTGGATTAGCCACGCCACCCGCTGCCTCGCAGTTCTCCTCCTCTTCACCACGCTCTCCTCCGCCGACGTCCTGAAGATCACCATCAACGACGCCATCCAGCCCGTCACCGCCGAATTCATCGGCCGCGCCATCGACGTGGCCGCCGCCAATCAGAATAAGAAGAACAATAACGACCAAGCCGTCCTAATCGAAATCAACACTCCCGGAGGCCTGGTCGATTCGACCCGCGAGATCATCGACAAAATCGTAGCCTCGCCCGTGCCCGTCATCGTCTACGTCACTCCCGCCGGCAGTCGCGCCGGCTCCGCCGGAATCTTCATCCTCGAAGCCGCCGACGTAGCCGCCATGGCGCCCGGAACCAACGCCGGCGCGGCGCATCCCGTCACTCTCTTCGGCAAGCCCGACGAGACCATGATGCTGAAGATCGAGAATGACGCCGCCGCGCTCATGCGCTCGGTCGCAGCCAGGCGCGGCCGCAACGTCGAACTGGCCGAGAGTGCCGTGCGCGAATCGAAGTCCTTCACCGAACAGGAAGCGCTCGACAAAAAACTAATCGACTACGTCGCCCCCACCGAACAGGATCTATTCCGCCAGATGAACGGCAAGACTTTCAAACGTTTCGACGGATCAAGCGCGACCCTAAACCTAACCGGCCAACCGCTGCGCGACTACCAGGAGACACTGAAAGAGCGGATCCTTTCCTACATCATGGATCCGAACATCACGCTCATCATTCTGGCGATCGGCGCGTTATGTCTCTACGTCGAATTCAATCATCCCGGAGCGGTTGTCCCCGGCACCATCGGCGTGATCTTCATCGTGTTAGCCGCCTTCGCCATGCACCTGATGCCGATCCGTTACGCCGCGCTCGCGATGATGCTAGCTGCCTTCCTGCTATTCGCCGCCGAAGCCAAATTCGCCAGCCACGGAGTGCTAACCACCGGCGGAATTGTTTTACTAACCTTAGGAGGCCTGCTCCTGGTAGACGCGCCCATTCCCGAAATGCGCGTTCGTCTGCTGACCGCGCTAGCCGTCAGCGTCCCGCTAGGATTGGTCACCGCCTTCCTGATGAGCATAGCCGTGCGCGCCCGCCGCAACAAAATCGTCACCGGCCAACAAGGCCTGATAGGCGAAATAGGAATAGCGCAAACCCAGCTAACCCCCACCGGAAAAGTCTTCGTACACGGCGAGCTATGGGACGCCGTCTCCACCATCCCCGTCACCGCCGGAGAACAAATAGTAATTCGCCAAGTCGACGGCCTAACCCTAAGAGTAGATCCAGTAACAGCAGCAAGACCAGTGGTAGCGTAAAAAGGGTAGCAGCGCAAAAAGACGCGCAGTCCCAAACGCCGCCGAATCGGTGGAGCGACGGGCGCCCCCGCCCGTCCACCCGGATGCCCGCGCAATGTCATCCTGAGCGGAGTAGCCGCGTCGCGAAGCGAGGCGGCTACCTAGTCGAAGGACCCCTACACCCACAACACTCCTACTTCAACGTCAAGGCATTCTCCCCCTGACCCTGGGGCGTCACGGCGACGTCTGGCTAGTAGAGACGCCGATGGTCTACGATCTCAATGTCGGGTGACAGGAAAGGCAGAGCCATGCTCTTCTACATCAAACGACATCTCTGGCTCGAAATTATGGTTACGATCGCCCTTGCCAGCGCTGGACTATGGGCGATGCACGCGCTAAACCTGCCACTGCATCTGACGCCCAGTCCGTTCGCTGTTCTTCTTGGAGTCGTAGGCGCTGCTTGGCTCGGGGCGTGGACTCTGCTGGTTCAGTATGGCTACCGCGTCTTCAAAGGAAGTGCCTTTGCGGAACAGCTAACGGCTTCCCTGGCGAAGGAATACGCAAGCCCAAGTCCAGCGCAAATACTGCTTGGAGGTATAACGGCGGCATGCGGCGAGGAAATTTTCTTCCGTGGGTTTATCCAACAGTGGTTGGGTCTCATCGTCGCCTCACTTTTGTTCATGGCTGCTCATTTCGGAAAGAAAGACATTCGGGTGGTTAGCTACTGGTCAATATTTCAGGGCTTGTACCTCGGTATTTTCTTTGCCTACTCAAAAAACCTGATCGTACCGATGATTGCACATGCGCTGTTCGACATGGGAGGTATGGTTTATTTTCGCGGTTTCATGTTGCGCCTTCCGAACAAGCGCATATGAGAGTTCTCATCACAGGGGCGGCTGGCAATCTAGGATCTAGACTCGCGAGGCACCTGCTCGGAACCAACCACCAGGTGCGCCTTTTGGTCCACAAAACTGAACTGCCTCCCGATCTTGCTTCATCTCCAAGCGTCACGGCGTATCGCGCAGATTTGGCCAGCCCGGAGACGCTCCACCCTGCTTGCACCGATGCGGACTGCATCGTGCATCTCGCAGGAGTTCTTTTTGCTCCGAGACCTGAAGAATTTCTGCCCAAAACGAACATTGGCTTCGTTCAGAATCTTCTGGTCGCCGCCCAGCATTCGAAGGTTAGAAAATTCATCCTGGTGAGCTTTCCGCATGTCGAAGGAGAGACCACACCGAGCCGTCCTGCCACTGAGCGATTGAACTGTTCGACAGATGTCGTTCACTTTCGAACTCGGCTGGGGGCGGAACGTCTCTCGCTTGAGCAATGTGAAGGAACTCCGATCACCCCTGTTATCCTCCGCGCGGGGATCGTATACGGACAAGGAGTCAAGCTGATAGAAGCGGCTCGTCGGTTGCTCCAGTGCCGACTCCTTGCGATTTGGCAAAAACCTACGTGGATACATCTGGTTGCCTTGCCGGACTTCCTGGCAGCCGTGGTCGCGGCGATTGAAAACGAAAAAGCGAGCGGCATTTACAACGTCTGCGATGACAAGCCGCTCACTCTGCAAGAATTCCTTGACCAGTTTGCTGCACACCTTGGCTGCCGCAAGCCATGGCGATTGCCTGAGTGGATGTTCTACACGGCGGGTGTAAGTTGCGAAATCATCGCATGGCTCTTCAAGACAACGGCACCTCTGACTCGCGATATCGTGAAAGCGGGAATGACTTCTGCCGTTGCAGACAACGCTCGGATGAAAAGTGACCTCTTGGCTCGACTTGCGTATCCGACATTGGACGAGGGTATCGCACTGTTATAGATGTCTGGCCGGGTCCCCGCCCGTCCACCCGGGCCCCGAATAAAATGTCATCCTGAGCGGAGTAGCCGCGTCGCGAAGCGAGGCGGCTATGTAGTCGAAGGACCCCTACACCTCCGACACTTCTATAGGAGCGTCAAGGCGTTCTCTTCGTCACCCGTTCGCCTCACTCGCGGCAGCCCACTCATTCGCAAAGTACGCGGATGAGTGAGGCACCCGGTGTCCGGCATGACTACATAACTTTTTCAGGTTCAGTTTGTTCGCTATTGTTTGCTTGCATTACCGTGCCCTTGGATAAGCGAAATTATCGGGTTGTTCCACCCTCGATTACGCAGACTTACTAATACGGAGACATTTACCGGTTCGGCATCCCTAGCCGTGAAACGTATATCGAATTTGAAGGTATCGAGATCGTTGAATACATTTCTAAATTTCGATGGCAGGGGATTTACAGATGGAATAATGAGCCTAGAGCGATTGCTCCACCAACAAATATTTAGTCGTTGCCTGATACCTGGTTCAAGTGTGAACTCGCACGCGCCATAATAATCCCACTCTAGGAATAGTGGAGAATCCATGTTAGTCAACTGCCATTCATCGTCATCCTCAAAGCGTTTACTCACCTGCAATACGCGTGCGCGGCATCCATGCACGGGAGCGTCACTGAGGCATTCCGGGATGATCTGGATGAATAGGTTGGTCTGGTTGGCGTCTTCCGTATCAGTTTCGTTAGCGGGACACAACTTCGTACAACGAATTTCGGGGTTAACCGAATGTGGTCTGTACGCCATACGTAATAACCAGCGAAGAATAACGCGACGACACACATGGTCAATTTGACATAGGGAGGCCAGTCCGACGTGATGAAGTGCCAACTGAACGCTACGGCTAACACGCTTCCGCCCCATATCGCGGCCTGCCATCGCGTAAAAAGAATTCGGAAATATTTCTCCAAGAAGTCTAATTCCCCAAATCGTCTTTTAAGCCACATCCTGCCGGATCTCGGAATAACCAAAGCCAGAAAAATAATGACTGAGACGTAGAAGCCAATTGTTTGAATATCCGATGGGTTAACGTGCATCGTGAACAATTTAGGCATATAAATCCGTGGGCACATGGTATACCCACACAAGTGGGGCCGGGGTGTCCACTCATCGCGCACGTTGCGATGAGTGGGATTCCACCGCGCCCAGCTGGCGCGGCCCTACTCTCTTTTCATCACCAACGCCCCGTGATCCCCGCACATACACCAACCCGCCCGCCGGCGACAATGGGATCGACCTGTTATGCCGGAGTCAAAGTGTGCCCCGTCAAAAGGACGCCCCTCAGAGCGGCCGCCCCAGGTCCGGCGCTTTTCAAGCCGTAGGATGTCAAGCCCCCGTAAGCGCTCCGTGTCAGCTAACTCCTTATTTATGAATATTTTGAAGTCAAGTCCTTATTCGTCAATATTTTAGCGAAAAATGGGGGGGGTGGGGGGGGGGCGACATTACCAACCATTCATTACCCTAATAGTAAACAGCCGCGAAAATTACCGCGCCCACGCATCATCCTGGACACTCCACTCCTCCGTTCCTCACAGCTCACACTCGCTCGCGTGCGCTACAATCCGCTCATACTCTAATAAGAAATTTTCCGGAGGCATAATATGGATCTCGGATTCCCCGTGATCACCATTGGCATCGTGATCGTCGTCATCTACCTGCTGAGTTCCATCAAAATTCTGGCCGAATACGAGCGCGGCGTCATCTTTCGCCTCGGACGCCTGATTGCCTCCAAAGGTCCCGGAGTAATTCTGGTCTTCACTCCGATCGACCGCATGGTGCGCATTTCGCTGCGCCAGGAAGCGCTCGAGGTTCCGCCCCAGGACATCATCACCCGCGACAACGTAACCTTGAAAGTGAATGCGGTTATTTTTCTGCGCGTGATCGACCCCAACAAAGCCGTAGTCGAAGTCTCGAATTACGCCTACCAAACCTCGCAGTTCGCGCAGACTACTCTGCGCTCGGTGCTCGGCGAACAGGAACTCGACGAATTGCTGGCGCACCGCGACAAGATCAATCTGCGACTGCAAAGCATTCTTGATCAGCACACCGCGCCTTGGGGCGTGAAAGTCGCTAACGTCGAGGTCAAGCAAGTGGATATGCCCGAATCCATGTTGCGCGCCATGGCCAAGCAGGCCGAGGCGGAACGCGAAAAGCGCTCGAAGATCATCCACGCCGAAGGCGAGTTTTCCGCCGCGCAGCGCCTGGTGGATGCCGCGCACCTTTTGTCGACCGAACCAGCCAGCATCCAGTTGCGCTATCTGCAGACGCTCACGGAAATCGGCGTCGAGAAAAATACGACGGTCGTGTTTCCGGTGCCGATTGATTTCTTCTCCGGTATTCAGAAATTGCTGGCCAGCGCGCCCGCTCCCGCCGCGCCGGCAGGAAGGTAGAAGATAGAGGTCGACAACACTTCCCATGCCCACGGCGCAACAGGATACGGAGATCACGCTCGGCACTGGCCGCATGCTGGCAATCTTTTTCAGCTTTGTGCTGGTCTGCGCTTTCTTCTTTGCCATCGGCTTTTCGCTGGGCAGAAAAACCACCATGGCAGGCGCGAGCAGTTTAATGAGTGCTCCCAGTGCGGCTCCGTCGACCATCGTTCGGCCATCGGCCACAAAAAACCAGGGTTCCCAGCCCGCACCTCAATCTGGCGACTTTAGTTTTTACAAGTCCGTGGGCGAGAAGAAAGCTGACTCGGCGCTCACGCCGCAGGATTCCGCCACGCAAAATTCAAAGACGCAGCCAGCCGCAGCCACTCCAACCGCCGACGCGCCCGTCAGCGCCGGCCTGGACGCGGCGGCCGCGGGCGCCAGCTACTACGTGCAAGTGGCCGCGGTCACACGGCAGGAAGACGCCGATGCGCTGGTCGAAGCTCTGAAGAAGAAGCAGTATCCGGCCTTCACCGCCAGCAATACTACCGGCGACAAGTTCTATCGCGTTCAGGTCGGACCCTACGCCGACTTTAAGGACGCCGATGCCATGCGCGTCCGCCTCATAGGCGACGGGTACAATCCGATTGTGAAAAAGTAGGAGAAGAATTTGTAATTGGTGAATTGTAATTGGTTTCAAATTACAAATTTCCAATTACAAATTACAAATCATGCCTCACGCCACGCCCAATCTAGATCGCTTCCTGCACGCCATCGCGGATCCCACTCGCCGCCGAATTCTCGGCGCGCTTAAGGAAAAAGGTGGATGTTCACTCGACAAGGAAACCGGCCTGTGCGCTTTCGATATTGAGCAGCGTATGAAGCTGTCGCAGCCCACCATTTCGCATCACATGCGAATCCTGGAGAAAGCTGGCGTGGTGGAAGCGAAACGAGAAGGGCATTGGCGCTGGTATCGGCGTAACGAAAAATTGATTGCAGAAATGACGCGAGGCCTGAAGGGAAAGCTTTAGGCGGATTCGGGTCGGTTAGGTTCCCGCAATCGCTGCCGATGTTTTCTCGTTTTGCTTCGTCGACGTAGCTTTGCCTTCCCGCTGTATCAAGACACGCACCTGTGAGATCAGGTCAGCTACCTCAAACGGCTTGGCCAGCGACGGGACAGCCTGCTCTTGCAAGAAGCTTCGAGTCTCAGAGTCGGTGACACTCGAAAACGTCAGCAACAGACCTTTCTCCATACCCGGCCGGTTTTTCGCGATCCAGTCGTACATTTCCCTGGCGCTGCAACCGCCCGGCATGCGGCCATTCATCACGACCACGTCAAAAGATGCATTGAGGAGCTGCTGCTGCGTGTCATCCACGCTCATGGAGGTGGCGACTTCGGCTCCCGCGCCGACCAGGACGTCCCGTTCAAATTCCAGCACCGCTTCTTCATCTTCCACCAGAAGCACGCGCCCTCTCAGCACCGACTCTCTTCGCGTGGACGCCAACGCCTCCGGCAACGCCGGTTTCTCGCTCGCCAGCAAGCGCACCTCGATGGTCGCTCCACCCTCTTCCCGGTTGCGCGCCACGATCTCGCCGCCATGCTCCTTGACGATGCCGTAGCAGATGCTCAGCCCCAAGCCGGTGCCTTTTCCCACCGACTTGGTGGTGTAAAAGGGATCGAAAATTCGGCTGGGGTCTTTGATTCCCGGACCACTGTCATCGAACTCGACGCAGACGTAGGCGTCCTTCTTAAACACGCGCACTTTCAACACACCGCTCGCGCTGGCCTCGACCATGGCATCGAGCGCGTTGTTGACGATGTTCAGGAAGACCTGCTCCAACTGATGCGGATCGGCGATTACCGAAGGCAAGTCGTCGGGGATATCACGTTCCAGCGAGACGTTGTTGACCTTCAAATCGTATTCGCGCAGGGTCAGCGATTCTTCCAGAACTTTGCGCAAATCCACTTCCTGTTTCTGCGGCTTGCGCTGGCGGGCAAAAGAAAGCAGATTCTGTACCACGCGGTGAGTGCGCTGCGCCTGCTTGAACAGCTTACGCACATAATCGGCCGACTGGTGATCAAGACCCGCACCTTCCAGCAGTTGCGCGTAGCCGAGAATCGCGGTCAGTGGATTGTTCAACTCGTGAGCCACGCCGGAAATCAATTGGCCGACCGCCGACATCTTTTCGCTCTGCAGCAGTTGCTCCTGCGTCCGCCGCAAGTCTTCGTAGGCACGGCAGGTCTCCTCGTAGAGCTGGACTTTTTCTATGGTGGTGGCCAGTTGCCGGCTGATGGCGACCAGCAGATTCTCATCGTTACTTGAATAGTGCCGGTCTTCCTTGCTGGCAATACCCATGATGCCGATGGGCTTGTCCTTGCTCCAGAGCACAACCCAGATCCAGTAAGGCAAGCGGTCAGCGCACACAAACTCGACCACCGCCGGTGGCAAGTGCGGCATAAAATCCTGCGTCACCACTTCCGCTCGCGAGCGCGTCACCAGTTCGCCCAGACCTTCCGGAAACATGACCTCGGCCATGCGCACGCGCGCCTCGCTGCGCGGTCCCCAACCCGCCCGCCGCCGGAACAGGCCCTCGGGTTCCGCTGCCAGATAGACCGAGCCCGTCTCCGCTCCAAAGAGCGAGATCACCTGGCGCAGGGTGAGGTTCAGAATTTCATCGAGATCGAACGACTGGGTCGCAATGACGGCCATGGCGTTGAGCGCGTTCAACTCGCGATTGCGCCGCCGCATCTCGTCTTCCGAGCGTTTCTTTTCGGTGATATCGAGAACGAAACCCTGATAGCGTTCGATGTTGCCGCCCGAATCGCGGGTTGCGAAGCAGCTCTGCGCCACCACCAGCAGCGTGCCATCCTTGCGCCTGACGGTGATTTCAAAGTTGCGCACATAGTTGTGCGCTTCGATTTCCTTGCGAAAAGCCTCACGCTCTTCCGCCACCGAGTGCAGCACGCTGCCCATATCGAGCGCCATCAACTCGTCCCGGCTGCCATACCCGAGCATGGTGACAAAGGCATCGTTGCAATCGAGCAACTCGCCGCCCGGCGTCGCCACGAACACGCCTTCCTGCGCCTGCTCAAACAGCATGCGGTACTTTTCTTCCGCCACCTGCCGCGCGGTGGTATCGTGCACCACGTGGATCGTGCCTTTTTGCAGGCCGCCCTGCTCCGCATATGATGAGGTCGAAACCACCGACTGGCCGCCGAAACACGGATCCACGCCTTCGGTCAGGCCCGTGCCGCGTTCGCAATAAGGGCATCCGCTCCAGGGACGCTTTTGCGGCAGAACGTCTTCACAGAGATTGCCCAACACATCGGCCGGCGCCTGTTCCAGGCGCTGCAGCAGGGCTTGATTGGTCTTGAGGATGCGGAAGTCCGCGTCGTGCGCCAGAATCAGATCCTGGATGGAATCGAAGGTATTCATCCACTGCCGCTGCGAGCGCAGCACTTGCTCCAGCAGCCGCAGATTCTCAACTGCAATGCCCAGCTTCTGCGCCGCCGATTCCAGAAACTCCAGTTCTTCCGGGGTATGATGCTGGCTGCCGGAGCAGCCGAACGACAGCATCCCGATCACCGACTTCTTGCCCAGCACCGGCAGCAACACCAGGTGATGGATGCCGCGCTTGCGCAGTGGTTCGCGCTCCGCCTCTGACAGCTCGGCGAGTTTAATCACCGTCGCCCGGTTTTCCTGCAGAACCCGGGCCCGCGCTTCATCTTTCCCGGCTTGCCCCGTGCCTGCTTGCCCCGTCGCTGCTTGGCCCATGCCTGCTTGCGCCATCCCTTGACTCAGGGTTCGCAGAAATTCCGGTGACAGGCCAGCATGCTGCGTGGGCACCAGACGTTCGCCCTCCATCAACTCGAACCACGCTGCCTTGGCCCCCACTACGGCCTTCAGTTTCTCCAGCGCCGTCTGCATCATCGGAGCATGATTCTGGCCGCGCGCAATCGTGACCGTCAGTTCGTTCAGCACCGTCAGCCGGCGCGTGCGCAGCCGCGAATCGTCCAGCACCACCAGCAGGATGCTCGAGCCGAACAGCACTTCCGCCAACAGGTAGCCTTCATTCGGAATATGACGGGTGAAGGCTGGCCAGTTCAGATTCAAGGTCAGCAGTCCAGCGCCAAATAGGAAAGGTCCTATCCCGGTACGTCCGAAGCGGTAGCGCAGCAGTTCGACGACTGCCACGGCCGCAACCAGCCGGCAGCATACATCCAACCCCAGTTCGAGGGATTTGAAATCCGGGAAATACAGCGGCCGCATGGCGGCGCATACCAGCAGCACCCACGAAACCGCCACCAGAACCGTCAGCGCTCGCCGCGCCTGCGCCGACATGAGCGCCGCTACACCAAATAAGGCCATCGCCAGCACAAAGTCGGCCTGTGCGAACGCGGCCATCGACTTCGAGGCGCCGTGCAGCTCGCCCGCCCCGACCACCCAGAGAAACGCGCCATAGGCAACCCAGCCCGCTCCCCACGCCAGCAGACATCGATCCCGAAAAACTCGAAAGAAAAGCAGGCTGACGACGACCACGATCAGCGCGGCGGTTTCCCGCGCCGTCAACCAAGGGCCAGTCAGCACACCCACCGAATTCCCGAATATCCCCGCAGGGCTCATAGATAACGGATCACGATAAGCAGATCACGTTCGGCGCATCACTATAAGCGCACGAACACCTATGCTTTTAAATATCACGCTGGCGACCTATTGGTACCGGGTTTCGGTCTCCCGATGGTTACTTTCGGAATGTGAAGTCGTCGCCTAGAATGAGCGATACATTACACTTAATGCATGGCTAATGACCGCATCCTGGTGGTGGACGACGAGGAAACAATCCGCGAGATTGTTTCCCAAATGCTTGGCGGAGCCCATTTTCAGACTCGCCAGGCCGCCAGTGGCGTCGAGGCCCTCTCGATTCTTGAGTCGGGAGAGGAATTCGATCTTGTCCTCTCCGACCTGATGATGGCCGAAATGGACGGGATTGCGCTCTTGGAACGCGCCAAGGAGCGCTACCCCGACATGCCGGTCGTCATGGTCACGGCGGTCCACGACATTCAGGTCGCTCTGGCGGCCCTGCGCAACGGGGCCTACGACTACGTGCTTAAGCCTTTCGAACGAGAGCAGTTGCTGCACACGGTCCGCCGTGCGCTGGAGAATCGCCGCCTCAAACGCGAGAACGATGCCTATCGCACCAACCTCGAGTCCCTGGTTGCCGCCCGCACTCAGCAATGGAAAGGGGCGCTTTCCGACTTGGAAGAGTCCTATGACATGATGCTCGAAGCCTTGGGCGATGCACTCGACGCCAAGGACGCCGAGACCGAGTACCACTCCAAGCGCGTGACCGCCTACACCATCGCCATTGCGAGAAAAATGGGACTGCCGAAAGAAGAGATCAAGGTGATTGCCCGCGGCGCTTTCCTGCATGACATCGGCAAGTTGGCCATTCCCGACGCCATCCTCCGCAAGCCGGCCAAGCTCACAGACGAAGAAATGGCGGAAATGAAAGAGCATTGCTACCGCGGCTACAAGATCATCTCCCGAATCCCGTTTCTGGCAGAGGCCGCCGAAATCGTCTACTCCCACCAGGAAAAATACGACGGAACCGGCTACCCCCGTGGCCTGAAGGGCGAAGAGATCCCGCTCGGCGCGCGCATGTTCTCCATCGCCGATACCCTAGACGCCATGACCATGGATCGCCCCTACCGCCCCGCACAATCATTTCAGGCCGCCCGCACGGAGATCAAGCTCTGGTCCGGCCGTCAGTTCGACCCTGAGGTGGTCAAGGTTTTCCTCGAAATGCCCGACGATATCTTTGAAGGCTTGCGGGAAGAAATCAATGGGCCTAAGTCGAATGGCTCTAACCCGTCTTTCCCAAAGGTGTAACCGCCGACGCGGCTGCCCGAGATTCCTATGCGAAATGCCCAGCCCTGATCGGCATTCCTGCCAGCGTCAGGCATCGTTTTGCCCTGATTGCCTCATCCAATCGAAACAGTGAAGTCAATCCAAACGGCCCCACACCGGTGTTCTACCGTTGTGGGGGAAATACCCCGTGCCCGCCAGGATGTGCCTGTTTCACATCTGGCGGGAGACCGGGTTTCATGTTGTTTGCTCCCGCAATTTTCCGCGTTTTCACTTCTTTTCGATTGCAATTCGGGACCCTCGTCGCGTTCCAGCGTCAGAGGTGTATAAGGGAAGTTTCAGGTGCACCGCCAGGATTCATATTCACAAGATCAGGAGCGATCCGATGAAAACTACTGTCGTCAGTCTTTGCCTTTGCGCCTGCGCCATCCTCGTTCTCAATGCTCAATCGATCGCGCAGGGCTCGACGCAAAATCCCTTGCCCAACACGGTCTTCGTCGGCGCCGACGGAAAATTCGAAACCGCGCCGGATACCGCGCTCATCCAGTTCAACATCTCGACCCAAGCCGACAACGCCAAAGATGCCTATGACCAGGCTGCCAAACAGGCCGAAGCTACGCGGCAGGTGCTGCGCGCCAACGGCATCGATCCCAAATCCGCTGAGATCGGTTTCTTCTCGGTGGATCCGCAGTACGACTGGACAAAACCGAAGCACAAGGTTATCGGCTACCAGGTCAGGACCAGCGTCAGCTTGAAGCTCAAGGATTTTTCCAAGATCGGCCCGGTCACCCAGCAACTGGCCGACGCCAGCGTCGGTGACAGCCAGTCTCTCAGCTACACGGTGGACTCGACCGACGAAGCCAAGAGCAAAGCGGTTGCCGACGCCTACCGGCACGCCCGCGCTTCCGCGCAGTCGCTCGCTACCGCCAGCGGGCGCACGCTCGGCGAACTCTCCTACGCGACCGTCGATACCTTCGAGAACATTCGCGTGGTCGGCCCGCCACACCATGCCATGGCCAAGACGATGGGAGTACAAACTCCCGCCCCGACCGAGGAGTTCTCACCCCAGAACGTGACCGTCACCGCACACGTGAACGCCATGTTTGAGTTGAAGTAGAAGAAGCTCGACTTAGTCACGAGCAACAACTTCGCGCCGCGAGGCAATTCGGCTGGGATCGACCGTCACTTCCCGCTGGATCTCCATCTCGATCGAAGACCCCGGCTCGAGCCTCACGTCGGCGCCCCGCGAAAGCATTCCTACCGCCAGCCCGGCGGTCCCTCCGATGCCGGCTCCCTTGGCTCCGTTAGTTACGGCGCCGATCACCGCTCCCGTGGTCGCCGCACCCACAGCGGTCTCAGCTTTTTTTCCGGCGTCGCTATCCTGGCGGATCGTCCCCTCCGAATCTTTCATCGACGTCTTTTCCGCGCCGGGCGTGTTCTCCACCGAGCCGCCAAGCATCACCGTATAGCCATTCGGATAAACCATCGAGGTGAAGTGGATCAATACTTCAGCGCGCCCCTTTATGTGCCCTCCTCGCTGCGTGCGCTCGATCTTTCCCTGGATGTAAGTCCCAGCCGGAATCACCACCCGTTCGTTGACCACAAACGGAAAGGCAGTCTCCGCGTACACCGGGTCTCCGTCTTTGGCCGTCTTGGTCGAAATCGCCTGCTTCAGCGATAGCGGAATCTTCGTTCCCACCGGAATGGTCAACTTAGCCTTCGCGGACTCAACTCCAGGCGCGGCCGAGTCCGGGGCCACAGACGACTGTGCCACCGCAGTACCCGCCAGCAGCAAAAACCAGATCGAAGCAGCACGGATCTTCATCGGAGACCTACCTTTTCAGAATCAATCATCAGCAGCAGCGCACTTGCATTCTCAGATGCGGTCGGCAGAGGTCCCGGTGAGCTGAAAACCAGCTATCGGTGGACAGCCGGGGGCCGCTGTCGCTACGCGAGCCCTAACCACTGCTTCGGCGCGTCTGGTTCTCCAGCACGTTGCCCATGAACTGCGACTGCAGTTTTTGAGCGCACAACTCGCCGCAAACATGCATCGCGCCTTCTTGGATTGCGAGTTTCTCGTCCCACGGCGCCAGATGCATCAGCGGCGCCTGTTGATCGCCAATCGAACTCCACATCACCCACCAGCGGTCGCTCGCGCCCTTCAGCACCCCGCAATTCGGGCCGGCGCAACGATAAAACGGACTCGGAATTAGAAGCAGATTTTCGGTCATGACCACCCTGCCCACTGCCAACAATTGTAGCCGAGCAGTCCGCGCGGAACCACGCGTTACGAAACATGAAAACCAGACACCGTCTACTTGTACAACAGATACTTTTCCCGGAGGCGCACAAATTCCGCCAACCGCTCCTGCCAGTCCTCTGCAATCCGTCTCGGATCCTCTCCGGCGTTGATGGCATCGAATACCGCCTTATTTACCAGCAGATCCGCCATGCGCTCGAGTTTGAAATCGTTCGGATACAACTTGTGCAGAGCCGACGCGAGCTCAATCCCCAACTCGGGCGAATCCAGAGTGTTCCGATCTAGAACGAAGAGGTTCACACCTTCGCACCGTTCGCCGGCAAAGTTACTGGCTGACGGAGTGAAGATGATGGGCACGAAGCGGACACTCTGAATGCCGCGTGCGTTCAAGTAAGCTGCCAGTTCTCTGCTCTTCATCCAAGGGGCGCCGACCACTTCGAATGGGGTATCCGTCCCCCGGCCTACCGAGACGTTTGTCCCTTCAATCATGCCCACGCCGGGATAAAGCGTCACCTCGTTCAGGCTCCGCAAATTGGGCGATGTGTTGACCCAACCAACACCAGTCGAATCGAACCAGTCCCCAGGCTGCCAACCCTCCATCGCCACCACGTCAAGCCGCGCCCCTATATGCCGCTCGGCATTGACCATTCTTGCCAGTTCGCCCAACGTCATGCCGTGCCGCACCGGCTCAGGAAAGTAATTGGTGAACTTCTCGTGACTGGCGTCGGAATCGGAAACCGGTCCCTGCACAAACGACCCTGTGATGGGATTTGGACGATCGAGAATGACCACTTCAATTCCTGCTTGCGCCGCCGCTTCGAGGAAATACCCCACCGTGGCTTCGTAGGTGTAAAAGCGCGCGCCCACATCCGCGAGGTCGATCACCACCGCATCGAGGCGCTTCAGCACTTCCAGTGGAGGACGCCGCGCCGCGTCGCTCGCGCCGTACACGCCGTAAACCGTGATTCCGGTCGCCGCATCCTTCGTATTCTTGACGTCGGTCGTGTCCAGCGTCCCCGTCACCCCATGTTCGGGACTGAAAATCGCATCCAGCGAAATGCCGGGCACGCTTGTCAGCACGTCAATCGTCCGTCGTCCTTCCGCATCCACGCCTGTTTGATTCGTCAACAGCCCAATGCTTCGCGGAGCCCCGCCCCGGACCGGATGCAGCGCCGTGAACTTCGTCTCCTCGAGCACGTCGATTCCCGTCTTCACCGTTCCATTCCGCACCGCGAGCTTGCGCGCCGCGCTCTGCATTTCGTTGTAGCCGGTGATGGTTGCCACCCGCATCTTCTCCGCTTCGGCCGGATCGAGCGCCAGCGCCGCCGCTACCGCCGTCGCCACCTTCGTCCTAAGAGACGCTGCGCTTCCCTTATCTTTGGTCGGCACCGCATTCATGTGCACGGCGTTCGTCATCAGCACGATGTAAGTCTTGGTCGCCGGATCGATCCACAATGAAGTCCCCGTGAATCCCGTATGGCCGTAGCCGCCCACGGGCAGAAGTTCTCCACGGTTGGTGGAGAGAGGAGAATCAATATCCCACCCAAATCCCCGCAGTGTCGTTGCATTCACGGGCTGTTGCGGCGCAGTCATTTTCGCAACCGTCGCCGGAGTCAGCACACCTCGGCCGCCATCGAGCAAAGCCTGAGCAAAAATCGCCAGATCATCGGCGGTAGAAAATACTCCCGCATGCCCCGCGACGCCACCCATGCGGCGCGCCCTGGGATCGTGCACCACTCCGCGCAGCAGGTGATGGTTTTCATCCTCTTCGGTTGGAGCAATGCGCGGCTCCCACGACGGCGGCGGCAGAAAGCGTGTCTCCTTCATGCCCAGCGGTTCAAAAACGTGCTTGGCCGCGTACGCATCGAGCGACTCACCCGAGAGCCGCTCGACCAGCGCTCCCAGCACTATGAAGTTGGTATCGCTATAGACAAACGCCGATCCGGGAGCTCGCTCCGGAACCTCCGCAAACGACATCTGATACGCCGTTTCCTTGCCTTCCCACGGCTTCGTCAAATCAATATCCGGCGCCAGCCCCGAATAGTGCACCAGCAGCTGCCGGATCGTAATATCCTGCTTCCCGTTCTGCCCAAACTCAGGAAGGTACTTCGCGACCGGATCGCTCATGCGAAATTCTCCCAGCTCCCACAACTGCATGACGGCCGTCGTGGTTGCCATGACCTTCGTCAGCGACGCGCAATCAAATATAGTGTCGAGCGTCATCGCCTCGCGCCGAGGTTCAATTGCCCGGTCGCCGTATGCTTTCCGGTAAACCACCTGCCCGTCATGGCCGATGACAACAACGGCACCCGGAATCTGTTGCTGGGCGATCGCGAGGTTGATGATGAGATCGAGAACGGCAAGGCGGGAATCGAGCGGAGTTTGGCTGAAGGCAGTCGCCGAACACAGAACAGTAAGCGTCAGAATTATCGATGTGAGTTTCACTGTTACTGTGACTGTACACGACGGTCAAGACAGCTCTCAAGCATCCTGACCGCTCGGGGGACCTTCTAGTAACTCGCGTCGTCAACATAGCCCCCGTTGCCTGCGAACAGATTGACGGCGATACTAGGCACGTGGACTCGACAGGCGTCGCGATCCTCGCCGGAACATTCGTTCTTACTTTCGCTGTCTCTGCCACCTTTGTCCTGCGGTGGCGGAGGAAGAAGAGCGAAGTCGACGAAGCGCGCCACTGGCCCCAAACGGAGGCAGCTGTCGAAACCGCCGCGCTTGAACCTGTCACCGAAGGCCGCTACGCTCGATTCCCAACGTTTAGCTTCTTCAACGAAGTCGCGGGAGTGTCTTATTCCGGCCGCTTTTCTCTCGTCCGGCCTCGAACTGTTCCTCGCGAATTCCTGCTGCGGCAACTGGTAGGGCACAAACTGCAGGTCCACTACGATCCGGAGCGCCCCGAGGTTTGGTTCATCCCCGACGAACTGATCGAGGGATGCAAAGTCGAGCAGAAGATGGGCCCGCACCTGATCGCGCTCTATCCCAGGTAACCACTTTGCAGTCGGATCACTTTGCCTCGGTCGCTTCAGTTTGCTATAACCCGAGCAGGCCTTGAGATTGCCTTTGACCACGACCCAGAATCCGCCCGCCGGCTTTTCCTTCCTCGTGCGCAACTCGGTTGCGCAGGACGATCGGTTTCGTGACGCCTTCAGCATCATGGAGAAAGCTATTGCCGCCCGCGCTTTCCCCGCCTGCTCGCTGGCTGTCACCTTGCGTGGAGAACTCGTCGCCCACAAAGCCCTCGGCCGCTTCACCTACGATCCGGCTTCGCCAGAAGTAACCGTCGCGAGCATCTTCGATCTTGCTTCACTCACCAAAGTCCTCGCCACGACTGCAATGGCTATGATCCTTTACGAACGCGGACTACTCGATCTCGAAGCCCCGGTAGCGGCGATTGTTCCCGAATTCGTGGCCGCATTTGACGACATCACATTGGACGAGAGTGACGCGCGCCGCCGCGATGTCACCCTGCGCATGCTGCTCGCACATAGCTCCGGCCTGCCCGCTTATGAAAAGCTTTTCCTGCGTGCCAAGACTCGCGAAGCCCTGTTGCGGGCCGCCTTCGCCACGCCACTTGCCGAGGCGCCCGGCGTCCGAGCCGCATACAGCGACATCGGCTTCATCATCCTCGGCGTCGCACTCGCGCGCCTCGCGGACGAATCGCTCGACGCGTTCTGCCAGCGTGAAGTCTTTGGACCGCTCGGCATGACGCACACGACCTTTAACCCCGCGCCCGCCTTGAAAGACTCTATCCCCCCGACCGCCGACGATCGCACCTTCCGACACCGCATCATTCAAGCCGAGGTGCAGGACGCAAACGCGAGCGTGCTCGGCGGCATTGCCGGACACGCCGGCCTGTTCTCCGGCGCCGAAGATCTAGCCATTTTCTCCCACGCCATGCTCAACGGCGGACACCCCATCCTCCGCTCTTCGACGGTCGAACTTTTTTCACGCCGGGAATCCGCGCCCGAAGGCACTTCCCGCGCGCTCGGCTGGGAGACGCCTTCGGCGCCCTCGCAATCCGGAAAACACTTCTCATCCCGTTCCTTCGGACACCTCGGTTACACCGGCACATCGCTGTGGATCGACCCAGACCGCCAACTTTCGATAACCTTGCTGACTAACCGTACCTGGCCTGACTGCCAGAATGTGGCAATCAAACAGGTACGCCCGGCGTTTCACGACTCGATCATTGAATCCCTGGGGAAGAACGCTTGAAGCGCAGAGGTCGGAATCGTCAAGCCTCGAATAGCAAGGCCTGGAACAGCAAGACCAGCCCCGTAGAACTCCGCCGCCTCGGCACCGAGAAAACAAACTCCGCCTCTGCTGATCTCGATCGGAAGTCCGCGCTTGAAATCGCACGCATCATCAACGCCGAAGATGCCAAAGTCGCAGGCGCGGTGAAAAGCGCGCTCCCACAAATCGCACAGGCGATCGACCTGATCGCCGCTGCGCTTTCCCAAGGCGGGCGCCTCATATACGTCGGCACGGGCACCAGCGGACGCATCGCCGCGCTCGACGCGGTCGAGTGTCCGCCCACGTTTGACGTCGACCCGCGTATGGTCCAATTCATCATTGCCGGCGGCCCAAAGGCACTTGCCGCGGCCGTGGAGGCCGACGAGGACTCCCGCGCGTCAGGCCGCCAGGCCATCGCGAAGAAGAAGCCGACCGATAAAGATATTGTCGTCGGCATCGCCGCCAGCGGACGCACTCCCTTCACGATCGCCGCCGTGGAATATGCGCGCGCGCAAGGCGCAACCACCGTCGCCGTCGTCTGTAACCCGAGGACTGCGCTCGGCAAAGCCGCGCACGTAGCCATTGTTGCGGACGTCGGTGCGGAAGTTGTCGCGGGTTCGACACGTATGAAGGCCGGCACCGCTCAGAAGATGATTCTCAACATGCTCTCCACTGGAGCGCTGACCCGTCTTGGCTACGTGTACGGCAACCTCATGGTCAACGTCCGCCCGAGGAATGAGAAGTTAATCGAACGCGGAGTAGGTATCGTGGAAAAAGCCACCGGACTCGACCACCGCGCAGCACGCAAGCTCCTCGCCGCTGCCGGAGGCCTCGTCCCCATAGCCATGGTGATGGCCAAGGCTGGAGTCAGCCGCGCTCGGGCTATCGCTGCGTTGGAGAAATCTTCCGGCCGGGTGCGCAAGGCCATCGCAACCGCGAAGCAAAAGTGAAAACCCGGCTGCGCTCGTCGCGGAGATTTGGGGAAGTTACAAACGGAACCACCGCTTTGAATTCCCCATCACGTGCTCGCGCATTCCCCGCTAGAATATTCGTAGTGCCTAGCCTGCAAAGTTTGACTGCGGGGTATTCTCAGGAACTCATCTCTACCAGAGTCATCACAACATGGATAAGCTGGTAATCCGCGGCGGTAATCCCCTGCTGGGGACGGTTCGAATCAGCGGCGCGAAGAATGCCGCACTGCCGTGCATGGCGGCGGCCCTGCTCACCGACGAACCGGTGATCCTCGAAAACATTCCGCAGGTCCGCGACATCGAGACTACACGCAAGCTGCTCGCCGCCATGGGCGCAGAAGTCGAACTTGGCTACGGACGCGCTCAGCATCGGACCACGATTTGTGCGCGCGCACTCGATGCTCCCGAAGCATCCTATGAACTGGTCAAGACCATGCGGGCCTCCACGCTGGTTCTGGGACCGCTGGTCGCGCGCTGTGGACGCGCCCGCGTCTCCTTGCCCGGCGGATGCGCTATCGGCGCGCGTCCCATCGATCTACACATCAAAGGGCTGGAACGTCTGGGCGCGAAGATCACTCAGGAACACGGCTACGTCGAAGCCACCACTGATCCTCTCAAGGGCAATCGGCTTAAGGGCGCTGAAATTGTCTTCGACAGAATTACCGTTACCGGCACCGAAGACCTGCTCATGGCCGCCACGCTTGCCGATGGCGAGACCGTCATGCTGAATTGCGCCCGCGAACCCGAAGTCGCGGATCTCGCCGCCCTACTCAGCGCCATGGGCGCCAGAATTCAAGGCGCCGGTACGTCTACGATCCGCGTGAAGGGCGTCAGCAAACTCCACGGCGCCCGGCACCGCATCATTCCTGATCGCATCGAAGCCGGAACCTTCATCATCGCGGGAGCTCTCACCGGCGGGGACGTCAACGTCACCGGCTGTGAACCCGCGCACCTCACTGCCATCTTGCAGAAGCTGGCCCAGACCGGAGTGAAGACTTCGGTGAAAGCCGACTCGGTCCGCGTCATGGGCGATCAGCCGCTCGCAGCCGCTGACCTGAGCACGGAAGAGTATCCCGGCTTCCCGACCGATATGCAGGCGCAATACATGGCACTCGCCACACAGGCCGCGGGCACGTCGATCATCACGGAAAATATTTTCGAGAACCGCTTCATGCACGCGCAGGAACTGCTCCGCATGGGCGCGAACATCAAGATCGAAGGCCATCGCGCCATCGTGCACGGAGGAACTCCGCTCAGCGCCGCAGCGGTCCTCGCCTCAGACCTGCGCGCCTCGGCTTCGCTCGTGCTCGCTGCCCTGGTCGCCGACGGCGAGACCATCATTGACCGCGTGTATCACCTGGACCGCGGCTACGAGAACATCGAAGAGAAACTGAAACTCGTGGGCGCCGAAATCCGCCGCGTAGGCAGCATCTTCCCCAAACGAGCCGCCGCCCCCGCACCATCGTGAAGACAGTTGTGAAAGCAGTATTTAAGAAGGATTACTCCCGCCAAAACACGTGGAAGAATCCCGCCTGGACGCTATGTGGGAACTTCCGCACGACTTCCGCACGCACCTCGGGGTCCATTCTGGCGGAGGGGAAGAGCGGCCCTTCATTGATGACGACCAGCTTCAGATCGTCGGATTGCAGCGCCTTCAACACTTCCTCTGCGGGAGCGCCCCCATCGTCGCGGGTTACGTTCTTCAGCCCCGAGAGGAAATACAGTTCTGGACAGTCATTACCCGCATACATCAATCCATTCGGCGAGTGCTGCTGCAGAAAATGAGTCAGGTCTGCAAAATTCGCGGCATAGTTGATCCGTAATCCGCCCGCTCGCTCCAGATGCAGTTCATCCATCCGTCCCACTTTGTGGGTAAATTCATAAAGGTAATCCGGAACCAGCATCACCACGCCAAAGAGCAGATAAAATCCCGTCACCGCGGCCAACACGTAAGTGCCCGGCTGCTTCCTGGCGGTCGCCACAATCGCCACCGCGGCCAGCAACGTCAGCGGCAACGAATAAGACAGGTAAATCGAAGCGGCCCACGGATACTGCACCAGGGTGCACACTGCGGCCAGGGAAATCAGTAGCACGATACGCTGTTGCTGGAGCTTTGTTGGTCCGCTCCGCTTGCCCGCGGCCAACACGACCGCCGCGCCCAGCAACACCACCAACGGAGTCAGCGTCGCAGCCGAATACCACACCCCCAAGATGATCTGGTCTGACGCCTCGGCCTTCACCAACATCACCGCCAGCCCCAGGGCGACAGCGGCGCTCACAAGCTTCCCTTGAAATTCGCGCAGGTACATCGCCGCCGCAACCAATCCCACTAACGCCAGCGCGAAGATGCCTTTTTCGACCGACACTGGCCGGAGCAGTCCCAGTTCGACCGAACGCGTGATTGCGCTTGAGGTGACGCCCGAAAAGAACTGGCCGATCGCTCCCGAGCGGGCGTATGGCAGCAGAAAAACCATGACCGGAGTTACGACTCCACAGAGGAATGGAATCACCGCCCGAAATATTGTTTTGAATCGCTGCGCTGTTCCTGCCCGAACATTCTGTTCTCCCAGCAGGATCAGCCCCACCACCGCCGCCGATGGCAGCACGAAGTGGTAGGACTCCGCCATGCCCAACCGTGAGTGGAGCACATAAATCAATGTCACCAGGAACAGTAACAGCGCGCTCACGCTGAACACGCGGTACGGCCAGCCATCCTTCGAATTCGGCCCCTCCGCGTTTTCCTCGCCGCTTTTCTCCCTACTCTCGCTCTGTTCCAGAAAAGCCAGAAACAGAAGCACGCCGGCAACGTAGTATGCCCCAATCACCTTGATCACGATCGACACGCCGCCACATACTCCGGCCACAAAAAGCCATCGCCGCGTCCGCGCTTCCAGGTAGCGGAGCAGCGCCGCCGCACCAAAAGTCGCAAAGAACAGGTTGTACCAGGAAGGCATGGCCGCTGGATAATTCGGATAACTCCACGCCACCGCCAGCAGCGTGATCGCTCCCGCAGCAATCGCCGAAGTAAAGCGCAGCGCGATGTAATAAACAGCCGGAAGCCAGGTCAGAAAAAACAGAAACACACAGATGCGCAGCGACATCAGGTTCACACCGAACACTTGAAACGCCAGCGCATGAATGAAGCTCAGCCCACCGGTGTAGACCTCGGCAAAATCGCGATGCGGAAGCTGCCCCTGCATCACTCTCAGGGCACTTTGGCTCAAAGTCCCGTCATCGGATGGCGCCCAGCCCCGGCTAATGTGGAATCCGGCGTAAATTCCTGCAATTATCAGAACTACAGCCAGCACTGTCAGCCGAACCAGCCAGCCATGCGCGACGGCCGCTTCATTCTCGCGAGCGGCCTCCAGCGGTTCCGCGCCCTGTTCGCGAACCCTTATTTCCACGCTCAACGTTTCTACGCTCGTTTCTACGCACAACGCGGGGTCAACTGGAACAGGCGGCTTCGCGGGAGTGTTCTCTATTTCCTGTTTCACTTCGCCTCCAGAGCCGCTAGCCGCATTTTTGCTTCTCTACTGTCCGGATTCAGTTGTAACGCCTGCTGATACTCTCCCCGCGCGGCGGAAACATTCCCATTGTCTTCCAACGACACCGCCAGCCAATAGTGGTAGTCCCAAACCTTCGGATCCATGGCTGCTGCTTGCAGCAGGTAAGGTTGAGCCTCCGCGCTCCGTCCATCTTGCAGAAGCGCGCGCCCGAGAAAGTGTTTCGGCGCCGCTTGTTCGGGCACCAACTGCACTGCGCGGGACAGCAATTGTTCCGCGTCTTTATACTGGCCGTCGACCAGGTGAATATTGCCGCAGTTGTAGAGCGCCGAATAGAGATTTGGTTCTTTCTGCAGAATCTCTGAGCACAGCGCAAACGCCCGCCCATAGTCGCCCATTTGGCCATACAGACCGGCGACTCCCGCCATCCCCACCTCCGACCTGGCGTAATCTGGATTCACCCGGTCGAGCCAAACGCGGCCTTCCCGGAATCGACCGGCGTGAATGTAGACTTCCGCCAGTGTGAGTGGCCCATAACCATACTCGGGATGGTCCCTCACCACCGACTCCGCCAGTTCAATCGCGCGATCATTCGCGCCGCCCTTGCTGTACTCCTTTGCCAACCCCACCATGGTGTACGGATTTCCCGGATACAGCGATTGCCCGCGCAACAGCACCATCAGATCGTTTGCCCAGTACACCTGCTGCGCAATCGATGCGCACGCGTAGCCGCCGCACAGCACGAGCACCGCGCAAGTCTGTACTGCCTGCGCACTCCAACCCTTGACGGAAGGCAGGCGCCGCAGCCCCATTGCCGCAAGAATGGCAAATCCGATCGACGGCAGATACATGTAACGGTCGCGCACAAAATCGCCGTTGCTGAAATTTCGCAGATACAGAGCAGGCGCTAGTCCCACCAGCAGCCACCATCCCGCAAAGACGACGATGGAATTCCCTGCGCGCCGATTCCAATACCACAATCCGATCAACGCCGCGCCCAACACCGCCACCGGCGCCACCACTTGGCTAAGGACTACGACTGCGCCCGCGTTCGTCACATATGGGGTGTAATAGAGTCCCGTAATGCCCAGCGGAACCAGCAACTGCCGCAGATAAATGGACATCACCAGCGGCAACGTCCGAGCCATGTCCATCAGTCCGTGATCGGAATCAAACTGCCCGGTTGTTTGCAGCAGCGCGTGCCTGCGCAGCAGCGCGTACGCGAGCGTCACCACCGCGTATGGTGCCGCCTCGATCGCCGCCGCAAGAACTCTTTTTACGGGCGATGATTTTTCCGCAGGGTTCAGCCACGCGTAGATTCCCACCAGCACGGCGAACACCACCGCCATTTCCTTGGTCAGCAGCGCGCACGCGAGCAGCGCCAGCGACGCAAGCCACCATGCGGTTCTCTTGTTTTTTTGTAGGCTGCGCGCGGTATTCCGCCCGTTAAGAAACGCCCCAAAAGCCAGCGCTGCAAAAATGGTCACCATCGTGTCCGAAGCTGCTGAGACCCATGTGACCGGCTCAATGTGAATCGGATGCAGCGCAAAAATCAGCGCCGCCAGTGCCGCCGTCCAGTACTCCAATCCTAGCTTCCACGCCAGCCAGAAAACCGCCAACAGCGCTGCAACGTGCAGCAAAACCGCTCCCAGGTGCCATCCCCACGGCCGCAACCCGAACAGCGAGTAATTCAGCATCGACCACGCCACGAACAGCGGCCGGTAATAGACCTGGTGTCGCGCCACGTGATACCACAAATCGCTGGTGAACGCCCGCGGCAGATTGCTCCATGTCCGGATGAGGGGACTGTTCACAATCTGGGGCCAGTCGTCCCACACAAACTCGAAAGACAGCGAGCCGCTGTAAAGCACAAACGTGACCAGTCCGAGCAATGGCAGCAGAACGCTGGGCCGTCGCAGATACTTGGCCAGCAACTCCGATGCGCCAAGTTCCGGATTTTCTGCTATCTCGTTGATGTGTTTCGCGTCCAGCGCCGACACTCCGCCCTCGATCAGCCCATACTAAGCTGCCCTCCCTCTCAGCGCATGTTACCCAGGTTACCTAGGTGTGCCACTTATCCCGCTATTTCACCCTCCTATTTATGCGACCATCATCCGATGGGGTCTGTCACGGGAGCCAAACCCGCCAAGGTGTTGCCACCGGTCTTGTGCGTCGATCTCGACGGCACTTTGATCCGGGGCAATGTGCTTTGGGAGTGCGTCCTTGTCCTCCTCAAAACCCATCCCATCGCGCTGTTGCTGCTCCCCTTCTGGTTGCTTTCAGGGCGCGCCTCGCTCAAGCGCAAGCTCGCCGCCAGGATCCAACTCGACCCGGCCCGGCTTCCCTATCGGCAGGCGGTTCTTGATCTTCTCCGGAAGGAAAAAGCTATCGGCCGGCGCGTCGCGCTCGTAACCGCCGCGGACTGTGAGCTTGCGGAAACAATTTCCACATATCTCGGCCTCTTCGACGAAGTCCACGCCAGCGACGGCCAACTGAACCTCAAGGGAGCGAACAAAGCTTCGTTTCTCGCCCAGCACTTCGCGCAGACCGGCTTCGAATATGTGGGCGACTCTGCCGCCGACATCGAAGTTTGGCGCACCGCCCGAGGCGCTTACGTGGTCGGCACCGAAGCCCGCGCCGAGCAAGCTGCCGCTGTAACCACGGTCAAAGGCACCATCCTCGAACCGCGGGTATCGTTAGGCACGTCAGTTCGGCTATGGATCAATGCTTTGCGCGGCCATCACTGGGCAAAGAATCTTTTACTCTTCCTGCCGCTTGCGCTCTCTCACAACCTCGCGGTTGAGCCCATGGTCCGCACTCTTGCCGGTTTCGTCCTCTTCGGAGGTTGCGCGTCCGGGCTCTATATTCTCAACGACCTCCTCGATCTCCATTCCGATCGCGAGCATCCATGGAAAAAGGGGCGGCCGTTCGCCACCGGCGACATCTCGATCCCCGAAGGCTTACTCGCGTCGTTCCTCTTGCTGTCGGCGGGACTCGGACTCGGCTTTTTCCTTGACCTACAATTCGGCCTGGCCCTGCTCGGATACGCAGCGCTTACCATGCTGTATTCGCTCTATCTCAAGAAGATCGCTCTGCTCGACGTCTTCGTTCTTTCCAGTTTCTACAGCTTCCGTATTCTCGCCGGCGCTCTGATTTCCGCCACGCCACTGTCGCAGTGGTTTATCGCTTTCTCAATGTTTTTCTTTCTTAGTCTGGCAATGGCGAAACGTTACTCTGAGTTACTGCACGCCAGCGACTTAGTCAGGACTGGTAACTCCGGACGCGGCTACCATACCGGCGATCGTGAACTTCTGCTCTCGCTCGGCGTCGGCAGCAGTTTTTCCGCTGTCGTCATCTTCAGCCTCTACGTTCACAGTCAGGATGTGCTTTTGCTTTACTCCTCACCGGAGGCTCTGTTTCTGCTTTGCCCCATCGTTCTTTATTGGCTGAGCCGAACCTGGCTGCTGGCGCATCGCGGAGAATTAAAGGAAGATCCAGTCACACTCGCCATCCGGGACCCGGTCAGTTATGGGGTGGCCCTGGCCTCAGCGGCTGTCATCGCGGCGAGCATGATACACGTGAACTGGTAGGGTAATGAGTTTCGGGCCAACTGGCTTTCACAGTTATTGAACTTGCTTTCGGCACACTTATGCCTGGTCAATCAGCCGCGACTTTGCGCAAAAAAACCGCCGCCATGCAGCCGACCGAACGAATTTTTTCGTGGGGCCGTTACCCGAAGACTGCGCATCAACATGTCTATCGGCCTGCATGGAACGACCAGGTGCCGGAAATTCTCGGGACCGCCGCGCCCGGCTCCCTGCTCCCTTACGGCTTCGGCCGCAGCTATGGCGACTCTTGCCTCAACGACGGCCGCCAACTGATCGACTGCCGCCGCCTCAACCGCATCCTCGGTTTCGACGAATCCACGGGCGTGCTCAGCTGCGAAAGCGGCGTCAGCCTCGCCGACATTCTCGACGTGTTCCTGCCTAGAGGATGGTTTCTTCCGGTCACGCCCGGCACCCGCTTCGTCACCGTCGGAGGGGCCATCGCCAACGACGTCCACGGCAAGAACCATCACCGTGCTGGAACCTTCGGCGCTCACGTCCGCGAAATTGGCCTGCATCGATCGGACGACGGCCTGGTAACGTGCAATTCAGAAGTAAATTCGGAGATGCTGCGCGCCACCATCGGCGGCCTCGGTTTGACCGGCGTCATCGCGTGGGCAGATATCCAACTCAAGCGGGTGCGTGGTCCCTGGATTGACGCCGAGTCCATCCCCTTTCAGTCGCTGAAGACTTTTCTCGACCTGAGCCGCGAAAGCGACGGCCGCTTCGAATACACCGTTGCCTGGCTCGATTGTTTCGCCGGGAGGAACACGCGCGGTATCTTCTTCCGTGGCAATCACTCGGCCCTGTCTGGAAGGATAACCCGCTCGAAACACGGCCCGAAGTTGCCTTTCGCATTGCCGGGCTGGTTGCTGAACCGCTATACCATCAAGGCATTCAACACCGCCTACTATCGCGATCACGCGGGAAGAAGCAGGTCAGTCGTTACTTGCGATTCATTCTTCTATCCACTGGACTCCATACGCCAATGGAACCTCCTCTATGGCAAGAATGGATTCTTGCAATACCAGTGCGTCATCCCGGAAAGTAACTTCGAGGCTTTCGAGGAGTTACTCGATCGGGTCGCACTTTCCGGCATGGGATCTTTCTTGGGCGTCCTGAAGCAGTTTGGCTCGGCGCCCCCGGCAGGCATGCTCTCGTTTCCGCGTCCCGGAGTGACGCTGGCTCTCGATTTCGCCATGCGCGGCGAGCGGACGCTCCAACTACTGCGATCCCTTGACCAGATCGTCCTCGAGAGCGGCGGCGCTCTTTACCCGGCAAAAGACGCGCGCATGAGTCCGGCTTTGTTCGAAGCATCGTTTCCACAGTGGCGCGGTTTTGTTCCCTTCATTGACCCCAAGATGTCGTCATCTTTCTGGCGGCGGGTCACGGAGGCGCAATGACGGTAATCACCAGCTCCTCGACACCGCGAATCAAGCCGATGCAGAGGATCGTGATCCTCGGCGCCACTTCTGGCATCGCGCTCGAGGTGCAGCGTCAACTCGCGCAACAGGAATGCGAGTTGCTGCTGGTAGCTCGCTCTCCCGAACGCCTGGCAGCGTTGCAGTCGGACCTCTTGGCCCGTGGGGCAAAGCATGTCCTGACCTGCGCGGCCAATTTAGCTTCTATCCCTCACCATGCCGGGATTTACGACTTTGTGCGCCGTTCATTCCAAGACTTTGACACCGTCCTGCTCGCCTACGGCACCATGCAGGACCAGAAAGACTCGGAAGTTTATGTCGACGCACTCCTGGACGAACTGAACGTCAACTTTGTCAGCGCAGCCGCGCTGCTCAGTCTCTTCGCTGCCGACCTCGAGCAGCGCCGTACCGGATGCCTGGCTGCCATCACCTCCGTGGCCGGAGATCGCGGGCGCCGCTCCAACTATGTCTACGGTTCCGCGAAAGGTGCGCTCTCTTTATTTCTTCAGGGACTGCGGAGCCGTCTGCATCCTGCAGGTGTGCGCGTCATTACCATCAAGCCTGGACCGGTGCAGACTCCCATGACCGATCACCTGCCGAACGCGGCGCGCTTTGCCGATCCGGAGCAGGTTGCCCGCGACATCGTACGCGCTCTTGGACGACGCTCGCCTGACGTCCTCTACACTCCACGAATCTGGCGCTACGTCATGACTGCGGTCGGCCAGATTCCGGAAGGCATCTTCAAGCGCTTATCGTTTTGACTTCTTTCGGTGGTCGGTTTTCGGGATACCCCACCCCCCCCTTTTGTCGATATATTAGAATCATCGGGTTAGCGAGGGCGATTTTGCAAAATACTCAGGAATAAAGACTTGTATGGAAAATACTCCGGAATAAGGACTTAGCTCGTCTAAGATCTCCGAAAATAGTTTTGGGGCAGCTTCGAGGGTCGTCTTAGTTGACGGACGGGCCTCGAAACTGCCCCAAATCAGTGTTCATTATCGCGCGCGGGTATGTTGGAAGTCAATAATTATTCTGGCAATGATATCTCAATCTCAATTTCCGCCGCACAGTCAGCAACTCCCCCGATGTTGATTTCGCTAGCAGTGGCAATGCTTTTCTCCGGGTATGTGAACCCGCTGACGTAAAGAGCAGCCACAGCCACATTGCCTGCATAGACTATGTTGTTAACTTGGGGTGGTGCGCACACCCGGCCGTGTACGATTGAACCGAAGGGGCACACAGCCGAGGGCCCTCAGGGGCTAAAGCCCCCATCCTTATTGGCTGTGGGTGGCACGGCTTGAAGCCGTGCCCTTCCCAGATCCCGCCCGAAGCAGATGTGATGCCGGACGGGGCGGAGCCCCCGTCACCACACGAGCAGTTTTTCCGCAAGCTGTGAAAGCCGTGCCCTTCCCAAGACCGTCGCCCTATCCAGAAACGATCCTAACGTCGTCCGCGTCCACCGCCGCCGCCCGAATGGCCACCACCGTGACCTCCCGGACCACCGCCCCCAGGGCCACGTCCGCGACCGCGCCGCCGGCGATTGCGATCACGATCACCGCCGCCTCCGCTGGGACGTCCATCACGCGAACCTTCCGGACGAGCGGCGCCCGCCTCTACCGACGCGACCACTCCATCCACACGGTTGAAGTTCGGCTCATCATCCGCATCGAAATCCGCGCCGCCTTCGATTACTGCCGTGGGTGCGCCTTGCGGCGTCAACGGCGCCTGACCTGACGATGAATGATCTGCTGCCCCGTCGGTTGTTTCCTCGGGCGGAGCGCCGCCACCCATTTTGGCGCGCTGCTCTTTCAGAATCGCCTTGCGGGACAGTTTGATCCGGTTGCCTTCGACGGCCAGCACTTTCACCAGCACCTGGTCGCCTTCTTTCAGCTCATCGCGAACATCCTTGATTCTGTGTTCGGCGACTTCGCTGATGTGCAGTAACCCGTCCAAGCCGGGCAGAATTTCGACAAACGCTCCGAAATCGGCTAAGCGGCTGACCTTTCCGAGATAGGTCTTCCCCACCTCGGCCGAAGCCGTCAGATCACGGATAATCTGCAATGCCTTGTTCGCGGAAACTTCATCGTTCGAAGCCACGTTGACTTTGCCCGAATCTTCCACATCGATCTTCACGCCGGTCTGCTCGATGATGCTGCGAATCATCTTGCCACCGGGCCCAATCACATCGCGAATCTTATCGACCGGAATCTGCAGGGTGTAAATACGCGGCGCGTAAGCAGAAACCTTCACGCGACCTTCGGTGATGACCTCGTCCATCTTTCCCAGGATGAACAACCGTCCACGCTGCGCCTGCGCCAGCGCCTCGCGCATGATCTGCGAAGTGATTCCGGCGACTTTGATGTCCATCTGCAGCGCGGTGATCCCGTCTTTGGTGCCGGCAACTTTGAAATCCATGTCGCCGTAGTGATCTTCCGCGCCAGCAATGTCGGTCAGGATGGCATAGTTGTCGCCTTCCTTCACCAACCCCATCGCGACGCCGGCTACCGGAGCCTTCAAGGGCACGCCCGCATCCATGAGCGAGAGCGAGGCGCCGCAGATTGTGGCCATTGACGAGGAGCCATTCGACTCCAGAATGTCGGAGACGACACGCATGGCGTAGGGCCAGTTGTCTTCAGTCGGAAGCACGGCGGAAACGGCGCGCTCGGCGAGTGCGCCATGGCCGATTTCGCGGCGGCCGGCGCCACGCATGAATCCAACTTCTCCTACCGAGAACGGTGGGAAGTTGTAGTGCAGCATGAAGCGTTTTTTGGATTCGCCTTCGAAACCTTCGAGCCGCTGCATGTCGTCGCTGGTGCCGAGTGTGGTGGTGACCAAGGCCTGGGTTTCACCGCGAGTGAACACGGCGCTGCCGTGGGCGCGTGGCAGCACACCGGCTTCGATCCAGATTTCGCGGATCTGGTCGAAGGCGCGCGCGTCGGGACGGCGTTTGTGATCGATTACCTGGTTGCGGAAAATGCGCTCGCGCAGGATTTCGTAGTACTTCTTAACCTTCGCCTTGCCGGCCACGTCGTCTTCAGGCACGGCGGCTAGCAGTTCCTTTTCCAATACGCGAACCAGTTCATAGCTTTCGGCTTTCGGATGCTTCGCGGTATCAAGAGCGTCGGAAAGCCGGCGGCCGATTTGCGCTTCCAGGCCTTTGAAGTACACCTCGTCGAATTCCGGCGGCGTCACCTGACGCTTCGGCTTTCCGACTTTTGCGCGCAGTTCGCTGATGGCAGCGCAGATTTTCTTGATCTCGGTGTGCGCGAATTCGATCGCGTCCACTACCGTCTCTTCCTTTACTTCTTTCGCGCCCGATTCGATCATGCAGATCGCATCGGCGGTGCCGACGACCATGATATTGAGCAGGCCTTCACGCATTTCGGCATAGGTGGGATTGGCGATGAAGCGGCCTTCCACCAGGCCGACGCGCACGGCGCCGACGGGACCGAGAAACGGGATATCGGAGAGGGTCAAGGCAGCGGAGGCGGCGTTGATGCCAGAGACATCGGGATCGTTTTCCGTATCGGCGGAGAGAACGAAGGCGATGACCTGGGTCTCGCACTGGAAGCCCTCCGCGAACAGGGGACGGATCGGCCGGTCAATCTGGCGGCAGGTGAGGGTCTCGCGTTCGCTCATACGCCCTTCGCGCTTGATAAATCCGCCGGGAAAGCGTCCGCCGGCGTAGGTGTATTCGCGGTAGTCGACAGTTAGCGGGAAGAAATCGATGCCGGTGCGGGGCTCGGGGTTGGCAGTGGCGGCGGCGAGGACTACGTTTTCGCCGAAGCGCACGACGGCAGCGCCGCCGGCTTGTTTGGCAAGTTTTCCAGTTTCAATGGAGAGTTGTTTCCCGCCGGCGATTTCGACGGTTACTTTACTGACTTCAGGCTTCATAGATCATCCTTTGTACGGTAGAAGTAGGGCAGAAGGGCATGCGCGGGCACGGAGTTCGCGTGAGCAGGCGGATGCCAGGCGGCGGTTGGGAACGCACTTTGCTGAGGCTCTCGTGATCTGGAAACCCAAGTCTGGAAAACCAGTCTGGAACCGGCTCCACACGGAACCGGTCGCGCGTTACTTGCGGATGCCGAGCTTGGAAATGACGGTTTTATACCGTTCCGAGTCGTACTTCTTCAAGTAGTCGAGCAGGCTACGACGCCGGCTCACCATCATGAGAAGTCCGCGGCGCGAGCCGTGATCTTTCTGGTGCGTCTTGAAGTGTTCCGTCAATTGACCAATGCGTTCGCTCAACAGCGCGATTTGAACTTCGGGACTTCCAGTATCGGTAGCGTGCGTACGATACGTGTCAACGACGGACTGTTTTTGCTCTCTGGCTAGCACTAACCTGTTGCACTCCTGTCTCTTCTCGTTTTCGTAACGATTTCGATGGTAACACGCTGCTGTCGAGGCTGGCAAACCGAGCAGGATCAGTCCTGCACTTCGATTCGCCCAGAGGTTATAATAGAGTCAAGACTCGAAATAAACGACGGATGTAATCATCCTCCGGTTTATTCCAGAGACACAAGCCGGGCTATTCCTAACAGGCTCTGCGTGTAGCCAGCCATTATAAAAATTAGAAATACGGGGAGATTCATATGCCACGAGGCCGATCGACTTTTAGCAAACGTCAGAAAGAACAAGCGCGCCAGCAAAAACAGCGGGACAAGAACGAGCGCAAGACCCAGCGCAGGCAGGATCAACCGGAAGGCGCCGCTGTGGTGGACGAAGCCGAGGAATTGCGTCAGATGCGTGAACATGCCGCGGAGCAGGCGGCGCTGTTCGGCATCGGCGGCGATAACGAAGACGAAGAAACTGATTCTGGTGAACTACTGACGCCGCACGGCAAGCCAGCCAGTCATTAGTCATTAATCAGTCATTAAATCGACAAGTTAGTGGAGGGACGGGCGCCTCGCCCGTCCAGTCCGTAGGTAGCCGGGCGGGGCGCCCGGCGCTCCATCAACGAGAAGCTAAACAAAGACCTCACCCGGCAAAGCCGTCAGGGTTCGTGACGCCAGGGTATTTTCCACAAGGCGCTTCGGACGATCGCTAGTCGTCCCATTCACTTGCTTGCGTTCGATGCGCAGCTTCAAAGTACGCTCGATGTTGCGGAGATCCAGAACCTCCACGCCGGTGACCAGGGTTGAGGCTCGGCCTTGAGAGCCAGCCCGTCCCGTACGCCCGACGCGGTGAATGAAGTCTTCCGCCATTTTCGGCAAGTCGTAGTTGATCACGTGGGCTACGTCATCGCAGTGCAAGCCACGCGATGCAATATCGGTCGCAACCAGCACCTGGTGACGGCCATCCTGGAATCCGCTCAGCGCGGCGTTACGCTGCGACTGGGTGCGATCACCGTGAATCATGGCCGCCGAGAAGCCATCGCGTTCCAGTTCCTTGGCCAGCCGTTGCGCGCCGCGCTTGGTGCGGGTGAAGATCAGGGTCTGTCCTTTTTCTTCGTATAGCAACTGCCGGAGTACGTCCAATTTCTCGGACGGACGCACTTCATAGACTTCGAGCGACACGCTCTCCGCTGGCTTCAGCACTGAGCCCAGCGCTACTCGCACTGGCTCGCGCGTGTAGTCGCTCACCAGCGAGGCCACGGATTGCTCCATCGTGGCTGAGAAACACAGGGTCTGCCGGCGCTGCGGCAGAATCTGCAGGATGCGCCGGATGGCTGGAAGAAAACCCATATCCAGCATGCGGTCGGCTTCGTCGAGCACCAGTATTTTCACGTGGCGCAAGTCCGCAAATTTGCGGGTGATGAAATCCTGCAGGCGTCCGGGAGTGGCGATGACAAATTCGCAGCCGGACCGCAGACTGTTGATCTGCGCCTTCTCGGCCACGCCGCCGATCACCAGCGCCGCCTTCGGCATGTTCTTGCCGCGCAGTTGTTCGTATTGCTCGTGAACCTGCATGGCCAATTCGCGCGTAGGCAACAGGACCAGAGCGCGGACGCTCTTGGATGCATCATTGTTAGACGCTTGGGCGCGCAGCATCTCGATGATCGGAATCAGGAACGCGAGCGTCTTGCCTGTGCCGGTTTGGGCCGTGCCAATCACGTCCTTGCCTTCAAGGGCAGGAGTAATGGCGCGGGCCTGGATGGGTGTGAGGGTAATGAATTGAGCTGCCGCCAGCTTCTGCTGCAAGGCAGCAGACAGGGGCAGTTCGGTAAATGTGGTCATTCGATTGTTTTCTTTCTGGAGGGGCCTGAGGTTAATTTCTCCTACACTTGTCCTCAGACTTGTGTCGAGAGTTCGCATGCCGCTCTATTTGAAATTGGCGCTGGAACCAACCGGCGGGCAGGAAATGCGGAGGTGATGCGGATCCAACAGGATCCCCGCTTAACGAGCAAACCGTAGCAAAAGCGTTAACGACAGTATAGCAGAAGAAGGGGCGGCGCGGGGTTACGTTGGTCATATGTGGCCACGCATGTGACTACTCGCTTTTCTTTTTGGTTCTGTTGCCGGGTGCAAAGCCCAATTCAACCATTGCGGTCACATTTTGCTTCCGTCCGTTGAAAAGCAATGGGTAGTGCGAGATGTGCTCATACTGCAACTGACTCTTCAGATAAAGTCCGGATCGACGATGAAACTCATTTTGCAGAGAGTAATCCTGCCATGCGCCTCCTCCGGGGATGAAAGCGGGGTCGACAAAATTGTTCTTGTACATGAGCTGGAAGGTATTTCTCGGTGAGGCCCAATAGGTCAGCCAGCCTTGAATCGTCTGGCCGTCTCGGCCGACCGTGTTGCCCATTAGAAAGCCGTTGTTGGTGTTCCCTTCGTGGTAGCCGTAGTTCCAATGAACAACTTGCCCTTCATTGCCGCCGCTAGCATCGTATCCAGGAGTCTGCGTGTTCGCTGCTTCAATGTGAAGATCGAGTTTGGGGATTCCCGGAATGCGAGTAATGTAGATCCCCGGCCGAAACGGATAATGCGTTGGCCTGAACCACGCGATGGGGTCATCAAAGGCATAGACTTCGCCGTACAGAACGATATAGTTTCGCACCTTCGGGACATAGAACGTCCAGTCCATCTCATTATTATTCTCACCCGGAACCGAATGACCAGGCTCACTTTTGCTGGTTTGACCAAGCATGCTGAGAATGAAATTGTGCAGAGTGAACGGGTCACCGCCACGGCCCCCGATTGTAGTCAGTCGCGCGTATCCGAGTTCCAGGCAACGCAAAGGCTGGACGCTGATTTTCTGGGCATAAATCCAGGGGTTCGCATGGTCGGTGCGGTTGGCGAGCCTGCCCAGGATGTGGTCGGCCCGCACCGGACCCAGGAACTTCAAAAAGGACGGCAGACGGATGGGCTCGGGGTTGATGACCTCGACCATGTCGACAGGTTCGGCATTGTCGCTCAGCAAAAAAGCGCCGCCGGAACCGGGACCCCAGGAATGACTTTGCCTACCCACCGAGAGCTGCCAGTTGCTCAATTTCAGAGGGCTCAAGTTCATCACGACATAGGCATCTAACACTCGCGGCCGGTTGATTGCGCCGATGCCGACATCGGGAGGTAGGGGTATCTCATCTTTGAACGCGATCACATTGAGGGCGGCCTGCGAAGGAGCTGGAGCAGAGGGTGCGTGCTGATACTCCATGCGTGCGTAGAACGCGAATGGTCCAGCTTCCGAGCGAAAGGCGCCGCCGGCCTGTCCGTTAGTTCCCTGTTCGAAGGGGCGGCCAAAGTCATAGGAGACCGTTTGGCCGAAATGGTAACTGTTGGTCAAGGCCGGGCCACTGATGGATACAACCCGGGAGTAGGCTGAATCAAGGCTTGCGTTTAAGTTACGCTGGCCAGCTCGCAGGCCTGTCTCGTACGAAAATTCCTCCTCGAGGCGACTCAGCAGATCTTCTGCGTCTTCACTTAAAGGATAAAGTTCTTTCAGAGCTTCCTTGGATTGAGCGATCATTCGAGCACAATCCAGGCGAGTCCAGGGACGCCCCTCGAATCCCCTCTCCGCATAGCCCAGCGCGGCGAGGCGGTCAAGGGCAGGATAGATCCAACTATCTAGCGGAACATAGGTCGAGCCCATCTGCTTGGGATCGTGCGTGTTCTCTTCCGCTGGCCGGTTTGATTCGGCAGGGTCCGCCTGATCGCTTTGCGGCACCGCGTTGCACCTTGGACTCGAACTTACAATGAACGCCGCGACGCCGGTGGCGAACAAAGCAGCGGCCAATTTCCTCGAAAACCTCAAACTGGCCTCCCGAATTCGGTTATAGGTCAGTTGAGGAATTAGGGGAACTATCCTTATGGACAGGGCGAGGGTCTTAGGGCACGGCAACCTTTCCGCGGATCACCACAACCGAAGCCGCAGGGAGATCGTAGATGGAATCTTTGCTGCCGTTCTGTTTTGAGCGCAGGATCGGCCCGTCGGGATCAGCCTTGCCGAGCGTGTAGGCGACGATGGTTGGTTTAGCGGCATCTTCGGCGTGCGCCATGAAACGAGTAAGCGGCGGGTTCCACTTGTATTGAGCGCTACCAAAAGTCGCGACCTCGACTGGACCGGCAAACCCCGCAGCCGAACCAGCGGCACCACGAAATGCGATGTGAACGCGGTGAGCGTTCTGCTGATCGCGATTTACGACTAGCAACGACCATTGGCCATCGGGACGCTTCAGGGCATAAGCGGTGACCAACTCGCGGCCGGCGCCATCATCGAGATCGGACTTGGCCGAGTAGACCTGATGCTCCCCGCCACCGGGTTGGGCCCACTCCAGGTTGATGAGTTGCGCGACAAAGAACTGTGCCAGCGGCTGCTGAATTTTGTACTGCGCGTCAACCGTGAACATTCCGAAGGTGCCGGGAGAATCGTTGCAGCCGGGTTCCATCTGCAAGGGCAGATAGTGGAAGTAATAAACTCCCTTGGCGCCCGCGTCGAGCAACGATCCAATGTAATCAGCCAGCCAAATGCCGGAGAAAATGTCCTCATAGGTTTCGCTGGCGCCGGAAGAGAGATTCCCCTCAGTTACGAACATCGGCACGTCGGCTGGAACACCATCTTCATGCCACACCTGAATGATGTGACGCATCAGTTCGGGCTCATCGTAAAGAACTCCCCATGGAGTTTTGCAGGGGTCGTAGGGATAGTGCTCGAAGGAAAAGAAGGCGAGATCCTGCATACGGCCGTGCTGCTTCAGATAGTCGATGAAGCGCCCTGTCCATGAGACTCGGCCGCTCGCGTCGGGCCAGACTTCGATGTCCTTGTTTTCACCGGTGAAGGAAGGACCACCCAATTTGAGCGTCGGATCGAGGCGATGGAGCGCGGTCGCCCACTGCAGATAGAGCGCGGCGTAATCCTCGGGGAGCGTGAACTGTCCGTCGGCCTCTTCGCCCATCTCGACGTACGAGATCGGATAGTGGCGATTCTTGATGTAGGCGATCTCGGCAACAGCATTCTCCGGAGTGTCATAGAGCAGCGCAACCGGAATTATGGCGGGCAGTCCGCGGGTGACGCCGCTGGTGAAGAACAGGTCAAATCCCACCTGGGCCTGGCGAGTCGAGCCGAGATTGGTCGCCTCGTGCCACGGGTCGACCGAAGAAACATAGGTCGTCGTCTGTTCCTGGTCGGGAGTGTGGCGCAGTGAGTCGTGAAAGGCGCCGTCATCGGTTGTGGTTCCAAGGTAGAGTTCGCGGATGGAGTAGCCGACGCAGTTGCGCGGATCGGAGGGACCATCGGCATCGCAGGTGTTGGAAGACTCGGTCATCCAGATGCGAACGAAACGCACCGTCACCGGAGCGGTGACTAGGCGAACGGTCTCGGTGCCACCCTTGCCGGTGGTGACTGCAGCCTGCGGGAAGGTTTGCCACGCGCCGCGGGTGGGCAATTTGATGGGATCGTCGCCGATCCAATACTGGACGAGGTAGCGGGTAGCGTAGGGCTCGCCCCAGGCAATGCGAATGCTGTCGACGGGCTGCGGCTCCGCCAGATCGAGGACGACCCACTGCGGATGAAGCGCATCGCTTTCACCGGTGAAGTGTTGGGTGAGATAGGGATTGCTCTTCCAGAAAGTGTTGAGGTCGCCGTCGGTCAGGCGCGAGAAACCCGCGTTTCCGGTTCCATCGTTGCGCGTGAAGCCGCGGCGGGGGAGCGAATATCCGTAAGAGTAGCGCAGGCTCTCAGTGGGTACGGAAGCGCCGGTGAAATAGCCCTTGCCAGCGGGATCGCTGCTGTCGCTGCCATTGCTCCATGTTCCTTTCGGATTCCAGTGCCAGGCTTCGACCGCCAGTTCGGTATTCTGCCGGAAAGACACTGGCTGCCATCCGGAAGACTGCGTGACCCGCAGCGAGTCTGGAAGCAGATCTTTGTCGATGGCCTCGGCGGGAATGCGGTCGACGCCCGCGCCCAGAGTTTCACTGGGAATGAAGTGGTTGGAGGAATGCGAGACGTCAACGGTAATGGTTTGAGCGGCGGAGAGAACAGTGAGGATGGTGATGACGGCTAACGCAGTGGCTGGAATTTTCACGCAAACGCCTCCAGATGCTCAAAAAGAGACAGCTATTAAAACGATTCAATTATACGGATTACCGGGCGCGGAGACGAGCAGTTTTCGGGTGGTCACGACTTGCGCTGTTCACTTCTTGAATAGATTCTCAAACGCTTGCCGGGCGTCATTGGGGCGCTGACTGCCTTTGCTGGAAGTTTCTTTCTCGACCATCACCCGTATGGAATACAGCGAACAATCGTTGCGCTTGTCTTTGGGAGAGATTCTGGCGGGAATCGGCTGATTGCATTCGAAGCGGCTGGCCGGGTCAAAATGTTCGCACTGTTTGCAGGCGTGCAGATCGAACCCGCACTTCGGGCATTGCCCAAACGAATCCGAGAGATTCTGCAGCAGCGCGCCGCACTCCGCGCAGCGGGAAACGGTGCGCGTCCCCGGCATGTTGATGGGCCGCGGGCCGAATGTATTCTCCTTCTTCGGGGCAGCGGTTGGCTTCTCGAACTCTTTCTTTGCTCCACCACCAGAATCCTGGTATCCGCGTTGCCGATACTTGCGGTCGGACAAACAGTGCCTCCCTGAAAACGCCTCGGCAGTCGGCTCATTGTCCGCCTTTGGCGCGCTGGGCACAAGAGTTTCTTTGGTGCGGCCGGAAGAACACATGGTAGAGCGCCGGGCGTCCACGCCCGGCCATCGCAGGCCGAAGGAGCCGCTCCCGGTTAATTGTCTTTCGCATATCCGGGTGCTACCATTCGTGTAGAGAAAGCTTGAGGAGGCAGTTATGGCGGATCGTGAAGGCAACAGCTTTTTGTGGTTCCTGGCGGGTCTGGGAGTGGGAGCGGTAGTTGGTGTGTTGTATGCGCCGCGCTCCGGCGATGAAACACGCGATGTACTTCGCTCCAAGGCGCAGGAAAGCACCGAGCGGGCGCGTCAGGGCGCTCGTCGGGCGCGCGAGCAGGCGAATGACTGGATGGATCGCGGACGCGACGTGCTCAACCAGCAGAAAGAGCAGTTCCGCTCCGCATACGAAGCAGGCCGTCAGGCATATAACGATACGACCGCGGCCGGGGTCGAACCGTCGCAGAATGTCCAGCGGTAACAGCAGCGGGAGCAACTATGGATGACAACCTCCTAAGATTTTTTATTGCGGCTACTACTCTCGCGGTCGTGATCCAGGCGGGAATTCTGGTGGGCCTTTACGTCTCGTTTCGCAAGAGCACCGCGAAAATGGAAGCTCTGGCCACCGAAGTGACGACCAAAGTTCTGCCCACGGTGGACACGCTGCAGGACATGCTGGTGGAATTGCGCCCCAAGCTCGACGTGATGAGCGTCAACTTTTCGGAGTCAAGCACGCTGGTGCGCAATCAACTCGCCCGCATCGACGCCACCCTCACCGACGCCCTCGACCGCACCCGGCTGCAGGTCATCCGCGCGGATGAACTGCTGAACCGGACGATGGACAGAGTGGAGGAGACCAGTGAAGTGGTGCACAAAACCGTGATCTCTCCGCTGCGCCAGGTCAATGGACTGATGAGCGCGATCAGCACCGGGTTCGAAGTCTTCCTCGGACAGAAAAGGCGCCAGCCGAAAAACGGCGCGGGTGTACCGCAGGACGAGATGTTCATCTAGCAGGTGGTCGTGTGGTGACGGGGCTTTGCCCCGTGCCGTCCCGGCGGGGCAAAGCGTGGCTTCCGCACATTTTTTATTCTTCTTCGCCGCCGCCCTGCACCCGCTCACTCTTTACATCGGGTACGTAGATCGAGTGGACGTTTTGTTCGACGGCCAACTTCTGAAAGCTCGTGATGTCGGCATTCCGCACCTGTTCCCAGCGTGCCAGTAATTCATCGGTCTGCTTTTTCAGCTTGTCGAATTCCTGGTACTGAGCCGCGGTCGGAGCCGAGTCGGCAAACCCCGCCACTCCCATGGAGAGAAATGCGAGCTTCGCGTCGATCCCGGGCGCGTAGGCCAGGGAATCCTCGCTGGCGCTGATGCGAAAGTTAATCAACGGATCGCGAACCGCAATCAGCTTTGCGTCCAGCGCAGTCGCGCCATCGAACACCACTTTCATGGAATCGCCCGGCACCAGACGCTTCTTCAGCCCCTCCAACTGCTCACGGACGTCCTGTATTTGGTTCACCGCGTAGTAGACGCGATTCAACTGCTCGCGCACATCCATCTGCAGCTTGAACTGCTTCTCCAGATCGGCCTGCGAAGTGGTAACGCGCGGATCAATCTTCACCACGAACGGAGCGGTGGCGCTCTGGCCATTCACAGTCAGGCGTACCTGATAGTTGCCGGGCAGCGCCAGCGGCCCTTTCGCGCCGTCGTTGTATTCCCACAAAAAATACCCGGGGACGCGGTTCGCCTCGTCGTAACGCAGATTCCAGACGAAACGATTCAGACCTTCTTCCGGCTTGATCTGCTTCTCCGGTTTCTTATCGTCGGGGTCAAGCGGTTCATCGAGCGGCTCGGTTTTGCTGCTGGAGTACTTGCGGATCACACTGCCCGCCGCATCCAGGATTTCAATTTTCACTTCCTGCTTCGTCGCCTGCTTCAGGTAGTAATAAATTACCGCGCCGCTGGGCGGATTCTTGCCGTCGAACGGGAATCGTTCCGGAGCTTCTCCCATGTGCACGCGATACGCCGTCGCGGGCTGGTAGAGATGCATGTCTTCGTTAGCGACCGAGTCGGCGAACTGGCGCAGCGGCGAAACGTCATCCAGGATCCAAAATGACCGCCCGTGTGTCGCCACTACCAGATCGTCGTTCTTAATGACCAAGTCGTGGATGGGCGTATTCGGCAGGTTGTTTTGCAGCGAACGCCAATGCGCCCCATCGTCGAAGGAGACAAAGATACCGCGCTCGGTTCCGGCGTAGAGCAGGCCTTTTTTCTTCGGATCTTCGCGCACGGCACGCGCAAACGCACCATCTGGAATTCCGGTTGTGATCCGGCTCCAGGTCGCGCCGTAGTCGGTCGTCTTATAGATGTAGGGTGCGACGTCATCGTTCTGATGGCGGTCAACCGCGACGTAGGCCGTGCCCGGATCGTGCGGAGACGCTTCAATCAAACTGATGCGGCTCCATTCCGCAAGATCCTTGGGCGTAACGTTCGTCCAATTCTTCCCTTCATCGCGCGTGATCTGGATCAAGCCGTCGTCGGTGCCGGCCCAGATCAGACCTTTCGCCAGCGGCGAGGGAGCGATCGAAAACACGGTGTCGTAATATTCAGTGCCGGTGTCGTCGATTGTGACCGGACCGCCGGAGGGCTGCTGTTTCGATTTGTCATTGCGCGTCAGGTCGCCACTGATCGCTTCCCAGTGCACTCCGCCGTCGGAGGTCTTGAAGATTCGCTCACCTCCGTAGTAAATCGTGTTTGGGTCTTGCGGAGACGTGACGATAGGAGCGGTCCATTGAAAACGGTGTTCGAGCGGGGCCGCGCCGCGCGCATCCGTGAGTTCGGGCCACACGGCAATGTTCTGGACCTGGTTGGTGCGCCGGTCAAAACGCGTGATGTTGCCCTGGTAGTCTCCGGCATACACAATGTTCGGGTCGGTTGGATTGGGTGCGATATATCCAGCTTCGCCGCCTCCGACCGGGTACCAATTTTCACGGCCGATCGCGCTGTCATCGCTTCGGCTGGCAATCGCCACCGTGGAATTATCCTGCTGCGAGCCGTACACGTAGTAAGGAGTCCGCGTGTCGGTGATCACGTGGTAGAACTGCGCGGTCGGCTGGTTGTCCTCGCGGGTCCACGACTTGCCGCCATCGAGGCTGACCGTGACGCCACCGTCGTCCGAGGCGATCATGCGCTTCGTATTCTTTGGATCGATCCAAAGGCCGTGATTGTCGCCATGTGGAACTTTAATCTTATTGAAATTGCGCCCGCCGTCGGTGGACTTGAAGAACTCCACATCGGCCACGTAGACGGTATTCGCATCCTGCGGATCGGCGATCACGTGCATGTAGTACCACGCTCGTTGAAACAGCGAGTGGCTGCCATTTACCAGATCCCAAGTTTCGCCACCATCGTCGGAGCGATAGAGCCCACCGGCTTCCTTCGCCTCGATAAGGGCGTAGACGCGCTCGGAGTTCGCCGCCACCGCCAGCCCGATACGTCCGTAAGGCCCTTTCGGAAGGCCGTGCTCCTGCAGTTGCTTCCACGTGGTGCCGCCATCGGTTGATCGATACACGCCGCTGCCTGGCCCGCCGCTCGAAAGCGTCCACGGGGTCCGTCGAGCCTCCCACAGCGAGGCAAATAGGATGTTGGGATTCTGCGGATCGAACGCCACGTCGATCGCTCCGGTATTTTCGTTCTTGTAAAGCACCTTGTCCCAGGTCTTGCCACCATCGGTGGTACGGAAAACGCCGCGTTCCGTATTCGGACCAAACGGATGACCGAGTGCGGCGACAAAAACGATATCGGGATTGTGTGGATTCACGATCACTCGGCCAATCGCACGCGAATCCTTCAGGCCAATGCTCTTCCAGGATTTCCCGGCGTCCACCGACTTCCAGACGCCATCGCCCTGCGAGATGTTCCCGCGAATGCAAGCTTCGCCGGTACCCACATAAACCACGTTCGGATCGGACACCGCGACAGCGATACTGCCGATCGAGGGAGCTCCGTCTCGGTCAAAAACCGGAGACCAGGTATTGGCGCCGTCGGTCGATTTCCAAACGCCGCCGCCAGTCGAACCGAAGTAGTAGGTAGTCGGGTCGCCGGGAATTCCGGCTGCAGTCAGCGAGCGGCCGCCGCGAAACGGGCCGATCGAACGATACTTCATGCCCTTGAACAGCGGGTCACCTTCGTTCTTGTCGTCTTTGCTGTCTTTCGCCGACTGCTCGGACTCGGCGGGCGCGGCTTTTTGCGCGGCCTCCGACTTGCGATTCCGGTCTTTTTGCTGGGAGAAGGTTAGTGTGACCGACAAGAGGACGAACAACACAAGCATGGCGACGCGCACATTCACTTTTTGGATCATGAATTGGATCATGAATCGAATGGCCCCAGGGAAAAGGAATTTGTCCGTCGCTAATGGTAATGCCTGAAGCGGGAACGCACAAACGGACGAAGGGCGTTTAATCATTTAGTCATTTAATCATTGAGGCATTGAATCATTTGAAACATTCGCCCAATGATTCAATCCCTCAATGACTAAATGACTCAATACCCCTGACGTACCCACCTAGTCAACATAACGAAGGACGAAACGTTGCTTGTTTTCTGCCTCTGCCGCCTAGAATGTTTCAAACATTTCTCTATTTTCTTGTTTGAAACGGAACGTGTTCAAGATGCAACAACAGTTCACATCCAACGACGTAATCGCGCTGACCGGAATCACCGCCCGCCAGTTGCAATGGTGGGACGAGCGGGGCATCGTAGCGCCCGGCCGTAAGGGGCATAGACGGATCTATCGTTGGGACGAACTCATCACCGTGGCCATCATTTGCCAGCTCCGCCAACGGGGCTTCTCCCTCCAGCGCATTCGCAGAGTGATTGGTCTTCTGCAACGGGAATTTGGCACCAGCCTGGCCGCTACCGTCAGTGCGTCATCCGAGTATCACCTTCTTACCGACGGCACTCATCTTTATCTGCGGACATCGGCGCGGCAGGTTGTGGATCTGTTAAAAAACGCCCGCCAACCAATGTTCGATATATGCCTGAGCGACGAAGTCCGTCGGGTTCGGGGAGAGATTCAGTCGCGCAAGAAGACTGCAGTTTCGGAACGGGTTCGGCCTTTACGGCGGGCTCGAAGAGCGTAGACGGAAAGCGGGGGAGGCATGATGATCGGTGAATTGAGCATTATCAACGAATGGATTCCCGAGCAGATGGAACCCGGCACCGTATTCGTACTGGAGAATGCGGGCGAAGTGGGCGAGAGAGAGGACCCGTATTGGGCGGTACTCTCCTGCCCTTCGTGCGGAACGCTGGGCTTGATTACGCGCAAGCAGATGGCCGGACTGCTGCCGACAATCTGCGGCTCTTCCATATGCTCGGCGCAGTTTTTTATTAAGGATGAGGAGATTACGCCGCGAAAGCCGTTCTAGTTGCTATCGCAGGTAGCTGCCGAGGCGCGCCCGCTTGGACAGCCGAGGGCGGCTGACCCTACGCAAGCTTAGACGGGGCATAGCCCCGTCACCACACGAGCACCTACGTTCTCGGGACCGAGAATTTTACCGGGACCTGCTCCACTATCTCGATATCGAATCCTTCCAGCGCAGCCACCCTTCGCGGGTGATTGGTCAGAAGTCGGATGCGCTTCAAATTCAGATCAAAAAGGATCTGCGCTCCCAGTCCGATTTCGCGATGAGTCTTGCGCTCGCTTTCGGGGAGAGACGGCAGACGGCGTTCGCGGTGAAACGTGAGAAGCGATTGGTCGCCGATTTTTTCCGCCGAGAAACCCTTGGACGTCTGGTGCAGGTAGATCAGGGCGCCTCGATCCTCCTCGGCAATCATCCGAAGCGAAGCCTCAAGCGTCTGATTGCAGTCGCAGCCGGTGGCGCCGAACACGTCGCCCAGCAGGCAATGCGCGTGCATCCGGACCAGGACAGGCTCGGACGAATCCTTGTTTTCGGCACTACCGATATCGCCGCGAATCAGCGCCATGTGGGATCCGCCACCATCCACTTCGCTCTCGTAGGCGATCAGGCGGAATTCCCCGTGTTTGGTTTCGACCAGCGCCTCGCCTACGCGATGCACGTAACGCTCATGCTGCATCCGGTAGCGGATCAACTCCGCAACCGTGAGCATTTTCATTCCATGAGTGCGGCAGAACTCGATCAGGTCGGGCACGCGCGCCATGGTGCCATCGTCTTTCATGATTTCGCAGATGATCCCGGCCGGAACCATGCCGGCAAGCCGAGCCAGATCCACGGAAGCCTCGGTCTGCCCGGCGCGCACCAGCACTCCACCCTTGCGCGCTCGCAACGGAAACATGTGACCGGGGCGTGCCAGATCGGATGGCCGCGTGGCCGGGTTGATCGCCACTTGAATCGTGTGGGCACGATCGTGCGCTGAGATTCCCGTGGTCACGCCTTCGCGAGCGTCAATCGCCTCGCAAAAAGCGGTCCCGTATTGCGACGTGTTCTCGCTGGTCATGGGACCGATGCGCAGGTGTTCGAGCCTTTCCTCGGTCATGGCCAGGCAGACCAGGCCGCGTCCGTACTTGGCCATGAAGTTGATGGCTTCGGGAGTAACTTTTTCGGCGGCCAGTGTAAGATCGCCTTCATTTTCCCGGTCTTCGTCGTCAACCACCACGATCATCCGGCCCGCTCGGACCTCCTCGATCGCGCTGGGAACATCGGTAAATGGTGAATTTTGAGTCATAGTTATAAATACGTTATCAGTCCGTCATCAGGCAGCGTTCAAATCGCGCCGCCCGGCCGTTGCCAGTTCGTTTTCCGCGCCACGAAACAAGTTCTTCATCGCCCGCACTACCCATCGGATCACCACCGCGATCGCACCCAGAAAAATAGCGACGACCAGCGCCGCCGCAATCGGGTGCTGGGTCGCGAACCAAGTCAGAAAGATAGCCAGCGTGTCTTCTCCGGCGCTGAGCGCGACATTCGACGCCGGCTCCGGAGACGGGGTCACGGCCACCCGCGCCGCCACCTTGCCTCCGTGGGCAGCCAGCGCGATCACGCCGCCAGCCAGTGCCGCCAGCAACTGCTTTTCAGGCGAAAGCTGCGAGGTCGCGCCATAGGCGATCAAGGCCGCTACGGGGATTCTAATAAAGGTATGCAGGGCATTCCAGAACAAATCGAAAGCTGGGATCTTATCCGCGAAAAACTCGATGGCAAAGAGCACACCCGCGGCCGCGATCACCCACCAACTGGATAGCAGATGCAAGCCGCCCGGCAAATCGAGCAGCCCGGCATGGGCCAGCAGCCCTAGAGTGGCTACGGTGGCGTACACGTTTATACCGGCGGCGAAGCTTATCGCAACGATCAGACCAACCAGTTCGGACCCACTAAACTTCATGCCTGCCAGCATATCCGGACTGGACCTCCCTCGCCAATACAGCTCAAAACAGAAAAGGGTCGCTTGAGGCGACCCTCCCAGTAAGTCTGGCTCCCCTAGTTACAGGGTAGATTCGATTTCAAAACCCCAAGCTTCCAGCAAAGGTTCCGGAATGTACTTGGAGTTCTTGTTCCGCCGTGCCCATTCCCGCAGCCGTGTAGACCGCAAATACTGGTCGGGAGAGAGCTTATACTCGTGCACAACCTGCTCGAATTCCGTGATCACGGGAGTAACCGGACCTATGGGCTCGGGCTTGCCCCAGTTGGGGTTTCCGCGTCGCTTAGCCATGAAAAATATACCCTCTTTTGAGTGGGATAAGAACCCTATTCTATTAAGTCTCTATCTCTTCTGATTCCAAGAAGCGCCTAGAGGATTCACCCGCCGGAAGGAAATCTGGTCACCGCAGATTCTAGCCCCTTCGGCCCCATGGAAGCTGTTGATAATAATAGGTTTTTATATGTAAGTCAATAGAAAAGATGCCTCGTTTGGGATCCGCCATGTATCCCCTTTATGCACAGCAACTTGCACCGGGCCAACGCGCAGGAATGTGTCCCGGGCCTCAGTTCCCGGGAGCACAGAGTCATTTGGGGGCTGTCCCGGAGCAAGATGACCAGAGTAACGGTAGAACCGGGCCATAGCGTTGACCATGGAATCTCATACACTTAGAGTGCGAAGGGGGATGGTTCCGCATCGGCATAGCCGCGTCGGGGGCCATCACCCGATCCCCGATCTTGATTCGAAGTATGAACTTAAAGTCTTTACTACTGAGTTCCGACGAGAAGACTGTCCGCATCCTGCGCCGGGTCCTCAGCGACCTGGAAATCGGCGTGGAACACTGCTCCGCCACCGACGATGCCATCCGCCGAATCACCCGCCAGCGTTTCGAAGCAATCATAGTAGATGCGGCGAATCCAGAAGCCGCCAGCGTGTTGCTGGGAGCCAAAGCCGCTCCCGTCAATAAGCGAGCGCTCACCATTGTGCTGGTGGAATCCTCCATCGGACTCAAGGGCGGTTTCGAAATGGGAGCCCATTTTGTCCTGCACAAACCCTTCGCCGTCGAACGCGCCAAGGCCAGTTTTCGCGCGGTTCGGGCCATGATGAAGCGCGAACGGCGGGTGAAGATGAGGGTTCCGGTGCAAATTCCGGTCGAGTGTTCTGGTACGGGTGAATATAAGGCCAAAACCATCGACCTCTGCGAAGGCGGAATGGCGCTTCAGTTTTCAGGCCGCGTCGCCAAAGAAAGCGTTCTCCGCTTCTCGCTTGAATTACCGGGCATCAAGAAGAAGCTCGAAATCCTTGGCGAGCTGGCATGGGAAGGCAACGGCCATCAGGCCGGTGTCCGCTTCAAGGACGCCACCGACGAGCAGCGCGACGTTCTTCGCCAGTGGTTGAATGGCCAGCTTCCCGAACCCGAGCAGGACGATCCACCGGTGAACTGCCATCTCACCGACCTCAGTCTCGGCGGCGGCTATCTCACCACCAGTTCACCCTTCCCGCGGGGAACGCGTGTCATCCTTAAGATCAAGACCGCTAACCTCGAAGTCCGCGCTGGAGGCGTCGTACTGGTGGCACATCCGGAATTCGGGATGGGAGTGGAGTTTCTTCAGACCACAACCGAGCAAAGGGATCAGGTTCTCCGCATGATCACGACTCTGCGCGAGAACGGAGATAAGTCTCCCGAGCTTCAGGTAGAACCGGACGGGCTGGAAATGCCATTGGACGACCGCCTGGCCATGTCCCAGGCTTCAACGACGGAAGTCTCCGGCACCGAAGACGCACTGGTCGATCTGTTCCGGCACCAGTTTCGTGCGCCAGTCGAAACCTTCCTGGAGCAAATGCGGGAACAGCGGCAGTCAACGTCAGCAATTAGCAGCTAGCAACGGCTGGACCCTACGCATCGGGAATAAGCTCGCTCACCGTCCCCCGTTGCAGCAAGTACGCTCCCGGTCCTTGTTGTCCGCGAACCGAACGGCAGAACTCACTCACAAAGAACTCCGCTTTCACGGACTCGCGGAACGCCCACCGCGTCGCATCGCGCCACTCTCGGGCCAATGCCATGTCGGTTCGCTCGACCGCCAGAATGTCGCCCGGGATTTCAATGCTCACGCGCTGCCTAGACAGTGACTCCGCGAGATCGGCCCGTTCCGGCTTCCCGCTCGGATCGAAACGCACCAACGGGGCCAGCAGCCTCATGGCGTCGAGCGTTTCCGCTCGGCCATTCTTACCCGCCAGCCGATCCCTCACCCGCCGCGAGTTCAACATCCAGCGCACCCACAGGCGGTCGGTTCCGTTTCGATGCAATACGCTGGAAGTCTCCGGCCCGTAGAAATCCACCTTATAAGCCTCAGAAACCACGCCCAGCTTGGAAAAGTTGAAGTGCGCGTTTCGACTCTGCAGCGGATCGAAGGTCCACGTCATCTCATGGACGCCCATAGCCATGGCCCGCTCACGCTGCGCCTGCTTCAGGCGCGAGCCCAGATCGAATTGCCGATACCCTTCGAGCACCGCCAGCATGTGCGAGTGAATGGTGGTCTGTCCGTGCTCGCGACCGAGAAATCCGAAGGCGAAGCCGACCAGTTTGCCGCTGTCCTTGTCCTTGTCCTTGTCCTTACCTTTTTCTTTAGCTGTATCAAAGGCCCCGACCAGAATATTGCCCGACGCCTTGAGGGCGATGGCGAGGGTCAGGGGTAAGGTGTCGTCGTCCGTCATCCCCCAGACTTCTTTTTCTACAGCTTTCAACTGGCTCAGGTCGTCGATGCTCTTGAGATCGCGGATCGTAATCTGCTGCGCGCCACTGCGGGTCATCATGGGTGAGCCTGGACCCGCTTCGAGTTGTTGCTTCGAGGCATGGATATCTCTGCGTAGGAGTTGGGCGCTCAAGACTCACCCGTTTACAGCACCGGTTCGATACTTGTCAACAGCAATCGAAACGCGTGCGCCGACGAGTTCTCGCCCGCACACAGACCGCCCATTCCACGCATCTTAACCTACGTGCTACCCTCGAACCGGAGACGAACGCGACCGTGAAACCGATTACCAAACTTCTGCATTTGACCGTCCTGATCGTGCTGGCAAATTCTCTGCTGTTGGCCGCCGATCGCGGCACCCTGATCCGCGAGGCCATCATCTACATCTCTCCTGACACAACTTCCAGCAAGCTCGGCCAGGTGGAACGAGGACGGGAATTGATCCTGCTCGACAAGAGCCACGAGTGGCTGCACGTGGAAGCTATGCTCGGCTCGACCCTGGCTCGCGACTCCGCCTTCGTTTTAGAGGAAGAAGACGAGGGCAAGACCATCACCGGCTGGATTCTCGATAACGGCATCGTCTGGCCGTCCACTCCGAACGGCGACCGCATCCTGTTCGGCGCCGCCGTCGATTCCGAAGACGAGGCCAGCCGCAGCCATGGACGCCGCGGAGCAGCCCAGGACGCCTTGCGCCTCTATCGACGCGTCTACGATATTTTTCCCACCGCTCCGATCGCCGGCGAAGCCCTCTACCGTGCTGCCGACATTCATTGGCAGATTGAAAAATCTGACATGCAGTCCCGGCCCTCCGCACGTGAGAAGGAAGCCTACCTTCGCGAAGGGATCGATGAGCAGTCCATGAAGCTGGTGATGAAGAAATTCCCCGACAGCAAGTGGGCGCAACTCGCCGCTTTCCACCTGATCGATAACAAACTCTGCGGAGACTGGCAGGGATCCTCCAAGTGTCCCGACAAGGAAGCCGACATCTACGAAAAATACGTAAAAGAACATCCGCAATCTCCCGCCGCTCCCGAAGCACTGTACAGGGCCGCTTCTCGACGTGCCGCGCTGATCGAGATCTATAAAACAGAAGAACAACCCAAGAAATCCGAGCAGTCGAAGAGCCTGGCCATCTCGCTCGCCCAGCAGTTGGTCTCCCAGTACCCGCAGAGCGACTGGTCGTCCCGCGGGCAAACCCTGCTCTTCACGGTGCAGCAGGGAGTGCCGACATACGGAAACGCGCTGCAGTAGGAGATCGTCTGGGGACGGGCGCCCTCGCGAGCCTTCCCTGAGCGAAGTCGAAGGGTCAAGCCGAGCGCCAGTTCGGCAACTGGCCGTGCCCACAGCATCTTCCTGTTATCCTAGAAACCTTCGCCCATAAGGGGACGCATGAAAATCAAGCCATTGACTTTACCGCTCGTGCTGCTATTGGCAATTTCCGCCGCCGCCCAAACCGCTCCTTATTTCGACGGCCAGACCTGGTGGAATCACATCAAATTTCTCGCCGACGACAAACTCGAAGGCCGGGACACCGGCAGCCGTGGCGAACGCGAAGCGCAAAAATATGCCGTCGAGCAACTCAAGAACGCCGGTGCGGAACCCGCGGGGGTAAACGGCTTCTACCAGCCCGTCAAATTCGTCTCCCGCCAGATCGTCGAAAAAGATTGCAGCCTTACCCTCATACGAGACGGCAAGCGCGAAGCGCTCACGCTCGGCGAAGACGCCTTCATTAATACGCGCGTCATGCCCGCGCCCGAAGTCGAAGCGCCTCTGGTCTTTGTCGGCTACGGCCTCAAAGTCCCCGAAAAAAATTACGACGACTTCGCTGGCCTCGACCTCCGCGGCAAGATCATCGTGATCCTCGCCGGATCGCCCTCCGAGATTCCGGGTGCGCTCGCGTCGCATTACCAGACCGCGGCTGAGCGCTGGAAGACGCTCCGCGCCGTCGGCGCCATCGGCATCGTTACCTTGCCGAATCCCGCATCCATGGACATCCCGTGGTCGCGCATGGCGCTCAACCGCGCTCATCCCACCATGGATCTCGACTATCCCGAATTCAACGAAACCGAAGGCGCGAAGCTTACGGTCACCGTGAATCCCGCCAGCGCCGAGAAATTCTTTGCCGGCTCCGGCCATTCCTTCGACGAAATCGCTGCTCTGGGAAAAGATCGCAAACCGCTGCCGCATTTTCCGCTCGCCGTTTCGCTGGCCGCAAAAACCAGAGTGGATGTCACCAAGATCGAATCCGCCAACCTCGTCGCCAGAATCCCCGGCAGCGATCCTGTGCTGAAAGATGAATATGTTGTGCTCTCTGCCCACCTCGATCACATCGGCATCGGAGAACCCATCAACGGCGACCGCATCTACAACGGAGCCATGGACAACGGCTCCGGCAGCGCGCTGACACTGGATATGGCCGCGAGCTTCAAGAAAAATCCTGAGAAATTGCGCCGCTCGATCCTTCTGGTTTTAGTCACCGGAGAGGAAAAGGGCCTGCTCGGCTCGAAGTATTTCGCCGCTCATCCCACGGTCCCGTCCAATTCCATTGTCGCCGACGTTAACGTGGACATGTTTCTGCCCATCGTGCCGCTGAAGCTGCTCACCGTGCTCGGCCTCAACGACTCCGATCTGGGAGATCGTGTGCGCGAGATTGCGCAATCGTTCGGTGTAAGAGTTCAGCCTGATCCCGAGCCGCAGCGCAATCTTTTCGTCCGCAGTGATCAGTACAACTTCATCCGCCACGGTGTACCTTCGTTGGCCATGAGTGTCGCTCCCGAGCCCGGAACGCCCGAGGTGAAGATTTTCAAAGACTGGCTGACCCAGCGATATCATGCGCCCTCGGACGACGTGGACCAGCCCGTGGACCTCGCCGCCGCCGCCAAATACGAAGAGATCGTCAGAGCCTTGCTGATCAATATCGCCAATGGCGACCATCGCCCAGAATGGAAGCCAGACAGTTTCTTCCGGCGTTATGCGGATGTTGCGAAAATTGGAGAATGAACCCGTAGAGACGGGGCTTGCCCTTTTCTAAATTATTGGTTTTGGAGAGAACACTTGAGCGACTATCTTTTGTCCGTGCTGCTGGGAATTGTCGAAGGACTCACTGAATTTCTCCCGGTCAGCTCCACCGCCCATCTCCGCATTTCCGAAGTGCTGCTGCACGTGCCGCTCGATAGCGGCTACTGGAAGATGTACTCGATCGTCATCCAGTTGGGCGCCATTCTTGTGTTGCCAATTTACTTTCGCCACCACATCGGCAGGCTCCTATCGACGTTTCCCGAAGGCGAGAAGAAAGACTGCGACTACCTGACCCATCCCTTGAGCCTGGTCATGATCGCGTTCGTCGTGACTGCGATCCCGTCTTTTCTGTTGACGAAAGTGATCGGCAAGAACCTTGAGAGTCTCTACGTGATGGGCGCTGCCCTGCTGATCGGTGGCATTGTCATGTGGATCATCGACGCCATGAAAGCCCCTTGGGAAAAGGCTGGGCCGGGAGCGCCGGGTTCGCCAATTCACACCTGGAAAATGGACGACATTCACGGCGGCCAAGCCATCTGGATCGGCGCCTGCCAGATTTTGTCTGCCGTATTCCCTGGGACCTCGCGCTCCATGTCCACGATTGCCGGTGGACAGCTGGTGGGAATGTCGCGTGCCGCCGCGCTCGAGTTCTCCTTCTTTCTATCGATACCAACCATGACGGTGGCCACGCTCTACACGCTCCTCAAGTCGCTTTCCGGCAAAGATGAAAATCCCATCGGCGTCGCTCAAATCACGTCTCACGAGTGGGTCGTCCTCGCCATCGGCTTCGTCGTTTCTTTCATCGTCGCCTATGGAGCCGTCGCCTGGTTCATGGCCTGGGTTCGCAAGCGCGGCTTCGCAGCGTTCGCGATGTATCGCATTGTCATCGGAATCGTCGTGCTGGCGTGGGCAAGTGGAATGCTGGGGAGATAGCAAGCCAGCCAGCAACTGAGGATCGAAGTGAGGATCGCCCGTTTCTGGCGATAAGAAGCAGGCGCGCAGTCACCACACGACGAACTATTCGTCCGCCTTCATGCTCTGCAGGCCAACTTGGCCTTCCTGCGGAGTGCCCGGCTCTCCCACCCAAATGACTTGAAACCGTGTTTCAACGCCGTCTGCGACCAGATGAACGATCTCCCCGGTCTTCAGACGGGATGCGCCGCCGCTGACACGCGCGCCGTGATGGCTGACGTCGATCAAGGAAGTATTTTGGGGAAACGATGCCTGATTATTCTGGCTGAACACTTCCACCGGCCGCGACACCGCGATTCTTGGTTCGCGACGTTGATGAACGATGCCATCGGTTAAGTTGAGTTCCGACGCGCTTCCGGGAGAACCGGCTAACTTGTGCTTTTCGAGTTCGAGAAGAAACTGTTCCTTGGTAAGAGTGGCCCAAGTACCGAACAACTCCAGGAGCAGATCGTCTCCCGCGTCCTCGGCTGGCGATGTTCCGGCTGGTGACGCTGCGACGGGTGATGGTGTTGCTCCCTCCGGCGAATTGGCGGCGCCATCGTCCCAATCGAGTCCTTCCGGCTCAACCAGCACCTCGGCTATGGCATCTGGGCTGGCAGCCATTTGCTGGATTAACTGTTCCAATCGTCGCCGGTGCTGGAGCGTCCGGGTCGAGAACTCGACCCCCATGCCGAGTTCTGGATCCATGACCCGTACTTTTCCTTGTGTCTTGACTGAACAATCCGCGGCCCGGAGCAGCAATTCGACGCGGGTTTGGGCGGGGAAGGGAGACTGGGTTCGCAGGAAGCATCCACCAAAAGTGAGACCCGCCAGAGAGCAGCGGATTGGCGGATCGTGCTTCTCTCCGCTCTGCAGGCGCAGCCATTCTTTCAGGCTCTGGTGCGCGGCATCGGGAAGCGTCGCAAACTGAATGCCGGCACGGCGGCGCGGATCCTGCCAGGCTATCATTCCGGTGGCTTCGATCACGGTCGTGGTGTCCGGCAGCGCAAAGGAGAAGGCGACCAGGCCGCTTTTCTTGCCGGGCGAGACCGCAAATCGAACCGAGATTCCACCCTCGCTCAGCCCCGAGATGGAGGCCTGTTCGCCATCTCCATTCTGGAATCGGAAATATGCGGGGATATTTACTTCCAGCCGCACCGACCGCCGGCGCTCCCGTTTCATGAGGGCTCGGGCAGCACGGAAACTCGACTTCACCTTCTCCGTCGAGATCGGTTTGTAGACGACGAAGTTGGCGCCAAGCTTGAATGCCGTCTGCAGATCGGTGCGCACGTCGATAATCGCGATCGCCATCGATTTGCGGTTTTGTTGGCCGGAACGGATGCTGGTCAGCAGCCCAAAGCTGTGCTCATCTTTGCAGTCAATGATGACCGCTGCGAAAGTGCTTTGGGCCAGCCTTTTCGCGGCGGTCAGGTGGTCTGGGCAGTGCTCGACATGAATCTCCAATTCGCCCAGAACGTTAGAAACAACGCGCAGGACTCGGTCGTCCGAACAAACCAATAATGATTGGAGGTCCATGCCAATATCAGAAATGGTAGTGAAACGGCAAGTACATCCAAAGTTACGGCGGTAATGCCAATGAAAGGTTGGGCTAGCTGTCGAAACGCGGCGGGCAGTAGAAGCGTGGGGTGCACAAGATCCGCGACAACTACCTCGCAAACCATTGCATACGCGAGCTTTGCCGCCTGTACCAAACTCGGCACCCAGCCCCCTTTCCGGCATTGTGCGAACTGCGGCTTCTTGTCATAATTGTGAGGCTCTGGCCTCTTACGGCGCTGCAGGCATCATCTAACCAGGTATTTGGCGCCGTTGCTGCCACATGACTTTTTTTTCGAAGATTTTTATGCCCACTAGGAACCGGCGTCTGAACGAGCTGGTCGGATTCCTGTTGTGCGTCTCCGCACTCCTCCTTTTCCTTGCGCTGGCGTCCTATTCGCCGCTCGATCCCTCGCTCAACAGCGCCTCCATCCTCACCGGATCGCATGCTGCCCGCAACTGGATCGGCATCTCCGGAGCTTATCTTTCCGACCTCATCCTGCAGTTTTTGGGCGTCGGCTCGTTTCTGCTACCCATCTTCGCGGGCATGCTCGGCATGCGCTGGTTCCGATCGCGAGCCGTTCGGACTCCGGTCGCCAAGACGCTCGGTGGAATCTGGCTGCTCATGTTCGTGCCCGCGTTACTCGCCATCCTGCCCGGACACGTCCGCTGGATGGGCGCCATCCCGATCGAAGGCTTGGCCGGACGCATTGTTGGCGACGTTTTAATTCGGTATCTCAACGTGGCCGGCGCGTACATCGTTTGCACAACTGTGCTGGCGGTCGCGCTCTACCTCACCACCGCTTTCTCATTTTCGGCAATTGAAGTCTGGGCGCCGACCCGCTTCGCCTTCGTCATGGCTCTCAGGGACCGATTGAAAGACTGGCGGGACGAGCGCGCGCGCAAGCGTCAGCAAAGGGAACTGGAAAAGCGCCGCGCCGAAAAACCGACCGTCACGGCACAACTCGTGACCGCGCGTCCCACGCTGCCACGTCCTGAACCTGAACAGAAAATCGCCCAGAAAATCGGCCAGGAAATTCCGGGTGTGCAGTCTGCTGCTTCGGCCCCGCGCACCGGCATCGAGCGCATGCTGGCCGAGGAAAACCCGCACGACTCAGCCCCAGCGCCAACCGATGACGGCATCCAAGTTACGGACCGCGCCGACGCTGAGCACAAACCGAAGACGATCCTGCCTAAAATCGCGGGCAGTTACAAGCTTCCGCCGTCGAGTCTGCTGCACCGTCCCGATGAGCAGCAATCCGTCAACGAAGAAGAACTCAAACTCGTTGCCCAAGTTCTGACCGCGAAGTACGCGGAATTCGAAGTCTTCGGTCAAGTCACGCAGATCAACCCCGGACCGGTCGTCACCACTTTCGAGTTCAAGCCGGAAGCGGGCATCAAGTACAGCCGCATCATCGGACTTACTGACGATCTCTGCCTCGCGCTGCGCGCCGAAAGCATCCTGGTCGAACGCATGCCGGGAAAGAGCACGGTCGGCGTGCAGGTGCCGAACCGCGAACGCGAGATCATCTGGCTGCGCGAGAATATCGAATCGCCGGAATTCCTCGGCTCGAAATCCAAGCTCACCATCGGCATGGGCAAAGACATCAACGGACGCATCGCCGCGGCCGATCTGGCGGGCATGCCTCACTTGCTGATCGCCGGCTCGACGGGCACGGGCAAGAGCGTGGCCATCAACGCCATGATCATGTCGATCCTCTACAAATCGACGCCCGAAGAAGTGCGGCTGGTGCTGGTGGATCCGAAGCGGCTCGAACTGGGCAACTACGAAGGCGTTCCGCATCTCTACACGCCGATCATTACCGAGCCGAAGCTTGCCGCCAACGCGTTGCGCAACGCCGTCCGCGAAATGGAGCGGCGACTCAAACTGCTCGCTGCCAAAGGCGTGCGCAATATCGACAGCTACAACCGGCTGTTCGACGACACGCCTAGCCTGTTCAGCGAGCAGGCGACGGCCGATGAGGGACCGATTCCGAAGATCGTCATCATCATCGACGAGTTGGCTGATCTGATGATGCTTGACGGCAATAACGTCGAGGAGTCGATCACTCGACTCGCGCAGATGGCGCGCGCTGTCGGCATTCACCTCGTGCTCGCTACGCAGCGTCCTTCGGTGGATGTGATCACCGGACTCATCAAGGCCAACTTCCCGGCGCGTGTCTCGTTCCGCGTCGCGACTAAAGTCGACTCGCGCACCATTCTTGACGCCAACGGCGCCGAATCTCTGCTGGGACGTGGCGACATGCTCTATCTGCCTTCGGGCTCGGCGCGCGTCCATCGCTTGCATGCTCCTTACGTGACGGAAAAAGAAATCGAAGCGGTGGTGGAATTCTGGAAGGCGCAGGGCGAGGCGCAGTATCAGGAGAAATTTCTCGAAACTCCGAAAGAAGATCGCGAGAGCTCAGTTGAGGGCGGCGACGATTCCGGGGAAATTTCCGCCGACGACAACGATCCGCTGTACAACGATGCGGTGCGACTCGTCATCGAATTTGGCAAAGCCTCTACTTCCCTTTTGCAGCGCCGCTTGCGCATCGGCTATGGCCGCGCTGCACACCTCATCGACCTTATGGAACGCGACGGGATTGTCGGCGCTGCCGATGGACCGAAACCTCGCGAAGTGTTGAAGCGTCCGGACTGGATCTCGGAGATTGAAGAATCGATGCGCTAGGCTCGTGTGGTGACGGGGCTTTGCCCCGTGCCTACCCCGCCCCCCCTGTTTGCTTTTTCGTCGACGGTCACCCGACCCCCCCCTATACCCGGTCTATAAGAATCAAGACTTTGGCGCGATTTGCCCGCCAAAGTCCTGAGCGTATGAGAGTTAGAGGCAAAGTCTTGAGCGCGTTAGACTTAGGTTGCGTTTTCAGTTCTCGTGGTGCCGACCCGGATCATCCTCGCTCAGGATGACCGGTTTAGGGTAGCCGGTTCAGGCTTCCGCAGTTCATTCAGGAGATGTCAAAGTACCGTCGCTACCAGGACTGACCTAACTCTATTGTAACTCGGTAAGTCAAGAGAGAAACGGACACTAAGTTGCGGAGTCAAGTTCTCTAAGCGAGACTGGCGTTAATGCCAAGTCTCTCCGCGGCTTTGCGGAGGCGCTTGTCTCTTGTCCAAAGTAACGTGGATGGATTGATAAAGACAGAGGCTATCAGCTGGGCGTCGGTAAGGCCGATTCCGAGACTGTACAGACGACGAGCCTCGATCAGGCGCCGCACTTCGCTCAGTTGCGCCACTGGCACCTGGGGCAGAAGATCCAGCAGTGCGAACGTTTTGGCGCGCTGTGCCAGAGATCCGAGAGCGAGTTCCGCAATGATGGAGGGATGGATCACGATTTGCCCTTCGTTCAGATGCTTCCGCAGTTGTTTGTTGCCCGAACGAAAGTGGTCGATCCAAATCGAGGTGTCGGCGAGAATCAATTCGACTTCGTCCCTGGCCTGCGGCGAGGAATATTTTTCAATCTCGGCATGGTGCCTTCGAGGGATGCCAGTCGGCGGGCGCTCTCCCGCTCGATTAGGGCTTTGAGGGCTTCACGAATCAGCGCCGTTTTTTCCGCCACCCCGGTGAACTCCTGGGCGGTGCGTAAGAGATCGTCATCCAGCGCAACGGTTGTTCTCATGGCACTGATTATAGCATCAAATGATGTCACTTTTCGTGCTTCGCCTCCACTCAAGCCAAAACCCGGCTTGAGTGGGCATCCGCGGGCCCGCCCAAGCACGGCTTGGACGGTGCACCCTCGAAAGCTCGTGCGATGGGCTGCGCCCCAGACCATGTTGACATGCGATATATCTTACGATATAGTGTGCGACATGTTTAACAATAACTATTTTGAAGATTTCTCCGCTCGTTTCGGCCGCGGTTTTGGCCGGCATGGCGGACGACACGGTTTCCGTCACGGCGGCCACGGCTTCATGGGCGGCTTTGGTGGCGGAGACTTTCCTGGAGGACGCAAGCTCGATGCGATCGACATTCAGCTTGTTATCCTGGCGCTCCTGGCCGAGCATCCAGCGCACGGTTATGAGCTTATAAAAACGATCGAAGAGCGTTCTGGTGGGTTCTATGTTCCCAGTCCCGGCGTAGTGTATCCGGCGCTCACCTATCTCAATGAAATTGGACACGCGAGCGTGGAGCAGCAAGGGACGCGGAAACTCTACAGCATCACGGCCGAAGGCCGAGCCCATCTGGCGGCCAATCGTGCGAGCGCCGAGGCGATTCTCGATGCACTGTCGCGCATCGGTGGACGGATGGACCAGGTCCGCGAGGCATTCGCGGGGGTTGGAGATTCGGACGCCGGAGCTTCCGATGAAATCCACCGGGCGCGCCATGGTCTCAAGCACGCGCTTCATCGCAAACACGGTTGCGATCTTGACGAGGCGCGGCGCATCGCCAAGATTCTTGAGCGCGCCACGGCCGAGATACTCGGGAACGTGGCAGCGTCATCTCAACCCGAAAAACCGAAAGAGGTGTGATTATGGAGAATGATGTTACGCAGAATGCCGCTTTAAGCGGAACTTTAAGCAGCACTACGAGCAGGACGATTCGGGATGCGCGTGTTCTGGAGGTGATCGAGCGGATGCAGGCGGAACGGCGTCGTCCGGCGAGTGGCAGCCCGAAAGACAATCGAGCCGCGAGCCATGATCCATACGACTATGCCGATTATGGCTTCTCCATCCACCCGGAACAGGGCGACCTGATCTATCTTCTCTGCCGCGGCATGCGGGCGACGCGAGTGGTTGAGTTCGCGACCTCGATTGGCATGTCGACTCTTTATTTCGCGGCCGCCATGCGCGACAACGGTGGAGGTACGGTGATCGGATCGGAACTGGTCCCGGCGAAAGTCGTGACCGCCAAGCGCAATCTTGCAGAGGCCGGCCTGGCTGAGTATGCCGAAATTCGTCAAGGTGACGCACGGCAGACGCTGCGCGATCTCGGAGGTCCGGTGGACTTTGCGCTGATCGACGGCTGGCCGCTCGAAGAAGGCCCATCGCTCGCGCTTCAGGTTATTAAGATCGTGGCTCCGCAAATTCGCGTGGGTGGCTACGTCATGAACGACAACGCCGAACCAGATTTTCTGGAGTTTGTGCGCGATCCGGGGAATGGCTTTCTTTCAGTGACCCTGCCGATCAAGAATGGCACCGAACTTTCGGTTAAGGTTGCGTGATTGAGGGTGGTGGGTCAGGGAGACTGGCCCACTCAAGCCAAAACCGGGCTTGAGTGGGCCACCCCGCCCTCAATTTGCGGGCTAACGTATATCGGCGGTGGATGGGGCCACTTCTCGAAAAGCGCGAGAAGTTGATTGGATAAGAGCGAAGGCTCGATCGAACCGGGGGTAGTCTTGGTTTGAGGACTAAGGCTTCTCGGAAAGGAAGGAGCCTTCGCATGATGATTATAGGGTGTGATTTTCATCCCAGCTGGCAGCAAATTGCGTGGCTGGACACGGAGACGGGCGAAACCGGCGAGCAGAAGTTGGTTCATGCCGGCGGGGAGGCAGAGCGCTTCTACCGGCAGCTGCCAGGTCCGGCACTGATGGGAATGGAAGCGACAGGGAACAGTCACTGGCTGGTGGATCTGCTGAGCGAGTTGGGACACGAGTTGTGGGTGGGAGATGCGGCGCAGATCCGGGCCAGTTACGTGCGGCAGCAGAAAACTGACAAGCGGGACGCGGCGCACATTCTGAAACTGGTGGTGGAAGGGCGGTTTCCGCGGATCTGGATGGCGTCGAGTGAGGTACGCGATCGGCGGCAGTTGCTGTTGCATCGCTACAAACTGGTCCTCATTCGGGCGCGGGTGAAGAACGAACTGCAACACCTTTGCCTGAATAAGGGCGTGCAGCGCAAACGCAGGCTGTGGAGTAAGGCGGGACAGCAGGTGTTGCGCGAGTTGCCGTTGAAGGCGTGGGCGGGTCGTCGACGAGACGACTTGCTGGGGCTGATGGCGATGCTCGACCAGCAGATCGATCCGCTGGACGAGGCGGTGAAAGCAGAAGCGCAGCGAGACAAAATGGCGCTTCTCCTTCAGACCCAACCCGGAGTCGGACCCATCACCGCACTGGCATACGTGTTGACCATGGGAGATGTCAGACGCTTTCCGCGGGGCAAGCAGGTGGCGAGTTATCTGGGTTTGATTCCGCGCGAGCATTCTTCGGGCGGACGGCAACATTTGGGAGCGATCACCAAGCAAGGCAATCGCATGCTGCGAATGTTGCTGGTGGAAGCGGCGCAGACTGCGGTGCGTCTGGATCCGGAGTTTCGCAAAGAGTATTTGCATCGCTGCCATCAGAAGCCGAAAGCGGTGGCCAAAGTGGCGGCGGCACGTAAGTTGGCCGTACGACTTTACTGGATGCTGCGCACGCAAAAGCCGTATCCGGAAGTCGTTCGCATCGAGAGCAGCCCGAGGGTGCGCCTGGTCGGTGAAAACTAGACCGCGAATGTTGATTGGGCGCTCTCGCATCCCGTAGCGACGGGATGTTCGCATGGAAGAATCATGGCCGACGTTTTGGCCGAATCGATGGGTGGTGGAACGATGTTCCGCCGGGAAAATGATTCAGCGTGAGATTCCCAGAGCCTTGGTCCTCAACCTCCTCTGGCAAAGCAAGCGGTGCTCGTCACTGCCCAGGATATCTTTGTCCTTGACAGCGCCTTCGCTCTTATCGAGGCGCACCCGGCCTCGAGCCAAGCCTGCCGGTTCTGCGCCGGCACCCCGCGCCGCTCCCAAGCGCGTTGCAACGATCCGTGAAAACGTTCCACCTTGCCCTGGGTTTGCGGATGTCGAATGCCGCTCCAGTACAGCCGAATGCCCTGTCGCATCAGCCACAGCGACAGCTGCGTCCGCCCAAACTGCGCCTGGGTGCTCCACCAAGGAGTGCCGTGATCCATCAACATCGCTTCCGGAACCCCGCAGCATTGGAAGGCTTCTTCCAGTTGCTGCTGCACCGGTTGGCCATGCGTGCCGCCCAATGCAGCCAGCGCGATCAGGTAGCGGCTGTGATCGTCCAGCACCGACAACGGCCCCATCGGCTGCGGCCATCCCTTCGGCCCCTTGAAATCCATCTGCCAGAGTTCGTTGGGACTCCCACGCTCGAAACGCTGGGTCGCCGCCGGGTCCCGCTTCTGCGGCCCGATCAGATCGTGGCGGCGCAGAATGCGATGAATCGTGTTGCGCGGCAGCTGCACCCCTTCGCGCGCCAGCAGCACTTGCAGTTTGCGCGCGCCCCAATCCGGATACCGCAATCGCAGGCCGATCACCTGCCGCTCGAACCCATCGCCGGTGCGGCGCGGGCTGTGATGCGGCTTGCGGCTACGCTCGGCGATCCCGCCCACTCCCCGTTCTCGATAGCGCTGCAGCCACAAATACCCCGTCGGCCGCGAGATCTCATAGGCCGTGCACAAGGCTCCAAATGAACTCCGCTTCTGCGTCGCCTCGATCACAAATCGCACCCGCTGTTCCTGTATGTCCATCGTCTTCCAAGCCATCGCGTTCATCACCCCGGCGCGTCAAGCGCGCCGGGAGTGTAAAGGATGTCTCGGGACATTTTGTAAAGGATGTCATGAGACTGAACAGATTTTCGAAGCGTGGGCACCACCGGCGATGGTATCTGGGGTTTGGGTTTGGCTTTGGGCGCCTCAGCTTTATGCGGCCCCAGGCGGCAGTGGTAGACGAACGGATAAGAAGCCGAGGTCCGTGGTGCCCACCTTCCGAAAAAGCGCGGAAGGTGGGGCAGCCTCAGTCGTGATTAGACGAAAGTGAAAATCAAGGGTGGGCCAGCCCCCATCAAATGATGTGATTTATCGTGCATACCGATTTTGAATTGACGCCAGATCACGCACGCGGGCGAAAAAACCGGCCTCAGGCGCTAAAGCGCGGCAAGCTTTAGAGGACCTAGCGGCACGACTGAAGTCGTGCCCTTCCCGTTCTTGCTTGAACATAGTTCGTGGATGGCCCGAGACGGGGCAAGCCCCGTCTCTACTCGACGTTTTCTGCGACCTGTGAAGTCGTGCCCTCCCCGAAGGCAGCTCGGTCGGCAGTTTTGAACGATCGCACTTCCCGTGATAGATAGTGGAAGCATGAAATTCCATACTGAGTACCTGACACTGCACACCAAGACCAAGCGCGCCTACGTTCACCTCACGCCGCAGGTTGAGAGCGCGCTCAAGAAGTCCGGAATTAAGGATGGCATGATCCTGGTCTCCGCCATGCACATCACTGCTGGGGTTTACGTCAACGATAACGAAAGCGGGCTTATCAAAGACATCGACCAGTGGCTGGAAGCGCTTGCTCCCTTTCGGCAGAACTATCAGCATCACCAGACTGGCGAAGACAACGGGGACGCGCATCTGAAGTCGCTGATTATTCATCACGAAGTCATCGTCCCGGTAACTAACGGCAGGCTCGACTTCGGTCGCTGGCAGCAGATTTTCTACGCTGAATTTGACGGCCAGCGCGACAAACGAGTGCTCATAAAAGTGATGGGAGAATAGGCAACTTGGTTTATGCTCGTAGCGCGTCGCTAGAGGTGAAGTGGACGGGCGTCTCGCCCTTCCCGCAGCATCGCGGCCGGGCGGGGGCGCCCGGCTCTCCACCAGCAAGTTTCGATAGGAGCGGATAACATGACCGAAGAAATCAACGAACTGCACGAACACGCCGAACGCGCCCGGGAGAATCCCTCTCTCGCTCCGGTCACGCTCACCATGGCGGTGCTGGCCGTGCTGGTGGCGGCGGTGTCGCTGCTCGGCCATCGCACGCATACCGAAGAAATCATTTTGCAGAATAAGGTCACCGATCAGTGGGCGTACTTCCAGGCCAAGAATATGCGCCTTCACACTGACGAGTTATTCGCCGATCTGGCGGGCGTGGTCGCCTCCAAGGATGCTGATGGCGCAGCCAAGCTTCAGGCGAAGGCCCACGACGAGGCGGAGCGCTACAAAGACGAGAAGAAGGAGCTTGAAGCCAAAGGCCACGAACTGGAGCAGGACTTCGCGGTCACGCACCGCAAAGCCGACCGCTTCGATCTGAGCGAAGTCTTCCTGGAGGTTGCGCTGGTGATCACCTCAATCACTTTGCTCTCGGGCCGCCGCATATTCTGGCACCTGGGCTTGTTGATCGCGGCTATGGGCGTTCTCGTCGCTGCCTCTGTGTGGATGGTGGGCTAGGAGCCGGCGCATGAATGGTTTAGTTTCTAATCCGTGGAGTCTGATGAGCGGAAAATGAAGCACACTGCGGTTTTGCTCCTGAGTACCCCCATGCCCCTCGCTCGCAAAGGCGTGGTGGCGGCGATCTCCCAGTTCCTGATTGCGCACAACGGCAGCGTCTTGCACAGCGACGACCACCTGGACACCGGCCGCGACCTGTTCCTGTCAAGGCTGGAGTGGGATCTGGCCGGGTTCGATATTCCGATCTCCGATTTCGAGCAGCACTTCAAGCCGGTGGCAGAACGCTTCATGATCAAGTATCACCTGGCGTTGACGGGCGATCGTCCCAGGATAGCAATCCTGGTTTCCTCCTATGATCACTGTCTTGCCGACCTGCTGTACCGGCACAGCACCGGCGACCTGGCATGCGACATTGTCATGATCATCAGCAATCACCCGACCGCCAAGCCGATGGCCGATTTTTATCGCGTTCCCTTCCATCTGCTGACGAACCCCACAGACAAGCGCGAGTCGGAGCAGGAGATGCTTGCGCTACTCGGGCAGGACGTGGACCTGATCGTGCTCGCGCGCTACATGCAGATCCTGGGACCCGATTTCGTCGCTCAGTACCTGTTGCGTATGATCAATATCCACCATTCTTTTCTTCCCGCTTTTATTGGGGCGAAACCCTATCACCAGGCCTTCGCGCGCGGCGTGAAGCTGATCGGGGCCACCAGCCATTACGTCACCGCCACGCTGGACGAGGGGCCAATCATCGAGCAAGACGTGGTGCGCGTTTCCCATCGCGACGAGGTCGAGGACATGGTAAGCAAAGGCCGCGACTTGGAGAAGGTAGTGCTCTCGCGCGCCGTGCGCTGGCATCTGGAAAACCGCATTCTGGTCTACCAAAACAAGACCGTCGTGTTCGCTTAGGGGTCGGCACACAGCCGGGCGAGGACGCCCGGCTCTCCACCAGCAATGCTAGAGCGAGCGCAGGAAATCTAGAAGCTCCTGTTGCTCCCGAGCGTGCAGCTTATGGAAATGTTCGATGACCTTATTTGCCTCGCTGCCTTTGCTCTTGTGATCTCTGATCGCCTCTAGCAGATCGGACGTTCGTCCGTCATGAAGGAAGAAGACGCGCTGGCCGACGCCCCAGAGGGGAGCGGTTCGGAACTCGTCGGGGCCGGCGGCGCCTTGGGTGATGCCGTCCTCCAACTCTTTGCCCATGTGGTGGACGAGAAGGTCCGAGTAAAGATTCGCGGTCTGATGGGAAAGCGCTGCGCTCGGGCTGGTCGAAGAGCCGGTCGCAATCATTGCGCCGGTGGTAAACGACGGGGTATGGCAGTGGGCGCAGCCGATCTTGGCGAAAGCGGCGCGGCCATTTTCGGTCTGGGGTGTGGCGGGAGCGGGAGCGGGTGGGGCCAGCATCCGCATGAAGTTGGCGAACGCTTCGATGTCTGAGATGACCGCGGGATTCGAAATGCCGCTCGAAGTGCCGGAGGGCGCCGGAGTAGTCGTGAAGTTGAGTGTATCGTTCGGACCGGGGATGAAGAGGCAGCCCGGCGTTTCGTCGCGCTCTTGCGGGAAAAGCTGGTTCGAGATTCCCATCTCGACGTTGTAGGCCTCACCCGCGAACATGAGCAGGGACTTGTTCTGCGCCTTCCACCCGAAACGGGTGATGGTCCCATCGTTGGCACTGAGGTTCACGTTTCCGCCCAGGTGCGCGTTTGGGCGCCCGTATATGCCCAAGCCCGACTTCACGGATGTATTGGCCCGCATATTCGCGAGGATTGCCGAATCGGGAATCGCTTCGATCAGGCCCGCGCCAAAGACCGGCGTTGGAATTCGGAAAATAATGTTCGCATTCCCACCTTGGCCCGTGAGTGGATCTCCGGCGGGCAGGAAGTCGTATTGGGCGATGTTGCAGCCGGGGGCGTCAGTGCGCCCGGTGATCACGAACAGGTCGTGCACCGAGCCGTCGGCGGCTCCGTTGCTCACCTTGAACCGCGCTTCGCGGACGGGGCCATTTTGCGCGATGAACCAGGGCACTGTGTTCTTCGCCCCATTCAAGTGGGCTACCGCGGGCATGGGATTCTTCGCCGGGCTCGATCCGCCGGCATCGGGCTGCGCGTGGCACGAGAAGCACTGGTTGGAGTTGAAGCGGGGACCGAGGCCGTTATTCGCGCCTTTAGCCACGACCTCGATTTCAGCGAACCTGGCCTGCCCATCCTGGAAAAACGCGGTTTCGTCCGCCGTCAGCCCTTTCAGCTGAGTGCCGGCACCCGCCGGGCCGCCGCGCACGCCCGGGTCAACGGGAGCTGACCTGCCCTGAGCCCAGGCACACATAGTCGATGCCAGAGCCACAACGACGATTCCACCGAAACACTTGCACGCAAATCTCCCGAGTATCATCATCACGATACCCTCGCTGAACCAGAAACGCGGACATCTTACACCGGTTCACTTGCGTTCGATTGAATAGCTTGTTCACGTTGCCAGCCTCGGTGATCGTCCTGAAAAATGATCGTCCTGAAAAATTCGCCCGGCTTCGTTGTCGATCACTAATCACCAACGACAGTCACTGACGACCATTCGTCAGCCGCGACCGCGCTCCGTCAGCGCAGTCGATGCATTGCGATCGAGAGCTCTGCTCCAGCGTCCAACTCGTTGCAATTACGGGCCAGCGATCCGTGAGGCTGCTCACCAACGCTTCGGCACTACGCGTGCTCTGTGCTTGGAATCTCTCTGGCCGAAAATTTCACAGAAGAGAAGACTGGACCAGCCCATGCTTCATAAATGCGCGAACCCCGCATGCGCGGCACCTTTCCTTTCGCTTCGCCAAGGCAAGCTGTTCCTGGCGGAAACTTTTTCTTCCGACCTAAGCCCGGTTTTCGATGGAAACCGGCGGAAGATCCGCCGGCGTGAACATTTCTGGCTTTGCGACGCCTGCGCGTCTCAGTTCACGCTCCGTTTCGACACCAGCCAAGGGATGATGGCCGTCCCGCTCAGCGAGTCCGCGGGTCCACGCTTCCTCGCCCACGCCGCTGGCAGCAACTGCTGATGGTCAAAAGGGAGCCCCGATGGATTATCTAATGACAAGACGCACACCTTGCGCCGTTTGCGGCCTCGACACGTTTCGCCATGCGGGATGGTTCCTGGTGATCGAGAACCGCTGGCTGGATCGCCTCAGGATCCTTTCCTGGCATTCCTCGCTGGCCACGCTGAAAGACATGAAGAGCGTGTGCTGTCATCAGCATCTCAAAACCCTGATCACCCACTGGCTAAATCAGGCCAGCCTGCGTCTGCCTCCGGCCCACTACCCGCCGCTGCCCATGGGCAGCGACCAGACTGTGGCCGATGTCGATCTCGGCCCGGACTCAGTGGGCCGGCTGGTCGGCGAACTGGCGGTTCATCGCGAGTCATTTTCCCGCGTCTGGTCGGGTTCCCCGGCAACTTTGCAATGCATTCTTGATGCCCTCATCACCGTCGGAGCTGAAAATAAACACGATGCACTGGAGTGCCAGCTCTTTGACCCGCCACCCGAGTCCTCGCAAGGACTTTCGCTCCAATAAATCGCCGGCAGAGTCTAGCTCTGCCGGCGCTCCTTCCACACTCGCCAATCTTTCTCCATTGCGTCTGCCATCGCTTGCGCCGCGCCCAGCAACCAGTTACTTTTCCGTCCGCGCAGGTCCTTCAGGATCGCTTTGCGCTTTTCTTCGGTTCCCACATGGATATTCGCGGTCTCTTTCCCCATCGCCTCCAGGAGTCGGCACTCGTCCCGGTTGGTCGAGAGCGCGTCCAATTCGATGCGCGAGCAATGTGGCGACAGTCGGCGCACCAGCCAGTGCCCGCGCAACTGCACGTAGGGGTCGGGACAGCGCATCGACCGCCGCAGAATCGCTCCGTAGAGAATGTCGGCCGGCGTTTGCTTAGGATTCATGCACTGCAACGCCGAGGGCAGCAAGGCTTTCGCTTCGCGCGCCACTCGCCCGCCGTTCCAATCCGCGATCGCCACCAGCCGATTCCGGCCCAGGCTTCCGAGGCCGGCCCTGCGCCGTACCAACCGGTAGCTCATGCCCGGCGCCGGCAGCAGGTGCTCGAGCGCCTCGATCGCGCTCTCTGGTATCTCTCCTCTTGCGGTCTCATTCGCGTCCATTTTTTTCCAGAACACCACCGGATCGCGCAGCTTACTCTCCGCAATCGCGCGCAACCAGGCATGGCGCTCCTCCAACACGAATGGACACCCGCCGTCGTCCATCCCGAGTTCGTATCCCTCAAGGATCGCCGTCGCCGCATCTTTCGGCTTCATGATTAAACGCTCTGCCTTTGCCGCCAGCAGGGCGCTGGTCGCCAGCCGCACCAGGTCCATGGTGTAGGGATAGAGACACGCTTCGTCGAAGTCGTTCACTCCCCACACCAGCCGCCCGTCGCTGTCGCGCCAGGTGCCGAAGTTTTCTACGTGCAGATCGCCCACCGACAAAATATGAGGCGCACGATCCAGGTCCGCGCAGACCTCGGGCCACACCTGCACCCAGCGATAGAATGTTGCGCGAAAAAATGAGAAGACGGCCGCCGCCATCTGCTCGTGCTTGAGGCGCAGATCGGGCTCGACGATTTGGATGTGCTGCCGCAGCCAGTCTTCGTACTTTGTTGTGGCTTTAATGATGTTCATAGATGGTTAGCCATGGTTGGTTAGCAACGATAAGAAGATAGGCATGGACTGTCAAGGCAGAGGGGGGACCGCAACTCTCAAGCGCCTCTGCACCGTCGCGCTCTCTCCTGTTATGATTTGCGGCGCTCATGTTTCCAAGTTCCTCGTCGCCGGCAGGTGCCGAACTGCGTTCGGCTGGACAGCCGAGGGCGGCTGTCCCTACGCGACTTGGTGGGGTCATGACGCTTCTCGCCACGCTGGCAGTTTCCTCTAGCCTTTGCGCGCTCCCCGCCCCGAAATCCTCGCCGACCGATCTGTACTCTGTCCGCATGGTGCAGCAATCGATTCCTATGGCTGACGGCGTTCGACTCTCTGCCACTCTCTACATGCCGGACAACGCCAAGGCCGGCGAGAGATTCCCGGCCCTGCTTGAATATCTGCCTTACCGGAAAGACGACGCCACCGCCGAGCGTGACTATCCTATTCACGCGTGGTTCGCCGCGCACGGATACGTCAGCGTCCGCGTCGATATTCGGGGCTTCGGCGCCAGTGAAGGCACGCCCACCGAGCGCGAATATTCCGAGCAGGAGCAACTCGACGGCGAGCAAGTCATCGCCTGGCTTGCCGCTCAACCTTGGTCTACCGGCAAGGTGGGGATGTTCGGCATTTCCTGGGGAGGGTTCAACTCGATCCAGATGGCGATGCGGCATCCGCCTGCGCTCAAAGCCATTCTCGCCGTCGATGCCACCGAACAACTCTTCCATGACGATATTCATTACATCGACGGCATGATGCACTTCGACGAGTTTGAACTCAACATGGACCTGGCGCCCTCGATGACCGGCGCCCCTGATTACTCGCTCGATGAGAAAATTCTGGGACCGCGTTTCGAATCCGCGCCCTGGTCGCTGCTCTATTTCAAGCATCAGCGCGATGGCGAGTTCTGGCACGCACCGCTCCGCCCGCTGAGCGAAATCAAAATTCCGTGCTTTTTGATCGGAGGACTACTCGACGGGTACCGCGACTCCATCCCGCGCATGTTCGAGCAAGTCAAAGCGCCGCTGAAGGCCATCATCGGCCCCTGGAATCACACTTTTCCCAACGATGCCGAACCGGGCCCGCAGATCGAATGGCGGGATCAGGCGCTCCGCTGGTGGGATTACTGGTTAAAGGGCCGCAACACCGGAATCATGGAAGAACCACCGCTGTCGATTTATATGCAGGATTGGCACGCGCCCGATCCTCACCTGAAGAACGTGCCCGGAAAGTGGCGCGGCGAGATTGGCTGGCCGCCGAGAAACGCAATTAACACGACGCTCTATCTGTACGACGCCCACGTCCTCTCGACCGAACCCGCCAAGGCCGCCAGCCACCAACTGCGTTACATTCCTTCGGTGGGCGTGGAAGCCGGATTCTGGTGGGGAGAGTTGCTGACCGATCAGCGTCCGGTCGACGCGTTCAGCCTCACCTACGATTCCGCTCCGCTCAAGACTGACCTCACCATGCTTGGACGGCCCCATGCTCTGCTGCAGGCAGGCTCGTCTGCCTCGCAAGCTGACTGGTTCGCCCGCCTCTCTGATGTGGCTCCCGACGGCACCGTCACCCAAGTCACGGGAGCGGGACTCAACGGCGCGCAACGCGACTCAGCTTCCGAACCTAAAGACTTAGTGCCTGGCCAGACCTATCCGCTCGACATCGAAATGCACCTGGCCAGTTGGACCTTCCCTAAGGGCCATCGCATTCGCCTGGCAGTCTCGAACGCGCTCTGGCCCATGGTCTGGCCGACTCCTTATGCGATGACTACCACGCTGCAGCTGGGCGGCGATAGCGGATCCCGCCTGACCCTCCCGCTCGTCCCGCCGTCGATGTACGCCGCTCCCCAATTCGCGCCTCCTCAGCCATCTGAAAAGCGCAACGACGTTTCGTCCGCGGGTTATCCCTGGCCGGGCGATTGGAAAACCGAACGCGACGAGCTGAATGGGAAAACAAAAGTGACCTGGACGGGAAAGTCCGAAGAAACCTACCCGTGGGGAAAAGAAACCGACTTCGAAGGCATCACTTATACGGCCGACGACAATCATCCCGAGAGCAGCGCCGTGCAAGCCGAAGCCGAAATCGCCATGGCGCTCAAGCAACAGACCCTGATCTGGCAAGGGCATCTGACCCTGACCAGCGACGCGCAAAACTTTTACTATAAATACACTCGGCAGCTATTCAAAGACGGGCAGCCGGTGAAGCAGAAGACGTGGCAGGAAACGGTTCCTAGAGACCACCAGTAAAATCCTGCATTCGAGTGGACGGGCGAGGCGCCCGTCGCTCCATCGGATCCCATCGCGGCACCTCATGCCGAAAGCGAATTCCTCCCGTTACTTCCGTTACTTTCCGGCATTTTGAATTACGTTTACGCTGACTACGTGAAGGAGTTATCCATGCGAGCCCCCGTTGCAACCGCGCTCCTGGCGCGCCTTTTCGGAGTGATGGTCGTGGGAGTGATGGTCTTGGGAACGATGGTCTTTTCTCCGTCGTTTTCTCTGGCCCAGGACCAGCCGGAAGTGGCGCGGAAGATCGCGAGCAGAGTGGTCCCGGAGTATCCCGAGCTAGCCCGGAAAATGCAAATCACTGGAACCGTCAGGGTGGAAGTAACGGTCGGGCCCAACGGAAAATCGAAGTTCACTCAAGTGGTTGGCGGAAGCCCGGTACTGGCAAAGGCCGCGGTCGATGCCATAGAAAAGTGGAAATGGGCGCCGGGTCCGCAGGAAACCAAAGAACTCATCGAACTCAATTTTCATCCCTAGCTACGGCGCAAGGCGGCGCTTCGGCCGACTTATAAACCTTCCCATCCTTCATCACAAACTCTACCCGCTCGAGCAGGCTGATGTCTTTCAGCGGATCCCCGCTCACGGCAATCAAGTCCGCATACTTTCCCGCCTTGATCGACCCCACCTCGTTGGCATGCCCCAGTAAGTCGGCCGCATTTGAAGTCGCCGCCTGAATCGCCTGCATGGGCGTCATCCCGTACTTCACCATGAAGGCAAACTGCTTTCCGCTCGTCCCATAGGCGCAGACGCCCGCATCGGTGCCAAACGCCATCTTGACTCCGGCGCGCACCGCCTTCCCGAAATTCTCGCGCTGGATTCTTCCGAGATCGGCATCGTGCTGCAAAAAATCCGCCGGCGTCTGCCCCGTCTTCGCTCCCGCCTGAATACACTCTTCGTCATAGATATCCATGTCGAGATAGGTTCCGTGCTGCTTCGCCATGGCGATGAGCTCGTCGTCCAACATCTCGGCGTGTTCAACCGAAGCCGCGCCCGCCAGGATTGCATTTCGGATTCCCTGCGCCGCATGGGCATGCACCGCTACCCGCAACCCGAAGTGGCTCGCTTCATCGACCCCCGCCTGTAACTCCTCTTCGGTGAACTCAATCGACATCGGACTGCTGCCATGCGTCAGCACCGCTCCCGTCGACAGCATCTTGATTACATCGACGCCGTCGTGCGCCAGTAACCGCACTTTCTGGCGGACTTCCCACGGGCTGTTCGCCTCGCCATAGTGCAGGTCCCACGGCAACTGAATATCCGGAGCCTGTCCCGTGAACGCCCCAGCGCCGCCAGTGATCGCAATGTAAGCCCCGCTACAAACATTCGCGGACCGATTACATCTCCTCGCGCAATCGCGTCCCGCAACGCGATATCGTTCAGGGCCCGGTAAGTCCCCACGTCGCGCACCGTAGTAAATCCGGAAAGCAGCATCGCCCGCGCATTCGGAACCGATTCCAGTGCGATCTGCGATGCCGTCTTCCGCAGCACGTTAAACGGTTCCCCGTCGCTCTGCCCATCGGCCACATGGGTATGGCAATCAATCAGCCCCGGCAACACCGTCTTCTGCGAAAGATCGATCACCGTTGCGTTCGCCGGTAGGGCCAGTGCCCCGCCCACCGCCTGAATCTTCCCGTCTTTAATCAGGATCACTTGATTCGTAAGCACGGTCCCAGAATCCGGATCAATCAGCCGTCCCGCGCGAACCACCGTCACCTGCGCCTCCGCCCACTGGCTGAGCGCCAGCGCAAGCACCGCAAAAATGATCCGCTTCAATGGTCCCCCAAAAAGTGAGAGATGCCGGCGCTAGCCGGCCAGCGCGCCTTGCCCTAACCCGCTTTTTAAATCCGCCGCCAGCAACTGATGAAATAACTGTTCCCCTGCTTCGCGGCGCACAGAGAGCCGTCCCGCGCCGTAAGCCCGCGACTTCAGCCCTCTTTGGACAGCCTCGCAAATCCCCAAATCCTCATCCTGCACACGATTTCCGACCGCGACGCTGCCCTCGTTGTAGGCGCGCGCCGCTTCACTCACGTCGCTAAAATAAAAATCAAAAACTACCCGGCAGTGGTCCACATCAATTGGAATCACCAGATTCGTATCCAGATATCCCTCATAGCAGTTGAACATGAAATTCGGATGCAGCCAGAAATACCAGGCTCGGTCGCCGCGACGCGTTGTGCCCGTGGCTGCGTCCTCCTGCGAACTCACCATGGGACTCGACTGCAGACAATAGCGGTCCTCGTTCTCAATGGTGTACTGCTTGTAATCCAGGACTGAATTGAGTCCCTTATGGAGGTGCGGCACATGATAGCCGCCGTCGAGATAGTTATCGACAAACACCTTCCAGTTACAGTTAATGTTGTAAGTCTGACTGGTGAAGTAATGCAGCTTAGTCAATCCAAGGGGAGCCACGCGCTTGACCAATCCACCAAGAAACTCAGTTAGCGGAGTGGCTCCGGCATCCAGATTGACGAACACAAACTGCTCCCACGTGTCGACCCTCACTGGAACCAGGCCATGGTCTTTGCGTTCGAAGTTCTTCACTCCATCGAACTCCGGCATCCCCTTGAGTGAACCATCCAGGCCGTAATTCCATCCGTGATAAGGACAATGCAAGATCGAAGCCTGCCCACAAGGCTCCGTCAACACCGCGGCCGCATGATGCCGGCACACGTTATAAAAGGCGCGTAACACACCATCGTTCCCGCGCACCGCCACCAGCGGCTCTCCGGCCACGGTTGCGGTCACAAACTGTCCCGGCTTTTCCACCTGGTCGACTCGGCCCATCACCTGCCAAGTCTGCGAGAAAACCGTTTGCCGTTCCAGTTCCGCAATCCGCGCATCCACATACCATGCGGCCGGGATCGTCGACGCTTCCGGCAGCGGCGCGGTCTGGTCATAACTCGAGACAATCTGCTCCACCGTCATCCCGCTCTTCATGCTTTCTTTCCCATCGCTTGGGCTTTCTCCGAACCAATCGCCCGCCGAAGTAGTTCTACAAATTGCTCAATGCGCGCTTCTTTCGCCTCTGGAACCGGTCCGGTCTTGCGGAATAGTCCTGGATCCAATTCCTCGGTCAAGAGCGCATCCTGAAACCGGTCCATCGTCCATTCCATGATCGATCCGATCAGGTCCACATCCAGATCCGGCCGCAATTCTCCCCGCTTGACTCCGAAGCTTACGAAGTCGTGCCATCCATAAGGATCTTCCGCCACCAGAAACCGGTTGATCTCCCGGCGGAGCGCGAGATCCGCGCCGTAATTACCAATCAGATAAATTCGGTAGGATGCCCAGTTGTCACGCACCATATTCTCGGTGCGCCCGAGCCAGTAACGCAGCACTGCAAAAAATCCGCACTCTTGCGCCGCCGCCGGAGCGTCCATATATCTGGGAAACGACTGCACCGCTTTTTTATACGCCTCGAAGAATAATCCGTCCTTGCTCTTGAAGTGCTGGAACACCGATCCTTTCGCTATGCCTAACTCCGCTGCAATATCTTCCACCCGAGCCCCGCTGTACCCACGTTCCGCAAAATGCCTGATTGCCAACTCCACAATCCGCGCCCGCTTCGCTTCCGATCGGGGACGCGGCTTGCCATCCCGTCGCATTTGCGTCGGTTTCGCCAGACTGCTGGTAATTCCTTCCATGGCCCAACTCCCATAACATATTTTGACTATCGGTCAACCTAAGATACAGTACTCTGAAACTATTATTCAATCGTTTTTTACAGGGGTTTCATCAGGTTTTTCACTTAGAACCTTGATTTGCGCTGACCACTGGTCATCGCGATATTTTACTCCAGCGTCCGCTTTCGTTCGCGGCATAAATCCTCACCACAGGGGGCCACAGAGTTACACAGAGGAGGAAGTTATTTATATTTAAGGAAAGGAAAGTGGAGGTAGATTTCAAATGTCCGAAACCGCACAACAGTATACCCAGCGCATTATGGCCCACGCCCAGGGACAAGACCCGATCAAAACCCAATCCGCCACTAACAAGAAAATGGCTCGTCTCATCAACGGCGTCTCCGCCGCCAAGCTGCGCAAGCGCCCCGCGCCCGATAAATGGTCGGTTGCCGAAATCGTCGCCCACCTTGCCGACGTCGAAATCGTAATCGGCTGGCGCATGCGCTCTATTCTCGGAGCCCCTGGAACACCTATTCAGGCGTTTGATCAGGACGCATGGGTGGTCGCCGGACACTACGAAAAACGCGATCCCCGCAAGGCCGTCGAACTGCACCGCGCGGCGCGCGAAGCGAATCTGGCGCTTCTCAAATCGCTTTCTCCGGAGCAGTGGAAGCACTACGGCCAGCACTCCGAACGCGGCCAGGAGTCCATCGAGCACATTGTCCGCATGATCGCCGGGCACGACATCAACCATCTCGGGCAAATCGAACGCATTCTGAAGCCAAGAAAATGACGACCTTCGGCATCAACTAAATGTGAATAGAAAAAGCGGGGAGCATCCCGCTCCCCGCATTCATTCTACCCAGCAACTTCGTTAGGGCTGTGTAAACGGCAGCCCGGGCAACGTCTCCGTGTGCTCGGACCTTACCGCGCTAAGCAGGCTCGGATTCAGCCCCAGCGCCTTTACGATGGTTGGAGCAATCTGCCGCGTCTCAACCTGATCGTTAAAGGTTGAAGCCTTGTAGCTCGGGTTCGAAACAATCAGCAGGACGTTCCGGTCGTCGTAGGCAAAGCCGCCATGCTCGGCAACTTTGCCCGTGCCGCCCGTATAGATGACCCCGACATTCGGAGCCACGATGATGTCGGGAGTCCGAGAATCGGTGAGCGGATCGTTGAATTGCAGCGTGAGCGAGGGACCCGAAAAAATCTCGCCCTGCCCAAAGAGGTTTTCATTCGCGAGCAAGGACAGCGTTGCCACCGAACTCTCCGTCTGGCTTTGATCGGTCAGCCAGAGCATTGAAATATCGTCCTCGTCGGCTTGTGCCACTGGCAATCCTGGCCCCACTCCAGCCGGCGAAAGAATCTGCGATGGCGGTTCGTCTGTGGAAACATCTCCCGGAATGCGCAGCACGCGGCTGATATCAATTGGCGACTGCCCATGCTTGGCCGACACAATAATCAGCGTCGAATCCAGCAGCCCTTGCTTCTTTAACTCCGCCACTATTTGACCAACCGCAGTGTCGACGTACTGGATCTCGGCGAACAATGAATCGCTCGGCGTTCCCAGCGCGTCGACATATCCGCCCGTCAGGCCGAGCGACTTTTCCACCAGCTTCTCACCCACGCTCACCGACTGGAAGTTCATGCCAAATACGTTCGGCACCGGTGCGGTAGCGCTTCCGTCGTGCGTCTTGCCGTCAATCCAGTTCAGCACCGCATGCACCTTGAACTGGTCGTAGCACCGGATGTTCTGGAAGCTGTCCGTCCACGCGTTGCTCGACTTGGCAGCGCCCGGATCGGGTAGTGGACTGCAACCCTGCACCGTGGGGATCGGCACCGGAATCGAATTGATTTCCGGCGACCACAAATCGTCCACCCCGTTGCCACTCGGTCCATTGGTAAAGTCGTAGGAGGGATGCTTATCCGACCAAGCCGTGTAGCCGCCCGGATAGTTGTCCTTCACCACGTTGAAGATCGTGTTGTCGCGGATGTAGCTGTGCGGATAGACCGGAGCGCAACTATTGTTCGGATCGCGCGGCAGATAATCCGGATTGATCCCGTTGATCCCGGAGCTGCCGTTCACCACCCCGGAGTCAAGTTTCAAATAGTTGTAGTCGATCTCCTCGTCGAACCCAACCTGCGTGCCCCTCACGTTCGGGCAAAGGGTGGGTCCGCCGACAATGCCATAGGGTGTCGTTTTCTTTGGAGGGGACAGCGCGCGATCATAGCTAACGTCGTAGAAAATTCCCGCCGAACGCGGCGTTCCGCCGGTGATCTGGGCGACCAGACCCGGGAAGGAGTCGGAAGGTTTCGAGGTTAGCGCCTGCAAGTAATGCACTCCGGTGGCGGACAGCGACGCCAGATGCGGACAGTAAGTCTGATTCCCGTAAATCGGAACGCCCTTGCTGCAATTCGCGAAATCCAGCGCATGCATGCCGTCCAGACTGATGAGTAAAACGTGTTGAATCTTGCTGGGTGCCTGCGCGGCAGCCGTCAACGAAAACAGGCTCACCAATGCCAACGCAACCAGCCCGAGGGGGACGAGACGACGATCGGACACTTTTAGCCTCCTTGAATTACCGCCGAGAATTACTACCGACGATGAGTATTCGCCGTGCCCCCGCCGCGCGGGTTAATGGGAGGTGAATCGTGGATTAAAGAACCGTGAACAAAACTGCGATGAAGCTCGGACGATAGCGGCGTTAGAATAACGATTCAGTTTGGAAATTCCGGACCTTCGGCCCTCTGGCAGCGACTTAAGGCCAGCGTGGTGAACTTCTTTAGCCGTTAATTAGCGGACTACGGCTCCGCCAGTTCTTGCAGCGGTTTCACCAGCGGCGGAGCGACGGGCTTCTTCGCGGGCGTGGTGGTGATCACCACCACGCTCACCAGCACCAGCAGCGTTCCCAGCACGGTTCTGGGACCGACGGTCTCGCCTCCCAGAAAATATCCAACCGTCACCGCCACTACCGGGTTGACGTAGGCGTAAGTGCCAACTTTTGTCGGCGATTGATGATGGATGAGCCAGACGTAGGCGGTGAAAGCCACGATGGATCCGGCCACGATCAAGTAGGCGAGGGCGAACCACGCGCCGCGAGAGACCGTTTGAATATGAAATCCGCGGAACTCGCCGAACATTGCTGCCGCCAGCGCGAGCATGATTCCTCCAGCGAGCATTTGCGCTCCGGAACTCATAGGTTTTGAGGCGGGCAGGGTCAGCTTGCGGGTGAGAGCCGAGCCAATCGACCAGCAGATCGCGCCCACCACCAGCGCAATCGCGCCGGCACGGTCGATGGGCGCTTCGCCGAGATTTACGCTCAACGATCGGCTCACCAGAACCACAACGCCTCCGATGCCGACCAAAAGAGCTAACGCGAGGCGGACGGTAAGCTGCTGGGTGCGCAGAATAACGATTTCCGAAAGCGCCATGAAAACCGGGATGGTCGCGAGCATCACGGCGGTGAGTCCGGAAGGCACGCGTTGTTCGGCCCAGAACACCAGGCCGTAATCGAGCACAAAGATAAAGACCGCAAGCAGAGAAACGGAAGCCCACTCGCGGCGAGAGGGCGCCGGAGTGCCCCGCAGGCGCAGCCACCCGAAGAGCAAGATTCCAGCAGTGAAGAAACGCATGCTGGCAAAAACCAGTGGCGGGACCTCACGCACACCTACGCGGATGGCCAGGAAGGTCGAACCCCAGACAAGATAAATGATGGCAAACGCCAGCACGGTCTTCCATGCCCGCGGACGAACGGTGGCTTCCATAGGAAATAGATCAAGGGCAGGGTAGCGGGGACGCAGAGTTTTTCGGGCTGCGCGGGTCAGTGGGCCTCGGCTGGACCCGGCAGTTCTCAAGTGGTGAAATCGGCTGTTATCGGCAGCCATCTCGCCACGGGGTAGGACTTTAACGGCCAGTTGTTCCGGGCTTCCGAAGGGTGGGACGTTACCGAAGGACCTGCCTCCGCACGCGGCTGGCGGAATATCGCCATTTCACCCGCGACGCGATAGAGTAGCCGCTGAGGACGATCCACTCGCAGAAGGTCTGCGATTCCTGCTCGACGCACAGTGGAGCGTTCTGGAGGTTTCACTGTGAAGAAGCACTCGATCGCTATCAAGATAGTCTTGCTGTTGGTCTTGTCCGGGGCTGTCGCGATCGTTTACGGCGTGCACGGGATACACCAGGCTCGAGTTCGCCGAGAAGACGCGTGCTACCGCGCCAACCTCGAGAAGCTCAACTCCATGGAACCTTCGACGGCCACGATCAACACGGAGGTCGAGGAGATCCAACGCGACCAGGACGTGATCGATCAGCTCGACGGTACGGACGACGAGACCGTGATCCACCGCCGGAGCCGCATGCTCGACGGGGTGAGGCTCAAGCTCACCAAGGTCAATCAGGATCGAGCCGAGAGTCAGCGTCGCAGCGAACAGATCGAGGCCGAGCTCGCAAGCTGCCTCGCAGGGGTAAAATGACGGCCGCCTCCAACCAGTTCGGCGAACACGATTCACTTAGCGACGGGGTTGGAAGGGAAATCGGCTGATTGCGTCAGTTGACGGTTCCCGGTAATCGAGTCCGCGCCAAGGCCAGAGTGGGTTGCCCGTTCGTCACCAGCAACCGATCAGTCCGCCGCATCGATTTCCAGTCATATTCGTAAGCAGTGCCACAAAGCGGGCATATCTGATAATGACGGCCATCGGCGTCAATGCGTGGCCAGGTGAAGCGATGCGAGCAACCTTGTCCGAGAAACCGCTTCAAGAAACTCATTGCCTTGTCCCTTCACTGCGACTTTTCCAGGTATCGAACCAACGGTTGAAGAACGGCCTGGGCCGACGGTTCAGCAGATCCTGAAGCGTGGTTAATAGAATCTTTGGAGGCTGGGACTTCGACAGGAAGGTGTCCACCGCCTCCAGTTTGCTCTTGGGCAATGGCCCGTAGGCGGATAACAACATGATCGGAACATGTGACTTAGCACGCTTCATCTTCGCGGCAACCACATCGCCGTTCATTCCCGGCATCTGGTAGTCGAGGACCACCGCGTCCACGGAGTGCGAGAAGAACAACTTCAGTCCTTCGTCCCCGCCGGTCGCCTCCAGAACTGCATAGCCGTTGCTTTCGAGCAACATCTTGCGGCCGATGAGCCCATTCCAGTGGTCGTCAATGCAGAGAATTGTTGCTTTTGGCCGAGACATCGTTGTTCTCCATCTCCAATTCGGCCAGGGTTGTTTTCTTTCAGGGGGATACTTCGGTCCGTGGAAGGGCCGATGTTTCCTAGTGAAGTGGCGGCAAACTGATTCGACCACAGGGAGGAACGTACTTTCAAATTACGAACGTCCACTCGGGTGCCTGTTACCAGGGTCGGAATTTTCGAGGCGGCATTTCTTCAGTCATTCTCGGTTAGTGAAATCGCCTGTGGGTGTTGAAAAAGTCACTGAGATTGGCAGGTGAGATTTAGCAGAAGCATGTTAGAAGGAGGAATCCACCCATGCTTTGCTGGATTTCTATCGTCGGAGGCCTGCTGATCATGATGGGGCAACACGACCGCTCCGAAGCGCTGTTCTATTACTTCCGCCTGGAAGATCAAGTTCCTGAGACCCACCTGCTGCGGCTCATCGAAAAACACATCAGCTTTGCCTTTGTGCGCGAGAAGCTGAAGGACAGCTACAGCGAGACCGGCCGGCCGTCGATTGATCCGGAGCTTCTGCTGCGTATCCTGTTGATTGGCTACTTGTACGGCATCACCAGCGAGCGGAAGCTGGTGGAGGAACTGCGCATGCACCTGGCATGGCGCTGGTTCACCGGTCTGGGCTTCGATCAGGAGATCCCGCATCACTCCACGTTCTCGAAAAACCGGCATGGACGGTTTCAGGAATCGAGGCTGTTCGAGGAGTTGTTCGAGCAGATCGTGCGGCAGTGTGTGGAAGTGGGATTGGTGCAGGGCAAGCACCTGTCGGTCGACGGCAGTTTCGTGGAGGCGAATGCAGCGAAGGAGAGCCGCATTCCGCGCGAGCAGTTAGCGGAAGCGGCGCAAGTGAACCAGACCGTGCGCCAGTACCTGGTGGAACTGGAGCAGCAGAATCCCCCCGAAGAGCCGGTGCATCAGCAAGACCAGGTCTCGACCACCGATCCCGATGCGACCTACGCGACCAAGGGTGGAACTCCGGCCCGACTGGGGTACTACGACAACTATCTGGTCGACAACCCCAGTTGCGTGATCGTAGGGGTGCAAGCGACCGCGGCACGGATGAGTCAGGAAACGGTGGCCGCGCAGGACATGCTCACACGTTTCACGCAATGGCGAGGACAAAAGCCAGAATCGGTGGCGGCCGACACAACCTACGGGAACGGGGAGTTCTTGCAATGGTTGGCAGATCGGAGCATCACTCCTTATATGCGAACCCGCGACAGCATCCACAGAAAGAACAGCCCGTTCTACGGACCCGACCGGTTCACGTATCAACCCGAAAGCAATAGCTATCGCTGTCCTGCGGGGCAGCAACTGAACTATGGTGGCCGCAACCAGCGGAACCGCACCCATGCCTACATCGGGACTCGCAAACGTTGCGGAGAGTGTGCGCTAAAAGCGCAGTGCACCAGTGGAGCGTTTCGCTTTCTTGCCATCCACATGGATGAACCCGCCCGGCAACGCGCCCGGGAGTTGGCGAGCACGCCGGAGTTTGCCCATGCACAGCGGGAAAGAAAGAAGGTGGAAGCCTTGTTCGCAGAACTCAAGAATCAGATCGGATTGCGCCGCCTGCGTCTGCGGAGATTACGGTTTGTGCGGGAGCAGTTCTTCCTGGCGGCGGCTGCCCAGAACCTCAAGCGACTAGTGCGGTTCCTCAGCCAACCGATAACACCCACTGTGGAACCCGCCTCTTAGCTGAGGTGAGAAGAAAGAACTCGTCGCCGTAATCATCGCAGCCAAAAAGACATTCCGATCACGCACTTTTTCAACAGCCACGCCTGACAACCACAATTGACCGGCCCGGCATCCGCCACGGTCAGGAATTGATCAATGAGGGCTGCGAGGTTTTTTAAGACTCATGCAACGTAAGACTCATGCAACGTAGCTGAGACACGCGTCCACACGCCTTCCAATAGCGCAGGCACCCACTTTTCGGCGGGACAGCGGCTCCAACTCTGACTGAGAAAGACGAGGTCACGATTCGCTGCGCTTTTGCTCGCGCTTCCCAGCTCAAGGATGAAGAGCGAGCCTTTTCTAAAGGGACAACCGCCGACCTCGCCGGAGGTCTTCGCCTGGCGTACAACGTTCGTTACTGTAAAGAGGCATTCGTCCACGGCAGTATCTGTCGTTATTGAAGATCGAAGCGCTGGGTCGGCAGCAAGTTGCCGCATTTTATGCAGGCCATCAACAATGAGCTGCCGAGCTGTAATCATCGCGATAACGCCAACCAGGTCGCCATTCACCATGGAAGCAAGAAGCGTTTTGGCCCGCTCCAGCCTGCCGCTGATGCGCCACCCCAGCATTTTCAGAACATTGGAAGAGCCGGCAGCCTCAAGCACCATATGGGCCGCTGCCACACTCTCCTCAGTGGCCGTGAACGTTTCCACGAACAATCTTCCTATGCTCTGCTGCACAAGCAGATCGAGCGTCTCCGCAGTTCCGATTCCTCTGACCCATTCGGCCAGGGGTTCCAATTCCGCCGGTCCGCGTTTCACCTCGTCGGCCTTGACGTTTAGTCTCGACCACAGTTCGTCTTGCGCGGCGGCGCGGCTGGGGTCGGTGCGCGGCAGCAGAGGTTCAAATCTTCTGCCGTTGAGCGAGAAAATGCGGAGCATTTTCCGGAGAAGCTGCACATTGCGAACAGGACCGTGTCCTATGAAGTCCCGGTCGAAGCTTGAATCGTTTGAAATTGTCCGGATCTCTGCCGGATCCGTAACGTCGACAACGTCAGTGATACCGGGAAAATAGGTCCGTTTCATGCGGTGAGCACTCATCCTATGCGCTGAGATCGTTCCAAAACCCGCTTGCTGTGTACCGCTTTTTCCATCAACGTAGCATTGGCCGCAATTATTACCTCGAGGCGATTGGCAAGTCAATCAAGGGACGCAGGTTGACGGCGAGGTGTGGTCTCAGTTGGTGAAAAATTCTCATATCGTTCATTGACGCTGGACCCCAACGGAATAGCAATGCCCTATGCGGCATCGCGTTCCAGGAAGCAAAGCGAGGGCTGCGAGTCGAGTCTTTCGGCTGCCGGCTTCACATTGATGCGGAATGACGCTTGGTCGCGTGCGAGCCTGGGGCCAATCACACTGGTCAACCTCTCAACGGTGGTGCTCAGGTCTTTGGCGTGCATCTGCTGCAATTCAACCGTAATTGTGATATCGAACAACCCACTTTCGCCCTGGTTAGACCGTTGTGTTCTATGGGCGACCAAACTGCCTCCGAGCATCCGAGCGAGGCTCACGAGCGAACGGCTCTTGCACGCAGGGCATTCGTCACCTCGACTGCTGCTGATGACCTCGCAATCCAGGCAGAAGACCGCATTCCAGAGAGGAAGAACTCCGGCGTCCGGACAGTTCCTTGTTTCGGAGAACATATACACCAACCTCTGTCGCTGAGATGAAGTGGACTACATTCAACAAGAATACAGTGTCATTCTCGATGTGTAAGCTGTCGATGCTTCCAGCCGCTGTGCCAACTCTAGTCCCGGGAAGGACAGCTCGCAAATCGGCCTACGAATTAGAGAAAGCAGTGCTTCCGGCGGTCGACACGTCAGCAGCGCTTCGTTAAGCCCGCGATAACGCAATGCTGGCGACATAGCAGGCCAAGGAAATGATGATGCCGGTGAGCGGCACGCTGAAGAAATAAATCTTGCAGAGCACCACAAAGCCACCAAGCATTGCCAACCCGACAACGAGCAGGAACGGTGATTGAAAGAGGAGTTGGCCGTGAGCCAAGGCGAGAAAACCGAAAACTAGGCCGAACAGAATAAGTCCCATACTGTGGCTGGCATTGAAGCCCACCCAAGCCCGCTGACCGGACCGATTTTTTGTACCAAGTGGAATGTTAGTGTAACGCCTGTTTCGACCTTTGTCCGTAGTCGCCGCCGGGGGTGTGGAGATGTGGGAAACGTTCTTTGTTTTCCACATCTCCATGCCCCGGTTTTGGCAAGATAGCTTGTGGTGCCGGTGGCCTGTAGCCCAGCGCCGAATGCGGCCGCTCCGTGTTATATTCCACGCGCCACCTCTCCGTCAGAATCTGGGCCTCCTTCAGCGAGTAAAAAATCTCGCCGTTCAAGAACTCATCTCTCAGCTTGCCGTTGAAGCTCTCGCAATACCCGTTCTCCCACGGACTTCCGGGCTCGATGTACAACGTCTTGGTCCCCAGCTTTCCCAGCCACTTCCGCAACTCCTCAGCAATGAACTCCGGCCCATTGTCGGACCGAATGTGCTCCGGAATCCCGCGCACCAACATCACATCTGCCAACGTCTCGATCACCTGCAAACTTCCCAGACGCCGCGCCACCCGCAGCGCCAGGCACTCTCGCGTGTACTCGTCGATCACCACCAGGATGCGCAGCGTTCGTCCATCGTGCGTCATCGCTTTCACGAAATCGTAGCTCCACACGTGGTTCACCCGCTCCGGACGCAACCGGATGCACGAACCATCGCCCAGCCACAACCGCCCTCGCGCCCGCTGTTTCTGCGGTACCTTCAGCCCTTCGCGTCGCCAGATCCGCTGCACTCGATCCTTCCCCACCGGCCATCCCGCATGCTGCAACAACGCCGTGATGCGCCGGTAGCCGTACCGCCCATACTTCGTGGCCAGGGTCAGGATCGCCTGCGTCAGCTCGTCTTCGTCCGTGCGCCGCAGCGGCTGATAGCGTTGTGTTCCCCGCCATTGCCGCACCACTCGGCACGCCCGCCGCTCACTCACTTCATACTCTTCGCGGGCATGCTCCACGGCGCACCGACGTCGCTCCGGGCTTAGAAGTTTCCCTCCGCAATATCCTTTAGGATCTGCTTGTCCAACGACAGCTCCGCCACCAGTCGCTTCAGCTTGCCGTTCTCTTTTTCCAGTTCCTTCATCCGCTTCGCCTGGTCCATCTTCAAGCCGCCGTATTCCTTCCGCCAGCGGTAGAACGTCTGCACCGTGATCGCGGCTTCTTTGCAGGCTTGTGGGGTGGTTTTTCCGTTCGCAATGCTGACTTCAATCTGCCGCAGCATCGTCACGATTTGCTCGGGCTTGTACCTCTGGATGGGCATGACCGTGTTTCCTCCAAGTGGATTCTCTCTCATTCCACCTGGTACAAATCTCGCCGGTCACGTCACCGCCACATCGTGGTTTCTTTTGTAATAACAGGTGAAATCTGGCTCATGCTGACTTGCAGCGCGGGGTCACGGGGCGTGAGCTTTGGTCCCCAGAACGTATAGACGAGGTGGACGACTCCAAGTGTGAAGACAATGCTCGCGCAAAGAACCATGAGAATTCTTGCGGCCAAGATGCTCTCCCTACTTCCCCAGCGGCTAAAGCCGGACGGGGCGGAGCCCCGTCACCACACGAGCGGTTTCTCTACGCGCCGTGAAGTCTTGCCCTTATATAACAAATCGAAACTTTGCCCCTACTCCCTCACGAGCTGCCAATCCATATCCCCACCGCAAACACCAGAGCTCCGCCCACCACCCCTTGCAACGCCGCCGACAGCAGTGGAGTATCCATATAGCGATTCCGAACCCACGCAATCGTGGCCAGCTCCATCGCCACAACAATCACCGCCGCTATGAACGCCTCATGGAAATCTTTGAGCAGGAATGGAAGAGTATGTCCGATCCCGCCCGCCGCCGTCATTAATCCTGTCACCCCACCGCGCAGCCAAGGACGCCCGCGCCCGGTCATCGATCCGTCGTCTGACAGCGCTTCGGTAAATGCCATCGAGATTCCCGCCCCAATCGACGCCGCCAGTCCCACCAGAAATGCGTCCTCGCTTTTCTTCGTCGCAAGTGCCGCAGCGAACACTGGAGCCAGCGTCGATATCGACCCATCTATCAGCCCCGCCAGCCCTGGCTGCACGATCTGCAATACGAACAGGCGGCGCTGCGCTTCTTCTTCTGTCTTCTTCACCGTTGGCGTAATGCTCTCTGACATCGCTTCCGCCGCGACCTGGTGCTTGCGCTCGATCTCCTCCAGATCGCCCAGCAGCTTGCGGACGCCAGCGTCGGTCACCTGCAACATCGCCTTCTGATAAAACTGGCGTGTCTCCAGCTCCATGAGTTCCGCTTGCTTGCGTGCGTCGGCAATTTTTAAGGGACGCGACAGCCACAATGGCTTTCGCTGCACAAACCCCTTCACGTCCTCGCGCCGGATCAGCGGAATGTGTTCTCCGAAGCGCGCTCGATAGGTTTCAAACAGGGAAGCCCGGTGCTCCGACTCCTCTGCCCCCATGTCGTCGAACAGCTTCGCCGTCGCCGGATACCTGTCCCGCAGCCCCTCGGCGAAATCCGCATAGATACGTCCATCTTCTTCTTCCAGTGAAATCGCCAGCGCCAGAATCTCGCGCTCGGTTAAGTCTTTGAAGTTTCGCGCCATGCCGACCAGTGTACTGATTCTGGATTCCGTTTCAAGATTTTCTAGTGTGGGCCCATCCTGGACCTGGGGCAGTTCTTGGCTCACCACCGTGCTGCGGCAACTTTTGCCTCCGCCATAACCTGCACACTTTGCCCGCGTGCTCTATACCGCTGAACGCCATTGGCCGCAACCGCCACAAAATGCGGCGGCCTTGCTTCTGCGCCAGCCTCGGCGCGAATGGAGCCACGCGTGCTTCTACATCGCCAGGTTCACTGGGAACTTCGCCGGTAGTCTTTTGCAGATCGATTCCCCGTTGAACGCTTCTTCAACTCTTGCATCGAGGTAAATCAATGTCCGTTTCCGGGATTCTAAGCAGCAGCTTCCTTCAGAACCAGCCCAGCTCCGTCAACTCTCCGTACCAGCAGGACATGCAAAAGCTCAACCAGGATCTGCAGTCGGGCAATCTCTCCGCCGCGCAATCCGACTTCGCTACCTTGCAGAAGGCTTTTTCGCAGTCGGCGGGCGCTACTGCACCCACATCTAATTCCGCCACACAGGCGTTCAATCAGCTGGCCAGCGATCTGCAGTCGGGCAACCTGGCCGCCGCACGAAAGGATTTCTCCACCGCCCAGCAGGATCTCAAGAACCAGTTCAAGCTTCCGGTGGACCGCTTCCCTTTTCACAGCCATCCTGTCGGCGGAGGCGGAAGCCCGAACTCAGGCCTGAGTCCTCTGCTCCAGGAAGTCAGCCAGGTCGGTCAGAACCTCACGTCGAGCAACCTTTCCGGCGCTCAACAGGCTTACGCTACGCTGCAACAAGACCTGCAACAGTTCGCCCTCGGCGGCAGCACCCAGTCGAGCACTCTTTTAGCGGAGATGCCCATCTCGGTAGAAGCCTGATCGGCTGGAAACGAGGCTTGATGGGATTACTGCAAAAGAAAAACAGCCATCCGCCGTCAGTAAGAGTCCAACTGACGGCCGATGGCTGATTTCTGATAACCGATAGCTGATCGCTCTAGTGCTCTGCCCGAATTGCTTCGATCGCATCGTGCAGCTCGCGTTCCGCCGCATGCAGGTGCTCTTCCGCCTTGGCGCCATGGCCTTGCATGTCGTAGTGGTTGGCTGCGCGGGCGTAGTCCAGTTCGTGAATCGCTTCCTGCACGTGGGTATGGACCTTGTCGATATCGTGCCAGTCGTGAACCCGATCGGCAACCGCGATCCCACCTACAAATGACAGACATCCAGTAGCAACGGCAACTGCAATCGCTTTTTTCATAATTGTTTCCTCTCCAGAGTTTTTTGTTTTTTCAAAGTTGTGGATGATGTTTTCCCGGACACGCACGGATATTTGCAATTTTCCCCAACCGGCGAAGCCCTGTCAAAGGAAACAATCGCATCGTTAGTGTTACTACAGATACGTGTCGTTCGTGCTCGCATGACCCCGCGCGTCCTCGGAGTACGCGCTCGTAACGATCCGCTCACCGCCTGGACAGATGGCATTCGGTGAAAATCCTGCTATTATGCTGGCCGTCTATCAGGAGGTGGTTTGATGAAACGCTATTCTCTCGGTCTTGGTCTCGCTCTTGCTCTCACCGTGGCTGTGCTGCTTGCAGCGCAGTCGACTCCCGCCCAGAATGCTTTCACACCCGATCAAGTCAAGTACGGACCTGTGCCTGCTTTCCTGCCGCCCGGCGCGGAGTTGGCCGTGCTGGAAGGCGATCCCATGGCATCCACCGGCGATTTCACGATTCGCCTCAAGATGCCCGATGGTTACAAAGTCGCGCCCCACACGCATCCCCACCGGGAGAACGTGACCGTCCTCTCCGGCACATTGAAAGTCGGGATGGGCGATCAATTTGACGCCGCCAAAATGATGAGCTTCCCCGCGGGCAGCTTCGCTTACCTCGATCCGAGCGTGCATCACTACGCCATGGCCTCCGGTGCGACGGTGATTCAGATACACGGAATGTCGCCGGCGAAGTTTAATTACATCAATCCGGCCGACGATCCGAGCGGCAAGAAGTAGAATTGCCTTTGCTCGCGAGTGCCGCTCGTTTAGATTATTGATTCCAGAAAGTCCTGATATTGCGCTGCCTGACCACGGCTGAGGGCCAAGGCGAGCCCCGTCCAGTGTGTATGAATGGATATTTTTTCCTGGACGTGTGTGTATAACGTGTGTATTATTTTATAGCATAAAGCGCGGCCAGACATGCACAGCCGGGACGTCATCAGGCACCTGCAAAGAGACGGCTGGTACGAGGTGAATCAAGCGGGGAGCCACAAGCAATTCAAACATCCGACGAAGAAGGGGCGGGTGACGGTGCCGCACCCGAGTCGGGACATACCGATCGGTACCCTCAAGAGTATCGAGAAGCAGGCGGGGATCAGATTGAGGTGATCCCCGAGCGAAGAGGCAAAGGAGTGAGTACATGGAGTATATCGCCTATCTTCATAAGGACCGGGATTCGGATTATGGGGTAAGCTTTCCCGATTTTCCCGGCTGCGTCACTGCCGGAAAGACCCTCGACGAAGCCAGTCGGATGGCAGCGGAGGCGCTGGCGCTCCATATCGAGGGCATGATCGAGGACGGAGACGAAGTGCCGGAACCGTCGAAGCTCGACGCAATCGCGGAGGACGCGGCCAAGAACGGCGCCATCGCCTTCATGGTGAAGGTTGACGCCCCCGATGCAACGGTGCGCGTTAACATCACGGCGCGGGAAAGCCAGCTTGAAAGAATCGATGCGCTGGCCGAAGCGGCGGGGATGACGCGATCGGGGTATGTGGTGCGTGCGGCACTTGGCATGGGCAAAAAGAAGCCGTTGCGCGCGAAATCGCGCGGCGCGAAGGCTGGATGAGACGCTCGCGCCATGTGTGAGGCACCCGGTCTTACTTTGCCGTTCCGCCGGTGCGATGAATGACCTCGAAGTGGGTTACGGACTCGTCGAAGTCCGTCAGGGTGGCTCGCGCTTCCGGTTCCACTACGGCCTTCTCCGGTTTCGCTCCGGCGAACCTGCGCACTGCTTGCATCGACTCCCACAGCGTGAGCACGACGAATTCGATCGCACCGTCAACGGCGTGTTGGAGCAGGTACGCTCCGCGATGCCCTTCGATTGCACCGAGCGCGGGGAAGACCTTCTTGGTTACGTGATCAATGTATTCGCCGGATTTCTCGGCGGTGGCGCGCCCCCGCCACATGCGTAAGACCATGGGCTTATCTTTATTTTGACTTTTACCTTTGCCTGGGGATGAGGCACCCGCGTCGGCCGCTGCATTCGTACGGATAGGTGTCGCGGAATCTTCTCCTGCAACCGTCTTCCATTCCCGCACGTGCCATCGCTTCACGGCGCCGCTAGTCACATACGGATCAGCCCGGGCAAATTTCTCCGCGACCTCGGGCGAGTCGCCTTTGAACAGCAACACGGCACCGTCGACCGGATTCGACAACGCGCCGCCTAACACCAGTTCGCCGCGCTCGCTTGCCTTCCAGGCCTTTTCGAGATGCGCATCGCGAAATTCCGCGCGCCTGGCAACGTAGTCTTCACCAACCTCGTAGAACAAAAGGTAATGCATACTGGAGTCTCGCTTCTTGTGCGCCGCGGTCCCTCAGCGGCTGAAGCCGTTGGGATTGGGTGCGTGAGCCGCAGCGGTAAACCGCTGCGCCACCCAAAGGCTAGTACAACACCGGTGAACCGCTGCGCCAGTCAATATCAGGCGCAACAAACCCCGCGCACGATACATTTGTGGAATCCCACCCTTGCGCAAAGAACGCGCAAGGATGGGGCACCACCTTACACCACAAAATACTTCGCTGCCGGATGATGCACCACGATGGCCGACGTACTCTGCTCGGGTTCCAGCAAGAAGCCCGACGTCAGGCGCACACCTACGTTCTCTTCCGGCTTTAGCAGCGCGAACAGTTTTGTCTGGTCTTCCAGATTTGGACACGCCGGATAGCCGAACGAAAAGCGCGAGCCGCGATACTTCTGATGAAAGAGATCGCGAATGTGCGGCGAATCTTCGGCGGCTATGCCTAACTCTTCGCGCATCCTTTTGTGAAGGAACTCGGCTAGCGCCTCGGCCGTCTCCACGCTTAGGCCGTGGAGATAGAGGTAGCGCGTGTATTCTCCGCCTTCGAAGAGGCGCTGAGTTTCTACCGATGCTTTCGGGCCGATGGTTACCAGCGACAGGCCTAGCACGTCCATCTTGCCCGAGGACTTTGCGGCGAAGAAGTCGGAGATGCAGAGGCGGCGGCCTTCTTTCTGGCGGGGGAAGGTGAAGCGCAGGAGTTCTTTTGGTTGTGTGGAGACGGGGCTTTGCCCCGTCGGGGCGGGGTGGAACCCCGCCACCACACGGTCCGTGCTCGGCTCATACACTACTATGTCGTTGCCGTCGCCTTGGGCTGGGAAATATCCGTAGACTACTTTCGGCTCAAACCAGCCCGCGGCTATCACATCTTCTTCCAGCTGCCTCTTGATGGGACGGTACTTTTCTTCTACCAGGCGCGCGTAATCTTCCTGCGACGCCGTCTTCAGCTGCCATTGATTCTTGAAGAGCGCGGTGTCATTGATGTAATTGAAAATCTCGCGCAGGTCGTAATCCTTCACCACGCGCACGCCCCAGAATGGAGGCTCGGGAATATTCGGCGCATCGGTCACTACGGCGCTGCGCTCGGAGAATACTGGGCCGATCTCTTCATCCACGGCGGCGGCTTTTGCATATTCTTTTACGGTTCGGCCGTCCCGCAGACGCGTCTCGCGCTTGCCGTCCTCTGATGCCAGGTCCTCCATTACGTGCAAGCCGGCGAAGGCATCTTCTCCGTAGAAAACGGCATTCGAATACTCGCGGCGCAAATCGTCTTCCACGTATTTGCGGGTCAGGGCCGCGCCTCCGCAGATCACTGGATACTCGAGCTTCTGGCGTTCCAGTTCCTGGATCACGTATTTCATCTCCAGCGTCGACTTCACTAGCAGGCCACTCAGACCGATGGCATCGGCGCTGTGCTCCTGCGCGGAACGGATGATCACATCGCCCGCCTGCTTGATTCCCAGGTTCACGACTTTGTAGCCGTTGTTGGAGAGGATGATGTCGACCAGATTCTTTCCTATGTCGTGCACATCGCCTTTCACCGTGGCCAGCACGATGGTGCCCTTCTGCTGCGAGCCGGTTTTCTTTTCCATCTTCGGCTCGAGATAAGCTACCGCGGCCTTCATGACTCCCGCGGAATCGAGCACCGATGGCAGTTGCATCTTGCGGGCGCCGAACAGATCGCCCACCGTTTTCATGCCGTCGAGTAGCACCGTGTTGATCAGGTCGAGCGGCGTGTAGGGGACTAACGCTTCCTCCAGCAATTCTTCCAGGCTGCGCTTTGTTTTGCCCTCGCCTACCGATTTTTCTCCGTTGATGATCGCGTATTTCAGCTTGTCTTCGATGGAAAGCGTTTCCACGTGCGCGGTGGTCTGCGCCTGCGCCTTGCCCTTCAAGCCGGTGAAATGCTGCATGTAGACCTGCAGCGGGTCGCCATTGGAGCGGTCCTGATAAATCAACTTGCGGGCTAGTTCGACCTCCTCCGCCGGAATTTTGTAGAGGGGATAAATCTTCGTGTAGTTGACGATGGCGACGTCGAGGCCGTTTTCTACCGCCTCGTGCAGAAACACCGAGTTCAGAACGCGGCGCGGATAGGCATCGAGGCCGAAGCTGATGTTGCTCACGCCTAGCACCGTCTTCACTTCCGGCAGTTCCTCGCGGATGCGCTTCACTGCTTTCAGCGTCTCCATGCCGGCCGAGCGGTATTCTTCCTGGCCGGTTGAAATGGGGAGGGTCAGCGTGTCGAAGAGCAGGTCGACCGGGCGGATACCGTACTTTTGTGTCGCCAAGTCGAAGATGCGATGCGCGATCGCAACTTTCTTGTCGGCGGTGAGCGCCATGCCTTCTTCGTCGATGGTCAGCGCGATTACTCCGGCGCCGTAGCGCTTGGCCATCGGCAAGACTTTCGAGGTGCGCTTCTCGCCGTCTTCGAGGTTGATCGAGTTGATGATGGCTTTGCCGGGGATGCGCTTCAGCGCCTCTTCGACTACGTCGGCTTCGGTGCTGTCGATCAGGATGGGCGCGGGCACTCGGGTGGCGATTTTTTCGAGGATGGCGGAGATGTAGCCCTTCTCGTCTTCGCCCACGATGGCGCAGCACAGGTCGAGCATGTGCGAGCCTTCGTTGGCCAGCTTTTTTGCCAGGGTCAGAATGTCGTCGTACTTTTTGGCCTGCACCAGCTTGCGGAAATGATCGACGCGCGTGGTGGTGTTCATCTCCTCCGCTACGATCAAGGGCTTCGGCTCCAGATCGAGCGGGACTGAGGTGTAAGCGCTCGACGCTGCGCCTACGGGCTTCACATCGCGCTGGGCTGGCTCTACACCGGTCACGGCATCGATTACGGCTTTCAGATGTTCGGGAGTCGTGCCGCAACATCCGCCTACGATTCTTACGCCGTAGTCTTTTACGAAATGTTTATGAAAGTCGGCCAGATCTTTCGGCGCGAGCTTGTAGACCGCGTGGCCGCCTACGTTCTGCGGCAGTCCGGCATTGGGCAAAATTGAAATGTGTTTGGTGGAGTTCAGGCCCAGATAGCGGACCGCCTCGTTCATCTCCGCCGGACCGGTGGCGCAGTTCAGCCCGATGATGTCGACGTCGTAGGGCTCGAGCGCCGTCAGCGCCGCGCCGATTTCGGTGCCCAGCAACATGGTTCCGGATTCTTGCAGCGTGACTTGCACCTGCACGGGCAGGCGCTTGCCCGCTTTGCGCATGGCCTCGAGCACGGCTACGGTCGCGATCTTTGCCTGCAACAGGTCCTGGCAGGTTTCGATCAACAGCACGTCGACTCCGCCTTCGATCAGCGCGGACGCCTGCTCTTCGTAGGACGCCAACATCGCGTCCCAACCGATGTGGCCTAGGGACGGTAGTTTCGTGGTTGGACCGATGGATCCGGCCACGAACTTTGGTTTGCCTTTGGTCGAGAATTGCTGCGCGACTTCCCTCGCCAGTTGCGCGGCCTTCAGGTTGATCTCACGGACTTTGTCGCGCAGATCGAACTCGCCTAGAACCAGGCCCGTTCCGCCGAAGGTGTTCGTTTCTACGATGTCGCAGCCCACCGCGAAAAAGCTGGCGTGAATGTCGCGGATAATGTCGGGACGGCTTAGGACCAGGACTTCGCTGCAGTTCTCCTTGCCCCAGTAATCGTCCAGGGTGGGGTTGCGTTGCTGGATGTTGGTGCCCATGGCGCCGTCGTAGATTACGACGCGTTGTTTTACGAGTTGGAGAAAGTCGGACAAAAAGTTCTCAGTTCTCAGTTCTCACGTTCTCAGTCTCACGTTCTCGGCGTTTTGCTTTGACTGAGAACTGAGAACCGGGAACTGAGAACTGGCTTTATACAACAACGCCGGTCCCGCGGGGGACCGGCGTTTGGTGAACAATCTCTCAGTTTGCTAACTTCCCGTCACGCCTGCGTCCGTTTCTGATTGCGCAAACACCTGATTGGCTCCCATATGCGCCGGAGCCGGGGCCAGCATTTGTTCTTTCCGGTAAATCAGATTGCTGGCATTGAAACTGGCTAGTTCAAATCCATGACCGTGGGTGATCGCATCGGTTGGGCACGCCTCCACGCAATAGCCGCAGAATATACATCGATTGTAGTCGATGTTGTAGACGCGGGCGTAGCGCTCGGCGCTCGAAACTCGGGTTTCAGCGGTGTTTTCCGCGGCCTCTATATAGATGCAATTGGCGGGGCAGGCAGCGGCGCAGAGGAAACACGCTACACATTTCTCCAAGCCGTTTTCGTCGCGCTGCAGGACGTGCATGCCGCGAAAGCGTTCCTGAAACTTTGCGCCTTTCAGCGGACCAGGACCGTCGGGATAGTTCTCGACGATGGTGGGCTGAAACATCTCCTTGCCGGTGATGATCATTCCCTTGGCGATGGCGCCGATGTTTTTGATCACGGACATGCCTCATTAGTATAGCGGATGTTGCAGGGCAGGTGTCAGGTGTCAGGTCTTGGCCTCAAGACATTGGCTACCAAGGACGGGGGGACTTTCGAGGACGTGGAATTCTCTTCTTAATGGTTGAGACTCTAGTGGTACGCTCGGTCGTTCCGGCGTGCCAGTGGCGTTTCAATTTATGGCCTGCCGTGGTTTACGCTCTCTTCGTTTGAGTTTTATTTTCTTCGTTATCTTCGTCGGGTTCGCTGTCGTTTTTTTTGCTTTCAGCGGCGGGTTTTTGGAAAACGCCCTCGGTCAGGAACTGGAGAGAAAGACAGCGTACTCATCTCCTCCAAAGACTGGGGCGCGGCCAGACGGGGCAAGCCCCGTCTCTACTCGTGGACCGGGGTCGAATTGGAACTGGAACCTGCGGGGGCGGACTGTGCCTGGGGGAGAATCGGCGGCTGGGCTGCGACTGCGGGCTTACCGGCGGAAAATGGCTATGCGGGCTTGGCGCGCGGCGGCGGCCGCGAATTCAACACTCTCAGACGCATCGTCCTCCACACACCCACCCAAGCGGAGCTTGGGTGGGGCACCCTCGGGAGTTTGGACCGACGCGACAACCCTGGGCGCTTCCAGTTCCACGAGTTGGGTGCCGTTGGGGCCGGCTCCGCTGGCTTCCGATGCTAGCGGCGACGGAATGCAGAATTACAACTGGGTTTCGGGGCGCGCTACTTCGGTGGTGATTGATCCGGCGGACACTAGCGGAAACACGGTGCTGCTGGGCGGGGCTTACGGCGGCCTTTGGAGATCGACGAACGCTGGAAGTTTGAGTCCCGATCCCAATCCCGGCGCTGCTTCGGTCGTCTGGCAGTCTCTGATTGACGATCAGCCTACGCTGGCGGTGGGAGCGATTGCCCTGCAGCCGGGAAACAGCGACGTCATTCTGGTGGGAACCGGGGAGACTAACAACTCGGCCGATTCTTATTACGGACTGGGAATTCTACTTTCCACAAATGGAGGTACTTCGTGGACGCAGGTCCAGAGCGCAACGAGTGGGCAATCTTTTCTAGGCATTGGGTTCAGCAAGATCGCATTCAGCACGGCGAATCCAAACGTGGTGGTGGCAGCGACGGCGGGAGATAACGGCTTATGCCTTGGCGAGGAAGCGGCAGCGGGCGGGGACAACAGCCCGTGCCTTGGTCCGGAAGAAGATGGAAATTCGACGGTGCGCGGTCTTTATTACTCGCAGAACGGTGGCATGACTTGGAACCGCGCAACCATTACGGACGGCTCGGTTCCGGCCTCAGCTACGTCGGTGATTTACAACCCGATGCAGGGAACGAACGGGACTTTCTACGCCTTTATACGGCGGCATGGGCTGTACTCTTCGACCGATGGAGTGAACTTCGCGCCGCTGGCTAAGCAGCCGAGCGCGGGCCTTGCAGCCGCAAATTGTCCGACGGGTTCGAACGCCACGACTTGTCCGATTTATCGCGGCGAGTTGGCGATGGTGCCGGGACGCAACGAGATGTATGTGTGGGTGGTCGACGTGCAGCCCGATGAATATGGCAATCCGGTGGCCGTCGACGAGGGCATCTGGCAGACGTTGAATGGCGGAACTGGGATAGGCGGAACTGGGACCGGCGGGACCAGCTGGACGCAGATTCCGGATAACGGCATCACCAACTGCGGTGACAGCGCATTTGGTCCTAACAGCGGCTGCGGGGTGGAGCAGGGTTGGTACAACCTGGCGTTGGCGGCGGTTCCCGATGCGACGGGGACAGATATTTATGCGGGAGCGATCAATCTTTACAAATGCACGCTGGAACCGGCCGCGTCCACGGTCTGCACGCAAAACGACTGGATCAATCTGACGCACGCGTATGGATGCAGCCCGCTGGCGGCGCCGGCGCATGTGCATCCGAGCCAGCATGGAATCGCGTTCATGGTGACCGGCGAGACCACTCCTGGCTACTTCGCGCATGACGGCGGGATCAGCCGGACCCTCGATGGCTATTCCGGGCTGGAGACAGGCAGTTGCTCGGGGACGAATCAGTTCGACAGCTTGAGCCAAACCCTGGGCTCGATGACGGAATTCGTTTCGGTCTCCGTGCACCCCACGAACGCGGACATTCTGTTGGGGGGAAGCGAGAATAATGGCTCTCCGAAGACCAGCACCGCGACCGAGAACAGCACCTGGCAGAACGCGCTGGGCGGGGACGGCGGATTCACGGCGATCAATCCTACGAATCCCGATCAGTGGTTCGCGGCGAATCCCTACGTCGCGATTTTCGAGTGCGAATCCGCGACGGGAGCGGGAACGGAATGCAACGACAGTACATTTCTTCAGATTGTTGGGCCGAGCGACTTGGGCGGAGACCAGGGAGCTTATGACACTCCGTACATTCTGGACCCGCAGAATACCGGTGAAATGCTGGTGGGCACCTGCCGGGTGTGGCAGATCACCACCATCGGCACGAGTCCGGTGCAGCTTAGCAATGACTTCGACACATTGGGGACGGGCGTGTGCACGGGCGATGAGATCAACCTGGTGAATGGGCTGGCGGCGGGCGGTGAGACGCCGAATGGCTATTCTTCGGTGGTCTATGCGGTGACGAACGGATACGGTCCGCTGAGTGCGAGTCCGGGCGGCGAGGTTTGGGTTACGACCAATGCTGGCGTAACTTCGATGGTAAACGTGACCCAGAACGAAACCCAGAATGTGAATCCTGAGGGGTATGCGATTTCGTCGGTCGCGATGGATTCGTCGGACCCGCTTGGCAAGACGGCGTATGTCGGGATCATGGGATTCAGCACGGTGGGGTTTCCGACGTCGCATGTTTGGCAGACCACGAATGCGGGCGCGAGCTGGATGGACTGGAGCGGGACGGGGTCGTCGGAACTGCCGGATGCTCCGGTAAATGCGCTGCTGGTGGATTCCTCGGTCACGCCTTCTCAGATCTATGCGGGCACCGATGTTGGCGTTTTCGTGAGCTCGACGAGCGCCCCTGGGTGGACGGAAGTTGATCCAACGCCGGGGGCGGGCGTATCGGAATTTCTGCCAAACGCCCCGGTGACGGCGTTGAAGATTTTTGATCCGCCTGACACGGGCATTAAGACACTGGTGGCGTCGACCTACGGGCGGGGCATCTGGAGCTACGCACTGGCGCCAGACTACACGAATGCGATTTCGAATTCGCCGCAGACGGTGTTTCCGACGCAGACCGCCGTGTTCAACGGAACGCTGGTGTCGCAAGCCGGATATGCGAGCCCGGTGAATTTGAGTTGCACGGACGAGGAGCCGGCGCTAACGACGTGCATGCCGAGTCCGAATCCGATCACCCCGACTGCAAACTACACTGTGACGGCCGGCGGCAGTGTGGGCGATTACAGCTTCAACGCGCATGCGGTGGGAACGGACCCGCACGCGATTATGCAAGACGCGGCGGTGACGCTGCATGTGGTGGACTTCAATTTGACGGTGCCTAGCCCGAATGCGTTGAGCGTGGGGCAGGGTGGAACGTCGGGGCCGAGCACCTTTCAGGTGACGGCGTCGGGAAGCTTTGCGGGGACGGTGACGCTGAACTGTCCGACGGGATTGCCTGCGGGTGTAGCTTGCGTGTTCTCGCCATCGAGTTCGGTGAGCCCGACGTCATCGGTTCCAGTTAGGGTTACGCTGACGGTGACGGCGGTGCCGGGGGCGCCGGTGGGTGGTCCGGTCGCGGTGACGATCTCGGCGATGACGGCGGGAGCGCCGGCGGCCAAGAAACAGATGTTCGACCTAACGGTGACGGCCTTGGTGCCGGACTTCACGATTGCGGTGACGGCAATTCCGAATACGACGGCGGTGAATCAGAACGTGACGTGGAGCGGGACGCTGACGGCGGTGGACGGATTCAACGGGAGCGTGACGTTGACTTGTACGGCGGGAGCTCCGGGGACGTGCATTACGCCGGCGCCGGTGACGCCGACGGCGGGAGGCGCTCCGTTTGCAGTGACGTTGGGCAGTGCGACGGCTGCGACGTTTAATTTTGCGATTCAGGGAAAGGCCGGGACGCTGACGAATACCACACCGACGGAGACGCTGACGGTGACCGGGGTGGCGACCGGCTTTACCTGGACGGACACCGGTAGCACGACGGCATCGGTGCTGGCGGGACAGAGTGCCAGCTACACGTTTTCAGCGGCTCCGGCGGGGGGCGCGTCGTTTGGTTCGGCGGTGAGTTTTGCGTGCTCGGGCTTGCCGGCGCTGACTAGCGGGCAACAGGGGGCTCAATGCGTGTTCAGTCCGGCGACGATTGCGGCGGGGGCGGGGACGACTCCGGTTACTTTGACAATTTGGACCTGCGGGCCGAATTTGCCGACTCTGTGCCCGCCGGGGACGGGCGGGGACGCCCGTCGCTCCAGGGGTACTACCCCGACGGCCGAGGGCGGCCGTCGCCACGCGAGCGAGCGTCCCAGCGCTTTGTCGTTCTTCACACTTGGTTGGTTGGTGGCGGCTGGGATGGTGGGGTTGGGGCGAATGAGACGCGGCAAGCCGCGTCTCTACGGCGGCAGGATCATCGGAGGGATCGCGAGGATTTGTTTAGGGCTGGGGCTGATGGCGCTGATTTCTTGCGGCGGTCTCGCGGGCGGGGGTGGTACTACGGCGACGGTGACAGTGAATCCGGGACTGGCGACTTTGTTTGCGAATGAGCCGGGTAACTCGTGGCCAGCGGGAGTTACTCAGCAGCAATTTACGGCTAACCAGAGCGTAACCTGGGCGGTCACGGGCGGGAACGTGAATGGCACTGTGGCCGACACGGGGTTGTATTCGGCTCCGGCAGTGGCGCCGAGCCAACCGGTGGCGGTGACGGCGACGGGGACGGCTTCGGCGGGCGCTGCTTTTGTGACGGTGGCGGCGCCTACGGTGCTGGGACCATCGCAGATTACGGTGACGGCTTCGGCTGCGGGTGGGGCGGCGGTCGGGGATGTGGTGAGGCTTACTGTGCAGTAGGGCTGGCGCTGACTGTCCGGCGCAGGCAATCCACCGCCGAGACGCAGAGGACGCCGAGACAAACTTTTTGTTGGGGCGCGGACTTATGTCTGCGCCTTTTTTTTATTGCGTCACATTCGCTTGTTCTGGCGTCACGGCAATGGGGCGCCAAGGTGCGGTAGGATCATCGGCGGTGGACTGCCGTGCTTTGCACGGCTTGGACAGCCGAGGGCGGCTGTCCCTACACGAGCTTATGACTTATGACATTGCGGTGATTGGCGGGGGGATTGTTGGGCTTTCGTTTGCCTTGCAGGCGACGGAGAAGTTCCCCCGGCTGCGGGTGGTGGTGCTGGAAAAAGAGGCGGGCGTGGCTCGGCATCAGTCGGGACACAACAGCGGGGTGATCCACAGCGGCGTTTATTACAAAGCGGGATCGCTGAAGGCGCGGTTGTGCGTGGCGGGGGCGCGGGAGATGGTGGAGTTCTGCTCGCGACATGGGATTCCGCATGAGGTGTGCGGGAAATTGATCGTGGCTACTAACTTAGAGGAAGCGGCACGGCTCGATGAATTGCTGGCGCGGGGCGTGGCCAATGGACTCGAAGGTCTGCGCTTGCTGGAGCGCGCGGCGATGCTCGAGATCGAGCCGCATGTGGGCGGAGTGCGCGCGCTGCACGTGCCCTCGACGGGGATCACGGATTATGCGCTGGTCACGGCGAAGTATGCGGAGCTCGCGGCGGAACGCGGAGCGGACGTGAAGACGAGCGCGGGAGTAGTGGGATTCGGGCGGGCTTCTTTTGTAAGTTCAGGCGGGGCGGGGAATGCGGTGGTGGTGCGGACGCGAGCGGGAGATTTCTCGGCGCGATATGTGGTGAATTGCGCGGGGCTTTATAGCGATCGGGTGGCGCGGATGGCGGGAGACGATCCGGGGATGATGGTGGTTCCGTTTCGCGGCGAGTATTACGATCTGGCGCCGGCGCGGAAGGAGTTGGTGCGCGGGCTGATTTATCCGGTGCCGGATCCGCGGTATCCGTTTCTGGGAGTGCACTTCACGCGGCGGATTCAGGGGAACGTGGATGCGGGTCCGAATGCGGTGCTGGCGTTTCGGCGGGAGGGATATCGCTGGAAAGATTTCGATTTGGGCGAGGCGATGGAAGTGGTCCTGGATGCGGGATTTCGGGCGATGGCGCGGCAACACTGGAAAAATGGGCTGGGGGAGTTTCGGCGATCGCTGCGGAAGCGGGAGTTTGTGCGGTCATGCCAGCGACTGGTGCCTGAGCTGCGGATGGAAGACATGACGCCGGGCGGGTCGGGAGTGCGGGCGCAGGCGGTCGGGGCGGATGGCGTGCTGGTGGATGATTTCCGGTTTGTGGCGCGGGAGCGGTTTTTGCATGTGCTGAATGTGCCTTCGCCGGCGGCGACGGCTTCGTTGCCGATTGGGAGGGAGATATTGAAGATGGTGCCGGCGGAGATTACGGGTTAGCGGGTGGCCGACTCGATTTCGGCGGCTAGTGTAATCTTCCGTAGAGACGAAGCGCGCCGCATATCGCGCGCGGCAAGACGCGGAGAACCGCGTCTCTACAGAGAATTTGGGAGAATTCGCATGGCGCAGAGTTTGGGGTCGAAGAAAAAAGTGGCGGTTTTAGGCGCGGGGAAGATGGGGTCGATTTTGCTGCAGTCTTTCCTGCGCGATGGATTGTTGTCGCCGGGGCAGACCTGGGCGACAGTGGCGCATCCGGAGCGGGCGCGGATGCTGAAGGAGAAGTTGAGGGTGCACGCGGGCACCGACAACTCCGAGGCAGTGAAGAACGCGGACATTATTTTTCTTTGCGTGAAGCCGCAGGTGGTGGCGGATGTGGCGCGGGAGATCCGCTCGCACTTGAGTTCCAAGCAGCTGGTGATTTCGGTGGCGGCTTCGGTTCCTACGGAGATGATTGAACGGGCGCTGGAGAAAGAAGTTCCGGTGGTGCGGGCGATGCCCAATACTCCGTGCGTGCTGGGCGCGGGCATGACCGCGCTGTGTAAGGGCAAGTTCGCTACCAAGCAGCATCTGGATCTGGCGACGAAGTTTTTCGATGCCGTAGGGCGCACGGTGAACGTGGACGAAAAACATATGGACGCGGTCACGGGATTGTCGGCGAGCGGGCCGGCGTATATCTACATCATTCTGGAATCGCTGGCGGAGGCGGGAGTGAAAGTGGGGCTGCCGCGCGATGTGGCTACGCTTCTGGCGGCGCAAACCACCATGGGCGCGGCGCGGGTGGTGCTCGAGACCGGCGATCATCCGGCGCTGCTGAAGGATGCGGTGACCACTCCGGCGGGATGCACGATTGACGGCATCATGGAACTGGAAGAGGGCAAGCTGCGCGTGACATTGATCAAGGCGGTGGTCAAGGCGGTGCAGCGGGCTAAGGAACTGGCGTTCTCGTAGGGTTGCGAAAGCCGCGCACCGTCGCTTGGGTCATACGCCCTGCTTCCGCTAAAGGCAGTAGTCGGACAAGGTGGGGTATATGGAAAATCCGGGCAGGTGGAAACACTCCGCAATCATCTACTGCTGCCTCGTTTTCGTTATCTCTTGGTCGCTCTGGATCTCTGCCGAGAGGTCGGGCGATGCAACCTTGAACTTTAGCATTCTGCTTTTGGATGTTCACATTCCGCGAGAGACTGTGCTGGTCATCCTCGGCAACGTGGCTCCCGGTTTGGTCGCTATAGTCATGGGACTCGTCAACGGAGAGAACCCGTTCCGCAACCTTCTGCGGACTCCACGGGCTCCGAGCTTTCTATATGCTTTCGCCATCTTTGCACCGCTCGCGTTCAGCCTCTCACTGTTTATGGCCCAGGAGAATCTAAGCCTGAGCGCCTTTGCTAGCCTGCGCTTGAGCAGGCTTGTTAGGTTGTTTCTGGCGAATATTTTTCTCGCGCCGCTGTGGGAGGAGATGGGGTGGAGAGGCTATCTATTGCCAAACCTGTCAAAGCGGATCGGCCTCGGTCGAGCGGCCTTGTTTGTCGGATTTATCTGGGCAAGTTGGCACCTCGTGCTCTACCGCTTCGTATTTAGAACTTCCTTGTACTCCTATATCAGTGCCTTTGTGGGGATCGTGGCTATGGCAGTAATACTCGCAGTCTTGTACTCTGCCAGTGGCGGCTCTCTGCTACTGCCGGTCGTGTTTCACGCGGCCTGGAATGCGTCAACCCTCTGGGTGAGTGCGGTTGAGCCCCGATATAGCCTCGGGCCAACGATGCTTCAGGTTGCCGCGATGTGGATTCTCGCCGGGATAGCTTGGCTTTGGTACCGCCGATTGCGCGATAAGCCGCTTGTCTACCCTAGTATCCCTTAGCCGCATATCGGAGTCCGCTGGCCGCATCGAGAGAACGCCCTGCTGGACTTGTGCTGACTCATCGGGGTAAGGGCTCCTTCGCCTGCGGGGACACTTCACTTCGTGAAGTCCCCGCTCCGCTCAGGATGACAAAATTTAGATAGATAGATAGATGGATAGAGGCTCGCTGCCCACTAATCAGTTCGGCAGGCTGAAGCTCAGGGTTACGTCTGTCTGGAACTGGGCGGGGTGGTCGTGTTGGCGGTAGGGTTGGTAGCGCCAGGTGCGGACGGCTTCGCTGGCGGCTCCGGCTAATAGGGGGTCCCCGCTCAGGGTGCGGATGTTGGAGACGGTACCGTCTTCGGCAACTTGGACCTCGAGGACTACGTCGCCGGAACGGTGGGCGGCCAGGGCGTCGGAGGGATACTCGGGTTCGACGCGGCCTATGAGAAGGTTCTCGGCTTGCTCGGGAGAAAGCCAGACGCTTTGAGATGGGGAGACCTTCGTTACGGATGACGCTTCTACGATGGCATCGCTGTCTTGCTTGGCGCCATCAGGCATGGGCTGGCGGCGCTTCGCCGAGTCGGGTTTGGCGGAAGCGGGCTTCATGCGGAAAACGACTTTGCCTTTTTCGTAAACGACTAACTCGTCGGCCGGCGGAGCGGCGGGGGGTTGCACTGACGCTGCCGTGGCTGATTTTGGTGCAGCGGATTTGGTCGCGGCGGATTTTGCGGGGGATTCAATCGGCTCGGCCGGGGCGGAGTCGGCTGGCATCGGCTGCGAGATGTGGCTGCCGGATGCGATGCGAGTTGGACGCAACCATCCGATGCGCGAACCGATCAGGAAGCTGACGGAGATGGTGGCGAGAATGGCTAGCGCTCCGAGGACGAGGGTCCAGGCTTCGTAAGAGCGGCTGGCTGGCAGGGGGCTGGTCGGGATGAAGTCGGAGGTGGTGAGATTGACGGGGACGAGGTCGGACGGCACGAACGCGGAGGGAACGATGGCGGAGGGGACGAGGGCAGCGGGCTTGCGTTGACTGAGTTCGCTCGCGGCGTGGCGAACCCGGGCACACTCCTCGGCGAAACCTTCCAGCAGCTTCTGGTGTTTGTCGGAGAAGACGGCGGGCGAGGGAGAAAAGACTTCGAGAACTCCAGCGAACTGAATGTTCTTGTCGTCACCGTCGAAGACGGGAACGATGAGGATAGATCGGATGCCGACGGTTCGGGAAATGACCGGATCGACGCGGGGATCGAACTCGGTATCGACGGAAAGCTGGGGTTGACGGGTTTGAAAACAGGCGCCGGAAAGGCCATCGCGTGTATTGAGGGGAACCCCGAGATCGGGGGCGAGGTGTCCGGTGGCGGCGCGGCAGACCATTTCGTTGCCGCGAAGCAGTGCGAGCGCGGCAGAGCTGGCGAGAGTCGCTTCGGCGGCGCGAACGACGAGTTCGTTGAGGACCAAGTCGAGGGCGAGGTCGGGCGGAAAACCGGCGAGGATATGCTGTTCGAGGACACCGGTCAGATCAAGATGCGAATCGTCAGGGCGGAACTCTGGCCTCGACATAGGTTGCGGGAACATAGTTTGTTCCGGCAGCCTGCGGTGCTGCGGGGGAATGCAGGCTCAAAGCGAGTTTCCCGCGAAATGAGGGGGAAGTCAAATCGGCCTAACTTGCCCCATGGTTCCTTGTAACTGGTTGACGGCGGTGGTGGACGGAACGGCTGCTAGAATACTGACCGTCGGGGTGGTGATAGCGATCACTCTTTTCTGTAAGATTCGAATTCCCATTCCTGGGCCCGGTAGACGCGGCGATGACTATGAAGGGGCGGTCGGGACCGGAAGGACTGCTACAGTAAGAAAGTGCACACCGACGAGCCGGAGGTGCACATGAAAATTCAAGGAGAAAAGGCTCGCTATGCGCATTGCAGTGGTCGGTTCCGGCTATGTGGGGTTGGTGACGGGCGCGTGTTTCGCGGATCTGGGGCACGAGGTTGTCCTGGTCGACAACGACGAGCAGAAAATCGCGGCACTCAGGAACGGCGAGGTGCCCATCCATGAGCGATTTCTGCCTGAGTTGCTGGCGCGGCATCGGGGCGAGCGCATCAAGTTCTCGGGCGACTTGCAGGCGGCGACGCGGGAGAGCGAGGTAGTGTTCATTGCGGTCGGAACTCCGCCGACTGAAAGTGGAGACGCGGATCTTTCCTATGTGGAGTCGGTAGTGCGGGAAATTTCCGGGGGCGTCGACGAATACAAGGTGGTGGTTGAGAAGAGCACGGTACCGGTGTACACGAGTGAGCGGATCCAGACCATCATTATGAGGAACGGGGCGGATCCGTCGCAGTTCGATGTGGCGTCGAATCCGGAATTTCTGCGCGAAGGAACGGCGGTCACAGATTTTCTCTATCCCGATCGCATCGTGGTCGGGGTGGAGAGCGCACGGGCGGCGGAGGTGATGCGTCAGATCTACGGGCCGCTCACCAGCGGATGGTATTACGGGCGAGGCGATGCGATTCCGCGTCCGGAAGCGGCCACGGGCAAAGCGCCGCCGCGGCTGATCGTTACCAGCACCAAAAGCGCGGAGCTGATCAAGCACGCTTCCAATGCATTTCTGGCGATGAAGATTTCTTTTGTGAATGCGGTCGCTTCGATCTGCGAATCGGTGGGAGCAAATGTACAGCAGGTGTGCGACGGGATCGGGACGGATTCGCGTATCGGGCCGCGATTTATGAATCCGGGGATCGGCTATGGCGGATCGTGCTTCCCAAAGGACCTGATGGCGTTCCGGGCGGTGGCGAAGGAAAGCGGATACGACTTCCGGTTGCTGGAAGAAGTTGTTCGTATCAATGAGGAGCAGCGGCACCGGTTCTTGCGCAAGGTGCGGAGCGTGCTCTGGACTTTCCGGGGCAAGCGGCTGGGGATACTGGGGCTGGCGTTCAAGGGCGGGACCGACGATATTCGGGAATCGCCGGCGATGCTGCTGGTGCAGGAACTGCTGCGCGAGGGCTGTCACATTTCCGCCTACGATCCGGCGGCGATGGAGCGGGCAAAAGAGGTGCTGAAGTCGGGCGTCGAGTTCGCATCGGATGCGTATGAGGCGGCGACGGGCGCGGATGCGCTGCTCATCCTCACGGAGTGGGAGGATTTCGCGGCACTGGATCTGGATCGTCTGCGGGCGGTGGTGAAGTATCCGATCGTGCTGGATGGGCGGAATTTGTACGATCCCGCGGTGATGGTGGAGCACGGATTCTCCTATTACAGTGTGGGGCGTCCGGCGGCATTGTGCGAGGAGTTGCCCGCGAGGGCCATTCCGCAAAAAAGGGAGCGCGCCTGAATTGATGAAGACGCGACGTGCGCTGGTGACCGGAGGGGCAGGTTTCCTGGGATCGCATTTGTGCGATGGGCTGCTGGGCGAGGGTTATAGGGTAGTGGCGGCGGACAACCTGCTGACCGGACGACTGGCAAACATTGAGCATCTGCGGAACGACTCGCGATTTGAGTTTGTGGAGAAAGACGTTTGCCAGGCCGGCGAGTGGGGGGCATTGGACTACGTATTTCATTTCGCAAGTCCGGCGAGCCCAGTGGACTATGCCAAACACGGAATCGAAACGCTGCGCGTGGGATCGTATGGAACATTCGAAGCGCTGGAGACAGCGCTGCGCTGCGGCGCGAAATTCATGATGGCATCGACCTCGGAGTGCTACGGGGATCCGGCGGTGCATCCGCAGACCGAAACGTATTGGGGAAACGTGAATCCGATCGGGCCGCGGTCGGTATACGACGAGGCGAAACGGTTTTCCGAGGCGGTGACCATGGCCTATCACCGCTATCACGGGGTGGACACGCGGATTGTGCGCATCTTCAATACCTACGGGCCGCGCATGCAGATCAACGACGGACGGGTGATTCCAAATTTTATGTGGGAGGCGCTGCGCGGAGAGGATCTAACGGTGTATGGCGACGGCAGCCAGACGCGCAGCTTCTGCTATGTGAGCGATGAGGTGGATGGGATCCTGCGACTGGCGCGGTCTCCGGAGCTGGGACTGGAGCTGGGACTGGAACCGGAGCATGAGCCGGTGAATATCGGGAATCCGATAGAGTTCACGATTCTGGAGTGCGCCCGGAAAGTGATCGCGGCGACGGGGTCCGCGAGCCAGGTAAAATTCGAAGCTCTGCCGCAGGACGATCCGAAGCAACGGCGTCCCGATATTTCGAAAGCGAAACGGCTGCTCGGATGGGAGCCAAAAGTGGAACTGGAAAGCGGGCTGAAGCTTTCGCTGGAATATTTTCGACGGGCGGTGGCGGAGGAAGAGCAGCGGGCGTAGCGGAAGCGTCGCCTAAAAACAGGCGCGACCTCGGGTTTTTCAGCGAGGTAGTTTGTCCAGCGTGGGACCAGCAGCGAGAACCGCCAGCAGGCGGAGAATCTCTTCGCGCTCGACCGAATCGCGGAAAGTAAAGCGGACGCCCATGCCGAAACCGGGATGGGTGGCCAGCACCTGACCCCTGATCCTGAATTTGTTGTCGCCGGTGCGGACCAGAATCTCTACCCCAGCCTCCCCCGAGAGTGGGGATGGCATTTCGACGTAACAACCACCTTCGCTGATATCGGACAGGGTGCAGTGATTGGGGGTGCTGGTGCCGAGGCGATAGACTTCCGCTCCTATTTTACAGTTGAGGCGGTGCTCTCCGCGGCGGTTGCCGGCGTTGGAGACAAGGATGGCCTCTCTGGGCTCGGCTCCCGGATCGGACTGGGCGCGAGACTGAGTAGCGGACGATGGCCGCGCAGAGGACTTGCTTGCCGGCGACTGGGCGGACGATCCGGTAGCCGCGTGGACATTATTCTGCTGTAGCCAGGTCTGAATGAGGCGTCGCGAGGACTGGGGCACGTCAAGGAAACGAATTCCAGTGCGGCCGCTGGCGTCCTGCCAGGCAACCTCGCCCGACAAGCGGACCAGTTGCTGCTGGCCGGGCAGGGCAAACTCGAAATAAACCTTGCATGCGGGCGGAATTCGATTCGCGGTTTGCAGCAAAGTTCCGCCATCGCTGAGGTCGGTCATGACGGCGCTCAGTTCATGCGACCCAGGGCAGGCGACGCTGGCGGTCGAACTGAGAGGCATGCGGGGAGCGCGGCGGCGTTCACGGCGCATGAGGCCGCGGGCGGCGCGCAGGCTGATGCGGGTGCGCTCAGTGGAAAGCGGACGATAGAGAACAAAATTGGCACCGAGCCCGAAAACCGGGCGGGCATTGAACTCGCTGTCGACAATCACAATCAGCATGCTGGCGCGATTTTTGGCCGATTGACGCAAGCGCGAGAGGAATTGCTCGGAACTTTGATCGGCGCGATAGTCGAGGACGATGACATCGAAGTGCTCCCCTTCGAGCAACTCCGATCCACGAGGGATCGAGGGCGTATGCTCGGCCGCCATCCCCAGTTCGGACAGAACGAGCGTAAGCAGGCTGGCGGAGTCCTTGTCCGGGCACACCACTAGGGCGCGAAGGTCCATAGTAACCGCATAGTAGAGAAGGCCGGTGCCAATGACAAGTTACCGGTGTCATGCCGGGGGCGCGATTCAGAGATTCTCATGTCTGTACCTTCCGTAACTCCACTTCCATGACTTCCGTCATCTTTCGATATCGGTTGGCAGGGGGTAAGCTTCGGATAACGTTCGTGACATTTTCCATGAGCACAAGCCTTAAGTAGCAGACCCCATTTGCGAGGACGCGGCCCGGTGAAAGGGAGCAGCATTTTCGCACAAGCGGTATGTGGCACGAACGTACCTCTCCTCGATTACCTTACGAAAAGACAGTGTACGGAGGGCCGGTGTACCCCGGTACTTTGACGTACCGCGGGACACTTCCTAACATCGAGTTACTTAGAAAGGTGTCGGTCCTGCGATCCACAAATGGACGCGGGAGATACCGTGATCAGCAATTCCAGTTACTGGAATTTGTTTTGACGATTTTGTTTCACGAAGTGGGGAGCCAGAAGTACGGCAAATGCTTATGAGAATCCTGGAAACAAATGCGCGGCATCGCAGGCATGGGGAGAGCGGCTTCAGCTTGATCGAAATGATGTCGGTGGTGGCGATTTCCATGATCGTGGCCGCGGTGGCAGTCTTCGGCATGATGCCGGCGGTGAAGCAGCAGCATGTGACAAATGCGTATAACACGACGCTGTCGGCGATGCGTCAGGCGCGCGACAACGCTGTATCGCAGCGGACATCGTACTCGGTGACCTTTTCAAACGCCACCACACCCAACACGGTGGTTGTGGCCCCGGCGCTGGGGGGATCAGCGGCATTTTCGGGCGATCAGAGCAGCGTTACCTATCAGTTGCCCACGGATGTGTCGTTTCTCGCGCAACAGCCCGCGGTTGGCGCCACGGCGACTCCGGACGGCTTCGGCTCGGGGTTGAACTCGATTGACCTTGGCTACACGCCGACCGGGAACAGCGGCGGAACAACGACAACAGTTATTTACTTCTGTCCGGACGGTTCCGCGCAAGTCACGTTCACTTGCGCCGGCGGCAACAGCTGGGATAACGGAGTGGTGTACATCTCTCAAGGCACGAATGTGCTGAGTTCGCGAGCGATCGATGTTTGGGGCGGAACGGGCCGCATTCACGGATGGAGGCTCTATGGGGCAACGGGAGGCTATCGATGGATCCGTCAATGATGAGGCGCGGCGGGAACACTCGGCTGCGGAGAAACGCGGAGAGCGGAGTTTCGCTGCTTGAAGTTGTGATCTCGATGGCTGTGCTGACCGTGGGCATGGTGAGCATGTTGGGCGTGTTCGGGCTGGCCATGGCGGCGACGCAGACGTCGCAGTCGGACATGATCGCCAAGCAACTGGCGAACGAGTCCTACGAAAGCATCATCACCGCGCGGAACACATCGCAGATCACCTGGTCCCAAATCCAGAATGTATCGAACGGGGGCATCTTCATAGACGGGGCGACCCCGATCTACAACGCGGGAGCGGACGGAATCTATGGCACGGCCGACGACTCCGTTGCGGGCGAGCAAACTCTACAGGACCCGGGGCCAGATGGGGTCTATCAAACGGTGGACGATATTTTGATTCCTTTGACCGGATACCAGCGCACGATTCTGATCTCGCCGGTGCTGGACTCATCGGGCAACGTAGTGGCTACTCTGCGAGCCGTGACGATCACCGTGACTTATAACACTCCCCAGATAAAAACGGGGAAAACGTACGTTCTGAATTCGTTCATTTCGCAATACCAGTAAGTAAAGGGGAGTTATGAGCAAACGCTCAACCAAGCGCGAGAGTGGATTCAGTCTGCTGGAGATGTTAATCGCCATAACACTGGGAACAGCGGTGCTGGGGGCGGCGGTGCAGATTTATATCCAGGGGCTGTCCGCGACCTGGACGGTTACGCAGCGGGCGGAGATGCAGGAAGACTTTCGCGCCGCTTCCAACATCCTGACGAAGGACCTGAGTCTGGCCGGGGCCGGTCTGGGCAACGGTGCGGAGATCGCCCTGCCGTCCGGAACCACTCCCGTCTATGGATGCGATCAGACGTTGGCCTGCTACATCAACGGCACGTCGGTGAAGTATCCGGTGACCGGTGGCACGCCATATCTTTACGGATTGGAGACGGGATACAACGTTGGGCCAATACTCAACACCGCCCAGGGAGCCACCGATGCGGTCACGGTGGCGTATACGGACACCAGCTTTTATTTGAACTGCTACACCGCGACGGCCACGGCGGTTGGGGTAATCACCTTCGGGCCCGCTACCACGCCGCTCACCGCAGGCTTGCCTCCAGTTTTTCCGCCGGCGGGTTGTACGCCGGCGGGCGTGGCCTCTCCCCAGGCCGTGAACGATGCGGTGGTGGGGTTGGTGCCTGGCGATCTGGTGATGATGACCTTGAACGGCGCCACCGTAATCGGCGAAGTGACGGCAGGCAGCATTGCGACGGGCGCAAACGCGGTGGGAACCACTTACGCAGTCCCCTTCGCCACCGGCGATGTGCTGCACATGAACCAAACCACCGGCACCAACTTCTTTAACAGCTTGCCGTCGGGCGCCACGGGAACGAGTCCAGTACGCATTCTGGTGATTACCTATTACCTGGACAGCAGCGTCAGCCCGGCGCGACTGATGCGGCAGATCAGTGGACACACTCCGATGCCAGTGGCGGAAAACATTGTTTACTTGAAGTTCAGCTATGACTTGTGGAACGACACCACCGCGGCGCCGGCAGTGAACTGCACCAACCCCGGCGCTGCTGCCGATGGCTGCAACACAAGTGGCGCTTCGGCAGGACTTACCCCCGTCGACATCACCAAGATCAACATTCTGAATATGGCGATCGATAGCACGCAGCAGGGCTTTCAGAACGGTCAGGTCGGTTATCAACGATTGGATTTGCAGACATCGGTATCGGCACGAAATCTGACGTACACCAACAACTATCCCAATTAGCGGCGAAGATCGCGAAGGGGAGTTGGACGATGGGCAACGGAGCAATGGGGAGTAAAGCAATGGGGACTGACACCATGGGGAGTTATGGAATGAAGAGCGCGAGACTGCACACCAAGGGATTCACACTGATAGCATCCTTGCTGATGTTGCTGTTGCTGTCTGGGATCGCGATCGGTCTGATGATGATGGTCAACACCGAAGGCAAGGTGGGCGGGACCGATCTGCGGAACGACGTGGCCTTTCACGCCGCCGAAGGCGGTATCGAGACCATGTACTCGAATTTGGCCCTGGTGTTCCAGAACGCACAGTCCCCCACAGCCGCGCAAATCTGCGCCGTGGGCAACACGCCGCCGGTGCTGGCGGGATTCACCTTTGTTAATTATTCAGTGATGCCCGGGACGACGCAGTCGACGACTTGCCCGTCATCCCTGTCGGCGACCTGGGGACAGATCACCGGCAGCGGACCGAACGCGGGTTTGTGGGCGCAGATCATTCCGGTGAACATGCTGGCGACCGCCTCCTCGACCTATGGTGGGCAGGAAGTCAGCATGGTGCGGCAAGCGCAAGTGGCGCTGATTCCGGTGTTCCAGTTCGGAGTGTTCTCGGAGAGCGATCTCTCTTTCTTCAGTGGTCCTAATCTTGACATGGCCGGACCGGTACATACCAACGGGGACTTGTACCCGTTCGTCGGGCCGGGCAGCACTCTGACTTTTCACAACAAGGTAGAGGCATACGGCAACGTGGTTCGGACGCAGTTAGCCAACGGTTACAACGCAGCGACCAACTATAACGGCACGGTAGATGTTCCGAACGCCTCCAATGGTTGCACCACACCGACGACGAATTGCGTGGCCATGACCGCGACCAACTCTGCTTCCTACGGTGACGGCAGCGTAGACGGAGCGGGTGGAAATCCGCCGCAGTCGACCTATAACGGCACCGCCTGGAATACTTTTTCCAAGACTACTACTGGTCTTCAGTTCATCAACGGGAACTATGGAAGTAAGACAACCGCGGGGACGGGCGCCAAAGATCTTAAGATGCCTTTCGTGAGTGGTTCGGGCACGACCGTCGGGGCGGTGCAGACTTTCCAAATCATTCGGCGGCCAGAGATAGGCGAGAGCCCCACGTCGGCGCTGGCCCAGTCGCGCGAATGGAACCTGGCTACGATTCACGTGGAGTTGAGCGACAGTCCGGCGGATTTTCTGAACGGGAGCGGATTTTCCGATCCGCAAAACGTCCGCTTGGCGAACATCACGACCACGCAGGCGACGGCAACGGGCGGGACCGCGACTAACCCCTATGGAATTCCAATGACTGCGGGCAACTACGCCTCGACGTTCACGGCGCCATCTGGCGGCACCTATAATCTGTACTTCGCCGCCGCGTCGAACGCGGTACCGTCCGCCGGCGTTGTGCTTGCTTCCGCTACTGCTGCCGCCAACGGTATCGACAGCGCAGACTGGCCTTACGCGCCGCTGGCGTGGTACGGCAATGCCAATAACTCGAGTCCCACCGCACAGGGTCTCCAGCCGACGGGCCCCACGGGGGGTCCAGGCGCCCCGGTTACCATGGGCAGCAGCACCAGTGTGCCACCGGCGCTCGTCCTTTGTGCTCCGATAAGTGCCGCGAGTCCGAGTCCGAATTATCCGCCTGCGGATGGGTACCCCGCAGGCTGCGCGAACCCGCCGGTGTCTCCTTACTACACTGTGAACGGCGCGGCCGTCACCAACAGCTCGGCTGCCGTGGCCGCCCAGACAGCAACCTGGAACCTGATCGATGGCTACCTGCGCGTGGAATACTTGAATAATTCCGGTGTGTGGGTCCCGGTAACCAACGAATGGCTGGCCCTGGGATTCGCGCGGGGTATGACGGCGCCTACGCAGTCGGGTGGAGGCACTCCGGCGACTTCGCCTGACTTTACCCCGACGCCAAACCCGATCAATCCGAACGCGATTCTGCTGCTGCAAGAGCCGGCGGATCGCGGCACGGTGACCTCAGGCATTCCTAACTATGCGCAGCTAGCCACCGGGATAGCTCCGACGTGTCTCGCGTCGACGGGTTCGAGTCCTAACATAAAGTGCACGGAGTGGGCCGCCACGCCTCCGCTTCTGGTGGACAACGCGGCGACTAACCCATACTGGCAGTTTGGCCTTACCCCATCATCGCCGACAACTCAGAGTGTCTCGCAGTACAACTGGTATCCCATCAACTTCTACGACACCCGCGAAGGCGAGGTTCGCGACAACACCGTGGCGGACAATAGCTGCTCCTCCAACGGGGTGATGAATGCCGTTGAAATCGATGTGGGCAACCTGAAGCGATGGCTGGCGGGAGCGATCGGAACCAGCGGCAGCAGTGTGAATTACACCAGTAACAACGGATATGTGCTGTATTTCTCCGATCGCCGGGGAATGCTGGTCAATCCCAACGCTACGAATCCGGACCCGGCTGGGGTTAAGAGCGGAGACGCGGGCCTGGAGGACGTGATCAACGCCGCGAGCGCCGCAGGTACACCCGACGGAGCGCTGGAACCGACTCCAGCCGGCAAGACCGTTTCTCCCGAAGACGTCAATGAGAACGGAGCGCTGGATAACTTCGGCGCGGCGAACCTTGGATTGGGCTTCTACGGTACCGTGGCGACCCCTGGTTCACCAGGAGTCCAAGGCAAGAACCTGAACACGCAGATTAACGGCACCGCGGTCCCCGATCCGTTCGGCACTGCCGCCAACGCGCGGATTGCCAGTTGCGGCCACACCGGGCGCAAGAACTGGGTGAGCGGGGCGCGCCACGTTTTGAGACTGGTCGATGCTTCGCTCGGCAACGTGCCGCTGAGCCCGGTTGGAACGGTAGCGGACCCGGGCGGCTTCACGGTGGCATCGGAGAATCCGGTGTACATCTGGGGCGATTACAACACCAACTCGACCGACACGGCCTGGAACACGCCTCTTGTAGACATGGCTGGGCACTCGTCCTCCGCTGTGATCGCCGACGCGGTCACTTTCCTGTCGAACAGCTGGCTTGACCTACCAAGCTTCGGTATCGGCGCCGCCCTTCCAGCCTGGAGTGTCACCGGCGGCGATGGTACGGTCACCAACGTGGGGCAGAACCGGGTTGCGAACAGCGCCTGGTACCGGCTTGCGGTTGCGGGCGGGAAAAACATCAATTTCCCGCAGCCGACATGGAATGGCGTAGCCAACGATTACGGGACCGACGGCGGCGTGCACAACTTCCTGCGCTACCTGGAAAACTGGAACGGGACGCTGAATTACATGGGCTCGATCGTGAGCTTGTACTACTCAACCTATGCCACCGGGGCATTCAAGTGCTGCAACACCGTATATAACCCGCCAAGCCGAGCCTACAGTTTCGATTTGGACTTCTCCAACCCGCAAGGTCTGCCGCCCGGAACGCCGATGTTCCGTGACGTGGACAGCCTGGGATTTAGGGAAATGCTTACGACACGCACCGACTAAACCGGGCGGTCAGCAACTTTTGCTGACCGATCCACTTACCCAATCTAGTTCATCCCGCTAGTTCACCCCGATCCGCGAGGATCGGGGTTTTTGTTGGTTTGAAGGTGCTATCCTCAATTTTAGTTTTCTTCGAGTTGAAATTCCCGCGCGGCAATGGGAATGGATGAGTCATGGGTGACGATTCGGGTGATGAATAGTTCGATGAATGGATCGATGAATAGATCTGGGAGCCGAGGGTTATGGCTGCTACTCGGGCTGCTGGCGATGTTTTCGCTGAGCCTGTTTCTGTTTCCGGCGTTTGTGATCCGGCCATTCCGTCACCAATCGGAGTGGGCGCTGGGGCTGGCGATCGCGGTGAAGCGGATTGCACCCGCGCTCACTGTGGCTACCCTGGTGGGTGTGGCGGCGCTGGGCTGGCGTCTGTGGCGGAGTTCGTCGATATGGTTGCGGACGGGCATCGTGATAGCAGTGGTGCTAAGCGCGGCGTCGGCGGTGATGGTCCGGCAGAACTATTTTGAATGGATGTTCAATCCGATTACGGCCGCGGGGTTCGTCCCGGCCGGTGATGCCCGCCTCAGCGACAAGGAAATGGTAATGGCGGTGCGAATCGGGCAGGAAGCGCGCGCTTATCCGATCGTCCAGATGGCGTACCATCACATCCTGAACGACACGGTAGCAACGGTGCCGATCGTCGTCACCTATTGAACGCTCTGTCACACCGGTCTGGTGTGGAAGAGAATAGCGCGAGGACGCGAGCTGCATTTTTATCTGGCTGGGATCAATAATCAGAATTTTCTGATGCGCGATCGCGAGACGGGCTCGTGGTGGCAACAGGTCACGGGACGGGCGATCGCGGGCGAACTGGCGGGCGGCGCGCTGGAATTGATGCCGAATGACGAACTCACGTTCGGGTTGTGGAAGTCTGAATCGTCGCAAGAGCATGATCATGGACTGGTACTGGCGCCGGTTCCGGGGCATGGGGATGAGGACTACGACAAGAAGTGGGAAGAAGAAGTTGCAAAGTATCCGGTGCCGCTGACGTTTCCTGGGCAAGGGCTGAAAGATCGCGACGTCATTCTGGGAGTCGCGATGGGCGGGCAGGCGCGGGCTTTTCCTTTGGCAAAGGTGCGTGGCGCGAGCCCGGTCGAGGACAAGATCGCTGGCGTTCCCGTGGTTGTGGTGACCGGGCCTGATGGTGAGTCGGTACGCATATTCCGCTCGCAGTGGAATGGACAGGATATTGAGCTCTACCGCGACACGCAGAGCGATGGTGAAAATTTAGAGTGGCGACTGCTCGACTCACTAGGCAACACGTGGAATTTTGCGGGGTGCGCGACGAGCGGGCCGGCTTTGGGACAGTGTCTGGAGAAGATTGGTTTCTTGAAGGACTATTGGTTCGACTGGAAGAACTACAATCCGCAGACTACCGTGTACGCGCACTAAGGCCGGGCTCGTAAATTCGCAGTTCCAAAATTCTCGCTTTTCAATTTTTCGTTTTCAACCCAGGACAATATCCGGCAACTCGGCGAGCGTGGCGATCTGTGCGTCGGGTGTCTCCGGGATTCGCTCGGACGCCTGGCCGGAGCGGTTGCACCACAGGACGCGGAAACCAAACGCCTTGGCGGAGTATGCATCCCAGCCGTTGGAAGACAGAAAGCAGACGTGGGAAGCAACCACGTTGAGCCGCTCACAGACTAGCCCGTAGACGGAAGGGTGCGGCTTGTAGACCTTCACTTCCTCCACCGACAAGATGGCATCGAACAGGTCGGCGATGCCCGCGCTCGCCGCCGCCGCAGCGAGCATGGCGGGGGTCCCGTTGGAGAGGATGGCAAGCTTCATGCCGTTGGCCTTCAGGCGCTTCAAAGTGCCGGGGACTTCCGGGTAGGCGCTTAAAGCCATATACAGATTCATCAGCCGGGCGCGTAGCCTCGGATCTTCGATTTGTAGCGTCGTCAGTGCGAAGTCGAGGGCATCGCCGGTCACCTGCCAAAAATCCGCGTGGCGCCCGGCCAGGCCACGCAGCCAGGTGTACTGCACTTGCTTGGCGCGCCACAACTCGGCAAGCGGTTGCCACTTCTCTCCCAACGAATCCTGGGCGGTGCGCGCGGCGCTGTTGACGTCGAAGAGCGTGCCGTAGGCGTCGAACACGCAGGCCTCAATGCCGTGGAGCTTCATGGTCATCGTTTTATCGTCGTCAGGCGGAATCTCCGCTGTGAATTTTCAGCGCGGCTTGCGTAGAGGCGGGATCGGTTCGCTTGTCTTCCGGACGACGGGCTCGGGCGGCGGAACGCTGACCGCCAGATCGGCGGACCAGCAATCGGCGAGGATCTTCCAGGTGCCGGCGGGCTGGCGGACGAGGACGATCAGATATTTTCCGCGCTCTTCGCGGCGCTTCCCCATGGCTACGGGCACGAGCATTTTGCAGCGGCCGAGATCGAGAGCGATCTCCCCCATCACTTCGACGCGCAACGATTCCATTTCCACGTCTCCCAATCCGGCCTCAAGCAGCGAGATGAGAAATTCCCTGATCGCAGGCAAGCTGCGAACCGGCGGAACGCTGGAACGGATGAGAGTAGCGTCGGCAGCGTAAAGTTCGAGCAGGTCGTCGATGTGCCTGGTGTTGCAGGCCTGCGCCCAGTCCTGGACAACCTGGCGGGCACCGGCTTCAGCGCGGCCGCCTGGCGATTTTCCCACGACACCGGCAGCCGCCGGACCGGGAGCACGGCCGCGAGGACCGCCGGACTCGGACTCGGCAGAGGGCGTGCCGGATGCCGTGGCATGGCCGGAGACGGCGGAACTGGGGACAAGATGATGATAGTGGTGGTGAAAGTGATGTTGCGCCCCGGCGCGAGATGGCCGCTGAGCGGCGGGATTACCGGCAGTGAGATCACCGGCAGGCTCCTGAGGGGTTCCGCACGAGATACAAAAGCGCGCATCCGCCGGTAGCAAACCTCCGCAGGCTGAGCAGGCGAACCCCGGCTCGACCAGGTTACCGGCCGTCGCCAGGTCGTGTGCAGCCGCGCTGCCGCCCGCCATGCGTTGGATGGCTTCCACGGCTGCCGCGACTGCTTCCGCATTGGGCTTCGGCCAGTGAAAGCTGCCCGGGAGACGCTGAAAAAACTGTTCGATCTCCTTGCCTTCGACCGGCTGGTCGTTCTCTCGCTCTCGGCCGGGCACTCGCTCGGGCTTTGGATCGGGAGGATTCGGATGGTCTGCGCTCACGGCAACCTCATCGCTGACATTGTAGGAGAATTCGCGCGCTAGGGGATGCTGAATCTTACCAACGCCTCGGAATCGGTGGGGACGCCGTTGCAGAGCGCGGGACGATAGCGCCAGAAGCGGACCGCGCGCAGCACGATATTGTCTTCCACGGGGCCGCCGCTATCCAGAACGAATGGGCTGTGCACGTGTCCGTCGGATCCGACGATGAAACTGACACGGACATGCAGATGCATATCGTCATCTTGAACGTGGAGCAGCGGGTCGGGGGTAAGCAAGGCTTCGGGCGGACGGACGTGTCCACATTTTGGCAGGGCCAGCGGCTGCGAAGTGGGAGCGAACTCGGAGATGTGCGCGGGGACGCGGCGCAGTTGCTTCTCCACCTGCGTGAGCGGGATGCGACGTGGGGTAACGGTCGACGGAGAAGTTACTGCGTACGTTACGGAACCCCAGGAGAGAACACCCCTGAGGCCGGCCAATGCAATGCCCACCATCAACACGGCTGCCGCGAGCGCCTTTCTGCTCGTGGTCTTCGTGCTCGGCCAGAGACACTGCATCGCCGGTGATGTGGGCAATTCGCCTTCCAGTTTTGAACAAAACTTGAATCTTTATCTTCAGTTAGTTAGCTGCACTTCGCTCGCGACCTTTTTCATGCGCGTGCAATCCATTTGCCCACGAGGTGAACGGAAAGGCAGCCGGTGGAGAGCTGCAACCGAGGTTCCAGCACTCTCAAGACTTCTAATGCAGGCCGTTCTGGGTATACTTATATGCCGTGTCGCGGGCCGCGGAAGTAAAATAGATGCTGGAAGCCTGCGCTGCCGTACTGTAGTTGTCGACGATAATCCCACTGGGACCGTTGACGATAGTCGCCGTTGTTGCGCTCTGGCTGTAACCGGTGGCGCTACCGTTGGTGTTGAGCGCCACCACACAGCCGTCGGCTGCGCCACCCGTCGTCCCATTGCAGTCCTGGGTAAGTCCGAAGAAAAAGAAATCGCTGCCTCCGGTAGGGACATTGGGATTGAAGAACTCCGTCCACCCCGTGCAGCGGGCGGTGGCGGAAGCGTTGAGTGAATGCGACATCACGGGCGTGGCCCCGTTCATGACGTCCCCACTGGCGAATCCGAAGACATACTGCCAGGGTGTGTCATCGGCGGCGCCGGTTCCGCAAAGGCTGATTACTCCAGTCGTAGGATTGTTGTAGTAATCGTTGCTGAAAGCGGGCTCGTAAAGGTGGAGGACGGGGTTAGGAGCCGTGGCGCCGGCGGAGCCTTCGCCCAGGGTGGCTACCGCCAGCGGGGGCACCGCGCTCAGATTCGTAGTATCGGCTTCGACAAGAATTGCGGAAAACGCCGCTGGGGGAGTGGCGACGAAGGTGCCATAGCCACTGACCACGAAGGTCGTGCCGTTTGCGACATCAACAATAGGCGGGGCCACGATACCGGGGTTGACGCTGCCATTGCCGGTGTATCCAACCTGGAGCTTCACCGGCGGGGTCGACGGGGAGTTGATGTCGATCTGGTAGAGGGTTCCATTGACATAGCCCCCAACCATCAGCAAGCCCAGATTCGCGTCGAGAACGGGAGAACTCAGGCGGGTGCCCGTGAGCGTTATCGGCCATGGCGCTCCGGAAAGCGTGGGTGTCGGCGTGAAGACACCCGTAATCTTGTAAAGAAGGCCGTCGTCCGTGCCCACGTAGGCCGTATCCGCGCCGTAATCTATCCATGGCGATGACGTGGTGTCATCGGCGGTGGTAAGCGAAGAAGGAATTAAGGGAACTGAAGTCATGGTGGGCGCAGCGGAATGGGTGGGCGTGCCTTGGCCGGCGGTCCAAGTCAAGACATGGAAAATGGCTTGGGCGGCGATGCCCTGACCGGCATTTGCAGGAATGCTTTCAACGAAGGCGATCTGCTTTCCGTTTTCGGAGAGGACCGGGGAGGTTAGGATACTGCCTCCATGGACAGTGGTGATGTTATAGGCAAAAAGCGGCGTAGGTCCGTCAGTGTCGCACAGGCCACCGGCGGTAGGTTGCGTCGAATAGAGACTGTTGAAGCCGACAAGATTGGCGTTGCCACCGCTGCCGTTGGGGGTCTCGGTGATGTTCAGCCCGAAGACAACGTAGTCATTGATGCAATCGGGCGCAGCGCTGGGATCGAATGAATACTTGGCGGGAAAAGTATCTGCCTGAATATGACCCGCCAAACCATAGTTCCAATCGCGGCCGAGGCCGGTCTTTTTTCCGAAACCCGGCAAAGGATCGGTGCCCTGGAAGACACCGAAATTCGGAACCTGCCAACGCTGCATCGCTTGATGCAGAATGCGCGGTTCGCGGTAAATCAGATCCGGGTGGCGCGCGAGCGCATCGCGGCTGAAGACGATGTGGTGCTGTGACCAGTCTTGCGGAACTCCGATGTGCCTGGGAGGAGTCGCTTCCTGAGCGCACATACCCGGCACGAGAGCGAAGAAGACCACACACCATACTGCAACACCGCGATAAGGACGGATCGGCTTCACAGCTACCTCCGATAACGATTGGATTGCCGCCATTGTAGCCGTTTTTTGGTCGGTAAGGGGATAACTGATTTTAGACGGATTGACGTTGCCGAGCATGGCAAGTGTTGACCGCATGTGGAACAATGAGTGGCATTCAGATTGGCCCCGCACGCAATCATGACCGTCACACCGAACAGCCTTCAACTTGCGCTCCTCTCGGCGGCGATCCTGGGATTCCGTCACGGCTTCGACTACGACCACATTGCTGCCATCTCCGACATCACCAGCGTGCAGACCAGCCGCTGGCGCGGCATGAGGCTTGGTTTGCTATATGCAGTGGGACACGCGGCCATGGTTGTCGCGCTGGGGAGCGCGGTCATCGTGTTTCAGCTCTCCCTGCCTCACGGTATCGATCGCATCGCTGAACGCTTGGTCGGACTGACCTTGCTGATCCTGGGAGTGTACGTGCTGGGATCGCTTTTCACGGGGAACCCAACTCCTCGCAACCGCTTTCACCTGATGGCCGCGGCCGCGCGTTGGGTGCATTGGAAGATGAAAAGCTACGGGCACGAGCACGACGTCCCGCGGCCGGAGGATAAGACCTGGGATTACAATGCGAAAACCGTGCTCATGATCGGGGTTGTGCATGGGCTCGGTGCGGAGACGCCGAGCCAACTGATGATCTTCTTGCTCGCGGCCAATCTTGGCGGGATCGGCAAGGGCTTTGTCGGCCTGGCGATGTTTATCGCGGGATTGCTGGTGATGAATACGGTAATGACCGCATCGGCGGTTGGACTTTTTGGTCTCAGTTCGCGGCTGCCGCGCTTTCAGTTTGTGGTTACCGCGCTCACGGCGATCTATAGCCTGGCGGTTGGTACTCTCTTCCTGTTCGGGTCGTCGGGCCTGTTACCACCCTTGGGATGAGGCTGTGGGCGGGCCGCCCGCGTGCTGGAATCGTTATGTCCTGTTCATTATCTTCGTGTCAACAGCCTCCATGTAATTCCCAGTCAGCTAGCAATAAATTCTGACACAAGCGGCGACTTAGTAATACAATGGCCGACGGTAGTTACCCGAGGGGGAATTGATGACAAACATCGCTAAGGCAATCGACCGGCTCCGCGAGGAACGCCGGGATGCTCAGAACCAAGTCCAAAAGCTTGGGGAAGCTATTTCGGTTCTGGAAAAGCTTACCCGAGGCTCAGGCGCAACCGTGCACGCTGGAACGCCACGTCGCACCAAGCGCGTTCTTTCCGCGGCAGGGCGCCGGAGAATTTCTCTGGCTCAGAAAGCACGTTGGGCCAAAATAAGACAGATGAAAAAAGCGGCCTAAACAGCGGGCGGGCCGCAGACAGCGCGAAGTCCTCGCGCTGGACTGAGGCCCGTCTGATTTCTGCAGTCAACCACCCACCTAGCCGTGTCCACCGCCGAGTTCGCGCACGATGCTGCCGACAAAGGCCTTGGCGTCTCCAAACAACATCAGCGTGTTATCGAGATAGTAGAGCGGGTTATCGATGCCTGCGAAGCCAGGATTCATGCTGCGTTTGATGACCATCACGGTATGGGCCTTGTCGACGTCGAGAATAGGCATGCCGTAGATGGGACTGGAAGCATCGGAGCGCGCGGCGGGGTTGGTGACGTCATTGGCGCCAATCACCAGGGCGACATCGGTCTGCGGAAAATCACCGTTGATCTCATCCATCTCAATCAGACGGTCATAGGGAATATCGGCTTCGGCGAGCAGCACATTCATGTGGCCGGGCATGCGTCCGGCAACGGGATGAATGGCGAAGCGCACATCCACTCCACGCTTGGTCAAAGCATCAAAAAGTTCGCGAACCTTGTGCTGCGCCTGGGCTACGGCCATGCCGTATCCGGGAACGACGATGACGCGGTTCGCGGCAGATAAGATCGCCGCGGCTTCTTCCGGCGTCGCGCTGCGAACAGGCCTGGCTTCCTCTCCCGCAGCCGCCGACGCTTGCACCTGGCCAAAGGCTCCGAACAAAACGTTGGTGAAGGAGCGGTTCATCGCCTTCGACATGATGATGGAGAGGATGAGGCCCGACGATCCGTCGAGCGCGCCGGCGATGATCAGCAGCTTACTGTCGAGGACGAAGCCCATGGCCGCCGCCGACAGGCCAGCATAGCCGTTCAACAGCGAAATAACTGTCGGCATATCTGCGCCGCCGATGGGGATGATCAATAACACGCCAAACGCCAGCGCGATCAGGACCATGAACGGAAACAGTGACTTGGATTCCGGATGCAGGACTAGAGTTACGGCGATAACCAGGGCGCCGGCGAGCAACAGAAAGTTGACCAGGTTCTGACCCTTGTAAGTCAGCGGCCGCTGCGGCAGAATCTCCTGCAGCTTGCCAGCGGCCATCAAGCTGCCTGTGACGGTCAACCCTCCGAGAATGACCTCAAGGGACAGAACCGCCATCATGAAGCGCGAGATATCGGGTGAGCGCAAATAAAATTCGGCCGAGCCGACCAGCGTGACGCAGAGTGCTCCAAAGGCGTGACTGAGCGCGGTGCGCTGCGGAACCGCTGTCATCGCCACTTCTCCGAGTGGAACGCCGATTAGGGCGCCGAGCACCAGCGCAATGGCGATCAGGTGATAGCTCATGCCGTGGTTGAGCAGCGTGCCGCCGATCGCCAGCACCATGCCAATTTCGCCCGCCCAGATGCCGTGACGAGCCGTGGTTGGCGAACTCATCCACTTCAGCGAGAGAATGAAAAGCACGCTCGCGATCAGATACAGAAGCTCGATGAGGATCTGGATGGCTCCGATATCGCCGGTGATCAGTTGGTCCGTCATTAGTTGGCCCTCATTACTTAGTCACCGATTTGTCCGCCGGTTGGGCCGCGGGACGGCTGGTTTTGAACATCTTCAACATACGGTCGGTGATTAAGAAGCCGCCAACGATGTTGCTGGTGGCGGCGACCACGGCGATGAATCCGAAGACGGTGGAGAGCGTGCTCTTGTGTTCACCCACGAGCACAATCGCACCTACCACCGCGATCGCGTCCAGAGCGTTGGTGAGCGACATCAACGGAGTATGCAGCAGGGGCGAGACTCGTCGGATTACTTCAAATCCGATGAACCCGGCGAGCACAAAAATAAAGAGTGCGTTGATCAGATTCGAACTGCTGTTCATCTTTCCTCCGTATTAGTTCGTGGCGCGGCGGGCTTCCTCACCCGGCCATCAACAATATGAACCATCAACCGCTCACGGACGCCAGCGCAGGCAACTTAAAAAACTCTCGGACGCGGGCATTCACAATCTCGCCGCCATGGGTGAGCAGAGTCTCGCGCACAATTTCATCTTCGAGGTTCAGATTCAACTTTTGATCTTTTATCAAATGAGTCAAAAAGGCGGTGATGTTGCGGGCGTACATCATGCTCGCGTGATAAGGCACGCCGGTAGCCAGGTTGATCGCGCCGATAATAGTCACGCCATCCTTGACCACGGTCTTTCCGGTTTCAGTGAGCTCGCAGTTACCGCCCCGTTCCGATGCCAGATCGAGGATCACCGAACCCGGCGCCATTCCCTTCACCATGTCTTCGGTCACCAGCACCGGCGATTTTTTCCCGGGGATCACCGCCGCGGTGATGACCACATCGCTTTCCTGCACAGCCTTTCCGAGCAACTCGCGCTGACGGCGGTAGAAGTCTTCATCCTGCGCCCGGGCATACCCGCGAGCATCCTGCGCGTCTTTCGCCTCGATGGGAAGCTCAACAAAACGTCCGCCAAGACTCTGCACCTGCTCTTTCGCCGCGGGCCTTAAATCGTAAGCGGAAATCACCGCGCCCAGGCGGCGCGCGGTCGCAATCGCCTGCAATCCGGCGACGCCGCAGCCGATCACGAACACGCGGGCGGGAGTTATGGTTCCAGCCGCGGTGGTGAGCATGGGAAAAAAGCGCGGGTGCGAGTCGGCTGCCACTAGCACCGCCTTGTATCCACAGACCGTTCCCATCGAGGAAAGCGCATCCATGCTTTGGGCACGCGTGGAGCGGGGCATCAACTCTACGGAAAACGCGGTGACACCCGCGTGCGCAATTTCCTGCACGATCTCCGCCGAGCCAAAGGGACGCAGAAATCCGATGAGAATCTGACCACGGCGAAAAAGCGGCACATCCTGTTTGCCGGTCACGTCGTTGGAGCCGTAACAAAGAATCTGCACAACAATGTCAGCGGCCGCAAACACCGCGGCACGGTCGACGGCGATCTTCGCGCCCTTGTCGGCGTACTGGGAGTCGGGATACCCGGCTTCGATTCCAGCGCCGGACTGTATGTGGACTTCGAAACCCGCTTTGGTCAGCGTCGGGATAACTGACGGAACGAGCGCAACCCGGCGTTCGCCCGGATAACTTTCTTTCGGTGCACCAATAATCACGAGGCCCTGCCTGTTTAGCAATTTTGTGTCGCGACTAAGACAGTTGAAGCCGTATGGCTCGCATCAATCCTACACTTGCGGGCAACTTGCAACACTCCGTTGATCGACGAACTCAGGATCAACAAACTCTGAACGAACTGAGGATTCTAGTTGAGCCCACGCCTGCGCGTAAATGACTTCCTGCGAACAGCTCGGACCTAATTAAAGCGTGAGACTCAGTTGAAGGCCGTGCTCCCGATCACAGGACGCGGTGATGTCAGCGCAGTTTTGAACAATCCAATCGGCGCCGGCGTCTTCCAGGCTGCGGCGGCTCATAGTTGTGAGAAATGCAATCACTCTGGCGCCGGCGGCTTTCCCCGCGCGAACTCCGGCAGGCGCATCTTCGACCACGATGCAATCGGAGGCGGCAAACCCGAGCTTTGCTGCCGCCTTCAGGTAGGGCTCCGGATCGGGCTTGCCGATCTTCACATCGCTCGCTGTAATCATCGTCCTGGGGATGGGGAGGCCCGCTGCCCGCAGGCGCACTTCAGCCAGCGCGCGCGTACCTGAGGTCGCAATGGTCCAGCGTTCCGGAGGCAGGCTGTTCAGGAGTTGCCGGGCACCCGGCAGCAGGACCACACCATCGAGGTCCGCCATTTCCCGGCGTTCGACTTCGCGATCTTCGTGGTCAATATCAATATCCGCTTCCGGCAGAAGTTCGCGAATGGTGGTTCGGCTCGGGCGGCCGTGCGCCATGTGGATCACCGTCTCCGGATCAAGACCATGTTCAACCGCCCATCCATGCCACACTCGCGCAACTGCGGGAGTGGAATCGATAAGCACGCCGTCCAAATCAAACAGCACGGCACTGCAGCGGATCGTAACCATGGCATCTAATTTACATTGCCGCGGCTTACGTTACCCCCGCCGCTCTCGGGTTGCGGCTTCGCCGTGGTGCGCTTCGGGCTTGAAGATCACGCCCTGACTGGTGTGGCTGTTCATCACCACGCGGATCGGTTCGGCAAACTGCAAGTGGCGCACACAACCTTGCTCTTCGACGGCCGGTTGTTCCATCAACCATTGCCAGTCGATCGATCCCTCACCCGCGTCTGGATTCACGGTGAAGTAACCCACCTGAAAAGCAGTAAGGTTCTGAAAGAAATGGCTGCCCTGCGATGGGGTGACGCGAAAATCGCGGAACCCGGCCTCCACAATCACGCGCGCCCCAGAGATTTCATCCCACTCGACCGGAATGCCCAGCCAGGGTTCGTTCGATCCCCAACGCCCCACCCCGATCAGCAGATAGGGCCGGTGGTCCGCATTGAGCCGATGATTGAATCGAGCTACCGCCGTGGCCACCTCCTGGCTGCGGCCACGCTCGAAGCGCTGCGAATCGACGACGATGACATCGTGCAGGCCCTCAATGCGTCCATTGCCCAGAACTTTGCTGCTCTGGCAGATCAAGCGTTCGGGTTGCACATCGTCCAAAGCTAAGTCTTCGCTGTAGCGCGCGAGCGTCAGCGGGCGAATCTGCAGGAAACCAAATTCGGCCGCGCGGCCGGTTGCTTCGTCAGTTGCTTCGTCGGTCACTTCGTCAGTCACTTGGTCAGCCTGCTGGGGCAGACGCACGGCAAATTCGATCTCCACGGGATGGCCCAGCGCATCCTCGCCTGCCCGAACCAGGACATCCAGAATGTCAGCCAGCGGGAAGGTTCCGTGCTTGAGCATGGGAGCAAAGGTCACGATGCGCGCGCCCGGCCGGCTTACTCCATCGTAGACGGCGTGGTTGTCTTTGGAGTAAGTCGAGGCCACTGCGCGCAGTGTGCCGTCGCTCTCGGCGGCGGCGAGGCTGAACCGCCTCTCGTGCCAATGCCCCGGACGTCCGTCAGAGGCACCGTGCAACTCCAGGGCCCAGAATTCCGTCTGCGAGTTGGCCAATATGTCTTCTACCGAAGAAAACTGCACCAGGTTGCGGGGATAGCGCGGGCAGAAAGTCAGACATTTCCCGCCATCCACCACGGCGCGGCCCAGCCCCAGAGCGACGGCCGCGATGCCGTCTTCGAAAGTCATCGGAGGGACGGGATAAAAATTATGCGAGCGCACAACGCCGGAGAAATCCGGATAAAAGCGAGCGTCATGTCGCGTGCCCACAACCTGCTGCAGAATCACCGCCATTTTTTCTTCTTCCAGACGGTAGGGCGTGGCTCGCACGTAGACTTTGGCATGGCGGCTGAAGGTGGAGGCGTAGACGCGCCGGATGGCCTCGCTCAACGCGGCAAGCCGCTGGTCAAGATTTGCCTGCTGGTTGCCCAGCATGAAGGTCTCATAAACGCCGGTGAAAGGCTGGTATTGCGAATCCTCCAGCAAGCTCGACGAGCGCACCGCCAGGGGATGGGTTACCTCGGACAGAAACGATTTCAGATCTTCGGTGAGAGAGTCGGATAGTGGTGTGGCCAGGAACGTCCGCTGAATTTCAGCGTCGTCTTCGCATTGCAAGGCGAAGTCCAGGAGGTCATTCTCGTTTACGAATTGATCGAACACACCCGTCGCCAGAACCACGGCGGGAGGCACCGAGATGCGAACGCCGGGGAAGCGGCGAGTGATGCGGCTTTTGCGCAAAAGATGGCGCACAAAGGCGAGGCCGCGAGCTTTCCCCCCAAGGGATCCGGAGCCTATGCGCAGAAAACTTGATTCCGAAGGCTGGAAGGTATCCGCCTTGAAGTCGCCTATGAGGACTTCATTTTGTTCGAGGCGGTACTCGTTGATCGATTCGATCAGATCGCGCCGCAGATGTTCGGGGCTCGGAAAATCGGAAACTTTTCGGGGGCGGAGCTTGGCCGCCAGGGCAAACTCCGTGCGGGCCATCAGCCAGTGTGAGAAGTGGTTGCTCTGCGAGTGAAAGACGATGCTCTCCGCCGGAACCGACTGTAATTGCTCTTCCAGTTCGTTCATGTCTTTTGCGCGGCCGACCTCGGTTGAATCCGGCAGACGAAACACGAAGTCGCCGAACCCGAATTGCTCGATCAGTATTTCGCCCAGGTCTTTCAGCAGCGTGGGCGAGCGTTTGCGCAGAAACGAATATCCCTCGGCATGCGCTCGCGGGCGGAACTCGGTGCGGCTGGTCTGCAAAACTACGGGCACGTCCGGCACCAGGCTCTTCACCATGCGCGCCAGTTCAAAACCTGCCTCCGGACTCGGCTTGCCCTCCCACGGGAATTCCACGTCAGACACAACGCCGAACAGATAATTGCGATACTCCTGCACCAGCCGCGCCGCGTCTTCGAAGTTCGAACTCAGCAGAATTCTCGGCCGCGCCTGCATGCGCACCAGTTTGTGCGCCACGTTAATGCCTTCCTGGATCACACGCCGCGATTGCTTGATCAGTTCCGTATAGATCACGGGCAGAAACGACGAGTAATAGCGGATGTTGTCTTCCACCACCAGCAGGACCGGCACTCCGATGGCTTGTGTGTCGTGCTGGACGTTGCGTTTATCCTCGATGTACTTGACGATCGCGATCAGGATGCGGGCGTTGCCCTGCCACAGAAAAATGCGTTCGATTTCGGTGACCGGATTGCGCGCCACGAAATTCTTGATCTCGCGATAGTCATAGGCCAACACGATGACCGGAACATCGAGCCCCGCATGCCTCACCTCGCGCGCCAACTGCGCCGCGTCCATGTCGCCCACTGCGAGATTGGTGACGATCAGATTGAATTGCGGTTGAGAACTGACCAGCTCAACCGCTTCCGCGCAACTGGAGACGTGCGTAATCCCCGGGATCTGCCGGAGGTTGAGTTCGAGCGATTCGTCGATGAGCAACTCGTTGAGCCGGCCGTCTTCGCGAAGAATGAAGGAATCGTAGAGACTGGAAACGAGAAGAATGTTCTGCACCTTGAACGGCATCAGGTTCTCGAAGCCTTCAAAGCGCTCTTCGGCGTCCATGATGGTGATGGGCTCGGCAGTGCGGCGGACGGCCATGGGGATATCCTAATCCAGGTTTGTTAGAGAGGTTTGTTAGAGCGGGAGATTGCGGCAGGGCTCTCAACTCCGTCGCAGCGTGTGCAGGACCAATTCGCGGAAGAAAATGTGTTAGATTGAAATCGGTGGGGCGCGTAGCTCAGGTGGTAGAGCAACGCCCTTTTAAGGCGTGGGTCGCAGGTTCGAATCCTGCCGCGCTCACCATTACAAATCGAGCATAAAACGGCCCTCCGCGAGAGGGCCAAATTATTTTGTACGATTTTTGTACCGACGCTCCGACCATCGGACAAACTTGCCCAACGTCCGCGCGTTCGGTAGTCTGGCCTAGCTTCATCAATCATGTGGCGATCATATTTCTCGCGGACACATTTGTGGCAGGCAAAACTAGCTCTGGTGGTTTGCGTGTTCCTGGCTGCGCCCTTCAGTCGAGCGCGCGAGAAGCAATTGCCCACGGTGCGATGGACCGCCGGTGCGCCCGGTTGCACATTCGAACGGCGCGATGACGGGAAATACCTCTGGACGATGACGGAGCGCGACCTGACCGTCACACTCCTGATGGATTCGCGGGAACTGTCACAGAGCCGTCGCCGCTTCTATGGCCTCTTCGCTGCGTACATAAGTGTGACGTACACGGGTCAGAGCAAATTTGAGTTTCCGGCGGACGTGCGCATCGACTTCGTTCATCATCACGACATTCTTGAGCCCTACGCGGATCCCGCGGAACTCTCCAACAAGTTGCAGAATGATGTGGATACGAAGATCTTCGAGACTGAGCGCCAGATCAAAAAGAATCCCAAGATCGCCGAAGAAAAAACGGCTCTCTTGCGCGTATACCAGAAGGAAGCTGCCGAGTTCATTGAGTTCTTGAGCACGCAGACACTCTATCCCGACACGGTGATTTTGAGTCCGGGCAATCCTGAAGCGCACGGCTGGGTCTTGTTCGCCACCGGCAATAAGTGGATCGGCCCGTGGAAGGACCGGGAGGATTTTGTTCTCGGCGTCTGGATGAAAGACAAAATCTGGCAGTTTCCCTTCTCGCTGCCGCCAACAGACGGCGACCTGATCCTGCGAAAGCCGCTCGAGTAAGAAACTCCGCGTATTGTGTTACAGTTTCGTGCTTATGGAGATCACCCCGAAAGCAGCGCCGGACAAGCAACCCGGAGCAGTGCTCTATTGTCCGGTGTGCGCGGTGGAGGTCAGCGATCCACTGACCTGCGGCGATTGCTCGGCCGTCATCTGCCGCCGTTGCGGAACGCCACTGGAATCTTCCGACGAACTGGGCATGGGATGAAGGCCACGCCGGCTATTCGATGAACAACCCTCCCGCGCCCCTGGCTTTCGAAACCGAAGCGTCCAGTCAAAAGCCCAGTCTCGTCCGCGGGCTCAGTTTGCTCGATTCGGTATTGCTGCTGGTGAGCGGCATCATCGGCTCTTCTATTTTTCTTACCGCCAAAGATATTGCCGGACCGTTACCGAATCCAACATTGTTTTTTCTGGTGTGGATTCTCGGTGGAGTGATTTCGCTGTGCGCCTGCGTCGCCTTCGCCGAACTCGGCTCCATGTTTCCCGACTCCGGGGGCCAATACATTTACCTCCGCGAAGCTTACGGCGACCTGGTTGCGTTTCTTTACGGCTGGATGTTGTTCGCCGTCGCGAATGGCGGCACCATCGCCGCGCTCTCCGTCGCTTCGGCGGCCTACATGGGGAACATCATTCCCGCCATTTCGCAGGAGCATGTGATCTTCTCGTTGCTGGGCATGCCGTTTACGCGTGCGCATGCCGTCGGGCTGCTGCTGATCGCCGTCCTCACTTATGTGAACGTTGTCGGATTGCGTTGGGGCGCGCTTCTGCAGAATGTCTCCACCTGGACGAAGTTCACCGCTATGGCAGCCTTCGTTTTCCTGGGATTCGCCATCGGGAAAGGACATTGGTCGAATTTCAGTTCGCAGGCGCGCGGTGGTCTAACTATGGGATTGGGCCCCGCGCAATTGATTTCCGCTCTCGGCGTCGGCTTGATCGCCGTGTTTTGGGCTTACGACGGATGGGTATATATCACCTGGGTCGCCGGCGAGGTCAAAGAACCGCGGCGAAATGTTCCGCTGGCCATGGTTTTGGGAGTGCTCGCGGTGGGCGCGATTTATCTGGCGATGAACATGACCTACGTTTACGCCATGCCGCTCAGCGAGATCGCAAAGCACGAGACCATTGCCCATGCTGCCGCGGCAGTACTTTTCTCGCCCGCTGCCGCAGTCTGGCTGTCGGCGATGATCGCGATTTCTTGTTTCAGCGCGGCCGCGACCTGCACCCTTTCGGGCGCGCGCGTCTACCTCGCCATGGCGCAGGACGGAGTCTTCTTCCGCCGCATGGCCGTCATCCATCCCAAATGGCGCACGCCCGCATTCAGCTTGGTCGGCCAGGGCATCTGGGCTGCGGTGCTCACCATGAGCGGACGCTACGACCAGCTTTACACCTATGTGATCTTTGGCATGGTGCTCTCCTACACGCTCACCGTTATCGGCCTGTTCGTGCTGCGCTGGAAAAAACCCGACCTTCCCCGCCCCTACCGCTGCACCGGATACCCGTGGCTGCCCGCCATCTACATATTGGTCGGAGGTGCCTGGACGCTCAACACCATCATCCAGCGGCCAGCCGAAGCGCTGTGGGGCGCCGCTATTGTGCTGATTGGCGTGCCTGGATATTTGTATTGGAAGCGCAGCAGCCGCGCCGCGCGTTAGATGTGCTCTCTTGTTTCTTGTGTCCTTTACCGTCCGTGATTTCTACACCGGTACGGCCGTCTTCCGCTTCGGATTAAAGAACGGTAAGGGCACGACCGTCGCCGTCGTCTTCATGCGCTGCGCTTCGATGGTCAATTCCATTTGCAACTTGGTGCCAGGCTTCGAATACTCGGTGCCCACGCTCGCCAGCGCAATCAGTTTTTTCAACAACGGAGAAAACGCCGTCGTCGTTGCCTTGCCCACGTGTTTGTCGCCGGAATAGACCGGCACCGCTACACGCGAAGCCTGGCTGGGCGCTGCCGGAGAGAGCCCGAACTTGTCGAACTGTTCTTCCACTTCCACCCAATCGACTTCGAGTCCAACTAACTGCCGCGCCACGCCCTGCTTGTCGTCTCGTGCCAGCGCGCGTTTGCCGATGAAGTTTTCTTTATCGAGATGCACCATCTTCCCGAATCCCAACTCATACGGCGAGAATTTCTGCGACGGAATCAGCGCCTTCTTCGAACTTGTGTAATCGACTTCGATCAGCAACAGTCCTGTCTCGACTCGCGCCACATCGAGCGCCAGCATTCCCGCGGCGTGAATGTCGAACTGCTTGCCTTTGTCCATCAGCGCGTCCCAGACTTGGACGGCCTGATCCCAAGGGATCCAGATCTCGTAGCCGAGATCGCCGGTGTACCCGGTACGCGAGATATCTACCGGCACGCCAGCAATCTTGCCGCTGGTTTTGCGAAAATATTTCAGGTTCGTGATGTCAGCTTCCGCGACCGTCTTCAAAAGTTTCGCGGAAGCTGGCCCTTGCAGCGCCAGAGCCGCCGTTTGCTCGGAGATATCCTCAATCTGAACATCCATGTTCAGGCCGTTCTGCCGGAACCAGCGCAGGCTCGGGTCGGCGGCCGTCCAGCGATATTTGTTTTCTTCCAATCGGGTGATGGTACCGTCGTCGATCACCTTGCCGTCTTCATCACACCAACAGGCGTAAATCACCTGTCCCACGGCGACTTTGCTGACGTCGCGCGTGATCACGCGGTTCACCAGTCTGGTCGCGTCTTTGCCCGTGACCAGATACTTGTAGAGTGGAGAAATATCAATCAGTGCGCACGCGTTGCGGATCGCGTTGTATTCGTGCTCGTGGTGCACTTCATACACGCTGACCGTGTAGTATCCCGACCACTCTCGGTAATTCAGACTGTGGCAGAGGGCAAAAGTTCTCTCGTGAAATGCGGTTCCGATGGGCAAAGTCAACCTCGTGAGAAGGTTCGGTTTCGAAGAAACTCCAACGCCGGATTATATGCACCGCTGCGCCTCGGCGGCAAGCGCTGAGATAAGCTGACCGTGGGTCATTAATCGCACGTAAACAGCGACAAACAGCCAGTTTCTCGATAGAATGGCGAGTCACATTCTCTTGGAATCGGTCAATCTATGCCTTCTGTTGCGCGCGGTACGAAGTACGACGTGATCGTGGTGGGCGGCGGCCACAACGGCCTCACCAACGCCGCCTATCTGGCGAAAGCGGGAAAGAAAGTGCTGGTGCTCGAGCGCCGCCACGTCCTCGGCGGGGCGGCTTGCACGGAAGAAGTTTTTCCCGGCTTCAAATTTTCGGTTTGCTCTTATGTCGTCTCGCTGTTGCGGCCTGAGATTATTCGCGACCTCGATCTTCCTCGCCACGGACTTGAGATCCTGCCGCTCGACGGCACTTTCACTCCCATGCCGAACGGCGACCATCTGTGGCGCGTGAACGATCACGGCAAGACGCATCGCGAAATTGCCCGCCACTCGCGGGTCGACGCCGAAGCCTACGATGAATTTGGCAAAGCGATGCAGGCCATGTGCCGTTTCGTGAAGCCGATCCTCAGCATGATTCCGCCCGATCCGGCGACGCTGAATCCGAAGGAATTGATGAAGCTGCTCTTCATCGGACGCCGCTTCCAGGGCATGTCGAGCGAGGACAAGTACAACCAGGTCCAGCTCATGACCATGAGCGCCATTGATTTTCTCGATCAGTGGTTCGAGACGGACGTGCTCAAGGCGACGATGTCGGCGTCGGGCATTATCGGAACTTTCCTCGGCGTGCGCTCGCCCGGCACCGCTTATGTTCTGCTGCATCACTACATGGGCGAAATTGACGGCGCCTTCCGTGCCTGGGGATTCGCGCGCGGCGGCACCGGCGCCATCTCGAACGCGATCGCCGGCGCGGCTCGCGAAGCCGGAGTCGAAATCCGCACCGAAGCTCCGATTGCGAAGATTATCGTCAATAACGGACGCGCTACCGGCGTTGTGCTCGGCAACGGCGACGAGATTTATGCCGACGTAATTTCCTCCAGCGTAGATCCGCGGCTCACGTTTACCAAGATGATCGAGCCCGGCAATCTGCCCGATGAATTCATGGAGGGCGTGAATCGCTATAAGTTCCGCGGGTCTTCCGGCAAAGTGAACATGGCGCTCGACGGCCTGCCCGATTTCAAATGCATGCCGGGAGTGGGCGCGCATTTGCGCGGCGCCATGTCGATCTCGCCCAGCGTCGAGTACATGGAGAAGGCGTACGACGAAGCGAAATACGGGCACTGGTCTTCGCATCCGTATATCGACATGGTGATTCCGACGCTCACCGACACGTCGCTCGCGCCGCCGGGCAAGCACATTCTTTCCTGTTTCGTACAATATGCTCCCTACAAGCTGGCTCCCGGCCTCGACTGGGACACGGAAAAAGAAAAATTCGGCGACAACGTGGTCAACACCATCGCTGAATACGCACCGAACATCAAGAACATCATTCTGCACCGCCAGGTCGTGACCCCACTCGACCTCGAACGCGAGTGGGGATTGACAGAAGGCAACATCTTCCAGGGCGAACTCTCGCTCGAACAGTTATTTTTTCTGCGCCCAGTTGCGGGATGGGCGCAATTCCGCTCGCCGATCAAGAATCTATACATGTGCGGATCGGCCACGCATCCCGGCGGCGGCATCATGGGCGCTCCCGGACGTTTGGCGGCGCTCGAAATTCTGAAAGACGGGGCGGCATAGTATCCGAAGAAGTATCCGAAGAAAGACCTATGGCCGAAACACGTGATGTGATCATCGTCGGCGGTGGACACAACGGTCTGGTCACCGCCTTCTATCTAGCCAAAGCTGGATTCAAGCCGCTGGTGCTCGAACGCCGCGCCCAGGTGGGCGGGGCGGCCATCACCGAAGAATTTCATCCCGGCTTCCGCTGCTCCACGCTCGCGCACAACACCGGCCCGCTCCGCGCGGACATCGTGCGCGACATGCAACTGGAGAAGCACGGCCTCCAGCTGACGACTCCAGAGGTGAGCACCGTCTCGCTGCTGCCCGACGGGCGCGCGCTTGTTCTCTACTCCGACACAAAAAAAGCGGCGCAGGAAATTGCACAGTGGTCGCAAAAAGACGCTGCCTCCTACGCGGACTTCGCCGCGGCCCTGGGAAAGATCGGCAAGGTCATCGGCGAAGCGCTCCTGCTCACTCCGCCGAACATTGACAACCCCAACAGTGGCGATCTCTGGGGGATGCTGAAGACGGGCCGGTCGATACGAAATCTCGGCAAGAAAGATTTGTATCGCGTGCTGCGCTGGGGACCGATGGCGGCCGCCGACTTGGTCGCTGAGTTCTTCGACACTGAACCGCTGCGCGCCACCATCGCCGCCCGCGGCATCTTCGGAACATTCCTGGGCCCGTGGTCGGCGGGCAGTGCACTCGTGTTGATGCTGCGCGCCGCTGCAGACCCGACTCCAGCCGGGAGCGTTCAGTTCGCTGCCGGCGGCGCGGGCGCCATCACTTTGGCCATGGCTGCGGCGGCGAAACAGGCGGGCGCGGAAATTCGCACCGAAGCTGACATCGCCGAGATACGCGTCAAAGACGGCGTCGCTACCGGAGTCATGCTGACCTCCGGCGAAGAGATTTCTGCACGCGCGGTGGTTTCGAACGCCGACCCGAAGAGCACCCTCATGCGCCTGGTCGATTCCACGCACCTCAGCCCCGACTTCGTCCAGAAAATCAAGAACTACCGTTCCATGGGGACGGTCGCCAAAATCAATCTCGCGCTCTCCGCGCTGCCTGAATTCACCGCGCTTAAGGCTGGTTCACGGGATAAGAGCAACGGCGACCTGCTTCGTGGCCGCATCCAGATCAGTCCCGAGATCGATTACCTCGAGCGCGCCTTCGACGAATCGAAGTACGGCAATTTCTCGCGCAATCCCTACATTGAAATTACGTTCCCGTCGCTTTCCGATCCGTCGCTCGCCCCAGCGGGCCAGCATGTGATGTCGATCTACATGCAGTACGCTCCGTACAAGCTGAAAAACAGTGACTGGGAGAGTCAGCGCATCCCTCTCGGCGAAACCGTGGTGAAGACGATTGCGCAGTACGCACCGAATCTGCCGCAGACCATCCTGCGCCACCAGATCATTACGCCCAAGGATCTCGAAGAAACTTATGGCCTCACCGGCGGGCACATCTTCCACGGTGAGCTCGCGCTCGACCAGTTCTTCACCATGCGCCCGCTGCTCGATTGGGCTCGTTATCAGACTCCGATCGAGCGCTTATATTTGTGCGGCAGTGGGACGCATCCCGGGACAGGACTCACCGGCGGCTCCGGCGCCAACGCCGCGCGCGAGATTGCGAAGGCGCTGAAGAAGTAGTTATAGTTTGCTGGAGAAATTTCGATGAGCAAAGCAATCCAGAACCTGCAAGCGGCCCAACAACGGGCCATGGCCGGGAGGCCGAAGGTCGGCGGCTTCCCGTATCTGGCGGAAACCCTGCGGCGCGCGGGTGTGACGCGCAATCTCTGGTACTTGCCCGCATGTCAGAGTCTATATCTCACCCAGGATGGGCCGGTTGCGACGCTAGGGTCGCCACTGTCGTCGGGCACGGTCGATGTGCCTCCGTTCAACCGGGAAGCTCTTATCGCGGCGTTGCGCACCGATCAAGCTGGGAAAAGTACGTTCCCCGAATTTCTGGCGGCCACTTGGCGAGCCGGCGTCGTACGCTACGATGTCGATCTTCTTGGGCGCAAGGTCGCGTACTACGGCTGCAACGGGGAAGAATATATCGAAGACTATCCAGCAGTTGAGGTCGGTTAGCCTCGATCAGCCTCATCGGAAGTTTTCTATGCCCAACTCCGCCATCCTTCTGATCTCTTGCCCGGACCGCAAGGGCGTCGTGGCCTCGATTGCCGAATTCATCTTTCGCCACAACGGCAACATCCTGTTCGCCGATGAGCATGGAGACGAGAAATCCAATCTTTTTCTGACGCGGGTCGAGTTCGATCCGTCGGATTTCGATTTTGACCTCGCTGAGTTTTCCGAGCGCTTCGGCCCCGTCGCCCGCGACTTCCAGATGGACTGGCGGCTCGCCCGTTCTACCGATCGCCCGCGCGTCGCTATTTTCGTTTCCAAGTATGACCACTGCCTGCAAGATCTGCTCTACCGCCACCAGAGTGGCGAACTCCATTGCGAGATCCCGCTGATCATTTCCAACCATCCCGACAACCAGCGTATCGCTGACTTCTACCGCGTCCCCTACTTCGTTGTGCCGGTCACTAAAGAAAACAAGGAGGAAGCGGAGCAGAGACAAATCGCGCTCGTCCGCGAACACAAATGCAGTCTCGTGGTCCTGGCGCGCTACATGCAGGTGCTCTCGAACGAGTTCATCGCCACCTTCGGCTCACAGAACGTCATCAACATTCACCACTCCTTCCTGCCGGCGTTCATCGGCTCCAAGCCCTACCATCAGGCGTTTCAGAGGGGCGTCAAACTGATCGGAGCCACCGCGCACTACGTTACTAAAGTGCTCGACGATGGCCCCATCATCGAGCAGGACACCGTCCGCATTTACCACCGTGACACCATCGACGATCTGATTCAGAAGGGACGCGACATCGAAAAAGTCGTCCTGTCGCGCGCCGTCCGCTGGCACGTCGAGAACCGCATCCTTTTGTATGGGAATAAGGCTGTGGTATTTCAATAGTACGGGCAATGCGCAGGGTAACAGTGCAGTCACTTCCGTAACCGGGTAACCGATTGCGCTGCCGTTCCCTTTCGGTTTAACTAAAAGATGGTACCCATTTGAAAACAATACCCCGCGATCTCGAAGGAGCAGACTTTGGTTGAGGATCCCAAATGGGAACTCGCGTTACTGGCCACCGTGCAGAGCTTTTACCAGCGGCTGCTGAGCGACCAGTTGGGCGGAAAACTGCCCGCGCCCGCCGAATTCGCCCCTGACGTCATCAGCCACACCGAAGACGTGCGCTCCACCCTGGATCAAATGCAGCTCTGGATCCAGCTTCTCGACATGGCGATCACTCCCGCCATGCTGCGGCTGGGAGTGCAATCCGACCTTGATCCCGAGGTCGCCGAGGCGCTGCTGCGCTACTTTGCGCGCCACCGCGACGATTCCGGCGCCAATCGTGACAAAACCGATCTGGTCGCGACTTTTCTGTTTCGTCATCCGCGCGTGCCTGGACAGTGGGAGCAACGCGGCTACGGCCTCGATGGATCAATTCCTCTGTCTCCGTTTGAAATTGCACTGCTTGAAATTCTGTCTGAGTCCGATGTGCCCACGCTGCCGGAAAGTCACGTGCAGCTGCTGCGCGAATTCGGTCCCCTGCTCGACCAGGCGAATCGCTTCCAGGACTTCAGCACTCTGATGGACTCCGGCATTATCCCGCGGGTGCGGGAGTTGAAAGCCTCGCTCGGCGAATCGATTTATCACCCCGGAGTGCTGGCCACGCTCGCCCCTTACAATGCTGCGTTCGGCGATCGTTTCCATTCGCTGTTCGACGCCGCCACGAAAGAAATCAAGGATTTTGCCAACCGGCTGGAAGAACTCGGAGGCAGCATCCTCAGTACGGTCGACGGCGTTGAAGTTACCGTCGAGGACGTCGCCGCCCTGAACCAGCAAGCCCTGCTGAAGATTGACTACAGCACAGCGCTGGACAAATTCCGTCGCGTCTCGCGGCTGAAAAAAGAATTGGAGCGTAGGCCGCCGATCCGGCGCGCCGCCAACCAGGCGTCGCCCGCTGCCCGCGCGGCAACTGCTGGCGCAGCGGCTGCTCCCGCTCCCGCGCTCGTTCCCAAGTATGCGCCCGCTGCCATCACACCGCAGGCGCTCTCGGCGGAAGAAGCAAAGTTGCGCCGCGTGGAAGAATCGATCCGCGTCTTCGTGCGCGTCGCCGATCCAAAATTCCGCCAGATCGTGCCCATGCGTTATTTCAACCTGATGCTCAGTTCCGCTGAGATTGAAGCGTACACTGCCGACTATCTCGACCAAACGGGCCCGCGCGCGGATGCTGCACGAATGCTGCTCCGCCTGGTCGCCGTAACCGCGCGCATCACCACTGAAGTGGAGGAACTGAAGCGCTCGCAGAATTCCCGCTCCGTCTGGAAGCTGCACGCCGATTCTCTGGTGGTCCTCGTCGACCTCGCCAAACACCTCGCCGAGGCTGTAGACCGGCTCGCTTTGACCGTGGGCCAGCAGGCGGAAGCGCAGGCCAGCAGAGAACCTCTCCGCAACTCGCTCGAAAAGCTGCGCGAGCGCACCGATGAAGCCGCCAAGCTCCTCGCCGCCGCGTAACCGCAAAATAAAAAGGGACAGGCTGCTCGCCTATCCCTCATTCTTCCAGGTTGAAGCCGAAGCTAGTGAATGTCGAACTGCTCCTGGTGCAGCGCCGGATCCGACTTCACGATGATCGTCTTTTTCGTGAGTTCTTCCATCTCATTCAGCAGGCGCGCGTTGTCCGCCTTCAGCGCCTTCGCCACCTCGGGGTTCACTCGTAACATTACGTCGCTGTGCTCCAGATGCTTCGAGATCTTGCGCATCTCGACATAGACCTCGTTGCAGACCGTATCGACCGCTTTCACGAAGCCCGTGGCCTGGCAATACGGGCAGGGCGACCCGATCGTCCGTTCCAGTGATTGCTTCACGCGCTTGCGCGTGATTGCAACCAGACCGAAATCATTGAATTGCAGCACCTTGGATGGCGCTCGATCGAAGCGCAGCGCCTCTTCCAGCGCCTGCATCACTTTCTGACGGTTGCGGCGCTCGTCCATGTCGATGAAGTCGATGATGATGATGCCGCCCAGATCGCGCAGCCGCACCTGGCGCACGATTTCCTTGATCGCATCGACGTTCGTTTTCACGATCGTATCTTCGAGGCGGGCGGTTTTGCCGACGTACTTGCCGGTATTCACGTCGATGGCGACCAGCGCTTCCGTCTGGTTGATCACGATGTAGCCACCGCTCTTGAGCCAGACTTTTGACTTGAGCGCCTTGTTGATTTCCTCGTTCAGCCCGAACTGATCGTAGAGCGGCGTCTCCTTGGTGTAGAGCTTGACGCGCTTGACCAGAGCCGGCTGGAAGCGATTGGCAAACCGCACGATGCGCTCGTATTCCTGCTCCGTGTCGACCCAGATGACGGAAAAATCCGAACTCACCTGATCGCGCAGCACCCGCTCCACTACGTTCAGGTCGTGATAGATCAATGCCGGAGCCTTGCTGCTCTCGGAACGCGTCTTAATCTCGTTCCACAGATTCTTCAGAAAGCGGATATCCGCTCGCAGTTCTTCGTCGGTGGCGCCCGCTGCCGCGGTCCGCACAATAAAACCGCCGCCGCCGTTTTCGCGCTCGCTCTGGATGATTCTTTTCAGCCGCTGCCGTTCTTCTTCCGAGGCGATCTTGCGCGACACGCCGGTGTGGTTCACCGTCGGCATGAAGACCAGGAAGCGACCCGGCAGCGCAATGTGACTGGTGATGCGCGCGCCTTTCTTGGCAATCGGCTCCTTCGCAATCTGGATCAGCACTTCCTGCCCTTCTTTAAGCAGTTCGCTGATCTGCGGCACCACCGTGTTTTCGCGGCTGCGGAAACGCCGCCCACCGCGCCGTCCGCGCCCTCGATCGGAGCCGCGATCTGGCCCCCGATCCGGCCCGCGGCGTTGCGTCCGCTGCAACAACCTCGCTTCCGGTGAGGGAGCACGAACTGCAGCGCTCGCATCCACGGTGCCGTCGCCAATCGCCTCGGCCTCGAGCAGCGCCTCAGCTTCCGCCTGTGCTTCTTCAAGTTCCAGTTCTTCCGCTTCTCGCTCTTCGGCTTCCAGTACGGCTTCGGGAACCACTTCGCCGTTCGCTGCCGCTTCACCACTGGCCGCCAGCCCCGGAGCAACCGTTCCAACTCCGGAGTCAGACAACTCTCCACCGGCCGCCCGCGTCTCTTCTTCCAGTTCTTCAAAGCCCGCGTCGTCTCCCGGTTCTTCTCCGTAAGCCCTGAGGTCGGCTTCCTCTTCCTCGATCTCCTGTTCCTCTACGGCGCCTTGAGTGACTTCGTGCACATCGTGGGCAACCTCTGGAGCCGCCGCAAAGTCTGCTGCACGCGGCGTCTCGTGCGCCGCGGTCTTCGGCGCCGGGTAAGTCTCCACCACCTCCGCTCGCGCCTCGTTCCTGGCGTCGACTATTTGCGGCGCGGCGCTGGCAGCCGTCCCACGCACCTCTTCATAAACTTCCTCTTCGGTTTCATAAACTTCCTCTTCCGTCACATGCTCATGCTGCTCGTGAAGTGGCTCGGCAACCTTAGCCGCGAAGATCGGCTCGTCTTCGGGAAAGTTTGCCAGGATGGAGGCCGGTGCCGGCCGTTCCGCCGCCGCACTTTCTACTGCACTCTCCGCGCGCAACGCCGGGCTCTGACTTTGATTCTGACCCTGTCGTTGGTACTTGGAGATGGATTCGCCCGGAAGCACGATCGGTTGATATCCCGGGGGCGGTCCGTAATCGTAGTCGCGACCGGTGCGAGCGGTTGGTGCGCTGCGCTGGAATCGCGAATCCGACCCGCCGTGGCCCGGACGGTCGCCGCGGCCAAACCGTTCGTTCCGACTTTCGTTGCGACTTTCGTTGCGACTTTCATTCCGAGATTCGTTCCGTGACTCGCCGCTGCTCTCGCTGCGGTGTTCGCTGCGAACTTCGCCGCGGTCGGTCGCCGCATTCGGCCCGCGCCCGCCCCGGTCTCCGCTTTCTCCACGACGTCCGCGACGACGGCGCCGTCCGCGGAAGTCGCGGGCTATGCCCGTGCCGGGGGCGTTACCGGACGCTTCCGCGGAAGCCGTCTCCGGTTGTTCCCCCTCATCCGCTCCGTTGCCGGCCTCGGCAAGCTGTCCGTCGCTACTAAGCGCGGGACCCGCTTCCAAACCGTTGCGCGGACGGGCCTCCGCCGCCGGACGATTCGCCGGGATGGCTTCATCCAGGTCCTCGTCCTGCTGTTCCAGATCCATGAAATCGGAGACGTAAAGAAACGCGTCGCGTTCCAATCCGATATCCACAAAGGCGGATTGCATGCCTGGCAGCACGCGCGTCACTCGGCCCTTATAAATCGAGCCTGCTAAGGTGTATTCGTTTTCTCGTTCCAGGTAAATTTCTGCTAGCTGATCGTCTTCCGTGATCCCCACTTTGGTTTCGTGGGGGGTGGTCGATACATACAGTTCCTTGTTCATTTCTACTCCGGTTTTTCTTTGCCGGACCAGAAGCGCAAGGCGGACCAAGGGATCGATAGCGTTCAGCGCCGCTCCACGGGGTCCCCGGACAGCGCGGTTTTCGCTGGCTGGGGTGCGGGGTAGGAGCGGGCGCGGTCGCCAGGAGGAAGTACTTCTTCCCGGGACCGACGCTGCAGTGAATTGTTTTTACTCGTCTGCACTGATCGCGTTAAGCCTTCCGTCAGGTCTGTGACCACTCCCTCGCATTCCGCTGAGGGGGTCGTTCCCCGCCTGACTGGCTTCAATCCTGTCCGGCTTTGACTTCTGCCGGCATTCTGCCCTCCTTTTTCGCGAGGGCCTTCGTAATCTTGTTTCTGCTGCTCAATCTTGTTTCGTGGCGCCGTTCTCGTTGCTGATAGAACCAGTCGATAAGACCAGTTGAGAAGCGCGCCCTAACTTCCTCCAACCGTCTCAGTTCACGAAGCGGCGCATCCTGACGTTCATTACCATCCCCAGCGCCAAAAACATGAAAAGAACGGAAGACCCACCGTAACTCATAAGCGGTAGAGGAATTCCCGTGACTGGCATAAAGCCAACCACCATGCCGACGTTGACCAGGATGTGAAAACTAAGCACAGCCACCACACCCATCACCAGAAATGCCCCGGCGCGGTCGGGCGCCGTTTGTGCATTCTGAGTCAACCGCATCAGCACTATAAAGTATAACAGGAGAACCGCCAGAGCTCCTACAAACCCGTGTTCTTCGGCAAATGCAGCAAAAATAAAGTCGGTTTGCGGAATCGGTAGGAATGCCAGTTTCGTCTGCGATCCCTGGCTGCTGCCAAAAATTCCGCCTGACCCCACCGCAATCAGCGATTGCGTGACTTGGTAGCCTGCCCCTCTGGGATCTGCGTCCGGTTCGCGAAAGCTAAGCAAACGCTGCTTCTGATAGTCCTTCATGTGGTGCCAGGCTAAAGGAGTGCACAGTGCCGCGAGCAGAACCACGATCCCAGCCTGCCGCCATCGTAATCCGCCAAGAAAAAGGCCCATCACGGCAATCGGGAGGTAGGTAAGAGCCGTACCAAGATCGGGCTGGATGAGCACAAGAATCATCGGAATCCCGACGATTGCGCCGGCCTTCAGAAAGTCGGACCACGATAATTCCCGCTCGTGTAAGTCGGAAAAATACTTCGCGACGGCCAGAATTAGAATTAACTTCACCCACTCGGATGGCTGGAAGTGCGCCCCACCCGGCATCTTCATCCAGCGCCGCGCCCCGAGGTATTTCTCCCCAAACAAGCGCACGGCAATGAGCGAGGCCAGTGAAACGATATACAGCCAGTGGATTTGTTCGAGCAGGGCTTGATAGTTGAGCAGACTGACCAGGAACATGGCGCCCACGCCCGCCAGAATCCAGTAGATTTGCTTGATGTGGGATCCTGCAAACTTGGTGTGCTCGGTCGCACTGTGAATCTGTATTACGCCCAGCGCGCAGATCGCCAGCACGAAGCCCATCAGGACCCAATCGAAATCTCGGTAGGAAACGTAACGCGACATGAATTCAGCGATCCAGACTCAACGATCCAGCTTCAGCAATGCAGCTTCAACGGTCCACACCAGAACACAACGGGAGAGAACTTAGGGCAGGAACTCACTCGCATGAAAGTCACTGGCAGGGGTTCGATGGGCACGACGGACTCACCGGGGCTTCATTACGGGTCCATATCCAGATCGCACCCCCGGCCACGCCAGCTAATCCGCCGTACACCGCGTACGGCGAACTCATGATTCCCCCACCCGCGGCTGGCGCCGCTCCAGTTCCATTGCGATGCTTTTTCTTCTTCTTTTTCTCTGTATCGGCCGTGTCGTCTTTCGTGGTCTGCTGTCCCTGGGTTACGGTTGTCGTCGTTCCCTGGGCGTCCTGGACCGATACGTCGCCCTTGTTGGCTGCGATCTGCACGCGTCCATCGACGTCGGTCACCTGAAACTCTGTCCAGGAATTGTTCACCGGCTTCACCGTCACTTCACCGGCGCGCGCTTCCAGTCCGAGCGAAGTCGTCACCCGCACCGCGCCATGCTCAAGCTCCACGGCCGGCCCTTCAAATTTCACCAGGGAGTCCGCCAGCACCATTACGCTTGATCCTTTCGATTGAATGCTAGCTGTCGAATCCTGCCTTGTCTGCAGCATGTCTCCCGAGAATACGGCTGCGGATTTCGGCACCTCGCTCCCGTTCAACCATGCCGAACCATTCGTATACAGCATGGCCGACGCGGTCTCACCCGCCAGCATCATTTGTGCTGGAAACAGGATCGCAAGTAAACAGCACACCGCCGACCGAAGCGCTGACTCTGACATGGGTTCGGATCACTCCCGCAAATTGTTATTTTCCGCTATCGTAAGCCGTAAACAGCTACAGGTCAATGCGTTTGTTCGCTTTTGTGCACTCCTGAGTTACTACTGTTCAGCCGGACTTCCGGCCTGACAATCCGCCTCTGCTCGTTCCCAGTGCTCGCTCCCAGCAGGCTCCGGAGCCGGATGCGCCAACCGCTTCCCCGTGAGCATTTCGCCATTCACGCTTTCAACATACACATCCATCCAGCGGTTCGCGTCATGATGCCCGGAAATTTTCAGCTTCAGGTAGTTGTCCGTCAGCGCTTCCGTGAACTCCGCTCCGCCCGTTTGCAGCGTGATCGCCTCGACCACCGTCCCTACCAGCGACCGCATAAATGCCGCCTTCTTCTTGGATGCGATCTCCCGCAGCATGCGATTTCTTTCCCGCGCCAGTGCGACCGGAACCTGGCCCGGTTGCTCCGCCGCCGGCGTTCCCGGCCGCGCCGAATAGGTGAACACGTGCAGATAAGTAAACGGCAGCTCTTCGATCATGCGCCGCGTCTCATTAAACTCCGCCTCCGTCTCGCCCGGAAATCCCACCATCACGTCGGCGCCAATCGCCGCCGTCGGCATGGCCGCTCGAATCTTCAGGATCTTTTCCCGGTAATGCCATGGCCGGTATTTGCGATGCATCCGCCGCAACACCGCATCACTCCCCGACTGCATGGGCACGTGCGCATGCTTGGCGATACGCCCGGACGCCGCCATCAAGTCAATCAGTTCATCGCTCCAGTCCATAGGCTCGACCGAACTGAGGCGCAATTTCTGAAGAGAAGTCTGATCGAGGATGGCGCGAATCAAAGTTTCAATCCGCCGGTCGTCAGTTGTTGGCGTTGACTCAGAGCTGAAAGCTGAGAGCTGAGAGCTGCCCTCGAGATCTCTTCCCCACCGCCCCAAATTGATCCCGGAAATTACCACTTCACGATAGCCCGCCTCGACCAGCGTCTTCACTTCCGCGATGACGCGCTCGCCTGGCAGCGAGCGGCTCTGCCCACGAACATACGGAATCACGCAAAACGAGCAGCGGTTGTCGCATCCATCCTGCACCTTAAGGTTCGGCCGCGTCCGCTGATTGGCCGCTTCAAATACCGGAGCCGCCAGCAATTCGGTATGGGCAAAAATGTCGCCCACAATCACATTGGCCGGTTGATCCCCGGAAGACTGATCTTGAGAAGGGTTTCGCTGTTCTCCAGAAAGCCGCGCGAGTGGAACAAACCCCCGAGAGGAAGAAGTGGCAATCTCCGCCGCCTGGTGCTTGTGCGAATTACCGACGACCCAGGTCACACCCGGCAGCGCTGCCAGTTCTTCCGGCGCCCGTTGCGCGTAGCATCCGGTCACCAGAATACGGCACCCGGGATTCACCCGTTGCAGCCGTCGTATCGATGCGCGCGCATCTTGATCCGCGCTCTCGGTTACGGTGCAGGTGTTGAGCACGACAATTTCGGCGTCGCGAGCTGTCCCGGCGCGCTCCAAGCCGCGGTCCAGAAATTGCCGTTCCAGTGCGGCCCCGTCCGCTTGCGTAGCGCGGCAGCCAAAATTCTGTATGTAGAAGCGAGCCACGGTCCTATAGTAAACGAGTGCATGTAGTAAACGAGTGCATGCCGCGGCTGAAGCTTCCAGCGATCTTCTTCTTTAAGGCACAAGAAAGCCCGCGCCACGCAGGATCAGCATCCCGCTGGCCCCACGGCTATCACGTTCGGAGAATAATCAGGCGCTCGCGACCTGCCGCCCGTGCTGAAAGCACTCACGGCACAGCACCGGTCGTCCTTGGGTCGGCCGGAAAGGCACCGTGGTCTCTTTCCCACACTGCGAACAGTTCGTCCGGGTCTCCGTCTTCGCGTAGGAGTGACCACGCGACGATCCCTGTCCGTGCGACTGTCCATGCGACGAAGCCCCAAGCACTGCGACCCTCTTGCCCTTACAGTTCTTGCAGCGTTTGGGTTCGTTCTTGAATTGCTTGTCGTGGAAGAACAGCTGTTCACCCGCTGTGAACACGAAATCCGTGCCGCAATCGATACACTTTAAAACCTTGTCCTGGTATTCCATTGGCGAGGCGCTCCCATTCCGCGTCCCTGCTCTGCACGGGAGACCCGAATAGGGAAGGATCCGGTTCACATCGTGGGCAGGAGATTTACATCCCCCTCGTACTTGCCCCTGGACTCGGCCCGCCATACGGCGTGCACCGCATGGTTACTGCTTAAGGCATCTACTTCGAAAATTCGAATCGTCTTCGATCCGCATCTTCGATCCCGAACCATCTTCTAGTCAAAACATCTTCGAGTGCGAGGAACGAGCCGTCCCGACCAGCGAACGGCCCGTCTTTTCTTAGTCCTGTTCCTTGCGTGCTTTCTTGCGGCTGCGCTTGCGAGCCAGCGCTTCTTTGACTCGCTTTCTCTCGCCCGGCTTCAGGTAAAAGGAGTGACGTTTTACTTCCTTGATAATGTCCTCGGTCTGTACCTTCCGCTTGAATCGCCGCAGCGCGTTTTCGAGGGATTCACCCTCTTGAAGTCTAACTTCCGCCAAACGACAACACCCCCCACCCGTCCAAACTGGACCCGTTAGTTATGGCAAGGATTACCCTGTTAAGTCAAGGGGAATGAGCAAAAATCTTCACTCCACCTCAGAAACTCAACCGCATCGACAGCTGAATCTGCCGCGGCGCAAATGAGTTGGTCGGCTTCATCAAACTTGTAGGTTGCTGATAATAAGCCGGATAGTAAGTTCCTCCCAACGATTGCGTGTACTTTATGAACTGTCCCGCCGAATTATAGTAGCCGTCGTCGTCAATCTGGAATCTCTCATTGTCGCGATTGAACAAATTGAACGAGTCCGCCGTCAACTCCAGATGACAATGTCCACCGAGATTCAGCGTTCTTCCTACCTTTAGATCCATGGTCGCGTAGTCCGGGCCGACAAACGCATTGCGCCCATACCCCGACAAGCGGTCATTGCTCGTGTTCGCATCCTGATTGGGATCGCCCGAGACCATCGCATTCGCCGGCCGTCCGCTGCCAAATGTCGTAATCCCGGAGATTTTCCAGTGATCGAACATCGCCGCCAGAACTTTCTGTCCCGCGGCAAACGGATTCGGCTCCTCGATCGCTGAAATCGACAGCCGTTGCCGCTGATCGGTCACACTCGACGCCCGCTCGCTCTTCGTGTCGTACGAATTCTGCACGGTTGACGGCGCTCCCGCCACCAGCGCATCCTGCCCGTTGTCGATCGCGTGCGCATAGGTATAGGCGAGCCGAAAGTACGTTCCTCCCGACACGCGCTTGTGCAACGCCACGGTCATGCCGTTATAAACGCTCGAAGCCGCGCTCTCAAACTGGTCGATTGCCCCCAGTTGCGAAATCGGACGCTCCAATGGGTTGATACACGGCGGATACGGACAACTGATGCTGTAACTCGTCTGCCACGTCGCAAACGACCACACGTTATAAAACTGATTTGGAACAACACTGCCCGTCGAGTTCAAGATCGGATAACTGTAATAAGTCGGCGGCGAAAGATTTACATCTCGCGCGCGGATCATGTCCACGCCATGCACCAGCAGATAAGACAATGTTCCGGTGAAACCGCCGGGCAATTCCCGCTCCAGACTGAGACTTGCCTGCTGAACGCGCGGCGTTTTGAAGTTCGGCGCAAATGCCGAAATCTCGCTGGTCGCATACGGCTGCCACGCAGCCGGCAGAGTGCACGACGCCGGCCCGCGCGCACAGTTCACCGCCGCATTCGGATAAGAGGGAAAGACTTGCGCCTGATAGAAATTCGTATTGTCGAGGGAAAGAAAGCTATCGCTCAGCCCATTCTGATTGGTAACCGCCGACTGATAAATCTGCGGAATGCGGGTATAGAAAATTCCAAATCCCGCGCGCACCATTACCGGACGATCGTTGCCGAACGCGTATCCGATGCCCACCCGCGGCGCAAAGTTCGTTTCGTTCAACGGCATTTTTCCCTCCGGCGCCCACAGTGGATTACTCACCATTCCCTTCTTCGAGAACGTCTGCAGGTCGTAGCGCGCTCCCAGGCTCAAAGTGAAGTGTGGCGTCAGCCGCACCGTGTCCTGCACAAACGCCGAGTAGTCGTTGCTGTCCGGGTGCGATACTGGATTCCCGAAATTCTGTTCGTAATAGCGCGGCACATCGTGCGCCCACGCGCGCAGCGGCGTTAATTCCAGCCCGCCGTGCTCCGGCACAAAAGTAAATGGATCCACCTCTATGTCGTCATAGAAATACTCCCCTCCGAACAGCGACGGAAAATAGTTGTAGTCCCAGGTCATCATCCCGTCGCCCCCGAACTTCCATTCGTTGCGCCCGTGGCTCAGACTCAAAGTCTCGGACGCATGCAGCCGATGTTCCCGCGTCAGCCGCGGCAAGATCGACGACTGGCCAAAATCCTGCATCCAGCTGTAAATGCTCGTCTGCACTCCGGTCGTATTGGGAAACGACTGCTCCAGATCGCGTGAAAATTGCACCCGCAGATGGCTCGACAACCTTGGCGTAATGCCGCTGATCAAACTGAGCGACCCGCTCTCCGTCTTCACTTCCTCTTCCCCATTGGCGCTGATCGAATAATTCGTAATCGGACTCCCCGGATCGGTGAAGACGTTGTTCGTCCCGTAATACCGGGACGTACTCAGCCGCGCCGTAAGATAGTGATGCGCCGTCAACACGTGATCCAGCTTCACAAAACTCGTGTTCCCCAGCGACTGCGCGGGGAACGTCCCGCCCAGCGTCGATAGCTGCGCCGCCGAGGCAAACACCAGCGCCTGGTCGCAGGCCTGCCCTCCAATCGCTGGATTGCAGATCTCGTAGTCCCCTGGAGTCGGGTACACTCCCAACTGCGGCACCACCACTCTCGATCCGTTGTCGAATTGCACCACCGCCGGAATATAAAAAATGTGCTGATCGTACCCCGCAAATAAAAACGTCTTCCTGCGCTGGATCGGACCTCCGATCGTCCCTCCAAACTGGTGCTGGACATCATCCGGATTAAAACCCACAAATGCCGGCGCCGCCCCGCCCAACGCACTGTCGCGCAAGAAATAGAAGGCGCTGCCGTGCCAATGATTCGTGCCTGACTTGGTCACCACATTCACCACCGCTCCCCCGGCCCGTCCCGATTCCGACCCATAACCGCTCGAAGACACGCGGAACTCCTGCACCACCTCATTTGAAAACTCGTAAGGCGCGCGATACCGCCCCGACGCCTGCGCATAGAAGCCGTTGTTGTCGTCGCCTCCATCGATCAGGAAGCTGGTGTTGTACCCACGAATTCCGCCATAAGAAAGATCCCCGTTCGATTCCGACGTCAAGCCTCGCGGATCCTGCGTCACCCCCGGCATCAGCAGCAACAGATCGGTGAACCTCCGCCCATTCAGCGGCAGATCCTTGATCGCCCGCTCATCGACCAGCGCCGATAACTCACTCGGATCCATTTCCATCATCCGCGGCGCATCCGACACCGTGATGGTTTCCTTTGGCCCCGCCACCTTCAGCTTGAATGTCAACAGCGCCGCCGCTCCTATCTCCACCCGAATCGCCGGCGAAATCTCCGGCGACATCCCTTCCGCTTCCGCCCGCGCCGAATACTGCCCCGGCGGCAGCAGATCCACCGCAAATCGTCCCGCCGAATCCGTGGCCGAGTGGTAACGGATGCCGGTGTCTATCCGAATGGCCACGATGTCCGCGTTCGTAATCACCGCCCCCTGCGCATCCAGAACCACACCGCGCAATGCGCCGGTGGACGCATCCTGTCCCCAGGCTGGGGAAGCCATGAACCCGAAAGCAATAAAGAAGATGAGCTGAAAGAGAATTACCCGGAAGAAGACCCGGCTAGAAACATTGCGGATCGTAGCCAGAAATGGCTCACTGCGGCGGCCCATACTGATCCCTTCGCGTCCAAGACTTCGGAACCGGAGGGGATTCCAGAGACCCTGCCAATCTATATAGCACCGTGTATCTCGGCGGAATGTGATGCAGGCACTTGCAATATGTTCAGTTTTCTTCGGTCGTTTCTCTGCTCAGTCCTCCGGGTGAAATCACGGCTTTGCGACGGTGGTAACACCAATGGTAACCATCAGTTGCAAGCCAGACCGGGCCGCTAGCGCCACGGCGTTTCCTCCCCGTTCCCATCCATGCGCAACTCTTTTCACATGGGAATCGCCCTCAGAGCTGCAAACGATTGATAGTTATGTGCAACCAATCTGGTCATGAGGTTGCATTTTAGGAATGCATCGGGTGATCCCCTCACCGAAAAGTGAACCGGTCAGAGGAGTACAGAGAGTGACTTTAGTAACCAGAGGAGGTCGCACCATGAAGAACCGCAAGAGGAATCAAAAGGGCTTTTCGTTAATCGAGTTGCTGGTTGTCGTGGCGATCATCCTGATCGTTGCCGCCATCGCGATCCCCAACTTGCTGCAGGCGCGTGTCTCCTCCAACGAAGCCTCCGCAGTCGCCTCGCTGCGCACCATCAACACCGCGGAGATCTCCTACTACACCACCTATTGGTACATCGGCTACGCACCCACGCTTGCCTCTCTCGGCGGCACCAGTTGCACACCGCCCAGTTCCACCGGCGCCTGCCTGATCGACACTCTGCTCGCCGCCGGCACCAAGAATGGATACAGCTTCACCGCAGTTAGCAGTGGTTCCGCACCCGCCGGTAGTTTTCTGGCCGTCGCCATGCCCATCGCCGGCAGCGGCAACCGCAGCTTCTGCTCCGTCGAAAACGGCACCATCCACGTCGATCCGACCGGCTCCGCCATCATTGACGAACCAGCCTGCGTCGCCCTGCAGTTGATCCAGTAGGAACCCCTCGTCGAACTCTGACAGTCGAACTCTGACATCGGATGTGGTGGCAAAGTTTCCGCAGCCACCACATCTTATTTTTTTCGCTCAGTTCTCCTGCTTCCAATCACGTCTTCAATGTGCTGGTGCGGTCGCCGGCGCCGTCGCTGGAGCTGCCGGCTTGGCGCCAAAGTCCACCTTCGGCACTACGCGCGCAGCCTCTGTCGCCTGGAAGTATGCCGGGTTCTGCTTAAAGCCTGCGTAGCCCGCGTACAAACTGTTCGGGAACTGCAGCACGTAAGTGTTGTAGTCCTGCAGCGTGTCGTTATAGCGCTTGCGCTCGACGGCGATCCGGTTCTCCGTTCCCGCCAGCTCATCCTGCAAGCGCAGGAAGTTTTCATTGGACTTCAGCTGCGGATAATTCTCCACCACCAGCAACAGCCGGCCAATCGCCCCATCCAACTGTCCGTTCGCGGCAATCTTATCGGAGGGAGTCTGCGCTGAAAGCAGCGCCGACCGCGCCTTGGCGATGTCTCCGAAGACCGTCACTTCCTGCTGCGCGTATCCCTTGACCGTTTCCACCAGGTTCGGAATCAAATCGGCGCGCCGCTGCAGCACGATGTCCACCTGCGACCAAGCCGCCTTCACCGCCTGATCCTTCGCCACCAGGTTGTTTTTCACTCCCACGTACTGCCCGAACAAAGCCAGCACGATCACCACCAGCACCACCAGTACAATCAAGCCCTTGCCCATATCGCTCTCCTGAATACAAAATTAGATCTGCACAAATACTTTTTACGGATTGTCATCCCGAGTGCTTTTTACGGATTGTCATCGCGAGTGCTTTTTTAGGATTGTCATCCCGAGCGAAGCGAGGGATCTGCAGTTTGCCGCGAGATGCAGACCTCTCGCAACTACGCCGCCGAATCCGACATCTTATCCACCGCCACCGTCACCTCTCCCACCAACTTCAAATAGCGCGCAAACACGTCATCGACCTTAACCGCTTTCCGATCTTTCTTCCGTTCCCGAATATCCAGCAACTCCCCAAACACACCAGCATCAATCCCTAGCTTGCCCGCCAACGCAGTTACCACTTCCCGCTTCGATCCCGCGCCCGTTTCGCCCATCGCAATCAGAACGTGACGGAATAAAGTCCCAAACGCCGGCAACGATCGCAGCAGCAGTTCCCACTTGGCGTCGTCTTCGCCCGCGACCACCAGCAGGTGCTGCCGCAGCACGATGGCCTTCTCCCGCAGTTCATACCTCACCTGCGTCCGATGCAGGCGCATCGGAATTTCCAGCGCTTTCAGAACATCTTCTCCCCAGAGCACGCGATAGTGCCGCCGCATGTCCAGGAATTCGATGGAGAAAACGTCGGCCGACCGTTGCATCTCTCCCACGCTTAACAGCAACGGCACCCGATGCTTCTGCTTTCCCCACCACGCGACCGCCGGAGCCAGAGCCTCAATCGCAGCAAGAGAAGTCTCCCGCAGCACACACAGCAGATTCACGTCCGAGTGGTCGACAACATAATCGCCCGCCGCCGCTGACCCATAAAGGATCACAGCCAGCAGATTCGTTCCCGCCGCCGAGCGAATCCGTTCGACAAACTCGTCAATCAGTTTTTCCGGACCCATCACACGCCTCTCGCTTTCTAATAACCACCGAACGACCCGCCGCCGCCTGTGCTCCCGCCGCCGAAACCACCGAAGCCACCTCCGCCAAATCCGCCGCCACCACCAAATCCGCCTCCGCCAAACCCGCCTCCGCCGCGATACCCTCCGCCGCCAGATCCGAGCAACATCCCAAGTAAGAATCCCAGACCGCCCCCACCGCCGCCCCGACCACCGCCTCCGCCACGGAAGATCGACCTCAGGATTGGAATCACTATAAAAAAGAGAATCAGAAGCAGAACCACTACCGTGCCGAACCCGAGATCAGGCGCGGGGCGTTCCCGGACCGGCGCCGCCGGACGAGGTTGATTGTCCAGCGTCACGCCCGCATCCTTGGCGATGACATCAGCGATCAGGGAGGTCATCAGGGATAAACCCGCCGCGTTATCGCCGCGCGTAAGATACGGCGCAGCTTCCCGACGAAAACCGCCGATCTTACCATCTGGCAGGATTGCTTCCAAACCATATCCCACGCTCGACCCGAACTTGCGATCCTGGGTTGCCTGCAAGATGAGCACACCTCGATCGCCGCCTTTATTCCCAATCCCCCACCTCTGATACAGAGCCACTGCATAACTAAAGACGTCCTGCCCATCCAGCGACTTCACCGTAACCACGGCAATCTGCGCGTGCGCCTTTTGTTCCACCTGCTGGCAGAGATCGTTCAATCGCGCCTGCGTAGCCGCATCCAGCACTCCGGCAAAATCGTTGACATAGTTGCTCGGGCGCAGTGAGGCAATGGGCTCGGCACAAGCCCACACCGCCAGCCCTAGCACCATCCAGAGGATCGCCCCAACTCTGGTCATCTTTTTCATTCGGAGAAATTGTACAGGAGGGCTAGCCACGAAGATCTGCGGCGTATAATCGCGTCTTTGCGAAGTCACGAGAAATCCCGGTTGTTACTTCGCCCTGGAAAGCAGTTCTAAATTCAGGGAGTCTCCCGATGCCAGATGACGCCGCAGAGGCAGGCCCGGAACCGCGAAGGCCTTCCGAATCTGCGTCCGTAGAAAAGCCGCTGGACACCGTAAGCGTACCCGCGGAGTTCCGTCCGATCTTCTCCAGAGCACAGCAGTATGTGGAGCAATATTTCAGCGAGCGGGTGGAAGATCCGCGCCACAGTTCTATCCTGATCTCCGGCGAACGGTACATTTTGGTCCGCGCCGCCTCGATGTCGGTCGAGTTTTTCGACCTGGTGACCTCGCTTTATCAGGACAAGGGCCCGGAGGAGGCGCGTAAAGTCGCGAGCAACCTGCTGTTTGACGTCGCCCACGCTATCGGCAAGGCCGATGCTCGCAGCTTTCATGAAAAAATGGGTGTCACCGATCCCATCGAACGCCTTTCCGTCGGGCCCATACACTTTTCCTTTTCAGGCTGGGCCTTTGTACAGATTTCTCCCGAGTCGCGTCCCTCTCCAGACCAGAATTATTTTCTGCTTTACGACCACCCGTTTTCCTTTGAATCGGATGCGTGGAGACGGCACGGCCGGAGCTCGGAAGAACCGGTCTGCGTGATGAGCGCCGGATACTCGTCCGGATGGTGCGAAGAGAGTTTCGGCATCCGGCTGGTGGCGGTCGAGGTGGAATGCCAGGCCATGGGGGATGCGCGCTGCCGCTTCGTGATGGCGCCGCCGGAGAGGATCGAAGAGCATCTGCGATGTTATTGGGAATCCAGCCAGACCGAGCCCAGGAAAGCGCGACACGCTGGCGCGGGAATTTCGGGCAACACCGTACCAGAGTTTTTTCAACGCAAGCGAATGGAGGAGGAGCTTCGAAGATCGTACCGCGAACTCGAACAGAGGGTAGCAGAGCGCACCGCGGAAGTGGTGCGAGCGTACGAGGAACTGATGCGCGAAGTGGAGGAACGTCAACGCGCCGAAAAACTGCGGACGGCCCTCTATCGCATCGCGGAAGCGGCGGATCGCACCGCCTCCCTTGAAGAGCTGTACCAGCAAGTGCATGACATCATCGCGAAAGTGATTCCGGCAGAAAGCTTCTCCATTGCCCTCTACGATGAGGAGCGGGGTTCCGTGGCTTTCCCCTATTACCCGCATGAGTTGGTATCGAGACTTGCAACTCGCAAATCGGGCAAAGGCCGAACCGAATACGTTTTGCGCACCGGTAAATCGCTGCTTTGCACGGCCGAGCTGCAACGAGAATTGCAGCAACGCGGAGAAGTGGAATCAACCGGCGAGCCCACCGCCGTCTGGCTGGGGGTTCCGCTCCGCATCGAAGGGAAGACGATTGGGGTCATGGCGGTACAGCACTACAGCGACCCCGCCGCCTACGGCGAGAACGAGCGGCAAGTGCTGGACTACGTCTCTTCGCAGGTTGCCAGGGCAATCGCGCGCAAGCGCGCCGAAGAAGGACTGCAGGAAAGCGAGAAGCGGCTGCGAACCTTGGTTGAGGCGTCATTCGAGGGCTTGGTGTTCAGCGAGAATGGGATCGTCCTCGAGACCAACGAGCAAACCGCCCGCATGCTCGGCCATACCCGCGAGGAGATGGTAGGTCGACCTATTTCCGACTTTGTGGCTTTCGAGTCGCGAGAGCAGGTGATGCGAGCGGTGCAAACCGACGACACAGAAACCTACGAGCACACAGCAATTCGAAAAGATGGTTCCACGTTCCCGGTGGAGACCTGTGCGCGGCTATTGCAGACCGGAGGAAGCAAAATCCGCGTGACCGCGATCCGCGACATCACCGAACGAAAACGAGTCGAAAAGGCCCACCAGCAGAGCGAAGAGCGATTCGCCAAAGCATTCGGATCAAATCCCGAGGGCATTTCCATCTCCACTCGAAAAGAGGGCCGCCTTCTGGAAGTCAACGATGCCTATGTACGGATGATGGGGTACGAGCGCTCAGAACTCATCGGCAGGACTTCAACAGAACTCAACATGTGGGCTCCCGGAGAACGAGATCGGGTAATGGCCAAACTGCAAGAGAGCGGAGCGCTCCGTAACTATGACACGACGTTCCGGACCAAGGGAAATCAGATCAGGGAAGCCCAGATTTCCATCGATAAGATCCAGGTCCAGGACGAGCCTTGTCTGCTGGTGACTATCCGGGACGTGACCGAAAGCCGCCTGATGGAGGTGCAACTCCGCGCCGCGCAAAAGATGGAAGCCATCGGTCGCCTGGCCGGTGGTGTGGCTCATGATTTCAATAACGTCCTGATGATCATCAGCACTGCCGCCCAAATGATGCAAAGCGCCACACACGACGCGGACAAGAAGGCGCGTTACCTGTCCCAGATTCAGTCGGCGACGGAGAAGGCGACTTCCTTGACCAAACAATTGCTGGCTTTCAGCCGCCAGCAGGTGCTGCATCCCGCGATTCTCGACTTGAATACCGTGGTCGGCGACCTCTGGAAAATGCTCCCGCAGCTCCTGGGCGAGGATGTGGAGACCGTGCTCCATCTGGCTTCCGATCTGGGTAGTGTCAGCGCCGACCGCGGACAGATCGAGCAGGTGATCATGAATCTAGCGGTGAATGCCCGCGACGCCATGCCCGGGGGAGGCACACTGATTGTCGAAACCGCGAATGTCGAAACCGCGAACGCCTCGCTCGACGGAACCCCGGGCCGCCATGGCGCCGAGAATCCCACCGCCGACTTCGTCATCCTGGCGGTGACCGACACCGGAACCGGGATGGATGCCGAGACCCAGGCAAAGGTATTTGAGCCCTTCTTCACCACCAAGGAAATCGGCAAAGGCACGGGTCTGGGTCTGGCGACCGTTTACGGAATCGTGAAGCAGAGCGCCGGTCATGTGACGGTTTCCAGTGAACTGGGCAAAGGAACTACGTTCAAGGTGTATCTGCCGCGAGTGCGGAAAAAAATGTCGCCCTGGCTGACCTTTGCCAGCAGACCGGCGTCGGGAGGAAGCGAGACGGTGCTCCTAGTAGAGGACGAAGGCGCCCTTCGCGAGCTGGCCTCGGAGTTCCTGCGATCCAAAGGTTATACGATTCTCGAAGCCGCAAACAGACGCGAGGCATTGCGCATCTGCCGAGAGCATGGGGACCCGATCGACGTGCTGGTCACCGATGTGGTTTTGCCGGGAGGCGGAGGGCCAGACTTGGCGAAGGAGGTGCTCGAGATGCGGCCGGACCTGCGAGTGGTTTATATGTCTGGCTACACCGATCAGGTCCTGAGCGAGGAACTCGTTGGCGAGAACGCCAAGTTCCTCCAGAAGCCATTCGACCTTAACACTTTGGCTCGCACCCTCCGCTCCGTGCTGGGGGAGAAGGCCTAGCTCGCTATCGCTTCGGAGCCCGTTTCTTCTTTGTCCTCGTCCTCGTATTCATTTCCACTCGACGCACCCATGCCACACGAAGGGCGCCAGCCAGCACATCCTCGTTCGCTTTCGCCAGCCGAATGTGGGTCGCGCCCATCCTTCCCCATCCGCCATGAACGGGCAGGAAAACCTCAGGCAATTCCCGCACAAATTCCGCCTGCTGCTCCGGCGTGAGCATCAGGTTGCCGTAGCCTTCTTTCTGCGAGGCCAGAGTGGCGAAGATCCTGCCTCCCACGCGGAAGTCGACCGCCCCCATGTGTGAGCCTTCCTCCGCGCCTTCGAAGCTCAGAGCAATCCGCCGGAAGTCTGACGTCTTCATCACTAATCGGCCTCACTGGTCATCGGATGTCACCGGGATGTCGTCCTGTGTCGCCTGTTGAACGATCGATCAAGACTTGGGACGGGACTGCATGGCCATCGTCACTAGCGCGCCGATGAACATGGGAGGAAACAGCTGGCCGACTATGGCCTCGGCGATGGTGAGCGAGCGGGCGAACGGATGCAGTGCGCTGATATCGCTGCCGACGGTAGTAAGCGTTCCAAAACTGAAATAGGTAAGCCTCGAGGTAAGCTGGTCGATGTCCGTAGGCGCTGTAACAAACTGGAAAGAGCCCGGATAGCGCTGCTCAACGAATTGATAGGCGGACGCCCAGGCCATGCCGAGAAGCAGATACACGCACACCCCGCCCTGAATGCGACTCCACGTCACCGGGCCACCGCGAAGCGTAAGTAACAGCACAATGCGGACGTACAGAAGCAGCGTGATGGTGGCGAGAACACTGCCGAACTGATGAAGAAACGGCGTCGGATGAAGCCGTCCGGCCACCAACACGGCCGCACTGACCAGGACGAAAGCGACCACCCAAGCCGTGGCCGCGCGGCTCTGGTTTACAACCAGCGATCCGGAAATCATCAACACGACCATCACTATATCGAAGCAAACCCGTCCGAGAATGCCGGCCTCGCGAAGTGGATTGACTACCAGGATGAGAGCAGCGAGAGAAATGGTTACAAGCGTAAGGCCCCAGTCGCCCGACCAGAACTCGCTCATGGACATATGGAGAATGGAAATGCGCGGTTGGTGCGAGTCGTTCGCCATGAAGGGGCCTCCGGCTGATTGCCGCCCTGCGGATGAACGAAATTATATCCGCCGGATGTATGAGCCAAGGGGAAATAGTTTCGAGAGCGTGGGGTTGGGAGCCTGACACCGGCATTTGCTCCATGATATGTTTTCAGTTCGCAGCCGCACCGGAACCGTTATGATCCGCTCCTACAAAGGCGTTACCCCGCAGTTCCCCGAAACCGCCTACATCGACGACTCCGCCCAGCTCATCGGCGACGTAATCATCGGCGAACACTCCAGCGTCTGGATGAACGCCGTCCTCCGCGGTGACGTCCATCAGATCCGCATCGGCCACTATTCCAACATTCAGGACAACTCCGTCCTCCACGGCATGAAAGAGCAATACGGCGTCTACATTGGCGACTATGTCACCGTCGGACACGCCGCCATCCTTCACGGCTGCACCATCGAAGCCCGCTGCCTCATCGGCATGGGCTCGATCATCCTCAACGGCGCCGTCATCGGATCCGGTTCCATCATCGCCGCCGGCACTCTGATCCCAGAAAAAACCATCGTCGAGCCGAAATCCCTTTGGATGGGCTCACCCGGAAAATTCCGGCGCAGCCTCGATGAAACCGATCAGACAACCATTCTCCGCTACTCCGAAAATTATGTGGGCTACAAGAAGTCGTACTTGTTCGAGAGGAAGAACTCTTAGCTCTGCGGCGAAAGTAATTGCAGCCGCTGGTCGCCCGTCACGGATTCGCATACCGATGATTAAAACTCGACGCCGCTCCCAGCCCGTTCACAACCGCGCCCCCAACCAAAATTGCCAGCCCCAGGTGGTCGTGGTGCCTCTTGTGCAATAAGTAGGAGGTCGCGATTTCACCCCCCAACATCGTTGCCATGGATGCGACTTGCACCGTAGTGTTATGCACAAACGGACGTGCCAGTGGATCGTGTTCGTAGCCGCCCTCATCAATATTCTCGTGCGTAGCCAGGCTGTCAGCAGCCTTGGCGGCCGCATCGAGCGCGACTAGCGCAATCCTGGACGGAGTCCAGAAGCGTGAAGCGGCCAGATCTCCAGCCGTTACGCGAGGATGCGTCACAAAAGCGCTGCGAGCATCCTGAGCGCGCACAATAACAGCCATCGCCATCACAATCGCCGCCAGCACCAGAATCACCACGGGCATTCTCATTCGACAGACGGGTCGCGCACACGCGCCCTCACATGCCCATCGGAAGTGCAGGCAAAGCTCTTTACACGCGGAGCAGAATTTAAGAAACGGAAGTAATAGAAACGCCTTTGAATTTACTCAGTGTCGGCTGTGTAGGGTCGGAGTGAGGCCGGGCAATTCCGTGTTATGACGCCCGCGCCCGGGACGATGCGCTCGGATGACCAATCAGATACGTAATCGGCACCATTCCAGTTGCGTGCTCGCCGATTTCCCACCGGAATTCGCTGGCGGTCAGTTTTTCAACGAGTTCACGCAACTCCCATGGCCGATATGTCCGCAGGCAAGAGACCACTCCATCGAACAGCAAGACCACTGGAATGATCGGAATCAGATACGTCCAGAGCAACCGCGACCAGCGGAACGGACGAATCCACGGTGTGCCGACGAACAACATGAAAACAAACGCGCACGTAAGGCCGATCATCGACCAGGCGCGCCTCGTTGTTTCGAATATGGCGACGCTTTCGCCAGCATCGACGGCATCCTGGAGTATGGCGCCAGCATGATCCGGCGAAAAATGATGGAACGAAGTGAACATCGTGCGCAGCCCCTTCAGTTCACGAGGAACTTTTGTCGCGTCAACCGGCTCCGGATAGAAAGTAATCTGATTCCCAGAAGCCGCTCGGACACTTTGGAAGGCCTCGAGATTCGGATATTTATCCGTCAAACAAATCTGAAGTCCCGCCGAGCCGCTAGTGTGGTGACGGGGCTCCGCCCCGTCCCGGCGGGGCAGAGCCCCGCCACCACACGTCCCGCATTGCAGCTTACGCGAAAGGTCCAACCACGGTCCGCCGCCGCCAGAGCACATATCGACAATCGATATGCTCCCCGTAGAATCCAGTGCGCTTTGCAGCAGCGGAGCGATGGACGCGTAAGACCTTAAGAGGTTGAACCCAAACTGAAGCGCATCCGTAACGTAATCTCGGAGAGATGACGGGAACCACGGTTGATCATGGAGTTCGATAAACTGTATGCGACGCATGGCAACAGGGCCTGGTGAGTAGTATCAACGCCGCGCGCACTCGCGTCCATTTGGCGAAATCGATTGCGCAAGCGACTCGTAAAGTATGATTCAACGTTAAACTAGTGATTCAGGCTCGGAGCCGGAGCCCGCAGCTCGCAGCGCACTATGATCAAATCTCCCCGAGGAACCCGCGACCTTCTCCCACCCGACACCGCGCTCTGGAACTTCGTCGAAGCCGCCGTGCGCGACGTCTTCCGCGCCTACAATTTCCACGAAATCCGCACGCCCATTTTCGAGTCCACCGAACTGTTCGCCCGAGGCGTAGGCGAAGAGACCGATATTGTCGGCAAAGAAATGTTTACCTGGGAAGATCGCGGCCGCGCCCAAAGCGATAAAGGTCAATCGTTAACCCTCCGCCCCGAAAACACCGCCGGCATCGTCCGCGCTTACATTGAGCACAAACTCTGGGAGCGCGGCCTGAACAAATTCTTCTCCATCGGCCCCATGTTTCGCCGCGAGCGTCCGCAAAAAGGACGCTACCGCCAGTTCTACCAGATTGACGCCGAAGTCATCGGCCCACCCGCCTCCGGCAGCCAGTCGCCCGCGAGAGACGCGGAGATTCTCCAATTACTCGCCACGCTGCTCGACCGCGTAGGCATCGCCAACTGGACGCTCGAACTGAACTCCGTGGGCTGCCCCGCCGACCGCGCAAAATTCAACGAAGCTCTCCGCAAGGCGCTCGCACCCGTAGTCGACAAAATGTGCGCCGACTGCCAGCGCCGCGTTGTCACCAATCCGCTGCGCGTCTTCGATTGCAAAGTTCCCGAAGACCAGCCCATCATCGCAACTCTGCCCACCATCAACCAGTTCCTCGACGAAGCCTGTCGCGCCCACTACGAAGAAGTAAAGAGCATCCTGAATGCGGTCGAGATTCCCTACGTCGAAAACCCGCGCCTGGTACGGGGTCTGGATTACTACACCCGCACAGCGTTTGAATTCACGCATGGCGCGCTCGGGGCGCAGAATGCGATCCTCGGCGGCGGGCGCTACGACGGTTTATCAGAAGCGCTCGGCGGACCGCCCGCTCCCGGGATCGGTTTTGCTATCGGAGAAGACCGGCTCGTGCTTTCACTGATGGAGACCCGATCGGCGGAGTCGGTTTCGCCCAAGCCCGACGTTTACGTTGCTCCGCTCGGCACCGGGATGAATCGCGAAGCCGCCCGCGTAGCCCGCGAATTGCGCCGCCAGGATCTCGTCGCCGATCTGGTTATCGCACTCGGCGACGAGACGTTTCGCTTAAAAAAGTCGTTCGAGATCGCCGACAAAATGGGCGCGCGCTACATACTCATCGTTGGAGAGAACGAAGTGGCGGCCAATGCCTTCGCGCTCAAACACCTGGCCTCCGGCGAACAAGTCACAGTCCCGCGCGCGGAACTGGCGCAACGGATTTTGCGGAAGTAGCATCTCTCATTTCTCTTGGAGGCAATCATGCGAGGCATTCTTCAACTGTTGGGCACGGTGCTCTGCAGTGTGACCCTGGTTCTCTCTCAAGCTCCCTCATCGAACCCAATCTCCGCCTTTGACCAGCAACTCATCGATCAGCAAAAGCAATTCCTGCAGGCGACCGAAAGCAAAAACTCAACCGCGGTCGAGCGCGCCGTCGCGGACGATTTCCAGGGCATCGAGACCAACGGCGATTTCTACGACAAAGGAGACGTGATTGACTCCGCGCAGAAGGGAATGCCCAAGAACACGCGCGCCTACGATTTCCACGTGGTTAAACTGACTGATGACTCCGCCGTCGTGGCCTACAACCTGATCGTCCCCGGAGAACGTCCACGCTATCGCCACATGGCCGACACCTGGGCGAAAATCGGCGGCCGATGGAAACTGAAATTCCGCCAGATCACGCCCAACCTCTGGAGCGAAACCGATCTGGACTAACCCCTAGTGAAAACGCGCGGCCCGCGCTGCTATTTCCCCACCGGAAACGCCGGCAACAACCCGCGGTTGCGCAGCATGTAGTATTCGTTGAAGGGGCGGTCGTCCTGCATGGCGGGCACATTCTGGTCCACTGCGATCAGCCGGTCGATCGCAACTTCTTTCTTTAGGACGGCCGCAAACTGCTGCTCGGCGGTGGGGAACGGTCCCCATTCCACCAGATCAGCGGCGGCACGCGCCGGCATGCGCGCGGCCATCTCAGCCGCGGTCCGATTTGGAATGGGCTGGCGGCTGGCAAAGAAGTGAATCCCCCAACCCTCGACTCCAGTGAACGTGCGCACGTAGGGGAACGACTCCTGCAAGGCGCGCGCGATGGCCACGGTCGTCACCGCGTCCCCCCCGGGATACCATTGTTGCAGGATGCCGTCAGGCCGCAAGCGTTTCTGGGCTGCAGCATAGAACTCCCGTGAGTACAGCATGCTGGAGCCGGCGGCCGCGATCGGCGGCGGCGGATCGATGACGATTACGTCGTACTGTCCAGTGGTTCGCTCCAGAAAGCGGCGCCCATCGTCAACCACCACATGCGAGTGCGGAGACTTCAGCAACTCCGGAGCGTCCGCGTGGTAATACCAGAAAAGCGCGGGAACGCTGGGAACGAGGTCGACCGCCGTCGAGTCGATTCCCCACGAAAGCATGGAACGATGGGTGGTGCCCATGCCAAAACAAATCACCAAAGCGTTCTGTGGAGGATGATCAAGAAACGCCAGGGACATGGACGCCATCATTTTAGTAATGGGCGTCAATCCGGTCATGCTCACGCCGTTAACGAAAAGCTGCTTCTTCATTCCCTGGCCTGTCGCCAGGACGGTGGCCGTGCTGTCTCGACGTACTTGCGCACCCGGAACCAGCTGCACGTAGCTCTTGGTCATAGAGACCAAACCGAGCGACGCGAATAAAAGCACTCCAGCCGCCATCGCACGCAGAACGGTAAGCTGCTTCGACCCAGGTTTTGCCGATCCGGACTGCCGGAACCATAGCAACGGAAGCGCAACCAGCAGCCAGGGAAGAGCAAGGGTCACCAGGGCGTACCGCTCATCCAGATGCGGCAGCAAGACAAAACCCGCAACCAGCGGACCGAGGATACAACCGGCCACGTTCACCGCGTATCCGACTCCCGCTCGGTTGGGATCGCCCTCCGAGAATCGATCGACCAGCCTCGGAGTCAGAAATCCCAGAAGTCCGCTGAACGCCGCGATACCCAGAGGCACCCGCAGCCATGCAGCAATCTCCAGCCGCGGGTCCGCGCTCAGCAGCGGCATTAATGCCACCAGCCAGACAAACAGCCAGACCAGCGATCCCTCATTACTGTGCCGCCGGCTCCAATACCGATAGATGCTGGATCCGAGGAAGGTCGCGGCCAGATAAATCCCCAGGATGGTCGCGAAGGAATAGACAAATGTGCCGATATAGGACGTGAACTGCCGGGTCCAGACCACTTCCATCCCCATGCTGGTCAGTCCGGTGGCAAACAGCAACCAGAGCGTGCCGTTGCGCAACATCTGACGCAGAGCCGGAGAGGTTGTTCCTGTTCCGGCGGCAGCGACCTCCCGTTCGTCCGCATGATTGCCGCCGGCTTGCGTTTTTTGCCGGCTCGCGAGCACAAAAGCTGCTCCGCAGATCGCAAAATTGAGCCACATCCCAACTCTCAGAGTGCGGGCGAAGCCGAACAGTTCCACCAGCAGCAAGGGAACCAGCGCTCCCGCCACTGCCCCGAACACATTCGCCAGATAAAGAAAGCTGAAGGAGCGTCGCGACTCAAGGCGCTGGTCACTGCGGATGGCAAACATGCCCAGCGGAATGGTAGCGCCCATGCACGCGCACCACGGAATCAGACTGCAGGCCAGCCAGAGACCGGCGGCAACGTAGTAGCCCGCTGACGACAGGGACAAAGATAGACTGCTCCCCAAATGCTCCAGCACGAAGCGCCCAGCGCGCAATTCCAGGGGCACGATTACGGCGGAACATCCAATCAACAATTCGGCAATTCCGTAAAGCTGCAACGGGCGAGAGGGGAGACGCTCGGCATACTTGCGTGCGTACCTGCGCACCAGATGCCCAGCAATCAGGGAACCGGCGCCCAATCCCGCCATGAAGGTCGAAAGCACAATCGACACCATGGCCGTGGTGACGCCAAATTGCGCCATGGCAAGTCGAAGCCAGATCAGTTCGTAGAGAATGCTGCAGAATCCGGAAAAGAAAAAGAAGTAGAAATACCAGCGCGAGCCGCTGGCGGCAACTGCTGCTTCTCCCGATCGTTCCGCCCCACGCTCCGGTGCAAGAACTCCCATTGCCGGCGGTATCGCTTCAGTGCTCACAGGTGACTCCGTCTGTACCGGGAAACTTGAATTATGCGGTTCTTTGTGCCTCGGGGCAAACCCGAAACCAGTGCTCGGTCAATTTTCGCAGACAGTTCCACCGTGCGGGCAAATGTAACTTGCCGCCATGGTGACGAGAGTCACCAGCCCAGGCAGGGAGAACGGCGACGTCCCGCCCACCTGAAAAACGAGAAATATGCGGAGGCCGCGAAAGGCGCAAAAGCGGATGGCGCAAAAGAGAACTTATTCCCTCAGCAGGAGTGGTTTGGAGTCACCGAGCGAGTTGGTCGCACTCCACCGAAAAGCGATCGTACCAGTTACGAATGAATGAGCTAAGTCCCTCGCGCACGACGCGCCCTCCAAGCGTCGCAGTTGTGCCCACCAGGTCAGCCCAGGTGTGTATCTCGGTCCCGCCCGTCGGGACCGGCCTGAAGTGCACCCACTGCTCCATCGTATCGCCGTGTATGTGGTCGATCCAGGCCACTAAATGTGGAGGAGTGCAGACCGTAATCACGTGATCCACCACCGTTCCCACCGGGCTCTTCAACTCGATATTCATGTGGCTTCCCGCCATCCAGGGCTCGCCCAGCCAGCGTATATCGCCGTAGAGGTCGGAAAAACGTGGCCACAGATCCACATTGGAAAAGACCCTCCAGGCCAATTCGCGATCGGCCCGGGTCACAACCGTATGCTCGACCCGCAAGAGTTGAGTCGGCTCTTCCCTCGACGTCTTCATGTCTTTCAATTCCGGAAATGTGGGTTGCACAACCGCTGGTGCACCGATCGATTTTCTCATAGGCCGCCACCTGAGACCAGCAGTCACATTGTTTCCGGATACGCCGCGACCCTAGCACGCGTTGGTTACGTTCCGCTTGCGATTTCCGGCTAGTCGCCGAATTGCACTTGAACGACCTCGGTGGTTTCGTGCGGCGCAGGTTCAAACTTCCACTGGCACACCGCATCGGTGGCCGAGCCGATCAGCAGCGGACTTCCCCCCAGCGCCTTGGCGGACTTCACGCTCCCGTTTTCCCGGACCACGATTTCCAGTCTCACTACACCTTTAATACGATTAGCCTTCGCAATTTGCGGATACACGGCAGGAACTTTCTCGACCGCTTTTCGTGCCCCGTCCTCCGCCTTGGCCTTGCTGCTCCAGGCGAACAGACCGGCCGACAACACTGCCACCACCATAAAACTGCCTACTCGACGCATTGGGAGAATCATCCTTTCCAAATTCACTGTAAAGGCATGCGCCGCGAGTGAAAAGTCTCAACAGTAATCGGGCACAGGTGACCTCTAATTTTCGGATGGTGACTCGGACTCACGTCGCATCATTTCGACCGTACCTATCCAGCAGCGTCGCCCGGAACCGCCGTCCATTTATAATCTGGGGTTCCTATAATCTGGGTTCGGCGCACCACCGCAATCTAATCAAGTCCAAACAAGACAAGGCAAAAACGTGCTCGATTTTCTAGGCGACCTCAGACGAACTCACATGTGCGGAGCCCTCCGGCTCTCCGACTCCGGCAAGAAAGTTGTGCTCATGGGATGGGTCAACCGTCGCCGCGACCTCGGCCAGATCATCTTCGTCGACCTGCGCGACCGCACCGGCGTCACCCAGGTCGTCTTCAACCACGAACGCAACGCCGCCGTGCACAAAAAAGCGGAAGCCCTGCGCAACGAGTTCGTAATCGCCGCCATCGGCACGGTCAAGCGCCGCGATGCCGACACCATCAATCCCAACATCCCCACCGGAGAAGTGGAACTGGTGGTCGAAGAGCTGCGCATTCTGAACGTGTCGAAGCCGCTGCCCTTCCTGCCCTCGGACACCGTGCTCGCGAACGAAGAGATGCGCCTGAAATATCGCTACCTCGATCTGCGCCGCGACGCCATGCAGTTCAACATCGAACTGCGGCACAAGGTCGCGCTCGCCATCCGCGAGAATCTCGCGTCTCAGGGTTTCTTCGAAATCGAAACTCCGTTCATGACCCGCTCCACGCCCGAAGGCGCGCGCGATTACCTCGTCCCCAGCCGCGTGCAGCCCGGAACGTTCTACGCGCTGCCGCAATCGCCACAACTGTTCAAGCAGATACTGATGATCTCGGGCTTCGACAAATATTTCCAGATCGTGCGCTGCTTCCGCGACGAAGACCTGCGCGCCGACCGCCAGCCCGAATTCACCCAGATCGATCTGGAAATGAGCTACCCGCAACCGGAGCGCGTCTGGGAAGTGGTCGAAAGTTTCCTGACGGCGGCCTTCAAAGCCGCCGGGCACGAGATCAAGACGCCCTTTCCGCGCATGGACTTCGACGACGCCATGCGCCAGTACGGCATCGACAAGCCCGATATGCGCCTGCCGGCGTTCACCGATGTGCGCGATTGTTTTACCGCGGATGAGCTGCAAGTGTTAGCCATAAATAAGGATCTGCCGGTGATTGCCATTCGCATTCCGCACGTGGGCGAGCTATCGCGCAAGGAGCGCGACGACATCAAGCCGCTCTTTGTGTCGAAGGGTGGAGCGCGCGTCTTCGAAGACTTCAAGCGCATCGAGAACAAATTCCCCGAGGCAGCGGCCAAGATCGTCCAGAAAACGATTCTCCGGAAAACGATTCAGCAGAAAACCGCCGGCGAGCAGGACGATCTCATCGTGCTCGTCGTGGGTTCCACGTCGAGCGCGACCAAAGACGCGCATCCCGCCAGCAAGCGCAAAGTGACGCCCGCCGAGATGGCCATCTATGCCTCGGCGGGATTGTTGCGCGTAGCGCTGGCGCAGAAATACGCCGACCGGCACAAACTTTTCCAGAAAGGCGATTACCGTTTTCTGTGGGTGACGAACTTTCCCATGTTCGAGTGGGATGAAGGCGAGAAGCGCTGGAACGCCGCGCACCATCCCTTCACCTCGCCCCACGATGAAGATATGGACAAGCTCGAAAGCGATCCCGCCATGGTGCGAGCGCTAGCCTACGATGTGGTGCTGAATGGCACGGAGTTGGGATCAGGCTCGATCCGTATTCACCGCCAGGATGTCCAAAGCAGAATCTTTCATGCGCTAGGCATGACCGAAGAAGAAGCGCGCGCGCGCTTCGGCTTCTTCCTCGAAGCCCTCGAATACGGAACGCCGCCCCACGGCGGAATCGCCCTCGGCCTCGATCGCATCGTGATGATCCTCGCCGGAGCGGATAGTCTACGCGAAGTAATTCCCTTCCCGAAAACCGCCGCCGCCAAAGACTTAATGATGGAAGCGCCCACGCCCGTGGCGGACGCGCAGTTGCGCGAGTTGGGGATTGGGGTAGCGAAGAGGTAGGCGCATCCATTTGATGTGCACCAGTTCTCGCGCTTTTTCGAGAAGTGGCCCGTCGAGCCGCTGGTACCGTTCGACTCCGCTGGTTGCTCACTCATCCCGTTCTCGGCGATGAAGTTGGACCGCTGCGACCTGCGCTAGAATAGCCAGGTGAGGTAGTCATGGCAGAGATGACACCACAAGTTTCGGAAGTCCTGGAAAAAGCGCTGGCGCTTTCCACTCAAGAGCGCGGCCTGTTAATCGATCACTTGATTGAGAGCCTCGATGAAGGGCCAGCGGAAGAAGGCGTTGAGCGGGCCTGGGACGAAGAGATCAAGCGCCGGGTCGATGAGATTCGCTCGGGCAAAGTCCAAATGATATCCGGCGAGGAGGTCCGCCGCCGTCTCGCCGCTCGGCTCCTCAATGTCGGGAAGCATGGCGGAAAGTAAGCCCTATCGTGTCCACCCGGAAGTGTGGCTGGAAATTGAGGCGGGGGACGACTGGTACCTTGAACGCAGTGTTGATGCCAGCGCTGGATTCATTGCCGCCGTCTCCGAGGCTTTTGACACCGTTTCCCTGGCGCCGAAGCGCTGGCCAAAACATTTGCACGGAACACGTAGGTTCGTACTTCACCGGTTTCCGTTTTCCATCATTTATCTTGATGACCCCGACGTGTTGAGCATCGTCGCCGTGGCCCACAGCAAGCGGAAGCCCGGATACTGGAAGGCGCGCCTCTAGCCGGCCGTCGAGACAGCGTAACGCACGGTACATCGCGCAGTAATTATGATCAAGCTGGTTTATTGCATCACCAAAAAGGCGGCCCTGACCGACGAAGAGTTCTTTCATTACTGGGAAAATATCCACGGCCCTATCGGCGCCCGAATTCCTCGCCTCCGGAGGTTGGTCCAGAGCCACCGCTTGACCATACGCGGAGACAAATCCCACCCCGATTACGACGGCATGGCGGAACTCTGGTTTGACGACATCGAGGCCTTGCTGGCGGCTCGTCAATCCCCCGAATGGAAAGCCTCCACTAAGGACGAAGAGAGCTTCATCGACCACAGCAAAGTTGCCTACTTCGTCTCCGAGGAACACGTCATCTTCGACGAACTGGGTGGACAGGCCGAAGCAAAATAAATAGGAGCCGGGTGCCCCACACATCGCGTTCTTTATCATTGCGATGTGTGGGTCCACTAAGCACGAACCAGCCCATCGCGCCCTCTGCGATGTGTGGGTTGGGCATCGCCAGGCATCTCAGAAAACGCCGAGTGGGGCGGTCGGTAGCCGGGCCTGAAATTCTCATCCCGCAAGAATAAGGCGTTACCTCAGCGGCGTCGCCTGCTTCTGCACCGTGGTCAGGTGGAGGCTTCTGGCTTCCTGAATCTTCTTCATCATTTGCGAATGGCGCGCCCATGCGATGCTTTGCTCTTTGGAGGCTCCATACAGTTCGGGATGAATGTAATAGCCGCGCTCCCGCGCGTTCTTCTGCTGCTCGACTGGGATGCGGTGCTCATTGGCCCAGGCATCCTGGCGAATGCCCGTGATTTGCCAGGAAACCTCAACGTTTGGCTTGTCGGTCCTTATGCTGAACTGATGGTTGGCGACCTTGCTGCCTACAATCGCTTGCGCGAACTGTCCGATCACGGTCAGCTGATACCTGAAATCGCGGTTGAGAGTCTCAAACCACTCCGGCAGGGTCACGACAGCGGCCCCCTCCGCATCCGTCGTCACATTGCCGTTGTAGATGTTCATCATGTCAGGCGATTCGACGAACGAATGATAGAGGTACTTGTTGGCGGGGTCGAGGGGGTGATCGATTTTGAGCGCGCTCCCGTTGTTGTACACAGTACCGACGATCTGGACGTCGCCGAAAAAGTTCCCGGCGTAGCCGCTGCCAGTCACCGAGTAGATTCCATCGCCGCCCGCGTCATCATTTCCAGTGTAGCTGCCGCCTCCCACGAAGGCGCCGCCGATCCCGTCACTTCCGCCTGCTCCGCCTCCCGTTCCTCCAGAGGCTACGATGCCGCCGCCACCCGAGCTCAGTCCAGTAGAAGGATCACCATCGCCCCCATGGGCCGCGAGTGCAGTGCTTCCAGAGTCACCGGAGCCGGACGGCGCGGTGAAACCAAACCCAGCGACTGCAGCCAATGACTGGGAGCTCGTACCCGCGCCACGAACTCCGTATCCGGTGCCGGATGCACCTAAGACTCCAGTTGCCTGGTACGATGAACCATAGTTGATGCCCGCAACGCCGGCTCCCGTCGGATCGAACGTCTCTGCGAAAACGCCGTAGGAGCCGCCGCTGGTTGCTCTTTGAACCCCCACCAGGGCGCTCTTTCCTGGGCCCGATGTATAGCCATCCACGGCATCGGCGGCCGTACTCTCGTTGAATACATTATTTCCGGTGAAGGTGTTGTTGGCAGCCAGCAATGGCACCTTGGTCGTGTCGAGGTTGAGTTTGACCGTGCCGCCGGTGCCGCCGCCGGTGAGGTCGGTCCCGGCCGTGACGCCGGTGATGGTGCCGGTACCGGTTGGAGCCACGCAGTTCCAGGTGGTGCCGCTATATTGCAGGATCTGACTCGTCGCGCACGTCTTCAGCCCGATCGTATACGTACTGCCCAGAGTCATGGCTCCGGGAGTGGTCAGCCCGCCGGCCGCGTTATTGTTCAGAGTAATCTTCGAGTCGGCCAGCATCGCGTTGGTAATGCCGGCAGCCGGCACTTTCAGGCTCAACGTTCCTGTCGTTCCTCCGCCGGACAATCCGCTGCCCGCCGCGGTGGTGATCCCGGTCAGCGTGCCTGCGCCTGCGCCGGGGAACGTCTGCCCCGCGGCGAAGGTGAAGATGCCCTTGCTGCTCAGCATAAGTCCGGTCTCGGTGGGTACGGCCGTGCCCAGACCGTAGAGCAGATTCAGCGTGCCCGACGGGCTGGCGGTGTCGTTCGCGGCTGGCTCCGCCCTCCACTGGAAGTTCTGGTTGACCGCTGCGCTGCTCGTGCTGCTGAACGAGGAAGCCACAAACTCCAGGATTCGCGAGTCCGCTCCCGCCGTCTTGGTAGCCGCTGCCGTCGATGGCAGATTCAGTTTGCCGACCACATTCACTGCCGCGGTTCCTGTCTGCGTCAGAATCGAGTTCTGAATATTCGTCGCTGTGCTGTACATGGGAATCGTGCTCGCTGTTCCGCCTGTCGTGGTCACATCCGACGAGATAGCCGGCGAGACGGAGGAAGACGAGGAGGACGAAGGCGACGACGTGGCTCCCTCACTCACGCTGGTGCCAACGCTCGGCGGCGCCGCCAGCACAAAAGCCGAGGGCGGGAGTCCGCCGATGGTTTCCGCGTCTCCGGCTTTGAGTGCATACGGAGCGCTAACCAGCAGCACGCGCGGCTGCTCAGCTTGCCCAGAGACTTGCACTCCTACCCATCGGGCTTGTTCGGAGGTAAACAACTCCGCCGGCAGCCCATCGGGCTTGGTTGATCCCAGTAAAGCTGTGTAGCGGCCGGTGTTGTCGGCGGTAACATTCTGCGTCTCCAGCCAGAGGGCAGCGCCACCGCTTTGCTCGGAGTAAAAGGCAAAGGTGATGCCGACCACACCTGTCAGCGGATTGCCATTGAGATCCTTCACCGTGCCGCCGAAGCGGACCAGACGAGGCAGGGCGGATGCAGTTTGAGAGGAGGTCTGGGCAACGACTAGTGGAGTCAGTGAAACAACCAGCGACAGCCATACAGCCATCACGCAAGCGATGCGGGGCTTCATGGAATCTCTCCTTCGAGGAAATCAAACCTTAGGTTTCGGAGGGGCCCGATACACTCAGGTAAAAAGCTGACCAGGGAAAATAGGTTCCGGGCAGCGGGGCAACGGGCGTGGGCGCCCAAAACTTGCGCAAGATTATGTTCGACAGTTGTTGTCCTGTCAATGCGCAAGAAATTGCGGTCGTAGACGGGGTTGGCGGGTTCGTAGTTCGACTTTAGGCTTATCGCTCGGGCCGTGGCCTTCAGAATTAGGATGGGACCCTCGCGGGAGAAAATTTCAGAAGTGTGAATAGAGCAGCGCTCACCTTGTGGGGCTATTGCAGCTTCGCGTACTCCGCTTTGGCTTGCTTCAGGATAGGAACATCGCTGTCGGCGTCTTTCCAAAGACGGAGAAAGTCCCGATACGCGTCTCGGGCCCTGGCGGAATCACCACCGCGAGCATAGGCGCGAGCCCGCCGCAGACGGGCCACGGCTCCCAACGGGGAATTAAGAACGACACCCGGGTGATCGATGAATTTCTGGAATTCCGCTGCCGCTTTACTCCCGTCGCCAATCGCCAGATAAGCCTGCCCGCGCACGTACGCTGGATAAAGCCCGAGCGAGGATGGAGCCGCTAACTCTACCGCCGCGGCCGGTTCCAGATCGTCGACCGCCTTCGGTCCTTTTCCTTGGCCCAGGTCGAGCGCCGCACGAATTACGGGGAGCCAATACTTCTGCACGAGAGTGTCCTGCGGATACTTCTTGTCCAGTTCTTCGCTCAGCTTCTGCGCCTGTTTCAGCTCGCCAATTCGGATCCTCACCAACGCCGCCAGCACTTGCACTTCTTTGCCCCCACTCATCTTCTCAGCTTGTGCAAGGTAGCTCCGCGCCTGCAAAACGAAACCTGCCTCCGCCTCGCGAATCGAGGCTTCGGCCAGGCAACTGGCAGCCGATTCTTTGTCTCCCTCATGCACCATCAAATCCGCGGCAGCCCGAGAAAGATTGCGCGCTTTTTGGAAGTGCCCGTAATAAGCCTCGGTCCTGGCCTGCTCGTTCAGGAGCAGCGACTGCGCTTCGGAAACGTCAGACGCCCGCGCCAGAACGCGCTCCATCTCCCCTTGGTCTCCGCGCGCGAACGCTCTCCAGTAGTTAGCCTGGGACAGAGGGGCGGTTTGAAACTTTCGCTTATCCGCTTCCGCCAGAACTGCGCCCGCATCGTCGAAACGGCCCAAAGCGATCAGGTCCACGGCAGAATCGGCGTAGGCATTCGCTCTTGTTGGGTCCAGACGAATTGCCAGCCGAAACACGTCGACCGCCTTCTCGTAATGCCCCAATTCCGCATAGACAGGCGCCAGATGGTTAGGAATCCCCGGCTTTTCCGGATAGTTCTGCTCCCACATTTCGTAGACCTGGGCTGCCTTTTCCAGATCTCCAGTCACGTACAGGTGATATCGAGCTTCGATGGCTCCTTTTTCGGCCTCCGTTACCCGGTCTCTGAGTTCGTAAGCCTTGGTCGTGTTCTCGCGCGCCAGGTCGGTGTCACCCAGGTTGTGATAGATGGTCGCAATTCCCCCATAAGCCATCGCGAAATTAGGATCCAGATCCAGGGCTTTCTGAAAAAATGGAAGCGACGCGCGGTCGCCTTTCTTATCCCATGTCGACAGCGCCATGCTATAGGCGTTAAGAGCATCCATTGAAGACGTGGTCGCCTGTTCGAGCGGGACATCAAACTTCTTCACCGTGGCCAGCGATTCTCCCAACTCAGTCCGCAGCTTGGATGCCGCATTGCCCAGCGCGTCCAGCACCTTCTCCTTCGACGCCGCGGTCACCTGCTCCTCGGCCAGCGTATCTCCATTCTCGCAATTCACCGCCTTCAGCCCCAGCACATATTCGCTGCCCAGACTGCCAATCGCTCCGGCAAGGTAGGCCTTGCTGCCCGTACGCTGGCATAGCTCGCGCGCCACCTCGGGCGTGAGCTTGGCGTTGGCGGGACGAGTCATCTGTTGCAAGGTCTTCGCCACCTGGCTGTCGGAGAGCAGATTCAAAAATGGAGACTGCCGCAGCGAAACGCTGAGCGCCGTCTTCAGCGTGTCGTCATAGATGGCATCGCCCGTGCTGTTGGTAAAATCGGCGAGCACGATGGTGTCCTTCCCGGTCAGCCGCTTGCTTTGCTGATGCGAACGATAGTAAAGCCCACCCGCCGCCAGCAAACCGGCGAGCACAACCGGAACCGCAATTTTCCAAATCGCGCCCACCCCAGCCGAAGCAGGTGCGGCAACGGCCACCGCGCCCGAGCCAGCCGCGGAAATGTGCCCGCTTTCGGTGTCCCTCTTCAGCCGCTGCAGGTCCGTGCGCATCTCCGAGGCATGCTGGTAGCGCAGGGTGCGATCCTTCTCCAGAGCTTTACGGACAATCTCATCGAGCTGAGGAGGAATGTGTGCGTTCCAGTGGCTGGGCAATTCCGCGTCTTCGTGCAGGATTGCCCCAAAAGTCGCGCCCGTGGTTTCCCGATCAAAAGGCATTCGTCCGCTAGCCATCTCGTAGAGCGTCGCGCCGAAAGAGAACAGGTCGGTGCGCGCGTCCAGAGGCTTGCCTGCCACCTGCTCTGGCGACATGTAGTTCACCGTGCCCAGAGCGATGTTTCCCGCGGTGAGGTCTTTCTCCGCAATCGTGGGATCGTTCGAGCCCGAGTCGGATTCTCGCTTTGTGCCCGGATCAGTCTTTTTCGCCAGCCCGAAGTCGAGAACTTTGGCCCGTCCACGCTGGGTGATGAAGATGTTCGCGGGTTTTATATCCCGATGAATGATCCCCGCCGAATGAGCGGCATCGAGCGCGTCGGCAATCTCAATCGAAAGCGACAGGATCAGATCGTTTTCCAGCGCGCGTCCGCCGATGCGGTACTTCAGCATTACGCCATCCAGGAACTCCATCGCGATGAACACCCGTCCGTCCTCTTCGTCAATTTCGTAGATCGTGCAGATATTGGGATGGTTCAGGGCGGAAGCGGCCCGCGCCTCGCGTTGGAAGCGGGCCAAGGCTTGGGGGTCCTTGCCTACCTCGTCGGGCAGAAACTTGAGGGCAGCAAAGCGACCGAGCTTCAAATCCTCGGCCTTGTAGACGACGCCCATCCCACCACCACCGAGCTTCTCGATGATGCGGTAGTGCGAGATGGTCTGCCCAATCATTGGGCTGAAATCTTAGGACGGGGGCTGGGGCAAGTCAATGAAGGGGTGGAAGTTGGCGTCGGCCCGGAGCGTCAGTTGGCGTAACATCGCGGTCACACGCATTGACCCGGATCGTCGGGTGACCACTCATCGCGTTCTCTGCGATGTGTGGGATGCCGCGAGCCGTTCCACAATCCGACCCCCGCCCTTTTGTCATCACAAACACCTGTGAGCACCATCACTGACACGCACCCCACCATGCGCGATAATGATGCGCGATAATAACGACTCGATCGCGACGGCCAGACGTGTGCCGCGGCCATAGGAGCCGCCCCAATTCCCATCTTGGGACACTCTTTGACAACCAAGAGAACCAAATCGAAGCTAAGTCCTTTGTTCTCAAAGACTTTATGTGTAAGTCGTTTAGAATCAAAGACCGGGTCGAAAATTTCCCTCTAACCTATTGATTCCAGGAGACCGGGGGGGGGTACCGGTACTAACTGGTAAACTTCCTGAGTCCGAACCCGAAGCGCGGCGTAATTCGCTAGCGCGTCGCCGCCAGCCGCTGCTCCACCAGTTTCTCGATTCGATTGACGACATCGTCCTCACTCAGGTTCGTCGAGTCAATCACGATGGCATCCTCGGCCGCCACCAGCGGAGAGACCGCGCGGGTGCGGTCGCGGAGGTCGCGCTCGCGAAGTTCCGCAGCCATGGCTTCCGCCGGAGCGCCTTTCACTTGCTGCTGATCCAGTCGTCGCTGCTCGCGAATCACCGGATCAGCGTCAAGAAAAATTTTTAAATCGGCATCAGGAAAAACTTTTGTCCCAATGTCGCGGCCCTCCATTACGACGCCGCCGCCGATGCCCATTTCGCGCTGCCGCTCGACCATCCATACGCGCACCTTGGGATGCACGGAGACGCGCGACGCCGCCTCGGTAACGTCGCGCTCCCGGATGCGCGCGGAAACATCTTTTCCATTGAGCAGGACACGATTGCCGCCGCCGGTTTTCCCAAGAGCGCTGTGCCCGAGACCGCTTTGCCCCAGACCGGTGTGCCCCAGAGAGGAGCGATCAAGAGTAATCCGTGAATCCTGCGCCATCTTCAGCAACGCGGCTTCGTCGTCGAACGACGCGTCCGACTCGATCGCCCGCAGCGCCAGCGCGCGGTACATCGCTCCGCTCTCCAGGTTCACGTAGCCGAGTTTGCGCGCCAGGCGAGACGCGATGGTGCTCTTGCCCGCTCCGGCTGGGCCGTCAATGGCGATGATCAGTTTGCGCGGGGATGGATCGGTCATCTTCAACGAAGTGAGAATTGTACACGGGAGCGCATGAGAATGAGACTTCACGACCGCTCTGCAAGCCGCTCAGCTGACGCGCTCGGGCCGCGGCTTGGGAACGTAGGCTTGTTTCGGCGGAGTTACTTGCAGCAGCGATTTGCTCCCTATGAGCACAAAGCTCAATTCGCGTGCCGAGAGCAAGGCATGGATCGCTTCTTTCACCCGCGTCCGCGGAACGAAGTTCGCGAGGAAATTCTCGACCTCTGCCTCATCGACCGCTACTACGCAGTCGAGATATTTCGAGACCAGCGCGGAGAGCGCTTCAGGCACCGAGATCCCAACGCCTTCGCGCACCACGTCCGGAGCCCAGCGCGACAGTTCGTCCCACACCGAGCCAGCTTCCACGGTGTAATCGACGCGCGTGATGCGCAGCTTAGCCCAAAGTTCGCTCAGCGCGCGATCCAGGCCAGCGGTCGAAACCGCACCACCCAGCATTTCGCCAAGTTTCGTTTTCGAAATCGGTCCACGACGCCGGATGATTTCAAAAGCGTCGCAGGCCAACGGAGAGTAAGGAGACCGCGGACCTGATGCAGGCGGCAGCTTCGGGTTACGCTCGCCAACCAGCGAATAAAAATACGGAAACACCGAAGCCGCCAGCAGGAATGCATTATTCTCGTCGATCAGCGGAGCCTCGTAGGCCGCATGGTCGCGCAGGGCGCGCACCATCAATTCAGTAGCGTCTTTCGCTCGCGGATCGTTATAAGCGTGCTGTCGCGCCGGCAACTTGTCATCCGCTCCGACCCAGGCTCCAATGAAAGTGGGCACCAGAATCGCAGGTCGAGTCGGATACATCACGCAAAATCCCACCGACTCGAGGAAGCCACGCGCGTCATCGAGAGTACGCACGGGCTGGCCGTCAAGACGCCACTTTTGCATGCGAGCCTGCAAGAGTTCCGAGTCGGTCATGATTTCGATTAGAACACAGGGGTCGCGGATTAGCGTACGTCCCTGGTGGCTCTCCGCTCGGAGCTCGCGGCTAGATCCTCTTGAACGCCTTCTGAATATCCTGCATGGAATAGCGCAGCACGACCGGCCGGCCATGAGGACAAGACATGGGATGTTCGGTCTTCGCCAACTCCGCCAGCAGCCACTCCATTTTGTTCTGCTCCAGCGGCATATTGACTTTAATGGCGGCGTGGCAGGCGATCGACGCGGCGATGCGCGTGCGCACCGCTTCCAGATTGATGGCCTGGTCTTCGCGCGTGAGCTGCTCGAAGATTTCGTTCAGCATATGCTCGATCTGCGCCGCGTCCACGCCCGCTGGAGCGACCTTTACTGCTACGCTGCGCACGCCGAAGGGTTCCGCCTCGAAACCATTGTGCGCCAGTTCTTCGGCAATATCGCTGAAGATGGCCTGCTGCGCCGGAGTCAGTTCGATGACCAGGGGCATGAGCAAACGCTGGCTTTCCACTCGTTGCGCGGAACGTTGCCGCAGCACTCGCTCGAAGAGCACGCGCTCGTGGGCCACGTGTTGATCGATGATCCAGAGTCCGTCTTCGTTGACCGCGAGAATAAACGAATTTCGGATCTGGCCCAACGGTCGCAGGGTTCGCAACGACTCGAGAGTGGGCGCGGCTTGCGGCTCTTGCGCAATCGGCGGCGCGCAACCGTGATCAGGAATCGGCTGATGCTGATGCTGATCATCGACCGCGGGATAGAGGATCGCCGCCTCCGGATCGCGCGCGAGCGAAAGGGCTGCGTTGGCTTCAACTGCGATTCCTCCTTCAAATTCCAGACGCGCTGTCGCCGCGGAAACCGACGGAGCCTGCAGCGCGAAACCTCCCGTCGCCGCCGGCTCGTACAAGTCGCGCCACGGAGCGCGCTGCAAACCGTCGCCTTCGCCATGGCCAAGCAGAGGGCTGGTGAGGCCACGGCTTGCGGTTGGCTGCGCGCCAATTTCCGTCAAGAACTGCGGCACTGGCCGCGCCTTCATCAGCGCGGCGCGTACCGACTCGCGCACAAAATCGTGGATCACCGTTTGCTGCCGGAAACGCACCTCGGTCTTCGAAGGGTGCACATTCACATCCACTTCGGCGGTGGGCATCTCGATAAAGAGCAGAACGACCGGAAACACTGTCGGCGGCAAAATGTTGCGATACGCTTCGATGATGGCGTGCTGAATGAGACGGTCGCGAATCAGGCGTCCATTCACGAAAATGAAAATCGAATTGCGATTCAGTTTCTGAATTTCCGGCTTGGAAACAAACCCGTGCAGCCGCACCTCGCCGAAATCGTGTGGCGCGGGCGCCCCCGCCCGCGAGCCGCCATCCGCGAGATCGGCAGATTCGTTAACGGTGTTCTCCGTGGCCCGCCGCCACGGCGGAGGTTGCGGCAACCCGACACGCTCCAAAGGCTGCACCGCGGCCAGCGGGATCAACTGGTCGAGCGTCTCGCGTCCAAAGACCTGGTACACACGCTCGCGATGCCCGGCCACGGGCGGCGCCACCAGCAAGGCATTGGTTGCCGAGTGCAACTCGAAATGCTTCTCCGGATGCGCCAGCGCATAATGGGTCACGAGCGAAGCGATGTGCGAGAGCTCGGTCGATTCCGATCTTAGAAATTTCTTGCGCGCCGGCGTATTAAAGAAGAGATCGCGAATCGTGATGGACGTCCCGAGCGGCAGGCCCGCCTCTTCCACGCGGATGATCTTGCCACCGTTAATCTCGAGCACGGTTCCGGCGGCTTCTTCTTGGGCGCGGGTTTCCAGATGCAGCCGGGCAACGGAAGCGATCGAGGGCAGCGCCTCGCCGCGAAATCCGAGCGTGGAAATGGTTAGCAGGTCGTCGGTATCTTTGATTTTCGAAGTGGCGTGGCGCTCGAAAGCCAGCATGGCATCGTCGCGCACCATGCCGCAACCGTTGTCAGTGATCTGGATCAGCTTCTTTCCGCCCGCCTCGACCTGAATGCGGATGCGCGTGGAGCCGGCGTCCAGTGCGTTCTCGAGCAACTCCTTCACCACCGACGCGGGACGCTCGACCACCTCGCCGGCGGCGATCTGGTTGGCAACTCTCTCGGGAAGGACGTGGATTTTTCCCATGGACTCAGTTATCAGTAATCAGTAATCAGTCGTCAGTGTGACAGATTGTCGGGCGCAGCGTAAAGGCGGGTCGAGCCGGGCAGTTGCTGCATCCAAAATTACCGTATCGTATAGTTTTCACGGGAGCGACTAAATGAAACACGCAATTCTGGGAGCAGGAGCAATTGGAGGCTTGGTCGGTACGGCGCTGTCGTCGCTTGGCGAAAGCGTCATCGTAGTGGTTCGACCGGAAAAGTTGGCGAGTTATCCCGCGAACTTAGTGCTGGAACGTCCGTCGGGGTCACTTACGGCTCCAGCTAAGGCCGTTGCCTCGCTCACGGAACCGGTTGACGTGCTGTGGATCGCAACCAAGACTTATCAACTGCAAGCCGCACTGGAAAGTGTTGAGGTATCGCCGCGCTGCGTCGTCCCCCTGTTGAACGGCGTGGACCATGTCGCGGTGCTGCGGGCGCGATTTGGGCCGGAGCACGTGGTCCCTGGGACGATCGCGGTGGAAGCGGAGCGGATTTCTCCGGAACGATTCATCCAGCGGTCGCCATTCGTTCACCTCAATCTCGCCTCAAGCGGAGAAGCGCTCCTCGGACCCATCATTGGACAGTTGGGCAAGCTTGGGTTCAACTGCCAGTTCATTCCGAACGAGCAGACTCTGCTGTGGTGGAAGCTTAGCTTCCTGGCGCCGTTTGCTCTGGTGACCTCGGCATCAGGGATGAATATTGGCGAGATTCTGGCGAACGCCGATTGGAAAGCGAGATTGTATTCCGCGATCGCCGAGACGTGCGCTGTGGCAAACGCCAGCGGCGCGGAGCTTGATCCGCAGCGGACTCGGACTGGTTTTGACAGCGCGCCTAAGGCGATGCGCAGCTCCATGCAGAAAGACCTCGCGGCTGGTCGGCAGCTTGAGTTGGATGACATTGGCGGCCCTATTGTGCGCGGCGGGGAGCGGTACGGAATCGATGTTTCGACCACATTGGACCTGATGGCGTCTATTCGAGCGAAGGTCGCCGCCTGATTCCCCGCCACAAGACCTTACGATTTCGCGGGATTCTCGCGGAGGAGTTGGTCTTTGACTTGAGCGGGGAGACGCGAACTGGCGAGTAGTTCGTGCAGCAGCGGCGCGGGGATTTCAGAGCTGAATTCCAGCGCTCGGGCCAGTGAGAGATATTCGGTTCGCAGCAGGGCGGCACGAATTTCTCTGCGGCAGGACCACTTCGGGTGTTGTGCGACCGCATGGACCAAGGCTGCGCTGGCGGCGGGGCGGAGCACGGAGTTGAAGACGAGAGCTTCGGTGAGGCGTGGATTTTCGAGCGCCGTCTGCATGACGCGGGTTTCGCGGGCCACGGTTTTGGCATCGATGATCTTCGCGCCGGCGGTCTTCGCGCCGGCAATTTCCACTCCCAGCAGAAGCGCAGCCGCTACTCTGCCTGAGGCGCGGCGGGCCAGCGTAAGACGCTCGCCTATGGTGACAGTTTTGAGGCGCGAGATAAGGACATCGTCGACGGCAACTTTCACGTCGGCGGGGGCGAGGGGCGCGAGCGCAACCTTCATCAGATCGAAAGTGTAGAACTGGCGCGCCAGCGGCACAGACACATGTCGCGGCGTGTGCGGATGGCTGGCGAGCGCGATCTTTACCTTGCGGCTCTTCAGAGCGTTCGCGCTCTTGGCGAGTTGCTCCAACACCTCAGAGTGCAGGTCCGGGCGCTTTAGGAGCGCCAGAGCCAAGTCCTCAGTCAGGTCAGGATCGGCGGCGGCGCGAAGCAGATCGACGGGTGCGGGCGTCGTTGTTCTTTCCGACTCTGTTGAGGACAGCGCGGTTTCGTTTTCGAAACTCTCGTCTTCGGACATTTCGTTAGCCCATCACAGGTCGGCTTGCGACATACGGGCAAGCTCCCCTCTACCTTCGCTTTGCTCTGGCTAGCGCGCCCTCGACCGGATCGGCTAAATCTTGACGCACATCGACACCGGGAAAGCTTGCCTGCAGCGTATTGTAGAAAACCTGGCGCACATAGAGAGACTGACGAAAGACGCTGCCCGCCATCGCTATGGGGAGCGTGGCCACGGGCGCATCGCGAGCGAGACGCCGGACGACAATGGCCGCGAGTTCAGCCAACTTTGCTCCGGCATCGGCCAGGAGATCGCGGGCGATGGCGTCGGCCTCATCGGCCGCGCGGAGGACGATGGGGAACAGGCGCGGGAAATCGGGTGGCGGTGTCGAGTTCGCTTGCTGCACAAGTTCGTCAAGGGTGCTGATTTTCCAGGCTTGGAAGACCATGCCGGTGAGCGCGCTTTCGAGGCCTTGATCCTGGGCGCTCAAGATGGCGGAGATCGCGCGGCGGCCGATCCAGTAACCAGAGCCTTCGTCGGACACGGCGAACCCCCAGCCTCCGGCGCGCGCGGTGTGACCGGCGGCATCGCGGCCGTAAACGATGGAGCCGGTGCCGGCGATCGCGATCACTCCAGGACCCGCGCCGAAAGCGGCTTCGAGGGCGATTACGTTGTCGCCGACTACTTCAATTCTGGTTGGAGTTCCTTCGGGAATCAGCTCGGTGAGGATGCCGCGAATCTTCGCGGCGATTTCGGGCCGGGCGGCGCCGGTGACGCCGATACAGATGGAGCTGATCCGATCGGCAGAAACCCCGGCCGTGGCGCAGACCTGGCGAACCGCAGCATGCAGCGCTTCCCTTGCCCGCTGCTCGCCGTGGCGGATCACGCTGCAGCCTCCAGTCATTGCCGTAGCGAGCACGGTCGCTTCGTCGGCAAGAACGCAGCGCGTTTTGGTGCCGCCGCCGTCGATTCCGAGATAGTAAGCCATCGCGCTAGTTCTAACACAGCTGCACGCAAGTTGGTTCGGCGGCGGCCATGGGGCAGCGAACATGCTTGTACAATGCGGCGTATTGTTTTTCGCCGCGTCTCGGCACTAAAGGTGGAAGGAATCGCTTGGGATTGAACCGGATCGACCTGCTGATTATCGCGTTGTACCTGGCGGGTATCACGCTGTTCGGCCTGCGCTTTCGCAAACGGCAGCGGACCATGCGAGACTACTTTCTCGCCGACCGCAACATCCCATGGTGGGCAATTTCGTTATCGATTGTGGCGGCGGAGACCAGCACGCTGACCATCATCAGTATTCCCGGCCTCGCCTACAATTCGAACCTTACTTTCCTGCAATGGGTGATGGGATACCTGGTCGGGCGCGTGATTATCAGCTTTGTGCTGCTGCCGCAGTATTTCCGCGGTGAGTTGTATACGGCTTATCAGCTGATTGAGCGGCGCTTTGGTCCGGAGCTGCGCACAGTAACGGCGGGGGTATTTCTATTGACGCGCGCGGCGGCGGAGGGAGTTCGCGTCTACGCGGTGTCGATCGTGGTTGCGATTGCATTGGGCACGGGCGAGGTCACTTCGATTGCGATCATCACCCTGCTGACTCTGATTTACACGTTTGAGGGCGGGCTGGCAGCGGTGATCTGGACCGACGTCGTGCAGACTTTTATTTATGTGGGCGGCACGCTGGTGGGGCTGGTAACGATTCTTCATCTTGTGCCGGGCGGATGGACGGCGGTCGAGGCGGTGGCGAGCGGGTTGCACAAGTTCCAGGTATTTGATTTTTCCTTTCTTAATTCGGCGATCTCATCCCATTGGCCGCACTTGAATTTTGCCAGACCATACACGCTGTGGGCGGGGATTATTGGCGGAGCGTTTTTCACCACGGCCAGCCACGGCACCGACCAGCTCATCGTACAGAGATTGCTGGCGGCGCGGAATCAACGGCAATCGGCGCTGGCGTTGCTCTCGAGCGGCGTCGCCGTCTTCTTTCAGTTTGGGTTGTTTCTTTTTGTGGGGGTGATGCTCTTTGCCTACTACCAAGTTCCGTCGGCGGCGTTTGGGGGGGAGACAGGATCTATCCGACGTTCATCGTGAGCCGGATGCCGCATGGGATCGCGGGGCTGTTGATCGCGGCTATTCTGGCGGCGGCGATGTCGAACCTGAGCGCGGCGCTGAACTCGCTGTCATCGAGTTCGACTATGGATTTCTATGTGCGCGTGCGTCCAACGGTGAGCGAAGCGGGACGGCTACGCCTGGCGCGGCTGGCGACCGTCGGATGGGCGCTGATTTTGTTCGCGCTCGCCGTGGTGGCCCTGCATCGAGTGGGACGCGTGGTGGAGGTTGGGCTGCAAATCGCGTCGGTTGCCTATGGAGCTTTACTCGGCGTGTTTCTGCTGGGCGTGCTGACCAAGCGCGCCAATCAGCGTGGAGCAATGGTGGGCATGATTTGCGGACTGGCAACGGAGCTGTACCTGTGGGGATCGTCGCAAGTGGCTTTCACCTGGTGGGTCGCGATCGGGACCTGCGTAACATTTGTGGTGGGATATGGGGCTAGCGCTTTGTGGAGGGTTCAAGCAAAGACTTGAATCGCGGAGGACGCCGAGAGACCGCGGTTGGAATCTTTTCATTCGATCAGCCGGTAGAGGTTATGGACATGCTCGCAAAGGACGATCATTCCCGCTCCGAACTGGCCCGTCCCGAACTGGCGCGCGACCTGGGGTTGTCGCACGCGGGCGCGGTCGTGGTTGGGACAATCATCGGCAGCGGAATTTTTCTTGTCCCATCCGAGATGATGCAGGCGGTGGGGTCGGCTCGACTTGTTTATCTCGCCTGGATGGTTGGAGGACTTCTTTCCTTTTTTGGAGCGCTTACCTATGCCGAATTGGGAGCCATGAAGCCGCAGGCGGGCGGCGAGTATGTGTACGTTCGCGACGCCTACGGGCCGCTGGCGGGTTTTCTCTATTCGTGGACATGGTTTCTGATCGCCAAGCCAGCTTCCATTGCGACGATAACCACTGGCCTGGTGCGGATTCTGGAAACCTTTCCGGTCTTTTCTTTTTTCACGCATGCCTGTGTTTCGCATCCCTTCACCGTCAACTATGGGCAACTGGTGGCGATCATAGCCACATTGCTGATTTCGTGGCTCAACTACGTCGGAGTGCGCCGGGCGGGCGATTTTCAGTTTGTGTTCACGCTGCTGAAGGTTGCGATCATCGTTGGAATTGTGGCGGTGGGCTTTTCCTATAGCGGAGGAACCTGGGCGAATTTCGCGACCGAGTTCACGGGAGCAAAAGGCGGGGTGGCTGGATTTTTCGCAGCGCTGGTCGCTGCCCTCTGGGCCTACGACGGCTGGAACGACCTGAACATGATGGCGGGCGAGATACGGAATCCGCAGCGCAATGTCCCCCTGTCGCTGATTTGGGGCGTGGCCACGGTGGGCGCGCTCTACATCCTGGTGAATGCGGCGGTGCAGTATGTGCTGCCGGCGGCGGCGATCGCAGGCTCGGAGCGTCCCGCGTCGGACGCGGTGGCGCTGGTCATGGGGCGCGCGGGCGCCAGCCTGGTGTCGGCGGGCATGGCGGTTTCGATGCTGGTGACTTTGAACGGCACCATCATGAGCGGGGCACGCGTGCCGTTTGCGATGGCTCGTGATGGATACTTTTTCAAGACGATGGCCGAAGTTCATCCGCGCTTCCGCACGCCGTCGGTCGCGATCATTGTGCAATGTGGGCTGGCCATCATCCTGCTGCTGCTGGGAGGCAGTTTTCGGCAGTTTTTCTCGCTGGCGATTTTCGCTGAGTGGATGTTCTACATGATCGCCGGCAGCACGGTGTTCGTTTTCCGCCGGCGCGAACCGCACGCCAACCGCCCTTATCGGGTGTGGGGATATCCGGTGGTTCCGGCGCTGTTTGTGCTGGCTTCCGCGGCGCTCCTTTATTACACCTTCACCGACAATCTGAAAAGTTCGGCTGGCGGATGCCTGGCAATTCTGGCGGGAGTTCCAGTGTTCTACTTCTTTGCGCAGCGCCGGACGCCGGCACCGAAGTAAGAACACCGAGGTAATCGACCGTAATATTAGGCCGAAATACCAAAGGTGGTTACCAAAGGACACGCGCAAGCGACACGTTTACCCCCTGCCCAATCTCCCATAAGGTGAAGACTCCAACCCCGAGCCTCTCCCCGGCTTCGGGCCCCCTTTTTGGAGTTATGAATGCCTACGTACGATCGCGGTTTTAAACTCGGCCTGCTGCCTGAACGCAAGTGGAACTGGCGGACCTTCGCGGCGAGCTATGGAATACTCGTCGGCCTGATTCTGCTTCTGATTATCGTCGGGATCATGGCCACCGACACCATCATTCCGATCGTGAGTTATCACGTCGCGGAACTGGTGCCGCGTCCGGAACTGAGGCCGGAACCGCTGCCCAAGCCGAAGCCGCTGCCGGTGCACGCGAAGTTGTTGCCGCCGCCGGAGCCGGTGTTCCAGGCGCCGAAATTGATTGTGCCGAAAGAAGTCCGCGCACCCAAGCCGCAGCCCCAGGAAATTGAGCCGCCCAAGGTGGCGATGAATAACTTCGCGCCGGCGGTGTTGAAGCAGACCAGCGGAGCGCGTCCGGTGCTCATTCATACCGGTGACTTCGGTGGAAGTTCAGCGGTGCCGACGGTGAATGCTCCGATTGAAAAGGTGCAGACGGGCGGGTTCGGCGATCCGAATGGGCTGAAGCCGAGTGCCAACAGCAAGCCTAACGGCAAGCTGATCGCAACGGCTGCGGGGGGCTTCGACATGCCGGTAGGACCCGGCCAAGGGAACGGATCGGGCGGCGCCAAAGGTATTAAGGGAACCGTGGCCAGCGCCGATTTTGGTAACGGAGTTGCTACCGGTGGCCAGGGAGACGGGCGCAAAAGTGGCCGTGGCGTGCAGACCTCGGGCTTTGGCTCGCAGGAGATCGCGCAGAACACGCCGCATATCCAGCGTGTGGATAGCGGACCGGCGGCGACGTCGGTCGAGATCACGTTCAAGCCAAATCCGGTTTATACGGATGAAGCAAGAAGTCTGAAACTGGAAGGCGAAGTCTTGCTGGAAGTGGACTTCGCGGCGAATGGGCAGTTACATGTGAATCGCGTGGTCCGGGGTCTGGGCCATGGGCTCGATGAAGCCGCTATAGCTGCCGCTAATAAGATGCGATTCAAACCGGCCATGCGAAGCGGGCAGGCAATAGATTCGACAGCAATTGTGCACGTGGTATTTCAACTGGCGTATTGAAACCTTGGAGATGAGAGTTATGCGGAACGTTATGCCCACTATGAACTGGATAATTTTGGCACTGCTAGCGGTCTCGATGACGGCAGCGGCCCAGCAACCGGCGTCCGCGCCGCAGAACCCGCAGTCGGCTTCGGCGACGCAGGCGGATCAGACGCCCGCTCAGCCAAGTTCAGCTTCTTCAAGTCAGGCTCCGGCAGCTCAGGCTCCGGTCAACCTGGCGCCGCCAACCACCATGGATCAGGTGGTCGACCGCGTGATTATGCGCGAGAAGGATCTGATCAAGTTCCTCGCGCCGCGCACCCCAATTGTGGAGACCTATCTGCAGAACCTGACGCAGGACAAGCAGCTGGGACCGGTTCCACAGGACGATCACTACTTTCTGGGACGCATGGATTTGAGTGAATCGATCGACCGCAGCGACTACCTTCAGGACAAAGACAAAAACAAAGACGAGAGCATGGAGAAGCGCCTTCTGGGCGGGCTCACCAAGAAATTCAAATTCCAGTACCAGCCGCTGGGTTTTTCGTGGATGATCTTCGTCGATCGCAACGACTTTGACCGGCAGCACTACGATTTTCACTACACGCGGCGCGAGTTCCTGGGCGACGTGCGTTGCCTGGTGTTTGATCTGACGCCGAAAAAAGACGCGGGACGCGGACGCTTTCTCGGACGCATCTGGGTTGAGGATCAGGACTTCAGCATCGTGCGGCTGAACGGCACTTATGCCCATCCTTCGCGTAATAGTTATTACTTCCATATGGATAGCTGGCGGTTGAATCTGGTCCCGGGTTATTGGGTGCCATCTTACATCTACAGCGAGGAAGGCGACTTCACAGCCGGTGCTCATAACACGATCGCATTCAAAGCGCAGACTCGTATGTGGGGCTATAACCTGAAGACGGGCACAGCGAACGACGAACTTACTGACATCCGCGTGGACAGTGTAAAAGACGATACGCCGACCGCGCAGGATGCCACGCCGCTGGCCGCCGAGCGCGAATGGCAGCAGCAAGCCGAAGACAACGTGATCGAACGCCTCGAACGCGCCGGACTGCTGGCGCCGGAAGGCGACGTCGATAAGATTCTTCAGACGGTAGTCAATAACCTGGAGATCACCAATAACATCGAACTGCCGCGGCCGGTCCGGACGCGGGTGCTGACGACTTCTCCGCTGGAAACTTTCAGCGTCGGTAACACGATTGTAGTAAGCCGCGGGCTGATCGACGTACTTCCCGATGAGGGCAGCCTGGCCATGGTGCTTTCGCACGAACTGGCCCACATCGTTCTGGGACATAACCTGGGCAGCCAGTATGCGTTCAACGACCGCATGCTGTTCTCCGACGAGTCGACTTACCAGAATTTCGGGTTCAAACACATTCCCGAAGAGGAAACGGCCGCCGACAAAAAGGCTATCGAGATGCTGAAGGCTTCGCCGTACGCGCAAAAGCTGGAGACGGCCGGACTTTTCATCAAGGCTCTCCAACAGCGCGCTCCGCAACTGAGCGCTCTGCTGCAAGCGCACCTGGGCAACAACATCACTGAGAACGGGACGGTAACGCGCATGGCGGCGCTCGCCACCTCGGCTCCGGCGCTCGACTGGAACAAGCTGGACCAGATCGCCGCGCTGCCCTTGGGCGGACGCGTCAAGCTGAACCCATGGGACGACAAAGTGGAGATCGTAAAAGCACAGCCCGTGGCAATCACTTCAGCACGCGACAAGATGCCGTTTGAGGTGACGCCCTTCTACCCGCGGCTGATACGGTATAGCTCCGCGAACGCGCCTGCAGGCACCACCACCGCAGCGACGCCGGCGACAACCACCGCCAACGCCAACCCCACGCCGGCCAACTAAGCCGGATACCAAGTTGATAGAAGCGCGGGCCGGGACCGGAAGAAATTCCGGGCACCCGGCCTGTGTCTATTCGGCGCGAACCGCCAGCTAGAAGTGTTTCTTGAGGTCGCCGAAACGATCTATCACCAGCAGCCGCTGAGATACTGGAGCGGTCGCAACTTCCTCGTGTTCGAGAATCCAGGTCTGGCCGTGGGGTATGAAGACGGCGTGCAGGCCCGCGGCAAGGGCTGGGTTGATATCGGACTTGGGGCTGTTGCCGACCATCCATGTGGTGTCCGCTGGAAGGGCGTATTTGGCGATGGAGGAGCGGTAGGTTGATTCGTCCTTCTCGGCGACGATCTCGATGGCGGCAAAATATTCTTTCAATCCTGAGCGCTCGACTTTTCCGGCCTGCTCGGCGGGGTTTCCTTTGGTCATCAGGATGAGGTGGTGGCGCTCGCCAAGATACCGCAGCGTCTCGGGCACGCCGGGAAGAACTTCGATGGGGTGATCGGCGATCTGGTTGGCGAAGCTGCGAATGCGTTCGTGCAACTCGGGCGTGACCGGGTCAACGGAAAGCTTCTCGAAGGTTTCAATCAGCGAATGCGTGAAGCTGTGCAGGCCGTAGCCGTGCTTTACGATGGAATCCCGCTCGACGTCGTTCAGCACCAGGCGAACTGCCTCGGTCGAATGTTCGCGATGATCGAGGAACGAAATGAACTCCGCGATCGCCCGTTCGAAATAGATGTTGTTTTCCCAGAGCGTGTCATCGGCATCGATGAGCAGAGTCTGGGCGCCGTTTTCCCCGCGCATGCATTCATGATAACGGCTCCGGGCCGGATTCGCGGCTTTGATAGACTTGGGTTCGTATGAAAAACGGTCAGTCCAGGGGCATCAAGAATCATTTCTTGCCGGGCGGTGGGTTTGTTTTAGTTTTCATTGTCCTGATATCAACTTTCGGCGCGGCGCAACACGCGGCGCAACAGAAGACCGCCGCGGCGATGACGGGTTCGGCGGCGAAGAACGGCGCACCGGCGGATTCGCAGGTCGCGGCTGACTTGGGACAGCGCCTGGCTCGGTTCCGGCGCGTCCAAATGCCCTTCCGGACGGCCGGTCTGACCGCTCGCGAGCAGCAGCTTGTTCGCAAACTGGTGGAGGCCTGCGGCTACCTGGAGAGTATCTACTGGCGGCAGAGCGATCCGGACGGCTTGACACTGTATCAGTCGTTGGCACTGGCCGCGAGCCGGAACCGGCGCGATGCGCAACTGCGCCGCTACTTGTGGATTAATGCTTCGCGCTTCGATCTGATTGACGAAAATAAACCGTTTGTGGGAACGGAAGCCGCGCCGCCAGGGCGAGGATTTTATCCGGCGAATCTGACGCGCGGTCAGGTGGAGCAATACGTCGAGCAGCATCCCGATCAGAAGGCGGCAATCTACGATCAATTCACGATCGTGCGCTGGCATCAGGCGAAATTGGAAGGCGTTCCCTACCACCTCGCGTTTCGCGCATTTCTGGAGCCTGCGGCAAAGGCTCTGCGAGCGGCGGCTGTGCTCAGTGATGATGCGGCTTTCGCGAAGTTTCTTCGACTGCGGGCCGATGCGCTGCTCAGCGACGACTATTTCCCGAGCGATTTGGCTTGGCTCGACTTGAAGAATCCGAAATTCGACATCATTTTTGCTCCTTACGAAACCTATCTGGACGGACTGCTGGGCGTGAAAGGTTCGTACGGCGCGGCGGTGCTGGTGCGCAACCAGCGCGAGAGCGAGAAGCTGGATCTGTTCCAGAAATATGTGCCTGAAATTCAGGACGCGCTGCCGCTCGCGGCGGAAGATCGGCCGTCGAAGCATGGCCTGGAGACGCCCATGGAAGTGATGGACGCTCCGTTTCGAGCGGGAGATCTGACGCACGGATACCAGGCGGTGGCTGACAACCTGCCGAATGATCCACGGGTGCATGAGCAAAAGGGCAGCAAGAAGATTTTCTTCAAAAATTTTATGGACGCGCGCGTGAACTACATCGTATTGCCGGTCGCGCGCAAACTGATGGAGCCCGACCAGGCTGCCCGGGTGTCTGGCGAAGGTTATCTGCAGTTCACGATCATGCATGAGATCTGTCACGGCCTCGGTCCGGCATTCGCGCGCTCGGCGACGGGGGGCAAAGTCGATATCCGGGGAGCGATCGGTCCGGGCTACAGCGGCCTGGAAGAAGCTAAGGCCGACGTGACCGGAATGTTCGCTCTGAAATGGCTGATCGATCATGACGCGCTTCCGAAAGAAAAGCTGGCGAAAGAAAAACTGGAGGAGTATTACGCGTCGTATGTGGGCGGAATCTTTCGCACCGTACGCTTCGGAACGGCTGAGGCGCACGGTCAAGCCGAAATGATGGAATTCAACTATCTCTCGGAGCGCGGCGCGATCACTCGCAACGCCAGTGGCAGGTATGCGATTGACTACGAGAAAATGCCGGGTGCAATGGCGGATCTAGCCAAGGAACTGCTCGAGATCGAGGCTACTGGCGACCGCTCGCGCGCGGAAAAATGGTTCAAGAAATACGGCACTATGCCGGAAGAATTGAAGGCGTCGCTGCAGGCGGCGTCGGATGTTCCGGTGGATATTGATCCGGTGTTTTCGTTTCCGTTGAGGGTGCGGTAAGAGAGCTGCTGGCTGCTGGCTTTTGGCTGCTGGCTTTTGGCTTGCTTGTCCCCCACCCCCCTATTTTTTGGTCTATTAGAATCATAGGGTTAGCTGTAGAATACTCAATAACAAGGGCTTATAGGTAAAATACTCACAAATAATGACTTAGTGATATGGCCGGGAAAAAGTCACTAAAAAAGGATGCGGGGAGTAACCCGCACCCTTTTTCATCTATAACTCTATTATATCAATTCCGACCCACCCAGCCCGACAACTTTTCCAACTTTATTTTGCCCGCCGATACAGAGACTTACGGGGAAAATCGTGAAAACCGGGGGTTTACAAGAATTGCGGGAATCGAGGGGTGTATCTCCCGTGCACGGGCGGCTTGGTGAGTGATGCGTGGGTGCTGGGCAGTTATGGTTAGGCCCTTAAGGTTGCGAGGCATAGCCCTCAGGGGCTGAAGCCCGCATTTTTCTTGGTCCTGAACGGCACGGCTGAAGCCGTGCCCTACCCAGATCCTGCCCCAACCGGAGTTCTCCGGTGATGCCAGACGGGGCGAAGCCCCGTCACCACACGAGAGCAGTTTTTCCGCAAGCTGTGGAACCGTGCCCTTCCCAAAACTGATTCTGGAAACCAGTTTTAGTCCGGTCTAGCTCGCGGCTCGTAGCTCGCAGCTTTCTTAGACCCACTCCACGCGCGGCGTCTGCGGGATGATTCCTGCCTTGTGTCCCATGTCGAGCAGCCGGCGGACGGCTTCGCGGCCATCGTCGCCATAGTCGAGAGTGCGCTCGTTAACATACATGCCCACGAATTTGTCGGCGAGTTGGGCGTCGAGATCGCGGGCAAATTGCATGGCATAGCTGAGTGCTTCTTCGCGATGATCGATGGCGTACTGGATGCTCTCGCGCAGCGCCTGGGTGACGCTCGTCATCGTTTCCCGGCCGAGTGAGCGCCGGATGGCGTTTCCTCCTAGCGGCAGCGGCAATCCGGTAACTTTCTGCCACCACCGGCCAAGATCGACGACGCGGTGCAGTCCGGATTTGTCATAAGTGAGCTGGCCTTCGTGGATGATGAGGCCGGCTTCGTATTTGCCTTCGAGAATCTGCGGGATGATCTGATCGAAGGGAACGACTTCCACCTGAATTCCGGGCGCGAACAGTTCGAGCGCCAGATAGGCAGTGGTGAGCTTGCCGGGCACCGCGATTTTCTTCTGCTTGATGTCATCCGGCGTAAAGGGTCGAGTGGAAACGACCATGGGACCATAACCGTCGCCCACGCTGCCGCCACATGACATCAGCGAGTATTTGTCCTGAATGTAGGGGTAGGCGTGGAAGGAAATCGCGGTTACGTCGTAGACTCCTTCTTGCGCCTGACGGTTGAGTGTTTCGATGTCGCAAAGGGTATGGCTGAACTTCAGTCCGGGCACGCGAACTTTGTTCGTGGCCAGACCGTAGAACATGAATGCGTCGTCGGAGTCGGGGCTGTGCGCCACGGTGATTTCGTGAACTGGAGAAGATACTGTACTCATAAGATTCCGTAATCCTATTAACTTTTTCTCGCAGAAACGCGGCGTGCCAGTCCCCTGCTGCCGAGTGAGACGGGGCAAGCCCGGTCTCTACCGGAGAGTCTTGATACAAAACCCGCGCTTACTCCTGCGCGGAAGGCCGTCGTTGCCAGCGCGCGGCTACGGCGGCGGCCATCAGCACTTTGATGACTTCCGCAAAAACGAACCAGTAAAGACCATAGCGGATCGCCAGAGAAACCGAGTGCGTGAGCACGGCCAGCCAACTGAGTCCACCCGCGAACAGCACCAGTTCCGCCGCCACGGATGACAGCACGGCCCAAGCGAAATGGCGGGAGCTGTGCTCCGATTTGTGTTCAAAGATCCAGCCTGCGACAAATGCCACGAGCGGGTAAACCATGAGGAATCCGCCAGTCGGGCCGAGCAGGTGGGTAATTCCGCTGCCTAGAATTGCCGGGCTGAATACGGGGAGTCCGAACGCGCCTTCGACTAGGTAGAGCGAGAGCGCGGCGAAGCCGCGGCGCGAACCGAGGAGCAAGCCCACGACCAAAACTCCGAAATTTTGCAGCGTCAGCGGAACCGGCGTGAAGGGCAGCGGCACGGTTACGCGCGCGCACAAGGCGACGAAAAGACTGGCGGTGATCACGATGGCCGCCTGCTTCGCCCATTCCGCTCTGCGATCCAGAGGCCGAGTAATGGACCGGGTCGGCTGGCTGAAAACTTGCGTCGCTACTTTTGACATGGCTTTCCTTTCCTCGTGGCGTAGGTTGCGGGGGGTCAGGCCTCAGGCGACGAGTGGTCGAGGCCGTTGTGCTCCGCTCGGTGGGCGGCGGAGCGCTTCATTTGCCGCCGAACCCGCACATAGAGCGAAAGCGCAACCGACACGACCACTGCGGCACTGAATCCCAGTATTAGAAACCACCAGAGCATCCGCACAACGCACTTAGCATAGCAGATGAGCGGCGGCGGCAATGCGCGGGACGAAGAAGAACGGTCGTCGGCGGTCAGCCCTTGGTCGCTGCCTTGGTCGCTGTCTTGGACAACGCTTTGCGGCGATTCTCAACATTTTTCGAGACGCGTTCCAGCCGCTTGCGGGCAGTCTTCGATGTTGTGGCTACTTTCTCGATGTTGGCGAAGGCACTAGGATTGTTGGTTTTTTCGCGAAACTCTTTGAGGAACGGATAGACCTTGGCGAAAATGAAGAACATTTCGCCGCTGCAACCAGGCTCCAGGAAGAGTTCTTCGTTGAGCGCGCCGCGCAGCACGAAGGACGCGGCCATATCCCAATAGCCGCTTACCTGACGCATCCAGGCGTTTTCCTGACTGGGGAACGAATTGGCAAGCTTGATCAACTCGTCGGCGCTCTGCGGCCAGAATTCCGCCCCAAACCAGCTTCTTGCCTTGCGCATCTCCGCTTCGCGGCGGAGGTCGTAAAGTTCCAGAATCAGCCTTGCATCGTGCGCGGTTGCTTTCTTTGCCATATTTCTCGCCTCGTTGGATGTTTCCGAATCTAGTCAGGTCCTGAATTTTCAGTGTAGAGCGGCTCTCTCTCAGACTTTCGAAGCGCCGGCGGTTTCGCCCTCGACCGCGCGCTCGTAATCGCACTCTTTATTCGGACACGCAATTACCGATCCATCTTTGCGCAGTCGCTCCACCAGGTATTCATGCCCGCAGTCTGGGCATTTCTCGGGAATCGGCTTCGCTGCGGAGGTAAATTTGCACTTCGGATAGTTGCCGCACCCATAAAACGTGTTGCCCTTGCGCGCGCGCTTTTCGACTAACTCGCCTTCTTTGCATAACGGGCACTTCACGCCGATGAAGTTCTGCTTCACATACTTGCACTCGGGATATCCGCTGCAGGAAGTGAACTCGCCGAAACGGCCGTGCCGCAGGATCAAGTTGCGCTTGCACAACGGGCAGGTTTCATCGAGCGGGATGTCGGGCACTTTCTTACCCTGATCGAGCCGCCGCGTGGTCTTGCAATCGGGATAGCCGGTGCAGGCCATGAACTGGCCGAAGCGTCCGCGCTTCAGCACCATGACGCGGCCACAGTTTTCGCAGTATTCCTCCTGCGCAGTCTCCTGCAGATCGGCCGAATCGAGGTCGGGCAGATTGATCGGGTTCTCTTTGGTGAATTTGCAGGTGTCGGGATTTTCCTTGTCGTAGGTGCTGCAGGCGTAGAACGAACCGTGCTTGCCCCACTTGATCACGAGCGGCGCACCGCAGAGTTCACACTTTTCGTCGGTGGGCTTCTCCATACGCTTGATGTTTTCCATGTGCTTCTCGGCGTATCGGAGATCCTTCGCAAATTTCTTGTAGAACTCGGTGAGCGCGTCGTTGCCTGTCTGCTTGCCTTCTTCTATTTCGTCGAGTTCTTCTTCCAGGCGCGCGGTGTATTGGAAGTCGAAAATATCCTTGAAGTTTTCGACCAGAAGATCGGTGACCACCAGGCCGATCTCGGTGGGCACGAACTTGCCACCGACTTTCTGCGCGTACTGCCGCTCCTGGATAGTGCTGAGAATGGTCGCGTAGGTGGAAGGACGGCCGATGCCGCGCTCTTCCAGTTCCTTCACTAAAGACGCCTCGTTGAAACGCGGAGGCGGCTCGGTGAAATGCTGCTCCGGGAGCAGCGACTTCAGCGTCAGCTTCTGCCCGGCTTCGAGTGGCGGGAGCTTGTGCTTCAGTTCCTCGTCTTCTTCATCCTTGCTGTCTTTGGATTCTTCATAGACTTTGAGGAAGCCGTCGAACTTCATGACCGATCCGGTGACGCGGAACCAGAACACGTCGTTGCCGGACTTGGCGTCGATATCGACCGAGGTCTGGTCAAACACGGCGGGGTTCATTTGCGAGGCGGTAAAGCGCTGCCAGATCAGTTTGTAAACCTTGAATTCGTCTTCGTGCAGATACTTCTTCACCAGGTCGGGATGTCGAGCCGCCGAAGTCGGACGAATGGCCTCGTGCGCGGCTTGCGCTTCTTTCTTCTCCTTATATGTATTGGGCGATTCGGGCAAGTAGTTGGCGCCGTATTCGCTGGTGATGTACTCGCGAACCTCGGTGATCGCCTCGGCTGAAACGCGCGTCGAATCGGTTCGCATGTAGGTGATCAGGCCGACCAATCCCTCGTCTCCGAGTTCGACGCCTTCATACAGGCGCTGCGCGATCATCATGGTGCGCTTCACGCTGAAACGCAGTTTGCGGGAGGAATCCTGCTGCAGCTTGCTGGTGGTGAACGGCGGGGTGGCGTTGCGCCGCCGCTCTTTCTTTTCCGCTGAACGGACCACCCAGTCGGCTTTTTCGAGCGCGAGGCGGATTTTCTCCGCTTCCTCGCCGTTGGTGATTTCGATTTTCTCTTCGCCCTTGCCCAGGAAGCGGGCGTCGAATGCTGGAGGCTTTGCAGCGGTGAGATGGGCGTCGATCGTCCAATATTCTTTTTTCTCGAAGGCTTTGATTTCGCGTTCGCGATCGACAATCAAGCGCAGCGCGACCGTCTGCACTCGTCCGGCGGAAAGGCCGCGGCGGACTTTGTCCCACAAAAGAGGAGAGACCTGGTAGCCGACGAGGCGATCGAGCACACGGCGGGTCTGCTGCGCGTCCACCAGGTTGCGATCGATGTCGCGGGGATGTTCGAACGCAGCCTTGACCGCGCGCTGCGTGATTTCGTTGAAGGTGACGCGGCGGATGCGCGCGCCGTCCCCAATATCGTCGGTCTTCTTTTTAGCGCTCTTCTTTCCCTTTTTTTTCTTGCCCGACTCTTCTCCGAGTTCGTCGGCGAGATGCGCGGCTATGGCTTCGCCTTCGCGATCGGGATCGGGCGCAAGGTAGATGTGGTCGGCCGAAAGGGCAAGCTTTTTGAGCTTGGCAAGTACCTTCTCTTTCCCGGGAATGACGACATACTCGGTTTCGAAATCGTTTTCGACATCGACACCGAGGCTGCTCTTGGGCAGGTCTTTCACGTGGCCGTAAGAAGCATCGACCGTGAATCCCTTGCCCAGATATTTCTGGATAGTTTTCGCCTTAGCGGGCGATTCGACAATGACTAGACCTTTGGACAATGGTTCCTCAGTTTGGCGGTAATGAAATTGAAGCTAGCACGAATTGCGGCCAGCTGTCAGCTATCAGCTGTCAGCTATCAGTTGAAAGCCTTCACTTTCTGCATCAGGGACGACAACATTTTTTTCACCTCAACGACCTGCACCGTAAGCCGCTCGTAGTCCGGATCGTGCAAATATCGCAGATCGTGGGCTAGCAAGAATTGGTACTCGAGTTCGCTTGCCGAGCCCATCGCAATCTGCAAGAAACGAAACATCTCTGCATCACCCTTACGGCAGCAACCTTCTGCGATATTCATTCCGATGGAGGCTGATGCTCGGCGCATCTGGCTGGTCAAACCGAAGATTTCATCTCGCGGAAAAATTTTGCTCGCTGCGTAAACATCCAGAGTCAACCGATGTGACTTTTCCCATACTCGAAGATTTCGAAAACCCTGCATTGACCCTCCGGTTTAACTGAAAGCTGATGGCTGAGAGCTGACAGCTGCCTCTAGAAGCTCTTCACAAAGTTCTTCCCCGGCAATTGCCGTATTTTGCCGCTTAGTTCGAGTTCGAAGAGCGCGGCGAAGATCTCTGACGAGGACATTTCGTTCTCCAGCAATTCGACTAATTGATCGATGTGCGTGGATTCATCTGCTTTGACCAAACGGAGGATCTTTTTTTCGTGGGGCGAGCTCACCTCGTCCGGGAATAGAGATGCGGTTTCCGGCTCGGGGGATTCATTCTGCCGGGAACTGAGCGTCGCTTGTATGTCAGTCGGAAGCTCTTCCCACACGTCTTCCCAGGTGGCGACGAGCTTCGCTCCCTGCTTGATCAGGGTGTTCGGACCCCATGAGCTTTTGTTGGTCACGTTGCCCGGAACGGCGTAAACGTCGCGGTTTTGTTCGAGGGCGCAGCGGGAAGTGATACGGGTGCCGCTGTACTCCGCCGCTTCAACGACCAGCACGCCGACCGACATGCCGCTGATGATCCGGTTGCGAATCGGAAAATTTTGCGGTCGGCGGAGTTCCGACCGGGAACTCGGTGATTAGCGCGCCACCAAGAGCCACGATCTGTTCCGTGAGCCGCGTGTTTTCCTTCGGGTGCATGACGTCAATTCCAGTGCCCAGGACGGCGACGGTTTTCCCCTTGGCGGCGATGGCGCCGCGATGCGACGCGGTATCGATGCCGCGCGCGAGGCCGCTGATGATCACCAGGCCGCGAGCGGCGAGGTCGGTGGATAAACGTTCTGCCATGCCACTGCCGTAAGGCGTGGGATGACGCGTTCCCACCATCGCGATGCCGGGCTGGGCCAGCACCTCGACACTTCCTTTAACAAACAAGACTATGGGCGGATCGTAGATTTCCTTCAGCCGCGAGGGGTATTCGGGATCGCTCAGTGAAATAATCTTCGCGCCCACCTCGGCCGCCTTCACGCATTCCTGCTGCGCCAGTTCGAGCGACTTTCCGGTGGCAATCGATTGCGCGGAAACGGCGCGCATCCACGTGGCTTCGAGTTCGGTCAGGCTGGCCTGGAAGACGCGCTCGGCCGTGCCATAGTGCTCGATCAGTTTCTTGATGCGCGTGGGTCCCAGTCCCTGGGTCAGGGCTAACGCAAGCCAGCAGAGGCCCTGCTGGGAAGCTGGGTTAGTGACCGCAACTGCGACGTTGGACATATTAAGTGACCCGAAAACAGCGGGCTGCGAGCTCTTAGCCACGAGCTTCGATTGAACAGCCTGCCCTTCAGTTCTTAGTTCTTAGTTCTTAGCTCGTAGCTCGCAGCTCGCGGCTTTTCGTGGGCAATTCAGCATTAGCCGCTATTCAAAACGCTGTCAAGGATGGCGCGCACATCATTTTTGGTAGAATTCGTAAAGTGATGAGCCGGTTAAAGATCTCGGCCATTTCCTACCTGAATACGGCACCTCTCATGTGGGATTTTGAGCACGGGGAGGCAGGCGCGGATTTCAACATTTCCTACACCATCCCCTCGGCCTGCGCCGAGGCTTTGCGCGCGGGAACAGCCGATATTGGCATCATCCCAGCCGCGGCTTACACGACCGTCCCCGATCTCGTCATCATTCCCGACGTGGCAATTGCGGCACGGCGGGCAGTACGGTCCATCCTCCTGGTTAGTAAGATTCCCGCTGATCAATGGCCGAAGCAGGTGCGGACGGTGGCGCTCGATACTTCTTCGATGACGTCGGTGGCGCTGGCCAAGATTCTCTTCGCCAAATGGCTGGGCGGAGCGCGCGACTATAAAGCGATGGCCCCGGACCTCGAGGTCATGCTTGGCGCTTGCGATGCGGCCTTGCTCATCGGAGACCCGGCGCTGCAGGTCGACCGGACCCGCTACGTTACTCTCGACTTGGCGGAGGAATGGGTGGCGCGCACGGGAACGTCGTTTGTCTTTGCTTTCTGGGCGATTCGCAAGCAGGCGCTTGCTGGACGAAGTGGCGCGGCGATCGCCGAGGTCTTCAAGAAATCACGGGATCATGGGCTGTTGCCGGGAAAACTTGAAGCCATTGCCCAGGAGTGGGCAACGCGTCTCGGCCTTACGGTCGAGTTCGTTCGCGCCTACCTGACGGATAACATCCATTACTATCTTGACCCCCCGTGCCTGGAGGGGCTCGACCTTTATTACCGCCTGAGCACTGAAATCGGAGCGCTTCCGCAAGCACCGGAACTTCGCTTCGTTTAGAACTTATCTGGCAGAACTTATCTGGCAACGAAGCCCTTGCCAAATCCAAGCTTACTGAAGCGGGGTCTCAGTTCCCTGGCAGGTGCTGATCGAACTCGTGCCGGTCTTGCGCACGACTGCATCCTGAACCGAGCAGAACGAGTTGACGCCCGTCTGGTTCGCGCTCACCGGGTTCGTCCACGCTGCATAGCCACTGACGGTGCCAGCAACCGAGAACGAATAGCCACTCTTGGTGCCAGTCGACAGCGTTGTATCGATCATGCAGGAGCCCGCCGAAGTGGGCACGTTGGAGCCGGTGCAAGTGCCCGACAGATGGCTCAGAACGGACGCGAAGCCGATGGTCGGGTAGTTGGAGTAATACGAAATCTGAGCTGTGTTGATGGTCCGAAGCGACGCCACTGCGGACGCTTCATTCGCCGCGATACGTGCGCGCAGCAGGTTCGGGATAGCAATCGCGGCGATGATCAAAATGATCGCCACCACAATCAGCAATTCGATTAGTGAGAAGCCCTTTTGTTTCTGCAAGTGCGTACTCCACCCCATGGGGGACCCAGATTTAGCTACGATGACGGTTACTCAGTTTGCATTTGGGGGACCGACCTCTCCGCTAGGTGACCAAAGTAAGCCGTCGATGCAAGCCACAGATTCCAAAGGGAATCCTCTCGGCCCGCTGCAATCTAAGGGATACTTTGTGTGGGCTCTTTAATAAACTGACGACGTTTGTCAGAGGACTACCGGGTCAACCTGCCAAATTGTGCCATCGCAATCTTTGGATTAATCGTTGGATTACGGATAATCCGGCCCGTTTCGATATGAAAACAAGTGTCCCGATCGAGCCTTGCACCGGCTGAGGACGCGCCCCAATGCTTCTTAAATTGCGGCTTTCGAAGTACCATCCAGGCGATGACTTCCCGCGTCGGACGACGGCTGCGTGACCCGCTTTTTCTCTTGTGCCTGACCGCCGGGTTGCTCGCTTTCGTGGTGCAATCCGGTGAGTTGGGGACGTCCGACACGACCCATCGTCTGCAAACCACGCATTGGCTCTGGACCTCGGAGCCACAGGTTTTCCCCAACGAGTATCCCGAGTTTGGCTTGCACGGCCGCGGCGGCCGCCTTTACAGCTGGTATGGCATCGGCCAGTCACTGCTCATGCTGCCTGCCGATCTCCTGGGAACGTGGATTGAGCACTGGCCTATGTTCTCGGATTACGGCGACGACCCTGCCGTGCGCAGCATCGTGGTCAGTTACACCACGAACATAGCGGTGAATATCCTCACCGCGCTGATCGCATTCCGCTTGCTCTGCCAGTTGCGCTTTGGCATGAAAGAATCAATAGCGGGAGTGCTGGCGTTGATGTTCTGCACCACCCATCTTCACTACACCCAAAACATGATGGAGAACAACTACATCATGTTACTGACCCTTACCGGATTTTCATTTCAGTACGAGTGGCTGCGCACGGACAACCGGCGCGCGCTGTTTGCGGGCTCGTGCGCGCTGGGGCTGAACCTGCTAACGCGTCTCACCACCGGGTTGGACCTGATAGCGGCAGGGATCTTTGTCTTGCTTGTGCTTTGGCTTGAAGGATCGCGCGGACGAGGGTTGTGGCTGCGCCTTCTTGCCTACTGCAAAGTCGCCGCGCCCGTTTACATGTTCTTTCTCCTGGTCGACCGCGCCTACCAGTTTTTCCGCTTCGGATCTTTTACCAATACCTACGTGACGGTATTCGCCCGGGAACAGCACCAGATCGATCCGACGCTGCCGGCGAACTTTCCCTGGAGCACGCCCTTTCACGCCGGCTTTTTCGGTCCGCTGTTCAAGCCCGAGAAGTCTATTTTTCTCTTCGATCCTCTTCTCGTGCTGGCAATTTTCCTCCTGGCATGGCTATGGAAGCGATTGACTCCAGAGGTGCGAGCCTATGGCGCAACCTCTGTTCTCCTGTTGTTGGCTTATATCTGCTTCTACGCTCGATACACCTACTGGAGCGGCGACTTCGCCTGGGGCGACCGCTATGTTTCGACCGCGGCAGAACTGGTGGCACTGGTTGCTGTGCCGTTGCTTCTGCGCTATCGAGCGTCTTTAAATGGAGGTAGCCTGGGAAAAACGATCTGGCGCGCCGGATGCGCGCTGATCGCCGTCAGCCTGATCATCCAGTTGGCGTCGTTGGCGTTCTGGTTGCCGCTGGAAATTTACCAGATGGAGACGCTCGGCCATCCGACGTTCGTGATTGCTCTGCGTTTCAAGAACATCGTCGCCTTCGCGCTGGGCAAGATGGATGCCTGGGGCTTGAACAACTATGCCATGTCATGGGACCCGTGGGATTATGTTCACATCACGACATGGAATTTTCTGCCGTTTCTGCTGCGACGAGTCGGGGTAGCGCCGGGCTGGGTGGTCAATTCGGCGCTTGCCGTCTGGCTTGCCGCGACGGCGGCACTGGGAGCGGCTTTACTCCGGTTACGAAGCAGCTTGCGAACGGCCGAAACCCGACCGTAGCGCCGTCGTCCCGGCGGCTGTCCCGGCGAGCGTCCCCGCTCGCCGCGCCGAGGGTGCGGCCCTCGGGGAAGCCGGCAAGATGCCGGCGCTACAACTGACCGGCTCCTCTATAAACCTGCGCCTTACGGCCTTATTCGTGCTCCAATAAAGAAGATGCACTTGCCTGCGATCATCCTGCTCGCGTCGAAAAAGAGCGCCGTGCGATGGCTGATCCATCTCGGCGGCCCCAGCCTGATTTTGCTGGGCCTGGTCGACAACTCGGTCATTCCTCTGCCCGGCAGCACGGACGTTGTCACCATCCTGCTCGCCGCCCATCGTCCCAGCAGGTGGGTTTACTACGCGATCATGGCGACGGCGGGAGCGCTCATCGGCGGGTACCTTACCTACCGCATGGCTCGCAAGGGTGGAGAAGCGACTCTGGAAAAAAGATTCTCGAAGAAGACGACTAAGAAGCTATACGCGATTTTTGAACGCTGGGGCTTCGCGGCCGTCGCGATCCCGGCGATCCTTCCGCCGCCGTTTCCCATTGTGCCTATGCTTTTGGCCGCCGGCGCCTTGCACTACCCCACCAAAAAGTTTCTCACTGCTCTGGCCGTGGGGCGCGGCGTTCGGTTCACCATCCTGGCTTTTCTCGGGTACCACTACGGGCGGCACATCCTGCGGCTTTTTGCCCTGTACTACCGACCCCTGCTGATTGCCCTGATCGCGTTCTCGGTGGTGGGCGCGCTGTACGGCTTTTACGAGTACAAACGCAGACAGGAGAACAGCGAGCAGGAAACTCCTCGCCCAAAATCGCATCCTCGTCGGCGAACTGCCTAGCAGTCGCGATAAAGGGCGGTTTCGGGCCCCCAGCATTGCCTTTCGTTGACTTGCCTGTTGCACAGAGTTAGATTCGACGCCTGGATCGAGGACTGGGTTCGACGCCTGGGTTCGACGCCAATGATCGGACAAACCATCTCGCACTATCGTGTGCTGCAGAAGCTGGGTGGCGGCGGCATGGGTGTGGTTTATGAGGCCGAAGACGTCACTCTGGGCCGACGCGTGGCCTTGAAGTTTCTTCCTCCGGAATTGAGTTCTGACGCCGCAGCGCTCGAACGTTTTCAGCGCGAAGCGCGCGCGGCTTCCGCTCTGAATCATCCCAACATTTGCACCATCCACGAAATCGGGCAGCAGGACGGCCAGTACTTCATCGTGATGGAGTTGCTGGAAGGCAAAACACTGCGCGACCGCATCCTGGGCCGGGCTTTGCCGACGGAAGAATTACTGACGCTCGGAGTCGGGATTGCGGAAGGGCTCGATGCGGCGCATCGGAAAGGCATCATTCATCGCGATATCAAGCCAGCCAACATCTTCGTGACCGAGCATGGGCACGCGAAGATTCTGGATTTCGGGCTGGCGAAAGTGGCGCCCGGGCAGAGCAGTTCGGCGGCATCGGTGGGCGTGGCGCCGACGGTGATGAGCGAATTGCACCTCACTAGTCCGGGAACGGCAGTAGGAACAATTGCCTATATGTCGCCGGAACAGGCGGCGGGCGACGAGTTGGATGCGCGCACCGATCTGTTCTCGTTCGGGGCAGTGCTGTACGAAATGGCGACGGGGCTGCCGGCGTTTTCCGGAAACACGTCGGCGATGGTGTTTGATGCCATTCTGCACAAGCCGCCGACGTCGGCGGTGCGGTTGAATCCGAATCTGCCAGTGGAGCTGGAGCAGATCACCAACAAGGCGCTGGAAAAAGATCGCAAGCTTCGCTACCAGAGCGCTTCGGACGTGGGCGTGGACCTGAAGCGGCTGCGGCGTGAGGTGGAGTCGGGACGCACCAGCGCAACTTCCGTCTACACCACGGCAGCCGCGACTATCACAGCAAGACCGGCCCAGCCTCGCTCACGGGGCAAGTTGGTCGCGATCTCCGCCGCGGTGCTGGTGGTTGCCGCCCTTCTGGCGTATCTGTTGCGCCCAACTTTGCCGCCGCCAAGAATCACGGGCTACACTCAAATCACCCACGATGGCTGGCAGAAGAATTCCTTCGGGCAGACCGTTCCCATTGTGCTTACCGACGGGGCGAGGCTGTACATCCAAGAGACCGTTCATGGCCGCTTTGTCGTCGCCCAGGTGTCGGCGTCGGGCGGAGACACGGTTCTTATCCCTACTCCTTTTCCTAACGTAGCCTTGGACAACTTTTCTCCGGACAGGTCGGAACTGGTGGTAGGGAGCTTCTCAGGCGCTGAGGAGGATCAACCCCTCTACGCCGTGCCGACGCTGGGCGGCTCCCCTCGCCGTCTTACGGACCTGCCAGGGGAGGATGCCACTTGGACGACAAACGGGGACTTACTCGTCAGTCACGCCAATGAGTTGACCCAGGTAGGTCATAGCGGCTCTTCCAGGACCTTCTTGAAGCTGGGAGACACAACCGCGTCGGCCTACTGGCTACGGTGGTCGCCGGACAGGAAAACTCTCCGCTTCACACTAGCTTCACTGGACCGGCAAATGCTGGCGGAAGTCTCTGCCGACGGCAGCGGCTATCATCGTCTGCTTGAACACTGGCGTCCGGGTGATGATCTTACAAGTGGCAACTGGACGCCCGATGGGAAGATTTTTGTTTTTCAGGCGGTTCGCAATTGGGGACGGGCGGACATTTGGGCCATTCCGGAGAAAGCAGACTTATTCCACAAGGTGAACCCGGAACCCGTGCAGTTGACCGCCGGACCTCTGAGCTTTTACTCACCGCAGCCCAGCCTGGATGGTAAGAAAATCTATGTGATTGGCGAACAGCCGCGATCGGAACTGGTTCGCTACGACGCCAAGTCAGGTCAGTTTCTGCCCTATCTAGGTGGGATTTCAGCCCGTGCCGTGGCCTTTTCGCGCGATGGCCAATGGGCGAGCTACGTGTCGTATCCGGAGGGTAACCTCTGGCGCTGCCGGATTGATGGCAGCGAAAAGTTGCAGCTGACCTCTGCCCCGCTCTGGGTGTACGTGGCCCGCTGGTCGCCAGACGGGCGTGAGATCGCAATCGAAGCCTCGGAGCCTGGCCAGGGCCCGCGGGCATATATCATTCCGGCTGAAGGCGGCACGTTGCACGAACTCAATGCCGGACAATTCGACTTCATCCTGGCGGGCTGGGATGCGGACGGAACGGCGATTACCTTCAATGATCTCTCTGAGGTAGGTCATTCGACGATCCGTTCGGTCGACCTGAAAACCATGCAAACTACCGATGTCCCCGGCTCCGACAACCTCATTGCTCCACTGCGCTCTCCGGACGGCCAGTACCTTGTTGCTACGACGGTGGCTGGAGACAAGTCGATGCTGTTCAACTTTGCGAATCAGAAATGGACTGAGTTGGCGAAGACCACAATCGGTTCGCAGGGGTGGTCCGCCGACAGCAAGTTTGTTTACTTCGATAGCGGGTTCAGTACCGACCAGGCTATTTATCGCGTGCGTATCTCGGACCACAAGGTCGAACCGGTAGCCAGCTTGAAAGATTTTCGGCGCGTCGTGACGCCTTGGAACACATGGTTCGGCTTGACGCCAGAGGGTGATCCACTACTCATGCACGACGTCGGTTCGCAGGAAGTCTACGCGCTCGACCTCGCGACTGAATGAACGGCGAGGCCGCGAAATTCGCCTCCAGCCCCTCTTACCAGCTAAAATAGCCTTTATTGCGGAGTGAAAAGGATGTCCCTGACCAAACAGCAAGCGCTCGAGATGTTCCGGTCCGATGACCTGATCGGGATTGGCATGGAGGCGGACGCCGTCCGCCGCAAGCTGCATCCCGAAGGCACCGTGACTTACATCATCGACCGCAACATTAATTACACCAACTTCTGCACGGAATATTGCACGTTCTGCGCGTTCTATCGTCCGTTGAAGGGACCGGCGGCGAAAGAGGGTTATATCCTCGACCTCGACACCATTTACGAAAAAATTCGCGAGACCGTCGAACTGGGGGGCACCGGCGTGCTGATGCAGGGTGGCCTGCATCCCGATCTCAAGATCGACTGGCACGAGCGCATGCTGAGCGGCATCAAGCAGCGTTTCCCGAAGGTCCACCTGCACTGCTACTCCGCTTCGGAGATTCTGGCGATTGCCGAATACAGCAATCTCAGTGTGCGCGATACCATTGCCCGGCTGCGCGATTCGGGCCTCGATTCGATTCCGGGCGGAGGCGCTGAGATTCTTGACGACGAAGTCCGCTACAAAATCGCGCGCCTGAAGTGCCTGACTGCGGATTGGCTGCTGGTGCACCGGACCGCGCACCAGCTCGGCATGAGAACCACCGCAACCATGATGTTTGGCGTCGGCGAGTCCGTGGAGCACCGCATCAACCACTTCCAGTGTCTTTATGACTTGCAGCAGGAGACGGGCGGGTTCACCGCGTTCATCCCGTGGAGTTTTCAGCCCGCCAATACCGCGCTCGGCGGACGCCACTGGGATGAAGCCACGGCGGTGGAATATCTGAAGGTGCTGGCGATTTCGCGCCTCTATCTCTCCAATTTCCTCAATGTCCAGTCCAGTTGGGTCACGCAGGGATTGAAAGTCTGCCAGATGGGCCTGCGCTTCGGCGGCAACGACGTGGGCTCGGTCATGCTGGAGGAAAACGTCGTCCGCGCCGCGGGCGTGACCAACTGCACAACCGAAGAAGAGTTGCGGCGCATCATACGCGATGCAGGCTTCCGGCCGGCGCAGCGGGATACGTTGTACCGGCAATATTTCCTCAACTGAAATCGCAGGTGTCAGGTCCCGCAAAATCGCGATTGAGCCAAGCCCGCGTAGGGACAGCCGCCCCCGGCTGTCCAGGCGAGCACAGCTCGCCGTGGTTTTCGCGGGTCCGTCCCTACCCTCAATTGCGTGGCCGGACTCCGCCCCGCCGGACAGCCGGGAGCGGCTGTCCCTACGTAATTTTTCGATGCGCCCTCGCATTCTTTATTCTCAGCATGGTCCTACTCGCGCAGGAGTCCGCGCCAGCGGCAAAGGCATCCTCCATTGCAGGCACAGTGGTGCAGGAACCCGGCAGCCGGCCGCTCAAAAAAGTGCTGGTGCAGGTGATCGCGGAAGTACAGGGCGAGACCTACACCGGCTCGACCGACGCCGACGGCCATTTCGATATCGATAATGTCGCACCGGGACGTTACCGCATCTTCCTTGAGAGAACCGGCTTTGTTGGAGTCAATGGACGCGGGCTCAAATCTGACGTAAACGTGGTCACGGTTCAAGCGGGGCAATCGCTGGAAGATTTATTCTTGCGAATGCTGCCCACGGCCATCATCAGCGGACGCGTCACGGACGAAGATGGCGACCCGATGTCCGAGGTTAGAGTGGTCGCGCAAAGGAAGAAACCAGGGAAGGCAGCGCGGGAAGGCGCCGCGACCGCGGCCACGAACGATCTCGGCGAGTACCGTCTCTCCGGCTTGTTCCCAGGCCAGTATTGGATCGTGGCCATGCCGCCTCCGGATTTCCGCGATTACGAACGGCAGAAGGAAAAATCGCCGCGAGGCGACACCCCGAACGACGCCCGGTCCGATAGTCGTTACCTCACCACTTATTACCCGGGCACCTACGATGCCTCGCAGGCCTCGGCTGTGGCGCTTAAGGCAGGGGATGAAATGCCGGTCAACTTCGCGCTGGTGCCCGCCAGAACGTATCGGGTCCGCGGAATCGTTACCGGCCTCGCATTCGGCCAGAAGCCGGTCGTGGAGCTGTTCGCAAAAGCGGGTGATTCCATCCACGTGGACAACGATGTAGGACCGGATGGCCACTTCGAAATGCGCGGGATCGGTCCGGGATCGTATGTTCTAAAGGCTACGGCAGGCACGGACTCGCAATCGCTCACGGCGCGGCAGGAGATCAGCGTCGTTGCCGCCGACGTCGATGGGGTGAAGCTGATCGTCCAGCCTTCTTTTTCGATTGCCGGCCATCTCCGCATGGAAAACGGCGGAGGCGACGTCGCGCAATACGCGGCCAACCTGCGTCAGGCCGAATTACCAGACGACCCCGGCTTCTTCATATCACCAGAGTTTTTCGGAACGAACGCGCCCGTCGACCGGTCCGGCAACTTCGAATGGAAAAACGTGACCCCGGGCAACTACATCGTGCAGGTGTACGGAGGCAACGGGCAGGGCTTCTTCCTCAAATCGGTGACGCTGGGCGGACGAGACATCGCAACCGGATTCATGGCAAGCGGGCCGACAACGCTTGAACTATTGGCGAGCACCAAGGGAGGCACGATCGAAGGAATGGTGGTTGAACGGGAAAAAGACGTGGACAACTATTATCCGGTGGCCAACGCCACCGTGGTGGCCGTGCCGGAGGAAAAATTCCGCAAGCTTCCCGATCGCTTCGGGAATGGATTAACCGATCAGCATGGACGCTTCATCATTCGCGGCCTGGCTCCGGGCAGCTACATGGTTTATGGCTGGCTGGATCTGGAAGAAGGTGTCTATCGCGACCCCGACTTTCTGAAATCCCAGGAAGCGAACGGTACGGCGGTGAAAGTGGAGGAAGGTTCCGATCAGCGGGTCGAGCTGAAGGTGAGTCCAGCGGGCGAGGAAACCCATTGAATCATTGAAACATTGAGTCATTGAAGCATTGAGTCATTCGGATCAACGGGAAAATGACTCAATGCCTCAATGATTCAATGCCTCAATGGTCTTCGACCAATCAGGTACAATGCTGGGGCCGCTCTCTTTGCTTAGTGGTCCTGTTGAGTTCATGGCTTTGACGCTCATTTCTTCTCCGCTGGCTCCGCCGGCCCTGGCCCTGATTTTTGCCTCCAAGGGCCTGGGGCCCTACTTCCGCCAGCATTTTCTGGACAAGACCTTTCAGGGACTTTATCAGGTCAATGCCTTCGATCTGGCCCTGCTGATTCCTTATTTCATTGTGCTGATTATCCTGGCGGCATATGGCGCGCACCGCTACTGGCTGGTCTACCTTTATTACAAGTATAAAAAGAACAAGACGACGGAACCCGCCGCTCATTTCCCGATTGACGAACTGCCGCGCGTCACCGTGCAGTTGCCCATCTATAACGAGCAATATGTCGTAGACCGGTTGCTCGACGCCGTGTGCCGGCTCGACTATCCGCGGGAAAAGCTCGACATCCAGCTGCTCGACGACTCGACCGACGAAACCGTGGAGGTCGCTCGAATCCTGGTCGAGCGCTATGCCGCGCTCGGGCATCCGGTCACCTATATCCACCGCGACAATCGTGAGGGATTCAAGGCAGGCGCTCTGGCGGAAGGACTGAAAACCGCGAAGGGCGAATTCATTGCTATCTTTGACGCCGATTTTGTTCCGCCCCCGGATTTTCTGTTGAACTGCATCCATCACTTCACCGACCCCAAGGTCGGCATGGTGCAGACACGCTGGACCCACATCAACCGCAACTACTCGCTGCTGACCCAAGTTGAAGCCATTCTGCTCGACGGCCATTTCGTGCTGGAACACTCCGGACGCGCCCGCAGTGGCGTCTTCTTTAACTTCAACGGCACCGCGGGCATGTGGCGGCGCTGCGCTATCGACGAAGCCGGCGGCTGGGAGCATGACACGCTGACCGAAGACACCGATCTCTCCTATCGCGCCCAGCTCAAGGGGTGGAAATTTGTTTATCTGCAGGACGTCGAATGTCCGGCCGAGTTGCCGGTGGAGATGACTGCGTTCAAGACGCAGCAGGCTCGTTGGGCGAAAGGGTTGATCCAGGTCTCGAAGAAAATACTTCCGCAGGTGCTGAAGAGCGACGTATCGCGGCAGCAGAAAATCGAAGCCGTGTATCACCTGACGGCCAACCTCAGCTATCCGCTGATGATCGTGCTTTCGGTTCTGCTGATGCCCGCCATGATCATTCGTTTCTATCAGGGATGGTTCCAGATGCTCTATATCGACCTGCCCCTGTTCATGGCTTCGACGTTCTCCATCTCCAGCTTCTATCTGGTCTCGCAGAAGGAACTGTTTCCGAAAAGCTGGCTGCGCTCGCTGCTCTACCTGCCACTATTGATGTCGCTGGGGATCGGGCTGACCATCACCAATACGATTGCCGTGCTCGAGGCGCTGGTTGGAAAACAGACTGCCTTCGCCCGTACTCCCAAGTATCGCGTCGAATCGAAGAAGGACAAAGTCGGCGCGAAGAAATACCGCAAGCGCCTGGGATGGGTCCCGTGGATTGAACTCCTGATCGGAGCCTACTTCGCGCTGGCGGTGTATTACGCAATCGAGAATGAGAATTACATCACCGTTCCCTTCCTTTTATTGTTTGTGATCGGTTACTGGGTCACGGGGCTGATGTCGCTGCTGCAGGGGCGGCTCGCCGGACTCTCGGTGGGTTCAGAAACTCACACCAAGCCCTTCCCGGTCGGCGTGTAGATATTTAGTCATGAAGACATTCATTTGCTTATGTGGTGGCGGGGCTTTGCCCCGCGGACGGGGCGGAGCCCCGTCACCACACGACCGAAATCAATCTCCAATGATTTAATGACTCAATGACTAAATGTCTCAATGATTAGTTTTCGGGAAGTTTGAAGTCAATCTTGATCACGATCTGGTTCTTCACCGGTTTTCCGTCCAGCTCAAAAGGCTTGTACCGCCAGTGCTCCACGGCATCCACAGCGGATGGGACGAGGATAGGCGAGCCTTCGATGGCTTTAACGCCGCTGGTTGTTCCATCTTCCATCACCGTTGCGGCCAGAATGACCGTGCCCTCCAAGCGCGACAGAAGAGCCTCCGCGGGATAAACGGGCTCAACGGGACGGAGCAACTGGCCACCCGAAACCCCTCGCGACACCGGCGCAGATGGCGCGGGCAGCGACGCCTCTGCCGCGGCGGTTTCATCGGACTGCGATCCAGCCTGCGAACTTGGAACCTGATGTGGGACGACAGCATCGGCAGCAGCGTCGGCGAGCAACAGAGAACGATCCGCCTGACTCTTCTTTCTCGCGATAACCTGCACCTTTGAAGCGGACTTCACCGGGGCTCCGGCAGAAGGCTTTGCGCTCAAGGGAATCAAGGTCTCGCCACCAGGATTTGCTTTCCACACTTGGTCATTGTCGGGGGGATGTGTGGTTGCGGCGTTCATGGTTACGGCGTTGACAGAAGCTGGCGCCGCCGCGTGCGCCTTGGCATCCGCCTCATCCGGGCCCTGCCATCCAAGCCAGATGACCAAGGCAAGCAGCGCCATGGTCACCAGACCGATGGCTCCTAAAACGAATGGTCGCGACCGGTTGCCCACGAAAGCAAGGGCCACGTCCCCGACTCGATCCGATGCCGGCAGCAGGCCGGAGGGCTGCGGCTTCTCAATCACAGACGAAACTTTCGGTGCGGCCGACGATGCGCTATGCGGTTGCAGTGCGCGCGCCCGTTCTGCCAGCGCCGCCAGTTGTTGAAGAAGATCAATATGCGCTTCGCTGAAGGCCGCGGGGCTGGTGGAAAAAACTTCGAGAATTCCGTTGACCCCGCGCCAGCCCTGAATCGGCAAAACGGCAATCGAGCGCAAACCGATGCAACGGCAGACCTCCACATCAACGCGGGAGTCGTTCTCGGTATCCGTGCAATGCTGAATCTCGCCGCTGCGTAAACACTCCCCGCAGATTCCAGTTTCCGCACTCAAGCGCGCACCAAGCATGGGGGCCGTGTCGCCGCTGCGGGCGCGGCACACCATCGCGCCGTCTTTCCACATGGCCAGCGCGGCTCCGGAGGCACCCGTCAGTTGTTGGGCGGCATCGGTGATGGTCGCTAGCATCGGGTCGAGGCGGTGGTCTCCGGCTGCGACCATCTCCTTCAGGGCCGATAAGGCTGCGCCCTCGTAGAGTTTGCCAAAGAGGTTGCCGGACCGGCTGGAGGAAGCCTCCGGCAAAGCATCGCGATCCAAAGCATTGAGTATTTTCCCGGGGCCGAACGGCTTGGATTGAGGCACAACCACAGCTCACTCTCGATCGCTAAATTGCCCGGCAAAACCGGCCAAAACACAAGCGGCGCGGGCGATTTGGCCGAAGTATGAGCCAACACCGCGCGCGTGTCAAGGAAAGTGATGCTGGTGTGCCCTTTTGTGTACTTCCCGAAATCCTGATCCGGTATTGGACCAGCGGATCATCTTTCCCCGCGAATTTCCGATCATCCATGACCAATCGCCAGATTATCCGGTACTTTCCTTGCACCAAACTAACCAACAAACGCGTCGCGGGGCGATGCTAACCTGATGGGGCTCTGGTTTCTCGCATTCTCCTCCGCAAGAGGCATTGCAGGGAACCAATCTCAAGAAGCTTTTAAGAACGGTCGAAGCGCTGGCGGATTTGGGTCCCGAACTTACAGCGGACCGCGACTTCCGCCAAACCGCTCGCGCCATGTTGACCGCCGTGATGGAGGCAGCCGGCGCACGCGAGGCCGTCCTTTTTTCGTTCGGCGAACGGCCTTCCATGCTGACCTCCGTGGACGCGCAAGGCTTCGCGCTGCTCCCGGAACCGTCGCTGATTCCCCTGCTCCCCCGCCACGTACACACCCTCACCGCAGCCACCGGCCCGGTACTGCTCAACGGTTCTACCTACGATGTCTTTCTGAGTTCGAATGGCAATGTCGCTCCCGAGCTGTTCAAGTGCATTTGTCCGCTAAAAGTCCGGGGAAAGCTGGTCGGAGCAATCGTCCTGGGACGCCGGCCCGGCGAAGCCGTGTACGAGGAAGACGCGCTCGACGCTTTTGAAATGCTGAGCCATTACGTGGCGCTGGCCATTCAGAATCACACTCTCGGCCAGACGCTAGCCCAACGCGTCTCGGAAAATTTGCGGCTGCTGGCCTCGCTGCACGGCTTTTACGACAACGCGCTGGAAGCTTTCGCCACCGCCATCGACGTCAAACACATCAACATCCACGGACACTCGGTGCGTGTGGGCCGGTATTCGCAGGCGATCGGCGAAGCGCTGGGGATGGACCCGACCGCGGTCGCGTCACTACGGTCGGCGGCCTATCTGCACGACATTGGCATGGTAGCCGTCGATAAGCGCCTGTTGGGAAAAGCCGCGCAGCTCGATCCGGAAGAATCCCGCGAGATGCGCGACCACACCGTCGTTGGGCATCAGATCGTCAGCCAGGTACAGTTTCCCTGGCCCCAGATTCCGGAAATCGTGCGCTGGCATCATGAGCGTGCCGACGGGTCGGGATACCCGGACGGATTGCAAGGAAACGAGATACCGCAGGCGGTGCGGATCGTAGCCCTGGCAGAGAGCTTTGACGCCATGACCAGCGAGCGTCCCTATCGCGAACGCTTGTCGCTCGGATCCGCGCTTCAGGAATTGATTCGCATGACCCCGCAAAAGTACGATCCCCAGGCGCTGCAGGCTTTGCTCATCCAAGTGCGGCGCGACGCGGTGGGAACCAACCGCATCCCCATGCTCGACCCTGACGGAATGCACATTTCGGCCGCAGACGTGGACCAATTGGCATCCACCCTGCAACACCGGATCAGCCAGAATAGGACATTTCTTACCTGAAGTTCTTCCGCTGTGCCGCTCTGAAATCCGGACTGACCCCGACGCCCCTGACCAAATTCTTCTCGGTGTAAAATTGTTGGCCAGTCCCTGTTGTGCCTCGTCGTGTTTCTCGATCACGATGTAAACTTGGGGCGGTGGGCGTTCGTGTATCCATTGGGCGCTGATTTCATCCAATTTAGTGGGGCAGTGCAAGCCAATTTGCGAGGAGAAAAGTGATGGCTGTCAGTGATCAGTCGGTCGCCACCGGTACCCAGCTTGATCAGTTGTGTATCAACACGATTCGCACGCTTTCGATGGATGCCGTGCAGAAGGCGAACTCGGGACACCCCGGGGCGCCGATGGGGCTGGCTCCCGTGGCCTACTGCCTGTGGCAGCAGTTTCTGCGCTATGACCCGGAAGATCCCATCTGGCCGAACCGCGACCGCTTCGTGCTCTCGAATGGACACGCCTCCATGCTGCTGTACTCGCTGATCTATCTGGCAAGCGTGCGCGAAGTCAGTCCGGACGGCAAAATTCTTTCGACGCCTGCGCTCTCGCTCGATGAGATCAAGAGCTTTCGTCAGATCGGAAGCAAAACGCCGGGACATCCCGAATACGGCTTGACCACCGGCGTTGAAGCGACCACCGGCCCCCTCGGCCAGGGCGTCGCTAATAGCGTGGGCATGGCGATTGCCGAGCGCTGGCTGGCGGCGTATTTCAATCGTCCGGGATTCGAGCTCTTCAACTACAACGTCTGGGCAATTTGCGGCGACGGCTGCATGATGGAAGGTATTTCCTCGGAAGCCGCGTCGATCGCCGGACATCTGAGACTCTCGAACCTGTGCTGGATTTACGACAACAACCACATCACCATCGAGGGCAATACCGATCTTGCCTACGACGAAAATGTGGCCGCCCGTTTCGCTGCTTATGGCTGGGACGTCCAGCACCTCCCCGACGCCAACGATCTGGTCGCGCTGGCCGACGCCTACAGTCATGCGCTCAAGGTGAACGATCGCCCGAAACTCATCATCGTGGATAGCCACATCGGCTACGGATCGCCAAACCGCCAGGACACAAAAGAAGCCCATGGCGAGGCGCTCGGCGAAGAAGAAGTTAAACTAACCAAGCGATTTTATGGCTGGCCGGAAGACGCCAAGTTTCTGGTCCCCGACGGAGTGCGTGAAAACTTCCGCGACGTTATGGGCAAGCGCGGACGGCAACTGAGCAGCCAGTGGAACGCGCTGTTCGCGAAGTACAAAGCGCAGCATCCCGGTTTAGCAGCTCAGTATGAACGAATGCTGCAGCGCCAGCCCGCTGAAGGATGGGACAAGGAACTCCCCAGCTTCGCGCCCGACGCAAAGGGACTCGCAACCCGCGATTCGTCCGCCAAGGTTCTCAACGCCATTGCCAAGAATGACCTTTGGCTGATGGGTGGCTCAGCCGATCTGTATCCATCCACGAAAACCCGGCTCACCTTCGACACCGCCGGCGATTTTGAAGCCGGCAATTACAACGCGCGCAATTTCCACTTCGGCATTCGCGAGCACGCCATGGGCGCCATGGTAAACGGCATGGTGCTGTCGAAAATTCGTGCCTATGGTTCGACCTTCCTCATCTTCAGCGACTACATGAAGATGCCGATCCGACTCTCCTCCATGATGGAGATCCCATCGCTATGGATCTTCACTCACGATTCCATCGGCGTCGGCGAAGACGGGCCGACTCACGAGCCCATCGAGCAACTGATTACGTTGCGAGCGATTCCCGGGCTAATGACGCTGCGTCCCGCCGATGCCAACGAAGTTGTCGAGGCGTGGAAAGTGATCATGAATCTGCGGAAGGAACCGGTGGCGCTGGTCTTGACACGGCAGACCGTGCCGACCTTCGATCGCACGAAATATGCGCCAGCCTCGGGCGTGGCTCGTGGCGCCTATATTCTGGCGGATGCGGAAGGCGGCAAGCCGCAGGTCATTCTTATGGCGACCGGCAGCGAGGTGTACCTCTGCATCGACGCCTACGAAAAACTAAAAGCGGAAGGCATCCGGGCGCGCGTCGTCAGCATGCCTTCGTGGGATTTGTTCGAACGTCAGGACCAGAGTTACCGCGATCAGGTGCTACCACCCGAGATTACCGCGCGGGTCGGGGTCGAGATGGCTTCGACCTTCGGGTGGGCGCAATACACAGGACCGAAAGGACGCATCCTGGGCATGCACACCTTTGGAGCGTCCGCGCCGCTCAAGGATTTGCAGAAGAAGTTCGGCTTCACGACCGATGCCGTGCTGCAGGCGGCACACGAACTGCTCGGCAAATAATCTATCAACGGTGTTGATTCAATGACTCAATCGCTCAATCGCTCAATGATTCAATGCCCCCAGCTTAGGAGAAGTTATGAATCCAGTCGGCACGCTTGAAACCGCAAAAGCCGTCAATCCTCTCATCCAGCTTCAGACTTTCGGCCAATCCATCTGGCTCGACTACATCCGGCGCGATCTGCTGCAGGATGGCGAACTGCAGCGCCTGATCACCGAAGACGGCCTGCGCGGAATGACGTCGAATCCCGCGATTTTCGAGAAGGCCATCGCCGGCTCAACGCAGTATCAGGATTTTCTCGACTCGCTCGCCGGGCGAGCCGACCTTGACGCTAAGGGTCGCTACGAACTGCTGGCGATCCGCGACATAAAGGACGCCGCCGACATACTCGCTTCGGTCTACCGCAGCACCAAGAAGCGCGACGGATACGTGAGCCTCGAAGTTTCTCCATATCTCGCCCACGACACCAACGGCAGCATCGACGAAGCCCGCCGGCTCTGGAAGACCGTGGCCCGCGAAAACGTGATGATCAAAATTCCGGGCACCGTCGAAGGCATACCCGCGATCCGGCAACTGCTCAGCGAAGGCATCAACGTCAATGTGACGCTGCTGTTCGCGCAGGGAGTGTACGAAGAAGTGGCTGCAGCATTCATCGACGGAGTCGACAAGTTCGCGGCCACGGGTGGCGATGTGAGTAAGATTGCGAGCGTGGCCAGCTTCTTCATCAGCCGCATCGATTCACTCGTCGACTCGCTGGTTGGCGACCAACTGAAAAAAGAGACGGACGCGGCCCGCAAGGCCAAATTGCAGTCGATTCTCGGGAAGGTTGCAATCGCGAACGGCAAGCTGACCTACGAAGCCTATCAGCGAGTTTTTTCTTCTCCGCGCTGGAAAGCGCTGGCCGCCAAGGGCGCGCAGACGCAGCGCGTGCTATGGGCAAGCACCAGCACCAAGAACCCGAAGTATCGCGACGTGCTCTACGTCGAGGAATTGATCGGCCCCGACACCGTCAACACCGTTCCTCCGGCCACGCTTGATGCTTTCCGCGATCACGGCAAGCCGCGCCAGAGTCTGACCGAAGACCTGAACGGCGCGCGGAAAACCATGGCCGATCTCGCCGGCGTCGGCATTGTCATGAAAGACGTGACCGACAAGTTGACCGCCGACGGCGTGAAATTATTCGCCGATGCCTTCGACACCCTGCTGGCCGCCGTCGAAAAAAATACGAAGCGGTAAGCTCGCAGCTCGAATCCCGAAGCCAGCAACCGAGGAGCCAATGGCCCAAACAGAAGTGATGCCAGCAGCAATCAAACCGCGAGTGGGGCGCACCGGAGATCCGTGTGTGATGGTGATCTTCGGCTTTTCCGGCGACCTGACGCGCCGGAAGCTGATTCCCGCTCTCTACAACCTCGCCAGCCAGCAATTGCTGTCGCGCGAGTTCGCCGTAATCGGCGTGGGCCGCACTGCCATGAGCGACGACGATGCGCGGAAAAAGGTCACTGAAGAATTCAAACAGTTCGCCACCGGCCCCATCGATCCCGATTTGTGGGAATGGTTTGTCCGGCGCATCAGCTACGTGAGTGGAAATTTCGATAATGTCGCTACCTACGACAAGTTGAAGGAAACCCTGGCCAAGGTCGATCAGGAGCATAATTCCCATGGCAACTATTTCTTTTACCTGGCTACCGCGCCCAACTTCTTCGGCGACATCGTCGATCACCTTTCCAAAGTCGGCCTGATGATCGAAGGGAACGGCCACTGGCGGCGGGTGGTTATCGAAAAACCCTTTGGTCACGATCTCGATTCCGCCAAGGCTCTGAACCAGCAACTTTTGAAGGTCGCTACCGAAAACCAGATCTACCGCATCGATCACTATCTTGGAAAAGAGACGGTCCAGAACATTTTGGCGCTCCGTTTCGCCAACGGAATTTTCGAGCCCATCTGGAATCGCCGCTACATTGACCACATTCAGATTTCGGTCGCCGAAACCGTCGGCGTCGAAAAACGCGGCAGCTATTACGATGGCGCGGGCGCCCTGCGCGACATGGTGCCCAACCACATCATGCAGCTCATTACTCTGACCGCGATGGAGCCTCCGATTTCATTCGAAGCCAACGCAGTGCGCGATGAGCAGGCCAAGATCCTGCATGCCATCCAGCCTTTCAGCGACGAAGACGTGCTCAGCAAAACCGTCCGCGGCCAATATGGCGAAGGCATCATGGACGGTGAGCACGTGCCCGCTTACCGCTCCGAAGAAGGCGTGCCGCCCGACTCGCGCACCGAAACTTTCGTCGCCATGCGCCTGCTGATCGACAACTGGCGCTGGGCCGGAGTTCCCTTCTATCTGCGTACCGGCAAGCGGCTTCCGGGCCGCCATACCGATGTGGTGATTCAGTTCCGGCGCGCGCCCTTCATGCTCTTCCGCGAAACTCAGGTTGAAGACCTGATGCCCAACCAACTGGTGCTGCACATTCAGCCCGAAGAAGGCATCTCGCTGCGCTTTGCCGCCAAAACTCCCGGGCCTGCCATGCAACTGGGCGAAGTGAATATGGATTTCAACTACGCCGACTACTTTGGCACCAATTCCGCGACGGGCTACGAACGCCTGCTGCACGATTGCATGACTGGAGACGCCACGCTGTTCCAGCGCGCCGACATGGTTGAAGCTGGTTGGAGCGTGGTCAATCCCGTGCTCGATGTGTGGAAGGCGCTGCCGCCGCGCACTTTCCCCAACTATGCCGCCGGAACCTGGGGCCCGAAAGAGTCCGACGAACTGATGGAGCGCGATGGACGGCGCTGGAGAAATTTTGAAAAATGATTCAGGGTTTGTGTGGTGACGGGGCTCCGCCCCGTCCCGCGGGGCAAAGCCCCGCCACCACACGATTGTTTTCGAGAGACCCTATGCCCCCAACTCGATCCATTGAAGTGCTCGCCACCGCGGTCGATCTTTTTCACGCTGCCGCTGAAGAATTCGTGCGCGCGGCCCGTACCGCCATCGGCGCCCAGGGACGATTCACGGTCGCGCTCTCCGGTGGCTCGACTCCCAAGGCTCTCTATTCTCTGCTCGCCTCGAATTACGCCGACTTCGTCTGGAACCGCGTCTTTCTATTCTTCGGCGACGAACGCCACGTTCCGCCCACCGATCCCGAGAGCAATTATCGGATGGTGAATGAATCGTTGCTGACGAAGATTGCGATTCCCGCCGAAAACGTTTTTCGCGTGGCCGGCGAAAATCCCGACGCCGCCGCCGCTGCCCTGGACTATGAAACCCGGCTCCGCCGTTTCTTCGAAATTCGATCCGATGTTCGGCCACCAGAATTCCCGCGCTTTGACCTGATTCTGCTGGGCATGGGCCCCGACGGCCACACGGCTTCCTTGTTTCCCGATTCCGCGGCGCTCGACGAACAGTCGCGGCTGGTGGTTGCCAACTGGGTCGCGAAGTTCAACACCGACCGCATCACTTTCACTTTTCCCGTGCTCAATCGCGCGGCCGAAGTGATGTTCATGGCCAGTGGCGCGGACAAAGCCGAGATGCTGCGTCAGGTTCTCGAAGGCAAGAGCACTCCTCCACTTCCCTCGCAAAGAGTGCAGCCTTCCGACGGAAAATTGTTGTGGATGCTGGACGAAGCCGCGGCGGCAAAGCTGACTCGGTGAAGGTGGCGTTCGGTTCTCGGTTCTCAGTTCTCGGTTCTCGGTTCTCAGTAGGATCCAAAATTTAGAGCAAGGGCTGCCACTGTGGGGGGTACCCCCCTCCCCCCATACCCCGGTCTTTTGGAATCATGGGGTTAGGAAAAAATTCCCGTCAGGTCTTTGGGTCTAAAGGACTTGCGGGTAAAGTCTTCCAGAACCAACAACTTACGAGATCCGTTCGCTTCGCTCAGGGTTTCGGCAGCGGGCTCGGCCCGGCTAGGCGTCTCAACTTACTGTTGTCAAAGAGCGCTGAAGCTGATTTGGGGCTGTTCTGATGCCGCCGCGGTTGGCGGGCACACCTGTCACTGCTCCATGCCGTAAACATCCTCGCACGGGATGAGTGGCGTTGTCTGTGATGGTGCTCACAGCATTTTTGTGATGAAAAATCCGGTAATTACTACGCGGTGGCGGATGCCCCGTGGTCAGTGAGCGGCGATCGGGCGACGATTCCGCCTCTCGATGGCTGTCGTTTTTTACGGACACACGTCGGACACACTTCGGCCTCTGGCTCAACAGGTCGACTCCATTGTCGCCGACGGGCGGTTAGATGTCTGTGATGGTGATCGCCGGACGTTTGTGATGAATCGCGAGGAGAGTCCCCGCCCAAGCGGAGCTTGGACGGGGCACCCTCCGGATTTCAGAAGATTGCGATAGGCCGGGCCACCCGCCTGTCGCCCAGAAGACGGAGAAATCAGGAATGTTCCATCTACGACTGTGGTTTCCTGCTTTTTACATCTTGACAGACTTTTTATAATTTATCATACTTATAACCATCAGTATGACTGAGAAACTAGAAACCGTGTGGTTCACGACGAAGGGGCAAGTCGTCATCCCGCTTCGCCTGCGCAAACAATTCGACATCGAGGACGGGACAAAGGCCGTGGTCCAAGCCACAGCGGAGGGAATCCTTCTCAAACCCATGACCGCGGCGCTCATCAAGCGCGGGCGCGGCATTCTCAAGCGTGCGCCGGGAGGTAGGCCGCTGCGAGAGGACTGGGCCGAGCACAAGAAGCGGGAACGGGCACTCGAGGAGCGCCATGCCGACTAAGGTTCTCGACAGCTTCGCGCTTATCGCCTACTTCCGTGACGAGCCGGGCGCGGAGACGATGGAAGATATGCTCGTCTCCGCTGGTAAGAAGGACAGCCCGCTCCTCATGACCGATGTGAATTACGCCGAGGTTAAGTACTCCATTGTGAAGAAAGACGGCGCGGAGGCGTGGGCGGAGGCCGCGAAGGTGCTTCAGGGCCTGCCGATTGATTTTCATTCCACGACCCGCGCGCTGGCCGACACCGCGGCCGATTTCAAGGCGCGTTTCAAATTGAGTTTGGCCGACGCCTTTGCCGCCGCGCTGGCAAAGGAAAGGAGGGCTGAACTCGTCACCGGCGACCTGGAATTCAGGGCGCTCGAAAGGGAGGTCAAAATTCACTGGCTGAAATAATCGCAGCCCCAGGAAAGCTATGGCATACGAAGAATTGTTTACCGATTTATTGAAGGCTGAGCGCGAGGAGGACGTGACCGACGCTCTTACAGTTTTCGGCTTGGAAAAGTTCTTCGATTCTAATTGGCTCCCCTACGGCGGGATCGAAAACAACTTTGGGATCATCGGGGCGGAACAGGTCGACTCCATTGTCGCCGACGGGGGGTTCGATGTCTGTGATGGTGATCGCCGGGCGTTTGTGATGAATCGAGAGTGGAGTCCCCGCCCAAGCGGAGCTTGGACTGATTGGATAAGAGTGAAGGCTCGATTCGAACCCATGTAGTCTTTGTTTGAGGACGAAGACGCTGGGAAGAAAGGAGCCTTCGATGATGATTATAGGATGTGATTTCCATCCCAGCTGGCAGCAAGTGAGTTGGATGGACATGGAGACTGGGGATTGCGGGGAACGGAAGCTGGTGCATGCTAGCGGCGACGCCAGGATGTTCTATCAGCAACTGGCGGCGCCGGTGCTGATCGGCATGGAGGCCACGGGCAACAGCCAGTGGTTCATCGAACTGGTCGAGGATCTGGGGCATGAGATCTGGATCGGAGATGCAGCCCAGATCCGAGCCAGCTACGTGCGCAAGCAAAAGACGGACCAGCGCGACGCGGCACATATTTTAAAGCTGGTGGTGGAAGGCCGATTTCCGCGGCTCTGGACCCCGGACCGGGAGCAGCGCGATCTGCGACAACTGGTGCTGCATCGGCACAAGCTGGTGGAGATTCGCAGCCGAGTCAAAAACGAACTGCAACACCTTTCCTTGAATAAGGGAATGCAGCGCAAGCGTAAGCTGTGGAGCCAGGCGGGGCAGAAGATGTTGCGCGAACTTCCGTTAAAACCCTGGGCGGCGTGCCGGCGGGAAGATTTGCTGGGACTGCTGGCCACGCTGGATCAGCAGATCGGCAAGTTGGATTGGGCGGTGCAGCAGGCGGCAGAGGAAAATCCGCAGGCGAAGTTGCTGATGACGCAGCCGGGAGTGGGACCGAACACGGCACTGGCCTATGTTCTGACGATCGGCGATGTGAGTCGCTTTCCACGGGGCAAGCAGGTGGCCAGTTATCTGGGGCTGATCCCGCGCGAAGAAAGTTCGGGCGGACGGCAGAAGCTGGGTGCGATCACCAAGCAGGGCAACCGCATGTTGCGCTCGTTGCTAGTGGAGGCGGCGCAGATTACGGTGCGCTTCGACCCGGAAATGAAGAAGCAGTATTTGCATCGTTGTCACCAGAAGCCGAAGGGAGTGGCCAAGGTGGCAACGGCGCGCAAGTTAGCCGTACGACTCTACTGGATGCTACGCACACAAAAGCCGTATCCAGAGATCGTTCGCATCGAGAGCAGCTCGCGGGTGCCCCTGGTCGGCGCAAGCTAGACCGCAGAACTGATTGGGCGCTCTCGCATTCCGCACGAGGCGGGATGTTCGCATAGAAGAATCATGGTCGACGTTGGGGCCGAATCGATGGTTGGTGGAACGATCTTCGGGAGAAGATCACCACCGATAAGTGATTAGCGTGAGATTTCCAGAGTCTTGGTCCTCAAATCTCTCTGGCAAAAAAGCGGTGCCAAAAACACCGTCAGGATACTTTTGTCCTTGACACCGCCTTCACTCTTATCGAGGGGCACCCTCCGGATTTCAGGAGATTGCGAGGGGCCGGGCCACCCGCCTGGTGGTCGCCAACTGGGTCGCGAAGTTCAACGCCGACCGCATCACTTTCACTTTTCTGGTGCTCAATCGCGCCGCCGAAGTGATGTTCATGGCCAGTGGCGCGGACAAAGCCGAGATGCTGCGTCAGGTTCTCGAAGGCAAGAGCACTCCTCCATTTCCCTCGCAAAGAGTGCAGCCTTCCGACGGAAAATTGTTGTGGATGCTGGACGAAGCTGCCGCGGCGAAGCTGACTCGGTAAGCCCTGACCCGGTGAAGTTCGGATCGTGCCCTCGGTGCCGTCCCACCCGGTTTGTCATCCTGAGCGGAGCCGGGACTTCACGAAGTGAAGTTCCGGCGGAGTCGAAGGACCCCTACGAACTTCCCGTCGGTCGGGAACGCCCAGGGGACTCCGCTGAGAGGCTACGACACTAAAGGCCCGCGCTCGGTATAATCGATGTTCCGCGAGGCCGCCGCCTTGAATTCCGCACACCCACTGCAGATGGAACTCGAAGTTACTGACCACGACCTCCCGCGGGCCTTTTTTGCCTACCCCTCCGAGCCCTATGCGCGTTCGGAAACTATTAAGCAAGCATCCAGGGATATCAACAAGGCAAAGACAGTTCATATCCGCCCCTGGGAGGACATGTCGATCTCCGGAAAAAACGTAATCGGGGAGATTTGCCGGGAAATCAATTTGGCGCAAGTCTTCTGCGCCGACATAACTGGATTAAATCCGAACGTAATGTTTGAACTCGGCTATGCGATCGCCCGCGACAAACGCATTTGGCTAGTCTTCGACACCAGTTTTACGGACCTCAGAAAACAATTCGACCAGTTTCAGATTCTCACCACCACTGGATACTCGAAATATACGAACTCGGACGATATCGTCAACGCTTTTTTTCACGATCACCCGCACCTCGATCTGGACAACACCATTTTTCGAAGCTCGATAAAGCCGACTCTTTCCCCGGAGGAAGTTGAGGCGCTCTTGTATCTCAAGGCGTTGCATGACACCAACGCCAGCATTCGGATATCTAATTGTCTAAACGATGCGGAGATTCCGCGCGTACTGGACGACCCGAAGGAATCCGGAGTTCAACCCCTGTCATGGTATGGGCAAAAGGTATATTCGGCTGCCGGCATTGTCGCTCATCTACTAAGTCACGCCCGGCAGGGATCGCAGATCACCAACGCCAAGTACTCGCTCGTGTCGGGGCTGGCGTACGGCTTCGGGAAGCCTCTCTTGATGCTGGCAGAACCTGAGTATGTATCGCCACTCGATTACCGCGATCTTCTCTTTAATTACAAGAGTGCTCAAGATGCCTTGAGACACTTGGAGCAATGGTTAACGCCAATCGAGGAGGATTATCGCAAGAAAGTGGTCCAGAGAGATCATTACGCTGGGGTATTGAAGTTAGAGGTAGAACTAAGGGACTTCTACGTCCAGATCGGGGAGTACCTCGCTGAAAACGAGGCAGACACTCTTGAGAACTACTATGTACAGACCACAGCCTATAGGGAGGCATTGGCTGGAACTCGTCGGTTGTTCGTCGGGAGGAAAGGCACCGGGAAAACAGCCAATATGATCACCCTCGCGGCGGAATTGAGGAAACATAAAGATAACGTCGTATGTGTTCTTCAGCCTGTTGGCTACGAACTAGAAAGTCTCGTCAAGTTGTTTCGTCTTTTTAGCGAACGGGACGCCAAAGGGTATGTCATCGAAAGCCTCTGGAAGTTCCTGCTTTTGACAGAGCTGGCAAACGCGACAGCTGCGCAGATCGAGGACCAGCCACCATGGGTACAAAGAGACGACGACGAAAAGCGATTATTGGAATTCCTCGGCGAGGACGAAAGAGTACTCAGGGCGGATTTCTCGGTGAGACTTGAACACTGCGTGTCTGCTCTTCTTATCTCCACCCCGAGTAGTTCCATCGAGCAGCAGAGAAAAGGGATATCCGAAGCACTGCATGAAACTGCCGTCAAGACTCTGCGAACCCTGATCGGCGACGTCCTGTCAAAGAAGGACCGTGTGGCCGTCCTCATCGACAACCTGGACAAGGCCTGGGTCAAGCAGGCGGACATCGCCCGCCTTTCAGAGTTCCTTTTGGGGTTATTCACCGCGACGGATCAACTTATCAACGACCTTTCTCGGAAGGATAGCAGAAGAAAGGCTGTCAACTGCACTGCGGCGATATTTCTTCGGAGTGACATCTTCAGTCAGATCATCGAGATTGCCCGTGAGCCAGACAAGTTGGCTGTAACCAGGCTGGCTTGGAAGGACACCGAAATGCTTTCGCGGGTCGTTGAGATGCGTTTCTCTGCGTCCCATCCAGGAGCGGCCGATGGAAGCGAGTTATGGAGCAGATACTTTTGCCCCACAATAAAAGGCCAGCCCACCAAGGAATATATGTTGTCTAGAGTCTTGCCCCGGCCCCGCGATATTGTCTACTTGCTAAAGGGAGCAATCTCAACCGCGGTGAATCGGGGTCACAACCGAATCCAGGACGCTGACGTTGTCGCCGCCGAATATGAGTATTCCAGATATGCGATGGACTCGATCATGGTTGAGAACAGCATTACGCTTCCTCAACTTGAGAGCGTTTTGTATGAGTTTGCCGGGTCCCCAGATATTCTGACGCAGCCTGAGGTGGCGCACATACTCTCTAAGGCCCATATTCCTCAGGAAAAACATCTGGCCGTGACCGAACACCTAATCGGCCTGAGTTTCCTGGGCATAGAAATCGACCGCAACCAGTTCGTGTACTCCGATGAACCCCGAGAGCTTCGAAAGAACATGGTCCTCGCTATCAACTTGGCGAGGGACGAGCAATCGAGGCGATACGCAATACACCCCGCTTTTTGGGCCTTCCTTGAGATAGGCGGAGTAGCGGAATAATCATTCTGAGCCGCATGCCCCATCCTAACGTCGTGCCTTGCGATATTAGAGCCTGCTCTGACCGAAGCCGAAGGAGTAGGATTCCACGGCGGCATCCGTTTTGGCACCCCGATTCTTGATCCAGGCGCGCCATCGTACTTGAACCGGACGCGCGCCACCCGCCCGCTCCGGGGAAAGCCCGCCCCACAAGTGACCAACCTAATAAGTACAGCGTAACTGTCAGGCTATGCCATCGTAACTGAGCGATTGACCTGTTCGTCCCAAGCCATCTATCACCGAAATAACTTTACTTAGGCGTCATCCTGCGGGATAATAGTAACTCGATTGGGGCAGTTTCGAGTTCCGTCCAAAAAGACGTATCTCGAAGCTGCCCCAAAATCATTTTTGGCGTGGTTTTTGGGAATAAGTCCTTATTCCGGAATATTTTGCGAATAAGTCCTTTAAACCCAAAGATCTTGGAGGAATTTTTGCCCAACCTCATGATTCCAAAAGATCGACAATTAGGGGGGGGTGGGGATACCAGGGATAGTGCTGGCGAACAGCAGGTCCTTCGCTCCGCTCAGGATGACAATTTGTTGGGCGAGAGCGATGATCCCAGCGGCTCACGTCCGGACGACCGCGCGAGCCGGTGCACTGCCGGTACAACCTGCAGGACGGGGCGTTCCGGTTTTACGATGAATTTTGACTTCAGGCGGAGGAACCTTAGCTCGATCAGATAGTACGAGCAGGTTCCCATCAGTACGGTGAGTAACACTGCCACCGGAGTGGTCCGCAGCAAGGAACGTTGGGGCAGTAAGTAGGCGGTGACTTGAATGGCTAAGAGGTGGTACAAGAACATCGAGTAGGAAATACGCCCCATATAGCGGGTTATGCCCCAGTTCAGCCATCCCCATAACCAACTGTCTCCCATCACCATCACCTGGACGAGAAAGACGGCGGTCAGCAGGGGATCGAGAATGAACCCGGCTCCATATTTGTAGGCGAATCCGTAGTGGAAACTGAGAGCGATGGAAGCGAGGATCAGGGCGAAGACCACCATCGAGACCCAGAGCCGGGCGGCGACGAAGTTCCAAAACGAGGCGAGCGCCCCACGCCGCAGCAGGACGGCCAGCAGACATCCAATCAGGATGTGGTCGGCGCGGCTGTCGAAGGTGAAGTTCAGCCAGCGATCGGGTACGTGAAACCTGAAGAAGAGCACCATGCGATAGATGTCGACAAAGACAATGAGCCCTACCAGAACATAGGTCAGCTTGCGAAGGTCGCGATAGAAGGCGGCAAACAGCAACGGCCAGAGTAAGTAGAACTGTTCTTCGATGCAAAGGGCCCAGATGTGTCCGAGGTAGTGATGATTGGCATGGGAGATCGCGTGCCAGTAATTGCCGAGATAGAAGAACGCACTGATATAGTCGGCCCGGGCCGACGCGGGCAACGGGCCCACCGTGAGCCTAGTCAGCACATAGCTCAGAATTCCGAAGACGTAAAACGCGGGAAAGATGCGCAGGACGCGGCGGATGTAGAAGTCTTTGACGGAGATGGTGCCGGTGCGTCCCGCTTCTTTCAGCAGCAGCCAGGTAATCAGGAATCCGCTGAGGACGAAGAAGGTCAGCACGCCGCGTCCGCGGGGAGCGAAGGGGACGCCGATGTGGTTACAGATCACCAGTAACACGGCTACCGCGCGCAGGCCGTCGAGGGACTGGATCTTCTTCTGGCCCAGATTGTCATAGAGGCGTTGGAGGGCGGGAGCGGGAGCGGATTCGTGCGAAGAAATCGGGCTGACGACGGCGACGGCCATGCAGAATATCCTCCGCAATCATTTGCCGGACGGAATCGACCGAACCGGCACGGATCATCGACCTTCGTTCAATCGATCATCGCCATCGGGGGAGAGAAGGTCGAAGGGGGGAGTAACGCGGCTGATAGCTCCGGAAGCCGGTAATCCGGGCCGGCGGTCACGCCGACTGTCGGGGAGTATAAAAGTTCACGCGGCGAAGCCTCGCCAGTCGGCGATCTCTTTCAAACCTTCTCCGCGGGCATGTTCGAAAAGTCTGACTCGGTGGCGGTCATGCTCGAATTCGTGGATGTCCGCCCAGACCTCCGCCTGCCACGATCTTTCGTGAGTCTCAGCCTCGCCGCAACTGGCGCAGCGGGTGTGAAAGGTGACGCCGGGCTTGGCGTTTCGAGGCGTCTGCAGGTCGTCATTATTTTGCAGTTCAAGAATTGGCAGTTCGAGGAAGATGCAGCGGACTTCAATGATCTCTTCGTCGGGACCGAGAATGTGTTCGTAGCGCAGCAGGTATCCAAAGCCGAGTTTGCGGGCTTCAACTTCGGCTTCTTCGCGCGTGTGAAAGGGCCCGTATTCGGCTCGCAGTTGCTCGGTCGAGTCGCAGGCCATCCAGAAAATGTCCTTGTAAGCCATACCTACCTCAGTCGGGGTCCTGAATGATACAGCTCTGAACTGATCAAGCGCTAAGCGAAAGAAGGCTTGAACCGAACACGCAGATCGAACGGGTCCGGCCAGTAACCAAGCAATTTGATTACCGTGATTGCGGGGCGCTTCTTGAGTTTGGCGGGGGCTGATTCTGGGAGAAGCTGGTCGGCTAATTATCTGAAAACATGCTACTTAGGACGGGCAGTCCCACATCACCGGGGACTTGCGGAACCGCCCGGCGCGGTGCGCGGTGTGAAATCTGTTTCCGTTGCCCGGCAACGAACGGGAACAATTCTGCGTCGCGGAGACGCAGAGTGCGCCGAGAAGTTCTCTTTTTTGAGGAAACCTGTTTCAGGAAACCTATTTCAGGAAACCTGTTTTAGGGAACCTGGTGATCCTCGGCGCGATCCTCGGCGTCTCTGCGGTTGGCGGTCTTTAGCTGTGGCTGTCTGGGTGGTTTTTAGCGAATCCCTCCTGCGGCCACGGCGATTGGCTTGGTGTGGCCCTGGGTGTGGCCATGCGTCTGAGCGGGGGCTTCCTCGCCCACGGGAACAGGCCACCCTGCTTCCGACGGTGGCAGTAGCCCATTTCCCAGTTGCTGGTGCCAGTTCGCTCCACCGTGGCCGGCCACGTAGAGAGCGAGTTCGAGCCGGGTCCAGACTCCCAGCTTGTCAAAGGTGGTACGCAGATAGTTCTTCACTACCTGCTCACTGGTTCTGAGCACCAAGGCAACGTCTTTGTTGGTAAGACCCTGCCAGACGAGGGTTGCGACCTGAACTTCCTTGGCGGTTAGCCGATCACGGGGTTGCATGGTTGCACCTGCTCCTTGATGAACATGGCGGTGGCGAGTTTCACCCGCTTCCGGCCTTCTTTGATGCCGGCGCGTAGAAACAGCGTGCGCAGGTGTTGTTTAACGGTGCGCGGGCTGATGTTCAAGTGGCTCGCGATTTCTTTGTTGCTGCATCCCTGCACCAGCAGGCGTAATACCTGCTGGTCGCGGGGGGTTATTTTGATGTCATTAAGGTTAATCATGGGTTCTTTGTCCGCTCCTTCGGTTCAGTCTTGGGGTCGCGACCCGCCGTAGACAGAAGCAAGCCGTTCGCCAAATCTTCGCCGTTGAGCTAGTCCATTTAAAACCATAGACTTAGAATTTTGGGTTTTACCTTTCACGCCGTTTCTTAGATCCTTTTCATGAGTTGGTCCCAGATCGGCGTCCCCAAAGGGGATTTCCTCCCAGAAGGGCTTGTTTTTTCTTCGTTTCAGACTGCCCGGAATTGCACTACAATAGTGACAGTCTGAGCGTTTCTATCTCCCCCCGATGCTATGCCCTCGAACCGGCCGAACCTGACACTGGATGAGCAGTCGTTTCAAGGCTTGCTCTCAGCCGCCTTCATCATTCAGCAACACAACGACCGGCGGAGACTCGACCAACAAGCGCAGGTGGAACTGGAAGAGGTCGATCGGGAAGACGTCGGTCCGGAGTACGTCGATCCGGGGGACATCGATCCGGAAGACGTTCATCTGGAGGACAGTGTCGATCCGGCACACAACATCGTTTGCGCGAATTGTGGCGCCCGTAAGCCCACCGAAGGTTCGCAGTGTGACAGCTGCGGGGTGGATGAGCTTCGTCCGGGGGAACGCTTGCAGCGCAACTGGGCCTCGATGTGGCTGAAGAGCCAGGAGCAGGGCCTGTGGCCTGAGGTGTCTCCCGAGACCAAGAGGAATCCGAGCGCGCACACGGCCCGCGATTTTACCGCCCCCAACATTCTCGCTGTGCCGGATACGGACGAGGTTACGAGGGAAGTGACGGGCAAGGCGGCGCTCGAACAAATGCCCGCGGGAACCAAATGGGCCACTGCTTCAACCGAGGACGAGGCGGCCGAGAATGAGGCGACTGAGGCCTTTCACTTTCCATCAGAAGACGTCGCGCCTGAAGACTCGGAGTTGACAGTCCAACCCTTCCAGCTATCGGCGGGCGACGATGCTCCTGCGAACGATGACCTGGACGACTCATGCAAGACAAGCATCGACGCCACCGGCGCCGGCTCGAAAGCCTTGCTGCAGCGCCTGGCCGACTTGCGCGTAACCCTGCGCTTCCGCCGCGCCGATCTCTATCTGGGAACAGCCGTCTTCGTAGCCGCGCTCGCGTTGTTGTGGCCGGCGGCTCGTGCGCCGCAACCGGCCGCGCTTGGCCCCTGGGAAAGAGCGCTGGTCATGCTCGGAATCGCCGAGGCTCCGGCACCCGTCGTCCATCTTCAGGGAGACCCCGGGATCCAGGTCTGGGTCGATCCGCACGCCGCTCTCTACTACTGTCCCGGCGAAGAGCCCTACGGAAAAACTCCTAACGGCCGCCTCGCCAGCCAGCGTGAAGCGCAAATGGATCGCTTCGAACCTGCCAGCCGCAGTGTCTGCGAGTAACTCGGACTAAGTTCTCAGTTCTCAGAAAAATCACTAATTCAAAACCACTATCGTTCCTATCGAAATTAGGGCATTAACTGTCCCGGTCTTTCTTGACAGTCGTCGTTGATGCGGTATTAAATTGTGCCCCTTTAGGGCAGTGTTTGCGATGCAAATCAAAACTGTCCGCTGAAAGGTGCCTATGTCGACTCGAAAACTAGCTGCACGGTTGCTGTTGTCGCTCGTCTTTTTTGTTGCTTTTGCTTCATTTGCGTTTGCGCAAGGCGGAGCCACGGGCGCCATCAGTGGCGCGGTTCAGGACCAATCTGGAGCCGCAATCGCGAACGCCAAGGTGAACGTCAAGAGCGAAGCCACGGGTGAAGTGCTGCGCCAGCTGACGACCGACGCCTCTGGGCTGTTCAATGCCACCCTTTTGCCTGTGGGCAATTACACGGTGGAAGTGAGTGCAGCGGGTTTTCCTGTAACTAAGTTCCCGGGCGTGACGGTGCGAATCACGGAAACGACGCGCCTGACCGCAGCTCTTAAGGTGGGCGCGGTGAAGGAAGTGGTGGAAGTCCAGGCCCAGGCAGAGCTAGTCAATACGTCGGATGCCACCACGGGACAGTCCATCGGTTCCACCACCCTGAACACCCTGCCGCTGGCTACGCGCAACTTTCAGCAACTGCTCGACCTCTCGGCGGGCGCTTCCGCCAACCTGAACAACGCTGCCGCGCTGGGACGCGGCGATGTGCGTATCGACGTCAACGGTGGAAGAGAAGATAACAACAACTATCTGATCGAGGGAGTTTCGGCCTCTGACTATTCGTTCGGGGAACTCACGTACACGCCCGTCCCGAACCCCGATTCGATCCAGGAATTCAAAGTCGGCACTAGCCTCTATGACGCTACGCAGGGCCGTAACGGCGGAGGCAACATCAACGCCATCCTGAAAAGCGGCACGTCCCGCTTCCACGGAGATGCCTGGGAGTATTTCCGCAACTCGGTGCTCGATGCCAACGACTACTTCATCGGTCCGTTCACGCTCCAGCAAAACATCTTCGGCGGCGACTTGGGTGGCAAGGTCGACCCAAGTGCTAAGTTCGGGTACTTCTACGTGAACTATCAGGGCACGCGCCAGCGCAGCGGTGATTCGCTGGGAACGTACATCAATACGAACATTCCAGTGCTTCCTACCGCGCGCGACCAAGCCACGCTAGTCAATACCTTCTTTTGCGGCACGAACTGTAATGGCGCCACGGCCACGGCCCTAGACCCGGTTGCGCTGGCCCTGCTGAATGTGCAGGGAAGCCAGTTTGGATCAAGCTCGGGAGGCTTTCTTATACCCACTGTTGCAGGCACGCCTGGTTTTACCAATGGAAACGTCAATTATGGGCCCTTGAAAATTACCGACCCGGGCAAGTACACGGACAATCAGTTCACAGCCAACTGGGATCGTGATTTCAACCATGGCAAGGATCGCCTCTCCTGGCGGTTCTTCTGGTCAGACTCGGAAACCTACGAACCATTCGGCGCCGACAACCTGCAGGTACAAACGGGCTATCCCGCGTATGCCACAAACCTGAATTTCCCTCTCGACATTCCACTGCGGGGACGGTTCGGCAGCATCGCGGAGACGCACACCTTCAGCAATACCCTGGTCAACGAATTTCGCTTCGGCGTGAACATTATCAGCGACTCCCTGCAGAACGTTCTTGTTCCCGGGACATCACCCGCTGACTTGGGCATCAGCGCGGTAGGCGCGCCGGACATGTACAGATTCCAGTTCAACACGTTTCAGATTGGGCCTTTCCCCAACCAACTGCAATCGGCATTGTCGGATTCTTTCTCCTATCTCGATACCCTCAGTTGGACGAAGGGGCACCACTCGTTCCGTTTCGGGGGTGAAATCGACCGCACTTCGATTCGCCGTAATTTACCCGTGCTGGACAACGGTCTCTTGTATTTCGCTGACGGGTACGGGACGAATCCCGCCGTCACGGATTTCCAGAACTTCCTGCAGGGATATACATTCCTGGGCGAAGCGGGCGGCGGCGTATCCAATCATGACTACCACATTCCTGCCTTTGCGGCTTTCGCGCAGGACGATTACCGGATCACGCAAACTTTGACGCTGAACCTGGGGCTGCGAGTAGAGTGGGTGGGCGCGGCCTACGACAGTCTCTGCCATTTGGGCAACGCAGTGCTTGCGGACGCCAATCCCCCGACCAGCAATCCGTTCGTGTATCCGACTTGTGCGAAGCAGTATGGCTTTCCCACCGTAACCGCCGCCGCGACGCTGAACAGTGCCGCGCTGAGTAATGAGTACGCCACGGTGCCGGAGCCGCGCATCGGCTTTGCCTACGACGTATTGGGCAGGCACAGCACGGTGGTTCGCGGCGGGTACGGCATCTACAGCGTCCGCGAAGATATCGGCGCGGTGGATAACCTGTCGTTTACGGCTCCGTTTTTCCCGCTGTCGGGTGGCCCGAGCACACCGGTAGGCAGCGGCGGCTTGGGGATGGGCTGCATGTTCAACGCGGCGCCAACAACAGCGTGCGCGGCGGCAGGATCGTTCCCACTCCCGCAACTCGGCACCATCAACGGGGCCTACGCGCCGCAGGCTTCCGTGTTTCAGGGATTCCCGGGAGGCGACACCACCCAGTCTCCGATTTATTCGGGTAATATCGACGGCTTATTCGGCCTTGCCGTTCCTCTGCACTGGCAGGTGCCCACCACCCAGCAATGGAACTTGACAGTGCAACGGCAGTTGGGCGGCAACTGGGTGGCTGAAGTCGGATACGTGGGCACCAAAGGCACGCGTCTGCGCTCTACTTTTGATCCTGCCCAACCAGCCCTGGCTAGCCCAACTAACCCCATCATATTGACATGCGGCAGCGGCTGCGTATCCGGGCCCCCAGGAACTCAGTACCCGATCACTACGAATACGGGCGCCAATGCCCTGGGTCGGTCACCCTATCCGGGGGTGAATCCCGCTTTATTGGAAGCGTTCTATCCCAACTCCGACTCCCACTACAACGGTTTGCAGGCAACGATTTCGCACAAATTCTCGAAAGGACTGTACTTTCAAAGCGCATACACGTATTCCAAATCGATCGACGACGTTTCCACGGCCAGCGTGGCCTTCATCACGCGGGTCAACGATCAGCTCAGCGGAACCGCGTCGAAGGGACTTTCCGACTTCGATCATCAGCAGCGCTTTGTCACCAGCTTCAACTACGCGCTGCCTTTCTTCGCCGACCGCCACGATGCCATGGGATATGTACTGGGAAGCTGGGAGGTCAACAGCGTGATTGTCGCGCAGTCGGGATCGCCAATTACGATTTTCGATTCCGATGGCGCGTCGGCTTATACCTTGGCCAGTGCCCCTGTCGCCACGGCCAATTTTGCCCCCGGCTTCAATTGCGGCAACGCCTTACAGTCGGGCAGCACCGCCACCAAGGTCGCAAACTGGGTCAACCCCAATGCTTACCAATCGGCGCCGGCGGTTGCGAATTCCCCGACCGGCGCTACTGGGTATGGCGATTCGCCCCGCAATTGCATCATTGGCCCGCAGCAGGTGAACGTCGACTTCGCGCTCGGCAAGAATTTCAAGTTGGGCGAATGGGGGAGACTGCATTTCCGCACCGAGTTCTTCAATCTGTTCAACCATCCGTCGTTCCAGAACCCATTGGGAACTGGATCGGCGAACGTTGCCGACGGCGCTTCGATTGGCGAGATCACGCAAACCAACGGCACTCCGCGGCTGATTCAGTTCTCGTTGAAGTATTCGTTCTGATGAGTAGTGCTGGTGGAGAGACAGTAGTACTGTCGGGAATGAGGCAAACTGCATGCAGCTGAAACGCGGCGTCATAACGCTGCTCGGCGTAGCGCTCGCGGCACCCATGCTTCATGGGCAGGCAGCTCAGACGCCGCCGGGCAAGGTCGTCCACTACACCACCACCATCGACAACGTGAAGTATCTGTTCGCCACCGCCGAACCGGTGGCGCGTCTGAAGTCGGGCGACATCCTCGATACCAACACGCTCGACTGCTTCGGGAACGCGCTCAAGAAACCCGGGGACACGCTCAGCATGTCGAAGGGAGACAATCCTCTGGCCGGGCCATTTTTCGTCGAGGGCGCGGAGCCCGGCGACACACTCGCGGTCAAGATTCTCGACTTGCAAGTCGATGGCGATACGGGCGTGGGCGCGTTCGCTCCCGGATTCGGCGCCATCAACGAAACCAACTACACGCCCATGCTGCATCCGCCGCTGCCGGAGCGGGTCTGGTTCTATCACATCGATCACGCCGCGAACACGGCATTGTTCAAGGCGCTCGATTCCGATTTCACGGTGAAGATTCCCATGCATCCTTTCTTCGGCTGCATCGGGGTCGCGCCGGCGAACGGTGAGGCGCGCAGTTCCGTAGTTCCGGCAGAATTCGGCGGCAACATGGATTCGCCCGAAGCCAGTGTGGGTAACACCGTGTATTTTCCGGTGAATGTGAAGGGCGGGCTGTTCTATATCGGCGACGGCCACGCCGCCATGGGCGACGGAGAAATTGCTGGCACCGCTATCGAGGTCCCGCTGAAGGCACGCGTGCAGTTGAGCGTGATCAAGGGCCGCACCATCGCCTGGCCGCAGTTCGAGAACGACGACGCCATCATGACGGTGGGCGCTTATCGTCCTCTGGATGATGCGCTGCGCATCGCCTTCACCGAACTTGTGCACTGTATACACAAGGACTACGGCTTGTCGGAACTCGATGCCTATGAGCTGCTGTCGAAAGTGGCGAAGATTCATCTCAACGAGATGGTGGATCCGAACTACGTGGTGGTCGCATCGATCGAGAAGAAATACTTGCCCGCCAAAAAAAAGTAGGGGTTCGCAGTCAGCGAGCTGCTCGAGCGCAAAATCCAGCGCCTGAAGGCGTGTTCATACCGCAGAAGTTATGGCATGCCCGAAGGCATGTCCTGGTACGGATCGGATTTATATCAAAGGCGTTAGGCTTGATACAGCTGCTCGTGCTGACGCGCCTCATACCACAGCGCCAGCTCGACGCGGTTCCACAATCCCAGCTTGTCGTAGATCAGGCGCAGGTAATTTTTTACCACGTGCTCGGTGGTCCCGAGGGAATCGGCAATCTCGCGGTTCTTGCAGCCTTCGGCTACGCGTTGAATGATGATTTGTTCGCGGTCGTTGGGCCCGGGCCCGCGGCGGTTTGCTGTCTCTCCAACCATAATTGCCTCCGATAGAGTAAAGTCGCGAGCTTAACCCGCTTGATGCCACCCTTGATTCCGAACCGCAAAAACAAGCGGTTGAAATGCGCTTTCACCGTGCGCTCGGCCATGTTCAGATCGCGCGCGATTTCCGAGTTGTCGCATCCCTGGAGAAGCAGTTCAATGATCTGCCGGTCCCGTGGGCCCACTTGATTGAAAATCTCTTCCATAAACCTTGCACCTGCACCAGATCGATGCGCTCCGGCCACCCGCAAATGCCCTAAAAACCAAGCCACGGGCCGCATCTGGGTTCGGGTCTTTGCCGTCTCAATTTGCATTCACGCGGCCAAACCGGGCTCAGGATGTTAACTAATTATGAAAATGCCGGTGGTGCGGCCTTTTTCTTGGAAATTCGCGGTTACGACAGTCATTGCAGACAGTTGCGGATAGAGAACCTGAGCGGTTTTGCTCAGTATCTAAGGTGAATAACTTAGTACAAAGTTCCGGGGTATCTGCCTTCCAAAGAGCATATTTACACAGAAGTACATCCGCACCGTGGTTCCTCGCCCTCCCCTATAATGAGCTGTGGACTTCAAGCTGGTAAGCAACTACAAGCCCCAAGGCGATCAGGGACACGCCATCGACGCCCTCACTCGAGGCGTTTTTGACCGCGAGCAGCACCAGGTTCTGCTGGGCGTCACGGGATCGGGCAAGACCTTCACCGCCGCCAAAGTGATCGAGGCCGCCAACCGCCCAGCCCTGGTGATGGCCCACAACAAGACGCTGGCCGCCCAGCTGTACCACGAATTCAAGAGTTTCTTCCCGCACAACGCGGTGGAGTACTTCGTCTCCTACTACGACTATTACCAGCCGGAAGCCTACGTGCCGGCGGCGGATCTTTATATTGAGAAGGAGTCGACCATCAATGACGAACTCGACAAGCTGCGGCTCTCGGCCACGCGGTCGCTTTTTGAACGGCGCGACTGTTTGATTGTGGCTTCGGTGAGTTGCATCTACGGTCTGGGATCGCCCGAGGCGTATTACGGGATGATGCTGTTCCTGGAAAAGGGACAGAAGATCAAGCGGGCCGACATCACGCACAAGCTGGTCGACATTCTTTATGAGCGGACGGAAGGAGATTTTCGGCGCGGGACTTTTCGCGTGCGCGGCGACGTTATCGAAATTTATCCTACCTACGATGACAATGCTTATCGCGTGGAAATGTTTGGCGATGAGATTGAATCGCTATCGCAGATCGATCCTTTGTTTGGGACGGTCAAGCAGCGTTATATGCGGCTGCCGATTTATCCGAAGACGCACTATGTGATGAAGGAAGAAACTCGCGCCTCGGCGGTGGCTTCCATAAAGGCCGAGCTGGCTTGGTGGGAAGCGGAGCTGGAGAAGCAAGGACGGCTGGTTGAGTCGCAGCGTATCCATCAGCGCGTGATGTATGACCTGGAAATGATCAAGGCCATGGGCTACTGCCACGGCATTGAGAACTATTCGCGGCATTTCACCGGACGGCTTCCCGGCGAGCCGCCGCCTACTCTGCTTGATTATTTTCCGCGCGACTTTCTGATGTTCATCGACGAGTCGCACCAGACTGTGCCACAACTCCACGGCATGTATCACGGAGACCGCTCGCGCAAGCAGACGCTGGTCGAATACGGATTTCGCATGCCCTCGGCGCTCGACAACCGTCCGCTAACTTTCGAGGAGTTCGAGCATCGGACGAACCAGCTGGTCTACGTTTCCGCGACGCCCGGTCCTTATGAACTTACCAAGTCGGCTGGGGTTGTAGTCGAGCAGATCATCCGACCCACTGGTTTGATCGACCCGCCGGTAGAGATTCGTCCGGTTAAAGGACAGATTGACGACCTGCTGCACATGATCCGCGACCGCGTGGCCCGCAACGAACGGGTGCTGGTAACTACGCTGACCAAGCGGATGTCCGAAGATTTGGCCGAGTATTACAGCGAAGTGGGCGTGAAGTGCCGTTACATGCACTCCGAAATCGAGACGCTGGAGCGGGTGAAGATTCTGCGCGACCTGCGCAAAGGCGAATTTGATGTATTGATCGGTATCAATCTTCTGCGCGAGGGGCTGGACCTGCCGGAAGTATCGCTGGTGGCGATTCTCGACGCAGACAAGGAGGGCTTTCTGCGCTCCGCGGGCTCGCTGATCCAGACCATCGGACGCTGCGCCCGCAATTTGAACGGGCGGGCGATTCTCTACGCCGATCGCATGACCGACTCCATGAAAAAGGCGCTCGACGAAACCAACCGGCGGCGCGCCATCCAGCAGGCCTATAACGACGAAAACGGAATTACTCCGGAGTCGATTGTTCGGCCGCTCGACATGACGCTGGTGGCGATTGTGGGCGCGGATTACACCGACCTGACCGGGCCTGAGGCCGACGGCATTCCGGAGCTGAAGTCGCAGGAAGAGTTGGACGCCTACATCGGAAAGTTGGAGAGCGACATGCGAGAGGCAGCCAAGCGCTTTGAGTTTGAGAAGGCGGCGAAGCTCCGGGATACGATCAAAGAGCTGCGGACTAAGGAATTCCTGTTCGCGTAGCGACAGCCGCCCCCGGCTGTCGAGCCGAGCAAAGCTCGGCAGGGTTTCGGCCTTGCTCCAAAGTCATACATTTGCATAATACACTGGATTCGTGTTACACTGGATTCGTGTCGCCCACTCGCCGCTTACGCAATGTGACCGTAACCCTGGAGGAAGACGTCGCCCAGTGGGCTCGGATCGAGGCGGCGCGCCGGGATACCAGCGTTTCGCGGCTGCTGGGGGAGTTGCTGAAGGAGCGCATCTCGGCCCAGGGCGGTTCCGCGGCGGACGCGGCGGAACGCTTGGCAAGTTTCGGCAAGCGCCACAGGCTCTCTTTGCGTGGGCTTAAGGTCAATATCAAAGATCTGATCAATGAAGGACGCCGGTGAGCCGGTTTGTCCTCGACGCTTCGGTCGTCCTGACCTGGTGTTTCCCCGACGAGAATGCCGCTGCGGCACAGCTCGTCGCCGGCCTGTTCAAGCGAGGCGATACCGCGATTGCGCCGTCATTCTGGCCACACGAGGTTCTGAATGCGTTGCTGGTGGGAGAAAAACGCAAGCGCATTTCCAGGGAGTTGGTGGGAAGCTTTCTCGATGACTTGGCAACGCTCCCGATTGTGTTAGACCAGTTTCCAGCCAGCGTTGTTTTTGACCGGATTCAGCATCTCAGCCGCGAGCACGGCTTGACTGCCTATGACTCAGCTTATCTCGATCTGGCTCTAAGCAGCGGCTTGCCACTTGCTACCTTGGACGAGGACTTAGTGCGGGCGTGCAAGAAAGCGCGTGTGCGGTTAGTGCAGGTGTGATGTTCGCGGCGGGCACCCGCTACTTATCTTTGCCAACATCCTTCGCGACGTTCAACCGAGTTTCCGCGCGCTGGAGTGCGTCTTCCGCGCGCGTGTAGTCGACTTGAGGATCGTTGCTCTTCAGGCGCTGTTCGGCCCGGTCTTTGGATTTTAGCGCGCGCTCGGTGTCAATTTCCGGCGGACGCTCCGCCGCTTCGGCCAGGATCGTCACCTTATCTGGCAGCACTTCCATAAATCCCCAGGCCACCGACAGCGTGTGCGTTGTGCCGCTCGCTTTGTAAGTTAGTACACCGACGGCTAACTCGCTAATCAGCGGAGCGTGTCCGGGGAGAATTCCCAGATACCCGCTCAACCCGGGGACCTGCGCTTCTTCGGCCGCCTCCTTCACCAGGAGCCTGGAGGGGGTGACGATTTCGAGTTGGAAAGTATTGGCCACAGTTCTCAATTCGCAGTCTGATCTTACGCTGCCGCGCCCTTCATTTTCTCCGCCGTCTCCAGCACTTCATCGATCGTTCCCTTCATGTAGAACGCCTGCTCGGGGATGTCGTCATACTTCCCTTCGACGATGCCGCGGAAACCTTTCACCGTGTCCGCGATCTTCACATAGCGTCCCGGAGTGCCGGTGAACTGCTCGGCCACAAAGAAGGGTTGCGAAAGGAATTTCTGAATCTTGCGCGCGCGCGCCACCGTCACCTTCTGGTCTTCGCTAAGTTCGTCGATACCCAGGATGGCGATGATGTCCTGGAGGTCTTTGTAAGTCTGAAGCGTCTTCTTGACCATTTGCGCGACGTCGTAGTGATCCTGCCCAACAATTCTAGGATCAAGAATCCGCGACGTGGAAGCCAGCGGATCGACCGCCGGGTAAATTCCAATCTCCGTCAGCGCGCGCGAAAGCACGGTGGTAGCGTCCAAGTGCGCAAACGTCGTCGCCGGCGCTGGATCGGTCAAATCGTCGGCGGGCACGTAAATCGCCTGCACCGATGTCACCGATCCCTTCTTAGTGGAAGTAATACGCTCCTGTAACTCTCCCATCTCAGTCGCTAAGTTGGGTTGATATCCGACCGCGCTGGGCATGCGGCCCAGGAGAGCCGAAACTTCGGATCCGGCCTGAGTGAAACGGAAAATGTTGTCGATGAAGAGCAGCGTGTCGCTGCCCTCTTCATCACGGAAATACTCCGCCACAGTAAGAGCAGTCAGCGCTACTCTCAGACGCGCGCCAGGAGGCTCGGTCATCTGGCCATAGATCAGCGCGGCCTTTGACTCGGCGGGTACGCCCGGCTTAATGACTCCTGACTCGGTCATTTCCAGCCACAGATCGTTGCCTTCGCGGGTGCGCTCGCCTACTCCGGCGAACACGGAGAATCCTCCGTGCTGCTTGGCTACGTTGTTGATCAGTTCCATGATGACGACGGTCTTGCCCACACCGGCACCGCCAAAGAGACCGATCTTTCCACCTTTCAAGAACGGTTGGATGAGGTCAACGACTTTCACGCCGGTCTCGAACATCTCCGCCGTGGTCGACTGTTCATCGAACGCGGGCGCCTGGCGGTGAATGGGCATTCTCTTGTCGAAGGCGATGGGGCCGAGATTGTCCACGGGTTCGCCGATAACGTTCATGACGCGACCGAGCGTGCCGCGGCCGACCGGGGCGGAGATCGGTCCACCTTGATCGATGGCTTTCATGCCGCGCACCATGCCGTCGGTCGCTTCCATGGCGACGCAGCGAACTCGACCTTCGCCCAGATGCTGCTGCACTTCCAGGATAACGTTGATGGGGGACGGAACGATGAAGCCGTCGCTGACGACTTTCAGCGCCTCATAGATGGGAGGCATCGCCGCTTCGGTAAACTGCACGTCGACGGCGGGGCCGGCGATTTGGATTACGTGTCCGATATTTTCTGACATAAGACCTCAGCTACTAGCCACTAGCTTCTAGCTACTGGCAATCAAACTCTTCTCTGACTTACAAGATTGCTAGCAGCTAGTAGCTAGCGGCTAGCGGCCTTCTACTGTGCTGCTGCCCCACTTACTATTTCTATAATTTCTTTCGTGATCTTGGCTTGACGCGCGCGATTCATTATTAACGTCAGCGAATCGATCATATCGCTGGCGTTGCTCGTGGCCGCGTCCATTGCGGTCATGCGGGCAGCGTGTTCGGCGGCTACGGACTCGAGCAACGCATGAAAAATTTCGATGCCGACGTACTTGGGTAGAATACCTTCAAACAATCGCTCCGGGGTCTGCTCGTAGATGTAATCCACGGGCAAGGTGGCGAATTTTGCGGCAGCCTCGTCTACGGCGCTGGTATCGGCTGTACGCAGGCCGACGTGGGCCGACTTCGCTGCTTCGAATCGCTTCTTCAGTTCTTCTTCGGAAGGCTCCTCCACCATTTGGACGTCGATTTCGCCGATCTCTTTGATGGGCAGCAGACGCTCGGCGACCAGGCGTTGCGCGATCACCGACTTGAACTCGTTGAAGAGGATGTAGACGCCGTCGATTTCGCCGCGGCAATAACGCTCGATCAGGCTCTGACCTAGAGTGTTTGCAAAATTGTGATCGACCTTGCCGAGAACTCCTACGTATTCGCCGGTGATCTGCACTTTGCCGGCGCGCGCTGGAGCCGCTTCTGCATCGGGATGGACGGGCGAGGCGCCCGCTTCTCCACCCGCGGGCCTTTCTGGGGCCATCGGGTAGCGGCGGCGCATGAAGTCGCGGCCTTTGCGCCCGATGCATTCGATATCGATATTCGCATCGGGCTTGGACTGGATGGTCGTCGATATGAACTTGGAAGCCATCTTCAGGATATTGGTGTTGAACGCACCGGCCAGGCCCTTATCTCCAGTAACTACGATCAGCAGGATGGTTTTTTCGGGGCGCTCGGCGAGCAGGGGATGGCGCGGCTCTCCGGTGATGGGATCGTAGATATCGGCTCGCGACACCAGCGATTTGAGAACGTTGGTGAGCATTTGCGAATAGGGACGCGCGGCTAGCGCAGCCTCCTGCGCGCGGCGCAACTTGGCCGCGGAGACGGTCTTCATGGCCTTGGTGATCTGCCGCGTGTTGACCACGCTGCGGATACGGCGCCGGATGTCGAGAATGTTAGCCATAACTTTGCTACTGGCTATTGGCTGCTAGCTCCTTGCGAGCGTGTTCACATCTAGGGCTCGCTAGTAGCCAGAAGCTAGTAGCTTTCAGCTATTTCGCCACTGCTTGCCTTGAATCTACGAACTGCTGCTTTGCTTCCTTTATTACTCTGGACATATCCGCTTTCAGATTGTCGTCCAGAACCTTTTTTTCCATGATGGTGTTTAGCAGGCCGGGATTTGTGGCCTCGACGTACTTGTAGAGATCTTGCTCAAAGTCGCGGACCTGTTCCACGGGCATGTCGTCGAGCGCTCCGCTGGTGCCGGCGAAGATGATCAGAATTTGCTTTGAGAACGGGAGCGGGCTGAACTGGCCTTGCTTCAGGAGTTCCACCAGGCGTTTCCCACGATTGAGCTGTTGTTGCGTGGCTTTGTCCAGGTCGCTGCCGAACTGGGCGAATGCCGCTAGTTCGCGATACTGCGCCAGTTCCAGCTTCAGCGTTCCGGCTACCTGGCGCATGGCTTTGATCTGGGCGCTGCCACCTACTCGACTTACTGACAGTCCTACGTTCACAGCCGGGCGGACGCCCTGGTTGAATAAGTCAGTTTCAAGATAGATCTGGCCGTCAGTAATCGAAATCACGTTAGTCGGAATGTAAGCTGAGACGTCTCCCGCCTGGGTTTCGATTACGGGGAGCGCGGTCAGCGATCCTCCACCAAGTTTGTCGCTGAGCTTGGCGGCTCGTTCTAACAGACGCGAGTGGAGATAGAAAACGTCTCCGGGATAGGCTTCGCGGCCAGGAGGACGGCGGAGCAGCAGCGAAATTTCGCGATAAGACGCGGCGTGCTTCGAAAGATCGTCGTAGATGCAGAGGGCGTGGCGTCCGTTATCGCGGAAGAATTCGCCCATGGCGCAGGCGGCGTAGGGCGAGATGTACTGCATGGGAGCGGGTTCGGAAGCCGAGGCCGCGACCACGATGGTGTATTCCATGGCGCCGGCATCTTCGAGAATCTTTACTACCTGCGCGATCGACGAGCGCTTCTGGCCGATGGCGTTATAGATGCAGATCAGGTTATTGCCCTTGCTGTTGATGATGGTATCGAGGGCAACGGCGGTCTTGCCGGTCTGGCGATCGCCGATGATGAGTTCGCGCTGTCCGCGGCCGATGGGGATCATGGAGTCGATGGCCTTCAATCCGGTGGCCATCGGTTCGCGCACGGGCTGGCGGGCAATGACGCCCGGAGCAAGGCGCTCCAGGGGGATGAATTTATCGGTGGCGATCGGACCCTTGTCGTCAATCGGCACGCCCAGCGAATTCACGACGCGGCCAATCAGGGCGTCGCCGACGGGGACGCTCATGATGCGGCCGGTGCGCTTGACTTCATCGCCTTCCTTGATCTCGGTATATTCGCCGAGGATGACCACGCCTACCTGATCCTCTTCGAGGTTCATGGCGATACCGGCGATGCCATGCGGAAAGCTGAGCAGTTCTCCGGCCATGACCTTGTCGAGGCCGTAGACACGGGCGATGCCGTCACCGAGGGTGATGATGGTGCCGACTTCATCGACCGCGATTTTCGATTCGTAGTTCTCGATTTGCTCGCGGATTAATTGGGTTATTTCGTCTGCTTTGATTTGTGCCATAAAAGTCAGCTCTTAGCTACTAGCTACTAGCTTCTGGCTTGCGTCCTTCGGGTTCAAGCTAGAAGCCAGCAGCCAGAAGCGGCTCTTCAACCTTCCACCAGTTGCTCCCTTATTCTCTCTAACTGGCCTTTCACTGAACCGTCGTAGATGGTGCTGCCAACCTGCACTACTGCTCCACCCAGCAACGAAGCATCCTGTTGGTATGCTGCCCGGACTTTTTTGCCGGTCAAGGTTGCGATCCTGGCTTCCAGCAGTTGCTTTTCCGAAGAGCTCAGCTGCCGCGCGCTGCTTACTCGCGCTTCCGCGAAACCCTGGCGCTCGTTTAATTCCCGTTCCGTCTGTTTCAGGATTTCGCTGAACAGCGGGAGCCTTCGGTTATCGGTGAGTACGGCTACGAAATTCCGCACCTGTCTGGTCGTGCCTAGCCGCGTGGCGATGGCATCGAGCACGGCGCGTTTCTGGTCTCCAGGAATCGACGGATTTTCCATGACTCGCCGCAATGGATCGCTCTGCCTCAGCAGAGCCTCGATTCCGTACAACTCGCGCAGAACGTGGTCGGGATCGAGCTTGTTCTTCGCCGTCATGACAACGTCGGCGAAAGCGCGGGCGTAGGTGCCAACGACGGAGGCCATGGCTAACGGCCGTCCTTTCCGCCGTCGTCACTTTTGTTTTCCGACGTCAGCTTCGAGGCGAAGGTGCGGACCAGCACCTGGTCGGTATTGGAATCGACGTTAATCTGCTGGCGGGCCAGGGCGACGGCCAGGTCGGCGGTATGAGTGGCCAATTCCCGGCGGGCTTGCTTGGCGGCAGCGACGATTTCCTGCTCAGCGGCCAATACCGCCTTGCGAATCTCTTCTTCGGTGGCTTTCTGAATGCGGCCTTCCTCGGCATCGGCTTCGTGTTCCGCGGTGGCCTGCATCCGTCCGATTTCAACATCCAAGTGGCGCAGACGATTTTCGATGTCGACCAGGCGGCGATTGGCATCGTGGCTGGCAGCGCGCGCTTCGTCCAAAGCGCGCTGGATGGCCGCGCTGCGGTCGCGCAATATGCCGGGCACGAACTTGCGAACGGCCCAGACGACGACGGCGACAATGATGGCGAAGTTCAGAGTGAGTGCCAGCATGTGCGCCTGATGCACGCTCAGGCCTGTTTTACGGGCCAGCCATTGCACCGGGACAGCGTGCTTGAGGTTTGCGTTCTCTTCGTCTTCTCCCTCAGCCTTGCGGGTCTCTTCGACGAGTTCTCCGCCAATGGACCTGTGCTTGGGAGCGGGCTGGCTGGCTTCTTGCTTGTTTTCCGTGGCCGCTTGCTGGGACGACGGTGGGGCGGATTGCTCCTGCGCGGCGACTCGCGTGGGAAGCGCCAGGACCAACGCCAGAAGAACGAGGGCCAGCAGCGGCTTCAGCTTCGCCATAGCGCATTCGGATTTGCTGTGGGCGCGGGCGGTGGCCGAACTGGGCTCGGCTTGGACAGCCGAGGGCGGCTGTCCCCACGCGAACTTTAGCTCCGTTCTCATTGGGCACCGACCTGGCCGGGCGAGGCCATGGGGCGCAACACGGAGCGCATGATATCGGTTGCCAATCTGCCCGCGTCGGATTCGAGCTTCGACATGGCTTGCTGCTTGTCCTCTTCCAATGCGGCGCGTGCCTGCTTGACCTGTTCCTGACCCCGGGTACGGGCTTGATTGACGGCCTGGGCGCGGGCCTGCGTAGCCTGCTGGCGGCGGGCTTCCTGATTCTTGAAGACCTTCCCGCGGGCTTCGCGAAGGCGCTGCTCGTAGTCGGCGGTGCGAGCTTCGGCGGACGCGATATCGGCGCGCGCTTTTTCCATGGCACCCTGAGTACGGCTGCGGCGTTCGGCGAGCACGGCGGTCAGCGGACGATGGACGATGAAAATATAGAGGATGTAAAGGGTCGCAAGAAGGATGACGGTAGGCACGGCTCCGAGCAGTAATTCGCCTAGTTGTCGGAGAGTTTGGTCCATTTGTTGATGATCGTTTTCTGATGATCCTGCTGGAAGAAGAGTCGCCTCTAAAACCAATAAAAATAACACCGTGCGAGGGGAGTGTCAATGATTGGATGTCAACGATCGGAGGGAGTTTGGCCGGGAATTTTCCCGGAACGGGGCGATTCGAGGTTATGGAAGTTGATCCTTGACAATCGAGGCGGAGGGTTTACGATGTAGGTATCACCTCCGATCCTAGTCCGGATCGAATGGGCCGATAGCCAAGGAAACGTCACCGCTTCTTGGCTGGCGGCCCATTTTATTTTTGGGGTGTTCTGTGGCTGTGGCTCGCCCTGTCGCAATGATCTCCACGCCAAAACGTGACAGGAATTTTACATTACCGTGACAACTGGCCGGCCGGGGATGTTGAAAAATAATCCGGTCAGCCTCGAAGTCTGACAGGTCCGGCGGGTGCGACTTCTCTCTCCGCCCCGGCCGGACCTTTTTTTGTCTCTGCTAGTTAGCGGACGGGCTCGGGCTGAAGCAGGGCGGCAATCCGCTCGAGGACAAAGTGCATGCTGAGGTTGGAGTCGACGACGGCGTCAACAGCGTGACAGTGGGCGCCGGCGTGCATGATCAGGACCTTCGTTCCTTCATGGGACTTCTTAACCATGTAGGGGAGATGATGGCGATCGTCCTTGGATAACGTGGCGCCGAGAACGACCAGATCAAAGGCATCGCGGTGCAAGGCTTCCTGAACGCCCTGGCGGTTGAGGGCGGTGGTCACGTGATGTCCGGCTTTGGTCATTTCGGCGGCTTGGGCGGAGAGAGTGTGTTCGTCGGACTCGCCGTAGAGAATCTTGATGGAAGCTTTGTGAGCGGTCGCGGGCAAGGGCCCTCCTATGCAGTAAGAACTCCAATGGGAGCTTAGCAACCGGGGAGCATGATTCCGAGATCACGGAAGATCAGGGCCGGGTGGGGCCGACTGGTCGGTCAGCGCGCGCATACAGCGAAAAATGCCGCGAAAGCGATATTCTGCTAGAATTTCCCTCGAGTCCAAGGTGAGGTTCCTGACTTGGAGACCTTGATTTTAGAAGAGTTTCTCGAGGAACCTCCGGGACGCAAATTTGCAGCGGCCGCTGGGAGGGATCTGGCCGATCATGAATGCACGACTTCCAGCGCTCGCCTGCGGGGTGATCCATGGCATCACACCCTGGGGAACGAAAGCGCCACTTCCCGGAAGAATTGCCAGTCGCGTGGGACCCGATCCGGCGGGCCCTGGAAGAAGACGAAGACTGGTATCGCGATTTAGTTGAGCACAGCCAGGACCTGCTGTGCGTCCACGACCTGGAAGGCCGATTCCTGTCGGTCAATCCCGTTCCAGCGCGTCTGCTGGGTTACAGCGTAGAAGAAGTGATGCAGAAGCCGATGCGGGATTTTGTCGATCCGCAATTCCGCGCTCAGTTCGACGTATATCTGCGCGAGATCGCGCGCACGGGCGAGGCTCGCGGGCTGCTGGCGGTGGTGACGCGATCGGGGGAGCAGCGGATCTGGGAATATCACAACACGCTGCGCACCGAGGGAGTAGCGAGGCCGATTGTGCGCGGGATGGCGCACGACGTCACGGATCAGGTGCGGGCGCAGAAAGCGCTGCGTACCAGCAACGACCAGTTGCTGAAGACCGCGGAGGAGCGAGAACGCACGATCCAAGAACTGACACTGTTCCGAACGCTGCTCGACCAGTCGAACGATGCCATTAAGGTGATCGATCCGGAAACGCTGCGTTTCCTCGATGTGAATGAAAAGGCGTGCATGGAGCTGGGGTACAGCCGGGAAGAGCTTTTATCCATGACGGTTCCGGACATCGACCCGGACGCGGACGAGAGTTTGCTCGCTCGAGTGCGGCAGGAGTTGCAGGAAGCGGGATTCGTCATCATGGAAACCGTGCATCGGCGGAAAGATGGAACCACGTTTGCGGTGGAAGTGAATATGCGACGGGTGCGACTGGACCGGGAGTATTGCGTGTCCATATCGCGCGACATCACCGATCGGAAGCGGGCCGAGGAGAGGCTGCGCGAATTCGAAAGAGTGGTGGAGCATCTGGAAGAGATGATCGTGGTGATGGACCGGCAATACCGGTACGTGATCGCGAACCGGGCGTTCCTGCGTTATCGGAGGCTGACGAAAGAACAGGTTGTAGGACAACTGGCAGCGAATCTGCTCAACCCTGGAGTGTTTGAAGCGACGATCAGGGAAAAGCTGGATGAGTGTTTTCGGGGAAAAATCGTCGACTACGAACTCCGGTATAGATACCCGGAATTAGGGGAGCGGGACCTATCGATCACGTACCTGCCGGTAGAAGGCCCGAAGGGGATCGATCGAGTGGCGTGCGTCATTCGCGACGTGACGGAGCAGAATCTAGCGGAGGCGGCGTTACGGGAAAGTGAAATGCGATTCCGGGCGGTATACGAGCGATCTCCAGTGGGTATTGCTCTGGTGGATTCGCGCAGCGGACGATTTCTGCAAGTCAATCTGAAATTCTGCGAAATCGCCGGGCGCAGCGAGGAAGAACTGCTGCGGACCGATGTGGGGAGCATTACGCACCCCGATGATATTGGGCCCACCCGCGAAAACCTGCAGCAACTGGCCGAAGAAAAAGTGGCACATTACGAGATGGACAAGAGGTATCTGCGCCCAGATGAGTCGGTGCGATGGGTGAGGGTTCTGGCGGTGCCGATGTGGAGTAAGGGAGAGCAGCAGCGATGGCACATGGGTCTGGTGGAGGATGTCACCGAGCGCAAGCGCGCTGAAGAGGCTTTGCGGCAAAGCGACGAAAGGTTCCGGGTGGCACTCAAGAATTCTCCGATTGCGGTGTTTAACCAGGATCGGGATTTACGCTACACCTGGATGTATAACTCACAGCATCCGCTGTCAGAAAGCGAAAAGCTAGGCAAGACCCCCGCTGATCTCCTCGATCCGGAAGAAGCGGCGCGCATCGTGGAGGTCCGGCGACGGGTTTTGGAAACCGGCGTTGGAGAGCGCCATGAAGTGCAAATCGAATTCAACGGCAGGAGGCAGTACCTCAGTACGACGATCGAACCGGTCTTTGACTCGGCGGGCGCGGTGATCGGACTCACCGGAGCCAGTATGGACGTCACCGAACTCCGCGAGGCATCCGAAGCTCTTCGCGAAGCGAAGAAAAGGCTCACGGAAGAAAAGATTTACCTCGAACAGGAAATCGATACCGAACTGGGGTTCGGGGAAATCATCGGCCACAGCAAGGCGCTGCAGGCGGTCATGGAGAATGTCCGGAAAGTGGCGTCCAGCGACGCCACCGTGCTGCTGCTGGGCGAAACCGGAACGGGTAAGGAACTGGTGGCGCGGGAGATCCACCGGCAGAGCCGGCGCTCCAACAACAGTTTCATCAAATTGAATTGCGCGGCAATTCCCTCGGGGCTGCTGGAGAGCGAACTGTTCGGCAACGAGAAGGGCGCGTTCACGGGAGCGGTGAGCAGGAAAATTGGCCGACTCGAACTGGCGGACAAGGGCACGCTGTTTCTGGACGAAATTGGAGAGATTTCGCTGGCGCTGCAGCCGAAGCTGCTCCGGGTTCTGCAGGATCAGGAGTTTGAAGGGCTGGGCGGAACACACACGTTGAAGGTGGACTTTCGCTCGATTGCGGCGACAAACCGGGATTTGGCTGAGGTGGTGCGCCAGAACGAGTTTCGCAGCGATCTGTATTACCGGCTGAACGTGTTTCCGATCCGCATACCGCCGTTACGGGAACGGCGGGACGACATCCGGTTGCTGGTGGAACATTTTGTGCAGAAGTGCATGCTCCGGATGAACAAGTCGATCACCAGCATTCCGAAGACAACCATGGATGCGCTGATGGGGTGGGAGTGGCCGGGGAATGTGCGGGAGTTGGAGAATTTTATCGAGCGCTCGGTGATTCTGACGCAGGGTTCGGTGCTGGTGGCGCCGTTGAGCGAATTGAGGCCGATTGCAACACAGAACGAAATCGCGGATGAAAGTCTGGCGGCGAAGGAACGCGAGCACATTCTGCGCGCTCTGCAGGAGAGCCATGGGCAGATTGGCGGCCTCAGAGGGGCAGCCATGCGGCTGGGATTGAAGCGCACAACGCTGCAATCGAAATTGAAGCATTTGGGAATTAATCCACGGTCGGCCCATCCCTGAGGTCAGCCCATCCCTAGAGACGAAGCAAGGTGGTGGACGAGGCGGACAACAATTCAAATTCGCCGATCAGGCATTCGTCCGCGGTCAGCGCCTCGCAGCGTTGGTCGAAAGCGTCGTAATCGGCTTGACGAGCCTGCTTGAATTGATGGAACGCCGCGCGTGAGGTCCAGCGGTCGAGAGTCAAATAGCGTCCGGGCCGGCTGGTATCACGAAGAAGTTGAGTGCCGCGATAGTCGGGGCTCTGGCTGAAAAGCTGCGCCCAGTCGCCTTCGGCGCCGTAGGCTTGTTCAAAGGCAAGCTTCGCTTCCCGTTTTACCTGAAACTCCCAGATGACGAGATAGTGGGCGCTGTGAGTCTTCATGCAATCGAGTTTCCCGGGGGCGAGCCTCCTGACGCGCTACATTGTACGCGGCCCTTAAAGGCCCAGTCTTCGCTCAGCGGCTAAAGCCGACCACGGAAACGAGCCGCTTGTCGCAGCGGTGAACCGCTGCAACTCCTGACATCGTAACAAGAAAACGCGTGACTGACGTTATCTATCAATCACTTAACACCAGTGTGATTCTACAGGTGAAAGTGAGTTCGTAAAGTTAGGTGAAAGTCAGGAGACGCGAAAATGCCAACCGAAGCAACCGCGGTCGCAGTCGAAGCACCGCCACCGCCAGTCATCAAGCTGCGCCGCCGCCGTCGCGAAGTTCCAAAAGTGAACGTCTACTCGCGGCACACGAACGACTGCAAGTGGGCTGGCAAAGACAAGAGAATAGGCTGCCCCTGTCCCAAGCAATTGGTGTACTACCGCGATGGCAAACTCTACCGCATCGCCGCCGACACGTGCGACGGTGAAGTCGCCGAAGCGAAAGCCCGCGAGATGATGAACGGATTCGCCGCCGCCGCGAAGGGCGAGCCGACCGCAGCGCCAGTCTCGAAGGAATCCTATCTCATCGACGACCTAGTCGCGGCGTTCGTCGCGAAAAAATCCGCTGACTCAGTTCGACGCTCGACGGTTCGCCAGTGGAAATTCGAGCTAACCAACTTCGCGACGTTTCTCCGTGGCCGTGGCCTGGTCAACATCGGCGACGTGCGGGCCGACGACGTTCAGGTCTGGCGCGACGGTCTCGAAGGTGCAGCCGCTGGCCGCCGTAAGCGCGTGATGTTCGTCATGGCCTTTTTCAACTACTGCGTGGATTTCGGCAAGCTGGTGAAGTCGCCAGCCATAAAGAGCCAATTACGCATCAAGCGTTCTGGTGTGCAGACTCCGCGAGCACTCGATAATACACAGTTTGCGAAATTGCTCGCAGCGCTGCCCAAGCTGAACGGACGCACGACCGACGCCGACAGAGCGAAGCTGAAGTCACTCGCGATACTGATGCGAATGACTGGGCTAGCGTTGAAAGACGCGGTCTGTTGCGAGCGCTCTGTTTTCGGGCCGATGCCTAACGGCACTTTCAGAATGTACCTGCGACGTGACGTGACCGGCGAGATTTGTACCAGGTGGAATGAGAGAGAATCCACTTGGAGGAAACACGGTCATGCCCATCCAGAGGTACAAGCCCGAGCAAATCGTGACGATGCTGCGGCAGATTGAAGTCAGCATTGCGAACGGAAAAACCACCCCACAAGCCTGCAAAGAAGCCGCGATCACGGTGCAGACGTTCTACCGCTGGCGGAAGGAATACGGCGGCTTGAAGATGGACCAGGCGAAGCGGATGAAGGAACTGGAAAAAGAGAACGGCAAGCTGAAGCGACTGGTGGCGGAGCTGTCGTTGGACAAGCAGATCCTAAAGGATATTGCGGAGGGAAACTTCTAAGCCCGGAGCGACGTCGGTGCGCCGTGGAGCATGCCCGCGAAGAGTATGAAGTGAGTGAGCGGCGGGCGTGCCGAGTGGTGCGGCAATGGCGGGGAACACAACGCTATCAGCCGCTGCGGCGCACGGACGAAGACGAGCTGACGCAGGCGATCCTGACCCTGGCCACGAAGTATGGGCGGTACGGCTACCGGCGCATCACGGCGTTGTTGCAGCATGCGGGATGGCCGGTGGGGAAGGATCGAGTGCAGCGGATCTGGCGACGCGAAGGGCTGAAGGTACCGCAGAAACAGCGGGCGCGAGGGCGGTTGTGGCTGGGCGATGGTTCGTGCATCCGGTTGCGTCCGGAGCGGGTGAACCACGTGTGGAGCTACGATTTCGTGAAAGCGATGACGCACGATGGACGAACGCTGCGCATCCTGGTGGTGATCGACGAGTACACGCGAGAGTGCCTGGCGCTGCGGGTGGCGCGGCGTCTGGGAAGTTTGCAGGTGATCGAGACGTTGGCAGATGTGATGTTGGTGCGCGGGATTCCGGAGCACATTCGGTCCGACAATGGGCCGGAGTTCATTGCTGAGGAGTTGCGGAAGTGGCTGGGAAAGCTGGGGACCAAGACGTTGTACATCGAGCCCGGAAGTCCGTGGGAGAACGGGTATTGCGAGAGCTTCAACGGCAAGCTGAGAGATGAGTTCTTGAACGGCGAGATTTTTTACTCGCTGAAGGAGGCCCAGATTCTGACGGAGAGGTGGCGCGTGGAATATAACACGGAGCGGCCGCATTCGGCGCTGGGCTACAGGCCACCGGCACCACAAGCTATCTTGCCAAAACCGGGGCATGGAGATGTGGAAAACAAAGAACGTTTCCCACATCTCCACACCCCCGGCGGCGACTACGGACAAAGGTCGAAACAGGCGTTACACTAACATTCCACTTGGTACAAAAAATCGGTCCGGTCACCCTTCAGAAGGACGTGCACATCTTTAGATGGTAGCACGTCGAATTCATTCTCAGATTGGCGTCCTCCTCCCCTCAGCCACCACACATTCGACGTGTCGCAGTAAGCCCTGTGTTTTAGAAACTCATCTAAACTGCTCGACGCGCCCTGATCATCAAACAGGCTTTGCTGCTCAGACCCTGTTGAAGCTGACAAAGCGGTTCCAAGAGCGTTTCTCAGGGTAGAGTCGCTGTAGCGAATCACGGTTTTCAAGGAGTTCCGCTTCTTCCAAAGGTTTGTCTTGGCTTTGCCAATCGGCAACTCGCGGAAATCGCTGGGGGGAAACAGGAAACCCAGGAGATTCCACATCTTGGTGACATCGTTCCGATAGTCGGAGGAATTATCATGTGTGTAGATGCGCAGCTCAAGTATTCCGTCGTCGCTCAATCGGAACAGATTTACAGCACGAACGGTCAGTTCTCGATACCTGCGAACGAGAAAATCCCCTTCGATGCGCTGATCCACAAACCGCTGGTACGTCCTTCGTTCGACGACCTTTGCTACCAGGCTCTCATCTACACGGACATCTGTGATTGTCGGGGACGATGGTTGATCTAGGATACGCGGACTACCCATCAAAGAAGAGAATCCCATCTTGCTTAGCTCGGCTTCTACCCTGCCCCTATCGACAAGTTTTTTCGCTCGTCTTGGCTTTGTGACGTAAAGGAACACGTGTTGTGTGCCATATTCCTCAGACAATCGGATCAACTCGATTAGGTCTTCTCTGGTTAATTCTTGTCCTTCGATCGCCTTTGACACACGCTTGCCGAATAGCTCATCCCAACTTCCGGCAGAATAATGAAGGCCCTTCCGTTTGAGGTACTGGGCGACCTGCCCTAACGTAGAGTTTTCCTGGAGCAACTTGAAGACAAGCTCACGCTCGCCTGTGTCTGGTTTCATGCTCTGTCTTTTCTGGGGAAGTCTGATCCAAACCGCTGGGTCAGAAGCGAAACAGTTAATGAGTTTACAGCCCTACGATGAGTTGTCAACAAGAACCCTGCCCGTTTTTCCCTTGTTGCGGACAATAAACTTCGCTAGCGCGTCCGCCGTGAAAGGAAATCAACGCGACGGGCTAGCCCCCGTATATTACTCTCAAGCTAGAAAGCTGTGGGGGAAATAACCCTTGCCCAAGTCACTGACAAGCGTGCTCGAATGACGCCCGTTTTCCTATCTTTCACTACGACCCCATGCGTACGAACAATCTGTAGTTACTGTCGGGGTTGAAGGATCGGATTTTGCGGCGTAGCAATCTACCTGGTCATACTTAGAACCACTCCAACGGTAGACCGAAAAATCTTCCTCGTAAGCACCCATGTGCCATCCCATCGCCAAGTCACGAAATCCACGGTTGAATGTACCTCGCAGAACGGCAACCTCGCCAGCCGTCTCAAGTGCAAGTTGCAACTGGCCGTTGTGGCGAATGAAAATCCATATGTCGCAATTTGGAGCGCCACCGCAACTTTCCACCAAAATCTGTTGACTGCCGTCTTCGGCGAGGCCGATGGAGCCGACGCGAGCGCTCAGGTCGTTAGTCACTTTGGAGATTTGCGCTCGCTCTTCGCTCGTAAGAGGCGCGTCCGCAAGTGAATGGGGGAGATTGGTCAAATCAAAATAGGAGTGCGTCTCCAGCTGTTTCCAGTCATCGCGCCCTTTCTGGCCCGCAACAGGGGTAACTAAATCCACATATGCCAGATGTCCAGATTCGTAGCCGCCTGAGACTCTTAGCCTGTAGGATGCTCGTGGAGCGTCGAACCAGACGTGCCCGCGCTTGGCCACCGTGGGGTTCAGCACTTGCAGTGCGCTCAGCTGGTCCTTGTCCCAAGTGTCGGTTTCGCTGAATTCGCGCCCCGCCTCGTCCACTAAAGTAAACGGCGGGCGCGTGCTGCTGGTGCGGTCAAGATTGCGAACGGTAACGTCCAGCATTAGGAAGGAACCCGAGTCGGGCTGCCGCACGCCAGTCGTCTCGTAGATCACGGGCTGAAAGAGAGCGCTGTGCACGGTGTACTCCCAATAGCCGACCTGAACCTGCTGCCCCAAGCTAAAAGTTACGGCGACGGCGGGCGAAGCCCTTGTATCAGGAGGTTTCGCGTTGTTCAGTACGAAGCCTAAGAACCCAATGAGAAGGATTGCGGTTAAGACGAAACCAAGACCTCGCACAAAGTTCCCTCCTTCTTTCTCATTTCAGTGGGGCATTGTTTCACTCGGGCTTCTTCTATGCAATGATGCTCGTCACAAAGTTCAGGTTGAATTGGAGTGACGACGAGCCGCCGTCTGGCTCAGAGGCGAGTTCGCTTTCGTATTTCGAGAATAATCGGCGAAAAGGGCGTCGATTGGATACGGCCTGATGAGGCAGCTATTGGCAAAGGCGGTTAGGCTGTCGCTGTCTGTGAAAGTTTGTGAAAGACACCGTGGGTAAGATTACCTTTCATTCCTTTTGTTACCGCTATAGAATCAATAAGTTCCGCGTTTTCAGCGTTGGCAGGTTATCCGCTGCGCCACCCAAAACCTTGGGTAGGTATTGCCGCCTGCTGCCAAGCCGTGTGCAAGGATGCCGAAGCCCTGCTAATCGGTTACAATCCTCGCGCACATGAACCGCGAATATCGCAAGGAATACAGCCACGAATTGGGGCGCGACATGGAGTCGCTGGTGTTCGGGCACGGCGGTCAACCGATCCTAGTTTTTCCGACCTCCCAGGGACGTTTTTTTGAGTATGAGGATGCGGGGATGATCCGGGCGCTGGGCGGAAAACTGGAAGCGGGCGCCATTCAGGTCTTCTGTGTCGATGGCGTGGACGGCGAGAGCTGGTACAACAAGAGCGTGCATCCGGGAGCACGAATCTGGCGGCATGTGCAGTACGAGCGTTACGTGGTCAACGAGTTTATGGGTTACCTGAAGTGGAAAAATTGGTCTCCGCAGATTGCGGCGACGGGATGCAGTTTTGGCGGCTATCACGCGCTGAATTTTTCCATGCGGCATCCGGATCTGGTTTCGGCTTGCGTGACCATGAGCGGATCATTCGACATCAGGAGCTTCCTCGACGGCTACTACGACGACAATGTCTACTTCAACAATCCGCCGGACTATTTGTCGAACATGAGCGATGACTGGTTCCTGAGCCGCATCCGGCAGATGAAGATTGTGCTGGGAACATCGGACTGGGATATGTGCCTGGACGCGAACGTGAAGATGGCGGCGATTCTCGCGGGCAAAGGGATTCCGCGTTGGCTGGATATCTACGGAGACAACAGCAAGCACGATTGGCCGCTGTGGCAGCGCATGGCGGCAAAATATTTCTAGTGGAGAGACGGGCGCCTCGCCCGTCCACCCCTGGCCGAAGTCAGGGTCCAGCCGGGCGGGGACGCCCGTCGCTCCACAGCTAGATTGAGAAGAGGATTTGATTATGGCGAATAAGAAAATTGGAATTCTTTTTGGGATGGAGAACACTTTTCCTCCAGCGTTGGTCGAGAAGATTAACGGCATGAAGGCCGAGGGCGTTACCGCCGAATTTGTGAAGATTGCCGGCATCCGCATGGATGAGCCGAAGAAGTATGACGTCATCATCGACCGGATTTCGCAGGACATTCCTTTTTACCGGGCGTATCTGAAGAACGCGATGCTCCAGGGGACGACAGTGATCAACAATCCGTTCTGGTGGACGGCGGACGACAAGTTTTTTAACTATGCGCTGGCGAATAAGATGGGCGTGGCGATTCCGCCTACGGTGATTTTGCCGCATCACAAGCATCCGCCGGATACGACCGAAAAATCCATGCGGAATTTGATCTATCCGCTGAATTGGGAAGAGATATTTGCCTATGTTGGATTTCCGGCGTTTTTGAAGCCATATGCAGGCGGTGGATGGAAGCATGTGTATAAGGTGCATTCTCCGGAGGAGTTTTTTCACAACTACAACCAGACCGGCGACCTTTGCATGACCCTGCAGCATGGCGTCGAGTTTGAGGACTATTACCGCTGTTACGTGGTAGGGCAGGAAAAAGTGCACATCATGAAGTACGATCCGAAGGCTCCGCACCATGAGCGTTATGTGAAGGGGAATCCGCAGCCCGGCCCTCTGCTGAAGCAGCGCATCGAGAAAGATGCCCTGGCGTTGTGCCGCGCGCTGGGCTACGACCTGAACACGGTGGAGTTTGCGGTGGAGGATGGTGTCCCGTATGCGATTGACTTTATGAATCCGGCTCCGGATGCGGAGGTTACGTCGGTGGGACAGCAGAATTTTGAGTGGATAGTGGACGCGGTGGCGGAGATGGCGGTGAAGAAGGCGCTCGACGGAGGAAATCCGGTGGAAGAATTGCGCTGGGCGGCGTTCTTGAATGGGCCGCGGTGGGTGGACCTGCGGACGCCTAGGGCGCGGAAGAAAGCTTAGCAGCCTACGACAAAGGCTTCACGTTGCCATTGATCCAGGCAAGAATCCGTCCAAAACGAAACTCGCTGTCGGCAAGCGCGCCCATGATGAACCGGTAGGTTTCGAGAGCGCCGACATCAAGATAGAAGCCGTTTCTGGCGAGAAAAGTATCTGTCGCGGCAAATGCGATACGTTTATTGCCGTCAATGAAGGGGTGGTTGTTGGCGAGGGACTCCATGAGCGCGGCAGCTTCCTCCGCCAAGCTGTTGTAGTAGCCATTCTGAGGACGAAAAACTGCGGCCTCAAGAGCTGCTCGATCCCGAAGCCCGTGAGGTCCGCCGAATTCATCGATCAGTTCACGGTGCATCTGCTCTACCTCCGCAACCGTGAGATAAACATACTCGGCCATTTACTTGGCCAACATTCCCAGCAGCTTGCGATTCCTTTCCTTCGATTTCCGAAAAGCATCCATCGTCTCAGGACGGACCATTTGCTGCGAGGGAACTACGTTGTGGAGATAATGCTCCAGCGCCCGTTCCAGCAAGAAGCGTTGCGACTGTCCCCGTTCCTTGGCAACGGAGACGAATTCCTTGTGGAGTTTGGCATCGATTTCGGGAGCAAATTTGACCGTATCGGCCACGAGTACCACCTCCCCAAAAGCGTATTATCATCCCTTCAGGTGAGGCAGTCAAGAGTAATCTAGATTTATATAGATTTGCAGAATAGAGGAAGGGCTTCGGTCCTGCTTCGCCCGTGGTGAACTCGTTAGTCGTGGACAAGAGTGTCCGCGCCACACGCGCTCATTGGTATACTAGTTGGACCTTCTGCCGGCGTGTCTTGCCGCCTGGCAGCTCTGGATGCCGCGATGAAGCCTACATTCACGCTGGGAATCGAAGAGGAGTATCAGACTGTCGATCCCGAGACTCGGGATCTTCGGTCGCACATTGACGCCGAGATCATCGAGAAGGGCAAATTGATCCTGCAGGAACGGGTCAAGACGGAGATGCATCAATCGGTGGTCGAGGTGGGGACTTCGGTTTGCCGCAATATTAAGGAAGCGCGGAGCGAGCTGAAGAATCTGCGCTGGCACATGATCCGGTTGTCGCGGGAGAATGGGCTGCGGCTGGCTGCGGCAGCGACGCATCCGTTTGCCGACTGGCGCGTGCAGGAACTTACTCCGGGCGAGCGCTACAAGAATATTGTGCAAGACATGCAACTGGTGGCGCGCGCGAACCTGATTTTTGGATTGCACGTCCATGTGGGCATCGAGGATCGCGAAGTGCTGATCCAGATGATGAATCACGCGCGATATTTCATACCGCACCTGCTGGCGCTATCGGCGAATTCGCCTTTCTGGCTGGGGATGGATACGGGGCTGAAATCCTACCGCTGCAAGGTGTTCGACAAGTTTCCGCGGACGAACCTGCCGGATTATTTTCCGAGCTGGGGTGAGTACGAGAATTACGTGAAGCTGCTGGTAAAGACCAACTCGATCGACAACGCGAAGAAAATCTGGTGGGACATGCGGCCGCATCCGTTCTTCAACACGCTGGAGTTCCGCGTGTGCGATCTTCCGATGCGGTTGGATGAGACGATTGCTTTGGCGGCGCTGATCCAGGCGACGGTCGCCAAGCTCTACAAGCTGCACTCGCAAAACCAGGGATTCCGGCTGTACCGGAAATCGCTGCTCATGGAAAACAAATGGCGAGCCGCGCGCTATGGGATCGACGGGAAACTGATCGACTTTGGCAAACAGATGGAAGTTCCGGAGCGCGATCTGATCGAAGAGTACCTTGAGTTCGTCGATGACGTGCTGGATGAACTGGATTGCCGGGAAGAAGTGGAGTACATCCGTGAGATCATGAAGATGGGGACGGGCGCGGACCGGCAGTTGGACGTGTATCGCAAGACCGGCGACATGAAAGCCGTGATGGACTACATCATTGAGGAGACTGAGGTGGGCGTGGACGAGGTGGATGCTATGCCCACCGCGCGCGCCGTCTGATGAGTTTGATGAAGACTTTTACCAAGACCGAACAATCCAACCGACAACTGAACAAGATGGCTTTTGATCCGGAACTGACGCCGGGGGCGCGGAATGCGGTGCGCGTGTGCCTGCGCGTGCTGGCTTCGGAAAAAGTCACCGTCATCACCGATGAAGTGACGCTGGAGATCGCGGCGGCCATCGTGCACGAACTGGAAGAAGTGGGCTGCCGCTACCAGACGTTTGTGCTGGAAGATGTGGCGACTCGTCCGCTGACGGATTTGCCGGCGGCAATTTTGGAGGATCTGGAGACGAGCCAGGTCAGCATTTTTGCGGTGCAGGGGCAGGCCAACGAACTGAAGTCGCGCATGCAGATGACCGATGTGGTGAACCGGCGAAAGATCCGGCACGCGCACATGGTCAACGTCAACAAGCAGATCATGCTGGAAGGCATGCGCGCGGACTTCCTGAAGGTGGACCGGCTGAGCGTAAAAGTGCTGGAGACAGTGCGCCAGGCGAAACAAATCCGCGCGAAGACGCCGGCGGGGACGGACCTGGTGGCGGATTTGAATCCGAATTACCGGTGGGTAAAAACCAGTGGGCTCATCACCACCGCAAAGTGGGGCAACCTGCCGGGCGGTGAGGTGTTTACGACCCCGGGCGAGGTGAATGGAACGTTTGTGATTGATGGGGTGGTGGGTGATTACTTGTGCGCGAAGTTTGGCGATTTGAAGGCAAATCCGCTAACCATCACCATGAAGGGGAATCGCCTGATCGCGGCACACTCGGCGAACAAGGAATTGAAAGACGATTTCTGGGCTTACACCCATACTGATGAGAACAGCAACCGGGTGGGCGAGTTTGCCATTGGGACGAACATCGAACTGAAAGATGTCATCGGGGAGATCCTGCAGGATGAGAAATATCCCGGCGTGCACATTGCGTTCGGCAATCCGTATGGAGCGCATACGGGGGCGGAGTGGTTTTCGTCGACCCACATTGATGTGGTAGGGCGGAATTTTGATATCTGGGTCGACGGCCGACAGATCATGCGGGGCGGACAGTTCTTGATTGAGGCGTAGGGTGTGTGGTGGCGGGGCTTCGCCCCGCCGGGACGGGGCAAGCCCCGTCACCACACGAGCTTCTATGATTCGTTCCTACCGGCAAGACTTCAACTCGCGATTTACTCCTGAAAAATACGACCGGTTGCGGCGCGAGATGACTTCTCGATGCGGGATGGAAGTTCCATTCGCGCTTTGCGAGACGCCTTGCTTCTTTCCGAAGGCGCTGGTCGAGCGCATGGGAGAGGATGGGAAGGAGCTGATCCGGCAACTGGTGGAGAATCCCGATTATCGGGCGCGGTCCGAGGCTTCGATCCCCGCGAAGTTTCGCGTGCCGAACGAAGCGCCCCGTCCGATGTTTATCCAGGTGGACTTCGGATTGGTGCGGGACTCGACAGGCGAGTTACAGCCGAAACTGGTCGAGTTACAAGCCTTCCCTTCCCTTTACGCGTATCAGCCGGTGTTGGCGCAGGCTTACATCGATGTTTTCGCGCTCGACGCGAAGCTGCGCTATTTATTGAGTGGACTCGACTCGGCTGCTTACCAGCAGCTTTTAAAGGACGCGATCGTAGCGGGGCACGATCCGGCGAATGTGGTCTTGATGGAGGTGCATCCGGAGGAGCAGAAGACGCGTCCGGATTTTCTGCTGACCGAGAAGCTGCTGGGGATTCGCACGGTGTGCATCACCAAGATTCGCAAGCAGGGGCAGCGGCTTTTTTACGAGGAAGGTGGCAAGCTCATCCCGATTGAGCGGATTTATAACCGCACCATCGTCGACGAACTGGAACGCAAGGGCGTGGCTTTGCCCTTTGATTTTCGCGATGAGCTCGATGTGGAGTGGGCGGGGCATCCGAACTGGTATTTCCGGATCAGTAAGTATTCGATTCCTTATTTAAAGCATCCGTCGGTGCCGCGGACCTGGTTTCTGGATCAACTGACGGAAGTGCCGGCGGATCTGGAGAACTTTGTGCTCAAGCCCCTGTATTCGTTTGCCGGATTGGGGGTGGTGATCGCTCCATCGCGCGCCGATATTGACGCGATCCCGGCCGGGAAACGCGGCGAATATATTCTGCAGGAGCGGCTCAGCTTCACGCCGTTGGTCGAAACCCCCTACGGGCTGACTAAGGTCGAATTGCGAATCATGTATGTGTGGCTCGACGAACTGCTCCCGGTGCTGACCATCGTGCGCATGGGGCGCGGGCTGATGATGGGCGTCGATCACAACAAGAACATGGCTTGGGTAGGATCGTCGGCGGCGCTGGTTAATGGTTAGATGATCGCGATTCTCTGGCTCCCGCTTTGATCATTGTTTCGTGACTGAAAATGCGAACCGAAGCTTCCACTTTGCAGCGCCCGTCGAACACGTTGCTGTTCGCAGCCGACATGGCTGGAACGCTGCTCTTCGCCGTAGAGGGTGCGCTCGCGGCGATCAGCGGCAATCTTGACCTGCTCGGGCTCATGGTACTGGCGTTTTCCACGGCGTTGGCAGGAGGAATCTTTCGCGACATCCTTATCGGCGCCGTCCCACCTAGTTCGCTGCGCGATTGGCGGTACTCCGCCATGGCATTCACAGGCGCAGCAATCGTGTTCTTCATGTATCGCTTTGTTCAAGGGATCCCCAGCGAAGTCATCCTGGTTTTGGACGCTGCCGGCCTCGCGCTATTTGCTGTCGCTGGAACGGAAAAGGCACTCCTCTATCAAATGCACCCTTTCATTGCCGTCTTACTGGGCACGGTTACCGCGGTGGGTGGAGGGACCGTCCGCGATATTTTCCTGGCGCGTGTTCCCTTGGTCCTGCGCTCCGATATCTACGCGACAGCTGCCATGGCCGGAGCGATAGTAATGATCGCGGGTCGCAAGCTGAAACTGTCCCCCACGTGGTCAGCCGTATTGGGCGGCGCGGTCTGCTTTGTGTTGCGCATCGTCAGCGTTTGGCGGCACTGGAATCTGCCCAAGGTACTCGGTTGACCGGGCTTGGACGACGGCCTACCATTACGCCTTCGCAGGCGCGAGCCAGCTTTCTGGGCTGCAATTAGGATCCTGGTTTGCAATTAGAATCAAAGGCAAGGGCCGCGGGCGAGGGCGCCCGCGCCACACGACCGGGTCACACGACCATGGACATGATCGGCCAAACTGTCTCCCATTACCGCATCCTGTCGAAGCTGGGCGGCGGCGGAATGGGAATTGTTTATGAGGCGGAGGACCTGCGCCTGGGCCGACATGTCGCTTTGAAGTTCATTCCCGATCACCTGGCGAGGGATCCAGTTTCTCTGGAGCGGTTTACGCGGGAGGCGCGCGCCGCGTCGCAGCTCAACCATCCCAACATCTGCACCATCCACGACATTGAGGATGGCGCCGGACAGCCGTTCATCGTCATGGAGAAGCTGGAGGGCGAGAGCCTGAAGCAGCGGATCCATGGCCAGCCTCTGGCCCTTGAAGACCTGCTGGACATTGCGGTGCAGGTGGCGGACGCGCTGGCAGTCTCTCACGCCAAGGGGATCGTGCACCGCGACATCAAGCCGGCCAATATTTTTCTGACTCCGAATGGCCAGGTAAAGATTCTGGACTTTGGGCTGGCGAAGCTGGCAAAGGACCAGAGCGTGGGCACGACGACCGACTCGTCGCTCGAGGAATCGCTGACCCAGGTAGGAGTGATTCCGGGGACGGCGGTTTATATGTCGCCGGAACAGGCGCGCTCGGAAGACCTGGACGTGCGCAGCGACATATTTTCTTTTGGCGTGGTGCTGTACGAAATGGCCACCGGCAAAAAGCCGTTCACCGGTTCGAACGTAGTGATGACGCTGCATGCGGTGATCAATGTGAAGCCGGCATCGCCGCGGTCGATTAATCCATCGGTACCGACGGAACTCGAAGCCATCATCGGGAAGGCAATGGAAAAAGACCGCAACCAGCGCTACAAGAACGCGACGGAGATGAAGGCTGACCTGGTGCATTTGAAGAAAGTGACGGAACCGGCGCTGCGAAGCGGACTTCGTCAGTCGACCGGTCTCCACGTGGTGACGAAAACGAAGACGTTTCAGAAGCCGAGTTCGAAGGTGAACTGGATCGTCTTGGGATCAGCGGCGGTCCTGCTTGCGCTGGTGGTCGCGGTGGGAGCATGGGTGCTTAAACACAGGGCGCCGGCAACAGTGCAGGCGAGTAACCGGACGATCGCGGTGCTGCCACTGCAGAATATTAATAACGATGCCGAGAGCGAGTTTCTGCGCTTTGCATTGTCGGACGAGATTGCGAACGCGCTGACTTATGCGCATTCGCTGGAAATCCGTCCCTCGATGTCAACGCAGAAATACGCCGGAGAAGCGGATGCGACCAAGGCTGGGCGCGAGTTGGGTGTGGGCACGGTGGTGTCCGGACACTTTCTGCGCCAAAAGCAGATGGTGATGGTGACGCTGGAAGCGGTGGAGGTTAAAGAGAACAGGGTGATCTGGACGGGCACGCTGACCTCGCCGGTGGATAACCTGATCGATCTCCGTAACCAGATGGCAAAAGAAGTTCGGCAGGAACTGCTGCCGGCCCTAGGGATCGCCCGCGGGGCGGTAGAAGCGGGCAGCGCCCCGGCGAATCGCGAAGCGTATGACATGTATCTGCGAACGCTGGCCATTCCGCGCGAGGTCCAGTCGAATAAAGATGCGATCGCGATACTGGAGAAAGTGGTGAGCCTTGATCCGAATTACGCGCCAGCGTGGGAGGTGCTGGGCCGGCGCTATTATTTCGATGCGATTTACTCGGACGGAGGCGAGGCAGGATATCAGCGCTCGAACGCGGCGTACCGTCGAGCGCTTGCGCTGGAACCGGGGCGGGTCGCCGCGGCGGGCTTGCTGGCGGCGCAGGAAGCCGAGGGTGGAAATCTCGACCGGGCTTATGACGACGCACGGGCGCTGGTGCAGAAGCGTCCCGATGCCGCCTACGCGCATTTTTCGCTGGCGTATGTATTGCGCTATGCGGGGCGGCTCGATGAGGCGCAGAGCGAGTGTGACAAAGCCCTGGCGATCGACACGGACTATAACTGGCGAACGTGCGCGCTTGCTTTTGCCGAGGCCGGGAAAGCGGATCGTGCCATGCAGTTTCTTGAACAGGATACGGGATCGGAATGGTCGAATGCGATCCGAGTTTCAGTGTTGATGCGGCAGGGAAAGATGCTGGAAGCCCAGGAAGCCGCGCCGCAGATGACGGACAATCCCATGTGGATGCGCGGATTGGTGGAGGCATGCCTCGCCAAAGCGCCAGCAGAGGATATCCACCGGATGGCGGAGCAGGCGGAAAATGAATTATTAGCGAAACAGAATCCGGAAATGAAGTATCACCAGGGTACGATGCTGGCGGCGTGCGGAGAAAAAGAGATTGCATTCGCGTTTCTGCGCCAGGCGGTGGCCGGAAATTATTGCGCGTATCAGGGATTGGAATCAGATCCGCTGCTGGCGGACGTGCGCGGCGATGCGGATTTCCAGCAGATTGTGCAGGCAGCAGCGGAATGCCAGCAGAAGTTCGCGGCGGCGCAGGGGATGAGCCGGTAAGGGCCGCGAACAGAGAATATATTTGCTCCTTTCTTTAGAGAGACTCCATCAGATGGTCATGTTTGCAATGTTGAAGATGTTTGAGTGTGGATGGGCGCGCAACCGGCTGGCGGCTGCACTCATGCCGATTTTACTGGTGACCTCGACCGCGACGTTCGTGGCAGCGCAGACGGTCCAAAAGGCGACAACCGATCATGCGGCCGATCGTTCTTCTGTTGATCGTCCTTCTATTGATAGTTATTACGAGCCGCTGCCGCAGGAGACAGGCGCCGCGGGGCTGACGCTGATGCTGCGGCGCTTGCAGACGACGGCGCGCCTGATGCAGGTGGATGCGCATCCCGATGACGAAGACGGTGGCATGCTGACGCTGGAGGCGCGCGGGAAAGGCGTCTCGACGTTGCTGATGACGCTGAACCGAGGTGAAGGTGGACAGAACAAGCTGGGCAGCAATCTATTCGACGTGCTGGGCGTGGTGCGGACTTTGGAGGTGTTGGCAGCCGACCGCTACTACGGTGTGGAGCAACGGTTCTCGCGAGTCGCGGATTTCGGATATTCGAAAACTCCAGAAGAAACTTTTCAGAAATGGGAAGGGCATGATATTGCGCTCGCCGACATTGTCCGGGTGGTCCGCACGTTTCGTCCGGATGTGCTGATTGCGCGCTTCTCAGGAACAGACCGCGATGGGCACGGGCACCACCAGGCATCAGCGATCCTGACGAGAGAGGCGTTTCGCGCGGCGGCCGATCCGAAGCGCTTTCCGGAGCAGATGGCTGAGGGGCTCCAGCCCTGGCAGCCGAAGAAGCTGTACATCGGAAACGTGTGCGGCTTCGGCGCTTCCACCTGCGACCCAGCCAATTACACCGTCAAGCTGAACACCGGGAAAGAAGACCCTTTGCTAGGGATGTCATATGTGCAGTTTGCCGTGAAGGGATTGAGCCATCAGGAATCACAGGGGCTTGCGGGCGTATCGGTTCCCAAAGGCGACCGGTTTGCGTTCTACAAGCTTGTCGATTCGGTGGTTGAGTCTCCGAAAGACAAGAACGGGCACGAACAAGATTTCCTTGACGGGATCGATACGACCCTACCGGGGCTGGCATTGCGGCTGGGCGACGAGGAGAAGAAGGTGCCATGGTTGCGAGAGCAGCTCGCTCAGATTCAGCAGAGAGTTGACGAAGCCGAGAGAGACTCGGGTGTCGGCTCCGTGCCGGGCATCATCGCGTTGCTGAGCGGCCGAAAAGGGGCTGACGATCTGGTGAAGAAAGTTCAGCAGTCGTCGCTCCCAGAGGGTGCGAAGCAGTGGTTGACGACTGAGCTGGAAACGAAGCGTGACCAGTTCCAGCACGCGGCGAACATAGCGTTGGGAGTTCAGTTGACAGCAATTCTCGATGCCCCTCCCGCGTCTTCCCCCGAATCGGCTACGATGGCCGTTCCAGGAGAGAGTGCTGCGGTGAAGTCGTTGGGAATTGTGAGTGGAGGGACGCCGATTTCGGCAAAGCTGATCTTAGACGCCCCGGGTTGCCAGCGAATCTCAGAAGGAGCAATGTCGGCCGACAAACCTTCGACAGCTCGGTTCGACTTCCGCATGACTCTCTGCGAGGAGGCTGGCCACACGCGGCCATACTGGCATCGGCACGATCCGCAGCGAGACGCGCTGAACACGATCGACGAACCGGAGTACCAAACGCTTCCCTTCCCCCCAGCGCCGTTCCACGTGAGCATGGAGTACCAATTCCAGGGACTCGCCGGTGCCATTGACGTTCCGGTCATGGTGCGATTCAAGTGGCCGGACGGGACTGCGGCAGAGCACCCACTGGCCATTGGTCCGGAATTTTCGATTGCAGTGTCGCCGTCGAGCAATCTGATTCCGGTCGGCTTGCGCGGCAGCACCAGCCTGAAGAGTACGGCTCGCGACCAGGCCAGCGCGTCCCATGCCCTGATCTCCCTCCAAGTTCCGAGCGGCTGGCGTGCAGAACCGGTGAGCCAGTCCATCGAGATTCCGAAAGATAAGTCTGAGGACGCAGCGTTTCAGGTATTTCCATCGGAGCTGAGGGAAGGTCAAACCCACATTCGGGCAGATCTTACCGGTGACAAGAAAAGCTACAGGGAGGGTTATTCAGTTGTCACCCGCGAAGATCTCGGGACCTTCTATTATTACCAGCCTGCCGTGCAGCTCATCAGCATCGTGGACGTGAAGGTTCCCAAGGATCTGAAGGTCGGCTACATCATGGGCGCGGGAGACGATATTCCGACGGTGCTCGAACAGATCGGAATGGATGTAACAATGATTCCGGCCGACGAACTCGCCAGCGAGGATCTGAGCAAATATCAGACAATTGTGCTGGGCATTCGCGCCTATGACACCCAGAAGGGCGTTATTGCGAACAACAAGCGGCTGCTCGATTTCGTCGAAAACGGTGGGCGCTTGGTCGTGCAATACAACACCATGGGATCGTTTGGGGTGCCGATCGATTTCAATGCAGGCAAGTACACTCCTTACCCGGCAACGCTCAGCCGGACGCGGGTTTCGGTGGAAGAAGCGCCGGTCACGATCCTCGATCCGGCCAACCCGATCTTCCATTCGCCAAATGAAATTACGCAGAAAGATTTTGAGGGCTGGGTGCAGGAGCGTGGGCTGTACTTCATGTCGCAGTGGGACTCGAACTTTACGCCGCTGCTGGAGTCGCATGATCCGGGCGAAGGCGAGCAGAAGGGCGGACTGCTGGTAGCGCACTACGGCAAGGGAATTTATATCTACACGGGATATGCGTTCTTCCGGCAGTTACCGGCAGGCGTGCCGGGGGCAGTGCGGCTGTTTGTGAATTTGATTAGTGGTCGTTAGTCATTTGCAGGCGGTCGTTGGTTGTTAATCGTTGGGCGTCGTTCGCTTCCAAGAGTCGGATGGGCCGCTGCAAAAAGCAGGTCCTTCGCTTCGCTCAGGATGACAAATTTAATTAGATTAGCGCGTTTCGAACGGTCGACGCGGATGAGTGATCGCCAACGACGAACGACCATCGACCATCGACGCATTTCATGACAATTCCACTCGCAGCCGAGTCCGACACCAAACCACAGCTCATTCGTGGCATCAGCCTTGGTTCCGCTACTGCGCTGAACATGATTGACATGATCGGCGTGGGGCCGTTCATCACCATCCCGCTGATTATTTCGGCGATGGGTGGCCCGCAGGCGATGCTGGGGTGGGTGCTGGGCGCGGTCCTCGCGATCTGTGACGGGCTGGTTTGGGCGGAACTGGGCGCGGCCATGCCGGGGTCGGGCGGGTCGTATCGCTACCTGAAAGAGATTTACGGGCCGCGGAAACTCGGGCGACTGGTTTCATTTCTGTTTATCTGGCAACTCTCGTTCAGTGCTCCGCTTTCGATTGCATCGGGAGCGATCGGGCTTTCGCAGTATGCGGCTTTTTTCTGGCCGCGCCTGGAACTGGTGTGGTCGAACCACACCTGGGCGCTGCATCTTCCTCTGGTTGGGACTCTGCAACTGACCCTGGTCGCGATGCCGGCTACGTTTCTGGCGATCGGCGTCTGCGCGTTGACGGCGTTTCTCCTGTATCGGCGCATCACCGCCATCGCGCGGCTTACCAAGGTGCTGTGGGTGGGGGTGATGGGCACGATCGGGTGGATTATTTTCGCTGGGCTGACCCACTTCAACGCGCATCGGGCATTCGATTTGCCTCCGGGAGCGTTTTCATTTTCGCGAGACTTCTTTCGCGGACTGGGCGGGGCGATGCTGATCGCCGCTTATGACATTGGCGGCTACTACAACGTCTGTTTCCTGGGAGACGAAGTCAAGGAGCCCACGAAAAATATTCCGCGCGCGCTGTTGCTATCCATTCTGGCGGTGGCGTGTCTATATATAGTAATGAACGTCAGCATTCTCGGTGTCATTCCGTGGCGGGAACTGGCGCAGTCGGGGGCTTCGAACAGCAAGCTGTATGTCGTCTCGACGCTGATGCAGCGCTTGTATGGGCAGGGCGCGGCTTCGGTCATTTCGGTGTTGGTGATGTGGACGGCATTCGCGTCAGTGTTTTCGTTGACCTTGGGGTATTCGCGTGTGCCCTACGCAGCGGCGCTCGACGGGAACTATTTTCGCGCTTTTGCGAAGGTGCATCCGGTTGACAAGTTTCCCTACGTCTCGCTGCTGGCGCTCACTGGCGTTGCCGCGGTGTTTTGTTTTCTGAGGCTGGCCGACTTGATTGCCGCGCTGATCGTAATCCGCATCGTGTTGCAGTTTCTGGTACAGAGCATTGGCGTGATTGTGCTGCGCATACGACGGCCGGATATGCCTCGTCCGTTTCGGATGTGGCTTTATCCGGTGCCGGCGCTGGTGGCGTCGGTGAGTTTCATTTTTATTCTGATCTCGCGCAAAGATTTTCTCCGCGAGGTGCGGTACGCGGGAGTGATTCTGGTGGCGGGAGTGGTGATTTACACCGTGCGGGCGTGGCGGAAAAGTGAGTGGCCGTTTGCAGAACCCGCGACTAGTTAATGGAGCGACGGGCGCCCCGCCCGTCCATCCGTGAGGCGGCCGGGCGAGGACGTCCGGCTCTCGACGAGCAATCGAATGGCGGAAATGATCAAAATGCCGGTGGTCGTCCCGACGACGGCGAGGCATTCGATTTCGCCCTGGGCTCCGCTTGGCGAGCCGCTGTTTCGCTCGCTCTGGATTGCATCGGTCATTTCTTATACCGGCACTTGGATGCAGAACGTAGGCGCCGGGTGGCTGATGACGCAGATGACCCTGAATCCCTTCATGATTGGGCTGGTGCAGGCGGCCGGGGCTCTGCCGGTGTTTCTGGTTATTCTGCCGGCGGGCGCGCTGGCCGATCTGGTGGACCGGCGGCGCTTTCTGCTGCTGACCCAGGGATGGATGGTGCTGGCGTCGGCGACGCTTGGCATCCTGACGCTGACCAGTTGCGTCGGACCGTGGGTGCTGCTGCTGTTTACGTTTCTGCTGGGCCTCGGCTCGGTGATGAATGATCCGGCATGGCAGGCGATTACGCCGGAGCTGGTTCCGGCAAAGCAACATGCTTCGGCAGTGGCTCTGAACTCAGCTGGGTTTAATGTCGCGCGGGCAGTGGGCCCAGCATTGGGTGGTCTGATTGTGGCGGCCGTCGGTTGCGGCACAACATTCTTGCTGAATTCATTTTCGTTCCTGGGCGTGATCCTGTTTCTCTACCGATGGAAGCGGCCGGTTGAAATTCAACCGAAGACGCAGCGCGTGTGGTCGGCGATAGGCGACGGCTTGTCCTATGTGCGCGAGAGCGGACTGGCGAAGTCGGTTCTATTGCGAACGGGAACGTTTAGCGTCGCGGCGGTGGCGATGCTGGCGCTGTTGCCGATTATTGCGCGTCCGTTTGGGGCGCTGGGATATGGCGTGCTGCTCGGCTGCTTTGGGCTGGGCGCGCTGCTGGGAGCGCTGGCGCTTCCGCGCCTACGGGAAAAATTGTCGGTGGATGGCGTGGTCGGGGCCTCCATCGTGATTTTTGCCGCGATGACTTTTGCCGCGGGACGGGCGGAGACCTTTGCCCTGCTATGTGCGGTGATGCTGGTGGCGGGCGCGGCCTGGATCGGGATTCTGGCTTGTTTGAACGTCGCGGCACAGACTATGTGTCCGGCGTATGTGCGGGCTCGGGCGCTGTCGTGTTACCTGCTGGTGTTGCAGGGAGGCATGGCGATCGGCGCCACGCTGTGGGGCGCGCTGGCGAAAAAGATTGGCGTTCCGGACGCGCTGGGCGCGGCGGCGGTCGCGCTGGCGCTGGGAGTTTTCGCGCTGCGCGGCCATCGCATCACTTCGAGCGAACTGGACTTGACGCCCGCGGTAGTGAGAGATTGATGCGACATTTAAATTTACTTGATCTAGATTTGCCTGGAGGCACAATGAAAACAACCACTGCCGCTGTGATCCTGGGGACAACGTTGGTCCTGTTCAGTTTCGTGCTCGCGCAAGCGCAAACGCAAACGCCGCCCAAAGACGAAAAGAAAACCATCAGCCAGGTTCTCGACAATGGGATCAAAAACCTGGAAGGCGATTTTATTCCCGCAGCCGAAGCCATGCCCGAGGAAAAATACGGTTTCGCGCCAACCAATGGCGAGTTTAAAGGCGTTCGCACATTCGCTGAGCAGGTCAAGCACGTGGCCGCCATCAACTACATAGTTGCGGCCATCATTCTCGGCGAGAAGCCGCCGGTCGACACGAACGGCGAAAAGGGTCCGGAGAGCGCGAAATCGAAGGCTGACATCCTTAAGTTCCTGAAAGATTCTTTCGCCTACGCGCACACGTCAGTCGCCACCGTCACCGACGCCAATGCTCTGGAACCGATTCCCAATCCCTTCGGCAAGACAAAGACCACGAGACTCAGCCTGGCCACAGTCTTCCCCTGGCATGGTTTCGATCACTACGGACAGATGGTGGAATATCTGCGCATGAACGGAATCGTGCCTCCGGCCAGCCGGCAGTAGAGAGAACCTATTTACTTTCTGCCTGAGGGGTGATGCTTGCGCCAGTCGGCTCCGTCGCGTCCGCCGTGCAGGGCGATCTGCGTGAGAATGAGTTCGGCGGTGAGCCGGCGTTTGGTAAGGTGAGCGGCGATTCTCTGCTTCACTTTTTTCGCCGGAACCTTCGGGTCGAGAAACACCAGCACTGACGGGCCCGCTCCGCTGAGCGCCGCGCCGAGGATACCGGATTCTCCGGTGAGTTCCTTGAGCGCGGGAAGCAGCGGTGAGAGCGGCGCGCGATACGGCTGGTGGATGCGGTCTTCGAGCGCCGATGAAAGCAGATCGGGACGATTTTGCGTGAAGGCCGCCAGCAGCAGCATCGAATTCTGAATATTGGTGACGGCGTCGGCACGCGAGTACTGGAACGGCAGCACGCGGCGGGCCTGCTCGGTCGAGAGCAGCGCATCGGGCACAGCCAGCAGCAGCGGCCACTTCCCTTTCGGCTTCACTTCTACCACCTGCGCCTGCACCTGATTGGCCATGCGAGCCACGGTGAGCGCGCCCATCCAGCAGGCAGAAGCGTTATCGGGATGGTGCTCACGCATGGAAGCTTCGCCGACGATGCGGTCATTTTTCCAGCGCAGATGTCCGAAATGCACGGCCAGCGCGATGCCCGCCAGGCGCGCGGCGGCGGACGATCCGCAACCTCTGCCGATGGGAATCTCATTTTCAAGATGGATGCGCAGGGGCGCGATCTTGCGGTTCTCCGATTCAAGCACCTCGCAATAGGTCGTGACGATGAGGTGATTCTCCATTCGGGCGCAGGTCAGCGCGTCGCGGCCTTCGGCGGTGACGAAGAAGTCGGGCGCACGCTCGGCTCGCACGCGCAGATGGAAATCGAGGGCGAGGGCAGCCGCGTCAAACGCGGGCCCCAGATTGGCGGAGGACGCCGGCAGTGCCAGGCGCAGCGAGCGGTCTAGAGATGTGGGACGTGAAGGCATAGGTTAAAAAGCAAACTCCTCGGCGACCATAACTAGCCGAAACAATAGAAATGAAAGGCTTTAGCCAGATCGGGCCTAGGCGGAATCCCTAACAATCGCCGTCGACGTTGAACTGTGTTTTATACACGAATTTGGGGAGGAGTGCTACGAATTTCTCTCGGCTGCGTCGAGCGCAGCAATGACGTCCCCCAGACTTGCATCGAGCACTACCGGGGCGCGCTGCAGATATTTTGCTTGCGCGGCCTCGGCCTGCTCGGGCGCTTCCGTGAACAAATCGCCGCGATGGAACTTAATCGTGAAATCGGGATCCTTGAGCAGATGACCGGTGAGGATCAGCACAACCGACTCTCCCGCCTTGACGAATCCGCTCCGCCGCAGCTTCTTGAGTCCAGCCAGCGTAACCGCCGAGGCCGGTTCGCAACCGATGCCATCGGCGCCGATTTCGGCTTTAGCGGCGGCGATTTCGACCTCCGAAACCTGTTCGACCTCGCCGCAGGTCGCTCGCAAAACGCGCAGCGCTTTCTTCCACGATGCCGGATTGCCGATGCGAATCGCGGTCGCCAGCGTGTCGGCAGTCATCGGCTCGAGCTTCTTCCCGCCGAACTCATGCACGCAGCGGTAGAACGGATTCGCGCCCTGTGCCTGGATGATGGAAAGCTTCGGCAGTCGCGAGATCAGTTTAAGTTCGCGCATTTCGACGAGCGCCTTGCCGATCGCCGAGCTGTTTCCGAGATTGCCTCCCGGGACAATAATATGGTCCGGTGGCTCCCACGCGAGTTGCTCCATAAGTTCGATGGCGGCCGTCTTCTGGCCTTCGATGCGATACGGATTCACCGAATTCAGCAGGTAGACCGGCTTCTGCCGAACGAGTTCATTGAGGATTTGAACGCATCCGTCGAAATCGGTGCGGAGCTGGCAAGTAAGGGCTCCGTAGTCGAGCGATTGCGAGAGCTTGCCCCAGGAAATCTTGCCGTCCGGAATCAGCACCAGGCTGTGCATGTTGCCCCGCGCCGCGTATGCCGCCATGGAAGCCGATGTATTGCCGGTGGAGGCGCAGGCCACCCAACGGAACTTGCCCTGATGCGCGGACGACGCAGCAAAGGTCATGCCCGTGTCTTTGAACGAAGCGGTCGGGTTCATGCCCTGGTGTTTGGCGTGAAGATTCTCGACTCCGGCCACGCGCGCGCAACGTGGCAGGTGGTAGAGCGGCGTGTTTCCCTCGCGCAGCGTGATGGCATGCTCTGCCGGGATATGAGGAAGAAGTTCGCGGAAGCGCCAGACTCCGCTCTGGTCGAGGGCATCGCGCGAGGTGCGGCGGCTGAGCCAGAGAGCCTTCAGCGCCGAAGGGTCCGTGTGGTGACGGGGCTTTGCCCCGTCCGGTTGGTCGAGCGTCCATTCTGGAAAAAAAAATTCCAACAGGTCGCCGCAAGCGACGCAGCGGAAGTCCTGTCCGGCGGAATCAGGCATCGCGCCGCAGGAAATGCAGCGAAGTTTCGCCATGGTTTCCGTGTTTTGAGCGATCGACAATTTGCTCAGTCACCTCACCTGCGCAGAAGAGTACCTACATCATACGGGGCTAACCGCGGAGATCGCAGAGTACGCAGAGATTTTGTTGGTTTTTTCCCCATCGAATTTCTCTGTGATCTCAGCGAACTCTGCGGTTATTCCTTTTCATCGCAGATAATCGTCGGTTTTGTTCATCCAGTCGGCGCGGGGCGGGTTGAAAATGTCGAGATCGACGGTATCCACCAGCGCCTCGGCCCAGTGCGGCATGTTGGGAGGAATGGTCAGAACCTCGCCCGCGTTCACCACAATCTCTCTGCCGTCGATCCCGAATTTCAGCGCGCCTTCCAGGATGTAGGTGATCTGCTCGTTGTGATGGCTGTGTTCGGGCACGAGGCATCCCTTCTTGAGCAGGACGCGGGCGAGCATCACATTCTGCCCGACCACGAAATGACGGCCCAGCAAGGGATTCAGGGCTTCGACTTCAACGGAACTCCACGGAATGTGGCGCAACTCAGCCTGGAGCGGCTTGCCCTTGAGGACGGTGGCTTTGAGCGCGACTTTACTCGCAGGCCGCGCCGCTTTCTTCGTTTTCCCGGCGGCAGATGTTTTTCGTGCACCTCTTTTTCGAGCGATTGTCTTCAGTTTCTTCTTTTTCATAGCAGCATCCCAATGAAGGATATTACTCCTGGCCGCGGCCAGCACGGCATCTCTCGCGGCTTGCCGCGGCTGGGCAGCGCAGGTAATCTTAATGGATTCCAGCTCTATTGGGGAGAATATGGGCGCCGCGCGTTACATATGGATCGATGACTCTTTGAGGCCCGCCAGCGAAGGCGTGGTTCCGTTTGTGAGTGCCGCCGTGCAGTTCGGCTTCAGCGTGTTTGAGGGCATCCGCTGCTACTCGACCGACAAGGGGCCGGCCGTGTTCCGGATGAACGAGCACGTGGAGCGCCTGCTGGACTCGGCCCACATCGTCGGTTTTCGCGAGCTGCCGGTTACGGCCGAGCAGGTGAAGACGGCCATCAATCAGACGATTGCGGGGAACGAATTTTCGGCGTGCTACATCCGTCCCATGATTTATCTGGACGGCGCCATGATGATGACCGTCGAATCCGGCCAACCGCGCTTTGTGGTGGCGGTGTGGGAGTGGAAGAATTTTCTGGGGGCCGAGGCGAAGGAACGCGGCATCCGCGCCAATATTGCGTCGTTCACGCGGCTGCATCCGAACATCATGATGACCAAGGCCAAGGTCTCGGGAAATTATGTCAGCTCGATTCTGGCCAAGACGGAGTCACACCGTGCCGGTTTCGATGAGGCGATCATGCTGGGACCCGATGGCTACGTCGCGGAGTGCACCGGCGAAAATCTTTTCATAGTTCGCAACAACGCCGGGAACAAAATCATCAGCACGACACCACGCGCAGGAATTCTGGAGGGCATCACTCGCGACAGCCTCATCACGCTGGCTCGGGATCTAGGCTATTCCGTGGTCGAGGAGCCCATCTCGCGCGATCAGCTCTATATTGCCGACGAAGTTTTCGTGTGTGGCACGGCGGCGGAGGTCGTGGCGCTGCGCGAAATTGATTTCCGCACCATCGGCGATGGCAAGGCTGGTCCCGTAACCCGTGCCCTGCAACAGGAGTTCGACAAAGTGGTGAGCGGCCGGCACGCGAAGTCGTCCGAGTGGTTGGCGCCAGTACCCGCGCTGAATGCGGCAGCGGTAAGAAGCTAGTGTAGAGACGGGGCTCTGCCCCGTCTGCCTTTGACGTGGCGAGAGACGCGGCAAGCCGCGTCTCTACAGGAGATCCGGCATGAAGAAGCACAAGTTCCGCCAGGAAACCGAAGCCGTACGCGGCGGCACCAGCCTGGCCAAGAAAAACGGTCCGCTCTCCACGCCCATCTATCAGACTTCAACCTTCGAAGTCACCGACATGCAGGAGCAACTGCGCGTCACGCCTACCGACAGTTTCTACACGCGCTACGGCAATCCCACGCATACCGTCGCCGAGAATGCCATTGCCGAATTGGAAGGCACGGATGCGGCGCTGCTGTTCTCCTCCGGTATGGCCGCAATCACCACGTCGATTCTTTCGCTGGTCAAGGCGGGAGACCACATCGTGGCGCAGCGCGATATTTATGGCGGCGCGATCAAGTTCCTTTCGCAGTGGTTGCCGAAGCTGGGAGTCGAAACGACATTTGTCGACACCAACAACATCGAGCAGCACGAGCGCGCAGTCCGGCCCAACACAAAGATCCTGTATGTCGAGTCGCCGACGAATCCAAACCTGCGGGTGGTCGATCTGGAGCAAATCGCGGCGCTGGCGCGCAAGCATGGCCTGATCTCGGCCATTGATTCGACCTTTGCCACGCCCATCAACTGCCGTCCGGCGGAGTGGGGCATCGATCTGGTGCTGCATTCGGGGACAAAATATTTTGGCGGACACTCCGACATCATCTGTGGCATCGCCACCGGACGGCGCGATCTGATCGAGCAGATCCATCACACGCGGACCACGCTCGGCGGCTGCATGGATCCGCACGCGGCGTTTCTGCTGCTGCGCGGGATCAAGACGCTGGCCGTCCGCGTCGATCGCCAGAACAAAAGCGCGCTGCGCATTGCCGAATTCCTGAGCCAGCATCCCAAGGTGGCGCGGGTGCACTATCCGCTGCTGAAGGAGCATCCGGACCATGCCATCGCGAAAAAGCAAATGGCGGGCGCGGGCGGCGTTCTGAGCTTCGAGGTGGAAGGCAGCGGCGCCGACGCCTGCCATGTGGCCGAGGCGCTGAATCTGTTTACCCTGGCGCCCAGCCTCGGCGGAGTGGATTCGCTGGTGACCATCCCGGTGCTGACCTCGCACGCCATGGTCGCTCCGGATCTGCGCAAAAAGATGGGAGTGACGGAGCAGATGATCCGCATCTCAGTGGGACTGGAGCATGTCGAGGACTTGATCGCCGATCTCGAGAAAGGGCTGGCCGTACTGACTCGCGCGAGGAAAGAAGCAGTAGTGGCGGACTAACGGACGCGCGTGCCACGCATCGTGAATGAGTTTCAAACAAGAAATCCTGGCTCGCTCGGAGCCAGGATTTCTTGTTGAATCAGAATGTGAATCTCGACCCGAACTGGAATTGCCGCGGTGTATTGGAAGTCGTCGTGATCTGGCCGAACTGGTCACCACTCGGGCCGGTCGTCCATCCACTACTTGCCGTGGGCACATTCGGCGCCGAAAACTGCGGCCTGTTGGCCACGTTATAGGAAGATATATCAAAGCGGATATCCCGCTTCTCGCCTAGTTTGAACGTCTTGGAGAATGTGAGATCCAGATTGTTGGCCCCCATAGTCCGGAGGTGATCAATATACGCTGGCGCATTTCCCGCAATAAAAAAGTTCTGCTGGCCGCCGTTTTCGGTCCCAGGCACTGCGAAGCAGTTGGGTAAGAACCACACCGCTGCTGCACGTGGCGCGCCCTTGCTGGGATCGCAGATCGTATCGGCCCGCTGATTGAGGTATTGATTATCCCCTGCATACGGCGAAGGGATGGGAACACCGCTGCTCAGGTAGAAAATTCCGTCGACCGTCCAGCCGCCCAGGATGGCATTCGATACCCCGGTCAGATTCATCGCCCTGCCCTTGCCCACGGGCAGGTCGTAAGATGCTTGCCATGTGAATTGATATTTCACGTCCTGCGGGCTGACCGAATGCTCGTAGCTTAGGTTCCTCCAGTCCTGAACCGACCCGTTATGAAAACCGACAAAGCCCAGCGGAGGATTGCCATCGTCCGTGATGAGCTTGGCCCAGGTAAAGGAAGCCAGGGTGGTGAAGTGATTGGTCAGGCGCTTCTGCACCTTCGTCTGCAGGGAGTTGTACTCGGAATCTCCGGCGGCATAGCCATTCGTTGTGACACCGTTGGTTTGGCCGGTGATGCTGACGGCTCCGGTGTTGAATTGCGGAAAAGGCTCGGCGGCTATGAATAGCCCCGGACACGCCAGACTAGCACTTATACACGTAGGGGTATTCCCGAGCTGATTGATCTGGCTCAAGCTGAGCTGGTTCAGATCCACATTGCCAAATGGAAGGAAGAGTCCCCTGCTGCCCACATAGCCGGCGCTCAGAACAATCTGGTATGGAAGTTCGTACTCCAGGCCGAAGTTGAAGTTATAGGTCACCGTCGTCCGCTGTGAGTGCAGCATGGTGGTCAGATTCGAGCCCAGGTTCGTCAGCAATCCGTTCGGCTTCAATTGGGACGGCGGAACCAGACCCGCTCCCATATCCACTGGGAACGGATTGGTCAGCGAATAGTCGCCAGTCACACTACTAACGCTCCCCGCGACATTGACGCCGCACTGGCTGGTACCGTTGTACACCGTATTACCGTTGGAGTTAAGACAGGTCGCGTTCCAGTTATTGCTCGTGGAGTATCCATCGCTGTCCTCCAGCGAACCGCTGACCATCTGCACGCTCGGTCCATAGTAGAAGCCAGCCCCGCCGCGAACCACCAGGTGCTTCTCTGCCTGCCAGGCAAAACCCAGACGCGGAGCAAAGTTCGTCAGATTGGTAGTAAACGGAGAGCGGCTGCCGCTGGTGACGAATACTTCGCCGCCGGTGAAACTGCCCCCGGTAAAGTTACCCACGGGAGGCGATGTACCTACGGCAGTCGGATCGAAGTATTCCAGGCGGTTATGACGTTCCGTCTTGCCTCCGAAGATGTCCCAGCGAAGCCCGGCGGTGATGGTCAGACCGGGGCTGACGTGATAAGTGTCCTGGCCGAAGGCCGCGTAATACGGACTAGCGTTCGCGGAAAAGAGATCTTGCGTAAAATTCACTGATTCGTTGCCCGGGAAACTCCCCATGCCCAGCAGGAACGAAGCGAAGTCGCTGCCTCCCACGGTTGTACCCAACGCTGGTGTAGTCTGCTGGTCGGTCGCGGAGATATCGAAGTAGTACCAGCCGGACGGTGCGGGCGGCTGGCCCACATTCAAGAACCTTTTCATATATTCCGCGCCGAAGCTGAGTTCGTGCTTACCCACTACCTTCGTGACGGTCGCGCTGGCGTCGTTGTTCTCGCTGGCATAGATGAAGGTATTGTAGTTCGCGGTGCCGCCGACACCGTCGGAAGTGCCATTGGGTGCAGTCAAATCATCAAAAAATGCGATCGGGATGGTTTTATACGCCTGGGCCGCAGCCAGCGACGCGGGAAATCCCATCGTGGTGATGTCGAAGCCATCCTGCTGGGGATCACCCCCCTGATTTTCATAGTGCCGAGTAAATGAGTAGCGCAACTGCAAGACCGTAGTCGGATTTATCGTGTAGTCGTCCCCAATAATCACGTTACGTGCGTTGGTGATGTTCTGGGCGTAATTCGGATCCCAATCGTTATTGAAAGCGTTGACCCCCTCCACGGACAACCGGGCAAAGGAGAAGCGCGAGAAGAGGCGCTGCTTTTCGCTCTTGTAGTAGTCCACCCGAATGTCGAACCTCTGTGCGGTTATGGGGTCCAGTCCAGGAAGCTGATAATTGCCCAAGTGGTTTCCCGTGTCTGCATCGCAAGTCGTAGGATTGGGATAGTTGCAATGGGGGAAATGCGCTAGAAATGCCAGCGCGGTTGGATTGAGGGCGAGGCCGGGATAGTTCGTGAGTACGTTGCCGGGAAACGGCTGCCGCGTTCCGTCGGGATTATCGGGAGCCAGCGGGTTATAGATTGTGTAGCCGTCGTTGGAAAAATCGCCGGCCCGTTCCGCGGTGGTGGGAACAGTAAACTGCTGTGAATTATCAAACAGTTTCTCTTGCGTGGCTTCATAATCCCCAAAGAAGAAAAGCTTGTTGTGCAGGATAGGCCCGCCAATGGCGCCCCCTTCCTGGTAGCGATGAAAGTTGGGCGATTCGTTGGGCGTACCTGCCAATAACTGGCCTTGCTTGTTGAAGTATTCGTTGGCAGCAAGGGTATCCGGGCGCAGAACCACGAAGGCATCGCCATGGAACTGGTCGCCACCGGATTTGCTGACCAGGCTGATGACGCCTGCGCCGCCGCTTTGATAGGAAGCCGGGGTGTTTTGGGTTTCGACGCGGAACTCTTCTACGCCATCTTCGGGAATTTCCATTGCCGGAATGATCGCTGCGATGTTGTTTTCAGCAACACCCAGCGGGCTGCCGTCGAGCATAAAGTAAACCGACCCCTGGATGGCGCCGTTGATGGTGTATGACGAGACATCGACATTCGGCCGCCCGGTCGAGATGTTGATGATGGCCTGCGAAGTCGAGGAGTTGGCCGCTCCATTGGCCGGGGTCACGCCGGTGCTCAGTTGCACCAGATCATAGACATTGCGCGTGAGGAGCGGAACGCGATCGATGGTGGCTGAATCAATCAACTGGCCCACAGTGGAGTTGCTCGAATCCACCAGCGCGGATGTGCCCGTCACCGTAACTGTCTCGGCCACGTTGCCGACTTGCAGAGTGATATTCAGGGCGGTGACTTGATCCACAGTTACCAGCACATTGTTCTGGGCGACGCTTTCAAAGCCCTTTTGACTGGCCGTGACCACATAGACGCCGGGGTTCAGCGATACAAAGCTGTACAAGCCGGCCGCGCTGGTAATGGTGTGCAGCGCGATTCCGGTGGCGTGATCGAGTGCGGTGACTTTCGCGCCATTGACGATCGCCCCCGAAGGATCGGAGACCAGGCCGCTGATGCTGCCTCGGCCCGCCTGGGCAAACGCCACAGAACCCGCGCAGAGAAAAAGAATGCAAACAGGAAGAAAATTCCGCACTGTCTTGACAATTGCATTTCTGCTATTCATGAACCGCCTCCAGATTTTTCGCCGGGCTCGAGGTCTCTTCCCATCCCAAATTTCGCCGGCGTTGCCGCCCGCCACAGAAACGTTTAAATACCTCTATTAAAACGTATCAATAGTGCTTGGAGGGGACTTCCCCTGTCAAGAGAAAATGCAGGGCTTATGCCGCCATATTCACTTTACGTTGCGGGTCGATTCGCGCACCATCAGCTCGGGGACGATGCGGCGGTGAATGGTGCGGGTGGGCTTTTTTTCGAGACCGGCGTTGATGGCTTCGAGCACAATGGTCGCCGCGGTCGTTCCCATAACTTCCATGGGCTGGCGCACGGTGGTCAGCGCGGGAGAATAGATAGCTGCGGGTGCAACATCGTCAAAACCCACCACCGAACATTGATCGGGAACGCGAATCCCCGCTTTGGCGAGCGCGCGAATCGCGCCAAAAGCAGTCATGTCGTCAAAGGCCATCAGCGCGGTGAAGGGACGGCGGCGGCGCAGCAGTTCCTCCGTTAATTTGTATCCTTGTTCAAAACTTGAAAAGGGATCTCCAGATTCCGGCAGATCGACGACCAGCCGCGGGTCGATTTCGAGGTTGCGTTCGCGTGCCAGAGTCCGCACTCCGCGCCACCGCGGCTCGGTGTCGAATAATTGGCGTGGGCCGCGGATGAAGGCGATTTTCCGATGGCCGAGCGAATGGAGATGTTCGAGCGCGACGCGCGCGCCGGCTTCGTTGTCCACGATTACCGAGCTGATTCTGTCGTTCTTGAGTTCGCGGCCCACGGTCGCCGTCGGAATGTTGTTCTTTTCCAGGTCGGCAAGAACGTTGATGTCAACGAACAGCCAGTTGGCCAGGACGACGAGCCCCTCGATGCGACGATCGAGCAGCATTTCAAGATAGCGCTCGAAGCGGCTGCGCTCGTTGTGGACGTCCGTAAGAATGGGCAGAAAAGACGACTGAAAGAGTGTGTTCTCGATCCCGCGCAAGACCAGCGTGCAGTAAGGATCGGTCATGTCGAAGACCATGACGCCAACAGTTTGGCTGCGCCGGCCACGCAGCGAGCGCGCAAACAGATTGGGACGGTAGCCGAGATGCTGGGCGGCGCGCTGGATCTTCCCTTTGGTCGTGTCGGGAATGTAGCGTGACAGCGGCGCGTTGTTCAGGACGATGGAAACCGTGGCCGAGGAAAATCCGCTGCGTTCGGCGACGTCGCGGATGGTGACCGCGGCCGACTGCGACCGTTTGCGGGAGGACTCGGATTTGCCCCGGGACTTCGCAGCGGAGGTATTTCGCGCGGGCTTCGAACCGGCAGACTCCATGGACTCCTTAGTATTTCCGCCTCTTGCTGGCGGACACTACAGGACCACGAATCGAGTGTCAAGCATGCCCTTGGTTGGGTAGTGGCTACTCTGAACGCTACGTCTTCTTCTCTTCCTTGGGAGGAACCGTCAACCCGAACACCGAAAGCTGACCTCGGCCCGCGACGTTCATCCCGCGCGGATCGTCGGGACTGGGCAGATAGAGCGTCTGGCAGAATTCGCAGCGATACACTTCGCGGTCCGCTCCCCAGGCTTTCTCCACGCAGCCGCATTCCTGTTCGAGCACGTCGGCGGCGTAGAACCAGCGTTTCAGGTGTCCGCCGCAGAACTTGCCCTTTTCGTTTTTCTCGTTGCAGGCACGCTGGCCGGTCTTCTTGATCTTGACTTTGTGATTGGGAAGCTGCGGTGTCGTGGTCATGGTTGGGGTTGCCGTTTCGCCAGAAGCCATTCCATCTCCTGTCGCGCCTTTGCCAAAACGCTTTCCCGCTATTTTACTCAGCCGCGGCCTTTCGACCAAGGGCGTCGAGTTGGTGAGAAGATTTCGGTTGACACGACTCGATAGAGTTTTATAATGATTCTCATTCGATAATCATGCGCCTCACCCATGCACACTTCCGTGAGCTGGCCGCGAAGCACGGCTTGGCGGTTACACACCAGCGTCAGGTGGTCTATGAGGCCGTCATCGCTTCCCACGGACACTATTCCCCGGAAGACATTTACGACGTGGTCCGGCGCCGCATTCCATCCATTTCTCTGGCCACGATTTACAACAATCTGCGGCTTTTCATCGAATGTGGGTTGCTGCGAGAGGTCACTCCTCATGCGACCACATTGCGCGTGGACGGCAATCTCCAACCTCATCACCACCTGGTCTGCTTGCGCTGCAAATCGGTGCAGGACATCGAAGGAGAGTTCATCGATTTCAAACGGCTATCCCGGCATCTGCCCGATGGCTTTGATCTGACGCAGCCCTTGGTCGAGGTCTTTGGCCTCTGCCGCCGCTGCGCCGCCACGAAGTAGTTTTTTCACGCAGTATTCATTCAAGACTCAAAGGAAGAAAAAATTATGGAAAACACACTCGCGAGTTCATCGGGGAGCGTTGTCCCCGAAGCTAAGGAAAAACACACCGCATCCGAATCGAAGTGCCCGGTAGCCCATGGCGCTCGCCAGGCTTATACGAATGCGGATTGGTGGCCGAATCAGGTGAACGTGAATGTCCTCCACCAGCATTCCCCGCTCTCCGATCCGATGGGCAAGGCGTTCAACTACGCGAAAGAATTCAAGAGCCTCGACCTGGACGCCGTGATCAAGGACCTGCATGCCTTGATGACCGATTCGCAGGAGTGGTGGCCGGCCGACTTCGGGCACTACGGGCCGCTGTTCATTCGTATGGCATGGCACAGCGCGGGCACGTATCGCATCGGCGACGGCCGCGGCGGGGCCGGAGCCGGGCAGCAGCGCTTCGCGCCGCTCAATAGCTGGCCGGACAACGTGAACCTCGACAAGGCACGCCGGCTGCTCTGGCCGATCAAGCAGAAATACGGCCGCAAAATCTCCTGGGCTGACTTGATGATTCTCGCCGGCAACGTTGCCTTGGACTCGATGGGATTCAAGACCTTTGGTTTTGGCGGCGGCCGCGAGGACGTCTGGGAGCCCGAAGAGCTAAATTGGGGCCCTGAAGGCAAGTGGCTGGCGGACGAGCGCTACAGCGGCGACCGTGATCTTCAGAAGCCGCTCGGTGCCGTGCAGATGGGTCTGATCTATGTGAATCCGGAAGGCCCGAATGGAAAGCCGGATCCGCTGGCTGCGGCACGGGATATCCGCGAGACTTTTGCCCGCATGGCGATGAATGACGAGGAGACCGTTGCGCTCATTGCCGGCGGTCACACCTTCGGCAAAACCCACGGCGCAGGCGTTCCCGCTCAATATGTGGGCAACGACCCAGAAGCTGCCGACATCGAGGATCAAGGCCTCGGATGGAAGAATAAACTTGGCAAAGGTCACAGTGGTGACACGATCGGCAGCGGCCTGGAAGTCACTTGGACGACGACGCCAACGAAGTGGAGCAACAACTTCTTCGCCAACCTGTTCAACTACGAATGGGAACTGACGAAGAGTCCGGCCGGTGCACATCAGTGGAAACCGAAGAATGGCAAAGGCAACGGCACGGTGCCGGATGCGCACGATCCCTCGAAGCATCACGCGCCATCCATGCTGACGACTGACCTCTCCCTACGCTTCGACCCCGCTTACGAAAAGATTTCGCGGCGCTTCTACGAGCATCCGGATCAGCTCGCAGACGCGTTTGCGCGGGCGTGGTTCAAGTTGACGCACCGCGACATGGGGCCGATCTCGCGCTACCTTGGCCCGCTCGTTCCGAAGGAGCCCCAGTTGTGGCAGGATCCTGTTCCCGCCGTGGATCATAAATTGATCGGGGAGAAGGAGATTGCTGCTCTCAAGGCCAAGATCCTCGCATCGGGACTGTCGATCTCCCAACTGGTTTCGACTGCCTGGGCGTCGGCGGCGTCGTTCCGCGGCTCCGACAAGCGTGGTGGGGCCAACGGGGCGCGTATTCGCCTCGCGCCGCAAAAGGATTGGGAAGTGAACCAGCCAGCCGCACTGGCGAAGGTTCTCAAAAAGCTGGAGGCGATCCAAAAGGAATTCAACGGCTCCTCCTCTAACGGAAACAAGTCCAATGGGAACAGAGCGAAAAAGGTCTCGCTCGCGGACCTGATCGTTCTAGGCGGCTGCGCAGCCGTCGAGGAAGGTGCGAAAAGGGCCGGGCACAAAGTGAAGGTTCCCTTCTCGCCGGGGCGCACGGATGCTTCGCAGAAGCAGACCGACGTGCACTCATTCGCCGTAATGGAGCCGATCGCTGACGGGTTCCGCAACTATCTTCGAAACGGCAGCGGACAGGTCTTGTCGGCGGAGGAATTGCTGGTGGATCGGGCGCAGTTGCTGACGCTGACTGCTCCCGAGATGACGGCTCTCGTTGGCGGCATGCGCGCCTTGAATACCAACTCTGGACAGGCCAAACACGGCGTCTTCACCAACCGGCCGGAGACGCTGACCAATGATTTCTTCGTCAACCTGCTCGACATGAATACGAAGTGGGAGCCCTCGACATCCGAAGGCGTCTATGAGGGCCGCGATCGCGCGACGGGCAAAATCAAGTGGACAGCCACCCGTGTCGACCTTGTGTTCGGTTCGCACTCGCAGCTGCGGGCCATTGCGGAAGTCTACGCATGTAACGACTCGAGGGAGCGGTTTGTGAAGGACTTCGTGGTTGCGTGGAACAAGGTGATGAACCTGGATCGCTACGACCTTGTCTGAGCTCGGCGAAAGCCACAAAGAGCCGGCCCCGGAGATTCTTTCCGGGGCTGTTTTTCTTGGATGGTGCAAATAGCTTGGCCGGCGGTTGCTGGCGACTCGGCTATAGCACAACCACAATCTCTGAACTCATCTGTAAGCGACGCTCTTCCGCGAAACTGCCGACGCCATACCACGCAGGCGCATTCCGCAGCCTGGCAAGGCTCTTTCAACAACGCCTCCCGAAGCTCGCTCATTGATTTGATTCTGATAGTTGATTCCGACTATGGACACCCACCCTGCATCGCGGTTAGAAAGCTTTGTGTCTGTTGGCGTGGGTTTCGACCTGGGCTCTGACAACTTAAGGTTCTAGCAACAAGTACAGCTTGAATTTCGACCGGGAGGAAATTGTGATCTCCAAGAGTCTGATGATCTTCGTGTGCACAATGGTTACAGTTTGCGGCAGCACCCTATGTGCCGCGCAGAGCGAGTCGGGATTTTTCACAAACTGGGAAGATCGGGTTCGCGATACGCTGGCGCAGCAGCCTTCATGGCCCATCCCCGTGGTCACGGCATCGTCGGGCCTGTTGCAGGTGATGCGCACCGATTTCGTCCGCCAGATCGCGCCCGCTGGAACGGATACCTGGAACTACGACAACACTAAAGGCTTCAATGTGGTGCCCTGGTACAGGGTCGAGTTCGATGCGCTGCTGCCGCCCTATATACAGCACAATTCGAAGGCCGAGGATGGCTTCGGCGACGTTTCCCTGCTCCTGAAGTATCGGCTGGCCGCTGCCAATCGAGAGGGCGGCGATTATTCGTTGAGTTTTTCTCTGGCCGGCACCCTCCCAACCGGCAGCTACAAGAACGGAAGTCTCGCAGCCACGATTTCTCCTACCCTCTGCGCGGGCAAGGGCTTCGGAAGGTTTGACGTGCAATCAACGCTGGGGGCAATCCTGCCCGGGAACGACACGACGAAGCTCGGCCGCGTCGTGGTCTGGAACAGCGTGGCGCAGTATCGCATTGGCAAGTTTTTTTGGCCGGAGATCGAGAACAACGCGACTTTCTACCATGGCGGCCCGAACGACGGCCGCAAACAGAACTTTGTCACGCCGGGGCTGATGCTCAGCAAGTTTAAGTTGGAACACGATCCTCGCAACCGTCTTGCTCTGATGTTCGGCGGAGGAATGCAGATCGCTAGCACGCAGTTCCATACCTACAATCATGGACTTGTGCTCACCGCACGGATGACGTTCTGAGATTTGATGCTCCGAGCGTTCATTCCGGCATTCTTGAGCGATCGTCGTCGCAATCAGCGACTACACCAATCGTCGGATTCCGGACTAATGCAACGCCATTTACCGGGCGCCTCCCCGTCAAAATTCCTTGCGCGGAGCCGCCTGATCCGCGCCAACGCGTCCAATGGTAATTTCGGCAACGAAGTAGTTTTCGCCTTTCATCGGAACACCGGCCATCCGCCGCAGCATGGCGATCTGGCCGACGTGGGTAAGCGCATCCGCGATCGGTCCCTGAAACAACTTCTCAGCAGAGACCTGCAGCGGCTTGTCCGACGCCAGGTAATCGTCAAACTTTTTCAGAGCGGTAAAGAAGCGCTCGCATTCCTTGTCCCACGGAAGAGGCAAGGAATCCTTCCACTCGCGCCGGCCGTCGGACATGGCGACGCCCCACTCCATCAGGTCGCCAATATGCGCAAGAATTTTCGCCGGCGTGCGCGAAGTCTCGGGCAAGCCATAGTCGGCAAAGCTAGGCCCAGCGTTGCGGATGGCTTTCGCTCCCCGATAGGCGAGCGTGGCGAGTGTGTGGCGCAGAAATGTGCGGGAGTCGGTCATAGTAGTTCTCAGTTCCCGGTTCTCAGTTCTCAGAAAAACCTCCTCGATTCTAACTGAGAACTGAGAACCGAGAACTGAGAACTGCTCTTACAGTTTTCGCCGCCACAGCGCTCCGGCCGCACGCACTCCAGCCTTCAACTTCTCGCGCAGCGGACGGGCGTACAGCAGATCGACGAAGCCTTCCATCTCCCCCGCGAAGCCTCCACCGTACCCGAACCACCAGATTTTCTTCATCCGTGGGACCAGGTCGCTGTCGATATACTTCACGCGCACCATTTCTTCCAGCCCCCAGCGTCCATGCGTCCGCCCCAGTCCGCTCGACTTTACGCCGCCATGCGGAGCTTCGCTGATGCTGAAACACGATACGGCATCGTTCACCATCACCGTGCCGGCGTTGATCTGGCGAGCCAGTCGCTCGCCGCGAGTTCGATCGCGCGTCCACACGCTGGCGGCCAGCCCGTAATCGGAATCGTTGGCCAGGCGCACCGCCTCGGCATCGTCGCGGAAAGACGCAATCGGCAGCACCGGGCCAAAGGTTTCTTCCTGCATCACGCGCATGCTGTGATCGACGCCGGCCAACACCGTGGGCGCAAAAAATGTTGGGCCCAGATCGCGCAGCCGCGTGCCTCCGGCCAGCACCCGCGCGCCGCGCTGCTTCGCATCCTGCAACTGCGCTTCGACCACGCGCACTTGCCGCTCGTGAATCATCGGACCGATCTCGGTCGCCGGATCCATGCCATTGCCCACGCGCAACTTGCGCGCCTTCTCGCAGCACGCGTCCAGGAAGGCGGGATATAAACTCTGATGCACATAGCAGCGTTCCACCGACAAGCAGGTCTGCCCCGCGTTCACAAACGCTCCCCAGACGGCCCCGCTCGACGCGACGTCGACGTCGGCATCTTCGAGCACCAGCATGGGGTCCTTGCCGCCCAGTTCCAGCACCACCGGAAGCAGGCGTTCCGCGGCCGTTTGCGCGATTCGCCGGCCGGTCGCGACGCTTCCGGTGAAGACCAGTTTGTCAATTTCGCTTTTCACCAGTGCCGCCCCGGTCTCGCCTTCGCCCGGGAGCACCTGGAAAACGTCGTCGGGAATTCCGGCCTCGCGCAGCAGCGCCTGCAGTTCGAGCGCGATCAGCGGCGTCAGGTCTGAGGGTTTGAGTACGACGGCGTTTCCTGCAACCAGAGCCGCCATGGCCTCAGTCGCCGGAATCGAAAACGGATAATTCCAAGGTGAGATGATTCCAACCACGCCATACGGTTCGTGAAGAATGCGCCCCGACTTGGTTTTGAGCGCGAGATTTCCGTGCGGCAATTTTTCTTCGTGCAGGATCGCGTACGCGTTATCGATCAGGAATCGCGCCGCATCGAGCACCACCAAAACTTCCGTGAGCAGCGCTTCGACTACGGGCTTGCCGGCTTCCTGCGTGATGCGCCGCGCGATGTCGGCCTTGTGCGCGAGAAGAATCTGCTGAAAGCGGTGCAATACGTTTATGCGATTGCGAATGCCCCAGGCGTTCCAGTCCGGCTGTGCGGCGCGCGAGCGAGCCACCGCAGCGCGCACTTCGGTCGGACCGGCGCTATCCAGTTCGCCCAGAACTTCACCCGTCGCCGGGTTCACGGATGCGATGCGGGACACGGCGAATTCGACGTTGGGGGCCATCTGCGAAGAAGTGTACGCGGGACGGAACGGGCGCGCCAGAGCCTGTTTCTTTACGAATTGTCATCCCGAGCGGAGCGAGGGATCTGCATTTTGCCGCGGACTGCAGATCCCTCGCTTCGCTCGGGATGACAAAATCTGGGCTGGTTCAAGAATGCCAAATCAGTATTCCACCCCCACCAGATAGAGCCCGCTGGCCGGTGCCGTCGGCCCGGCCGCAGTGCGCTCACGCGCGTCGAGAATGCGGCGCAAATCTTCGAGACTCACCGTTCCCTTCCCCATCAGCAGGAAAGTACCGACCAGGTTACGTACCATGTGATGAAGAAATCCGCTGCCCCGGACCGTGTAGATCAGTTCTTCGCCTTCGCGCGTCCACTCAGATGAGAAGATGGTGCGAACATTACTTACCTGGTATTCCGCGTGCCCCTGTGTTCCTCTGTGTTCCCTGTGGTTAAGATTTTCCTCGGCCGCCATGCGTTCCACCCGCTCCGGATCGACCGCCGCGAACGAAGTGAAATCGTGTTCACCCACAACTACGCCAGCGGCAGCAACCATCGCCGATTCCTCCAGCGGATACGGGTAATGCCACACGTACCGCGCCAGAAAGGGCGGGCAGATCGCTCCGCGGTAAATGCGATACCGGTAAGTCTTGGCGCGCGCCGACTTGCGCGCGTGGAACTCAGGTGCGGCTTCGGTCACCGCCAGCACCCGTATCGAAGCAGGCAGAATGTCGTTCAGCGCCATCATCCAGTTTTCCACTGGAATCGGGGAAGTGGTCGCAAAACTCGCCACCTGCGCCAGCGCGTGCACGCCCGTATCGGTCCGGCCGGAGCCCTGGGGCAGTACATTTTCCCCACTCAACCGTCCAATGGCCGAGGCGAGCGTGCCTTGGACAGTTGTCCGGCCAGGCTGTACCTGCCAGCCCGCGAACTCGGTGCCGTCGTAGGAAAGGATCAGTCTGAGATTACGCACGTTCTTTTTCGCGTCGTACGCTACCCGAGTGTCATCGTTAGTACTTACAAAGTTTCACCGCCCCGGCACAGAGAGTGCGGCGGCGCGTCAGCTATACTATTTCACTTACGATCACTTTGCTCGCGGTCAGTGAACAGGATTGTTATTCCCCGAGCAAATGCAGGAGAGGACTGCGCCGAGAAGATTGCAAGGAACTCTTGCCTGTCGTTCTACGTATTAGCAGGGTGTAAGCAAAAGTGCGAACCTAGGTCCGTTCTTCCTGAGCCTGATCGCTCAAGTGTGATCAATGGATGAGATCAATGGAGATGATACGAATGCAACGTTTTACACTGTTGACAGCGTTTCCACGGGCCGCCGCCGCCCTTTTTCTGGCCGTCGTCTTCCTTACAGTAATCATGGTGCCTGCAGGATGGGCGCAGGATGCCGCGCCCATGCCCAGCGCGCCGTCGTCACAGGTGCCGGTCCAAAAGGCCTTGCCCTCTTCGTCGCAGCCGTTCAATGTGCAGGAATATGCGAAGCCGCAATCGCCCTTCCCCAACCCGCTTGCCCCATACACGCCGCGCCACGTAGCGCCACCGAATCTGGCCAACACGCCGCGCATCGACGAGCTCATGCGCGATGGCAAACTTTACATCTCGATGAACGACGCGGTCGCATTGGCACTCGAAAATAATCTCGATATCGCCATCGCCCGCTACAACCTGAACATCGCCGACACCGACGTCTGGCGCGCCAAAGCCGGCTCCGCGATTCTCGGCGTGAACAGCGGCGTCGTGCAGAACACGCCCGGCGGCGGCGTAGGCGGTCTCGGCACGCAAGTGGGCTCCGGCCAGGGCGGAACCTCGGTCGCGGCCGGCGGCGCCGGCACCGGCACAAGCGGCCTGGTTCAATCAACCTTCGGCAGCGGCCCGGCCATCACCAGTTTTGATCCCATCCTCACCGGCACGTTGCAAATTGACCACCTCGGAATCATATGCACCAGTCCCTTTTGCGGCCCGCACCAGAACACCGGAACCGGCAATTTCACTTACACCCAGGGATTCCAGTGGGGCACGAACATGTCGGTTGGCTTCAACAACACCCGGGTAACTTCAGATAACCCGTACAACGGCTTTACTCCAGTATTAAGTTCCGCTTTTCAGTTTAGGTTGACGCAGCACCTCTTGCAGGGCTTCGGATTCGCCCCGAACGACCGCTACATTCGGATTGCCAAGAACGATCGGGAAATCTCGGATGTAGCCTTCCGCCTGCAAATCACCACCACCGTAGACCAGATCGAAAACATGTACTGGGACCTGGTGTATGCCTACGAGAACGTCCGGGTTCAGAGGGAGCAGCTGGCCTTCGCTCAGAAGACGCTCTCTGACAGCAAGAAGCAGGTGGAAATCGGCACTCTGGCGCCGATCGAGGTGGTCCGAGCGCAGAGCACGGTAGCTAGCAATCAGCAAACGCTGACCCTGGCGCTAACCAATCTGCAGCTGGAGCAACTGCTCATGAAAAATGCGCTGAGCCGCACGCTCGTCGACCCCGTGCTGGCCGACGCTGAAGTGATTCCTACCTCAATCATGGAATTGCCGGCGCAGGAACCGGTTGTCCCTACCCAGGACTTGGTAAACGATGCGCTCAGTCATCGCGCAGAACTCGCGGAACAGCGTATCAACCTTACCAACACTGACATCAGCAACAAAGCGATCCGCAGCGCTCTACTACCCTCGGTGGATCTGTTCGCCTATTACGGTGGCTCCGGCCAGGGCGGCAATTCGAATCCCAACTATGTATGCTTTACTGAACCGGCATTCTGCGGTCTAACAGTTGCTCCCGTTCTCGCACCCCCCGTGTCCTATGGTGCAACCTTGAACCAATTGGTCAATTCCACTGCGCCTGATAAAGGGGTAGGCATAAATCTCACCATCCCGCTCCGCAACCGCGCCGCTCAGGCCACGCAGGTGCGGTCGGAATTCGAATACCGGCAAGCCCAATTGCGCTTGCAGCAGATCGAGAATCAGGTGCGCATCGAGGTGCGCAACGCGCAGTTTGGCGTACAGCAGAATCGCGCCAGCGTCGATTCCGCGCAAGCCGCCGTCGATCTGGCGCGCCAGTCTCTCGACGCCGAACAAAAGAAGTACGCGCTCGGCGCATCCACTTCAACCCTGGTGCTGCAAAACCAGGCCGCCCTGACCCAGTCTGAAGTCACGCTCGTCTCGGCCAAGGCTGCCTATGAAAAGGCGGAAGTCGAAATGGATCGGGCCATTGGCCTGCTGCTCGATCATGCCGGGATCCTGATCGCCGACGCCGAGCGCGGCCAGGTCACGCACGCGCCGAATATTCCGCACGTGGCGGCGCGGCCAGCCGACCAGATTGCGCCGGCGAACCCTCCAGCGCAACCGCAGCAGTAGCGTCGCAAATAGAACCGATGGAGCGCCGAGCGTCCCCGCCCGGCGTTTCCCTTTTCGCGTGGCCGACTCTCGCGTATCCTCTCTTCGTGAAGCGCTCGATCATCGGCAAGGCTTGCGTGGAGGAAAATACCCGTGTGGGGACGGGCGCCCTCGCCCGTCCAGGCCGAGCAAAGCTCGGCAGGCTCTTAGCCGCCAGCGGCAGGAGCTCCGCGTGATCCTCTCCGTCGTAATCATCACCCACAACGAAGAATCCAACATCGGACGCACACTCGCCAGCGTGCAGCCGCTGATCGCCGACAGCAAAGGGGAGATCATCGTAGTCGACTCCGGCTCAACCGACCGCACCGTTGAGATCGCAAAATCACTCGGAGCGAAAGTCTTCGTGGAAGCGTGGAAGGGTTACGCCGCGCAGAAGAACTGGGCGATCGACAAGGCGACAGGCGATTGGATTCTGAGCCTGGACGCGGATGAGGAACTCGGACCGGGACTCGCAGATGAAGTCTATGCAGCAATACATGGCCGCCTTGGTGCTGACTCGATAACAGAAGAAGATTCACTATTAGTCATTGAGAAGGTGATGGCTATCGAGGAAGCTCAGGCGCGCGGCGAGACGGGTTCGGCCGTTGGGTTTTGGATCCCGCGGAAGAACTTTTTTATTGGCCGCTGGATCAAACATGGCGGCTTCTGGCCCGACCCCAAGCTGCGTTTATTCCGCAAAGGCGCCGCGAAGTTCGAGGATCGCCTCGTCCACGAGGACGCAAGATTGATCAGAGGTGTTAGCGAAAAACTGAAAAACGCCATCCTCCACCACTCCTATCCCACCCTCTCCGACTATATCGACCACATGAACCGCTACTCGTCCCTCGGCGCGGAAATGGCAGTCGCCAAGGGCCAACGCGGCTTCAGCGGGTTCAACATCCTTCTCCGTCCGTGCGCAACATTCATCTACAACTATTTTTTTCGCCTCGGATTTCTCGACGGCCGCGAAGGCCTGCTTCTCCACCTCTACCACGCCGTCTACGTCTCCTGGAAATACGCAAAAGCATGGGAGATCGCTAACAAGAAAGCATCGTAGTAAATGATCAACGTAGAGACGCGCCTCGGGCTTCACCCGCTACGTCCGCAGTGTAATGCGCATGATATCGAATTCCACTTCCACCGATCGCGCGGGAAACTTCGACTCCACAGAAGCCTTCACATCGGCGACCGAAGGAATTCCGTCGCGCCCAGTCAGTCCGCGCGCGTCGTCGAGCAGGATTATGTGTGAATATGGGTGGCTCAGAATCATCTCCAGCTCCGACGATAACCGTTGCTGATCGCCCTGCTTGCCCACCCAGCCGTAGTAACCGGCGTCGAGCCAGAACAATGCCGGACCTTTCAGCAACGCGAGCACCTCGGGCATGACCACGCGGCTGTCTCCGCAGAAAATTCGAATGTGCTGACTTCCCGCGAATTTGCGCACGGCTCGCTCCGCCAGTGCGGGGACATATTCAATGGAATAGATGCAGTCGAAACGCCCCTTCATCGCGGCGACCATCTCGCCGTAGTAAGTTCCGGTCTCGACCAAAGTCCGCAGACCAAACTTTTCGCCGTATTCGCGCACAACTTTCTGTTTCAACAGATGCGGAGACCGCGACGGCCGCCCGCGGAGTATCCAGTACCAATAGTCGGGATAGTGACCCAACGCCTTATACGCGCCGTACACCGGAGTACGCTGCAACAATCGCCGAAAGGCTTTCAGATTCTCCTCCGCCGAAGGAAAACCAAGCATAGGTGCCGAAGAAAACAAGCGTCAAGCGCCCTGCGATTTCCTCTGTGTACTCTGTGCTCCCCTGTGGTTAAGAATTCTGATTTTGACTTCCACCAACCGCTCGGTCGGTCGCCCTATTTTGCAGCATGGCGATCGGTCCTCTATCATCAAAGTCAGAGTGGAAACTGAACTAGGAAACTGAATGCCCGAGAACAAACCGAAAGCCGATCCGCACAAGACCGTAGCGGAGAGCCCGATTCCCGACGTCCTTGAAGGCCGTCATCCCGCACGGTCGGAGAAAGAGTGGGCAGAGAAAACACTCACGCCGACATTGGAGAAAGCTCCCGAAAAACCGATTGGCGCCGCCACCGGCACCAACCTCGACGAGCACGGCCACGCGCGTTTCAGCACCATCTCGAACGTCCCGATCCGCCGCCTTTACACCCAGGCCGATCTCCCCGCCGACTGGAACTACGAGCAATACCTCGGTTATCCCGGCCAACCGCCCTACACGCGCGGCATTCACGCGACCGGCTATCGCGGCAAGCTGTGGACGATGCGCATGTTCTCCGGCTTCGCCTCGCCCGAAGAAACTAACCAGCGCTACAAATATCTTCTCGAAAATGGCGGCGGCGGACTCTCCGTTGCGTTCGACCTGCCCACGCTTATGGGCTACGACTCCGACCACCCGGCAAGCGAAGGTGAAGTCGGCAAGTGCGGCGTGGCCATCGACTCGCTCGAGGATATGGAGATCCTGTTCGACGGCATCAGTCTTGAAAACGTCACCACATCGATGACCATCAATTCTCCGGCCAGCGTGCTCTGGGCTATGTACCTGGTGGTGGCGGAAAAACAAGGTGCTGACTGGAAGAAGATTTCCGGCACCCTGCAAAACGACATTCTCAAGGAGTACATAGCGCAGAAGGAATATATCTATCCGCCCGCACCCTCGATGCGACTGGTGATCGACACCTTCGAATTCGGATCGAAGTTTACTCCCCGATTCAACACCATCTCCATCTCCGGCTATCACATTCGCGAAGCTGGATCGACCGCGCTGCAGGAACTGGCGTTCACTATCTATGACGGCGTCGAATATGTCGAGTGGGCGCGGCGCCGCGGCCTCGACGTCGACGACTTCGGGCCGCGCCTCAGCTTCTTTTTCAACGCGCACAACGACTTCTTCGAAGAGATCGCGAAATACCGCGCTGCGCGCAAGATCTGGTATCGCCTGATGAAAGATCGCTTCGGCGCGAAGAATGATCGCACCCGTCTGATGCGCTTCCACACCCAGACCGCCGGTGTTTCGCTCCCCGCACAGCAACCGATGAACAATATCGCCCGCGTCGCCCTGCAAGCGCTCGCAGCCGTGCTCGGTGGCACGCAGTCATTACATACCGACGCCTACGACGAAGCTCTCGCCTTGCCCACCGAAGAAGCTGCGCGCATCGCGCTGCGCACGCAGCAGATCATTGCTTTCGAGTCGGGTGTGGCCCAAACTGTCGATCCACTCGGCGGAAGCTACTTCGTCGAGAAGCAAACCCTCGACATGGAACACGGCGCCTTCGATTACTTCGAGAAACTCGATCAGATGGGCGGTATGGTCAAAGCCATTGAGCGTGGATATCCGCAGAAAGAAATTGCCGAGGCCAGCTACCAGTACCAGCGCGCCGTTGAAGCCAACGAGAAGATCACCGTCGGTGTGAATGATTTCGCCATCGAAGAAGAGTCGCCGAATATTCTCTACATCGGCGAATCGGTAGCTCGCGCTCAGGAGAAGAAACTCAAGGCCCTGCGCGCCCGCCGCTCGAACGACGAAGTCCACCGCCGGCTCGATGCGTTGAAACGAGCCGCCGCCAAAGCTCCCAGTGCGGGCACCAACGGCAATATCTCCGACGTCAACACCATGCCCTACATTGTCGACGCTGTCCGCGCCTACGCCACCGTAGGAGAAATCTGCGAAGCGTTGCGCCAAGTATACGGGACGTATACGGAAGTCAGCATTACGTAAAGCTCTTAAAGGCTTGCTTCCCTTCCAGCACGTCGCTTCCGACTGTTCCAACTCGCCCCGGGAGTTCGCCGCTTTGAGGTCGCAATTTGCGACCTCAAACATTGGCCGCCATGCCTATCGCTGGCTCCCATGCGTCTTCAACGAACATGGATCGCTCCGTGCACAGCCTCTGCTTAGCTCGGCACAGCCAACACAAACGCGAGCATCGCTATTTCTTAGAGTTCGGATTCATCACATTTGGAGTGTTCATTCGTCATAGCCTCCACCGGCGACAAGCGCTACGATCGCAGGATGACAGTCCGTTCGCCAAGACCCAGACAAATCCGCCAACCGTCAGCAGCCCGTCGAATAGCGACCGTGGTCCCCATCGAATCCCGAATCGCGATTCTGCGCCAACAGAAAATCATCCTCGATACTGCTTTGGCCGAGCTCTACGGAGTTCCAGTCAAGCGATTAAATGAACAAACGAAACGCAACCGTAAACGATTCCCTGCGGATTTCATGTTCCGGCTCACACCCCGAGAGAACAAATGTTTGAGGTCGCAATTTGCGACCTCAAACATCAGCCGCGGTGGCCGTCGCTCGCTGCCATACGCCTTCACTGAACACGGCGCGATCATGGTAGCGACCATACTCAACTCGGAACGGGCGGTAAGAATGAGTGTTTTCGTGGTGCGCGCTTTTGTCCGCTTACGTCAGGTGCTGGAAGCAAATAGAGAATTCGCCGAAAGAATAAAGGAATTGGAAAAGAACGTGGAGACCCACGACGGCGCGCTCCAGAAAATCATTGATGCCATCGGGCAGCTGATGAATCCCCCATCCAGTCGTCGAACAAAGATTGGCTTCAAAATCCCGCAGGGACGGACGGGGTAGCCGGCATCTGAATTTTCCCTGCGCTCCCGCTGTCGAAGTCGAAGAAATTATCGCGAGTCTGGTAGAACCGGGTCTCCAGCAGGCTGTCTGGCTGGTGGTCGGCACGCCTCCCCGCTGTCTTTGGTTACTAAGGGACGGTGACCCTAGTAATCTTGTCCGCCTCTTTGACCTGCCGCATACTCGCTTCACCTACCACAGAACCTGGGAGACGGGGCTGGAAACGGAGATTAGGGTCGCCGCTTTCAGCCCCGCATTTTTTTTGCCTTACCACCAGACTCACCCTCGCCATCCCTAGATATCTCCTACTCTGCAGCCCGCATCGAATAGAATCATAATCAGTAAAATAGTTAGTCAATACGACAATCGAATCCACACCTTGGCTCCCAAGTGAGGCATGATGCGCAAGTCCCTCGTTCTGCTGCTGCTCGCGTGTTTGCTGACATGTTTCCAAACAGCGAATCTTTCCGCGAATACTAATGCTGATGAAGAAACCAAGGCCCCTGAAGCCAACACCAAGGCTTCCGGGCGCGTCGAAGCCGCGGGCACCGTCCTCGACGAAATCCAGGCCGCGCCGGATAAAGGTATCCCGCAAGAAATACTCGGTTCGGCCGAGTGCGTAGCGGTGGTTCCGTCGCTGCTCAATGGAGGATTCGTCTTTGGTGCCCGTTACGGCAGGGGAGTTGCCAGTTGCCGCGCCGAAAAAGGCTGGAGCGCGCCCGCTTTCTTTACCATCGGCGGTGGCAGTTTTGGCTTGCAGATCGGCGGCCAGGCAACGGATGTCATCATGCTGATCATGAACAAGAACGGCATGGATAACCTGCTCTCCAGCCAGTTCAAGCTCGGCGCCGATGCCAGCGCGGCCGCGGGCCCTGTCGGCCGCCACGCGGCCGCCGATACCGATTGGAAAATGAAGGCGCAGGTTCTTACCTACTCGCGCTCCCGTGGCCTTTTCGCCGGACTTGAACTCAACGGCGCTGTCATCAAACAGGATAAGAGCAGCACTCGCGAATTCTACGGGCGCATGGTGCCCTTCAAGACGTCGCTCACGGGAAACATCGAAGCTCCCAAAGCCGCGTACCCCTTCCTGAGCACACTAGCCAAGTGGGCACAGCAAGCGGCAAAATAGCGCTCGTGTGGCAACGGGGCTCCGACCCGTCCAGGCACGCGAGGCCCGCTCCGCCAGTTCCGATCTCCATCTCTAGCCACGCGCCTTGCGTGACCACGCCTCGACCGCCTACACTCCGGCACAGTGCGAGAACGCCTTGAGTACGCTTTAGTCTGGCCTTGGGTAAAGATTCTGGGATTGCTCCCCCGTCCCGTGGCGCGCGCCATCGGAATCACGCTCGGGTTAGCCGTCTACGCGCTTCACCGACGCCTGCGTCGCGTCGGCCTGCGAAATCTGACGCTCGCCTTCCCCGAAATGTCGCACCGCGAGCGCCGCCGCTTGCTTCGCGGCGAATTTATCTCCCTCGGTCGCCAGCTGGCCGAAGTCTGTCTCTTCCCGCGCTACACCCGCGAGAATGTCTCACGCACCGTCGTCTACGACGGCTTTGAAAACTTCGAGCGTGCCTACGCTCGCGGCAAAGGCGTTCTGTTTCTCACCGGACACCTCGGAGCCTGGGAACTCTCGGCGTTCGCTCATTCTCTGCAAGGTCATCCGCTGTCGATCGTCATGCGCTCGCTCGACAATCCCTACATCGACGCGTTCCTCCAAAGCTACCGCACCATGCACGGAAACCGCACCGTCGACAAAGACGACTTCGTGCGCGGCCTGCTCTCCGCCATGCGCGCCGGCGAAACCGTCGGAATCCTCATGGACACCAACATGACCCCGCCGCAGGGCGTGTTCGTCGATTTCTTCGGCATCCCGGCCTGCACCGCCAGCGGACTTGCTCGCATAGCGCTGCGCACCGACGCCGCCGTCGTCCCCGGCTTTACCGTGTGGGATTCCAAACTGCGCAAATATATCCTGCGCTTTGATCCCGCGGTCGAGTTGATCCGCACCGGTGATAATGCCGATGCCAACGAGGCCGACATCGTCGCCAACACCGCCAAATTCACCCGCGTGATCGAAGACTTCATCCGCCGCTACCCGGACCAGTGGTTGTGGGTACACCGCCGCTGGAAAACTCGCCCGCCCGGCCAGCCGCCCCTGTATTAGTCTGTGGAGAGACGGGCGCCCTCGCCCGTCCATGCGCTGCGTAGGGACAGCCGCCCTCGGCTGTCCAGTCGAGCGTGCTCGGCAATCACCTCGGCGTTGTACACACCCGCCCCAGAAAGCGACAATATAGAACCATGAAGCACACCCTGCGCGATCTCGCCGAGAAGCTCGGCTGCCGTCTCCTCGGAGACAGCTCCGTCACCGTAACCAGTGTCTCCAGCCTCCGATCCGCCACTGCCGGCAGTCTCGTCTTCGTGGACGATGCCCAATATCTCGACACCGCGCTCCGCTCGTCTGCGGCCGCGATCATCGTCGGGGATTTCGCAGCCGGAAGCTCCGCAGCCAGCGCCTCCAAGCCGTTCCTGATTTCACCCCAGCCACGCCTCACCTTCGCGCGAGCCGCGAAGTTGCTTCGCGACCCTGACCACAGTCGTGTCATCCATCCCTCCGCCATCGTTCCAGATTCCGCGAAGATCGGAAAGAAGGTAGCCATCGGCCCGCGTGTGATTGTCGGAGAACACGTCAAAATCGGAGATGAAACGACGATTGGCTCGGGGGCAGTAATCGGAGACAACGCGCTAATCGGAAGCCATTGCCGCCTCGACGCGAACGTCACCATCTACCCCGACACAACTCTGGGAGACCGCGTCGTCGTGCAGGCTGGTGCCGTGCTCGGCAGTGAAGGATTCGGCTACGTCCGCGATTCTCAAACCGGACGCTACGAGCAATTCCCGCAAGTAGGACAGCTCGTAATCGAAGACGACGTCGAAATCGGCGCGAACTCCACCATAGACCGCGGAGCCCTCGACGAAACCCGTATCCAACGCGGCACCAAGATCGACAATCTTGTCCACGTCGGCCATAACGTGCACATCGGCCAGGACGTAGTCATCGCCGCGCAGACTGGCCTGTCCGGCAGCGCCATCATCGAAGACAACGTAATAATCGGCGGCCAAGTCGGCATCGCGGATCACGTCCGCATCGAGGAAGGCGCAATCCTGGGAGCGCAAAGCGGCATCCCAACCAAGAAGGTGATTCGCGGCAAGGGAGTAGTATTCTGGGGAACTCCCGCTCGCCCAATAAGGGAGTATCTTAAAGAGCTGGCATTTCTATCGCGGGCGGCAAAAAAAGATAGATAGAAAGAAAGATCGGATAGCACATGCGCGCCCCTTGTCCAGCCTCGATAACTCTAGCCTTGACGATCCTCGCGTTCGCTGCTTTCACCAGCGCACAGGAGCATGTTTCGTTCCCAGCCCCTGACGGATATCACCTTAACGGAGATCTCTATGGGCATGGGAACCGAGCCGTAGTTCTAGTTCACGGCGGCCGCTTCAACAAAGAGAGCTGGGAAAAGCAGGCGCGAGTTCTCGCCGATTCGGGCTTCCGCGTCTTGGCGATTGACTTTCGTGGCTATGGTCAGACAAAAGCCGGAACCAATACCACCGATGACAATTCTTACCCGGACGTCCTGACCGCGGTTCGATACTTGCACTCGACGGGCTCGGAGTTGGTCTCCATCGTGGGCGCAAGCATGGGCGGAGATGCCACTGCCGACGCCGTGATGGCCGAGCGCCCAGGCGAGGTCGACCGCGTTATATTCCTGGCTTCTGACGGAGGCGACGCACCCGAGCGACTGAAGGTACGAAAACTTTTTATCGTGAGCCGCGCCGATGAGAGCGCCGATGGGCCCAGGCTCCCTGGAATTTCCGAGCATTACCGCCGTGCTCCCGAACCCAAGAAGCTGGTAATTCTCGAGGGCTCTGCCCACGCGCAGTTTATATTCGATACCGATCAGGGCGCGCGGTTGATGGAGGAAATGCAGCGTTTTCTCTTCGAACCGTAGCCGGACCTTGTCCTTATGCCCATCCTAGTCATCGGCGGACACTCCCGCAACGTCGGCAAAACCAGCGTCGTTGCCGGCCTCATCGCCGCGCTGCCCAGCTTCCATTGGACCGCCGTCAAAATCACGCAATACGGACACGGCATCTGCTCCGCCAACGGCGAAGCCTGCGACTGTGCCACCGCCGATCATTCCTGGGCTGTGTCGGAAGAAAGAGACCGCTCCGGCGAATCCGACACTTCGCGCTTCCTCGTCTCCGGAGCCGATCACTCCTGGTGGGTCCGCACCGAGCAAGGGCATCTCGCGGAAGCGTTGCCCCGCATTCGCAAGATCCTCGCTTCGACACCAAGCGTCATCATCGAATCGAACAGCATTCTGCGCTTCGTGAAGCCGGATCTCTATCTGACCGTGCTCGACCCGCAGACCGCCGATTTCAAGGCCTCCGCGCAAGCCTTTCTCGACCGCGCCGACGCCGTCCTGCTGCACTCCGTCGAGAACTCCAAAGGCTTGGCCTGGGAACGAGTCTCTCTGAAGCCGGTAACCAATCGTCCGACCTTCACGATCCAACCGCCAAACTACGTCACGCCAGAAGTCATAGCGTTCGTTAGCGCGCGCCTGAATGCCCCCTAAAAGTTTTCTCGGCGCCCTCCGCGTCTCGGCGGTGAGACCGCCCTACCCCGCATACATCCCAATCACCCTCTCAATCGCGCGCCGGCACACCGCACAAAACGTCTTATGCCGCGTAAACATGATGCAGTCCAGCTCCGGACGGTAATAGCCCTTCGCCTCATAGTTCGCGCCCTCGAACGCTCCGACCTTGCCCGCGTACTTCTCGGAGCCGAGCATCGCATCCTCTTTCTCGCGCTCTTTGCGGAACAGTTCTTCGATCTCGGCCTCTGGCTTTCCCGCCGCCCGCAGTTCCTTCCGCTGCCGCTGGATGTCGCTAACAAAGCGATCGAACTCCGTTTGATTCCACGGCGTCGGCAGGGGCGTCCCCGACGCGACCAGATCCTTCCACTTCAAATTTGCCGGATCGAGCATGGCGGTCACATTCGGCTCCCACGGCTCGGTCTTATTTGCCGCCGGCAGATACGCTACAGAGGAGATATAGTACTCATCCGCCAGCCCGGCGAACTGGTGGCCAAACTCGTGCACGCCCACATATCCCGCCCACAGATTGTCGATCGCCACCGTCGCGTACTGATTGAAAATTCCGCCGCCACCGTAGGTCTGCCCATTCACCAGAATTTCGATGAACTCATACGGCGCGAACGACGCTACGTCCCGCAGCGTGCGGTTCTCCATGGTCAACACATAGCGCTCGGTGCCAAACGTGTCATACGAAGAGCCGACCGGCGACCGCCGATAGATTCCGCTCGAAGGCCGCGACACACCCGACTCCTCCGCCGCCGGACACAGTCCCCACACGTTGAAATCCTTCTGGTGCTCGCGAAACGGCGATGTCGAAAACAGCGCCTCCATGAATCGCCGCGCGTCTTTCTCAAACTTCCCGCGCTCCGCTGCCGTGTAACCATCGCCCAATACCAGCAAATCCACCTTGGTCGCCGGATCGCCCATCCTCTGCAATTCCATCAACGCCCCCGGCGAAGGCGGACGCGACCGGTCAACGAACTTGTCCCTCGGATCGACCACCGTCTTCCAGACTTCTTTCCATAATCCGCGAAACTCGCTCCCAGCACGCTCTTTCAGCGATACTTCCACCGGCCCGTCAGGAGTCGGAAAGCGCAGCGACTCCGAAAACGTCCGGTTCCCATGGAGCGCCTCTTCCGTCGTCTTCCATTCTCCAAACACCGAATTGAATCCGCGCGAGTACACCAGCTTCCCGCTCGCTTGCTCGCGCACTTCAAACAGGTAGTCTCCCAGCTGAGTTTCGTCGATCGTCTTGCCCAGATTTCCCGGCCACTCGAGCGGCTCAAGCACCACCCGATCCAGGCTGAACCATTCTTCGTGTGAGTTTCCGGTGTGGTAATAATCCACGCGCAGGGTGCGAGGTGCGGCAAAACTTGGGGAGCAGCTAAAGAAGAAAAACAGAAAAGAGGCAACAACAAACCCGATCGTTCGTTTCATGCCCGAAATTGTAGCCTACGCACCCGGCTTGATCTCAACCGCCTTGTCATTTTCAAAGGTGATCACTAGCGGCTTCCCACCATTGGGGTAGTGCAGAGTTCGCGAGCCGTAATCGCCCGAACCCTCCGGAATTCCCAGTCCAATTGCAAAACTGGCCTGCAGTTCGCTCATCCCCGCTTGCACTTCATGAGCGTCAATTTTCTGCCAGACATCCGCCGGCCAGTGCTTATAAAGATCGTGTGGATCTTCGATGAAGAAAATGTCATCGGAGTAAATCTTGAACTCGCCGTCCTTCTCCGCGCCAATCGGAGCCGCATATTCCTTACCCTCCAGCGCAAAACACGCCAGCACCTGCTTCATCCCCGGAGCCTTCGGGGAAATATCTGTCACCACGTCCTGAATCGCCAGCTTCTGCAACGGCAGCAGCGTTCCCGCCTCATGCCCGAAATCCGCTTTGTGCCGCTCCCGATCGTATGGATAGTACGTAAGCTGATAACCGACCTTCACCCACACCGGCTGCTCAGTCAACTGCCGCGCCGACTTCAGGTCATACGGATGCAATTTCTTCGGCGTAACGTAGTAGTCCGCATTCAGTAAAGTCTCCTGCCTGGGTTTCGCATCGTCCTTCATCGCCTCGTGGCGTTCGTAGACAATGTAGGCGGCGCGCCCGCCCGCCAGCACAATGGCAGCGACCAGGAAGATTTGTAGTTTTTTCTGAAACTCAGAATCAATAGCCATGATCTAAGGACCCGCTCCGTCTCGTGTGGTGACGGGCTCCGTCTCGTGTGGTGACGGGCCTCTGGCCCGTCCAGAGCCGCGTAGGGACAGCCGCCCTCGAGAGCCTGCCCCGAGCGAAGTCGAAGGGTCCAAGCCGAGCGCCAGCTCGGCAAGCGGTCGCCTCAACCCGCAGCTTCGCTATAGAATATGAGCATGCCCATCGCCCAGGATGACGTTCTAAACGCACTCAAGCAGTGCTACGATCCCGAGATCCCCGTCAACATCGTCGATCTCGGCCTGATCTACGAAATCCGCTTCGACGACGTACCCGAAGGCCAGCAGGACGTCACCGTCGATATGACCCTAACCGCCCAGGGTTGCCCCGAGCACGTCAACATCAGCGCGCAGGTCAAGTCCCGAGTCGAGCAACTCCCCGGCGTTCGCAACGCCAACGTCAACGTGGTCTGGAATCCACCGTGGACTCCCGAACGCCTAAGCCCCGAAGCCCGCAAACAACTCGGCATCGAGGAGTAGACCGCCCGTGTGGTGACGGGGCTTTGCCCCGTCCTTCGACGAACTCTCAGAATTCCCCCAGCTCCTCAAACGCCTGCGCCGCCCGCTTTTCCGCCAAATCCTCGATCCTGTTGCCGATCTTCATCGCAATTTCCAGAAACTTCGTTCCCTGCCGCACATACGAAGGCAACTCTTCGCGAATCTGCGCAAACTGGCTCGGATACTCCGACGCCAGCACGGCCAATCCCACTCCACCCACCAGCACCGCCGCCGGACGTTTCCCCTTCACCAGCAACATCGTCGCCGCTCCCACCGATCCCGCAATCACTGCCCGCTTCCAGTTTTCCATTTCGTCTCCTGAATGCGACTGCTTTCCCCGATTTAGGGGCCCCGTTCTAGCAGGATTCTAACCCAACGCTCGCATGCTTTATACTGCCGCCGACACTCAATCAACAGACCTATGATGCGACTTCGAATACTCCCATTCCTCACCAAACCTCTCTGCGCTCTTCTCTGTGTCGCGACTATCGCCATTGCCCAAACCAAGCCCCGCGCCCGCGACCTCGGTGTTCCCTTCGACGGCACACCCGGCCCGTACAACGCCATCACCGACGTCAAAGGCGTCGAAGTCGGACACACCACGCTCATCTCCGGCAGCGGCAAACTCATAGTCGGAGAAGGCCCGGTACGCACCGGCGTCACCGCCGTTCTTCCGCGCGGCCGCGACGCCAATGACTCCGTATTCGGCGCCTGGTTTACGCTCAACGGCAACGGCGAGATGACGGGCACAACCTGGCTCGAAGATTCCGGCTTCCTCGGCGGCCCCATCATGATTACCAACACCCACAGCGTCGGCGTGGTTCGCGATGCCGTTATCGCCTGGAAAGTGAAGCGTGGCGAGCCCGACGCCGAAGGCTACTGGTGGTCGCTGCCCGTCGTCGCCGAAACTTGGGACGGCTATCTCAACGACATCAATGGATTCCACGTAAAACCCGAGCATGCCTTCCACGCGCTTGACTCCGCGCACGGCGGCCCGGTCGAAGAAGGCAACGTCGGCGGCGGCACCGGCATGATCTGCAACGAATTCAAAGGAGGGATCGGAACCTCCTCGCGCGTGCTCGATGCGAAAGCAGGCGGATACACGGTCGGCGTGCTGGTGCAGTGCAACTATGGGCAGCGCGACCAGTTGCGTATCGCCGGCGTCCCCGTGGGCAAGGAAATTCCCGATCACACGGTCTGGAAAGATGACGTTGGCTCGATCATCATCGTCGTCGCGACCGACGCGCCGCTCATCCCCACACAACTGCGGCGCCTCGCACGCAAAGCTTCTCTCGGCCTCGGCCGCGACGGCAGCTACTCCGGGGACGGCTCGGGCGACATTTTCGTCGCCTTCTCCACCGCGAATCCGGGAGCGGCGTCTTCCAAGGGAGTCCACGACCTGAAAATGCTCCCCAACGACAGCCTCGACCCCCTGTTCCTAGCCACCGTCCAGGCCACCGAAGAAGCCGTGATCAACGCCATGGTTGCCGCCGAAACCATGACCGGCATTGACAACCATACTGTAATAGCCCTCCCGCACGACCGCCTGCGCGAGGTCCTGAAGAAATACAACCGCCTGGCAAAATAAGCCAGTGGAAAGACGGTTGTGTGGTGACGGGCCTCTGGCCCGTCCAGGGTTGCGCGGGGATGAGCCCACCCCCGCGTAGGGACAGCCGCCCCCGGCTGTCCAGCCGAGCGCCAGCTCGGCACCCTCCACTGTCCAGAGCAGCTCCAGATGAGCCGCTGAGCATGGAGTTACTTTCGCTGCCCCACCATGGATTACATCGCTTCCGCCAGCGAAGGGCTACAATCCAGACAGTGAAAGCCTACCGAATCGAGCGCATCAAGAGCGGCATGAAGTTCACGTGCACACGCTGCAACCACAGCGTGAGCACGCTCGATTTCGATGCCAAGGCCGGCAACCTCCGCACCCAGGCCGCGACCGCGATCAATACTCACGCCACCAAAGCCCACCACGAGCCCATGATCGTTCCCCCCGCCGACGGTCAGCTACGCAGCTGGCGCTAAGCAAGCCGCGAGAAAACTCAAATTCATACCGATTTTGCCAAAGGCACGAGTTTACTCGCGCCAATGAACCATTGAAAATGTTTCCGCGCCGCGCTTGACTTTGGGTGACGCGAGGCTCTACTTGCCTTTGGGTGGCGCAGCGGTTTACCGCTGCGGTAAATGGCTTATTTCAATACCGGCTTTAGCCGCTGAGGGCTGGCTCCCTGATCCATGAGCCACGCTCACTCATCGCTTTTTCGGTAACATGGTGTTTCCAGGCCGCGCCAATCGATAGGCACCTCCATGATCGAGCAATTCAATTTCTCCGACCTCCGCGAGCTCTTTGCCAAAGCCAACGAGGAAAAGTCTGGTGACCAGTTGGCCGGCATCGCCGCCCGCTCGGAACGAGAGCGAGTCGCGGCGAAACGCAAACTTGCAGATTTGACGCTCGATGAAATCGTCCGCCGCCCCCTGATAGACCCTTCCGATGACGATGTCTCCCGCCTCATTCTGGACACATTCGACCAGCAAGCTTTCCGCGCAGTCAAAAGTATGACGGTCGGCGAGTTTCGCGAGTTCCTCCTGGACGACGGGACGACCGACACGCAACTACAGCCGCTGCAGAAAGCCATCATCCCCGAAATCGCGGCCGCCGTGACCAAGCTGATGAGCAACAAGGATCTGGTGTTAGCGTCCGTCAAAATCCGCAACATCACGCGCTGCCGCAACACCATGGGCGAACGCGGAGTGCTCAGCATCCGTGTGCAACCCAACCACCCCGCCGACGACGTCGGCGGAATCCTTCTGGCCGCATTCGAAGGGCTGCTCTACGGCTGCGGGGACGCAGTCATCGGCGTGAACCCGGCCACCGACTCAGTGGAGACAGTAAGCACGATTCTTCTGGCGTTGAATCGCCTGGTCGACGCATACGAAATCCCCACCCAGACGTGTTGTTTAGCACATATCACGACGCAACTGGCAGCGTTACATCGCGGGGCGCCGGTCGACCTTCTTTTCCAGTCCGTCGCGGGGACGGAAGCCGCCAACGGCAGCTTCGGAATCACTCTGAACATGCTGCGCGAGGGCCGGGAACAGGTTCTCGCACATCATCGCCAGCGCAATATCGATAACAATGTCCGCTGGATAGGCGACGACGTCATGTACTTCGAAACCGGCCAGGGTAGCGCTCTCTCCGCCGAAGCGCATCACGGAGTCGATCAACTGACCCTCGAAGCGCGAGCCTACGGAGTCGCACGCGCCTTCCACCCATTTCTCGTCAACAGTGTCGTCGGCTTCATCGGTCCTGAGTATCTCTACGATGAAAGGCAGATCATCCGCGCTGGACTTGAAGACCATTTCATGGGCAAGTTACTCGGCCTGCCGATGGGCTGCGACGTCTGCTACACCAATCACGCCGCCGCCGACCAAAACTCCGCCGACAACTTACTGCTCCTTTTGACGGCCGCGGGCTGCAATTACTTCATGGGCGTTCCATGTTCCGACGACGTGATGCTGAACTACCAATCCACCAGCTATCACGACGCGCTCGCCGCCAGACGCCTCTTCCAGTTGCGCCCCGCACCCGAGTTCCTGGCGTGGCTGCAAGGTATGGGGATCTACAGTGGCACCGAACCGGCGTCGCTAGACTCATCCGCACGCCGGCAACTGATGCAGGGTTTGGAGGCGTCGCTGGGTAAGGCGGTCTGAATGGGTGCAGAAGACGACAAACTCGCACAGCCGCACTTGCCCGAGCACGATTTGGCGGAATACGATCTGTCCGAGATCCTAAAGAAGGTCCGCGCCCAGACTCCGGCGCGCCTGCTGGCAGGCCGAAGCGGGGCCGCGTACAGAACGAACACTCAACTGGAGTTGCGCGAGGCCCACTCTGCCGCCCGCGATGCCGTGCGCACGGAGTTAGATCTATCCACCGGTCTCGGCGAAGATTTCGCGCAAAAATGGGGGCTGTTTGAAGTCTGTTCCCATGCGGCGAGCAAAGATGAGTATCTTTTGCGCCCAGACTTGGGCCGCCACCTGAATGACGTGTCGCGCGCGGAGTTGAAGAGGCGTTGCACCGCGGGACACGACCTGCAAATCGTGATCGGGGACGGCCTCTCCGTAACCGCCGTTATGATTCAAGTTCCTCGACTGTTGCCCCTTCTGCTCGAAGGAGCAAAGGCACGAGGCTGGAGCGTCGGCGAGATATTTGTAATTCGTTACTGCCGGGTGGGCATTCTCAACGAGATTGGCGAATTACTCGCTCCCAAAATTGCCGTGCTACTGATCGGCGAGCGCCCAGGCTTGGCAACCGCCGAAAGTCTCTCCGCATACATGGCGTACCAGCCCAAAGCATCGGACACTGACGCCCATCGCAACCTTATCTCGAACATTCACGCGCGTGGAGTAAGTACGGAGCAAGCCGCGCAGCGAATTATAAATCTGGCAACGACGATGATGAAGACCCAGACGAGCGGCTGCCAACTTCGGGAAGAGCTGCCGGCTGTCGTTCGCCGTGAGATAGCTCGATAGCCCTACTCCTTCACCGCCCGATCCGTAATCTCCAGCGCCTTGTCAATAATCGCAAACGCCTCGCGCAGTTGCTGCTCGTTGATGCACAGTGGAGGATTGGTGAAGAAGGTATTCCAGCGAACGAAGGTATAGAGTCCGTTCTCTCGGAAGAACTTCCCGAGCGCAACCATTTCCTCCGAAGTGCCATTGAATGGAGCCATGGGCTGCCGCGTCTTGCGATCCCGAATCAACTCGAAGATGCCAAACAACCCGATCGAACGCACTGCCCCCACCGACCGGTGTTTCGTCTGCAACTCCGCGCCCAGCGTTTTCATAACAGCGCCCATCTTCCGTGAATTCTCGATCAGGTCATCCTCTTCGTAAACGCGAATAGTCGCCAACGCCGTCGCGCATCCTATCGGATGACTATTGTAAGTAAGTCCTCCGTAGAACACCTTATCGTCGAAATACTTCGCGATATGTCGCCGCATGCCGACAGCGCCCAGCGGAACATAACTTGATGTAAGTCCCTTCGCCATACAAAGCAAGTCCGGGACAACCTTCCAATGATCTACCGCAAACCACTTACCCGTGCGCCCAAACCCCGACATTACTTCGTCGGCAATCATCAGAATCCCGTACTTATCGCACAACTTCCGCACTCCTTCAAGATATCCATCCGGTGGCACGAGAACGCCATTAGTCCCGGTCACCGGCTCCAGAATGAACGCCGCAATCGTGTGCGGGCCTTCCAACTGGATAACTTCGTCGACCATGGCCAGCGAAGTTTCCGCCGATTCCCATCCGCGCTCGATGCCATGATACGGGTCGAGCACGCGCACCACGCCCGGAATCCCCGGCTCAGCCGCCCATCGCCGAGGATCGCCCGTAAGGCTGATGGCGCCGGCCGTTGCGCCGTGATACGAGCGATAGCGCGCAAGGATCTTGTGGCGTCCGGTAAAGAAGCGCGCGATCTTGATGGCGTTTTCGTTGGCTTCAGCGCCGCCGTTCGTAAAGAAAAATGTATCAATGTCACCCGGAGCAATCTCTGCTAGCTTCGCCCCCAGCCGCGCCCGCGGCTCCGTAGCCATGAACGGATTGGCATAAGCCAGCACCGAGGCCTGCTCGGTAATGGCCTGGATGACGCGCTCATCGCCGTGTCCGATGTTCACCGACATCAACTGGCTATTGAAATCGATGAATCGCTTCCCTTCCGGCGTCCAGAAGTAAATGCCCTTGGCCCGAGCCACGGGGATGGGATCAACCTTGGATTGCGCCGACCACTCAAACAGGGTGTGCCTCTTAGTGAGGTCGACCATCTCTTGGCCAGTCATGGTGGGAGCTTCAGTTGAAGTACTCATAATTTTGTCCGAACTTACTCAGCACCTAGTCAGAACTTGCGCGAGTGCTCCTTCGCCCAGCGCTCGACGACAATTTTCTTCTCGGTGTAGAACTCGACCGCATCGCGTCCCTGCGCGTGCATGATTCCGAAGAAACTGTCTTTCCATCCGCTGAAAGGAAAGTACGCCATGGGCGCGGCAACCCCAATATTAATTCCGATATTCCCCGCGGGAGTTTCATACCGAAAGCGCCGCGCCGCTGATCCACTCGACGTGAACAGCGATGCCTGATTGCCAAATGGACTCCGGGCCACGATATCCATGGCTTCGTCCATGTTGCCCGCGTGAACCAGGCTGAGCACCGGACCAAAGATTTCCGTGTTCGTCAGTTCGCTGCTCGCAGGAACGCCGTCGAGCACGCTAGGCTTCACAAAATTTCCGGATTCATATTTCGCCACTTTGGGATTGCGGCCATCAACCACTACTTTCGCACCGTCCCGGGCGCCGGCGCCAATCAAACCCTGCACCCGGTCTTTGCTCTGGCGCGTGATCACCGGCCCCATCTGCACGCCCTCGTCGAGTCCATTGCCCACGCGTAGGCTGGCCGCAGCTTCGCTGATCGAGTCGCGAAATGTTTTTTGCGCCTCGCCCACCGTCACCGCAACCGAAACCGCAAGGCAGCGTTGTCCCGCGCATCCGAACGCGCTGTCGGAAATAATCTGCGTCGCCATTTGCATGTCAGCGTCAGGCAGCACGATCACGTAATTCTTCGCGCCCCCCTGGCATTGCGCGCGCTTTCCATTCGCGCCCGCACGCGCATAAATGTACCGCGCGACCGGCGTCGAGCCGACGAAACTGATGGCTCGCACCGCCGGATGATCGATCAGCGTATCGACCGCAACCTTGCCGCCATTGACCAGGTTCGCGACGCCCCTCGGAAGCCCCGTTTTCTCCAGCAACTCGAACGCAAGCTTCATAGTCAGCGGCACGCGCTCCGAAGGCTTGATGATCAGCGTGTTCCCGCAGGCAATCGCATAAGGCAGAAACCAGAACGGAATCATGCCGGGAAAATTAAAAGGCACAATCGCCGCCACCACGCCCAGCGGCTGGCGAATCATGGTCTCGTCAATACCGCGCGCCACATCTTCCAGATTGTGGCCCTGCATCATCATCGGAATGCCACAGGCGACTTCAACATTCTCAATCGCCCGCCGCATTTCCGCCTTCGCTTCGGTAAACGTCTTGCCATTTTCCTGCGTGATGACGCGCGCAAGATCGTCCTGGTGTTCTTCCAGCAGCATCTTCAGCTTGAACAGCGGCTGGATGCGGTCTTCCGCGGGCGTGCGCCGCCATTCCGGAAAGGCAGCCTGTGCCGCGTCGATGGCACGCGTAACCTCGGCAGCGTCGGAAATCGGAACGCGTCCAATGACCTCGCCCGTCGCGGGATTGACAACGTCCTGCCATTCGGCGGCGTGCGATTCGACCCACTGACCATTAATAAATTGAGGAACCTTGTTGGCGGGAGGTGCGGCAACGGTTGACATGAGGACCCTGCCTTTCGCAATCGCAAAGAAATTAAATATTAATATTAAAGAAACACGTAGCGACAGCCGCCCTAAGTGAGCTGCTCCGTCAACGCGCCTTTTTTCTCGGCAACGTGAGCCAGCGCGGACTCCAGCACGTCCATGCCTTCGTCCATCTGCGCGTCGGTAATCACCAGCGGCACGAGCAGACGAATCACGTTACCGTACGATCCAGCCGTGATCGTCACCAAACCATGCTCATAACAGTATTGTGACACTTGTTTCGTCTCCTCGTCAGCGGGCTGGCGCGTCGTCTTCGAGCGCACCAGTTCGATCGCTTGCATCGCACCCAGTCCACGGACATCGCCCACCAGTTCCCAGCGCTCCCGCCACTTCGCCGCGCGCTTGCGGAAACGCTCGCCAAGTACATTCGCGCGCGCGCAGAGATTCTCCTTTTCGATGATGTCAAGCACGGCTAGCGCTGCTTCGCAGGCTGCAGGATTGCCTGAAAACGTGCCGCCCAGTTGCCCGGAGCCCGGCGAATCCATGATGTCGGCGCGTCCCGTGACCGCCGCCATAGGCAAGCCGCCCGTCAGTGATTTTGCCATCGTGACCAGGTCAGGCTCCAACCCCAAGCGCTCACAGGCAAACATAGCGCCGGTGCGCGCGAACCCAGTTTGCACCTCGTCGGCGATCAGCAGAATGCCGTGTTTGCGGCAAATCGCGCTCAGTGTTGGATAGAACTCCGTCGGCGGCGTAACGAATCCGCCTTCGCCGAGAATCGGCTCGACGATCACCGCCGCCACCGATTCGGCCGCCACCACCCGCTTGAACGTGTCTTCGATGTGCCGCGCGCAGTGCACATCGCAAGACGGATACGTCATCGAGTAAGAGCAGCGATAACAATACGCATACGGAATGCGATACACCTCGCTCGGAAACGGCTCGAACCCCGCCTTGTAAGGATGCGTCTTACTGGTCGTGGCCATCGCCATGTAAGTGCGCCCGTGGAACGCGTCTTCGAAGCAGATGATCGCGGGCCGCCTCGTGTAGCTGCGCGCGATCTTGATCGCATTCTCGACTGCTTCCGCGCCCGTGTTCACGAGCAAGGTTTTCTTCGGTCCCTTGCCCGGCACCAGCGCGTTCAGTCTTTCGCAGACCGCGACATAGCTTTCGTAGGGCAGCACATTAAAGCTGGTGTGGAGGAAGCGATCGAGTTGGCGCCGCACCGCTTCAACCACCGCTGGTGCGCGATGTCCCGTGTTGAGGCAGCCAATGCCACCGGCAAAATCAATCAGGCGGTTGCCGTCAACGTCTTCGACGACAGCTCCTTCCGCCTTGGCAACAAAGACCGGCGTCGCATGATAGGCCGCCTGCACGACAGCGGCATTGCGACGCTTCATCAGCGCCTGCGAGCGGGGTCCGGGAATCGGAGTACGTAATTGAATAGTAGACATAAGTCAGTTCTCAGTTGCCAGTTATCAGTTCTTAGTACCAACCGATGGGAGCTTCATTCAGATTGATATACACCTGCTTGGTCTCGAGATACTCTTCAATGCCCCAAGGCCCCAGTTCGCGGCCAAAGCCCGACTGCTTGTAGCCTCCCCACGGGGCCTCCACATAAGTCGGCTGCATGTGGTTCACCCACACTATGCCCGCGCGCAATGCCTTTACCGCGCGCATGGCTTTGAAAATGTCGCGCGTCCAAACGGCCGCAGCCAGCCCGTAGGGCGTGTCGTTCGCGATCTTCAGCGCATCCTTTTCGTCGTCGAACGGAATCACGGCTGCAACCGGCCCGAAGATTTCTTCACGCGCAATGCGGGCGTTGTTATCCACGTTATAGAAGATAGTGGGCTGCACATAGTAACCCTTGGCGAATTGGGCGGCACGTCCGCCGCCCGAGGCTACTTTGGCTTCTTTCTTGCCGATCTCGAGATAGGAGCAAACGCGGTCGTACTGGTCTCTTGATACCAACGCTCCCATCTTCGTTTCGCGTTCGAGCGGCGGACCAATCTTGATCTTCTTCGCTTTCTCAGCCATCGCTTCGACAAACTTGCTGTAAATCGATTTCTGCACCAGGATGCGGCTGCCGGCCGAGCACACTTCTCCCTGATTAATGAAGACGCCGAACAGCGCCCCGTCGATGGCGGCTTCGAAGTCGGCATCGGCGAAAAAGATGTTCGGCGACTTGCCGCCCAGTTCGAGCGTCACGCGCTTCACGGTATCGGCCGCTTCTTTCACGATGATCTTGCCGACTGCGGCCGATCCAGTAAAAGCAATCTTATTGACGTCCGGGTGCCTGACCAGCGGCGATCCGCAGCTTTCGCCAAAGCCGGTGATTACGTTGACCACCCCTTTCGGCAGGCCGACTTCGTCAAACCACTTCGCCAGTTCCAGCGCGGTGAGCGGCGTTTGCTCGGCTGGCTTGAGCACGCAAGTACAACCCGCAGCCAGCGCCGGTGCCAGTTTCCACGCGGCCATCATCAACGGATAATTCCATGGAATGATCTGACCGGCGACGCCCATCGGCTCCTTCAGTGAAAGGCTCATCGCGTTGTCGGGAACAGGATTCACGTAGCCGACGACTTTGGTGGCTAGCCCGCCGTAATATTCAAAGCACGTAGCCACGTCGTTGATGTCGTACTCCGCCTCGACAATCGGCTTGCCCGAGTTGCGGCATTCGATTTCGGCGAGCATGGGCTGGTTCTGCCGCACCTTCTCAGCTAGACGAAACAGCACGCGTCCACGCTCCTGAGCCGTGGTCGTCGCCCAAGGACCATCCTCAAACGCGGCCTTGGCAGCCGCGACCGCGCGGTCAACGTCGTCCGCGTTCGCGTCCGGAACCTGTGCAATCACTTCTTCGGTCGACGGATCGTACACGGGAAAGGTCTTGGCCGACTTACTCGCGACCCACTCACCGTTGATCAGCATCGAATAAGCTTTGACGTCGGTTGTAACTCCACCAGGCATAAGTCCTCCATGAAATACTGCTATTCAACCAGGGCGGCCTGCGGCTCTTTCAGCCGCCCGTAGACAAAGAAGAAAAATGCGGCCAATCCGATGAAGAATAAGGTACCGCCCACCATCCAAATCTCGTAGGACCACAGCGAAGTAATTTGCTGGGCCGGAAAGAACACGAGCGCGATCCCAAGGATCGTAGTTAGAAAGCCGCTCGTCCCCGCGAGGAACATGGTAGTCCGGCCGTACCGGCCTTGGGGAACGGTCTCAGTGACTGCGAATTTCACAAGCGCACCAAAAACATAGACGAAAGGCACAAGCTGCAGAACCACCGCCAGCGACAGCAGTCTTTGAAACACTTCCCCGGCCCCCGCGGGACTCAGATACAAGCGCGGCAATAAGCCGAAGACCGCCATTAATTTGTCCCAGAACCACCACCCAAAGAAGTTCATCAGCACTAGAAGCGCCGACACAATCCCCTGGACGATCAATGCCGCGTAAGGCGTGGCGTAGCGAGGATGAACCTTGCCGAGCCATGCGGGCATATACGAATCCAGGCCAGCGACGAACGGGATTCGCGCGGAGCCTCCCATCCACGCCGATCCAATACCCGCAATCGAGAAACTAAGCATGAAGGCGAAAGGCACCGTGATCCACACGATGCCGACCCGCTCCGCCATGTGGTTCACGGCTTGAACGATGCCCTGAAGCACATTGACATTCTTGCCCACGGCGATGAGCAAAGTTAGCGTCGCGCCGACGTAGAGAGCGCCGGAGAGCACTCCGCCCCAGGCGACGGCGCCGGGAAGCGTACGACCGGGGTCCTCGATTTCGTCGCCCATAACGGACGCGAGTTCAAGGCCGACCAGACCGAAACAGATTACGCCGAAGGAATTCAGCACGAAGCGAGGATCGGCGGGGATCTTGAAGTCCGCGGCAGCGATGTTTGTGCCGAAATGCGACCAGATCACCGCGCCGAGGCCGATGAGCACGGCAGCAGCGACAAAAGTTCCAACCGCTCCGACGTTGTTGATCCACTTGCCAACACCGAGTCCAAGAATATTGAAGACGGTAAGCAGCGCCAGTAGTGCAAGCGAGGCAGTGGAGGCGAAAATCTTGTTATCTGCCAGCCACAGACGGTTTGGGCCGAGCACGTAAACAGATACGCCCACGAAATACAGCATCACCGTCGGCACATACAACATGTTATTGGTCCAGTAACACCAGCCGGAAAGAAATCCATGAAAGTCACCGAACACTTCTTTCGCCCACAGGTAGACGCCGCCCTCGCCCGGGTAACGATGCGCAAGTTCGATCACCGCGATCCCCTGCGGCCAGAAAAACAGCAGCAGCGAGATGATCCAAAGCCAGACGGTCACACCGCCGTTGGCAGCGATGCTCGGGACGACGTTGAGATTGAATACAGCAACGACAAACAGCAACACCAGGTCAAAGCGTCCGAGGACGCGCTTCAGGTGCGGCTGGTTGGGATCAGAAGTCATCGTCAGAAGTCATCGCCAGAAGTCGTCAGATGATCGGGTCATCGGTGATCGGACGAGCGTGGTCATCTAGCCCATCTGGCTCTCGGGTTTTCAATCAGCCGATGACCCGATGGCCAGATGACCCGATCCCGTTAATGTGTTGCTACAGCTCCCAACCGCTCCTGCTGCGCCGCGGACAGCGACCCAGCAACGTCGGCAAACGCCGCCAGGTGCCGGTCTATGTCCGCCTCGGTGTGCTGCACGGAAATCGTCCACTGCTCGTCCCACCAGTAAGGCTGCGGCATCACGCCACGATTCACCATGCCGAACCAGTAGTGCCGCCACAGGTCAACGTCAACTGGCAGCCAGTCGCGGTAGTTACGAATCTCCTTCGGATACAACATCAACGCTCCGTTTGCTCCCGCGCTGGCGATGTAACCTTGCAATCCGACCTTAGCGATCGTCCTCTTATAACCCTCGACCAGCTTGTTACTAAGTTTCTCGATGTGCGCGTAATTATCCCGAGTAAGCACTTCGCGGAAAGTTGCCAGCCCAGCCGCCATCGAAATCGGATTCGTGTTGTAAGTACCGCCGTGGAAAACTTTGTGCTCTGAAATCAGATTCATGACCCGCTTGTGCGCACCGAAAGCCGCCAGCGGGAATCCGCCGCCAATCGACTTCGCCAGGCAGATCATGTCGGGAGCCACGCCAAAGTATTCCGACGCCCCGCCCCAGGAGAGCTTCGCGCCCGTCTTGACTTCGTCGAAGATCAACAGTGCGCCATACTTGTCGCAGAGTGCCCGCAAGCCCTCGAGAAATCCCTTCTGCGGCATGCACAGCCCAACGTTCATCATGATCGGCTCGAGAATTACCGCCGCAACCTCGTTCGGATTCTCACGGAAGCGGCGCTCCACCGTTTCCAGGTCATTAAACGTCGCCACCAGCACGTTCGCGATGCTGGCTTTCGGCACGCCAGCCCCGCCGGATACAGCTTTCGGATTCTTGATGTCGCCAAAATCGTCAGCGGGTGGATGCGGCTTCACACTGACCAGCGCCGCATCATGCAATCCGTGATAACCGCCTTCAAACTTGATGATCTTGTCGCGCCCGGTTGCAGCGCGCGCGAGACGAATGGTATGCATGGTGGCTTCGGTGCCGCTGTTGCCGAAGCGGCACATCTCCACCGGAAAGCGCGTACAGATTTCTTCCGCGAGTTCCCACTCCATGTTGTGCGGCATCCCATAAGCGGTGCCTTTATGCAGGCGCCCTTCGACGGCCTTAATCACCGCCGGATGCGAATGGCCAGCCATGAGCGTGCCAAAACACAGGTTGTGGTCAAGATATTCGTTGCCGTCAAGATCGCGAAACTTACTGCCCGACGCGTCCGCGACGAAGATCGGATACGGATCATAAGCGCGATAGTTGCTGGCCACGCCCAAAGGCAGGCGCTTCAGGTTCTTCTTATGCGCTTCGGCGGACTTCGGAGTACGTTGCCCGAAGGTATCGAGCTCTTTCTGCAATGCGGGGTACATCGTGATCTCCAATAAGACTCAGGCCGGGTAGGCCATTAGATTGGGCCCGGGCGGCCGAAACCGCCCGGGGATCGAACCGTTCTAGTCTACTCTCTTAAACTAGAAGTACATCTTCAAGCCGAACTGAGCCAGCCGCGGGTCTTTCACCTGAGTGACCTGGCCGAACTGAGCGCCGTCAGTGCTGTTGCCATCTGGGTTATAGAACTGAGTATGGTTGAAAACATTGAAAAGCTCTCCACGAAATTCCATGTGAATACGTTCGTTGATCGGAATGAGCTTGACGGCGGCAAAATCGGTTTCGCTGATCCCCGGTCCGCAGCAGATCGTGCGCGGCGCATTGCCGACATAGCCGAATATGTTAGCCTCGGTAAAAATCCCGCTCTGATTATTCTGGTTATTAAAATAGTAATTGTTGTTGCCTTGCGGCCTCTGCCACGTAAATGGGGCGACTTGATTCGGTTCGCCCGGCAGTTCAAAATCAAAACTGTTCATCAACTCATTGTCGGATGCAGAAGTAATCCGGATTGGAAATCCTGTCTGATAGGTCGTGATACCCGACACCGACCAGCCATCCAGCAATTTCCCGGCGATTCCGCTGTATTTCGGAATTGGCAGTTGCCAGACGTAACTAATGACAAATCGATGCTTGGCGTCGAACAGTGAAAGCGCATTGTTGTCCGCGCCCGGCAGTGGATTCAAGATTCCTTCGAAGCTGGATGCCTGGTCAATGGACTTACTGAAAGTATATGCCGCGGTAAATTGAAGTCCGCGAGAGAATTGCTTCTCTACCGAAACTTGCAAAGAGTTATAGGATGACCCGGCAATGGTGTCCTGGGCAAAGATGCTGCTATACACCGGAACTTGGCTAATGGGACAACCATTACCGGTCATGGGGTCGCACTGCGGCGACGAGTAGGGTCGCAAGCCAACCAGCGTTATGCCGTTCCCACCAACAACATAGCCTGCGGGAAGCACCGTGTTATTTTGCGCATAGGGCAAGTGCAAAGAATTGGGCAGTTGCGTACCCGGCGGAATATAGAAAGGAGCGTCCTCGGTGAATTGGCCGCAAGTCGTCGGTGATCCGCCATTCCCCGCCAAAACATAGTTGGGGTTCTGCCCTGCAATGTTATCAAGATCCACGCACGTTTGCGGGTTCGAGTAATTGATATCATGCGTCGCCAGCAGGCGATGCCCCTGCGTTCCCACGTAGCCGATTTCCAGCTTCATATCTCTGGTTAGCTCCCGCTGGATGGTGAAGTTGTACTGCGCGGAATACTGCGAGCGCATGTGCGGCTGAAAGTCACCGAACAAAAGGATGGGCTCGAATGTCGCCCAATCCTGCGCATTTCCTCTTTGGGGATTGAGAACTCCATTGAACGGATTCAGATAAGTGGTAGCACCGTCCTGGCCAAGAAACGGTTGGTTGAACTGCGTCTCATAAACAAAGGTGCTGCCGCCAAACGGTGGCTCAGCGCCGAATTGTTCCAGCACCAACTGCTCCACCGGGTTATAGAAGAGTCCAAAGCCGGCGCGAATGCTCGTCTTGCCCGAGTCACCCGGACTCCACGCAAGCCCTATTCGCGGAGCAAACGCCTTGTAATAGGTCTGAGTCATACCCGGCTGAATGCCCGCATCCCCCGGAACCACCAATCCAATCGCGTCCTGTGAGGTGCAGTCGGTATTAGGACCTCCGCAAGGAAAAATGGTAGAACTTTGCCCCGGCCGGAACGTCTGGACGTGCTGCGCCTTATCCGCCAGTGGAGTGTTCAACTCCCATCGCAGCCCGTAGTTCAGGGTCAGATTCGGCTTTAGCTTCCAGCTATCCTGCGCGTACAGATAAACACCCGTGTTGCGGACATTCTCGACTTGGCCTGAACCTTGTCCAAATTGATCGGGAAGACCCAACAGATAGTTGGCATAAAGATTCTGGCTGTTACATTGCTGCGCAACCGGGTCGTAACTGTAGCACGCAACCGGATCGTTCGGCCCTCCTCCGTAATAGTCGAAGGTCCCGTTCACGTTGTAATAGAGGAATTGATTAAACTGCTGACGTCGAATATCCACGCCAAACTTGGAAGTGTGGTTGCCCCATATTTTGGTTAAGCTGTCGGCCCACTGGAAAGAATTTCCAGCCTGGGGAAGTTCGCCTTCCGAATCGTTGCCCAGAGAAAATCCACCTGAAACCGAGATGGAGGGAAGGCCCTCGCGGTTGGGGCCCAGAAACGGATGAATGCCATATGTATTGCCCGGAACGTCACCATAAAAACACGGGACTGAACCCGTGACGCCCGTCAGCCACGCAGGAGCCGGCGGACAGGAGTTCTGCACCAGTTCCGTATTTTCGGGATGCTGGAACGTCTCCTGGCCCTCGCGGTTGTAATTGAAACGGAATTCGTTAACCATGGTGTTGCTGATCGTCCAGGTGTGGGTAATGTTCCACTGCTGGAAGCGCTCATCGATAATGCTTCCGAACCCTGGGACGTCGGCGCCCGTCAATTCGAAGTTGGCAAAGGGCTGCGTGGTGTTGTCGTCGTTGTAATAGTAATAGACACTCAGGTTCTGCTTGTCATTGATCTTGTGGTCAACCTTGACCGTAAACTGGTTGCCGCTTATGGGCTCGGTGGGAACGGTGGTAATCAGATTACCGCCGTTCGGTGCCTGCGGAACAAACTGCAGCAGGTCAACTGCGGTAGGATCCAAGCAGGCAAGCGGGATCTGGCCGGTCGGAAAGACATCTGAGTAGTTCGCGCCATCTTGAATTGTCGCGGTAGGACCGTTAACCGCGTAGTTGGCCGTCTGGCACGCCCCAGGAGTCGCCCCACGACTCAACAGAAGCGCCGAGTTGCTCAGAGTCCCGTAAAACGGCGTGGGCACGCTCGGGTTCACGTCCGTAAAGTTCGCAACAATCTGCCCGTTCACCAAATTAGTTGGAGATGGGGTCTCCTGCGAAGTGGGCACCGTGACCGCCGGCGAGAAAATGCCCTGCCGGATGCGCCGGCCTTCATACGAAGCAAAGAAGAATGTTCGATCTTTCTTGATCGGTCCACCAAAGGTGCCGCCAAACTGATTTTGATTGAATTGCGGCTTGGCGCAGGGCAAACCATCGGCAGCCGTAAGACAGTAATTATCGGCGTTGAGCACCTTATTGCGGAAGAACTCATAGGCGCTGCCATGCCAATCGTTCGTCCCTGACTTCGTTACCACGTTGACGATCGAACCCGAGTTGCGCCCATACTCCGCGTCAAAAGTATTAGTCAGAACGCGGAACTCCTGGATGGTGTCAGGTGACGGTTGAACCGTCGGAAGGTTGACAAAGAGATCGTTGGCATCGCCGCCGTTGACGCTGAAATTGTTGGCGCGTCCGCGTCCGCCGTTCACCGAAACCGCGCCCGGGCTATCGCTCCCATAGATAAGGGTGTTGCTCGACCCGACGGTTGACATAACGCCCGGCTGCAGTTGCAGAAGCTGATAAGTGTCGCGGGAGTTGAGGGGCAAGTTTGAAACCTGCCTCGAATCCATGACCGCGCCCAGTTGCGTGCTAGTGGTATCGACCAGCGGCGCTTCAGAGGTCACCTCCACCGTTTCTTTCGCGGCGCCGATCTGCAGGACCGAGTTGACAGTCACGACCTGGTTGAGACTTACACTCACCGCGCGCTGAACATTCTTCTTGAAGCCTGTGAGGTCGAATTCCATGCGGTAACTACCGACCGGAACCTGGGGGAAGCCGTAATCGCCGTTAGCATTCGTGACGGATTCGCTGCTCACGTTGGTGGCGTCGTTGGTGAGCGTGATTTTAACTCCGGCCAGTGTGGCGCCAGTCGGATCCGAAACGCGGCCGAGGATGCGTCCGCCCGTGCCCTGGGCAGACACCAGCGTGGAACAGATCAGGCACAGGCTCAGTACCGAGCTCAACGAGATAAGCCAGCAGCACATCCGGGACGGCTTCGACGGCATGGGACAGATCCTCCTGATCTCGGGAAAACAAATTTTACAGGGACCCTGATTCAACTTGCGCGGAACACAAACCTTGCTATAATCGCGCAAGGTTAGAGGCTCACGCCGCCCTCTGTCAAGCGGAAAAATGCAATCCCCCGCGGCCGACCGGCTCATGCGAACATCATGTCGAGCGACGTCCAGGTCTATCTCAAAATCGGTGACGTAGCCCGTTTAGTGGGGATCTCTTCGTCGGCGATCCGAGGATGGGAAACGCTCGGGCTCACGCGCCCCCAGCGCACCGAGAGCCGGTATCGTCTTTACACCAACGATGACGTGCGCCTGCTGAAAAAAGCGCGCTACCTGCGCAAGGTCCGCGGACTGAACGCCGCCGCCATCGTGCAGATGCTGAAGCGCGAAGGCGCCATCAAACCTGCCACCAGCAACGGCACTGCGTCGATTGGCCCTCGATTGCGCCGGTTGCGGACCAAGCGCGGCCTCAGTCTTGCCGCAGTCGCCTCGGCCGCTGAAATTTCGATTGGCTTCCTCAGCGCTCTCGAACGCTCGCAGATGAGCGCCTCCGTCGGCACACTGCGCAGGCTAGCACGCTTCTACCGCACCAATATCCTTGATTTTTTCGATGCCACGGAATTGAATACCCGATTGGTGCGACCGTCCAAACGCAAGGTGCTCGAAGCTGGTCCCGGCGTGCGCATGGAGTTGCTTGCCTGGGGCAACAAAGTAATGGAACCGCACCTGTTCCGCATCGCGCCCCAAGCCGGCAGTGGCGAGTCCTACGCCCACGAGGGCGAGGAGTTCCTTTTTGTACTGCGCGGAGAGTTGAAGATCGCTCTCGACGACGAGGAGTACGATCTGAAGCGCGGCGACAGCTTTTATTTTGAGAGCGCCACGCCCCATCGCTGGAAAAATCCCGGCCGCAGCGAGACCTGGCTGTTGTGGGTCAACACTCCGCCGACGTTCTGAGGATTCGTTGGTGGAGAACGGCCTGAAGAAGAACTTGATGTTGTACTTGTACTTGTTTTTGTGTGGAGCGGGCGCCCTCGCCCGCTGCCTTTGACTTTGATTTTAAGGCTTTAGCCGCTTAGAACTCGGTCTTGCACTTTTTTTGGGTGGCGCAGCGGTTTACCGCTGCGGTAAGGGCAGTGTGTTGAATGCGGCTTTAGCCGCTGGGGTCCAACCGTGAGGGAGAGTAATTAATGTTGCGTAAATCAACGTTCGCCCTGCTCGCCGTCTTACTGGTCCTGTTCACCGCATCCTGTACCAAAAAAACTCCCACGCTCAATCTGCTGGTCTGGGAAGGCTACGCCGATCCCGCTTACGTCAAGACTTTCGAGGAGCAGAACCACTGCAAAGTGTCGGCTTCCTACATGGGGTCGAGCGATGAACTCGTCGCCAAACTGCGCGGCGGCAGCTCGGGTAATTACGACGTAATCTCTCCATCAAGCGACGTGGCCACCATGATTGCGACCTCCGGCCTCGCGGCGCCACTCGATCTGGGTAAGCTGCCCAGCTACAGCCAGCTTTCGCCGCAGCTCACTTCGTTGTCGCTGGTCCGGGTAAAGGGCGAAGTCTATGGCGTGCCCTTCATGTGGGGACCCGACCCGATGATCTATGACACCACCGCTTTCCCTCAGCCTCCCGAAAGCTGGAACGTCATGTGGGACCCGAAGCTGAAAGGAAAAATCTCCGTGTGGGACGATCTTTCCACCGTCTACATGGCGGCCCAGGTACTTGGCTACGACAAGCCCGATCCCGGCCATCTCTACAACATGAGCGACGAGGAACTCGACAAAGTTAAAAAGAAGCTGGTGGAGCTGAAGCCGAACATTCGCAAGATCTGGTCTACGGGCGGAGAACTCACCAATCTTTTCCAGAACCACGAAGTGGTCATCGCGATGGGTTGGCCGCTCATGACCAACCAGTTGCGCAAAAGCAATTTCCCGGTCGGTGAGACCATTCCCAAAGAAAACACCACCGGCTGGATCGATCACCTCATGATCACCGCCGGAAGCGAGAATAAAGATCTGGCGTACAAGTTTCTCGAGTTCATGATCCAGGCACAGACCCAGAAAAAGGTCACCGACGTGACCGGATACACGCCAGCAAATCCTCACGCCGCGCAGTTCATGACGCCGGAAGAAGTGAAGAGCCTGCACCTCGACGACGTGGACAATTACCAGAAGCGTCTCTATTTCTGGCAAAATGTTCCGCGCCGCGCTAAGTACAACGAAATCTGGAACGAAGTAAAAGCCACGCAGTAATGTGTAGCGCGGGCGCCCTCGCCCGCGTGCAAGCAGCGCCAAAAAAGACAGCCATGGCAACAACCTCGGAACCCGCGGTCGCAACCAGCAGTCAACAAATCCCCGCATCCCTCCTCTCCATCCGCAATGTGGCCAAGCACTTCGGCAAGAACGTCGTGCTGCGCGACATCTCGCTAGAAATCGCCGAAGGCGAATTCCTGACCATCCTCGGCGAGAGCGGCTCGGGAAAGACCACACTGCTCAGAATTCTCGCCGGCTTCGAGCAGTCCACTTCCGGAGAAGTCTGGATGTCTGGCGAGCGCCTCGACACCAAGCCTCCCTATCGCCGCCGCGTAAACACAGTCTTCCAGAGTTATGCGCTTTTTCCCCACATGACCGTCGAACAAAACGTGGGTTACGGATTAGCAATCGCCAAACGTCCGGCCGACGAAATTCAATCGCGCGTAGCCGAAGCGCTGGCGAAGGTCAAGATGTCCGCCTACGCCAAATCGAAACCATCGAAAATCAGCGGCGGACAGCAGCAGCGCATCGCCCTCGCCCGCGCGCTGGTGAATCGTCCGCGTCTTCTATTGCTCGATGAACCGCTCTCCGCGCTCGACGCCAACCTGCGCCGCCAGATGCAAGTCGAACTCAAAGCGCTGCAACGCGAAGTCGGCATCACCTTTATCTTTGTCACGCACGATCAGGAAGAAGCGATGGTGATGTCCGACCGCATCGCGTTGTTGCGCAGCGGCGAACTAGAGCAGGTAGCCAGTCCGCGCGAAATTTACAACCGCCCCGCAACTTCGTACACAGCGCAATTCATCGGACACACAAATTTATTGAGCGCCAACGTTAGCCAAAGCACAGCGACCTGCGGCGCGCTGCAATGGCCCACGAAGCTGCCCGATGGCCCGGCGCTGTTCTCGTTACGCCCAGAGTGCATTCGCCCGGCGAGCGCTGCGCCAACCAGTAACGCGGCGGTTCGCTTTCGAGCCAAACTCCGCGACCAGGCTTTCCACGGCGCCACCGACCTGCTGCGCGTCGAGTCCGACGGCGGACTGATCCTGACCATCCGCACCGCCAGCCGCGACCTTCCCCAAAGCCCGCTCGAGTTCGAATTCTCCGCCGCTGATGCCATCCCGGTTCGAGCGACCAGTTTCGAGGAGAAAGCATAATGTTCTCTCGCGCCTACCGCGCCGCGATCACCGTCCCGCCGCTGGTTTGGGTCGCCGTGTTTCTGCTGGTGCCTTACCTGCTGATGTTTTGTTACAGCTTCTGGTCAGTCTCCGAAGCAGGAACCATCGTGCATTCCTGGAACCTCGACAACTATCACGAACTCCTCACCAAGTCGGTTTACTGGGAGACGCTGCTGCGCTCCATGTGGATCGCCGCCCGCGTGATGTTCTTCTCCATGCTGCTCGGCTATCCGCTCGCCTACTTTCTCTCGTTCCACGCCGGAGGAAGAAAAGACCTCTACTATCAGCTAGTAATTATTCCGCTGTGGGTCAGTTATCTGGTGCGCGCCTACGCCTGGAAGACGATCCTCGGCACCGACGGCGTCCTGAACACGCTCCTGCAATATGTGCACCTCACCAGTCATCCTCTCGATTTCCTGCTCTACAGCCCGTTCGCGGTCGTGCTTACATTGACGCACATCTATACACCCTTCACATTCTTACCCATCTACGCATCGCTCGAGCACATTCCGCGCAACCTGGTAGAAGCCTCGCACGATCTGGGAGCCACGCCCGCGCAAACTTTCTGGCGCGTGATCTTTCCGCTCTCCATTCCCGGAGTCCTAGCCGGAGCAACCTTCGCCTTCGTCCTAAGCCTGGGAGACTTCCTAGCGCCGCTGCTGCTAGGCGGCCCGAGCGGCATCATGATCTCGAACATAGTAGTAAGCCTCTTCGGAGCCGCCTACAACTGGCCCTTAGGTGCCGCCATCTCGCTCTGCATGCTGGCGTTGGTGCTAGGCCTGATCTTCTTCTCGGAGCGTTTAGAGAAGAAATGGAGTTTCCAGTGAGTACCCTTGTCATCCTGAGCGGAGCAAGAACTTCACGAAGTGAAGCTCTTGCGGAGTCGAAGGACCCCTACTCCCTTCTACCCCGCCGCAATTTTTCGCCAACCGGGTGCCCCATCCTTGCGCGTTCTTTGCGCAAGGGTGGGATTCCACGACCGTGTACACCATGGTGGTTTGACCGTGCCCCGAGTCTCCGCGGTGCAGCAATATGAAACGTGCGTCACTCCAAGGTCCGCGCTGGCTCACCGCTCACGCGCTGGCCGTCTTCGCCTTCCTCTACCTCCCCATCGTCATCCTCATCCTTTATTCCTTCAACGGACAAGGCGTAGGAGGCTTCCCGCCCCACGACCTGACGCTCAACTGGTATCGCATTCTATTCAACGACGGTCCCATCTGGGATTCAGTCCTAAACAGTCTGTTAGTGGCAGCAGCCGCAATGCTGATCGCTCTAGTCTTCGGAATCCCCGCCGCCCTAGCCCTAGATCGCGCGCAATTCCCCGGCAAAGCTCTGTTCCGCCGCCTGGTTCTTCTGCCGCTGATTCTTCCCGGCATCATCACCGGCCTCTCGCTACTGATGCTGTTTCGCGTAGCCGATGTGAAACTAAGCCTGGTCACCATCGTCCTCGGCCACGGCACCGCTCTAATCTCCGTAGCCACTACCGAAGTCTTCGCCGGATTGCAGAAACTAAATCGCGCCCAGGAAGAAGCCTCGCTCGACTTAGGAGCGACTTACTGGCAAACCTTCTGGCGCATCACCGTTCCCAATCTCAAACTCTCCATCATCGGAGCGGCGCTCCTGATCTTCACCCTCTCCATGGACGAAATCGCCGTCAGCTTCTTCCTGATCGGCCGCGACAACACGCTGCCGCTGGAAATCTGGGGACGCCTCCGCCGAGGGATCACGCCGGAGATCAACGCCATCTCGACCATCATCTTCATGTTCTCGCTAATTGCGATCGTCTTCTGGTATCGGCTGCGGACGCGGGCGGAAGTGACTCCGGAGATCGGCGCAGAGTTGGTGGAAGCTTCAAATCAACTCTAAGTTGTCATCCTGAGCGCAGCGGAACGATTCGCGAAGCGAGTCGTTCCGCGGAGTCGAAGGACCCCTACATCCTCAAAAGTGAAAAATCAGATCGCTGGCGACTGTAATCTGATTCTGCCGCCGGCCGTTGTCGTAAGCCTTCTGATCCCAGGCCCGCTCGAAACGCAGCTCTGGACGCAGCTGAACGGTCGAACCCCACCAATGACACCACATGATCGTGTTCTCTGAGTATTTCGTCGCATAGCCCGTTCGCTGGCCCTTTTTATCGTCGAGAAAGTCACTGCGAAACGACAGGAAATCATGCGCCGACAGCTCCTTCTGCAGAAAATTCACCACCGCATACTCGGGAGTGGTGCAACGCTCCTCTCCCGTCAGGCAGTAGGCCGGGTTGGCGCCAAGTTCCGGCTTGATGTCGCCTCCGAGCGCGGGCACGTCGCGCTCATACATGTACCAGGACTCGGTGGCCATGTGCACCGTCTTTGAAAATTTGTGATACCAGGTTGCGTCATACTGCTGCAGATTGTTGTAAGCGTACTTGCCGTCGTTGATGCCGTTGGCGCAGATGTACAAATTGTTATTCACCGACATAGTCGTATAGCTGACGCAGGCCGTGCCCGAAGGCTTCGCATCCGGCGTCCACGGAGCGACGTCCTGGCCGGCGGTAATTCCCAGTTGCACCAGCCACTGGTCGTTCAGCTTCACCGTCGCTATCAACCCTGTGTCGGTAAAAGGGTCAATGGCATACAGCAGCGAGTGGCTGAAGATGTAGTTTTGGGGCGCCAACTGCGCCTCGATGCCCGGCACCGAGATGAACCGCCCGATCCGTAGATTCATCCCCTGCGCGACCTGCGGAATGTAAATGTCGAGATATTCCAGCGTCGGATCGAATCCATATTGATGATGATCGTCCAGCAACTGGCTGCTCCCGTAGCCCTTTCCCGTCGTATAGCGATAATCGGTGCCATAGAGCGCGGTCAGGTGGTATCCCCAGTCGACGTGATCCTGTTGCACGGAATCGGGCAGCCGCTCGGCGTAGAGGACGAACTGATTCAGTTCAAAGCGGTTGGAGTAGACGTCGTTCGCCTCGGGCGCATTGCTGTTGGTCGAGGTGCTAAAGGTCAGCGTTGGATCGATCCATCCATAGAGCTTCGTCCGGCTGCGGGCTCCGTTGATGGCGGTCATCAGCGGATAGCTATTCGTATCCGGCTCGCCGATCACGGGCGAACCTCCGTAGGACCAATCGGAGTTGGGAAATGGCGGCGAATCGAGCGGCGACGGAAGGCCGCGGCGCGCCGGAGCCGGCGCAGAAGTCGCAGTTGAAGCGGGCGGCGACCAATCCTGGCGGTAAAAGTCCGCCCAGCGCGCGAAGAAGGTCTTTGGTTCGGGTTCGGGCCCGGGCGTACTCGGCTTGGGAGCGTCGGGGAGAGTAGAAGGATTCTTATCTGGTTGTTGCGCGCGAGAAAGACTGCACGATAGGAAGATGACGCCTGTGAATAGAAGGAAGGTTTGGCACAAGCGCGAATTTTCGTTTGGACGCATGGGATGCCGAGCCACCTAAGTCTACAAGCTGCGCTTGCCTGGACAGCCGAAGGCGGCTGCGGCCCTGGCGGACGTGAATCCGCAAGATTGGCGCGGAACCGGTACAGACTCATCGAATCATCTCGAAGTTGTCATCCTGAGCGGAGCAGAACGATTCGCGAAGCGAGTCGTTCCGCGGAGTCGAAGGACCCCTACATCCGCATCGGTCGTCGGGTGGCCCGGGCTTTTGACCTCGCCGGCACCATTGACGCAAGGGGTGCCGTATCCTTCGCGCACTTTGCGAAGTGCCTACCCTGAGCGGGGTCGAAGGGGTGGAATTCCGCGGACGCCGCGAGTTGAGGATTTTTTTCGGACTATGCCAGCATCTCCCACCCCACATCAAGCGCCGCGCCCAGCTTCTTCCACGTGCTGACAGATCCAGCCTTGCGCTTAGTCTCAATCGCCGCGATCAGCGCCCGCGATACCTTCGCCTTCTTCGCGAGCTGCTCCTGAGTAAGCCCGCGATGCTCGCGCCAGGCGCGGAGCGCCGGTTCTCCCCTCAACCTGCGCTCGGTGATCTCCAGTGGTATAAGCTCGTCCTCGCCATCCTCCAGACGCGCCTTAGCCGCATCGTAGGCCTTCACGTCGGCAAGCATTTCCGCATCCTCCAGCAGCCTTTGAAGAGCTGCCACCGGAATGACGGCAAACTCCTTGCCCTTGCGGGTAATGGTTTCGACACGCATCAGTAAATTCCTCCCCGTGGCCCCACTTCCAGAGCCCATAACTCAAGCCGGTCATCGTGCAACTCGTAAATGACCCGCCAATCGCCAATTCGCAGCCGGTAGCCCTCGCGTCCCTGAAGTTTCGTGACATTGTTGTGCTTGGCATAAGGATCGACCGCAACTCCCTTGATCTTCTCCACAATCCGCTTCTGCCAGTTCACCGGAAGCCGGGACAGAGCCCTGGCGAAAGATTTCGTGGTGACCACCTTGTACACCAATCAATTGTTACTCTAAGTAACAATGATGTCAAACAGAAAATCCGACCTGGCCTTTTTCATCACATTTTTCCCGTACCACCATCACAGACGCCGAACCGCAACCTATGCGCTAATTCTCCGAGAGCGCAACATCAAGAGACGGCCCATCTCCAGAGATGGGCGGCACAAACTGCCGAAAAACTATCTTCGGCGATCTTTGACAAGTCAGCAGAAGCCGCAATTTCGCACCCCAGAAACGGCGCCAAACCTCAAAATTCCTCCAGCTAAGTCCTTATTCCTCCATATTTTACAACTAAGTACTTTGCTTTCAATATTTTGGCGGAAATCGGGGGGGGGGGGGGGGGGGGGGGGGTGCAAAACACTCCCCGATCTCATATCCGAAAGAAATAAATTACCAACCGCGATCATCGCCCAAAGGAGCAATCATAATGTCATCCTCATCCAACAAACCTTCCGTCAAACTTTGCGAACAACGAAAGACCAACGGAGATCCATGCCAATCGCCCGCTCTCCACGGCAAGAGGTTTTGCCACTTTCACGAGATCACAGGCCCGCCGCCGATCAACATCGACAACGCCGACACCATCCCTTCCGATCACATCTACCTCCCTCGACTCGAAGATGCCGCCTCCATCCAGTCGGCCATCTCCGACGTTTGCGAGATGATGCTGCACCGCCGCATCGAGCCGAAAGAAGCCTGCGCCCTGTTCTATGCCATGCAGGTCGCCTCCACGAATATGGCCTTCCTGAATGCTAATAGGAATCAAATGCTAAGTTCGGAGACAAGCTCAGTTCGATCCTCCGACCCCAGACTCCTCCCACCCGGAACAATTCAGGCATGTGAGCAGCCCAAGCGTCGCAATCGCCGCCGGCGCGCTTGATAAGCTAAGGCTCGTGTGGTGGCGGGGCTTTGCCCCGCGCCCGAACGGGGCGGAGCCCCGTCACCACACAACCCTCGTTCAACAAACCCGAATTCTTCGGTCATAGTAAAGTAGTACTAAGTCCCCAATTCGCACTCCTGAGGAGTTTTCGATCTGAATCCGAGTATTCGCAACATCGCCATCATTGCCCACGTGGATCATGGCAAGACCACGCTGGTTGACGCCATGCTCCGCCAAAGCGGCACCTTTCGCGATAACGAGACCGTCGCCGAGCGCGTCATGGACTCGAACGATCTGGAACGCGAGCGCGGCATCACCATCCTTGCCAAGAACACGGCCGTGTTTTACGCCGGCACGAAAATCAATATCGTGGATACGCCCGGCCACTCCGATTTTGGCGGCGAAGTAGAGCGCGCGCTCAAGATGGTCGACGGCGTCATGCTGCTGGTTGACGCCAGCGAAGGCCCGCTGCCGCAAACTCGTTACGTGCTCAGCAAGGCGCTTGAGGCTAACCTGAAGCCGATTCTGGTCATTAATAAAATCGACCGGCCAGATGCGCGCCCGCAGGAAGTTCTGAATGAGGTTTACGACCTCTTTATCGATCTCGACGCCAAGGAAGAGCATCTTGATTTCCCTGTCCTTTATACGAACGCCAAGGCAGGAACGGCTGCCGTGCATCAGGGAGCGGCGGGCGAGGATCTGCGTCTGCTGTTTGAAGCCATCGTCGATACCATTCCCGCGCCGCAGGGTGACAAAGACGGGCCGCTGCAAATTCTGGTCGCGAATCTTGATTACAGCGACTACCTGGGCCGCCTGGCCATTGCCCGCGTTTTTTCCGGGACCATGAAGACTGGCGAAGACGTTGCCATCGCCAAGCGTGACGGCTCATTTCACAAAACAAAGATCACCAAGCTCTTCAGCTTCTCCGGGCTCAAGCGCACCGATATTACGGAAACCTCGCTCGGCGACATCATCGCCGTCGCTGGCGTCGAAGGCATCACCATTGGCGAGACCATTACCAGCGCGGAGAATCCCACGCCGCTGCCGCCGATTGTCATTGACGAGCCGACGATTGCGATGCTGTTTACCATCAACACTTCTCCGTTTTGCGGACGCGAAGGTTCCTACGTTACTTCGCGCAACTTGCGCGAACGCCTGGAAAAAGAGCTGCTCACCAACGTCTCGCTGCGCATGGAAGAGACGGGCTCGACCGACTCCTTCAAAGTTCTGGGCCGCGGCGAGTTGCAGCTTTCGATTCTGATCGAGATGATGCGCCGCGAAGGGTACGAAATGATGGTTGGCAAGCCCGAGATCGTCACCAAGCACATTGACGGAAAGCTGATGGAGCCGGTCGAACACCTCACCGTCGATATCCCCGAGGAATTCGTGGGCGTGGTCATGGAGCATGTGGGCTCGCGCAAAGGCGAAGTGGCCAACATGCACAATCACGGATACGGCCGCGTGCGCGTGGAATTTCGCGTGCCCAGCCGCGGATTGATCGGACTCCGCAGCACACTGCTCACCGACACGCGCGGCACCATCGTCATGAACGCGCTTTTTGATGGATACATCGAATGGCAGGGCGAGATTCCGCATCGTCCGACAGGCGCGCTGATCGCGGATCGTCCCGGACTTACCACCTCCCACGCTCTCTACAATCTGCAGGAGCGCGGCACGCTCTTCGTCGGGCCCGGAATCGACGTTTACGAAGGCATGATCATCGGCGAGAACGCCAAAGATACGGATCTCGACGTCAATATTGTGCGCGAGAAGAAGCTGACCAACATGCGGGCTTCGACTTCCGACATAGCGATTCGGCTGGTGCCTTACCGCAATCTGAATCTCGAACAGGCGATTGAATTTATTGCCGAAGATGAGTTCGCCGAGGTCACGCCCAAATCATTGCGGCTGCGCAAGAAGATTCTGCAAGCGAATAAACGCAAGCGCGGCTCGATGGCGACGGTCGAAGGGTAATCGGTCGTGGTGGGCGCCGCGCGCGTCCACCTCACTGCCGAGACGCGGCAAGCCGCGTCTCTACTCGGCCGTTGAGGGCCTCGCAGCGGCGATGTACACTTAGTGAATCTGCAGTGCGCCCGTAGCTCAGTCTGGATAGAGCGGCAGCCTCCGGAGCTGTAGGTCGGGAGTTCGAATCTCTCCGGGCGCACCAGTTCTCGATTATTTACCGCAGCGGCTAAAGCCGCGGCAGAAAACAGGCAGGCGATCGCAGCGCTGAAGCGCTGCGCCACCCAAAATCAAGTGCGGATCCTGAAATCCAGCTTGTGGCGATCAGTGGAGCAGGATGGTGGTTTCCGTGGAAAAGTCGCCGCGCTGAATGCCGATGCGAACTTTTCCGGTCTTGTCCGACAGTTCAGCCGCCAGTTCCATCGGCGTCTTCACCGGCTTGCCATCCACTGATTTGATCAGATCGCCTACCTTCAAGGATGCCATCTCGGCGATGCCACCCGGCGCGATCTCGATGATTTTCGCTCCGTCGAATTCCTGGGGCGCCACCGCGAGGCCGAGCGCAGGCACCGGCATCCCGCGACCGCTGAGCTGAACAGACTGAGTCATGACCACAGAAGGTTGGGTCGCAACCGGAGCAGTCCTGGCTCCGTGCGGGTTCGAGGAAGACTGACGCGGGGCCTTGGGTGTCGAAGGACCTTCGCCGCCGAATCTGTAAACGACTCCGGCCGAGGCGCGAACGCTGTTTTGGCTGGGAACGGCGTCTTCGTTCAGGTGACGGGTATAAAAATAGTCGACCGGTCCCAACTGGAGTCCGAGCTTGTGGCGCCAGATCCAATAATCAAGGCCGACACCCGCGGCAACGGCAACCGAATCATCGCTCACGGAAACTCCGGAGGGTCCCGGAAGAGTCGCGTCGTCACGACCAACCAGGCCGTGGACAAAGGTCGTGAATTTGCCTGAGCGAGACCCAAACGTGAAGCGTGGTCCCCCCATGAATGAAAAATCGCTGCATTTCAAAGTGCTGATACCGGTGCAATTGCTAAGTGAGTGGCCGCTGAAGTCGCCCTCGGCAGAAACGCGATGAAACAGGTTGACAGCGGCGGAGAATTCCCAGCCGTCCATGGCCAGGTTCTGAGAGGTTGCACCCGTGCTCGGGTTCGCCGGCAGGTCAAAGTTGAGGTACGAAAAGCCGCCGAATACATTGATTTGGGGAATGTTTTGGGCGGAAGCGATGCCTAGAAGAACGAAAGCTGCCAGAGCGATGCGAACTAGTTTTTCCATGTTCCTTACCACGCCTCCAAGGAATGCAAAAATTGCTGCAACCGACCGACAACAGGATCGAACTGGCAACCAGGGTCTGACCGGGGCCAGCCTCTCCAGGAACGAACTCCCTCCTGGTCGGGGCCTCTCTGTACGTCCAACGCTTACACAGGATTACGGTGAACGGCGATTATAATGGCGCAGTGGTAAAAAGGAAAATGGGAGCACACAATGCTTGGATGCTGGCATCCATCCAGCCGCGCAGCAGAAGGGCGCTAAATTTTCCTCTGCGCCCCCCGGCCGCTTCCAACACATGGTGGTATCGGTCTCCAGTCTGGCAATTTCCACAGCCCTATCATAAGATTTTCGGAACCTTAGGGAGGTCGTTATGATCTTCGGCATGACAACGTTCACCTTTGTCCACGTCGTAATCAGTCTGATGGGGATCCTATCGGGATTGATTGTCGTATTTGGCCTGGTCGCGGGAAAGCGACTCGACGGCTGGACGGCGACCTTCCTGACCACGACGGTGTTGACCAGCGTCACCGGGTTCTTCTTCCCGTTCGAGGGCTTTAAGCCCTCCTACGTGGTCGGCGCGATATCACTGGTCGTACTGGCGGTGGCGATCTTCGCACGCTATGGCCGTCAACTGGCTGGCGGCTGGCGGCGGACATACGTCATCAGCGCCGTGGTTGCCCTCTACTTTAATGTTTTCGTTCTGGTCGCGCAGCTTTTCCTCAAGGTGCCATCCCTCCACGCGCTGGCGCCAAAAGGGTCGGAACCACCGTTCGCGGTGACGCAGGTCGTGGTTATGGCGCTCTTTGTCGTGCTGGGCATCGCTGCCGCGAAAGGCTTCCGCGAGCAACCGGTCGGGATTCGCGCACGACCGGCCCGCGCGGCATGATCGGCTGACTTCTTGATCTCCTCTTGATCTCTTCTCCGCACGGAAGTCAGCTTCCTATTTTGAAACGATTTCTCAGAAAATTGTCACATCTGCCCAGCCCATCGGTCACTGCAAATCATCCGCGCTTCGTTGTACGCTGACAGCCGATCCCGCAGACAGGGCCAGACAGAAGTCTCGCGGGACCTAATTCTAAATTGAACGAAAGGAGACTTTCCCATGTTCGCACGCATCCTTGAGTTCGTTCCGCTGGTGGAGAAAAAAGACGAATTCGTTCGCACCGTAAAAAAAGAGGTTCTTCCCATTCTGAAAAAGCAGCCCGGCTTCCTCGAAATACTTCCGCTTGTGCCTGAGATTAAGACCGAAAAAGTGCTGGCGGTCACTCTCTGGACCGGCAAGAAGGAGTTCGAGCGCGATGAGAAAGAGTGGTCCCCCAAGATCGAGCAGATCCTCAAACCCTATCTGACCAATCCCACGACGCGCAGGCTTTATACGCTGGAGACCACCCTCTGCGAGCGCTTCGAAAAGACGATGATCGCCTGACGGTGGACGCCTAACGTGATCGCTTAACGACGATCGCCTAAGGGCAAGAACCCAGACGACCGAGGCCGGAGCGACCAACTGCTCCGGCCTTTTCGGTCTGCTGTTGCAAATATCGCGGGCTCGCACCTATCTCGGTTGCGTTGCGAATGGAGGTCGGTAAACTCCCGTACCCTCTAAAGTCATTTCCCTTTCAACCGATGATGGTTGAGGGGCGGGAATTAAGCTCCTGTTCCGGTGTAATGACGACGCGCGATCGGGAGAGCGATTTATGTCAACCGCGGCAGTTTCGAGCTTATCGACTTACCAGGAGATTCAGGCCTTCAACCAGAGTCGCCAGGCCGATGTTAAGCAGCTGGGCAGCGCACTGCAAAGTGGAGACCTGAACGGCGCGCAGCAAGCCTACCAGGCTCTGGCCGTGCTCGGAGAAGATGGGCCCTTCGCCAATGCCGAACCGTTCGCCAATTCCAACCGCGCCCAGGCCTTCAACACCATCGGAGAGGCCCTGGATGCGGGCGACTTGGGCCGAGCGCAGGCAGCCTTTGCTGCGCTAACCACGCGAGGCAATCCGGCATTTGCGTCGCAGCCGACTCCGGCTACGGTCGTAAACCTCAGCAGCACGCAGCCGGGCGGCGCCACCCCAGTCGTCGCCACACCAGCCGCCACAACCGGCGATGCCGTTTCGATCTACCAGCAACTGCAAGCCTACCAGCAGCAGCGGCAAGCCGATCTCACCCAGCTTGGACAGGACCTGCAGGCTGGTAACTTGAACGCAGCGCAGCAGGACTTCAACACGTTGACCGCACTTGGCCAGGGCGGCCCGTATAAAAATGGGCAGACATTTGCGCGAGCCGATCGCGAACAGGATTTCCAAGCCATCGGACAAGCGCTGCAATCCGGCGATCTCACCAATGCCCAGTCGGCGTTCGGCAACCTCTCCGCCACTTTTGGCGCGCAAAGCCCGCAGGCCCAGACGGCCATCTCGGCCTACAACTCCAACGCTGTTATAGCGGAGATCGTCATCAACCTGGGAAGCGCGTCCGGCAGCAGCGCGGCGAGTGGATCGGCGGCACCGGAGATCGTCATCAACCTCGGCGAGGAAAACAACTCTTCCTCTTCCTCCAATGCCAGCGCCGCTGCCGAGGTCGTCATCAACCTGGGCAATGCGTCCGGCACCGCATCCGGCGCCACACCGAGCACCACGGCAGCGAGTGGATCCGCAACGCCAGAAATCGTCATCAACCTCGGCCAGGGAAGCGGTTCTTCGTCCGCTTCTCCCGAAGAGGTCACGATCAATATTGGCAGCGGCGGCGCAGGAGCACAGGTTTCGATTGACGCAGCTCAGGAGCAAAGTAGCAGCTCGGCCGAGCCGGTCACCATCAACCTCAACCCGCTGGGGAACAATGGCTATCAGAACAACGGCTACGAACTCATTCTGAACCTGCTTAATTCCAACTTGACGAGCCAGGGTGGGAGCAACTCCGGCAATGCGCTGAGCGTGAGCGCATAGTTTGCGTGGGCACGGCTCGGACGATCGACATCGGCATTGTCCCAAAGATGTTCCGGCCGCGTCTCGGCCAAAGCTGGCTTTAGAATGTGGATCTAGAACGTGACCCGCAGTCCAAATTCCAATTGCCGCGGAGAGCCGTTCGCGTACGTGCCTGAACCGGGCAGAATCCGGTCCAGCCGCGAGGTGCAGTAACCGGTCGAGTTTCCGCAGTATCCCGCCGAACTCGAATTATTCAGCGAACTGCCCGGCGCACCGTCCATCACGCCGCTCAACTGGTTCCCCGCGCCTCCGAAGTTGGCCCAGTTGAAAACGTTAAACACAGCGAGGCTGGGCTCCAGTTTCACCCGCTCCCCGACCTGGAACGGCCGGGTCAGCCGCAGATCCATCGTTTTCAGCCAGGTGGCTTGCGCATAATGGCCTGGCGGCCCTTGAATCAGAGGCGCGTAAGCGCCCAGCGAGATTAGTTGCTGCTCGGAAAACAGAGCGCTGTTGACCAGGGTTGCACCCGCCGGCGTCAACCTCCCGGCGAAGTTGGCGTTGTAAAATGCGATTGCCTTAGTCACGTCCGCGGTCGAGTATTTTCCCGTGCTTCCAATATACGTTGCCGGCAAGAGGTCGCCCACGGTGCCGTCACCGGTTTCGTCAGTGCGAAAGATTTCTCCCGCCACTCCGCCCCCGTTCTGTTGCGGAAGATAAGCGGTCAGCGGGAGCGGCGAAGCCAGACGCGTGATCCACGAAAGCCGCAGCCCGTGCTCCAAATCCAGCGTGGGATTCAAGATGAGCTGGTGCGTCCGGTCCATCCCCGAGTCGCCCCAGTAACCCCGGTGCGGCCGGTTGTAATTTTCCGCCACGCTCAGCACCGAATAATCTCCCCCGCTGCCATTCGGCTCGGCGATGTTGCTCTTATATTTGGAGAAGGTGTAGTGAATCGTCGTCTCGATCCGCTGCACCCGCTTCGCCGTGTTCAGTGCGCTGATCGTGTGGTAAGCCAACTGGATGCCTGTATAAAGAGAAGTTCCGCTGGGAAAGTACATGAGATTCGATCCCACCGCGGGATTGGCTCCGCCGAACGCCGCTTGCTGCTTCCCTAAGACCGAGCACGGAAACGGTCCGCAGAACGCGTTCGACGAATCCAGGCCATGGCGCGCGAAATCCGTGATGCTCGCTCCCGGCACGGCGGTCAAATAGCAGTTCACCGCAGCCTGCGAACTGCTCCCCGCGAACATCGCCTGCGGGCAGCCCGCCGACAAATGGTTGGCCGCCAGTGTCGTATTGATCGCCGATAACTCCGACGCATAGGTATTGAGCAAGGGATTGGTTGGATTGTCACCATCGGTCAGGTAACTCGAGTCTCCCACGTGATTGGAGTCAATCCCGAGCGGAAACTGCGTGCCCATCTCGCGCACATAATCGATGGAGAACGTGCCGCGCTGTCCAACTTGCTTCTGATATCCAGCGGATAGGTGCACCATCCGCGGCGTCTTGAAACCGGGGGCGAGCATGCCGCCGAAATTCGCCACGCTGTTGGCCAGCGAGTAGATGTTGGGGCCGCCGGTGACCGCCGACTGCGCGGCCAGGAATTGCGACTGCAACGCCTGAATGTACGGTGCAATCAAGCCAATAGGCTGCCCGCAAATCTGACTCGCGATATCGAGCGTCGGCTGTCCGGGAACTCCCACCGAATTCACCACCGACCCATTCGGAAACAGCACCGATCCCGTCGGACACAGCGTCAGGCTGCGGTTGTATTGCCCGTTCGACAAGCGGTTGATGCGATCCTGATACAGATTCTGCAGCAGAAAATTGTCAAAGAATAGTCCTCCGCTCAAGCGCACCACCGACCGGCCGTTGTGCCCCGGATCCCACGCCACACCTGCTTGGGGAGCAAAATTAAAGTTTGGCTGGTTTATCCTCTGGCCGAGCGTCGTGAACGCAGTAGGACTAGTTCTCGGGAGCAACCCGAATTGATCCAGAATCAAGCCGCTCGTGCATATTGGAGCGGTCACGATGGTGGTGTTGATGGCCGAGCATGGTACGGGCGCCAGGTCGCTGTCGGTGCGGCCCGTGTCGCGCACGTAGTTGATTCCGAAGCTGAGGTTCAAGTTCGGAATCACGTTGAAGGTGTCGCCCAGGTAGCCCTCGAGCCGCGTGTCGGAGTGTCCGCCGGTCGACCGGTTGAATGCCGAGTTTTCGCTGAAATTTCCGAGACCATTGAAAATCGTGACCGTTCCCACCGGGTAGTTCAGCGGATTATCCGCCGCCCCGCGCGGATCGCCTGGATAAAGCGGCAGCAGGAGCGGGTTGCTGTTAATGGCGTTGATCGTGTCCAGCCCATTCGAACTGGTCACCGACGGACCATAATTTCCGGGCGCATAGAAATCGCCCTGCACGATGCGATGGACCGCTCCCCCGAAGCGTATGGAGTGATACACGTTGTAGATCGTATTGCCGTCGTAGCGGCCGAAAAGGTCGCGCTGAATCGTCTGCCGTGGACCGGCCACGCTCGGCCCCAGGGCATACGACCCAATCTGCATATGGAAAGGCGCACCTGCCACAATTGTCGAGTCGCTCAACGCCGGATTGATCGCGTTCACCATCTTCTGATAGCCGAAGCGCGCGCTGTTCACAAACCGCCCGTGGTTCCAATCCAGCCCAAGAACCCACGCCGGAATGTTCAGCTGATTGCGGAAATTCGACAGGCTGTCCGGCGGTCCGATCTGGTTGGCGTTGTCGTAGGTGAAGAGCGCAAATCCCTGCATATTGTCGCTGAAGTTGTAATCCAGCCGCGCCGTCAGCATGTTCTCGCGAAAATACGCATCCCGCAGAGTGGTTTGGTTGAAAGCGTTTGGATTGGCCGGGTTCAGGTTCGGCAAGATTAAATCTTGATACGTTGCCGGCAAAAAACCGTCCTGCTTGGTGCGTTCGCCGCCAACGAATAGAAACGCCTTGTCCTTGATCACCGCGCCACCGGCTCCAAATCCAAATTGCTGCCGGCTGTAATCGGAGTTTCCTGACGGAAACCCGGCCAGGCCGAAGATCTGGTCTTCGAGATTTCCAAACAGATTGCCGTGCCATTCATCTCCGCCTGAGCGCGTCGAAACCCGCACCGCACCAGTGGCGTTGAGCGACTGGAACACCTCCGGCGTCACCCGCGACACGATCACTTCGCGCACCGCCTCCGCCGGCAGGTTCAGCGTGGCCGCGCCCTTGGTCTCATCCATGGTCTCGACTTCTTCCATGTCGAAGTGCGTGGTTCGCCCCAACTGACTGTCGATCGAGAGCGATTGGATTCCACTTTTGCCGGGCTGAAGAATTCTTCCATCGACCGCCTGCTCACCCGGGTCGTACTGTCCCGCATTCAAATAGTTTCGTCCTTGAATAGGCAATTTGTCGGGAACTTCTCCACTAAACTTGCTCTCCAGCTTCACCGGCCCCGGATTGATCCATTCCAACTTGAAGTCCTGCGTGACTGCCGTGCCCGCCACTACGGTCACATTGACCTCGACCGGCGCCATGTCGCGTCCTTCCACCCGCACCACGTAAGGGCCCGCAGGCAGCGCTTCGGAAATATAGATGCCGGTCTTTAAGGTGCGCGTTACGCCGCTGGTGTCGGTGACGCGCGAGCCGTACAAAATCCGCGCTCCTTGCACGGTGTTGCCGTCGTTATCCCGAACGATACCTTGAATGGTGCCGGTTGGCGCGTTTTCCTGCGCCCACAAGGGAATGGTGAGCGAGAGCGAGATGGTGAGCGAAACGACGAGCAAGAGGCCAATGCGAATGAACAGGGAACGACGGATCATCAAGCCATAGCAATCGAACAAAGTGCCACTCTCCTGGGGGCAGAACCTCAAGTAGAACCTGGAAGCGATTCCGCGTCTAAGGATCCTAGTTTCTACGGCAAATGGAATAGAACAGTTTACTAGATGCGCCCACTTCCCCGGCGCGATGTCTGCGTTTTTAAGTCGGAGCGGGACAGGTGTTGTAGAGCTATGCCCTGCTGGGACGGGGCAGAGCCCCGTCACCACACAAGCACGGAATCCGACAAATCCTCAGAACGTCCCCTTGTGGGTGTAGTACCCCGCGCGATAGTGTGACTGGAAAGGACCTCCCGCCGGCGCGTTTGTCAGGTCCACCTTCAGTTGGCGGAAGTCCGAATTCGAATAGCGCTCGGAAGGGTAGTATGCCAGCAGATACTGGGTGCGCAGTTCGTCGCTGATCTTCTGGAAGGCGTCGTCTAGTTGCGCCGACGACCCGGCGTAGTAATACTTGCCGCCCGTATCCGACGAAATCTGAATCAGCGCGTGCTCGCCCCCGGTGTCCCGGCCGGCGTCGGCTTCGATCGGCACAATAATGATGCTGTAAATAATCGCCTCCGCTTCCTGGGCGGCGCGCAATGCTTCTTTGTAGTTCACCTGGCTCATCGTGTCACCGCCATCGGTGATCACCACCATCACTTTTCTTCCCTCCCGCCGAGTGAGCGCTTGCGACCCCAGATAAACCGCGTCGTAAAGCGCCGTGGCCGCGCCATTGCGTTCCCGCTCGATGCCGGCGTCGATCTTTTTCAAATCGGAGGTGAAGGGCACCATCAGGCTCACGGTCTCGCTGAACTTGTACACCGCGAGTCCGTCTTGCGGCCGCACTATGGTATGGGCAAACTTGCGTGCCGAGGTCAATTCCAAGGGCAGATCTTTTCTGGTGCTCAGGCTGGTATCCACCGCCAGCGCAATCGACAACGGCAACGCCGATTCCTTGTCGAAGATCGCGATCTTCTGCTCTTTGCCGTCTTCCTTCAACAGAAAATTTTCCTTCGTCAGGTTCGCCACCGGAGCACCGCGCGCATCGGTGACCGTTACGAACACGTTGACCAGCTTTACATCGACCTTGATCGTGGTTTCCGGCTCCTCCGCCAGCAAGCGGCCGCCAGCGACAGCGAAGAACGCACACACCATCAACCTAGCCGCGAGCTTCGAGCCACGAGCTTCGAGCCACGAGCTAAATCTGCGATTGATCGCCCGCAGCTCGTAGCTCGCAGCTCGCAGCTCTTGTGGGATTCGTTTCATGCAGAAGTCAATTATTTATGATGCAGGCCGCTCCCCCGCCGTGCCTCGCGGCGACCGAATTTCATCGGGAAACGGCTCCCCATCCGCCCAGACCGCTCCGTCTTCGAAGTATTCTTTCTTCCAGATCGGCACCGTTTTCTTCAACGTGTCAATGATCCAGCGGCAAGCCTCAAACGCCACGCCCCGGTGGGCGGCAGCCACCACAATCAGCACGCTCGTCTCCCCAATCTCCAGTCGTCCCAACCGGTGGACGATCGACACTCCCCGCACCCCAAGACGCGTCCGCGCCGCCACCGCCAGAGCTTCCATCTGTTTCAGGGCCATCGCCTCATAACCTTCATAGTGCAGATAGAGCGTGCGCCGTCCCCGCGAGTTGTCCCGCACCACGCCGTCGAAAATCACCGCCGCACCATCGGCCGGCCGCTTCAGCCGCGCCACCACTGCCCCGGTATCGATCCGCTCGCGGACAATCCGGACTTCGCCAGGAAGTTCGCCAGGCGCTTCCCCGGGAACTTGGCTGCCTTCTGCGGACCCGCCACTTACCGGCGGCAACAGCCCGACTTCATCGCCCTCGCGCAGCGCGTGGTCTACTCCCGAATATTCCTGATTCACTGAGATCGCCAGCGACGGCATCATCGCTTCAAAACGCGGCGCCTTGCGCGCATAGTAGAAGAGCACGTCCTGCACGCACGCCCCTTCCGGCAGATCGACGGTCTCGTCCGTCCGTCCTACTACATCTTTCAATACACCGAAAAAAAGCACGCCAATCTTCATTTGGGTATCGGCAACTGCGTTCGCGCCACCAGTGTAGCGCGCCTGCGCCCGGAAGGAGCTGTCCTTCCGTGTAGCATCGGCGACCCGACCCGACCGTTCGGTTCAATTACCTCCGTAATCGTGCATTAGGTCACTTTCCCGCTTAGTCTTATTGCCAACGCTCCATCCACCGAGAAAGAGGAGGCTGCTATCACTAACGCCGCTCCAACCGACACCGGTCGCAGCGCGTCTGCTCGGTCGTTCCTTCACAGCCTGAATATTCTGGTCAAGTACACACGGCTGTACGGAGTGAGCCATAAGCGCACCGAGGGCCAGTTCCAGACGGCATGGAATGAACTCCTGCAGGCGCTGCCCAAGGCCGGTGACACTGGATTTCTGCTGGGCGTTTCCGAGGACAAACTTCTTCTCGATGGCATCCCGCTCGAAGCCGGCCAGGCCGAACGCAGCTTCGCGCAGTTGCTGACTGCCGCCGGGCTCTCCAGCATCCTGTTCTCGAACAAAGTCACGATCGAGGACTTCACGCGGCTGGTGCGCGCCTTTGCCATGGGCGGCTCCAAAGCGCAGGACTTCGCCAAACAGATTAAGGAAACGCTCGGCGACAACAAGAATTCTTCCATCCGCATTAATGAGGTCAAGTTCGTCGCGGCCGATCCTGCCACCGGCGAAATTTCCATGGCCGCCCAGCTCGCTGCCCAGGCCCTCGGCCCCGAAGCCCGGCAATGGCTCAACGACCCTCAGAAGCTTCTGCAGTTGATTGCCGCCGCCCAGGGGGCCAGCAACGCCGGTTCCGGCACACCCGGCGGCGCACCTCTGGGCAGCGTCCCCAGCGTTCCCATCCCCGGCGGTATCGGCACGGACTCGGGCGGATCCACTGTCGGAGGCTCGTCTGGAACTTGGGCCGGTGGCGTCGTTCCTTTACAGGAAGAGGAAGTCATCCAAACCATTCGCCTGCTCACTCATTTCGGCCAGGCGATGCAGGATCCCAACGCTTCCCCGGAAAATCTCAAGGCGGAAATCGGCAAGGCTCCCGAAGGCGCCAAGGTCAATCTCGCCCAGTTACTCGAAAGTCTGGCGGCGCAGACCTCCAAAAACAGTGGCGACGCGAGCAACGACACTCCGCTTCTGATGAAGGCCGCCGAGAACATGGCCATCAAATTTGCTCTCGACCGCTATCAGCGGGGCGACGTCAAGGTCAACGCTGTCCACGACATGATGGAGCACATGAGCCGGCAGATGGACACGCTGCGCCAGATCCTGCGCGTGCAGGAAGATAAAATGTCCAAGGCCGGCATCCTGGTCGAATCCCACGCTGACATTCTCGACCGGATGTTCTGGGCCGAGATTCCCGAAGCCGGGAAGAAAAGCGTTCTGCTCTCAAGCGAAGCGGCTTGCGTGCCTCCACGCAACATTCGCCAGTTCGTCGAAATACTTCTTGAGCGCGACGATCATGACATGGCCGCCAAGATTCTCACCAGCTATTGCAGTGGAATCGATGCCAAAGAAGCCGAACCTCGCCGCAAGACGGCTACAGGCCTGGCGCAACTCGCCGACCTCTACGCCACCGCGCCCGAGGAAGTGATGCCCAATGCCCTGGCCATGATTGGCGAGAAACTGGCCAAGGAAAACGACACCGAGATCCAGAGCCTGCTGTCTGCCGCTTTCGCGCGCTTCGGACAGGAAGCCTGCTCTCGCAGAAAATACAAAGCTGTCGCTGAACTCTGCTACTCGCTCGAAAGCGTGGCCCAGCAGCGGCCTGCCCTGGTGCAGGATCTCCGCTCCCGCGTCGGCATTGAAAATCGGCTGCCTGAGATGATCGAGGAAGCCATTAACGCCGATCAGGTGTCCGAGGACTTAATCAACGTTCTGCAGCAGCTTCCCCGGACTTCGGTCGAGCACCTTGCGGAACGTTTCTTCCGCTCGCAGAAGCGCGTCGAATGCGATCGAATTGTCGAACTGGTCGGCGAACTCGGACAACCCGCGGTCGACGATCTGCTCGATATTCTGCGCACCGGCCAGACCCGCCAGGCTGCCTCCACTGTTGGCTTGTTGAGCCGCCTCGCCGTGACTTCGCTGTTGGAACTGCTCCCCACGCGCATGGGAGAGTTCAACCGTTTCTATCAGGATGTTATCGTTCGTCAGATCGCCTACGGCGCCGCACCCGACCGCGGCCGCACGCTGCTTGAACTGCTCGAACTGCTCGACTCCCTTATCCTGCCCGAGGCCATCGACGAGATCGGCATGAGCCAGGACCGCAGCGCCAGTGCGAGCCTGATTGCGCTCGCCACCGCCGGGGAAGCCCACAATCGTCCTCCGTTCGTGCAGCTGAAAGCGATCGAGTCACTCGGCCGTTTGCGTGACATCGAGGCGGTGCCGGTTCTGCGCACCATCGTCGAAGACAAGAAGCTCTTCGGCTACAGCCAGCATCGCGAATTGAGAATCGCGGCCATTCAGGCGCTCTCCAAGATCGATCCGCGCTACGGCACCCAGGCGCTCGCCGACAGCGGCCTGGAGGCCGGCGAAATCGCCATCGCTCCGCTGGACTCAGGCGACGGCTGTCCCTGGGTTCGCCAGCGCCGCTACGAACGAATCATTTTGCCGCGCACCCTCTCTGCTACTCTTTCCAGTTCCTGGGGAAAGTCGAACATCGTCATGCGCGAGATGAGTCTCGGAGGCGGCATGGGCACGCGCAGCGACAATCTCCGCGTCGGCTCCGAAGCCCACGTGGAAATCTCTCTGGGTGTCAAGAAAATCAAGGGCGAGGTTCTGCTCCGCCGCGCGCGCGTCAATGAAATCGGTTTCGAGTTCGTCAGCATGGACCTCGACAGCCGCTACCGTCTCCGCCGCATCCTGGTCGAGGCCCTGCAGAAAGTTCCCGACAATCACGCTAACAACTGGGACGGCGAACGGAAGAGCTAGAGCGAGCTCTCAGCTCTCAGGAAAACCGCGGCCGGGTTCCACCCTCGCAAACACTATCGTAGAGACGCGGCTTGCCGCGTCTGGCAGCGCCCGTCGCCCGCACCAATTCTGCGGCAATAAAAAAGCCCCTGCGTAAGCAGAGGCCTTCTCACAAATCAAATCCGCAAAAGCGAACTCGCTTACGCCACCTTTACGAAAATAATAACCAGCGTAAACAACACGAGGGACTCGATGAAAGCGAGGCCCAGAATCAGCGCGACCTGAATACCGGCGCGAGCGGCCGGATTTCGTCCGAGCGCTTCGCACGCCGCCGACGCGGCCTTCCCCTGACCCTGCGCCGCCAACCCGGCGGCGATGGCGATCGCAAAACCAGAAGTGATTGCCACCCAGTTAGTGGAACCAGCCGCGGCTGCGCCCGTCTGCGCGAACGCCGGGACAGCCAGCATCGAGAACATCATCATCACGAACAACAACATCACGATTTTCCGCATTTTGATTCTCCTTGAATAAATTGCCCCCAGTGGGTGGTTGACGCCGTGCTTCGAAGCCAGCGCCCTCACTCTGAAAGGCAGGTGTTAGGTCCCAGGTCTTAGGTCTCAGGAAAACCAAATGCCCTTCCTGAGACCTGACACCTAAGACCTGAGACCTTCTCTAATGCTCATGCGCTGTCGCCTCTCCGAGATAGACGCAGGCGAGCAGCACAAAAATATACGTCTGAATAAAAGACACGCCGATATGCAGGCCCTCGAAGATAATCGGAATGCCCAGGGGCACCAGCGAGAAAAATACCAGGGTCACCATCTCACCCGCGAACATGTTCGCGAAAAGACGGACAGTCAGCGAAAGAACACGGGCAAGGTGACTGAATAACTCAATCGGGAACAACAGGATTGGCAAGAATAAACGGACAGCCAACGGCATGCCCTCTTGTGGCCCGATGAAATGTTTCAGGTATCCCAACGGCCCATTCGCGCGCACACCATGATAGTGATAGTAAAGCCACGTCAACAGCGCGCAGCCGAGCGGCACGATCGGCACCGCAGTGGGCGATTCCAGGCCCGGCACCAGTCCAATCAGATTGCAGCTCAGGATGAACAGCGCCAGCACGGTCAGATAGGGTACGAACTTTTCCGGATGAGACGAAATCGTCTCGCTGGCCAGATCATTGACGAACCCGTCGATGCCTTCCATGGTTTGCTGCAGCGCGCCGGGCCGCTCGACCGAGAGCCGCGCGCGCACGGCAATAAAAAATATCGTCAGCAGCAGCACCACCAGAATTTCCATGGCAAAGCTGTTCGAGATCGGAGTCGCCGGATTCTTAGAATGAATGTGCAGCGCCTGCAGCAACGCCAGCACCGGCGCGCCAAACAGACGATTCAGAAGTGCGGTAAAAGCCAGTTGGTTCATTTTCAGACGTTGATACTTACTTAGTTCTCGTCACTTACCCGGCGTAAAGCCGTGTACCCTTCCCATACCGCCTCGGCCATCAGGGCTGCCACCGGCACACACAATCCCCACAGAAAGCCGCGAAAAGCCAGCGAAGAACTTACGAATATAGCATAGGCGACAACTCCCACCAACCCGTAGCGCACAACGAAACGCAGGATGATCGAGCGGCCTTTCTCGCGGCTGTTGTGGTTGACGATGCGATCGGCAAGGCCCTCAACGCCACGAGTCAGCGAGCGGAAATTAACGTAGGAAACCGCGGCTCCGAAGACAAAACCAATGGAACCCGCCCAGCGATAGAACCAGAACATCGGCCCGAATAACAGAAAGCTAGCCACCAGCATGTTGCGCAGCACGCGAGGAATGATGCGCTCGTAGCTATTGCTTATTAGTTCAGAGCGCGTCTCCGCTGGCGGAGCGTCCTCGGGCCGGTCGAGATGCTCACCCTCGTTGTCGTTGTCATCGTCATTATCATTATCATTCATCTTTATCATTCATCTTTTTTGAAAGCGCCCAAGGCCATGCGGATCATCTGCCAAAATCCAACCACCGCACCAAACAGCAGCCCGACCAGATAGAGCCACTTAGTATGCAGCCAGTAATCGGCAAGTTTGCCCAGGAAGAACCCCAGCAGAATCGCCGCGGGGATGATAAATCCCATCTCGGAATAGCGAGCCATGGAGACCAGAGGATCTTTTTTCTCCCGTTTCTCCGGGGAATTGGGCGGCTCAGGCATGCGAATGAATTGTAAATCAGCCACGAGCTACGAGATTCACTTGATCATGGCGGCTACATGCGGCGCGGCTTGCGCGATATTCAGCGACCAGTTCACGCCGCGGATGAACGGCTCCGGATACACTCCGATCACGATCGTCGCCAGCGCCGCCACGCCCACCGCGCAACGCATTCCGATGCTGACCGGCAGCCGGCCGGTTTCCATCGGTGAACGCATCAGCATGGAGTTCGCAATCTTCAAATAGTAATAAAGTCCGAAGAGCGAATAGAGCACGCCGAGCGAGGCTAGTCCGTAATGTCCGCTTTCGATCAGGCTCAGGAAGATGTAGTACTTACCCAGGAACCCGGCCGCCGGTGGAATGCCCGCCAGCGAAAGCAGAAACAGCAGCATGAGCACGGCTTCAACCGGAGCGCGCTGGTAGAGCCCGGCCATATCGTCAAGCTCGTCGCCAATCACGTTGCGCTGCCGCAACGAAGTGATCACCGCGAACGCTCCCAGATTCATGAACGTGTACACGAGCAGGTAGATCAGGATTCCCTTGAAGCCGTCGTTAAATCCCGCACTACCTATCTGCGACGTGCCCATGGCCACAAACGCCAGCAGCATGTAACCAACGTGCGCAATCGAGGAGTAAGCGAGCAGCCGTTTTGTGTTGGTCTGCGTAAGTGCGGCGAAGTTGGCGTAGGTCATGGTGGCGATGGCGACAACGACCATCACGGGAGTGTAGACGCCGCGCAGTGGATACAATCCAAGGACTGCCACCCCGCGCGGGAAAATAAAAACGGGGTACCCTAGTATCCGCAGCAGCATCGCCCAGCCCGCCGCTTTCACCGCCACGGACATGAAACCGGTAATGCTGGTGGGCGCACCCTCGTAAGCGTCTGGCGCCCACTGATGAAATGGAACGGCGGCGATCTTGAACAGCAATCCCACCATGGTCGTCAAGAGTGCAATCACTACCACCGGGTTGTGCGGATTCTGCGCCGAGACCGCTCGCTCAATGTCGGCCAGATTGGTGCTGCCCGAGATTCCGTAAAGGAGCGACAGGCCATAGGCAAAAATTCCCGACGAAAAGGCGCCCAGCAACATGTACTTCAAAGCAGCTTCGTTCGAGCGCCGGTCGCGGCGCAAGAAACCAACCAGTACATAAGTGGAAATCGCCATCAGTTCGAGCCCGATGAAGATCAGCACAACGTCGACTCCCGCCGCCATGCACATCATGCCCGCGACGGAAAGCAGCATCAAGGCGTAATATTCACCGTGCTGCTCATCTTCCGTGTCGAGATAATGCACCGAGCCCACGATGGCTATTGCCGCTCCGGCGAGAAACAGATACCAGAAGTAGATGGCGAAGCGGTCAACTAACAGCGAGTTATAAAATCCGACTAAATAAGCCCTCGGGCCCAGCGTCGACTGAATCTGCCACACGCACAGAGCCGAAAATGCGACGCCGACAAATGCGCCTGCGGCGTTGATCCATTTCCAACCCCGCGGAATCATCAGGTCAATCAGCAGAATGCCGAGCGCAAAGATGGTAAGCTCCACCATCGGCAACATCAATCGGTATTCAGTTGGCGACAGGGATCGCACTCAGTTACTCGCTTTCGGCTTGACGACTTTCGTTCCGCCGGCTTTCGGTGCAGCGATAACCGGCGCCTGCGGAACGGGCGCGGGCGCAACCTGCGCGTTCACCAGCGCGACGGGGTTAGCGTTGTCATGAAGCGTCTGCACAATCTGATTAACCGGTTGTTCGAGGATCTGGAAGAACGGCTTCGGATACAAGCCGATCCAGAACGCCATAATGAGGAGCGGCGCGAAGGTAAGAATTTCGCGTGGCGTAAGATCATGCAGCTTTTCGTTCTTTGGATTGGTCACCGTCCCAAAGAAGACGCGCTGATAGAGCCAGAGCAAGTAGGCCGCGGCCAGAACCACGCCCGGCACCGCCCACGCTGCCCACCTCCAGCTGACGATAAACACTCCCTGCAGAATCGTAAATTCGCCGACGAATCCATTCAGCAGCGGCAATCCCATCGACGAAAGGAACATGATCATCGTGATCGTGGCGTAGACCGGCATCACGTTCGAAATCCCGCCATACTCGGCGATCTCGCGCGTGTGCCGCCGTTCATACAAAATGCCGACGATCAAGAAGAGCGCGCCGGTCGAGATGCCGTGATTGACCTGCTGCAGCACAGAGCCAGACAAGCCCGTCGAATTCAGCGCGAAGATTCCCAGCGTGCAGAAGCCCAAGTGGCTGACTGACGAGTACGCCACCAGTTTTTTCATGTCCTTCTGCATGAGCGAGACCAATGCGCCATACACGATTCCGACAATCGAGAGTCCGATCATCCAGCCGCGAGCCGTCACATTCAGGAAGGTAGCGGAGCTGGAGAGCACCTGCGGAAAAAATGGCAACGAGAAGCGCACGAATCCGTACGTCCCCATCTTCAGCAAAACGCCGGCCAGAATGACGGAGCCGGCGGTAGGCGCTTCCACGTGCGCATCCGGCAGCCAGGTGTGGAACGGAAACATCGGAACTTTGATGGCGAATCCGATAAAGAAGGCGACAAAGAGCCAGACAGCGTAATGGAGCGGAATCAGCGGCGCCGTCTTATAAAGCTCGGGAATGCTGAACGTGTAGACATGTGGGCTAGTAACTGAGTAGTGATGGAAGTAGAGGAACAGAATGCCAAGTAACATCAGTACGGAGCCGAGCAACGTATATAAGAAGAACTTGATGGCCGCATAAAGCTTGCGCGGGCCACCCCAGATGCCGATGAGGAGATACATCGGAACCAGCATCGCTTCCCAGAAAACGAAGAAAAGGAAAAAATCGAGCGCCATGAAGACGCCGAGCATTCCCGTCTGCAGCACCAGGAACCAGACGTAATATTCCTTCACCCGAATCTCAATAGCAGTCCAAGAGGAGAGAATCGAGATCCATCCCAAGAGCGTGGTCAGCATGATCAGCAGGAACGAAATGCCATCAATGCCCAGGTTGTAACCCGCGCCAATCGAGGGGATCCAGTTGTTGGGTGTGCCTTCGAGGAACTTGAAGTGGGAAGGGGTCACCTCGAAACGCTGCGCCCAGAACATCGGTACCAGCGGCAGCGAGATCAGGAATCCGCCCAGCGCGAAGATATTCGCAATCCAGCGGATCGCGTCCTTGTTATCCTTGGGAACGAAAAGGAGAACGAACGCGCCCACGAGCGGCGTGAAGAGAATGATCGATAGTATGTGACTCTGCATAAGTTCAGCTTCTAGCTTCTGGCTACTAGCTTCTAGCAAGCGCTACTGGCTTGCGCTTCGAACTGCCCGCTAGAAGCCAGTAGCTAGCGGCCAGTAGCTCCTTCACTTCCACACGTAATACACGCCAAATCCGAGCAACCCCGCGACCATGACCAGGGCGTACCACTGCACTAATCCCCATTCGAACAACCGCGCCGGAAAAGAGATCATCCGTGCAAGAATCACTGGGCCGTTCACTCCCAGCCCGTCGATGATCCACTTATCCCACCAGGTCGAAAGCGTGGCGACAGCGCGCGTGACCCAACCAACGTCGTTTACCGCTCCGTCAATGATTTTGGCATCGAACCACGACGATGCTTCGCCCGCACCCATGACTCCGAGACGAATCTTGCCAATCTTCCGGCGCCCGGTGAAAGCGTAGTCGTAGGCCTCGTCCACAAACCACTTGTTGTAGAGCACGGTGTAGAGCGGCGGAGCTTTGACGGCGATAGGCTCGGTGAACCCTTTGCCGGCATTGAGATAGGATCGGCGCGCCATTCCCCAACCCGCGGCCGCCGCGCCTAACGATAAGAACATCAGCACATACTCGGTCTTATCGGTGTGCTCGGCTTCTTTCTCGCCCGACGCTAACTGTGCCGACTTCCCTTCCTCCTCAAATACAACTGCTTCTCGCGCAAACACCGGCTCCAGAAACTTCTCGAAGTGCGCCGATCCACCCAGGCTATGTGGCCAGCTCAACCATCCGGCGCCAATCGAGCAGATCGCCAGGATCACAAGCGGCACGGTCATCGACTTCGGCGATTCGTGCACATGATGCTCGACCTCGTGGCTCATCCGCGACGGACTGTAGAACGTCAGATACATCAGCCGGAACATGTAGAACGCCGTCATCAATGCGGTGCCATAACCGATAAACCACAGGAGGCGGTAGGCGTCGCTTTCCTTCGTCCACGTCTGCCAGAGTATTTCGTCCTTCGAGAAGAAGCCAGCGAACGGAAAGATTCCCGCTATAGCGAGGGTCGCAATCAACATCGTCCTATAAGTAGTCGGGATGCGTCTGCGCAGGTCGCCCATGTTACGCATGTCCTGTTCACCGCTCATGGCGTGAATCACCGAGCCGGAACCAAGGAAGAGTAGCGCCTTGAAAAATGCATGCGTGAACACATGGAAAACGCCCGCCGCAAAAGCGCCGACGCCGAGCGCGAGGAACATATATCCCAGTTGGGAAACGGTAGAGTAAGCCAGCACGCGCTTGATGTCGTTCTGCACCAGTCCGATGGACGCGGCGAACACGGCCGTGGTTGCGCCGACAACGGCCACTACCAACATCGCTTTGGGAGCGAGCACGAACACGGCATTCGAGCGCGCCACCAGATAGACGCCTGCCGTCACCATGGTTGCTGCGTGGATCAGTGCCGAAACCGGCGTAGGTCCTTCCATCGCATCGGGGAGCCAGACATAAAGAGGAATCTGCGCGGACTTGCCGCAGGCTCCCACGAACAGCAGCAGCGCAGCGGCGGTAAGAATGGGATCGCCGATCGCGAACGCTCCACTATGCGCCAGCTTATTGATGTCGGTGAAACGAAACGATCCCAGATACCCGGCCAGCATAAGTGCGCCGAGAATGAATCCGGCATCGCCGATGCGGTTCACGATGAACGCCTTGTTGGCAGCGGTCGAAGCCGAGTTACGATGAAAGTAAAAGCCAATCAGCAAATACGAACACAGGCCGACACCTTCCCATCCCACGAATAACAGCATGTAGTTATTGGCCAGGATGAGCGTAAGCATCGAGAACATGAACAGGTTCATGTATCCGAAGAAGCGGTAATAACCGCCTTCGTGCGCCATGTACCCGGTGGAGTAAATGTGAATCAACATGCCCACGCCGGTGACAAAGAGCAGCCAGATGCAAGACAGTGGATCAAGCAGGAACCCGGCGTCGGCGTTGAACGCGGCGAGCGTCCCGTCGCGTTTGGTGAAGTTCAGATGCCCGTCACCGCTGCCCAGCCACGTATAAACAATTTTCTGGAAGGGACGACCCGTGCCATGCGCAAAGTGTGTGTACTCAACAACGGCGAAGCAGGCAAACACGAACGCAAGAACGACGACGCCAACGCAGACCGCGTTAACCGTAGCCTTCAGCAATCGCCGACCGAAAAAAAACATCACCGCGGCGCCGAAGGCCGGGAAGAGCGGGATCAGATAGATGTGGTCGAGAAACATGTCGTTAGTCGTCGGTCGTTAGTCTTTAGTCGTTCGCTATTTGCACTTGCTTGCCAGCAGCCAGTAGCTAGTAGCCGGAAGCTCTCTACCATTTCAACAAATCAATCTCATCCACATTGACCGTGTCTTTATTACGGAAGAAGGCGATCAAAATGCCGAGGCCAACAGCGGCTTCGGCGGCGGCGTCTACAGTTACAAAGATGGCAAACACCTGCCCATGCAGATTCCCCCACATGCGCGAAAACGCGACCAGGTTCAGGTTCACCGCGTTCAGAATCAACTCGATCGACATCAGCACGATCACCACGTTACGACGCGTGAGCACACCAATCACCCCCAGCACGAACAGTGCCGCCGCGACGACGATATAGTGCAATGTGGTGATCGGAACCATAGTTAAGCTTCTAGCTTTTGGCCACTAGCTAGTAGCTAGAAGCCAGCAGCCAGTCTCATATTTTCTTCTTCGTCATAATTACCGCTCCCAAAATCGCCACTAGCAACAACAACGAGGCGATCTCGAAGGCAAATGTATATTGACCCATCTTGCCGGCTTCTCCGTAGAGCAGCTTGGCGATTTCCTGCGTGTTCGACCCTTCGGCCAGCGTCATTCCACGATCCGGAAACAACTTGTTCCCCTTCACGAATGCCGACACGAACAACACCATCAACGCGCAGGCCGCTGCCAATCCCACCGGCCACATGCGGTTAAACTGCCGGTCTTTGGACGAGCGCTCGATGTTCACCAGCATGATCACGAACAGGAACAGCACCATGATTCCGCCCGCGTAGACGATGATCTGCACGCCAGCAACGAACGGGGCATACAACATTAAATAGAGGCCCGCGACGGAAAGCAGAGTCACGATCAGCGCCAGCGCGGAATGCACCGCGTTCCTCCGCGTGATGACCGCCAGGCCACTGGCGACGGCCAGTCCCGCCAGCCCGTAGAAGAACCACGGCGTCGCGACCGGAGCCATTCCCGTTGAAACGGCGATCATTGAAGCAGCCCCGGAAACAGCCGAGTTGATTGCGGGTTCATTTAACGAGGACCCCCACGACGGCCGTCAGAACCAGCACGCCGAGTGAAATCGGCAGCATCACTTTCCATCCGATCCTCATCAGTTGGTCGAAGCGGTAGCGCGGCCACGTTGCACGATACCAGATGAACAGATACATGAAGATGGCGACCTTGAACACAAACCAGTACACGTAGTCGATGCCTCCGCGGAACCTGGCCGCGACGCTCGCGTCCGCGGAACGGCCTGCGACCGCAATCAGCAGCAACAGCAGGGCGAGAAAGCCGAGCAGCGCGGCGAACACGGCGAGACCGATGCGCTGAATCTTGAAGAAGGAATGCCCCGGCATACGCGCCGCACCGATAAAGGCAATCGCCGCCAGACCCGCGAATGTGAGCCCCGGGAACAAGGAAAAGATAAACTCCCACACCGGCGCGTTTAGCAGGTTCGGGAATGGGCGCATCCATCCGCCCAGCCAGAGCGTGACCGCGATCGAAGAAACCGCGATCATGGCCGCATATTCGGCGAGCATGAACAGCGACCAGCGCAGCCCGCTGTATTCGGTGTGAAATCCGGCGGTCAGTTCCGATTCCGCTTCGGCCATGTCAAAGGGAGCGCGATTGGTTTCGGCGACCATGGCGATGGCAAAGATTGCGAACGCAATAAAGCCGAGCGGGAAAAATTTAAAGATGAACCAGATGCCCTGCTGCTGTTGGGCCTGCACGATCCCGATCATGCTCAGCGTTCCCGTACCGCTGGCGTTCAGGCTGGTCATCAGGATCGCCGAAACCACGACCAATCCCATGGCGACTTCATACGACACCATCTGCGCGCTCGAGCGCAACGCGCCGATCAGCGGATAGTGGGAGTTCGAAGCCCACCCAGCGACCACGATGCCGAGCACGCCGAGCGACGAGACACCCAGCATAAATAAGATGCCGATGTTCATGTCGCTCACGGCCTGCGAAGGGCCGAACGGGATCACCGTATAAACCGTAAAGGCGGCGAGCAGTCCGATCAGCGGCGCGACCCAGAAAACGAACTGGTCGGCTTCGGCGGGGATGATGTCTTCCTTGAGCATCAGCTTGAGCGCGTCGGCGATGGGCTGCAGCAATCCATGCGGGCCCACGCGCATGGGGCCAAGGCGGATCTGGAAGTGCGCCAGCGCCTTGCGCTCGAGCCAGTTCATGGCCATCACGGCAACCGACACTCCAGTGAAAATGATGAACACATAAATCAGCGCCCAAAGCTGGTTCCCAGCTTCGCCGGGCGTCACCGTGCTTCCGAAATACGACATCAACGAATTCAGCATCAGCGGTCCACCTCGCCGAGCACGATGTCAATCGTGCCAATTACGGCGACCACGTCGGCGACCAGCAGGCCGCGGACCATCACGTCGAGCGCCTGCAAATTGACGAACGAAGGCGGACGCACTCGCAAGCGGTAGGGCTGGGTCGAACCGTCGCTGACGATGAAGTATCCGAGTTCGCCCTTCGGAGCTTCGATCGAATGGTAGATTTCCCCGACCGGAGGCTTGATCACCTTGGGCACTTTGGCCATGATCGGGCCTTCGGGAATCGCACTTACCGCTTGCTCGACGATGCGCATCGACTGGCGCATTTCGGCCATGCGCACCAGGTACCGGTCGTAGGTGTCGCCGTTTTCGCCGGTCGGAATTTCGAAATCGAATTTCGAGTACGCGGCGTAGGGCTGGGCTTTGCGCAGATCCCACTTCACGCCGCTGGCGCGCAGCACCGGTCCGGTCACGCCGAGCGCGATCGCGTCCGCGGCGGAAATCACGCCAACGTTCTTCGTCCGCTCCAGCCAGATGCGGTTGGTGGTGAGCAGCGCTTCGTATTCGTCGATCTTCGGCGCGAAGAATGTCAGAAAATTCTTTACTTCTTTTTCGAAGCCCGCGTAAGTCTCATACTGGCAGCCGCCGATACGGAAGGCGTGGGTGGTGAGGCGCGCGCCGCAATACTTTTCGAAAATCTTGAGGATCTCCTCGCGGTCGCGAAAGGTGTAGAACAGCGGCGTCATGGCTCCGATATCGAGCGCATGCGTGCCCAGCCAGAGCTGGTGGCTGGCCATGCGATTCAGTTCGGTCAGGATCACGCGAATGTATTGCGCGCGCGGCGGCGCTTCCACATTCAGCAACTTTTCCACCGCTTCGCAGTAGCCCAGCCCATTCGAAACGGCGGCGACGTAATCCATACGATCGACGTAGGGATTGAACATCGTGTAGGTGCGGTTCTCGGCGATTTTTTCCACGCCGCGATGCAAGTATCCGATGACGCACTCGGTGCCCAGAACTCTTTCGCCGTCGAGCTTCAGGATGACGCGCAAAACACCGTGCGTCGCCGGATGCTGCGGACCCATATTGATGATGAGTTCGTTCGAATCGAGATACGGCCGCTCGGGAGTTTCGAGATCGAGATGGGACACTTCGTTCGTGCTCTCGTTATTGCTCATTGTCCGCTCTCGATTCCGAGGTTGATCTGCACCCATTCTTGATCTTGCTGCAAGATGCCGTAATCCTTGCGCAGCGGGTGGCCCTTCCAGCCGTCGGGCAGCAGAATGCGCTTCATGTCGGGATGTCCGTCGAACTGGATGCCAAACATGTCGAAGACTTCGCGCTCCAGCCAGTTGGCGGTCGCCCAGATCGAGACAGCGGATGGGATCGAGGCGCCGTCGGCAATCTGCGTTTTCACGCGCATGCGCTCGTTGCGCGCGAAAGAATAGAGGATCCACACGACATCAAACTGCTTTTCGCGCTTCGGATAATGCACAGCGGTGATGTCGACGCAGTAATCGAAGTGTTCTTCGTCGCGCAGTAGACGCAGGATGTTTGGGATCAGCGCGCGGTCGACGGTGAGGTAGTTCTGTCCTAGATAGGTCTGCGCTTCGAGGCCCGAGCCGTACTGGCCCCGGTATTTTTCCACCAGCGGCGAGGTCCACGGCACCGGAACGGGCCCAGTTGGCTTAGCCGGAACCGCGGGTTTCGCAGGCGCGGTCGGAGGAGCGGCAGACGCCGCTGCTGCGGGCTTTTCCGCCGTCGGCTTCGGCTCGCCTTCCGGCGGCGGTGGTGGAGCAGGCGATTTGACTTCCTCAGCCATGCCAGGGTCGGTCGTCTGTCGTTACAAAAGCCGCGCAAGTATCAGGAAGCTCTCACTTTTAACATCTGGTTGCTTCACCGTCAATGCCCGTCGTCACAATGAATCAGAGCAACGACCGTGACTCACATTCACGGTCAAACTAGCGCCGGGCCGCCTGCAAGGTCTCGACCAGGTCGCGGATGCGCAACGCGTCGGCTTTGCGATGGCCGTGACTGGCGATCGGATCGGTGCCTCCAGTCGACTCAATCAAAATGTCCGACCAAAGAATTCCCGTCGAAATCTTCACCGACGCAACCTGGCCAATCGAGATGCTCTCCTCGTTGCTGCCGAACAGACGCTTCTTCACGCGGCTCACTCGCAGCGGGTTGACCACGATGCTCGTCGGAAACCACAGGTTCCCCTTGGTCCAGCGGCTCGCGGTGAAAATCTCATCGGAGGCAACCGGGGAAGCGGCCGGATTCCGGCTAGCCGGACTTACACCCATTCGAGCGCGCCCTTCTTCCAGATCCATACATATCCGACGATCAGGATACCGAGAAAAACCAGCATCTCGATCAGCCCGAAGACCCCGAGTGCCTTGAACTTCACCGCCCAGGGAAACAGGAAAATCGTCTCCACGTCGAAAATCACGAATAGGATGGCGATGATGTAATAGCGCACCGTGTACCGTCCGCGCGCGCTGTCGTAGGGATCGATTCCGCACTCATAAGGCATCAACTTCACGCGGTTCGGACTTTGCGTGCGGATAATTTTCGCTACCAGCAGAGTGACGGGAATGAGGACGCCGACGACGGCGAGGAAGATGAAGATGGGAACGTAATTTTGCGGCATGAGCCCTCGAAACAGTCGCAACCAGAGCGACTTTGAATACTAACGCCGAAGCGCTCCGGCTTCAAGGAGTCAGGTGTCAGGTCTCAGCTGTCAGGTGTCTGGCTGCGCGAGTCGCAGGCCCGATCAGGGAGAACGAACGTGTGGCGAGCGAGATCGGAGTCGAGCGTCTCCTGGCGGTAGAGAGTGGTCAGCACGCCGCGTTTCCAGACGAGCAGGTCAGAATTGCGCTCGGCGAATTCTTCCCATGTTTGGGCACACGAGGTTTGGACACAGCCGGCGCGGGCCTGGCGCTCGCGAATCAGCAGCAAGTAGACCCAGGTGATGGTCTCGTGATAGCGGTCAGCCTTCCCCTGTGCAGCGGCGAATCGCTTTAGGGCAGCGGAAAATTTCTCCAGCGCTTCGAGGGGCGGGAAACGGCACAGGTATTCGAACGCCAGTCGAACGTGGTCGGCGTGGTGGAAAGTGTCAGCTGCCGTCCTTCCCTCCTCGAATTGTTGGATCAATTCGTCGCCAGTCATCGCTGCTCCGTAGCCGCTGACTTTCCCGCGAGCACCGCCCACGTCGCCGCCGTATATACCAACTGCACTTCCACGTCGAACCATCCGTGTAGAAGATGGATGACTATCGCTGCGGCGAGCACGGCGATCAGAAAGCGTCCGCCGACAACCGTGACGCGCGGGACGAGGAACAGAATGGCAGCGGCGATCTCGGCGCATGCCAAGCCAAGACGAATGAAGTTTGGCATTCCGGTTTTGGCGAATGCGTGAGCGGCTCCCGGGCTGAAAGCGAAACGCGCAGACTCCCCGAGGATCACCAGACCCAGCACCCACTGCAGGATGCACAATGCCGCAGGCAAACGGTCGTTTTTATTGCTTTGGGTCATTTTTTCTTCTCCGAGACTTTCTTCTGCGATGCTTTCTTCTCCGGATCGGTCTTGTTCGCCGAGCGGCGCTTGATTTCCTTCAGGCGGTGGCTGGCGCTGGAATCGAGATCGAGGGCGTAGAACTTTTTCAGCTCGTGAATGCGCTTGAGCGATTCGGCGCTGAAAGGAGTCTTGCCGTCGAAGGCGTGGAGCACGATGCCCTCGAGCAGGTCTCCGAGGGACAGGTCGTGATATTCGGCGAAGGCCTTGAGAACTTTGAGCAGGCGCTTCTCCATGCGGACGCCGGTTTGGACTCGTTCGATGAGGAGTTGCGATTCATTAACCATGGTACCAATGTACCATGGTACACACGAAATACATAATCCATTTGTCATCCCGAGCGAAGCGAGGGATCTGCATCTTGCGGCAACTGCAGATCCCTCGCTTCGCTCGGGATGACAATCCTAGAAGGAATCGCTCAAGCGCCGCCCATGAGAAAATAGGTACGCTGGGAGGTCATGCAGCATGTGCCGAAATATTAAAACCCTCTTTAATTTCGATCCGCCCGTTACCGACGAAGAGGTGCGAGCGGCTTCGCTTCAGTTCGTGAGAAAAATCACCGGCTTCAACAAGCCGTCGAAGGCGAACGAAGCTGCGTTCCTCTCCGCGATCGATGAAATCGCGGGGGTCTCGGCTCGTCTTCTCCACTCACTCGACACGACCGCCGCGCCGAAGAATCGGGAGGAAGAAGCCGCCAAGGCGAGGGCTCGCGCCGCGGAGAGATTCGGCACTTAACGAGAGCTTATTCGGGATCGGGTACGGGCACATCCGGCCTCACGCCCGTGTTGTGAAAGGCGGCTATCTTCCACTCGCCTCCGTCCTTCACCATGACCTGTAACAGGCGCGAGCGGAGACGCCCCTTGGCATCGGCACTCATTCCCGGAGGCAGCTTCTGAATCCCAATTACCGCCGTGAGCGTTTCCACGACGGCAACATCAGATCGGACGAACTTCAGTGAAACAATTTCCTGCTGCATGGTGGTTCCGCGGTAAATTCCCTTGAAGATGAAGTCATGCCGCTCAATGAAAGCCTCGCGCCCGGTAAAGAATTGCCCGCGGATGTTAGTGAAAGTGCCATCGGCAGCAAAATGACGCGCGAAGGCGGCGGCGTCACAGGCATTCCAGGCGGCGATCTCATCTCGAATGATGTTGTGAACGGCGGTTTCGTCGGGCGAGACTTGCGGGTACGCGGCGACGGCCACAACCATGACCAGGGCGAGAACTAGCAAACCATTCATAGCGTACTCCAGTGGATTCATACACTTTAGATGACACTTTCATGAATGGCCAGGGGCGGACGAATGCGTCCGCCCCCACGCGGTCAAGGGTTATTTATAATCACTTGCTTCCAGTCTTTAACTTTTACTGGGCAAGGCAAGGACACTCATTGGCACTCGACGAAAATATTTATGAAATACGGCGCGAGAAGCTGAAAAAGATTGAGGCTCTCGGGCATCCGGCTTATCCGCGGAAGTTTAACTACAGCCACACCGTGCCGCAGATTCTGGCGGAGTACTCCGGGCAGACGGCGGAGGAACTGGAATCTCCGCGGGTGACGGTGCGGGTTGCGGGACGCATCATGGCCATACGGCTGATGGGCAAGGCCGGGTTCGCGCACTTGCAGCAGGATGGACAGCGGCTGCAGATCTACGTCAAGAAAGATGCGATTGGCGATGCGGGCTACGAACTGTGGAAGCTGCTGGACCTGGGCGATCATATTGGAGTTCGCGGATATTTGTTTCGCACGCGCACGGGCGAACTCAGCATCCATGCCGACGAGCTGATTTTTCTCGCCAAAGACTTACTGCCTTTACCGGAAAAATTTCATGGGCTGACCGACGTGGAATTGCGCTATCGGCAACGCTATCTGGATCTGGTGATGAATCCGGAAGTGCGCGAAGTGTTCTTGAAGCGCAGCAAGCTGGTGCAATCTTTGCGGCGGTATTTCGACGGGCAGGGCTTCATGGAAGTCGAGACGCCGATGATGCAGCCGATGGCGGGCGGAGCGGTGGCTCGTCCGTTTAAGACGCATCACAACACTTTGGATATGGATTTGTTTCTGCGCATCGCTCCGGAACTTTATTTGAAACGGCTGACGGTGGGCGGATTTGATCGGGTGTATGAGATCAATCGCAACTTCCGCAATGAGGGGCTGGGGTGGAGATGGAATCCTGAATTCACCATGCTGGAGGCTTACCAGGCTTACACGGACTATCTCGGCATTCTGGAGACGACGCAGGGGGCAATCGAGCAGGCGGTCAAAGATGTGACGGGCGGGACGAAGACGAAGTGGGGCGAGCATGAGATCGACTGGTCGCACGCGAACTGGCGGCGGATGACCATGCGGGAGGCGATTGTGCAGTTCTGGCCGGAGAAAGCCGGCGCTAAGCCGGTCGTAAGCGACTTTGCGGCTCGCGAGTCGGTTGAGGCGCTGATCGGGCGCGTGCGCGATGCGGGGATTAAATTGGCGTACGATGCGGCGGCGCCGGTGGGCAAGACGATCGCTAATGTTTTTGAAGCGGTGGCCGAAGAACACTTAATGCAGCCTACGATTATTTATGAATTTCCGACCGCGGTCTCGCCGCTTTCAAAGCAGAAGCCGGATGAGCCGGACTGGACCGAGCGCTTTGAAATATTCGCGGGGAAGATGGAAATCGCGAATGGCTTCAGCGAATTAAACGATCCCGAAGATCAGCGGCGGCGCTTCGAGGCGCAACTTAAGGAACGCGAACGCGGCGACGAAGAAGCGCATCAGATGGACGAAAATTATATTGATGCGCTGAGTTATGGCATGCCTCCGGCGGGCGGCGTGGGATTGGGAGTGGACCGGCTGGCGATGCTGTTCACCGACTCGCACACCATTCGCGATGTGATTCTGTTTCCGTTGCTGCGTCCGGAAAAAATCTCTACCACAGAGGGCACTGGGGACACGGAGAAAAAATAGGGTGTTGCTTTGCGTACCTAAACAATCACTTGAAGTCTTGCGCTGCGCCGCTCATGCTGAGATTAGTTTTCCGCAAGGTCACGGGCAGCGCTGTCTGTAACGTCACTTCGGATGTTGGGTCAGACAGCGCATTGCTCTAACGTGACGAGAGGATCCATGGCCGCTGCTCAGATGCCGAGCTGCGCTCGGCCTGGACGGGCGAGGCGCCCGTCCCCACACTGGACCGTCCCCACACAGTCAATCCCAGCTAGTTAGCCGGCTTCGCTGCAGGCTTGGCTGCGCCTTTTTCGGGACCGAAGTTCTTGGTCAGATAATTCAGAAAAGCGATGCGATCGGCGTCGGGGATTACGGCGCCGAGGCCTTCCATTTTGTCGAGTTCGGTGGACCATCCCTGGCGAGTAAAGTGCTGCTCGGTGATGCGACTGGTGTTATGGCACGAAGTGCAGGCGGCTTTCACTTTGGCTTGCATAGGTCCAGGTGGAAGTGGCTTGCCCGGCTCGCTGGGCGCTTGCGCGCTTGCTGGAATGATGGACGCTAATAAAAATATTAGCACAAAAAGTTTTTGAAACAAGCAGGAATCCCCACACGCGCTCACGGCTGCTGGAGCCGATCAGAGTCGCCCGCCTCGGGGCGCTGAGAAATTCTAGCAGGAGTTGGGAGAGACTTGGGTGACGCGTGCAAGAAGCAGGTCCTTCGCTCCGCTCAGGATGACAACTCATTGGAAACAGTGCGCCCCTAGCGCTGATCGAGCAGGTGGATGGTTTCGAGGGTGGTGTCGCCTACGATTTCCAGGCTCTTGGGGCTCAACTTATCCATGGTGTCTTGCGGGGTGTGGTGGAAGACGTTGTTGTACCCGTAATCGAGGTCGATGACGTCGGCGCAAGGGACGCCGCGCTTGACGAAGGGAATGTGGTCGTCTTCGACTCCGCCCTCAGTGGCGTAGAAGTGGGACTGGTAACCCAGGCGCTCGGCGGCGGCATAGATGAGATCGAGCAGCCAGGGAGTGCTGTTGGTGTCGCGCATAATGTCGAGGTCGGCGTCGCCGATCATGTCCATTACCATGAGCGCTTTGATCTTCTTCAGAGTGCCATCTTTCTCCCATTTTTCGGCGAGATGGCGGGTGCCGTAAAGACTGTCGGTATCGGACCAGGTTTTCACGGCTTCTTCGCCGTCGGTCCAGACCAGCCAGACGCTGTAGCCATCGCGCTTTTTGTCGCGAGTCCCGCTGCGCAGCTGGTTGGCGTATTCGAGCAGGATGGCGGTGGAAGAGCCGCCGTCGTTGGCGCCGACGAACCCGGAGTTGCGCAGTGGATAAACCGTGTCATAGTGGCCGAGAATGACGATGATGCCGTCTTTGGTGCCGGGAAATTTGGCGATGATATTGCGGACGGGGAATTTGCCTTCTACGGTGTCGGCGGTAAAGGCATCGTCTTCGATCTGATCGGCTTGCAGGTGGTCGTCTTTGAGGTGATCGATAATGTAGCGCTCCAGTTTCTTGTGATTCTCATTGCCCATGTAGCGCGAGCCGAAGGCGGTGACCTCGCGGGTGTATTGGAAGGCGCGTTTGGCGTCGATGTGCGGGAGCGGAGCGTTGTCGGGAGCGGCGGCGGTTCCTTTGGCGTAGGCTGCGGTGCTGGACACGGCTATGGCCAGTGACAACGCCACCCAAATTCTTAACCACAGGGGACACGGGGATACACAGGGGAAGGCTTTCGGAAAAGCTTCGACGGTCTCGGGTGGTTTCATGGTGCTCCTGCCCTCTGTGGTTAGGTGCCCTTTTTCTCCGCGCGCTTCCTGCGTTGATTGGGATGCACGAGCCAGGCGATGCCGATGCTTAGAGCGTATAAGGCAATCATGGGCGCGGCGAAGATGCACATGTTCACGATATCGGGAGTGGGCGTGATGATGGCGGCGACGATGAAGATCCCCAAGATCGAATAACGGATGTTATGCCACATCCAGCCGGCGCTGACGATTCCCATGAGCGCGAGGAAGAAGACCAGGATGGGCATCTCGAAGATCGCGCCCATACCCACAATGATGGTCACAAACAATTGCGTGTATTCCTCGATGGTGATCATCGGCTGGAACTCCTTGCCGAAATCGATGAGGAAGGTGAGCGCCTGCGGATAGACGACGCGGTAGCCGAAATATCCGCCCGCTAAAAAAAGACCCACGCTCGAAACCATAAAGGGCAGGACGTAGCGCTTCTCGTTGCGGTAAAGGCCGGGCGCGATGAACAGCCACAGTTGGTAAAGCACAAAGGGCGAGGTGACGAAGAGACCGGCCACCACGGCCACCTTGAGATTGAGATTGAAAGGATCGACGGGGTTGAGATAGACAAGCTTTTCGGGCAGACCGTACTTGTGCAAGACATCGACGATCGGCTTTTGCATGAATGCGATGAGGTGCGACCTGAAGCCCCAACAGGCGAAGAAGCCGGCCGCGATGGCGATGATGGAGTAGACGATGCGCTTGCGGAGTTCCTCGAGATGATCGAGGAAGCCCATGGTGGGCATTTGCTCCTTGTCGTTATCCTTGGCGGATTCGTTCAGGGGTGTGGAGGCGGCCGCTTCAGGCATCGGGCGCAACCTTCGGAGCTTCAACACTCGGAGCGGGCACGGGAGACGGGGCGAGCCCCGTCTCTACGGCGGCGGCAGGCTCCGGTTTTTCGGCGAGCGGGGGATTGAAGATGCGATTGGCCAGCGATCCGAGCGGGGCGTGGAGTGGCGGCAGGATCTGCTGCCGGGGACTGCTGGCGTTATCGAGCAAATTGATTTCGGACTCGATCTGCGAGCGGAATTCATTGGAAGCGCGCCGGAACTCGTTGAGGAAGCGCGCGACCTGGCGACCGATCTCCGGCATTTTCTTGGGGCCGAAAAGGATCAGCGCCAGGAAAAAAATGAAGATCATCTCGCTCGAGAAGCCGAAGCCCATGCGGTTATCATAATGCGGGATGGGTGAAGCGGGCCACTCGCAAGTTGAAAGAGACAATAAATTTACAGTGGGAACGCGAGCCTGCCGCAAACTGCGAAGGACCTGACGGTTGCCGGTTGGCAAACAGAAGGTCCTTCGCTCCGCTCAGGATGACAAACTTCGAGATGACAAAGTTAAAACGGTGGTTAGTGTTTTCCGAAGGTATAGCCGATCGACGCTCCCACGCGCGTGGCGTATGAGGAGCTGAACAACTGGTTGTTGGTGACGAGATAGATTTTGGCTTCGGGACGGATGAAGAAACCGCCCTTGGGATAGATCTTGATGCCGGCGCCGAAATCTCCCATGAAGTGTTTGTCAGTCGAGTAATTGGTGTAGCCGTTGTAGCACTGCTGACAGTAGATACGCGTGTCTACCGCGCCGATGCCGGCAGTCAGCTCCAGCCAGGCGTGGCTGGCGAGTTTGGGCGCGTAGACCCCGTCGAAGTCCAGGAAGAGCGGGCGATAAGGGATCGGGGGAATGCTGGGGTAGATGCTCTGGGTTGCCCTCCAGAAGATTTCGCCGCCAATGCCGAAATTGTGCCAGAAGAGCACGTCGCCGCTAAAGCCGGGATAAGTGCCGCCGGTGAGTGACGGGCCTGTCGAGTTGGCCGAGGGGGCTTCCAGGGTGCTGACGCCGAAAGCGACGTCGACCTTCTGAGCCTGCGCGAAATTCGAAAAAACTGCCAGGGCAGTACAAACGAGAGACAAGAGGATGGCAAACCGCAAAGTCCGCTTCAATGAAACCTCCGGCGCTGAACTAGTTTGATTTTAACAGATTGGATGCAGGCTGAAGGCGCGACGCTACCGTCGCACAGGAAGATTTACAAGAATTTACGGCTTCCTTAACATAGTGAAACATAAGGTGTTACCGGAGACTTACCTTGAAGACGCGGAAGTGTATACCTTTATGTAATGGCGAATGTTTAGCGAATATTCCAGGGCCGGCTGCGAGGTCAATAAGCCAGCAGGACGCGCAAATCGCGAAGATTGTTGCCGGTGGGTCCGGTCACGACGGCGTCGCCTAAAGCGTCGAACAGAGGATAAGCATTGAAAGTGGAGAGCGCGTGGCGGAAGGCATCGGCACCGCTGGCTCGATCGCCGGCACCGGCGGCGGCACGATTGAGGGTGCTGCCATCGACTACGGCGCCGGCGGCGGGACTGTTGCCATCGATGCCGTCGGTGCCGGCGCTGAGCACGGTGATGTCGAGTCCTGAAATTTTTTCGGCGCAGGCGAGGGCGAACTGCTGATTGCGTCCGCCGATGCCGCCGTTGCGAACAGCCACGGTTACCTCGCCGCCGGAGATCAGGCAGACGCGCGAAACTTTGCTTCGCAGCTCGCGCAGACGGTTGACCAGGTACGCGGCGGCTTGGTCGTAGGGCTGGTCGTCGCAGGAATTATCGACTTCGACGGCGAAACCGAAGCGGGTAGCGGCAATGGCGGCCTCATCGATAGCAACTTTATTCGAGAGCGCGATCCACCAGCGCGCGCGGACAAAAGCGGGGTCGTCGGATTTGGGCGTCTCGTCGAGGGCGTGCTGGCGGAAGAGATCTCCGACGGATTTTGGAAACTGCTCGATGAGGTTGTATTGGGCGGCGATGCGCTCGCAGTCATGAATGGACGTGGAATCGGGCATGGTGGGGCCGGAGGCGAGGGCGTCGGGCGTATCGTCCGGCACATCGGAGACGAGAATCGAAACCTGCTGAGCGGGATAGGCGGCCTGAGCGAGGCGTCCGCCTTTGACGGCGGAGAGATGTTTGCGGATGGCGTTGATTTCGGCGATGGGCGCTCCGGAATGGACGAGCGTGCGATAAGTGGCGGCGAGGTCGGGCAAAGAAATGTCATCGTCTACCGGCTTTTCGACGATGGACGAGCCGCCGCCGGAAATCATGAAGATGGCCAGCGAAGTGGAGTCGAGAGCGTTCAGAGATTTGAGAATGGCGTTGGCGGCGGCGATGGATTCGGCGGTGGGGGTGGGATGTCCGCCGCGAAAATAGCGGAAGCCGCGGACTTGGCTTGCCGGTTCGACCGACGATGCGACGATGCCTTCGAGGGAGCTGCCGACTTGGGCTTCGAGAGCTGCGGCCATGGTGTGCGCGGCTTTTCCGATGGAAACTACGAAGACGCGGTGGTAGGCGTCGAGGTCGTGGAGATCGTCTCCGATGCGCAGGACTCGGCGCTCGCAGTGGATGTTGCGGGCGAAGGCGGCTTCGATGGAGGCATGCTTGAGCGCGGAGGTGAAGATCTCACGGGCGACTTCGCGCATGCGGCGGAATTGCTGCTCGCGCTCGGGAGTCAGGTCGGACATGGACGGGATTATAGAGACAGTTGCTGGTTGCTAGAAGTCATCTGGTACATGGCTAAGCCGCATTCGCTGGTGACATCTCGATTTTACGGCAGTTGTCCGAACTGTCGGACGGGTGCCGTATAATCGCGCTCCATGGTGCCGCACTCGGCTCCGGTTATGTTGTTACTTTGCTGTGCCGTACTGGGTTCTTCCACGTCTGGCGCAAGCGACAAGGGCGTGTGCCCTCCACCATCAAGGTCCGCCGTAACAATGTCTAAACGCGCCACACCGGCACCACCGATGCCGGGCGTGCACTATGTCGGTGTTGTCACCGTGGTTGTGTCCCTGAGTGATACGGGAAGCGTCTGCGCGGTCGAGGTGGTAAAAGGCATCGCGGACGCGTTGGACAAACAAGCCGTGGACGCAATACGCCAACAGCCTTTTCAGCCTATCCGACTGGATGGAAAACCGGTTCCTGGTTTTATGACCATCCAGCGCGATTTCTGGCGAGGAGATACAAGCAATATCCTAGTATCGCAAAATGCGGACGCCAGTCCGGACGAGATCTCGTCCGACGCGAAGCTCGTTCACGCACTCGATATTGCTTCCCTTATTGCATCCGGTAAGGTCGAGGGTCAGAGATACTGGAACCAGTACTTCGGTGTGTCTTTCACCGCTCCGCGTGCAGTGTTCACCGCGCCATCCGTAGTCGACGACCAAGGCAGGAATGTCCGTCTGGTGGACGCCGTAGCTGGAACGGGGAAGCGCGAGGATATGTTCACCATTTCGATCCTCGCGGATCGGTTGTCCAATTACCCGGAGCTTAAGTCACGAGCCGAGTACGTCGAAGGCATCAGTGGTCGGCTACAACGGGAAGGCGCGAAGAGAAACCGTGACACTTTCCCGTATGTCATCTCGGGTGTTGAGTTTGTTGCCACGATTTTGCAGGAGTCCGACAGTTCTGATATGTCACATTTCAGAGGCATCTTCAGTACAGTTATGAAGGGCTACGTTCTGTCGCTCGATATCGCTGCCCCGAGCGAAGACCAGGTTCTGAAGATCGCGTCATCAGTTGAGTTCAAACTCGGCCAGTAGTTGTTCCCTATCTCCCAATGCGAATGACCCGTAGTTGACGTGCGCTTGGTGCCATTCTTTATCCGACAGCCAACGTTTGCCGAATCCACTCTTCGATGGCCAAACGCATCTCCTTAAGTCTTCCCTCGAAAAAGTGGTCGCCGGCCTCGATGCGGACCAGCTTCTTAGGATCAGCGAAGGTGCTGACGAGCGCTTCGAGCTTGCCGGGGGGAGCGAACTGATCGCGCGATCCGCTGACGAAGAGCTTGGGCTTGATGCAATCGCGCAGGAATTCGAAATCGTAGATGCGATCATCTTTACGATCTGCGACGGGGACGGCGGGCAGGCCGAGAGCGATGAGCGCGCTTACACGGTCGTCGGCATAGGCGGCGCGCAAGCCTACGGCGGCTCCGAAAGAAAAACCGGCGAAGACTACGGGCAGCGCGAATTCGTGTTCGAGCCAGTCGAGCGCGGCGCGCACGTCTTCGACTTCGCCTATGCCGTTTGCGTGTTCGCCTTCACTCAGGCCGGTGCCGCGGAAGTTGAAACGGAGCACGGGGAATCCGAAACTGTTGAGCGCTTTCATGGCGTGGAAGACGACTTTGTTGTGCAGCGTTCCGCCGTAGAGCGGATGCGGATGACAGACTAGGGCGGCGTGCGCCGCGGTGGGTGATCCGGCGTTGAGCAGGGCTTCCAGGCGTCCGGCAGGACCGGTTAGGAAGAGCGAGCGGATTGTGGAAGCTTCGGGCGGCACGGGCGGTCGTTGGTGGTTGGTCGTTAGTCGTTGGTCGCTTGCTACGCGATCGTCGCTAAGTATTGTAGAGAATCTGCTTGCCAGCGACTAGCGACCAGCGACCAACGACTGTTACGCTCTCCTGCATGGACCTGTTTGCGCTTACGCGGCGGCTCGTCGATATTGAATCCATCACTCCGAATGAAAGTGCGGTGGGGGATTTTCTTTGCGACGAGCTGCGGCGGCGTGGGCTGGACGCTCGGAAAATGCCGGTCGAGGGTACGCGCGCGAATGTGCTGGCTACGTGGCCGGGGCACGACCGTCCGGAGATTGTTTTTTCCACGCATATGGATACGGTGCCGCCGTTTATCCCCTCGTCAGAAGATGACGCGCGCATTTATGGGCGCGGCTCGTGCGACGCCAAGGGGATTATTGCGGCGCAGATTCTGGCGGCGGAGAAGCTGCGCGGGGCGGGCGTTTTCGTCGGGCTGCTGTTTCTGGTGGGCGAGGAGCGGGACTCGATCGGCGCGAAGCTGGCCAATCAGCATCCCATGGGCGCGCGCTTCATGATTAACGGCGAGCCTACCGAGAACAAGCTGGCGCTGGCGAGTAAGGGCGCGCTCCACGTGGAACTGGTGGCGCGCGGAAAGATGGCGCACTCGGCGTATCCGGAGCTGGGCGAGTCGGCCATCGACAAGCTGGTGGAAGCGCTGCACCGGTTGCATGCCATGAAGCTTCCTGAGGATCCCGAGGTTGGGCCATGCACGAAGAACGTGGGTTCGATTCAGGGGGGGCGCGCTCCGAATGTGATTTCCGATTTTGCCAAGGCTGATCTTTTCTATCGCCTGGTGGGCCCGGCGGACGGGTTGCGCCGCCAAATTACGGAGACGGTCGGCGATCTTGCCGAGGTTCGCTTCACCCGCGAGACTCCATTTTTGCGTCTGCGAACGTTGGACGGGTTGCCGACGATGGTTGCCGCTTTCACAACCGACGTTCCGTCACTAACCAACTGGGGCGAGCCGCTGCTGCTGGGGCCGGGATCGATTCACGTCGCGCACACCGAGGGCGAGTTTGTGGAGAAAGCGCAACTGGTAGAGGCGGTGGAGATTTATTTTGCGATGGCGAAGAAGCTCGGCTCTTAGTTATTGCGACCGTGAAAAACCCCGCCCAAGCGGAGCTTGGACTGATTGGATAAGAGTGAAGGCTCGATTCGAACCCATGTAGTCTTTGTTTGAGGACGAAGACGCTGGGAAGAAAGGAGCCTTCGATGATGATTATAGGATGTGATTTCCATCCCAGCTGGCAGCAAGTGAGTTGGATGGACATGGAGACTGGGGATTGCGGGGAACGGAAGCTGGTGCATGCTAGCGGCGACGCCAGGATGTTCTATCAGCAACTGGCGGCGCCGGTGCTGATCGGCATGGAGGCCACGGGCAACAGCCAGTGGTTCATCGAACTGGTCGAGGATCTGGGGCATGAGATCTGGATCGGAGATGCAGCCCAGATCCGAGCCAGCTACGTGCGCAAGCAAAAGACGGACCAGCGCGACGCGGCACATATTTTAAAGCTGGTGGTGGAAGGCCGATTTCCGCGGCTCTGGACCCCGGACCGGGAGCAGCGCGATCTGCGACAACTGGTGCTGCATCGGCACAAGCTGGTGGAGATTCGCAGCCGAGTCAAAAACGAACTGCAACACCTTTCCTTGAATAAGGGAATGCAGCGCAAGCGTAAGCTGTGGAGCCAGGCGGGGCAGAAGATGTTGCGCGAACTTCCGTTAAAACCCTGGGCGGCGTGCCGGCGGGAAGATTTGCTGGGACTGCTGGCCACGCTGGATCAGCAGATCGGCAAGTTGGATTGGGCGGTGCAGCAGGCGGCAGAGGAAAATCCGCAGGCGAAGTTGCTGATGACGCAGCCGGGAGTGGGACCGAACACGGCACTGGCCTATGTTCTGACGATCGGCGATGTGAGTCGCTTTCCACGGGGCAAGCAGGTGGCCAGTTATCTGGGGCTGATCCCGCGCGAAGAAAGTTCGGGCGGACGGCAGAAGCTGGGTGCGATCACCAAGCAGGGCAACCGCATGTTGCGCTCGTTGCTAGTGGAGGCGGCGCAGATTACGGTGCGCTTCGACCCGGAAATGAAGAAGCAGTATTTGCATCGTTGTCACCAGAAGCCGAAGGGAGTGGCCAAGGTGGCAACGGCGCGCAAGTTAGCCGTACGACTCTACTGGATGCTACGCACACAAAAGCCGTATCCAGAGATCGTTCGCATCGAGAGCAGCTCGCGGGTGCCCCTGGTCGGCGCAAGCTAGACCGCAGAACTGATTGGGCGCTCTCGCATTCCGCACGAGGCGGGATGTTCGCATAGAAGAATCATGGTCGACGTTGGGGCCGAATCGATGGTTGGTGGAACGATCTTCGGGAGAAGATCACCACCGATAAGTGATTAGCGTGAGATTTCCAGAGTCTTGGTCCTCAAATCTCTCTGGCAAAAAAGCGGTGCCAAAAACACCGTCAGGATACTTTTGTCCTTGACACCGCCTTCACTCTTATCGAGGGGCACCCTCATGCTCAAACAAACTCAGCGCTGTTCGCGTCGTTCTAGTAGCCGGCAGCCTGCTCGATCAGGCGATCGACGATGTGGTGCGCTTCGTCGATGTGGCGGAGGGCGCGATCGCGCAGACCGCGCACCGAAGGATCATCTTCTTCGCGGGCGATATCATTGTGCGCCTTGTCGAGCAATTCCAGGGCGCGGTGATAGCGGCCTCTGCGGTCAATGTGGGCATCGACCGGCGGATGGTCATTCAAATTCTTGCCATCGTCAATCGAAGCATGCTTGATCTCTCCGATGGCTTTGTCGATTTCTTCGATGGCGTGATCTTCTTCTCTATCCATGCGGCCGGACCATGTTCCGCGCTCCAGGTGAGCGCGGGCGTGGCGCAGGTCGGTGAGCGCGTGCAGGTAGGCCGGATGCCTTCCCGGTTCATCGGCGAAGGTCAGCGCGGCGCAGGCGGCAACAAAAAACAAGAGTACTGCACAATATCTTGTAGCTTTCATGGTTTCCTCTAGATTAGCCTTTCGGCAGAATGAAACACCCTCTTGATAAACCCGGAATTGCGGTTTTTGTCTCGGTCTCGGTCTAGCTGGATTCTAGAGACCCGCTCCGGAGGGCGGAAGATAACTTCGGGGTATGAACCCGGCGTCCGTTTTTGCCTACTATTTGCACTTGACAGGCTGCGGCGCGGGCGATGGTAGCGCTTCTGTCGCAGAGGCCCCACTCTTCTCCGTTCTCGCGGTAGACTTTCCTGATGACTACCGGAACTCAAAATTCCCTGGCTCGCGCCTCTTCTTCCTATTTGCGGTCGGCTATGCATCAGCCGATTCAGTGGCATGAGTTTGGGGAGGAGGCTTTTGCGGCGGCCCGCGCGGCGAACAAGCCGGTGCTTTTGGATATTGGGGCGGTCTGGTGTCACTGGTGTCATGTGATGGATCGCGAGTCTTATGACGATCCGGAGGTGGCGGCGATTGTTAACGATCATTACATCGCGGTGAAGGTGGATCGGGACGAGCGTCCGGATATTGATAGCCGGTATCAGTTGGCTGTGGCCTCACTCACGGGACAGGGTGGGTGGCCGCTTACGGCGTTTCTTACCCCCGACGGCAAGCCGTTTTATGGCGGGACTTACTTCCCTCCGGCGGACGCTTACGGGCGGCCTAGTTTCAAGCGGGTATTGCTCTCGATTGCTGCGGCTTATCGCGACAAACACGGCGATGTGATGGAGCAGGCGCAGATGGTCGAGAGTGCGATCGCGCGGGCGGAATCGTTTTCGAGCGGCGGTGAGGTGTCCGCTACGGTGATTGACGCGATTTTGGAATCGGCGCGGAAGATGTTTGACCCTGTCAACGGTGGATTTGGAGGCGCGCCCAAGTTTCCGCACCCGGCGGCGCTCGATCTGGTGATGGAGGAGTATGTTCGGACGAAGGAGCGTGGAAGCGGAGCTCAGCCCCTTTTGGACGGGGCGAAGCCCCGTCACCACACAGACGGTGAAGACCTGCAGACGATCTTCGTTCACACCCTGGAGAAAATGGCGCGTGGCGGCGTCTATGACCAGTTAGCGGGTGGCTTCCATCGCTATTCAGTCGACGAAAGCTGGATCGTGCCGCACTTCGAGAAAATGTGCTACGACAACTCGGAATTGCTGAAGAATTATGTGCACGCGTATCAGGCGACGGGAGATGAGTTTTTCGCTGGGGTGGCGCGCGACATTATTCGCTGGATGGATGAGTGGCTCAGCGACCGCGCGCATGGCGGCTTTTACGCTTCGCAGGATGCCGACTATTCGATGGACGATGACGGCGATTATTTCACCTGGACTTTAGCGGAAACGAAGGCGGCGCTGAACGCAGATGAGTTTGCGGTGGCGACGCTCTACTACGACATTCAGGAAGTTGGGGACATGCATCACGATCCGGCGAAGAATGTGCTCCGCATTGGGGCGTCGGTCGGGGAAATTGCCGGGCGGCTGAAGATTCCGGAAGAACGGGTGGGGGCGCTGCTGGCAGCGGCTAAGACGAAGATGTATGCGGCCCGGTTGTTGCGGCCTACGCCTTATGTGGACAAGACGGTTTACTCGGGCTGGAATGCAATGTGCGTTTCGGCGTATCTGGAGGCGGCCAAAGTGCTTGATCTGGCGGAAGCGCGGCACTTTGCTTTGCGCTCGCTTGATCGACTGCTCTCCGAGGGATGGAATTTAGGTGCAAAGTCAACGGCAGCGGGCGAGGGCCCCTTCGACTCTCGCTCAGGGCAGGTCCGCTCCACACTAAAACATGTGATTGCTTACTCCGATCCGAAAGCGGAGCGGCGAGAAGTTTCCGGGGTGCTGGATGATTACGCTTTCTCGGTGATTGCCTGTCTCGACGCTTACGAGGCTACGGCGGACTTGAGTTACTTCCGCTTTGCGCGGTCGATCGCGGAGGCGATGGTGGCGGGATTCTTCGATCCGGTCGGTGGGGGATTTTTTGATACGCGCGTGGCCACGGAAGAAAAACCCGCGCTCGGCATTCTGGGGACGCGGCGGAAACCGTATCAGGATTCGCCGACTCCGGCGGGAAATTCGGCGGCGGCGATTGCGCTGCTGCGTCTCGACGGCTACGCCCTCGACGCGTCCGCTTCGTCTAAATCCAACCCTGCGTCGTTTAGCGATCGGGCCGAGCAGACGCTGGAAGTCTACGCGGGAGTCGCGGGACAACACGGCATTTTTGCGGCGACTTATGGGCTGGCTGTGGTTCGATTTCTCCAGCCACCTATGCAAGTGGTGGTCGTCGGGAAGGATGACGGGGCCACGGAGCTTTATCGGACAGCGGCGCGGCCTCTCGGCCTGAATACTGCGGTGCTGCGTTTGGACGCCGATAAGGCAGCCGCACAGAACCTGCCACCGGCATTGGCGGAAACGATTCCGAACATCCCGGCACTGCACGAGGGACGATCGTTTGCTGTGGTGTGCTCTGGGTTCACGTGCCAGCCCCCGATTTTCGATCCGGCAGAACTGGCGCGGGCGTTGGGGTCGGCGTAGCAGTTTCCGATTGTGAAATACTCGTCCAGAATTCAACCTGGGACCGTGCTTGGAGAGGCTGTCAGCAGCTAAAGAACAATCATAAGTCTATGCCACAAGCCGGAAGGGTGGCTGGGCCAGCTCATTTTGTGGAACATGAATTCACGGTATTCAAAGCTAACAGACTGGGGTTTATCCAAGATTTCGATACGAAGGCAAAACATCATCCTGGAGTGGGTTGCGGTGGCGGGAGAACCGTGTTCCCGTGTCCGGCATGAAGCTCTCGAGTCTCGATGGCCATCGCGAACTCTTCGCGAATGCGGCTTAGTCGGACATCCAAATCATTGAGGGTCCGGCATAAGGATGGATTTGCGGCAAAGGCAGGAATTCACCCACACCGGGGGGGTTCTCAGATGATGCTCAGAAGGAATCCTGACCAACTGTAGCCCTTGGCCGAAGTCTCTTGGGGATGAACCCGTAAACCTGCGCTGCCCGTTTCGCTGCTGCCTTCTCGCTCCTGAAGTTCCTTGCTTGGCTGCCGATGAAATAAGAAGGCGGACTGCCTACTCATGTTTTCCAACCTGCTCGATAACCCGAAGTTGTTCCGGCATGTCTTGGAAGATTTGCCCGGGGGAATTTACATCGTGGACCGGGAACGAAAGATCCGTTTCTGGAACCATGGCGCGGAACACATCACCGGGTATCTGGCGCACGAAGTGGTGGGGCATGTCCTGGAAGCGGTGGTGCAGGCCTGCGACCGGCAGGGAAACAGCTTTTGTGGCGAGCAACGTCCGGTGACGGTGACCCTGACCGAGCGGCGGTCGCAGTCATGCACCGCTTTCTTCCTGCACAAAAGTGGACACCGCGTGCCGGTGAATGTCCGCACTCTGCCGATCGCAGAACAGAGTGGCGCCGTCGGAGGTGCGACCGTCCTGTTCGAAGAAGCGCCTGGCTACCGCGAGGAACCTTCCGGGCCGGTGATGTATGGCTGTCTGGACGCGACCACGGGAATACCCTCGCAGCGGTTGACACGAGCCGTACTGAATGAATGCATTGCGGGCCTCGAGCAATCGCATCTCGGCTTCGGGTTGTTGCGCATTCGAGTATCGGGGCTGGAGGAATTCCGCGCAAAACACGGTCCCCAGTCAGTCGCGCCTTTTCTGCGCACGGCGGCGCACACGCTGCGGCACGGCCTGGACGCGGAACACTTTCTGGGGTGCTGGGGCGAGAACGAATTTCTGGCGGTGCTGCCGTCGGCGAGTCCGGTGACGGTGGCAACGGCGGCTGAAACCGTATGGAACCTGCTGACCCATTCGGAAGTTTCATGGTGGGGCGATCGATTTCTGATTGAGGCAGAGGTGGCCTACACCGTGGCCACTGCGGGCCACGACCTGGAATCGCTTCTGCTGGAGATGAAGGCGTCGCATTCGAGTGGGGCGGCGAAACGGGCAGCGGCGGGCGCTGCAAACAACGGTGGAAGCTCGCGAGGGTGATGCTCCATGTTTTCGATTATTGGCATCGTGATTGTCTTTGGTTGTATCGCGGCGGGCTATCTGATGGAGCACGGCAACATGAGGGTGCTGGCCCAACCCGCGGAGCTGATCATTATTGGCGGGGCGGCGCTGGGTACCGTGCTGATCTCCAATCCAGTCCACACTCTGAAGAAGATGATGAGCGGGATCATCAGCGTATTTGGATCCTCGAAGTATGGAACCGAGCGTTACGTCGATACGCTGAAGATGATGTATGAACTGCTGCAAAAGGCACGCAAGGACGGACTGGTGTCACTGGAGAGGGACATCGAGGATCCCGACAAAAGCCCGCTGCTCTCGAAGTATGAAGATTTCGTGAAGAACCACCATGCTCTGGATTTCGTCTGCGACACCATGCGAATGGCAGTGAGCGGTGGCGTGGAAGTGTTCGATCTGGATCAAATGCTGGAGGCGGACATGGACGTGCATCATCACGAGGCGAACGAGCCGGTGTCGGGGTTGACGACGATGGCGGACTCGCTACCCGGGCTGGGTATTGTGGCGGCGGTGCTGGGAGTGGTGATCACGATGAGCGCGCTGGGCGGACCTCCGGAGGAAATTGGACGCAAAGTAGCGGCGGCGCTGGTCGGGACTTTTCTGGGCATTCTGTTGTGCTACGGGCTGGTAGGGCCGCTGGCGGCACGCATGGGCAAGATGGCGGACGAGGAACACGCGTTCATGCAGGTCTTGCGCGTAACCATGATTTCTTTTCTGAAAGGTGTAGCGCCGATCATGGCGGTTGAGATGGGGCGGCGGATGGTGCCGGGGCATGTTCGTCCTTCGTTCGCGGCGGTCGAAGGGGCTTGCCGGGGGACGAGAGCGGAAGCGGCAGCGGATGGAGCGGAGGATGCTAGCGCCGCGGTTGCGGGATAGACACGGGCATGCCGACACCACCTATCATCATCATCAAGAGAAAAGCTGGCCATGGCGGTCATCACGGCGGCGCATGGAAAGTCGCCTATGCGGATTTCGTCACGGCCATGATGGCACTGTTCATCGTGTTGTGGCTGATGAACAGCAGCAAGCCGATTCAGGTAGCGATCAGCGGCTACTTCAAAGATCCCGGCGGAACCGGTAAGGAGCTTGGGAGCAGTGTGACGGGCACGGGCGAGAAGCCGGCGCCGGTCAAAGAAGACATGACCAAGCTGAAAGACCAGCTGCAAAAGAGCATTCAGAGCATCATCGATCTGGAGAAGCTGAAAAATAATATCGAGATCACTTTGACGCCGGAAGGTCTGCGCATCGAGTTGCTGGAATCGGCGGGAGGAACGTTCTTCGAAAGCGGGAATTCCCAGCTCAACAAGAGTGGGCAGGAGATCGTGGCGCGGCTGGCGGTGGAATTGGCAAAAGTTCCCAATCGCGTGTCGGTCGAGGGACATACCGATGCCAAACCCTTCAGCAGCAAAGGCAACTACAGCAACTGGGAACTCTCGTCCGACCGCGCAAATGCGGCGCGACGATTGATGCAGCAATCGGGATTGCGCCGCGATCAGATCTCGCAGGTGCGGGGCTTTGCGGATCAGCGTCTGCGCAACCTTAAGGATCCGCTGGATCCGTCGAACCGGCGCATCTCGATCATCGTGCAATACCTCAACAACAACCCCGACGAAGCGGAATCTCCCGGGCCGGACGGGAAAACAGCGTGGGCCGCGGGAAAACCGTCCGCCGCCACGCCGGTGGTGTCTGAAACCACGACCCAGAAAAACGAGAAATAAAAAAAGGCTGGCCAGAGAGGCCAGCCCAGAAAATTGCATTCGTGATGCAAACAGCTACGTCATCTTTCTGACGGGCTGATCAAACTGCGACTACACGTCGCATTTCGGACCTTTGGTGGGACACGGAAACGGCCCATCCTGAGCAGGACCTCTCGGGATCGAGGCATATGCAAACGTGCCCAGCAGACCTACCAACAGCAGTAACGCTCTTAGCGAACGTTTCATGGGTTTACTTTCTCCTTAGGGTCTGCCGAGGAGTGGCGAAAGACTGCCACCATCCGGCGGCACGCATTATACACAGCTTGCAACTTTTTGATTCATTGGAGGTTACTCCGAGTGGGCCGAAGCACGTGCCCCGCTAGCGTGGATGCCGAAAATTGATTGAGTCGTGCAGCGATCGATTTGCAAGGTATTTGCAGCGTTTTCTTAAAGTAATGGTTTGAATAGAGTCGCTGCGGATCGGGCTCTGGGAGCGCGGTTACGAGCCCACACAAAATCCCCTTGACAAGGTTTTTCGCTCGGGGCTGTTTTTAAGTGGCGAGGGCTACGTCAGATCCTGGAACCGGCTGCAGCGGGTTTGGCTTTGGGAAGATCAGCGGAGTCGTGAAGCGGGATATGGCTTTCGATAGATTCCAGATTCGAGCTGCGCGAAAACGCGCGCTCCACCATGCCTTCGAACATTGGGATCAGCGAACCGGAGAACTCCGGCTGTTGAAGATCCGCCAAGCCCCGTTCCCATCGCTCGGTCTGCAAGTGGTTGACGGCGGGCGCACGCACGGCTTGGCGCGAGAGCGCGTAGCCGAGCCAAACAAAAATGGCGGCAACATAAGCGGTCATGTTGACTAGGTTGAGAGTTGCGAGCGTGACAAATCCTCCCGAATGCAACGCCATCAGCACCAATTCCACACCGGCAAGGAACCCGAAGCCGCAAGAGATCCCAAAACTGACCTGCTTCGTAGACACTCCCAGAAAGCGCGCGAACAGGAGCAAGAAGAAAATGAGGCCGACCTGCACGATGCGGACCGAGCGCTGCAGAGTGGTGAGAGCGTGCATCAGCGGATTGCCATCGGAAGAGTTGGAGAAGGCGACTACCACCGAAACCAGCAGCAGCACCACGCCTGCCCACTTGAACAGAAGAGTGCCCAGGTCTTTCAGCGTGTGATAGGGACGAAAGACGTCAAGAAAGACCTCGTGAATCACTTTGAAGCCGAGAAGCGCGTTGACCGCCTCGCCCAGCCAGAACAGGTAGAAATACACATCTCCCAAGCCCACGAGCCACAGCGGAAAGAGAACGGCAAAATTTGCTACCTGCGCCAGGAGGAACAAGAAAAACACGGGAAACTGCTTGTGCAGTTTACGGCGCCATAAGATCAGCACAGCCGCCGATAGCAGGATGGGCTGCACGCACCACAAACAAAGAACGATGGTATGGCTGCTCAGACTCATGGGACGAAGGGGAAAGACGCAGCCAATCGTAAGGCGGCGTCTCGGCCCGCATGCACACATCGTGAGGCAGGTTGCCCCATTAGGTCAACCTACTTAGGTAACCTTGGTAACCATTACCCTCCGGCGGCTAAACGTTGAGACAACCGGCCAACGAAATGACATAGGACCTGGCGACCAAAGCGGCGGGCATGTCGGTAGCGTCGCGGGCGGTGACGATCAGGTTGTAATCTTCGCTATTCCGAAGACGACTGAAGACCGGGGTGACCTCCTGCGGCTCGACCAGCGCCAGGTAGCGCAGGAAGACGAAGACGTCCTCGGTGGGCTCCAGTCCCGGGGCAACGAAAGAGACTTCGACATCTTCGTGATGGAAGTGCCATCCCAGAGAAGCCGCCAGCCGCACCGCTTGCTCATACACCACGGGCGGCAGGACGCCGGGGGCGGGGTTGTCGAACACGATGCGGAGTTTGCGTTCATCTTCGCGGCTGAATTCGCGCACTTTGAGCGCGCCGGTGCGAGCCGTGGCTTTCCAGTCCACGTGGCGGGCCGAGTCATCGGGCATGTACTCGCGGATGAGGTAAAGATCGTTGCCGCGGCCGCGCACGAAGGTTTCGAACTCGCCGGTGACCATGGGAAGCACTTCCAGGAATTCTTCGGTGGGCTCAACGACGGGATAGACGATCACTTCGCGGGCCAGGTTAATGCGGCGGGTTTTCATCAGGAAAGAAAAGGGAAAGCGCGTGGCCAGGCCGAAGTTTTTTTCCGAATAGCGGCCGCGGGTGGGGAATTTTAATTCCAGGTTGGCACGAAGTTCCTGTCCGGGGGCAAGAAAAGGGAAATAGACGGATTCTTGCAGGATAGGCTTTTCGTCTTCGTCGCGGACGCGGCGCAGGCGGCGGTCCGGCAGGTGGAACCACTGGCTCTGCGGCGGACGGTTGCGGGGAAAACCGAAAGTGGAGGCTTCCCAGCGCCACCGGTCTTTATTACTGTTTTTGCGCCTGGCGGGAACCACGCGCACGGAAAATGAGGGCACCCACGCGCTGGTGTTGCGCAAGAGGAGGCGCGCCAGCATCGGACGCCCGGCAAAAACGTGTTCGGGCAAGTGGACATCGAGCGTGAGACGACGCAGCACCAGCGCCGAGGCGATGCCGGAAACCAGAATCGCAGAAAGCAGCGCGGCCACGATAACGTAAAGCAGGTTGTTGCCGGTGTTGATGGCGGCGATTCCGATGACGACGCTGATCAGGATGTAGATCATGCCGGCGCGTGTGACGTCGTAATCCATCGCCTCGCGGACCCGGGACACAGCCACGCGACGCGCCAGGTAGGGCACCGTGGTGAGGCCGACGAAGGTGGCCAGCAGCAGCGCCATCGAGGCCAGAATGATGGTTCCCCAAACGTCGCCCGCTTCGCGCGTTATCGTGGAAAAAAGGGCCGCGGCGAAAGCCAGCACCAGGCCCACGATGGCCAGCAGGAATCGCACCCAGACCTGGGAAAGTCTCAGCCGCGGAAAACGGGACGGTGCTGAGGAAAGCGGATCGTTTTGGACGCGTTCAGAAATCACGTGGTTAGTCAGGCCGTTCCCGCTTGTACAAACTAACACTGCCGGGCGATGCTTCTATCAGCATATGACGGCAGCGGGGCTAGTGGAAGTGACCGAAGAAACCATGAGTGGAGAGGCCGACCCGGTGAAGACCGAGTTACCACAATTGGCTGAAAACGGTTGGTTGAGACTGACCCGTGCGGTCACTCTAAAGGTTCGAAGCGGGGGGATTGAGCGCCGAGTGCCGCGAGCGCTTCATCAATGGTGCGCACGACATGTAACAGAGGTCGTGTAGATTCTCCTGCGATCTGGAACATGCGCATCAAGCCGTATCCAGCTGTCTCCGGGACAACGATAAAGCGTGGGTGGTCGGTCAAGCCCGGCGAGATTGGTTTGCGCTTGGCCAGGCTGCGCAAGAAATCGGCGGCAACAGCAAAATCGGCGACGCCTGAAAGGTCCCAGATGCCCGCATGGGCGTCGGTCGCCCTCCAATTCTTGCCGAGGGCGTCGTGGTATTCCTCCGCTGATTCATTGGTGAGCTGACCCTCGAACCGCGCCAGCAGGATCTTATTGACCGGGTCGAACTCGAATCGGAATGCCATGAGAGCACTAATTCTATCCGGTTCTCCCAGTGAGCTGTTGGTATCACCAGTACACCAACCATTTTCAGCACAAGCCACCGGCGTCAGTGATTATCTTGCGGAGTTTGGCGGCGATATCTCCACCACAGATATAGGATCACGACCCCGCCGACAATCAACACGGCCAGGTTGAAGCGCTGCATGACCCGCAGCAGGGTGTGCCAGTGACGCCCGAACAGGTATCCGGCACTGGCGATGACGGTTACCCAGAGGGCGGCGCCGAGGAGGTTGAAGAAAACAAATTTGCGCCAGTGCATGCGCAGCACGCCGGCCAGCGGTCCGGCGAGGATGCGCAGGCCGAAGATGAAACGGGCAAAGAAAATGGCGGCTGCGCCGTAGCGGGCGAACATTTTCTCGCCGCTTTCCAGGTGGGCCGGCGAAATCCGGAAGACACGCTGATAGCGTTCGAGCAGTGGACGCCCGCCGTAATGGCCGAGGGCGTAGCCCAGGTTGTCGCCGAGCGTGGCGGCACAGGTAGCGACCACGATGATCCAGCCAAGATGGAGTTTGTGTTCGGAGTAGGCGAGAAAACTTGCCAGCAGAAGCGTGGCCTCGCCGGGGACGGGGATGCCGGCATTCTCGCAGAGCAACGCCAGAGCCACGGCCCAGTAGCCGTAGTCGGCGACGAATGCGCGCAGCGAGTGAAAAGTTGTGGGATGCATGGAGAACCAGTTCTCAGTTCCCAGTTCTCAGTTCTTAGTTCTTAGTATCGCCGCTCTTCTGAGAACCGAGAACTGGGAACTGGGAACTGGTCAGAAAATCGATGAGGGCTCGGTTGAAATCCTCAGGGGCCTCTTCGTAGGGTAGATGGCCGACGCCCTCAAAGGCCATCAGGCGGGCACCGTTAAAATTGCGGCGCAGCGGTTCGGCGGATTGGAAATCAACCGCGCGGTCTTTCGTTCCCCAGATGAGGAGCGTGGGGTAATCGCGGATCTTGGGGAGCGTCATTTCCAGTTCCGCGAGGTCGGCCGTCCAATTCCCGACGATGCGACCGGCATGACGCAAGGCGTGATTCTCGCGTGCGGGTATGCGGTAGCCCTCGAGCGAGTCGCGTGGAATTTTCGATCCCTCGCCGAACAGGCGGCGCAGCCACAGAGAGTCAAGCGAGCGCCAGCGCTCGATCGTGTGGCGGAAGAGCATGGAACCGAGGGCGCTGCCCAGGAAGGGTGCAAGCCGCTTGCCATGACGCGACCAGGGATTTACGGGCGCAACCAGAATCAGTCGTTGCAGGCGGGTGTCGTGTCTCTCCGCGCAAATGGCCGCCACCATGACGGCAACCCCGCCGCCGTGGGAAGTACCCAGCAGGTCGAAATCTTTGATGCCGAGAGCGCCGGCGAACTGCAGGACGCGCTCGGCGGTGGCGCGCACGGTGCAGTCCATGCCTTGGTTTGCCGGCGACAACCCAGCACCCAGATTGTCGATGGCATAAACGGTCGCATGGGGCGCTAGCGCGGGCATGGTGAATCTCCAGGAAAAAGAGTAGCCCATCAGACCATGAACCAGGATAAGCGCCGGGCCTGATCCGGCCTTGAGGTAGCGCATGCGTCCGTCGGCGAGTTCGAGCCAGTGCTCTTCGACCTCAGTTGCAATTTCAGTTGCCATTGACGCGCCTGCCGGGCTCGTCTTGCGCGCATCGGTGGGAATAAATTTTTCTTCGGGATGTTGCGTTTCTGTGGGCAACGAAATCCTCGTGGATGGAGTCTTACTAAGTGATATCGCCTCTATCGCTTTGGGGAGCTGAATTCTGGCTCCCTTCTTTTTTTGGTCCGCATCCCGCGTCGGCCGTGTCTACGGCTGGAGTCTCTAGCCTTTCGGATTTTCTGGATCCAAGCCGGCTGCGGTCATAATGGCGCGTCCCAATTCCTCCGCGGTAACAGCGAATCCTCCGGTTGGGGGATGGTCACTGGCATCTTCTTCGGCGTTGGGCGCGACGAAGCGATAGCCCCTTCCGACTACGGTTTGCAGGTACTGGGGTTCGTCGGCGTCGTCGTCCAGGGCGCGGCGGATCTTGCGGATGGCGGTATTGATTCCCTGTTCGACGTCGACGAATACATCCTTGCTCCACAACTGGCTGGAAATTTGCTCGCGCGTGACCAGTTGCCCCCGCTTTTCAACCAGGAGCATGAGCAATTGCAGGGGCAGGCCCTCGAGCCGAATCGGGCTGCCACTTCGGCACAGCTGAAAACGGCCGTAGTTAAGTTCGAATTCGTCGAAGCGGATCTTCTTAGCTGGATTTTCCGGCAAGCAGAACTCCTGGTGTAACAGCAGACGCGGCAAGCCGCGCCTCTATCGCCACAAATCGGTTGTACGAAATTCTGGTCTGCCCGGATTGCCCTGTCAAGCGCCGGACGGTGAATTTCTTCAGATCAGTTCAGACGGCTTCAGACTAGCTCCATGGACGTTTCTGGGAATCAGGCGCAATATCACTCTCACTTGCGGGATTTGCTCCCCTCTCCTAAGCGAGCCAGGCGGGGCACAGTAAGTGGGGGGTTCGGGAAACGGGGAAGGTTCTCGAATCCCCCAAACACCAAGATAGGGTTTGGGCACGCCAATTCACTTCACTTCAGAAACAGGCCACCCACAAAATCCGCTAGCTCCCTCAAGCATACCCAGCCCCCCAGACCCTCTTCCCGCCCGTCAAACAGCATCCCAAAAAACAGAACCCTGCTTCCATATTTCATAGCCACTTTTCCAAATCCTCTCTATAATTGCGGAAGTCGCTCTATGGCAGCGACTTAGCAACACTGGGCAAAGTTGGAGAGGTGGCAGTGAAGTTGCTTATATCTAAACGGCGTCGAGCGTCTGGCCGCGCTGCTGCAACTGTCCCAGTCCCAGAGTCGCGAACCGAATCGCGAACTGAGTTGCGAAATATGAACCGCGAATTTGAGGCCCGGTTTACCGCCATCCTGCTGACGCTCCTCACAGTCGCGGCGGTACTTTTCGCCGGTTTCAACTACAAGACCGAGCACCAGTCTGCAATTCCCGACGACGGCGCGTGGTGGATGGAGCGCAACAGCCGCGTGGTGGCCGATCGGTTGGAGCCGAACGGGCCGGCAGAGCGGGCTGGAATCCGCAGCGGCGACGAAGTGGTCAGCATCAACGGCCGCACGGTCGACACGTCGGCGGCGGTGACGCGGCAACTCTACTATTCCGGCGTCTGGTCGAAGGCCACCTACTCGCTGATCCGCGGGTCGGTTCCGCTGGATGTGGAAGTGGTGCTGGTCCCAGCCGAGCGCTCCATGAACGACTGGCTGCGGCTGATCGCGCTTATTTACCTGGGCATTGGGCTCTACGTGCTACTGCGGCGCTGGACCGCCGTAGGTTCCACGCACTTTTATATTTTCTGCCTGGTATCGTTCGTTTTCTACTCGCTGCATTACACGGGCAAGTTCAACATCTTTGACTGGTCGGTGCTCTGGGCCAATGAGGTCGCGTGGCTGCTGCAACCGGCGCTGTTCCTGCACTTTGTATTGACCTTCCCCGAGCGGCCGGAATTCGTCGTCAAGCATCGCTGGTCGATTCCCCTGCTCTACCTCCCAGGATTGGTTTTGCTGGGAATACAGGTGCTGTCACTTGAGTACTTGAAAGCCAGCGCTTCCCTGCTCTTCAATCTGAACCGGGTGCACTGGGCTTATCTGACGATCTTCTTCGTCTCGGCCGCGGCGGTTCTTTGGAACAACTATCGTCAGGCCACCACTCCGATTCTGCGGCAGCAACTGAAGTGGATTACGCGCGGCACCATCCTCGCTATAACGCCGTTCACGCTTTGTTATGTTGTGCCGTATCTGTTCGGAGTGATGCCTTCGCTCACCATGAAGGTGTCGGTGCTCTCGCTCGGATTGCTGCCGCTGACTTTTGGATACGCCATTTTCCGCTACCGGTTGATGGACGTGGATCTGATCTTCAAGCGCGGCATGGCGTATACGCTGGCGGCAGCGGCCATGGTCGGAGCGTACTTCGCGGGTGTGGCCGCGATTGCCGAACTGGTGCACATGCGCGTGCCCAGTTCCGGACCTTACGGTTTGATGGTGGCCATCGTAGTCACCGCTCTGCTGTTTGATCCGGTACGGAAATGGATTCAGGAAAAGCTTGACCAGTACTTCTTCCGCAGCGGCTACGACTACCGGCGCACGCTGATCGAGTTCGGACGCGAATTGAGTTCAGAGACGGACCTCGACAAAATGCTTGCCTCGCTGGTCGACCGGCTGGCGCGCACGCTGCTGGTCGATCGCATCGCGATCTTCCTGGGCAACGACGATTCTTCGCGCTTTGAACTATCGAAATCGTTTGGCATCGCCCACGTCACCGGTCTCGATCTGTCGTTTCTTGCGAAACCGCGAATCGAAGATGCTGTCGGGCACATCTTCTTCGAAAATACCCACCAGTTGCCGCGCGAGAATGCAGCGGCGCAGGAAGCCATCGGACGCCTGGATCTGAATTACTACATTCCCTGCCACGCGCGGCAAAAAACCATCGCTTTCCTCGGGCTGGGCAAAACGATGGAAGGCGACTTCCTCTCCAGTGAAGATGTGGAGTTGCTCGAAGCGTTGGCGGGATACATCGGCATCGCGATTCAGAACGGCCGGCTGTACGCATCTCTCGAGCAGAAGGTGAGCGAGTACGAGCGGCTTAAGGATTTCAACGAGAATATTGTTGAATCGATCAACGTCGGCGTCATGGCCGTGGATTTGCAGGACCGCATCGAGTCCTGGAACTCGCAGATGGAAGTCATGTATGCCCAGCCGCGCTGGCAGGTGGTAGGGCGTTCGTTGAGCGAAGTTTTTCCGGCAGCTTTCGCCGAGGAGTTCTACCGCGTTCGACAGAATCCGAGCGTCCACAATCTTTATAAGTTCCGTTTGCGAACTCCGACCGGCGAGTCGCGCGTGGTAAATGTTGCCATCGCCCCGCTGGTCACGCGGAAGTTCAATGTGGTAGGACGACTGGTGATCATGGACGACATCACGGAACGGGTCGAACTGGAAGTCCAGCTCACCCAGGCCGACAAACTTTCGTCGATCGGATTGCTGGCCGCGGGCGTGGCGCACGAAGTGAATACGCCGCTGGCCGTGATCTCCTCCTACACGCAGATGCTGGCAAAGCAGTTGCAGTCGGATCCGCAGAAAGCGGGACTGCTCGAGAAAATCACCAAGCAGACGTTCCGCGCCTCAGAGATCGTCAACAATCTGCTGAACTTCTCCCGCACGACCGGCACGGAATTGACCGAAGTCAGTCTGAACAAGGTAATCGCGGATACGCTGGCGCTGCTCGAGCACCAGTTCAAAGTGGCGCACATCGAGGTGCAGTCTGAGTTCTATGAGAGCCTTCCTTTGATTCAGGGCAACGCCGGTCGCTTGCAGCAAGTGTTTCTGAATTTGTTTCTGAATGCCAAGGACGCAATGGCAACGACCGGCGGCGGAGTGTTGAACGTGGCGACGCTGAATGGCGAGTTCGTCAGCGTGCGCGTCTCCGACACCGGCTCGGGCATCGCGCAGGAAAATATTCAGCGCATCTACGATCCATTTTTCACCACCAAGACTTCGCCCGCGGAGGGCCAGAACCGCGGCACCGGTCTTGGACTTTCCGTTACCTACGGCATCATCCAGGAACACGCGGGCAATATCCGCGTGGAGAGCCGCCCGGGCGAAGGCACCACCTTCACTCTGGATTTTCCATTGATATCGACGAGGAAGGCAGTCCATGTCTGAATTAGCCGTTTCTGAAATAACGACCGTCACGCGCCGGAGCACTCCGGAACGCACGCAACCGGAAAGCGCCGGCCGAATACTCATCATTGACGACGAAGCAGAAATCCGGGAGTCGCTGGAGACTCTTCTACAACTCGAGGGCTACACCGTCGTGGTTGCGGGAAGCGGGCGGGAAGGTCTGGGGGAGATCGGACAGCGTGCTTTTGACGTAATTTTGCTCGACCTGGCGCTGCCCGACAAGAACGGGATGGACGTGCTCTCCGAGATTCGCCTGCTGCATCCGCAGCAGCCTGTCATCATGATCACGGCTTACGGAACAGTCGAGAACGCGGTCCGTGCCATGCAGTCCGGGGCCACTAACTTCATTCAGAAGCCGTGGGACAACGAGAAACTGCTGGCCGACGTGCGCGCCGCCGTCGCCCGCCAGAAGGCGGAAGAAGAAAACATTCAACTGAAGCGCGCGCTCAAGCAGCGCTACAACTTCGAACACATCGTGGGCAAGAGCGAACCCATGCTGAAGATTTTCGATCTGGTCGCCCAAGTCGCGCCCAGCCGCTCAACGGTGCTGCTGCAAGGCGAAAGCGGAACCGGTAAGGAACTGATCGCCAAGGCGATTCATCTGAATTCGACGCGTCGCGACCGGCCGTTCGTGCCCGTCAACTCCGGGTCCACGCCGCCCGACCTGCTCGAATCCACGCTCTTCGGACACGTCAAAGGCGCGTTTACCAGCGCGGTCAGCTCGAAGAAGGGGCTATTCGAAGTCGCCGACCGGGGTACGCTCTTCCTCGACGAAATCGGCACCATGAGCATGGACACACAGAGCAAGATTCTGCGCGTGTTGCAGGACCGCAAATTCATGCATCTGGGCGGCGTGCAGGAAATTCAAGTCGACGTGCGCATTATTGCCGCCACCAACGTGGACCTTCGCCAGATGGTGCGCGAGGGAAAGTTCCGCGAGGACTTGTTCTACCGCCTCAACGTGATCAGCATTGATCTGCCGCCGCTGCGGCAGCGCCGCGAAGATATTCCGCTGCTGGTGCAGCACTTCCTGCAGAAATACTCCGAGGAAAATGAACGGCCGCGGCGCCGCATTACCACCGACGCGTTGCGTCCGCTAGTGAGCTATTCCTGGCCTGGGAATGTGCGCGAACTGGAGAACACGATCGAACGCGCCGTAGTGCTGTCTTCCGACAGTAACGTTGGGATCGACCTTCTGCCCGACCACGTCGTGGGGCGGGGCAATTCGGTTCCAGCTTTGGATGCGAACGCCGGGGCCACGCTGTTCGGCATCATGGAAGACTGCGAACGGCGGATCATCATTGACATGCTGGAGAAGTGCGGCTGGAATCAGACCGAAGCGGCCGAGCGCTTCCACGTACCGCTCTCCACGCTGAATCAGAAAATCAAGCGGCTGGCCATCGAAATCAAGAAGAAGAACCGGGAGTAGCAACCAGGCGTAATGTGGGGCATGGAGAACGCGCGCCCGAAGTCATCGTTGCTGCTTGCCAGCTTGCTCGCTGGGACATTATCTGTATGGACTCCGATGGTTGGCGCACAGGGTTGCGATAGCCAGAACTTTGACGTGGAGGCGGCGCTTCAGAAGGTTTGGATCAGTTGTGATGATCGCATGGTTTACGAAGTGGGTGCCGTGGCGGGGGAACGGGCTGTTCCCGCGCTTCGTAAGCTGGCTGCGACAGTAAAGGTGCTCAACAAGAAAAGACGCTGCGGTGCGCTCGACGAAGCACTCCAAAAGACGCTCGCAAAATTGGGGGACACTCCTTCACTTCAGGAACTCGCGCTCGAGTTCAACCGCAACGGCTACGTCCCTCCCCTGGCGTTCGTTGGCGACGACCATGCTATTGCGATTATGATGGAATACTTCGAAAAGCATCTGCAGGATCCCGGGGTCGTGAATCGAGGAGGCCTGAACGGAAATGATGTTCCCATGCACAGTCCCTTATGGCTTATTGTCAACGGGATTTTTCTTGATATTGGGGAACGCCGCTCGATCCCAAACTCGCCCTTCAAGACCAAATCAGCATGGAGCGACGACGAAATGAAGGAGGCGTTCCACGCGTGGTGGGAGAAACACGAGAACGCGCCCATCGCCGTTCCACCCTACGAGAGCGTGTCCGACCCTTACTTGCGCTGCCTTGCGCGAAAGGCGGACTGGGGGCTGGACTGGGGTTTCGATGGGGCACTTTTGGCAATCGCTGATCGAGGGGGCGACGAGGCCAAGTCGGTACTGGAAAAATTTCCCGATTCTCCCGCCAAGTCGATGGCGCTTACTAAGTTAGGCTCTGCTATAGTTCCCTGAGCGAATTTTCCTTAGCAAACATGGCGTTCGAACTCGAACTGATTTCGCCCATTGAAGTCGCCAAAGATGTTGCGCTGGCGGTTCAGGAATACACCCTGCTCTCGGCGCAATCGCTGGCGAACTTCTTCCGCCCTCCTCTGTACGTGGGGGACATGCTGCAGCAGGCGGACCTGATCGGCGTCGGCTCCCTGCCGATTGTAATCTTGACGGGCCTCTCCGTCGGCGCGCTGTTGGCGCTGAACTCAGCCAGCACATTGCAACAATTCGGCGGGATTACGCTCCTCGGCCGGCTCGTCTCCATCGGTATGGTCACCGAACTCGGCCCCCTCATCACCGGGCTGATGGTGGCCGGGCGCAACGCCTCCGGCATGGCCAGCGAACTGGGCTCGATGATCGTGACCGAACAGATCGATGCCATGCGCGCCCTGGGCACCGATCCGACAAAGAAACTGATTACGCCACGAATCGGGGCCACCGCTTTCATGCTGTTTTTCCTGACCATCATCGCCGACCTGCTCGGGCTGATCGGCGGCTATGCAGTCGCGCACTTGCTGTTCGGGGTCGACACACAGGAATACTGGACCACGGTATGGCAGATTCTTGTTTTCCGCGACGTCTTCACCGGCCTCATCAAGCCGGTGCTGTTTGGCTTCATCATCTCGACCGTGGGCTGCTATTACGGCATGTCCACGCGCGGCGGCACGCAGGGAGTGGGACGTTCGACCACCCAGGCGGTGGTCGCCGCTTCGGTATTGATCCTGGTCGTGGACTTCTTCGTTACCAAGTTGATCTTCGCAGTTTTTGGTTACAGGTAAGTCATGTCGGCTCCCACTCTGCCCATCGAAAGTCCGGCAGCTTCAGTAGTAAGTCCCTCTACTTACGCCCTCGAATTCGACAACGTTTCCATCGCATTTGATGAAAAAGTCGTGCTCGACGGCATTTCTTTCCGCTTGCGGCACGGCGAAACCAAGGCGATATTTGGCGTTGCCGGGTCGGGCAAGAGCACCCTGCTCAAGCTCGCCATTGGACTGATGCGCCCCGACAGCGGCCGCATCTACGTGCTGGGCGAAGAAGTCACCTGCATGTCGGAGCGGGAATTGTTCGAGCTGCGCCGGCGCGTGGGTATCGTGTTCCAGGAGAGCGCGCTCTTCGATTCGCTCAAAGTTTACGAGAACGTCGGTTTCCGCCTGGTGGAAGAGAAAGTCCCCGCAGATGAAGTCGAGCGGCGGGTTCGCGAGGTACTGCGATTCGTGGAGTTGGAGCGGACCTACGACATGTTTCCATCAGAACTCTCGGGTGGCATGAGGAGGCGCGTGGCGATTGCTCGCGCCATCATCACCGAGCCCGAAGTGCTGCTCTACGACTCGGCCACCGGCGGACTTGACCCGGTAACATCGAACACGATCGTCGAACTCATCATGAAGCAGCGCGATGTCTACAAGACCAGCGCCCTCATGGTGACTCACCGCCTGCAGGATGCCTTCACCATGGCGACTCACCAGTTCGATAAGGCCACCAACCAGATGGTCGCTCTCCCCAAAGGCCAGTATTGCGACGTGCCCATGAGCTTTCTGATTCTGCGCGACACCAAGGTCATCTTCGACGGCGATGCCCACCAGTTAGCCACTTCACGCGACGACTACATTCGCGAATATATCTCGTAGAGCGGATTGCACAGGTCAGAGGTCGGATTGCAGCGGTTGCCTGGCTCGGAGCTCGGATTCAATGCGTGCCCATCAAATTTCAGGCTTTTTCTTTTCGTTCCTCCCCGGCAAGCCCACAGGATTCTCGTGCGTGCGCTCGCGGAATCCACCCTTCATTCCCCGGGCGAGGCCGATCGTCGCTTCGCCAAACTTGTCGCGCAGATGATCCGCCGCAGCTAGAGCCTTTTGCCAACGCTGCTGCTGCGACGGCTCCAGCAGATCGAGTTGACCCGAACCGGATTCGAAATTGGATGCCTGCACCCCCAGCAATCGCACCGGCGCGCCCGGCTTCCAGTTGGCGAAGAACAGACGCCGCGCCTGCTCGAAAATCTGGTTATCCATCTGCGTCGGTTGCTCCAGCGAATGCGCTCTGGTGATGGTGGTGAAATCTTTGTAGCGCAATTTCAAGTGCAGGGTCCGCGCAAAATATCCGCCCTCGCGCAGGCGCCGTCCCACCATTTCGCTGAGGCGCATCAGCGTGGATTGCAGGCGCTCGGCGTCGCCTGTGTCCTCGTTAAAGGTGTGCTCGTGGCTGATCGATTTGGGATCGAGGCTTTCTCCGACCGCATTGTCAAACCACCCGCCCGCATCTTCGCCGCGCGACTTCCCGGCCAGCGCGAGCCCCCATTTTCCAAAGCGATGTTCGAGGTCGTGGTCGTCGAGACGCGCGAGGTCGCCCACTTTCTGAATGCCGATGGCGTGCAATTTCTGCTCGAACACCTTGCCCACGCCGGGGATGTCGCCGACGGCGAGCGGCGCCAGGAACTTCGCCTCCTCGCCGGGCAGCACCCAGAGCACACCATTCGGCTTGGCCTTGGCGGAGGAAACTTTCGCGACCAGCCGCGAGGTGCCGATCCCGATCGAGCAGTTCAGTTGCGTCGCCGACTTCATCGCGTCATGCAGCCGATGAGCAGAATGCAGCGGCCGGCCGTGCAAACGCTCGGTGCCGGTCATGTCGAGATAGGCCTCGTCCACTGAGGCCATCTCGACCAGCGGAGAAAAGTGGCCAAGGACCTCGTGCACCTTCCCGGAATACTCACGGTAGCGTTCCGGATGCCCATTCACAAAAATCGCCTGCGGACAAAGTTTCGCCGCCGTCCGCAGCGGCATGGCCGAATGCACGCCAAACTTCCGCGCCGCGTAAGAGGCGGCCGAGACCACTCCCCGCTCATCGCGCTGCCCACCCACCACTACCGGCTTGCCCTTCAGCGACGGGTCATACAATTCCTCGACGGAGACGAAGAAGGCATCCATATCGACGTGAAAGATGGTGCGGGGAATCGGGCCATCGGCTGGGCGGGTCATCGAGTATCGGAGTGCCTTGCAGAAGTGTACCGCGAGGCAAGGGCCATTCGTGGCGGAGAATGCTTCCGCTAGAAAAGGGGCGTTTTTGGCATTCCGGCGTATACCAAATGGTCGGTAGCACTCCGCTTGTAGCCGCGCTTGACACTTGCGCTTCCGGCTCCTACGCTAACGGCATATGGAAGTGCAACTCACCCCCGACCAAAAGGCCTTTGTCCGGCAAGCGATTGACAGCGGGCGGCTTCGGGGCGAGGAAGACGCGGTAAAGGAAGCTCTTTCTTTGTGGGAGGAGCGGGAACGTGGCCGAGCGGAAATCCTTGCCGCCGTCGATGAGGCGGAAGCCTCCCTTGCTCGTGGCGAAGGGCGCCCGATCACGCAGGAGTCCATGCGCGAACTTGCCCAGCAAGTGACGCAGCGTGGACGCGCCCGCCTTGCCGTCGAACAACAGTCCGAACAGCAGCCGCCTCGGCGATGAGTCACCGCCGGTCTCCGCTGGCCGATTCCGACCTCGACGACATTTGGTACTACGTTGCTTCCCAAAGTGGCAATATGGATATTGCCGACCGTCTGATTGGCTCCATCGCGGACCGGTTCTTTCTTCTCGCCAGCTATCCCCATCTGGGACGTGCCCGCGATGAAGATTTGCGCCCCGGCCTGCGGACCTTTCCCGTCGGCGACTATGTCATCTTCTATCGCATCGAGGGTGAGGACGTGGTAATTCTTCGCGTGCTGCGTGGAAGCCGGAATATTGCAGGCTTGTTCGGCCGTTGAACCCGAAGCGGAATGACTTGCGGATCAGCCCGCGCAATCTCTAGTCATTTTGCTGGCAGTAGTCGTCTTGCTCCTATTGCGTTGCCCTGAATCGGCGCTTGCCACGACGATGGATCCTGTCAGGTGAACAATGCTTCTTGAAGGATCGAAAAAACCAGGTGGTTGCAGACTAGGTGTTTGCAGTAAACTGCCGAACTCAAACCGCCGAGCGAGCCCCGGCTTCTTTGACGATTCGTTCCATGATCCTCATCCGTGCGGAAGGCAACGGCCCGCATTTGACTTTGTCGCCGTTGGAAGATCTGAGACCGTCTCCGATGGCGTCCAGGGCAGACACAGAGCGTCCCAGCACGGTCATAAGATATTTTTCAGCAACCGGCCGGTCCGCAGGATGGATGAGATCCCACCAGCGGCAGATCGACTCCTGGATTTCCGCTTCTGTCTTCTCGCCGGCTACCAGGGCATCAATCAACCGGTAAACCTTGCTCTTGATCGCCAGGTACGAGACTGAAATTTCCTGTGGCATCGGGGCCTTGCGTGCAGTCCAGCAATCCGTGAACCAAACGGTTAATGCAAGAAAAAGCGGCACTTAGCAACCTTTAAGATTCTATGAACGGGAAATACGAGTGTTTGGATATGAAATATGGAAGATTGTGAGCGCCGGTCCCGCCGTGACCTTCTCCGCGACGTGCTGCGAGCTAGCCCAGCACCGGCTCTTTTTTCAAGTCCGCAGCCGCGGCCGCGTCGGCACTAGTCCTCGCCTGCCGCGCGCGGTCATAGATCTTTCCGTATTCGCGCGCTGACGCTCCCCAGGAAAAATCGCGGCTCATGCCGTTTCGCATCAGCGTCTGCCACGACGACGGATCGCGATAGGCGAGCAATGCTTGTTTGATGGTCGCGAGCAGCGCCTCGCCCGTGTAGTCCGAGAACTTGAAGCCCGTGCCTTTTCCGGTGCGCGCGTCCCAAGGCTCGATGGTGTCATCGAGACCGCCGGTCGCCCGCACGATGGGCACGGTGCCGTACTTCAGGCTGTAAATCTGGTTCAGCCCGCAGGGCTCATATCGGGACGGCATCAGGAACATGTCCGCGCCCGCTTCAATCTTGTGCGCGATGGCATTGTCAAACGCGACCTTGGCCGCAATCTTGTTGGGAAACTGCTTGTTGAGGCGCTGGAACATTTCCTCGTATAGCTTGTCGCCCGATCCGAGCACGACCATGATCATCTCTTCGCGCGCCAGCCGGTCCATGATCTGGGCGATCAGATCGAAGCCCTTCTGCGCGGCAAATCGCGAAACGATGCCGATCACCGGCACTCTGGAATCAGCGTTGGTGACTCCGAAGGCGTGCAGCAGGTCGTGCTTGCATTGCTGCTTGCCGCTCAGATCCTGCGGCCAATACTTCGCGCCGATGAATTTATCGGTCTGCGGGTTCCACTCGTCATAGTCCACTCCGTTCAGGATGCCGGTTACGGTCGCGGCGCGATCGCGGAGCACGCCTTCCAGGCCAAAACCGTATTCGGTGGTCTGGATCTCATGACTGTATTTCTTGCTGACCGTGGTGACAAAGTCCGAGAACACCAGTGCGCCCTTCAGAAAATTCACCTGCCCGAAGAATTCCATTTTCGAGATGGTGAGCAGATCCCAGGGCAGCGTCAGCAGCGGCAAGATATCGGGCGGGAACAATCCCTGGTACCCCATGTTGTGGATGGTAAAAACCGTAGCCACTTCGCAAAACGCGGGATCCTCGGCGTAGAGCGTGCGGAGCATCACCGGCACCAGCGCTGATTGCCAGTCGTGGCAGTGGAACACATGCGGCACTCCCAGAACCTTGGAGGCTTCGAGCACTGCCCGCGAGAACAGGGCGAAGCGCTCGGCGTTGTCGGGATAGTCGCCGGCCGGAGTTCCGTAGAGCCCTTCGCGGTCGAAATATGGCGGATAATCCACGAAGTAGTAACGAATCCCGGCGGGCGTATTCGTGTCCGCCGTCACCACCGAGCAGAAGCGGTACTTGTCGTCGAAAGGGATGGTAATGCTGCGCACCACTGCTTGCGGATCGGTCAGTCTGGTCTGGCGATAGCGCGGAACATACACGCTCACCTGATGTCCCAAAGCGGCCAGTGCGCGCGGCAAGGCGCCGACCACGTCAGCCAGTCCGCCAGTTTTCGAAAAGGGAACGCACTCAGATGCGGCGAACGCGATATGCATGGCGAAGCCTCCTGAAAACCCGATAAGCCTAGCTCACGTTATGATTAAGTCTCTGTAGAAACGCGTTCGGCGACTGGCAATTTGCAATTGGTAATTTGTAATTTGTAATTGAAAATCGTTGAGTCGTTGTTTTCAATTGCAAATTACCAATTACCAATTACAAATTCCCTTCAGTCTAAAGCCGGAAAGAAAGAGGGTCAACGTGCCCAAGGGCGCCACTGTACAAGCAAGTTCACGCAAGCCCAAACTGGGGCAGCATTTCCTGACGAGCGATGCGGCGGCTCTGCGCATTGTCGAAGCCCTGGGCGATGTTTCTGAGGCCACCGTGCTTGAGATCGGCCCCGGCCGCGGCGCCATCACCGATTTGCTCGCGCGCAAGGCGAGGCGGCTGATCGCGGTGGAATTGGACCGTGTGCTCTCAGCCCAGCTTCGAATGAAATTCAACATGCACAGCAATGTTGAAATCATCGAAGGCGACATCCTGACGATCGAACTGGACACCGTGTTCGGCGCGAAACCGGGCAGCCTGCGTACCGGACTGAACTTCGCGCCCGAACCGGCCCGAGTGATCGGCAACCTGCCGTACTACATCACGTCCGATATTTTGCTGCGGTTGCTGGAATACCACCGCTATTTTTCGACGATTGTCATCATGGTGCAAAAAGAAGTTGCCGATCGCCTGGCGGCTTCGGCTGGAAGCCGCGACTATGGCTTGCTCTCGGCGACGGCGCAACTGTACGGCCGGGTCGAGCAACTCTTCACGCTTCCACCAGCGGCGTTTTCTCCGCCTCCTAAAGTTCATTCGAGCGTGATTCGGATCACGATCAAACCTCGGTTTGAGTCGTTGCGAGTTCCCGAGGCGGAGTTCATCGCGTTCCTGAAACTCTGCTTCGGGCAGAAACGCAAAACTCTCTGGAATAATCTGAAAACGGCGTACGATGAGGGCGTGTTGCGCGCCGCGCTGGCGAAAAGCGGCGTGAAGCCAACGATCCGAGCCGAAGCGCTGCCGCTGGAAAGAACCGCCGCTCTGTTCCGCGCGCTGCGCGACGCTAACGCATGAGGGTAACGGGCTGATTCCTCGCGGGCAAATGCCCGCGACCACACGAGTTTCTCATGACCGCCGCTTTACGAACTCCCGCCGTCGCCGGCAGGTTTTATCCGGGCCGCGCTGAAGAATTGCTGCGCGTGGTTCGGACATATTTAGATCGGACATATTTAGTTCGGACACATCCCCCTTCTGTCGAAACCGGCCGCCTCTCCGCCATCGGATGCGTCGCTCCACATGCGGGATACATCTACTCCGGCAGCGTCGCCGGGGCGGTGTATTCGCGTCTGGAGATCCCTGAGCGCTGCGTCATTCTCTGCCCCAATCACACCGGCAAGGGCAGTGCGCTCGCCGTCATGGCCAACACTGCCTGGCAGACTCCGCTCGGCGAGGTAGCCGCAGATGCTGATTTGGGCGCTCGCTTGCTCGATCGCTTCCCTGCGCTCGAGGAGGACAGCACCGCGCACCGCGGCGAACATGCCATCGAAGTCCAGCTTCCGTTTCTGCAGGCGCAACAGCCGGAATTGAAGATCGTCCCGATCGTCATCGGCACCAGCGACTTCGACGTGCTCCGGGGATTGGGCGAAGCGCTGGCCGATGCGATTGCCGCGCTTGAAGAGGAGGATCGAGCGAAGAAAGTCCTGATCATCGCCTCCAGCGACATGAACCACTACGAGTCGGACGCGATCACTCGCATCAAAGACCACAAGGCAATCGAACGCGTGCTGGCCCTGGATGCGCGCGGACTCTGGGAGGTGGTCATGAATGAAGGCATCAGCATGTGCGGATTCGGGCCGACGGTGGTAATGCTCACGGCAGCGAAGCTTCTGGGAGCAACTTCTGCCACGCTGGTCAAGTACGCGACTTCGGGCGATGTCTCCGGCGATTACGAAGCAGTGGTCGGCTACGCAGGAATTATCGTGGAGTAGCCAAGCATGAGGATGAACCTTGCCGTCCAAATCGTGCGGTTTGTCGATGAGCACCAGCCCGGCTGGGTCGAGAGTCAGTTTGTGGACGCGAAGGGGCGACGCCACGCCTTCCTTGATAAGGTGCCCATCTTCACCGCCGCCGATCTGGGACCTGACAGCGGATACCCACAGCGGGGGTTCGTTTCCTGTGAAATCTCGTCCCAATCACGGGACGCGCTCGGACGAACGGTGGTCAATATCAGGACGGATCATGTCGAGTCCACAGAGGGATTGTCGGACTTCGTTGTCTTGTCAGAGCAGCATTCCGCTGCGCACCCGGATGTGGCAAAAGAATAGTTCCAGAACTCCGGATAGTGCGACAGACCATCAATGCACGCCGGCGTGCTCCAGCAAGCGTTGCGCCCGGGCGCGGGTCACGTTGATCACGGACTGGTCGGCGATAATCTGATCGAGGATGGGCTGGATGGCGGCGACGTCCCTCAGTTGGTTGCTGCGGGCCAGTTCTTCCATGCGCTTGAGTTCATCGTCTAGGGCAAGCTTCTGGTAGTGGCGGTCGTACTGGAGGCGATGTCCGAATTCGAGCGTGGCCGAGAGGCTTTGCATCAAGTCGGTCAGTTCCTGCACGGCGGGGCTGGAGGAATAGTTGTAAGTGGACTCTCCGCTGCGCTGCGCGTCTTTATAGCTGAGCGTCTTCTTTCCAGTAAAGGCGAGGCCCTTGCGATGGGAGTTGACGTCAGTCTGAAAATAGCCGGCCTTCGCCGCCAGGTCGAAAATTCTCTGGCGCGTTTCCGCGGGCACGGTAAAGTCAAACTCGAAGGTGTCGCTGTTATCGGAATCGTTGTCCTGAGAATCGGTCCCGTCGGAGTCGGCCGACACGCGTCCGCTGGACTGGTAGTGGGCCGAGCCATCAGTGGGAATGTGAATTGAGTAGTGCTGCGGCTGAGAGGCGGGGAAATCAAGGGTGAAGATAACGACGGCCGGGGCTTGGGCTTCAGTTTGTGAATCGGCGAGGAGCGACGAAAGGAGGATCAACGAAAAGGTTAGCAGGCAAACAATCTGAAATGAGCGAGACATGAGCCGTTCAATGATTGGGGATGGTGGCGAGGAGTGTCAAGGGGGAGTGAGGCATTAAATCATTGAGTCATTAGATCATTGAGTCATTGAATCATTGAAGGTCAAAGGACTTTGGGTTGCAATGTCTCAATGATTCAATGCTTCAATGATTCAATGCCTCTAGGAGTCGTGCTCCGCTCAGGACGGTAAGCCAGGCTCTGGCGTTCTTGCGTCGCCGCCGTGTGCAGATGGCAGATGGCGATGGCGAGCGCATCGGCGGCGTCGGCGGGTTCGGGAATCTGATCGAGATTCAGAAGACGCGTCACCATTTGCTGGACCTGATGTTTTTCGGCGCGGCCGTATCCAACGACGGCGGACTTGATGGAGAGCGGCGAGTATTCAGCGACTTCGAGCCCGGCGGAAGCCGCAGCCAGCATGGCGACGCCGCGCACCTGGCCGAGTTTCAAGGCAGACTTCACGTTGACGGCGTAGAAAACATCTTCGATGGCGACGCGGTCCGGGCGGTGCTGGGCGATGAGTTCCTGCAGTCCGACGGAGATGCGCGACAGGCGAGTGGGCATGGGATCGCGGGGAGAAACTTTGATGGCGCCGCAGATGATGCAGACCAGGCGGTCGGCGTTCCGGGCGACGTTGCGGTTGCCGTTGCGGTCGTCCGAGAGCAACTCGACTACGCCGTAGCCGGTGTATTCCGTGCCGCAGTCGATGCCGAGGACGCGCATGGGGGAAGTGTAGCAGGAGAGTAGACGGTGGGCAGTGGCCAGCGTGATAACCTAAATAGTTCCGTCTCGTTGAAAAAATGCGAGGCGGGCGGATTTCTTACGGTCTTCGGTCATAAAGCGAACTCATACTCGCATTAAGAATCTTATGAGGAGCAGGCAATGAAAATTGGGATATTGACGGGCGGGGGCGACTGTCCGGGGCTGAATGCGGTCATTCGGGCGGTTGTGCGCAAGGGCACCTTCCACTACGAAGACCTGTTCGTGGGATTCGTGGAGGGCTGGCGGGGCGTGCTGGAAGATAAGACGATGGATCTCGACCTCGAAGCGGTGAGTGGCATTCTGCCTCGGGGCGGCACCATCCTGCGCACCTCGCGCACTAATCCGGCCAAGCGTCCCGACGGTCTGCAGCGCTGCGCCGAGAACCTCAGGAAAAATGGCTGCGACGCACTGATCGCGATCGGCGGCGACGACACACTCTCGGTCGCCAAGAAGCTTTTCGATAACGGAGTTAAAGTGGTTGGCGTCCCGAAGACCATCGACAACGATCTCTCCGGCACCGACTTCACCTTCGGATTCGACACGGCGGTGAATGTGGCCACCGAAGCCATCGACCGCGTGCATACGACGGCCGAGGCGCATAACCGCGTGATCGTGGTGGAAGTGATGGGGCGCGATTCGGGCTGGATCGCGACCTATAGCGGCATCGCCGGCGGCGCCGACGTTATCCTGATCCCCGAAGTTCCTTTCGATATTGATCAGGTGGCCGAACTGATTCGGCATCGCCATTCCCGTGGAAGATATTTCAGCATCGTGGTGGCCGCAGAAGGCACGAAGTTTGCCGGCGGTAACGAGACTGTGCCGGCGGGGAGCCTTGATGAGTTCGGGCATGCCCGGCTGAGCGGGATCGGCGCGACGGTCGCGAGTGAGATCGAAAAGCGAACGGGCTTCGAATCGCGGTCGGTGGTACTCGGTCACATCCAGCGGGGCGGATCGCCCACCGCCTTCGACCGCGTGCTGGCCACGCGCTACGGACTGGGCGCCATCGACATGGTGCACCGCGGTGAATTCGGTCGCATGGCGGCGCTGCGCGGAAACAAGATTATTTCCATCCCGCTGGCGGAAGCCATCGCTGCGAATCGTAAAGTGGATAAGGAAATTCTTGACGCCTCGATCGGCATTCTTGACAAGCTCGACCTCAAGGTGTCGATAGGTTCCTGAGCTGTGATCGGGATTCGCTTGGCAGGGGCGCGGGTTTAGGGGCATACTAACTCAGCCATCTCCGGAACCAACAGTCGATCCGGAGGGTGCTCCGGTGCCCCATGCTTCACGACGAAAGCCAGCCCGAGAACCATCTGGAGCGGTCGGTACCGCTCCCTTTGCATTCCGTATCGCAGGATACCGAGACTCAGCGGAAGAGGATGCTCATCGCGCTCGGGATACTGCTGGTGGCGCTGGTGGCGGTGGTTCTGAAAGACTGGGATTTCTGGTTTCCGCCGGGCGCTGAGGTCGAGGAAGCCTCTGTTCGAAGCAATAGCAAAAGTAAGAGTATGACGCCGGTCGCGACCAGCACACCGGCGACTCCCACGCGGGAACATAAATCTGCCAAGCCCGCGGCACCGGCTGCCACCACAACGGCTCCCCTCGCGGTCACCGCCGAGCGAACGGTGCTCCCTCCTCTGCAGGTGGAGGTCGTAGCCGGAAACCGCCACATCAACATGCCCGCGAAAAGCAATGCCATCCATCTGGATGTGGGTTCGGGCGCGACGTCTTCCGCATCCGGCGCTCCCGCACCCGCGCCGACCGTGACCGTTTCCGTACCACCGGATTATCCCTTGCTGGCGCGGCAGATGAAGGTGCAGGGAGCAGTCAGTTTGCAGGCGCTGATCTCGCGAGAGGGCAACATCCAGGAATTGCAGATTCTCAGCGGCCCCGGAATCCTGGCGGCTGCCGCGCGCGAAGCGGTGAAGCAATGGCACTTCAAGCCCTACCTGCAAAACGGGCAGCCGGTGGAAACTCAGGCCCGCATCACGGTGAACTTCACCATTTCCACGAACTGAATCATTGAATCATTGAGTGATTGAATCATTGAGTGATTGAATCATTGAGGCATTGAAGATCAAGAGCCTCTGGGGCTGCCTTCCAATGATTCCATGACTCAATCACTCAATGCTTCAATAAAATTAAACGGGCGTCCGGATTCTTTCGAACCCAGGACGCCCGGGCAGCCCTCCCCCAGAACTGCTCAACCCGAATGTAAGACTAAGCGGGAAATTTGAAAATGGCCCGCGGGTGCCAACCCGGTTCCACGAAAGTGCCAGACCCAAATCGCACATTCCAAAGGCTGAATCGGAACTCGAACGTCGGGCTTCTACTGGGAAAACACCAATGACCCGGGCTCCGATCCGGTGGAAAAAGGAGAATTCAAAATCGCCGTGGGAGCGCCGGTATTAGGGTTATAGGTATACCCCGCAATTCCGGTGGTCGTTCCAATGTAGAAATAGTCGCCACTGGGGTCGAAGAGGGCAAACAGTCCGCCCGCGGCCAAGCTGAACGGGGAGCCGGTGACCGCCACCAGTTGTCCGGTCATAGGAGTGAGGGAGAAGCACCAGATGGACGAACTCGATCCCGGAGTCACTGCGTAAACGAAGTTGCCGGTGGGAGCTACAGCGATCGCGGTGGGGCCGCTGGTGCCCACACTGGAGGTAAATGGAGACCCGGAAATCGAGCTCAGTGCGCCGGTGTTCGGATCGATGTTGAACGCGGAGACGTTGCCGACGGTGGATGTATAGGGAGGAAGGTTGCTTGCCGAAGGGTTCGCAACATAGAGGTACTGATCACTCGGATCCACTGCCAGAGCAGCGGCTCCTGCTCCCGAGAAGACCGGAGACCCAGGCACCAGACTAAGCACGCCGTCCACAAACGAAAAGCCGGTGACCATCCCTATGCCCGGATTGGTCACGTAAACGAAGTTGCCGGAATGTGAGAAGGCGATCTCGGTTGGATTTACGTTGGCGAAGAAGGGCGATCCTGCGACCTCCGACAAAGCGCCAGTGGTGGAATCCATGGAAAAAACGGAAACGCTGCCGGCATTGTTGTTACCGAAATTATTTGTCACCAGCAAATACTGGCCGGAGGGGTCGATGACCGCCGCATCCGGACCGGCGCCGGCCGGAGTGGGAGTGCCACTGAGCGATAAAGTCCCATCGCTGTTCACGTTGAAAATCGAGATCGTATCGGCGAAGGAGTTGACCACGTAGAGAAACTTTTTCGACGGGGCTAACACCATGCCGTTAGGCGACAGTCCCTCTTGTTGCGGCGTGCGCCCTCCAAGGGAGATAGCGCCGTTTGCTCCGTTGATGCTCAGCAGGAGCACGGAACCAGTTGCTGGCAGGGATACGTACGCACTGTGAGTAGGCACTACCGTTTTGGTGGTGCTGCAGGAAAGAGAAAGTCCGGCCAGAATGGCGACGACAACGACGGCCACAAAAATTCGGGGAAGACAAGTTTGACCAGCCAGTGCGGCACGCGCCGCCCTTAGAAAGCTCATTTGCGAACTGCTCCTCTATATCCAGGGTAGAACGAAAAAGGTCGTGTTTACTATCGTGCACGAGAAGCCGGGAACTGGCAACTGCATCGGGCCATCGGGTGATCGGGTCATCGGGTGATCGAAAGGCAAAAGCCAAGGCTCATAGTTCTCGATGGCCCGATCGCCCGATCTCCCGATGTGTTCTAATCGATTACGTCGTGATCGACATCCACTGCCACATTCTGCCCGAAGTCGACGACGGGCCCAAATCCTGGGATGCCGCCGTCGAAATGTGCCGCATGGCGGCGGCCGACGGCATTACCCACACGGTCGCCACCCCGCACGCCAACGATCGTTATGCCTATGATCGCGAATACCTTTCCGGGCTGCTCGCGCAGCTACGGGAAAAGGTCGGCCCCGGTGTGCAATTGCAGTTCAGTCTGGGCTGCGATTTTCATCTTTCATTCGAAAATCTGGAACGCGCCCTGGAGCAACCGCACACCTACACCATTGGCGAAACCAACTATCTGCTGATTGAACTCAGCAACTTCAGTGTCCCGACCAGGCTTTCCGAGTGCTTCACACGCCTGGCAGATCGCGGGCTTACGCCCATCCTGACCCATCCCGAACGAAACCCGATCCTGCAGCAAACGCCGCAGCGCATCCTGGAATGGGCAGAACAAGGTTGTTTGATGCAAATCACGGCATCCGCGCTGACAGGGTTCTGGGGAGAGCGGCCCGAGATCATCGCGCGCTGGCTGCTCGACCGCTCGGCCGTCCACATTCTTGCCTCGGACGCCCACGACACCAAACGCCGCATCCCGAATCTTTCCGCCGCGCACCGTGTGGCGGAAAAAATCGTGGGAGCGGAATATGCCGACGCGCTGGTCGAGGGCAACCCGGGGGCGATCGTCAAGGGGATGCCAATTCCATACCTCCCGCGGCCGGTGCTGGAGTAGCCAAGTCTGGGTTAGCGAAGTCTGAGTTAGCGAAATCTGGATTAGCGCAGTCTAGATTAGCGGAGTCTAGGGTTTGGATTCCCGCAGAAGCACAACATCGGAGTCGGTATGGCCACGCAGAACACCGAGATTCTTCCCATCCGGCGACCAGTGAAACGACAGGATCTGCTCCGAATCGAATTTTGTGATCTGGCGCCCGGAGGAGCCATCTACGGGCTGAATCCAGATGTTGTCCACGCCATTTTCGCGCACCGGGTAAGCGACCGCTTTGCCGTCGAAGGTGAAGCGCGGGCCCGCTGAAATATGCGGATTGGCGTCAAGCAGGCGCGGTGCGGTTAGCGTCGTCAGGTCCAGCAAGGCAATCTTCGCCGTGCCGGATCCGGACTCTGAATTCACGAATTCCACCAGATATGCCAGGGTCTTGCCATCGGGTGAGACGCCCATCCCCCGGCCCGCCTGGAAGGCTCCGGCTATAGCACTGGCAGGAACCGGCTCAGCTTTGCCGGGACCATCCGCTGGCGTGTTCAAGGAGACACGCCAAATATTGGTTACGTTCCTGAAAAAGTAAGCCCAATTGCCCGCGCACACTGGAAAGCGGTCGGAATTCCCATCCGTCAACTGTGTGGGATGAGAGCCATCCGCATTCACGCGCCAAATGCCAATGGAGTTCGTGCCGCCGTGGAAGCCCCACGAGAACACGATGTTCTGCGCGCCGCACGGAGACAGACCGAAAATTCCGGCGGCCGGATCGCTGACCAGAACAGTAGGATTTTTTCCGTAAACGTCCGTCCGCACCAGCCGCGCGTAATCGGACGTCAGCAAATCACCGTCCGACGTCCAATTGAATTGGCCGATACGTTCCCCGTCGACCACCAAGGGACTTGCTGCAGGGGTCATGCTGCCTTCACCCGGCAGAACAAAAAGATTGCTCACCGCTTTTTGTTGAACGGTGGCCAGCGTCTTGCCATCGGCCGAAAGCGTCACCGTCGAATAGCTGTTCGTGTCACGAGAGACAGGACGCACCTGGCCGTCCGGCAGCGAGACGAACCCGATCTGGCCGCGGCCGAAGTCAGGACCTCTTTGCTGATAGATAGCAAACAAACCATCGCCGCCGGCGGACCACTGCAATGCCGAAACATATTTATCGGCAAAGGTCAGGGTCTGTATTTTCCCGCTGTCCAGATCGAACAGACTCATTCCCCCAAATGCATCACGCGGAATGTCGGGATAGGCGATCTTCTTGCCGTCGGGAGACCACGCCAGCCAGCGCGGGAGAAAGACCAGCGGCTCAATGTGAAGCACCTTTTCATCGCTGCCATCCAGCTTTGCGCTGAGCAGCCGGTACTTGCCCGTCTCCGGATCATTGCCCCGGAAATACGCCATGCGGCCACCGTCCGGAGAGAACGCGACGGTGCTGTCCACGTCCTGGGCCACGACTTGCGGCGTTCCTCCCAATATCGGCGCGCGATAGATATTGAAATCGCTGTTGATCGCGTTCAGCGCTTTGCGGAAATACACATAATTCCCATCGGGTGAGAACGCGACGTTAGGGATAGTGGCCGAGGGCGGGACGATTTGCGTGTCGCTGCCCGTGGCCACGTTGCGCAGCCACAAACTGTTCAGCCCTTTATCATCCATGACCGTGAGCAAGTATTTCCCGTCAGAGGATATGGCGGTGACGACTGCTTTGCTGGAATTGGTAACCTGCGCGATGCCGAAGTTCTGGAATGGAGTAGGCGCGACGCGATGCAGCATCGAGTAAACGCCAAACCCCGCCGCACCTAAAACCGCCAGAGCAGCCAGCGCTCCCCCCAACAACCCGAGCTTGTGTTGTTTCGCGGCAGCAACGACCGCCGAACTGCTGCCCTGCGCGGGCTGTGCCGTGCCGCTCCCGGGAGCAGGCGTTACGCCGCTCGCTAGCGAAGGGGTTTGCACGCCGCTGAGCGCCGTACTCGAACCGGCGAGCGAAGCAGTGTCTATCCGGCTGGACGCGGCGGCGCGGCCCGAATCTGTCTCGCGTTTGAGGCGCTTAAGGTCAGCGCCCATATCGGCCGCGTGCTGGTAACGGAGCTCACGATCCTTCTCCAGCGCCTTGTTGATAATGCGTTCGAGTTCGGCGGGCAAATCAGGATTCATTCGCACCGCGGCAATCGGCGCGCGATCCAGAATCTCCCGCTGGATCACTCCCGAGCTTTCGCCCCGGAACGGCAACATGCCCGTCGCCATCTCATAGAGCACCGCTCCGAATGAAAACAGGTCGGTTCGGGCATCCAATTCTTTCGCCCGCACCTGTTCCGGCGACATGTAAGCCACCGTACCCACCGCCATACCCGGACTCGTCAGGTGCGTTTCCACCATACCGGTTTCGGTCGCGTCGAACGCGGTCCTGATCGCGGTTGCGGTCACCTTGGCCAGCCCAAAATCCAGAATCTTCGCGTGTCCGCGCTTGGTCACAAAAATGTTGGCGGGTTTGATGTCGCGATGAACAATGCCTTCGGTGTGGGCCGCATCGAGCGCGTCGGCAATCTCGATCGCCAGGCCGAGTAATACATCGGTCTCCATCGGCCGTCCGGCGATGCGGTGCTTCAGCGTCGCACCTTCCAGAAACTCCATGGCGATAAACGCCTGCCCGTCCTGCTCGCCAATGTCATAAATCGTGCAGATGTTCGGGTGGTTCAGTGCCGACGCAGCCTGGGCTTCGCGTTGAAAGCGGGCGAGTGCCTGCGGGTCACGAGCAACTTCCTCAGGTAAGAACTTGAGCGCGACAAAGCGATGCAGCCGCGTGTCTTCGGCCTTGTAGACGACGCCCATGCCGCCGCCCCCGAGCTTCTCGACGATGCGGTAGTGCGAGATGGTTTGGCCGATCATTGCTTAGCGATCATGGATTAGCGATCATGCTTTGAAATTTATGGAGTCGCAGTATGGTAGGCGGGATGCGAGGCGCAAGTCAACGACATAGCCCTGGAGTTTTCGGCACTGCAAAACAATTGCGGAAGCGCATCCGGCTACTGGTGAGGAAGATTATCTGCCGCCGGCGCCGGCTTAGCCGCAGCCTTGGGATCGGCGGCAGTCGTAGTCATCGCGCTCTCCGGATTGAGCAGATGATCGTGGCTGGGGCCTAATCCCAGTTTGATCAGGGCCCGGGCGTCTGGAGTCGTCTTCGACTGCCATCCCTGGTCGGCCTGGTAGCGCTGCATTGCGGCCTGGGTGGCGCTGTCCCAGGTTCCTGAAGGCTGGCCCGTCATATAGTGCTCGCGGATGAGCGCGGTCTGAATTTCGCGGGCGCGAGCCGCGTCAATCGCCTTCTGGCCGCGCTTCGTCGCAGCCTTCTTGTGGGAGCTTTTGCTCTTCTTCACCGCAGTGTTAGAAGAAGTGTGAGTTGAGGTGCGATTGGCGGTGGCGTGGGCGCTGGCGGGCTGCTCCGCTGTCGTCGCGGGTGCTGTGGGCGCTGGCGCCGGCTGCGGAGGCGGCGTCGCTGTCTGCGACATGGCGATTCCATGCGTGACTACGCAGAGCAGGCTGCAAAGGCAGACCCGTCGCCAACACCGCATTTGATCAGACCTGAACATGTCGTTAGTCGTTAGTCGTTAGTCGGTAGTCGGTAGTCGTTCGGGACGCGCCGTTTGTGTGAAAAAACCGCGAACGACCAACGACCGGTACTAGCGACTGCCCCAATAAAAAACCGGCGAAACCGGCCCATCCTTATGGTCCCCGAAAAGAGGATGGAGCGCCAGTCTCGCCGGATTATATATCGGTTACGGAAGTGTGCCTGCCAGGAAGATCGTTCCATCCTGGGCCCTTGCGCCTCGCGGACGCACCAGGAAGACGACATCCTGTCCGCTCTTCAGCGCTGACTCGATCTTCGAAAAGTCATCCGGATTATTCACCGGCTGCTTGTTCACTTCCAGGACCACGTCGCCGCGATTCAAACCAAGATCCTCGGCAAACGACCCTTGCTTCACGTCCTGCACCACCACTCCCTTGCCTGCGGGAATGCCCAATCGATCGGCCAGATCGGGAGTGATATTGCGAACCGTCACTCCGAACTTGCTCGCCTTGGGAGCCTCTTCGCTCTGATTGTCGTCTTCTTCGCCGAGGCGGGAAGCGAATAACTTCGAGCGATCGGCAATGGTCACCGTGGCATCCTGCTTCTTGCCGTTGCGCACGAAGGCCAGCTTCGCCTTCGAGCCGGGCTTGCGGGAAGCAATATCCGCCACCAGATCGTCGCCACTCTTCACTTCCTTGCCATCCACGGAGGTAATGGTGTCGCCAATCTTCAGGCCCGCCTCGTCGGCCGGGCTGCCCGAGACCACGTTCGACACCGTGACCCCCGATCCGTAAATGTGCGCGATGGCCGGGTTCGGTTGAGCAGCGAATTCGATGCCGATCGACCCGCGCGCCACGCGGTGTTCCGGCCCGATCAACTGGTTGTAGACCGTCGCCACCGTGTTCGATGGCATGGCGAATCCCACGCCCGCATACGAACTGGTCTCGGTGAGGATCGCCGTATTGATGCCGATGACTTCACCCGCCATATTCACCAGCGGCCCACCGGAGTTGCCTGGGTTGATGGCGGCGTCGGTCTGAATAAAAGACTGGAACTGCCGTTGCGGAACGATGTTGCGCCCCTTGGCCGACACGATGCCCGCCGTCACCGTCTCCTGCAATCCGAAGGGGCTGCCGATAGCCAGCACCCAGTCGCCCACTTCCATGCCGTCGGAGTTGCCCAGTTTCGCGACCGGCAGCGGACGTTCGAAATCAATCTTGATCACCGCCAGATCGGTCTCCTGATCCATGCCGATCAATTTGGCGTCATGACCGGGCGTGCCCTCGGGCTCGCCCTGCAACTTCACACGAATGCGATCCGCCTTCTCGACCACATGCCGGTTGGTCACGATGTAGCCCTTGGCATCCACGATCACACCGGAACCGAGCGAGCGCTGGCGGATAGTGCCCGCGTCAGCACCGCCCTGGCCGCCGAAGAATTTGTCGAAGAAATCCTGGAACGGAGCGTCTTCATCGCCGCCCTGATCCTGATCCTGGTCCTGATCAGGGTTGGGATGGGCGTGAAGCCCCCGCCGGCGCGGATTTTTTATGGTTGATTCCGTATTGATGTTCACCACGCTCGGCTCCAATTGCTTGGAAATCTGGGAGAAGGCGGTCGAGAGTTGTTGGGGAGCCGGAATGGTCAGCGGGGTCGCGTCCGACGACTTCTGTCCCTCTTTGCCTTTCACTCCGTAGGAGACAACCGTGCCAATCAGAATTCCAACCGCCAGCGTCGCCAGAATCGTAAGGGTGTACGCCCAACGATTGGCTTTGAGACGCACCCAAAAGGCGCTTTCGCGCGAATCCATTGCTTCCTCCTGAAACTGCACAATTTTCTATTATACCTTCGACCCAGGCAGGGACCAGTTCGAAGCGCGAAGACCGCCAAACAATAATATTAGACGCAGAAAACTCAGTAGGCGTTCACGGGGTGGCGAGAATGTTTGTGTGGTGGCAAGAATGTTTGTGTGGTGGCGGGGCTTTGCCCCGCCGGGACGGGGCGAAGCCCCGTCACCACACGGGTCCGATCACAAGATGACCAGCTGACGAAGCTCTATTTCGCCTCGTACACCGTTTTGCCCCCAACCACCGTACGCAGAACTTTCGTCTGCAGGATTTTCGGCGGCAGAGCTGCCGTAATGTCCTGATCGAGAACGACAAAGTCGGCAAGCATGCCGGGCGCCAGCTTGCCTTTCTCCTTTTCCGCGAACTCGGCAAACGCTGAGCCCGTGGTGTAAGCGGCGATCGCCTGCTCGATGTTCACTTTCTGCTCGGGATAGTAGGTTTTCTTTCCGTCTTCGCTCATGCGGGTGAGAGCCGCATAGAGTCCGCGAAACGGTGAAACCGGCTCGACCGGATCATCCGTGCCAAAGGCCAGCACCACTCCGCGACGAAGGAATTCAGCCCACGCGTAGGAATGCTCCGCGCGCTTCGGTCCCAGACGCGACTCGGCCCAGCTCATATCCGTGAGCAGGTGGCTCGGCTGCATGGACGCGATCACCTTGAGTTCCTTGAAACGCAAAATCTGCTGCGGCGTGGTGACCTGCGCGTGCTCGATCCGCAGCCGGTAGTCGGTGCCACCATCGACTGCCTTTACCTTGGCGTCTTTTGCCGCCTTCTCCGCCTCGGCAAACGCGTCGAGCGCCATCTGCACGCCTTTGTCGCCGATGGCGTGAAAGCCGATCTGATATCCGGCCAGCACCCGCTCCTTGGTCATCGCATTCAGCTTGGCCGCTTCATATTGCGGTATGCCGCTGTTTTTCGGATCGTCGCTGTAAGGCTCGAGCAACGCAGCGGTTTTCGAGCCCAGGGAACCATCCATGAAGCCCTTCAGCATGCCGGTATGGAGCATGTTGTCGGACGCGGGATGTGAGTCACGCTTGACGTTCAGTGCCTCAATGGAGTCATCGAAAGTCAGCCACTCTGAAATTCTCGCCGTCAGCTTTCCCTCGTGCTCGAGTTCCTCGTAAATTTGAAAGTCATCCCACTGCGAATAATCCTGCGCTGAGGTGACGCCGTGACTGGCCAGGTCCGCGAGCGCCAGTTCGATGGCTTGCCGCCGCTTGTCGTGCGACGGTTTGGGAATCACTGCCTGCACCGCCTCTTGCGCTTTCTCGCGCAGAATGCCGGTGGGCGTGCCCCCTTCATCGCGGTCGATCTTACCTCCGTCTGGGCTGCGACTGGCGACCGTGATGCTGGCCAGTTGCAAGGCGCGGGTGTTGGCCACGCCGATGTGTCCGTCCACGCGTTCGAGGTAAACCGGATGTTTCTCACATACTTCATCCAGATCCCAGCGCGTGGGCGGAACTTTGACCGGCCACAGAGTTTCGTCCCAGCCTTCGCCGACCACCCAGTCCCCGGGCTCAGTGGCATCGCACTTGGCCCGCAAGCGCTCGCGGAACTCATCGAGAGTTTTAGCGCCGACCAGGTTGACGGTCATCTTCTCCAGCCCCGCGCTCGCCAGGTGGACGTGAGCATCATTGAAACCCGGCATGACGAAGCGGCCATCGAGATCCACGATCTTCGTCTCCGGCCCCTTCGACTTCATGACCTCGTCGCGGGAGCCCACGGCGAGGATGCGGTCGCCGCGCACGGCCAGCGCCTCGAAGCGCTTGCCCGCGCCCAACGACGCCGTTACGTCGACCACCCCGGTGTAGATGTTGGCGTGGGTAAAGATCACGTCCGCTTTCGGCTTGTTCTGAGCGTTTTGGGAAGCACCATAGTTAGCGTCATTGAGAATGTCGTGGGTAGTATCCTGAGCCGGGACGCTGCTCTGGGCCGACATGCCCGCGGCCACGGCCAGCAACAAAATTGGAGCGATTCGCGTCATCATTCGCCTACTCCCGACAATGCCAGCATTGTAAGCAGAATGCGCCTTAGTCCTAGGTCCCGTCCATTGCAGTCGAACCATTCTTGCAACGTGTGCGCGCCGCCACCGGAACCGCCGCCACCGATCGCGATGGCCTCGCGACCCAGCGAAAGCGGGATGTTGGCATCGGTCGAGGCCCGCTGCACCTGCGCCGCATTGCCTAACTGCGCATCCACGGCTCGTATCACCCTCAAAAGGCGCGCATCCGGCGCCAGTTCGCCCGCCGGACGATTCCCGATCTCCACCACTTCGCTCTGTACCACCTGCGGCTTCCGTGTTCCGTACTGAGAACTTGCGGCGGCGCGATTTTCCGCCGCGACCGCCTGCTCGAGCGCGATGCGCAGCGCTCGCTCCAGTCGGTCAATTTCCGCCATCGACGTGGAACGCAGGTCAACCCGCATGCTGGCGGATTCCGGAATCGAATTCACGGAAGTTCCTCCCCGAATCACACCGACATTGAATGTAGTTTTCGGCGAGGTCGGCACCGGCGTCTGACTGAAGACCTCGATGGCGCGGGACAGCGCAATGATCGGACTGGGCGCGCCGAAGTCGCTCCACGAGTGTCCGCCCGGACCGCGCACGATGACTTCGAAACGGCGGCTGCCCAGCGCTTCGGCCACCACCGTGTCCGCCCCCGCGCCATCGACAACCACGCTGTAGGCAATCGCGTCGCGCCAGCGCGGCGTCGCGAAAACGTGGCGCATGCCCCGCAGATCGCCTTCGCCTTCTTCTCCAACGTTCCCGATGAACACAAAGGGCAGCGCATGCGAAATTCGCGCGTTCCCCAGCACACTGGCCACGGCCAGCATCGCGGCAATGCCCGCGCCGTTGTCGGAGACGCCCGGCCCGTACAACCGGCTGCCCTGCTGCCGGACGTTCAACGGCGTCGCCGCCGGAAACACGGTATCAATATGCGCGCTGAGCGCCACAAAACGACTTCCGTAGCCAGGATGAATGCCGAACACATTGCCCACTTCATCCACTTGCACATCGTTGAGCCCGAGTTCGCGAAAGCGGTCAGCCAGCCAGGCGCCGCGGGCTGATTCTCCGAATGGAGGCGCGGCCACCCGTGTCGCCTCCATCTGCCACTGCGCAAACTGCGATTCGCGCGCGCGGAACCGTTCGAATACCGCGCGCACTTCCGGCAAGCCGGCAAGCCGCGCCACTTCCTCCTGCACCGGGGGATATAAATCAGAACCTGCAAGTTGCGGAATCGAGTCCATGCTTTCGCCTATCTTATAACGGAGCGGCGGACGCCGAGCGAGTACTAGGTACACGCTATCTCGGCAGACCATTTGCCTCTGGTTTTGATAGACTGTGTGCGACTCGCGATCCAGCATCGCTCCTCGTTGGACCCCCGCCCTTTAGGAGGTATCGCCGTGAAAACGCCCGTCAAAGTTGCCCTCATTGCCGCCGCTGTGTTGATCGTCGTTGTTATTGCGCTTCCGTTCCTGATCAACGTCAATAGTTTCCGTCCCCAAATTGAATCTGAACTCAGCTCGGCTCTGGGACGGCCGGTGAAAGTCGGTAATCTAAGCCTCGGCATTTTCTCCGGCAGCGTGGAAGCCGACCAGCTCTCGATCGCCGACGATCCCAAGTTCAGCAACACTCCGTTTATCCAGGCGAAAACGCTGCAGGTGGGCGTTGAACTGATGCCGCTGATTTTCAGCAAGCAACTCAACGTCACCAACCTGCGCATCGATCACCCGGAGATCTCTTTGCTGCGCGACCGCGACGGAGTCTGGAATTTCTCCTCGCTCGGAAAGCAATCGGGCGCCCAGCTCGCCACGCCGGCGGGAAAAGCGTCCAGCACTCCTGCCAACGTGAATGTAGCCAAGCTTGACCTGAGCGACGGAACCATCACGCTTGGATCCACTACCGGCAAACACAAACCGGTTTTGTATGACAAGGTCAACGTGGCCGTGCGCAATTTTTCTTTTACCAGCGCGTTTCCCCTGACCGTCTCGGTCCAACTCCCCGGCGGCGGCAGCTTGAAAATCGACGGCACCGCCGGTCCGATCAATCCGACCGACGCGTCACTCACGCCGGTGCAGGGGAAGGTGACCATTACGAAGCTCGATCTCACCCAGTCGGCCATCGTCGAGCCGACGCTGGGCATCGCCGGCTCAGCCGATTTCGACGGCACATTGAATTCTGACGGCAACACGGCGAAGGCCAGCGGAACTTTAAAGGCCACGTCCTTGAAGCTGACTCCCAAGGGCTCTCCCGCCGGAGTGCCCGTCCAGGTTGTCTTCGCCGTCGAGCACGATTTGAAGAATGAGACCGGAAAAATCGCGCAGGCCGACGTCTCTATCGGCAAAGCGCTGGCGAAAATCACCGGAACATACGATATGCACGGCGAAACCACTTCTATCCACACCAAGCTGAGCGGACAAGCCATGCCGGTCGACGATCTCGAAGCCATGCTTCCCGCGCTCGGAATTGTTCTTCCCACGGGTTCGAAGCTCAAGGGTGGAACGATTACGCTGCAGATCGACTCAGCCGGTCCGCTCGATAAGCTCGTCTCCACCGGCTCGGTGAAGATGAGCAACTCCGCACTTGCCGGCTTCAGCGTCGCATCCAAGCTCTCGGCGATCCCTGGCCTCGGCGGCAAGCAGACGGGCAATGACACCGTGATCGAGAACCTGAGTTCCGACGTAAGGAACTCGCCCGAGGGCACGCGTCTCGACAAGATTGACGTAGTGATCCCTTCGCTCGCGACCGTCACCGGCGCGGGCACCATCAGCCCCAGCAATGCACTAGATTTCAAGATGGTAGCCAATCTGGCCGGCGTCGGCGCCGGTCTTACCAAGATCGCAGGCGCCGGATCAGGCGGCATCCCCGTGACGGTTGGGGGCACCACATCTAGCCCGACCTTCACACCGGATATGAAGGGGCTCGTAACCGGCCAAGTCAAAGGCCTGGTAAACGGCGGTAAGAGTTTAGGCGGATTGGGCGGGCTCCTCGGAAAGAAGAAACCTAACTAGCTCGCTGGTGGAGAGCCGGGCGTCCCCGCCCGGCCACTGTCATGCTGGACCATTCGACTGCGAGTCAGGCTCGCGGAATGCCCCCATCCGACACCCCTGGCGACTGTGACCTTGGTCATCTTGTGTAACCTCTAGCCGCAGTTCAATCTATGAGACGAGTCGAGCACTTCCCCGCACCGAGAGACTCCGCAGGGAAGTCGTGCGTATGAGCGAAGCCACGAAACTGACGCCCAAAGGATCGGACTGGACCCGTCTGCTTACAGACCCCGACTTGGTCAGTCACCTCGGGAAGCTGCTCCAGACCTACCGCGAAGTGCCTGCCGAACAGCGCGAATCGGCGCTGCTGCGGGCGATGCGCGAGATCAAGGAAGCCGCAGTCAAGGCGCGAGAACCACGGCAGAACCTGCCCGCTGCTTCCGTGCCGGCGCCACCCGTCGTACTCCACCATCCCGAACCCGTGACTGAAGCGCCCCCGTTCGCACCGGATTTGTTCGCTCCAAAAGAAGCGGGATCGGATCGCCGCCGTTTCAAGCGGATCAAGTGCTATGTGGCAGTGGAAATTCACATTGAGGACGTAGACGAGCCGGTCTGGGGCAATCTGGTGAATGTGGGCCGAGGAGGTTGCCTGGTCGAAACCGCCACTCCCGTGCCGGCAGGCAAAGCTTTGGAGATCGGGCTGTGGGTATCAAGCGGCAAGCTCTGGGTGAAAGGCGTCATCATCAGCGGAGTTGCGACGCGCAGCACCCCGTCGTTCGGAGTGCGTGTGAAATTCTCAGAGGCGGAACTATCGGAAAAAGAACACCTCCGCGAATTTCTAAAATTTGTCGAGAGCACCTCTCGCCAGTCGCAAAGCGGAAAAGCCTACGTGGCCCAATTAAAGGGCTAAACCAGGCAGGTTTCAAGGCTCCTAACCTTGCCAGCAACTTTTCCCGCAGTCCGGGTTCATTCATAATGAGGCCAATCAGGATGGGAACGCCTTTGCCCAGACGCCGCTTGCTGGTGGCCACTGCTTTGCTCGTCGTGGCCGGCCTTACCGCTCAATTCGCTCTGGGCCGGAAGAAGGACAAACCCGCCGGGGCAAAATCCGCGGACGAGCAAAAACGCGCCGCCCACGCGCTGAACCGGCTGACCTTCGGCCCGCGCCCCGGCGACGTCGAGCGCGTCACCCAACTGGGGGTCGACAAGTGGATCGAACTCGAACTCCATCCCGAAAAAATTGACGACTCGGCGCTCGAAGCCAGGCTCGTTCCATTCCGTACCCTGCGCATGGACACGAGAGAAATCGTCGAGAATTTTCCCACCGACCAGTTGATCAAGCAGATCGCCGACGGGAAAGCATCGCTGCCCCGCGATCCCAACAAACGCGCGATTTACGAAGCGCAACTCCAGCGCTACGAAGACAAGCAGGAACACAAAGAAGAAGCCGCCAGCGCAGTGGGCAACAGCAGTTCGCCGAATTCTGCCAGCCCCACGTGTAGAGACGGGGCTTGCCCCGTCTCTGCCGACAGCGCCCAGCCCGCCGAGACGCAGCGCCGCGAAGAACGCCGCATGGCCAACCTCAAAACGCAGGAGCTTCTCGATCTTCCGCCCGACGAGCGCATGAAAGAAATTCTGAAAATGTCGCCCGAAGATCAGCGCTCCCTCGAAGCCACCGCCAAAGGCGCTAAAGCGGACGCGTTGCTCGAGGGCATGAGCCCGCAGCAAAAAGAAACGGTGATGGCGCTCAAGAATCCCCAACAGGTCGTGGTCCAGGAGCTGACCCAAGCCAAGATACTGCGAGCCATCTATAGCGAACGGCAACTCGACGAAGTGATGACCGACTTCTGGTTCAACCACTTCAACGTGTTCATCAACAAAGGCGCCGACCGTTATCTGCTCACCAGCTATGAACGCGACGCCATCCGCCCACACGTGCTGGGAAAATTCGAAGACCTGCTGGTGGCGACCGCGAAGAGCCCGGCCATGATGTTCTATCTCGATAACTGGCTGAGCGTCGGGCCAAATTCGGACATCGCGCTCGGCATCAATCCGCATCAGCGCGGTTACGGCCCACGCCGGCCGGGCAAAGGCAAGGCCAGCGGCCTGAACGAGAACTACGGCCGCGAGTTGATGGAACTCCACACCCTCAGCGTAAACGGAGGCTACTCGCAGAAAGATGTCACCGAGGTGGCGAAGGTATTCACCGGATGGACGCTCGATCAGCCGAAAAAAGGCGGAGGCTTCCACTACGAGCCGCGCATGCATGAGCCCGGCGACAAGCTCGTCCTGGGGCATCGCATCAAGCAAAATGGCGAGAACGAAGGCCTGGAAGTGCTGCGCCTGCTGGCGCACAATCCGAAGACGGCACACTTCATTTCGCAAAAGCTGGCGATGCGCTTCGTCGCCGACGATCCTCCGCCCGCGTTGGTCGATCGCATGACAAACACCTTTCTAAAGAAGGACGGCGACATTCGCGAAGTCCTGCGCACCCTGTTCAAGTCGCCCGAGTTCTGGTCGCCCGACGCCTACCGCGCCAAAGTAAAAACGCCGCTCGAGTTCGTGGTCTCCGCCGCACGCGCCAGCGGAGCGGAAGTCGAAGACGCCCGCGCTCTGGTAGGGACGCTCAACAATATGGGCATGATGCCCTATGGCATGATGCCGCCGACCGGCTACTCGATGAAAGCCGACGTTTGGGTAAACTCCTCGGCGCTCCTGGCAAGAATGAATTTCGCGTTAGGCCTGGCCGCGGGAAAAATAAAAGGAGTCAAAGTAGATGCCGCAAGCCTCGCCGCGCCTAAGGGGAGCAACGCAACAGCCATGGGCGCAAGTCCGGAGACAAGTCCAGAAAAAGACGCGCCGCCCGACCCACAGCAGGCGCTAATCAACCTGGAAAATTCGCTGCTGTCAGGCGACGTCTCCAGGCAAACGCACGATACGATCAGTAAGCAACTGGAAGACCCAAACATCAGCCAGCGCCGCTTGGATGATCCCAAGCGTCCGCCAAACATAGCCGCGATCACAGGGCTGATTCTAGGGTCGCCAGAGTTTCAAAGAAGATAGCTCTCAGCTGTCATCTGTCAGCTCTCAGTTTTTGGGTGCTGATAGCTGAGAGCTGAAAGCTGAAAGCTGGTTCTCATGTCCATCACTCGACGCATTTTCCTACGCAGCGGCGCGCTGGCAGTAGTCGGCACAGCCGCACTACCAAGCTTTCTGACGCGCGCCGCTTTCGGCGCCGCCGACCCCGGCCTTCGCACCAAACGTCTGGTCGTGATCTTCCAGCGCGGCGCCGCCGACGGCCTCAACATCGTCGTGCCCCACGGAGAGCCCAGTTACTACGCCATGCGGCCAACCATCAATATTCCGAAGAAGTCGGTGCTCGATCTCGACGGCTTTTTCGGATTGCATCCGGCGATGGCATCTTTCCAGCCCCTCTGGCAACAGAAACATCTGGCCATCGTGCACGCCGCCGGTTCCCCCGACCCCACGCGCTCGCACTTCGACGCACAAGACTTTATGGAATCCGGCACGCCCGGCGTCAAGATCACCGACGACGGCTGGCTGAACCGCGCGCTCCGCGAACTTCCCGCCGATGCCTCTGCTCCCGACAAGGCAGCCTTCCGCGCCATTGCGCTCGGCCCGTCGCTGCCGCGCATTCTCTCCGGTAAAGAACCGGCGGTCGCGGTCAACAATCTGAACGATTTTTCCGTAGGCGGAAAGAATCCCAACAACGCGCCCATGTCGAACACCTTCGAAGCCATGTACGACCACTCGGTAGACACCGTGTTGCACGGCACCGGCCAGGAAACCTTCGACGCGGTCAAGACGCTGAAAGCCGCCGACCCCGCGCACTACACGCCCGCGGCCAACGCGAATTATCCCAAAGGACGCTTCGGCGACAGCCTGAAGCAATTAGCGCAACTGATCAAAGCGAATCTAGGGGTGCAAGTGGCCTTCGCCGACATCGGAGGCTGGGACCACCACGTCAACGAAGGCAGCACCCAGGGACAAATCGCCAACGTGCTAGGCGATTTTTCGCAATCGATAGCCGCCTTCTGGACCGACCTCGGCGACCTAGGAGAAGACACGGTAGTAGTAACCATGTCCGAATTCGGCCGCACCGCGAGAGAAAATGGCAACCGCGGCACCGACCACGGCCACGCCAACGTGATGTTCGTTCTCGGCGGCCCGGTGAAAGGCGGCAAAGTCTACGGCCGCTGGCCCGGGCTCGATCAGTCGCAATTATACGAAGGCCGCGACCTGGCGGTAACGACCGACTTCAGACTAGTTCTAAGCGAAGTCGTATCCCGCTATCTGGGCAACAAGGATCTAAAGACGGTGTTTCCGGGATTTGAAGGACAGCCGAGTCAGTTTGTAAAATTCCTGGGATAGAACGTGTGGTTGAGATAGAACGTGTGGTTGAGATAGAACGTGTGGTTGGGATAGAACGTGTGGTTGGGATAGAACGTGTGGTTGAGATAGAACGTGTGGTGACGGGGCTTTGCCCCGTCCCAGCCGGGCAAAACCCGGAAGGTCTACCCCGCAATTATCTTTAAATCTTCAAATCAGCTCGCGCCCCACCAGCCGTTCCAGCACCCGCAACGGCGAGTGTTCCGGATGTTTCATGCTGCTAACCGGCAAATAAAACGTCTGCTCGAACGCGAACTGACCAGCCATAGCGGCGTGCGACACTGAATCCGTATAGCACGCCCATGTCGTGCCCGGTGCAATCGCGAGTTCCGTTTGCGCAACCTGCGACTGATAGCACTGATCCGCCTTCATTTGGTCGTGAATCCCAAGCATGTAGTGGTCATATTCGGTTCGTCGCCCCTTTGTGATGCGCAGCCAGCCCAGCAGTGACGCCAATCCCGGTCGAAGCGGCTTGATACCAGGAAGGAAATTAACCGCGACCTGCTCGAAATTCTCTCCCACCCGCCAAATGCGCGGAGCGCGCGGATTGACATTCGTAAACACCCGAAGAATCCGCAAGCCGTGCATCGGCCGTGAAGGAAACGCATCCACGTGGAGCCGTGTATCGTCCTGCCGCCAAGAAGCAGCCCGGCCGGCAATCTCGGCAGGACGGTAGCTGGTGAATCCGGGTCTCAAATCATCGCCATAAGCCGGACAAAGCGCCCGCAGCAGAGCAGAAGCCTGAGCATAGTATCGGCGCAGCATGCCAAGCAGCGCGTCGCGCTCCGATCCCTGGCAACCGCTACCCTTCATGACGCCCGACTCGGGACGAAAGCTTACGTTTTTAGATTTGCCATCCAGGCAATCCGGAGAAAGAAACCGCCGTTCGCCCGCGGAGAGTTCGAAAGCAAGCCCCGGTGCGTGGAGCAGCTTTCCACCTTCGAGCGAGTCCGCAGCCTTAGCCACGTTCTCGGAAGAGAACGGCCCTTGCCATGAGGTGATGTCAAGCGCTTCGAGAATCTCCATCTCTTAGACCATAGACCATTAGCATGAATACGCCGGCGATATCAACAGTCGCGGGACGGGGTAGTCCAGAGCCACACTGGTAGAGTTGGCAACGACCCTCGAAGAATTCATGCCGCCAGACGGACCGTGTTGTGACGGGGCTCTGCCCCGTAAAGCCGACCGTGTGGTGACGGGGCTCTGCCCCGTAAAGCCGACCGTGTGGTGACGGGGCTCTGCCCCGTAAAGCCGGTGGAGCGACGCACTACCCAGCGGCCAGGGTAATGTGTCTTCCCGAACCGCCCTCCACTCCGAAATCCTGTCAAGCCCCCATTCGAGCGAGTTTCCCCGTAAGCCAATGAATTGGCATGGAAAATAAAGTAGCAAAACGTGTCGGTGCAGGTGGGTCGGAATTGATATAATAGATATATAGCCTAAGAAAAGGGCGCGGAATATTCCCGCGCCCTTTTCTCATTGGAGTGGTTTGTGGAGAGCCGGGCGTCCCGCCCGGCCACCACAGGTGAACAGGACCGCCCTAACTCCTTATCCGTGAATATTTTAGAAGCTTCTCCTTTGTTCTTAATATTTTGCGAAAAAAAGGGGGGGTGGGGGTCCGGCGATCCGCCTGGGGTACGAAACATGGGGTACGAAAGTGGTCCGCTAAATAGAAGACTAGCGGCGCAGATGGATCGGTGCAACCATCGATTCTGCTTCGCAACCCGGAGCCCTGAGGAATGACCCGTGAAGTATTTTGCCGCCACACTCCTCCTTGAAGTTGTCCTCGCGCTCACCTGCCCGCTACCGGCGAACGCCGCTATCACCGAGATTCGCAAGGATTTCCCGAAGCAAACGGCAGCGTTATCGGCGACCGCCATCCTGTCCGCTCCGGCCGGCAACGCCAGTTATCTCGTATGCGTTTACCTGTCGCAGCCAGGAAGCTCCAATAGCCTGTCAGCCATCGTGCGCTGGACCGACGAGAACTCGCAATCCCGAAGTTTCACCTTCTCCGGATCCGCGGGAGTAATTTCCAACTGTGACCCGATTCGTAACCTCGTACACACTGCCCCAACAATCGAGACTTCCGGCACTTACCACGGGATCTATGATCTGTTTGTGGTCGGTTTTGGTTTTTGGACAACTGGAAGCCAGGGGCAAGGCGGCATCACCGTGCCGTTCAAGAACTGGCATCTTACCAGCGGCCCCACCACGCTCCTCTCGCCACTAGGCGGCGTGACCTACCTGGTCGCCGCTGACTGCGGCGATGGAACGACCGGTACTCTTAACTGGACCGACGAAGTTGGCGCTCAGGCAGTCGCGCTCAGTCCCTCGCTTAGCGGGGCACTCATCCCTGTGCACGTGGCGGCCGACGATAGCCTCGTCTTCGCCAGCGGTTCCTGTTATCTGTCGGCGATCGATATGGAGACGCCGAAGGCGGGGTCTGGACCGCTCACGGATTACGAACTCAATCTGCTCAATTACACGAATGTCACGTGGCTGGGTCCTGTGCCTGTATCGGTGGTCAGCGGAGGTCCAACGACCACCTACGTCTTCGCGGGCAACATCGCCCAGGTACCGAATTCCGCTGGCACTGTTCTGGAGCTTTTTGGCAATGATCTCTTTTTACAGATCCTCTATGCGGACGACAACGGCGCACCAGGCAATAACGACGGCACTTTCGACAGGTTCCCTGTTGGCATCGTAGGTGCCGGCTACCGCAGTGGCAGCGTGGACAACCCATTCACGTTCAACATAACCACCGCAATCAACAATTTCTCGACTCTCGGATGGGGCGCGTCGCCCAAGTACAGCGCCGAAGTGGAAGTGATCCAATTCTAGGCACCCTGTGAGACGAAGGTTCTTCTTGGCGCTGGCACAAACCACGTAGGGACAGCCGCCCTCGGCTGTCCAGCCGAGCGAAGCTCGGCACCCGCGATCAGCGCCAGTTAGATTTCCACCAGCACATCTCCGCCCTCAATCTTCACCGGATACACCGCGATCTTAGCTCCTGGCGAACCAGACTCGCCCGTCTTCGGATCCCACTCCCACCCATGCCACGGACAAACAACTTTCCCTCCCGAGATCACGCCCTGGCCAAGCGGACCTCCGCGATGCAGGCAAACATTATCCATGGCGCTGATTTCGCCGTTGACATTAGCGACGCAGATGGTCTTGCCGCCGCAAGGGAATTCTTTGGCCTCGTTGACGGCAGGAAGATCGGATTGAGCGGCAATTCGAGTGAAGGGCATAACGTTAGGATAGCGCAAGCAAGAAGCAGATCCTTCGCTTCCTCAGGATGACAAAAGTATGTAGGAGCGGTTTTACTGAGAACTGAGAACTCGGCCGCCAGCTATTTCGGTTGCATCGTCTGCGCGACCATCACCTGCCGTTTGAAGTTCTCCATCATCCGCTCTTCGAGTCGCACTTCGGTGGGACGCTTGGCGAGCGTCATGGTGTCGATCTTGTCCTGCAGCTTGAGCAGCGCGTAAAACAAATTCTCCGGACGCGGCGGACAGCCAATCACATACACATCCACCGGCACGACGCGGTCGATGCCCTGCAGCACGGCATAAGTATTAAACGGCCCGCCAACCGAAGAGCAAGCGCCCATGGAAATCACCCACTTAGGCTCAGGCATCTGGTCGTAAATTCGCTTGACCACCGGCGCCATCTTCAGCGTAACGGTGCCAGAGACGATCATCAGATCCGACTGCCGCGGGCTCGGCCGAAACACCTCCGACCCAAAACGCGCGATATCGAAGCGCGCGGTCGAAGACGCAATCATCTCGATGGCGCAGCACGCCAGCCCAAACGTCATCGGCCAAAGCGCCGACTTGCGCGCCCAGTTGAAGACGTAGTCCACCGTCGAGATCATGAAATTCTTTTCGAATTTGTTTTGCAGCCAGCTCATGGGGCCTCGTTGGTTACAGCATAACCCAACGATCATACGCCCGGGGAATGATTAACGGTGGAGCGCCGGGCGTCCCCGCCCGGCCACTCAACTGCCCAAGAACGAGCGAGACGCCCGTCGCTCCATCGAAGCTCGCAGCTAATAAATCGTGTACCCCGGCGCCGGATTGCGCACATCCGGCTTCGACGCCGTCAGCAGCAGCGCACCGACGCGTTTGAACGCCTTCAAGTCGTCGAGCGAATGAAATGAAGTTGTCTGATAATTCTCGGGAGTAGGCGTGTCGTCGGGAATCTGCGCGTACTCCACGTTTTCAAAAGCATGCCGCTTCAGCAATTCGACATATTCCGCCGCCGAACGAACATGCACCGGAACCTTCAACTTCGGCACCCATTGCAGCGAATACGGATTATCCTTGTAGAGGTTGATTAAAATAAACATCCGCCCGTGCGGCGCCATGACGCGAAACAGCTCAGCCAGCGCCCGTTCCTGGTCCGGATAGTAATAAAACGACTCGACCGAAAGCACCTTGTCAAAAAAGTTTTCTTCCCAGGGAATCTGCGCCGCCGATCCGATGACAAACATCACGTTGTCGAATTCTTTCGAAGCGGCCCGCGCCTGCCGGATCATCTCATCCGAAATATCGACTCCGACCACCTGCCCAAAACCCTGTGGCCCGTCGCTGACCAAGCGCGCCAGCAATCGCGTCGCCCATCCCGACCCGCAGCCCAGATCGAGAATGCGCTCGCCCGGACGCAGCTCCATGCGGCGCATCGTTTTCTCGGTGATGTCGAGGTGATGGCGCTCCATCTTCGCGCCCTCGCCGTCATCGGCCCAGCGATTGAATTCGTGTTGCAGGCGCTCGTCGGGAGATTGGAAGTTTTGGGCACTCATGGTTTCCCTTCAGCGCTGCGAGCTTCGGGCTCCGAGCTTCGAGAAACCGATCTGTGTCCGCTCGCAGCTCGCGGCCCGTAGCTCGCAGCTCACTCCGTAATTTTACGCAGCTCTTCAAAGAACGTCGGATACGACACTCCCGCAGCATCCGCGCCGCAAATCGTCGTCTCGCCTTCCGCGCGCAGCGCAGCCACCGCGAACGCCATGGCAATGCGATGATCGCCAAACGAGTCCAAGTCCGCACCATGCAGACGCTGGCCGCCAGGAATCCGCATTCCATCGGGACGCTCTTCAACCTCCGCGCCCATTTTGCGCAGATTAGTCGCGACGGCCGCAATGCGATCCGACTCCTTCACGCGCAGCTCCTTGGCATCGCGCACCTCGAGCCCGCCGTCCGAGTATGGCGCAACCGCCGCCAGCACCGGAATCTCGTCAATCAATGCGGCCGTGTCAGCGCCGGCAATTACAGTTCCCTTCCACGCCGCTCCTCGCGCTTCAATGCTTCCTATCAGTTCGCCCTGATGTTCTTCCAGATGCGCGACTGAAATCTTCAATCCCATCTGCACCAGGATATCGAGCAGCCGTGCTCGTGTCGGATTCATCAAAATTCCGGGCAAGGTGATTTGCGACCCAGCGAACAACGCCGCCGCACAAAGAAAAAATGCAGCACTCGAAAGGTCACCCGGCACATGCGCCTCAATCGCGCGCAATCGCTGTCCGCCCACAATTCGCGATGCGTTCCCTTTCCGCTCGACTTCCGCGCCGAACGCTCGCAGCGCAATTTCGCCGTGATCGCGGGTGCGGACGGGTTCCTCGACCACCGTCTCGCCGTCGGCAAACAGCCCGGCGAAGAGCACGCAAGATTTCACCTGCGCGCTCGCCACTTCCGGCCGGTAATGAATCGCCTTCAGCGAACCACCATGAATTTTCAGCGGAGGCCTTCCGCCTTCGCTCGATGAAATCTTCGCGCCCATCTCGGAAAGTGGCGCGATAACCCGCGCCATCGGCCGCCGCGAGAGCGACTCATCCCCGCACAACTCGCTCGAAAACGGCTGGCCCGCAAGAATCCCGCTGAGCATGCGAATGGTCGAGCCGGAGTTCCCGCAATCCAGCACCTCCGATGGAGCATGCAGTCGCGGCCCCACGCCACGCACTTCAATCGCACCACCGTCCTCGCCGTCCTTGTCTTTTGAGCGCTTCCACTCGCATCCCAGATTGCTAACGCAATCAAGCGTACTGGCGCAATCGTGCGCCGCGGAAAAATTCTGGAAGCGGCTCGTGCCCTCCGCAATCGCCGCCAGCATGGCGTAACGATGCGAGATGGACTTGTCCCCGGGAATGCGAACCACTCCCTGCACTGCGCGCGCCGGGCGGACGATGACCTTCGAACCCGAAACCATGAGTTCTAAATATAGTGGAGACTTGGGAAACTTGTGGGCAAAACCTGAGCGTGAGGAAGCACAGCGCCGTGGGGAATGACGCCCCTGCGAGCCACGCGGCTCGCGCCCGAAAAGCAGTCGCAAGTTGGAGCGTCCTGTCCTGACCTGCTCTGCGGTGATTCAGCCGGGACGTTTCGCGTGCCGCGAAGTTTTACCGACCGAGAACATGAGAACCTTGCCTAACCGCTTTGGATTCTCCAATTCCTCAAGACAGAAAAGGCAGACTGGTTTTCCATTGAAGTACTCAATACAGCACCCGCATAATAGCGTGTAGCATTTCGAGCAGCCAACTGGCTTGGCAATGGAAGCGCAGAACTGGCACTCTTCATTGATTACTATCAGATTGGTGTTGTTCTTCTTTCGTTTCTGGCGGAATCTTCGGCGTTCCAGTGGATATGGTAGGAGTAAAGATGCCACGGGCGTTCCCCCTTTTCCACCATTGCAACCCAAGCGGAGGAGGAAATCTGTGATCGGTGAACTACTCCTTTGTGAGATTGCGGGCTGCACGACTGGCATGAAATCCGAGCTGACGCCCCGGGCCCCCAGCCTACTGCGCGCGCACGCGCCCGGCGGCTTCGGCGAGAATCTCCCGCGGAACCTCCCGCAGCGTGACGTGGAATTCGAACATGGGCGTTTCCGTTCCGCGCCCCCACCGGCCCGTTTCCCAATGTGCGCGCACAAACTTGAGTTCCGGCCGGGCGGTCAGATTGAGCAGCAGCGGAGTTTCCTCGCGATAAAACTTCTGCGGGAAAGCCGTGACCGGCTTTGGATCCCAGGTCGCGCCATCCGCTGATCCGAAGATGCTGACCTCGAGCGACTCCTGCTCGATGATGTTAGTGATGGCGAGTGTAAGCAGAAAGATCCGGCCCTCCGCGCCACTCACATCGAGCGCGGGCCCGTCTCCTTTGGCATTAACCACGGTTTTTTCAGGAACGAGGAAAGCTTGCATCATGACGCGGAGATTCTAGCAGAGAACCCACGCCGCCGGCTGTGACCAGGACTTTGCGACGCTGGCAAAAACCGGGCAGGCTCGCGAGATACCCGTCGCTCCACCGCATGACTCGGTATTAGCTTGTAACTGGTTGCTCCGACCTTGCAACTGGCAACAGCAACGGTTCCTCCGGAATGATGATCCATCCCAGCACGTACGCCACGATGCCTGGGACAATTGCGCACGCGAGCGTGATGAAGAACCAGAGGATGCGCACCAGCGAAGCGTCAAGATCAAGATATTGAGCCAGCCCCGCGCAGACGCCCCCGATTTTTCGGTCGGCGCGGGAACGCATCAGCTTCTTCGGTGTGGGTGGAATTCCCACCACGTTGCCACAGTAGGAGCAAAAGCGCCCATCCTCAGCGATGGCCTTGCCGCAAGCGTTGCAGTACATGGTAGTGTCTCCCTGTTGTTAGGATACGACGATTTCAGGGAAAATGTTCCATAGAGTCATTGAATCATTAAGACATTGAAGCATTGAGACATTAAGGACGCTAAGATCAATGATTCAATCGCTCAATGACTCAATGGTTCAATGCCTTTCTACTCCCGGTACGCGTCTTTCATTCTCTTGCGCGCCCTGTCCGCTTCGGCATTGCCCGAATTCGTGGCCACCACCGCCTCGTATTTCTTCACCGCCAGATCCCGCTTCTGGAGCTGGTCATACATCTCCCCGGCTCCCAGATTGGCTTTCTGCAACAATTCCGGATCGGCTCCCGTGACCTCGCTCACCAGTTCGTAGGCGGCCGCGGCGGCCTGGTATTTCTTCTCGCTGCGCAACAGATCGCCTAGTCCGACCGCCGCGATTTCGTAATGCAGACTGCCGTACTTTCCTTCGCGCCCGTTCTGCCAGACGCGACGATACTGCTCTTCGGCTTCGTCGCTCTTCCCGGACACCCGCAGCAGGTTCGCCTCTTCCAGCGGCAGCAGATAGTTGCGCGGGAACCGCGGACCGAGCTCGCCCGCAATCTGCAAAGCCTCGCCGTAGCGGTGTTCGCGGCGCAGAAAAACCATGAGCACGATTCCGGCGTCCACGCTGGTTTCGCCATTGGCGTGGTAGGCGTCGCTCAGGTATTGCAGTCCCTTCTGTTTGTCTCCGCTCAATCCAACCAGCGAGACCGCCATTCTCATCGCCAGCGACAGGCTTCCCATCACGTAATAGTGAGCCCCCACCACCAGCTTGGCATCGGTGTATTGGGGATCCAGTTCCAGCACCCGTTCGTGATCGCGGCGCGCTCCCACCGCATTGCGCAGGGCGGAAAACCAGGCGCGCTCGATCAATGCGGTGTAGAGCGCGAACTGCCCGCGGGTAACGCCGCGGGCATAGAGCATATCCACGTTGTCCGGATCATGCGCCAGTTGAGCGTTTTCCAGCTTCTCGGCTTGCTCTACCAGCTGCCTGATGCGCTGCTTCACCGCTGGATCCGCGGGACGGTGCGCTTGTCCGATAAAACTATCGTTGGAGTATTCCCCGGTGGTCATCGCGCCCATGCGATACAGCTCCCGAATCTGAACCGCCGAGAGCAGGTGATTCACCGCAAAGGGGTCGTTCGGATGACGCGCCAGAATCTTCTCGAAATCCTGAATCGCCGCGTCGAGGTCGAGGTTGTAGTAGTGCTCGAAAGCTGCCTGGTTCAGCGGGTCAGCCGGACGAAGATCAGGGGGACGAACAGACGTCGAGACCGTAGAGTCCGCTCCGAGATAAACCGGGGCAAGGACAAGGGTGACGACCAGCAGCATGATGGCAGTCAAAGCGGGGCGATGCCGGGAGAGAAAGAAAAGCACGCACACTCAGTCTAACTGATTCGGCCTTTGCCGAGAGATGCCGTTCGGACATATCCGAACCGCGGAAGTCAGCTCTCAATCTCTCGGGGTGCCATAGGGCTACTGAGAACTGAAGCTTCCCCTGGAACCAAGCCGGGTACGTCCGCAGCCCGGCCAAGTCGTGCACAATGGGGAAATTCGGGCGTGTAGAGCGTAATTCTTGCCCTCCGGCGCAGCCGATTTCCCCTTTGGCTCGCTTGTAACTGTCGTCTTTGCAATAGCTTGCTTTGGTGATTCGCTTGCGATCCGAAAAGGATCGGGAGAAGAGAAGAGCTACTTTATGGCAGAAGCAGTCGATCAGGCGCGGCAGGAATTCTGGCGGCCGCCCATGCCGGCTTCCGAGGCTGTCGCCCACCGCGATCCGAACGGGGAACGAAGGGCAACCTGCCGCTGCGGAACTGAGTTCCTCGTCAGCGCGCTCTACTGCCACGCTTGCGGAACCAGTCGTCCCGAGCCGGGATCCCGTATCGCACGCAGGCTGGAAATCCCCGGGCTGGCTGAACTCGCCGCATTCGGTGAGCGCCTCGGGCTCATGACGCCAACCCTCATCGCTTTTTTGCTGGGTGTACTCTGCGTGGTCGGAGCTTTGGCGGTTAGCGTGTTCTTCAGCGCCCGGACGCTGCTCGATTGGCAGGCCATCCAGTTGTGGCGGATCGAGTGGCTGCTCGCGGCGGTCGCCGCCTTTCTCGCCGGTTGCCTGCTTAAGAAATAGCGCTGGGTCTCAGCTTTTCACTTCCCATCAAACCACATTCCCGGTAGAGACGGGGTTTGCGCCGTCTACGTCGGCGCATTCTCATTCAGCTCCGCGAATGAGTGGGCTCTGCTTCCGAGACAACCGTGCTCGCACGCCGCTGCTGGCCCATGCGGTAGAGGTGATGCAACGGCCCCACTCCCTTGCCCAGCGGATGGGCATTCGCAATCGCCGCGGAGACGTACGCTTTCGAGAGCAGAACTGCCTCGGGCAGTCCGCGCCCATGTGCCAGGTGACAAGCCAGCGCCGTCGCGAACGCACATCCGGTGCCGTGGGTGGAACTCGATCCCTGACGATCCGCCTTGAAGACTTCCTGTTCTTTGCCTCGGGCGCCACTAAAGCTGAGGAGATCGGTCGCCTTCTCCAGTTGACCTCCGGTGACTACCACATTGGCCGCTCCGAGAGCGTGCAGACGAGCGGCCGCCTCGTGCATCTGGTCGAGGTTGGTCACCGCCTTCCCGGTCAAAACGCCGGCTTCGTCGAGGTTCGGTGTAATCAGCTCCGCCAGCGGAATCAGCCTCTCAATCAATAGCCGGGTCCCAGCCGCGTCCAATAAGTCGGCTCCCGAACTCGACTTCAGAATGGGATCCAGCACGACATGAGGCAACCGCGCTTCGGCCAGAAAATCCGCAACCACCCCAACCACTTTCTCATTTCCCAGCATGCCAATGTGGACGGCTTCCACGATCAGGTCCGAAACCAGCTCTTGCAAGGTCTCAGCAATCAGCCTTGGATCCACGCCCGCGACCCGCCGCACTCCCTGCGTCGACTGGACGGTTAAGGCGGTGATGCAACAAACGCCGAAGCATTCATGCGCCGCAATCGTCTTGACGTCAGCGGTAATTCCAGCGCCCGAGGAGGGGTCAAATCCGGCTATCGTCAACACTACGGGTGGAGTCAGAGGCATTTCGCCACTCTAAACCGAAAGTGCAATCCGTGGAACGGTACTTCCGTGCGTCTGCGGTCGAACGTGTTGCGGACCGTGGTTCCCAGCCGGGACCGTGATTCTCGCGTTTCTACGTTTACGAATCAGTAATCATCGATACCGTAACCTTATGATTACAATATGGTTAGCGTAGTTTTCCCGTAAGTCTAACATTCGACAGCAGGTTGCAGGAATCTCGCGAAGGCGGAAGATCGTATGATAACTATTATATATACAATGCCCAGCGACTGCTTTCAACGACATACGGTTGCAAACCCATATTTTTCATAGGGCGATGTCATTGATTAATTACCACTTAGTTAATTATGCCGCTGGTTTTTTCGGTTGACACGACCGGCTGACCTCGGTAGCATCGTGAGATCGTCATGACCAAAGGAGCATACGACCTATAGTACGACTTTCACACGGGAGGTAACTGAATGCGACGACGTTTAGCCGAAGGCCTGGCGGTGGTTTTATCAGTCGCCAGTCTGGGGGCCGGAGCCGCATCCGGGCCAAACAGCCTGGAAGCCGCCATGGTCACAAAGCCGCCGGTCACTGCGACCAGTGGATTCAAAACACGAAAGACCAACAGCCCGAAATCGAAGGCTTATCAGGTTGGGACTGCATCCTGGTATGGAGAGTATTTCCAGGGCAGAACCACAGCCAGCGGAGAGCCCTTCGACATGCGCGACTTCACTGCCGCCCACCCCAGCTTACCGCTGGGCACGTTGGTCAAGGTCACCAACCTGAAGAACGGCAAGGCGCTGGTGGTTCGCATCAATGACCGGGGTCCAGTTGTGGACGGCCGGATCATTGACCTTTCGCGCGACGCCGCAAGCGCACTGGGCTTCAAAGAGCGCGGTTTGCAGACGGTCCGCCTGGACCTCTACCAGCCCACGAATTACCGTCCGGATTCCCGGCGGCAAACTACCGTGGCGCTTATGCAACCCGTAGCCAAGCTCAACTAAACCCGATAGACTGGGCAGCGATAGTCCGGAAATCTTTATGGACCCGCGCCAGCGTCTCATCGTTGCCTTGGATGTATCGACGGCCGCGGCCGCCCGGAAGATCGTGGCGGCCGTCGGCGACTCTGCCCTCGCCTATAAAGTCGGCATGCAGCTCTATACCGCTGAAGGCCCTTCCATGGTCCGTGAACTGGTGGGCTCTGGACACCGCGTCTTCCTCGACCTCAAGTACCACGACATCCCAAACACCGTGGCGGCGGCCGTCCGGGAAGCGGCTCAACTGGGTGTAAATATGCTGACCGTGCATGCCGCCGGGGGCGGCAGGATGCTGCGCGCTGCCGTCGAAGCCGCGCGAGCTGCCAGGCCCGACTTGCTCGTCCTCGGGGTCACCGTGCTGACCAGCTTCGACGACATCGAACTGGGCAAGATTGGCTTGCGGGAGGGAGTGCTCGATCAGGTCCTGAGGCTGGCCGCGCTGGCGCTTTCCAACGGATGCAAAGGAGTGGTCGCTTCGGCACAGGAAGCCGCCGCTCTGCGCGAGGAATTTGGGCGCGATTTCGTCATTGTGACGCCCGGAGTGCGCCCAGCCGGCAGCGGACCGCACGACCAGATGCGCATCGTCACTCCATCGGAAGCGATATCCGCCGGAGCCTCGCACATTGTGGTAGGGCGCCCGATCACCGAAGCCTTGGACCCGGCGGCCGAAGCACGCGCCATCCTGGGACAGATCGGGTAGGACCGTTCTCAGTTCTCAGTTCTCAGAAAAGCCTAAAGCGCGCCCGCTACGAGCTAGGAAATTCGATTCTGCACTTGATTTTGGGTGGCGCAGCGCTTCAGCGCTGCGATAATCGCAGGGTATTGAGCGCGGCTTTAGCCGCTGAGGTTACTCGGGCCGCCGCTGGTGAACCGCGCTATCTGATTTACTTCGCCTTGCGCACCGAGGAACTGCTGGGCTACGCGCCTCGCAGCAGCGTCCCCACCGCTGCCGTGAAACCCGATCGCAGAGCTGCCTCTTGTCCCGGTGGAACTGCTCGCAAGAGCAGGAGCGCAGCGGTTCCGTGGGCTAAGGCCCACAGCGCGAGTCCCAGCCGCCTGTGATCTTCCGGTGCTCCGCCGAGTTCTTCCGCCAACTTCCTTTCCATCATCGAGAAGTTTGGCCTCAATTCCTTTAAGGAAGCCCCGTCTCCAGGCTGGACCGAACCCGAAAGCTCTTGCAGGTGTTGGTAGAAAAGTTCGTATTCGTGAGGATGGGTCAGGCCGTACTCCAGGTACGCCGCCACCGCCTTCTCGACCGTAGGGCACGGTTCGAGGACGCCGCCAACCTCCATCTGGGTACGGCGTATCAAAGCGCGCACAATGTCTCGCCGGTTGCGGAAACGCCGGTACACCGCGGGTGTGTTCGTGCGCGCGGCCCGCGCCACCGCTCTCATGGTGAGAGCCTTTGCGCCCTCTTTTTTCCATAACTTCTGCGCTGCGTTCAGGATGCGGTTCTCCAGATCGGGGTCAGGTGGCCTTGACATTCTTTCCTCCGGTGGCATCCTACCAGTTCATGTACGACTGGTAACAGAATTATGTTTACAGCGTATATATAATGAGGTATCGTTTCACATTAACAGCCCTCCCACTCCCCCATGTTTTCATCCCTGGGATGCGGCTGGTTATGTTTACATTGTATACGTCACACGGAATGATTTGAGGAATTTGTAGTCGGGCCCCTTTCGCGCAGTCCTGCGTTGCTAAATCTTCGGGAGTTTGCCAGATGTATTCATGGAATAAGGCGGAGGATCGTGCCGCCATTGCACAAATGAATTCGGAGTTGCAGCAGGCCCAGTTGGAGTTGCTCAGCGCCCATTGCGCCACCCACCAGCTCCGTCTGCGCTTTTCATTGGAAGATCTCGCCCGCTACGGCGATCGTGGTGTGCTCCGCAAGTCAGCCGAGACCGCCGGCGCTCTGAGCGAATATTACTCGTCTATCCAGGAGAAGATCCGCAGAGAAGGGGCGATCTCCACGCCCGACCATGGTCTCAGCGAAGACCAGATACGCGAAGCCACGGATTGTGTTTGCTCCTACCTGCGTCAGCAGCGCGATCACTATTTCGCCACCTCCGTACCGCTTGCCGAGCAATACAAGGCTCTCATGCGGCCCTACTTCTCCGAATCGCTGCTCGACCACGTGCGGGTGGTGGAACTCGAGGGAAAGCGCCTGCCCAATCCATCTTGTTACCAGCGAGCAAAAGCGCTGGGTTTCGAGACCTTGCCCGAGTTAACCCACTTGGCCTCTCTGACCTTTTTCGACGTCGCGGTCTTCAATGAGACGCCGACGGAGAGGTCTCTGTTTCATGCGCTCGTCCATGCCGTTCAGTTTCAAGTGCTCGGATTGGAGCGTTACACGGAACTTTTCATCCGCAGCTTCGTGATCACGAAACTTCATTTCACCGTCCCTCTGCAAGCCCACGCTTTTTCCCTGGAGTCAAAGTTTGCGCGCCCAACCCCCGAGAGGTTTTCCGTGGAAGATGAGGTCCGGCTATGGTTCAAGCAAGGCCGCTACGAAGGGAAACGAGAACCGGGAACTGACCATCACAGCTTCTCAAAAAATTCGCAGCCCGAACAAGAAATATAGATTCCGCCGGGCACGCCGCGCTCGCGGTCTTTCATGCGCTTGACGATGCGGGTTTCCTTGCCGCACTTCGGACATGCGGTCGATTTCGTGGTGTCCATGACCTTTTTCCGGTCGGCTGTCTTGGCAATTTTCGGCATTCGGTCTTTCTCCTGACAGGAATGTGCCGCCAGCCCGAAGGCCGCGGTTCTACCTGGTAATTGGGGAGTATCGTCCTTGGGGTAGCGGTGTCTGTACTCGCCTCTAGAATCTTACACGAAATGCGCTCGTGTAGAGACGGGGCTTGCCCCGTCTCCGCCGACGGCAAAAGGAGAGCAAGAGCCGCCCGGTGCGATCAGCCCGCCAGCGGCGGCGCTGCCCAGAGTCCGCGCGCCTCCTCGAGTTTCGCGGCCACCGCCAGCACAACTTCCTCCTGCCACGGCCGTCCGACGATCTGCACGCCGATCGGCAGCCCGTCCTCGGAATAGCCCATCGGAACCACCACGGCCGGAAAGCCCAGCAGGTTAAACCACTCGCAATAGCTCCAGGCGTCAAGATACTTCACGGTTTTCCCCTCCACCAGCCACTCCCGTTCGCCATGACGAAAAGCGGGGATCGCAGCAACCGGGCAGATCAGCACGGGGTACTTTCGCATCTGCAGAAGAATCTTCTCCCGCAGCTCGTCGCGTCCCAGCCAGGACGCAAGTAGCGACTCACCGGTATGCGTGGGCTCAGCGTCGGTCCAACCACGAAATTCGCGCAGCAGAGGGCTAAGCTCCGACTCGCGCCCCCGCAATATGGGTCCGAGAATCATCCCGCCAGCCGTGCCAAAGAATTCCCACCAAAGTTGCCTCGCTCTTTCCAGTCCTTCGGGACGAAATGGCTCGACATGAAATCCGCAGCCCGACAAAAGCGAAGCCGCCCGATTCACCGCCGACCTGGTTTCTTTCGTGACCGGAGTGCGCCCATCGTCTTCAAAGAACCCGATGTTGAAGCCCCGGATCAGCTCTTCGTGAACCTTACGCATCGCGACTGGCGCGGCACAAGGATCGCCAGAAGAATGATCGCCATAAGAATGTTCACCGTCACCCCAGCCCGCCATCACCTCAAAAAGCGTCTGCAAGTCTTCGACCGTGCGCGCCATCGGCCCAACCACTCCGATCAGGGCAAACGGCCCACCACCTTTCGGAAAGTGTCCGGTCGAAGGAATGCGCCCAGGAGTAGGCTTCAGTCCGCAAATGCCGCAGAAGTGCGCCGGTTCGCGGATCGAGCCCCCGCCGTCGCTGCCCACGCCGCCAGCCGAAAGTCCCGCGGCGATGGCGGCAGCTTCTCCGCCACTCGATCCGCCCGCGGTGCGCGTTACGTCCCACGGGTTATTAGTCCGTCCATAAAGAAGGTTGTCCGTTTCCCAGGCCATCAGCAGTTCGGGAGCGTTCGTGACACCGAGGATCACCGCCCCAGCCGCGCGCAAGCGGGCGACCAGCGGCGCATCCTCCAAGGCGATGTTTCCAGCGCGCAAGCGCGTACCGGCTTCACAAAGATGTCCGGCGACATCAATCGAAGACTTGATCGAAACGGGAACGCCATGCAGCGGCCCGAGTTCGTCTTTATCCGGTTCCCGGCGCAGAATCGCTTTCTCCGCCTCGCGCGCCTGCGCCAGTACCGCTTCCGGTTGGCAATCAACGAACGCATTCAACTTCGGATTCAGGCGCTCGATGCGATCAAGGTGAGCGTGCGCCACCTCGACGGGCGAAACTGCTTTGGAGCGGATTTGCGCTGCGATTTCGCGCGCGGAAAGAAGAAGATGGTGGTCGGACGTCATGAAGTGTGAAAAAAAGACACCGCAAGTCAGGATATCAGCGCATCCGCCTTCTTGAAGAAAGGGCACCCTGAGAAGACTCAGGATGCCCAGTGATCATTCACGTCCGACGATTTGGAAGCGGAGCTTCTACTCACCAGGAGGTTTCTGCTGCTCCCGCTTTTGCCGTTCCTCTTCCTGCTTTTTCTCCTCCGGAGTTTGCGCCTTCGGTTGCTGTTTCTGCGGCGGAGCCGCAGGTTTCGCCTCGGCCGGTGGAGGCGTGCGCTGCTGCGGACGTTCGGCTGGCGGAGGAGTCTGCGGACGGGGAGTTGGTTGGTTCCGGTTCGGCGGGGGCTGATTGTTTTCCGGACGAACTGCTTCCGGACGAGCCGCTTCCGGGCTAGCAGGTTCGGAACGAGTGTTCGGCTGGGCCGTCGGCGGACGATTCGGCTGTTCCGAAGGAGGTCGATTCGTTTCCGGCCGGTTACTCGGCTCTGTTGTCTCCGGCCGACTATTTGGCTGATTCATTGCCGGACGATTGTTCGACGGAGGATTGTTCGCCGGAGGAATGTTCGCCGGAAGATTGTTCATCTGGCGACCGTTCGGTTGTGCCTGCGCAGGCTGATTCGGCGGCGGGGATGGACGATTCGGCTGAACCGGATTCGCCGCGGCAGGCCGCTCGTTCGAAGCAGGCGGATTGCCCGGCCGATTCATCGGCTGATTCGCCGGCTGGTTCGCCGTCGGCGCCGGTTGGCCCGGCCGCGCAGCGTTCGGCGGGTTGCCCGGCCGGCCCACATTCGGCGTAGCCGGTTTTCCCGGAGGCGCCTGCTTCACCATGGGCCGCGCTGCCGCGGTATTGGCTGGGCGCAGGGTTTGCACCTCGCTTCTCGCTAACGGCTGTCCGGGATGCGCTGCCAAAGCCTGTTGCTGTTTCGCAAAAGGCACCGGCGGTGGTGGCGGTGTCCTCTTGGCGACTACCTGCCGGCTCGCTATCGCTGCTGGTGGCGCGGCCACGCGACCCGCAGTCGCGGCCCTCGCGCCTAGCACGCTGTCGCGCGTCGGAGCCACGGCAACCCGCGAGCTCATCGGCGCCGAGGCGATTTCGTGCGCGCTCACCGTAACCGCCACTTTCGCCACCGGCTGCGCGCTCACGAACGCGCGCTGCGGAACCACCATCACCGCGCCCTGGACGTTCCGATTGGCATATGTGATGTTCGTTATATTCGTTGTGTTGTTGATGATGGTCGTGTTGTAGACATTGGTGACAGTAGTGATGTTCACCGTCGTACTGCTGATATTGACGCGATTCACATACGCCAGGCTGACGTGATATGACGGGACATACACTTCCCGCGGACCCAGCGCGAACCATCCGACCTTGCCGCCGAAGCCGCCGGGCCCTCCTCCGATGAAGACCACCAGCGCGGGCGCGTAGACCGCTCGGACTGCCACTGGCCCGGCCACCCAACCCCAGCGTCCGCCGACCGACACCCAGCGTCCGTAGTGGAACGGTGCGTAGCCCCATGAGAAGTCATCGACCCACGTCCAGCCCCAGGGAGCGATCCAATCCCAATGTCCCTCATGATAGGGGGCCCAACCGAAAGCGACCTGGTTGGGAAACCAGACATGCCCGTAGTTCGCATCGTCGCGCCAGTCGCCGTAGTCGTCGAGATCGTCAAAGCCGACTACATCGCGCGACAGATACTGCGCCGAACGCGAATAATCGTACCTGTGGTCGCGGCCCTCGGACCAGGTATCGAATTCGTCTGGGCCCCAGATATCAACCACATCGACATTCAGATAGTCCGTTCCGCTGAATGTGCCTCTCTGCCCGCCGCGCAGCGTGTAAGTCTCACCGTTGCCGGTGGCTTCGCCTTCCCCTGCGCGCACGCTGATCACCGTGTAGCTTCCGTCGGCGCTCGCCTCCACGCGATAATGTCCGGGTTGCGAAACCGTGAACGCCTGGTTGGGAGTATCGACTTCGAAGTCATCGTCGTCACCCAGTCTGCGCACCGTAACGTTGATCACGCCCGAGGTCAGTTGGATCTGGACCGTATCGTCATCGAGGTTAAGAAAAGAAAAACCGGTATTAGCCCCCAATCGAATCACAGCCGATCCCAGTTGCACTTCGGCACGTGAATCCTGATCCGTCCAAAGCTGATCGCCCGTGGTCATGGGCCGGTTGGGAACCGCTCCTACCCAATCCGTTTCGCCAGCCGGCTGAAATGAAACTGAACCTTGCAGGTAGCCGAGCCGAGCGACGCGGCCGGGAGGATCATCCTGATCTTGGGCCGAAGCTCGTGTGGGTTCAACGATCGTGGCCAGCGCGATTCCAAGCACCATGCCGCACCAGACGGACTGCTTCAGCGCTTTTGTCATATCTGTCATATTTGCCATAAGAATGCCTCTCAAGCTTCTCCGCGAACGGAGAGATTCAAAGTCCGTTGTGTTCCCGTCAACCTTTGCTGATGGATATCGTGGCTTCAGACAGACCTGAACGTGCCTAAGACGACCCACGACGAACGCGACGAATAGGCAAATGCGCTCGGCCGACGCGCTTTTAACGCTCTATCGAGATTATAAGGATAACAGGTCGGCTGCGCGTGCGTTGTATCATATTTAGCTCGATGGCATTTCCCATCAAGGTCTGCGTCGTCTGCTCAGAAGAGTTCGAGCTGAAGCCCGGTAAGCCCGGGTTTGCCAACCGCTGCCCGGCATGTAGCGAACCCGAAACTGCCGATCCCAAGGCCAAGCCGGGCATGGACGCCGACGAACGCAAGTCTCTCAAGGAAGCAAACGAAGCTCGGAGACGCGCGATGCGCGACCTCCTCTACCGCAAGGATAGCTAACCGGCCTTGTCGGCCCGCCTCGTTGTCGCGATTCTTCAGTGGGGTTCCAATGTCAGGAATTGCGCGACCGAATGCAACTTTCTGTATCTAATCAACTCGACCAGGGAACGGAAATATGTGTAATCATCTCTTTGCCTGGAACCGAGCCCGAGCATGGCCAAACCAATTTTGCTGAGCGTGGATGACGACTCTGATGTTTTGCGGGCGATCGAGCGCGATCTTCGCTCGCAATACGGCGCCGAATACCGGGTTATAGGAAGCGATTCGCCCGAGAGGGCGCTCGATCTTCTGAAGCAGTTGAAGGTGCGTAACGACAGCGTCGCCCTGCTGCTTGCCGACCAGCGCATGCCGCGCATGGACGGGGTGGAATTCCTGCAGCAGGCAATGGGAGTCTTCCCCAGTGCGAAGCGGGCATTGCTCACTGCGTATGCGGACACCAACGCCGCGATCAGCGCCATCAATCGCGCCAGCATCAACTATTTTTTCCTGAAGCCGTGGGATCCGCCCACCGAGCACCTCTATCCACAATTAGATGATTTGCTCGATGACTGGCAAGCTTCCTTCCGCCCGACATTCCAGGGGATCAGGTTGCTGGGCACCCGCTGGTCGCCCCGTTCGTACGAGTTGCGGGATTTCCTGGCGCGCAACCATGTTCCCTATCAGTGGATTGACGTGGAGCTGTCGGCCAATGATCCCGAAACCAAACTCCTCTTGGAAGCTCTCGGTCCAGAGGCAGCCAGTCTTCCTGTAGTGCTCTTCCCCGACGGGACGAAGCTTCTTGAGAGCGTGCCCGCAGACGTGGCACAAAAGGTTGGTCTGCGCACGCGCGCTCAAACCAGCTTCTATGACTTGGCGATTGTGGGTGGGGGACCGGCTGGTTTGGCCGCTGCCGTTTATGGAGCCTCCGAAGGTCTGCATACCGTGATGATTGAGCGGGAAGCGCCCGGCGGTCAGGCTGGTATGAGTTCCCGCATCGAGAACTATCTCGGATTTCCGGCCGGGCTCAGCGGGGCCGATCTGGCTCGGCGGGCGGTAGTGCAGGCCCAGCGTTTCGGAGTGGAAATCCTGGCGCCGCAGGAAGTTGTTGGCGTCCGAACCGAAGGACCTTACCGGATCATCAAGCTGGTGGATGGAAGCGAGATCTCTTGTCACGCGCTGATGGTTGCGACCGGAGTCCAATGGCGGCGCCTGGAAGCTCCGGGCATAGACAGGTTGCAGGGTGCGGGAATTTACTATGGTGGTGGCGCCACGGAAGCTCTGTCATGTAAGGGCGAGATGGTCTATGTGGTGGGTGGCGCAAACTCGGCGGGTCAGGCGGCAATGAACTTCGCGCGATACGCGGAGCGCGTCACTATTCTTGTGCGCGGCGAATCGCTCTCCAGCACCATGTCGCAATATTTGATCGACCAGATTAAAGAAACGCCGAAGATTCAGCTGTGGGCACATGCCAGCGTGGCCGAGGCACATGGGGAAACCCATCTGGAAGAGATTTCCGTGCTTTGCTCCGATACCAACAAAATTGAGCGCGTGCCGGCGAGCGCGATGTTTATCTTTATCGGAGCATTGCCGCGCACGGATTGGATTGGGGGTGTCGTCGAGCGGGACGAGCGCGGCTTCCTGTTGACTGGGCCTGACCTTATACGGGACGGGCAACATCCGAAAGGATGGACACTCGAGCGGGATCCATTCTTGCTCGAAACCAATGTTCCCGGCATCTTCGCTGTAGGTGATGTACGCCACGGTTCCATAAAGCGCGTGGCTTCCGGAGTCGGTGAAGGATCGGTGGCAGTGCAATTCATCCATCAGTATTTGAGCAAGGTCTAAATGGTCGATAAATCCGAGCTACGTCGTATCCCCGCATTCGCTGATTTGCCGGACGATCAGCTCGCCTGGTTCCTCAGCCAATCCCAAGAGATGAACCTCAAGGCGGGTGACGTCTATGCACGCCAGGGGGATCCTGCCGATGCCATGTTTGTGATTCTTGAAGGACAGCTTCAAGGGCGGGGCGACCTTGGGGGCCAAACCTTCGTCTTTGATCTAAAGGCGGGCGACATTAGCGGATTACTGCCGTTTTCGAGGATGAAGCAGTTTACCGTGAGCGGGCGAGCCGAGACCGACAGCCGCGCCCTGCGATTTCCTGCCTCCCTGTTTCCAGAGCTTGTGCAGAAAATGCCGGAGCTGACCAAGCGTCTCGTGGGCCTGATGTCCGACCGGATCCGTGAAACCACCCGCTTCGAACAACAGCAAGACCGATTGGCTTCTTTGGGTAAGCTTTCGGCAGGACTCGCGCATGAACTCAACAACCCGGCTTCCGCTGCGAAACGCGCCGCCAGCCAGTTGTCCCACATTCTAGAGAAAATCAGGGATGCGAGTCTCGAGCTGGGAAGGCGTGATCTCTCGTCCGCCCAGAAATCAGAGATCGAAAAACTGGAAGCTTCGTTCACGCAAGATGATGTAGTTCCACCCGATGCGCTGACCATCAGCGACTTGGAAGACCAGATTGATTCCTTGCTGCGCAGTCATGGACAGAACGACTTGTGGCTATTGGCGGCGGCCCTGGCGCGGCGCAACATCAAGCCGGAGGTGGTCGAATCGTTGTTCACGAACCTCGAGGGCGACACTGCTCGAGCCGCCCTGGTGAGAATTGCCGCTTCGGCGGAGGTCGCCAGTCTGTTACACGAAATCGAGAGCAGCACCTCCCGCATATCGGACTTGGTGGGCGCAATCAAGGAATACACCCACATGGACCAGGCCCCCGTGCAAAACGTAGACATAGTAAGGAGCCTGGAAACCACCCTCACGATCCTGAATCATAAGCTGAAGCAAGGAGTGGTGGTGCAGCGCGATTACCAGCGCATTCCGCTGCTGGTGAATTCGTTTGGCAGCGAGCTCAACCAGGTCTGGACCAACATCATTGACAACGCGATTGACGCAATGCACGCAAAAGGCGAGCTGCGCATCCGAACCTACCAAGACGACGGTTGCGTTGTAGTTGAGATTCGCGACAATGGCCCAGGAATTCCCAGCGAGGTGCAGCCTCACATCTTTGAGCCTTTTTTCACAACCAAAGGAGTTGGGGAAGGCACGGGCCTCGGCTTGGACACCGTCCAGCGAATTGTGAAGAAGCACCGGGGAAATATTCAGGTTAATTCCAAACCCGGTGACACGTGTTTTCAGGTTTGGCTCCCCTTGGCTGGGACTCCGACCTGAGGCGTTGTTCGCGAGCGCGGCGAACCCAGACCAACCGTGCTTGATTCAGGTAGGCAATAACTCCCCGTTTCACTCATTGACGGAACCAATGACGACGGAACCCACGACCGTGCCGAAGGCTGTCGTTCTGCTCGCTTTCCAGTAGAGTAAGAAGTTACGAACATCATCACTGGCGCCGAACAAGGAACCAGGAAACAGGGAGTGAGGACCAGCCTTAGCGTGAATATCCGGTCAGCAGCGTGTTTTTTCCTTCTGACGATCTTTCTAATGGCGCCCGTCTCAGTTCGCTCAAGCAGCCATCCAGCCAAGCCGACAGATGTTTCCGACCCCGGTTACGTGTTTGCCCTTGCAGCCGCGAACTATTTCCTGCACGCATGGCAAATTGAAGATGCCGAAAACGGCATGGTCATGCTCAGCGATCAGATTCGCCACACCCAGAACCCCGACCAACTGGAACAGTTTTTCCTGAACGGTAAGGACCGAGCCTTCGAGATCACACGCGGTCGTGGACATCCGGGCCGCTACAGCTTCCCGGTCGTGTTGGTTACGCATCGAGGGTCCCATGTGACGCGCCGATCTTCCGAAATAATCCTGGTCGAGACTGGAAAGAACGACTGGGTGGTAGATAAACTTCCCTAGCAGGCTGCTGAGAAACGCCGTTGCGTTTGATTTTGGGTGGCGCGGCGGTTCACCGGGGTTGTACTCGCCTTTGGGTGGCGCAGCGGTTCACCGGGGTTGTACTCGCCTTTGGGTGGCGCAGCGGTTCACCGCTGCGATCAGTGGCTGGATTGCAGAATCGGCTTTAGCCGCTGCGGTAGAACTGCGGGTGGAAAACGCCTTCGCGGCTTGTTACGAATTATTACAAGGAGTTGGCTCTCATGAAGCATATTCACAAAGTTGCCGTTCTAGGCGCAGGCACGATGGGCGCCCGCATCGCCGCCCATTTCGCCAACGCGGGAGTCCCGTCGTTGCTGCTCGATATCGTCCCCCCCGACGCCGACGGCCCCGCCCGCAACAAAATCGCCGCTGCCGGACTCGACGGAGCCCGCAAATCGAAGCCCGCGGCGTTTTTCGAAGCATCGCTTGCGCGCCTCGTCACCGTGGGAAATTTCGATGACGACCTGAAGCGATTGGCCGATGTGGACTGGATCATCGAGGCCATCGTCGAGAATCTCGAAATCAAACGCGCCTTACTAAAAAAGGTGGAGGCCGTCCGCAAGCCGGGCACCATCGTCACCACCAACACCAGCGGACTTCCCGTAGCCAAGATCGCCGAGGGATTTTCCGAAGACTTCCGCCGCTCATGGTTTGGCACGCATTTTTTTAATCCGCCGCGCTACATGCGGCTGCTGGAACTGATCCCTACCCCCGATGCTGACCCGACGCTGATCGAAGCCGTCACCCATTTCTGCGACGCGCAACTGGGCAAGGGAGTCGTACGGGCGAAAGATACTCCCAACTTTATCGGCAATCGCATCGGCACATTTTCCGTGCTCAACGTGATGCGGCTCATGCAGGAAATGGATCTGACCATCGAAGAGATCGACGCGCTCACCGGCCCAGCCGTAGGCTGGCCGAGTTCGGCCACGTTCCGAACCATCGATCTGGTTGGCCTCGACGTCCTCGGACACGTGGTCACGAACATGACTCAGAACGTGCGCGACGAGCGCAGTGAATTGCAGATTCCTGCTTTCTTCCGCCAGATGGTCGAACGCAAGTGGCTGGGCGACAAGACCAAGGGCGGCTTCTACAAGAGGATCAAAAGCGGCGACGGTAAAGAAGACGAACGCCTCGCGCTCGATTGGAAAACCCTGGAATATCATCCGCGCCAGAAAGCAAAATTCGCAGCGCTGGAAATGGCGAAAAACGTCGAGGAGCCGGGTGCGCGAATCCGCATGTTGCTCGGGCTCGATGGCAGTGCGCCCCAGAAGCCTGACAAGGCAGGCGCTTTCCTATGGGCGGCGCTGTCCGACCTGTGGACATACTCCGCAAATCGTATTCCCGAAATTTCCGACTCCGTGGTGGAGATTGATGGCGCCATGCGCCAGGGCTTCAGTTGGGAACTCGGCCCCTTCGAACTCTGGGACGCGGCAGGCGTGGAAGCAACCGTCGCTCGCATGAAGAAAGAGGGCCATCCGGTCGCAGCCAATGTAGAAAACCTGCTCGCCTCGGGCAAGAAGTCCTGGTATGCAGAAGATCCGAAGACGGCGTCAGGCCGGGCATATTTCGATCTCGCCAGCGAAACTCTCAAGCCTGTAGAGGTGCCAGCGGGAGTCTGGTCGGTCGAAGTCGCAATAAAAACCGCGGCAAAAACGAAGTCCAACGGCGTGGTCAAGAAAAATTCCGGAGCTTCACTGGTCGACCTGGGCGACGGTGTGGGCTGCATTGAGTTTCACTCCAAAATGAACGCGCTCGGCGCCGACATTATTTCGCTCGTCCTGCAGACGCTGAAGCCGGGCGGCCCGGGCGACGCTTTCGACGCTTTCGTCATCACCAACGACGCGCAGAATTTTTCCGTGGGCGCCAATTTGATGCTGCTGCTCATGGGAATCCAGGAGGAAGAGTGGGACGACATTGACCTCGGCATCCGTCAGTTTCAGGGCATGACGCAGGCTATAAAATTTTCGCCCAAGCCGGTGGTGAGCGCGCCTTTCGGACTCTCTCTCGGCGGCGGTTGCGAAATCCCGCTGCACTCAGCCGCCCGCCAACCGCACGCCGAACTCTACATGGGGCTGGTAGAGGTCGGAGTCGGCCTGCTTCCCGGCGGCGGCGGCTGCAAGGAAATGCTGCTGCGCGCCGTGGACAGCGCGGCTTCCATTCGTCCGGACGGTCGCGGCGAATCGGTGGAATTGATGGAAGCGATGAAGAGAATTTTCGAAGCCATCGCGACCGGGAAAGTCTCGACTTCGGCAGCCGAAGCTCGCGGGTTGGGATTCCTGTCGAACTCCGATCGCGTCACCATGAACCGTGAGCGCGTTCTCTCCGACGCCAAGCAGCGCGCGCTGGAATTAGTGCGCGCCGGCTATGAGCCTCCGGTGATGCGCACGAACATTCCCGCTCCCGGCGAGAACATTTTCGCGGCCCTCAAAATGGGCGTCTACCTGATGCGGCAGGGCGGGTTCATCAGCGATCACGAGCTGAAGCTGGGCACAAAGATCGCCGAGGTCCTGTGCGGCGGAAATGTCACCCCCGGCACGCCCGTGAGCGAACAGTATCTGCTCGACCTGGAGCGCGAGGCCTTCAAGTCCCTGTGCGGCGAGAAAAAGACGCAGGAAAGAATCCAATTCACGCTCAAGACCGGCAAAACACTCAGAAATTAGAAACGCTCGTGTGGTGACGGGGCTTCGCCCCGTCCAGGTTTACGTAGCGACAGCCGCCCTCGGCTGTCCAGGCCGAGCGCAGCTCGGCACCTGCCCGTTTCCTTCGCCGCGAACTCTAAATCGAAAATTTACTTCGACAGCGCCCGGTCCAGCGAGAACGCGCCCGCCCCGCGCAGCAGGAGCGCCGCGGCCACGGCAACCACCAGCAGATGATATTCGTATCCCTCGCCCTTCTGGTTGCCAAACCAGTTCATGAAGAAGCCGTTCGCCAGGTGAACCATGAAGATCGCCCCGATCATCTCGACCCCAATTCCGAGGGCGGCGATGCGCGTCAGCAATCCCACAATCAGCCCCAGCCCGCCAAAGAATTCGGTGCAGATCACCAAAAATGCAACCGGAGCAGGCATGCCCATGTGCTCAAAGAATCCCATAGTGCCGTGAAAACCATAGCCGCCAAACCAGCCCAGCATCTTTTGCGCGCCATGCGCGAAGAACACCACACCCAGAACCAGTCGCAATATGGTAAAGGTCACATCGTTGCTCGTACTCATCACCCTCTTCAGCATGTTGCCTCCTCGCAATAGTCGTTATAACGACATTACACTTTGACTCTACTCGCCAGCGCTACGATTCAATTTCTCCGACCCGGCCCGGCCACTCGCTTTCCGAGAACATCAATCCGCGTCCCGGATGCGGGGTATAATTTCGTGATCAAGACTTAGCGAAGGATGGTACAGACGAAAATGTCCGCAGGCAATGGCGATTCCACAAACGGCGCTCACGGCGGTAGTAACGGCAACAGCCTGGATGCGGTTCTGAAACCGCGGGCAGAGTGGCTCGCGAAGCGCAAGGCCGAAAACACGGACGGCAACTTCTCCCAGATGCATTACGCACGCCAGGGCATCATCACTGAAGAGATGCGATACATCGCCCACCGCGAGAAGATCACGCCCGAACTGGTTCGCGATGAAGTCGCGCGCGGCCGCATGATCATCCCAGCGAACATCAATCATCCGGAACTCGAGCCCATGGCGATCGGCGTCGAGTCGCTCTGCAAGATCAACGCCAACATCGGCAATTCCGCCGTCACCTCGAACGTCGAAGAAGAACTCAAAAAGCTGCACACCGCCGTTCACTACGGAGCCGACACCGTAATGGACCTCTCGACCGGCGGCGACATTCCGACGATTCGCGAAGCCATCATCCGCCATTCGCCCGTCCCCATCGGCACGGTTCCGATTTACGAAGCCATCTCGCGAGTGAAGCGCGTCGAAGATCTCAACAAGAGCGTGATGCTCGAGGTAATCGAAGAGCAGGCGCAGCAAGGCGTCGATTACATGACCATCCACGCCGGCGTGCTCATTCAATACGTGCCCATGGTTTCAAAGCGCATCACCGGCATAGTAAGCCGGGGCGGCGCGATCCTAGCCCAGTGGATGACGCACCACCACAAACAGAATTTTCTCTACGAATGCTTCGAAGACATCTGCAAGATTTTCGCCAAGTACGACGTAAGCTTCTCCCTGGGAGACGGCCTGCGTCCCGGATGCCTCGCCGACGCCAGCGATGAAGCCCAATTCGCCGAGCTGAAAACTCTGGGCGAACTAACCCGCATCGCCTGGAAGCACGACGTGCAGGTAATGATCGAAGGCCCCGGCCACATTCCGATGCACAAGATCAAGGAGCAGGTGGAAAAAGAAAACGAGTGGTGCGACGAGGCTCCGTTCTACACCCTCGGCCCGCTGGTCACCGACATAGCTCCCGGCTACGACCACATCACCTCCGCCATCGGAGCGGCCATGATCGGCTGGTACGGCGCCTCGATGCTCTGCTACGTAACTCCCAAAGAACATCTAGGCCTGCCCAACGAAAAAGATGTAAAAGACGGAATCATCGCCTACAAAATCGCGGCCCACGCCGCCGACGTAGCCCGCCAGCGTCCCGGAGTCCGCGACCGCGACGACGCCCTAAGCTACGCGCGTTACAAATTCGATTGGGAAAAACAGTTCGAACTCTCCCTCGATCCCGAAACCGCCCGCTCCATGCACGACGAAACCCTCCCCGAAGAGGGATACAAGACCGCCGCCTTCTGCTCTATGTGCGGCCCGAAGTTCTGTTCCATGAATTACTCCAGCAAAGTGGACGAATACAACAAGCAGGTGCACGGGCTGGAGAAGAAAGACTACTCGGAGCTGGTGGAGAAACTAGTCACGATCAAGTGACTCGTGTGGCGCGGGCGCCCTCGCCCGCGAAATGCAGGCGCGTTTCTGGAGCGACGGGCGCCCCGCCCGTCCAAGGCAAACTCGCCAAGCGCCCCAAAAGAGTAAGTGCGATCCGTATCAGGGCACACATTCAGGCGGGCCGATGCTCCCGGTCAAGGCAGAGCAAAAATTTGCCGCAGCAAAAAACATTGATAACTGTTACGGGCGGGTGGCCTACTTCTTCGCCGGTGGCCCAGCCTCGGAGTCCATCCACACTCACGAGGGTGCCCCTCGATAAGAGTGAAGGCGGTGTCAAGGACAAAAGTATCCTGACGGTGTTTTTGGCACCGCTTTTTTGCCAGAGAGATTTGAGGACCAAGACTCTGGAAATCTCACGCTAATCACTTATCGGTGGTGATCTTCTCCCGAAGATCGTTCCACCAACCATCGATTCGGCCCCAACGTCGACCATGATTCTTCTATGCGAACATCCCGCCTCGTGCGGAATGCGAGAGCGCCCAATCAGTTCTGCGGTCTAGCTTGCGCCGACCAGGGGCACCCGCGAGCTGCTCTCGATGCGAACGATCTCTGGATACGGCTTTTGTGTGCGTAGCATCCAGTAGAGTCGTACGGCTAACTTGCGCGCCGTTGCCACCTTGGCCACTCCCTTCGGCTTCTGGTGACAACGATGCAAATACTGCTTCTTCATTTCCGGGTCGAAGCGCACCGTAATCTGCGCCGCCTCCACTAGCAACGAGCGCAACATGCGGTTGCCCTGCTTGGTGATCGCACCCAGCTTCTGCCGTCCGCCCGAACTTTCTTCGCGCGGGATCAGCCCCAGATAACTGGCCACCTGCTTGCCCCGTGGAAAGCGACTCACATCGCCGATCGTCAGAACATAGGCCAGTGCCGTGTTCGGTCCCACTCCCGGCTGCGTCATCAGCAACTTCGCCTGCGGATTTTCCTCTGCCGCCTGCTGCACCGCCCAATCCAACTTGCCGATCTGCTGATCCAGCGTGGCCAGCAGTCCCAGCAAATCTTCCCGCCGGCACGCCGCCCAGGGTTTTAACGGAAGTTCGCGCAACATCTTCTGCCCCGCCTGGCTCCACAGCTTACGCTTGCGCTGCATTCCCTTATTCAAGGAAAGGTGTTGCAGTTCGTTTTTGACTCGGCTGCGAATCTCCACCAGCTTGTGCCGATGCAGCACCAGTTGTCGCAGATCGCGCTGCTCCCGGTCCGGGGTCCAGAGCCGCGGAAATCGGCCTTCCACCACCAGCTTTAAAATATGTGCCGCGTCGCGCTGGTCCGTCTTTTGCTTGCGCACGTAGCTGGCTCGGATCTGGGCTGCATCTCCGATCCAGATCTCATGCCCCAGATCCTCGACCAGTTCGATGAACCACTGGCTGTTGCCCGTGGCCTCCATGCCGATCAGCACCGGCGCCGCCAGTTGCTGATAGAACATCCTGGCGTCGCCGCTAGCATGCACCAGCTTCCGTTCCCCGCAATCCCCAGTCTCCATGTCCATCCAACTCACTTGCTGCCAGCTGGGATGGAAATCACATCCTATAATCATCATCGAAGGCTCCTTTCTTCCCAGCGTCTTCGTCCTCAAACAAAGACTACATGGGTTCGAATCGAGCCTTCACTCTTATCCAATCAGTCCAAGCTCCGCTTGGGCGGGCATGTCATGCTGGTCTAACTACATGGCGAAGTCGAAGAAGTTCGATTTAGAGAATCCCGCTCCCGTCGTCGATGATGAAGACGAGGAAACACTCGCCGCCATTGATGAAGGTATACGGGATGCTGAAGCCGGTCGAACCGTGCCTGCGGAAGAAGTCCGACGGCTCTTACTCGAACTCCACGCCCATCAGGACGCTCTGGTTCAGAAGGGGCTGGAAGAGATGCGGGCAGGGCGCGTCGTAAGACACGAGGAAGTAGCAAAGCGTCTCAAGAGGTAGGGCGCGATCCCTTCGTCCAGTCCTCAATTTTCAGCTTTTTGATCCGCCCAAACGCCCGGTCGTTAGTCACGAGGATTGCGCAAGCGCAGCGCAACTATGTTTCCGCCGCCCATTGAGTTGCGCCTTGCCGCTTGACCGTGATAAAAGCCAACCATGCTTGGAATCCGAAGTCTTGCGAGGTCTTGCGCCGTTCTTGTGTTGGGACGCAAAACCAGACCCCGAACCATATTGCGCGGTTTGGCATCGGGCTATCGGATTTGTGTTTCCCCCGCTGGGAATCTCGGATACCTGCTCGGAACCTTTGAGCCTCACCTGCAGAGAGCCATCAAGCAATACGTTGCAGCTGGCGACACGGTCTACGACATCGGCGCGAACATCGGACACGTCTCCCTGTCGCTTGCAAAACGAGTTGGGTCGCGAGGTCGAGTCTTTGCATTTGAGCCGGTTCCGTGGAATGCGGACTTGCTTCGGAGAAACATTGAAGACAATGGAATCACAAATGTCCAACTCTTAGAGGTTGCAGCGTCAGACAACGGTGACGAAGCAGTCATGCGCATTGCCGACGACAACCCTGACATGGCAAGCCTGGTTTGGCATAGGAATGATCCATCCGCTCTTGAACTTGTTATCAAGAGGGTTGTAATCGATAACCTCGTTGAGGCTGGTACGCTTACTGAGCCGAAGTTTGTCAAAATCGATGTTGAAGGTGCCGAGGGACAAGTATTGCAGGGAATGCGCCGCACACTTGCCAAGGCAGCGCCCGTTGTATTTATCGAATGTTCAGATGCGGGCCGCGAAACATCCTGGCATTTGCTTTCCGAACTCGGTTACCGATGTCAGTCGGCAGTTACGCGCAAATCGATAAATGCTTTTGAGGAATATCGTCACTCTGACTTTCTCTGGTTACCTCCAGCGCGCCGATAGCTGTTGAAGCATCCCTTTGCACTCACTGACCGGATTGTGATGCCGGGTGCTTCGAAATAAATTGACTTAGAACCGGTCGCGCGCGACAATTAAGCTTGGTTGGGGCAGTTCCGAGGTGCGTCCACGAAGACGACCCTCGAAGCTGCCCCAAAGCCATTTTGAGCGCAATGTGAGGAGCTAAGTCCTTATTCCGGAATATTTTGCAAGTAACTCCTTTAGAACGAATATTTTAGCGAAAATAGGGGGGGGGTGGGGGGTTACCAATCCCTATACCAAACAGTAACTAGTCGGAGCGGACAAGCCAGGCGAGCATAAAATGCAAGTTGTCGACGAACCCAAAAAGGGAGATTCCGGTTCCGATGTCACAGGACGAAGAACTGCTCGAAGAATTTGAGGAATACGGCCGCTCCGCCCATGGAGCGAAGTCTGTGATTCTTATGGGGTACATCGCCCAGCGTCTGCATGAAGTGATGACACGCTACAACTGGGTCGGGTTTTATTTGATGGAAGTCCCCACTTTCGACGCTCTGGTGCTCGGACCCTACGTCGGCAGCTTTAAGCCCACGCTGCGCATCCCACTCGACAAAGGATTGTGTGGAGCTGCGGCCACTTCCGGGGAAACCGTGACCGTCAACAACGTTTCAGCCGATCCCCGCTACCTCGGATCGGACCTGGTGAAATCCAACATTGTCGTGCCGATTATTGTGAAGAAAGCCGCGGCGAATAAAGGGACGGCGAAGAAACAGGTGGTAGCCGAGCTGTGTATCGAGAGCTATTTTGCGGATACCTTCCATCGACCGGAGCAGACATTCATCGAGTCCTGCGCCGCTTTGGTCGGTCGGCACATGGAACAAGAGGCGGCAGAAAACACGGACTAATTGTTTGCCAATGACGGCAGTCACCTTCGAAAATCCGCCGCGCCGTTCCACACCAACTGCACCGCAATCGCCAGACTCAGGAATCCGACTGGTCAGCGGTATTGCTCCAGCACCTGAGCTGCCCGGTTCAAGGCGGCCGCCAGCGCCGCTATCTGTTGTTCGGTGCGGTGGAGATCGCTGCGATCGATCGCCTCGTTCACCCCGGGAATTACCACGGCTGCGTACCCGGTGTACTGTCCCGGAGCGTAAATGGAATGGTGAAACCACGGTCGGTTGGGCAGCCCCTCGGGAATTAACAGCGCCCGCTCTGCCTCCCGGAGCTTCTCATTCAGGCGATCTGGCGATCCCGGCAGCTTGCGTTGCTTTTGCAGTATTTTTGCGCCCGCTTCCTGAAGATGACGCGCGCCGTCGAGCGCTGCCGAGAAATCCGGCTCTTTGTCTCCGAACCGGTCTTTACTTTTACTTTTCGCGGCGTCGAGGTAGACCAGAATTTCCTTCCCGTAGTTCTCGTAGTCATAGGGCAGCACATCGGCGTTGGACATGCGCAGCATCTCCAAACCGTAAACGCGCGCCATCTGTTGCTCGTAGCGGAAGTCGGGATCGCCGAATTTCTTGAACCAGGTGAAGTCATCGAAGGCCGAGTGATACACACCGTAATCGCCGCTCGAACTGATATCGGTGGAAGGCACGCCCAGATGCTGCAGGAAAACGGTGTAGTCGGAACCGCTGCCGAGATCGCCGACGGGCACATCGCTTTGCGTTGCGTTGGACGATGGACGGAAAGTGCTGGTCTCCTGCGGACGGTTGTTCTCGGCGCTCGATTCGGACGTCTTTTTCCACGCGTCATACACAGTTCCGCCTTGCGGCGAAGGCACCGCCTTCGCAATCTCGCGGATAAATTCTTTCAGCGTAGGTACGCCCGAGGCTCCGAACTTCTTGCCGGAAACTGCCACATCCACGTTGAAATAAGCGGCAGCGTTCGCCAGTTCCTGCGCGTGATCTTCGCCCCACTCGGTGGAACCGATCAATCCTTCTTCTTCCGCATCCCAGCTTCCGATCACAATCGTGCGCTTGGGCTTCCAGCCCGACTTCAGCAGTTCGCCCAAGCCGTGCACCGACTCGAGCATCGCAGCTGTGCCGCTGTTCGGATCCACCGCGCCATACACCCAGGCATCGCGATGATTGCCCGCGACCACCCACTCATCGGGCGAAGACGTTCCCTGGATTTTGCCGATCACATCCCAAATGGTGCGGAATTGATAATCCTGCTTAAGATGCATTTTCACTTTCGCGGGGCCTGGGCCTACGTGATAGGTAAACGGCAACGCTCCCTGCCACTCGCGCGGCGAGGGCGGTCCGCCGAGGTGCTCAAGAATCGGCGAGGCATCGGCGTACGAAAGCGGCGTCACGGGAATCTTCGGCAACTGCTCGGAGTCGGCAGGAGAGATACGCTTCGAATCCGGCAAACTGGGAACTGAGGCGACTCCCGGCGTGGTCGGGTCTCCAGGAAACTGGAACATGTATCCGACCGATCCGCGCTGCACGCCGCTCGCCGGACGCCACGGACCTTTTGGATATGCATCGCCGCGATAGTAGCCATCGTCTTTCGGATCGGAATAGATAATCACTGCCGCCGCGCCGCGTTCTTGCGCCACGAATTCTTTCACGCCGCGGAAATTCTCCCCATAACGGACGATGACGATCTTGCCGCGAACGTCGACGTTCATCTGTTTCAGCTTGTCGAAGTCCGCCGGCGAGCCGTAGTTCGCGTAGACCACGTCCGCCTCGGCATCGCCGGATGGTGACATGCCGTTGTAAGGCATCACGACGCGCGGATCGTCCTGAAACGGATCGTCGTCGACGTGCTCGCGCCGTGGCCCGTGCATTTCGACGCCGACCGGCGCGATCAGATCCACACTAATCTCCGCCGGATAGTTGAACCACACTTTGTATTCGACGATCTCGGTATCCAGTCCGGCGTCGCGAAATTTCTTTGCCACGTACTCGGCGGTCGCTTTGTCCTCGGGAGATCCGGCGATGTGCGGAGCCTCGGTCAGGATGCGCAGATGCTCCTCCGCCAGCTTGGGGTCGGGCACGTCCATGAACTTCTTTTCGATTTCCAGTTCGCCGGTAACATCGCGGAACCCGCTGATAACCCAGCTCTCCGGCTGCCCTTTCTCTTTTTTCTTGCCGCTCTGATCAAAAGCCAGCAAGCTCGAACCAATCAGCGCGAAGAACAGAATTGCACCCGAGACAAGTTTCATGAGGCTCCTTAAGATAGTGCTTCAGCCCGCACAGAACCCAAGCACAAGACTAAAGATTGTACCGTGCGGAGCGAACCGCCGCCTGCACGGGTTACACTAAAGCGCGATGACTAAATCGCCAACGGCGCGTTTTTCCGATCGGGTGGAGAACTATGTCCGCTACCGCCCTGGATATCCGGCCAAAGTTCTGGACCTGCTGCGCGTCGAGTGTGGACTGCGGCCGAGTCACATCGTCGCTGACGTCGCCTCCGGCACCGGCGCGTTTACCCGCCTTCTTCTGGAGAACGGGAATACGGTCTTTGCCGTCGAACCCAACGCGGAGATGCGTGAAACGGGCGCCCATCAGCTTGATCGCTACGCACGACTGGTGTCGGTTGCCGGAACGGCCGAGGAGACGACGCTCGACTGCGCTTCCGTCGATTTCGTCACCGCTGCCCAGGCAGCGCACTGGTTCGACCTGCCTCGCGCACGCGCAGAATTTGCCCGCATACTGAAGCCGGGAGGCTGGTGCGTATTGATATGGAATGAGCGCCGCACCGCCAGCACTTCGTTTTTGCGCGAATACGAGCAGCTTCTGCTAACCTATGCCACCGACTATAAAGAAGTGCGCCACGAACGCACGACCGGCATCATCCATGAATTTCTTGCGCCGGCTCCGTTCCGGGAGCAGGTATTCGACCTGCGCCAGCAGTTTAACTACGAAGGCACTGCCGGGCGACTGTTGTCTTCTTCGTACGCGCCACTCGAGGGTCATCCCAGCCACGCGCCCATGATGCGGGAACTCCAACGGATTTTTCGCGCCCATGCCACGGATAATGTGGTCGAATTCGAATACAGCACGCGCGTTTACTACGGCAAGTTGAAATAGCTACGGAGAGATTACGTCTCATGCCCGCAGAAAAATCCTTCCACATGTCTCCCGAGGAGTTCCGCCGCCACGGCCACGCTGTCGTGGACTGGATCGCCGATTACCAATCTCGCGTTGAAAGCTTCCCGGTTCTGTCGCGCGTGCGGCCCGGAGAAATTCGCTCGCAGCTGCCGCCAAACGCGCCGGAACAGGGCGAAGCGTTCGATCAGATTCTCGCCGACATCGAGCGCGTCATTCTTCCCGGCATCACGCACTGGCAGTCACCCAACTTCTACGCCTACTTTCCCGCGAATGCCTCTGGGCCGGGCATTCTCGGCGATTTGCTCTCTTCCGGACTGGGCGTGCAAGGCATGCTCTGGTCCACCAGTCCGGCGTGCACCGAACTTGAAACACTCGTGCTCGATTGGCTGGTCCCCATGCTGGGCCTGCCGAAGAAGTTTCTTTCGACGAGCAGCGGCGGTGGCGTAATTCAGGACACCGCGTCCAGCGCTTCGCTCTCCGCGCTGCTGGCCGCCCGCGAGCGTGCAACGAAATTCGCCAGCAATCGCAAAGGCGGTGATGGACGCCTGACGGCTTACTGCTCCACGCAAACGCATTCCTCTATTGAAAAAGCAATCAAGATAGCCGGCTTGGGATCCGACAACCTGCGACACATCGAAGTGGACGAGAACTTCGCCATGCGCCCTGAAGCGCTGGCCAGCCAGATCGAGCGAGACATCAAGGCTGGTCTGATTCCCTGCTTCGTCTGCGCCACCGTGGGGACGACTTCTTCGAACGCAATCGACCCCGTCCGCGAGATTGCCCCTATCTGCCGCGACCGCAATCTCTGGCTGCATGTGGACTCCGCGATGAGCGGCACGGCCGCGCTCTGCCCGGAATTCCGCTTCATTCATGATGGCGTGGAATTCGCCGACAGTTACTGTTTCAACCCGCACAAGTGGATGTTCACCAACTTCGATTGCAACGTCTTCTATGTCGCCGACCGCAGGCACTTGATCCAAACGCTTTCGATTCTGCCGGAGTACCTGCGCAACCAGGCAACGGAATCTGGCGCCGTCATTGATTACCGCGACTGGCACATCCAGCTCGGACGCCGCTTTCGTTCGCTCAAGCTTTGGTTTGTGATTCGGCACTATGGGATCGAAGGCCTGCAGCACCACATTCGCGAGCACGTGCGTCTGGCGCAACAATTCGGCGCCTGGGTGCGCGAGGATTCGCGTTTCGAACTCGCCGCGCCGGCGCAGCTCAACCTCGTCTGCTTCCGGCTGCGCGCGGGAGGTGATCCTAACCAAGATCAGGCCAGTCAAGATCAAGCCAATCAGCTTCTGATGGACCGGCTGAATGGCAGCGGCGATCTTTACCTCACGCATACCAGGCTCGATGGCAAATTTACGCTTCGATTCTGCGTCGGGCAGACCAATACCCTGGCGCGCCATGTGGAGCGTGCCTGGCAGCGCATCCAGCAGGAGACTGGGAATCTCGGAGATTCCTGATACCGTGTAGCTCGCGTGGGGCGGGCGCCCTCGCGAGCCTGCCCTGGGCGAAGTCGAAGGGTCCAAGCCGAGGGCAGCTCGACAATTGACTACGGCCACTGCAGCGTTCAATTCGCGATAAGGGGTCTGAGATGGCGCGAGAAATTTCGGCGGGTGGCGTGGTGCTTCGGCAAATCTCAGGAGTCTGGCACGTTGCACTGATTGAACCGCAGAAAAGTGAGCCGGCGAAAGGTGTGCCGAAGAAGGAAAGCCCTAAATCTGCGAAGACGCCGCGCAAGCGAAGCCGGGCCCTGTTGGCGCTCCCCAAAGGCCTTGTGGATGAGGGTGAAAAACCGCAGGCTGCCGCTGTGCGGGAAGTAAAGGAAGAGACCGGCATCGTGGCCGAGCCGGTCACTAAACTTTCCGACAACAAGTATGTTTATGTCCGCACCTGGGGCGATGGCAAACGAGTTTTTAAGATCGTGAGTTTTTACCTGATGCGCTATGTGTCGGGAGAAATCGACAACCTCACTTCCGACATGCGGATCGAAGTCAAGCAGGCTCGCTGGGTGCCCCTAGCCGACGCGTCTCGCGAGCTTGCTCATAGTAACGAACGCAAAGTGCTTCGCCAGGCAGAGGACTATCTGGAAACCCAAGGCCTCGCTTCATAGGAAATAGCTATCCCCCGGCGAACCCACGTAGGGACAGCCGCCCTCGGCTGTCTGGCGGGGCAAAGCCCGCCGTCCTCTTTGGATGTTTCGAACAAGGAATATTCCGAACAAGCGAAAAACCCAGCGAGCTGCGCTCGCCTGGACAGCCGGAGGCGGCTGTCCCTACGCCTGCAACGCCCGATCGACGGCCTTCTTTTCGTCTGGCGTCAGCCGTCGCGTCGAACCCTTTCTTAGGTCGCCCAACTCAAGCGGCCCGATCGACACACGCACCAAGCGCAATACTCGCACCCCCAGCGCCTCCACCAGACGCCGAATTTGCCGGTTCTTGCCTTCGTCTAACGTAATCTCGATCCAGCTGTTCTTGACGCCGTGCCGGAGGAGACGCGCTCCCTGGGCGCGCAGATGCTTGTCCTCGACTGAACGTCCTAGGGTGATCCTCGCGAGCAGATCGGCGTCGGCAACGCAGTCCACCTGTACGTGATATCTCTTCTCCAAATGACTTGCGGGATCGGTGATCTTTGCCGCCCACTCCGAATCATTGGTCAATAGCAGTAGCCCTTCGCTAGCCTTATCCAATCGTCCAACGGGACCCACCCACGGCAACCCTGGCTCCAGTAACCCGTAAACCGTCTCGCGCCTTTTCTCATCGGACGCGGTTGTCACCACGCCGCGCGGTTTATTCATGACGATGTAGATCGCGGGCGTTTTGTAGAGCGGCGCACCGTCGACCTGAATCTTATCGGCGCTGCGGTCGTCAACCCCGTCAATCCGACGAACGATGCGGTCATCGGACATTCGCACCGGAGTTTCGGGATCCCGCGCGATCCGGCCATTCAGTGTGACCCGTCCCGCAAGAATCAAAACCGCCGCCTGGGACCGCGAGCAATAGCCCATTTTGGAAAGGGCTCGCGCCAGGCCCACTCGTTTCTGTGTTTTCACGGTCCTATCCTAAATGGATGCTTGCTCGGCGACGAAGACAAGGGACGAAGACAAGGGAGGTCGTTCGAAAGAAAGTCCGTTTTGCCCGCAAGCTTATTGCGCAGTCCGCTTCAGTGCCGCCAGATTTTCTGATCGCGGTGAGTGCTGTCGGTGGAAGACGGGGCAAGCCCCATCTCTGCATTGGCGTTGGGTGCGCCGACGGGCGCGGCGTTGGATGCAACCGGCGTGGGTGCGACTGGTTCGGGCTTGCCGCCTACTTCGTCGCCGCGGAAGTAGCGGTCTTTATTCTTGGCGGCGCGCATTTCCGGCATGGCGGTGTAGGGCTTCGAGTAATCGTTATTGGCGTTCCAGAAAAGAAAGCCGATGCCGCCTTTTTGTTTTGCTACCTCGGCCTGAACCTCAATGTACTGGGGCGAGTAAGTTTTGGTGCGCCAGGCAAAGGCTTGCAGCCAGGGACGAATCACTACTCCGCTGTCTTTCGTGATGAGCTTGAAGCGGTCCATGGACTCGCCGATGAAATGCTCGGGCGCGTCGCCGGGGCGCGCAATGCCGTCCATGCCGAAGAAGTGCGAGGGATAGATCATGGGCGAAAGCACGTCACAATGCTTGGCCATGGCTACGATGTCCTGCCCGGTGTGCGAAAGATCAACCGGGCGCTGCCACGCCATGATTCCGAACACGTCGAGCGAGAGCAGAACGCCGGTCGGATGAATCTGCGCATAGGCGCGATCAAGAAAATTCGCGATCACCTCGGACCGCTGCATCTTTGTCGGATGATCGGGATGATCGGTCTGATAGGTGAAAGCGGCATCCTTCTGGTCGCCTTCGGCCGGAAAACGGACGTAGTCGAACTGAACCTCATCCACTCCGGCTTGGGTTACGAACTTGGCCAGTGCGATGTCGTAGTCTTGCACCTTGGGGTTCGAGGGGTCGGTCCAGACCAACTTGCCGTTCTCACGCCAGGGCTGGCCGGTGCTGTGCGACTTCACTGCGAGTTCCGGATGGGTGGTGACGAGATGCTCGTCGCGGAAGATAGCTATGCGAGCGATGGCGTGCATGTTCTCGGAATGCAGGAAGTGAACGAACTTGGGCAGGTCGGGAATATAGTGGCGCTGTCCAGTGGCCAGCGGGTTGTCGAAGGCGATGTTGACTATGCCGTCGCTATCCTTAATATCGAACACAACGGCGTTGCCTCCAACTTCGCGCCAATGCTTGATGATGCGCACTCCATGATCGCTGCCCGCCATTACGCCGGTCAGATAAATGGCGCGAACTTCGAAATCTCTTGCAACCGGGACGGTTTTCTCTACAATGGCGGATTCAAGAATTCCGGGGATGATGATCTGCTCTCCGGATTTGAGGAAGACCCCTTGCCGGTCGTGGTTGGCTTGGCGGATGGCGTCTGCCAGTTCCGCAGAGGTGAGAAACTTGGTCCGCTTCAGGTATTTGCGGGCGACGGACGGGATGCTGTCTCCGCGCTGGGCCTGGTAAAGATCGGAGCCGGGGGGAACAACGACAGCGACAGGCGCGGGGGGCACGGGAGTCTTGCTGGCATCGGCTTTTACCTGCGTCAACTGCACGCCGTGGGGATTTTGTACCGCCGCTGTGCGCGGAGCAAGAAGGAAGCTGGACACAGCCAGCCGCAACAGGAAGGCGGCCAAGCTCGCTTTCGAAAGTCTGGCTTGCGATAGTCTAGCCGTCGAGAATCGCGACAAGGATATTCTCCTGACTCTGAGTCTTATGAGGTTATGGGGCTGTTCCTGATTGTGGGGTACCAGTTGCCCGGGCTGCCAGTTACGTCAGGCCAAGCGAGTTACGGCTTACCGGACATGAGCGTACGGATGGTTGGAACGTAGGGAAAGTTCCCGCAGTCTGCAAAGAATTTCTCTTAGGGGAGCTGTGGGTAACATGACCATCGTGACCTGTGGTGGGCTAGCGGCATCTAAAGCTATCTAAAGCGATGAGAAGCGAGGGATTACCGTGCTTCCGGAGGATGGCTAGAGGCTTGCACTAGGGTAGGAAGCGGCGGGGAATGCACCATCCTCCCAGTTGGTTAGTTGGCAAGGAAGTGACAAAAAATGAGCAGTTTCCCACAAAACATGCAGCTCCCGGAAAGGAACCAAGGGCCCGAACCGATGAGAACGAACCTCGCGACCGTACTTGACCCTAGCCGCCGCAGCAACGATGCCCGTGACTTTGAAGCCTCCCTGCACCGGAAGATTGTAGGGCAGGACCAGGCAATCGAAAAGGTAGCGGAAATCTATCAGATGTTTCTGGCCGGGCTGAACGCACCGGGACGTCCGGTGGGCAACCTGCTTTTTCTGGGGCCGACCGGGTCAGGCAAAACTCGGGTGGTGGAAGCGGTGGCCGAGTCTCTGTTCGGTGACGCGCGGGCCTGCATCAAGATCGATTGCGCCGAGTTCCAGCATTCGCACGAGATTGCCAAGTTGATCGGCTCGCCTCCCGGGTACCTGGGACACCGGGAGACCCATCCGTTGTTGACGCAGGAAGCACTCAACCAGTGGCACACGGAAAAGCTGAAGTTGTCGATACTGCTGTTCGACGAAATCGAAAAGGCTTCCGACTCACTGTGGCAACTGTTGCTCGGAATCCTGGATAAGGCGACACTGACGCTCGGCGACAACCGGCGCGTGGATCTCTCGAGCTGCATCATCATCATGACGTCGAACCTGGGCGCAGCTGAGATGAACGGCTTGGTGGATGGCGGCTTGGGCTTCGCGCCGAAAGCGGTGCAGGTCGACGACTCGCTCGACGGAAAGATTAACCGCTCGGCAGTGGATGCGGCGCGGCGCAAGTTTGCGCCCGAGTTCATGAACCGCATCGACAAAGTGGTCGTCTTCAAGACATTGCGTGCCGAGCATCTGCAACAGATCCTGGAAATCGAACTGGGGATGGTGCAGCAGCGGGTGCTGATGGCGGCGGGCGCACACCAATTCGTATTCAATTGCTCATCGCAGGTGAAAAACTTCCTGCTCGCGGAAGGTACCGATCCGAAGTACGGGGCGCGACACCTGAAGCGGGCGATTGAACGGCACTTGGTTTTTCCGCTGGCGAACCTGGTAGCGACTGGGCAGGTGAAGCTGGGAGATTTTGTCCGCGTCGATCTGGTGGGCGAGAGCAAGCTCACCTTTGTGAAAGAAGCGGAAGGCGCGATGGTGCCCGTGCTGCTGGAGCGTTACGGAGCAGCAGCCGCCATGCCGGCGGCAGCCGCAGCTAGAGCTGCGCGGCAAGTGATGCAACGCAAAGAGTTTGGCGCCGGGTCGCTGAACGAGAATAAGTAAGTCAAGTTGCTGGTAGGTAGGGACACCGCGTAGGCGGTGTCCTTGTTTGTTTTGAGATTCCTTCGCTTCAAGCGAGTCCGCCGCCATCCACGACGAGATGAGTCCCGGTGATCCACTTCGCCATGTCGCTGGCAAGAAACAGAACCGCGTTCGCGACGTCGTCGGTTGTCCCAATTCGATGTAGCGGGCGGCTGGCCGCTTCTTTCATGAACTGCTCGGGGTTCTCGCCAAGCTGGCGGCACTCGCTCGCCAGCATCGGAGTGTTGATATCACCTGGGCACACGCAGTTGACACGAATGTTATCTTTTCCGTGGTCAATCGCCATGGCCCTGGTCAGGTTAAGCAGTCCGGCCTTTGCTGCGCAGTAGGAAGCCGCTTTTGCCCCTCCTTTTAATGACCATCCCGATCCGGTATTGATGATCGCTCCCCCTCCGTTGCGTGTCATGTGCGGAATGACTTCGCGCGACATCAGGTATGCACTTTTCAGGGTCACATTGAGAACTTCATCCCACTCTTCTTCCTCCAGAGCCATGACATCTTTTCGGATCACCATACCGGCATTGTTGCAAAGGATGTCAGCACGGCCGTAGGCGGCAATCGTGCGCTCCACCGCCTGGCGGCACTCGGAGCGCGAACGAACATCACACGCGATCGCCATCGCGTTGCCACCATTTCGCTGGATACCGGCGACTGTCTCCATTCCACCCTCGGCGTTTTTATCCAGAACGCCAACTGCGGCTCCCATCTCGGCCAGGCGGACTGCGATCCCCCGGCCGATCCCGGACGCCGCGCCCGTGACTATGGCGACCTTGCCTTCTAAAGACAGCATCCGTTCCGCTCTATTGCGAATGTTCTTGGAATCCATTTCTGTCTCGCGTCGGAGTTTCTGTTTGGCCTGGTGTAATTTCTATCGGCCTGTCTACTCCAATGCCTCCAAAGCGTTATCCATAGCTATCAGCGTCTTGGCAACATCGTCCGCGCTGTGGGCGACCGTTACGATCGAATGCAGCGTCGCTGCCGGGCTTGTGTACACGCCATATTCGAACAACGTCAGTGCCATGCGCTGATATTTCTTGCGATCCACAAACTGGCAAAACTCGCGATAGTCGCGGATGCGCGGCTGCTCCGTAAACATGATCTGGAACATGGGACCAACCCGCTGAACAATCGCTGCTGTTCCCTTCCGGTGGAAGAGTTCCGTCATTCCCGCGGCGAAATGATCGGCCAGATCCCAAATGTGGCGGAAGGCTGCGCCGTTATCCCGCGTCAGCTTGCGCAGGCTTGCACGTGCCGCGTGCAGGCCGATGCGCGACGCGTTGTGAGTGCCATAGTGAAGAACACCTCCGCTGGCGAGAGCGCTCATCACTTCGGCACGTCCGGCAAAGGCGGCGACTGGAAGCCCGCAGCCCAGCGCTTTTCCAAACGTAACAATATCCGGCGACAGCCGGTAGTGCTCCTGGCAGCCGCCTGCCGCAATGCGGAAGCCAGTAACGGTTTCGTCCAGGATAAACAGTATTCCGTGTTGCCGCGTAAGCTTCTGCAGGCCTTCAAGGTAACCCTCGGCAGGCGGAATCACGCCCATGTTCGCCATCACACCTTCGGTGAGTACGGCGGCAATCTGCCCCGGGTTGTTCTGAATGGCGCGTTGGAGAGAAGGAAGGTCGTTCCAGGCGACAACAATCGTGTCATCGAGGGCGCGGCGATTCAGGCCGGAGCTGTCCGCAATCTTCACCGGATCGCTACGCAGACCAACTGCTCCTAGTGGTACTGGATTGGACGCCACCAGGATATCGTCGTACCAGCCGTGGTAGTGGCCCTCGAATTTCACGATCTTCGGCCTGCCGGTGTAGCCGCGCGCCAGGCGGAGGACTGCCATCACCGCCTCGGTTCCGGTGTTCGCAAAGCGGACCACCTCGGCGTTCGGCACGATCTGCCGCAGCAACTCGGCCACCTCAATTTCAATTTCGGTTGCCGTGGCGAAATGGGCGCCTGTAGCCGCTGCCTCCGCGATTGCCTGCGTGACCTCCGGGTCCGCATGTCCCAGGGGGAGGGCGCCGAAGCCCATCATCCAGTCGATGTATTCGTTTCCGTCCACGTCGTATAGGCGAGACCCCTGCCCACGCTGCATGAAGATCGGATAATCGCCATAGTTGGCCGGCCCCCGAGAATTGGAGCTTCCGCCCTCGACCAGAACACTGCTCGCCCGCTGATACAGTAATTTTGATTTTTCGGTACAGAAAGTTGTTCCGATTTTTGACTCCAAGTTCCCTCCTGTTGGCACTCGCACGCAGGCGCAATCTCTACACTTTTACTACAGTTGGAGGGTTCCTAGCGGGGCAGGCACGCTACATTGGGTCTGGACAACCCGTAGGGCCATTCAAAACCAGAGAGTCAATTCATGGTGCCGGGAGGGGGATTTTCTTGAATCCGTTTCCCGCCGCCTATGGTATCAGCAAGATGCAGTGTTTTGCGTAACTTGAGCCTTTTCGTGCTTCCGTTACGTCCGATCTGAGACCTTCTGGAGAGGAAAAACGGTAGGAAACGGTAGGGACAGAAACCGCAAGTAAGTTTCCCCGCGTGCTAGGATCGAGAACAGGAAAGGATGTTTTATGATCGGCGAAATTCCCATAGTTAGCTTCGACACCAGCAGCCACAATCGGCTGGTTGAGGATGGTCCTCTCTCAGAGCCCGTGCTAGCAGGTCTGAAGTCTGGGCTGTCTTTTCGCTTCGTCGGCTTGAGCATTGACGAGATGGTAGCCACGGCGGACCCTGCCAAGCGGACCGCGTTGTTCACCTATTGCTCCAGAATCCAAGACGGACTGAGCGAATGTATTTATCCTCACAACGAGTTGGTCGAGCGCATGGTTGTGGAACACCACCAGAACCCCGCTGCCTTCGATTGGAAGACCGTGGATGCGAAAGCGCGGGAGTATGAGCGAGCCATCCGCACGCGGGAACTGGTGGACGATGAGGCGCTGTCTGCTGAACAGAGAGCCGATCTGAAGGCTCGACGGAAAGAGTACGAAGATATGTGGGCGGGGCTTCGTCCCCAACTTGAGGAAGTCTTCAAGAAGCACGGCGAAGCTCCCCCACCTACCTTCCGAGAAGTGATCGCCCGGTTGCGGAGCGAGGGGAGTCTGATCTGGAACATGGGCAAGTTGCTATATGATCGTGCCGCTGGAACGGATGCCAGCGAAGCGACCATACGGGAGTTTATGGAAGCCTGTCCGCCGTTCCGCGCTCTGATCTACGCGATGCTGTTGTCGTGGTACGACCGTGCAGTGCGAGATGAGAAAGGCGAGAAGTTTGAGGCAGGTCGCAATGATCTGTTCATGGCGGTGCATCTGCCTTATTGCGACAAGTTTGTAACTGCGGAACGGTACGGCGAACAAGAGCGTTGCTTGCGCGAAGTCGCATTCGTGGCGGGCTTGGAAACGGAGATTCTGTCCTACGACGATTTTTGCGACAGCTTTCTCGTGACAGCCTAACGCGACTGTCAGCTCCCCTGACCCCGGCTCAATGTAGCCGGGGTTTTCGTTTTAGCTTAGAATCGCGAGGACTTGGAGAAGCTTATGAACTCCTCACCGAAAATGCTTGCAGTTGCGGCTCTGCTCTTGATGCAAGCTGTTTGTGCTGCGGCACAACGTAAAGATACGGCTCCGGCAGGATACATTGAACTGACGCCAGTTCGTTTGACTCTGGGAATGCCCAAAGACCGAACAATCGCGCTTCTGAGCGAACACTATGATGTTGGTCCGTGGAAGGGCGGCGACATAGATGACTCATGGGGAGTTTCCGAAAAAACAGGGCACCACTTTGTAGTTGGCACTTTGAGTTTTGTGAACGGCGTGCTTATCCGGGCTGCGAGAACGTGGGATGTACAAGACTCCTCTTACTCACTCGCGCACACCATGTCCCTCTTGCTCGATCATTTGCGAGATGAGGGATTCACACATTGCACGATTTCAACGCGCAAAGCACCTACTCCTAACGTTGAGACTGAGGTGCTCGGCATCAATTGCGGTCAAAAGGGAATCATCGTGCAAGCCGATCAATTTCGAGGCAAGGAAGCTCAGGCGGTTGAAGTGATGGAAAATCTTGAAGCCGCGTTCGTTCCTGCCCGCTGAAGTCAATGGCAGTTAGTTAAGTCCCATCTGACAACTCCGTCCCCGAAAATCCAGCAGGAAACGGTATGGAGATTTCGAAGGGATTCAGGTCGGCACAGGCGTTTCATTGGTGCAGGCAGCCTTTGTGACCACCCCCAACGACCACGCACGGGAGTCGCCGCGACGCGACTCTGCTGGAGGCGGAACCCAGAGGCGGATTTTTGGACAGCATCGAAGACGAGAAAGAGGATCATGCTGTCTTGTGCGATGAATGAAGAACCCGCAAATCATCGAACACGTACTCCTGACGTTCCCGGTGGTCAATCTCCCAAGGCAGTCTGAGCCTGATCTCCTTTCCCGTTGTTACATTCCTTTGGACCCACCGCCGATTCTCGTAGGCAAGTTCAAAAAAGGGACCGTGCGGGATTCGCCCGGTCTGTCTCGTGATCGGCATTGCTCCTCTGGCACCGAGTTTCACCATCGTGAACATGCCTCCAACGCTCGGGATATTTTTATTGTTCAAGAAGTGAGTCATTGACGCTCCGAGCCACATTGCTTCGTGATGTACCGAATCCATGCCAGCGAAAATCTGATCGGAAACCGTTCCCATTTCATCGACGATGCTGTCTCCCGACCCAATAGCCCGATACTCGAACGGTTTTGCAAAGCTGGGCGTGAAGTCGGGAGCCTTCAGAACGTAGAAAAGCCCCGTCGGTTCGTTCGTAAGGATTACGTATGGCGTTTGCGCTGTCAGAATGGCGGCAAGCCGTGAGGAAAGCCCGTTGATACTTCCCGATGGGCGGGAAGTGAACGCATGGTAGATCAAACGCGCTGCCGCTGCCCGCTCTACTAACTTCGGACGACCGGGGATGACCGAACCAACCATGAACTCGACTTTGTCCGCCCCTTTGAATGTTGCATACTTGTGCCGAAAAAACCGCGTCATGACGTGACCGGCGAGATTTGTACCAGGTGGAATGAGAGAGAATCCACTTGGAGGAAACACGGTCATGCCCATCCAGAGGTACAAGCCCGAGCAAATCGTGACGATGCTGCGGCAGATTGAAGTCAGCATTGCGAACGGAAAAACCACCCCACAAGCCTGCAAAGAAGCCGCGATCACGGTGCAGACGTTCTACCGCTGGCGGAAGGAATACGGCGGCTTGAAGATGGACCAGGCGAAGCGGATGAAGGAACTGGAAAAAGAGAACGGCAAGCTGAAGCGACTGGTGGCGGAGCTGTCGTTGGACAAGCAGATCCTAAAGGATATTGCGGAGGGAAACTTCTAAGCCCGGAGCGACGTCGGTGCGCCGTGGAGCATGCCCGCGAAGAGTATGAAGTGAGTGAGCGGCGGGCGTGCCGAGTGGTGCGGCAATGGCGGGGAACACAACGCTATCAGCCGCTGCGGCGCACGGACGAAGACGAGCTGACGCAGGCGATCCTGACCCTGGCCACGAAGTATGGGCGGTACGGCTACCGGCGCATCACGGCGTTGTTGCAGCATGCGGGATGGCCGGTGGGGAAGGATCGAGTGCAGCGGATCTGGCGACGCGAAGGGCTGAAGGTACCGCAGAAACAGCGGGCGCGAGGGCGGTTGTGGCTGGGCGATGGTTCGTGCATCCGGTTGCGTCCGGAGCGGGTGAACCACGTGTGGAGCTACGATTTCGTGAAAGCGATGACGCACGATGGACGAACGCTGCGCATCCTGGTGGTGATCGACGAGTACACGCGAGAGTGCCTGGCGCTGCGGGTGGCGCGGCGTCTGGGAAGTTTGCAGGTGATCGAGACGTTGGCAGATGTGATGTTGGTGCGCGGGATTCCGGAGCACATTCGGTCCGACAATGGGCCGGAGTTCATTGCTGAGGAGTTGCGGAAGTGGCTGGGAAAGCTGGGGACCAAGACGTTGTACATCGAGCCCGGAAGTCCGTGGGAGAACGGGTATTGCGAGAGCTTCAACGGCAAGCTGAGAGATGAGTTCTTGAACGGCGAGATTTTTTACTCGCTGAAGGAGGCCCAGATTCTGACGGAGAGGTGGCGCGTGGAATATAACACGGAGCGGCCGCATTCGGCGCTGGGCTACAGGCCACCGGCACCACAAGCTATCTTGCCAAAACCGGGGCATGGAGATGTGGAAAACAAAGAACGTTTCCCACATCTCCACACCCCCGGCGGCGACTACGGACAAAGGTCGAAACAGGCGTTACACTAACATTCCACTTGGTACAAAAAATCGGTCCGGTCATTCGCTGCTGTGCGTTCGGAGCGTCCCTTGTCAATAAGGTGTTGTTTGAAGCGCAGCAGATCATAGCGCCTTACGTGTTCAATCAGGTTTGCGGAAACGAAGCCGTGAACACGCCTTCCCTTCTCGTCCCGATACCCGAAAAATTCGTACAGCGTATGCTTCATGAGGTTGTACGATTCCTCGCGGTGCGACAGCCGATACTCTTCGAGATACGGCAGCAGCAGATCGCTCACCATCAGAGGAGTCTTCTCGCCTCTCGCCGTCTGGCTCAGCGTGAGACCATGCACGATGGCGGTGAGGTAAGCCTCTTGACGCTCGCAGGCAACAGTAGCATCTGCCGCGCTGCTGCATTTGCGCCAGATCATTTTGCCGCCTTCGCGGTATCGCACGTAGTACGCGGCGTCGGGATCAGGTTTGATCTTCCCGTTGCGACCTATCGCTGGCTTGACGTATCGCCAGCGACCGTCGATTTTCTTGTAGAGCCAGATGGATGCTTTCCGGTTTGCCATGCCTGCCTACCTGCAAGCATCAGGCAAAACGGTAAGAAGGTGGTAGGAACGAACGATATTGACCTTAAGTAATTGAAACTAAAAGTGCTGGTGCCGGGAGGGGGAGTCGAACCCCCAAGGGCCGAAGCCCGGCGGATTTTGAGTCCGCTGCGTCTGCCAGTTCCGCCATCCCGGCTGAGGTGGCAAGTGACGGCGATTAAAGCTTAATTCAGTTTTCTCTGGTTGTCATCTGCGCGCTTTTCTTCGCGATTATGGCCCTTCGATGGCTGAAACGACAGGGTGCGAAACGATTGTGTGAAACGATCCACGCGCCTTCTGCACTATCTCTATAAGTGGAGGATATCGCGCTGTAGGGCGATGATCCACAGTTCAGGATCCCAACCTGGAAACTCCTGGCTGAGATCCAGTGAGGTGCCGGAGTCGAAGGGGAAGCGGCTCCGGCGCTTTGTTCGTAATCTTCTCCGGAGGGTACGGATGACGGGGAAGTGAACGGCCCGTCCTCCCCGAATCCCAGGAGTTCCACTCTTCCCAATGCGTACCGCGCGCTCCATGTCACCGACTGGCCGAGTCCGCAGCAGGCATGCGGTTATGAACCGCCCGATGCCGACACTCGTTCCGGAAAACGGCCACGGTTGCCCCTCTCAAGTGCTACACTGGCTGCCACTTCCGGGTCCCCGGGGCAAGCTCTTGCAATTCCACTCCTTTGACGAAGCCTACGTCGCGCGTCTGCGGGCGGGAGACTTCCGCACGCAAGAGCATTTTGGCGCGTATTTCACCGCGCTAATCCAGGTGAAATTGCGTTCGAGACTCCAGCCGCGAGAGGCTATCGAGGATGTGCGTCAGGAAACATTCACCCGATTTTATGTGGCTCTGCGCGAAGGAAAAATCTTGCATCCAGAGCGTCTGGGATCGTTTGTGAACTCGATTTGCAACAATGTCTTGCGCGAGCACTATCGCGCGGACGCGCGCCACAGTTCGTTGGATGACGATGACCGGCAACAAGAAATTCCGGCGCCGGCGATGGATCTGCTGAGTGTCCTGGCGGCCAAAGAAACAGAAAAGAAAATCCGGGAGATTCTGGAGCAGCTTCCAGAACGCGACCGTCGGTTGCTGCGTGAGGTTTTCCTTGAGGAGCGGGACAAGGACGAAGTGTGCCGTGACTTCGGTGTAGACCGGGAGTATCTGCGAGTGTTGCTGCACCGCGCGAAACAATCGTTTAAGTCGTTGTACAAGAAAAATACGGGAAATGATTCGCCCGAGTTTACTCCGGCCTGATCGATGTGCAACGCCAGATCGAGCCGGCGCACTATTATATGAGGGGGCATTCCATGGACCACGATGCAGTGGTTCGGCAAAAAATGACGGAAAGATATCTGCTCGACGAGCTGGATGCCGAAATCCGGGACGAATTTGAAGAACATTTCTTCGATTGCCCAGATTGCGCGCTCGACGTCCGCGCCGGCGCTTTGTTCGTGGAGCAGAGCAAGGTCGTGCTGGCGGAAGCGTCTGAGCCGGTTCCCACGGGCCCGCCAGTAAATTCCCCGACCCCGCCAAGACCGGGATGGCTCGCCTGGATGCGCCCGGCGCTGGTCGTGCCTGTGATGGCCTTGTTGCTGGCCGTAATCGGGTATCAGAATCTGGTCACGTATCCGCAACTGCAGCAGGCGTTGAATAGTCCGCAGGTCTTGCCCTTTGCGTCGGTGAATGTCGGCACCTATGGGTCTGAGGAGCCGGTGATTAAGACCGCTCCAGCGGAAGGTTTTCTGCTTTTTGTGAGGATCCCACCCGATGATGCCTACTCGCATTACACGGCGGAGTTATATAATCCTGCGGGTAAGCTCGAATGGTCGCTCGCGATTCCAGCAACCTTGGCCCAAGATCAGTGGCCAGTAAAGGTACCGGGAGCGAATCGGAAAGCAGGCAGTTATATTTTGAAGGTACGTGGAGTTACTCCTACGGGCGAGACTAAGGAAGTCGGCGGGGCATCATTTGAATTACAAATTCAGAAGTAAGTCAAGCGGGAGGAGGTAATAACATGGCCGCAAATCCGAACCCAACCGTGACACACGAGATATCCCATGATTACCACGCTGAAGCCAACGTTCTTCATGGGCATTTGAAGCTTCCTTTGAAGCAGGAGATCCACCAGCAAGCGCCAGTTCTATTGAAGGATCGGCGGGGTGGCCATTTCTTTCAGCGCGCCGAGCACTATAGCCTGGAGGGAGTCATTTCCTTCAAGTCAGGTTACTCGCATGTGTCGGGCAATCGGAGCCTGAAGAATCATGGATGGGTCACGCTGGCGACTTCTGTGCTGGAAGGACTAAATGTTCTTGATGTGATCACGGCCGATCGCATGGTGGCACAGGTTTCGACCGAGCATCCCCTGGAGAATGGCCACGTGCCGCATGTGACCTTCCTGGGTACTCAGTTCGAGAATTTGCGCGTCGGCGGGTACAAAGTCGAGGTCGAGCTTGATCTGAGCATTTGTGGCGATAAACCCAGGGGCGACATACCTTACACGGAAGACCCCGGCTTTCTTGATCGGATCGGACGGCAATGTGCGAGCATTGCAGATGCGCCGGGCCTTCCCAGAGCGCTTCGGGCTGAGTACGATGAGGAACTCCAGCAGATCGCCGAGATCAGAAGCGGCAACAGGAGCGGGAAAGGGGATGGCGAGCCGCCCAAGCTAGGATGCACCCTGGTCAAGAGCATATCGAAGATTCCCATCGCGACGTCGTACGGGAATGTCCTGGAGATTCCAGGGTTCGGGACGGTGTCGCTAGCGGCGGTCGAAGTGGGCGCGCTGGCGCCGGTCGGAACAACGGGAGAAAAAGTGGGCAACTCCTTCAACCTGACCATGCTCAAGATGAAAATGGGCTGCATCGGGGACGGGACCGCCAGCGCCGCAAGCGCTGCGGCCAACGGCCGCACATATCCGTAACTCTTGGTCTTTCGTTCCTGATCCTCACTTGCGGGCTGGCCTGTAATCGTCGCAGGAGCCCGCAGGTCGCCTTCGATCACGCTCACCAGACCTTCCTTCATGGCGATCTGAAACAAAGTCAGGAAGAAGCCCATCGAGAATGCCAGCGGTTTCGAGACTCGAATCCGGAGTGGGCTTGGAAATTCAGAATCCTGGAAGCGGAATCCCTTATGTTGCGCGGGATGAGCCAAGACGCACTCACCCTACTAAATTCTCAACCGACGCCTCCCGCAGCAAGGGATGCAGTGATTGAGATGCTAGCCATTGAGGGCGTCGCCTATGCCCGGGAACACTCGTTCCCGGAAGCAGCGCGCAGCTTAGGCCAAGCGGAGCAGCTATGCTCGGCCGTCGTCGAGTCGATTTGTGGGAATGTCAGTCGGGCGCAGGGCGTCTTTGCCATTGAGCGCGGCCAGTTAGCCTTGGCGCGAAGGCTCTTCGAAAATAGCCTATCGTTTGCTCGCGCACACGGTGACCAGTTTCTCGAGGCTACAGCACTCCTCAACATGGGAGCCTCGTCGCTCCGAGAGGAACATTTTAGCGACGCGATTGACTGGACCGAGGCAGCGTTGCAGAGTGCGACCGCTATCGATGCTGGAAGCATAGCAACCAAGGCTCTGGGCAATCTCGGTTGGGCCTACTACAACCTCGGCGACACCGAAAAGTCATTGCAGCTGACCGAGCAGGCTGAAAAGCGCTCGATTGAACTCGCAAATGTTATCGATCAGTTGTCCTATCTTAACAACGCCGGATACCTCTATGCGGAGCTCCGGGACACCCCGCGCGCAAAACAGTCTTATCTGTTGGCTCTTGGTCTTGCAAGGAAGATCGATAGCAAAGAAGACATCTACAACTCTCTGCGGGCGCTCGCGCTGGTCTCAGTCGAGAGCGGCGAGGTGGCGGAGGCGCGCAAGTACTCCGATGAAGCTATTGCGCTTGCGCGGGCCGACAACAACCGACTGGACGAACTCTACCCGCTTCTGGTCGAGGGGATGGTTGCAGCCCGGTCGCACGATGGGGCGGAAGCAGACCGCATATTCCACGAGGTCGAACTTGATCCGAACGCGAATGCTTCACTGAAGTGGCGGGCTGAGCACGCGCTCGCGCGGCTCTATGAAGACGAAGGCCGCTCGGATACCGCGGATCGTGAATATCGCGCGGCCCTGGCCACGTTCGAGACAGCTCGATCATCTCTGCAGCGCAACGACGCGAAGCTGCCGTTCTCTAACAACGCCTCCCGCATTTACGATGACTACGTTTGTTTTCTGGTGGCGCATGGGAGAACCGCGGACGCATTGCGCTGGGCCGACGACAGCCGCGCCCGCACGCTGGCCGAAGGGCTGGGGCTGTTGGCCAAGAGAGCTTCCACTGGACCTCCGCCCCTAAATCCTCAGCAAATCGCACGGCGCGCGGAAGGGACAGTTCTTTTTTATTGGCTGGGCGAGAAGCAGTCGTACTTGTGGGCGATCACGCCGCAGAAAACTGGCTTATTCACGCTTCCTGCCGGCTCGGAAATTGATGCAGCGGTGCGGCGGTACCGCAAGGCTCTCGGCGGACCACAAGATGTTCTCGGATCGGCCGACCCGGATGGCCGGTGGCTCTATGGCGTGCTGGTCGCGCCCGCGCAGGCATTGCTGAACAAGGACGCGAAAGTTTTCGTTATTCCGGATGGCAGCCTGAATAATCTGAATTTCGAAACTCTTCTCGTCTCGGAACCGAAATCGTCTGAAGCGAGGTTGCACTATTGGATTGAAGACGTGACGATTGCGAATGCCAGTTCGTTGCGCGTGCTCGGCGCGGCGTGGGCCGGCGGTAGCCAAGAGAAGCGCGATCGCAGCTTGCTTCTCTTCGGCAACAGCCTCGCGCCCAACGATAAATATCCCGAGCTGCCGAAAGCCGCGGCCCAGATGGAAAGCGTGGCCCGACATTTTCCTGTGGCCGGGCAGCGGATATTTGCGCGCGAGCAGGCGACTCCGGCAGCGTATCTGGCCAGCAGTCCAGAACAATTCTCCTACATTCATTTTGTTGCACATGGAACGGCCAGCCGACTGAGTCCGCTCGACTCCGCCATTGTGCTGTCGAAGGTTGCACTGTCGAAGATCGCGCCATCCGAGACTGGCCTATCCAAGATCGGCCCATCGAACGCCGACCTATCAAAGACTGTGCCGTTCGAAGGCAGCGTCGAGAACGACTCTTTCAAGCTCTACGCTCGCGACATCATTAGCCATCCCTTGCGCGCCGAGCTGGTCACGATTTCGGCCTGCTACGGCGCGGGCGAACGCGCGTACTCGGGCGAAGGACTGGTCGGGCTCTCCTGGGCATTCCTGAGAGCGGGCGCCCACCACGTGGTCGCGGCCTTGTGGGAAGCGACCGACGCTTCCACCGAGCGACTTATGGATAAGTTTTATGACGAACTCGACAAGGGAGCGCGCCCGGATGCCGCTCTGCGTGCCGCCAAATTATCGTTGCTTCGTGGCAGTGGATTCCACAATCCGTTCTACTGGGCGCCCTTTCAACTCTATGCCGGGTCGTGAGAGATGGCCGTGATGGGCCGTCACTTTTGCGAAGGCGCGTAGAAATAGTAGTCCGCCGAATAGGCGCTCCTCGCCTCCCTGCCATTTGCAGACGCATTGCAGTCACCCGCATTCGGGGGCAGTCCGCCCTCGGTGTGAATCCGCTGGATGAATGTGACGCGGTCCAGAATTCCTTCTCCCGTATGAGTCGCTGCCGACAGCAACAACCACGGAATCGCGCCCGGCTTTGGCGCATCCTGCTTGGCAATCACCTTACCGGTTACTTCGCTTCCATCGACGTGCTTCCAGGTCGGTCCGGCGGCGTGATGCACGACTATTTTTCCGTCCAGGTCCGTTAGCTCTGCTTCGGGCGCCTTCAGTACCCAGGCAGACTTTTGTTCGGTCTCGGCCTGGCACACGTAGATCTGCACCCCGGTAGCGTGCGCCGATAGAATCACATCTTCGCCTGCCGGGGGTCTCAAACTATCTGGCACTTCCGTCCGCGCGGGTCCGAACCCCAGCACGAAAAACAGCAGAGCGGTTGCGGCTACAGGTTGAATACGAATTCTCATGTCTTGTCCCCCCTTTGATGATTTGCTAGAAGCCCGGCAGAGACGTGATTCCCTTTGCTTCCACGCACTCATAGGCTCGGCCGGCCGCGAGGCTCTTGTATTCTTCCGTTCTTCCACTCGGCCACTCGATCACCAGACGATCGATCTTATCTCTTTTTCCCAGGCCGAAAGTTATGGGCAACTCCGATTGCGACAGATAGCTCGATCCGCTCTTGACGAGGCGGGATTGGCTCGTAGTTCCGTGAAATAGTCTCAGCGAGGCCCCGATGGCATCACGATTGGACTTCGTCCCGACCAGGCGAATCCGCATGCTCCGGTTTCCGGCAGTCTGGTCGTTGCGGTAGAGATAGGCGGGACCGTTGTTGGTGGTGATGAGGAGATCAAGATCGCCGTCCCGATCGAAATCGCCGTAGGCGAGGCCGCGTCCGACCTTTGGCTGGCTGAATCCGCCGCCGATTTCAGCCGCCACATCGTGAAACGTTCCCCTTCCACCGTTCAGAAAAAGTTGCGGCGGCTGCGCATACCCGACGCCACTGACATTGCGCACCGTGTCGTCAATATGCCCGTTCACGACCGCCAGGTCGAGCGAGCCATCCAGATCGGCATCGAGAAACAGGCAGCCGAATCCCAATTTGTCTTTTGACGCCAGCCCCACTCCGCTTGGCATCGCCACGTCCACATAATTCCCGCCATCAGAAAGCCGGTAAAGCCCCGTCATCTCGTTATCGAAATTCGTGATCGCTACGCCCGCGTTTCCTGAATTGTCGAAGTCGGCCACATCCACGCCCATTCCGGCGCGCGCCCTGCCCTCCGCGGAAAAAGCGATGCCAGAATCTACGGCAACGTCCTTAAACGTGCCGTTGCGTTGATTGCGATAAAGTTTATTGGGCTGCGTGTCATTGGTCACAAGCAAATCGGGCCAGCTATCGTGATCATAATCAAGCATCGCCACACCCAGCGACTTCGAGCTGCTGTCGAAAATTCCGCTGGTGGCGGTGGCATCTTCAAAGGTTCCATTGCCGCGATTATGAAACAGCCAGCAGGTTTCTCCGCGGTAGGCTTCGGGTGTGCAATAAGATTTGTGTTTGCCGTCAAGACTGCAAAACACATCGTGTTCAGGAGACCATTTGACGTAGTTGCAGACAAAGAGATCCAGCAGCCCGTCGCGGTCGAAATCAAACCACAACGCGGACGTGCTCAAAGCCTGCCGGCCACCGAGTCCGCTCGACTTGGTAACATCGACGAAAGTGCCCTTGCCAGTGTTTCGAAACAGCCGGTTCTGGCCGACGCAGGTAATCAAAATGTCGGGATAGCCGTCGTTGTCGTAGTCTCCGATCGCAACGCCCATGCCGTACATCTCGACGTGGAGCCCGGCTCTGCTGGTCACGTCGGAAAATGTGCCGTTACGGTTGTTGCGATAGAGCTTGAGCGCGCTTCGTTCCCGCTCGTGACCGGGCCAGTCTTTATGTCCGGGCCAGTCCATGCCGTTCACCAGAAGAATGTCCTGCCAGCCGTCGCGGTCGTAGTCGAGAAATGCACAACCGGCGCCGAGTGTTTCCGGCAGCAGCTTCCCGCCATATGCGCCGCTGTTGTGACGGAAGCGGATTCCGGACGGGGCAGTTACATCCACCAAACGGAAACCGGGATCAGACGTGGGAGAAGCCGCGAATGCGTCGAATCGGAAACCTGAGGTCGATATGAAAGCCGATGCCAGGCCGGCCATTCCCCGGAGAAAAGACCGTCGGTCCACAGCACCGCGACTCTCCGAATGAACGCTCACGGAAGGTTAACCAGCCCGTTGCGGATAGCGTAGACGACTAACTCGGCGGTCTTGTGGGTTCCCAAAGCGTCCATCATGTTGGCCCGATGAACGGCCACGGTGTTGGCACTGAGCTCGAGCGACGTCGCAATCTCCCTGTTGGACTTGCCATCCACGATCATTTGCAGGACTTCGAGTTCGCGCGGAGTGAGTGCCGCGTGGCGCTTGCCTTTGAGCGCAGTCGGGCGCTTTAGTCTGGAATCGAGCACAGTGTCGCCGTTCACGACTCGCCGGATGGCAGCACCCAACTCCAGGTCCACTGCATTTTTCAGGACGTATCCGCGCGCGCCGGCATCGAGTGCTTGCCGCACCAGAGTTTCCTCCGGGTGCATACTCAGCATAAGCACCAGAGCCTGGGGATGCTTTCGCAGAATCTGCCGCGTAGCTTCCAACCCGTTCATCCCCGGCATGGCGCAATCCATAACAATCACTTTCGGATGAAGTTCGTCCGCGAGTTTGACTGCCTCAAGGCCGTCGCCCGCCTCGCCGACAACGGTGATGTCCGGCTCATCTTCGAGAATACGGCGGAATCCTCGCCGCACCAGGGCGTGGTCGTCAACCAGCAAAACTGAAATTTTATCCGGCATCCGAATCTAGCTTCTTTCTTGGAACTCGTAATCGAACCAGCGTTCCTGTTCCGTCTGCACTTCTTCCGTCTGCAGCCTGCGCGGGCTGCAAGAATTCAACCGTGCCGCCCAGCAACTCCGCGCGCTCCCGCATCGCCACTAAGCCAATTCCCTGCCTGGCAGCCTGCGCGTCAAAGCCCTTCCCGTGATCTTCCACTTCGACCTCCAACGCTTGCGGCAGAAATCGCAGACGCACCCAGGATTCTTTGGCCCCCGAATGCCGAGTCAAATTATTCAAGGCTTCCTGCACGACACGATACACATGAATGGCGGCGTTTCCGCCTATGGGAAAGGACTCGCCCGATTTCTCATAGAATACGTGAACGCCAGCCTGCCTTTCCACCACCGGCAAATACCAATCGAGCGTGCTCTCGAGTCCGGTTTCTTCGAGCATCACCGGATGCAGGGCTTGCGACAGGCTGCGCACTTTGTCCAGAGTACTTTGCGTAATCTCACAGACTTCACGAAGTTCCGAGCGTAGCACCGATCCCTCTGGAGCGTGATTTCCCGTGCGCGTCAGCATGGCTCCCACAGCGGTCAGAATTTGGCCGAACTCATCGTGCAATTCACGCGAGATGTGACGCAAGGTGGATTCCTGAGTTGCAATGAGCTTCTGGGCAAGTTCGCTGCGCTGTTCGGAAAGGGCCGCGAGTTGCGCGAACAATTGCCGATTGGAACGAATCAGGTAAAGGCTGGTAAAAAGAATCGCGATTAAAGTCGCCGTCAGGAACAGATACACCTGTCGCTGCACGCGGTCATAGATCTGTGCGATGCGCAACGCGGCTTGCTCTTCGCTCTCATTGTTTTGCACCAGCAGTCGGGAAACAGCCGTGCTCAGTGCCTCCTGCCGCGCCCGCAGCGAGATTCGAATCTGCGTTCTGGCTTCGGTCTGGTTGGGATCGTGCGCCAGCGCAAAAGTGCGATCCGCCGCGTCCCAGAATTGCGCGACCGAATTCTCCAGATACTGTTCTTGTTCGGGAGTACGATTCACCGGGGCCACTTGTTGCTCGCGGCGTAGTGCGTCGTCCAGATCAGTCCGCACGCGCTGGAACTGCGCCGACCACGCTGTCAGCGGGTAAGGCTCATCATTGTCCAGCATGTCGCGCATGGCTAGCGCCAGCGAGTTCAAGTCGTTCTGGATGCGAAGCAGCTGCAGAGAGTCTTTCCGGTTGCGGTCCACGAGATTGTTCTGTAGTTCGCGCAAGCCGGAGATCTGCCGCGTGATGTATCCCGAGTAGGCAACCACGGCCGCCAGAGTAATGATCAGCCCCACGAATAATTTTGGAGTCGGAGACCGATGGAGCGCGGGCACATTCGAACGACGCACGCCACGAGAATACAGCGCCAGCGGCCCAATTTACCAACCTTCGCAACGAACTCCTATTGCTGATTTCCCGCTTGCGTCTCGTTAGAGGCAGCCGTGATCTCATTGCGGACGTCCCAAAGGTCTTTGTAGAGCCAGCTTTCCATTCGCTGCTGCAGCACTTCCACCGGCGTTCCCATGGTGCCCACGACCCGGCCTCCGATGATTCGTTCGGCGAGTTTGAGATGGTGGAAACGGAACAGCTGCATGCGTTCGTCGAAGTCGAGCAGGCGCTCGGCGACATCGTGCAGGCCAAAGAATTCTTCGTAACGGCGGTAGAGGTCACCGACGGTGAGGCCGGCGCGGACGAGTTGCTCGTGAAAAGCGTGGCCGAGGGGCGGACCGATGTGGAGCAACGAAAGGAATCCGGGAGAGTCGAGGCCGCTGCCGTGTCCGAGGCCGGCGCGAATGACGTGGTAGTCGTGGGGAGTTATGGTCTCCAGTATGTGCAGCAAGCCGATGGTAGGTTCGAGCAGCGAGATGGCGCGCCGGATCAGGCGCGTGCTGTTGCCATAATCGGCGTGCTCGAGCGCTTCAAGAGCGCGGCCCAGTTCGAACGCCGCTCCCTTCAAGAGCAATTCCGAACTCTGGTGCACGACCAGGAAGGTCATTTCGTCTTTGTGCACCAGTTCTTCGGGCGACTTTTGCAGGGCGAGCAGCTCATCTGTATGCAGATAGCGCTCGTAATCGGTCGCGCCCGTGCCTGGGAGAATCGGTTTTGTGAATTCGTCGCGATGTGCCATGTGAAACCACCATGCAACCCTATGTGCTATTCGGACCGCAAATGTTCTGCCGGATGATGCGGCGACCACTGCGGATCTTCATCCGGAGTTACGATCTCGCCGTCGCGCATGTGAACGATGCGATCGCCATATTCGGCAGCCTCCGGATTGTGCGTAATCATGAGCACGGTCTGACCCAAATCCTTGTTCGACTGGCGCAACATGTTAAGGACGACGCTCGAGCTCTTCGAATCGAGGTTGCCGGTGGGTTCGTCCGCGAGCACGATGGCGGGCCGGTTGATGAGCGCCCGGGCGAGCGCGACTCTCTGCTGCTCGCCGCCGGAAAGCTCGTTGGGGCGATGCTCCAGTCGTTGCGCGATGCCGAGCATCTCCGTGATCTTCTTCAGGAACGCGGGATCGGGCGTGCCCAACCCGGCGATGTCAGTGGCGATCTCGATATTGGCGCGAGCGCTGAGTGTAGGCAGAAGATTGAATTTCTGGAAGACGAATCCGATCTTGCTCTTGCGCAACCGGGTGCGCTCTCCGTCGGACAGGGTGGCGAAATCCACGCCATCGACGGTGACGCTTCCCGAGTCGGCACGGGTCAGCCCGCCGAGCAAATAAAACAGCGTGGACTTGCCGCTGCCTGAAGGGCCCACGACGGTAACGAACTCCCCTTTTTGCACGTTGAAGGAGACACCGCGCAGGGCTGGCACATCAACTTTGCCAACCCGGTAGGTTTTACGGAGTTCCCTGGCTTCGATGAACGCGGACATCCAGTGAAGACGATATCACACGCGGGCGGCGCTCACGCCACGTTCGCATGCTCCACGCCCAGCGTACGAGGGCGGAGTTCAGCCGGTCGTTTGGGACCACGTTTGCGCACCAGCAACACGCGAATGCGTTCCAGCAGTTCCGCCGGTTCGTACATTCCCTTGGAGAGAAAAACATCGGCAAGCGTTTCGCGTTCGTAGATCTTGATTCGGCCCGATATGAGCACGGCCGGAGTCTGCGGAGAAAGACTCTTGATTTCGTCGATCAGCCGCGAGCCATCCACGCCCGGCATGATCAGGTCGGTGAGCACCAGGTCAATACCACCGCGACGGAAGGCCTCGAGAGCCTGTTCGCCATTGCTGCACGCTAGTACGCGGTAGCCCCGCGTTTCCAGCATCACTTTGCGGATGGAAAGGGCCTGTTCGTTATCATCCACACAAAGAATCGTTTTCTTGGGCTTCATTGGCGTGACCGGGAGGTTGTCTTCACAAATGCCTTCCTGACTTTCTTCCTAAATTTCTTTTTGAGAACCGGGAGCGAGGTGAATGCTAAACAGAATCGTCGCTCCGGTAAAGTGCCGCGCTCGCCAATGGCACTTCGGTGCGACGGAAGATCGTGCCATAGCCTTGGAAGCCGCGACTAGAGCGACGTTTCGTTCCGCTAGACAGCGAGCGTGACTTCCCCGCGGAGAACTTCCACACAATTTCCACCGACACGCACATTGGCAACCTGATTATCCTGCCGATGATCCTGCTTTGTAGCGCGAACAAAAATCTGGCTGGGGCGGTGCATCTCGAGCCCTTGCTCGATCAAAACCTGCTCATCGCTGGCGGCAACTCCGTGCGCAACCATCCATGCGGCGCAGCAGCCGGCGGCGGAACCGGTGGCCGGATCGTCTCCGTTGTAAAAGATCATGCGGGCGTGGAGCCGGGCTTTGGGGTCGACAGTTTCGCGGCAAACGAAGTAGAGGAATTTTCCGCCGCTGCGCGCGAGATATTCGCCGGCGCGGTCGAGATCGAGGCGGAGCTTTTGTACCGCCGCCAGCGAGCGCAGCGCAACCATGGTGTAGGGCAGACCGGTGGAAACGGTCTGGATGGGCGCGGAATCGTCGAAGTCCGCAACGCTCAGGTTCGTGAGACGGACAATATCTTCCCGGTTATGGATCGCTCCGAACTCGGGATCCCTCTGCGTCATTTCTCCAAAGGTTGGCCGCGGGGCTTGTTCGGTGAAGCGCACGGGGACGGTTCCGATATTCAACTCAAGCCGGACTTCGTCTGGGCTGGCGGGCGCGCCGGACTGTCCGCGCAGAACAAAAGCTGTTCCGAGGGTCGGATGTCCTGCGAAGGGCAATTCTTCCTGCACGGTGAAGATGCGCACACGGACGCCGCGCGTCTTTTCCGCGGCGGCGTCCCCGGGCAGAATGAACGTAGTCTCCGAAAGATTCATTTCGCGAGCCAATGCCTGCATCTGCTCGGTGGTAAGGCCGCGACCGTCGAGGAAAACTGCCAGCGAGTTGCCGGTGAGGGCGCGGTCGGTGAACACATCGACCTGCACCATCGAGAACCTTCGTCCGGAAGTAGACATACTAGAGATTTTATCGTGCGTCTCAGATTCCCGCCCCCGTGTTGCCGCGCCAAAACATGATCGCCGCCCGATGCGATAGCATAATTCCTGCCGGAGACGGCTTGGCCGGGGTTGACGGGCCGCGAGCCGTTGGATATTCTATCTCTAGTAATGCAGTAGGGTTTAAACGCGCTCGGCACTCATCAATTTAAGAAACCTACGCGAGGAAAGAACATGTCTCTACGCATCAATTCCGAAGCTCCCAATTTCACTGCCGAAACCACGCAAGGGACAATCAACTTTCACGAATGGATCGGCGATGGCTGGGCGATTTTGTTTTCGCACCCCAAGGATTTCACCCCCGTATGCACCACCGAACTGGGCTATATGGCGGGTCTGCAGCCGGAGTTTGCCAAGCGCAACACGAAAATTATCGGGCTGAGCGTGGACCCGATAACCAGCCACGGCAAGTGGGCGGCCGATATCGAAGAGACGCAAGGTCACAAGGTTACCTATCCGATGATCGGCGATCCCGAACTCAAAGTGGCGAAGCTCTATGACATGCTGCCCGCCGAAGCTGGCACCACCAGCGAGGGTCGTACGGCGTCCGACAATGCCACGGTGCGAACGGTGTTCGTGATTGGTCCGGACAAGAAAATCAAGCTGATGTTGATCTATCCCATGAGCAGTGGGCGCAATTTCGACGAAGTGCTGCGTGTGCTGGATTCGATACAACTCTCCGCGAAACACAATGTTGCCACACCCGTGAACTGGAAACCTGGGCAGGACGTAATCATTCCCACATCGGTTTCAGAAGACCAGGCCAAGCAAAAATATCCCAGCGGCTGGAAGACTCTGAAGCCCTATCTGCGAGTGGTGGCGCAGCCGAAGTAGTTCGTGTTACGTTGCAAACGAACTTCTCCACGAACTTGCTCGCGAAACTAAGGAAGCGCATGCGGTCCGGTGATCGTCCCGGTCTTCAAAACCGGCGGGCGGCATCTTCGATGTTGCCGGTGTGTTCGACTCACACACGCTTCCGCCAAAACAAAGGACTTAACTAGCCCTGCGCTCTGTTAAGCGCCAGTCCTGCCACCTTTGACGCCGCGCGGGACATTTCGTCCGTGACCACATCGCCGTAAGTGTTCATTGTTGTCCTGATGTCCGCGTGCCGCATTAGCTTTTGTTGCACGGCTATCGGAGTCCCTACAGCGTCTAGCCATGAGCGGTATGTGTGCCTCATGCTGTGCGTGCCGACGTGTGCGACCTTAGCGGCAGATGCGGCCTTCTTGTACGCATCGTTGACGCTATCGGCTGACCACGGCAACCGGCCAAGCTGTGCCGGGGAAGCGAAGATCCAAGCCTCTTGCGCGGAGAACTGGGTTGTTTGCTTCCACGTCTTGAGCGTTTCGATCATGGTTTCTGTGACGGTGATCGCCTTGTGCGAGGTTTCAGTTTTCACGTCATCCACCCGTTGCCGAACAATGCCACGTTCAACAGTGAGCTTCCCGTTGAGCCAATCCACATCACACCACTTGAGGGCTAGTGCTTCACTGATGCGGAGTCCGAAGCACACGCACACAAGCGCGATGGTGTGAAATGGTTCACCCAGGTGATTCACGAATCCTCGAAACTCATCCACCGTCAGACTGCGCGGCTTGCCCGTTCTCTTCGATGCGCCTCTGATGGTGACCAACTCCATCGGGTTGCGCTGCGTCGGTCCGGTTTGATCCAAAAGCTGTAGCGGCCTGGCTAAGAGTGCAGTGAAGGCAAGTTCAAAAGTTAAAAATACAGATTACCTTCGTACGATTTCCTTCGTACCATTTCCCTCCTTCAATTTCTGCTAAATAATCTGCCTTACGCGCCGGGTCGACGCAACCTAAGACAACCGGAAAAACTGGGCAGCGTTGCTGCAACGCTTCGCGCCGACGGCCCAGCTTGCTCTGAAGAAATGGCTTCAGGTAAATCGGGGAAAATAGAAATGAAGAAAATATCATTCGTGACATGCTTGCTCTGGCTGGCGGTTGGGTGCGGCATTGCTGGCGCACAGGACGATGCTACAACCCCAGAAGCGTCTGATACCGTCGCAGCCCAATCCGCCTACGACGACGTTTCGCAACCCGGACAAATCCATGGTTTCATTCCTGAGACCTGGTCCGCGAGCATGATTACCTTGGTCGACCTGCAAACCCAGGACGGGCAGGATTGGTTCACCAGTTTGACGGCGGCTCAGTCCATCCAGGGTCAGACTCAACAAATACCAGCAGAGATGCCATCTATAGTTACGCCGTCCCGCTCGGGGCTGTCACTGAGATAACGGTTGCTCCCACTGACGATGGTCTCGCTCCCGACCTCACGATCAAGACGGGCCAAGTGACCGCCATTAGCGCGGGCGAGAGAGTCAACAAGACCCATGAGGCTCTTGCCTCTGCTGGATTTGATCTTTACGGCACCCCTCCTCCCAAGCTCAACGCGCCTGCTCCTGAGTCAAAGGAGCGAATGGCGCCGCGCATACAGAAGGCGCTACAGCACGCCGTGGACCTGTGCAGAAGCACGTATCAGGCTCCAGCTCAGGCTAAGCAACTATTTTGAGTGATGGACACAAGGATTAGGCGAAGGGGCTTCAATGGGGAATTGGAGAAGACGATGAAAAACATCTTGATGATTCTATTCGTTGTGACTCTGTTCGCAGTGGCGAGTCTCGGCCAGCAAACCGCTCCCCAGCACGCAGACGTCAACTGGCTGGACGCGCCAACCCCTGATAGCAGTCCAACGCTGCGCGAAACCAGCGACTGGCTCGGTAAAACTCTCCCTCTCTATGGTGGTGGCTCAACCTGGAATGGCAGTCTTCTGGACGCCAACCGGGTACTGAGCGCCAGCATCGATAATGACTGTAATCTCAACCTTGCAATCGATTACGCAACCAATACCAATAAGAACGCCGAGCGAAGGGTCAAGCATGCGCACTTCTCGCACGAAGTTGACGCGATATCGGTTCCTCTGGGGGCTGGGGTCATGGTCGCGTGGCAGGGGGATGTTCATCCGGTTCGTCGTTGGATTGAGATTCAGACCCCCGGAAGGCAGTCCATACAGATCGTAGCGCAGGCTGCTAATCCTGACGACTATGTCGTTAACACAGACACCGGCCTGATTCAACCCATTCGCGCTGCATCCACTGCAAAGGGACAACCCGGAAGGCCTCTTCTGGGCGGGCCTTTCCCCAAGTTCCCACTTGCTTTTCTGCATAAGGCTATTCTGGGATCCCCTGTTGTCTACTGGTACTTGTGACAGGACATGCGGCTCACACCGTCCGCGTTCCGGAGTCGGCCACACAGACTGCATTAGGTTCAATGAGCATTGCTGTGCCTCTCGCCTCTACTAGTGTTTCGGGTCGAAAGGAGCTGGCGAAAGCACGAGCACGTGAAAACTGCCTGCCTCGATCTTAGGTCTCGGATGTGGATTGTCAGGGGTCGCGGCGGGCGGCAGTCCGACCCGCGCTGCTGACAGATAAAGATTGTGTGTTTTACTGTCCAAAGCCAGCGTGCGTGCGCTCTTCTCGGTTGGAATGGTTTCTGCCACGGAGAATTTGTCGCCGGATTCTTCTTTAATAATGGTGAGCGTGCCGTCTTGCCCATTCGAAGAAAAAATCAGGTTGTTCTCCGGGTCAAAGGCAACCGCATCCGGGCCTTCGCCGATGGGCACGATCGCAACTACTTTTCCCGAGTCAGCATCCACGACCGCCATCTTCTGGTTCGAACATACTGCAAACAGTCTGCGGCGTGTCGTGTCCATGGCCAAACCGGACGGTTCTTCGCAAGGCGCAAGGGGCCAACGCTTCATGACTTGCATGGTCTTAGGATCGATCTGCACGATCTCGCTTTTATCCTCGATGTTGGCGTAAACATTTCCTTTCCCATCGCTAACCGGAAATTCTGGTTTTCCACCTAACGCAACGGTCCCGGCGACAGTGCCCGTCGAGGCATCGATGATGGAAACGTTCTGACTCCCGCCGTTAAATGCGAACACGCGCTTGCTGGACGCGTCATAAACAATGCCATCCGGATTGGCGCCGGCCTTCACCCTTTGCAGTTCGGAGCGCGACCTCGCATCGAATACAACGACTACGTTTGCGCCTCCGTCGCTCACGAATACGCGATTGAGGTCCCCAGCGACAGCGATGCCATGGATATGTTTCATTCCAGAAAGTTTCGCGACCGGTTTTTGCGAATCAAGGTCTATGACTTCGACATCGCCACCGTGGGAAACGTATAACTGCCGGGACACCGAATCGGCAAACAGATAATCCCAGCCTGAGTCTCCGGGAAAAGAAATGCGATTCGTAATTTGGTACTGCTGAGCACACAAAGCAACGGACATTCCAAGCCAGCAAACGAGTAGAAAAATTCGCGAATTTCTCATGTCGCACGCTCCCAAATCCGAGGTTGGTCTTTCTGTTCTGACTCTTCATCGTTAGTTCGTAGTCGGTTCGAGCGCGTTCACGAGCCACGGAATAATCACTTCTTTGAAGATGCGCGGATCGGGCCACACACCCACTTGCCGCCCGAGATGACCGCCCTGCGGGTTGATCCATGCGGTCTTCGGCACATCACCTTTGTCGAGCAGCAGATAGATGTCGTCGATCGGAACCTGTGTGTCCTTCACTCCGGCAAGAATGAGCATGGGTGACATGGGCTTGCCGAGCAGTCCTTGTTTGACGAGCGACATTTTGGGCAACACTTCCGCCATTTCGTCGACCGTGTGCACGTTGTCGAAGATCGCCATCAGCGCGGGGACCTGGTCGAAAAGATATTCGCGGTTGCCGATCAAGTCGTTCATCAGGAAATCTTTTTGAAAGAACCGATCAATAGGTGGTGACTGGGCGCTGGCTCCGCGCAACCTGGCATGCTCAACAATAGCCATTTTCGTGGCCCAATACGCTCCCCAACTCACGCCGTGCATGGCGACTCTATTCTTGTCGATCTCAGGCCTGGTCGCGATGTAATCGAGCACACGAGATAGGACACGTTCGGCGTTTTCGCTGACTTTGATTGGATTCTGCCCGGTGCCCGGGCCATCGACGGCGAGATAGCCGACTCCAAATGGCAGGATGGCGCTAAAACTCTCCGCCAAATCTTCCTTGCGGCTATCGAGCCCGTTCACCGCAAGCACGAGTGGCACCGGGCCATTCGCATTTTTCGGCAAGCGTAGGTAGCCGATAATTTCTTTTCCTTCGAACGGAATTCTCACGATTTCAAGCGGCGGATCCCAGAAGCGGGCGTGGGCCAGAAAGGCCTCGATCGCTTTTTCGTAGGACCGCTGTTTGCCGGGAGATGCGGGGATGGGCCAACGTCCGAAGGAATAAAGGCGCCAGGCGCGGATGTAGTCGGCGTTCGCTTTTTTCGGGTCCGTCTTCTCCAGCGACTTAGCCTCGTTCATGTAGCGATCGGCCACTCCCATAAAAGCCGCTGCCCACTCGTCTTTGTCGCGAGTATGGATCGAGTTGAAAGCTTCCCTGACATCGCCGGGATCGAGGCCGATCAGAGGATATTGTCCGACCTCGGCGCGGTGGATGGCTTCGGTCTTGATTTCGTCAATCGTGCGCTCGGCGCGTTGCGAGAAGCACGGGATGCTCAGTAATGACATCGCCAGTGAGACGACCACTGATGCGGTCAGTCCAGCGGGATGACGATTACGCATTGGCGGCGTTGACACAGGACAATTCCTTTCAGTCAAAATAGGGGAGGCCGCATCGACGTCCCGATTTGCAAAAAACTGGATCGATCAGAAAATAAGTTTTAATCCCAATTGAACGGCGCGGCTGCCACCGGAGCCGATGACCGGGTTAGCGGCAGCGACGTCCGGAGTGGCGCAGGCGCATCCGAATGGCTGAACTGAAGGATCGTTGAATCCGAAACCATTCTGTCCTCCGTAGGGATTGGCGAGATTGGGATGGTTGAGAATATTAAAAAACTCAGCTCGGAACTGGGCATGTAAGCGCTCGGTAAAATGCCAGTTCTTGGCCACCGAGAAGTCCACGTCTTTGAAACCAAGGTCGGGGAAGCCGTTACGGCCCATGTTGCCGAACTGACCCAGCGGTGGTGGAATCATGATGGAATTGCCCTCGGCGTAGCAACCAAAGAAGGCCAGCGACTCAGTTGAGGCGCCCGGAGAGCCTCCATCCAGAGCTAGAGCCTTGGCATTGCAGGCTGCATTGCTACTCGGATCGGCCGGGGCATTGTTTCCGCCGAAATATGGGATCCCGCTTGACGACGGTTTGAAATTGTTTGCGGTCCCATAGAAACTCCATCGGATGGGAGTGTTCGCGGGAGGACTGACGGGCAGCGGACCAATGCCGGCGGCATCAGTGCCTTCATCCATCGGCCCCCAGAATTGTGGACTCTGCAGCGTGACAATGGTGTTGATTTCCCAACCCTCCAGGGACTGTCCGTAGCCCTTTTTGCCGGGAATGGCGTAGGTGGCCGAAAGCGTGAAGCGATTGCGGACATCGAAGTCGCTGTTGGCATACTCGGCGCCTGGATTATAAGCGTTCTGCGGCAAACCCGACCCATAACCGAAATCCCAGTTTGCACCCACATCATCGGAAGAGTGCGACCAGGTGTAGCCGGCCACCATGCTCAAGCCATGGAAATTTCTGGAGTTCAACGTTACTTGCAGGCCGTTGTAATTCGACCTGTAAACGTTGGCCATGTTGAAAATGTTACTTAGATACGGGAACTTCGTGTTGTACGGCCCCACCTCGGGGGCGACCTGGCAGGGATCGCCGGGAAGGCCAAGAGTGTTATTGGTGTCGTATTGGCCCGAAGGCGTCAGGTTCGCCGTGCATTGGGCGATGTTAGCGGCAGGCCATCCCGAACCTACCGGCGGCTGGTTGATGTCACGAATGCCGGTTAGATTCGAACCGTGGTTTCCGACGTAGGCTACCTCTAATGTAAGGTTCGGGGTAAACGCGTGCTGCATGCTAAGGGTCCAGTTCCAAACGTAAGGAGTGGTCAGATTGCGGTCCACGGTCATGATGGGGCAGGGGCTGTTGAAACAATTGACGGTAGGGCTGCCGTAGAGTGGGCCCTGGTCCCATGGAGTAGCCGGAGAATTGAGGAATAAAGGCAGGGAGACGTTCCCCGTGGTGATCGTGCCACCGGAAGTATCGTTAGCATTATTAATGGGCGCGCCGGTGGGAACGCTGCCCGGACCAAAGGCGTTGTTGAAGGCGATAAACGACTGCCAGTTCACGGTTTCATAAACCAGTCCGCCGCCGCCACGCAGCACCGTTCGACCCGTGCCAAATACGTCCCACGCAAATCCCAGGCGCGGGCCGAAGTTCGTGTGATCGGGGTTGTAGAGGCTGGGAATCTGATTGGGGCCCGTTTTCACCTGCACCATGCCCACGTTCGGGTCAAAATTCCCGAGCAGGTTATGTTGTTCCTGCAGCACCGTACTGTCTTCATAACGCACGCCGAAATTCAGCGTCAGGCCTTTGCTCACGCGCCAGTCGTCTTGAATAAAGAGCGAATATGCCCAATTGTGCAGATGCAAAGTCGGGTTGCCCACCGTCACGGAGGCCTTGAACGGATAGCCTGCGAAAAAATCTTCCAACTGCGTCGTGTTGAGAGTCTCACTAGGATCCGCGGGGTTGGGAGTAACGCCGCCGAGGAATGTGATGCTTCCCCGCGCATTCCCATAGGCTGCGTTGGTGACGTTGTTGTAATGCAGTTCGCCGCCGAACTTGATGGAATGCTTGCCGGCAGTGTAGGAAATGTGGTCGATGAATTGGGTGATCGAGTCGGGTCCCTGGAACTTCGGCCATTTGAAGCCACCCAGGGTGGTGAAATAGCCTCCAAATCCAATGCGCGGCAATCCGCCAGTGTCTGGCCCGGACACCCCGGTGTCGAGCCCGTAACTGGTCGCAGGTTCGTTGAGGTCGCCCGGCAAGGTCGGCTGGTAGAGGCGGTTATATCCGAAGCGCGCTTCGTTCACCCAACGCGGATTGGGCGTCCATATCCAGCTTCCGCCAACCACCTGCGCACGGGTGTGGATGTCTGAACGCCACTTCGATTGCAACTCGGAGAAGTCTTCGACCGTCCCCGTGTTGTTGCCGAAGAAGTACATCCCGCTGACGCGGTTATTCTGGTTCACGTTGACGTCCACTTTTTCGACTGTATTGTAAACAGTCACGTTGTTGGGGAATCCGTTCGGGATATTAATGTTGGGATTATTGTTTGTGGGGAAGCCGGTTCCGTTGCACGTAACCCCACCTGCCGAGACCACGCACCCCGAGATATTCAAGCTGGCCAGACTCACCGGGATACTGCCTGCCTGAAGATCCGCGATCACGTCGGGGATACTATTCGCGCAGTCGCCGGTGGTGAGAAAAATGCAATTGCCGGCAGGCGGCATGGAGACCATGGATGGGCTGGTGACGCCTCCGTAAGAGTTTCCAACGTCATACATCTGCCCTTCGTAGGCTGCAAAGAAGAAGACCTTGTCTTTGATGATAGGGCCGCCCACGCTTCCGCCATATTGTTCCAGCGTTCTGGGCAGCTTGGGGTTGGGCACCGTGTTGAAAAAATTCCGAGCATCCATTACACCGTCGCGCCCAAACGCGAACGCGGTGCCGTGAATCTGGTTGGTGCCGGATTTGAGGCCGACGTTTACCACCGCGCCCGGCTTCCAGCCGAATTCCGCGGGAGCGTTCTCTTCTACGTTAAATTCCTGGATCGAGTCGATCGGCAGAATAGTCGCCGAATCGCCAGCGATACCGGCTCCATTGATGATGGCTTGGCCGGAGTAGGGTTCGCTGTTGAACAAGCCCTCGATGAAGTAAGCGTTGTCCTCCGCGCGCAAGCCGTTCGTGCTCGTCGTCGAGAACCCGCCGCCGGGATATCGTATGACACCGGGACGCAGTTGGAGCAGGTTCTCATAGTTGCGGCCGTTCAACGGCAGATCGTTAATCTCCACATTACTGAGTGTGCCGCCCAAAGTGGAGGAGGTGCTGTTGACCAGTGGCACCTCGGCGCTAACTACCACCGTCTCGGAAACCTGTCCGGTCGGGAGCGTGATGTCGACGCGCAAGTCCTGTGCAACTTCCAGGACAATGTTTACCCGCTCCACGGTTTTGAAACCCTTTGCCTCCGCGCGAACTTTGTAGACTCCGGGTTGCAACTC
>CAVVFQ010000003.1:0-70065 GCA_963747545.1 uncultured Acidobacteriaceae bacterium | reverse complement strand
CGGGGCGGCGTACTCGCCTGCGGTATCAGTGGATACGGTCCGAGTGTTGCCGCGCTGGACATCGGTGATCGCTACCGTGGCCCCTGCCACGCCCGCGCCCGTCTGGTCGCTCACGCTCCCAAGAATGCGGCCTGTGGTGGTCTGGGAGAACATGGAAATAGAGGTGAAGAGCGCGAGGCAGACGATGCCTAAAACCCGAATGTCATTCGACTGAGAATGCATTACGACCTCCAAGTCCTCGATATGAGGATGGAACGACTTCGAATCGCAGCTATCACAGATCGGCCCTAGATTCCGGGAATCTGAGGCCCGAAAACTAATGAAAAAAGATCGGGTGACACGAAGATATAGCCTTGACGTGGCCTACCCGTCAAGTAGTATTGTGGTCGGACCACAAAACAGCCTGTCGCCAGGCACTGGCGGTTTTTGGCATAAAATGGCCTTAAGGTATAGTGGTCATACCACTGTATCTTGAACTAGCGACGGGGCGGCGTGTGGGCGCATAATGATGCGGGTGCATGATGACGAGCAATTCACTTGATTCCATCGATACCAAAGATACCAAGCCGGTTTACCGGGCAGTAAAGACCTCTCGCCTGTATGAACAGATCGTGCAACAGGTGGAAGACTCTATTTTAAAGGGCCAACTCAAACCCGGGGATCAGTTGCCGGCGGAGCGCGACCTGGCTCAGCGATTTGGCGTAAGTCGCACCGCCGTCCGCGAAGCGGTCAAGACACTACGTGAAAAGGGACTGGTCGAAGCTTATTCGGGGCGCGGCACGTTCGTGACAAACGGGACTTCGCAGACAATGCGGCAGTCCCTGGATTTAATGATCCGCATCAACCCGCTGGAGGGAGCATCGAACCTGGCCGAGTTGCGGCTGATGCTGGAACCAGAGATCGCCGGCCTGGCGGCTTCGCGAATTGAGGAGCAACTGCTCGTCACGATGCGGGAAGCGGTCGGCCTGATGGACCGCAACTTGCGTGATCCGGACGCTTATGTGGAAGCAGATCTCGATTTTCATTTAGCGTTGGCGGAGGCGGCCGGGAATCCGTTGATTCTGTCGCTCCTGGATTCGATTGTCGGTCTTTTGCGCGAGCAGCGCAGCCGCATTTTCGAAGTAAAAGGCGGCCCGGAGCGTGGGCAGTATCATCACAAGCGCATTCTCGCGGCGATTGAGCAACGCGATCCGGAAGCGGCCAGCGAGGCAATGCGTGCCCACCTCAAGCAGGTGCTTGCCGATTCGTCTTCATTGGGCAAGAAGTAGTAGCTCGAACTTCAAGCTGAATTTAATAAGCACCGATTCATCAACGAGAGGGAATGTTTGCATGGCCAACCTTGGCTTTATCGGTCTTGGTGTGATGGGCGGCAATATGGTCTCCCGCCTGCTGGCCAAAGGGCACACCGTGACCGGATACAACCGGACGCGCTCCAAAGCGCAGTGGTTGATCGAGAAGGGCATGAAGTTTGCTGACTCTCCTAAGGCCGCGGCGGCTGCGTCCGATGTGACCTTCACTATGGTGACGAACGCCGCAGCACTCGCGGCGGTGACGGATGGCCCGGACGGATTGCTCGCCGGCTTTGGCTCCGGCAAGTTCCTCGTTGACATGAGCACGGTGAGCCCCGATGTGAGCCGAGCACTAGCAGCGAAGGTTCGCGAAAAGGGCGCTGACATGATTGATGCGCCGGTTTCGGGCAGCGTCATCACGCTGCAGCAGGGCAAGCTCTCAGTGATGGTCGGAGGCCGCGAAGAAACCTTCGAGCGCCTGAAGCCGTTGCTGCTGGATATCGGGCCCAAGGTGACGCACGTTGGCGACAACGGGGTGGCCTTATCCATGAAGATCGCGGTCAACCTGCAACTGGCGGTACAGATGCTGGCCTTCTGCGAAGGTGTATTGCTGGCGGAGAAGAGTGGGATTCCGCGCGCAGTCGCTGTCGATGTGATGATCCACAGCGCGATTGCGTCGCCCATGATCGTGTACCGCGGTCCCTTCGTGTTGCAGCAGCCGGAAGAAGCGTGGTTCAACGTCAATATGATGCAGAAGGACGTGCTGCTGGCGATGGAGTTGGCGCGCAAGGTGAATGTTCCCCTCCCCACCACCGCCATCAGTAATGAGTTCCTGACTGCCGCACGCGGCATGGGCTGGGAGAAGCTTGACTTCGCCGTCGTGTTCGACGTGCTAGCGCACATGTCGGGCGTGCAAACGAAAGATCAGAAATAGGGATCAGGAATGACAACTCTCACCCAGCCTAGAGAGGCGCCGGAAAAAGTCGCGTTGTGGCTCCGGATGTACCGGCAGATGGTCGCCATCCGCCAATTCGAAGCGCAGGTCAACGAGCTCTATACGCGAGCGTTGATGCCGGGCCTGGCACATCTTTATATCGGCGAGGAAGCGGTCGCGGTCGGCGTATGTGAAGCACTGGAGCGGACCGACTACATCACCAGCACGCATCGCGGCCATGGACATTGCCTGGCGAAAGGCGCTTCCCCGGATAAAATGTTCGCCGAGCTGCTGGGGAAGAAGGCGGGGTACTGCAAGGGCAAAGGCGGGTCCATGCACATTGCAGACCCGGCCACGGGGAACCTGGGAGCGAACGCGATTGTATGCGGTAGCGCCGGCATTGCAACGGGCGCGGCATTTTCGGCTCGCCGACTTGGAAACAGTCGCGTGGCAGTATGTTTCTTCGGGGAAGGCGCGCTCGGTCAAGGTGTGTTGTATGAAGTGATGAACCTTGCACAACTTTTCAAGCTTCCGGTGATCTATGTTTGCGAGAATAATCTCTATACGGAATACACCCATTACTCGGAGACTACGGCGGGGGACATTCTGATGCGCGCGACCGCGTTCGGCCTGGAAGCCGCGAACGTTGATGGTCAGGACGTTCGCGCCGTTCACGGCAGCGCACAGCGGTTAGTGGATCGTGCCCGCCACGGCGACGGTCCCGGCTTCCTGCTCTGCAATACTTATCGCTATCACGGACATCACGTCGGCGACATCAACCGCGAATATTACCGCTCGAAGCAAGAAGAGCAGATGTGGAAGACTGAGCGGGATCCGATCGCGAATTTTCGGAAATGGCTGATTGACCAGAAACTCGCCGATGCTGCCGCATTGGATCAGGTTCCAGCTGAACTTGAGTCCGCGATGAAGAAAGCAGTTGATTTTGCGATCGCAGCACCGTATCCGGGAGTCGATGAAGTGGCCGAGGATGTGTATGCGTGAAAACAGTGCCCACGCGCAAGACGATCGTGAGCTGACGTTCGCGCAAGCGATCCGCGAAGCGCTCGCCGAAGAAATGCGCCGCGATTCGACGGTCTGCATTATGGGTGAAGACGTGGCCGAGGCAGGCACTCCCTTCAAAGTTCTTTCTGGATTGTTAGAAGAATTCGGCAAAGACCGTGTGCTCGATACGCCGATCTCCGAAGCCGGATTCACCGGACTCGCGGTGGGCGCGGCCATGACCGGGATGCGTCCCGTGGTCGACATCATGTTTGGCGACTTCATCACCTTGACCATGGACCAGATGGTCAACCAGGCCGCCAAGGTCCATTACATGTCCGGCGGAAAGTGGCGAGTGCCCATGGTGATGCGCACTACCATGGGAGCGACGCGCCGCTCGGCCGCCCAGCATTCGCAATCGCTGCATGCGTGGTACTGCCACGTTCCGGGGCTGAAGGTGGTTTTGCCTTCGACGCCGTACGACGCCAAGGGGCTGCTGAAGGCGGCGATTCGCGACGAGAATCCCGTCGTCTTCTTCGAAGACAAGATGATGTATAAGCTCAAAGGCTCGGTGCCCGCGGGCGAGTACACTGTCCCACTCGGTGTCGCGGATATAAAGCGCGTGGGCGAAGACATCACTCTGGTCGCCACCAGCAGCATGGTGCAAGTGGCGCTGGGAGCCGCTACGCTGCTGGAGGAAATCGGGATCAGCGCCGAAGTGGTCGATCCGCGCACCATGTGGCCGCTCGACGAGAAGACGCTGATTGAATCGGCCAGGAAAACATCGCGGGCAATTATTCTAGACGAAGGCTACGAACGCTACGGCGTCACCGCCGAACTCGCGTCGGTGATTGCTACTGGCGCTTTCTACGATCTGGACGCTCCGGTCAAACGCATGGGCGCGATGCATGTTCCAATTCCGTTCTCGCCGCCCTTGGAAGATGCAACCGTGCCGACGGAGCAGACCGTGTTTGAGGCCGCCCGCGCGATGTGCCGACGGTAGTTAAGAAGGTCAAGGAGAATTCGATGGCTCTACCCACATATGGAACGATGGCGGTGGATTGGGAAAATCGCGTGGATTTCGATCGGCTGCGCCGCGAACGCCTGGAGCGCGCCAAAAATCTTCTCAAGAAATCGGAGATGGGCTCGCTCTTGTGTTTCGACATGAACAATGTCCGGTACCTGACCGCGACCCACATCGGTACCTGGGCGCAGGACAAGGCGAATCGCTTCACTCTGCTTCCACAAAACGACGAACCGATCTTGTGGGATTTCGGATCGGCGGCCAAACATCACCAGTTGCATTGTCCCTGGCTGGGAGAGCGGTCACGTGCCGGAATCTCCATGTTGCGCGGAGCCATGACGCCGGAGATGGGACGCGCGGAGGATGTCGCTAAGAAAATTCGAATCGAGCTGGAAATGCGGGCCTTGCACAAAGAGCCGGTCGGCATCGACATCATTGAATTGCCGGTCCTCTTCGCGTTGCAGAAAGAAGGAATCAAAGTCGTCGATGGGCAGGCGCTCATGTCGGAAGCACGGCTTATCAAGACTCGTGACGAAATCACTTTGCTGAACACATCCGCCATGATGGTCGATGCCGCGTATGACGAGCTATATCGCGCCATGAAACCGGGGATGAGTGAGAACCAGGCCGTGGGCCTGGTAAGCAAGGTGCTCTACGATCTCGGCTCCGAATACGTCGAAGCGGTGAATGCAATTTCTGGCGAGCGCTGCAATCCGCATCCGCACGTTTTCTCCGATCGCGTACTGCGGCCCGGAGATCCGGTGTATTACGACATACTCCACTCCTACATGGGCTACCGCACTTGTTATTACCGTTGCTTCACGGTAGGCTACGCGTCGCATGCGATGAACGACGCCTACAAGCGTTGCCGGGAATATCTCGACGCCGCGATTGAGTTGGTGCGGCCCGGACGCACCACGGCTGAGATTGCCTCGGTGTGGCCGAAGGCGCAGGAGTTCGGTTTTGCGAACGAGGAAGAATGTTTCGCCTTGCAGTATGGTCACGGGATTGGCCTCGCCATCTGGGAAAAGCCAGTGATCAGCCGTCTCGTGTCGCTGGAGCATTCCTGCGAAATCAAGCCGGGCATGGTGTTTGCTCTGGAAACCTTCTGGCCCTCGACCGATGGGTGGAGTGCGGCTCGCATCGAAGAAGAAATTGTTGTCACCGAAACCGGCCATGAGGTGATCACACGCTTCCCAGCCGAGGAACTTCTGGTGGCCGGCAGACACTACTTCACGGTGGATGGTCCGCTCCCCGCAATTCGCGAGACTGAATCGAAACCGAGCAAGCGCGTGCGCGAAATGATCGAAGCAAGCGCCCGGCAGGAAAGAGTAGGCGTGGGCGACTAAAAAGCGTTCTGGTAGAGACGCGGCTCGCCGCGTCTAAGCGCAACCACGACTCACCAGTTCCATCACCGCGTAAGCAGGTGTCCGCAGCCTGAGACGAGGCAGACTCTGTCTCGATCTTCTGAATATGGCGATCAGTTAAGTATGGCGATCAGTGTTGTAATGCCCGCGCTCGAAATGGCTCAGGAAACGGGCAAACTTATTTCGTGGCTAAAAAAAGAGGGGGAGGCGGTCGCCAAAGGCGAGCCCCTGCTGGAGATCGAAACCGACAAGGCGGTAATGGAGATCGAATCGCCCGGCGACGGTCTTCTCGCCGGCGTCAAGATTCAGGCAGGCGCGGAGGTTCCGGTCGGCCAAGTCATTGCTTGGATCGTGTCTCACGGAGAAGCTCCGCCGGCCGACGAAGTTGCTGCCGCATCGGGAAGAAGAATCAGCGCAGCCGCACCTTCAACCCCGGCATCCGCAGAGCAAACGCTGGTTCCGACGCAGCCGGCTGCACAGCCCGTCAAGATTTCTCCGAAAGCGCGGCGTCTGGCCCGCGAACACGGCGTCGATCCAGCCGAAGTCCGCGGATCGGGCGGCGGTGGAGAAATCCTGGCGTCCGACATTTTAACCTTTGCTGAATCCAGGGCCAGTTCCCCGCCCGCGACGGTTGAAAGCGGCGGCCCCATCTCGCGACTGATGGCAGAACGTACTACGCAGAGCTGGACGACAGTTCCTCATTTCTTCGTAGTGCGCGAGGTAGATGCGGGTGCTCTGAACGAGGCGCGGCAGAAGCTTGCGCCGGAGATTGAAAAATCGCACGGACTAAGACTCACGCACAGCGATCTATTGCTGGCGCTGGTCGCCCGCGTTCTTCATAAGCACCCGCGCATCAACGCATGCTGGACCGGCGAAGGCGTTCGCACAAACGACGAAATCAATATTGGACTCGCGATCGCAGTTGAGGAAGGAGTGGTGGCACCGGTGATTCACCACGTCAACCGGGCCACGCTGGGCGAGATCGCGGCGCAGCGGCTTGACCTGACGGAACGCGCGCGGGCCCACAAGCTCCGTCCAGCCGATATTGCAGGCGGCACTTTCACCATCAGCAACCTCGGCATGTTCGGAGTGGACGCATTCACCGCAATCATCATCCAACCTCAAGCCGCGATTCTCGCCGTCGGAGCTATCGTCGACCGGGTGGTGCCGGTCGGCGTCGGTCCCGATGCTCGTCCCGGCATTCGGCCCATGATGACCTTGACGCTATCGAGCGATCATCGTGTAGTGGATGGCGCGCGGGCAGCAGCGTTCATGGGCGACGTGATCGCGGCGATCCGCAATCCGCAGCAGTATTTCAACGGCCCCGGAGCCAGCGATTAGTGCGTATGACGCCCTCCGGTCGCGAAGCGAAGAAGGGCAATCCGATCGCGGTCTTTCCCGTCGCTCTGCGGCGACGAAATTTCCCATCCCGCATATTCTCGGCTCTGCTTTTATTCGTGACACAGATCATATTGACGGTGGCTGCCCTCTCACACCCAGTCGCAGCGCAGGGAGGGCCACCCTTCATTACCAACGACCCGGGCACACCTGGCGATGGCAACTGGGAAATCAACATCATGACTTACTCCGAACGCCATCCCGCCGTGCGCATCTTCAATACACCCATCTTGGATTTGAATTATGGCGTCGGTTCCCGCATCCAGCTCACATACGAGGTGCCGTACCTCGTGGAAGGCACCAACGGCGGTCCGACGCGCACGGGTCTGGGCAAGTCACTGCCGGGCGTGAAGTGGCGCTTCTACGACAGCGATGAGAAGAAACTCGCGATCTCGATCTTTCCTCAGCTCGAGTTCAACAATCCCACATCTTCGTTGCAGCGCGGACTTGTAGATTACGGCACCAGATTCTATCTTCCAGTTGAGGTCTCCAAAAAAGTTGGGCCAATCGAGGTGAATCCCGAAGTGGGATATATATTCGCGAGCGGTAGAGGCGCGGGTTGGTTTACCGGTCTAGTCGTCCTCCGGGAGGTCAGCACGCGCATGGAGTTGGCCGCCGAGTTTTATAACAGCGCCAACACCAATGGCTCCAACCACTGGAACACCTATGATGGCGGAGGCCGTTACAAGCTGGGAGAACATTTCGTGCTGCTGTTCATGGCCGGCCGCAGCTTTTGCGCTCCATCGGCCAGCCAGCCGCAATTCTTCGGCTACCTGGGAATGCAATTTCTGTTTTCCATGAAACACAAGCGGAAAAGCCAGCCGGAAACTGGCCCGTAGACTCATTCCCGCCAAGGTCGTCAGTTTGCAGGGACCTCACTCAGCGTGGCCAGAAGTGCGTCCGCGACGAGCTTCTTCGTCTGCTCGTCCATCTCCGATGAACCAGCTTTCAGGCTAACCTCGTTGGCTAAACGCTTGCTTTTGATCCCAATGTAGACGGCGTTGTATGAAGTATCCCCGAGGTTTTCGACTCTGTGCTTGAAAGGCGGGAACCAGCGTGGATCGCCTGGTTTGGCAAATACCTCTTGGGTCTTGCCGTTTTCATCCGTGAACCGGAGATGCCCGGCGGTGAGAACGACGACTACACCTCCCATATGCGCGTGCAGGGACGACTTTTCATGCGGTCCATAGTGAACGTTCACAACTTGCACATACTCATTCTCGAAGGCGAGTTTGTAGTGCGATGGTTCGACCTTGATTGGATCTTGCGCATGCGTGGCGGCGCAGAAACACAAGGCGAACAATATGGCGGAGGATGACTTAGAGGACAACGATTTCCACATAAGAGGCGACCTCGCGGCTTCTCGATACCTATCCAAGCTTATCCGGCCCCGAGCGCCTGTCAATGGTAGAGATATATGTTTGGACCAAACTGGTTAGAACAACGGCCGGCGAGACGAGGTTTCTTCGCTGCGCAGTCTAAGAGAAGGATTTAGAAATCTGCAGGCAGGTCGCTGAAACTCAAGCCATCTGAGCCGCCTGTCGGAGTCTTCTTGCGCCAGGAAGAGAAGAAGGGAACCGCTGCTACATTTGCGCAGCTTTGAGGTACTCTTCTTTGATGTCGTTGCGCTCTACCTGCGCTCTGTTTGCGTGCTCAACAGTGCTTTAGAGGCTTAAAGGTGTCATCCAGGGCCTGCTAAGTTGTTGAAGTTACGTTCATGTGCGGATTCGACTCACACACGCTTCCGCCAGTTTTCAATGGGTTAAGTCGGGTGTGTGCTGTTCTTGTGCCATCATCATCGTGCCGCCAAGCCACTTCTCGCAGCAGTCCGTATTTCAGGTATCGGTGTAATCGCGTCAGCATCTTCCACGAGGCATTGTTCAATGAACGGACGCGCTACATCGTTCTCGTCCATCACGTCGGCGGTTGCATCCAGCACCGATGAGGGCGGTTTAACACCGCTCTCAAAGATCGCTGGTGCCGCCTGGAGATGCCGTGAATACGCCCGTGGTTACGTGCGATTGGGCAAGGCAGATTGTTCAGCGTTGGCAAATCGCCGGAGCGACAACAAGAGCCATGAATTACGAAGAAGTAGCCAACTCTTGGTTGGAATTGTTCTGCTAGGGCTTTATGGCAAACGTTTGCTCAGCAGCGGGCGTTTCTGTCAGATTGCCCGATTCGCTGTGGTAAAATACGCTTTCGTCAAGGGCTTCGTTTTCCAGAGAAATGCCATGGATATTCGGGAAATCGCGCTGAAAGCAAAGGTTTCCACGGCCACCGTGTCCCGAGCGATCAATCATATTCCCACGGTCGATCCTCAGTTAGCCAAGCGGGTATGGAAGGTCGTCGACGAGCTTGGGTATTTCCCCAACACGCAGGCTCGGGCTTTGGTTTCGGGGCACAGCCGCATTTTTGGACTGATCGTTTCGGAAATCACGAATCCATTTTTCCCGGAAATCGTGCAGACTTTCGAGAATCTTGCGGTGGAGAATAACTATGAGATTCTGCTGACATCCACCATTCACGATCCGAAACGGATGGAGTCCGCGGTACGACGAATGATTGAACGCCGCGTCGACGGGGTGGCCATCTTGACGTTTGGCATGGAAGAAACACTGCTCGACCATCTGCGGTTCCGCAAGGTGCCATTGGTGTTCGTAGATGTTGGCCCGAATGCTCCGGGGATCGTCAACATCCGAATCAACTATTTGAACGGAATCCGGCAGGCGGTGCAGCATCTGGCTGCGCTCCGGCATGTGCGGATCGCATTTATTTCCGGACCTCCGCATTTGAAATCAGCCATGGTAAGAAAAGCTGCTTTCAAAACTTCGATGACGGAGATCGGACTTTCTCCCGACCTGATCATAGAAGGAAACCACGCCATGGATGGCGGGATGCGGGCCTTCTTGGAATTTAAGAAATTGAGGGACCGGCCGACGGCTGCGTTGTGTTCGAACGATATGACCGCGATTGGAGTGATGCGGGAAGCATACGATCAGGATATTAAGATACCCAATGACTTTTCGGTGGTCGGTTTCGACGACATCCGACTGGCGGAGTTCACCATTCCCCCGCTGACAACGGTCCAGATGTCGCAAATGGAGTTGGCCAAGATCGCCTTCCATGCGCTGCTGAACGAGACACAACGCGAGTCACCCTCGAACGAGCGTTGTGAATATGCACTGAATACCAGCCTGGTACTCAGGCGCTCCACTGCCTTGGCTCCATCTGGAAGACTTACCACCAAGACACGCAAGCGGAACGTGGTCTAACAGGCATTTGAACCTTGGATGGGGGTCGAATCAGGTCGAGGCCCTCTATACCGGAAGACATGATTTGCATGTTTTCCATCCTACGGCTTCGTTTGTTCGAGGTTCGGCGCCGCGATTAGGAAAAGTTGGAATTGACAACCACAATGGGAATCGACTAGATTGCGATGATTCGTGGTAAACGATTACCGGATAAAGGTGTGGGGGGCACTTCGACCAGTATGCTGCAACGTTTGCGGGAACAAGTCCTGGAAGCCAACCTCGAACTGGTAAGGCGAGGTCTCGTCCTGTATACGTTCGGCAACGTCAGCGGCATCTCCCGTGAAGAAGGACTGGTGGCAATCAAACCCAGTGGTGTTCCTTACGAGGAGATGAAGCCGGAGCATCTGGTCATCACCGACCTGCTCGGCAAGATCGTCGAGGGAAGCCTACGGCCATCGTCCGATTTGCCTACTCACCTCGTACTGTATAACCAGTTTCCGGAAATCGGTGGCGTGGCCCACACCCACTCTGAGTATGCCACAGCGTGGGCACAGGCCCACCGATCTATTCCATGTTTCGGTACGACCCACGCGGACTATTTTCATGGTCCTGTACCCGTCACCTCCGAGATGACCCAGCAAGAGATCGCGGAAGATTACGAAAAGAACACAGGCCACTCCATCGTTCGCAGCATGCGGCAGACGAATGCCTCGGCGACCCCTGGCGTGCTGGTCGCCAACCACGGACCTTTTACCTGGGGAAAAGACGCAGAAGCGGCTGCGCACAATGCAGTGATTCTGGAAGCAATCGCGCGCATGGCCTATTTCACGCTCGGCATCAACGGAGCGGCAGAGCCAGTGGGAAGCCCGCTGCACGACAAGCACTATCTCAGAAAACACGGCGAGAACGCATATTATGGCCAGACCAAGAAGTAAAGGGAAGGACAGGCGATGACGCCTTTGTTGGCGGCTGAAGTGCCAACTCGACTGGTGCGACTGGCTCCCATCGATGTCGTCATCGTGGTCTTTTATTTTGCCCTAGTGCTCTCGATTGGCTGGTACTTAAAAGGGCGGGCGAACACAGGCGAAGACTTTTTCATGGCGGGACGCCTAGTTCCGCGGAATTGCTTGCGGTGACGTTCGTGAGTCCGGCGCCGTTGCCGGTGAACGAGGTGGCCGTAATGCTTCCATTGACTGTCTGATTCGCCGCGAACGTGTTGGCTGCCGCTAACTTGGGATAGGCGCTCGAAGCCAGGCCGCCCAGTTCCGTGGAATTGGCTGCGGTGACGCCGGTGAGCCCAGCGCCGCTGCCACTGAACGATGTCGCCGTAACTGTGCCGGTCACCGTCTGGTTCGCCGTGAACTTGTTGGCCGATGCCAGCAGCGGCACCGTGGCGGTGTTGAGTTTCAGGGTGACCGTGCCACTGGTCCCACCGCCGGTCAGATCGGTACCTGCCGTCACACCCGTGATCGTGCCGGTGCCTGTGCTGCTGCAGGCCCACGCCGTTCCGTTCCACTTCAACACCTGATTCGCGGCGCAGGCTTTGGTCAACGACAGATTCAGCGTGCCGCTCGTGCCGCCACCGATCAGGCCGCTGCCACTGGCCGTGGTCACTCCTTTGAGCGTGCCGGCGAACACGATATCCAACTCCGGTGGATGGCTGGTCGTCGTGTTCTCCTTGCTGTCGAAGCTAACGTTTACCGGACTGTTGCCGACGAGCGCAATGCCGTCGTTGGGAGTTCCACTCAGCCAGGCCTGCACCGCCGCAGTGACCTCGATGAGGATGTACTGGTTCTTATCGGCGGTGGTAAGCGGGACGCTGGCGACTATGGTCGTTCCCAGCGCCGGGGCCAGAGTGTGGGTGATGGTGCTTTCCACCCAGGCGCCGGTGACGTAGTCCACGTTAAAGCTGCCGGCTGTTGTCACGGCATTGACGTATAGCTTCAGCGTGGCCTGGGTGACGTCGGCGCTGGTGTAGCCGGCGGGAATCGACGACAGATTGAATTGAATGTAGGCGGTCTGGGTGCTCTCGACGTCGAGCTGCACACCGGCGCCGTAGTTGGTGGTGGGATCGGCGGAGTTGGTGTAGGCGTCGGCGCTGGGCGTGAGCTGCGCGTGGGCGGCGGTCGACATCAATAATGATGTCAATAAATATAGGGTGCAAAGCAGCGTCATCTGTACCGCCGACTGCGTCGTCGAGATCTTCTTCTTCATGGCACACTCCAGATTGTATTTTCTGAGAATTGAACTTTGGTAAAGCTAGTTCCAATGCTGCGCAAAAAGGGGAAGCGCAAGAGATTCGGGAAGCGGAGGAAGCGCAGTGCCTAAAACTTGCGGAGGATTATGTTTTATGGTTGTCGCGTTGTCAATCTGCAATATTGTGCAGTCGTGCGGCGGGGGCTGGCCCGGAGACGCTACAGAAGATCCCTATAGAACTCCAGCGCTACCCTTACCAGTTGACTCCTGGTGCGGACTTCCGTTTTTGCAAATAGCTGCTGGAGCGTGTTCTTTACTACACTCTCGGAGACGTTTAACTGCGATGCTATTTCCTTGTTGGATAGACCCTGAACCAGGAGCCGAAGCACTTCGGATTCGCGACTGTTCAGGGGAGACCTCTCCTGCTGATTAGACTCCTTTGGAGAAGAATCCGCGGTGGCACTGCGTTCTTCGGTCACGTCGGCGATGATGGCGGCCAGCCTGGGAGCCGTCCCCTCTTTGTAACTGGAGAACCAGACGTCGGCCAGAAAGGATTCTCCATTACCGCGATGGCCGCGACATTGCATCGAAGTCCTGAACTGAGGTCCTTCTTCCCAGCGCAGTGCGTGATGGAGCTCGGGCAAGAAAGCGGCAATCGGCTGGCCTATCAGATGTCCGTCGCGCGGGAGCAGGAGTTCGGCGGCCGCCTGGTTGGCAAGTTCGATGAAGCCACGCTCATCGACAGTGACAATTGCGGCTGGACTGGTTTCGACCAGCACGCGCAAGCGCTCCTGGGAGGCCAATCGCAGACGGCGGTTGCGCAGGACTTCCGAGATGAACAGCCCGGAACCGACCAGCGCCAAGGCTTCAAAACTGGTGCGGAGGGGAGCGTCGGCGGGGTCGAGGTTGCTGAAACGTTCGCTCAGCACCGCACATGCGACACCCATGAGCACGAGCGCCCACCTTGGCAGAAACCCGGCCGCGAGCATGATGGGAAACAGATAAAGAAAACCGAGCGAGACGTACGGCTTCGTCCACCAGTCTATGGCGGCGATTACCAGCACGATGCCCGCGCTGGTTAGCAGGACGGGGAGTCGGTTCCGGGGTTCCCAGATCCATTCCAAATTCAACATAGGTTCAACGCAGGTCTCGACTGAATCGGTGATTATCCCACGACTGGTTGTGATTCCTCAGCCAATCAAACGATTTTGCGAGACGTCGGAGGGCAGAGGTTAGAGGTCAGAGGTTTGGCATCGAGAAATTCAATACTCCCGTAGCACTCAATCGGACGACTGGCTGAATGTCTGCGCTGGGAATCGAAATATTAGCGGCGATACCGTTTGAGTGTCTCCCCTGAATCGGAATTCAACGATACATAAAGTTCAGACCCGATGCGACGACTTGGGAGAGGTGTCGCTCCGAGGGGGGATGGGATGGAAACGGCGAATGCTCTGCGACTGCAGAACCGGTTGGGGCAATAGATCGGAGCCTGAATGATTCGCCGCGTGGTTGATTTTGCTCTTAACAACCGGCTGCTGGTCTTGGGTTTTGCGCTGCTGCTCTTCGCCGGCGGGATTGTCGCCTTTCATGACCTTCCGATTGAGGCCTATCCCGACGTGGCGGATAACTATGTCGAGATCATCACGCAATGGCCGGGGATTTCGGCGGAACAAATCGAACAGCAGGTGACGATTCCGCTCGAAGTGGTGATGAACGGAATTCCGCATGTGGTGCATCTGCGGTCGTTCTCGCTGTTCGGACTCTCCGATCTGAAGCTGATCTTCGACGAAGAATCGGACAACGACTGGAACCGGGAGCGGGTGCTGGAGCGGCTGAGCCAGGTCACCCTGCCGCCGAACGTCGTGCCGCAAATGGGCACGGACTGGAGCCCGGTCGGGCAGATCTATTTCTTCACCCTGCACAGCACCAATCCGGCATATGACGCAATGGAGCTGAAGTCCATTGAAGATTGGGTCATCGAAAAGAATTTCAAGGCTGTGCCCAACATTGTGGATGTCGCCAGCTTCGGCGGCCCTACTCGCGAATACCAGGTGCGGGTTGACCCCAACAAACTTGTCGCCTACGGGCTGAGCCTGGCCCAGGTCGAGCAACAACTTATCAACAACAACGTGAACGCGGGCGGCAGCTTCATACAGGAAGGTCTGCAGCAGATCAACGTGCGCTCGGTCGGGTTGGTTGACCGTGCCCAGGACATCGAACAGACGGTCATCCTGACCAAAAATGGCACGCCGCTCCGGGTCAGGGATATTGCGGTGGTTTCACAAGGTCCGAAGATTCGGCTTGGGCAGTTTGCACGAGCACTTCACCGCGAAGACGGCAAGATTGTCGATAACGACGATGTCGTCTCGGGCATCGTGCTGTTGCGGAAAGGTGCGGCGGCAGAGGCCGCGCTGCAAGGCATCCACGACAAAGTGGAGGAACTGAACCATCATATTTTGCCTCCCGGGGTGAAGGTTGTTCCCTTTATCGATCGCAGCGATCTGGTTCATTTCACCAGTCACACCGTGCTGCATAACCTCACGGAAGGCATGATCCTGGTATCGATTATCCTGTTTTTCTTCCTGGGCAATATCCGGGGAGCGCTGATCGTGGCGGCGACGATTCCGTTTTCGCTGTTGTTTGCGTCCATTTGTCTGGACTTGAGGCACATTCCCGCGAACCTGCTGTCGCTTGGTGCGTTGGATTTTGGCATGGTGGTGGATGGCGCGGTGGTGATGGTCGAAAACATCGTGCGCCATTTGGGCCGCAAGAACGGAGGCACCAAAACGGCGCGAGAACAAATCAGCGATGCCTCACACGAAGTGCAGCGGCCGGTGTTCTACGCGATCGCCATCATCATTACGGCTTATTTGCCTATCTTCACCCTGCAGCGCGTGGAGGGGCGTCTGTTTCATCCCATGGCCTGGACGGTGGCTTTTGCGCTGCTCGGGGCGTTGCTGTTCTCGATCTTGATTGCGCCGGTACTGGCCAGTTTCGCCTTCCAGAAAGGAGCGCGCGAATGGCACAACCCCATCATGCACTTCGTGATTGAGCGATATCGTACCGCGGTCCGGTGGGCGATTCGTCATCGCGGGGTCACGGTGGGCGTGTGCGGGTTCATGGTGGCGGTGGGGGGATATCTGGCGATGAGCGGGGCCATCGGTTCTGAATTTCTGCCCCACCTGGATGAAGGCGCGCTGTGGGTGCGTGGCACGCTTGCTCCCAGCACCGGGCCAGACGAAGGAATCCGAATCGCAAACCAGGCACGAATTGTGCTTTGCTCCTTTCCCGAGGTACCGCAGTGCACCAGTCAGGTGGGACGTCCGGATGACGGCACGGATACGACCGGATTTTTTAATACCGAGTTTTTCGTTGACCTCAAGCCGAAAGAGCAGTGGCGGCCCGTGTTCCGCGAGGACAAGGACGAGTTGATCGCCGCCATGAATCGCGAGCTGGACAAAATCCCCGGCGTGGTCTGGGGATTTTCGCAGCCTATCGAAGACAATATGGAAGAGGCGGTCAGCGGAGTGAAAGGTGCGCTGGCCACGAAGATTTATGGCGACGATTTGAAAGTTCTGGAAGAAAAGAGCGATGAGATCGTCAATATCATGCGGAAGATCAATGGCATTGAGGACCTGGGAGTTTTTCGCGTGCTGGGCCAGCCCAATCTGAATGTGACGGTCAAGCGGGATCAAGCGGCTCGTTACCAGATCAACGTCGCCGACGTGCAGGACGCGATTCAGACCGCAGTGGGAGGGAACGCGCTTACACAGGTATTGCAAGGCGAGGCTCGCTACGACCTGACGCTGCGCTATCTGCCAAAGTATCGCGATACGGAGGAAGCGATCGAGAACATCCGCCTGCTATCGCCATCCGGGGAACGGGTATCGCTGGCGCAGCTCTGCAAGATCAGCGTGACCGATGGCGCTTCGGAAGTCTATCGCGAGGGCAATCGGCGCTATGTTGCCATCAAGTACAGCGTCCGTGGCCGTGACCTGGGCAGCACGGTGGAAGAGGCGATCAAAAAGGTGAACGATCAGGTGAAACTGCCGACCGGATACAGCATCGATTGGGAGGGCGAGTACAAGAGCCAGAAGCGAGCCAGCGCGCGTCTGCTGATCGTTCTTCCGATCACGATTCTGCTGATCTTCATCATTCTCTACACGATGTTCAAATCCTTCAAATGGGCGCTGTTGATTCTGGTGAACATTGCCATCGCACCGATTGGCGGTCTGCTTGCGCTGTTGATCACAGGCACTAATTTTAGTGTTTCCTCCGGCGTGGGCTTTCTGGCGCTGTTTGGAGTGTCGGTGCAGACGGGAGTTATCATGCTGGAATACATCAATCAGCTGCGAGCGCGGCGGTATTCGGTGGAGGACGCCGCAGTTGAGGGAGCCGTGCTCAGGCTGCGGCCCATCATGATGACCATGTTAGTCGCCACGCTCGGACTGCTGCCGGCTGCTCTTTCGCATGCTATTGGTTCCGATTCTCAGCGGCCGTTCGCGATCGTGATTGTCGGAGGCTTGATCGCGGCGCTGGTGATGAGTATCTTCCTGCTGCCAACGCTATACGTCTGGATTGCTGGCGAGCGGGATGTGCTGCCGAGCGCGGAGGGGCAGTTTGAAGAAGGCGAACATGTGGATTGACCGATGACCGATCACCGAAATTCAACCTGCGGATTGCCCGCACCCGCCCCTTGCAGAAAACGCGAGGAGCTGCACCCGTCCGGCCACACCTGCGCCGATTTCTCCTGCTACAATCGCTAGCTCCATGATTCAAGGGAACTTCCTGCCCCACAGAAACGTACTTCTCCTGTGCTGTTAAAGATGGATCAGCGACGGACGGTGGGGCTCGGCCCCTCAAGGGGCTTCTGATTTCTGGAAACTTGCGGTATCACTGAAGCGATACCTGATACGAAACGCGCTGGTGGCGGCGCGGCCGAGCTTGGCTTGGCTTGGACGGGGCAAAGCCCCGTCACCACACGAGCATTCGAGCGGTCTAGCGCAACTCACGGAGTCTGGTTTTGGATGATGCCCAGGTTGTCGGATTGCTGGTCCGTCGCTGCGTTTCTGGCGATGCCGCGGCTTGGGAAGAGATTGTGCAGCGCTATCACCGGCGGATATACAACGTCTGCTACCGGTTTGCCGGGGATTCCGAGAACGCGCAGGACCTCACCCAGGAGGTCTTTATCAGGATGTACCGGACGCTCAATACATACGATTCGGGTAAGGGCGCGTTCATGACCTGGGTCACCACCATTACGCGCAACCTGCTGGTGGACCATTTCCGCAAGTCGAAAGGCGAGCGGATCACCGATTCGCTGGATTCCGTTCCTTCGGAACATGAAGACGCGCAGCCACTTAGCGAGCAGATCGCGGACCGGGGGGTGGCTCCGGACGCGGCGGTCGCGAGCCGGGAAACTCGGGAAATGGTGCATCTGGCTTTGCAGAAGCTGTCTCCGGAGCTGCGGGAGGCGGTGATTTTAAGGGATTTACAGGATATGGACTATCGGGAAATTGCTACGGCTCTGAGGGTTCCGGAGGGGACCGTCAAGTCAAGAATTAACCGGGGACGGGCGGAACTTGCGCGGCTCCTACAACGTACATATAGGCAGGTGATCTGATGCCAGGTGAAACAAAACACGGGATCGAATGCGCGGAATTCGAAACGCTGCTGAGCGAAGCCCTGGATGGTGGCGGGCAGTTGAGTCCGGTGCGCATGGAGGGTTTCGAGGCTCATCGGCGGGTGTGCGCGGTTTGCGGTCCGCTGTTTGCGGACGTGCAGGCGGGGCAGCGGTGGCTGCGGTCTCTTGAGGAGGTCGAGTCTCCGGTTTATCTGGTGCACAACATTCTGACGGCTACCAGCGGAGTGGTGAGCACGCGGACTTTCTCTGCGACTGGGGCGGCGGTGCGCGGCGGCAGGGCGACTCCTTTTGGCGAGCGGATGCGGGAACGGTGGGATTCCTTCTTCAGTCCGGTGGCGGCTTTTGTGCGGCAGCCTCGGTTTGTGATGTCGTTTGGGATGATCTTCTTCTCGTTCTCGCTGGCGCTGAGCGCGGCGGGGGTAAAGCCGAAGGACATGGCCAACGTGTCGCTGCGGCCGTCGGTGTTGCGCCATACGTATAATGACGCGCAAATCAGAGTGGTGAAGTACTACGACAATATTCGCTTTGTGTATGAGATCGAATCGAAACTGCGCGAGCTGAAGCGGGCGAACACTCCCGCCGAGCCCGGGCCCGATGATCAGAAAAATGAACAGAAAGAAAATCGCAAGAACAACACCAGTGGGCAACCAGACCAGAGACAGGATCGTAACTATTCACGTGAGAACAGCCAGATGGTGCTGGCCGAAATGACGGGGGGATCGAATGAAGCCTGCTACGAGCCGCGAGCTACGAGCTACGAGCAAACCCAAGCTCGTTCGCGGCTCGAAACTCGAAGCTCACAGCCGCCTGTTGTGATGGTGACCACGAACAGGAGGTTTGTATGAACTGCGCCAATCATGCTGATGCGTCAGCAGTGGCCTATTGCCGCACTTGCGGAAAGGCACTGTGCGCGAACTGTACACGTCCCGTGCGGGGCGTGATCTATTGTGAAGATTGCCTGGGAGCGAAGATGGAGGGCGTTCCGGCAGGGACTTCTGCTGGTGCGTCGGGATTCGGCACTTCGGGATTCGTTTCCGGCGGTGCTCCAGCGGCGATGCCCGCGCCGAGCGCGAGTGGAGGTCCAACTGGGAGCGGCGGGCCGAACCCGACCGTGGCCGGAATTTTGGCCGGATTCTTCCCGTTCGGCGTGGGCGCCGTGTACACGGGGCAATATGCCAAGGGGTTGGCACATCTGGCAATTTTTGTACTGCTCGTCGCCGGCGCCAGCGCCAGCGACACTGGACACAGCGAAGCGTTGGGCATTATCTGTGGCTTTGGCATTGCCTTCTTTTACGTCTACCAGATTATTGATTCGGTACGGACGGCGAAGGCAATTCAGATGGCGCAACCGGTACCGGATCCTTTCGGGCTGGCGTCAACCTTTAGCGGCGGGACAAAGATCGAGACCAGCAAAATTCCGATGGGCGCGATTGTGCTCATTTTGGTGGGCGTGTTTTTCCTGCTGCATACTCTGGGGCTCACTGAATTCGGCCTGGATCGCTTCTGGCCCGTGCTCTTAATTGTTCTGGGCGGCTGGCTCTTCGCGCGCAACTGGGGTCTACTGTCGGGCGGTTGTTCGGGCTGCCAATGCGCGCGCTGCCGCACGCGGCAGATCACGGGACCCACGATCCTGATGACCGTCGGCGTCCTGTTCCTGCTGCAGAACCTGCACGAGTCGAACCTTGGCTTTCATCGCACCTGGCCGGTAATTCTGCTGGTGATCGGCGGACTCAAGCTGCTGCAGGGAAGCGCATCGGTGGAAGGACACGTTCCGTCACTGGCAGACACAATGCGAGAGCGCATCCGGAGTGGAATGGGCGCAAATCCGGGGGTAGGACCAACTCCCCCGACGCCACCCGTGCCACCAGTTCCTCCGACCGGCGAGGTGAACCGTGGCTAGCCCGATGATGGCTCCGCCTCCGCCGCCGATTCCGCCGCGTCTACCGCATCGCTCGTTCGCCGGGCCGGTCGTGCTGATCCTGATGGGCGTGCTGTTCCTGCTGGGAACGATGGGGATCGTGGATATCCACCACCTGGGATCGCTGTTCGCGCGCTTCTGGCCTGCGCTGCTGATCCTGTGGGGCGTGCTCAAGCTGATCGAACATGAACAGGCCAAGCGCCTCGGCCAACCGGCGCGCGGGATTGGGGTCGGCGGCATTTTCCTGATGCTGTTCCTGGTCAGCGCGGGTCTGACTGCGACCCAGTTGTCACGTATGGACTGGAAGAGCATCGGGGATCACATCCAGATTGGCGATGACAAAGATCTGGATGAAATTTTTGGCGGGTCCTCGTTCGATTACAGCGACGAACTGAGCCAGGAAATTCCGGCGGGCAGCACTCTCCACGTAAATGATGACCGGGGCACGATCACGATCAATGTGGGGGAAGGCAAGACGATGAAGGTTTCGGTGCGCAAGAAGGTGCGCGCCGAAGCGGAGCGGGACGCGGAAAAATACGACAGCAAGACCAAGCCGCAGATCGCCATCGAGGGCAAGGTGGTGACGCTGAATGCCAACACACAGGGCGCGGGCGACAAGAGCGTGACCACTGACATGGATATTTACGTGCCGGTGAATACGGCCCTGGTGATTGTCTCGGGCCGAGGCGACGTGACCATTGCGGGCATGAGCAGCAATGTTGAAATCAACCATCATCGCGGCGAAGTGAACATCAGCGACCACACCGGGAACGCCGTGCTCAACCTGGACGGCAGTTCGGTGCGGCTGGAACATCTGAAGGGCGACGTCACGATTCAGGGTAAGGCTAACGAAGTGGATGTGGAAGATGTGGACGGCGCGGTGCACCTGAATGGAGAGTTTCAGGAAAGCGTGCGGCTGGTGCGAGTCAGCAAGACGGTGAGTTTCCGGTCGTCACGCACCGACATGGAATTCTCGCGGCTGGATGGGCGCCTGGATCTGGATTCGGGCGACCTGCGCGCCGATTCGCTGAGCGGACCGATGCGCCTGACGACCCGGTCGAAGGATATTGCTCTCGAAGGCCTGTCGGGCGATCTGCGACTGGAAGACGAAAACGGGACGGTCGAAGTGGGACTGCACAAGCCAGGGAATATCCAGATCGATAACCGCAAGGGCGACGTTCAGGTTTCGATTCCTCCGAATACGGCGATCAAGGTGGAGGCGCGCACGCGCGCAGGAGAGATCGAGAGCGATTTCGACGAGATCAAAGTCGACGATAAAGACAACCAGTCAAGCGCCAGCGGATCGATCGGAACGAACGGGCCGAGGCTGGTGATAAATTGCGACAAGGGAGCGATTGAGATCCGCAAGGGAACGGTGGCGGTGGTGGCTCCGGCTCCGCCGGTCCCGCCAATGCCGGCGCCGAACCCGGGCAAGCCCATGAAGGCACTGCCGGCTCCGAAGGCGAAGCCGGTGGAGAGCGAGAATTAGCTTTCAGGTGCCGGCTGTCAGTTCGTCATTCCTTATTCTTCGGAATCTTGGTTGTGAGTAAAAGCCAGGTTTCGTCAGTTAGCTGCGTCAGTGGGCTTGGTTCGGTATTCGGGAACACCGGCTTCTCTTCAGATGTGCTCCAAATATTCAGCCAGCGGGTCCCCACGCGGTGCCCAACTTCGCGAAATTCTCCGGGATTCATGAGTCCGCCTGATGCTCAGGTCTCATGCAAGATTTCTTGACCAGATTCTAGTTTCGCCTGGAACCAACGGCAACCCGTTCCTTCGAAACCGCTGCGGGCTCATCCCAAACTCTCTCCGAAAAGCCCTATTGAAATTCGACACGTCCCCAAATCCACAATCCAGCGCAATATCCAATACCTTACCCGGTTCCGTCGCCAGCCGCGTGGCTGCATCGCGCAGCCGCACCCGCAGCAGATATTGGTGCGGCGTCACCCCAATCAGCTGCTGAAAACATCGCAGAAAGTGATAGGGGCTCAGCTTCGCCTCGCGGGCCAAGCGCCGAAGGGTCAGCTCTGATTCAGAGTTCTGTTCAATTATTCGCACGGAGCGCGTCACTCGTGCGACCTGGCTGGGCAGCGCGACCCGCAGATCCCGTGGGGCGTCGTTTGCAAGGTGTATGACGGATGCAGCCAATCGAATCCCTAATTCCTCCCACGATATTCCCGGCGTGCACTCGTGCGTTCCTCCGAAATCTCCCGCCAGCCGCGCGCTCACCTGCGCTACCAGTGGCGACAGCGCGCGCGTGGATGGCAATCGGAGCATGCGAAACACGCGCTCACCTCGCCTTGTTCCCGCGTCGGCTGCGATCTGCTCGAAATAATCCGGCGTATAGGAAAACGAAAGGCAGCGGTCTCCCGCGCCGTGATCGTGGCCGCACTCAAAATACTGCCCCGCGTTACCGAGCAAGAGTGAACCCGGCGTCATGAGTTCGCTCGTCCTGCCGTTGTTTGCGGCGCGGTACTGAAATGTTCCCGCCAGGACGATGGCTATCGAAACCCGCGAATGCTGCTCCTCGAAAGGACGGTCTTGCGGCCCGGAGGTGCAGATCAAGTCGGCCGCCCTCCATCCCTCGCCGTGCGCAAGCACGCTAGAAACAGGGCGGCCGGTCGCCGCACCTCTTGCTGCCCGTTGGGCCACATCCTGCTTGAATTCGACAGCAATTTTTGCCAAGAACGCGCCTCCCCTAGGGATCTATAACTCTTCTGAGGATATAGCAAGAATTTAGATGATTGGAGGAGGTTCAACGATGATCACAATCGCGCCGGCACAAAAAGGGGCTTTTGAAACGGCATTGACTGCATCGGCCCGTTCTCCTGAGATTCCGGAATCTGCTGACATCTATGGCTGGCTGATCGGGAGTTGGGAACTGGAAGTTCTGCACTACAAAACGGTGGATGTTTCCTCCCTCGGCATCAAAGGTGAGGTCCATTTTGGCTGGGTACTCGAAGGCCGCGCCGTGCAAGACGTCTGGATCATGCCTCGCCGCGCCGAGCGCGCGGTCCAGACCGGCAAGAGCAATAACATGTATGGAACTACGCTTCGCGTTTGGAATCCGGTGAATCAGGCTTGGCTCATCAGTTGGATGAATCCCGTGACGGGTCATCGCGAAGAACAGATCGGACGCCGGATCGGCAACGACATCGTTCAAGTGGGCGCGCGCCTGGATGGGACACCAACCCGTTGGAGATTCACCGAAATCACGGAGAATGCTTTCCACTGGATCGGCGAATCTCTCAATACAGACGGCCAAACCTGGAGACTTGAAGGGGAGTTCCGAGCGCAACGAACGCGGGATTGGCCCAGCCCTTAAGCCCATCCATTGGGCGATGCTCACACGCAAATTACAAAATAGAAGTCCCTGCACTGAAAGAGAAAGGAATCTGAATCATGGCAAAAGACAAGGCTCTACGGCAACACATGCTGAACCTGCTCAAGGGCAGTGACGCTCACGTGGCGTTCGACGCAGTCGTCAAGAATGTTCCGGCCGATGTGCGCGGCAAAAGGCCGAATGGCGCCGAGCACTCGCCGTGGGAAGTGCTCGAACACCTGCGCATCACTCTATGGGACATCTTGGAGTTCTCCCGCAACTCCGGTCACAAATCACCTGAGTTCCCCGTCGGATACTGGCCCGGTACGCAAGCGCCTCCGAACGAAAAAGCCTGGGACCAGAGCGTGCAAGCCTTTCGCAAGGATCTTGAGGCACTATGCGAACTGGTGGCCGATGAATCGACCGACCTGCTGGCTATAGTTCCACACGGCGACGGTCAGACCATCCTGAGAGAGGCACTGCTCGCTGCCGATCACAACGCCTACCACTTGGGCGAACTGGTGCTCTTACGCCGTCTTCTCGGCGCCTGGCAGTCACCGTAACAGACCGCTTGAACCGTGTCCGATTCCGCCCGAGTTGACGGGCAGCTGGGAAGTTATCAGTTCGTCCGTCGAATTCCACCGACAAACGGCTGTGCGCTCATCTATCGCAAGGACAGCTGACGAGCTTTCCTTGGGATACGTTCTCGGCACTCCGCTAGACGGGGCTAGCCCCATCTCTACGGGAAAGTCCCCTTGGGTTATAATCTCGCCCACTGATGAATCTGACTCCCGGCACCAAACTTGGACCGTATGAAATTGTTTCCCTCTTAGGTGCCGGAGGCATGGGCGAGGTTTATCGCGCCCGCGATTCTCGTCTTCGGCGCGAAGTGGCCATCAAGGTTTTGCCGTCGGAGCTTTCTCTTGACTCCGACCGCATGCGGCGCTTTGAACAGGAAGCGCTGGCTACTGCCGCGTTGAATCATCCCAACATTCTGGCGGTGTTTGATATTGGCACCAGCGAAGGTTCGCCTTACGTCGTCTCCGAGTTGCTTGAGGGCGAGACTTTGCGGGAGCGGCTGCGCAGCGGACCGATCCCTGTGCGCAAGACTCTGGACTACTCCATGCAGATTGCGCATGGGCTGGCCGCGGCTCATGAAAAAGGAATCATCCATCGCGACCTCAAGCCGGAGAATCTGTTCGTCACCAAAGACGGGCGGGTGAAGATCCTGGACTTTGGCCTCGCGAAACTTACTCAGGCTGATCCCGGACCCCATACCTCAATGCCCACCGTGACCCACGGCGCGACCGAAGCTGGCGTGGTGCTGGGCACGGCGGGATACATGTCTCCCGAGCAAGTGCGGGGCATGGGGCTTGATCCTCGCTCCGATATTTTCAGTTTTGGAGCAATTCTCTACGAGATGCTCTCGGGCAAACAAGCGTTCCATGGCGACACTCCGGCGGACACGATGAGTTCGATTCTGAAGGAAGAGCCTCCGGAGCTGAGCGAGACGAATCGCAATGTTTCTCCAGCACTGGAGCGCATCGTGCACCACTGCCTGGAGAAGAATCCCGAATCGCGCTTCCATTCCGCCAGCGATATCGCGTTTGACCTGGAACATCTTTCCGGGCTTTCGGGGTCGACGGCAAGGATAGCGTCAGCGGCAGCGGCAGCGGAGGGAGCGGCCGAGCCGCGCCGCAGACTGCTGATCGGGATCGCGGCTGGTCTGGTGGTTGCAAGCGCGGTTTATGGCCTCGGCTGGTGGAGTGGGAGAGCGGGCGCCCGCGCGCCGCAGGCTGAGTATCAGCAGATCACGTTTCGCACTGGATTCATCGGCAACGCACGATTTACGCCTGACGGCAGCATTGTTTACAGCGCGTCGTGGGAGGGCGGCGACGACCAGCTTTATATGTCGCGCACGGACGATCCGGGTTCGCGCGAACTGGGGATCAAGGATGCGGAGTTGCTTTCGATCTCCAAGGGCGGAGAACTGGCGATTCGGCTCAATACGGTGGGGCACGGAGGTTATGCGCGAAGTGGAACGCTGGCGCGGGTTCCGTTGAGTGGAGGGACGCCGCGGGAAGTACTCGACAATGTGGGGGACGCCGACTTTTCCGCGAGCGGCGACAGTATGGCGATTGTCCGTTACGTTCCGGAAAATAATCATTGGCGTCTGGAATATCCCATTGGCAAGGTGCTCCTCGACAGCATCAACTGGATGAGTCACCCGAAGATTTCGCCCGACGGTAAATGGATCGCTTTCGCCGACCATGAAAACCCGAACGGTGACGACGAGGGTTCGTTGGCGGTGATTGGGGCGGATGGCCAGGAGAAAGAAAGGAAGCTTTCATCCGGCTGGACCTCGCTGCAGGGGATTCTCTGGTCTCCGGCGGGCGATGAGATCTGGTTTACCTCCACTAACACGGGCCAAGCCTCGAACCCGCGCGCGGTGACGCTTTCGGGCAAGCTGCGCACGATCACGAACGTGCCCGGAGGCATGTGGTTGGAAGACCTGCGCAATGGCACTGTACTGACAGTCGCGAATCATACGCGGCTGGGGATCCGGGGGATGGCGCCGGGCGGAAAAGAAGAACACGAACTGGGGTGGTTTGGATGGTCGGAGTTGCGCGACATCAGCCGGGATGGCCGGAAGATCGTCTTCGACGAGGAAGGCGACGGCGGTGGGCCAAACTACACGGTGTATTTGCGCGACACGGATGGCTCGCCTCCGGCGCGGATTGGCGAGGGCGACTCGTTGGCCATCTCGCCCGATGGAAAATGGGTGATCACAAAACCAGCGAAAGGCGGGCCGCTGAGCATGGTGCCGACGGGAACGGGCGAGGCGAGACAACTTACGCACGATGCCATCAGCTACAGCGGGGTCCGGTTTCTTCCGGATGGGAAGCGGTTGCTGGCCGCGGGGATTGAGGCGGGGCACGGCGGACGCGACTACATGATCGATGTGAGTACTGGCGATGCCAAGCCCGTCACTCCCGAGGGCACCGCGGGCACGGTGGTCTCCCCCGACGGCAAGAGTGTAGTGGTGCGTGGACCGGACGGAAAACGTGGGATTTGGCCGCTCGACGGAGGCGGATTTCATCCGATACCGGGGCTGGAAGCGGGCTACTCCGTGATTGGGTGGACGCCGGATGGGGAGTCGGTGTACGTAGCTCCCATCAGCAGGCGGGCGAAATCCGCCAAGGTCTCGCGGGTGAATCTACAGACTGGGAAAATGGAGCCTTGGAAAACTTTCGGGGAAGAAACGGGCTCGGGAGTCACGGCCGTTGTCGCACCTCATCTCTCAAGCGACGGGACTGCGTACGCGTATCTCTACGTGCGGGTGCTGTCGGAGGCGTATGTGGTGAACGGGCTAAAGTAGGATCCAACTCAGTTGTCAGTTGGATCAGTTGTCAGGCAGTTTTTCCTCACGCTTCCTACAATCGATTTTTGGTCTTCCTTAGGCTCCGTGTCGGGGACTGGCTTGCGTTTCCGGCGGAGATAGCCTAACAAGCCGTCACAGCAAGGAACGGGATGTACAACGATACTGCCCGAATGACACGGGCAGTTACAATCACGTCGGCTCTTCATGCCGCTGCCTCAGATACTTTCCTTCTAATAATCACACCAATTCCTCCAAATTCAAAACAGCTCACTAGCGCCTGATTGACAGAGCTGAGAGCTATTCGCGCTCCATGTTAGATTCAAATGATGCGCGCCATTCTGCAAGATCGGTCCCGCTCGCTGCGCTTTGTTTTTGCGGCGAACGTGATCTCCATGCTGGGCAGCGGGATGAACTCCGCCGCGGTGGCCTGGACGATTTTGCAGCGCACTCATTCGGAGATGGCTCTGGGCACGTTTGCCGCGCTGCAGACGATTCCGGCCATGGTGATGCTTCCCTTCACCGGCGTCATCATTGACCGCGAAGACCGGCGGCGGCTGGTGATGTGGCTGGACGCTTCTCGCGCCGTCGTCATTCTGGCGGTCACGGTGCTTGCCTTTCTTAATCGCGTGCAGGTGTGGGAACTCTACCTGATGAATACGCTGGTGGCGGCCGGCTTCTGGATGTTCTGGCCGACGATCACGGCGCTGATTCAGGAATTAACGCCCGAGGGCGGCTATGTGCACTCGAATACTTTTCTGCTGGCCGGGATTCAGGGCGGCTGGCTAATTGCCGGGGCGATTGTCGGATTTGTCTATGAACACATTGGGCTGGGCGGAGTGCTGCTGATCGACGTCAGCACGTATGTCGTTTCTTTTTCCTGCTACTTTGCGGTGCGCCAGGGACGGCACGTGGTGCCGAGGGTAGTCGAACTTCGACACGATCTGGAGGCCGCGGAAACGGCAGTGGGACGCTTTCTGCGCGAGATGCGCGAGGGGATGGCTTTTCTGCGCTCCCATCGTAGTGTTGTTTTTCTGGGCACCAGTTGGGCCTTGTTTCTGGGCGCCATGATGACAGGGGTGGTAGTGACGGCGCCGCTCAGCGATCGCGTCTTTCACGCCGGCGCCACTGGCTATGGATGGTTGAACGGCGGATGGGGCGTGGGCGCATTCCTGAGCGCGCTTTATGTTCCGGCGCTGATTGCGCGCGTGGGGGCGCGCATTGCGATTGCGATTTCCATGCTGCTGCTGACTTGCACTATGGCGCTTGCTCCGTTTTCGCCCTGGCTGGCGATTGCGGTGCTGCTCTATGGGCTGATGGGATCGGCACGCGGCGTCAGCGGTGTGGCCATGAATACCAGCTTGATGGAGCAGGTGCCTGCGCATTTTATGGGGCGAGTGCAGAATAGTTTTTATTTCTTTGGCACGTTTCTGCAGGTGGCACTGGGGCTGACGGTGGGCTGGATCGCGTCGCGCATCAGCCTGGCGGCGGGGTTTGGTGTGATCGCCGCGGTATATGCGGTCGCGTTTGGCAGCGCCTGCTGGCCGATTCGCGCAGAGAAGGCCGTGGCTGCAGTGGCGGAGTAGCGCGTCGGCGAGCCCACCCTAACGTCGCAAAAAACGCGACGTTAGGATTGATTGGATAAGAGTGAAGGCTCGATTCGAACCCATGTAGTCTTTGTTTGAGGACGAAGACGCTGGGAAGAAAGGAGCCTTCGATGATGATTATAGGATGTGATTTCCATCCCAGCTGGCAGCAAGTGAGTTGGATGGACATGGAGACTGGGGATTGCGGGGAACGGAAGCTGGTGCATGCTAGCGGCGACGCCAGGATGTTCTATCAGCAACTGGCGGCGCCGGTGCTGATCGGCATGGAGGCCACGGGCAACAGCCAGTGGTTCATCGAACTGGTCGAGGATCTGGGGCATGAGATCTGGATCGGAGATGCAGCCCAGATCCGAGCCAGCTACGTGCGCAAGCAAAAGACGGACCAGCGCGACGCGGCACATATTTTAAAGCTGGTGGTGGAAGGCCGATTTCCGCGGCTCTGGACCCCGGACCGGGAGCAGCGCGATCTGCGACAACTGGTGCTGCATCGGCACAAGCTGGTGGAGATTCGCAGCCGAGTCAAAAACGAACTGCAACACCTTTCCTTGAATAAGGGAATGCAGCGCAAGCGTAAGCTGTGGAGCCAGGCGGGGCAGAAGATGTTGCGCGAACTTCCGTTAAAACCCTGGGCGGCGTGCCGGCGGGAAGATTTGCTGGGACTGCTGGCCACGCTGGATCAGCAGATCGGCAAGTTGGATTGGGCGGTGCAGCAGGCGGCAGAGGAAAATCCGCAGGCGAAGTTGCTGATGACGCAGCCGGGAGTGGGACCGAACACGGCACTGGCCTATGTTCTGACGATCGGCGATGTGAGTCGCTTTCCACGGGGCAAGCAGGTGGCCAGTTATCTGGGGCTGATCCCGCGCGAAGAAAGTTCGGGCGGACGGCAGAAGCTGGGTGCGATCACCAAGCAGGGCAACCGCATGTTGCGCTCGTTGCTAGTGGAGGCGGCGCAGATTACGGTGCGCTTCGACCCGGAAATGAAGAAGCAGTATTTGCATCGTTGTCACCAGAAGCCGAAGGGAGTGGCCAAGGTGGCAACGGCGCGCAAGTTAGCCGTACGACTCTACTGGATGCTACGCACACAAAAGCCGTATCCAGAGATCGTTCGCATCGAGAGCAGCTCGCGGGTGCCCCTGGTCGGCGCAAGCTAGACCGCAGAACTGATTGGGCGCTCTCGCATTCCGCACGAGGCGGGATGTTCGCATAGAAGAATCATGGTCGACGTTGGGGCCGAATCGATGGTTGGTGGAACGATCTTCGGGAGAAGATCACCACCGATAAGTGATTAGCGTGAGATTTCCAGAGTCTTGGTCCTCAAATCTCTCTGGCAAAAAAGCGGTGCCAAAAACACCGTCAGGATACTTTTGTCCTTGACACCGCCTTCACTCTTATCGAGGGGCACCCACTGTTTTTCCTATTGCTGGTATTCTTTCTTTTCTTCTCGGGAGTTTCATTCATGTTTGAGGACTTGAAGGGGCGGACTGCTGTCGTCTTCGGGGTTGCCAACAAGCGCTCGATCGCTTGGGCCATCGCGCAAGGATTGCACGCGGCGGGGGCGAACCTTGCCATCACTTATCAGAACGAGCGCATGGAGATGGAAGCGAAAGACCTGATTCTGTCGCTGCCGGGCGCGGAAGGATTCATGTGCGATGTGTCGAACGATGCCGAGATTGCGGGCCTGTTCGAGAAGCTCAAAGCGCGCTACGGCAAGCTGCATGTGCTGGTGCACAGCGTGGCTTACGCTCCGGCCGAGGAACTGAAGGGCGACTTCGTGAACACGACGCGCGAGGGCTTTCGCATGGCGCACGATGTGAGCGTGTATTCGCTGATCGCGGTGTGCCGGGCGGCGGCGCCGCTGATGGAAGACGGGGGCTCCGTCATCACCATGACTTACTATGGCGCGGAGAAAGTTGTGCCGCACTATAACGTGATGGGAGTGGCCAAGGCAGCGCTCGAATGCACGGTACGGTATCTGGCGCAGGATCTGGGACGGCGGAAGATTCGCGTCAATGCGATTTCGGCGGGGCCGATCAAGACGCTGGCCGCGCGCGGCATCTCCGGCCTGGGAGACATGCTGCGCTCGCACGCCGAACGCGCTCCTCTGCAACGCAATGTGGAGGTCGGAGAGGTGGGCAGCACCGGCGTGTTCCTCGCCTCCGATGCCAGTTCGGGCATCACGGGCGAGACCATCTATGTGGATTGCGGCTACAACATCATGGGATTTTGAGGAATGCCGATACCTATAACGAGACTGATTCCTCCCGTGCTTTTGACAATTTATTGACAAGAGTCGGGAGGGAACAAGGGGTAATCTTAGGTTCTATGAAGTACTCGCGGATTCTCTGCCTTTGTGCGTGGGTGACGTTGTCGCTCACTCCCTGTTTTGCGCACCATATGGCGGTGGTGGTTAATAAGGACAACATCGTTCAGAACTTTACCTCAGCTCACCTGGCTAAGATTTTCAAGGGGGAAGTGAAGAAGTGGCCCGACGGCAGGGATGTGGTGCTGGTGTTGCACGGCAATTCGCCGGACGAGATGGTCACGCTGGAGCATCTGACCAAAATGACCGCGGCGGACCTGAAGGCGCTGATCGCGTCGCATAAGGATTCGATTCGAACGGTGGCGTCGGATGCGGATGTGACCGATGCCGTGGCCTCTACTCCGGGCGCGATCGGGTTAGTGGAAGAACATTCCATCACGGATCGCGTGGGAGTGGTCAAGGTAGACGGCAAACTGCCCATGGAATCGGGCTACCTGCCACATTAGCGCTGAGACTCAGGAGTAGAACCCATATTTATCCGCAGTTACCGCAGCGCTGAAGTGCTCCTACTCATTACGCGCAAAGACGGGCGAGGGCGCCCGTCGCTCCACTAACCGAAATCCTATACAGCCCCGGTAAAGCATCGACTGCATTTTGCCGATTACGCAGCTATGAGGCAAAGCACCAACGTTGGGGAGCCGAAGTCGCCCTCGATGCGGTTCTGGCAGTCACTGTTCCGGAGTTCCCCGTTCAATCCGCGAGACGTCGCACCGCCTCTCGCCGATCCGCTGCATTGCGAAACACCGGTGCTGCGTCACGCCGAGATTGCCGCGATGTACAGCGGGCAGCGTGTGGCGGGCGACTTCTATGAATTTCTGAGGGTGGGACCGTCCCGCATGTTGTTCGTGCTGCTGGATATCGCGGGCCTGCGGGCGGACACCCGTGAAGTCCTGATCGCGGTGCAGAAGACGTTCCGAACGCTTGCGCCCGAACTCTTCTCGGGCGAAGACTTCAACGAGACTACCGCCATGAGCGACCTGTGTTACGCGATGAACCGCACCATCATGCGTACCGGGCTGCGCAGTTGTCCGGGGTTCATCGGCTGCTATAACGAAAATCTGGGGACGGTGTGCTATGCCAATGCCGGCCACACTCCGGGGCTGCTTCGCGACACCACGGGAATCACGCTGCTCGAGGCGACCGGGCTGCCACTGGGCTTGTTCTCGCACACCACGCAAAGTGCGGCTGCCTGCCACCTTGTCCCCGGCTCGGCTCTGGTGGCGGTGTCACGAGGGATCATCGAAGCCGACCGCGTCGATGGGGAGAGAACAGATCAGGAAAACATGGATCCGGCGAACATTGATCCGGCGAACATTGATCCGCAGGGCATTGACCTCGAGGGCATTGACGCGGAGAGCATGGTTGCCGAACTCGGACTGGACGGGGTGAGGCAAAGCCTGCAGAACGCATCCGTGATGAGCGCGTACGACCTGTGCCTGACCGTGCTGCAGGCGACCCGGCAGTTCACACTTCGGACTCCCACCCACAACGATCTCACGACGCTGGCGCTGGTGCGGTTTGCGGCCAAGGATATCGTTTGAGACCCGCCCGGGCTGCGCATACGGTTTGCTTTGCCTCTTCAGCTCCTCCGGATTAGCAACCCCATTCGGCAGCGCCGGGCTTGGCAAAATAGCGTCTCGAGTCTTCCTTTGTCTTTGTTGTTGAGGCCACTTCCAATATCGCGAGGCGCGCAGCCGCCACCATGCGATTCTTTTCTGGCTGCGATATCTCGTCCCATGACTCGGGCGTTGCCTGGGTGGTGCAGCCAAAGTCCGGCCCAAGCGCCTGGTGATAATGATGGAAGAGTTCCGCCAATTGTTCCGCTGATACTTCCTGGATCGACATCGGAAATGCCCCCTAACTACTCACTCTATTTGATACGGCGGGGCATAAATTTCGAATAAAGCGTCCATAAAAAGTTCGTAAGACAACTGCGGCGGTCTTTACGAATCCCTTATCCCTATAACTGCCTCGTGGCGCTTTTACGCAGGCTGCTACAGGGATTTTCCTGGGGCTGCGATGTACCAGCCTTCCTTCAGGAATTGTTCGATGGAGCGCTCCTGGATGCCTTCCTGGACACGCAGTTCGTCGTTCAGAAAATGGAAGGAAACGGTTCCGGCGCGGCGGGCAACTTCAAGGTCAGTATTAGTATCAGTATCAACGTCGATGCGGTCGATGCGAATGCGATTGCCGTTGCGATCGGCGCAGATTAAGCCGACTCGCAGATCTGCTTCGGTAGCTTTCCTGATGGTTGCTTCGGCTCTCGGGGACATGATCGGCGGCATCGCTGAGGCGAGATTAGTATTTTCCGTGAAATACCTTCTGATCGACGTCCGGCCAGAACTCTTTTAATACGTTGAACAGACCATCCAAGCCCACCTGCGTTCCCCAACGTTGGTACGTTTTCACCCAGGGGTTGGATTCTGCCGGGTAATACGTATTGGAGATGCCCGCCGCCGCCCCAGCGCCCACGATCTCCGAAAAATTGAAGGTGCTCTTTCCCGCATTGGTCCTAGTGATCAACAGCCGAGTTACCGCATAACCGGTCCGCTTAAAGAATCCGCCTTTGCCCAGGGTGTAGTATCTCGGGTCTTCTTTCGTCGCCGCAGGTACGATCGCTTCCGTCATGTAGTTCTCTATGCTGCTGTCGAGAAAGGAGTGCCAGTAATACTTACCGTAGCCTTCAGCGCCTTGGCCAAAGGTGGGCTGCGCTTTGCCGGCCATGCTAATCCCAGCGAGCGCTCCCACGAGAATGAAGCCGGAATAGTCAAATGTATCCTGGGTCGCCAGCCAGAATTTGCTCTTGAAACTCAGCGGAGGCAAATGCGTGTTGGCGCTGACCGCACGGTAATTTGGGACAACCCACAGGATTCTCTTAGGTTGTTTACCATACTGTTCATTGGGGTTACTTGCTGAAGGGCTGACCTCGGGGTTTGGCGCGTCGGGAAGAGAGGGTTTTCCATCCGTCGGCGTGGCGGTTTGCGGAGGGTCCTGGGTCATCACAACATCGGTCAGCGAAACATCGGTCGGCGCAACATCGGCGGTCGACGAAACATCGTCCAGACCCGACGGTACCGTCGCTTCTTGGGATTGTTCTCGCGCGCTCGCTGGGTCCTGAGCCTGGACAGACGCCGCTCCAAACATCCCTACCAGCGTTAACGCCATGCAAAATAATCGAATCGCTTTCAAGTCTTCCCCCACATCTGCATTTTCCCTCTCGGGCTATCCGCAGTGCTTTTCATGCAGTTCCTGCCAGCTACCCAGGGTTGGATTGCTTGAATCGGCGTTTGGATGCACTTCGCGGCAGAAAACGGGTCCGTGTATTCTGGATTGGAAGGGCTAGTCGGTTGCTTTCTGCTGCTGTTTCTGCACGCGACGGGCATGTCTGCTCTGCAAATAGTGGTGAACATCGGGCCAAAACTCCTTCAGCTCATTCCCAAAGGCATCGAGGCCCATCTGCGTTCCCCAGCCGGAGAAACTCGACGAAAAACTACGATCGGCGGCGGGATAGTAGAGGGTGGAAATGGCAATCGCCGTTGCGTTGCCGGCAAACTCGGGAACATTGAACATACTGGAACCGGAGTCTCTTCGGGCGACAAAAATGCGGCTGATGCCATAGCCAAATCGGTGCATGAACGAGCCCCTACCCAATCGAAAGTAGCGAGGATCTATTTTCAGGATCGTGGGGAAGACGCCGCCCACCATGATATTGCCATCCACCTGATCGGCGAAAGCCGCTCCATACCGCTTGCCATATCCCTCCATTCCCTGTCCGAATCCCGGAGAGGAATTTTCCGCCTGGCGGATGCCCGCCACAATGCCCACAATCGTGAATTCGTACGGGTCGAACGACCCCTTCGCCGCCATGGCGAACTTCTCTTTCCAGGAGACGGGCGGCACTTGCGACTGCCCATCTACCGTCAAGTAGTTCGGCATCACGTAAAACATCCGGTCGTTCTTCTTCTTCTCTGTATCTTCCTGGACCGGACTGTTTGGATCCTGAGAACCACTCTGGGCAGACGGCTGGTCTCCGGGCTTGTCCTGTTTGGGAGGACTGGTCGCGGGCGGTTGGGCGGATTGGGTAGCGTCCGGTGTTTGAGCCGGTGGGGCACTTTGACCCGCGCAAAAAATCGCGGCGGACAGAATCAACGCGGTCAGCAGGCCTACAAGCGCGGAATAGCTTAGCTTCAAGTTGATTTAGGCTCCAGGTCCAATTAATTGAGATCCGGGTTTGATGGCAGTCCAATGTCGGTCAAGCCAATGTTGTCAATCAATTGGACTCAGCGCTTGGTCACTAGGATCCTGCGCTCGGTCTCCCCCACCCGACCGTCTTTGGGTCTTTCCAGGGCGATTTCCACGTCCTGGTCGCGTTCGTAGCGAGGGAACTTCTCTCCCCACTCTATCAGTAGGATGCAGTTTGGGGCGAGCAAGTCGTCGAGGCCGAGCGTTTCCAGGTCGCGTTCGGTATCGATCCGGTAAAGGTCGATGTGGTAGACGGTGGCGCGCGGCCCGCGGTATTCGTGGACGAGGGTGAAGGTGGGGCTGGTAACATCCTCGGCGCGAGCGGCTTCGAAGCCTTCTGCGATGCCCTTGACCAGGGTCGTCTTGCCCGCCCCGAGGTCGCCGCGCAGCAGCACAATGAGCGGCCGAAGCATGAGCGGAGGAGACAGTTCGGCGGCGAGCTTCCGCCCGAAAGCGATGGTCTCCTCGGCGGAGTGAGTGATGGTCTGGCTGGTCATCTCTGGCTGGTCTTTCCGGAGGGTTCAGTATAGCGAAGGAGGTGCGAGCTTCGAGCTGTGAGCGAGCGAGAGGGCTGCCGGTTGCTCGCTGTGCGTAGCTCGTAGCTCGTAGCTCGTGGCTCGCAGCTTACGACCCGAGGATCAGCTAAGCGAGAATCAGCCCCAGACCCTGCCTCAGAATACTTTCGGCGCCTGAAGCCGCTCGGAAGCCGGATCGAGGAAACTCCGGTCCATGGCGGAATCGAGAGACATGCGGAGCTTGCGCTCATCATCGTCAGCCAAGGCTATAAAGCGAAAAGGCTGAAGACACGCGCTTTGGTACTTGCGCGTCGGGTTGAGCATTTCGGCCATGCCGCAGATGGCGCCCGCGCGGGTGTGGAACGCGATTTCGACGAAGTCTCCGGTGGAAAGCTCGTGCTGCAACTGCAGCAATCCGCCGGTGATGGAAATGGATTGTAGTTTTGCGCGCGTCCGCTGGCCGCCTTCGGCCATAACCGCGGCCGTAACCGATCCGTTAAGTTGTACTCTGGGCGAACGCCGGTTGACATTGCTTTGGGGGAAGTGAGTCATAGCCGGATAAAACTATGCCATGCTCCGGCCGGTTGGGGCAGATTACCAAAGCGCGTGTACACGGGCGTATGCTCTAGAAGACAGGGCTGATCGGGCCCTTCCATTGCCCAAGTTCATGGTAATAACGGCGGTAACTTTTCTGGTTTGCACCGGGAGAGTACCTTTGTGCAGTAGGGCGCTGATAAGACGAAGTTTGCGCGATGTGAGGCGGTCTTAGATATGGATATGGGTATGACCAAGAGGTCAAGACTGCGGTTTGCGGTAGGGGCAGTTTGCGTGCTGGGAGCTCTGCTGACGGGTTGCTCGCGGGATCCGAACGTCCGCAAGCGGAAGTACCTGGAAAGCGGCCAGAGCTATTTCGACAAAGGGCAGTACCGCGAAGCGGAGATTCAGTTCAAGAACGCCATCCAGATTGATTCGCGCTTTGCCGAGGCTCACTACAAGCTGGCACTGGCGGCGTTGAAAATCGGGGACGCGCGAACCGCCGGCCAGGAGCTGTTGACTACAGTCCAGATCCAGCCGGAAAACTATGATGCGCAGCTCGATTTGACCAACCTGCTCGTCCTCTTTCGTCAGTTCAATGACGCGAAGGAGCATTTGGACAAGCTTAAAAAAGATTGGCCCGAGAAACCCGACGTATACGTCGCGAGCGCGAACTATCACGCCGCTATGAATGACACCACTGCCGCAATGGCGGATATGCAGACAGCACTGCAAAAGGATCCCAACCGTTCCGACTCTCATCTCAATCTGGCCATGCTCCAGATGCACGGGGAACAGTGGGACGCGGCGGAGGCGAGTTTCAAGAAGGCGGTCGAATTAAGCCCGAAGTCTGCGGTGGCGCTGGTCTCGCTGGGAAACTTCTACCGGATTCGGGGGCGATTTCCCGAGGCCGAGCAGATGTACCGGCGGGCGATTGACTCGGCAAAGGACGATCCCGGTCCCCGGCTCTCTCTTGCCGGCCTGTACATGGCGGAGAACAAGCCCGGCCAGGCCGAGGAATTACTGCGCCAATCGAAGAATGATTTTCCGAATAATTCCGTGGGCTACCGCATGCTGGGCGATTTCTACTATTCCACCCACCAACTCGACAAAGCCACGGCCGAATATGCCTCGCTGTATAAGGACCATCCCAAGGACATGGTGGTAAAGAAGAACTACGTTCAGTTTCTAATCGAGAAAGACCGGCTCGACGAAGCCCGCCAGTTAAACGACGAGATTCTAAAGGCGAAGGCCGATGACCCCTACGCCCTGGTTTCCAAGGGAGAGATCGAGATTAAGAGCGGCAAGGCAAGTGATGCCGTCAATACCCTGCAAGCGGTGATCAAGAACGATCCCGATAACGCGCTGGCGCATTACCAGCAGGGCCTGGCATTCGACCAACTGGGCAACGCCAGCCGGGCAGAAGCAGAGTGGCGCAATGCGGCTCGACTGCGTCCCGACCTCGTCGAAGTGCACCGTGCGTTGGCGAGCGTTGCCGTCCAACGGCGTGATGCCTCCGGGCTGGCCCAGGAAGCGGACCAGATCATCGCCTTAGAGCCAGGCTCTCCTGAGGGATACCTGTTGCGTGCGGTGGCCGATATCGATCGCAAGCAGTTCGCAACCGCCGATGAAAATATTCACAAGTCCCTGGAAAGGGACCCCAATAATCCTGCCGCTTATATGCAGTTGGGCAACTTGCGGAAGGCGCAGGGCCAGTTCGTCGAAGCGCAAAAAGCCTACCAGCAGGCGCTGGACCAGGATCCGAATTCCGCCGAAGCGCTGCTCGGTGTGCTCAACGTGGACCTGATACAAAAGCAGCCGGACAGGGCCATTGCCACCGCCAAGACACAGTTGGACAGGTATCCCAAGAATGCGGCATTTCACATCATACTGGGTCAACTTCTCCTGGAACAGAAAAAGGATTTAGCGGCGGCGGAACAGGAGTTCAAACAAGCCTCGGACCTGGACCCCAAGAACAGCGTGGCACTGGTTAAGCTCGGCACGGTGCAGAACGAACGGGGCGCGACGGATCAAGCGCTGCAAACCTATCTCGATGGAGCTAAGGCCAATCCCAAGGTGGTCGCATTCTATCTGCTCGCAGGTGGCATCTATCAGAACAAGCAGGATTGGGGGCAGGCGCAACAGCAGTACAAGAAGGTGCTTGAGATTGAGCCGGAGAATCCGCTGGCTTCCAACAATCTGGCGTACGTCATGCTGCAGCAGGGCGGCAACGTGGACCTTGCTTTCACCATGGCGCAGACGGCGTACCGTCAGCTGCCCGGCAATGCGAACTCCGCCGACACCCTGGGGTGGGCCTTGTACCACAAACACGCCTACACGTCCGCGATTACTCACTTCAAAGAAGCGCTGAGAAGGGAACCGGAGAACGCGCTTTTCAACTACCACCTGGGACTGGCCTACGCGAAGAATGGTCAAACCGATCTGGCCCGGCAACAACTGAGACTGGTGAAAAGGATCAATCCGAAGTTCCCGGATGTGGACAAACTGCAAGAGGCGCTGGACGAAGCGAAAGGGTAGAGAGTTATCTTGCACGTGTGAGACGGGGCAAGCCCCGCCTCTACACCGGCAGTTCTTCCTGCATCCATCCTCCCGCTACTTCAAGCTTGGGCTCGGCGGCCAGATCCAGAACCAGCTTTTCGAGGATGAGGCGCTTGCCGGGGGGATTCGAGCGCAGCGCCAGATCGGCTTTCGCCACCAGACGAATGGCGCGGGTCAGTTCCCGCTTCGATTTGTAACGCCGCGCCTGGCGAATGATATCGTCGGCGGCAAACGGAGGCACGCGAAAGCCCTGCCACAACGCCGCCCACAGCATGCGCTGGTCGCGCACGTTGCGCTCCAGGATCACCAGCATCTGGCGAAAAGTCTTGGCCAGCATGTAGAGATGGCCAATGGCAGCATCCTCGCCGTCTCCGGCGGAAAGCAGCGCATCCAGGATTTCGAGCGCACGCACGCGGTCTTTGGAGGAAATCGCATCGGTCAACTCATATAGCGAGCGCTGTTTCGCGGCGAGCACCATGGTTTCGACGTCGCCGAGTGTGATTTTCTTCTTTTCGCCGACGTAGAGAATCAGCTTCTCCAGTTCGTTCGACACCATCATCATGTCGCCGCCGAGGGCATCGACCAATTCACGGGCGCCGTCGGCGTCCATCTTGACCGCACGTGTGACGCAGTACTCGCCGATCCAACGAACAGCCTCACCCTCTTCGACGCGCGATAGTTCCACAATGCCGCAGAACGGACCCAGGTCTTCGCGAATCTTCTGGTAGCGGTCCTTGTCGGTCATCTCCATGCGGCGAGCGTCAGCGGGAATGCTGATGTGATCAGCTACAAAAACCAGGAGCGCATCGGGATTGGGGTTCCCGCAGTAGGCTGCGATGGATGCGATCTTCTCAGCATTGGAGGTCGATCCGCGGCCGAACAGCGTCTTCACGCCCCGCACGAAGAAAACCTGAAACGGCGCCATCAGCGAAGGGGTGCGGGCGCGGTCCAGAACCTCATTCAGCGAAGTTTCGGCGAGGTCGAACTCGAACAAGCCGAAGTCGCGCGAGTCGGGCGCAACCAGGTGTTCGAGAATGGCATCGCGGCAGCGTTTGCGAAAAAACGCTTCATCGCCCACCAGCACATAAGCCGGCTTCAGCTTGCGCGACTCAAGTTCGGAGAGAAAGCGGTCGGCCTGACTGAAGGAACGCATGATCAATAGTAGCCCTTCGCCTGCGCCATCAATAGGCCTCCAGAATATTGGCCACCAGGGTGCGCGCGAAATCCCGCGACAGGCGATCTACAGCCGGAGAATCTTCCTGAAAGAAAGTGGGAAGATCGCTCGAAATTTCGTACTGCTCGTGAAAAAGATAGGCAGGATTCTCGAACAGCACCTTGCCCTGACGATCGGTCAGTCTCACCTGTACGCTTACGGTAATCAGGGAGCTGACGGCGCGACCGGTTATGGAATCGTACACGAGAGGAGTGGCCGTTGCCGATAGAACTGTCGCCCGCAGTACCGCATCCGCGTCGCCAGTCGATTCGTGGAGCACATGGTACTGGGTGCGGGCGTTGAATTCGCGGACCACGGCGTCGGTCATGAGTTGCTCGATGCGAAAAGTCTGGCTGTGGCTGACGAAACCGGGAATCGCGACGGTGTGGATGTTCTGCGGCAGTGCGGCCGCGTTTCCGGCGGTGTGATAGCCGCAACCGGACGCGACCAGGCTCGTTCCGAGGACGATTGCGATGGCCAAGCGTGTCGGCACCGGCGCAAGAAGTCTTTCCTGCGCGGGAGTCTGCCCGCAGCGGCTGAAGCCGATCGATGCAAGCCAGTTATCGCAGCGCTGAAGCGCTGCGCCACCCAAACCCAGGCGCGAGGCAAAGCTCTTCCGCTGCCTGTCCATCCCAAGGATCATTGAATCTGACCCAGGGGTCGGGATGCGGTCATGGTCTCGGCGCATTCGACTGCGGTCAAAGCTGCAACGCGCAGGTTGTCGGTGGTTGCCCAGAGCCACACGCCGTTTCTTGTGATCCGCGTCGATGGCGAGCGAGACCAGGATATCGCCCTGCCCGGCGGCGCTCACATTGGTGGGCGTATCTTCCGGACTGCCGCTCACGACCACGTGCTCTCCCGCGAGGGCCTGCGAGAAATCCGCGAGCGCGACTGGCTTCTCCATTTCGAAATAAACTGAAAAACCGTGCCCGTGGAAAACAGGCGCCTGTAACACCTGCAGCGCAGGCTCGACGGCGCCTCGGGCAATCTGGCGGTAGTGCTTTCGGATGCGCTGCGACACGGCGTCCAGCGCCAATTCAGATCTTTGTCCGAAGCGCGGCACCATGTTGAACGCTACTTGGATGTCGTACACATTCTTCGGCAACTCCTGGAAGGAGAGCAGGTTCACCGTCTGCTCGTGCAGTTCGTCCATACCCTTCTGGCCGTTTTCCGACGCCGGTTCAAACACGGTCGCGACCATGCGCTGTATTGGGGCTGCCTTCTGGCTGCGCAAGGCAAGCATGGCCAGGACGGTGGCCGCGGGGTGAGCCACTACGACTGGACCCGGCTGCAACTCGGGGGCAATGGGCTGGCCGGTCTGGCGCTCGACCCAGGGCGAGCGGATTACCGCCCCTGCTCCCGCTTCATCCTCCAGCGCGAAGGTGAGATCGAGGATGGTATCGCCCAGGTCGCGGGCAGCTTTCCAGTTACTGCGCGTGGAGCGCCGATCGGAAGCGAAGAAGGCGAAGTCGACGCGCTCGAACTGTTCCGAGCGGATGCTCTGGATGAAGTTCATCTCATCGCCGATCGCTTCCAATCGGCCGAGAGACTCGTCGTCATCGAGCAAGCGGACATCGATAGCGGGAAAATTCCGTTCGCGCAGGATTTCGGCGATCTCTTTTCCCTTGAGTGAGGCCGCGCCGACGATGGCCACGCGATAAAGGCTGCTGCCGCGGGCATCAGCCTGCGAACCGGCGGATTTCGAAACGGGAGGCTTAGACACGGCAGGCTTCGAGAGGGGACTCATGGAGTGTGAGATGCCTCCCGGTACACCGGAGGTGCAGGCGGCGTCTTGCGGTGGAAGATCCACTGCAGACGCCACAGGACGCCGGAAGCCATGTATAAAATCGCGATCACGAAGAGCACCTGACGGGAAAAGAACCAGATCGACGCGCCGACCACGCCAAACAGCACAATCAAGCGGAACGGACGGCGCGAACGAAAATCGATGTCCTTAAAGCTGTAAAAACGCCAGGTGCTGACCATCAGATAACCGATGACGACCACCATCATCAGCCAACTCATGGCCGTCCACCAGGAAGTTATGGGGGCTCCGGCGGAGTAGTGAACGATGGCGGCAATCACTCCCGCACCGGCCGGGATTGGCATGCCCACAAAGTATTTCTTGCCCGGACGGCCTGGATTCGAAGGCTCGGGATTCTTCGCAATGTTGAAGCGCGCCAGACGGCTGGCACCGGCGATGAGGAATACGAAGCAAGCGACCGAGCCCAGTTCCGTAATCTTCTGGCGCAGTTCAGGGGCAATGACCATGGGCAACAGGTGAAATCCCCACATCCAGGCGAGCAGGGCTGGGGCAACACCGAAGGTGATGACGTCAGCCAGAGAGTCGAGTTCTCTGCCGAAATCGCTGGCGGTGTTGGTCATGCGCGCGATGCGGCCGTCCAGGCCGTCGAAAAAGACGGCAAAGCCAATGGCCATGGCGGCATAGTCTAAGTGCCAAGCTTCGCCTGAACTGCCGTGCACGGTCTGCAAAATCGCGTAGAACCCCGCTGCGATGTTCCCGGTCGTGAACAGAGAGGGCAGTATATACATGCCCTTGCGCAACTTTCCGCGCGGACGGTCGGATTGACGGCGGCGTGGCTCTAGGTCTTCCATTTTCCTGACTCTGCCCTTACTTTGTCCCTGAGTCTGTTCCTGACTCTGTTCCCTGCTCTCCCATTTTAGTGAGCCTCGCGCTCCCCTGCCGAGCCGGCATGAACTGGCGAAGCGACCGGCAAGAGAGCCAGTATCGTCGCCCCTCCCTTGACGCGATCGCCCTGCTTCACCTGGATCTCGGCATCGCGATCGAACAGAACATCGACGCGAGAGCCAAACTTGATGAGCCCAACGCGCTGGCCGCAGGCGACATGGTCTCCTACTTTAAAATTGAAAACGATGCGGCGGGCAATGAGGCCGGCGATCTGTTTGAATATTACGGTACGGCCGTCCCCTTCCACGGTGACGATGTTCTGCTCATTCTCCTCCGCCGAATGGCCCGACATGGCGTTGAGGAACTTGCCGCGCTGATAGCGCACGTCGCGGATCACCCCGGCAATCGGCGACCGGTTCACGTGCACATCGAAGACGTTGAGAAAGATGCTGATGCGATGGCGCGGAATCCCGCCGGAAGTCACGGCTGAAACATCGGTCACTTTGCCATCGCCGGGAGAAACGACGGCTCCGGGAAGGGTGGGAATCTGGCGCTCGGGATCCCGGAAAAACCAGAGAAAGAAAACCGCCAGCAGTAGAACCGGAACAGCGTAAGGCCAGGCGGCGAGCCACGCGATCAGGCCTGCAGCGAGGACGCAGCCCACACCATAGAAATAGCCGTCACGCACCATGGGAATTCAATCAGGGTAATTATATGGCGTAAGTCGTTTGGGTGTTCACTTCGCGCCTGCCAAAACTGCGGCGTAGTGGTCGATCCAGCGCCGCTGTTCGGTGGTCTCTGGGACCGAGCTTCCGCGCGCTGCGCTTAGGATTTTGACCGCAGCTTCCGGGGTTAGACCTTTCGAGACCAGAAGGCAGGCCGCGACCAAGCCCGTGCGGCCAATCCCCTGCCTACAATGAACGACAACATTTTTCCCGGCCGTTAGATCAGCGTCAATTCGGTCCAACGCCGCTGACACTTCCGATTCTGAGTTTGGCACCTGACGGTCAGGGATTGGCAATGAGGCGAATCTCATCCCTTGTGCTTTTGCCTCACGCGCTTCGCGTTTGAGATCGAGGTCCTGCTCTTCCTCAGGAGTCAGCAACGAAAGCACTGTATCAATTCCAGCTCGATGCCAGCCTGTCATTTCCTCCTCTAGCCAGTCCCCACCGCGAGGACGCGAAGCCAAGGCCATCTTCCCTGGCCAAGGGCCATCGACCCAATAGAGTTCTGTCAACATTCCTTAAGCGTCCCCTCTTGCAACGATCTCACGTGGGAGGCGATCAACTTTGACGCCCCGTTTGCGAAGAACATAAATTCTATGATGTCCGTCGAGTATAGTTCCATCTGGCCTCGTTTTCAGCGAGTCTTTCTGGCCTGGCAGCAGTGAATTTTGCGGGACGTCAGTTGTGCACCGTTCCATTTCGGTCAGTTTAGCGAGACTGAGCGATGCGTCATCATGCACAGGTTTCAGCGGAGGATCCGAGCGCGAATTTGACATTTTGTTGGCACCAGCTCCAGGTTGACCTTGCAACTATCGCTGCCAGCAGGATTTCGTTTAAACCCAATAAAAAAAGGCGCTTAGAAGCGCCCGGTATAAAGACGTAGCTCGCCTGCATTGGTTCGCGATCGTGATGCGCAGGCCTGACTGCTCGGGCCCGACTGATCTATGGCCCGATTGACCTATGCGGAGTGCCTGTAAACCTGTTGCTCCAGACCCTGCATCTGGTCTTTGAGGCGCAGCTTTAGCTTCTTCAGCCGCACTTCTTCCAGTTTTTCATCTTCGGTTAGGTATCGTTTCTGGGTGAGGGATTCCAGCCGTTGGGAGTATTGCGAGTGCTCCTGAACCAGCCGCTGGAACTGATCATGGCCGGTCAGGAGTTGCTCTCTTGGAGTCAGCATCCTTGCTAGACCTCCTAGGTGTTTGTTACTGCACGGTTAAAAAGTAGCATAGGGCCGGAGAGGGTTCAATGAAATTTCATAGATTTTTTTCCACCGTCGCCAGAGGGCTCGGGAGTCCAAAGTTGCACAGCAAGCGGTGCAGAAACGCACGGCTTTTCGGTCACATTTCGATCGTTTTCGCTCGCTTTTCAGTGTCAGCGACCGAACCGAAGCGCGTACAGAATTGCGTCTTCCGCTGGATCCCTGTAATACGACGGCCGCCGGCCTACTTTCCGAAATCCGTGTTTTTCATACAGTCGGCGCGCGGGCAGATTCGATTCGCGGACTTCGAGCAGAATGGCTGACGCCGAATCGCTCTTCGCGCGCTGAATCAACTCCTGCACGAGCTCATTAGCGATGCCGCGGCGGAGTAACTCGGCGGATACCGCCACGTTTTCGATCTCCCACTCGCCCGCAAGCGCTTTCGCGCAAATAAACCCACAAAGCCGCCCCGCTTGCCCGGACGCCTCCGCTTTTTCCGCTACTAGAACGACACCGCTATCCACCAACTTGTTGTATTCCTCGGACGTCCAGTGGGCCGCACCCGGCGCCTTCTGCTCGAGGGCAAGAATCGCGGGCACATCTTCTAACGCGGCAGCGCGAATGGTCACGGGCATCGAGTTGAGAGTTGACAGTTAAGAGTCGAGAGTCGCCAGTCTCACGCTTTCGGCTTCGAGAAAATTTCGGCGTCCGAATGGCGGATGTAGTTGGCTTCCAGCTCTTCGGGACGAACCGTCTGGCCCCGCTTCAGATGCTCCCATCCCATGCGGGCAATCACTGCGCTGCCGGGATACTCAATCCGCTCGACGTGAACTCCAGCAGCCCGAACCATCTCCGCCAATGCGGCATCCGGCGTGACAACGGTCGCTCCCTTTGCGATGGCGATAAACTCATCCCTACTCAGCAGGCGCTCGCTGTGCATGCGTAACTGTGGCGCGAGTTCGTAGTCGCCGACATACACGTCGCCTCGGCCCGCATCCAGTGCCGCGAGAACCCGGCCACGCGCCGCGCCCTGCGCTGTGCTGCTCCATGCTCTGCCGCTCCATGCTGTGCTGCTCCATGCAACCGCTTCCAGCAACGAAATCGCAGCGATTGGTTTCCGCAACGCTTCGGCCAGAGCTTTAATGGCGGCCAAGCCCACCCGCAACCCCGTAAACGACCCCGGACCGGTTGCCACCGCAAACGCCTCAAGATCGTTCTTACTATGTTTGTGCTTTTCAAGAAGCGCGGCAATCTGCGGGACGAGTTGCGCCGAAAACGCGCCGCCGGTGCGGGGCACGACTTCGACGATCTCGACATCGCTCGGGCCGGGTGTCGTACGCGCCAACGCGATGCTGCCGCTTTTGCCTGACGTATCGATCGCTAGCACCAGCATAGATTCAAAACTGTGACTGCCGCCAAAACGCCTTAACCACGGAGGACACAGAGGAAGCACAGGGGACATCTTTGGTTCTGGCGCGATGGTCAGTGCGCGCCTTCCACCAATTCCAGCAGCACGCCCGACGTGCTCTGCGGATGCACGAACACATACCGATGACCGCCGGCACCCGTCTTGATCTCGTTCGAGACCAGGCGTACGCCCTCGTCCTTCAACTTTGCAACCGCCTCCGCCAGATCAGGGACGCGCATACAAATATGATGCAGCCCCTCGCCACGCTTGAGGATGAAGCGGGCGATGGTCGAATCGTCGGAGGTCGCTTCCAGCAGTTCCAGCCGGCTCCCGCCCACGGGCACCATCACCACTCGAACTTTTTCCTGCTCGACGGTTTCTTCCGGAGAAACGCTCAGCCCCAGCTTTTCGTAGATGGATTTCGCCGCATCCAGCGACTTCACTGCTATGCCGAGATGATCAATGCTGAATTCCATAAATTGCCTCTCATGCGGCTCCCGCCACGCTTGCCGTGGGCGGGCAAGGACGCCCGTCTCTCCACTGAATCTACTTGGGCTTGAGCGCGGGTGCTATCTCCTTCACCAGCTCTTCCACCAGCGAATATGGGTCGCGCTTATGCTCGGCGATCTCGGCTGCGTAACGCTCCAGGCTTCCGCCGTCCATTTTTGCGCGGGCTTTTTCCAGCATGGCGTCGCGCAGCATCTCGACCAGGCGCTCCTGCCAGTTCTCTACGTTCTTCTTGAAGACCAGGTTTCCCTTCTTCAAGTACGCCTCGTAGTCTGCGATCGCTTTCGCTAGCTCCTCGACTCCCACGCCCTCGCTGGCGACGGTCTTCACGATCGGCGGCGTCCAGTGATCTTCGCGCGCACGCGTGGCCAGGGATTGCATGGCGCGAATCTCTCGCTCGACGTTTTCGGCGCCGGCGCGGTCGCTTTTGTTGATGACGAATATATCGGCAATTTCCATGATGCCGGCTTTGATCGATTGCACGTCATCGCCCATGCCGGGCACGAGAATCACGATGGTGACATCGGCCAGCCGCACGATGTCGACTTCGTCCTGCCCGACGCCAACGGTTTCGATCATGACCAAGTCACGGCCTGACGCATCGAGCACGGTGGCAGCATCGGCAGTGGCGCGCGCCAGGCCACCGAGCGATCCTCGGGTTGCCATGCTGCGGATAAAAATCCCGGGGTCGCCATGGTGATCCTGCATGCGGATGCGGTCGCCCAGGATGGCTCCGCCGGTGTAGGGGCTGGTCGGGTCGACGGCGATGATGCCGACGGTTTTATACTCTTTCTCGTTCTTAGCCGGCTTCTGGCGATAGTGCTTGGCGAGCTGATCGACCAGCGTGCTCTTGCCCGATCCCGGAGCGCCGGTCAGACCGATGACTCGCGCCTTGCCGGTGTACGGGAAGAGCGCCTTGAGTAACTCGGACCAGCCTGCGCTGCGGTTCTCAACCGTGGAGATGGCGCGAGCCAGCGCGCGGGTGTCGCCGGATCGCAGACGATCGACGAGAGTTGTACTCGCAAGAGCCAAGCAGGATAGTGTAACAGTCTGACAATCCGGCCCGATCTGTCACCGGGCGTGCGATGCGGCTTCTTCGATCAGTGCCGCAACCTCCTTCGGGTGCGAGACGTAGACCGAGTGGCTGGCTCCGGGGACTTCGACCTTGTGGCTGTTGGCTCGTGTTGCATACCAGCGTTCGAGGTCAGGGTTAATCGTTCTGTCGCTTCCGGCAACCAGCATCCAGCTTGGTTTACTTCTCCACGCAGGCGTGGTGATGACTCCCTTGAAATTCTCAGCCTTGTTCATCACCTGTGACCGCGCCATGAAAGCGGCTTGCTCGGCCGGCAAGTCAGCCGCGAAGTATTCGTGAAATTGCGCTGGGTCGAGGTAAGTGAAGCCGTCGGCCGTCTTCTTGATCGCGTTAGACTTGCCGAGGTCGCTGGGGAAACGCTTTCCGTCGTCAGCCTCATTCTCTCCCGCGTCTGGCATGTGGGCCGCGATGTAGACCAGACCGACGACGGATGGATCCGTACCCGCTTCGGTGACTACGGATCCGCCGTAGCTGTGAGCGACAAGAATGCACGGTCCATCCTGTAGGGCAAGGGTGCGCTTCGTCGCTGCGACATCCTCTTGGAACGACGTCTCCGGTTCTTGCACCATGCTGACGTTGTAGCCATCCTTGACCAGAATGTCATACACGCCTTTCCAGCCGGAACCATCCGCCCAGGCACCGTGAACCAGAACGATATTCCGAATGCGACGGTCTTCGTTATTGTTATTGTTCTGCGCGCTGCAGGTCAACACGCATAATACGACGCACAGGGACTGGCACACTCCTCGTAGTACTCGCATAGCCTTCATTGAAGTGCTCATTTCGTCTCTCCTTTTGTGCGAATTGAATTGCATATCGGCACGGCAACCTTGCACGACGCACTGCACCAGGCCGATCGCACCTCAGCGCCCGATCGCTGTCGGATGCTTGGGCTGGTAGAGGCCGATCTTCCCGCCTCCGGGGAGAACCATCGCGGTCAGACTGCCCCAGCGCTCTTCTTTCACCGGACCGCACTTCACTTTTTTCTCTTTCAACGATTCCATCGTCGCCTTCAGGTCGTCGCACATGAAATACAGTTCGTGCAGATCGTTCTTCTCGGAGGGATGAAACGCGGCTTCCGCCGGCGGCAGCGCGAAAATGAGCCAGCCGTGGCCGGCGTCCACCGCGGGAAATTTGAGAATGTCACGAAAGAAAGCGCGATCGCCTTCCGGGTCCTTGCTGTAGATGATGACGTGAGTTCCGGTGATCATCGCAGGTCCCTTGTGCTTCGGAATCGCGAGAATCTTAGTCTTTTAGCAACTGCCGCGCAATCACGAGGCGCTGGATTTCGCTGGTGCCTTCGCCGATCGTGCACAGCTTCACGTCGCGATAAAATTTCTCCGCAGGATAGTCCTTAATGAAGCCGTAGCCGCCGTGGATCTGAACGCCTTCGTTGGCGCATTTCACGGCTACCTCGCTGGCGTAAAGTTTGGCCATCGACGATTCGAGCGTGGTCTTCTTACCGGCGTCTTTCATGGCGGCGGCGCGATAGGTCAGGAGTTTCGCCGCGTCGATTTCTGTGGCCATGTCGGCCAGCTTCCACTGGATCGCCTGAAACTCCGAGATCGCCTGCCCAAATTGCTGGCGCTCCTTCGAATACTTCAGGGCCGCTCCGTAGGCACCCTCGGCCATGCCCAGCGAGAGCGCGGCGATCGAAATGCGCCCGCCGTCGAGCACGCGCATGGCGTCGATAAATCCATCGCCTTCTTTGCCCAGCAGGTTTTCTCCTGGCACAAAACAGTCTTCGAAGATCAGCTCACTGGTGTCGCTGGCGCGCAGGCCGAGTTTGTTCTCTTTCTTTCCGGGACGAAATCCTTTGGTGTTTTTCTCCACCAGAAAGGCGGATAGTCCATGGGTATTCGCGGCTCGATCGGTGACCGCGACCGCGACTACGACGTCCGCATAGTGGCCGTTGGTGATGAAAGTCTTGGTGCCGTTGAGCACCCATCCGCCTTTCGCACGCGAAGCAGTCATGCGCGCGCTACCCGCGTCCGACCCCGCCGAGGGCTCGGTCAGCCCCCAGGCGCCAATGTACTCAGCGGTGGTGAGACTGGGCAGATACTTCTTCTTCTGCGCTTCGTTTCCAGCCAGAAAAATATGGTTGGAGCATAACGACGTGTGCGCGGCGACGATGATGCCTACTGATCCATCCACGCGTGAGAGTTCAGCGATCGCGGTGACGTACTCGACGTAGCCCATGCCGGCGCCGCCGTATTCGGGCGGGAAGATCATGCCCATCAGTCCGAGCTTGCCTAGTTCCTTGACTGTCGTCAGTGGGAATTCGCAGGCTTCATCCCATCGCATGACGTTCGGGGCAATTTCGCGTTGGGCAAATTCGCGCACCGTCTTCTTCAGGTGCAGTTGCTCTTCGTTTAACTGGAAGTCCAAAAGATACTCTCCTCGTTCCTTACTACGTGATGATGTGTGGCACTACCAACTGCAGATCCCTCGCTTCGCTCGGGATGACAAGATCAGGAGTGCCGATCGGGTCCAGAAATTTTCCGATTGGATGCCGCGCGCGGGGATGGCGCAAAACTTGGCGCCCAACTTTTCATTTAAGCATGGCAGGCAGCAATCAACGAAATTCTCGAACCGACCGGTTGGTAACACGGCTTGGGCGCAAACCCGGTCCCTCCAACACAATGAGACAACCACTGGCTCCGTGGCGAAAGAGGACTTAAGTAATCTTCTGACTGGGGATACGTTTCGACCCCACGAAGCACTATCTCAAAGGGGGTCCCTGCTTTCCCCATGGCCCTCTCCGGGGTATACTCGGTTGGCATACAGGAGTGCTGGGTTCTCGAATTCCCTCGACAACCTTAGGCGAAACGTTGCCTTTGTGATGGGACAGAGGCTTGCGCTCCCTCGCTGGCTCTCCGAAACCCTGGGCAACCCCAATGGATGAGCGCGACCACAGAGGTAGTGACTCCGATAGCCCCACCATGCCGGGAGCCCGTGTGCCCGGAGACGTCGTGGGCGCCGGCGCTCTGACTCCTCCGCCCCTGTCCAATCCACCGGCCTCGGACGCTGCGACTTTGCCGCGCGGGACGCCGATTCCAGGCACCTCGCCGGGACTTCCCTACTCCGGTCCGGCTCCGCTCTCGACTGGCAACATTCTGGCTTTTCAGGGTTTGCAACCGGGCACGCTTTTCGGCGGACGCTACGAAATCCTGAGCGTGCTCGGACAGGGTGGCATGGGCGCCGTCTACAAGGCGCGCGACCGCGAACTCGACCGTCTGATCGCGCTCAAGGTCATCCGTCCCGAACTGGCGACCGATCCGGCGATTCTGCAGCGCTTCAAGCAGGAACTCATTCTCGCCCGCAACATCACGCACAAGAACGTGGTTCGCATCTACGACTTGGGCGAGGCCGAGGGCATCCGCTTCATCACCATGGAATACGTGGACGGCGAGGACCTGCGAACGCTATTGCGACGCTCGCGAAAGTTTTCTCCCCAGGAAGCGATCTCGGTGGTGGAACAGGTCTGCCGCGCGCTCGACTCCGCCCATTCCGAAGGGGTGATCCATCGCGACCTGAAGCCGCAGAACATCATGCGCGACCAGCACGGCCGCATCGTGGTGATGGACTTTGGCCTGGCTCGCTCGCTCGGCGATAGCGGCATGACCCAGACCGGAGCCATCGTCGGCACGCTCGAATATATGTCGCCCGAGCAGGCTCTGGGCAGCCCGCTCGACCAGCGTTCCGACATTTTCAGTGTCGGCTTGATCTTCTACGAGCTGCTCACCGGCAAAGCTCCCTACGACGCGGACACCGCCATCGCCAGCCTTATGAAGCGGACGCGCGAGGAGGCACGCCCTGCCTCCGACGTCGATGCCTCCATTCCCAAATCCTTGAGCGCGATCGTGGGCCGCTGCCTGGAGCGGGAGCCGGTCAACCGCTATCACTCCGCCGTCGAACTGTTGCAGCAATTGACCACCTGGGAGGCCAACCCTAACATCAGCACCGAAACGCTGTCGCAGATGATTTCGCATCCCATCGTGCGTCCTTCGCGCTTCAGCCTCGATCTTCCGGGAAAAAGCTGGATGTGGATTGCCGGAGCCGTGCTAGTTATCGCACTCGCAACTTTTGCCGGACGCACGCTGCTCAATCGCTCGGGAACGTCGCCGGGTGAAATGGCGCGCGGCATCCCCTCACTCAAGCAGGGGAAGTATGTTGCAATCCTGCCGCTGAAGCAGGTCGGGATTCTGGAAGCTGACCAGAAGACGCTGGGCTATGTGACCGACGGCATTCAGGAAGCTCTCGCCGCCAAGCTGTTTCAATTGAAGGAAGTCCACCTCGCATCCGCTGGCGCAGTGGATAAAGTCGTGGGCCAGGATCTGCCACTTTCCAAGCTCGCCCGCAAATTGGGAGTCAACCTGGTGTTGCAGGGCATGGTGCAGGGCAATAGCGATAAGCTCCGCGTGACTCTCAGTCTCGACGACGCCACGACTGGCAACCGAGTCTGGAGTCAGGAGTTTCCGGGAACGCCAGGCGATGTCCTCGCCCTCGAAGACCAGATATACGCCACCGTTGCCACCGCCCTTGAACTCAAACCGACCGGCGAAGAGCAGGCCCGCATCGGCGCCCACCCCACCGAGAACCTGAAGGCCTATGATCTTTATCTGCAAGGGCGGAACATCCTGCGCAACGGCCACAGCCAGGACGCATATCGCCAGGCTCTCGGGTTGTTCGAACAGGCGATCGAGAAAGATCCGAACTTCGCTCTGGCCTACACCGGACTCGCCGACTCGAGCCTGTGGATGTATGGTGAAACCAAGGAAGGCATTTGGGCACAAAAAGCCACCCTGGCGGCACAGCAGGCGGAGCGGCTCTCCAACAACCTGCCCGAGGTTCATCTCTCGCTGGGCGGCGTCTATTCCGCGACCGGGAAGAATACCCAAGCGATTGCTGAACTGAAACGAGCGCTGGAGTTGGCGCCGAACTCGGATGAAGCCTATCGCAGTCTGGGCGACGCCTACTTCTCCAGCGGTCAAAGTGACGAAGCCATCGCCGCCTATCAGAAGGCCGTAGCCGCGAATTCTTACTATTGGTTGAATCACAATGCTCTCGGCAATGCCTACTTTGAGCAAGGCGACAGCGCGAAAGCGCTCTCCGAGTATCAGAAGGTGATGGAAATTGACGGCGACAACCCCATTGGCTATGAAGGCGTCGGCTCGGTGTATCTGCGGGAAGGCAAGTGGGGCGAGGCTATTCCGCAATATCAGAAAGCTCTCGCCCTCGCTCCCGACGCCCCTACTTACTCCAACCTGGGCACGGCTTACTTCTGGCTGAAGCGCTACGACGAGTCGGTCAAGATGTACGAGAAGGCGACCGAGATGACGCCCAACGATGAGCAATTGTTCGGCAACCTGGGAGATGCCTACCGCTGGTCGGGCCACTCCGACCAAGCTGCAGCCGCCTACAGCAAGGCCATTTCGCTCGCCTTCCAGGAACTGCAGGTGAACCCGCGGTCGGGCGCCACGATGGGCGATCTTGGGCTGCTCTATGCCAAGAGGGGAGATGCGGCGAACGCGCTGCAGTACACCAACCAGGCCCGCGCCATCAGTCCTGACAATGTGCAGCTGATGTACTCGGAAGCCCAGGTGAAAACACTGATCGGTAGACCGGAAGAAGCGTTGAAGTCGCTGCGGCTGGCGCTGGAGAAGGGCTATTCTGCGCAGGAGGCCTGGAACGATCCTGAGCTTCAGAAGCTGCAGGCTCTGCCGCAGTTTTCACAACTGGTGAAACAGTTCTCGAAGAACAACCACTAGAACACGCGCGTGATTGGCTACTGCTGAGCGACTCTGGATTTGACCTAAGCTTTCAGCCGGTTCTTCCACAACTTGCGCCGCGAAACGATCGCGCCCAAGCCCGTAACCATCAACGCGATTGTCCCGGGCTCCGGAACCGTGCCCGCAGTCGCAGCGACTATGCTTCCACCGTTCAACCAGCAGCCATTCTTGCAGCCGAACGCAATGAAGAAGCTCTCCCCGTTCGTGATCCCGGTCTTCGGGTTGAGGCCGCCCAAAACGCCCGTCATAAGAATTTCCACAGAGCCGTTCTTCAGGGTCTTCGTCGAGCAGTGCAGAAACATGAGCGCCTGGCAACTGATATCGTCCGCCGGTTCGCCGGTTTCGATCAGAGTCAGCGAGGTCCAGTTCTTTCCGGTGTCGTTGGTGAAATACAGCGTGCCCGATCCCTGCTTAGGGATGTCGAAGCCAAAAGTAAGGCCGGTGATATCAATACATTGCTTGCAGTCATCCGGAGCGCCGCCGGCACCGCCAATTCCGTGAACGATGATTTTTGGATCGGTGATCGAGTCGCCGAAGGCCAGCGCCGACCCAACTACCAACAATAGAGTTAACGCGCAGATCTGAGGGATTTTCATCGCAGACTTCCTGTCCAGCAAAAGAGTCACTGGGTAACCGTCTCCCAGCGTGTGGGGAGCGAGGTTAGCTCGTTCAATAGCAGGGGTCAAGCGGAAACCAGCACATCCTCAAGAAATATCCGGACGGCATGCAAACTGTTGCGCAAGCACTGTGCAGGTCTCTGCGCAACTCTAATACGCGCCGCGTCCATCGAATCATGCAAAACTCAGAGAGGATAGGGGAATAAAAAGGGCGCGCCGAAGCGCGCCCAGATTCCAGGAGGAACAGCATTCAGAAGCGACAGCGTTCAGCAGGACAAACCCAAGCTCGTCTCAAGCTCGTCCCAATCTCGTCTTAATTTCATCGGCCAAAGCCGGAGGACTGCATCGACTGCCGGGCGACGTCCGAGGAGGACGCAATACCCTGCATGCGCAGCTTGAACTCGTCGGCGTTCGAGGCGCTCTCCAGCGCGGTCTCGTAGTTCACCAGCCCGGCCTGGAACAAATCCCAGAGTGATTGGTCGAAAGTCTGCATGCCGTACTGGGAGGTGCCGGCGGAAATCGCTTCGCGGATGGCGCGCGTCTTCTCGGGCACCAGAATGCATTCCCGGATGTAGGCGGTCGTCACCATCACTTCGACCGCGGGGACTCGGCCCTCGGCGTCAGAGCGGCGCACCAGGCGCTGGCTGACGATCGCGCGCAACACCGCTGCCAACTGCAACCGGATCTGTTTCTGCTCCGGCGGCGGAAAAATCGCAATGATACGGTTAACGCTTTCCACCGCATCCAGCGTGTGCAGGGTGGAGAAAACCATGTGGCCGGTTTCGGCCGCGTGCAGCGCCGTCCCGATGGTTTCCAGGTCGCGCATTTCGCCCACCAGAATCACGTCGGGATCCTGACGGAGAGAAGCGCGCAGCGCCGCCGAGAACGACGGTGTGTCGACCTCGATCTCACGCTGGTTTACATATCCCTTTTTGTCGCGGTGCAAGAACTCGATGGGGTCTTCGATGGTGATGATATGTTCAGCGCGAGTCGAGTTGATGCGGTCGACCATGGCCGCCAGGGTCGTCGATTTGCCCGAGCCCGTCACCCCGGTCACCAGCACCAGACCGCGCGGCATGTCGCAAATCTGCTCCACCACTTTCGGCAGGAACAGTTCGTCAAGCGCCCGGATCTTGGTCGGAATCACGCGCAACACCAATCCCACGTTGCCGCGCTGCTGAAATACGTTCACACGGAAGCGCCCCAGGCCGGCGACGCCGTACGCCATATCGATTTCCGTGGTCTCTTTGAATTTTTGTTTTTGCCGTGCCGACATCATGCTGAACGACATGTTCAACATGTCTTCGGCGGACACACGCGCCTGGTCGGTCAGCGGCACCAGATCGCCATCAATGCGCAGGTGAGGATAGTTGCCCACCTTCAAATGCAAGTCGGAAGCGCGGCGCTCCATGGCGATGCGGAGCAGGTCATCGATATTCATGCAGGCAGGACCCCGGTTACAGTCTCTATCATGAACCGAACTGGGCTCGGGTACGAGATGACGGAAGTAACGGGACCATTGACTGAGGGCGGCGGGTTTCCCGGATGGCAGGCTTCTAGCCTGCCCTCAGAAACTTAATGAATTACCCCAAACGGAGCGGCCTGCCTCACTTGCGAGGCAGGCCGGAAGTTTGTCTCAGATGTCTACGTTACGCCGCTGCCTGCAAAGGCTCGTCGTAGCTCCCCCCGTAGATCGAGGGCACTTTCGACCCCATGGGACGCAAATAAGTCGCTAACTCGCCCCGATGATGGATGCTGTGATTGTTCAGGAACGCCATATAGAAGATCGCCGGGAAGTTGAAGGCGCCCAAAAAATTAACCGGGGTCAGCAACTGTTCCGCCGACAAAGCGGCCACACGATCCGCTCCACTCTTCATGTTCCGGCCGTACCACTCCACCACTTCGGCAACGGTCTTAGGCTTGTCGGCCTCCGCCGGATTGGCCATGTTGAACTTCAGATCCGCGATCCCGTCCATGAACTGGACGTCGGTGTTCGCAAGGTGCCAGGCCAATTCCCAAGCGGTGCGCGCGTGGGGATCTGGCCGGTAGTCTCTTTTTCCCTCGGGGATCGCTGCTAAAACTTTCTTGGTAGTTTCAACTTCTCGGGCAACGCCATCAAGCATCATGGCACGATAGCCGAGGGCAAATTCAGGCGTGGGAGCAGACATGACAGTTCTCCTTATAGGCTGGGGTGAATGGAAAAAGAACAAGAACAAGGTCGCCTGCGATCAGGCGCGATCAACTATAGTGCAAGGTAAAGTGCAAGGCAACAGGAAGGGCAAACCGCAAACCTAGACTTCCACCGGCAGCTTCGCCCCCACCGGAACCGGCGTCAGCCAGTCATAGCGATCCGCCTTCTCGCCGCGAACAATCCCATAAAACTCGGCTTGAAGAGCCTTGGTCATCGGGCCCAGTTTGCCCTTGGCCACGGCAATCTTGTCGACGGAGCGAATGGGCGTGATTTCCGCGGCGGTGCCGCTGAAGAAAACTTCGTCGGCGATGTACAGGGACTCGCGCGGTATCTGCTGCTCGACGATCTTGATGCCGAGGTCGCGTGCGATCTGCAACACCGAGTCGCGCGTAATGCCCGGAAGCACCGAGTTGCCCAGTGGCGCGGTTTGCAATACGCCGTTGCGGACGACAAACAGATTCTCGCCCGAGCCTTCGCTGACAAAGCCGTTCACGTCCAGTGCTATGCCTTCAGCGTAGCCGTTGACGATGGCTTCCATCTTGATCAACTGCGAGTTCATGTAATTCGCGCCCGATTTAGCCATGGTGGGCAGAGTGTTGGGCGCGATGCGCGTCCATGAAGAAATGCACACGTCCACTCCCTCGCTCGAATCCGCCCCCAAATACTTCGCCCAGGGATAGTTGCAAATATAGATTTCAGTGGGTGAGTTGAACGGATTCACGCCCGCTTCTCCGTATCCGCGGAGAACGACGGGGCGTATGTAACACGGCCACACGCCGTTATGTTTTACCAGTTCGATCATGGCACGCACGATTTCGTCACGGGTGAAGGGGATGTCTATGCGATAAATGCGGGCGGAGTCGATAAGGCGCTGCATGTGCTCGGTGGCGCGGAAAATCGCCGGGCCGCGCGGAAGTGCGTAACAGCGGATGCCCTCAAACACCGAAGAGCCGTAGTGCACAACGTGAGACATTACATGGAGGGTAGCGTCGTCCCAGGCGATGAACCGCCCGTTGTGCCAGATTTTGTCCGTTTTCTGAATCGCCATACAGACTCCTTCGCCATAAACATTATAAACGTGGAAGCCTGCCCGCTCACCGAAATCAGGAATCTATTGTCCCAACCGCCGTCAGGGTCAAGCACCACGAACGCTCGGTTATTGGAAAATCTTCAATGGCAAGTCGTGAATGGCGAATCGTTAATGGCAATCAATGAATCGCAACGATGTTGTTGGCGACGAATCCAGTTTCACCGGCGACAAGCATTCGCATCGTGATCCGTTCCGCTTTGTAGTGATGGCTTCGGTGCAGGAGGTACACGACGCCAACTCCCGCGCCAAAACCGAGAGCCGACCCGGCAGCCTCTCCGGCTGCGCCGCGCGTCACGAAGGGACGCATGATCGGATTGGCTTCGCGGAGTCCCTCACTCAGGCCGCGCTGCGTGGTGATGGCATCGGCGGCGACCAGTCCCGCGAGGATGCTGACGTTTGCCTTGTTCTCGATCGTCCAGAAGGGACGTTGGCTGGGTGCATCGGGAAGCGCGGAACTGCTGGGCGCACTAGAAAGCGCGGGCGTGATGCTCGCCGTCAAGCTTTGTGCCTGCACGGCGACGCTCAGCAGAAGAATCGAGAGAAGGTATTTCATCCGGCTCCTGTACTTAGTAGGTCGGTGAAGATCAGGATAAGTGAGAGAAGTACGATAGTACATGGCCCAATCTCGCGGGGTGAGTAGCCTTTTCGTAATAGTTACTTCGCGGCTGTGGCACGTTACTTGGATGGTTCTCAGCCGCACAATGGGCCGACAGCAGGCGGTTTCCACCTCGCCCAGACGGATCGTCACGATTTGAGGTTTTGGCGCGCGGCTGGCAACTATTACCTTGCCTCTCTTGAATTTCACCTCTTGACGGGATTTGAGGGGAACGAATTTCCAGGCGCCGCGAGGAATTGACACTGTTGGGCAACTAGTTTCATTTCGCAAAATGCGAAGCTGAAAACCGAGATTTAGCGGCGCTTACCGGGGAAACTCGTAGTTGCGATCTCCAGGCCCAATTATGACGTTCGTGTCGTCTCGGTTTCGCTGAAAACAGGGACTTTCTTGGCATTGTTTCGCAAAAAGACTAGATCCTCTTACCAAGATTAACGTTGAGATGCGGCGGCACGTTTTCGCCTCCGCGCTGCCGTTGCATACTCTCCAGTTGGTCCACGGCGCGATAAAGTTTCTTTGGACTTGGGCACAGCGGGGGTTGCATTTTCGTGCAACTGTTGCAAAAAGTCTCATCTTGACAGCACGTAGCAGAAAAGAGTCAAATCCTGTTCAACCATCGTGCCTCTTCCTCGGGGCGCTTTGCTAATTTGTTGAGCATAAGGGGAGCACCTAATGAAAAGACCAAACAGAAACTGGTTGCTGGGGGTCGTGGCACTGTGTTGTCTTGCTCCGGCGGCGTTCGCTGCTCCTGCATGCCCTGCCGCTAATCCGAATTGTAATTCGGTGATGCCAGAGGGTGGCTCTACTGCGACCTACCTTCTCGCAGTCGGGGTCACATGTTGCGGGGCTCTGTTCCTGCGATCCAGGCTGGCAAAGCCTACGCAATCGTAAATTCCGCAGGCAAAAATGGGCCACTTTGCGAGTATGCCTGATCGCAAAACGGGCCTATTTTTTTGTCTCTGCCTTGTCATCCTCACCACAAACAATTTGGTAGTCACTCTGGCGGTGATTCCGAGCAGAATCTTATAACCATGTCCGCTGCATGCCATGCTGCTGCACATCGCAGTTGAGATAAAGAAATCCTTTTGCCAGGGAGCAAAAACTGTGAGGCTCAGAAGTCAAATCGCAATGCCAACTGGGTGACACGGGCTCCACCGGGTCCAGGCACAAATGTTGCCAAAGACTTGCCGAACGTACCCGCGTCGTTCAGGTCGGTATCTGGGATCAGGAAATTCGGGTGGTTGAAGATATTGAAGAAGTTGCCCTCGAACGTAAGCTTCGAACTCTCGGTAATCTTGAAGCTCTTCCCGAACCCTAGATCGGTGTTTACGTAGCCCGGCCCAACCAGCGTGTTGCGCTCCATTTGCCCAAGCGCCTTTCCCTGACACCACAGACCCATGTTGACAGTGGGCGGGCACTGGGGATCGGTGCTGTTGTATCCGTTGAGCATTCCCCAGGACGGATTTGATCCTTGCGTCGGCCCCATCTGAACGTCCCCTGTAAGGTAACCGGCGGCCGGACTCACGTTGTGGTGGATGTCGCTGGTCAGAGCGCCGGGGCCGAGATATACGGCCCGATCGTTGTACTGACCGTCCCCATTGCTATCCACGGTGGAGTTGGTGACGGAAAACGTAGCGCCGGTTTGCACTGACACGATGCCTGACACATTCCAGCCGTCCAGCCACCGGTTTTGCTTGGCAAACGGCATCTCGTAGACGAAGCTTGCCACGAATCGGTGCCTCACGTCGAAATCGGCGGGACCGTAGTCGAAGTGCGGATTCATACTGTCAGTCGGGTAGTCGTTGCTGTTGTTCTTGGTGTAGAACGCATCGCTAATGTCATCCATCGCTTTTGAAAATGTGTAGTTGACATTGAACTGCAGCCCATTGGCAAAGCGCTTACGCACCGAGGTCTGCCACGCGTGGTAATTGGAGTCGCAGCAGTTGCTGCGGAGGTTGATGGTGCTATAGTTCGGATTGATTGGTGTGGTGTCCAGGCCGTCCGCGTACTCACCATCGAATAGGTTGGCACCGGTAATCCCGATCAGCTTGTGCCCAAAGGTGCCGACGTAGTTGCTTTCCAGCACAAAGTCCTTGCCCAGTTGGTACTCAAATCCCAGATTGGCCTGCTCGTAGTAAGGCGTGACGATGTTCTGATCCATGGCGCGAAGCGAAGGTGTCAGTCCCGCGCCCGCAAACGTCGATGTGCCGGTGAAGGGATACGTATAAAGAGCGGTCGTCTGCGCGGGAGTGATTACGTTTCCGTTGCCACCAAAATAGCCCAGCAGGCCGAGGGCAAAAGCCGGTGGATTGAAGCGGATGTTTTCGAAAACGTTGTTGTAGATGCGATCGTAGTTGATCCCGAAACCGCCACGCACAACCATCTTTCCAGTGCCCCAGGTGTCCCAGGCAAAACCTACGCGCGGGCCAAAATCGTGGAAGTCCTTGTTCCAGATGTCGTGATTCCTCTGTTGCACAGTGCCGGTCGCAATTGCGCCATAATACGCACTATTGGTCGGCATAAACGGATTTGGCGGATCCGCATTCGGGCCTGTGCAACTTCCCCCGGGTGCTAAGCACGGATTTGTGAACGGAGCGTACACACCCGTGTAGAAATTCGAATCGAGGCCCGGCTGGAAGTTGTGTGGTGGGCCGAAATACTCCCAGCGCAGACCCAGGTTCAGAGTCAGACGGGGGTTAATTCGCCAGTCATCCTGAAAGTAGAAGGCGAACTCGTTGGCGCGGTAGCCACGATAGTAGTTCGGCAACTGGCCGGTGGCAGGATTGAGTGAAGCTTCGGCGTTGGCCAGTGAACCAAAAGTTGGCCCACCGTAGACCAGGTTGTCCGCAATCTCGCTGAACGTCATATCCGTGAGCAGATCTTCGGTTCCCTGTGGTTCAAGCTCCCCGTACTTCCAGGATTCGAAGCTGCTGCCATTGCGGGTGCGGCGGTATTCGGCGCCGCCCTTGAAGTTGTGTTTGCCCCGGGTCACAGAAAGATCATCCTTGTATTGAAACTCGTTATCCGTGAAAAACTGGGGGTAGTTATCAGAGTTGCCGAAACCGAAGTAAGGCGTGTCCCAATAGGTGGTGATATCTGGCATTCCAAGCACGCTGGGATCGCCAGGAAAGTTGCCGGTACGCCGCACATAAGCCACCCGAGCCTGGTTCAAAATCGTGGGGGTGAAGATATGAGACCATGTTATCCCCAGATTCTGTGCGCGTACGTGTTCGTAGAGCGTGGGACCCATCGTGCTGTTGCCGCCATAGGCCTCCACGGTGTCGGCGTTGTCGTACAGGTACGCCGCGTTCAGTTGATCCTTTTCCCCCAGCTTTTGGTCAAACTTGCCGGTGTAACGCATCTGGTTGATGGAGTCGGGTTGCGTAACCGTAAGTGTTCCGTAGACGTTCACGGGGTAGGTAACAGCTGGGAAGCCCAAAACGCCGCCGGTATATAAGCTCTGCGCACCCATGGTCAGGTTGGTGCAATTGGACGCTTGGGGGTTGCATAGCGGAAGGGGCTCGGCGGCGTAAATCTTCTGCCAGAGGGGGCCGGTCGTCGCATCCTGCGCGAACGCACCGGGGCAGGCGGCGCCTATGACCAACTCACAGAAACCTCCAGCATTGCTTTCCATAAACTGCTCAAACGCCCCGGTCTGCACAAAATTCACGAAGTCGGGCGTAATCGTAGGCACGGTCAAGGGGCTGGACTCGCGCATGCGATGAGCCTCGGCGGTAAAGAAGAAAAACGTCTTGTCCTTCACCACCGGGCCGCCCACGGACCCGCCGAACTGGTTGCGCACCAGATGATCCTGCTCTCCCGCGTTGTTGGAGAACCAGCTGTTGGCCGCCAGGGCCTGCACGCGGTTATATTCAAAAAGCGAACCATGCCACTGGTTGGTCCCGCTCTTGAGCACGGTGTCGGTGACGAACCCTCCCGCCTTGCCGTACTCGGCAGGCGGAATGTGCTCGATCACGCGGTATTCCTGGATGGCATCGGGATCAATCGTGGTATTGGCACCGCCTGGGCCGACAACAGAAGATCCGGCTCCGCCCAGAAACTGATCATTGTTATCAAAACCCTCAACCAGGAAGTTGCCGGAGCCGCTGCGCGTGCCATTCACTGCGGCGCCGCGATCTTCCCCTAGCTGAGCGATCTTTGCCGGCTCTGCCCCTGGCAATAATTCAATAAACTCGTTCTGGCTGCGCGTTTCGAGCGGCATGTTTTGCCAGACATGGCGATCAATCAAGCCCGACAAAGCCGACTCCGTGGTGTGCACCTGCTGGACGCCCGCCTCAACCGTTATGCTTTCGCTCGGCCCCCCCACCGCCAGGGTAGCGTCGTGCGTGGTCACCGCTCCCACGCTGATGATGACGTTTTCAATCCGGTAGCTTTTGAAGCCCTTGGCTTCGATCTCGAGCGCATATGCACCTACCACTTGCAGCGCACCGAAGCGGTAAGTACCCGCCGATGTGGTTGTCACGCTGAGCTGTTCGCCGGTCGCACTGTTGGCGAGAGTCACTTTGGCGCCGGCCACAACAGCTCCGCTCGGATCTGTCACCAGCCCTGACAGTTCGCCAGTTCCACCCTGTGCCCACAACAGGCCAGTGAATGACGCCAGCACAACCAACGCGGTCAGAACGCCAGTCCAACCGCTGCGCGATGCGTATGCCATGTGACGCTCCTTGAGAAAATCGAACGCTGTCTGCCGTCGCCGATTCCGTAACGAGAGAACTCTGAAAACGTGACCCGAAATGATGCTTGACTGCCCGAAGAAATCGATTGCATTGTACTCCGCTTGATCCCCGTTCGCGTCAATGTGAAAGAATTGTTCACCCGGGTCGCCCCTCGGCACCAGATTCTGAACCAGCCGGAAGCGCGCCGTTGCGGCCCTTTTGCGAAGCTGCTGGCTTTGTGCAAGCGAGTGCACAGGGAATGCAGAAACTTTCACCCCATTCTATTATTTGCCGTTTCTTCCCTATATTCATATTTTTGTTGACACGCGCGCCATTTGATAGGAAACTCGCGTAGCTCGGTTGAGCGTTTTTTTTTGAAGGAGTACCAGGATCAAGGCTACCGGCACTCCCACTTCCCCCCACGCGCGCAACGAGCACCGAACCAGAACGATCCCAGTTTTAAGTTCTACTGATTCTTTTATCCACGATTTCGCATGTGGCGAAGAGTTTCTTGGCGCGTGAACTGGTGGAGGATTTCGTTTCGAGGCGTAGGCGGAAAGTTCCCCGCGAGGGGATGAGCCAATGGCTGCAAATCTTCTGACCTGATGAAATGACCCTGACGAGAGAAAAGAGAGAGAGTCCCATGAAAAGAATTCTTATGCCGGCTACGACCCTGACAACCTTGAAGAAGATCGCCTTCACACTCCTCTGCTGTTCCGTGCTCATGGTGTTCGGCGCCTCCGCCCAGACAGCTCAGTCAGTCCAGGCAATCAAAGTTGATCCGGGAAACAACAATCCTCCACCTGCAGGTGCAATTCTGGACCTCGGTGGAGCGTATACAACGCCCCCAACAGCCCCCACAGCGATACCTGGCAACGGCAATGAGACCTACCAGCAGTACATGGTGAACTTCACTGCGGCCGCCGCCAACTCAACGTGCACGAACGGCAGCTGCAGCACTGTCATCACGTTCGCCTTTCGTGATGACCCGGCCCAGATCTCGTTCACCAACGCTTCGGTGACGGACGTGACAATTCCCACCACCCCCAGCCCCAACCTGTTAACCAATGGCAGCTTTGGGACGGGCGACCTTACCGGCTGGACCTATGTCGATAGTTTCGGCGTCTCGGGGGCGGGGCTTGTGGGCTATAGCGGGGAGTATATCGATAATTGCCCCAGTTTCAACGGGGTCGTTTCTTACTGCTGGATTGACGGCGCTGTGCAGGCTTACGACGCCCTCAGCCAAACGATTGCCACTACCGGGGGGCACACTTACCAGATCAGCTTCGACGTGGCCGAAAACAGTGGGCTCATTGCGTCGGCCGGCGCCGGAGGATATCCCGAAGGTTACCCCGGAAGCGCTTGCTATTTTGCACTCGGTGGTGAGGCGGCTGGCGCGGTTCCGCCGATATGTTACTTTTCCGACCTCAGCACAGATAACGACATCGCTGACGCCGGAGGCAACGGAATCAACGTTACCGCCTACGCTCTGCCGACGGTGCCGGTCGCGACCCAACAGGTGCCGCTGACTGTGACGGGAGCGGGAGGCGGCAGTGGCACTGTGTCCGACATTACTTTCAATGAGTTCGCCTGCACCATAACAGACGGAAGCGCAGCGACGACGGGGTGTTCGGCGAGCTATCCGATAAATACAGCCGTCACGCTGACGGCGACCCCGGCCGATGACGGGGTGTCCACATTCGGGGGATGGGGCGGTGCGTGCGCGACCTCGGGAACGACCTCGCCGACAGGGGGAATCTGCACCGTGACGATGAGCATGGCGCAAAACGTCGCCGCGATTTTTAATCAGCCCGGGCCAACCCAAGCGGGGACGGTTACTTCAACCGCGCCGCTGGTCCTGGGTTTCAATGGCGGCGCGAATGTGCCAGCCTGCGCCACCGAACCGTCTGCATGTGGCTATGATGCCACTGGCCTGCTTACAAACTCGAACGAATCGCCTGAAGCGCTGCAGGTCAATGCGGTAACGAACCTGGCTTCAGGAAGTCCCTTAACTCAAGCCGAGTGCAGCCTAATTCTGCAGGCTACCTTCCCGGGCGCGCAGTGCTTTGTGGTCCTGAACGGCGATGGTCCGGGCGTGGACGGTCCGGTGCTGTTCGCGTATACATGCCCTGACTCTGCGACCGACGGGACGTGCGGCTCGCTGGCTCAAGCGACCTTCTTTGCAACTTTAGGCAGCGATTTCTATTTCAGCACCGGCGACAACCCAGGTCTCGCCGTTATCGGCACTGCTCCCAACCAAACTCTAGTCTCGAACTCAGGAGGGCCCCCGCTGGTGGCCATGATCAAATTCGTGGGTGCCGGCCCGCTGGATCCCTGCAGCCTTACGTCTTCTCCTTACGTGTTGACTTTGAGCCCAACCAACCAGATCAGCAGCTTCACTTTCGTAGATGGGAGCCCTGCCGCTAAACCGGTTAAGGCCCCCAGCGGAGGCACGGGCTCGTGCTGGTTCGTAGCCTACAACGTGCTGTCTGAGGCGCCGACCGCCAGCATCAGTTTGCCCGCGGGTGGTCAAGACTTTGCCCAGGGCTCACCGCAGACGGCAACCTTCACCTGCAACGCGGTAAACAACACCCTCGTAAGCGTCGGCGGCCAGCCCGCCGGTGCGGTCGGACCGTATTTGACGACGAGCTCCTGCACTCTGTACGACGCCTATGGAACAGGAAGCCCAGCGTCATACCCCGGGACCACTCCGCCCACCAACACCACATCGGGCACCAACACGACCACCAACACAGTCGCGATCGACACAAGCACCGTGGGTCCACATACCTTAACTGCAACTGTAGTGGACTCCGCCACGAACACCGTTTCTTCTTCAACGGTGAGTTACACCGTGGTTGCGGCAACAGATGTGGCGATTGCGAACGTTGCTGCTTCAACGGCAAATACCGGCAGCAAGCTGACCTACCTAATCGGAGTGGGAGATTGGGGACCCGCGAACGCTTATAACGTCGTGGTTACCGATACTCTCGCGACGGGCACCACCTTCGTCAGCGCATCAGGCACCAATGAAGGTTGTCAGGTCGTTAACAAAAAGCTGACCTGCTCATCAACCCCGGTTGCTTGTGCGCTCAGAAACGGTGTTGTTAGTTGTAATGTAGGAACACTTATGCCGTTGTCGCTCTCGGATATAAACGGGGCGGTGATAACGGTTACGGTGTCGGTGACTGCGACGGGCACGACCAAGAACCCCGCGATACTAACCAATACTGCTACGGTCGGGGAATCAAACACCAATACGAAGCCGAGCAACGCCTCCTCGACCGCCACGACGAAAGTGTACTAAGAAGCGTACTAAGAAGCGGCAGAGGAACTGAGAACCGAGACCAACGAGTGCCGGTGAATGCCGGCACTCTTTTTTTGTTCTCTCGTTTAGCTTTTCGCCGCTTGCAACCCGTGGGTGGATTCTTCGTACATGAGCTTCAGGTCGGAGCGCTGCAGCAACTTTTCCGAACCCGCATCTTTCCTCATCGTATCCAGAGTGCGGACAACCGCGCGATAATTATCCAGGGCTTCGGTATTGTCACCGGAATCCCGTGCGATCGTCGCTAGCAGGTAATGCGCATGTACGCTCAGCGACTGCTGTCCAAATTTGTCCGCAAGCAGCAAAGCCCGCTGCAGCTCCTGGCGAGCATGGGTATAGTCATGGCTTTGCATCATGGCTTCCGCCATGAAAATCGAGCACTCCACCGAAGAGTATTTCAGGCTCAAATCATTCGCCTGCTGGATCAGCGCCCGGAGGTTCGGAATGGCCTGCCGTCCGTTCTTTTCACGAACTTCGACTTTGGCCAGGTCTATTTTGGCGAAAAGGATCTGTTGCCCGTCCTTGCTGCGTGTAGCTGGCTGCAACGCCTGATCGTAAAGGGAATGAGCAGCCTTGAAATTTCCCTGATAGAAGAATGCGTCGCCCTGGACTCCTAACGTCTCCGCCACCAAGCCGTCGTTCTTCAGTTCGTGGGACAGGTTGAGCGCTTCATCCAAAGAAGGCTTGGCTTCATCTCCGCGCCCGGCAAGGATGAGCGACGACCCGTAGCTCACGAGAATTTCCGGCATGTAGGAGGTCTTGTCCTTAAGATCGCGGAGGGTCTTGAGAGCGTCCTGCTTGGCATTGGCTGCCGCGCCGAACCGTCCCTGATAATCAAACAAAACGCCCAAGCCGTAGGACGCGAGAGCCGTGCCATGTGGGTCGTTCATGCTGCGTCGCAACTCGAGCGCGCGCATGTAGTATGAAATGGCTTGATCGTACTGACCCATACTAGCCAACACCTGACCCAGATTCTGAACTGCCTCGACGATATCCTGCGGCACTTTCGATTTTTCGCGCAGCTGCAGCACTTGCTGGAAGTAGGTAAGAGCGTCATCGTATTGATTTTTCTCTGAGTACACAGCTCCGATGTTGTTCAGACAGGCAGCCTGCAAACTTTCATTGCCGATTTCGCGTTCCAACTCTAAAGCTTCCTTATACATCTTGAGCGCCTGATCGAGGTCGCCACGCCCGCCGGAGAAATTGCCCATATCGATCAGAGTGTCGCCCAGGCCGCGTTTGTCCCCGATGTCACGCCGAATCTGCAGAGCCTCCTGGAAGTTGGACATAGCATCCTTGGTGTTGCCGAGCGAGGCCTGCGCCGCCGCCATCGCGTTCAGGCTGAAGGCCAAGCCACGCTTCTGACCGATGCGGCGCCAGATTGTGATCGCATCCTGTTCGTTGCGCAGAACTTCCTGAGGCTTGCTCAAGTTCCTGTAAGCTATCGCCATAAGGTGCAGGCTGGTGGCCTTTTGCTCCTGGTTGTCCACTTGCGCAGCCAGACTATAGGCGCGATTCAGAGGATCGAAACTGCCTTGGGGGTCGCCGCTCTTGATGTCGATGCGGCCGAGGTTAAGAGTTGCGGATACGTCCTTGGGGTTGGAAGATAAAAGCTTCTGGTAATAATCGCGGGCTTTCGCGAGATCGCCAGAATCCTGGTAGAGGCTAGCGAGCGCCGATTGCACGTCGGAGTTGTCGGGCGAAGCCGTCGCCAGGGTTTCGTAGGCCTTGATTGCTTCCGGATAGTTCTTCGTTGCCTCGGAGCGAATGGCGGAAATCAAGTACTTCTCGGCTTGCGGGAGGTCTTGGCTCAGATCCACGGCTTTCCTGGCGGATTGCTCCGCTTCGCTGTCGTAGCCCAATATGCTGTAGACCTGAGCCAGCCTGGAAAATGCCAGCGCGAAGGTGGGGTCCTCCTTGGTCGCCGCCTCGAATTGCTTCTGTGCGTCCAAGTTCCTCCCGTCCCGCTGGAATCCGATGCCTTGGTTGTAGTCACGCAAGGCGGCGAGCGATTGCGAAGTCGGCTGGAAGGAGCTGGCCTTCAGCTCCTTAAGTACGTCCTGCGGGAGCGCAAGCTTCTGGCGGACGGACTCTGCCAGACGATCGATCGCGCCTGGAATCTCTTTTTCGCTGGGCACATCTATTTTCAGCGGAACCGAGCGTTCGTTCTTGATGTCTTGAAGTGTGGCATCGATGCGGATCTGGTCTCCGAACTTGGCGTATTGCCCCCAAAGCACGCGGTCGGCTTTGCTGAAATCAGCCACGCGGCGGATCGTTGCCGGGTCGAGCACGGTTGCGGAGGAAATGCGGAGGTCCGTGAATATCTGGTGCAGGCTGTTCGGGCTCACGGTGCGCAACTGTGCTGACTGGCCAACGTCGGTGCTGAGCATGTCGGCGAGGCTGGGACCAATCCAATCCAGGCTCGGATCGCCGGAGGCATTGCGGAAAGGCAATATCGCCAATGACACTGAAGGACCCGCAGGCACAGATTTTGCGCTGGGCGAATGGAAAAGACGGTCGCGCAGCATGTAGCCACTGCCCGCCAGAGCCAGGGCGGTCACAACCCCGGCAATGAGCGGCCACGGAAGCGTCTGTCCCCACGGTTTGACGGTGGCGTCGAATTTGATTGTGCCGGCCGCTCTCTTGTCTTTCCATGTGTTCAGGTCCGCGAGAATGGCCGCAGCACTCTGGTATCTCTCGTTCAGGTCGCGTTCCAGGCACTTGCTCACGATCCCGCTCAACGCTCCGGGAATCTGATTGTCGATATCCGACACGGGCGTCGCACGCTCCTGCGTCCGTTTGATGAGGCTGGCTAGAGCGCTCTCGGCTTGAAAGGGCGTTTTGCCGGTCAGCATTTCGTACAAGATCAGGCCCAGGGCGAAGAGGTCGGAACGTTGATCGAGATCTTTGGCGAGAGCCTGCTCCGGTGACATGTACTCCATGGTGCCAACGATGGCGCCGGTTTGGGTCATCCCGTCGCCTTCCAGGGTGCGGGCCAAGCCGAAATCCATCACCAGGATTCGGCCGGCAGGGTCCTGCATGATGTTTTGCGGTTTAAGATCGCGGTGAATCACTCCAACGGTGTGCGCCGCGTCCAGAGCCTGGCACACCTGTTGAATCACCTCCACGGCCTCTTCGGGAGCAAACTTCTGCTTCTCACGGATGATGGACCGGAGATCTTTACCCTCGATGAACTCCATGGTGATGAACTTCACGCCCTCGGCTTCGCCGAGGTCGTAAATGCGGATCACGTTGCGGTGCGTGACCTGGTGAGCGAGCAGCAGCTCCTGCTTAAAACGGGCGAGGATCGAGGGATTTGAAGCCAGCTCGGGACGGATGACTTTCAAGGCGACGAACCGATCAAGTTCGCGGTCGGCGGCCTTGTACACGGCGCCCATGCCACCCTCGCCGAGCAGGAGCAGGATTTCATAACGCCCGCCCAGCATATCGCCCATCTGAAATACGGCTGCACTGGAGTAGGAGCCGGGAGCCTGGCTGGGTGACGGCGATGGATTCCGCGCGGGCGACGGAGTCCGAGTGGGCGGCGGCGTCCGGCGAAACGAGGTTCCGGGCGCGATGGTAGCGTCAGGGTCGATGTCTACCAGCGTGGCGTCGGGATCAAATCGCGGCCCGGCATCGACGATCGTGGCGTCGGGATCGTGCCGGGAGGGCCCGGCATCGATGATCGTGGCTTGGTCCTGAGGAGGAACAGGAACATTGCTGGAACTCTCACCGGCAAACGGAGTCCTGACACCGGGAGGTGCGGGCTTCTTGGAAGCAGACTTTTCGTCCGGCCGTGATCTGGAATCATCCATGGTGCGAGTTAGGAAGGATGCGAGTTAGGAACGGCCCGGAGATTTACCAATCCAAAACCCCACCGAATAGACCCGAGCGCGCGGCTGCGGGTACTTCCTAGTGCAGGAAGTATATAACGAGTCCGCCCGCGGAGTCGGGAGATGAAAGCGAAAATGTTCATCATAAAAGTGGCGCTGCAGGCTTTCTTCTTGGGGCCTGGAGAAGGGGGTCTCCGGCCGGACCGAGCGATTCTACAACAGTTTGCCCGCTAATGACCAATGACCAGCCCCCACGGGCAGACATCTTCTATTGCTGGGATTCATGGCTGGGAGGCCGGCATTTCTGCGACCCGCATGATAGTGCATTCCACTTGTTTGCCGCTGGCGCTCTTCACCTTGCCCTTGTTACCGCCGATCTCGTACTTGATATCGCTACCCACCACGAAATCAGTCGCTTTCAAGGACTCCTTCTCGATCGTGCGGCAGGTGTACTGCTTGCCCGACGCGGCGAATGAAAGATCGTACTGCTGATTTTTATGGGTCTTCTTGTCGGTTGTTCCCACCGGCTGGAAATCCTTCAGCGCGGTTATGCCCTCGATCTTTGATCCGGCGGCTGCCGTGATGGCGATCGCCATCATTATTAAGAGGAGCACAACTGAGTTAGCCTTACCCATGAAC
>CAVVFQ010000002.1:0-141782 GCA_963747545.1 uncultured Acidobacteriaceae bacterium | reverse complement strand
ACCTCGAAACACGCCTTGCTCAGTTGCCGAAGGAATTGGAAACTGGGTTGGACCCGCGTCGAATTGCGAAGCTCTTGGGAGAAAGCCTGCGGCAGTGTTTCCAGCAATCCGGTTTGCCGGATACTGCCAGAGCGCTTGACCAGTCGTGTTCTGAAATGAACTCCGTGCAAAAGCAGCTTTTGAACATGCTGCGAGAAGTAGCTCACCCTGACATCGGAGTGATTGCCAAGATTAGAAGTGCCAATGAGTCGCTTTCCCGGAGCATGACAGCTAGAGCACAACAGATCGACGATTTACTAAGTAGGCTGGAAAAGCACGTCTGGGCAACTTGGCTGCCTGTCGTTGCCAGTGCTGCTCTAGCATTGGGCTTCTTCTTGGGTACTTGGTTTGCCAGCGAACGGCCATCAACACCAGAGACAGCAACCGCGAGCGAGGCACAACAAGGGGTGACGAATCGGGCCACCGTTCCGCCGCCCCAGGTTGTCCCGCAACGACATGTAAAGCACCAATGAGTTCGGGGATTCTCTCATCTTGCTGAAAGGGGACGGCTCGCAGAGCAGTGAGGGGTGAAAGTTTCAGGGTTGCCCGTCCTCGGGAGCGATCTTCAAGATCGAACGTGGAGTTCGCTGACCCTTGGTCCAGTCGTCATCACCGGCGGCTGGTTGACAACGAGCCAGTACTGTCCGAGGGTCTTAATCGTCTCGCGAAACTGTTCGAAATCGACTGGCTTCTGGATGTAGCTATTCACCCCTAGGTCGTAGCTCTTTGCCAAGTCTCGCTCTTCCAATGACGAAGTCATGACGACGATCGGTACAGTCTTGGTTCGCGGGTCGCTCTTGACCTGTTTGAGCACTTCCATTCCATCGATTTTGGGTAATTTTAAATCCAGCAGCACCAATTTAGGGGGATGATCAAACGATCTCTCCGCATAAGTACCTCGGCAGAAGAGAAAGTCCAGAGCTTCCTCGCCATCGCGCACGACAAAGACTTGGTTTGCCAACATCGCGCGTCGCAAAGCGTGCAGGACTAGCTAGTTGAGCATCGTCTTGACTGTCTTCCACCAAAAGTATGTCCAGACCTTCTAAGTTCATGATTGGCCTCCAGCGGTAGCTACATTACTTTTCGATTCCGCTTGTTTTCCCATGCTGAGCGTGAAATAGAAGGTTGCGCCCTTGTCCACTTCCCCCTCTGCCCATACCCGGCCGCCGTGCTTTTGCACGATGCGTTGTACCGTCGCCAAGCCGATGCCGGTGCCTTCGAAATCTTCCGGACGATGCAATCTCTGGAAGACTCCAAATAATTTGTTGACGTACTTCATGTTGAAGCCGGTCCCATTGTCTCGAACCTTAAAGACCGTTTGCCCATCTTCCGTGTTATGACTGATTTCGATGATGCTGGGGGTACGACCGCGGGTGAACTTGAGCGCGTTGGCCAGCAGGTTTTGAAAGATCTGCTTAACCAACACGGGGTCGCACTGGATCAGTGGCAGGTCGGCGATGACCCACTGCATTTCCCGTCCTTGAATATCAGGACCCAGAATCGCTACCACTTCCTCCACAATCGCGTTCAGGTCGGTCGGCCGCCGGTTGACGGCATGTCGCCCAACCTTTGCCAGGTTCAACAACTCATCGACCAGCAGGCCCATCTTCTGCGTTCCAGCCAGAATGCGCTCAAGGTATTGATGGGCGCCCGGATCGAGCGTGGCACCAAATTCCTCCGTCAGCATTTTGGAAAAGCCGATGATGTGCCGCAAGGGTGCCCGCAGATCGTGGGACACCGAATAGCTGAACGACTCCAGTTCTTTGTTAGCCGTTTCCAACTCCGCTGTGCGCGCCGCGACCCGGATTTCCAGTTCGTCATTGAGCTTTCGGATCTCCCGCTCATCAGCTTTGCGCTGCGAGATGTCGCGAAGGACAGCAACCCCTCCGCGCAGGTTGCCCTGAGCGTCGTTCAGGGGCCTTGCCGTGACTTCCATAAACGCTCCCACTGCATCTTCCGGCGGCTGAACTATTAATTCCACGGTCACAGATTCCCCGCTCAGAGCCCGCACCAGCGGGAGGCGATCTGGTGGGCAGGGTGTGATTCCGTCCGGCAGGAAAACTTTGTAGTATGGCGTCCATTGCTCGGTCGGCAAGTCCTCGGCCCCACGGCCCATCAGGTTGCGCGCAGCGTCGTTCCAGATGAGAAAGTGACCCTCGCGGTCCGCCGCAATCAATCCCTCCCCCATGTTGTCCAAGACCAGCTTGAACATGACGGTCTGCGCCTCCAAAGCCTCTCGCGAGCTCGCCAGTTCCTTCGCTTGTCGCGCGAGTTGCTCCTCTGCCTCGTTCCGTTCGCTGATATCCGTGTTGGTGCCGAACCAGCGAACCACCTGGCCTTCCGAGTCTCTTACCGGCATCATGCGATTAAGGAACATGCGGAAGCGCCCATCCGCGCCGCGGAGCGGGAATTCCATGTCGAGCGGCTCGCCGCGGACGATCGAGTCCTTCCACCTTGCCACTACTTCGGGAAACACGTTGGCATCGTGGACGCTCTCCCACGTCCACCCCTTCGTCTGTTCCAAGGTCTTGCCCGTATAGTCGTACCAGCGCTGGTTGTACCAAAAGATCGATCCATCGGCCTCTGCCATCCAGGCCAGTTGCGGGATACCATTTGCCATCGCTTGGAAACGCTCCTCGCTCGCTCGTAGTTCCTCTTCTGCAAGTTTGCGCTCGCTTATGTCCGCGACGATTCCAAACATCCGGGTCGCGTTACCAGACGGTTCCTTGTAGTGGTCGCCGCAGGCCCAAATCCATCGCGTATTCCCGTTTGGACAGATGATTCTGCATTCAAATTCCCATCTCTTCCCTTGGCTCACGCAGCTCTCAAAATGCTCGCGTACCCTCTCCCGATCGTCAGGATGAATGTGGCGAAGAAAGATATCAACGCTCCATTCCGCCAGGGGCGATTGATACCCAAAAATCTCATCATGCAGCAAGGAACGGGTGGCTTGCCGCGTGGCGAGGTCGAGCTCCCAATCACCGAGTTTCGCGGTCTCCAGCGCAATCCTTCTTCTCTCATCACTCTGACGAAGAGCTTCCTCAGCTCGCTTGCGCTCGGTGATGTCGGCGCGTATGGCAACGTACTGCCGAGGTTTGCCGTCCGCGCCTAACGTAGGCACAATGGTCGTGGCTACCCAGTAGGACGAACCGTCCTTGGCCCGGTTCTTAATCTCACCCTGCCAAACCTTGCCGTTGGCGATCGTGCGATACATCTCCTGGAAAAACTCTTTCGAGTGGTGGCCCGAATTGAGGAGGCGATGATTCTGGTCGATCAATTCTTCCTTAGAGTATTGGCTGATGGCGCAGAATTTTTCATTCACGTAAGTAATCGTGCCTTGGACATCCGTCACCGCTACAATGGCGTGTTGATCCAACGCGAATTTTTGATCGGCCAGTTCTTTGAGCGCGGCCTTGGTGGTGGTGAGGCTTTCTCGCAGAGCGTCCTCTGCTTGCTGGCGCTCGGTCACATCTCGCAGAATAACGGTGTACATCTTCTTGCCCGCGGCTTCGATCTGAGAGATCGAGGCCTCGATCTGGAATTCCTCCCCATTGGCTCGAACCGCCCAGAGCGCGCCCATTGCGCCCATTGCCCGGCCCGTGACTCCAGTCTCTCCGAACCTCTGGATATGTCCGCTATGTGCGGCGTGGAAGCGGCGCGGAATGAAACGTGTGATGGACTGCCCCAGCGCTTCCGCCGCTGGGCAACGAAACATCTTCTCGGCCGCCGCATTGAACAACAGGATATTCTGTTGCGCATCAGTAGTGATAATCGAGTCCATCGCCGAAGCGATGATGCCGGCCATGCGCTCCTGGGCTTCGCGCACAGCCTGCTCAGCTTGTACACGCTCCGTGACGTCCCGCAGGATCACGGTGAACAGTTTTTTCCCGCCGGTGACGACTTGCGAGATGGAGGCCTCAATCTGGAATTCCTGGCCATCGGCTCGCATCGCCCACAACACACCTTTTGGACCCATGGCCCGATTGGTGACGCCGGTGTCGGCGAACTTGTGGATATGTCCGGCATGGCCGGCGTGAAATCTCTGGGGGATGAAACGCGTGATCGGTTGTCCCAGTGCCTCCGCCGCCGTGCAGCGAAAAGTCCTCTCGGCAGCGCCGTTGAACAGCACGACCCGCTGCTCTTCGTCCACGGTGATGATCGAGTCCATGGCCGACTGGATGACACCTGCCAGGCGACCCTCACTTTCACCCAAGGCCGTCTCGGCCTGTTTGCGGTCGGTGATATCACGATTGATTTCCAGAATCGCCGTGGGCGTCCCCTGCTCATCCCGTTGCAGCGACCAGCGGCTCGCCACAGTTACCTCTGCGCCGTGGCGCGTGATATGCCGCAGCTCACCTTCCCAATCTCCCTTCCTTGCCAGTGCCGCCTCGATCGTGGCGAGCGGGAGCGGGAATTTGGTTTGCAGAAGATCGTGGGTCACCTGGCCGACTGCTTCTGTCGAGGTCCATCCGTAGATTTGCTGCGCTCCCTGATTCCAGAAGACGATTCGGCTCTGCAGATCGCGCACGAAAATGGCGTCGTGGGCCAGGTCCAGCAATGCAGCCTGTTTTTTCAGTTCATCTTCGAACTGCTTGCGTTCGGTGATGTCGCGCACAACCTTGGAATAGCCGCGTAGGGCTCCGCCCGCTGCGTAAAGGGGAGTGATTACGGCGTTGGCCCAGAACTTGGAGCCGTCCTTCCTCACCCTCCATCCTTGACCCTCGAAGCGCCCTGCGTATGCTGCCTCTTGTAAGGATTCCTGAGGATGATTATGGTCACGGTCGCTGTCGGTATAGAAACAGGAGACGTTTTTGCCGATGATTTCTTCGGCAAGGTATCCCTTGATGAGGGCCGCACCGGAATTCCAACTTACCACTAGGCCTTCAACGTCGAGCATGTACACGGCGTAATCCTTGATCCCGTCGAGCAGCATTTCGGAACATTTCTTCGCTGGCGCGCAACTTCTTTTCGGCTTCTTCTCGGTTCGCGATCTCGAACTGCAAAGCCGCCGTGCGCTGTTCCACGCGGCGTTCAAGATCCACGTTCAGTGAAATCACCTGGGCGCGAGCCCTGGCACTGATCCCAATCTCGCGGCTGACAGTGGCTCCGGCCAGAGAAAGAAAGATCACGCCCGCCAGCGCTCCCAACCCGATTAGGGATCGGTTCAACCGTTGCGCGGAGCGCGCGCGCCCGGCACGTTGGTCAAGCAGCCATTTTTCCGCGTCCTCCATTTGTGCGATCGTGGCGCGCGCCGTATCCATAAGCTGTTTGCCCCGGTCGAACTGGACCAGCGTAGGGAGTGTTCCTCTACTCCGTCGTGAGATTACGAGGTCCGTGGAGGCTGCTATCCTGGCGCTCGCCTCGGATTCGAGCACGTCCAATTGCCGCGTCTGCTCGACATTGTCTGCCACCAGCGGACGCAGCCTGTGAAGATCCTGGCCGAGCGCAGATTTGCCCGTCTCATAGGGGTCCAGGAATGGTGCGCTTCCAGTCTCCGCGAAACCTCGCGCGCCGGTCTCCACATCGACTAGATGCCGGAGTGTCATTTCCAGAGCGGTTGACACTTCGTGGGTGTGTCCGACCCAAGCAGCGTCGTCGGCCGCTTGTTGTGCCATGCGCCAGGAAAGGACGCTGAGGAGACAGGTCAGAAGTATGGCGAGGGCAAAGCCCATTCTTACCTTCGTGCGTAACTTCGCCTCGGCTAGCGGTTCCTCGATCCGGTCGAGGAGTTGGTACACTTGCTCCTTGCTAACGCGCACCGCTTGCTCTAGCTTTTTTCGTTCGGTATCGCCGCGATCGACGATGATGGCAATCCAGGTGATAAACGCTGCGAGCACGCCACTGCACGCGATAGCGAGCGTGCCAACCTCGATCCAGGTGAAGTGAGTTTCCGTGAGTAGGGGTTTTGAGATCAACCAGCCGACCAGGCTCAGCAGAAACAGACCGGCCGGGACCACTCTGCGCAGCAACCTCGCGCCGTGCGTGTCCCTGATCAGCAGGCCGCCGATGGCCCAACTTGCGCGGGCACACACGATTCCGAAGGCCAGAAGAAAGTAGCTTACGACGGCCGGAAAGGCGAGAGTAATCGGAGAGACGTTGGCTCCAAGAACCAGGCCAAAGAGCCCGAAAGCAGCGCCCATCGCAGCCCCAAGAGAAAAGAACTGCGTCGGCCAATCGTCGTGTTTTGACCGCCAATCAATCAGCAACAGAGCGAAACCGAATAGCAGAAAAATGATAGCGGCGACCGGAGACATACGGATGCGGGCACCAGCGATGTCGAGCGTGGGAGCCGTTACCAAAAGCAAACGGTCGATGCCGAGGTCGAGGCCAAATAGTGGCTGCGCCAGACTGAGCGCACCCACCAGTGCGACGATGGCGGCTGCGGTCTTAGCGGCAAGGTTCCTGGCCTGTGCGAGAGGCCGGTTGTCCTTCCTCCGCAGTAGCCACAAGGAGACGCCGGCGAGCAGGGAGCAGGCGGCGGCATTTGGAGCCATTGTCGTCGCCGCTCCCCAAGTGAGGAGGATTGAGATGTGAAGGGTCCAGCCCGCCAACACCGAGAGTCCAATCACTATCGAACAGACGGAGGCGGTCGAGGCGAACAGGCTCAACCGCTTGACAAAGCCAGCCTCGGACGGGTCGTTCACGTAGGGTAGTCCTCGTTCAGTATGGCCGTCAGCCAAGAGTCACTACCGCGTTCGCCATGCGTCCCGAGCTCCTTTTGGCTCAGCTCGCCCAAGTGCCAATCGAACTCAAGACTTACGGCCTGCGCATTGGCCATGCTGGAAAGGAAGAGGACCAGAGAAACCCGGGGAATGAGTTTCAACCTTGTTCTGTCTAGGTTATAGGTCGTATCAGCTTTCACAAGCCGCTGACTCATACGGTGGTGCCGTTCTGAGAGAGCGTTCTGCATAAGAGAATTCCAATGTCGCATTCACGCGCGGCATTGATTTTGGTATCGGCAATGACGGGGCGAACCTTTAAAGACAACGACCTGCCGCTTGTCGCGCCTTGTTTCACTCCCGACGTCGGAATTGTGTGAAGAACAGAAGAACAAGCAGTTTGTGGGATTCCTCTCGCTTTAGGACTCATCGAATCTGGTTCGGCGGGAAGTGACGCTTCGTGTGGAAGGCTAGGACTTGAGGTGTCGTAGAGCACAGTTGAGCCTTTGTGGGAAAGGCCCAATGAGGGGAACAATCGGTCCTACTTCCTAAGCGAAGGGTGAGTCTTGGCGATCCAGTCTTCGACTTCGCTGTAAAACCGGGATGCTTGGACGAGGATCTCCTTCGCTTCCGTCTCTGTCGCAACATTGGAGAAGGTGTAGTCAATCGTATTGCGCTTTCGCCGACAGGTTTCGAAATAATCGGCGTACTTGTGCATGGGTTTGCCCAACACAAGTTTCGTGCTCTCTAACGACACCCGGTGATGTCCCACCTTGCTCATGATCCGATATCCCGCACAGGCAATCGCCATGTTGGCGGCCTGGAGCGCAGCGTTGTACGCAGTGGCGAATCTCCGATCTGCTGAGAGGCCGGCAAGACTGGCGTCCACTAGGTCGCGGGCGATCAGGGCCCGCATATTGTCTAATTCCTTCTTGGAGGTTTTGTGTTTCTGGGCTTCCTTATTTGCCAACAAGCTCGTCCAAGTCACTCTGGCCTCCTTTCACAAACTGTTTCCGTCCTCGTAAAACGGCGCCAAGGAAATGGTCGCCCGATTTGATTTTCTCCCGAAACTCCTCTGGGGAATAGGCCGTGACGTTGATCTCTCTTCCCAGCCGGGCCTCCGCCTTGCGGAGCGCTGGAGGCAGGTCAGCAAGACCTGCTCCGCCAATCACCATCACATCCACATCACTCATCGCATGTTCCCGGCTTCGCGCCACGGAACCATAGATAAAAGCACTCTGAATCTTGTTCTCAAACGGCTTTAGTATCTGCTCCAAGATCGGAGCCAGCCCTGCCGTTTTTTCGAAGAGCTGCTGCAGGTCTCGGAACACTGGGGACTGGGTCTCCGCCTTGAAATAAGCCCTTGTGCCTTCCCGACGATGCACCAATATTCCGCTCGCCACCAGAGATGATAACTCCCGCTGAAGGCTCGACGGGCTCGTGCCCAAACGGCCGGCGAGTTCCGAAAGATACCACCACTTATCTGGCTGGCCGAGCGTAGCCGCGAGCACGCCCTGCCGTACCTGTGGGAACAATGCAGTCAGCACGGAAGAGTTACGCATAATGCGTATATTATTACGCATATTGCGTAAGCATGTCAACCGGTAAACGAACAGGGTTGTCTGCGGCGAGTCTTAAGTAATCTAAAGTGGCAGTTCAGATTACTGACCGGACCGATTTTTTGTACCAAGTGGAATGTTAGTGTAACGCCTGTTTCGACCTTTGTCCGTAGTCGCCGCCGGGGGTGTGGAGATGTGGGAAACGTTCTTTGTTTTCCACATCTCCATGCCCCGGTTTTGGCAAGATAGCTTGTGGTGCCGGTGGCCTGTAGCCCAGCGCCGAATGCGGCCGCTCCGTGTTATATTCCACGCGCCACCTCTCCGTCAGAATCTGGGCCTCCTTCAGCGAGTAAAAAATCTCGCCGTTCAAGAACTCATCTCTCAGCTTGCCGTTGAAGCTCTCGCAATACCCGTTCTCCCACGGACTTCCGGGCTCGATGTACAACGTCTTGGTCCCCAGCTTTCCCAGCCACTTCCGCAACTCCTCAGCAATGAACTCCGGCCCATTGTCGGACCGAATGTGCTCCGGAATCCCGCGCACCAACATCACATCTGCCAACGTCTCGATCACCTGCAAACTTCCCAGACGCCGCGCCACCCGCAGCGCCAGGCACTCTCGCGTGTACTCGTCGATCACCACCAGGATGCGCAGCGTTCGTCCATCGTGCGTCATCGCTTTCACGAAATCGTAGCTCCACACGTGGTTCACCCGCTCCGGACGCAACCGGATGCACGAACCATCGCCCAGCCACAACCGCCCTCGCGCCCGCTGTTTCTGCGGTACCTTCAGCCCTTCGCGTCGCCAGATCCGCTGCACTCGATCCTTCCCCACCGGCCATCCCGCATGCTGCAACAACGCCGTGATGCGCCGGTAGCCGTACCGCCCATACTTCGTGGCCAGGGTCAGGATCGCCTGCGTCAGCTCGTCTTCGTCCGTGCGCCGCAGCGGCTGATAGCGTTGTGTTCCCCGCCATTGCCGCACCACTCGGCACGCCCGCCGCTCACTCACTTCATACTCTTCGCGGGCATGCTCCACGGCGCACCGACGTCGCTCCGGGCTTAGAAGTTTCCCTCCGCAATATCCTTTAGGATCTGCTTGTCCAACGACAGCTCCGCCACCAGTCGCTTCAGCTTGCCGTTCTCTTTTTCCAGTTCCTTCATCCGCTTCGCCTGGTCCATCTTCAAGCCGCCGTATTCCTTCCGCCAGCGGTAGAACGTCTGCACCGTGATCGCGGCTTCTTTGCAGGCTTGTGGGGTGGTTTTTCCGTTCGCAATGCTGACTTCAATCTGCCGCAGCATCGTCACGATTTGCTCGGGCTTGTACCTCTGGATGGGCATGACCGTGTTTCCTCCAAGTGGATTCTCTCTCATTTCACCTGGTACAAATCTCGCCGGTCACGTCAGTTTCGCCAAGTTGGCGCAGGACGCTCAACTATTCGCAAAAAGCGCGGGTCGAGGCAGGCACGCACTGCAATCCAGGGCAACACGAGTGTCCCTGATAGCATTGCCCTCCCTTTGGAACACACCTGCCTCCAAAGCTTCCAGTGCCGGACAGCACCACATCCTGCGGGCTGCTCGATGCGTTGTCGGTAACAGAAAGCGTTCCATTGATGCTGCCTGCTGTGCTCGGTGTGAACGTGACGTTGATTGTGCATGTCGCTCCTGATGGCAGGCTTGGTAGGCAATCATCTGTCTCGGCAAACTCTGTTGTCGTGCTGATGGACGAGACGTTGAGAGCAGCAGTGCCGTAGTTGTTCAGAGTGATGGATTGTACTGGGCTGGTTGTGCCTACAGTCTCGTCACCAAATGTCAGGCTGGTGGCTGATAGAGTAGCATTTGGTCCCGAAGTCACGCCCATGCCATTTACGGAAACCGACTGTGGACTCCCAACGTTGTCGTCAGTAATTGTTAGAGCGGCGACGCGCGGCCCCAATTGGCCCGGCGTGAAACCCAGGCTGACGTCACAGCTTGCCGCTGTCGCCAAGCTAGAACCGCATGTACTGTTGGCCTGATTGAAATCTGAAGTATTAGCTCCGGTAATCCCAATTGAGTTGATGGCGAGTGGCAGACCAGTATTCGTAAGGCTCTCGGTCTGCACCGCGCTGGCAGTTCCGACCAACTGCATGCCGAAGTCAAGGCTGGTAGGCGCGAGTGCGAGGCTGTCGGTTCCCAGCAGAATGGAAACTGTGTAGGCCTGCGTAGCCGACTGGCCAGCGGAGTCCCCGACTTTGACGGCGAACGTCACGCCTTGCGCGCCGGTATCGGGAGTCCCAGAGATCGCTACCGTGTTCGTCGCGCTCGCGCTCAACGCAAGGTTGTGAGGCAGAGCCCCTACGCTGATGGTCCAGGCAAAAGGGGTGACCCCGCCGGCTGCTTGGATCGTCTGATTGTAGGCAGTTCCTGTTATGCCGTTGGGCAGTGAGCCGGTGGTGATGGTCAGGGGCGGCAGTGATTGTTTGGATCCTCCGCCACAACCCGAAAGTAGAGCAGCGGCAATGAGGAATGCACGTACAATTGTGTTGCGAGCAACTGATTTCATGACCCTCCTTCAGCAGGCATCGCTTACGAGAATTAATTCGCGGGCCGAAGATGGTTATAACGACCTGCACTAGTCAGCCTTATTCGCACATGTAGCCGACTCTCGTGCTCCCTCCGTGAAAGACGCATTTCAATCCTGCGCAGCAAGTGGTGTAGGCTCCATGCTCTGAGCACGGCATCCCATAATGACCACACGATGGTGAGGTTTTGAAACGAGGCATAAGATCCGCTTCCAGCGACTCCGACAATATAGGTCCCGCACTGCCAGTTTCGTTCACCGCTTCGTCAGCAACCCGCCTATCGATGGGGGCCACCGCGTCCGGCGCGGAAGGCGTGCTCACAGACGAGACGCCGGATATTGGCCGTGATCCCGTGCGGAACATGCGGCGCAGGCCCTTTTGACTGCCAGGCCGTTTAGTGATGTTTGGAGCTGGCCGGAACGCCGGGTATCCCGCATCCTGACAATCGGTATCATCGCGGCCGCACGGGATCAATAAAAACGCGTGCTGATTTCCGTTGGCATCTACGCCTACGCCTGCGATCTCGCCACGATCATTGATCGTGTCCGGTGCTGTCAAGTACAGGGATGAGTCAGCTGGAATGAGCGCGTTCAAGTCGGCGATGGAGCCGTTCTCCCAGAGAAAAGCACGTGTCGTGTCGAAATCGCAGGTGGGGACAGATACTCCGACGACCTGCTGTCTAGAATTGATTGAGTACCCGTTTGAACATAGATCTTCGTCCACCGTTCCGAGGTCTGTCATTTCGCCTGCTTTCCAGAGCGCAGCGTGGAGAAGCGAATTTCCTGGTAACGAAGCAAAGCCCGCGACAGCTCCACCCTCGTTTAATGCCAATCCAGCGGAGTTATTGCCGCCGTTCGCGTTCGGCAATTCGCTAAATGAGCCGTCTTTCCACAGAAATGCGTGTTGGAACTGATCTCCGGTTGTGGTTGATAGGCCTACGATCTCGCCGCGATTGTTGAGGTTGCTGGCGAAGGTGCAGGTTCCTCCGAAGCTTCCCAAATTCGTCATTACTCCGTTCTCCCACAGAAACGCGCCGGTGGTGTTAAAGGATTGAAGATTCTGGCCACAGTACGAACTTGGGTTGGAGTCCGTATAAGAAACTCCTACTATTTGGCCGCGCTCGTTGACAAGGAAAGCTACGGCATCCGTTCCTCCCAGCGTGCCCAAGTCTCGCATCACTCCGTTCTGCCAGAGAAAGGCCCGCGTCTGTGTGCCCCAACCGTAAACGTCGGAACTGATCGGCGTTGCGTCGGTAATGTCATTGTCCGCTGCGCCAACAACCTGTCCTTTGCTATTGACGGCAAGAGCTGCGCTCTCGTAGCCGCCGTTGAGGGTCGCCAGATCCTTAATTGCCCCATTCTTCCAAAGCACTCCATGTACGACAGGGACTCCAAAAAATGTTGGGTCGGTGTCGCCGTTTTCCGACCATCCAGCAATTAGGCCATTTGCGCTGATCCAGCCCGACGCACTGCTGAAGCCCTCTCGCAAGGCTCCTAGATCAGTTAAGTGCCCACCTTGTGACTGGAAGGCGTGAGCAACGAGACAATCGTCTGTGAAACAAAACGTCGGAAAAGGATCTGATATCGTCGTTTCAGCCCAGCCTGTGATGCTTCCGCGGTTATTCAAAACGGCGGCGTAGTTGTTGGGCGCGTACACATAACTTTGCTGGCCGCCGAACGTGCCTAGGTCGATGAGCTTGTAGTGATGGTGCGTTTGTTGGTGATCTTGAATGCCCTGGGCGGCCAGGTGAAGCGGTATAGCCGGTGCAGCCATCAGAGCGAGCGCGATGATCAAGGCGAGTTTTGCGGGTTTCATAGTGTTCTCCTCTGTTCGTTGGTTGAGCAGGAATCGTCAAACGCTGACCTGGCCAATTACTTACTCTTCGTCCTCGGTTTGAGGTCGCTGGTTGCGGCAAGCGTTCAGAGCAATTTGGGATATGGCCCCAACCGTCCTACTATCTACACATGCGTAAATCAGAGCCCAAACCGATCATGAAGGTGAGCGGTCTTGTCAGATAGGGTCAAGGATTGGAAACCGGTATACAATGCAGAGCGACCGAGTTCAGCATTATCAGCGTCTGCGCGATGTCTACTACCCACGAAGTGACGCGGCTGCTGGCGGCGTGGGCAGAAGGTGACCAGCGAGCCCTCGATGACCTCACGCCGCTTGTCTACCGGGAACTCCGCCAGCTGGCCGCCAGCTGCCTGCGGAAAGAGCGCCAAGGCCACACGTTGCAACCCACGGCGCTAGTCCATGAAGCTTATCTGCGCCTCGTTGATCAGACGAGCCCCAACTGGCAGAACCGATCACATTTCTTCGGAGTAGCCGCGCGTCTCATGCGTCAAATCCTGGTGGACTATGCACGCCGGAAGCAAGCCGGCAAGCGAGCCGGGCAAAAAGTGTCACTGCAAGAAGCATTGAGTTTTCAGCAAGAGAGGGGTCGGGATCTCCTAGCTCTGGACAGTGGCCTCAACGCGCTGGAGAAGCTCGATCCGCGGAAATGCACGGTGGTCGAACTCCGCTATTTCGGCGGGCTCTCCATGGATGAGATCGCGCAAACGCTGGATGTGTCCGCCGTCACCGTGCGGCGGGATTTGAGGATGGCGGAAGTTTGGCTTCACCACCAAATGCAAAACGATTAGGTGTTCCTTGACTCCGGAACGTTGGGCGCAGATCGAGGAGTTGTTTCATCGTGCCGCTGAGTCCGAACCGGGGCACCGCCCGAGCCTGCTCGACGAAGCCTGCAGCAACGACCCGGAGTTAAGGAGAGAGGTAGAGGCGCTGCTCTCCTGCGAAGGTAGTGCCAGCGACCGCGTCCAGGCGACCGTGCACTCCGTCTTGGCGGCCTTCGGATTTCCATTGGTGGGCGAGACCGTCTCCCATTACCGCATCTTGGATGGGCTCGGCGGCGGCGGAATGGGCATGGTGTATCAGGCCGAGGACATCAAGCTGGGACGCAGGGTGGCTTTAAAGTTCCTGCCCGAAGAGTCAGCTAAAGATCCTGCGGCACTCAAGCGCTTCGAGCGCGAAGCTCGATCGGCCTCGGCGCTCGAGCACCCCAACATCTGTCCTATCTACGAATTTGGAGAGCACGAGGGGCAGCCGTTCCTCGTGATGCAGTTCCTTGAAGGACAAACGCTTCGCGAATTGATCTCTACCGCGGAGCACGAGAAAGTGCCGCTTGCACTCAGTGCAATGCTCGATCTCGCGATTCAGATTGCAGATGGATTGGACGCGGCGCACCGCCATGGGATCATCCATCGCGACATCAAACCAGCAAATATCTTTGTGACCAGCCAAAGCCAGGCCAAGATTTTGGATTTCGGTTTAGCGAAACTTGCTCCGGTTGTGGCGGTCGCCAGGAATGGCGTGGAATCCGAGCTTAGCGACGGCGGCGATGTTGCAGAGGGAACTCCTCGCCAGGCTCTGCCGCCAGCGACTCTCGATCCATTCCTCAGTCGAACCGGGATGGCGATGGGAACGGCGGGTTACATGTCGCCGGAGCAAGTACGTGGTGAAACATTGGATGTGCGGACCGATCTGTTCTCCTTTGGCCTAGTGCTCTATGAGATGGCGACTGGGCAACGCGCATTCAATGGCGATACCGGGCCGCTGCTTCAGGAAGCCATCCTGAACCAGACGCCGAGGCCGATTCGGGAATTGAATGCAAGAATCCCGCTCAAGCTCGTCGCGATCATCAACAAGGCACTGGAAAAGGACCGTGATGCACGCTATCACTCCGCGTCGGAAATGCGCACCGATCTGGAAATCGTGAAGCGTGCGATGGAGCCCAAACCATCTGTTCGCTGGGGGGGCGCCGCTTCAATTGTGTTGCTTGCCGCCTTCTTGATTGCGGGCGCCACTTTCTGGCTCGTAGAACGCCGCTCTCGTTTCCCGCAGACTCAACCTGAGCTAAAATTGCAGCAACTGACAACGAATTCCTTCGAAAATCGCGTGCTCAGTGGGGCGATCTCTCCTGATGGCAAATACCTGGCGTATAACGATACAAAGGCGATTTACCTCAAGCGCCTTGAAACGGGCGAGACTCGGGTAGTTCCTCAGCCGGAAGAACTCAAGGATCAGAAAGTAGGTTGGGAGTGCGGCTTCTGGCTCCCGGACAGCACAGGGTTCGTTTCAAATGCCCATCGCTCGGGAACAGATCTCGGCCAGTGGAATTCAGAGGAGGCCAGCATTTGGATGACTTCGGTGCTGGGCGGAACACCACGCAAGCTTCGGGACCACGCCATGGCATTTTCGGTTTCTCCGGATGGTTCTTGGATCAGTTTCGGAACAAATAAGGGCCAGTTTGGCGACCGTGAAATCTGGCTGATGGGACCAAACGGCGAACAGGCGCGAAAGCTCTTCGACACTGATGAGAAGAGTTCCATCGGCGGGCTCAATTGGTCAGAGGATGGAAAACGAGTTCTGTACGTGAAGACCGACCAGTCTGGAGACACTCTCCTGAGCCGCGACCTCAAGAGCGGGCCGCAGAACCCAATACTTGGCCCGAGTGAAATGAAACAGGTGAACGATTTTTTGTGGCTGGCAGATGGACGGCTCCTCTATTCGGTGGCGGAGCCCGCATCGTTCAACGACAGCGCTTGCAACTTCTGGGAAATGCGGCTCGATGGGCGCACGGGCGAACCCATGGAAAAACCAAGACGGCTCACGAATTGGTCTGGGTTCTGCATGAGCGGCATGAGCGAAACCTCGGACCGCAAGAAGCTTGCTTTTCTGAAGTGGGCGCCGAAACAAACTTCGTTCTTGGCTGATTTGTCGGTGGGCGGGACGCGCATCCTCAGATCAAAGCATTTTCCTCTAAGTGAAAGCTCGGAAGCAGTCGTGGATTGGACCCCCGACAGCAAAGCAATCTTCTTCGTAACCTTCCGATCGGGCAGTCATGGGATTTACAGACAGTCGCTGGACGAGGACATTGCGGAACCAGTTCTGACTGAAGGCGTCGGCAGAAACCCTCGTGTAACTCCGGATGGTGAGAGTATTGTCTATCTGGGAATCGGAGAAAATGGGCCGCCGCCGGTAAAAGGGCCGGAACCAGTCATGCGAGTTTCCATCACTGGCGGACCGTCGCAGCGATTATTTACCGCCCGCCCGTACAGCTTGCTCACCTGTGCGAGGTCTCCTTCCCATCTGTGCATAATTGCGGAGCCGACCGAGGATGGCAAACAATTGATCGTTTCAGCTTTGGATCCCATCAAAGGACGTGGTCCTGAGCTCTTTCGTTTCTCTCTGGTCGCAAATGATGACCATTGGTTCCTCGACCTCTGTCCCGATGGCACCAGTGTGGCCGCAACTCGAACCCTGGCAGGTCCGATCTACATTCTCTCTTTAGACGGGCAGGTACTGCAGCAGTTCCAGGTGAAGGGTTGGAACAATCTGCAGTCTTTGATCTGGGCCGCCGACGGAAAGGGTTTGTTCGTTACAGTTGGCATTCGGAACGGAAGGAAAATCTTGCATGTCGATCTTCAGGGCAATGCGCATGCCCTGTGGGAGGATACCGGAGGTTCTGCTGAAACCCTCGCATATCCGTCTCCAGATGGACGCCACCTGGCATTTGATGGCTGGACCACCAGTGGCAACATGTGGACAATGGAGAATTTTTGACACCGACGGCCCGGCTCGCTTAAAAGCTCAAAACTGGATTTGGGCCTTCAACTGGATCATTCGAGGCGCGGCATCGCCTCCAATACCACTGCCCACGATGCTGGTCGGCGACTGCTCCAGATACGAGATCCGCCCAAAAGCCTGGTCGGAATTGTAGTTATCGGGGAAGCCAAAGTTGGGGTGGTTCAAGAAGTTGAAGAACTGGAAACCAATGCCAAGCGTGGCGTTCTCGCGGAGCTTCGTGTTCTTCATGATGGTGAAATCGGTATTGAAATATGCTGGCCCGCGGAAGTGGTTGCGTCCTTGAGAGAAGGACACCGTGGAGCCGCCGCAGGGGCTTGAGGCGGTCGGCACGGTTCCTCTATTGAATCCTGTCTCGCAGCCCGATTGGACGAACAGCGCGTTAGGATTGGGCGTCACCTGGTTCGCCAAGTTCGCCAACAGTTGCGGCGGTTGGCAAGGATGGAGAGCGGGCGGATAGGCTGCGCCTGCCCCGCACGACGCACCCAATCCGAGGGGAGCTACTGGCACTGCGTAGATCGACCCAAAAAAGTTGTTCGCATTCAAAGCGCTGCCTTCCGCATTGTCGATCACGGTGTAAGGGAAACCGGTCCGCGCAAAGACCGTGCCTGAGATCTGCCATCCGTTTACCATTCCATTCGAACCGTGGCCGCCGAGAACGGTCTTCACCGGAACTTCCCAGACGTAGTTTGCGTTCAAAGAATGGCGCACATCGTACTCCGCGGGTCCGTAGCTTCCCCGCAGGTTGTAGGGATCTTGTGGATAGATCGAACTGCCATAGGTGAAGGAATACAAACCTCCGTTGGAGACTTCGTCAAATGTATGGCTGTAGGTGTAGTTGAGTTGAAAAAAGCCTGGCGTCCAACGGCTGAAGCGATGACGAAAAGAGGCAACCAAGCCATTGTAGTTGGACACTGCATCCGTGGTGAGCTGTGTCACCCCGGTGAATCTTGGGTCGGCACACGGCGGCACCAGTGGACTCGTACACAGTCCGGTGGGAAAGGAACCGAAACCATATGCATTCGCATCGGGGTTCTGCACAAGTTCGCGAATGCCGTGATTGCCGAAGTAGCCGACGTTTACGGAAGTGCGGGCGCCAAAAGCCTGCTGCACTTCCAGGCTCCATCTCTGGTATTCGGCGCACGCATCTGCGTCGCCGGGTTCGTGATTCCCGGCGGAGTGAAGCCGGGAGATGCTGCCTGAATTTGAGCAAGAGTCTGACTGGAGGCGAAGCCGTTGAGAAACGCGGCATTCGAAGCGGCGGCATCTTTGGAGAGGCTGGTGCGCTCGCCTGGCGCCAGGTTGTCTCGAAAAACTGGGTAGATGTCAAAAATCGGCGGATTGCTAAACAGCGTGAGGGTATGATTCCCCGAGACAGGATCATAGAAGATGCCAATTCCGCCGCGGATTACCGTGTTGCGCGATACGCCAAAGGGCTGCCACGCAAAGCTGAATCGCGGCGTCCATAAGATATTTTCCACTCCGGCAAACGCCTGCTTCTGGTTTGCCAGGATTGCCTGGTTGTAGGGCTGGCCGGGATCATGGCTGAGCGCCGCAAAGTTTCCCGCCAGCCGGGCAAAGCAGTTCTGTTTGCACACGGGATCAGAGCGATGCTCAGCCCGAAGGGCAAGCGTGATAGTTAGGTTACTACGCGCATGCCACTCGTCCTGCCCGTAGAGTCCGAAAGTATAGAAGGAAATCCGCTCTGAGGTATGCGAAGCGAAACCCTGGAGCAGTTCCGTGTAATCAGTGTCTGGAGAGGCTGGGTCGACACCGCCCTGATAGAAAGCATCGAGAGTCTGGGGCGTGAGCACTCCTAGAAGATTTGTGTTGACCAGGGTCGTCCAATAGATCCGCTCGAAGTTTGCCCCGAAACCGAACTTCTGATTTCTCCAGGTTTTCACTCCATCTTCGGAAATCTGAAATTGGGTGGTGGGTCTGCCGCCTGGAAACGCCAGACCATCCCCCAGATTCGTGAACGTATTCAAAACGCCAAAGTTTAGGTAATTGGGAAATGCCGACAAGGTTTGAGATGGATTCTGCACTTGATTAATGGGGCGGAAATAGTGACCACCGAGCAGGAATTGGCTGGCGGCAGACGAGCCGAAACTGTGAGTTTCCATGAGTTGACCTTGCCACCTGGGTTGTGTCCGAAAGCATCGAAAACCGGGCTGATAGGGTCAACCACGACCGCGTTATGCCCGGAATCGTATTGCAGTCGGAGAAAGGCGCGGTCATTGCTGCTTGCATTCCAGTCGACGCGACCAGATGTAAGCGTATCGCTCGTCGGCTGACTACGCGTCGTGAAAAAGTGCACGGCGCATGGCACGGTAGTTGGGTATGCGGGTCCGTGCCCAGACCCATAAACCCGGTGCACCCGTACGGATCGGTAAAACTGCCTGAAGTGGCGGAACTTGCGCCCGGCGCAGCGTTATAGAGAGCAAAGATCTGCTTGTAGAACGCATCGGAAGCAGAAGTTAAGCCAAACCTCGAGTCAATATTAGCGATGGTTGCGACTTCAAACTGAGGACTTGGAATGACCACGAAGAAATTCTGGGATAGCTGCAGCCTGGTGCCTTCGCTATCGAAGAAAAAGAACAGCTTATCCTTTTAAATCGGGCCACCCAAAGAACCAGCCCATTGATTGGCAATATCAAACGGCCGCCCTTCGCCTTCGCGTTATTGAACCAGTCGTTCGCGTTGAACGCTCGTCCATTCCAGTAATACTGCGCGTTGCCATGAAACTGATTGCTCCCAGATTTTGTGATGAAATTTATGTTTGCACCGGCAGCGCCACCGAACTGTCCGGAGTAGCCGGTGCTCACGACGGTCGCTTCTTGAATCTGGTTCTGGCCCAAGAGCATGTTGAGAGAACCGACCAGATTGAGGTTCAGGCCATTGTCGTTTTCGCTCATACCATCCAAAAAGAAAAGATTTGAAGTACCTGGCATTCCTAGGATCGAGAAATAAGCCAACCCCGACTGGTCTGTATTCATGACCGCACCGGGCGCGATTTTTGCCACATAGGTGATATCGCCCCCGGGGTTTGGAACCTCCGCTATTTGCTGTTGGTTCATGGTGGTGGATACGTCACCATTTCCTGACTGGATCAGAGGCGCCTCTCCGGCAACATTCACGGTCGTACGTTCCGAGGCAAGTTCAAGCGTGACGTTTACCGTGACGGGGGGTCCTAACAAAACATTCGCCATCCGGCTCTCTTTTCGAAATCCGGCATGCGTCACAGTCAACGTGTATCTCTCCGGTGCCAGAAAGAAGAACCGGTAAACTCCCTCGCGATCGGTTTTCGTTGACTGAGTCGTCCCCTTGGCGCTGTCACTGATCTCGACACCAGCATCGGGTACAAGAGCATGGCTTGGATCGCTTACGACACCGGTCAACCCACGAGAGGTCGTTGTTTGAGCGTTCAGCCTATTTGCCAGGGAGACCACGGCGAGAGGAACAGCGAGAACCAATACCGGTATCGGCCGCAATCGCATCGAACCACCCCACGAGATTCGATCAAGCAAAGCCCCAGATAAGGCAGGGTGGCATGATACCCCTATTCGCCAGGTCACGCACGGTCTAAAGGATCGTTGTGGTACGGGGCGCTTTCCCGTGTGGCACGTTGAGGCTGGCCGCACCACGTCCGCTGTTTGCTCGGATGATGAACGAAGAGAAGAAGTCAACGAACCTTAACTCCTCAACTTGGCAACCGAGAAATGTGTAATTCTTTGGCAAAATGTTTCCTCGATCGGGCCGGCCCAAATAGAAGGAGTAAGTGAGGGGAGGCGCTTGATCGGAAGATCGGCGAGTCCGGGAAGAATCGCTGCCAGATAGTCCCGGACGGAGATTCTCAAACGACGGCAGCTTTCCACGACCGAGAGAATCGCCGCGACTTTGGGACCCGCCTGTGGGCTGCCTATATGTATCCAGTTCTTTCTACCCAGAGCGACTGGTCGCATTGAATTCTCCGCCAGGTTATTGCTCAATTCAAGTTCTGGATTTCCAGGAATCGGGTAAGTTTCCTCCAAAGTGTGAGCGCGTATTGGCAGGCTTTGCTTAACGCGCTGGAGGGCAATGCGATGGACTGCGCTGCCTCATCTTGCTACGAATATCATCCAGAAGAGGCTTGGCTCTCTCATGACGTCGGACATGACGCGCGGCAACACTCAGCGCCTTACGGCGAGCTTCGGCGTCGACGCCAAACAGCTCGTTCATCTGCGCCACGATGGGGTTGCAACGGGGTCTCGGGGATTGAGCTGCACCGCCTCGAAAAACTGTCTTCTAACATGAGCCCAACAAGCGGCATGTACCATTCTCGTCCCGCAGATCTGGTCATAAGCCGCGTAGCCGTCAGTTTGGAGAATGCCCTCGAACTGGCCCAAGAACCGCTTCGGTCCATCGCGTCCCCGGCCTAGACGGAAGTCGAACACCACAGGCCCTCCTGGGCGACTGTATTGCCAGAGATACGCTTGGTGATTCTTTCCTCGGCCCTCGCGTGTCTGTACATCGACTGGGGTTTCATCGGCCTGAATGTAACTCCCGCCAATCAACTCTCGCCTCATCGCGGCGACCATAGGAACTAGCAACTCACCTACTTTTAGGACCCAGCCGTCCAGCGTCGCTCGACTGATTTCCAAGCCGATGTCTCTTTCTAGGATCACGCTCTGCCGATGCAGCGGTGTGTGGTTGCAATACTTGCTGACGACCGTGTCGATGACGACCCGAAACATCTGGGTGCGGACATGGGTTTCTTGGCGTGCTGCACACTTGGGACAGACCTTCAGCATCATCCGCACATCCATTACGTGGTTCCTGCTGGCGGTCTTGCACCCGACGGTTCCCGATGGATCCCCTCCTCGAGACTATTTTTCCTGCCCGTCGCCGCGCTGAGTCGCATCTTCCGGGGCAAGTTCGCAGCCGGACTGAAGCAACTCTTTCTTCAGCATAAGCTCCAGTTCCACGGCTCACTCCAGAGTCTTGGTGAGCCACGTCGCTTTGGCCAGTTTCTCCGACAGCTCTTCCATCAAGACTGGGTCGTCTATGCCAAGCCACCCTTCGGAGGTCCCGAGCATGTTCTGAACGATCCCGCTCGCTATACGCACCGCGTCGCCATCTCCAACCATCGACTGGTGGCGTTCCAGAATGATCGGGTCTCGTTTCGTTGGAAAGACTATGCGCACGGCGGCAAGCAGAAGATCATGACGGTCTCAGCCGATGAGTTCCTACGCCGATTCCTGATCCACGTTCTGCCTAAGGGCTTGGTCCGCATCCGCCACTTCGGCCTTTTTGCCAATCGCAGGCGCGGCAATATGCTCGCACGCTGCCGTGCTTTGTTTGGCGTAGAAGGCTGCACAACTCATCCTGATATCACTACTCAGCTGCGTTGTCCTGTTTGCACCGGTCCCATGCTCGTCATCGAACGGATGACCAGTAGCCAGCTTCTTTTCCGCTCAGGACTGATCCTGCCTGATCCACAGAGTGCAGCCTTGATTCCTCCTGAGATATCGCCGACGCAACTTGCTCCGATCATCGTCGGTCGCAGGCGTGTTCAAACACGCCATGCCCTCGTGTGTTCAACCGGCGGTTCTGCCCACGGATATGAACTCTTCTCCTGCAGTCCGAGACTCCACGGCGGCTTACAAGAACAGGTCCACGGCTTCCTTCCTTCACCGTCGGCTGCGGCAAGGACGGTTACTAACCTGCACAGCCCAATCGAAATCCCATAGATCTCACCGCATCCGCCGCAAACGCTAGCGGCTCAGTTCAAACGACCCTATCGAAACTGCCCCGACCATACTAACTTGCTCATCCCCGCATCTTTGCTTCGGGGCAGTCCCGATAGGGATCTATCGTTTAGGAGGACCTATTCTTGCCCTCTCAGTGCAAGCCGCTCGTAATCTGTCAGTAAGGGGGAAACTGGGGCGAAGGCTCATGAGGCTGACCATGGATGATCAAAGCCGCGCAGAAGAAAATCACGAGCGCTCGCAAGCACCCGGGCTCGCGCCTGAGCAGGAAGGATGCGGCTGAGGGCCGTTGCTCCGATCATGGTTGAAAAGATAGCAAAGAAGGCCCGCTCTTTGTCCGCGGCGCGCCGGCCAGGCAAGCCATAAACGGCAGCATGCGGTCTCTGTACTTCACAAGTTCCCCGACAATCTGAGCCTTCATCGCCGGATCTGCGCGCGCTAATTCGGGCGCGAGGGCCGGCAGCGGACAGCCGCGTTCGGGATAGTCGCACATTTCCGGGCGCAAATAGGTTTTCACAATGGCCTTCCACTCCTGGCCTGGCCGCGCCTGTTCGGCGGCGCGAGCGAGGATACTGGCGATCTCCGCGAAGCCGTCGCGCAACGACTCTACCAGCAAATCGTCCTTGCTCCCGAAATGCTTGTAAAAGCCGCCGTGGGTCAGACCAGAGTCCCGCATCACGTTTGAAACGGCCGCACCGTTTCGGCGCGAACGCGCCGGGAGGTTCCTCACAATTTGCCGATGGATTTCCGCTTTATGTTCAGACCGGTAACGCATGACTGATTATAGGATGCCGGTTGCTACTCCACGGCTCAATCCACTTTTTCCAGCGGCCGTAAAAATCCGAATCCATAGGATGACACATATCATCCTATGGTCTGAAAGGAGAACTTCGATGTCTCATTCAGTGATTCCGTTAGATCTCGCCGGCTCGATCGTCACAATGGGTGTCATCTCGGTTGATCTGGTTGCGGTGACGCAGGCGCTTTCCGGCTCGTTCGCCCGCCGCCTCGTGATTGCGGCCGTTGGCGGGGGATGGGTAGGCTTGGCGGTGTTCCTCGGCGCAACGGGCCGGCTGGCGTTCTCACCAAACCTTCCCGCGCCGCTGATCGGCGTTCTGTTCGCCGTGCCGCTACTGACGGCCGGCGTGCTGGCGTTGACAAGCGAAAACGTACGCGCCACCCTCCTCGGAATTCCGCCGCAACTCCTCGTCGGCTTGAATGCGATGCGCATCCTCGGTGTCCTCTTTCTGCTGGACTTCATCGCAGGAAGCCTGAATGGACCATTCCCATTCTTTGCAGGTTTGGGCGATATGATCACTGGCGCGCTGGCCATTCCGCTTGCGCTAAGCATTGCCCGTTCCAAAGAGCCCTCGGTGCGCACGATTGCGGGATGGAACGCCTTTGGAACGCTTGACCTCGTTGTGGCCGTCGGGCTGGGCATTACTTCGGCGGCGGGCAGCCCGCTGCAACTGATCCACGCCGGTGTGGGGTCGCAGGCGATGCAGTACCTGCCGCTGTCCCTGGTGCCCACGGTACTTGTGCCCTTCTACTTGCTAACACACGCGATCGTCGCCGCGCAGCTGCGAGTGCGTTCCAGAGCTGTTCCCAGAGCTGTTCATACGACGCTCACTGCGAGTTCAGCGCAGTAGGTAGCCTAGTCTCACCTCTCCCGCTCCTGAGGCGGCGCCACACCGCCGAACGAGCCGGGTCAATAGGCCAGAGAAAGACGAGGTATCGCGCGCGAGATCGGTTGCCGCCAAATCGCAATTTCACTCGGCCGAAGAGTCGGGATGGCATCATCCTTCCGGCTGCACAGAATACGCTCGGATTGGAGGTCCCGTCCACGTTTGGCGATACTAATCCGACGGACGAACGGATAACTTCCCGTTTGCTCGTCATCCGCCCAGAATCTGAAACCAGCCAGGCCGGATTTATGGCCTGATCGCTAACAATAAATGCGGTGTGCTCTAAGGTAAGGGAAACGGTCGGACATTATTGCTTCATTACTTCATGACATTCCGTACGGACAGCCGCCATTTTCTCTGGCGGTGGCATGGTGAATGTTTCGCCCGGTCGTGAGGACATGGCTCGCAGGCATTGCTCAAATGCGGGTTTGTTAAAGAAGAACAGAATCATCGCGGGCTCACTGGAAACGTTCGCCACGCCGATCCAGTTTCCATGCGGGATGAAAACCGTCGCTCCTGTTCCTGCGTCGTATTCACGTCCAGCCAACGTGACGCGCACCGCACCCTTGTGGACGAATATGACTTCATCTTCGTGCAGATGCTTGTGGGTCGGAATTTTGTTTCCCGGCGGCATCTCCTCTGTCCCGACCACCAGTGCATCCGACCCAGTGCTGAGGGGATCAACCTTGAAGACGAGCGGCTTGTCCCCAAGCAGCATCCAACGGTCACCTTCGTCGGCCTGAAAGACAGTGGGCGTCGGTTGCTCTGGTGCCTTCGCGTCTGTGGCCGGTGCGTGGGCGACAGTGGCGCTTGGTGCAGGCGCAGGGCCGGTCTGAGCAGATAATGGGACGGCTGCGAGAAGCAGCAACGACGCAAGATGAACGTGAATTTCCATACGCCCTCCGTTTTCCGAATCAACTTACGTTACCGAACCAGGTGCTGCACCCAGGCTGCGAACGCGTGCCAAGCCGCCGTCTTTCCGATCGGAAATCGAGTTTGCAGCACCAATACGAGGAAAGAGCCGGCCCACAGCGTCGCCCGATGGATCCGGCGCGTAGACCATAGATCATAGCCAACCAGGACGAGCAAAAAGCCTTCGGCGACCAAAGCTACAACGGGACCCTTCCGGTATACAAAAGCGAACGGCAAGCGTGCGATCGCGGGAGTCAGCAGCGCAATGGTCGCAATATAGATGAATCGCTTGTGCGCGGGCGGGTCCAAGCGCGTGCGGAAGGCGAAATAAAGCGGGACCGCAAAGATCAGGATATCGGTCAGCGGGACAATGTAAAACATTTGTGGATCCCGGCCCGCCGGCGCGCCCCGAGCCAAAGAATCGGTTGCGGCCACGACACCGAGAACAATCATGAGACATCCCAGAAAAAATCCCGCCACACCCAAGCGCCGATGAATATCTACGCGGCCGGCGGAGACCAGCGAAGTTTGAGCGACCAGCAACAGAATCCAGCAGGAAAACACCGCGCCGTGTATATGAATGATTCGGCTGGGCAGCGGCGCCCGGAAGACGCCGGCAAGATAATAGGTGTGCGCAAAACCGACGAAGACCGTCGCCAGCATGACCAGCGCCATGCTCGTAAAGAACACGTGATCGAAACGGCGGCCGGGCAGGTTCGCAGTATGAGCACCCGTCCGGGAGTATTCCGCGGCTGTGACCATAGTTCCTCCTGCGCTGTCCGGATCGCCCTTGTCCCGGTGGGCGTGAGCGCCATTGTAGGGACAAATCACCAGATCGGGCAATGTGGGGACGGGTTACAGCTCCAAGCATAACTGTCGCAAAATCGCAATTCCACTCACGAAGCCTGGATTTCGCCGTTCATTGGTGGATCGTTGGCAAACCTTCCCTAATCGGCAAGGTAAGGGTTGCCCGTCATCCAGGAGTAATCCGTTCTTCGAATCGGCATTTTCTGTTACGGTCGAGGATCGACGCCAGGTATCCTGGCGAGGGATAATTCTTGACCGATGTCTGCCATGGGTATCTTATCGGCAAGGGGTTACTGCGTTGGGGCAGGCAAATTCACACTGAGGTGACCGTGGGAATCGAAACAGCCCCTCGTGCGATGTCCATCGAAGCCAGAACGATTCGGAAACTGCGGATCAGGATTCTCCCCTTTGTCTTCCTGCTTTTCGTCGTTGCCCTTCTCGACCGCACCAACATCGGGTTTGCCGCGTTAACCATGAACAAGGAGCTGGCAATCACCAGCCGGCAGTTTGGATTGATCTTCGGGATTTTCTTTTTCGGCTACTTCCTCTTTGAGATCCCGAGCAATTTGCTGCTGCATAAAATCGGAGCGCGCATCTGGATTGCACGCATACTGATTACCTGGGGAGCGGTGGCCGCGCTGACCGGCTTCGTGCATACCGTGCACCAACTCTACGTTGTGCGTTTTCTGCTGGGGCTAGCCGAGGCAGGTTATTTCCCCGGAATCCTCTTGTACCTGACCTACTGGTTTCCCCAGCGCGAACAAGCGCGGGCGTTTGCGCTGCTGGTGACGGCCAACCCTGTTACTACGATCCTGGGAGCTCCGGTTTCGGGTCTGATCTTGGATCACGTGCACTGGCTCGGCGTCTCTAGTTGGCGGTGGCTACTGATTCTGGAGGGAGCGCCGGCCGTAATCGGTGGCGTACTGACCTACTTTCTGCTGCCAAGTCGCCCCCAGGAAGCCAAGTTTCTGACCGCAGACGAGAAAGAGTGGATTCGAGCGGAGTTGGGACGTGAAGAACAGCACAAACTGGAGCAGCGTCGATACTCAACGCTCAAGGCTTTGGCAAGCGGCCGCGTGTGGCATCTTGTCTTGATTTATTTTGGGATGATGATCAGCCTGTATGCGCTGACCTCTTGGGGGCCGCAGTTAGTCAAATCACTCTCCGGTCTCTATACCAATAGCATGGTCGGACTCTTGCTAGCGATTCCGAATCTAATGGCGCTAACAGTGATGATCTTTGTTTCCCGCAGCTCCGACCGCATGCTCGAGCGGCGATACCATGTGGCAATTCCGGCCATCATGGCTGGGACAGCTCTCGTTCTGCTAGGCACAACTCGCTCCCCGTTCTATTCCGTGACGCTCTTATCCTTCCTGGCAGTTGGCATTTACAGCTTCCTTGGTCCTTTCTGGGCATTGCCCAGCGAGTTTCTAACGGGATTCTCGGCGGCCGCCGGGATCGCCTTGATTAATTCCGTCGGGAACCTGGGCGGGTTTGCCGGGCCGTACACGATCGGGGCGATCGCTACGAGAACGGGGAATATCTACGCCGCCCTCGCCATTGCTGGCGTCTTGTCATTCATATCAGCGACACTTGTCTTGCTCCTTCCACGGAAAGCACGAGCGCCAAAGGGCTGATCGCTGGCGAGTGGTCGGCAATACGGAAGTAATCCAGGTCGGGACACGCGCATAGGTAACGAGAAGTCGGCCAGCCAATAACAATTTCTACGCCTGTTCCTCACGACGGCGCATCCGGCTCCAGGCCGATGTGATCATTAACCGCGTCCTGAAAACGCTGCTTGCACCCGAGGTATCGCTCCGTCGTCTGAATTGAAACGTGGCCGAGCAAGAACTGAATCTGATCGAGTTCACCTCCCGCCTGATGACACAATCGCGCACACGTCCTTCCCAAATCGTGCGGTGCCACCGATGTCAGACCACAGCTTTTCGCATTTGCTTTCACGATTGCCCAGATGACCTTGGGTGTAAAGCCGTGTCCCCAAATTCTGCCTGCTTTGTTGATAGATCGAAGCAACGGACCTGAGGTGATGCCGGCACCGACAGTCCAGCTGTCAACCGCCTCCTTCACCCACTGCGGAACGGGGATCGTTCGGATGTGGCCACCTTCTCCTCTCAGGTCAGCGATAACCCAATGGCCTTCACGAAGCTGAAGATCCTCCAACCGTAAGGTTGTAACCTCAGCTCTCCGGAGGCCGCAGCCGATGAGAAGCGAGAGCAAAGCGCGATTTCGTCGGCTGCGAAGGGTGTAGGCTGTCTCAGCGCCGAGTAACTTCTTGCCCTCCTCCGCAGTCAGCCAATTCCCGACACGCACTCCCAGCCGCCTGACGCCTTTCACACGCCGAATGCCTGCCGCAAGATCCGGGCTAAGAAGTCCGCAATCGGATGCTTCATACGCCAGCCGGCGTATCGCCGCCAATCTCAGGTTATTCGTCGACGGGGCGTACGGGTGCTGTTCGAGTGCGATTCGGTACCGTGTGACCACGGTCCTGTTGAAGGCTAGCCTGGGCTCCGAACAGTACCAGTCGATGAATTCACGAATGGCATGGTCGTATGAGCGCTTTGAACTCGAAGACGTGAGACTGTTCAAGACCGCAGATTTCGATTGTTCTAGATCGGGTAATTTGAGGACCGTTTTCGGGACTCGTTTGCGTTTGCTCTTCGCCATTGGAAGCGGCCTCCGCTGCCGCGGCGAAAAGCATGATGCTGTGCCCGATCTTCTAACCAGTAGCGCGTCAATCGCGACTAATCCAACCAGTCGCTACTCAGCACAGACTTCCTCGAATGCGACTTCTGGACAGGAATGACTCCGGATTGCCCGTGCCTTGGGAACAATCGCCGAGGTACCAAGAAAACTGGCGCCAGCCAAAGACGCTCATTTTCTCTTTAGCTCTGCGTCCCAGTTCACGACCAACCTGATCGGCTCAGGCGTAGAAGGCTGCACTGGGCTGTTGATTAGGAATCGTTTCCCGTCTGGCGAGGCGTCATAAACTGGGTTCGGAGAGGGCGCTCGATGTATTCGAAACAGAGGCTGTATCTTTCCTACGCCCGGACTTTCCCTTTCCTCGGCGATCTCTGAGGACATCAAAGTTTCGCCGAAGGTTACATAAAAGAGTTCCTTGCCGTCGCGCCGCCAAATAGGTCCATTCGCTCCGGTCGTCGAGACCTGCCATTTGCCAGAGCCACTCGGAAACGAGGAAATATAAATCTCCCCGCGGCCCGTTTCAAAGGAGGCATACGCGATCCACTTTCCATTGGGAGAGATTTGCGGGAATGCAAACCGGTTGAGTCCTACGGCACCTGGCAGGAAGTCGATCGGTTTCTGAGTGCCAAGCATCGATAAAACTAAGAATTCCGTGCCGCGTTGCGCACTCTGCTGGACGCCCGCGAGGTAGTGGCCATCCGGAGACCAGGTGCCCGGGTAGCGATCTCCCTCGCCCGGAGACACCACATGTTCCGGGTCCTTCCCACTCACGGCCTTCTCGTAGATCTGTTGACCGTGTCCGCCACGATCGGAGTTAAATACGATTTCATTGCCGTCGGGGGACCACACGGGCAAGCCATTATGTTCATTTCTCTGACTGAAGGTCAGCCGCGCCTTCGAATTCCGAATCAGGTCGTAAATCCAGATATCGCTGTTTGCTTGGTTATGCGGATCGTTGATTTCTACGGCGAGCTTGCGGCCATCCGGGGAGAGACGGGGCCCGAAATAGCCTCCCGGCTCTCCAACCTTCTCAAGAATCTTTCCACTCCGATCCATCCAAATCAGTTCCGATACTCCTTCTCCAACCGCTCCCTTGTATGCCAGGACTCCGTTCGCAGAAACGGAGAAGGAAGAAAAGTCCACATTCCCGTTGGCTGAGACCTGGTCTGCAATCGTGACGGGTTCGCCGGAGATGCGAAAGTGGTCTGCATCGAACGGCTGCGCGACCAAAGCATTTCCCTTCGGGTAGAGGAGGAACCCCGCCGCAGCATAGACTGGGTTGCCATCCGCTCTCACAATGCTCACTGGTTCTGCTGCATCGACGGATGACAGACGAATCTCACTGCCGCTTCGCTCCGATGTCCTGGCGAGATAAAGGAAATGTCGGCCGTCGGGTAAGAATTGGGGCCAGCGATGGCTGTCCTCGCGGCGAGAAGAATCCAGTTTGGTTATAGCTGCTGCCGCGCCTCCTGTTGCGGCTACCCGAAAGAGGCCCGTAAGTGGCGAAGGCGCAAAGACGATCACACCGCCCTTACTCCAGCTCCCGCCGCGTGCTTGAGGTGCAGGACAGAGACCCTGGACCGGCCCGCCCGAGGCCTCGATGGTCTTGAGCTGACCGTCAGCAAAGAAACCGATGGTGCGGCTGTCGGGCGACCAGAACGGAAAAGTGGCTCCCTCTGTTCCAGCCAGGATTTGGCCCGTAAGTGCGTTCAGAGGGTGAACATATAACATTTCCCGGTTTGCTTGACCCACCACCCCAGCGACAATGCGCAAACCATCGGGGGAAACGGCCGCTGAGGCCCATTCGGATGAGTTTTCTGCGAAGGTCGTGTTTTCGGGAGGCAAAATGGAAGAACGAATGACGAGGCGCTCAGGAACAGGAAGCACAAAGTATGCCAGCGCAAGTCCGGCACAAATCGTCGCAACTGCGATAGCGGCGATTATCCAACCTCGCTGACCTTCATCCTTGTGTGCTCCAGCCTGAGCTCCGAGCTGCGAGCTCCCGTCTGCAATCCAGTGGAGTTGCATTTTGAGGTCGTGGACTGTTTGGAACCGCTCGTCCGGATCCTTTGCGAGACAAGCCTTCACTACCCGTTCGAACGCCGGAGGAGACATGGGCCGGAGCGTTGATATCGGCTTCGGTTCGACGGCTAGAATCGCCGCGATCGTGCTTGCCGCCGTTTTTCCCTCGAACGCACGCTTGCCCGTGATCAGCTCGTAGAGAACCGCACCAAAGGAAAAGATGTCACTGCGGGCATCCGCTTCTTTCCCCTCCACCTGCTCCGGCGACATGTACTGGATGGTGCCGACGATCGTTCCTTCCGTAGTCAGCGGTCCCGACATCGTAGCTAGCGAATCCGACGACGAACCCGCTCCCACCGGGGGGATTGCGGCCTTCGCCAGCCCAAAATCCATCAACTTGGCGCCGCTCTTGGTGAGCATGATGTTGCCGGGTTTGAGATCGCGATGTACCACGCCGCCGCGGTGCGCTTTCTCCAAGCCTTCGCAGATTTCGGCTGCTACTCTTAGTACCTGCTCGAGCATCAGAGGTCCCTTGCGCAAACGGTCCGTTAGCGTCTCTCCCTCCAGATATTCCATGACCAGATAACTGATTCCGTCTTGCTGGCCAACGTCGTAGAGATGGCAGATGTTGGGATGGCTTAAAGAAGAGAGGGCCCGAGCCTCGCGGTCAAAGCGCTCTTTGGCCTCGGGCTTTTCTGACAGATGCAGCGGCAGGATCTTAATCGCCACGGTGCGGTCGAGACGCAGATCACGCGCACGATAGACCTCACCCATGCCGCCCGCGCCCAGCGGTGATTGAATCTCGTACGGTCCGAGTTTGGTGCCAGGGGTGAGGGCCATGCGTGCGCGTAATTATAGCTTGTGCAGCACGTTGCGGAGGAAACGACGATTCGGGATGGATGGTCGGAAATGCGATGGTAATGCAGAACTCCTGAGCCTTTTATCTCGACGAGGTCCAGAAACGGCGTTAGAGGAAGTTTGACCGCGGAGATCCGAGCTTCCCACAATGCGACTTATGCGGCCTGGAGTAGCTCTTACTTCGGACTCCCCGACACTATCGAGCAGCGCGATCTTTCGCCAGACTTATTAGGGGTAGGAACTTCAACACGACTGCACGCCCCACCGTGATGGAGATGGTTTAGCCGACCGAGGCTGACATCATTTCTCGGTCGGCACCAGGCGTTTCAGCTCTTCAAACCAGTTCAGCACGACGTTGATTTGAGTCGGTGCCTCCTCTGCTTGCTCGGCGGGCTTGAGCATCAGGAAACGCTGCCCGTCAGCTGAAACCGCGTAGTTGGGGTTCGTCAACGGGGCCGGTTCGTACCTTCCCTCGAAGAGCATCCGGGGCTTGCCGGCAGCGAAGCTGGGCTGCGTCGTTACGTCCACTGCCATCATCTTGTTACCGCTGCGGTAGAACAGTTCGCGTCCGTTCGGGTTCCACACCGGCTCCGTACCGCCTTCGGTCGAGATTTGCCGCTTGCCTCCTGGACCCGGATAGGGCTGCACGTAAATCTCATAGTGGCCAGTTTCGTTCGATATATAGGCTAGCCAGCGTCCGTCCGGGGAAAACCGTGGCACCGCTTCGCTAAACGGTGTTCGGAGAAACGGCTGCGCTTTGCGATCACCGAGTCGCAGCACCCAGATGTCGTATGCCGTGGCCTGATTGACCTCAAGGAAAGCCAGCAGTTTCCCATCCGGGGACCATGACATCGGAACCTGGGCGTTTTCGCTGGTGTTCAACTTCTCCAGTCCGCCACTGCCATCGGCCAGTTGCCAGAAGATGTTTAACGGCCCGTCCTTGGTTGACGTAAAGGCTATCCGTTTGCCATCCGGGGTCCAAGCCGGGCTGCTATTCACATCCCCCTCAAACGTAAACCGGGTCAACGTTTCTCGGGTCAGATCGTACAGCCAGACTTGAGTGTCCCCTTCCTGGATGCCCACCGCTACTTGCCGACCGTCGGGAGAGAGGCGTGGAGCGACGTAACTGCGCGCGGGGGCTGCCAAAGGCTCTTCCACCCCGGTGCGACTCACCCACACCAGTCTGTGTTGGGCTGCATGAGTCCCCCCCGAAACATAGACCAAAGATCCCGTGGCGGAAAGATCATATTCGGCTGCTCCACTGACCTGGGATTGGAAAACGCCTTCCACCACGGGGACCGCTACGCCCGTAACCTCCAGCCGCCGGACATCGAACGGCACGGCCATCAGATTCCCCCCTTGCGCATAAACCAAGTGCCCGGAGGATGCGTAGCGGGGACTTGTCCCTTCGATCAGGTTTCGCCATTCGCCCGTCCCGACCGACTGCACCACAACCCGCGCGTTGCTCCAATTAGAGCCAGTCGTGCTCGCTGCATAGAGCAGTGCCTTGCCGTCGGGCAAGAAATCCGGCCAGCGCTGCCTGCCGTCCCCTTTTTCGACACGAGTCAGCGGTTTCGGAGCGCCTCCAGCATCCGCCACTTGCTGAAGATATGAGACTGCGGTGGGTGTGAAGGCGATCACGCCTTGGCCACTCCAACTGGCTCCGGCAGAAGTCGAAGCCTCGGCCAAGGCTTGCGCAGCTCCCCCGCTCACCGAGACCTTTTTCAGTTTTCCGTCGGCGTAGAACCCCAGCCATTTCCCATCCGGAGAAAAGAAGGGATCGACGGCTCCCTCCGTACCAGGAATAGGTTTGGATTGCACACTATCCATCGCCCGCAGATAAATCTGTTGCGTGCCGCCCGGCTGATTCGTGGTAGCGACGTAGGCGAGGTGGCTCCCGTCGGGTGAAAGTGCCAAAGCCGACCGGCCCAATCCTGCTAGCTGCTCGCCTGCTGGCAGGGTTATTACAGCGCGGGTGACGGGTCTCGAAGGCGCAGGCTTCAGAATCCGGACCGCGACTCCCGCCAACGCGACCCCCGCAACAAAGAATGCCGCAGCCCATGGGAGCAGACGACGCGACGTCGGCCCAGCGACAAAGGAGGACGGCGCGTCCTGAGCCGCGTCCTGCGGCCCTCCCGAGAGCACTTCGTCGAGCGAAATGCGGGCATCGCCGATGTCCCGCAAACGCTGCTTCGGGTCCTTCCGCAAGCAACGTTGCAGAAGAACTCGAACGCGCATCGGTGTCGCCGCAGGTAGCTGCGACCAATCCGGCTCTTCCTTGATCACGGCCGCAAGAGTGTCGGTGACAGACTCGCCACGGAACGCCATCTTTCCCGTCAACATCTCGTACAGCACGCAGCCAAACGCCCAGATGTCGGCCCGTCGATCCACCGGCTTGGCTTTCGCCTGTTCGGGGGACATGTACGCCGCCGTGCCCAGCAGGACGCCCGCCAACGTCGCCATGCGGCTCATCGTCGGCGAATTCGAAACGTCGGCCGATGCCGCGTCGCCTTCGATTGCCTTGGCCAAACCAAAATCCAGAACTTTCACAGCGTCGTCGACCGTTACTTTCACGTTCGCCGGTTTCAAGTCACGGTGCACTATGCCGCGCTCGTGCGCGTATTCCAGCGCGTCGCAGATTTGCTTCGCAATCGGCACCGCTTCCTCGATCGGAATTGGACAATGCCTGATGCGATCCGCGAGCGTCGGTCCCTCGACCAGTTCCATCACCAACGCATGAGTAGTTTCGGAGTCTTCGAGACCGTAGATAGAAGCGATGTTGGGATGATTCAGCGATGCTAGAACTTTGGCTTCCCGCTCGAAGCGGGTCATTCGGTCGGCGTCTCGCGCGAACGCTTCGGGCAGGACCTTTATGGCTACGTCGCGGCCGAGCTTGGAGTCGTGGGCGCGATAGACCTCACCCATCCCACCTGCGCCCAGTGGAGCGATGACTTCATAAGCCCCGATTTTCGCGCCAGAGACTAGAGGCATTGTGCGCGCAATTATAGTCCCGCACAGCACGTCGCAGAGGCCGCGCGATTCCGGATGGGTGGGTGGGCCGCACGTAAGTTGTCCAGAAACGGCGTTCTGGGAAATAGGTCCTCCCTTGTCGGCCAGGCTGGAGACAAAATCCTGGATGCTTGCGCGTTTATCGTTACCGATGTTTTGAAACTTCCTATAAGCCGACTTCTGGCCAGCCTTGTTGAAAGTTTGAACCGGGGCATAACTTCCGGGTTGCCCGTCTCTCGGAACCTAATAGCGAATGTTTCGGTATGTCCACACGTTCGCAATCCCCGTGTGGCATTATCGTGAGGGAGATAATCCGCGATGGGGTCAACCTCCAACTTGACGTTCCGTACTTGGCCACCGGTGACTGGACTCATTGGAATCATCCTGCTTTCGTTCAGCACGATCGTTTCAGCGCAGGAGGGTGCCACTGGGACTCCGAGCTACTATCACGGCACCATCGGGCGCACTCTCGAAGTGCAGATGACGATCACAAGACGCGGAAATGAATTGTTCGGATCGTACGAGTATGCGAACCAGCGAAAGCCAATTGAATTGCGAGGCCGAGTCTTGCCATCGGGCGAATACGAAATCAGTGAACTTGACCCGCGCGGACAAGCAACGGCAAAGTTCGCAGTCAATAATCTTTTCGGCGGCTTGAAGGGCACATGGCAATCAGGGCAAAAGAACCTGCCGGTGGTCCTCGGGGAAGTTACTCCGGTGGAAGTGGAGCAACTTCACAGAATGTGGTCGGGTAGTCGGAAGGTTAAAGACATCGTCATTGCGCCCTTCTATGCATGCGCGGTCGAGGATGCCGGGGTATTCTGTTGGGGCACAGTCTCGGGGTCTCGGAGTCTTTCTGCTGCTGGCCCAGGTAGGATCGCTTACCGAGCCCTTCCACACCTGATCATCCCCACCGATATCACAGCGCTGGCATTGGGAGGTCCGATCTCGTGCTATATCCAACACGGCGGCATGTACTGCTGGAGACGCCTTAATCCAGAGTTGGATTTGGTAACACCGACTATGATTCCGGGATTCGAGAAGGACGTCGTGGCTGTCGGCATCAGCGGCGATTATGCGTGTGCAATTGTTGCCTCTGCTCTCAAGTGTTGGCCGGGTAAGGTACTGGACCCAAAGACAGTCATTACAGTGATCGACTCTGGAGTTATGCGGCTGGCCTCTGGAATGCCCAACTGCGTACTAACGGTTGCGAAAGTGCTCTGCTGGACTTTCGATGAGGACGCCAACAAGCAGGAAATGGCTCTCCGGATTCATGAAGTCGAAGGAGTGAGCGAGAAGCTACAGGCGTTGTCGTCCTTCGATGGGCTTGGTAAGGGCACAAGATTTGGCTGTGCCATTGATGCTGGAAGCTTGAAGTGTTGGGGCGACGATATCGGCAACGTACTCCTCGGGCGCAGAGGGAAAACCGCTTTTCGGAATCTTCCACCGGGAGCGATCCCCTCGATGGAGATGGGAGTTACTGATGTCAGTGTCGAGAACGAGAATGTTTGCGCTATCCGCGAGGGCAAGGTTCTTTGCTGGGGCAGTAACTTGTATGGGCAGTCGGGGGATGGGACGACGAGCTTTACCACAGGGCTAGCAGAGGTCTCATTGCCTGCACCAGCGTTGAAGGTGGCTGTTGCCGGAACTTATGTTTGTGCACTGACCGCTGACAATCACGTCTGGTGTTGGGGAGACAACGAGTTCGGCCAGACTGGCAATATCAGTGGTAACACTTGCGAACTGCCCAATGGGAAGATGCCGGACCCAATCCTAAATCCTTGTAACAAACGCCCCGTTCAAGCGCTTGGGATTCCCTAATTCAGTTTCAAGATGTGTGATCGGCAACCCGGAAGTTATGCGACCCGCCAACTAATAGGCAATCGTCTCAATTGGCGATAAATCCCCATCTCTAACAATGGCGGCGGTGTCAAGCACGTTTTCGAGCGTACTTCTGCATGCACTCATAGAAGAGCGCCATTTCGCTCTATTAGTCGGTTTGCGCGTTTCCAACCTGGGCTCGCTTCTAATCGTCGGGGTCAGGAACTCAGTCCGACCCAGCCATCTCTTTGATCACCTACTGCGATCATGATTACTTGTTCGAACTCCCCAGTGAGGGGAGCGGGATGCCCAATCATTACATCGGTGATTTACTGCACACCATCGGGATTTCCGGGCTCTCCCGCGTGCGAAAGAAGCCTGTGCAACTGGCCATAGTCCAAACCCTGACGCCACATCCAGTACAGATGCACCGCGCGCCATCGCCACCTTCGCGATCTTCCGGCCGCGCCGCATGGCCAGGTGAAAGAACTTGCTGCGCCACTCGGGTTGGCTGCGCACCGTGACCTGCGCTGCTTCCACCAGCAGAAACCGGAGCAGCACGTTGCCCTGCTTGCTGATGTGTCCCAGTCGGCGCCGATCGCCGCTGGATTCTTCCGACGGAACCAGACCTACGTAGCTGGCAATCTGCTTGCCGCAATGAAACCGTTCTGGTGTTCCGATCACCAACTCAAACGCCAACGCCGTCAGCGCTCCCACGCCGGGATGGGTTCGCAAGCGTCGCGCGCACCACCAACCTAGAGAAAAGGAGCGCCTTTATGAGTCAAGAAAAGTATATCGGCATGGATGTGCACCAAGGCACCGTTTCGGTCGCCGTGATGGATGCTGGGGGCAAGCTGATTATGGAATGCCTGCTGGAGACCAAAGCGGCCACGATTGTGGAGTTCATCCAAGGACTGCATGGAACCCTGGCGCTGACCTTCGAGGAAGGAACGTCGACTGCCTGGCTGCACGATCTTCTGAATCCGCACGTACGTACCTTCGCCTGTGCGGCATCCGTCAAAACTGAGCCCGTCGAATAGCCGGAACGATCTGGGGGAATTACCAGCCGATCTAGATAACCTCCGTTGGCATAGCGGAAGAAGTTCTCTCCAGGTCGGACCGCCGTGTCGCCCACTCAAATCAAGGCCTCCGGATCCAAATGCCAATCCGTTAGCAGAGCGCCCACCTGCTTGACCGAACGCGGACGGGAGCGTGGCAAAGCAGCAAAGGGACAACAGAAACAGGGAGGTTCTTGTCATCTGCTATATTATTGCCGATTGTGAGAACGAATACGCGTGCAGCTCTTCAGTCAAAGCAACTACGCCCTATTGTTCCTGCGCGTCCAGTTTGGTTCTCCAACTTCGCGGGCCACACTTGAGCACATGCCCATGATGAAGGAGACGGTCGAGCATGGCGCTGACTGCGGCGGCGTCCTGGTGTTGAACTCGATTGTCCGGACGAATCTAATCTCGCTAAATCCGGCACTACTTCATCGGCGAAAAATCCGTCGGACGCATGTACGTCGAGTCTATTTTTTCTACGAGCTTATTGGCCTGCTCGGATTTGATCACTTCTTGAAACTCCGGATCACTCATCATCGCGTCCCAGTTCTTGTTCGCTTCCTCCCGGCTGGCGTAGGCCGTAATATCGACGAATGTATTGTCCCAAGCGTGAGCATCCTCTGGTACCCAGTAGCCCACAACCTTCAGATCGTGTTTGGCAAGTAGCTTTGAGGTCGTGTCGCGAAACCGTGACTCCAGCTCCGGCAGTTTGCCCGGCACGGCATGATAAACGCGAAGCTCAAAGACGCGATTGCTATCGGCCCTCACTTGGTTCAGGTGCACGAGGCGGGCAGTAGTGAACGATCCAGCAGCAAAGGAAACCACAGCAATGGCCCAAACAACCCATCCCTTAGATTTCCAGCCTTTGAATGCCCAGCAGTTGAGTGTCATAGAAGTCTCCTTTTTTGTCACCGCGAGAGAGACTCGGCGGTGGATGAGCCTGGTTCAAGATGTGGGGGGACGGCCTCGTCGGAGCCCCGATATCGCGAAAAACACCATAAAAAGTGAGATCGTGAAAGCGACGCACGCGATGAAGAATGGCTGATCTACTCCCGTAGTAGCGATCGGCCGCGCTGTGAAGTCGCCAGCGATGCCAGTCCACCAGTAGGCGAACAGTCCAATGTCCATCAGCGTGTGACCGAGTATGCAGGGAATGAGCGATCCGGACGACCAGGCGATAAGACCCAGCAGTATGCCCGCGCCAAATATGATCGGGACCATCCCTGCCGTCGCCCAGTCTTTCGTGAGATGCAGCGCGGTGAAGAAAAGCGAAGAAATCAGGATCGCAACGGGCGCGCCGTGCCGTTGTTCGATGGGGCGCTGCATGTAGCCACGAAAGCCAGCCTCTTCGCAGATTCCCGCAGAGGCTGCGGAGACCACGACCGCGAGCCACTTCAAAGGCAACCTGGGAATGAAAGAGAGATCGTAGCCGTGCCGGAACGCCGCTGTCGGGTAAGGTACGAGGCGAAACAGCAAGACAATGGAAGCGTGGATGGTCGCGGCGAAAAAGATCGCGGCGATAACGCCCCAAAGCATTTGCGCGCGTGACAGTTTGCCCCGACGGAAAGCCGTGGCGCGGGCGGCTTGGGTTGTCTGCGGGGGACCTCCGCCGCTCGCCCACCACAGATAAAGCGCGAGAAATATCGCCTCCGCCGTGGCAGCGACCGGCACGCCAAGCTTCCGAAGCAACAGCGGCCACACGTTGGCGGCGGGCATCGCAATAAGAAGGCCGGAGATGATGGCCCACAACGTAATTGGCAACTTCGCCCACCGACTGGGTGCTCGAGCCTGCGCTTCAGGTGAACCCTCACTACAAGTCATGCTATTTCTCACCGCATTTTCTATCGGGAGCGATTGTAGCCTGTACCGGGCTAAGGAATTGCTGTTCAGTTGTCTTCTCCCGCGATAATTCAGATTGGGCTCCGGCGATCACAAGTGCTCCTTACTACAAACAGTAACGTTATCTAGCTATCCCTCCTCCAAAGGCCGCTTGAATCATCGGAAACCACCTTTACCTGTCTCGTCACTGGGGGGCCTCGCCTTCGACATCAATGGCGGCTCTCGGTCGAGCTTTGCCTGAAGGGCCTGATCGCCGGATAGGCTGGCGAGTCATACCACTCACGCGCTTTCTGGACGCTCGAAACCGATTACCACGATGTCCCTTTGGCGGTTCGCCCTCGAGAGCCTGGACATCGCCGCCCCGAAGGTAGATAGTGTCCATTGAAAGACGCCACTATTTCTGCGGCGCCTTCTCACCATATTTTTGTATCGTCGTGGGTTCCGTTGTCTCGACTTCCGCGATGACGTAGCCAGGGCGTCTTCGCTTGCTCCATGAATCGCCGTGGCGCCAGTAACGCCGATCGCGACGTCAGCCAACTGCCAACTCCAGTTTGAGGTGGGTCTTCATGGGTTCATTCTCCCTGTGTGTTTCTGCGAACAAGCATTAGCCTACAGAACCGGTTGAGATCGGGACACAACTCGTAAGCCAAAGTCGAACGCTTACTCCAGCCCCGAGAGGCCCGCCTTTCGCTTCTTACCATCTCTTTCAGGTTAGTTCGACGCTGTCGTGCACACCACCGCATCAGATCGACAAGACAAACGTCAACATAGGTTACTTGTGGTGGCGGACAGCACCAGCGTTGGTATCCAGGCGCCTGACCGTTGCAATTTCAGTCGATTGCGTGCACCGGAATGTTTTTCGGCGACATCCGTTTGTTGCTCCGATTTCTGCATGCGAAGTTGAACTGCGCTGTCCAGTAGTGAAAGTCATATCAAGCCGCCTGTGAACATCGTATTTTCGGCGACGAAGCAAAGTTTGTTCTCAAATGGGTCGGTGCAATAGAACTGCGTTCTCCACAGGGTTGTGTCTCAATCGGCCGGAGGATGGTGCCTTCGGTCGTTTGCTCACGCGTTGATAGTACTCATCGAGATTGTCCACCGCGAAGTAGATATGGTCGGGGTTCGGCCTCGGGTCCCAGGGGTCGCCATCAGCCCGCGGATCAAAGCATGCGAGGATGGTACCGCCACACCCGAAGTAATGGCGCCCGGGAGAGATTCGAACTCCTGGTTGCCCCAACACAGCAGAGTAAAAGACTGCGGCGTCCTCGATACTTGAGACAGGGAGGATCACGCGGAACAAGCGGACGGATGCCATATCTCTGGAGTCTAGGTCTGTTCGAGCAGGTTTCACAAGTCGGCACTTTAAAGTACCCTGTTGCTTGCGCGCTAAACATGAGCAAACACGGTGCAATCTGTGAGCGGGACCAGTGACCGTTTACACGGCAATCCGGGTAATTGAGGGTCGCTGGAAGCCAATGATTGTTCGCGCCTCGGTGATGGCGCTCTCGGATTTGGCCAGCTTCGGCTACCATGCCAAGGAGTAACAATCAAAGTGCTCCGGCAACACTTGCGGCAGCTCGAAGCCGAAGGCGTCGTGACAAGTGAGAAAGGCTCCGGAAACCAAGTCGCAGCTAATCCAGATTTTGGCGGCGTGGAATTCCCGCGAAGGTACTCCTTGGGACGCATTCGGAGCGAATCCCGGGCAGCCGCGACTACCTGAGCGAGATCTTGGAGCCTCGACCTTACAAGGCGCACTAACCGCGCCGTCATTCGTGACACGCCTTTACGTGCAGTACGCATCTCGGACAGCTTTACCGCAACGACACGAGTCACATCGTTCAAGGCACATATCAACGTGAGGCGCGCCGAATTGACGGCGGCGATTGGCGCCGCCTTCCGGACCGATACGGGGCGAGTAAGGCTTCGAGGGAGCGGCGAATCCAGGCCGCAAGCGGACCTTTGCGGTAGATAGCCCAGTCGAGCATGGCGCCGCCGTTGACTTGCTGGACCAGGCGGGCGAGATCGGCCGTGTCGCAGGGCGTCAGCTCGCGCGCAGTCACGGCGTCATCCAGGAGCTTTCTGGTCTCGTCGCGCGTGGTCACATACTGCGTCAAGAGGATCGCGTGGAACTCGGGGTCGGTAAGGTCGATTTGCAGGTAAGCGAGATGGTTGGCCATGGACTCGGGAGTTGCGGCGAAGCCGCTGCACTCTACGAATAGCTCAATGAGCGTCTTGAGCGGCGAGCGGTAGTTCGCGCGGGCTGCAGCGAATTGCCCGGCGACATCCGCCGTCCACGCTTTGCAGTTGGCCAGCAGCAACTCACGCTTCGTGCCGAAGCGTTGGATGATAGTGGCGGGAACGACGCCGGCCTCTTTGGCGACGTCGGCGAGCGTGAGTTCGACCGGGCTACGCCGCTGCATGACGCGGGCGGCGGCGGCGAGGATTTCTGCGTCGGTAGTCTCGCGGGGGCGCGGTGACATTCTTAATAGGGCCGCCTTGCAGGGCAGCCGAGATAAGAATAACTGAATAGACGTTTAGTTTCCACTTGACATTGCTGAATGGTCATTTAGTATTGAGATCGTGGTTCGCCCAAAGGTGCACCGGCGGGAGGTTTACAGTGTCGAATTGCCGTCTAAGCTTGCTGCTCATGTTCGCGGTACTTTGCTTAAGTTCAATCGTCGGATGTTCGGCGGGGACCGGTGATCAGCGGCCTCGGACCTTTGCGCAACCGGCAGACACACGCACTGCCGACGAAGCTGCGATTCGCGTTGCATCCGCTGCGTGGAGCCAAGCGTCAACCGCCAAGGACATTGACAAGGGCGTTTCCTTTTACACCGAAGACGCACTGCAAATGGATCCCAACACTCCCGCTTTAAAAGGCAGAGAGAACATTCGGAAGCGCTGGACGCAAATGCCGGCATTGCCGGGCCCTGGCTTGAGTTTCCAGACTACCTCCGTCGAGGTGGCGCGCTCGGGGGACCTCGCCTATGAAACGGGCATGTACGATTTTGTGACAACCAACAAGAAGGGCAAAGCAAACGACGAAAAGTGGAAGTACGTCGTCGTCTGGAAAAAGCAAAATGACGGTTCATGGAAAGCCGCGGTGGATATCGACAATCCAGATCAGCAGTACGCCACGCGGGTTCTAGAGCGATCCTTGCCTGTATCGATTACGCGCGTCTATCCTCAAACGACGCGTTCGATGCAGGTCAACCAGATAGAGTTTTCGCGTTATGTGCACTGGTGATTGGGAATAATGACCGATGTGCAGAAGAAAGTGCCGAAACTATTGAAAGACAAGATCGCGCTGGTTGCCGGAGCGACCCGCGGGGCTGGTCGAGGGATTGCCATTGCGCTGGGCGAGGCGGGTGCCACGGTGTACTGCACTGGCCGCAGTTCAAGAAAACGCACACGGGGACGGCCTCCCACACCCGGCCGCCCTGAGACCATCGAAGAAACCGCTGAACTGGTCACCGCGGCCGGCGGGCGCGGAATTGCCATAAGAGTGGACCACGCCGAACCTGCGGAGGTGAAAAAACTAGTCGCCGCGATCAAACGGCGGCACAAGGGGCTGGACATTCTGGTCAATGACGTTTGGGGCGGCGACGCGCTTACCGAATGGGGCAAGCCATTCTGGAGCGTCAATCTCGATAACGGCCTGCGGATGCTGAAGCAGGCCATCCATTCGCATATCATCACTGCCCACTCCGCGGTGCCGTTGATGCTGGGTCGATCACGAGGAACTATCTTCGAAATCACGGATGGAGATGCCTTTTACTACCGCGGAAACATTTTCTATGACCTGGTAAAGATTTCCGTCATCCGGCTAGCCTTCGCCATGGCCCGCGAGCTGCGCAAACGAGACATTGTTTCGGTGGCGTTGACTCCCGGCTTTTTGCGTTCGGAAAGGGTACTGGAACACTTTGGCGTCAGCGAAGCCAATTGGAGAGAAGCAGGGAAGAAGAAAGATGAGAACAGCGCAAGCCAGAACGACGCGTCCAGCGACTTCATGGTGTCGGAAACGCCGAGGTATATAGGCCGGGCAGTGGTAGCGGTGGCGGCAGATCCGAAAGCGGGAGAGAAAAGCGGACGTGTCTTCAGTTCCTGGGGACTGTCCCGGGAGTATGGATTTACCGACCTCGACGGCACGCGGCCGGACTGGGGCAAGTATGCGAGGAAGAAATACGGAAAGTACAAAGTCTGTGATGAGCGATTTTATTCCTACTGGGTTCCCGGGCTGGTGGAGCTGATGTTCCCGGATTGGTTTTGATCGTAGCGGGTCAAGAAGATGTTGAACTTGACGCCCGAGGAACCGATGTTTGACAGGGTACAATACCCCATTTCTGGAGTGTAGGTCTGTTCGAGCAGGTTTCACAGGTCGGCACTTTGAACTACCCTGTTGCTTGGGTGCTAAACATGAGCAAACACGGTGCAATCTATGTCGAGCGGGACCGGTGTCCCGTTTACACGGCGATCCGGGTAATTGAGGGTCGCTGGAAGCCAATGATTGTTCGGCGCCTCGGTGATGGCGCTCTCGGATTTGGCGAGCTTCGTCGCACCATGCCAGGAGTAACAATCAAAGTGCTCCGGCAACACTTGCGGCAGCTCGAAGCTGAAGGCGTCGTGACGCGGGCGACAGAACCGAGACCGACGCTAAGAGTGCTATATCAGTTGACGCCGCACGGCCGTACTCTCGGTCCGGTGTTCGAAGCGCTGTGGGCATGGGGCGTGGTCCATCTGTCGCACCTACAAGACGCGGGAGCTAAGCTCACCAAATCACAAGATCGTTAACGGACAACTTTATCGTCGTTCTATCCACATACGCGCGGAGCTCAAGAGGAGTGACATTCATCGGGGCATCGGTCATCAAACAGCAGCCCATTCTTGTCTAATGACCGACTCAACTCACATAGAGAGGGCAACTCACTGTCTCGTGATTACTTCCTCTTGTACTGCGTGGTGATCATTTGTTGCATAGGGTTACTATCGGCTGATTCCATTGACGCGACGAGTGTGAATGATCTCGCAGTGATCTCCGAGAAGGTATCCTTCCACTTTTTCTTGGCGCCCCTAACGGACAGCTCGTAGTCATTGACAAACGAATCTCCATCCCAGTGGGCTGTGCCGCGAATCTTACAGGGATTGCTGCCGCTGTTCCCGCAAGCGAAAAAGTTATAGACCTTTGTTTCACTGTCCCACCAGATGACGACCATGAAATCCAGCCGCCCCGCGGAACCATTGGAGTGGACCTCTTCGATGAGCGACGTCCCGCCCGTTGCCACACTGAACTGCGCGGTGCCCTTGCGTTCTGCGCCGTCGGGATAGAACTCATTGTGTGCGAAGCTTTCGGATGTGCTCCATGTCCCCACAAAAGCCCGATCGAGTCTCTGCATCTCGGGGCTGCTGGCGGAATCGGCTGATGGGACCCTGCGCACGGATCGAGATGATTCGGCAGTTGCTGCCTGCTTGCCCTTGGTCTCGCTGGGCAGACAAAGTATTGCACCTAACAGACCAAGACCACCAAGCAGTGCAAATTGCCATGGGATGGGCAGTGTGTTCGATGATCGCACGTTTCCTCCATGGGAGCGACCGGCACGGAGCTGTGCGTCTTCAGGTCACCGACACCTCCAGGCGGCTGCCCTTCAAAACGAACCGGCGGAGTGGATATGGAATCTCTATTTCTTCGTCCACTGATCCACTCAGTCGTTAACGATTTTGTACCACAGTTGAGAATTCTGTGGATTCTGCGGATATTGAGCCTTTGATCGGAGCCCCCGCACCATACCTCCCGGTTTGTCGGCAAAGCGGAAACTATCCAGAAACGGGCTTCGGGGAAGTTGGCCAGATTGGTAACGGGAAGTCGGCTAGGCTGGAGACAAAATCCTGGATGCTTGCGCGTTTATTGGGACTGATCGTGGTCTGCTTCGGTCGATTTTGGGTCCTTCAAACCACGTCTGAGGTATTCACCAGGATTAGCCCTGACAACTCGCTTGAACGCCTTACTGAATGCGGCGTCGGACTGGTAACCGACCAATCGAGCTACTTCTGGGAGCTTTTTGTCACGCCGTTCAAGTAGCTGTATCGCCTTCTGCATCCGCCACTCGGTTACGTATTCCAGCGGCGTTTGTCCGAGTAGCTCTTTGAAACGTGCTGCGAATGCGGAGCGAGACATGCCCGCCGCTTCGGCCAGGGATTCGACCGTCCAGGGTGTATTCACTCTGTCGTGAATGGCACTCAGAGCCGCGCCTATTTGAGGATCGAAAATTGCACGAAGCCATCCTTTGTTGCGTTCCGGTCCCGACGCGATATGCGCCCGGAGTACCTGGATAAACAGAACCTCGGCCAGTCGACTCGCGACGACTTCAGATCCCGGCGCCTGTTCTTCCATCTCTGACGCGAGCGCCTGCACTGTGGTGTGAAGAGCAAGCGTGCGTGCCTGATCGGCCTTCATCAAAATGAAGTTCGGCAATAACTGAGTGATCGGCCTCGGGCTGGCGCGATCGAAACTCAAGGATCCACAGACGATGGTCGTCGGTGCGCCACCGCCGCCACAAAGAGCGACATTGCCGTTGGCCTTGGCCCCAATCTCCTGGAAGCTCCACCTCGGACGTGTTCGCGGGCTGTCGCGCAAAACAATCGAAGTCCCCTTAGCCAGTAAGAAGCAATCACCACCGGTGAGGGGAATCGACTCCGCAATCCCTTCCACGCTCAGCCAGCAGTTGCCGCGCGAAAGCATGGCGAAGTGCGCCAAATCTGTGGGCGACATCTTTTTAGTGGAAGGCGTGACTTGTACTTCGGCCTCGTTCTCTTGTTTTAAGCCCCAAGGAGCTGTCGCTTCCAGCCTGTGCAGACCGAAAGCGGTCACGTGCATCGTTTTGAAGATATCTGTAATTGGGTCCAAGTTAACCTCATGATTCTGGACGAATAGACAAAATATTAGGACTCTCGGGCAGTTCTCGTCCACCGTCAAAGAAATCTTCTCTTCTGTACTAGATGCTAAACACATTCCGGAGGGAGCAATTATGGGAAAGCTGGAAGGTAAGGTTGCAGTCATCACAGGTGGGTCAAGCGGCATGGCGCTGGCAAGCGCCAAGCTCTTTGTGGGAGAGGGTGCTTACGTTTTCATCACCGGCCGGAAGCAGAAGCAGCTCGACGAAGCCGTCAAGGTCATCGGCCGGAACGTAACCGGCGTCCAGGGTGACGCGGCCAATCTCGACGACCTCGACCGTCTATTCGATACGGTCAAGCGGGAAAAGGGCAAGATCGACATCCTGTTCGCGAGCGCTGGCAGGGGCGAGGCCTTACCACTGGGCGAGATTACCGAGCAGCACTTTGATGCGGCCTTCGGCCTGAATACGCGCGGAACGCTGTTCACGGTTCAGAAGGCATTGCCGCTGTTCAACGATGGCGGATCGATCATCATGACCGGATCCGTTGCTTCGGTGAAGGGTTTTCCCGGTTTCGGCGTGTATGCGGCGAGTAAGGCGGCATTGCGCTCCTTTGCACGCACGTGGCTCAACGAACTGAAGGGCAGGAATATCCGGGTGAACGTGCTGGGCCCGGGGCCGATCGCCACACCGATGCAGGAACAAGTTCTCACCAAGGAAGCGAAGGAGATGTTCGAATCCCTGATCCCGCGGGGAACAATGGGTCAACCTGAGGAAATCGCGACGGTCGCGCTGTTTCTTGCTTCCGACGATTCGAGCTTCGTGAATGGGGTGGAGTTGAATGTCGACGGCGGCTTCTCGGCCATCTGAAGTCGGCGGATCTCGGTGAGTGCAGGATTGCCACGGCGCTCACCCTGATCCGATCGGTTGGATCAATATCAACATCGATCGGAGGAGAACTATGAGCTACGCAATCGTAGGATTCGGAAAGATAGGTCAGGCCCTCGCCCACGGGTTCGCCCGTAAAAACATCAACGTGACTGTCGCGAGTCGCCGGCCGCCTGAGGCTTTGGCGCCGCAGGCTCGGGCGATTGGACCCACGGTCGTCGCCAGGTCGCTGCAGGATGCACTTGAGGCCGATACCATCATCTTGGCGCTCCCGTTCGGGGAACATCGCGAGGTTGCGAAGGCCCTGCCGAGCTGGAAAGGCAAGACGGTCATCGATGCGACGAACGCGTTTGGAGTTCCCCCTGAAGAGCTGGGCGGCCTCCTGTCCTCCGCCTACGTCGCGAAGGCGTTCACCGGCGCTAAGCTCGTGAAAGGTTTCAATCACCTGGTTGCAGCCATCTTGGCTACCGACCCGGTCGTCGAAGGGGGCCATCGGGTCGTCTTTTTGTCGAGCGATGACGAGGACGCGATCTCTCCCGTGGCGGATTTGGCCAAACAACTCGGGTTCGCACCCGTCAAGCTGGGAAAGCTCAACGAGGGTGGCGCGCTGGTACACGCACGCGGCCGCACTTGGGGTCAGCTCATCTTCCAGGATTTGTTCAAGAAGCAGCAGTAATCGATCGTCCACCGTGTGATTTGGCCCGAAGAAGGATGGTTCCGAAACGTCGGATTAGATCGAACGCACTTGATGTAGAGGAAAAGGAGAGATTTCAATGAGCACCGAAAAGAATGTCCAGATTGTGAAGAATTTTCTTGCGGCACTCGGGCGCCGCGACAAGCAAGATCTACTGGCGTTGTCTGCCGAAGATATTGAGTGGATCATTCCGGGCGAGGACTGGCCGCTGGCCGGCACGCACCGCGGGCACGCCGGATTGAATAACTTACTTCAGAAGGCTAACGAAACGGTGGAAACTTCGTACCCAGAGCCCCCCGAGTTCATAGCGCAGGGGGACCGGGTTCTGGTCGTCGGCTTCGCTACTGGGAGAATCAAAGCCACAAACAGGACGTTCGAGGACCACTGGGTTTTCGACATTACGGTTCAGAATGGCAAATTGACGAACGTCCGGGAGTATGTCGACACGCAAGCACTAGCGCGGGCCTCCGAGACGGCCGCGAGCCCCAGGCCCTGACCCGTCGCGCTGTTTCGTCTTGGCAATCTGAAGTCGGCGGATCTCGGTGAGTGCATGATCGCCAACGCGCTCACCGAGATCCGACAGGTAACCAAAAGTCGGCCGTGCGGTAGGGATGACCTCAAGCTCATGAACCGCCAGGTTCAAGTCCGATGGCATCGTTCACCGCATTTTGGAAGTGCTGCTTGCAGCCAAGGTAGCGCTCCGTGGTCTCAATGGAAATGTGCCCAAGAAGAAACTGGATCTGTTCGAGTTCACCTCCTGCCTGGTGGCACAGACGAGCACACGTTCTGCGGAGATCGTGCGGAGCTAGCCCTGCTAGGCCACAGCTCGCAGCTCCCTCTCTAACGATCGACCAAATCACCTTTGGCGTGAATCCATTTCCCCACGTCCGGCCCGCCTTGTTGATGGCTCGGAACAGTGGGCCTGAAGTGAGTCCAGCGGGAACAGTCCATTCGTCGATTACTTTCTTCACCCAGTCCGGCACCGGTACCGTGCGGATGTGACCGCCCTTACCATTCAAATCGGCAATGACCCAGCGTCCATCCCGGAGTTGAAAATCTTCGAGCTTTAAGGCAGCAGCCTCCGCCCTTCTCAAGCCGCAACCGATCAGGACAGCGATCATGGCCCGGTTCCTCCGCTCCTTTGGAGTCGATGCGCCAAATGTGCCGACGAGGCGCCTGCCCTCTTCGACCGTCAGCCAGTTGCCGATTCGAACCCCGAGCCGGCGCGCGCCCTTTACTCTACGAATGCCGGCAGCCAGATCAGGACTCAGGAGGCCACAATCTGAAGCTTCGTAGGCGAGCCGACGTACCGCTGCCAATCGCAGGTTGATTGTTGACGGAGCGTATTGCCGCTGCTCCAGCGAAATTCGATATCGGGTGACGACGGTTTTGTTGAAAGCCAGCCGTGGCTCCGAGCAATACCAGTCAATGAACTCGCGAATCGCATGGTCGTAGGAGCGCTGAGAACTGGGCGACGTGAGGCTGTTGACCACAGCCGATTTGGATTGCTCAAGATCCGGAAGCTTCAAGATTGTTTTAGGAGCCCGCTTCCGCTTCGATTTGAGAGTGCGTGCCATCGCGACGGCCTCCTTTAAGCCGTGGCAACAGCGTTAACCACTCCGATGTCTTCTGACCATCTGGGCGTTTGTCGTTACTTAATCTAGTGAAACTTCCAGAAGAAGACTTCTGGTCGGGAATAGCCTCCGGATTGCCCGTCATTCAACCGGAATCCTCGCCTGCGCTGTTGAAAAACTCTATTCTTCACAAAACAGCGAAAATTTGAGGGATGGAAACCGCAATCTTTTTGCCGAGTTTGGCGGCTTGTATGGCGTCGTGATGTCCGGCAGCGCCGGAGCCTGTCACCACCCTGTCGTAATGCTTTGCCGAACTATTCGTTCCGTTCATCGAACCTATTCTCCTGTAGAAGTTGGCACAAACGAGAAGCAATGAGATGCCCGGACAGAATGTCATCGATGCCGCATTCGAGCGCGTCCCACCAAAGTTCAGCGGTGATGGCAGAAGTCACAAGTACCATTGGAGTGGGGATCTCAGGACACCTCACCCATTCGACGAGGTCTCTCCAATTACCGTCCGGCAGGGCAAGTTGCGTGACAATCACTGTCTTCTCGCGCGTCGAGTTGAGCAAATCAACTGCCGCCGTGATGCTCGGTGCCCATTGCATCTCAAGTCCGTGCGCTTCGATGTCATGCGCGACCGCGGCTTCGGGGCTCGTGGTGGACACAAAAATCACTGTTCCTGCTCGGCTGGAGGTCTGCATCAAATCTCTAATACCTAACTGATTCCACGTTATGCCCGCCGGCCTCCGATTGGCCGTAAGCCGCCGTAAGCTTCCCGTAACATTGCGAAGGTTTCTGGAGCATAATGAACGGGGAAAAAAAGAGAGTGCCGACGCCGCCATTATCATCCGGAAAACCTCTCGCCAACTCTGCAGCCGACCCCGTGCCGGCAACGGCGGTTCGCGACCAATTGGCGCGCGTGGTGAATAGCCCTGGTTTCGTTTCGTCAGTCCGGCTGTGCCGGTTTTTGACGCACATCGTGAATCGGACAATCGATGGAGATATCGATAGCCTCAAGGAGTTCTCGATTGCAATGGAGGTGTTCGACCGCACCTCGGAGTACGATCCGAACATCGACGCAATTGTTCGGGTCGAGGCTCGTCGTCTCAGAGCGAAATTGAAGGCCTATTACGAAGGGCAGGGTGCGGTTGACCCGGTTCTGATTGGACTACGGCCGGGAAGTTATGTCCCGGTCTTCCGATGGCTTGATGCCCAGCCAGCAAAGCATCGCGAAGAGATGGGCGCAGCTCCGCCACCGGGCCGTATATGCGTTGCCGTGTTGCCGTTCGTGAACATGAGTCCGGAGCCGGAGCAGGACTATTTTTGCGACGGGATCAGTGAAGAGATCACGAACTCGCTTACGCGGGTATCCGGTTTGAACGTGATTGCGCGGACATCAGCCTTTCACTTCAAGGGTGCCAACATCGATATCCGGGAAGTAGGGCAGCGTCTCGGCGCGAATCTTGTCATCGAAGGAAGCGTGAGGAAGGCCGGCGAACAGCTGAGAATCACTGCCCAGGCGATTCAGACTGAATCGGGTCATCACGTCTGGTCGGAGACGTTCCGTCGCGAGCTACCAGACGTGTTTGTGATCCAGGAAGAAATCGCACAATCTGTCGCAGACTTACTCCGGCTTCACCTGCCGGAAGTACAAGGGCCAGTGCGACCCTCCCCTCCCGATCTTGAGGCATATACAATGTACCTGCGAGCTCGATTTCTGATTCACCAGCAGTCGCCTGAAACGCTGCACGCCGCCCTGGAGCAGCTACGAAGGCTCACAGAGACTTATCCCGATTACGCTCTTGCTCACAGTGGTATGGCCGTGGCGAGCGGCCTTCTTGCCCAGTTCGGGATGGTCTCCGGCCGTGATGTGTATCCAGAAGTGAAGGCAAACGCGGAGCGCGGTTATGCGCTCGATCCTGAATCCGGTGACACATGCACGGTGCTAGGCGCACTTCGTGCCTGGTTCGAGCATCGTTGGGATGAGGCGGGCAGGATGTTTGACCGCGCGCTAAAACTACAACCCAGTCATGCGCCGGCTCACATGTTTCGCGCTATGGCTTTGTTGTGTCAGGGGGACATCAACGCGGCAGAGTCAGGACTTCGCCGCTCGACTGAACTGGACCCGCTCTCGGCCAGCGACTGCGCACGGATGGCTTATCTTCACTACGTGAAAGGAGACTATTTATCGGCCGCAGAACACCTCCGACAGTCTTTCGAACTGGATCGAGACTATCCTGAAGCGCGATTGTATGAAGGACTCTTGCACTTCCAGCAGCAGCGTTACGACGCGGTGATAGAGTGTCTCTCGCCGTCTGCCTCACCGTTGGATATCGGTCTGCTTGCCGCAGGACATGCCCAGCAAGGCAGCTTATCGCGAGCCGAAGAATGCATCGAGAGACTGCATCAACTCGCGGGGCGGCAATACGTCACTCCACTGGCAGAAGGTTTCGCTGCGGTCGGGATGGGAAACTTCGATCTGGCACTGCAGTGCCTTGATGAAACGATCAATCACAAGACAAACTTCGTGAATCTCCTGGCAATCGAGCCGTTTTTTCATCCCCTTCACTCTGACCGCAGGTTTGCCAAACTCCTGAAAAAGCTAAACTTGTCGCACTGACAGGTGCCGCAAGCAGTGCCGTTAGCTTACGTAGGGCTTACGTACGGCTTACGAGCCATTACTCCCCTCGTTTCCGCGTTCGAGGCACCATTGCGTCATGAAACGACGCACTCGAACAACCTGCTTGGCCTTCACCTTCGGGACGCTAGCGCTGCTGGCGCGAGGTCAGGATCTCGCACCTCTGTCCCCCCCGCCCACGGTTGAACAGGCGGCGGGACAACAGTCAAACCTCCTTGAATTGACTCTTGAACAGGCGCTTGAACTAGCTCTTGCGAACAACAGCAGTCTGAAGACCGCCAGCCTCGATACACTCCGGGCCGCTGACGATCTGGCTGCGAATAAGACAAGACGTTTTGCGAATACGCAGGTCACTGCGCTCGGCGCCCAACTCGTTACGAAGCCATCCGTTACTTATCCGGCAGGCTCGCTTGGGGTATACAGCGCAACCGGGCCGATTCCGGCGACCAATCAGACGGTCGAGATTCCGCGAAAACCCGTAGGCGTAGTGAATGTCCCAGTTGCCCAGCCGCTTTCGACGCAGTACCAGCTGCATTTGCAATTGAAGGCTCTTGCGCTGGGGGTGGAAGGTACGCGCCAGGATGAGGTGAAGACACGTCTGGAGGTGGTCGACCAGGTTCGACGTGCTTACTACGCGGTTGTCGAGGCACAGAGCGTTTTGGATAGCCTTCAGGCGTCACTCCCTTATTACCGGGAATCGCATCGTCTGGCATTCGTGAACCGTGGTAAAGAGACGATTCTCGAATCGGATCTGCTGAACGCCGATGCGCAGCTCTCGAAGATACAGAATGCCATCGGCGATGCGAGCGACGCGGTCGCGTCGGCGACCGAAAGATTGAACGATCTGATGGGCCGGGACATACACACGCAGTTCCGGGTTGCGGCGATCGGCGACGCAGATACCGATCTCGCCACACCCGAAGCTATGGAAGCCCGCGCTCTTCAAAACCGGCCAGATGTGAAGAAGGCGAAGCTTCAGGTGCAGCAAGCCAACTACAACGCGCGGGCGAAGAAGGCGGAATATATTCCCGATGTGAGTCTGGCATTCAGTTACTACACAACAGCGAATTTCGAGAATGTTTTTCCAAGCAACGTCGGGACGGTCGGTATGTCGGTCCGGTGGGAACCGTGGGACTGGGGACGCAGGCACCATGAATACGGGGAAAAACGAGCGCAGGAAGAACAGGCCAAGGTTGGAGTCAGCGCTACGGAACGCACCGCTCTTCTGGAGGTGAGAAATGCCTGTCGGCAATTGGGGAACACCCGCCGCCAACTAACCCTCAGCGATGCAAGCGAACGTGCGGCCCGGCAGAAGCTCAAAGAGTTGCAGGAGAAGGTAAAGCGCGAAGCGGCGTTAAGCAGAGATTTGTATCAAGCACAGTCGGATCTGGCTTCCGCCGACAGCCAGCAGCAACAAGCTCTCACTGCTTTCTGGAAGGCCAGAGCAGATTTGAAAAAAGCGATTGGAGAACAATGATGCGTATCTCAATTGGAATTCTAAGTCTTGCTGCGTTTTCGGTTCTCGCCGGCTGCGCAAAGACGCAGAAGGCGGGGCCAGAGCCGGTTCCCGTTGTGACGGAGATCGTGGCTACGCAGCAGGTCCAGCCCAGTTGGACTTACTCCGGCGAGATTCGTCCGGACACTGAGGTTCAACTGGCATTCAAGGAACCCGGTTATATCTCCGCTCTGTATCGAGTGAAGGGCGTCGATGGTCGGATGCGTGATGTGCAGGTAGGCGACGAAATATCTGCCGGCGCCACACTGGCCCGACTGCGCAGCTCCGACTATGAAGCCTCGCTCAACTCCGCAGTCGGCCAGCAGCGCTCGGCGCAGGGTACGCTTGATGCTTCGCAAGCGGAACTCAACCGAGCAAAGGCCGACCAGGCAAAGGCGGATCTTGATTTTGAGCGTGCACAAGCGCTCTATGCCGCCAAAGCAATGACTCGCCCGGATTACGATGCAGCGGTGGATCAGCACACCTCGGCGACCGCCAGTGTTGAAGCCGCCGTGCGTCAGATCGAGGCGCGCCGCGGGCAATTGAGCGCTGCGTCGGCGCAGGCTGTCTCCGCGCGGATCAATCTTGGCGATACGAGCCTGAATGCTCCCATGCCTGGAGTCATCGTCGAAAAGAGTGTGGAACCGGGCAGCCTTGTTGCTGCAGGGACAAAGGCATTCACGCTCGACGACACGCGTGTCGTGAAGGTGAACTTCGGAGTTTCCGACAGCATGCTGGCACACCTCAAGCTAGGAGCATCGGTGCCCGTGCAACTTGACGCATTGCCTGGGCGGACTTTCACAGGGCAAATTACGGGAATCTCCGCCTCCGCCAATCGTGAGTCCCGGGTTTTCAACATCGAGGTTACTCTCCCGAACCGAGATCGCTTCTTCAAGGTGGGCATGATTGCCCGCATCCGTATAGAGCAAGCGAATACGGAAACTGTGCCTGTAGTACCCCTGACTGCCTTGATGACCGCGGAATCCGGTTCGAATAACTATTCGGTCTTCACTGTATCGGAGCGCGATGGAAAACAGTTTGCGCAATTGAAGAGTGTGAGGATTGGTGAAACCTTCGGCAAATCGGTCGTCATCGACGAAGGCCTTACGCCCGGCGAACGAATCGTCGTCAACCGTACTAACCAGCTAAGCGACGGAAGCCTGATCCGGATGGTCAACTAGGAGACGCAGCAATGACACACGCACAGAACGAACGGTCCACGGACAAGAAACAGAATCTTGCCCGCTTCTTCCTCGAGCAGAGACACGTCGCCTGGGTCTCTCTCGCAGTTGCGCTCCTCTGGGGAATCTACGGACTATTGAAGATGCCTCAACGTAAAGACCCGGACATTCCGGTACGCCAAGCGATGATTATCGTGCCCTGGCAGGGAACATCGGCGGAACAGGTCGAGCAACTGGTGACCAGGAAGATCGAGCAGGCTATTGCTCTGAATCAATGGGTGACGGAGATCAAGAGCGCCTCCAGAACCGGCTCGGCGATGGTTCAATTCGAGCTGGCAGAAAAGGGAAAGTACGACAGGGACAAGGAACTGGACGACGTCAAGATCAGGCTGGACGCTATCCACGACCTGCCCCAGGGAACGGGACCGATTCTGTACATCAAGGACTTTGGGGATACGTCCGCATTAATGCTCACAGTAGCGAGTCCGCCGGCCGATCCAGTACAGGTCGCCTGGATGAACAAACTCGTTGAGACACAGGTCCGGCAGGTTCGGAGTGGTTTGGATACGCATACTCAGCCGCGGCGTTCCATTGTTGTAGTTTTTCCGAAGTCTGTCGACAGCGACGACGTCGAGCGCAAGTTGTCTTGGGTGACCCGAGACATGGCAACCCAACATCTATGCTCCGATATGCGAGTGTTTTCGGGAGCGGGGTTCACAGGGGTGGACCTGGCGACGAACCTCAGCACTCCTGATCTGCAGTCGGCCTTGAGGAAGTTCGCAAATCAGAACCTGCAAACCGACGAGCTTCATCCGGATGCATGGAAACCTGCGATCATCGACGAACCGGCAAACACCACCGCGGCGCTTCAGGCCGTGGCCGGCGACAAGTACACTTATCGCGACCTGGACGACTTTACCGATACCCTTCAGCGAAGCCTTAAAACGCTGTCGATCGTGGCGAAGGCAGAACGTTCCGGGGTACTGGACGAGAACGTATTTCTGAATTTCTCGCAGGAGCGTCTGGCGCAATACAAGCTAAGGCCGGCGGATCTTTCCAGTATCCTCGCGGCACGGAATCTACCGGAGAGTGGCCAAACGCTCAATGCACGCGGACGCACGGTCAGCGTCAACACCACAGGCGAGTTCAACAGCATCGACGATCTGCGGAATGTAGTGATCGGCACGTCACCGAACGGAACGCCGCTTTACTTGCGGGATCTCGTGGACATCGACAGGGGATACGAGAATCCCCCTTCGTTCCTGAACCGCTACACGCGCCGCGACGAAAACGGCAAATGGATCACGACACGCGCGATTACGCTCTCGGTCCAGATGAAGAAGGGAGAACAGATCGGATCTTTTGGAAAACAGGTGGACGCCAATCTGGCGAGCGTCAGAAAAACATTGCCAGCCGACCTGGTGCTGGCCAGGACCTCGGACCAGCCATTGCAGGTACACGACAGCATTGAGCTCTTCAGCCACAGCTTGATCGAGGCGCTGGTGCTTGTGGTAGTTGTGGCTTTGATTGGCTTCTGGAGCTGGCGGACGGCCATTCTGATTGCGGTGTCCATGCCGATTACGCTGGCGATTACGTTTGGGGTCATCAACACGCTCGGGATCGACCTGCAACAGGTCTCTATCGCTTCACTGATCATTGCGCTGGGGCTATTGGTCGATGTACCGGTGGTGTCCGGCGACGCAATTGTGCGCGAACTGGGTGCTGGCCAGCCACGGTCCGTCGCCTCGTGGCTGGGACCGACAAAGCTATTCAAGACGATGGCGTTTGCAACCCTCACGAATATCGTCTCCTATCTTCCATTTCTGCTGTTGCCTGGAGATACAGGGAAATTCCTATACAGTCTGCCTATCGTCATTAGTTGTTCGCTGCTGGCGGCTCTGCTCGTCTCGATGACTTTTGTGCCGCTCATCAGTTCGTTTCTGTTGGAAGCCAAGAGCGAAACTCCTATCGAGGAGAGGCGGCAACGGGGGTTCACGGGTTGGTATTTTCGAACGGCAAAGAAGGCCATTGAGCACAGGAAGGTCTGCCTGGCAGCATCGCTCGGTCTGCTCGTAGCGGGTGGCGTCGTATTCTCCACGCTCAAGCCGCAGTTCTTTCCAAAAGATCTTCAGTACTTTTCTTACATCGACGTGTGGTTGCCCGAAGACACCCCGGCGAGCGCGACCAGCGCGGTTGCTCAACAGGTGGAGTCCATTACCCGCGGAGTAGCGGAAGAGTATGGTAGAAGCCATCCGGAGCACGGACATCCGAAGGATGTTCTGCAATCGATGACGACTTTTGTGGGCGGCGGCGGTCCGCGCTTCTGGAGCAGCGCCACACCGGAGGACAGACAAACCAATTATGCTCAGGTGATTCTGCGAACGAAAGACAATCATGATACGACACCTCTGCTTGCCCTGTTGCAGCCGGAATTCGACAGGCAAATTCCTGGAGCGATCATTGATACGCGGACTCTCGAAACGGGCAAGCCGGTTGGAATTCCGGTTCAGGTCAGAATTTCCGGCGAAGATCTGCCACGTCTCAGAGCGGAAGCCGAGCAGCTGAAGCAAATCTTTCGCGACATCCCCATCGCCGCCAGAGTTCGAGACGATTGGGGTGAGCCGAGTGCGAGAGAAGTGGTGCACGTCGATGCGGACCGGGCAAATCTGGCGCACGTCACAAACGCAGATGTTTCCGATTCCGTCGGTGTGGCTCTTCATGGCATTACGGCTGGAGTATTGAGAGATGGCAACAAGCAGGTTCCGATTGTCGGACGCATGCAGATGGAGGAGCGGTCCCAACTCTCCGATCTGCGCAGTCTATACGTCTTCTCGCGGCAAGACACCCCTCCAGTGCCTCTCGATCAGGTGGCGACGATTGCCCTGAGTCCGGTAACGCCTAAAATCCGACGCTTCGATCAGTACCGGACGATTACCGTGCAGTGCTGGCCCACGCAGGGGCGTTTACCTTCGGAGGTAATCGCAGCGGCCATGCCTAAGCTGAAAGCATTCCAGAAGCAGCTTCCCGACGGGTTTATATTCCGCTTCGCAGGGGAGCAAAAAGAGCAGGTCAGCGGCTTTGCTGATCTCACTACGGTGCTGCTCATTTGCGTTAGCGCCATTTACTTGGCACTCCTCGCGCAGTTCAAGCATGCGTTCAAACCCCTCATCGTCTTTGCTGCCATTCCGTACGGCGTTGTCGGCGCAATCTTTTCACTCGCGATTATGGGCCAGCCCTTTGGATTCATGGCATTTCTGGGGATCATCAGCCTCATCGGTGTAATCGTGAGCCACATCATCGTGCTGTTTGAATTTATCGAGGAGCGACGAGAAGAGGGCGAGGAATTGGAGTTGGCGTTGATCGATGCCGGCATCCTTCGTTTGCGGCCAGTGATGATCACGGTTGCGGCCACAGTGATTGCGCTGTTTCCTTTGGCTGCACACGGCGGCCCGCTTTGGCAGCCTCTTTGCTATGCGCAGATTGGGGGACTGACGATCGCCACTTTCGTGACGCTGGGGCTCGTTCCCGTACTCTATTCCTTCGTCGTGCTGGATCTGAAATTGATCCGTTGGGAACAAAAAGAGCAGCCTGATTCTGATGCTCCGGAGAAACCCTCAGCGATGCCTCTAACATCCGGGATAGCCAGATGACCACTATGAGCTTTGAACACGCCATCCAATACGCCACATTGTTATCACTTCTGATGGGAGGTCTCGGTGTGCTTGTCGCGGTCTTAAATCACCGTGTGCAGGTGAAGACGGAGATCTTCCTGGCAATGTCTGCCCAGTATGACGAACTGTTGAAGAATTCTTCGCCGGCATTCTGGCTGGGTGTGCCAGTGGGCACGGACCTTCCTGAGCGGACGGACGATTTAAGCATCTCGATGTTGCGATTCTGCACTCTGGTTTCATTAACCTATCTTCTATTTTGCGAAGGCCGCATACCAAAACGAATGTGGGAGTTGATGCTCAGTTCCGCTGAGCGGAGGTTCCGCAGTCCCCTATTTGTGCGTGAGTGGGAGTATTTGAGGACTGAATTCGAATCATTCCCGGAGTTCATTTCACTCGTTACCTCAGTGCATCGTATGCCGGCCCATATTGAAACCCTTGGCGCTGGACCCGTGCTACCCGCACAGAAAGATGTACACCAATTGTCATGCTGACATCCTCGGAGTTGAAGAAGATACCAATCTTTGCCTGCCTGAACGACGCGAATCTCGTGTGGCTCTCACAGCAGGCTGCCGACCTTCATCTGGAACCGGGTGAGTATCTCATTCACGAAGGGGAGCCCACCCCTTTCTTTGTAGTGATGGAAGGAACCACGGAAGTGCTCAAAGACGTAATGGGGCGTCAAACCGAAGTCTCAGAGCACAATCCGGGCGATTTCTTTGGCGAATTGGCCATTCTGATGGCATCGGCGGCTCCTGCTTCCGTCCGTGCGAAGACAGCTTGCCACTTGGCACGGCTCGATCCGCAACACCTCCAGGAATTGATTCGACGCTCGCCCGAGTGCAGCGCCTTGATTTTGCAGACGCTCAACGAACGCGTACAAGCCGTGCAGAAGTACATGCTGAATCTTCCCTCCAGCCGCGTACAGATAATCGGATCGAAATTTGATGACGACTGCCGGGAAATTCGCGCCTTCCTGAGCATGAATCGAATCCCTTACGAATGGGTCGACCGCGAGCGTAGCGCACATCGCGCTCCGACTGACCAGGCTTGCGAGGTCGCTGGCCTATCCGTCGTAGTGGATGGTTCGTTCTGCGTCAGCCATTCTCCTACGGTTCGTAAGGTAGCTGAAGCGCTCGGATTCCAGACGGCTCCCCATCACCAAAGTTATGACGTGGTGATCATTGGCGGCGGCCCGGCAGGACTGGCGGCTGCCGTCTACGGAGCCTCGGAAGGGCTCAGCGTCTTGCTAGTCGAGCGCAAGGCTCCCGGCGGTCAGGCTGGCACATCCTCTCGCATCGAGAATTACCTCGGCTTCCCCAATGGCATCTCAGGAGATGACCTCAGTCAACGCGCGTTCAGGCAGGCGGTTAAGTTCGGAGCTGAAGTAGTTCTCACCCGAGAAGTCCAAGAGATCATTCCGCATCCCGAAGGCGCATACACGATTGGACTCGATGGCAGCGATAGGGTTGCCACAAAGACGGTGATCTTGGCGACCGGAGTTGCTTGGCGCAGACTTGAGGCGGACGGCGTCGATCGCTTCATCGGACGTGGAGTTTTATATGGGGCCGCACGTACGGAGGCCCCCACGGTGGCTGGAAAGCACGTCTTTATCATCGGCGGCGGCAACTCTGCCGGCCAGGCTGCACTGTTCTTCGCAAATTACGCGAGTTCAGTGACCATACTGGTTCGCGCCGAAGATCTGAAGCGCAGCATGTCGCAATACCTGATCGATCAGCTTGCTCTCGCGCCGGGCATTCGCGTGGAGACGGAAACTCAGGTGGTCTCTGCAGACGGCACGGATTACTTGAAAGCAATAGAAACCCGGAAAACGGGGGAGCCTGTCATGCGGCGAGCTGCAGATGCACTGTTTGTCATGATCGGCGCCGACGCAGAAACCCATTGGTTGCCACCTCAACTGCAACGCGAAAACGGCTATGTCCGCACGGGGCGCGAGGTGAGCGACCAGCCAGGTTGGGCAGCAGATCGTGCTCCATTTCTGCTGGAAACAAATCTTCCGGGCTTTTTCTGTGTGGGTGACGTTCGCTTCAACTCGATCAAGCGCGTTTCCAGCAGCGTAGGAGAAGGCAGCATGGCCATTGCTTTCGTGCATCAATATCTCTCGTTACTGCTAAAACCGTTCTAGAGTGATTGCGGTAGCGTTTCAACCGTCGCTCCTTCTTGCTCGACTCAGACTAGTCGAGTAAATGGAACTAGCCTCTAAGTCAGCGATTCGGCGAGCGATATCGCCGAATTCTCCAATTCGGAACTTCCCTGCGGAGTCATCGCCGCAAGAGCACGACGACGCTTGTGATCTTAAAGGTGGCCTCGGATCCTATTCTCGCTGACGAGTCGCCGAAGATCAGTACGCTTCGCCCAATCGGAAGTCAACGTTATTCCAAGTGTTTTGCTGCCATCAAACGCTCCTCCATGTAGATCGACTTTGATAAGCCCGTCACTGTTTGGGAACTTCATCGATTCGCCGCGGATGGTCGGCCACGCGGAAGTAATCCAGTCTGTTCGAGCCTTCGTCGCGGTTAACCTTTGAGGTCCCCGTTTTCCGGGTTCTCTCCGGTTGGTCGGCAACTCGGAAGTTCGCCCGACACGGTTTCGAGGAAGTTGGCCAGATTGGTAACGGGAAGTCTTAGTGCTGTATCTGAAGCGCCCACGAGCGAAGTGTTGGGAGTTGAGACGCTGTGGAGGGGCGCCTCAGATACAGCGACTTGAAGGAAGCCGCCCCGGGGACTATGGGATTTGTATTTGGATGAGCCGGTCTTGATCGTTTGCGAGTTTGCCGTTGCGGTCAGAGCGCTTGGGTTTCAGTAGCGGGTCGCAGAGAGAATGGGTGTGGGGCGGCGCATCGGAGAGTCTAGATCGCAGCACCATACTGCATTCTGACAAGTGCGAGACAGAGAACCAGTGTGCGTGCTGATGCACGAGCGAGATTCGACGTTGGAGTTGTCGATTCATGTGGCGCACCGGCTGAGATGAGGCGGGGATCGGAGGAGCAGTTGCGCAGCGGAGAGGCGTTCGACCACTTGCATGATTCCGCCGCAAAGCGGACATTGCCACAGAGAACGAATGGGCAACGCGGATGATGTGGCGTCTGCTGCTGGCCGATCGGATGACTGGAGCAATCGGGAACAGAGTGGAAGAAACTCCGCTCGCCGCCGGTTGGCGAGAAAGCCGAAGTTGCGAATACGCATAAAGCCCCGCGGCAACAGGTGAAGCAGGAAACGGCGCAAGAACTCATCGACGGGCAGGGTCATGAGCCGCTTCTTGTTGCCGTGAGCAGAGTCGCGCCAGCGAAAGGTTACGTTGCCCTCGGAGAGAGCCACCAACCTGTTGTTCGAGATGGCGACCCGATGGGTGTATGCGCCGAGATAGCGCAGCACATGTTCTGGCCCGCCGAAAGGCCGTTTGGAGTAGACGACCCAGTCGTGGCGGAATAATACCCGCAACCAGGAGGCGAAGGCTCGCGGTTCCGTGAGCGGCAAGAGATGTCCGTGGAACTGGAGTGCGCCGGACTGAAAGGCGTTCTTAAGCCCGGCGACAAACTTGCCGCGGAAGATTCGGCCGAGCACTTTGACGGGAAGGAAGAAAGATCGGCGTGAGCAGATCCAGCGGGAGTGGTCCGGAGCGAGACCGCCGGCAGCCAGCACGCAATGGACATGAGGATGATGTTGCAACCGCTGGTTCCAGGTATGGAGCACGCTGAAGAAGCCGATCTCGGCTCCCAGGTGGCGTGGATCGCGGGCGATCTCCAGCAGAGTTGCAGCACTGGCGCGAAAGAGTAAGTTGTAGATCAGCCGTTTGTTCTGCAGCGCGAGCGGGCCCAGTTCCCGCGGCAGCGTGAAGACGACGTGCACGTAGCTGACGGGCAGCAACTCCCGTTCCCGCGCTTGGAGCCAATGCAGGCGTGCATTGCCCTGACACTTGGGACAGTGCCGATTGCGACACGAGTTGTAAGAGATGGCGGAATATCCGCAGTCCGAGCAGTGATCGCGATGCCCGCCTAGCGCGGCGGTGCGGCAGCGAGCAATGGCCAGCAAAATCTTCTGATGCTGCCAGGTGATCCAGCGGCGACTGCGCTCAGCAAACAACTGCCCCGCACAACGAACGATGTCGGCCACCTCCAGAGGAGGCCGGTTCATGCGCTCGGTGTCGGTTCTCCCTGTTCTCGAATCGTGAGTGCATCCAGCGGACTGCCGGTGGCGCTGAGATGTCTCCGGGAGAGATGCAGATAGATCGTCGTCTCCTCCAGGTCGCGATGCCCGAGCAGCATCTGGATGGTGCGCAGGTCGGCACCGGCTTCGAGCAGATGCGTGGCAAAGCAGTGGCGCAGCGTGTGGGGATGAATGTGCTTGTGTTCAAGCCCAGCGCGTTGTGCGGCGTTCTGACAGGCAGTCCACAGGACCTTGGTGGTGACCGGATCACTTGCGGTATGCCATCGATTGCCGGGAAACAGCCAGTTCGTCGGCTTGTGTCTGAGCCCGCACCAATAGACGCGCAGCGCATCGAGCAACTTCGGGCTGAGCATGACATCGCGGTCCTTGCGACCTTTGCCGCCCCGGATATGGATAACCATCCGCTGGCTGTCGATATCGCTGATCTTCAGGCGCGCCACTTCTGCGCGACGTGCGCCCGTGGCATACAGCGTCATCAGCAGGATGCGATGAAAGGGAAACTCGGCTGCGTCAATCAGACGCGCGACTTCGTCTTGGCTGAGTATCTCGGGCAGGTGCAGAACTTTCTTCGGATACGGCGTCTCGGCGATGCTCCAGCCTCTCTTCAGAACCTGAATATAGAAGAAGCGTAAAGCAGCCAGCCGCAGGGCCACAGTGTTCGGGCTGAACTTTAACTTAGTGAAGAGCGCTGCCTGATACTCGCGAATGTGTTCGGGCCCAAGCTGATCGGGTCGGCGGTGGAAGTAGCGACTGAAGTGCTGAACCCCGTGAAGGTACGAGCGGATGGTTGAATCGGCGAAGTTGCGGCGTCTTAGTTCTTCCAGCATGAGCTGACGTAGATGGGTCACAGAGAGTTCCTCCTCTGCGACACAAGCTAGCTCAGATCACCTCCACCGTTGGCCAGCAACACGCGAATGCGTCCGCCGTAACGCGGCTTCGTTCAGGTCGGCTTGTCGGAAGTTTTGCGAGCGATCGCGGGCTGCTCACGCTAGCGGGAAGTTAGAGGATTCAAACGGAGCTTCTCGATCTCCGCTGGATCGCTTGACCATGGCATATACAAGAATTTCGAACTGAGAACACTTCGGGTGGTGACTCTTTGCGCCTGTTCGATCTGAAAGCCACATTGGCTGTAGCGCCGCAGTCGTCAACTATGCGCTACGACGCAATTGGTTGCCCTCTTCCGGCCGATAAGGAGCTGGCTGCGCTTTTCGAAGCCAGCTCGCCAATTCGTGCGGATCAAAACGGATTGCGCCGGCCAATCGAAAGGATGGAAGTCTGCCACCTGCCGCCATCTTATAGACATGCTGGGGTGTGACCTGGAACAATTTGGCTACGTCCCGCGCGCGTAAAACTCGGGTTTCCTTTTCTAATTGCGTTATCAGACTCATATTTGTGCACCTCAACAGAAGACGATTTCGCCCCTCAATCCAAGGGCAATCTCGATTGTTTAGAACACCCCGAGATTTCCGTCAAACGGCTCCGAGGTTCGTGCCGCGACGCCTTGACACCGGCGCGGGCTCAAATTAGCCCGCATTGCCACCTGATCTCGTCACGCAACGTACCGGGCCAATGCTCCGGCATTGACCTTGGCCAGTGCGTCTTTGGACTGCACTCCCTTCAAGTAAACCATGGTGGACTTGATGTCGCGATGGCCCATCCAGTTTTGCAGCGTCCGGATGTCCACGCCGTGGCGCAAATGCTCTGTTGCGAAAGTGTGGCGGAACTTGTGGAGGAAGAAATGTCGGCAGTACGGCCCTTGGGCGCATTTGTTTCCGTGTTTGGTGCGCACTGTCCGCAGTTCAATTCGGCGAGCTCAGCCACGCGCTTGACGATCATGTCATTTTCACTGTCGGGATTCCCTTTTGAATTCGGAAAGACTAGTTGTGACGGTAACCCGTGTCTCCGTTCGCGGAGTCCTTGCAGCTGCTCTATAAGAGCGGTAGGAAGCGGCACGGCCCGCTCCTCCCAGTTTTTCGGTCCGAAACCCCAAAGTGGTTTGGCAGTCACGCGCACCAGACTATTGCGAAAATCCATGTCACGCCAAGCGACATGACGAACCTCGCAGTCGCGGAAACCCGAAGCGAGCAGGAACTTGAGAAATACAGCCTCATCCTGGTCCGCGTGTTTGAGCATGGCCTCGATTTCTTCTGCTTCGTAAATAGGACGGATGGTATCGACGTACTCTGGCCAGTCCGTCGATTCAATCAGTTTGATCTTTCCGTAACGTTTAAAAAGCTGGAGCACAACGACGAGTTTGTCATAAACCGTGCGTTTGCCAAGACCGTGTTTGTAGCAATCGGTCATGAATTGCAAGATGTCGTCGCGGGTGATCTGGTCCACGAACGATCTTCGGCACCACACTCTGAGAAGTTTGTCGAGCGTGTAGCGGTAGGTGACGTAGGTTCGTTCTTTGCGGTGAGCCTTAATGAAATCAAGATACTCGTCAATCGCTTGACTGATCGTAATGCGCTGCTGTTCCGATTCCTGGCTTGCCTCAATGATTCCTGCCTTCTGCGCGTTGACCTCGATCGACTTGTGACGCGCGGCTTCGATCACATCCGCAAAGTCTCGAACCGCTTGGCGCTTTCGTTTTCCGTTCTGGTACCACTCCAGGTAGTACCCCCCTTCAGCATGGTGTTCGTCACAGCCAGAAATGAGGACGTGGTCGCGGACGATCTTTCCGTTTCGCTCGACGACGGAGGCGAGTTTCCACGCCTGGCCGACTCGAACCTTCTTGAGAATATTGACCCTCTGCGCGTACTGTTTGGACCGAGCCATAGTGCCTCCCTTAGTGGGGAGGACGTTACTGTGGGTTGGGGATTCGGTCAAACGGAGGAAGAATGGACACCAAAGCGGACACCAAAGGAGGTAAGTGATTGAAAACTAGGGACGGCGGTTAGAAGGCAGCGTTCTAACCGGGCGTAGCCTCTACCGGCTATCAGAGTCACCGAAGGCCTTTCCTGCGATCTTGGGAAGATACGCTACAACCCCTCTGCGATAAGCTCAGCAAATAAATTCCGGTGTTGCCGAGCGGCCAAAACCCGAGGCGTGACCAGTACGATTTCAGCTTCCGAATGGCCTCGCCTTTGCTTACGTTCGGCAACGCAAGTCTTTTCAACGCTTCTTGATCGTCCGCAACAGACGGAGTGAACTGTAGCGGCCAAGGCTTGCATGCTACCAGTCCGCACCCGGCACCAAAAATGTCGATCGTACGGTGAATGGCAGACTCGGCAATCCTCAGTCCCCGATACTCCGGATAGATCGCTACGTAGTCGATGATCAGTAGATCGAGGTCTACCACTTCGAACTCATTTTGTATTTCTTCTTTCGGATAGCCAGTTTCCACGTCGAAAAGATGTTCCCAGTATTCTGAGATGTCGCCAGAGATGCCATCTCCAAGCCTTTCCGCACTGATGCCGTGGTCTAATGCCTCGCCGAATTGAACGAGCGAAGCGCTAAGTTGCCCTGCGTCTTGTTCCCCACGGTTTTCGGGCTCGGCAATAATCCTTCCAGCAATCGAGTGGACAAAGTCGTCCTCAACGGAGTCGTGCAGTGCGGCACGGACGACGAACTCAACAGTCGCAACTAGATTGGTCTTCGGTTCGATCCCCTTGGTCCTGACGGCGGGTCTTCTTTCAGTTTGCATAGGACACCTCGTGCCGCTATTTACCTTCAGCCTTTGTAATCCGTCAAACGGGATAGAACCTTCGAAAACCCGTTTCACCACCTAAGTCGGCAATTTCTGTCGCGTTTTCCCCAAAAATCAGGCCCGTTTGACGGAAATTCAATCTGCATTTATAGAACATCCCCAGAAGCAGCCAAATCAGATCGATTTTCATGATTTGGCCGAGGAGTTCATTATGTCCGCATCCCAGCCTTCGAGGTTCGCGCCTTCTTCAAGTCAGTCCAGGCCTAGGACCGAATTTGTCTTTGAGCCGCTCTTAGACAGCGACGAAGCAGCCCAGTTGCTCCGCATCCACCCAAAAACGCTACAGCGAATGGCGCGCAACCGTCAGATTCACGGAATTCAAGTGGGAAAACTATGGCGGTTCCGAGCTTCGGATCTCGAAGGGTGGTTGAGAGCGAAAAGAGCAGGCTGATTCGCCGATTTTTCAACAGACGTTTTGTCGACCCGCCACTCAACTTGCGCTAAGCTGAGGCAGCCATCCGTGTCGCCTCAACCGAAATGGAGGAAATATGAGGCGCACGAGTTATCAAAAAGGCAGTCTGAGACTGGCGGACCGCAAGAAAGGAAAGGTTTGGGAATTCCTATGGAGAGAGGTTCAGCTGGACGGCACCATCCGGCGAAAACACATCGTCATTGGAACGCAGGAAGACTTGCCGACCGAGTCTTCCGCCCAGGCTGCCGTAGATGCAATCCGCTTGGAGATCAACCAACAAACCCCTCAAAGGCTCATCAAAAGCATCAGTTTCGAGACGCTTGTGAATCACTATCGTCAACACGAGTTGCCGGACACGTTCAACAAAACGAAACCGGGGCTCGATGCGGCAGACGAGGATCGCAAATCGTATTCGACGCAGGTGACCTACGAAGGCTATCTGAAGAAGTGGATTCTTCCGCGTTGGCGTGCGTGCAGGCTGACGGACGTCAAGGCAACCGAAGTCGAAAAATGGCTCAAGAGTCTCTGTTTTCCGAAGACCGGCGTTCCGCTAGCGCGGGGCAGCAGGGCCAAGATCAGAAACATCATGAGTGCGATCTATTCTCATGCGATCAGATGGGAATGGACAGAAAAGAATCCAATCACGAGCGTTCGCCAGAGCGCGAAACGACAGAAAGCACCCGATGTTCTGACGCCGGAAGAGATCATGGCATTTCTCAAGGAACTGCCCGATCCACTCCGCACGATGATCGAACTGGACGCTTTCACGGGGCTGCGCCGAGGAGAACTGATAGGGCTTCGGTGGCAGGACGTGGATTTCGAAAACCTCATCTTGCACATTCGTCGGTCGGTAGTGGCGATGGTGGAAGGTGCGCCGAAAACGGAAGCTTCTCTGAAAGACGTACCGCTCGATGCGCAAACGGCCGAGTCGCTGTGGGCATGGAGACGCCTTTCTCCGTACCCAAGTCCGGGCGATTGGGTATTTGCCTCGCCGCACATGAAAGGCCGACAGCCTTATTGGCCTGGAACGTTGTGGCGATATTATGGCAAGCCGGCTTTGCAACGTGCCAAGGTGACGAAGCAAGTTTCGTATCACACCTTTCGGCACACTTTTGGGACGCTCTTGAACGCGAACGGAGAGAATCCCAAGGTCGTACAGGAGCTCCTGCGCCATGCGAGTCTGAAAGTCACGACCGACGTTTACATGCAGGCAGTCGGTCCACAGAAGCGCGAGGCGCAGAGCAATCTGGTAAAGCTGGTGCGGAAGGGCGCGGTTTTGGAGATCAAACCGGCCTAAGTGGATCAAATTGGATCATGAAGAAAAACGGCGGGTTTGTGAAAGTCTATTGTTTTGTTGGCGTCCCCGACGGGATTTGAACCCGTGTTACCGCCGTGAAAGGGCGATGTCCTAGGCCAGGCTAGACGACGGGGACTTTTCTGGGTGAGATGATTGTTTGCCGCCGCAGTTCATACTATCAGGGCGCTTTTCCTGCGTCAAAAATTGCACGCCTCGAAAGATAATGATCACCAACTTGATTATCGAATCGCATGCGCCTGCCGTTTAGAATACGTGTATGGCCGATTCGCTTTATTTAAGCCTGTGGTTTCCCAGCTTTGATGAGTCCGAGATCCTGCCGCGAACCGTCAGCGTGCTCCGGCAAATTCCGTTTTCCGCGGCGCGCGAGGGAGTGACCTACGCGGCCATTCAGCCCGTCTCCTGGAGTGAACCGACTATTCTGGAGCGCCGCTTCCGCCCCGGCGTTTCGCCGGAAGACGCAGCGGAAGTGGCCGCGGAATTTATTCACGACGACTATGCCTATATTTTCGAGGCTTATTGGGACTTGTGGACTCCTCCCGAGGGCTCGGAGAAATGGGTGCTGGAGCCGTCGCTGGTCCGTCTGACGGCCCACGGAATGGAATTTGAAGAACGCGCCGCGGAAGAAGCGGGACACATTCAAATTGATTTCGGTTTGGACACATCCTTTCTGCACGAAGAAGTCGAGTTTACTTCCGAAGCAGAGCGGAACGTCCGCAGCAATGTACACAAACTGGTCGAGTTTACCGCGAAGGTGGAAAAGAATGCGGGGGCAACCGGGCGCTTGCTATGGTCCGAGTCGGAAGAGAACCTGGCGCAGAAACTGATCAACCGGCTGCAGAGAGTTCAGTAAAGGCCGGCGCATTTCTGTATTCCACCGTTTCCGCCCCAGCATTTCTGCGGGCAGAATGCTCGTCTTTCCCGCAAAATAAACAATCGAACCAGAATGATCTGGCCTCGATGCCCCGCGAGAATCATTTTGTTCGTCCCGCGTCAATCTGCAGTTTGTCGCTGGCTGCGGCTTGCGCCGCTGCTAATCGCGCCGTCAGCACGCGAAACGGCGAGCATGACACATAATCCATTCCCACCCGATGGCAGAATTCCACCGACGACGGTTCGCCGCCGTGCTCGCCGCAGATCCCTATCTCCAACTTCGGACGCGTCTTCCGTCCCCGTTCAATCCCGATCCGCACCAGTTCACCTACACCTTCCTGATCGATGGCGGCGAACGGGTCCTGCTTCAAAATCCCTTCCGCCAGATACGTCGTCAGAACCTTGTTGACGTCGTCGCGCGAGAAGCCGAACGTGGTTTGGGTCAGGTCGTTCGTGCCAAACGAAAAGAACTCCGCCTCCTTGGCAATCTCGCCCGCAACCAGGCAGGCGCGGGGCAGCTCAATCATGGTGCCCACCAGGTAGTGCACATGCCTGCCCTTCTTCTTAAACACTTCTTCCGCCACCCGCCGGACAATCGCGCCCTGGTTCGCCATTTCTTTCACCGTCGAGATCAACGGGATCATCACCTCCGCGTGCGTCTTAATGCCTTTTTTGTCCACGGCTACGACGGCTTCAAAGATGGCCCGCGCCTGCATCTCAGTGATCTCCGGATAGGCGATCCCCAAACGGCATCCGCGCAGCCCCAGCATGGGATTGAACTCATGCAACTCCTCCACGCGCGCCAGCAGCGTGGTGAGAGTTTTCTTCAGGTCGCCAATCCCTCTCGCGCCGTACTCTTTGTATTCCTTAACCAGCTCTTTTTTCTGCTTGAGGCTGGCACTGGGCAGGCTGGCAATGTTAACCATGAGTTGCTCGCGCTTGGGCAGAAACTCGTGCAGCGGCGGGTCCAGCAGGCGGATGGTCACCGGCAAACCTTTCATCGCCTCGAACAGGCCTTTGAAGTCATCACGCTGCACGGGCAGCAGTTTCTTCAAAGCGGCGCGCCGGTCTTTCTCGTTGTTGGCGAGAATCATGGCGCGCATGTGTGGGATGCGGTCCTGCGCAAAGAACATGTGCTCGGTACGGCACAGCCCAATGCCCTCAGCGCCAAACTCGCGCGCCGTTTTGGCATCACGAGGAATGTCCGCATTGGCCCGTACTCCCATCGTTCGAAACGGCTCCGCCCAGCTCATGAAGTGCTTGAGTTTAGCCAGGTTTTCCGGGTCCGGCGGGAGCAAATTCGTTTCCCCTCTCAACACCCGCCCGGTCGAGCCGTCGATCGTAATCCAGTCTCCCGCCTTGAACACCTGGCCTCGCGCCCGCATCTCTTCCGCTCTTTCGTCGACTGCGATCTCGCCCGCTCCCGCAACGCAGCTTTTGCCCATCCCACGAGTAACCACCGCCGCGTGACTGGTCATGCCGCCCTGCGAAGTCAAAATGCCGACCGCGACCTCCATACCGTGGATGTCTTCCGGAGTGGTTTCGGCGCGCACCAGGATCACCGGATTTTTCTCCGCACCGTGCCCAGCCTTCGCGACAGCCTCATCGGCGGTAAAGACGATTTGACCGACCACCGCTCCCGGGGACGCCGGTAAGCCCTTCGAGGTCAGGATGTCTTCGGGTCTCACATCTTTCTCGTCCAGCCGCGCCACGTAGAAATCTACGACCTGGTTAGGATCGAGACGGAAAATCGCTTCCTCTTTGGTAATGAGCCCCTCGTCCACCATCTCAAGCGCCACTCGTACAGCGGCAAGTCCAGTGCGCTTGCCGTTTCGCGTTTGCAGCATGTAGAGCTTGCGGTCCTGAATCGTGAACTCGAAATCCTGCATATCCTTGTAATGTTTTTCCAGCCGCGTGGTGATGTCGCGGAGCTGCCTATAGACATCCGGCATGATCTTTTCAAGTTCGAGGATGGGAACTGGCGTGCGTACGCCCGATACCACGTCTTCGCCTTGCGCGTTCAGCAGAAATTCTCCGTAGAATTCTTTCGCTCCAGTGGCCGGGTTGCGCGTGAAGCCAACGCCCGTGCCGCTGGTGTCGCCGAGGTTGCCGAACACCATGGCCTGCACGTTGACCGCCGTGCCCAGCATGTCATCGATATTGTTGATGCGGCGGTAGGTCTTGGCGCGATCGTTCTGCCACGAACGGAACACCGCGTCGCGCGCCATCACCAGTTGCTCCTGTGGATCCTGCGGAAAGTCGCGCTTGGCGTGTTTCTTGACGGCCTTCTTGTACTCCGCGATGACTTCTTGCAGCGCCTTGGCGTCGAGTCCGGTGTCGAACTTGGTTTTCCTCTGTTTCTTCTTGGCATCGAAAATTTCGTCAAACACAGATTTTTCGATATCGAGCACCACGTTGCCGAACATCTGAATCAGGCGGCGATACGAGTCATATGCGAACCGCGGATTGTTGGCGCGCTTGGCGAGCGCTTCGACGCTCTGGTCGTTGAGCCCGAGATTGAGGATGGTGTCCATCATGCCCGGCATCGAGAACTTCGCGCCTGAGCGCACGCTCACCAGCAGCGGGTTCTCACCTTTGCCGAGTTTCTGGCCCTGCAGGCTTTCGAGCTTGGCCAGTGATTCTTCCATCTGGCGGTCGACGTCCTTCGACACCGCGTTCTGGCGCATGTATTCGCGACAGGCCTCGGTCTGGATGGTGAAACCGGGAGGCACAGGCAGGCCGGCGTTCGTCATCTCGGCGAGCCCGGCGCCCTTGCCGCCGAGAACGTCTTTCATCTTGCCGTTGCCATCGGCCTTGCCGCCGCCGAAGAAGTACACATATTGCGTGGTCGCGGGTTTCGTCGCTGCTGGTTTTGCGGACGCGGATTTCGCTTCAATGATTCCAGTATCAGGGAGAGTGGTCGTTGCCATGTTCGTGTCCTCTTCGTTTATTTCGCGGATCTTATTTCGTAGAATCCTTGCCTTCAGTCACAATCTCGGAGAAGTCCGCAATGGTGGAGAATTCCTTAACCACCGTCTGCAACAGTGCCAGGCGATTGGCGCGGAGATTGTTATCGTCAACCATGACCATGACCTTGTCGAAAAATTTGTCGATCGCGGGACGCAGCTTCGCAATCTCGAGCAGCGCTCCTTCGTAATCACGCCCCGCGCGCAACTTTTCGACCCTCGCCGCCGTCCGTGGGATCAGCGCGGCCAGCTCTTTTTCGGAGTCTTCCTGCAGTCCAGCTGGATCGACGCGCATGGCAATAACCTTAGTCTTTTCAGACGCCTGGCGCAAAATGTTCTTCATGCGCTTGAAGGCGCTGGAGATCGATTCAAAATCGGCCGAGCCGCGCACCTTGCTCACCGCTTCAGCGCGAGCGGAGGCGTCCACCACATCGTCAGCATCGACGGCGAGCACGGCGTTGACCACGTCATACGCGTATCGAGGTTCATGCGCATCCTTCAAGTAAAACTCGAGGCGCTCCAGGAAAAAGTTGCGGATCGATTCCGCGTAGGCAGCGTTTGAGAACTTCTTCTCCGCCTCGGAGCCCTTATAGCGAACGCGCGCATCGGCCATAATCTCCGAGAGACGTAACGGCAGTTTATGTTCGGCGATCGTCTTGACAATGCCGTTCGCCTGGCGGCGCAGCGCGAACGGATCTTTCGATCCGCTAGGGACGAGACCGAGCGCAAACATTCCGGCGATCGAGTCCGCCTTATCGGCGATCGAGAGCACCGCTCCCTCGACCGTCGCAGGGACACTATCCTCCATCGATTCGGGCTTGTAATGATCGTAGATGGCCCGCGAGATCGCTAACTGAACGTCAGGCTTCATGCCCTCATCTAGGTCCTGCACGCGCGCGTAAAGACCGCCGACAATTCCCTGCAGCTCGGTGAATTCCTTGACCAGTTCCGTCGTCAGATCGGTCTTGGCCAATAGCGCGGCCTTGTGGATGATGCCGGGCCGAACCGCCACCCCCCTCTGTTTCACCATCTCGGCCAGCCAGCTGGCCATGTGTTGGACGCGCATCGTCTTGTCGTAGTAGCTGCCGAGATCTTTCTGGAAGGTAACGTTGCGCAGCAAATCGACACGCTGGCGGAGGGTCTGCTTCTGGTCGGTCTGCCAGAAAAATCGCGCGTCGTTGAAACGCGCCCGCAGAACGCGTTCGTTGCCGTGGCGGATCAATCCGTCCGAATCACCGTCCGTGTTGAGCACTGCCAGGAAGTGAGGCAACAATTTTCCCTTCGCATCTTCGATGGCGAAATACTTCTGGTGGTCGCGCATCACCGTGACCAGCACCTCTTCCGGCAGATCGAGAAACTCGGGGTCGAAGCTGCCGAGGATCACGGAAGGAAATTCGGTGAGATTGACGACCGTCGTGACCAGCGGCTTGTCTTCGCGCCAGCGTGCTCCGGGGATGGTGCGCGTCGCCGCGTCGAGCGCTTTGCGAATCACTTGCTCCCGCTCGGCGCCGCCAAGGACCTTCGCGCCGCGGAGGGCTTCCACATAGACGCCGGGCTTGGAGATGGCGACAGGACCGCTGCTGATGATGCGATGTCCGCGGGAAGTCTTGCCCGCTGCGATACCGAACAATTCCAGCGGAACAACCTGCTCATCAAGCATTGCCACCAGCCAGCGCACCGGACGAACGAACACTTCTCCGCGCTTGCGCCAGTACATATTCTTCGGCCAGTAGAGCGTCGAAATTTCCTTGGGAAGGGTCTCCGCAAGAATCTCAGCGGCGGTGCGGCCTCTTCGCGTGACCGTAGCCGCCAGGTATTCACCTTTGGGCGTTCCGACTTTTTCCAGCTTCCCGACATCCACACCGACTTTCTTGGCAAACGCATGCGCTGCCGGCGTTGGCTGCCCGTCCTTATAAGCGATCTGGGCGGATGGGCCAGTCACCTGCTCGGTAACGTCGGGCTGCGAGGCGGGAATTCCGGAAGCAAGAACGGCAAGACGACGCGGCGTATCGAGATGCGAAACTGCTCCGGCGGGTTCGAGGCGCTCGCGCTGCAGCAGCGCACTCAACTTTTCTCGCAGCTCGCGAGAAGCGGCGTCGATCATCCTCGCCGGGATTTCTTCGCATCCGATTTCGAGTAAGAAGTCAGCCATACCTTATTCGTTTTAGAACCCTATGTGCCAATCGGAGCCAGCTTGCCTCTCTTCTCCTTGGCTCCCAGCGCGGCAGCTTGTTCATTGCTGCTCTGCGCTTTTTTCTCCGTCGGGTACTGCTGGTCCATCCACGCCTTGGCGATCCCTACCGCGAGCGCTCGCACTCGAGCAATCACTCCCACGCGCTCGGTCACCGAAATCGCTCCCCGGGCATCGAGAATGTTGAAGTAATGCGAGCATTTCAGGCACAGATCGTAGGCGCCCAGCAGCGGAAACCGTGCCTTCTCGCGTGCGATGCCATCGCCTTCACTCTTATCCTTAGCCAAGGCAGCGTAGCCGTCAATCAAACGCTTGCACTCCGCCTCGCACAGTTCGAAATGCTTCCATGCACCCTGCACATCCGCCATTTCGAAGTTGTACACCGAGAACTGCTGCTCGTCCGCCAGACGCACTTCTCCATACTTCACTTCCCTGCCGGTATCCGGATCGCGCGCCCATACGATGTCGTAGATGGAATCGACATCTTGCAGGAAAGCGCACAGCCGCTCCAAACCGTAGGTGAGTTCGACAGAAATTGGATCGAGGTCCACGCCGCCACACTGCTGGAAGTAGGTGAACTGCGTGACCTCAAGCCCGTCAAGCATCACCTGCCATCCGATGCCCCACGCGCCCAGCGTCGGAGCCTCCCAATTGTCTTCCTCAAACTTGACGTCGTGCCGCCGCAGATCAATCCCGATCGCTCCGAGCGATTCAAGGTAAAGCTCCTGCACATTCTCCGGCGGCGGCTTCAGGATCACCTGCAACTGCAGGTGCTTGAACAGCCGGTTGGGATTCTCCCCATACCGCCCGTCAGCCGGACGCCGCGAAGGCTGCACGTAAGCGACCTTATAAGGATTCGGCCCCAGCACGCGCAGAAACGTCTCCGGTGCCATGGTCCCCGCTCCAACCTCAACGTCGTAGGGTTGCTGAATGACCGCCCCGCGCTCGGCATAAAAAGTCTGCAGCTTGAGGATGAGCTGCTGGAAGGTCAGCGAATTGGATTTGGATGGGGTCACGCTCTACCAGACTTTGTCATCCCGAGCGAAGCGAGGGATCTGCAGTTCGCTGGCTATATGCAGATCCCTCGCTTCGCTCGGGATGACAATTCACAACTAGTAGCTAACCGCTGATCTTCTCCAGCATTCCCGCCGTCACCAGCTTCTTCTCAATGTGTCGCTCCAGAATCTGCAGAAGAAACTTGCGCAGATCCGCACACACCGCTTTCGGCCAGTCAATCCTGGAAAATTCCGAAACCCGTGACCGCAGCATCTGCGCCGCAATCTTTCGCGATTCCGGCGAAAGCTCCGACGAGGCGATGCGCCTATCGTCGGTGCAGACCAAGCCGTCGGCCAGCGCATGGTAGAACGCCCGGCTGCCGTCGAGCCCGCGTCCGCAGACCACGCATTCCGCAAACTCCGGCAGAAATCCCATGAGCCGCGTCATCCACAGCTCAAAGTAGGTGAGCGGCATCCACACTGCCTCGCCGCGCAGCTCCTGCAGAACCGCCAGACTCAACCGAAACACCGCGTCGCTTGCCTCGCGGTCGGGCATCAATTCGTCGAGCAATTCCGCGACGTGGGCCAAAGCCGCTGCCCGTGGATAACCAACTTCGCTGGCCATCGGCGACTCAATCACCTCGCACGAATCAAGCCGCGCCAGTTCCTTCCCCTCGCGATCGTCGTAAAATGCCCGCACATAGGTGAGCGGCTCAAGCGCGCCTCCAAAGCGGCGTCTGGACTTCATGGCCGCGCGCGCCACGCCTTTCACCTTGCCTTCCATGCGGGTAAAGAGCGTAACCAGCAGGTCGGACTCACGCAAAGGATACGTGCGCAGAACGATAGCTTCCGACTCCTTCAGCGCCATGGAAGGTCAACAGTTAATCAATGATTGTAACGGATAGAGCTGTCAGCCGTCAGCTTTCAGCTCTCAGTTGAATCAAGAGCTTCCGGCGCCGAACTGGTTTTACTGACAGCTGAGAACTGAGAGCTGATAGCTGCCTTATCGCCCGAAGTACTTCGCATTCCGCTCGGTGTATTCTTTCCACTTTTCCGGCAGATCGTCGAGCGCAAAGATGGCCGACACCGGACACACCGGCACGCAGGCGCCGCAGTCGATGCATTCCACGGGATCGATATACAGCATCTCTTCCGTCGCGTATTTGTCGGAGTCCTTCTTGGGGTGAATGCAATCGACGGGACAGGAGTCAACGCAGGCGGTGTCTTTGGTTCCGATGCAGGGCTCGGCAATCACGTAGGCCATAGAATCTCATGCTCCTTGGGCGCAGGGAGAGTGATGGAACTTATGATTCTAGCAAGAACGCGGCGATCGGTACAGACGCTTGTAGGTGTCATTTGTCAGCCGCGGTCTAAGGAAGAATCGACAACGTTGACGCCCACGGGATTTTCCTGACATCTGACACCTTGCACCTGCCACCTTTTTATTCACCCTTCCGCCCCCTGTGCGATCGCTTCGCCGGTTTCCGCCTGCGCCGTGGGGCCGGTGAAGACCCGCGCCGGCGCGCCGTGCCAGGCGCCCTTTTTGAACCCTTCCCTTACGAGCTTGAAGATGGTGCGCCGATTTTGCGTAATCACCCTTACCCACGCCATCTTCCCCATCATGGGGAAATAGATGCCCCGGAAACAGAGACGCGAAAGGAAGATGTTGACGCGATAGCCCAACGGTTGATCGTTCAGCGAATCGACCGCATGCGCCAGCGCCTCCGGACTATAAGCCTCGGCCCAGCCACGCTTCACTTCGGCATGAGCTTCTTCGATGGTCATCTTCAAAGGCGTGTGAGCCATGGCAAACGGGATGAACTCCTGCCAATGCTTCGGCCTCGTCAGCCGCCCGGCTTTCTCCAGCCGCTTGTACAGCGGAGTGGCGGGCAGAGGGGTCAGCAGGCCGAAGATCGGCAGACCCGGAGGCCAGGTCCGGACTTGTGCAAGAGTTCGCTCCGCGACTCCGACCGTATCGTTATCCATGCCAAGAATAAACGACGTGATGGCATAGACATTGCGCGCCGCCAGTCGCTCCAGCACGGCCGCATACTCACCCGGCTTGTTGAATCCTTTGTTAACGTCTTTCAGGTTCGCCGGATCGATGGACTCCATGCCGATAAAGATCCACTTGCCCCCAGAAGCCGCGATCAAGTCCACCAGTTCTTCGTCGCGCAACAAATTGGCGGAAATCTGCGCCACCCAATGCACCTGCGCTTTCGCGGCGATGATGTCGCGCAACAGCGACTTCGTGCGCTTGACGTTGATGGCGAAGTTATCGTCAATGAAAAAAACCGCCATCTGCCCTTTCTCGCTGCGAGCGCGGGCTTTCAACAGGAGCAATTCATTCACCACGCTCTCATTGGTGCGGAAACGAATCGAATCACCGAAAAATCCAGTCACCGTGCAGAACTCGCAGCCATAGGGGCAGCCTCGTCCGGACTCGACAGGAATAATGCGAAATGTTCCCCAGCCTTCTCCGATTTTCTGGAGCAGGCCGGTAGCGGCCTTCGGCACCAGATTGAACTGCTTGAGATCGATCGATTGCCACGGAATCACCGGATATTCCTTCAGCGAAGGCTTGCTCTCCTGGCCAAACTCGTCCACCGGAGCGTAAACATCCTTAAGTTGGCCGCGAGCAGCATCCTCAACAATCCGCGGCCAGGTCGCATCGGCTTCCCCTAGCGCGACCGCGTCGGCGTGGCGCGGACCGCCATCGCGACCGAGCGCCTCATCGGCCATCTCCGTCACGTGAGGTCCGCCCATCACCACCGGAACTCCAGTGCTCCGCACCGCATCCGCCATGCGATATGCCTTGGCAATCATTCTGGTCATGGCACCGATCCCGACCAGTCCGATATTGTTGTCGCGCACAAACTGCGCGATGCCCACTTCATCCATCGGTTGAGCATTGCCGTCTACCAGCAACACCTCGTGGCCAGTTGGAGTGAGCGCCTGCAGCAGAAACATCCAGAGGTGGGGCATAAAGTTGCGCGTGACCCCGTTGTCGGGGTTATAGAGCAGGATTTTCATGAAAATATTTGCGATTCCGCAAAGCGCGGCTTTGCTAGATGCTCGGTTGATAGGAGATATCGACAGCGCCAGAAAGGCGGGATCCGCTGGCGCTTAATAGTTGGCAGTGTTCTCCAGCAGGTACTCTGACGTTTCTTGTATACCGCGACTGGGAGCGGCACCTGTTGGGACTACGGTTCCGATACAAACAATGGCCTGATATGAATCTCACACAATCTGCGATGATAAGTGATTTTTGAAACAAGCTGCGGCGATTTTAGGAGCAAAGGGAGGGGCGGCGCTGTGCAATATTGCACACTAGGCCAAAACCCTGTCGTTCGAAGGTTCATATCCGGATTCATACTCAACGATGTACCCGGCCACCGCGCTCGCGGCCACGGTCAGCGGCGACGCCAGGTACATCTGCCCAGGCCCACTGCGTCCGGGAAAATTTCGATTCTGCGCGCTGATCACGACCTGGTCGGGACGTGTCGATACTCCCGGCCCTGCATTGATGCATGCGCCACAACTAGGCTCGATCACGTGCGCGCCGGCTTTTTCGAAAATCTCGATATATCCGCGCCGCTTCGAGTACTCGCGCGTTTCCTGAGACCCGAATTGAATCCAGAAGTCGACGTTCTTCGAAACTCGCCTGCCTCGCTTCAGCGCGTCGGCGAGAACCGACGCGTACATATCCATGTCTTCGTTCTTCCCCGCCGTACAGGTCCCGCCATAGGCGATTTCAATCGGCACGTGCGCGCCCATTTCGCGGATATATCTGCCGTTACCCGGATCGCCCGGCGTCGCAACCATCGGCGTGATCTCAGCCGCGTCGAGTTCGATCACCTGCGCATATTCGGCGGCGTCGTCGCTGCTGAGACCTTCGATCATCTTCTCAACTTCGCCGCGCTTCATGCCCCGGCGCTCGACCAGAAACTCAACTACCTTTTCGTCCGGCGCGACGATGCCCGTAAAGCCTCCGATTTCAGCCGCCATGTTGGTCATGGTGGCGCGCTCGTCCACCGATAGCGCCTCCACCGCCTCCCCGGAATACTCCATCACTTTCGCCAGCGCCTTGCCGCTACGCACGTAATCGAGGGAAAGAATCTTGAGGATGAAATCCTTCGCCGTGACGTTCGGATGCCGCTTGCCCCGAATCACAATCTTGACTGACTCCGGCACCTTAACGCGAACGTCTTTCGTGATCCAGGAGTTGAATACATCGGTCGTCCCAATACCGAAAGCAATGCAACCGATGGCGCCGACATGAGGCGTGTGCGAATCCGACCCAACGTTCACCTGCCCCGGCAGCGCATAGGTTTCCAGCATCACCGAGTGGCAGATGCCCTCCGACCCTTTGCGGTCGGTGAGTTCGCCGTGCAGCTTGATCCCCTGCTGCTTGGCGAAATCCTCCTGCTTCAACTTGAGCTGCGTGGCCAAATCGAGCAGTCCCATCTTCTTTTTTTCTTCGGAGATCACTTCGTCGAGGAACGTGAGATGGTCGCGAAAGAAGCGGATGCTCGAAGCATCGTTCACCGCAACATCCTTGCCGACACACTGCTCGTAGAAAATAGAAGCCATCGGCGTAACGTATTCATGGCTGAAGCGCAGATCAACCGAAGTGAACCCGGTATCTCCCGGCTGAACGAAACGTGTGGTGACGGGGCTCTGCCCCGTCCCAGCTGAGATCATGTGCGCCGCAAAAATCTTCTCCGCCAAAGTCATCGCGCGCGCACGAGTCTTGATCGGCGGCAAAAATACTTTCCCCTGCATGCGCGCCACATTAAAAGGAAAGAGCCCGCCATACTCGATCACCTGCCTCGTAATCTCGTCTTCCTCGGCGGTAAATTCGCTGAGCGCGATTTCTTCGCCCCCGCGAATCCGGTCAATCAAAGAAAAGTCGGTCGAAGTCAGCAGACCCAGATTCTGGCAATTTTGCTTGTAGATGCGCTCGATATTCTCTGCAATCGCGACCTGAATTCCGGCACACATCTCGGCATAAGGCGATTGCTCTCGACTTGAGCCTTTGCCGCGCCGCTTGCCGCTCACCGAGCAGACGAAGCTGCCCTTCTTCACATCGCCGCGCCCAATCGGCAGAGTATCGCCACACCGCAAACCAACATAGGGAATCTCCCCCAGCGTCCGATCAAAGTAGAAACAGTAGTGCGCGGGAGTGATCTCGTCGGTAGAAATGTCGTCGCGCAGTTTGGGATTTCGGGCAGGGTTCCTGGTCTCCCACGGCAGATCCCAACCCGCCAACTGCTTCTTGATCAACTCGGGGTCTTCGGTGAGAAACAGAATCCGCCCCTGCAGCCGCACCTTGTCGGGCCGCTTTTCGATCTTGCGTTCAAGCAGAGATGAACCCACGTCGTTAATTGTAACGCTTGCAAAGAGGCCGTGTGGTGACGGGGCTCTGCCCCGTCCCCGGGGTGACAAAGCCCCGCCACCCCAGGGACGTCAGGCTCTCCACTACAATTTTCGATCATTCGCGTAGGTGACCGGACTGGGCAACTCCTCCAACCCCCGGCCGGCGAAGATTTCCTCAAATTCATGCAAAAGCGCGTCGTGCACCAACCCATTCGACGCCACCGTCTCGCGGCTGGCGATCTGAAATGCGCCGCCCGAAAAGTCCGAAACCTTCCCGCCCGCCTCTTCGACGATCAGCACTCCTGCTGCCGTATCCCACGGATTGAGATTAAATTCCCAGAAGCCGTCGAACCGGCCCGACGCGACATTGCACAGGTCAAGCGCCGCCGATCCCGCCCGCCTCACCCCGTGAGTGCGCAACGTGATCTGATGATAGAAATAAATATTCGGGTTCTTATGCCGCTTGTGGCTGGGAAAACCGGTGGCAACAAGACACTCCCCCAATTTCGCCGTAGCCGACACGTGGATTGCTTTTCCGTTCAGCCGCGCGCCGCTGCCCAGTTCGGCGGCGAACATCTCGTCCCGCGTCGGATCATAAATCACTCCCGCGACCCGTTGTCCCCTGCGCTCCACCGCCAGCGAAACGCAAAACACCGGATAGCCGTGAGCAAAATTCGTGGTGCCATCGAGCGGATCGACGTACCATTTGTACTCGCTGCCGGTTTCGATGCGAGTTCCTTCTTCACCCATCACATCATGCGTCGGAAACTTACCGCGAATCCGCTCCAGAATCAGCGCCTCCGACTTTCGATCGGCGACCGTGACCAGGTCCACGTCGCCCTTATATTCAATCTTCACGTGCTGCCGGAAGTACTCCATCAGCAGGCTGCCCGCCTCACGGGCCATAGCCTGCATCGGAGAAATCAAATCTGAAGTTTGATGGGATGTCATGCGATGTCTAGACTTCCATTTTCACACTTGGGCGCGGGATTACTGAGAACTGAGAACCGCGAACTGATCCAAGCTACTTCTTCTTGCCGTCTTCCGCGATATACACGATCTCATGCTTGAAGATGAAAAGATTCGGACCGTCGTCGCGGGTCACGCGCACCATGTTCTTGTCGTAGTACTCAATCCAGCCGCGCACCACTTCGCCGTCGGCGAGTTTCAGGCTCACGATCTTCTGCTTCTCTCCCAGCGCCTTCAGATACGCCGCCTCTTCAAAAGTTTCGTCCGGAGGCGGGGGACGCTTCTTGCCAAAGTTGGGATTCCCTGTCTGCAACGGCATGTTGCCATTCTACAACGGCAACCCGCAGGCTTAGGCTTTCTTGATGTAAAACGCCGCTTCCTCGGGACGGTGCACCCGCGGTATCCACAGCGGCCGGCGCAGTCCTCCAGGCCCCGGAGCCGGACGAGTGAGCGCCTTCCACCGTTGATACACGGCAAACGATAGGTTCGTATCCACGAAGATATCACCGTAACGATCGCCAGCGCCGGCCCGCTCCACGCGCACCATCTGGTGCCAGCAGTGCATGCCGGTAACGGGATCGGGATGCACCGGAAATGTAAGGTTCTGGTGCACGCCCGCATCGCTCCACCATACGCGCTTCGTATCGGGATCGGTTGTCTCGTAGGCCTCCACTCCTGAAGTCTGGCGCATCTTCCATTGTCCTTTGCCGACTTCTTTCAGATCGACCCACGCGCTCGACATGCGTTCGACCTGATCCTCCTTGTTGAGACGCCAGCGCCCCATATGGTGAGAACAGGCAACCACGCCCGGCGTCAATCCCTCGGTGACCCACGCGTGCAATACGAAGAAACCGATTTCGGTATGCACCTTGAGTAGGTCGCCCGTCCGAATGCCGCCGAGCTTCTTCGCGTCCGTCGGATTCACCCACAGCGGATTCTTATGAGCAATCTCGTAAAGATATTTCGAGTTCCCCGATCGCGTGTGGATGAGATGCGGCAAACGGAAAATCGGCAGCAGCGTGTACACCTCGCCGTTCGAGTCTTTCGGCCATTCCACCAGCGGCATATATCGTTTGTCGAAATCCGGATCGGCGTCTTCGCCGGACTTTGACAGCGACGCCGCCTGCGCTGAGCTATGAATATGGCTGCGATAGTATTCCGGCAACGCAAATTCAGGCCACTTCCAGTCGGCCATGGTTTTCGAAAACAACTCCAGTTTCCGCGACGGAGTGTTGTAGCCGACGACGGCCGCGCCATCGACCATCACACCCACCGCTTTGCCTTCTTTCGTGACCACGCCGTTCGCTTCGACTTTCGACCCGGAAAGGTCGGCGGGAGCCACTGCCTTCTCGTTCTGCCTGTAGACGTCGGTGGTCACTTCGTAGGCGCCGTACTTACGCATGTATTCCAGCGGCTTCAGGCCCTCTTTGGCGGCAGCCTCGGGCAAGCCGGGAACTGAATTTTCAAAAATCCACCCGTAGTATTCGTCGACCGTAAGCTTCTGCCCGGGACGATACGGAGATTCGAACCACTGCCGAATGCCCATCGACCCGTCGGGATCGATCGCCCACGAAAGGTTGATCCAGAATTCATCTTCTTCCCAAACTTCTCCCGGATTCGCCTGATACGTGTAGTCAAATTTCTTGCCTTCCCGTTCCTGCAGAACGCGCAGCACGGGCTGCCGAAAGCCAATCCACTTTCCGGCGTATGATTCCTGGCTCATCAAGTCGTGACGCTCCGAACTGAAGCCCATCGGCAAGACATAATCCGCAAACCACGCCGTCTCGCTCCAGGTCGGCGTCAGCGCGGCGTGCAAGCCAACCTTTTCTTCGTCGCGCAACATCTCGATCCACGAAAATCCGTCCGGATAAGTCCACACCGGATTGAATACGCGCGTGAAATACGCTTCGATGCGCCCGCGGCCTTCCTTCAGGAAGTGCGGGAGCAAAGGCGACATTTCATGGGTGCACAGCGGCCATTCCCGCGGGTAGAGCAGTTCGTTCCAGCGTTTCTGCGGCGGCGGATTCTTGAACGGGCGCGGCACAAACTTGTTCCAGGCATTCAAATTGTGTCCGCCCGGAGTTCCAACCGAACCCGTAAGCACGTGGAGCAGCATCAAGGCGCGTGCCGGTTGCCATCCACCCAGATTGCCCGACGCGCTGCCCCGCCACAGATGCGATGCGAAGCGGCTGCCGGCGGCCGCAATTTCACGCGCCGTCTTGACGATAACTTCCGCTTTCACTCCACTTTCTTTTTCCGCAAACTCCGGCGTGAATTTCGCGTAATGCCGCTTCAATGCCACGATCACAGCTTCGAAACTTTGGCCCTGCGCCGAAAATCCATCGACTTCAAGTTCTTCCCAGTTCGTCCAGTTCTTCACGAACGCCGCGTCAAAGCGATTCTCCTTAAGAATCACCATCGCCATCGCCAGCAGCACCGCCGCTTCAGTCCCCGGGTAGCTCGGCATCCAGTAATCCGCCATGCTCGCCGTATTCGAAAGCCGCGGGTCCATGACGGCAAGCTTCGCTCCCGCCATTTTCCCTTCCATAATGCGCTGCGCATGCGGATTGAAATAGTGCCCCGACTCGAGATGCGCCGAGAGCAGCAGAATGAAGCGCGCGTTGGCGTGGTCCGGAGACGGCCGGTCAGCATAGTGCCAGAGCAGATAACCCAGCCTCGCCGAAGACGAGCACACATTCGTATGCGAGTTGTGACCGTCGATGCCCCATGCCTGCAAAGTCCGCTCCATGATGAAGTCGTGGCCCGGCCGTCCCACGTGATACATGACTTCTTCGCCGCGATTCTCCTGAAACGCTTTGCGGATGCGCGCCCCAAAGGTTTCCAGCACTTCGTCCCAAGAAGTCCGCGTCCATTTCCCGCCGCCGCGCGGACCGGAGCGTTTCATCGGATAAAGGATGCGATCGGGATCGTGAATCTGCGTAATCGTCGCCGGGCCTTTCGCGCAAAGGCGTCCGCGGCTCGCCGGATGCTTCGGATTGCCTTCAAACTTCGTGACTTGTCCGGTTTCCTTATCGACGTAGGCGAGAAGTCCGCACGCCGATTCGCAATTGAAGCAAATCGTCGGAACCAGCTGGTAATGCTTTTCGACGCGGCGAGGCCACGCGTCGGCGTCGTACTCGACCCAGTCGTCCCATTTCTCGGCGGGCGGATACGACGCGAGGTGGCTGCCGTCGCGCTTGAATTCGGTCATGCCTGAATCTCCATATATCTTCCAATCCCACGTAGGGACAGCCGCCCTCGGCTGTCCAAGGCGAGCGCAGCTCGGCCCGGGTTTGGTTCGCGCAACCCTGCCCCCGATAGATCGCGGGCTTCGTCCCCGCTGGCCCGCCGAGGGCGGCTGTCACTACGCACCCCTCTAGCTGTTCGGCACGCTCTGGCCGGCCATCACGAAGCACCATTCGAAAATCAGAAGTCCCGCCAGCGCCAGCACGCTGGCCACTCCGGCAACGATGCGGTTCGACGCGGCGAACAAATGAGGACCAGTTAACAACAGCGCCAGCGGAACAATTCCCCCGAGTACGAAGCCTCCACCCCAGAACGCTCGCGCGAACGGACCGTGCGTCATCAGTCGAGCCCCGTAACGTGCATTGTCGGTAGTATGCGGCAGCACCACCTCGCCGAGCAGAAACAGCAAGTGCAAGCCCAAACTGATGACCAGTGTGGCCACCGCGACGGCGACGGCCTGCGTCGAGCCGCCGATCGCGTCCGGAAGCAGCGCCAGCACCGCCGCTCCGCAGAGCAATGCTTGAATCACCAAATGCGCCGGCAGAAGCGGCGTTTGCCACAGGTCACGCCCTTCGCACTGCCCGAAGAGAAACGCGGTATAGGCGGCCGCGAAAAATCCTACCAGCACCGTGGGCCACAACAAAATCGCGGCAACAGCGGTCAGCCCCAACACAGCGCTCAACCAGAACGCACCACACAAGCCGCTGTACGCGATCAGGATGAACGCCCCCCGCGCCAGCCACGACTTGCTTTGTGGAGTAAACACCACCCGCAGAAATCGTTCCTTGTGGTCGAGATCCCAAACCAGCAGCACAGTGGTCAGCGCCGTGAACAGCAACGCGACCGTTGCCAGCGCAATATCGCGGACCCGGCTGCCCGACAATTGTCCGAGGGCAATCGCAATCGCCGGCACGGCAAGAACTCCCGAACCGATGGACTTGGTCCAACAGTAGGCCGGCACTTGCCATCCCCACGGCCGCGCATGCGAAACGTCATAGGCTGCGAGTACGTCCTTTCGCAGCAACGGGCTATCGGACGGATAAGCAGCACCGCCGCCCAGCACCGCCGCATTCCGCTGCGACCACATGTAAATCGATTCGTGCCGCGCCGCCGTCGGCACGATCGCGCTTTCATCGGCGTCGATGTAGTAAAGTTTGGGCACAGTTCTCTGCTCGGGCTTGCGCACGCGCACCGGTTCCCGCGCCACCAGTTGCGCCGCTTCGCTCTCTGGATCGCTCAGATCGCCAGCAATGATGGCGTGTTCCGGACATACAATCACGCATGCAGGCTCGAGTCCTACTTCGGTGCGATGCGCGCAGAAATGGCATTTGGCGGCCGTGCCATCGTCCGGATCCATGTATATCGAATCGTACGGACAGGCTTGCATGCAGGCTTTGCAGCCAATGCAGCGTTCGGAATTGAAATCGACAATCCCGTCTTTGCGCTGGTACATCGCCGTCACCGGACAGATGGTGACGCAGGGAGGATTCGCGCAGTGGTTGCAGCGCGTGACTTGAAAAACACGGCGAGTGGCGGGGAAAACGCCTTTCTCGACGTACTTGACCCAGGTCCGGTTCACGCCCACCGGCACGTGGTTCTCGGTTTTGCACGCCACCGTGCAGGCGTGACAACCGATGCACTTGCGGTTATCGATTACAAAGCCGTAGTTCATCCGCCGGAGATCGCGTCCCGAAACAGTTAATCATACTTGGGTCCGCGCGAAACGGGAGTGATGTTGTTGAGGCGGCTTGCGAGGGCCGGCCTCCCACTAGTTGTCATCCCGAGCAAAGCGAGGGATCTGCAGTTGCGGCAAGATGCAGATCCCTCGCTGCGCTCGGAACGGCAAAATCTGAAAAGGTCAGATCTGGTAGTCGATATCTTCCATGATCCGTTGCATCGATTCGGAAAGCGGTTCCCTTCCGCCCGTGCCCTCCAGTTGACGGACTCGCTCCGCCAACTTGTTCACCTCAGACGCAACTGCCGCCAGAGCTTCGGAAAGCGGGTCGTTGATCTGCTTCGGATCGGTAATCACCACGCGCTTGCCTTCTCGAAAAATGATGTGTCCGGGCACGCCCACCACAGTGGAATCGTCAGGCACATCTCGAAGCACGACTGACCCAGCGCCAATCCGGCAATTGCGCCCCACCGTGATATTGCCCAGAATCTTCGCGCCTCCCCCGACCACCACGTTGTCGAGAAGCGTCGGATGCCGCTTCCCGCGCTCCTTGCCGGTTCCACCGAGGGTCACTCCCTGGTAGAGCGTGACGTCATCACCGACCACAGCGGTCTCGCCAATCACCACACCCACACCGTGATCGATGAACAAACGACGGCCGATCTGCGCGCCGGGATGGATTTCAATGCCCGTGAGCCAGCGGGCGACCTGCGACAACCAGCGCGCCAGAAGAAAACAATTGTGATTCCACAACCAGTGATTCATGCGATAGAACCACACTGCATGCAGCCCGGAGTAGCAGAGATAAATCTCGGCGCGTGATTTCGCCGCCGGATCGTGCTCCAGCACGGTGGCGACGTCCTCGCGGATTAGCGACAACAAGTGCGGCATGGGTTGAAGAAGTTCTCAGTTCTCAGCGAAAAGCCAAATTGTTTTCACCGGGAACTGCGAACTCATCCCGGAACCTGCGATGTCGGAATCTGCAACGCCTGGTTCCGGAGCCCTTCGAATAGGACACTGCTCAGGTAGCGCTCGCCGAACGATGGCAGAACCACGACAATCAGTTTACCGGCATTTTCAGGCCGGCGCGCCACCTGCAAAGCCGCGACCACCGCCGCTCCCGAGGAAATGCCGACCAGCAACCCCTCTTCGAGCGGAAGCCGCCGCGCCATGTTAATGGCGTCTTCGTTCGACACAGTGATGACCTCGTCGACCAGATCGCGTCGCAGGATGCTTGGAACAAAACCGGCCCCGATGCCCTGAATCTTGTGCGGGGCTGGCTTTCCGCCGGAAAGGACTGCGCTATCCACCGGCTCCACCGCGATCGCCTTGAACGACGGCTTCTTCGGCTTTATGTATTCGGATACGCCGGTGATGGTTCCACCTGTCCCGACGCCGGAGACCAGAAAATCGACGCGCCCGTCGGTATCATTCCAGATCTCGGGACCGGTAGTTTCCAGGTGAATCTTCGGATTCGCCGGGTTATCGAATTGCTGGAGCATGTAGGCGTCAGGAGTCGCAGCCAGCAACTCCTCGGCCTTCAGAATCGCTCCCTTCATTCCCCGCGGACCGGGCGTAAGCACAATCTCGGCGCCCAAGGCCAGCAGCAGCACACGCCGCTCCAGGCTCATGGTCTCGGGCATGGTGAGGATGAGCTTGTAGCCTTTCACCGCCGCTACGAAGGCAAGAGCGATTCCGGTGTTGCCGCTGGTCGGCTCGATCAGCACAGTTTTCCCGGGATGAATCCGGCCGGCACGCTCGGCGTCGGCAATCATGCTCACCCCGATGCGGTCCTTCACGCTGCCCAGCGGATTCTGGCTCTCCAACTTCGCCACCACTTCGGCAACCGCGCCCTCGGTAACCCGGTTCAGCCGCACCAGCGGCGTGTGGCCAATTAGTTCCGTTACATCCTTAGCGATTTTCATAAACTTTTCGATTCTCGGGATTCCCGGTTCGATTCTTTCGATTGTCGCGGAGCGGGGCTTCGGCCCCGGATAGCCGGGGCGGCTGTCCCTACGCACTAGCGTGGACGCGGCTTTCGTCGTCCCACCCGCGCCAGGATGCGCCGGACTTTCTTCGGCGAAATCGAGAGCCGAGACGCCACCCGCGACACTTTGCGCCCTTCGCGTTCCCAGACCTGCGCGATCACAATCTCCGCAAATTCCTCACTGATTTGCCGGAAAGTCTTCTCGCCCACCGCCCCCTGCGACCAGGCTTTCAGCGCCGGATGCACACTCCCCTTGCGCAGAATTTTCGCGCTTAAGGTCTGCAGATCCTGCCATATTTTGTTATCGGGTTGATTCGCCCCGCAGGAAGCCCGCGCCAAATCATACGACTCGCGAGCCGCTTCCGGATTATCGAAAAACGAATTACACTGCGTCAATCCCTGCCACAGATGCGCATTCGCAAGCAACAGATGATGCTGCGTATGCTTCGCCAGTTCAATCGCCTCTTGACTGAACTCCAGTGCGCGACGCGCGTGGCTTCCGGGGTCGGCGCCCTCGCCGATCTCTTCTTCCACCTTCGCATTTTCAATCATGCACTCCAGAATCCGCGCCCGGCCCATCAGAATGTAATCCTGCTTCTGTTCGGCCACGTCGTACGCGGAGGCCGCTTCTTCCTCGGCACGCTGAAAATCTCCGCCATCCAGGTGGATGTATGCCGCGTTCATGTGTACCGTGCCCACTCCGTGATGGCTCGGGCGCTGCTCGTAAATGGCTCGGGCAGCCCCCAGGTGTTCGATCGCTTCGCGGCGAAGCTGAGTCAATCGGCTGCGATAGTCGCGCTTGTGCAGGTCGCGGTCGCGGGGCTTGGCATCGCGTTCGCCGGAATCGCGTCCCGTCGCGGCTGACGTCTTCCGGCGCCGCTGGGCGTCGCGGTCGATTCTTTTCTGCAACTGAAGAGCGATCCCGCGCTTGGCCAGCGCCATGTTGGCCAGCGATCGCGCCAGGTTCGGATGCCGCGGATCCCGCCGGCCATAATGGCGAATGGCGCTCTCGAAAAACTCAGTCGCTTTATCGAAACGTCCTTCCCGCCGCGCCATGCGCCCGTAGAACGATTGAATGTTGCCCAGTGTTACGTAGTCATCGGTCTCAGCTAACACTTTTTCCGCCGCTTGCGAGATCCGCACTGCTTCTTTCCATTTGCCCTGCTGAAACAAAAGCCAGCTCTCCAGCACTTGCATCACCGCCGCCATGCGCAGATGGCCCAACGCCAGCGCCAGGTCTCTTCCCTTGCAGGTGCAGATCAGGGCCTCATCATAGTCGCCCTTTCTCCGCAGGCAGCGACCTTTCCAGAAGTAAACAATGGCCAGCAGAAACCGGTCGTCGAGTTCTTCACCCAAGCTCAGGACAAAGTCAAAATGACCAATCGCCGCGTCCATCGCCTCTTCCACCATGGCGGACATTCCCTCGGCCATGCGCAGGCAGATGTAGTCGGCAATCGGAAGCCTCGACCGCAATCCCGGGTCTAAATGTTCAAATCTCTTTAAAATGTCCGGAAGTGGTGGGCCGCTGAATCCAATATCCGTCCATATCGCAAGCTGCGCCACGAAGCGCGCGGCATTTTCCTGGGAGGGATCGAGCCTGGCGATCAGATCCTGCCGCGATTGAAGGCACCGAATCCCGCGATCGACCTCACGCGCGGCAACATGCTCCTGCAATTGCGAGAGAAAGCCTGCGTCAATCGGCGCGCGGTCCGTCGAGAGTTTGGCGGGAGTTTTGCGTGCACCCATGCATTGACGTTCTAATCCAATAAATCATAACTGGCAAGCGTCAGGAACTCCGCAAATTCCTGGCCCGTCGTCAAATCTTCGAGAAGCCGCGCCGCCTGCCGCAACGGTTCGTCATTGTTATTGTTGCTGCCCAGCTCCGCCGCCCTCTGATGGATTATCCCTTTCACAAGCTCTTCCGTCACCGGCCCGCCGTCCCTGAGATTTGCGCAGTGTCGCACCCACTGCCACACCTGGGCACGGCAGATTTCGGCGGTCGCCGCGTCTTCCATCAAGTTGTAAATCGGAACACAGCCCGATCCCCGCAACCACGAGTGCAGGTACTGCAATCCCACATCGATGTTCCAGCGTAACCCTTTCTCCGTGATGTCTCCCTTGGGCACCTCGATCAGGTCTTGCGCCTGCACCGTCCGCCGCCCAGTCGATTTCTTATGCGAAGAAATCTGATTTGGTTCGGGCATGTACTTATCGAAAATTTCCTTGGCCACCGGAACCAGCCCTGGATGCGCCACCCAGGTGCCGTCATGACCGGCGTGCACTTCCCTAAGTTTGTCGCGCCTCACTTTCTCCAGCGCCTGTTCGTTGGCCGCCGCATCATTTCGGATCGGAATCTGCGCCGCCATTCCACCCATCGCGTGGATTCCCCGCCGATGGCAGACTTGAATCAGCAGCTCGACGTAGGAACTGAGGAAAGGCGTCTCCATCGTGACCTCAGACCGGTCCGGCAATACGAATTCAGGATGCGTACGAAGCTTCTTGATGTAGCTGAAAATGTAGTCCCAGCGCCCGCAGTTCAGTCCCGAGGAATGGTCGCGCAATTCGTAAAGAATCTCGTCCATCTCGAACGCCGCCAGAATGGTTTCGATCAGCACGGTGGCGCGAATCGATCCTCGCGGAATGCCAAGTTCGTCCTGGGAAAAACAGAACACGTCATTCCACAGACGGGCTTCCAGGTGATTCTCCAGCTTCGGCAAATAGAAGTACGGACCAGTTCCTTTGTCCAGCAAGGCCCGGGCGTTGTGAAAAAAGAACAGACCAAAATCAAACAGCGCCCCCGAGATCGGCTTCCCCTCCACCAGAAAGTGCTTTTCGTCCAGATGCCAGCCGCGCGGCCGCATCAACAGCGTGGCCAATTTGGACCCAAGCCGGTACTGTTTTCCTTCCGGACTCTCGTAGTGAATCGTTCCCCGTATCGCGTCCTTGAGATTCTGCTGGCCCTCAATGTTGTTGCTCCAGGTCGGCGTATTCGAGTCCTCGAAATCGGCCATATAAACATTGGCGCCTGAGTTCAAGGCGTTGATGATCATCTTGCGGTCGACCGGCCCGGTAATTTCCACGCGGCGATCGAGCAGATCCTTGGGAATCGGCGCCACCTTCCACTCGCGTCGGCGAATTTCCGCCGTCTCCGGCAGAAAATCCGGAAGCTTGCCATGATCGATTTCCTGCTGCACCGTTTGCCGCCGCGCCAGCAATTCCTGCCGCCGGGGTTCAAACCGAGCCGCAAGCTTCAGCAGGAAAGCGCGGGCATCCGCGGTAAGAATGCCGGCCTCTATCTGGGTTTGAGTCGGGCTATCAGCAGCGTCGTTTGGAAGAAGAGTCATGGTGTTCATAAGTCAACATCATAGCCATCTGCCTGCGCAAGTCCCGCGGACTAGGTCATTTTGTCCTAGTAGGTCGGGGCGGACAGCGCGGTTTGCCGCGACACGCAATCCGGGGTCTACTGCACGTGGACGCAAAAGCAGGACGGCGAGACCAGGACGCAAAACTCTCAGGTGGGGAAAAACACATGACAGCTTCCAACGGGCAAAACGGCAATGGTCATAATGGCAACGGGCAGAGCAGCCCTCGATGGCGCGGCATCACGCGTCCCTACACCCAGGACGATGTTAACCGTCTTCGAGGCTCTTTGCAGATCGAGCACACCCTCGCGCGCCACGGCGCCGAGCGCCTGTGGAGCCTGCTGCAGGACCAGGCCGAGCCCTTCATCCCCGCACTCGGTGCCGTGACCGGCAACCAGGCCGTCCAGCAGGTCAAGGCTGGATTGAAAGCCATCTATGTAAGCGGCTGGCAGGTCGCAGCCGACGCCAATAATGCCGGCCAGATGTATCCTGACCAAAGTCTCTATCCCGCCGACAGCGTGCCCAATCTTGTGCGCCGCATCAATCAGGCCCTGCAGCGCGCCGACCAGATCCATCATGCCGAGGGCGAGAACGGGATCAACTGGTTTCCTCCGCTCATCGCCGACGCCGAAGCCGGATTCGGTGGCAACCTCAACGCGTTCGAGCTGATGAAGGCCATGATTGAAGCGGGCGCCGCCTGCGTTCATTTTGAGGACCAGCTTTCCTCCGCCAAGAAGTGCGGTCACCTTGGTGGCAAAGTGCTGGTGCCGACCATCGAGGCCATCCAGAAACTGGTCGCAGCAAGGCTCGCCGCCGACGTGATGGGCGTTCCGACTCTGATCATGGCCCGCACCGACGCCGATAGCGCCACCCTTCTGACCAGCGACATCGACCCGCGCGACCGCGAATTCGTAATCCGCCAGCGCACCGTGGAAGGCTTCTACCACATCAAGCACGGTTTGAAATCCGCCATTGCCCGAGGCCTTGCCTACGCCCCGTACGCGGATATTCTCTGGTGCGAGACTGCCAAGCCCGACCTTGCCGAGGCGCGCGAATTCGCAGAAGCCATACACAAGGTCTACCCCGGCAAATTGCTGGCATACAATTGCTCCCCTTCGTTCAACTGGAAGAAGAAGCTGGACGACGCGACCATCGCCGGCTTCCAGCACGAACTCGGCAAGATGGGATACAAATTCCAGTTCGTCACGCTGGCCGGATTCCACGCGCTCAACCTCTCTATGTTCGAACTTGCCCGTGGTTACAAGCAGTCTGGCATGACCGCTTACTCTCGATTGCAGGAAAAGGAATTCCTGAGCGAGCAGCAGGCCGGTTATGAAGCGGTAAAGCACCAGCGTTTCGTCGGAACCGGATACTTCGACGCCGTACAGCAGGTCATCACCAGCGGCAGCACGTCGACCAAGGCGCTCGAAGGCTCAACCGAGGAAGCGCAGTTCACCGGCGGCGATCGAGACCTGAAACTGGAAAAGACCGAGCCGTCTCTGGCCGATTCAGCGCTAATGGTTTCTAGCCGCGAGGAATCCGACGAACTGATGCCGTCGGGCGACTAATACTTTGAGACAGGTAGGTGTTGCCGAACGATCAGGCGGGTTGAGCTGCTTTTGACCGGCCGCGCTTGTCTTCGCGAAGCTGCGCTGCCGTAAAGGCGCAGCCACAAGTTCCGCATCTCCAGCTCGTAAACGCGCTGGTTACCAGGCTTGGCCCGTCATTACTCACACCCGTGTGCGGTTGGATCGGTTGGTTCGCTCGCACCGCCAGAACCAACTCGCCGCCGCATTCCGAACATTCACGCTTTTGCATAGCTGTCCATGGAGGCGCCGACCTTCGGCCACCCCATTCATCTCGGGGATTGTTGCGCTTTCTAGCTAGGCGCTAACCCGTACAGATACTAACTCCGGAGTGCAATGGGAATTTTGCATGGACTTAACCGCGTCTTCCGCTGTAAGTCTCCCCATTACCAGGGCCAGTTTGCGATTGGTTGTGGTCAGGATGGGAAGCCGATCGACACGCAGCACATATTGAGGGGCGTGAGCGCCGCGGTTCAGTTTCACGACAAACTTGATATTTTTCATGGTCCCTTCCAGGTTCTTCGATCTGTCTTATCGCTTCGCTGCCAGCACGAATCTTGATCGCTTGGGTTTGGTGTCAGAAAGATCCCCAGCGGACCGCTAGTATCGTGACTCAGACTCCTCAGAGCAAAGACGAGACAATGTTCAGACAGGCTAACTTAATTCAGAGGACCTGAAAGAGTAAGAAAAGGTGCTTCCTAAAAATCAATGTTAGGCCTCTGCGCAGCCATTGTCAAGCAATCACCGCAGCAAGACTGCAACTGTGAGCAATCTTGCACAGTATCTCAAGTCCCTCTTGTGTCATGGTTATCTTGCCAAATACCCGAAATGAGGAAAGAAAATCCGTCGCATAGAGCGTTTCTGTCGCTCGCCTCAAATCGAACCCATTCATGGATGGGGAAGAAAGAACGAAGGTGGATGGATGGAACGCGTTTTTCGTCAGTTACGCGACCGTTTTCGTAGACAGATGGCCGCGATCACTGCATCCGTCTCCAAGCTTTTTGCGTCAGTTACACCACCGGTTCGCGGTTACGCATCGCAAAGAATGTGCCCGTTTTGCGGCTTAATCACATCGCGATCGAAGCCGTCTTGCCTGGAATGCGGAAAATCGCTCGCACCGGCGACGACAAGGTAGACGCTAAGGTAAAGCTAGATAAGTTTCCGGGGCGCTCGCTTCGGCAACGATTAAATGAGCGAAGGAGATCAACATGCTTTGGACGATTTTCGTTGTGCTTCTGATTCTTTGGCTTCTTGGCTTTAGCCTTCACGTAGCCGGCGGTCTGATTCATTTGCTGCTGGTGGTTGCCGTCGTAGTGCTGATCATCAACCTCGTGAGCGGCCGCCGTGTGGCCTAAGGCCATCGCTCGGCCACTACTCAGGAACCAAATTTACCGTTCGCCACTCGCGACCGCGGGTCAGTTTCGCCCCCGCGCACCAGCGATGGTCAGCGCGATCCCACCCCCGATCAGCACGAAACTGATGAGCGGCGAAACCCGCTCACTGTGACTCGCCTGAATGCCGAAGTTCGTACCTCCGACCTTAATACCCTCGGTCTCAGTGTGAGGGATAGGCACGATCAGGGAGGCGATGCCGAGCACCAACAGTAGTAGTCCTGCGACCAGCAACACCTTCATATCAAGTCCTCAATTCGGTCTCACTATCGATCGGAAGTTGCGTCGCGAAAGCAACTAGTCGTGCAAAACCACACCAAGCAGCGAGCTGTGTACCTGCAACCCGCCCTCCGGTCCGCCAGAGTAGTTCACAAAGCCCAGTTTGCGAAAGCGGTTCATAAAAAAGCTCACTCGCGACCGAGTGGTCCCGACCATTTCCGCCAGACTCTCCTGGCTGATTCTTGGGATCACCGCCTCGGGCACACCTTCCTTGCCAAAATGAGCGAGCAGAAGAAGAACCCGAGCCAGCCGCTTTTCGCTGGAGTTAAACAACTGGTCGACCAGATCTTCTTCATAGCGTACATTCCGCGCCAGCAAGGAGGCCACGAACAGGTCGGAAAATGCCGACTCCCGGTGCAGTGCATCCATCATTGCCTTCTTGTCGATGCGCTGAATCTCACAATCCGTCATCGCCGCGGCTGATCCCATCCGCAGAGCCTGACCTGCCAGCGCACCTTCGCCAAAGAAGTTTCCGGCGCCCAGCATGCCCAGGGTCGCTTCCCTGCCGGTTTTGGAGACGACGGTGAGTTTTACTCTGCCTTTTTGGATATAAAAGATCGCATCCGCCGCGTCCCCTTGCGCGAAGATTCCCTGTTTCTTGGCGAAAGTCAGATTCTTCCGGCCCTTGCCAATGGTTGCAAGGAACGTGCTGGGATTAAACTCGCGGCTCTTGTCCGCCAATCCAGGGGAAGCCATTGGCTCCAATTCTAGCCCAAAGATAGCTTTTCCCCTCAAATTATGCGGTTTCCCCGGCCGAACTCCTTGATTAGAAAGAGGCCTCAAAATTAGCCGTCCTGCACCAATATTTCGCATGTGAGCTATCTTGCTCAGACGCGAAAGTCCACACCTGTCATTCTTGAAATGCGACCCCGGTCGACCCGAGCAGAGCAAGCTTGCTCCAAAGCGAGCCTGCTTAACGACCCATCGATGATGGAGGCAACACTCATGAAACTACTTGCACTTATGACCACCGCAGCTCTGACTTTGACCCTCGTAGCCGCCGCTCCGCTGTACGCTCAGGAGCAACACGAGCAAGAAGAACAGAAAGCCAAACCCGAAGAAAAACAAGCGCAACCGGAGAAGTCCACCAAGCAAGAGGAAAAACCCGCCGCGCAGCCAGAGAAGAATGCTAAGCAGGAAGAGAAAAGCACGCCGCAACCGCAGCAAAAGACACCGCCGGCACAGCACGCCGCCGGTAACGGCAGTGACCGCATTCCGGCGGACCGTTACAAGGCCAGCTTTGGACAGCAACACACCTTCCGTGTCAGCCAAACCGATTACCGAAATCACCGCTTCCAATACGGCGGCTATGCCTTCGGATTCATTGACCCGTGGCCCAGCAACTGGCTGTACACGCAAAACGTCTATGTGGTCGAGATTAACGGCATGTATTACCTGTGCAACGCATCGTTCCCGGGCGTTAACCTCGCACTCAGCTTCACACTGTAGCCAGTTCGTCCGAGTCGCCAGAGGGCGCAACCGGATAAATGCTATCGGCGCGAGTCCGCCGCCTGGGCTCGCGCCTCTCTTTAAGCAGGGTCCGTCATTCCTGGTCCGTCACTGCTGGTCCGTCACTGAAAGCAAATTCCGGTGGGTTAGGTCGAGCCGGAGCATCACCGGCAGGAAACTGTGCATCCTATAAGTGATATGGAAAAGCCGTCAATCTTTGACGAGCAATACCGAGTGGTCGCCATCGAAGGTGACCGCCTGGTGATTCGGGGAATTCTCAGCGGCGATGTGCTGACCATCGTCAACCCCGAGCCCGAAACTCCTCTTACCCTCGAAGATTATCCGCCCGGAAAATTGATCGCTCTGACCGACCCGTCCGTTGCGCCTCTGAATGACTTGAATTGATACGCCTTGAATTGACTGGTGAAAGGTTGGCAGCCCGGCAGGGATTCGAACCCCGATACGCAGCTCCAGAGGCTGCAGTCCTACCGTTGAACGACCGGGCTGTACCAGAATTCTAAATCATTTCGCAGGCACTGCAAAACGCGCACCCTACTCGATCCGCGCTAAAATCACTGGCAGCGGTGCGAGGAGTTGCCATGACCAGCAGCAGTACTTTCCCAGGAACTTTCACCGGAAGTATCGCCCGAATTGAGACCGATTACGAAGAAATGGCGCGCCGTCCACTTGAGGCCGACCAGTGCGCTCTCATCGTGGTCGACATGCAGGAGAAATTGCTGCCGCCGATCTGGGAAAAAGAACGCCTGTTGCGAAATGTGCAACTGCTGATCCGCCTCGCTGGAATCCTGAAGATCCCGGCGCTGGTCACCACACAATACGCAAAGGGTCTGGGCAATACTGTGCCCGAAATCGCGTCGATGCTGCCCGACACTCCGCCCATCGACAAGCTGATGTTCTCCTGCTTCGGCAGCGATGCGTTCTGCTCCTTGCTGAAGCGCCTGCCGGGCCAGCGGACGACCGTTCTGCTGTGCGGCATGGAAACCCACATCTGCGTCATGCAGACTGCGATGGGGGCGCTGCGGGAGGGCTACCTGGTACACGTCGCTTGCGACGCCGTCAGTTCCAGGACGGAATTAAACTGGCGCATCGGACTGGACCGCATGCGCAGTGCCGGAGCCATTCTTTCCTCGACCGAAATGATGATCTACGAACTGCTGCGGTCGTCAGGCGCGCCCGCATTCAAAGAACTATTACCCTATCTGAAGGGATGATACAAACGTAGGGACAGCCGCCCTCGGCTGTCCATGCGAGCGCAGCTCGCAGAGGTTCATTTCCCACCCGTGCAATCAAGAGCGTACCGGGGCGTCGCCCCGCCGGACCGCCGAGGCCAGCTGTCCCTATGCTTCGCTTTCCTTCTGTTTCACCCGCACCACCGTGATCTTCGAAAACCCCTCCTCAAACGTCGGAGGCTTCAACTTGCCCGCCATCTTGCGCATGACATCTTCCGGGACCGCGCGGCCACGGCGCTGATGGCGTTCCATGCAAACCTCCAGCGGCACGTCGAAGAACACGCCCTGCACATCGTAGCCGTAATCTTTGGCTAGCTTGATCCAGCTCGCGCGGTCGTGAGGCGTAAGGTTCGTCGCATCCACGTAGTTCATGGGACGGCGCGCAATCAGCCTCGCCTTCAGCATTGATCGCAGGTTAGAAAACACTAGATCCTGAAAGCGCTGCTCCTGCGCGTCATCAAAAAGCAGTTCGCGCAGCAGATCGCTGGAGAGCGGATGAATGTTGTGCCGCTTGAACCACGAACTCTTACCCGATCCCGGCAACCCGATCGCCAAGACGACCGTTCCCTTGCTGGCGCGGGCCGCGGCTGGCGCAGCTTGAACTGGCGAGGCCTGCATTGCGACCGGCAACTTCCCGACTACCGATGGTTCCGGTGAAGATGCTTCTGCTGCGGCCGATTCTGCTCCGAAAGGTTCCGTTGCGAGGGCGGGTGCAGCAGCAACTCGTCCCGGACGAGATCTGCCCCGGCCTCCACGGCTGCGGCGACGCCGGGACGGCTGTGGTCTAGGTTCAACTCCCGCGGACGCTGGTTCCGCTGCCGGCTCTGGCGGCGCTGCCGGCTCCGAACGCGATCTCGACGGGCGCCGCGATTCGACCACTGGCGCCTCGACAGGAGCCTCGGCAGAAATTCGGGCCGGAACTTCGGCGGGAGCCGCCGGTTCATTATCATAGAATCTCGGCTGCAACGGCTCTGGCGCCTTGGTTGTTTCCTTGGGGGACGCATCTCCCGGCTTTTTGCGGCGCTTCAAGCGCTCGCTCATCCATTTGCGCATATATCGCACTTGTAGCACACCCGCGCATGATGGAGCAATCTCCGCACCGTGGCGGCCACGATACCCGGGTGAGGCATTGAGGCATTAAGTCATTGAGGTATCGAGCCATTGAGTCATTGAAGGTCAAAGGCCTTTGGGTTTCAATGATTCAATCTCTCAATGCCTCAATGATTCAATACAATAGGTCCATGAATCCGACTCATCCTGAAACTCTCCCAGTTGCTGCCGGACAACTCCCAGCCGTGCCTCTGACCCTTGAAGGCTACGCCACCCTTCACCAGATGATGCGTTTCCGCTGGACCAACTGGCGCTCGACCCCCGACAACGTCCGTCGCGAAATCACTAACGAAGCCACGCAACTCCTGGCCGGGATGGAAAGCAAGGCCGATGGCCAGTCCGCTCTCTTCTCGTTGCTCGGACACAAAGGCGATCTGATGCTGGTCCACTTCCGCGAGACTTTCGACCAGCTCAATCAGGCCGAGCTCGACGTGGCCCGGCTCCGGCTCAATGACTTCTTGGAACCTGCGACTTCGTATCTGTCGGTGATTGAGCTGGGGCTCTATGAGTCGTCGTTGAAAGCCTACAAGGCGCTCGCCGATCGCGGCGTGGAACCGCACTCGGAGGAATGGAAAAAGTCGATCCAGGACACCATCGCGCGCCAGAAAGAAGCGATGCAGCCGCGCCTGTTCCCGACCATGCCGCCCAACCGCTACATCTGTTTTTATCCCATGGATCGCCGCCGCGGCGAAGACAAGAACTGGTACATGCTTCCCATGGAAGAACGCCAGCGCCAGATGAACGATCACGGCATGGTCGGCCGCCGCTATGCCGGAGAAGTGAAGCAGATCATCACCGGCTCCATCGGTTTTGACGACTGGGAGTGGGGCGTCGATCTCTTCGCCGACGATCCCCTTGTGTTTAAGAGGCTTATCTACGAGATGCGCTTCGACTACGTCAGCGCGGTCTATGCACTCTTCGGAAGTTTCTATATAGGATTGCGCTGTCCGGCAAACCGTCTGCACGACTTGCTCGAAGGAAACTTGCCGGCGCACGCTTAGGCCCCGCTTGTACGTACAATGTTTCACGTGAAACATTTTGTAGTGATGGAAGTGTACGTATATTAATGTACCCATGGGTTTATACGCATTGGCTTTATACGTATCATTTTGTATGTATCATCTTTTACACTGTGAGAAGCGGCGGAAAATATTGGGTTGCAAGTCTTTGAGAATGCTCGGGGCCGGTTGTGGTCGAAGAGACACAGGCGCCTACTTGTTACATGGTAATTAATTCACGTTTTGCTGCCGAACGTGCTTCGCTTCAGGAAACCGAAACTCATGCCGCTTCATATCCACGCGCATGCCGCGAAACGTCACGCCTTCCATGCGCAGCCGGAATTTCTGCTCAGCGCCATTTTCTCCGCCCAGCTTGATGGCTCCGCCCGACCCGACGACCCGGTGCCAGGGCAATCCCGGAACCTCGCGCAGAATCCGCACCACTTGACGTGCGGCTCCGGGCCAGCCCGCAGCCTTGGCTAAAGCGCCATAGCTCGACACCGTTCCCGCCGGCAAGGCGCGAATGCAGCGCACGACGCGGCCGCGCTTGTCGTCCGGCGTACTTCGGTCGGACGTACTTCGCTTGAACGCATTTCCTTTGAACCCGGCTTGAGCGGGCTTGGATTTCACGGGCTTGGATTTCACCGACCTGGATTTCACGGACCTGGATTTCCCAGACTTCGATTTGTCGGGCTTGGATTTTGCGGATTTCGATTGAGATTGCCGATTCACGATTGATATTTACCGGATAATATTTACCGCGCGCTTATGTTAACCTAGGTTCACCAATACAAAATTTTACGCGGGGCCGTAAAACCTGGGTTTACGATATTTGCATCCCAGTGTTTTGCTCGCCACCAAAACTGCCTTTTGGAGAGAGAATATGTCTCGGTTGTTGAAAACCCTGCCCCTTGCGTTGGCCATTGCGGCCGTTGTGGCCCTGGGCGTCTTCGCCGCCAGCTGCAATTCAAATAGCAATGCGCTGGTTCGTGTGGTCAATTGCATCCCCGACAACGGAACCGGGGGCACGATTCCCCTGGATGTTTATGTCAACGGGACCAAGTACTTCACCGACGTACGGCTCGGCCAAGCCTACCCGACTCCGCAGGCTGGTGGTAGCGCGCAATACACCTCTGTACCGGCGGGCAGCGTCACCTTCCAGGCATATGATACCGGCTCGTCCCCCACCACCCCCAACGCGATCTGGGGAGCGGCCGGGCGTACCGCTAATTTGAGTGGCGGCACCCAATATACGGTGCTTTTGAGTGGATATGTTCTGAATTCCGGCATCAACCCTATACCCGACAACAACACGGCGCCGACGACGGGTGACTTGACCATCCGCGCCATCAACGGGTCAGCTACTTACTCAGGCGGGGTTGATGTGCTCTTCTATCAGACCGGCGAAGGGAACCCAGGCCCCGGCAACGCTCAGATTACTGATCTTCAGATTGGGCAGGGTCAGTACGTACGCAACATTACCTGGGAACCCAGCTACACCATGGAGGTTTATAACCAGGGCCAGGACCCAATCATTCAGGGCTATACCCTGCCTCAAGGTGGCTCGGGCAGCAACGGGCCGATCAGTACCGTGGTCCTTTTTGATAACGGCGGCGGTACTACTGGGATTTCGCAGATTCCGCTGGTGCTGAACGACCTCTATTAGTCACGCGACCAGTTGCCATGTTCAGGAAAAGGAACCGGGCCTCGACCGAGGCCCGGCGAATCATCTTCACAAGCTGTTGACAAACCTTCCTGCTCACCACCAAACTGCCTTGGGAGATTAATACTTTAAAAGATGTCTCGCACGTTGAAAGCCCTGCCGCTTATGTTGGCCGTTGCAGCCTTAGGCGTCATTGTCGCCAGCTGTGGCACAGCGAATCAAGCACAGGTGCGCGTGATCAATGCCATCCCCGACAGCGGGCCCACGGACATCTGGTTCAACGGAACCAGGAAAGTTTCCTCGATGCAATTCGGCCAGGTTTTCCCGACTCCGGCCGCCAATGCAACCTACTTTTCGATAGCTTCGGGCAGCAACCTTATCCAGGGGTTTGAGCCCGGCGACTCAACCGACCCCATCTCCCCGATTGGCACTGTTCTGCTGAACGGTACGATCAATTACACGGTGCTCGCGGTTGGACTCGAAGCCGACGCCAGTCCTCCCCTGGTTCTAATCGACGACAATATCGCGCCGACATCGAATAACCTGGAATACCGCATCATCAATGTGTCGCCCAGTTCCCCGTTGACCGGAGTGGATGTTTATATCGTTCCCCCGGGCACCAACATCACCACTTACACACCTCAGATTTCCGCCCTGGGCAACGGCCAGGGAAGCGCCTACCAGAGCGTTCCCTTCATTGCTGGCGGTTATGCTGTGATTGTCACGCAAAGCGCGAAGAAGACCGCGCTCCTCACCCAGCTCTCCGCTGCCCGAGCTGGATCGATTACCACCATGGTGCTCCTCGACAACCCCAGCCCAACCGGCACTCAGAATGGAATGTCGCAGACTCCACTGGTATTGAGTGATCTGAATTAATCGCGGCTAAGCGGCATCTTTGCTGAAGGACTGGGCGGCCGCTTCCTCGCTCTCGAACACTTCAAAAATAGTAAGGAGCTTGGTGATCTGGAGAAGGTCGCCTACCCGCTGGCTCAGGCGCGCCAGCTTCACCGCACCCCCGGCGTTGCGGGCGCTCGTGTAAAGCGAAACCAGCGTTCCCAGCCCGCCGCTATCGATGTAATTCACTTCGTGCATATTCAGCACCACTTTCGGACTCTCGGCCAGGGCTTTCTTGACGTTTTCGCGCAGGCTGGCCGATTCTTCGCCAAACATAAGCCGCCCGCTGCAATCCACCACCAGCACGCCCTCCACCGATCGTGTGCTCATTCTCAGTTGCATGTCCGATTTCTCCAATATTCGTGGATATTTCGTGCTAAGACTCGACCCATGAGCGTAACCCGCCTGCGGAAGGTGTGCAAGCGGCCGGCCCACGAGCTATGAGCCATCAGCTGTGAGCCGCGAGCCATCCGGTTTGCTCGAAGCTCGCGGCTCGTAGCTCGTAGTCCGAAGCTCCCCTGTATAATCAAGGATTCCGATGAGCTATCAGGTCCTGGCGCGCAAATACCGGCCACAGAAATTCTCCGACGTTATCGGCCAGGAACACGTCACCCGCACCCTGCAAAATGCGATCGCGCAAGAGCGCATCGCCCACGGCTACATCTTCAGCGGACATCGCGGCATCGGCAAGACCACGGTCGCACGCATCCTCGCCATGGCGCTGAACTGCCGCTCGACTTCCAATTCCAACAACAAGCCGGTCCTCGAGCCCTGCGGCGTTTGCGATTCCTGCACCGAGATTCGCAACGGCAATTCCGTCGACGTGATCGAAATCGACGCCGCCACTAATCGCGGAATTGACGAGATCCGCGAATTGCGCGAGGCCGCGCGCTACCGGCCGGCGCGTGACCGCTTCAAAATCTACATTCTCGACGAAGCTCACCAGATCACCGACGCGGCCTTTAATGCGCTGCTCAAAACGCTGGAAGAACCGCCCAGCCACGTCATCTTCATGATGGCCACGACCCAGCCCGAGGATATTCCGCAGACCATCCGCTCGCGCTGCCAGCATTTCAGTTATCGGGCGATGAAGTTCGATGACATCATGGGGCAACTGCGCGAGATCGTCGCAAAAGAGCAGATTCCCGCCGACGAAGATGCGCTCGCCCTGCTCGCCGAAGCCGGCGACGGCTCGATGCGCGACGCGCTCTCCATCCTCGACCAGGCCATCGCCTCGACTTCCGGCCACCTAACCCTCGATTCTGTGCGCAGCCTGATCGGCTCCGCTCCGGCAGGGGCGCTCGAAACCGTGATGCAGGCGGTCGCGGAAGCCTCGACGGAAACAAGCTCGACGGAAAAAAGTTCGAGCGAGAGAATCCTGGTGCTGGTTGACGAACTGATCGGTGAAGGCCACAGTCCCACGCATTTTGCGCGGCAGTTGGTTCGCTTTCTGCGCAATGTTACGGTGGCAAAGATCGCGGGCAAGGATTCGGCGCTCCTGCAGATTTCCTCCGATGAGCGCGCCCGCGCAGGCCGGATCGCCGATCTGTTCAGCGAAGAAGACCTGGCGCGGCATTTGCAAATCATGCTGCGCACCCACGCAGAACTCGGGTACCGCCAGGAACAGCGCTTCCACCTGGAACTCGGGCTTCTCAAAATGGCGCATGCGCAACGTCTGCTGCCCATCGAGCAGTTGCTGAGCGACGCCACGCCCGCTTCCGGACCAACCCGCACCACGCCCCGGCCCGTTCTCGCTCCGCCCGTGGAAACGCCGCGTGCTGCGCCTTCTGCACCCGCACGATCGAGTTCAGTATCTCCGTTCGCAGCTGACTCTGCGCGCAAAGGAAATCCGAAGGCGGAAACGTCCGGCGAGATCGCCGCATTTGCGGGCGAGGGCGCCCGCGCCACACCAATCAAGGCGACCACGAATGCCAACGTCGTCATCATGGGATCGGCCGCTCCGGCAGTCGAAGAGTTGGCGCCGGCCCCTGATCCGCAGCCGGCCCCCCGTACCCAGCCGAAATCCGAGGCGGGCGTCGACTCTTTGCGCGACTCTCTTCGCGACGCCGTTCTAAGCGCGTTGGGCAATCAGCAAATGCTGGTGTCCCTCCTGGAAAATTCGGAGTGGAGGCTGGAAGGAAATTCGCTCATCGCAAAAGTAGCGGCTTCGGCCGCGATGATCGAAATGTCGTTCACCTCCGAAGCCCGTCGCATAGCGAGTGCGGCAGCCAGCGGTTTGGCGGGGAAGCCAATCAAAATGCAAGTCGAGCCTGGTGGAGCGCCGCAGGCGGCGACGTTCTCAGCACGCTCGTCCCCGTCGAACGGAAGCGCCCGAAGCCGCGCCGAACAAGATCCCATCGTGCAACGCATGCAAGAAAAGTTCGGAGCGGAAATCCGCACCGTGATCGATTATCGCGAGAAGGAGTGAGCCATTGGTAATTTGGTAATTTGTAATTTGTAATTGAGAAACCAATTCGCTCCGTTCGCATTGTTTGGTTTTAGATTACAAATTACCAATCACCAATCACAAATTTCCTTATGGCTGGATTCAATTTGCAGGAACTAATGTCGCAGGCCAAGCAGCAGTACGAAACGCTGCAGAAAAAAATGGAGCAGACCGTGGTCGAGGCCTCGGCCGGTGGAGGAACCGTCACCGTAAAAATGGATGGCCGTAAGCAGGTGCTCGGCATCGTGATCGATCCGGAGGCGGTAAAGGCCGGCGATGTCGAGATGCTCCAGGATCTGGTGATGGCCGCGCTCAATGAAGCCGGACGCAAAGTCGATCAGGCAATGCAATCCAGCGTAGGCGGAATGCTCGGCGGACTGGGCCTAAATTTGTAATTTGCGATTTGTAATTTGTAATTTAAGGACCTTCCAATTACCAATTACAAATCACCAATTACAAATTCTATGTCCAAATTTGCCGAACCGATGTCCCGGCTCATCGACGAACTCAAGAAGCTGCCCGGAGTGGGCAGCAAGAGCGCCCAGCGCCTCGCTTTCCATATTCTGCGTTCGAGCGCAGACGATGCCGAGGCTCTCGCCTCCGCCGTTCGTGACGTCAAGGCCAAGTTGCGTTTGTGCTCGATCTGTAACAACATCACCGACGTCGATCCCTGCGTCTACTGCAGCAGTCCTACCCGCAATCAAAAGCTGGTCTGCGTGGTCGAGGAACCGACCAACATCGCCGCCGTCGAGAAGACGCGGCATTTTAACGGCGTCTACCACGTGCTCCACGGTTCGATTTCGCCATTGCACGGCGTGGGCCCGGAGCAGTTGCGCATCGCCAACCTGATCACCCGGGTCAGCCGCGGCGAGATCGAAGAAGTCATCCTCGCCACCAATCCCACGGTCGAGGGCGAAGCCACCGCCACCTACCTCGCCCAGCAACTGAAGCGGCAGGGACAAGGACAAGGTCAAAATCAAAGTCAAGGACTGCGCGTGACCCGCATCGCCATGGGAATTCCCGTAGGCAGCGACATCGAATACACCGACGAAGTCACTATGCTGAAAGCTATGGAAGGCCGCCGCGAAATGTAGCGTCTGTCGCGCTGCCGGCAAACGAAGCTCCTTACTCCACTTCTGGCACCGACCTTGCGAGAGGTTACCAAAGGTCACTACCTGACGCCCAAGCCTCCTCCTATAATGGGCGTAAATCTAAGACTTCCTTCGAGGGATCAACCTATGGGCCGTGTCTTCCGCTTTGCGCAACGAGTCGCTTTCTGCCTCGGAGGCTTGCCCTGTTTGGGTGTCCTAATCCTCGGAATGCTGGCCTTGTCTCCGGCTTTAGTGGGTCAGACTTCACTCGGTCAGACCTCACTGAATCAGACTTCCGCCGATCAGACTTCCCCGGACTCTGAGATACGCGGCCCTCTGCCCACCGACTGGAGCCACCACCACCTTATCTTCTCCAGTCCCGGGACTGAGGAACAGTCCAACCGCGTGCAGCAGGATGCTCGCTATCGGCAGCAGCTCGCTCGCCGGTCGCGGTCGATGCTGCCAGCGACGGAGGCAGTTGATGCCCCTACCTCCGGCTTCCCGTTTGGCCCATACCCCAGGCCCCTCCGCAGAACTCCCAGGACTAACAGGATCAGGCGGGACTGGTCGGAGAACATGGGCAGCGGCGCGACCGTGGGCGCTGGCCAGTATCCTGCGACATTCTCGGCCGGCTCGACCCCTAGCTGCATCAACGATTTTGCGGTCTTCAATACCAGCTTGGCCGGCTCCGCCACGCAGGCTAGCATCATCGCTTATAACAAACTGTATTCCGGATGCGGGGGAACATTCCCCACCGTGTACTGGGCGTACGACACTCTGGGCACCATCACCACTTCGGCGACACTTTCCGCCGACGGCAGCCAGGTGGCTTTCGTGGAATTGAATGGTACAGTTGCGACGCTCGTGTTGCTGAAATGGAAAGCTTCCACCACCGAAACCGCCGCAGCGCCGTTCGTTTTCACAGCCACCAACAATGTCACCAATGCCAATTACCGAACCTGCACCGCGCCGTGCATGACGACAATCGCCTTCCACCCTACTACAACGACAGATCCCACACCGACCGATGCGTATTCCTCGCCCTTTTACGTCTATGTAAACTCGTCCGAACCGCTTTACGACACGCTCTACGTGGGGGACGACGCCGGCTACCTCCACCAGTTCACGGGGGTGTTTATCGGAACGCCTGCGGAAACCACAACTACCTGGCCAGTGGAGGTGGGCACCGCAAACTTGAGCAGTCCGGTTTACGATTCGACCACCGGGAACGTCTTCGTGACGACTTCCTACGTGGAAACCGGCAACACCGGCGGACGGATTGCAGCGGTATGCGCAACCAGTACGTGTACCGGGAGCAGCAACGGCAATGTGACTGTGGCGATTGGAACGGTGACGCCGTCTCTGGTGCTGGGTCCGACGAAAACTTCTGCTGTCGCGTGTCATGGAACCGGCTCTTCGGGAGATGGGTTCAATCTGAGGTTCGATGCTCCTATTATCGATTCCGCCGCTGGCAAGGCATACGTATTTGTTGGGAATGACGGCAATGGCGAAAGCGCTGTGATCCAGTTTTCGACGACCGTCGGCACAGCCACCGGCGACCTCGAGTACCACACCAGTTGCGGAACGGAAACGACGGTTGGCACGGCCTCGACTACTGCGGGAATCTCGATTTTCGCCGGCACCTTCGATAACCTCTACTTCACCTCGAGCGGCGGCGACCCAACCGGCAATCTGTATACTTGCGGCAACACATCCGCCGACGCGACGCTCTACCAGATTCCGATCACAGCCAATGTCATGGCCACCAGCGGTACGAGCGTACTGGCCGTTTCTACCGCGAGTACCACCTGCTCTCCTCTGACGGAAGTGTTTAGCGCCACCGGTACCGACTTGATATTCTTCAGCGTGGAATCATCGAGTTCCACAGCTAGCCCCGTGAGTTGCACGCTCACCACGGGATGTCTGATGTCCTTCTCTGTGCCCACAACTTCTACCGGAACTCTCCCCACGGCGCCCGCGGCCACGCTGGCGGCAGCCGGTGGCACGAGCGGAATTATCATCGACAACACCGCCAGCTCAGGAACGGAGGCGGGAGCCTCCCAGGTGTATTTCTCCCCGCTAGCCAATCAGACTTGCCCAACGTCGGGCACCGCAGGCGGGTGCGCGGTGCAAGCCTCGCAGTCGGCATTACACTAGCAGGAATGAACGCCGAAGCCTTGCATCAAATGACTCCCCAGTTGCTTATAGCTTGAATGTTTGCGCGAAATACGTCGAGGCTTAACCTGATCGCGGGTCTGCTGGCTAGCTAGGAACTCTTGCGGTTAGAATGACACGACGACTGCGTTATATGAATCTTTCCGCAACTCAGCGCCTGCGTCTCAAACACTCGTTCGAGCCGGAATGCTGGTTTCGTATAGGTCTTCTTGGATTGCTTTTTCTGAATCGGATGCTTGTCTTCAGGTACCAACGGACTCCCATTCGCCATTAAGCACTCACCTCGAAAAAGTAGAATCTTCCCGAGCGACTGGAACCCGCATTGCGGGAATTATACACGTCCATAGCCTTCGCAGGAAGACGAAGATCATAGTTAGACACTGGGTTACACATCTAGGTTAGATGCTAGCCGCCCAATCCGCAGAACTGTGCAACACTTTGAAGTATTCCAGCGGGAGCAATCATGGAAGGGCCGCGCCAACCGGCTGAACTCGCCGGAAAACCAGCTTTAGTTTCTTTAATTTGCAACAACAATTCAAACCATCGCGCGGAGTCTTACACTGGCTACCCAGTTGCTTCTTCGGCTATGTCTGTATCCTCGCTCCGTTTGAACCTTGGCTGGCGCGAGATGCACAAGTGGATGGAAACCGCGTCCGCGTAGCTCTCCGAGCCAGCCGGCGCCGCGCTGCGATGTAACCGCATCTCAACCGACGCTCCCGAAACCGGGCCTAACCGCCCGGTTTCATTTTTTTTGTCCGCAAATGTCCTTAGGAAGGCCGGTTGAAGGGTTCGACATCAGTCTCAGTCGCCAGCGGTTCCCAGCAAAAATCCGTTGGCTTCCGCATTCTCGGCAACCAGCCCTTCCGGCAACCGGCCCCGGTTGTACTCTGCCATGCGGTTTTTCCACTTGAGAAAATCGGTGATGCTCTCAGGTTCAATGCGAATCTCCACCCGCCGCAAACTCGCCAGCAAGAGATTCATCTCGTTCTGGAAGCCGGCCTCGGAACGCAGGTTCTTCGCCGACGTCTTCACCCGCTCGATTTCGCGCCCGTGCGCCTCCAGCAATCCCCATCCCGCGGGAAGCTCTTCGGTCCGTATCAAACCCCGCGGTGCCAGATAATATCGCTCACAACCCACGCCCAATTCCGGCCTCTGCCGAAAGGGCTTGTCACGGTCGGCCAGAAAATCCGGGCGTGACGCCTTGCTCTCGACCAGCACCGAGTGGCAAGCTCTCTTCCAGCCTATGGCGTCCGGCATCTCGCCGCTGGCGCAGGCCTGCTCGCTCAGCACCACCCCACAGCGATAGCGCCGCAACCACTGCACCGCCATCGAAACTAGTTTTGCATGGGTCATATTTAAATGGTCATCTGCCTGGGTCGCATTTGCGTGGCCCCCAAAAGAAGTTTGGAAGGCGAACGTCGTTCTGAAAAGTATCAGACTAGCTTCTATGCGGGACGGCGCGGAGCGACAGCCGAAATACCCTTTCTTTCATTTGCTCATTTGCTCAAACCACCCCAGCGTTTCCCGAAATTGGCTCCCCACGGACCACCGCCGAAGCAAACCAGCGCCAAGGCGATCGTAGCCAGCGCCAGCGGAAATTCGCAACCTCCAGTGCCCGTCAGTCCGTTCTTGAAATGCACCTTCCAGATGGCCACGCCCATCTCGATCACAAATGCGAGTGAGAAAAAGCGCGTAAACAATCCCAGCACGATCCCGATTCCACCGGCGAATTCCGTCCCCGCGGAAAGATATGCCATCCAGCGCGGAAGGCCAAGCGAGCCCACGAAGTCCATGTGGTGATGAAACCCGCCCCCCAGCTTGTGATAACCGTGTGCGATCATGATCGCCCCCAGAACGAGCCGCATCACCAGCAGGATGAAGGGCTGCAGCCGATTGAGAAAATCCACTCCCACCTCCAGTACCAGGTCTTAGGTCTTAGGTCTTAGGTCTTGGGTCTTGGGCAAACCTCTTCATCATGAATCTAGCACCAGGCAAGCTATTGACTGGTTGATTCAGTAGATTCCAGCCTTCTATTAGAACTGAGAGCTTGAGAGCTGCTACCAGCTCGAATACGCGGTGCCATCGCTGGCTGTCTGGTTGGAACCACTGTGGACACCGATGATGCCGCCGGGTTCGGTTTGGTCCAACGACATAATTACGTCGTCTGCCGATTCCGTCACCCAGGTATCGCTGCCCGTGATGTCATTCGGAACGGACTTCAGATACTTCGCCGACACCAGATCCTGCAGCGATTGCGGCGGTTTTTGCTTGTCTTGCGTGTATTGGAAGATCATCTGATTCAGCGTTTCCAGGTCGTTGCGCAGATTTTCTTCGCGCGCATGGGTCATGCTGTGACTGTAGAGCGGAATGGCCACCCCCAACAGGATCAGAATGATGCAGATCACCGCCATCATCTCGATCAGCGTGAAGCCCTTGCTCCATCGTAAAACGTCCCGTCCTGAAGCATTCCGTCCTGTCGCTGTACTCTTCATCTCCGGCCCTAATGCGTCCAGCTCGAATAAGGACTGCCCTCGCTCGAGGTCTCATTCGAGCCGCTGTGAACACTCCCGATGCCGATATTGTTTGGATCCCATGCATTCTCGGAATCCTCCGGCTCCGTCACCCACGAGTCGGCGCGGCCGGTGATGTCTTCCGGAACAAACTTGATGTATCCCGGCACCAGATCCTCGAGCGACTGCGGCGCGTGCTTCTTGTCGAGCGAATACTCCTGGATGACCTTATTGAGCGTCGTCAGATTCTGATGAAGTTTGGCTTCCTTGGCGCGAACAATGCTGTTGCTGTACATCGGCATCGCGATCGCCACCAGGATCAGGATCAGGGTGATGACCACCGCCATCTCCATCAGCGTAAAACCACGATTGCGGACTTTGGACCTGAATCTCATCTACCAGTCCTTATATTTCGTGCCGTCCAAAGCGGTCTGGTCCGATTTCGTGTAAACATCGAAAACGCTCTGCCCACCCCAGGAAGTCGAGTCTTTATCGTCCTGCATGGAACGCATTCCCCATTCCTGTTTGGTCATGGGATCAATCGGAATCCTGCGCAGAAACTTCAGCTTCTTGCCGGCGGCGATATCTACTCCGTTGACCAGCGTGTCGAGATCCGGTGGATAGCCTTCGCTCCCCAGCTTGATCTGGAATGCGCCACGATCGGCAGCGTCCTTATAGCGATCGATCGCGTCGCGGATCATCCACAGGTCCTGGCGCAGCTCGTGCTCGCGCTCCCGGGCAACCGCGTTTCTTGCGATAGGAACCGCCATCCCCACCAGAATGGCAATGATAGCCGTCGCCACGATCAACTCGATCAGCGTGAAGCCCTGTTGCGGGCGGCCCATGAACGGCCCCGCCTTCCGCACATTGATCGACCACACATTGATCGGCCACACATCGATCGACTGCTTCATAAATCACTTCTCAGCTCCCAGCAAGACCGCCCCAGGCTCTCACTGAGAACTGAGAACCGGGTACTGAGAACTGCTCCTACTGAATCGTAATCGCCGCCTGCGCTCCACTCATCGCAATCGGCTGCATTGCCGGGTCCCGCGCTCCCCCACGAGTGATGGTCAGAGCTGACTGGCCCGTTCCCTTCGCCATGAAGGTAAGCGTTACCACCGCTCCCTGTCCCGAGACGCCGCCGGCGCCCGGAGGCCGCGTGGCTGTGACTTGCAGCGTGCCCGTCAGCGGATCGTCGCGATGCACCAGCGCCACCGCTTGCCCATCCTGCGACAGGAACCCGCCGTTCGAAACGTTAACCAATTGCAATTGATTCGGATCGTAGTTGAGCTGCACCGGCACCGAATACACATTCTGCCCGCCGGATAGCATGACATTCACCGTGAAGGTCGCTCCCTTAGTCTGGTTCATGCTAGGCGGATCAAACAGGAAAGTTCCTGAGCTCGCGCCCGCCTGGTTCGGCGGAGCTTGACGCTGAGCAAGCTGGGCCTGCGCAAGCAGGGCTTGCGGAGTCTCGCTCTGTGGAGTTGGAGTTGCCATTTGTGCCATCGCCGCCTGCGGCTGCGGCGGCGCGGCCGCAGGCGCCACCGTGGCCGTGGGCGGCGCTACTGTGCTCGCCGGCGCTGCCGGCTGCCGGTTCGATCGTCTCAGTTCGAGCGCGTTGGCCGTACCTACATCGATCATGTCCAGACTGTCATGAGAAACTTCCGGCAAACGGATAATGTGCGGAACCAGAACGAATACGATTTCGTTCGTAGAGTGATCCGAGGTGTCCTGCGCAAAAAGATACTTCAGGATGGGGATCGAGGCCAGACCCGGAATCCCGGTTAGAGCCTTGGTCTTCGAGTCCTCCATCATGCCACCCAGCAAGCTCACTTCCCCATCCTTCAGCCGGATTTCGTTCTCGATTTTGCGCTGCCCGATCACCGGTTGGCTGATGCCTCCAATGCTCACATACGAGTCCACGTCGGAGACATCCATCGAAATCTTCAAGGAAACTTCTCCGTTCGAATGCACCCGCGGCGTAATGTCGATGTTCACGCCCACGTCGAGGTACTGAAATTGCGTATTCACCAGCGGGTTGATGCCGACTCCGCCAATTCCCGGCTGGAACGATCCCGTCGCCACCGGCACGCGATCGCCGATCTTCAATGTAGCCTTCTGCCCGTCCAAGGCTCGAATCTGCGGACTCTGGATCACCTTGGTATCGCTGTCACTCATCAATGCCGTCGCCGTAGCCTGCGGGATCGTTACCTGAAAGTCGGTAGCATTCAGGTTGGCGAGCGTATTCAGGTTGATGCCGGTCGACCCGCTGCTCTGCGAGATCGTCCCCGTCGTGCCGCTGCCAGTTGTGCCAGTGGTCGTCGAGGTGCTGATATTGGGCTGCAGCGCAACTGAGATGTTGGTCGGAGGGTTGATTCCAAGGGTGTGCGACTTGTCGCGACTCACCTGCATCACCGCTACATCGATCAGCACTTCGGGTTTCGCCTTGTCGAGATCGTCCACCAGTTTCTGCGCCAGCGCCACCTGGTCCGGCGTGCCGCGCACCACGATCGATCCCTGCGAGGGCACTTGCTGAATTTTGCTGATCTCGAGCAGCGTGCGCAGCACGTTCACTACATCCTGCAGTTCGGTTGTCTGGGACAGGTTCGAAAGATAAAAAGTTTTGATGACGTTTTGTTCCAGCTCTTTCCGTTTAGCAGCATTGTCTTGCGCGACAAAAATCGTGTTGGGCGTCACCGGACGCCAAAACGTTTTGGTCTCAATCGAGATGATCTGCAGCGCGTCTTCGAGCGTCACGCCGTTCAGTTCGATGCGCACCTGGCGCGGCGTATATTCGGGATCGAACAGCACGTTGATGCCGGCCAGTTTGCCCACCGTCTCGTAGATCACGTTGGATTTCTCCGTGACCTTCAGCGTGATGGGCACGTTCGAGATCGGAGCCAGCTCCACCGGACCCTGCGCCGATGCCAACCGCCTGCGCAACGGTGTCGGGGCCGCCGCCTGCGGTGGCGGATTCTGCGCCTCCCGGATCATCTGCTGCGTACGCTTCAGTTCCTGCTCCGCGATGAACGAGGAAGGGTCAATCTCCAATCCCTTCTGGAATTGCGCCACCGCCTCCTCCAGCTTTCCAGCACTGCGCAGAATCTGCCCGCGGTGCACGTACGATGAAGCCGCATAGAAGCGGGTTCGCTCGTATGCAGTGCGGTATCTCAGCTCTTTCGGTTTCAGATTGTAAGCCTGCTTGAAATAGTCGAAGGCTTGCTCGTAATTCTGCCGCGCTTCCGCGTCGGTGCCCTTCTGATAGGCGGCCTTGGCAGAATCATTCTTTTTGGCAAAAACGGGAGGCCTCAAGCACAGCAGCAGCAGAGCAAACAGAGCCGGGCGGATCAGGCGTCTCATCAAGCAGTCCTCATGAAAATCTCTCTCGCCGGCGACGGCACCGGCCAGCACTCCTCCAAACACCGCTCATCCGAACACCCGAAAAAGCCGAGCGCCAAGCGTCCCAGGGACAGTCACACGCAAAAAGTACCGGAAATTTGGATTATAGCATCGCATCAACTTCCACCCGAAGTGATTGGTACATCGGTGTTTACACTCATTAGTACAGGTCCCCGAGTGCAGGTCTAAGGTGTCAGTCTCAGGAAAACATCGATTCCGTCAGCCAATTCTGGTCCGGCCTTCCTGAGACCTGAGACCTGACACCTGAGACCTGCCGTGTTACTTTCTTTTCAGCTTCGTTATCAGCGATATGGCCAAGCAAACCACCCACCAGACCCAGCCCAATCGGGAGAAGAACCCTCGCCGCCAGCCCACCGCTTCGGGCGAAAAGGACGCCGCTGTTAACAGGAACGCGAGTCACAACTACTTCTTGCTCGAAAAATTCGAGGCTGGCGTCGTTCTCACTGGTACCGAAGTAAAGTCAGTCCGAACCGGCAAGACCAATCTTAAAGACGCCTACGGCCTGATCAAGGACGGCGAACTCTGGCTCCTCAACTGCCACATCAGCCCCTATGACCATGGCAACTATGCCAATCACGCCGCTCTCCGCACCCGCAAGCTTCTGATTCACAAGGAAGAAATTCGCAAACTCATCGGCAAGACCCAGCAGAAGGGACTCACCCTGATCCCCACCCGCATGTATTTCAAAAATGGCAAAATCAAGGTTGAACTCGCCCTGGCCAAAGGCAAACAGCTATGGGACAAAAGGGAGACCGAGCGCCGTCGCACCGCCGACAAGGAAGCCCGCGAGGCTGTATCGAGGGCCAGAAAGCGAGCCTAGGTTCCGGACCGGCTATCCCAGAGTTGAAGCCCCGCGGGCGGATGGCTATGCTGGGATACAACGGATGGTAATTGCGATGCTCAGGTCCGCCTTGCGACGAAGACATCCCTGCCGCCGCTTTCTAATGTCACTCGCGGCCATGATTATGATGGCAACGATACCCGCAGCGCATGCCGCGCCTCAAGAAAATCCATTTGACGACGCAGGAAAATACAGCGTCTGCTCAAATTTAGGTGTATATATCTTCGTCGGCGGCACCGGTGGTTTCGACGCGCTCCGCCACGGCGATCGGTTCGAAGAGCTTCTCAAGACCGGCCACGTGGGGCTGTACGAGCATGCGAATGCGATAAGCGCAGCTCAGAATCCACCAGGCCTTCTTCAAGCCATAGAGCGTGTGTTTAGCGGGACCGGATCAGGCGAAGCTGAACTGGGGCAGGAAGGCTGGAATTATTTCACGCTCCCCCCAAGCTACGGGTACTACCAAAGTGTGTATATACAAAATGGCCTCAACCCCTCTGAAGCCAATGTGAACACACCTTCCGATTCGGCTGCTCCGGGGCAATTAGAAGAGGACCTAAAGCAGTGGAAGCAATACGTGGACGCGGCCCGGACCGTAGGCATCGAATCAGTGGCTCCCGTAGCAGGCCCAAATGATGCGGACGAACCAAAACTAGGGGAGAACGTCTTTGCCACCAACCCCTTCTATGCGCTGGAGCGGGGTGAAGCCCTTTATGGCAGAGCAATCGCGTTCGACGTTCCCCCAAACTTCTTTCTGAACGGCGGGAGCGGTCCAGGCTACGAAAAGTTCATTGTGCAAGCAATTCAATGGGGGAACGCCCGTGGTCTGCGGACCACAATCTTGCTTTCCCCTTACCCTTGGCCTACGAATTCGGCCGGCCAGCTGGAAACCTTTCGTCAATTTACCGGCAATACTTTTAGTCGCGACACTCAAGTCTTTGTTAGCCGTCTAAACGAAGGGCACGCGGTTCCTTCCGAATGGGCGGTAGACAATTATGAAGATACATACCCGCATGATGCACCCGCCATGGTGCCCGAAACGGTCCGAAACACCACGACTGAGGTTGGCCTTTGGCTGGCAAGGAATGCGCCGGTCTACGCCCACGGGGATAATGCTGAGGGCGTAATATGTCCCCCGCCCAACTCGCCGAATGCGGACCCACAAGCGGGACCCCCATAAAGGTAAAGCTATAGGGTAAGGTGAAGATCCATGGGAAGGCGCACACAGCACGCCTTTCACAATTGACGCGAACAGGGATTTGAGCGGACAATAGTGATTGCATGGCAAGACAAGTGCTGAGGTTACAGTTATGGCACTGGCCCGAATCATTACGCGCTCTCAGGCGTGCTCGCGAGAGCTGGCGTTGGCTCTGCTGTCCCGTGGTTATGCGGTAGAAATCCTTTCTCCTGACAAAGTCCCCGACAATATTGCCGATCTGGAACTGCGGGTTGATACCGGTCCCGGCGATCAGTTGATTGCGAACGTGGAAGCGCATAATGGCGAGCGTTCGGCTTCGCTTGAATTTGTGCATCATTTGAAAACACCGATCGCGGACTTCACGCGACGACCCCCGAAGATCGGTAGAGCTGTGAGTTTTTCGAGCGAGCCGGTCAGCTCCGGCGCCGCGCTGCGCATCAAAGATGCAGAACTGCCTGCGGAAGCTCCACCGCCAGCGGCCGGAACCATTCTTTCGGCAGCTGGGATTCCGCTCCATCGCGATTTCGATCCCGCAATCGATCGCAACGAAATCGATCGCAACGAAAAAGAAAAAGAAGGCGCGCGTCTGGTGGCGGCGCCGGTTCTATCCCCGCCACCCGCGCAACCTCCGGGCTATTTTGCGGTTGAGGACGCCGCTGTTTCCCCGCCAGCCATGGCCCAGCCAAGAATTGGCCCGCCCACACAGGTGACGCGACGGCGGGATCATTCTGCGGGATGGCCCCGGCGCGTTGCTCTGACTTTTGCCGCCGTGGTGCTAGTGGCCGTGGCCCTCGGATTCAGCACGCACCGTACTAGTAAGTCTGCCCCGCCCTCCGAAGCGTCGCCGATCCAAAAAATTGCGGTGGAGTCAATCGCTGTGAGCCCGTTGAGCACAATCGGTGCCGAAAAAGAGCCGGCAAGAGATCCCGGACAAGTCTCGGCAGAAGCGTTGCCGCCATCGGCCCATGGATCGAAAGGGAACTCGCGCCAGGTACCAAAAGAAGCCCAGGTAGCGAAGGTCAGGGCTAAAACCGTGAGCCCTCGGACCGCAGTCTCACGCAAGGGCAACGACGACTTGATCGCGCGTGATACCGTCACTTATCTCGACAAGCGTTTCCAACCCAGAGCGAAAGCGAAGTCAGTAAAACCGCGCTTACCCAATGGCGTCCGCACGACGCACGACGGCGGTGTAGTCGCGGCGAATACCGTCACCTACCACTGAGAATTGGCTAGTTTACAATTCCACGACATGCCCTGATTACAGGGCCTTAGCGGTTGAAGCTGACTCCACTTCCCTATATCTCCCGCAGGAGATGTGCAAGTAATTGCAGCGTCTGCGCCAACACTAGGACGATCCTGCCATTTTTTCCTAAGCGGCCGAATTCCAAGTCCGGCGCGCCATCTCAAGCGGAGAGATTCCGCCAAACAGCAGGCACAATCTCAACAAAACCGGATATACTTACCGTCGATTTGTAACCCTTCCCCGGCACCATCATTCGCAATATGACTCGGCATGGGACTTGCACCTTGACCCGACGGTTTCGAGCGGAATTCCATCTCTCCGCCACCTTGCTGCTCCTTTCGCTCGTCTTCCCGTCACCGACGTTCTCCCAGACCGAAAACACCGGAAGCAACACCAGCGCGCAAGAAGAAAACTCGCTTCGCGTAATCCGCGAAGAGAAACACGATCTCTCTCCTCCGCTCGTCGAGCTTCATCGCATGACTCCCGCCGAGCCTCACCGCTTTTCGCGCCGCTCGCTGAAAATTCTCCCCACTGCCCCCGCGAACAACGAGCCCGAATTCGCCACCGCCGCGGCCGACCTGGCGCTGCAGGCAACCGCTCTCCCTGCGGTAGCCTCCAACCTCGGCCTGAATATCGACGGCCTGGGTCAGGGACAGTACGGATTTCTTCTCGACTACACCCCGCCCGATACCAACGGAGCGGTCGGCGCCACGCAGTACGTGCAGTGGGTCAACGCCGAGTTTGCTGTCTTCGACAAAGCCACCGGCGCCCTCGTTGCCGGGCCCACCGAAGGCAACGCCCTCTGGGCTGGCTTTGGCGGAGGCTGTGAAGCCAACAACGATGGCGATCCCATCGTGCAATATGATAAGACCGCGCAGCGCTGGATCTTGACCCAGTTCTCCATCAGCACTCTTCCCTACACGCAGTGCGTAGCCGTCTCCACCTCAAGCGACGCCACCGGAACCTACAACCGCTACGCTTTTTCTTTTCGCGACGCCCATTACTCCGACTACCCGAAATTAGGCGTCTGGCCCGACGCCTATTACATGTCGTTCAACACTTTCCTGGACGGCACCGAATTCATCGGCGCCGATGCCTGCGCTCTCAACCGCAGCGCCATGCTGGCCGGCGAAAGCGCCACCATCATCTGCTTCCAGCAGCCATCGACCGTAGCCAGCCTCTTGCCCTCCGATATGGACGGAACCATCGAGCCCGCCGCTGGCGAACCCGCCTTCTACATGAACTTCGGCACCAACGTGATCAAGTTGTGGAGGTTTCACGTGGACTTCACCACCCCCTCGAACTCCACCTTCACCGGCCCCACCATTCTCCCCGTCGCGGACTTCACCGCAAGATGCCTCCACTCCTGTGTGAAGCAACCCGGAACCACTCAGCTCCTCGATGCTCTGGGCGACCGCCCCATGTACCGCCTCGCCTATCGCCAGTTTCCCGACGGAGTGGAGTCCCTGACCTTCAATCATTCCATCACCACCGGACTGCGCTGGTATGAAGTTCGCAATCCCAACGGAACCCCCATCGTCTACCAGCAAGGCACTTTCGCTCCCGACTCCAGTACGCGCTGGATGGGCAGCCTCGCCATGGATCAGTCCGGTGACATGGCGCTTGGTTACAGCCTCGCCAGCACTTCCATCTACCCTTCCATTTACTTTACCGGACGCGTCGTCACCGACACGCTCGGCACCATGGAGGGCGAACAGTTGATCATGGCCGGATCCGGTTCCCAGACCGGAGGCCAGAACCGCTGGGGCGACTACAGCTCCATGAGCGTCGATCCCGCCAACGACTGCACCTTCTGGTACACCCAGGAGTACATCGAATCCAACGGCAGCTTCAACTGGAGCACGCGTATTTCCAATTTCATTTTTCCCAACTGCGGCAATGTCACCGGTGCGACCGTGACGCTCTCCGCCAGCAAGCTGACCTTTCCCGGCACCCTCATCGGTCGAACCAGTTCCCTGCCCCTGACCCTGACTAACAATGGAACCGCTGCTCTGAATCTCTCGAAGGTCTCCATCACCGGAGATTACGCGGTCGAATCCAACACCTGCGGAACGCAACTAGTCGACGGCCGCACTTGCACAATCACCGTGGAATTTAAGCCGGTCGCAAAAGGTTCCCTCTCCGGCACATTGCAGCTTACCGACAACGCGCCCAACAATCCGCAGAAGGTAACTCTGACTGGAACGGGCATGTCCATCGCACTCTCGCCAACCGCTCTGAATTTCGGCTCCGAAGTCGTCGGCCAGAGCACCGCACCGCAGTCGGTGACCATCTCGAATGTGACTACGGCCTCGGTGAATCTCACCGGCTTCACCATCGGAGTCGAGCCCCTCAACTACACCATCTCCGCCAACACCTGCGGAAGTTCGCTCGCCGCCGGCGCCAGTTGCTCGCTCAACGTTTCGTTCAATCCCAACGCGAAAGGCACCCGTAGCGCCACCCTCAACGTAGCCAACAACGGTGGCGGCGTGGCAACTGCAACTCTAACCGGCATCGGCACCGTGAACTAGAATCGCATCGGTAGCGGGTGCCCCATGCTTGCGCGTCCTTTTGCGCAGGGGTGGGATTCCACGATCGCATGACCCTCAGCATCTTCGCCCGCAGAGTTGCGCGTTCCCCCTCCCACCGTGGATACTGAATCTAGTCCATCATGAATACAAATCTTTCTTCCTCCGCCCCGTCTCAACTGGAAACCGACTGCCTCGTCGTCGTAACGCTCGATCGACCAGAAAAAGACAAAGGCGAAAAAGATAAGCCTTCGCCATCCGTCGAGAGCGCCGATGCCGCCGTGCGCGAAGCCGCCAAGGATGTAATTGCCAGCGGCGAAGTTACTGGCAAGATGTTCGAGACCACCCTGCTGCATCGCCCCGCAGGCTTGAAGGCCAAGCGCTTGCTCCTCATCGGCGGTGGCTCAGCCAGTAGTTTTTCAGTCGCAGATCTACGCAAGCTCGCCGGTGCCGCCGTGCGCACCCTGAAAGCGAAAAGCATCCGCAGCTTTGCCATTGCACTGCCCGCAAGCGGAGTCGAAGTTGGCGAAGGCATACGCGCCGTCGTGGAAGGCGCCTTCGTAGGCAACTTCGATCCCGGCTACTACAAAAGCGATCGCAAGAACAAAGAGAAAGACCAGAGCATAGACGACCTCACCATCGTCATGTCAGGCAAAGTGCCCGCAACTACAAAGAACGTCGATACAAAGGCCCTCGAAGGCGCCCTGCATGCCGCGCGCATCGTCGCCGAGTCGCAGAACTTCACCCGCGATCTGGTCAACGAACCCTCCAATCGCATGACGCCAACCATTTTGGCCGAGCGCGCCAAGAAAATGGCGGCCGAAGTCGGCCTGAAGTGCGAAGTCTACGGCGCGGACAAAATTCGGCAACTGAAGATGGGCGCCTTCTGGGGTGTGGCTCAAGGCTCCGACGAACCTCCCGCGCTGATCGTCCTGCGCTACGAACCCGAGGGCGCGGCGAAAGATGTGCACCTCGGTCTGGTCGGCAAAGGCGTCACCTTCGACACCGGAGGCATCTCCATCAAGCCCGCCGACGGCATGGAGAAAATGAAGTACGACATGGCCGGAGCCGCCACCATGATCGGCGTCATGCGCGCCCTTGCCCTGCTCAAGCCGAAAGTCAAGGTCACGGCGATTATTTTGGCCACCGAAAACATGCCCTCCGGCAAGGCGCAAAAGCCGGGAGACGTACAGATCGCCATGTCCGGCAAGTCCATCGAGATTATCAACACCGACGCCGAAGGACGCCTCATCCTCGCCGACGGCCTAAGCTACGCCCGCCAACTGGGCTGCACGCACTTGGTAGACGCCGCCACCCTGACCGGCGCGGTAGTAGTAGCCCTCGGCTACGTGAACGCCGGAATCTTCGCCAGCACCGACGAGATGTATGAGCGTTTCGAGAACGCTACCAAACAAACCGGTGAAAAAATGTGGCGCCTTCCGCTCGACGACGAATACAAAGAATTGATCAAATCCAACATAGCCGACATGGTCAATGCCGGCAGCCGTTACGGCGGCGCCATCTTCGCTGCCATGTTCCTGAAAGAATTCGCCGAAGACACTCCCTGGATTCACCTCGACATAGCCGGCACCGCCTGGATGGAAGAAAACAAACCCTGGATCGCCAAAGGCCCGTCAGGAATAGCCCTGCGCAGCCTGGTGGAATTTGTAAAAGGATGGAGCGCGTAGAGAAAATTAAGTTAGAGATGCTCGTGTGGTGACGGGGCTCTGCCCCGTGGGTCTTAGCCAGTGTGGGAACGGGCGCCCTCGCGAGCCTGCCCCGAGCGAAGTCGAAGGGTCCAGGCCGAGCGAAGCTCGGCTACCGCGCCGGCCCCAGTATCGATCCTGCGTGTTTCATAAATCTCGAAACGGAAGTTTTCCGCTTAGCCATCGCCTGAATCCTTTGCGCCTCAGGCTCTATCATAGTCCTAGCCCCATGCATCTCCCCGACAAAATCCGCAGTCTGCCGACTTCCCCCGGCGTCTACCTCTACAAAAACGCCGAAGGCGAAGTCATTTACGTAGGCAAGGCGAAGAACCTGCGCTCGCGCGTCTCTTCGTACTTCCACGAAGGCCGCTGGGAGGACGCGAAAACCGGCACCCTGGTTCGCGAGGCCGTCGACGTCGACTACATCGTAGTCGCCAATAACAAAGAAGCGCTCGCCCTCGAGAACCACCTGATCAAGCAGAAGAAGCCGCGCTTTAACATCCTGCTGCGCGACGACAAGACGTACCCCTACGTAAAGCTCACGCTAGCCGAGCGCTTCCCCAGAGTCTACGTAACTCGCCGTCTGCGCAAGGACGGCAGCGCCTACTACGGTCCGTACTTCCCTGCCAATCTCGCCTATCGCATCGTGGACCTCATTCACCGTCACTTCCTGGTCCCGTCCTGCAAAGTAGACCTCACGCGCTATCATCCGCGTCCCTGCCTGCAGTACTACATCAAGCGCTGCCTCGGTCCGTGCGTGAAGGAGTTGACGACACCCGAGATCTACGCCGAGGCCGTGCGCGACGTGAAGCTTTTCCTCGAAGGCCGCCAAACTGACCTGGTGAAATCTCTGCGCGAGCGCATGTCCGAAGCCGCCGAAGCGCAGGAGTTCGAGCGCGCCGCCCGCTACCGCGACTTAATCTCCACCGTCGAGCAACTGCAGGAGAAGCAGCGCATCGCCGCCGCCGAAGGCGACGACGCCGACGTATTCGGCTATCACTACGAAAATCAAATGCTAGCCGTCAACCTGTTCCACATGCGCGGAGGAAAAGTTCTAGACCGCCGAGAGTTTTTCTGGGAAGACCTCCCCGACTTCGCGCAGCCATTCGACCGAGATAACCAGAACAAGAACAATGGAGAGACGGGCGCCCCCGCCCGTCCCACCGCCGATGCCTTCCATCCCGCCGAATTCTTCTCCGCCCTGCTCAAGCAGCTCTACCTCGCCCAGCCCTACGTCCCGAGAAACATCTATGTCCCCGTAGACTTCGAAGACCGCGAAGAACTGGAAGAAGCCTTGAGCGAGCAACTAGCCGAAGAACCCGGACGAGCCTCGCGAGTCCACATCGCCGTCCCCCAACGCGGAGAAAAGCGCGAACTCATCGATCTAGCCGGCACCAACGCCAAGCAGTCCTACGATCAGCGCTTCCGAGTCATGAAGCCAAATGCGCGCGCCCTTCAGGAAGCCCTGCAAGACTCCCTTGGTCTACCCGAACTCCCCAAGCGCATCGAGTGCTTCGATATTTCTCATATTCAAGGAGCAGAAACCGTGGCCTCCATGGTCGTCTGCGAAGACGGCAGGATGAAAAAATCCGACTACCGCAAGTTCATCATCAAAACCGTAGAAGGCGTGGACGATTTCGCCAGCATGCGAGAAGTAGTAACGCGCCGTTACCAGCGCCTGCAGGAAGAAAAAAAGTCCATGCCCAGTCTGGTGCTGATCGACGGAGGCCTAGGACAGCTCCACGCGGCCGCCCAGGCCCTCGAAGCCCTCGAAATCATTAACCAGCCGCTAGCCGCCATCGCCAAGAAAGAAGAAATCATCTATGTCTACGGACAGGAAGACGACCCCGTAGTTCTCGACCATCATTCTCCCGTCCTGCATTTGGTGCAGATGATCCGCGACGAAGCGCATCGCTTCGCCGTAACCTTCCATCGCAAGCGCCGCCAGATTCGCGATCGCGCCACCGAGTTACGAGAAATTCCCGGCGTAGGCGAATCCACCACCCGCCGTCTGCTGGAACATTTCGGCAGCCTGCAAGCCGTAAAGCAAGCCGACGTAGCCGCGCTATCGGCGGTAGTGACCAAATCCCAAGCCGAAGCCATTCTCGAACATTTCAAAAAAGCAGCTCTTAGCTCCTAGCCTTAAGCTCTTGGCTTTTGTGTCAGCTCTCTCACCCTTGTCATCCTGAGCGAAGTGGCTGTTTCGCGAAGCGAAGCAGCCGCGCAGTCGAAGAGCCTGCCCTGAGCGGAGCCGAAGGGACCCCTACGCGACCGACGCTCTCACCTTCGCGTCAGGGAGCTCCCCCGTGCCCCACATCAGCCTCCCGCAAGCCATCTCTCACTGCTCATCCCTAACCTTCGTCGCCCGAAACGACTTCACAACAATCTGATTCGGCTGCATGCCAACCGGAATGATGGTCAGCAACGAATATTCCGAAGGCTCAAACTTTTTCTTGGGCTGCCGCTTCTGAATGACCGCCAGGTCTCCCGAGCCGGAGTCAAGCACCAACAGATAATTCTGATTCTGCGAAAGCGCCAGCCCATCCGGATGGGTGCCCACAGGCAAATAATCGATGACCTTGCCCAGGTCAATGTCATATACCGCGATGTTATTCGATCCGAAGTTAGAGACATACAAGCGCGAGTTATCCAGCGAAACCACGCCGCGAGTAGGCCCATCGCCGACGAGATAGCTCCCGGAAACCTCGTTCCCCGTAGTCTCAATCATCGAGATACTGCCCGCATCAAAGTTGAAAGCAACCATCTCTCCGCCGTCAGGTTTCAAAGCCAGACTAACCGGAGATTTCCCCACATCAAGCAGCGCCAGCAGCTTGTCGTTCTGGGTTTCATTCTTAAGCGCAATGCTAGCCACCTGCCCCGACCCGGAACAAGAGACGAAAGCCTTGCTGGAATCGGGAAGAATCGTGATGTCCTCCGGATGAATGCAGATGTTGATCGCCGCGCGCACCGCCATGCGAGCGGTGTCGATGATCGAAACCGAGTTATCCGCGCGATTCGAGACGACCACGCTGGATCCGTCAGGCGAAACGCGAGCCAGGCCCGGGCTTCTGCCCACATGGAGCGTGGCCACAACCGTACGATGGTCGAGATCAAGAATAGAAACGTTGTCAGAGCCCGAGTTAGCAACGTAAGCCCGGCGCCCGTCCGGAGAAACATCGATGAAGTAAGGGCGTCCGTAGACACCAATCGTAGCAACTACTTTATTCTGCTCCGCATCAATCACGCTGACGTTCGAGGAGCCCGTGTTGACGACGTACACCTCGTTACGCTTCGGATTGGTCGCAACTCCCGTAGGATCGGCGCCGACCTGCAGCGTTCTCACCGGACGAAAATAACGCAGATCAATAACCGTGACGGTGTTGCTCTTGCCGTTCGAGATATAAGCATATTCGCGGTAGAGCGGCCCGTAGGCAGGAAGGGTGCGCTCGTGAAAGTAGTACCAGCCGGCAGCCAGGACAAGCGGGATGATGACGGCAATGAAGAGAACTTTTCGCAAGAATCAGTCCGCAGAATTTATCGCTTCGGCATGAACTGGATTCGAAGTAGCGACTCCACGCCCCAGCACCGCCGCGATCTGCCGCACCTGCACCATGAGCGCGTCAAACTGATCCGGAAACAGCGACTGCATCCCATCCGACAGCGCCCGGTCAGGATCGTGATGCACTTCAACAATCAGGCCGTCGGCTCCGACGGCCACGGCGGCCCGCGAAAGCGGAGTCACTTTGTTGCGCTTGCCGGTGCCATGGCTGGGATCGACGACGATTGGCAAATGGCTGAGGCGCTGCACGGCCGGCACGATGCTGAGGTCGAGCGTGTTGCGGGTGTGATCGGCAAAAGTGCGCACGCCGCGTTCACACAAGATGATGTTGTAATTGCCCTCGCTCATGATGTACTCCGCAGCCATCAGGAATTCTTCCAGCGTCGCCGAGATCCCGCGCTTCAACAGGACAGGCTTGCGGGCGCGTCCAGCTCGCTTGAGCAGAGAGAAATTCTGCATGTTGCGGGCGCCGATCTGGATCACATCGGCATACTGGTCGACCAGGTCGAGCGATTCGTAATCCACCGCTTCGGTGACGATCAGCAGGCCAAAGCGTTCGCGGACTTCGGCCATGATCTTCAGTCCTTCTTCGCCGAGACCTTGGAAAGAATAAGGAGAGGTGCGCGGCTTATAGGCTCCGCCGCGGAAGAACTGGGCTCCGGCGCGAGCGACGCGCTCGGCGATGGTGAAGGCCTGTTCGCGGCTCTCGATGCCGCACGGGCCCGCGATGATTGCGAGGTCGGAGCCCCCGACGGTAACTGGTGAACCATCCCCGTGCGGTTTGGGAAACTTGACGACCGTGTTATCGGGCTTGGTGTCGCGGCTGACCAGCTTATAAGGCTTGGTAACGCGGATGACTTCCTGCACGCCAGGCATTTCTTCCAGTGATCCGGCTTCGACCTCGCCCTTGTTGCCGGTGATGCCAATGGCAGTGCGTTGCGCGCCCGGCATGGAGTGGGCGCGGTATCCGAGCGCTTCGATTTTCTGGCAAACCGCGCGGACCTGCTCTTCAGTGGCCAGCGCTTGCATGACTACGAGCATATGAGTACCCCGGGATATTCAGTTTAGCGTCCAGGGTTAGAACTGGGCAAACGGCGGGCGGATGCGCCTAGTTCAGCGAGGTCACCGTTGCCGGGTCGAGCAGCACGAAAGAGCAGCCGGTGTACTGGTAGCATCCAAGAATCCCGCGTCGCACGAAACGTGTGGGAACGTCGTCCGGAGCGGGAACCCTGAAGTCGATGCCCTTCAGTTGCTTACCCTGAAGTTTCAGCTTGTCTGACCCGCTGATGAATTTCACGTCCTCAGCTTTGAACGTTTTACTTTTCCCGTCCGATGTCAGCAATATGAAAAACTCCGCACTTTCCGTACCCTGCAGAAATCGCGGCAGCTTGAACATCCGTTCGCCTATAACCGATTCGGACCCGTCGCCAGTGCTCTTCGATTTCCCCGCCCCGCCGGTTAAGTGATTCAAATTCTCCTGCGCTGCATCCAACTCGGTCTTATACTGGCCCAGCGCTAGCTGGTTCGACATCGACATGCGGTTTATCGCCATGCGGCACATCTCAACGGCAAGCTCGTCTTTATGCTCGCGTTTATACAGATGACATAGGTGACCCGCCACCACCCCGTCTTGCGTCAGCTTCCACGATGCCCGCAAGTAAAGCTCCGCCTCGTCCAGTTTCGACATCCGCTCATCCACCCAACCCAGCGTGTCCCAATAAGCCGCCACTTTGAAGACCCTCCCCAGATCCGTGACCTCCATGCCTGGCAACGTGATCTTCTGCGATTCCTCTTCCGCCGCGCGTACTGCTTGTTGCGCATACTTCAACGCCAGAGGGAGCTGCAAATCCGCGTTGGCCATCTCGTAGGCGACGTCGTTGAAAGTGTCACCATTGGGATCGACGTCACCGAGTTTGACAAATGCCGCTGCCGCCTTGTCTCGTTGTCCCGCCCGCAAGTAAGCGTACGCCAGACTCGCCTGTAACTCGGGGTGATTCCCGCTGGTTTCGACCGCCCTCTGATAGGCGGTTGCCGCGTCAGAATATTGCTCCTGCGCGAACAGCAACATTCCGAGTAACACCCAGGCCCGGCCAAACTTCGGATCCGCTGCTACTGCCTGATGTAAAGAAGAGATCGAGCCCTGCAGATCGCGCTTCTTCATCTCGTTGCGGGCGTCCTCTTCCAACCGGCTGGCGTCAGACGAATCGCTCGGGGGTAGTAGCATCATCATCTTCAGGAAAGAAGGAGTTATCGCGGCAAGCGAAGCGCTCGGAGGGCCCTGCGCGCCGGCGGACGACGTCTGTACATACTGGTTCACGTCGTTCGACAGGCTCTTGAGGAAATTCCGATAGTCATCGAGCTCGGCGACCGGAACTTCGCGCAGCTTGATCTGGGCGCGGCGTTTCGCGATGAGTGCGTCCCCGAAAATGGAGTAGGAAGCATGGTATTCCGCGAAGTCGTACTTCAGGTCCACGTTCGAGGGCAAAAGGGGCCTGTGGCCGTCGGGTAACTCGACTTTGGAATCTGACACCGCCTCCGCCGGAGATCCGAGCCAGATCGGATACTTCGCATCGTCTCGGACCGGTGGCATATAGAACGGCAGCCCCGGAACGGTAAGTCGTAAATCGCTCTTCCAGTCGGGATAGTCCTTGCGATTGTAGGAATAAGAAAAGTGAAAAGGCTCGCTGATCGCCTCGGGCGTGCTCGCGCTAACGTCGCTCACTGTGCCTGAGTAACCCAGCCCGTAAGAAATCCCCTGTACCAATTCTTTCCACTGAGGTTGTGGTACCTGGCGGAAGGCCGCGCGTATCACGACCTCGACATCTCCTCGAACCGTGTCCTCAACTTTCGCTTCGAATGTTCCGTCGTCGCTGAGCTTGCCATCGATTTTGAAGGCTGTACTGTTAGGGAAAGGCGAATCCGCGGGCGTGGTCACGAGCTGTATCGACTTGTCTCCTAACATAACCAATGCCGGTTTGTCGCGCAGAGTCGAGACTATATATCCGAAGGGCGCAACTTCGAGAGTGGTGTCGAGCCAGACACCATCTTTGTCTTTATCCTTGTCTTTACCTTGCGGCAAATACCCAATGACGTGATCGAATTGGGCCGGCGACGGAACGTCAGGATCGAGCCTCAATCTGGAGTTGATGAGCGCCGGATAGAGCGTAATGCCGGACGCCTGGAGCAAAGAGGCCAGCAACGTGTGTTTGTCCTTGCAGTCTCCGTAAGTATTGGTGAGGACGTCGTCGGCGGCGTGGGGCTGATATCGTCCAATGCCGAACGCGATTCCAATGTAGCGGTACTGGGTACTCACAAAGCCGTAAAGAGCGCGCATCTTGGCGGCGTCGTCGACCATACCCTGGGTGAGTTCCGCTGCCTTGGCGCGGGTGGCGGGCGTAGGCTCGATCCGGTCTTTCTGCAGATCCCAATACCAGCGCCCCACTTCCTCCCAGTTCTGGAAGCTGCTGATTTGCACGTCCGGCGGGGGAAGAAGGCCACGCGCTGTCTCGGTTTGCTTTTTCTCGTCGCTTCCAGCTTCTTTCGCGCTTTGCAGCTTTGAGTAAGTCCAGGCATAGACGCGGGAGCCCGCCTCTGTGGTAACGGTCTGGGTGGCTTGCGGTCCCTTCACCTTGACCGCGCGTTCGGCGGGCACCTTGATTTCCAGGCGTTCGTCGAGCACGATGCTATCGTGGTTAAAGTTGTACTGGTACCAGAACTGCCCCGGAACAAGCGGCTTGGTAGTGCGCCAGTGTGCCGCATATTCGAGAATGTCGCCCTTGCCCAGCCCCTTGACCGCAACATGTTTTTCCCGCAGGTCGCTGTAGAAGGGAGCACTACGGGTGATCTCCGCATCCAGATCCTGCACGTTGTCGGGTGGTGTAATCAAAGTGCTGCCGTCGGCCTTGTGGACCCGCACGTAGTCGATCTCTACCGTCTGCGTCGCGGACTGAAAAGGAAAGGTCAGCAAGCCCCACTGTTGCACGCCCGCGTCGGTTTGCACACGTACCCGACCGATTTGCTGACGAGTGGAGTTACCGTCGTTGTCAAAGGCAATCTTGGTCGACATCTCTTCAACGACAGCGGCCTCTGTGGAATTATCGTTCTTGGCAGAGGCGGGCGTTGTAGTTTGCGCGCGGTCACCTAATGATGCCGCCAGCACGACCGTAAGAGATAGAACCCACCAACGACGGATCATAACTGCCTGTATTTATCGTCGGTGCGGAAGAAAAACGCAAGGAAGAAAACAAACGAAACGAAGATACACGCTGCACACCTCCGATTATCGCAGCATCGGAGGCTCACTTTAACCCTTCAACGTGGATAGCCCGCTAACCTCACTCAACGAGGTACCAGCATCCGCGAATCCACGGCGGTCTTCACCTGAAACCGGGCCGCGGGTTGACATTCGGAATATCCTGCCAGCCTGGTCGCGTCGGACTCCCGATCATCGCGAGTAACGCGGTAGCTCCGGATGGAGTAACAAACCGTGTCATTCTGTGTCAGCGTGGAGTCAGAAGGAAGAACACGCTGCTGGGGGTCAGTGTCGCGAATTCTGATCCGCCAGTTCGGAGTCGGCTGAACCGGCTGAACAGAACGCGCGCGAAACTCCGGAGCAGCAACTAGCTCGTCCCGCCGAGAGTGGGAAAAAGCAGGAGTCTTGTCCGGCGAGGACTGCGCTGCGATAGGCGCGACGCATACCGACATCAGCAGCGCGACAAACGGAAGGCGGGGGATATGCATAAACCCTCCTTCCGCGAATTGTATGCCTTGAGGGGTTTGGGTGTCTATAAACGAGGCCCCGGCTGGCGAACCCGCACCTGCCTTTGCCAGGTCCGCGGCAACCTGTGCCGACGACCCATCCCATCGCCTTCATTCGCGGTCCCTTAAAGGCCGCAAGGCCGATTCAACCCCGATTTGGCTTCGTCTTCCCGTTTCGAATCCGAAAATAAGTATTGCGGACGACCGCCAGTATTGGCCACTTCTCCGTGAGTAATGGAGCCGATAGTTGAGATATTACTTCCCACCGACAGTGGGATCTCCGGAGGGTAACAATGAAGCTAACAACAACGTGGCAAGTCGAGAGCGGGCTTCACAAGTTCTCGATGCGTGGTCTGCTTCTCGTCGTTGCCGCAACATTACTTACATCCTTGGCTTTGGTGCCAACAGCCAACGCAGGAGTTGAAGTTACTGTCGGCATAAATCCGCCCGTATGTGCCTACGGCTACTACAACTATGCACCGTACGGATGCGCCCCCAGTGGTTTTTATGGGCCAGGCTATTTCTATAACGGGATCTTCCTGGGCATAGGACCATGGGCCAACTGGGGCTATGGCCACGGCTGGGGCGAGCATCGCTTCAGCGGTGGTGGAGGCGGAAGATACGTCGAAGGTCGTGGACGCGGGCCATCTCCCGCAAGAGCTAGAGAGCGTGCCGGCGTCCGCCACGCCCCCGTACATAGCTCCCACGCCGCAGCGGCACACCGCAGCGCGCCCCATGCCGCCCCCCACGCCGCAGCCGCTCACGGCCGCGAAGCGCACGGCGGCGAAGAACACCATTAGCCGGTAGCTGTCGAATCTGGCAGCTCATGAAGCAGAAGCGGCGGAGCATAACAGCTCCGCCGTTTCGCATTTCCGCACAGAGTCCCACTTCAAAACGATTGCTGTCCCTCCATCTGCCGGTGCGGATCACCGGATGAAATTGTTGTCTTTGCCTGTATGAACGGCCTCCACGTTGTAAAATTAACGATTACGCGTTGCGCCCCTATCCTCTATATATGGCACCTGAAGAGAAACCCGCGACCACCGCGCGCCTCGATCGTAACCCCGATCGTAACGAAGAGCGTTACGACGCGCAGCGCATCGAGCAAAAATGGACCGAACGCTGGCAAGCCGATCCCCTGCTCTACGCAGCCGAAGCCCATCCGACGAAACCGAAATATTACGTTTTAGAAATGCTTCCCTACCCTTCCGGCGCGCTGCACATGGGACACGTGCGCAATTATTCCATCGGCGATGCCCTGGCTCGCTACATGTGGATGAACGGCTACAACGTGCTCCATCCGATGGGCTGGGATTCCTTCGGCCTGCCCGCGGAGAACGCGGCCATCAAGAACAACACTCCGCCGAAGCAGTGGACGCTGGCGAATATCGCGGCCATGAAGGTGCAAATGAAGCGCCTCGGGTTCGCCTATGACTGGTCGCGCGAGGTTACCACCTGTCTGCCGGACTACTACCGATGGAACCAGTGGTTCTTTTTGAAGCTCTACGAATCAGGGCTCGCGTATCGCAAGAAGAGCAAAGTGAACTGGTGTCCGCAGTGCGCCACCGTGCTGGCGAACGAACAGGTCGTCGGTGGAATGTGCTGGCGGCACGAAGACACTCCGGTCGAGCAGCGAGAGTTGGAACAATGGTTCTTGCGGATCACAAAATATGCAGACGAGTTGCTGCGCGATCTGGAAAACCTGCCCGGATGGCCGGAAAAAGTCCGCATCATGCAGCAGAACTGGATCGGTCGCAGCGCAGGCACGCTGGTGGATTTCGACCTCGGAGGAACCGTTGGGCCGGCAGGATCGACAATCACGGTCTTCACCACCCGCGTGGATACGATTTACGGCGCGACTTCGGTGCAGTTGGCGCCCGAGCATCCGCTGGTGAAAGACATGATTGCCCGCAATGCCGAACTGCGCGCGCAAGTGGAAAACTTGATCGCCGAACAGCGCCGCGCGAAAGAAGCGGGCGATATCGGCAGCATTGAGAAGCATGGCGTGTTCACCGGGCGCTACGCGAAGAATCCATTCAACGGCGAAGCGGTGCCGGTGTGGGTGGCCAACTACATCCTGATGGACTACGGCACAGGCGCGATCATGAGCGTGCCCGCGCACGATGAGCGCGACTACGAATTTGCCGAGAAATACAAGCTGGCAATGCGGGTGGTGATTCTGCCTGCGGGCACTGATCCGGAAGAAACCATGACGGCGCCGCCGCTTCCCTTTACCACGATGGATGGGATTCTGGTGAACTCGGGCGAGTTCAACGGGCTGAGCTGCCAGGAAGCCATCCAGAAGATGTCGGCCCGCGCCGAGGAAAAAGGCTTCGGCAAGTCGACCGTCACCTTTCGCATAAAAGATTGGGGAATCTCGCGGCAGCGCTACTGGGGCACACCGATTCCCATGGTGTATTGCGATAAAGACGGCGTCGTGCCAGTGGCGGAAAAAGACTTGCCTGTGATTTTGCCGGACAACGTGCCCATCACGCTCGCGGGCGGATCGCCGCTGCTGAACGTGCCGGAGTTTTTGAACACGACTTGCCCGAAGTGTGGCGGTCCGGCCCGGCGCGAAACCGACACCATGGATACCTTCGTCGATTCGTCGTGGTACTTCTATCGCTACGCCGACGCGCGCAATAACCAGGCTCCGTTTGACTCCGCCAAGATCGCCTACTGGTTTCCGATCGATCAATACATTGGCGGCGTCGAGCATGCCATTCTCCACCTGATTTATTCGCGCTTCTGGACCAAGTTCATGCGCGACATGGGACTGGTGAAAATCGACGAACCCATCGCGCGGCTGTTCACCCAGGGAATGGTGATCAAAGACGGCGCCAAGATGTCGAAGAGTTTCGGCAACGTTGTTTCTCCGGACGAGATGGTAGCGCGCTACGGTGCGGACGCAACCCGCATGTACAGCTTGTTCGCCGCGCCTCCGGACCGCGATCTGGATTGGCAGGAATCAGGCATCGAAGGCGTTCAGCGGTTCATGGCGCGCGTCTATCGGTTCTTCCTAAGAAATCCCGTAGAGCCGCGGCTAGCCGCGTCTCCGGCAGCTTCCGCGAGTGTGGACGCCACTTCGTTGCCACCTCAGGCCCGCGCCATCCAGCGTAAGCTGCACCAGACCATCAAACGCGTCAGCGACGATTTCCAGGGACGCTGGCACTTCAACACCTGCATCGCGGCCATCATGGAACTGGTCAACGAGATTTATGGAGCGGAAGAAGCGATTGCCGGCGGACAAGTTCCGCGATCGCTGATCATGGACGTGCAGCGCAGCATCGCACTGCTGCTGGCGCCAATGGTTCCATATCTGGCCCACGAATTGTGGGAGATGACCGGCGAGAACAGCAATCTTCTCAAAGCTCCCTGGCCGAAGTACGATCCAGCGCTCGCGGCCGAAGACGAGATCGAGATTCCCGTGCAGGTCAACGGAAAGCTGCGCAGCGTGGTCGTCGTACCGGCTACTGCGACCGAAGACCAAATCAAGCAAGCGGCGCTGGCCCATGAGAAGGTGCGAGCGGCGACCGCAGGCAAGCAAGTGGTGAAGGTCATCGTAGTGCCGAAAAAGCTGGTGAACATCGTGGTGAGGTAGTGCCATTGAATCATTTGGTCATTGAGACATTGGATCATTGAAAATCGCCAGATCAAGGAATCAAATGGCTCAATGTCGAAATGATCCAATGACTAAATGACCTAATGACTAAATGATTCCAATCTGAGACACTCATAAGTGGAAACCCAATCCCAGCTTAATCCCGCCATCGTTGTCCAATCGATCGTTGTCCTCGACTTCGGAGCGCAATACTCGCAGCTCATTGCGCGCCGCATCCGCGAACAGAAAATCTTTTCCGTAGTCCTGCCCTTCAACGCCACGCTGGAAGAAATTCGCAGCTACTCTCCGGTGGGAATCATTCTCTCGGGCGGCCCGTCGTCGGTCTACGACCAAGACGCGCCCCTGGCCGACAAGAGCGTCTTCGATCTCGGCATCCCCGTGCTCGGCATCTGCTACGGATTGCAGTTCATGGTTTACGCGCTCGGTGGCAAAGTTCGTCCGGCCACGAAGCGCGAGTACGGTCACGCCAAAGTTGAGCTGCAGGTATCCGACTCGCAGCTTTTTCAAGGCATGCCTCCCCAACTATCGGTCTGGATGTCGCATGGCGACTCGGCCGAAGCGCTGCCTCCCGGCTTCCGGCTGACGGCCAACACTCCGAACGCCGTTGCCGCCATCGAAAACGCCGAGAGAAAGATGTGGGCGGTCCAGTTTCATCCCGAAGTTCACCACACGCCTCTCGGCTCCGACATCCTGCGCAACTTCGCGGTCAACATCTGTGGAGCGAAGCCCTCCTGGACGCCGCAGCACTTTATCGATGCCACTGTCGCGCAGGTGAGACAGCAAGTCGGCAATGGCCGCGCCATCTGCGCGCTTTCCGGCGGAGTGGATTCTTCCGTCGCAGCGGTGCTCGTCGATCGTGCCATGCGCGACGCTTCTGGGAAATCAAACCTCACCTGTGTTTTCGTCAACAACGGCGTACTGCGCAAGAACGAGTTCGAAAAAGTGCAGCAGAATCTCCGCGACAATCTAGGACTGCACCTGGTAGCCGTCGATGCCACGGATCGCTTTATGAAGAAACTCGCGGGAGTCACCGATCCGGAGAAGAAGCGGAAGATCATCGGCAAAGAGTTCATAGCCGTTTTCGATCAGGAAGCACGCCGCATATTTCAAGAAAGTGAAAAAGCCGGAGGCCGCGTCAAGTGGCTGGTGCAGGGGACGCTCTATCCCGACGTAATCGAATCGCGCTCGGTGCGCGGCCCCTCGCAGGTCATCAAGTCGCACCACAACGTCGGCGGACTGCCAGCGAAAATGAAGCTCAAACTCATCGAACCGCTCAAAGACCTATTCAAAGATGAGGTCCGCCGCATCGGCCGCGATCTAGGCATGCCCGAGGATATTCTGCAGCGCCAGCCGTTCCCTGGCCCGGGCCTGGCCGTACGCATCTTGGGTGAAGTAACGAAAGAACGCGCCGACTTGCTGCGCGAGTGCGACGATATCGTCGTTTCGGAAATCAAAAAGGCTGGTCTGTATCAGAAAATCTGGCAGTCGTTTGCCGTGCTCTTGCCCGTGATGTCGGTCGGAGTGATGGGCGATCAGCGGACCTACGCCTACACCTGCGCCGTCCGCGCCGTGCATTCCGAAGACGGCATGACCGCGGATTGGGTTCCGCTGCCCTACGAAGTGCTGAAGACAATTTCCAGTCGGATCGTGAATGAGGTGCGCGGCGTGAACCGCGTGGTATACGACATCACCTCGAAGCCGCCGGGCACGATTGAGTGGGAATAGATTTCGTGTAGAGACGGGGCTTGCCCCGTCTCGGACTACCAGAGAATTCTCAGCAAAGGAAGAAAATATGCTCGCTAGGTGCGCCCAGCCGCTCCGGTCCCGGGCCCGTACGACTGCTTCATAAGCTTTGTCAAGAGGTTCGCATGCTTCGTGATGTCGCCTTTGGCCAACCGGACGCGGTACCGCCCCCACTTCTTGTCATAATCCATAACGTCGATTCCAGCGTGCTCCAACGACTCGTCGATCTCGGGCGATGAGGGGAGGCGAATGTCGACGTTGAGGCTGCTCTTACGAGCTCGAAATATCGTGAAGTTGTTCGGTTGACCATCTCTTGCGAGTCCTATGTAGAACTTGTTGTATTTCAGTTCTAGATCAGGGGCAAAGCTTTTTATCAATTCCAGCATCTCGTCGGCCATTGCGACAGTAGGCTTGCTCCCTCGCAAGGTTTCCCAATAATTTCGATCAGTGACCGCTTGCACCTCTTCATCCTCATCAGGCATTCCCAACGTGAGCACATCCAGAACTTTGGTGAACACAAGGCTAATCTGATCGCCAAACTTCAGCGCGCTCATCTGGATAGCGATGAGTGGTACGAATCCATTGAAGAGACTAATGACGTTTAGAAATCGACTGGTGATGTCTTCAGCAACTATTACCGCATAATGATCGTATTGGGGATAGCGCTTACGCTCGACCTGCCAATACTCGATCGTTCGGATAACATGGCTCTCGTCAGTGCTACCAAGTTGGATTTCAACTTCATAACGGCTGTGCGATTCGGCGTCTTGAAGGAGCAGGTCCAGCCTTCCCGCCCTGGGCAGAATGCGTTCCTTATCCTTTAGAACGAGGTCGCCTAAACCTAGTATGGAAGGATCCTCGGCAATCCGATCTTGCACCCATTTCTCCCGAAACTCAGGATGATTGGATAAAAGGATCTGTTCTGGCTTAACGTATTTAAGAGACATTACGGCTCCTTGCCGGGTGCCCCACCTTTCGCGCCTTTCGAAAGGTAGGATTCCACGGTCCGTTCCGCTTGCTTTTCATATGGCAGATTTCAGACGTGCACCACCTTTAACCCCAGCACCTTCTCAAACGGATCGAAATCATGATCGCGGTGCAGAAGTTGATTTCTTGTAAGCAGACAGAATGTCGCGATCCAACAGTCCACAGTTTTCCGAATGGTATAGCCGCGTTGGCGCAGGGTGCGGTAGTTTGCGGCGGCCGCGATCGCGTTTTCAGCGCCTCCCGTAGAAAATACATCGAACGTGAGTAGCTGGTCTCGTATCCGTCGAAATTCGCCCGCGTCACGAATGCCCTGGAGCACTTCGCACAGAATCATGTCGGTAAGACCAATCCGCTGGAGCGGCATTTCGCGGTCAAGCCACTCCGTTTCTGCATTCGGAATGCCCCCGAGATAGTCAATCCAAACGGTCGTGTCCACGATCACCATTCGAATCACCCAGCGTTGCGGCCACGACGAGATTCTTCAAGATTTCCTTCCCACTTCACCTTGCCTCGAAACCGGCGCATGCCAACCTGCGAGCGCGTCTGGATGAACAACCGGAGGGCTGCCTCGACCGTAGCCCTCTTCGTATCGATCCCACCGAGCCGCATAGCCTGGCGCATCAACTCGTCATCAATGTCGATATTGGTTCGCATACGCCACTCTCCGAATGTGTAATATTCTCACATTTTTGTGTATAAGGCAATTTGCCTGATTAGATGGTAGAGCCCGAGTGCCCCGTCCAAGCTCCGCTTGGGCGGCCCTTCACAGTACGGTGGATCCGTTCTATTGACACCTGGAGTTACAATGGAGTTAGTAACTCAGACACCCCACCAATAACTCGCCTTCCAGAAGGCGAGAACTCGACCACGGTCTTTCTCAACCCGACGCACCAAGCCTTCCCGGACGGCATCCGCCGCCCCGTTAACCCATTTAACTCCAATACTTTACAACTAGCGCCTTTACAATGAATACTTTGCGAGGATCCCCAGGACTGCCCTAATCGCCGGAACCCGCCCACCTTAAAGTAAACAAAGTGCTTCCTCCCCATATCCAAAGTTGCTGGAAAGCGCAAACCGCACCGCTAACCCCAATCGATTGAATACTTTGTAGCCAACTAATTTAGATTCAATACTTTACGGCAAATCGGGGGGGGGGGGGGGGGGGGGGGGGGTACTAGCAGCGGTATGCTGAGTGCTAACATTGGCAACCGGCAGCGAACCAACTACCATACGCAAATGCCCGTTGAAACCGAGTCTCCCGCATCTTCCTACACCCGCATTCGCGCCCCGCGCGGCACCACGCTTTCCTGCAAAGGATGGCAGCAGGAAGCCGCCCTGCGCATGTTGATGAACAATCTCGACGAGGACGTTGCCGAGCGCCCCCAGGATCTGGTCGTTTATGGCGGAACCGGCAAGGCGGCGCGCAATTGGGATTGCTATCACGCCATCGTCCGCGAACTCAAGAATCTAGCGAACGATGAGACGCTCCTGGTGCAGTCCGGCAAGCCCGTAGGCGTGTTCAAGACGCACGAGTACGCACCGCGCGTCCTGATCGCGAACTCGAATCTGGTCGGCCATTTTTCCAACTGGGAAAAATTCAACGAACTCGAACGCGCCGGCCTGATGATGTACGGCCAGATGACCGCCGGTTCGTGGATCTACATCGGCTCGCAGGGGATCGTGCAGGGCACCTACGAAACCTTCAACGCCGCCGGCGACAAACATTTTGGCGGCGATCTCAGCGGGAAGCTGATCGTCTCCGGCGGCATGGGAGGCATGGGAGGCGCGCAGCCGCTGGCGGCGACCATGACCGGCGCGGCGTTTCTGGGGATTGACGTCGATCCCGAACGCATCAAGAAGCGCCTCAAGACCGGCTACTGCGATTTTCTTGTCAACACTCTCGACGAGGCGCTGCGCATTCTCAAGAATGCCGTCCGAAAAAAAGAAAACGTTTCGGTCGGGTTAGTCGGCAATTGCGCGGACATCATTCCAGAACTCGCCGAGCGCGGCGTGGTGCCAGACATTCTTACCGATCAGACTTCCGCGCACGATCCGCTGAACGGATATGTGCCCAACGGCATGACCTTCGAAGCCGCGCTTGAATTGAGAAAGAACGATCCGCAGGCCTATCAGGAGCGGTCGCTCGACTCGATGGCGAAGCACGTCGAAAGCATGCTGCGCCTTCAGAAGATGGGCTCGGTCACCTTCGACTACGGCAACAATATCCGCACCTTCGCCTTCCAGCGCGGAGTCAAGAATGCCTACGATTTTCCGGGCTTCGTTCCCGCGTACATTCGTCCGCTGTTTTGCGAAGGCCGTGGGCCGTTCCGATGGGCAGCGCTTTCAGGCGAAGCTTCGGATATTGCCGTTACCGATGATCTCGTTCTCGAACTCTTCCCCGAGAACCGCAGCCTGCGCCGCTGGATAGAACTTGCCCGCAAGCGCATCAAGTTTCAAGGACTGCCCGCGCGCATCTGCTGGCTCGGATACGGTGAGCGCGCGCGCTTCGGGCTGGCCATCAACGATCTGGTGAAAAAAGGGACGATCAAAGCTCCCATAGTGATTGGACGCGATCATCTGGACTGCGGCTCGGTAGCGTCTCCGTTCCGCGAAACCGAAAGCATGAAAGATGGCTCGGACGCGGTGGCCGACTGGCCGCTGCTGAACGCGCTGGTGAATACGGCCGCGGGTGCGTCGTGGGTTTCGATCCACAACGGCGGAGGCGTGGGCATCGGCTATTCGCTGCACGCTGGACAGGTCACGGTCGCCGACGGAACCGAGATGATGGCAAAGCGCATCGAGCGCGTGCTGACGACCGATCCAGGCATGGGCGTGATTCGGCACGTGGACGCCGGCTATGACGAAGCCAAGGAGTTTGCCGCGAAGGCGGGAGTTCGTATTCCGATGGCGCTGCCATGAACACCCACCACCGAGACACGGAGGCACGGAGATCGATAGGGCTTCGGAGCGAGAATGTCTAGGATTCGGGCGCAACTGCTGGTGAACATCCGCCAGCTTCTGACATTGCGCTCAGCAGCAGTCGGCCCGCGCCGCGGCGCTTCCCTTTCCGAACTTGGCATCATTCAAGACGCCGCCGTGCTCTGCCTGGGCGGGAAGATCATCTCGGTAGGCACCACGAAAGGCGCTCTTCGCGATCCATGGCTGAAGAAGAATCGCAAAAAGATCTTCGAGATCGATTGCAGCGGACGCGTGGTCTTGCCCGGCTTCGTCGATTCTCATACTCATCCGGTATTCATGCATCCACGGCTGGTGGATTTCGAGAAGCGGATTTCAGGCGCCAGCTACGAACAGATCGCCGAGGCGGGCGGAGGAATTCGCTCCAGCATTGACGGTGTGCGGAAGGCCAGCAAGACGGCGCTGACGCAGAAGGTTTCCGCGGTGCTGGCGGATTTGGCCCGCCACGGAACCACAACCGTCGAGGCCAAGTCTGGCTACGGCCTGAACCTCGAATCGGAACTGAAGTCGCTCGCAGCCATCCGCGCGGCCGCACGCGTGTGGCCGGGGACAGTCGTTCCTACTTTTCTCGGAGCGCATGCGGTTCCGCCCGAGTATCAAGGACGTTCGCAGGACTATGTGGATCTGGTCTGCGACCAGATGCTGCCCGTGGTCGCGAAACGCAATCTGGCTCAGTTCGTCGACGTCTTCTGCGATCGTGGAGCCTTCAGCGCAGAAGAAACCGAGCAGATTTTCGCCGCTGCGGAAAAGCACCATCTCGCCGTCCGCGCACACGTGGGGCAACTCGGCGAAACGCGCCTCGGGCCGCTGCTTCGATACCATCCCGCGTCTCTCGACCACATGGACCACGTGAACGACGCCGACCTGCCCACTCTCGCTCAGACTGACACGGTCGCAACGTTCGTTCCCGGAGCAAATTATTTTCTCGGTTTAGCGAGGTATCCAGATGCGCGCCGGTTCATTGCATCCGGAGTCGCAGTCGCGCTGGCCACGGACTTCAACCCAGGCTCTTCTCCCATGCTCAGCATGCCGATGGCGATGTCGCTGGCTTGCACGCACATGAAAATGTCGCCCGCGGAGGCAATCGCAGCAGCCACCATCAACGGCGCCTGGGCGCTTCGCGTGGCGGGGAGCAAAGGCAGCGTGGAAGCGGGCAAAGACGCCGACATGGCGGTGTTTGACGCGAGCGACTATCGCGAAGTTCCGTACTGGTTTGGCGCCAACCGCTGTGCGCTTACCATCATGAATGGCGTGCCGAGTGGCTCGCTCTCGTAGCGCGAAAGATGTGCGAAAACATGCGAGAAAAGATGTGAGCGAGCATGCGAGCACGAAAAGGCGCAACGAAAAATCTTCTCTCCTGTTTTGAGCGAAGGGCTCGCCGTTGTTATAATTCGAGAGTTCCGCACGGTCCCAAGCGCATCGGCTGTTTTGCTTCGCGGCATCCTGCCCAGTGAGAGCGCAAGTACTACGAGCAAAAGCGCCACGGCCAGAGTGGCCGTCGGTCGCTTTGTGGACGGAGCTGTGCGGACGGAAGTGGCCAGGTAGCTCAGGTGGTAGAGCGCAGCCCTGAAAAGGCTGGCGTCGGCGGTTCAACTCCGTCCCTGGCCACCATCATTTCAAAGCAGTTAGATCGAATCAGCAAAATCGCTTCAGTCCGCACTCAGTCCGTTCTCAGCGGGCTTACTGCCAAGAATGGCCTGCAGAACTTCCCCTTGGGCCGTCATCCGATCCGCGCTAACGCTGTGTGCATAGAGCTGCAGCGTCGTCTTCACGTCCGAATGCCGCAAGAGCGCCTGCACCGTCTTTGGATCGGTCTTCGAGCGAACCAGAAACGACGCCAGCGAATGCCGGAGATTATGGAAACCGAACCGGCATGGATCGCCTGCGGCGATCACTCCCGCTTTGACCGCTGCTGGCCGGAGATAGTCTTCCACCAGCATGTTTGCTGCCCGTGGCTTTCTACCGTCTAGTCTGAGGCTGGGGAATACCCAGTCTTCAGGTTGTGGGTAGGGCGTGCGGATTTGCCACGCCCGCATGAATTCTGCCAGCAGAAGATGCATCGGAACCGGAGCTTGTGACGCCTTGCTCTTAGGTTGTCCGACCTTTCCCCAAGTCCAGGTACGCCGCACATGGATGAGCGATCCGTCGAAGTTCACATCCAGCCATTGCAAGCCCAAGCACTCGGAGATGCGTAGGCCCGTACTGGCAGCGAGCAGCGTCAGGGTTCTTTCCGGTTCCGGCAGATCAACCAAAACTGCGAAGGCCTGCTCCGGACTCAGAATCACCGCTTCGTAGTTGCTGATGGTCTTGCAGCGGACAAAGCGTAGCGGGTTGCACTCCTCTCGACGCGAAATGAGACCATAGCGCTGGCCGTGTTTATAGACCAACGACATGACCCGTCTCATCTTGTCGAGAGTTGGATTTTCCAGCAGTTCCTCTTCCTTCACCGCAGAAAGCCACTCTTCGACTTCCAACGGCTGAATGCTGAGCGCCATTTGCTTGCCCCATCGCGGCAGCAGACGATTGCGTAGCACTCGTTTGTATCCTGCGATGGTTGTGTGGGCTTTCGGATCAACAATCGCACTCCGCCGCTCGCCTAGCTCGTGCTGTTGGTAGTGCTGAGCCAAGTCCGCAAACGTCGCGCGCTTCCGAAAGTCCGGTTTATTGATATGGATCTGCTGTCGCTCCACTTCCGCCCAGGCCGAAGCTTTGGTCGGGAAGTCGTGAACCGTTCCAACGGAAATCTTTTGCTCGACTCGCTTGCCGTCGGATTCCCGAGTTGTGCGGAAAAACAGCATCCAAGTTTCGCCGTCTTTGCGTCGTTCTTTTTTCAACCAACCACGTTGATGTCTCTGTGCCATTTCAGATTTCTCCTCAAGGCACGTGAGACTGCCGCTTGCATTGTACCCTGCCTGCGAGCAGAGACGAGCAAGTTCTGAAAGACGGAATCGCCACAGGTGGCGAGGGCCACTGCCAAGTGGATAACCGGGAAGAACGCCACGCCGTGCTAACTCAAGGATGCGACGCGGACTCACCTGTAGAAACTCAGCAGCCGCGTCAGCGTCAGCAAGAGGCTCCATTTCGCCGCCGATTGTGGATTGATAGCTGCTTTGGTGGGAAGA
>CAVVFQ010000001.1:0-390298 GCA_963747545.1 uncultured Acidobacteriaceae bacterium | reverse complement strand
CCAAGTATGTGGGAGCGGAGACCTGCAAGACGTGTCACGAGGAAATCTATAACGCGTGGGAAAAAACGCCGCACTGGAAGACCACACTGAACAAGGAGCCCTCGCACCAGGGTTGCGAGGGTTGCCATGGACCCGGAGCGGAGCACGTGGCCGGCGGCGGCGACATTAGCAAGATATTCAATCCCGCGAAGCACTCGGCCAAGGAGGTTGACGCCAAGTGCCTGACCTGTCACGCGGGAGCGCACCCGAACTTTGACCGCTCGCCCCATGCCAAGGCGAACGTCGGCTGTATCAGCTGCCACAGCGTTCATCGAGAGCAAGGAAGAAGAAACGCTGCTGAAGGCTCCGCAGCCTGCGCTCTGCTTCCAGTGCCACTCCGACACTAAGCCGGCATTCAATATGCCGTTTCACCACAAGGTGAACGAAGGCTTGATCATGTGCAGCGATTGCCACGACGTGCACGGCACCTTCCTAGCCAATAACGTGAAGTCCACGGCCGACCAGAACGCGATCTGCACCAAGTGCCACACCGAGACGCGCGGGCCGTTCGTCTACGAACACGTCGCGGTCAAGGCCGAGGGGTGTATGGGATGCCACACTCCGCACGGTTCCCAGAACGCCCGCCTGCTGAACATGCCGGCCATCGCCCCGCTCTGCAACCAGTGCCACAGCGGCGTAGCTGCCAACACGGTTCACGGAATGGGCGCGGGGTCGTCGGAAACCATAACTTGCACGAACTGCCATACCTATATCCATGGCTCGAACATGAATGCGGCGTTCCTCAGGTAGGAGTCATGGATTGCAACGCGCCTGGAGAATTGCGGAGGCGGCCGCGTTTCGATTGAGCATAGGGATTCAAGGTCTCGACGAGCAATGTTTTTCGAGTGAGGCTTTCAAGATGATGAACCCAGGATGGATTTCCCGGCTGTTGAGTGAAAAGCATTCTCTTGCCGCTGCCCGATGCATTGTCGGGAGCATGGCCGCAGCCATTTTGGGTTTGACGGTGGGCACTGCCGTCGCGCAGATTCCAATATTTGTGTCTCACCAGGCCGCTCCGGAGGGCTACACGCTTCATGAGTCTATCGATCTGGGCGGACATGTGGCCAATGTAGACGGCAGCGGTGCCATGTACGACACTCTGGTCAACCAGCAGTCCGGTCCGCGCATACTGGGCGAGACCTATGAACTGCGCGCGCTGCCGAACACGAAGAACACCCTCGTCGATCACTTGAAGGCCTTTGCCAGCGGGTTCGGCGGCGACCCGTACAACGTTGCCAAGCTGGACTTTTCCAAGGGCAAGCTCTACGACTTCTCCGGCCTGTTCCGGCGTGACCGCCAGTACTTCGACTACAACCTGCTGGGCAATCCGAACCTTCCGCCCGGCCAGTCGATTCCAATCGGTCCCACCGCGGCGCCGACGGGCTCCTACGCGTGGCCGCAGGTGACGCAGTCGCCGTTTATGAACAACTCGGTGCGCCGCATGACGGACACCAACCTTACACTGCTTCCGCTGTCGAAAGTGACCTTCCACGTCGGCTACTCGCAGAACGTCTTCGAGGGTCCGAGCCTGACGCCCAGCGGTTATCAGGTTGCCGGCTCCTACGACCTGCTGCTCCAGGAGTATCAGCGCAACAGCACTGATGACTGGACGGGATCGGTCGAGTGGAAGCCCGTATCGCGGACCCAGTTGACCTACGAAGAGCAGGTCACTCACTACAAGGGCGATTCCTCTTTCAGCATGGCGCCCCAGTATTTCAACCTGCAGGAAGCGGATGGATACAGGGTCGCAGTGCTCCAGAACTACGACAATCCGATCAACAAGCCGGTCGGCATCACCTGCAACGCCGGCGTTGGACCCGCCCCAATTTCCCCGGCGCAGACTCCGAACGGTCTACCCATCGTCGATCCGGCGTGTAATGTGATTGCCAGCTATTCGCGTTCCCAGCCAACCCGCGAAATCTTCCCGACCGAAATCTTCCGGTTACAAAGCTCCAGCATCAAGAACGTTACGATGAACGGCAACGTTCGCTACACCTACGCGAACACGAACCTGGCGAACTACTACGACGACTTCCAGGGTCTGGTGGGAACGAGCCGCGAAATCACGTATGCCGGCAACGCCCACGCCAAGCGGGAAGCGATCGCCACCGACTACGGCGTCACTTGGCAGGTGCTGAAAAAGCTCAGCATCTCCGAGCAGATCGACTACTCGAATGTGCACCAGCCGGGAGTTGCCAACATTACGAGTCTAACCACCGTGACTTCCGCAACCCCGAACATCAATAGCACGACGTTAACCACCACGGTGATCAACACTCCGACCACGCCGCCCACGGGCACGTTTGAAGGCAGTCCGAGCGTCGCTACGCCGCTGTTTGATTTCTTCGGCCAGAAGTTCATCACGAACAACCTCACGGCAGCGTACGACCTTACGGATCGCACTACGTTCACGCTCACCTATCACTACCAGCGGCACGATATCAGCGAAGGTGCCGCGAACACCACGGGATACCTGTCCGGCAGTCTCCAACTTCACCATCAACGAGAACGGCGGTACCTTCGGCGTCGCTATGCAGCCGGCGAACAACTGGAACATCAACGGTTCGGTCGAGGTTCTGTACGCCGACAATGTCCTCACCCCGGTCGCACCCCGCGAGCTTCAGCATTACAGAATTCACACCGCTTACCGGCCGAAGACCTGGGCGACGTTCTCCGGCGCGTACAATGACCTCGAGCTCCACAACAATACGAACAATACAGGCACAGCGTCCGTTGATGGCCCGCTCCAGCACGTCGCTCATACCCGCATAGTGAGTTTGAACGCCGACTTGATGCCGAACGAGCACTACGGGTTCGACATCGGCTATGCCTACAGCGACGTGTACGCGGCGACCAATATCTGCTTCCTGGGCACGGCCTCGAGCCCCACCATACCGGGCGCCGCTACGCCCACCGGCGTGGCTTGCCCGTCTCCGCCTCCCCGCGGGGGAACTGGGCCTTATACCTTTGGTCCGGCTAAGGACTCCATGAGCGCTCCAACGCAGTACGCGTCAGTGGCCTTGGCTCTTTCGCCGATCGACAAGTTCCACGCCAACATCGGCTACCGAATCAGCTCGGTCAACGGCAGCCGCTTTTTCAACGATCCGCGCGATGTGAACGGATCGCTGGTCTCTACCTACCAGTCGCCTTTTGTGAAGCTCTCCTATGCGATGCGAAAGAATCTGATCTGGAAGGCCGAGTATAACTACTTCGGCTACGGCGAGGGTGGTCCTTCGGGAGCACAGTACTGCAATCCCTCCAGCACGCTCCCGACGCCGGGATTCCCGGCTCCGGTCGTGCCCTGCAGCACGCTGCCAAATACTGCGATGAGCGGTCCGGCCTATGGGTTCACCGCTCCTCGGAACTTCCATGCAAACAACGTAACCGCTGGAGTGCATTATGAGTTCTAAAAAGAAGCCGAAAGTCACTACTTTACTGAATGGAGATCGACAATGAGAAATGTAAATGTAAGGATCCACTTTTCCATCCTCGCCTTGGTGTTGGCGGTTGTTGTTATGGCGCCGTCGGCGGTTCAGGCACAGAGTGCGGCGGCAACTTACAAAGCCAAGTGCGCCGGCTGTCATGGCGCGGACGGAAAAGCAAACACTGGTCCAGCCAAGGCACTCGGAGTACATGATTTTGGTTCCGACGAAGTGACCAAGATGAGCGATGCGGATCTCATCACCATCATCACCTCCGGCAAGAACAAAATGCCTGCCTATGGCAAGAGCCTGAAGGATACCGAGATTAAGGATCTGGTGGCGTACGTTCGGGAATTGGGCAAGCAAAAATAGCGTGGAGCATTTGTCAAATGATCGGTCCGCAGACTCTCGTGTTTTTCTTGATTGCCGCCAGCATCTCGCTGATCCTGGTGGTGGTGATCCGGCCGTCCATCACCGCTTCGCGCGAGGGCAAGATCCTTGCGTTTCTTGCGCTCTTCATTGTCCCGGTAGTCGCGGCAGGTGTGGGCGCATCGGAGCACTTGGAGCGGTCGGAACAAACGCAGTTCTGCCTCTCATGTCACATCATGGAACCCTACGGGCGGAGCCTGTACGTGGACGACAAGTCCTATATCCCCGCCGCTCATTTCCAGAATCATCGAATCCCCGCGGACCAAGCCTGCTACACCTGCCACACCGATTACGCCATGTTTGGCACCATCCACGCCAAGATGGAAGGACTGCACCACGTCTACGTCTACTGGTTTGGAACGCCCATGAACCCCATCCACCTTTACCAGCCCTACAACAATCGGGAATGCCTGCACTGCCACGCGGGCGCGCGCTCGTTCGAAGATCCCACGCACATGGCAATGATGGACGATTTGAAATCGAACAAGCTTTCTTGCACCACGAGCGGCTGTCACGACACCTTCCACAACGTCGGCGGGCTCGGCGAAGTTAAGTTTTGGAAGCCCACGGAATAAGGGGGAAGAGGAGGACAACGATGTTCCGAAAGCTGCGAGTTTCTGGAATTCTGGTGATTCTTGGCCTGGTGGTTGAAGCTCTGAGCCTCTGTTGGAACACCGCTTTCTCTTTCATGTCGTTTGTCGTGGTCGGAGGCGCGCTGTTTGCGTCAGGAATTCTGTTATTCCTCTATTCCCTCGTTTCCTCCAAGACATCTGCTCTCAACTAGAGCTGTAGTTTGTTTGAAAGCCGGGTCAATAGCCGCCCACTGCCCATCAACCAAACGTGAACGCGAATGCCTGCACGCCTGGGTCCAGGAACTCGATCTCGAATGTTCTGTCTTCCACCGGCCCCTTTTGCCGGATGAGTTGATAAAGCCGGTGACCTTGGACTGTGCCCGCACCGTTGCTGTCGACATCCGCGCCGTGATCGTCCCCTGGCGGTGTGCCATCCAGCTTCACCCTGAACCGGACAGGCTTGCCATCCTTGGTCGTTCCCAGCACGAGGTGAAGATCGCGGGCGTGAAAGCGAAAAATAATCTTTCCGGGAGCCGTTTGAAGCACCGCGCTTTCCGCACCGACCGTCCAAATCCCGCTGAGAGCCCATTGATTGAGCGAGAGTCTGGGTTGCGGCGTATAAGAACGCTTGGAATCTTGCGCGACCGCCTCGGTGGAAGCGAAGTGTTCCGCCCGATGGTAGCCGACGTAGGTTTCCGGCGAACGGACATTCGCACTAGGAGCGGCTTCAGCACCGGTGCCAGCCACACTGCTCGCCCCTGACGCTGACACTGACACCGACGAAGATAGTTGCGCTCCGTTTTCTTTCAGAAGCTCCTGGATCACCTGTTCCGACTCGCCGTACTCGCCTTCGCCGAAGTGGTGATAGCGAATGCGTCCCTTACCGTCGATGAAGTAATGTGCCGGCCAATACTCATTGTTAAAGGCTTGCCAAATCTTGTAGTCGCTGTCGATGGCGACAGGGTAGGTTATCTTCAAGTCGCGTACTGCTTTCTCGACGTTCGATCGCTCCTTCTCGAATGCGAACTCCGGCGTATGCACGCCGATGACAACCAGTCCGGCATCTTTATACTTCTGCGCCCAGCCTTCCACGTAAGGCAATGCGCGCAGGCAGTTGATGCAGGAGTAAGTCCAAAAGTCGATGAGCACAACTTTTCCCCTGAGCGATTTGCTGCTGAGCGGAGGCGAATTCAGCCAGGCAACGGCGCCGCTCAAATCCGGCATGGGGCCTTCATCCTTAAGCGCGGGAACTTCGGCCGCGGTCGCTGCCAAAACCGCCGGCTTCTCCGGGCGCAGCGCATCGATCAGATGCTCTTCCGCTTTCGCCGTGTTCACAAACGAGAACTTCGTAAGTAAATTTGTGTCCCAGCCCAGACCGATCGCAACCACTCCCATAATCACCGCAACTCCCAATCCACGACGGATCCAAACTTCAAACGAGAGCGAACGTTTCAGGGCGGAGAAAACTCTGTTGCCGGCGAAAAGCGCAATTCCCAAAGAGGTCGCGGCACCGAGCGCAAAAGACAGCAAAAGAAAAGACGAGCGAGCGCCCGGGCCCTGAATTGCCGCTCCAGTCAAAATCAAGCCCAAGATCGGGCCCGCGCAAGGAGCCCACAGCAGGCCGGTAGAGATTCCCAGCACGAAAGATTTGCCGATGCTGCTCTCCGTTGACGGACCACCCTGAAGCCGGCTCCCCGCGCGGACCAGCGGCCGGCTCAATGCTTCGGCAAGCGAAGGAAAGAGCAGGGTCACTCCCAAGACCAGGAATATGATCATCGCCACATAGCGCCCGCCCTGGTTGAGGCGTACCACCCAATGTCCGCCGAATGCGGCTGCGACCGCCACAACCGAAAATGTCAGCGCCATGCCCGCGAGAAGTGGTAGCCCGGAGCGGCGAAAGGGTTGGTCGGCCCGCGCAAACACGAACGGCAGTACCGGCAGAATGCACGGACTCAAAATCGTAAGCACGCCACCAACGAAAGCTAACAAGTAGATCAGCATGGTGTTTGTCTATTCCGGTTCCTTGACGTTCCGCCGCATTTTGTCTTTTACCATCACTTCTTATACAGGTCTGGAAGTTGCTGGCGGAGATGCTCGACCTTCGGCGCATCGTTAATTGCGATGTATGGGTTGTCAGGATGAAGCGTAGCGTAATTCTGGTGATAGCCCTCGGCCGCGTAGAACGCTTTCAGCGGAACCACTTGCGTCACGATCGGAGCACGAAACGATCTTGCCTGTTCAAGCTGCGAGATGTAGGCCTCCGCGATGCGCTTTTGTTCGTCATTGGCGTAGAAAATCACCGAGCGATATTGGCTGCCGGCATCCGGCCCCTGGCGATTGAGTTCCGTGGGGTCGTGAGCCACGGAGAAAAAGACCTTGAGAAGCTGACCGTATGAAATCTGCGACGGATCGAAGGTAATCCTCACCGACTCAGCGTGGCCCGTACTTCCGGTGCTCACTTCCTCGTATCCCGGTGACACAACCGATCCCCCGGAATACCCCGAGGTGGCGTCCTTTACGCCTTTCACATGCTGGAAAACGGCTTGAATTCCCCAAAAGCAACCGCCGGCGACCACCGCGGTTTGCTGGCCTGACTTCGCGGCCGCAGCGACATCAACAGCCGGATCGGGAAGAGCGACGCTGCTTCCGCTGGCCTGGGCCCGGTTCCAGATCACGGTAGCGGCAAGAAGAATAATGACTGCGATCAGAGTCCCGATCTTGCCAACCGCTGGAGAATTCTTACTTTCGACCGATGTTCCGACCGACGTTTTGACCGACATGGCCTCACCTCACCCCACATTGGATTCCTACGCGCCCCGAAAGTTACAGATTTGAACGGTCCTGGTGAGCATGCAATAGAGAATCAAGCAGTTACCCCGCGCTCATATCCCTTGACAAACATAATGATCAAAGACTAGAAAGCTTAGAAGTCCTTCGACTCTCGGACACACGCGGAGATCATTTCGATGCAACAGTCCCGCAGAGACTTCTTCAAGGCAGCAACGGTGGGCGTCGTTGGCGCAACCGTCTTTGGCTTCGACCTCCAGCCCGCCTACGCTCAGCTCAAAGAGTTAAAGATTGCGCGTGCTGCCGAAACGCGCTCGACGTGTCCCTACTGCGCGGTAGGCTGCGGCGTCCTCATCTATACCATTGGCGATCGGGCGAAGAACGTCACGCCGCAAGTGATCCACGTCGAAGGCGATCCTGATCATCCCACCAACCGCGGAACTCTGTGTCCCAAGGGCTCTTCGCTCGAACAGGACATGCTCAACCCGCGGCGGCTTACCAAACCTCAAGTCCGGCGACCCGGCGCGACGGAATGGCAGGATATTTCCTGGGATAACGCTCTGACCGAAATCGCGCAATGGACCAAGAAGACCCGCGATGATTCCTTCGTCGAGAAGGACGCACAGGGCCGCACCGTGAATCGGTGCGAAGGGATATCGTTCATCGGCGGCTGCACCGACACTAATGAGTTTAATTTTCTGGCCGTCAAGGCCATGAGGGGGTTGGGCTTGGTTTATTTGGAAAACCAAGCCCGTGTTTGACACGGCCCCACGGTCTCAAGTTTGGGACCAACATTTGGACGCGGAGCCATGACCAATGGCTGGATCGACATCAAGAACACCGACATGATGTTGATCATGGGCGGCAATCCCGCCGAAAACCATCCCTGCGGATTCAAGTGGGCGATGGAGGCCAAGCGCAACCGCAACGCCAAGCTGATTTCCGTTGATCCTCGATTCACGCGCACGTCTGCTACCGCCGACCTGTTCCTGCAAGTTCGCGCCGGCACCGACATTGCATTCCTCGGCGGCCTGATCCGCTATGCAATCGAGAACAACCGGATCGCCAAGGAATATCTCGTCAACTACACCAACGCCGCTTTCATTGTTAAAGAGGGTTTCAAACTTCCCGAGGATGGCTTGTACTCGGGATTTAACGCGGCGACAAGCGCCTACGATAAAACCACGTGGAATTATGAAGAGGGCGGAGACTTCAGCGGCAAAACGGATGCGCCCGCGGCTTCCGCTCACGCCACTTCCGCGCCGCCAACTTCCGCTGGTCCCGGCAACGCAAATCCGCAAACGTCGCATCCCGCGACACCCGCACCTCCAGTTGCGCTTCCTCCGAATGTTGCTTATGACCTCACCCTTCAACATCCGCGCTGCGTCTTCCAATTGATGAAGCAGCAGTATTCCCGTTACACCCCCGAAACCGTCGAACGGATCACGGGCATCCCCAAGGACCAATACCTGAAGGCTGTCGATCTATTTACCTCGGTCCGCAAAGACGGCGACATGAAGAAGGTCGCCACCATCATCTACGCGGTGGGCTGGACGCAGCATACCTTCGGAACCCAGATCATCCGCACCGCCGCCATGATTCAACTCCTGCTCGGCAACGTCGGCAGAGCAGGCGGCGGCGTGAACGCGCTTCGCGGCCATTCGAACATTCAGGGTGCGACCGACATGGCCGGACTGTACGAGTCTCTTCCCGGATACCTCAAAGGACCGGTTCCCGACGACGCAGATTTGGCCACGTATCTGAAGCGAACTACGCCGGGACCGTCCAAACCCGCGCCCTGGAATTCGATGAATTACTACGCGAACACGCCGAAATTCATGGTGTCGTTGCTCAAATCGTTCTATGGCGATGCGGCGACCAAAGACAACGGATTTGGCTTCGACTACCTGCCCAAGCCCGGTCAAGATTGCTCGTGGACCCATATCTGGGACGACATGTACAACGACAAGATCAAGGGCATGTTGGCCTTCGGAATGAACGGAGTGATGATTGGCCCGGATACGAACAAGAACATCAATGCGCTAAAGAAGGCTGACTGGCTGGTGGTGGGCGAAATTTATGAGGATGAGACCAGCGAGTTCTGGCGAGCACCAGGCATAACCACCGAAGAACAAAAAAACATCAATACCACGGTTTACCGTTTGCCCTGCGCGGGCTTTGCCGAAAAAGACGGCAGCATGACCAACTCGGCACGCTGGGTCACCTGGAAATATGCCGCGGTTCCGCCTCCGGGGCAAGCGCGTCTCGACCAGGACATCGTCGCGCAGATTTTCCTGCGGGTTCGCGACCTCTATAAGAAGGATGGCGGAAAATTCCCCGATCCCATTCTGAATCTGAGCTGGGCATACGCCGACGCGTCTCATCCACCACTTTCTCAGGTGGCCATGGAAATTAACGGTAAAGCACTTGCCGACCTGAAAGACGACGCCACAGGACAGGTGATCAAAGCCGGCCAGCAGTTGCCGGGATTTGCGTGGTTGAAAGATGACGGCACCACGACGTGCGGTAATTGGATTTATTCCGGTTCGTGGACGGAGGCTGGAGCGCAGATCCAGCGGCGAGGCACCGAGGATCCCTCCGGTATGGGTGTTTATCCCAACTGGTCGTGGTCGTGGCCGGCCAACCGCCGCGTGCTTTACAATCGCGCTTCCTGCAATCCGGATGGGAAGCCGTGGGATCCGTCTCGCAAGCAGGTCTGGTGGAACGAAGCAGCGGGGAAGTGGGTCGGCAACGACGTGCCGGACTTCAAGCCCGACTCCCATCCGAAAGATCACATGGGGCCTTTCATCATGAACCCGGAAGGCGTCGGGCGATTGTTCGCTCCCATCGGTGTGCTCGCGGACGGGCCGTTCCCCGAACACTACGAACCGATTGAAAGCCCGATCAAGAATCCGCTGCACCCCGACCAGTCGAATAATCCTCTGGTGAAGAAGTTCAAGACGCCTTTCGATAAGTTTGGATCGCCGGAGGAATACAGCATCGTCTGCACCACATACCGGCTGACCGAGCAGTATCACTACTGGACGAAAAATAATCCGATGAACGTCCAGTTGATCCCGGAACCGTTCGTGGAAATTCCAGTGGAGTTGGCGGACGAAAAGGGAATTCGAGGAACGGACAAGATCCATGTGATCAGCGCCCGCGGAACATACACCGCGAAAGCCTTTGTCACTCGCAGGCTGAAACCGATGATGATCGACGGAAAGAAGGTCTATCAGATCGGGTTGCCCATTCACCAGGGCTTCCGTGGTATCGACGAGGACGAAGGAAGAAATGCGCGGACGCCGGCGAATTTGCTGACGCCCACAGTCAGCGATCCAAATGCCCACACCCCTGAATCCAAGGGCTTCTTAGTAAAAGTCGAGAAGGCGTAGGAACGACCATGAGCCAGGCGGCAACAGAGTTAATCCGAATCTCCGGCCACGCCGGCGTCGTCCCGGGCAAAGGTCTGAACCGGGAATTCCAGGTCTGCAAGTTGGTGGACACCACCACCTGCATCGGCTGCAAAGCATGCGAGGTAGCCTGCCTGGAATGGAACGGCTACACCTTCACCGAAACCACCTTCGATAACAGCTACCAGACGATGCCGGAGACGGCATGGAATTACTGGAACCTGATCAAGTTCAACGAGCATGAACGTGCCGACGGCACCATGATGCTTCTGATGCGCAAGGACCAGTGCATGCATTGCGCTGATCCGGGCTGCCTGGCGGCCTGTCCGGCGGATGCCGCCATCGTCCAGTATGCCAATGGCATTGTCGATTTCCAGGAAGAAAACTGCATTGGTTGCGGCTATTGCATGACCGGGTGCCCGTTCAACATTCCGAAATTCGATCCTCCATCGCGCAAAGTCTTTAAATGCACACTGTGCAACGACCGCGTGTCGGTGGGACTCGAACCGGCCTGCATCAAAGCCTGCCCCACGGGCTGCCTGCATTTTGGGACGAAGTCGGAAATGAAAGAATTGGCGGAGACTCGAGCCGCGCAACTTCGCGAAAATTCCGGATTCGAGGACGCGGGCGTCTACGATCCGGCCGGAGTGGGTGGAACACACGTGATTTATGTTCTGCACGACGCCAAGAATCCCGAACTCTATGGCGGCTTGCCGAAGGATCCGCAAATCCCGTGGTCGGTGCGACTGTGGAAAGGGCCGCTGAAGTGGCTGGGGAATTTGGCAATGGTCGGCGGCATTGTCGGCATGGCATTGCATTACATGCGATTTGGGCCGAAGAAAGTAGAAACGATTCCGCCGAACGATCCCGCTAACCAAAACGAGAGGCGCGTATGACCACCGACGCCGTTTCGCGCTCGAGCGCCGCCAACCAAAACGAGGAGAGGATTCTTCGCTACAGCTTTGGCGAGCGTGTGAATCACTGGATCGGCGCATTGGCTTACACCTACCTGCTGGCCACCGGCCTCGCCTTCTGGTCACCCTACCTCTACTGGCTGGCCGCGGTTGTGGGAGGCGGTCCCGCTGCGAGATTGTGGCATCCGTGGTTCGGATTGATTTTTACGGCGTCAATTTTCTGGACATTCAAAGAGTGGCGCGGCGACATGGAAATTGATGACGCTGATCGCGCCTGGGGCAAGGCGATCCCAGATTACATTAAGAACGAGGACGAGAAACTCCCGCCCGTCGGCCGGTTCAACTTTGGGCAAAAACTATTCTTCTGGGGAATTTTCTACAGCGTGATTCTCTTGCTGCTCTCCGGCGTCGCCTTGTGGTACACAGAAACGCTCTCATGGAGCCTCCGGTTCGTTCGCTACATCGCGATTCTGGTTCACGCGAGCGTGGCTCTACTCACGATTGGACTGTTCCTGATTCACGTGTACATGAGCGCCGTTCTCGAAGAGGGTAGCTTTGGCTCCATGATTAACGGTTACGTCACACGAGCGTGGGCGTGGACGTTCCACCGCACGTGGTGCTACGCCGTTACCTGCAAACCCCCAACCGAGCCATCCCTCCGGGAACGATTCCTGTCCAAACTCCGGAAACAATTCCCGTCCAAACAATGACCGATGCGAAGTGGGATCGCCGTATCCATCGCGCCACCGAACTGGTCTCGTCCTATCCATTCTCCGCGCAAGGGCTCCGCTATTACGCGCGGGTCGCAACATTTCAGAAGAGCCTTTACCGGGAATTCCAGAAAGCTCTCGCGGATGCGCCAAAGCCTTCCTCTGATCGTCCTCTGCGCGATGAATTGGATCTTTTTCTCCTCTTACCGAAATTTCCCGAATTCCTGTCGCTGATCCAGCAGATTGCGCCCGCGCCGCTAGCTCAAGCCTCCGGCGCTCTGGCGCACGAGGGGCCAGCCGCATGGCAACACGCGATCGAAGACTTCTGGCACGGGGAGCCAGAGTTGGCGGCAGGCGTGGACGACTCTGCCGAAGCCCAGTCTTCCGATCGAGTACTCGCGTGGATGTTTCTTCAACCGTATGCTGAATATCTCGCAGATCACCGTGAAATCGCTGTCGTCGATGGAACTCCATCGACCTGCCCGCTTTGCGGTGGCAGGCCGGCCGTCGGCGTTTTGCGGAGCGAAGGCGACGGCGCAAAAAAGTCGCTGATTTGTATGCTTTGCGCGCACGAATGGCTTTTCCGAAGAATCTATTGTCCGGCATGCGGAGAAGAACGAGAACCGCAGATGGCATTTTATTCCGCGCCCGAGATCGCGCACGTCCGCGTGGACGTCTGCGACACGTGCCACACCTATCTGAAAAGCGTGGACTTGACCAAAACCGGACTGGCAGTTGCCGTTGTCGATGAGCTGGCGACCATCCCGCTGGATCTGTGGGCGCACGAACACGGCTACGAGAAACTGCAGATCAATCTGTTAGGAACCTGACCAGACGTTCCGGAAGAACTTCAGCAACAACGGGAATGCCGCGCCGATAAAGACGTTTGACAAACACCACCATATCAATTGACGTAATAGTGTACATGAAGAGCTGGGGACGAAACGAGGATTACAGTGCAGTCTGTTGCAGCTTTGTCGCAAGTCAAATCAATCGTTGCCAGCCCTTGCCGACTCCACGAGCCGCGGAGCGGTGACCATCTTCCGACTGGTTCGGGTTTCACGATAACCCGGGCAACGGGACGGATGTGCCTCCGGGCGCCATCGCTTTCGACATCGGAACCGGGAGCGCATTTTACTCGGTATTCACCACCACTCAGGTGCCGCTCAATCAGTGGGTCCTGGTCACCGCAACCGCCTCGGCGAATAACCCCTCGCTGATCTACTTCAATGGGGTCCAACAACCTACAACCACATCCGGCGCGGAATGGACTTCTTCCACCACCGTCCCGTACAACAGCACCACGTGGTTCGCGATCGGGCAATCCGTGGTCAGCAACTGGCCCTTCACCGGTCTGCTGAATGATGTTGCGGTCTTTAACGCAGCCCTGACGCCATCCCAGGTGCAGGCCATCTACACCGCCGGCAGCGGAGGCGTCTGCCAATAGCGGGGAAGTAACCAGCCAAGCCAACGCGGGGACCGCCCAAACGGTCCCCGCAATTTTTTGTTCCGGCCTTTTGCATCTCGCGATTCCTTCTACAAAGCTAGGTACTGATGGATAAACGCGATGGCCATGCTGCCCTCGCCCACTCCACTCGATACTCGTTTTATGGAGTTGTGACGCACGTCACCAGCCGCGAACACGCCCGGTAGGCTGCTCTCCAACGGAAACGGATGGCGATCGAGTTTCCAGGTGGTGAGGTCGCGCCCGGTGCAAATATAGCCGCGTGGGTCCCGCTCCAAATCGTCTGGTAGCCATGACGTGCTGGCATCGGCGCCGATCATCACAAACAAGGCATCGGCTTCATAGCCAAGTATCTTCTCCATCTCATGAGGCGCTTGAACACGAGCCTCCATTCGTTCCAGGTGATCTTCGCCGTCAACCGAAACGACCTGCGTAAAGGGGAGCACCTGGATGTTAGCCTTCGATGCAATCTGATCGATCAGGTATTGCGACATGCTGAGTTTCAGCCCCTCGCCCCGTACCAATACCTTTACTTCAGCCGCATAGCTCGACAAAAACATGGCAGCTTGTCCTGCTGAATTGCCGCCTCCTACGATGAAGACCTTCTTGCCGACCACATTGGTCGCCTCCTGCCGGGCCGCTCCATAAAATATGCCGCGTCCGAGCAGTCGATCTTCATCCTTCGCCTGTAGCCGCCGCCAGTCCACGCCAGTGGCCAACACCACAGCCCGGGCTGAAACCGACTGGCCTCCGTCAAACTCGCACACGTAGCCTTTACTCGAAGGAGTAATCTTTTCCACCGAACGCGTCAGCGCAACTTCCGCGCCGAAGCGAGTCGCCTGCTTGAACCCGCGCCCGGTCAGGTCTTCTCCCGAAATCCCTTCAGGAAATCCCAGATAATTTTCGATCCGCGACGATGTGCCCGCTTGCCCGCCTGCCGCACAGCGCTCGACAATCAGCACTCTAAGCCCTTCAGAACTCCCATAAACGCCGGCCGCCATACCGGCCGGTCCGGCCCCCACAATCACCACGTCATAACTCTCGTGATTGGGCCTGGTCTGCAGTTGCAAGGCCTCGGCAATTTCCCTTGTTGTCGGCGGCTCACTGAAAAGCTGTCCGTCAACACTTACGCCCGGACAATCAGGGTCATCGGACAGGCCGCCCGGCACCCTGTCCGGATAGGCGTCACGATCAATCCACTCGTAAGGAATACGATTCGCTGAAAGAAATTCTCGGATGTTATGGCAGTCCTCATCCTTGTTGCGGCCGAAGATGAGCACCCGCGCCGTTGGTAAAGAAAGGGAACGCTGCTGGATCAACAAAAGCCGTTCACCCAGCGTCTGCAGAATGAGGGTGCGGGCCTCTTTTGAGTCCCGAATCAAGTGATGAAACTGCTGCTTATCCAGGCGCGCCATGCGGCAGGAGGTTTGGGCTCGCAATGAGCCGAAGGTCGGAGTTCCCAGCAGAAGAGGCACTTCACCCAGGAACTCGCCCGGCTTGAGTTCGTACTGCGGAAACTCGGTCTGCTTTCCGTGAACATCTAGAACGATCCGCAGACTTCCTTCCAATAGCACATAGAACCAGGCGGGTGCGCCCTCCCGAAAGACCCATTCTCCCGGCTCGAGACGCACATCGGCGATAGTGTGCGCCAATCGAGCGCATTCGGCTTCGTCAAGACAGGCAAAGATTTTGGCTTGTCGCAATTCTTCTGGAGTAAACATGAAACCTGCCTCAAAATCGGCATGGATAATCGTGAAAACTTTTGTACCACAGAACGCTGTGGTTCTTCCGGCATCCGCTCCGGACAGCCGTAGCTGTGGCCGCGGGGTTGACCCAGATCGGGGAATTGTCTTTATGTTGTAGTACAAGTGGCGAAAAGAAAAACCGAGAGAAGCCGGGCGCAGAACCCGCCCGGGCAGAATGCTATTGTACGAAATTAAAATGTGTCCGTAGACGATTGATAATAAGCTAGATATTGGTGGAGGCGGCGGGAGTCGAACCCGCGTCCGAAAATGTTACTGGTCAAGAGACTACATGCTTATTCCAGTTCATGCCCTGGGCATTACCCCAGGACGTTCGCGGCCACTGCTCGGAACGGACAAGAAACAGTGGACGCTAGCCTGAAGTCTTAGCCTCCCAGCCCAGACGTAGCAGAGAGGAGCGGCCCGCTGTGTGACGTCCTGACCGCAACCCACGGGCGAAGCCTCGGAGGACGGCAACTTAATTAATTAAGCTGCGTATGCCATCTGTTGATTGGCAATTATCATTTTGCACGCGATTACGGGTGTGTGCACCCCGGCATGCCTCTTGGCCGCAAGCATCTCCGTCGAAGCCGTGACGCCCCCACTGGTGGGTTTTGGCCTTTAAAGAACTGCTTCTATTCTGCGGAGTAAATCACGGGAAGTCAAATGTCGATAGAGGTAGACTGCTGGTTACCAGTGCTCAGTTCTCAGAAAGAGCAACGCTATGAAAATCGACAAACTGCTCAAGCGCTACCGCATCGAAAACGGGAAACACTTCCGCCTCAAGGACCACGACCCCGCCGACACGCATGGGCTGGGGTCAGAACTTAAGCCCCAGGCGAAGGAACTGCTCGCCCATGGCGTCAAAGAACTGAGCCGCCTGCAGGACATTCTCGCGGCCCAGGACAGTTGGGGCCTGCTGCTGATTTTCCAGGCCATGGACGCGGCCGGAAAAGATGGAACCATCAAGCACGTCATGTCGGGCGTGAATCCGCAGGGCGTGGATGTGTCCTCGTTCAAGGCGCCCTCGCCGGAAGAATTGCGCCACGGTTATCTGTGGCGCTGCATGAAAGTCATGCCGGCGCGGGGGCGGATCGGCATCTTCAACCGGTCGTATTACGAGGAGGTGCTGGTGGTGCGCGTCCACCCACAGATTCTCGAAAACCAGAAACTGCCGAAGGCGCTCGTGACCAGACATATCTGGCAGGAACGTTTTGAAGACATTGATAATCTCGAGCGCTACTCCGCGCGCAACGGCATTGCCGTGGTTAAGTTCTTTCTGCATCTTTCCAGGAAAGAACAGAAGCGCCGGTTCATGGAACGGCTCGATACGCCTGACAAGAACTGGAAGTTCTCCGCGTCCGACGTGAAAGAACGCCAGTTCTGGGACGCATATCAGGGAGCATATGAGGACATGATCCGGCACACGGCAAGTGAGCACGCACCCTGGTATGTCGTCCCGGCGGATAACAAATGGTTCACGCGGCTGGTGGTCTCCGAGGCCGTGGTCGATGCCTTAAAGCGTATGAATTTGAAGTATCCGAAAGTGAGCGGCGCCGCCAAGGCAGCCCTGGTCGAAGCCCGCAAACAACTCGAGAATGAATAAAATGCCGGTGAGAAAGTGGAGAGCCGGGCGTCCTCGCCCGGCGGCCCGCGAGTTATTTCAAGACTACGGGCAACACCTGATCATACGGTTGAATCGTCACCGTCAGGGATTTGCGCTGATCGAACGCCTCCTTGGTGACCTTGAAACTGACAACGATGGTTCCTCTCTGTTCGGTTCTGGCGAGCAGCTTGGTTTCGGGCGGAAGCGGCGGCTCAGAACTTTCTTTCAAAACAGGAAACGCCTGATAATAACGGTCGAGATCCACCGCCGAAGCCGCCTCATCGTCGAAGGTGTTGCCGTCGGCGGTGGTCAGCTCCGCTTTGAGCGTGTGAACCCACAACGGCCTGGCCGCCGGATTCCTCAGCGTGAAAGTGATGGCGGCCAGGATCATGTTCTGGCCCGGCACATCGGTCGCGACCACAAAGTCGATCGAACCCGCGCCCTGCGGTTTCGGCCGTCCCACGAAAGCAAAGATTCCCACAATCACGGCGATGACGGCAACGCAGATCAGGACAATTCCAGCAGGCGGAAGATTACGCTTGGCCGTTCCAAACTCTTCACCAATGCGAAATTCCATGACCGGTTCAGACGGCAGCGAGGGCCGTTGCGGAGAAGGCACCGGTTGATCGGGCACTGGTTGATCGGACACTGGTCGATCGGACCTGGGTTGATCAGGCATGGGGTGATTGTAGACGAGCTGATTGTAGATGACCCCCGAGTCCTGCATGGCGGTTGTACCGCTCGACTCACGCGGCTCCGGTTGCCGTTCTGCGGCTCGGCAATCCGTCCGTAAGGTTCAGTGACTTTGGTTACCTTGTCTGATGTGACGGATGCTGCGACGATGCGGAAGATTTCCTTTTGGAGGTAATCCGCGGTGAAACGCACAAACATCCTTGCGGCGCTGACATGCGCCCTCCTGGTCTTCGTTCTAGCTGGATGCGGCACAACCAATAAGCTGCAGTCCGTTACTCTGGGCGCAAGCCTGATCAACGGCCTCGTCCCTACGGGCCAGTCTGGCTTTTTCAACTTGCAGGGTAACGGCGGCACTATCCAACTGAGTGCGACCGCGAACTACACCAACGGGAAGTCCATCCCTATTCACGGCGCGGGAGTCGTGTACAACATCGTCGTTGATCCGGTGAACAACATCGATGCGTTCGGTAACCCGCTGCCTCCTCCGTGCATTGGTACCCCGTGCGCCCAGACTTCGGCCCAGGGGACCGTACAACTCAGCCCCACCGGCTTGGTTACCGCGGTTGAGCCGGCGACGTGCACGTGGGTGGATATCGCACCGGTCGGTTCCGCCACGCCCGCTTATTTCTACTCGGGTGACTACCAGGTGACAGTTACGTACCAGGGGGTGATATCGCAGCCCGCTTATATCCCGGTCGCCTCGTCGGCTGGCAATCAGTATTACCCTTACTATGACGAAGATCCCGCCAACCTGAACAACCCCACCGGACTGTGCGGTCCGCAGCCGACCAGTTAGTCTCAGGCATTTGATTTGTTGTTCCGCGAGGACGGCGATATCTGCCGTCCTCGTCTCCTTTCAGAGCTACTCCACTCCATCCAAGCAGGCAGTTCTCTGTGCCCGGTTTGAGCGTCCTGCCCGCAACCCTTATAATGTTAAGTTTGTCTGCCATTGCGTTCGTTGCCTATGCTTGTCAATCTCTCAACTGAAGTCGCTTCCAGATGAAGGTCCGATCTGGAATTGAAGTATCGAGCCAGTCCGATGTCGGCTGCGTGCGCAACAATAACGAAGATTCGTTTGGTTATTGGGAGCCGGAGGACGACCAGCAGTTCCTCCGCAAGGGGCGCTTGGCGGTGGTGGCGGACGGCATGGGCGGCTACGAAGGCGGACAGGAAGCGAGCCGCCTGGCGGTGGAAACGTTAATGGCGTTTTACCGCGACTTTCGCGGCGACGACCCGCAAGCCGCGCTGATTGAGGGTTTGCAGGCGGCCCACGAGCAGATCCGTGAATATAGCTTTGCTCATCCCGAGCTGCGCGGCATGGGAACAACCTGTACCGCGGCGGCCATCGTCAGAGCTGCGCCCGCCGGGGGTGCAAACGGCAACGCGAACGGCGCCGCCGACGGCACTGCGAACTACGACGCGCTCTACTACGTGCACGTCGGCGACTCGCGGCTCTACCTGATCCGCGACCGCCAGATCATCAGGGTTACACGTGACCATTCCTATGTGGGACGGCTGGTGGAGTCGGGAATGATCACTCCGGAAGAGGCCGAGCATCATCCGCAACGGAACATTCTGACCGCAGCCTTAGGCACCAACCCCGATCTCATCATGGACTCGCCCGGGCATCCGGAGCCTCTGCGCCCCGAGGACGTGCTTCTCATCTGCAGCGACGGATTGTGGGGGCAGGTACGCGACCCGGAGATCCTTGACGCCGTCGAGAACAACAGCGCGGAAAAGGCCTGCCGCGACCTGATAGAACTGGCCCGGGAACGCGGCGGCCCAGATAACATCACGGTTGAGATTCTGCGCTTGTCCTGAGACGGCCGCGGTCCTGAGAAGAAGATCCTGAGAAGAAGCGCGAGAACGAGCGCGTTTTTGGAGAAGGGAAGTCGCACCTTTCCCGAATGCAAACCCTTGCACCCCAGCCCCTTCCCCGTTGCACTCTTCCGGCCGTAACTTGCTGAAATTACACGACCGTCCCCAGTCCGGAAGTTCGGTGTTTTGGCAGCGCACGTGCATTTTCCATAATGCCTATCATTGACGTAGGGATAATAACGTAGGGATAATCAAGGGCAGGACGCGATGAAAGTTTCCCAAAAAGGGCTGTATGCATTGCAGGCGCTGATGATGCTGACCCGGCGCCATAACCAGGGTGCGATCCGGATTCGCGACATTGCTTACGAAGAAAATCTGCCGGAGAAGTTTCTGGAGCTGATTCTTCTGGAACTGAAGAACGCGCGCATCGTCGAGAGCGTGCGCGGCGCCAAGGGTGGATACCGCTTGCGCCGGCCGCCGGCGGAGATCCGGTTGAGCGAAATCATCCGCTTGATTGACGGGCCCCTCGCGCCCTTTGGCGATGCCGATCAGTTGCGAGTTCTGATCAATCGCGATGCCGACCACAGCGCCCTCTACAAAGTGTTTCTGGAAGTACGCGATGAGGCTGCCCGGATTCTGGAGAATACGACACTGGCCGACCTGATCAGCCGTGGACCCGCGGCGGGTTCCCGTTCGAAAGCCAGCGAAAGGAAGACCATCAACAGGAAGACCAACCGCAAGAAAAAAACCGAGCCCAAAATCCTGCCGATGCTGGCGGCGGGCGACGGTCATGCCTAAGCCCTTCGTTGATGGAACGCCGGGCGTCCCCGCCCGGCCAGCCCGGCCCTCTCATCTTTCGCGTCGCACGATCTAACAACTCCTCAAACCCGCCGCTCGTTCCCGCTGAGACCCGCCCCCTTTTGTTTTCCCGCAAATTCATTTCTAATGCTCCGAGCTATGACACGTAGACTCGCCCGCTTATGTTTCACTCTTTTCTTGATGGCGGCTTTTATTCTTCCAGCTTTCGCAGCCGACCCCAATTCAGATCGAGAAATCGCGCATCGTCTCATCACGGAAGCCCTCAAGCCCTCGCCAATCGAAACCAATCTTCGCCGCCTGAGCGATGAAATTGGCGGACGTGTTCCCGGGACTCCCGCCTTCCAGCGCGCGGTGGACTGGGCCGTGGCGGCCTTCAAAGATGCTGGAGCCGACAGCGTGCACACCGAAGAATTCATCATTCAGAATTCGTGGGCCGAAGGCGCGACCGAGATGACCGCGTCGTTATATTCCGGAACTACCTTTACTGTCCACTCTGTGTCGGTCGCGTGGGCGCCGGCGATGGCTCCGGCCAAGCATGTGCCCATCGTGGATGTGGGAAAGGGTTCGGCTGCCGAGTTCACCAAGGCCGGGGATATCGCTGGAAGAATCGTACTGGTGCACACCAAGGTGCTGGCGACTTGGGACGATCTGTACGCCGAAGACGATTGGGCACCCACGGTAGTGGCCCTGGCGGTGAAAGGAAAAGCCAAGGCCGTCGCGTTCCTATCCTCGCGCGCGCACGGCGTCCTTTACCGGCACACGAACTCTGAGCATGGCGAAATCGATGCCCTGCCGCAGGTCGTGGTGGCCCGCGAAGATGGAGAACGAATCGCCCGCCTGCTGGCGTCGGCACATCCAGTGTGGGCCGATCTTTCGATTCCCAACAAGATTGGCGGCGCGATCAAGACCTGGAACGTGGTCGCGGAAATTCGCGGCAGCGAAAAGCCGGACGAGTTCGTAGTGGCTCGGCGCGCACCTCGATTCCTGGGAGCTGGGAACAGGCGCACTCGACGACGGATGCAACGCCGCCCTGGTGATTGATGTGCTGCGTGCCATCAAGGCATCGGGTCTGAAGCCGCGGCGCTCGATGCGTTTCATCCTGTTTTCGGGCGAAGAGCAAGGGGAGATGGGATCGCGCGCCTACGCGGTGTCCCATCGTAGCGAACTCGATCACGCGGCGGGCGTTGTCATCTTCGATTCCGGCACCGGAAAGATGACGGCGATCTCAACCGGCGGGCGCAAAGACGTTGTTCCGGCAGTCCAGGCGATGTTGACTCCCTTGGAAGGACTTGGCATTCCGAAAGTGGAGGCAACCGCCGAGGTAGGCTCGGATCATTACGACTTTATGCTCGAAGGCGTGCCCACCTTTGTCGTCGACCAGGAGGAAGCCAACTACATGGAGAACTATCACGCCACCACCGACACGTTCGACAAAGTGGATTTCATGCAGCTCAAAAAGAACGTGGCCGAAGCGGCCGAATTCACGTTCGCGCTGGCAAATGCCGCCGAGCGCGTCGGCCCGCGCCTGAACCGCGCCCAGATCGAGCAGACCTTGCACGAATCCCATCTCGACCAGGAGTTGAAAGACTCGGGCATGTGGGACGAATGGGCCAATGGAAAACGGGGAAGAGAACCATAAAGCAGGTCTCAGGTGTCAGGTCTCAGGTTCAAGCCCGCCGCCTTCAGTTTTTCCTGACACCTGAGACCTGACACCTGACACCTGATTCTCGTAAGATTCCCTGTGCTCGTCTTCTGGATCGTCTTCAACCTTTTTGTGCTGGCGATGCTGGCCCTCGACCTGGGCCTGCTGAATCGCCGCTCCCACCGCATCGGATTTCACGAAGCGCTAGCCTGGTCGGGAGCCTGGATCGCACTGGCGGCCGGGTTCGCAGTGCTGGTGTGGTTCTGGCACGGACGAGCTGAGGCGCTCCAGTTCGTGACGGGTTACGTAATTGAACTGTCGCTCAGCGCTGACAACCTGTTTGTATTCCTGGTCGTTTTCCGTTACTTCAACGTACCTGACGAATACCAGCACAAGGTGCTGCTCTGGGGAATTCTCGGAGCGCTGCTCATGCGGGCTGTGTTTATCCTGGCGGGCGTGGGCCTGTTCCACCGCTTCAGTTGGATCACCTACGCTTTCGGCGCTGTGCTCGTGTATTCGGGACTCAAACTGCTGCGGCACGGCGAGACCGAAATCCATCCCGAGAAGAATTTTCTTTTACGGCTCTTCCGCCGCGTTTTTCCCGTGACCAAGGATTACGTGGGCGGGCAGTTCTTTACCCGCCGGAACGGACCGGCGCGCGAAGACAAAGCCCGTCTTTACGCGACTCCACTGCTGGTAGCGCTCTTGGTCGTCGAGGCCAGCGACGTTCTTCTTACGGTAGATTCGATTCCCGCGGTGCTCGCCATCACGCTGAACGCGTTTATTGTCTATACCGCGAATGTGTTCGCAATTCTCGGTCTGCGCTCGATGTACTTTGCCCTGGCCGGAATGATGGACCGGCTTCACTACCTGCATTACGGATTGTCGGTGGTGCTGATTGTCATCGGCCTCAAAATGCTCGCGTCGCATTATGTGTACATCCCCACCGAATGGGCCTTGACGATTGTCCTGCTAGTTTTGGGAGCCTCCATTCTCGCCTCGCTGCTCAACCCCAGGAAGCAGCGTGCTAATACGCTATGATTATGATGCACTTTCATATGCAGAAAAAACGCTCATGATTAGCATCCACGTCGCCACGCCGTCGCGCTCCTACGAAGTGCTTATCGGAAGCGGACTGCTCGCCCGCGCCGGAGAGTACCTCGGCAAAGTCCTAGATACGCGCCGCGCATTTGTGGTCACTGTCCCGCCCGTGCGCCGCCGCTGGGCAAAAGTCTTGCTTAAATCCCTGTCGGCCGCCGGAATCGAAACCGCCATACTGGAAATGCCCGACGGCGAACGCTCCAAACGTCTCACCACGCTCGAGAAGCTGGCGGAGAAACTAGTAAAGCACGGAGCCGATCGCGGCGTTACCCTGATCGCCCTCGGCGGCGGCGTAGCCGGCGACGTGACCGGCTTCCTCGCCTCTATCTACATGCGAGGCGTGGACGTCATCCAGGTCCCAACCACCGTGCTGGCGCAAGTCGACGCCGCGATCGGCGGAAAAACCGGCGTCAACCTGCTATCCGGCAAGAATCTGCTCGGCACCTTCCACCAGCCGCGCGCCGTGCTCATCGACCCCGCCGTGCTGGAGACGCTGCCCTCGCGTGAATACTGTGCCGGCCTCTACGAATCGCTCAAGTGCGGCGTCATCGGAGATCCCGGACTATTCAAGCTCTTTGAAGAAAGGCGTCGCGAAATTCTCGATCGCGACCCGGTCGTGGTAGAGAAAGTAATTGCCGATTCCGTGCGCCTGAAGGCGTCGGTGGTAAGCGCCGACGAACGCGAAGGCGGTCTGCGCCAGGTGCTCAACTTCGGCCACACCATAGGCCATGCGCTCGAGGCCGAGACCCGCTACACCCAGTTGCTCCACGGAGAGGCCGTTGCATGGGGCATGATCGGAGCCACGCACATCGCGCTCTCCACCGGCAAGCTCGACAGCGTGACGGCCGGACGAATCACAAACGCAGTCCTAGGCTTCGGCAGACTGCCGCGCATGAAGTTCCAGACCGCAAGCGTCCTGAAACGGTTGCGTTCCGACAAAAAGACAAGGCAGGGAGTGGTGCACTTTATTCTGCCGCGTGAAATCGGCAAAGTTGAAATAGCCAGCGACGTGCCAGAAACCATCGTCCGCACAGCCATAGACGAGATCAGGAAGCTAGCGCGAAATTAGATGACGATGTTATTTGTGGAGCGACGGGCGCCCTCGCCCGTCCGCGATGCTTCCGCAGGCGCGCCAACGGTATGAATCAAGAACCAAATCCGCGGATCATAGGCGCGTCGCCCGCCGGTGCGCGCGACCGCGAGTCCGCGTCAGCCGCCGTGCGCGAGATGTTCACCTCGATCGCGCCGCGCTACGACCTGCTGAATCACGTTCTTTCCTTCAACATTGACCGCCTGTGGTGGCGCCGCACCGCGCGCACCTTCGACGCCATTCTGAAGCGTCCCAATGCGCGCGTGCTCGATCTCTGCTGCGGCACCGGAGACATGACCTTCGCCCTAAGCCGCCGCGTAAACTCCGAAACTCCGCAGATCCTAGGCGCAGATTTCTCTCACGCCATGCTGCAGCGCGCCGCCGCCAAGAGCAAAGCCACGACGCCGCGTCCCCCACAATGGATCGAAGCCGACGCGCTTCGGCTGCCGTTTCCCGATGGACATTTCCATCTGGTGACATCCGCATTCGGCTTCCGCAACCTGGCCGACTACGATGCCGGCCTGCGCGAGATTGCGCGCGTCCTCGCTCCCGGCGGAGAATGCGGCATTCTCGATTTCGGAGAGCCCGGCGGCTTGATCGGCCAGTGTTACCGCGTCTACTTCAAAAAAGTTCTTCCCGCGATCGGCACCGTACTTTCCGGAGTGCGCGGCCCGTATGCCTACTTGCCCGCGTCAGTCGAGCGCTTTCCGTCGCCCGATGAAATGCTCAGCCGCATGCATCAGTCCGGCTTCCGCGAAGTCTCATGGACCCCATACACATTCGGCGTAGCGGGCCTATATCGAGGGGTAAAGAGCGGTTAACCGCCGAGACGCCGGCGGAAAAACCGCTCGTGTGGTGACGGGGCTCGGCCCCGTTCCGGGTCAGTGTAGAGACGGTGCTTGCCCCGTCTGGCAGCACCGGAGAAACTCTAGTTGACGAGGCGGAGTTAAAGCGATGCTAGACACAGTTCTAAAGCGTTTTGAGGAGCCCGACGAGATACGAACCTTCGAAAAAGGAAAATTCGAACTCGTCCACATCGGAGGCATGACCATCGGCCGCGCCACCTATCAGCCCGGATGGAAGTGGTCCCTCCACGTCGGCCCTACCGTCGGCGCGTCGCGTTGCAACGTCGAGCATGTCGGGTTGGTCGTCTCCGGCTGTGCCACGGCTGCGATGGAGGACGGCACTATTCATGAACTCCGCGCCGGCATGCTCTTCCACATTCCACCCGGACCTCCTGGCCACGACAGTTGGGTGGTGGGCGATGAGTCCTACGTCTCGCTGCATTTTCTCGGGGCTGACAGCTACGCTGACAAGTAGCGTTCTTGCGTACCCCACCCCCCCAAATCTCGATCTATTGGAATCATTGGGTTAGGGGGAAAGTTTTGCAAGATACTCAGGAATAAAGACTTATTGGCAAAATACTCAGCGATAAGGAGTTAGGAGCGATGCTCGCGCTCTCTGGCTTCGGGGCGCCCCCTCGACTATGAAGATTTCAACGATCATCCCCGCCTAGCCTCCTGGGAGGCCGTTTCGCTGCGGAGAAGGCAGTGCAATTGTTGTTTGCTCTACTTTTATTTTACGCTGACCTGTCAAGCCGCGTTTCCGAATTTTCTTGTAGAGGCCTTGAGCGGCGGGAATAGTCCAGCGCAGGCGCATTATGGCCGGAGTATCTGTTGAATTTTGGCCCCCACTTCGTCGTGCCCCACAAAGTCGCCGCGGTCGGCAGCGGCCAGGCCAAGATTCACGGCCTCGATGAAGCGGCTGTCGTCCTCCAGATAACGGCTTAGGACTTGCTGCGCCAGTTCGTCGGGTTTCAGCCCTCGCTTCGCCGCGATTTCCGCGAACTGAGCTTCCTTTGCGGGTTGGAGTCGCACTTCCATATTCACAGTCTAGAAAGCTTGACTACTTTGCCGTTTCTAAGTGCATCTTGGCCAATTCGGCCTCCCGGACCGCCGCGAGTTCACGGTTGTTCAGGATAAGATCCTTGAGAAAATCCGCCGGCACAACCATGCTGACGCCACTGTTTGCGCGTTGAATTCCTTTCACGGTGGTGGCAATTTTGAAACTGATCTCCGAATCTTCGAAATAGTAGCCGCTTACGACCCCAAGGAACATGTAACTGTCGAGGAATTGAACTGTGCCAGGACGTACCCCCGCGGTGCTGATAAAGGCTGGCGACCCACTGTTCCCGCCGAAGATATGTGTGTCCGCTAGGTATACTGTTCCGCGCTTCCGTGTGGTCGTCTCAATGGGTTCATCGGGAATCATAGCGAGGATGCCTTCTCGGATTATTGGCTGAACCCTTTTTACTCCCGGAATCTGAACAAAGTATCCCGACAGGATAATTTTCGCCCCTTCTCCGACGTTATAACTCGTAAACGAATCCTTCGTGAAGAACATATCCAACGGAACCCGTAGATTCTCAATGGCTGGTGCCAACACGATCGGCGTGACCGCTAAGTCCACCGAATCGTCAGCCGGGAAATACCAATGGACGTTTCCGTGGGGGCTGAGCTGGTCTGTCGCGGACGAACCAGTGCTGAGATTCGCGCGCAAATCCACCGCGAGAACCTGCCTGGGCATACCGCTGTCGTCCCAACACTCCGCCACATGGCGATTCGTTACTAGGTAATCGAAATGAGTATCTTTCGGGAGTCTCGGGTCTTGATCCGCAACGACAAATCCAGTTCCCTCAAATTTTTCTGATTTTGTCCCGACTCTGCAGGTGGATTCGATAACCATAACCATCTTTCGGAGTTGCGTCGCGAAAGGCGGGTCGGGATGCTTAGGAAAGGTCATGCTCACGAGGTGGGGTTCGTCCTGGGCAGGAACGAGGACAGATGCTAATGCCAAAACGATAAATATGAGGGACGAACGGCGCACGATTTCACCTCCACTCTTTCGATTGTATAAGGAACGAACTAGGGTGAAAATCTTGCAATTTTGCGTCGCTCTCTTTTTTAAACGTCCCAAAAATGAGAAATCCGGGAACATTGCGATGGCCCGGGCCGGGCGCCAGGCTAAAGGGTCCAATTCTCGATCACCAACCTGGAGACCCTTCCAAACTCTCGCGTGTTGTTGGTAACCAGCGTCAAGCCGAGGCTGCGGGCGTGGGCGGCAATGAACAGGTCGTTCGCTCCGATCATGGTGCCGCTTTTTCTTAGCTCAGCGCGTATGCGGGCATAGTGCAGAGATGCTTCGTCGGGAAAGTCCAGGATCTGGATGTATTTCAGAAAGGCGCTTAGCGCCGCTGCATCCTGCTGCCGCCGGGGAGAGACCTCGACTCCGAATACGAGTTCCGACTTAGTGATTACGGAGATGCACACATCGCTGACGGGAACGGTACTCAGGCGCTTGAGCACGGCATCGTTCGAGCGCTTCATGATGTAGGAACAGATGTCCGTGTCCAGCATGTAGCGCGGCATTACGGCTCACGTTCCTGCACGGGAAGGTCTTCGACATCTTCCATGAAGTTCGCCGAGGCAACCGGGCCCTCAGCGAGGTAGGAAGTCCAATCAAACGGCCGCGGAGAGAGGACCACTTCGCTTCCTTCTTTGCGTATAAACACTTCCTGCGTGTTGAATTGAAACTCCTTGGGCAAGCGCACGGCCTGACTACGGTTGTTCATGAAGATTCTTGCTTTGCGTTGCATGCGGCCTCCGGATGACGCCTGTGGCATATACCTGTGTATATGCCATTCTACCGATAGTGGCGGGCCTGCGCAAGGGGGGCCGTGACCCCCGGTACTAGGGAGTCAAGAACCCCACCCTTTCGCAAAGAGCGCGAAAAGGATGGGCGACGCGGGCGTCTTAGTTCCGCTGAAACGAATCCGCGAACGCCTCGAAATTGGTCTTCGCAATCACGCGCGCGTAGTCGTCGCCAAGAAATTTCTTCAGCCGCTCGGTGTTCATGATGTACTGCCCGGTCATGTAGGGAACGGCGTCCGGCGGAATCGACGAGATCTTCCAGTTCCACAAGAACTGCAGAACGCGGCGCATGCCCCACTGTCCGGGGACGCGCAGCAATTTGGCATGCGCCATTTCGATACACTGCGCGAAGGTTAAAGGATCGCCGCGTCCGGCGACATTCAGGATGGTCAGCCGCTGTGCTTCCGGCTCGCGGTGCAGTATCCACGCGATTAGCCTCGCCATGTCGTCGACGTGGACGAACTGGATTTTGTTGTCCAGATATTTTTGACCGAAGGGCAGCATGCAGGGCAACCGCTTCGCCGCCTGGCGCATGCGGGCGGCGCGCCGGCCTTTCCCGTTGGGCGTTCCGCGAAATGCCCCCATCAGATAATTTTCTACCGTGGCTCCGGCAAAAATGTGAGGACGCAGGATGAAGATGCCGCATCCGCGCAGGGAAGGCGCGCGCTGTTGCACGACGAGATCGCTCTCTCTCTTATGGATCGCGTAAGGCAGCGTGTGAGCTGCTAGCGGCGCATCCTCGGTAACGGGCGCGGGCAGGTCGGAGCCATACGCCGAAACGCTGCTGGGAAAAATGAATTGCCGAATGGAGGTTCCGGCATTCCGGTTGGCTTCGGCAACGGCTTCCATCACACGAGCCGTCCCAGCCACATTGATTCGCCACATGCGGTCGACATCCAGAACACGGGAGCGCTGAGGATCGATCACATACGCCAGGTGCACAACGGATGTCGGCTGCAGTTCGCGCAGCAGCAAGAGCAACTCGCGGGTCGATTCCTCTTGTCCCAAGTCGAGCGCGACAAAGCGGTTGACCGTGGAATTACTGGGCGGCGGCGTGACATCGACGCCCACCACCGTGTAATCGGAGAGCTGCGGCAGAAGCCGCTGACCCAGATTTCCCGAAACGCCGGTGACAATGATGGTTGGTTTTGCCGTGTCCATTTAATCGGGGTCTGCACGCGGTTGGTCAGACGGCGGCTGTACTCCCGGGCGTGGCGGCATGCGGCGAGTTTGGGCTGGGCCGAAGTAGGCTTCGTTCAGATCAGCATTGCCTTGAAGTGCCTGCATGGCGTCGCGATCGCGCTGGCCGGAAATTGTCTTCTGGATCTCCGGTTTCACGGTTTCCAGAGACAACGTCTCCTTGCTGACAAGCTTGTAGACGTAATGGCTGCCGTTGGGGTCGGAGATCACTTCCGACACTTCGCCCACCTTCAAATCCATGGCCGCCTGATGGCCGCCGGGCAACGCGGTGCGACGCACCTTCTCCACCTTGGTGGTTGGCGGATTCCCCGGAAGGCCAGCGGCGGTGTAGGCCTCCTTTTCCAGGGTGTCGGGGTCTTCACCCTTCACGAGGCTAGCGCGGATATCGGCAGCGAGTTTGGTCATCGCTTCTTCAGCGGCTTTTCTCTGCTCCTCGGTCGGCGGCAGCGTCGGCGTGGGGCTCGCAGCCTTTTCATCGGGCTTTGGAGCCGTTACCGCAGGCTTGATTTGTTTTGCGCGTGGAATAACAATGCGCACAAAGGTAGCTTGCTCGTAAGAAGCTTCGTTCTTCTTGTAATAGTCCTCAATGTCGGCATCGCTGACCTTACTGGATTCCTCCTTCAGCACACCGGTCAGTTGCCGGGAAAGAATTTGCATGCGCGCAAAGCTCATCAATAAGTCGAACGTGGGTCCTTTGTCGAGGCCGCGCTTGTCTGCCGCGGCGGACATTCTGAGTAAGCTCGAATAACCGTTTGCCAGGTTGCGCCGCATGGCTGGCGACATTCCCGGCTGCAGCGCTTCGGCGAGCTGTTCAAATTGAGCCTTGGTGATCACGGTTTTGCAGGCGTCACCCTGCAGAGTGGCGTCAGCGCAGAAACCTTTCAGCGTGATCACCGGATCATCGGGGCCAACTTTGACTTCGGGGGCCTTACCGGGCGCGGCTTCCAGCTTAACTCCGGCGGCGGGAGGTGCAGCTGGTGGCGCAACTTGTCCGTAGGCCAAGCCAGCGAACAGGAGACACACAAGGCACTGGAAACGCATGAATCAGGATCCTCCAAGGGAGAAAATAGAGACGAATGTCATCGTAGCATGTCCCGCGGGAGGCTCGAAAGGCGGGCGAGGGGTTGGCGGCGGGCGAATCCAAAGCGATAATGACGGTTATGCCAGAGCTTCGGGCCACATTCAGTTCCGCGTCGATGCGCCACGAAAAGCGAGCTGTCGCCGGGAATTCAGTGCTGGCGGCGATCGTGATCACCACTTTGAAAATTGTGGTAGGGATCGCGACCGGCTCGCTGGGAATTTTGTCGGAGGCGGCACACTCGGGATTGGATCTGATCGCGGCCCTGGTGACGTTTTTTTCGGTCCGGGTTTCCGACGAGCCGGCGGATGCCGATCATCAGTACGGGCACGGCAAGTTCGAGAATTTGTCGGCCTTCGTCGAGACCGGCCTGCTGCTGATTGCCTGTGTCTGGATCGTCTACGAATCGATAAGGCGGCTGTTCTTTCACAGCGTGGAAATTGAGCCCAGCGTGGCTGCGTTCCTGGTGATGTTGCTCTCTATCGCAATTGACGCCTGGCGCTCCCGCGCGCTCGGACGCATTGCGACCAAGTATGACAGTCAGGCGCTGGAGGCTGACGCGCTGCATTTTTCAACCGACATCTGGTCGAGCGCGGTGGTAATCGTGGGCCTCGCGCTGGTGTGGCTGGGGCGTAGCAATGTAGGCCGCAGCTACCAGATGGGGTGGCTGCGACAGGCGGATCCGATTGCCGCACTATTCGTGGCGGGCGTGGTGGTCTACGTGAGCTGGCGGTTGGCGCGGAGAACCATCGACGCGCTGCTGGACGCGGCGCCGGCCGGCGTGCGCAGCCAGATTCTCGACCGGCTCAGGACTGTCGATGGCGTGCTGGAAGTGGAGCGGGTCCGGTTCCGGAAGGCCGGGAACAGATTTTTCGCGGATATTTCGGTGGGACTCGAGCGCAATTTCACGTTCCAGCGCTCGGAGCAGGTTTCGGATGCGGTGACGTCGCGAGTGCGTGAAGTTTTGCCCGACGCCGATGTGATGGTGCACTCGGTTCCGCGGGCGCGGCGCACGGAAAATATTTTTGATCGCATTCGTGCCGTGGCTACGCGCCACAACTTCAATGTGCACGACGTTAGCGTGCAGGACCTGAACGGGCAGTTGCACGTGGAACAGCATCTGGAACTGGACGAGCAACTCAGCATGAAGCAGGCGCACGACGAAGTCACGCGGCTGGAAACGGAGATGCGTACGGAGGTTCCGGAGATTGCGACCATCCTGACGCATATTGAAAGTGAGCCGGCGACGATTGAAACGGGAGAAGAGATCGTTCGCGAGCCGAAGCTGGAACAGCGACTCAAGAATATTGTGAAGGAGTTCCCTGAAGTGATGGACGTGCACGAATTCCAGTTCAAGAAGGTGCGGGGACGGCTCTATGTTTCCTGCCATTGCACGCTGCCCGACGATATGCCGCTTTCGCGCGTGCACGACGTGCAGACTTCGCTCGAGATCCGCTTCAAACACGATGCGCCGGAACTGTTCCGAGTGCTGATTCATCCCGAGCCGGTGACGGATAATCGGCGGTAACAGAAATTAATGATGGAGCGCCGGGCGCCCCGGCCCGGTTACCCGACAGTTGGAAGGGCGAGAAGGCACCATGATTGAAGCATCAATAAATTGGACCGACAATGACCGATTCGTAGGCGCGGCGACTTCACGACACTCGATCGTGATGGATGCCGCAGCCGAGAAGACCGCCAACAGCCCGATGGAGTTAGTGCTGCTCGCTTTGTGCGGTTGCACGGCATCGGACGTGGTGGGAATTCTACGCAAGAAACGCGAGCCGTTCACTGGGCTCGAAGTGCGGGCGAAAGGCGAAAGAGCGGAGGGCTACCCCGCCGTCTATACGTCGATCCACCTGACATATGTCGTTCGCGGAGAGGTGGCGCACAAGGCCATGGAAGACGCGGTCCGGCTCTCGAAAGAAAAATACTGCTCGGTTTCGGCCATGCTCGAGAAGACGGCGAAGATCACTTTTACCATCGAGCATGCTGCGTGACGGTTCGTCCTCATCCGCTGCGTGGGTACTTCTACATTGCGAGCGCCGCTCTTTTGTGGGGAATTTCCGCAACGCTCGGTCGCGCGGCGTTTACTGGACACCTGCTGCCAGGCGGGGCGTCACTAAAAGCGATCGATCCGCTAATCCTGTCGCAGAGCCGGGCGACTTTGTCGCTGGCCGTGCTGTTGCCGGTGTTGCTGGCGCGGAGAGGAGGGTCCGCGTTGCGCGTTCCCGGGCGCGACCTGGTGCAGTTCTTCCTGCTGGGAATTCTCGGGGTCGCGGTGTCGAACTATTTCTATTACCTCGCGATTCAACGGACAAACGTAGCCACCGCCATCATTTTGCAGTACACGGCGCCGGTTTGGGTGCTGCTCTATACCGCAGTACGGGGCGCGCAGCGGCCATCGTTGCGCAGAAGCGCGGCGGTGGGACTGGCCGTGATGGGTTGTGCGCTGGCGGTCGGCTTTGTCGGCTCGCGCCTCCGTCTCGATGCGGTCGGAATCGCGGCCGCGTTGTTGGCGGCATTTTCCTTTGCGTTTTATAACGTGGGTGGACACCGATTGCTGGCGCGCTATGACCGCTGGAAAGTGCTGCTGTGGGTGTTGGTGTCTACTTCGACCTTCTGGATCTTCGTGAATCCTCCGTGGAAAATTGTTGCCGCTCACTTTGGCCGCGCACAGTGGGAATTCATGCTGGCGTTTTCGCTGGTTTCCGTGCTCGGTCCATTTTCCTGCTACTTTGCAGGGCTGCAGCATCTGGAGCCGACGCGCGCCATCGTCGCCAGTTGTCTGGAGCCAGTGTTCAGCATCGTGATCGCGGCGGTCGTACTGGGCGAGTTGCTGCGGCCGCTGCAGACGGTCGGGATCGTGCTGGTGCTGGTTGCGATCGTGCTGATCCAATTACCAGAGCGAGCGGCTCGGGGCGAGGAGTTAGTGGTGGAGCCGATAGAGTAAGTTCTCCAGTCTTGTCATCCCGAGCGAAGCGAGGGACCCCTACCTGTACGAAAAATGTGTGCCGGGAGTTGGGTCCCTCGCTGCGCTCGGGATGACACATTACTGAGCAGCGTCGCGTTGCCTCACTCCAGCCTTTTGCCCTTCGTCTCCGGCAACTGCGTGGCCATCACACTCGCCAGAAAAAATGCGGCTCCGCACAGATAGAAAGCCGAACCCAGGCCGTTGGTCTGACCGACTCGTCCAATGACCCAAGGCGCGACCGAACTCAATGCGCGCGCACCGTTGTAGGTAAAGCCCAACGCCCGCGCCCGCACCTGGGTAGGGAAGATCTCGCTGCCGATGATGCCCGAGCCCGAGAAGAATCCCGTCCCAAAGAATGCGATCGCCGCGCCTAGTATGAGCAGAGCTGCTGGTGACCGCGCCACGGCGTAGAAGGGGACCAGCAGCGCGGCGGCTAAGAGGTAGAGCATGAAAGATCGGCGGCGTCCCAGATGGTCGGCGACCCACCCGAAGCTGATGTATCCGGGAAACATTCCCAGCAGGTTGAGCACGATCAGCAAGGTAGTGGTGCGCATGATGCCGAAACCGCGTCCGCCTTGTGCGATCGGAAGCGAAAGGTACGGAGGAATCCAGATGAACATTCCCCACCACGCAAACAGGCCAAAGAAGTTGAGCAGCAGAAGTACGAGCGTGCTCTTGCGATAAGGCGCGCGGAAGATGGCAGAGAAAGAGTCATTCCCCTGTGTCCCCTGTGTTCCCGGTGGTTCAAGCTCTTGACCTTGCGCCAGCCGCCGGTGCTCTTCCCACATCTGCGATTCCGGCACGCGGTTCCGTATCCACAGCGTAACCATGGCGGGAAGAATTCCGACGAAGAACACGAACCGCCAGTTGGCGTAACGCAGCACAATGCCCGCTACCAGCGCCGCCAGCGCGTAGCCGATGGCCCAGGAACTCTGTACGATTGAAATCGCCTTGGCGCGTAATTCATCGGGCCAGGTTTCCGCGACCAGGGTCGCGCCGGTATTCCACTCGCCTCCCATGCCGAGTCCAAGGATGAAACGACAGATTGCCAGCATCGATACGGTCGTGGAGAAGCCTGAAAAAAAAGAGCAAATCGAGTAAGTCAGGATGCTAAACATCAGGGCGCGCTTGCGTCCGATGCGATCGGCAAGGAAGCCGAAAAACACGCCGCCGATGCCGGAAGCGAGCAAGGTAAGAGTTTGTAGAAAGCCGGAGGTCGCCTTCGACATCCCAAGATCGCGCATCACGTAGGTGAGGACGAGCGCGTAGAGCATGGCGTCGAAAGCGTCGAGCATCCAGCCGAGAAAGGCCGCCAGCAGGGTGCTGCGCTGTCCGGGAGTTGCTTGCTGCAGGAGTTGGATGGGGCCGATGGCCATGCGGGGAGCGATTGTATCAGTGGGCAGAGGTCGGCGGGTTGGCCCGCCCGAGGCGCCGCAAATATTTCTGCGCCTTCCCGACATCCTGCCCGATCTGCTCCTTCAGTGCTTCGACCGACGGAAACTTGATCTCATCGCGCAGACGATCCAGAAAACAAAGCTCGACTTCCGTTTCCGCCGCGAGTTCGAGCGGATGAAAATTCAGCAGGTGAGACTCAATGGCAAACGAATCGGCGCCAAAGGTGGGCCGGTTGCCGACGTTCGTGACCGAGTCAAAGCATTCGTCGCCCATGCGGGTGCGGGTTACGTAGACGCCGTCTTTAGGCACGATTTCTTCGTAGCGCGCCAGGTTGATGGTGGGGACGGTGTACTTCGCTCCATAGCCGCGTCCGCGTCCGGCGGTGGAAAGAATGCTGAACGGACGCGCCAGCAAATGCCGCGCCCGGCTCACGCGGCCTTCCGAAAGCAACTTACGGATGTGGCTGCTCGAAACCGGCTCGCCGCGCAGGCGCATCTCGGGATAATCGTGGACCTCAAATCCCATCTCTTTTTCCTTGCCCAGTTCGCGCAGCAGCTGAATGTTTCCCGCCGCTTTGTGGCCGAAGTGGAAGTTGTAACCTTCGTGAACTTCGCGGGCATGCAATCGCTTTTTTAGAATGTCGTGGGCAAACTGGCGCGGCGTCATCAGCGAAAGATCGCGCGAGAAGGGAAGCAACAGAACCGCGTCGACGCCGGTAGCTTCCAGCAGGCGCAGTTTTTCCGGAAGCGGGGTCAGTAACTTGAAGCTGTGATCGGGACGCAGGATGCGGGCCGGGTGCGGCTCAAAGGTGACCACCACGGACTGCGCGTTCGCGGCTTTCGCCCGCCGCACAATTTCATCGATGACGTGCCGGTGAGCACGATGGACGCCGTCGAAGTTGCCGACGCTAACCAGCGCGGGGCCGAAGTCGCGGGGGACATCGTCGAGTTTGTGGAAGGTCAGCATTTCCAGCAAGGTCCACGTGGGGACGGACGCATTCGTCCGTCCCAGCGGAGCGAAGCTCCGCAGTTCACTCCAAACGCGTCGGAAGTCTCGGCGAGCTGCGCTCGCCTGCCCGGACGAATGCGTCCGGGCCCACGCGTTCCGTCTAAATCTCAAACTCCAGCTTCATCCCGTCAAACGCCAGCTGTACGCCCGGCGGCAAGGCGGCGTTGGTCGCCTCGTGTGGCAGGTCGTGACAGATGTGGGTGAAAAATGTGCGCTTCGGTTTTACCGCCTCAACGATCTTCAGCGACTGCTCCACCGTGGAATGCGTGGGATGCGGCTTGTAGCGCAGCGCGTCCAGAAAAAGGATATCGAGGCCGCGCAGCTTCTCCACCGTTTCGGCCGGAACCTCGCTGTGATCGGTCAGGTAGGCGGCCGATCCGAAACGAAAGCCGAGGATCGGCGTTTCGCCGTGGATCACCGTCAGCGGCTCAAAGCGCGCACCGAACAGCTCAACCGGGCCCTCGATCGGCTGCAGTTCTACCTGCGCCAGTCCGCCGAACTTGTACTTGCCTTCAAAAATGTAGCGGAACATGTTGCGCAGAAACTCGCAGGCTCGCGGCGTCGCATAAAGAGGCAGCTTGCCGGGCTTGTGAAAAGTGAGGGGGCGCAGGTCGTCGAGGCCGAGGATGTGGTCGGCATGCGTGTGCGTGTAGAGCACGGCATCGAGCTGCGTGATCTTTTCGCGCAGCGCCTGTTCACGAAAATCTGGCGTGGTGTCGATCAGGACGTGATGGGCATGGTCGTTGTCATGGGGCTCGCGGTAGCTGATCATCACCGAGGGCCGCGTGCGCCGGTCGCGCGGGTCCGTGGAACAGCAGACGGCGCAGTCGCAGCCGATGGTTGGTACTCCCATCGAGGTGCCGCTGCCTAATACCGTCAGAGTTGCGTGCATCAGCCGTTCGTGCCTGTAATGGGGCCGGGCGCCTGCGGAGGATGTGCGAGCGTGTTGGTCACTTCCACGTAGGCCATGCGCAGTTCGTAGAGACAGTTCTGCAGGAATCCCTGTTCTTTCGGAGTGAGATTGCCCTTGGTTTTCTCGGCAATCATGCCGAGCGTGTCGATGGTTTGCCGCGCGCCGATCAAGTCGACTCCGGGCTGGCCGTCCTGTTCGTGCATCAGGCCGAGCTGCATCATGGCGGTCATGTAGAGCGAAGCCATGAAGCGCTCAAAACTCATTTGAAGTTCTTTCGACGAGTGTCCGCTGAGTTCGACTCGCGTGTCCAAATCGCGCGACGACTGCTTGTAGGCATCGTGCTGTGCCTGCTGCTCGGATGGGCTGGGCGGATCGGGGATATCCGATTCGGGTGCGGGAGCGGCTTCTGGGATGGTCGAAACGGCCGACGCTGAAACGGCCGACGCTGAAGCACCCGTCGCCGTCGGCGGAACTGCTGTTGCAGTCGCCGTTGCCGCGACTGGAGCTGGTGCTTGTTCTTCCGTGGAATCGCGAAGCTCTCCGTCGGAGGTGAACAAACGCTTGTCGCTTACTTTGAATTCGCTTTCTTCTTTTCTCTTTTGAGCCATAGGTTTTCCTAACTTAATATTTTTCCAAGATTCAGATGATCGGCAGCGTGGCCGGTTTCAGTTTCGCCGTTCCGGCGTGCAATTTCTGTCCAGCAGCCTCGCGTCGCAGATAACCCAATGCGATGGGGCGATCCCCGCCGGCGAGAGGCAAAATGGCGCTGCTCGTGACCTCGCCAACTTCTTTCTCGTCGTTATTTTCTCCGGCCATAATCTTCGACCCTGGCGCGGGCAGCGCGCCGGCGACATCTACCTCGAACGCCGTGAATTGCCGGTGTACTGCTCCGCGCGAGCGTATGCGCTCCACGATTTCCTGACCGAGATAGCAGCCTTTGGTGAAATTTAACGCGCGCGTCTGCCCGGTCTCCTGCGGCAGATCGCGCTCGCGGATGTCCTCGCCAAATTGTGGAATGCCGCGCGAGATGCGGAAAAGATTCAGCGCGGTCGCACCCGTGGGCCGCGCCCCGGCCTTGAGCAGCAAGCCCCAGAGTTCATCCTTGTGTTCGGGAGCTATCCAGACTTGCCATGACTCGCGAGCTTCCTCGCCCGAACGCAGAAGCGTGACCGTCTTGTCTTGACCGCATTGTTGGACGGGGCTTTGCCAGATAACCTCCGCAAACTGCAGGCACGCGAGATCAGGAACGGCGATGCCGGCGCGTTCGAGAACGTGGCGCGACTCCGGCCCGGTCAGGCCGAGCGCCGTGAGCTTGTCGCTGATGTCCGTGATCTCAACATCGTCGGCGATGATGTAGTGATCGAAGAGCTGCAATACCTTTTCGCGCTGCTGGCGTTCCGTATCCACGAGCAGGGAATCACCGCGTTGGAAGGCGTAAAGGTCGGCCTGAATGCGGCCCTGCGCGTTCAGCAAGAAGGCATAGACGCCATGGCCCAGGGCAAGATCGCGAATGTTGTTCGTCGCCATGCCGTTCAGCCAGCGGACGCGGTCGCCGCCGGCGACTGCAATTTTGGCGCGCCAGCTCAGGTCATAAAGACCACAGCCTGCGAGCAGGGCCTGGAACTCGGCGCGAGTATCGCCGAAGTCGGGGGCGGTGGTCGCGTCGTGCGCACCCGGGTTCGTCCCGGGAAGTGTCGTCGAAGTCATAGGCTCAATGTCTGATTATAACGAACGGTTGTGATGGAGGGACGGGCGCCTCGCCCGTCCAGAAGTTGGGGCGGCCGGGAGCGGACGCTAGGCTCTCCACCGGCTCCAACCGAAATCGCGAGTTTATGAATGCTCCGCGGCTGTGCTAACGTTGCGTGCGTGAGTGCCAAAAAGCGCATTGCCGTAATCCCCGGTGACGGAATCGGAAAAGAAGTGATTCCGCAGGCGGTAAAAGTCATGGAGGCGGCGGGCGCTGCCGTCGAATTGACGTCGTTCGACTGGGGGGCCGACCGCTATCTTGCCGACAAAACTACCGTCCAGCCGGACGGCTTTGCCACTTTGGATCGGGATTTTGACGCCATACTGGTCGGCGCTTTCGGCGATCCCCGCGTGCCTTCGAACATTCATGCAAGGGAAATCCTGCTGGGCATGCGCTGCAAGATGGATCTCTACGCCAATGTCCGTCCGGTGCGGTTGTTGGATGCGTCGCTTTGTCCGCTGAAAGGCATCGAACCCAAAGACGTCGACTTCGTCGTGATTCGCGAGAATACGGAAGGCGTTTACGGCGACCTAGGAGGAGTCTTCAAACAGGGAACGCCCGACGAGGTTGCGATCCAGGAAGACATCAACACGCGCAAAGGGGTCGAGCGCATCGTCCGCTACGCATTTGAATATTGTGCGAGTCACAAGAAGTTTCATGGCACGCCGCGACAGCGCGTGCTGATGTGCGACAAGTCGAACGCCATGACGCACGCCGGCAGCCTGTGGCAGCGCGTGTTCAAAGAAGTTGCTCTAGAGTATCCGCAGATCGAGACGCAGCACATGTACGTGGACGCTCTGTGCCTGCAGATGGTGCGCGATCCGCGCGGGCTTGACGTCATCGTTACCAATAACATGTTTGGCGACATCATCACCGATCTTGCTGCTGGGCTGCAGGGCGGGCTGGGGATGGCCGCGAGCGGCAATCTGCGTCCGGGAAAGACGTCACTGCGGCAAATCGGGATGTTCGAGCCGGTGCACGGTTCCGCGCCGCCGATTGCGGGGAAGAATATTGCCAATCCCTTCGGCGCGATTCTGACGGCGGCGATGATGCTGGCGCATCTGGGAATGGCCGGCGAAGCGCAGAAGATCGAAGCGGCCGTGCTCGACGCCGTCCGCCAGAAAATGACGACAGCCGACATCGGCGGAACTCTGGGGACGCGCGAAGCGGGCGCGTGGGTGGCCGAAAAAGTATCTCACCGCTGATTGAGCGCTCTGATCGTGTGTTCTGATGATTGTGTGGTGGCGGGGCTCCGCCCCGCGGGACGGGGCCGAGCCCCGTCACCACACGAGCACGCGCCTTGGTAATCCGCTATCCCATCAGCAGCGCCGCTTCGCGTTCTGTGCGATTTGCGATTGAGCAGGCTCGTTCCCGGTGGTCGAGAGTGTGATCGGTTCTGGTCCAGAGATTGACGGCCGTGCGACAGTATAAACTCGATGCCAATGGGAAATGTTAGCGCGGTCGCTCAAAAGCTGCGGCGATGGTTCTTGCAACTCGTGCTGCTCGTGCTGCTAGTGGGAACGCTCTGGGAGCAAGCGGCGGTTGGGGCAACTGGGGCCTCGCAAAATCAGGCGTCGCAGTCTCAGAATTCGCAAGGTCGAAACCCCGCGGGCGAGGGCGCCCGCGCCACACAAGACGCTCCAGCCGCACCAGAAACCACCGTCTCCCCCAAAGAGGCGAAGGAACTTTTTCGCTCGGTGGACGAAATCCTGCAGTTTGCCAGCCAGGATACCGACCTGCCGATCGAGCACAAGGTGAAGCGCAGGCTGACCAAGCGCGACGAGGTGCAGTCCTACATCGAGAAGAGCATGAAGGACGACAAGGACGCCAAGCGACTGGAGAGGTCGTCAGCCGTGCTGAAGAAGTTTGGGTTGATTCCGCGGAATTTCGACCTCAGCACTTTTCTAGTCGCCATGCTGCGAGAGCAGGTGGCGGGCTATTACGACGTCAAAACAAAAACGGTGAATTTGCTGAACTGGGTGGACGCAGAGCAGCAGAAGCCGGTACTCGCGCACGAGCTGACCCATGCGCTCCAGGACCAATCGTTCGGCATCGAGAAATGGATGAAGGGTTCGGCGGGACAGACTGATAATAAAGATAATAAAAAAGATGATCCACGTCCCAGCGATATCGAAAACGATGAGGAGACCTCCGCGCGGCAGGCGGTAATTGAGGGGCAGGCCATGGTCGTGTTAATCGACTATTCGCTGGCGCCGACCGGCAAGACGTTGCTTGAGGCGCCGCAGATTGTCGACGCACTCAAGCAGGGCATGCTGGTCGGATCGTCGGATTCGCCGACATTTCGCGACGCCCCGATCTTCTTGAAAGAAGAGCTGACGTTTCCGTATCGCTACGGACTCGACTTCACCGCCGCGCTGCTGCGGGCGGGCGGCAAGGAACGGGCGTATGCCGGAGCGTTCAAGGATCCGCCGAAGACAACACGCGAGATCATGGAGCCCCAAACCTATCTTGCGCACGAGAAGCTGCCCCCGCTGAAGATGATCGACATGGAGAAAGACTTCAAAGGCTACGATCCCTTCGATATTGGCGCTATGGGTGAGTTCGATGTTGATGTTCTGGTTGAACAGTATGCTGGCCGGGACGAGGCGACAGCTATCTATCCGGAGTGGCGCGGTGGGTATTACTTTGCCGGGAAGCCAAAGGGAGATAAATCGGCACCGATTGGAGTGCTGTATGTTTCCCGCTGGTCGAGTCCGGCGAAGGCGGCGGAGTTCGCGGCGGTGTATGCGAAATCGCTGGCTAAGCGGTATCAGAAGCATCAAGGGCTGGGACCGGATGGCAAAGTCGCGGAAGATGCGCCTCCGGCGGATTCATGGCGAACGCTAAGGGGACGGCATTCGTGGTTGACGGAAGAGGGAATTGTGGTGATTGAAGTTCGCGGCGACGAGGTATTGATCAGCGAAAGCCTGGACGATGAGACGACGAAGCGGGTAGAGGCCGATTTTTGGCCTCCTGAAAATCCGCCCGACAATTCTCCGGAAAAAGCCGCGCCTGCTAAGCCGTGAGTTCCCGTCTTGTATAATCACAAGTTCCGCGGGCATTTATTCAACGTCCAAGCCCAACCCAATCAGGAGCAAATTTGCAGCAGGCAGAGATTGGCATTATCGGCGGCAGCGGTCTGTACCACATGCCGGGTTTCATCGATGCGCACGAGGTCGAGCAGCAGACTCCGTTTGGCGCTCCTTCAGATGCCTACGTTCTGGGGACGCTGGAGGGCCGCAAGGTGGCATTTCTCGCGCGCCATGCTCGCGGGCACAAAATTCTGCCGAGCGAACTGAATTTCCGCGCAAACATTTATGGCTTTAAGCAGCTGGGAGTCGAGCGCATTGTTTCGGTTTCGGCGGTTGGATCGCTGAAGGAAGAGCACAAGCCGCTCGACTTCGTGATCCCCACTCAGTTTTTCGACCGCACTCGGCACCGGGTGGACACATTCTTCGGCGACGGCATTGTGGCGCACGTCGGATTTGGCGACCCGGTGTGCGGAGAGATGACTAAGGTGGTCGAGCACGCCTGCAAGAATGTGGGCGTGACCGGCAAACTGGGCGGGACTTACATCTGCATGGAGGGTCCGCAGTTTTCTACCAAGGCCGAGTCGAATGTGTATCGCAGTTGGGGCGCGGACGTGATCGGCATGACTAACCTGCAGGAGGCAAAGCTCGCGCGCGAAGCGGAGATTTGTTACGTCACCATCGCCATGGTCACGGATTATGACTGCTGGCATCCGCATCATGATTCGGTGACGGTGGAGCAGGTTGTTTCGGTGCTGGTAAAGAACGCGGAGAACGCCGCGAATGTGGTGAAGGCCACGGTGTCAGCGCTGCCGAGGGCGCGCACGTGCAAGTGTGGGCGGGCGCTGGCGAATGCCATCCTGACTGATCCAACCAAGATTCCAGCGGCGACGAAAGAGAAGCTGCGATTGATATTGGGAAAGTATCTGAAATAGTCAATGTCAATGGAGAGACGGGCGTCTCGCCCGTCCAGCAGTATGGCGGCCGGGCGGGGACGCCCGGCTCTCCATTAACGAGTTTCGACCGCCTTACGGAGATTCATGAGCATTCTGGTAGTAGGTTCGGTTGCCTTTGACACGATCGCCACGCCTTCGGGCCGAGTGAACGACATTCTCGGAGGGGCCGCGACTTACTTCGCGTTGGCCGCAAGCTACTTCACTGAAGTGCGAATGGTGGCGGTAGTGGGCGAAGACTTTACGCCCGAACACGAAGCCGTGCTCAAGAAACGCGGAGTGGACACGCGCGGCATCGAGCGGACCGAGGGGAAAACTTTCCGCTGGGGAGGACAGTATCTCGACAACCTGAACGAGGCCAAGACCGACTTCACGGAATTGAACGTGTTCGAGAAATTTCAGCCGCGCATTCCAAAAGAGTATTCCGACACGCAGTTCCTGTTCCTCGCGAACATCCACCCCACGTTGCAAACGGCGGTGCGCCGGGAGATGAATGGTGTGCGCCTGACCGGCGGCGACACCATGAATTTCTGGATCAAAGGCACGCCCAGGGAATTGGCGGAGACGTTAAAGCTGGTGAACGTTCTTCTGATCAACGACACCGAGACTAAGATGCTGGCAGGCGAGAAGAATCTTCCGCGCGCGGCCAAGAAAGTTCTCGCCATGGGACCGAACGCGCTGGTGGTGAAGCACGGCGAGTATGGAGCGACCATCTTTTTCCGCGAGGGAGCTTTCGGCATTGGTTCGCATCCTTTTCGCGCGCCCGCGTTGCCGATTGAAGAAGTAAAAGACCCGACGGGAGCGGGCGATTCGTTTGCCGGCGGATTCATGGGATACATCGCGTCGCAGGGCGAGATTAATCGCGAGGTGCTGAAGCGCGCCCTGTTTTACGGCGGAGTGATGGGATCGTTTGCCGTGGAACGCTTCGGAACCGAGCGGCTGCAGAATCTCACGCGCGGGGAAATTGATGAGCGCTTTCAGATCTTCCGCGAACTGACGCATCTGGAGTAGAGCCGTTGCGGTTCCACCCTCAAACCATGACAGTGACCCCGAAGACAGCCGTCGTTCCCGATCGCAGCGCGGTCCGGGTGGCCGGGATCGCAGCGCTGGTGTCCCTGTTTTCCTTTTTTTACTACCTGCAACGAAGCGACCTTCTGCTCTACGGCGACGCAGTTGCCCACATCAATATTGCGCGGCGCGTCTTCGATTCGCAGAACCCAGGTCTGCTGCAATTGGGGACGGTGTGGTTGCCGTTGCCTCATCTGCTGATGATCCCGTTTATTTTCTCGAACGCGATGTGGCAGAACGCAGCGGGCGGATCGATTCCTTCCATGCTCGCCTACGTGCTTGGAGTCGTAGGAATATTTCGCCTCGTGCGCGGCATGCTTGAGGGGGGTCCCTACGAGAAAGCGGGCACGAAACCAGCAGCTGGCGTAAGCGCGGCGATCGCGGCCTTCGCTTATGGAGCCAATCCCAACCTCATCTACATGCAGGCCACGGCGATGACGGAGTCACTCTACCTTGCGCTCTTTATTTGGTCCGTCGTGTACTTCGCGGAATTTATCCGGAGCCTGCAAAAAAGTGAAGACGCACCTGGACGACAGCCGCCCTGGTCCTCGTCGCGTACTCCGCTCGCGCGCTGCGCCTGCTGTCTGGCGGCTGCGGAGCTCACGCGTTACGACGGATGGTTCCTGGCGGGTGTGGTGGGAGCGGCGGTCGTCGTCATCGTGTTGCGGCGATGGCAGAATCAGCAATTGCAATTGCATCGTGATGCGGCCAAGTTCCTGTTAGGCATCGCGGTGGTTCCGGTTCTGTGGCTGGCGTTCAACGGCGCGGTGTATGGGAATGCGCTGGCGTTCGCGAATGGTCCCTACTCAGCGAAGGCGATTGAACAGCGCGTGGGCGCGCCCAATCCCGCGTTCCACAACGTCAGCGTTGCGGCCATTTATTTCTTGAAATCGGCGCAGTTGAATATGGCGGTCGGAAACTGGGGCCGGTTCTGGCTGGCTGCGGCTCTGGTGGCGTTGGCAATCGGAGCGTGGGTGCCGCGCCTGCGGCCGCAGTCCTCGCAGATGTCCCTGCCGCTGCTGCTGTTGTGGGTTCCGCTGGCCTTCTACGCGCTTTCGGTTGCCTACGGTTCGGTGCCGCTCCATGTCTACACCTGGTGGCCATTCGCCCCCTTCAATCAGCGCTACGGACTACAGTTGCTGCCCATGTTCGCGGTTTCGGCAGGTGTGCTGGCGGCTTCAGTCTTGCTTCAGGCTACGGGCTGGCGCCAGGTTGGGAACCTCGCGCTGCTGGTGGCGCTGATGGTGGCCAGTTACGCCGCGGTGTGGAAGGCGGAGCCGCAATGCTTGCTGGAGGCGCAAAGGCAATGGCGAATCCGGAGCCCTTTGAATTCCCTGGTGCAGCGCGCGATTGCTCGATTACCTCGAAACTCAACGTTCCTGATGGATCTCAGCGAGCATGTGGGCATCATGGAGCAGGCGGGCATTCCACTGCGTCAAGTAGTGAATAACGAAAATCACCGCCCGTGGAAACGGCCGTCGGATCCCGAAGGCCTGTGGGAGCGCACGCTGGCCGATCCGCCGCGCTACGTGGATTTTGTGATTGCCTTCGACGGCGATGCCGTGGACCTACGCGCGAATAAGACCAATCTCACCGTGCTGGAGGAAATTCACGCAACCGGGCAGCCGCATGCGCGCATCTATGCGGCGCGAAGCGCCACGAATCAATCGCGTTAACCCAGGCCTGCAAGCAACGGATAAACGAGATGACTGCGGTGGTAGAATCCGCTCGAAGCCGCGGGTGCTGCTATGAACCCAATTCATCAAACCATCCAACTCCTGCGTAACGAACTGGGCGTGGTGCTGAGTTCGACGCTGGCGCGGTTGCTGCTGGCAGCGATCCTCGGCGGCATCATCGGCCTGGAACGGCAATTGCGGCACAGGCCGGCGGGCCTGCGTACGAATATGTTCATCTGCTTCGGCGCGGCCATGTTCACGGTGCTCTCGAAGCAGCTGGCGGGCGTGGAATCGGACAGCGCGCGCATCGCGGCGCAGATCATCCCGGGCATCGGCTTCATCGGCGCGGGCTCAATTCTGCACGCGAAGACTTCGGTGACGGGCCTGACGACCGCGGCCACCCTGTTTGTGGTGGCAGGAATCGGGATGGCCGCCGGCGGCGGTTTGTATCTCACGGCGTGTTTCGCCACCGTCATCATTCTGATCGCGCTGGTTGTGCTGGGGCGAATGGAAGTGTCGTTCTCGCTGAAGCTGTTTGCCACTTCCTACGAAGTCACCGGCCGCAACGTGGATGGGATGTTGCGGGAAGTGAACCGCATCCTCGACTCCGAACAACTCACCATGCATAGCGTGCACATCGCGGACGCCGATCCGGATTTCCGCATGGTGTTCGCGGTGGATGGCGAGCGTGAACAGCAAAGTGTGTTTTCCATTCGTTTGCATGAATCGAACGCGTTCGCGACGGTGTCGACGCTCGGGACTACGGAACACGAATGAGCGCGCCGCAGCAGAACATGAAAATCCCTTTCACCAAGGCGTCGGCTTGCGGCAACGATTTTCTGCTGGTGGAAGGTGCGCATGCTTCCGGCGATCTCAGTGCCCTCACGCGCCGCTTGTGCGATCGCCATCGCGGAATCGGCGCTGACGGCGTGGAGTGGCTGTTTCCGGACACGGAAGCCGATGTGCGCGCCGATGTAAAAGCCCGGCTGATCAACTCCGATGGGTCGGAGGCGGAAATCTCTGGCAACGGCACCCGCTGTGTGGCGGCGGAGATTTGTTCGCGCGCGGATAAAGAAAAGCCCAAGACCGAAGTAGTGGTTCGCACTGGCGCGGGACTGAAAACCTGCCGCCTCACCGGGCGCGAAGGCCACACGTTTGAGTTCGAAGCGGATATGGGCCCGCCAGAGATCGGCGAGCAATTGTCGATTGAGACCGCGGGCGTGCGAGTCGTCGGGACGAAGGTTTCGATGGGGAATCCGCACTTCGTAATCTTCGTGGAGAACTTTCACGATGGGTGGCAGCGCGAGGCGGCGCTGATCCAGACGCAGCCGCAATTTCCGCAGGGCACGAATGTGGTGTATGTGGCAGTGCGCGGCGCTCATAAGAATGAAATCGACATCCGAATGTTTGAACGGGGCGCGGGGGAGACCGCGTCTTCGGGTACGGGATCGTGCTCGGCGGCGGTGGCCGCGATTGCCAGTGGCCGAGTGGCTTCGCCGGTGACGGTGATTGCGCCCGGAGGCCCGCAGACGGTGCGCTGGGAGAATCGAGTTTATCTGCGAGGTCCGGCGACGCTCATCTGCCGCGGAGAGTTTTTCGTTTAAGATCGATCATGGATCCCAAACGACACGGGGCGAAACACAAGTACTTTGGGAATTGTCATCCCGAGCGAAGCGAGGGACCTGTAGTCCGCCGCAAAATGCAGATCCCTCGCTTCGCTCGGGATGACAATATTGAGCCGGGATGGCAGATATTGAGTCGGGACGACAAATATTGAGATGGTTTCCGCCACGCAGAGTTCGCGAATCAAGCCGCCCGCGCTCCGTCCGGGCGACAAGGTGGGAATTGTCGCGCCCGCATCGAACGTGAAGCGCGAACTTCTGGAGGCGGGCTGCAACGGTCTTCGTCGCGCCGGCTATGAACCGTTTTATTTCGAGTCGATCCTGGAACGCGATCTCTACTTTGCCGGGTCGGCAAAGCGCCGGGCGCAGGAACTGGAAGACATGTTCGTGCGCGACGATATCCGCGCGATTGTGTGCGCCCGCGGAGGCTATGGCTCGAACTACCTGCTGCAGGCAATTGACTTGAAGAAAATTGCCGCGCATCCAAAGATCTTCGTAGGCTACAGCGACCTGACGTCGCTGCTCACCACGTTCACCGACACGAACAACCTGGTCACCTTTCATGGTCCGATGGTGGCCAAGGATTTCGCAATCGCGGGCAGCGTGGACCGGGCTTCGTGGCAGAACGCATTGACATCGACGGGAGCCTCAGAATGGGAAGTCGCCAAAGGCTCCGGCGCGCGGCCGTTAGTGGCGGGAGAAACCGAGGGAATCCTCTACGGTGGATGTCTTTCCATCCTGGTTGGCGCGCTGGGCACGCCTTATGACATCCAAACCGCGGGTACGATTCTTTTCCTCGAGGACCTCGCGGCCAAGCCCTACCAGATCGATCGCATGCTGATGCAGTTGAAACTGGCGGACAAACTGAAAGATGTGCGCGGCATCGTCTTCGGCGAAATGGTGGATTGCCGGCAGACTCCAACGCAGGATTACACGCTGGAACAGGTGGTCCTGCGAGTGGTTGGCGATCTGGGAATTCCGGTGGCGTTCGGCCTGCGTTCGGGACATGTTTCGCGCTCCAACATTACGCTGCCCATCGGTGTGAACGCCAGGCTCGAAGTTGGTGATGACGTCAGGCTGCAGATTCTGGAATCAGCGACGAGCAAATGACCGAGTTTCAATGACTAAACCTCCATGACTAAACCCAGGCACATTCATCTGATCGGCATTTGCGGCACGGCGATGGCTTCGCTCGCGGGCATGCTGCAGGAACGCGGCTTTCGCGTCACCGGCTCGGATGCGGCTGCGTATCCGCCGATGTCAACCTTCCTTGAAACGCTGGGCATCCCCGTCGCGCAGCCGTTTGCCGAGTCAAATCTCGATCCTCGGCCTGATCTGGTGGTCGTGGGGAACGCACTTTCGCGCGGCAACGTCGAACTCGAGCGCGTGCTCGACGAACGCATTCCGTTTTGCTCGTTGCCGCAGATTTTGCACGATGAGTTTCTGGTAGGGAAAGAAGTTCTGGTGGTTGCGGGAACTCATGGCAAAACCACCACGACATCGATGCTGGCCTGGATCTTCGAAAACGCCGGCCTGCAGCCTTCATTCCTCATCGGAGGCATAGCCGAGAACTTCGGCCGCAGCTTTGGCCTCGGCGATGGCAAACACTTCATCCTGGAAGGCGACGAGTACGACACGGCGTTCTTCGATAAGGGTCCGAAGTTCCTGCACTACTTTCCCGACTCCGTGATTCTCACCTCGGTTGAATTCGACCACGCCGACATCTACAAAGATCTCGACGCGGTGGAAACCGCCTTCAAGCGCCTGGTGAATCTGGTCCCGCGACGCGGGCGCATCGTAGGATTCGACCCAGGATTCGACTCCGGCGTGAGCATCGACCGCTGTCTGCAGAAGGCGTTCTGCCCGGTCGAGCGCTATGGCAGCTCCGTACGCGCGGGTTGGAGAATCGTAAACCTGAAACTGGGAGAGGAACGAACTTCCTGGTCGGTGCTGCGCGAGAGCAAGCCCTGGGCCGACTTCGAGTTCCCGCTAGGCGGGGAGTATAACGTCTGGAACGCCACGGCCGCAGCCGCGCTGGCGGCTAATTACAAAATTCCGAAAGATGCGATCGCCAAAGCGCTCAAAACGTTTCGGAGTGTAAAGCGACGTCTCGAGGTAAAAGCCGAGATCGCCGGAATCACCATCATCGACGATTTTGCGCATCACCCAACCGCCATCGAGCAGACGATTCACGCGTTGCGCGCGCGCTATCCGCAATCGCGCCTGTGGGTTGTGCTCGAGCCACGCTCGAACACCATGCGCCGTAACGTGCTGCAGGACGCGCTCGCCCGCAGCCTTTCTCTCGCCGATCAAGTGGTGATCGCAGCCATCTTCAAATCCGAGGCGATTCCCGAGCGAGAACGCCTCGACCTGAATCGTGTCGTCGGCGATATCCAGCAGCGCGGAAAGCAGGCGCGCATCCTCGCCGATGCCGACGCCATTGTGAACACAATCGCTCACGAACTGCGCGAGCGCGACGTGGTAGCCATTCTCTCCAATGGCGGATTCGGCGGCATTTATGAGAAGCTACCCGAACGATTGCGCGAGCTTGGGGTGAAAGCGCTCGGGAAGGCATAAGTGTTTCGCACTATTGCCATGCTGGGATTCTGGGCCGCTGCGCTGCCGTTCGCCGCGCTCGTCGGAGTTCCGTGGACTTATCTCACCAAAGACATCAACTTCCTCTACAACACCTGCATGTGGGCGGCGTTCACCGGAGCGCGCATCGCGGGCGTCAAGGTGCGAACCCTCGGACTGGAAAAGATTGATCCGGCGCGCACTTACATCTTCATGTCGAACCACATCTCCAATCTCGACCCTCCGGTGACGCTTCCGCTGATTCCGCGGCGAACTTCGGTGATGGTGAAGAAGGGATTGTTCAAGGTTCCCATTCTCGGCCGAATCATGCTCATCGGATCGCTTGTGCCTGTCGATCGCGGCAATCGCGATGCGGGAATCGGAGCGGTGCGCGATGCGGTCCGAGCAATCGAACAGGGGCTGAACATGACCATCTATGTGGAAGGGAAGCGCTCCTTCGACGGAAAACTGCTGCCGTTCAAGAAAGGCCCGTTCTATCTTGCGCGGGAGTGCAGCGTCCCGGTTGTTCCCATCACCATTTCGGGCACCGAAGCAGTCATGCCGAAAGCGCGCTTTGCCATTCGTCCGGGAACGGTGACCGTGCAATTTCATGATCCCATCGAACCCGCCGATTTCGGAGAGCGCGAGGGCCTGATGGCCAGAGTTCGAGCCGCCATCAACAGTGGACTTCCGGCGGAATTGCGGGAGTAGAGGTTGATCGGGCGGGTGGCTGACTTCTGCGGTGGCTAGGCGCAACGGATCGTTGCAACGCGCTTGGGAGCGGCGCGGTTCCGGCGCAGAACCGGCAGGCTTGGCTCGATGCCTATCGCTGGGAGCACAACCATGTGCGACCGCACGAGGCGCTCGGTATGCGGACTCCAGCGAGACTGTGGGAGGCCAGTCCCCGTCGCTACGATCCTCATCCGCCCCGCTGGGAATATCCCGCTGGTTCTTGGGTTTTGAAAGTGGATTGCCAGGGTAAGCTGGATATTAAAGGCACAAAGTGGAGGATTAACCGATCGCTAGCCGGCGAGTGGGTGCAAGTGGTGAGGGTTGAGCAACGCATGATGGTGTTCTACTGCACCACCCTGATTCGCGAACTGGATTCCGAGGCCCAGTTCCTCTCCACCAACTGTAAAGGATGTCTAGGGACAAAACGTAAAGGATGTCCCGGGACTTTACATCTTTTCGAGAGGTGGGACGTCACACGGCCGATGCCGAATCGCCGGCACACGATCATGTATTGATACACGCTGAAGAACAGCACATCACGGCCGGTGAGGTCAGGACGCTTATGGCCCTTGCCGGGAACATCGGCCAACCCCTCGAATGCGTCCACCAGCTCGCTCTGAATCCGGTCGGCGATCGCCAGCCCAGCTTCTCCAAACAGGTAACGCCAAATCTGCCGGAGATCGTCTTCGGCTTGTGGCGCGACGAGATAGAGTTTCACGAACCGGAGCGGTCCTTACCCTCGAGCCACGCCGCCTTGTCGGCTGCAAGACGTGTGCGCAACTGGTCTCCCGGTAGGCCTTCGCCCCGGTCGAGCTGGGCCAGGCCGCGCTCGATCTTGGCGTTGAGGGCATTTTTATTTTCCTGAAGCCGGACCTCGCGTTCGCTTTGTATTTCCAGGGCATCGAACAGCACGTCTTCCACGCTCTCGAACGCGCCGCTATGCAGCCGCTGCTGAATGAGCGCTTCGATTTCCGGGCGCTTTATCTCGATCGTCATGACCTGCCCTCTGTTCGGTATTTTACTCTTTTTGAAATGCGCTAGCCGGGTGCCACAGACAACGGCCGTCATTTTTTTCATCACAAACGCTCGGGTCACGCGTCACAGACAAATGCTAATCCGTCGGCGACAATCGACCTCAACCTGTGCCAGGACAAACGTGTGCGCGTCAGCCAGGACGAACCTCGAAGCCGCCGAAGGCCACCAGTCGGCGCTCTTTGAAAACACCGATTTGGGAAAAAGAAGTGAGCCTATCTGCTAACTCCTTATTCCGGAATACTTTGATATAAGTCCTTAAGATTCAAAGACCAACTCTAAGAATTTCCGCCAACCTCATTGATTCCAGGAGACCAGGGGGGAGGGGGGTACCGGTACTGACTGGTAAACAATCCGTATTTCGGAATTCTCAGTCCGCCAGACTTGGGGGAGGTGGCTCACTCCCGCTCCGACAACTTTCTGACTGCCTTGGCGATCTCCGGCAGCTTGGCGTATGCGGCGCAGCACTTCAACCACAGCCGGTGATCGAGGGCGGGAGCGCCGCTGACCATCGCCCCGGCAGGCACGTCGTGGGGGATGCCGCTTTGCGCTATGGCTACGGCGCCGTCTCCGATTTTGACGTGACCGCTGACGCCTACCTGTCCGGCCAGGATTACGTTGTTGCCAACCTCGGTGGTGCCGGCCAGACCTACCTGGGCGCAGAGCAGCGTGTCGTGTCCGATGGTGCAGCTGTGGCCCACGTGCACGAGGTTGTCGATTTTTGCGCCTTGCCCTATGCGCGTTTCTCCAATGCTGGCTCGGTCGATGCAGGCGTTGGCTTGCAGTTCCGCGTCGCTCTCAATCACCACGTTGCCGGACTGGACGATTTTGTGCCAGTGGGCTTCGTCGTCTTTGGCGAAGCCGAAACCATCGGAGCCTACGACTGCGCCATTCTGAAGCAGGACGCTGTCGCCTAGTCGGCAGAATTCCCGCACTACGGCGTGAGCATGTGCGAAGAAATTGTTACCTATGGTTGCGCCACGATAGATCACCACGTGGGATAAGACGACGGCGTTGTCTCCGATTACGGCGTCTTCGTCGATCACTACGTACGGACCGATGTGCGCATGCTTGCCGACCTTGGCAGTGTGATGAACCACCGCGGTCGAATGAACTCCGGGGGCGTAGTGCGGCGGCTGGTAGAAAAGTTCGATGGCTTTGGCCCAGGCCAGATATGGATTCTTGCTGCGCAGCATTCCCGTGGATAAGGCGGGAAAGTTTTCGGCAACGATGACGGCTGAGGCTTTCGTCGTTTTCGCGGCTGCGTTGTACTTCGGATTCGACACGAAGGTGAGCTGGCCTCGGCCAGCTTGTTCTATTCCGGCAACGCCGGTGATTTCGGTGTCGGGGGAGGCGTTGTCGATGCGGGCGTTCAGGGCTTGGGCTATGTCGGATAGTTTCATGGCGGTGTCTCCGGAATTGTAGCAAGGGATCTCCCGGCTCTGACCCACCAATGGTTCGCGGCGGACGCGAAATTTACCTTGAGCCAGGCGCCAAGCGCCGAGTTTTGCAAACTTAGAACTTGGGGTACGTCCCGTCAGTCGCGGGTTTTCGGATTTTGTAAATTTCGCGCCGCTTTGCAAAAAATGATTGACAATTTACAGCGGCGATACTAATGTCTGTGCTCGAAAACCCACCCACGTTAGGTCCAGGAGTCGCCAATGACAGTGCGAAGTCGCACTAAACAGGCACTTGCAATGCTTCTGCCAGCAGGTGTTCTGGGGATTTCTGCAGTCCTTTCCACCTTGAGGATGGAGGCGTCGACAACCAGTCGAATCGAGCGTCGCCAGAGTTCGAGTGTGGCCGAGCGCCTTAGGGAGATACGGACTGAAGTTGCCAGCATTGATCTTAAGGAAGATGAAAGTGCGGACTCGAGCGCCACGCTGCTGGCCGAATGGCCGAATTTTCACTTTGGTTGGGGCAACGGAGGCTGGCATAACGGCGGCTGGGGCAATGGCGGCTGGCGTAACGGGGGTTGGGGCTGGCATAACGGGGGTTGGCGCAACGGGGGTTGGGGCAATGGTTGGCATAACGGCTGGGGCAATGGCGGCTGGCACAACTGGCACAATTTCTGGCATAACTGGTAACTTCCGTGGATTCGTAAGGGCGCCACATGACAATATCATTCGATTCGGCGCCGCTGATTCGCACCGTTGTTCTTCAGCCGACACCTTTCTGTAACATCAACTGCCGGTACTGCTATCTACCGGAGCGCGACGATAAAACCGTCATGCCCTTAGGGACGGTTATTGCGGCATTCGAGAAGATCTTCGCGTCGGGCTGGTCGAATTCTCATCTGACCGTAATCTGGCACGCGGGCGAACCGCTCGTATTACCGGTCTCTTATTATCAAGCGGCTTTCGAGGCGATTGAGGCGATACGGCCTCGATCAGTCGAATTGCGACATTCCATTCAAACCAACGGAATGCTGATCGACGAAGAGTGGTGTGGCTTCATCAAGAAGTGGCAGATTGGCGTGGGTGTAAGTATAGATGGACCGCAGCGTCTCCACGACGCAAACCGCTTGACCCGAGCCGGCAAAGGGACATTCGATCGCACGATCGCGGGAATTCGGCTTCTGCGCATGAAGAATGTTCCATTTCATGTCATTACCGTGCTCTCGGAAAAGAGTATGCATTCGCCGGAGGAAATGTTGGATTTCTACGTCTCCGAAGGCATTGAAGATGTCTGCTTCAATGTCGAGGAGTCGGAAGGAATCCATATCTCGCCTCTGCTTTCGGGTACTGGGCCAGCAGATAGTTTTCGACGGTTTCTGGATCGCTTCTGGACTTTGTCACGCCAGAGTTCCCGGATTCGATTTGTTCGCGAGATTGACGGGATGATCCCACGAATTTTCCGGCCGGAAGGTACGCCTGCAGAGAACGACCAGGTGGAGCCTTTTGGCATGATCAACATCGATTGTCATGGTAACGTCTCAAGTTTTTCTCCTGAACTGCTGGGCTACAAGAATACGAAATACGACGATTTCGTAGTTGGGAATGTCCTTTCCGACTCGCTCGAGGACATGATGCGAAGTCCGGCGATGCTAGCGATGACCCGTGATATAGCTGCGGGAGTGGAGGCGTGCCGGAAGGAGTGCGAATACTTTTCCGTCTGCGGCGGCGGTGCGCCGGTAAACAAGTTATCCGAAAACGGAAGTTTCGAGAGCAGCCGGACGGTATTTTGCAGTCTGGTGCAGATGGTTCCGACCGATCTAATCCTTAACGCACTGGATCAGCTCGAGGAAGATATCGACGAGGTGGTTGCGCGCGCGGCGCGTATCTCGAATCCTGCCGCGGTAGACAAATTCCAAAGCACCCATTAATCGCAATTAAAGGTTGCCATGGAAAGATCAGAGAGTCTGGATGTCACAAAAGGCTAAATTCAGCGAGGAAGCGATGCGAAATTCGATAGCTGCCGCGGTAGTCCTGTGTCTGTGTCTACTTAGTCCTTCGGTGTTCGGTCAAACCAAGTCCGCGAAGGCGCCAGAAAATCAATCGGCATCAACGGATCAGGGTGGGATGCCGCCGGAAGGATCGTCGGAATCGGAACAACGGCCGGAAGAACCGGAGAAGTCGGCGCCGGTTCTTTGGGTCTCCAGCGTGGAGGCGATAAGCAGCACTCACGGACCGCAGCTTGATGTCATCCGAGTGCGTGGCATAACCAGCACCGAGGGGTGGGAAGCCGCCGAATTAATTCCCTTCACGAAAGGAATTCCATCCGACGGGATGTTAGATCTGGCATTTGTGGCACAACCGCCTTCAGACTCGACGACCCCATCGAAGGGCTCGGTTATCGAGGCTGTTTTCACGCTCGAACCTGGGCATCCCTTCAAGGGCGTTCGAATACATGGCGCGACGAATCGCGTCGTTTTGAGGGCGATACCCGGCTATAGCGAAGCACCTGCTCCGCCGAGGGATTGTACAGACTGCGTTGGCAAATATTTTGTTGGGAAGGGCGAAGCTGTGCCTGCTGGAGCGAGTGCGGCCGAAGTTGTTCGAGAAGAAAGTCTGCCGAAGACGTTGCGCGTGGTACGACCGACGGATGGAATTCGCAAGCTTGATGCCGACCCGAATCGCCTGACGCTGGTGATCGAAGAAGACGGCAAAATCGTAGTTGCCGTCTGGGATTAGAACTTGGGAGCGGCGGCTCGATCGAAGATTCTTCACCCGTGGAAACGAAGGCAAAAAGAGGTAGAAGAAAATGAACGCCAAAAAGATGATGGTCGGTAGCTTAATCCTCATGGTGGCCGTGAGTGGTCGGATATTGGGTACGCAAGAGACGCAAGCGCCTGTCGCGCAAGCGCCGTCGTGAATCAAGAGGCGCAAGCGCCGGTCGTTCAGCCGCCCGTCGTGAACATTGATCCAGACCGGCACGGCAACTTGGCCGCGGCGCAGGGCGATATCGTCGATGCATATCAGAGGATTGAGATGGCTCAGCGAGCTAACGACGGCCAATTGGGTGGTCATGCCCAGAGGGCGAAGGACTTTTTGTCGCAGGCGGATGCAGAGCTTCGCCTAGCGGCAGACTTTGCCAATGCTGCTGCCTCGGAGCCGCCAACGGAAGGGCCGGACAATGCATCAGGAAACTGGACGATATACGCCCAAAACATTGACCAGCCCGGAGGGTCCACAAAATTTGTGCAAATCCAACAGTTCGGCTCGCAGCTGTCTGGCCATTTCAAGGGTCCTCATCAGTCTGGTGGAATCGAGGGCTTTGTAAACATGCATCACATCGAATTCAGTACTAAGACGCGCGACGTGCTGACGTTCCGAGGAAGGATCCAAGGAGACACGATGTCGGGACTTTATGGGTCGCACGGCCAGCATGCCCCCTGGAACGCGGTTCGCTCGGAATGACTTGGCCGGGTGCTAGAGATCCGGCGACAGACTGGACGCGCCCGGTAGCTAGTTGGAATCGCACGCCAGAGATAAGCTTAGGGCAGCACACACTTCATTCATCCGTGCGGAACTCATCTAGGCCCCCTTCCGTCTTCCGCTGGCGAGATCTACTGTTCGAATAATGTTACTTGCCGGGTGTCGGGCTGGCCGCCTTTTCTTCTTCGGTTGGCGGCTCCTACCACGGCTAACACGGTTACGGAGGTTAACGCTTCCCTGGGGACGAATACTCTTTGCGTGTTGGCGCGGAGGTCGGGAGGGTTCATCAGGAATCCTTCGGCGGGATTCTGGGTCAGATCGTTGGGCAGGATTCCTTCAATGACGTCGTTGTCTTTAAATTTCAGGCGCACCCAGAGGCCTTCGGTCCGCGGGCGGGTGGTGAAGGTCTTGCGCAGCATTAAGTCGTTGTCAGAAAACTCGCGGACGAAATAGACGGCTTTGATTTCCCGCAGGTCGATGCCGACCACATTTCCGGAAGTGTTGAGGAGTTCGAGCCTGCCCTCCACCACAAAGTTGGCGGGAGCGACATAACCGCTGATCGAGTCGCGGTCGTGTTTCCTCACGATCACTTTCTTGTGGGTCGAGGGCATGGGCGTCAGGGACACTTCAAACGCAGCCGCGTGATACACGACGGGATGGAAGCTCCAGATGGGATTCTCGCACTTTCCTGATGAATTCGCGCGGTTTGTGCCTTCACAGTAGCCAAACGGTAAACGTTGTGTTATTTTCTACAGTTTGCTGGGATTGTAGTCCCACGATGTAAGTCTAATGTCTAGAGAGAGTTAGATTCCGCGAGCGGGCAGCTCGCCGGGTGGCAAGCGGTTTCCCTGTGGAAAACCTGTGAAAAACGCCCTGGCCCAGCCCCGCGAAGGGCCACCGCAAGGCGATTAGGAAGGCATGGCCGATTACATATACACACTGGAAACCCGGCTCTCGCCGGACCAACAAAAGGCAGTCACCCTCGTCTTAGAAGCCGCCAAGGCGGCGGGGATGAATCTCTATCTGACCGGCGGCGCCATCCGCGACATTATCACTGGCTTCCCCATCCGTGATCTGGATTTCACGGTACAGGGGAACGCGCTCAAGCTGCAGAAGGATCTCGAGCGGGCCGGAGCGATGGTGGGTGAGGCGGACGACGAGACGAGGAGTTTGTTGCTGACGTTGCCGGGCGGGGTTCGCGCCGAGATTGCGATGGCGCGCTCGGAACGCTACGACAAGCCCGGCAAGGCTCCGCAGTTGGCTCCGGCGACAATTATTGAAGATCTTCGCCGCCGCGATTTCACGGTGAACGCGATGGCCCTGTCGCTGAATGAGGGATCGCGCGGGTTGCTGATGGATCCGTTCAACGGGGCGGCCGACATTGAAGCCAAAGTGATCCGGGTGCTGCACAACTATGCGTTTCTCGAGGATCCGTCGCGGATGATCCGCGCGACGCGCTTTAGCACTCGGTTCCACTGGCCGCTCGAGGAGCGGACGCAGGCGCGCTACGAGTCGGGAAAAGAAAACGGCTATATCGAGTACATCCGAAATTCGAGCATCGGGTACGAGATCGAACAGTTGGCATACGAGGACGACGCGCATGGCGTTCTGAAGGCATACGAAAAAGAGGGATGGCTGAAGGTACTCAATCCGCGCTGGAGCACAGCCAAAGTGGACACGGCGGGATTGGGCGCGTTGATGAAGACCCGGCAGCAGATGAACGAACTGGGCTATACGCCGGAGGTTGCGCCCGCGGTGCTGCATTTCCTTACCGACCGGCTGGGCGAAAAGGATATTTCGGATTTGCGCCGGGCAATTCCGCGCAAGGATCTGGTCGAAGCCTGGAAGGATCTGGATTCGAACGCGCACAGCCTGGCTAAGAGATTGACGGGTAAGGAAGCGGCCACGCCGTCGCGGACCTGGCAATTGCTGTCGTCGGCTCGCCCCGAGATGATTCTATTTCTTGCGATCACGGCCCGGCAGCAGGCGGTGGCGCAGAAGATCAAGAATTTCTTCACCAAGTGGCGGCAAGTGCAGCAGAAGATTCCGTTGCCGGAGATGACGGAACTTCGCATCACGCCGCAGATGCCGACGTATCCAAAGATCGCCAACGACGTGTTCATGCTGTTGCTGGATGGCAAGCTGCGTTCACGGACGGAGACGTTGAAGTTTCTGAAGCCGCTGGCGCCTCCACCTCCACCGCCTCCACCACCCCCACCAGCCAAGCGTGGCAGAGGAGCCAAAGGTGCGGTGGCGGTTGTTCCTGCTGCAGTGGTGAGCGGCAAGCCGGGCGCTAAGGGGAAGGGAAAAATTGTGGCGGCTCCGGCGGTGCCGGCGAAGGCTTTGGCTACTGAGAAGCAAGTGGTTCCGGCAAAGCCTGCTGCGGTTGCGAAGGTGATTGCAACAGCCAAGACTCCCGCGGTGAAGAAGCCGGCGAAACCGGCCAAGAACACGAAACCGGCCGCCTCAAAGAAGGGGAAGGCCGTCGCCAACGCGAAGGCCAAGGGCAAGAAAGCTAAAAAAAAGGGTAAATAGTGGGCGTTTACGGAGCCTGAGCTTCGGCTGGGGACCTTGCTCTCCGCGGGAACTACGTGGATTTTCTCTCCTTGAAACAAGTCAAAACCGGTCTAAGAAACTGGGCTATAATGTGCGTATGCGGCGCTGGTTGTGGAGAGCGACGTTTAGCCTGATCTTGCTTACGCTGCCGGTGTGGGCACAACGGCACGGTGGTGGCGGAGGGGGCGGGGGTGCGCACTTTGCCTCGCGTGGCGGTTCCGCTGTGCACTCTTCTGGTTCGTTTCACGGCGGGAACGTTGGACGCAGCTCCAGCGTCCATTTGCGGATCGGGAATCCGTACTATCCTCGCCGAAGCTTTTACGGGCAGCGCGGCTATTATCCTTACTACCCTTACGCGGCTTATTACCCTTATTACGGCTCGTATTCTGATCCGCTCTATGACAGTAACGATCAGGATTCCTACGCCGAGGCTTCCAACCCCGCGCCCTACGCTCAGGACTCTCCGCAGGACAGCGGTTTGCAACGGGATGTGCAGGCTTTGAACGGGAAAATCGACCGGCTGCAAGCGGATGTTGAAGCGCGCAATCATCCGAAGACGGAGATGGAACCTGCGACGGCGCTGGTTTTCCGCGACAAGCATGTGGAAGAAGTTCGGAATTACGCGATCTCCGGCGGGACGCTGTGGGTGCTCAACGAAAGTGCGGCGAAAAAAATTCCACTCGCCCAACTCGATCTTGATGCTACGGTCAAGATGAACGACGATCGCGGCGTGGATTTCCAGGTGCCGGGGCCAGCGATCTCACTCCAGATCGTGCGGTAACGCGCTCCACCAAACTGCACCACTTTCAGGCGTTGCGCGATATCCACAAGCCGGTAGAATGAATCCGATCCGCTAAAAACCAAAAGCAAAGAGCTTCATGAGCCAAGACCAATTCGTCCACCTGCATCTGCACAGCGACTACTCGCTGCTCGACGGCGCTTGCGACGTCGAGAAACTCGTTGACCGAGTTCATGAGCTTGGCATGCCTGCGGTGGCCATGACCGACCACGGAAATATTTTTGGCGCAGTGCATTTTGTAAACGCGGCGCACAAGGTTGGGGTGAAACCGATTGTGGGTTGCGAGCTTTATATCTGCAAGAAAGATGATCATGTTATTACGCGAACGCCGCCCGACGGCGACACCTACAACCACCTGCTGGTGCTGGCCGAAAACGAAGAAGGCTATCGCAACCTGGTAAAGATCACGTCGGAAGCCTCGCTGCACGGCTTTTATTACAAGCCTCGGGTGAGCAAGAAATTCCTGGCTGATCATTCGAAGGGGCTGATCGGGCTTTCGGGATGCCTGAAGGGCGAAGTGGCCGAGCGGCTGACCGAAGGGAATTACGACGCGGCGCGCGCGGCGGCAGGATTCTATCGCGACCTCTTTGGCAAAGAAAACTTCTTTCTTGAGATTCAGGATCAGGGCCTGGAGATGGAGCACCGCATCCATTCGGGCTTGTTCCAGTTGGAAAAAGACCTCGGGCTACCCATGGTCGCGACCAATGACAGCCACTATCTTTGCGAAGATGACGCGCACGCGCAGGATGTGATGCTGTGCATTCAGACGGGGAAGTCCATCCAGGAAACGAACCGGATGAAGTTCGAGGGCACGCAGTTCTACGTTAAGAACGGCGACGAGATGCTGCGCGTGTTCAAGGACGCGCCGCAGGTGCTTTCGCGCACGCTCGATATCGCGGAGCGCTGCAATCTCCGGCTGGAGAAAGTTCCGAGTCCGTTTCCGCACTTTGACGTCCCGGACGGATTTACGCTCGACAGTTATTTCGAGCACATCACGCGGCAAGGATTCGCTCGCCGCATGGAGAACCTGCGGAACGCGGCGGCTGGCGGCCGGCTCAAGCATTCGCTGGCGGATTACGAGCAGAGATTGGCGCGCGAAATCGGCATTATCCAGCAGATGAAGTTCTCGGGGTATTTCCTGATCGTTTGGGACTTTATCCGCTACGCGCGCGAACGCGGCATTCCGGTGGGGCCGGGGCGGGGCTCGGCAGCGGGTTCGGCGGTGGCGTATTCGCTTGGGATTACCGACATCGATCCGTTGCAGCATGAACTTCTGTTCGAGCGCTTTCTGAACCCGGAACGAATTTCGATGCCGGATATCGACATCGATTTCTGCATGAACCGGCGCGGCGAAGTGATCGAATACGTCACGCACAAATACGGGCGGGAGAATGTCGCGCAGATCATTACCTTTGGCACGATGGCGGCGAAAGCTGCGATCAAGGATGTCGGCCGCGCGATGGACATGCCATACAGCGACGTGGATCGCATCGCGAAGATGGTGCCAACCACGCTGAATATCAAACTGGACGACGCGCTCAAGGAGTCGGTCGCGCTGCAGGAGGCGTATCAGAAAGATCCGCAGGTGCGGCAGCTGCTGGACACGGCGCGAAAGCTGGAAGGGCTGGTGCGGAATTCGGGCGTGCACGCCGCGGGCGTGGTGATCTCGCCGCGACCGCTGATTGAACTGGTGCCGCTGCACAAAACGAAGAACGATGAAATCGTCACCGCCTTCGACATGGTGGCCATCGAGAAGATGGGCCTGCTTAAGATGGATTTTCTCGGGCTGACGACGCTTACCATTCTCGACGATACGCTGAAACTGCTTGCGCAAAGGGGCCAGCAGCTCGCCCTCGATGAGATCCCGCTGGAGGACGAGGAAACATATCAGAAAGTATTCCATCGTGGATTGACCTCCGGAGTTTTTCAGTTTGAATCGCATGGCATGCGCGACGTGCTGCGGCGTTACCAGCCGAACTCAATCGAACACCTGACGGCACTCAATGCGCTCTATCGCCCAGGCCCGATGGCGATGATCGACGATTTCATCGAGCGCAAACAGGGGCGGCGCAAAATCGAATATGAATTGCCCGAACTGCAAGAGATCCTGGAGGAAACACTCGGCGTCTTCGTCTATCAGGAACAGGTCATGCAGGCCGCGAATAAGCTCGCGGGCTACTCCCTCGGGGAAGCCGATCTGCTGCGCCGCGCGATGGGAAAGAAAAAGCCCGAGGAAATGGCGGCGCAGCGGGAACGCTTTGTGCGAGGAGCGACCAAGAACGGTTTTCCGCCGAAGAAGATCGAAAAGATTTTCGATCTGATGGCGCAATTTGCCGGATACGGGTTCAATAAGTCGCACTCGGCGGCGTACGCGCTGCTGGCGTATCACACGGCATATTTGAAGACGCATCATCCACACGACTTTATGGCGGCGCTGCTGACTTCGATTACGGGCGACACGGACAGCGTGGTGAAGTACATCAACGAATGCCGCGAGATGGGGATTGCGGTCGAGCCGCCCGATATCAACGTCAGCGATGCGAACTTTACTCCGCACGGGCAGGCGATTCGGTTTGGGCTGGCGGCAGTGAAGAACGTTGGCGGAAATGCAATCGAGTCGATTGTGGCGGCGCGGAAAAAGCTTGGCCGGAATTTCAAATCGTTCTACGAATTCTGCGAAGAAGTGGATTTACGGCTGTTGAACAAACGGGTGCTGGAGTCGCTGATCAAGAGCGGGGCCATGGATGGCTTCGGGCGCCGGGCGCAGCTCATGCAGGCGCTCGACGCCGCGATCGAGCAGGCGCAGAAGGCGCAGCGGGACGCGGAGTCGGGACAGCACGGGCTGTTTGGCGTGTTTGCGGACGAGACCGCACAGCAAGCGACCGATGCGCTCCCCAATGTGCCCGACTGGGATGAGCACACTCGGTTGGCGGCGGAGAAGGAAATTCTCGGGTTCTTTATTACTGGGCATCCGATGGAAAAGTACAAGGAAAAGCTTGCCGACCTGAATGCCCTCTCCACGGAAGAAATTGGGGCGATGAAGAAATCGACTGCGAAGGATGAGAACATAACGACCGCCGGTTTGATTTCAGGGTTGCGGGTGGCAAAATCACGCAGAGGCGAGCTGTGGGCGCAAGCGGCGCTTGAAGATATGTGGGGGAAGGTGGAATTACTGGTCTTCCCCGAGGCCTACAAGAAACTTGCGGAGAAAGTGAAACTGGAAGTACCGGTGCTGATTCGGGGCGGCGTGCGCATTGAAGAAGGCGCAAACCCGAAAGTTACGGCCAACGACATTATCCCGCTCGACGAGGCTCGCGCGACCTTGCCGAAGGCACTGCGTATAAAGATTCCTCTCGGAAATGCGACCGCCGCCACGGTTGATGCGCTGCATGCGTTGTGCCGCGAGCGCAAAGGCGAGGCGAAGGTGTTATTCGATTTGGATCGGGACGGCGATTTCATGGTGGTGATGGAAGCCGAAGGCTATAATGTGATGCCGGACCGCAATTTCCTGGGCCGTGTAGAAGAGCTGTGCGGGCGCGACAGCGTGCGCAAGATCAGTTGATCCCTGCAAGGTAACAGGTTCGGCGCATGAGACGAGCGAAAATAAAGCGGGCGGAAAAGTCAGATTCCAGGGCCGGCGCTGGCGCGAAAAATGGCTCGGGCGACGTCTTGAAAAATGTCGAGCATCCAGCCGTCGCCGGCGCGGACTTCATGCTGTCGATTGTGGAAGCGCATCAACCCCGAAAGAATGGGAACCTCATCGAAATGGATTCTGGATTGAAGGCGCAACAGGAACTGGAAAAAATCGAGGAGCAGATCACCCGGCTGCAGGCGCTGGAAGGTCAGAACGCGGAAACTGTGCGCCAGATTCAGCAATTGCACGAGCGTGTCAACGGCCTTCGCCGTGAGATTTCCTCACACCTCAACGCATGGGAACGCACGGAACTGGCGCGTCACCCGCAGCGTCCCTACACGCTGGATTACATTGAGCGCATTTTTACCGATTGGAGCGAAATTCACGGGGATCGCGGGTTTCGCGATGATCCAGCGATTGTTTGCGGCATGGCTCGCTTTCACGGCGAGGAAGTCATCATCGTAGGGCAACAGAAAGCGCGCGACGCGAAACAGCGCGTCTATCGAAACTTCGGCATGCCGCACCCGGAAGGCTATCGGAAAGCATTACGCGTGATGAAGATTGCCGAGAAATTCAAACGGCCGATTCTTACTTTCGTGGATACCGATGGGGCTTATCCCGGACTGCACGCCGAAGAGCGCGGCCAGGGAGAAGCCATCGCCCGCAACCTGCTCGAGATGGCGCGGCTGGAGGTGCCGATTATTGCGACCGTGATTGGCGTCGGTGGCAGCGGCGGCGCGCTGGCGATTGCGGTGGCCGACCGCGTCTTGATGATGGAGAACTCAGTGTACTCGGTGATTTCGCCCGAAGGCTGCGCCTCGATCATGTGGCGCGATGCCAGCAAGAAAGGTCTGGCGGCGGAAGCCATGAAGATCACGGCCAAAGACTTGAACGAACTGGGCTGCATTGATGACATCATCCCGGAACCCGCCGGGGGCGCACACGCTGACCACGCGCAGGCAGCACAACTGCTCGACGCCGCGCTACAGCAGCATCTGGCTGCGGTAAGGCGACTGCCGGTCGGCGAGTTGCTTGAAACCCGCTATCAGAAATTCCGCAACATGGCGCAGTTCTTCCAGGTGGAAGCCTAGAAAACCAAAAAGCTTGGCGCGGGATCGACGGATCAAATGTCTGTAGGTCCTGAATCCTTGGTGGCGGCGTTTTTCTCGGGCGAATCGTCCTTGTCTTTCATCGCTGATTTGAAGCCGCGAATACTTTCTCCGATTCCTTTGCCGAGTTCCGGAAGCTTCTTAGGCCCGAACACGAGCAGGGCGATTCCGAAAATGATCAGCAGATGCATGGGTTGAAAAAGTCCTTCGAACATAAGTGCTCCTTAAAATCGAGATTGAAAAAAATCGAAATTGAAAAACGCGACCGACGGCGTAACTGAAAATGCAGGCGCTGTGACTGTGTTTCAGGCACAGCGCCCGCTGTCGCGCGGCACGCGACGACCCTCCCCCGAAGGCCACTGCCACGCGGATTCCCCAACCTTTAGACCCCGCGTTGAGCCGCGTCCGCCTGCTTGGCCAACGTGTTGAGCGTTTTAAAGAACTCCGGGGATTGGCCGATGAAAAGCCCCATCGCGGTCAGGAACTCGACGACTCCGCCGGCAATTCCCGTTGGATTCGTAGGGCGAATCACAGCGCAATTGGGAAGATTTGGGCTGATGAATTCGCAGGGCACCGGAAAGATCATGATTGGTTTGCAGCGCAGGGTTCACGGTTTTATCGAAGTTCGGGAAAGTAAGCCCGTTCGTCGGATCCTTGAATGGAGCAACTGGTGGCTGCACGCCATTGCCGGCGAAATCCACCCATTCCAGGAAGTGAGCGACTTCGTCTTCGCCAATGCTGATCAGGATTCGCAGAACTTCCAGATTGGTGGCCTTCTGGGCGAAGGCGGAGTATAGCGTGCTACCACCTTGCTCAATCGTTCCGAAGTGGAAAGCCGCCGTGTTGGCAATTGCCTGGATGTGGTGCTGCGGCTTGAAATCCGCATCGGTTCGCGGAATGCCGGTTACGTTCACCAAGTCGATAGCTTGCGGGAAAGTGGCGCCCAAGTCTGGATTCTTGGCACTGCGGTAGCGGGTATACCAACTGGTGTCGACAGTGAGGTTCATCAGGTTGGTGAGGCGCCCAATTTGCTGGGCACCGGTTGCCTGGCTGCTGGGCAGAGTCCGAAAGACGTCCAGATCCACGGGCTCGGCGCCGATCGATATCAGATAAGCGTTCAGAAATTCCGCGTGGCTCTGTTCATCACCAGTGTTGCTGGAGATGTACTGCGGCCCATCGGGATCGAGGTTCATGAAGGCCGACTGATAACTGTTCATGGGCTTGAACGGGGCTGTCTCCACCGGAAGTTGGCCAGGGGTGAGACCACCCAGTTCCGCATATTGCTGCCACAAGTCGGTCTCAATGAGTTCGGCCGCAGCAACGAAACGCAGGAGGGCCACGTCACCGGATGTAATGATGCCAGTTGTCTGGGCGGTTTCGGAGGCGGCTGCCAGCAATGATCCGCCGGTCAGGGCTGCTCCAGCTACACCCAGGCCTTTGAGAAAGGAACGGCGTTCCAAGCCGTTCCTGGAGGAAGACGCGGTTGTTTCGGGCGACGCAGTAGGGGTGAGGTTTTCCTTTGTCATGATCTTGACTCCAGTCTTTTCAGAAATGATTGTCGGTGATCCGTGACCTGACTATGGATTCACCGCAAGATGAAGGTAGGCTGTTGCCACTTGCTTCTTGTCATGCGCCGGTCAAGATTCTGTCAAATTACTTGCAGCAGTGCTGCGATATCGCGGGAAGGCGGCGATGACCTGGAATCATTAACCTAATTGCTATCCTCTAAAGAATCGGCAAATGCAGGCAAGGCTGCACCAGGAAATCGAGAGAGTTGATTTGTTGCAATGCCTGCTCCACCAGCGATGCCTTGCATTCCTCGAGCGTAATCAGAAAGGGCAGCTGCGATTTTGGGCAGCCGGGCTTTTGTACCACCGCATCGATGTTGATTCCGCACTGGGAAAGAATTGTGGCGAGGTTGGCGATGATGCCCGGGCGATCCTTTACCAGGAAGCGCAGATAATGCTTGGCGGTGAAGTCGGCGGTGACGGCGGGCGTTGTCTCGGCCGGCTGTCCGGCGAGGCTTGGCGTGGATCGCCGGGAGCGAGCGATGGCGAGAATGTCGGAGACGACCGCGACTGCGGTTGGATGTCCGCCTGCGCCGTGGCCTCCAAAGACGGTTTCGCCACCGTACTTTCCGGACGCCACGACCAGGTTTTGGCTGCCTTCCACACGCGCCAGCGGCGATGAGAGTTCGATTAGCGCAGGCTGGACGGCGGCAAACAACTCGCCACCCGCGGGCGCTGGTTTTGGTGTTTGCTTTAGCGTTTGTTTTAATTCAGCCCAGGAAATCTGGCGAATCGTGCAGCCCAGTTGCTTGGCATATTCAAAGTCAATGGCGTCGATAGCTGAAATCGAGCGCGCAACGATGCTTTCGGGCCCGACGTTGCAGTGCAGTCCGACTCGCGCCAGGATGGCGAGCTTGGCGCGTGCGTCCAGGCCGTCGATGTCTTCGGTCGGATCTGCCTCGGCGAAGCCGAGCTTCTGCGCTTCGCGCAGAGCGGTGGCGAAGGGAATGCCGTTGGCTTCGATCTGACTGAGAATGTAGTTGCAAGTGCCGTTGAGAATGCCGCGAATCTTGAATAGTTCATCGCCGGCCAAGCCCTCATGCAGTCCGGAAATCACCGGCACGCCGCCGGCTACCGACGCGCCGAACTGAATCTGTTGTTTCATCTTGCGGGCCAGGTCGATTAATTCGGGGCCGCAGCGCGCGATCAGCTGCTTGTTGGCGGTGACCACGGATTTGCCCGACGCCAACGAGCGCCGGATCCAGTCTTCGCTGGGTTGAAGACCTCCCATTACCTCGACCACGACGCCCACGTCGGAAGATAGAACGTCGTCGATATTCTCCGTCCACCGCACCGAGGGCGGAAGCCAGTCCACCTTCTTGCGCGTTACGTTGCGGTTGAGGACGTGGGTCAGGTGCAAATGGGAGCTCGAACGCTCGCAAAGAATTCTCGCCACTGAACTTCCGACGGTGCCGAAGCCGAGGAGAGCCACGTTGCAGGTCGGGCCGACATTTTCTTCGCCGGCGTTTCTTCTTCGAATATTTTTGACTCCAGCGTCATCGACCTTGCGGGCGGCATTGCGTTTAGAGGCACCTGTCATCATTCCATTATCGCCGAAGCGGAATGGCGGCTGTCGATAGTTCTCAGCGACAGTTCTCGGTGATATTTCTCAGCGAAGGCAGGTCCGCTGCCCCGGTCCGTTCCGGTTGCTGTTCTGGTTAACCTCTGCCGTCATAAGACGCGTATAATAAAGGGTTTTCACTCTTCACTGCGCTGAACTTCCGGGAGAACCGTTTGCCCGGTCAATGGATTGCACGATTTCGACAAGAAAGGTACAGGGATGGCCACTACGGATGTTGTGCCCCAGGAATCATCTGGGCAATTGGGGCAGGGGCGTGTTGTCGTCAGCAATGACATGAGCATTCAAGTTGCTACCGTGAATGGCTCGGGGTCGCAAAGTTCCAACACAGTTCTGTTGCGCAGCATTTTCCAGATGGGAGTGCCGATTTCGGGGAAGAACTTGTTTCCTTCGAATATTGCGGGGCTGCCGACCTGGTTCACGATCCGCGCCAGTAAAGACGGTTATATCGCGCGCAAGAAAGAGATCGACCTGCTGATCGCGATGAACGGGGAAACGGCGCAGGACGATGTGAAGACGCTGGCGCCCGGCGCGGCTGTGCTCTACGACGAGCCGCTCGCGCTGGATAAGGTGCGTGACGATTTGATTTATTACGCGGTGCCTTACGACAAGCTGGTGGCGGCGGTGTGTCCGGAAGCCAAGCTGCGCAAGCTGATAAAGAACATGATCTATGTCGGGGTGGCCGCGCAGTTGCTGGAAATTGATTTCGCTGAGGTGGAGAAGGCGATCCGAAAGCAGTTCTCGACCAAGGCGAAGGCGGCGACCTTGAACCTGGCCGCGGCGAGAGCGGGGCACGATTATGCCGCCGCGAATTTGAAGAAGCGCGATCCGTTTTACATCCGGCGCATGGATAAGACGAAAGGCAAGATCATCGTCGATGGCAACTCGGCAGCGGCCATGGGGTGCATGTTTGCCGGTTGCACGGTGGTGACGTGGTATCCGATCACGCCGTCGTCGTCGCTGGTGGAGACGATGATCGAGTACATGAAGGAATACCGCGTCGGGCCGGATGGCAAGGCGACTTTCGCCATCGTGCAAGCCGAGGACGAACTGGCGGCGGTGGGCATGGTGATTGGTGCGGCCTGGGCGGGCGCGCGCTCGATGACGGCGACTGCCGGTCCGGGCATCTCGCTGATGGCGGAGTTCACGGGCTTGGCTTATTACGTGGAAATTCCGGCGGTGATCTGGGACATCCAGCGCGTCGGACCATCGACCGGCTTGCCCACTCGCACCGCGCAGGGCGATGTGCTCTCGACGGCCTTCCTTAGTCATGGTGACACTAAGCACATCATGCTCTTTCCTTGTTCGGTGAGTGAGTGTTTCACCATGGCGCAGGATGCTTTCGATCTGGCGGAGCGATTCCAGACGCCGGTGTTCGTTATGTCGGACCTGGACCTGGGGATGAATAACTGGATGTCGGATCCGTTTCCTTATCCCGAGAAGCCCATTAACCGTGGAAAAGTTTTGAGCAAGGCTGACCTGGAGAAGGCGGGCAGTTTTGCGCGCTATAGGGATGTGGATGGCGATGGCGTCGGCTATCGTACGCTGCCTGGGACGGATCATCCGGCGGCGGCCTATTTCGCTCGCGGCAGCGGACACAATGAAAAGGGACAGTACAGCGAGCGTCCAGACGATTTCGAACGCAACATGGAACGCATCAACAAGAAGTTCGAGACGGCTCGGTCATTTGTTCCGCGTCCGGAGCTGGCGGGCAGCGGCAAGTCGAAGATCGGGATTCTTGCTTATGGGACGACGCATTGGGCGATCACGGAGTCGCTCGATCAATTGTCGAAAGAGCACAAGCTGGCGCCGGATTATCTTCGCGTGCTGGCGTATCCGTTTACGCGCGAGGTGCACGAGTTTATTGAGCGGCACGACCGCGTGTATGTTGTCGAGCAAAACCGCGATGCCCAGATGGCAACGTTGCTCAAGCTCGACATCAAGCCGGAATTGACGCCGCGCTTACGGTCAATTTGCCATATCCACGGATTGCCGATCGACGCGCGGTCCGTAACCGACGAGATCATGATGATGGAGGGTAAGTAACATGGGGACCACGACCAACACGCCGACACCGGCTCCTGCTCCTGCTCCAAAGACGAATCGCATTGGATTGCAGGTGATCGACTATCGCGGCGGGAAGACCACGCTCTGCGCCGGTTGCGGGCATAATGCGATTTCCGAACGTATCATCGACGCGATGTATGAAATGGGCGTGTCGCCCGAGCGCGTCATGAAGTTCAGCGGTATTGGATGCTCGTCGAAGAGTCCGGCTTATTTCATGAACCGGTCGCACAGCTTTAATTCCGTGCATGGACGCATGCCTTCGGTGGCTACGGGAGCAGTCCTGGCTAACAAGAACCTGATGGCGCTGGGCGTGACTGGCGACGGCGACACGGTTTCGATTGGCGCTGGGCAGTTTGTTCACCTGATGCGGCGCAACCTGCCGATTATTTACATTATCGAGGACAACGGTTGTTACGGTCTGACGAAAGGCCAGTTCTCGGCAACTGCCGATTTGGGGTCAACGTTGAAGAGTGGCGTGGTGAACGACCTGCCTCCGGTCGACACCTGCGCCATGGCGATTCAGCTGGGCGCTACGTTCGTGGGGCGGTCTTTTTCTGGCGATAAGAAGCAGCTTCATACCATGCTGAAGGCGGCGATTGCGCACAGCGGCACGGTGATGTTGGACGTGGTCTCTCCTTGCGTGACCTTCAATGACCACGAAGGCTCGACCAAGTCTTACAAATACATGCAGGCGCATGAGGAGCCGCTGCATGAGGTCAGCTTTGTGCCAGCGTTTGAGGAGATCAATGTTGAATACGATCCGGGGACGACGTTTGAAGTCACGATGCATGACGGGTCGAGCCTGCGGTTGCGGAAACTGGAGGAGCAGTACGATCCGACGGATAAAATTCAAGCGGTGAGACGGTTGATGGAATCGCACGCTCAGGGAGATGTGCTGACGGGCGTGTTCTACATCAATGCGAAAGCGCCCACGTTTATTGACATGCTGAACGTCACGGATGAGCCGCTGGCGACTTTGCCGGAGTCGGTAACACGGCCGAGCCGGGAAGCGCTGGCGAAGTGCATGGAAGAGCTGCAGTAGAGCGGGTGCCGAGCTGCTCGGGCTGGGACCCTTCGGCTTCGCTCAGGGCAGGCTCACGAGGGCGGCTGTCCCTACGCGACCCCTGACGGGGCGGAGCCCCGTCACCACACGAGCCCTTACCCACCCATGGTTAACACTACGCGAAATCTTGCCCGGCCGCTCATCATCTGGTCGTAGGCTTCGGCGGCTTTTTCCAGCGGATACTTTTCGATCATGGGACGGACTCCGGAGAGCGCGCTGAACTGCATGGTGTCTTCGGAATCGGTCGCGATTCCGGAGGCCCATCCCTGAATAGAGCTGCGGCCCACGATCAACTGGATGGGCGTGATCGTCAGCGGCCCAGCGTCCGCGCCCACCACGAGGAGCTTGCCGTTCTTGGCGAGACCGTTCGCCAACGCGGACATGGATTTGGAGTCGGGCGCGGTGGCAAGGATCACGTGGGCTCCGCCGGCCTTTTGCAGTTCCGCGGCTGGATCGCCGGCGGCGGTGTCGATGTAGTGAGCGGCTCCGAGCTTTCGCGCCAGGGCTTCTTTGTCTTTGCCGCGTCCGATGGCGAAGGTGCGGAAGCCCATCTGGCGCGCGTATTGGATTCCGAGATGGCCGAGTCCTCCGATGCCTTGGACGGCTACCAGATCGCCGGCGCGGGCGCCTGAATTGCGCAGCGAATTGTAGACGGTGATGCCGGCACAGAGCAGCGGCGCAGCATCGGCGGCCGACAACTCATCGGGGATGGCGGCTACGGCTTCGGCGGGCACGACCATGTATTCCTGGTAACCGCCGTCGTAACTGATGCCGGTGATTTTTTCGTTCTGGCAGTTGATGAAGTCGCCGCGGCGGCAGGGGTTGCAGGTGAAATCATGACCGCCGTGCCATCCGACCCCGACGCGCTGGCCGGGCTTCCAGTTGGTTACGTCGGCGCCGACGGCATCGATGCGGCCGGCGATTTCGTGTCCGGGGACGCGCGGATACTGGATGCCGGGCCATAAGCCTTCCTTTACCAGTACGTCGCTGTGGCAGATGCCGCAGGCTTCGACTTTGATTCTGACCTGGTTGCGAGCGGGCTCGGGGATGTTTCGTTCGACGAGCTCGAAAGTTCCGCCCGGCTTGCCGACTTGGACTGCCTTCATCTTAGGCATAGTTCATTCCTCATGAATTTGGGTTGATGGCATTGCTGATGGAATACGGAACTCAATCAAATACCAGCCTGAAATCAGTAGATGTGCGAGGAGATGGTAAGGACTCAGGCGTTAAGCGAGCAATGATGTTTCGCTTTTCGTGACGCTAGCCGGTTTTCTTCAGCTCTCCCTCGAACGAATGCTCGGGGCTGTGGCCGGGCTCGGGGAAGTCGCTGTCGGCGCCGTCCTGCATGGGGTCGGGGTTACGGTGCCCGAGTTGGTCTGTCATGGAGTTGTTGCCGCTTTGTCCGCGTTCGTCAGGCTCCTGGGATCCCTTCCCGCGATCGGAATCATTGTGAAGATGGTCGCTTGCGCTTGTGGGCATGGCGGGCCTTTCGAGATGCATGCGGAGATGAGAATGATTACAGGGTCAGGTTACCCTGAAAGTTCGCGGCGGGCAATCCTTTACGGTGTTTCCCACACAACTTGTACTAATAGCTACCATGGGTAAATTTAATAGTCGGTTAACGTGCGCTTGAATCTAATGTAGAACATGGCCAGCAAATATAGAAAACACTACCTGTTTGCCAGCGACTTCGATCAGACGTTGACCTTCAACGATACGGGCTACGTACTGAGCGAAATGCTGGGCATCTCGGTTACGGAATTCGAGCGCAAGGCTAAGGGTATGGCCAAGCTGAACCTGGTTCAGCAGGGCGCCGAACTTTCTTATCTACTCTTGCATGATCCCGAGTTCCATTCGCGCGTCCGCCGTGACGACCTGTACGAGGTGGGGAAGCGCATTCGCCTCAAGGAAAACATCAAGCAGATTTACGAGATACTTGACCGTAGGATCGACGGATTCCATTTCGATTTTTACGTGCTATCGGCAGCGCCGGTCGAGGTGATCCAGTCGGCGCTGGAGGGGATCGTGCCCGAAGACCACATCTTTGGCACCGAGTTCAAGTACAAGGCGTCCGGCGAGATCGAGAGCCTGGTGCGGGCCACGGCTGGTTATGGGAAAGTGACGCGGCTCGATCAGCTGGAAAAGGACCTCGACATCCCGGCCGATCATGTGGTCTATGTTGGCGACGGCAGTTCCGATATTCACGTCATGCTGCACGTGAACCGGCGGGACGGCTTCACCATTGCCGTGTCGGAATCGAAACTGGTCGCGCAGATCGCCAAGCGTACGGTGCTCGGCGACAATGCCCTGGCGACGCTGGTGCCGATTCTGGAAGAAATTGCGGGCTGGCAGCGGCCGCAGATTCGACAGCTGTTTGAGTCGTACGGCTTCCTGATTCAGGGGTGGGATCGGGTGCAGACGGATTGGGTCACGCTGCGTCCAAGTGGCGTCACGCCGGAAAAGGCGACTACGGCGGTAGTGGTTTGAAGTTGCCGGCTGAGATCAGGGCGCCAGTTGCATCAAGTAATTGTAGGAATCGCTTTCGCCCACCACCATCCACCCGCCGCCCACAAACTTGGTTGACATGCGGAAATAGCGAATCGTGCGGCCGTCTGGCGGCGGGCCTCCGTCAACTGTGATTTCCGCGCGAACCAAAGTTGCCGGCGCACCCATCTTGCCACGCGCTGCGATCGAGGTAAATTCGACGTCCCGCGGAACCACCGGCTGCAGCTCCTCTACGGGCGAGCCGGCGTGAGATTCCGCGAGTATACGCGCAACATCCTTCAGGCCGCGCCCTGAATACTCGTTGAGCAACTGCGTGCGCAGGGCGTCTCGCATTGCGTCATCTACCGGGCGGACGTGCAAGTACATCTGAAGGCCCCAAAAAGCGAGCACCAATGGGAGTGCGATGATTGCGTGCCAGCCTCGCAACTGAAAGTTGTATTCGGCCATGGTCAACCCTCTACAGAAACAACGATGCTCGCACTGTCATTCTACTGCGGGCGAAACGGAGTTCCACGACCGCTGCGCAGTCGAAGGGTCAACGACTCAGGGGTTCGGTGCATCTCAAGGCGCACCGGAATCGTAACGGCGTACAACTAATCTCCACGCACTGGGTTCTTATCTGGCTAGGGATGCGGATCACCGATGGAACCGTATCCGTCCAACTCTTGAGGCGTTCTTTTATGAGTACGAGGCTGTCCCGCATTATTCTTGTAGTTTTGATGGCAATTTCCGCGGCGAAGTTCCCTGAAGCGCAGCAGCAACCGCAACCGCCGCATCGCGAACAGATTCCCCGCGGCATCGAGACCTTGCGGCAAAGCGCCTCCTCGAAGACCGAATTCACGCTCGACCACTCCATGCTGGTTCTTGCGTCGAAGCTAGACGCGGATAACGAAGATCTGCAGCGCGTGATCGCAGGGGTGGACGGGGTCTCGATCCACAGCTTCCGGTTCTCCGGAAGCTCGACTTATGATCCGGAGGCCCTAGGTTCGGTAAAAGAGGAATACCGCGCAGCAGGTTGGAAACAACTGATGAACAGCCATCAGAAGGATGGGGGCCCGGTGACCGATCTGTGGGTTTACTTGGAGAATACTGCGGTCAGCAACGTCGCGGTTCTCCTCAGCAAGCCCAACGAGGTCGACTTTGTCGTGGTTTCCGGATCCATCAATCCGATCGATCTCTTTCGTCTCGGCGGGCACTTCGGTATCCCGAAGCTTGAGGGCGGAGTGACCGTGCCAAATACTAAGCAACATCCATAGATACACCCTCGAGTTCGGCGGCGGAGGAGCGGTCGCCGGCTATCCGCTGACGAAGCCTACAGGTCAAAGGCTAGCGGCTTTTGGGCGCTGGGGCCGCCACCTTCCGCAGTCTTTCCCGGGCTTGCGTGGCTTCGTTGGAGCGGGGATAGCGCTGGATAACGTGCTTCAATTCTTGTATGCCCTCGTCTTCTTTTCCGAGTTCGAGGAGCGCGAATCCCTTCTTGAGCTGAGCCGCGGCAGCCTTGTTTCCGCTGGGAAAATTCTGCAGAACCAGGTCATAGTTCGTGACCGCTTTCTGGTAATCGCCGGCCTTGTACTGAACTTCAGCCAGATAGAAATATGCGTTCCCGGCCAGGTCGGTGTTGGGATAGAACTTGATGTAGTCGTTGAATTCCTGAACAGCCAAGTCGTTGTTGCCGCCGTTGTAGTCGCGCAGGCCGTTATTGTAGAGCACGTCAGGCGCGGGAGCCTGGGCCATCGCCTGCTGTTGCTGCTGCTGTTGCGCCTGCTGCGCCGCCATGGACTGCTGTGCCGCCGACATGTCCTCGAATTGCTTGCTCAGCTTGGCGAGGCGGACCTTGAGTTCGTCCATGGTGTCGTTCAGCGCCTGAATCTGGCCGGAGATTTGGTCGACCTGTCCGGCGCGATCCTGCTGCTGTTTGTTGATGGAAGCCTGGAGACCATCGATCGCGGCGGTCACTTTGTTGGCGGCATCGGTGTTCTGCTCGAGCAAGTTCTTCATGACGCCCATGCGCTCGTCAAAGGATTGCTTCATCTGCGTCATCTGCTGCTGCAACTGTTGGACCTGAGCCTGCAGTTCGACGAGGTCCTTGTTCACGGCGTAGACAGGAGTGATCCAAATAGTGAAGAAAAGCGCGAGGACGAACTGAATGCGATTTGATTTCATAGTTAACCTGTTGGATCTCAACCCAGCTCAGTGGTGGACGGGCGAGGCGCCCGTCCACCCACTTTCGCTGCTATTTCTCGTACACGAAGTGGCCGCGGCGATTTTGTTGCCAGCAACTTTCAGTCGACTCGGTGCAGAACGGTTTCTCCTTGCCGTAGCTGATCGTCTTGATGCGATCGCCACCAACTCCAGCCTGAACGAGCGCATTCTTCACCGTGTCCGCGCGGTTGGTGCCCAAGGCGAGGTTATATTCGGTCGAGCCGCGTTCGTCGCAATGTCCCTCGATCGTGATGCGGATGTTGGGATGTTGCTGCAGGAATCGAGCATCACCTTGCAACGAGCCCTGGTCGGCCGCGCGTATGTCGTACTTGTCGTAGTCGAAGAAAATATCCTTCACATTTTGTGCGAACAGCTCCTCTTCCGTGGCGGAGGGAGCCGTCGGTGGCGGTGCTGTTGGCGCTGGGTTGACGGTTACACGAGCGGTGGCATCCTGGGTTCCGCCGGCGCCTTTTGCGATGAGATGGTAGGTGGTCGAATCGGTTGGACTCAACTGACGCGAGCCGCTGGTGTCGACCGGGCCGATGCCGTCTATGCTGACGTCGGTCGCGTTCGTGGTCTGCCAGGTTAGTGTGGTCGACTGGCCGGCGTTGAGAGTATTCGGGATCGCCGACAGCGAGGCGGTGGGAGCGGTCGGTGCGGGTGGTGGCGGGGGCGGCGGAGCGACTTTCTTTGCGCATGCGGCCAGAAAGATGATTGCGCCGAGGGTGAATGCGAGGGCGACGCACCTCGTCATGGTCATCGTTGTTGTCGTTGTTGTTGCTGCTGTTGCGTGCTTCACTGATTCCTCCAGTTTTTTGTGCGTCCGCATTGTGGCGGCAATTTGCGGGTTCACGGTAGGACGCACTCTAGGCCAGCCGCGAAACCGTTCTTCTCCTTCAAAGCCGATTTACTTCCAACTCCAGTTGGGCTGCGTGTTGGACCCCTTGAACGTTAACTGCTTCACATTCGTGCCATCGGCCAGCATGCCCCATATCTGGTCACTGCCGGAGCGGTGGGATTGAAATACTATGTGCCTCCCGTCCGGTGACCAGCAGGGAAAATCGTTGCGTCCCGAGTCGTGCGTGAGTTGCACCCATTGCTTGCTGGCGACGTCCATCAAATAAAGATCGTTGGAACCGGGCTCTCCCGGTCCGTACTTCCGCTCCCAGGAGAAGGTTAGAAACTGTCCGTTCGGCGACCAGTTGGGAGAAACCGCGTAGCCCTGGTCGGTGACACGCTGCAGGTTGGTGCCGTCCGCTTCCATGGTATAGATCTGCGGCAAGCCGGTGCGCCCGCTCACGAAGGCGATCTGAGAGCCAGTCTTGCGGTTCCAGGTCGGAGAGACGTCCGGCCCCTGGTCAGTGGTTAAGCGCCGCGAATTTCCTCCCGATGCGTCCATGACAAAAATGTTGGGGTAGCCGTTGCGTGAGGACGAGAAGGCGATCTTGCCATCGGGCGACCATGAAGGCGAAAGATTCATGCCGCCGAAACGCGGGAAGCTGACCATGCGGTTGAGGTCGAACGAATACATCATAATTTCCCAGCCACCCTTGTTGATGGAACTGAAGGCCAGCCGCGAACCATCGGGCGAGATGCGTGGCGACAGAGAAATGCTTCCCAGGTGCGTGACCTGCTGCTGGTTGGCCCCATCGTAGTCCATCATCCAAATTTCTTTGTGGCCGGAGCGCTCGCTGACGAAGTAGATTTTGCTTTCGGCGATGCCGGGTACGCCTCCGCCGAGGCGGAAGATGATTTCGTCGGCAAACTTGTGCGCGATGACACGCACCGCGTCGGGCGTGGCATTATCGGTGTATTGCTTGCCGAGGACTTGCGGCGACTTCTCGTTCTTGACGTCATAGAGCCAACCCTGCACCGTAACTTTACCGGCGGCGACTCCCAGGTTGCCGAAGGCGAGCATGGAGGTGTTGGGGGGCGGGGAATTCCAGGCCGAGAAATTGACATCAGAGGGCTGGCCCGGTTCCTGCAGCGGATAAAAACTCTTCGAGACCAGGTCAAAGATTCCGGCGTTGTCGAGGTCGTTCCAGAGCGTGTCGTTGAAAGTCTTGAGCAGGGGGACGTTGTTGGCATCGGCGGTCGTGGATTTGAAATCGGATGCGGCGAGGCGCACGCGCTCGACGCCGAGTCCGGTGCCGGTGCGGATCCAGTCCTGGGCGGAAGCGGTGGCCAGCAGAAGCAGCAAGGTAACGGCGATTGAACCGTGACGGCGACTTGCTCGAATCGAGTTGCTCAATTTGTGCTCCCTTGCCCGTGGAGTGGCCCGGACGGGCGAGACGCCCGTCCCCACACTTACCTCTTGTAATCGAACCAGAACTCTACCGATACTTTGCTGCCCGAATAATCCGGTGGCAACGGGCCGAAGGTGTCAATGCGCTGGAGCGCCCGGACCGCCGACTGATCCAGCGAGGGTACACCGCTCGATTGCTCGATCTCAACATTGGACGGGTGCCCATCGCGCGCGATATCAAACGTGAGATAAACCCGCTTCGCCTCCCTGATCCCAGGGTCGACTTCATACTTTAGCCAGTTTTCGGTGACTTTTCGCTGCACCGCCTGAACGTACCAAGCAAATTGACTGCCAAAGTCGCCACCGGTTCCAGTGAATCCAAAGCCACCTTTGGCGCCGCCCGCAGTCATGGTGTAGGGGCCGCTGACCGGACCACCTTCCCCATACGGAATTTGATTCGATTCGGGCGTTTCTGGTTGCGATTTGCGTTGCGTCGCGCTCTTGACTGGCGCGGGTTTTGTTTTTGTGTTCTTGTCGGGAATCGGAATCGCTTCCGGTTCCTTTTCCTGCACCGTGGGCTCGGACTTCGCGAGTCCCTTGGATTCGGTGGCCAGTACATTCGTGGTCTCGGTTGGATTCGCGGGCAAGGGAACCGCGCTCACCAGCGTTGCTCCCATGGCATCGCCAGTCCCTCCGCTACCCCAGCCTTGGCCCCGGAGGCCTTGTATAAATGTTGCGTAGAGCACGACGAATGTCGCGAACGCCAGATGCAGTCCGAGCGACCAGGCCAGAGGCCGGCGCAGTTGGCTGGGATCGGAATATATATCCAAATTACTAGTGGCTGCCATGCGTATCCATTGGCTGGGTAACGATGCTCACGTTGCTGATGCCCGCTTGCTTGATGGCATCCATCACGGTGGCGAAGGCGCCGAACGGAACGTCCTCGTCGGAACGCAAGAAAATCGACTGGTGCTGCGGATCGCGAATCTTCCGCTTCAGGGTAGCTCCGATCTGGTTGATGTTGATGGGATCGTTGCCGAGAAAAACTCTTTGCGATTTGTCGATGCTGATCACCAGGCGCTCTTCGGTGATCTCTTTGACGGTGCGGGTGTGGGGCACGTTGACTTCGATTCCAGACTGCAGCACCGGCGCGGTTACCATGAAAATGATGAGCAGCACCAGGACGACGTCGACCAGCGGTGTGATATTGATGTCGGCTAGTGCGGTCTGGGTACGTCCGTTGGCGGCGGTGAAGGCCATCAGCGCCTCGCCTCGGTGACTTGTGGCGCCTGCTGGCGCTCCACTAGATTTAGCATCTCGAGGGAGAAGTCGTCGTTGCGCGACGCGATTTCACGAACCGAACTGATAATTAGGTTGTATGCGATCACCGCTGGGATCGCTGCGGCCAGACCGGCGGCGGTGGTAATCAGAGCTTCAGAAATTCCCGGCGCGACGGCGCGCAAGGTGGCCGCTCCGGCTGTGCCTAGTCCGTGGAACGCGTCGATGATTCCCCAGACGGTTCCGAACAGTCCGATAAACGGAGTAACCGCGCCCGTGATCGCCAGCCACGGGACACTGCGTTCGAGGCGGGTGATTTCCTCGGAAGACGCGATCTGCATGGCGCGCTGAATGGCCACCAGATTGTGGATGCCGCCGGTGGTTCCCATCTGGCGTTTGAACTCAGTAACCGCGGCTTCGAACACCCCCACCAGCGGGCTGGGGCGGAACTGTTCGGCAACCGAGGCGATATCCTGCAGGCGCTGCGCCTTGCGAAAGGAACGGACGAAGCGTCCACTCTGAGTGCGGACGCGGCGGATCAGGAGCCACTTGGAAAGAATCACGGCCCAGGAGAGCACGCTAAAGGCGATGAGCAGGACCAGCACAGTCTTCGCGACCGGACCGGTCTGAAGGACGAGATCAACGATTTCGCCGCCGACAAACAAGAGCAGGACGGAAGAAAAATGCATTTGGTTTAGGGAGAACCCTGTTTGAGATTATAGACCAGGGTGAAGGCGCGATCCGGCAAGGTACCGCATCGGTCAATGTCAAGGTCAATGCCGATGTCACTGTCACTACGAATTCGGAATCACTGCTTTTGCAACATTCGAATACCCGCTTTCCTGACCCTCGGCGTTCACCTCAGTTGTGACGTAGTAGTAGGTCGTCCCGGCGGCAACCGTTGAGTCCGTGTAGTTGGTCGAGGCTTCCAGCGCGGTGTTGATTTGCTCGTAGGGTCCGCCCTGAACGGTGCTGCGGAACACGTTGTATCCAACCACGCTTTCGGCGCCCGGATTCCAGGAAAGATCGACGCTATGAGGACCTGCAGGCACGCCTGTACCGGTCAACTCTGCGACGGCGGGGGAATCGGTTGCATTGCTGATGAATCCCGCTTTGCCGGATGCCGTGCCGGAAGCGTTGGGCGTGAATCGAATCGTTACTGGGAGGTGCTGTCCGGCCGCAATCGTTACCGGCAGTTTCAGGTCGAGGAGAACAAATTCTGAGCTGTTTGACTGGTCCGACGAGATGGTCACGGCAGCGTTCGAGGCCGTGATCGTAGCCTGCAGCTGGACACTCGATCCTACGGTGACGTTGCCGAAATTGAGGGTCGCAGGGCTGATGCCCAACTGGGGGTTCGCGGCGGTTTCGCCGACTCCCGTGAAAAGCATCGTGATGCTGGGGTCCTTGGCAGTGCTCACAAGCTGAAAGACGCCTGTGCTGTACCCTTTGCTAGTGGGTTTGAAAATTACCGGCAACTCGATGCTCGCCCCAGGCGCTAGGGTCACCGGCAAAGGGAATGTGCCGAATGAAAACTCGGTGCCTTGTTTTGACTTGGAGGTGATATGCAGCGTCTTGCGTCCGACGTTTGATAGTGGGATGGAGAAGGAAGTGGAACTGCCGATCCGGGCATTACCGAAGCTGTGCCAGCAAGGTTTGCATTCGAGTACCTGCGCCGAAGCCGGTGCCAGCGCAAGGCAAAAGAGCAGCCCTGCGACGAGGGGGAAGAATCGCATGAAGCAATTTTCACGGAGCGCATACTTTCGACGCAAAATCGGAAGTGCATTGGTCACACTCTTTAGTGTCGTTGTCGCGACGGGGGCCATTGCTTTCGAGCAGTCGGATCGGGTGGTCTGTGCTATGCTGCGCGTAAATTAGAGATCGTCGTGGATTCAGGATCGTCCTGAATTCAAGATCGTCGTGAGTCAAGATCAAAGGCCGCGGACAGGAGTGTCCGCGCCACACGATAAAGATCGCAGGACACTTGTGCTGGCTGAACTTCGACTCGAAAATTACGCGGTGATCGACAATGTCGTGATCGAGTTCGCGGCGGGTCTGAATCTTCTAACCGGCGAAACCGGAGCTGGGAAATCCATTCTGATTGACGCGCTGGGATTGTTGCTCGGCGACAAAGCGTCTTCGGATGTGATCCGCACGGGCGCGGAGCGGGCGGTCGTGGCTGCCGTGTTTGAGAGCGACGGAACGGCAGCGCGCTCGATCGAAAGCATCCTCGAGACCAACGGTCTGGACGGGGAGAACGGCTCGCTGATCTTGCGGCGCGAGATTGCTCCGGGCGGCAAGGGACGGGTCTTCGTCAACAATCAGCCAGCGACCGTGGCGGTGCTGAAGCAGATTGCTCCGCACCTGGCGGTGATCCACGCGCAGAATGAATCGATCGTAAACTTCGATGCCGCAGCGCGGCAGGATCTGCTGGATGCTTACGCGGGAGTCGATTTGAAGGACGTGTCCGCCGCGTTCGCGCACTGGAAGCGGATTCGCGGACGCATCGCTGAACTCGAGCAGGACGAGCAGGATCGGGTGCGGCTTCTCGACCTGTGGAATTTCCAGTGCCATGAGATCGAAGAGGCGCGACTGCGAGCGGGCGATGGTCCGCAAGAAGATGAGCAACTGGAAGCCGAGAAGCGCGTCTTAGCCAATGCCGAGAAGATTTACGGCGCGGCCGTCAATGCCTTCGACCTGCTCTATGAGGGCAGCGCTTCGACTTCGTCGAGCCTGCGCGCCGCGCAAAAACACGTTGAAGAATTGGTCCGCTATGAACCGAAGTTTCAGGAAGCGCTGGCGGCGCTCGAGTCGGCGCGCATCAGCGTCGAGGATGTGGGAGCGACGCTGCGCGATTATGCCGGCGGAATCCAGGCTTCTCCCGAACGTCTGGCGGAAATCGAAGAGCGGCTGGCTCTGCTCGATCGCCTGAAACGCAAGTACGGGCCAACCCTTCAGCAGACCATCGCTTTTGGCGACGACATCCGGCGAAAACTCTCGGAGATGGAGAATAAAGACCAGGTATTACTTGAGCTGCGGGCCGAGCTGGCCGTGGCTGCCGACGATTATCGCAAAGCCGCGCGTAGCGTGTCGTTCAAGCGGACGGAGGCCGGACGAAAATTGGAGAAAATGGTCGAGGCGGAGATTAACAACCTTGCCATGCGCGCCAGTTTTCGGATTGCGGTCGAAGGAAACGAAGAAGAAGCGCATTGGACATCTTCGGGCGTCGATCAGGTGGTTTATCGTATAGCGACTAATGCGGGTGAGACGCTGCGGCCGCTGGAGCAGATCGCTTCCGGCGGCGAACTTTCGCGCGTCATGCTGGCGTTGAAGGCGAGTGTCGAGGCGGGGATGAATCCGGCGGGCAGTCCGAAAAAGAAGTCGGCGGCGGCGCAGCGCACGTTAGTTTTCGACGAGATTGATACCGGCATCGGTGGGCGCGCCGCCGAAGCTGTGGGAAAGAAATTGAAGGCGCTGGCCAAGGGCAATCAGGTGCTCTGCGTCACCCACCTGCCGCAGATCGCAACTTTTGCCGATCATCACTACTTGATCGAGAAACGCGAAACTGGCGGTCGCGCGAAGACTACCGTTCGGCAGATTAGCGGCGAAGAGCGGACGGAAGAAGTGGCGCGGATGCTCTCGGGAGCGAAGCTGACGGAGACTTCGCGGAAGCACGCGGAGCAGATGATTCGGGCGAATGGGTGAGTGCGGTACCCCCCACCCCCCCTTTTTTATCGAATTATTGTTTCTAAAGGAGTTAAGTTAAAATATTCAATAATAAGGAGTTAGCGGTAGACCGCCTATTAGAATCATAGGGTTGGCGGGTGCGATCTCCGCAAATTATTAAGGAATAATGAGTTAATTGTAAAGTATCCTTGAATAAGGAGTTAGCGGTCATCGTGGCACAGCTATTCGCCGGTGGTGGCCGGGCGGCGGCGCCCGGCGCTCCACTAACTACTCCAAATGGAAAAGGGCGCGGGAATGTTTCCGCGCCCTTCTTTGACTATATCTCTATTATATCAATTCCTACCCACCTACACCGACAAGTTTTGCTACTTTATTTTCTTCGCCGATTCATCGGCTTACGGGGAAAATCGCCAGAATGGGGGCTTGACAAGATTTCGGGTGGGGGGCAGTTTGGAAGATATCTTCCCCCAGCGGCTAAAGCCGCTATTGATTTTGCGGCAACTGCGGCACGGCTTAAGCCGTGCCCTTCCCAGAAACTGCCGAACCGGAGTTCTCCGGTGATCCCAGACGGGGCGGAGCCCCGTCACCACACGAGCAGTTCTTCCACACGAGCAGTTCTTCCACACGAGCAGTTCTTCCGCAGCAAGTAGAGGGCCTAGCCCCTGAAGGGGCGCTTCGTCTTGGGCGGGGTTGGCATCGCTGAAGCGATTCCCTGATACGAGCCCCCACTTCCTCCACAGGCTTGGGAATCCCTCCCGTTCACCGGCCCCATTTCCCAGCCCGCTGCTAATCCCCACACCCTCAGAGGCTTACATTGACCTGAGGGTGCATCTTTCGATACCCTTAGAGCATCTTTTCTGATGGGAAAGTGTACGCTAGTGGGTGGGGGATACGATTTGTCTGAGACCAATTCACATACCAAGACCTTGCTGTTATTGAAGCCGCGTGGATTCTGCGCCGGAGTGGTGCGGGCTATTGATATTGTCCGGATTGCGCTGGAGGCTTTTGGGCGGCCGATTTATGTGCGCAAGGAAATTGTCCACAATCGCTTTGTGGTTGAGGAGCTGCAGCAGAAGGGCGCAATCTTTGTCGATAGCGTGGACGAAGTGCCTGCGGGCGAACGCGTCATCTACAGCGCGCATGGCGTTTCTCCAGAGGTGCGCGAAGCCAGCAAAGTGCGCAAGCTGCGGGTGATTGATGCGACGTGCCCGCTGGTCACCAAGGTGCATGTGGAGGCGGTGAAGTTTGCGAAGGAAGGTTATTCGCTGATTCTGATTGGCCATCGCGATCACGACGAAGTGATTGGCACGCTGGGCGAGGCGCCCGCGGTGACGCAGGTGGTCGGGTCGCCGGCCGAGGTTGCTTCGGTGACCTTGCCCGATCCCGATCGGGTGGCGTACTTGACGCAGACGACGCTTAGTCTGGATGAGACGCGCGACATTATCGCGGCGCTCAGGAAGCGGTTCCCGAACATCAAGGGACCGGCCGCTCAAGATATTTGTTATGCCACGGAAAACCGGCAGGTGGCGGTGAAGCACGTGGCTTCCGATGCCGATTTGCTGCTGGTGGTTGGCTCGGACAATAGTTCAAATTCCAAACGGTTGGTGGAGGTGGCTCGCAGTTTGGGCACCGAGGCGCATCTAATTGATGACTGCCGCGACATTCAGCCGCAGTGGTTGAATGGGGTGAAGACAGCGGCCTTGACCGCGGGCGCTTCCGCTCCCGAACATCTGGTGCAGGAAGTGGTCGAGTACCTGGCGGGAAAAGGTTTTGGCGACGTGCAGGAATTGGAAATCATGCCGGAAAATGTTCGCTTTGGGTTGCCGCCGGAGATCGTCGAGACGATTGCCGCGGCACCGGCCATTGCCATGGAGTCATGATGGAAGAATCCTCCCCTCTTAGTTCGGCGTCGGCGCCGCAGATGCGATTTGGAAAGATTGATGACCTGGGCAGCCGGGTCGCGGTAGCCGTGGATGCGGCGCGCAAATATCTTTTCTCTCAGCAACACGAGGATGGCTACTGGTGCGGTGAACTGGAAGCCGATACCAGCCTCGAGTCCGACTACATCCTGCTGCATACTTTACTTGGTACCGGCAGCCAGGAACGGTTTGACAAAGCCGCTCGTTTCATCCTGAACCACCAGAACGAAGACGGGGGCTGGAGCATTTATGCCGGCGGCCCATCGAACATCAGCGCTTCGGTGAAAGCCTACTTCGGGTTGAAGCTGGCCGGATTCACCGCCGATCATCCCGCGCTGGCGCGCGCCCGCAGGAAGATTCTCGAAATGGGCGGCGTCACCGAAGTCAATACATTTACCAAGATCTATCTCTGTTTCTTCGGGCAATACGATTACGATGCGGTGCCCGCGGTTCCGCCGGAGATCGTGCTCTTTCCCAATTGGTTCTGGTTCAATATCTACGAGATTTCTTCGTGGTCGCGCGCCATTCTGGTGCCGCTTTCGATCTGCTATGCGAAGAAGCCGTTTAAGAAAATCCCCGACGAGATGGGGATCGAAGAGCTTTTTGTTCGCGGGCGCGAGAAGTCGCGCATGCGTCTACGTTGGTCCAAGAAGCTGATTTCGTGGCGCAACTTCTTCTTATGCCTGGACCGCATGACGCACTGGTTCGAGCGCGTGCACATTCGGCCGCTGCGTTCGATCGCCCTGAGGAAAGCCGAGAAATGGATGCTGGATCGCTTCGAGATGAGCGACGGCCTGGGAGCGATTTATCCCTCGATGATGAATGCGATCATTGCGCTGCGCTGCCTGGGGTATTCGGTGGACGACCCGCAGTTTATCCGCGCCATGGATGAGTTCGAGAAGTTGGGGATCGAAGAGGACGACACTTTCCGCATGCAGCCCTGCATGTCTCCGGTGTGGGATACGGCATACGCGCTGTTTGCGTTGGGCGAGGCGGGGGTTCCGGCGACCGATGCGCGGCTGGTGAAGTGCGCCGACTGGATACTGCAGAAGCAGGTGCGCAAGCCGGGAGACTGGAAGGTCAAGAATCCGAAGGGCGAACCGGGCGGCTGGTACTTCGAGTTCAACAACGAGTTCTATCCGGACGTGGACGACAGTGCCATGGTGTGTCTGGGACTGAGCCGGGTGGAGCATCCGAATGGGCGTTATCAGCGGGAGTCGGTGCAGCGGGCGATCGATTGGATGCTGTCGATGCAATGCAAGAACGGAGGCTGGGCGTCGTTTGACAAGGACAACGACCGCATGGTGTTCCAGTACGTGCCCTTTGCCGATCACAACGCGATGCTGGATCCCGCGACGGTCGATATCACGGGACGGATTTTGGAGTGTCTGGCGACTTATGGCTACGACCCGAGTCACCCGGCGGTGAGACGGGCAATCAAGTTTATCCGTGACGAGCAGGAGCCGGACGGAAGCTGGTTCGGACGCTGGGGAGTGAACTACATCTACGGCACGATGCAGGTGCTGCGCGGTCTGGAAGCGATGGGCGTGGACCGGAACGAGCCCATGATCCAGCAGGCGGCGGAGTGGATGCGATCGGTGCAGAATGCCGATGGTGGATGGGGCGAGACGGTGGGATCGTACGACGATCCGAATCTTCGCGGGCAAGGCGAGAGCACGGCTTCGCAGACCGCGTGGGCAATCATGGGGCTGCTGGCGGTCGGCGACACGCGCAGCGAGTGTGTCGCGCGCGGCATGGCATATCTTCTGCGTACGCAAAATAAAGACGGTTCATGGGACGAAAAGTTCTTCACCGGGACGGGTTTTCCGCGCGTGTTCTATCTGATGTACCACCTGTATCGCGAGTATTTCCCGCTGCTCGCGCTCACGACCTATTCGAAGGTGATGGCGGAGAAGAGCACTAGCTAGTTCTCAGTTTCCAGTTCTCAGTTCTCAGTGAAAAGCTCACGGGTTCCGAACTGAGAACCGAGAACTGAGGACTGGGAACTGGTTTTGAAAGCTTTTGTCACCGGTGCTACGGGATTTCTGGGCAGTCATGTCGCTCGGGTGTTGGCTGAGCAGGGCGCCGAATTGCGGCTGCTGGTGCGGCCTTCCAGCGATCTGCGCAACCTTGACGGACTGAAGGCGGATCGGGTGGTGGGGGATCTGCGCGACTCTGCTTCGATTGAAAAGGCGCTTTCCGGCTGCGAGGTTGTTTTTCACGTGGCGGCGGATTATCGGCTGTGGGTGCGTGATCCAGTCGAGATGTATCGTTCGAATGTTGAGGGTACGCGGGCCTTGATCGACGCGGCGCGGAAGAGTGGCGTGCGACGAGTGGTGTATACGTCGAGCGTGGCTACCATGGGATTTAGCTCGAACCACGCCGGTGCCGAGCTGCTCTCGGCTGGACAGCCGGGGGCGGCTGTCCCTACGCGCGCGGTGGCGGACGAAGACAGTCCGGTGTCGCTGGCGGGAATGATCGGGCACTATAAGCGGTCGAAGTTTATGGCTGAGCAGGTGGCGGTCGAGGCGGCGAGATCTGGCGTGGATGTGGTGATCGTGAATCCCACTACTCCGATCGGCGAGCGCGATATCAAGCCGACTCCAACGGGACGAATCGTCGTGGATTTTTTGAAGCGAAAGTTTCCGGCGTACGTGGAGACGGGGCTGAATCTGGTGGATGCGACTGAGTGCGCGCGGGGGCATGTCCAGGCGTTGGAGAAGGGAAGAGCGGGCGAGCGTTACATCTTGGGCGGAGAGAATCTGACGCTGAAGCAGATTCTGGACCGGCTGGCCGCGATCACGAACCTTCCGTCACCGACCGTGAAGTTGCCTTACATTTTTGCGCTGGCGGCTGGAGTGGTGGACGAGATGGTGACAGGGCGTCTTCTGGGGCGCGAGCCGCGCGCGACGATTGACGCGGTGCGCATGGGACGCAAGATGATGTTTGTGAGTTCGGCGAAAGCGGAACGGGAACTGGGCTGGCGGACGGTCCCTGTCGATGGGGCGCTGCGGCGGTCGGTGGAGTGGTTCCGCGCGAACGGTTATGCCTGATATGGTTCCGGAGCCCAAGCGGCGAACGCGGATCGCGCTGGTTTCGGCGATCGAGGAAGAGATTGCTCCTCTGGTTCGCGGGTGGAAGGCTCGGGAGATCCAGCACGATGGACGCAGCTACCCGTTTTTTGAAAGCGAAGATGGCGAAGCGGGCAGGGTGGTGGCGGTCTGTAGCGGGATCGGCGCGGAGCAGGGACGGCGGGCTACGGAAGCCGTGATACAGGAAGTGCGGCCGGCGATGCTGATCTCGGTTGGCTTTGCTGGGGCGTTGGATTCGTCGCTGAGAGTGGGCGACATTGTGGAACCGCGGGTGGTGGTTAACAGTGCCGATGGCTCGCGCACCGATACGGGCCGCGGGAATGGGGCGGTGGTGAGCGCACTGGCGGTGGCTGGGCCGGAGCAAAAGCGACGCCTGGCGAGCGCCTATCGGGCGATCGCAGTGGATATGGAAGGGGCGTCGGTGGCGATGGGAGCGCAGGCGCACGGAATCGAGTTTGCCGCCTTGAAGTCGATTTCCGATGAACTTGACTTTGCGATGCCGCCGATTAATGAATTTGTTTCTGTCGAGGGGAAGTTCCGCCACGCGCGATTTGCGATGCACGTTGCGGTGCGTCCGTGGCTCTGGTGGCGGACGATCGCTTTGGCGCGAAACAGTTCCAAGGCGAGTCGCGCTCTTTGCGGCGCGCTCGTGAGTTATCTCGCTCGCGAAACTCCGAGTGGTCAGTCTTTGCCTGCTGAGTCGCTGGCGGCCGGATCGAAGCATTAAGGGGAATTAAGAGTTTTCTATGGCAATTGCTCGGACATCGACGCTGGCCGTTGAAAGCGAAGGGCACGCGATTCCTTCCACCATGCAGGCCGCGGTGTATCGCGGAGTGAACGATGTGCGTCTGGAAGAAGTTCCTGTGCCTGAAATCGGGCGCGGGGAGATTCTGGTTCGCGTCCACACCTGCGGAATCTGTGGGACCGATCTTAAGAAGATCGCTACCGGCTCCCACTCAGCGCCGCGTATTTTTGGTCACGAAACTTCCGGCGTCATCGTGAAGGTTGGGGAAGGGGTGCAAAAGTTCAGGGTCGGCGAACGTGTGGTTGTGTTTCACCACATCCCGTGTCGAGAATGTTATTACTGTCGCCACAAAACGTTCGCCCAGTGCTCCACCTACAAGAAAGTCGGATGCACGGCCGGGTTCGAGCCTTCGGGTGGGGGATTCGCGGAATACGTCCGGGTGATGGACTGGATTGTCGAGAAGGGAACCGTACGTATCCCTGACGGCATCAGTTTTGAGCAGGCAAGTTTTGTCGAGCCGGTGAATACCTGCATCAAAGGCATCGAGACGCTTCGTCTGCAAGCGGGCGAAACCGTGCTGGTGATGGGGCAGGGCCCGATTGGCCTGATACTTGCGACGCTGGCGAAGCGGGCGGGGGCTCGGGTGATTACTTCCGATTTGCATCCGGCGAGGCTTACAATAGCAAATAGCTTAGACTTGAAACTGACGATTGACGCTTCCAAGGCGGACGCCGGACAAGTAGTGCGGGGAATGACGGAAGGCCGGGGAGCTGACGCGGTAATTTTGGCAGTCGGCGGAAATGGTCTGATCCGGCCTGCCATCGACGCCGCGCGTGCAGGGGGTCGTGTGCTGCTGTTTGCGCAGACGGTACGAGGCGAGGTCACGATTGATCCGGCTGCGGTGTGCGTGGACGAAAAGACTTTGCTGGGTTCCTATAGTGCATCGGTGGAATTGCAGGAGGAATCAGTGCGGTTCGTTATGAACCGTGAAATGGATCTGGAACGGCTTATCAGCCACCGTTTCCCGCTGCAAAGCGGTGTGGAAGCGCTGAATCTGGCTGCCCATCCTCAACCGGGCTCGATGAAGATCGTTATCCAGCCGGTCGGCGCGGGGGCCCCCAGCACGCCCAGTTTTGGCGCGACGGGGTTGGAAGGACATCAACTGTGAATCTGAATGGCAAGATGACGGCCGCCGTCCTCTACGGCAAAGAAGACGTCAAGATTGAAAAAGTGCCGATTCCGCGCGTGGGTGAAGGTGAGGTTCTGGTCAAGGTCCATGTGGCGCTCACCTGCGGCACCGATCTGAAGGTGTATCAGCGTGGCTATCACGCCCGCATGATTGTGCCGCCAGCCTTGTTCGGACATGAACTGGCGGGCACAGTCGAGGAAGTGGGTGAGGGGGTGCGCGGCTTCAAGAAAGGCATGCGCGTGGTGGCGCTCAACTCCGCTCCATGCGGCATGTGTTTCTATTGCTCAAAGCACCAACTGAACCTGTGCGAGGATCTGCTCTTCAATAATGGCGCCTACGCCGAGTACATACGGATACCGCGGCGCATCGTGGAAGCCAATATGCTCGTCGTGCCTTCGAACGTGAGCTTCGAGGATGCCGCGATGACCGAGCCGCTGGCCTGCGTTCTCCGCGGCCTGCATGAAACGGGAGTCGAGATCGGGGACACGGTGGCGGTCATTGGCGGCGGACCGATTGGCCTGATGTTTGTGCACGTGGCCAAGGCCATCGGATGCAATGTAATCGCGGTGGTCAAGCGCGATTCTCAAGTCGCGCTGGCGCGCAAAAAGGGTGCGCACGAGGTCGTGCAGATTACAAAAGTGAAAGATCCGGTGGAGGCGGTGCGCCAGTTAAGTCCAGAAAGGCGCGGCGCCGATGTGGCGATTGAAGCCGTGGGTCGTCCGGAAGCCTGGGAGTGGGCGGTGCAAATGGTTCGTAAGGGCGGCACCGTCAATTTCTTTGGTGGCTGCGCTGCGGGAACCAAAGTGCAGTTGGACACGAACCGCCTGCATTACTCGGAAATCAGTTTGAAGGCGACTTTCCATCACACCCCGGAAACGGTACGCCGGGCCTTTGGTCTGATTGCGGAAAAGAAAGTCTGCGGCAACGACTACATTACCGGCGAAGCGCCGCTTTCGCGCTTGCAGGACGTTCTGCGCCACATGTTGAACCGCAACGGGGATATCAAGACTGCGATTATCCCGGGTCACTGAGCGCGGGAATGGCGCGATGAATTGTGGAGGACGGGCGTCTCGCCTGCCCACACTGAGCCGGGCGGGGACGCCCGGCGCTCCACTAATACTTAAAAGATTGATGACAACTGTTGCCAGCCATCCGACTGCGCCGCTCGCCTCGGGCTGGGGCGCGCTGCCGCCGGAGTATGCCATTCCCGAGCGCGCGCCTTCCGAAGCCGAAGCCCGCGAATATTGCCGCCGCCTGGCACGTTCGCATTACGAGAATTTTTCGGTCGCGTCCTGGTTTCTTCCGGGTCACCTGCGCCAGCACTTTTTCAACGTTTACGCGTATTGCCGCATATCGGACGATTTGGGCGACGAGGTGGGCGACAGCGCCGCCTCGCTGCAATTGCTGGATGCGTGGGAGTCGGAGTTAAACGCGTGTTACGACGGTCGGCCGCGTCATCCCGTGTTTGTCGCGCTTGCTGAAACCGTGTGCAAGTTTGAAATTCCGAAGCATGAATTCGCGGATTTACTGACCGCTTTCCGGCAGGACCAAGTCATCGGCCGCTACGAAACCTTCAATGATCTGCTGGGCTACTGCCGGTATTCGGCGAATCCGGTTGGGCACCTGGTGCTCTACCTTTGCGGATACCGCGATTCCGAGCGCCAGCAGCTCTCCGATTACACCTGCACCGCGCTGCAGCTCGCGAACTTCTGGCAAGATGTGACTACGGACTTTGCCAAAGGACGAATTTATCTTCCACTCGAAGACCTGCGCCGCTTCGGCGTGAGCGAAGAGATGATCCGTGATGGTGAAAACACTTCCGCGTTCCGCGAGATGCTCAAGTTTGAAGTGGAGCGCGCGCGGATATGGTTCGCGCAAGGCATGCCGCTGATCGCGAAAGTCGACCGCGCACTCGCCATCGACATCGAACTCTTCAGCCGCGGGGGGCAGGAAATTCTGAACGCTATTGAACGCCAAGATTACGCTGTGCTAGGCAGACGCCCGGCAATTTCAAAAGCGCGGAAGCTGGCTCTGGTCGCCCGCGCCGCACTGGGGAAGTTGCGATGAGCACGGTCGTGGGAAATGCGCCCGCTCAGTTTGCGCCTACGGCTTCGCAGCTCGAAATGGCGTATTCCGTTTGCCGGCATATCGCCCGCTCGGCCGCTAAGAATTTCTATTACGGGATTGTGATCCTTCCACGGCGGAAGCGCAACGCGCTAAGCGCGGTCTACGCCTTCATGCGGCGCTGCGACGACATCGCGGACGACAACACGCTGAGCCCCGACGATCGCCACAACAGGCTGGCGGAATGGCTGGACAAAGCCCACCGCGCCATGGCGGCACTGCCAACGGATGATCCCGTGCTACTGGCGCTGACCGATGCGCAGCGCAATTACCAGATTCCGATTGGGCTTCTCGACCAGCTCGCCTTCGGCACGGCCACGGATTTCGGTTCTGGCCAACCAGAGTTCTCCACCGGTACACCGCCACTCGCGCGTTTCCAGACTTTTGAAGAGTTGAGGCAGTATTGCTACGGAGTGGCGTCGGTGGTGGGCCTGGTGTGCATCAGGATTTTCGGATACCGGGATCCCGCTGCTGAGCCGCTTGCGGAGCGCTGCGGTTTGGCATTTCAGCTTACAAATATCATTCGCGACGTCAAAGAAGATGCCGCCATGGGCCGGGTTTATTTTCCGCAAGAGGACCTGGCGCAGTTCGGTCTTGCTGCGGCGGACCTGGCCACGCCGCAAGTTGATGTTGCGCGCGTCCGTCCCCTGCTGGCGATGGAGGCCGACCGCGCTCGCGACTTCTATTGCGCTGGAGAAGAGCTGATCCCGCTGATAAATGAAGACAGTCAGCCCGCGTTGTGGGTTCTCATCACTATTTATCGCCGCCTGCTCGAAAAGATTGCATCGAACCAGTACGACGTCTTCGGTGAGCGCGTTCGATTAACGGTTCGAGAAAAGCTCACGGTCCTCGGAAAAGGAATCCTCAAGCGTCTGCTGTGATGCCGCCCGTCAATATCTCCTGATGATGCCTCCTGATATCAGCAGTCCTAATTCGACCCTTCCTAAGACGACGCATCCTCCTACGGTCGCGATCGCGGGAGGAGGGTTGGCCGGACTGGCTGCGGGATGCGCGCTGGCGGAAGCCGGTTTTCAGGTGTCGCTTTTTGAGCGCCGCCCTTATCTTGGCGGGCGCGCTTCCTCTTATGAGCATCCCGGCACCGGCGAGATTGTGGACAACTGCCAGCATGTGTTGCTTGGCTGCTGCACGAATCTGCTCGATTTCTATCGGCGCGCCGGAGTGCAGGACAAGATTCGCTGGTATGAGAAGCTGACCTTCCTCGAGCCCGGCGGGCGCGCATCCGTGATCTCGCCGTCAGCGCTTCCCGCGCCGCTGCATACCGCGCCGGCATTTCTTCGGGTTGACTGTCTGAATTTTCGAGACAAGATGTCCATCAGCCGAGCCATGGCTGCGCTCGCTCCGTCCACACCGGAGGACCGGGGTGAGTCGTTTCTCGAATGGCTGAAAGCACACGGACAAACCGAGCAAGCCATTGAGCGCTTCTGGAAGACGATCCTGGTCAGCGCCTTGAACGAAGATCTGGATAAGGTTGCTGTCCCCTATGCGGCGCAGGTGGTGCGCGAGTCGTTTCTTAAGTCGGCCACTGCCGGGCGCATGGGCATTCCAACCGTGCCGCTCACCGACCTCTATAGCCCCGCCGGAGACTATATTCGGGTCCGTGGTGGAGGGATTCAGTTTCGTGCCAGCGTCGAGTCGTTTCGGACGGTGCCGTTTGCCGTAAATGTGACGACGAATGGAGAGGAAAAGCAATTCGATTATCTGATTCTGGCTGTCCCTTTTGAAGTATTGGAGCGTATGTTACCCGATACTCCGTCGGCTGCGCCTCTGGTCGCCGCGCTTGGCCAGTTCTCGACTTCGCCGATTACGGGCATTCATCTTTGGTTTGATCGCCAAATCAGCGAACTTGATCACGCCGTTCTGCTCGACCGCACCATCCAGTGGATGTTTCACAAATCGCGGCTCATTGCGGCTCGTAACAACGCAGCCCGCGAGAGCGACAGCGACAGCGCTGGCGGCAGCTACGTTGAGCTGGTCGTGAGTTGCTCCCGAAGCCTGGTGGAGAAGTCGAAGGCGGAGATCGTCGAGATGGCGATGAAAGAAGCGCAGGAGTTCTTTCCCAGCGCGCCCGACGCGATACTGCTGAAATCGACGGTGATCAAGGAAGTGCATGCTACGTATTCGCCGCGTCCGGGAATCGACCAGTACCGGCCGAAGCCGGCGACGGCATGGCCGCGCGTGTTTCTGGCCGGCGATTGGACGGCGACCGGCTGGCCTGCCACCATGGAGGGCGCAGTTCGCAGCGGCTATCTTGCGGCGGAGGCTGTGGCGCGGTTCGCGGGCAGCAAGGGCGCCGGGTTTCTCGTCCCCGATCTGGCTGCGAGTGGGTTAATGAGGCTGTTTGGGTGAGAATTACGGCGGCGGCTTCAGTTACTTCGGTTTCGAATCCTGCGTGATCCTGATGCACTCAAGGAACCTGCCTCTTTACACGATCTAACACACATGCCTGAGCGCCCTGACGGAGAGGACGAGCGCCGCCGTACTCCGCGATTCAATTGCGACGGCGATGTGCAGATCACGCGCCTCCCGTCAAACGGCGTTTTTTTCCCGGGGAAGATCTGCGATCTGAGCCTCGGCGGATGCCGGCTCGAGACCGCTTTCCCGATTGAGTCCGGTGCACGGGCCGAGATTATTGTGCACGTCAACGATGCTTCGTTCCGCGCCGTCGGTGAGGTGAGAGCGGTTGAGGGTGGTTCCGGAGCCTGCATCGAGTTTGTTCGCTTGAGTGCGGGCGGACAAGACATGCTCGGCGAGGTAGTCGAAGAGTTGGAGCGGATGCAGGCAATTATGAACAGGCTTAAAGCCGCTAACGCCGAGATCGATCCGGAGGTGCTCCGCAGAGAACTGGAAAATGGAAGTCATCAGGCAAAGATGTTGAGGGAAGAGTTGCGTTTTCGGGGGACACTTCTCAGGGGAGAGAGTGCGGCACAAAGTGCGAAAGAGGCTGCGGAACTGAAGCTTGCGTCGGCTGGAAAGGATCCGATGGCGGAGCGACAAGCGCTGGTGATTAACGTCGATTTATTCGGGTAGCGCGATTCATAGCGCCATGAGTACCACGCCCGCCGCGACCAGCAGTGCCGCGATCCAACGCTTTCGCCCCACCCGTTCGCGCAGGAATATGCGTGCAGCTACCGCGTTGGCTACAAATGTTAGCGAGGCGGAAGCGGGCACCACGAGGCTAAGATTGCCCCACGAAAGACCAAAGAGCAGGCTGTAGAACGCGACTCCCATCGCCATTAGTCCGAGAGCGAATGTGGGCGTCGTCAGCACGCGTCCGAGCACTGCCAGTACTCCGCGCCGCTTCCAGAGTTCGCCGACGTCACCAACCCGTTTCATGGAGTAGGAAAGCAGCACATCGCCGGTGGTGGAGGCCAGAATGATGAGCCCAATCGCAGCCCAGGCATAGATCTCATTCATGACCGCACCTCTTCATGACTGCACCCCTGAGAAACGGCGCTGCGGGCAGGGTCTCGGGGATTCTGTTGTTCGCGATCGGACGTCACTGAAGGGCCGGCGGCCACGAAGCCCACGCCCGCGGCGATCAGCACAATGCCAAGCCAGCGCGTCGGCGGGATTACTTCATGAAAAATGAAGTAACCAACCAATGCAACCAGCACATATCCGAGCGACGACGCGGGTAGCACATAGGTGAGGTCGGCCCACGAAAGTGCGGACATGTAACAAGCGAAGAATGCCAGCAGTAAGAGGATTCCCGCCGTTACCCAGGGATTGAGGATGGCCAGCAGCAGACCGGAAAGGTTGTGTAGTGAAATATTGCCGAGTTGCTTCATACCGCGAGCCAGCAGGGAATCGCCAGCAGTAGCGCATAGGGTGATTCCCGCGAGGACGAGGTATTTTCGAAACGTCACTTCGGGTCAACTCCCAGTCTCAGGTAGTGTAAGGACGGGGCTGCATTCCTTCCAGCAGAGCCCCGCCACCACACAATCTAGGCTTTAGCGGGCGCCGGGGCTGGCGCTTCTTCCTTGCGGTTTTGCTTGACCCATTTGTGGCGCTGGGCTCGCAGTTTGAGGAAGGTGCGCGCTTCTTTGTACAAGCGCTTGCGTTCGGAATTGTCGAACATCGCTTTCCTCAAAATGCGGTACGCCGCTTTGGGACGGAAGTAATACTCATCGTAAAAATTATGGACCGCTTCCATAAGTTCGGCGGCGGGCAGGCCGGGATATTCGATCTGCACCATCTGATGGCCACCGTCGTCCACCATTTTTGAGTCGCTGGTGATGAACCCGTTCTTGGTTGCGAATTCGTGCAGTTCAGTTCCGGGGTAAGCATGCGCCACGGAAACCTGGATCGTCTCCACGTCGAGTTCCTTGGCGAAGTTGATCGTGGTCCTGATGCTCTCGCGGCTTTCTCCGGGCAGGCCTATGATGAAATCGCCATGCACCACGAGTCCCAACTTGTGGCAGTCCTTGGTGAACTGGCGGGCGCGCTCGATGGTCGCGCCTTTTTTGATGTTTTTCAGAATCTGCTGATCGCCCGATTCGTAGCCCACAATCAATAGCCGGCAACCCGCCTCTTTCATGGACTTGAGAGTTTCGAAATCGGTGGTGACACGCGATGTACAGGACCACGTGATGCCCAGCGGTTTCAACTTTGTGCACAATTCGATGGTGCGAGCCTTCTGCAGGTTGAAGGTATCGTCGTCGAAGAAAAATTCCTTCACGTAGGGCCAGTAGTCTTTCGCCTTAGCCATCTCACGAGCTACGTCGTCGGTGGAGCGTTTGCGCCACGGGTGTCCACTGAGGGTTTGGGGCCAGAGGCAGAAGGTGCACTGCGCTGGGCATCCGCGGGTTGTGTAGAGAGCCACGTAGGGTTGCAGCAGGAAGGGCACGTTGTAGCGCCGGACGTCCAAGTCGCGCCGGTAAACATCGGTCACGTGCGGCAGCGCGTCAAGATTCTCGATGGTTGGGCGATCGGGATTATGCATGACCTGCCCATTCTTGCGGTAGGAAATGCCAAGAATGTCTTCGATCGGCTTGCCCTGAGCGTATTCGACGATGGAGTAGTCGAATTCCTTGCGACAGACTACGTCAATCACTTTCGCTTCCATCAAGGACTTCTCGGGCTGCACGCTGACGTGGGGTCCGACGAAGGCGATCTTGATGTGAGGGTTGCTGTCTTTGATGGCCTCGGCGATGCGGAGGTCGCCGGGAAAGCCGGGAGTGCTGGTGAAGAGCACGAGCAGCTCGTAGTCCTTGCAGGTGCGGATCGTCTCTTCCGCGGTGATGTGGTGGGGCGGAGCGTCGAGCAGCCTTGCTCCTTCGAGCATTCCCGTCGGATAGGCGAGCCAGACGGGATACCAGTACGATTCAATCTCACGAGTGGCGGGCCAGCGCGAGCCGGCGCCCCCATCGAAATTCTCAAAAGAAGGCGGATTCAAGAACAGTGTTTTTAAGGGCATATTAGGTCAGTCTCTATTTTAACATTATTAGATGCGCGATTCGATGCGCGCACACCTCAGCCGAGGCTACCATTCTGGTACGTGCCGCTCTGGTCGAAAGCGTGGAAACCTTTGTTTGAGTGTGCCTTAGCGGGACTCAAATCACAAAAGAACCTTGTCGAACGTCGTTTTCGAGCATCGGGGCGCGAGAATCGAGTGTTGGCCGGGATCAGGTTGTGTGGTGGCGGGGCTTTGCCCCGCCAGACGGGGCAGAGCCCCGTCACCACACAACCAAGCGCTATTTTGACGCAGGGTTTGACGACGCGGCACCTGGCAGCGCCCATTTCTCTAAATCTCCGGTGGCGCGCAGCAGGTTCACGCGGACGCGCTGGTAATTAAAATCAGCATCCTGAAAAAGCAGATAACGCTCGGCTGCCTGCGTTCTGGCGTCGGCCAATTCGTGCAAAGTGCCAGTTTTTGCGTCGACTCGAGTTTGGGCCGCTTCCAGCCCCGATTTCGCCAGTTGATATTCCAACTGCGCTACCTCGCGGGCGGCCTCGAGTTGCTCGGCGGCGCGCTGGAGTTTTAGCGTTTCCTCCGCTACCTGATTGCGAGTAGCCTCGGCTTGCTTCTTCGCCTTGAGGGCCACGGCTTCAGCCGCGTCGGTTCGAGCGCGCTGGCTGGCGTTGAACAACGGGATCTTCAGTCCAAATCCGATGGTGGCATTGTTTACTTGAAATGTATGGGGCGGGAAATAAACGGTGTAGTTATTGAAGGTGGAGAAGCGCGCGTACTGGGCGGAGAAATCGATCGAAGGCAAGAAGGAGCGATGCTCGCCCGATGCCCGCATCGATTCCGCCAAAGAATGCTGTTCGGCAATCTTAATGGCGGGGCTCGACGCAATCGCCTTCTCTGAAAGATCCTCTTCCGAAGCGACGGGCGGCAAGGCCGGAATGGTTTCAGGCACGATTTCGATGGCGGAAACTGGCAATCCAGTCAGGGTTGAGAGGTGACGGCGAAGCACATCGGCGTTGCCGCGCGCCTCGGCCCGGTGAAGGCGCACGCGGGCTGCGGTGAGCTTGGCTTTGTTTAAGTCCACGGCGCTGTCAATTCCTTGCTGCAAGCGCTCGGACACCGCTTGTTCCATTTTCTGGGCTTCGGTTTCATCCTGCTGCAAGCGCACGAGGCGCGCCTCCCACTTCGCCAGTTCAGCGTAGGTCAACGCGACGTCCTGGATGATGGCATTACGCTGGTCTTTGTCCTGAAGCTCGGAAGCATGCCAGTCAATTTTCGCTGCGCCCAGGAACTGCCGCTGCGAAGGGTTGAACACCGCGCTCTGCGCGCCAGCATTCAACAGTGCCGGTGCGCTTCCTTCGATACTAAGGGGGTAACCGTAGGTGTAACCGAGGCCCGAACCGGCCATGAGCTGGGGTATGAAGTTGTTACGGAGTTCGCGGTAGGAGGCGAAGGTGCGCTGGACCTCGGCGTCCGCAATTGCCGACCCTGTGCTGTGCGCGAGCGCCAGCCGAATGGCGCCCTCAAGCGGCAGAGGTTCAGCCTGGCTGGGGGGTGCGAAAGTCAGTATTGCGAAAATCAGTACGGACGTAAGTAAGGCGAGCAGACTGGCCGAGCGCGACCATCTATAGTCAAACCATCGCGGCAATCGAAGTTTCATCTCGTCACCTTCATTTCCTATTTCCTCACCGTCGGCCATCTTCAGGCATCGACCAGGCGATGGACCGAACGACAAACCGGGCCGCGGCTCCGCCGCCGCGACGGACAAATTGTAGTGCTCCCGACGGGAACGGGGCAGTAGCTTTCGAGAGTATTCGGGACTGGATTTTAGGACCGCCTGGGCGCGGGAGGAATCTCGACATTCTCAGTGGGCCACTCGGTTGAGTGCTTGCTGGGCCATGCCGAAGTCCCGAGCCAATGATAGGGAAGTGCGGTACTCCCGCGCCGCACCTGCTTTGTCTCCTTGTTTTTCCAGCAGCGTGCCGAGCAGGTAGTGGGCTTTAAATGCCGGAGCCTCTTCGACGGGTCCGGAATTGAGATAGCGATTAAGGAGCTGAATCGCAAGGGCGGGGTTGCGTCCTGTCAGCCAAAGACTCCGGGCCACATCGACCAGGACATCCGGCTTGGACATTGGGGCTTGGCTGGTTTTGATCAGGGCTTGTTCCATTTCATCGAAACGGTTCTGGTGGCGGAAAAACAGTGCCAGGTTCAACCAGGCTTCCGCGTCACCATTGCTGGCCTCGATCATGGAGCGGTATTCGTGCTCGGCGGTAGCCGGGTCGCGATTTTTTTCCGCGATACGCGCATAGACCCAATGCTCGCGGGCGGGATCAGTTGCGCCAACGATTCTTGCCTGCGCACGGGCTTTGTCCTCTCCGCCGCCGATAATGGCGGGAGCCTCAAGGTAAAATTCCGCGAGATCAACCCGGGCATCTACGTCTTTGGGATTGAGTTGCACGGCGCGTTCCAGTTCCTCGCGCGTTTTTCCGGCGAGGCTGGCGGCCGAAAGGATGTTCGCTCGATCGGCTTTTTCTCCGTACACGTGTCCCAGCCAGCGGTGATAGTCGCCGTTGCCCGGATCAAGCGTGATCGCTTTCTTGCAGGACAACTCGGCTCGATCCCAATCGTCGAGCGCGAAGTAAGCACGGCAGAGCAGGTTGGACAATTCCGCGTCCGCCGGAGTGGAAGAGAGACGTCCATTCAACTCCGCGATGGCCTCATCGATACGGCCCGCCGCCAGCTTGTTCCGGGCAGAATCTGCCACGGTGGCGGTCATTGTCATTGAGGCGACGAGCGAGTTGACGAGCGTCAGCAAGACAAGAAGGTATTTGAAAGTGCGAATGATCATCTAGAAGTTATCCTGCCGTGGAACTTGACCATTAGAATTTGACCTGCGTCCGGTCGCCGATCGGTTTGCCATTCCACGAACTGATGGCAACCACGTCCTTGGCAGAGAGGCCGTGTGTTATTTCAACTTGCGTGAGATTGGAAAGAGAAGTCTCCACCTCCCGGCGCTGGAGTTCGTGGCCGGCAACCTGCAAAACATAAGGTTTGGAGTCGTCCATGCGGACCGCCTCTCGCGGCAGCACCAGCACGTTATCGTGCTCGCCGGTAACGATCGTGACTCCGACGTTTATGTTGGGCAGGAGTTTCAAATCCTTGTTATCTACGATGCTGGTGGTCTCGCCGACGTTGCGCGAACCGCGCAATTTCACCGTGGATGGAATGGCCGTTACAGCCGAGCGCCAGACCCGTCCCGGAACGGCATCCCAGGTAATCTCAATCGGATTTCCGGGAGCGAGTCTGCCCACATCGGGTTCATCCACGAAGGCGCGGACCTGCACTTTGCGCAGATCCGCTACCTGTAGCAGAAGATCTCCGGCCGCGACGAAGCCGCCTTGTTTGGCGGGCAGCGAGTACACGATGCCGTCAAACGGAGCGCGCACATTGGATTTCGCCAGGACGTCTTGCGCGGCATCGTAAGTGGCCTGGGCTTCGGCGCGCTGCGCTTCGACGCGCGCCAGCTCCGCACTGGAATATCGTCGCGTCTGCTTTTGCCGGAGAAAGGTGAGTTGAGCGTCGGCGCGGGCCAGGGCGTTTTCTGCGTCGCGCACTTCTCCCGCGGAGGCTGCGCCCTCGGGCTCAAGTTTTTTCAGCGCGTCTAAATTGCGCTGTGCGGTATCGCGGTCGGTGCCGGCTTTCACCAGCTGGGCTTCGAGGCTTAGCACCTCTTCCTGGTTCCCGCCTCGTCGGGCGGCGTCCAGGTCGGCCTGCGCTGCTTTCAATAACGTCTGAGCCCGAGCGGCTTGCGCGCGCGCGTCGGAGTCATCAAGAACAATCAGCAGCTGGCCTTTCTTGACGGAGTCGCCTTCTTTGAAAAAAACACGCCGCACGCTGGTCGAAACCGGAGCGTGGGCCTCGAAGTTATTGACCGGCTCAATTTTTCCGTTGGTGGAAACCAGGCTGCGGATCGAACTTCGCTCAACGACGGCGGTTCGCACCGGCACCGCGTCATCGCGGTGGACGAAAGCAGCCAATACGATCACCGCTGCCAGAATTGCGAGCGACGTTACCCACCAGCGCCGCGACTGGCGGCCCGAACTGTTTCCATTCAATGGCATGCGGAGGAAAGCGCAAGCTTTAATGTATATCATCCACGCGGGCGGGGAACGGGCAAATGCGCGCTTCGGGACGTACCTCTTTGGATGCACCGCGCACTCCATTTGCTTCAGCCACAGCCCGGTATTTTCAAGGCGATGGAGCGACGGGCGCCTCGCCCGTCCAGGGTGAATCACGCGCTCGCGGCTCTCGGTACAATAGGCAAATGCCGAAATCGTCTCGTTCCACCTCTCCCCGCTACACCGCGGAGCACGCCAGCGCCGGGCTCGATCACGATTTTCCGGAGATTGAAACCTGGGCGAACCAGTTTCCGCCTTCTGGACAATCGGGATATGAAATTGTTGTAGATGATCCTGAGTTCACCTCCGTTTGTCCGAAGACTGGGTTGCCGGATTTTGGCAACATCGTGGTCCGCTATGAGCCCGATCGGCTGTGCCTGGAACTGAAATCATTAAAAGAGTATCTCCAGACCTATCGAAATCTAGGCATCTTCCAGGAGAACATTGTGAATCAGGTGCTGAAAGATGTGGTGCGCTGGGCCAAGCCGGTGTGGGCGGAGGTGAAGGGTGAGTTTCGTCCGCGCGGGGGAATTTCTACGGTTGTGATCGCGCGCTGGCCGCGCGAGAAGAGAAATACGAAATGATCGGGAGGCAACAATGAGCGGTGTCAGCCAAAAAATTCTGCTGATCTACGCTGTTTCCATGAGCACGATTTTCGGAATCGCACTCTTGACCGGAGCCGCCAGTCCTAAACAGTCGAGCTTTGATGAGCTCACCGTTCAACGCATCAACGTGGTCGAAGCCGACGGAACCTTGCGGATGGTAATCTCAAATCATGCCAAACTTCCGGGCATCATGGTCCGGGGCAAAGAGCACGCGTTCGATCGCCCGCAGGCCGGAATGCTGTTTTATAACGATGAGGGCTCTGAGGACGGTGGCCTGATTTTCGGAGGGTACCGCAATGCGAAGGGAGAAGTCGTCGACTCCGGCGGCAGCCTGTCATTCGATAAATTTGAAGCCAATCAGATCGTGCAACTGGCGGGTGTGGACGACAAGGAAGATCGCTTCGCAGGATTGATTATTACGGACAGCATGGCCTCAGGCGATTCACGACGCCGGGTGTGGGTGGGTCGTGACGACAGCGGCTCCTCAGTGGTCGCATTGATGGACGCCAACGGCAAGAAGCGCATTGCGATCGAAGTAGCGCCTGACGGCACGCCCAGCTTCTCTTTGCTGGATGCAAACGGCAAGGTGACCAACCAGATAACTCCGCCAAAATTGAACTAGAAAGAGGGGGATTTCTACGGTTGTGATCGCGCTGGCCGCGGGTGAAGAAAAGTCAGAAGTGAATGGCGCTCGGGACTCCACAGTGTTGTTGCGCCGGCAAGTTAACGGGAAGCGGACGCTGCTCGCGGCTTGATGAGTTCGATTTCACTTGCGTGTTCGGCCTTGACGAGACTTATTTCGTAGGCTCCCTGCAAGTTCAGCCAGAATTGTTCTGTTGTCCCAAAGAAGCGAGACAAGCGGACGGCGGTGTCGACGCTGATGCCGCGCCGTTCGAGGACGATATCATTGACCCGGGGCGCGGGTACGCGCAGCCGCTTGGCTAATTCGTAGGCGGACATGCCCATCGGCTTCAAGAACTCTTCGCGCAGGATTTCGCCCGGGTGGACTCTCCAGTTTGGCGTGCCTCTTCTGACAATGCCCATGCTAATTGACCTCAATGGTAGTCGACGATTTCTACATCGTAAGCGTCGGATCCGCGCCACTCGAAGCAGATTCTGTATTGATCATTGATTCGAATGCTGTACTGACCCTGCCGATTACCGTGCAGTTTCTCCAGTCGGTTTCCCGGCGGGATCTTTAAATCATCCAGCGCCAGAGCGCCGTCCAGCATCGCAAGTTTTCGCCTCGTCGCGCTGGCTGGCGGTGCGCCCCGTGTTTTGCCGGTTCTCCAGATTTCCGCCGTTTGCCGGTTGGCGAAAGTCTTGATCACCAGACGATAGTAACGGGTAGCGTTAATAATGTCAAGCGTTAATGATGACGGAATAAATGGCATGCCTCTGCCTGACCTATTCTCGGCACTGGGACTCAGTCGCCCCCACGGTTCCGCCGTGTTATATTCCCTCGCTAAGTGCCTCCGACCAAACTTTATCCCCGAACCGCGCTCGCCCTGCTCACCACGCTGAACTTATTGAACTACATTGACCGCTCGGTGTTGTTCGCCGTGCAGCCGCTGGTGCAGTCGGAATTTCATCTGACGAATACTCAGGTGGGATATCTCACCAGCGCCTTCCTCGGGTTCTACATGGTCGCAGCGCCGTTTGTCGGCCCACTCGCCGACCGGTATTCGCGCAAACGAATCATCGTGCTGGGCGCGATTTTCTGGAGCGCACTGACGCTGCTCACTGCCTTCACTCACACTTACTGGGAGTTGCTGGTGCGGCACACGCTGGTGGGCATTGGCGAGGCGACCTTTGTCACCATCGCACCTACCTTTGTCGCTGACTTGTTTCCGGAAAAGCAGCGGGGCCGCATTTTTGGCATTTTCTACCTGGCCATACCCGTCGGAACAGCCGCTGGATACCTGCTTGGCGGCAAACTCGCCCCTGATTTCAGTTGGCGCTTTCCTTTCTACATCGCCGCCGCTCCGGGCTTCCTGCTCGCGCTGGCGGTTGCCTTTCTTCCGGAGCCTCCACGTGGCTATTTCGATTCCCTGAAAGAGACCCCTGAGCGGGGCACGATTCTGGGTCTGGTACGAAATCGCGCTTTCTGGGCGGTCACTCTGGGCATGGCCGCGGGTACGTTTTCTCTGGGCGGAATCCAAGTATGGATGCCGACTTTCCTGTCGGTGGTGCGCGGATACAGTCTGCAGAAGGCCAACGAAGTCTTCGGAGCCATCGTTGTCGTTACTGGCATCGTGGCTTCCCTGGCGGGCGGCTGGCTGGGAGACCGCTTGCTGCCCCGCATGAAGGGTTCTTACTATTTTGTGTCGGCGCTCAGCATGGCGTTGGGAGTGCCCGTCATGATTGTCGCTCTTTTCATGAAGGGCCCGATCATGCTGCCTGCGATCGCGCTGGCGGCGTTTCTCCTGCTGGTGAATACTTCGCCGCTGAATACCGCGCTGGTCAACGCAGTCGGCGCTCACATCCGCGCCACGGCCATCGCCGTAAATATTTTTCTCTTTCATCTGCTGGGAGATGTCCCATCCCCGACCTTGATGGGATACGTGGCCGATCATCATTCGCTGCAGGCTGCGTTCATTTTGCCGGTGATCGCCATGGGTGTTTCTTCTGCCATACTGTTCTATGGCATGCGGTTTGCCCAGCCCTTGGGCGTAGCGGGTGAATCAGCGACGTAGCAAGTTTCCTCAGGAGCCTCTTCCTAGCAGCATGCATTGGCAAATCATCAACTGGATTGCAGGCAGCATCCTCGCACTGGCCTGGTTTTCGCGCATCGTGGAAGCGGCATTCGGTATGCCGCGTGTCGCTGATATTGCGCGTCCCGAATGGGATCGCAGGCCAACGACAACGACGGCGGATGGCGAGCCTAGAGTCAGCATTATTGTTCCGGCGCGCAACGAAGAAGAGCATATTCGCGAGACGCTGGTGCAGCTGCTCGCCCTCGACTATTCGAATTACGAAATTATCGCCGTCGACGACCGGTCGACGGACCGCACCGGGCAGATCATGGATGAGGTGGCCGCGAAGGACTTGGCCGCGAATAATTTGCTCCGCGATGCTGCAGCGACGGCGCACGCAGAGGCGGACAGGAATGTCCGCCCCACACGGCTGCAGGTTATCCACATTTCGGAACTGCCGTCGGGGTGGTTGGGCAAGACGCACGCCATGTGGACGGCTGGCCGGCGGGCCAGCGGGGACTGGGTGCTGTTCACTGACGCAGATGTACTCTTCAAACCTGATGCTCTGCGGCGCGCCGTTGCCTATGGCGAAGCGGAGCGCGCCGACCACGTAGTCCTTTTCCCGCGCATGATCATGAAGCGGCCGGACGAGAGAATGATGATCGCGTTCTTTCAGGCGCTTTTCGTTTTCGGACACCGTCCGTGGAAGGTTGCCGATCCCAAGGCACGCGACCACATGGGGGTAGGCGCGTTCAACATGGTCCGGCGCTCGGTCTATGAGACGGTTGGCACCTATCTCGCTTTGCGCATGGAAGTCATCGACGACATGAAACTGGGCAAGGTGGTCAAGAATGCGGGCTTCGTGCAGCGCAACGTTTTTGGCGAGGACCTGATTTCCCTGCACTGGGCGAAGGGCGCTTTCGGCATCGTCGACAATCTCACCAAGAACTTCTTTGCGCTGCTTTCTTTCCAGTGGTGGCGAACTGTAGCCACCGTTGTGGGCATGGGTTATGTGAATCTCGGCCCATTTCTTGGCGTCTTGCTGGCGCATGGTTGGGCGCGACTTCCTTATGCCATCGCGTTGGTTTCACTATCTCTGATCTATAACGGAATGTCGCACAGGTCGTCCATCCCGCCGTATTACTTTTTTCTGCATCCGGTCAGCACCAGCCTGTTCATGTACACACTGCTCAGGTCGATGGTCAAGACGCTCGCGAACGGCGGCATTGTGTGGCGGGGGACGAAGTATTCGCTGGAAGAGTTGCGGAAGGGGATGGTGTGAATCCTCCAATTCCCGAATTATCGCTGCGGGCACCAGAGGGTTTTGGGATTTCGGGTGGAGCAGCGGTTTGCCGCTTTGGGGAGTAGCCCCGCCGGCCTCAGCGGCTAAAGCCGCAATCAGAAGTTGCCATTTATCGCAGCGCTGAAGCGCTGCGCCACCCAAAATCAGCGATCACAAATGCATCGACGACCAGAGCCGCAACGTTCTACTGTGGCTCTCCCGGATCTTCGATGGACATCGGCTCGCCCTGCTTTGTATCCGTCTTCTTCTCTTTGGGAGCCCGGATCTTTCCGGCACTGTTGTGCGGTTGTCGCTCGACGTCGTAGTCGGCCGGCACTCGTGGAAATAAAAGGAACGCGGCGTCGCCCAGTTGCTGGGATCGCCGCAAAATGATCTCTGTGCGTCCGTCGTAGTCCTGGATGGTTCCCTTAATTTCAATCTGCCGGCCTTCCAGCTGGCGAACATCGCCCATCTTTTTGAGATCGGCCGGGAACACGACCACGGTGAAGGGACACGCCTTGCGGTCTTTAATGGTGTCTTCGCAGAAGTTGAGGAACTTGACGCCTTTGCCGCCATCCTCGACGTGCAGCACGGTTCCGCTGATGCACTGGTTGGTGCCGACATGCTTGCTGGCTTCGGCGAATGAAACGCAGCCGGGCCCGGAATTATTGCGGGCGAAGGAAACCGCGCTCATTGGGAGAAGGGTGAAGAGAGAGAAAATCAAAGTGGGGAAGCGCATAAGGGCTGGGCCGCTGAGGATTGCGTCCTCGAATTAATTGTAGGCGTGTAAAACGGAATCTACGCCAGGCAGGGATGAAAATAGACGCGGCGGCGTCCCAAAAAAGGAACTTACAGCGCAGAAGCGGAGTGCGGAAACTTCCAAGTGCGCTGGATTTGGCGGGATAGGGCGGAGTGCCGAGGCGGTGCCCCGGCACTCAAGATTCCCGCACGGACAGAGGAACCGCGTTCTCTGCTACTTGGCGAAAGCCTTTACGGCTCCTGCTTCGTCGTCCTTGACATCGAAGACGGTGTAGAGCTTGGTGATCTGCAGCAGGTCGTGGACTTTCTTGGTGAGGTTGAGCAGCTTGAGTTCGCCACCCTGATTCTTGGCAGTGGTGAAAGCGCTGACCAGTTCGCCGATACCTGAGCTGTCGATATAGTTGACATCGCCGAGGTTCAGCAGAATCTTTTTTTGGCCCTTGGAAAGCAAATCGCGCACGGTATCACGCAGAACTACGCTGCCTTCGCCGAGAGTGATCCGGCCGCTGAGATCGACAATCGTGACGCCATCCACCTGACGAGTACTGGACTTCATGCTCACTGAGGAGCCTCCTTGGAGTCCGCGGGGTTGCCGCGGACGTGCTTGATCATTATAAGTTCGGTGCCCGTTTGGGAGGGGTGGATTTCCACCACATCCATGAACGAGCGTATCAGGAAAATGCCCCGCCCCGATGTCTTCAGAAGGTTGTCGGGCGCCAGTGGATCCGGAATCCGACTGACGTCGAGCCCCTTGCCTTGATCGCGGACGACGATGACCAGGTCGTGGTCGTTACGCTCGAACGCGAGTGTGACTTTCTTATTCGGGTCATAGGCATTGCCATGTAAAACCGCGTTCACCGCGCCTTCCCGGACCGCCATGGAGATCTTCATGATCTCCTCGTCGTCAAAGCCCGCTTCGGCGGCCATGCGGCTGGCAGTCTCTTCAGCATTGTTCACAGTCTCCAAGGTCGAATCAAGCGTATAGGAGACGCGGTCTGCAGTCATAAAAGTGAACGGTTCCTGAGTCAGCCTTCCGCCTCGCCTACGACGTCAACGCCAGGCTCATAGTGCTGCCGGAATCCGTTGAACGGGCGAATTGAGAGTTTGCCTGTAGGGCCTCAAAAAGTCAACGCGATACAGCTGCAAAGAATCGCCGCAGCTTGGCGGCATCCAGTTTGCCGTCGGTTCGCACGCCTGAACACAGATCGAGACCGAAGGGGCCCACTTCGTCGATTGCCTGGCTTACGTTGTCGGGCGTGAGCCCTCCGGCCAGAAACAGCGGGACGCCGACGCGTTCGCGGATGGTGCGGCTGAGCGTCCAATCGTGAGTTCTGCCGGTGCCGCCCAACTGCTTGACCGCGAGTTTCTGGTTGCCGGAATCGAGCAGGATGGCATCCACATGCGGCGCCACCCCTGTCGCTTCTTCGACCGAATCAGGTCCGGTTACGTGGACGACCTGAACCACGGAGATTCCCGGCAGAGCGTCCTTCAAATCGCGATGGGTGCCGTGCGTGAGATGGTCGCAGAGCTGGATCGTATTCGTCCGGCAGAAGCGCTGTTGCTCGATGATGTCGTTAACTCTTTGGCGCGACGTCAGCAGGAATGTTCCGATGGAAGGCGGAACGGTCGCGGCAATCTCCGCGATCTGGTCATCGCTGATGACGCCCGGGCCGCTGGGCATGTTTGAAACCAGGCCAAGCGCGGAGGCTCCGCACTCGATGGCCAGCGTTGCTTCCGCGACGCTGCCGATGCAGCAGATCTTTATCCGTGGCGTGAGCGTGGAATCCATTGAGTCATTGAACCATTTAGTCATTGAATCATTGAAAACCGAATTCCCAGAAGTCTCTTCAATGATTCAATGCTTAAGTGATTCAATGCTTTCTACTCGCCGTAGGGAACCCAGATGTTTTTTACCTGGGTGGCGTGCTCGAGAAACCAGCGGCCCTCGGCTAACTTCGGGTTGAACCAGTCGATAGCCCGGCCTTCGTTGGTCCAAACCTGCTTCAGATTTCCCACAGACATGGCCTTGGCCGCCGCGGCGCTCGCCTCGTCGCCAAAACACCAGATGGCGTCGACGTCGTCATGCTCGGCGAGAGTTTTGAGGAGCTGCGACGTGTATCCGGTCACAATATTCAGCGCGCCTCCGGGGAGGTCGCCGGTGTCGAATAGCTGATAGAGATCGCCGGTGATAAGAGGATAGCTTTCTGAGGGTACCGCGATCACCGTGTTTCCCACCGCGAGTGCGGGCATCGCGAGAGAAATGAACCCGAGCAACGGCGCTTCGCGGGGACAGATCACGCCCACCGTGCCAATCGCTTCATTCATCGCGATGGCGATATTACGGAACGGAGGATTGTGCACCGCGCCATCAAACTTGTCGGCCCACGCCGCATACGAAAAAATACGCTCGATACTGAGATCCACTTCGGCGGCAGCCTGCTTTCCGCCGACCACGGCGGCGAGGTGGTGCGCAATTTCGTCGCGGCGTTGCGAAAGATTCTCCGCGCTGTAGTAAAGAACCTGGGCACGATTGTGCGCGGTCGCCTTTGCCCACGATGCGGCCTTCCGCGCCGCTTCGACTGCGTTGCGGATGTCTTTGCGATTGCCGAGCGGAGCTTCGCCCAACAATCGTCCGTCGGCCGCGCGCACCTCCATGCTGTAGCCGGAGTCGGGGCGCACCTGCTTGCCGCCGATGTAGAGCTTGACGGTCCGGTCGATGTCAGGGATGCTCGCGTGAGCGTCGATGCCAGGAGCGATGGAGTCTTCGGCCAGCTCCGACTCGGGCGGTGCTTGCTTCTCCGCGGGAAGCGGCGGAGCGTTCTTGAACCACGCCTGCTCCATATATTCCAGCAGGCCTTCGCGTCCCCCCTCGCGGCCATAACCGCTCTCGCGATAGCCGCCGAAGCCGCAGGAGGCGTCGAACAGGTTGGTGCAGTTTACCCAGACCACTCCGGCTTTCAATTGCGCGGCGACATGCAGGGCGACGTTGATGCTCTCGCTCCAAACACAGGCCGCTAGGCCGTACACGGTATTGTTCGCCAACTCCACTGCTTCCGCGGGCGTGCGGAAGGTCATGGCTGCGAGCACCGGTCCGAAAATTTCCTGCTGCGCGACAATCGACGTCGGATGCACATTACTCAGCAGCGTCGGCGGGTAATAGAACCCGCGCGCCGGCAGCGTGACCTGCGGCTGCCAGCAGGTTGCGCCGTCTGCTACGCCCTGGTCCACGAGCTTGCGGATGCGTTCAAGCTGTACCTTTGCGACGATGGCTCCGATGTCAATCGCTTTGTCGAGCGGAGCGCCGATGCGCAGGGTGCTCATTCGATCTTGCACTTTGGAAATCAGAGCTTCGGCAATGCTCTCTTGCATCAGCAGCCGCGAGCCCGCGCAACATACCTGACCCTGATTGAACCAGATTCCATCGACCAGGCCTTCCACCGTACTGTCGAGGTCGGCGTCTTCAAAGACGATGAAGGGCGACTTTCCACCGAGCTCAAGCGAAAGGCGCTTGTGGCTCGTCGCCGTGGCGGCGCGAATCGCGCGTCCGACTTCGGTTGATCCGGTGAACGCGATCTTATCGACGTCCGGATGTTTGACCAGCGCTTCGCCGGTTGAGCCGTCCCCGGTGATGATGTTGACTACGCCGGCGGGCAAGCCAGCTTCCTGGCAGATTTCAGCGAAGGCGAGCGCGGTCAGCGGCGTGAATTCAGCTGGCTTCAGAACCACGGTATTTCCGGTAGCCAAAGCTGGCGCAATCTTCCAGGCCAACATCAGCAACGGGAAATTCCACGGAATGATCTGCCCGACGACTCCGCAAGGAACGTATTCGGGAAACTCCTGCTCCAGAAGTTGCGCCCAGCCTGCGTGGTAATAGAAATGTCGCGCGACCAGCGGAATGTCAATGTCTCGACTCTCACGGATGGGCTTGCCGTTGTCCATCGTCTCGAGAACCGAGAGCAGACGAGAGTGCTTCTGCACCAGCCGTGCGATGGCATAGAGGTAGCGCGCACGAGCATGCGGAGTGAGCGCCCGCCATCCGGCAGAAGCCGCCCGAGCAGACTTGACTGCGGCATCAACATCCGCCGCCGACCCTTCCGCTACCGACGCGAGTTTTTCCCCGTTCGAAGGATCGACGGTGTCGAAATATTCTCCGGCCGCGGGCGCCTGCCATCCGCCGCCGATGAAATGCTGGAACCGGTAACCGTGGCGCTCTAACCAGGCCACTGCTTCTTTCGAATCTTCTGGAGCCGGGCCGTATTCCATGCTCACGAATTTTTCGGCAATGCTCATTGGCGTTTGCTCGATTCCTTCTTCTGAACTCGTGACTTCTGCTCAAGACTTATGCAATCGGGTGCCGATACTCCGCCGAATAGCGTCCAGTCGCATGATGCTCAAGCTGCCGCTCGATGTCGCCCAGCAGCCCGCTGGCGCCGAAGCGAAACATTTCCGCCCGGAGCCACGACGGGCCCAGTTCCTCTTTAATCATGGCCAGCCAGTCGAGCGACTGTTTCGCCGTGCGGATTCCGCCCGCGGGTTTGAAACCTACTGCCATTCCCGTTTGCTGTGCGTATTCGCGGATGCAGCGCGTCATCACCAGGCCAACCGGCAAGGTCGCATTCGTCGGTTCTTTTCCCGTCGAGGTTTTGATGAAGTCGGCGCCCGCCATCATGGCCACGACGCTCGCGCGCGCCACGTTGCGCAGGGTGAGCAGGTCGCCGGCCCCCAGGATCACCTTCATGTGCGCCGATCCGCAGGCTTGTTTGAAGGCTGCCACTTCGTCGTAGAGCGCCTGCCAGCGGCCTCCGAAAACATGCGCTCTGGTGATGACGACGTCGATCTCGTGCGCGCCCGCTTCGACCGATCGGCGGATCTCCGCCACGCGTTCGGTCAATGGCGAGAGACCGGCAGGGAAGCCGGTGGATACGGCCGCGACGTGTATTCCACTGCCTTCGAGCGCGTGCAGCGCGATTTCGACAAATGTGTGGTACACGCAGATGGCAGCGACTTTGATTTGCAACTCCTCGATGCCGAGCTTCTGCTCCAATTCCGGCTGGATGGGATGGCGGCCCTTGGCGCACAAACGGCGGACGCGTTCGTCGGTGTCGTCGCCCGAAAGAGTGGTTAGGTCCATGCAGGTGATCGCACGCAGCAGCCATGCCGCCTGCCATTCTTTTTTCACCGTCCGTCGAGCGACCTGGGATTGAACGCGACGCTCGACCGCGCTGGTGTTGACGCGTACCTCGCGGACCCAATCGAGGTTGAGAGGAATTCCGGTATTTGTAAGCAGGGGGCGGCCGGAGAGAACCGCAATGGCACCACCGCTCTGTGAACCGTATGGCGCGGAGCTCTGAGACTCGTTGTGTTTGACCAGCATCACTACTCTCCGCAGTCTGTGCTTTGCCGTTCGATTGTACGGCAGATGGCAGATACCGTTAAAGATGAATTGCAGATCACCGCGGATTCATGCCGGGTCGAGTGAGATGCCGGTTTCGCCTTGACACTCGCGCGCCGCACGGCTACGCTACGGCGCGATTCTTAAACTGCGTTTTGGCCTAAGGAGAAGCGATGTACACACCCCATAGTCTGGGTATTGCGCTACTCATGATGATCACAAGCGCTATTTGCTGGGGCTCATGGGCTAACACCTACAAAGGCGTCAAGAATTACCGGTTCGAGTTGTTTTACTGGGACTACGCGGTCGGCATTTTTCTGATCTCGCTCATCCTCGCGTTCACCATGGGAAGTACAGGCAGCGATGCTTCAAGTTTCTTGAACAACGTGCGGTCCGCTGACACGAATAACATTGTCTCCACCATGGTCGGCGGCGCCATCTTCAATCTGGCGAACCTACTGCTGGTGGCGGCGATCGACATGGCCGGACTCGCCATCGCTTTTCCGGTGGCCATCGGAATCGCGCTCGTCGTCGGCACCGTCCTTAGCTACGCGCTTCAGCCGAACGGCAACGCAGTCTTTCTCGCCGCGGGGGTGATTTGCGCGCTGATCGCGGTGATCCTTGACGGCAAGGCCTACGGCAGCTTGGCGAGCGCAGGACGCTCCGTCTCGCGCAAGAGCATCATCATCTGCGTTGTTTCCGGGGTACTGATGGGATTGTGGAATCCTTTCGTGGCCTACGGCGCGACGCGCGGCAACGCATTGACGCCATATAGCTCCGTCGTTTTTCTGACCCTGGGCGCGCTGCTCTCCTGTTTCATCTGGAATCTGTATTTCATGAAGCATCCGCTGGTTGGCGAGCCGGTTGGCTTTGATGGATTCTTCTCCGGAACGCTTTCCGGACACGTGCTCGGACTCCTAGGCGGTTGCATATGGGGCGTCGGGACTGTCTTCAATGTCGTTGCCGGAAAAGCAACCGGCTTCGCGATTTCTTATGCGATCGGGCAATCCGCGCCGATGGTCGCCGCGCTCTGGGGCGTTCTTGCCTGGAAAGAATTTGAAGGCGCGCCGGGCAAAGCGAAGACATACCTGGCCCTGATGTTTGTCTTCTACTGTCTGGGGATTTTGCTGGTAGCAAAGGCAAATGGCTGAAGTCGGTGGAGGGCCGCGGCTCCCGCCGTAAGAATCCGTGAAAGCATAGGCATTATGGAAAATTGAATTCGCAGATTCGTCCAACACGTTCGCGGAGCGGGCACGAAAACTCTTGACTTTGCATATCTAATCTATTTAGATGAGCGGGTCAAAAAAATGGACGCTCCTGGTTCATTAACGAGGTTCCAGCCGCCAGCGAGTCGAGCCCATACCGCCACTCCTCATCAGGAAAAGAGTGGCCGCCAAGGTGAAAACTGATGCTGAAGAAAAGAGCGCTGCTCGTAGCGGTTCTGTGTTCGGTGTTTTCCCTCTGCCCACTTCTGTACGGCCAGTCGAACGGCAGTTTGTCCGGGACGGTTACCGATAAAGCGGGGGCAGTCATCTCCGGAGCGAGTGTGAAAATCACCTCGCAGGGTACCGGCCTCATTCGCGATGTGAAAACTGACGGGTCAGGACACTACCTTGCGCCGCTGCTGCCGGTAGCGTTTTACACCATCCGAGTGGAGTCCCAGGGTTTTCAGACGACCGAGCAGAAAGATATTCGCCTACAGGTTGACGAACAGCGCGAGATTGATTTCACGCTCGCTCCAGCGTCGGTCTCGTCCACGGTTGAAGTCACGGCCACCGAAGTAGCGGTCGAAACCTCGAACCCAACCCTCGGGCAGGTGATCACCGCCCAGGAAGTAGCGGATCTTCCATTGAATGGACGCGACTTTGTGCAGTTGGCTACCCTGACTCCCGGTACAACAGCGAATACCAGCCCAAATAGCTTCTTCACACAGGCAGCCAGCAGCGAAGTTGCGGCACGTGGCACGTTTTCGCTTTCGGTGGGAGGTTCGCGCGAGCAGAGTACGAGCTGGTTGCTCGACAACAACGACAACTCCGAGCTCACCTCGGGCGGTATTTCGATTCTGCCGACGATCGACTCCATTGAAGAGTTTAAGGTTCTCACTTACAACTACTCCGCGGAATACGGAACGCACGCCGGTCCGACAGTGTTGGTAACGACGAAGTCGGGCTCAAACCAGTTCCACGGGGCGCTCTACGAGTACTTCCGCAACACGGTCTCGACGCCTATGCCACTTCCCGCCGCCAAGGAGCAGTTCAACCTCAACCAGTTCGGCGGATCTGTTGAGCGGCCCGATTCAGAAGGATAAGACCTTCTTCTTCGTGAATTACGAGGCGAAACGGCAGCGGAACGGGATTCCGTTTAACGGATTGGTTCCGACGCCAGCGATGACTGGGCTGGCGAATCCATTCTACGCTGACTATACCCTCGATGCCCTGGGCGTGGCTCGTCCCGGAACATTCAATGCAACGTCAACGCGGATGGGTTTTCCGACCTTGTCAATCCGTATCTTCCAGCCTTTTCAGTGCGCTGGATCAGGTAACCCAACAGCCGTAAATCCTGACGGAAGCCAAGTGGCAGGGACACAACTTGCAACATGATTCCAATTACTGGCGGACCGACGGGCCTGGCCTAGCCGACCCGATCGGTCTTGCGATGCTCGCTCTCTACCCGTCACGGGAACGCCGAATCCTTCCTCGAACACAATACTATTCCGACGTTCCAGTCCGGAGACTGAACGAGGGCAACGGCACGATTCGGCTGGACCACAACTTCTCCAACAAAGATTCTGCGTTCGCGCGGTTCAGCTATGACCAGGCCAATTCTTACGTGCCGGGCGGATCGCCGGCATGGGCCGAGGAGAATCCGTTTGGGAGTAACCAGCTGATTGCCAATCACGCGCGCAATGCGGTCATTTCCGAAACGCACATCTTCAACTCCAACAACATCAACCAAGCTTACTTCGGGTTTCAACCGGATCTTCGATTTCATCACTTCATTCGGCGAATTCAGTGGACAGCTCTGCGAAGCGGATAAGATCGGCATTGTGGGAGCGGATCTCAACAGCACATGTCCGAACGCCCCTCCGGGCCTGACCCAATACACGAAGGTCGTGCCTCAGTTGCGGCTTGAGCCACCATGCAGCTCAGCACCAGTACTGGTCTTTGGGCGATCGCGGATTCGCGCCTTTTCGTGGGAGGGACCAACGTTTATTCATTCTCCGATACCTTCGATATGATTCGCGGCCACCACGATATTCGCGTTGGTCTCGGATTCGTCTCAATCAGATGAATGTCATGACCAACGGCTTCCAGGATGGCTATTTCTTGTCAACGGCGGCACGGGCCAGCCGAACCAACCCTATAGCTCGTCATTCACGGGGGACAATGCGGCGGATATGCTCCTTGGTCAGGCTGACGGTTCCTTCCACGACCAGACCTTTTATGGAGCCATGACCGGCCGGCGCTGGAAGATGTTTCGTCCGTTTGTGCAGGATGACTGGAGGGTGACCAGCAACCTCACGGTAAATCTGGGTGTCGCATGGGCTCTGGTGACGCCAATCACCGAAGCCCTCAACAAGGACAGGCGAATTTCGACTTTGACGACGCAACAATATCTGGTCGCTGGAAATGTGCCATTTAACGGTTGCACCGAATGCGTTCGCACGGGTTCAGATGCTGGAGTCAATTTCGACAAGACTGCCTCGAGCCGCGCATCGGATTGGCTTGGAAGGCCTTCGGCGATCAGAACACTTGGTCCGCGCCGGATATTCGATCTATCACGATTCGGGCTGGAGTCAGGGCGCCCAAGGACTCTGGCAGAACCCGCCCTACTATGCCGAGATTGACAATTTTAATTACGGCGTTAGTTTCCCCTGCCCCTTTGGCAACTCGGTGGCACTCACCGGACCGACACAAAACTGCGGGCTGACATACTCCCTGACCCAGCCCAGCCTGCTACCTTATCACCTCACCTCCAAACCCGCAATAACTTCACCGGGTACCTCGCTTTCCCAGAATCGAACTTTAAGCAGGGAATGGTGCAACAGTTCAACTTCAACATCGAGCGCCAACTTCCTGGAAATATAGTTCTCACCGCCGGGTATGCTGGCACGCGGAGCACGCACATCCTGTTTTTTGATTTGAACCTGAATATTAACTCGCCCAAAGCTTGTTTCCGCACTTACGTGCCGAAGGATACGACCCGACGGTAACGGCTGCGGACCCCGAATACAACCCCAACTACCACCTCGGGTGCGGAAAGAGCAACGCCACAGGGATATTCCCCGACTACCCCTTCCCAACGGGCAATTCCCGTCCGTGATTTGAAATATCACGGATGGAGCACGGGCCCGTTACGACGGTCTCCTGATCAGAGCGGAGACAAAAAGTGCCCGACATGGCCTCTACGCGTTGCTTAGCTATACCTGGTCTCGCACTTTCGACACAGGTATGGCGGATGGAGACGGCACAACCCCAGGCGCACAATACTGGCCTTTGCCTGGTACGCAGAAGGCAGATTGGAGGCTCTCGCAACTCAATCTGGATGACCAATTCACCGCCAGCGTCCTCTATGAATTGCCGTTCGGCAAAGGCAAAACCTACGGCGGCAATTGGAATGCCGTTGAGGATGGGGTTCTCGGCGGCTGGCAAGTGAATCTGATTGAGAAAGCCACCTCCGGGTTCCCGCTGTTCGTGGTTGACAGCATAACCAGTCTGGTTCGAATTTCGAGTGGAACTGGAACTCCGCTTAACCGCCCAGACGAAATATCCGACCCCTAAAGGCGGGGATCGTGGCTAATAACCCAAACATCCAGTGTCAATATCCTGCCGGTCAGCCAATTCCGAATGCCCCCTGCTGGGGATCGCGCCATCACAGGTGCATAACAATCAGAATTGGTTCAATCCCTGTGCTTTTGACCGGCGCCGCCCGGGGAGCTTGGAGACCATCGCTCGTGCGCCACTTTCCGGCCCGCGTTTCGTGAACACGGATTTTTCTGCCTTTAAGAATTTCCGCATTCACGAGGGATACAATCTCCAGTTCCGCACTGAATTTTTCAACCTTTTCAATCACGCTCAGTTCGGTCTGACCGGTAACGGAGTTTTTATGCAGGATATCAACAGCCCTTCGACGTTTGGCACTGTGAACGAGACGCTCAACAACCCGCGCGTGATTCAGTTTGCTTTGAGGCTTGATTTTTAGGGCCATTCTTAGAGACGGAAAGTTAAAGCTGAGGCAAATGTCGATTTGCCTCAGCTTTTTTCATTCCGAAATCTTGATCTAAGATAAGCAACATGAACCTTCGCTCGCCTGCTTTTGCCATACTGATTGTCTCGATCCTTGCCTTGACCCATGGTTTTTCATTCGCCGATGAATGGAAACCGCGGCACGACCTCGTCAGCCACACAGGAGTCATGAATTTGACGGAACTCCCGGCTCCGAGCGAGGTCTTCTTCTCCGGACCAGCCTCTCCGGGCGAACCGGGGTGGCTTGACGGTCTCAAAGCGTGGCGCAACGAGCGCCGCACTCTCTTGCGCTACAACCCCTCGCAATACGAACGCGCGGACCTGCAGTGGACGCAGCACATCTTCTCCCAGGTGCAACTGCTGATCTGGGACCGCAGTCTTTACGACCCGGAGAAGGGCGAGTACACCGTCGACCGGTTTTTGTCCGAGACCGAGAGCCGCATCGGGCCGATCGATGCCGTTCTTATCTGGCATGTGTATCCGAATCTTGGGATCGACGATCGAAATCAATTTGATATGCTGCGCGATCTTCCCGGCGGTATCGCTGGAGTGCGCGGCATGGTTGAACAATTTCACAGCCACGGCGTGAAGGTATTTTTTCCGCTGCTGGCGTGGGATGTCGGGAACACGAGACGAAGGCGCGGCGCCGTCGGCGGCCATGTCGCAATTACTCAAGGAGGTCGACGCCGATGGCATCAACTTCGACACGCTGGAGAGCGTTCCGCCTGGCTTTCGCGAGGCCTCGGATGCGATCGGCCATCCTCTGGCGCTGGAGCCCCAATTTCAGCCGCGCGATGCTTCCATCGCCTGGACCAACCTCAGCTGGAACGACTGGGTGACCTGGGAAGGGAAGCAGTATCCGTTCGTTCCGATGGTCAGCAAGAACAAGTGGATGGAGCCGCGCCACACCGTCAATGTTACCGACCGTTTCACCCGCGACAAAACCGACAGCCTGCAACACGCATTTTTCAATGGTCAGGGATACGCAACCCTCGAAAATCTCTGGGGGTTCTGGTACGAAAATACTCCCCGCGATGCGGAAGCGCTTGCTGCGCTTCACGCGCATCGAGCGGGCCATGGCGGATTACCTGACCTAGTCCGGACTGGGAGCCGCATACCGCAGTCCTGCAACCGGGCGTATTTGCCAGTCGCTTTCCGCGAGCCACGGGAACGCTGTGGACGATGGTAAATCGTAATGAGTACGACGTTTCCGGTGCAGAGCTCGAAATCGCAGCCCGTCCTGGAGTGCATTATTACGATCATTACTATGACCTCTGGCACGGGACGGAATTGACCCCCGTCGTAACCAACGGCAAAGCCACATTGAGCTTTGATATTGAAGGCCTCGGATACGGCGCGGTTCTGGCCACGCAGAAGGAAGAACCGCCGGGCGAGAGCCTGCAGAAGTTGCTCTCTTACATGGCGGAACGTTCCAAGCGCCCGCTTGCCAGTTATTCGCGCGAATGGAAATCCGTTCCCCAGACTTTGGTTGAAATACCTGCGACCCGTCCGGCACAGTCGCCGCCGGAAGGAATGATACGCATTCCCGGCGGTGATTATGATTTTCAGGTGAGCGGAATTGAGATTGAGGGCGGCAATGATCCCGGCGCGGATGTGCAATATCCGTGGGAGGATACGGCGCGTCGTTTCCATCGGCATCAGCTGCACATTCACAGCTTCTATATTGACCGGACGCCGGTAACGAATGCTGAGTTCTCGAAATTCTTGAGCGCAACGCACTATCGCCCGAAGGACGATCACAATTTTTTACGTGCCTGGAAAAATGGAACCTATCCGCAAGGGTGGGATAACAAGCCGGTCACATGGGTTTCAGTCGAGGATGCTCGCGCATACGCGGCATGGAGCGAGAAACGCCTTCCTCATGAATGGGAGTGGCAATACGCGGCCCAATCCGCCGATGGTCGTCCGTACCCTTGGGGGAACGACTGGAACCCCCAGAGTCTTCCGCAAGTCGATTCGGGACCTGCGATGCGTCCGCTTACCGACGTGGCGGCTTTCCCGAAAGGTGCAAGTCCATTCGGCGTTCTCGATCTGGTCGGCAGCGTATCTCAGTGGACAGACGAATATCGCGACCCGCATACGCGAGCCGCGATCATTCGCGGCGGAGCAGCTTATCAGCCGAATGGTTCGATTTGGTACTTTCCGCAAACTTACCGGCTGGATGAACATCAAAAGTATCTCCTGATGTCGCCGGGGCACGACCGAGCGGGTACGGTTGGGTTCCGCTGCGTTGTCGATGCGCCGTAAAGAAATGGGCGGTTAGAGGCGAGCTATTGGGGTGGCTGCGGCGAAGCGGAATTCTGGGTGCGGAGCGAGATCACAAACTCCTGAATCTCGCGGCGCTCACGCTCAGTATCTTCTTTTGTTTTCTTAGCTAACTGGTCATGAAGTTGAAGTTCTTCTTTAGCTCGCGTTTTATCGCCGGTTCGCAGGAATGCCTGCGCCAATCGATAGTGAGCTACCTCCAACGTGTCGGCGAATTGCGGATTAGCGAGCTGCGAACCAGCTTGCTCCGGAGTGACGTCGTTAGTCACGTCGGTAGTAACTTGGATCGCTTTTTGATACGCGGAAATTGCCCGCGAATAATCCGCGCGCTCTGAATAGAGAATCCCAAGTTGCAGATACGCGGCACCAAGTTTCGGATCTAGATGCACGGCCTTCTGCAGCAGCGACTCCACTTGCGCTGAGCTATCGTTGGCGTTGGCCTTGTCATTGTCGCTGCCCGCCGTACTTCCTGATTGTTTCCGGAGACTGACAGCGTAATAGTAATTGGCGAGCGCATTGTCGGGTTGCAACTGCGCGAATCGCGCTAATTTCGTGACCGATAGTTCCAACGGAGTGATGTCCCCAGTTTGCATGTTTCCCAGAAACAGGTAGGGAGTCGGATTGTCGGGAGCGAGGTCAGACGCATTCGCTAGACACTGCGCCGCTTGAACATAGGAGCCGCGAGCGTACCAGGCGACGCCGAGGGCCACCAGCATCCGCACGGACTTCGGAAACAGGCGATTGCCTTTTGTGAAAACCTCGGTAGCCGGTTCGAGAGCGCGATGGGTGAGAAGCTCGGTTCCCCAGTCGAACAGATACAGTTCGCTAGGGTCGAGTTCGGCTGCGCGCTGGTACTCGCGAACCGCTTTCAGCGGCTTGCCAAGATCCTCCTCCACGTCGCCCAGGCGATGATGAAGCGCCGGGTCTTGGGGATTGAGCGCCTCTGCTTGTAGCAAAGAGGTCTCGGTTGCGGCGCTGGGCGAGGCGGCGGACTTCGGCCGGGCGGTCGATTCCTTTTCGTTGTTGTTGTCGTCCTTGTCCTTGCTCAACGAAACCGTTGCCTTGGCCAACGCCTCAGTGGTTCGCAGTACAACATCGGAACCGTGCCCGCCCGAATTTGTGGCTTGGGTTACACCCGCCACAGTGAATTGAGGTTCGTCAAAAAACTCGGGCGTTGAGGCGACTGGCTTTCCTGCCCCTGCTTTCGTGGAGACTAGAGCAAGATCAATCGTTTTCCTTTCGGTCGGTCCGAGACTCACGGGACCTAGCGTTGTAGCTGCGTATCCGTCCATTTCCGCTCGTAGCGTGTAGACGCCGTCGCGAACGGCCGCGAAATGATACGATCCGTCGGAATCGGTGTGCGCGATCTGGGCTGATGCGGCGGGTGTCTGTGCGTCAGTCTTGAGTTCCGGAGTCGTGATCTCCAGGGAGACCGTCGCATTCGCCACGGTCCTGCCGGCGGAGTCGTGCACATGCCCCTGTAAGGTCCCCCGTAAATCCGTGGCGCCCGGCGATTCCTGTGGCTGCGTCTGGACCGGAGCGAGAGCGGCAAGAGCCGCCAAAACGCAGACAGCGAGATGATGTCCAGCTTGCCCGAAGTGGCCGGTGGTCACGCGGATCGGCTCCTTGAGAAACGCAAAACGCGGCAGCTCCAAAAACAGGATAGAATCACCCGTGATTATTAGTCGTTCATTCTATCGACCGTCATTCTAACGCAGTCAAACTCATCTGCAATCGATGGTCTTACAGTTCCAAATTCTGAGGTGCACGAATGAAGCTGGGCCGGATCACGAACTTCTTTACGGTCGCAACTGTAGTTCTAGTCCTAACGATGTGTGTTGCTTCCCAGAGCCAAGACAAGCGCAAGATCATCATCGATCAGGACGCAGCCGGCCCGGCCGGCAGTGACCAGCAGGCGATCCTGCTTCTGATCCAGTCTCCGTCGACGGAAGTCCTGGGCATCACCGTGGTGACGGGCGACGCATGGCTCACCGAAGAAGTCGCGCACACCCTGCGCACGTTGGAACTCATCGGACGAACCGACATTCCCGTCGTGCCCGGGGCTGAGTATCCACTGCTGAGAACAAAGGAAGAAACGGAGGAGTGGGAACAACGCTATGGCTCGGTGGTCTGGCTGGGAGCATGGACTCCGGGCAGGTATCACGCACCCCGCGAACTGGGAGAAATGCCGGAAGGAATGCCCACCACGAAAGCCGCCGACGAAGATGCTGCCCATTTTCTGGTGCGCATGGTCCGCAAGTATCCGCACGAAGTCACGATCTATGAGGGTGGGCCCATGACCAACCTGGCGCTCGCGATCTCCATCGACCCCGAATTTCCCAGCCTGGCCAAGGAGCTGGTATTCATGGGCGGCAGCCTGAATCCACAGACTGACGATCCTGAGTTCGCGGACAGTCCCAGGCACGAATTCAACCTTTGGTTCGATCCGGAAGCGGCGCATATTGTGCTGCGGGCTCACTGGAAAAAGATTGTCTGCACCACGGTGGATATTTCTTTGAAGACCAGAATGACGAATGAACTGATCGACAAGATCAAGACCAGCAACTTGCCGGTAGCGCAGTATATCGGGAAGTACGAGCGGCTCCATGGCTCCTACAACTACATGTGGGACGAACTTACTTCGGCGGCATGGCTTGACCCATCTGTGATTACGAAGAAAGAAAATCGCTACATGGATGTGAACGTGGATTGTGGTCCGGGCTACGGTGACACTCTCGTGTGGACGGATCGGGATAAGCCCAAGCGCGACGTCCAGTCCGTGGAAGTGCAGTTCGACTTGGATACGGATAAGTTCTACAAGTTGTTCGTGGATTTGCTGACGGCACCGACGCCACAGCCGGGCAAAGCGTCGTCGCGCTAGCGGCTGCCTATTGGCCCAACTGCTGCAGCATTTTCTGCGCCTGCTCGTGGCCTGGATGCTGCTTAAGCAAATCGAGCAGCACGGCTCGAGCTTTCTCCGGCGTGCCATCTATTTGATAGACCCGCGCCAGGTTCAGGTACGACTGGTCGAAGGCTGGAGCCACGCGTATACACTCCTCAAAGCTTGCCACGGCCTCGTCCCGCCGATGCGTGCGCAGATAGAGGATCCCCAGGTTATTTAGCGCCTCGGGGTAAACTGGCCGCAGTTTCAGCGCCTTCTGCAGAGAATCGAACGCCCGGCCGGTTTCTTCATTTTGCGCAAACACCATGCCGAGACCGTAGTTCGCCTCGGCATCGTTGGGGTTGACTTCCAGCGCACGATCATAAGTTTTGCGAGCATCGTCCCAACGCTTTCGCTCGCGATAGGCACTGCCGAGGTTATTGAGTGCAATCAGATGATCGGGACTTAGCTTCAGCGCCTTTTGAAAATGGCCGACCGCTTCGTCCATACGTCCTGCACGCGCATCCAGCAAACCGAGGTTGTTCCAGGAATTTGCCAGAGTATCGGGATAGCTCGCACGAAGTTTGAGCGCGCGTTCGAAACTCTGGCGAGCTTCCGTGGTTTTTTGCTGGTCCAGATATACGCTTCCGATGCCGTAGAGCGCCTCGGCGCTGGAAGGATCGTCGCGCAGGGCAATTTGAAACCACGCCGCGGCCTGATCCATATAGCCGTGCTGAAAATACACGGAGCCGTAGGAAAGATAGTTGCGCTGAAACTCGGTCGCGTCGGTTACGCCGGGAAAGGGTAGCGCTCGGGCTAAGCGTTCGGCGGGGGTTTGGGGGATGTGGCGGAAGTCGTGTTCAACGTGGGCTGCGTTCACGGGCCCTTGATAGACCTTGACGATTTCTCCCTTGGCGTTGATCAGAAACGATGTGGGAAGTGTGAGATCGCGGTGCCGGTCGAAGAGGAGGCGATAAAGAATGTTGTAGATGGCGGCCACATCATCGGAGCCTCGCAGGATGGGAAACGAAAAACGATGGTCGCGCATCAGCGCCCGGGCGCTGTCAACATCGGCCGAACTGCCCAAGTTTACCGCAAGCAGTTGGAGACCCTGCGCCGCCCAAGCCGCATGGCGCTGATTGAATGCGGCCCATTCTTCCTCGCATCCTTGTGCTACGGCGGCACAAAAGTTGAGGAGCACCGGCTTTCCGCGCAGCGACGATAGAGTGTGCATCTGGTCCGCGGAATCGAAATCGGGAAGAGAAAAATCGGGTGCCTCAACCGGAGCCAGCAGCCACGTTTCAGCCGTGGTGGGCAGAGTTTCGATTTCCTGCGGCTTGGGGTCAGTCGGCTTGGCATCGGCGGGCCGGACTTGCGCCGCGAGCGTTTTGAAGGGCTCCATTCGAGATGCTTCGGAGCCTTCTTCAATCCACACGCGGTGGTCGACCGGCAAATCGTGGAGTTCCTGAACCAGTCCGCTTGGCCAGCGAATCGAGGCGCGCACCGGACCTTTCGCTGCTCCGAGGCCAAAGAAAATATCTTTGCTGAGTTGCGAAAGAAAACCCGATCCCGCTTGTAACGACCGCGTCTGTCGGCCCCGTTCAGTTTCTACCGTAACGACCGCACCTATCGCGTCGCGATTGCTTTTTGTGCCTCGCAGGCGGAAGGCAATGGATGGAGGCAGGTTCTCCATGAAGTTCTTCAAAAGCCGCAACTGCGGACCGTTGCGGTTCTTCAGAAATAGTTCCTGACGGCCGTCATGATCGAAATCGGCGAGTGCAAACGCGCGCCCGTCTTCCAGAAAATCCAGTCCGATCGCGCCCGAAATGTCCGAGAAAGTTCCGTCGCCGTTGTTGGCGTAGAAAATGTTTCGCTCGTATCCGCTCCACGTGCCATCGGCGCGGATCAATTCGTTGATCGCGCTCCAGCCTTGTTCGTAGTCGTGAGACGACTTAGCCTGATCCGGCGAATTGGCAACCACCTGCCGCCAGAAAAAGCTGTTCAGGTCGTCTTTGCGTGAAGGTCCGCTAACCATGCCATTCGTGATGTAGAGGTCGGAAAAGCCGTCATGATCAAAATCCCAGGCGTCGCTCGACCACGCCCAGCGGCCGATTCCGACCCCGGCCGCGCGGGTTGTATCTTCGAAAGCGAGAGCGCCGCCTTTTCGAAACATATTGCGAAACAGCGAATTGCCCATGGCGTGTTTGTGATACAGCGCTCGCGTTTCCTGGGGCGCATCCTTCTTGAAGATGTCCTGCGCCGTGATGCGTTCGCCCGCCGCCGTCCACATATTCGCCACGTAGAGGTCTTCCGCGCCGTCACCGTCGTAATCGAAGCAGCAGACGCTCATCCCAGCTCCGACATCTTCAACTCCCGCCTGGGGAGCAATGTCGGTAAAAGTTCCGTTGCCATTGTTGCGGTAAAGATTCTTCCGCCCGAAATCATTGACCACGTATAGATCAGGCCAGCCGTCACGGTTAAAGTCGCTCCAGCCGCAACAAAAGCTGTAGCGCGTGTTGTTCTGGTTGAGACCGGTCTCGGCAGTCACGTCGCGAAACGTAGCATCCCGGTTGTTGCGCATCATAAAATTGGGAGGCCCGTTTTCGGCGGCGTAATAAGGAGACGGATATTTGTACTGGTCCGTGCCCTGGTAATAGACGTAGAGGCAGAAGTAGATGTCGAGCCAGCCGTCGCGGTCATAATCTGCTACTGCCGCGCCCGTGAACGTCCCTTGCGGCGGCGCGGCGAACTGAAATGCGTCCGCCTTCTGACGGAACTTGCCGCCGCCTTCGTTCAGGAACAACATCGGGCCGCTCGCCCTCACGATAATTAAATCCTGCCGTCCATCGTTGTCGACGTCGACTATCAGCGCGCACGCCGTGTTGTCGAGGACGCCGACGCCCGACGCTTCCGTGATGTCATCAAACGTGCCGTCGCCTCGATTCCGATAAAGCCGGTTCGGAAGGCCGCCCGGTTGGCATACGTAGAGATCGTCGTATCCATCGCCATCGATGTCGCCAATGGAAACGCCGTTGTGCCCGTAGATATCAATGCCGCAAGCGCCGTCGAGTACCGTCCGCCAGTAGTCGGTTCCGTGCAGCAACTGCGCAGAATAGGACGCATTGCCGCCAAGCGCCGCAGCGGTGATGTCGACATAACCGGGGCCCGAACCGATAAAGCGGCTTTGCGTTTCATCCAGCGTTTGCCAGCCGCGCACGCTGAACTCTCCCGACGCCGATCGTTCCCAGGTAAGCTGCCAGTACCCCACGCGTTGTTCCCGGTAGAAGTCGTGGCCGGTAGCCACCAATTCATATCGAATGCGCGTCTGCAACTGATCCGGAGATGGCGCCGCCGGCATGGAACCAGCGTCAATACCAGTGACCTGAAATTCAGCCGTGAGAATCCTCGAAAAACCGCTCAGTGTGGACCGGAGTTCCTGCAGGAATGCATCCCGCCCAAGCGCAGTCTCCTGCCTGAAGGTATTGTGACGGACTTCAATCGGCGGTCCCGGACGCACAACTCGGGAGTCAGCAGGCTTCGGGGAAGCGCCCGAGAAACTCGGCAGAAGAACTTCCTCGACGGCGCTCAGATCGCGCGATGACTGAAGCAGGCCGGATCTCCACTGCGCCAGGATCGCCGCGATCTGGTCTGCATAAAGTTCAGTGACAAAATCATCGAGGCCAGCCTGCGTCTTTAGAAGTAATGCATCGAGCGGCCCGGGCATCCGGTAGTGAGGATGCAGGTGGAATTCACTGCCCGATAAGTCTGCCTGCGCAGAGTCAAAAGCGTATAGAGAAGGGAAGCCGAAACCGCGCGGACCGTCAGAAAGAAGACCGGCGGGAATCAGCGCCGCTGCGGCTCCCTGACAGCAGCGAGTCAGAAAGTCCCGCCGGCGAAGGTCCACGAGGCCCGGGGCGGCGGAATTTCGCATCTTCTCTGGTCGACTCAGAACGATGTCTCCCGGATGGCCACGTGTGGCCTGAAATTAACACCCGCCCACACCAGCGTCAAGATTGGACCGCTTTGCGGCAACCGCCTGGAAATTTGGCTTCTTCAACTAATTGGCATTTTGAGATAGGATTAGTCCCTTCTCAAGGAGGTCTTTATGGCACAGAACACTCCGGTCGAGGCCGTGAAGCAGGCTTCGACGTTATCCATCGTGTGGGGCGTTTTGCTGATCATCTTCGGTATGGTGGCGATCAGTTCGCCATTTCTTGCCGCCCTGGCGGTCAACGTGGCCATAGCCTGGCTTATCGCTCTGGCAGGCGTAGTCCACCTGATGCTCGCCTTTCGCGCTCATGGAGCGGGCAGCATGATCTGGAAGCTGCTGGTGGGCATCGCATACGTGTTCTTCGGTGGCTACCTGATCCTGCATCCAGTGCTGGGGGTGGCGTCGCTTACGTTGATACTGGCATCGCTCTTCCTGATCGAGGGCATCCTGGACATCATTCTGTTTTTCAAGATGCGCTCAGTGGGGGGATCGAGCTGGGTGCTGGTTGACGGGATTATTACGCTGCTGCTGGGGCTGATGATCTATCTGCAATGGCCGTCGAGTACCGCATGGGCGATAGGCATATTGGTCGGCGTGAGCATGATCATCAGCGGTGTTACACGCGTGATGCTGTCGTTGGCGGTGCGCAAGACTGCGGCTGCGGTGGCATAGCAAGTTCGGTCTCGGTATGCAAACAACCAAGGTGCCAGCGGTCACGCGCGAACGCCTGCTCCGCGCGGCGCGCAAAGTCATGAAGAATGCGTACGCGCCTTTCTCCCAGTTTCGAGTGGGCGCAGCCATTCTCACCTCAAAAGGCCGAGTCTTTGCGGGCTGCAACGTCGAGAATTCTTCGTACGGAATGACGAACTGCGCCGAGCGTACCGCAATTTTTTCTGCCATCGCTAAAGACGGCCCAGAACTTGAGATTCAAGCCGTTGCCGTGGTCGCCTCTCCGAATGGCGATCACGGCGTTCCATGCTCGCCCTGCGGCGCCTGTCGCCAGGTCATCTACGAGTTCGGGCCGCGTGCCGTCATCTTCTATCAGGGCGAAAAAGGGCCGAAGCAAAGTCTCATCACCGATCTTCTGCCGGAGGGCTTTCGCCTCAAGTGAGCCCTCCGAGTGTTTCGCAATGCCCATTCCGCGTCATCGATCTCATCCGCAAGAAGCGCGACGGCGGCGAATTATCCAGCGCTGAAATTGAGTCGCTGATCGAGGGTTACACGGCAGGCCGAATTCCGGATTACCAGGTGGCCGCGTGGCTCATGGCAGCCGTGCTGCGCGGAATGACGCGCCCGGAAACTGCCGCTCTCACGAACGCCATGTTGCATTCCGGCGAAGTCCTCGATCTCGGCTTTCTGCCCGCAAAGAAAGTGGACAAACATTCGACGGGTGGCGTCGGCGACAAGACCTCGATTGTGCTCGCCCCGCTGGTCGCCGCCGGCGGTCTCTATGTCCCCATGATCAGCGGCCGCGGATTGGGCCACACCGGCGGCACGCTCGACAAGCTCGAATCCATCCCTGGATTTCGTGTCGGTCTCACGGTGCCAGAATTCCATCGCGTTCTTAAAGCCTGCGGATGCTGCATGATTGGCCAGACCGAGAAAATCGCTCCCGCGGATCGCAAGTTGTATGCTTTGCGCGACGCTACCAGCACGGTTGAGAGTCCGTATCTGATCTGCGCTTCGATCATGAGCAAGAAGCTGGCCGAGGGCACCGACGCGCTTGTGCTCGACGTGAAGACCGGCTCGGGGGCGTTCATGAAGAAGGAGGAAGACGCCGTCTTCCTGGCCGAACTCATGGTCGAAACTGGCGAGCGCATGGGCAAGCAGATGGTCGCGCTCATCACCGACATGAACCAACCGCTCGGCCGGATGGTCGGCAACGCGCTCGAAGTGCAAGAGTGTATCGAGGTATTACACGGCGGCGGCCCCGCTGACCTGCGTGATCTCTGCCTCGACTTGGCGGCCTGGATGTTTTTTCTTGGCGGCGCGTCAAAGACGGTGGCGCAGGGCAAGCAACTGGCTGAAGAAATCATCGGGTCGGGCAAAGCGTTCGAGAGATTTCGCCAGATGGTGGAGTTGCAGGGAGGCGATATCAGCGTGATCGACGATCCAACCCTGCTGCCGAGCGCCGATCACCGCGTCGAGGTGCTGAGTCCACAATCCGGATATGTGACGGCCATTCAGTCCGAACAGGTCGGCACTGCATGCGTCATCCTGGGCGGAGGCCGCGAACGCAAAGAAGATTCCGTCGACCCTGCCGTCGGCATCGTCGTTCATAAGAAAATCGGCGACAAAGTTACAACCGGCGAGTCTCTCTGCACCATTCACTGCCATTCCGACGCACAGGCCGCGCGCGCGAAGACGTTGTTGCAAGAGAGCTATCAGATTGCAGCCTCAGCGCCCGCGCACAGACCGTCGTCGATTCATCGCGTAATTTACAAAGGGGAACACTAATTCATAAAGGGGACAAAGATGGGACGCTTCACTGGCATTCTCGGTCTGCTCACCATGTTAGGTCTCGCCTACGCTTTCTCCACGAACCGGCGCGCCATTCGCGTCAAAACGGTGGCCTGGGGACTTGGGCTGCAGATTGCCTTCGCGATTTTTGTTCTGAAGATTGATTTGGGCCGCACGCTTTTTCAAAAGGCCGGCAACGCGGTGAGCCGGCTCCTCGGCTATGCCTACGCTGGTTCGCAATTTGTCTTTGGAGATCTCGGCAAACAGGGTTCGCACCTCGGTTTTTATTTTGCATTCCAGGTTTTGCCGACGGTGATCTTCATCTGCGCACTGTTTGCGGTGCTCTATTACCTTGGCGTCATGCAGCTGGTAATCAAGGCGGCTGCGTGGCTGATGATCCGGCTGATGGGGGTGAGCGGAGCGGAGTCATTGAATGTGGCCGCCAGTATTTTCATGGGTCAGACGGAGGCTCCGCAGACGATTCGGCCTTTTCTGTCCGACCTCACATATTCGGAGTTGATGACGGTGATGACGAGCGGCATGGCACACGTTTCCGGCAGCATCATGGCGGCGTACATCGCTTTCGGGATCGAGCCAAAGCACCTTCTGAGCGCCGTCATCATGACCGCTCCGGGCACGCTGGTGATGGCCAAGATGCTGGTGCCCGAGACCGAAGTGCCCAAAACCGCGGGCCGCGTCGTCATGAGCGAAGAAGAAGTGGAGCTGGAGAAGAACGAAAATCTGCTGGGCGCCATCGCGCGTGGCACCACCGATGGTTTGCACATGGCCCTGAACATCGCCGCCATGCTGATTTCGTTCCTAGCGTTAATCGCCCTGTTCGATGGCATCATGGGCGGAATTCACAACCATATCGCGTGGTTTCCCTCGAGCCTGGAGGCCATACTCGGCGCGTTGTTTGCGCCCATCGCATGGGTGATTGGAGTGCCCTGGCATGACTGCCGTCTGATTGGCGATCTTCTGGGCGTACGCATGGTGCTGAATGAACTGGTGGCGTTCTCGATGCTTGGCCCACAAAAGGCTGTCCTCGATCCGCGTTCGTTCACCATCGCGACCTTCGCACTTTGCGGCTTTGCCAACTTCAGCTCGATCGGAATTCAGATGGGCGGAATCGGCGCGCTGGCTCCGAACAAAAAAGCGGATCTGGCGAGGCTTGGCATTCGCGCCATGCTGGCTGGAACCATGGCCAACCTGATGTCGGCCTCGATTGCCGGCATGCTGCTGTAACGGAACTTCTGCACGTAAATCGGTTCGCAACTACCACGTCGAGTACCAACGTAGAACTCGGAGAGCGCGCAGTGTGTTCCAGCGGCTTGCCCTGCCGACAGCGGTCTCCATCTCCAACGGAATATGGTCGGGATGAAGGAGGTTCAGCGGCCAGCGTCCGTTCTGGTGGCGGCGCTCGATCACGGCTTCGATGGCTTCACCGACGCGGCTGTCGGGTTTGATTCCTGCATTTCGCAGATAATCGAGTCCGCGCAAGACGTCGTAGTGCCAAAACGTCGGGAACGAGAAGCGGAGCCAGCGTTTGTCGATGACTTCGCCGGTTCGAAGTGAGCGGAACATGCCGCGATCGAGCAGATAGTTTTCGGCCCGCTTGCGGGCCCTGGTGACGGACTTCGTGACGGCCGCCGACTTGCGCTGCGCTCGTTCGTATTCGAGCAATCCTTCGAGCACGCAGATGGTGGTATGGAACGAAGAACGCCGGCTGGGCGGGCGTTTTGGCGACAGGAAGGGCCATGCTTCGCAGTTCCAGCCGCCATCTTCGAGCTGCTCGCCCAGGAGTTGACTGGCCAGTGCGTCGTTCGGTTTCTCGAAATACGAACCAATGCCGAGGATTCTGCCGTTGATGCAGGGCTCCGTTTCGCCGTGAAGGTAAGGCCGGTTTTTAAGAGGCTTAAATACGAGCCGCTTGTCGACCCGGTCGATCATTTTGCGAGCCTGCTTGCTGGCGGGGTCGAGACCGAGATCCTTCAGGACGACCAGACTGTAGAGGGTAATCAGGTCCCACTTCGGCCCTCCCCAACTGCCGTCGGGAGATTGGCAGGCTAGAAGTTGGGCTCCCCAGCCTTCGGTGGCGACGCGCGACCGCTCGGCTGCAATCGCGTTGGGGGCTTCACCGGTAAGGTCCCTCATGACCTGCCAACGGATGGCCGGGTCAGAATCGAGGAGCCATTTGAGGTGCGCGGGCCGGGGTGCGTAATCGTGTCGACGCAAGGGAGCGGCACATCTCCTTTATCTCGATGGTAAGCCGGATTCCAATTTGTGGAGAATCTCGCCGGTGGTGACCAGCGTCGCGCCCAGACGCTTCAACTCAGCCAATGTCTTATCCCCAACCTCCGGCGCCAAGGTTTCGATGGCGTCGCGGACCACCGCCACCCGTCGCTTTCGCTGCAGCAAGCCCTTGACTGCACAACTGACGCAATATTCTGTCACCACTCCAAAGACGACAAATTCCGCAGCGCTGCCCAAACGTTCTACTAAGGCGTCGGCATGGCGAGTCTCAAAAATATCCAGCGTTTGCTTCTCCAGGACGATCTGCTGGTACTTGGAGAGATCCGCAGGCAGCTTGGCGTTGCCATCGTTTTCCACCCGAACGAAATTCTCCGCCAGGGCCTCGGGAACGAACTCCGCTCCCGCCGTTCCTTTCAGGCAGTGCGGCGGAAACTGCTTGAACTCCGGATCGTTCGCCGGATGAAAACAACCATGCGAAACCAGGAAAACTTCACCGCGCCGCGCCGCGTCCGTCAGTTTGCGGATGTTGGGGAGAAGCTTCTCGGCTCCCGGAACGTAGAGCTTGCCGCCCGGAAGCATAAAATCGGCCTGCACATCCACTTCCCAAAAAATGAAGTCACGCGCTTGCATTCCACTCTCCCCATTCATTTGTATACTAGCGGCCACTGAGTTTGCACCAATTCCGCGCTTGGAAGGCAACCATGGCCCACGACGAACCGTCGAAATCTGCGCCAGCGACAAAACTAAAACTAGTGATCCGCAACATCGGCCTTCTGCTCAGCGGAGACCTTGCCCACCCCATTCTCGACGCCGACACCGTGGTAGCCATTGGCGATCGCATCGCGGCCGTGGGTAAGGAAAAGGATGTCGACACTTCGCAAGCCACCGCAATCATCGACGCCAAAGGCACGGCGCTCGCCCCGGGGCTGATCGACAGCCATGTTCATCCCGTCTGCGGCGATTGGACTCCGCGTCAGAATCAGCTGGGCTGGATCGACAGCTATCTACACGGCGGGGTCACGACAATGGTTTCCGCCGGCGAAGTCCACACTCCCGGCCGTCCAAAAGACGTTGTCGGGCTGAAGGCGATGGCGATCTTTGCCCAGCGCGCCTTTCAAGCGTTCCGGCCGGGTGGAGTAAAGATTTATGCCGGGGCGCCGGTGCTCGAGCACGGAATGGTGGAAGACGATTTCAAAGAATTGGCCGCTGCTGGAGTAAAGATTCTCGGCGAAGTGGGCCTCGGCAGTGTTAAAGACGGCAAGACCGCGCACCAGATGGTGTTATGGGCGCGGAAATACGGAATCCAGAGCACTATTCATACCGGGGGCCCGTCCATTCCCGGCTCCAGCCTGATCGATAAAGACATGGTGCTCGAAACCGATGCCGATGTCATCGGTCACGTCAACGGCGGTCACACGGCTCTGCCGGATGATCAGATCACGGCTCTGTGCGAACGCTCCACGCGGGCGCTCGAAATCGTGCATAACGGAAATGAACGCGCCGGGTTGCTTGCGCTCCGCACGGCAACGGAATTGAAGCATCTCGACCGCGTGATCCTGGGCACCGACTCGCCCGCCGGGTCGGGCGTGCAGCCGCTGGGCATTGTGCGCATGATTTCCCTGTTGTCGTCGCTCGGCGGAATCCCCGCCGAAGTGGCCATCTGCCTTGCCACCGGGAACACCGCACGAATGCGTAAGCTCGATTGCGGCTTGATCTCGTCCGGACGCGAAGCCTCGTTCGTCCTGATGGACACAGCCCAGCACTCAGCAGGGAAGGACCTGCTCGACAGCATTCAAAAAGGAGACATCCCCGGAATCGGTATGGTCATCATCGACGGAACTGTCAGTGCGCATCGCAGCCGCAACACGCCGCCGGCGACCCGCCTGCCCGAGGTTGTAAAGAGCTAATGCAAACCGTCTTCGCCCTTGATCTGGTCTTTTGAGAGTCCACCAACGCGAGGCAGCGGACGGCCACTGTCGGTCACCGCAATTGCCACCATGATCTCGTTGGCACGCGGAGCGTCGCTGATGCGAACTTCCATGCCGTCAAAATGGCTGCGCACAAAGGCTGCATCCTTGTGTCCCAGCGGGATATCAAGCACAACTCCCATGCCGCCGCGCTTCTTGGAAGAAGGGATCAGCGCCGCCCCTTTTCCCAGCACCCGCCGCACCGGCGCGCCCAGCTTGGGATGCAAGATCGCCGCGGCGTGCTCCAGTTCGCCATTCTCGCCGACTGCCGCGGCCTTGCCGTAGCTTTCGGCCGTCGGTCCTGCGATCCCCAACGCCGCAACCGCGCGCTCGGCCAGCAACTCGCCAAGCTCTTCGCCAATCAGCATCAACTCAGTGAGATCCTCGACGTACCGCCCCGCATACGGATTCTCAATCACCGCAACCGCGGCCGCACGCCGCGTTGGCGGATCGACGCTGCGATCCATCTCGGTGTGAGTCTCCTCGACAAATGTCGTGATCTTACGGATCTTTGCTCGTGTGTTCTTCATCGCAACCCGTCCTCGCCTTTGATCTCGGACGCTTTTAATCCGCCGACACGGGCATGAACACGGGCCCCGGTCGTCATAACCAGCGCGAGCAGAATCTCATCGGCGCGCGGAGCATCCGCGATGCCGACCTCCATCGCATCAAAATGGCTGCGCACGTAGGAGGCGTTGATATGAGTGATGGGAATGTCGAGACGTGTTCCGGGACCGCCAACTTTTTTGGTCGATGCCACAATCGCCTTTGCGCCACCGAGCACTTCACGCATGGCGTAGCCGCCAGGAACGTGCCAGAGCGCCCCGTGTTCGAGCTCTCCGGCGGAGCCGACGATCGCCCCCTTGCCGTATCCCTCCACCACTTTGGGATCGCCGCCGAGCGCCGCAACCAGCGACTGTGCCATCTGCAACCCGAGCGATTTCAAGTCATCCATAAAGCCTTCGATCTTTTCGACATAGCTACCAGCGTAGGGATTGCGAATCACCACCAGCGCTGCCGCCCGGCGTTGCGGCTTGGACGCGACGGGACCGCCTTCATGGAAAATTTCCTCGACCAGGAGAACTCTCTTGCGAACCTGAACCTCAGGCATGAACCAATCTCCTGTCAGGCACTGGAATCTCTGCGAACTGTGAGCAGCCTTTGCCGCCGATCGCTCGTGTTTCTCCGTGCAGGTTGAGGGCGGCCGCGCGAATCAGCCCCGAACCACAGAGCGATTCCGCAACGCGCATTCCGGCTCCGAGAGCGTCGTGAATCTCTTCCGTCGTCAGTTCTCCCACGGATTGCGTCACCAGTCGCTCACCAAGATCACTGTCGGGAGCAAGTTCACAGGCCTGAATACGCCCAATGCTCGGGTGTCCCGGCAGATCCACCGCGTTGGCGATCACCGTCGCCGCCGCGTCAGCCATCGCAGCAGTGTCGGCGAGCACGGTGACTGCATCCGCAATGCCCAGCGAAAAACTACGGCCGCGCCAACCGCTCGTAGCAATGCCGCGAATCGTGTCAGTCGATTTGATCGTGGTCGTTCCAAATAGTGAAGGTCGATCTGGACGTTCCACCATACCGACGATAAATTTCTCACCCGGCGCCAGATTCAGCGCAATATCGCCGCCGTCATTCACATAAGCGCGCGACAGTTTCGCGGTTGAGAGCATTGCTTCGAGAATTTCCTCTGCCACGGCACCGGCGACCGCCGCCATGGGGGTAATAAAAGTCTGCGACGCGTAGGGCCGCACCGCCGCCAGCATCCGGCGCGCGATTACGCCCGATGGAAGATCCCCATCCTCGGTGGCAGACCGCCGCAGAAACTCAAGCTCAACGCACAACTCATTCAGCACATCAGCGAACCGCGCTGCCGCCGCACGATAGGCGAGTTCGACTTCGCTTGCCGCACCGAAAGCTTCCACGATGACATCGATCGGCCCATCCTGCATGTGCAGACGACGTCGGTCGGGAAGCATTCGAATCTGCGCTCGCTGGTTCATTTGTTTCTCATCGCTTGTCTGGCGCCCGAAATGTTCGCACCCGAAGCCAGAGGCCACGGATTATCCGGTCGCGCCGCCAGCCGCCTCCGGCTTTCCTCATCCCGGTTGATCGAACTCAGCGGCCGGACGTGATCCATATATCCGCCGAGGGTCGCGTAATCTGACAGCTTCAGCGTGAATTCGATTGGCGCCACCAGCGCCGGCGTCGGAACGTAGCCAAAGGCATTTTCCGGCATGCGGCTCACGTCCGCCATGATCGTGATTCCACCTCCCGGCCAGACATAAACGGGCGCGCCACCGCAGGTCACACGAGTCAGCGCGTCGCGCACCGAATGGGTCAGCTTCACGGGATTTTCGGTCACTCCCGCCCGCAGCGATCCGCCTGCGCCGCCCATGAACAACACCGTGCAAAGCGCGGGCTCGCAGTTTTCACGAATGCGCGCCACCGATTCGCGCAGAACAGCCGGCAACTCTTTCGGCGCCGGATGAAGCTCCTCGTCCAGTTCGAAGTATGCGTGATGCTCGCCCGTAGTGCTCACCATCAATAAACGCAAACCGGGCCTCGCGACCTCGCGATCAAACGGACCAAGAATCGAAAGCGGGTCGTCAATATTGGTTCCTCCCCATGACGTGCCCGGCTCCGCGACCCGAAAATACCGCCCGGGCGTCGATCGCCGCCCCTTCATCGCGATCCCGGATTCCGGTACGCCGAGCAGCTTTCCTGCCTGGTGTTCTGACAACACGCCGGTGATGTGATCGTCGACCACCACGACCTCGTCCACTTTTCCAAACCACTGCTTCGCAAACATGCCGATCGTGGCCGAACCGCAGCCCACGCGCATACGCTCTTCCTGCGCGCCATCCACAATCGGCGCCTTGTTCGCCTGCACGACCACCGAGGCGCCGTCATCAATGTTCAACTCCACCGCTTTGCCATTGCACAAGTTCAGCAGCGTATCGCAGGTCACCGTGCCCTCGTGGCGGCTTCCGCCCGTAAGGTGTCGCACGCCGCCGAGCGACAGCATCTGCGAGCCATATTCGTTGGTTGTGACGTGCCCCACTGCCTCGCCCTGCGCGCGCACCGTGCTGCACTCCGCACCCAGATGCCGATCGGTGTCGATCTTCAATTTCACGCCGCAATAACTGAAAATGCCCTCGGTCACCACTGTGACCATATCCACGCCCGCGATTTCCGACGAAATAATAAAAGGCGCAGGCTTGTAATCCGGATACGTCGTACCTGCGCCAATCGCCGTCACAAATGTTTGCTCGCCGCTCAGGAGCGTGCCGTCCCACTCGCGGCTTTTTTCAAGAAACGGAACCACCGTGTCACCGCGCGACACCGCGCGCTGCAGCACGACATGTGGATCGAGCCGCACCAGTTGCCCATCGGCATTCGCGTACCGGTCGCACGAACCCGTTCTTCCGGGCTTGATATAGCACAGTACCGGACAAGCGTCGCAGCGAATCGCGTCGTCAGCCACGCCCGTCCCCCTTCTCTTTTTGTGCCGCCAGAATCGCGGCCCGCACGCGGTCGGGCGTGGCTGGGACTCTCGGCACGCGGATCCCGATGGCATCATGGAGCGCGTTCAAAATCGCCGGCGCCGTCGGAATGACCGCTTGTTCGCCAATTCCTTTCGCTCCAAACGGGCCGACCGGCGACGGATCCTCGATCAGAATCGATTCCACCGGAGGAATATCCCCAGCCGACGGAATCAAATAATCGTGCAGATTTTCGCCCTTACCCGGAAAGAATTCCTCCATCAGAGCCATGCCCAGCCCCTGCGCCACACCGCCTTCAATCTGCCCCTCAATCAACGTTGGATTAATGGCGCGCCCCACATCGTGCGCCGCCGTGACCTTCACCACGCGCACGGTTCCCAGTTCCGTGTCTACTTCGATTTCCGCCATGTGCGCGCCAAACCCGTATACGCAGTACGGAACTCCTTGCCCGTTTTCGTCCAGCGGACTTGTCGGGGGGTCAAACGTGGCCTCGCTCGTGATCACATAGCCATGCTCATCAAGCGGCAAATCGTGGAGCACGAGGACGTGCGATTTATCGCCGTCTCGCACCGTCAGCCCGGCATCGGCAAAAAGAAGACTCGCACAATCACAGGCGCCCGCGAGCTTGAGGATCGCGCGTCGCAGTTTCTCTCCCGCCATCTGGGCAGCCTTCCCGGTCACCAGCGTCTGACGCGAAGCTGAGGTCTTGCCGCAATCCGGCGTGATGGCAGTGTCTCCGGAAATCAGGTCGAAACGCTCAATCGGAGCGCCCAGCGCGTCGGCGCAAATCTGGGTGACGATCGTGTTCGATCCTTGTCCGATATCCACCGCGCCCTGGTGCAATGCGATCCGCCCGTCGCGCTTCAGTCCAATTCTTACCGTCGATGGATTGGGCAGGGAAGTGTTGCCGCATCCATACCACATCCCTGCCACGCCCACGCCGCGCCGCAGCGGACGTCCGAGCGACGCGTTCAGGTTGAATTCCATCGCGTCGTGCCGCGCCCGTTGCCAGTGCGGCCGCAACGCCTCCAGGCAAGCGCGGATGCCCACGCCCTCGCCCAGAACTTGCCCAGTGACGGTGGGAGTGTGATCGTCGAGCGCGTTCAGAATGCGGAATTCCAATCGGTCCATGGCCACACGATCGGCCAGTTCGTCATACAGCTGCTCTTGAGCAATCGCAGCCTGGGGAACTCCGAAGCCGCGAAACGCCCCCGCCGGCACCAGGTTGGTGTGCACCGCCCGCGTTAACGCCCGGTAATGCGGCACATAATAAGGGCCGGAGGCATGCACCGGCACGCGAGCCGATACCGTCGGCCCCCAGGAGGAATAGGCCCCGGTGTTGAAATCCGCTGAAAAATCGAGCGCCACCAGTTTGCCTTCCTTCGTGCATCCTCCACGCAGCCGCATGCGCGCCGGATGTCTCTTAGTGGTCGAGACAATCGACTCGGTCCGCGAATAAACCATACGCACCGGCTTTCTCAGATGCCACGCCGCTACCGCCAGAAACGGTTGCACCGAAAGATCCAGCTTGGACCCGAATCCCCCGCCGACTGCTGTCGGAATGATGCGGACACTCTCCGGCGCAATTCCGAGAATGGTGGCGATGTCGTTTCTATCCATGTAAGGAGATTGAGTACAGGCCTGTACCTCGATGCGGTCTCCCACGCGCCGAGCGAATCCGGCTTCGGGCTCAATGTACGCGTGTTCCACAAATCCCGTGTCGTACTCGCATTCCGCTACCACGTCGGCCGTAGCCAAAGCCCTGTCGACATCGCCTCGTACCACCCGCCCCCGCACCAGAATATTTCCCGGGCGGTTCTTATGGATCAGACTGGCCCCCGACGCGAGCGCAGCGTCGATATCCTTGAGTGGCGGCAGTTCTTCCCAACTGATGGGAAAGTCCGCAACATCCAACGCCTCGACGGCTGCTGCTTCACCAACCACTGCCGCCACTGCTTCTCCCCGATGGCGAGCCTCGTTATGCGCAAACACCGGCTGATCCGCGAACGCGCCGATCACTCCGTAGCAATTCTTTCCCGGCACATCCTTGGCAGTGAAGACGGCTTCAATCCCCGGATGATCTCGAACAAACGCAGTCAGATCGCCGAAACGAAATCTCGCCCGGTGATAAGGACTGCGAATTGCCCGCACTGCCAGCGCTTCCACCGGAGTCTCATCCGCGCCAAACACTTCGCTGCCATCGACCTTCCGCTTTCCATCCAGCCGGACCAACCTTTGACCCACCGCCGTGCCCGCCGCAGGTGAAGTCGCCGGGCCACCCGCCGCAGCATCCTTCACGCCAGCGTCAAGAATCGCCGCGATGATCTTCCGATACCCCGTACACCGGCAAAGCACGCCGCCGATGGCGTCGACCACTTCGTTCTCGTCAGGTGCGGAGTTTCGCTCCAGCAAAGCCGTCGCCGCGACCAGCATTCCGGGAGTGCAGGCCCCACACTGGGCGGCTCCGCGCGCAAGGAACGCCTGCTGCAACCTCGCGCCAGAAGACGTTCGATCCGCCAGCCCTTCGACCGTTGTAACTTCGCATCCCTCCGCTTGCCCCGCTGCCACCAGACACGAGCAAACAGGATCTCCATCCAAAAGCACGGTGCAAGCGCCGCAATCTCCCGCGTCGCATCCCACCTTGGTTCCAGTCAGCCCAAGCTCATCCCGCAACACGCGAGAAAGGCGCTGCCACGGCGGACTGGAAACAGTCACCGCGCGGCCATTCACCCGGAACGCTATGGATTGCGCGCCCGCCACCGCCCCCGGTTCCAGGATCAAAGCCATCAGCCATTCTCCACGCACGAGTTCAACGCGCGTTGTACCAAGCGCAGGGCGGCATCCATCCGATATTCCGCCGTGGCCCGCACATCGTCAATTGGCGAAAGGTCCGTCAGATGTTGCGGTCGCACTATGCTGCCCAACCCGTCGCGCACCGATGTCCCCACCAAGTCATGCTCAAGCGCACGCAAGCGCCGAGCCACCGCCGAGCACGATCCCACGGCGACGCGTGCCTCCGAAACCTGCTGGCTGTCATTCACCAGAACCACCACCGCTACCATCGAAATCGATATCACCAGATAACGCCGTGCGCCCAGCTTCACAAAGCTCGAAGCTGCGTCCTCCAGCTTCCGCGGAACCAGCACCGCCGTCAACAATTCATCCGGCGTCCGCCGGGTCTTCCGATTGCCGACAATAAAATCACCCAGCGGCATCTTCCGCACGCCCGCCTGCGAAAGCAACTCGACCTCTGCATCCAGCGCCAGTAGCGGAGGTACGCCATCGGCTGCCGGCGATGCATTGACCAAGTTCCCCGCCACCGTCCCGCGGTTCTGTATCTGCACGGAACCAACCTCGCGCGCCGCGCTCTTCAACGCATCGAAGCAGCGGGGAAGCGGTGTTCGTATGATCTCAGTCCAGGTAGTCAGGCCGCCAATGCGGAAGTGGTCTCGCTCACTCGACACGCCCCGCAGGTCTCGGAGTGCGGAAACGTCGACCACCCGTCCGCGCACCACCCGCTCGCCCAGCGCCGGATAAAAATCGGTGCCTCCCGATAGAATCCGAGCCTCTCCCGCGGCCAGGAGCGTCACCGCTTCCTCTACTGTTCCAGGCTTAATGTAGGACGCTTCGATGGAGATGGACAACGATTGGGCCCCCGGAGTGCTGTTCCTCGCCACGTTAGAGTGTAGGATGTCCCGATTTGTATGGCAATCGCCCCGATTGGTCCTGCACTTGCGGCGAGCGCTGTCCGCGCTCAATCACGTTCAAACATCACGTTCACAAACGGCGGGCAATGCACCACTCCGGTCAACCGCGCGCCCCAAATTTAGTTTGCCCCGCAATTCGCGGTGTGTAATGCTGTTCACCGCAACCAAGATCAAAAAACTCCGGGAGAGTTCTGATGCGAAACAAGCTTCTTCTTGTTCCAATCGTCCTTTGCTCGCTGATCTTCTGGGCCGCCGACAATATCGCGCCTCTCAACGTAAAGGAGGGTCTGTGGGAAGTTACCGTTACTCATTCTATGAGTGGAATGCCGGCCATGCCAAACATCCCTCCCGACAAGCTCGCCCAGTTGCCACCGGAGCAGCGCGCTCGCGTGGAAGCCATGATGCAGGGTGGGGCAACCACTGACGTTCACAAAGATTGCGTCACCAAAGAGAAGCTTGAAAAGCATTCCGCTTTTAGCGCCAACCGCGGCGATTGCACCCGCACCGTCGTAAATTCAACGGGGAGCAAGCTCGAACTGAAGTTTCATTGCGAAGAAAAACAATCGTCGTCCGACGGAACTTTTGTAATGGAGGCCATCAGTTCCGACAGCGTCAAAGGCACAATGCATTCTGTGACCAACGCCAATGGCCATACCATGAACATGGACTTCACCATCACTTCCAAATACCTCGGCCCAGCCTGCGGAGACGTGAAGTAGAGTCCCTTTAGGCTGCCCCTGGCCGAGTAAGCACCGGACGTAGAGGAGCACTCAATCCGCGCATCACGCGCTCGAACTGTGGGATGTCGAGAGACTGCGGTCCGTCGGAAAGCGCGCGCTCCGGGCAGGGATGCACCTCGACGATGATGCCGTCCGCTCCGACGGCAACCGCCGCGCGCGAAACCGGCCCGATCAGGCTCTGCTTGCCGGTGCCGTGCGACGGATCGGCCATCACCGGCAGATGCGAGAGTTCCTTGGCCAGGGCAACAGCGGAAAGGTCAAATGTATTGCGAGTACCCGTTTCGAAAGTTTTGATGCCGCGTTCGCATAGAACAACCTGATCGTTTCCGCCGGAGAGCAGGTACTCCGCTGCCAGCAGCCACTCCTTCACCGTGGCCGAGGGCCCACGTTTGAGCAAAATTGGCTTTTTAATTGTGGCGAGCCTGCGCAACAATGCGAAGTTCTGCATGTTGCGCGCGCCGACCTGGAGCATATCGGCGTACTCACAGATCAGGTCCACGTCTTCGGTGCTCATGACCTCGGTGACAACCGGGAGGCCCGTGAGTTCACGTGCTTCGCGCAAAATCTTCAGGGCTTCAATTCCCAAGCCCTGGAACTCGTATGGGGAGGTCCGCGGTTTGTAGGCTCCGCCGCGCAGCATGGTAGCGCCGGCGCGCTTTACCCCTTCAGCGGTCTCGAGCAATTGCTCGCGCGACTCCACCGAGCAGGGACCGGCAATGACGACCACTTCGGGCCCGCCGATCTTTATCCCGCCAACGTCTACCACCGACGGCTGCGGCCGCGTTTGACGGCTGACGAGCTTAAAGGGTTGGGCAATCGCGACTACGTTGTCGACGCCGGGTGCGACCGAAAGAGCCTCGATTTCATGGCGGCGCCCACCGCTGCCGACCGCGGCAACGATGGTGCGCTCGGTGCCACGCGTGACATGCGGCTGAAATCCGGCTTCGCGGATCCGTTGAATGATGTGGTCGATCTGTTGCTCGGTGGCGCTGTCGGACATATTCACAATCATGGCGATAACCTTTCTATTTGCCGCCAAAAACACAAAAGCCGCGATTTCTATCGCGGCTTTGGCGGAATCTTTGAGCTGTCTCTTTTACCCTGGTGACTGGCTCCGATCCTGCACCTCAGCCGCGCATGGAAACCAATAGCGGCCAAACAGGCGGAAGGTGCTAAATCGAGCCATAGAAATGTCCAACTGCAACGTTTGCAATACCGCTGTGTTCCAAAACCGATGGACCGAACTTAGTTCGGGATCGAACTGGCAACGGACGAGAATACGTTGTTGGCGTTAGTCCCGATCAGACGCACGGTACCGATCACCAATACCAGGATGACGGCGAGCATGACCGCATATTCAGCGATATCCTGTCCTCGCTCGTCTGTCCAAATATTTCGGAAAAACTCAACCATATATCCTCCGGGGGGATAAACATCTCGGCAAATCTTGTGCAGCTAATAATGCCGACTCTGGCGGCGATTGTCAATCGCAGCATGCACTGGTTTTCCACCGTCGCCCGCACTTGCTGCTAAGGTCAGAACCCAAGCCAAGCGGGCGGTTTACAAACGCTCACAACTCAATTTGTGCTGCATTATCAGGCACCATCTACTGGTCCGCTGCAAGAGACACTGACGATGCCGTCGGGGTCGCTGTATCGTTCACAAGTTGGCGAGCAGATTGGTTGGCATAATCGAGTACCGGTCCCGGCAGCACTCCCAGGTAAAGCGTAAGCAGCACACAAACGGCAATGGCAAGCCCCGCCGCAGCGGGCACAGGAGTAACTGGCACCTCGCCTCGTGGCTCGCGCATATACATCATGACGATAATCCGCAGGTAATAATAGGCGCCCACGGCACTATTCAGAACCAGTATGACCCCCAAGCCCACCAGATTCGAATTCAACGCCGCGCTCAACACGTAGAATTTCGCGAAGAAGCCGCCCGTAATCGGAATCCCGATCAATGACATCAGGAAGAACGTGAAGGTCGCGGCCAGCACGGGGGACGTCCTGCCGAGGCCCGCGTAATCTTCGAGCGTGACGTACTTTTCGCCCGCGTTCGCGAAGTGGCTGACCACGGCAAACGCTCCGACGTTCATGGCGGCATAGGCGGCAGCGTAGAACATAGCAGCGGACGTCCCCCGTTCCGGCTGTGCGGCGAATGCGACCAGCAGATATCCGGCGTGGGCGATCGAAGAATATGCGAGCAGCCGTTTGACGTTATCCTGCACCAGGGCGCACACATTTCCCAGCGTCATGGTCAGCGCGGCGGAGACCCAGATCAGCCAGAAGCGTCCGGGCGCGTTGGCTTCGAACATGACGCGCAGCAGAACCGCGAAGGCTGCCGCCTTGGGCCCGGTCGACATCAATCCGACGACCGGGGCCGGGGCCCCTTCGTAGACGTCAGGAGCCCACACATGGAACGGTACGGATGAGACCTTGAAGCCCAGGCCCACGAATATGAGCGCCGTCGCAACATAAGCCAGAACCGGGACCCTGCCCGAGCGCAGCACCTGGCTGATCACGTCCACGTTCGTGGAGCCGGTCGCTCCGAACATAAGCGCGACGCCATAGAGGAAGAAAGCCGTGGCGAATGATCCCAGCAGAAAATACTTCAGCGATGCTTCGCTACTCGAGGCTTCGCGGCGCCGAAAGCCTGCCAGTATATAGGTCGAAATCGACGAGATTTCCAGAGCAATAAAGATAAGTACGAGTTCGATGGCGGAGGACATCAGGCACATGCCAACCGTCCCGAACAGGACTAGCCCGTAGTACTCCCCGGCGCGGATGCGCTGCACTTTCAAGTATTCGAAAGAACTGAGGATCGCCACCGCCGCAATCGCGATGACCAGGACGTGAAAGAAGACGCTGAAGTCTTCCACCCGAACCATGTTCCAAAATGCGGTTCCGGGATACCGCGCCATCCAGAACGTTGACGCCAGCGCGGCTAGCGTGCCGATCAGCGCGATCGTGCCCAGCGACTGGTGACTATTTTCTTCGTCAAGCAGCGGGTCGACGATCATTATCAGCATGCCGAAGAGCGAGAGCACCAACTCCGGCAGGATGCGCACGTAGTCAACACCCGGCGGCGGCATGGAAGTCTGCAACTGCGCCAGCAGAGCCGGTGGCAGGGATGGGTGCGCGAGCGACGTCATGACCATCACTATCGCCATCACTGGCTCACCATCTTGCTAGCCAACTGGGTTAATGGAGCGAGAGCCGCTTGCACCGCCGGGTCAATCGCTCCGAGCCACACCAGGGGAGCAACGCCCATCACCAGGGCGACCACCACAATCGGCCACAGTGCAGCCTTCTCACGCAGGCTGAGGTCGGGCAGCGTGTTATTGACTTCATGCTTCACCGCGCCGAAAAAAACACGCTGGTACATCCAGAGCAGGTAGCAGGCGCTCCAGATAACACCGGTAGCAGCCAGGACCCCATAAATCGGGCGCGCCTGGAATGCTCCGCTCAGCACCAGGAACTCACCGATGAAGCCGTTCAGCAGCGGCAGTCCGAGCGATGCGAGCATGGTGACTAGAAAGAGAGTGGCGTACTTGGGCATCGGTGTGGCGAGCCCGCCAAACTCGGTGATCTCATAGGTGTGACGACGCTCATAGAGGATGCCAGCCAGCATGAAGAGACCGCTGGTGGCGACTCCGTGCGCCAGCATGACGAAGACGGCTCCGTTCAGCCCGGCGGCGGTGAAACTGAAGATTCCGAGGACGACGAATCCCAGGTGGCTGACCGAGGAGTAGGCGATCAGCTTCTTCATATTGGGCTGCACCAGCGAAACCAGCGCGCCGTAGATGATGCCAATCAGCGCCAGCACCATAATCCAGGATGCGTTGCGGTGCGCTTGTTCGGGAAAGAGCCCGACATTGAAACGAAGCAGACCGTAGGTGCCCATCTTCAGCAGCACACCGGCCAGCAGCACTGATCCAGCCGTGGGCGCTTCCACGTGCGCGTCGGGCAGCCAGGTGTGCAGAGGGAAGATTGGGACTTTCACAGCGAAGGCGATGAAAAAGCCTAGAAAGAGCCAGAGCGAAGCGGCTTCGAAACCGGGCACTGCGCCGCTGCGAATCGCGTTCTGAATGATGACAAAATCGAAACTGCCAGTCTTGGCATAGAGCCACACGATCGCTGCCAGCATGAACATCGAAGCGATCATGGTGAACAGAAAAAACTTCACTGCGGCGTAGACCTTGCGCCCGTGTCCGTACATGCCGATGAGCAGCGCCATCGGAATCAGCGTCGCCTCATAGAAAAAGTAGAACAGGAATAGATCCAGCGAAGTGAAAACGCCGATCAAAGCCGTTTCCAGGAGCAGCAGCAGGATGAAGAACTCCTTCACGCGCTCGTTAATTGAATTCCACGAAATCAGCACGCACAGCGGCGTGAGGAAGGTGGTCAGCACCACCAGCCAGACGGAAATTCCGTCAACGCCCATGTGGTAATGAATATTGGGCGTGGTGATCCAGACTTTATCGATCTCGAACTTAAAGGGGTTGAGATCACGATGCAGATGCACTGGCAGATGCAGTGACGCCACAAATGCGAGCAGGGAGATGACCAAGGCAAACAGCTTGATGTCGCGATCACGGCGTGGAATGAGCAGGATCAGCAGCCCGCCCACGGCGGGAATGAAGGTCACCAGCGAAAGGATGATGGGGCCGAGACCGTCCATATTGGACGAGATCATGCCTGACAAGATCATGCTAGCCGAAGCCATGTTCATCGCACTCCCATCCAGACCATGTAGGCGATCACCACTGCTCCTCCAGCCGCTATCCAGCCGGCGTACGACCGCAGATTGCCCGATTGCATGTGCCGTACTTCGTCCGAGACGTGGCGCGCTGCATCGGCAGAGTCGTTAACCGCGGCATCGATCACCCCCTGGTCAACGCCATGCCACAGAATCGTGGTCGAGCCATCGATCAGCGGCTTGACGAATAGAACGTTGTAAAGCTCGTCGATGTAGTACTTGTTGGCGACTGCGCGGTAGAGCCCGCCGAGGCTGGCTGCGATGCGCGCGGGCAGTTGCGGAACGCGGCTGTAGAGCACATACGCCAGCAGCCATCCGAGCCCAGCTAAGCCAACGGAAACTCCCATCAGTAAATACTCGAGGGTGCTGCTGGCGGATTCGGGAGCGCTCTCCTGCGCGATTCCAGCCGCCCCCTGGAAAACGGGAGCAAGAAAATGTTCGAAGCGATTCCCGTATCCGACGAATCCGCCAACCACGGAGAGCAGCGCAAGGATGACCAGCGGACCCAGCATCACCCACGGGCTCTCGTGCGGCTCACCGTGACCATGGCCGTGCCCGGGATTGTCGTGCCCGTGAGCACCGCGACCGGGCGCTTCCTGCGCGGGCGCGCCCCGGTAATCGTCGCCGCCGAACGTCATGTACATCAGCCGGAACATATAGAAAGACGTGATGAAGGCGGTAATCACGCCGCTCAGCCAGTACACCCAGCTAGCGCCAAATGCTCGCCAAAGAATCTCGTCTTTGGACCAGAAGCCGGCGAACGGCGGGATGCCGGCGATGGCCAGAGTTGCAATCCCCATGGTGGCGAAGGTCCAAGGCATATACAGTCGCAGGCCGCCCATTTTTCGCATGTCCTGCTCACCGCCGATGCCGTGAATGACCGACCCTGCCGCCAGGAACAACAGTCCTTTAAAGAATGCATGCGTCATCAGATGGAAAATTCCGGCCGAGAACGCGCCCACACCGCAGGCCATGAACATATATCCCAGCTGCGAAACGGTGGAATAGGCCAGCACTTTCTTGATGTCGGTCTGGGCGATGCCGATGGTCGCCGCAAAAAAAGCGGTGAGCGTTCCAATAACCGCGACCACAGTCATCGCCATCGGTGCGCGCTCGAAGATCACGGACGACCGCGCCACCATATAGACGCCCGCCGTCACCATGGTTGCCGCGTGGATCAGCGCGGAAACGGGAGTCGGGCCTTCCATGGCGTCCGGCAACCAGACATAAAGAGGAATCTGCGCCGACTTGCCGGCAGCGCCAACCATCAACAGCAGACCGATCGCAGTGAGCAGACCGACGCCGGCAGTTTCCATGGGCAGCGTGCGCACCGCCGCAAACACCTGAGTGAAATCGAGCGATCCAAAATGCTTGATCATCAGGAAGAGCGCAATCAGGAATCCGAAGTCGCCAATTCGATTGACGATGAATGCCTTCTTGCCAGCCGACGCTGCCGAGTCCTTCGTGAACCAGAAGCCGATCAGCAAATACGAAGCCAGGCCCACGCCCTCCCAGCCAATGAACATGACCAGGTAGTTCTTCGCCAGCACCAGCGTCAGCATAAAGAACATGAAGAGGTTCAGATACGACATGAATCGGTAGTATCCGTCGTCCTCCCACATGTAGCCGACCGAGTAGATGTGGATGAGGAAGCCGACGCCGGTGACCACCAGCAGCATGACCAGAGAAAGCTGATCGAGGTAGAAATCGAAATCAACGCTAAAGCTCCCCGATCGGATCCAGTGCGCGAGGGGAAAATAATAGGGCGACGATGCCGAAGAAAAGTGGAGCGCGATCCACAACGCCACTGCGAACGCCGCGCCACAAAACACTAATGCGACGGCGGAGATGGCGTTTCTCGATGCCTTCCTGCCGAAGAAGCCGTTGATCGCCGCCCCGGCGAGCGGAAGAATCGGAATCATCCAAAGTAACGGATCAAGAGACGGGTTGAGAGTCGCGGGCGTCATAACTTGAGCAGGTTTACCTGGTCAACATTCAAAGTTTCGCGCGTGCGATAGACGGCAATGATGATCGCCAGACCCACCGTTGCTTCAGCGGCGGCCACCACCATCACGAAGAAGACGAAGACCTGTCCGCTGAGCGCGTGCCAGTGCGCGGCGAAGGCCACGAACGAAAGATTCACGCCGTTGAGCATCAGCTCGATCGACATGAAAATCGTGATGATGTTGCGCTTAATCAGGAACCCGAGCACACCACAGGCGAACAGGATTCCGCTCAAGACGAGATAGTAGGAAAGAGGGACCATCTTATCCTTCGTCCTTTCTCGGGCCGCGGACGGCGCCCTCTGGCCGGCTGGCAAGCACGACCGCGCCCATGATGGCAATCAGGATCAACACCGATGTGACTTCAAAGGGAAGCAAAAAGTCGTGAAACAGAAGCCGCGCAATACTCTTGGGATCGCCCCACAGCGCGCCGATGGGAACTGACCCCATGTCGGAACGATGGAGAAGCGTCCAGGCGACGAGCACTCCGCCAATAAGCACTCCGGGGACTCCGAGCAGTGTCGCGACCCTGCTGCCCTTGCTCTGCTCTTCTTTGCCGGCATTCAGCAGCATGATGGTAATCACGAACAGCACCATGACCGCGCCCGCGTAGACAATCACTTGCACAGCCGCCAGAAATTCCGCGCCCAACAGAAGATACTCGGCAGCGAGCGATCCCATCACCACGACCAGCGACAGTGCGCTGTTGATGGGATGGCTCTGCACCAGCAGGTTCACGGCCCCCGCTACGCAGATGGCTCCGAAAAATAGAAATAAAATTAGATGGAACATTTTGTCAGCGAGCTACTAGCTTCTGGCCACTAGCTAGTAGCTAGAAGCCAACAGCTGGTTCTCAAGCTCTCCACGCCACAATCAGTGCCGTAACCACAATATTTGCGACCGCGACGGGCAGCAGCACCTTCCACCCGAAGGCCATGAGCTGGTCATAGCGAAAGCGGGGCAAGGTCCAGCGCACCCAGACGTAAAGAAACATAAATAAGAAAACTTTCAGGCAGAACCAGACGACCGGCAAAATCATTTGCAGAAGCGGCGGTCCGAACACCGGGCCCAGCCAGCCTCCGAAAAACATCAGCGTCGCCAGGCAAGCCACCGTCACCATGTTCGCGTACTCGGCCATAAAGAACATGGCAAATTTCATGGCGCTGTATTCCGTGTGATAGCCGGCCACCAGCTCCGACTCCGCTTCCGGCAGATCAAATGGCGTACGGTTCGTCTCCGCGTAGGCGGAAATCAGGTAAATGAAAAACGCCACCGGCTGCAGGAAGATGTTCCAGTGCAAATGGCGTTGCGCGTCCACGATGTCGCGCAGGCTGAGGCTTCCAGCGATGATCAGCACTCCCACCAGCGAGAGGCCGAGCGACACTTCATAGCTGATCATCTGGGCGCTGGCGCGCAATCCGCCGAGCAGCGAATACTTGTTGTTCGAAGACCATCCGGCCAGCGCTACACCGTACACGCCCATCGAAGTAATGCCGAGCACAACCAGCAGCCCGATGTTCAAGTCGGTAACCTGTAAATACGTATCCCAGGGGCCGATGGCGACTAAGTTGCCGAACGGGATTACCGAAATCGACGTTATCGCAAAGACGACGGCGATGATTGGCGCCGCGATGTAGAGCGGCTTATAGACATGCGGCTGGGTCAAATCTTCTTTGAAAATGAATTTGATGCCGTCGGCCATCGGTTGCAGCAGGCCGAAAGGCCCAACTCGCGTGGGGCCCCAGCGATTTTGAATGTGCGCGGACACTTTGCGCTCCAGCCAGACGCTGTAGGCCACCGCCGTCAGCAGAACGCCGACCACGGCCAGCGACTTGATAATCGAAATGATAACGAATGTCGTTATGCTCAACGAAGTGTCTCTATTGTCCGTGTGGCGCGGGCGCCCTCGCCCGCGTGCTTTTGATGTTGCTTAGTCCGCCGCAACTTCCGGCACAGCAGACTTGTTTTCGATAACCGAATTCAAAGTCTTGGAATACCGTCCCAGCGTCCCCGAGCTGAACAGATCATCATTGGCCGGAGCGATGAGTTCCGGATCCTGAATCAAGCTCGCTCCGCTCTGGGCAATCTCCAGATGCTGATCATTGCCGGCCAGCAGATTCACCCGGGAAACGTCATAGCCGGCAACCACGCGCTGCACTTCATCGAGAATCGCCATGGGGTCGAACGGCGTCATTTTCGGTTCCAGGTTGTGCGCTTCGAGCCACACCGCATGACGATCCGCCTCACCCGATTGCGCGCCGCGCGTCTGGCCCATGTCGGAGTGCGTCCCGGTCCCAAAGGGCACCAAGCCACTTACATCGCACCCCATCGCGTCCGCGATGCGAACGATCATCTCGAAATCCGGCTTGGTGTTCGAGACTTCGCCAGCCTTCTTGACGAGTTGCAGATCGCCGCAGGTGTTCGTATAAGTCCCAGTTTTTTCGTACGCGTTCGCTGCGGGCAGAATCACGTCAGCGATGGTCGCGGTTTCCGTCAGGAACATGTCCTGCACCACCACAAAAGCTTTCGCGAGCGCAAAGGGATCAATGCCCAAACGGCCCACTGGGTTGGACCCCACCACATAGAGCGCTTTCAACCTGCCGGCTTTCGCGGCTTCCATCATCTCCGGCAGGCTCAGACCCTTTTCGGCTGGCAGTTTGCCCCATTCCTGTTGGAATCTGGCCGTTTCGGAAAGCGGTTCATATCCCGGCAGAAGATCGGGATAAAGCCCCATTTCGCTGGCTCCGCGAGAATTCGCGTAATCGCCCAGACAGATCAGCTTTGCTCCAGTCAAGGTTGCCGCAAACTCCGCTAACTTCCCGACGTCATGGCCGCGCACCTCAGATCCGAAGATGATAACCACGTTCTGTTCGGCGCGGATTTGCGCGCGCAGGGCGATCCAGGCGTCGCGGCTCGTGCCACCGCTCACCAGCGAATCGAGCAGGGAATCGTCGCCGGCAAAGAAGCCAACCGCTTTCGCTTCGGCGCCAGCCGGAAGCAATCCGAATCCAGCCGCCTGACGCCGCAATTTGATGGGCGCGGAATTGATGACGTAAAGCTTGGCGTGCCGCAGCCGCACGTTAGTCCGAATCTGCCACGCCAGCAGCGGATGCTGATCCGTAGGATCATTGCCGATCAGCAGAATCGCGGGCGCATTTAGTACGTCGCGCATGGAAGCCGTCTTTCCGGGCTTACCGTGGAGCGCCGCCGCCAGGGCAGGGTAGTCTGCTGTCCGGTGATGATCGACGTTATTGGTCTTGAGCACGACGCGGGCAAATTTCGATAGAAGATAATTTTCTTCATTGGTCGTGCGATTGGAGCCGATGACTCCGATTGCGCTCCCACCGTGACTTCCGTTATTGACTTCGTTATTAACTCCGTCACGAACTTCCCGAAACCGTTTGCCGATCAACTCGAACGCTTCTTCCCAGGTGGCAGGCGTCAGCTTGCCATTCTTGCGAATGAGCGGCTCGGTAAGGCGGTCTGCATGGTGCACAAAGTCGAAGGCGTAGCGGCCCTTGACGCACAGGAAATCGCCATTGATCCCGCTTTTATCGCGGTTATCCCCGCGGACGATCTCCGCACCGGTCTCGCATTGGCGCACGCCCAGCGTGGTCTTGCAGCCATCTCCGCAATGGGTGCAGATCGTGCCCACGTGGTGCATTTCCCACGGCCGCGTCTTGTAGCGGTAGGCGCCGGAGGTGAGCGCGCCGACGGGACAGATGTCGATGCACATACCGCACTCTTCGCAGTCGAGGTGGGCGTCCTGATCGGGCGCACTGATATTCGGAGCAATGATCGAACTGACGCCGCGGTTCTGCACGCCCAGCGCCCAGACATCCATGCCCTCGCCGCAGACGCGCACGCAGCGGAAGCACATTATGCAGCGCGGACGGTCGAAATAGACCACCGGAGACCATTGCAGTTCTTCCTTGTGATTCTTGGCCTCAACAAACCTCGATTCGGAAGCGCCGTAGGAGAACGTCATGTCCTGCAGTTCGCACTCACCGCCGGCATCGCAGACCGGGCAATCCAGCGGATGGTTGCCCAGCAGTATCTCGACCGTCCCCTTGCGCGCCTGACGCACCTCGTCACTCTCGGTGGTGACGATCATGCCCTCGCCAACCACGGTAGTGCAGGCGGTCTGAAGCTTGGGCATCTTCTCGATCTTGACCACGCACATGCGGCATGCGCCACACAGCGAGAGACCGGGGTAATAGCAAAACGAGGGCACTTCAATGCCCGCGCTCTTGCAGGCTTCGATCAGCAGCGTGCCCGCGGGCGCGGTGACCTTTTTGCCGTCGACAGTAAGTGTTACATCAGGCATTTTGGGATTCTCTACGCTAGTACCGGTTCTGCCGCTTCCGCCTTCTCAAACGGACACGGCTTGCCATCCAAATGATCTTCAAACTCTTTTCTGAACTTCTTCACGAACGCCATCGTCGGCATCGCGGCCGCGTCTCCGAGCGGACAGAATGTCTTCCCCAGCATGTTTTCGGAAAGGTAATAGATATTGTCGATGTCTTTCTTGACACCACCGCCGGCGTGGAATCGAATTAGCGTCTTCTCCAGCCAGTCCGTGCCCTCGCGGCAGGGAATACACCATCCGCAGCTCTCGTGCCGGTAAAACTTCATCGTGCGCAGCGCGAACTTGACGATGCAAGCCGTATCATCGAGCACCACCACGCCTCCCGACCCCAGCATCGAACCCGTCTTGGCCACCGAATCGAAGTCCATCGCGATGTCGATTTCTTCCGGCAGCAACACCGGCGTCGACGATCCGCCCGGAACCACGGCTTTCAAACTGCGTCCATTAGGAATTCCGCTGCCCACCTCATAGATCATCTTCTTGAGGTTATAGCCCATCGGCAGCTCATAGACGCCCGGCTTGTTAAGATTTCCGGCGAGGCAGAACAGGCGCGTGCCGCCATTCTTGGGCGTACCAAGTTTTGCGTACCAATCCGCGCCGCCCAGAATGATGTGCGGCACGGCGGCCAGCGTCTCCGCATTATTAATCACCGTCGGGCCGCCCCACAGGCCGACCACAGCAGGGAACGGTGGACGGATGCGCGGAATGCCACGTTTACCTTCCAGTGATTCCATCAGCGCCGATTCTTCGCCCACTTCGTAAGCGCCCGCTCCGCCGTGCCAAAAAATGTCGAGATCGTATCCGCTGCCGAAGATGTTCTTGCCCAGAAAGCCTTTGGCATAGGCATCTTTAATTGCCTTCTGCATGATGACCAGCAAATAACGATATTCACCGCGGATATAGATGTAACCGGTATGCGAACCGACCGCGAGCGAGGCGATCATGACGCCTTCAATCACCGAGTGCGGATCCTGTTCGAAAATCAGCCGGTCTTTGCACGTGCCCGGTTCGCTCTCATCGCCGTTGCAGAGCACGTATTTCGGCTTGGCCGATTGCTTGGGGACAAACGACCACTTCATGCCCGTGCTGAATCCGGCGCCCCCACGCCCGCGCAGTCCAGAATTCTTGACTTCATTGATGATGGCGTCCGGTTGCATGGCGAGCGCCTTCTGCACGGCTTTGTAGCCGTCCAGTTGGAGATAGCGATCGATATCCGTAGCGCCCTGACCAAAGCGCTTCGAGATCACCTTTATCTCGTCGGGATGGGAAACTAGAGTTGCCATTTTGTCATTTAGTCATTGAGGCATTGAATCATTGATAGCTTGCGAAATGATTCAATGACTTAATGACTCAATCATTCAATCTCCTTTTGTATTCGTCCAGAAGCTGTTCCATCTTCCCGTTGGTCAGGTTCTCGTGAAAGTCGTAGTTCACCTGCACCGCCGGAGCCCAGCTGCAGGCGCCAATACACTCGACTTCTTCCAGCGAGAACAAGCCATCTGGCGTAGTGCCCTTGTTGCCGATGCCCAGCCTCTTCCTGCAGTAATCAAACAACTCTTCGCCACCGCGCAGCATGCATGCAATATTTGTGCACACCTGCACGTTGTATTTTCCGCGCGGCTTGGTGGTCAGCATCGAGTAGTAACTGATCACGTTGCGGACCTCGAGTTCGGTCAGATCGAGTCGTTGCGCCAGCTCGGTAACGACTTCGTCGCTCATAAAGCCGACCTCATCCTGCGCGTAAAGCAATGTGGGCACGAGCGCCGAGCGCTTGGTCGGATAGTGCGTCAGCATCTCGGCGAAACGCGTCTCGAATTCTTCGGAAAATTGCATTAGCGGTCGATATCTCCCAAGATCACATCAATGCTTCCGATGGCCGCGATTACGTCGGCGATCAGCCCGCCTTCGCACATTTTGGCCAGCGTCTGCAGATTCGCAAACGACGGCGCGCGCATGTGCACACGATAGGGTTTGGCCGTTCCGTCGCTGACGATGTAGTACCCCATCTCGCCGCGCGGCGATTCGATCGCCTGGTAAACCTCGCCCGCCGGAACCGCGAAGCCCTCGGTGATGATCTTGAAATGGTAGATAAGGGCTTCCATCTCGGTCTTCATCTTTTCGCGGTCGGGCAGCACGACCTTGGGCGCGTCGGCTTTGATCGGCCCTTCCGGCATCCCCGCCAAGGCTTGCTGCACAATGCCAATCGATTCCCGCAACTCTTGCACGCGGCAAACGTAGCGCGCGAATACGTCGCCTTCGGTGCGGACCGGCACTTTGAACTTGAAATTTTCGTAGCCCGAATACGGAGCATCGCGGCGAAGGTCAATATCAACCCCGCTGCCGCGCAGGGTTGGACCGCCCGCGCCCAGAGCAATCGCGTCTTCCGCGGTAAGGCGAGCGACACCCTTGGTGCGCATCACGAAAATCGGATTCCCGGTGAGCAAGCCTTCGTATTCATCTATGTTGCCGAGAAAACGGTCGGCGAACTTCTTGACCTTCTCGAAGAATCCCAGCGGTGGCTCCAGCGCCAACCCGCCAATGCGGAAATACGACGTCATCATCCGCTGCCCGCTGACCATCTCAAAAAAGTTTAGAACGGTTTCGCGCTCGCGGAAGCAGTAGAGAAAGACGGTCACCGCGCCCAGATCCATGGCGTGAGTTCCCAGCCAGACCAGGTGCGAATTGATGCGCGTCAACTCATTCATCAGAACCCGCATCCACTGCGCCTTCGGAGGAATTTCCAGCCCCAGCAACTTCTCTACCGCCAGGCAGTAGGCCAGATTGTTGGTCAGGGGACACAGGTAGTCGATGCGATCCGTCAGCGGCACAACTTGCTGGTAGAACTTGGCCTCGCAGGTTTTCTCGATGCCGGTATGCAGGTAGCCAATCTCCGGCCTGAGCCGCACAATAGTCTCGCCGTCAATTTCCAGCACCAACCGCAGCACCCCATGCGTCGAGGGGTGTTGCGGCCCCATGTTCAGGACCATGGTGCGGTCTTCCGATATAGGCGCTGACGTATGCTCGGGGCCAGGCTCAGCGACAGTGGCGGGAAATTGCGGCATGGTCTACCGGTAGCCTTCCACCGGGTAGTCCTTCCGCAGAGGATGGCCTTCCCAGTCATCGGGCATCATGATGCGTTGCAGGTTGGGATGTCCGGTGAAGCGCACGCCAAACAAATCGAACACTTCACGCTCATAAAAATTGGCCGCGGGCCAGACCGAAGTGACTGATTCGATCGCCGGGCTCGATCCGTCAAGGCGCGCCTTCAAACGCACACGTTCTTTCTTCGCAATCGAAAGCAGATGGTAAACCACCTCAAACCGCGGCTCCGAGGGATACCAATCGACGCAGGTGAGGTCGCAGAGATAATTGAACGGGCAATCTGCGGAGTCGCGCAAAATGGCGCAGACCTCGCGAATTGCGCCCTTCTCGATCCAGATGGTAAGTTCGTCGCGGTCGAATTTCACTTCCTGGACGACAGACGCATTCCAGTCCACTAGCCGGCCCAACGCGGGATGCGCCTTCAGCTGCTCAATCTCGGTGATGGGAGGATCCAGCGGCATCAGTGATTTCCTCGCCTTGCGGCCGTCATTCCCCAGTCGAGCACGCCTTTTTTCCACACATAGAAGAGTCCGACCAGTACGATGGCGATATACACCATCATCTCCCAGAAACCGAACATCTTCAGTTCGCGCAGGATGACCGCCCAGGGGTAAAGGAAAACGGCTTCCACGTCGAACAATATAAAGAGCATGGCAACCAGGTAGAATTTGACCGAAAATCGTCCCTGAGCATCGCCGATGGGCTGTACTCCGCACTCGTAAGGCGACATCTTCGCCCGATTCGGTTTATGCTGGCCTACGAGCTGGGAAAGGACGACAATCACGCTCGCCAGCGCCGTGGCGATGCCGAAATGCATCAGGAGGGGCAGGTAGCGAGCGAAGTAATTGTCGGGCATAGGAAGACGTATATATAATCTGCGCCAAGCGCAACCGTAAACGTTCCAGATTAGTTTTCGCTGGCGGAAGTGTCAAGCTAAGCAGGCGTTTTAACAGCAGTTTCATCCGGTGAAACCTGTTTTAACAGGGCCGGGGAAAGCCTGAACCGCATGATTTTTGGCTTCAATACCGATATTCGGCACGAAGACACCGTCTACCACGTGCAGAGCGAAGCACGCGAAGGCGAGCAATTGCTGCAAACGCAAGTCTTCGTCAAAGGCCGCTGCATCGGGAAGCGCGCCGTTCCCTATGGCGCGGGCGCGGCGGAAGGCAAGGGCAGCTCTCCGAACGCCGGCGCCCAGAACGTCAGCGGGCCGACCAGCGATCAGGATCGAGAGAAGATGCTGCGCGAGTTGCATCGCGAAATGCTCGACGCCATCCGCGAGGGTAAGCTCGATTCCATCTTCGACAAGCGGGATGCGCCGGAAACGCTGGCCGCAGTGAAGGAGCTTGACCTCGAATGGATCAATGCGGGGTCGGTACATTCGAGCGGCGCGTTGACCATGCAGATCCGGGTCACTGACGGAGGCGCTACAGTCGAAGGTGCTCGCCTCACCCTCCGCCTCGCTCGGCCGGATGCTCCGCCCTACTACGCGCAGGTTATTACCGACGCCAAGGGTAGCGCCGAGATGAACCTTCAGGTGGATGAGAAGTCGCTGGTCGACTCCTCCGTTCTGGTGCAAGCAAGCTTCGCCGGACGAACCGCCACGCGCAAGTTCCAGCTGCGCCCCGCCATTTGACCGTGTCGCCGGAGCCCCCGGGTTGTGTGGTGGCGGGGCTATGCCCCGCCGGAACGGGGCACAGCCCCGTCACCACACAAGCACCAGCGGTGCTCTGGCCGCTTCGTATCAGGGCATCGCTTTAGCGATGCCGCCGGACTTCTAAATTTTGCCTCCTCAGGGGCTGGACGCCGCCAGCGGCCAAATGAACGGACCGCAAAATGCGACAATGGTTGCAATGAAGCTAACTATCAACGGCGAGAACCAGGTTTTCTCCGCCCAGACTCTAGGCGCGCTGGTGGAGCAGCTCGGCATGAAACCCGACCGCGTAGCCATCGAACTCAATCGCGAAATCATTCCCCGCGAGCGATGGCCGCAGACCCCGTTGCACGAAGGAGACCGGCTGGAGATCGTCCACTTCGTCGGCGGCGGATCGGAACACGCGCCACAGATGCGATGACTTGTCGCCCGCTTTTCATGAATTGTCATCCCGACTTCATGACTTGCAATCCCAACTTCATGGATTGTCATCCCGAGCGAAGCGAGGGATCTGCAGTTTGCCGCAAAAGGCAGGCACGTTTGGCAACCCGTTTCGCAACCTGCTAACCTGACTTCGATCGGCCCCGTCGTTCAACGGATAGGACTTCAGTTTCCTAAACTGACTATGCAGGTTCGATTCCTGCCGGGGCTACCAGCCGTCATCCGCGCTGTGCCCAACTTCGCCCTCTAGCTTTTTCTCTCCTCCGCCATCACCTTCCGGAGCGCGCGGTTGATCCTCGTCTGGTAGCCTCGGCCCTGTCTTTTGAACCAGGCCAGAACGTCCGCGTCCAGACGGAGTGTAACCGGCTGCTTCAGGGCCTTGTAGTATTTCGGCCAGTCCCGGACCACGTCCGGCGGAAGTTGTCCCCCGTTGGCCGAGGCCTGCAGCCGGGTAATCTTCGACCGGGCAACCTTCCGCCGCTTCTTCTGCGCTTGTCTTCGCTTCTTCATGACGTACTTATATCATTATATGTACAATTAAGAAAGTACACAATGTTTCACGTGGAACATTTTGTACGTACATGGGCCGCGCCCGAGCCCAGCGGCGTTGACGCGGTGTCGCCCCACACAAGTCACTACAAAACCAGCCGCCCCTTGCCGTATAATCAATATCACTGTGCTCAAGTACTCAATCGTAGTTCCTCTCCACAACGAGCAGGAGAACGTCACCGACCTGTACGCTCGGCTTAAGTCCGTAATGGAAGCGAGCGGCGAGAGCTTCGAGATGGTGCTCGTCGATGACGGCTCCATCGACGGCACGTTCCCGCTGCTGCGTGAGATTGCCGCCGTCGACAGCCGCGTGACCGTGGTCAAGCTGCGCCGCAATTTTGGCCAGACTGCCGGCCTCGCTGCCGGGTTCGACCATGCCCGCGGAGAATTCATCATCGCCATGGACGGCGACCTGCAGCACGATCCCGCCGACATCCCTTTATTCCTGGAAAAGATTGCCGAGGGCTACGACATCGTCAGCGGCTGGCGGAAGAATCGAGTCGATAATTTCTGGCTGCGCCGCATTCCTTCGCGTTGCGCCAACTGGCTCATGGCCAAGTTGAGCGGCGTGGACATCCACGACTTTGGCACGACTTTCAAGGCCTACCGCCGCGAAATTCTGGGGCAGATTCCGCTCTACGGAGAGCTGCACCGCTTCATCCCCGCGCTCGCCTCGTGGCACGGCGCGTCGATCGTTGAAGTCCCCATCAAGAACATAAACCGGGAGCGCGGCACTTCACATTACGGAATCTCTCGCACCTTCCGCGTCTTCTTCGACCTCATCACCATCCGCTTCCTGCTCAAGTATCTTTCGCGTCCCTTGCACGTCTTCGGCACGGTGGGGATGCTCAGCATTCTGACGGGTTGCGGAATCTCCGGCTGGTTGATCGTCGAGAAACTCCTGCACCCGCAGAACGACATCATGTACCAGCACGGACCCCTGATGATCTTCTCCGCAGTCCTGTTGCTGGCGGGACTGAATATGCTAGCCGTCGGCTTGCTGGGAGAAATGCAGGTGCGCCATTACCACGAGCCCGCCCAGCGCGCCCCGTATTCGGTCGATCGCATCTTGCGGGCGCAGAGCGAAGAGAGCACCATCTCGGAGTGAGAGACAGGTCGGAGGTTAGAAGTGAGAAGTCAGATTGTAGAAGTGAAGATTTCTAGATCGAGATTTTGATTTTACTTCTGCAATCTGACTTCTCACTTTTGACTTGCTGAGGCGCTATAATGCCAACCGCTGCTATGCCAACCACCCAGCTCGAATTGCGCCTGGCCAGCCGGATGTCGCGGCTGGGCACCGAAACCGCTTTTGAAGTTCTGAATCGGGCTCGCGAACTCGAAAAACAGGGCAAGGAAATTGTTCATCTGGAAATCGGCGAACCCGACTTCGATACGCCCGCCAATGTCATCCAGGCCGGTGTCGACGCGCTCCACCAGGGGTGGACTCATTACGGCCCGGCTGCCGGTCTGCCCGAGTTGCGCCGGGCGATTGCCGACTACGTCAGCCGCACCCGCAATGTCCCGGTTTCAAGCGAGGAAGTGGTTGTTGTCCCAGGTGGGAAGCCGATTATTTTCTTTACGATGCTGGCATTAATTGAGGCTGGAGATGAGGTTATCTATCCCAACCCCGGATTCCCCATCTACGAGTCGATGATCAACTATTCGCTGGGTACGGCGATCCCAATTCCGCTGCGCGAAGAGCGCGACTTTTCCGTCGACGTCAAAGAACTGGCTTCGCTGATCACCGACCGCACCAAGTTGATCGTCCTGAACTCGCCGCACAACCCGACCGGCGGCACGCTCACCAGGAAAGACATTCTAGAAATTGCCGAGGCCATCGGCGACCGCAATATCATGGTTCTTTCGGACGAAATCTATAGCCGCCTGATATACGAAGGCGAGGATTTCTCCATCATGAGCGTGCCCGGTTTCAAAGAGCGCACCATTCTGCTCGATGGCTTCTCCAAAACCTATGCCATGACGGGATGGCGGCTGGGCTACGGCGTAATGCGTCCCGACCTGGCCAAGCACATCTCGCGCCTCGCCACCAACTCGACTTCCTGCACGGCCAGCTTCACGCAGATCGCCGGAATCGAAGCGCTCCGCGGCGATCAGTCCTCAGTCGACAAAATGAACGCTGAGTTCAAACATCGGCGCGACGTGTTCGTCGCCGGACTGAACAGGATTAAAGGTTTCTCCTGCCGCGTGCCGAAGGGAGCGTTCTATACTTTCCCCAACATTAAAAAGACCGGTTGGCCATCGAAGAAACTGGCCGACGCGCTGCTCGAACAAGCCGGAGTCGCCTGTCTCTCCGGCACGGCGTTCGGCGAATACGGAGAAGGCTATTTGCGCTTCAGCGTTGCCAACTCGCTGGAGAATCTGAACAAGGCGCTGGCAAGAATTGAAGACTGGGTGGGAAAGAATCTAGGTTGAAGTGGAGCGCCGGGCGCCCTCGCCCGGCCACCTCGAAGCAGGAGTAGGGCAAACCGCTATGACAAATATCGATAAGAACCCCGCCGGCTCTTTCTGCTGGATTGAACTTCACACCGCTGACCAGCCCGCTGCCAAGACTTTCTACAACGCACTTTTCGGTTGGGAGGCCCATGACAGCCCGATGGGCGCGAACGACTTCTACACCGAATTCAAGCTTCAGGGCCGGGAGGCCGCGGCCGCATGCACTCTGCGTCCTGAGGAGCGTTCGCACGGCGTCCCTCCGCACTGGATGATTTACATCACTGTCGGTAACGCCGACGCGGCCGCTGCCAAGGCGCAGCAACTGGGCGGCAAAATTCTTGCCCCGGCTTTCGACGTCATGGACGCGGGCCGCATGGCGGTCATCCAGGATCCAACGGGTGCGAACTTTTGTGTCTGGCAGGCAAAGAAGAATGCGGGCATCGGAATCGCCCGGGTCCACGGCACGCTGTGCTGGGCCGATCTGAGCACGTCCGAAGCAAAACCCGCTGCTGATTTTTACTCCGGCCTTTTCGGATGGCAGATAATCGCCGACCCAAAAGATCCTTCCGGCTACCTGCACATCAAGAACGGAGAGCATTTCATCGGAGGCGTTCCACCCGCGTCTCATCGCCAGCCCGGAGTGCCGCCGCACTGGATGGCTTACTTCCAGGTGGACGACGTGGATGCCTCGGCATCCAAGGCCAAACAGATGGGCGCCAATCTGTATCTGCCGCCCAAATCGATGGAAGGAGTCGGCCGTTTGTCCGTGATTGCCGATCCGCAGGGCGCGGTGTTTGCGATCTTCAAGTCGGCGCGCTGACGGACATCCGCTGCACTCGTTTGCCTCACCCCGGCCGTGAATGGTACAAACCTCCCGAGGCTCCCGCTGGTGAAGAAGATCGCCATTGTCGCTCTCCTCGCTCTTTCCGCGCTGATTGTCGTGTTCGTGGTTGCCCGCGCTGCCGACCGCGCCCGGCGTATCAATTTACCCACGAGCAAGAGTCTGACCCTCCCCGTTCCCGGTTATCTCGCCCGCACCAACAGTTTTCCCGCGACCATCGCCCTCAGCCCCGACGGCCATTACGCGGCGCTGCTCAATCAGGGATACGGTACGCAGGAGAGCAGTGCGCGCCAGTCGATTGCGATCCTCGATCTCAGCAACAATCAGTTGCATGATTTTCCCGATGATCGACTGAGCGACGACTACTCCACGCGCCAAAGCTACTTCATCGGCCTTGCGTTCTCGAGCGACGGCAAGCATCTTTATGCTTCAATGGGATCGATCACCGACCCCACCGGCGAGAAGCCTAAGAGCACCGGCAACGGCATCGCGATCTACAAATTTGCGGACGGACAGGTAAGTCCCGAGCGCTTCATCAAGATTCCGCCGCAGCCCATTGCGGATGGGAAAGAAGTTGCGCTTGGAGTTCGCAAAACTCCTCCCGGAACGGCGCTCCCTTATCCGGCTGGATTCGCGGTATTGCCTGGCGCGAAGGGCGACCGCCTGCTCATCGCCAATAATCTTTCGGACAATGCCATTGTCCTCGACACCAGCTCCGGAAAGATTCTGCAGTCATTCGACCTGAGCCGCAGCCGCTACATTCCGGAAGCCTATCCTTATACGGTTATTGCTAACAAGGCCGGAACCAAGGCGTGGGTGAGCCTGTGGAACACTTCGTCGATTGCGGAACTGAATCTCCAAACGGGCACAGTGTCGCGCTGGATTGACGTAACAAAACCAGCCGATGCTGTCGCGCCCAGTGGGCACCCGACCGCAATGGCTTTGAGCCCGGGCGAGGAGACACTCTACGTCACTTTCTCAAACGCTGACGCCGTGGCTGCGATCCATCTGAAATCCGGGAGGTTTTTCCCATATCGCATCAGTGATAGAAACTACGGGTCCATGCTCCGAAAAGACCCTGGGTCTGTTCTCCAGGCCATCGCTCTCTCGCCCGACGGAAAATATTTCTTCGCCGCTGCCGGAGCGCTCGATGCGATTGCTGTGTTTGGGGCCGTAGATTTGGATTTTATAGAGTGCACTCAAAACTGCCCCATTTCAGGCGCGCCCGGACCCATCCTTCCTCGCGGCTTTATCCCCACCGAGTGGTATCCAAGCGCGCTCGCGATCGCTGGCAACGACCTGCTCATTGCCACCGCCAAAGGAGAAGGCAGCGGCCCCAACAACATGCTGGGTACGCTGAAAGGCGAGCGCAAAAGAAAAGAGCATCCCTACATTCCAACTCTGATCGGTGGCTCCATCCAACGCGTCAGCCTCGCTGACATCGATAAGAATCTCGCCGCTTACACGCATCAAGTCGAAGAGGACAATCTCACAAGTTCCGACGGTGGCAAATTCACATTCGCCGGCGGAACCAATCCAATCCGCCACGTGATCTACGTGCTGAAAGAAAATCGCACCTACGATCAGATCCTTGGCGACCTGCCCGCCGGCGACGGCGACCCATCGCTGACCATGTACGGCGCCGACATCACTCCTAACGAGCACAAGCTCGCCCTGCAGTTCGGAGTGCTCGACAACTTCTATGACAGCGGCGAAGTGTCCGGCGACGGCCACCTCTGGTCAACCGCCTCCACCACCAGTGACTACAACGAGAAAACCTGGCCCATCGGTTATCGCAGCAAAGAGCGCACCTACGATTCCGGTGGCAGCGTGGCCGAAGAATTTCCGCTCGAACAGGGCATCCCCGACGTGGACGACCCTGCCACCGGCTTCCTCTGGGATAACCTCGCGAAAAAGGGTCTCACCTATCGCATCTACGGAGAGTTCATCGCCGCCGTGTGGTGCAAGAGCGAAAGGGCGAAGTCGCCGAAGGAAGGCACGCCGTCGCCCTCGTCTGCGGCATGCCCAGTTTCCGAAATCAACAAAGGTGAGCCGCTCCCGACGAACGTGGGGAATCCACGCGGCGGGGCGAGCCCGTGGCCGTGGGCCATTCCGCAATTCAAGCGCATGCGCCCGACCAAAGCCGCGCTGCGCGATCACTACGATCCGCTCTTTCCCGATTTCCAAACCGACTATCCCGACCAACTTCGAGCCGACGAATTTTTGCGCGAGTTCGACGAGTTTGTGAAAGCTAAGGGAACCGCCAAAGAGCTGCCCCAATTCACGCTGCTCTACCTGCCTGACGACCACACCGGAGGCACGCGCCCCGGCAAGCCTACTCCGCAGGCCTCGGTCGCCGATAATGACCTCGCGCTCGGCCGAGTGGTCGATGCGGTATCCCACAGCCCTTACTGGGACGACACCGCTATCTTTGTCGTCGAGGACGATGCGCAGGACGGAGCCGATCACGTCGACGCTCACCGCTCGATCGCTCTCGTGATCAGCAAGTATTCGCCGCGCACGCCGCAGCCGTTTGTCGACCATAATTTCTATACGACGGTCAGCATGGTGCATACCATGGAGTCGCTGCTTGGCCTTTCCCCGATGAACCTTTTCGACGAGCACGCGCCGCTCATGGCGCCGCTGTTCGCCGGTCCGGGAACGCAGCCGCCGTATCAGGCCGACGATAAGAATCTGCGCAGCGGCCTCCTCTATAGAGTGAATGAAAAGAATGCGGCGGGAGCGAAAGAATCGTCGCGGATGGACTTTTCCAGGCCCGATGCCAACGACGCCAGAACGCTGAATGCGATCCTGTGGCGCAATGCCAGGGGTGATGCGCCCATACCAGTTACAAGCCATCCACCTCTTTCCGAGCGGTAGAGCTGATTTAGAATGCCCTCGTGGGCTCTCCGATCCAATGCACCAACCTGCGCAAGACCTACGACGGAAAAGTTGAAGCCGTCCGTGGCCTCAGCCTGCAAATCGAGGCCGGGCAGTGCTTCGGTTTGCTCGGTCCGAACGGAGCAGGGAAGACCACCACCATAGAAATTCTCGAGGGCCTGCTCGCACCCACATCCGGCGAAGTCCGCATCTTCGGCTACACCTGGGCGGAGAATGAGCGCCAACTGCGCGAGTGGATCGGTATCTCGCTCCAGGAAACGCGCCTGTCGGAAAAGCTGAACGTTCGCGAAACTATCGAACTTTTCGCCAGCTTCTACAGTGAACCGCGGCCAGCTGCCGACATTCTCGAAGAACTCCAACTGACCGAGAAAGCGGATGCCTGGGTCGGCAAACTTTCCGGCGGCCAGAAGCAGCGCCTCGCCGTCGCCACCGCTCTGGTCGGCAATCCACGCATTCTTTTTCTCGACGAGCCGACCACCGGACTCGATCCGCAGAGCCGGCGGCAGCTTTGGGAGATCATCCGCGCCTTCCAGAAAAAAGGTGGCACCGTGCTGCTCACCACGCACTATATGGATGAAGCCGAACGCCTCTGCGACCGCCTGGCCATCGTCGATCACGGAGAGATCATCGCCGAGGGAACTCCCTCCGATCTGATCGACCGGCTCGGCGGCCATCACGTGGTCGAGTTCCAAGTCAGCGAGAACGGCAAGCGGAACGGCAACGAAAGCGACAGCAGCCTCGACCGCTGGCGATCGCTGCCGAGCGTAGAGTCCGTCCGCCGCGAAGATTCGACTGTTTGTCTGAGCGTCCGCGAGCCGCATCTCACCATCCCTGCTCTGCTGGACGCGGTAACCAACGACGGACGTCAACTCGAACACCTGAGCACGCGCCAGGCCAGTCTTGAAGATGTCTTTGTGCAACTCACCGGCCGCCACTTGCGAGAAGACTGAATGGCAACCACCGAGACCAACGCGCCCACGCTCAACACCGATAGGAATCAACAGCCCCGGCCTGTCGATCCTGCACGCCGCAACAGCCACTGGTCCGGATACCGTCATCTGCTCTGGGCGCGCATACTCGAACTCAAGCGCGAGCCTGAGGTCGTATTCTGGGTCTTCGTCTTTCCGCTGTTGCTGGCCGCTGGCTTGGGCATTGCCTTTCGCAACAAGCCCGCGGACATCACGTCGGTCGTCGTCATGGATGGAGCCGGCGCGCAGAAAACGCTGGCCATGCTCCAAGCTTCAGCGCTCCCGGGCTCAGCCGCGCACTCGACGATTGGAGCGACCGTGCTCGATCTTGATGCAGCGCTCAAAGGCTTCCACTCCGGCAAGTTCGATCTGGCGATCGAGTCGAATCCCGACGGCTCCTACACTTATTATTACGATCCCGCCCGCCCCGAGAGCGTGCTCGCGCGGGCCGAAATTGATGCTGCGCTGCAATCGGCCGCCGGGCGCAAAGATGCGATCATCACTACTTCGCAGTCTTCCAGCGAGCCGGGATCACGCTACATAGACTTCCTGATCCCCGGACTGCTCGGGATGAATCTGATGAACTCCGGCATGTGGGGAGTCGGATTCGCGCTGGTGGAAATGCGGCAGCGCAAACTGCTGAAGCGTTTCGTAGCCACGCCCATGCGCCGCAGCGACTTTCTTCTGGCCTTGATGAGCAGCCGCCTGGTGCTGATGGTGATTGAGGTGGGACTGCTCTTGGGTTTTGGCGTGCTGGTATTTCACATGCGAGTGCAAGGATGGAGATCGATCCTGTCGGTCATTTTCCTCGGCTCGCTCGGAGCGGTAACCTTTGGCGGCGTTGGCCTGCTAACCGCCTGCCGTGCGCAGAAAATCGAAAGCGTTTCCGGCCTTATCAACCTGGTTATGATGCCGATGTGGATCTTCTCCGGAGTATTCTTCTCCTACGAGCGATTTCCCGCGATCGCCCATCCCTTCATCAAAGCTCTGCCGCTAACCGCGCTGAATGACGCGCTGCGAGCCACGATCCTCGAAGGCGCACCGCTGGGCTCTCAAACCGGACGCTTGCTGGTACTTGCAGTTTGGGGCGGGGTTTCGTTCGTGCTGGCGCTGAGATGGTTCCGCTGGACCTAAGACCGCGTGGGGACAGCCGCCCTCGGCTGTCCGGCTGTGGGAAGCCCAGCCGCCCTTTTTACTGCGATGTCATGCGAACCGGAACCCGAGCGAGCTGCGCTCGCTTGGACAGCCGAGGGCGGCTGTCCCTACGCAAGGGCGTCCCTATGCGGATCTATTGAGTCAGAAACTCGGCTTCCCCGCGAGTCTCCACGACCACATCAGGAAAGATGTCGACGTGAGGTCAATGGCCGGTTCGGTGGTGCTGTAGGACTGCATGTTGTCCCGATACACGGCCACTTGCGAGGCGTTGAACGCGCCATCGTTGCCATTGAATTTGCGGAAGGTGTCTAATCCGTTTGCCGGACACAGAATCATGCCATCGACCACGCCTGACGAGGCATAACCGGCCGGACCCTCGGTACCTGCTCCCCACAGTACTGGCGTGCCTCCGGAAGTCCCGTCGAGCGCGCCCGCCAGGTTTGCCACCTGGTGCTGGATGCAATTGGGAAACGTGCTGCCGTCGCCCACGATGAACGACGATCCCCAGGAATTCGCGCCCAAAATATTGGCCAGCCATCTCTGCGCATAGGTGTCGTAGCGCTTGGCCCCAGCATCGGTAGTCGCCAGATAGGCGGCTTCGCTGGCCATCACCGAGAGGCCGGCGCCGTGCGAGGTGGTGTCGCCGTAACTCCACACATATCCGAAGCCCCAGGCATCCGTGCTCGCCTGAGTAATTGCGTCGTCCACTTGCAGCAACAGTTGTGACCGAATGCCCGATTCAGAAACCGCCAGACCCGAGGGACTCCCCGCCATATCCAGCGCCCGGTATAACTCAAAATGGGCCAGCCCGCTGACGTCATACAGGTTCAATGTGTCGGTGAAACCGTTGTTGTAGATTCGCTTGATGTAGTTGTGAGCGAACCTGGCCGCCTGCGCCAGATAATCCATTGGGTCTGTAACCGGCAGTCCCGGCGGAAGATTCCACGCCCCGCGCGCCGATTGCAGAGCGAAATACAGTTCGGTGGCGCCCAACTCCATGTCGTCGTCCCAGACGTTCTCAGGATAGCCGTCGAACGGAGCAATCGTGAGCAGGCAGTTGCTGCACGTGCCTCCATAGGTCGCCGGAGCCGGGTCGGTATAAGAAGTGTCCGCCAGCGCGAAAATGTCTTCTGCATTCTGGAGGCATTGATTGGCCAAGCTTGGATGCGAAAAGCGGTGCAGTTGGTAGCACAACGCGAAATCCGCCGCCAGGCGGCCGGCCAGATTCGGGCTGATCGGCGACCCCGCGGGCGCCGCCAAATACACCGGACGATTGCAGATGTAGTACGTGGTCAGCGGGTCGCACGGGCTCGGATCGCCGGGTTGCAGATAGTGATCGGCCGCCTGCGGCAGCGTCCAAATGTCGTATTCGGTGATCAGGCAGTAAGGAGTCGGATAGGTGCCGCCGCAGTTGGGGGCGGCAGAAGTTGGATTGGCATACCCGTAATAATCCCAGTCTTGAGTGTTATCGACCTGGTAGTAGAGCGTCTCGGTTTTGTCGTCCCACATCTTCATCAGCCAGTCGATTCCAAACCTCGCTTCGCCGGTAAAGTCGGACGACGCGGGCGCGCCGGCTCCGCTGTTTCCGGCATACGAAATCGAACCCGGCGGCGGGGGAGGATTCCACCGAGCCTCCGCGCCCATCTGATTGGGGAAATCGCGAATCCCGATCTGCATCAGCGCGGCTGTATAGCTGACCGTTTCAACGTATTTCTCGTAGTCGCCAGCGTCCCACCAGCCGCCAGCGGCGTCGATGTTCGGGAGATTCGACGACACCAGCGGCGGCGTCGGCGGCACGTTGTAAATAAAGTCGTTGCTGTCGAGCGGGGGCGTGTTGTAAACATGCGCGTTCGCGTCTTTCAGGTGTCCGGGGGCGGTGCGCAACGCGTTGGGGATGAACTTCTTCCCGTCGCGTTCGGTTTCGTAGAAAAACAAAGTGTTCAGCAGCAATCCGGAATATAACGCCTCCGCAGAATCGACTGCGAAGGCGGGTGAAGTTGTCTTTACTGGTCCCGATACCTTGATGGTGTAGAGGTCTCCGCCGGGGACATTGAAGTCCAAGGCGTACACGTTGTAGGTCACTGTCTTGCTGTGGCCCCAGGTGCCGAGCAGAGCGCCGACCTCGCCCGAATCAGTGGTGAAGCCATTCGAATTCACCACCTGGAAAGTTGCACCGGTTACCGCGGACGGCGCCATCAGATACGCGCGAAAAGGAGCGCTGCCATCTTCATAGCCGGCCTGACTGACGCGCACGTAAGCGGACTCCGCCAGCAGACGCGGTGCGTAGGCCAGCAGCGCAAGGAAAACGGGGACGATTAGAACGAGTCGGGGACTTGGGTAAGAGCGGGAACCGGAGGGTAGCATTGTCTTCGTCTTCTCCTGGGCGTTGGCGGCGGGGGACGACCTACATTAAAACCATTTAATAAGGGAAACATACGCTCCTCGTTTTCTGGTGTCAACTGGGGCCATGGCCAAAAGCCGCTCGGGTAAAGGCTTGTGCGACGGTCGCGTGCATGGACGATCATGCACAGACATTCACAAGCCAGGCCCTCGACTTGGCACGGACGGCTCGAGAAGAACCCCTGCGGGCACCTTCCGTGAAAAATAGCGGCTAACTTTCCGGCGCCAGTCGGCGTCCAACTAGGTGGAATACTCTGCCGGTCGCGACTTGCCATCGGGCGTATAATGGTGCCAGCCGACCGGGTTTTCACGGGGTGCCAAATGTCTTTCCGTAAATTGCTGATCTCCCTGAGTTTAGTGACGTTGCTGGCGATGCCGGCGATGACGCAGAATCAAGCTTCCCAGACTCCAAGCGCGCAGCAACCTCAGGGCACGCCGCCGTCTGGCGGAAACACGACTGCATCGACGCCAGCTCCGTCGCAGAATCCACCGGCAACGCCCAGCGCGACTCCGGCTCCGCCTGCGGACTCTTCTTCTTCCAACAGCAGCAGCGGCAGCGACTCGGCGCCTAGCGGACCGCCTCCCGTCCAAGAACCTGACCCAAGCAAAGTCAAGCACACCGGCGGTGAGGACGACGTGGACGCCATCGGCAACCGAGGCATCGGCAAGCGCGGCTTCGGCGACTGGTACTCGCTCGAAACCGAAATTCGGATGGGCAAGCAATACTCGATGCAGGTCGAGAATAGCGTGAAGATGGTTCAGGATCCGGTAGTGAACGAGTACGTCAATCGCATCGGCCAGAATCTGGTGCGCAATTCCGACGCACAGGTGCCGTTTACCATCAAGGTCATTGACTCCGATGAGATCAACGCGTTCGCGCTCCCCGGTGGATTCTTTTATGTGAACTCGGGCTTGATTCTGGCGGCGGACGAAGAGGCGGAATTGGCCGGCGTGATGGCGCATGAGATTTCGCACGTTTGCGCGCGCCACGGGATGCGTCAGCTGACGCGAATGAACATTGCGCAGCTCGCTACCATTCCTCTGATCTTTGTCGGAGGTGGGTTGGGTTATGGAATCTACGAAGCAAGTGGCCTGGCCTTGCCGCTCACGTTCATGAAGTTCCAGCGCAATTTCGAAGCGGAAGCGGACTACCTTGGTCTGCAATATATGTATAAGACGGGATACGATCCGCAGGCTTTCATTAGTTTCTTCGAAAAAATTCAGGCCAAAGAGAAGAAGAAGCCGGGCACGATCTCCAAGGCCTTCGCTTCGCACCCGCAGACACCCGACCGCATTGAGGCGTCGCAAAAGGAGATCGCGACCATTCTTCCGGCGCGCCCGCAATACATCGTTTCCACGTCGGAATTTGACGACATAAAAGCGCGGCTGGCCACCATTGAGAACCGGCACAAGGTGATCGAAGAGAAAGATGGCAAGAAGCCCAGCCTGCGCCGCGCCTCGACCACTGACAGTACCAGCGGCGGCTCGGGCAGCGGCAGCAGCAATGACGATGATCGCCCGACGCTGAAGCGCCGCGACGATAGTCCCGACCAGACTCAACAACAACAGCAGTAACGGGAATTACGGAGAGAAGAACCGGCGGAGAAACCGCCGGTTTTTTTTGTTAATGCCTCTGACGCAGGCGTAGTGCGGGACCCTTCGACTGCGCTCAGGGCAGGCTCGCGAGCCGCCCGTCGCCCCACGAATCCTGTTACGACCCTGCCGCCACCGACTTCACGGTGATCGTCGTGCCGTCAACGTCTCCGGTCACCTTCGCCTTGGCTCCCGCCAGATCGTTCAGCTTACCAAGCGCAGCCTGATCCGCGGTCTGCAGCGTGTAGACCTTGTCTCCGACCACCAGCGCGTAATTCGCACCATGCTTCACGCACGCGCGCGTGCATTCCGCTGGCTTGCCCGGCATGTCGTCATGCTTCGCCCCGCACATGGTGTCGCTCACTACGCCGGTCAAGGTCTGGCTCTTGCCGGCGGCCAGCGCTGGAACCGCCGCCAACCCGACCAGCATCTGCATCCCGAGAATCGCCGCCGCAATTCGATTTACATTCATCTTCATTGTAATTTTCGTCTCCTGTGAAACGGGGTGAGGTGCAATCGTTCAAAAGTGGACACGCGCAATCTCACTCTCATGATGTCAAGATAGGGATTCTTGCGCAAGCTCCAGGCTGCAAAAATATGGTCGCGAACAAACCACTGTCTTCTGTCTTTAGAGTCACTGCTGCCTGAAATGGATCTCCACGTCCACGGTCTTGTCCTTCACTTCCGGCGTTTCATGCATGGTCATGGCCCAGTGCACGCCGCGCGGCAGGAATTGCCCGCTATCGTGGAGGTACTTCTTCAGGTAGTCCGCGTTGTAGGGCTGACCTTCACGCAAAGCCCACGCTTCCCGCATTCGAGCGGTGGCCTGCGTGTCGAGCCCTAAGATCTCCAGTTCCCCCATCTTGTAGAGGTCGCCTTCGACGACGTTCAGGACGTAGTGCACGGTGCTTTTGTCATCGTCGAACTGAGCGTCGGGCTTGATCTGAACCATCATGTAGCCGCGGCTGCGGTAAAGCTTGGTTGCGGTCTTGAGATCATCGAGAAGGCGGACAGCATCGGCTGGCTGGCCGGTTGGCTGATGGAGCAGAGGAGTGAGATCGCTGGTGGGGATTGCCGAGTTGCCCTTCCAGTCAACGCCACTAGCGGTATAAATCTTACCCGGCATCACCGGCACGATTGCATCCACCTGAAGGTCTGACTGAAGATCGGCCGGGCCTTCCGCATTCGCGTCGGGCGAAGGCTGGGGTAACACGCGCGCATCCGACGGCCCAAACGCTGCCTTCAAATATCCGCGCTGCAGGTAGATTGGCAGCAGGTCAAACTTCGCGGTCGCGGCGAGCGCAGCGCGCGAGTATTCTGCTCCAGTTAGGCGGCCGGCCGCGGTTGCCAGCAGAGCCGTTTGCTCAGGCGAAGCTCCGGGAAACTCGACCCGGCTAATTCGAATGCTGACCTCCTCGACCCGATAATCGATCCCATGTAGCGCGCCGCCCGACATGTCCCCCTCGCGCAGGTAATCTACCCGCCCCGGAAAGTGCTTTTCGGTGAGGATGGCTTGCAGCGCCTCGGAAACACGGTCAGGAAGACTGCCTGCAATCGGCAGCAATTGCTTGAACAGCGGAACCCGGCTTTGCAATAAGGTGCGGAGTTCGTCGTCGGTGAACCATGCGAAGTTCTCGAAATCCGCAGGAACCAGCTTGCTGCTGTCGGTATCGGCGAGTTGTAGTTCGAGTTTTGTCCCCGCACTTGAATAGGAATACGTATAGGCGACCTCGCTGAACAAGCCGGACTCGCCGAGGCGCTGCACTGCCTCTTTAAAATCACCTTCGGCGGCGTTCTGGCCGATTTGCAGGCCGGTTGCGGCAAGAATCTCTTTGTCGGTGTAGCGCGTCGTTCCGGTGGCTTTCAAGGCGATGAGCTTGTAGTCGGAAACCGAAGACGGCTTGCTGGTGGACGATTTCTGGGCTGCGGCCGAAACGAACAAACAAAGGAGGAGCGCGAAACACGTGACCCTGCTCATTTGGATCGCTTCCCAGCTCCGGCCACAGACGTCGAGAAATTCTTTTGCTTTACCGCGATTTCCATAAAGGCCTTGGCGGCGCGGCTGAGCGACTTATCTTTGCGGAAGACGATCGCGAGGTCGCGCCGGATTTGCGCATCGGCAAAGGTGATCGCAACCAGCGCCTTGGCCCGGATATCCTCTTCGATATTCGAGCGAGCGATGAAGCCCACGCCGACCCCGGCCGCCACAAAACGCTTCAGCAGTTCGCTCGAATCAAGTTCCATAGCCAGGTTCGGCTTCAGGTGATGGTCATAGAACAGCGCATCGAGCGCGTCGCGGGTGTGGCCCAGTTTGGGCACAACCAGCGGATAGGTCGCGACCTCGGCCACGGTGACGCTCTTCTTCGCCGCCAGCGGATGGCACGGAGCCGTAATCACGACCAGCTCATCGCGGTGAATCATCTGCGCTTCGAGCCGGTTGTCGTTGACGGGGAGCGAGACCACTCCGAAGTCCACCACGTTCTCGAGAATCGACTCGAGGATCCTGGCATAGTCGGAGCGCTTGATACTCACCGAAACATTGGGATAGTCGCGCTTAAATTGTGCGAACACCTCGGGCAGGATGTGCAGGCAGGTGCCTTCATTGGCTCCGACGACGATTTCGCCGCGAGGCACGCGCTCGGTGTCGGCGATCTCGGTGAGGATGGTTTTGCGCCGCTCCAGCGTCTCCTCGGCATACTTGAAAAATAATTTGCCCGACGCGGTCAGCGAGACGCGGCCACCGGAGCGGTCGAGCAGGCGAGCGCCCACTTCTTCTTCGAGAGCACGAATTTGGGATGAGATGGCGGGCTGGGTGCGAAAACGCTTTTCCGCCGCGCGCGAGAAGCTCGAGAGGCGCGCCACTTCCAGGAAGATTTCGAGCTGATCGAAGTCCATGCTTACTGGCTTCCGAGTGCTGGCCTCAGACACTATAGCGAGCCTGGGGCGATCACGGAAGGGAAATCAGCGCCATGAAGGGCACCGTTCATCCCTCAATTATTCAGATTTTGTCATCCCGAGCGAAGCGAGGGATCTGCAGTTCGATGCAAGATGCAGATCCCTCGCTTCGCTCATGACAATTCTTGAAAGATTGTGGTCGTGCACTGCCCGAACTTCACCGCGTGTTCCTAGACATTGATCACGGCGATGAGTTCCTTCACCGCCGCAGCGCTCTTGTCGAGGGCCGTTTTCTCTTCCCCAGTGAGTGTGATCTCGATGATCTGCTCGATCCCTTTGGCTCCGAGCTTCACCGGGACGCCGACAAACAGCCCATGGATGCCATATTCTCCGTTAAGGTAGGCGGCGCACGGGAGAATCTTTTTCTTGTCCTTGAGAATGGCCTCAACCATCTCAGTGGCGGCGGCCGACGGAGCGTAGTAAGCCGACCCAGTCTTCAGATATTTAACGATTTCGGCGCCGCCGTCGCGGGTGCGCTGGACGATGCGGTCGATCGTGGCTCTGTCCATCAATTCGGTGATCGGAATTCCGGCGACCGTGGAATAACGGGGAAGCGGGACCATGGTATCGCCGTGTCCGCCGAGGACGAAGGCGGTTACGTTCTCGACGCTGACTTTGAGTTCCTCGGCGATAAAAGTGCGGAAGCGCGCGGAGTCGAGCACGCCGGCCATGCCAATGACGCGCTCGCGCGGAAAGCCGCTCATCTTGTAGGCGGCCTGTGCCATGGCGTCGAGGGGGTTGGAGACGATGATGAGGATGCAGTTCGGCGAGTGGTGCACGATCTTGCCGACTACGTCGTTCATGATCTTGTGGTTGGTGTTCAGAAGATCGTCGCGGCTCATGCCCGGCTTGCGCGGAATTCCGGCGGTGATGACGACGATGTCGGAGTTGGCGGTGTCGGCATAGTCGTTGGTGCCAAGAATCGCGGAATCGCGCTTCTCGATCGGCATGGCTTCAAGCAGGTCGAGACCTTTGCCTTGAGGAACGCCTTCGATGATGTCAATGAGGACGACATCGGCTAATTCTTTCGAGGCGATCCAATGAGCGGCGGTGGCGCCTACGTTGCCGGAACCGACTATGGTTACTTTATTGCGCATGAAGCTTCCTTTCTCAACTAATCTCGGGTAGAGACGCGGCTTGCCGCGTCTCCGGCGGCTTCAGAGAGAGACGGGGCAAGCCCCGCCTCCACGCTAAAGCTGTAGTGCTTCAATCAGCGGCCACGGCAACGCTCATGTTGTCGATCATGCACGTCGCAAATTCGCTGGTCTTCACTTTGGTCGCGCCTTCCATCAAGCGCTCGAAATCGTAGGTTACTTTTTTCTGCTCAATGGTGCGCTCCAGGCTCTGCTCGATCAGGTCGGCCGCTTCGCCCCATCCGAGGTGGCGGAACATCATGACGCCCGAAAGAATCACCGAACCGGGATTGATGACATCCTTATCGGCATACTTCGGGGCGGTGCCGTGGGTGGCTTCGAAGATGGCAAAGCCGTCGCCGACGTTCGCTCCGGGAGCGATGCCGAGACCACCGACCTGCGCCGCGCAGGCATCCGAGATGTAATCGCCGTTCAAGTTTGGCGTGGCCAGAACGCTGTATTCGTCGGCCCGGGTTACAACCTGTTGGAAGATGGAGTCGGCGATGCGGTCGTTGATCATCAGTTTTTTCTTCCACGCGCCTTTGCCGTGCGTGGCGTAGATGGAATCGAGACAGTCTTTTACTTCCTGATAGATAGTCTGGCGGAAGTCCTCCTGGGCAAACTCCAGGCCGGGTTCGATGAGGTTCGCGTTCTCTTCGATGGAGACATTGGGATTCTTATCTTTGTTGCCGATGATCCAACTCTCGCGCTCGGTGACGACTTGGTCGCGAAACTCTTCCGTGGCCAGTTCGTATCCCCACTTGCGGAACGCGCCTTCGGTGAATTTTTGTATGTTGCCTTTGTGAACCAGCGTGACCGACTTCCTCTTGTTGTCGAGAGCGAACTGGATGGCCATGCGCACCAGACGTTTTGTACCGGTCACGGAAATCGGCTTGATGCCGACGCCGGAGTCGAGGCGGATTTGCTTCTTGCTGCCTTTCAACATGTCTTTGTTGAGGAATTCGATCAGCCGGAGACAATCGGGCGTGCCTTCTTCCCATTCGATGCCGATATAAACGTCTTCCGTGTTTTCGCGGTAGATAACAATGTTCATGCGCTCGGGATGCTTTACCGGCGAGGGCACTCCGGCGTAGTACTTCACCGGCCGCACACAGCTGTAGAGATCGAGGATCTGGCGCAGGGCGACGTTCAGTGAGCGGATGCCGCCTCCGACGGGCGTGGTCAGCGGGCCTTTGATGGCGACGCGAAATTCGCGGATGGCGCTGATGGTGTCGTCGGGGAGCCAGTTCTGAAAGCGAGTTTTGGCCTTCTCACCAGCGAACACTTCATACCACGCTACAGAACGCTTACCCTGATACGCCTTCTCGACCGCGGCGTCGAACACACGGACGGAAGCTTTCCAGATATCGCGACCGGTGCCGTCGCCTTCTATAAATGGGATGATCGGGCGATCGGGAACACGATACTTCCCAGCGCTGTATTCGATCTTCTGTCCGTCGGATGGGACGGGGACTCCATTAAACGACGCCATGAGAATAGCCTCCAGAGGCTGGAAAGAACCCAATAATTATAAGGCTTGCTGATGGAGAGCCGGGCGCCACGCCCGGCCACCAAAGGACGGGCGAGGGCGCCCGCCTCTCTACTGAGATGCATTAGCGTTCGATTTTTACCGACTTCACTACTACGTCTTTGTTGGGACGGTCCTGGCGGTTCCGGGCGGCTTTCGCGATTGTTTCCACGACTTCGTAGCCTTCGACCACCTCGCCGAAAATGGTGTGTTTACCGGTGAGCCAATCGGTGTTGGCGACGGTGATGAAAAACTGCGACCCATTGGTGTTGGGGCCGGAGTTGGCCATGGCCAGCTTTCCCGCCTTGTCGAAACGATGTGGCGAACCCTTGGTTTCATCCTCGAACTGGTAGCCGGGACCGCCGAAACCGGTACCCATCGGGTCACCGCCCTGGATCATGAAGTCGGGAATCACCCGATGAAAAATGGTCCCGTTGTAAAGGGGATCCTTGGCCTTCTTGTGCGTTGTGGGATGCGTCCACTCGCGCTTGCCTTCGCTCAATTCGACAAAGTTGGCGACGGTCTTGGGCGCATCCTTCTCAAACAGGCGGCAAACGATGGTGCCCTCGCTGGTTTCGAACACGGCATACGTTCCGGGTGTGCGGGTCATAATATTTCCCTCTTATTCCTGAATTTAATCTCTCTTGCTCTTAACCCTGGAGACCGGGCTTGCCTCGTCTCTATTCCGTCGGCTACTTCACGGCCGCCGATGGTTTCGGCGCGGCGGCCTTGGCAGTCGACGCGCCGGCGCCATGAATTTCGATGTGCGTGATCTTGACTGGACGGAGCGGGGTTTCGCCGTCCGTGGCCATGCGAGCGATTTTCTTAACCAGTTCGACGGCAGCATCGTCACACTGGCCGAAGATCGTGTACTTGCCATTGAGGCTTGGATAGGGAAGTTCGGTGATGAAGAATTGCGAGCCGTTGGTGTCGGGCCCAGCGTTGGCATACGCCATACGTCCGGGGCGGTCGAATGTAACCGTCGGCGAAGTCTCATTCTTGAACTCGTAGCCGGGGTCGCCCGTGCCGTCGCCTTTGGGGTCTCCACCCTGAATCATGAATTCGGGAATCACACGGTGAAAGATCGTTCCGTCATAGAGTGCGACACCGTGCTTCTTAGCGTGCGAGACAGGGCTGGTCCAGTCTTTGGTGCCATTAGCCAGGCCGATGAAATTCTGGACTCCGATCGGGGCTACTTTCGGAAAGAGCGTGCAGTGAAGGTCGCCGACCGTTGTGTGGATGATGGCCGTGGGCTCGGCTGGCGCAACGGCGACGGGCTTCGAGGCGGGCGGAGTTGTCGCCGTCTGCGGAGTCGAGGCCGCCTGTGCGGCGCCCAGCAGGGATGTGGAAATGATCAGGACAAGCGTATGCAGTAATGTTCGCATGGGTGCTCCTGTAAAGTATTTTGGCAAACGCTTATTGTACGACAGTCGATCGCCGGTTGCCGGTGAAGAGGCGGGCGGGGCATAGCCCCGTCACCACACAAGCAAACTTCGTCATTATCATTGCCCGATTCAGGGCGTGTTAATGGCTACCAGCGCCTGCTCGACGCACTGCTTAGGCTCTTGATCGGTCGAGATCGTTGTTTTGGGATACGTGATGGGTTCACAGCGAGCCTTCACTTCCAGGTAGAGTGCGAAGGTCCGGTTGTGGGCGGGGTGCGAGGAGTCGGGTTCGAGGTCGAGACGCCGGCGAGCGGTTTCATCGGAACAGACGCACTCGATGATCGTCCAGGGCTGAGAGAGTTCGTCGGCGAACTTGAGAACGCGGTCGATCTGGTAACGGCGGGAAAAAGTGCGGCCGTCGAGAAAGATTTTGCGAGCAGGAGTTTCTTGCAGCACATAGCGGGCAGCTTCGAGCATGACCTCCATCACGAAGTCGTCCTGCTTGACGGAGTAGTCGATATTTGGTGCTAGGCCAGTCGGCGCGAACAGGGCGGCGCGGATTTCGTCTTTGCTAAGCAGCGCGCCTTGCGTGCGGTGAGCCAGTTCGCGAGCAAGCTTGGTTTTGCCGGTTCCCGGGAGACCAGCCATCAGAACAATCATGCTGCGAAGATTGTAGCGGAGGCGGAGTTCGGGTCGAAGTTCAGTTCGGAATTCAGCGCGACGTTCAGTTGGCGGCGGTCAGTGCGCTAGCGATAGCTGGCGGGGTGAGAGGCTGTTCAAGCGGTGGGACCGGGAAAATCGTCTGCGTCTGACGCCAGTCCGCGTAGCGGTCCGAGACCATCACGTGGAAACACCAGTGGTGGCGCTCCTCTTCGGGTTCGACCAGGCTGAGGGCATGCAGATAGAACAGATAGTGCTCGACAAATCGAATCTGCTCGTTGGTCATGCCTCGGCGCTGAAGATCAACCGTGACGCCGGCGAGATGAGACGACGCGGTTTCGCCTTCGGCGGGAGCGGCGTTGCGATTGCGGCGGCGGAGCTTCTTCTGCGTCTTAACCGTACGAACGGCGGAGTTGAGCTGGATCTGTTCGTGAAACTGGCGGTAATAAACTTCAGAAAGATCGGTTACGAAATCGCGAGTCCACGGACGACAAAAGCGGCGTGAGGGATCAAGACTCGGCTCAATCTTCAGAGATTCGGTCTCCGGAATGGCCACCAGTTCACCCGAGGCTTTGAGCGCTTCCAGTTGAGTGTCATCCTGAATGCGCGGCAGTTCGATGCGGTCGATTTCTTCGTTTTGCCGGAGCAGGGAATCGTGCGACGGACGGAACAGCGGGTTCCAGAGGATGCCACGAAGGCGACGCAGGATCCGGTGGTGATGCGGGTCGACGCGGTGCAGGGCGAAGGCGTTTTGTGGCGCCGCCAGCGCCAGAAAAATGACGCAGACAATCGCGAGCATGATCGGTGTGACCACCAGCATTCCCGTCGATTTAGAGCTTCGCGTCATGGCGATTACATCACTAAGCTTTGAACAAGCTTCCGCCGCTGGGACTTTGGAAAAGTGTCCATATCCCATGAGGCTCTCGAATTGTAAACCAGAGATGAACAACCGTGCGAAGGAATTCGCCCAATGCATACTTACTTAAGGGAGTTACCTATGGTTACTGGCGGGCAATTCGTTGATTTCAGGTGCCCCGTCGGGAAAGGTTCGTTCGGGGAAACGCCGAGATGAGGCCCTGATTCCCGGTAGAGACGCGGCTTGCCGCGTCTTGCTGGCAGCGTACGCACTCGCTGCAGGTCCGGAGACGGCGTACGCCGAGACGGGGCGAGCCCCGTCTCTGCCGGAATGCACTCTCACTTTCGCAGCAGGTCGCCGAGCGCCTGCTTCATCACATCGCCGCCTACGTCGGCAATCGACGTGGTCAGCGGAATTTCCTTGGGGCAAATCTCGACGCAGTTTTGCGCGTAGCCGCATTCCTGGATGCCGCCGTCGCCCATGAGCGCGGAAAGCCGCTCGCGCTTCAGCGCCTGCCCGGTGGGATGCGTGTTGAACAGACGCACTTGCGAGATGGCGGCCGCGCCGACGAATCCCGTGTCGTCGTTGAACTGCGGACAAGCTTCCATGCAACAGCAACAGGAAATGCAGCTCGACAGCGGATAGGCAACTTCCTGATCGTCGGGGCTCACGCGCGGGCCGGGTCCGAGGTCGTAAGTCCCATCGATCGGAATCCAGGCCTTGACCCTCTGCAGGTTCTCGAAGAGCACGCTGCGGTCAACCGCCAGATCGCGGACCACGGGAAACTTCGAAAACGGCTCGAGCCTGATCGGCTGCTCGAGCTTGTCGAGCAGGGCGGAGCAAGCCATGCGGGCGCGTCCGTTGATGAGCATGGCGCAGGAGCCGCAGATCTCTTCGAGACAGTTCGAGTCGTAAGTGATGGGCGTGGTCTGCTTGCCGTCACGAGTGACGGGGTTGGCCGCGATCTCCATCAGCGCCGAAGTGATGTTCATGTTCGGCTTGTAAGGAATCTCGAACTCTTCCCAGGACGGCTTGGCGTCGGGAGTGAGTTGGCGTTTGATTTTGATGATTACGGATTTTGTGTTTGCCATTTAGCGTCTAGCCTTTAGCTCCTGACTCAAGCAGTTATCGGCACGACTAAAGTCGTGCCCTTCCCTGATTCATTTCCCGAAATGAAAAACCGTCCCAGAAAAATAACCGGGAAGGGCACGAGTTCCACTCGTGCCGATTTAGGCTGAAAGAGAACTGCGGCTTCCAGCCGCTGAGGTGTCTCTTGAGGCCTTCACGACTCTTTTCTCCTCCCGGAACCTACTTCTTAACTTTTTGTACTTGGCACCATCGCACATTGTTTCCGGTTGAAACGTACGCTCGATTATTCTTCAAAACACTTTTTCACTACCGTCGCGAAGGAAACTATCTCTTGCACGCCTTTGTGCTCATGCCCGATCATGTCCATCTCTTGCTCACGCCAGCACAGAACATAACCATCGAGCGGTCCGTCCAGCTAATCAAGGGCGGATTCTCCCACGCCCTCGGATCGCTCATCGGACGAAAATCCGAAATCTGGCAGCGAGGATTCACCGATCACCGGATTCGGGACTCGAACGACTTCGCTCATCATCGAAACTACGCTCATCAGAATCCCGTGGTCGCCAAACTCGTGACCGATCCTTGCGAGTATCGTTATTGCTCCGCTTTCCCCGGATTCAATCTTGACCCGTGGTCCCCAGCGGCTAAAGCCACAGTCTTGGGTAACGCCTCAATCGGCACGAGTGGAACTCGTGCCCTTCCCGGTCGTGATGCACTTCCCAGTTCGCGTTGACGAGACATCAGTTCCTTCGCCTCGCTCAGGATGACAAGCATTCAAAGTCATCGCAACTCATTTCATATCAGTACTTCCGCGGCCGCGGCGGAATCAGACTCGCATCCACCGGCTCGAACTCAAACTTCGGCTCGTCCAGATCAGGAGCGAAGGTTGCCTTCGTGGTCTTCATCCAGTTCTTGTCATCGCGTTCGGGAAAATCTGGCTTATAGTGCGAGCCGCGCGATTCGTCGCGCAAGGCCGCTCCCTGCGCGATCACTCGCGCCAACTGCAGCATGTTATAGAGCTGACGCGCGAACGCGATGGTCGTATTCGCCCACAGCGAACGGTCGCTCAGGTTGATCTTCTGGAAGCGATTCAGCAGTTCTACCACCTTGGCGTCCGCCGCCTGGCACTTCTTGTTGTAACGGATAACGGTGCAATTCGCAGTCATCACTTCGCCGAGTTCGCGCCAGAGCAGGAACGGATTCTCGTTGCCATCAGCTTTCATGAGCCCGGCGTTGATTTCCTGCTGCCGTTTACGCTCTGCGTCGAAGTGTCCATTGCTGGGCGCGCCTTGCAGGCTCTTCGCATACTGCACGGCCGCCGGGCCGGAGACAAAGCCTCCGAAGATGCACGACACCAGCGAGTTCGCGCCCAGGCGGTTGGCTCCATGGTATTGATATTCGGCCTCGCCCGCCGCGTAGATTCCGGGGATGTTGGTGGCCTGTTTGTAATCGATCCAGAGGCCGCCCATGGTGTAGTGCATGCCGGGGAAAATCTTCATCGGCGTGTCGCGCGGATCGTCGCCGACAAATTTTTCGTAGATTTCCAGGATGCCTTCCAGCTTGCGGTCGAGAATCTTGCGGTCGATGTGGGTGAGGTCGAGATAGACCATCGGCTTGCCGTCGATGCCGAGGTTGTCCTCGAACACCACTTTGAAAATCGCGCGCGTGGCCACGTCCCGCGGAACCAGGTTGCCGTATTTCGGATACCACTCTTCGAGGAAATACCAGCGCTCTTTTTCAGGGATCGACTTCGGGTCGCGTTTATCTCCGGCAGTACGAGGAACCCAGACGCGTCCACCTTCGCCGCGCGCCGATTCCGACATGAGGCGCAGCTTGTCTTCACCGGGGATGCAGGTCGGATGCACCTGAATAAATTCGCCGTTCGCGTAATAGCAACCTTGCTGATAGAGCGCCGACTGCGCCGATCCGGTGCACACCACCGAATTCGTGGACTTACCAAAGATAGCGCCAATGCCGCCGGTGGCAATGATGATGGCGTCGGCGGGGAAGGTGCGTACTTCCATCGTCCGCAAATCCATCGCACAGATGCCACGGCAGACGCGCTGCCCGTCGAGTACGGCCGAGAGAAACTCCCAGTGTTCGTACTTCTTCACCTTGCCTTCGCATTCGTAGCGGCGAACCTGCTCATCGAGCGCGTAGAGAAGTTGCTGTCCGGTGGTTGCTCCCGCGAAAGCGGTACGGTTGTAGAGCGTGCCGCCGAAGCGGCGGAAATCTAGCAGACCTTCGGGCGTGCGATTAAACGGGACGCCCATGCGGTCGAGCAGATCGATGATGCCGGGAGCAGCCTCGCACATGGCCTTGACTGGTGGCTGGTTGGCGAGGAAGTCGCCACCGTAAATGGTATCGTCGAAATGCTTGTAGGTGGAATCGCCTTCGCCTTTGAGGTTCTTGGCGGCGTTGATGCCTCCTTGCGCGCAGACCGAGTGCGAGCGCTTTACCGGGACGATGGAGAACAGGTCAACCTGGCCGCCCATTTCCGCGATCTTGATCACGGCGGCCAGGCCGGCCAGGCCGCCGCCCACCACGATAATTTTCGGTGCTGCCATGCGGTATGAATCCGATCTTTTGCCGATATGGTTCCCGAGCCGGGCCCGGGCTGCTTATTCCGTACAATCTCTATCTCTATCGCATCACAATATTTTCCGAAGCGTTTGAATCCAAGGGCTGTGTCGGCGTTCTGAAGAATCCAGTCATGCTGAGCCCGCCGAGTAAAACCAGGCCAAGTGCGAGCGCGAGGCAGACGTAGCCGAAGCGGTGGCGCGCCCTTTCGCCCGTGGTGATGCCCCACTTCGCGGCGAACAGCCACAGGCCATAGCTGAAGTGCCACGACGCGGCAATGATGCCTATACAGTAGAAGGCGATCATCCACGGATTCTGGAATTCGTGCTGAACTTTGGCGAACGCCTGATCAGGGTGGGTTCCGAGGACCGTGCCGGTGAAACGCAGGTGATAAGTGTGCTGCACCATGTAGAAAAGCGCGATGATGCCGGTCCAACGCTGCGAAGTGTAGAGCCAGTTGCCGGTCCACGGATAAGCGCCGACGTTGGTCTCGCCCTGGTACCAGATGTAGACGCCGTAGAGGCCGTGGTAAAGGATTGGAATCCAGATGAAGAACAGCTCCAGCAGAAAAACGCCGGGCAGGCTGTTCAGAAGCTCGACTTGTCGTCCGTAGGCGATGGGGCCTTTGAAGGCCTCGGCATTGGAGATGAAGTGTTCGAGAAGAAAGGCTCCGATCGGCACGACGCCGCTGATGGAATGTAATCGGCGCAGCAGAAACGAAGTTCCCGTGCCCGCGCGCAGTGGAGCGACTCCTGATTTGATATGGGGCGCGACGGGATTGGCAGTTGACGCCACGATGACGGCTCCTTACGAGGTCCGATGTCGAAACTCATTATTATCGGTTTGCGCGGGAAGGGAAGTCAAGGCGAGCTGAACCGTTAACCGCGGAGATCGCAGAGTCCGCGGAGAAAAACTCGGCGGTGGGATGTCTCTTAAAACAACCCACTACCCAACAGTAGCCGTCCGTGAATTTTCTCCGCGATCTTTGCGTACTCTGCGGTTAGAGCCTCTGATTGTCGGCCACTCGGTACCACGCGAGGAACGCACGGAATGCTGCGCCACGATGGCTGTAACGGGACTTTTCTTCGGCATCTAACTCAGCGAACGTTTTCCCAATTGCGGGATAGAAGAACAGCGGGTCGTATCCGAAACCGTTCCTTCCCCTGGGCGCTTCCAGAATGACGCCTTCGGCGGTGCCGCGAAAGGTGTGCAGCGTGCGGCCGTCACGGGCGACGGCCAAGACGCACACGAATCGCGCGGTACGCTTGTGCTCGGGAATACCCTCCAGTTCGCGCAACACGCGGGCGTTGTTGGCTTCGTCGTTTGTGTTGCGGTCTGTCGTTTGCGGTGCGTCATTCTGCGGATTGTCCTTTTGCGGATCATCCTTCTGCGGATCGCGGGCGGCGTAGCGCGCGGAATAAACGCCGGGCACCCCACCGAGCGCATCAATCTCCAGGCCGGAGTCGTCGGCGAGCACGAGTTCGCCGGGAACGGCCTGGCTGTAGGACTCCGCTTTCTTGCGTGCATTCTCTTCGAACGTAGTCCCGTCTTCGACAACCTCGGGCAGAGACGAAAAGTGCGGAATGTTCGAGATCGCGATGCCAAACGGTGCCGCAGCTCCGGCAAAATCGCGAAGCTTGCCGGGGTTCGAAGTCGCCAGCAGAATAGTGCGCGAGGTCATGCGGCTGGGCTCGCGGTGTTGGGTGGTCGTGCGTGTGATGGTCGTGTTTTCGCCCAGGCGACAACCAGCACAGCCAGGCTGATCAGCGAGACGACGTTGCCGACTTCGCGATCGGTCGTTCGGCGGAAGTGGATCTGCACATCGTTTTCTCCGGTGGCAATGGGAATAATGATCAGGCCGGTGACTTCGGTCGTCCGCGTTGGGGTGGGCTTGCCGTTCACGACGACGTCCCAGGCCGGGTAATTGAAAAGGCGCACGGTTATATCTTGCGGCGCTGCAGCTTGGACGGTGAAGTGTTTTTCCGTCTCTCCCCACGCCATCATCACGCTCTGGACCAGCGCTCCTGTTTCGTCGCTGACGCGGGGCAGATTTTTGTTCAACTCGTAGGGGTCGGCTCCGGCCGGTACATACTCGTCGGTACCCTCGTAACCAGTGCCATCGGCGACGGCGTTATTCATCGCCCGAATATCGCTGGCCTTCTCCCACCAGGGTGGCTGGAAACGATAGCCGGCAAAAATCACGGCAGCCAGCAGAACCGCGCACGCTAGCAGGCGCGAGGTCCAGCGTTTAGCGGCCATAGCCAGAAGCATTGCCAAAGCGGCGTTCATGCACAGCAGCCAGCGAAAAGGAAGTTGCACAAAGCGGAGCTTGGGCAGGTGCTCCCAGAGCAAATTGCTCGCCGAAAGCACGAGGAGCGCGCTGCCGGCGCCCCAGGCGGAAAGCAGCAACCGTTTCGCACGCCCGCGGCGGGCAAACCAGATTGCTAAGGCGAGGACGCCGATCTCGGCACTGGCAATGGTCGAGACCAGAAGATTGAACCGGTTGTGATTGGGATCGGCGACGGTGGTAAAAATAAAATTGTCCTGCGGCCGGACTCCCGGCGAAAGCACCTCGCTGAGGTTAACCCATCTCTGCTCATAGATTGCCGGGAGCAGGTAAAACGAAGCGAGGCCGGCGGCGAGGCACATCGCCAGCGCCGTCTCAACTAAGTTGCGAACGAGAGGACGCAAGACCTGCGGGCTCCGGAGTTGCGTATCCAAATCCGTATCCACATCCAAAGATCGTTCCCGCACCACCCCCATCGCCGCCAGTACCAACGCCAGCCCGGCAGTTGAGTAGTAGATCATCACCGCCGCGGGCACATTCGTCAGCCACGCCGCGGCCAGCGTAAGACTCAAGCAGAGCGTGGGGCGAAGGCGATCGTCGGACTCCGGCGAAAAGAGCCGCAAAAGATAAAGCAACAGCAGCGGCAACAGTGCCGCGGCCAGCAGTTCGGCATAGGCGCTCCGCCAGTAGACGATCAGCAAGTGGTAAGGATTCAGCGCATAAAACACGGCCGCAAACAACGCGTCCGGGGCCGGGAGCCACTGGCGGGCGAGCCGGTACATGGCCGCTCCGGCGAGCAGGAGCGCGATCCAGCAGTACGCGCCCGGCACCGTCTTCCAGGGCAGGACAGCGCCGAGCGCGGCGCCCAGAGTCCAGGAGGCGGGCGGATAAAACAGGAAGCGAGCCTCACCGTATCCCCAGTGCGCCAGCGCCGCCCAGCGCGGATATACGATGCCGTGCTTCCATTGGCCGAGGACTTCCATCCACGAAAACAGGTGGAATTCGAAGTCATGTCCGGAGGGATTGCCTCTCCAGAAAAACGGCGTTATGGCCAGCCAGCAGGCGCCAGCCAGCAGCGCTGCACTCGCAATGGGACTCTTGAGCAAAGGGCCTTTACCTTATCCTGAACTTGGAATCGTCGCGTCGCCGCAGTCAGATTGCCGGGGTGCCGGGAACGCGCAGCGCAATTCTATTGCATCAGAAAATTTCCTGGAAAATTAACCGAACCGAAATCATTCAGCAGGGGTGGCGAGGTAATCTGCGAGCAACGACGTGCAACGAACCGCCGGGGGCTGGGCTGGCACCAAAGACGGGGTGACGATCTGGCTCCCGGTTTTCCGGCTGGAGTTTTTGTTGATGTTTATAGGCTAGTGCTTATTGGCTGACGCTTTCGGGATTACGCTGGCGATGCAATTCGGCGAGAAATGCCTCTTCATCGAGCGCACCGCCGGTGCGCAACAATTCCAGGAGTGGATCCTCGCTCTCGGTTGTGCCGGTGGTGGGGCTCAGGTCCACAGCGCTGGCGACAAGCGCACGAGGCGAAGCTTCCAGTTGCGGAGTGGTGCCCGGCTGGCCGGTGAGGAACTCGATAAACTCGCCCACGCTTTTGCGCTGCTCTTCGGTGCGGGCAGGGAACTCAATGCCCATGCCATGTGCGGGATGCATGACGCGGACTAAACCTTCAGTGTGAATCTCCATCCCGGTGGCGCGCAGGCACAGGTCGACAGCTGAGGATTGAGGAAAGGGAGATTCAGTCTCAACGTAGCAACCACCCAGACTAAGGTCGGTAAGTTTACATTGGCTGGCCGCGTCAGGTTCTTCAGGTAAAGCATCGTGCGCACGGGCCGCCAGCCACTCGCCCATTTCTTCGCGCATCTTCGGGTCCATCTCCAGGAAGCGTAGGCCGGTTTGACCGTTCGCGGTGCCCCAGGCAACTTCCGCGTCCGCTTCAATGCCGCAGCCGCCGTCGGGAAGCTCAAAGAAGACGCGAACCATGGCCGAGGACGGAAGCGGCTTGGCCGCCAGCACATCCATGCCGCCGGTGCTCAGGTCGAGCAGGATGCCTTCCACTGTGTTGCTATCGTCGACACGAATCGAAGCCGCTGCCTGCACAGCCACGCGCAGCGACTGCCGCCTTTCGCGCTTCAGCAGAGCCGTGGCCGCGCGCAAGGTGGTTTGAGCCTGCTCCGGAGTGACGGGTTTGGTTAGGATGAAATGAGCTCCCGCGCCGAGGATCGAGCGGATCTGCGAGGGATCGTGCAGCAAGGCTACGGTGACGGGCGGATTGCGGTCGGGGCCGGCAAGTTTGCGGCAGGCTTCGAGAACCAGCGATGCCGCTTCCGGATCATCGAAGTCGACGATGACCTGATCGAAACGCTCCTCTGCCAGGCGCGCCGCAGCCACGTCGGCTGCGTTCGATCGATCAACCGCGACGCCGAACTGCGCCAGGACCTGAACCAGCGTCTCCGCAGTCGGGTCATCCTTTGACACCAGTAGTGCCTGCAATATCATGCGACCGAGCCTCCCACCTCGCGCTTTGCCTGAACCGCCGGGCTTCTACGGCCAGCGCGGAGTTGTGCCACGCGCTGGTTTGCCCGCGGCCGGCGAGGCTTGAGCGCTGGCCTTGGCAGCCATCGCGTTGGCGTTTTCGTCGTCCACTTCCGCCAGCACCGCGCTATCGTCCTCAACGTCGGTTTCGGCAAGCAAAGGCGCGACTTCGCGCAGTTTTTCGGCAGCCTGCTGCAACATCTCAATCTGCTTACCCAGTTGCGTGTACTGCGCCTGCTTGCGGCGCAAAACCTCATGGATATCCTTCATACATCCCCCTGCGCCTGACTGTAGGTTTCGACAAGGGTTAGGTCAACGCCAAAGGCATCTCGGGTCGTTACGGCAGTAACCGAAGGAGAGCTACCGCGAAGGCTGTCAGCGCGGTCAACCAACTTATGCCCAAAAGCAAAGGCCCCGCCTTGCGGCGGGGCCATGAGGTGAGTGCTGCAGGAATTCCAACAAATTTACGTTACGACCTGATCAGCTTGCGACGAAACAGTCCAGCGATGCCCAGCAGACCTGTTCCCAGGAGACCCAAAGTTCCCGGTTCCGGGACGGTGAGCCCCGAGGAACTCATATTGATGTGCCCGATACCGTTGCTGAGCTGCCCAAGATAAGAGTTCACACTCTCGGAAGTGGTTCCCATTACGGTACGGCCGCCATAGAGAGTCCCTGCGATGGTGCCGCTGAGAATGTACTCCAGTTCGCCCGCCTTCGGGCCAGTACCGACAAAAGTCCAATCAATCGGCCCGACGAAACTGCCCGTGAACAGCGCTATCGGATTCTTGCAGCTTGGACACCCTACGAAAGTATGTGCCCATGCTCCGATGCCCCAAACGTCAAAATGCGAGCCCACGGACGAAAATGTTCCGCCACCCGAGATTGAGCCTGACGTCAGAACGCCGGTTCCGTAGCCGAGATAGCCGAGATCGTGTGGAGAAATGGCGGTAACGCCGTCGTACGACGACAGTTGGGATTGAAACGAAGTGATTGTCGTCGAGCCGATCGTCCCCAGCCCACCGGTTCCCAACATATCTGAAATCGTAATTCCGCCAAATTCATTTGTGATATCAATAGTGCCCGCCGAAGCCGCAATGGGCAACGCCAATGCCAGTAACGCCAAAACTACCACTCGCCTCATGTGAATTCCCTCCCAGTTTTCTCTTTCTTTTCCCGAACACTTGTGCCCGAGAGATAGGTCGCCTGCCCCTTAGTGAGCACTTGTCATTCCAAATCCACGGAAGCGTGGCGCCATTTAGTTATCAATAACTTACGAACTTTTTGCCTACGTTTTCAACGTCCTGGAATGCAATCCGCTGCACACTAACAACAGTTTGCTTTTCCCCCGCTCGTCTAGAGGGTCAATTCCGCAGACGGCTATGTCGGCAGCGGAATGGAAACAACTGGGGTTTCAGAATCGGCGGGACTCTCGCCAGTGCGCGAGCAACCTTAACCTCGGGGGAACCGCTTCCAGAACCTGTTGCGAACGAGAGTAACCAATCGCAAGGTGACCCATGGTACCCCGGCTCCGGCGTTCAGCAATAGCTCTTTAGTGCCATCCAGTTGCTCAGATGAGCCGGTCTGGCGGAGGGTCGTTCGCACATCCCGCGATCCTTTGGACGGGACGTTTCTCGATTCTGCAGTGAAATGCGCCTGTTCTGAAGGACATACGGGATCCCCTGGATCCCACCGATCGGGAAGCTTCCCAGCATCACCTGACCGGAACGTCCGAGAACCTCGGCACCTGTTCACTTTTTCCCGATGACAAGCTGCGATAGGCAGCGTCCAGAATGAGCTGGTTTTGCCAGCCTTGCTCTCCCGGGACTGGAAAGACCCCCCTGCCTTCGACCGCAGCGGCGAAAGCGTCCACCTGCTGCGCGTAAGCGAGTTGGTTGGAAACGAGGTCCTCGGCGACTCGTTGTCCCTCGCGCCACAGTTCCACCTTAACTGGCCGTTCAACATTCAGCGCATCGTCGGCCCGAAGGACCCCGGCATCGCCAACAATCTCCAAGGGAGTGCGATATTGGGCCCGAGTGGAAACCAGCACCGTGGCCAGGGTGCCGCGCTGAAATTCCAAAGTCAGCACGGCTGCGGCCTCTACGTCGCCTGATTGTTCATCGGAACGCCCTACAGCGGTCACATTCTGCGGCTCATCCTGCAGGATGTAGCGCAGGGCGTCGATGCAATGGACGCCTACATCGGAAATGGGGCCGCCTCCCGCGATCGAGCGGTTGTAGAGCCAGGTGCGGGCGTGGCTTGTGCCGGAATACGAGAACTCCGCCCGCGCAAAAATCGGACGCCCGATGTCACCGGCGGCGATGCGCTCGCGAAATCTCGCCGTGCTTTCTTCGAAGCGAAAGACCTGGGCGACGCCGAGCAGAACGCCGGCGTCACGCGCCGCTTCGACCATCTGGCGGCATTCGTCCGCATCCATGCCCATGGGTTTCTCGCACAGCACCGGCTTGCCGCCAACAACCGCGGTGAGCACGTCCCGCAGGTGGCTGGCGTTGGGAGTGGTGACCAGCACGGCGTCAACTTCGGGGCAGCGGCTGAGTTCTTCGGTGGAGGAGAAGACATGCGGTATGCCATAGGTCCGGGCGGCCTCGCGTGCTTTCTGGGGATCCCGGCGCGACAGGGCGACCACTTTGCAATTCTGAGCCAGAGCGAAACCCGGCATCAGCCGCCGCACGGCGTGCAATCCGAAACCTGCGATACCGAAGCGAATCATATTTTTTCTAAGTGCCGTTTCTCTAAACGCCTACGTGTACGGATAAAACACAAAAAACAGGAGCGACAGAGCAGTCAGCGCCCAGAGCGCCGGACGAACATCCCGCAAACGCCCCGAAACCAGCTTGCAAAAAGGATACAAGAGAAAGCCCGCCGTCATGCCAATTCCGATGTTGTAGGTGAAAGCCATCAGGACGATCACGCCGAATGCCGGAACCAGTTCAGTGAGGTCGTCGAAGGGGATCTGGGTGATTGGAGTCAGCATCAGCAAGCCAACAAAGATGAGTGCCGGTCCGTAGGCCTGCGGCGGGACGGCGGAAATGAAGGGCGCGAAGAATAGAGTCCCGGCAAAGCAAAGCGCGGTGATGACCGCCGTCAGGCCGGTTCGTCCGCCCGCCTCAACCCCAGTCGCGGACTCGATGTAGGCGCCGGACGTGGTGGTTCCAATCAAGGCGGCGAAGGTGGTGGCCAGCGCGTCGGCCATCATCGGGCGCTCGATGCGCGGCAGGTTGCCGTCTTTGTCGAGAAATCCCGCGCGCGCCGATACGCCAATCAGCGTGCCCATGGTATCCACAAATGCCATAACAAAAATCGTCAAGACAACGGGGAAAAATCCCCACGTGAACAGACTGTGCAGTTCGAACTGGAGAAAGACGGGCCGCAAGCTGGGAGGGCAACTGATCCAGCCAGTGGGCGCCGGAGCGACGCGGGTTACAAAACAGAGCAGGGCGGTAATCAGAACTCCGCTGAGAATCGCGGCCGGGAAGCGGCGAATCGTCAGCACCGTGATCAGCAGGAACCCGAAAACCGAAAGCAGCACCGAAAGCGAAGTCAGATGGCCCGGCCTGACCGGAGCCCCGGGGAATCCCAGGATAACGATGCCGGTCTGATTCAGTCCGATGAAGGTAAGGAACAATCCGATGCCAACGGCGTAGCTGTAACGGAGCGTGGGTGGAATCGCGTCGACCATCCACTGGCGGAGCCGAAAAATCGTCATCAGAATAAAGAGGACACCGGCCAGAAATACCGCCCCCAGCGCGCTTTGCCAGCTGTAACCGAGCACATGCACGACAGTGAACGCGACGAAAGCATTTTCGCCCATGTAAGGGGCAATGGCGAAAGGACGGTTGGCATAGAAGCCCATCAGCAGGGTTCCGAAAATCGCGGCGAGAATAGTAGCCGTGAGCGAGGCGCCAGCCGGCATGCCGGCGGCCGCCAGGATGGCGGGATTAACCGCCACGATGTAAGCCATGGTGAAGAAAGTAGTAAGTCCGGCGACAATCTCGCGGCGGACGGTTGTCTGGTGGTGAGAGAGTTCGAAGAACTGATCCAGCCAGCGATTCACGATTCAAAGCCCCGCAATAAGTCGGAAATTGAAAAAGTCAGAAGGTAGATTGCAGAAGTGTATCCTGGCCGCCGTACGACTCTGGTTCGTACTTCTGCAATTTGACTTCTCACTTCTGACTTTTCCGCAACTCGGCAAGCAGTTTGGGATCGATGTTGCCGCCGCTGATTACGGCGACGTTGATCTTTGTGGCAGGCAACTCAGCGGCGTGGAAAAGAAACGCGGCGACCGCAACCGCGCCGCTCGGTTCGGCCAGCGTCTGCGCGTTCGCGCTCAGAGCGCGCATAGTCTCACGAATTTCGGGTTCGGTCACGCTGACGATGTCGTCGACATAGGCGCGGATATGTTCGAAATTGATGGCGCCGATACTTTGCGTTCGAAGCCCGTCGGCCAGCGTCTGCGAGACCTGCCCGGCGGGGAAGGAGACGATGTGACCGGCGCGCAGGCTGGCTTGCGCATCCGCGGCCAGTTCGGGCTCGACGCCAATCACCCTGACTCTGAGTTGGCCAGGCGTGGGATCGCTGAGCTTGATCGCAGCCGAGACACCGCTAATCAACCCACCTCCACCGACTGGGACCAGCACGGTTTCAACGTTCGGAAGGTCCTCAAGGATTTCGAGCCCCACCGTTCCCTGGCCAGCGATGATCTTTTCGTCGTTGTAAGGCGGCACGACCACGTAGCCATGCGCAGCAGCCAGTTCTTCGGCGCGTAAGCGCCGCTCTTCGCTGCCAGGCCCGACGGTGACGATTTCAGCGCCGAGGGCGGCGGTGGCATCGAGCTTGTTCTTCGGAGCATTGCCCGGCATCACAATGATGGCCTTCACGCCCAGCGCCCGCGCTGCATAGGCCACGCCTTGCGCGTGATTGCCGCTCGAATAGGAGATTACTCCGCGGCGGCGTTCGTCGCCGGAGAGCGACGCGACCTTGTTATAAGCACCGCGCAGTTTGAAAGCGCCGATGGGCTGCAGGTTTTCGAGCTTGAGGAAGAGCTTGCGCTCAGCCGCTGCCGTCGTCCATTCGAATAGGGGAGTGCGCACGGCGATGCCGCGGAGGAGTGTTTGAGCATCGAGAATGTCCTGCAGCGAGACCATGGTATTCGAAGGGTGCCTTCTCCGGCCGTTTTTTGCAAGGGCAGCCGCGTCGTACATCATGACGTTACAGAGATTGACATCATGATGCCTATTCGTATAGCATCAAGACATGAGAACAACTCTTTCGCTCGATGACGACGTGGCCCAGCTACTGAAGAAGGAAGTTCGGCGAACTGGCTCTTCTTTCAAAGAGGCGGTGAATCGATTTCTGCGGATGGGATTGATGGCTTCGAAGCAGCCCGTCCGGAAGCCGTTCCGAGTGAAACCGTGGAATCTCGGTCTGCCTCCGTTTGAAAAAGTAGAAGAGCTATTGGAATACCTGGAAGGACCGGATCATCGGTGATCGTCATTGATGCCAATCTCCTGATCTATTCCTACGATCTCGATTCGGCCTACCACCAGAAGAGCCATTCTTGGCTGGAGGAAGTGCTTTCGGGAGTAGAAGCCGTGGGACTGCCCTGGCAAAGCGTATCTGCGTTCCTACGGGTTATCACGAATCGGCGACTATCGGGAATGCGTGTCAGCCTGCAGCAAGCCGTGCAAGTCGTAGATGAGTGGTTGCAACAACCGAATGTACAAATACTTGTGCCGGCGGATCAGCACTGGTCGGTATTGAGGCAAATGATCTTGGAGGGACAGGCCTCAGGCCCGTTGGTGAGTGATGCGGAGATCGCGGCGATCACGATCGAGCATGGGGCTGTGCTGCACACGGCGGACCGGGATTTTGCGCGCTTTCCGGGGCTGCGGTGGAAAAACCCGCTTAGCTAGGCTCATTCTTGTTTCCAACTGTGGGAAAGTGCTATAGTGTTACAAGGTAGCACCAAGGAACACCCGCGATGGCATCACCCTCTACCACCAGCCTAAAGCTCGATGTCGAAACCAAAGAGCGCATCCAGCGTCTTGCCGCGGCCCGCCGCCGCTCGCCGCACTGGGTGATGCGCGAAGCCATCGAGCAGTATGTGGAACGCGAAGAGAAGCGCGAGCAATTCCGGCAAGGCGCGCTAGCCGCCTGGGACCATTACCAGACGACCGGCCTGCACGCGACGGCCGAGCAGGCTGACGCCTGGCTGGCGAAACTCGAAGCGGGTAAGGATGCCGCTCCTCCGAAATGCCGCGACTGATATGGTCGCAACCCGCGCTGCTCGATGTGGCCCGTCTCCATACCTTTCTGGCTCCCAAGAGTCGCGACGCTGCCAAGCGTGCCATCAAGGCGATCCGGCAAGGCGTGAAAGCGCTCGGTAAGCATCCGGAAATTGGTCGCCCAGTCGAGGAAATGCCGCCGGAGTTCCGGGAGTGGGTGATTGAATTTGGGAGCGGGGCCTACGTCGCCCTGTATCACTACGACGGAAAACAGGTCGTGATATTGGCGGTTCGGCATGGGCGCGAAGCCGGATACTGACTCAGATCTCTAGTATCACCGGCATAATCAGTGGCCGCCGTTGCGTCTGGCGCGAGATGTAGCGCTTCAAATCGGAGCGGATTTTCTCCTTGATCACACCGTAATCGGCTTTCTCTTCGGCGCTGGAGGAGTCGAGCGTTTCCACCACAATCTCTTTGATGCGGTCGATCTCGATGGTCTCGCCGGGGTTGAAGCCGCGCGTCACAATCTCAGGCGAAGCTTCGACGCGTCCCGTCAGCTTGTTCATGGCGATCACCGGCATCACGAAGCCGTCTTCGCTGAGATGACGGCGGTCTTTAATGATCAGGTCTTCGACCACATCCGTGCGCGAGCCGGAATCAATGCAGACGCGCCCTACGTTGACGCGTCCCGCCTTACGGGCTCCAAGTTCGTCGATTTCCAGGACGTCTCCACTTTCGATCAGCATCACGTTGCCGACTGCGCCCCGCATCGACCCCGCCAGATCGGCGTGTAACTTGAGCTGCCGGTATTCGCCATGGATCGGAACGAAATACTTGGGCCGCACCAGGTTGATGATGAGCTTCAATTCTTCCTGGCTGGCATGTCCGCTGACGTGAATCGGAGGATACGAACCATCGTCATAGATGACGAACGCTTCACGGCGGAACAGGTGGTCGATCATCCGGTAGATAGCTTTTTCGTTGCCCGGGATGATGCGTGAAGACAGGACGACGGTATCGCCCTTTTCGATTTTGGCGTGTTTGTGGTTATCCACGGCCGCGCGCGACAACGCCGACATCGGTTCGCCCTGCGTGCCGCTGATGAGAACGCAAACTTTCTCCGGCGCGAAGTTCCTCATTTCACCGGGATGAATCAGCATGCCCTCCGGGATCTGGATATAACCCAGGTCTTCCGCGATTTCGGAGGAATTGTTCATGGAGCGGCCGATAAAACAGATCTTGCGGCCGTGCTCCCGCGCCATGTCGACGGTCAGCTTGATGCGGTGAATCGAGGACGAGAAGCAGGAGATGAAGAGGCGCCGCTGGGTGCGCACGAACACTTCTTCAAACTTGCGGTGCACCGCGCGCTCGCTCGGGGTGTAGCCCTTGCGCTCGACGTTGGTGGAATCCTGCAGGAGCACCAGCACTCCCTCTTTGCCGTACTCGGCGAAACCATGCAGATCGAAGAGGCGGTTGTCGGTGGGCGTGGGATCGACTTTGAAATCTCCGGTGTGCAGAACGACGCCGAGCGGCGTGTGGATGGCGAGTGCGACACAATCGACCAGGCTGTGCGTCACCTGCAGCGGGTGAATGGTGAAAGGTCCAACCTTGAAGCGTTCTCCGGGACGGATTTCGCGCAGGTCGGCGTCGTCGAGAAGCTGGTGTTCATCGAGTTTGTCTTCAACATAGGCCAGCGTGAACTCGGTGCCCCAGACGGGAACGTTCAGTTCGCTCAAAATCCAGGGCAGGGCTCCGATATGGTCTTCGTGGCCGTGGGTAAGCACGATGCCGCGCACCAGCTTGCGATTTTCGAGCAGGTAAGAAATGTCAGGGACAACGATGTCGACGCCCAGCAACTCGGCTTCCGGGAACATCAGGCCGGCGTCAACCACCACGATGTCGTCGCCAAAGCGGATGGCCATGCAGTTCATACCGAACTCGCCCATCCCGCCTAGCGGAACTATATGCAGTTTTCCTTTTGACATTAGTAAAGTCGATGCTAGCACACGCTAGGCCGTGGCTGGACTTGCGCTCAACTGACTGCTGCTGAACATCGCGTGGAGTAGTAGGCGAGCCGCACCTTTTCAGAAATTGTCATCCCGAACGAAGTGAGGGATCTGCATTTTGCGGGGACTGCAGATCCCTCACTTCGTTCGGGATGACAAAACCGTAAGTTCGAGGTACGCGCCGGACTGATAAACTCATACTTGAAAATGACCGAGGAAAAAAAATCGTGGATGCGTCGGCGCGTCGAAGGCGCGATCCGCGGAGGTCTGACTCGCACTTACGAGACGATCAGGGTTGATCCGGGGCGCTTCCTGATGCAGCTGCGCGTCGCGCACGGGCTTCCGCTGGCCAGCTTTCAAAGCGTTTACGCTGTGGAGATGAGGCGCCTCGACGATGCGGCGGAGGCGGTGATCCGCGGCGGCATGAAGATGGCCGCGGTGGAGGGCGCCGGGCTCGGTCTGGGTGGCTTTCTCACTATCGTGCCGGATCTTGGCATTCTTTCCGCTATCACTATGCGAATGATCCAAAAGCTCAGCCTGATTTATGGGTTCGAGTTGAACACCGACGCCGAAATCGCCGAGCTGTGGATTGCCGCAGCCAGCGCCGCCGGTGTCGACATCAGCCGCGACTTGCTGGAAAAAGAAGTGATTAATCGTTTTGTGCCGCGCGTGATTCAGCGAATTGCCGCCAAGGCCGGCGCCGAGGTGGCGGAAAAGTGGGCCGGGCGCCTGATTCCTCTTACCAGTTCGGCCATCGGGTGCGCATTGAACTATTATTTCGTCCGGGCGTGGGGTGAACGGGCGCGAGCGCATTTCCGCGAGAAGCATCTCGAAGCGCGGCGTAGATTGGCGGCGGAACAAACGCAACTGCCGGGCGCGGTGTCGCCGACATTGCCGTCGTGATCGAGTTCCAGAGCAGTTCCCGATCTGCCGTCTGCGGAGGGCAGGAACGGGCAGGGCACGGCTTCAGCCGTGCCGCTAGCGTCCGCAACCGGTTCCGGCTTTAAGCCGCTGAGGGTGAGGACTCTGCCCCACCGCAAGAACGGCCCTAATCCCAACTCTGACATGCTTTCCGAAGGTAAATCTCGCGGTAAGATCCGCGAGCTAAGCCTCGAATCGCGGCACAGTAGGACTTTGGTCTTCGCAGGACGAGAAGTTTCCCACTTTTGACAACGACAAGAACTTTGTCACCCGGTTTCAGACCCAACGCCTCGCGAGCCTCACGCGGGATCACGATCTGGTTTTTCGCCGAAAGAGTGACTTCGATCATCGCTTTTATTGGAGCATAGAGTAAAGCCTTCGCGGAAGCCAATGTTCATTCGCACGGCTCCTCTCTCAAGACCTGGTCTTGCAACCACATCGTTTCCAGCGTTCGGTCCCTACCTTAGCCACTCTTCCAGTTCAATCCCACTCTCCGTCTTTGCGTCGCGATACTTCACGATCACCGGCGTATAGAGCGAGAGGTTCCAGTCGCCAGATTTGCCCTTACCCTTCGTCACCGCGCGCGAGCCAGGGACGACTACTGCGTTCTCCGGCACGATTAGTGGTTGTTCAGATGTCGCCCTGTAGATCTCACCGCGCACCAGATCATAGAGCGGAGTGGATCGAGTCAGAATCGTTCCCGCGCCCAACACCGCGCGAGCGCCCACCAGTGTGCCTTCGTATACTCCGCAATTGCCACCGATCAGAACATCGTCTTCGATGATCACCGGGGCGGCGTTGATCGGCTCCAGCACGCCTCCAATCTGCGCAGCGGCGCTCAGGTGCACTCGCTTGCCGATCTGCGCGCAGGAGCCGACCAGGGCATGCGAATCGATCATCGAGCCTTCGTCCACGTAGGCGCCGACGTTGATGAACATGGGAGGCATGCAGATGACCGACGGCGCAACGTAGGCCCCTTCGCGGATGGACGATCCACCCGGCACCATGCGAACGCGATCGGCGAGAGTGAGACGGCGGGCTGGAAAAGTGTCCTTGTCGATAAAAGAAAGTACGTCACCGTCCGACATTTCTTTAAGCTCGCCAAGACGGAAGCCCAGCAGGATGCCTTGCTTCACCCACGCATTAACCACCCAGCACCCGTCAATTTTCTCCGCCGCGCGAATGTGGCCACGAGTGAGAGCAGCGCGAAAGTCGAGAAAGGTGCTGCGGGCTTCGCCGGAATTGGCGATCGTTTCGCCCGCCGATAGGCGTTCAATGGCCGACTTCAGAATGGTTAGCGAGTCTGATGTAGACAAAAAGCAGGTCCTTCGCTTCGCTCAGGATGACAAGCCGTAAACTGAGTGCTAACTGGAGTGCCAAATGCCGAGTGCTAAATGCTAAATGCTGCCCCTACGCAACGCACTTGCATTCGCTGCGGATCAGAACACCGGGCATCTGATGCGTCGCCCCGCGTGCTTCGGCAAGATTGCCGTACGGTCCGTGCCAGCGTGAATGATTGGGATCGTGCCCGGTGGGGCGTCCTTTGCCGGAGCTGCACTGTCCACAGGATGCGCGATGCAAAATCGCTTTGTGCGGACCCGCCGCCCAATTTTCGTAGACAAAAAACTCGGTCGCAGCGGCCGGCGGAGCCGCGGGTCGCGTAATCACTCCGGCGTCGGCGGCGATCTTCTGCAGTTTCGATCGCGTATCACGGCGCATGGGCAGCAAGGGCAGGCGATAGACCTCTTCGATCTTACCCATCATCGCGAGCACCGCCTTAACCGGTAGCGGACTCGACTCGATGAAGTTAGCCAGCATCAGCGGAAGATACTTGCGGTGTATGCTGCGCGCCGTGTCCCAGTCGTTACTCAAAGCGGCGCGAGTCATCTCCGCCATCTCACGCGGAATTTCATTGGAAGCAACCGAGATCACGCCCACGCCGCCGAGCGCGATCACCGGCAGAGTGACGGCGTCGTCGCCAGAGAGCACAAGAAAGCTTTCCGGCACCGAGTTCAGCACTTCGGCGATCTGCGTCATGTTGCCGCTGGCTTCCTTCACGCCCGCAATATTTGGAACCTCGCACAGGCGCGTCAGTGTCGCGGGCTCAAGGTTCGCTGAGGTGCGCCCGGGCACGTTATAGAGGATGACGGGCTTGTCGACCGCTTCGGCGATCGCGCGGAAGTGGCGGTACTGGCCCTCCTGCGTCGGTTTGTTGTAGTAGGGCGACGCGGTGAGGATGGCGTTGACGCCCGGCCGCGCGGCCACTTCTTTCGCTTTCGCGACAGCTTCCTGCGTCGAGTTGGAGGTGGCGCCGGCAACGATCGGCACGCGTCCGGCGACAACTTCGATGGTCACGTCGATCACGCGCAACCACTCATCGTGGTTGAGCGTGGGAGTTTCTCCCGTGGTGCCGCAGGGAACCAGGAAATCGATGCCCGATTCGACCTGCCAGGTGACCAGATTCCGCAATGCGTTTTCATCGACAGCACCGTCCTGGGAGAACGGCGTGACCAGAGCGGTACCACAGCCTCGCAGTTGCATGGTTTAAGAATAACTCTTCTAGCAAGCACTTGCATGAGCAGGCCTTGCTGGTGTGGTTTTGCCTGTGTGGTGACGGGGCTTTGCCCCGTTCATGCCGAGCGAAGCTCAGCAACTACCTGCGGGCGCAGCGATTTTGGGCTCGCACTAAAGCTCCCGCCAGACGTTGCGAAACTCGAAGAAGCCCGTTTTCCCCACCAGCCATTCGGCGGCGCGCACCGCACCTTCCGCGTATCCCTGGCGCGATTTGGCGTCGTGACACAAATAAATTCGATCCCCGGCGGAATTGAAGACCAACTCATGCATCCCGACCGCATCCCCTTCGCGAAAGGAGACAATCTCGACTTCTTTTTCCGCGCCTCCAGATTCGCGGACGATCTTCTGGATCGTGAGCGCGGTCCCCGAGGGGGCATCTTTTTTCTGCTCGTGATGGCGCTCGAAAATCTGACCCGAATAATTGTATTTCAGGGCTGCTCCCGCGGTTGCCGCAATCTCGAAAAACAAGTTCACGCCGATGGAAAAATTCGAGCCGTAGAGGAAGCCCGTCTTCGCCGAGAGCACCATTTCACGCAAGCGCGGCAATTGGTCATACCAGCCGGTAGTACCGACCACAATATTTTTCCCGGCGCGAATACAGGCTTCCGCATTGGCGACGGCCGCAGCGGGAGCAGTCAGGTCAATCGCAGCGTCGACCGCGGCAAGCGAATCCCGCGTAAGAGCCCTGGCACCGGCGTTTTCGGCGGATGACAGAACCCGCACATGATGCCGCCGCGAACGCGCAACTTCCGCGACCAGCGCCCCGGTTTTGCCTCGGCCAAGGATCAGAAGATTCATGCGAAAACCTTGAACCGCAGAGAGCGCTGAGCACGCAGAGAAAATTCTGCAAGAACCTTCGCTCTACAGCCCTTGTTTTCTCCGCGTACTCTCCGTCCTCCGCGGTTAAATGACGCTAAGCGAACACTTCCGGGTCCGCCTCCGCAAAGAACGCGTGGTGCAGTCGCCGAACCACCTCAGCCGCGTCGTCCTCTTCAATCACGAACGTTAGATTGATTTCAGACGCCCCCTGCGAGATCATGCGAATCTTCACATCTTCAAGGATGCCAAAAACCTTGGCGGCGATTCCGGGAGTCTCGCGCAAATTTTCGCCCACCAGGCAAACGATCGCCTTCCGCCCCTCATACTTTACGTCCGCAATCTTCGCCAGATCGGCGGCCAGCGCCGGAATGGCTTCATTGGTCTCGGCCGTCACCGAGACGCTGACTTCGGAGGTGGAAACCACGTCCACCGCGACGCCGTGCTGATCGAACGCCTCAAAGATGGACTTCAAATATCCATGCACCAGCAGACGGCGGGGTGAGGCAACTTCCACCAACGTGATCTTCTTCTTCAGCGCGATCGCCTTGAAAATATTCGTGCAGCGCGGGGCGCGCGCCGTAATCCTCGTCCCTTCGCAGGTGGGGTTCAGCGAGTTCAGAACGTAGACCGGAATGTTTTGCTGAATCGCGGGCAGCACGGTTGCCGGATGCAGAACCTTCGCTCCGAAGTAGGCAAGCTCGGCGGCTTCGTCAAAGCTGATGACCTTGATGCGGCGGGCATCGGGACAAAGGCGCGGGTCGGTGGTCATCATGCCGTCGACGTCGGTCCAGATTTCGATGCGCTCGGCGCTGAGCGCTGCGCCAAAGATCGCCGCCGAAAAATCCGATCCTCCTCGGCCGATAGTAGTGGTAATGCCGGCGCGATTCGAACCAATGAAGCCGCCCATCACCGCAACCTTGCCGGCCTCGACCAGAGGCTTTACTTTCTTGCGCAAGCGTTCGTTGGTCTCGTCGAACTGCGGAACTGCGTGCGTGTAAGCGCTGTCGGTCAGCAGACACTGGCGCGAATCCACGTGCGCGCCGGGCAATCCTCGGGCGGTGAAAGCGGCCGCCACGATCTTGCTCGAAAGCACTTCACCAAACGAAGCAACGTAGTCGTAGGTGCGAGGAGTAATTTCGCCGACCGCGCCGATGCCGCGCAGCAATTCGTCCAGATCTTCGAAGTCGGCGCCCAGGTCACCGTGAAATTCGGTGAACAGAGCCGTGCCCAGCAATTCTCCGGCGGTGTCATAGTGGCGTTCGCGCAAGGCGCGCGCCATTTTTAGCGCGGTCTTGCGATCGCCTCCACCGGCAGCCTTTCCCATGGCCAGCAGGGAATCGGTGACCTTGGCCATGGCGCTGACCACCACCACAGGACGGTCCGCCAACCGGCCCTGGACGATATGCGCCACGCGCTCAATCGCTTTCGCGTCCTGCACGGAAGTCCCGCCGAATTTCATCACGATCATGGGCGAGGGTGCTCCTTGTGGTCGGCAGAACATCCACCACGGAGGCGCGGAGACACGGAGAAAACCTGAACCAAGAAATTTTGTTGGTGACGGTCGCTGACCGATGGAAGCACCCACGGTCCCAACCATGCCCGCGGCTCGCTCCCAAACCGCGGGACTTCGCAGACATGATTCGGCTTTCCTCCGTGTCTCCGCGCCTCCGTGGTGGGTATTCCTGTCACCCGAGGTATCCCTTTGCCTTGAGCAGTTCAGCGTTGAGCAAGGCAGCGCCGGCCGCGCCGCGAATGGTGTTGTGCGACAGCACCGTGAACTTCCAATCCAGCACGTTGCACTTGCGCAAGCGGCCGACCGCCGTCGTCATGCCCGCTCCAAGGTCAACGTCAAAGCGCGGTTGCGGACGGTCCGGTGCAGTCATGTACACGATCGGCTGGTCGGGTGCGCTTGGCAGGCGCAACTTCTGCGGCTCGGCGCGAAAATCGTTCCAGGCGGCGATGATCTCCTCCGCCTGCGCTTTCTTTTTCAGACGAATCGCGACCGACTCGGTATGTCCATCTTCCACCGCGACGCGATTGCATTGCGCGCTCATCGCAAACGGAGCAGGGTCGATGTGCGAACCATTCAGCGTGCCCAACAACTTTTGCGTCTCCTCCTCCATCTTCGCTTCTTCGTTGGCGATGTAAGGGATGACGTTGCCGAGGATGTCAAGCGAAGCGACTCCGGGATATCCGGCGCCGCTCACCGCCTGCATGGTGACCGCCATCACCGTCTCCAGCGTGAAACGACGATGTAAGGGAGCCAGCGCCAGGACCAACCCGATGGCCGAGCAGTTGGGGTTGGTGACGGCAAAGCCGCCGGACTTACGCCGCCAGGGTTGGGTTTCGATGAGCTGGATGTGATCGCCGTTGACTTCGGGAATCACCAGCGGAACGTCGGCCTGCATGCGCAACGCGCTCGAATTGGAGATCACCGCACAACCGGCGGCCGCAAACTGCGGCTCCAGTTCACGGGCGATCGAGGCATCAAGGGCGGCGAAAATAATCTTCGGGGCGCCTTCCGGCTTGGCGGGCGCAACCGTCATCCTGGCGACGTCAGCGGGGATGGCGGTCTTCAAACGCCAGCGCGCAGCTTCGGCATAGGGCCGGCCTTCCGAACGATCGGAAGCAGCCAGCCACGACACTTCAAACCAGGGGTGATGTTCGAGCATCTGGATAAATCTCTGCCCGACGATGCCCGTGGCACCGAGAATTCCAACAGGAAGTTTAGTCGACATATTTTAAACAGGTTCCGATAAACAGATTCTGACAAACGGATTCTGACAAACAAGATAAGTTGTAATTTTATACTAGCGAAATTTCTTAGGGGAATGCCGCCGCTGATCCGCAGGCGAATTCGCTGCGCGTGGCCGCGCTTTTTCTAACTTGTCTATCTTCCCAGCTCTTGCGGAAACGAGTACTCGTTGAGCGGACCGAACTTGCGCTTTTCGGCGTAGATGCGCCACCGGCGCCAGACGATCCGCAGACTTGCCATCACCGGGATGGAGAGATAGACGCCGAGCACTCCGGCGATCTCGCCGCCCGCGAGAATGCCGAACAAGGCCGCCAGCGGATGCAGCTCGACACTCACTCCCATGACGCGGGGGGAGATTACGTAATCCAGTATCATTCGCCAGACGAACAAAAATAACAGCAGGAAGAACCAGTGCTGGTAGCCGGTCAGAACGGCGACGCTCATCATCACCGCGCCTGCCAGCAGCGGCCCTGCCAGAGGCACGAACTCCAGCGCGCCTCCGGCGGTGCCAAGCATCAGCGCGTAGGGAACGCGTATCGCACCCAGGAATGTGGTGTAGGCCACCAGCGACAACGCCGCCAGGGTCAACTGGGCACGAATGAATTGAGCCAGCATCTGGTTCAGATCCTGGAACACGTCCTGCAGGAACTCACGCTGCGAGCGCGACTGCACCAGCGAAATCAGCACTTCGTGGAAACTGCCCCCATCGCGCAGAAAGAAAATGGCCAGGATGGGCACCAGAAACAGCACCCAAACTTCCTGCGCCGCTTCGGCCGCACGAACGCCGATGCGCTGCGCCAGGTGAGACAGGTTTTCCCGGTGACTCACCAGGTAATCCCGAATACGCTTCTGAGTGTCTGCGCTCCAACCGTGCTCATTTCCGATCCGGGCCGCGATCTGGCCGATCTGGCCTGAGAGCTGGCCGGTGCTGGCCTGATCCATCAGCCCCGGCAGCGATTGTCCAAGACGGGCGCTTTGGCGGGCGATCCTTGGACCGACCAGCAACCCAAACAGACCCAAAGCAACGAGCAGCAGAAGGTAGATGACGGTGATCGCCCAAACGCGGCTGCGGAGGAGTTGCTCCAAGCGCACGACCGCGGGATTAATGAGGTAGGCAAAAAAAATGGCAAAAAGGAAGAGAATCAGCGTTCGCCGCGCCGCGTAAAGAAAGCCCAGCCCTATTGCGAATAGGACCGCCGTAACCAGGACGCGCGAGGTGCGTGAATCGATAATCGTCAAGAGTTATCCGTAACGCAGGTCTTAGGTGTCAGGTCTCAGGGTCAAATTCTTAGAAATATTCTACGGCGCTTGCTGAACCCGAAACCGGAGACCTAACACCTGACACCTGAGACCTGAGACCTGCTGTACTTCAATCGCGGATCACTTCCGTATTGTCTCCCACCACCGACATCTTCATGACTTTAAATTGGTCGTCGAGCCAGAGTTGCCACGTTCCCGCGTCGTTTTTCAGTTCCAGCTTGAGCAAATCCTGCGGCCCGCTCTTCAAGGTCACTTTCTCGCGGCCAATGAAATCCCCGGTGACCAGCGCCGAAGAATGCTGGTGCGGGTCCAGGGTGGGGAACTGGGTGTGCTGCTTTGGCAAGCATTGCAGCCCCTTGTCCTGTTTGCAAACCATCCCCAGAATCTTCCAGGCCAACAATTCGCGATGCACGAAGAAATAGTCGTCCAGGATGCTGGTCGACAGTGACAATAGGTAGGGCTGTTCGTGTTCCTTGTCCTCCGGTCCAGCGCTCCATTTCTGATTTAGAAAGTCATCGTTCGGAACCACCACCGATCGGGCCGTACCCGGACTCACTTCATTCCACTCGTAGCGCCGGATTTCCCCCTTCGTGGTGAGCTGCATCTCGGACGTCTGCACAGCCTGAGTGGGAGCGTTCTCCGTTTTAAATTCGGAGTCGATGACGCTGCCGTTGCCGGTCTGATAAATGGAAAACGTCTCGGTTCCCACCCGATGGCCACCCTGGAACACGCCAAAGGAACCGGCATCGATCTTCTGCCCCTCGTGTTCCTTCTCCTTGGGAGCGGCCCCTGCTGCAACGCACCAGACAAACACCAACATGAAAGCGAGCAGCCGACAAAATAAAGACAACTTCACTGTGATTCTCCTGTTCCTAAATGATCGGCAGGGACTCGAGACGAACCAGCGTCCTCGGTCCCTCCCCGAAACTGCAAGGTACGCTCAATCTCCTCGCAAAGAGCAGCCGGGTCCTTGCCCGAGGTTACGATGGTTACTGTCGCCTTGGCATAGATCGGCCGCCGTCGCTGGTATAGATCAGCGAACTCTGAAGGATCTTCTTTTCGCAAGGGTCGTTTCGTTGCGTCCTCCCGGCTGCGCTGCCAAAGTTCGTCCAGGGGAGCATCCAGAAATATAGAGTGCCAAGGCCGCAGCAACTCAAAGTTCCTTGATTGTGCAAACGTCCCGCCCCCGAGCGCCACCACGGTGTCACGCTCCAGCGATTCCGTCAGATCGCGCAGAGCGGCGGTCTCGGCGAGCCGAAACTCACGTTCCCCGCGGTCCCGAAAAATCTCGGCTATGGTTTGCCTTTCGCGAGACTCGATTTGGGCGTCCAGATCCACAAAATCCCAGCCCAGCCGCCGGGCAAGTTCCTGTCCTACAGTGGTCTTGCCGGCAGCCATGAATCCGACCAGAAACACCGCGCGCACTCCCATGGCACTCCACGTCACGAAGACGGACAACTTCAGGCGTGCTGCCAAGCCCATTGTTGCCTGGCCCAAGGTCCGCGCCCATCTTCTTCCTATTTCCTATTGATTTTCTGTGGTTCGGCGTTGCTTAAGGCGGATTTTACCACTGAAAGAACGCAGCACGACCTCCGATGACGCCTTGCCGGAGGTACCAACGAAGGAACGTCCCGCCTCGACTGGAAAGCGGGAGTGCTTGGGCTGGAGAGGAAAATCATGTTGCACCCGTCCCAGCACCGAGTGCGCTCTAAAGTCGGCCGAGACATCCGCCGGCGCCATCGCTTCTATATCACCGGTGTGGGTGGTGAATCTGTAGTCGCCGCCGGAGCCGAAATCGCCGTTGTAGAAAATCCTTCCCCCGCCGGAACTGGCCAGCACCAGCGGTCCAGTGACCGACTTCATATGGATGTCACCGGTGATCGAAGCAATTTCGACGTGACCATTGCGAACATCGGTAAGCGTAATCAGTCCGCGCATTGTCCGTACGCGTACATGACCATTCTCGAAGTTGCGCACGTTCACTACCGCATCGGTCCCTTCGAGCGTCAAGTCTCCCTGCAACCCCTCCGCCGACAGAGGACCGGTTGAAGAACGGAGGTTAAGGGTAGCATCTCGCGGAATCAGAACGTCGTAGTCAACCCGGCCGCTCTGCTCGTTCGCGCTCTCCAGGAGATGCGACGCAAGTTCAATCCGGTTGCCGTTTTGCTGCTGGTCGACTTCCACGTTGATCGACTGGAGCGTGGCCGTCACCACCACCTGGTCGACGTTGCCGGGCTTCACCCAAATCGCTCCGTACTGCGTATCGATGGAAATGATTGCGTTAGGGCCGACCGTGAACCGGTATTCTTTCTTGCTCTCGCCCTTACTCTGGGCGAAGGCCGCCGAGGCCAGGCAGCCCGCCAGAACCAGGGTCACAACCGCGGTTTGTGGAATACGCGCGTGCTGAATGCTCGCCGGGTGAATGCGTGCACGGTGAACACTCACCTTCCGAAGACTCGCCATAAAAAACGCCGCCCCTGCGGCCGGGAATACCGGCCACCCTTCCGCTATTGAATACGATCCAAAGCGATCTGGTAAAGAAGTGCTTTCTGTTGATACGCATCCATCAGATGCTGACGGGCATCCACATCCCGCGGATTCCGATCGACATATGCCTGCGTTTCCCGAATCTCCGCATTGACCGCTTTCAGTTGATTTTCATAAGTGGCCCGCGTCGAAGCGCCGAGCGTCGAAACCGCACTCAGAAACTGTTGATCTTCCGCACTCGGCTCGGGCTCCGCTGCGGCTTCTACGGCAGGTCCCGTTTCGTTTGCATTGGGGCCGATGGGCTCGGCTGACTTCTTAGCCATTTGTTGGGAAGCCGGTTGCGCAGCCGAGGCCGGCACCGTGGGTGCAGGAGTCGCCTGAGCCGTCACCGCGGGTACGGAAGCTGGAAGTGCCGAAGCCGGAGCCGCGGGAGTTTGCTGAAGCGCCACTTGCGGGGCCGGCTTATGACTTACCACGTAAGCGCCTGCCGCCAGCACCGCAGCCGCGACCGGCCCCAGCCACAAAGCTCGCCATCGCCATCGCGGAGAAGCCGCAACTGGGACTGGAACGACGGGGCGGCGGCTGGGCGCAGGGACGGACTCCCGAATTAGCCCTTCCGCCCTCAATTCCGCCGCAATTCGCACCCACACTCTGGGCGCGGGTTCTTCGGTAGCCGCCAGTTGCCGGGCCTCGCTTGCGATCAGCTTCAGGTCCGCGACCAGATCCGAGCAATCTGGGCAGGACTTCACATGACTTTCAACGTCAGTCGGAAACGCACGGTCCGAAGCGCCGTCAAGGAGCTCCGGCAGAACTCTCTCTACATCGGAACACTTCATAGCAACCTCTCCCCAATACCGCAGCTCAGTTACCCAGTCTTGGCCTTTTCGGCTCTCATGAACTTCAGATACTCGCGCAGCTTCAATCGTGCCTTATGGAGCTGCGACTTGCTGTTGCCAATCGAGCATCCCACCATTTGGGCAATCTCGTTATGCTCGAATCCTTCCACATCGTGCAACACAAAAACCGTTTTATAGCCCGGCGGCAGCCGGTCAATCGCCCGCTGCAATTGCAACCGGTCGATGGAACCCGTCAGCTTCAAGTCTTTGGTGCCGAATTCTTTCCTGGGAGCCTCGTCTTCGGCTTCCAGCGTCTCTTCGAGCGACACCACCGGCAGGCCCTTCTTGCGCAGTTGCATCAGGACCACGTTGACCGTCATGCGATGCAGCCAGGTCGAGAAAGCGGACTCGCCCCGAAAAGTGCTGATCTTGCGAAATAGCTGGAGAAACGCTTCCTGGGCCAGATCTTCGGCCTGCGCGGGATTGGAGACCATGCGCAAACATAGCGAGTACACGCGGCGTTTGTGCAGTTGATACAAAACCTCGAACGCAGCTTCTTGGCCTTGTTTCGCCTGCTCAATTGCCTCTGCTTCAGTGATGCCTTGCTTCGGGTCGGTCAAGTCGCCTTTTCCGGCCGCCACTCGTTCAGATGCGGCTTCGAACTCTTTTCGTTGTACAAATTTGCCGAGCGAGTCGCGGAAGCGTTCTCGACCGTGCCATAAGTCGTCAGAATACCAAAAACGGTAGTTTACCGGATGGTCTGTCCGGCCAAAGTACCCGTCTAACTCGCTGCCGAAAGTCACTTCTAGTAACCTTGCGAGCGAGCGTCGCCCCCTCCTGTAGAGACGGGGGCAGCCGGCCTGGTGCCACCCTCCCGCGCGCGGCAGGAGACGTGTCGCGCCTCCCTACCAGAAACTATAGATGCCTCACCCCTTCGCCGTGATCGTTTCCAGCCCATGCCCGTGTGGACCCGTTTCTCGAATCCGCAACAGAATAGCGAAGGTCAGCCCGACGAACCCGAGCACCGAGAAGATCCACATACCCAGCCCATATCCTCCCGGATTATCCAGCCCGGCGTGGGAGTAGTCGTTGGCTCTGCCAATCAGCAGGTTCAGGATGAAGAACCCGATCTGCTGAATCAGAGTCATCAAGGCGTAGGCGGTGCCTAGCCGGTTCTGGTCCACGATATACGCGACCGAAGGCCACATGACCGCCGGAATCAGCGAAAAGGCTATCCCCATCATGCAGACCGGCACGTAGAGCGAAACATTGGTGTACCCCATCATCAGATAAACCGGCATCAGCAGAACCGAGCCAAACATCATCAAAAAAGCGCGCTTCCCGATCTTGTCCGAGAGCAATCCGAAAAGAGGAGTAGCAATCATGGATGAAAGGGGAAGCAGGCTGTTGAAGAACCCCGCCCGTTCGTGCGCCAGGACTCGCATTGCTTCCGAAGCGCTTATGCCGCCGTGGGTTGCCAGAATCTTATTGGTGAAGAAATCTATGGCAAATGTGCGGAAGGGAAAGATCGCGGAATAAAAGGTGAAGCACAGCCCGACGATCAACCAATACGAACCGTTGAACCGGAAAATCTGCCCAAACTCGAGTTTGTCGATTTCCCCCGCCTTGCCCAGTTCGTACCGTCCTTCTGCGCGGCTTTCGAGTGCCCAGTAGACGCCCGAGCAAACCACCGCCAGCACGCCGGCGCCAACCGCCAGCAAAAGCGGCCCCTGCCAACTCGGCTCACCCGCCGGTCCATTGGGATAAAAGACCCGATTAGCCCAGGTCGGCGAATTGTCCGCTGCCACCGAGGCCAGGCGGGCGATGGTGAGGTTGATCCCGACGGCGAAACTAAGCTCTTTGCCTTTAAACCACTTGGCGAGCACCGTGATGACCGCCACGATCATGGATTCCGCGCCCAGACCGAGCACGGTGCGCCCGGCAATCATCACCCCAGCCTGCCCGCGCGCGGCGGTCAGTATGGCTCCCAGCAGGCAAAGTGCGGCGAAGAACGTGATCGCCTTCTTGGTGCCAATGCGGTCGATGATGATGCCGCCTATCAGCAGAGTCAAAACCGCGGCCACGCTGTAAGAGGAGTTGAGCCACGCGAACGCCGTCGCGGAAAAACCCAGCCTGTCGATAAAAACGCGTTCCAGCGGGTTGATGCTGTCGTAGATGTAGTAGTTGGCGCCCATCGCCACGCTGACAAACAGCAGCACAGTCCAGCGATAAAGACGGGACGGTTCAGGACGAGCAATCTCAGGCATGAAGACAATCATCCTCGGCGCCCACCGGCGCCTGCATGGTTTGTGTGGAGAGAATCAACCGACAGAGAATCACCGACGAAGATAGCAGATTGGGGAAGGAAATGGTTCATTAACCAACAGCAGGGTAGTGGTGCTGTTTGAACTGATTTTGGGTGGCGCAGCGGTTCACCGCTGCGGTAATTGCACTGTTTTGAATGCGGCTTCAGCCGCTGAGGGCCGGCAATTTTCAAACTGCGTCACTACAAACAGCAGCCCGTGTAAACCCCAGGTAGCCGCAGATTACGAATGGGGCGCTTTGTGCCGGCGACAACGCGGAGTGGAATCGTGCCAGAAAGACCTAAGGAGATCGGGCGATGCCTACTGTGAACGAAGTCATTGCGAGAGATCCCGAAGTGCTCGGAGGGACTCCCGTCTTTCGCGGCACACGCGTTCCATTTCAAGCTCTGCTGGACTACCTCGAAGGTGGACAAACGCTGGTCGAGTTTCTGGATGACTTTCCTACGGTTTCGCGCGACGCCGCCATCTCTGCCCTGGAACAGGCCAAACGGGATCCCCTTCAATAAATAAAAAGCTCTCGGTCTCCACGATTTGTGGCGACCGAGAGCCGAAAACCGAGAGCTGACAGCTGAGAGCCGAGAGCTAGATCTTTTCCGTCTTGCCGTCGTATTTCACCACGCCGTTCTTGTCATTCTGGCGCGTGACGTCTTCGTTCTTATAGGCTCTTCCGGCCTTTTTGAACTTACTCTCTACGGCGACTGGCCCGGCGATGTAAGCCCAGTCAACGCGCGCTTCTTCGGACTGGCGCGCTCCATGCTCTTCACCGGCACGACCTTCCCGGGCGCGTTCCTCGCGCGGACGCATTTCACCAGGACGCCCTTCGCCCATCGGGCCGCCCATCGCTTCGTGCATAACGCGACCTTCGCGTCCAATCCGCTCCGGCCACAGGTGGATGTTCGGCGCCGTCAGCGGTGCGTCGCCGCCCTGATACCACACCGCCACGGTCCAGACCGAACTGGTCTCTCCCTGGACTTGCGAAAGGGTAGAGTTGGTTGCGCCGGCGATCAGTCCCGTGGTGGCGTTGCTCGCACCCACCGGATTCGGCGAAAACTGTTGCAGGGAAAGCTCGGGCGTGGTCAAACGCGGAACGTACGGGGCGCATCCGTAAACAACGCAAGAGCCGGGGTAGGGAACGGGTTGTTGCGCAAGCGCGAATGCTGCCATCAAAACTACTACCATCAGAACCAAATAGGGTCGCATACTGCCTCCACTGGGGCTAACACATCAAGCCATCAAGTGCAGTTTGCTGGCCAGTTACGGTGGGGTCGAAGACAGGCATGATGTTCGGCGATTCACGGCGCTCTCGGCACAAATCACTGAAATTCATGCAAGGCCTGGCCGTAAGGCGGGTGAAAACTGATGCGCACAACCTGCAACAGATTAGTGCGCCCCGGATTTAGCTGCCCACGAACCGAGCATACAGACTCCGCGCAATGGCCGTATCAGTCGTCCCCTTGATGATCGCCCGGCCGTCGGGAAACAGCGTCATTTCGTAAGGCTCGCGCCAGAACTTCAGCACAAACTCATTGTGGCGAACATTGCCGAGGGGCTGAAGCCGCGTGCTCAGTTCGCCAAAGTCAACCGGGCGCTGCCGCTCGTGGATCTGCACCGAATTCCGGCCGCACAGGGTAATGTGAGGACGCCCCTCGCCCGCCAGATGAACAAAGTCTCGCAGGCAGGCACGGCATTCCGCCCGCGGATGCATCGCCGCCAACTCCGCCCGTTCGTTCGTCCAGACATCCCAGGAAAGCAGCGTCCGCCTCATCTTTGTGCGAGCACCCACCAGAAACTTCAACGCCTCGGTCGCGGCAATCGACGCCACCAGGTTGACGGCAGAATTCAAAATGCCGGCAGTCTCACAGGTCTCGACGGTCCCCCGCGGAGATTCAGGGAACACGCAGGCCAGGCACGCCGTTTCGCCAGGCAGGATATTCATGCTCACGGCATAGCTCGCGACCGCCGCCGAGTAAATCCAGGCCACGGAGTTCTTCACCGCATAGTCGTTGATCAGATAGCGAGTTTCGAAATTGTCGGTACCGTCCAGAATCAGGTCGCAGCCGCCGAGCAGGGAATCGGCATTCGCGGGAATCAGGTCGGCGACATGAGGTTCGACCACGATCTGCGAGTTGAAGCGCGCGATTTGCCGCGCCGCCGCGATTGCCTTAGGCACCGATTCGCGAGCGTCATTTTCGTCAAATAACGACTGGCGTTGCAAGTTACTGGGCTCGACGTAGTCGCGGTCGAGAATGCGCAGCATCCCCACGCCCGAACGCGCCAGCAACAAGGCCAGCGCGGAACCGGTGGCGCCGCATCCAGCAATGACCACGCGGGACTGCGCCAGCCGTTTCTGCCCCTCCGCTCCGATCTCTTTAAACAGCACCTGCCGCGAGTACCGGTCGTCCGTCTCCAAAGCAATAACCTTAGCGATTACCTTTCCGAGGCTTTCAAACCAGTATTATAGGTGCCGGTCGACAAACTTTGTCCGTGCGAGCAACGTGTGCCGTTTAGCAATTCATCGAACCCGAAAGGTCGCATGGTTGACCAGCCTGAATTTCGGGATGACGTGCTCGTGTGGAGACGGGGCGGAATCTGTCCTGAGCGGAGCCGAAGGGCCCGGTCCGTCCGCTTTATGCTGGTGGTTTTGTTAGTCCTCGCGCACTCTGCAGGTTGGGCGCAGGATTCGCCCCCCGTTCCCCAGCAACCCGCGGAATCACCTTCGCAGTCCGAAGCAGCCGCCGAAGCAAAGTTCGGAACCATCACACCGTATCTGGGCTTGCCGATCGATCAGATCGAGTTGCCCGGTGTTCCGCCGGATGAGGCGGCTTCGCTGCTGGCGGCCACGCCGCTCAAAATCGGTGAGCCGCTCACGCGCGAATCACTGCACGACGCGATGCAGGCTCTTTTCGCCACCGGACGGTTTTCCGATATTCAGGCCGCAGCCGATCGCACCGAAACCACCGGCGTCAGGCTGCGCTTTATGACGGTCGCCAATTTTTTCGTGGGCATGGTGGCGATCGAAGGCGTTTCCATCAATCCCTCCGCCAACCAACTCGCGAGCGCCACCCGCCTGCAACTCGGCGAACTCTATTCGCGGGAGAAAGTCGACCGCGCACTGCAAGGCATCCAGCGAGTGATGGAAGAAAACGGATTCCACCGCTCGAAAGTGACCTTCTCTGAAAATCGCGACGAGCAGCAACACCAGGTGAACATGATCTTCCATGCCGTTCTCGGCCCGCGTGCCATAGTCGGAGAAATCAAGGTGGACGGGGACGCCGGTTATTCCATCGCCGAGATCAAGGAGATCGCCAAGTTGCATTCCGGCGATCCGGTATCCTCGAAACGCATCACGCGTGCTCTGCAACGAATTCGCAGTCGCTTTCAAAAGCAGAACCGCCTGCTCGCCCAGGTCGAGGTGGCCAGTCGCACCTATCGCCCCGAGCACAACACTGTGGACTACGTCTTCAAAGTGGACCGCGGCCCGGTGGTCGAGATCGCCGCCGAAAATTTTAAACTCAGCCAGCGCGTGCTGCACCGGCTGGTACCCATCTACGAAGAAGGCGCGGTCGACGATGATCTGCTCAACGAAGGCCGGCGCAACATCCAGAATCATCTTCAGACTCTCGGTTACTTCGAGGCCACGATCAGCGTGAGCCAGCAAACCGCGCCGGAGAGCAAAAAGGTACAGGTGGTTTATGCCATCAATCCCGGGGACCGCCACAAACTCACCGCCATTCGCATCTCGGGCAATCGTTTTTTTTCCGACGACCTGATTCGCGCACATATGCAGGACCAGGCTGCCGGACGCCTGTTCAGTCACGGGCGCTACAACGAAGCGCTGCTCGAAGAGGATGTACAACGTATCGAGATTCTTTATCGGGCCAGTGGATACCGGCAAGCTGAAGTCAAAAGCAAACTCGTCACCAAGTATCAGGGTGATCCGTCGCAGCTGGCCATCGAGATCGCTGTCAAAGAGGGTTCGCAGACGCGCGTGGCCTCGGTCCGCATCGAGGGCAGTTATACCCTCCCGCAGGAACAGCTACCTGAACTTTCCACTGAGGAAGGGCAGGGGTTCGATGAGTCCAGTCTGGCGGATGACCGCGACCGGATTCTGAGCAAGTATTTCGACAACGGTTTTCCCAATGCGACCGTCGACGTTGCTTATGTTTCTGATCCGTCACCAGACAACTCGCCCCGTGTCGGTGTAACGTTCACCATTCATGAAGGTGAGCAATTTTTTGTCAATCAACTGTTTCTCGATGGGCTCAACCACACTCGCCGCGGAGTCGCTCGCCGGGAAGTGCGAGTGCAGCCGGGCGCGCCCCTGAGCCAGCAGGCCATGCTGGAGAGTCAACGCCGCCTGTACGACCTCGGCCTTTTCAAGCAGGTGGACACCGCCATCCAGAACCCCGATGGCACCGAGTCGCGCAAGAACGTGCTGGTCACGGTGAGTGAAGCGGATCGCTACACCTTCGATTACGGCGTCGGTTTCGAATTCCAGACCGGACAGCCCACGTTCGGCGTCAACCAGCCACTCGGGCAAACCGGCATCAGCCCCATGGTCTCCTTAGGGGTCACCCGCACCAGCGTGGATGGTCGCCACCAGACCATCACCATGAAGGGTGACCTTGGCCGCCTGCAGCAGAGAGCGATCATCAGTTACGGCATCCCTGCACTGCTCAACCTTGAAAACCTTCGCTTCACCGCCACCGCTCTTTACGACAACACGGTCGACGTCTCCACCTTTACCTCAAAACGTCTAGAGGGCACTTTGCAGGTCTTGCAAGTGCTCTACAAAAGACAGGACCGCGAATTGACGACCTTCGCCTACCGCTTCAGCTATCGCCGCGTGGAGGCCAGCAATGTTGAGGTTACCAGTAACCTCATTCCGCTTCTGTCGAAGCCGACCCAGGTAGGAACTCCTAACTTTATCTACATTCGCAACCGGCGCGATAATGACCTGGAGAGCACCCGCGGCAGCTATACCAGTGTCGAAGGCGGCGTTGCCTCCAGCTACTTTGGGTCCGAGGCGGACTTCAGCCGGTTGCTGGTCAAGAATTCCACCTATCACACGTTTTTTCGCAATCGCAGCACCGGACAAGGATTCGTCTTCGCCCGTTCCACCACCGTAGGGATCGAGAACCGCTTTGGAAACACGGTCATACTGGATCCGTCGCAAACTCCTCAGCCTGGCGAAACCCTCATTCCTCTGCCGGAGCGCTTCTACAGCGGCGGGGGCAACTCTAATCGTGGATTTGGGTTAAATCAGGCAGGACCACGCGACCCGTTTACCGGATATCCTGTCGGTGGCAGCGCCTTGTTCCTCAATAGTCTGGAGATGCGTTTTCCGAACGTCATGGTGCCTTATCTCAATGACAGCATCGGGTTCACGATTTTTCACGACATGGGCAACGTGTTTGCCCGACCCCAGGAAATGCTCCCCAGCCTGGGTCGCTTTCACCAGCCCAACGAGGATTTCTGTTTCCAGCAGGCCACGCACCTGAACTGCAATTACAACTATGCATCGCACGCGATTGGTCTCGGCGTGCGCTACCAGACCCCGATCGGACCATTGCGCTTCGACTTCGGTTACAATTTAAATCCGCCCTACTTTCCCAGCTACAACAACATCGTGACCAATCCGGTGACTGGCGAGCAGTCGGGGCAATTCGGGTACCAACGCGCCGGACATTTCAACTTTTCGTTCAGCGTGGGGCAGTCTTTCTGATGAAAGTCCGAATGCTCAAACCCGGAATCCGGTGGAGCGACGGGCGCCCCCGCCCGTCAGCGGGCACGCCCGGCGTGGTTGCCCTGGCGGTGCGCATCACGATGCATGCCGCGATATGGTATGCGGCGTTCTGCATGGCGCTGGCAGTCTCATCCGCGGCCAGCCAGATCGTCGATCGCGTGGTCACCACGGTCAACGGCCATGTTGTTTTGCAGAGCGATTGGGAACAGGAAGTGGCCTTCGAGGCTCTCGCGAATGGCCGCGACCCGGAATCGTTTACTACCGACGAGCGCAATGCAGCCCTTGATCGCCTGATCGATCAGGAACTTCTGCGGGAACAGGTTCGGCCGTCTCAGCCGGCCCCCGCCGACCAGGTCGCGGCCCGCGTTGCCGAAGTGCGGGATGAAGCTCGGAAGACTCATCCCGATTGCGCCACCGACGCAGGTTGGCACGCTATGCTACAGCGTTATGGGCTCACCCAAAGCGCGCTGGAAAAGCGTCTGGGTGAAGAGATCCAGGTCATGAAGCTGGTTGAAGACCGTCTCCGCCCCGCCATCCAGATTGATCAGCGGGCAGTGGAGACCTACTACCACGATCAACTGCTGCCGGAATTGAAACGCGCCGGCAATAATACAACCCCGTTGACCGAAGTCTTTGGCCGGATTAAGAATCTGCTGACCGAGAAAAAAATGAACGAACTGCTCACGGGATGGCTGGCGAGTCTGCGCTCTGAGAGCCATATCCCGACTCCTAAACCCAAGCCCGGCGAGCAGACCCGCGGAGAGCAGAACCGCTGACCGATGACTGATCACCGATGACCGAGCCGCCCACTGAGCCTGTTTCGCCGCCTGATCCGCCGACCGAACAAGTTCCGCTGCTCGAAGCGTTGCTCGAGCCCACTCCTCCCGAGCGTCGGCACATCCTGTGGAAACTGTTTCTCTGCTTCTGTGTCTTCACCCTCGTCGCCTTCGGCCTGATCGCCTGGTACGTCACGACGGATTCTTTTCAGCAGAGGGTCCGCCGCAGAGTGATCGCGTCGGCTGAAAAGCTCACCGGCGGCCGCGTCGAACTCGGGGAACTTCACATCACTCCCTTCCGCTTGCGCATCGACGCGCGCAACCTGACCATCCATGGTCACGAGGCCTCGGATCAGGCCCCCTTCTTCCACGTCGACCGGCTGGAGGCGGAATTGAAGATTATTTCGCTGCTCAGCACCACCGTCGGATTGCATTCCCTCATGCTCGACCATCCCGTCGTTCACGTCATCGATTATCCCGATGGCACCATCAACGCTCCCGTGCCCGAGGCGAAAATTACCTCCAATCAGGGCCCGGTGGAACAACTCATCTCGCTTTCGTTTGCGCACATCGAAGTGCGGCAGGGTGAGCTGCTATGGGAAGACAAGAAATTTCCATTCGAATTCGCCGCGCGCGACCTGGCGCTGCTTTTGAACTACTCTTTGTTGCACCGGCAATATGAAGCTCACGTGGTTGCGGGCAGCGTCGCCACTCGCTTGCAACAGTATTCCCCGTTTGTGTGGCGGGCAGATGCTTCGCTGGTTCTGTCCCGCGGACGCGCCGACATCAGCAATTTGATGGTGGCCTCCGGAAAATCTGAAATTCATTTCACCGGCCGCCTGCAGGACTTTCACAACCCTAAGCTGACCGGTGATTACAATGGCCTTACCGATCTCAGTGAACTCTCGTCCCTGTTACGGTTGGCGCAAATTCGCAAAGGTACCGCGCAATTCGAGGGCAAAGTTTCCTGGAGCCTGCAGGATTTTTCCACCCAGGCGGCCATCCAAGCCAGAGACATCGAATGGTCAAACGACAAGCTGTCGATGCGGAATGGCCGCTTCACGGCTACAGTAGCCTTGACCCCGGAGCGCTTCCACGTTTCCTCGATCAAGGCGAGCCTGTTCGGTGGCAACCTGTCCGGCGACGCCGATGTGAGCAACTGGCAGAGTTCCCTTCAAAGCTCCTTGCCGTCGCCGGCCACTAAGCGGCGCCATGTGATCGGACGAGTCCAGTCGGGAACTCTTCAGCGCGGCTTGGTACGCCTGCAATTGACGGGCTTTCCGCTGCTCCCGGCACTGGAAAGTCTCAGCTCCAGCGACCTTCCCTTGAATCGCCTCAATCTGTCTGGAAGTGCGAGCGGCAATGTAGAGGTACTGTGGGTGGGCACCATCCGCGACGCGGAGACTCGCCTGAGCCTCAACATCGAACCGGCGCTTAAGCAGACGCCGGAGGAGATCCCCGTGCGCGGCCAGATAAATGGCCTATATCGCAGAGCGGGCGATGAGTTGGATGTGAGCCAACTGCACCTCACTACCTCCGGCTCTGAAATCACCGCGACCGGAAGTCTCTCCGCAACCTCAGCGCTCCGGTTCTCGTTCACCAGCCACAACCTTAGGGAGTGGGCACCACTGCTCGAAGCGACCTTCGAATCGTCGACATATGGATCAAGGAATTTGCCCTTTGCGGTTCACGGCTGGGCGACCCTCGCCGGTTACGTCAGCGGTGGACTCTCTGCGCTTGCCGTCACTGGAAATCTGGAAGTCTATGACTTTGACACAATCTTGCCCGCAACCAGCCGGGCCTCCTCTCGAGTTGTTCACTGGGACGCGCTCTCCACCGCAGTCCAGTTCTCCGGCGATCATTTCGCCGCTCACAACGGGTCCGTCATTCACGGCCACACCACTGCGCACTTCGATGCCAGTACCGCACTGACGGCGTGGGCGCTGCCGGAAGACGCTCCTTTTACTCTGCACCTGGACCTTCGCAACGCCGACGTGGCGGAAATTGCTCACATAGCGGGACTTGCTCCGCCGTTGGCTGGCACACTCGACGTGTCCGCAGCCGTTTCCGGCACGCGCGCCGATCCCCACGGCGATGGACATCTCGAACTGCGCAACGGAATGGCCTACGGAGTGGGTGTTCCTTCGCTGAGGAGCGACCTTCGCTTCGCTGGTGGCGAGCTTCAGTTCAACAACATCGAAGCCGGTGTCTACGACGCTGCGCTTTCCGGGAGCGCCGCCGTCGGCACGGCGAATTTCGGATCGTCGAAAGACGAGTTCCGACTGAATCTTTCCGGGCATAACCTGGATCTCGCGCGTTTGCCGCACCTCCAGAGCAGCCGGTTCACCGCGGATGGCGTCGCCGATTTTAGCGTGCGAGTCAACGGCACCCCCGAACAGCCTGCCATCGAGGCGCACGTACATCTCAAGGACCTCGCCCTGGACAAGGAACGCGTCGGAGATTTCTACGTCGACGCCTCCACTCACGGGCGGCAGCTCGATCTCAACGCCCACTCGGACTTTGATTCTGCTTCTGATTCTGCTAAAGACGCGAAGGCTAAACCCGAGTTGACCATCTCGGGCAGCGTCGGATTAGAACATTCTTTTCCAGCGGATCTGAATCTCCAATTCCATAATCTGGATGCCGATTCGCTGCTGCGCATTTACTTGCCGGGAATCACCGGACGTTCTTCTCTGGGGGGAACACTGCAGGTTCGAGGTCCTCTGCGCACGCCGCGCGATTTGAAAGCGGTCGCGGACCTCGATGCTTTCACCGTAGAGGTCGAGCACGTGCCAATACAGAGTGTCGATCCCATTCGCCTCGAGGTCGCGGATCAAGTCCTACTCGTCGAAAACCTCCACCTGGCCGGAAGTGGAACCGATTTCACCGCGCATGGCCAGGCGCATTTGACCGGCGCGCAAGAGCTCGACCTGCGCCTGGAGGGATCGGTCAATATGGCGCTGTGGCAGTCCCTCAACCCCAAAATTCTGGCGCGCGGTACTTTGGGCGTGAATCTCGAAGCCGGGGGCACGCTCTCACAACCCGTATTGCAAGGGCGTCTGGAAGTGAAGAACACCTTCGTCAGCCACAACGACTTTCCCAGTGGTCTCAGCGACCTGAACGGCGTCTTGCTGTTCGATCGCAACCGCATCCAGATCGAGCATCTCAGCGGCACCACGGGCGGCGGCACGGTGGCCTTGACGGGCTCCGCAACCTACCAGAGTGGCGTTTTTCTTCTCGACTTCGGTGCGACGGCGCAGGGGGTTCGCCTGCGTTATCCTCCAGGGGTAAGTTCTACCGCGAACGCCGACCTCCGGCTCACCGGCACCACGAATTCCGCCGTACTGAGCGGTAATGTGTTGGTTACCAAGCTGGCAGTCACTCCCGGATTTGATTTCGCCGCTTATATCGCGCGGACCAGGCAGTCGGTCGGCCTCACGCAGAGCGATACTCTCGCCAGCCACCTTAAACTCGACGTCCACGTGACCACCACTCCCGAACTGCAGATGCAAACCGCCATCGCCAGGCTCTCCGGCAACGCCGACCTCAGGCTAAGAGGCACGGCCGAGCGTCCGGCTGTTCTGGGAAGGGTGGAAGTCCTGGAAGGACAAATTTCTTTCAGCGGAAACACTTACAACCTCGAGCGTGGCGATGTCACTTTCGCGAATCCGGCCAGGACACAACCCGTCATCGATCTGCAGGCGACCACGCGAGTCCGCGATTACGACATCACCGTGCAATTTCGCGGTGACCTCAGTTCTTCTAACGGCCCGAAAGTCACCTGGCAATCCGAGCCGCAGCTTCCCGAAGCCGATGTTATCGCCCTCCTCGCTCTCGGCCGTACCCAGGAAGAATCGGCGGCTGCGGGATCGAGCGGATCGTTGTTCGGCGGCGACGCCTCCAATCTGCTGATCAATCAGGCTCTCAACAGCACCGTCAACAGCCGCCTGCAGCGCTTGTTCGGAGTGAGCCGCGTCAAGATCGATCCCCAGGGTCTGGCCGGTGAAACCAGCGTGGTGCGAGGTCCTCAGGTCACCGTCGAGCAGCAAGTCGTGAACAATGTCACCATGACCTATAGCACCAACGTCGCTGTTTCCAACCAGCAGATCATCCAGGTGGAGTACAACATTACGCGCAACGTGTCGATCGTCGCCCTGCGCGACTGGAACGGAGTGGTCAGCTTCCGTTTCAAATTGCGGCGCCGGAGGAAGTAACAAACGGTCGATTGACCAAGTCCCATAAATATGGGAGGATGGAGTTATGAAGACTACGCTGGAGATTCCGGACGTTATTTTCCGCCGCGCCAAGACGGCGGCGGCCGAGCGCGGAATTCCTTTTCGTGCGCTGGTCTCGGAAGCGCTGGCCGACAAACTCCGGGCCCAAAACAATAGAGACAGCAAGCCCTGGATGAAGACGTTTGGCAAACTCCGTCATCTACACCGGGAGACGGCGAGAATTAACCGGATCATTGCGGAAGAATTCGACCAGATTGAGACCGAAGATCGAGAGTGAGGATCGAGATTGAGTTCAACCGTGGTCCTGGACACCATCGGCCTCTCGGCCGTCGCCGACGGCGATGCCACGTTGGAGCCGATCCTGCGCAAGGCCGCTGAGATCGCCGTTCCGGTGATCGTGCTGGGAGAATACCGATACGGAATTCGGCTATCACGCGACCGGCTGCGCTATGAACAGTGGCTGACCGAGTCGCTTCCCAACTACCGGGTACTCGATGTGGATGAAGCAACGGCCATCTCCTACGCCGCTCTCCGACACGAACTCAAGAGATCCGGAACTCCAATTCCTTCCAACGACGTTTGGATTGCCGCGCTTTGCCGTCAGCACGCTTTTTCCCTCCTAAGCCGGGACCGCCACTTCGATCTTGTCCGCGGAATCGAGCGGATCGACTGGTAAATGAGCATTAGCGCACGTTTCAAAGTTTCAAGCTTTCACAGCTTCAGCCGATCCTTTCCTTGAAACCTTGAAACTCTGAAACCTTGAAACTTGCCCCCTCCCCTTGACATAAGTCTCCAAACCAGCAACTCTATTTGTTTTTCACTGCACGCCCGGAGAAGCAACGACAGACGGGTAAGGGAAGCCAACCTTGCGAGTACGGGTCTTTTATCACGACAAGTGTTTTGACGGCGCTTGCTCAGCCGCCCTGTTTTCCCGTTTCTACCGGGAACGAATCCGCAGCGATGTGGACTTCGTCTACTCCGGCCTGCTGCATCGCGCCGGCTCGCTTTTCGACGAGAAGCAGTTCGATGGCGACGAGAACGCCATCGTCGATTTCAAGTATTCCAGTTCACCCAAAATTACCTGGTGGTTCGATCACCACGAAAGCGCTTTCCTTTCCCCTGCCGACGCCGCCCACTTCGAACAGGATCAGAGCAACCGCAAGTTCTACGATCCGGCCTTCAAGTCCTGCACCAGCTTTATCGCCATGGTGGCGGAAGAGCGCTTCGGCTTCGATCCGCGCCCGGTGTCGGAGTTGGTCCACTGGACCGACATCGTCGACGGCGCCATGTACGAAGATGCGAAGTCAGCGGTGGAGATGAAAACTCCCGCCATGAAGCTGACCATGGCCATCGAAGCCTCCAGCGACCGCGACTTCGTCAAGACCATGATTCCTCTGCTCGCCTACCGTCCCCTCGCCACTATTCTGGATGAGCCTTTCGTCGCCGCCGTCCTGCCGCCGCTGCTCGAACGCCACCAGCGCTCGATCGAGATTTTGCGCCAGCGCGCTAAAGAAAAAGATGGCACGATCTTCTTCGACATCACCGACCTTGACCTCGAAGGCTACAACAAGTTCATTCCGTATTATCTGCATCCCGATTCGGTCTACAGTATCGGCGTCAGCAAGAGTTCGTTCCGGGTAAAGGTTTCGGTCGGGTCGAACCCCTGGTCAAAACGCGAGCCCACCGTCAATCTCGCCCGGGTATGCGAGCGTTATGGCGGCGGCGGTCACGCCCGCGTGGGGGCGATTTCGTTCGAGGTCACCGAGAGTGAAGCCGCCCATAAAGCCGCTCTTGAGATCGTTGAGGAGTTGCGCGCCAGCGTCCGCCAGCAGGGCCGGCATTAGAATGAATACGACCAGGAGCTTAGTCCAGGAAATCAACCTTCACCGAATGAATCCCTTAATCCCGAAGCTCAGAATCGAAGATCCCGGACACATCAAAGGCGTACGCACCGTCGCCACCGTTGAGTTCCTGAAGGGCTTCGTCGTCGTTCTCGCCGGCCTCGGTATCTTCTCCATGCGCCACAGAGACATCTGGGGAGTGGCCGAGAGCTTCCTGGAGTTTGTTCACGCCAACCCCCATCACCACTTCGCTGGCGTCTTTATCGACCTGGTTTACCGGATCAGTGACGTTCGCCTGTGGAAGCTCGCCCTGGTAGCGGCGGTCTACGCCGTCCTTCGCTTCGTCGAGGCCTACGGGCTGTGGTACCTCCGCGCCTGGGCGGAATGGATCACGATTGCCTCGGGCGCCATCTACATTCCGTTCGAGGTGGCCGATCTGCTGCGCCACCCCGACTGGATTCGCCTTCTGGTCATCGCCATCAACGTCGGGATCGTGCTGTACATGCTAATGCTGCGACTGGAAGCAGCCAAGAAGCACCACCCACAATGCGCGCATTCGTAGGGATCTGGCACCTTGCGTCGCGCTCGATTTTTGGGTGGCGCAGCGGATGACCTGCCAGCATTGCAAACACCTGATAGGTCGCTTCCAAGAGTCCTGTGTGTGATGTTGCCTCTTGTCTTTGTGTGAACGTTTGTCGCGTCAATGCCTTCCCATGATTTTCATTGACCGTTTTTAAATAAACTGGCTCACTGTGCGGCAACGCCGAGGCTCGATCGGTGTTTACTTACAGCGCTGGCTGGCTGATCGCGGCTGTGCGTGAAACGTTGTCGGGCGGCCAGCTTCTGCCGTTCACGAGTCTCTTTCATGCGTTCCATCTGCTGTGGACGACGCCCCCACTCGGTCTGCCTTTCGGCAGGTTGGCCAAAGAGCTCGGGGTTCTGATAGAAACCACGCTCGCGGGCTGGCTTCGCCTGTTCGACAATTAGTGGGTGGGCTTTGGCAAACGCGTCTTGTCGCACCGCCGTGATTTGCCAGGAGATCTTCGTGTGCGTGGCATCGCTGCCGATCTTGAACTGACCTTGTTCGACCTCCTCGGCAATCCAGGCCTGCCCCCTGCGCCCGATCACCGTCAACTGGTATCGAAAATCGGCGTTCTCCGCCTCGAACCAATCCGGCAGCTTGACCGTCGCCATGCCAAGCTCGTCGGTGACTACATTGCCGGTATAGATATTCATCATCTCCGACGATTCCACCGAAGTGTGATACAGGTATTTGTTCGCGGGATCGAGCGGGTGGTCGATCTTGAAGTCCTTGACTGACCCGAAGACGGTGCCAGTTACCTCGATGTTGCCGTCGAAGTATCCGGCATAAGCTGCGACTCCTACTCCGCCAACCCCGCCGGTTGCGTAGATGCCGTAGCCAGCTGCCCCGCTGCTGCTCTCCGGGGTGAATCCGCCATAGAAATCGCCTCCATCGCCGGCAAAGTCGGCCTGAGCATTGCCCACCCCGTCACCGCCGACCGCATAGATGCCATACGACCCGTTCGCATCGGTCACACCGGTGGGCGCCCCGCCGAATGCCCCGATGGCTGCAACTTCTTCGGAGCCCGACAGAGGCGCCGAAGTCACTACGAGTTGCTCGAAAAAGTCATTGGGATCAGTGTCCTGAGTCCCAATGTTGACCCGCCCATTGCTGCCAATATTCATGTTAAGGGCAAGACCCTGGTTAGGCCCGCCGGAGCTTTTGTCGTTGTTGGATTCGAACCAGAGGCTGTCTCCGCCGCCGCCGTCACCGAATGCCTCGATGCGGCTGCTCGGGTTGTAGGTTCCGCTGGTGCCAGGCGCGTAGGTATTGAAGTCGATCGACGACCCGCCGAAATTGCCACTTCCGAGATTGTTGGTGAGGGTAAGGCTCGGCCCCAAGGCCTCGGGTGCGCTGGCCGACGCTTCCAGAATAGATAGCGGCGTCGGGGTGCCTGTGCCCACGATGAGATTCCCCTTCACCGTTTGATTGGCAGTGAAGACGTTGGCTGCACTCAGCTGCGGAACCTTTGTTGTGTCGAGGTTGAGTTTGACCGTGCCGCCGGTGCCGCCGCCGGTGAGGTCGGTCCCGGCGGTGACGCCGGTGATGGTGCCGGTGCCCGTAGGCGCGACGCAGTTCCAGACCGTACCGCTGTATTCCAGAATCTGACTCGTCGCGCACGGCTTCAGCCCGATCGTATACGTATTGCCCAGAGTCATCGCTCCGGGAGTGGTCAGTCCGCCGGCCGCGTTGTTGTTCAGAGTAATCTTCGAGTCGGCCAGCATCGCGTTGGTGATGCCGGCAGCCGGCACTTTCAGGCTCAACGTTCCTGTCGTTCCTCCGCCGGACAATCCGCTGCCCGCGGCGGTGGTGATCCCGGTGAGCGTTCCTGCGCCTGCGCCCGGGAACGTCTGCCCCGCGGCGAAGGTGAAGATGCCCTTGCTGCTCAGCGTAAGTCCGGTCTCGGTGGGTACGGCCGTGCCCAGGCCGTAGAGCAGATTCAGCGTGCCCGACGGGCTGGCGGTGTCGTTCGCGGCTGGCTCGGCCCTCCACTGGAAGTTCTGGTTGACCGCTGCGCTGCTCGTGCTGCTGAACGAGGAAGCCACAAACTCCAGGATTCGCGAGTCCGCTCCCGCCGTCTTGGTAGCCGCTGCCGTCGATGGCAGATTCAGTTTGCCGACCACATTCACTGCTGCGGTTCCTGTCTGCGTCAGAATCGAGTTCTGAATATTCGTCGCTGTGCTGTACATGGGAATCGTGCTCGCTGTTCCGCCTGTCGTGGTCACATCCGACGAGATATCCGGCGAGACGGAGGAAGACGAGGAGGACGGAGGCGACGACGTGGCTCCCTCACTCACGCTGGTGCCAACGGTCGGCGGCGCCGCCAACACAAAAGCCGAGGGCGGGAGTCCGCCGATGGTTTCCGCGTCTCCGGCTTTGAGTGCATACGGAGCGCTAACCAGCAGCACGCGCGGCTGCTCAGCTTGTCCTGAAACTTGCACCCCGACCCATCGGGCTTGTTCGGAGGTGAACAACTCCGCCGGCAGCCCATCGGGCTTGGTTGATCCCAGTAAAGCTGTGTAGCGGCCGGTGTTGTCGGCGGTAACATTTTGCGTCTCCAGCCAGAGGGCAGCGCCACCGCTTTGCTCGGAGTAAAGGGCAAAGGTGATGCCGACCACACCCGTCAGCGGATTGCCATTGAGATCCTTCACCGTGCCGCCGAAGCGGACCAGACGAGGCAGGGCGGATGCAGTTTGAGAGGAGGTCTGGGCGACGGTCAATGAAACCAGCGACAACAATCCAATCACGACGCACGCGAAGCGGAGCTTCATGGGAATTTCTCCTTCGAGGGAAAGCGAATCTTGGGCTTGCCGGGGACATGAATGCTTAGCAAAAAAACCCCGGGATCAGGCTCTGGGCAGCCGAGAAGAGTCGGCGCACCCAAAACGTGGGAAGGATTATGTTTGCCGGTCGTTCCTTTGTCAATCTGCAAGTAATTGCAGTCGTAAGAACGGGGGTCGGTGGGTAGCTCACAGGGATGGTTAGTGAAACATCGCCACTACACCCATTGACTATCGGTCCGCCAATTCGCAATGAGTGTAATCGGCCGCGCAGCTTGAGGGGAACCCTCCGGAGTTCAGACGGGCCCTTTGACTTTTTTCATCACAAACGTCCGGTACTCCCGTCACAGACAGCCGCCCGAACAAGCGCGATAATGTTTCCTGATGCGTCGCAGCCGAGGTGCACCCCCTGTACTCAAGGCTGCCCCCGGGCGCGACAAGCCGGTTCCCAATAACGTTGTGGTAAACATGAGGTGAGGCGACGAGCGCCGCCAAAGGCCGCAAAATCTATGAATTTCGAGAGAATTGGGCAAGAAATCGAGCTAAGCCCTTATTCCGGAAGATTTTGAAAATAAGTCCTTTGAACACCTGGATCTTGCGGCGAGACCCTCCCTAACCCCATGATTCCAATACCAGGGGGGGAGGGGGGTGGTAGTAACCACGGGTTAATAACTCAAGAGTGAACATAGCGGTGGGTTTTACTGAGAACTGAGAACCGGGAACGGAGAACTATTCATCCAGAGTTATTCATTCAACGAGCAGCCGCAATCCGCTGGCGGAACGTGCGCCTTCAGAAAATCCGCCACGCGCTTGTAAGCGTCAATCTGGTTTTCGACTTTCGAGAAGCCGTGGCCTTCGTTCTCATAGACCTTGTATTCAACCGCGCCGCCGCGTTTTTTGACCGCATCCACGACCTGCTGCGCTTCTTCCTTGGGGCAGCGCGGATCGTTGCCGCCCGCCAGCAGATACAGCGGAGCTTTAATCTGATCCACGAAGTTGATGGGTGAACGATCTTCGTAGAGAGCTTTGTTCTTGTCGAGATCACCCATGGTGGCAAGATCGCTCTGCTGCAGCACGGGATCTTCATTCTGAATCTCAGTGAACCAGTTCACGAAAGGCACAATCGGAACGCCCGCGGCCCACACTTCCGGAGCCTTCGTGACCCCCATCATTGTCAAGTACCCCCCGTAGCTGCCCCCCATCAGAATAATTTTTTTCGGATCGACGTAACCCGTTTGTTTGATCCACTCGGCAGCCGCCAGCACATCCTGCAAATCGCCGCCGCCCATATCGAAAAGATTTGCGTGCTGAAATTCTTTTCCGTATCCAGTCGATCCGCGATAATTCGGCGCGATTACGATGTAACCCTGATTCGCCATGTACTGGACGAAGCGATTAAATGTGTTCATCGTCTGCGCCGTAGGACCACCATGAACGAAAACAATCGCGGGATGTTCGGGATTGTGCGGCAGGTTGTAAGGCACATAGACGAACGCCGAAATCGTCCACTTACCATCTTTGCTCGGATAATGGACAAGGTGAGGTTCGACCATGTCCTCCGAGCGAACGCCGCCCACCAGCGAGTGCGTGATCTGATGCGATCTGACCTCCGCCAGATTGTAGATCCACAAATCGCCGGGAACAGTGGGTCCCATATGGTTGTAAAGCAGACGCGAACTGTCGCGAGTAAAAGGCGAAGTCCTGCCCGCAAGATGATTCACTCCTCTCGGCAAGGGCAATGCGTGAGCCTTTCCGGCTGCGAAGTCATACAGGTAAATATCGGTGTTGCCATCCACGTTCGCGGTGTAGGTCAGAAGTTTGCCGTCGGGCGAAAAGCGTCCACCGGAAACTTCCCACTTGTCGTTCGTGAGCCAGCGGATTTTCCTGGTCGCAATGTCGAGCAAACCAACGTTGTCATAGCCATCGCCGGCGTTGGAGGTAATCAGAACGTGTTTGCCATCGGGCGAAACATCATTCGCCGAGTACATCTGTTCGCCATCATGCGGCGTGAGCAGGGTGCTTTGCGCGCTCTGAACCTCGACTCGAAACACGTTCGAGTCAGTTCCTTTGGCATGTTCCTGGGTGTAGACGATGAACGTGCCATCCGCCGACCAGATGGGCGCGACGTTCATGCGGTCTTTAGCGGTTCCCGTCGTGAGGTGTTTCACCGCGCGCAGCACGGTGTCGTAAACGTCAATCTCGAACACAGACGACGTCTTCGGCTTGACGATGTAAGCCAGGTAGCGGCCATCGGGCGACCAGGTGGGATTCTCCTCAGCGATCTCACGCGTATTAGTGAGGTTCACAACTTGGCCGGTTTTCGGCGACACGAGAAAGATGTCCCATTGCTCATCGCCGTCGTAATCGGACATGTAGGCGATCCACTTGCCATCGGGCGACCAGGTAGGGCTGGTCTGGCGCTGGTCGCTCACGGTGAGTTGCATCGGCCAACCGCCTTCGGAAGGCACGAGCCAGATATTATTGCGGCCGCTCAGGTTGCTGACAAAGGCGACCGTCTTGCCGTCCGGCGACCAGGTCGCCCCACCCACCTGGCGGGTCATGTAGAGCTTCTCGATGGAAAGATTCTTCTCCACGCGCGCATCGGGCTTAGAGGCGATTTGCTTGGGATCGGTGATCGCTTCAGGAGCGATCAGCGTCTGAGAATTAGAGAAAGTACTCATCATCATCGGCATCAGTACGACCATAGCAAACCAGCAAGAACACAAACGGGAATAAACTGCACGCATGCGGCCTCTGTGTTTAGGACTTTTCAAAAAAGTGTAGCAGCCCACTGGGCTTTGCATTGGCCTACGCCGAAATAGGGTCTTGAAGATGTTTCAGCTCTGTGATGTCATCGAGACGTTCGGATACTGATTGTTTGAGGACGGACGATGAGCGACCTACAGAATGCGATTGCAGCGGCAAAGACGTCTACGCGGCGGCAAGTCATCTCCGGAGCAGCCCTAGCGCTCGGCGTTCTGGCCGCACGCTCCACTCTTTGGGGAAAACCGCAGCAGGCAGCAAAGGAAGCGCCGAACGCAGGAGCAGACAAAACGCGCACGTTTCTGCATCAGGAAATCGATTTCAAGGTTGGCCCGCAGCGGATTTACGAAGCGCTACTGGATGCCAAGCAATTCAGCGCGTTTTCCGGTGCGCCGGCCGAGATCGATCGCCGCGCGGGCGGTGCGTTTTCCATGTTCGGCGGGATCATCGTTGGACGCATCATCGAGTTGGTTCCAAACCAGCGAATCGTGCAGGCCTGGAGACCTAAGTATTGGGGAGCCGGCGTCTATTCAGTGGTCAAGTTCGAACTCAAAGAGCACGGCTCTCAGACCACAGTCATTCTCGATCACACGGGCTTTCCCGAAGGCCTTTTTACGTCCCTCGACTCGGGATGGTACGAGAGATATTGGGAGCCAATGAAGAAATTCTTCGCGTAGGCGTTGGGCGGACACAGGGCGCCGACTCAGACCTATTCAACCGTGACGCTAAAATCCCGCCCTTCCCACCGTCCACCATTCTTCGAGAAGAATGTGAAAATGATTTGTCGCCCCACAGCAAGAGCTTCTGTTGGCAGATCGACGTGCTGAAGATTCCAGCCACTCTCCTTGGAGTCGTTGTCCTGCGAGGTTTGCCAGTTGTCAAAGCTCCAGTGCACCACGGCCGGTTCCAGCAAGAGGATCCGCAGCTTCTTTCCGCACGGTATGGTGCGCGGCTTGTTGTTAAAGCGCCAGTTGAAGTACTGCGCGGATACTTTCTTTTCTAAATAGCGTTCCACCGTTTGTGGAGGCTGATCGAAGACCCTGCCGTCGACCAGCGAACGCCGCAGCTTGATGTATTCGGCGTGAGCCCACACCAGCGGGCAGGCCGATCCCGACCCTTTTCCGGCGAACAATTCGCGCTCCGGGATGTCGTTTGTGTCCCAGACTTGTTCGGGAATTAGGCGGCTTTCTCCGGTCGAACTTTCCATCACTCCCAACAAGGCATCTGCGGAAGAGGCGCGTCCAGCGGCCAGTTCGTAGTGGGCTCGCTCACCGGCCAGCAACGGCCAGGGTCGGCCGATCCCGGTGCCGTCGAACGGAGAGCCATCCTCGTGCTCTCCGTAGCCGTCGCGGTTGTAGCGGTACCAGCCCGGACCTTGTGGAAGCTTCACGCGCAACAGTTCATCGATGACCTTGATGGTGTTGACCATGCGCGGATCGTCGGGCGCGCGCAGGCCGAAGCGCACCAGAGCCAGCGCATCCGGACTGACGATCTCGACCGCCGGCGCGTTCGAACTGCCGGTGGCACGATTCTTAATAGGAACGAATCCCTGTAGCGGCGAGGCGGCTCCATCGCCGTCATCAGGCGTGACGCGGACGTAGTACCCTTCCACTCCAACCCGCCGGGCGAGATCGGTGTTCACGGCGTATGTCCAGCGTTCGATGTTGTCGTTCCAGGTGTCGGCGATCTGGCGCAGAAATTCGGCGGGCTGAGTCTGGCCCATCGACTGCGCGAGATCAGCGGCAACCAACAGAGCTGAGACCTCGGCTGCCAGCGTGAACGGTGAATAGCCGCCGTCTTCTTCCCAACGATCCTGCTGCGTCACCGGGCCGTTGCGCACAATGAATGATGTCGCCCTTCGCACCATCGGCCACCAGCGACTGGTCTCACCGAAGGAGCGGGGAGATTCGCGGCGCAGCAGATCGACCAGCAGAATCGGAAAGGCGGTCTCATCCATCTGCGAGCCCTTCCAGTAGGGACGCCCATCCAGCCACATGTTCTGCGCCCAGTGTCCGTCGGCTTCCTGCGTGGCCTCGAGATAATGCAACACGCGCAGAGCGTCCTCGTGAGCGCCCGCTGCCAGCAATCCGCCGGCGCTTTCAACCAGATCGCGTGGCCAGATGAGGTGGTAACCGCCCAGATCCTCGTCGCCCTTGTTGAAGCCCCAGGGAATGGACAGGCTGGCGATGATTCCGCCCAGGAAGTCCTTGGATTCGTGCGTGCGCAGAACCGCCGCGCTGGCTCGGTACAGATCCTTTTCCCGCGGCTTCTCGTCCAGCTTCTTCAATCTCTTTTGCCAGTGCTGCCAGTGGGAGACGTACTCCTGGCGTGTCGTTTGGTAAGAAGTGAGCAGGGAAGAGACGGCTTGCTGACCAGCTTCGGCCCAGATTCCGCCAAAGGCCAGTGCGAGAATGAACTCGCCACTGCAGGCGGCGAGGTCAATTTCAGCGGTGAGCGCAATGTTTCCGTTTTCCGCGCGATCGTATTCCCAAGTCATCTGGAAATGTTGCGAGAGATCCTGCCAGCCGTCGGACACACCAGCGAATCCGACGGAACGTTTTAACAACGGCGCCGAGCAGGCCAGGGCCAGGGCGCTAGAATCGCGCTCGGCGAAAAGCATCGGGGTCCCCTTGTAATCTCCGACCCAGCCGGTATTGCCATATCCCATATTTGCGAGGTGCGAGGCCAGCAGCGCATACAAGCGATAGTCGCGCAGAGTTCCCTGGAGCGGCACGAAGCGAATTCTCTGCAGCACCACGTTTCGGCGCGGATCGGTTAGCACTTCCTTTTCGATCCGGTACGTGCCCTGCATACATGCATTGGTCAGTTCGAAGACTGGAACTCCTGGTTCGATCGGAAGGTTTTCGAAGGTACAATGCCGCTTTTCTTCGGAGAAGAAGCCACGACCGTCGGTGACAATCAGACCGAAGTCGCGGGTGCAGGCCTGGTCCACCCGTGGAAAATAGACTTCATTGAGAATGCCATGACTCAGCGTGAACCAAACCCTGCTGTTGAGGTTCAACGAAGTGCCTACACCCGTCTTGGCGCTCGAAGTCCAGCGGGGTTCGATTCCGGGCCAGCCGGGAGCATACCGAAGCTCATTCTTCACCAGATCATCGCTCACAGAAGGTCGTCCTCACCGACAAGCAGTTTGCCACGAAGATGCGGTTTCGTGCTGGAGGTTTCATCAAAACTCGCGACAACATTCTCTTTGGCCGCGGGTTGACGCGGCTCGACCGGAACGGCGGTCGCTAAGTACTTGGAAAACAAAGTGGGTTCATCAGAAATTCACTCTGCTGTAACCTTGCCTTAACATTTGGCCCATAAAAGAGGATTGCACACTTAAACTGACTCGAGGAGGACTCGTCTAGTGATACGTCCCATACAGCGCATCGCACTGTTGTTGGCTGGTCTCGCATTGGCACTGCCTCTGATGGGGCAGACCACGTTGAATGGAGCGGGCGCCTCTTTCCCCAATCCCATATATTCCAAGTGGTTCAGCGAATACAACAAGCTGCACCCTGACGTGCAGGTCAACTACCAGTCGCTCGGCAGCGGCGCGGGCATTCGCCAGGTTCTGAGCGGGACCGTCGATTTCGGGGCCAGTGATGGTCCAATGACCGACGAGCAACTGAAGGAAGCCAAAACCAAGATCCTGCATATTCCAACTGTGCTGGGCGCGGTCGTGCCCGCATACAACGTCGTGGGGGTGAGCGGAGACGTTAAGTTCACTCCCGAAGCTCTGGCGGGAATTTTCCTCGGGAAGATTCAGACCTGGAACGACCCGGCCCTCGCGCAGGCGAATCCCGGCGTCAAATTTCCTAACCAGCCGATTATTGTGGTTCACCGCTCGGATGGAAGCGGCACGACTTATATCTTCACCGACTATCTCTCCAAGGTCAGCAAAGAGTGGGAGTCGACGGTCGGGAAGGGAGCTTCGCCGAAATGGCCTGTCGGGCTGGGCGGCAAGGGTAACGAAGGCGTTGCCGGACAGATTCGGCAATTGGAGGGATCGATTGGCTACGTCGAGCTGATTTATGCCGTGGAGAACAAAATCACGTACGGATCGGTTAAGAACGCTGCCGGCAATTTCGTGAAGGCTTCGCTGGAAGGTGTGACCGAGGCGGCGGCCTCGGCAAAAATGCCCGCGGACTTCCGCGTGTCCATAACGGACGCACCGGGCAAGACAGCCTATCCCATCTCCAGCTTTACCTGGCTATTGATTCCGGAACAGTCCAAGGATCCGAAGAAGGGCAAGATCATCGCCGATTTTCTGGAGTGGATGGTCACTGATGGCCAGAAGATGACGACCCAACTCAGTTACGCACCGCTACCCGCAAGCGTTGTGGAGAAGGTCAAGGCGGCTATCAAGCAGGTCCACTAGCGAACGGGAAGGACGCGTCTAACCTCTTCCTATCTATGCGTGCCCGTAAGCGGACGGCAATACCTTCGCTGCCGTCTTCGCCCGGAACCTCGCCTGCGACGAGCGCCTCGCGGAGAACCGCTTTAGGGCGTCACGTCCGGAGTTCGTAGCGTCGCAATTATTCAACCGACAACCGAAGCGCGACGAACATCCCTTAAACTGAAAGCTCGGCGTAAATTAAGTTAGCAGCACCGGCTCGGAAAAGGAGAGTAAGCCAAAACCGGGCCGGCGGCGTCCTGAAGGGAAGATGCGCCCTCAGAAAAATTGAATGGCTGTCAGGCGTTGTTAAACCTGTCCGCTGAACCTTGGTGGTCCCGCGTCAAACCATGACGCGGGACCATTTTCGGTTTTACGGCAAGTAGTAGCGGAACGAGGTGAAGACCATCCCGTCCAGGCCTTCCGGCGCGAGCGCATTCGACGTCGCTGTGCCTCCGGCGGGTACGGCCGTGGCGCCCCCCCAGGTCTGACGTGTCACATAAGAGTACTGCGTACCGAACTGGAACCTGCCCTTGGGCCCGCTGTAGAAGCGGTACCAGAACCCCGCCGTACCCTCAATCACTGCTCGCGTGTCGGCAGTGCAATGGGCGAGAGCGCCGGGATTGAATCCGCCGGTGTTCGTGTTGCCGGTGCCCGGGACGGTTTCGCTGTAGCAACCGTAATTGGCGAAAGCCGGCGCTCCGTAGCCGACGTACTCCCCCGCTGTTCCCAAGGTAGTATCGAAGTCGTAACTCCGGCCTGCGTATTCCGCTCCCGCGTATGAGTAGACGTCGAATTTCTTGCCGTGATACTCCAGCGTCGCCAGGCCCTGGAGACCCTTGATCAGATGAACCGTTCCGTTGGCGTTGATTGAAAGATCGGAAAGCTGTGCTGCACCGTAGCGGCCGATTCCGCTACCCCCGAAGCCATGCAGGCCAAAAACGACATGCTTGTCGGCGAAGGCCCAGCGGGCATTGGCGCCAAAACCTCCGCCTTCCTTCGAGGCGTTGTAGGCGTTGGCGGCGCTGGGCGCGGTCAGACCGGGGATTGTGCAAGTCGGGCTGGTGTATTCCACGCACGGGAAGATACGGTCAGCGAATCGGTCCACGAGACCGAAGATCTCGTAGTGCCCAAAACCGGGATCGAAGGCGATCTTGGCGATGAGATCGGGCGAAGGATTGGCCGTGTAGTTGGAGGTTGTGTTGTAGGTATTGCTGGCGCCAGCCTCGCCGAGCAGATAATTGCCTGAGTTGCCGTGCGTGGTGAGCGTGCCTTGCGCGTTCTCCACGGCGAAGGCCACCGACACCTTATCGCCGAAGTCCTTGGTCAACCGAATCCCGTATTGACGCGCGAAGGTGAACCCGACGTTGTACCCTGGGTCGATTGTCGCCGGCCGGGCATCGTTGACTTTGCCCAGGTCGTCGCTGGGCGCGATTCCCGCTCTGTTCTCGGTCACCAGGCTCCACATTTGGCCGCCGAGGAATTTCCAGCCATTGTTAAATTTGGCTTGGCCCCAAGCCTGACGGAGACGAAGAGTATAGCTGTTGGTCTGGGTGGCGGTGGAGGTAACGCCCGCGGACAGAAAGTCACCCGATACATAGGCCGAAAGTTCCACATTTTTCAAGCGGCCCCCGACAAAGACCGTAGGCCGCGATTGGCGAGCGGAGCCGAAGAATTCCGGCAGATTGCTCTGTGACGCACCCGGCATGGTCAGCGAATTGAAGGGGGTCGTAAGGTCGGCTCCCAGTTCTCGGGAACGCCGCACAAATTCGGCGGCCACGAAGCCGCCCGGTGTAATGGTAATGCCCTTGACATGGAGCGACAACGGGGTCTCCCACTGCGAGCTGACGTTTTGGACATCCTTCAGCGACTGTTGTAGCGACATCGCCGTGTTGTTGGTGGTTGTCTTGATGTCAGCCACCTCACCTTGCAACACACCGACTGTCTGCTGCTGTTGGCTGGCCTGGGCTTGAGCGGCAGCGGCCTGGTTGGCCGCGGCAGCTGCGGCGCCTTGCGCCTGCTGCCAGTTCTGCTGGCTCTGCTGCAGTTGCTGGGAAAGCTGCTGAATTTGCTGCTGCTGGGCGGCAAGGGCGTCTTTCAACGCCTGAACGTCGGCCGCGGTTACCGCCGGGGGCGCGGGGTCTGCCGCCACTGCGGGCTTGTGTTTCTTCTTGGGAGCCGGTGCGGCTGCGTCAGAGGCTTGTGCCCAAACCCCAGCCGAAAGTGCCACCAGCGTCAGGATCGTGAGAAACATGTACTTCGTTGCTTTCATAAAATGCAATCCTCTCCTTTTTTGGTTTTAGTCGAGCAATACATCGCGGGTTAGCAATGGCAAACCTTTCGCAATCGGAGGTCGCAGTGTGGCGACTTAGTGCTGAGAACCAGAGCATTTAGAAACAAATTTGGCTGCGAGTTCTTCAACAACACTGAATCCTGAGTTTCGGAAAACCGGGGTGATTTCCCCTGAAGTGGAAGGCCTAGACAGACGGCGTCAGCCCCCTTCTTGCTGCGGGTACCGCGGGCAGCCGCGTCGCGCGCATCGAGTTCCTTTGAGAAATTTTCACGGCCAGAAAGTATGCAATAAAGTCCATTGTAATAATAGACTTTATTAACATAGACGGGATAGCACTTGCAATTCCATTCAGACCGCTACCGGAAAGACCGGTTTAAACCCCGTGTTTCCAGCAGCGTACGAGAATCTCTGCAAAATTCGCGGCAAGGGAACGTGTGCATCAAATTGCAGCTCGATGAACGAGAAATTCTCAGCCTCAAGTGGTTTTTCCTCCGAATTGAGTTGGTCACAGCCAAACGCCCAGCACGCCCTGGTGGACCTTAGGTCGATCGCGCCACATAAACAGCTGCCAATCTTTTAGCCGCAACGCGGATATGAGTACATGGTCAGAATCAATTAGCTGATGAGATTCGCAACCCCTGTCGACAGCATTCGATTCATCCGTTCCCTGACCTGGAACGACGGCGATGGCAGATCATCCGATTCACCGAATATTCAACAAACTGTAACCGGCTATTAACAGAGGCCAGCCTAGGCTAAGGGTTCACCAAGATGACTGCGAGCGGAAAATGCCCTTGGTCATAGCTTTGTCTGATGTCTGCAGCTTAATTTGCCAAAAGGAGAGTAACGATGAAACGAATGATGGCTGTGATGCTGTCGATGGCGCTCGCGGGGAGCGTGGTCGCGGCGCAGGCCCAACAAGAGGCAGCCCCTGCGAAGGCGAAAAGCTCCCCTAAGAAAACGGTTGCTAAAAAAGATGGACCGACTGTTTCAGATCAGCTCGGGGAAATGAAACAGGCAATCGATGCCCAGCAGCAGGCGATCAAGCAGCTAACCGATCTGGTTCAGAGCCGCGATCAAAAGATCCAGCAACTGGAACAACGGCTTGATCAGAGCCAGGCTTTGGCCACGCAGGCGCAGACCAATGCGAATACAGCGGTGGCTCAGACCGCAGCGGAACAGCAAGCGGTCATGGCGCTCAAGAGCGACGTCACCGACTTGAAGACCACCGCTACGAGCTCCGCGATGACGCTGCAGGAAACACAGAAGAGTGTAAAAGATGCGCTGGAGAACCCGGTCGCCATCCGCTACAAGGGAATCACGATCACTCCCGGCGGATTCCTGGCGGGTGAATCCGTGTATCGAAATCATGCGACGGGCGGGGATGCTACTGCTTTTAACAGCATCTTTATGCCCGGAAGCGGCGCGAACGCAGTTTCCGAGTTCTATGGTTCCGGCCGCCAATCGCAAATCAACATGCTGGCTGAAGGAAAACTCGCCAACGTCAAACTGAGCGGCTATTACGAAGCTGACTTTCTCGGCGCTGCCCCTACTTCCAACAACAACCAGACTAACAGCTACGTCTTGCGTCAAAGGCAGGCTTGGGCCGCGGCTGCCCTTGACAATGGCTGGACCTTCACGGGCGGTCAAATGTGGACCCTGTTGACCGAGAACAGAAAAGGAATCGACAACCTGAGCACGGCCCGTCCCATGACCATTGACCCGAACTACAATGTGGGCTTCAGTTTTGCGCGGCAGTGGGGCTTCCGCGCGATCAAGAACTTCAATAATCACTTCTGGCTGGCCGCCTCGTTGGAGGATCCTCAAACCACCTTCTCGGCATCCAACGCTAACACTAACTTTGCATTAGGCAGTGGCGGTGTGAGCGCCGGACTGTACGATCCCGCCATCACCGCTTGCACCACCACCACCGTCAACAACCCGACCCCAGGCGGCAATCCCATCTCCACCACTACGTGTACCAACGCGTCCAACTATGCCTTCAACGCCATGCCGGACATTATCCTCAAGGCCGCTCTCGAACCCGGCTTCGGCCACTATGAGGTCTTCGGTGTCTTCAGCCGCTTCCGCGACCGCGTCTATCCCTGCGCGGTGGGGACGCAAGCCCCGACGTTGTGCGATACCGGCGCCGGCGGCGCCATCGTCAATTCCACGGTAGGGGCCTATAACTACACCGCGAACGGCGGTGGAGTGGGAGGGAACGCTCGTTTCTCCATGATGAATAAGCACGTGGATTTCGGCATTCACGCCCTCTACGGGAACGGTTTAGGCCGGTACGCTGCGTCGGGTTTGCCGGACGCCACCGTCGATCCCTTGGGCAGGCTGGTGCCGCTGCGCACGTATCAGGGTTTGCTCACGCTTGAATTACACTATCCGAAGCTGGATGTGTACTTATATGGCGGCGAGGACTATGTGGGACACCACTATGAAGTTGACTCCCTGGGTACTGGCAAGACGGTCGGGTATGGATCGACCGGAGTGGTCCCAGGAACGACAGCCTACTCCGACGGTGGATGCTACACAGAAACCTTGCCTTCGGCGTCGAGCCCGAGCGGTTACAATTTTGGCGCGGTCGGTAGCTGTAGTGGCCAAACCCAAAGCGTCATCGAGGGCACGTTCGGCTTCTGGATCAAACCCTACAACGGTCCCAAGGGCCGATTCCAGTTTGGTCCGCAGTATTCCTACGTAAGCCGAAATGCGTATGCGGGCATCAACACTGCGACGACGCCCGTCACCTCGGTTTCGCCGCACGGAATCGACAACATATTCTATACGTCGTTCCGCTACTATTTGCCGTAGCCAGCCCAGGATATGCTCATCTTGGTGAGTTGGTAATGCGAAGCCGGTATGGCGTCAATCGCTCCAGTGCTGAACTTGCGCTGGAGCGATTCGTCCTTCCGGGAAGAGGTTCGCACCTGACGGGACGCCCGGACCCCCGGGCCGCTTGGTATACTATTTGGGTTGGGCAGAAAGCGCGTGATCGGATTTCATACTGCGTAGCAAACACCCCCGTCTACCACCGTACTTTACGAAGACGATATGGTTCGACCAACTCTGAACAATCGCGCCACCCTCCTGAACCGCGAAGCATCGTGGCTGAAATTTAATTGGCGGGTGCTCGAGGAAGCCGGGGATCTTCGTAATCCTCTGCTCGAGCGCGTGAAATTTCTGGCCATCTCCGCCAGCAATCTGGACGAATTCTTTGAGGTCCGGGTAGGCGGCCTGTTGCAACAACTCGAAGACGGCCACAACTCCACCACCGCCGACGGCCTCACCATGGTGGAGGAGCGGGAGCTGATCAAGGACGCGACTCGCGAGTTCGTCGAAGAACAATATTCATGCTGGAACGAACGCTTGCGGCCGGAACTGGCGGAGCAGGGAATTCGCGTCCTGGGCATTGACCAGCTGGATGAGGCGGGATTGGCGTTCGCGGATGATTACTGCGCACGGGAACTCGATCCGCTGCTCACTCCGGTAACGGTGGATCCGGCACACCCCTTTCCTCGTGTGATCAACAAGGCGCTGTGTGTGGCGTTGTTGCTGCGGCGTCGCCGACGTTCGTCTCTCACCTATACCGGAGTGGTAACCGTTCCCCGGGCGCTTCCGCGGCTGGTTCGCTTGCCCTCAGAGGGGACCATTGATTTCATCTTTCTTGCCGACCTCGTAGTCCATCATGCCGTACGGATGTACCAGGGGTACGACATCGTTTCCTCCGCCGCCTTCCGCGTTACGCGCAACAGCAACCTCTACCTGCAGGAAGAAGAATCTCGCAATCTGCTGGAATCGGTGCGCGCGGAATTGCATAACCGCCGCAAGGGAGACGCGGTACGGATGGAAATCGAGTCCGAGGCTAACCCGGAGATCATCGAGCGGCTGGGCACGGTCTTCGAGCTTGACCCCTGGCAGATTTTCCCGGTCAACGGCCCGGTGAATCTTTCGCGGCTTTTCAATATTTACGACGCAGCGGCGCGGCCGGATTTGAAGTTTCACAGTTACGTGCCGCGCGAGCTGCGGCTCACCGCGAAGTCCCACGATCTATTCGAAGAGTTGCGCCGTCACGACGTTCTGCTTCATCATCCCTACGATTCTTATGATGCCGTGATTTCATTCATTCAATCGGCAGCGGAAGACGATCGGGTACTCTCCATTAAGCAGACGCTTTACCGCACCAGCGAACATTCCCTGATTGTTCCTTCTCTAATGGCGGCCGCGGCACACAAGGAAGTCACGGCCGTGGTGGAACTGAAAGCGCGCTTCGATGAGGATTCGAATATTCGTTGGGCGCGCGAGATGGAAGATGCCGGCGTGCAGGTCTTCCACGGCCTGGTCGGTCTGAAGACGCACTGCAAACTTTGTCTGCTGGTGCGGCGCGATCCGGATGGCGTAACCCGCCACTATGCGCACTTGGGCACGGGAAACTACAACGCGACCACGGCCCGTATCTATACCGATCTCAGCCTGCTCACCGCCGACCCGGAGATTACCGGCGCGGTTCATGATGTTTTCAATTTTCTCACCGCCTACGCCGAGCACCCTGGCTATGGGCCGCTATTGGTGGCGCCTCTGGATTTGGCCGAAAAGTGCATGCGGCTGATTGAACGCGAGGCCGAGCATGCTCGCCTGGGGCGTCCGGCACGCATCATCGCCAAGATGAACGCCCTGCTCGACGTGAATATTGTGCAGGCTCTGTATCGCGCGTCACAGGCCGGCGTGGAGATTGAGTTGCTCGTGCGCGGCATGTGCGCGCTGCGGCCGGGAATTCGTGGCCTCAGCGACCGCATCCGCGTGCGCAGCATCGTGGGCCGGTTTCTGGAGCACAGCCGCATTTTTTATTTCGAAAACGGCGGCGAACCCGAAGTCTACCTTGGCAGCGCCGACTGGATGAATCGCAATCTGCACGAGCGCGTCGAAGTTATGTTCCCGCTGAAAAACCCGTTGCTGCGCGACCGCGTGATGCATGAGATTCTGGCCGCCTATCTTGCCGACAATGTGAAAGCAAGATTTTTGCAGAAAGACGGCCGCTACCTGCGTCCCTGGCAATCGCCCCGCGGGCGCAGCAAGCGACAGCCTCGAGGCTCTGCCGCATTCAGCGCCCAGGATTTTCTGATTGGACTTGCGGAGGGCACCAGGACGCCCGAGGAAATTCCCGAGGCGGTCTCGCGACGCTCTTCTCGAATTTTGATCGGAAAGGAATAGTCACTCCGGAATGTTTCTCTATTTTTTGCGTCACGCCAGCGCCGGGACACAGTTGAGCAGTGCGAAGAAGGACGAAAAGCGCGGCCTCGACAAAGACGGCATCGAGCAATGCGGATACATCGGCCGCGCCCTGGCCGCGCTCGGCGTGCAGGTAGAAATTATCGTCTCCAGCCCCTTGAAGCGGTCCACGCAAACCGCGGCTTTGGTGGGTAATGAAATGGGGCACGAAGGCAAACTGGTGATGGAGAACGCGCTCCGTCCGGAGGCCGGGTTCTCGGAATTTCAGAAGATGCTGGAAAAGTATGCACGCCAGGACTCGATGCTGCTGGTGGGGCACAATCCCAACCTGCGCGAATTTCTCGGACGTGTGATCAGCGACAGCGGATGCGAAGCCGTGGTCGAGCTTAAGAAAGGCGCCGTGGCCAAAGTCGAAATGCGACGGAATGCCGGATCGCTCAGTTGGTGCATCACGCCCCGCATCCTGCGCACGCTTCACGCCGCGGCTACCGAAAGCTCGCGCCCGAAGACTTCACGAAAATAGGATCGATCCTTTTCGATCGACCATACCTCCAGATCCAAGCTAGCTTTTCCCCGTGGCGTCAGTTTGACGGAGACCCTGCCGCTGCGCGCGGAGACCGCAACCTTCTGCACGGATTGGCTTCTCCCCATATTTAAAGCGCGCGCGATGCGCAGCAGGACCGCCGCTTTTTCTACATTTTCCTGCTCCTCGGGACTTAAGGCACTCATCGGGCCATCCCCGGGGGTGGGACGCGACTTTCCCAGGTACCGTGCGATCGAGCCGATGATTCGCCGCTGTTGTGGTGTGTAGCCCAGGATTTCCGAGTTGGCGATGATGTAGTAGGTGTGACGATGGTGTCCGTTTCGGTTTACGTAGTCGCCGACCTCATAGAGCATGGCTGCGGCGGAAAGCCATTCGCGATACTCCGCCGGAAGCTGGTGTACCGATTTCAACGAAGAAAATAGCAACAGCGTCGACTCGCGCACATGCAAAGCATGATGCAGGTCAACCCGGTAGTGTTCCACGGCGCGCTTGATCGACTCCCACCGCTCCGACTCAATCGCTCGGCCCGATCTGGTGCTGCGATCGTATTCGGCCGCCATCTGCGCGAGGATGCCATCGCGCAGCCCCAGCGCCGAGTAGCGAAAACCGGGGAGATGGCAGCGTTCCAGAAGCTCCGCATACACCAGCGCACCGGCACAAATGATTTCAGCGCGGCGCGGACCGATCCCGGGGACTTTCTGTCGCTGCTCCAACGTCAGGCGCGTAATCTGTTTGGCAATACGCCGGATCGTATCGCGGGTAGCATAAGTTGCCGGCCGGCGCTTCCGGGCGCGCGCCAGGTGGCTGGCGACGCCCACCAGCGCAGCTGCAGTGCCGGAGGTGGCGATCACCGCGCCTACCCGTGCCGACTTGATTCGATCCTGAATGCGCGTCACCTCGCGCGCCACAAATCCCTGGAGCCGTTTCAGTTCGCTCTTGCGCGGCGGATCGTGCTGCAGGAACTCTCCGGTCAGGCGCACGGCCCCGAGCGGCAAGCTCACCGTATCCCGGATTTTTCCCGCGCGCGAGAGCGTGAGTTCGCAACTGCCGCCGCCCAGGTCCAGCAGCAGAACGCTGTGAGCGCCCAAGCGGCTGGCGGAGATAATGCCCAGGTGAATCAGGCGAGCTTCTTCCAATCCGGAAATGACTTCGATGGTCCAGCCCGTCGTGGACCGCACCCACTCGAGAAATGTGCGTGAGTTGCGGGCATCGCGCAGCGCCGCCGTGGCCACCACCCTCACGGAATCGGTGCAGCATTCCTGCATGGCGCGATGGAAACGCCGCAACACTTGCACCGTTTCCGACATCGCCTGGGGCAAAAGCAGTCCACCACTGAAGACGCCTTCGCCCAGGCGAGTGACTTCGCGATCTTCGTGGATCTCCTTCAATCGCCCGGCTTGCAGCCGCGCAATTTTCAGGCGGACGGAATTCGAGCCGATGTCGATGGCGGCGAAGGTGGGCATGGAGTGACGATCGAAGGTGAATCATCAGTATTCTCACACACGGTGGATTCGCGCAAGCTTGTAGGCTTTCCCCCCAATAGTTCTTAGTTCCCGGTTCTCAGTTCTCTGCGTAGACCGTCGGAGCCGACCTTCACAGTTGCGGCCGACGGCGCCGGGCTCACATCGAACCAACCATCATGTTTACTCTTGGGGTATTAACCCGTGGTTACTACCACCCCCCCTCCCCCCCGGTATTGGAATCATGGGGTTAGGGAGGGTCTCGCCGCAAAATCCAGGTGTTCAAAGGACTTATTTTCAAAATCTTCCGGAATAAGGACTTAGCTCGATTTTGGGTCCAAAACTACTGAAATTCGGATTTTCTTCGGCCTTCTCGTCGACTGGAATTTGTTTATCTTGTTTATCAAAGAGCAACTGACCAACATGGCCAGGGTAGCCTCCAGGGCGGCTTTGGAGACGGTGACACCTCCGGCCTGCCACAGGTCAGGGGATATTGTCGCGCATCTCAGGTTGCTTGTCTGTGAGGGCGATCACAGTTGGGGGTGATGAATCGGCTGACATCCGCCGCTTGTGTAATACGGAAAAGGGCCGACGTGGTTATGTGGTGTTCATACTCACGCATTCGCAAAGAACGCGAATGCGTGGGGCACCCGGCTGCCCGACAGGTCGCGACAGTCGAGGTTTCGACAAATGGGATTGCAGCGACTATCCGCATCCAGTTGTTTATACTGACCCTTAAATTCTGACTGGAGGCTTTCTTTGCGAATCCACGTTTTGCGGATGTTGGCGTTCTTGCTGGTGTGTGTGGCGGCAGTTCCCTGCGGGGCCCAGGATAAAGTGACGATCCTCTATGACGCGTTCGGGGAATCGAAGGAGCTGACGAAGGATTGGGGTTATTCCGCTCTGGTGGAGCACAACGGAAAGCGAATTCTGTTCGATACGGGGAATGATGCCGCGATTTTTGAACACAACGTGAAGGCGCTGGGCGTAGACCTGACGAAACTGGATTTTGTGGTGATCTCGCACTGGCACGCAGACCACACAACAGGGTTGAGATATGTGCTGAAGATGAATCCGAACGTTACGGTCTATGCGCCGGCGGATGGCGCGAATGGATTTGGGGGAGCGCCGATTCCGAAGACGTATTTGCGGGCGGATGAGAGCTTGCCGGCGAAGATGCGGTATTTCGGGGGAGCGGGTGATCCGGAACATTTCACATTGGGCAAGCGGTATGACACGGGGAATTTTGTGTTGGTGAATCAATTGACGGAGGTGTCTCCGGGAATTTTTCTGGTGCGAACAGTTTCGCAGAAGCAAGCAACGCTGGGGCTGCCGGAATTGACGCTGGCGATCAAAAGACCGAACGGATTGCTGCTGGTGGACGGGTGCTCGCACGCGGGGATTGAAGCGATTCTGGAAGCGGCAAGCGCCGTGGATCCGAGAACGGAGATTGTGTTTGGGGGATTGCACCTGGTGACGACGCCGGTGGAAGAGATTGATGCGCTGGCGGAGAACTTGAAGACGAAGTGGAAGGTGCAGAGGGTTGCCCCGGGACATTGCACAGGTGAGCCGGCATTTGCGAGATTGAAGAAGGCATACGGCGAGAACTATCTGTACGCGGGGTTGGGAACGAAAACCGAGCAGTAAGAATGGCGCACATCCAGGAATTGGGCATCTGCTTCTACCAGGCAGATAACGGTTTTTTGAAAGCCGTATTCTTCGGATAGGTTACCTATTCAACCCGCACATTTCAGCCACTACCCCCTTCCGCTTTTTAACCGATTTGTAACAAGCCTCTGGTAGTCTCAGGCGGAATGTCTAATCAAGCCCTGCCCCGGCCGCGTTTCAACCCTCCCGAGCCGGAGCGGGAGTCGAAGGCCGCCCTGAAAATCGAAGCCAGAACGGCGCCGCTGTTGCAAGGGAAGGTCAGCGAAATTCCCGATGCAGTCTTTTCTTGGGCGATGCGCCTTTGTGGCTTGGCGGTGGTCGCATTGCTTGGCCTGATTGTTTATCAACTGGTGGTGGGCTCCGAGCTGTCGTGGCATGCCTTTGGCTGGAAGTTTTTTGGCCGATCGGACTGGAACCCGGTTGAGGATTCGTACGGCGCGCTGCCGTTCGTGTATGGCACCATCGTCTCCTCACTGCTTTCGCTGGTCATCGCCGTGCCGCTATCGCTCGGCGTAGCAGTCTTCATTACCGAGATGTGTCCGATCAGCCTGCGCGGAATTCTTTCCTTCACCACCGAACTTTTGGCCGCTATCCCCAGCGTGGTCTACGGACTCTGGGCCATCTTCGTACTGGTGCCGATCCTTCGCCTATATGTGCAGCCCTTCCTCGCCAAGACGCTCGGCTGGACCGGGCTGTTCAGCGGACCGCCCTATGGCATCGGCATGCTCGCCGCGGGCGTGATTCTGGCGATCATGATTATTCCCATCATCTCGTCGATCACCCGCGAAGTGCTCACCGTGGTCCCGCAGCACCAGCGCGAAGCGGTGCTGGCCCTGGGCGCGACGCGCTGGGAGATGATCCGCATGGGCGTGTTGCGCAATGCGCGAGCGGGAATCGTGGGCGCCGTCATCCTGGGCCTGGGCCGCGCGCTTGGCGAAACCATGGCCGTCACCATGGTGATCGGCAACCGCCCGGAAATTGCCACGTCGCTGTTTGCTCCCGGATACACCATGGCCAGCGTACTCGCCAACGAATTTACCGAGGCGACCGGTGATTTGTATCTCTCCGCGCTGATCGAGATCGGATTGGCGCTGTTCTTTGTTACGATCGTGGTCAACGCGCTCGCGCGACTCATGGTATGGAGCGTTACCCGAGGCCAACCGTCGAGGAGCGTTGCCTGAAACAACATGTCTGACACGAACTCCAATTCGCCAGCTCAGATTCCGCCGGTCAGTTGGCGGCGACGCGTGACCGACCGCGCCATGACCGGCGTCGCCGTGCTCACCGTCGCCCTCGTGCTTTTGCCGCTCTTCGCCATTTTTGCCTATCTGATTTACAAGGGCATCGGCTCGATCAATATTGCCTTCCTGACCCAGACTCCGAAACCTGTGGGTGAGCCGGGCGGCGGCATGGCCAATGCGATCGCTGGCTCCATGGTCATTCTCTCGATCGCCAGTTTGCTCGGGGTGCCGCTTGGAATCGGCGCTGGCATTTTTCTCTCCGAATATGGGAGAAACCGCTACGGCGATATCGTGCGCTTTGTCTCCGATGTGCTGAACGGCGTGCCCTCGATCGTGATCGGAATTGTGGCCTATGGGCTGGTGGTGATGCGGCAGAAGCACTTTTCGGCGCTGGCCGGTGGGGTGGCGCTGGCCATCATGATGATTCCGACCATTGCGCGGACCACCGAGCAGATGCTGCTGCTGGTGCCGCAGGCCATCCGCGAAGCGGCCTACGGTCTGGGCGTTTCCCGTTGGCGAACGACGCTCTCGATTACGCTGCGCACGGCCACCTCGGGAGTCATCACCGGCGTCATGCTGGCCTTCGCCCGCGTTGCCGGAGAAACCGCGCCGCTGCTCTTTACCGCTTTTGGAAACCAGTTCTGGAATTGGAAGATGGACCAGCCGACCGCAGCCCTGTCATTGCAAATCTTTACCTACGCCATTTCGCCCTTCGATGAATGGCATCGGCAGGCTTGGGCGGGCGCGCTGGTTTTGATTGTCCTCATCGTCGGCGCGGTCGCCGCGGTTCGCATTGCGGTACGGCACGGAACACTGGCAGGAGCGTAAAGCAGTAGGAAACGAGTAGCGCCGGCATCTTGCCGGCCGTCCCGAGGACGTCTCGCCCTCGGAGTGGCTAGCGAGAACAGCCGCCGGGACGGCGGCGCTATTTCAGTGAGCAGGAGCTTAGGGAGCTATGGGCGTCGGAATATCAGTCGAGCATCTGAATGCGTTTTACGGCAAAACGCAAGCCTTGTTCGACGTCAACATTACCGTGCAAGCCAACCACGCGACCGCGCTTATCGGTCCTTCGGGTTGCGGGAAATCCACGTTCATTCGTTGTCTGAACCGCATGCACGAGACGATTCCCGAGGCGCGGGTCGAGGGCAAGGTGGTCATCGGCGATCTCAGTGTTTATAACGGAACCTCGGCCACTCAACTGCGCCGCCGCGTGGGCATGGTGTTTCAGAAACCGAATCCGTTTCCGACCATGTCCATCTACGACAACGTGGCTGCGGGACTTAAACTGAACGGCTTTCGCAACCGCAAACAACTTGACGAGGTGGTTCATAAATCCCTGCACAGCTCCGCGCTCTGGAACGAAGTAAAAGATCATCTGCATAAAAAGTCGGGCGCCAGCCTCTCGGGCGGTCAGCAGCAGCGGCTGTGCATCGCCCGCGCGCTTGCTGTCCAACCGGAAGTTCTGCTCATGGATGAACCCTGCTCGGCGCTCGATCCCATTTCCACGGGCAAGATCGAAGAATTGATTTTTCAACTAAAAGAGCAATACACAATTGTGATTGTGACGCATAATATGCAACAGGCCGCGCGGGTGGCGGAGTTCACCGGATTTTTCCTGCTCGGCAAGATGATCGAATTCGACAAGACGGAAAAGATATTCACTAATCCTTCCGACAAACGGACGGAAGACTACGTCACCGGCAGATTCGGATAGTAACGCGGTCAGTAGTCAGTAGAATGAGGTTCGGATGATGCGCACGCGCTTTCAACAGGAGATGGAGAACCTCCGGGAGAAACTGCTCCGTATGGGCGGTCTCGCGGAACTGGCGGTGGATCGCGCCTGCCAGGCATACACCGAACGCGATCTGACGCGCTGCCAACTCGTCCTCGAAAACGAGAGTCTGATCAACGCCGCCGAGCGCGAGATTGATGAACTGGCGTTCGACATCCTCGCCACGCAACAGCCGGCGGCCACGGATTTGCGCTTCATTCTCGCCGTAACCAAGATCAATGCTGACCTCGAGCGTGTGGGCGATCAGGCAGTCAACATCGCCGAGCGCGTCATGGACTTGATCGAATTGCCGGCGGTCGAGTTGCCGGTCGATATCGCCCGCATGGCCACCGCCGTCAGCGCCATGGTACGGCGCGCGCTGGAATCGTTCGTGGAAGGCAAAGCCGAACTTGCCCAGGCCGTGCTGGAAATGGATCACGTCGTCGACCGGATGCGCGACGAAGCTTTTATTGTGCTCGTGCGAAAGATGAATGAAGAGCCGCAAGTGACTCAACAAGCACTAGATGCGCTCCTGGTGGCGCGCAATCTCGAGCGCGTCGCCGACCACGCTACTAACATTTCCGAAGATGTCATTTTTTGGGTTCTGGGAGCCGATGTTCGTCATCACGCCCAGGCGGCGTCCGCCGCTCAACGGCCGGAGCGAAGCGAGCCCTAAACGGCCGTAGACGCATAGACGATGGAGCGAGGCTCGTCCTCGCCCGCCTGTCCATCTCCGGATTCTGGACTGCGATACACTGGTTGCCCCATGAGCCAGAGAATCCGCGTTTTTGCGACCTGCGACATCGGCGATGCTCTCAACATTCTTCGCCACAAGGGATACGACCTGGAAGTCTATCCGCAGCCCGAAGCTCCACCGAAAAGCTTGATCATCGACAGGGTGAAGTCCGGCGTCGATGGGTTGATCACCACTCTGCGCGATCAGATCGACGCCGAGGTTTTCGCCGCCGGAGCAGGCACTCTGAAAGTAGTGGCGCAATACGCCGTAGGATTTGACAACATCAACCGTGCCGACGCCGACAAGTACAAGATTCCGTTCACTAATACTCCGGACGTCCTGACCGAAGCGACGGCGGAGTTTGCCTTCTTCCTGATGGGCGCGCTGGCCCGCAAACTCTGGCCCGCCGAACATCTGACACGGGAAAATCGGTGGGGCTATTGGCATCCTTATTTGCCGTTTCTGGGCGACGAAGTTACGGGAAAAACCGTTGCGGTTATCGGCACCGGACGCATCGGCCTCTCCTTTATCAAGAAGTGTGCCGGGTTTGACATGAACATTTTGTGTTTTGATCCGGCCTACGAGAACCACGACTACATCCGGGCCATCCAGGAGACCATGGATCTGCGCTTCCAGCGCGGGATCAGCCGCGAGAAGACTTCAATTCGCTACACCACGCTGCAGGAAGCGCTGAGTGGCGCGGATTTCATCAGCTTGCACGTTCCGCTGCTGCGCGAGGGTGAGAGCACTACTCCCACGTATCACCTGATCAACGAAAAAACGCTGCGCATGATGAAGCCCACCGCGATGATCGTCAATACAGCGCGTGGCCCGGTGGTGGACGCGGCGGCCTTGGCCCGCGCTCTGCGCGAAAACTGGATCGCCGGCGCCGCTCTCGATGTCTACGAGAAAGAACCGCTGCCGGCCGATTCACCTCTGCGCGATCCCGCGATTGCCGACCGCTGCCGCCTTTTGCCGCATTTTGCCAGCGCCGCGCGCATTACGCGCTTGTCTTCCGATCCCGATAGAGGCATGGCTGGACGCTGCGTGCAGGGACTGCTTGACGTGCTGGAAGGGAACTACGGCGGCGACATCGCCAAGATGCCGTACGTCGTTAATAAGGAGGCCTTTGCGAAGTAGTGTTGCTTGGGCATAGAGAAGTCGAAACACAATGACCGTATCAGCGCCCAGTTCGAAAGCTAGTTCGAACCTCGGCCGTCCTGTATTTGGAGTGGCGACCCTGGCCGTTGGCCTCGTCACGCTGGTCTGGCATGACTACAACGGCTGGCATCAGCCGCGTTACCTTGTCTACGCCGCCGCTGCTGCCCTGATCTTCGGCGGCGCTGCGATCCAGTTCCGTTGGAGCGCGAAAATGGGCGCAGTTGTCGTTGCTGCGGTTTATTTAGTCTTCGCCTTACAGTGCGTGCCCGGAATCGTCGCTGCGCCGCGAATCTACAATAGCTGGGGCAACTTCTTCGAGCAGTTCTCTCTGCTGACCGGAGCGGCGATTGTTTATGCCTTCCGGTCATCGGCATGGTCATCGGCGTGGTCGCCGGAAACGCTTCATCGGGTCGGCCGTATTCTTCTGGGCATCTGTGTCGCTTCCTTTACCATCGAGCAGGGGATGTATCTTTCCGCTACCGCCAGTCTGGTTCCGAAGTGGATTCCGCCAAGTCAGATGTTCTGGGCGGTAACGACGACTGTTTTCTTCGCACTCGCGGCTTTGGCTCTTCTTGCGAATCGAATGGCGCTGCTCGCGGCTCGCCTGCTGACGGTGATGCTGGTGAGCTTTGGGCTACTCGTGTGGGTACCGCTGATTCTTTCGGATCCCCGCAGCCATACGAATTGGAGCGAAACCGCCGAGACCTTCGCCATTGCCGGAGCAGCATGGATTCTCGCTGATCTCGTCGGCGGGTGAATTCCCGAACTAAATCAGCGCTGATGGAGCATCGCCCCAATACTTGTCGCCGCCCGACTCCACCTGCTACTCTCGCCATTCACCCACGTCATGACGACGATTAAATGGATTTTCGCCTGCCTCGTTTCGGTGTCGCTCGCTTCTTACGCCCAGGTCAACGACGCCTCCCGCTCCCTCAAGGTTTTGCCCGCACCGAAAGAAGTCCGCATGGGCGAAGGCAAATTTCAGATCAAGCCCTCGACCGCCATCCTCATCGCTAATTCGGAAGACAGGGTCGCCGCCGAAACACTGCAAAAAGAGATCCACGACCGCGCGGGGATCAAGCTGGCGATCGAACTTGTGACTGCGGCTCCGAAAACGACAGGGAACATCTCACTTGGACGGCTGACTGACCGCGGCTTACAGGCCCATCTCGAAACCCAGGGAATTAAAAGTGGGGACGAACTTGGCAACCAGGGTTACGTTATCCGCGTGAGCGCCTCCGGCGTGATCGTTGCCGGTCGCAGCGCTCAAGGACTGTTCTACGGAGTGCAAACCCTGCGCCAGTTGCTTCGAGAACAGGGAGGAGCGGGTGCAAACACCGCCGTCCTCGCTTCGCGGGCAGGAATGCCCGCGCCACACGAGCAATTGGCGATTCCGTCGCTTACCATCCGCGACTGGCCCAGCATGGAATGGCGGGGGGTGCAGGACGACATCAGCCGCGGTCCCATTCTTTCCCTCGACTACTTGAAGATGCAGATCCGCACCTTGGCCGAATACAAGATCAATCTCCTCGGGTTCAACATGGAGCACGTGTTCGACTTCCAGACGCAGCCTTTGGTTGCGCCTAAAGGAGCGGCGTTAACTCCGGCGGAGATCAAAGAGCTGGTCGAGTACGGCAGCAAGTACTACATCACGCTGCTGCCCGAGCAGCAGGCCTTTGGGCATCTCCATCAATTCTTGAAGTACGAAGTTTATTCCGATCTTGCCGAAACGCCGCACGGGCACGTACTCACGCCCACCAATCCCAAGACCTACGATTTCATTCGGCAGGTTTACGGCGAGGTCGTTCCCTTGTTTCCCGGGCCGCTCTTTCACATCGGCTCTGACGAAACTTTCGAACTGGGACTTGGCCAGACGAAAACTCTGGCCGATCAGGAGGGCCTCGGCCGCGTTTATCTCGAACATCTCCAGAAAGTTTTCGAAATCATGCGGCCCTATCACAAGCAGCTCATGTTCTGGGGAGATATCGCGGTCAAGTATCCCGAGCTGCTCACCATTCTTCCTAAAGACATGATTGCGGTTCCGTGGGATTACGACCCGAGACCCAGTTACGAAGACATCATCACCCCCTATACCAACGCCGGACTGCGCGTAGTCGTTTCCCCTGGAGCAGGGAACTGGGGGGCGATCTGGCCCGACCTCGACAGCGCCTTCGTGAACATCCGAAACTTTGTGCGCGATGGGCAAAAGCATGGAGCCATCGGCACTCTCAACACCACCTGGAACGACGACGGCGAAGCGCTGGTCGACATGACCTGGCCTGCGCTGGTGTTTGGAGCGGCCGCGAGTTGGCAAGCGGGCGAATCCAGTATCGATGACTTCAAGAGCAGTTACGACTGGGCTTTCTATCGCAATAACGATAACAATAAGGATGACGGCAATACTTTTGCCGGCGTGATCGAGAATCTTGACCGAGCGCATACGCTTCTCGCCGGTCTGAAGGTCGGTAACGCCAGTCATGAACTCTTCTGGACTGACCCATTCAGCGAATCTGGCGCCAACACCGCGGCGAAGGTGCTGCCTGTCACCCACGATCTGCGCCTCAGCGCTGAGCACGCCGCCGAAACACTGATGCTGAATCGCGCCAAGGCCCACCTTCATCCCGAGACGCTCGACGACATGCTTCTGGCCGCATGGCATCTGGACACGCTGGGTCTGAAGATTCAGTTCACATCCGAGATCAGCCACTACTACTCAGACGCTTATTTGAATCAGACGGACAAAACGCGCGCGCAAAGTGACCTTGACGAAATCGTTGACATCAACGGGAGATTGCAGAGCTTGCGTGACGCGATTACCGAGACGCGCAAGAAGTACGCGGAAGGCTGGGCGCGAGAGAACCAGCCTTACTGGCTGGACAATGTGCTGGTTCGCTACGGCAATCTGGCGACGGAAGTGCAAGCGAAAATCGTCCTGGTGCAAGCCGCTCAGCGCCAGTATTGGACTACTAAGGCGCTGCCAGCTCCAGAGCAGCTGGGATTTTTCTTGAAATAGGGTCGGTGGAGCGACGGGCGTCCTCGCCCGTCCCACCGGAAAATCTATGTTCTCCCATCGCACAAACTGGAGCCTCAGTCCGAACACCCTCACGCGCGCGATTGAGGAAGCGCGCACTTCGGGACAGAAAATTCTGGACCTCACGGTCTCGAACCCGACCGAAGCTGGCGTCCGCCCCGATTCTGAAATTGTGCTGGCGGCACTGGCGAATCCTGCGGCGATGCATTACGACCCTCAGCCCCGCGGTCTGCTCGAGGCGCGCCAAGCCGTGTGCCGCTATTATCGCGAGTCGCACGAGGTATTCGAGCTCGATCCCGAGCGCCTGGTTCTGACCACCAGCACCAGTGAAGCCTATTCGTACGTCTTCCGTCTGCTCTGCAATGCGGGCGACGAAATTCTTGTTCCCAAACCGAGCTACCCTTTGTTCGAGTTTCTCGCCGATCTGGCCGACGTTAAGCTCGTCCCTTATCCACTGCTCTACGATCACGGTTGGCAGATCGACTTCGATTCGCTGTGCAAGGCAGCCACGCCCCGGACGCGAGCCGTGATTCTGGTCCATCCCAACAACCCGACCGGCTCCTACGTCTCTGCTTCGGAAACCTCGGCGCTGAATGCTTTCTGCCGTGATTCCGGTACAGCTCTGATTGTCGACGAAGTGTTTCTCGACTACGCGCACAACGGTGTGCCTCGCAGCAGCTTCCTGACCAACGCCGAGGCGCTCACCTTCACGCTCAGCGGAATCTCGAAGATTTCCGCTCTCCCGCAGATGAAGCTTGCCTGGGTCGCAACTTGCGGCCCGAAAGAACTTGTCGTCGAGGCAGGGGCGCGCCTCGAAATCATCGCCGACACGTACCTCTCCATGAACGCACCGGTCCAGCTGGCGGCTCCAGTGCTGCTCGATCAGCGCAAACAGATCCAACCCATTCTTCGCGATCGTTTGCGGGTGAATCTCGCGGAACTTGATAACCAACTCGCCAGCCGGCCCTCCTGCGTGCGCCTGCTGGTCGAGGGCGGATGGTACGTTGTTCTGCGCGTTCCCGCGATTGAGAGTGACGAAGATCTCGCTATCCGCTTGTTGCGCGAGGCGAGGGTGAGCGTCCATCCCGGCCACTTCTATGATTTTCAAAGTGAAGGCCATCTCGTGCTCAGCTTGATCACCGAGCCAGCCAACTTTCGTGAAGGCGTTGGCCGCCTGTTAAACGTGGTTGGAGTCTGAATGCCCGGCATCCCGCCCGACCTTCTTTCTCTCGTGGTATCCTTCTCGCCGTTTCGTAGGTAGGGAGGGAAAAATTCATGTCCATCAGCCGTCGTGGATTTCTAGGTTCCGCAATCGCCGCGTCGCTGGCCTCCGGCGTAAATGCGCAAGACGCAAAGGACGATGCCCCTCGCTCCGGCGCAACCTCAGGAGCCGCCAAGCGGCCAATCATCATCTGCGCCAACAACGGCGTCAATTACCTCGATGCCGCCTTCGCCTTTCTAAAAAACGGCGGCGACACGCTGGACGCTGCTCTCCGCGTGGTAAAGGGTCCGGAAGATGATCCGAGCGACGACACCGTCGGACTGGGCGGCCTTCCGAACGAGGAAGGCGTAGTCGAACTGGATGCCTGTTGTATGCACGGACCCACGCGCCGTGCCGGGTCCGTGGGCGGCGTTCGCAACATCAAGAGTGTTTCGCTGGTTTCGAAAGCGGTGATGGAACACACCGGCCACGTGATGCTGGTCGGCGAAGGCGCGGAACGATTCGCTGTCGCGGTGGGGTTCCCGCGTGAAAATCTGCTCACCGAACGGTCGCGCAAAATCTGGCTGCTGTGGAAGGAATATCATTCGAGCGACGACTGGTGGGGGCCAGGATTGGCAGATCCGCACTGGCAGCCGCCATCGTTATCGCCAATCCCATTACCAGCGACAGCACCGCAAGCAGAACTTTGGGAGGAGCGGATAAAACGTCTGGAAGAAAACGCTGCGCGGCTGGGCATCGAACCGGAATTCCGCATGGCCGCCGTGCGGCGAGTTTTGTCTCCGCCGACCGGGACCATCCATTGCTCAGCTCTCAACGACAAGGGTGAAATCTCGGGCTGCACCACCACCAGCGGACTCGCCTTCAAACTCCCGGGAAGGTGCGGCGATTCGCCGATCATCGGCGCCGGCTGCTACACCGATCAGGACGTGGGTTCAGCGGGCGCCACCGGCAGCGGGGAAGAGAACATCAAGGTCGCGGGAGCGCACACGATCGTCGAGAACATGCGGCGGGGAATGTCGCCGCTCGAAGCTGGCATGGACGCCCTCAAGCGCATCGCCCGCAACTATAACAACGACATGAGCAAGCTCAAGTTCGTCGACATGAAATACTACGTGTTGCGCAAGGACGGCGCCTACGCCGGCGTTTCTCTCTGGGAGGGCTCGTCGAAGAATCCGCCCCAGTTCGCAGTGCACGACGGCACCCGGCGCTCCGAGATTACGGTTCCGCTATTCAAAGGCAGCTCGCGTGATTTTCCGCCGTTCCCAGTCGAACTGCCAGAGGAATTGAAGAAAGATTCCGTTTACATGAAATAGGCAGCTGAAATAGGAAAGGCATAACCGTCGCAAAGGTCGCTTTCGCTCTTCCCGCCGGGTGTACAATTGCCTCGTTAGGACCGTGGATTCACCGGCCTCTTCCCCAGCGTTCGAGGTTGAAATGAACGTTCACGTTACTTACAAGGTCCACAAGACTCCCGCCATCGAAAAAGAGATCGGCCACCAGATCGAGAAAATCCAAAAACGCCTCCAAGTCTTCCGGCCCGAACTGGTGCACCTGAAAGCCATCATCGATCAGAATTCAGCGCGCAAGGGAACGCTCGTTTCTCTGAATCTGCGCTTACCATCGGGTCAGCTGGCCGCACAGGAGAAAGCTCCCAGCCCAACCGCAGCCATCAAAGCGGCCTTTGATGAACTGGTGCAGCAAATCGGCCGGCACAAGGAATTGCTCCGCTCCAACCACAAATGGCGCCGGTGGCGCGGAGGGCTACGAGAATCTCCCGAACCCGGCGTTCCTTTCGAGCAGACACTGGCTGCGGTTCTGCCGGCAACCATTTCCGCCGATGACATCGGCTCCTATGTGAATGCGAATCTCGCGCGCCTTGAACGTTATGTGGACCGCGAACTTTACTTCCGCCGCGCCGATGAGGAGATTCTTGAGGACGCGCTCTCCACTCCCGAAGTCGTGGACGAGGTTATCGCCCGCGCGCTTGGCGACCATGACCGTCCGGAAAAATTGTCGCTCGAACCCTGGCTTTACCGCCTTGCCCTGCAAGCCCTGAACGAGATGACCACGCGCCTGCATGAACTGGAGTCTCCCGTCCATCTACATCTCGAAGCCAGTCGCCGCCGGCAAAATGTCGAAGCCTCCGATGAAGCCGGGCTGCAATTCCATCAGCCCGACGAGGGCTGGACGCGCGAAAGCGTCATCCCCGACCGCCGTGTTTCGACTCCGGAACAGGCCGCCTACTCCGACGAAGTGGTTGCCCTGGTGCAAGCCGCACTCCGTGGCGCCAGCCGCACCGATCGCGAAGCTTTTCTCCTCTACGGTATCGAGGGCTTCTCCCTCAGCGAAATTGCCGCCATCACCGGCCGGCATCTGGAGGCCGTGCGCGAGTCCGTGGAACGGGCGCGCGATTGTGTTCGCAGCGCGCCTTCCGTAGCCAACGAATTCCATAAAAAACCGCTAATCAAAGCTCGAGCCTGAGTACTCAGTACTGGGTTTTCAGTACTGGGTAATCAGTACAAGGAGAGTCGAGATGATGACCCGCGACGAAGTCCGAGAGTTGGCGTCTTTTCATGCTGACGAAGCCAAGGGGGCGTGCGCCCTGAGTTTTTACTTTCAACCCGACCCTCCCCAGGATCGTTCCCACCGCCGCGAGGCCATCGTCGCCAAGGATCTCGTGAAGCAGGCGCTGAAAAGCGCTGCCGCGATCGGCAAGAACGGATCCCTTCACGCCGACCTCGATCGCGTCCTTGATCTCGCCACGAATCTGCGCGGCAATTCCCGGGGAAGGGCAGTCTTCGCCTGCTCCGCTCAAAAGTTCTGGAGGGAGTACGAACTGCCTCCGCAGCTCGGAGGCACGCACATTTATCTCCAGCCACGCTTTCAGTTGAAACCGCTGGCAGCCTTGCTGGGAGCGCAACCCGCGCTCTCGATTGCCATGGTCGACCGACAGCGCGCCCGTTTCTTTGATCTTCGCCTTGACGACCTGCGCGAACGCGGAGCCATTGTCCATATGCTCTCGCGCAACGCCTCGAGCTACGGCTACAACGGCTACGAAGGCGGCCACGCCGAACGCCGTGTGTCCGAGGAGGCGCTCCAGCACTTCAAGGCTGTTTCCGAGCGACTGCTTGCCGAGTTCGAGAAGGGTGTCTGGGAGCGGCTCATCGTCGGTTGCCAGGATGCGAACTGGTCCGAGTTCGAGTCGAACCTTCACCCATACGTCAAACAGCGCCTGGTTGGCCGCTTCTCAGCCGACGTTGCCAGTGTCTCGAACGAAGAGATTCGCGATCACGCCGGGGCTCTCGTCCATCAATGGATCACGGAACGCGCCGCCATGAAAGCCGACGAAGCGGTCGATCTCGCCAAATCAAACGGCCGGGCCGTCACTGGCCTTCGCCGCGTCCTGCAGGCGCTCGAAGCCGGGGAAGTGCAAAGCATCTTCCTCACCGAAAACTATTCTGCTCGAGCCGTCGAGTGCCCTCACTGCGGCCACCTCGACGCCCACCTGATCGCGGCATGCGTCGCGTGCGGACGCGCCACTCGCGAACTCGCGGACGTCTGCGACGCGATCATCCCCATCGCCATTCGTCGCGACATTGAATTGTTCTATCTCAAGGAGAATGACGGTCTGGATCACGCCGGCAATATCGCCGCGCTCCTGCGCTTCCGCTCGGATCAGCGGACCGCGCAGATCGCGGCGGCGTCGTAAGGGACCGTGGCCCGACCAACCGCAGATCCCTCGCTTCGCTCGGGATGACGAAGTAGTTTGGTGGATTGCCGTAGCCTGAGCGAAAATGGGATCATGATCCACAAGATTCTTCGCGTCGGCCCGCTGCAGTGTAACTGCTCCATCATCGGTGATGAGACCACGCACGAAGCCATGGTCATCGATCCCGGCGACGACATCGAAGACATTCTCGCGATCATCCGCCAGCACAAGCTGCAAGTGAAGCAGATCGTCATCACCCACGCTCACATCGATCACGTTGGCGGAGCCATGAAGCTGCGCGCCGCCACTGGCGCGCCCATCCTGCTCAACCAGAATGACTACGCGCTGCTGAAAATGCTCGACGTGCAGGCTACCTGGATCGGCGTGGCGGCGCCGGGTGAAGTCTCCGTAGAAGCAAGCATAGGGGATGGCGAATCGTTGCAGACGGGCAATCTCACGGCGAACGTAATGCACACTCCCGGCCACACCGAGGGCAGCGTCTGCCTTTATTTTCCCGCGGAAAAATTACTGATCGCCGGTGACACCCTGTTCGCCCGCAGCATCGGGCGCACCGATCTCCCCGGAGGCTCGTTCGAGAAAATCATTCGCTCGCTGCGCGAACGCGTCCTCACTCTGCCCGATGATACCGTCGTGATTCCAGGCCACGGCCGGCAAACGACCATAGGCGAGGAAAGGGAAGAGAATCCCTTCCTGGTGCCCTGAAATGTTGGGATGAGTTTAGATGGTAGAGAGCCGGGCGCCCCGCCCGGCCGCCCATCTGCTAGACGGGCGAGGCGCCCGTCGCTCCACTGAACAAGCTATTTCTGCGTCGGAGCCTGGTTCTGCGGAACCGTCGGGGGCGCAGAGGGCGTTACAGGAGTCGCGGGCTGCGACTTCGTCTGCGACGATTTCAGTCCCGAAAGCACGGACGCGGGCCCACTTCGCCGCGCCGCAAAAATCGAAAGCGTGATCGACGTGAGCATAAAAATAATGGCTGACCAGGTGGTCGCCCGGGAAAGAACCGAAGCCGCGCCCCGCGGGCCAAATGCCGTCTGGCTACCCTGACCGCCGAATGCCGCAGCCAGATCGCCGCTCTTTCCGCTCTGCAGCAACACGACCGCAATCAGAAAGAAGCAAACAAATACGTGAATGACAGTGATCAGGACGTTTACCCACATGCACAAAACTCCAATGGAGCCGAAGCTCGGATTCGACAATCTCTCTGTCGCAAAGTCCAACCGGCAAAGCTAATACGATGGTGCGGAAGGGGGGATTTGAACCCCCACGCCTTTCGGCGCCACCCCCTCAAGATGGTGTGTCTGCCAGTTCCACCACTTCCGCACGCTGGACACTACTTGTAATCAATAACTTAGCGGTGTCTGAGTAGCTATCTCTGATTCTGAGGGCATTTTTCACTGCACCGGATTTCGCACCGGGTGACAGCAGTCTGTTCCTGCGCTGCGGTCTTAATGTTATCGTGTCCGGCCACGTACTGCAATGTAGCCGGATCTTATTTCATGGGCGGCAAGTACGGAATATACCGAGCAAACAACCAGCATAGGAAGAACACGACCGGTATGTGAACGATCAATTGCAGCACTCCATATCCCACAATGTCTCTGGCCTTCAATTTCAAGATGCCGACCAACGGCAGCATCCAGAAGGGATTGATGAGATTGGGCAGCGCTTCCGACGCGTTGTAGATCTGCACCACCCAGCCGAGATGCACCTGGTGCAGATTCGCGGCTTGCAGGACGTAAGGCGCTTCAATCACCCACTTGCTGCCGCCGGAGGGAATGAAAATGCCGAGCACCGCCGAATACGTTGCTACCAGTAAGGGATAAGTGTTGTGGGTGCTGATGGAGGCGAAGAGCTTCGCCAGCGCATCCGCGATCCCGGTTCCGACAATCATTCCAAAGATCACCGCATAAAACGGAAACTGGATGAGCACGCCGCCGGTGGCGGGAATACTCTCCGTTACGGCAAGCATAAAGCGCTTCGGGCGCCAGTGCAGTAGAAGCCCGGCCGTGATGAACATGAGGTTGTAAGTATTAAGGTCGAGCGCTGCCAGCGCGCCTTGCGGCGAGGTGCGGAATACATCGACCAGATAACAACACAATAGCGCCGCGACCAGAATCGTCAGCAGGGGACTGTATTCCAGCCACTCGCCGGGCTTTCTCCTGACTTCCAGGCTGGAGCGAACCGGCTCATATTGGATGCCGTACGATGCGGCCGTTCGCGCATTCTCCGGCGACGGGGTGGACAACCATGCGATCAGCACCGATAGCACGATGAGGATCACCGTTGTCGCAATGCTTGGCCACAAGAAGAGAGTTTGGGTGAGCGGGATCAGACCACTGATGTTGAACAACGATGGTGGCATGGAGGACTTGGTCGCCATCAGCATGGCAGCGGAAGAAGAAAGCCCCATCGCCCAGACGGCTCCTGTCCCGAGATAAGCGGCGGCGCCAGCGGCGCGGTAGTCCAACCCTTTAACGCGATTTGCTAGTTCGCGAACAAAGAGTCCGCTGAAAATCAGGCTCAGGCCCCACGAGATCAGCGACGTCAGCATGGAGAATAACGCCACCAGGGCGACAGCTTGCCGCGGCGTCTTTGGGATTCCGGCCAGGGCTCGGATGGCGCGATACACGATGGGCGTCGAGGCGACGACGTATCCGCCGATGATGATCATCACCATTTGCATGGTGAATGGGACCAGGGCCCAGAAACTCTTCCCACCCTGGATGGCGAGTTTCGCGGGACTTTGATGAAGCCAGAGGCCGAAGATAAAGACCACCACAATTCCGAGCAGGGCAAAAATTAGCGGATCGGGGAACCAGCGTTCGCTCCAGTTGGCGAGCCCCAGACCAAAACGGACTAGGGGTTGTTCCTGAGTTTTGGCTGGCTTCTCTTGCGGCGTGGGCATACTCGAATCCTTTCGCTTCGGCAGCAATGATCCTTGCGCTGGCTTGCCGAGCCACTGCCGGAATACGGCGGACATTGTAGCGCTTGTTGCGCGCAAAGGACGCTAATTGTGTAGAGAGAGGATTCTCAGTTGGTGAGATCGCCTGTGGCTGTTGAAAAACCCTGTGTTTGGAGCGGCCTTGTGCTGGGCGTGTGGGCGGAGCCGAGTCGTTCTTCCCGTTTCTAGGTGGCGAGAACCGTTTGGGCTGGTGGTTGACTGAGGAAGCGCACCAATCGCTTGATGTTCTGCGCTGCCGCTGCCAGAAAGAACTGCTCGCGAACGAACTTCATGCGTCGTAAACGTAGGCGACGCAGGCCGATCTGATTCTTCAGTTCCGCAAACAGCGCCTCAACTTTCTTGCGCTGGCGCTGTGCCTTGAAAAACTCGGGTGTGTTCGCCAACTCCCGTGCGCGTTGTCGTGCCGACTCATGGATGTGAATGGCGAGATACTTATATTGTCCGCTCGTGCATTGCGCTTTTTGTGAGCACGCCCCACAGCGCTTGGCGCTGCCGATATAGGCATGGGCACGATTGCGAACGTTCAAGCCGACGTAGTTCAGTTGCTCTCCGGCCGGGCAACGATAGCTGTTGCTTTCCGGCAGGTAGGTAAATCGCTCCGGGCCATAGCCGGGGTTGTTCTTTCGCAGAGCGCTGTCTCGCGTGCGCATGTAAGGCGTGATGCCACGATCCAGCAACCATTGCAGAAACTCCCCATTGCCATAAGTCGCATCGGCTGCGATCGAGGACGGCTCTCGTCCTTGCCTCTGGGCAAAGCGGGTGAGCATGTCTTGCGCCGCGACCGTTTCCTGACTCAGACGCGCCGCCGTGGCCTGCACTCCGACGATCACACAACTGTCGTTATCCACCAGATAGTTGTCGTAATAACCGAGACGAGCGGGCGTGCCGCCTTTGGTCGCGTAGGTGGAATCGGGATCGGTGGTCGATACCTGATCCTGCTCGTGCACTGGCTCTTCCACCGGGTTTTGCTCTTCCACTTCCCGCAGATACCGGCGCACGGTCTGATGGACCTGGGCTGCCTCCGCCAACTGCTCTCGCGGAATGCGACTCTCCTTGGCCGCATTCGCCTCCACGAAACTGCCATCGACCGACAGGTGCTTGCCCTGTACCAGTCCCGCTTCCACGCACTGAAGCACGATCTGCTCGAACAACTGCTCGAACAGCTTCGACTCCTGAAACCGCCCGTGCCGGTTCTTCGAAAAGGTGGAGTGATGCGGGATCTCCTGATCGAAACCTAAACCCGTGAACCACCGCCACGCCAGATGCATGCGCAGCTCTTCCACCAGCTTCCGCTCGCTGGTGATGCCATACAGATACCCGATCAGCAGAATGCGCAGCAGAAGTTCGGGATCAATCGACGGTCGGCCTGTCTCGCTGTAACTCTGCTTCAACCTCTCGCGCACAAAGTCAAAGCTGATGTGTTTGTCGATCAGCCGCAGCAGATGGTTTTCAGGAACCTGATCTTCCAGGCGGAAGTAATAGAACAGCGCTTCGGTGCGCTCGTGTTGCCCCATCATGACTAGCAAACCTCCGGCAATGGCGATCCACAGCATGGCAAGCATTCCTCCTTCTTATTACCATGCTTCTGCCGTCATTCCGACCGCTAATCTCAGTGACTTTTTCAACACCCACGCCTGTTCTCCACGTTGGCGGAACTCCGTCAGGATATAATCCTGCCCAACATGGACCAGCCAAAACAGCTCTGCGCCTGATAGCTGTTGAAATATCTCTATTTCGCCAACAATCCTCAACGAGTGAGGCTTTAACGGGCGCACCCCCTCCCCCACCGCCTGCGTGCCACGTTCTTCGAAACCTCGTTGTGCCCCTTTCCGCGACTGGTGTAGGATGCCTTCGATCAGACTGGCGCGATCGGCTACGAGTCGCTGGAACTGGAGCGAGCAATGAATACCTTCCCCGTATTGTTGGGTGCGTTGTGCGTGTATGCGCTTGCCTACCGTTACTACAGCGCGTTTATTGCCGCCAAGGCTCTGGCGCTCGACGATCGCCGCACCACGCCCGCGCACACCTACCCGGACGGGCATAACTACGTCGCTTCACCACGATGGGTGCTCTTCGGACATCACTTCGCGGCCATCGCCGGAGCAGGGCCGCTGGTCGGGCCCACGCTGGCGGCGCAGTTTGGGTTTGCGCCGGGCTTCCTGTGGATTCTGATTGGCGGCGTTCTGGCCGGGTGCGTGCAGGACTTCATCGTGCTGGTGGCTTCGATACGTCACCGCGGCCGCTCGCTGCCCGATATTGCCCGCACCGAAATCAGTCCGTTTGCCGGCCTGGTGTCCATGATCGCCGTCCTCTTTATCCTTCTGGTGGCGCTCGCCGGCCTCGGCATCGTGGTGGTCAATGCGCTTTCGAATAGCCCGTGGGGAGTGTTCACCATCGGCATGACCATTCCCATCGCCGTCATCATGGGATTGTGGATGTTCAAGAGCCATGCCGGAAAGATCACGGTCACCGGCCCGAGTATTTTTGGCGTTGTGCTTTTGATCGGCAGCGTGATCGCCGGGCATTGGGTGGCTGAGAGCGGAGTTGCCTCGGCTCTGACGTTCACTCCTCACGAGATCACGATCCTCATGGCGATCTATGGCCTTGTGGCTTCCGTTCTTCCCGTCTGGCTCGTGTTGGAGCCGCGCGACTATCTCTCGACATACGTTAAGCTGGGCACGATCGCCGTGCTGGTCGTCGGTGTCTTCGTGGTTCATCCGAACATCCAATTCCCGAACTTCACACAATACGTTCACGGCGGCGGGCCGATCATTAAAGGAAGCCTGTTCCCGTTTCTCTTCGTGACCATTGCTTGCGGAGCGATCTCGGGCTTTCATGCGCTGGTGTCTTCCGGCACTACACCGAAAATGCTGGACAAAGAAAGTGACGCTCGCTTCATTGGATACGGAGCGATGATCGCGGAGTCGCTGGTCGGTATTCTGGCATTAATTGCGGCCTGCTCCCTGAATCCGGGCGACTATTTTGCCATCAATACCACGCCGCAGGTCTTCAGCCACTTGGGCTTGAGCACGGTCAATCTGGATGTGTTCTCCCGCGAAGTCGGAGAGAAGCTGGCGGGGCGAACGGGAGGCGCGGTCTCGCTGGCAGTCGGCATGGCGCAAATCTTCCGCGGTATGCCGGGGATGAGTCGTTTGATGGGCTACTGGTATCACTACGCCATCATGTTCGAGGCCCTTTTTATCCTGACCACAATCGACACGGGCACCCGCGTGGCGCGCTACATTCTGCAGGAGCTGATAAGCAAGGTACACAAGCCCTTCGGCAACAGCGCCTGGCTGCCCGGAAACTTGATCGCCAGCTTTTTGGTGGTTCTGAGCTGGGGATACCTGATCTACAACGGAAGCATTTCCACGCTATGGCCGTTGTTCGGCACGGGCAATCAGTTGCTGGCAACCATCGCGCTGGCGGTGTCGACTACCTTCCTCATTAACATGGGCAAGCAGAAATATGCCTGGATCACGGCAATTCCGATGAGCTTCGTGGGGGTGACCACGGTTACGGCAGGAGTGCTGTCGATCAAGAACATTTTCTGGCCCTTGACCTCCAAACCCGGTCAAGAATTTACCGGCTACCTGGATTCAGCCCTGATGAGCATGTTTATCGTGGGCGTTGTGCTCGTCGTGTGCGATGCTGTGCGACGTTGGATCATGACGCTGAACGGTGCGCCTGCGCCGCAGGAGTGCTTCGGTCCTCCGCTCACAGCTACCGGCGAAGTGAAGATGGGTTGCTGCTAGCGTTCATCGCTATCCGCGCGGATCCGAGCTTGAGCAGCGCTTCCCGGAAGCGCTCGTGTTGCTGCGTGAGGTGGAGATAGACCATCTCGTCTGCTTTGGACTTGCTTCGGATGATTCGGACCAGCGCCTCTTTCTCCTCGCGCTTCCAGGCAGCGAGGCCGGGGACCATAGCAAAGACCAGCGCAAGATTCTCGAAATTCGCACGTTCGGAAGACGTCCACGAAGATGTGTCTGCGCCGAGCATCCGCGCGACGGAGCGCACCGATTCCTTCCGAATGCGGCCACTGTCGCCTTGGAACTTGCGCGCCATTCGCCGATTCACGCGCACGCCAATGTTGCGCGTGCTGAATGTGTCCCACGCTCCCACTTCGCTGCCCGGCAATTCGTAGAACGCGTGCCCGGCGGCCAGGCGGCGCAACGTTCTGGCGGGAGTCCGGTATTTTGGGTCCGAGTTGATCCTAACTTCTTCTCGTTCCGCGCGTCGTTGCAAGTCAGCGCGTCCCGGCCGAAAGCCCAGCTTCCGGTAAAACCAGAACGCGCCCGATTCGATCGCCTCCTCGTTGTCATGACCGAGTTGATACGGGTAGACCGAGACGCATGTCGTTCCCATGAGATGACACAGGCACCGCAGCACTTGCGCGTAGATCCATCCCGCTTCGCCGCCGCGGAAAGTGTAGAAGGTGTTGAAGCCGACTTCCATCCACTCGCTGAGCCCGATGGCTTCGATGTAGTTGATTGGCACGCCATTCTTCAGCGTCAATCCGGCAACATACGCGCGCAGCGGCAGACGGCGATCTGGCGGCAGGTTCCAGAGACAGATGGAAACGCCGCGGCCCAAATCAGCCCGCACCACCGAGGCTGGATCGCCGAGCGTGGTGCCGTAAAGTTCACGGTAGCGCACCAGCATTACCTCGCGGATCAGGTCCATCACCTGCTCGCCTTGCTGGCGCGAAAGCCTTTTCAGTTGCACTGGAGGCCGCGCCAACTCGTCGGCCAGTGACACCTCGCTCCGGCTGATCAGCGGTGCGGTGTGGCAATAAACGCTGCGCACCGGCTTCCAGTTGCGCGTTCGCGTGATGACGGAGTTCCCAAGATTCCAACGCAAGGGCACGCGCAGCGATTCGTAGAGCTCGGCTTTTTCTTGAGGAGGCAGTGGCAGCTGTTCGAAGCGCTCAATAAGCCACGTCGTCTCGTGTGGTGACGGGGCTCTGGCCCGTCCCGGCGGGGCATAGCCCCGCCACCACACAACCTTCGCCTTCCTCTTGCCGCTCGCCGCTTCGATCCAGCGGCGCCACGGAGTGTCCGCCTCGACATCCGCGTCGTCCTCGAGCAAGGGGATGAAGCGCGGGCCGGTCGTGCCTAGCTCTCGTCCCGGCTCATAGTTTTCCCAGGCGATTTCGACGTTTCCGGGCATGCGTTTAATGAGCCACTGCGCAACATCGAAGCTAAGCGTGTCTTCCATCTGCGTGCCGGCGATGCCGGAGACCTCGAAGGTATCGAAGTCGTCCATGTCAGCGCCGGCTTTGCGTAATGCTTCAACTTTTCTGTGGAAACTATTCAGAATGCGCTCGGTGGCGCGAACCACGGCTGGCCCTTGAGGAAAGGCGCGCAGAAAAAGCAGAGCTTCGTGGAAGCGGATGAGCGAAGCGGAATCGGGGAAGCGCGCGGCGTTGAGACGATCCAGCAACATCACCACGCGTGCGGCTTCGTTGCGGCCGAAGCGATAGCGTGAGGCTTCGAGCTGCGTGAGTTGGCGGTCGAGAGCGTTGGCTGCCATGGAGATTCCCCACAAAGGGTACCCTATGCAAGGCCCGCCAGACATTACCTCCCGGATGACGCCGCAAGGACGGGGAGTCCAGCCGGGACAAACGGCCGGGCGCTCGCCCCATGCTATAATTTGCATTCGCCTGAACGTTTTACGTCGAGGCTGATCCTGTGATTTCCTCCGCGGGCGGATCCATAATTCCGAGAAACGACGCTATTCAAGCTTTCGTTTTCTAGAAGACTAGATACGAGGTACAGCTATGTCCGGCCATTCGAAATGGGCAACCATCAAGCACAAGAAGGGCGCGCTCGACGCTAAGCGCGGCAAGATCTTCACCCGTCTCATCAAGGAAATCGCGATGGCGGCCAAATCTGGCGGCGATCCCGATATGAACCCGCGCCTGCGCACGGCGATCCTGGCGGCGAAGTCCGAGAACATGCCGGCCGACAACATCAAGCGCGCCATCCAGCGCGGCACCGGCGAACTGCCCGGCCTGACTTACGAAGAGTTTGTCCTCGAGGGCTACGGCCCGGGCGGCGTGGCTTTGCTGGCTGAAATTTCCACCGACAACCGCAATCGTACGGTGAGCGAAATCCGCCACGTCTTCGGCAAGAACAACGGCAACATGGCCGCAGCCGGCTCGGTTTCGTATATGTTCCACAAGAAGGGCGACATCATCATCTCCAAGTCGGTGGCCAAGGAAGACGATCTGATGAACATCATCCTGGAAGCGGGCGGCGAAGATTTGAAGGATGATGGCGAGAACTGGGAAATCCTTACCGACACTTCCGCCTACGAAGGCGTGCTGGAGGCCGTGAAGAAAGCCGGCATCACCCCGGTTTCATCGAGCGTGGCCATGGTTCCGGATACCTACATCAAACTGGAAGGGCAGCAGGCGGCGCAGATGATCCGCCTGATGGAAGCGCTCGAAGATAACGAAGATGTGCAGAACGTGCATGCCAATTTCGATATCGACCAGAAGACTCTCGAAGAAGTTGCCGGGTGAATTCACAGCAGCTATTTTCGATCCAAATGTAAGAGCCGCCTTTCCGGGCGGCTTTCTTTTTTCATGCATGCAACGGGTGGGCCGCTGCTCCGCGAGAGTTTTCAACACGGTTGAGGAAAAGTTTGTGGAAAAGCAGGCACTTACTCTTGTAACCTTTTGTCAACAACCGCGTTTAACATTCTGCACTGCATCGGGTGCTTGACGCATCGCGCCCCGATGCATTCGATCCGAGTGAAGACTCGTTCTCTCTTGTGAAGACTCGCCTCGACAAGTTACTGGTGGATCGTGGGCTGACGCCGTCGCGTGAACGGGCACAGGCCCTCATCCTGGCCGGAAAAATTCTGGTTAACGAGCAGAAGATCGAGAAGGCTGGCGCATCGGTTGATAGCGCGGCGACCGTGCGCCTGCTGGGCGAAGATCTTCGCTACGTCAGCCGTGGAGGGCTTAAGTTGGAGAAGGCTCTCGAACACTGGCAAATCGATCTCCGTGGCAAAGTCTGTCTCGATGTCGGCGCTTCCACTGGAGGCTTCACCGACTGTATGCTCCAGCACGGCGCCCCCAAAGTAATCGCCGTGGATACCGGCTATGGTCAGTTGGATTTCGGGTTGCGCAACGATCCGCGCATACGGCTTCTGGAGAAAACCAATGCCCGCTATCTCAAGCCCGACGACGTTGGCGAGCCGATTGACTTCATTGCGATGGATGTCTCCTTCATCTCCGCCACGCTGGTTTTGCCCGCGGTAATTCGCGCCGCTTCGTCGTGCTCTTCGTCCCGCGCCCGGATTGTGGTGCTGGTGAAACCGCAGTTCGAGGCGGGCAGGGAACTGGTGGGTAAAGGAGGAATCGTGCGCGATGAATCGGCCCAGCGAGCGGCCGTGGCCAGAGTAGAAGCCGCGCTGGCGGAACTCGGAGGCGCGCGTGCTGAATGGATCGAGTCGCCCATTCTCGGTGGCGAAGGCAATCGCGAATTTCTGCTCCACGCCGAGTTTTCTCCGCCTCCCGTCCGGTGATTCTGTACAATCGGAAGTCCGATGTCAGAAGCGAAGTAGGAGAAGAAGAGAATCCCGGAAACATGTCCAAGCCTATCCCCAGCTCAACCCGCCAGAAGACCGTTGCCATCATTTCGAAGCCGGACCGTCCCGAACTGTCTGCGGTGCTGCCGGCGCTCGAAAAATGGCTGCAGCAGCGCAACTACGCGGTGGTGATGGATAAGGAAAGCGCCGCCTATTTCGCGGCGTCCTCGGTGGTGCCGCGGAGCGAATTGGCGGCGCGGTCGCCGGATCTGGCTTTGGTGCTCGGCGGCGACGGTACGCTGCTCTCGGCAACGCGCGCGGTTGCGAAGGCCGGAACGCTCATCCTCGGAATCAACCTCGGTACGCTTGGGTTCATGACTGAACTTCCGTTGTCCGATCTTTATCCCGCCCTCGAGGCGATCGAGAAAGATGCCTACAAGGTGGACAGCCGGTCGATGCTGAGTGGCTCGCTGATCCGCGGTGGCAAGACCTTGGCCACGCACGCTGCTTTGAACGAGGTGGTGGTGAGCAAGAGCGCCATCGCCCGCTTGAATCACTTCGAGCTCTTCGTGAATGCGGAGTTCGTTTCGAGCTACCGGGCCGATGCGCTGATCATCGCCACCCCGACCGGTTCTACCGCGTATTCTCTCGGAGCGGGAGGGCCCATTCTGAACCCAGACGTGGATGCGTTCGTCATTACACCGGTCTCGCCCCACGGGCTGACGCACCGTCCCGTGGTAGTGCGCGACACGGTCGAGATCGAAATCCACGTCAAGACCGGGGACGAGGAAGCTTTCTTGAGTTTCGATGGACAGGTTGGAATGCCGGTGCGCGGCGGTGATATCGTGCGCTGCGTTAAAGCAGAGCATCAGGCCAGGCTGTTGCGCTTTCACAAAACATTTTTCGAAGTGCTCGCCACCAAGCTCAAGTGGGGAGAACGTTGATTCCCATAGGACAGATGAAACGCTGTTTGCTACAGCTCGGCATCGTTATCGCGTGCGCTTTTTGCGTCTTAGCGCAAACTAAGCCGGCTGCCGACGTCATCATCCAAAACGCGCGCATCTGGACAGTCGATCCGTCGCGGCCCGAGGCGGAGGCGGTTGCCATCCTCGGCAACCGCATCGTTGCCGTCGCATCAAGCCCGCAGGTGGATGCCTGGCGCGGGCCCAATACCCGCGTGGTCGACGCCTCCGGAAAGCGCCTGCTGCCGGGATTCAATGATGCCCACGTCCACTTCACCGATGGTGGGGCACAACTCGACAGCGTGCAACTCAACGACGCCACCAGCGCGCAGGAATTTGCCCGTCGCATTCGCGAACGCGCCGAAAAAAGCGCGAAAGGCGAATGGCTGCTGGGCGGCGATTGGGACGAGACGAAGTGGAGTCCGGCGGAACTGCCGACCAAAGAACTGATTGATTCGGCAACGCCCGAAACACCAGTCGCCGTGAGTCGCTATGACGGCCATATGGTTTTGGCGAACTCGCTAGCCTTGAAGCGGGCGGGGATCAGCGCGCAAACACCCGATCCCGCAGGCGGAGTGATCGTCCGCGATGGGCAGGGAAATCCGACGGGCGCGCTTAAAGACGCAGCCGAGGATCTGTTGTTCAAAGCGGTTCCACCTCCCAGCCACGATCAGCGACGCCACGCCATTGAGCGCGCGCTCGAACACGCGGCTTCGCTCGGCGTGACCAGCGTGCAGCACATGAACCCTGACTACGCCGATGTCGCGATCTACTCCGAACTGCTCGACGAAGGCAAGCTGACCACGCGCATCTATGCGGCCCCCTTGATCACGCAGGTGGACGATCAGGTGAAGATCGGCATCCGGCGGGCGTTTGGCGGTCCATACCTGCGCATCGGCGCGGTGAAGGCCTACGCGGATGGCTCGCTTGGGTCGGCCACGGCGTATTTCTTCGAACCTTTCTCGGACCAGCCCGGCAATCGCGGCCTGCTCTCTGACGAGATGCACCCCATCACGCTTATGCGCGATCGCATGATGCAGGCTGACGGAGCTGGATTGCAGATCTTCACCCATGCTATCGGAGACGCTGGAATCTCCGCGATCCTCGACATTTACGGCGACATCGAAAAGGCACATGGCAGGCGTGATCGCCGCTGGCGCATTGAGCACGCGGAGCACATGGCGGCCGAGGACTTCGACCGCTTCGCTCAGTTGCATGTGATCGCGTCCGTGCAGCCCTATCATGCCATCGACGACGGACGTTGGGCTGAGCGCCGCATCGGACACGACCGCTCCACCCGCACTATGCCTTCCGCACATTCCTTAACCACGGCGTTCGCCTCGCTCTGGGCACGGATTGGGATGTCGCGCCGCTCAATCCCATGCTCACGCTGTACGCGGCCACAACCCGCGCGACCCTCGATGGCAAGAATCCGAATGGATGGTTTCCCGAGCAGAAGTTGACCATTCAAGAATCGATCGAAGCTTACACTATGGGTTCGGCCTACGCTGAATTTCAGGAGAACGAAAAAGGTTCGATCACAGTGGGAAAGTTGGCTGACATGGTGTTGCCGAGCGACGACGTGCTCAGTATCGATCTCGTCAAGATTCGCGAGGTCAAGGTGCTCCAGACCTGGGTCGGCGGCAAACTGACTTACGACGCCGACGCCGCACGCCGATGAGGCTGTGGGAGAAACTCCCCCGAGCGACAATGTTGTGAGCGAAAACCATCCTGGCCTTGTCGAACGTACCTTCGATACCGGCGAAGTTCAACTGAACTATGCCGAAGGTCCCGCCCATGGGCCGCCGCTCGTGCTGCTGCATGGACTAGGCCGGCGCTGGCAGGTTTTTCTGCCGCTGATTCCGGCGCTGAGCTTGCGCTGGCATATTTTTGCTCCTGACCTTCGTGGTCATGGCAAATCCTCACGCGTGGCCCGCGGATATCGTGGCCAGCAGTATTCTGAAGACATCGCCCGCCTTCTTCGTGAGCGCGTTTCCGCCCCCGCCGTACTCTTCGGACATTCGCTCGGCGGCATGCTGGGTATGTGGGTCGCTTCCCATCATCAGGAATTGGTGCGCGCGCTGATTCTCGGCGACAACATGATCGTTGCCCGGCGTCTCCACCATCCGATGTACACCGCGTTGTTCTCGGGACTGCGAGACCTGGCGCGGAAAGGAGGATCGGTCCAGCAGATTGCCAGGGGCATCGGCAAGATCGTGCTGCCCGTTCCGGACAGCGATGAGTCGGTTGCGATCCGCGAGCTGCCTGGCAACGATGAAGCCTACCTGCTTTCCTGGGCGCGCTGCGTGCAACAGGCGGATGCTGATGCATACGACATGACGCTCGACGGTTCGTCGCTCGAAGGCTGGGACGGCGAGAGCGTGTTACGCGGAATTGCCCGCCCGACGCTGCTTTTGCAAGGCACGCCGGAATTAGGCGGCTTGTTGTCCGACGCGGATGTTGCGTTGGCCACGCGTTTGTTGCCCCATCACGCGCATGTAAAGTTCCGCAACCTGGGACACGCGCTGTTCATCCAGCAGCCAGAGCCGGTACTAAGGGCAGTGACGAATTTCCTGGAGTCGCTGTAGTTTGGTTGTGGAGTGACGGGCGTCCCCGCCCGTCCCAGGTTGGGTAGGGACAGCCGCCCTCGGCTGTCCAAGCCGAGCGCAGCTCGGCAAACCCGATGCTACCTCAGATCTTTTCCAGCCTCACCTGATCCTCGAACGTCTCGCGGCGCCGTATCACTCGCGGCTTCCCGCGATCGACCAGCACTTCCGCCGCCCGGCCGCGCGTGTTGTAGTTCGACCCAAACGCTGTGCCGTACGCGCCCACGTCGAGAATCGCCAGCAGATCTCCCTCACTGACCACTGGTAGCTTTCTGTCGCGCGCGAAGAAATCGCCAGTCTCGCAGATGGGACCGACGACATCGGTGATCTCCGTTTTCCGCGACTCTCGCCTCACCGGAACAATCTGGTGATAAGCGTTATAGAGGGAAGGGCGCAACAGATCGTTCATCGCCGCATCGACAATTAAAAAGCGTTTGTGATTATTCGTTTTCCGATAGAGAACGCGCGTCAGCAGGACGCCCGCCGGTCCCACGATGGAACGCCCCGGCTCGAGCAGCAAATGCAGCTTCAACCCGCGCACTGGAGCGAGCACCGCCCTCGCGTACGAGGCAATCTGTTTCTCGACATTCCCCTGTACTCCCTCGTACGAAATTCCCAAGCCGCCACCGGCGTCGATATAGCGAATATCATGGCCGTTTTCGCGCAGATCGCGAATCAGATCAGCCACGCGCTCGAGCGCGGCTTGAAAAGAACCGACATCGGTAATCTGCGACCCGATGTGGACGCTCACTCCGGCGACGTTCAGATAAGGCTGTTTCGCAGCCAGCGCATAGAGTGTGCGCGCTTCGGGAATCGGCACGCCGAATTTGTGCTGATGAAGTCCCGTCGAAATGTAAGGATGCGTTTTCGCCGAGACGTCGGGATTGACCCGCACCGCCACCGCCGCTCTTTTCTTCAATCGCGTCGCGGTTGCCGAAAGCGCGTTCAATTCCGAAGCGCTTTCGATATTGAACAGCAATATCCCTGAGCGGATGGCAAGTTCCATCTCCGCCGCGGTCTTGCCTACGCCGGAGAATACAACCTTGTTCGCGACCTTCCTGCCTACGCGCAGGACTCGTTGCAATTCTCCGCCAGAAACCACGTCGAAGCCGGCCCCGGCTTCTTCGCCCGCCACCAGTCGCAGAATCGCCAGCGTCGAATTGGCTTTGACGGAATAACACAGGGTGTGCGGAATGGAGTGAAAGGCGTGATCGAACGCCTTCAAGCGCGCGCGGATCATTGCGGACGAATAGACATAGAGCGGAGTTCCGTGGCGCGCGGCAAGGCCCTCAAGCGCCACGCTCTCACAGTAGAGTTCCCTGGCGCGTGCTCCCGAATCAGCGTGACGATACACAAAGGCGGGGGGGCGTAACGATTGCGATTCGCGCGCGCGTTTCACTTGCGTTTGCTCGCGCCGGCTTTCACTTTGATCGCCACCACTGTCTGATCGTCGAACGTCTCCACGCCCGCGGCATGCTCGGTTACCGCCTTGAAGATTTCGTTGACTACGCAGTCCGCGGACTTGGTGGCGCATCCGGCTACGATCGCTGCCACGCGCTCTGGCCCAAAGGAATGCCCGTGGCGGTTACGCGCGTCGAGAATGCCGTCGCTGTAGAACACGAACAGATCGCCCGTCTTGGCCTTGAAACTGAACTCGTCGTAATCGGCTTCATCGAATAGTCCGAGCGGTAGTCCGGTTGCCTCGATGAATTCAATTTTGCCGTCATGACAATAGATGGGCCGCGGCAAACCCGAATTCGCCACCAGCAGCGTTCGCTTTTCGTCATCCCACACCGCGTAGATGATCGAGACAAACTGCGCCGCAATCCTGCGTTCCGCGAGCGACAGATTCACCGCCGAAAGCATCTCCGCCGGACCCGGCTCAATCGGCGCATGGGACCGAAGAATGCCACTGACCAGCGCGGCATAGATGGCTGCCGGCGCGCCTTTGCCGCTTACGTCTCCAATCGCGATCCCGAGACGCGACAGCGAATACGGAACAAAATCGTAGAGATCGCCGCCGATGGCGCGGGCTGGAACAAACTTGGCCTCGACTTCGAGATGCTGCATCTTCGGTCGCGAATGCGGCAGCAAGCGAAACTGCAGTTCGCGCGCCAGCGACAGGTCGCGTTCCAGGCGCTGCTCCTGCCGGGCAACCTGCTCGTACAGGCGAGCGTTTTCAATGGCGATGGCCAGCTGCGCCGCCAGCGTAGTCAAAGTCCGCTTGTGGTCCTCGGTGAAATAGCCGCGGCGCGTGTGCTCGAGATCGAGAACTCCGATTACTTTCTCCTGGTAAATGAGCGGAACCGCCAGCTCCGAGCGCGTCTCCGGGTTGGTGGCGATATAGCGTTCGCTCTTGGTGACGTCCGGCACCAGGACCGCTTCTTTGGCCTGCGCGGCATACCCAACCACTCCGCGGCCCAGCGGGACATCGTGCTTCAGATGCAGTCTTTCCTCGAAGCGCTGGGCGAACCGGTGTTGCAGTTTTTCTCCCGTTGGATCCACCAGAAGGATGCTGAACATCTGGTAGTCGATCAGCCGGTTAAGCAGCTCGGCGACGCGCTTGAGCAATTCGTCCAGATTCAGAATCGAGGTGAGTTCGCGCGCAATTTCGTTCAGCAGAAGCAATGTACGGGCCTGGCGCGTGATGCGGGTGTGCAGTCGCGCGTTCTCGATGCCGATCGCCATGCGCGACGCGATCAGCGTCAGCAGGCGTTTGTGCTCTTCGGTGAAGTAACCCGTTTCGCGTGCCTCAATGTCGATCACGCCGATCACCCGGTTCTTGACAATCAGCGGGATGGCCAGTTCCGAGTGCACGTTGGGCACGGCCTCAAGATAGAAATCTTCCTGCGTTGCATCGGCGACGAGCACTGCCTGACGAGTCAGCGCGGCGCGTCCGGTAACGCCCTGTCCCAACTTCACGCGCAGGCGGTCGGCAACTTCTGGCGGATATCCCACATTGAAGCGGACGTACAATTCCTGACGCTGCTCGTTGAGCAACAGGATCGCGAAAATTTCGTAGTCAATGACCTTGCGGACCAGTTCCGCCACGCGCCGCAGCGTGGTTTCCAGGTCGAGCGTGGTGTTGACCACGTCGGCCACTTCCAGCAGGAGGGGTTCCACCTCGGAAGCGCGTTCAGTTGGCGAGGCGGTCGTTTTCACAAGCTTCATGATAACAGCCGAGGGCAGCGGCCCTTCCACAGGTCATTTGAAATTTGTGATTTGTGATTGGTAATTGAAAATCAAAAGCGCGGGCCTTGAAATTCCAAACTACAAATCACCAATTACAAATTTTCCAGCACACAGACATCGGGAAGATTGCGGTAGCGTTCCGCATAGTCGAGGCCGTAGCCGACCACGTAAGCATCGGGAATCGTGAAACCGATGTATTGCGCCTCGATCGGCTGCTTGCGGCGTGAAGGCTTGTCCAGCAAGGCCGCAATGCGCAGCGACTTTGGTTGATGCGCTCGCACCAGCTTCGAAATGTAGTTCAGCGTCAGTCCGGTGTCGAGGATGTCTTCGACCAGAATCACGTTTCGGTCGGCCATCGAACTATCCATATCTTTGGTTAGACGGACTTCGCCCAGCGAGTCCCATGCCGCATGGCCCGCGGGATCTTCTTTGACCGTAGGCCGGTTCCCGTAACTCGAAACTCCGATAAAGTCGAAAGTGGCATCGAGCGGAATATGACGCGCAAGATCGCTTAAAAAAATGGCTGCGCCTTTGAGAACGCCGACCAGGATAATCGATTGCCCGTCAAAATCGCGCGCAATCTCTTTTCCCAGTTCGGCGACCCGCTTGGCAATAGCTTCCCGTGAGATCAACACTTTGAGTGCAGGCATGGTGCACAATCTTATACACGAGTTTGGCGGCAACCGAAAGCCGTTTAAGCGCTCGTGTGGTGGCGGGGCTTTGCCCCGCCGGGACGGGCGAAACGGCGTCATCACTCCGGGCAGCGAAGTATTCTCGTGAGCTGCAATTGCTCATTGCACCCTCTTTTCTCAGTCACTAGAATGCTAGTTCGCAGCTTACTTCGGAGGGTTGTGTGAATTTGAAGGGAATCCAACTCACGTGGCTGGGACACGCCACCTTCCGCGTTCAGACGCCGGAAGGGAAGACCCTCTACATCGATCCGTGGATTGCCGGTAATCCTGCGTGCCCGGAAAGTGAAAAGAACGTCAAGAAAGCCGACGCGCTGCTCTGCACCCACGGCCATGGCGATCACATCGGCGACGCGGTCGACGTGGGCAAGAAGCTGAATCCGATCGCTGTCGGCATCTTTGAGCTTTGCTTGTGGCTGCAGAAAAAAGGCGTCAAACAGATCGCTCCCATGAACAAGGGCGGCACGCAAACCGTCGCGGGTGTGAAGATCACCATGGTTCATGCGGTGCATTCCTGCGGCATTCAGGATGGCGACCAGATCGTCTACGGCGGCGAAGCCTGCGGCTATGTGCTCGAGTTCTCGAACGGAGTCAAGCTCTACCACGCAGGCGATACCAACGTCTTTAGCGACATGGCCATCATTCGCGACCTCTACGCGCCGAAGATTGTCATGCTGCCGATCGGCGACCTTTTCACCATGTCGCCGCGCGAGGCCGCTTATGCCTGTAAACTTCTGCGACCGGAAACTGTTATCCCCATGCACTTCGGTACGTTTCCGCAGTTGACGGGAACGCCCAGCGAGTTTCAGAAACTTGTGCCGGGTGTGGAAGTGCTGGAGCTGAAACCCGGAAAGACAATTTCGTAAACGAAGAATGATTCGTGGAGCGACGGGCGCCTCGCCCGTCCCGCGATCGGCAGCATCGCGGGACGCCGGCGCTACAACAAGGAGCAACATGACCAATCGACCCGCAAAGCCCGACTGGCGCATGGGCGGAATTACTGTTCCTGAAGTCGAAGACTACCTGTACGCGATGTTGCCGCCGCGCGACGAAGTCCTCACCGAAATGGAAGCTGACGCCGCCAAGAACGACGTGCCGATCGTCGGGCCCGTCGTTGCTCGCGTGCTTTACCAGCTTGCGGTCATCAGTGGCGCGAAGAAGATCTTTGAAATGGGCTCGGCTATCGGATATTCCACCATCTGGTGGGCGCGCGCGGTGGGAGACGGCGGGCGTGTCATCTACACCGACGGCGACCCGAAGAACGCCGAAAAAGCCCGCCGCTACTTTGATCGCGCCGGGGTGAGCAAGCGCATCACGATTCGCGTGGGCGACGCGCTTGAATTTCTCTCCGAGGAAAAAGAGCAATACGACATCATCTTCAACGACGTTGATAAGACCGACTACCCGCGCGTCTTTCGTTTAGCGTTCCCGCACCTCAAGAGCGGGGGCCTTTTTATCACGGATAACGTACTCTGGAGCGGCAAGCTCCGCAAACCCAATCCCGACGCGAAAACCAAAGCCATCCTCGAATTCAATAAACTGATCTACGGGTCACCCGATCTGTTCACCACTATCTTGCCCATCCGCGATGGAGTTTCCGTCTGCGTGAAGAAGTAGCGAATCGGCGCTCCATGCCCGTACCGCCCGGTGCTAGCGCGCGGTGCTAGAATGATCGCTTTCCATTTCACGCAATATAGGCCTGACTTTGTTGCGCACCGAACAAATTCCGGAAACTCTGCCCCGCACTCAAGCTCAGGCGCGGCCCGACTCCTCGAGCGACGTCCTGATCGTGGGCGCTGGACCCACCGGCATGGCTTGCGCCATCGAGGCGCAGAAGGCCGGCTTCAAGGCTCTCATCGTCGACAAGGGATGCCTGGTCAATTCCATTTATCGCTATCCCACCAACATGGTGTTCTTCACCACTCCGGAATTGCTCGAGATTGGCGATGTTCCTTTTACCACATCGCTGGCCAAGCCCACCCGGCTTGAGGCTCTCGAATATTACCGCCGCGTCGCCGAACATTATGAGCTAAACATCCACCAGTACGAATGGGTGAAGACCATTACGGGCGAGGACGGCCACTTCCGCGTCACTACCACCGACCGGCAAAACGCCATCCACGATTACAGCGCGCGCAAGATCGTGCTCGCCACCGGCTACTACGACCTCGCCAACCAACTGGACGTCCCGGGCGAGGATATGGAGAAAGTCTTCCATTACTATCGGGATCCTCATCCTTATTACGACAGCGACGTAGTGGTGATCGGCGGCAAGAATTCGGCGGCCGAAGCGGCTCTGGATTTGTGGCGGCACGGCGCGCGCGTGACGCTCGTCCATCGCGGATCGCAGATGCACAACCACGTCAAATATTGGGTGCGCCCCGACATTGAGAACCGCATCAAGGCTGGCGAAATCACAGCCTACTTCAACAGTACGGTGCAGGAGATCGGCGATGCCTACGTAACGCTGCGAACTCCGTCGGGATCGCTTCGCCTGAAAAACGATTTCGTATTCGCTCTCACCGGTTACCATCCCGATTTCGATTTCCTGCGCAGTGTGGGCATCGAACTTTCCTCGGAACAGATGCGTCCGGTGTGCGACCCCGAGACGCTGGAATCGAATGTTCCGGGGATCTACGTCGCGGGCGTGATTGTCGCCGGCTCGCGGACAAACGAAATCTTCATTGAGAATGGCCGTTTCCACGGCAAACTGATCGCCGCGCATCTCAGCGAGAAGCTCGGCCGCGGCAACCCAAATCTGCCTCTCGACTCGACTTAACGGGTCGCCAGATACTCGACGTTAGGATGGAGCACACGGCGGTGTCATTTGGTGGTTTAGTCTTTGTCGCCGCTGTGCAAGTCGCCCTCCAGCTTGGCGAGTAGTTCTGCCCGGCGCTCAGTGGTCAGCTCGAGTTTTAACTCGTCCAAGGCTAGTCCCACAATGTGGTAGTGGTGCGCGGCGGCAAATTGCGGATCGGATGTGATCTGCAGCCAGAGGTCGTGCATCTTCTCCAGATCTTTCTGCCGCAGGTGAGGCGTGTGCGGACCCAGTTGGTAATTCCGTGCGGACCCATCCGGCAGTAGCACTTCGAGCACCAGTCGCGGCCGCGGTTCGGGCAGGCGCTCCCATGCGTCGCCGGTGAGCTTGGCCTGCTCGTCGGCATTCAACTTGTTGGAGAGACCGCAAACCGCGGTGCTTGACTCGAGCGCCTGCGCCGTCATCATGATGGCGTCAAACACATCGCTCGCTGGCACCACCAACAGAGAAACAGGCTTGCCCTCCCTCTCCGCCAAGGCCACCACGCTGGTGAACAATTCCTGTTCGTAGTGATCGAAGATTTCACTGGCGTCAATGCTGGCGCTCCCGCTGAAACTGTGCTCGCGGTGATACAGACGGGCGGTCATAACCACAATTTCCTGTTTGGTGGTGTCGGTCTTCTGCAGCACTCTGCGGAGGTAGTAGAGATTTCGTGGATCGCGAACGGCCACCAGAACGTTCCCCGGTTTCGCCTTCAAAGCGGCGAGGCCGAGATCACGATCCGTCTCCACCCGGAACTGGTCGAGTTGCTCGGGTTTGCCGTGCCGTACGGCTTTCTCCCTGTGTTCGGACCAGGTGAACAAGCCAAAAAAGACGACGCTGAAGATCACGCCGGCAATGGTGGCCTGATACTTGGTGAACAAGTTGACCAGCGCGGTCACCAGAAGGACGCCGGTGATCAGCAGCAGCCCGAGGGGAAGTTCGCGTTCCCCGATCTTGAGGTTCATCGGTACTCGCCACTCGCGATGGCCCGGTTCGGTGTAGCGCAGGACGGTGACCGCCAGACCCTTCAGGGCAAAACTCCAGATAACGCCAAACGCGTAGAGTCCCGCCAAAACGAAAACGTTGCCGCCACTGAGAATGATGGTCAGCAACTGCAACCCGACCACGAGGTTGATCAGACGGTAGCTGGTGCCGAAGCGGGGATGCGGCTTCTGAAAGGCGGAGGTGAGAACGCCATCCTCGGCCACGCGGTTGAGGACCCCGTTGGCGCCCACGATGGAAGTGTTCTGCGCTCCCGCCAGAATCAGCACGCCGACCACCACCACGAAGCCATGGAACAGCAGCCGTGCCCAGACGGGGCCGGCCAGATACATGGCGATTCCACCGATCAGGTTGGCAAAGTAATCGGGCCGCACCTTGTCGGGAATCATCATGACGGCAAAGAACGAGACCAGCGACGTGAACAGCATGCTGTAGATGAAAATGACGAGCCCGGTCTTCTCCAGATTCTTGAGCTTCGGATGTTCGATTTCGCGGTTCACCTGCGCCAGCGTTTCTTCGCCGCTCATGGCCAGCACGGAGTGCCCGAAACCGACAAACAGCAGGATCCAGGTCAGGTGAGTGAAGAAGGTCCCGTTCAGCCAGCCCATCGAATCTTTCGTGATCGGGATGGCGCCTGCGGAGGTTAGGGGACTGGGCGGCAGGGGAGCCGGATGGCGCAGAATTGTAAACATGCACCAGACGATCAGGATGACAACCATGACCGTCGTCACGATCATGATCTGCAATGCCTTTCCGCTCGACTCGTGGATCCCCTTAATGTTCTGCCACCAGAAATAGACCACCACGATGACGGCAAACACCGCCGCGAAACCGTTCTCCGGAAACGTTGCAAATGGATGTCCGGTGTACCGGGCAACGTCCTCCACCAGGCCCGCTAGGTACTGGCCGGCGGACACCGCGCTGATGGGTCCCGTCAGCACATAGTCGAAAAGCAGCGCTGACACGGAAATCTTGGCCAGCGTCCCGCCCATCGCCTCTTTGACTACCCTGTACACGCCGCCACGCGTGAACATGCTGCTCGACTCGATATAGAGAGCACGCACCGCGTAGCTGAACAGCATTACCGCGAGAATGAACCACGGGGCGCTTTTGCCGATGACTTTCTCGGCGTCGCCGCCGGCGTAGTACGCGGACGAAGCGAGATCGGCGAGGACGATGGCCGCCGCGCGCCAGAAGGAGATGAACGTCAACATCACCGTTGTGGCGACAAAGACCTTGACGGCGGGGCGTTTCACTCCCTCAGACGATGCGGACGACATGAGCGTTAAACTTACCGAGACCTTTGAGAATCGTCAAGGTAGTGGCTGGATGGTTGCGTTGGTCAGATGCGGATCGTCGAAATCGCTTTTGTCTCCGGCGTGTTTGTCTCTTACGGGAAGCAGACGAGCGGTCAAGGGCTTGTGCCATTTGGAGGCGAGCGCCGCCACGTCGCCTAGAATGCGCGCGATCTGTTCCTCGGTCACATCGCCGGGCAAGGGAACAGTGTCCAATCCCGTGGCGCAGACCGAGGAATAGGAAAGGAGCGCGTCGATCGAGAGCTTGCCTTCCGACCAGCGTTCGGCCAGTCTCTCATCCTCGAGCACCGGCAGCATCAGTCCCGCATAACCCACTTGTTTCACGGGAACGGAACGCACCGCAGTGGTGATGAGGAAGGCAGTGCTCAGAGTTCCGCTGCTGCCGACGGGATGCCCAGTGTAGCCTTCGATCGCGGCTCCGATCGAGATGTCTCCAGCGGGCGCGGGGGTTGGGTCGAGGCCTAGATAATCCCATCCGCTTTGCTGCGCGAAATTCTGAGCAATGGCCTCCGCCTCGCGAGCGAAATGCGATAGTTCACTGCTGAGCTTTGCAGAAGTTTGGTCAGGTGCGCCTTTGGTTTCCGAGAGAACACGAAGCACTACATTCGCGGATTCCAAACCAATGGCGAACTTGCCGCCGTCGCCGGTGTGATAGGAGGCGGGGTAGAACGGACCGTAAGGAGAAACCATGGCGGAGGCGGCAAACCGGAAATTCCCCTGCCCGTGAGGAGTGTTGTCGGCAATATATTTCACTAGATGAGCCACGCGCGGAATGGTTTGCCAGTGGATACCGTCTTCGGCGGCGATGACGGCGCTGGAATTGGTAACTCTTGCGTGGGCCAGGAATTCCGCCGCCAGATCGATCATGGCCGGGTCGTCGGAGTCCTTCATCATGGCAGGACCGACGTTAAATTCGTAGGACCCGGCGGCGAGATTGTCCAAGTCGAGCAGAAGTGCCAGAGCTTTTTCTTTGGGGAGTCCGCGGACAAATTCTGGAAAGGGCTGGGTGGTGATGCGAATTGTCTCGACGACCCATCCGCTTTGTTCGAATTTCTTCTTTGCGATGTTCAGCGTGGCGGCGGTTTCGGACAATTGCCGCTTGTAGTCGGAGGGATCCAGATGAATAAACGCAGTGATGGCGCGAACCTTCGGACGATTTCCCGGGCGATCATCAGGATGGGGAAGGGAACGATCATCGGCCGAGAGCAAGCCGGGGGCGAGTAGCGCGATACATAAGAGAGGAAGAAAACGATCTTGGCGCAACTTGGGCCATATCTTAACTGATTTCCAGGGATAGATTGGGGAAGGTGAATGATTACGATGGCAATCGCTGGTTTATACTGGCTCCATGTCGGGATCCGCTGACAAGACGTTCTACCTGGAGACCTTTGGCTGCCAGATGAATGCGCACGACTCCGAAAAGGTGGTCGGAACGCTTTTGCAGCAGGGGTATCGGCAGGTGCCTACGGTCGAAGAGGCGGGGCTGGTGCTTTATAACACCTGCTCGATTCGCGATAAGGCGGAGCAGAAGGTCTTTAACCGGCTGGCGGATTACAAGAAGTATCGGGCGCAGGGCAAACAGTTTGGCGTCCTGGGGTGCGTGGCGCAGCAGGAGGGCGAAAAGATTTTTGAGCGGGCGCCTTATGTTTCGCTGGTGTGCGGGTCGGCTTCTTATCGGAATCTTCCGTCGATGCTGGTGCAGTTGGAGGCTGGGGCTCCGCGGGTTACCGGGCTTGACGATCGCATGACGGACGAATGTTTCGAGACGGAGTTTACGGCTCGGACGAATCCGCATCGCGGGTACATCACGATCATCGAGGGGTGCGATAAATTCTGCGCCTATTGCGTGGTGCCTTTTACTCGCGGCAAGGAGCGCAGCCGGACTTCTGCGTCGGTGCTTGCCGAGGCTCGGCAGCTGGCTGACTTGGGCTATACGGAGATTCAACTGCTTGGGCAGAACGTTAACTCTTACCGCGATCCAGATGGAAAGAAAAGCTTTGCTGAATTGCTGATTGCGATCGCCTCGGTTGGAGGGATTCGGCGGGTGCGCTTTACCACTTCGCATCCGCGCGATTTTGGACGCGATATCGTTGATGCCATCGACGCCGTCCCTGCGCTTTGCGATCATGTGCATTTGCCCGTCCAGAGCGGATCTACGCGGGTGCTTGATGCCATGCAACGGCTCTACACTCGCGACGCGTACCTGGAGCGGATTGCCTGGATTCAGGCAGCGCGGCGCGATATATCGATCACCAGCGATCTGATTGTTGGATTTCCGGGGGAAACGGAACGGGAATTTGAAGAGACTTTGAGCTTGATGGATGCCGTTGGCTATGACAGCGTGTTTACGTTCAAGTATTCTGCGCGGCCGAACACGCCGGCTTTGCGGCTGGAGGATGCCGTTCCGGACGCTGAGAAGGCGCGGCGACTGGCGGTGCTGAATGACAAGCAAAAGCAGATAGGGGCCGAGCGCAATCGGCGGCATGTGGGGCAGGTGCTCGAGGTCATGGTGGAAGGGAAGAACCCGGCCCGCGGCCAGTGGGTCGGCCGGACTTCGCAGATCAAAGTGATGAACTTTACGGTTCCTGAGGGCGTTGAGCCGGCGACGGGGAGCTACGTGCAGGTGCGGGTTACGGGAAGCTTCCCGAATAGCTTGGTGGGGGAGATGGCCTGCTAGCAAAGATTGTTTGAGGTTGCCATGGAAGTTGAAATGAAAATTCGCGGACTGATGATGGATCCGGTTTCGAACATGCCCATTGTGCTGCTTAAGGATGTCGGCAGCGAAACCGTTCTGCCCATCTGGGTGGGCGTGTACGAAGCCAATGCCATCGCACTTGAAATTGAGAAGGTCAATACGCCGCGTCCCATGACCCACGACTTGATCAAGAACGTTCTCACCGGGCTCGATGCGCTGGTTCACAAAGTGGTGGTCACCGAACTGAAAGACGATACTTTTTATGCGGTGATCTGGCTGGAAAGGGAAGGTCACGTGGTGAGCATAGACTCTCGTCCGTCGGACGCGCTGGCGCTGGCGCTGCGCGTGGATTGTCCGATTTTTGTGGAAGACGAAGTGCTGAAGCACTCGAAGCAGGCCGCCAATCCGGTCCCCGCCGTCAGCAGCGATGAACTGCGCAAGTGGCTGGAAGACCTCGGCGATGATGACCTGGGCAAATACAAGATGTAATAAGAGCAGCTCTCAGCTCTCAGACGTCAGCTCTCAGCTAATTCTTCTACATGCCTGATTCCGCCGAACAGCTCCAGCGGCTTTACCTCGCGGGATTCGAACTCCAGACCTTTGAGCGCTTTCCCAAGTGCATCGGCGTGATCCGCGACAATTGCGTGGCCCTGCTTGTGCCGGGCGTGGACGGGTTGCAAATCCTGGGCATACCCGGCTGGCGCATTGGCGAAGTCATGGGCGTGCTCACGGAAAGGGAAGGACGCAAAGTCTTTCAGGCGAAGAACGAAGTGGTGGAGGCCACTCCGGAACGGTTGGCGACACTGCAGAAGTTCCGCGACGACCTTGCGGAATCGATGAGCTTGCAGTGATGCCATGTTGGGCGTGTCACATCACCGTCGATATGTGATGCGTTATATATCACGTTGACATCATATCTCACGGTATGACATCATTATCTGCATGCGGACAACGCTGAGTCTCGACGATGATGTCTTCCAGGTGGTCAAAACCTACGCCGAAAATCGGTCGCTGGCGATGGGGAAGGCGGTCTCGGAACTGGTGCGGCGCGGCCTCAGCGCGCCTGCGAAGACGCGGGTGGTGAATGGCCTGGTGATATTTGATGTTCCCAAAGACAGTGAGACGGTTACCTCCGAACTGGTGAAACGGCTGGAGGCCGAGGAACGGTGAGCGGCTTCCTGCTGGACGTTAATGTGCTGATTGCCCTCCTCTGGCCTCCGCACGAGGCTCACCAACGGGCACAGCGGTGGTTCGCGAAGAATGCCGGCCAGGGGTGGGCGACTTGTGCCATGACGCAGGCTGGCTTTGTGCGCGTTGTGTCGAATCCAGCCTTTTCGCGGCGGGTGGTTTCTCCTCGAGACGCGCTGCAGGTGCTGGCGGGCAGCCTGCAGCATCCGGCGCATCAGTTCTGGACCGAAGATATTGCGGTCACCGAAACCATGGCTCCCTTTGGGCGGCGCCTGCTGGGCCACCAGCAAATCACCGACGCTTACTTGCTCGGACTCGCGATTCACAAGAAGGGAAGGCTGGCCACGCTCGACGCCAGCGTTTCGTCACTGCTCCCCGAACAAAGTGCCGCAAGGGCCCGAGTCGTGCTCGTCTGAATCCCGGCAATCAGGACGAGTCCGAGCCATACGGCCTGCCGCGTTTATTAAGTGCACATAATACCTGTTATCGGACATTCGATATGGCGCGGGACCATCCGTCCTCTTTCCGGTCTACTCCTGTGCCGCAAAGACGATCCCCGGGTGGAACAGCGTCCCCGCGATTCGGGTGGCGATGGCGATCAGGTCGCGCTGGCCGTAGAAGACCTTTACTAGTGGCGCGCGGGACATTTCCGGCAGATTGACGGCGCGGCCACTACGGATGAGGGCGGCGCTTTCTTCGTTCGCGGTGACGCTCGGCAACTGCGGCACCAGCTTTCTGGGATGGACAAATAGCGACTCGCCGATTCCCTGCTGCGTGGCGGCTTGCAGCGCTTCGAGCGAGTGGGCATCCTCGATAGCGAACTCGGCGACGGCGGTGCGCCGCAGGCTGGCCAGATGAGCGCCGCAGCCGACCTTCTGGCCCATGTCATGGGCGATCGACCTTATGTATGTGCCTGAAGCCACGCGGGCGCGGAAGGTGATTTGATCATTCTGGCTTCTCGTCGGACCTCCGGTCGCCTCCAGAATCTCGAACTCCGTGACTTCTACTTGTACCGGCTTGAGCGTGACCTCCTGTTTCTTGCGGGCCAGTTTGTAGGCGGGGACTCCGGCAATTTTCTTGGCGGAAAAAGGTGGAGGCATCTGCTCGATGATTCCGCGAAACTGGGCGGCGAGGGCGCGCACTTCATCGTAATTTATGTGGACGTCCTGCGGCGGCGTGGTCGGCTCGCCGTCGGCATCATATGTGTCGGTGGCGAAGCCGAAGCGAATCACGCCTTCGTAGGTCTTCTCGGAATGGGCATAGAACTGGGCCAGGCGCGTGAGGTTGCCGAGGACGACCGGCAGGACTCCGGTGGCAGACGGGTCGAGGGTTCCGAGATGACCGACCGAACGCTGACCGAGAATTCGGCGCACGCGATTGACCACGTCGTGCGACGTCAGGCCGGCCGGTTTATCGATGACGATAACGCCATTCATGTGGATTTGTAATCTGGTAATTTGTAATTGGTAATTTAAAGGCAAGACCGCTGATCGATTGAGATTTGAATTAGATTACCTATTACAAATTACCAAATTGCCAATTAAATGATTCCTCTTCGTGACGACCAGCCCATTTTCTCGACGCCGTTCGTCAATTATTTTCTGATCGTGCTGAACGTGGTGGTCTTTTTGTGGGAGCTTACGGTCAGCCATCGGGCGCTGGCCGGTTTCATGTTCGAGTTCGGCGTGGTTCCTCACCACACGCTGGCCGTACTGACCGGGCACTCCTATGACGGGCTGGCCACAGCCGTTTTGCCGTTGTTTACTTCGATGTTTCTGCATGCTTCATTCTTACACGTTGCCGGCAACATGCTCTTCCTGTGGATCTTTGGCGATAACGTCGAAGACTACCTCGGACACTTCACCTACCTGGTGTTTTACCTGGCCAGCGGAGTGGCCGCCGGCGCTACGCACATCCTGCTGAACCAGGGGTCGCGGGTGCCCAGTGTTGGGGCGAGCGGCGCGATTGCGGGGGTGATGGGCGCGTTCTTCATCCTGTATCCGAAGGCGCGTGTGCTGGTGTGGTTTCCGCCGATATTTCTGTTTCACGTTCCGGCGTGGCTGATGCTCGGATACTGGTTTGTCGTAAATTTCCTGAGCGGAACGGCTACGGCTGTCGCCGAAACCAGCCAGACTTCGGGCGGGGTCGCATTCTGGGCCCACGTGGGAGGCTTTGTCGCGGGCGTGGTGATGATTAACGTCTTCTCGGAGCGGCCCCACCGGTATCGGTATGGGACCTGGTAGGCAGCTCACGGCTTTGCCACAAACTTCACGACTAATGGATCAAAAGGGTGCGGGTCGGATTGGCTACCGACCAGAAGGAAGCCTCGGACATAGTACCACCGACGACTCTCCTTCCCGAGGGGTCGCCGCACCCGGCGCGATCATACACGCGCTCCGTTTCACTGGGTGGGTAGCCAGATTCTTGTTACGAAATCCGAACAGCCATATTCAAGCGATGCTGACGGCCGAAAGCCGACCGCAGCATATCTGCGGATTCTTAGCGGCGCGGTTCCGGCGCGGGACCGGGAGGCAGAATCTCCGGCTCACCGGAAACAGGGCTCGAGTCGGCACTCGAACTGGAATCGCCGCTCAACTTGTGGCGGGTTACGAACCATACGGCGGCGGTCCAGGTAGGGAAAAGATCACCAACGGGAAGCAGCTTCGCCGCCGCCGTTGGCAAGAAAGCCCAGTGCCATCCAAGGAGACGAATCATCACGAACGCGACAATCAGGTCGAGCGCCGAGTCTGCGGGAGACATGGCTCCCTCGGCGAAGAATGGAAACGCGAAGATCTGGAGAGCGTCGGCGGCGATGGCTACCGTCCATGCCACGCGGTGTTCCGCTTTCAGCGATTTGAAGTAATCGAGGAATGACATGGTCTTAATACCGGTCGTTGGTCGCTCGTCGTTAGCGAACAACGTCAAAGGCTAACGAAACTCACCCGATTGTTGGATGCTCCGCCGAGCGCCCGGGGAGCCACTTCCAATTCACTACAGTGTGCCGCCTGAAGGCATCACCACGATTGTTTCTACGGTCGTGTTTTCGGGCAAGAGCAGTGCGTTTACCACCGTACGGGCAACGGTCTCCGCCGACATCATTTTACGCCTGGGCGCCTTGGGCCACATCGCTTCCCAGATCGCCGTATCGGTTGCTCCGGGCATGAGCGCGATCACGCGGATGCCCTTCGGCCGCAACTCTTCGCGCAGTGTGTCGGTAAAACCCAGCGCTCCATGCTTCGACGCCGTGTAGGCTGCCGACCCCGGAAAGACGCGCTCGGCGGCGATGGAGAGATTGTTCACGATCGTGCCTCCGCGCTTCATCACGGCGAGCGCGGCCTGGGTCACCAGGAACAGGCCGTTGAGGTTGGTGTCGATCACTTCCATCCACGTGGGATAGGGCAAGTCGGTGACGGCGCGATGGGGATGTCCGATGCCGGCGTTGTTGATGAGGACGTCGAGAGGCTTGTGCAATCCACGAGCGAGTGCGAAGAGGTAGTCGACCGAGTCGGGGCTACGGACGTCGCAGGATTGCGGCAGCACGTACGCGTTCCGTTTCTCCGGCTGGAGCTTCTCCAATTCCGCGCGTGCTTTGCCCAACGCACGCTCGTCGCGGCCGGTGATGATCAGATTGCATCCCTCACGCGCCAGCGCGCGGGCGACGGCCAGACCGATGCCGCGGTTGGCGCCGGTGATCAGGGCGAGGCGGCCGGCGAGGGTCGGATTGGCTTTTTTCAAGTTAATCCAAACCTAAACGACATTGGTGTGCTGGCGGATCAGCGACAGGAATTCGGTCCGTGTTTCCTCTTCGCTGCGGAAGCAGCCGAGCATGGATGAAGTTACCGCCGAAGAATGCTGCTTCTCCACGCCCCGCATCATCATGCAGAGATGCCGGGCCTCGATGACCACACCGACGCCCTGCGGCTCGATGGTGTTCTGGATCGCCTCCGCAATTTGGGTGGTGAGCCGTTCCTGGATCTGCAAACGGCGCGAGAAGGCTTCGATGAGGCGCGGTATTTTGCTCAGGCCGATTACTTTTCCGTTTGGGATATAGGCGACGTGCACCTTGCCAAAAAAGGGCAATAGGTGATGCTCGCACAGGCTGAACATTTCTATGTCTTTCACGATCACCATCTCGTCGTAGCTGACCGTGAACAACGCGTCACGCAAAAGCGTTTCGGGATCGTCCTTGTATCCCTTGACGAGAAACTGCATGGCTTTTGCGACGCGTTCGGGAGTCCGCGAAAGCCCTTCGCGATCGGGATCTTCGCCGAGGCGGATAAGCATTTCGCGCACCAGTTCTTCGTAGCTGGCGCTGGTCACGGTGGTGGCGGGCAGGTCAGTGGATTTCATAGGTATCGGTCGCTGGTCGTTAGTCGTTGGTCGTTAGCAAACGCGGTCCGCCGAACGACTATCGACCATCGACTAACGACTGTTTTCTCCCGAGTATTCGAACGAATTCATCATCGTCTCTTCAATGCGTATTCTTTCTAGATGTGCTTTCTTGAAGCCGCGCTTCACAATTTCATAGATCGCGATACACAGGTTTTCCGTGGTTGGAACCTCTTTCACGAATTCCGAGAGCAGGTTCAGATTCTGGTGGTCGTAGCGTTCGAGGATATGACCGTGCACAAAGCCATCCAGATCCACCAGATTGCAGACCATACCGGTCTCGGCGTCGACCGGTCCGCTGACGGTGACCTCAACGGTATAGTTGTGCCCGTGTCCGTAGGGATTATTGCACTTACCGTAGGTGGCGCGGTTTTCTTCCTCCGACATTTCGTCGCTATGCAAGCGGTGCGACGCGGAGAACATGTAACGGCGGGTGAGGTGCGCTTTCATGCCGCTCCGGGAACATCATCGCCATAGACATCGACGAACAGGTCGGGCGTTTCGTAGACGCGCACGCGGTGCAAGTGCGCCGCTTTCAGTTTGGGCGCCAGGCGCTGCCAGATCACGATCGCCAGATTCTCGGTGGTCGGAATCCGGGCGAAAAACTCGGGCACTTCCTTATTCAGGAAGCGGTGGTCGAAGGCGTCGAGCACTTCCCTGCTCATGACGTGCTTGAGTTGCTTCAGGTCGACCACGAATCCCGACTTCGGATCGACGGCCCCCTTCACCGTGACCTCGAGGGTGTAGTTGTGCCCGTGTCCGTTAGGATTATTGCACTTGCCGAAGACGCGCTGGTTCTCTTCCGGAGTGAACTTCGGATTGTGATAGAAGTGCGATGCGGAAAATTCTGCTTTGCGTGTGAGATAGACCATAAAAGGCAGCTCTCGGCTCTCAGTTGTCAGCTCTCAGCTCTTGATTCTCAATCCGCGGAATCGCTCTTACTGCTTGCTTTTCTGGCGGAATGCTTCTGCCTGGCGCACCAACGTCGTAACTACGGCCCTTCCACGACACTTGCCCGCTCGCGTGGGCCTTCTTTGATCGTAGCAACAAATAGACGAATATCGGAGGACCGAAAGCGATGGCGATGAGGTTATTCACCGTCGCGAAATGTGCGGCACGAATTCGCCGGTACAGCAACAGCCAAACAGATGCGAACACGATCCACGGGAAGCGGCGGCTGACCGTTCCATACGCGGCGACGCCAAGTGCCAGCCAGGCTGCGAACCACCAGAGCAAACTTTGGAATGCCAGGAATTCCGCGCGCGGAAAAAGCAGCGCCAGATTTCTTGTCCAGCCTTCGCGAAGCTGCTGCCAGTTGCGATACATGCGCGTGCGCACGGCGTCCCCGCCATAACGGAAGAAGATGCGCAAGCCGGCGTTGCGAAACAACCGGGCCAGAGCCACGTCTTCAAGTATTTCCGTGGCGACCGCGACGTGTCCACCCACGGCATCGTACGCTGCACGACGGACGAGGATGTATTGGCCGTTGGCGGCTGCCATGCCAGAATTCTTTTCGCGCACTCTGTGAGGCGGGTATTGCGCCGCCAGTTCCGCGAAGATTACAGGCATTACGGCCCTCTCGCTGAAGGTGACGACTACCTGCCGGGGCGAGTACGACAACAAATCGGCTGGCTCGTTTTTCGCTTCTTCCAAGGCGCGCGCCAGCGATCCTGGCAGGTGGACGGTGTCGGCGTCGGTGAACAACAGCCACTTCGCATGCGCTTCCTTGGCCCCGGCGACTAACGCATTGTTTTTCCCCGTCCAGTTCGCGCGCAGAGGCTCCGGAGAAATCACTCGCAATCTGGCAAAGGTCTGCGCGATCTCTCGCGTGCGATCGGCGGAGCCGTCGTCGACCACGATTATTTCGAATGCCACGCCGGTTTGGGCGGTCAGGGATGCCAGGCAAGCGCCGAGGCTAGCCTCTTCGTTCCGGGCCGGAACGATTATCGAAACGTCGGGGATCCGAACCTGGGTGATCGGAAACCGGGCCGAGAGCATAGGGACCACGACCCTGCGGACTGGGGACTGGGGCGGCGCGGCTGGAAGTGAACTATCCATCTGAACTATCCATCAGTTTTTCGCTATTATAACGGTGTGAGACGAACGCTTCTTGCCGCGCTTCCAGCGACCCTTCTAACCATTGGATTGTCGTGTGCCCTCATCGGATGCTACAGCGGGAGCCATCCGACTCGGATCGGCTCGAATGCCCCGGACTTCACCGTGCAGGATTCCGACCACAAAGTCACACTCAGTCAGTTTCACGGGCAGGTGGTGGTGCTGAATTTCTGGGCGACGTGGTGTCCGCCATGTGTCGAAGAGACGCCCTCGCTGGTTCAGATGCAGGCTCGGTTCAAAAACAAAGGTGTCGTGGTGCTGGCCGTCAGTATTGACGAAGACGAAGCGGAGTACCACAAGTTCCTCAATCAGTACCACGTCAACATGGTCACGGTGCGGGATGAGTCGCAGAAGACAGCCAGGCTCTATGGTACGTTTGGCTGGCCGGAAACCTACGTGATCGACCGCAACGGAATCATTCGCCGCAAGTTTATCGGGCCCGTGGATTGGACCAGCCCGGAAGTTTCGGACTATCTGAGCAAACTGTAGTGCAGGTGTCAGGTCTCAGGTCTTGGGTCTTAGGAAAGCCGTCGAGTCGGCCGCGTCGTTTTTCCTGACACCTGAGACCTGACACCTGACACCTGCCTCCTACAGCTTCACCTTCCGCAAGCGCAGCGAGTTCGTAATTACCGACACTGAACTGAAGCTCATCGCGGCCGCGGCCAGGATGGGACTCAGCAGAAGTCCGAACACGGGATAGAGCACGCCCGCGGCTAGCGGTACTCCAATCGAGTTGTAAAGAAAAGCGAAGAACAGATTCTGCCGGATGTTGCGCATGGTTGCCTGGCTCAGCTTGCGGGCGCGCAGAATTCCTTCAAGGTCTCCTTTAAGCAGGGTGATGCCGGCACTTTCCATGGCGATGTCGGTCCCGGTGCCCATGGCGATGCCTACTTGCGCTTGCGCCAGCGCGGGCGCATCGTTGATGCCGTCGCCCGCCATCGCTACTATGCGGCCTTCGTTCTGGAGACTCTTGATGATCTCCGCTTTTTGCGCCGGCAAGACCTCGGCGCGAAAGTCATCGAGGCCTAATTTACCTGCGATCTCCTGTGCCGTTCGCGCGTTGTCGCCAGTGAGCATGACGACGTGGATTCCTTGGGCTTCTAGCCCGCGCAATGCGGCTGCGGCAGTTGCTTTGAGCGGGTCTGCGATCGCGATATTCCCCGCGTATTGGCCGTCGATGGCAACGTAGACCTGGGTCGCGCCCAGCGCCGTCCCCGCAAGAACCGCAGTCTTGCGGCCAGAACCGAAAACCCCGAGGTCCGTCATCAAGGCCCAATTCCCTGCCGCGATTCTCTTGCTCGTGACGACGCCTTTGATGCCCTTGCCCGGTACCGACTCAAACCCGGAGACATCGGAGAGTCGCAAACCCTGCTGGCTGGCGAGAGCGACGATGGCGGCCGCCAGCGGATGTTCGCTGGCCCGCTCCACGCTGGCTGCGAGGCGAACGACCTCGGCATCGCTGTACGCCACTACCTTCGGCTTGCCCTCGGTCAGCGTCCCCGTCTTGTCGAAGACGATGGTATCCACTTTCTCCAGAGTCTCGAGCGCCTCGGCATTCTTGATGAGGACGCCCGCTCGCGCGCCGCGTCCGGTGCCGACCATGATCGCCATCGGCGTCGCCAGTCCCAGCGCGCACGGACACGCGATGATCAGCACGGCCACGGCGTTTACGATGGCATGCGCGAAGCGCGGCTCTGGTCCCAAGGTTACCCACACGATGAAGGTCACGACCGCAATCGCTATCACCACCGGAACGAACCAGCCGGCAACTTTATCCGCCAGGCGCTGGATGGGCGCGCGTGTGCGCTGCGCCTGGCTGACCATTTGCACGATTTGCGCCAGCATGGTCTGGCTGCCCACGCGTTCGGCGCGCATCACGAGAGAACCGGTGCCGTTCACGGTCGCGCCGATCACATGCGAGGCCGCCGTCTTCTCCACGGGAACGGATTCGCCAGTGATCATGGACTCGTCCACCGCGCTCGATCCGTCGATCACTACGCCATCGACGGGAATCTTTTCTCCTGGACGTACGCGCAGCTTGTCTCCCGGTCGCACTTGATCGAGTGGAATGTCGCGGTCACCTTCCGATCCGTCTTCACTCATTACGCGTGCCATCTTCGGGCTCAGATCGAGAAGCGCCCGGATTGCGCTAGATGTATGGCTGCGCGCGCGCAGTTCCAGCACTTGTCCCAGCAATACCAGCGTGACGATCGCGGCGGCTGCTTCAAAGTAGACATCCGGGTGGCCGCCCATGCCCATACTGCGGAACGAAGCCGGAAAGAACTGCGGGAACAACGTCGCCACCAGGCTGTAGAAGTACGCAACGCCGGTGCCCATGGCAATCAGCGTGAACATGTTGGTGCTGCGATTGACCAGCGACGCCCATCCGCGCTGGAAGAAGGGCCAGCCGCACCACAGAACGACGGGCGTGGCGAGCAGCAGCTCTAACCACGGCCACGCCCCTCCCGATGAAGTAACCGCCATTACCAGCATGGACACACACACGAGCGGCACAGTGAGGGCAAGACTCACCCAGAACCGCCGCGTCATGTCGCGCAGTTCGGGATTATCTTCGGCGATCGTTACCGTGCGCGGCTCCAGCGCCATGCCGCAGATCGGACAACTTCCCGGCCCCTGGCGCACAATCTCTGGATGCATCGGGCACGTGTACTCCGTGCTGCTGGCCGGGATTACCGGTGATTCGGGATCGAGCGCCATCCCACATTTCGGACACGGTCCGGGCGCGGACTGCCGCACCTCGGGGCACATCGGGCAAACATAAGCCCGCGGTTTTTTCCCGGAGCCGCTCACCAACTCAACTGGCGAAAGCGTGGAAGGCTTGCTCGGCGCTGGCACAACCAAGGCCGGACCACCAAGAGACACCAGTCCCAATGTCGCCGTCGTTGGCATTGGCACTGGCGGGGATGACAGAATCTTTTCAGGATTTGCCTGGAATTTCGCCAGGCAGCCAGCCGAGCAGAAGAGATATTCCCTTTCCCCATGGACTGTCTTATGACGCGCGGTTGCGGGATTCACATCCATGCCGCAGACCGGGTCTTTCGCTTTTGCGGCGAAGGGTGCGGGGTTGATAGCGTCCATAGTAGTTGCGTGGCCAGCAGCTGCCAGATCCAGCTTGGCGGAATCCAGTCCTTATTGGATACTGATATTAGATACACATATTTAGATACACAAAGAGTAATCTTCGAACCTTATTCTTGGGGAGAAATGAAATGACCTACCTTGAAGTTGCCTACCGCTACCAGACTCCGCCCGGAGAAGCCGAGATGCGGGCCATTGACACTGTGCGCGAGGTCTACGGGATTCAGCGTATCCAATTCAACGAGAAAGAGCGGACGGTGCGCGTAGTGTTTGATGCCTCTCGATTGAAGGGCGACGCGGTAGCCAAGCTGCTGCGGCAAGGCGGTATCGACGTGCAGGATCAGTTGGTTCTTGCCTGAAAATCTCTGGCGGGAATTTCTGGCGAGTGACGAGAAGGGATCAAAACCGGCACTCCGCCAGTTTCCCTGCTAATCCTCTATCTTTAGAGGAGGGCGCTCGGGGGAGGGCCGGGAAACTGAGCGGAGTGCACCTTGGAGACAAATGGAGGATTGCAAAGGGGCATCCGGAAAGACCTCTGGCCGAAGTTGTTTTCCAAATGCCCCGTTGCGCGCCACTTCGTCTGCAGTGACAGGCAGCATGTCGGCTGCCATCGCTAACGCGTTGCCAACATTGCCACGATAGAACGCCAGGGGCGGGTAGGTTTTGCGCTGGGGCGGAAACTTTTACTCTAATTAGCGACCCTGCCGAAATTTGCACAACACCGCCGATTTCCACAACCAGCGCCAGGTTTGGCGCGAAGGCGGGCGCAAACTAAACTGAACTCAGGTTTTCCTGGCGAGAGTCGCCGGCAAGAATATCCGACGAAAGCATGCAACCATCAGCTTGGGCGAAACCATTCTGTTTCCGCTATAATTTAAAAACGTAATTCCACCGGATGCGCCCGTAGCTCAATTGGATAGAGTGCTTGGCTACGAACCAAGAGGTTGGGAGTTCGATTCTCTCCGGGCGCACCATCAATCCCACTACTCTCCAGGTCCCGTGCTCCGCTCGGGATTTCGCCCGCGGGCTCCCGCTTCGCTCACGCCCGCAAAACGGCTCAAGTTCGATTCTCTCCGGGCTTGTGAAGAGCAGGGGAAGGAACACATCGCGTCGGTAGTGGCTGAATCTGCCCTCGCCGCGCCGTGGGAGTGGCACGTTAATTGCCCTCACCCGCGAATGCGGACACTCCAAGGCGCACCCTTGTTCGCAGAAATCTTGGCTGTCTGGTAATCGACCCACTTCTCCTCGATCACCTCTGCCGAGACGCCACTCAGGACAGACTCGATCTGGTTTAGTTGCTCGAACAGGCGGCGCATGAGGACGTACTGCGAGATTCGGGGGAGGCAGACGCCAAACGATCCAGAGAAGCAATGCCACGATGATAAAAAATTGTATCCAGTCCATTTTGCCCTCCGAGTCCAAGGTGTGATTTAATCATCAAAAGCGAAAGGCCCATCTCTGGGCCTTTAAGAAAATTTTGTCGAGTGGTAGGGCTTGTAATTCTAAGATTACAGGCGGTCGCCATGTCGCGTCAAGGCTCTCTATCCCCTACTTCCCATCGTAGCTCCGAAGCGTCTCATTCAGTTTACGAACGTGCGTCAAGAGCACTTGCAAGCCTTCGTCAGTCAGACCCTGAGTTACAGCGTCAATTAAGGGCTGAAGTGGCACGTATGCTCTTTGGGGAGGATTCAAACGCTGTTGCTTGTACGCCCCCTCCCATCCTCGCAGTACGGCTGTCCGACTTGCCCCCTCGTCAAGAATTGAGCGCATTACTTCTCGGTCTACATACAAATCACGTAGAGCAAAAATTAACTCCGAAACCAGCTTCCGCAAATCTTGTTCGTTCATCGAAGTCTCCTATCCAAGCAACGCAGTTAAAGGCCAAATCTCGTTCGCAATTCCAGCAGCCATCGCCGGGGTCACTCGCAACGACGAATGCACGCGGCAGAAATTATAGTGCGCGAAGTGCAAAGCGCAAGCCGCTTTCAAATTCGTCAGCTTCTTCGAGAAAGCGTTCGTCAGGCGCGTGAACCTCCGCATCTGCATCCTCATCGTGAGGTTCTGCCGCTCAATGTGAGACGTGCATATCCTCGCCGGGTCAGGGTCGCCATTCCTGATCTTGGGTATAACCTCGACGATTGGCGATGGGGAATACTTCGCGTCCGAGTCATGCTGCCCGTACTGGCCGTACAGTTTGACCAGTTGCGCGAAGTCTACCTCAGCCCCGAACGCATCCTCGACGTGACGGTTGTAGAACACGAATCCATCCGTAGTGAGCTGAATCCTGGAGGAGATGCGCTCCGCCAGTTCGTTGATGAAGTACCACGTCGTTTCCTCTGTGCGCTTTCCGACCGTGTAAACAGGCACCAGCTTCGTCTCCTCGTCCATCGCCACGAATACCCACTGGCTCCCAAGCTCCGGTGAGTCTCCCTCACGCAATCGCTTGTCTTTCTTGCCGACGTAGCACCATATTTCATCCGCTTGCACGAATCCGCAATGCAGGTTCCGCATGGAGCCGTCCATGAGATCGGCGCAGTAGTCGCCAGTCTTGAGTAGCAGGGATGTAATGGTGTTGCGGTCTACGCCAGTCATGCGGCTGGTAGAGCGGATGGAGTTTCCCTCGACTAGCGCAGAGAGAACGGCGAGTTTCTTATCCGTAGATAGCGTGTACATTTTCGGCTCCTCATTTCCCGCTTGACGGGAGAGTGAGGCAAGCCGATAATGCGTTTTGAGGACTAGCACTCTCGGCTTGCCGGGATTGTTGGTTTTAAGGCCCGTCAGAGATTCGCGTCTCTAGCGGGTCTTGCTATTTGCGATTCCGTGTGGTGGAGGGGGCATCATGCTCCTTTCAACGAGACGTATTTCTCTCTCCCGCGTTTGGTAATCCTAAATTCTCTCGCGTGTGTAGCTAGTGCCGATTCAATCGCTGTCCTGTTCGTCTTTATGCCAAACGCCTTGAGATGCGCTTCCAGTTCATAGACCCGAATCTCTGTGGTCTGCCGTACGATCTCCCGAATGATTCTCCATAGCGAATACTTGTTCAGGTCTAAATCGGCTTCGTTGACAGCCAGCAACATCTTCGGTTTGTCGAAGTCGCCAAGCTCGACCGGGTTAATTGCATCAGCCTTCGGATCAATCTTCATGGGAAGGTTGAGCAAGAGAGCCAGCCCGATGCGTGCGCTTTCCTGTTCCGGCTTGATCCACTCAGACAATTCCCGGTAACGCTGGTAAGGCTCCAACAATTCGCCCATTTCATCCGTGGCGCTCCTAATCGCTTCACACTTGCGCGAAGTCTGTCGGTTCAGTCCTGTCACTATGTCTTTGAATCTCGCCACGTCATCCAGAATACACACTGAATCCACGTCTGTCAAATTAAATGTGGAGTCGATGTGATGTTCCTCATGTTCCATTTTGTTTCCTCCTTTTGTGCCTCGTTTGTTGGTTTATTGCCTTGCTGGGATTTCCACAGCCCGAAAATTCTCAGGATTCAAATTAAGCCACTACCCATCGCGTCCGGGACATTGACCGCGCTTCATATCTCAGGGTATATTCGGTGCCGCGTTTTGCACCCCTTGGAACTAGGTCTATGACTCTGCAACCCGTGATGGAGGACGTAAATGCCTCTAACTTGCAAGCAAGAGGGTAGACTCCCGCCCGTCCTTCGCGTTCCCCACGCCTCGAACTTCAGGAGGTCACACTTCAATTGAATCCCTCTGTCCAAACCGTGTGCACCCTGCAATCGGATTCCATCAAAACGATCCGCGCCAGGCGGTTGGCGCCCGAACCTCTAAACCAAGCCAGCGTGAATCTACGTCAACAACCCCGGCATAGGCGAGAGTTTTGGGGTCGATTGGGCATTCTCGGCGCTCTGGCCGTGGGAATGACGTGCGGAGTTGCGCAGGCGCAGACCGTCGTTGCCACGGTGCCAACCGGAACCTACCCGACTTCCCTGGATGTGGATACTGCCACAAACACGATTTATGTGGCTAATAGCAACTCCAACAACGTGACGGTGATTGACGGCGCGACCAACACTCCAAGCACAATCGCGGCCGGTCCGAATCCCGCATTCGTGGTGGCGAATTCGGCGACGAATACGATCTACGTGCTGAACAGGGGTGTGGGGGACGGCCCTGAGGTTGTTACTCCCGGCAACATTCTGGTCATCAACGGCGCCACCAACGCCACCAGCACCATTTCGCTCCCGCTCCTTGCCACCGGCCTGGCGGTGAACCCGGTGACAAACCTGATCTACGTCGGTATCACTGACCTCAATTACAACAACAATCTGATGGTGATTGACGCGGCCACAACCAACACGGTGGTCACCATACCCCTTCCACAAATTCCTCAGGGGCTGGTCCTGAACACTGTGACCAACACGATTTACGTGGATAGCAACAGCATTGGGAACGGTTCAGACCAAGGCGAGGTATCGGTGATCGACGGAGCCACCAACACCATTGAGACAAGTCTGACAATGAATCGGGGCTTCCAGCCCATGGCAGTGAATGAAACCACGAATACCCTTTACGTGGGCAACCCCGATGCCACTCCCAACGGCGTCAACGTCACGGTCATCGATGGGTCCACGAATACCGTTACCGCTACGCTGCCGTGGTCGGGCGGGCCGGAGAGCCTGGCAGTGAACCCGGTGACGAACACGGTTTACGTGGGCACCACTGGCAGCACCAACGCCTTGGTCGTAATGGACGGGGAGACGAATAACATCACCGCCACCGTGAATGCCTATAACACGTTAGGCCAATTGTTGGTGAACACCGCGACCAACACAATCTACCAAGCCTCCAGCCCGACACTGGTTCTCAACGGGGCGAATAACACCGCGACCAGTGTAACCGTCGGGACGGGAGCCCAGGCAGGCGCGCTGAATCAGGGGACGAACTACATCTATGTGGCCAATGCCGGCAGCAATACCGTTTCGGTGATCAATGGGGCGGCCACCGGCCCGGCGTTCTCTGCCTCACCGAGCCCGCTTGCCTTCGGAAACCAAAACCAGGGGACAACCAGTAGCCCGGCAACGCTGACGGTTACAAACACCGGCACGTCCGACCTCACGATCACCACCGTGACGCCGGGCGGAGCCAACATGGCGGACTTCCCCGTCGTATCGGACACTTGCCCCGGCGCGACCCTTGCGGCCGGACAAACCTGCACGGTGAGCGTCGAATTCGCGCCGAGCACGACAAGCAGCGAGTCGGCGACGCTGACCTTTACCGACAACGCAGCCGGCAGCCCTCAAATGGTCTCTCTCACCGGCGTGGGACAAACAGCCCCCGTGCCGGGCGCAATGCTTAACCCTTCACCCGTCAACTTCGGTTCCACCACCCAACCCCAACCAGTGGGAACCAGCGCTACCCTGCCCGTCACCCTGACCAACACCGGCAACGCTGCGCTGGCCATCGCCTCAATTCAAGTTATGCCGATCCCGAGTGAATTCACGCAAACGAACAATTGTGGTTCCTCGCTCGCGCCCGCCGCCAGTTGCACCATCAGCGTTACCTTTACACCCGTAACCGCAGGAGAAGCCACCGCTACGGCGTCGCTCAGCGTCACCGACAACGCGGCTGCCAGCCCACAAACGATTCCCATCACCGGAACAGTACAGAACTTCTCACTAACCACAAGCTGCACCACCCTGACTGTTGTTCCCGGACAGACGGCGATTTTCACCGTGGATATGGCTCCAGTCAATGGATTCACCCAGTCGGTATCACTTGGTTGCGGCGGAGAGCCAACTCTAGCGACTTGCACCGTATCGCCGAATTCGATGACGCTGGATGGATCGTCCACGATTCAGGCCAAAGTCACGGCCACCACCACGCAGGCGACCGGCTCCCTGCAGTCGCCCTTCGAACGCTTGAACCGGATGGCCGGACTCGTTGGACTCGGCGGAATCACCGGGTTCGCAGCGTTGGTAGTGCTGCCGGGCAAGCGTCGTGTGAAACCTGCGCGACGCCTGTGCGGATTGATTTTCTGGTTGTGCCTGTTCGCGACCGTTGCGACGTTGCCATCGTGCGGAGGAGGAGGGGTCGATCCTCCCGGCACCGCAGCCGGCACGTATCCCCTCACGGTGACGGGAACATTCCAGCCGGCGACAGGGCCGGCAGTCACTGAGCAGGTCAGTTTTAACCTGGTTGTGCAATAAGGACTATACGCAGTTCGCATAAATCACTGAGAAAACTGCGCGCCTGTTCCCGTGCCCTTCCGTTGCGGACGGGCCTTTTTCGTGCGCTCCACGGAACCGATGTATTACGATTCGCGCCGCACTCCCGGCGCACCATCTTTCGACAACACTACGCCGTACCTGAAGAACGGACCACTAGCCCTGCTTCATCTTCAGCTTGCTCTTATTTTCTTCAATAAAAGCCTTAAGATCGGCGGCAGCGTCGAGCAATCTCGTCCACTGTTCGTAGTAGAGCGTCACCGGAAAGCGCCCCAGCCCGTACACGCTGACGCCGCCCTTCTCACTTACGCGGAATTCCATGGCGCCGCTTCTCTTCTTCGTTTCCACCTGTTTTTCCAGATCGGACAGGCGAGCTTTTAATTCTTCGTATGTTGGCTCGGTCATGAATGCACCTCGAACGTCCTTCTGATCTTCATCATAACCTTTATCATAATCATGGGGAGGAAGGTAACCTGCGTCGCGGCAGGCCTTCTCAGCTTGACCCTTTGTTCTTGCATATTCCACCCCTTCGACAGATTCCCCACAAAGGTGCAAAACTCTTCACTATTGTTCCTGCGATTGCGAGCTTCACCCCTATCCCTCACGGCCACAGCCTGTTGCGGAGCCTTCCCAGCCTTGAATTGGAAGCGCAAATGCTAAACTACGCATAGGCAACACGATCCACTTGAGAACACTGGAGAACAAAGAATGGCGAAATTACGTAGGAAGGCACTTCTTGACAGCGTACCCATGCTGGTGTTGCTGGGTCTGCTCGCGGGCGCGGTGGGAGGACTGGGAATCGGCCTGATCCAGTTAAGAGCCCAAGCATCCGCGGCCAGCAGCAGCACCACAGGCAAATAACTCCTGATTACCACATAGAATCAACCATATTTGGAGCGGGAGACCGGGATCGAACCGGCGACATCCAGCTTGGGAAGCTGGCGTTCTACCGCTGAACTACTCCCGCTCAACTTCGTTAGACTACCATCCCGCTCTATCCTAGACAACGTTCGTCCGACAACGTCCCCTCTGGCAACCCAGCCCGCGTTTGCCTTTCTTTCACACTCTCCGTAAGATTCCGGCTCGGGACTTCCATCCGAACCCAATCCATGTCGCATATCCCATGTGCCCCGTGGCAGGAGCCTTGATGTCTACCAATACCCTTCCGTCAAAGTTGAATTCGAATTCCAACTCGCGCCGTAACTTCCTTCGCACCGGAGTGACGGCGACTCTGGCAGCGGCCGCTTACCCGGCACTCGGATCGGCTCGCGTTGTCGAGTCGCCGACGCCCGCCGGAAATTTCAAGAACGACTTCGAACTCGACGAGATCACCATCGCCGACCTCCAGAAGGCCTTCCAGTCGGGCCAGCACTCTTCTCGCTCAGTGACCGAGAAATATCTGGCGCGCATTCAGGACATCGACAAAGCGGGGCCCAAGGTCAACTCCGTCATCGAGGTTAACCCCGATGCTCTCCAGATTGCCGACGCGCTCGACAAGGAGCGTAAGTCGAAAGGCCCGCGCGGGCCGCTGCATGGCGTTCCGGTCCTCATCAAGGACAACATCGATACCGGCGACCGTATGAACACGACGGCGGGATCGCTGGCGCTCTTGGGATCGCGTCCCGCGAACGACGCTTTCGTCGCCGCGCAGCTGCGAAAGGCCGGGGCGGTGATCCTGGGCAAAACAAATCTCAGTGAGTGGGCCAACATTCGCTGCAGCCATTCGACCAGCGGATGGAGCGGCCGCGGCGGGCTTACTCGCAACCCTTATGCTCTCGACCGCAACCCCTGTGGATCGAGCTCAGGAACCGGCGCCGGTGTCTCCGCGAATCTCTGCGTTGCCGGCATAGGCACGGAGACGGACGGGTCGGTCGTCTGTCCTTCTTCGGCGAACGGTCTGGCAGGGCTCAAGCCTACGGTTGGACTCGCCAGCCGCAGCGGCATCATTCCGATCTCGCACAGCCAGGACACGCCTGGTCCAATGGCGCGCACGGTGCGCGATGTTGCCATTCTCCTTGGCGTCATGGCCGGCTCGGATCCAGAGGATTCCGCGACCGCTGACGGCCAAGGCAAGGTGTTTACCGACTATACGAAGTTTCTCGATCCCGCGGGACTGAAGGGCGCGCGTCTGGGAGTGGTGCGCAAATATTTCGGCTTCAACGACGCCGTCGATCAACTTATGGACGAACTCCTCAATGAGATGAAGCGGGCTGGGGCCGAGATCGTTGATCCCGCCGACATTCCCACGATTGGCAAGTTTGACGACAGCGAGTTCACTGTCCTCCTCTACGAACTGAAGGCCGATCTGGCGGCATATCTGGCTCGCCGCGCCGGTTCTTCGGTGAAAAGCCTGAAGGATGTGATTGACTTCAACGAACACAATCGCGACCGGGAGATGCCTTATTTCGGGCAAGACACTTTTCTCAAGTCGGAGCAGAAGGGCCCGCTCAGCACGAAAGAATATCTCGATGCGCTGGCCCAGAATCACCTGCTCAGCCGCGCCGAGGGCATCGACCTAGTCATGGACAAATTCAAACTGGACGCGCTTGTTGCCCCTACCGGAGGCCCCGCCTGGCTCACCGACCTGATCACTGGCGATCACGTCGCCGGAGGTAGTTCGAGCGCCGCTGCCGTCGCCGGCTATCCCAATATCAACGTGACAGCCGGATACCTCTGGGGATTGCCGGTCGGAATCTCCTTTTTCGGGCGCGCCTGGAGCGAGCCCACCCTGCTCAAGATCGCTTATTCGTTCGAGCAGTTAACCAAGGCACGGCGGAAGCCCCGCTTCCTGCCGATGATTGAGATGCCTGCATCGTAATTAGTGTTGCGGTGTTGGGCTCGCGTTCCGGGGCTTCTCGAGACTCGGTCTGTCCTGCGCCGGTTTGTCTGGAATTACAGGAGAGATCGGCGGGAGCTTGGGCCCGTCCGAATCCGGCATCAACGACGACGGCACAGCAAACAGCGGCTCCTGCAATGCATCCGGCGCCGACTGCGCTTGCGACGGCCGGATTCCCTTGGCTTCCACGATCGACCATCGCCAGTCTTCATCGGGGCCGGGAGTGATCCCGATATCCTCGTGAAGCGCGGTGGTGCTGAAGGGCTTGGCCTCGGCCTTGAGGTGATAGAGGAGCGTTACGTCGGAACGGCGCTCGACAGTGATAGTGCTGGGCGCAAGGCCCTCGGCGGCGGGAATCACACGGGCGCGCGCGGCTAATTCGGCATTCTCTCCCGGCTTGCGTTCGAGCGTCAGGCCAATGGTGATTTCGCGAATGTCCCAGTCCGTTCCGTTGAATACTTCGAGCTGCAGATTTTCATCTTGAATAGAACCGGGGCCGTCGAGCTTGAGCAGTTCGGTGAGCGGCAAGTCTTCAATCAGAATAGGCTTGATCAGCAGCGAACTGGCCTGGGCATTGAAAGAAAGATTGCAGGTTACATCAGGCGACGATACTTTGACCGTACTGCCAGAAGGGTCAATCGAAAACACGGTCCTATTTTGTTTCACCGGACGGGCGTTCCTGGCGTCATCCATGACCTGGGTCAGATTGTCATTATCGATCATGGGGGAAGTTGGGCCTGATGGTTGTTGGGGCTGCTGCTCCGATTTATTCTTGCGCAGATTGCGTGCCAGGTCGCCCAGTGAGGGAGCATCGTCTTGCGCCACGGCGGCCGACGGCAGCAGCATGGCAAAAACCAGCAGGCCGGGCGCAATCAATCGCAAGCTGGGGAATCTTAATCGCATGATTTCGGTCTCGGTCGTCGAGTGGGCGTGCTGAGTTACGCGCGGGGCGCACAGCAGTCCACAGAGAAAGTTTAGGCGAGATGGAACGGAAAAGAAGTTACCGCAAGGACACGTTGGTACTAGCACTTCCAGAATTGGCACTAAAAGGATGGGAATGGGGCATGGACGCGCTCAGATCGAAGCGACGCGCAACGGGGCGCGTCCATGCCCCTTTCACCAATGCTGCTTACAACAGGCCAGACCTACGGAAACGGGTGATCGGATCGGTTACCTGCATTGGTTGACGCTTAAAGACCCAGCGCGCCACCGCAATCCCCAATGCTGCATAAGCCAGATGCCAAAGTTTCATAAAATCGCTCCCCACGCCGGACCTTACTGGGGAGAGACTACGAAGGTCCCGTCGTGAACTAACCCTACCGCTGCTTCATCGGCAGGTCTAGGCCACGAACGTGCCATGAATCTGTCGCGAAAGTACTCGCAGGTAACCAGGGCACAGTAACCAAGCAGGGGCGTGGTGGGTCGAGACACGGCAAACGGCGTCTCTACTCGGGATTTTCGATCCAACCGCCGCCGACTACGATGTCGCCGTCGCAGAAGACCGCAGCCTGGCCGGGGGTGAGGGCGCGCTGCGGCTCGTCAAACGTAACTCGGACTTGGTCGGGCCCGGCGGACTCAATAACGGCGGGTGCGGGTTGATGCTTGTGGCGGATCTTCACTGCTACCCGCATGGGCTCGCGCAGCTCGGGCGTCGAAATCAGATTCACGCGGTGCGCGCGGAGAGTACGTGAATAAAGCTCCTCGTCCTTGCCGACGACGACTTGCCGCATGTCATTCTTGATTTGAATAACATAGAGAGGCGACCCGGTGGCCACACCGAGTCCCTTGCGCTGGCCGACGGTGAAGTTGTGAACGCCGGCGTGCTCGCCGATTACCTTGCCGTCGGTGGTTACCATTTCGCCGGCAACTTCTATTGAGCTATTTCCCTGTTCGGTGAGATAAGCTTCAAGAAAACGCTTGTAGTCACCGCCGGGGACGAAGCAGATTTCCTGGGAATCCGGCTTTTCGGCGATCACGAGATTATGATGGCGGGCAAGTTCACGCACTTCGGGCTTGGTCATGCCGCCGAGCGGAAACAGCGTGCGGCTCAGCTGCTCCTGGGTAAGGCCGAAGAGGAAGTACGTCTGGTCTTTGGACTTGTCAGCCGGGCGCTTCAGAAGCCAGCGGTTGAGCTGCTCATCAAAAGCCACCTGAGCGTAATGGCCGGTGGCAATCTTGTCTGCGCCAATCTGCTGCGCCACAATAAGAAGCTGATCAAACTTCAAGTGATTGTTGCAGAGACTGCAGGGGATCGGAGTACGCCCGGCAAGATACTCCTCGACGAACGGCCGCACCACATCGCGCTCAAAACGCTCTTCGTGATTGACTACGTAATAAGGGATGCCAAGAGTCTCGGCCACCCGGCGCGCATCGTAGACGTCGTCGATCGAGCAGCACCGGCCCTGGACCGACTCGGGCATGCCTTCGTATCCGGCCAGGCGGCGCTGGTTCCAGAGTTGCATGGTCAGGCCGATGACGTTGCGCCCCTCGGCACGCAGCATAGCCGCGACGGTTGAGGAGTCAACTCCCCCCGACATGGCGACGGCGATGGTGAGACAATCGGACACGTTAGTCGTTCAGCCTGACTTGTCTTGTTTTGGTAACCTCGGTAATTTCTATTTTGTGCTTCTTTCCATCTGCTGAGGAATGCCCAGTATCGACCTGTTCCACTTGGATTCCGGAAGGGCCCAGCGCGACAGCCTTGTTATCCGGCATGAAGAAAATCCAATAGTCATCTCGTTCGTCAACATCTTCTAGATAATCAGCGGGCGAAACTACTAAGCGAAAATCATTAAAGAGGAATGTGGTTTTTCGAGTACGAGGATCGAAATTCACGTCGGTCAGCGATGCCTCCTCCTCGAGCCGGTGGGCAATTGTCGTTATGCGCCGGCGGTCAGCATCGGAGTCAAGCAATCGGTGATCGCCGCGAAATAGTGTCCAATTAGACAGATAGATCCATAGACGCCATCGAGCCTGGAAGTGGCCATGCACCTTGCTGCGCGGGCCGAATTCGAAGGTCAGAAAGCTACCGACACCCGGCTTCACCCGTAGAGGGCGGGCTTTGAATACAGGTTCGAAATATTGACGAACTTTGCTCGCTGCGACGTTCATATAGATCCTACCTAAACATATCCAAGCCCCACTGGACTATACCGTGGAAGTCAAGTCCCTCTTTAGAAATCGCCCGGTGCAACATTTCCTTTTGGTCACGCGTAAGTTTCATAGGGCTGAGAAGTCGTTCAATTTCGCGCACTGCCGCGCGAAATTGCCGATTTTGGTCCCGATTGCTCAAATGGCACGCTTCTTATTGTTTCGCCACGACGGTCCTGTAATCGGGGTATCTATCCTAACTGATTTAAGACATTGCCTTTGCAAGCTGCGTTCGCCTCACTCTTAGCATAACTCTGCAAAACGCCCATGCAAGAATCAAGGCCACAAAAAGAAATCCCAGCAGCGGCCACTTCAATTGTGTCACGAATTGGCCAGCAGCTTGCAGTTGATCGAATGAGGTCCACTCCTCGCGAATCTTGCCATCCACAATACGCCAAACTGTGATGCCGCGTAATTCAACCTTGACTCCGGTTGGAGGTAATCCGGCATATCCCGAGCCAGTATGTGTTCCCCGGAAGACCCATACCACGGTGACCAGGTCACCCTCGGCTGCCATCAGGATCACGCTAATCTTAAGATCCGGAAAAGCCTTCTTCTCCGCATGAACCGCCGCCTGATCTTCCTGGAGATCGAAATTCCTGTGGAGCCCGTGGTTCACGAAATCCTTGGCGTAGATTTCGTCTGCAACCTCGAATTTTCCCTGGTTGAAAATCTCTTCGAACACTCGCCCAGCTACCGCTTTGTTTCTCGCCTCCTGCGTGGCTGCATCCGGCAAAACAGGAGCCGTGTCGGCTGCAAGCGCCGTCTCCACCGGCGCGAGCATCATGAACAGCAACAGTAATAGTAATAATAATGTCCGCCCCATGATCGCTCTCCCCAAGTCAACGTGACCATGGACTTCTCTGAAGATGTAAGGCTCTATTTCGAAACAGCGGCCCTATAGACTGGGCTAAGCTCGCGTAGCCGTGACACTGTTTCGGGGACTGTCGCCAGGGCAAACTCAATATCCTCTGCGCTGTTTTGCCTGCCCAGGCTGAAGCGAATGCTGGCTTTGGCGCGGTCGCGGCTCAGCCCCATCGCGAGCAGCACGTGCGATGGCTCGATCGCTCCGGAGGAACACGCGGCGCCGGTCGAGACCGCCAGCCCCTTCAAGTCGAGCGCGATGACCAGCGCCTCGCCTTCGATGCCATCGAAATAAATGTTGGTCGTATTCGGCACGCGGGGCGCTGGTTCACCGTTCAAAGCCGCGCCATTTGAGCCAGCGCCGTTCAAGCCTGTGGCTTCGATCTCGAGCAGTTCCTTTTCCAGACGGTCGCGCGCAGCCGCCATTTTCGTATCGTCGCCGCGTTTTAGGCCGGCCATCGCCAGCTCGGCTGCCTTGCCTAAACCGACAATGCCGGGAACGTTCTCCGTCCCAGCGCGGCGCGAGCGTTCATGGCTCCCGCCATAAAGCATGGGCTCTAGTTGAGTCCCCTTGCGCACGTACAGCGCGCCCACACCCTGTGGCCCGTCAAGCTTGTGGCCTGAGATGGCAAGCAGGTCGCATCCGATCTTGTCGACGTCGATCGGGACTTTCCCCGCCGCTTGCACGGCATCCGTGTGAAAGTAAATGTCAGCCTCGGCAGCAATCTTCCCAATCTCTGCGACCGGCTGCACCACGCCGGTTTCGTTGTTGGCGAGCATGATGGTGATCAGCTTCGTATTCGGCCGGATGGCGCGCTTTACATCGGCCGGATCCACCAGTCCGCGGCCATCGACCGGTACGTGTGTGACTTCGCATCCCTTGGTTGCCAGATGCTTGCAGGCGTTGAGTACAGCGTGATGTTCGATGGTCGAGGTGATGACGTGGTCGCCCGCATCCGCTCGACCGGAACTCGCCAGACCAAATATCGCCAGATTGTCGGCTTCCGTACCGCCGCTGGTAAACACGATCTCAGAGGCGCGGCAGCCCAGCAGCGCGGCCACCGATTCACGTGCGCGCTCGACGGCGGCCCGCGTCTCCTGCCCATGATGGTGGATGGAGGACGCATTCCCAAAGCGCTCGCCAAAGTAAGGCCGCATGGCCTCCAGAACCTCGGGGAGCACCGGGGTGGTCGCATTGTTGTCGAGATAGACGCGCCGCATCATGCTGCTTCTATTGTACCGATATGCGGCGACGATCAGTGCAATTGAGTGATTGAGTCATTGAGGTATTGAGTCATTTGAATTATCCGAATCAGTTCAATACCTCAATGTCTCAATGATTCAATGTCTCAATGTAATCAGCGTTTCTCCACCGGCACATACTTCTGTGGATACTCCGGACCGATGTAGTCGGCGCGCGGGCGGATCAACCGGTTATCGTCGAGTTGTTCGATGACGTGCGCCGTCCAGCCGCCGATCCGCGAAATCGCAAAGATCGGCGTGAACAGGTCCACATCGATACCGAGTGTGTGGTAGGTGGAAGCCGAATAGAAGTCCACATTGGCGTTGAGCTTCTTATCAGCCTTCATGAAGCTTTCGATCTCCCGCGAGTAATCGAACCACCTGGGATCGCCGCTCGCCTGTCCCAGGTCGCGAGACATTTGCCGGAGGTGCGTAGCGCGCGGATCTTCGGTGTGGTACACGCGGTGCCCGAAGCCAGGGATTTTCTTTTTCTGGGCCAGCAACCCCTTGACGTACTCGACAGGGTCGGCGCGGTTTTCGTCGATTTCCATCAGAATCTTGAACACAGCCTCGTTGGCGCCACCGTGCAGCGGCCCCTTGAGCGTGCCGATGGCGGAGGTTATCGCGGAATGCATATCGGAAAGCGTTGCGGCGGTGATCCGGGCAGCGAAGGTGGAAGCGTTCAGTTCATGGTCGGCATGCAGAATGAGCGCGATGTCAAGAGCGCGTTCCGCGGTCTTCGAGGGCGCGACGCCGTTTAGCATGAGCAGGAAATTCGCCGCATGGGAAAGCGACCGATCCGGATCGACAACCGGCTTCCCTTTGCGAATGCGATCGTAGTTAGCGACGATCATGGCGATCTGGGAGGTGAGGCGAATCGCCTTGCTGACGTTAGCGTCGTGATCAGTATTACTGCGGTCGTAATCGGGATCGTAGAAAGAAAGCGCGGAAACCGACGTACGCAGCACATCCATCGGCAACGCGTGCTTCGGGGCCGACCGTAGGAGATCAAGAATGGACGCATCCAGCCTTCGTTCCTCCGCCAGGCGCTGCTTCAGCGCCTCGAGTTCGGCAGCATCCGGCAGACGCCCAAACCAGAGCAGGTAGCATACTTCCTCAAACGAGGAGTATTCGGCCAGAGCGTGGATGTCATACCCGCGATAGGCGAGCACTCCCCGGTCACCGTCGATATAGCAGATGCTGGAGGTGGTAGCGACAACCCCTTCCAGTCCTTTGGAAGGGTGCAGATTGGCAACGCTTGACATGATTCCTCGCTGGCTGTGCGGACGGATCTACATTGCCCTTTCGCGCAAAAAAACGATCGCCAAGGCAACCCTCTTTTATACGCCACGCAGTCGGCAATTTCCAAGCGCGCGCTTGGCCTGGAAGAGCCCGCGGCGTAGACTGGGTGGTTTGCTCTTGGCCGCAGAAAGACGTGCCTCGGGAAAATCCACGGAACGATTCGGAGAAATTCGTGAAGACAAGAAGGATAATTTTCACCATCGGCATCGGAACCATCCTTGCGCTCGCAACACCCCTGGCGCTCGCCGACGAGGGTATGTGGCTGTTCGACGCCTTCCCCAAAGACCGCGTCGAGACGCAATATGGCTTTCTAGTGACGCAGGAATGGCTGGACCACCTCCGCCTGTCGTCGGTGCGTTTTAACAATGGAGGCTCAGGTTCGTTCGTGTCGGCCGATGGCCTGGCATTCACCAATCATCATGTGGGCGCGGACTGCATCGAGAAACTCGGCACCTCCGGCCATGACTACCTGAAGACTGGTTTCTACGCCAAGACCCAGGCCGAGGAAGCCAAATGTCCCGACCTCGAACTCAATGTCCTGGTCGGCATCGACGACGTGACCGCGAAAGTGAAAGCCGCCGCCCCGGCAACTATGTCGGCCGCCGCGGCTGGCCACGCGGAACGCTCGGCCATGAGCGCCATCGAAAAAGACTGCGCGACTTCAACCGGACTGCGCTGCGACGTGGTCACGCTTTACTCGGGCGAAGTTCACAGCCTTTATAAATACAAAAAGTACACCGACGTTCGCCTGGTGTTTGCGCCCGAATATGATGCCGCTTTTTTCGGGGGCGATCCCGACAACTTCACCTTTCCGCGCTATGACCTCGACATCACTTTCTTCCGTGTGTATGAGAACGACAAGCCGGTCCATCTCGACAACTATTTGCGCTGGTCTAAAACAGGAGTCAAAGATGGCGATCTGATTTTCGTTTCCGGGCACCCCGGAGGCACGGATCGCCTGAAAACGATGGCGGAATTGCAGTTTCTGAAGAATGTGGAGTACCCGTCGCGGCTCGCCAACTACAAGCGCCGGATCGACATGCTCCAGAAGTTCAGCGCGGAGTCGGCTGAGAACGCGCGCATCGCGCAAGAAGAGATCTTCTCGTTGCAGAACTCCCAGAAGGCGATTAAGGGCAGGTATGAAGGGCTTCTGGATATGGCCATGATGTCGCGGATGAACGCCGCCGAGCACGAGCGCGAAAAAGCTTACATGGCCAAGCATGCCGGCGAGCCCAACCCATGGGAAGAGATTTCCAGCGCCATGAAGGTGAACCACAAAATTTACGACCCACTTACCTACGTCGAGCGCATGCGTGGGTTCAGCTCGGTCGAGCGCGCGCGTGGGTTCAACTTTGATCTGACGGGATACGCGCGCATTCTGGTTCGTGTCGCAGAGGAAAAGTCGAAGCCGAACGCCCAACGTCTGCGCGAGTATCGCGATTCTGCCCTGCCCTCGCTGGAGCAGCAGCTGTTCAGCACTGCCCCCATCTACAAGAATCTTGAAAGCGCGACTTTGACCGTTTCACTGGCAATGATGCGGGAGGCGCTCGGAGCCGAAGATGCTGCCGTGAAGGCGGCACTGAACGGCAAGTCTCCCGAAGAGGCTGCTAGAGCGCTGATTGCCGGCACAAAACTGGACGATGTGGCGGTCCGCAAACAACTGTACGAAGGCGGGAAGGCCGCGATCGATGCGAGTACGGATCCGCTGATCGTGTTGATGCGCAACGTGGACCCCGAGGCGCGGGCGGTCCGCAAGCGCTACGATGACGAGGTCGATGCGGTGGTTGGGCGCGACGGCGCCATCATCGCTCGGGCGCGCTTTGCCCAGACCGGCTTCACCCAGCCTCCGGACGCGACCTTCACCCTGCGCCTCAGCTATGGGACGATAAAAGGCTACGAGGAAAACGGCAAACAGATTCCTTACTTCACCACCTTCGACGGCGCTTTCCAGCACTCGGAGGAGCATGGTGACAAGCCTCCGTTCAATCTGGCCGCCAGTTGGCCGAAGATGAAGGCAAAACTCAATCTTCAGACGCCACTGAATTATGTTTCCACCGCCGACATCATCGGCGGCAACTCGGGCAGTCCCACCGTGAACAAGGCGGGCGAAGTAGTAGGAATTATTTTCGACGGAAATATTCAATCGCTCGTTTGGGATTTCTATTACGACGACCGCCAGGGGCGTGCCCTAAGCGTCGATTCGCGGGGCATAGTCGAAGCGCTGCGCAACATTTACGGTGCCGACGCACTGGTTAACGAATTGACCGGCTCGAAAGCGGCAGGTAAATAGAAACCTAATGTTGTGTGGTGACGGGGCTCTGCCCCGTCTTGGCGGGGCGAAGCCCCGCCACCACACGCGCTATTCCGGCCAGAGCGAGGCCGCCGTTTTGCTCAAAATCTGCTCCCGCATCCCTTCGCTGATGGGCAGCGCCTTGAATTCCGCGAGATTCTGCCCGACGTCCGGAACACCCGGGCCCGGCCAGTCGGTGCCAAACAGCGTCTTGTGCGCGATCTCATCGAGCCGCGGAAAGTATGAGAGCAGCGTCTTCGGCGGAATCCCGCTGATGTCGAGATATACGTTCGGGTGTCGCCGTATGAGAAAAAATGCGGTATTCATCCAGAGCGGGCGCCCCCCGTGCGCCAGCAGGATTTTAAGCTTGGGAAAATCGACCGCCACATCGTCCACGTAGATCGGATCGCCATATTTATTACGCGCGCCGGGAAAAATCGACGTACCGGTGTGGAACATCACCGGAATCCCGTTGGCTTCGGCAGCCCGGTAGATGATTTCCAGTTCTTTCACTCCATGCAGATAATCGTTCGCAAACAGCAACTGATGCGGCGGGTGGATCTTGATCATACGCAGGCCCAGGCGCAGGATGTGCTCGACATCCGCCATGATGTTGGTGGTGTGCCGCGGATGCAGGCTGCCACAGGAGATCAGGCGCTTGGGGTCGTACTTGGTGTAGTCGGCGACGAATTGATTGACCTCGGGAGTAAAGCCGAGCACTTCCGGCGCAACATAGTTGATAAGAGCGGCCCGGTCCACGCCGCAACGGTCCAGATATTTCAAGAAGGCCTTGGGCGAGCGGCAATATTCCATGATCTCATCAAAATTAGCGCGCTTACGCTTGATCAATTCCAGCGCATGCGGCTTGAGCATTTCAATCGGCTCGATGTGGATGTGGCAGTCGGTGATCAAAACAGCTCCTGGCTTCTAGCTGCTGGCTTCTAGCTCCTGACTGCTGGCAACCGCCTTGTTCGCTAGAAGCCAGGAGCCAGCAGCCAGAGGCTAACTCAGTACAACGGCACTTTCGGATCCACGGTCCGCGCCCAGCCGTCGATCCCTCCGCGCATGGACTGAACTTTTTCGTATCCCTGCTGGCGGAGCCAGTTGGTAACCGACAGTGAGCGCACGCCGTGATGGCACACGACCACGACGTGTTGGTCGGGATCGAGTTCCTGGTGAGCCCGCGTCGGGATGTCGCCCATCGGAATGTGCTTTGCTCCTTCGATGCGGGAGGCTTCATATTCCCAAGGCTCGCGAACATCGAGCAGCATAAATGTTTCTCCGCGCTGCTGCAGCGACTTGACCTGACCGGGAGAAATTTCGAAGTCCATAGGTCGATGTTATCCGTAGAGACAGCTCGCCCCGTCTCATTTGGCAGCAAGACGCGGCAAGCCGCGTCTCTACTCCAAATCAGCCTTTACTCCTGCGAAGCTCGGGTTCACTTCGCAGCGTAGTCAGGCTCATCAACGCGGCCGCCGCCCAGAGCGCACCGGTTCCAATGCGCGCCGTACGCACATCGGCGTTGGGAATGCTGTGCCACAACGTCAACCCACAGCCGACCACAAAATTGATGACCAGCAGACCGAAAAATACGCGCTCGCGCAGACAGCGCGTGTCGACCGTCAGGGCGGCCAGCAAGACTATCCACACGATGTAGGTGGCAGCGGTCCAGGCGTCATGCGGCCATGCATATTCGTGGCGAGTGACGTGGCCAAACGACATCCACGCAAAGTAAGCGCACCCGAAAAAGCCCGCCACGCCCCACAACGGCGTGAGGCACATCAGGTGACGGGAACTGTAGGACGGCTTCGGGCCGTTCTTGGTTTCGACTTCTACTCCGACCCCGACCTTCGCGTTTTCCATTTGCCTGTCCATTTCGCCGGGCGTTTCTCAAGGAAAGCAATAATACCCTCGCGTGCGTCCGCGGTCGAGATAAGTTCATCGAGATAAATCTTCTCGGTCCGCGCCAGCCCTTTGTCAAAGTGAATCGCGTCCCACGCGTAGAAGGCTTTCTTGGCATGAGCGAGCGCGGACGGGCTCAGGGCGCGAAGTTCAGCAAGCGTCCGCTCGACGACCGATTCGAGCTCGTTAGCCGGCACCGACCGGTTCGCCAAGCCCATCGCCGCGGCTTCGTCACCTGAGAACTGCCGTCCGGTAAGGACGAGTTCAGCGGCGCGCTTCTGACCGATGAGCGTGGCCAGCGCCACCATCGCTACTGGCGGATAACATGCCAGCTTGATTTCGGGAAATCCCCAGGTGGCATCGCGTGCCGTGTAAGCCATATCGCAAACGGCCGCGAGTTCGGCTCCTCCGCCAAGACAAGCGCCGCGGACGGCTGCGATTGTGACTTTGCGCGAGGCCACGATTGCGCGAATCACCGCATGAAAGCTGGTGAGCATTTCGCGAATCTGTTCCGGAAGATGGGCTTTGATGTCCACGCCGGCTGAGAAAGCATGAGCGTCGCCCTCGAAGACGATGACAGAGATGTCGCTGCGGACTTCGAGTTCCGCGAGCGTTTGCTGAAGTTCGCGCGCCATGTGCAGGTCGATGACGTTTAGCGGAGGGTTGATCAGTTTGACGCGAGCGATGGGCGCGGTGATATCCACTTCGATTCGGATTGTGGCTGCGATGGCCATCCCAGCGGGCTAAATGTTAATCGCCGATTTGCGCGGCTCGCTGATGGTGGACAGCGGATCGCGGGCGCCTTCTTTTTCTTTGATCCACTTCTTTTCGTTGCGGATGATGTCGAGGAGCAGCTCTTTATCCTTCGCGCTGGGCAGATTCTCTTCACAGTGCTGCTCGTAGGCGCGGTCGTCCAACGGTTCGCCGGTTTCGCAGTGGTACTTCTGGCCCGCCCATCGCCCTATGTTGCGGTTGAAGTGGATGTCGGGCGTGTAGAACTTCTTCTCGCCCGGCTTCAGGAATGTGTTGAGCTTTTCCACCAATCCCGCAACTTCCTGCCGATAGAGGTGGCGGCTGTAATCGTTCAAGTCGTCGAGGTCGGCGGCCTTCTCGTTCTGCAATTCGTCGTACCGGCCTTTGATCCCCCACACGTAGGCCCAGTGCGCCGAGGAAGAATGATCGGTGCCGAAGAGGTCGAACGAACTGGAGATCCACTTGTTTAGATATTTCTGCAGCAGCCACCGCGGGATCACGCCCGCTTCAACCACGCGCCGCAGCCCGTCATGGCCCGTTCCCATGTGGAACGCTTCCTCGCGCAGCATGTAAGAGGTCGAGCGCCCGAGGGGCGCGAACGATGAATACTTCAGCATCTGCAGCTGGAACTTGCCGTCGCGATCGACGAAGTCTGTGTAAGTGAAGAAGTCGAGCCAGTTATCGACGTCGACATTGAAAGTACCCAGCAGGCGCTTATTCTCAAACGCCCGGCGCTCCAGCATTTTCTGCGCTTCCACTTTGCCCGAAGACCCGAAAAAGTCGATGAGCAGCGCGCACATCTGCCAGCCGTGGCGCATCTCCTCGATCATGACGCGCGTGATCGCGCGGCGATCATATTCCGTGGGAGCGGTTGCAAACAGGTTGCGCTGCTGCTCCACGCTGGCGAATTCGGTGTCGCCCTGATAGATGATCATGTTCATGAGCGCGTCGCGCATCTGCTGCGTGGGCACCTGGCGCAGGTTTTCCCACTTATTGCGCCCTTTGTAAGAGCCGAACTGGATCTCCTCCGTCTCAATCGCGCCGTAGAGCGTATCGAAGTGGAAGGCTTCGACGTCGTCTTTATCGACGCCCACTTCCTTGCGCCACTCATTGAATAGACCGACCCACTCGCTGAAGCTTCCGATTTTCGCTACTTTGCCTGGCATGGGACCTCAAATTCTTACGACAGAGAGCACAGAGGAAACGCCACAGGGTTGTTCCCCGTGAACCTCGGTGCTCCCTGTGGTTCAAGCTCTTGCTCTTACTTCGCTGTAAATATTGCCGGACGCTTCTCTACATAAGCGGCCAGACCCTCTTTTGCATCCTCGCTCTGGAACAGTATCTGCTGATTCTCTCGCTCGACGGCCAACGCCGACTCCATAGGAATCTCCCAGCCCGTCTGCACCGCCCGCTTGATGCGTCCAACCGCCTTAGCAGCCTTGTTCGGCGGCGTGAACTGGCGAGCGTACTCCATGATGTTCTCCATGAAGCCGTCGCGCTCAAAAATATCGTTCACAATGCCGAACTCCTGCGCCTCTTCGAATGAGAACGTGTTGCCGGTAATCATCAGTTCGATGGCCTTGCTCTTCCCCACCAGGCGCGACAGCCGCTGCGTTCCCCCGGTGCCCGGGAGCACGCCAAGATTGACTTCCGGCAGGCCGATTTTGCCCGCATCTTTGCGCGCGATTCGCAGATCGGCAGCCATGGCGATCTCGAGGCCCCCGCCAACGCAATGGCCATTGATCGCGGCGATTACGAGTTTCGGAGTGTGTTCCAGCCGCAGCAGCGTTTCATTCGCGTGCAGGCAGAAGTAATACTTGAAGGTCGGATCGACCGAGGCCAGCATCTTGATGTTCGCGCCCGCGGAGAAAAACTTGTCGCCCGCGCCCGTGAGCACGATCACGTGCACATCGTTATCCATGCGCGCCTTGAGGATGGCCTCGTCGAGCTGGCGGTTCATTTCGTAGGTGTAGGTATTCGCCGGAGGATCGTTCAATTCGATCACGGCGACGCCGGCATCGGTGCGATAGTTGATGAGTTGCCTGGTGGTTTCGCCGGTGGCCGGCTGCGTAATGGTCGCCATAATTTGCTCCTTAGTTAAGTCCGAAATTAAGTCCGAGTTACTTTATTCGCTTTGCAAACATCCTTTAGCTCTTGATCCCCGCCATCAACTTCTCGATCTCCACCTTCTGCTCGCCGCTGAGCGGCAGGAACGGCAGCCTCGACGAGCCCCCGTAATAGCCGTTGAGATCCATGGAATGCTTCACGCCAGGAACACCGAGGTCGCCGACTACGCGCTGGGCAGCCAGTTTCAGGCGTTCTTGTTTTTCGCGGGCGAGCGCGGTGTCTCCGTCTTTGAGCGCGGCATAGATTTCGTAACACGCCATGGGTGCCGGACAAGCAAAGGCGAGAATCGCGCCGACTGCTCCCAGTCCGAGCGATGATTCGAGCTGGTGAGCGGCGCCGACCATTACCTGGAAGCCGACTTCTTTCTGGCGTGTCTTCAATTTTCCTACGACGGATACCGCAGACGATGACGGTTTTGTGGCACTGCCTTCGCCTTCGCGGGCGGGCGGGGGCGCCCCTCTCTCCATCGATTCGGAGGTCCCCGCCAGCGAGGCCACGCTGACTAATTCCCTGCTCTGCTTTTCGCTTTCCGCAGCTGCGGCCCGGATCATGCGCGGAGTCACGGCCTCGAACGTTTCGGTCACCGTTGCCTGCCTCTTTACGTGACGCGTACCTTCGACCATGGTTTTCACTTTGTCGAGGTTGCCACTCGATTCCTTGATGGCGACGACGTTGGGATGCGCAGAGAGTTCAATCACCACTTCAGCCGGGATGTCGTATCCGGTGGCCTGCGGGAAGTTGTAGATGATGATCGGGAGTGCCGACCGGTCGGCGACTGTGCGATAAAAAGCGAGCAGGTTCGCCGCGAACATCTGCTTCTTGTAGTAATGCGGAGTGCGCACCATGGCGGCATCGTAGCCGAGCTCGGCGGCGTATTCGGTGAGGCGCAGAGTTCCATGAGCGGATTCGACGCCGGTGCCCGCGATCATCACTTTGTTGGGCGCGGCGGCGGCGAGCGCCGTCTTCAGCACGTCGCGGCGTTCCTGGTCCGAGAGCAGGATGGCTTCGCCAGTTGAACCGAGCACCACAATCCCGGCAACCGGCGTGCGCGAGTAACGCTCAACGTTTGATTCGATCTTCTTGTAATAGACCTCGCCATCAGGATAGAAGGGCGTCGTGATGGGCGGAAAGATTCCGGATAAAAGCACGCTGGACTCCAGTTGTCAGTCGTTCGTCGTTGGTCGTTCGTCGTCGGTCGTTTGCGACCGCTGCTTAATTATGGAGTCTGGCTTGGGAGTTTGTCACCCTGAGATCAAGCCGAAAAACCTACTCGCAGATGGGCCAGCCTTTATTTCCTGCCAGTCTTATTTCGTCGCAGCTCTCTCCGCGTGCAGCGCCTGCAGAGCCTGGACGCGTATTTCTCCCCGCTGCAGGGCGGCAATACCCTCCGCGGCGGCCCGGGCGGCAGATAGCGTGGTGATCGTCGTGATGTGGGCGGTGACCGCAGCGCGGCGGATGGCCTTCTCGTCGAAGTAAGGATCGGGACCGTGCGGCGTGTTGACGATCAACTGGATGCGTTCGGCCTTGATCAAATCAACCGCGTTGGGACGGCCCTCTTTCACTTTATAGACGCGCTCCACCGCCAAGCCCGATTCTTCGAGCACGTCCGCTGTGCCATGCGTGGCCACCAGTTTGAATCCCATGTCGACGAAGCGATGCGCGACCTCGACCATCTGCGGCTTGTCATGGTCGGTGACGCTGATGAAGACTGTGCCCTTGGTCGGCAGTTTCTGGCCGGCGGCGATTTGAGCCTTGGCGAAGGCCTCGCCGAAATTGTCGGCGATGCCCATCACTTCTCCAGTGGAGCGCATTTCGGGGCCCAGAACCGTGTCGACGCCGGGGAATTTCGACCAGGGAAAGACCGGTGACTTCACGTAGAAGCAGCGGCCCGTGTCGAGGTCCGTGCCGCGTTCGACGTGTTCCGGAAGGAACTCTCGCAGCTTGCGGCCGGTCATCAGTCGAGCGGCAATCTTCGCCATGGGCACGCCAGTCGCTTTCGAAACGAAGGGAACGGTGCGCGAGGCGCGCGGATTCACTTCGAGCACGTAGACCTTGCCATTCCCGCTGGCCGTGTGGTGGCGGGGCTCCGCCCCGCTGGGACGCGGCCCTTCGGCTCCGCTCAGGGCAGGCTCCGCCCGGTCTCCACGCAAGCTAGATCCGCCGCGCGGGATTGCGAACTGGACGTTCATCAGCCCGATCACTTTGAGTGCGCGCGCCAGTTTGAAAGTGTATTCGCGCATGCGCGCAAGCAGCGGCGCGGGGATGTCAACCGCGGGCAGCACGCAGGAAGAATCGCCGGAGTGGATGCCGGCTTCCTCGATGTGCTGCATGATGCCACCAATCACCACGTCCTCGCCGTCGGAGAGCGCGTCCACATCGACTTCAATCGCGTCTTCAAGAAACTTGTCAATGAGGATGGGGCGGTCTTGCGAATACTCGACGGCCTGCTTCATATACTGCTGAATCGTGTCTTCGTCGTAGGCGATGACCATGGCACGCCCTCCGAGGACATAGGAAGGACGCACCAGCACCGGGAATCCAATTTTCTTCGCCGCTTCGACTGCCTCTTCGACCGAAGCCACCATGGCTCCAGGAGCTTGCGGTATGTCGAGTTCCTCCAGTAATTTCCCAAAGCGTTTACGGTCTTCGGCCAGGTCGATGCACTCGGGCGTGGTGCCAATGATGTTGACACCCGCCGCCTTGAGCGGCAGAGAAAGATTGAGCGGCGTCTGCCCGCCGAACTGCACGATCACGCCGACCGGCGCTCCTCCCGAAGCCTCGTGCTCGCAGACGGCGAACACATCTTCGAGCGTGAGTGGCTCGAAGTAGAGACGGTCGCTGGTGTCGTAGTCGGTTGAAACCGTCTCGGGATTGCAGTTGATCATGATGGTTTCGTAACCATCCTCGCGCAACGCGTAGCTGGCGTGGCAGCAGCAGTAATCAAATTCAATTCCCTGCCCGATGCGGTTGGGACCGGAACCGAGTATCACGACTTTTTTCTTCGCGGTGGGCGTCGCCTCGTCTTCTTCCTCGTAGGTCGAGTAGAGATACGGCGTGTAGCTCTCGAACTCCGCGGCGCAGGTATCCACGCGCTTGTAGACCGGCTTCAGACCATGCTTCTTGCGGAAATGACGAACCTGTTCCTGACCGCCTTTGCCGTCCAGACGCCAGGTTCCGGCGAGCCGCCCATCGGAGAATCCCATGCGCTTGGCCTCGCGCAGCACTTCGGTCGGGATCGATTCCATGGGATGCTTTTCCATCTCCAGCTGCATGTCGTTAATTTCCTTGAGCTGGTAGAGGAACCAGGGATCGATCGATGTCATCTTCGCGATCTGTTTAATGGTGAAACCCTGGCGCAGCGCATACTGAACATAAGTCAGACGCTCGGGATGCGGCGTGACCAGGCGCTGCGTGAGAATCTTGGGCTCGATCTTTTGCGAGCCGACTCGCTTACCGGTGTCGAGCGAGCGAATTCCTTTTTGAAGTGCTTCTTTAAACGTCCGGCCGATGGCCATCACTTCGCCGACCGATTTCATCTGCGGTCCAAGCGATTCGTCGGCGCCGGGGAACTTTTCAAACTGCCACTTCGGAATTTTGACGACCACGTAATCAAGAGTCGGTTCGAAGCAGGCAGGAGTCTTGCGCGTGATGTCGTTCGGAATCTCGTCAAGCGTGTAGCCGACGGCGAGTTTGGCGGCAATCTTGGCAATCGGAAACCCGGTCGCCTTCGAAGCCAGCGCGGATGAGCGCGAGACGCGCGGATTCATCTCGATCACCACCATGCGTCCGGTCGAAGGATTGACGCCGAACTGGATATTTGATCCACCGGTTTCGACGCCGATCTCGCGGATCACGGCGATCGAGGCATCGCGCATCACCTGGTACTCGCGGTCGGTGAGCGTCTGAGCGGGGGCGACGGTGATGGAATCGCCGGTATGCACGCCCATGGGATCGAAGTTTTCGATGGAGCAGATGATGATGACGTTGTCTTTCGTGTCGCGCATCACCTCGAGTTCATACTCTTTCCACCCGAGAACAGATTCTTCGATCAGGCACTCGTGCGCGGGCGAGAGATCGAGGCCACGGGCGAGCACTTCCATCAGCTCTTCGCGGTTGTAGGCGATACCACCGCCGGTGCCTCCGAGCGTGAACGACGGGCGTATGATGACCGGGAAACCGATCTTACCGGCGAACTCGACGCCATCCTTAAGGTTGCTGACCAGCGCCGATTTCGGCACGTCAAGCCCGATGCGCTGCATCGCATCTTTGAAAAACAGCCGGTCTTCGGCCTTCTTGATGGCGTTGATCTGCGCGCCAATCAGATGCACGTTGTACTTGTCGAGCACGCCCCCGTCAGCCAGTTCAATGGCGAGATTGAGCGCCGTCTGTCCACCAACCGTGGGCAGAACGGCAAAGCCCGCGCTGGGCGCCATCTCACGCTCGACACGAATGATCTCTTCGAGATATTCGCGAGTCAGCGGCTCGATGTAAGTGCGGTCCGCCGATTCGGGATCGGTCATGATAGTGGCCGGATTCGAGTTAGCCAGCACAACCTCAAAGCCCTCCGACTTAAGCGCCTTGCAAGCCTGCGTGCCGGAGTAGTCGAACTCCGCCGATTGGCCGATGACGATGGGGCCGGAGCCGAGGATCAGGATTTTCGAGATGTCAGTTCGTTTTGGCATTATGCGGTTTTGGCCTTGCTCCGAAGGGGCGCGGCTTCAGGTGTCTCATTGCCACCTTCTGTATCTTTGCCGTCGTCATTTTCTTTAGGTTTGTCATCCCGAACGAAGTGAGGGATCTGCAGTTTCGTCGCTTCGCCCCAGCCCTCCGCTAGGTCTTGCCACGCCGGATTCATGGTCTTGATCAGAGCCAGGCGCTTGGCCCGCGTCCAGGCTTTGATTTGTTTTTCACGAGCGATGGCGTTGTTCACGTACTTGAAAGTCTCGTAATAAACCAGCCGGTTGATGCTGTATTTCTTTGTGAAGCCTTCAATTTCTCCCGCCCTGTGCTGTAGGGCGCGATGATAGATGTCTCCCGTCACGCCTGTATAAAGCGTCAGCGATCGGCTCGACAGGATGTAAACGTAATAGCGTTTCTCTTCTCGCATGCTTCCAAGCCCTCACTGCTCCCAGCATATTCGCACCCGAACGTTGTAGCCGTGCCCAACTGCAGATCCCTCGCTTCGCTCGGGATGACAATTCCCTAAAGGGTTGGTTTAACTTTCACCGCTTGCATTCCTCCATCATCTTCACAAAATCCTTAAACAGATAGTGCGAATCATGCGGACCCGGCGCCGCCTCCGGATGGTACTGCACCGTAAACAGCGGCAAATTCCGATGCCGCATGCCCTCGAGCGTCTGATCGTTTAGATCCATGTGCGTCAATTCGACTTCGCTTTGGGGCAGCGAATCGGGATCAACGGCAAAGTTATGGTTGTGCGCGGTGATCTCAATTTTCCCGCTGGCCAGCTGCTTCACCGGATGATTTCCGCCATGGTGGCCGAATTTCAGTTTGAAGGTTTTGCCGCCAAGCGCAATCCCGACCAACTGATGCCCCAGGCAGATTCCGAATATCGGCTGCCGTCCCATCAGTCGCCGAATGTTGTCGACCGCGTAAGTGCAGGGCTCAGGATCGCCCGGCCCGTTCGACAGGAACACTCCGTCGGGCTTCAGCGCCAGCACGTCCTCGGCCGTCGTCTGCGCCGGGACGACCGTCACCTTGCATCCCTCGCCGCGCAGCTTGCGCAGAATGTTCTGCTTGATGCCGTAGTCGTATGCGACCACATGGAAGCGCGCCGGCTCGTCTTTTACTCCGACAATCTCATCGGGTAAATGCGAGCGTTCGCCTGTCTCCCACACGTAGGTGTGGTTGGTGGAAACGACTTTGGCTAGATCCTGGCCGTCCATTTTTGGGATCGCGCGCGCCTTGGCCACGAGTTTGTCGGTGTCCTCTTCGAGCGTCGAGATCACGCCTCGCATCACTCCGTAGGTACGCAGATGGCGCACCAGCGCCCGCGTGTCAATCTCGGCCAGCACCGGAATCCTGAATTGCTCCATGAACTCGTCGGTGACCTGCTGCGAGCGCCAGTTGGAACTGACTTTCGAAAACTCGCGCACGATCAGCCCCTCGATGTACGGACGCACGGCTTCGTTATCTTCTGGATTCGTGCCGTAGTTTCCGATTTCGGGGTTGGTCAGGACGACGATCTGCCCTGCGTACGACGGGTCAGTGAAAATTTCCTGGTAACCGGTGATGGAAGTATTAAAAACGACTTCGCCGGAGCATTCGCCTTTAGCGCCGTAGCCTTTGCCTCGGAAGACTCTGCCGTCTTCGAGTGCAAGGATCGCTTGCATTGGAACTCCTGGGAGCGGATTTTAGAGATTCTAGCAGGAGAGTAGCGCGGAAGAAAGGTCTCAGTTGTCAGGTGTCATGTCTCAGGAAAATCGTCCTCGGCCTTAAGGTTTTCCTGACACCTGAAACCCCTGACCTGACACCTCTACCGCAGGCGCCCCAGCTTGTCCATCGGCCAATATCCAAACACAGCCTTTCCGTAGACGAAGCGTTCGTTCACGGTGCCAAAGTCCCGGCTGTCGTTCGACATGGTGCGATGATCGCCGAGAACGAAGAAACTATCCCGCGGCACCACGATTTCGCCATACGAGCGGGCATCCGCGTAATCGCTGGGCACATATTCTTCGTCGATCGCCTGGCCGTTGACATAGACCTGGCCGTTTTCGATGCGGATGCGGTCGCCGGCTGTTCCAATAACGCGCTTGATGTAGCTCTTCGAGGTGTCGCGCGGATAACGAAAGACGATGATGTCGCCGCGCTCGATCGGTTCCCAGCGATAGACAAATTTGTTGACGAAAATCCTCTCCTGGTCTTCGAGGCCGGGCATCATGCTGGTGCCTTCAACCTTTACCGGCTGGTAAAGAAAGATAATGATGAAAGCGGAAATGGCGAGCGAAACCAGCAAATCGCGCGCCCAGACTGCCACCACGGGCAGCGGGTGAGCACTAGATTGTTTAGAAGCCTCCGGCATCGGCGGCTGAGAACTCTCCACATCAGGCATCGTGTTCATATTCTAGCGGAAGGGCGCGGGCCGGAGCGAGAATTTGTAATTGGCAATTTGTAATTGGTAACCACAAAATCGGTGTGGCACCGGGCGACGGCACCGTGGGGCGTTTGGGTCTGCAATTACAAATTACCAATTACAAATCACAAATTGTTGCCAAATCACCCTTCCTCCCCGTACAACTAAGTAGCTCATGACCGACTACTCAATCTTCCCGAAGATCAACGCGACGCTCAACGGATCAAGCGCCGTACTGCTGGTCACCGGACGTGCGCTCATTGCGCGCGGCAAGATGGCGGCGCACCGTGCGGTGATGATCGCCGCGTTCGTAACCTCTTCCCTGTTTCTTACCTCGTATTTGTATTACCATTGGCCCGGTCACGGCGGCATCATCTATTTTCACGGACCGGGCTGGGCGCGGATTCTCTACCTCACCATCTTGACCTCGCACACGATCTTGGCGATCGTTATCGTGCCCATGGTGCTGATTACGCTGACCCGTGGATTGCGTGAGCAGTTTGACCGGCATCGGGCCATCGCGCGCTGGACGTATCCGCTTTGGCTCTACGTTTCGGTAACGGGTGTGATCGTCTACCTGATGCTGTTCCAGATATTTGGGTAGAGACGGGGCTTGCCCCGTCTGCTGCGTGCGGCATTCCTGAATTGTGCGCTGCCCAAGACGCGGCAAGCCGCGTCTCTACAGGAGAGTTGGGAAAGACCGGATTCTCCCGGCGCCCGTCCGATTCATCACAAATTTCTTGTACGCGCGACACCGCCTCGCGACCACCCAATTCTGCTATAGTGTGCTTCTTAGAGGAGCTCGCACTCATGAGTGGAAAAAGCGTAAATAAAGTCATCCTGATCGGGAACCTCGGCAAGGATCCCGAAGTGAAGTTCACGCCGCAGGGCACACCGGTCGCGAAGATCACCCTGGCTACCAACGAGCGCTTCAAAGGCAAAGACGGCAACTGGCAGGACCGCACCGAGTGGCACAACGTGGTGCTCTGGCAGCGCCTGGCCGAGATTGCCGGCGAGTATCTGAAAAAAGGCGGCAAAGTCTACATCGAAGGCCGTCTGCAGACCCGCTCCTGGGACGACAAGCAGAGCGGCCAGAAAAAGTACATGACCGAGGTCGTGGCCAACGATCTGGTGTTGCTCGGCGGACGCGGCGAAGGCGGCGGGCAGGGCGGCAGCACGCACGGAGTCTCGACATCTTCAGCCGGAAACAACTTCGACCAGAGTGCGCCCGAGCCGGAGCACGCGCCAGCGGGGAGTTCTCCGATCACGGATGAGGACATTCCGTTCTAGCGGAAACCCTCATGGGCGGCTCTCTGCTTGCAGACCGAGATTGCGTTCCCTGCCGCGGTGGTGTACCGCCGCTCAAGGGAAACAAGCTTGCGGAAATTCATCAGCAGTTGGCTGAGCCTGCGCTGTGGGATATCGTCAACGAACATCACCTGGTGCGCACCTTCAAGTTTCCCGATTTTAAGTCTGCTCTGGCTTTCGTGAATCGCGTGGGCGAAATCGCGGAAGATCAGGGACATCATCCTGACATCCTGCTGGGATGGGGTAAGGCCGAGATCACGACCTGGACGCACGCGGTCGACGGGCTGACTGAGTCAGATTTCATTTTGGCTGCGAAGATCGACCAACTGGCCTAGCCGCTTCTGAGCCGGATCGCGCACTTGGCGGATGGAAGGGGCCCGTCACTCCACGGAAATGGCAGCCTCCGCATTCCGCCGCACCGAAAGCCCCCAGAGGCTCGCCGGAACCAGCATCAACATGCCAGCAACGCTGGCGACGTGGCGGGCGGCGAAGCCCCAATCCACGAAGCGACCGGCAAGATACGCGCCGGCGGCAATCGTGAACATGGAGAGGCCAAGATCGGCGGCAAACACGCGCCCGCGAAACTTGTCGTCACTCTGCAGTTGCAACAGGGTGGTCGAGAATACCCACACCATCGAACTTCCGAAGTGTGCCAACGCCACGCACAAGCACGCTTCCCACAGATGCCCGGACACTCCCAGCAGCGTGTAGCCGGCGGCGGCTCCCAGATATCCCCAGAAGATCGCGACTTCCAGGCGATGTCTCCACTGTCCCGCCCACTGCGCGACTACGACAGGCCCGAGCAGCGCGCCCACGCCCCGCGCGCCGAGCAGCAGACTCATCCCCAGAAACGCGCCGCGCTCCGGCGCCATGCCGCGCCAGCGGACGGCAAATTCATTTTGTCCCATCACCGTGAACAGCACCCAGCTCGGTCCGATGATCAGGTTTCCGGCCTTCACAAGAATTGTCGAACGCAGACGAGCCTGCGACCGCACGTAGCGGATCCCTGCAAGGATCGGCGAAAAGTCCACCAATTCCCGCACTCGGAACGAACGGCCACCTTCCGCGTGAGGCTCGGCGAAGTGCATCCCCCAAATCAGCATGGCGGAAACGGCAAACGACAGCGCATTCAGCAGGAATACGGCATCGCGGCCCAGCAGCGCCGCGACCACGCCTCCCAGGGTCGCGCCCACCATCAGATTCACGCTCCACGTGGTCGAGGAGAGCGTGTTCGCCACCACAATGTTTTCCCGCTCCACAATGTTTGGGATCACCGCATTGCGCGCCGGCTCAAAAAACGCGGCCAGCAAGGTTTCCGCCGTCAGCAGCGGATAGACCAGCCACACTTCTCCTTTGGAGCGAATCAGCAGCATGCAGAGCACGATCAACATGCGTCCGATGTCCGACGCAATCATGACCTGCTTGCGCCGCAGCCGATCGTTGACCACGCCTGCTGTTGGGCCGATGAAAGTCTGCGGCAGAACTTGCAGCACCAGAGCCAGCGCCACCGAACCGGCGCGTCCGGTCAGCTGTAGCAGCAGGTTGTAGATTGCCAGGGTGTAGAACCAGTCGCCGATTTCGCTGACGATTTGGGCGCTCCATACGCGGCGAAAATTGCGGTTACCGCGGAGCAGGCGCGCGTACGAGGCGAACGATACCGGGCTAACTTCCAGCTCAGGAGCAGGTTCCATGCAGGCGCAGACGAAAGCTCAGAATTTCATAGCATACTGAATCAGGCCAGACTCCGCACCCGAGCCGAAACGGGCCGCCAGCGGCCCAAACTGTGCAAAGCGGTGCACACTGACGAAGAGCGCAGCCTCTGGAAAACGCTTGGGACTTTGGGCGTCCAGAGCTGAGTTTGCCCAAAATACGCATTTTTGTGACTTGATTGTAAACAGCCGTTGATTTGGAGAAGAACTTGCGGTTATTTAAGCCGGTAAGGAGTCTTCTCCCGTGCGAAAGTTGGGACCTGTTCTGTTTCCGCTGATTCTGGCGGTGAATTCTTTTGCAGCGCCAGCGGCGAAGCGATTCTCCGTCCTTCCGGAACCCGGTCTCCTCCTCTTACTCGGAGGCGGCCTGATTGGCTTAGCCGTCTTCATTCGGAGACACCTGAGCCACTGATTCCTCTTGCCGAGAGCTTCTTCGGCACTGCCGCTCGCTCCTCCGAACATCAATCTTTCGAATGTTTTCCGTTCGCTACTAGATCCAGAAAGTATTGGTGAATGCGCCGGTCGTCGCTCAATTCAGGATGGAAAGTTGCGGCCAGCGTCTTGCTCTTGCGCACCAGCACCGGATCCTTCCCTTCCGTTGCAATCACTTCCACGCCCTTGCCGACGCGCTCAATTTTCGGAGCGCGGATGAATACCATCTCGATAGGCTCCTTGTCATTAACGAGTTGCCCTTCGCGGATCGAGCTGTCGATCTGGCGTCCGTAAGCATTGCGGCGCACCGTGATGTCGAGCGCGCCGAGGCCGACCTGCTTCGGATTCTCAACTTCCGCGGCCAGCAGGATGCATCCCGCGCAGGTGCCAAAAGTCGGCTTCGCGCGCACGAAATCTTTTAGCTTCGCGAATCCGTCTTCGCCGAGCAGCTTGAGAAACGTTCCCGACTCGCCTCCGGGGATTACCAGGCCATCGATCTCGTTCAGTTGCTCCGGCTTTTTCACCAGGACAACTTCTGCGCCGAGTTCTTCGAGCCGGCGACGATGCGCGTCGAAATCGCCTTGCAGGGCTAGAACTCCAATTTTCATTGCGATAGTTGGAGGATGAAGGGACACGTTCAACTTCTCTGTTTCGAGGAGGGTACCCCCTCCCCCCTTTTTACTAAAGTCTTGATAACAAATACCTTGGCTCAGGGGTACTTTCGCAAAGTATTCATTGTAAATACTTTACTGGCAAAGTCTTGAATGCACGTGACTTAGGCCACGTTGCGTACTTTCCCAATATCAAGTTTGTGCTGATTCAAAGATCAGTCACAGTAGCGGCTTATGTCAATTGAAATGCAGCGAACAGCGCTTTAACATCGGTAGCCAGCGTACGAGCGTTCTAATTCCCCGAGCGTCTAATTCCCAGGAGGAATCCATGGAACAGCCAAACCAAAAGATAGTCAAAATGATCGCATGGGGAGCTTGTGCGCTGGTGGTCGTGCTCGGCGAGTGCCGGCCGGCGCTCGCCCAGGACTCAAAAACACCGTATGCGAGCATGGCTCCGCTCGACCAATATCTAATGGCGGACCGAAACGCCGAGATTGCTCTGGCGCGAAGCGCGGCTCCGGAGGCTATCTCACGCGATGCCGACGTTCTCGTCCTCGGAAGGCATGGCTATGAAACCGCAGTGAAAGGCAAGAATGGTTTCGTATGCCTGGTGGAGCGAGGGTGGATGGGCCCATTCAACGGCGAGGATGCCGCCAATTTTTGGAATCCGAAAGTTCGAGGCCCGGTCTGCTACAACCCGCCGGCTGCCCGCTCCATCCTGCCGCTGACATATAAAAGAACGGAGCTGATATTAGCCGGTCAATCCAAAGCTCAGATCATCGAGGCCATCAAGATATTCGAAAAGCAAGGACTGCCGCCCCTCGAGCCTGGAGCCATGTCCTACATGATGTCCAAGGACCAGTACCTTACCGACAAAGGCGACCACCGCTGGATCGCTCACCTGATGTTTTACACGCCGCTCATGGACGGCGCCATTTGGGGTGCAGATGTGCCCCACTCTCCTGTCATGCTGAATCCACAGTTCGGAGGCGCTCCGGAACCAATCGACGTATTCATGGTTCCCGCAGGCAGATGGTCGGACGGGACGGCGGACCCAGTCAGGTAGGAAGGGCACGCAAGCGGGGGTGGGCCCGACCCCTTAGACTCACGTACTCGTAGACCTCTCGGCGGTGAGCGACGCGGGTAATGCTCACGCGCCTCGTGTCGTCGTCAATGGTATACACCACGCGCCAGTCGCCCACGCGGATGCGCCATTGGTCTTTGTAGCCTCTGAGCTTTTTGCACCCTGGAGGGCGGGGATTTTCTGTCAGCGCGAGAATCTTGCGGTCGATTCGGGCGAACAGCGCATGGTCGATCGCGTCCAGTTCCTTCCCGGCAGAGGGCTTGATTTCGATGGAGTATTCAGCCACGCTGACGATGGCCCTTCAAACGCTTGGCCCGGTATTGCACGTAGGGAATGCCTTTTTCCTTGCGGCGGGATTCGGAAACCAGGCCATCCCAGAACTCCTCCCAAATGGCGTGGTGTTTCTTGAGGTCGATCAGCACCGCAGTCCTGCGGCCTTTCTCATCGGTTACAAACTGGATTCCGGTCATGCTTCGATTCTCCCCGCAAGAGTATCACTGGGCCACCGTACCGCGCTCCGGCGTTCCGGTCAAGGTCTCTGCGTGGGTCTGGGAAACCCACGGCGAAGGCGCGGCCGCCGCGCGGAAAAACCCCGCCCAAGCGGAGCTTGGACGGGTCACCCTCCGGAGCGGGAGTGGGATTTACGGTGGGCACCCGCCCAAAAACACGAATGGCCCCGCAGCGGCGGGGCCATTGAGAAAAACCGTAGTGTAAGGCACTCTGTCTAACTCAGCATCGGGGAACGGGTCGCTGGAGTCAAGTTACTGAGGTTGGAGTGATTCCAAAAATTCGAAAGCCCCGGTAGTCATCCGGGGCTTGGCAAATGCCAGTTGGTACGCCGCCTGTCAAGTTTGGTACGCCGCCTGTCAAGTTAAGTATAGCAAACCTCAAACCCGAGGTCGACAACCATTTGGTCGAGGGGACTGCGGAGGACGACGGACTCGAACCGTAGTGGCTGACTAGACCACTCGACCGTGTGAAAGGCGGCGTCCAGTACCCACTGGCAACATCCTCCAAACGCAACCTACCGTGACAACACTATCTTTAGCGATATCGGCCGAACAAGACCACGAAAGTATGCACGGCCCGGAGTGGGAAACGGTTGGGGTCACGCAGACGGAAGTCGCAGCAACGGCGCGCGGACCCAGGACTAAGACTGGGCATCTACTTCGCGGCGGCGGAGCGGCTCTTGAGAAGCTTGCGGCCTTCGCGTTTCATTTCCGCGGGGCTCCAGGTGCGGGCAGGGCCGCTGTCCAGGCCTTCGCGGATGTCGCGGCGTAACTGCTCCAGTTTCAGCGAGCGCAACTCGTCTTGGGATTCCATGAGGCGCAATGCCTCGCGCACGACTTCGCCGGCGGAGTTGTAGCGTCCGGAGGAGACTTTCTGGCGAACTAACTTTTCGAGTCGCGGGGTCAGATTGATGTTTAGAGGCATGGAGTGGTCCGGTCTGTTCCGAAGCCAGAATTGCACGGATGGCAGGATTATCAATGATTGACAATGAGCACAATTGACAGTGAGGGACGCGCAGGTAACGGCCTCATTCCCAATTTGGAGTAGCTACTTTGGTGGGATTGCGCGTGCCAATCGCAAAGGAAATACTGAACGGGCGATAGGTTGCGTCTGGAGGACGTTGCCAGTGGGTACTGGACGCTACCTGTCAAGTAGTCGAGTGGCTTTGTCAGCCATTACGGTTCGAGTCCGTCGTCCTCCGCACGGCTTCTCGACTTGCGTTGGTTTGCTATAATAGAGTTGCTTGATAGGTAGCGTACCAACTGGCAATTTGCCGAGCCCCGCCTGACTAGCGGGGCTTTTGAATTCTATAAGGAATTTAGGCCAGGCCACGTATCGGACTGTCCGGAAGCCCACTTCTCGAAAAGCGCGAGAAGTGGGGCACCCCCAGTTAGGTGATGCCAGCTAAGAACAGCTGGCAGACCGGGACCACCCGCCCCCATACAATCGTGAGGTCTCTGCTCCTTGGTCTTTTGAGGGGTCAAGGTTTCCACCAAAGGCCTGCTCCACATCTTCATATGCCGTGCCGAGTAGCATCGCGGTAATGCAAGTTAGACAATCATATTTCCCGCGCATGGGAACAAGGGTGATTGCAGGACTTTGTTTAGGATTCCTCGCAGCAAGGTATCTCATAGCACTCTTGTTTTCAACTTGCAGCGCATCGGCTATCGGATACCATGCCCGCGGCCGAACCTACCTACCAGCCCCGCGTTTGCAGCAGGTGGGCCTCGTCGAGAGTGGACACAGCCAGCCCCTTCATGGCCCCCGCCAGATTCTCGCTGACTTCAAGTAACACTTTAGGGTCTTTGAAGTGCGTTGCCGCCTGCACAATCGCCTTGGCGCGCTTCTCGGCTTCCACCGGATCGGCGAATTCAGTCGAGTTCTTCATGAAGATGCCCGAGCCGACGAATACTGCCTCGGCTCCCAGTTGCATCACCAGCGACGCGTCCGCCGGAGTCGCGATTCCTCCCGCGGAAAAATTCGGCACCGGCAGTTTGCCGTCACGCGCCACCATCTTTACCAGTTCGTAGGGCGCTCCGTGCTCTTTGGCTTTGGCGTAGAGTTCTTCGTCTCCGAGCACGGTGAGAATCTTCATCTCGAGCACAATCTGGCGAATGTGGCGGACGGCGTGGACCACGTCTCCAGTGCCGGCTTCGCCCTTGGTGCGAATCATGGCCGCGCCTTCGGCGATGCGCCGCAGAGCTTCGCCCAGGTTACGCGCGCCGCACACGAATGGAACCGTGAAGGCCTGCTTATCCACGTGATGCGTTTCGTCGGCGGGCGTAAGAACTTCGGACTCGTCAATGTAGTCGACGCCCAGCTCCTGCAAAATCTGCGCCTCCGCAAAGTGGCCGATGCGGCACTTCGCCATGACGGGAATATCGACCGCCGCCATGATCTCGCGAATGATTTTCGGCGAGGCCATGCGCGCCACTCCGCCTTCGGCGCGGATCTGCGCCGGGACGCGCTCCAGAGCCATCACTGCGACCGCTCCGGATCGCTCGGCGATCTCCGCCTGCTTGGCGGTGGTTACGTCCATGATCACGCCGCCCTTGAGCATCTCGGCGAGGCCGGTCTTCAGGCGAAGGTTGGTGCTGGTGTGTCCGTTATTCTGCGACATAGGGTTACCCTCTTCCAGAGCTTCATTTTACAGCTCGTTTGCGATTCGCGGTATCTGGTTTTGTTCGTATGGAGGTTGTGTGGTGGCGGGGCTCGGCCCCGCCGGGACGGGGCTAAGCCCCGTCACCACACGAGCGTCAGCGCTCGGCAAATCGGCCGAACATGCGCTGGGGATCGATCGCGATGAACAGGCCCTCGCTGCGCGCGAGCACTTCCCCTTTTTCGTTGAGAATCTCGGCCATGTTGATGTGCTTGCGGCCCTCCAGCTTGACCTCGCGCGATTCCACTCGCAGTGGCTGCTTCAGCGGCACCGGCTTCAGATACTTCACGGTCATCTCGGAGGTCACCGCCACCACGTGGCGCAATTTATTCACTTTGCCCATGGCTTCATCGAGGATGGTCGCGATGATGCCGCCGTGGCAGTGTCCGGGCGGTCCGGTGAAACGTTTGCCCAGGCGGAAGCTGCACACGAAGCAGTCGCGCTCCTCGTCATAGATGAAGCGCAGGCGCATGCTGTCAGGGTTATCCTTGCCGCAGACGAAGCAGTGGTTCTTCTGCATTTGCATGAAGCGGGTGTTGTGCCCGGTGCCGGGATTTCCAGCTTTGGATTTCTTGCCAGCCATCGAAAGATTTTATCGCGAACCGGCGTTGGGACGGCTAGCCCGAATTGTAGTTTCCCACTACGGTTGCACCACCTGCGCGACCGACGCCGAGCTCTCGGCGATGTTCGAGTCTCCAGCGTAGGTTGCCGTCACTGTGGTTGATCCCGCAGCCAACGTGGAAGTTGTGAACGTGGCTTTGTGCCCGCTGAGTTCCGCCGTTCCCAGCACCGTCTTCCCTGCCGTGAAGGTCACTGGCCCGGTTGCCGTCACCGTCGGAGAGGTGATCGTGGCGGTGAACGTCACTGCCTGACCTTCGGTTGATGGGTTCGCTGACGAGCTGAGCGTGGCCGCGCTGGTGGTTTCCTTTACCACCTGATTCAGGATGGCGGACGTGCTGCCCACGTTGTTCGCGTCGCCCGCGTACACCGCGGTCAGCGGGTAAGTGTAGACGTTTAGATTTGACTTGGACAGCGTCGCTACTCCGCTGGCGTTGAGCGTGGCCGTGCCGATGCTGTAGCCATCCCAGGTGAAGTTCACTTTTCCCGTGGGCGTGATCGAGCCCGAGGTTGTCACCGTTGCGGTCCAGGTTACTTTTTGCCCGTAGATGGAGGGATTCAGGCTGGAGACCAACGCGGTCGAAGTCGCGGACTTCGTCGTGCTGTTGACCACCTGCCGGAGTCCGGGCGAGGTGCTGGCTGCGAAGTTGGCGTCGCCGCCGTAGCTGGCTGTGATGGTGAGAGTGCCAGCTGGCAGCGAGGATGTGGTCAGAGAGGCAATCCCTGCGCTGAGGGTAGCCGTGCCGAGAACAGCCGAGCCGTTGTTGAACGTCACCGTTTCACCGTTGGGCGGAGCTCCCGCAGTCGAACTCACGGTGGCCGTGAAGGTCACTGCCTGACCCACCACCGAAGGATTCAATGACGAAATCAGCGCGGTCGTGGTCGCGTTGATGATTACCTGACTCAAAACCGAGGACGTGCTGCCTGCGTCGTTCGCGTCGCCGCCGTATTTTGCGGTGACGGAGTCCGTTCCTGCCGTGGTGAAAGAGGTGCTCAGGGTTGCGCGATTGCCGCTGAGCGTCGCCGTGCCCAGCGTTTGCGATCCTGAAAGGAAAGTCACGGAACCAGTGGCCGCTCCGCCGTACTGGCTGGTGACCGTCGCGGTCAAGCTGACCGACTGGCCGGTGCTTGCGGGGTTCAGCGACGACGTAAGAGAAGTTGTCGTGGTTGCGATGTTTACCTTCTGGCTGAGTGGAGCCGACGTGCTGCCGGCGAAAGTGCCCGAACCCTGGTATGCGGCGGAGATCGAGTTCGAGCCTGCCGCCAGCGAGGAGACCGAGATTGCCGCTTTTCCGCTTGATAGAGTTGCGCTGCCGAGTGTGGTCGAGGTTGAAGTGTCGGAGAAAACAACTGTTCCGGTTGGCGTTCCGGAAGCCGAACTAACGGCGGCGGTGAAGGTCACCGCCTGCCCGTAGACTGACGGGTTCAGCGAAGAGGCCAGAGCAGTAGTCGTGGTTACTCCGTTTACAACTTGATTCAGCGGTGCTGACGTACTTCCGCTGAAGCCGGTCGAACCCTCATATGCGGCGGTGATCGAGTGCGAGCCCGCCCCGAGCGATGAAACGGAGATGGATGCGCTGCCGCTCGCCAGCGTCGCGCTGCCCAGCGTGGTTGAGGTCGTGGCGTCGGTGAAAACGACCGACCCGGTTGGCGTTCCCGCAGTCGAGCTTACTGAAGCCGTGAAGGTAACCGTCTGTCCGTAGTTTGATGGGTTCAGTGAAGAGGCGAGCGTGGTGTTTGTCGGGGTTCCGCCACACCCCGCTGGAGGCGTAAGGGAGGGAGTCCAGATGCTGCTGTTGTAGAAGCAGAGCGTTTCCACCTCGGTGACCGGCCCCGCTGTGAAGCCTCCTGTCGGACTCATGAGCAGGAAGGACGAGACATTCGTATTGGAGCCGCCGTCATTGTCGACCCATAGTTGCGCCACTATGGGGTTTCCCTGTGGGTCGACGGAAGGGTTCCGTTTGACTACCACACCCTCGAGTGTGTTGGGGTTGTGGATCGCGAACCAGCCCTGCGTTGCATCCCAAAGCGGATTCAACGGCACGGCATCCGGGATCACAACCGGGCCAGTGCAGCCATATCCGCAGTCGTAAACGTTGAGGGTCGCCAGGGCACCGCCGATGGCGGGGTACAGCACATCTGTAAAGCCCTCACTGAGACTGAGGCGGGGCATGTAGGGCCGAAAGTCATGGGCGAATGTGGTCGTCGTGAAATCGAAGGCGCGCTGAACTCCGAACCAGTTGGTACTGGAGTTGGTCGGGTTCACAAAGCTGTACGTGGTTTGCACATTGATCCCCGCCGAAGAGGGTGGGCAACCGGTGGAGCTGGAGTTGATGGTGACCTGGTCGGTTCCGGACGGGAGGACCTGGCCCGACCACGCCGTTGTGCCAGCTGGGGTCGTGGTGCCCCCGCCCACTAGCACGAGTCCTCCCGCCCAGGGGTCGGGCGGTGCATAGCTATTCCCAAAGTACTCGATGGACCCGGGGAAAGATGGAAAGCACGTGCCGAGGCCTTGGTAGCTGGTCAGGTTTGCTCCACCGCTCCAAGTCATGTTAATGATCGCTTCCGTATCGTTGCCCGTATACCAGCCGACGACGAAGCTGCTCGTGGTCACGGTCCTGTTGGTGGAGTCAATCTGGGCTCTCGCCGTCGAGGCTAGCGCAGTCAGGACGGCGAAGACCGCCAGGAACAGAACCGAGACGCTGAGAGCGCGGGACTTTATTCTTAAGAAACGCTGGCCGGTCATATACGACCTCCTGAGCTGCGGACGGTCCGAGGACCATCAATTCGTCACGAAATGCGATTACGGTTGCACCACCTGCGCGACCGACGCCGAACTCTCGCCGATGTTCGAGTCTCCAGCGTAGGTTGCCGTCACTGTGGTCGAGCCCGCCGCCAACGTGGAAGTTGTGAACGTGGCTTTGTGCCCGCTGAGTTGCGCCGTTCCCAGCACCGTCTTCCCTGCCGTGAAGGTCACTGGCCCGGTTGCCGTCACCGTCGGAGAGGTGATCGTGGCGGTGAACGTCACTGCCTGACCTTCGGTTGATGGGTTCGCTGACGAGCTGAGCGTGGCCGCGCTGGTGGTTTCCTTTACCACCTGGTTCAGGATGGCGGACGTGCTGCCCACGTTGTTCGCATCGCCCTCGTACACCGCAGTCAGCGGGTAAGTGTAGACGTTTAGATTTGACTTGGACAGCGTCGCTACTCCGCTGGCGTTGAGCGTGGCCGTACCGATGCTGTAACCGTCCCATGTGAAGTTCACTTTTCCCGTGGGCGTGACGGAGCCCGAGGTTGTCACCGTTGCCGTCCAGGTTACTTTTTGCCCGTAGATGGACGGGTTCAGGGTGGAGACCAACGCGGTCGAAGTCGCGGACTTCGTCGTGCTGTTGACCACCTGCCGGAGTCCGGGCGAGGTGCTGGCTGCGAAGTTGGCGTCGCCACCGTAGCTGGCTGTGATGGTGAAAGCGCCCACCGGCAGCGAGGATGTGGTCAGAGCGGCAACCCCTGCGCTCAGGGCAGCCGTGCCAAGAACGGACGAGCCGTTGTTGAACGTCACCGTTTCGCCGTTGGGCGGAGCTCCCGCAGTGGAGCTCACGGTGGCGGTGAAGGTCACTGCCTGACCCACCACCGAAGGATTCAATGACGAAGTCAGCGTGGTCGTGGTTGCGTTGATGATTACCTGACTCAAAACCGAGGACGTGCTGCCTGCGTCGTTCGCGTCGCCGCTGTATTTTGCGGTGACGGAGTCCGTTCCTGCCGTGGTGAAAGAGGTGCTCAGGGTGGCGCGATTGTCGCTGAGCGTCGCCGTGCCCAGCGTTTGCGATCCTGAAAGGAAAGTCACGGAACCGGTGGCCGCCCCGCCGTACTGGCTGGTGACCGTCGCGGTGAAGCTGACCGACTGGCCGGTGCTTGCGGGGTTCAGCGACGACGTAAGAGAAGTTGTCGTGGTTGCGATGTTTACCTTCTGGCTGAGTGGAGCCGACGTGCTGGGGCTAAAGGTGGCTGAACCCTGATACGCGGCAGTGATCGAGTGCGTGCCCCCGGCCAGCAATGTCCGGCCGACCGGCGCCAGTAAGATCCGCGACCGCGACCGAGGTAGCCTCATTCCCTCCCGAGAGGTAGGTCTGCACCGGCTGGAAAGTACCGTCGCCGTTGCCCAGCAATACACCGCCGGCGCCGTTATTCGTAGGCGGATTTTCCGAGGTGCCCCAATTTGCTACTACCGCGTCCTGTTTGCCGTCGCCGTTCATATCTGCGATGGCTATCGAGATCGGCCCGTTCGCCGCGCCGTAAGATACGGCGGGATGGAAGGTTCCATCGCCGTTCCCCAGCAAAACACCGACAGTACCTCCAGGCCTCGCGGGGCCGCACGAATCGAGTCCGCAGTTGGCTGTCAGGAGGTCGAGTTTGCCATCCCCGCTCACATCTGCTATTGCTACGGACATGGTACTTGTCCCGCCTGCGTCGTACACCACCACGGCATTGAAAGTTCCGTCGCCGTTGCCGAGCAAGACGCCGACATTTCCATCTACGTAAGAATAGTTGTTGCACGGAGTACGAGTGGGACAGAAGTTCGTGACTACCACGTCGAGTTTGCCGTCACCGCTCACATCGGCAACCGCGACGCCACCCGCTAAGTATCCGCCGGAAGAGTAGGCCACTGCCGGCTGGAAGGTCCCGTCGCCGTTGCCCAACAGCACGCCGACCGAACCGTTGGCGCAGCTGAAATCGGCGCATTGGTTCGAGACCAGCAAATCGAGCCTTCCGTCGCCATTCACGTCCGCCGCTGCTACGGAAGCGGCAGTCACGCCGCCTGAGGAATAGGTTACCGCCGGCTTGAAGGTACCGTCGCCTTTGCCCAGCAGCACGCCCACCACTCCATCGGTCGAACATTCCTGGAATGTGGAGCAGCCGCCGACCACCACTATGTCCAGCTTGCCGTCCCCGTTGACGTCGGTGACGATTAGAGAGCTGGCAAGGATCATTCCGGCGTCGTAGTCGACCGGTGCCTGGAAGGTGCCGTGGCCGTTGCCCAGCAGTACGGCGACCGAGCCGGCCCCGTTCATCTGGCCGCTCTGGTTTGCGACTATCACGTCGAGCTTGCCGTCCCCGTCCACATCTGCAATCGCCACTGAGGAAGGGTTTTCTCCTCCCGTGTCGTAGGTCGCCGGCGGCAGGAACGAAACGGACGCTTCGGCCACCGCGATCGAGAAGAACTGGGGGTTGGAAACGCCGCCGCCCGGGCCGGGGCTGACTACTGTGACTGCGGCGGTGGACGTCGTGGTGATGTCAGATGCAAGGATGGTCGCTTTCAGTTGGGCGCTGCTCACGAAGGTCGTGGCCCGCGGGCTGCCGTTCCAATTCACTACTGAGCCCGCGACAAATCCCGTGCCATTCACCGTCAGGGTAAATTTAGCCCCGCCGGGCGCAGTGGCGTCGGGAACGAGCGGCTGGTTCGTGAACGGCACAGGATTCTCCGCGATGGCTGACCCGGCCAATAACGTGAGGACGGCGAGAACTGCCAGGAACAGAACTGAGGCGTTCAGAATGCGGAGCTTGATTCTTAAGGAACGCTGGCGGGTCATGGACGGCCTCCTTAGCTGCGGACAGTCGAGCACCGATCAATTCGTCAGGAAATGCGCTTCGAGACGTTTGCAGGCCGGGGATAGTCTGCGGGTTGCCGTGGTCGAAGGTGCCGTCGCCGCGGACCCTGTGCGCAAAAAACGGAAATTTCCGCGAGCGCCGTCACACCGGCGGCGTGAATTTTCGCGTGAATAATTTCTTTCTGCGAACCGCTGCAGCCAAAGCAGCCAGCCCGGTTCCGAACAATGCGAGAGTGCCTGGCTCAGGAACGATGTTGATAATCGTATTGCCGCTGCCGAGGGTGCCATACACCTGCGTAGATCCGTTCACGCCGACGACGGCATAACCTTGTATGGTGCTGCCCCCGGAAACCTTGCCCGTGATGTCGAAAATCTCGGAGCCGTTGGACAGCGTGCTTGCGTATGCCCAAATCACCGTGCTAATGAACGTGCCCCTGAAGAGCACTCCGTACGGAACGCCATCGGTCCCGTTGCCGGTGATCAGGAAGCTTCCGCCGCTGTTGAACACGGCATCCGTTGCCAGACTACCCGACAGCAGCGAACCCGTGGAGAAGGCTAAGGTGCCCAAATCCCCCAGGACTGGGCCGTTTCCATTGAGGCCCACGACGCCCGAGAGTTCAGAGCCGACAAGGGTCAGACCCGCGGCGCTTGCCGTAAGGGTGCCACCGAGGTTGCTGAAATCGATACTGTCCGCAAACGCTGCCAGTGGAAAAGCCAGAACCAGAGAAACCAGCAGAATTATCCGCTTCATGACAAGGTCCTCCTGAATGCGATCGAAAACCCGTCAAATTTCTGGGAGGCCTCAGGCCTCCTATGGCGGGGCCAAGCCGTTGCACCGCAATCCTGGGAGCCCAGCTCGCGGCCGGAAGGGTCACAGTGGCGGGGAAAGAAAATGCGGCTGACACGTTAGCACTGAATGGAAGCCAAGTCAATGCTGAATTGTGGCGCGGGGCGCGACTTCTACGATTCAGCGACCGAGAATCGGGTCCACCGTCGCGGCTATCTTACTAACTCGGTATCTCGCGGGTATTGTCTTCACTATAGCGCGGCCTGTGAGTTAGGACGGGCCAGAGGCCCGTCACCACACGAGCCGTGTCTAGTCGTAGTATTCCAATCCGAGATGCGTGATAAGCTCTTCGCCCTTCAAGTGCCGCAGAGTGTTTTTCAGCTTCATCAACTGGATGAACAGATCGTGCTCCGGATACAATCCCGGCGCGGTCATCGGCGACTTGAAGTAGAAGCTCAGCCACTCCTGAATTCCCAGGCGGCGTAGCTCGGGCGTGCGCTGCGCAAGGTCGAGGAATAGAACCAGATCCAGCACGATCGGCGCCGCCAGAATCGAGTCGCGGCAGAGGAAGTCAACTTTGATCTGCATCGGATAGCCGAGCCATCCGAAGATATCGATGTTGTCCCATCCTTCTTTGTTATCGCCGCGCGGCGGGTAATAGTTGATGCGGACTTTGTGGAAGATATTGCCGTACAGTTCCGGATACAAAGCCGGCTGCAGAATGTGCTCAAGCGCTCCGAGCTTCGATTCTTCCTTGGTCTTGAACGACCCGGGATCGTCCAGCACTTCGCCGTCGCGATTGCCGAGGATGTTGGTCGAGTACCATCCGCTCAGCCCGAGCAGGCGCGCCTTGAAAGCCGGAGCCAGCACGGTCTTCATCAACGTCTGGCCCGTTTTGAAGTCCTTGCCGCAGATGGGGACTTCGCGCTCGCGTGACAATTCGAACATCGCCGGTATGTCCACGGTCAGGTTCGGAGCGCCGTTGGCGAAGGGCACGCCCTCCATGAGCGAGGCGTAGGCGTACACCATCGAGGGCGCGATATTTTCGTCGTTCTCTTTCATCGCCTTTTCCAGTGACTTCACGCTCTCATGGATGGCCGTGGGCTTGATGAAGCTTTCGGTCGAGGCGCACCAGATGGTGATCAGGCGGCTGGCATGGCTCGACTTTTTAAAGTCGCGGATGTCCTGCCTCAGTTGTTCGGCCAGGTCCAGCTTGTTCTTCCCCTTCTTAACGTTCGGTCCATCGATTTTTTTGACGTAGTTATGATCGAACACAGCTTTCATCGGCGTAATAGCGCTGAGCCGCCCCTTCACTTTGTCGAGCAGATCGCGCTCCAGCACGCCCGCATTGCGAGCCGCCGCGTACATGTTGTCTTCGAAAATGTCCCAGCCGGTAAAGACGAGATCATTGAGTCCCGCCAGTGGAACGAATTCCTTAATTTTGGGAGACCGGCCATCGGTCCGCTTCCCCAGACGGATGGTTCCCATCTGCGTGAGCGATCCGATGGGGTGGGCGATTCCCTTGCGCACCGCTTCGACGCCCGCGACAAATGTGGTGGCGACGGCGCCCATGCCGGGGATCATCACTCCCAGTTTGCCCTTGGCGGGCTCGATCACGCGCTCGTGCCCGTCGCTGCTGCGTTCTCTTCTTGAGGACCTCACCTCGACGGACTTCACTTCGACACTCGCGACCTTCTTCACTGCTGGCTTCGTTGTCGCGGAAGACTTTTTCGGCTTCGCCATAATCGGGATGCTTCCTTGTAGTAATCGTGGGATGTCTGCAAACCAAGTATGTTCTCGTATCGGACGAGTTTTTTGCAAACCCGCACGCCTGAATCCGCAGGAAAACCACTTTAATGGCGTCTACCGCGCATTGGGCGGTGTTCGCAGTTATGCAGTCCCTTCTGCGCAAATTCAACAGATCGATTTTTTTCGTTGGACGCCGCAGCTCACTTCCTTCATACATAGTGGTAGTGGCTCTAGTGTCACCGGTCCTAGTGTCGCTGGTTCGCGTTCGGGCCACATCCCGACTGCGGCTGTCCCCGGGAGCGGATTCATCGCAATCCGCTCCCGTTTCCGGTTCGCAACAATTCCGCCGGGAACGGTGTTGAGTCGGACACGGCAACGCCGCAAGTTTGCAGGGATTGAAGTTTGCAGGGATGGAACTTGACCGGTCCGCGGAGCCGCGACTTGGTTTAACTAACTTAGGTTACGCAACGCCGGAGACGCGCGTGCTATACCTGACTTCCTCGCTCAGAATGATCGCCTCGGCAATTTCTCTCATCGTCTTGCGCTTTTGCCGGCTTTGTTGCTGCAGAGCAAGGTAGGCTTGTTCTTCGGTTAATCCCATTTCGCGTTGCAAGATCCCTTTCGCGCGTTCCACGACTTTCCGCGTCTGTAACTGGTAGGTAAGATTCGAATTCACTTCCTCCATGCGCGCCAATTCAATTTCCGCGCCCACCAGAAACCCAATCGCTGAAATCAGCCGGATCTCCTTAAGCTTATGAACGTGAGGACGGCGATGGTGCAGGTTGATTGTCCCCACCACCCGCCCGCGGCACATCAGCGGCACAGAGAGAAAGGCCTCGTAGCTATCCTCGGGCAGTTCATGAAAGAACTGGAATCGCGCATCCTGCGCCGCCTTTTCGGAAATCGCCACCGGCTCGTGATGTTCCGCCACCCAGCCCGTGATGCCCTGTCCCACGCGCAACTTGAGCCGGTCGACGACGTTCGGATGAGCATTCCTGGAGGCACGAAGCACCAGGTGCTCGCCCTCCAGCGCATAGATCAGGCAGGAATCGCACTTTACCAGCGCCGAGGCAAACTCCACCACCCGGTCCAGCACTTCGTGGAACCCGCCGGCCGACGCCAGACGTCCGCCAATCTCATGCAGGAAATCAACCGGTGAATCTTCGCCCAACATTAAGCTCTCCATGATCTAACTTAGCGGCATATCGGAGCCCCGTCTAACTCCAAATTTTGATGCGAGCTATAAAGAAATTTCTTCGGCAGATTCACCATACTTTACAGAGGAACGGCCAGAGTCAGAAACAAGAGCTCAGAAACATCGAGCCGGCCCCGTACTGGAGCCGGCTCGAATGGTTGGTTAAAGAATCATTAGGTTAAAGAATCACCTTACGGCCGCCCTCAAGGCGCCACCGTTATGGCGACCGGTGTCTCGTTGGTGAGTGATCCGGAGGTCCCGATCAGCTCGATGGTTGTGGTTCCGGTTGGCGCGCGCCTGGAAGCGCTCCACGTGATGGTTACCTTCACGCTGCCATTTGCCGGCGGCGTCACTGGGTTGGCCGAGGCCGTCGCCGATACGCCACTCGGGAATTCATTCACGCTCAGATCCACTGCGGAATTGAATCCATTCACGCTGGTAACAGTGAGAGTGGTGGATACGCTGCCGCGTTCATCGACAGTGAAAGAAGAAGGCGACAGCGCCAGGGTGAAACTCTTCGTTGCCGAAGAAGAATTCACTGTGAGTGCAATGGTGGTGCTTTGAGCGATCGAGCCGGAGGTTCCGGTAATCGTCACCGTAGCCGCTCCGACGGTGGCGGTTGAGGAAGCGGTCAAGGTAAGCGTTGAGGTCGCGCTCCCGTTCGCTGCTGGAGTCACCGGGTTGGTGGAGAACGCCGCCGTCACACCGCTGGGCAAGCCAGTTGCGCTAAGCGTGGTTGCAGCACTGAAACTGTTGTGACTGGTAATGGTGATCGTGCTGGTTCCGCTGGCTCCCTGGGTTACGGTCACCGAAGTGGGCGAGGCGGCGATGGTGAAGGTTGGCGTCGCCGGTGCATTGACCGTGAGGGCAACGGTAGTGGTTGCCGTCAGGCTGCCGGAGGTACCGGTGATAGTCACCGTCGCGGATCCGGTTGCGGCCGTACTGCTCGCCGTCAGCGTGAGCACGCTGGTCCCGGTTGTGGGGTTGGTGCCGAACGCTGCCGTTACACCGCTCGGCAGACCAGACGCAGCCAGCGTTACGCTGCCGGAGAATCCGCCCGCGTCATTCACCGTGATGGTGCTGGTGCCGCTGCTGCCTTGGGTAACCGTCAGACTGCTGGGCGAATCGGAGAGCGTAAAGCTCGGCGTCGCAGATCCAGCCAACAGGTTGATGATCCCAGTCGTATTCGGACTGCCCCATCCGGTGCACAGATCGTAGCCGGTGATTCCCGAATAGGTGCCGCAACTGCCGCTGGTGATGTCGTGGAAGTAAGTGCCGTAGCTCGAGGTTAGAGCCGCCGGGTAAAGGATCGGATTGATAAAGCCGATCGCGTCGCCATTGGCCGCTGCCTGTTGATTGGCCAGAGCCAGGTAGCCGGCCCACATGGGCGTCGCAAAGCTGGTTCCGCCGTAGTCGTTAGCGGTGCAGGTGGTTTGGTCGGCGCAGACATAAAAGGTAAAGTTCGCGTTCGCCGAAACGTCTGGTCCGTTCCGTAACGTCGTAGATCCTTTGTTGGACGAGGTAATCACGCCCGAGAGCTCTTGCCACGATGGGATCGGAATTGAATCTGGCGAGATGCCTCCGCCGCTATCTGCCCATGCTGTTTCCGATTTCCAGGGGCCAGCCGCGCTGGAGGTAATCAAGTCCGTGCCGCCGACGGAAACGATATTCGCATCGTCGGCAGGCCAGGCTTCATTCGACGCTGACCAGGCAGAACTGTCGCCTGACGCAGCAAAGAAGTTCTGGCCTTGCGCGGCCATCTGCTCAAAGTACGGGTCCAGAGTGCTGGGATCCGCCGGTGTCCAGCCCCACGAGCAACTGATCTGCTTGGACAATGGAGCGTCCGTAGTCGTAACCATCGCGCTGATGCACGAGGTATCGCTGATGTTTCCCGATCCGCTGGCCAGGACGTCGCCGCACACGTACATGTAGAGCATTGTGGAGCCTGGCGCCATGCCCATCGCCTGCGTCATGTCGAGGGTCTGCTCGGTGTCATCACATGCTTTACTGCCGCTATCGACGCAGGTCGTGCTGTAGCCGCCGGTGGAAATGAGAGTGGGCGTGTAAGGTTCCGTTTGCCCCGCGTTCTTGTAATACGTGGTCAGGTCAGCCAAATCGGTTCCCGCGAATTCGAACAGCGCGATGTTCTGGCCGGAGCCGGTGAGCGCCGTTCCGCCGTAGTAGGCGGCGCGCATGTCGCTGCCCAAAAAGGAAGCCGATGGGCCAGAGCCGGTGGTGGCGTGAGATACGACCATATCCGGATCGATTCCATGGGCCTTCGCGTAGTCGCTCTTCTTGACGTACATCGGATGCGGCTTGGAATCGTTGTCCAAACCGGTGATGTGCCAAATCTGGAAGGGAAGGTCCACGGTGGGCTCGCGATCCACTGCAAAGAACGTGCGGTCTTCGTTGGGGGCCTGGTAGACGCCCATGCTCACGTGGAAGGCCTTCTCGATGTTCGCCACCGTGCCGCTGAGCCTTAGATCTCTGCCCTCGCGGGTTCCGCTGATGATCTCAAAGCCGTTCGCTTTCGCGAAAGCAACCAGGGCATTCCAATCTTCCTGGCTGGGGCCATATCTCGCGGTAACTTCCTGCGGCGTAAGAAACTGGTGGTAGAAGGAAGATGCAGGATCGTATTGCTCGCGCAGAAAGCTTTGCAGCCCCGTCCGATCGCGCAGCGGCAGAACCATGTCGAAGCGCAGGGTGTCGGTTGGCGGAAGATGTCCGACGAGTTTTGCCTCGCCACTCGCAACCTCCGGGCGGACATGACGTGTCGATAGCTGCTGCGGCTGGGCTTGTACTGGGATTGTGAACAACAAGAATGCGGCTGCGCATATGAAAGCAGCCACGCGTGCGAGAGGGAGGCTATCTTTTCTCATGTTCTTATCCTGTCGATTCTCGAGATTTGAACAACGGATTTAGCAACGCGGATGTCCTGCACCCAGACTCATACGACCAAGGGTCGCGGTATATTAACGCACCTCGAGTGTCTTGTTGAAATATTTTAGGCATCCCGCCAGTTACTTCCCTTCCAACTCCACGTTCTTAATCGGCAAGTCCCAATGTCCGTCGAGGATTTCAAAGCGCCGTTGCTCTTCCTTCGCATAGGTGGCCTGGTCGGGCCAAAGTTGCTTCTTCAGCGCGTCCTCCTCGAAGGGCTCATTCGCGACTGTGGAATTCTTGAACACGATGGTCACGCGATAATCCCAGCGCCCGTCTTCGGTTGTGTGGTAACGCGGCTGGTCCATCCAGACCTTGAGCATGCGTCCCATTTCCACTTCCTTCTTCAGCAGCGGGTAGTGGTTCTTATTGAACAGCTGCAGAAACTCGTCCGCATGTCCCCACTTGGTCTTGTAGTAATACTCGATGACGAAAGGTTTGCCGGTTTCGGGGGCGGACTGGGCCGGGAGAGATATAGGTAGCAGAGTCAGTAACAGGAGAAGGAATCCTAATTTCGTCGTGATCTTCATTCATACCTCCGTGGGGCATCAATTGTCGCACAGGCAAAAGGAAGCAAGTGGAGCGACGGGCGTCTCGCCCGTCACGTCGGGTGGCCGGGCGGGGACGCCCGGCGCTCCACCAGCAGGCGCCAATGCTAAGATTGCTTGTGGCCGCCGATTCCCTCCGCCTGATTGCTATCGATATTGACGGTACCCTGCTTAACCCCGAATTTCAGATTTCCGAAACCGATCTTGCTACGCTCAGGCGCGCCCACGCCCAGGGCATCGAGATCATCCTGGTCACCGGGCGCCGCCACACCTTTGCCCTGCCCATCGCTCAGCAGCTGGGATTCGATCTTTGGTTGATCAGCTCAAACGGCGCCGTCACCCGCTCGCTCGCCGGAGAAACCTTCCATCGCGACCTGCTCCCCGAAGCGACCTGCCGCGAACTTGTCTGCGTGATGCAGGAATTTCGCGGTCAGACGGTTCTGACCTTTGACCGCCATGGTCTCCACGGCGAAGCTTCGCGCCCCATCGTGATCGAGCGCCTGGACGAGCTGGAAGGCAGCATCCAGCGCTGGCTGGAAAAAAACATGCAGTATATTCAGTTCGTGGTTCCGATCGAGAACGCGCTCACGACCGATCCGGTGCAGGCCATGTTCTGCGGCCCGGTCGCGAAGATGCAGCGGGTATTGCAAGTGCTCGGAAGCTGCGGACTGCCCATCACTGTGCTACGCACCGAATACCCAGGCCGCGATCTCTCGATTGTCGATGTGCTCAATGCCGGCTGTTCCAAGGGACACGCGCTTGAACGCTGGGTCAATTACCGGCAGATTACCCGCGAGCAGGTCATGGCCATTGGTGATAACTATAATGATATTGAAATGCTTGCGTTTGCCGGCCACCCTTTTATCATGGGGAATGCGTCAAAAGAGTTACGGGCCCGGGGCTGGACGCTCACCCGCTCGAACGCTGACAGCGGAGTAGCGGCGGCGATCGAGCACGTGCTCAGTGGAAAAGCGATCGATCCGGTGGTCGTTGACCAAGGCAGCCAACCAACTGCTGCCGGATCAACGATCGTGAGCAGCTTGTGATGATCCGACGATGATTGAAACAAGATGATTGAGAGAAGACCATTCGCGATAAAGATAAAGAGGGCTGCGGGAATTGCGGCAAGGGCCGCCATGCTTTTCTGTTCTGTGGCTGTAGCGCTACTCGCTCGCCCCGCGACTGCCGCCGAGTTGGCCATCCTTCGCAACGGCTTCAGCATTCGCCACGACCATCGCCTGGTGATGGGGACAACGACCCGACTCTTTCTCTCCACCGACGATTCCAACTTCACCGACGTACCTACCGAAGAGATTACCGGCTACGAAAAAGATCTCCTGTCGCCGGCGCCTGCCGAATCGCAAACCTCCATTTCTTCGGCGGGACAGCCCGCGAAATCCACGCCCGCTCTCAATGAAGTCGTGAACACCGCCAGCGCCAACTATCACCTCGATCCCGACCTTGTGAACAGCGTGATTCACGCCGAAAGCGGATTCAACGTCCACGCCGTTTCTCCCAAAGGCGCGCGCGGACTCATGCAGCTCATGCCCGGCACCGCCAGCGAACTGGGCGTGAACGACGCCTTCGACCCGCAAGCCAATGTCGAGGGCGGAAGCCGTTATCTGCGCGAGCTTCTGGAGCGCTACAATTTCGATCTGGTCAAGGCGCTGGCCGCTTACAACGCGGGGCCCGAGCGCGTCGAGCAGTATCAGGGAGTGCCGCCCTTCCGCGAAACTCGCGCCTACGTGGCTCGCATCGTCCACGACTACAACCTCAAAAAGATCGCACAGGAAAAAGAAGCAAAGCAAAAACAGGTCCACGCCAAACCTCCGGGCCACGCTCAACCAGCTGCGAAACCTACTGCCACCGACAGCGCCGCCGCATCTCCGCGTTGATCGTCCTCACGTTGACCCTGCCTGATTCCTCATTTACCTTCAAGTGGGGCCGTGCTTGCCACGAGTGTGCCTCTCTGCAGCTTCGCAGCGCATGAACCAAAAAAAATACGCAGCGTACGCGATCGTCTTCGTCGTGCTGGCCGTGCTGATCTATCTCCAGTTCCGCACCTATCGGCATTTCGACTGGGCCAAACTCTTTCAATTCGGATTGAGTTGGCGCCATATCGTTCACGGAGTGCTTTACATCTACTTCGCTTATTTTCTGCGCGCGGTGCGCTGGAAAATCTTTCTTCGGCCGGTGCGCAAGGATGCGTCCATCCTCGGACTCGTCCCCCCGACCATGATCGGATTCACCGGACTTGCGCTGCTCGGCCGCGCCGGCGAAATGATTCGTCCCTACCTGATCGCGCGCCGTCAGAACCTGCCTTTCGCATCGCAGGTAGCGGTGTGGGCGGTGGAGCGAATTTTTGACGTTGGCGGGTTCACGGTCCTGATGGTGGCGGCAATTTTTCTGCCCTCAAAGCTACGCGAGTTCATCGAAGCTTCCACCACCTCTGCCGACGTCCGGGACTGGGTTCGTCTCATAGGCTACGCTCTGATCGCGCTCGTGATGGGACTGCTTTCGGCAACCTTGCTGATGGCCTATAGAGGAAATCGGGTCGCCCAATGGGTCGAAGACCGTTTTTCCCATCTGGCCGAGAATCTGGGCCATCGCATCGCGCAAAAAATTCGCGAGTTTACCGTCGGGCTCAATACCATTCACGGCCCCTTCGCATTCCTCCAATTATCGGGCGTCTCAATCTTTATGTGGTGGGTAATCGCGTTGGCTTACAAAGAAGTGACCCATGCCTACGGCGCGCCGATGCATGACATGAGCGCAACCAAAGTTCTCCTTCTTATGGGAGCCAGCATGATCGGGTCGATGGTGCAGTTGCCTGGCGTCGGCGGCGGCTCCCAACTGGCGACCATCAGCGCGCTCGATCACGTCTTTGATATTGTCCCCAAGGAACTCACGGTCAGTTGCGGGATCATGCTGTGGCTGGTAACGTTCGTCGCCGTGGTTCCCGTCGGGCTGCTGCTCTCCCACCACGAACGCCTGTCTCTGCGCAAGCTTTCCGCCGAGAGCGCGGAGGCGGAAGAAGGCGCGACGGTTGAGAAGGCATCGTAAAATGCATCGTGTTCGCCAGGCGCTCGACGCGATCAACCAAGTCCGGGAACAACGGCGTCAACTGCCGAGCTAAACTTCCGATCCCGCATCGCCTGCTACAATCGTCTTGAATTCCGAAGAGCACCCAAGCGCATGAAATGCCCCTTCTGCGGGTTTGAAAATGACAAAGTCGTGGATTCGCGCGAGAGCAAGGAAGCCGATTCCATCCGCCGCCGCCGCGAATGCCTGAAATGCGAAAAGCGCTTCACCACCTACGAGCGCATCGACGAAATTCCCTACATGGTGGTAAAAAAAGACGGCCGCCGCGAGCGCTTTGACCGCCAGAAAGTTCTCAACGGCTTGATGCGCGCCTGCGAGAAGCGCCCGGTGCCGATCAGCAAGCTCGAGCAGATCGTCAATGAAGCCGAGACTTTCGTGATCGAGTCGGCCGAGCGTGAGCGCAAGACCAGCGAAATCGGAGAGCTCATCATGAACCGCCTCCGCCGCTATGACAAAGTCGCCTACGTGAGGTTCGCCTCAGTCTATCTCGACTTCAAAGACGTGCAGGAATTCATGGCGGAGCTGAAAGATCTGCTGAAGTCTGCGCCCGAACCCAAGGCCAAAAGTGGGAAAAGCTGATTGAGACATTGAATCATTGAGGCACTGAATCATTGAAAACCTAATGAGTCAATGATTCAATGACTAAAATGACTCAATAGTTTTATGAACTCCCTGGAGAAAGCTACGGAGCTGAAGAGGCGCACGAAGAGCTTTGCGATCCGCATCGTAAACATCTTTCGTTCCCTGCCACACTCTCCGGACGCACAGACTCTGGGAAAGCAACTCCTGCGCTCCGGCACGTCGGTTGGCGCGAACTATCGGGCGGTCTGCCGATCGCGTTCCCAAGCCGAGTTCGTTGCAAGAATGGGTGTCGTCGTAGAGGAAGCAGACGAATCCGTTTTCTGGCTAGAGCTCCTGAACGAAACAGGAGTAGTTCGTCCCGAGAGAACGCAAGACTTGCTGAAAGAAGCCAACGAGCTAGTCAAGATCTTCGGAGCGTCGTTGCGCACATCGAAGCAGGATGTTAAATGACTCAATGCCTAAATGATTAAATGAGTCAATGACTTCTCACAAAGTAACCCTGATCCCCGGCGACGGAATCGGCCCCGAAGTGATCCAGGCCACGGTTCGCATGCTCGAAGCCACCGGCGTCAAATTCGAATGGGAGAGCTTCGCCGCCGGCGCCGAGGCCTTTGAGAAGTACCACGAATACATTCCCAAGGAACTCAGCGAGTCCATCGAGCGCACCCGCGTCGGACTGAAAGGCCCGGTGACGACGCCTATCGGCGGCGGCTTCTCGAGCATCAACGTCGAACTGCGCAAGCGCTTCGAACTCTTCGCCAACTTCCGGCCGATTCGCAATCTCCCGCATATTCCCACCCGCTATCCGGGCGTCGACCTGATCGTGGTGCGCGAAAACACCGAGGGACTTTATTCCGGCATCGAACACGTAGTCGTCCCCGGAGTAGTCGAAAGCATCAAGGTCATTACTGAAAAGGCTTCGACCCGCGTGTCGCGTTTCGCCTTCGAGTATGCCCGCAAGAATCAGCGCAAGAAGATTCATTCCATCCACAAAGCCAACATCATGAAGTTGTCCGATGGATTATTTCTGCGCTGCTCGCGCGCTGTGTCGAAAGAATATCCCGAGATCACTTACGGCGAGCACATTGTCGACAACACCTGCATGCAACTGGTGATGAACCCCTACCAGTACGACATGCTGCTGCTGGAAAATTTCTACGGCGACATTATTTCCGACCTGTGCGCCGGACTGGTCGGCGGTCTCGGCCTGGTCCCGGGCGCGAATTTCGGACACGAATGCGCCATCTTTGAAGCCGTCCACGGTTCCGCGCCCGATATAGCCGGAAAGAATATCGCCAATCCCACCGCCGTGTTGCGGTCCGCCCTGCTCATGCTGCGCCATCTAGGCGAGCACGACGCCGCCCTGAAAATCCGCAACGCCATCGACGAGGTCTACCGCGACCGCAGTAAACTTACCCGCGACGTAGGCGGCACCGCCGGAACATCGGAATTTGCCGACGCCATCATTCAGGCAATGGAAGTGCAGGGTGCCGCGGCCGCGAATGAACAACCGCAGACGCCGGCATAAAAGTAGAGACGTGGCTCACCCCGGTGGTAGACTAATGCGTTTCGGGGATCGTGCCGGACGCCGCTGCTCGCGCCGATTCTCTGGGGGCTATCCTTATTCTAAAGCGCATCGAAATTCCCTACCATCGCGGCCTGCACCGCTTCGCGGTCTTCACCGCCTGCGCCACCCTCGTCCTCATCGTCGCCGGGGCGCTCGTCACCAGCAATGACGCCGGATTATCCGTCCCCGACTGGCCCACCAGCTTTGGATCCTTCTACAAAATGCCGCATATGGTTGGCGGCGTGAAATACGAACATACCCATCGCATGGTGGCCGAATTCACCGGGCTGCTCACCATCATTCTGGCCGTCTGGACCTGGCAAGTGGAAAAGCGCCGCTGGTTGCGGCTTCTGGGCCTGGCAGCGCTCGCGACCGTGATCACGCAAGGCATCCTTGGCGGACTGACTGTTTTATTCTTTTTGCCCGCACCCATTTCCAGCGCCCACGCCGCCGTGGCGCAAACCTTCTTCTGTATCGCCGTCGCGATCGCCGTCTTCACCGGACGCCGCTGGGTCGAAGAACAGCCGCGCGCCGAATTCGATCAGCGCCGCCCCGCTCTTTTTACTCTGACCCTGCTCTCGATTTTTGTGCTCTATGTGCAACTAATCCTCGGAGCCATGTTCCGCCACCATGGCCTGAGTTGGTGGCCGCACGTCATCAATGCAGGCATCGTGGCCATCGTTCTTTCCTGGACCGCGGTTCGCGCCATCTCCGTTTACCCAAACGTGGACGCCGTCCGCCGCCCGGCAATCGCCATGCTCGGCCTGATGGTCGCGCAACTCTGCCTCGGATTTCTGGCCTTTATCACCCGCGTCATGTGGGGAAGAAACGCCGCGCAGCCCGAACTGCCCATGGTGATCGCGACCGTAGTCCACGTCGCGGTGGGAGCGCTGTTGCTCGCCACCGCGGTAGTTCTGGCCATCCAGGTCTGGCGCCACGTGCCCGTCGCCTTCGAAGAGCGCGTCCCCGGCGGGAACCCCGTCGCCGCGTAGGTATTGCGTATCGCGATCAGTGCTTCGTGTCAGGGCATCGCTTTAGCGACGCCGGTTATTAAACCGTCTGGAGGGAACCGTGGCTGAGGAACAGGTGATTAAGATCTTGGAAGAAATCAGAGACTTGCAGAAACTGCATATAGAGAACTACAAAGACGCTCTCAAGAACCAGCAGGAGTCGATTGAACTCCAAAGACGGGCTGTACGTCGTCAAAAGATAACCGCTCTATCGATGGGGTTCTTGCTATTCATCTTTTTGGCGTTCCTGACTTGGTCCTCATACTCTGCGAGGGGGTAGTTAACACCAACACGAATTAGATCAGTAACGACTCGCCCCGGATGATAATTCCCTGCTCGCCGTCGTAGAATACCCTGTGACTCCGAACTCGACCGCCATCGACTTAGCTCCGCCCGCCCAGCCCGTCAAAGCAGCGGGTGACCCAATCATTGCCGTTCGCGACCTCGTTCATCGCTACCAGGATCGCACCGCCCTCAACGGTGTCTCCTTCGACGTTCATCCCGCCGAACTTTTCGGATTGCTCGGCCCGAACGGCAGCGGCAAGACCACTCTCTTTCGCATTCTTTCCACGCTCATGGTCCCGACGTCCGGCAGCGCCACCATCGCCGGCTTCGACGCCGTTCACCGGCCCGGATCCCTGCGCCGCCACATCGGTGTCGTCTTCCAGGCCCAGAGCGTCGACCTCAAACTCACCGCCTACGAAAACCTCTGGCATCAGGGACACCTCTACGGTCTGCGCGGCCCCGACCTGAAAGCGCGAATCAAGGAAATCCTTACCCGCGTCGGATTGCTGGACCGCTCCGCCGATCGCGTCGAAACTTTTTCCGGAGGCATGCAGCGCCGCATCGAGCTCGCCAAAGGCCTGCTCCATCATCCCGAGGTTCTGCTCCTCGACGAACCCACTACCGGCCTCGATCCCGGCGCCCGGCACGACCTTTGGCAGTATCTCCAGACCCTCCGCGATCAGGAGCGCGTCTCCGTCATCGTCACCACCCACCTGATGGAGGAAGCCGATCGCTGCGACCGGCTCGCCATCTTGAACGAAGGACATTTGGTGGCGCTGGGCACGCCTGAGGCTCTGACCCGCGAGATCGGAGGCGACGTCATTCTGCTCGAAGCGCGCGATCCGCAGGCCTTAGCCGACCGCATTCGCGCGAAGTTTCAAGTCGATGCCACGGTTATGGATAACCAGGTCCGCCTCGAAATTGAAAACGGCCATCGCTTCGTCCCAGACGTAGTCGAGGCATTCCCCGGAGAAATCCAGTCGCTCAGCGTGAGCAAGCCGACCCTCGAAGACGTTTTCATCCACCGCACCGGCCACCGCTTCTGGAACGAAGAGGCCGAACCCGCGCCGGAACCTGGGAAGAAGAAAGCCAAGAAAAGATTAAGCCACTGACGCTGCTAAACTAAGACCAATGTCCACCCAAACCGCGACCTTTCCCGCAGCCGCGCCCGCATCCGCCGGAATCCTGCTGCCCGCCTTCACGCTCTGGTGGCGCGAAGTAGTCCGCTTCTATCGTCAGCGGGCGCGCGTGGTGGGCGTCATCGCTTCTCCGCTCTTGTTCTGGGTCGTCATCGGGTCCGGTTTCGGAACGTCATTTCGCTCCGGACAGGCCGCCGGCCAGCAGCACTATCTGAATTATTTCTATCCCGGCACGCTGGTGATGATCGTGCTCTTCACCGCGATTTTCACCATGATGTCGGTGATCGAAGACCGCAACGAAGGCTTCCTGCTTTCGGTGCTGGTGGCGCCGGTGCCGCGCGCGGCCATAGTTCTGGGAAAAGTTTTAGGCGGCACCACCCTCGCTACCGCTCAGGGATTGATTTTTCTCATCTTCGCCCCGCTCGTCGGTGTGCATATGACGCTGGCCTCGTTCGGGCTGATCGCGCTCACCGTGTTTCTGGTGTCGTTCGCCCTGACCGCACTCGGCTTCGCAATCGCCTGGCCCATGGATTCGACACAATCCTTTCACGCCATCATCAATTTATTTCTGATTCCGCTCTGGCTGCTTTCGGGAGCGCTCTTCCCTCTTTCCGGCGCGTCAGGATGGATTCGCTGGCTCATGTATGCCAATCCACTGACTTATGGAGTCGAGGCGTTGCGCACCCTGATGTATCCCGAAGCCCCCAGCGCGTTCTCGCTGACCTCATCGATTTTGACGCTGCTGCTGTTTGCGCTTTTCATGTTCGGACTAGCCTTCGTGCTGGCAAATCGCCGCACGACAAAGCCGGCAGCTTGACCGAATTTGTTTTGTAACTTGTCATCCCGAGCGAAGCGAGGGACCCCTACTCCCGGCACAACTTTTGGCGCGGGAGAGGTCCGGCGATGACAAAATAGGCTTCAAATTACAAATTACCAATCAGAAATTACAAATGCCCCTAGACATTCTCGCCCTGGCCGCGCACCGCGACGACGTAGAACAAACCTGTGCCGGCACTCTGCTCAAAATGGCCGAACGCGGATACCGCACCGGCATCCTCGACCTCACCCAAGGAGAGATGGGGACGCGCGGCAGCGCCGAAGATCGCGCGAGCGAAGCGTCCGAAGCGGCCCGCATCCTGAAAGTTTCCTGGCGCCAGGCCCTCGATATCCCCGATGGCCGCGTCGAAAATACCTGGGAGAATCGCTTGAAGGTCGCTCGCATCCTTCGCGAACAGCGGCCGCGGGTGCTGATTCTTCCCTACTGGGAGGGCCGACATCCCGACCACTACACCGCTTCGATTCTCGGCTACGAAGCGGCGTTCCTATCAGGACTCGCCAAGTTGCCGCTGGAGGGTTCCGCTCATCGTCCTTTCAAAATTATTTACGCCAGCCTCTACCGCGACGTGCGCCCAACGTTTGTCGTGGACATCACCGACCAGTTTGAAACGCGCTTCCTGGCGCTGATGGCGTATAAGTCCCAGTTCGCCGACCAGGAGGCCGGCAGCGGAATCTTTCCCGCGCAAAAGGAAATTCGGGCGCGGGTGGAATCCATGGCCCGCTTCTACGGCATGATGGGCGGCGTCACCTACGCGGAGCCTTTTGTGCAAAAGGAGATCGGGCTGGTGGATGACGTGATGGCGATTCCGGTGAAGTCGATCTGAGGCGTGGCTGGGTTAGTCGCAGGTGGTTAATGCTCGGCGTCGGTGGTCGAATCACACCGTCTTGGCGCTGGCCTTCACCGCGCTCACATCGGACGCCGGAGCATTGGCGGGCTCAGTGACAGTGACCGGCGCTTTCAAACACATCTCCACCGCTTCGGCCATGCTCTGGCATTCCTGCTGCTTCTGGGTAATCCAACCGGCAAAGATGGCTTTCTCCTTGGCGACACCCTCCATGTTGATGCCGATGCGTGCGGTGTAGTGGGCCTTTATGCTCTCCAGTTCCGCTTTAATTTGGGTAACTTCGTCGGCCTTCCTTGCCCACTCTGCCTCAACCCGCTTCGTCTGCTCGGCCTCGTGGGCATCCAGAGCATCCTGACGCGCTTTGGCGTCCCTCTGTACCTGCTCGACCTGAACCCCGGCAATGTCGAGAGCCATCAGCACCGCGGCCCGCTTCATCTCTTTCGATAACCCGCGGATGTGTTCGCTGTGCAGCATCTCGACGACTTTGTTAATGCTGTATCCCTTCCGCGGATCCATGATCCCGGCGGCGCGGTAAATATCTTCCATGGTCGAAAGATCGACTTGGAAACTTGGGACCTCGCGTGCAGAACGCACCGGAGCTTTCGGGGTGGGTGGAGTTGACTGGGACATAAGATTCTCCTTCTCGCTTTTGCCGCTGCTGTTTCCGTGGCTGCTGGCTTCGCCATTTTCCGGGCCGCTTACGCTGAGGCCCTCCTGCTTCTCGCGCCATGGTAGTTCGAGCCATTTGCTCAGCATATGTTTCCTTTTCTTGCCAGCTTGCTCTGGAGGCTGTTCGGGTGGGACTTCGGTCCGCAGTTCGACCGGCAGATCGACCGGCGGTTCGACCTGCTGAAGAGCATCGAAGTCTCGAGGCCGAGAGCGCATACTGTCGCTCTGCACGGGCGCCGAGGTTGAGCTGGCGATGAGTACGATTGCAGTACTCTCCAGTTTCGGCTCAATTTTCTGCCCAACCTTCTGCCCAACTATCTGCTCAACTTTGTGCTCAGCTTTATGCTCGGCTTTATGCTCAACTATGCGAACTTCGCTCGGCTTGCTCTCTGGGCGCTTCAGCGGGCTTTGGGTTTTGACGGTCGAAACCTTAACGGCTGAATCTTTGATTGTCGAGTCTATGGCTTTCGAGTCTTTGACCGTCGAAACCAGGCCTGTCGAAACCACGCCCGTCGAAACCGCGGCATCGCCGCGGCTCGCGCTTTTCTGCGGTGGCACTTCCGGGGCGCTCGGGCGCTCGGGGATTGCACTTTCCATGGCGTCTCGCTGAAGACCTACCAGATATTCCATGCCTTCAGGGCGGCAGTACCGGACCGTGCCGGAGAAGTGCTCGACCCGCCCCTGAACTCTCATTCTTGATCCGACCACGATCGGTGTCTTAACCCGTATACGTGCCCCCCCAACGGACTTATCCTCCATGCGCGCGCCAACCGTCTGCACCGTTCCACCGGCGTCCGTCCACGACACTTCCACCAGCGTCAACACGGGCTTGCGGAAGTCGGTGACCACCCGGCTACGTGACTCGGGCACAACAGCGCTCATGCCATCCCTATCGGCAAGAAGCTAAATTTAGTCCAGAACTAAGGTAGGCGTCCTAATCCGGCCCACGATTGGGGGTGCCCCTCGATAAGAGTGAAGGCGGTGTCAAGGACAAAAGTATCCTGACGGTGTTTTTGGCACCGCTTTTTTGCCAGAGAGATTTGAGGACCAAGACTCTGGAAATCTCACGCTAATCACTTATCGGTGGTGATCTTCTCCCGAAGATCGTTCCACCAACCATCGATTCGGCCCCAACGTCGACCATGATTCTTCTATGCGAACATCCCGCCTCGTGCGGAATGCGAGAGCGCCCAATCAGTTCTGCGGTCTAGCTTGCGCCGACCAGGGGCACCCGCGAGCTGCTCTCGATGCGAACGATCTCTGGATACGGCTTTTGTGTGCGTAGCATCCAGTAGAGTCGTACGGCTAACTTGCGCGCCGTTGCCACCTTGGCCACTCCCTTCGGCTTCTGGTGACAACGATGCAAATACTGCTTCTTCATTTCCGGGTCGAAGCGCACCGTAATCTGCGCCGCCTCCACTAGCAACGAGCGCAACATGCGGTTGCCCTGCTTGGTGATCGCACCCAGCTTCTGCCGTCCGCCCGAACTTTCTTCGCGCGGGATCAGCCCCAGATAACTGGCCACCTGCTTGCCCCGTGGAAAGCGACTCACATCGCCGATCGTCAGAACATAGGCCAGTGCCGTGTTCGGTCCCACTCCCGGCTGCGTCATCAGCAACTTCGCCTGCGGATTTTCCTCTGCCGCCTGCTGCACCGCCCAATCCAACTTGCCGATCTGCTGATCCAGCGTGGCCAGCAGTCCCAGCAAATCTTCCCGCCGGCACGCCGCCCAGGGTTTTAACGGAAGTTCGCGCAACATCTTCTGCCCCGCCTGGCTCCACAGCTTACGCTTGCGCTGCATTCCCTTATTCAAGGAAAGGTGTTGCAGTTCGTTTTTGACTCGGCTGCGAATCTCCACCAGCTTGTGCCGATGCAGCACCAGTTGTCGCAGATCGCGCTGCTCCCGGTCCGGGGTCCAGAGCCGCGGAAATCGGCCTTCCACCACCAGCTTTAAAATATGTGCCGCGTCGCGCTGGTCCGTCTTTTGCTTGCGCACGTAGCTGGCTCGGATCTGGGCTGCATCTCCGATCCAGATCTCATGCCCCAGATCCTCGACCAGTTCGATGAACCACTGGCTGTTGCCCGTGGCCTCCATGCCGATCAGCACCGGCGCCGCCAGTTGCTGATAGAACATCCTGGCGTCGCCGCTAGCATGCACCAGCTTCCGTTCCCCGCAATCCCCAGTCTCCATGTCCATCCAACTCACTTGCTGCCAGCTGGGATGGAAATCACATCCTATAATCATCATCGAAGGCTCCTTTCTTCCCAGCGTCTTCGTCCTCAAACAAAGACTACATGGGTTCGAATCGAGCCTTCACTCTTATCCAATCAGTCCAAGCTCCGCTTGGGCGGGCCCGGCCGGTGGCCCGCTCTTCCCGCCAACACCCCCTAAGCCAGCCGGACATCAAACAGTGCCAGCCAATACTGCAGAGATTGCAAAGCAAATCCGCAAAGGATGAGACCGATGCCAAATGCCCCAAGCCGTCGCTCCGGAAGGTTGTCGGCGTAGTATTCGATGTAAGGATTGACCGTAGCCCCGACGTCGCTGACAATGCCTGTCACTAACCCGACGCGAATCGCAAAAAGCCAGGCGTGGTCCACGTGATGGATGAAGGCGCTACAGATAAGCGCCGTGGCCGTGTAGCCGACCGTACGGGCCACCGTCCCCCAAAACTGACGACGCGTAAGCCGAGAATGGCGAGACGCTGCATAATCGATGGCCGGACGCATGCCGCGAGAGTAGGCAAATATCTGGCCGACCGTGACGAGAACGGCAAATGCGATGGCGAATTCGAAGCCCAACATTCGGTAGAGTCCCACTCCGAGACCGAGCCCGCGGATAGCGGAAAACAGTGCTTCCCACGGCAATGAGTAATGATCCAGCCCGCGAGCTGCTCGATTTAGTTCAATCGACAGGGTAATGCCGGTCGCAATACCGGTAGCCAGTCCAAAGAAGAGACCAAGGCCTAGTCCGTAGCCAATGCCGAAGACAATTGAGTACGTTACCGCGCGGGTAAGCAGCCGCAGCGGACCATGTTGCCCGCCCAGCAGATCGTAAGCAAGATAGAGGCTACCCAACACATCGAGACAGGTACCCGTAATGCTGACGGCCGCGACGGTATGGTGGTCCATTCGAAGATTGTAGAGCCACTCGGAAGCTCGAGCCGCATAAAGCGGAGTCGAAGGGCGTCCGCGTTGGGCAGGCCACTTCTCGAAAAGGGCGAGAAGCGGTGCACCCCAGGGTCAGGACGCAGGATCAGGAAGCGGTATTCGCCGCCGCGAAAGTGGATGGACGGACTTCCCGTTCGATCGTACGTGAGAGCTTGTCTTGCGCAACCTCAAGATCGTAAGCGGACTGAAGATTCAGCCAAAAACCCGGACTGGTATTAAAGTATCGAGCCAAACGCAAAGCGGTATCAGGAGTAACGCCGCGCCGTTCGTGGATGATCTCGGCAATGCGTGTCACCGGGACGCGAAGATCGAGCGCCAGCCGATTCATGCTCAATCCGAGCGGCTCCATGAAGTCCGCGCGAAGAATCTCGCCGGGATGGATGGGAGGAAGAAGTTTCTCGCGCTTAGCCATTGCTGCCTCTTTAGCCCCTGATGCCTCAGTGATAGTCCACGATCTCAACTTCGTAAGCATTGCCCTCACGCCAAACGAAGCACACACGCCACTGGTCGTTAATCCGGATACTGTATTGTCCCCTCCGCTCCCCGCGCAAGGCTTCCAGACGGTTTCCCGGTGGCGCTGCCAAATCACGTAATTCGGTGGCGCTGTCCAATTGCCGAAGCTTCCGCCTCGCGATGCGCTCGACAGCCTGAAAGCGGCGGCTCGGCTGTCGGCGGTGAAGTCGCCCGGTTTCCGCGCAACGGAACGACTTGATCACGCACTTGATTGTATGCTGTTTGGCGTTTAACGTCAAGCAGTACACTATCCACCCCTTTGCCTCGCGGTGGTGGGGGGCGCAACCCCAGTTGCGATCGAAGTTCTAAGACCGATCAGCGTTATACTTCCCCGTTGAAGTGGCCCACCCTTCAGAATCGATGTACCTGGTCGGGCCACGCGTTTCTTCGAAGCCGGAAACTCGATTGGTCTGAGATGCCATGAAGAAAAAGATCGGGTTTGCAGCAGCAATGGCGCTAGTTGGATTGGCGCTGTTGTCCACTCGCTACTATATGGTCGACTTGCCGGTATGGCATTTTTTTGGCGGCGGCGAAGGTCCCGACCCCGTCACCTTGCACCTGCGCGGCGAATTCGTGGAGAGCAATCTGGGCGCCGCCGAAGGGCCGGCCGGATCACTCACCGTGCGCATGATCGCGCAGCAATTTGTTTTCGTGCCTCAGTGCATCGTCGTCCCTGCCGGTGTTCCGATCACGTTCCGAGTCACCAGCGCCGATGCGGTGCACCAGTTGAGCTTCCTGGGAACGAACTACGGCCTCAAAGCCGTGCCTGGGGTGGTCACCGAAGCGACTTTTACTTTTGCCAAGCCTGGCGAATTCAAGATCCCCTGCCATGAGTTCTGCGGAGCCGGCCATTACGCGATGAGAGGCCATCTGGAGGTGGTGCCGCGAGATCAGTTTGCCTCCATGCTTCCCGGCGAAAGGCGGAATTGTGAGCCACGCTAGTCAGCCGGCGCGCCCGCGAATAGCGGCCCGATGGCTTGGAACCCTGTTGGTGCTGCTTGCGATTACCCTCCTATTGTCAGGAAGGAATTCTTCCGCGCAGAAACAGTCGGAGAATTCCGAACCTCCGGTTCGCATCCCTTCGAACGTCGCCTGGACAGGAGAAACGCTCGCGATCATTTCCCATGGCGACGCATTTCGCGGACTGCTCCTTGCCCGGCGCTGCAATCATTGTCATGGCGAAGAGGGATTCAGCTCCGTTCCCGCCTTCCCCAACCTGGCGGGTGAGGACCGTCTATCGTTCTGGAAACAGATGCAGGATTTCCGATCCGGCAAGCGTACTTCGCCAGTCATGCAAGGCATCGCCGAAGGATTTTCCGCGCGCGACGCGGCCGATCTGGCGGCCTATTACGCCATGCTGCCGACGGCCAGTGATCCGCAAGACAACCGCGCATTTCCGCAGCCCATGCGCGACCCCGCTGGCGCCTCGATGGCCATCCGCCTGATTGTTTTCGGAGACGGGCAGCGCGGCATTCCACCCTGCCAGTCCTGCCACGGTCCCGTGAGTTACGTGCAGGGAGCTCCTCCACTCGCCACCCAGAACGGCAACTATCTGGAGCAGCAACTCGGGCATTTTTCCAATGGAAATCGGGCCAACGATATCAACGTCCGAATGCGCAGTATCGCGAGACAGCTGACCGTGGAGGAAAAGACGGCACTCTCAGAATTCTATGGCGCCGGAATGGGCCCGGGAGTGAACTCCAGGTAGGACACGCAACTGATTGACGGGCAGCCCAGCCTTCCGCCAGCGCTATCACGAAAATGAGTGCCCCATCCTTCGCGTCTTTTGCGTTTGCTCGCCCCGTCGTGCTATTTCTTCATCTCCACCCGCCGCGCACGCTGAGAATACTAGCGAAGTAGTTGTCGAGCGGGGCTCGTGGTCGATCTGCGTCCGCAGGCCCGCTCCCGGCCGACTTTAGTTCCGTTTTCTGAATCATTTGCGACCACAAGGAATCCGGATCGGAATCGAAAACCGTTCCTGCATCCGCCTGAAAAATGAACCACGCGCCCAGTTCCACCTCCTTCCGCAGTTGATCCTTAGTCCATCCGGCGGAGCCCAGATAAACATGAAAACCGCTAGGGTCAGGTCGAGCCGAGATCGTCTGTTCGAAGAGGCTCTTCGTGGAAATCAGGTAGACCCCACCGAAGATGTGTTGCGCTCCTTCGACCTTCGCCGGCGACTGGAGCAGCGCGAACACCGCCGGAATTTCTACCGGACCTCCGAGATAGACCGGGTCTGAAAGCCGTTTCGCCGACTTGAGCCCCTCAAGCGCTCGCGAAAGCGGGACATCTGTGCGCCGGTTGAGAATCAGTCCGGCCACGCCGTCAGCATCGTAGTGAACCAGCAGGACTACCGTCTTAGCGAAAAACGGATCGGCGAGCCCCCGGCTCGCCACCAGCAACCGTCCGGTGCCCAGATCCTTGGCGTTTTTGGATTGGACGGGAAGAAAAACGGCCGGCCGGATTTCGTTTTTTGCGCGGAATGTTTTGTCCCAGTCCGGTCGGCCTAGCCTATTCGTCGGCGGGCCCATGTGCCAGAGCGACCCATCGGGAGCAAGCGCCGAATCGTGCGGCCGCGAATTTGGCGTCGGCACATCAAATCCCTTGGTCGGAACGTTTAACCTTCCGACCGCAATGAAAGCAATCATCGTGACGAGCATTGCGAAAAGGCACGGTTTGTGTAGAGACATGGCTGCTCTCCTCGCTGGGGATCATTTCCTTGGTTCCGAATGACCTCGCACACCCAATGAAATTATAGTCAGTAGGCTGCGAGGGGTGTGCGAATAGTGTGGTGGATGGCCCAGCCTACCGCAGCTCATTTTCAACGGAAGGGGTGCCCCTCGATAAGAGTGAAGGCGGTGTCAAGGACAAAAGTATCCTGACGGTGTTTTTGGCACCGCTTTTTTGCCAGAGAGATTTGAGGACCAAGACTCTGGAAATCTCACGCTAATCACTTATCGGTGGTGATCTTCTCCCGAAGATCGTTCCACCAACCATCGATTCGGCCCCAACGTCGACCATGATTCTTCTATGCGAACATCCCGCCTCGTGCGGAATGCGAGAGCGCCCAATCAGTTCTGCGGTCTAGCTTGCGCCGACCAGGGGCACCCGCGAGCTGCTCTCGATGCGAACGATCTCTGGATACGGCTTTTGTGTGCGTAGCATCCAGTAGAGTCGTACGGCTAACTTGCGCGCCGTTGCCACCTTGGCCACTCCCTTCGGCTTCTGGTGACAACGATGCAAATACTGCTTCTTCATTTCCGGGTCGAAGCGCACCGTAATCTGCGCCGCCTCCACTAGCAACGAGCGCAACATGCGGTTGCCCTGCTTGGTGATCGCACCCAGCTTCTGCCGTCCGCCCGAACTTTCTTCGCGCGGGATCAGCCCCAGATAACTGGCCACCTGCTTGCCCCGTGGAAAGCGACTCACATCGCCGATCGTCAGAACATAGGCCAGTGCCGTGTTCGGTCCCACTCCCGGCTGCGTCATCAGCAACTTCGCCTGCGGATTTTCCTCTGCCGCCTGCTGCACCGCCCAATCCAACTTGCCGATCTGCTGATCCAGCGTGGCCAGCAGTCCCAGCAAATCTTCCCGCCGGCACGCCGCCCAGGGTTTTAACGGAAGTTCGCGCAACATCTTCTGCCCCGCCTGGCTCCACAGCTTACGCTTGCGCTGCATTCCCTTATTCAAGGAAAGGTGTTGCAGTTCGTTTTTGACTCGGCTGCGAATCTCCACCAGCTTGTGCCGATGCAGCACCAGTTGTCGCAGATCGCGCTGCTCCCGGTCCGGGGTCCAGAGCCGCGGAAATCGGCCTTCCACCACCAGCTTTAAAATATGTGCCGCGTCGCGCTGGTCCGTCTTTTGCTTGCGCACGTAGCTGGCTCGGATCTGGGCTGCATCTCCGATCCAGATCTCATGCCCCAGATCCTCGACCAGTTCGATGAACCACTGGCTGTTGCCCGTGGCCTCCATGCCGATCAGCACCGGCGCCGCCAGTTGCTGATAGAACATCCTGGCGTCGCCGCTAGCATGCACCAGCTTCCGTTCCCCGCAATCCCCAGTCTCCATGTCCATCCAACTCACTTGCTGCCAGCTGGGATGGAAATCACATCCTATAATCATCATCGAAGGCTCCTTTCTTCCCAGCGTCTTCGTCCTCAAACAAAGACTACATGGGTTCGAATCGAGCCTTCACTCTTATCCAATCAGTCCAAGCTTCGCTTGGGCGGGCTCGGCCGGCTGGGCTAGTCTTCTTGCCGTCACCGGGCCTTTTTCCGCGTTGTATGTAACTACAAAACGAGTTACAATAAAATCTTAGATGGAATGAACTACGACTGGGACGAGGCGAAGAACCGTAAGAACGTCGCCAAGCATGGCCTCAGCTTTGAGGATGCAGAGCAAGTATTTGCCGGCGCCTGCGTCACTTTTGAAGACGACCGTTTTGCGTACGGCGAGGAACGGCTCATCACTTTGGGTCTGTTGGCCGGGCGTCTGGTCGTCATAGCCCATGCGCCGCGCGATGACGGGACACGCATCATCTCCATGAGAAAGGGAAACCGACGTGAACAGAAAACCTATCAAGAGCGACTTGGCACGGATTGACCGTACGAAGGATGCCGATATCGACTATTCGGACATTCCGCGGCTCGACAAGACCTTTCTCAAGAAGGCGACGATGGCCTGGCCGCCCGCGAAAAAGCAACTAACCATTCGTCTGGATGAGGACGTCCTCGATTGGCTCAAGCGTCATGGCAAAGGCTACCAGACGCGCATCAACCGCATACTGCGCGTGGTGATGGAGAGTCAGCCGCCGCGGACAGCCCATCGGTGAACTTGCCGTAGTGCCCCATTCAAGCGCGGCGGGTAAGGGCGCCACGCGAGCACTTGCCCACTCAAGCGAGCGGCGAACCAGGATCGGGTACACGGGCTTCTGACGAAGCTGGGGCCAGTTGAGTCGCAGGATCCGGGGCAGTTGAGCGGAGATCGCCGACACTGCGGAGCGGCAGGATGAACTTTGCGGCGGTCACGCCAAGTGCTCCACCAAGCAATGTTTCCCACGCCCGCGCCGCTAAAACGGAGATCGAAGTCTCTCCGCTCATGGCCAAGGTGACCATCAGCGTGAATGCGTATGCCCCGCAGGCAATGTCATAACGGTCGGGCAAGGCCACGGCATACACGATCATGGCCACGGCAGCGAGCATCCAGGCCAGCGGGGGCAAATGCACCGCGATGGGGAGACAGAGGATGCCGAGCGGCACGCCGACTAAAGTTCCAAAGATGCGCCGCCGAACGCGATCTGCAGTTCCGGAGGCGGATCCGGCGATCACGTAGGTGCTCGCGGTGATGGCCCAGGCGGACTGTTGCAGATGGATCACACCGCTCAGTAAAACGATGACCAGTGCTGACACCGCCGATTGCAGCCCCATCCGCGTTTCACGCGAGGTGAGACCTGCCGGCACAGGAAGCTCCGGCTTCGCCAGTATGGGATGCTCGGCCGGTCCACTGAGCACGCGAGGAACGACGGAAGCAGCGGCGGCAACCAATCCGGCGAGCGCCACCATGGGCAGGTCGTGCCGCGTGATTCCGGTAGTGTAGGCAAGGAGCTGCCCGATATAGATTTGAGAGCCGACCCCGCCCCCGATGATCCCGAATCGTTTGAGATAACCAACGAAAAATGCGCCGGTGATGAGAATCCACTCCGGACCCGCCCGGCCAGAGATCGGCGAAATGGACGCGAGAGCGACGAACGACATGGCGCCTGCGACCGCAGCGGCATTCAGAGCAATAAGATCGCGAGCCGACTGTCGGCGGGTCGCCTTACCTTCGGAAACGCTTGCCCAGAGTGCGAAACCGGCGGCGAGGTAGCTGAGGTAGGAACTGCCTGCGAACTGATAGGACCTTTCGAGCACGATGCCCAGCATGGCCGCGATGCCGTAGGCAGTGACCAGCCGTAGTCCCTTGATGCGGCGGTGGGCGCCGGGATCGATTTGCTCCAGCCAGGAGGCGGCTTCTTGAGGCGCCGTGGGAAGGATCGCGGATGACTGTTGCCTGGGAGCAGAATCCATAACTTCGCGGGGGTTACAGGTATTTTAGCCCAGCAGACGGGCGGGAACCACATGGCGGGCTGGGCCACAATTCTGTATGTGGGGGATAACAAACCAGTAACTATCCTCAACAACGCAAACCCAAATAAACAAGTATAGAGCGTGAAGCGGTAGCGCGGCCCGCTTAAACGCGGGACCCGGCTTAACCCAGAACGATGGTCTTCTCCGAAAGCAGAGCCGTATAATAATCGGTTCCCGCGCACAGGAGATTCGACATTGTCGACTCATACCGAACCCGCCACGCCGAAACCATCGCCGTCAAAAGCGCCGTCAAAGGTAAGAATAAAGACCCGCACCGAATCCGACAGCATGGGAAAAATCGAAGTCCCTGCAAATGTTTATTGGGGGGCGCAGACCGAGCGCTCGCTGCTCCATTTCAATATTGGACGCGACACCATGCCTCCGGAACTGATTCACGCCTTCGGCACGCTCAAGAAGGCGTGCGCGCTGGTGAATCAGGACCTGGGAAAACTTCCGCCCGAGCTCGCAAAGCTCATCGTGCAAGCCGCCGACGAAGTGATCGGCGGCAAACTGGATGACCAGTTCCCGCTGCGCATCTGGCAGACGGGAAGCGGCACGCAGACCAACATGAACGTGAACGAGGTCATCTCCAATCGTGCGATTGAGATTTCCGGCGGCCAAATGGGATCGAAGAAGCCCGTGCATCCCAACGATCACGTCAACATGTCGCAGTCGTCGAACGACACGTTTCCAACGGCGATGCACATCGCGGCAGCGGAGCGAGTGAAGAACACGCTGATTCCGGCGATCAAGACCGTGCGCGATGCCATCACGGCCAAGGCCAAGGAATTTGAAAACGTGGTGAAGATCGGCCGCACCCATCTGCAGGATGCGGTCCCGTTAACCATTGGACAGGAATTTGGGGGCTGGGCGAGTTTGCTCGATCGCGACATCAAGCGCCTGGAGGTGGTGCTCGACGGGCTTTATGACTTGGCCATCGGCGGAACTGCAGTAGGCACAGGCCTGAACGCGCCTCCGGAATTTGCCCCGCGCGCCGCCGCCAAAATCGCGGAACTGACGGAACTTCCCTTCCGCTCGCATCCCAACAAGTTCGCCGCGCTTTCAGCGCACGATGAGATCGTATTTGCGCAAGGCGCGATGGAAACGCTGGCCGCCTCTTTGATGAAAATTTCAAATGACATTCGCTGGCTGGCTTCTGGCCCGCGCTGCGGCCTTGGCGAGCTCTCCATTCCAGAGAATGAACCGGGATCGTCCATCATGCCCGGCAAAGTCAATCCGACGCAATGCGAAGCCATGACCATGGTCTGCGCGCAGGTTCACGGAGCAACCGCCGCGATCGGATTCGCCGGATCGCAGGGCAACTTCGAACTCAACGTGTTCAAGCCAGTGATCATCTACAACTTTCTGCACTCGGTCACTTTGATCACCGACGCATGTCACGGCTATGTCGAGTACATGGTCAAGGGCATTGAAGTCGATCGCGCCAAGGTGGAGTGGTATGTGAAGAATTCGCTGATGCTGGTGACGGCGCTGGCTCCGAAGGTGGGATACGACAAAGCGGCACACATCGCGCACACCGCGCACGTCGACAAATGCAGCCTACTCGATGCGGCGTTGAAGCTGGGATATCTTACCCGCGAGGAATTTGAACTGCTCATGAAGCCGGAGAAGATGACGCGGCCATAGCGAGCGAATCTTGTGTGGTGACGGACCTCCGCTCCGTCCAGCGGGGCAAAGCCCCGCCACCACACGCACGCGAAGCAGTTCAGTTTTTCTTCAGAAATCGCCGCCGATTGAGATGGGTCGATGCTGTCGGCTCGATGTCGTCATACTTCAGCACGCTGATGGAGCCATCCACTTCCAGCACCGCGAGCGCTGCGTCTTTGTAAGTGCCGACGCCGTGCTCGCGCAGTGCGCGTTGCAGTTCATCCATGCTGACGTGCTCTTTCGCCATGTGCGATTCGATGACCTCGCCATCGTGCACCAGCAGGCTCGGTTCCCCCTGAATATATTTTCGGAAGTGGCGATTCAGACCGGAAACGTCGGCCACCAGATAGTTCAGGACGAGGAGCGTAGTGGCAGCGATAGCGCCTCCCGCGAGCGAAGTATCAGGACCGGTCATCGCATTCTGCACGGAGTTCGAAAGCAACAGGAGCAGCACGAGATCGAACGGAGTCATCTGCCCGACTTCCCTCTTGCCGCTGATGCGAATGCCGATCAGCACGAGGAGATAGATGACTCCCGTGCGGAGTGCGATTTCAGCGAGCGTGTGCAGGTTCGCGGGCAGCATGGGAAGGTCAGAGGTTAGAGGTCAGATTGCCGAGGTGAAATCACGAGATCGCCGACCACCGTTTGTGCAATTGGTTCTAACCTCTGCAATCTGACCTCTAACCTCTGACCTCAAGTTACCGTTATTGCGGCGTAGCGGTGATCGGGATCGGCGCATTTTTCGGCGTGCTCAGGTAGCCGGTGATTTTGTTCTTGTCGACCGTCCAGACCACGAGTTCATAGAGCATGTGTTCGCGTCCGGAATAAAACTGCACCGGCTCGCTCTGGTTCTTGTCTTTCTTCTCGATGGTTTTGTCGTCGGCGGTGACGTCCAGTGTGTATTTGCCCTTCTTGGGATCGGTCTTCTTGAGTTGCAGGCCCACGGTCGAGAACGCCTGCGACTTGGCGCCCTTCAACAGGGTGAACTCGTAATACTGACGGTCGCCCTTATGCTTGAGCGCTTCCAGATCGCTGCGCGTGTTGGCGATCAGCCCGCTCTGCACGCCCAGATCGCCGATGGTGCCCTGCAGTTTCGCGATCGTCGCCTCAAGCGACGCCTTGGTGGCGGCCACATCTGTCTTCACGCCGCCGACGTCGGTCTTCACGTTTCCCACTTCTCCGGCAACGGCGTTCACGTCTTTCTTCTCCTCTTCAGCCTGTGCCGCGATGCGCGCCGATGCGAGTTGTTGCTGATGCTGCAACTCGCTGGTACGCTCCGTCAATTCCTTTTTGGTCATGCCCAACTTTTGCGCCAGGGTTTCGGAGTCGCCTTCGGCCGACTGCATGCGCTTGGTCAGATCTCCGATTTGTTTCTGGCTGACGGTTTGATCTTGCGTGAGTTTTTCCAGCTTGCCGTGCTGGTCATAAATAAAAAATGCCGATGCGCCGGCATAGGCAACAGCCAGCAAGATAAAAATCCATTTGCCGACATTGCTCTGCGGCTCGGCCTGGTAAACGTGCGGTTGTTCGCCTTCAGACATAAGTGGGCTCTCCGGTTGAAGTGGACGAAACACTTATTGTTTGTGAGATATCGGTTGCTGTCAACTGCGTTTCAAGTTCGTGGCCGAACGTGACTTGCGGCTAGAATGAAGGCGTGAAGAGCTGGGATGCAATCGTCATTGGCGCAGGCATCATCGGCCTGTCGTTAGCGATTGAACTCGATAAGCACGGATTGCGAGTGCTCGTCGTGGAGAAAGGCGAACCGGGGCGCGAAGCGTCCTGGGCAGCGGGCGGCATGCTGGTCGACTTCCCTGCTGAAACGGCGCCCGGGCTGCGAGAACTAGCGACCGCCAGCACCGAGATGTATCCCGAGTTTGTGCGTGGGCTTGAGGATGAGTCGGGTCTCAAGATCGATTTGCGGTCGGTGGGGACGCTGGTTTTGGCTGGTGCGGAGACGGGGCTTTGCCCCGTCTTGGCGGGGCAGAGCCCCGCCACCACACGAGCGTATGCTCTGCCGCGACCGCTCGCGGAATTGGAGCCGGCGCTTCGGGTCGATAATTCGAGGGATCGTTCGAACGATGGTTCGAGGGTTCTGTACTTGCAAGAGCGCTGCGTCGACCCTCGGGATCTCACGGCTGCCGCCATCGCCGCCGCGCGCCATCGGGGCATTGATTTTTCGTCCGGCGACCAGGTGCTGGACGTCGAAGTGGCGAATGGCAGGGCTTGCGGCGTCCGCACCAACAAGACGCAATTCTCCGCGGGCATGGTGGTGAATTGCGCCGGAGCCTGGGCAGGGCAGATCGGGCCGTACCCGTTTCCGACGCGGCCCGTCAAAGGGCAGATGCTGTGCGTCATCATGCCGCAGAAAGAATTGGTGCGGCATGTGGTGCGCGCCCCTGACGTTTACCTCATCCCGCGCAGCGATGGACGCATGCTGATCGGGGCGACCTCCGAAGAAGCGGGATTCGACAAGCGGACCGTGCCCGAGACGATCCAGAAACTGCGGCAGGCTGCGCTCGATCTGGTTCCGAAATTGGACGACGCTCGCTTTCTGTCAGCATGGGCAGGTCTGCGTCCGGGGACACCTGATGGGCTGCCGATTCTGGGTGCAACGCCGACGCCGGGATACTTTGTTGCGACCGGACATTTTCGGGATGGAATTATGCTGGCGCCAGTTACGGCGCAATTGATGGCGCAGATGATGACCGGGCAGATCCATCGGATTGACGTGTCAAAACTCTCGGCTGACCGCTTCGCTAATTAAGTTGGGGGCGATCTATCGTTGTGATTTGCCTTGCCATTTGCCCTGCAACACGGCCGCTGCTCGTCAGGATATACTAAAGCGTTTTAGGCGATCATCCGACGTAATGCGCCCACCGGGCCAGAAAGGCACCATACTATGGCGTCCCCGGCAGTTGATTTTGCCCGCAATAATCAGCCTCGTTTTCTCAACGAGCTAAAAACCCTGCTCCGCATCCCCAGCATCAGCACGCTCACGGAACATAACAGCGACGTGCAAAAGGCGGCAGAATTCGTGGCCGCCGAGCTGCGCCGCATCGGAATGGAAAACGTAGAAATCATTCCCACCAAGGGACATCCTCTGCTCTACGCCGACTGGCTGCATGCGGCGGGCAAGCCAACGGTTTTGATGTACGCACATTATGACGTGCAGCCGCCTGATCCTCTGGACGAGTGGAAGACGCCGCCGTTTGAGCCGACCGAGCGCAACAACAATATTTACGCGCGCGGCGCGGTCGACGATAAAGGCCAGCTTTGGATGGAAGTGAAGGCACTCGAGTCGTTGATGCAGGCGCACGGCGGCAAGCTACCCATCAACGTCAAAGTTATTTTTGAAGGCGAAGAAGAAGTGGGTGGCGAATCGATTGCCGCGTACGTCCGCAAAGAAAAGGCAAAGTTGAAAGCGGATTTCGCGCTGGTTTGCGATACGGAGCTGTTTGCGCCCGATCTTCCTACGCTGTGCGTCGGCCTGCGCGGGCTGGTGTACACGGAGATTGAAGCGGTTGGGGCAAAGACCGATCTGCACTCGGGCATGTATGGCGGGGCGGCGCCGAATCCATTTTTTGCGCTGATTGAGATCATCAGCAAGCTGAAAGATGCTAAGGGGAAGGTGCTGATCCCGGGCTTCTACAAGAACGTAAAAGCGCCCAGCAAAGATGAGCTGAAGGCATGGAAGCGTCTGCCCTTCAACGAGGAGCATTATCGCAAAACCGAAGTCGGCTCGAAGGTGCTGACCGGCGAGCCGGGATATTCGGTGCTCTACCGGACCTGGGCGCGTCCGACGCTCGAGGTGCACGGCATGCCGGGCGGGTTTGTGGCTGCGGGGGCGAAGACGGTGATTCCGGCGAAGGCGGCGGCGAAGGTTTCCATGCGGTTGGTCCCGAATCAGGATCCGGACGACATTTTCAAGCGCTACGTGGCGTTCGTCAAGAAACTTACGCCCAAGGGGATCGAGACAAAAATCAAGGTCTATAGCAAAGGCCCCGCTTGCGTGGTCGGCACCGACAACCGCTTTGTCAAAGCCGCGACCGAGGCGCTGCATGACACGTTCAAGAAAGAGACCGTGTTTATTCGTTCCGGCGGATCGATTCCAATCGTGACCGATTTCCAGGATGTGCTGAAGATTCCGTCGGTGATGATGGGCTTTGGGCTTCCTGACGACAACCTCCACGCTCCGAATGAGAAGTTCCACATTCCGAATTTTCATCGCGGGATTGAAACGATCTGCCTGTTCTTTGAGAAGCTGGGGTAGAGAAGACGTCGGGACAGCCGCCCTCGGCTGTCCGGGCTGACTTAGCAGGCTCTTGTTTGGCGTCTCCAGGGCGAGGCGCGGCTTCGCCTCGCGGACGGCCGAGGGCGGCTGTCCCTACGCGGTTGCGCGGCTTCAGGTAAAATATAATGTTTGAGGTCGAGGGGCATGCGAGCACGTATTTTTGCGTCGGCAGTGCTGTTTTTGTTGGTCACGATGGTATCGGCGCCGTGGCTTCAATCCGAAGCCGATCAGGGAGTTCCGCATTTCAACGCGGCTCCTCCGGCAGCGGGCAGCAAGCTTCCGCCGATCCTGACCAAGGACCAACTGTGGGGCGCGAACGCGCAGTTTCCGTATCAGACGCATGCCTATGAACTGGCAGCGAAGATTCCGAAAGTCATCTATCAGCAGCCCTGTTATTGCTATTGTGACCGGGGCATGGGACACAACAGTCTGCACAGTTGTTTTTCGGGCACGCACGGTGCGGAGTGTTCAACCTGCCTCAAAGAGCTCTACTACACTTACACTATGTACAAGCAGGGCAAGACGGCGCGGCAGATTCGCGCGGGAATTATCAAAGGCGACTGGAAGTTGGTCGATCTGGCCACAGCAGCCAGCATTGATTGAGTGAAAGGTTTCCTCGGCGCACTTTGCGTCTCGGCGGTAAGAGTTTTCGATTTCGAACTAAAATTCTGAACCAAATTCTGTACTAGAGGCGGTTTGATGGCACTCAAGATAGCTCCCAAGAAACAAGTTGCCGAAGATCCACGGCACACGCAGGCCGTGCAAAGCTACGAGTCTGGGCTCCGTGCGTTGCAGGAACACAAGTTCGAGAAGGCCAAAGGCCACCTGCAAAAGGTACTGGCCGGGCCGAACAAGTCCCTGGTCGACCGGGCGCAGGTGCATATCCTCACCTGCGAAAAGCATCTGGAAACATCGTCGTTGCAGTTCAAGACCGCGGAAGAGCATTACGACTACGCGGTGTCCCTGATGAACACGGGCGACTACGTGACGGCGCGCGAGCACCTCGACAAACTGTTGAAGCAGAATCCGAAGGCGGAGTTTGTGCTGTACGGGCTGGCAGCGCTGCATTGCCTGACCGGTCACGTCGAAGAATCGCTCAAGACGCTCAATGAAGCGATTCAGGCGAAACCGTCACTTCGCTTCCAGGCTCGGAACGATGGCGACTTCCAGAATCTCGCGGAAGATCCGCGCTTTACCGAACTGCTGTATCCGGATCCGGGCGCTGAAGAGTCGGAGCCGCAGGAAGAAGAAGCGAGCGCGTATTAGGGCGTCTGAGATCGATTGAGTCATTGAATCATTGAGGGATTGAATCATTGAAAACCGAAGTTCCGGTGGTTCGCCCAATGCTTCAATGACTAAATGATTCAATGACTCATTAGTTGTATGCTTCCCCACTTGCTCATGAAATCATCCGACACCGGCAAGGTCGGTCCAGAATTGCGCGTGGTCGCAATCGGCGGCGGCACCGGCCTCTCCACGCTGCTGAAGGGGCTGAAGCGTTACGTCATGACGCCGGCGCTGGCTACCTCCGGCCAGCCCACCATTCGCGAATTGAGTGGCGTGGTCACGGTGAGCGACGATGGCGGATCGAGCGGCCGTCTGCGCAAAGAGTTCAACATGCTTCCGCCGGGCGATGTGCGCAATTGCATCGTTGCCCTCTCCGAAGACGAAGCCCTGCTCTCGAGATTGTTCCAGTTTCGCTTTCAGAAAGGCTCGGAGCTTGAAGGGCACAGCTTCGGCAACCTTTTTCTGGCGGCGCTGACTTCGATTACCGGAGACTTTGCCGAGGCGGTGCGACTGTCTTCCGAGATTCTGCTCACGCGCGGACATATCTATCCTGCAACCATGTCAAGCATAGAGCTGGAAGCACTAATGGAGGACGGGACGCGTGTGCGCGGCGAGACGAGGATCACGGCTAGCAAGGGCAAGATTCGAGAGCTGGTCCTGGTCCCTCCTGATGTGGAGCCGCTTCCCCAAACGCTGGAGGCGATCGCCAGCGCCGACCTGATCACCATCGGCCCCGGTTCGCTCTTCACCAGCCTGATTCCGAATTTGCTGGTGCGCGGGATCCCCGAGGCCATCGCTGAATCTCCAGCCATTAAAGTATTCATTTGCAATCTGATGACACAGGCAAATGAAAGTCTTAGTTTAACTGCGTCGGAACATATTCGCGCGCTCAACGACCATGCTGACGTCCAGTTGTTCGACTTCTCCCTGGTCAATCGCAAGATGGCGTCGCCAGAAATGAAGGCTAAATACGCGCTGGAGGGAGCGTCACAGATCGTGGTGGATATCGATGCGATCGAGGCGCTGGGAGTATGCCCGGTCCTGGGGGATTATCTGGAGGAAGGCGCGGTGGCGCGGCACGCTACCGACCAGGTGGCCCACGACCTGATGGCGCTGATGGCGCAAGCGCCGCATCGGCAGACGATCCGGGGTTGACTTGTGTGGTGACGGGGCTCCGCCCCGTTCTGCGGGGCGAAGCCCCGCCACCACACAAACCTCGAAGACACCTCGCTACGCGTTCACGATATATTGATTGCGCATGGCTAAGGCTTCCAACCCCAAGTCCAGATCTTCTCCACATCCTCCGCGGATCGCCATCGCGATCATGGCAGCGGGCAAGGGCACTCGCCTCAAATCAAAACATCCCAAGGTTCTGCATGAAGTCGGCGGCAAGCCGATTCTGGCTCATGTGATTGCTGCGGCAGTAAAAGTCGTGCCCGCGCGCGACGTCTTCGTGATCATCGGCCACGAGGCGGAGCGTGTGCGTGAGGCGGTTCGCGCCACCGGCGTAAACTTCGTGTTGCAAGCCGAACAACGCGGCACCGGACACGCGCTCATGGCGGCGCGTGAAGCGCTTTCCGGCGGTGGGAATAAGGGCGGCAATAAGTATGACCAGATCATCGTGCTCTACGGAGACGCTCCGCTGATTACCGCCGAAACCATTCGCAGAGTCAGCGAATTTCATGCCGCTCAAAAGGCCGCGATGACTTTGCTCAGCGCCGATCTCGAGAATCCTTATGGATACGGGCGGGTGATCCGCAAGGGCCCGCGCGGAAGCGTCGAAGTGCAGGCGATTGTCGAGGAAAAGTCCGCGACCCCGCAGCAGAAGAAGATCCATGAAATCAACTCCGGGGTCTATGCGTTCGATGCACCGGCCCTCTACCAACACATCGACCGTCTTTCCACGGCAAACCCGCATGGCGAGTACTACCTCACCGATATGGCGGCAGTGTTTCAACGGGCGCGCCAGAAGGTGGTCGCGATCAAGACCTCGGACCCGGGCGAAGTGCTCGGCACCAACACCCGCGCGGAGATGATGATGCTGGATGCGCGACTGCGGCTGGCGAAGTGCCGCGAGTTGCTGGAGCAAGGCGTCACCATTTTTTATCCGCATACATGCGTGATCGACAGCGACGTGGAAGTTGGCGCCGACACCATCATCGAACCTTTCGTGCAGTTGCTGGGCAAGACCAAGGTGGGCGCGGACTGCCGCATCCGCTCCTACAGCGTGATCGCGAATTCCATCCTTGGCGACCGAGTTACGGTGCGGTTGGGGACGATCATGGAGGACTCGCGCATCGCCGCAGGAGCCGTGCTGGGTCCGTATTCTCATCTGCGTCCTGGGAGCGAGATTGGCGAAGGCGCGCACGTGGGAAACTTTGTCGAGACCAAGAAGATCAAGCTGGGCAAGGGCTCGAAAGCTCCTCACCTCACCTATCTGGGCGACGCGGAAATCGGAGAAGGCGTGAACATTGGCGCCGGCACCATCACCTGCAATTACGACGGCGTGAATAAGCACAAAACAATCATCGAAGATAACGTGTTCATCGGCAGCGACTCGACGCTGGTGGCGCCGGTAAAGATTGGACGCGGCGCCTACGTCGCCGCGGCCAGCTGCATTACTGAAGATGTGCCGGCGGATGCGCTGGCCTTCGGGCGTGCGCGACAGAGCGTGAAAGAAGGGTGGGCGCGGGAGAAGCGCGAAGCGCAGAAAGAGAAGCGCCGCTAGTGGAGATCGTGTGGTGACGGGGCTCTGCCCCGTCCTGGCGGGGCAAAGCCCCGCCACCACACAATCTCGGCGATCCGGGGGAATTGGGCTACACTAAAGCCCGAAGCGAAGCCATGACGCCTAAGCCTCCAACTCAGGAAGCAACTCCTGTCCGCTACGACGTTTCCCTGCTGACTGCCGAAGATTTTTATTTATTCAACGAAGGCAGCCACTATCGCATTTACGAGAAGATGGGAGCGCACCCGGTGGAATCCAAGGGAACCGCCGGAACCGTCTTCAGCGTGTGGGCTCCCAACGCCAGCCGCGTGTCCGTGATCGGAAGCTTCAACGGTTGGAATCCGCAGTCCCATCCACTGCAGGCGCGGGGATCGTCGGGAATCTGGGAAGGTTTTATTCCCGGCGTCGGCAAGGGCACGCTCTACAAGTTTCACCTCGACTCCACCAAACACGAGCACGAGACTGAAAAGACCGACCCGGTGGGACTTTTCGCTGAACAACCGCCGCGCACGGCGTCCGTGGTCTGGGATCTCGATTACGCCTGGAACGACGCTGCTTTTCTCGAAAAACGCGCCGGCCTCAACTCGCTGCACGCGCCCATGTCCATCTACGAAGTTCATCTCGGCTCCTGGATGCGCGTCCCCGAAGAGGGCAACCGTTCGCTCACCTATCGCGAAATCGCGCCTCGCCTGGCCGAGTACGTGAATAAGCTGGGATTCACTCACGTCGAACTGCTCCCCATCATGGAGCATCCCTTCTACGGTTCATGGGGATATCAGACCACCGGCTACTTCGCTCCCACGGCGCGTTACGGCACGCCGCAGGATTTCATGTATCTGATCGACTACCTGCACCAACACGGTATTGCGATCATTCTCGACTGGGTCCCGTCGCACTTCCCTTCCGACGGCCACGGCCTTGCCTTCTTCGACGGCACCCATCTGTTCGAGCACTCCGACTCACGGCAGGGCTTCCATCCCGATTGGAAGACGTTCATCTTCAACTACGGCCGGACAGAAGTGCGCAGCTTCCTGATGTCGAGCGCCATGTTCTGGCTCGACAAGTATCACGTCGACGGCCTGCGGGTTGACGCCGTCGCTTCCATGCTCTATCTCGATTACTCGCGCAAGCAGGGCGAATGGATTCCCAACAAATTTGGCGGACGCGAAAACCTCGAAGCTATAGATTTCCTGCGCCGCTTCAACCTCGAATCTTACAAAGAGCATCCGGATATTCAAACTTTCGCGGAGGAGTCCACGTCCTATCCCATGGTTTCGCGGCCGGTTTATCTCGGTGGCCTCGGCTTCGGCATGAAGTGGGACATGGGCTGGATGCACGACACGCTTCAATACTTCAGCCAGGACCCGATCTATCGCCAGTATCACCACAACAAACTGACCTTTCGCATGCTCTATTCGTTCCACGAAAACTTCGTGCTGCCCTTGAGCCACGATGAGGTCGTGCACGGAAAAGGTTCCCTGATCGGCAAAATGCCCGGCGACGAATGGCAGAGATTTGCCAACCTGCGTCTGCTGTTTGCCTACATGTTCGCCCAGCCCGGCAAGAAACTAATTTTTATGGGGTGCGAGTTCGGCCAGTATCGCGAGTGGTCGCACGATCGCAGCCTCGACTGGGACGTGCTGGAGTACCCGCTGCATCGCGGGCTGTTGAACTGGGTCGAACAACTCAACCGCATCTACAGGAGCGAATCTCCGCTGCACCGGTTCGATAACGATCCCATGGGCTTTGAGTGGGTGGACTGCAATGATGCGCCCACCAGCGTCATCTCGCTGTTGCGCAAAGGCGAGGGCGACGAGAATCCTGTGCTGGCGGCGTGCAACTTCACGCCCGTGCCCAGACTGGGATATATGGTCGGCGTGCCGACCGGCGGGTACTGGAAAGAACTTCTCAACAGCGACGCCCGCGAATATGGCGGCAGCGGCGCGGGCAACATGGGAGGCACCGAGGCCCTCCCCATAACCACTCACGGCCGTCCTTATTCGTTGCGGCTGACGCTGCCTCCGCTGGGAGCGCTGTTTCTAAGAAAAGCGTAGCGGAGCGACGGGCGCTCCATCGTCCATCATGCAGCGCCCGCTCTCATGCTAGACTCGCAACTGAGTCAACCTACTTTGCGGATGCGCATCCTCACCCGCTACATTCTGGGAGAAGTGATCTCCCACGCCCTGATCGGCGCGGGGGTTTTCACTTTTGTTCTTTTCACCCGCGCTCTCGATCTCATCCTCGAACTGGTGGTCCGCAACAGCGCCCCCCTGCCCAGCGTGGCAGCGGTATTTTTTTACACCATCCCAGGTGCTCTCACTTACACCATTCCCATGGGCGTGCTGGTCGGCATCCTTATCGGACTCAGCCGTCTGGCCGCGGACAGCGAAATTACCGCCATGCGCGCCAGCGGACTCGGCGTATGGTACTTCCTCCGCGTGATCTCCATCTTTGTCGTGGTCGCCTGGCTGCTCGCGCTCGGTAACAGCGTCTATCTCGCTCCCCGATCGCTCGCCGCCCTCGGACAACTTCAAGACCGTCTCCGATCTTCTCAGGCTTCTTTCGAAGTCCAGCCGCGCGTGTTCTACGAGGAATTTCCGAGGAAAGTTCTCTACGTGCAGGACGCCAAATCCATGTCCGGCGGGGCCCTCTGGAAAGGCGTGTTCCTCGCCGATTTGACCGATCCCTCCGCGCCCAGCATCAGCCTGGCGCGCGAAGGCCTGCTCGTCAGCCAGGGGCCGGATACTCTGGATCTGCATCTCACCAACGGTTCGACCCACGAAAGCGACCCCAAGACTCCGGACCAGTACCAGATCTCCACCTTCCAGACCACCGACATGCCGATCCAGATTCCCCCGGCACAAAACGGTCAGGAAAATCAGGTCGCATCGCAGCATGAAATGAAGATAGCCGACCTCCTCAGCAATGCAAGAACCGCCGACCCCGTCACCCGCCGCTTGTACCTGATCGAATACCATGGCCGCTTCGCTCTGCCGACCGCCTGCATCGTTCTTGCCCTGGTCGGCATTCCTCTCGGCCTCTCCTCGAAGAAAGGCGGCAAGTCCAGCGGGCTTGTCCTGACGATTCTGCTGGTCTTTCTCTATTATTCGATTTCCCTGATCGGAGTGTCTTTCGCGAAGCAGGGACACCTCTCACCTGCTGCCGGTGTTTGGCTCGCCGACCTTGTGTTTTTTGTCGGAGGAGTTTTTCTGTTGTGGCAATCGGAACGCCGACCGATTGAGTTGGCTGGGTTCCGCGCCTGGTTCAAAGCATCAAGGTTTACATCAAGATTTGGAAGCGCAGGGTCCGAAGCCGCAGTGGATCAAGCTTTCGCATCCAGCGTGCAGGCCGGCCTGCCAGCGTTCCGACAGAACGGTGAGTCGCCTCGCCCGGAGCTTTCGCCAGACGTTACCCGCGGCGTCAGCGTCAACAATCTGCCCCCGCGCCGGCGCCCATTCAATCTTCGTTTTCCGACCATCCTCGACGAATACGTGCTGCGCGATTTTGCTCTCTACTTCGCCATGATCGTCGCCGCTTTCGTGATGCTGCTGCTGGTCTTCACCCTGTTTGAGTTGCTGGGCGACATCCTGCGGAACCAGGTCTCGCCCATCACCGTAGGCGAGTACTTGCTCAACGTCACGCCCTACTTCCTTTACTATCCGATTGCGCCGCTCAGCATGCTGCTGGCGGTGCTGGTCACCTTCGGCCTGCTGCAGCGGACAAACGAAATTACGGCGATCAAGGCTACCGGCATCAGTCTTTACCGCGTCGTCATTCCTGTTCTCATCGCTTCCACGCTGGTCGCCGGCGTGCTCTTTCTTTCGGACCAGCTCTATCTTCCCTATACCAACAAGCGCCAGGACGCTCTGCGCAGCGAAATCAAGGGCAAACCCCCGCAAACCTACCTTCGCCCCGATCGTAAGTGGATCTTCGGCCAGCACTCCGACATTTATTACTATCAATTCTTCGATCCCGAACGCGATGTTTTCGGCGGTATCTCCGTTTTCCAGTTCGATCCGCACACCTTCCAGATCACGCACCGTATCACTGCCGACCGCGCGCACTGGTCGAGTTCCATGGGCCGCTGGGTTTACGAGCAGGGATGGGAACGCAGCATGAACGGCTCCGCCATCGAAAACTATCGGAAGTTCGATGCCGCCACTTTCCCGGAACTCGCCGAAGCGCCCGCCTATTTCAAGAAGGAAGTCAAACAGTCATCGGAAATGAGTTACGACGAACTACGCCGGTATATTTACGATCTCGAGCAGAGCGGCTTTGACGTGGTGCGCTTGCGCGTGCAACTGCAAAAGAAGATTGCCTATCCGCTGATCACTTTCGTGATGGCCGTACTCGCCATCCCTTTCGCGCTTTCCGCGGGCAAGCGCTCCGCTTTGACGGGAGTAGCAACCGCCATCGGCATCGGCCTGGTCTATTGGATGATTTCCGGTCTGTTCGAGGCGATGGGCAATTTCAGTCAGCTTCCGCCCACGGTCGCTGCCTGGTCGCCGGATCTGGTCTTCGGCTTCATCGGAGGCTATCTGATTCTTCGGATGCCAACCTAGAAGGCATTGAATCATTGAACCATTTAGTCATCGAATCATTTAGAACCCGCCGGGAGCTTAGGTTTTCAATGATTCAATGATTCAATCACTCAATGATTCAATGCCTCAGTCTAGTGCACCGCTATCCCGCTTGGCACTCCTGGAGAGATCGTCGTGGTCGCACCGCTCATCGATCCGGTCGAGGTGTTCAACGTAAAGCCGGTAATGTTATTCGAGCTACTGTTCGACATGTAGAGAAACTGTCCGGTGTTGTTGTTGGAGAGATTCAGACCTTGCGCGTTTATGCTTGGGTGCAATGCGATTGAAACCGGCTGTGTTCCGGTTGGCTGGTTCGCCGGAGTTAGCGCCGTCAACTTGCCCGAAGTGGCGTTGATGTTAAATCCAAAAACCTGGTTCGAACCTTCGCTCACCACGTAGAGAAAACTGTTTGTCGGATCCACCTGCATGCCAATCGGGCTTTGCCCCGCCGGAGTTGGCGGTAATTGGCAAGCCAGTAGAGGACAGGTTGCCAGCGGAACCATCAGACTGCTGGCCACCTGCTGCTGGGAACAGACCGCATTGATTTCCGTACACACCTGGAATGGATACAAATTGCCGCCGCCGGGGTTCTGACTGCCCACGTAGACAAAGAGGCCGCCGAGATTCTCCCCCAGCGTGGTCTGATTCGTATAGACGGCGAGCACGGAGATGGGATCGGCTGCGGCAACTGTATAAGGAGAATTCGGCGTAAGCTCGCTCAGGACTCCCGATGAACTCACGCTATACACACTCACCGTTTGATCATTGTTCGGCGACGGAGGAATGCAACTTTGTGTACAAATGTCGAGATTGTTGGTAACGAACAGGAGCTCCTGAGCCGACCCGTTGGGCGGGGTAAACACAACCGCCGAGAGCGCGCTCGGAATTTTGCTCAGGTAGTACGGGCTTCCGCTTTGCAAGGTCAGAGTGGTTGAGCCCGGCGTCATGGCAAACACCGAGATTGACGGACAAACGTCGGTCGGATTCTGTGGCGCATGCGGGCAACTCAGATTTGTATTCGAAGGGGTTGGATATCCGGGCCACGGGTAGGTTCCCTCATCGATCACGAACAAGAACTGCCCCGTGGTATCCCGCACCATTGCCAAGGCGGTATCGGAGTAGCCATTGGCGGTCCAGGTCACTGGCATGCCGGGGTTTGACAAACTCCCGTCGGAGTTCACCGTGTACGGGTAAATCGAGGGCGGAACCGGATTCGCGGAGCCCGGCAGACACGGCTGCGGAGCCGGTTGCTGCACACACGGCACACCCTGATCCAGAACGAATGCCGCCCCTCCCGTCGGGTCAAGCACAATGTCGAGGGGAATTCCGCACGGGTTGTTGTTGACGTTATTCCCCGCCGGGCAGGTGCTGGCATTCGAATTGATCAGCGACAGGGTGCCGTTCGACAAATCGATCGCGAAGGAACTTACGTTGTTCCCCACATCGTTGGCCCCCTGCGTCAGCACATACAAGATCCCCGAGGGCCGGGATGAGGAACTGCCGCAATTGAGCAAAAACAAACTCAGGGCGCACAGGCCCACGAGCGCAACGACTCCGCTTATTTTCTTCGACATCTATTCTCCCAAGGGGTCCCTAATCGGCGCGCTTTTCGCCGATCGGGGTTAATCAGCCGCATCCCGCCCGCAGGCAATATTCCACCAGCCGTCACGTAGGTAGCAGCCTGTGGCTGAAATATATTTGTGTATCAGGAACGAGCGGGAAGAGCAAACCCCTCAACCGGCGGAAGAACCGGAATCCGGATTTCAACCTCTAACCCACCCTCTTTGCGGTTGGATGCACGAAGTTGCCCGCCGTGCAGCCTGATGGCCCGATCCGCGATCGACAGGCCCAAACCCGCTCCCCCGGTCTGGCGGTTGCGGGCATCGTCCAGTCGATAAAAGGGCTCAAATATCTTCGGCAACGCTTCGTTTGGTACGCCGGGGCCGGAATCCAAGACGCGAACCACAATTTCCTCGCCATTTCCGTTCGCGGATTGCTGCCGCTCCAGTCGAACCTCGACCATCGTGCCTTCAGCAGTATACCGCGTGGCGTTCCTCACCGCATTCTCCACCGCGCTCCGCAGCAAGTCAGGATCGGCATCGACCAGAAATTCATCCGGCTCGTCCGCCGGCTTATCGGAGGGAGAGATCACGCGGCAGCCTCGCCCCGGCGTTTCGTACTCGGCGTCGTGCGCTACCTGCTCCACCAATTCCCGCAACGACAAACGCGTCTTGTGCAGGCCATCGGTCCCCGACTCCAGCCGCGAAATGGTCAGCAGTCGCTGGATCAGCTGATTTAAGCGGTCGGCCTCCATTTCTATCCGATTCAGCGCAAGTTCGAGTTCCGGCGCGACTTCCGGGTCAACTTTAGAAGCAGCCCGTTGCCGCGCCAACCCCAGCGCCACGCTCAGCCTGGCCAGTGGAGACCTCAGTTCGTGCGACACATCCTTTAACAGCCGTGATTGCGAATCCACCAGCCCCTCGATGCGTTCGGCCATGCGATCAAAATCGCGCATCAACTCCGTCAGTTCGTCGCCGTGGCCACCCACGGGCGCACCCGCCCGTGCGCTCAAGTCGCCGGCAGCCAAGCTCTGCGCCGCTTTCCGCAAACGCGTCACCGGACTGGTCATCGACCACGCCAGCAAGTAACAGATCAGTCCCGACGAGAGAATTGCAATCGTGATTCCCAGCAGCGGGATGTCATGCCGTGCGGGGAATCCTCCCTGGTCGGGTGGTAACTCCAACACCAGCGTGTACCGTTTTCCATCCAGGGTCAGCGCCTCCCGTATAACCCGGTCGGGCAGCAGATTGTCGATCCAGGTACGGTGACGGAGCGGGCCGCCGCGGGGTGGGACACCCTGCCGGACATCTTCGATCCAAGGCGGCACCGGCCGGCCCGCCAGTTCATGGCCGGACGAATCAAAAACGAAACACCGCACGTGCTGCGTGCGCCAAACTTCTTCCAAATAGTCGTGGGCGCCGCGTTCGCCGCCACTCTGATAAGCATTCACGGTTTCCGCCAGAGTTTGCAGACTCTGGCTCTCGAGGCCACGCCGCGCCGGCCGCAACGCGATGGTCACCAGGATCGCCAGCACCAGCGAAAGCGCCAAAGCTGCCCAGAACGACAGGAAAATCTTGAGGAAAAGACTCTTCATTGATCTAGATCTATTGAATCATTGAGTCATTGAATCATTGAAGTCAACTTCTTCCCCAATGACTCAATACCTCAATGGTTCAATGACTAAATATTATTTCTTCACCTTCGCCGCCGGCCGCGCAAACATGTATCCCACTCCGCGGATCGTCTTGATATGGTCTCCGTCCTCTTCCGAGTCGCCCAACTTCCGCCGCACCTTGCTGACGTGCATGTCGATGCTGCGATCGAAGGGCATGAACTTGCGGCTGAGGACGGCATTCACCAACCGCTCGCGCGTTACCACTCGCCCCGCCTCGCGCAGCAGAACTTCGAGAAGATTGAATTCCACAGAAGTCAGATCGACCGGTTGCCCTGCCCGCAGCACATTACGCGTCGCCGGATCCAGTTCGACGTCGCCCACCGTCAATACCTCCGGCACGGCGTCCGCCGCCCTGGCCGGTTTGGTGCGGCGCAGAATCGCCCGGATTCGCGCCACCAGCTCCCGCGGGTTAAAAGGCTTCGGAAGATAATCGTCCGCTCCGATCTCTAAACCGACGATGCGGTCCACGTCCTCGCCGCGCGCCGTCAACAGCAGCACGGGAATCTTCGAGACGCTGCGAATCCGGCGCAGCACTTCGAAGCCATTGATCCCCGGCAGCATGACATCGAGGACCACCAGCGCATACTCGTTGGTCAACGCCTGCTGCAGCCCCTGTTCCCCGTCATGGACGGCTTTCAGGCTGAAACCCTCGGCCGTCAGGTATTCCTGCACCAAGCCGCACAATTCGACGTCGTCATCCACCACCAGTACGTGTTCCATTCTCTTAATCATCATCTAACACCCCCGACGGCGTCCACGCGGTAAAGATTTGTGATTGCTCAAACAGCTGCGGGCTTCTAGCTATTGGCTTCTGGCGAGCCAGAATGGCCAACAGCCAGTAGGTAGAAGCCAGCAGGATCTTTACAAAACTTTACCTCTGATTGACCGACTCTTTACCGAATCCGTTCGAAAATAGTGTTCTTATCTGGGTAACGATTGCTGAAATGCTGCTAAGTCTACCAGTTGCTGGCTTCTGACAAACCGATTCAGCCAGTGGCTAGTGGCAAGTGGCTAGTAGCTCGCAAAGGAGTTCCAATGAAATCAACTCGTATTCGCATTCTCACCATCGGCGTTGTTTTGTTACTGGCGGCGGCAGCCGTAATTGCGGAGGGCAGGCACGGCTATGGCGGCCCTGGCGGCGACTTCCGCCACATGCTCAGGCAGCTTGATCTGACCAGCGATCAACACGCCCAGGTCAAGGCGATCTTTGAAAAAGAGAAGCCCACCCTGCAGCCGCTGATGCAGCAGATGCAGCAAAGCCACGCCGCCATGAGCGCCCTTGAAGCGGCGGGCCCGTTCGACGAAGCCAAGGTGACCGCCCTCGCCACGCAAAACTCGCAGACCATGATCCAACTGCAGGTCGAGCACGAGCGCGTGAGGTCCGAAATCATCCAAATTCTGACCCCCGATCAGAAAGCCAAACTGGCTCAGATCGAGGCCAATCGCGGAGCGCGCATGAGCCAGCACACATCGCCTGCGCCCGCGAACTAGCTTTTTCTTTGGAGACGCGGAAACCCGCGTCTCTGCTTAGGGTCTCTCTCCTTTCCGGGTGAGGAACGGAACTTCGAAACTCCGTCCTCACCCGCTTTTTTCACCGGCCTCTAAAAGCGTAGAAACCAGATGGAACGCGCCGACCTCCTCTACTCGGGATTGATGTTCGCCGCCGGGATGCTATCGGTCTGGACCGCGCTCTTGCTTACCGCCACCCTTGTTGCCCTCGCACCGTCGCTGCGAAAATCCGCACCGCGCGCTGCTACAATTTCATCTATAGGAAGTCGTAGTTCGGAACAGCGTTCAGGAGAACGTTCAGAACAGCGTTCAGCGCGACCTCTAAGCCATCATGGTGCCGAAGAACCTACGCCCCCTCGTTCCGTATCTGAAACGCTACCGCAGCGGTCTGGTCTGGGGCGGGCTCTTCGTCTTATTCAATAACGGAATCTGGATCCTGTTTCCGCAAGTTCTCCGCCGCGCCGTTAACGATCTCAACTCCGGCGTCACCCGGCAGAAGCTTCTCACCTACGCTCTTTTCATACTCGCCATCGCTCTGGCCAAGGGCATCTTCCAGTTTCTGACACGCTGGGTTCTTATTGGTATCTCGCGCGATATCGAGTTCGATCTGCGCAACGACCTGTTCGCGCACCTGGAACGCCTTTCGTATTCCTATTACCAGCGCAACCGCACGGGCGACATCATGGCCCGCGCCACCAATGACCTCAACGCCGTGCGGATGTTGCTCGGCCCGGCGATCATGTACACGGCCAACACGCTCGTCTTCACCGCCGGCGCTCTGGGATTCATGCTCGCCATCAGTCCGAAGCTCACGATTTACGCTTTTCTGCCCCTGCCCATCGCCAGCATCATCATCCAGTATTTCGGACGCCGCATTCACGAGCGTTTCGAACGTATCCAAGCCATGTTCTCCGACATCTCGGCCCGCGCCCAGGAAAACTTCTCCGGCGCACGCGTTATCCGCGCCTACGTGCAAGAACAGGCCGAGATCGCAGCCTTCGAGGGCGCCAACCAGGAATACATCCGTCGCAGCCTGGGCCTGGTCCGGTTGATGGGAATGCTCTGGCCCACGCTGGAACTCATGCTCGGCGCCGCCGTGGTCATCGTGCTCTGGCTGGGCGGAAGGCAAGTCCTGATGGGCAAGATGAACGTTGGCGATTTCGTCGCCTTCAACACCTATATGATGCAACTCACCTGGCCGGTCATCGCCCTGGGATGGGTCATCAACATCTTCCAGCGCGGTACCGCGTCGATGGTCCGCATTCAGGAAATCCTGTCGCAGCAGCCGGAGATTAAAGACGAGGAGCAAGCTACGAGCCCCCAGCCGCGAGCCTCGAGCGAGCAGGTTGCTCGAAGCTCGCAGCTCGAAGCTCGAAGCCTCGTCGGCGAAATCGAATTCCGCAATCTGAATTTCGCTTACAACGGCACCGCTGTGCTTAAAGACATCAACCTGCGCATCCCCGCCGGCTCGAGTCTGGCCATCGTCGGCCCCACTGGATCGGGCAAGACGACGCTGGTCAACCTCATCCCGCGCATCTATGACGCCGCGCCCGGAGCCGTCCTCATCGACGGCCGCCCCATCCGCCAATTCCCTCTCGACCCCCTGCGCCGTGAAATCGGCTTCGTTCCCCAGGAAACGTTTCTCTTCAGCGACACCATCCGCGGAAACATCGCTTACGGGTTTTCGCGGGAAGCCGGCGAGCCCACCCTCGACGCCATCAAAGCCGCCGCCGAAGCTGCCAACATTGCCCACGACATCGAGAGTTTCCCGGAAGGCTACAACACCACCGTGGGCGAGCGCGGCATCACGCTCTCCGGAGGCCAGAAGCAGCGCACCGCCATCGCCCGCGCCCTGCTCCGCAGCCCCCGCATACTCATCCTCGACGACGCTCTCTCCAGCGTAGACACCCACACCGAAGACAAAATCCTCAACCACCTGCGCGAAATCATGCGTGGACGCACCACCATCTTCATCTCCCACCGCGTCTCCACCGTCCGCAACGCCGACTCCATAGCCGTCCTCCACCAGGGACGCATCGTAGAGCAAGGCACCCACGACCAGCTCATCGCCCGCAACGGTTATTACACCGATCTGTATAACAAGCAGTTGCTGGAAGAAGAGCTGGCCGAAGTCTAACTGTGAAATCTAGCTGTGGAACGAATTCTCATCGCGAGCCGCAATACCCGTGACGCGGAATAAATGTCAAATTCCTGTCACCAGCGCTAACTATCAGTTACTCGCCGTACAACCAAACGAGGAATAACTTGATCAGACAGGGAGAAGCAGTAATAATGATTTCAAGTCCGCGACCATCCTGCTTTACCACGGAGTGACCATGCGACGTTCCTCACCGGCCCTGCTGACCTCCTCCCAGCCTTCGAGCTCCAAACTTTCGACATCCGGCCTTTTGCTCGCCCTCTGCCTCGTGATTCTTTCGACTTTCAGCTTCGCCGAGGCGCCCGACCGCGTTGGTCCGATTGTCCCCGGCCAGATGGTGGCGTTGGTCGGGAGCGTGCCCCCGAAGGCGAAGCCGCAGTACGACAAAGGTCCGATCGACCCGCAATTCATGTTCGGCTCTGTTACCTTGCAGACGTCGCCTTCAGCCAGCCAGCAGACCGAGCTTGACCAGCTGATGGCAGAGCAGCAGGATCCCTCGTCGCCGCACTACCACCAGTGGCTCACACCCGCGCAGTATGCCGATCGGTTCGGTCTCAGCCACAACGACATTGACAAGATCACGACGTGGCTGAGGGCACAGGGGTTCACCGTGACCCGTGTCGCGGGCGGCCGCAATTCGATAGTCTTTAGCGGGACGGCCACACAGATCGAGAACGCGTTCCAGACCTCAATCCATAATTACAACGTCGACGGTAGCGAACACTTCGCAAACTCCGCGCCGCTGAAGATTCCCGCGGCATGGGCGGGCGTGGTAACCGGTGTGCGAGGGGTGCACAGTTTTCGCTGGAAAGCGATGAGCAGGAGGAGGCCTCCGCATAAAAACTACTACGACAGCACCTTCGACTTCGATTTCCTCGCACCCGGCGATGTTGCGACGCTCTACGACATCAACGCGCTCTACAACCTTCCTACGTCCATCGACGGCACCGGGCAAAAGCTAGCGATTATCGGTGAGACCGACATTTACCTGGCCGACATCAACGACTTCCGCACCGGCTTCGGGCTTGCCCCCATCCCCACCAGTGGCGCCAACTCTTGCGCCTCGAATTCGACAACGGGCCTCCTCACCTCCTGCACCAACGCAACCAACCTCGGATATGTTTTGGTGGGCACCGATCCGGGTAAAACCTATGCATGTGGCGATTTAACCGAGGCGGACACTGACATCGAGTGGTCCGGAGCCACTGCGCGAAACGCGCAAATCATCTACGTCAACGCCCCCGCCATTTGGGTGAATCCTCCTACATGCACCGAAATATCCGGCGGCGGAGTGGTGGATGCTCTGTCCTATGCGATCGCCCCTTCGCCCGGCGCGCCACCAGTCGCTCCGGTAATCAGCATGAGCTACGGCGGATGCGAGTTGGAGTCGGCGCCTTTTCTGGAGGCTGAGCTGAAGCAAGCTGTTATGGAGGGTGTGACCGTTGTGAACTCCTCAGGAGACACTGCGTCAGCCGCGTGCGACGGTTTCACGAATACCTTAACTAATAACCTGGCGATTGGAGGTCCGGCGGTAAACTATCCGGCTAGCAGCCAGTATGTAACAGGAGTGGGAGGAAGTGCGATTCCGTTCATTGATCTCCCTCCCAACCCTCCCGGTACCGACAGCGGAACGTATTGGGGCACGCCCAACCCGAATCCCACGGACGGCGCATCGTTACTCCCGGGGCCTCCCCGCATCCCGGAGGAAGCCTGGAACGATCCTTTCGAAACTGCGGCGGAATGTGTTGCGGACCCAAGTACTGATTTCTGCAAGAGCAATTTGTTCGGGTCGACGACGACGGCGCTGCAGGTGCAGGAGAACGCCAACTTCGGCATCGGCGGCGGCGGTGGCGGGGCCAGCAACTGTTACACACAAAATGCGGGCCAGTGCACCGGCGGCTTTCCGCAGCCGTCCTATCAGAATTTTAGCCCTGCGATTACCGGTGCGCCCGCCGGAGTCCGCTACGTGCCTGACGTTTCCTTGGTGGGATCGGCCAACTATCCGGGCTACATCTTCTGTACCGAGCTTACGGAATGGGGCCTCACCGGCTCGGGCAGCACCTGTTCCCCTGGTGGCGCCCAGGGTATTACCAACACCCTTGCCCACACCATCCTCATCGACGGAACGGAGTACTACGACCCGACCATCATTGGAGGCACGTCCGTTTCGACACCGATCTTCGCCGGCATGGTGGTATTGCTGAACCAGTATCTGGGTAACAGCAACGGCATGGGCAACATCAACCCCACGCTGTACACACTGGCGAAGACTCCCTCGAACGACGCCTTCCATCAGCTGAAGCCGGGAGCCGGAATCGATACCGGAAATAACCAGGTTTATTGCGATTCGGGCCAGCCGTCGGACCAACCGGTCGCGTATCAGTGCCCTGGCACCGGGGTCGGGGTCATCGGCTTCGAATCGTCCAACGCTGACGCGACCACCGGCTACAACCTGGTGACCGGCCTCGGATCCGTCGATGTCAACAACCTCGCGGTCGCATGGCTGGCCACGGAACCGAACTTCACGCTCTCGGCCTCGCCCAGCAGTCTGACGATCACCACGGGCGGCCCGGCCGGGACCAGCACGATCACCGTAAACGACGTGAACGGATTCACCGGCAGCGTAACTCTAGCGGCATCCGGCCTGCCCAGCGGCGTGACAGCAACCTTCAGCACCAACCCAACCACCAACACCAGCACATTATCTCTGACCGCGAGTTCAACGGCCGCCGCCGGCGGACCGGCTACCGTCACCATCACTGGCACCTCGGGCGGCCTCACTGCAACCACTACTATTGCTCTTACGGTCAATGCGACGCCGGACTTCACGCTCTCGGCTTCGCCCGCCATTCTCACGCCCACCCCGGGAGCGGCAGGCGTCCCCAGCACCGTCACGGTCACGGATGTGAACGGCTTCACCGGCAGTGTAACTCTCGTCGCGTCTGGTCTGCCCAGTGGAGTAACCGCCGTATGGGGCACTAACCCAACCACCACCAGCAGCACGCTCACGCTGACGGCGGCCGCTTCGGCCCTTCCCGTGACGGCTACGGTAACTATCACCGGCACCTCCGGAGCCCTAGTCGCAACAACGACGATTGTCGTATCCATCAATCAGAACATCAACGTTCCCGGGACCCTTACGCCCCCGGCGGCCGCGAACCCCGGGCAGTCGACCACGACCACCATGTCCATCGCCACGGCGAGCGGAGCCAACTTCGCCTACGCCGTAACGTTCAGCGCGTCCAACCTGCCGACGGGCGCGACTTGCTCTTTCAACCCGGCCCATATCAGCGCGAATGCAATCTCTCCGCAAACCGTGACCATCACCGTCCAGACGGTGGGTCCGTTCACGGGAGTGGCGAGTGATGCTCGACGCGCAAACACTCGGCGTGCGGCGCTGGGTCCGAAACAACGGTTATGGCTGCCGTTAGGCCTGCCGTTAACCGGCATGCTACTGATTGGAATCGCTGGGCGAGGCTTGCCACGCAGCTACAAAATCGCTGGACTCTGCCTGGCCCTGGTCTTCGCTGGATTCTTGGTAGCCTGCGGAGGCAGCAGTAGCCCTGCGCCAGCCGTGGTCACTGTGAATCCCCCAACGGTGAACACTTTGTATCCGAACTTGGCGGGCGCGCCGGCCCAGACTCAGCAATTCGGGGCGCAGGTCTCGAACACAACCAGCCAGGCCGTAACCTGGGCGGTTAACGGAACCGGCAACGGCTCGATTGATCCGACCGGCCTGTACACAGCCCCGGACACATTACCCAACCCTAACTCGCCCATAACCATCACCGCGACATCGACGGCCACCACCAACCCTGGGACGGCAACCGTGAACCTCCTGGCACCGACACCGCCGGTAGTGAATCAAGTAGTCTCGGTGGCCGTGACGGAGGGGTCGCTTCAACAAGCGACGACGTTCGCCCTTACGGTGAATTAGGTCAGGAAAGTTGATTTGTACTTTGGGGCGTGGACGGCTTCCGCGCCCCTTTCTTTTTGCGGCATCCCGCAAGTTGCGCCAGCTCACTTACGCCACGCGCGCATCCGCGGCACCCAGCGGCCGACGTTCCGGCGATATTCTTCGTACGCCGAGCCGAATATCTTTCGCAGGTGCGGCTCCTCGTACAGCCGGACAAACAAAGCGACGCCGAGCACCGCCGCGCACGCCCCTGCGATCGCGACCAGGTTTGCACGCCCGAAGATTACCCACAGCCCCGCCCAGCCCACGAAGAATCCCGGGTACATCGGATTCCGCACATAGCGATAGAACCCCACCACGACCAGCTGCGTCGGCGGAACCACCGGCGCTGGCGTTCCGCGTCCCGTCCATCCGAAGTCCCATACGCAGCGCAGGGCCACCGCGAAGCCAAGTACCGAGGGCATAGCCGCAATCCAGCGCCATCGTGCCGCGCCCGCCAGGTCGACGCGAAAGCCCAGCCAGATGGGCAACAACCAGAACCACAGCGTCAGGAACGCAGCGCCCACGGCCAGGGAGCCGACGGTTGCCGCCCACTGCGCACTCCGATCTGCGTCTTCCCCAGATCCAGGCTGTCTGCTTGTCATCAACGCCTCCGCCAACCACGAAGTATGTGGCTTCGTGTAACTTGAGGCCAAGTCTTAATAAATTGATTGAAGTGGTGGGCAGTGCAGGACTCGAACCTGCGACCTCCTGCTTGTAAGGCAGGCGCTCTAACCAGCTGAGCTAACCGCCC